>OY781067.2:0-4977500 GCA_963676265.2 uncultured Draconibacterium sp.
TCTTCAACAAGCCTGTCGTTTCCGCTGCGCAAAACTTCGGGGACTTTCATGCCTTTATATTCGGCCGGACGTGTATAAACAGGCGGGCTTAGCAAGTGATCCTGAAAAGAATCGGTAAGGGCAGAGGTTTCGTCGGAAAGCACCCCGGGGATTAAGCGAACAACTGCGTCGGTTATAATTGCGGCGGCAAGTTCGCCACCGGTAAGAACGTAATCTCCAACCGAAATCTCCTTTGTAATATAGGTGTCACGAATTCGCTGATCAATTCCTTTATAATGTCCGCAAAGAATAATTAAGTTTTTCTTCAATGAGAGTTTATTTGCTTCCTGTTGATCAAAAACTCCTCCGTCAGGAGTAGTGAAAATTATCTCATCATAATCGCGCTCGGCGGTTAAGGTTTCAATCGCTTTTTCAATGGGTTGAATGGCCATTACCATACCTGCGCCTTTGCCAAATGAATAGTCATCAACACGCCGGTGTTTGTCTTCCGAATAATCGCGTAAATTATGAATATGAATTTCTGCCAGACCTTTTTCCTGTGCCCTTTTTATAATGGAGTGTTTAAACGGACTTTCAATAATTTCCGGTAAAACAGTGATGATGTCAATTCTCATTTCTGCCAAATTTTGCGCAAAGGTAATAACCTGAGTTCGATTTTAAAATATTCTCATAGAAAGTCATAATTGAACTCAGGTTAATAATATTTTCAGCTATGATTATGTAAAAATACATATCCAGGATTCTGGATAAGATGCCAAATATGCATGCTGAGACACCTATTGCTGTCAACATGGCACATGAAAATGTTCGATTTTGCCAAAGTTGGAATAAATAATCAGTTGGAACAGGAATTGATTTAAGGCAATCAGAATTTAGAAATTAAAAATTGAAACAAATAAAATTTAAAGTTTAGGAGGAAAAGTCATGAATTTAGTAAGATTTGAAAACCCACGTTACAACGTAAACAGAACTTTAGTTGATGAATTATTCAACAATTTTTTGAAAAACGATTACCACGAAAACTATGTAAATAATTGTGGTGTTTCGCCTGCAACCAATGTTTTCGAAACCGAAAAAGAGTTTAGAATTGAAGTATTACTTCCGGGATTCGTAAAAGAAGATCTGCAGTTGAACGTTCATAACAATGTGTTGACCGTTAAAGTTGAAAAAGAAAAAGAAGAAAGCAAAGAAGAGTACAAATACGCTCACCGTGAGTTTAGTGCGGTAAATTTCGAAAAGAAATATCGTTTGCCGAAGTCAGTTGATGCTGATAAAATCACTGCAAAATTCGAAAATGGAATATTGAATATTGGGCTTCCGAAAAAAGAAGAAGCATTGGAAAAAGCTCCGGTTGAGATAAAGATTTCATAATTGGATTATAAGATAGGGAAAGAGTAGTAGTAGACGAGGGTTTCACATTTAGTGAAACCCTCGTTTTTTATGTTCTAAAAGGCATTTCGTTGAGCAAATTGGAACTATGCGTTTTATAAACAATTATATCGACCTTTTCAGCTTATGACTTTTGATGAAGTAAAATATAATATAATAGGTCATTATTATCTATGATTTCTTTACTTCCCCAAAAAGGGCTCCAACTACTGAGAAGTACTTCTGATCTATTCTTCTTCAAAACAATACAAACTTTCAAACCCTCGCAAAATAAGTTGGTTGTCAACAAATATTGGGGATGCATGGAAATCATCATCCAGTTTGTTGGAAGCCAGAATTTCAAAATCTTCACCGGCTTTTACAACCAAACAGATTCCTTTGGCTGCAATATAAATTTTACCATCGGCTCCCGAAGGTGATGAGAAAATAGTGCTTATACCTTCCAGTCTTTCTTTGGAGTAATTTACGCTTCCGTCTTTTGCATCAAGGCAGGTCATGACTCCATTGTTTACACGCAAAAAATAAAGCTTCCCATCCATTAAAAGAGGAGTAGGTGTATAAGGTGTATCTTGATCGTAACTCCAAATAATAGCATCAGAATTGGTAATATCGCCACTGGCTTTCGAGAGATCGACAGCTTTTAAATACGAACCTCTGAATCCGCTCATCATGTAAACAATACCATCTTCGTAAACCGGAACCGGTATTACGTTTTCCGTTAATCCTTTCCCTGACCAAATTGTTTCACCGGTTTCGTAATCATAACTTATGATTTGCTTCGTCCCGCTAACAATTACCTGCGTTTTTCCGTTGGCTTCCACTACAAAAGGTGTAGACCATGATGTTGGCTCATCTCTTTCGAGCTTCCAAACATCTTTGCCTGTTTTTTTGTCCAGCGCATAGATGTACGAGTCACCTTCGTGGTCCCATTGGATAAAAAGTCTGTCTTTATATAGGTATGGCGACGCACCATCGCCGAAGTTCATACGCTTTTGCATTTTCCCAAAATTGCGTTTCCAGATGATATTTCCGTCAAAATCGAGGCAGTACAGGCCAAAAGATCCGAAATAAGCATATATCATTTCTCCGTCGGTGCAGGGTGAATTCGAAGCCCAACTACTTAATTCGTGTATTTTTCCTTCGGTAAGTTCGGTGGCTACAGTTTTCTCCCAGATTATACTTCCATCGTTACGGTTCACCAGAATTACCTTAAAATTGTGTTCTACATTAGGCGAAACTTGTGGATCGACAGATGGATCAGTAGGAACAGCAGTTAGAATAACGATTTTGTCTTGATAAACAATGGGGGTGGCGTTTCCTCTGCCAGGTATTGCGGTTTTCCATTTCAGTTTTTTGGTTTCGCTGAAATCAACCGGAGGATTAGCTTTTATAGCTACGCCGTTATTCAGTGGACCGCGCCATTGCATCCAGTTATTGTCGGTCTGAGCTTGTGTTTTGCTCGTTGAAACAGCAAAAAGAAAAAGTAGAGAAAATAGAATGATGTGAGATTTCATGGTAAAATTTTTTGGTTTATGAGAATTTTGACTGTAATTCGACTATTAGGTTTAAAGCTTTAATCGCTTTCTACTTCAAAACTGTTTACGGTTTCAAATTGCCATATTTCAACCACCTGCGAAACCGGAATTTCGTAAGGCGAATAATTTCTGTTCAACGAAACCAGTAAGAAATTCATGTCTTCTAAACGTTTGTAAATCAGCTTGAAAACCACACCTTCGTCTTTTGTAACAACAATGCAGGCTTTACCATCTTTTATGTTGGTCCAGTCTTCTGCAAACGAACAGGTTACCCACGAGCCTTCTTTTATCGGGAGCATCGAATCGCCCTGAATCTGGAATGTGCGGTAGGTTTTGTCTTCCGGTAGAAACGGAAGTTTGAACTTGGGCAGCGATGCAATAAAATCCAAATCGCCGTAACTGTTGGTGTAACCGGCCTGCGCTTTTACCGGAACCATTTCAATGTTTTCTTTTCCTTCTTTGTCCACTGAAATTGTCAGGAGGCGGAGCTTTCTTCCGGTAACGTCTACATCAAATCCTTTTTCTATCTGCGAAAGTTGCTGCTCCGACAAAACTTCCAGCCGGTATTTAATCAATGCATCGAGCGATACATTAAAATACTCCGACATTTTTATAAGTACCGGAAAAGGCGGCTGCACATTTTTCTCATATCCGGAAAGGGTAGTGCGCGTTAATCCCAGCTCTGTTGCCAGATCCATTTGTGATCTGTTGTGGCGTTTTCTTAGGAATTTCAGGTTTTCTGCGAAATGCATAGTTTATTTTTAGTCGGAAGTCCGAAGACCGGAGACCGAAGTTCGTTTTATACTAGTTTATCTTGTTTCTAAAAGCAACCATCATATTCATGAGGTTAAAAGCAACTTCATATTGGTTGTCAAATTCTTCCGGGGAAATATATTCACGACGCTTAGCTTTATGTAAACAGGTAACGACTTCTGCCAATGAACGAATTGCATAGTTCATAAATCTCTTGAAATCAGGATTTGATTGTCCGATAGAACCTTCTGAAATATTCAAGGCAATTGAATCGACAGCTCTTCTAATTTGAGATGAAAGGTTAAAGATTTCTGTTTTGGGGAATTTATAAGCCATTGCATTTATTTCTTCTCCAAAATCCATTGATTTTTGCCAGATTATCAGCTTTTCAAACTTAAATTCCATAATATATATTTTAAAGGTTACACTTACTAAAAACTTCCGTCTCCCGACTTCGGTCTTCAGACTTTTATTTCCAAATATAATAAAAAATGACTAAATTATAGTCTGAAGATTGACGAAAATATCGACATTTTGAATCGAAATATTGTACATATTGATCTGGACACCTTTTTTGTGTCGTGTGAAAGGCTGATGAACCGTGAGTTGATCGGCAAACCGGTGTTGGTTGGAGGTACCAGTGGACGGGGAGTAGTGGCGGCCTGCAGTTACGAAGCGCGGCAATACGGCGTACATTCGGCCATGCCCATGCAAATGGCACGTCGGCTTTGTCCGGAAGCTATTGTGGTAAAAGGAAACAGCTCCATTTACAGTAAATTTTCCGACGAGATTACCGATATTATTAAAGAAGAAGCACCGCTTTACGAAA
Source organism: uncultured Draconibacterium sp. (assembly GCA_963676265.2). Lineage (GTDB taxonomy): Bacteria > Bacteroidota > Bacteroidia > Bacteroidales > Prolixibacteraceae > Draconibacterium. Next base: position 4,507 of record OY781067.2, read on the forward strand.
AATCATCCATCGACGAGTTTTATATTGATGTAAGCGGAATGGATAAATTTTACGGCTGCTACAAGTGGGCGCAGGAATTGCGCGAACGAATTATCGATCAAACGCATTTGCCTATTTCTTTTGGGCTGTCGACCAATAAAACGGTGTCGAAAGTGGCAACTGGCGAGATAAAACCCAATGGGTTTCAGCAGATTGAATTCGGGCATGAAAAAGAGTTTCTGGCGCCGCTGCCAGTGAAAAAAATTCCGATGGTGGGCGACCAGACCTATAAAATGCTGCTGAGTATGGGAATCCGTTATGTGAAAACCATCCAGGAAATGCCCATTGAGTTGATGGATAAAGTGATGGGGAAGAACGGAATTGTTTTGTGGAAAAAGGCACAGGGAATTGATAATTCGCTGGTAGAACCTTATCACGAGCGGAAATCTATTTCGTCGTCGCTTACTTTCGAGAAAGATACCATTGATGTGCAGGCACTGAAAAACCTGTTGCTGGCCATGGCCGAAAAACTGGCTTTTTACCTGCGCAACGGAAACAAATTAACGTCGTGTGTTACGGTAACCGTGCGTTATTCCGATTTCGATACCCGCACCCGCCAAAAGCGCATTCCCTACACGTCGCTCGATCATACGCTTATTCAAACTACCATGGAACTTTTTGATCAGCTGTACACGCGCCGGGTTTTGGTGCGGTTGGTGGGTGTGCGTTTTAGTCATTTGGTGGGCGGAAGCTACCAGATGAAACTGTTTGAAGACGATACCAAACTGATAAACCTGTACCAGCGCATGGACAAGATCCGCAACCGCTTTGGACAAAATGCAGTACAACGCGCCTCAACCATGGGAACCCGTGGGATCGGACAAATGAGTAATCCGTTTAACGGACAGCCACCGGTAATTCCGGCACACAGGAGGATGTAAGGAAAGCCGGAAGCGCGAAGTCTGAAGAAGGGAGATTGAGAAATGTATAAAAAAGATTGAATAAGATTGAAGGGATTGATTTTGCCTACTGCTTACTGAAAATTGCTTGCTATGTTATTAAATTGCCATACCTATTACAGCTACAAATTCGGTACACTATCCATCGACGAGTTGATTGACGAAGCGATTGGAAAAGGTTATAATTCGCTGGTATTGACCGATATCAACAATACTTCGGCTACCATCGATTTTATCCGCCGTTGCGAGGGAAAAGATTTGCGTCCGGTTGTTGGTATCGATTTCAGAAATGGCGCACAGCAGCAATACATTGGCATTGCACGAAATAACAGTGGTTTTCAGCAATTGAACGAACACCTGACGATGCATTTGCACGAGGAAGCTGATTTTACGGAACGGGCTCCGGAAATGGAGGACGTGTATTTTATTTATCCGGTTGGGAAAGTGCATCCAAAACTGTTACGCGAGAATGAATTTATCGGTGTAAAACCAACGCAGATCAGTAAAATATTTGGCGATCTGAGAAACTATCGGGAAAAACTGCTTGTATTGCAGCCGGTAACTTTTCGTAATAAACGCGACTTTAATATCCACCGGCTTTTGCGTACGATGGACAACAATACTTTGTTAAGCCGCCTGCCCAAAAGTGAAGAAGCCAGTTCGGATGAGATTATGTTTCCGCAGGAAAAAATCAGGGAGGTATTTCGCGATTTTCCGGATATAATTGAAAATACGCAGCGTCTGATTAACAGTTGCTCCATTCATTTTACTTTCAAAAAGGCCAAAAACAAAAGGTGTTTTACCAATTCGCCCGAAGAGGATTTTGAGTTGCTAAGAAAACTAGCGAACAAAGGATTAAAATATCGTTTTAGCAATCCTTCGGAGGCAGTGGTTGCGCGAATGGAAAAAGAACTGAAGGTTATCCATCAGATGGATTTTGCCTCGTATTTTTTGATCAATTGGGACCTGGTGGAGTACGCCCGACGCGAAGGTTGTTACTATGTGGGGCGGGGAAGTGGCGCCAACAGCATGGTAGCTTATTTACTTCACATCACTGATGTCGATCCCATTGAATTAGACCTGTATTTCGAGCGTTTTATCAACCCCTCGAGGCAAAGTCCTCCTGATTTTGACATTGATTTTGCTTCGCGCGACCGCGATCATATTACCCGCTACATTTTCGACCGGCATGGTTGGGATCATACGGCATTGGTGGGAACTTACATTACATTTCAGTACAAATCGGTGGTTCGCGAGCTGGGAAAGGTTTTTGGTTTGCCAGCGCACGAAATCGAAAAACTGCAAAAGGTGAAAGATTTTGGTAGTCTTGATGAGATCAGCCGGTTGGTGTTGCAGTACAGTAAACTGATTCACGGTTTTCCGAGCCATTTGAGCGTGCATTCCAGCGGGATATTGATTTCTGAAGAGCCCATTAGCGCATACTCGGCAACCATTATGCCACCAAAAGGTTTCCCAACCGTTCATTTTAGTATGCTCGAAGCCGAAGACATTGGTTTTGCCAAGTTCGATATTTTGGGGCAGCGCGGACTGAGTAAAATCCAGGATGCCATTCAACTGGTACACGAAAATGCCGGTGCCGAAATTGATATCCACGACCTGAAGACTTTTAAGGAAGACCGGCAAATAAAGGAGTTGCTGAAGCGTGGAAATACCATCGGGTGTTTTTATGTGGAATCGCCGGCCATGCGTATGTTGCTTACCAAACTGGAGGCCGACGATTATCTGCGTTTGGTGGCGGCCAGCTCCATTATTCGCCCGGGGGTGGCACAAAGCGGAATGATGCGCGAGTACATTTTGCGTTATCGCGACCGCAGCCGTTGTGTGGATGCCAAAGCCGAGGCCCCAGAACTTTACCAACTGCTGGAAGAAACCTACGGCGTAATGGTTTATCAGGAAGATGTGATAAAAGTAGCCCACCTTTTTGCCGGTCTCACGCTGGCCGAATCGGATATCTTGCGGCGTGGTATGTCGTGGAAATTCAAGCAGCGCAACGAGTTTGGAAATATCAAGGATAAATTTTTCTCCAACTGTGCCGAACGCGGTTATGCCCTCGATTTGGTAAAACGTGTGTGGGAGCAGATCGAGAGTTTTGCCAATTACGCTTTTTCCAAAGGGCACTCGGCGTCGTATGCGGTGGAGAGTTTCCAGGCGCTGTTTATAAAGGCGTACTATCCGCTGGAGTATATTGTGGCAACCATCAACAACGGCGGTGGTTTTTACCGCACAGAACTGTATGTGCACGAGGCGCGCATGCACGGGGCAACGATCTTTCCGCCCTGTGTTAACCGCAGTGAAACGCAAACTGTGATCGACGGAAAAGTCATTCATCTTGGTCTGGGATTTTTAAAAAGCCTGGAAACAAATACAATAAATGCTGTTTTGAAGGAGCGCTACCGCGGAGGTTATTACAATAGTTTACAGGATTTTCTGGGGCGCGTGCCCATTTCGCTGGAGCAGCTGAGTATTTTGATCCGGATTGGCGCTTTTAATTTTACCCGCAAATCGAAAAAGGAATTGCTGTGGAATGCACATTTTATTCTTTCGAAATCGAAAAAGACAGCACCCGAACGTACTTTGTTCAAGCAGGAAGTGAAGGAGTTTAAAATTCCAGAGTTGTATTATCATCCGCTGGAAAATGCTTATGACGAAATTGAGCTGCTTGGTTTCCCGGTTACCTGCTCGCCTTTTCATTTGCTGGAAAATATTCAGTTGCCGCCAACCACTGCCGCCGATCTGGCTTTTCTGATTAACCAGAACGTAGCTATTGTAGGAAGTCTGGTACATGTAAAACGCACGCGCACCAACGATGGCAAAAGCATGAGTTTTGGCGTGTTTATCGACTTTAAAGGGCACTGGATCGACACAGTGCAGTTTCCGGAAATTGCCGCGCGTTACCCATTTTCTGGGGGCGGCTGCTACCTCATAAAAGGAAAAGTGGTGGAAGAATTTGGCTTCCTCAGCATCGAAGCGACTGAAATATATCGTCTGCCCAACGAAAATATGGAAGAACCGTCAACGCGGTTGAAAGCGCCGGATAAAAGTAGGTTGTTGGGGACGAATTATACTGAGTAGAGTCAGGTTTTATGATGTTAGATATAATGACAGTTTAGTTTAGGTTTGGACCCAACTTGAACCTTTTCCTTTTAGCCTTCGTAAAAATTTAATAATCAAAAATCATAAACAAATGAAAAAACTAATTCTACCATTAATTATTCTTCTTGGAATAATTTTTTCTGTTAATGCCAAATCCTGGCGCGTAAACAACACTCTTGGCGTAGATGCCGATTTTAGTACATTTGCTGCTGCACAAGATAGTGCTTCGGCGGGCGATACGCTGTATATTGAAGGCTCAGCTACTTCGTATGGCAGTGTTTCAATAACCAAACAACTTGTTCTTATTGGCCCCGGTTACTTCCTCACCGAGAATGATACTGCTCAGGCATCTACATTAACGGCAATACTCGGAAACACTTGGATTCGTAATTCAGCTGATGGATGTGTTGTTTCAGGGTTTCACTTTACAGGTTATCTTCTTAATCAAGCCAGTAATGTAGTGATCACCAGGAACTATGTAACTGAAACAAGTCACGGAATTAGTGTCGCACATGATGCTAATGATGTCCACGATGTTGTAGTTAGCCAGAATTTTTGTACCAGAATAATGAAGAATAGAAGTGCCAGAGATATACTTATTTTCAATAATATTGTTTCTACAACTATAATTATGGGGACTGGTTCTGATAATTTTACCGGTGTGATTAAAAATAATGTGGTTGCATATTACATTGAAGCAGTAAATGCCGATGTAACCAACAATATAATTTATTACGAAAGTAATCCAGGTAATAGCAATTACATAGGATATAAAATACTAAGCGGAAGTACATACAAATACAATCTATTTGCAGGAACACCAGTACCAAGTGGAGTCGGAAATGTTGCCAATGTGGATATGAGTTCCGTGTTTACCGATTTCGAAAATATGAGTGTAGACAATGATTTTACACTCAAAGAAGATTCACCTGCAAAAAGTGCCGGCCAGAACGGAACCGATTGCGGTGCATTTGGAGGAGACCAACCTTACGTACTTTCCGGAATTCCTGGTGTTCCTCACATCTATGAAGCGATTATACCAACCTCTGCTTCCAGCGATAGCGGATTAAATGTATACCTAAAAATTAAAACCAATAACTGATAAATAAAGAATGAAGACAAAGAAATTAGTAAGAACCGGTAGTATACCCATATTTCTTCTTTTGCTCTTTAACTTTATATTATTTGATGCGGCTATAAGCACCATTTATGCTGAAGAAGCCGGTTCTAAAAACTACAACAACCGGGAAGCAATAATTGGATCAGACTATACTATTGGTCTTGACATAGTGCAGGAATTATATTCTCATTTCAATAACGAAATGGGCAATATTATGAAAATTGAATACTTTTTCGATACCGATCCAGGTTATGGAAACGGAATTCCACTTGATTTTGCTCAGGGAAGCGAAATTACTATTGATGAAGCAATTCCGGTCAATTCACTGGATGAGGGAATACATATTTTTTATATACGTGTTTGCGATGAAGAAGGAAAGTGGAGTCAAACGCTGAACCGCATATTCCTAAAAACCCAGTTACAGTCGGAAAATCTTTATAACATTACCAGGGTGGAGTATTTTTTCGATACCGATCCCGGAACAGGAAACGGGACCGCTGCTGAATTTACTTTAAATAACGAAATCGCGATAGACAATAACTGGTCGGTAAATTCGCTCAACGATGGTGTGCACATGTTGTATGTGAGGGCAATTGATGAATTTGGTCAATGGAGCCAGACGTTTCATCGCTTGTTTCTGAAAACACATCTTCAAACTGATGTAGTAAATATTAAGGAAATTGAATATTTTTTCGATACTGACCCGGGGACTGGAAACGGAACTAAAATATCAGTTTCACCAGCTGAGCAGATCACTATTGAACAGATCCTCCCTGTTGAAGATTTAAGTGCCGGCCTTCATAGCATTAATATCAGATGCAAATTCGCAGATGATAATTGGGGTCAGCTTTATCACAGGGGATTTATTAAATATCCCGCATATGATATAGTGAAAGTAGAATATTACTTCGATGATGATCCCGGTCTTGGGAATGCTACAGATTTACCCATAACTCCTTCCGAAATGATGATAATCGACAATATTCTACCGATTAGTTCGCTTACTTCGGGTAACCATACAGTAAATATCCGTGCTTTAAGCGAAAATGATAAATGGAGTAATTTGTATACAGCTACGGTAACTATTTTTGGTGGGGTAGGTATTGATGAAGCTGATAAAGACAAACCTTTTGTTAGTGTTTATCCAAATCCAACAAATGGTATTTTAAACCTTGACATAAACGGCATAAATACACCTCTCGAAATTCAGGTTATATCAGCAAGTGGCTCTGTTTTATTAAACAAGAAAGTATTCGAAAGTACTAATACTATATTGGATTTAAACTCTTTTGCCAATGGGATGTATATCCTTAGATTCTTTTATAAAGAAAAGGTAAGATCACAGAATATTATTCTTAGCAAATAGAAATATTATTAATTAAGAGGTAGACCTGTTCGTTTGCCTCTTTCTTTGTTTTTCACATGTTTTCTGTTAAGTGTCTTTGCCTGATAAAAGAAAAAGCAATACTGTAATTTGTTTTACCCAGCATCGACGTAGTTGTAATCAAGTGCCGGCGAAATATTGAAGATAATTTGAATCTTTTTCATTCCGTCTTCCAGACCACAAGTTCTATCAATGCCAATTATTAATCTTTTGTTCAATAGCTTTTTAATTACTTGTCATTTTACTAATTTAGTAACCTGTTGAAATCGTTTATAAAATGTTAAACGCGAATTCACGATATAGTTAAACCATTCCACAAGACTTTCTTGTAAATATTCTAAAAAGTAAGTTATTCAACCAGTAAAAAATAAAATCACACAATTATGAAACGGGTTCCAATAAAATTAGTCTTAATCTTTCCTTGTCTATTAATAATAAAATTTACTATGGCACAAATCACCTATGTTGATTTAAACATTGATCAACCCAATGTGGAAAACTGTATAACGGGGATTGAAACTAATTTTCAGTCGGAAAATATGAATGTGTTTCCCAATCCTACCGGGGGATTATTTACGATCAATATGGACAAGGTTGATTTTACAGGAGAATTACTGATTTTCATTCATGATATTAATGGAAAAAGTATTTACACTGAAAAGATAAATGTTACAAACATAAAATTCGAAAAACAAGTTGATATATCAGGACATCCTGCTGGTATTTATTTACTAAATATGGTTGCTCAGGAAAAATATTACAGGGCCGAAATTATCATAAAATAATCCCTTTATTAATTTGAAAATGAGATAAAATGAAAAAACTATATTCGTCATTTTGTATTTATTTTGTAATAATTGGGATGACACACGCCCAAACGGTTACGACTCTATATGCCAATGTTGACAAAGGCGATTCTACTGTAATTCGTTTAAAAAATTATACAGGATATTTACAGTGGCAGGAATCTTCCGATAGTGCTAATTGGATTGATATCTCCGACGCTCATTCAGACACTTTTCTTTTTATTGCTGATCAAACAACATATTTTAGAGCGCTTGTAACTGTAGGAAATTGTGAACCATTTATTTCTGAGATTGCTAAAATTATAGTTGCCGATTCATTGACCCAAGGTCCGAGTATTCCAATATTATTGTCACCAACAAACAATGAAACGTTAGATTCCTACTCAACAGAACTAAGCTGGATTTGCAGCGAGCCTGAGAATGATTCTTTAACTTATAATGTATATTTTGATGATGCAGATGCTTCAACACTGGTTTCAGAGAATCAAGCCACTACAGTTTGGCCAACCGGGAATTTAGAGTATAGTACTACTTATTACTGGAAAGTAGTAGTGAATGACAGTGAAGGAAACCAGGTGGAAAGTGAAACATGGAAGTTTACAACCGTAGAAGATACGTCTTCCGTTATGACTGAATTTCAAATAAGTCTAAAATACCCGGGAGTAGTTAATTCCGGATGGGCAGCTGTTTATATTGCATGGGTGGAAGATGAAAACGGAAATAATATCCAAAATCTGTATATCTGTAATAAAATAAAAACGGATATGACAACTGATCCAAATGCTCTGGTTGGTACAGTTTTACCTTATTGGAGGCGCGAAAAATCTAACTCAATTAACTGGGACGATGTTGATGGAATCACAGGGGCTTCTATTCAAACTAGTTTTGATATTATTAGGACATTTTCAGTTCAAAGATTTTCAAAGATCAGGGTTTGCTTCGAAATTGATAAAGCTACAAACGGTAATGAGTATTTTAATGACAGACCTTGTTTTATTTATAAATCAGAGTTAATTGATTTAAATACATTGAAAGAATACTATATGCTAAATCTTGAAGGCTATATGGCTAACAATACAGGAGGAGGTAATTTGGGGCAAAATCCTCCTCTTCAGGATATTCCGGGTTTTGAAGTGTGGAAATTTATGTCGGATGTTAGTTATATTGCTCCTCATGATATGTTCGTTGATGAAACTTCAGATTATTCAAATTTTAGCGTGGTTATTGAAAAGCTTTAGTACTCGATTAAGCTAATTAATAAATTAGAAAAAGCATAATAATAGAATGACATCATTAGTTATCTAATGAATTTATTTTGAATATATTGCAGTTTATTAGAGAGATTGTATTTTCCGCAAATAATTTTGCGCCATGCTTTAGCTTGGCGATAATAATTAGCAGAACAAATTGGCTTTAGCCTTTAATTCAATTTTAAAGGCTAAAGCCATTTCATTTTTGATGTCAGATATCACCGCACTAAAGTACGGTGCAAAAAAATTCATGAGGCTTTGATTCATAGTGCCTTTGTGTTTAAAATAAACCACAAAGACACAAAGGACGCAAAGACTTTAAATCTTCTAACAACCTTTGAGTTTATCAGAAATTTGTTCAATACAGCTGACCAGTATGTACTACTTCCCAAAGTCGGATACAAAAGAATATTCCAAATATTTATTTGTGTTTTAAGACTTTCCTTTATTCCGCACGGACATATTTTTCTTGTCGGTAATTCTTTTTATCGAAGGTCCAGTCATCCTTTATCGGAAAAGTTTGATACAAGGTGTCTCCTTTAATTTCAAGTAACACTTTAACAGCTTTTCCTTCATTTGCACTACTAGTCATATTAATAAAATTTTCGGTGTAGTGTGTTCCATTAATGGAATAGGTGGCACTGCCATAATTATACATATCCTCTCCATTAACATGGAATTTACCAACAAAAAGAACATGATTTTTTGTCCAGGTTTTAAGTTGTTCTCCCTTAAGGTACCTGGCTGCTCCGTCATCTACTACTTTGTAGGAAATCATTTTCCATGTTCCCTCGAATTTTTTTACCGGTGGCTGGAAAGCCACAAGACATAATGCAATTAAGATGAAAGTTAATCTTTTCATGATTACTGGTTTTTTGAGTGATTAAATTAATAGTAAAAATAAGTTATACCCTTTATACCCATATGATTTCATATTGTTACAAAATCCTGAATAAGAACTAATATGCTTAATTGTGTTCATGTGCAATCTTCCATTCGCCGTCTCTTTTTACCAAAAGCAAAGTCCATGCGTAAGGCATTGTAAATTCAGTACCGTTTTTGAAGGTTATTGTTGTGACTTTTGAAGTAGAAATTATAGCATGTTCGCGGTCTATTACAAAAATCTTTTCATCGATTGTTCTCACAGATTGTTTTTGCATTACAGAAAGATGAGCATCAATGGTATCGCACAACGCATTATACGAGGTTAATAATTGATTTTGCGATGCAACCGCTAATTCATCGGTGTTCAAAAAATGTTTTTTGTAGGCTTCAGCATTGGCTGTTTCCAGTTCACCCTCCACGGTTTTTATAAATTGACGTACTTCAGATTTGACGTTTTCTTTTTCTTCATCACTCAAACCTCTTTGGTTCTGGCAAGAAACGGTTAGAATTAGACTCGAAATTAATAGGAAGATTACTGATTTCATATTTTAATTTTCAATGATTCGTATTATTTAATGCCTTGCTTTTTTAGAAATTGTTTAAGTACCTTATTGAACTTTTTCGGATTCTCCAGTTGAATCATGTGCCCCGAATGACTTATTTCAACCAGTTTTGAATTGGGTAGTACCTGGTTTAATTCGTTCATTGTTCGGTAATAAAAAGGCAACGATAATTCGCCTCTGCAAATTAATGTTGGAACCTCCATTTTAGAATATTCTTTCAAATCCAGAAACGGACCTTGTTGCCAGGTATCTTTATTTATAAAATTCCAACCCGAATAATCCATGGTCATATCTTCCAAAATATTTTTGGAAAGAGGATTACTCATCGCCGGTTTAAGGACACGAATGTTGAGAAATGCCTTTTCCCCAGCTTCTATTCCTTCTGTTTTGCCAATCTCAGCAGCTTTTCCTATTTCAGCCAATACCTTTGCATCTTCGTTTGCAAACATACCTTTATACCAGGGACCACTTTCTAAAAGAACCAGTGCCAGTACTTTCTCAGGATGGTTGAAAGCCATTTTAAAAGCCGGAACTCCACCCATTGAATGTCCCACAATTACGGCTTTTTTAATGTTGAAATAGTCCATTAAGTTATTTAATTCATCCACAAACTGGTACGGTTTTGTGGTGTCGGGAACTGACGATTTTCCAAATCCCCGCAAGTCGTATCTGATTACGTGATAATTTTTTGCAAATTCGTCGAACTGGTAGTCCCAGGCTCTTGTATCACAATAAGCACCATGAAGAAAAATGATGGAAGTACCTTTGCCCTTTTGTTCGTAATAAATTTTTGCATCGTTAAGGTTTGCAAAGCCACTGTCCTGTGCTGACCCCACAAGGCTTTCGATGATGATCCAGAGCAAAAAAAATAGTCTTTTCATTATGCCGGGTTTAAAGATTAGAGAATAAAAAATTACTCAATTTAACAATAGAAAAATTGTAAAAACGCGACAACGAATTCAGATAAACGAGAAAAATAAGGAATAAACAGTATGAGCTTCCAATTCAATTTATAAGTTAAAAGTATAGGTGTATTTTAACATTATGCTTCTGTTATTATACGTTGGAAGTTTCGGCGTTTGACGTTCCTGTTTTGTATTTCTTCCCTCGTTAATTACTAAGTAAAAATCAGTTCCTTCCCGCGGATTATACCTGAACCTAAGATTTGAAATTACCTGTTTTATAGCCGTATTATATTGTACAAATCCAGAAAATGAAACTTTGGTGTTCAACATATAAAGTCCGCGAAGGCCCAATATGTGGTTCGTCAGGCTTTCTTTTCTTGATGAAAAATTAAGGTAATCAAGTACATAAGTTGCTCCGAATTCCACGCCATTTGAAATATTCCACACCGGATTAAATTGAGGGGAAATACGTTGCCCGTCGTAATATTGCCCAGCTTGTAAACTGCTATTTAATTTGAATGCATGGCTCCCCGGATTGGATAAAGATAAACTTGCATCCCAAAATTTATAACTTCCTGCGGGTATGCTTACCGCATTTGAAAGCACAAAATCTTCCATTAGCGACTCGTAGTTATACGTCAGATTAATAGAGCCATTCCAGCCTTTTTTACTGGTAAACGACCACCCGGGACTAAAATAATACGTTAGCAGAGAATTATCTCTAACGTCAACGAGGGGATATGTGATCAGCGATAAGACATGATTCTGTAATCTGGACTCTTTCCCCGGAATAAAGGTATATTTCAATTGCGTTTGATATATATAGTAATCATCAAATACTTCCAGACCAATTCCGGGGTCGAAATCTATTCCGGAATAAGTATATAAAAATCGGTAAGAAAATCCTTTATCACGGCGCCGGGTCCAATCAAGATAAATTCTTGCCGGATTAAACGAGGCAATATCCACCTTATTATTTTCAGTAAATGTTTGTGCCCAGCGAACGGTTAAATAGTCATAGGCAAATAATTTCATTACAGCGTCGAGACCATAAGCAATATTGTAGCTTCCATCAACACCAATCCTCGATGTTAGCATGCCTCCGGCATAGGAATATTCGTTAAGTACCTTTTTTTTCAATCGAAATACACCAAAATTTTCAGAAGGCAAATCAGTATACTTGGCTGTTTGCATATCCATAATACCTACATCCCAGCCATTGCTATTGCTAATCAAACGGGTTCCGCCCAAAATCCTGACCGGATTTCCATTATATAAACCAATCCGGCGGGAATAGAACAAAGTATTTGGCCCTCCCAGCCCAAAATCGAAAACGCTTGCCCGCTCCAAAAAGAATTTTCTTTTTTCGGGATACACCAAACTAAACCGGGTTAAATTAAACTGTTGTGCATCAGCTTCAACCTGTGCGAAATCGGTATTTAAAGTAATGTCCAATGTTGTATTTGAGGTTAACCCATATTTAATATCCAGGCCGGGTTCCAATTTGTAATTTTTATTCTGCAGATATCTTGAACCTTCTTCATTTAGTTCATACGTATTTTCGATTCCGGTCAAAATATACGGACTGATATAAAGTGGTTTGCGGGGCTTCATGCCCGGGAAAATCCCATCGGCATAAGTTGAAGGTTTTGTTTGACTGTAATCGCCCCAGTTGTACGGAATATCCGGGTAAATATAAATTTCATTTGTTGAAGGAATGTATCGCAATACGTTGAAACCCATTGTTGTTACTCCATCCTTACTTTTAAATCGTAAACTTGAAATTGGTATTCTCATTTCCACATGCCAGACTAAATCTTCTATTACCGTTTTAACCTCCCAGAAAGTATTCCAGTTTATATCAATTGGTGCCTTATTTCCTTCAACACAGTCGTTGCTAATAGTTGCATCCCATCTTATGCCGTTTGGATTGGTAAAAAATATAAATGCATTTTGATTGTCGTTATAGGTATCAAGCTGCAAGCCCATCCAATCACAGGATCTGCTGTTAAAATCTCGTACTTTGCCAATTGCCTTTATCATTTCAGGCTTATCGACATATAACGATGCTCCGAGATAAATATACTGATCATCAAATGCTAACCTGATATCGGTTTTTTGAGAAGGCTCACCCCCATAAACAGGCTGTTGCAGAATAAGTGGGAGTGTTTTAACATCATTCCATGCCTGTTCATCTGGTTTCCCATCAAATGTTATTTTCTGATTCAATTTCGAAATATTCCAGTGCGGCTGACCAGAACTTATAACCTGAACAAATAAAAACGTAGTCAAGATTAAATAAGGTTTTACCAAATTATTATTCATAGTTTGAAGTTTAGGAATATAAAGTTTAGATAGGAGTAGAAATAATACATAGTGAATGGATATGTGAATAGTAGGTAATTAATATTTACTTGTTATTTTATTCGTGTTTTATCGTTTTTTATTGGTTAATTTATTTCATTCATCACCTAAAAAATTGTAAAAACGCGACAGAAAGGTCATGAAAGCTTCAAAAAATTTCGGTTGTCACATTGTTCAAGCTGCTGACTTTCTTTTTTAAAAGTTCCGGGCGAGAATCCACAAATTTTCTTAATGTCTCTGATAAAATGTGACTGGTCGTAATACCCTGATAGATAACTAATATGTGTGAGGGAATTTTCTCCATGATTTTGAATAAGTTCAAGAGCATAATTTAACCTTGTGATCTGGAGGTATTCTTTTGGCGATATCCCGATATTATCTGAAAATTTTCGCTGCAGAGACCTGGGTGAAATTCTAAACCTTTTACTTATTTCACCGGTGCTAATCATACCTTTTTCTTTCTTAACTAATATCAATATCTGATTCAGAAAAGAATTAGGATAGAAATCAGGTCTCAAAAAACGATGTAAAAAAGATTCAACCTTTAATTTCCTTTGGTTAGTACTTGGTGTTTTTTTCAGTTTAACCCAGAGAGATTCGCTATAACTCCTGAAAATATTCTCTCCATCTACAGCATATCCAAGAATTTCTGAGTTACTTAATCGAAAAAGATTTTGAATACCGTTGGGTTTAAAAACGATTACAAATCCTCCTGAAACAGTGTTGTCTAAAGTTGTAAAAGCATCCTGTTCGTATTGGTGCAGCCCGACTAAATAAACATGAGGATCATCGAGATTATAATGATTATCGGATTGTAACTGACTTTTTTTAAAATTAAAATAGAGTTCTTCGTTGGTATTCGGAACACATTTAAAAGTTCCTTCAGCATCAGTAATTACGTTTTTGTAATATTCGATATAAGGTTTGAAGATTGGGGAAGGTGATAATATCTCAACTTGATAATCCAAAAGTTTATCATTTTGAATGTGTTCTTTAAATTTAATCAAAGTAATTTGATTTTAAAAACATGGTTTTAACTTTCTGCATTAGGAGAGTTGTCCTTTATATTTTAATGATTATCACAAAGACACTAAGCGCATAAAGACTTTTTAAATATCCTTTCCTTTTCAAATTTCTTCTAACTACATTTGAGATTGTTAAAATATTGTCAAACTAAAAAAATAAGAAAGATTGATTTTGGAGTTGGAGATTCTTCTTCGAGCTTCAGTCTTCGGTCTTCCTACTTATTCAAATGAAAGCCGTTTATTACGAAGAGTTCCAGGGAAAAGTTGAAGTCAGGGAAGTTCCCGATCCCAGGGTTTCGCCCGATAGTGTGATTGTAAAAGTAGGAGCTACCGGGCTTTGCCGCAGCGACTGGCATGGCTGGATGGGACACGATCCGGATATTGTTTTACCACATGTTCCCGGTCACGAGCTGGCAGGAACCATTGCAGAAGTTGGATCGGAAATCAAAAACTTTCAGGTTGGTGACCGCATTACGGTTCCGTTTGTGAGTGGCTGTGGTTGCTGTCCCGAATGCCAGACGGGCAATCAGCAAGTTTGCGACAACCAGTTTCAACCGGGATTTACAGCCTGGGGATCGTTTGCCGAGCTGGTAGAAATAAAATATGCCGACATCAACCTGGTGCATTTGCCGGAGGAAATAGATTTTGTGACAGCTGCCAGCCTGGGATGCAGGTTTATCACTTCGTTTCGTGCGGTAATCGATCAGGGGAAAGTAATTGCCGGACAATGGGTTGCTGTGCATGGTTGCGGCGGAGTTGGTCTCTCAGCAATTAATATTGCATCGGGAGCAGGAGCAAATGTAATTGCCGTTGATATTGACGATCAGAAATTAGATCTGGCTAAAAAGTTGGGGGCAAGAGTTTTAATTAATGCCAAAAAGATTGAAAGTATTCCGGCTGAAATAATAAAAGTTACTGATCGCGGTGCACATCTTTCAATCGATGCACTGGGCAGTCAGGAAACTTGTTTTAATTCCATTTCCTGTTTGCGAAAACGTGGAAAACATGTGCAGGTTGGTTTAACAACCGCCGATCATAAACACCCAAAAATACCAATGGATAAAGTGGTGGCTCACGAAATTGAAATACTTGGGAGCCACGGAATGCAAGCCTTTCGTTACAATGCTGTTTTCGAAATGATAAAAGCCGGCAAAGTACATCCTGAATTAATGTTGGGCAAAACCATTTCACTGGAAGAGACTCCGGATTCTCTGGTCAATATGAACAAATTTGAAAATCTGGGAGTTACAGTAATCAATAAGTTCTAACATCTTGCCAGAACGTCATCCTGAACTCGTTTCAGGATCTATTTAAGTATGAAAGGTGGATTTGTATATATTATGAGTAATAAAAACAGGACTACATTATACATTGGTGTAACGAGTGATTTGAAAACGAGAATTGCAGATCACAAGAATGGTATTGGTTCTAAGTTTACTTCAAAATATAATCTTACAGATTTACTTTATTTTGAAGAATTCCCGGATATTTATCAGGCAATTGATAGGGAAAAGCAGCTTAAGAATTGGAAAAGAGAATGGAAAATTAATTTGATAAAAGCCTTGAATCCATCGCTTAATGATTTGTTTTGGGAAATTCGTTAGCTTAAGATGCTGAAACGAGTTCAGCATGACGTACAATACTATTTATCGAAAAATGGAAAACCTGAAAATTACCATCGTACAACCCGACATTATTTGGGAGAATCCAACTGCCAACCTGGAAAAGTATTCCGAATGGCTTAAAAAGATTGACAATACAGATGTTATTATTCTCCCGGAAATGTTTACAACCGGTTTTTCAATGCATCCGGAAAAGTTAAAAGAACCAATGGATGGCCAGTCAGTAAAATGGATGCAGCAATTAGCTGCTTATAAAAATGCAGCTGTTGTTGGAAGCCTGATCATAGAAAATGATGGGAAGGTGTATAATCGTGCGCTTTGGGTATTTCCTGACGGTAAAATTGAAACGTACGATAAACGGCATTTATACAGCATGGGGCAGGAGCACTTGCATTATACACCCGGAAAAGACAAGTTAATTGTAGATTATAAAGGCTGGAAATTCTGTCCGCAAATTTGTTACGATTTACGTTTCCCGGTGTTTGTTCGTAACCTGGAAGATTACGATGTAGTTTTTTATATGGCCAACTGGCCGTCGCCGCGTCACCATGTTTGGAAAAATCTGCTCATTTCACGGGCCATTGAAAATCAGGCCTACTGTTTCGGAATTAACCGCGTTGGAACTGATGGTGTGGGTTTACATTACCAGGGTGATTCAGCCTGTGTTTCACCTAAGGGTTTTGCTGAATTCATGGGTGAATCAGAAAAGGTTCAGACCTTTGATATTTCATATTCCGAATTACACAAATTTCGTAAGAAATTCCCCTTACTAATCGATCGCGATAGTTTTTCTATTTTTTAAGTTAATTCAAACATTTCTTTAAGCTGACTTGTAAACTAATGATTTATGTTTGTAAGTCACTCAAAAACAGTGTATAAAGTGCTTGTTGTAATAAATAACTAATATTTTAGTTTGAAAACTAATTATTTAGTTATATGTTTGTATTTGTAATCATGATTTAAAGATAGCCGGTAACAGGGCAGAAGCTGGTGCTATAAAATGAACGGTAATAATTTTAAGTATTAACCAGTAAATCTTAACAGTCATGGAACAAAAAAAAGTAAACAAGGCCGACTTGGAAAGTAAAAGAACCATGTTCTTTATGGTCGGGCTGGTAATTGCACTGGGAGTAACATTGTTGGCTTTTGAATGGACAACAAAGCCCAGAAAAGCAGAATCGCTGGGTGTAATTATTGGTCAGGAAGTTGAAGAAGAAATTATCCCGATTACACGCGAACAGGAGGTAAAACCTCCACCACCTCCACCTCCACCCAAAGTGGTTGAGGTATTAAATATTGTAGATGATAATGTGGAGATTGAGGATGAGTTGGAAATTGAAGATACAGAGGCTGATGAAGAAACAATAATTGATGTGCAACCTCTAATTGAAGCGACCGAGGAAGAGGAAGAAGACACTGAGGAAATTTTTTTAATCGTGGAAGAAGCGCCAGAATTTCCCGGTGGTACCAGGGCTTTGTATAAATACATCAGTACGCACGTTCGTTACCCGGTAATTGCTCAGGAAAATGGTGTTCAGGGAAAGGTGTATGTGAAATTTGTAGTAAATGAAGAAGGAAAAGTAAGTAATGCAACAATTACACGTGGTGTTGATCAGTCGCTCGATTCAGAAGCTTTGCGGGTAGTAAATAGTTTGCCTCGGTTTAAACCGGGGAAGCAAAGAGGGAGGCCGGTGAAAGTATTTTATGATGCCCTAATTAATTTTCAACTTCAGCAATAGAATTAGTAACCAATAAAATAAATGGAAATGAGAGTTTTAAAATTGTTAGTTCTGTTCGTCTCATTTGGATTTGTAGCTGGTAGCCTATCAGCTCAGGAGAAAAATAAAAATGACGAAGTATTCTTAGTAGTTGAAGATATGCCTGAATATCCGGGAGGACAAGAGGCTTTGAGAGAAGATATTGCCGGTTTGGTAAAATACCCGGAAGATGCACATAAAAAAGGTATACAGGGGAGAGTTTATATCACCTTTGTTGTAAATGAAAAAGGAAAGATAGAAAATACAAAAATTGTCAGAGGAGTTGATCCTTCATTGGATAAAGAAGCACTTAGAGTGATGAATGCTCTTGATAAAGCCTGGAAACCCGGAAAGCAAAAAGGAGAATTTGTAAAGGTTTCTTATACTGTACCAATAAATTTTGCTTTAAACAGTGATAGTAAAAAAGAGGAAAAGCAGGCATCGACGGAAGAAGCAGGAAATGAGGTGTTTTTTGTTGTGGAAGATATGCCTGATTTTCCGGGAGGGGAAGAAGGACTACGGAAATTTATTGCAGCCTCTGTAAAATATCCGGATGATGCAGTAAAGGAAGAAATACAGGGAAAAGTGTATGTTTCTTTTATAGTTGAAAAAGATGGTACAGTGGGAGAAGCAAAAATTGCACGTGGAGTTGATCCTTCGTTGGACAAAGAAGCACTTCGTGTTATTAATTCTTTACCCAAGTGGAAACCCGGAAAACAACGTGGAAGGGAAGTAAGGGTTTCATATACAGTTCCTATCAATTTTGCACTGAACTAAAAAAATAAAACAAAATCATACCTAAATCGATAGTTTTTTAACTAATTTTTTAGGTATGATTTTTGTAGATTTGCATAAATCGTAATAAATAGGACAAAATGAAGGAACTTACAAGAGCGGAAGAGCAGGTAATGCAACTATTATGGAAGCTGGAAAAAGGATTTGTGAAAGACATTATTGAGAAAATGCCGGAACCGAAACCTGCTTATAATACAGTCTCAACTATCGTTCGTATTCTGGAGAAGAAAGGTTTTGTAGGGCACAATGCTTATGGAAAAACACACGAGTATTTCCCTTTAATTTCGCGCAAGGAATATACCCGTTCGTTTATGAAAAATTTTATGCGAAACTATTTTAGTGGTTCTTTTCAGGAGATGGTTTCGTTTTTTGCTAAAGAAGATAACATGAGTCTGTCGGAGCTTGATGAGCTGATGGAAGATGTAAAACGCGATATTCAGGACGAAAACGAAAAGTCTGATGAATAGCATGATCAATTTCATTATTGAATCGGGTATCAGCCTGTCGTTGTTGGCAATGATTTACCTGTTGTTCCTTCGGAAAGAAACTTTTTTCAGGTTAAACCGCCTGTTCCTGCTTTTTTCGATTCTGTTCTCAGTAGTTCTTCCTTTCCTGCACTTTAGAGTGTATGCACCAAAATCGAATATGCTGGAAGAAATTACGGTAACCCAGTACCGCAATTTAATGGAAGTTGTTACCATTTACGGGCAGGATCTTTCGGGGGCAATGGTACAATCGGTGAGTTCAAGCAAAATTATAATCCTGACCTACCTGCTTGGTTTAACCTTTTTTATGGGAAGGATGATTTTCAGGATAGTTCAGATTATGCTTCTGGTTTCAAAAAATGAAGTGCAGCGTGTGGGGAATTACCGTTTTGTATTGGTGAAAAAAGAGTTCAGTCCATTTTCATTTTTGGGATATGTATTCATCAATCCGGAAATGAAAAAAGACGCCGGTTATGAAAAAATGGTAGCACACGAATTGGAACACATTAAGCAGGGACACTCTTTCGATGTGCTTATTTTGGAAGCTTTAACTGTTTTTCAGTGGTTCAATCCATTTATGTGGTTGTTGAAACGTGCCATTCGCGAAAATCATGAATACCTCGCAGATCATGCGGTATTGAATTCAGGAATAAGTTCTGCTCATTATAAACAATTACTTTTAAGTCAGGCTGTTGGTTTTCAGCTGGATATTGCCAATAATTTTAATTCTTCGCTAATAAAAAAACGAATTAAAATGATATCCCGAATTCCTTCATCGCGCTTTGCCAATACAAAATATGTACTTGGATTATTATCATTAATTGCACTGATCGTAGTTTTTGCCTGCGAACAAAAAGAGTCAGTTCAGGTAACTCGGATTGGCGACAGCAATGAGCGAAAAATCACGTTAACCTTGCTCGACGACAAGATTAAACTCAACGGGGAACAGGAAGATTTGGAATACCTCTACGAGATGATCAACAAAAAAAACGCATACGAATTTGCGACCGATAGTTTGGGCGAAATGTTTCTGGTTAAAAGAAAAGAAATCCTTCCACGAACTTTGGATGAAGAGGAGCAGGTGTTTTTTATAGTGGAACAAATGCCTGAATTTCCGGGAGGCGATTTAGCGTTACGGAAATTCATAGCCAACTCTGTAAAATATCCGGTTGAAGCGCAGGATAACGGAATTCAGGGAAAAGTATATGTAACCTTTGTTGTTACTGCCGAAGGAACCATTGCTAATACCAAAATTGCGAGGGGAGTGGATCCGATTCTCGATAGAGAAGCCTTACGCGTTGTGAATACCTTGCCCAGGTGGAAACCCGGGTATCAGCGTGGAAAACCTGTTAATGTAAGTTACACAGTGCCCATTAATTTCGTTTTGCAATAATTATTTAAAACATACGATTTATAGTCTTAGCCCTTCTGGCTGTTGTCATTAATTTTAGAATAACAGAAAATGAAGAATACTAATCTTATTCTAATTCTTTTCTTACTGTTTATTTCATGTAGTAAAAGAGATGTTCAAACACATGTAATAATTTCAGGAAAAACAGATATTGCAGATGCAGCAGCTCTTCTTATTAATAATATAACCGACACCTTTGAAATTAAGATCAATAATGAGCAACAGTTTCTCGATACAATAACTGCAGAGCAAGGTTATTACAACTTATCGGTCAATGATAAGAAATTCAGGATTTATTTGAAACCAGGTTTTCAACTCGATATGATAATTGGAGATTCGATTAAGTTTAACGGAGAAGGCTCAATCGAAAATAACTATTTAATTGCAAACAATGCTTTAGTTGAAAAACTGAAAGATGTGGACAATTATAAATATTTTGCAAAACGAGAGGAAGAACCGTTTTTGCTTTTAATGGATTCCATATATCAAGTCAGGCTTAATTTGCTTACAGAAATTGAGAATAAGATTTGTGATGAATTTGAATACATGGAAAAAAGCAAATTGAAATATGAATACCTAAGGAAAAAGGCACTATACGATGTATCCAGAAGTATTGTTTTAGAAGATAAAAGTTTTGAAGTATCTGAAAATTACTATGCCAATTTGTTTAAAGATATTAATGTAAACGATAGCATTTTGATAAATGTAAATGATTACATCCGTTTTGTTAGCTCCTACTTATGGCAAGAGACCAATGAAATTGCAGGCGACAATGACTCAATTGATTTCTATCTCGCTTATATGCAAGTACTAAATGAAAAGATAGAGGCAACAAATCTTAAAGAAAGACTATCGTATGATGTTGGTAGTATTAGATTGGAAAGAACAAAAAAATTAGAACAGGTTTATAAACTGGTGGTGCAAAACCTTTCTAATGAAAAGTATTCAAATAGGGTTCAAACACAATACAACTCTTTAAAACGAATTGAAAAAGGGGCAAGATCACCCAATTTCCAATTTGAAGACGTGAATGGAAATATTGTTGAATTGGAAGATTTAAGGGGAAAAATCGTTTACATCGATATTTGGTCGACAGGTTGCGGACCTTGCATGGCGGAAATACCTTACCTGAAAAAGTTAGAGAAATTTTGCAAAGGAAAAAACATTCACTTGGTTGCTATTAATATTTTGGATGATTCTGAACACTGGAAGAAAACGGTGAAAGAAAAACAGCTGGGAGGAATACAGTTACACGCCTCTGATGAAAGAGATAAATTCTTTAAAGATTATGTAGTACGAGGAATTCCCCGGTATATTCTACTCGACGAAAACGGAAGAATAATTGACTCAAGCGCCAAAAGACCTTCAGATGAAAAGTTATTGGAGCAACTGGGTAAAATCATATAAAAAATTAATTGTAGTAGTGCATAGTACGAAAAAATATCATATTCATTAAGTATCTAATTTAACGCCATGAAAAACAATACTTGCCTTTTTTTATTATTGCTGATTCTAATCCCGGTTTTATCTTATTCTCAGGATAAAATTGATATTCTTATTCTGAATAAAAATTATGAGCAGGCTTTAACGGAGTTGGATAAAAAAATAACAGAATCACCAAATGCAGCAAGCTTCTTGAAACAGGGAATGATTTACCAAAGTATGCAGGATTACCAGAATGCGGTTCATGCTTTTATGAGGGGCTTACAATATGATCCGGGTAACGTGGAAATGATAAGTGAGACTGCTGAGTGTTTTTCTATTTTAGGTAACACTCCCGACGCTATTTCATATTATACAAAGGCCTTCGAACTGGCTCCTGATGATTTAGTTCTGGCCGGCAAACTGGGGCGCGTTCATATCAATCTTAAAGATTATAAAAAAGCATATGAAGTATTCACCGGAATCTACGAAAAGGATTCCACAAATGTATATTGGAACAAGCAACTTGCTTATTGTTCTTTCAGGACTTTTAAACGTGAGCAGGCCCGCGATTTGTATGTTAAAGTACTGGAAGCCAATCCCCGCGATTACAGTACTTATTCTAATCTGATTCATTGTTACGATTGGAGAAAGGAAGGTGAAGAGATTTTGGCTACCATCGATTCGGGGCTGGTACAGTTTCCTAACGATGCTGAGTTGTTTTACGAACGAGCCATGTATTATTTCAGAATAAAAAATTATGAGCAGGCAACTGAAAACTTTGAGAAATACATGGAAGTTGAAAATATGCCACCTTACGAAACCATGATGAACATTGGAATTAGTACCTACTTCGCTAATTATGTGGAGAAAGCAATGGACATTTTCAATAACCTTCAGCTTTTAAATCCAAACGATGGAATTGTGATGTATTACCAGAGTTTGTGTTTCAAGAAAATGAAGAACTTTGAGGAAGCAGAGAAATATATGCAATGGGCCATCGATGCTTCTATTCCCGGTTATACTGCTGAAATGTATCACCACCTGGGACAAATATATGGTCAGCAACGAAAATTTAAAGAATCAGTTGAAGCGCTGGAGAAAGCTTACGAATTGAATCCTGATAAACATGAGCTTTTATTTGAAATTGCCACTACTTACGAAGAGTATAATTCAAATAAAACTCTGGCAATGAACTACTATAAAATTTACCTGAAAGAAGCGGGTGAAGCTGCAAAAAATGTGAATTACGCTCTCGATCGTATTGAAAAATTGAAAGAAGATTTATTTTTTGATGAGTAAATGCAGTTAACCCAAAACATACTACGAAGCTTGTGTTTTTCTTTTTTGAATAGGAGTGAGAATTGATTTCTCCATCCAGTTTTTATTGGCTCCTTTAAAAAGATGAAAGGCAACAATTACCGAAGCTGTCCCAACAAAAGATCCTACCACGATATCGATTAAAAAGTGCTGCGATAAATAAACTCGAGAGTATGCCGTTAATAGCGCTACAACAAAAAGAGCCAGTTTAAATGTATTGTTTCGTACAATTAAAGCAATCATAAAAAACACGGTAAATGCAGTTGTGGTATGTCCCGAAGGGAAACTTCTTTGGCTATGAAGACGAACACCTTCCACCAGGTGAAGTTTATAATTTTCGTATAATTCGAAATATTTCGATGGGCGGTAAACATCGCTTAACAGCACATTTTTAAAAAGCATTACAATAATGTTGCTTATAACAACAGCCACCACAAAAATTAATGCCATTTTGTAGTTGCGTGTTAACAAAATCAGCAGAACCGGAATATAAATTAAACCATCGCCCAGGTTTGTTAACAGCCTGAAAAAGCTATCCAGAAAAGGGGAGTTGTATGAATTCAGAAAAATATGAATTTCAGGTTTGGTATAAAGAATTAAAAACAAAGAGCTGATAAGTATAAAAACCAATTGAGGTATAAGAAAAAATCGATTATTGGATATTATGGATTTCATTATTTTAAATTCTTGAAGCATTAAATGATCTAACTTTCAGTATCCCAGTCAGTTTGTTTTCATGATTAAATAAATGTTTAAACGGCTATAATACTGAATGGCGCAAGATAAACCTAATTCTTATTTATTAAAAATGTCAACAAAATTACGGGTTGAATTTAGCTATTATTTTCCGATCCGGTTTTTTCGCGAACCAGGTTAGCCAGTTGTACCCTGCTTTTAACCCCGGTTTTCGTAAAAATTCTGTGGTTGTGGTCTTTAACGGTTTGGAGAGTGATAAACAGTTTTTCAGAAATTGCTTTATTCGACTTGCCACTGCATATTTCCAGGATGATTTCAGCCTCACGTGGCGATATTTCGTATGAACGACAAAAATCATCGAAATTAATATTTATGCTTTCTTCTTCACTACTTACATTCAATCTGATTATGGCAGGAACAACCGCACTTCCTGCAAAAAGCAGAATGACTGAAATGCATGTTGAAATGAAATGAAAAAGGTTGAAATAAAAGAGTGTTA
This sequence comes from uncultured Draconibacterium sp., assembly GCA_963676265.2. Classification (GTDB taxonomy): domain Bacteria; phylum Bacteroidota; class Bacteroidia; order Bacteroidales; family Prolixibacteraceae; genus Draconibacterium. The sequence continues at coordinate 28,868 of OY781067.2, forward strand.
ACGAATAAACAAAAACTATAAGGAGGTATAGCATTGCGTATTTCTTCTCAAAACCAGACTCTTTTTTTGAGGGAGTATTTTTTGTTCTGAGAAGAAACGGAAATAGAAAAACGAAGTGTACCACAAGGTTTATTCCAGTCAGTACGCGGACAATAAAAAGATCTGCGTTTCCATTACTTCCGATTATATCGTGGTGAATTAAAAACGCAAGTGAAATTGTCAGGATTATAAAAAAGGAGAAAAACGAGTAAATAAATAAATTGCTGATGGGGTAATTATTAATGACAAGTGAAAATTTTAAAAGCATAAACCAGCTCACTATCATAAACGGAATGCCAATAATGGGAATGAACATAGCTAATCTCGAATAGAGGGCTTCATTCAACATAAAATCGCCGATTAAAATTCGCAGAGCAACGTTACCCCAAATGCTGTAAATCAAAAACGAGAAAAGAAAAATTTGCTGGTAAAGCAAAGCCGAATAAGGAGCTTGTTTTTTTGTTTGTTGCAGCTGGTACGAAAGTAAAATTCCGATTACCGTCATACCACACGAAATAAGGAAAGTAACTATGTACGATATGTTTTCAATCCACATGACTCAAACTAAAGTAGTATGGTGCAATTATACAAACTCCCTGTGTTTGCTGTTAACTACGAAAGTAGTGAATTTGCAGAATCCAACTTTAGTAGGAAGGATATTTTTTTGATTTGACTTAGTTTTGATAACGGAATTACAAAAAACATTGTTCAGAAACAAAATTTAAAACAAAAGAAAAATGGAAAGCTTAAAGTATTTTAATTTAAAACCATCGGCAGGAGGGAGTTTCAGCTTTGGATGGAGAAAGATGTTTGGACAAGCATTCTTGCCTCTTCTTGTTGCAGTAATTATAGTTGGAATCTTAAATGGACCGGCTGCCGGTGCCAATTGGAAAATGGATGGTGACGGATTTAATGGATTAGCGTTGTTGCTATTGCCTCTGGCCTTATTCGGCATGGCATATGCCTTTTTATTTATGCCCGTAATTAAGTATGGCGAAAAACATCTGTTTTTATATGCCATGAGAGATCAGGAGCCTGATCTGAAAATGCTATTCGATGGTTTCAGAACCAGGTATTTGAATATTGTACTGGCCAATTTAATCGTGTTTGCTTTGGCTGCTATTGGTTTTGTGATGCTAATAATTCCTGGCATAATTGTAATATGCCGTTTGGCGTTTGTTCCTTACCTCGTTATGGACAAAGATATGGAAGCAATGAAAGCAGTTGAAAAGAGCTGGCAAATGACACGTGGATACGGCTGGACAATTTTTGGAATGGGAATAATTTCAATTTTTGTATTTCTTGCCGGATTGATCGTATTTTTTGTTGGTGTAATTTTTTCAATTATGTGGATACATGCAGCTTTTGCAAGTCTTTATGCAGCTGTTTCGAATGGCCGTGACGATGAAAATCCAATCCCGATTTTAGGAGTTAACGAAGAATAAAAAACAAAAAACAAGTTCAAGCAATTAATGCCCGGAAAATTCCGGGCATTTTGTTTTATATTAATTTGATTATGTATTTTGTAGCCTCAATTTGAACTGAATGAAGAAATTTCTTTTTTTACTTGGTCTGTTTTCAGCATTGGTAACAAATGCACAGTACTTTCAAACCGGACAAGATCCTGCAAACATCAAGTGGCGACAAATTAATACCACAAATTTTCAACTTATTTATCCCGATTATTTCGAAGAGCAGGCACAAAACCTGGCATTGAAACTTGAAAAAGTTTATGATTTCGGAAGTTATTCTATGGGATATAAACCCACAAAAATATCAGTAATACTTCACACACAAACTGTCCAATCGAATGGTCTGGTTGCTTATGCGCCCAAACGATCGGAATTTTATACAACACCACATCAGGCTATTTATCCGCAAGACTGGCTTGAACAACTTGCCATACACGAATTTCGCCATGTTGTTCAAATCGATAAGGTAAACGAAGAACTTCCCGGTATCGTAAAACTTATTTTGGGAGAACAGGGGACGGCCCTGGTTTTTGGTACATATCTTCCCTGGTGGTTTATCGAAGGCGATGCGGTGGTTAGCGAAACGGCTTTAAGTAAATATGGGAGAGGTCGTTTCCCCTCATTTTTGATGGAACACAAAGCACAGGTGGTTGAAAAGGGAAAATACAGTTACGATAAGGCATATTTGGGATCTTACAAATCATATGTCCCTAATCATTACAAGTTGGGTTATTATATGGTAGCCGAAACACGCAAAAAATACGGAAGCGAAATCTGGGAAAAAACCGTTTCCCGGGTTGGAAAGAAGCCGTTTTCACTTACTCCCTTTAATAAAGCATTAAAACTTGAAACCGGGTTAGGGAAAGTTAAGCTTTACTCTTCAGTATTCGATAGCCTGGAAGTTGAATGGAAAGAGGCTGATAAACAATTTCAGGCTGCGCCTTTTCTATTGGTATCACCTCCTGTGAAAACCTATACCGAATATCAATACAATCACTGGATTAATGAAAATGAAATAGTTTCCTTAAAAACAGGATTAAATCAAATTCCGGTATTTGTAAAAATAAATTCTGAAGGCAAGGAAGAAAAGATTCTTCGACCAGGCATTATTTTCGATGAGTCGGTTAATTACAGGGGAGACTGGATTGTGTGGGCAGAACAAATTCCGGATGTACGTTGGTCGCATAGCGGGAGTTCTCTTATTCAGTTTTTTAATATTAAAACAAATAAAAAAGTAGAATTAAAGACAGAATACAAGGCTTTTGCACCGGCACTTTCTCCCGATCTAAATGCTGTGGTTGTGGTGGAAAGCGATTTTTCAAATAATCATTATTTGTCAGTATATCAGCAAAGTACAGGTGAGATTGTTAAACGGATTCATACTAAAGAGAATTATTATTTTTTCTCACCAATGTGGCTTAATAAAGATGAAATACTTGCTGTTATACTTAATGAAAATGGGAAAAGGCTTGCTTTGTTCGATTTAAAAACCGGTGACTATAAAGTAATTTTAGATAAAGAGCTTGGTGAGCTAAAACAACTTCGGTTGAATGGAAACGAAGTATATTTTATTAGTAGCTATAATGGCAAAAATGCCTTGTATTCCTATAATCTATCGAGCGGTTCTGTTAAATTGATTTTTGAGCCTCGCTTTGGTTCAGCATATCCGGATATTGATAAAAACGGGAATATCATATTAAGTGATTATACTGCTGATGGTTTTCAAGTTATTCAGCTAGAAAAACTGTTGTCCACACCTATTACACAAGTTAAGGAAGAAGATTATAAGTTAGCCAAGGAAATGGCTCAGCAAGAACCGGGAGTAATAAACTTCAATGAAGTTGATACTTCCAGATTTATATCGAAACCTTATAAAAAGAGTTCTAACCTGTTTCATTTTCATAGCTGGGCGCCTCTATCAGTCGATCCATACCTTTATGAGTTTATGCCCGGTTTTAGCATCATGTCGCAGAATAAGTTGGGAACTGCGGAAACCATTCTGGGCTATAAATACGATTTGTCGGAAGAAACAGGTACGGTTTACGCGAAATACCGTTATAAAGGATGGTATCCTGTTTTTGATTTTGAAGTTAATGCCGGAAAACAAGGTTTTTGGCAACAGAATACAGATTCTACTTTTGTAAGGATTTCTAAAAAAATGACAGAATTAAGTGCTGATATTTATATGCCTCTTAATCTAACCAAAGGCGGATATTATCGCTTGCTTCAACCTGAGGTCAGATATATTTTTACTTCATATAATAACGATGACACACCTTTGGAAAGGACTTATCATTCTCTCTTATACCGATTATATTACCATCAAATTCTTAGGCAAAGCGCTCAGGATGTTTTCCCAAATTTTGGTTTGATACTGGATTATACATACAGACATTCGCCAAATGGAATAAAAGGAATGGGGAGTATAAGCGCAGGACAGGCTGTATTATATTTACCGGGCTTTATGCCAAACCACGGTTTCCAGGTATATTCCGGTACTCAAAATAAAGACAAAGGAGAGATTTTCAGCTTTTCAAACGTCGTAAGTTTCCCCAGAGGGTGGATGAATCTGAGTAATGATAATATGAGTTCTTTAGCTCTTGATTATAAATTACCATTGATAAATCCGGATTTTAGTTTGACTGGACTAATGTACGTAAAGCGAATAACTGCTGATTTATTTGCTGACTACGCAAATTTGAAAGGAACCTATAGCGATAAGAACGGAACTTATCCGTTTGATTACAATATTTCTTCATATGGCCTTGAGATTATGGGAGATGTTAACTTTCTGCGTTTTTATGCACCGGCCAAAATCGGATTCAGAACGAGTTATTTAAAAGAAACTGATGAATTTGTATTTGACTTTTTGTTAAGTATAAATTTTAATTCACTGTAACAAAATAGTTAAGTCGTCGAGAAATTAGTTTTTGATTGATATAAACAAAAGTTATACGATAAAAATTAAGATGCAATTTATAATGGGAGACAAGCGAATATTTAACATTGGCGGCTACTGCTTATTAAAATATCCCTGTATTATATTATTCGTATTCCGGCTAAGAGTAAATTCTATGGATTCTTTAAAAAACTACCACTAAAAAGAGAATTGTTTCAAAATTTATCTAACTGTAAAACTCTCTCTATATAATAAATTTGATGATAAGTATTTGAAATACTGATTTCTAGATCGATAATTCTGGTGTTTAAACACTGTCAGAATTAAATATTTATTGTCGCACGAACAGAATATCGTGAATATCTATAATATTTTACCTTAACGGACTATTTCTATAATTATTTACAATCTTATATGTATCTGGAGTAGGAGTGACTATTATTTTCTTTAATGTTACAAATATAAATACTAGTATACATGTGTATTGCCAGAATGTGTTACACATGTATCGATTATGATTATAGAATTAATCGTAATTATCATTTGTGAACATAAATGTATTTGCGTCACAGTTATAAATTTGAACATTATTTAACTGTTCAATATAAATATTTTATAAATGTATTTTCTTTTTAGTTATAGTTGTAACAAATATCTAAATATAAAATAAGGACATGATGTATATTTATACATTGTAAAAATCGATTATTTGGAATTCATATCATTCTATTAATTATATTATATTATCCATATTTTCAGTTAGTTATAGTATTTATATAAAGTTGTATGTGCGTATTTTATATGAAAAGAGATATATTGTGATTTTTCTCGTTAAAATAACTTATTAAAATGCTAACATTCAGTAATTTATGTATTTTATATAAAGTATTATATAATATTGTGTCTAATAAGACTTGTATATTGTTGATTTGAAAAATGTGATGATATAATGTTGTTAATTCAAAATATTTATTACATTTGTATTATGGATGCGTTCCCCCAAGTCTATATTAATAATTCAGGGGTGTCACATTTGTATAAACAAATGAAATAATGAAAGATCGTATTAAACAATTTATCGAATTCAAAAATATAACCGCAGGGGAGCTTTCGGTTATACTTGATGTTCAGCGATCTAACATATCTCACATATTAAATGGCAGAAACAAACCTGGTGCGGCATTTATTGAGAAACTCCTGATTAAATTTCCGGACCTTAATGCCAGATGGCTTCTAACGGGTGTAGGTGATATGACAGAAAGAGGAGCGCAAAATAAAAGCGAGATACCTCGAAACATATTTACATCTAATGAAGATACTTTTGTAAGCACCACACCCGATAAAGTTAAAGACGTATTACCGATCAATAAGACAGCAGGGACGAGCGAAGATTTGGAAAAAATATTATTGATTTACAAAGATGGAACTTTCTCTCAATTAATCCCAAGAGAGAATACTTGATTATAGAAAGCATGGGCGCAAGTTAGTTTGATTAGAGAATTTATTAAAAGGCTATCGTAAAATTCGGTAGCCTTTTTTTACATTTTAATTGTTTACATATTTGCATATTAACAAAACATATTTTACATTTGAATATAATTTTGACATTACTTAACGTAGAGAATTTGGTGTATGTCGAATATTGTTAAAGAAAACTTATTTAAGGAATCCATTTGGTGCCCGTAAGCAAAAGAGATCAGTACATATTGGTCTCTTTTGTTTTATGTAGTATTTTATCGTTGTATATGGCTCTCAATTAAACCTTATAATTTTAGAATTATTAATCTTGATAAAACTCCACGCAACGCTGATTCTTCCTAAATAATAGATTATATATACACTGAATTATAAAACTGTTTACATGTCAATAGAAAATTCAATTAACAAAGTAGTAACGAAGACCAGCAAAGATTAGGTGGTGCAATTATATAAATGACAAATTAATTGTCGTATAGATTGTTAATTAGAGCTTATTTACTAATTCATATATAATCACATCCGTAGTTCGTTATTAATTATGGCACCATGACGATTAATGAGAAATGGATTGTTTTGTTCCTAATCTATTACAATAAGTTACTCTTAAAGCCTGTTCTTCTCGTCCAGGGAATAATAGTCAGGTGACGTTCCTGTTATTCAATTTATTTGTCAGGCTCTCCATATTGATCGTTAATTGAAATAAGTACCATTTTATATTACACTGACTAATACATTAGTAAATGACTTGCTGGATAGATTATTTCAATTTTATTATTTCCTGTATGTTCATTTTCATTTACTTAAGAACAAAGGGAGTAATGCTTTGGGATGGTAAATTTTATTTGTATACCGATATTATAAAGCATCAAGTTTTTACAGATGCAGTACTAATCCATTTCTAAATTGTTCTAATCTCAGCGGGGTTAGTTCTCCGAAGCTCTGCTTCGTTTGGAAAACCATTTTCCTTGCTGATACCTTGTCAGCTTTGCTGCAAGGTAGTTCATTAGAGGTTTGAATATAAGAAACACCAGCTTCAAGAATAACAATTTTTCCTGTTTTTGTAAGTAAAGTATTAAAATATTATTTTGATTGATTCTAAATTAAATTTTGTAAAATATTGTAGTCCAGCCAGTTGGTTGGAATATTTTTATATGGTTACAAAAGTAAATGGAATTAATTTTACAAATGTTTGCGCATGTCGAAAATATAGTTCATATTTGTAACAGAAAGTTAAGACAAGATGATAGAACAAAAAGATACTGACATTTACAAACCCAATTAAGAATGTTGATAAATCCAGAAGTCGCTTGGCCACTACTTGTAGTAGTGGCCTTTCTGGTTATATATACTTGTGTTGGTGATATTAAAAATGTAAAAATGTTTTAACAAAATAGTTGTATATATGTAAAACGATGTTTATATTTGTATTACAAAAGTTTCAGACCCTTATTTTTTATCTGTTATATATTTCAACATCAAGGCCGTTAAACAACGGTCTTTTTTTTGAATTCCTTACTCAGTAAAATTAACAGGAATATTTCTTTTATCTTTGCTGCAAATTTTGATTTCATGTCTAAAAAATTTGTTGCCGAATTTGAAGTTGTTGAGAATATCGCACTCAATTCGACTAATTTTCTGATAAAAATAAAGTCGGAAACCGTATTACCCGTTATTCGACCAGGTCAGTTTGTTAATGTAGAAATAAAGGATGCAGAAGATGTCTTTTTGAGACGCCCTTTCTCCATTTTCGAAGTAGATCAAAAAGAGAATACTCTATCAATGATTATTAAGATTCTGGGTAAAGGATCTAAAAAACTGACTCAGATTAAACCTGGAAATACAATTAGTATCGTATATCCTCTGGGAAAGAATTTTACATATCCAGAGAAAGACGATAAAGTATTGTTGATTGGTGGAGGTAGTGGAGTCGCCCCCATGTTGTTTTTGGCTAAAGAATGCGACTTACCTGTTGAGAATGTGGATGTATTGTTAGGAGCCAGGTCAGCTGCTGACCATATTGATGTAAAACATTATTCTGAATATGCTAATCTGCATTATGCATCAGAGGATGGATCTTTAGGGGAAAAAGGTTTTGTAACGCAACATTCTGTATTTACAAAAAGCCTGGGAAGTTACAATAAAATATACGCGTGCGGTCCTGATGCTATGATGAAGGCTATCGCCAAAGAAGCAAAAGCAGCCGGGGTTTTCTGTGAAGTATCGCTTGAGAACCTGATGGCATGTGGTTTTGGAGTGTGTTTATGTTGTATAGAACCCACTAATGATGGCAATAAATGTGTTTGTACCGATGGACCGGTGTTTAATATAAATGAATTGAAATGGTAGATTTAAAAGTTAAATTACACGACTTAGAATTTAAGAATCCAATAACACTGGCCTCGGGTACCTGTGGTTTTGCGCGTGAAATAGCAGAATTTTTTGATCCCGGATTACTTGGTGGTTACTTCTTAAAAGGTACCACACTTAAGAACAGAGATGGTAACGAATATCCCAGGATGGCAGAAACAGCTTCCGGAATGTTAAATGCCGTTGGTCTTCAAAACAAGGGAATCGACTATTTTATTGAAAATATTTATCCTGAAATTAAAGATTACGATACTCAGCTGATTATAAATGTAAATGGTTCTACTGTTGAAGATTATATTGCCTTGACAGAAAAGGTAAACGAACTTGATAAAATTAATGCCATTGAATTAAATATTTCCTGTCCTAATGTTAAAGAAGGAGGTATGGCGTTTGGAGTTACCTGTCCGGGGGCAGAAATGGTTACAAGAGAAGTTCGAAAAGTATACGATAAGACTTTAATGGTAAAACTATCTCCAAATGTTACCGATATAACAGATATTGCAAAGGCTGTGGAAGGGCAGGGGGCAGACGCTGTTACGCTTGTAAATACATTCTTGGGGATGGCCGTTGACGCAGAAACACGCAAACCAAAGCTTTCAACTGTTACAGGAGGATTGTCGGGACCGGCAATTAAACCCATTGCACTAAGAATGGTGTGGCAGGTTGCCAATGCAGTTAAAATTCCGGTGGTCGGAATTGGAGGAATTATGAATGCTGCTGATGCGATTGAATTTATTTTGGCCGGTGCATCTGTTATTCAGGTAGGAACAGCAATTTTTAAAGATCCTATGATACCTATTGAAATAGTAAAAGGTGTAGAGGATTATATGATTAGGCACAATGCACAGTCAATGAAGGACTTAATTGGTGGTTTACAAATGTAATCACAATATTTCTCGCTAAAAATACTTCAAAAATTCGATAAAATCTATCCCCAATAAATACTATCTAGTATTCTTTTTAATCTAATTAAAGATTTAATAGTCTTTTATGCTATTTTTGCATCATAATTGCTATGTGAACATTTCAATTTGACAAATGTTGTAGCAAGTGTAAGTTGCAAATTGAAGAACTAAATAATAAAAAAAACTATGTCAACATTTAATATTGTAATGCCAAAATTAGGTGAGAGTATCCAGGAAGGAACAATCACCAAATGGTTTGTAAAAGAAGGGGATACCGTTGAAGAAGACGATATGCTTTTTGAAGTGGCTACAGATAAAGTAGACTCTGAGATTCCTTCTCCGGTTGATGGAGTTGTTACCAAAATCCTTTATCCGGAAGACAGTCTTGTTGCGGTTGGTGAAGTTCTGGCCGTAGTAAGTCTCGATGGTGAAATGCCTGAAACAGAATCGGTGACAGAGACAGAAGAAAAGGAAGGAGAAATAGGAACAGTGTCGCAGGCTGAAGGCGAAACTTCTTCTTTAGGTGATAGTAGAAAACTCTCGAATCGTTTCTATTCTCCATTGGTTAAAACAATAGCCAAAGAAGAGAATATCTCGCTTGAAGAACTTGAAAGTATAGATGGATCTGGTGCAGGAGGCCGGGTTCAGAAGAAAGATATCCTTTCATACATTAAAAACAGAGAGAATAAAGTTGAGGCTGCTCCAGCAAAAACCACAACTGTGACTACAGCTCCACCTGTAATGAAAAAAGCTTCGGTTCCTGTTTCGATTGGTGCCGGCGATACAGTGATTGAAATGGACCGGGTACGCAAGCTCATTGCTGACCACATGGTTATGTCTAAGCAGGTATCACCGCACGTTACTTCTGTTGTTGAGGCCGATGTTACCAATCTGGTACTCTGGAGAAATAAAAATAAGGAAGCTTTTCAGAAAAAATATGGTGATAAAATAACATTCATGCCTATTATTACTGAAGCAGTTGCAATGGCGCTCACCGAATTTCCTTTAGTGAATTCATCTGTTGATGGTGATAAAATTATCATGAAAAAGGATATAAATGTTGGAATTGCTGTTGCCAAACCCGATGGAAACCTGATAGTTCCTGTTATTAAAGGAGCTGAGCAACGTAACCTGGTTGGAATAACCAAAGAGTTGAACCGTTTAGCCGATGCGGCCCGGAATAACAAGTTGGATCCGTCAGATATTCAGGGTGGAACATTTACCATTACCAATTTTGGATCATTCGGAAATATTATAGGGACTCCTATAATTAACCAGCCACAGGTAGCAATACTGGCAACCGGAATTATCGAGAAAAAACCGGCTGTACTGGAAACTCCAAGTGGCGATGTAATTGCTATTCGTCATAAAATGTACTTATCGTTATCGTACGACCACCGTATTGTTGATGGTGCTTTGGGAGGAGGTTTTCTTCGTCGCATAGCCGATCATTTAGAACAGTTTGATATTAACCGCACAATATGAGGATTTTGAAACGAGCATGATAAGGTATTTTAAAAATACAAATCTTGCTAGTTCCATCTTATACCTTAATAAAAATCAATTTTAATAAGATGAAAGATTTAAAAATTCCAAAAAAATATACAATTAAAAACACTCCGAAAGAAACATTGGAGAAGTGGTATCGTCTAATGACTGTTGGACGTGCTATCGATCAAAAAGCCCCTAATTATTTGAAGCAAGCCATTGGTTGGTCTTATCATGCGCCTTATGCCGGTCATGATGGTATTCAGCTTGCAGTAGGACAGCATTTTGAAAAAAACAAAGATCACATGTACTTGTACTACCGCGATATGCTAACGGCTTTGTCATGTGGCATGACATCGGAAGAAGTGATTTTAAATGGCATATCAAAAGCCAACGATCCGTCAAGCGGAGGAAGGCACATGTCGAACCACCTGGCCAAACCGGAATGGAATATTCACAGTGTTTCTTCGGCTACTGGGAATCATACATTACACGCTGTTGGAACAGCACGTGCAATTAAATATTATGGTGAGAAATCCGTATCAATAAGCAATCAGGGTGAATCTTCTGTCAGTGAAGGATATGTTTATGAGGCAATAACAGGTGCCGACAAAGAAGAATTGCCGGTTATTTTTGTGGTACAGGATAATGGTTATGGTATTTCTGTACCTAAAAAAGATCAGACCGCTCAACGGAAAGTGGCCAATAATTTTTCAGGTTTCAAAAACCTGAGAATAATGCATTGCAACGGAAAAGATGTATTCGATTCGATGAATGCAATGGCTGAAGCAAAGCGTTATGCCATTGAAGAAAGCAAACCTGTTTTATTGCAAGCCAATTGTGTGAGAATGGGTTCTCACAGTAATTCCGACGATCATCTTTTATACCGCTCTGAAGCGGAACGAAATTATGTGGTGGAATACGATCCTCTTGCCAAATTCAGAAGATTATTGATTCGTTACGAGCGGTTTACCGAGGAAGAGCTGCAGGCAATTGAAGCTGATACCAAAGCTGAAATTAAAGCTTCTCATAAAGCCGCAATGGCGGCACCTGATCCGGATCCGGCATCAATTTACGATCATGTTTTTTCAGAACCATATGCTTCGGAGAAATACCCGGAGGGAATTCACAATGAAGTGGGACAGAAGAAAAAACTGATTACTGCACTTAACGAAACTTTGAAGGCTGAATTCAGAAATAATTCCGATACTTTTATTTGGGGCCAGGACATGGCAAATAAAGATAAAGGTGGGATTTTTAACGTTTCGAAAGGAATGCAGGCCGAATTTGGTGAAAAAAGGGTTTTTAATGCGCCAATTGCTGAAGATTTTATTATGGGAACAGCAAACGGCATGTCGCGATACAACGACAAAATTAGAGTTGTAGTTGAGGGGGCCGAATTTGCCGATTACTTTTGGCCGGCAATGGAACAATATGTTGATACCAGTCATGACCTGTGGCGATCGAATGGAAAATTTTCTCCAAACATCACCATTCGCCTTGCGTCAGGAGGTTATATTGGGGGTGGAATGTACCATTCACAGAACATTGAAGGTTCACTGGTGGCTATCCCCGGTGTACGAATTGTTTATCCTTCGTTTGCCGACGATGCTGCTGGTTTGTTACGTACTTCTCTTCGTTCAAAAGGTTTAACTATGTTTATGGAACCAAAAGCATTGTATCAGGATCCAAAGGCAGCAACGGTTGTTCCCGATGATTTTGAGGTACCATTTGGTAAGGCAAGAATAAGAAGGGAAGGAAGTGATTTAACTTTGATTACTTATGGCAATACAACTCATTTAAGTATTGAAGCAGCTAAGAAACTGGCGGATGAAGGGTTAGGAAGTGTAGAAGTAATAGACTTACGTTCCTTGATCCCGTTGGATGAAGAAACGATTCTTAATTCAATAATTAAAACCAATAAAGTTTTGGTTGTTCACGAAGATAAAGTATTCGGAGGTTTTGGTGGCGAATTGAGTGCAATTATCACAGAGAAAGCATTTGAACATCTCGATGCACCTGTGAAACGTGTTGGATCACCATTTACTCCTGTAGGTTTTAATAGGATACTAGAACGAGCTATTTTACCTGATATGGAAAGAATTTACAAAGCAGCAAAAGAGTTATTGGAATACTAAAATTGAAATAAAAATGAGTAAAACAGCCATTATATACAGCTTTAATTCACAAAAATCGAAGAAAGTTGCTGAAAAAGTTATTCATGCTTTTGGAAAAGATGAAATCGAAGCCGTTAATGCAGAAGAACTTACAAAAGAAACGATTGAAAAGTACACTAATTTTATTCTAAGTTCTCCAACATGGTTTGACGGAGAGCTTCCAAACTACTGGGATGAATTTGTTCCTGATTTGGAAGAGATGGATTTATCAACTAAATCGTTTGCTATTTTTGGATTAGGAGATCAGAAGGGCTATCCGGAAAATTTTTGCGATGCTATAGGTCTTTTAGCTGAAATCCTTGAAGAATGCGGGGCCAGGATCGTAGGACACAGTTCTACTGAAGGCTATAATTTTGAATCTTCGAAAGCACAGAGAGGAGAATTTTTTGTTGGTTTACCTTTAGATCAGGAAAATCAGGCGCGATTAACAAAAAGCAGAATTACAGATTGGGTTAGTCAGCTAAAGAAAGAATTTACAAATTGATAAAAAATGAAGTAGTCTGCAGTAATGTTACATATGTAAATTGTGAAATATGTGCTTAATGGGCATATTTACAGGCCATTAATCTGTCGTGTTAATGGCTTTTTTATTTGAATTAATTAGGTGAATTATTTAATTTACATTTGTATTTTACAAATGTATTATGTTTTGTGTGAAAATATTTCTAAAAACAGGTCAAAAAACAATTTTCAATATTCACGCACCATTTGTTGGGTTGAGATAAATACGTGAAAGAAATCGATTTGATTATTGTTAAATAGAATTGAGTTGTTAAAACCGTATTGTTATTAACTAATTGCAATATCCTCTAAATTCACTCTTGTTTAGTTTACGGTTCGTATTTATTGATTAATTTTGTTGCTTCAAATAATAAAAAAGATTTTACTGTGCCTGATACAAGATACATATTCGTTACCGGTGGAGTTACTTCATCGCTTGGAAAAGGTATTCTGGCTGCGTCGCTAGCAAAGTTATTACAATCGCGTGGTTACAGTGTTACCATACAAAAACTCGATCCGTATATTAATGTAGATCCTGGAACCCTGAATCCCTATGAACATGGGGAATGTTTCGTTACAGAAGACGGAGCAGAAACAGACCTCGATTTAGGACACTACGAACGGTTCCTGAATGAAGCCACTTCCCAGGCGAATAATGTTACTACGGGAAGAATATACCAATCAGTTATTGACAAAGAACGTCGTGGTGATTATCTGGGAAAAACCGTTCAGATTATTCCTCATATTACTGACGAAATAAAACGGAGAATTAAAATTCTTGGTTCCAAAGGCAAATACGATATAGTTATTACTGAAATTGGCGGGACCGTGGGCGATATTGAATCTTTGCCTTATATAGAGGCAGTACGTCAGTTGAAGTGGGAATTACGCAGTAAAGCTATTGTTATCCACCTGACTTTGGTACCTTTCCTTTCGGCTACCGGAGAATTGAAAACAAAACCTACACAGCATTCAGTTAAAATGTTATTGGAAACAGGAGTGCAACCTGACATATTGGTGTTGCGAACTGAACATGACATTGAACTTTCTGTACGCCAAAAGGTTGCATTGTTTTGTAACGTGGGACTCGACTCGGTAATTCAGTCGATAAATGTACCTACTATATACGAAGTTCCATTGAAAATGCTGGAAGAAAGATTGGATATTACCGTTCTTAAAAAGCTGGATCTTACCATAAATGAAGATATTGATTTATCAGCATGGAACAACTTTCTTCAGAAACATAAAAATCCGACTCAAAGTGTAGATATCGGTTTGGTTGGAAAGTATGTAGAGTTGCACGACGCATATAAATCCATTGCTGAGGCTCTGGTTCATGCAGGAGCCGAAAATCGTTGCAAGGTGAATATTAAATGGATTCATTCAGAAGAAGTAACTGCTGAAAATGCAGAAGAAAAGCTTACCGGATTGAATGGAATGATTGTGGCACCTGGCTTTGGACATCGTGGAATGAAGGGTAAAATTATTGCAGCCCAATTTGCTCGCGAAAACAATATCCCGTTTTTAGGTATTTGTTTGGGAATGCAGGTAGCTGTGATAGAATTTGCACGCAATGTATTAAATCTTGAAGGTGCCGATTCGTCAGAAATGAATCCTAAAACGCCGCATCCGGTTATCGACCTTATGGAACAACAAAAAGGAATTACAAATTATGGCGGCACTATGCGATTGGGAGCTTACGAATGTCGGATTATTGAGAAAGACTCCAATGTTTGTAAGGCATATAATAAATTAACAGTGTACGAAAGGCACCGTCACCGTTACGAATTTAATGAAACATATCGCCAGCAATATGTTGATGGAGGTATGGTGCCGGTTGGAATAAATCCGGAAACTGATTTGGTTGAAATCGTTGAAATACCAGATCACAAATGGTTTGTTGGGGTTCAGTTTCATCCCGAATACAGAAGTACTGTTTTAAATCCACACCCATTATTTATAGATTTTATTAAGAACTCATTACCTGAAAAATAAAAATGGATAAGAAATCGATAATCGGAATTGTTCTGATTTTTGCCATCCTGGTTGTTTTTTCACTGATTAATCAGCCATCGAAGGAAGAGATAGAAGCAGCAAAACATAAACGCGATTCGATTGCTCAGGTTGAAGCCCAGCTGGCTTTGGAGCAACAAAAATTAGAAGCTCAAAGGGCTGAAGAACAAAGGACTTTAATTGAAGCCGATTCCACTAAGGAACAGCTCGTTCAGGAAAGAATGGATGAATTTGGTGTTTTCGGAGCTGCAGCCATTGGCGAAGAAGAGTTTTCAACCCTTGAAAACGACCGAATGAAAATTACCTTTTCGAATAAAGGAGGTCGAATTTATTCGGTGGAGTTAAAAGATTACCAGACTCACGATTCCTTACCCTTGATTTTGTTTGATGGACCGGAAACCGCTTTTGGTCTTAATTTCTTTTCGCAAAACAGGAGTATCCAAACCAACCACTTGTTTTTTAAGCAAGTAGGAGGTAAACAAAATGTTGTTGTAAACGGGCCAAAGGTTGATAAAGGCGACGAAGGAAAAATAAAGGTAAATCTTGAGAATCCCGGAGAAAAGAAATCAGTAGCATTCTGCCTTGATGTTGGTAACGGTAGTTTTATTGAATATAAATATACATTGGAACACAATTCATACCTGGTAGATTTCGATATTGAAGTTGAGGGAATGGATCAATATATTGCAACCAACCAGTCTTATCTAAATTTCTCTTGGGGGTTTGAAATGCCTCGCCAGGAGCGTTATTCGAGATTTGGAGAAGACCGTTACTCAAACATTACCTATAAGTTTTACGAGGATGAAATCGACAACCTGGCAAAGAGTAAATCGGATGAAAAGAACCTTACAACGCGTTTAAAATGGATTGGATTTAAGCAATTATTTTTCAGTTCAACCTTAATAGCCGATTCGTATTTCCCTAATGCCCAGGTGAAAAAGGACGTATATAAATACGAAGACAATACAAATTATCTGGGACATTACAGTGCAGATATTGCCATCCCATATTCAGGAACTTCAAAAGAGTCGATGAATATGAAATTTTTCTTTGGTCCTAACCATTATCAGACACTGAAACAATATGGTTTGGATATGGAGCGGCAGATTGATCTTGGTTATGCCATTGTTCGTCCGGTAAATCGCTATGTAATTATTCCTGTATTTAACTGGTTAAGAAGATCGATTGACAGTTTTGGTATTATCATTTTGCTGCTTACAATAATGATTAAAATGGTATTATTTCCATTTACCTATAAATCATATATGTCGCAGGCAAAAATGCGTGCTTTAAAGCCTGAAGTTGATGAAATTAATGCTAAATATCCCGGACAGGATAAAGCTATGGAAAAACAGCAGGCCACAATGGCGCTTTACCGAAAAGCCGGGGTTAACCCGATGGGAGGGTGCTTGCCCATGGTGCTTCAGATGCCAATTTTGTTTGCTATGTTTTTCTTTTTCCCAACCTCTATCGAATTAAGAGGTCAAAGCTTCTTATGGGCAACCGACTTATCCACCTACGATTCGATTGTAAGCTGGAACTTTAATATTCCGTTAATCGGAAACTTTATGGGAAACCATCTTAGTTTATTCACTATTTTGATGACCATTACAACTATCATTTCAACCCGCTTAAGCCAGTCTGCAACTTCAAGCCAGGGAATGCCGGGAATGAAAACAATGATGTATATGATGCCGTTAATGTTCTTCTTCCTGCTGAATAGTTATCCATCTGGTTTAAGTTACTATTATTTTCTTGCTAACTTAATTACCATTGGACAAACCTATTTAATTCGCTCGTTTGTTGATGATGAAAAAATCAGGGCTCAGTTGCAGGCTAATAAAAAGAAACCTGCAAAAAAGCCATCCAGTTTTCAAAAACGTTTGGAAGAAATGGCTAAACAAAGGGGAGTAAATCCTCCTAAAAAGAAATAATAAAGTTATAAGATACAGAAAAGGCCGGTTGGAATTTCCAACCGGCCTTTTTCGTTTTCATGCCTGCTTTTGTTATTTGTGACAAGGATTAGAATAATAACCCCACACTGACAGAAGCCATTTTATTGTGCATATCAGGTTCTGTTTTATATACTTCAATCAATCCCATATCGTAATTTAAGGCAACCTGCAAAGCTTTCTGGTTAAACACAGGGAATTCCATACCCAGTTCGAAGGATAGTCCAAAATCAAATTTTTTGGTATCGTCTTTCAAATCAAATGAAGTCCCATTTTGTTTCCCTTCTGCATCAAGCAAATAGCCAAGGTAAGGACCAGTTGCGAAAAATATACGTTGTCCGTTTTTGAAACCTGCTTTTTCTCCTGCCGAGAACTCTGCCAATAACGGGATATCCAGATATTGTAACTTATTACTCAATTCCGTTCCCTTTTTATCGTAATATCTACCTTTTTGCTGGTAGCCTAATCCCGATTTAAGTGCAAATCCCTCGGAAATATTATACTTTGCAACAAGACTAGCTGCCGGACTAAAGCGGATATCATTATTATCAGACAGTTGCAGTAAATCAGACTGGCAAGATCCACCTGCATTTAATTTTATTCCATATTGCAACTGTGCATGACTGATGAATCCCGGTATAAGAAGAATCGCAAGGATCAATAACTTTTTACCTGATTGTTTTTTGTGGCTTAAGGCATTAGGTTTCATGTTTTTTTCTGTTTTCTGTTTCATGGTATTAAAATTTATTCATTATTTTATGCTGACGAATCGACTATTTATCTAAAATGTTCGAATTATTGACTAAAAAATTTTTAGGTACATAATCCGTAGAAAAACATATCGATTACTTCGTTTATCTTTTTTTCTGTTTCATTTAAATCATGTGTTTTCGTTATCAAAGGAACCTCAAATCCAATCATACAGGTAAGAATTGCTTCACCTGTAAAATTGACATCTACAGGTTTGAATTCATTATTCTTAATTCCTTCGTTTAAAATTGCAGCAATTACACTGGTTTCATAATCGCGATAGTTGTTTCGAATTTTTTCGATGAAAGAAAAAGTTGCCAGGAAATTATCATTCAACGCGGTAAAGAGTGTCCCTTTTGCTGCAAAGCGTCTCATCCTTAACCGAACATACGAACGCAATTTATCTACTGCCTTATCAATTTTTTCAAGTTCTTTTTCAATTTCATTTTTTAGTGATTCGGCTTCATACTCTGCAACGGCTTCGAAAACATCTTCCTTATTTTTAAAATAATAATAAAGCGAACTTTTACCTTTTCCGGCGGTATATGCTATATCATCCATGGTTGTTTTTTTAAAACCATACCGGTTAAAAGTTACTGCAGCTGCTTCAATTATTTGTATCTCACTTTTATTTCTTGCCATTTTCGACGATTTTTGTCCAAATGTACAAGTTTTAGTTATTCTAACACATGATTTTTATTAAAAAAAGAATTGTTTCATATTGATTTAACTTTAAGAAAACAATAAGGTAATTAGAAAAACACAGGGACAAGTGGCTGCTCTGACTTAAATATTATTCCTATTTCTATTTTTGTATTCATGCGAATAATTATCGTCATATTTTTCTGTCTTATGGTAATTAAGGCTTTTCCACAAGAACGCTCTTTTCTCTTGTGGAATCAAAATGATTTTACTGCCAGTCCGTGGGAAAAGATTAGCATGAGGGTAGCCGAAAAGGTAGCGTATACTCCTGCCATCAATGCAGTAGATCATAAATATGGTGAGATTGTTGTTGGATACGACCTGAATAAATGGCTTATGTCTGGTATTGGTTTTCGTCATGTTAATTCCAATCAGTTTAACGGAACATGGAAAATTGAGAATCGCCCAATGGTACTTTTAAACCTGTCGGGAAATATTAAAGACTTACGTCTGGTTTTATCCAACAGGTTTGAGTTACGCACTTTTAAAGGAGCAGAAAATCATTACAGACACAGGCAGTCATTAAGTCTTACTCTTCCGAAACTCACGGAATGGGGGATGCAGTTTTATGTATACGAAGAGTCGTTTTATAAATTGAATGGAGCAGGTACACATTTAGCACGTGTTGTAACTGGTGTTAAAGCACTTGATAAAAAGCACTTCGACATGAGATTCTATTACGGACTTCAAAAGCTGAAATCTTCTGATATCTGGTTTACTTCGGATATTTTGGGAATGAATCTCAGTTTTGCTATTTAACATCTTTTTGCATTTAAGCATTTAAACTTATTTGGTTTGATCTGGTCAAAGTGGTAATTATTAATCACTTTGTAATTATACTGAATACCATGAAAAAACTAGGAATCTTAGTATTTGTATTGATCCTGGGATTTTCGTCGTTAATGGCACAAGATCAGGGTGGCCGTGACAGACGGAATATGGATCCTGCAGAAAGAGCAAAAGAAGAGTTAAAACAAATGGACGAGAACCTTGACTTATCTAAAGATCAGGAAAAAAAGGTTTACGACATTTTACTGGAAGGCAATAAGAAACGGTCCGAAATGTTTCAGGAGATGAGAAACGGAGGCGGTGACCGTGAAGCAATGCGCGAAAAAATGACTACAATGCGTGAAGAACAAAACAAAAAATTAAAAGGTGTTCTCACAAAGGAACAGTGGCCTAAGTACGAAAAAATGATGGAAGAAAGACGTCAGCGAGGCCCTGGAGGACGCCAATAATTTCATATGGTTTGGTTTAGACTTAGAAAAAAGTAGGGCTTGTCATTGACAAGCCCTTTTATGTTGAAGTAATTTTAATGTAGATTTTATTATGCCTGGGAAATATGGTTCAACTAAATGAGCGTTTCAAATCAACCATTTTTATTGCAGTAACAGCTGCTTCGTCTCCCTTATTTCCCAGTCTTCCACCTGCACGGTCTAAAGCCTGTTGCTCATCGTTGGTGGTTAATACTCCAAAAATAAATGGTTTATTATATTTTAGGTTCAAATCTTTTGTGCCCTGTGTAACACCTTCGCAAATGTAATCGAAATGACGTGTTTCACCCTGGATAACACAGCCCAGAAGAATGACTGCATCAACGTTATCCAGTTCAGCAAAATACTGGCCTCCAAGCGGTAATTCAAAGGTTCCCGGCACATATTTAACCGTAATTGATTCTTCTTTTGCACCGTGTTTTAACAGTGTATCTACAGCGCCATTCGCAAGCGCCGAGGTTATTTGCCAATTCCATTCAGCTACAACAATTCCAAAACTCATATTCTCTGCTGACGGAACAGAGTTTACATCGTATGCTGATAAATCTTTTGTTGCCATGATCAAATTATTAGAAATAAAAAACCCCTCCGAAGAGGGGTCAAAATATCTTTAAAAATACTTAATTCATTTTTACCTTCAATCGAGCGATATACCGATCGGCATTGGTCGCTTCTGTTGATTGCGGATACTTCGCTTTGATTTCTCCATATAAATCAAGAGCGTCGTTTATTTCATCCATCGATTCGAGCAGAGTAGCTGCTTTCATCATATATATCGGTGCTGTTAATTCATTATCCGACAATGAATAAGCTTTTTTATATTGCTTCAATGCGTTATCTGTTTCTCCCAGTTCAAGGTAGGCATCGCCTTTAGCTCCTTCAGCAACTGGTGCCAGCAATAAATCGTCTGTTTTAAAATCGTTCAGGTAATCAATGGCATCTTCGTATTGTCCTAAATGAAGGTAGGCAATACCTGTGTAATATTTTGCCCTGTTAGCTGATTTTGTGATACCGTAATCGTCAATAATATCAAGAAAACCTAAATAGTTTCCATCGCCGTTAATGGCCAGGTTGAAAGAATCTTTTTCAAAATAATTTTCAGCCATAAACATTTGTGATAAGGCTTCGTCTTCTTTAGGTTGCAGATAGAATTTTTTAAATCCCAGGAAAATTGCTACCACTAAAATAACGCCTCCAACGACATAACTGATTATTTTCTGGTTATCTTCAATAAACTGTTCCGTTTTCGTTAATGCACTTTCAAGTTCTTGTAAATTATCGGCTTGATCTACTTTTTTCTTTGACATCTCTATCTATTTCGTTTCAAAATTGTGCCGCAAAAATAGTTTTTTTTTCAAAATTGATAATCTTATGCTTGTATTATTTTGAAGAATAATCAACATAATCCTGTTATTAATTGCTTTTTACCAACATTTCGGAAATTTGAGGCCATTTTTAATAGTTTTGTAGGCGATTATCAAATTGACTCTAATGCATATTGAAGAGATTTCGGTTGTAAATTTTAAAAACCTGAATGAGGTCAAGGTAGAATTTTCACCTAAACTGAATTGTTTTATTGGCCGAAACGGAGCCGGTAAGACCAATATGCTTGATGCCATTTATTATCTGTCGTTTTGTAAAAGCTTTTTTAATGCCACCGATCTGCTAAATATTAATCACGAAGAGAGCTTTTTTATGCTGAACGGAATTTATAAAAGAATGGATTCCAATGAAGTAGTAAATTGTGGACTCCAAAAAGGGCAAAAAAAGCAATTTAAACGGAACTCGAAGGTATATAAGAAGCTACAGGACCACATTGGATTATTGCCCCTGGTAATGGTTACTCCGTCAGATGTAAATCTCATTTTAGGAGGTAGCGATGAAAGGCGAAAGTTTATGGATGGTGTTATTGCACAATATAACCAGGCTTACCTCGATGATCTTTTGAAATACAACAGGGCATTGGTTCAGCGAAATAATCTGTTAAAACATTTTGCAGCCGAGCGTAAGTTTGATGGAGAGTTGCTTGAGGTTTGGGACAGCCAGCTAATAGAATATGGCAGCAGGATTCATAATGAAAGGCTCGAATTCGTTAAAAAGCTTGTGCCGGTTTTTCAGCGGTATTATACTTTTATTTCGCAGGGGAATGAAGAGGTTGGCATTATTCACCAGTCAGATCTGTATGAATCAGACCTCGAACATTTATTAAAAAATTCGCTATCAAAAGATCGTGTAGTACAATATACAACTGTTGGAATACACAAGGACGACATGGAGTTGAAAATAGGGGAGTTCCCCATAAAAAAACTGGGGTCGCAAGGTCAGAAAAAGACATTCTTGGTAGCATTGAAACTGGCACAGTTTGAGTTTATAAAAGAAATATCGGGTCAAAAACCCATTCTATTGCTCGACGATGTGTTTGATAAACTTGACCAGCACCGTGTTGAGCAGATTGTAGCCACTGTGGCGGGCGAACAGTTTGGTCAGATATTTTTAACAGATACCAATCGCGAGCATTTGGATTCAATTATAAAAAAAATGAACACTGATTTTCGTATTTTTGAGGTGGCTAATGGCAAAGTTAAAGAGGCAAAATGAGAAGAAGCAACACACAATCGTTAAGCGAAGTATTAAAGGAGTTTATTGAGCAAAACAAGATTGAAGGAAAGTTAAAGGAAGTTGATGTTGTTCAGGGATGGGAGAATTTGCTCGGAAAAACAATTGCTCATTACACCCGTAATATTTATATCAGAAACAAGATTTTGTACGTTGAAATCAGTTCTGCTGTGGTTAAAAATGAATTATTTATGATGCGTGAAGAAATTTGCCGTCGTATTAATGAGAATGCCGGGTCGGAGGTAATTCAGAAAATAATTTTCAAATAATATAAAAAGTAAAAAGGAGGTTAAAACCTCCTTTTTTATTTTACTTTTTTAGTTCTTTTCGTCCCGAAAGAATCCGCATCTGTAGTTTTTGATTCTTTTTATCAAAGCCAACCGAAATGGTATCTCCCTCCGTTATGGATGCTTTAATGATAATCTCTGCCATTTCATCTTCAAGATATTTCTGAATAGCCCTTTTTAATGGCCGGGCACCAAATTGTGGATCGTAGCCTTTTTCAGCAATAAATTCTTTGGCTGCCGGAGAAATTTTCAATTTATAATTTAATGCTTCAACACGCTTATAAAGATCTTCGATTTCAATATCGATAATTTTAAATATATGTTGTTTCTCAAGTTGGTTAAACATCACCACATCATCTATTCTGTTAAGGAATTCCGGAGCAAAAGCTTTTTTCAGGGCTTTTTGTATGATGTATTTAGCATGCTCATTTTCCTGTTCAGGAGATTGGTTCGTACTGAATCCAACACCTCGTCCGAAATCTTTTAACTGTCGCGAACCAATGTTCGATGTCATAATAACAATGGTATTCCTAAAATCAACCTGGCGTCCCAAACTATCTGTTAAACGACCTTCGTCAAGTACCTGCAGCAAGATGTGGAATACGTCAGGATGTGCTTTTTCGATTTCGTCGAGCAATACAACCGAATAAGGTTTCCTTCTGACTTTCTCAGTAAGTTGACCTCCTTCTTCGTAACCAACATATCCCGGAGGTGCTCCCACAAGTCGTGAAACCGCAAATTTCTCCATGTATTCACTCATGTCAATTCTGATCAGAGAGTCGAGATTATCGAAGAGATAAGTTGTTAAAATTTTAGCCAACTGCGTTTTTCCAACGCCGGTTGGTCCGAGAAAAATAAATGAACCAATTGGCCTGTTCGGATCTTTCAGTCCGGCACGGTTTCGCTGAATTGCCTTCACAATTTTTGCAATAGCTTCATCCTGTCCAATAACTTTTCCCTTCAGGTCTTTGCCCATATTCATGAGGCGAATTCCTTCTGCCTGTGCAATTCTTTGAACCGGTATACCAGACATCATGGCTACCACCTCGGCAACTTTGTGCTCATCAACGATTTCACGATGGTTTATTAACTCTTTCTCCCATTGATCTTTCGCCTGGTCTAACCGAGCCAACAGATTTTTTTCTTTATCGCGATAATTGGCTGCCAGTTCAAAGTTCTGACTTTTTACGGCTGCAATTTTTTCTTCTTTTGTTTTTTCTATTACTTCCTCCAGTTTTACAATACTGTCGGGCACGTTAATATTCGAAATATGAACCCTCGAACCGGCTTCATCCAGTGCATCTATCGCTTTATCTGGCAAATAACGGTCGGTTATGTAACGTGCCGTAAGTTTAACGCAATTCTCAATTGCTTCAGGAGTAAAAGTAACGTTATGGTGATCTTCGTAACGTTCTTTAATGTTATTCAGAATTTCAATGGTTTCGTCGACAGAAGTCGGATCAACCATAACTTTCTGAAAACGTCGCTCCAATGCACCATCTTTTTCAATTTGTTGACGGTATTCATCAAGAGTAGTTGCACCAATACATTGTATATCTCCACGAGCCAGAGCCGGTTTTAACATGTTGGCTGCGTCAAGTGATCCGGTTGCTCCACCGGCACCTACAATCGTGTGTATTTCGTCAATAAAAAGAATAACATTATTCACCTTTGAAAGCTCGTTTAAAATAGCTTTCATTCTTTCTTCGAACTGTCCACGATATTTTGTTCCAGCCACAATGGAGGCGATATCCAGACTAACAACTCTTTTGTCGAACAAAATGCGTGAAACCTGTTTTTTTACAATTCGCAAAGCGAGTCCTTCTGCAATGGCAGATTTTCCTACACCGGGTTCTCCAATCAGGATTGGGTTATTCTTTTTCCGTCGGCTTAATATTTGCGCAAGTCTTTCAATTTCTTTTTCTCTCCCAACAATAGGGTCGAGGCTGTTTTCTTCAGCAAGTTTGGTAATATCTATACCAAAATTATCTAAAACCGGTGTTTCTGACTTTGCACCGGCTGCTTTTTTACTTCCTTGCTGCGATGAAGAACCTTTTGAAAAACCTTCACTCATATCATCGTCTTCGCCTTCCGGGAAATCAGATTTGGCTTCAGGTAGTTTATAATCCTGAAGTTGTGATTTTACCATATAGTAATTAATACCCAGCTCAACCAGTAATTGAGTTACAATACTATCGTTGTCTTTTAATATCGCCAGTAGTAAATGGCCACTGTTTGCTGTTACACTTTTAAAAGAACGCGCCTCCAGGTAAATTAATTTCAACGTTTTTTCAGTTGATTTTAGCATGATTAAATCAGCCTTTCTGTCAATTTCCTTATCAGTTCGTATCTTTTTTTCAATAAGTTGTTTTACCTCTACCAAATCAATGCCCAAGTTTTCAAGGATATCAGTAGCAATACCTTCGCCGTCGCGCAGAATTCCCAAAAACAGGTGTTCCTGCCCGATATAGTCATTCCCTAAGCGAATTGCTTCCTCCCTGCTATATCCAATGATATCTTTTATTCTCGGTGAAAATTGTGAATCCATAAATACAATAAATTTTATTCTATTTCAACAAATACTATTCCCAAAAAGTTGAATCACTAAATTAACCAAAAAAATATGGCTTATACGTTCTATTTGGCAGAAGTTATTAAATCTTCATTTTGAAACATGAATTTATGACAGTTGAATTGTTAATATCTTCTTATTTTAAGAGGGCAAAACCACATTTAAAATGCCTTAAACACCAATGATTTTACTATTTTTGTGGGTCTTTTTTATTGATAATTTATTTTGAAAGGAAATACAATGACAGAAGGAGAAAAGATTATCAGAATAAACATTGAAGAGCAGATGAAATCTGCCTATATTGATTATTCGATGTCGGTAATTGTTTCGCGTGCCTTACCCGATGTAAGGGATGGATTTAAGCCCGTTCACAGAAGGGTTTTGTACGGCATGCACGAATTGGGAATTTTATCAAACAGACCTTATAAAAAATCAGCAAGGATTGTTGGAGAAGTTTTAGGTAAATACCACCCTCACGGAGATTCATCCGTTTATTTTACCATGGTTCGTATGGCCCAGAATTGGTCGTTAAGATATCCGTTGGTAGACGGGCAGGGAAACTTTGGATCGGTTGATGGCGACAGTCCGGCAGCAATGCGTTATACCGAAGCCCGTATGGCAAAAATTGCCGAAGAAACACTGGCTGATCTGGATAAAAATACTGTTGATTTTCAGCCTAATTTTGATGAATCGTTGAATGAACCAACGGTTCTTCCAACCAAAATTCCTCAGTTAATTATTAACGGAGCATCGGGGATTGCTGTAGGGATGGCAACAAACATGCCTCCTCACAATTTGTCGGATACAATTGATGCAACCATTGCTTACATCGATAATAACGATATAAGTATTGATGAACTGGTTGATATTATTATCGCTCCTGATTTTCCCACCGGGGGAATTATTTACGGCTATCAGGGTGTAAAAGATGCCTACGAAACCGGAAGGGGTAGAATTGTAGTGAGAGGTAAAGCCCACATCGAAAACGAAGGTGGTCGTGAGAAGATTATTGTTACAGAAATTCCATACATGGTTAACCGTGCTGAAATGATTCAGAAAACAGCGGACCTGGTTAACGACAAAAAAATTGAAGGAATTTCGAATGTGAACGATGAATCGGACCGTGAAGGAATGCGTATTGTATATGATTTAAAACGGGATGCCATGAGTAATGTCGTTTTAAATAAATTATATAAATACACCTCGCTGCAAACTTCTTTTAGTGTAAATAATATCGCACTGGTAAATGGTCGGCCTAAAATACTGAACATCAAAGATCTGATTAAGTATTTTGTTGAACATCGCCACGAAGTTGTAATTCGTCGTACACAATACGAATTGGAACAAGCCGAAAAACGTGCGCATATTCTGGAGGGATTGATAATTGCCAGCGATAATATCGATGAAGTAATTGCGATAATTCGTGGTTCATCAACACCCGACGAGGCCCGTACCAAATTAATGGAAAGGTTCGAATTGACGGAAATTCAAGCCAGGGCAATTGTTGAAATGCGTTTGCGTCAGCTTACTGGTCTGGAACAAGACAAGCTTCGTAAAGAATACGACGAAATTATGGTTCAGATTGACTATTTGAAAAGTATTCTTGCCGACGTTAATCTGAGGATGGATATTATTAAAGAAGAACTTCAGGAGGTTAAAAATAAGTTTGGCGATAGCAGAAGAACGGAACTTGAACCTAATGCCGAAGAATTTAATCCGGAAGATTTCTATGCCGATGAAGAAATGGTAATTACTATTTCTCATTTGGGCTATATAAAACGTACTCCTTTAACAGAATTCCGCACACAAGGAAGGGGAGGAGTAGGATCGAAAGGAAGTACTACCCGTGATGAAGACTTCCTGGAACATATTTTTATAGCATCTATGCATAATACTTTACTTCTGTTTACAGAGAAAGGTAAATGCTACTGGCTGAAAGTATATCAGATTCCAGAAGGAACAAGGGCATCAAAAGGAAGGGCTATCCAAAATATCCTAAACATTGAACCGGATGATAAAGTATTGGCATTTATTAAGGTAAAAACTTTAGCAGATAAAGAATTCATTAATAATAATTATATTATTCTGGCCACCAAAAAAGGAATTATCAAAAAAACTACTTTGGAAGCTTATTCACGTCCACGTCAGAATGGTGTTAATGCTATTACCATAAAAGACGGCGACCAGTTATTGGAAGCAAGACTTACTAACGGCAGCAGCGAAGTAATGCTTGCAGTGCGCTCAGGAAAGGCTATTCGCTTCAATGAAAGTATTGTTCGTGCCATCGGAAGAACGGCGTCGGGCGTGCGTGGAATTACCCTGGGACACGAGAATGATGAAGTAATTGGTATGGTTTGTGTAACAGATGAAAAAGAAGACATTCTCGTTGTTTCACAAAACGGATATGGAAAGCGTTCTAAAATTGATGATTACAGGGTTACCAACCGCGGTGGTAAGGGAGTAAAAACAATTAACGTTACTGAAAAAACTGGCGAGCTTATCGCGATAAAAAGTGTTTCGGATGAAAATGACCTGATGATTATTACGCTGAATGGCATTACAATTCGTATTCCGATTAGCTCTGTTTCAGTGTTGGGTCGTGCAACCCAGGGAGTTCGGATTATTAACCTTAAAGGTGATGATAGTATCGCTTCTGTAGCACGGGTTAGCAATGAGGAAACAGAGACAGAAGAGGAGAGCACTCTGCCAGATACTCCAGAAACAACTGAGAATGAAGATAATAAAATAGAAGAATAATATATGAATATTTGTATTCTGTTTGAATAATTTTATAAAACGTATATTTTTGTATACCGAAAAAATAATTTGATTGGATATAATTCAAAAATTTATAATAATAGAAAAATGAAAAAAACAATTATCCTACTAGCTTTGGTATTGTCCTTTTCAGGTGCATTCGCACAAAAAGGTAAAGTAACAAGCGCTCAAAATTTTAAAGACACAGGCAAGCTGGATAAGGCAGTAGAGGCAATTACAGAAGCCACTGATTCTTCAAATCCAAAAGCTGAAAAATCTGTTCCTTGGCCAAAAACATGGGAAGTTAAAGGAGAAGTATATCAGGCGATTTTTTCAAACGAAGAGTATAAAAATTTAAGTGATGATCCGTTAACCGTTGCGTTGGATTCGTACAAAAAAGCTCTTGAATTGGATGATAAAGATAAATTCGGTAAAAGTGTTAAAATTAAATTAACCTTGTTAACCAACGATTTGACAAATCAGGCGGTTGCTGCATTCAACGAAGATGACTATGAAAAAGCATTAAAATCGTTTGAACAAATTCTTGAAATCAACCAGATTCCGATTATTAAAGAAGATAATCCAGAAGGTATTGATACAGTAATTCTGTTCAACTCGGGATTAGCAGCATACAATGCTAAAAATTACGAAAAAGCGGTTAAATACTACTCTGAAGCAGCAAAATATGGTTACAACGGAGGTCGCACCTTTAGCCTTGTTGCAGAATCGTATAAAATGTTGGGTGACAGTGCTAGTGCATTAACAACACTGCAGGATGCGTTCCAAAAATATCCGGAAGACAATGGTGTTCTTACCAGCATGATTGACCTGTATATGAAAATGGGTAAAAACGAAGAGGCTCTTAAATACCTGGATATGGCCATTGAACAAGATCCTGGTAACGTAACTTATTATTTTGCCAAGGGGGCTTTGTTCGAAAAATTCCAACAGGAAGAAGATGCCATTAAAGCATACGAAAAAGCCATAGAAGTAGACGGAACATTTTTTAACGCATATTACAACCTGGGAGCTTTGTATTACAATAAAGGAGTTCAACAATCGGAAATTGCGTATGCTGTTCCACCAAATGACAATGCAAAATACGAAGAGGAAACCAAAAAAGCAGATGCATGGTTTGACAAGTCATTGCCATATATGGAAAAGTGTCTTGAGTTAAATCCTGAAGATATTAGTACTTTAGAATCTTTAAAGAACTTATATTACCGTAAAAAGGATATGACTAAATACAACCAGATTCTTGAAAAATTAGGACAGTAATAATAATTTAGAAAGGAGAGAAAATGCTCTCCTTTTTAAACATATATTTTATTTATCATAATATCAATTATAGGACAAACGTATTTATATTATATTTAGGAATACTCGGCATGTTTACGTCCAGCTTTGCTGGTTTGCATAAAATCAGATATCGTGACGATTAAGTCCGATATCGGCAAAGATTTTATGCAAAAGTGTCTACAGTGTTCCTGGCGAAATGTTTTCCCTATAATTTAATATTATGGTCAGCTCAGCCAGCTGGCGGATTACCCTCGTTTAAATCAACTCAGGTAAATTATGGCACCGGCCAACTCTTTTTAAATCGTGTTATTCTGAATAACTATGCATAAAAATATTTTAACGCCATTCTCAGGGCGTTAAAATATGGGCTTATTTTAATACGAAATTTTAAGCATAAAAAAAGACCAACTAAAAATAGCCGGTCTTTATTATATTCAGTTTTATTTGAATTTATTCATCAGATTGATCCATCTCATCAATAACCCGGATCTTATCTTTTAAGGTTTCTATTTTTCGTTTTGTAATCTCAATTTTCTTTTTCACATCAGCAATCAAACTTTCAGCGCTTTTCGATTTTGCAAAGAATCCAATATTGTTATCCAACAATACCAAATCGTTTTCAAGTTGTTTCATCTTATTCATGTACTTGTCGCGCTCAAAACGCATCTTATTCTGACCTCTTGACGATTCAGAAAAAGAGGACATTTTTGTCCTGAATTTCAGCATATTACGTTTGTCTTCGTTGATATTCAACTCGTCGTATAATTTATTTATAGCTTCTCTGAAGCGGTTTTGAATATCGTCTTTGTTTTTAAACGGAACATGACCAATTTCTGTCCATCGGCGTTGGAATTCCTTTAATTTATTTAGGTTTTGATCCACATCTTCCGAAGGTTTGAAGTTGGTGATTTCATCTACTAACTTTTCTTTTTCCTTCAGATTATCATCCTGCTCGCTGTCGAGTCCCGAAAAGTGTTCCGACTTTTTATCGAAGAAATAATCGCATGCTCCTCTGAAACGTTTCCAAATATTGTCGGAATGTTTACGCGGAACAGGTCCTATATCTTTCCATTGTTTCTGGATATTAATTAAATCCTGTGTTGTTTTTTTCCAGTCGGTACTGTCCTTAAGCGCTTCGGCTTGAACACACAGATCAATTTTCAGTTGCAGATTATTCTGCTGGAATTCTTTATTTTTTGCGTAGAAATCGCGTTTTGCATTAAAAAATTTGTCGCAGGCCGTTCTGAAACGATCGTAAATTTTATTGTTGTCTTTTCTGGGAGCAAATCCTATTGTGCGCCAAAGTTTCTGCAGTTCAACTAATTCCTTCGATTTTTCATCCCAGTCTTTATGGTTTTCAATTTCTTCGATATTAATATCCTCAACTTTTTCGCACAGGGCTGTTTTAGCTTCCAGGTTTTTCTTCTGTTCAACTTTACGGTTCTCGTAAAAATCCTGGTGTTTTTTATTAATTTTAGCTGTAGCCGCTTTGAATCTCTCCCATATATCATCTTTCTGCTCACGCGGAACCGGGCCGATCTCACGCCATTGCTCGTGGTATTTCTGAAGCGTGTTAAAGGCTTTAATAACAGACGGTTCTAATAATAGCTCCTCTGCCCTTTCACACAGCCTGATTTTGCTTTCCAGGTTCTTTTTCAGGTCCAGGTCGCGCAATTCACGGTTGATTTTAATATAATCGTAGAAGTTTTCGACATGGAAATGGTAGGTGTCCCATAAGTCTTTCATTTTTGCTTGAGGAACCAGTCCTATATCGCGCCATTCTTTTTGAAGGTCTCTGAATTCATTAAAGGTCTTGTTTATTGATTCTTCGTTATTAATCAGACCTTTTATTTTTTCAATTACATCGTATTTTTTTTGGAGATTTTCTTCTTTCTCCCCTTCCATCTTTCTATTGATATCAATACGTATCTGACGGTACCTTTTTAATAAATCTTTTATATCATTTTCATACGGATCGTCTTCTGCCTTGAATTCTTCTTCATTTCCTCCGCCTTCAATGAATTTTTCGCGCGCTTCCTGTATATTGTCATTCAGGTTTTTATAAAAAACAGCCTTTATATTTTCAACATCCTGCTTAATGTCTTCTCCGTCATTCTCATCAAGAATATCTCTTAAGGCATTAACCAGTTCAATTTGTGTATACTTCGAATAATCAACTGATTCTGCAACCTTTTCTTTTATAACTTTCTCCGCGTCTTTTGTTTCTTCAACAGGTTTTTCTGCTTCTTCAGACGCAGTTTCTTCTGCAGGCTTTTCTTCCTTTTTTGCAGCAATCTCTTTCTCTGGTGTTTCTACTGATTTTTCGTTGTCCTCAGCATCCACCGATTCTGCAGGTGCTTCTTCCTTTTCTTCTTTTTCAGGTTTGGCTTCTTCTTTGGCATCAGTCGGTTCTACCACAGGAGTTTCAGCTTTTTCAGGCTGAACAGCTTCTGCTGTAACTTCTTCGACTATCTCTTCTTTTGCTGTTGGTTTTTCTGTTTCTTTTACAGAATCAGCCTCTTCTTTAATTGGGGTTTCAGCAGCAGTTTCTTCCTGTGGTTTTTCTTCAACAGGATCAACTTTAGTTTCAGGTATGTCGTTTGATGTTTCTTTTTCCTCCTCAACAGCGGTAATCATTTCTTCTTCCTTTTCTGTCGGATTGTTTTCCACATCTGCGACTTCGTCATTTGCTTCCGGTTTATTTAACTTATCATTCGAAACATCTTTTAGTTTCGCATTTTCAGCTTCCGTACGCTTTAACTCTTCTGAGTTTTTTAGATCTTTAGGTTCCATTTGCATCATTTTTTACCGTTAAATAACGGTGTGCCTATTTATTGTTGAACTACGAAAATAGGGAAATCCATATTAATACTCAATTATTATGGCAAAATAAAACATGAAAATATAA
The DNA here is from genome assembly GCA_963676265.2 of uncultured Draconibacterium sp. Classification (GTDB taxonomy): domain Bacteria; phylum Bacteroidota; class Bacteroidia; order Bacteroidales; family Prolixibacteraceae; genus Draconibacterium. The sequence goes on from OY781067.2 coordinate 61,325, forward strand.
TGTTACAACTGATTGTCAACTATTTAGTTATTTTACGGCACAATACTACATGTGCGTAAGTGGTTGTTTATTAATCAATTGCTGTTCATTAAGTTTTTAAGTGGATAAGATTTCGGCTTTCTTCCATAGAAAAAGTTATCCAGTTTTAAAGCGATTAATCGGTTCACAGGATTCCTTTTTAGCATCCAGCGGATAAGATTATGAGGAAAGTTGTTGGGATGAGAATAAGGGCAGACAGCCATACATCGGCCACAATCGGTGCCGGCTTTGCACCAATATGTATAACACTTTTCATGCTTAATATTCCAGCGATCATTAATAGCTGAAGCTTTTTGGGATGAATAAGATATAGATTTTGAAGGACAGTTTTCGGCACATTTTTTACAAATATTGCAAAAGTGAATAACTGAGTAATCTGGCACTTTTTTCATCTCCTGCAGGTTCAGGTTGGTTGAGACTACTCCTATTCTAACACGCGGACCATATTTTGGGGTGATTAACAAGCCCATCCGGCCAATTACACCAAGACCCGCATCCATAGCAACCGTTGGGCAAATCAACCTGTAATTTGCATCGATATGAGCTCTGGCGTCGTATCCCAGGTTACAAAGGAAACTTGCAATTTGTACAGCAATCTGGCCGGCATTCAGGTATTGTTGTGCCGATTCCATTATTACCGGTCCCTGAGGATTGTATTGCATGGAATTGTGGTTCATTTCAACCGTAAAAACAATGGCAAATTCGTGGTCCAGTTCTACTTTTTTCCCATAATCCTCTCCCCGTCCGATATGTGAATACAAATGATGTGGTTTGATTGTTGTAAAACCAACGTCACAAGCTCCCAATTTTTTTGCCCAGTTTGTAATAAATTCGGCAATTTCAGAATCAGGCAGTTCTGATTTAAGTTTGGAAGGATTATTATCTACAAGAGGCTGCAATAAATTAACGGTTTGAAACGTGGCATCGGCAGCGCTGAACATCAGTTCGTTATAAAAATATGATCCTTTACTAAGTAAACCGGGTTCTTTTCTAAATTTATCATCCAGTAGTTTTTTATCGGGATTTTTGTCGTAATACGAATGATAATTTTGAGTGCCTTTCTGAAGAGCATTTCGTGAAAAGATAACATCTCGTTCATCAAATTTTTGATCCGGCACTTTAAAGTTAATCTCCTGATTACCAAATTTCACCATTACCAAAACAAATACAGCCATTGAAACTATCAGTAACCAAAGATAAAAAGAGTTGGGAATGAAGAATAAAACGATAAAAACGACACACCAGATACTCAGAATAACAAAGCTTCTTTTAATAGCCTTCTTCTCATTTTCGAAAAATGAGGATATCAAAAAAGAAATAAGTAAAACGCCTGTTAATAGCAGAATTGTTAGTAGCAGGTATAAAGCAACTTTTTCCATAGGTAAGGCGTTATAGTTCAAATATAAACTTATCCCCGATATTTTCAGAAATTATGTTGCATAATTATGCTCGACAACATTGTTAATGTATTAATTTACAGAACATAACGCATTTTTTGTAAGTTTAATTTTAACTATATTGAGATGTTTAAAGACTTTGTACAACAACTATAAACCTTTTTTTGAATGGGATAAGTATTTTCTTTTTAAGTAACCGCAATTCTTGTCGGAGCCAGATGGCGGAAGCCATACTTAGAAGCTTCGACTCAAACCTGGACATATACTCTGCCGGGTTACAACCTGTTGACCACGTTAGCCCTGTTGCCATTGAAGTAATGGCTGAAGTAGGGATCGATTTAAAGCCAAGTGTTCCCCGTGATTTTTCTGAATTTAGGGATATTGAAATTGATTATCTGATTACCGTAGGAGAAGGTACCCTGGAAGAATTAAAAATTCCGAAAATCATGTTCAAACGAAAACTTCATTTAGGTTTCCGAAGCCCTTATAAAGGAGCTAAGAGCCAGGAAGAAATCAGAGAAAGATGCAGGGAAGTTAGAGATGAACTGATGATTGAATTGGATTATTTTTATCATCATATCATAAAAAGAAAAACATCCGTTTAGTAACGGATGTTTTTCTTTTTTTATCCTTTCTGTACAACTTTTTCAACTTCGTCGGGAGTAATAGGAACCCTCTCTCCTATTATCTCGCTACCGGTCTCTGTAACCAGAATATCATCTTCGAGGCGAATTCCACCAAAATCGCGGTATTCGTTCACCTTGTCGAAATTAATGAAATCTTTATTAATGTCTTCCGATTGCCACTTATCAATTAAGGCCGGAATAAAATAACAACCCGGTTCATTGGTCACTACAAAACCTGGTTTTAATTCTTTTCCTAATCGCAAATATGCTGTTCCAAACTGGTCGATAGGCCTTGTAACGTCATCATATCCTACATAAATCTGGCCGAGGTCTTCCATATCGTGCACATCAAGCCCCATCATATGCCCTAAACCGTGAGGGAAAAACATGGCGTGTGCTCCGGCGGCAACTGCTTCCTTTACATCTCCTTTCATTAACCCCAATCCTTTTAGTCCCGAAGCTATAACTTCAGCAGCAGCCAGGTGAACAGATTGATATGTAATTCCAGGTTTTGTTAATTCGGTTGCCTTATTATTAGCTGCCAATACAATTTCATAAATTTCTCTTTGTTTTTGAGTGAATTTGCCGCCCACCGGAGTTGTACGTGTAAAATCGGATGCATAATGCATTAGCGATTCTGCACCGGCGTCACAGATCATTAAACGCCCTTCCTGCAGAATTTGTGAATGGTCGTGGTTGTGCAATGTTTCGCCATTTTGTGAAAGAATACTCGGGAAAGACGTCATTCCCCCACCAGACAAGGATATTCCTTCAATTGCACCCGCAATTTCTTGTTCCCATGTTCCGGGTTGAGCCATTTTCATGGCTGTTACATGCATCTGATATCCGGTTGCACATGCCCTGGCAATTTCTTCCACTTCCTGTGCTTCTTTTATTTCGCGAATGGAAATAACGGCTTTTATAAAATCAAGCGATGCTTTTTCATTAGCAACAAATGAAGAAATCCCGGTTAGTTGTTCGAGCAACATCTTGTTATCGCCCCTGTAGGCCGGAAGAAAATGAATCTCACGTTTTTGAGATTTGGCCTCACCTACGAAATCGAAAAGTTTGGAAAACGGCGCTGTGTTTTCTATCCCGGCTTTTAATGCGTTTTCTTCTAACGGAACCTGAGGTCCCATCCATATTATATCTTCGATATCAACATCATTGCCGAAAACATAGTCTTCTCCATTATCGAAATCAATTACTCCAGCCAGTCCCGGAATATTTAATCCAAAAAAGTAAAGGAATGAGCTATCCTGTCGGAAATGGTAGGTATTATCAAGGTAGTTCATCGGCGCTTCCCTGTTTCCCAGAACAATTCCAATACCTTTTAGCCCTTTATTTTTCAGAGCAGTTCTTCGTTTTATATAAGTACTCTTATCAAACATATTATATTGTTTTTTAATGATTTACTAATAACCGTTTATCTGATGATAAAACTTTTCATAAAAATGAAAAGGCTAAAAGTAATTTTATTTCTTCAAATTCCAGCTGACTCTTATCATCTCATTATTTCTGAAAAAAACAATTAAGAAATATTATTGTTGGATTTCACTTTTATATTGCAAAACATAACTTAATTGACATAATCTCCGTAACTTATTTACAAAAGCTACTTATCATGGGAAATGCATTAATGAATTATTTAAACAGGCGCCTGGAAGAGGAAAGTGCTCTGACAACAGGCAAGGCCGGCATCACCGGGCCGGTGATTACCATCTCGAGAGAAGTAGGTTGTAATGGCTTAAAACTTGCGAGATTAATTGCTGACCGGCTAAATAAAAACAGAATGATGTCGGAATGGAAGGTACTTAGCAAAGAAATATTTTATGCAAGTGCTAAAGAACTGGACGTTGATCCTGAAAAGGTTCGTCAGACTTTAAAGAAAACCGATCGGTATACTTTTGATCAGATTCTTAAAGCGTTTACTGATAAACGTTTTAAAAGTGAGAAGAAGATTATTAACACGGTTCGTGAAGTTGTTCGTACAGCGGCAATCGATGGTTTTAACATTATTGTTGGCCGGGCTGGCCATATCATCTCAGAGGATATTGAAAATGCGCTTCACATTCGGTTAACTGCTCCGCTCGATTACAGAATTAATACTATTGTGCATAATAATAAACTTACAAAAGCAGAGGCCATTGAGTTTATTGACAAAGTGGAGAAGGAACGGATTGCTTTCAGAAAGGCTGTAAGCGGAGAAGACGCACATGAAGAACTTTTTGATATTACAATTAACCGGGCGTCGTTTAGCGACGAAATGGTAGTGGATATGATCGAATATGCTGTCGAAAAAAAGGGATTGTTGACAAATTTTAAGAAGAAGATGGAATTTTACTAGAAAAGAGTTCCCGATGGAATACCTGGTTTTAAATGGTATCCGGTCCAGTCAATTTCTTCAATAAATTCAGCAAAACAGTTCATTTTTCCAAAGAGGAAATCGGTATCGCGGCCTTCTTTATCGTAGCACATCATCGGATGTTGCGAATAAAGGCTGTTCTTCAACGTGATTTCTCCGGTAGCTTCAAGAGCATGGTTACCCCACAAAAACCAGGTGATGTTTGGATAATTTGTATTTATAAAATTCAGCAAACGGGAGGAAAATTCCTCCCATTTTTTTTTATGGCTCCCGGGATGATGGATTTCACAGGTAAACGAAGTATTCAATAAAAGCACTCCTTCCTGTTCCCAATGTTTAAATAACTTATCAGGAGAAAGAACCGGAAATTCATTATCCAGTTTCGTTTTCAGGTCATTATATTTTATAGCCACTCCAAAATAGGCTTTATAGAGTGCCCTTAAAATATTTTTTAGTGAAATGTTTTTAAAGGGATCGTTCCACGATTTTAATGTGCCAACCTCAAATGCACGACCTGTTGCCACTCCTGGTTGTGGATATGGATCCTGCCCTAATATAATTATTTTTACCTCTGATAAAGGCCGCTCCATAAACCGTAAAACCTTTTCTTTTAACGGAGTATAAGGGACTTCCTGAATGTTAATTTCAATATCCTTCAAAATATTCAGAATTTCTGGAGATAAGAAAGTTTTCCACTCGGGATGAATTTGAATATTATCAATAAGTTCATATTTCATGTCCCTGTTCTTTGGCTAATACATGTCATCAGATGATGCATTTTCTAAACCCTTGTCATCTATCTGACCTTCGTAGGCAGTTTTTGCGATGAAAGAAATATGATTAACTAATTGCTCCACAGTCATAAATTCTGAAAGTTCTTTTAGAACTTCAATTTTCAAGGTTTTGCTCAACATATCGGTTCGTAATTTTCCCCGCTAAAATAAGAAAATAGGGCAAAACAGAAAGTGCTTTGCCCTATTTTCAAGTATCTTTTTTTGAAATGATTTAAAATTTAAATCCTGATTATCCTGTTATTTTAGAAGGCAGTCCTTTTACATTTACAGGTTTTTCTGAATCTGGTTTAGGTTCGAACATATCAATGGGAGTTAAACCGCATTCCTGTGTCATTTGCAGACAATATTCCAGTTGCCCCAGATCTTTAGTAACATTGTTGGTTCCAAATGCAAATTTAATTCCGGCCTCTTTGGCCATTTTTATCATTTTAGCATTGGGTGTTTTATAGCGGGCATTAATTTCAAGGGCAACACCATTTTCTGCCAAAACTTTTACCACACGCTCCATTCTTTCTTTTGTCCAGAGCTGATCGTATTCAGGCATAAGCTCGGCTGGTAATACAGTTGGATTTACATAAATATCTACCGGTTCCTGCGAAAAAATAGCTTCAATTTTATCAACCAGGTCGTCCATAAATTGCTGTTTATCGTCCACCCAAACTTCTTCCGGAATCCAGATCCGGTTGCGTCGGCCTTTTTTATCTGTAAAGGTCATGGCGTCGGTAAATATGTAATCGAATTTTGATACGGCTTCAGGAGAAAACAGGGTAATCCATTCGCGTCCCTCGGCTTGCATTCCTTTAAATGTTGGACTACCTTTTACCTCTTCCATATAGGCATACAACGACTCATCATCGGTGACAGGAAAATGCAATCCGCAATTTGGCGCAACACCGTAATTGATTCCCAGCCGCTGTGAATTAGCCACTACATCATCAATGGTTAAACCACCTTTCAAATGAACATGATAATCAACAAAAGGGAAACCAGCTCTCATAAGCTTGGTTACAATCGTATCCCATTGTTTATCCTCAACTTTAACAGGCTCTCCGGCTGGTAATGATTTTATTCGTAAATTCCGATAATAAGTTGTACTTCCCGGATCATGAGCCTGTAAAGCAATGGTGCCCTTACTTAGTTTACGGTTTTCGGCCCCCTCCCACCTGAAAGGATTTTCAGGTTCTGCATACTCATTCACCTTAGTACCATTTAAAAATACCTCCACATAATTTTCAACCACTTTTATGCGGATTTTAAACCATTCATTATCGTTTACAAAAGGATAATAAATATTTCGAATACCATTGATACTGCCTGTTTTTCTGCGTTCAGGGTGCTGTTTCGAAGGTCCCCGATGTGAGTTGTTGATTTGAATTTCATAACCATTTTTAGGAAAATCTTCTGGCTGGTATTTGGTGTGAATATAAATACCGGAGTTGGCTTTTTTTAATGTTTTTACCTCGGCCTCGAATTCGAAATTTTTATAATCACCTTTATAGTAAAGATGACTTCTGTCGCCCGAACATTTAATGGTTCCGTCTTCAACTATAAAACTTTGTTGGTTTTCAGCTGCTTTTTCCCATCCATTCAGGCTTTCTCCATCAAACATGTTATGCCACTCACCTACCGTTTCCTGATTGTTACACGCGCTAAATAGTAATAGAGGGAGCAACAAAATAAATAAATAAAAAGTCTTCATATTGGTTTAGATTAATTGTGCCTGAATCTAATCATTTCTTTGAAACTAACTCATGTTTATTTCAACTTTTCGTTAGCCAAAGGTATTAAACGAGCTGATAAATCAGGCGTTGCCATATTTTTATCTAATGGGAACATGGGACGAATGATTCGTTTATAACCCAGGCGTTCAAGATCCTGATCAACACCGCCGGGAGTAAGTGCCATCAACCAATCGGCGCGCATATTATATAATTCAGGAACCAGGTACCCGATTTTTACCACAACAATATCTGTTTCGCGTGGGTACAGACTTAGTTCCGTAAAATCTGTTTCGTGATGATAAGGCTTACGTTTTTTAGTAACAATTACATCAACACTGCCAACATTGATTACCACTTCAGTTTCGGCATAACGGTCGCCTTGTTTAATGGCTTCCACCCTACCTGTTAATTTTATTGGCGGACAATAACGATCGTCGACTTCGGCACCAACCATCCCTGTCACCTTTGCACCAACTCCGGCTTCAACTGCTTTTGCAACAAGATCAGGACCGGGTATGGACGCGTAAATCAGTGATGGGCCGTTTTTCTTCTTAAATTCTTTTCGTTTTAATATTTCGTTTAAAGTCCAGGTTACATCGCCGGCTCCTCCTGCCGTTGGGTTGTCGCCCATGTCGCTGATGATAAAAGGTTTACCTTCAAAAGCAATCGCTTTGTCGAGACATTCTTCCAAAGGTGCCACCGGAGCAACAAATTCAAATTCATTACGAACATCCCAGAAGGCTTGCGCCAGTTCTTCGGCAGAAGAAGTAACTGCTTCTTTATCATCTCCATAGGCCATAACCACTGCACGATTTCGAGGCTCGTCGGCCCATGCGTAGCCCACCCAAATGGCAGCGTCAATAACGCCTTCGCGTGCAGCAGCCGGGGCAACTTTAGCATATAAGCTTTTACCCGGCTCAATTCGGGTACTTGTCTTTTCCCCGGGCAATAAAATTGGAACAGGTATCCACGCTTTATATTTCGGTTTGCCTTTACCATTTTCCAAACGATCGAGCAGATTTGTTAATGCACGTTGTTTTGATTCAATCGCATCTTCGTGTGGTGCCATGCGGTAACAGGTAATCATATCGCTGTAATGAGCCAGTCGTTCGCTAACATTTCCGTGTAAATCCATTGAGGTTGATATTAGCACATCGTTGCCAATCACATTTCGGATACGTTCAATAAAATCTCCCTCCGGATCATCCAGCCCAACTACACTCATTGCACCGTGAATATCGAAAAATAATCCATCGTAAGGCATATCCTTTTTTAAACGTTCCAATGTCTCATTAACCAGAGTTTCATAGGCTTCTCGTGTAACTATTCCTCCAGGCAACGCATGACCTCGTAATGTAGGGAACCATTCGGCACGCCGGCGCGTTGCCGCCGTATCGTCCATAAAAGGATAATAGGTAAATATTTCCTCTCCCCTGCGAGCCTGAAAAGCCTCTATTCCCGACTGAGCCGGTGAAAAGGTACTGGATTCAATGGCCAAACCTGCAATGGCCACCCGTGGTAGTTTATTGTCTTTTTTCTTTTTACAGCCAGCGGTAAAAATCAATGCGGCAATTAATAATCCAAAAAGAATACGTCTCATATTTTCTGAAGATTTTAATTAAACAGTTACAATAACGGCAAAATTAAATAGAATTGCAGGAAAGGAAATGAGAATGTTCAGAAATATTACGAATACTAAAATGTAGTTATGATAGAATGCTGAATAATTTGCAGGCTGATATGGATTTGATAATCTCATTTTACCTATTTTTGTGTCATTCATTCTATATAAATGAGAGCAAACATCAATATAAAACAATCTCCTCCGGTTTATATCGACCGGGAACAAATGTTGATGTTCCTTTATATCTTTTCAGAACTCTAATCTTCACATATTTTACCCCAAACTTCAGAAACCGTTGATTGTCTATTTTTTTATCGTTCTCATTTGAAATGAAAGCATATTACAACTGGCTCAACACGCTGGTTAACAACAATAAGTCTGCATTTTCGGAATGGTCAAACCTGAAATGGTTAAACAGTTATTCTGCCAATGATGCACAGGAAAAAAGAGATGCCTTAATGTTAAAAGTTGAAAACACTTTATTTAAAGGCACCAAACCTTATTATAACCAGATTTCCAAGGGGTGCAAATTGTGCGGTCTTGGTCAGTGGAGCTGCTTATTTATTACGGGGAAATGTAATGCTTCGTGTTTTTACTGCCCGGCATCGCAACAGGAAGATCATTTGCCTACAACCCAAAATCTGAGTTTTGCCGATTCCGCATATTTTGCCGATTATGTGAATTATTTTCAGTTTAAAGGTGTTAGTTTTAGTGGCGGCGAACCCCTGTTGCAGTTCGATCGCACACTCGACTATCTGAAACAAGTGAGAAGAAAATGCAATCCGGAAACGTATGTCTGGATGTATACCAATGGTATTCTGGCCGAAACGCAAAAATTCAGAAAACTGGCAGCAGCAGGAATTAATGAGGTCCGTTTTGATATTGGAGCAACAGGATTTCGGCTAGATAAAATTGCAGCGGCAAAAGGAATTATTCCGGTAATTACTATTGAAATTCCTGCGATACCGGAAGAATTAGAGCGTTTAAAAAAGTTGTTGCCCGAAATGGTAAAAGCAGGTGTGTCAAATTTGAATTTGCACCAATTACGGCTTACACAGCACAATGTAAAACAATTGTCGAAACACAACTACACGTACATTCATGCTGAGCAGCCCGTGGTTTTAGAGTCGGAACTGGCAGCTCTTGAATCAATTGCTTATGCCCGCGAACATTCCATCGACATTGGAATTAATTTCTGTTCGTTTCATTTTAAAAACCGTTTTCAGAAGGCCGGATTTAGGAACCGAGTATCAACCGCGCTGGCTGATGATGGAGATGTGCTTACTCCAAACGGATATATTCGGCGTTATACAAACACAGGTATTGGCTACGATTCCATTCGTATTTTTGATGAAAAGCCCGAATTGATGGCGGTACAGGAACTATACCTAAAAAACAAAACCTATTATTATTCGCGTCAGGCGGTGATGAATACGGTAGCAATCGACAAGGAAATGAAGGACAGGATTGACCAACTGCTTGAAGCCGAACCAAGAGAAATTCCTGATGATCCGTTATTATTCAGGATCTGGCAACTGGAGTATATTGAACGGGGATTGCGAGAATACTAACATAAGTATATCTGGGATGACGATTTATCCTGCATATTTCTTAGTTTCTTTTTATTAGAAGTTTTTCCACTTTTTTGTACCCATTTTTTAATTCAGCAGCTACTAAGTAAACTCCGTTTTCGAGCTTTGAAACATCAAGCATTCCCTTATTTTCACTGGTACAATTAATAACTACCGCACCACCTGCCATATTATACATTGTTATTCTTTCTACAACCGAATTATTCTCAGAAGTATTGAAATACACAAAATTACTGGCCGGATTCGGGTAAATTTTAATTCCGGTTTCATTGCCAAGTTTATGTTCAGAAATAGTTGTTATTAGCGACGGATCATTAAAAACCTTATCTAAGTAGTTCAAACGTTTTTCTATCCACTCAATGGTGTAGTCCATATTATTTTCATCATAATACATGCAGGCAGGCCATGCCTTTACTTCTCTTTCATATACCCCGTTTGATTTCAAATATTGAAATTGTTCATTAAATGCTTCTATTATACTAGTTAATGTAATGGTATTGATTCTTAATTCATTCCATCTGTTTTTTAATTTCTCAAGGAATCCATTTTCTCTGTCATCCAATATTAGTCTCTCATACAGGCCATTTAAGAAGATATCATTTGTGATATCTTCTTTTGTTCCGTTCCATATTATTCCGAAAGTGCCATCCAGGTCCCAGGGAACATAAAAGTACGGTTCGTCGTGGTTATATTTTGCAATAAAAATATTTTTACCGGTATTATCAGTAGCTCTCAACAGATTCAGAAATATGAAATAGTTTACTGCATTATCAATATTGAATTCGTTTTCATACGTTTCATAAAAAGTTAAGCTGTCTTCGTTTATTACAAAATTTACCAATTCGTATATGTTAGACCAGTTTATTTCTTCATCGGGATATTCGTATTGAAGCCCACTCCACAACTCACTGTTGTTATTGTAGTATGGCAAATATGTAAACGTTGAAGCTCCCCAGCCAACACCTTTGTAAAGTTCGCCTCTTATTTCACCGTCTTTATACTTTTTTAGTTTTAGCTGTTTCCGATCAACTCTCTCGCTTAATGCAAATACTCCTTTATATTCGTTATTAAGAAACAACTCGATAAATTCCTGATTTACACCATTTATAGCTTCCGGTTCATCTTCGGAGTAATAAAGTGCATCAATACTTTTCCACAAATCATAATTAACCTTACTTCGTATTCTGAGTGGTTCGTTATACATCGCCTGAAGATTCCAGTCGTCATCACTTCTCATTCCAAGCAAACAGATATCTTCGGTTTCGTTGCCAAGCGAATCATTCCAAAATTCAATTCGGAATGATTTTTTTGGGAAGTATTGAGTTGAACCTCCTCTAAATTCAATTCCTATGGCATTTTCTATATAATTCCCGTTTGATTCGGATATTGAAAAATATGCATAAACTCGTGGCTCGTCAACTATCGTATTCTCCGTAAAAATATTTATCACAGGTAATTCTGTAAAATACAAATCATAATACTCATTATTGTTGTCAATAACTTTATATGCCTTGCCTGTTTCAAATTCTGTGACCGGTGTAATGAAGGAATAATTGATTTCGTTTGAAATAAATGATTCTTTCGGTTCAGTAAACAATGAATTTAATTGTTCAACATCCTGATTTATCAATATTAATTTTTTGGTGATATCGATATTAAAACAATTTTTGTCAAATTGTACAGCATTATTCTGAGAATATACGATCTCAAAAAGGATACAGAAGAATATGAAAAGAATTGTTGGTTTTTTTGTCATTCTTGGTTGCTGGTTATTGAAATAAATATGAACTTATGTATTCACATAAAATTCCAATATCAATCAATAATACTTATAAAAATTTGAAATACAAACATATAAGCATGCTTAATAATATGTAAATATTATACGAAATTGAAAATGATTATAAATGTATATTAATTTGACAGAATCAAAAATTTATTTTTTCTTTTGACGGGACTTTGTGCTTAAATCTTATTTTAAATTCGCTGATTTAAGAACAGAGATATAACTGTCAAAGACTATTTTTGGGTTTTTTCTTTATAATAATTCTATAAAAAAGAATATAGAGTATCCAGAAATTGTGTCTGACAATTATTCTTCAAATTTATCCTGTGGGTTATGTGCTTTATAGGCAAATACCGAAATGATTAACAATACAAAAATCAGAAGATATATTCCCATACTGTATGTGCCGAATTGCGAAAACGACAAACTGAATAAAATAGGGCCAAGTGCACTGCCAAATACGATTAGCGACATTACAAATCCGGTTATCTGCCCCAGGTGATCGCGGCCGTAGAAACGGGGCCAGGTAACAGCCATTATAACATTATAAATACCGCTGGCTATACCATTTCCAATGATAAACGAATAGTAATAGAAGCCAGTATTAATGTGTGCCAGCGAATATAAAGCGATCAGTTCTGCCAGCAGCATAAGCCATAAAAGATATTGCAATTTTATCCTGTCACTTATCCAGCCGCCAACCAATGCAAACGAAAGTGAAATAATCGAACCAGGAATAAAAACTGCCAGCGCCTTTTCACGTGCAATTCCCGCTTCACCAAATAATGATACCAGGTGAAAGGTAAAACCTGTAATATACAGGGCATAGAGAGCCATTGGAATTGCAAACAGCCAGAAAGTTATACCAGCTCTTGCTTCTTTCAGCGAAAATTGTTTGAAGGGTTTAATTATTACATTGTGTTCTTTGTTGGCGTGTTTTTCTCCATCGGCAACCATATTAATATCCTCGGGGTTGTCGCGGAAAAAGAGAAAAACAAATGCTGTAAAAAATACCCCGGTCGATACAGCCATAATCAGCCAGGCATGGCGCCATGAAGTACCCTGAATCAGCATGTCGAAAGTTAGCGGAGCAGTTGCCAACCCTAACGACACAAATACGGAAGAAATACCATTTACCAATCCTCTTCGGGCAATAAACCACTTCATGAGCATGTTTCTCGATATCATAGTGAGCACACCCTGTCCAGAAAAGCGCAATACAAAAAAGAAAAGGATCAAAACTGCAATTGCCACCCCGGCATAAGCAGGTGAGTTTTCAGAAAGGACGGATTTTATAATCCTGTCCGACTGACTAAGCATTACCAAAATAACTCCCAGCAAAACAGAAGTTCCCATACCCACCCATCGGGCGCCATACTTGTCGTAAACTTTACCCGCATATGTCAGAATTAACGAACTGGCAATGGTTCCAAACATGTAGGCAGTGCTGATTTGATCGCGGCTAATTCCAATGTTTTCAAGTAAATAATCGGTAAAAGTGGATACGCCCATGGTTTGCCCCGGCGCACTTACCAAAATACCAATGGTAGCCACAACCAAAATTACCCAGCCATAGAAGAACGGTACTTTTGTTGGATCGAACGGGAAGTTGTTGTATTTCTGTTTGAGCTTCATTGCTGCAAAAATACTTATTGTTTGCCAGCAGGTTATATGATTGAAGAATTGTACTATGAATGATAATGATTTGTTATTGGTGGATTAGAAGATCGATGGAGATTGAATAAAGGTTGAATAAGATTGATAGAATATTGGCCGACTAGTTTAACAAATACAAATATTTCGCAATACCGGAAGAAATAGCCCATGAATCGAATTCATAGTTGTGACCTGTTGTTACAATTACCATATCTAGAGTTGGGAAAATATAAATGAACTGACTACCAAAGCCATTCGCCCAAATACAGGGGTACTCCTCTCCTGCTGATTCCAATGAGAGATTCCACCACTGGTACGCATAATCATCAGCCGGAATGTGAGTATGCGTTTTAAAGCTTGTCGATTGATCTATCCATTTTTTTGAGATAACTTGTTTTCCATAGAATTCTCCTTTATTCAGAATCAGCAGGCCTATTTTAGTCATTTCGCGCGGAGTAAGTTCTAATGCTCCTGCCATACACGGATAACCATCCTGTTTCCCATATTCCCAGTTATATTGTTTGATTTGTAAAGGGTCGAATAAATAGTCCCGGGCAAAAATATCAGCAAATATTCCTGTCGTTTTTTTGATAATGGCTCCCAGTAATTCCGTGTTTCCACCATCGTACTGAAATTTTGTTCCGGGTTGATTGTTTAATTCACACGACAATACCGTTTTAATACGATTCTCTGAGGTTTGCAATGTCTGGTCGTTGGGTGTCAAACCCGATGTCATGGTTAGTACATGTTCAAGTGTTATTCGCTTATCAAAATCAGGCGCATCAAGTATTTCTGCCACAGACTTGTCCGTATCGGCAATGTAACCATTGTCGATAGCAATCCCAACCAAAAGCGAAGTGATACTTTTTGTTGCCGACTCAACCTGATGCAGTGTATTTCGATCATATCCGTAAAAATATTCCTCACATATTAACTTCTTATTCCTGATCATCAGAAAAGAATTAAGACGGCCGTATTCTCCGTGTATAATTTCGGGCAAAAGTGAATAGACAAATATCGAGTCACCTGAGGCCTTTAATGTCGCAGTATTCAACAAATCGTTTAATTGCTGCGGTTTCTTATATGAATAGGAATATTCTGGAGAATTGCATCCGATAATGGCATCAGTCAGAAATTTGGCAACACTTTTGTTTTTAACCAGTAATACCGAATCGAAAGGTTCTCCGCTACAGGCAAATCCTCCGTAAATGCATTCGTCTGATCTTTGCCCTACATAGGTGCAATTCCATTCGGGAACATAAAAACGAAGTGAATTATTATCAATGATAAGGCTGTCAATAACAAAGCCTGAACTATAAAATCCATTCTCGGTCCAATAACCCTGCGCCCGGCAACTATCCGGATTTGTAATTCTTATGTAGAATTTTTTGTTGGGATTATCAGGATGTGGTCCTTCCCAGAAGCCAGAAAAAGATACGTTGCTTTTATCGACGGAACAGGAAATTGCAACAACACTGATTAGTAGAATTGTGATAATTCGGTTCATGGCAGTTAAATTCGGTTAATACCAAATTTACAGCTGTTTTTATCAGAATGCAATAATATTTGTTTAACAACTCCAAATGCCTCATAAACAGCTTGAATCAATCGATAAGCAGTAATAAATCAAGAAGGCGCCGACAAGACATAATTTACCACGGGAATATTTATTCTTCAAAGTTTTATTCAACAAAAGAGGCAGCAATTGCTGTTCCTTCAAGCTTTATGCGGTATGGCCATTGTTCTTCAGGAGTATCTTCTTGGTCTCTGCCCCATTTCATAACGATTGGCCAATGTTCTGTAGGGGCACCCATTACAACCAGCCAGAGGTATTCGGTGTTTGCAGGAACCTTAAAATCTGCTTTGCCTTTAGTATTGTTGTAAATATCGCTGTATACACGGTTTCCGTTCTTTAATGATGCCACAAAACCATAACGCCAGCCTGCTTTATCAACGTTTACGGCATTGTAGCCATCTGTCCCTGCAATCCCATCAAAGTCTAAATGAATATCAGTCCCTGCATTCGGAACATCCAGTTGAATGCCATTGTATCCATAATTTTGCGGGCAGTTATCCGCTTTAATCTGATACCATCCTTGGCCGGAACTTATTAATCTACAATAATGCTGATTGGCATACTGATGTGCCACTTCCTGCACGCGATCGAGGTCCCAGGTAATAAAACGCCGGGAGGCATCAAACATTTCATCGTTAAATGCTTCCTGGTTGATTTCGGTTAATCGTTTATATGTCGTAACAGGGTCTTCTTTTTCCTGAGTTGCCCGGTATAATTTTCCAATAAACTCTTTCCCATGAATCTGCGACCAGTATTCCAGTACATACGGCGAGTGGTACATGTTTATCGGATGCAGGAAGGCATAGTTCGTTTGTTTCATAAAATCCACCAAATGATAATTTTCAAATGTCATCCATTCGGGATATACCTGCCAAAGCATGTATTGTGCCGACATCTCCATTATTGTTCCGAATGGGCCGGTACCTGCATCTACTTTTGAAACATATTGAAACGAATGTGCCAGTTCGTGAGCCAGCGCCCCGTAAGGTTTTTTGCTAATACGAACGGCCGGTGTCCAGAGCATCCCAATTTTATCGTCTTCGCCCCCTCCGAATGCAGTTGCTTCTTCACCTCCGAAAACGATTATCAGCATTTTATATTGATCGGTTAGTGATTTGCCTTTTTCTACAATTTTCAGTTCATCTACATAGTAATTGTAAAATCTTTCACATTCCTGAATAGCTTCTTTCGGATCAAATCTTTTCGTTGAATCTGCATTGGACATTGGATCATCACCATATTCTTTGTGCCAGAAAAGTGCGAAATTATCGCTCTCAACCATCCTTTTGTAACTGAATTCACTTTCAGGATCGGAATAATCATTGTTTTCTGGCACTTTGTAGATTTTCGCAGGAATATAGAGCTCTTTTTTGACTTCTGTTTTTTGGCATGATTGCATGAATACCAAACAGCTGCTTAAAATATAAATTACAGCTGAAATGCGTATAAGATTTCGGGTTGTCATATCAAGTTGTTATTTATGCTTAAAAGTAAAGAAAATCAGGGATCAATAATTATGAAAACTACTAATTAATTGGCTTTTATGATATTTGTTAGTGTAATTTTTTATATCAATAATGCTGATCCGCATTTTTATCAGGAAGGTATATAAACAAGAAAAGGAAAACCGTATGATTTTCCTTTTCCCTATTTTAAGGTTAAAACTAATTTCTAATTAAAGTCCTAAAACTTCTGCACCCTGCTCAAAAATAATATCGCGGGGAATTCCTGCTTTTCCTATACGGTCGAGATCTTTTTGTAAAGCTTCACGAATGAACCCTTTTTCTTTAATCAAAGCTTTTGCTGTTTCGTAATCGCCGTCGCCCTGTATTTTTAATACAGTTTCCGATAAATCGAACATTGCCTGTTTCATCTTCTCGTAATCCACACGATAGGTTCCGGTGGCTTCATCGCGGGTAAATGCGCCTGCTTCCTGGAAAAAATAGAAGCGCATCATATTAGCTTTTCCATGCGCGCTGGCCGCACCAAAACGAACCGAACGAAAGATTCCGGCCATAAAGGTCACAAAATTGTCCATCATTTCTTTTTCTCCCATCTCCCCCATTTCGTTAAGTTGGTAAACGCACCATAAGCCAAGAATATCAGCTTTGCTTTCTTCCAATGAAGTGTAAGTGTCTTTTAAAGCTTCTCTTACCGTAGATGATTGATCAACCGTATTTCCCAGTCCGAGGCCGTGTGCTACCTCGTGAAACATTGTATTTTCGAAGAAGGCATCAAACTTTACATGTTGTCGCTGATCTTCAGCAATTAATAAATCTGAAATAGGAACCAGTATTTTATCGAATTTAGCCTGCATCGAATTTTTTAGCTGCAGTTTACGGCTACCTTTTGTTTCGCGAACTACCTCGTCGTTAGGTAAATTTATAGCAATGGTTTTACTTCCGGCATTGCAATCTCCTGCATAATAGATGGCGTCGTACACGTTCATGTCAGAGTCCATCCCCGGAGTTTCGTTTTTATACTTTTGCTCACATGGCAAATCTTTTTGTAATCCGGGAAGCAAAGCTGCATATTTTACCAGCTTTTCACTCCATTCTTTATCTTTTAAAAGAATAAACGATTCGTGTGCTGCTTTATATCCGAATAACTGATCTTCATAATTTTCAATAGGACCGATAATAAATTCAATCGTATTGTTTTTCATTTCCATCCAGGCGACGTCGCTGTCAAAATAGTCATCAGTCAGCAATGCTTTAGCACGTTCTTCAAGGTATTTTTTCAATCCCGAATCTTCAGCAAGTTCTGCAGCCTGAATTAATAAATCAGCCGCCTTTTTAGTTTGCTCTGCAAATGCGACGTGGTATGGAATGGATGCTAATTTGCCGTCTTCGCCCCTCTGTATCAGTGTGTATAAGCTTGATTTTGATTCATCGCTCCATGCCTTAAATTCTTCCGCTGTCATATCTGAAGGATAGAAATTTGCCCCGGCTGGTTTAGGGCCGTATTCAGGTAAAAATGGCTTATTAGCATCCAGTCGTTCCCAGGGGCCAAAGTTAATTTGAATAAATTTCCGGGTATATTCATCCCAGTTCTTATTGCATAATTCGTCTTTATTACCAAACGCTTCTACCCAATAAATATCATCCATTATTTTTGCTGCTTTCAGCAATAGAGGCAGCATTTGTTTTTCTTTTTCTGTTAAAACACTTAAATCGCTTGTTAATTTGAACGATACAAACTCATCAGCTTTTTTCTTAATTTCCTGATTTACTTCCATTTTACTTTCTTGTTTAACATCTTTTTTTGAGGAGTTGGAGCAGCCAAATGCCAATCCGACTGCCATAAAAAATAATAGTGCTTTTTTCATAAGACCTTGTTTTAATTAGATTTCAAAGCTATAAAATGTAAAAGTGAAAAGAAATGGTATTCGACATGTTTATCATATCCATTTTTCCAAATCGTTTTTATTTGATTTTATATTTATTCAGTTTCTTACTATCTCATTTTAAAAAGTTGGGTTTTCGTACCAAATC
The DNA here is from genome assembly GCA_963676265.2 of uncultured Draconibacterium sp. GTDB lineage: Bacteria > Bacteroidota > Bacteroidia > Bacteroidales > Prolixibacteraceae > Draconibacterium. Next base: position 79,995 of record OY781067.2, read on the forward strand.
ACTCCCAGCCCCTCACTTTTTTCTCCGTTGTTTTCTTCACAAATAAGAATATCCAAATCTCCGTCTTTATCTAAATCAATAAGTTCCACTTTATCGTATTTTGCTTTTAATATGCCAGAAATACTTTGCCAGTCTGAATCCGAAGTGTTGTTTAAATGGGTGCCATCCAGCCAGACAAGTGCATCTTTTTTGTCGTTTAGCGTATTGGTGCTCACAACAATATCAATTATTCCATCGTTGTTCATATCTCCGGCTTCAACCGATTTGGCCCTGCCTGTTTTCGATGGTAATTTTATTACCTTCTCCCGCCAGATGTTTTTATGTCTTTCAAAAATGATAATTGAGTTGTTGGTTCTTTCTGAGACCAGTGCTTCTTTAATGCCATCACCATTATTATCGTGGAAACTCATAAACATTACTTCCAGGTTTCGGGCACCTATAAAATGGTTGGTCCACGGTTGCTTTGCCAAATCAGAACTTCCCGGGTTTTCCAACCATCGGCAGCCACAAAGTTCACCATTGCGATCTGATATCAGTAAATCAATGTCTCCGTCGTTATCCATATCTTCTTTTATAATGGACATAATCCAACCCACTTTTGATATTTCGTGCCATTTCCATGCTGTTAAATTGTCTGGATTTTCAGGTGATTCGAACCAGCCAAGCGCAGCGTTTTCGCCTTTACCTGCAGCTACCAGGTCAATTCCTTGTTTATGATCAACCTGTAACGGCTCGGCATACATCCAGCTCATAATTTCTGCCGAAGCTGGTAATAAATTTTGTTCCCAGTTTTGAGTTGACAACGGATCATTATTGCGGTTAAAATGAATAAATATTTTTTGTGAATGATTCTCAGTACAGCTTATTATATCAACTTTTCCATCAGAATTTATATCTGCAAATACGGCATCTTCCACATTCGGGGTTTGACCAATGACAACTTTTGGCCATTCGTTTTTTATATTTTGTGTTTCAGGTTGAAAATAGATTTTTGTTACTCCGCTTTCTTCCCAACCTGTTGCTATATCAAACCTTCCATCATTATTAATATCTGCCAGTTTCACCCCATCAGTACCACTTCCTTCTTTATCAATTGTATGGCATTTCCATTGATTTTGAGAAAATAAGAATGTTGGTATAGCTAAAAACAATAGTAAAAGATACTTCATTTGAGATCAAATATTTAATGCTTATTGGACACATTAAAAATATAAAAACAGAATGATGTATTCTATCTGACTTTTCAGATTTTTCCCTGAAATGAATTAATTTTTGGCGCTATTGAGAAATTAATATTCTTACAAATCAAATTTATCGATGAGATAAATAAAGGAAGCAATGGCAGCACTTCCCATTTGTAATTCTCTGATATTAACCTGTTCGAAAGTATCGAAACCCGAGTGATGATAGTCGAAATATCGTTGCATGTCAGGAATAAAAGAACACAGCGGAGTTCCATATTCTTTCAAAGGGCTGACATCAACTCCTCCGCCACCATTTGTGAATTCGTAAATACCGTAGGGAATAAAATATTTTTTCAAAGCAAGAATTTGTTCCAGGCGATCTGCCGGAGCACTAACACCAAATCCCCTTGGCATCAGGCCTCCCCTGTCCGATTCCAAAGCAAAATAGTGGTTCTCTCCTTTTAAACCAGCCTGGTGGGCATATTCTTTTCCACCACGTTGTGCTACTTCTTCATCCATAAACATAACCGCACGTATGGTTCTTTTTGGTTTTATTCCCTGTTCATTGAATAAACGCAACACTTCAATACTTTGTACACATCCTGCCCCATCGTCATGGGCACCTTCTCCCGACTCCCAGGCATCCAGATGTCCTCCAACTGTAATTATTTGATCTGGAAATGTGCTCCCTTTAATTTCGCCAATAACATTATATGATTCCCCTTCATCTTTTGTTTCACAAGTAGTTCTGAAATAGAATTTAAGCTCTGAATCTTTATCCAGTAGTTCACTTAAAAGATCGGCACCGTTGGTACTAATTGCTACTGCCGGTATCTTTTTTACCTTATCAGAATAACGCATTACACCGGTATGAGGGAAGTCGTCTTGTGCCGTAGTTGGAGATCGTATAATCACTCCACATGCTCCAAATTCTGCTGCTTTCATGGCGCCCTGGGTTCTGTATGCTGCACTTTCTCCGTACGCTGAAAAAGTGTTTCGTTTTGTAGGGTCCATTGGTTTGTTGAAGAATACTATTTTGCCATTAATCTTATCAGCCCCCAGGGTTGACAATTCGTCAAAACTATGTACTTCAACTACTTTTGCTTTTAATCCTTGCTTTCCTGTTCCGATTGACATCCCCAGGGCAGAGACTGGCACTTCTTTTTTGTCAGAATGAGATGGCAGAATGAAAGCCCTTTCTTCTTCGCCCCTAACCCACCTGGGCACCTGAACAGGCTGTTTGGATACTCTATCCAGTTCCATTTTGCTCATGGTTTGAAACATAAAATCAACGGCTTTATTTGCCTCGGGTGAACCGGTTACTCTACCTTTATGCTTCTTACAGAGGATCCTTAAAGTTTCATAGGCAGTTCTGTCAGTGAGTGCTTCATTAAAAATCGACTTAATAATTTCCGGTTCTTCCTGTGCCGTACTTTTAAAATTCGTTATAAGAATGACAAATAAAAACAGAGCGTATTTCATCGTAGTAAAATTGTTATTATAAGCAGAATTTAATGTAACTTCTATAAATATTATGATTTTATTTTCCTAAGAATAAATTTATGTACGATTGTTTAACTGGGTATAATTTTGCTGTGAAAATACGAACTTATCATTGTTGTGCTATCTTTTAGTAATAAATATGATTGAAACTTAATTTTTGAACACCGTTGAACAATATTCGACTTTAAAAGTTAAGAAAGGAGTGTTTCGGACTTAATTAAGCCAGATGCGAATAGTTTTATTTAAACTGAATTAAATTTGCAGCGACAAAAAATCAAATATAAATCATGGGTAATAATTTATTACAAGGAAAAAGAGGCATTGTTTTCGGAGCGTTAAATCCTGATTCAATTGCCTGGAAAGTTGCCGAAAGGGCGCACGAAGAAGGCGCCACTTTGACCATTACCAACACACCTGTTGCCATTAGAATGGGTGAAACCCAGGCTTTGGCCGACAAATTGAATACAATCGTTATTGGAGCTGATGCTACCAATGTTGATGATTTAAATACACTTTTTACCAAGTCGATGGAGTACCTGGGTGGAAAAATCGATTTTGTACTTCATTCAATCGGCATGTCGCCAAATGTGCGTAAAGAAAGGCATTACAGCGACTTAGATTACAGCTATTTAGATAAAACATTAGATGTATCTGCCATTTCTTTTCATAAAATGTTGCAGGTGGCCCGCAAACTGGATGCGATAAACGAATGGGGGTCGGTTGTTGCCTTGTCGTATGTGGCAGCGCAGCGTACCTTTTTCGGTTATAACGACATGGCTGATGCAAAGGCATTACTTGAATCAATTGCCCGGAGTTTTGGCTACATTTATGGCCGCGAACGCAGGGTTAGAGTTAATACTATTTCGCAGTCGCCAACCATAACAACTGCTGGTAACGGTATTAAAGGATTCGACCGCCTTCTGGATTTTGGGGAACGAATGTCTCCTCTGGGAAATGCCAGCGGCGATGAATGTGCAGATTATTGTATCACTCTGTTCTCTGATTTAACCAAAAAGGTTACAATGCAGAATCTTTTCCACGACGGTGGATTCTCAAACATGGGTATGAGTTTGAGAGCTCTGCAACAATATGAAAAAGGGCTGGGACATGATTGCGAGTGTGGTGACATGCCTGAGGCTCATGAGCATCGTTACGATTAATTAGAATAGTCTCATTATAATCTCAAGAACCGCTTTATTTCTATAATAAGGCGGTTTTTTGTTATATAATCTTTCCTGTTTCGTTATATAATTGTGGTTAACTCCTTTTAAGACTTTTTAAAAGTTGTTTAAATTTCTGATGGTTAAATTTGTAAGAAAAAAAGTCATGAAAACATTTTATATTATTCTAGCATTGCTGTTAACCATATCAGCAGCATCGGCACAAAATAAAGTGCCTGACGAACAATCCATAGTAAACAAGGAGTACGACGAAGACGGTAACCTGATTAGGTATGATTCAACTTTTGTACACAGCTGGTCGTCGGATTCAACATTTAATTTTCCATTGGGGCAGCACGATTTTTTTGCCGGAAATTTTGAAGAAATGGAGAAAATGCTGAAAGAAATGATGAATGATTCAATGTTTTTGGGAGGAGAGCATTTGCCCTTTGGAGATTTAGCTCCTTTTCAGTCTTTTGCTAATCCTGATTCTGCTTTTTCCGGGCGATTTCAGAATTTTAACGACTCTGCTTTTTCTAACCATGATTTCATGTTTCCTGATATAGAAGAATTAAAAAAGAAGATGGAAGATCAAATGAGACATTTTGATTTTTTTAGCGCTCCTGAAATGCATCAGGATTTAACGGACGAACAGTTAAACGAATTAAAGGAACTTCAGAAAAAGCAGAGAAAAGAGATGGAAGATTTGCGAAAAAGCTGGCAAAAAAAAGAGAACGAGTAGCAAGCCGATATTATTATTGATTAAAGGATATTTTAAGAAAGCCATTTCTGATTGGAAATGGCTTTTTTCTTTTGAAAAACCGTTTATTTTTATGATAATTATTTACCTTAGCCAAACAACATATATGTTGTTGTTTCATTCTTTAAGAAGGGTAATTAAAGAAGAATTGAAAAATATAATGTGGATTAAACATTATTTCAAATTAACATATTATTTGTATAATACATTTAAATATTAAAATGTTAATCCAAAGGAATACATTAAAAACCTATAAATTTTATTACATGAAAACATTTTATTTAACTCTCACTTATTTCTTTATGTTTTCGGCTCTTTTTGCCTCAAACGAAAAAGTTCAGAAATTTAAACTCGATAACGGACTTACCGTTATTCTTTACGAAAACCATGCGCAACCAACTGTTTTTGGAGCTGTGGCCGTAAGAGCCGGTTCGAAAGATGATCCTGCTGATGCTACAGGTTTGGCCCATTATATGGAACATGTGATGTTTAAAGGCACAGAAAAATTGGGCACCTGGGACTGGGAAGAAGAAAAACCACACTATGAAAAAATTATTCAGTTGTATGAGGAACTCAGGACAACAGAGGATGAAGCAAAAAAAGACGAGATAAACAAAGAAATTAATGAAGAATCGTTGAAAGCAGGGAAATATGCCATTCCCAACGAATTTTCAAATCTCGTTCAGGCAATGGGAGGAACCGGGTTGAATGCCGGTACAGGTTACGATTATACTTATTACCACAACTCCTTCCCTCCTTTTCAGATAAAACGCTGGCTCGATTTGTATGCACATCGTTTTATTAATCCTGTTTTTCGTGGGTTTCAATCAGAATTGGAAACTGTGTACGAAGAAAAAAACATGTATTCCGATAATCCGTTCCAGGCGGTAAGCAGCGATTTTTTAACCAATCTGTTTGAAGAAGGAAATCCTTACGGAAGATTGATTATTGGGAAAACGGAGCACTTGAAAAATCCAAGTATTAAACGGATTACCGAATTTTACAACGCATTTTATGTTCCCTCTAACATGGCATTAATACTTGCAGGTGATATTGATCCTGAAGAAGTTAAGCCTATGATAGAAGAAACATTTGGCAAGTGGGAATCGCGTGTGCCAGAAGGAAAACCTAATATTCCAGGGAATGTGAATATTACAGAACCGACAAATATCAAAGTTAAAAAGACACCATACCCAATGCTTATTATGGGATTTCCCGGGGTTGATGTTTCTAAGGATGACCGTTATGCAATTGATTTTTGTACACGTTTGCTGTCAAATTCAAACCAAACCGGATTATTGGATAAACTTGTAATTGACGGAGATTTAAATGCTGTCGGAGCTTTTCATAATCAATTTAAATATGCCGGAATTATTGGTATTCAGGCCATTCCTTCTTTTGATATTAATCAAATGAAATATGTGTCGCTCAGCACAGTGGAAAAAATGATTGAAGGTAAAATTGAAGAACTCAAAAAAGGAAAATTTGAGGATTGGCTAATTGAAGCCTTTAAGAATGAAATGATTCGCGATTATGATATAATGCTGGAAACACCTTCTAACGTTGGAGTAAATTTAATGAGTGGATTTGCTTATGAACTTCCGTTAGAAGATTTTACACAATATAAAGAGCGTATTCAATCGTTAACTAAAGACGATATTGTTAAAGCAGCGAATACATATTTTACTGCGAACCATTTGTCCTATCTTTCTGATATCGGAAGTCCGGAAAAGGATGATTTGAAAAAGCCGGATTACAAGACCATTGAGCCTGAAAAAGGACATCAATCTGAATATAGCAAGTATTTTGAAACTGTGCCTTTAAATGAAATTAAAGAGAATTTCGTTGATTTTGAAAAAGATGTAAAAGAAGCACAGTTTGCTAAAGGTGTAAAACTGTTTTATACACCTAACCAACAAAACGATGTATTTTCACTTGTTATAAAATATGGAGTTGGCAGTGGCGAAATTCCAACACTTGACCTGGCAACCGATTTAATGAACAATGCTGGTATCATGGCTTTGTATAAGCCCCAGGCACTGAAAAATGAGTACAGTAAATTAGGATGTTCGGTTTCGTTTTATAGCACGCAGAGCTATTTGTATATTATTCTGGAAGGTGATGAATCTAACCTTGATCAGGCTTGCCAGTTACTCTCAAAAACATATTTAATGCCTGAATTGGATGAAAAACAAATGAATAATGTTCTTGGTCGCGAAATTGGAACAAGAAGCTTTGAGAAAAAGGAAAAAGATTATCAGGCTAATGCCTTAAGAGATTTTATGGTGTACGACAAAAATTCGCCTGAATTAAATCGTTTGTCATCTGCTGAAATTATGAAGTTATCTATTTCAGATTTAACCGGCGATTTTATTGAAGCTACTCATTATGAAGCATCTATTCATTATTACGGGAAAAAGTCATTTGAAGATTTGAGTGCCACCTTAAAAAACAATCTCGCATTTCCGGCAAATTTGAAAAAATCAACCTCGCCATATATTATACCAGTTGCCGAACAAAAGAAAAAGTCTATTTTATTCCTGAATAATGCGGATGCACGTCAGAGTGAAATATATGTTTTTATAAACGGAGCAGATTATCAACTTAATCAGGAACCCGTTATTGATGCTTTCAATCAATATTTTGGTGGTGGTTTTAATGGTGTGGTTCTACAGGAATTGCGCGAAAAACGTTCGTTCGCATACACTGCCAGTGCAAATTATTCAACTCCGACTTTGCCTGAAAATCCAGCTTATTTAATTGGTTATATCGGAACACAGGCTGATAAAACAGCCGATGCAGTTGCCGAATTCGTTAAACTCCTGGAGGAAATGCCGGAAAAACCGGAAAGAATCGGAAACATTAAAAATTATTTGGTACAATCGTCTAAATCAAGTAGGCCAGGATACCGCAACTTAAGTCAAAATGTTGAGGTTTGGAAAATGAAAGGATACAATTCAGATCCTAATAAATTGCTCATCCCTGAATATGAAAAATTATCATTCGATGATATTTTGAAATTTTATAACGATGAAATAAAAAGTAACCCTGTAACAATTGCCATTGTTGGTAATAAAAAGGAAATTGATATGGAGAAACTGGAAAGCATCGCTAAAATTAACAAAATAGCAATAAGTAAAATATTCAAAAGCGAGACTGCCGTAACATTACCTCGTTTTACAGAAGAATAAAATTCTTCTTGTATCCAGGATGGCATTTCCCCAATTGGATGTGCCATCCCGGATACTTTTTAATTACCAAAAGATTTGACGAAAGCAGTGTGAAAAATTATAAATTTGTTTGAAACTAAAAAATGTAATCTATGAAAATTTCAATACTAACAATCATCTCAGGGCTGATATTTAGTACGTTATCGTTTGCTCAGTCAATAGAAATTAATGATAATCCCAAATCGAGCTGGCCTTATTATTTTAAAGAATTTGTTCCGGCCCAGATCTATTTGCAAACCGAAGATAATACGTCAACCCAAACAAAAGTAAATATCAATCTGTTTACCGGCGAATTGCAATATGTTGATAATTCAAATACGATTCGAATCCTGGAAAATATTGATGATGTTAAATCAATACATGTTGCAGATGATATGAATTTTGTATTTGTTGATGGATTTGTTCAAAAAGTTATTGCTCAAAGCAGTAATAATTATGCGATAACAAAAAGGACAAAGGGTATCTTAACTGATTTGGAAGATGATTCAGGTGCGTATGGATCAAGTACTACAACATCAGCTGTAGATAAGATCTACGACAAATTAATTGGCGGCCTCAATAATTTTAATTACGCATCATTAATGAAAACCAAAGAAGACGGAGTAAGTTTTGATCCGGAAATAAAATATTTCTTTACCAAAGGTGAAGAGTCGTTTATTCTAACCAAAAATAATTTGAAAGAAGGTTTTAATGAAGATCAGGCAAAAAAAATCTCCTCGTTTCTGAAGAAAGAGAAAATTAAGCTAAAAGACGAAAGTGATTTAGTACGTCTATTAGTATATATTGCATCGTTATAATTATTCAACATCAACATTATAATGGAAAACCGGAGTATTACTCCGGTTTTTTTATGCTTCAAATTTTACTCTATAATTACAGAAAAAGGATTTAACTAATACAGCTAAACCCTTTATTGTATTTTTATAACAAACTTGAAGAAACAGCCTGCTATTTTATCATCACTTTTTCAATAGTTGTATTTCCGTTGGTTAATACTAATTCGATGATATATGTTCCTCGATCTAATTGTGACACTGTAATAAAGTCATCAGTAATCTGATTTACTGACATTATTGTTTTACCGCTAATATCAATTAATTTAAGCGACTTAATTTCATCAACGTTCGACAGGTTTAGAATATCGTGCGCGGGATTAGGATAACAAAAAGTTTCGTTAAGCTTTTTCCCCGAAACTGCCGATGTACCGCCGGTAACAGTAATGTCAAAACTTTCCATATATGTATTTAATTCCGAGTCGGTAACGAAAATTGTAGCCGTTAACGGATAAGAAGTTTTACTTAATACTTCCTTTGTTTTTAACTGCATGTTTTCCTCATAGAATTTTCCTTCAGCATATCCATTGCCGAGGAATAACGGTGCTCCTTTTACTTCGAAAGTAAAAGTGTCATCGTCACTTTGGTCAGTCACTGTAATATCTCCAACAACGGTTCCTGCCGGTTGTCCGGCATCAACAGTGTTGTTGCTTAATGCAAGATCAGTTGGGCCCCAATACGGAACCTCAATATTAATAACCGCTTGTTGTGATGCATTAAAATCATTCGATCCGGGCGCAATTTCGTTAATAGAGAAATAACCATTATAAGAGCCACTCCATCCCCAGTTGAAATGAAAATATCCGCTGTTATTATATCCATCAATATTAAAAGCATGTCCAGCACCACCTGCTTCAGGGTTCCCGGAATAAATTAAAACTTTACCGTCTTGCAATTGTTTCTTTAACAGGTTGGTCCATTCTGATTCTGAAGAGTAATCTGACCTGGAAATGGTTTTAACACTACTCGAAAATTGAAAATAATTTTTAAAAGCAAAGGGTACGCGAGTGGTATAAGCACCTGACCCACTTCCGCCAAAGTCCATCTCTACGGCTACTGCACAATTATAAAGCAGCTGACAATTATAATCATTTGGACTTGTTAAGGCCATTAAATCCCATTCAAAGGCAGGCTCACTATCAAAATTTGTATAAATTGTTCCATAAGGAGCTAATGAATAACTTTTTGATCCTACCGGACGTTCAGGGTATTTTATGTGGTGAAGTGCCTGGGCCATAGCCACAGCAACACAGCCAATATAAGCTTTACCATCTGGGCCATCGTCATAAGTCGGGCATAATTTATTCCATCCTGCACCCTGGTCCCATTTTGTAGTTAATAATGGTTCTACGGCTGTTGCAGATTTGGTTATCGGTAATTTACCGGTTTCCAGAGTTTCCCATTCATGCGACCAGTCTTTGCTGGTATCTCTTTCTTTAATCTGCATAACCTGATTGTCTAACCAATCTTTAATGTTTGGGTTTAGTACTTTTGTATCAAAGTAACCTTCAGTAGAATATCCAATAACAGGCCTTGTTTCACTATTCGATGAAACAATTGCCCAACCTTCAGGATTAAAATTAACAACATAGAGTTGTGCTGTATTGTCATTACCAAATACCATGTGGCTTTTTACAGCTTTTTCTTTTCCAAATAAAAAATTAGAAGCTATTTTTTGTGCATGTTCAATGGTAATATTTTCCGGGTAGCCAGTAAAAACACATGCTATAAAAAGTAGTATTACGAGAATTTGCTTCATCATTCTTTCTTAAATTAATATACGTTACAAAGATAAATTAAAATGCAAATTGTATTCAAATTCCTATTAGTATAAACATCCAAATCCGTAAGAAGGTTTACCATTCATAATTAAAAGGAAGTTAGTGTGTGTGGTGCAATATATATTATTGTTTAGAGATTAAATGTAAAATGATTTTTAGAAAAAAAGACCGACAAAAGCCGGTCTTTTTCTTTCATTTATCTCTTTTGAATTCCATCCCGGGGAATTCCTTTATTTATGATATAATCGGACTTAATGCCGGTAGCGCTTTTCGTACTGGTAACACCCGCAGCTGCTTTAGTCCAGGTTGACTGGGTGAAAATATTAACCCAACCTGCATCCGATCCGTCAGAGGCTTCCCAATATAGAGCCAACCAATAATTTGGATCAGTTACCATATCGCCATTGGATGCAATATTCATTACAAACTGAGTTTCCTGATATGACCAGAAATAGGTTTGTCCACCATCTCCAAATAAATCTCCTAACAGATAGTCTTCCTCTGCTGCAACAGTAAGAGTAGCAAAGTCTCCATCAAATGTAGCTGGAATTGGAGTAGCACTGCCATAGAAACCATTAATGATAACTTTTGTTTCATCTTCAGGATCCGCAACAATTTCCACATCAAACGATTCATCATTGCCAGCCCAATAAGAAACACCACTAAAAGTATAAGTACCAATAACCATGTCGCGGCTGTATCCATACGACATAAACCAACCAACTTCTGTTACAGGATCTCCTTCGTTGGCAATACCGTCATTTCCACTTTCAATTACAGTGTTCGGATTATCAAGGGCATCCAGGAATACTCCTTCGTTAATTTCTAAATAAACATTATCACCATACGATGGAGTGAATGGTTTGTAGATAACAATATTTGTATCAGTAACAGCAATATAATCTGATGTTACGTAATAAGTAGAAGTTTTACCAGTGCTTGTAACGATAAATCTAATATCGCCGTCGGTATATTCTTCATTTAAGCTAACAGCAAATTCTGTTTTAATTTCAACAGAGAAATCAAGATCAGAGATTGCAGTGCTAATTTCAGGAGAGATTAAAGCAACATCAATATCCCAACTAATATTCTCTGCTCTCCAGTAAAGACCAACTGCCGAACCTTCCACAATTCCACTTTCCCATGCAGAAACCGGATTACCTGATAAGTCAGCTACCGCACCTTCTTCAAACGATAAGAATACATAATCTCCGGCAAGTGCTTCTTTCGATTGAGTAATGATAACCTGTTTAGTGTTTTCCGGATTTATTACTGCCGAAATTGGAGCAGCTTCAACATCTTCAAAATAGTATTTGAATGCAAACATACTTGCATCAGCACTACCAATTGGTTCGTCGAATGTTAATACTACCTCAAAGTCAGTGGCTTGTGCCGGGCTAAGAGACCGTGACGGACTTGAAGAAGACAATGATGGACCATAGTTGTCATCAGTTTTTACAAGAAAAGATGCTAAGTTCGATTCAACACCATTAGGATTTGTAGCAGAACTAAATACTTTGTAATATTTATTCGGTAAAAGCCCGGTAATGTTCATCGTCATATTACCGGCTGATTCTGATTCAAATTTTTCGTTGGCCAATGTGCTACTTTCACCTGCATAACTGCCAGACAGAATATTAAGTGCTGATGGAGCCAGACTTGTATCAGAAACAAGTAAATAACCCAAGTAACCAGCTTTATCAGATGCAATATTCAAAGTAAAAGAAGAGTCTGCTACGTTTGATACAGTCAAAGTAACAACCGGAGGAGTTTCCGGATCGATTGTTTCGTTTTCCGGAAATTCTGTACAACTTGATATTGCCATACCAAACACGAGCAAGGCAATAAGATATGATTGAATTTTTTTCATAATTCTCATTTTTATAATTATTGTTTGGTCCATACTGATGTTGGACTATTGGGTTCGCTGTCGGCATTCCATGACCACTGAAGACCTAAGCCTTCGTTATTCCCGGATGTAATCATGAAAGTAAATTGTTGGTTAAAGGTAACAACAGCACCACCATCCGTTTTTGTAATTGTACCAACTAAAACGTCTGATTCTTCGCCTTCACCGTTGTCATCTTCCCATGCTGTAAGTTCAACAGGACCATAACCCCAACTATCCCATGCTTGTCCGGCAGCAATTGTAACTGTTGTTTGTTCGTCATTTACAGTACCCAGTATAAAGTAAGGATCTTCAAGAGCCGGTCCGTATGCAGCACCTGCCATACCATAAAATTTGATTTTAGTAGTTTCATCTTCAACCGAAGCAATTTTACCACTGTGAGATGTAGAACCATTTGCTGTTTCTGTAGTAGCAACAGCATAATCTCCAAACATCCATCCCAGTGGGTGGTCGTCATCGGTAATGGTAATTGTAATAGCTGATTCTGAAGCCAGATCATAACCTAAGCTGTTACTAACTACTTTCAGTCTAAAAGATTTATTACCATTTACATCAAACTCATCATTGTCAATGGCTGTAATAGTCAGGTCATAATAGCCGCCACCTGCTGAAACAGAAACATTACGTGTTGGAATGACTTCAAAATCAACACCTTCGACAGCCGGATTCGAAATTCCTTCAGTATCAATCTCAAATGTAATATCACAAGCTGGTGAAGTTGCTACTGTTGTTACCAAAAACTGGACAACAACAGAATTACCACCTGCCCCTGCTGCATCTTTTTCCATAACATTGGCAGAAGAGCCATAAAAACCGACAGCTGACATGCTGTCTTTAAATAGGATTTGATCCTCTTCACACGATGCGAATAAAAGGACTCCTATCATTCCTATTATTATATATTTAATTTTTTTCATCTTTATCTTAATTAAAGTATTGAGATTAATAAGGGTTTTGAACCATATTTTCGTTTGCATTAATTTCTGCTACCGGGATTGGAACTGCCCATAAATTACCAGGGAAGGTAACATTCTGATTGGTGGTTCCAACAAAGTCGTTACGAGTTAAGCTTTCTCCACGTCTTGCCAGATCAAAGAAAATTTGACCTTCAAAACAAAGCTCTCTCCTGCGCTCATTTGATATATCAGACATTGTTAATGCTTGCGCTCTTGCTGGTAACCCTCTGTTTGTGCGGATCATGTTATAATCAGCCAAAGCAGTTTCTCCAGATATGCTCGCTCCATTGTATAAAGCCTCAGCACGTAAAAGATACATTTCAGATAAACGAATTACCGGAGTATTGTTTGTAGTGTAATCTCCTGATTTACTAGGATACTTTTTAGTCCACTCAAATCCGGCATTTGCTTCATTTGAACTTGTTTGATATAAATTCCTGCGAACATCACCTTCTTCAAATAAGTTTAAGAGATCATGTGAAGCTGTTACATCACCGTGAGCATCTTCGTTAGTCATGTATGGAATACCTTGCTGACCAGGATATGATGAACTACCAGTTGAGCTGTAAACAGAGAAAATAACTTCGCTTCCTTCTATTTCACGGCCCCACGCTCCATCTTCATTTTCAGAAACTGTAACATATTGGTCTGCAGTCCACATTTCGTAATTACCAGACTTAATAACTTTGGTAGCATAATCAGCAGCCAATTGCCATTCTTCCATGTTTTGATAAACACGTGCAAGTAATGCCTGAATAGCATCTTTGGTAACCCATGCGCTATTATCACTTCCTCCATCTCTTACATAATCTCCGATAAGGCCTTCTGCTTCTTTTAAGTCGGCTACAACCTGAGTATAAACCTCTTCTACGGTATTACGTGCGGGTTCTCCCATTTCAGTAACTAATACAACAGGAACTCCAGCCATCGTTTTGTCGTAAGAATAAGGCTGTGCATACAATCTTACAAGATCGAAATGAGCAATGGCTCTTATGAAAAGACATTCTGCTTTATAATTCTGTAATGTAGCATTTTCCTCTGCAGTTCCTTCGAACTCGGGAATCGCATTAATAACATTATTTGCCCTTGCTATTGCAGAATATGCAGTTGCCCAAAGGTTTTCAGTATTAGATGGTGTAAAATTCCAGTAATAAGCGTCAACCTGATAACCTGCATTTTGAGGTTCCGGTTTACCATTACCACCTCTCATTTCTGAAGATAATACATAATACCCACCATACCAGTTTACACTATAAAGTAAGGAATAAGCACCAATTGTGGCACTGTTAAGTCCATTCATAGAACTTAATGTAAGTTCTGATGTTTGTTGCAGTACCGGTTCTCTATCGAGAAAGTCTCCACAGGAAGATAATATAAGTATTACCCCGAATACTACGGCTATATTTTTAAAAATTGTTCTCATAATATGATAATAATTTATACGTTTCTACTCAGGTTAAAAATTAACTTCTATACCTCCAATAAATGTTTTTGCAGTAGGATAAATTCCGTATGCGTGGCCTGTAATACCACGTTCAGGGTCGAAAGCGTTCAAACTATGAAATGTATACAAGTTGTAGGCACTTGCGTAAATTTTCATATTCTTAGCAAATTTTACCTTTTAAATTATGTTAGAAGGCAAAGTATAAGACAGTGTAATTTCCTTAATTCTTAAGTAATCTCCTTTTTCGAGGAAACGTGTACTTGTAAAGGCATTTGAATTACTTGAGTTATTTACAATTGGTTTAGGAGTTTCAGTAATATCTCCCGGTTGTTTCCAGTAATCTAACGAAGTATTCACCTGATTTGCAACCCAATTGTAACCGTCTGAACGTAAATAACGTCCTTCATTCATTACATCGGCATAGTGTCCGGCTTTCCAGTCAAAACTGGCTATAAGAGCTAAACCTTTCCATGAAGCATCGATATAACCTCCACCAACAAATTTTGGTTCCGGTGAACCACAGTAAACTTCGCGAGACTTACTGTAACTGTTTGTAAGCAATCCGTCTTCGTCGTACCATAAAGCTTCACCATTTACAGGATTAACGCCTGCATAATCATGTAATTTAAAAGTGTACAATGTTGATCCAACTTTATAAACCCGGTAAGTTCCAATTTCTTCTTCACCGGCCAGGTCGAGAATTTCTGATCTGTTATGTGCAGCATTTAATCCAACAACGATGTTCAAATCGTTTTGTTTTACAACATCGTACGAGATAGCTAATTCCTGACCTGTATTTTTCAATTCACCAACATTTCGGGTAATACTTGCAAAACCACTGGTTCTTGATAATTGGTCATCAAGAAGCATATCTTCTGTAAAACGTTCGTATACATCAAAAGTAACGTCTAAACGATCGAAAAGTGTTAAATCAAGGCCAAGGTTCCAAGTACGGTTTGTTTCCCATGTTAAGTCCGGATTTCCAAGTTGTGCAGGAGACATACCTGAAGTACCGTTATATTCAATGGTTCCATAAACTCCGTACTGATCGTAATTACCAATCTGATCGTTACCGTTTACACCATAACTGGCTCTAAGTTTAGCAGTGTTTATCCACGAGATATTGTCTTTTAAAAACGACTCATTATGGATATTCCAAGAAGCACCAACCGCCCAGAATGTACCAAATTTGTTATTTTCTCCAAAACGAGAACTACCGTCCAAACGAACACTGGCTTTTAAATAATATTTTGAATCGTAATTATAATCGAATATTCCAAAGTAAGATAACATTGCCCATTCTCCTTCACCATAATAAACTTCATCTTCTGTTTGAGTAGAAGTTGTAGGATATGGTATATCATCGCTGATATTAGGAGATTTTCCGCCCAGGTAACTTGACCTGTAAAACTGAGCTTCCTGACCTAACAGTACATTTACACTATGTACATCAGTGAAAACATTGTCATAACGTATTGTATTTGACGTTGTAATCATTTTGTAATTGTAGCGATAAGAATACAGGGCTTTCTCTGTCCATCCGGTTTCTTGTGTTCCAAACTGACGAGATTCCCCGTTTGTCATTTCGTAAGAATTGTTTGTTTTTAAGGTAACATGTCTGAATGGTTGATATTCCAGGTAACCGGTACCTTGCAATCTTACTTGCTCATCCCAGGCTTCATTAACCTGAGCTGCATAAACAGGGTTAGTATCAGAGTTTTCAGGTATGCTTGAGTTATAGCTGCCGTCTTCATTTTTTAACGGGGTCCATGGCAAAATATTCAATGAACCAAAGAATGGGTTCAAATAACTTAATCCACCTGTAGAGATATCATCATTGTGCATGAATGATAAACCAAGACGGGTTCCCATTTTAAGTTTTTTGTTAATATCGAAGTCGGAATTGGCACGAAGGTTCAATTTATCGTAATCGTTTCCAACAACAATACCCTCAATATCTTCGTAAGCTGCAGAAAAATAGTTTTTAACGTTTCCTTTAGCAGCACTGGCCGATAACTCATATTTTTGAGTTATACCGTCTCTTAAACCTGCTTTTAACCAGTTGGTTTGTTCTTTTTGTAATAAAGAGTAAGGGAAATAAGTATTACTACTTACTCCTGCAGGATCATCAGGATTATATCCTGAGTTTGTTGCAGCAGTTCTAAGGTACTCTAGTATTTCAGAACTAGTCATTGGCCAGTAATTATTATCATTGGCTAAAGTTGAAACACCTGCAGAAGCTCTGAACTGAATTTTTGCTTCACCTGATTTTCCTGATTTAGTAGTTACAAGAATAACACCGTTTGCAGCTCTCGATCCATAGATTGAGGCAGCAGCGGCATCTTTTAGAACTGTGATAGATTCGATATCAGATGGGTTAAGTGAATAAAGTGCATTCGATGTTGTACTTGCATAAGTTTGGTCTCCGGTCATAATTGGAATACCATCTACAACATACAAAGGCTCATTTCCAGCATTAATCGAAGATGTTCCGCGAATACGGATAGAACTGTTCGATCCGGGTTGACCTCCAGAAGTAGTAACCATAAGACCTGCTACTTTTCCACTAAGAACTTTATCGATACTTACAACCGGAGTCTCTGACAGAGTTGAAGTTTCGACTTGTGCTGCAGAACCAGTTTTAGCTTCTTTGGTAGATGTACCGTAGGCCACAACCATAACTTCGTCAACATCAATACTTGAGGCTTTCATCTCAACATTAATTACATTTTGTGTAATTTCAACCTCCTGAGTTGCCATACCTATGAAAGAAAAAACTAAAGTTTTTGCGTCCTGGGGGACGTTGATTGAATAGTTTCCTTCAATATCGGTAACGGTACCAATCGTAGTACCTTTAACTGAAATAGATACACCAGGCATACCCGTACCATCATCCGCACTTGTTACAGTACCGGTGATACTTTTGACCTGTGCTTCCGTAACGAGCACGCCAAACAAGGCAATGCCAAACAGCATAAGCGCAATTTTTTTCATAGAATAAAAATTTATAAATAGTTAATAACTCACTCCCTTTTTAGGTGATGCTAAATTAGAAAAAAATCTCTGAATTAACATATTTTTACAAATAATTAGATTTTTCAAAAAATAAATAAAATGTATAATGCTAGTTTACAAATAATTCCAGTTCAGGAATGAATTGTAAACATCAGGACATTTACCTATTGTATTAATTTACAATAATGTGCTTTGCTAAAGATATGAGCAATTTAAAGACTTTTTTTCAGTTATCTCAAACATACATATGTTCTATTTTTAATGTTTTTTAACAGTTCTGTGTTTTTCTGATGATTTTGTGACATAATATATTCTTATAAAACCACAAATGCATCTTTGTTTTGTTCTTTAATAAATATTATGAGCCTAATAACAAAAAAGTTTGCGTTTTGTTCCGTTAATACTGTCCGGTGAAGTGGAAATTTCATTCTAATTTGTAAATTCGCGTTATTCTAAACCAATAATTACCTAAATATGAACTCATTTTCAAGAAGAACATTTCTTCGATCAACAGCAGCTGCCACTGCAGGTTTTGCTATTATTCCAAATTTTATAAGTTGTGCCCCTTCAAAACAAATTAACATTGCTTTTGTAGGTGTTGGCGGACGTGCAGGTGAGCATCTTAAAGTATGCTCGGGTATTGAACATGTTAACTTCGTTGCTTTATGCGATGTCGATGATAATCGTGCTAAAGATGGCTACGAAAAATTTCCTGCTGCAAAACGCTTCAAAGATTTCAGGAAAATGTTTGAAACGATGGCAAAAGATATTGATGCCGTTTTTATATCAACACCCGATCACACCCATTTTGCAGCTACCATGGCAGCCATGCAGTTAGGCAAACATGTATATGTAGAAAAACCTTTGGCACACAACGTATGGCAATTGCGCACTTTACAAAAAACAGCACATTATTATAAAGTAATTACACAAATGGGAAACCAGGGCCATGCTACTGATGGTATTAGAAGAGTAAAAGAATGGTACGATGCCGGTATTACCGGTGATGTAACTGAAGTAATCGCATGGTTTAACGGACCGGAATTTGGTGAAGATAAATACTTTACAAAACCATCATCGTTTCCGGCGCCAGAGGAAGCAGTTCCGGAAGGACTCGACTGGGATTTATGGCTTGGACCACAGTCTCCACGCCCATTCAATCATGTATACGTTCCAAAATCGTGGCGCGGTTTTTATGATTTTGGGAATGCGGAACTGGGCGACTGGGCATGTCATACGCTTGATGCACCATTCTGGTCACTCGACCTAGGCATGCCAACAGCTACCGAATGTATTCAGTCATCAGGTGCTCCAGATGGATTTGTGCCGGATAGTTCGATTATCAAATTCGAATTTCCCTCAAGAGGCAACAAGCCACCTGTAACACTAACCTGGTACGAAGGCGGATTAAAACCTGAAATTAGACCGGAATGGAAGATGGATGAACTTCCGGGCTCGGGAATGATCATGGTTGGAGAGAAACATAATATCATAACGGGAGGTCGTCCGAATAATGCTCAGTTGATGATGCCGGCTGAGGAATGGGAAGATTGGGTACAAAATAAAATGCCGGAAGCCAGTATTCCACGTATTGAAGGTGGCCCTCAGCAGGAATTCCTTAATACAATTTCTGGTGGCCCTGCTCCCGGATCGAATTTCGATTATTCAACACGACTAACAGAAATGTCGTTAATTGGCGTTATGGCCCAGCGTTTTAACACCAGAATTGAATATGACGCAAAAAATATGAAAGTTACCAACCACAATGATAAAGATCAATACCTGAAGGAACCGGCCCGTGAAGGTTGGGAATACGGTAATGAAGTTTGGTAATATTAATAATTCATCGGGTAACCCCTACTTAAAATGTTACCCGATGAATTTATTCTGACATTAATTCTTTCCAAGTACTTTTTTCCGCTCTTTTTTTGTCATTTCCTGTCCGCGTACGGAAACCGGATGAACGACGGTGTATTCGGTTGCTGAGTTCACAATTCCATTCGTTTTTTCATCTATAACAAATTCAGGAATGATAAATAGTAAACCACTTGAATGAAGCGAATGATGATAAATCAACATAACCAGGGTCTTTGCTCCCGGAGCAATTTCACCAAGTAATTCGCCGGCGTAAAACTGCTCTCCTGTTTTCAACTTCTTATTCTTATTAATTACATTTTTATAGCAAACTAACGTACCATCTGACTGTAAAAGAGTAATACAACGAGTCCAGGCGTTATACCATGTTTCAGGATTCTCGTTTCGCTTTTCACCCACAATTTCAACCACTACTCCATTTCTACTGGCATAAACTGCATCTCCCGGTTTGGCTGAAAATCCTGTAGCTGTCCATGAATCAATAGATGTATTCCCCATAAAACCTTTTATTTCATCCACATCGAATGAGTGAACCTTAGTTCCAGGTTGAAAGGGAATCAGATAGGGAAACTTTAAATCAATATCAGGCATTGGATTCGAACGAAATGATTTTACCTCATAATTAAATCTCGGAACATCAGCATCCAAATCACGCTGTAGAGTAAATAATTGATTATATCCGGGAGTTAGCTGTTTAACATATGGTAATGGTTCCGTAAACGATGTATTTTCCAGATCAGCAAAGTTTAGGTACAAAAATACCGGAACATTTGTATTGTTGTATCCACTAAAAATACAATCGCCAATGGAATTATAATCGGCCTGAACATCAACAGATTGGGCTATTGAGACTTTTGAAAAAGTTAAAAACACTACAAAAAAGAAGCCTTTATACATTATTTCCAGTCATTAATTATGTCATTCAAAGTAAAATAAATTAACCTAAATTTGCACAATGTATTCGAAAGAAGAACTAAAAAAACTCCGGGTTGATTTTTGGGAGCAGTTTGGAAAGCGTTGTGAAATTCACCCTGTTTTAAGTCATAGAAGAAGGAAGTGGATACTGCACCGCACAAAAATAAAAGGAGTAGCGCTCCGTTTCGATGTGGGCCGAGAAGATGCAAAAGTTATACTGGAACTGGGGAACCGTAACGAAAACCTTCGTTTAAAAGCGTTCGAATTTCTGGAACGTTATAAACCTGTAATAGAAGATGGCTTTACTAACGGCTTAACATGGGAGTTTTTTCATGAACGGGAAGACAGTGGCGCTGAAGTTTGCAGGATTTATGCACGGTTGCCTGAAGTCGACTTTCACCGGCAAAACCAATGGCCCGACATCTACAACTTTTTTATTGAAAATATGTTGAAGCTGGAAGCTAATTTTATGGAAATACGTGACTTGTTACAGGAAGAAGTTAAAAACTAAATTATTTCCGAATTAACAGCTTTATTTCATCGTTTAAGTGAGGATACTCATTAAGTAAACTCATATCGGCCAGTTTAAAATCTTCAAAATGAAATCCGGGAGATACCGTACATCCAACTAGAGCAAAACCTGCAGGATTGCACAAAAGGGCTGCAAACCACTTGTTTTTAGGCACCGCTACCTGAAATTGTTCACCTTTATCGAAGTCTGCTCCCAGCTTTCTGTGTATCAATTGATTTTCATCAATCCATAATATTTCAATTGCAGATGTTCCTGTATAAAAATGCCAGATTTCATCCGACCGAATCCTGTGAAAAGACGAAAAATCATCTTTTTCGAGCAAATAATAAATTGATGTGGAATAGTTTCTGTCTCCACTAAAATCGCCGTTTAACGAAACTTTTGGGATAACATCCTCAGCACGATAAATTTCTTTAAACCAACCACCTTCCGGGTGTTTTCCTAATTCCAGTTTTTTTATCCAGTAATCAGCGTTATGCATTATATAAACAATTCGTTTAAAGCTCCAAAATAATCTTCATCCCAGCCTTCTGAAATATTTTCGAACGCCTCTTCAGGGATATTGGTATGTAAAAGTTCAACACTTGTTCCTTTTTTGTGTGGATGCAGTTTTATCGTCACAATCGAATCTTCTGATTCTTCTTCTCCAAAAAACCACTGCTGTACGATCTTTTTATTTTCTTCGAATTCAAGATTAATGCCTGAAATACTGCCCCCCCATAATGAAAATTCCGTGTTTGGTTCTGATTGCATAACAGCTGTCTCGCCTGTCCATATTTCAATCATTTTCTGATTGGTAAGTGCGTTGTATATGTCTTTCGGATCAGCCTTTAATTCGTAATAGCGTTTTAAGTTTTTCATGATGCCTGTTTTTATTCAAAAATAGCTTTTTCATCTTAAAGCTATTCATTTCAATATAACTTTCTATTTTTGGAGCAACAAGATTTTACAATGGGAAGAATTACAAATTACTCGCGACTCGTTAAATTTGAGCATACCATTTTTGCACTTCCGTTTGCTCTGATGGGATTTTTTATGGCGCTTGAACAAGATAGTGCATCATTAAGTATCAAATTACTGCTACTCGTTTTATTGTGTATGGTATTTGCCCGAAATGCCGCCATGGGATTTAATCGTTATCTCGATCGCGATTTTGACAAATTAAACCCCAGAACAGCTGTAAGAGAGATTCCTGCCGGAGTTTTAAGTCCTCGAGCTGTGTTGTTTTTTGTTATTGCCAACGTCCTACTTTTTATTGCAACCACCTGGTTTATTAATTCAATTTGTTTTTATTTATCTCCGGTTGCCTTGTTTGTAATTCTGTTTTACAGTTATACCAAGCGTTTTACTCCTCTTTGCCATTTTGTGTTAAGCCTTGGTTTGGCAATTGCACCGATTGGTGCTTATCTGGCTGTAACCGGAAAATTCGACTGGTTGCCATTATTATTAAGTGCCATAGTTTTTTTCTGGGTAAGTGGCTTCGATATCATTTACGCCCTACAGGATGAAGATTTCGACAAGAATATGAAATTAAAATCAGTGCCTTCGTATTTAGGTAAAAAGAAAGCCTTACGAGCATCTGAAATAATTCATTTATTAGCAGCAGTTAATGTGATTCTTATTGCCATTTTTATGCCGGCAAATATGCTTCAATGGATTGGTGCCATTATATTTATCGGACTTCTGCTCTATCAACACTTGCTGGTAAAACCAAACGATTTAAGCAAAGTTAACCTGGCATTTTTTACAACAAACGGCATTGCCAGTGTTATTTACGGGGGACTTACTATTATTGGCTATTATATTGTTTTATAAACCCTAACGAATCCGGTGAGTGCGAATAACTTTTCGGTTAATCGAGTAAGCGAATCCAATTGTAAATAGCTCTTTAACCTGAAGTTTCGATTTCTCATCAATTTTAGTTCCTTCACTATCGTATACCGGGAATTTAACATCGTCATCGTAAATCAGGTGTAACATAAACTGCAGGTTGATATAATCGCTAAGTTTGAATTTTATTGTATTCTCCCAATCCACATCAAACTTCGAAAAGGGATCTTTATAATTCATGAACATTGAATATTTGGTCACATAATTAATGTCGGGCGTAATATTCTTACTAAATTTTAAATCGGCATTAAGACCCGGTTCCCAAAAACTTTTTTTGTTTTCGTGAATATTAAAATTCGTTTGATCTATTAATGCGGTATCTCTTACATAAACACTTTTAAGAGATAGTGGCGAGATAAACAGTGAAAAATTACTATTTGGTTTATAGTCTAAACCCACTTTGAAATACGATTTGGCAGGTGCAAGAAAAGCAGAAAGTGGTACAGGATTATCATCTTTAGGGTATTTGTAGCCCCTGAAAAACTGTGTATTAAAGTTAAATTCGGAACTGTAATACCATTTTTTAAAAGCGCTGACACCTACACGTGAAGTGAACTCAAATTTATCATCGTTTTTCTGAAGTTCAGAATCGCTTCCTCCTGGTCTGATCCATCCATTGCGAATCTCAGCCGAATTTTCCCACTTTACTTTACCGTCTTTTCTCGAATAATTGGCTTCTCCTTTTAATACCACCAGGCTCGAAAGAGCACTTTTACCCCCCTTCTTCCAGTTCTCAAGATATGTTTGGGTGAGTCCAACATTTCCATCACCACTGATCGTCCAGGGAGTTTCAACTTCATAACTTTTACCAACACCGGTAAATTTACCGGAAGTCTTTTTCAATGAGGAGAAGTCAAAATCTTTTGTTTGTTTCTCTTTAAACCTCGAAAACGTAACTCCATCGTCGATTAACATCTGGATACTGCGTTTATCGTTATTTTTAATCATGATACGCAGCGAATCGTTTTGCTCGTTTTTCAACCAGACTCTCGAAAATCTTGTATTTCCATTTTGTAATAAAATATCTTTAGAGTCTCCCGCCAAATTAAGAACCGATATACGGGCAGTGTCTATAAAATCGGCATAGGCATTTAATCCTTCTAAAACAGCTTTTATTGTATCGTTTACTTCGGCAACAATCTGGTCGTTGTATTCTTTTAAAATATTGTAGTTATTTATTTTTACTGAATCACGATATTGTTTTATCCTGAACCGGAGACCTTCATCGTATTTCTGCTGCTGGTAATCGGCAACAACTGCATTAACATGTACAGTAATAATGGAATCGTTGTAGGCTTGTCGCTTTTGTTCTACAAAAACACTGCGAATACTGTCTATTTTAACTAGCCTGTCAAATTGTTCGGGTGTGTTTAGCACGGAATCCGGAATAACGTCGGGAATTATCAGACTATCGGGAAAAACGTAAACAGAATCGGAAAATAATACTAATCCTTTTCCTTCAGGAATGATTTCTACTTCCTGTTTTGCGCTTGAGATTACGTTGGCAGGAACAACAATTTTTTTAACGTCAACTTCTTTCTGATAATCGGATTTGATGGTATAAATATTTTGCCTTACGGCAGCAGCAGATACGTATCCAGGAACGCTCAAACTATCCTCCACATCTTCTGGCAAACGAAGTACCAGGTTCTCACTCGATGAACGGTACCTGTTCAAGTCGGCTATAATACTATCTATAGACTGGTCTTCGATAAAGTGAATTAGTCCATCTACATTATTGCTTACTTCCGGCTCAACTACATGCCAGTTATTGTTTTCGAAAAAATAGTTCTTTAATATTTGAATGCCACCATCAAGAATTTCTTTGTCGTGCTTATTATCCTGGGCAATTAAGGCACAAACAAAAACAAACTGAAAAATGATAAGGACAAAAGCTTTTAACCTAATTGAGAACATATATTAGATTTTTTTGGTTTCCAATTAAACGCAAAAATAATACCAATGTTATTCACATTCTAAGAAAAATAGAATAACAATTAACAATTATATTTTAATTAAATTTTGATGTCGTGGGCAATAAATCAATTACCACTTTTTAAACGGGTGTTGCGAAAGCCATGAATTAAAATAACGATGATCGGTACTTACTTCTTTTTCAATCCAGTCAGGTAAAGAAACATGCTGTTTCTCATCATCCAGTTCAACTTCTGCCATTACCAATCCTTCATTATCATCATGAAAAACATCTATTTCCCAGGTTAATCCTCCGATTTGCTCAAGGTAACGCGTTTTGTTTATGGGAAAGTCATGACATAATGGAAGCAATTCCCGGGCATCATTCACCGGAATTTCATATTCAAATTCGGATCTTGTAATTCCTTGCTGATTTCCTTTAATAGTCAAATAAGCCTGATCTCCCTTTACTCTAATCCTCACAATTCTTTCTTTATCAACACTCAAATATCCCTGAATAATTGGCGTCCCTGCTGTTTTCGGACTCCACTTTTGAGTGTCAACTATAAACTTTCTTTCAATTTCCAGCATTCTTATTTAATATTAAAAATGTATCAACCTAATCCCTACATTTATTTTTGTACAAAATTAGTATTTTTAAATCGTCACGATTAAACCTTAAAATAAAGAAAACAATATGTTATCAAGGCAAGACGCTATTACATTACTTGAAGAGAATATTAGTTCGGAAAACATGCTGAAACACTGTTACGCATCGGAGGTTGTACTACGTGCAATGGCAAAGAAACTGGGTAAAAATGAAGATGAATGGGGATTGGCCGGTTTACTACACGATATTGACGTGGAAATCACCAATGCCGATCCGTACACTCACGGTCCTTATGCAGAAAATCTGTTAAAAGGAAAAGTGACGGACGAAATGCTTGATGCCATTGTTATGCACAATGAAGTAGCAACCGGAAAAGAACGTACCACCGAATTTCAACATGCACTTGCTGCAGGAGAAACAATTACCGGACTTATAACGGCTACTACTTTGGTATATCCCGATAAAAAACTGGCCAGCGTTAAACCAAAATCAGTAACAAAACGAATGAAACAAAAAGCTTTTGCAGCTTCTGTTAAACGCGAAAATATTTTGGAATGCGAAGAAATAGGTATTCCCCTGCCCGAGTTTGCCGAATTGTCAATAAATGCCATGCGAGAAATAGCCGATCAACTTGGCTTATAAAACAGATAGTCATGGTACTCACATTATTGTTATTCTCATATTTGTTTTTTCTTTCATATTGAACTTATTCGGTAGTACACAGGCATCATAATATTGTACATAAATATTCGGTTAATAATGTTGTAAAACCGGGTTGTGTTTTTACATTTGTGCATTCTTAAACAACTGTTCATTTTAAAACCAAAGCATGAAAACTTTCCTATTACTGGTGCTAAGCCTTTTTTTTATCGTACCCCAACTGACTTTCGCTCAGGATGATATCAGGCAACAAATTATCAGTTATACTGATTCAACTGAAATACTTATAAGAAACGGCAGAAAAATGGTAGTTGAAAAAACTACTTTTGGCGATTTTCAGGGAGCACTTGAAACCATTAACTATCTCAAAGAAAATGTAGATAAAGAATATGTAATATTTTATCCTGCAGAGGAATTGTTACTGGCTCTTTCGAACAGCGATTTTAAACAATTTCTTTTCACTGTAGCTAACTTCGACAATCTGCTCGAAGGAAAGACCAAATACGTTCAGGTTGAAAATATTACCGGTCAGCTTCAAGCGTTTTTAAATGACGAACTTCCCTTAATAAAAAAGGATTTGGAAAGGTCGTCAATAACCCCTCAAGATAAAAAGCTGATTGAGCTTTACATTTCTTACTTCGAGGGCAAGGAAGATATTTACAAGTTAAGCCGGTCGATTCAATCCTATCAGAAGTTGTATCCGGAAAACGAATACAATTCGTTTTTAGCTCTCATTCAGAATTATGTTGAACCATTTGCCCTTAATTTCTGTCTGGGCTACGGACATGAATTTTTAAACGGTAATATTAGTAAGAACTTTACGTCACATTTTCAGAGTATGAATTTTGAACTGGAATGGTTTTATCGTCAGGTTTATTTCTCGCTTTTTTTCCAGGGAAGTGTTGGGCAGGTACGTTCGAAGTATGATATGCCTGTAAAAAAGTATGATTACATTAACACGCCTGATGATGATGTTTTTAGCATTAAATACGGTGTTAAACTTGGTAAAGTATGGGTTACAACCCGTCAAATCAATTTTTTCTCATACGTTTCACTTGGTAATTATCAAATGAAAGCAGAAAAATCAAACTTTGACATTCCTGAAGATGAAACCGCTAACCTCAAACTTTCCAGTGTTTTTAGCCCCGGAATTGGCACAGCCTGCGACATTAATCTTAAACGCTTTAAGGATAAGACGAGTGGAGAAAACGTGGGAAAATGGTTTATCAGACCCAATGTTTCTTACGATTTATTTGTTACAGGAAAGGAAGAAGCAAAAGGAGGCAGTTTATTTGTAAATCTCACAATGGGATTTGGATTTGGCAACTAAACCTCTCCTAATGTAATTATAAACAAACCATCCGATTTGTAGAAAGTACCTGGTTTTACTGTTGGATTTAAAGAGAATCCCTGAGAATTAATGAGGTGGATAAGGTTTTCCTGATTTTGTGTTTATGTTCCACAAAACCGGCAACTTCACGACCCATTTCTTCAAAATCAATTGAAATAACTGTAATTCCTCCTCCAACGATTTGTTTCATAGGTGTGTCGTTGTAAGAGATAATGCCTACTTGATTTCCAAGTTTCAATCCATTGGCTCTGCACGATTTAATTACTTCCACAAGATCTGCATCTCGAATTACAAAATAAGCCTGACCACTTTTCAGGTTCGTTGGATTGAATCTGTTAATCCGCGAAAACTGAATGGAGTTTTTTTTGCAAAAAACCTCAACGGCAGGTACAATTTCTTCCGGATGTGGCGTGTCTTTCTCTGAATAAACCAAAATCAGTTCATCGTATTTGCGAAACTGTTCAAGCCCTTTGTTCATACATTCAATTACTGATTCGCCAAAATCCTGAAGTAAATAATTCACCTTCTCGTTATCGGGTTTCCCCATATCGAGCAATAACATTTTATTGGCATCGATTTTATGCAAAATGGGTTCCATCGACTGGTGATCAATATTCATAACCACATACATACTGTATCGGCCCAGACTGTTTTCAATGAGCTGGGAGAACACTTCAGGGTTGTAATGATGAAAAAGTAAATCAACTGAATAGGATTCCGGAAGATTTTGCCTCAGAGACTGATAAAGCTGCTCTTTAAAAGCACTAAAGTCGTCGAGTAATACAAATACCCGGTACGATTCGTTTGCCACAAAATAGCCTTTCTGAGGAGCCGATTCAATTATACTTCTTTCCTTTAAAATATTATAAGCCTTAAAAACCGTATCACGCGAAAAGCCACTTTTAGCGCTCAACTGGTTTACTGAAGGAAGCAAGTCTCCCTCTTTCAGCTCACCGTTACTAATGGCTTCGGTAATGGAGTGTACCAGTTGCTGCAACTTGGTTTGTCCTGCCGTTTCTAATATTTCAAAAGGAAAGTCCGACATTAAAAAACAGATTTTATTTCGTTTAACGAAACTCCGAATATTTGCCGGCTAATCTCGTCCAAATAATCTTCATTGCCGGTAAAATGTATTGTTGTTTGTTTGTATGTGGCCGATTCGCCCGGTTTCAATGCCAGTGCCGGCGACGATGTTTCCAGTTCGTAAAAAGGTCCCATCTGGCTTCCGTCTTCCAATGGCCCGTCGTTATAAGAGTTTATGGCATCTCCTTTATAGGGGAACTCCTGCTGTTCCCAGGCTGAATTAACATAGTCAATAACACCTTCAGGAACTTCGCACTTTAATATTGTCAATGCCTTGTTCACGGCATCATAACTTCCGATTACCGGCAATGCCCGTTGTGGTGGTATTCCTATTTTACCACGCTCTTTTCCGTCGCCTTTTAAATAAATCAGACCGTTTTTTATCTTAAGTCTGTTATCCGGAATTTTCCCAAAGTAATCGTCTTTTACAATATAATCCGATTCAACATCGGTTTTATAAGGAACAATAATGGTAACCTCGTCAGAGGGAATAAACATTCCCAAAAGCCATATCGAGAGTAATCCGCTTTCCTTTTTCCACTCTTTATCACCAGTATTGATTAACTTGTTTTCAGTTTCATAGGCAACTGAATTAATTTCAGCGTTAATCTTAATATTTAACTGATTTTTTATTTCGTTACCGGGGATGAGCGTAATTCTTCTGTTCACATCAAAATTGAAAAAAAAATTACTGTAGTTGGTAAGTTGAATTGATTTGGCAAAAGAAGCCGAATTTTGATCAGAGTTTACCAAATTAAATGGCTCGGTATCAATACAGGCCGGTGTAGCCCAATCTTCAAAATCGAAATTGCTTCCATTTTTAAAAAAGATGGAATATTGTCCACCTTCCGGCCCCAGCCAGAATCGTTCTTCTCCCCCAACCGGATTAATCTGTTTTAATACTTCACCCGAGGCAATCAGTTCATGATTGATCCAACCAAAACTAATACTTTCTTCACCGTTTGCAGCACTGGTCATTACACGCCCCTGATATTCGGGTGAGATCAGAACACGCGACTTCCCGTTTGTTAATTCAATCGGGCTGGTGTATTTTTTCATTAACTCCAGGTCGTAACCGTAGGTTCCCTTTTCAAAAGAATTCATCGCACTTTTTGATTTTGGTTGTTTATTGCTATCGCACGAAATACCGGTAAAAATCAAAAATACGATTAACAGGTATAAAATAAATCGTTGCGATCTGATCATGGTGAATAAGTTAAGGTTTAAATAAAGATCGTTATACTGCCGTGATAACACGACAATATAACGAATCTACTAATTTATCAGGTTTATTTGTACAGAGGTCCAAAGTTTTCGCAAGCGCGGTAATCTGCACCTTCCTTATTTTCACCAAAAGCATTCCATGCACTTGGACGGAAAATCTGATTTTCGTCTACATTGTGCATACAAACCGGAATTCTCAGCATTGAGGCAAGAGTAATTAAGTCGGCGCCAATATGACCAAATGAAATTGCACCATGATTAGCCCCCCAATTTGCCATAACCGAATAAACGTCTTTAAACGCTCCTTGTCCTGTTAAACGCGGAGCAAACCAAGTAGTTGGCCAGGTTGGATTGGTACGTTGATCAAGAATATCATGTACATCATCTTCCAGTTCAACTGTATACCCTTCGGCAATCTGAAGCACCGGACCAAGACCTTTTACCAAATTTACACGGCTCATAGTAACAGGCATCTGACCAGCTGTTTTAAACTGACTGGAAAAACCTCCACCTCTGAAATAGCCTTTATCTCCGGGGCAGAACCTTGTATTCTTCAGGCAGGCATCCACATCTTCATCCGTTACTTCCCAAAAGGGTTTCATTACCGGATTTCCGTTGGCATCTTTTTGCTGTGCCGTTGCATCCATGGTAGTTGAACCGGAATTGATCAGGTGAATAATACCATCTTTTGCCAAACCGGTTAATTCTTTTCCGGTAACCCTTTTTACAGCTTCCGGACTCCAGTATGTTCTTACATCTGAGAAAATCTGAGCTGTATTGGTTAACAGGTGTCCAAACAGCATTGGAACAGCATTCAAACTGTCGTTTTCAGTTGCAAATACAAATGCTTCTCTGATACCGTTCCAGTCGAATGAAGTATTTAAAATCGTTTCTGAGAAATCTCCGTTTGGATAATAATCCGTCCACTGACGTTGCCCCTGGAAACCACCGGCAATGGCATTGTGGCCATGAGATTCTTCACCAAAACCAAGTTCTTTCAATTTTGTATTCCCAATCATTAAATCGCGCATGATGAGAGTCATTTTCACAACAACTTCCCATTCCCAATCTTTTCGTGCACGGTCTGACTGTTCTTCCGGTGCGTTATAATCGTCGCCTTCAATTACATTCTCTTTTGTCCAGACAAGTGCTTTTTCGTACTCTTCCTTGTCGTAAATTTCCTGATCCAACCTACGTTTTACTTCGGTCATATCCACAAACTCGGTACGCATCCCCAGGTAATCCTGGAAAAAATCGGGATTTACAGTAGAGCCGGCAATACCCATTGAGGTGTAACCCAATGACAAATAAGACTTGCCTTTCATTTGGGCAGTTGCCAGTGCTGATTTTACAAAACGAAGTATTTTTTCCTGAACATCTTCTGGGATCGATTCATCATCTGCATCCTGAACATCACGTCCGTAAATGCCGAAGGCAGGAAGTCCTTTCTGGGTGTAACCGGCCAGCGCAGCTGCCAGGTAAACCGCTCCCGGGCGCTCAGTACCATTAAAACCCCAGACAGCTTTCGGGATCATCGGAGTGGTATCCATTACCTCGGTTCCGTAGCACCAGCATGGTGTTACAGTTAAAGACACTCCTACCCCTTCTTTTTCGAATTTATCGGCACACATAGCTGCTTCGGCCACACGTCCGATTGTTGTATCAGCAATAACGCACTCCACTTTTTCTCCACTGGGAAAACGAAGGTTTTCCTCAATAAGCTTAGCTGCGTTTTTTGCCATATTCATTGTTTGAACTTCCAACGATTCGCGAACACCTCTTTCACGACCGTCAATTACCGGGCGTATTCCAACTTTTGGTAATCTTCCAATTAATCTATTAGCCATTTTCTTATTATTTTAAGTTTATTCTATTATTGATTTTACATCCAGAAACTATGCTGTCCTGTACTGTGCTGCAATTTTACGTATTTTGGTGGTTATTTCTTATGCTGCAAAACATTAAAAACATTTTTTAACAAAATTGATAAGGCTTTTTATATCTCTAGAGGTTCATAAAATGAACTCTGGACAAAATGCTTCTAACAGTTTAAGAGATACAGAAGTAGCCCTTTGTTCTATACTTCCGAAGTTATTCAAATTGCAATTTTTATAATATTCTAAACTTTTTGCTTTTTAACAATAAATTCTTTGCTGGTCATGCATTTTTCCGTTACTTGCAATCCTGAAAACAAATTAAGCCATGTATTCCAGATTTAACTTTCAACCAAAGATTTATACTGTATTTATAATCAGTTTACTGTTTTTACTACTGAATTCTTTTTATTCAGAAGCACAGGTGCTTTCAGGAAAGATAACCGACGAAAAAGACAGTCCGGTTCCATATGCGACGATATTTATTAAAGAAACAAAAGAAGGAACTACTTCGAACCTCAACGGTGATTTTAATTTTAACCTGCCACCTGGAAAATACAGTTTAAATATCAGGTCGATGGGTTACCAGCAGGTAAACAGAACTGTAGATATTGTTTCCGACAGTGTCTTCCTTCCGATACGATTAAAAACGCAGCAATTTGAGATTAAGGAAATAAAAGTTTTCCCGGGAAAAGAAGATCCTGCCTATTTTATTATGAGAAAGGCAATGGCTAAATCTCCTTATTACAGGAAAAAAATCAAGCACTATTCGGCTGATTTATATATTAAAAGCAACTTTGCTTTTACAAATATTCCTAAGCTCTATCAGAATAAAATAGAACTGGATGATGGTAAAAAACTGAATGATTATTTTAAGGAGAATGTTACTTATGTAATAGAATCTCAGAACAAAATTACTTTTGATTTTCCGAATACTTACAAACAAAAAGTTATCAGTAAAAAAACATCGCTGATGGGTTTCGACGAACCTCCTGTAATGGGTTTGATTACCACCAGTCTTTATGAGGAACGTCCTTTTCAAACCATATCTCCCCTGTCTTCCATTGCATTAAAGCATTACGATTTCAGGTATGAGGGGTACATTACTGTGGATGATTTTGATGTATTTAAAATTAAGGTGACTCCTAAACGCAAAAGCGACGAGCTGGTGGATGGTTATATATACATTGTAGACAAGCTTTGGTGTATTTACAATATAGATATCAAATCAACTTTCGAGTTTTTTGAATTAAGGGCTAAACAGCAGTTCCAAAACCTGGGGAATGGCAATTGGCTTCCGGTTTCGTATAATATTAGTGGAAAAGTGGCTATGCTGGGGTTAAGAGGAACCTTTTATTACGGAGCATCAGTAAAATACGATTCCATTGTTGATAATTACCAGGAAGTTATTGAGCAAGAAATACTGGCCGATTCAGCATCTGTGAAACAACAACAGGTTAAGCCTAAAAGTCAGAAGGAAACAG
Source organism: uncultured Draconibacterium sp. (assembly GCA_963676265.2). GTDB lineage: Bacteria > Bacteroidota > Bacteroidia > Bacteroidales > Prolixibacteraceae > Draconibacterium. The sequence goes on from OY781067.2 coordinate 113,182, forward strand.
AATTGACCAACAAAGTTGAACTAATACGGGAAAAAGAAAAACTTACGAATGCAGATGTTAAAAAGGTTGCCCGTTTGAACCGTAAAATTTTGAAACAACAGTACCAGGAGTCAACCATTGCAGAGCCAAGTTACGACAACTACAAGATTGACGATGCAAAAGATTCGTTGGTGACAAATATTAAATGGGATACGCTTAGAGCAATTCCACTGACACAGGCTGAGTTGCAAAGTTACCAGTTGGCAGATTCCTTGATGGGGCTGGAAACAACGGAAAAAGATTCGTTAAGCGCCGAAGACCGAAAATTAAAACGGAAATCAGGATTTTCGAAAGTTTTATTCGGACACTATGATTTGTGTAAAGACTCACTCATTCGTTTGGGCTATGACGGTTTGATTTCAACTGAAAACTTTGATTACAACTCGGTTGACGGATATAAATACAAGCAAAAATTCCGATTGAGGATGAATCCTGATTCGGGGAAATATGTTTACGTCACCCCTGAACTGGGCTATGCATTTAACAGAAAAGCGGTATTCGGAACGTTAAACGGACAATTGCTGAATATTTTAGGCGAAGGAAATCGTTTCTCTGTTACAATTGGAAAAAGAAGTCGCGATTTTAAAGCTGATGACATAGGAATTTCCCCGGCATTAAATGCCATTAGTACATTCTTTTTTGCTAAAAATTATATGAAACTATATGAATCTGCATTTCTCCATTTTGATATTTCGCAGCGATTAAAAAATGGTTTTTCTCTGGCCACTCATTTTCACTACGATCATTTTTATCCGCTTGAAAACAGTACCTCATACCTGTTGTCAGACAATAAAGATTTTTCGCCCAATGTTCCAAAAGGACTTGAAAGCGATAATCCGGCACTGCTTGAACAAAAACATTTCTCGTATGAGGCAAACATTGGTTATCGAAAACGACAACGAAAACCCTGGCTCGAAGAATCGCCGTTTTTGTTTATTGATGATTTCTATTCATTTGATTTATCGTTTAAACAAGCTGTGCCGGGTGTGTTTAATTCTGTATCCGATTTCTGCCAAATTGATTTTAGTGCTCGCCAGCAAGCTAATCTTTCGCCAACATCTGCAATAGAATGGCGTTTAAATGCAGGCCACTTCTTATATAATAACCAAATGCACTTTTCTCAATACAAGCATTTTATGACATCTGAAATTCCGGTTGTGATGAAATCATTTACCAGTACTTTCCAGCTATTAAATGATTACGAATTCAGTACCAATAAAAGTTATCTGACTTTGGGAGCTGATTACCGTTCGGAATACCTTTTACTTCGTTATTTCTCGTTCTTAAATAAACGAACATGGAGTGAAAGTTTTCATTTGAACTATTTAACCACCCCGGATTTAAACAACTACTGGGAAGCAGGTTACAGTCTGAACAGCTTGTTTTTTATAGGGAATATTGGTGTATTTGCAGGATTTAAAAATACCGGATTTGAAAGTATCGCTGTTAAAATTTCGATTTCGGCCTTCGACTAATCCGTTGTAAATTGATCTGGGAATTTACCAACGATGCCTTTTTCACGATAGTAAGCTTTCATGCGTTGTATGTCGGCTTTCGAATCGTCGCTTAATTCAAAAGGAATTCCGGTGGTTATTTCTTTACGGCCCCAATCGAAACTGCCAAGATAAACAGGTACCCCGGCTTCTTTTGCAATAATATGAAATCCGGCTTTCCAGTTTTTCGTTAGTTTCCTTGTCCCTTCAGGAGTTAAAGCCAGGTGAACATAGTCGTTTTCTTTCATATGCTGAATGGTCTGGCGAATCACATTCGCTCCCTTTGAGCGGTCGATAGGAAGCCCTCCCATTTTTCTTACGAAATAACCAACGGGCCAGAAAAAAAACTCTTTTTTAATCAGTATGTTAGCACGTCTGCCGTCAGCAGCGTAGTACAACCAAGAAACAATAAAGTCCCAGGCGCTGGTATGAGGTACACCAATTATTATACATTTTTTTACGTTTGGGATGGCACTAAAATCTGCCTTCCAGCCCATCAGTTTTAAAAGAAATTTTGATATAGCTTTCATCCGACTGGTATTCTTTTCAGTTTAAAATTAGTTGCATTGGCATACATGGTTAGCAATTCGGTTGCCATTTCGGTCGCCAAAGGTAATAAGTTATTTGAACCATAATTAATTATTACCATCAAAAACCTTTTCGTTGATTCTGACACGCACGTGCGAACCGAATCACTGGTGGGTGTTCCAAAAGCGCCTAAATCATCACGAAATACAGGCATAAATTCGATATTGAGTTCTCCCCTTCCGATTCCTTCGTAAGGTTCATTTTTTCTGCCGATTCCAAATTCAACATCACCCTTAATTTTATCGGCATCGTATCCTCCAATTGAAAAACCAGTTGATATAGAAACCAGATTTAAAAGATCAACCACATTGTTTACCTGGTAAATTTCCTTTCTTTTTAATACTCTGCGCAACAACGCTTCAGCCGATAAACGATATCGCGCAGGATCTTTTCCACAAAGTTTATAAGCTCTTCTCGATGCAGCGATGGCAGGCATTTTACTTATCTGTTCAACTTTTAACTCAGTATTGAGATTTTCAATTTTTTCTTCAATATCCTTCCATAATTCCGGATTTTTTGCTTGTAATTCAATATCGCATTCAATTACAGAAAGTTCCAGTTCCGGTATTTTTGATGAGAGCTCATTGTTTATATTAATTTCTCGACTCATAAACGATTGTTATTTTTTTATATTTCAGGCCTAACTTTAAAAATTTTTAAAAAAGTTATTAATTTCGTATCCGCAACAAAACATCAAAACTATTAAAATGAAACGATTAATTTATCTTGGTTTTCTTATGTTTTTTTCAAATTTTATTTGGGCACAGGAAATAGCCATAATACCAAAGCCGGCTGAATATATTCCAAAACAAGGGATATTTGAGTTAAATGCAGACTGCAACCTGCAAATAGATCAGAACAATGAAGATGAAGTCCGCATATCCGGTTTCTTCAACGATTATTTACAAGAGATGTATGGTTTCAAAATGAATATCAATTCTGAAGGGAAAAAGGTTGTATTAAAAATTATCAGCCAGCTAAACCTTGGCAAAGAAGGATATTTAATGAAAGTTAGTCCCGAGTCGATTGTAATTACAGCTTCCGATCCAAACGGTTTGTTTTACGGGATACAGTCGTTAAAACAACTTTTGCCGCTTGAAACTGCTAACAATTCATTATCGGTTCCTTGTGTTGACATTAAAGATAAACCTCGTTTCGCCTGGCGTGGAAATATGCTTGATGTAGGACGTCACTTTTTCCCGGTTAGTTTTATCAAAAAATACATTGATATTCTTGCCATGTATAAAATCAATACATTTCACTGGCATTTAACCGAAGACCAGGGCTGGCGTATTGAGATAAAAAAATATCCTTTATTGACGGAAATCTCGCATTGGCGCGACGAAACTATGGTTGGTCATTACAATAGCGGCCAAGGAATGGACGGTATTGGATATGGTGGCTTTTATACGCAAGATCAATGTCGTGAAATTGTAAAATATGCTGCTGAACGTTATATTACAGTTGTTCCCGAAATTGAAATGCCAGGTCACTCTTCGGCTGCACTGGCGGCATATCCAAATTTAGGTTGCACCGGCGGTCCTTACAAGGTAAAAGGTACATGGGGAGTACATAAAGATGTTTATTGTGCCGGCAAAGAAGAAACTTTTAAATTCCTTCAGGATGTTTTGGATGAAGTGATGGATATTTTTCCATCAGAATTTATTCATATTGGAGGCGATGAGTGCCCAAAAGATGCATGGGAAAAATGCCCGGACTGTCAGAAGCGCATAAAAGACGAGGGACTTGAAAACGAACATGTTTTACAGAGCTGGTTTATTACACGCATAGACAAATATTTGAGTTCCAAAGGACGTCGTTTAATTGGTTGGGATGAAATACTGGAAGGTGGACTTGCTCCTGAAGCATCAGTAATGAGCTGGCGCGGTATTAAAGGAGGTATTGAAGCTGCAAAACAACACCACGATGTTGTTATGAGTCCGACTACTCATATGTATATAGATCATTATCAATCGGAAGACAAGGATAATGAACCTTTGGCAATTGGAGGATTTTTACCCGTTGAAAAGGTTTACAGTTATGAACCTATTCCAGAAGAACTTTCTGCTGAAGAAGCCAAATATATTATGGGGGTTCAATCCAATCTTTGGACTGAATATGTGGCAACAACTAAAAAAGCAGAATATATGCTTCTTCCCCGTTTACAGGCAGAAGCAGAAGTTGCATGGACCTCACCGGAATTAAAAGACTTTAGCGATTTCGAAAAAAGGTTAAATATTGATTACAAACGATTGGAGAAATTGGATATTAATTTCAGAGATCATAAAAAGTGAATATTAAACATATTGAGAAAAATATAAAAGAGGGTGCGAAAGCACCCTCTTTTTTTGCCTTATACTCAATGCCTTATTAAAATAAATTGGTATACTATTTGCTTTTGAATTAAAATAAATTTGTAATTTGAAGGAGAGAAATAAAATATTATATCATGAAAAATTTAATACTAATATGCGCCTTGGTTTTTGCAGTGCTGGCAACCAGCGCTCAGGAAGAAAAGAAAACACGCAAAGAAAAAAGAGCTGAAAGAGAAGCCATGCTGATTGAACAAACAAAAGAACTGGCAGAAGCCGGGGAATGGCAGTTCGACGCATCGCGGATGTTACCGGCACGAGGGAAAAGCAGAACATTAACAACACCTTACAATGTAGTGGTTCAGAATGATGAAGTCGATTCGTACCTGCCTTTCTTTGGAGTTGCTTACTCTGCAGATTATGGGAGCTCTGAATCTCCAATGATTTTTAAAGCTCCAATTGAAAATTACACGAAGGAAGATGGTAAAAAAGGAGGATATGTCATCAAATTTCAGGCGAGAAACAAAAGCGATTTGGTACAATTTACCTTTTCTGTTTCAGTCACCGGATCTACAACTTTAAGTGTGAATAGTACAAACCGACAGCATATTTCATATCATGGCGAGTTAGTGCCTGTTAAAAAGAAAGAATAAAACAAAATAATTCTAAAAAAAATCCATTTATTTAAGCCGAAAGCATGATTAAAATGTTCTCGGCTTTTTTTGTTTACAGTTCAAAAGGGAGTTTTGAAACCAGAGTTATAGATGTAGGTAAAACTTTTGCTTGCATGGGAATGATTTCAACTCCTGCCTTATAAGCTTCTGCTAAACTTTGTGCGTAAACGGGATCGATATCTTTAGCGGGAACAAATATTTCAACATCAGTACGTTGAATAACATATAGCATCACGGCCCTCATTCCTGCGGCTTTCACTTCCATTAATGTTTTTAGGTGCTTTTCGCCTCTTTTTGTAACAGAATCGGGGAACAGGGCATATTTCCCTTCTTTAAGAGAAACATTTTTAACTTCAATAAAACATTTCTCGTTTTCATTTTCAGCATAAACATCAAAGCGCGAGTCATTAAACTTCACTTCGCGTTTTACCGTTTTATATCCCGACAGTTCGGGAATCAGATTATCCCTAATGGCTACAAAAGCCAGCTTATTGGGATTTCCTGTATTTATACCCACCCAACTGCCGTTTATTTTAATCATTTCCCATGTAAAACGGGTTTTCCGTTTGGGATCGTTTACTGGTGTTAAAAATACTTCAGCACCATTTTCAAGGCAACTTTTCATCGATCCCGTGTTGGTACAATGTGCCACCACTACTGAACCATCATCAAGTTTTACATCGGCCAGAAATCGTTTATAACGTTTGACAAGGGTTCCGTGAACAAGTTCAGTTTCGAATTTCATTGATAATGTTACAATTGTGTACGGGCAAACGGCACTATGTTATGATCGGCAAATTCTTGATTCAGGTACTTGTAATAACCGGTTATCGCAATCATTGCCGCATTGTCCATTGTATATTCAAATTTAGGGATAACCAGATTCCATCTGAATTTTTCCGCATTCACTATCAGGGCGTTGCGTAATCCCGAATTAGCTGATACTCCCCCGGCTACGGTCACATCTTTAATTCCGGTTTCTTTGGCTGCGCGCTTAAGTTTGCTCATCAGAATATCAATAATCGTACTTTGCAGCGAAGCACAAAGATCGTTTTTGTTTTCTTCAATAAAGTTTGGATTGATTTTGATGTTATCGCGTAAAAAGTAGAGAAAATTCGTTTTTAACCCGCTAAAACTATAATCCAGTCCGGGAATTCGTGGCTTTGAGAATTCGAACCGATTCGGGTCTCCCAACTTAGCCAGTTTATCAACATGTGGTCCGCCCGGATAAGGCAAGCCCATAACCTTTGCACATTTATCAAATGCTTCACCTGCAGCATCGTCAATGGTTTGTCCGATTACCTCCATTTCAAGATGGTTCGTAACCTTAATTATTTGTGAGTTCCCCCCGGAAACCAGCAAACATAAAAACGGGAATTTGGGTGGATTGAACTCAATTCCATTTTCTTTTATAAATAAGGCAAGTACATGCCCCTGTAAATGGTTTACTTCTATTAAAGGAATACCAGAAGCCAGCGAGAATCCTTTGGCAAACGACGTTCCAACAAGCAACGATCCCAATAGTCCGGGACCGCGGGTAAATGCCACTGCTGTTATCTCCTCACGGTTAATATTCGCTTTTTTAATTGCCATGTCAACAACCGGAATAATATTTTGCTGATGAGCCCGCGATGCAAGTTCCGGCACAACGCCTCCATACTCTTCGTGTACTTTCTGACTGGCCACAACATTCGACATGATTACACCATCGCGAATAATGGCAGCAGAAGTATCATCGCACGATGACTCGATCCCCAAAATAGTAATTCCCTTTGTCATACAATTCAGTCCTTTTTAACGTTATAAAAACAAGAAATAAGCCTGTTGGTTTTATATCTTTGCATTTATTAAAAAACAACAGTTAACAAAACGGCAAAAATTCTTTCTCTATATATAGAGAAAAAGTATATGTTCGTTTGAAAATTGCAAAACTATCAAAAAAGGCTGGAAAATAACGATTATAGTCTGTTCGGCATTCATTTTATTGCTTGTGGCGAATTATGTTTTATTGCAAAACAGTTGGGTGCAAACTAAAATTACACACCGAATTGCAGAAAGTTTGTCAAAAAGCCTGAACAGTAAAATTTCGGTAGGAAAAGTTGATATCGGCTTCTTTAACAAGCTACATCTTGAAGACGTATTAATCGAGGACAGAAACAACGACACTTTACTTTACAGTAAGTTAATAACAGCACGAATCGACACACTCAGAATCAAGAAAAAACAAATCTCAATAAATCAGTTGTCGTTTGAAAACAACAAAATAACTGTGTCGCGCGACTCCTGCGGTTCTTTTAACTTCCGTTTTTTAATGGATGCATTAAAAACCAAACCAGATAAAGACACATTAAGTAACTGGGTAATTAAATGCAACGACTTCAATTTCGGCAAGTTAAATATATCGTATAATGATGTTAAAAATGACCAGGATTTATTTATCAGCGATCTGAATCTTGATATTTCTGATTTTAGAAGCAGAAGCGATTCTACCTCTTTTATAATTAATCACTTAAGTTTAACTGGCGAAAAAAATCTTAATCTGGAATACTTTAATGCCCGTGTTGCAATTCACGAAAACAACATTGGCTTTGAAGATTTTAACCTCAAGAGCAGTTACTCTGAAATTGACAGGTCTAATTTGCAGATTCAGCTATACAACGAGCTTGATTCAATGAATGTTCCCTTCGACTTTAATATGCATATTGGCCAGTCTCATATTAATTTCCAGGAGTTGGGAGAATTAATTCCTTCCATAAAAGGGATGAATCAGCAGATTGAACTGTCAGGATTAATTTATGGAAACCTAAGTGATTTAAAAGGTAAAAATGTGGTTTTGAAAACCGGCGAAGAAACAAGGGCTTTGCTCGATTTTTATATCAACGATCTTAAATCGCCCGAAACCATGTACCTGTTTTTAGATTTGAAACAATCGGAAACCACATTTGCTGACATCAGTAATATTCGTCTGCCAAATCGGTCAAAAAGGTCGTACCTCGAATTCCCTGAAAGTTTTTACGAAGCGGGGCAATTAAAGTACCGCGGTAATTTCAGTGGTTTTTTGAGCGATTTTGTAACCTTTGGAACTTTTGAAAGTGAAATGGGAATACTAACCACCGATATTATGGTTGCGCCGGAAAAAGATGGTGAAGTTTATTATCGGGGACAAATTGCCACAACCGATTTTAACCTGGGGCACCTGTTTCAAACCGATTATGTGAAAAACATTACATTTAAAGGTTCTGCTGACGGTAACTACAATAAAGCCACTCAATCGGTTTCCGGAATTTTTAAAGGTAATATTGATGAAGTTGAAGTAAATAATTACAAATACGAAAACCTGACTTTCGACGGAATTCTGATTGATAAAATGTTTGATGGGTTGCTGGCGATCAACGACAAAAATCTTCAATTTTCATTTTTAGGAGAAGTTAACCTGAATCAGGAAATCCCGGAATTTGATTTTAAATTACAGTTAGACAGGGCATTATTGAAAAATCTTAACCTGGGAGATAAATTCCCTAATGCAACGGTTGCATTAAAAATGAATGCAAACTTTACAGGTACCAAAATCGAAAACCTGAACGGTTCTATCAAGCTGGAAGAAGGTTTTTACAGAAACAGAAATGGGGAAATTGATCTGACAAATGTTGAACTGAAATCAACCAGCAGCGAAAAAGGCAATTCGCTTTTGTTTACATCGCAGTATTTTGATGCCACTTTGGAAGGAAAATACAATATCAAAGGAATTACTGATGATATTCAAAAAATCATTCATCATTATATCCCGTCAACAAAATATACGGCAAATGAAAATATCCCTAATAATGTTTTTAGTTACCAGTTAAATGTGAAAGAAATTAACGGATTATCTAAAATATTTATTCCCGGGTTGGAATTTGAGAGTTCCTTCCTTTTATATGGTTTACTTGATACACCAAATAACAATTTCAAATTTAAAGGAAGTATTCCGGGCATCAGGTATAAAAATACCTGGGCCAGAGATATTTTCATCAGCAACCAGGATATTGAAACACATTTTTCTTCCAAACTTCGGGTTGGCGAAATATTTAATAAAAGCGGCTTAAAGCTCTATAATTTCTCAATCACCTCAGAAGCAGCTGATAATATCATCGACAATCATATCTCGTGGAGTAATTTCGACGATCAAACCTATAGTGGATTAATAAAATTACAAACCAAAGTTTCGTGGCCCGATTCAATCAATCATCCACACTTTGACGTTGACGGGCTGGCATCAGGCATTTATATAGCTGACACCCTTTGGTCTATTTCTCCATTCTCTGCAACTGTCGATTCAAATGCTGTAGCTGTTAATAATTTTATTATTACTCACGGTGATCAGTTGTTTGCCCTCGATGGAAAAATTAATGGTGGTGTATCGAATTTACTTAATCTGAAATTTGAAAATATCAACCTGGGTTATCTGGATGAATATCTGGACAAAGAACTTGAAGTTGAAGGTGTTGTTAATGGACAGATGGCGATTTCAAATATATTTAATGATCCGGTATTGTTATCGAACGTAAGTATTAATAATTTAAGTTACAAAAATCAGTTTATGGGAGATATTTCTCTGATCAGCCATTGGGACCGGATTAATTCAAGCATAAACTCTGAACTGACTGTTACCCGAAATAATAAACAAAATTTACGGGCGCTCGGATATATAAAACCTTCAACAAAAGAGATTAACTATGATGTGAGTGTCGACAGTTTATCGCTTATTATATTGGAAACATTTATGAGAAAAAATTTCTCCAATTTCCAGGGAATGGCCAGTGGTCAGGCCACAATTAGCGGAACCCTGGATAAAATAAGAATCGACGGAGCCATTTTGGGAGAGAATGCCGGCCTTACTGTTGATGTAACTCAAATACCCTACAATTTTTCCGATACCGTTTATTTTAAAAACGACACTATCCTTTTCGATAATATTACTTTTTACGACGACCGAAATAACAGCGGAAAATTTAATGGAACCATTGTACACGACAATTTCAACAACATGGTTTTCGACCTGCATTTTAATTCCAATAAATTAAGGGCATTAAATACCACGCTCCGCGATAACGATCAGTTCTATGGCACGGCTATAGTAAATGGCGGGCTTGATATTACCGGTGGAATACGACAGATTTTATTGAAGGGTACAGCCACTACTCTTTCCGGTACCGAGGTAAAAATATCGATGGAAAGCGAAAGTGAAATTGAGCGATACGACTTTATCAAATTTGTAACTGCTGACAAGGAAGAAGAAAACGACTATTTCACTCCCACTGAGAATTCAGGAGAGAGCGAAGTGAATATGAGTTTTACAGTTGAGGCAACCCCTGAGGCAAAGGTTGAAATCATCTATAATTCAAAAATCGGTGATATTATTAAAGCGCAGGGAGAAGGTATACTTCTGTTTGAGATGGATAATGAAGGGAAAATTTCATTATCAGGAAATTATAATGTCACACGAGGTGACTATCTGTTCACCCTGCAAAATGTGATGAATAAACGCTTTACCATTGAGCAGGGAGGTTCTATTATATGGTCAGGCGATCCGTATAACGCTTATATAGATCTGCGGGCGATATATAAGTTAAAAGCATCTCTCTACGATTTATTATTTAATTCAGTTGAAGAAATTGACCAAAGCCAGCGAATACTTGCAGAATGTATTATTATTCTTGAAGAAGAGATGATTAATCCCACCATCAGTTTCGATATTAATTTCCCCAATTCCGATGAGCAGTTAAAGGATAAACTACAACCATTCTTCAATACCGAAGAAGAAATGAATAAACAGATATTGTCGCTTATTGTGTTAGGTAAATTTTATACTCCTGAGTACCTACGTGGAACTTACGATGCACAGAATACCAATATGATTGGAACAACTGCAAGCGAAGTTTTCTCAAACCAGCTCAGCAACTGGTTGTCACAAATCAGCAATAATATCGACTTCGGCTTTAATTACCGCCCAGGCAACCAAATTACCGACGATGAAATTGAAGTCGCACTTAGTACGCAGATTTTTAACGATCGGGTTACTCTTAACGGAAACATTGGAAACAATACGAACCAGTATTCAGAAAACAGCAGCCAGATTGTTGGAGATTTTGAAATGAGTGTTAAACTTGTTCCCAGCGGTAAAATCCAGTTTAAAGCATATAACCGGTCAAACAATAATCTTATATACGAAACGGCTCCATATACGCAGGGAATTGGCCTTTCGTTTAAAGAAGAATATAATTCTATCGATGAATTATTCAAAAAATTAACCGGTATTTTTAAAAAGAAAAAAGAATGAAATTCAGCGACTTCTAACAATTCAATATTAAAAAATATTAAAATACTGACAGAATTCCTTTTATTCTTTCCAATCTAAAATATATTTGTTGTTCTTTAATAGAAACTTAATCTAATTAATTCAATTACTATGTTCATCTTAATGGTTGTTATTTTTGTTCTGGGCTATACAGCTATTGCCTTGGAACATCCTCTAAAAGTCGACAAAGCTGCATCGGCTTTAATTCTTGGTTCCCTTTGTTGGGTATTGTATATCCTGGGGGCGGAAGATATATTACACCTTGGATTTAGTCCCACATTTGCTTCATTTCTGGCGTCGCATCCCGATGCACATGGCGTTCATGCTATTCACGAATTTATTGTGGAATATGAAATAATTCATCACCTGGGCGAAATTGGTGAGATATTATTCTTCCTGCTTGGAGCAATGACCATCGTTGAAGTGGTTGACCAACATGAAGGTTTTAAAATTATTACCGATAAAATTAAAACGACCAATAAAGTAAAACTTTTGTGGATACTTAGTATTCTTACTTTTTTCATGTCGGCATTGTTGGATAACCTTACCACTACTATTGTTCTGGTAGCCTTGCTTCGTAAATTAGTCGACGACAAACAAACCCGTTGGTTTTTTGCCAGTATGGTTGTACTTGCTGCAAATGCCGGTGGTGCCTGGTCGCCAATTGGTGATGTAACAACTATTATGCTGTGGATTGGCGGACAAGTTACGGCAGGTAAAATTATTATGGGTGTAATACTTCCCAGCTTAGTTTGTATGATTGTACCATTAACAATTCTTTCTTTTACTATGAAAGGCAATGTTGAGCGCCCAACATTTGATGACGAAGAAATTGTTTATTCTACTCCATCAGAACGTATACTTTTTTTAATATTAGGAGTTAGTGGACTGTTATTTGTTCCGGTTTTTAAAACTGCAACCCACCTTCCCCCTTATATGGGAATGCTGCTTTCATTAGGTATTTTATGGGTAGTTGGAGAGATCGTTCACAAAGATAAACCTGCTGAAATAAAAAATAAATTAAAAGTTACAGCTGTCCTTCAAAGGGTTGATGTACCAACCGTACTGTTCTTCCTGGGTATTTTATCAGCTGTTGCAGCTTTACAGTCGGCAGGACATTTAAATATCTTATCGCAGTATCTTGACAAGAACCTGGGCAACATTTATCTTATCGACCTTGCTATTGGTGTACTGTCTTCAATCGTTGACAATGTTCCACTTGTTGCTGGTGCCATGGGTATGTACCCGATTGCTGATGCAGGAGCAACTGGCTACAGCGCCTTTTTCGTTCAGGATGGTTCGTTCTGGGAGTTTTTAGCTTACACTGCCGGAACCGGTGGAAGTATGTTAATAATTGGTTCTGCTGCCGGTGTTGCCGCAATGGGACTGGAAAAAATAGATTTTATCTGGTATCTGAAAAAGATAACCTGGCTGGCATTAATTGGTTATCTGGCAGGTGCCGGTACCTATTTCTTAATGTTTGGTATGTAACCTATTAAAGTGCTTTTGTTCATAACTCAACTGTTTTAAACAAATAAGTCGAACAAAGCCTATAAAATATTACTTATTTTCGCGAGGTATAATATTTGTTATTATACCTCGTTTTATTTTTTAAGAATTGTAAAAATAACTTGATACGCATGTTGAATTTATTAATGATCCAATCAGACCTACCGCAGGAGATGGAAGCTATGGCTACCGAACCTGAAGGAATATCAACAAAATTCATTGATTTGGCCATGAAGGGTGGCTGGATAATGATCCCGATAATTCTGTTATCCATTGTTGCTGTATACATTTTCTTCGATCGCTATTTTGCCATTAAAAAGGCAGGACGATTTGATTCGGGATTATTGGAAAAAGTAAAGGTTTATATAACTTCCAACAAGATTGATGCAGCGATTGCCTTGTGTAAGAGCAATGCCAATCCGGCTTCGCGTATGCTGGAAAAGGGAATCAGCAGGATTGGCCGACCATTAACGGATGTTAATGCAGCCATTGAAAATGTGGGCAACCTCGAAATTTCAAAGCTCGAAAAAGGTCTTCCGGTACTGGCATCAGTAGCCGGAGGTGCGCCAATGATTGGTTTCCTCGGAACAGTAATGGGAATGATTCAGGCATTTTACGATATGTCGAACGCCGGCAATAACATTGATGTTACTTTACTTTCAACAGGTATTTACCAGGCTATGGTAACAACGGTTGCAGGCTTGATCGTGGGTATTATTGCCTATTTCGCGTACAATATTTTGGTTTCGAACGTTGAGAAAGTAGTATTTAAAATGGAAGCTACAACTTCGGAATTTATGGATTTATTAAATGAACCTGTTTAATTCATTTAAATGGCACTAAAAAAGAGAAATAAAGTAGATGCAGCGTTTAGCATGTCGTCGATGACTGACATTGTATTTCTTTTGCTGATATTCTTTATGGTAACCTCTACTTTAATTGCGCCAAATGCATTAAAATTACTACTTCCGCAAAGTAATAATCAAACTGCAGCCAAGCCGATTACTACCATATCGATTACCAAGGATCTGAAATACTACATCAACGACAACAATAATGTGAAGAGGGTTTCATTTGGTGAAATAGAACCATTTTTAAGAAATAAGTTTGGAAATACAAATGACGAAATTTACATTTCGTTACATGCCGACCAAAGTGTTCCTGTTAATGAAGTGGTAAAAATGATGAACATTGCCCGACGCAACAAATACAAAATGATTCTGGCAACTGCACCGGAATAATAATTGGCTAAAATGACGGGGAGAGAGGAATATAGCGAAAAGAAAAAAGGCCTGATCGGAACAATTGTATTTCATTTTATTGTTTTGATACTTCTTTTGTTTTTAGATTTTTTTACGCCGCTACCATTGCCGGGAGAAGAAGGTATTCTCGTTAATTTCGGGAATAGCGATAATGGCCTTGGCAACCAGGAACCCGCCCCTGCCCGACGTCAGAAACAAAATCCGGCACCACCAAAAACCGAAGAGAAAAAAACAACACCTCCTCCGGTAAAAACTACTCCCCCGCCTCCTGTTGTTAGCAAATCACAACCTGAACCAGCCAAAGAAGTGGCCATGACACAGGATTACGAAAAGACTGTGGCCATTAATGCAGCTGAAAAAAAGAAGCAGGAAGAACTGGAAGCAAAAAGGAAAAAGGAACAGGAAGAATTAAAACGCAGGCAAGAAATAGAAGCTGAACGAAAACGACAAGAAGAAATTGAACGCAAAAAGCAGGAAGAAATAGATCGCCAAAAACGCGAAGAAGAAGCAAGACTGGCACGTGAAGAAGCAGAAAGGAAAGCAAAGGAAGAAGCGGAACGTCAGAGAAAAGCCGAAGAAGAACGAAGAATAAATGAAATAAATTCGCGCACAGCTGGTGCTTTTGCCAAGAGTGGTGATGGCAGCGGAGGAGAAGGCTCCGGTACTGGGAAAAGCCAGGGTGTTACTTTCCCCGGAGGCAACCAGGGAGTTCCAACCGGCGATCCTAATGCCGACAAATATGGCCCCGGAGGAAGCGGCTCAGGCGATTCTGGTTCGGGTGTTTCATTTAGTCTGGCCGGGCGTTCTATAAAATCCATTGCAAAGCCGGAACATCCCGGTGGTGACTCGGGAAAAGTGGTTGTAAAAATTACTGTCGACAGAAACGGGAATGTAATATCTGCCCTTCCCGGAGCACCAGGTACAACCATTTCAGGTCAGAGTTTCCATAATCACGCTAAACAGGCGGCATTAAAAACCAAGTTTAATGTAGCCAACGATGCACCTGCACATCAATCTGGTACCATCACTTATATTTTCAGTTACCAATAGTAGGTAGACTTTTTACGAATTCATTTACTACAGGACAGTGTATTCATGAAAATAATTTTGCAAACCTGTTATTTGCGACAATAATTCAAATACTATAAATTTCAGTTACAACAAAAACATATACTGATCCGAAAAAAGTTTAAAACCCAGAGTATTTATTGTATAGTATCACTTTAGAATTACCCACTCAAAAAGAATCTGGGTTGAAACAGCTAACAGCATCAATCCAAATATTATCTGCATTAATTTAGCTGGAAGTGCATGTGTAAGTTTTACTCCAAGAGGGGCAAAAATACTGGTTGTAATCACCAAGGTAATTGCCACTGGCAAATAACAAAAGCCCAGAGTACCTTCCGGCAAATCGGCTACCTGTAATCCTGAATACATGTAGCTAAGCGCCCCCGATATTGCCACAGCCCAACTCAATGTTGCCGAAGTGCCTACAGCTTTTTTTATTGGAACTTTACATGCCAGCAAAAAAGGGACATTAAAAACACCCCCTCCAATTCCAAGCAAACCTGACAATGCTCCAAATATCGATCCCACACCAAATATGGCGGCAGGCCGTGGTAAATCCCACGACGAATTAGGATTAAATCCAATTAACGTTTTTACCGAAATCAGGTAGGCAAAAACAATAAAAACGATTTGCAGGCTTCTACTTGGAATAGAACTGGCCAGCATTGAACCCAAAACCGATCCCAAAACTATTCCGGGTGCCATATTTCGAAATACTTTTCCTTCAATGGCCTTCTTTTTATAATGTCCCCACGAACTCATTGATGTAGTAACCACCATCACCGACAAAGAAGTGCCAACGGCAATGTGTTGAATATATTCAGTTTCTACATGCTGCATCTTCAACACCCATAAAGTTACAGGAACAACAATTATTCCTCCTCCTACACCAAATAGCCCGGCAATGAATCCGGCAATACTTCCGGCCAGCAACAATAATAATATGAGTTGAATATCGAGCATAAGTATCCAAATGTATTGCTTTGGCAGCACAATAGAAAATGAATTGTTCAGAAGCTGACAACTTATCCCTATTTTTGCACTTTATTATTTAGATGAATAGTTTGAAATTTAATCCATATACAACCAATCTCCCCATAACTGAAGTAATTGAAGAGGTAAAAAATCAATTGCATATTTCAAATACGCTTGTCGTTAACGCGCCTCCCGGAGCGGGTAAGAGTACTGTGCTCCCTTTGGTTATATTGGAAGAAAACTGGCTAAAAGGGCAAAAAATAATTATGCTTGAACCACGCCGGCTGGCAGCACGTACTATTGCGATGCGTTTGGCTGAATTGCTTGGAGAAAAGGTGGGACAACGTGTTGGTTACCGCATTCGTTTTGATTCATGTATAAGCGAAAACACTCAACTGGAAGTGGTAACCGAAGGGATACTGACCAGAATGTTGCAAAGCGACAATGCAATGGAAGGAGTTGGCATGCTTATTTTCGACGAATTTCACGAACGCAGCCTGTTTGCCGATGTGGCACTGGCATTGTCACGGGAAGCTCAGCAAATACTTCGCCCTGACTTGCGGATTATGATTATGTCGGCAACGTTAAATATGCCGGAACTAACTAGGAAACTGGATGCACCTTCGGTGGTGAGTAAAGGCAGACAGCATCCAATTGAGATTTTTTATGAAGGAGAAAACGACATTCAGTTACTTCCTGAGTTAACAAGTCGAGTGGTAACGAAAGCAGTAAAAGAACAGGATGGCGATATTCTTGTTTTCTTGCCTGGAGAAGGTGAAATTAAAAAGTGCGAAAAGATTTTAAGGGAAAAGCACAAAGAAATCGCCATTCATCCTTTATATGGGCAACTGTCGCCACAAAAACAGTTTGCAGCAATTATGCCCAGTCGCGAAGGACGACGTAAAATTATTTTAGCCACTTCCATCGCTGAGACCAGCCTTACGATTGAAGGTGTAAAAGTAGTTGTTGACAGTGGCTTCTCCCGTACGCTGAGATTTAATCCCAATACTGGATTATCGAGACTTGAAACCATGGAAATTACCCTCGATTCTGCCGATCAGCGCGCTGGTCGAGCAGGCCGGCTTGGGCCGGGTGTTTGTTACCGAATGTGGACTAAGGCCACACATCACCGTTTAAATAAACAACGCACACCCGAAATTGAGGAGGCTGATCTGGCATCGCTGGCACTTGAAATGGCTATGTGGGGCGTGGAAAATATAAATGAGCTCACCTGGTTAACACCGCCTCCTAAAGGACATGTGGAACAGGCAAATGAATTATTACATCAAATTGATGCACTGGAAGACGGAAAAATTACCATGCATGGTAAAGCTGTTCACCAACTTCCATGTCATCCGCGGTTGGCGCACATGCTCATACTCGCTCAAAATGACGAATTAGCTCCTCTTGCCTGCGATGTGGCTGCCATTCTCGAAGAACGCGATCCTTTAGGTCGTGAAAGTGGTATCGACATTAATTTGCGGATTGAAGCTCTCAGAAGATACCGTTCCGGAAGCCTTAAAAATAAACGATTGAAGCACATTGCTAAAATTTCGGAACAATACCATAAAATGCTTCACGAAGAGGTGAATAATTTCGGCATAGATCCTTACGAAACCGGTTTATTACTGGCTTATGCATACCCTGAAAGAATTGCACATGCTACTCCTGGAAACAATGCACAGTTTAAACTGGCCAACGGAAATATTGCCGCTGCCGGACACGAAGACGATCTGGCACACGAAGCGTGGCTGGCTATTGCCAGTTTAAATGCGCGCGATGGTGTTGGACGTATATTTCTTGCATCTCCCTTAAATCCGAGAGATTTGGCCCCAATGGTAAAATCGATTGACAGCATCAACTGGGATACAAAACGAGGTGGTTTTTCAGCTCAGAATGAACTTCGAATAGGAAATATAGTTTTGCAAAGCAAACCTCTGCAATATTTTGATAGTGAACTTAAAATAAAGGCAATTTCTGATGCCATAAAAAAAGAAGGTGCATGGCTCCTAGATTTTAACAAGGAGGTGGAACAGTGGCAAAACAGGGTGAATAGTTTACGAATTTGGGATAATACGAATAATTGGCCCGATGTTTCAACCAAACAACTACTGGCAAATAATATGAATTGGCTTTCACCCTATCTCTTAAATGTAAAAAAGCCGGAGGACTTAAAAAAAATCGATTTGAAAACCATCTTGCAACATCACCTGAATTACGAATTACAATTGCTATTGGATAAACTTGCTCCGGAACGAATTGAAGTGCCCAGTGGATCAAAAATCAAATTAAATTACCAGGCAAACGGAGATGCTCCCATTCTTGCAGTACGGTTACAAGAAGTATTTGGAATGCTGGAAACTCCATCAGTAAATAATGGGATGATAAATATATTGATGCACTTGCTTTCTCCTGGATTTAAACCCGTTCAAATTACCAACGACCTGAAAAGTTTTTGGAGCGACGCCTATTTCGAAGTAAAAAAAGAATTAAAAGCCCGCTATCCGAAACACCATTGGCCGGATAATCCGCTGGAAGCAGAACCTCTCAGAGGAGTGAAACGACGCAAATAAGAATCATTAAAATGAAGACATTAAAAAACCCGGAGAGGAATCCGGGTCTGTAAATTGCCTTGAAAGCGACTTTAATTGTATTTTGTTGTTTTGTGTTTCAATTTGATAATACAAACATAATTGTAATCCGGTTCCTTTCAATAAAATTATTGCTGATTTAACCATATGAAATGGTTTGAAGTCCGGGAAATATTTTCCTACTTCTCCTCAGCTTTTTTGAAAGATTTCAAAACATACACGTTTCTGTTAGGGCAAAAAGTCTTTCTTAATCAGTAAAAACTACTATTTTGCTTACCAGACAGGTTCAAATTTCTGACTAGCTGGCTAAAACAGACTGCACTTCTTTTAAAATAGCCTTTTTTGTTTTTACTCCAACAATCCGGCTGGCTTCCTTCCCATCTTTCAAAACAAGCATGGTAGGAATATTTCGAACCTTGAATCTCTGTGCCAATTGCTGATTGTGGTCAACATTTACTTTGGCTACTGCAAAATCGGTTTCGGTATCTGCAATTTCATTTAAAACAGGCGCAATAATTTTGCATGGTCCACACCAGGGAGCCCAAAAATCAATCAATACCACTCCCCTTTTTGTTGCGGCCTTAAAATTCTTATTATTTAGTACTTTAATTTGTTTGCTGTTGGCTACCGGTTTGGCATTTTTCATCTTAAAATAATTGTACGTGATCATTCCAATCAGAATAACCAAAACAGCAAGGATAACAATAACAGTAATTGACATAACTTATTCTATAATTTTAATTTCAGACGTAATTTCGATGGCTTTTTTATACAGAGCACTTACTCCACAATACCTTTCTTCTGACAAACTAACAGCTTTTTTTAGTTTTTCCAATGGAAGGTCCTTGCCCTTAAACTCATAGATAACATTCATTTTATAAAACTGCTTCGGATGCTCGTCGGTGAGATCGCCTTCAACTATTACATTAAAATCGTCGAATTCAACCCGCATTTTCTTCAATATCGAAACCACATCCATGCCTGTACATCCGCCCAATGCAGTTAACATAAAAGGTTTAGGGCGCGGCCCCCGGTTTTCACCCCCAACTTCTTCAGCAGCGTCTAATATTACTTTGTGTCCATTCACTTCGGCTTCGAAAGCCATTTTATCCAGCCAGCTTACTTTTACTTGTGCTTTTGACATAATCTATATTAAAAGGTGTGTATTTCAAATTTAGAAGGAGTATTATCATCCTTCTTCCTACAAAATTTATTCGATTTTATTTTTGTTTTTTAAGGAAACCAGATCAACTCTCTTAGCTTCTCAAATACTCGTTCACACTGAGCGCAGCAATGGTTCCTTCGGCCACAGCTGTTGTTACCTGTCGGTATTTTTTGTTGATGCAATCACCGGCGGCGAACACTCCTTTTACAGAGGTTTTCATATCTGTATCAACAACAATTTCTTTACGATTATTTAGATCAATGTGGTTTTTCAAGTCTTCGGTGTTGGGTTGGTATCCAATAAAAATGAAGGTTCCGTCGGTTTCCAGTTCCAACATTTTTCCGGTTGGAAGGTGTTCGATACTTACTTTTTGCAGTTGTCCGTTTCCATAAAATCCACGAAGCTCAGACTCCATTACAAAATTGATTTTTGGGTTATTTTTGGCTTCCTGAATGGCGTGTTCAAATGCCTGAAAGTGATCGAACTGATGAACGATGGTCACTTTTGTGGCAAAAGTAGTTAACGCAACTGCTTCTTCCAGAGCAGAGTTTCCGCCTCCAACCACAACAACTTCCTTATCGGTGAAGAAATCGCCATCGCAAGTGGCGCAGTACGAAATTCCTTTTCCTTTAAATGTATCTTCCCCTTCAATATTGAGCGAACGAGGTCTTCCTCCAGGTGTTAAAACAACTGTTCTCCCCTGAAAAATTCTGCCATCTTCCAGTTCAATGGTTTTAACATCACCTTTGAGGTCGTATTTTTTAATCTTAATATTCGACTTGATTTTACACCCAAAACTTTTTGCCTGCATTTTCATATTATTGGCAAGCATGTATCCTTTTGTTGTGGGTACGCCCGGATAATTGGCAATCTCTTCGGTGAGCACCATTTGTCCGCCAACAGCGCCCTCGTTTAAAATCAAGGTTGATAATTTAGCTCTTGAAGTGTAAATACCGGCTGTTAATCCGGCAGCACCGGCCCCAACTATTATTGTATCAAAAACTTCGTTCATTGCTTCAATTGTTTTAGAGAATAAGTCGTCCCTGCCGAAACAGGAACGACTTTGTAATTTTTATATAAGTCTAATTTCCAAAGTGTTCATCAAGAATTCCGGTAACCTGCTGCATGTTTTGAATGCTGCTGGTAGCATGTGTAACCTTGCCGTTTTTATAGTACATGGTAAACGGAAGTCCCATAAAACCACGACACTCAGGTGCATTACGAATTACAGCCGCTTCAGGCGAATCGAAAGCCATGCTGAAGAATTTCACGTCTTCACGTTCTTCTTCCAGTTCTTCCATAACATCGTAAACCGGCAAACACATGGGGCCCATTCGGCCACAACATACCATTACGTTTTCGTTTTCATTAATAATGCTTTCCAATTCTGCTGCAGATTCAATTTCGTGAACTGCTGTTTGTAATAATTTCATGATTCTTTACTTTAAATGTTATTATTCAGTTTATTAACTCTTCAATAATTTTCGTATCCGACTTTAGATTTCCTTTTAGATAATCCTGAATCAGGATGTCGGTAGCATTTAGCGCCACACCCACAAAAAGGTTTACTTTTTTCGATGCAAACAGTGAAATAATCTGCTTGTCAACTTTGTAGGCAATAACATCGGTTATACCTTGATCTTTTAACCAGTCTGGTAATTCCATAATATTCGATACCGAAGGAATCTGTTTCAGTTTATTCTGAACTTTGCCTTCTTCTATCTCGAATATTTCGTAATAATGACATTGTCCGAAGTATTCGCTTAATTCATTATTTGCTATTGGAATTGCTACTCGTTTCATTTGTTTTTAATTGTTATGACAAAAATACTATGCAGCAAAATCTCCTGCCAGAAAACGGGGCTGTAGTGTCACAGACCTTCAGCTGAACTTTTTCAGTTTTTTTCCTGTTAAATGACAGTTCTTGTATAAAATGTCTGATTTTATGTGGGGATTTGATAATTTTGGGAAATTCTAATCGACACGCAATAATACGTTTATGAGCCTATTTGAAGGAACGAATAAAGATTGCCGCTTGCAGGACTTTACGGATTTGGATGAACATAAAACCAGGGTTCAGTATTTGAAGGGCGAAAATATATTTAAGCAGGGTGCTTTTGCGCCGTATGTAATTTATGTGGTTGAGGGTTTGGTGAAAGTGTACCTGCAAACCGGTTTCGAGAAACAGGTGAATATTAGTATTGCCAAACCGGGCGATTTTCTGGGTTTTTCGTCAATTTTTGGAGAACCGGTTCACACCTACTCCACGCAGGCACTTACCAATGCCGAAATTTGTATGGTGGAAAAAGAAAGCCTGAAAAAGATATTAATCGACAATCCTGAATTTGCCCTGAAAATCACCTCCAAAAACTACCGGAACGAAAGGCATCTGCTCGACATCATCAAAAACATTTCTTACAAACAAATGCGTGGAAAACTGGCGTCAGCACTTATCTATTTGTCGGATGAAGATTTTATACAAGAAAATCTTTTTCAACATTTAACCCGCCAGGACATTGCCGATTTTGCCTCTATTTCGGCCGAAAGCGCCATTAAATTTTTAAAGGAATTCGAAAAAGAAGGAATGATAAAACTGAATGGCAAGGATATTGAAATCACCAATCTTCCGAAGTTGGAAGACCTTAGCAAGAACGGATAAACATGAAACTCCCTGAAGAACGCAAACAATCTATCGAAAACGAGTGTAAGTTCTCGGCAAGCCGAAGCGGCGGTCCCGGCGGCCAGAATGTAAATAAAGTAAATACGCAGGTTGAACTCCGTTTTTCACTCACCGACACAACACTTTTTACCGATAAAGAAAAAGCAATCCTTCAAACCAAATTGAAAAACCGCATCAATTTGGAAGGAGAACTTGTTTTGGCATCCAGCAGCGAGCGCAGTCAGTTAAAGAACAAACAAAAGGTTGTTGAACGCTTTTTCAAACTGATTGAAACCGCTCTGACTCCCGTAAAAAAACGCGTAAAAACCAAACCAACATTGGCGTCGAAGGTAAAACGGCTGGAATCAAAAAAACTACTTTCGCAGAAAAAACAAATGCGAAAAGGGCCGGAATTATAGTTATAAATTCAAAAAATTACATTAACCGTTGCCACAGAGCTCCGATTATTATTACATAAATTCACCATAAAACCTCTAAAGATTCAGTCCTTTTCAACAACTAAGATTGTCAATTATTTTTTCAATCGAAACTTACAATATCTTATAAATACAATTGTCGATATCAAGCTTGACAATTAAATAATGATGGCGTCAAATACAGTTAATAAATTGCATTATTTATTTAGTAATAATTTTTAATAAATAGTTTTTTGCAAATAATAATTTTTATTTTTGACGCTTGTTTAATTGAATGTTACTATTTAACAAATGGTGATAAAGGCCGGATTACAATTAAGAACAGCAAGATCAGGCTGACAAAATAAAACTTTGAATGCTATATGATTGAAGAAGATAATTATGCTTCGATTAGCATTTTATAAAAAAAATTAAAACGAGTGTACCTATGCCAAGTTTAAAGAAATCAATTATTGTAATATTCCTTTTAGCGAGTATCTTTTCAAAAGCACAACCATTAATTATTCCTTGTCCTGAACAAGTTGAAATACAAGAAGGTGTTTTTCTATTAACCAACAAAACCAATATTATCTCACAAAAGAGCACAAGCGACGAAGCAAAATATCTTGCAAATATTCTCAAAAAAGGATTTAATGAAACCAGCAAAATAAAAACAAGGGGAACTGGCATTAATTTGACCATAGACAAGAAACTAAGCTCAGAATTGGGAGATGAAGGTTATTCATTAATCGTAAATCCAGAAAGTATTTCAATTAAGTCTCCTACACGGACAGGTATATTTTATGGTATACAATCGTTGAGACAGTTACTTCCTGCAGAATTCGAATACAATACCTGTACAAAGTCTGAAATTGAAATTCCTTGCGTAACAATAAAAGACAAGCCTCGATTTGGTTGGCGGGCATTTATGCTTGATGAAGCCCGTCATTTTCAGGGAATGAAAACAGTAAAAGACTTACTAGATCAGATGGCGTTATTAAAAATGAATGTATTCCACTGGCACCTTACTGATGATCAGGGCTGGCGAATTGAAATAAAAAAATACCCAAAACTCACCTCTGTTGGAGCCTACAGAAATGATACCCAGAAAACCAGAAACCACCCGGAAGATTTAACCGGAATACCACATGGAGGATATTACACTCAAAAGGAAATTAAGGAAATTATAGAATATGCCGAAAAATGCCATATCCGTATTGTTCCGGAAATTGAGATGCCCGGTCATGCATCGGCAGCCATAGCGGCTTACCCCTGGCTTGGGGTACTTGGTAATTTGAAAGAGGTACCTGCTGAATTTGGAAAACTTGAAGATTCGTTTAACGTAGCGGACCCGAAAGTTTACCGTTTTTTTGAAGATGTATTGAATGAAGTTTTTGAATTGTTTCCAGGAGGCGTAGTTCATATTGGAGGTGACGAAGTGCGTTTTGAGGCTTGGAAGAATTCAAAAGCAATGAATGAACTCATGGCAAAAGAAGGGTTACAATCACCGGCTGATGTTCAAATATATTTTACAAACCGAATATCAAACTTCATTGACAACAGCGGTCATAGAATGATGGGATGGAACGAAATTTTAGGTTACAACGTTCACGAGTGGCAAAACGATAACGATTTCCAAACAAAACAAGAGTTGGCACAGTCTGCCATTATCCACTTTTGGAAAGGTGATATTGATCTGATAAAAAAAGCAGTAAGCAGTGGATACGATGTGGTTAATTCAATTTATTGGAATACATATCTCGATTATAATTACGAAGCCATACCCTTATCGAGAGCCTACAATTTTGATCCAATACCACAAGGTCTCGATAAAAAATATGAAGATAAAATACTGGGATCAGGATGCCAGTTATGGACAGAATGGGTTCCAAACCGTGAAAAACTGGATCATCAGGTATTTCCCCGACTGGCAGCATATTCCGAAGTTGGTTGGACTGTAAAAAGTAAAAAAGACTGGGAAAAATTTCAGATGGCATTGGAAAACCTGAAACAACGCTGGGATAAGGAAGGAATTAAATATGCAACGGAAGTTGAAAAATAAATATCGAAATAGAACAAATCATGGTAAACAGACGAAATTTTATTAAAACCACATCACTTGCGGGAGCCGGCTTAACTTTACATCTTTCAGGGCTGGCTAAACCTGCCGAGCAGGGCAAACGTGTTGGAATAATTGGGCTCGACACCTCGCACAGTATTGCATTTACAAAAGAGTTGTACGAAGCCACCAATAATGAGTTCAAAGGTTACAAAGTTGTGGCAGCATATCCAAAAGGCAGTCTCGACATACCATCGGCGGTGGAACGTATTGACGGATACACAAAAGACATCCAGCAATACGGAGTTGAAATAACTGACTCAATTGAATCGTTACTTCCAAAAGTTGATGTTGTGTTACTCGAAACCAACGATGGACGACGTCATTTGGAACAGGTTATTCCGGTATTAAAAGCAGGGAAAAAGGTGTTTGTTGACAAACCAATTGCTGCTTCGCTTGCCGATGCTATGGCAATTTTTGATGCAGCTGAACAATTTAATTCACCTGTTTTTTCAGCGTCATCTTTACGCTACATACAGGGCATGGATAAAGTAAAAAATGGTTCTGTTGGAAAAATTACCGGAGCCGAAGCTTATAGTCCCTGCCCTACTGACCCGAGTCATCCCGATTTCTTTTGGTATGGAATTCATGGTGTGGAAACACTTTACACGGCAATGGGAACAGGCTGCAATACTATTGTTCGTATTAGTACTGAAGGAACTGATTTTGCAGTTGGCACCTGGAACGACGGTCGAATTGGATCTTTCCGTGGAATCAGAGATGGCGCGAGAGGATACGGGGGTACAGTTTTTGGCGATAAGGGCATTGAATATTTAGGCACTTACAATGGATATACGCCTCTTTTAAAAGACATTATTAAGTTTTTCGAAACAGACGAAGTTTCGGTAACAAAAGAGGAAACACTTGAAATTTTTGCTTTTATGGAGGCTGCAGATTTAAGCAAAAAGAAAGGTGGTATTCCGGTTCTCATCGAAGATGTTATGCGTAAAGCAAAGAAGGAAAGTGAAAAGCAATTAAAGAAATACTTGTAACCAGGTGAATAAAGTATAAATAGGAAAACTGCAAGGCATCATTTAAATGAAAGCTCCTGATTTTGTTCTTTTTCAATGAGATTTTTCCTGAATAATTCGGTGACAATATCACATTGTTATTTCAACAACGGGGGCAGCCTGATTCTTTGTTTAATAAGTATTTAAATTCTATTTTAGGCACTTAAAGAAATTTAGTAAATCAGGAGAAGAGTGTAGGAAATGAAAGAAATTACTGAATTTATGAGAACGGGGGATATTTCCTCCTTCGAAAAGATATTCCGTTTTTACTCCCCGCGCTTACGAAAGTACGCCTCTCATTTCATACAAGATCAGGAAGAAGTAAATGATTTAATACAAGAAGTTTTCATCCAGTTATGGACACAAAAAGAATGTCTTAAGGAAGAAAAAAATCTTGAATCATATCTTTTTGTCCTTCTCAAAAACAAATGCCTGAACGCGCTAAAAAAATCAATTGTTGAAGAAAAATATATTCAAAGGCAAAGCTATCTCGAATCAGAAAAACTTTATCATTTAAGTTTTAATACACAGCAGGAATTCGTAAACATGGAAGACTTGCTAAAAAAAGAGCTGATGAAAGCGATGAATGCGATGCCTGGTCGATGTAAAACAGCATTCCAGCTAAGATGGTTTGAAGGGAAAAAACAACGAGAAATTGCTGAAATTATGGACATTTCGATGACCATGGTAAACAAACACCTTTCAAAAGGAATTGAAATTGCGCGTGAATATATTAAACCGGAACTTTTTATCCTTTTCATCTTAACCAAACATTCAGAAGAATAAGCTCATTTTCTACATTTTTTCAAAAAAACACGAAAAATCTATTTTTTTCACATCTAAAAGGTTTATAAAAATACTTTTTGATTGTACTAATTATGTAATATCAAAATTGCATCATGAAAAAACGGGAAATCGTACATACAAATTTGATTCAGCAATTTCTATTGGGAAAACTTTCTGTCGCTGACGAAAGAAAATTACTCGAATGGATTGAAGAATCCCCGGAACATGAAAAAATTTTCAGGAGAATTCAAAAGGAATTAAAACAACAAACCATTGACTCTGATTCAGACGTTACCCGGATGCAATGGGAGCAGTTAAAAGAACAAATTAATAATAAATTTGACACTGGCGCACCTGTTCGAAAACTTCACTTTTACAACCGATCTGGATTTTTAGCTATTGCTGCAAGCCTTATTCTTGGATTTATAATTTACATTCTGGTTGGTAATTTTTATCGCAAGTCCGGTGATATAAGTCAAAAGATTGCACAGACTCAAATCGGTGAAAAAACAAACATCGTTTTACCCGACGGATCAGTTGTTTATTTAAATTCTGCAACGAAACTAGTTTATCCTGAAAATTTTTCTGGCGAAACCAGGGAGGTAGAATTAACCGGAGAAGCTTTTTTCGAAGTAAGTCATAATCCGCAAAAACCATTTATTGTTCATACAACAAATATTGATGTCAGGGTTTTGGGAACAGAGTTTAATTTAAGAGCTTTTCCGAAAGAAAACACCATAAGCACAACGCTTATTAAAGGTAAAGTTCGAATCGAGAAAGAGGAAGATGATGCCATTATTCGATTAGGAGAATTAAATCCTTCTGAAAAAGCAGACTACTTTATCGATAAAAATGAATTGTCAATAAAACAGGAAGCGAATCTGGAAAAATACATCGCATGGAAAGAAGGGAAACTCGTTTTTGACAATGCTTCCATCGAAGAAGTAGTAAAAAAACTGGAGTTGTGGTTTAATGTAAAAGTTGAAGTAAAAAGCGAAGAACTTAAAAAAGCTCATTTCACCATGACATTTACCGATGAAACGATTGAACAGGTTCTGAAACTAATAGAAATTTCATATCCGATTAAATATACCATTGAAGAATTGGAGTCAGAAGGTACCCTTAATACCGATGCTCCAAAACTCAAAATAACAATAAGTAATAAATAGAAACACTAATAAATAAAAATCCAGGGAAGTGCCCTTAACACTCCCCTGGAAGGGATTAAATGTCCTTTAGTAATGCTGTAATTTCAAATAATGAACATTTAACTAAGCAAATGTATGAAAAAATTTCGATCACTTGATTGGCGTATTCTTTACCGGATACCCATATTAAAACTGTTGAGAATTATGAGAATAACGATATTTATTCTTTTATGTACTAGTTTAAATTTATTGGCTAAAGGATCATTTTCACAATCAGATCTTATTTCTGTGAAGTTGGAAAAAACGACTTTAAAAGACGTTTTAAAAGAGATTGAAGAAGAAAGTGGGTATTTTTTCCTTTATAATAACGAACTCATAGATGTACAACGTTCGGTAAGTATTAACGTTGAAGGAAGTAAAGTTACCGATGTTCTGAATTTACTTTTTGACGATATCAACGTTAATTATACAATTCTGGATCATCAAATTGTTTTGACGACTCGGCAAGTAATGGCCGTACCCGAAAAAAACAATCAGTCGCAGGATAAAGATATGATTCGGGGTAAAGTACTCGACTCTGGCGGTGTTCCTTTACCGGGTGCCACAGTTTTAATTAAAGGTACTTCAACCGGTACAGTTACCGATCTTGACGGATATTATACAATATCAGCAGACGAGGGACAGGTTTTACATTTTTCTTTTATTGGGTTTAAACCACAGGAAATTACCGTTGGCAAAAGAACTGCAATCGATGTTGTTCTGCAGGAAGACATTACCACTCTTGAAGAAGCAGTGGTTGTTGGTATGGGAAAACAACGAAAAGCCAGTGTTATCGGGTCTATTTCTTCCATCTCCGTTAACGACCTTAAAATTCCTTCGCGTTCGTTAACAAATGCTCTTTCCGGTAAAATGGCAGGTGCTGTTGTAGTGCAACGAAGCGGTGAGCCAGGCAACGACAACGCCAGCTTCTGGATCAGGGGTATTTCAACATTTGGTTCAAACAGAACTCCGTTAATTTTGGTTGATGGTGTTGAACGTAGTATGGACGACCTTTCAGTTGAAGAAATAGAATCCATTTCAATTTTAAAAGATGCTTCGGCAACTGCTGTATACGGTGTACGCGCTGCAAATGGCGTTGTTTTGGTGACAACACGTAAAGGGGTTGCCCAGAAAACATCTGTAGAACTGAAGATGGAATATGGTTTGTCTGACTTGCCGAGAATGCCTGACTTTCTTGATGGTCCGAACTATGCCAGATTATACAATGAAGCCTTAGGCTACGACAACTATTCTGAAGAATACATACAAAATACAATAGACGGGGTTGACCCTTACTTGTATCCAAATGTAAACTGGTTCGACGAAACCTTCAAGAAGTATTCAAACAACAACCAAACATCTATTAATATTCGTGGTGGTGGTGAGGTTGCAAGGTATTTTGTATCCTTTGGATACCTGAATGAAGAAGGTAATTTTAAAAGTAATCCGGAAAATGATTACGATTCGAACATCGATTTAAAACGTTATAACTTCAGGTCAAACATTGATGTTACCTTGTCCAAATCGTTAATAATGGATATTGAGGTGGGTGGTCACCTTACCGACTTGCACACTCCTGGTATCGGACATGGATATATTTACAGCACTTATTATTCTCCAGCTGAAGAACTCTTTTATCATTCATACTGGGCAACGCCAATATCCAATCCTGTAAAAGTACCTATCGGCACAGATGCTGACGGTAATGATATCATGGGCTGGGGAGCTCCTTCACAAATTGGAGAATCAAACCCTGCTGAACGATTAATGGGATCGGGTTATAACACCTCTTTCCAAAATCAAATAATGAGCCAGTTATCGGTAACACAGGATCTGGGTAAATTAATCGAAGGGCTTCAGTTGAAACTCTCCTACTCTTTTGATGCATATAGCGAAACCTATATTAAACGAAGAAAAAATTCTACTACATATGGTGTAGAAGGACGCGATCCTTTAACCGATGAGATACTGGTAAAAGAAATTCAGGAGGGGCAGGATTTCCTTAGCTATACCAGAGAAATTAGCTCGAACCGTGCTAAAGAGTTTAAAGGACAACTCGTTTACGATCATGTTTTTAATACAGATCACAGGGTTGGTGGAATGTTTATGTACTATCAACGGGATTATATAAATGGAAATGCCGGATCATCTATTTTGGCTCTGCCATACAGGAAACAAGGTATAGCTTTCCGTACGACTTATGCTTATAAAGACCGTTATATGGGAGAATTCAACCTTGGATACAACGGTTCTGAAAACTTCCCGAAAGGAAACCGATTTGGGGTTTTCCCGGCCTTTGCAATGGGATGGCTGGTTTCTAATGAACCCTTCTGGAGTTCAATGACTGATAAAATAAATCTGTTAAAGATCAAAGGTTCAATGGGATTGGTTGGAGCCGAGGCTCTTCCTAACGGACAACGTTACGGATACCTTTCATTATACGGTTCAGGTCTTGGAAATTATGTATTTGGTCTTGATGGAAAAACTTACATCGGCACTGGCGAAAATCGGATTGGTGTTTCAAATCTGACATGGGAAAAAGGTTTAAAAAAGAACGTTGGTATTGAATTAAGAATGTTCGACAATGCTATTTCGCTGGAAGCAGATTATTTCCACGAAACCAGAACAGACATTCTTGTACAACGTGCCACAATCCCAGGTTACGTTGGTATGATTACTTCTCCGTTTGCCAATATGGGAGAAATGATAAACAGAGGTATTGACGGAACAATAGAATTTACAAAGAGATTTCAGGACGGCGGCATTAAACTTTACGGCAACTACACTTATTCCCGCGATAAGATTACGGAAATGGATGAAGCCCAAAAGAACTATGATTACCGCATGAGAACAGGCCAAAAATTAAATCAGAAATTTGGGCTGATAGCACTGGGATATTTTGAGAGCGAAGAAGATATTGCCAATAGTCCGGTTCAAACATTTGGCGAGTACCGTCCCGGTGACATAAAATACAAGGATATCAATGGCGACGGGCAAATTTCCATCGACGATGAAGTGCCAATCGGCTATTCAAATATTCCTGAAATCGTATATGGTTTTGGTGTTCAATTCGATTATAAAGGATTTGATCTTGGGGTCTTTTTCAGAGGACAGGCAAGAGTATCGTACAACCTTGGAGGAAACTACATTCCATTTAGCCAGGGGGTTGGAAAAGGGAACCTGTTTGCAGAAGCACTGGACCGCTGGACGGTTGACAACCCTGATCAGAATGCACAATATCCTCGTTTGTATAACGGAACTTCATCGAACAACTGGCAGGTATCTACACAAACGCTGTATGATGGTAGTTTCCTTCGTTTGGCAGATGTCGAATTCGGTAAATCTTTTGGCAAAGATGTTCTCGATAAAGTAAAATTAAAAGGACTAAGACTTTATGTTCATGTAAACAATGCGGCCATTTTCTCGAAGTGGAAGATGTGGGATCCTGAGACTGGAGACAATGACGGTTCGAGATACCCGTTACAGCGCAAAATGAACCTAGGAATTCGTGCTAATTTTTAAAATTAATGATGATGAAAAAGAAACTATTATATACCATAAGTTTATTCTCAATCATAACACTTTTATTTAGCAGTTGTGAATATCTGGATAAACAACCGGATGATATGAAGACCGATGATATGATCTGGTCATCGAGAAGCGAAACTGAAAGCTATTTATACAACATCTATTCTCAAATTCCGGCAGCAAACCTGCATCAGGATGATCCATGGTTAGGAATCTCAGATGAGATTGATTTAACATGGAATGTTTACAGAACTTATAACATTAACCTGGGTAACTGGAATCCGCTTACGCCCTTCTATGTAAAATGGTCAAGTTATTACAAAGCCATTCGTGCTTCATTTGTTTTTGAGAACAATGTTGACAAGTGCCCTGAATTAAGTAACGACCTGAAAACACAATATAAAGGAGAAGTAAAATTCCTGCGCGGACTTTATTATTTCTATATCCTTCGTCAATACGGTCCTGCTGTGCTTTTAACAGAGGTTACCGAAGTTGATGGAGACTGGGATACATATACCCGTGCCCCGTTTGATGATTGTGTTGATTATATCGTACAAATGATGGAAGAAGCTGAAGCCTTATTAGTAGAGAGTGGATGTGAGCCGTCGTGGGATAAAGACAAAGTGTGGCTTGGTAAACCTACAAAAATTGCATGTCGGGCAATAAAAGCTGAAGCTCTAATGCTGGCTGCCAGCCCACAGTGGAATGGAAATGCAGATTATGCAAATTTTAAAAATCCTGATGGAACACTACTGGCTAACACCACTTATGATGAAAACAAATGGAAGGTTGCCGCACAAGCTTGTAAAGATGTAATTGATGTTTCAGCTGAAGCTGGAGTGCGTTTATATAAAAACAATGAAAACGGTGATGGTGCCACTTTTAATCCATACAAATCAGTTCGCGATGTTCTGTTAGTAAACTGGAACTGCGAGGTTATTTTTGGCAGAGCTAGATTCGACCAGAACGCATGGCAGGTACATGCTTCTCCAGGCCCTAACAACCTGGGAGGTGTTGGTCCGACACAGCGTGTTGTAGACGCCTTCTTTATGAAAAACGGACGCACCATTGAAGATCCTAACTCGGGTTATGTTGAAACTGGTTTTGCTTCAGAAGGAGGAGAATTCTGGAATCCGGACAACTTGAATACAACTTATGAACGTACTGCGATGATTTCTCAGATCAGAGACGGAGAAGCTTGGGGACACTGGCCCGGCGACTGGAATATGTACGCCAACAGAGAACCACGTTTTTACGCAAGTATTTTATATAACAAGCGTATTATTCCTCAAATTTCATCTGATATTGCAAAACGTAATTATTACTCAACAGCAAGCCAGCAAAACGGTTACGGAAGAGTTGAACTCTATTATGGTGGCGTATCACGCCAATCAGGCTCTTACACCTTTTATCCACGTACAGGTTATCTGGCACTAAAAAACAACGATCCTCAAAGTAATATGCGCGATCGCGAGTATGCAGGAACACGTTGTGAGGTAAAACTTCGCTATGCACAAATTCTGCTCGATTACATTGAATGCTTAAACGAATATGATCCGGGGAATAATGACATCAAAACCTATTGGGATATGATTAGAGAAAGAGCTGGAATACCTGGTATTTTTGATGTATATCCTGAAATTAAAGGAGATAAGGAACAACAACGAGAATTTATTATCCAGGAACGTCAGGTAGAACTTTGTTTCGAAACCGATCGTTATTTTACAACCCGCAGAAGATGGTTGTCACACACACCCGACAATGGTGGTTCTACCGACAGAAAATACGGCGACGGTGGTCGTATGTGGGGAATGAACGTTAATGCAGGTAATGCAAGTACAAACCGTTTTACCTACACCGGTTTTTACGAACGTACACCATTTGAAGAAAGGGTTTTCGACAAAAAAATGTATTTATTCCCAATTCCACAGTCTGAATTGGATATCAACAGCAACCTGGTTCAAAACCCCTGGTGGTAAGCCGTGTCAATAATAAATTTTAAATTTTAGAATCATGAGAAAATCATATCTATTATATAATTTGCTATTCTCCTTACTTATTTTTACGTCATGTGAGAAAGGTCTGGAGAGCATAGAAACAGAAAGTACAATCTACCTGCCATTATCGGGTGTTACCAGCCAAACTGCATTATTGGGAGAATCAACTTTTAATCTGGGCGTGTATAATGCAGGAATCAATCAGTCAGGCTCAAATATTACTGTAAACATGAAGGTTGACCCGGATGCACTTGCAGAACTACAGCAAACGAGCTCAACATATACATTATTACCAGAAAGCTATTATAGCATCGAATCAACTGAAATTGTAATTGGAAGAGAAGATGTTAGCAAAACTCTGCAAATTAAGCTAAAAGGTATCGACGAAACTTTTGTGGATAAGAATTATGTTTTGCCCATTAGCATTGAGAGTGTTTCTCCGGAAGTTACTGTTCTTGAAGATCAAAAAACTGCCCTGTTGAATTTCACCAGGTTCCGGAATAATTACGAATGCAAATATAGAAGCAAAGGATCCGTTTTCGTATCCGGAAATGATGATGTAAATAAAAGAATAGACGAAGAAATAGAAGCCATAAGTGTTTCTGCCAATTCCATTGAGGTAAAAGGAGCAGAAACAAATATGAAACTTATTTTAACTGTTAACGGAGAGCAGGTAACTGTGAGTGGTGGAAACGGATCGGCATCTTATCAGATACAGAATACCGAGGGAAAAACAAGCACTTACACCGGGAGTTTCGATAGCACGCAGCAATTTAATATGGGTACATTTAATCTTTATTACACCTATATTAAATATGGTCAGGAAATGAACGTGGAAGTGGAACTGAAAGCATGGCTTTAAATCTGACATTATTGATAGTTTTTAATTAAAATCTGTTCCGGGAACATTTTTTAAAATGTTCCCGAGGGCAAATACCAACAAAGTTAAACTGTATACAATTAAGAATGGGTTATGAATTTTTCATAGCTCATTCTTTAATGTAGCAAATTTTCCTGTCCAACTAAATGTTTGAAATGCACAAATCAATATACATAACACTTGCTTTTTTATTCTCATTATCGCTTAACTCCATAGCTCAAAACTATGGGAAAACCAATATCGCCGATCTTGTTTTAATTTATCACGGAGGCGTTCACCGACCTCTTGAATGGACAAAAGAAGATTTTGTCCCCTATGTGGTTCATCAGGATCAACATGGAAATAAAAACTGGCTTTTTGACGGATTCCTTTTCCTGGAATTTAAAGACGGTAAGGGTAAAAACTTTGCCCCTGGTTACGATAAACTAAATGCACAAAAACAGGACTGGGAGTGGTTACTCGATAGAAATTTTGAAAACAACAGAGCTTTTTCTGCACTGGATCAGTGTATCGGAGAACAAAAAGAGATTCTTGGAAATCCTCATTTTGAACATAAATTAATTGCCGGCCTTCCCTCTCCTATTATTAACCAAAAAGACTGGGGAAAACTGGATGGAAAGAAACTTGACTTCTCAAAAATCGATGATCGTGTTGAGGCTGCCAAATGGTATGTCGATCGCTTCCTTGAACGATATAAAAAGTCGGGATACAAGAATCTTAAACTTGAAGCATTTTACTGGGTGGATGAAGATATGAAAGGCTGTGCCGATATTCTTATCCCTTTGGGAGATTATATCCGTTCAAAGAACCTAAAATTTGTATGGATTCCTTACTGGTGGGCACCTGGCTACGACAAATGGAAAGAATATAAGTTTGATTTTGCCTGGATTCAGCCGAACCATTTTTTCAACCAAAAAATTGGTGACGAACGCATCGATCAGGCTTGTTCGTTTGCAAAAGGTAAAAATATGGGAGTAGAAATGGAATTCGACAGTCGTGCTCTGATAAAAAACGATAAGGGATACAGAAAAAGACTGGTTGCTTATATCGATGCATTCGAAAGAAACAAGGCATTTTCTGAAGCTTCAATTGCCTATTACGAAGGAGGAAAAGGTTTTTACGACTTTTATAAATCAACAAATCCGGAGGATAAAGAGCTGATAGATCGTTTGGCTAAACACATTATTAATCGTAAAAAGGAGACTTTTTTAAGAACCCTGCCTGAAGATTGATTCCATCCCAACTGAAATTGAACGAATAAAAGAAGAATCATTTTTGAACGAAATATAAGAAATCAACAATATGGAAAATTCAAGAAGAAAGTTTATAAAAAATACCCTGACAGGTTCTGCCGCAATCGCAATGGGCGGTATTCTCCCTGCATTTAGCGCCGAAAGTTACAGCCGGATTGCCGGTGCGAACTCAGCTATCCGTGTTTCTATGATGGGAGTAAATTCGCGAGGGAAAGCACTTTCGCACACTTTTGCTCAGCAAAAAAACTGCAATGTCATTCATGTTTGTGATGTTGACAAACGTGCCATAACTAGTTGTCAGGATTCATTGAAACAATTCCAGGACAATAAAACCGAAGGATTTGAAGATTTCAGAAAATCTTTGGAAAGTAAAGATGTTGATGTTATGGTAATTGCAGCACCCGATCATTGGCACGCTCCGGCTGCCTTACTGGCCATACAGGCAGGCAAACACGTATATGTGGAAAAACCCTGTAGCCACAGTCCGGCTGAAGGAGAACTACTAAACAAAGCATCGGGCATTTATGGTAAAGTTATACAAATGGGAAACCAACGTCGCTCCTATCCGAATGTTGTAACCGGAATTAAAGAACTAAAGGACGGTGTTATTGGTAATATATACTTTGGAAAAGGCTGGTACTCAAATAATCGCGGACCAATTGGAGTAGGCAAAGAAGTTGCTGTGCCTGAATGGTTGAATTGGGATTTATGGCAAGGCCCGGCACCAAGAAAAGCCTTTAAAGACAATATCGTTCATTACAACTGGCACTGGCGTTGGAACTGGGGAACCGGAGAGGCATTAAATAACGGTACACACATGGTTGACCTCCTTCGTTGGGGTATGGAAGTTGATTATCCAACCCACGTTAGTTCAAATGGAGGAAGGTTTCGTTACCAGGACGATTGGGAAACTCCCGACACGCAGGTTATCACACTTGATTTTGCCGACAACAAAACCATGACATGGGAAGGCCGCAGTTGTAATGGTAAAAACATTGAAGGTAGTTCGGTTGGTGTTATTTTTTATGGAGAAAAAGGATCAATGGTGATGAACGGAGGCGACGGTTATAAAATTTATGACCTCGATAATAAACTGATTAAAGAAGTAACTCCGGAGACACAAATTAATGCCCGTAACTTATCAAATCCATCAGGAAATCTGGACGGCATACACGTAAGGAACTTCTTTGATGCAATAAACAAAGGAACACAACTTAATGCTGATATCGATTCAGGTCACAAAAGCACATTGCTGGTTCAGTTGGGAAATATTGCACAGCGAGCAGGCCATTCGCTCGACATTGATCCGCAAACAGGGCACATCCTCGACAAAAAAGTAGCTAAAAAGTACTGGGCACGCGAATATGAAAAAGGATGGGAAATGAAATTGTAGTTTGTTATCACAATAAAATTAGCAGGTCATAGGGAAATTGGTTAATAATATATTTGGGAGCGTCATTATGCGCTCTCAAATATTAACCTTGTGAAATCTGCTAAAACCATATCATTAAACAACCAGAAACCTACTTGTCAGATGAAAAAAAATATT
The DNA here is from genome assembly GCA_963676265.2 of uncultured Draconibacterium sp. Taxonomy (GTDB): domain Bacteria; phylum Bacteroidota; class Bacteroidia; order Bacteroidales; family Prolixibacteraceae; genus Draconibacterium. The sequence continues at coordinate 150,579 of OY781067.2, forward strand.
TTCTATTTTGTTATATTCCTGATTCCCTTGTTTGCCTGCAATCACTCTACAAAAAAAGAGATTGCAGTTGAACCGGAAACCAATAAAGAAGAATTAACCCGGGTTTTAAAAGGAGCTTGTCTTTTTGCTGGGCAAATCGAGAAATTTACTGATGAAGAATGGAAAGCATTGGGAGAATCGGCTGTCACTGATTTTGTAATTATCCCTAAGTCTGCAGATGAATACAATTTGTCGACAGAAGGATATCAATCGGGATTAACTCCATTCATGGTTGAAACAGTACGAAACCTAGCTCTATTTAACAGTGATGTAAAATGCTGGATTGGAACTCCCGGTATCACTTCTTTAAATTTTGAGGTGGCGGCTACTAGTTTAGATCCCTTTTACGAGTATATAAACAGTGTAAAAAGAGGATTGGGCGAAGAGCTCTGGAATAAAAATGTTGCGGGAATTTACATGAACAAAGAAGCCGTTTACGGACCTATCGATTTCTCCGACATTGAAAAAAATGTTTGTTTCAAATTAATATCTGATTTGTCTACAAAAATCCATAACGAGTTACACAAAGAATTTCTATGGATCCCGTATTATGGTTTTGGCACATATGCCGAGTTGGTTACAAGAGCATTGGCATACGTAGCAAACAGAACCGACATATTCGATTATGTGGTTATTCAACCCCATTATTATTTCGAAGGAGATTCACTAAGTAATGTAACAGCAGTACATCATAGTATTGCCAATCAGGCTGTTTCTGATTCTCAAGGTACAGTTATTTACACAAAGGATTCAAAAACGGTTATTGGCCCGGAAATGGAAATGAGCTGGCGGATAGTTCCTCCGAATAACTATACTGAATTTAATGAACGTTTTCAACAATATCTCGATGCATTTGCGGAATACAAAGACAAGTATCCCATTATTTTTTATTGGGATGGTGATTTGAAAAATGCTTACGAGAGTAAAATCAATCCGTTTTTTCAATAAGAACCTAACAAAACAAACAGCATGAATAGAAGGAATTTTTGTTTAACAATGGCAACAACGGCAGCTGGAGCAGGTTTGGTTAAAAATACTTTTGCAACCGAGGTATTTTCAAGCATAAAAAAACACAAACGAATTGAAGGTTCATGGTTTGAGTTTCAGCATCACAGCCTTATAGAAGGAAAATACTGGAATCCAACACTGGAAAAATTCACAGCAGCAGACTGGGAAAAGAAAATAAAGGAAATTGCTGAAGCGGGTATTCGATATTTGGTATTACTCGATGTGGCCATCTACGATAAAACATTTTATCCTTCGAAGCTATTGTCTCAGCACGAATTGGGCTGCCCCGACCCGCTGGAAACCGTTTTAGCAGCTGCCGACAAATATGGAATTCGCTTTTTTATAAGTAACGGATTTTTTGGCAACTGGTACAAACCATACGATTTAATGACCGGCAAAGAAGCCAATACACTTCGCGAAAAAGCTATGGAGGAAATAGCTATAAAATATGCTCATCATAAAAGTTTTTATGGCTGGTATTATCCCAACGAAACCGGAATCAGAGGGTGTTATGACGATGCTTTTATGAGCTACGTAAATAAATCTACAACCGCTGCGTTAAAGCTTACCCCAAAGGCAAAAACGCTGATTGCTCCTTACGGGACACGGCAGGTGAAAGCCGACGATAAATACGTTAGTCAACTCGGAAAAATGGATGTAGATTTTATTGCTTACCAGGATGAAGTTGGGGTAAGAAAATCAACTGCCAGCGAAACCGGACATTTTTACGAACAACTTTCGAAAGCACATAAAAAGGCAGGCAGAGCTGAACTTTGGGCCGATGTTGAAATGTTTGAATTTGAAGGAGAAACCTATAAAAGTGCGTTACTTCCCGCTCCTGCTGGCCGGGTTATTGAACAACTAAACGCCATTGAGCCTTTTGTAGAGAAAATCTTGATTTACCAATATACGGGCTTAATAAACAAACCGGGAAGTCCGGTGTATGCAGGATCGAAAGGCTCTGCAGATTTGTACAAAAAACTGGTAGAGCACAAATATTTGAAATAGTTTAATAAGACGGATGCCTGCTTCTAAAAATTATATTTTTTTATTCTTATTGGTGTTGCTTACTGCTGTAAATGTACATGGACAGGAAAAGCTTTCTCAAAAAATGCATGTTAGCTACTTGGATGATCGTTTGAAAATCCTGTTTACAGGAGATAAAAAACAAACAAACATTCAATTTTTCCCGTGCGGAGTAAATCAAATTTACGCCATTGGACAGGTTGATTATTACGATTCCATTTATTCAGACGAGAATGCAAAACCCGATTTCTCTTATCAGTCGGGTACCGACTGGATAGGCCCATATTTTGTTTGCCTGTCTGGAAATACAAATAAAGGTCTTCCTCAGCGTTTTACAGGAGGCTGGCATGGCTCAAATGGCGACGGAATAGGAAAACCTACAGCGCAAACACAAAGCGTAAAAATTACGGCAAACGGAAAAACTGTTCTCGGTAATTTCAACGGTATATTTGATTCTCTTCAGGTAGAAGTTATCAATTTCATTCAGGGATTTGATGATTCTACATTCAGCCGGCCGATATTAAAAGAAAAGGTAAATTACACCTTGACACCCGATGCAAGAATCCATGTAAAAGTGGTTATCACCGCGTTAACCGATATTACAATTCAACGTTATTACGGTATGCAAAGTGTGAATTTCGCGATATTCGATTCTGTTACATATGCAAGTTCGCATTTACAATTAAATACTGCTCCGATAAAGGCAAACAGTCGTTGTTCTTCCAACGATAAGACAAATACGATTTTATTGAAAGACATTTCCGGTAAACACCACCTGAAACTGGTATTGGGAAATAGTGGGCTTGGAGATTTTGAACATCTTGCTGAAGAGCTCCCAAAAGCTTTTTCAGCCGCTTACGGGAAATCCTATTTCAACCTCATTCACGGGAAAGACTTATCATTGAAAGAAGGAGAATCGGTCTTTTGGGAGGGAACTTACTATTTTCATTAAAAGCAAATTTATTTCAGCAATATATTTTCAATAAACAAATGAGAACAAAAATTATAATTCCAATAGCATTAATAGTTTTTTTACAACTACTGGCATGTAGCTCAAAGAAAACGAACAAAGAAATTCACCCCGCACAGGAAGTGGTTGCCAGAATAACAGGAGGTGAAAATGTTGAAAAATTTCAATTTATCATCGATTCAACACTTCAACAAAGCTACACTGTAAAAACCGCGAATAATAAGGTAAATATCAGCGCATCATCACAGGTGGCTTTATGCCGCGGAGCCTACGATTACCTTACCAATGCATGTAATTCAATCGTTAGCTGGTCGGGGAATAATATTAATATTCCCGAAAAATTACCGGATTATTCAAATACGGTAAAGTCGCCATTTAAATACCACTACTATTTTAATGTGGTTACCCACGGTTATACCACGCCTTTCTGGGATTGGGCGCGCTGGGAAAAAGAAATTGACTGGATGGCCATGCACGGGATGAATATGCCACTGTTACCCGGTGCGCACGAGGCTATTCTTTTGAGGGTGTTTAAAAAGTTAGGTTTTTCTAACGAGGATATTAAGAGCTATTTCACCGGTCCTGCGCACTTTCCCTGGAACAAAATGGGAAATATTACAGGCTGGGATAACCAAATCCCTGACACTTATTTCGATAAACAAATTGCACTTAACCACAAAATACTGAGCAGGACAAAAGAGCTGGGCATGTTCCCGATTATTCCTGCTTTTGCAGGCTTTGTGCCAGCCACCATCCAGAATCTTTTCCCGAAGGAGAAAGTTAGGGAACTTAGCTGGGGAGCTTTCGACAAACAATACCATGCTTACATTCTTGAACCTGGCAGCGAATTATTTATAAAAATTGGAGGCTTATACATTGAAGAATACGAAAAAGAATTCGGGAAACAGGAATTTTACCTGGCTGATAGTTTTAACGAAATGGATGTACCTCTTTCTGCTGACCACGATACAGCATTAAAAGAGCTTGCATCTTATGGCGAATCAGTATATTATTCCATAGATCAGGCCAACTCCGACGCAACCTGGGTGATGCAGGGCTGGACTTTTCCTTTTCATAAAAAAGACGGAGAAATTTTCTGGACACCGGAACGACTGGAAGCATTGGTTTCAAAAGTTCCGGATAATAAACTGTTGATTCTTGATTTGGCAAATGAATACAACAAACTATCCTGGAATATTGATCCTTCTTGGAAGATTTACAAGGGATTTTTTGATAAACAATGGATTTATTCATTTATCCCGAATATGGGCGGAAAAACGGCTTGGAACGGAAGACTTGATCTTTATGCTTCAATGCCATTTGAGGCACTAAATTACGACAAAAAGAAAAACCTTGTTGGTTTTGGCTTTGCACCGGAAGGCATTGAAAATAACGAAATAATATACGAATTACTTGCAGATGTGGGTTGGTCTTCTAAACCTTTCAATCTTGATAACTGGGTAAAAAAATATGCAATCAATCGCTACGGTTCTTACCCGGAAAATATGAAAAAAGCGTACAATTATCTTCGCCAATCGTGTATCGGAAATTTTAACGAACACCCCCGAAACACCTATCAATTCAGGCCGAACACCGCAGAGAGGGGAACGATAAACAATACTCCGGAATTCAATAAAGCAGTAAAAATGTTTTTAAGTTGCTGGGATGAATTTAAAAACAGCCAATTGTATACTGTTGATGCCATTGAACTTACCTGCCAATATTTAGGATTAAAAGCTGATAGTTTACTGGAAGAATTTCAGGACACAGGAGAAAAAGAGATGGCACTTTTGTACAAAGCGCAGGATATTTTAAACGATGTTGACCGTTTGCTTGAATCGCACCCAACCTGGCGTGTAGAACGCTGGACAGATTTTGCAAAAAGCTGGGGCGACACACAGAAAGAAAAAGACTATTATGCTTCCAATGCCAAACGTCTGATTACAACCTGGGGCTACCAGGCCAACGATTACGCAGCAAAAACATGGAGTGGCCTTATTCGCGATTACTACCTGCCACGCTGGAAGCTGTATTATGAAGCAAAAAATGATAATTCAAAATCATTCGATTTGCTAAAATGGGAAGAAGACTGGATACAATCCACAGAAATTACTCCTGTTCAACCTTTTAGCAATCCGGTTGAAAAAGCATGGGAGTTAATTCAAGAAAATCAATAATTTCATCGAATACTTTAATTTAGTATTTCAGGCACTTTAAATGAAAAGAAAATTGATAAAAACTGAGAATATGAGAAATCTTAAAAATATAACAGCGGTAATCCTCACGTATTTAATTGTCTGTTTATCAGGAAATATTGTCTATTCTCAAACCATAATTCCCCGGCCAAATAAAGTACAGTTTCAAAAAAAATATTTCCGGTTTTCAAAGACGATTTCAATTAGCAGTACAGATAATTCATTCGATGATCTTATTCCCGGATTTATTGAATCAGTAGAGCGTTATGCTTCTTTACAAGTTAAGAAAAAAGAAAAATCGCAAATTGTATTAATCAGAAATACAAATATTAAAGAAACAGAAGGCTATTTATTATCCGTTTCTCCTAATAAAATCAGGATTGAAGCATCATCTCAAAAAGGATGTTTTTACGGATTACAATCGCTTATTCAGTTGCTCACATTTTCCGGAGAATCAGGAAAGATATCGTGTCAGATAATAGAAGATAGCCCGCGTTATAGTTGGAGGGGATTTATGCTGGATGAATCGAGACATTTTTTTGGCACAGATGAAGTTAAAAAGATTCTGGATCAAATGGCTTTTTTAAAACTGAATAAATTTCATTGGCACCTAACTGATGCACAGGGATGGAGAATAGAAATAAAAAAATATCCTTTATTAACGGAAATTGGAGCCATTGGAAATCATACTGATCCCAAAGCTCCTGCCGGGTTTTATACACAGGAAGAAATTAAGGAATTAGTTAATTATGCTGCTGCACGATATATCGATATTATCCCTGAAATTGATATGCCCGGACATGCTACTGCAGCAGTAAAAGCTTATCCGCAATTCAGTGGCGGGGGCTCAGAAAGATATCCTGAGTTTACATTTAATCCTGGAGAAACAGGAACCTACACGTTTCTTACCCAAATTTTACGAGAAATAGCAGATCTTTTTCCATACGATTACATCCACGTTGGAGGTGATGAAGTAAGTTTTGGAAATCAAAAATGGACACAACTACCAGGTGTACGGAAAATAATGAACCAGGAAAACTTAACTGACTTAAGCCAGGTAGAACATTATTTCCTTCAACGGATGTCAGATTCCATTCAGGTAATCGGGAAAAAGGTTATTGGCTGGGACGAGGTAGTTTCTGCCGGTCTGAACAACAACAGGACATTGGTAATGTGGTGGCGTCACGACAAACCGGAAGTTTTTCAGTCGGCCTTAAAAAACAATTTTCAGGTAATTATGTGCCCCAGAATTCCTCTGTACTTTGACTTTGTTCAGGATGAGAACCACACCTTTGGGAGGAAATGGGATGGCAAATTCGCTCCCGTCCGGAGTGTTTATGAATTTCCTTCAATACAATTTGCTCCTGAATCAGCTTTTAAAAATCCACTTGTAAAGGGCATACAGGCTAATCTCTGGTCTGAAACCGTAAAGAGTACACAACGCCTTGAATTTATGTTATTCCCACGCATAAATGCTTTATCGGAGGCTGCATGGACTAACGATGAGCAAAAAGATTTTGATGACTTTGAAAGCCGATTGATTAAAATGTTTGATGTTTATAAAAATGAAAATATCGAGTATTTTGATTTCACTTCAGAAACACCGGCAAACGAGTGGAAATAAAAAGATTAATATTCCATTCTTCGAAAATTTAAGGATTTAATATTCCTGATAAATGCAATAAGTGAAAAAGAAAAGAGGCAAAAGGCCGCAGAGAAAACCGAAATCTAACTATAATGAATGTTTCAATTATACCAGCTGCTGCCTTTTGCCATTAAGTTTTATAATATGGAATTGAATGCCATTTATTTAATTTCGGGAAAACATTTGTTTGAAGATAAACTTTGTTCAAACTGTTCTGAGATTAATCAACTAATTCTCCTTTCAAATTAATTTCTTTATTCTCAAAAGGATCAATAATAGAATCAAGTATCACTGCAAATGCTTTTCGGGTGATAAACTCATCGTTTGAAATTAACGGGATTTTCATTATTTCCATAACCTGATTAGCTTCTGTTTCAATTTTTTCTTTACAGAATGGCAATCCTTCCTGTGTACACAGCTGTTCAATAAACGCCAAAGTCTCTTCAAAAGTGAAATAAGTGCCTTCAGTGCCTGGTTCAAGTCCATGCCAATAATCGCTAATTCCTTCTGCAACTTCTGCTGTTTTAACCAGCGAATCAGGGTAAAACCAGGTTTCGTTAGCCCATCCGTTATTTTTTCCAACACCACGAAGAATACCGGTTGCTCCTATTTTTTGTGCAGCCTTAAACCACGCATCACTGGGCTGAACATCAATGTATGGCTGGATGTAAGCAGAATAATCAAGCAGGTGTTTCTGAACCTGCCTAACCGAAACATCTTTTGGTGAAATACCATCTTGTACAGAACAAGCAGCAAGCACTCCTGCAGCCTGTCCGATAAGCAAACAAACTGGTTGTAACCTTGTGGTTCCATTTGCAATGTTTGAAACGGATATGGACTTTTCGGCCACAATAAAATTGTCAAAATCCTTTGGAATTAACGATCCCAGAGGAAGACAATATGATGGAACAGGATAAAAATGCAGATCAGGGAATTTATGTCCAAGCGAATATGCCGAATGATGATGATCAACAGCATAGTCACCTACCACAACACCGGTTCTGTATAGTTTTTCCGGCTGATTGTAAGGTTTAGAAATGTGATTCAGGGTAAACAGCACCTCTCCTGCTATTCTTCGCGATTCGCGATAATAGGGAATATAAGGCAATAAATCATCGGTAGAAAATTCATCGTCAGCCAACCCGAGATTTTTGTAACCCAACTCATGTTGCAAATAATAAACATACCTTAACGTGTGTAATTTAGCCGCTTTTAGAGCTTCTTCGCGTTCTTCACGCGACATTTCAATTACATTTAAATAGTAATCGTTCCCGTAAATTGGCCAGTTAATCATGTATTTTGCATGGGGCAGCTTCCCGTAAGTCATCATTTTGGCCATCGGCCACAATTTCCTGTCAGATTCGTTTACTTTACCAGCACAGGTTTTTACAAATTCATCTGGATTATATCCTTCCGGCCGAAGAATTGTTTTGTCCGCATTTTTGCCATAGTCTTTTAATATGGCAACGTAGGTTAAATCCTGAATAATATCCCGTGGTTCATCAAGAGCGATTTCTTCACCGGTTAGTTTTTTCGAATCCATCCCGATCCGATAAGGAATACCGGCCATTTTTACCACATCACCAAGTTCAGTGGCATCAACAACAATTTTTGTTTTTACCCGAAATGTTCCCTTATCCTTTTGCTGAAAAGTCAAAGTCCAGCCATCAGTATCTTTTCTAATTTTTGTTGCGTAACTGTTATAGATAACTGACAGGTTCTTCTCCTGGGAAACCATTCTTTTTAGGATGGAATCACCTGTTGACGGTTCAAACATTACATTGCTCACCCAACCTGTTTTTACAGCATCGGCTCCGCCATACCAGTCATATACCTGCTGACGAAATTCTTCCCATAATCCTGAATGCAGTTGATAATTACCGTCAATGGCACTTACACCGGCCGAGGTTAACATTCCTCCCAACCAATCGAACTCTTCCACAATAAGTGTTTCTGTCCCTAAGCGTGCAGACTGGATACCGGCAGTTGTTCCGCTGGCACCTCCACCTACAATCAATACATCTGTAGTTATAACTTTTTCGTTTTTGTTTTGGGTACAACTAACAAGCCCAATTAATAAAACGATAAGAGTGGTTAATGTGTAAACAACCTGCTTCTTCATTCCCATTTTTAATAAATGTTCGTATAAGTTCAGGTTCATTTCAACAGTTTCCGGGTTAAATTATTTCTTGCTTCAATTTGTTCGAAAATATTCCAGCATTTGTACATTCCTCTTGGAACATGGAAGGCTCCTTTCCACTTACCACCTTTTAAGGGCAGTAATACTTCTCCCCTGCGGTTTAAATAACCAAACCATTCTCCAAGTTCAGGATCTTTAAAATGTTGCCAGGTATAATCATGAACTTTATTATACCATTCCATGCACGATTCGTTCCCCGTTAGCAGATAACCGTAACTCAAACTTATCAGAGTTTCGATGTGTACCCACCAAAGTTTTTGATCCCATTCCAGTTCCTGAGGAGGAGCACCTTTACGATCAAGGAAATAAAATATACCACCGAACTCTTCATCCCAGCCATATTTAACCATTTGCAGAGTAATTTGGGTAGCCTTGGCAATAAGTTCCGGACGGTTTAACCTCACTCCCAAATCCATTATAAACCACATCGCTTCAATTGCGTGACCGGGATTTACCAAACGTCCTTCAAATGTATCCGACAATTGTTCATCGCTGGTTACATTCTCAACCACAATTCCCAGTTCAGGACGATAAAACACATCCATCACTTCATGAATGCACGAATCGATAGTTTGTTGTAAAAACTCAGGTTCCAGCAAGTGCTCTATTTCCAGTGAAAGATTACAAAGAATCATTGGAAGTGCGAAATTTTTAAGATTGCGCGTTCCAGGGTGTGATTTCTCCCATTTACCTTTTGGATTATCTACTTTCGACAAGATGATGTCGAATGTGTTTTTTGCAATCTCGGCATATTCTTCTTTTCCGGTGGCCTTGCTCAGTTGACCGAATGCCATGGCCGCAAATGTGTATGAGAAAATATTATAAGGTTCAATTAAAGGTTCTCCCTCGCGGGTCAGCGAAAAATACCAGTTAAGATTTCCGTCGTGTCCGTATTTTTTTAAAAATTCTCCGCCCTGAACAGCACAACTCAGCCATTCTTCATTCCTTTCAACATAATTGTAGAGCATTGAAAACAACCAAACCTCACGCCCCTGAAGCCAAACAAATTTATCGGTATCAAAAACCTTCCCTTCCCTGTCGAGACAGGTAAAATAGCCGCCATATTCTTTGTCCTGCGATTTTTCCAGCCAAAAAGGAATAATATTATCTAATAATTCATTCTTGTATAATTCTGCCAAATACTTAAAATCGGAGGTAATTAACTCTTCGTTCTTCATTAAATTCTTTGTCATATTCATCTGTCTGCCTGTTAATTCTCTTCTGTTACAACTAAAACTTACTACTATTTATTACTTCTGCCCATTTCTGATATCCTTTGCCGTTAAGATGCAAACCATCTATCGTATATTCTTTGATAAGCTGTCCTTCTGAATCGGAAAAAGCTTTATGAAGGTCAATTACTTCCAACGAAAATTTCTCTGCCAGCCTTTTTATCTCCTCATTCAGTTCAATGATCTTTGGTGATTTCCCTTTCATATAATTATACCAAATCGACTCTTCAAGGATAGGAATGACAGTTTGCAGTATCAACTTTGTTTTTGGAGACTGCTCCTTTATTTTCTCTATTATTTGTTCATATTTAGCTGTAATTACTTCTTTTGGAATTCCTCTGCCAATATCATTTATACCAATCAACAGAAATATTTTTTTGGGTCGGGACGCCAATACTTCATTAAGACGATCGTATACACCCCAACAAATATCGCCACCAATTCCCCTGTTTATAATTTTATCGTTTTCAAGCAGCTCCGACCAGTTCACCCGTTCCGTAATACTATTCCCTAAAAAAATGATTTCTCCTTTCCTGTCGGGCATGGCCTCATAAATATCCTGCCGCATATCGTAATACGTATTATGGAATGTTGTATCATAAGCAACTTCCTGCGATTTACATTTCATCACCTGGGCAACTATAACAACCAGGATCAAATAATATTTTAAATGTTTCATTTTATTAACTCTAATCATTCCTCTTCATTTTTCGGCAAATGTTTTCTGAAAACATATTGGATTTGAGAATAAAACATGTTTTCTGTTGGTGTTACATTTGCAATAATCGAAACGAGAGAAACACCAATTTTATAAATAATGAATGATGACAGGATTTATAAATTAAGCATTTTATTCCTCACCAAAAGGCAAGCTCCAATAACGCCAGCCCTGTTACCAAGTTTTGATATTTTTAGATTTGTATCGGTATAAACTAGACTTAATGCATATTTATTAACGGCACTTTTTACGGGTAATATCAGATAGTCTCCGGCATCTGCAAGCGTTCCACCAATAATTACAAGTTCCGGGTTAAAAAGATTTATTAGCAATGCGATTCCTCTTCCCAGTTTCTCTCCTGCCTGAGATATCAGATCAATAGCTAAAACATCTCCCTTGTTAGCCGCTTCGATAATATCATCAAGCGTAACCGTGGAATTGCTTTCATATTTTGCAGCTAAAACAGAACTTGTACCTTTTTCGAGTTCATCAGCACAACTTTTTTCAATTGCCGATCCAGATACCTCAGTTTCAAGGCATCCTTTTTTACCGCAATGACACAGTAAATCATTATCGAAAAACGGGATGTGGCCAAATTCTCCGGCAAAGCCCGATTTTCCATATTGTATTTTACCGCCCTGAACAACGCCAAGCCCAACCCCGGTACTCATATTGATAAACAACACGTCCTTTTCGTCATTAACAACACCACTCGCATATTCACCATAGGTCATGGCACGGGTATCATTTTCAATAAACGTTTTTATTCCTATTTCTCTTTCAATAATTTCAGCAAGGGGTTCGTCTTCGAAATGGAAAAAACTATAACTATTCCCGGTTCTTGAATTAACCCTTCCGGTTATGTTAACGCCAACACCAAGTACCTTCTCTCTGACATTGCCAAGTCCTGCAAGAAAATCTTTAACAGATGCACATAATTTATCCAGAGATTCTTTCGAATTTTCCAACTGAAACGGGACATTCTCTGCCAGTTTAACTATTTGCTTATTTAAGTCGATAACTGCAAAATTCAGCGACTTTCGTTTTACCTCAACCCCCATAAAAAATAAGGACTTTGGATCTAAACCATAAACATTGGGTCGGCGTCCGCCACCTGTTTCAATTTTGCCAAAATCAACGACCAAACCATCATCGATTAATTCGCTAAGAGCTTTGGTAATTGTAGGAATACTGGAATTAAAAGTTTTACATAAATCAGAAATTGTACTATCGCCATTTGTTGCAAAATGAGCAATCATTCTCTTACGCAATTTGAGTGATTTGAATTCAACACCACCTGTCTCAGCGCTTTCCAATTCTCTGAATATCTTACTTTTTACCGCCATTGTTTGATTAAATACCTGTATGCCTGTTGTAAAACCGTTTAAAACTCATCTAAATTAAATAATCAAATGTTCTTATTAAAATTCTTTACATAAAATTTACTTTTTCAATCGATAAGGACCTTTCTTTAATGCATCTTTTTGAGCATCGGTAAGCGCATTGTAAATAAACAAGCACGAACCATCAATCCCTTTTTCTCTTGCCAAATCAATTTCTTCGATTAGTGTCTCAGGTTTAAATCCGGAATAAGGTCCTAATCCGGCAATTCCGGACTGTGTCTCTTTCATTCTGCCGGCCATATAATCGATATATTCGCCAACTAATTCAACATCACTGCTGTAGGCCATAATAAACACTGTATTCAGCCATTCATTATCAAGCCATTTACTCCAGTTTTGTTTTTTTGTTTCGAGCGAATATTCCTGATCAGGAACAACATCGGCAGAAATATCCAGTTCCGGAAATTTCTCTCTTACCGATTCAACGAAGTTGTTAATGTTATTTTCCCTATACAAGTCCCACTTTTCCCAAAGTACGGGATTATCAGTAGGATTAATATCCAATGGATCAACTCCATCGTTCTGTTCTGCAAATTTACTCCTGCAAACCGAACAATAACAATAATCATTGGTCCAGGGTTCTCCCGGATAACGGATATAATCAAGTTGTAAATGTTTCAGTTTATACTTGTCAATCATATATTCGTATATATCCAACCAGAATTCTTTTACTTCGGTACGGCTTGGACAGAAATAGTGAAATCCGGGTTCAGCTTCTGTGGGATATTTTCCTTTTCGGGAAACAGCAAGCCAATCAGAATGACTGTTAATTAACGAAGGGAACCGATCAACACCAACAAAATACACCCAAACCCATGGAACAATTGTAATGTCATATTTTTCGCCTAAATCCATCATCTCCTGCATAGGATCGCGACCTATAAAATCAGGATACTGCTCCATACCATGAGGAGCGTCAGGAAAAATGGTCCATCCACGGTAAATCACTTCCGGACAAACGGTATTAAAACCAATGTCAGCCATATCTTTAAAAGCAGCTTCCAGATCCTCTTTTGACATTCCCTGAATTTCGAGCCAGGCTGCCCGGACATCGTCGGTTACACTGGGGAAAGTATGGTAATAATAATCTTTTCCCAATCCTAAAATCTGATTGGCCAGGGTTTTAACTGATAATGAATCTCCTTCTTGTTTGGCCTGAACAAAATCTTCCAATTTTTCGGCAAACGCTTTTTCAATATTTGTCAAATCTGATTGTTGAATGGAAGAATGCTGAATTTTTTGTAAGCGAAGATCTCCATCCTCAATAAAAATGCGTCCCTGCTCAACCAATGAATTCTCAGAGGTAATTACCCTGATCTGCATACTTTTCAATTCAATAAAATCTCCTACCTGAATATGTTCATTTATCCAATTTGCACCAATTCCATGACCGGAAATAACCATTCCGATATCAGGAATAAGAGAATTATTTCCTCCAACCTTTTTAACAACACCATTTTCAACTACTACTTCTGTACCGTAAGGATTGGTATTTGTTCGTTCTCCATAGAGCTTTGTATAAATAATAAGCTCATCGGCTCCACGATTTCCACCGGGTTGGACTGCAGGATTAATTTTATCTACAATCTTGGTAATCTCTTCTTTAAAAAAGGCTTCTCCCAAATCAATATCCTTATAATTGGGTATATCAGGATCATTTCCACTGCAAGCGTTAATCACCATCAAAAAAGCCAAACACCCAACCTTCAAAATATCTTTCACCATTATCAATTCTCCTTAAACGTCAGACTCAAATAAAATGCCCCTTAAGGCTTTTTATAAAATTTTGGAAATAAGCTAAACCTGATATTAAAATAAATAAGCTCCCGGTTAAAGCCGGGAGCTTAATGTTTTATTGTTTAACAATTTTTCTAACCTCAACTTTTCCGTGATTTGGTGTGATTCGCACAAAATAAACGCCGCGACTTAAGTCTGCAACGTTGATTGGAGTGTTTGTCACATCAACTACTTCTTTTACAGTTGATCCGGAAATATTTATAAATTCAACAGTTTTACAACCAGATGGATGAGAAATTGTCAACTCACTTGCTACCGGGTTAGGATAAACAGAAAGTTGCATTTGATTGTCTACCACTTTGCTGTCTGTACGTGTACTATAGAATTTATCAACTTTGATACCGTTATTTGTCGATAATGTTACAATGTTTAATGTATCATTTTCGATGAAATAATCTACATCTCCCCAGTGCAGTTCATTAGGAGCCTGCCCAAGGTAAGTACCCATTTCCATTACGTTATCAACAGTAACCTCCATCATATCGCCGGTTACATCGATTAAACGTGTATGATCGGCGTAATGCCAGTTCCACTCAAGTACATATTCTTTATCAGCATATTCTAAATACTTCACTGCAGTAAAATGGAATGCATCAACTCTTGAAGAAACCTCAACAGGCATTACATACAATATACCACCGTAACTATCGTAACAAATTGGGTGAATAGCACCACCGTCTACCCAAATATTTGTTTCAGGATCTGATGTTTCAACACAGGCAGAACCGTATGCTCCCCAGTGAGCTTTTTCTGGTAAGTCATGGATCATAACATAAGGATTACCATCGTTTTGGATTACACCTCCCTGAATAACCCATTTATAAGTAGAAGGATAATTTGAACGTGCTGCAATAATAACTGCATCGCCTTTAATATCACCTTTTACATCGAAATAATAAGCGGTTTGGTTCCATGTAGCACTTGCATCTTCAATGTCGTATGGAGGAGTTATTTCAACTAATTTGTATGGTTCACTATCTTCATCATCCCATGCAAAAATGGTGAAAGGAATTCCTTCAAGACGCATATTACATGCTAAAATATGACCGGCATCATCAACTTCAACATCCGAAATACGAAGATGGTTGGCGCTTGCGAAATCGTTATTGGTATTTACTGCATTTACTTTTAATTTTTTATCCAGCTTGCTACCATCTTTGGCATCAAGAATAAGGATTTGTCCTGCAGCATTGGCAGGTGCACAATTAACAACATAAATGTGACCATTACCGGCAGCAACAGCTCTTGAAGTTTCATCTAACCAATATGGTTTGGTGCTAACACCATCAATAGTATCAAGTACTGCTCTTCTCCATCCTTCTTCAGTAACAGGTACTTCAACCTCTTCCGGTTCCATGAAGATTCTGTCCATTTTAATACCATTGTTTGGTGCCAATGTGAAAATATTAATATAGTCACCATCAACATAATAGTCTACATCACCAAGGTAGAAAGTACTTGAATTCTGCCCCATATATGTACCAACTTCCTGCCATTCAACACCTTCCCATGTTTCAATGTCACCATTGATATCGATTAAGCGCGTATGGTCGGCCCAGTTCCAGTTCCACTCCAGAATGTACTTTTTATCCTTGAAGTTTAAACATTTTACTGTAGTAGTAGCACGTCCGTCACCACCGCTGGTAGCAATTGCTGCTGGCATTGAAGAAATAAATGTCCCATCATTAGCAATACAAGAAGGAGTAATTGCTCCTCCATCAACCCAAATATTTGCGGTATCGCTATTCGACTCAATACAAGCTGACACATAGGCTCCAGGTTGTGCAACACCTGGAACAGTATATAGAGTTACATACGGATTACCATCGTTTTGAACAACACCGTCTTTTATAACCCATTTGTAAACAGAACCATAGTTTGAACGTCCGGCAACAATTACCGCATCACCTTTAATATCTCCTTTTACATCCAGATAATAGGATGTTTGCTGCCAAGCAGCGCCAGCATCTTCAATGCCATATGGAGGCATAAGTTCTATTAATTTATATGGTTCGCTATCTTCGTCGTCCCATGCAAAAATAGAGAATGGTTTTTCTTTTAAACGAACGTTACAAGCAAGGATATGACCTGCATCATCAACTTCAACATCTGAAATTCTGATGGTATACGCGTGTTCAATATCATTGGCTTCGTTCAGGGCATCTACATTTAACTTTTTATCCAAAGAACTTCCGTCAGCTGCATCAAGAATGATAATTTCACCAGGAACATTATTTTCAGCACAACGAGCCACATAAAGGTGTCCGTTTCCATAAGCTAAAGTACGAGCCATATCATCGCACCATGCAGGTATAGTTGACATACCATCGATGGTATCGCGCGATGCTCTTCTCCATCCTGTTTCAGTAACAGGTACATTAATTACAGGAGTTGGATCAAATTTAAATGCTGCAAATCCTGCATTCGAATAAAGAATGTAAACATACACTTCACCATCGATAACAGAATAAGCAATATCACCGTTTCTCTGATTATTTTCAGCAACACCCAATGTTTCTGAATAGAAAGGTTTTGTGGCTGCATCCAAACCATTGGTAATTTCAATAGCTTTTGCTTCTGTATTATTGTTTAAATCCGGTGTTAAAATACCCAGAGTTGCAAAGTATGTTTTTCCTTCACATTCAAAGGTAATTCCAGAACATTCATCAGCAGCAGCATAATCGTTTGAAGAAATAAAATTGCTGTTTGATAACTGTCCTAATTTAGTTGTTCCGTCTGCACTATATTGAGCAGGAAATACACCTAACGCATTGTAAATAAAAGGATCATTTTTAGTTACACCGCAAGCGATGATTTTAGGGAACTGTCCTGCTGTGGTCCAGTTTTCACGGTTATTAACTACCTCAGGAATATTGATAATCTCAGGAGTTTCATTTAAAACACCATCAACAACTTCCCAACGGTAAATTTCGGTAGATTGAGTTACCGGAACATAGATAACAGCATTTTTTGTCAAATCACCTTTAACAGTAAAAAGGTCTCCGAGTCTGCGTTGATTAGGGTTGTCATAACGAATGAAAACCTCAGGTTCTGCGTCTTTATTGGCCCATTTATAAATTTTAAATGTCCATGATCCATCAGGAACCCATTGTTCGTGATAAAGACCTAAGTTACAGGCAAGAATCTGTCCGTCGTCGCTAATTTCGACATCATTCAGCAAGAAACCGCCTTCATCAACTGCGGCAACATTTAAATCGGAAACATCCGCACCTGTTCTGGCATCCATACACTTAAGACCTTTTTTATCTTCAGTGTTTCGGGTTACCACATAAACATACTGACTGTCGGCAGCGATACCTCGTTCAGTATAATTTCCATACCAGTCGGGAAGCGTACTGCTACCTACACTCCGACTCCATTGCGTAGTAAATTTCTGAGCATTTGCAAAAGAGCAAATCATTACTAAAAAGACAAGTAAAGTAAAGTTACGTTTCATATACTTTTTTTTAGGATTAATGAATAATTACGTAGTTTGAAAAGAGCTGGTGAGCCTCTTAACGTTTATCTATTTTTATTAATTATTAGCTTCAATGTCCCACCAAAGCTGTGAAGTCATATTATTTCCCGAAAAACCTGCAGCATCCATGGCTGGGTTAGCATTTTCGGCGTTCCACGAAACTTCGCTGCTTGGATATGCAATCCGACAAGGATATCTCCCTTCGGTTGATGTTTGGTTCGGAGGTGCCATAATGGTATTTAATTTTGGATGTCCGGTGCGACGAATTTCAGCAAAAGCCTCCATTCCGTTGGGGAACAACGCAATCCATTTTTGCAAATGAATTTGTTCCATCGCATTTCCCTCGTTCCACTCAACATTTGGCCTCGCTAAATAACTGCTAATCGAAGCCTGATGATATCGCATTGATTCTTTTATGCCCTCTTCATAGTATGCCTGAGCTGATTGATCTGTAATCCAACCTTTATATGCAGCTTCTGCCAGAAGGAAACAAACTTCAGAATACTTTAAAATTTCTGTTGGATAATCACCTTTCCAGTACTTTGTGCCGGCTTTTGAATAATCGGTATAAACAATTGTTCCGAGCTGGGCATCTGTCATCCCATTTGGAAGTCCTTTATACGGATATTGAGCGATCTTTGCTTTTCTTGGATCGCTGTTGGTATTCAAATAGTCAACCATTGTTTTACTGATTCGACGTTCATTTGAGAAACTTAAAACTGTTGATAAAGGATTCTTTTCGAGGTAGGTACCATTGTAGCATTCCATGAGGACGTTATCATCGTTCGATTCAAGTGCTCCGGCATTGTACGCTTCCAGGAAATTTTGTTTTGCCAGCTCAGGTTCCACATCCGAAATCCTCATGGCAAGACGCATCCTTAAAGAATTGGCAAATTTAATCCAGCTATTTATGTTTCCGTTGAATAGCACATCGGCCGTGCCAAAACTCGCTTTTTGATCTGTATTGAAAGATTCAACAGCGTCTTTTAATTCGTTAAACATGTAGCGATATATTTCTTCCTGTGAATCGTACTTTGGTTTTAATATTCCATCGTTTGCTTTGAACGCCTCAGTATTTGGCATTGGTCCGAAATAATCAGTCATGCGGTGCAATAACCATACACGCCAGATTCGAACCATATTTACTTTATTGATATTTATTTCGTTTTCTTCCAGTTTTTTCTGGCACATATAAGCATCCATGCCAAAACCACAGAAATAATCGTCCCAATATGCCTGAATCCATGCATCATTCATATTGTATCTGTCGGAAGACCAGCCACTAACACAATTTGCCCAGTACTGGCAAATAAAGTTTGCATATAAAAATTCACCCCGCTGATAAGTGCTGTAATCTAAAACGCCTCGTTTTAAAGCATTGGTGAACAACATGTTTGCAGGAGTTTTATCAAAACCAATCGTTAATGGATTGGTGTTCATATCCAGGAAATTATCGGTACAACCAAAAGAAAATATAAGTCCGATAAGAAGTATTTTAATTATTCGATTTTTCATTGGAAATTGATTTAGAAGTTAAATACCACGTTAAAACCGTAACTGCGTGAATTTGGGAAAGCAGATGATTCCATCCCCTGAAGTATTGATGTATTATAACTCGATTCAGGATCGAAATCTTCGGTGTGTTTTAGAATATATGCCAAATTACGGCCAACAATTGATACAAATACCCTGTTAAACGGCGACTTTTTCAAAATCTTCCGGGGTAATTCGTATCCCAGTTTAACCTCACGAAGTTTTATATAAGAACCGTCGTAAATAAACTCTTCGGCAATAGGAGCGCTCGAAGCTACATGCGACCAGTATTCCTGAGGATCAACAGCCACAGTGTTTGGTCCTCCTGTAACATCAACACCCTTTGCAACATAACCTTTTTCTTCAACTCCCTGTATAGGAGCCCATCTCCACGACCATTGATTATTTTCATTATCCTGATAGGAAACCAGCTCATGCGTATTATACCAATCCTCACGACCTTCCAGGGTTTCCTTGGCATTTCCCATACGATGTGAGAAAACATTCGATTTAGAATAAATATCTCCTCCCATACGCACATCGAGCAAGAAACTCAATTTTAATCCTTTATACCTAAATATATTCTGAAGTCCGCCGACCCAGTCAGGCTGATAATTCCCCAAAAGTTTTCCCTCTGTCATCGGGAAACCATCAGAGTCAATCATAATATCACCATTTTCATTACGCTTGTAACCTTTTCCGTACATATTACCAAAAGCGTCTCCCACTTTGGCCGTAATCGTAATGGTATTTTCCATTCCAAGCCAGTAGTTATCCAAACCTTCAGCCAGTTCAATAATTTCCGACTTGTTTTTTGAATAGTTTACACGTACGTCCCATTTGAAATCACCAATCTGAACAGGAGTGGTTACAAAAGTAAGTTCCACCCCAGAGTTTTGAATATTTCCTGCATTTACCATCTGAGAAGAGAAACCATTTGTGCGGGTCGATCCGATCACGATAATCTGGTTACGCGTATTCATTTTATAATATGAAAAGTCAACACCTATTCTGTTATCAAAAAAACGAAGATCAGTACCTACCTCCCACGAATTGGTTTTTTGCGGTTTCAGGTTAAAAGCAGGTCGCGTATCACCCAAAGTTGCAACGCCATTTCCATCAATGGAATTACCCATTCCGTTCTGAAGCGAATATGTTAATATTGTTTGATAAGGGCTGGTTCCACTACCAACCTGTGCCAGCGATCCCCTCACTTTTGCAAACGACAGAACGTCGTTCTTTAAAAATTCAAGGCCTGGTGTTTCTGTTAATATAAAACTTGTACTCACCGACGGGTAATCATAACGGCAGTTATATGGCGTTAACGAACTGTCCCAGTCGTGACGCATCTGGATATCAACATAGATAGCATCTTTATAAGCCAGCTGAGCAAAATAATACAACGACTGAATTTCTTTTTCTGAAAATCCCTGTGTGGTTGTAATCAGGTTGGCACTGTATAGGTTGAATAGATCAGGAACTTTTAACTTTTGCCCGTAACTGGACATGCTACTGAATTCATATTTGTAGATGCTTCCTCCAAAATTTAAGCGTGCAATCCAGTCGTCCCAAATCTCTTTATGTGCAGTTATTAAAAAATCAGAATTAAAAGAGAATGATTTGTAGTAAGACAATGTATAAGCATCACCAGAATCGTTAACAGTGAGTGTACCATCTGCATTTTCTTCAAGTTTTGTAGAAGTTGGATTATAAGTGGCAGTTTTATGCTCTGTCCTAACGTTACGCAAGTCTAATCCTGCACGCACCATGGTATTCAGCCAGGGAGTAATATCATAATCGTATTTAAAATAACCAGTAACGTGTTCGGTTATGTCACCATTCTCATTAAGATTAACAATCCAGTACGGGTTATGTACCTGTTGGTGAGTTTTGGTTCCTGTGTATAATCTTGCGAAAAGATTCTCATCACGATAATCCTGCAAATCCTCCAATCGAATACTTCTGGGCATTCGAATTAATTGGTACATGGTATTTCCCTGAGATTGAGCAAGACTTGGTCTGTTCTCAACGGATGTATGCACATAAGACAAACGAGCCTCGAATCGCATTTTTTCGCCAAGTTTAGTATTACCCGAGATACTTGTTGAAAAACGATCGATTGCACTATTGGGGAGCAATCCTCTGTTGGTCATGTCTCCAAAAGCAACACGAACAGTAGCATCTTTATGTGTTCCGGTTAACGAAATATTATTGGTTGCAGTAAATCCAGTTCTGAAAAAGTCCTTGATATTATTAGGTTGAGGAGAAAACGGAACCTTTTCTCCAGTCCAAATATTTACCATTCGACCGTCCATCTTAGGTCCCCATGACTCGGAAGCTGAAAGACTGGTGTAAGGATCGTTGTTGTCATCAACCACATAATCAATGGAATGGTCATAATCATTTACATTAAACAAATAGCTTCCGGCAGTACCTCTACCGTAAACATTCTGATAATCAGGCAAGCCAATTGCTTCCTCAACGGTATAGTTGGAAGAAAAGTTAATCCCAATACCCTTGCGCTTCGTACCTTTTTTTGTAGTAATCAATATTGCTCCATTAGCAGCACGGGTTCCATAAAGGGCGGCGGCACTCGGTCCTTTTAATACTGACACAGTCTCGATGTCTTCCTGGTTGATATCTGCAATTCCATCGCCATAATCAAACCCACCCCATTCTGAGGCTTCTCCAATTGCAGTATTTTCCACAGGAATACCATCAATAACAAAAAGTGGACGGTTATCCCCTTTAATAGAAGTATATCCTCTGATGATAACATTTGAAGATCCTGCAGCACCGGAACCTACCTTACTAATTTGTAATCCGGCTACCTTGCCGGCAAGCGAGTTGAGCAGGTTAATTTCCTTGGCCTCAACCATTTCCTCGCTCTTTACTTCCTGAACGGAATAACCAAGAGCTTTTTTCTCTCGCTTTATACCCAAGGCAGTTACAACAACTTCATCGAGACTTTCAGCGCTTGGATCAAGCTGAATGTCAAAACTTTTAGTACCCGTTACTGCTACTTCTTTTGTTTCATAACCTATAAAAGAAAAAACCAGAACATCGCTTTGGTCAACCTTCAACTGAAAAACTCCGTTAATGTCGCTTGAAACGCCCCGGGTTGTACCTTTTATTAATACATTTACACCGGGCATCGGAACTCCGTTTTCATCGATCAGTTCGCCCTTAATCACTCTCTCCTGTGCCCTCATTGACAATGTACTTCCTATGATAAACAATAGAAATACGAATAGTTTTGTCGAAAACTTTAGAATAAAATTTGGTGTCATTTATACAGTTAGATTTTTGTTAGTCAACCGATACTCCTTTTTCAAATGTTGTATCAATTGTTATTTATTTTTTGTTATTATGAGTTTCCCGTTTTTTCTATTCTGATTCTGTCCTACCAATTCAAAGAAATAAATCCCGTTATTTACTTCTGAAACATCAAGAGTTGAAATGCCCGAAGGAGAAACAGTTCTGGAAATAACAGCCCTTCCTGTTTGATCGAACAACCTGAATTCCAGATTCTCTCCTGTTTCATTTCCTGTTTCGATATAAAGTTTATCTGTCACCGGATTTGGAAATACCCGAATATCATTTAATGATTTAATTATTGAATTTCCTGTGATATTCATCAATTTGACAACCATTCCATTCGGAATCAGAGTTTCATTTTCAGGAGTAGTATTCACAAGTTCATCACCTGCATACATTGTCACACTGCTTCCTCCCTCCAATAGCAGGCCATCAGAAATTTCATATTTCTTCATAAGCTCAACCAAACCTGGTAGTGGCAGCCCGATATTGCTTTCATTAAATTCGTCAGATGCAAACAGATAGACTTTCGATTTGTCAGTATTATATCCAATAGCAGCCCGTAGATCATTGCCTAGCACAGGTTGCCAGGTTCTGCTGGTTGCAAAATCATCATGATATTCTTCGCCATTTTTAAATAAAATGCCTGCTCCTGAAATAATGTGTTTCACTTTTTGCCCATCGGCTCCTAATATTTGTGAAGTGATTTGAATGTTTTCACCAACATTTATATTATCCCGGATAAATTCATAAGCATCTCCATTTCCTGATAAAACAAGTTTCCCCTCTTCCAAAGGCATTTTACCGGTGCCGTTTTCCTTACTCGATACTTTTTCTTTTACTTCAAATGCCACTGAGCTATTTATAAACATCTCTTCTTTAGGCTCCAGTAAAACTTCCGCTCCCCACTGATTTGTTCCGGTATTATTACCCATGAATGAATTATATAAAACCATATAATCTAACCAGCGTACGCCGTTTACATCTGACAATTTAAATTCAGAATTATTTGAAGCTGTAACCTTAATTTCAGCACTTAAGTCTGAAATAAATGGTTCGTTATCCTCGTTAAACCACAAAGCCGGAGTTATAATTCCGGTATCAGGCAATGTCGTTATCATACCACCAGTGGCAGTTAATCCGTAAACAGCATCCGAAGTAAAATCAAAAGGA
The DNA here is from genome assembly GCA_963676265.2 of uncultured Draconibacterium sp. Classification (GTDB taxonomy): domain Bacteria; phylum Bacteroidota; class Bacteroidia; order Bacteroidales; family Prolixibacteraceae; genus Draconibacterium. Next base: position 174,314 of record OY781067.2, read on the forward strand.
CTACCATTTATTGCCCCAATAAGCATTGAATCCTGTTCCTGATCCGTTTCCGCAATTATTTCCGATAGAAGCTGTTCACTTTTATGTTCTATTCCGAAAGCATCGGAATACCCTATTCTTTTATTTGCCCAAGCAGGTGAAAAATCCACTCTACCTTTTGTACGATCCAATTCAAGAACCCAAACTCCGGAGCGATTTGAAAGATCTTGTTCATAAAACAAATTATCCCCTCCAACTGTAGTAGTAGTTGAGCTGGTCTCAAAATCATAGGTGCAAGTTTGAGATACAGAATCTCCTTCAACAACCAATAACGCATTGGCAATGGCACGTTGCACTCCCCCACTGGGATTATTTAATGTCTGTGTACCTGCCATTAATGTTGTGGAACCACCTCCATCGAAATTCAGACCTTCCCAAACATCAAGCTCGTCAATCATAAAATCAGCCAGCTGAGAAAGATTAACTCCTATACTAATATCCGATCTCCCGTCAATGGCGACCAAATACATTTTTGTTTTATCCTTGTTAAAACCTGCAGCAGTTCTCGGATGCCGGTCTTCCTCATGCGACATCGTTCCTTCTTCCTCAATACTGCTTACCGCACAGTTTTTTCCTTCCTGAATAATATGCCCCCATCCGCCGACCATTTCGACAATCCTTTTATTTGCCAAACCTGAAAAAACGGAGTTAATTTGAATAACCTGTCCGACAGAAGTTTGGTCAAGAAATGTTCTAGCGGCACCAATACCAGATAATATTATCTGGTTGGTTTTTGTCATCGTCACATTATTGGCAATTTCCAGAATTCTATAGGTTCTTACACCATTAATCAGTCCGGAATCGAGTGGCTCAAGCAAACATTCTACTCCCCATTGGTTGGCAAATGATTTATCAAGTCCTGTGAAATGATTATACAATACTAGGTAATTGTCATATCGTATTATATTAATACCTGTAATCTCATGCTGTCCAACTCCGGGAATTACAACTTTCTGCTGAAGGTTAATTGTCTCAATGTACGGTTCACCTGAATCGTCGACATATAACGCTGCATGATTTTTCGGGGTGATACCATAACTTGCAATTTCACCGCCTGTTGCAGTAACATTAAACTGCATGCCATTTGCCATATTGAAAAAATCGGCATTAATACCTGCAATCACAGTCTCTCCATCATTCGATCTCCGATCGATCATGTGTCCTACTGTCTCTTTATTTACAAAAGTCTCACCTGCAGGATCAATCCATGCAATCTTGTCATTGGCCAGCCCCGTTTTAATCTTATTTTTTTTGTTTGTCAGGTCTACCTCTAAAACATAAATATCAAGTGGAAGTGTTTTTTCCTGGATATGAAAAGTCCTGCAGCCATTTTGCAATAAAGCGGAATCAATTCTCTGATATTCCTGGGCACGCCCCAATGAAAAAACAAAAACAATGAGGAAAAATGTGGATACACCTCTAAATAACATAGTTAAGCTAATTTTTTATAGTTACGTTGACCTCTAAACAGTTTATTCCAAGCAATTCTTTTGCTAAAAACAGTTCAAATATATACTATTTTTTAAAATAATAAATATATCTACTTTAATTATTTATTTTTTTTATTAATTAACAAATATTATTTACTAATTACACAATAAGACAGGGAAGACTAGCCTAAAAAGAAGAAAATATTTAGTCATATATTTTCATTTCAAAACACTGATAATCATCATGTTTAAAATACGATAATTAGAACCTACGAAAATAAGTGAGAATAAGTAGACTTATAGTAATAGAATTCAGACAGAGCAGATTTCTCTTTAAATAAGACAAATAAAGACGACTACTTTTATAATGTAAAGAATATGAATTCAATGTATAGATAACCTTACATTTAATATCTTAGTAATAATTTTTATTAATTAAGAAATTACTAATAATATTTTTTACTTTTGCCGATAGAACAATTGCAGAACTATGATTAAAAAATGGATTTTAACCGGGTCGGACACGAGTGAAAACGACAGTAGAAAAATAAGGCAAAGCTTTATTATAGTACGCATGCTCGCTCAATCAAAAGATGCTCTGTCTATTCCCAATATAGCAGACAGAATTAAACTTAGCGTCCCAACAGTAACCCGACTGATTGGTGATTTGAAAAAAGATGGCCTAATTATAGAAGAAGGTAAAATTGAAACTGAAAGCGGAAGAAAACCAATAGTCTATTCCATCCAAAAGAACAGATTTTACGCAATAGGAGTTGAAATATTGCTTAACAAAATTCAGATTAGCCTTGTAAATATCAATCTCGAACCTGTTTTTCAAATCCAGAATTCTGATTTTAATCTTGAAAATACCAAAGCCGGACGCGATAAAATATGTAGTTTTATTAGTGATGCTATCAAAACATCAAAAATAAAAACTGAAAACATTATTGGGATTGGAATTGGAATCACCGGCAGGGTAAACAGTCTGACAGGAAAAACTTTCAACTTCTTTGAATTCGACAACACTCCCCTAGCCGACTACATTTCAAACAAACTGGCTTTGCCTGTTATTATTGAAAATGACACTCGCGTAGTTGGAATGTACGAATCGGTTGCAGGCAAAGTACAAAACAGCAACAATGCTCTCATTCTAAATATAAGCAGCGGGATTGGGATGACGGTTATTGCCAATAAAAAAATAATTTCAGGAATCTCAGGTTTTGCAGGAGAATTTGGTCACATGCAATTTGCCGGAAACGAAAACCGGGCCTGTATCTGCGGAAAAAGAGGCTGCCTCGACACAGAGGTATCAGGAAAAGCGTTAGAAACAGAACTAAAGGAAGCTTTAAAAAACGGAGAACATTCCATACGCTTTACTTCTGCTTCTGAAAAAATTCACTACGATCAGATAATAGATGCGGCCAACGAAGGAGACCTTTTGTCCATTACTCTTCTTCAAAAACAAGGTGAAAAACTGGGAGCTGCCCTGGGAAACATCATCAACCTGTTAAATCCGGAACTTATTGTAATATCAGGTAAATATTCAAAAATTGAGGCATTCTTCAGCAGTGCCGTCAACTCCGGTCTATACAAAACAGGTCTGAAAAATCCATTATCCGATTGCGAAGTAGTTAGCTCTGATCTTAATACAGAAGGAGGAGCTACTGGTGCCGCAGCTTTAGTATTTAAAAAACACGATCTTCTTTAAAAAACCAATACTTAAGACTATTTATATCTATGAATACAAATACAAGACGTTCATTTCTGAAAAAGACAACTTTTGCAGGAATGACATCCATTATTTTGCCTTCTGCAGTTTCTTGCCAAAATAAAAACGCTTCAGAAGTTGGAGAAATTGAAAATGTAGAATCGAAACTAATTATAAAACCGGGAGACGCGTTAAAAATAACGGGAACTTTTCTTGATGAAATTTCGCACGATATTCCCCATCAGAACTGGGGAGAAAAAGAATGGGATGCAGATTTTGCCCACATGAAAGCAATAGGAATTGACACGGTTATAATGATTCGCTCGGGATATCGCAAATTCATAACCTTTCCTTCGAAATACCTTTTGCAGAAAGGATGTTACATGCCTTCGGTTGATCTGTTGGATATGTATCTGCGCCTGGCAGACAAATATGGGATGAAATTTTATTTCGGACTTTACGACTCAGGAAAATATTGGGACACCGGAGATTTATCATGGGAAGTGGAAGATAATAAATATGTCATCGACGAAGTCTGGAAAAATTACGGAAGTAAACACAAAAGCTTTGGTGGATGGTATATCAGCGGTGAAATTAGCAGAAGTACAAAAGGTGCCATCGGCGCGTTTCATCAAATGGGAAAACAATGTAAAGACGTTTCAAATGGATTGCCAACGTTTATATCGCCCTGGATTGACGGAAAAAAAGCAGTTGCTGCAGCAGGAAGTGCATTAACAAAAGATGATGCTGTTTCGGTTAAGGAACACGAACGCGAATGGAATGAAATCTTTGATGGTATCCACGATGTGGTAGATGCCTGTGCATTTCAGGATGGACAAATAGATTACAACGAACTGGATGCATTTTTTACAGTGAATAAAAAACTGGCTGACAAATATGGAATGCAATGCTGGACCAATGCAGAAACGATCGATCGCGATATGCCAATCAAATTCCTGCCGATTAAATTCGACAAGCTTAGAATGAAATTGGAAGCAGCAAAGAGAGCAGGCTATGACAAAGGCATCACTTTTGAATTTTCGCATTTTATGAGCCCGCAATCATCATACCTGCAAGCCGGACACCTTTACAACCGATACAAAGAATATTTTAATATTTAGAGGCAATGAATAACAATAAAAAACAACTTCGTTACGCAGCGTGGCTGGCATTTGTGGCCTCATTGGGTGGATTTTTATTTGGATACGATACAGCAGTAATTTCCGGAACAGTTGATATGGTTTCCGGCCAGTTTCATCTCGACGAGATAGGTACCGGATGGTATGTGGGGTGTGCACTAATCGGTTCAATCGGTGGAGTAATTTTTGCAGGGCCGCTTAGCGATCGTTTTGGAAGAAAAATCGTATTGTTAACATCATCTGTTTTATTCCTTAGCTCTGCCTTGGGGTGTATGATTTCTGCTGATGTGCCGCAACTGGTACTTTTCAGAATTATTGGTGGCGTTGGAATTGGAGTCGCCTCTGTCATATCACCTCTATACATTGCTGAAATCTCCATCCCAAAATACCGGGGAAGATTGGTTTCCTTATACCAGCTGGCCATCACAGTTGGTTTTTTAGGTGCCTATCTTGCCAACTTTGGTCTTTTATCGCACTCTGAAACATTGCAACAGACTGGAGTAACACAAGGATTGTACACAAAAATATTTGCAACAGAATCGTGGAGAGCGATGCTGGGTATGGAATCTTTTCCGGCAATACTGTTTCTAATTATTCTATTTTTTATTCCGGAAAGTCCTCGCTGGCTTATTGCCCGTGGTAATGAAAAATCAGCCGGAAATATCCTTTCCCGGATTTTTTCGAAGGAAGAAGTTCCTGTTCAAATAGAGAATGTAAAAAAACTCCTTTCAGGAGAAGAGAAATCAAACTGGAGACTGTTACTACAACCAGGCTTCCGTATAGCGCTGTTTATAGGTGTTGCTTTGGCGATACTCGGTCAATTTATGGGTGTAAATGCAGTACTATATTACGGCCCTTCGATATTTAAAGAAAGTGGGTTATCTGACGGTGACTCTTTCTTTTACCAAGTAATGATTGGCCTTGTAAACATGCTGACTACGATTCTTGCCTTAGTTATCATCGACAAGGTTGGCCGAAAAAAACTGGTTTACTGGGGTGTATCAGGAATGATCGTTACCTTAGTTTTGATTGCCTGGTATTTCACTTTTGGAACTGAATGGAATGTTTCATCAATTTTCCTTTTAACTTTCTTCCTTCTGTATATATTTTTCTGTGCTGTGTCAATTTGCGCTGTAATCTTTGTGTTACTTTCCGAGATGTACCCGGTAAAAGTGCGGGGAGCTGCAATGTCAATAGCCGGATTGTCATTATGGATTGGCACGTACCTGATTGGTCAGTTAACTCCATGGTTGTTAAGTAATTTATCAGCGGCAGGAACATTTATTCTTTTTGCGATAATGTGTATCCCCTATTTAATAATTGTATGGAAATTACTTCCTGAAACAACAGGCAAATCGCTGGAAGAAATTGAGCAAATGTGGATAGACAAAGGAAAAAAACAGCAATAGAACAATAAAAACAGAAAGACTAAATTTGAAAATATTGACTTGATATAAGGAGAAGTTTTAAGAATAGGCACATAATAAGCCACCTAATCTCCAATAATTTTGTAATCGGAAAACAAATTTAGTCTTTCTCCAAATGTTTTCTTTTCTTTGCAAGCTTGAAATTCAACCTGAATGCCAGATGAGAAACATTTTCGAAAAGATTGGTGAATTATTTATCCGAATAGTGGATTGGTTTTATTTCCCGGTCTTTCATTTTATACCAAAAGAAATATTCAGATATGCTGCCACAGGAGGGGCTAACACAATCCTCGACATAGGACTTTATTTTGTTTTTTACAATTTTGTTTTTGACAAGCAGATATTTGAGTTGGGTTTTATTGCAATCAGTCCTCATATTGCGGCATTTCTTTTCGTATTTCCTATCACTTTTACAACAGGATTCTTTCTGGCTAAATATGTTACTTTTACTTCATCAGAACTAAAAGGAAGGATACAGCTCTTTAGATATTTGGTAACAGTATCGGGATCTATTTTATTAAATTACGTTTTTCTAAAACTGTTCGTAGAATATTTTGAATGGTACGCTACTTTTTCAAAAATAGTAACCACCTTCCTTGTAATTATTTACAGTTACCTGGCGCAGCGCTACTTTACATTTAAAACCGGTAAGAAAATGGTTTTAAAAAGAAATAAGGCATAATTTTCATCTGGTTAACCTATTGTTCTTTTATTGAAATAGCTATCTTTATTTTTAATTATGGAGCAGTACCGTCAGAGATATTACCCAACCCTTTTACAAGGCATCCACCTGGTAATTTTATACATTTTTATCCAAACGGTTATCGATTTTCCTTTAGCCGTTATCGATTATTATAAAGGAACAGAATACCTGTATCATCCTGTTAAAAAAATTGCTTTGGGAGTTGGTTCGGTTGTATTTATTCTGATTTATGGTGTTCGAAAATCAAAGATCCCTGTATTACAAATTTTCCCGGTTAAAAGATTTAATCCACTGATTATTCTCCCTGTTTTCACTTTTATTTGGGGGGCACATAATTTTCTGGAAGTAGTTAATATCTGGCTGGGGAATAAACTACCTGCCCCACCCTGGTTTTTTGAGTTATTTAATCGTGTTTTTGAAAGCGATTACGGATGGGTTGGCGCTTTCTTAAAGGTAGCCATAATTGCCCCAATTGTTGAAGAGCTTATTTTCAGGGGGATGATATTAAACGGATTCCGCAGAAATTACAATGGTTTTGTCGCAGTTTTTATGTCGGCGCTCCTGTTCTCACTGTTTCATCTTAATCCATGGCAGATGCCTTCTACCTTTGTATTGGGACTTTTGGTTGGATGGCTGATATTACGAACCAACAATATTTTTGTAGCCATTATAGGTCACTCTATAAATAATGCATGGGTATTAATTACTGTTACGTTTTGGGACGAATTGAATGAACACCCAATTTACCTTCTGGAAGAAAAAAACTTTCTTTACATGAGCGGATTGGTAATGTTACTCTCCGTTGTACTTATCTATTTGACAAGTATTCCCTGGTTTCGTAAAAAAGACCGACAATTATTGGGCGTTCACCGAAATAATGGGGAATAGCATTCTCAAGAATATATTTTTACCTCAAATTTAAATCAGCAATTATGGATTATGTATTAATCGGACTAGGTATACTATTTATTATTAGTGGAATTTTAGGTTGTGTACTTCCAATTATCCCCGGACCACCTTTAAGTTATGTGGGATTATTACTACTACATTTTACAGAACGCTATCAGTTTTCGTCGAAATTTCTGATTATCTGGGCTGTTATTACAGTTGTTATTTATGCCCTCGATTATATTATTCCTGTATGGGGTACCAAAAAATTCGGAGGAAGCAAGCGCGGTGTATGGGGAAGTATAATTGGGTTAATAATTGGTCTGTTTTTCTTTCCTCCGTTCGGCATAATTATAGGTCCATTTCTCGGAGCTGTTATTGGTGAACTTACAGCCGGGAAAGAACACAAAGAAGCCTTAAAATCCGGTTTTGGTTCGTTTATTGGCTTTTTGGCCGGAACACTTCTTAAATTGATTACCTCGGGAATGATGACCTGGTATTTTTTCAAAGAAATGATAGTATAAGGTTGAAAGACAGAAGTACGGAATAATACTTTTCTCCCGGCTTCCGTCTTCGGCCTCCCTGCAATCAAAAAATAAACACAACCCCGTTCATAATATTTCACAAACTAAACAGTTTAGATAATAAATACATTTCATTTAAATGATACTTTTGCTGCGTGGCAAAAAAGAAATCAAATACAACCAACCGGAAAAAGGGCAGTTCTAAAAAGACTGCAAAAAAGTATCCCATTTTAAAGATTATTCTCCAGGCAGGAATAGCCTTATTTTTACTGGTATGTTTATTCTTCATATTAGTTTTTCTTGGTGTACTTGGTCCTGTACCGTCAAAAACACAATTACGTCAAATTAATAATCCCCTGGCATCGGAGGTTTATTCGGCAGATGGAAAAATTCTGGGACGCTATTATATTGAAAACCGAAGTTATGCCACTTTCGATGAAATTTCCCCTAATGTTATTAATGCATTGGTTGCCACCGAAGATTCCCGATTCTACGAACACCGGGGAATTGATGAAATTGCACTGGCACGGGTATTTTTCAAATCAATATTACTACATAAAAGCAACTCGGGCGGAGGAAGCACTATAAGCCAGCAAATAGCTAAAAACCTGTTCCCAAGGGCTGATTATGGTCCGCTGTCAATGCCTGTAAATAAACTTCGAGAGGCCATTATTGCCTATCGAATGGAACGCATTTATAACAAACAGCAGGTATTGGCATTATATTTAAACACTGTGCCATTTGCCGAGAATGTATATGGAATTGAAGTGGCGGCTGAGCGATTCTTTTCCAAACCTCCATCAAAGCTTGATGTTCATGAAGCAGCCGTGCTAATAGGAATGTTAAAGGCAAATAATTACTACAATCCACGCACACATCCTGAGCGGGCATTAGGTCGAAGGAATGTGGTCATTGATCAGATGGTAAAATCAGAATATTTGACTCCTGCGCAGGCCGAAAAATATAAGGAAAAACCGTTAGGTGTTAAATATCGACTTATTTCATATAACCAGGGCCCTGCACCTTACTTTATTGAAAAACTTAAACCCCAACTAAAAGAATGGTGTGAAGACAACACCAATGAAAACGGTGAGCCTTATAACTTGTATACTGATGGTTTAAAAATTACAACAACGATCGATTATAACCTTCAATATTACGCGCAGCAATCGGTTAAAGAATACATGAAGAACCTTCAAAAGGTTTTCGATAATCACTGGAAATCGAGAGATATTTTTAAAGAAAATCCGGATATACTAAAGAGCGCTATTCAGAACAGAAACACAAGCGGAGCAATTTACGCCGAAGAACTTAAGAAATACAACACAAAAACACATGCCACGTTATTTACATGGGATGGACTGAAAGACGCTCAAATTTCCAGGCTCGATTCTCTTAAGCACAACCTTAAGATGCTCAATGCAGGATTTATTGCCATCGACCCTCACGATGCAAGTTTAAAAGCCTGGGTTGGCGGAATTGATTACCGTTTTTTCCAGTACGATCATGTTACTGCTCCGCGACAAACCGGATCAACCTTTAAACCATTTGTTTACCTGGCTGCCTTAGAAGACGGAATTCCTGCCGATGAATATTTTGTAAATACATACAAGGTTTACGAAGAATACAACGACTGGGCTCCGCGTAATTCGCACGATGAATACGGTGGTTACTATAGCATGAAGGGTGCTTTGGCCAAATCTCTCAATACGGTTTCGGTAGAGGTGTTGCTCGAAGCAGGAATTGATGAAACCATTAAAGTTGCCGAGAAATTGGGAATATCAGCTGATTTACCCGATTACCCTTCATTGGCTCTTGGTGTAGCATCCATATCATTAAAAGAAATCGTTGAAGCATATGCCGGTATTGTAAACGACGGGAAACCTGTTAAAACCAATTACCTGGTTGAAATAGCAGATAAAAATGGAAAGGTGCTTGAGACCTTTCATCATGAATTGGAAACAGAACCAGTGGTTTCACCGGAGAATTGCCGGGCTGTAATTAATATGATGGAAGCTGTAGTGGATGGAGGAACAGGAAGAGGAATCAGAACCATATACAATATTCCCGGTGATTTTGCCGGGAAAACAGGAACAACACAAAATAATTCCGACGGATGGTTTATTGGAATTACTCCGAATCTGGTCACCGGATGCTGGGTTGGTGCCGATGATCCAAGAGTGCATTTCAGAACAACTACTTACGGACAGGGAGCCTATATGGCGCTGCCCATTGTTGGAAAGTTTTTCCACAAAACCTATAGAGATTCAAAATTCGCATATTTAAAAAACAGTTCGTTTCCTGATCCGAAACCGGAGATGTTGGCCATGCTTAACACTCCAACATTTAAAGAGGTTCTGGATATCGAGAAACACACCTTCGATCTTGCTGAGATATTCAAAAAGAAGGATGACAAAACAAATCTTGAAAAACGGGACCAGGTTAAAGCTCCCCAAAAGGAAGGTCAGCTCTGGAAAAAAATCAAAAGTATTTTTAAGAAAAAGGACAAACGATAATTAGGCGAAACGATCATCAGAACGGGTTTTTATTGCCAGGTCTTCTTCTTTTTTATCCAACCAGCCGCTTTTGGCATCAGGTCTGTTGTCTACCTGCCGGAAAAAAGGTTTTATATCCAGTAACGGAGTTTCGTTAAGCATGTCAGCTCCTTTAAAGTATATTTTATTCTCTTCTATTTTAATAATTTCAACAGTAGATAAACCAATTGGCGAAGGACGTTTTGGTGAACGTGTTGCAAAAATACCATGCTCTTTGTTATCCATAAAAGGCTTTACCTTGAGTTTAAAATCTTTTATTTTATGAAAGTAGTACAGTAAAATGATGTGCGAAAATCCTTCCAGGCTTTGCAAAGCCTCAGTTAATTCGGATTCCAGCTCTACTACCCCTTCGCAGTCTCCTGCTCCAACCGATTGAATAGGAATATTTTCTATCGTTTTATGTGGTGTCGAAATTTTCCCAATTATCTTTAGTTCTATCTTCTCCAAATCTATCATTTTTCAGCATATTGAATTTATGCTCAATATAGTAGATTTAAACGAAACAACATTCCTGAAATTTTATAAGAAATTTAGTAACAGATTTTTTAAAATTTACTTAAATTAGCAGCCTCAATTCGGGATGTAGCGCAGTCCGGTAGCGTACGTCGTTCGGGACGACGGGGTCGCAGGTTCAAATCCTGTCATCCCGACCAAATAAAAACCTTTCACGAAAGTGGAGGGTTTTATTTTTTCTACAAATTCAAATTCGTTTGTAAGGAAGTATTAAAATTAAAGGCCAAAAGGATGAGTTGAGTCAACTTATTATTAAGCCTCTCTCCATTCTTGACATCTGCAGAAGTAAAATCAATTTGTGCCAAACAATTTTTTGGACAACATTTCTAAATGACCAAAAACACTTTAAAAAATATTGTTATGGAAGTTTTGGAAGATTACTCCTTTCTTCTGGTCCACAAGGTCTATCACCAAGCAATTTTCAAAATCAATCCAGGAGAAAGTTCATTATCCTCAATACTGATTTCTAAAACCATTCTATTATTTTCTATTTTATAAATTTTAAAAGAAACATTCATAATAGTTATTTCAATGCCTTAAATAGCTGTATATCTAAAGCTTAAGAAATGTAAGCACAAGACTACATCTAGAAACTAAAATATCATAAACATTTAATAATCAATCAACTATGAATTACAATAAATATTTGCAGACCCAAATTTCGCCCGGGAGGATAGTCATTAAAATTCCGGAAGAGCTGCAATCAAAAATAATTATTACAAGAAAAAACAGTCATAAACCGTCCCAATTTTAGAACAAATGTCCAGATATTAGAATTTTCTGATTGTATTCCAATTATTGTAAAAAGGTTAGAAACTCCGGAAACCACACTCAATATCCTTAATTACAGTATATTACAACAATAAAATTCCAAATACTATAAAATATTCCATATTGAATTATAATATTTAATATAGTATATTTAAATAGCTATTACTTATAGCTTTTATTTGGATGTAAAATTGTCACAGGATTTAATCCAAATTATGTAAGTGACGGTGGGGAACCCGTGTTCAGACGTTCAAAAAACCCCATCAACAAACACAAAAAATCACATAAAATAAAAGAAATTCAGGATTGTTAGCCCCAAGCTACTAAGTTCGAGAAACAACCCCTAATCTATTATTCATTAGATTACACAACCAAGGAATTAAAACGATTCCATGATAATTTAGATTGTTATTTGCCAGGTTATTGCTGGGCACTTATTATAATATCCGTTATACATATTAAAACAAGTTAGCTGACAACTCAATCTAAAACTTATAAAATGTCAAAAAAGAGATATACAGAATCCGAGATTCATAAAGTTCTGCAGGAATTCAATAATGGCACAACAATTTCCAGTATAATAACTAAATACGGGATAAGTCAAGCGACATTCTATAATTGGAGATCGAAATACAGTAAACTGTCAAATTCGAAAACGGAAGAAGAAGATAAATTAAAAAAAGAAAATGAGCGACTAAAACTAATGTACGCAGAACTAAGTCTTGAAAACCTAGAACTAAAAGTGCAATTAAGAAAATTAACGAATAGATAAAAGTACTGAGGATAATTTACTTTAATATATTTGAAATATGTTAATTCTAGAATGTTTCAGATACTGATAATTATTCAAAAACCAGTATATATCACATAACCCAACAGATCACGATGAAAGGCTCCTATAATATAGATAGTTTTACAAAAAATCAGAAAACGGAGATTACTCGTTTAAAATCACAAGTTGAATTATTTTATAGTCAGGAACTTGAGATTTATAAACGTTTAGGAATGAAGAATGGAATGAAAGTCATGGACTGCGGTTGTGGCACAGGTATTCTTTTATTTAATCTTGCCGAAAATTTCCCTCAGTCGACTTTTACAGGATTGGAGATAGATTCTTTTTTATTTGATAATTTTCAAAATAACATAATACAGTACAACACACTAAATATTAAAGCAAAACAGGGTTCTATTTATCAAACAGGAGAAAATGACGAGTTCTATGATATTGTTATTTCCAGATTAGTAATAGAGCATCTTGAAAAACCAGATAGAGCCTTAGAAGAACTGTATAGAATTCTAAAGCCCGGAGGAAAATTAATCATTGTCAGTAATGATTTCGAATACCATGTTTTAACGAATCCACATATCCCGGAACTGGACTTAATGTATCAAGCATACTGCAAATCAAGAATTAACGAAGGGGGAAATCCATATATAGGGAGAGAACTCCCCTACTATTTACAAAATTTAGGTGCTCAGCACCTACAAATTAATATTGCAACAGCTCATAACAGAATATTGGGAGACAAAGCTCTACTCAAAGCAGAAAACATTAATATTTCACGGAGTCTGGTAAAAAAGGGATATCTGGATCAGGATACCTTAGATCGACTGTCAAATAAATGGTTTGAAATGTTGCAGGATCCAAAGCACGTTATTTACAGACAACTATTTATCGTTAGTGGTGAAAAAGCTATTAACAAGGAATTAATTAATGAAAACTCATCAAATGATGAAACGGACAAATTACCTACAAATCAACTAGATGGGTTAGGTGATAAGAATAATAAAGATGAGCTCCGTTTGATGATAACTAAAAAGATAATGGAATCGTTTGATGACAACTCACTAAAAATAGAACCTTCGGTAAAATTAAACGAATACGATATTGACTCCCTGACTGCAACAGATATTGCCAGCTTTCTAAAAGATAAATTTAAAATTAATGTCAAACTCACTTATATCCTGAAAGAGTGTTCCGTTAATGATCTTATAAGAATGATTATTGAAAACGACTCATTCCCAGGTAATCAGGACAATATAGAACAATCAGAGTGGTCGGAAGGAGAATTGTAGTAGCAGGTTCCTGGACACAGGCTTAATATGAAAGATTTAAAGTATTATAATATATTTCCAAAACGTCTCACCTTAACCAAAGAAGGGACGAAACTAACGTTCAAGGCTTTTGAAAAAAAAGTTGAAATTGAATTTATCGGTTTATTGAAAAAAAACAAGAATTCAATTTTAGATTTAATGCAGATAAATAACTGTCATAAGATTGAAATTCTTCCGCTTGCTCAAAATCAAAGATCACTATGGTTTATTCATCAACTATTACCCACTTCATCTGCTTATAACATAGGACTATCTTTAAGAATTTATAATGGAATAGACACATCAATTCTTAAAAATACTTTATCAGTACTTCTGGAAAAACATTGGCCGTTAAGGTCTCATATCTTTAAACTGAAAGATGGAGAAGACTTTAAACTTTGCCAGATAATATCAGATAGTTTTATTCCAGAGTTAAAGGAAGTTGAAGATAACTTTAGTAATGAAAAGGAATTAATAGAAAGGATAAATCAGGATAATAATATCCCATTTGATCTTGAAAGCGGACCATTATTCAGAACTTATATCTATTATTATAACCAATCGGCTTATATTCTTTTTAGTTTTCATCATATTATTTGCGATGCAATTTCATTACAACTTTTTTCTTCTGATTTTAGTAAAATATACGAATCATTAAAAAATGGGGAAACCTTTAGCCATGAAAGAGATGAAATAAACTATTCTCAATTCATTTTCAATCAATATAATTTTTTACAAAGTACCGAAGGTAAAAAGCAAATAGAGTATTGGAAAAATACCCTGAAAAATATACCTCAAACAATTGACCTGCCTACTGATTTTAACAGACCGGAAATACATCAGTTTAATGGAAATACAATTCATTTTAAAATCAAGGGTGAGATTTACAATAAAATAAAAAGCTCTGCCATTAAACACAAAGTGACTTTAAGCACCTATTTGTTTACTATATATCAAATTCTTATTGCACAATATTCGAAGCAAAATTCATTTTGTATTGGACTTCCCGTAAGTGCAAGAACTGATAAAGATTATTCCGGCATATTCGGATATCTGATTAATACATTACCTATTCCATGTAGAATTAATTCTGAATTCAATTTTGGCGACATTCTTAATAATAATTCTCATACTATATTAACAGCGTTAGAAAACCAGGATGTTCCATTTTCGGAAATTGTTAATGAAGTCGCCAGTCAAAGAGATTTATCAAGAACTCCTATTTTTCAGGTTTTATATAACTTCTTAAACAAAAAGGCACTTGGATCTTTGGTGAATTTTTTAAGTCTCAATGAAGAGAAAAGGCAATATGGAAGTTTTGACATATCGCCCATCAAACTCAAAGACCAGGAAGGTCAATTTGACATTACTCTGGAAATATATGATGATGATAATAGTCTGGATCTTAGCTTAAAATACAATACAGATATTTTTTCAAGTGTAACAGCAAATATGCTTGTTGAGAAATTTAATAAATTACTCGATGAAATTAGTTCCAACCCAAATTACCAAATAGACCTTAATACAAAAATTGAGAAAAAACTATCAATTAATATTACAGGATCATTTACTACAGAGCCGTTAAAAAAAGGGCTTAATTTCTGGCTAAAAAAAATGAATCTGCCGGCAATAACTACCTTTGTCGGATTTAATCAGATTTTCCAGCAATTGCTGGATCCCGGGAGTAAATTCAATTCAGACACCAATCAACTTAATATTGTATTAATTAGAATTGAGGATCTTTTCCCGGATGATCACGTAAAACCGGAAAACGCAAATACAATCTCAAGAGAGTTCATTGAAACAATAAAGTCTCATTCTCAAAACAATCCATCTAATAAACTAATCATTGTGTTTTGTCCTCCATCGGAACGTTGGATTTATGATGAAGAAGCCGGACAAACATTTATACAAATAGAAACTGAAATTATTAGCCTTTCGCAAATTATTAACAATATTATTATTGTCCACACTAATAATTTCTTAACTAATTATAAACTTACCGATTATTATGAACCTTTAGGCGAAGAGCAAGGAAATATACCATTTAAGGATAATTTTTTTGCATGTGCATCCACATTAATCGCCCGCAGGATAAACGCAATTTACACCTCCCCTTTTAAGGCAGTCGTACTTGACTGCGATAATACTTTATGGCAAGGAGTTGTTGGTGAAGATGGAGCAAAAGAAGTAATTATCGGTGAACAGGAAAAAAAATTACAGAAGTTCCTGATTGAACAATACAATTCCGGAGTTCTGCTCTGCTTGTGCAGTAAAAATAACGAAAAGGAAGTTTGGGAAGTATTTGAGAATAACAAGCAGATGCACCTAAAACGTAAGCATATTTCTTTTTCACGAATAAACTGGAATCCCAAATCAGAGAATATTATTAATCTTTCAAAAGAAATTAATATTGGATTAGACACCATTGTATTTATCGATGATAATCCTTTCGAATGTGAAGAAGTTAAAACAAACGTTCCTTCGGTCTTAACCATTCAGAAAAGAACTAACACAGATGATATAGACTACATCGCCAATTCATGGGTATTCGACAAAAACAAGATAACTGAAGAAGATAAGAAAAGAGCCTTAATGTATAAAGATGAGGCAGCACGTGCAAGTCTGAAGTCCGGATTAAAAACATATGAAGAATTTATTGACGGATTACAAATAAAAATCAGTATCAATCCTGTTGGATCAGAAGAAATTACCCGAATATCTCAGCTTACGTTTCGTACAAATCAATTTAATTTCACAAAAAAACAAAGAACAGAATCAGAAATTGATATTCTTTCAAAAAAACCGGATTGGCAGGTAAGTTATGTCCGTTTAGAAGACAAATACGGAGATTATGGAATTATTGGGGCAATCATAAGTTGCGAGCATAAAGACTCATTACTTGTTGACACACTTCTGATAAGCTGCAGGGCTATTGGCAAAGGTGTTGAACATAAAATGATTGCCTACATTGGAGAAAGAGCCAAAGTTAAAAGAAAGAATATTATCACAATACCTTTCTCAAAAACTGAAAAAAATACAGTAGCTTGGAATTTCCTTGACTCGAACTTTGAGAATTTCAAAATGGAATCAGCAGATGGTGAGATTTACCAAATCCCAACGGATTACGCCATCAACTTCAAATTTGATCCATCTTCATTCCGGATTCAGGATAAAAACTCTGACAAAAATGAGGATATCGAAACAAAACCAATAACCATCCATCGAAATAGCTTTTACAATGATATAATAGAAAACTTTTCGAATATTGACTCTATCGTCCAAAATATTTATGGCAATAATTTTACAGATAAAAAGAATATTCGAAAGATAAAAAACTTAAACAAAAATCAAATTTCGACAAGATTATTGGAAATCTGGCAAGAAATATTAAATAATCCAAATGTTCGGACTACTGACAATTTCTTCGACGTTGGAGGAGATTCTATTTTAATTCCTTCCCTAATAATTCGATTAAAAAAAGAACTAGATATAACAATAAATATCGTTGATGTCTTTCAATATCCTACAATAAATACATTATCTGCATTCATCTCCCCTACTGAAAAATTAACTAATAAAGATTCATTAAATATTAAAAATGAAGAACCAGACAGTAGAGACTTAGATGTAGTGCCAATAATAGATACCGAAACCGACATAGCGATTATAGGATTAACCGGAAGATTTCCCGGAGCAAACAACATTGAAGAATTCTGGCAGCTGATAAAAAGCGGGAAAGAGACGATAACAGAGTACTCCAGAAAAGAACTGGAGAATAAAGGAGTTGCCAAAGAACTATTAGATGATCCAAATTATGTGTATTCGATCGGGAGCATCACGACTGCAGATCAGTTTGACGCATCTTTTTTTGGATTTAGCCCAAAAGAAGCTGATTTCATGGATCCTCAACATCGCGTATTTCTGGAATCATGCCACGAAGCACTCGAAATTGCGGGATATTCTTCAGATAATTACAGTGGCACGATAGGAGTATTTGCAGGAAGCGGACCAGATAATTATATTTTAAAAAATTTGTTTCAACATGAAGATGAGTTAAGGAGAATTGGTGAATTCCAAACGATAGTAAATAATGGGAAGGATTTTCTCACAACACATGCTTCTTATAAATTAAACCTTGATGGTCCCAGTCTGGATATACAAACTGCTTGTTCAACTTCTCTTGTTACGATTCATTATGCCTGTAATAGTCTTAGAAACAGCGAATCAGACATAGCACTTGCCGGAGGAGTATTTATTCATACTCCCAGAAAAATTGGATATATGTTCGAACCGGGTGGGATTTTATCTCCTAAAGGCCGTTGTCGTCCCTTTGATGTCGATGCTGATGGTACTGTTTTCGGAGAAGGAGTTGGCATAGTAGTATTGAAAAAATACCAGGATGCCATTAAAGATAATGATACGATATGGGGAGTAATCAAAGGTTCGGCTGTTAATAACGATGGTTCTGCAAAGGTTGGTTATATGGCTCCGGGTATTAAAGGACAATCAGAAGTAATTACCAGGGCTCAGAAATTGGCAGGAGTAAAACCCTCTGATATTTCTTTGATTGAAGCACATGGTACCGGGACCAACCTCGGGGATCCAATTGAAATTAAAGCTTTAACGAATGTATTCAGAAAAGAAACACAGGATAATGAATATTGTGTCATTGGGTCGATTAAAGCAAACATTGGTCATTTAGATGCTGCGGCCGGCGTTGCAGGTTTAATAAAAACTACTTTGGCTTTAAAGCATAAACAAATACCTCCGAGTATTAATTTTAATGAAGCAAATCCTGAGCTGCAAATAAAAGAAAGTCCATTTTATATCAATACCGAATTAAAAGAGTGGAAATCAAAAAACAACAAACCCAGGATTGCAGGAGTTAGTTCATTTGGTATTGGAGGGACAAACGCACATTGTATTCTTCAGGAAGCTCCGGATATACAAAGCGAACCAAGTCAGAGGAAATACCATATTATACCGGTTTCCGCAAAATCAGAAACCGCTCTAAATAATATCAAACAAAATCTTGGTTCTTATCTAATAAACAATGATTGCAATTTATCCGATCTGTCGTTCACTTTGTTAAACGGACGTAGACGTTATAAATATAGAAGTACTATTATTGGCAGTTCCCAGGGCGAAGTCATAGAAAAAATAGTGGATGCACCTGTTAGAACAAAAATATTTACCAATCCAAAAATTATCTTTCTATTTACCGGACAAGGGAGTCAGTATAATGGCATGGCCAAAGGCCTTTATAATCAATTTTCTGTATTTAAGGAAGTTTTAGATAAAGCATTTCATATTGCAAAAAATGATTATAACCTAAAACTTGAAGAAATATTATTCTCGGAAGAATACAAGAGTGATATAAATAAAACAGAATACGCTCAACCGGCTCTTTTCGTTGTGCAATTTGGAATAGCAAAATTGTTACAAAGCTTTGGTGTTTCGTCCGACGCTCTGATTGGTCATAGTATTGGTGAAATTACGGCAGCATGTGTATCCGGACTTATTTCGTTTGAAGACGGACTAAAACTTGTTATTACAAGGGGAAGAGTAATGCAAGCGCAAAAGGAAGGTGCCATGTTAAGCATCCAGTTACCCAAAGAGAAGGTGATACAAATTTTACCGGACAACATTGATTTTGCACTTCAAAATGCCCCCTCTTTTAGTGTCGTTTCCGGCGAAATTGAAGCAATTGATAGTTTTCAGCAGGAATTGGAATTAAAATTCCCGGAAATAATGATTTCCCGGTTAAAGACGTCCCACGCTTTTCACTCCAGAATGATGGAACCGGCACTGGAGAATTTTAAACAACAGATAGCTGATATCTCTTTTAATAACATTAAAATACCTTTTGTGTCAAATACAACGGGTACCTGGATAACCCGGGAAATTGCCGGCAATGCAGATTATTGGGTAAATCATATTCGTTCAACTGTAAACTTTGTTGATGGAATAAATAAAATCCTTGAAGACCAGAATACCGTGTTTATAGAGGTGGGACCGGGAATATCATTGACTACCCTACTCTCTCAGTTTGAAAAAGATAATCAAAAAATCTTATCCATACCAACCATACGACACCCCAGGAAAAAAGTGGACGATATTAATTTTTTCTTTGACACGCTTACAGCCTTATGGAATTATGGCGCCGATAAACAATTTGATAACTGGTACGAAGGAGAAAAAAGAAAAAGAATTCCGTTGCCAACCTATCCATTCGAAAGAAAAAGGCATTGGATCGATCCAATTGAACCATTTAGTTATCACACAAAATCAACAATTACTTATTCAACTTTCCAACAAGTCAATGATACTAGTATTACGACACAAGCAGAACAAAATCAAAAAACGGATACATCATTACATCAAAGACCTGAATTAGCATCAGCTTACACTCCTCCGGAAAATGATGTCGAAGAACGTATAGTGAAAATCTGGCAAGATTTATTGGGAATAAAAACAATTGGGATTGAAGACGATTTCTTTGAATTGGGAGGACATTCTTTGCTGGCAAGCAAACTGCTGATACATATAAAAAATGAATTTGGAATAACTTTAAAACTTCAGAATTTGAACTCAGATTTTATTTCGGTAAAACAGATCAGCAACTTAATCACAAATAATTCTGAAGTTCAATTAAAAGTTGACCCGAAACACAAAATAGTAGTTAAAAAAACGAATGAAATAACAGAAGAAGAATGGCAAATTTATGTAAGAGAATTCAATTCTAATTTTAACAGAGATTATTCAAAGGAAGATCTTATCAGGAAATATACAGAAACGCCCTTGGGATTTTCATTTCATTCTTTTGCCTATATGGATGATAATCTGATTGGAGCTCAAAGTCACATAATAGAGCTACTGGATTATAAATCTGATGTAATAAAGGTCGCCTGTGGTGTTGATCTTTTTATTAAGGAAGAATATCGTAAAAGATTTACCCTTTTATCTGATTTATGGCAATCATCTGATTCTGTTTTAGTAGAACATAACGTCAAAGCTCAAATTTCTAATCCTTTGCCGGACCTGCTACAGTACAATGAAGCAGCCCAAACCGGTTTTCAATTAATATCTCATTTGTCAACTTATGTATTGCCATTAACATTTAAAGCAGTTCATCGTAAATTGGGATTTCTTGATTTGTTTTATAAGCCCCTGTTACAACTCATGCTAATAGCAAGAAGCAGAAATAAGTCATCTATACATAAAGACAGAAAACTATTTAAAGCACATGAATATTACTCCCCTTACGACTACAAAACCTACCAGGAACAGGTTGGGGAACTAAAATTTTCATGGTTATGGAGTAAAATCACACATTTGAAGATCATTATAATAAATGATAACTTTAAAAGCAAGGGAGATATTTTTACTGCATCAAAATATTTAATTTCAAAACACGGAAAAAAGGCTGAAGCAATTACATATATTACCACAAATAAACTGAAACTACCATTTAAGCTGTTTCATAAACACGAGATGTTTATAGGAAAATTATTATCTAATGATCTTAAAGATGATTTTTTTAACATATGCAATTGGGAGTTTACCAGAGGCTTCTTTGATTAAAACCTATGAAAGTTATAATAAATGGTGATGACTTTGGATATTCACCAAATATAAATAAAGCAATAGAAAAAGCTTTAAAACAAGGCTTAATATCATCTACTTCAATTTTGGCTAATATGCCAGGATTTGAGGAAGCTGTAAGAATGGCTAAGAGTCAGTTTTTTTTAAATCGTGTAGGAATTCATCTGAATTTATTTGAAGGAAAACCCATAACAAAAGAGATGCAAAATTGCAGTCTGTTTTGTGATAAGAGAGGGAACTATTGGGGTAAGATCGATGAAAATGGAATATATCGAGGTAAAAGGAAAAGAATTTTTGATCCTTTAAGAATAAATTCAGGCATTATTTACAATGAACTCTCTGCCCAAATAGATAAGGTTATAAGCAAAGGAATTCAACCAACTCATTTGGATTCTCACGGGCAACTACATACAAATTTCTTTATTGGGAATATAGTAATTAGACTAGCAAAAAAATATAATATTCCTTCGGTTCGAATAAATAGCAATTTGAGAAAGAGAAGGAATATATTTTCAGAGATGGAAATTATTTTATACAATATAAGACTTAACAGAAATGGAATTAAGTGCGCCAATTATGTAGGAACAATTCCGGAGATCACATCAAAATTACACAAGTTAGAAGGAACGATTGAAGTTATTGTACATCCGGTTTGTAAAAATGGAATCTTGGGAGACACAGAATGGAAGGGTGAACTATCCCATTTGCTCAATCAATTTCAGGAAAAGGTAAAAATAAGTTATGCCGAATTGTGACATTTATTTAACCATCTTCCCAAAAAAATATGATATTATAATGAAAGAAATTGAAAAATGTAAAATTATAGAATTACCAAAAATTCAAGACCCTCGGGGTAATCTTTCTTATATTGAAGAGGAAGAACACCTGCCTTTTAAGATAAAAAGAACGTATTGGATATATGATGTACCAGGAGGTCAAAAACGTGGAGGACATGCATTCAAAAAACAGCATGAAATGATAGTTGCTCTTTCAGGAAGTTTTGATGTTATTGTTGATGATGGAAAACATAAGCAAGCCTTTCACCTTAACCGTTCATATTTTGGACTTTACATTCCTAATGGGTTATGGCGGGAGATGAACAATTTTTCCACTAACTCAATTGCAATGGTACTAAGTTCAACATATTACAAAGAAGCCGACTATATTCGGGAATATAAAGATTATCAGCAATGGCTAAAGAAATAACAAGCACCATATATAATTGTGGCGTAATGCAACTGCCTAAAATACATAACCGGGCGGGAAATATAACTGCATTGGAAAATCGCATTTCGGTACCATTCGATATAAAACGGGTATATTATTTATATGATATTCCGGGTGGAGAAGAACGAGGAGGACACGCTCATAAAGAGCTGGAACAATTTATTATAGCTGCGAGCGGAGCATTTGATGTACTAATTGACGATGGCATGAACAAAAAGATTGTACATCTTGACAGACCTTATATTGGCTTACATATTGTTCCTGGAATTTGGCGAGAGTTACTTAATTTTTCATCAGGTTCAATCTGTTTTGTGTTGGCTTCGCATAAATATGATGAAAATGACTATATGAGAGATTATATGAATTTTAAGAAATTTAAAATAATATGATTGAACTAAAAAGATATACACCAGATAAAAAAGCAGATTGGGATAATTTTATTGAGAATTCTAGAATAGATTCATTCTTGTTTTATAGGGACTTCATGGATTATCATGCTGAGAGATTTGAGGATTGTTCATTTATAATTTATCGAAAAAACAAATTTCAGGCCGTTCTTCCAGGAAATATAAATGAAAATATTTTTTATTCTCATCAAGGTTTAACCTTTGGAGGCTTAATCACCAGCAGTAAAATAACATCTAATGATGTACTTAACATTTTCAGTAAGTTAAATATTGAGTTAAGGAAACTTAGTGTTAAAGAAGTCATTTATAAACCTGCACCTTTGATTTATCATAGTACTCCTAGTCAGGAAGATATTTACGCCTTATTTAAGCAAGGTGCAACAAAAATTGGGTGTAACATTTCATCTACTATATATAAAAATAGTAAGATTAAATTTAACGAATCCCGAAAGAGTGGAATAAGAAAAGCTATAAAAGAAGGAATTATAATGTCTGATTGTAAAGACTTTGATGCTTTCTGGAGATTATTGGATGAAAATCTTCTAAAGAACCATGGAACCCATCCAGTTCATTCTATTTCTGAAATCAAACAATTATATTCTTATTTCCCAAAACAGATCAAATTATTCGTTGCGAAAAAGGATATGGATATAATTGGAGGTACGGTGCTTTTTATAATGAAAAATCTCATTCACGTTCAATATATATCTGCAAATGAAGACGGTAAAAAACTCGGGGCGTTAGATTATTTGTTTAATGAATTGATTAATAAAGTTTATGTAGATAAACCTATTTTTGATTTTGGACAATCAACAGAACAAATGGGAAAATATTTAAATGAAAATCTGATTTTTCAGAAAGAGGGATTTGGAGGGCGTGGTGTGGTTTACGATATTTATCAGTATTCGATTGTAAAACAATGAAACATTTATAATATTCTTGTTTAAAATTACTCTCCTAAAGCGACTTTAAATACCTAAAAAACATATAATTTAACAACATCAATTACGGTTACATTTTAATTGACTCACTAATAGAGACATGGTCACAATCACCTCTCTCTTACGGTAGAAAGAGAAAAGAGAAAAAATCATTATTTTTTTTTTAAATTTATAAGCTTAACTTTTGACAACTTCAATGATAAACTTTTTGGATTTAAAGGCCGTTAATAATAATTATGAACCTGAATTGTCCCAGGTTGTAAAACGTGTTTTGGAATCAGGATGGTATCTACTTGGCAGAGAAGTGAAAGCTTTTGAACAGGAATATGCTCAATATATTGGGACCAAATACTGTATTGGAGTAGCGAATGGACTAGATGCATTACGTTTAATTCTGAAGGCCTATATTGAATTAGGTAAAATGCATGAAGGCGATGAAATAATTGTGCCTGCAAATACCTATATTGCTTCAATACTTGCCATTACTGACAATCGTCTTATACCAGTTTTAATTGAGCCAGAAATGAATACATACAACATCGATCCATTTAAGATTGAAGAGAAAATTACCAAACGCACAAAGGGGATAATGTTGGTTCATCTTTATGGACAGAATGCGATGCATCCTGAAATCCAGCGACTTGTAGACAAATACCAACTTAAGCTTATAGAAGACAATGCTCAGGCTATTGGAGCAATTTACGAAGAAAAGAGAACAGGAGGAATAGGTCATGCTTCTGGACATAGTTTTTACCCTGGCAAAAATCTGGGCTGTTTGGGTGATGGAGGAGCCGTTACAACGAGTAATGAGGATCTGGCAAATGTAATTCGGGCATTAGGGAACTATGGTTCTTCAAAAAAATATGAAAACAACTTTAAAGGAGTTAATTCGCGTCTTGATGAGATACAGGCAGCAATTCTTAGAATAAAACTCCCCCGACTTGATGCAGATAACCAACGCCGCCGTGAAGTTGCCCAATACTATTGCGATAATATCATCAATCCCAATATCATTTTACCACATCAATCCTTCGGTAATTCAATACTTCAGTCCTTATCTCATGTTTGGCATCTTTATGTTATTCGTCATTCTCAACGAGACAAACTTCAAAAATATTTAACTGAAAACGGAATTCAAACTTTAATTCATTACCCCATTCCTCCACACCAACAGAAAGCCTATAAAGAATGGTCTGAATTACGTTTACCTTTAACAGAGATGATTCATAAGGAGGTTTTAAGTTTGCCAATTAGCCCAGTAATGTATAATTGGCAAGTAAATAAGGTTGTTGAGACAATTAATTCATTTTAATGTTTGAGTTTATTTTATTTTTTTTATAAATCTTATACTTTATAAGCTACGTAGAGTTATACATTTTATTTAGAATGAGGTATAGAACCGCAACAAAATACATTGCAAAAGGAATAAATCTTTTAATTAAATTCCTTATTATTTTCCCTAATTGTAACTTTAAAAAAAAGACTATAAAAAAATTCGAAAGATGGCGAAATAGGGTTCATCCTAATTTATTTGATAATGAAGAATTTTTGTATTACGTCTACAAAAAAAAAGTTGGATTTGAAAATAGCAAAAATTCAATTAAGACTTTAGTGATGAGAGGATCTAATTCAGATTATGGATTTTATCCTAATTTGTATGAGTACTCATACAATCTGGGACTTACAAGTTCAGATTTGTATATCGCATATCAATTATATAGTAAGAACAGAAATAGACTCCCTCTTCTCAATAACATTATTGTCTATTTTTCAGTATCATCACCCGGATATTCACTTATTTATATCTCTGAACGTTATCGAGCAGTTGCTTATAGGTATTTTTTTAATATCCCATATTTTGATGAAAGTAAAATACAAAAAAAAAGTGAAAAATTAATATTTAGCAAATGTGCTAATTTGCAGCCAGTAAAATTGGATTTTGCCTATAAAGGATACGAAAAAAAAACTGATTATTTAACCGATATCAGAGCAGAAGATAGAGTAGTACCTCACTTAAGAGAAAATAAACGAAAGCCAGATCAAATGTATTGGTTAAAAAGACTTGTAAAATTAATACTTTCAGATAATAGAAAAATATTTGTTGTTATTACTCCTTTCAGAAGTGACTATAAAAAACTTTTACCTAATCAACTAATTTTATTTGAAGAACTGTACAAAATTGAAGGAATTGAAATAATTAATTTGTTTGATAGTGAAGTATTTTCAGATGAAGATTTTGGAGATACGGATCATTTTAATGAACATGGTGCAAAAAAATGTACCCAATTGCTATATAATATTATTGAAAAAAGAAATGAATGATCACCCCCTTAAATCTCAAGCAACAAAAGGAGTATTTTGGAGTGCCATTGAGAAGCTTTCGATTCAATTGGGGCAACTTGTTATTGGTATTATTTTAGCCAGAATTTTAATGCCAGAGGATTTTGGACTTATTGGAATGTTATCCATCTTTATTGCCTTCTCACAATCCTTTATCGATAGTGGCATGGGGACTGGTTTAATTCAAAAAAAAAATCGTTCACATCTTGATTATTCAACTGTTTTTGTATTTAACCTGGTTGTTAGCTCTTTATTTTATTTGTTGTTATTTTTCACGGCCCCATTAATTGCAGATTTTTATAATAAACCGCAATTGGTAATATTAACAAGAGTTTTAGGTTCTAATTTAATAATAAGCTCTTTGGCAATTATTCAGCAAACTAAATTTACAATTGACCTTGATTTTAAAACAATGGCAAAAGTTAATGCTATTTCTGTCATTATTGGAGGTGCCGCAGCAATATTATTTGCCTATTATGGATGGGGGGTATGGGCTTTAGTTTTTCAAAACTTAATTCGAAGTGCTGTAACTGTATTAATGTTGTGGTTCTTTAACGAATGGAAATTTTCGTTTAAATTTTCACAAAAATCATTTAAAGATTTATTTGGATTTGGTTCAAAGCTATTGATTGCTGGACTATACGCACAAGCATATCATCAACTCTATAACGTCGCTATTGGGAAAACGTATTCTGCTACTGAATTGGGATATTATACCAGGGCAAAAACTTTTGCAGATCTCACAGCAGGGACTGTATCGGGTATATTACATAAAGTTACTTATCCTATTTTAGCTTCTCTCCAAGATGACAAAGATCGTTTGATTTCAGTTTATAAACGTTTAATTAGAATGACCGCATTTTTTGTTTTTCCATCCATGACTTTATTGGCCTTATTAGCAGATCCATTTATTCGGTTGCTTCTAACTGACAAATGGGAATCTGTTATTGTATTACTTCAGTGGATGTGTTTTGCCAGATTTGTATATCCAATTAGTGCATTAAATATGAATATATTAAATGCAACTGGACGATCGGATCTTTTTTTGAAAGTTGATTTATCTAAAGCGCCACTTTTGATAATAGCTTTATTAATAACAATACCTATGGGTGTAAAAGCAATGGTTATTGGGCATGTTGTTATTTCTTTAATCTCTTTTTTTATTAATGCATATATGCCCGGAAAATTATATGGTTATGGAGGTATACAACAATTTAAAGATTTATTACCCGTAATTGTAGCTGTTGGAATAATGTCATTCTTTGTCTTTATCAGTATTTTTTTTATTGAAAATTATATAATAAAGCTTGTAACTGGATCTATATTAGGTTTGATTACATATAGCGTTGCTGCATATTTACTAAAAATTGAAGAACTAAAAGAAGTTAAATCATTAGTAAGAAAAGTCATTTACGGTGATAGCATTCGTAAGGACAAATAGCAGGCCACCGATTCAAAACACTAAAATACAACTACTTGCTTGTATTTGTATTTAACACTGTTCATACTATTAAATTTAAAAAGTGGAAAGGAAGAGTGTTAATACCAATCAAAACATTATGAAGAAAAATAAGATATCTTCAAGAGAACGACCACTTTTTAGTTTTTGCCTTTTTGCATATAACCAGGAAGATTTTGTGCGAAGTGCAGTTGAGGGAGCAATAAATCAAAGCTATTCTCCGCTTGAAATTATATTATCAGACGACTGCTCAACTGACCGGACATTTGAAATAATAAAGGAGGTTGTCTCAAATTATAATGGTCCTCATAAAATAATTATTAATCAAAATAAAAAAAATTTGGGAATTGCCCGACATTATAATTGTGTTGTTGAATTAGTAAAAGGAGAATGGTTAGTTGTGGCTGCGGGAGATGATATTTCCATGGATTTCAGAATTCAGACGGTTTATGATGCTCTTCAAAAAACAGATAATCCGGATAGAATTAAATACATTGGAACAGCTATTGATTTGATAAAATATAACGGAGAATATAGAACAACATCTTATTTCAACTTTGAACAGAAAATAATGTTAACTGGATGTATGGCAGTATACTCAAGAGAATGTTTTGAGTTATTTCAACCTCTTGATAAAGACGTATTATCAGAAGATTTTGTGTTACCTTTTCGCGCACTTCTTTTAGGAGATATTTTATTAATAAATGAGAGTACAGTAAGATATAGAGAGGGAATTTCGAATGATTATTTTTCGAATTTCGAAAAATATTTAGGATTCCATAAGAAAGTAATTTTAGCCTTTAAACAGCGGAATAAAGATCTTGATCAAATCAAAAGTACATTAAACGAATTGCTGTGGAAAAAAATAAAAAATCTAAATAACGGATGTATAGCTAATTTTAATAAAACAAGCATAGAAACAAAAAAGAAAGAAAAGATACTTCGCATATTCAAAATGAATTTTGGAAAACGATTAATTTATCTGATGTGTGATAAGGAGCTAGGTGTAAAGGAAAAAATGAAAATAATTCTAAATTCGTTAAAGTGGTTAAGAGTACTAAGGGGAAGGATTTACAACCTAAGGACGGATAAAAGAATCCATCTACCTTCGGAAACAGATCGAATCTTTAACATAGAGGATGTTCTAAACCAAAAGGTTTTAATTGATGGATACAACGATTTTGAATTTAATAATTCAAAAGAGAACAGCAATTAAATGTTTTCATTAATTTTCTTTTTGGTTATTGTTAACTTTTTACATACAATATTATTTAAGTTTCATTTTTTATAAATAATCTTCCCAAATTTTCTATGCAACTAGTCAAAATTAGAAAAAACATTTTTACACGATGAAACAATTACCTAGAGTAACGTTGTTTGTTTATGCTTATAATCACGCTGATTTTGTTGAAAAGGCTATAGATGCGGCGTTCTCTCAAACCTATAAAAACCTGGAAATAATTTTATCCGACGATAATTCAACTGACAATACTTTTGAAATCATGAAAAGAAAAGCACAATCTTATCATGGAAATCAAGATATAATACTTAATAAAAACGAAAGAAATTTAGGCATATCAGAACATTTGAATAAAATAATGACATTGGGATCTGGTGATTGGTTTGTACTGGCTGCTGGTGATGATATATCTTTTCCGAACCGCGTAGATATAATTGTTGACAAAATAATGGAAAATCCAGCTATCATGTCATTTAATTCAGGATTCCATATTATAGATCGAAATGAAAAATTTAAAACATTTCGTGGATTTAATACCAAAAGGTTGTATGTAACTGGAGCTACTGGCGCCTGGAGTCGTAAAATTTTTGATATTTTTGGGCCAATTACTCAGGCAACTTCAGCCGAAGATGTTGTGATTCCTTTTCGTGCGCTTTTATTGGGCAAACTTTTCTTATTAAACAATGCTACAATAAAATATAGAGAACATATTAATAGCGTTTCAAATCCTTCTCATGAGAGAAATATTGATGCACAAAAGCATTTAAAAAAGATTTGCTTCAATTTAATAAATGCCTGCGAACAACGTTTATTAGATTTAAAGATTGTCGAAAATAATATCCCAAAAGCACTTTATTTATCCTTAAAGAAAAAGCATCAATCAATAATTGTCCTTCTTCATGAGAGAATAAAAAGTATTGAAAAAACGTTGAATGTGCATAATACTTCACTTTTTGGAAAAATTGAATACATTTTTACTTCATCTGCAATAAAAAAGCACGATTCTTTTCAACAGCGCGTTAATCAGGTTTTACTATGCTTCCGATTTATTGAGACGTTAAACAAAAAACGAAAAAATCAAAATTTATTGGAAGATAACACTCAATTTAATAATGACATATTACTTGATTTAGTGCAACTAGACAAAGAAAAGGACTTGCTAATTTTTTTATAAGTTGAAATAATCTTGATAATTTAGATAATGACCACAAATTCCTATACAAATGAAATTATTATTACTGTTCCCTGGTGGCTTTAACAATCCAAAGTTATGGTCTGGCACACCATACACATTAAAAAAACTTTTCGAAAGAATTAACTCATGTCAGCTATCAACTCTTGATTGGCAACTAAATAGAAATTTGATTCGTATCTACAATATGTTTTATGCGAAATTATTTTTCACTTGGGGAACTTCACATGATCCATTAATACATTGGTTCGCCAAACAAAAAATAAATAAGAAATTAAAAAATATTGAAGACAAAATAGACTGGCTCTTATTCGTTTCAGATCACTGTATTCCTCCAAAAATGGAAGGAAAATATAGATACGCGGTCTATAAAGATGCCATTTTAAGAACACAAAAGAAGTTCATTCAGGATAAACGTTTAGGAAAAAAACGATTTTTTAGGTTTCAGGAAAAATCCAGCAGAATAGATACTGAGCGGATGGATCTAGTCTTTACTCAGAATGAATGGACTCGACAAGAAATCATCAGACATTATTCAATTTCTAAAGATAAGGTTTTGAATGTCGGGTTTGGAGTAAACTTACGACCATATTATGGCGAAAAGAATTATGATAATGAGTTGTTACTTATTGTATTGCGTAAAGGCACAGAAAAATATAAAGGTTTACTTTTGTTACTTGATGCTTTTAACATTTTATTGAAAGTTAAACCCGAAGTTAAACTTGCAGTCGTTGGTACAGATATCGGTAATAATCATCAAAATGTAAACTGTTATTTCAAACAATCACGAGAAGTTACAGTTGAACTTTTTAAAAAAGCTAGTCTTTATGTAATGCCGGCACTATATGAACCCAACGGAATCACTTATCTTGAAGCATTAGCCAATAAAACACCAATTGTTGGATTGAATCGGTTTGCCGTACCTGAATTCTCGGGTTATGGAAAATGGGGATTTATTGTTCAAAATGAAGATCCAGATGAATTGGCAAAAGTAATAGAAAAAGCATTATCTGATAAAGATAAACTAAAAGACATGGGTATTAAAGGGCAGCAATTCGTTCAGGAAAGATTTAGATGGGAACTTGTCGCTGATAAAATGTACAATAAAATGAAGAGTCTTGACACATCTGAAAAGAAAGCCAATCCAAATTTATTATGAAACATAAAGTAGATATTAAACACATTGCATTTGGATTTTATTTTATCTCAATTCTAATACAAGTTGCCATTGTATATAATTCAACTGGAATACAACCACCTGATTCTGATTATTTTTTTCACGAATCAGAAGCATTACGTGTATTAAGCACAGGTAATCTTTATCCAGATGGAACTAGTCCATTTGTTGTGGCTCCGGGGTATATTAATTTATTGGCCGTTTTTCTTTTTGTTTTTGGTAGAATAAAGTCAATATTATATTTAAATATTCTTTTGGGGATGTTATGTACATTGTCCATTTACAAATTGGCACAAAACTTTTTAAATCAAACTTCGGCATATATTTCTCTCATATTTTTTTCATTGTATATTAATAACTGGGGATTTAATTTGTACCTCAATACCGACATTCCTTATTTGGCACTTGGTTACTTTATTTTATTGCTTTATATATCATATGACAATCCTTGGTTATTGTTTCTAGCAGGCATCATACTCGCAATTGCTAATTGGATTAGACCTTTTCTGCCGGTTTTCACAATAACATTATTTGCAGTTGCTTTTTTCTTGAAAGAATATAAATGGTATAAGTCAATCCTTTATATTTTTAGTGGTTTAATCCTAGGATTGTTGATAATAGGTTCTATTCACAAAATAACATTTGGACAATTTCTCTTTCAATCTACCTCTGGAGGTTGGAATCTATATATGAGTGCGAATGACTTAGCAGATGGTACTTGTTCCGGTACTGTTTTTGAGGCCGCGTGTAAAATATTTCCTGAAAATCAGGATATGACATATAAAGAAAAAGATAAATATATGTTTAATGTAGCACTAGACTGGATTAAAAAAAATCCCATAAAATATTTATCTTTTCTTCCTCGAAAAATTATTAAATTATATGCTATTGATGCAACGGGAATTAGTATTCTTGCTGGAGAATATAGTAGTGGCTATGATGGTAATATTTATAAATTTTTAAAAAAATTTCCAAATTATGAATTATATGAATGGTTGATAATTTACAATCAGTCATTTTATATCATTATACTTCTGTTATTTATTTTCTCGTCAATAAAACTTATTATGCATAAAAACAGATTTGGAATGATTATGTTATTGTATTTTTTATCATATTCCGCTTATGTTTTAATCGTAAATGTTCAACCCAGATATCATGCTCCAATGATTCCGTTATTCATTATGTTTGCAAGTTATAGTGTATATTTAATTACCAGTCCTACAATAAGTAATAAAATTTGATCAGTTACACACCTATAAACTATTAATATTCCTGGTAGTTAAGGAGCATAAGAAAGAATGCGAACACAAAATAGGTTAAAGACTTAGTGTTGTTAGATCAAATTTTTAATATTCCATATCAGTTACTTTCAGATTCCTCGTTTAACAAATAACAACTTGAATAAAATGAATACAGAGGCACCAAGATTAAGCATAATTATTCCCTGCTACAATGAAGAAGCAATCCTCGAATTAACGTCTAAAAAACTTACAGAACTTATATATTATTTAAAAAATAAAAAAATTATAGATCCACTCAGTTTTATTGTTTTTATCGATGATGGTAGTAAAGATGAAACCTGGGAGATAATAAAAAAGAAAAGCGTAGAGAACAATCTTATTCGGGGTGTTAAGCTTTCCAAAAATTTTGGCCATCAAAATGCATTACTTGCTGGCTTAGAATGTTTTTATAAAAAATGTGATTGTATGATCACCATAGATGCAGACTTACAAGATGATATTGCTGTAATTGAAGAAATGATTAGTGCGTATAAGGAAGGCTGTCATATCGTATATGGAGTAAGAAAAGAAAGACAAACAGATAATTTTTTTAAACGCCAAACTGCACATTTTTTTTATAAAATAATGAAATGGCTTGGTGTTGATATAACATATAATCATGCCGATTATCGTTTGTCTAGTCAAGAGGTTATAAGACATTTGCTAAAATTTGAAGAAGTAAATCTATTTTTAAGAGGAGTATTTCCCTTAATTGGATTTCAGCATAAAAATGTATATTATAACCGTTTAGATAGAACTGCGGGAGAAACGAAATACCCATTAAAAAAAATGGTAGAGTTTGCATTAGAAGGGATTACATCGTTTAGTATTAAACCATTAAGAATGGTCGCTCATTTAGGATTACTAATATTTGTAATTAGCATACTATTAGCATTATACTCTTTATATTCCTATTTATTTTTAGAGACTATTCCCGGATGGACTTCAATAACACTACCAATCTATTTTATAAGTGGAATTCAGTTATTAAGTTTGGGAATCATAGGAGAATATTTAGGGAAAGTATATAAAGAGACAAAAAAAAGACCCAGATATATAATTGAACAAATAAAATATCTTTAAGAAGATTGATTCGTCAGAAACATCAAATTTGAAGCATTATCTTGTTTGATTTATATAATGCAAAGGGTAATTAGGTAACATTAAAATTTCTCTATTAATTGAGAACATCTCCAGGAAAATGTTTATTAAAGAAAATGAAGACAGTATGCGCAACCTCCACATTATTATGCCAATGGCAGGCGAAGGTAGTCGCTTCTTAGACAAAGGGATTACTACACCCAAACCCCTTATTTTAGCAAAAGAACAGCCTTTTTTTTATCGGGCAATAAATTCTTTAAACGGGATAAAAGCGTCTCGAAAATATTCCTTCATTGTTAGACAGGAACATATTCTGAACTTTGACATCGATAAAAAAATACTGGAATATTTTCCTGAAGCCAATATTATTTCGGTAGAAAAAACTACACGCGGGGCAGTTGAAACCTGTTTGCTCGCCAGGGAATTTATCCAAAAAGAAGATGCTGTCATGATTTTAGATTGTGATTTGGAGTTTAAAAGCAAAGAATTCGATAATCTTATAATGGAGAGCCTTTCAAAGCCTGTTCAAAATGTTAACGGGGGAGTTTTAGTCTCTTTCCATTCGGATAATCCCCGTTATAGTTTTGCCCTAACCAATAACTTGGATCGTGTAATAAAAACAGCTGAAAAGGAGGTTATTTCTGAAAACGCTCTGGCCGGTGCCTACTTTTTTTCGAAGGCAGATAGTTTTAATAGGGCAGCCAATATATTGATGGGAAAAAACAAGATGGATAAACCAGAGTATTACATTTCCTTATTGTATAATATCCTGATTGGAGAGGAAGAATTAATAAGACTTACGCATACAGATCTGTATTATTCGTTTGGCACACCGGAAGAGTTAGAACATTATATGGAATTAGAACAATAGATTGCACAATGCAAATTAAACTACTACTTACTGATTTAGATGGAACGCTTGTAGATACAAAAGAAGCAAATTATTTGGCGTATCAAGAAGTATTAAAACAATACGGCTATGAATTAAAATCAGAAAAATACAGTTCCCTTTTTGGACTCCGTATTCTAGAATTTATGAAACAAATTGGGATTACCGATTTAAAAATAATTGAGCAAATAAAACTAGCAAAGAAAAAAGTTTATCCAAACTACTTTAATCATTTAAAACTGAATAAATCTTTGTTTAATTTCCTTTCTTGTTATAAAGAATCGGGGTGTAAAACGGGTTTAATCTCAACGGCTCAACAACATAATATCATTAATGTTCTGGAGCATTTTAATATTAGTGATTCGTTTGATATTATTGTGTCGGGCAATGATATCTCAAACGCCAAACCTGATCCTTATGCCTATTTGTATGCTATGGAACAATTGGGTTTTGAGGCAAAAGAAACCCTTATTTTTGAAGATTCTAAAACAGGAATTGAAGCTGCCCAAAATGCAGGTTCAGCCTATATCCAAATAAATAATGCTTTTTTCGAACATAGAAGTTAAAGGACACTCGGGGTGCTCCATTGAGGTAGTAGAACAGGGAAGAAAGTTAATACTTCATAAAGGCACTCACGATCGGAATTACATTTGTCGATTAAAAAGACAGGCCGAAAAACAAAAGCGTTTTTTTAGTTCCGGTTACGGTAACATTAATACGCCTAAAATTATTGGCTTGGAAGAAACAAAAGATTCCTGTATTATAAAAATGGAATATGTGCATGCCCAGAATTTTGTGGAATTTTTCGATCATGCCGGATTTGAGAAAATTGAACGGTTTACGAAGCAGGTTGTACAGTTTATAGACTGGGAAGTTACTCAATCGGAAATGCGAGAACTACCGCCTTCTATTGTGTTGGAAAAGGTTGCTGATGTGAACAAAAAAATTCAACATAAATTTTTTATGGATGCAGACATTGTTTTAATTATGAAAAAATCGGAAATGATATTTTCGAAAATCAGTAAGATACAAATTCCGGTTGGGCAATGTCATGGCGATTTTACTTTGTCGAATGTGCTTTTTAATCACGATCGGATTTTTGTGATTGACTTCTTGGATTCCTTTATCGAATCTCCTTTGATGGATATGATTAAAATAAGACAAGACACTGCCTTTGGCTGGTCGTACCTGATGTATGGAAATACTTTTGACAAAGTCAGGCACCAAATTACCATTGAATGGATCGATCGTGTGTTAACCGATCATTTTTCTAACTACGAATGGTACAAACAATATTACGGAGTATTTCAACTAATAAATTTTTTACGAATACTCCAATATGCTCATCAGCCGGAGGTCATTAACTATTTGATAGAAAAAATAAATATTCTTCTCTACACTCATGAGTTTTAACCTAATTATACCTGTCGCAGCCGATCGCC
Organism: uncultured Draconibacterium sp.; assembly: GCA_963676265.2. Taxonomy (GTDB): domain Bacteria; phylum Bacteroidota; class Bacteroidia; order Bacteroidales; family Prolixibacteraceae; genus Draconibacterium. The sequence continues at coordinate 210,411 of OY781067.2, forward strand.
CCGAATATGATCTTAAAAAACCTTACTGGATGGATATTCATCCTGCCGGAAACCTAATGTTGTATGAAACAATATCGGGTTTTAAGCTGGAACAGTTTGATAAGATTTATATTACCATGTTGAAGAAGCACGTAGAACAATATCAATTTGACAATTTTATTAATCGACAGTTTGAAGAACTCGGATTGAGGAATAAATTAAAGCTGGTTTTGCTGGATGCTTCAACGCGTAATCAACCCGAAACAGTAGCACAAACTATTCAGAAAGAAAACATACAAGGTGGGATTGTAATTAAGGATGCAGACAATCGCTTTGAATGTGATATTAAGCCAGGCAATTTTGTATGTACTTATCCCTTAGATGCATTAAAAAATGTAAATCCTGCAGACAAGAGTTACATAAGTATCGACGATAACAGTTTTATTACGAATATTGTTGAAAAGAAAATAATAAGCCGTTGGTTTTGTTGTGGAGCCTATGGTTTCGAAGAGAGTTATTTATTTTTGGAATATTTTAAGAAATACGAAAAACTGGATAAACTTTTTATCTCGCACCTTATTTATGCCATGTTATTGGATAAAGTTATCTTTCATCCGGTAGGTATTTCAAATTACACCGATTGGGGCTCAGTAAGAGAATGGCAGGCATATAAAAATAAATACCAAACGCTTTTTATTCCTTTGCATACCATTGTTGAAAATCAAGATTGTATTCCGGCAATTAATTTATTGTATGATTCCGGGAAATACAATATTATCCTGCTACAGGAAGACAATACTTTTACAAACGATCAGCACAAAAATTGCCTGGAAGAACTTAAATATCATCAATTGATTCTTTTGCCTTATTATGGAAACTATTCATTATTATGTTTAAAGGAAGAAATTACTGAATTAATAAAAAAACTTTAAAATCGTAATAAGATGCAAAAACTATTCATCATATTAATTTCTATTTATATAAGTATAAAGACTAAGTTTAAAATAGCGATAAGAAGGATAAAATACAGCCACACAGAAGACTTAATCGTTGAACCTTTTGTAACTGTGGGAAAATACACCTATGGAGAGCCTCATATTCCTCCTTATGAAAAAGACGAGAGTATCTTGAAAATAGGAAGTTTTTGTTCTATAGCCCAGGAAGTTTTAATATTACTGGGAGGGAACCATCCGTCTTCATGGGTTTCTCAATTTCCTTTTGATTTAGAACAAGGAGTGTTTCCGAACAAATCAGAACCTAAATACAAACATTCTAAAGGAGATATTATTATTGGCAATGATGTTTGGTTGGGCAGGCGTTCTATTATATTATCGGGTGTAAGCATTGGAGATGGTGCCGTGATTGCTGCCGGAGCAGTAGTTACCAAAGATGTTCCGCCTTATACTATTGTTGGAGGTAATCCAGCTAGAATCATTCGCAAACGATTTGAAGAAGATACAATAAAGGCTTTACTTAAAATATCGTGGTGGAACTGGGAGGATGATAGGATCAATAGAAGTTTACATCTTATTAACTCTGATGATATAGAAACGTTTATCAAAAGTGAGATGGGTATTAATTGGAAAAATAAAATATAATGCTTGGAATTGTAATAGTAGTATATAAATCATTTGAAGATACCGTTAAATTTATCACAAATGAAATTCCAAAGATTAAAGAACCATGTAAAATCGTAATTGTTGATAATGCATCGACAATTAAAGAAAGCGAAAAACTTGCGAATTCTTGCAATGCTAATTTAGTTAAGGAATTTGGAAATATTGAAAAGAATAATAGTATTTTTTTGATTTCTATTGAAGATAATCTGGGATATGCAAGAGGCAATAATCTTGGAGCAGACTTTCTTAACAGAAACTTTAATATTGAATATTTGCTATTTTCCAATAATGATATTGAAATAATTGATAAAAGTGTTATTGGAAAACTTATTACATTTTTAAAAGAAAATGAAGACATCGCATTAGTTGGCCCAATGATAACCACTCCTGACGGAAGTTTTCATGAAGGGCATGTTAAATATGTAACAATTTATCGGAGGATAGGGTGGAATTTACTCCCTTTCTTAAGGAAAAAAATAAAACATGATTCCAAGCAAAATAAATCTACAACATCTTATGAATGTGTTTGGGTTTCAGGTTGCTTTTTTGTTATAAAAAATGATGCGTTTAATGAGGTGGATGGATTTGATAACGGAACTTTTCTGTATGGTGAAGAAATTATATTATCCGAACGCCTAAGCAGAATAGGATACAAAACTTTTTTTTATCCCAACACAACAATTTTGCATGCTCACAGTCAAACGATCAGCAAAAAATTCAATGATAATAGAATACAAGAATTGCAAATGATTAGTCACATATACTACTATAAGAATTATAAAAACAAACCGCAATTTTTATTGTGGTTATATAAACAATCATTCAGATTAAGGTACCCGGTTATTAGATAGATGTTGCAGGCGAATTGTATTAAGATTAAAAATTATGAAAAACCTGAAAATATCTGTAATTATTCCAATTTACAATGGAGCCTTATTAATTAACCGTTGTTTGGGTTCCATTTTTAAACAACATGGAAACTACGATTTGGAGGTTATTGTTATTGACGATGGTTCAACGGACAATTCCAAGGAAACTGTTAGTAATTATCCCAAACCGATATTATTATTAGAACAAACCAATCAAGGTCCGGCTGCCGCAAGGAACAAAGGAATTCAAGTGGCAACGGGTAATTACATTGCTTTTTTGGATGCTGATGATTACTGGGAAGCTAGTTTTCTAAAAGAGACGGTTCCTTTTCTTGAAAAATACAATCAGGCAATTGCTGTTAGTGTTGGTCAAAAACACAACATATTTGGTAAAGAAAGTTCAATCGTTCCTGGATTTTTATCTTCTGAATCTGAGACTATAGAACAAGCCCGGGTACTGGATAATTTTTTTGATTTTTGGGCTGAACACTTTCATATTTGCACCGGGAGCATTTTAATGAGAACAGAGATCGTTCGACAAACCGAAGGACAACGAACAGATTTGAGAATAACTGAGGACCTTGAATTCTGGGCCTATCTCGCAACATTTGGGCCAATTGGCTTTATTCCACAAGTTCTTTTTATAAGCGATGGAATTCAGGTAACAAAACAAATTGGGTGGATAAAAAAAAATAAAAAGAGATGGGCTTCAGCGCCAACGGTTCAACACTGGGAAAAACGAATTCTAAATCGAATTACAAAGAAAAATTTAGATTCATATTATAAAGCAAGAGGACGAATTGCAAAGAACCTGTGTTATTCAATGATTATGTCTGGACGAAACAGATTAGCCTACAGAATGGGTCAAAAATATGGTCATTCATTTCCACCAGATAAGGTAGGAAAGTTATTACAAATTGGAGCTAAAAATGTTTTTTTCTGGATGTTGATAGTTCTGATAATATACATAAAGGAATATACCCGGATTATTTATATCAAACAGATAAATTTATAAGTTATGAAACCGGTTGTTACTTCAAATATCTTCATAGAAGAATAATATAATTACACAAATTTGGATGAGAATATCAATAACCTTTAAAAATACTCGCAATTTTAGTTGATGGAAACAAGTGAGAAACTTTTATCAATAAAGCAACTGTTCCTGGCAGCAGGCCTTCCGGGATACCTGTTTTATTTCAGAAATATTCTCTATTTCTTTATTACCCGAAGAAGATCCTTAGACGAATATAGCTCTGTTGACAACTCAGCTTTATTGCAGATAATTTTTGTTCTTGTAATATTTATTGTTTCAGTATATATGGTAATTGAAAAACCCAAAAGGTTGAAAATATTTTTCTCAATTCCACAGATATTTCTTATAATTTATATAATTGTTTGCTTTATAAGTATGCTGTGGACACCCAATTTGTTTGTAACCGGGTACAGAGCTTTTGAATCTTTAGCCTATCTGCTTTTAATCTCATTAATAGCTTATAATCTGATGATCAAGTTGGATCCACAGAATATCATAGAATGGGCAATTTTATGGATCATCTGGGAATTATTTTGGAAGGTGGCCACTGCAGTGAAACTTGGTGCTGCTTTTTCTCCGACAATTTTATTGGGTGCTTCGCGTTTGGCTATTCCTCTGCTTTTCTTTTTTGCATTACTGTTAACAAAAAGGATATATTTTAAATATGTAATTCTGGTAATCTGCATTTTTTCGGCCTCCAATAAAATTTATTTTGGAATTGTATTTGGATTATTGGGATTCTTTTTTGGAAATTCGAAGTACAAAGGATGGCTATTGCTATTTATTCTTTCAATTACGGTAATCATGTTATTTGTTGATGTAGAAGAGATTTTAAAACATACGCTTTTTTATGGAAGAGAGGCTGTTAGCCTCTCCAATACATCAGGAAGGGATCAAATATGGAAGCTGGCCTGGGAGGCATTTTTACAAAAGCCACTTCTGGGTTATGGTTTTGTTGATGGAGAAACAGTGATTTTATATAATGCATTTAATGGTGCAATCAGTACACACAATTTTTTATTTTCCGGACTTCTGGGAACAGGTTTGTTGGGTACAGTATTTTTAATTTTGTATTTCTGGAGTACATTAAAAAAAGCTTCAAGTAACCTTTTCCCTGCTAACAAATTTCGTCCTGCTATGGTAAGTACTTTTATTATGGGGCTAATCGTATCATCAACTGCCCCCGGAGTTGGAGCCCGGGTTTATGGTTCATGGATTCCTGTCGTCCTGATATTTACCTTGATTAGTTCACTCCATTATCAATTTAAAATTGAAAAATATTTAAAAACTATTAATTCTACCAAACATGAGAATTACCTGGGTAACCCGTAGTTTTCTGGATTATCGTATTCCGGTTTATAAAGAAATAAACCGTTTGTGTAATAATCAACTTACTGTTATATATTTTGCAGATGTTGTACCTGAACGATGCAAAGAAAAGCTTTGTTCGATACTTGGAAATCGAGCTGTAGGCTTAAGCGGCGAAATACGGATTGGAGGCAAGCGTGTAGAAAACCAATCTTTTGCCAACCAGGGAGGATTAAGAATTCCTCTTCGCCCAGGACTCATTAAGAAGGTACGAAAAACAAAACCTGACATAATTTTATCCGATGGATTTTTTCAGTGGACCTATGCTGCACTTGTGAATAATGCAATCTGGAAAACGCCTCACCTTATGTTATACGAAAGGACTCCTCATACAGAAAGAGAAGTTACTAAAACAAGAGTGTATGCAAGAAAAATAGCAGCAAAATTCATAACAGCCATATCGTGTAACGGAAGTCTGACAAAGGAGTATTTATTACAATTTGGATATCCTGCAAAACGTTTATATATGGGTAATATGGCGGCCGACAGTTCAGGATTGCAAAAAGCTATTTTAGAAGTGAATGAACAACAATTAAGCCGGCTAAAAGGAAAATATAAGATTAAAGGGCCCGTACTACTTTATGTTGGACAAATCATTCCACGAAAGGGGATAATGGAATTATTATTCGTTTGGAAAGATTTCGAAAAAGAGAACCCTCTTCCTCAACTTGTATTATTGGGTGATGGAGAACAATTTGAAGAGGCAAATGGCTTTATAAAGAATAACAATATAAAGAATGTCCATTTACCCGGAAAGGTTAATTATTCGGAGGTGGCACAATTTTATGCTATGGCAGATGTATTTCTTATCCCTACACTGGAAGATAATTGGTCTTTGGTAGTTCCTGAAGCGATGGCCTGTGGCTTACCAATTATCTGTTCCGGATACAACGGATGTTGGCCGGAACTGGTAAAAAAGGGAAACGGGTGGGTATTTGACCCTCTTCATACGGATGAATTTAAAAACACATTACAAACGGTATGTAAAGATAAAGACAGGTGGAAAAAAATGGGAGAAAATTCATTGGAAATCATAAAGGACTTTACACCGGAAAAAATTTCACAACGTATTTATGAAACGTGCTTAAAAGTGACACATGAATAGTCAACAAATGCAAAAAAACAGACATCATATTTTAATTTTAATTGATTACAGGAATCAATTTTGGCTGAAAGCAAATTATAAAGAAGCAAATTTTGACATCTCATTATTGAAGTCGGAGTTTGTGAAACTTGGATGGAATGTAGAAGTAATGAATTTTAATCAAATTGATTTTAAAAATAAGAATTATCAAGGCACATATATTATTTATCAATCATCGGAGGACCCAAATCACTTTTATAAATCATACATTGAAGATTGTTTATTAGGCCTTAAACTTAAAGGAGCCATACTTATACCTGAATTTCAATATTTTAGAGCACACGACAATAAGGTTTTTATGGAAATCTTACGGGATGTTAATGATTCCATCGTTTTAAAAAATCCAACTTCTGAATATTTTGGTTGTTATCAGGACTATAAAAAAGCAATGATTAATAAAAACCTGAAAGCTAAGGTTTTTAAATTATCAGCCGGAGCACAAAGTAAAAATGTTTTTTTACTAAAGGCTAAAAACGATTTTATTAGGATACCAAAAAAATTAAGTCGTTCATTTAGCTTCTATTATTGGTTTGTAGACCAGATAAAACCTTACTTAAAAAAACAATATCCTTGTTATCGGAAAAAGTCTCACCACAGGAGAAAATTCATAATACAGAACTTTGTGTCAAATCTGGATGGAGACTATAAGATTCTCGTTTATGGCTCAGATTATTATGTACTATCCCGAAAAGTGAGACCAAAAGATTTTCGAGCCAGCGGGAGTGGTTTATTTAAGTATACCAAAGAAATACCTGATGGCATACTAAACTATGCAAGAAAATGTTTTAATGCCTTTGATGTTCCATTTATGGGGTTGGATATTGCGGAAAAGGATGGAAAATTCTATTTAATCGAATTTCAATTTGTTCATTTTGGTAATTATACCCTGGAAAAGTCCCCTTTTCATTTTTTTTATACGGAAGAGGGATGGAAAATACAAGAATCAGAAGTGATATTGGAAAAGGAATTTGCCAATACTATTAATGAATTTGTACAAAATAAATTTTGAAGATTCTATACATCCATAACAATTACGCCAGCAACAACAGTGGTGAAGAATATGCAGCGGAGGGGCTTGTCCACCTTTTAATTAAAAATGGACACAAAGTAGAATGGTATAGAAGGAGTTCTGCGGAATTGGATCGTTCAACATATAAAAAAGGACTGGCTTTTTTTACCGGAATATGGAATCCTAAGGCAGTAAATGAAGTAAAACAAAAAATAAAGGAGTTTCAACCCGATGTGGTACAAATTCAGAACTTGTATCCGTTAATCTCGCCTGCTATTTTAAGAACCATAAAAAATGAGGGGATTCCTGTTGTAATGCGTTGCCCCAATTATCGACTCTTTTGTCCCAACGGCTTGCATTTGGACAACAAGGCACATATTTGTGAAAAATGTTTAACACCGGGAAGAGAAATACATTGTATTGTAAAGAATTGCGAAAGAAATCAGATAAAAAGTTTAGGTTATGCCATACGTAATTATACAGCCCGATGTTGGTGGGGCATTCTTAAATTGGTTGATGTATATATCGTACAGTCCGAATTTCAGAAACAAAAATTCATAAAAAATGGAATACCCGAAAACAAAATCACCATTGTCCCCGGATTAACACCGGATATTCCAAATCACCAGGAAAACAAGTTAGGGGATTTGGTTTCATTCGTTGGCAGGGTTAGTTTGGAAAAGGGAATAAAGGAATTTATTGAAGCAGCCGGGCAACTTGCAAAAATTAATTTTGTGGTGGCAGGAAGCTTTGATCCAAATCTCTTGTATTTAAAAAAGAATTCTCCAGCAAATATAACATGGACTGGTTTTCTTAAAGAAAATGAGCTGGATCAACTCTATCACAATTCAAGGATCATTGTAACTCCCGGAAAATGGTATGAAGGTTTTCCTAATGTAATAACACGGGCCATGAAACATGGAAAGCCTGTTATTACATCCAATTTAGGAGCCATGGCATCCATTATTGATCATAAAAGTAATGGCATATTGGTTGAACCGGGAAATACAAAGAAATTAACACAAGCCATAAACGAATTATATAATAATACAGGATTATGTTTGAGTTATGGTAAAAAAGGTCAACAAAAAGCAAAAGAATACTTTTCTTCGGAAAAGGTTTATCAAAAACTAATCTCCATATATATTTCTGTAATAGAATAATTTATATTTTAGTTAATGAAATAATTTTATTTATTTTTCGAATTACATTGTTAGTACAAGAAGTATTTATGCTGCTTATTTAAATGAAACTCTCGACAAAAAATATTAATAAAAGATAGAAACTTTCACATAAAAAAAAATAAAATGAAAAAAAACATATTTTTCTATTTATTCGTTATTGCCTTAATTACTCAGATATCCTGCAAAGGCACAAAAGATATTGCCATGTTTCAAGACCTAAAAAACAAGGAATACCAGCAAAGAACATTCTCTAACGAAATTCCGGAATACAGAATAAAGATCTTCGATAATCTATACGTAAGTATTTTAACCCAGAATGCGGAAGTAAATCGTATCTATAACAGGTCAGGTAATGAATCTTCAAATTCTTCGCAAATGTTTGAAAGCGAAGTTGGGCAATATCTTTATGGATACAGGGTTGCTGAAGACAGCACCATTACCTTGCCGGTTATTGGAAAAATTAATTTCGTAGGTTTGACACTTGACGAAGCGGAAACACATTTAAAAACTAAAGCTGAAGAATATTTACAACAACCAACTGTTCAGGTTAAACTATTAAACTTTAAAGTAAATGTTTTGGGAGAAGTTAATTCTCCCGGTTTTGTATATAACTACGAGGGAAGCATGAATATTATTGAGGCCATTGGAAATGCCCGGGACATAACCGTTTATGCCGATTTAAAGAATGTTATTGTAAACAGGCAAAATAATAATATAACCAATTCGTACAAGGTGGATATGACCACAAATGATGTATATAACTCAGATGTTTTTTATTTACAACCCAATGATATTTTATATGTACCACCAACAAAACTTATCAGAAGAGGTGAAAATGTAGGAAATTATTCGATCCTGCTCGGCACAGTCTCAATGTTACTCTTTATCGCTACTTTTTTTTAATAGAAGATTAAAGCATTTTTACCATGGAACACATAGAAGAAATAATTAAACGAATAGATTCGGAGCAGGGAAATAAAGGTTATAAGGAGATCAGGAAATACATAAAAAATTGGTATTGGTTTCTTATTTCTGTGGCAATCTGCATTATAATTAGCTTTTTTATATTCAAAAATTCGCCTGTTACCTATGAAGTAAACAGCAGAATTCTGGCACAAGAGGCAAACAAAGAAATACAATCAATTTTAGCTTTTGACAATAATGCGATAAATGCTGTAAGTAATAACAATATTGAAAATAAAATTGGAGTCCTGCGTTCATATGCACTCTATAAAAAAGCGCTTCTTGAACTAAACTGGAACACATCGTGGTATCAAAAAGAACTGTTGTATAATAGAGAATTATATAGAAATGTTCCGTTTGAAATAACCACATCACCTGATGCGAAAAATATACCAAACACCCCTCTAGAAATAGTTGCATTAAACAAAAATGAGTATAAAGTATCGTTTGAAGGTCAAATCTATAAAGATGGTTATCAGGAAGTAAAGATTAATGAAATAGTAAAATTTGGTGTTCCTTATACGAATGAATATTTTGATTTCACGTTGAATCCTGGCAATGCAAGAAGCGGAGAATCATATTATTTGGTTTTTAATAATATCAATAATCTTACACGAGCATACTTAAATAAAACCTCTATAAACAGTGCACAGTCAGGCTCAAACGTAATAACAGTTTCGATAAAAGGAACGAATATTCAGAAAGAGGCAGACTTTATCAATGAGCTGACTAAAGTTTTTATCGAATTTGATGTTGAGAACAGAAATCTCAGTTCTGTAAGCTCTATTAACTTTATTGATTCACAAATAGAGCGAATACGGACACAGCTTAAATCTGCAGAAGAAGAGTCTTCAAGATACAGGGCCAGTAAAGGAGCCATTAATTTGAGCCAGGAAGCATTAACGGTTTCTCAAAGATTGGAGCAAATAGACAATGAAAAATACATGCTTCAACTTCAGATAGATTACTATAATAATCTACTTCAATACCTGGATAATGCGGACAAAATATCTGAAATGGTTAATCCTTCGGTAATTGGCATTACCGACGATAACCTAAACGACAGACTTAACAATTTAATGGAATTGTATGGACAGAGAGAAGTACTTTCAGTGAGTGTAACTGCAAAAAGTCCAAGTTTTATAAGACTGGAGAGGGAAATTCAACTGGCTCGTGATGTATTGTATGAAACAATAAAAAATCAGTTAAAATCAACTCAGACACTTTTAACAAGTACCGAAAATCGATATAAATCAATTGAGAGGAGAATGAATCAATTGCCGGAAAAGGAGAAACAATTGATTGGAATTCAGCGGGGAGTTGATTTAAATACCGAATTATATACCTACCTAATGCAAAAAAGAGCAGAAGCTTCTATTTCCAAAGCATCCATTGCTCCTTCTATTCAGGTTATTGATCCTGCAATGCCTGAATCATCCAGAATTTTAGGTCCAAGTTTATTTAAATATGTTGGTGTTGGACTTGTTACCGGAGCGCTTGTCCCTTTCCTAATCATTACTTTATTGAGTCTTTTTAGTGCAAAAATTGAAACGCGGGAAGAAATAGAGAGAGGAACTTCGTTACCGGTATTTGAGGGAATAATTAAACATAACTACAAGGTTAACCTTCCTGTCATCCTCTATCCCCGTTCCGGAATAGCCGAATCTTTCCGGGGTCTAAAATCAAACATAAGCGCTGCTATGGACTTGCAGAATTCACAAGTAATTTCTATCAATTCATTGATTCCGGAGGAGGGGAAATCATTTGTTTCATCTAACTTGTCTGCAACAATGGCCAGAAGTAATTTAAAAACTTTACTTATAGGTGCTGATCTACATAAACCAACTTTACACAATTATTTAGAGATTAAAGAATCTGATGGATTAAGTAGTTATTTCCATGGCAAAAAGAAAATCAATGAGATTATAATTGAAACTTCTTTCCCCAATTTACATTGTATTCAGGCCGGACCCATTTCTGAAAATCCTTCAGATTTATTTAACTTCTCTAAATTTGAACACTTAATTGATACAGTACGTAAAATCTATGACCGCATTATAATTGATAATCCTCCTTTGATGTTAATACCTGATGCCGTTATTAACAATCGTGTTTCAGATATCAGTTTATTTGTGTTACGTATTAATCTCAGTCATAAAGAAGAGATAAAACAGATTAATAAAATAGTCAGTTTTAATAAAATAAAAACAGCAGCAATTGTAATAAATGAAACTCCGGACCGGGGATTTGGATACGGTAAAAAGTATTGGAAAAAAGGGTATGGTGAATACAAATACAAATTAAAAAAGGAGTAATTAAAGAATATTTCTAAATTATTCGAACATTTGGTTATTTGCCCGTCCGCAAATTGACTCTCCTTCATTACCACAGCGTGTCAGTTGACGGGTGCAGAGACAATCAATTCGCTCCCTTTAGGGGCTATCCTTTATATACAAATATTGGGCACTATTTTTCTAATTTATATACTTTCCTTGCGGCGCACGGTTAGCAGCAGCATTAAACAATGAGATAGTTGCGCCGCTTTTATCTGTTCACCATAACCCCGGGTTGCACTCTCCGTCAGCTGACGGATTCTTTTACCCGGGGCTATTCACATTTAATCCCTCCGGGATTTTCTGACACTGGAAGTGTCAAATGTGATTACCCGGCGTGAAACGCCGGGTAAGATGGACATTGAACCCTTCGTCCGGCGACGAAAGCTGATAAAAATATATAAGCAGTCCCGGACGAAAGCAATAAGATTAACATATGAAAAAGATGTGTAGGGCAGCTTCAAGGGAGGGGCAAACGGATTAAGGTTCAAGAACATAAAGTATTTAGTAGTATATAAACGGATAAGATATTATAAAGGCAGAGTTTAGCTGATGAATTAACTTCTCGTACACTGTCCCTGGAACAAAGTAACTGGTAAACCAATTTGTATCTGTCGTGCCAATCTATGACAAACAAAATTTTACAACAGCTCGAATTCCAATTATATTGTATATTCATTACTGGTTAATGAACTGATGATTATTTCAGGTCAACTATAACACATGCATCGGAAATATATTTTTTTATATCTCGAGTGAAATTTGAATAAATACTAGTTGAAAGGAAGACGGAAGAAAAACATTCAACAATTTACTCCAGACTTCGGTCTTCGGCCCTCGAGCTTCGGTCAAAAAAAATTTAGAAATTAAAATTGCTGCAATAAATTGCAGAGCCTGCTCCGAATATAGTTCGGAGGTTTTAACCATTCACTAGAAAATAAATTTAAATCTGAAACCAAATCGGAAAAAAGTATCTAATAAAAATGGAGCAATATTTTAAGATTCCTCTGGAATTCAATCATGAAAAGCTTGAAAAAACAGTTATCGACAATTCACTGGAGAATAAGGGGTATTGCTGCTTTGTTGACAGTAATACCTTAACGGAAGCCCATAAAAAAGGAAACAATTTAATCGGCGAGGTTCTAAATAACGCATTGGTAAATTCATGTGACGGGGCCTATGTGGCGATGATGGCCTCCCTGTTTTACAAAAAAAAATATAAAGCTTATAGCGGGCCGGAGTTCTTTAGTAAGTTCATTCATCACGAAGTAAGTCAATGTATCATAGGAAATACCTATGATGTTTTCAAAAAAATAGAAGATAAAATTATTGAGGCAGGTGATACTCCGGACCTGCATTTTATTCCTTTACCGTTTAAAAAAGTTGATGAATTTGATTATGTACAGATAGCCAGAGAAATAAATAATATAAAACCAAAATATATTTGGGTTTCCTTAGGGGCTCCAAAACAGGAAATATTCATGTATAACCTGCTTCCCTTTATAAATAAAGGCATTATGCTTGGCGTAGGTGCTGCTTTGAATTATTTTTCAGGAACAATTAAACCAATTCCCCCATGGGCCAAACAGTTTCGACTCATTTGGTTTTACCGAATATTAACAGAACCTTCAAAACAGATTATTAGGATTTATAAGATTATCAGATACTATCCAACTATTTTCTTTTAGAGAATTTCTATTTGTATAAATTCAGAAGTTTTAATGATGTTAGTCTGCAAAAAAACTATCAAAATAAGCGATGCCGGTTAACATCAATTTAAAAATTAATAAAAACGCATCATACTGATTCATAAAAATTTCTAACAGCATTTATGAAATAATATGTGGCAAAAGGGTATTTCTATTCTTTATATTAATGTTATTTAGATAAGTCCAGATGAGTTGGATATATATTATTTTTGGTTTATTTATGTCCTCCGAGTTTCTAAACAAAGTATTATGATTATAGCAGTTGATTTTGATGGCACCATTGTAGAACACAAATTCCCTGCCATTGGCAAAGAAATTCCCTATGCCATAAAAACCTTAAAACTTATTCAGGGAAAAGGACATCGATTGATTCTCTGGACATACCGTTCCGGAAAAGATCTGGAAAAAGCTGTTGAATTTTGTAAAAAGAGAGGATTGACCTTCTATGCCGTAAATAATGATTTTGAAGGAGAAGAATTTGATAATACCTACAGCAGAAAAATCTATGCAGATATATATATTGACGATAGAAATATTCTCGGCATACCTGATTGGCAAAAAATGTATGAGCTAATTATTAGAAAAGAAAAGGATAAAAAAACTCTCTAAAAAGAATTGAATAGATAGAAGATACAGACCGGAAAAATAAACATTAGCTAAATTACGAAGAAGTAAAAGTGTAATAAAATGTAACAATACACAACACAATTTCTGTTCAGTTAAAAGTTCATGAATAGTAAAATAAAATATTAATAAAACAAACCAACGAAACCAAATGCTATTTAATTCCTGGCAATTTATATTATTTTTTCTAGTTGTTTTTTTGATTTACTTTTCAATCCCCTATCGCTGGAGGCCTGCCATTTTGCTTGTGGCTTCTTATATTTTCTATATGGCATGGAAATGGGAATTTGCCTTATTGATGTTGGGAGTAACATTATTAAATTTCTATACCGGGAAAAAAATAAGTGAAAGTAAAAAACCAGAATTAAGGCGACGTTGGCTGGCACTTGCTCTTTTATTATCACTGGCTCCATTGATTTATTTTAAATACGCCAATTTTTTTATTGATAATTTTATCAGACTAATGAAATCAATTGGTATGACGGGCAACCTAGCGTATTTGAATGTTATTCTTCCCGTTGGAATTTCTTTTTTTACTTTTCAGGCACTTAGCTATTCTCTGGATATTTACAATAAAAAAACAAACGTTGAAACAAGTATCATTAATTTTACTGTTTTTGTTTCCTTTTTCCCCCAATTGGTGGCAGGTCCGATAGAACGCTCATCACATCTACTTTCTCAATTTCGGGAAAAACATCGATTTGAATCAGAACAGTTTTTAGCCGGAGCAAAACTTTTTATATGGGGATTATTTAAAAAAGTGGTAATAGCTGATCGTCTTGCCCCTTATGTAGATAGAATTTACGAAAATCCGGAACATTTCTCCGGCTCAACATTGGCAATAGCCACACTGTTTTTCACCATTCAAATATACTGCGATTTTAGTGGGTATTCTGACATGGCCATTGGTAGTGCACGAATACTAGGATTTCGATTAATGCAAAATTTCAATCTACCTTATTTGGCTTCATCAATTGGCAACTTTTGGAAAAGATGGCATATTTCTCTTTCATCCTGGTTTGGCGATTATCTTTATATTCCATTAGGAGGGAACAGGGTAAAATATTCGAGATGGGTATTTAATATTTTCGTGGTTTTTTTAGTCAGTGGTTTTTGGCATGGTGCCAACTGGACATTCATTGTTTGGGGAGGACTGCATGCGGTTTATTATATTTTGGAAAGTTGGGGAGATCTTTTTTTAAAGTTTTTTGGACTCCAAAAAATTAAAAAATCAGCTTTTTATAAGGTTTTTAAAATAATTACGGTTTTTCTAATGGTCTGGTTTGCGTGGATATTTTTTAGAGCGGATAATATTTCGGATGCCTTTCTTATTTCACAAAAAATATTTACAGACCTTAATTCAACGGTCTATCGCGGTGCTTCCTCCGTAACTTTCATTTTATCATTTACTTTGATTCTTTTTCTAATTGTTGTTCAGTTATTACAATATTTCCAGATCTCATCACTATATTTTTCCAGACCAAAGACTCATCCGGTCTTACAGTTAATTTGGCATATCGGGCTATTACTGTGTATATCGTTATTAGGGATGAGCTCCAATGCATTTATCTACTTTCAGTTTTAAATATTTCTTGTTTTCAGATAAAACAATTTAACTTATATGACTCTGCTAAACGATATAAAACAAGATGTCCATTTCAAAAAATCAATTAATATTATCGGGATGGGACTTGTTCTTTTTTTTACATGTGATATTTTGATAGGATTATTTCTTACAAACGGTCTTTATAAATATTATGGATTAGGCACCGATGCCGAAATCGCACTTGTTGGTCACTCCCATTTAATGTTAGGGATTGATAAAACATTGCTTCAAATTGAATTGGGAATTCCTGTGGCCAAATACACGCGAGAAGGGGTGAATATTGCTGACAGGCAAATGATGGTAAAACAATTAATATTAAAAAATCCAAAATTAAAAACGCTGGTATATGGAGTGGATGCATGGTCATTCACCGGAGAAGGATTAAGTGACAATTCTTATGTTTTATTTTATCCTTTTATGGGGGATAAAGACATTAATAAATACATTAAAGAGCAGGCAGAAACAGGCAACTATTGGATACATAAATTGTTAAAAACTTCTCGTTTTGATGAAAGTTTGATAAGTAGTTCATTTAGGGGATATCTGAATAACTGGACCAATTTAAAGTATGGTGAAGTGGATACAGTCAGGTTAAAAGAACAAATTAAAGCAGGTGATTTTCGTCGAATCAACAACTCAACAGTTAACATTGAATTACTTAAAGAAACAATTAGGGAACTGAATAGAAAAAATATCAATGTGATTTTGCTTTATGTACCAACAATTGATGTATATAACCAGGCTGAACCAAAAAAATTCACAGAAACCTTAGAGATATTCAAACAAATGGCAGATGAGTTTGAAAATGTAAGTTTTTTAAACTATCTCGAGCCCTATTCTCATGATTATTCCTTATTTTTTGATCAAATCCACATGAATCCAAAAGGACAAGAATTGATTACAAAAAGGCTGATTCAAGATTTAAAAGAAGAATTTTTAAATTAAAAAATATTCAAAAACTTCTGATACTGAACCATGCTCTTCATCCTCTCCAAAATATTCAACTTTTTTACATCTCCAATTAACTGGATTGTACTGCTATTGGTTACCATCATTTTTTTAAAATCAAAGAAATGGAGAAGACGTTTATTTTCATTAACGACTATTTTAATTCTTGTTTTTACCAATAACCAGCTTTATATCAAAGCCGTTAATTACTGGTCGGCACCCTTTAAAAATCAATTTGATGAGAATGAAGTATATGAAATAGCAATTATTGCTGGAGGCTCTGTAAATTATTCACCAAATTGGGGGCAGTTGGATTACAACGATAGAGCTGACAGAATAACAGAAGCCATTCGATTATACCGTTTAGGGAAAATAAAAAAACTTTATTTTTCAGGAGAATCTGCATTCAATATCAAGGGAGGTATTTTTTACGCTACTGAATTTCTGAAATACATGAATGAAATTGGTGTGGATTCAAAAGATATTATATTGGAAAAACAAGCACGCACAACAGCCGAAAATGTAAAATTTCTAAAAGAAATACTAAAAGATAAAAATACAGAAATGCCAATATTACTCATTACTTCAGGTTGGCATATGCGACGTATTTTGAAGGGTTTTGAAAATTCAGGATTACAGTTGATTCCATACCCAGTTGACGTCCCCAGCTTACATCCAGGTCAAACATGGTCTGATTATCTTCCATCATGGAAAACCTCGCAAAACTGGCAAAAACTAATCCATGAAATAGTTGGTTTAGCAATTATATAAACCCAATAATTTATATTGAAATAAAATGTGGAGATTGATTTGAATTGAATTATAAATATTTTTGACTTTTCAAGAAACTTCTAAATATTGACAAAACCTATTGCCTGCTCAGACAATAGGTTTTGTCATTTTTAACAGCCTCAATTATTGTTATAAATGGGACTGAATTCCAATATCGTATTGATAGCTTTTTTTAATAAAGCCTGCTCTTTCCTTGCATGATCTATCATTTTTTGCAGACAACAATTCTCTGCTTCAACCTCCTTAATTGTCGCATTTTTCAATTTTGACTGCCTGGTTTCATAAGCCTCAAATTCTGATCTCCAACAAATATTTGCTATTGCTTTAAGTTCCGATTCTTTGGTAACGTCACTTTCAATACCAGGTATACCAGACCGTACAATTGATTTTTTTTTGGATTGTATATCAAATTCTTTTTTCATTGGTTTCCGGTTCATTTAGTTTTTAATCAGTTTATGCACCTTAAATTTGTCTCCAATAAAGGTTTTTATAAAATACATTCCTGAAGGATAAGATTGAATATCCAATACTTCGTTCACCGATTGTACTTCGCGATTCAGGAGCTGTTTCCCTGTCATATCAGTTAAGATGATTCTTGTCCCCATCGCTGGCATTTTTGAATATTTCAGGTTAACATTATCTCTGGCAGGATTCGGATACATTTCAATCTCAATCGATTCAAAATCATTTATCCCGGTTACATCCTGTTCACTCATCGTTACAAAAACACTTGCATGTTTTTGATATATCATATCCCCTTCCACAAGTTCGGTAAAAGTTTGAGAAGTAGCATTTTTATTCATATTCCAAACTCTGAGTTCAATTGAATGCTCTTCTGTAAAACCATTTTGAACTCCTTCATCTGAAGCCGAAGCATTAATGGCAACAGCATCATCCGTCATATGTTCTTCAGTTAGTTTTACGACTCCAACACATACATCACCATCAAAAGCCGCAATTTCATCTCCAACCTGGAAGTTGGCATCAATTAATCCACTTATATTAATATTCATATGGTTGGAACCATTTCCATTATAATCAACTGAGAAATATTCTGTTTCCACTGTTTCTGATGACAACAAGGCTGACTTTGCATAGGTCTCTTTAATTTGTAGTACACAGTTCGAATTCACCTGAACCATGTAACCTTCACCACTTACAAAATTTTTAATTCTATTTACCCAACGAGACTTCTTTAAGAAACTCCACTCCTCTATTGCATCACCTCTTTCATCCATAACTTTAACAAGGGATCCATCATCAATTAACGGTTGAATAACATCCATGGCATCCACTGAACCAACATGTGGAAAAGAAATATAATTCCACCCTTCTTTTAACGGAATGTCCAGTGGCAACTCAACCTGAGTTCCTTCTATTTCAAAATTACAATCAGAACTCACCTGAATTTTATAACCTTCTGTCTCCTGCATTTCGCCAATATTATTTATCCACTCCGTGCTTTTTAATTCAGTACTATATGTGTTGCCTGACTCATCTTCGACCATAATTAATTGTCCGCTTTCCCGCAATAACTCGACAACAGATGCTAAATCCAGATTCTTTGGCTTCAAATGAGAAGAAAAAATATTCCAACCTTCACTCAAATCAATGGTTTGGGTAGACAGATTCGAAACCACTGTCAAATTTGTGATTACGATACTATCACATCCTGATATAGAAATCAGATTTCTTGTATATTCTCCAGGCTCTGTCCAACCAAGGTAATTATCGCCTTCGTTAATAGTAATATTCTCGTTGATATGGTATACAGGATTTACATACAAATTCGTCGTCACAATACTGTCAACCCCGGATGAGGACTGTAAAGTCCTTTCGTATGTTCCGGCAATGGTCCAGCCTTCATAGGAACTTCCCTCACAAATCGTGATGTCTTCTGTCGTATACTTATTTAAGGTTACTGTCAAATTTGTAGTAACAATACTATCGCACCCGGTTGACGCAGTCAGAGTCATCTCGTATTCTCCAGACTCTGTCCAACCCTGGTAACTCTCACCCTCCAATATAGTTATGTCTTCAGAAATATACACAATAGGGTTTACATACAAATTGGTAGTTACAATACTGTCAACCCCGGATGAGGCCTGTAAAATCCTTTCGTATGTCCCGGCACTGGTCCAGCCCTCATAGGAACTTCCCTCACAAATCGTGATGTCCTCGGTTATATACTTATTCGATGTTACTGTCAGGTTAGTAGTGACAATACTGTCGCAACCACTGGAAGAAGTTAAAATCCGCTCGTATTCTCCCGACTCTGTCCAACCCTGGTAACTCCCACCCTCCAATATGGTTATGTCTTCAGAAACATATATAATAGGACTTACTGTCAGATTCGTCGTTACAATACTGTCAACCCCGGATGAGGCCAGCAAAGTCCTTTCGTATGTACCGGCACTGGTCCAGCCTTCATAGGAACTCCCCTCACAAATCGAAATGTCTTCTGTTGTATACTTATTTAAGGTTACTGTCAAATTTGTATTAACAATACTATCGCACCCGGTTGACGCAGTCAGAGTCCGCTCGTATTCTCCCGACTCTGTCCAACCCTGGTAACTCTCACCCTCCAATATAATTATGTCTTCAGAAATATATACAATAGGGTTTACATACAAATTGGTAGTTACAATACTGTCAACCCCGGATGAGACCTGTAAAGTCCTTTCGTATGTTCCGGCACTGGTCCAGCCTTCATAGGAACTTCCCTCACAAATCGTAATGTCTTCAGTGGTATACTTATTCGATGTTACTGTCAGCTTAGTAGTAACAATACTATCACAACCGCTGAAAGAAGTTAAAATCCGCTCATATTCTCCAGAATCGGTCCAGCCCTGGTAACTCTCTCCCTCTAAAATATAAACGTCTTCAGAAACATATACAACAGGATTTACTGTCAGATTCGTCGTTACAATACTGTCGGCTCCGGAAGATGCTTCTAAAACCCTTTCATATTGACCGGTCGTTGTCCATCCTTCATACGAACTCCCCTCACAAATCGTAATATCCTCGGTGAATGATACTGCCGGCAAAGTAATTATCACTGTAGCTGACTGCATTCCGGAAATATTTCCGGCAGCATCCTTTACCCAGGCATAAAGGGTTTTAGTTCCTGTCGAAGAAAAGGTATACCATGCAGGTACAGAATCGGACCAGGATGTATCATCAGCATCCGGAACGGTTGATGTTTCCGTAAGCAAATAGCCGGATATTCCAATATTATCTGTTGAAACAAACTCCGATACAGATACCGTTAACGAAGTTGAGTTGGATGGGATTACAAATGATGAAATAGTAGGAACAGAAGTATCAGGAACTTCTGTCGCACTGATGTTAATGGTTACATTAGCCTGCGCTGATAAAGGAGAACTTGCATTATCGGTTACTTTTACCGTTAATACAACCGTAGTGTCTTTTGAAAACTGAATGCCGGTATTGGCAGTCAATTCTCCCGAAGCAGCATGAAGAGAGAATAATTCTCCCGAATTGCCTGACACTATCGAATAAGTTAAGGATTGACCGTCATCCGGATCGCTGGCAACTACCTGACCGACAAAACTACCTGACTCCATCACTTCTTGAATATTAAACGATTGACCTTTAATCGTTGGACTTTGATTGTCCGGAACAGAGTCATCCTGCTTAGTGAAAATCCTTGAAGTAAAAGGCTGCAATGTAATACTTCCGGTTACCACATTTCCATCCAAATCCTTATAAGTGCCGCTTAAACTATATGATTTTGTTGATGTTGTTTCGTTGACAAATAACTTTGATTTTTCAGTAGGTTCGAGCAAATCTGCCGTAACTTCACGAACAGATATATCGCGCATATAAATAGTATCACCAATGTTCCCATCCGTGAACCAGAAATACATATTAAAATGCCCAGGCTCAGTCTCTTTATAGATTGTTTGTCGCCGTGATTTACTATCTACAAAAAAATTATGAGAACTACTTCCAATATAATTATTAGCGTTTAAAATATTTCCTGAAGTATTCGAATTAAATTTTATTTCTAACAGCCTTTCCGTATTATCACCCCAGGTTTGCTTAAAAGTCTGAGTTCCGGATGTTATTGCTGCAACAAAATCAGAAGATGATATTAGATTATCAGATGTGTAGACAACGTTCGAATAATTATTTATTATCGAGTCACACGATACTCCGCTTGTCTCCTGACCAGTAATTTCTTTAAATCGAACAAAAGGCATTTTAGTACCCTTATATTCTATACTTTGTAAATTTTGATTCGAAAAATATTTATTGCCGATTAATTCTAATCGATTTGTGGCTAACTCAGTTGTAAGGCCATATGTTGCACATCTTTGGCTTGATATTAATGCATACATAATATTGTTTGAAATAACATTATTTATAGGTTCCCATCCACTTAGCCATTGACTAAACCTAATCTGTTCGTCACAATTATAAACAGTATTACCAGTAACTGTTAAATTAATACTATTACTTAAAAATATTCCAAAACCATCACAAGTTGACACAGTATTATCTTCAATAGTAACACCATTCGTAGTGGCATCCATATAAATTCCGTGCGTTTCATATGTTCCTATCCCTCCTATTTCTGAAACAATATTACCAGAAATTGTTGTGCCAGTTATAACACCATAAGAGTATATTGCACCACCGTCAGAAAGATGGAGACATCCTCTTTTTAATACATTATTTCGCACATTATTATTAGTACCTTTTGTTACTAATCCGTTATAACCAAAATCAGTTATTTTATTGTTGCTTATAGTAACGGCCGATGTCGATAAAAGCATTGCAACAGCACCGTTATTCCCATTAAAAGCTTCAGTTACGTACCCATCTAATCCAATATCCTGCAGTAATCCCGTATCGTCAATTGTATTTCCAGTGATAATCCCCCCTGAGACTTTTGCAGCAATACTCCTTCCTGAACTTCCAATAATAGTATTACTGGTAATCTTAATATTTGTGGGCGTATAAAGTAAATTGCCGGGATACATTGCAACATTAATGGCTGACGCATAGTTATACTCAAATTCACAATTAGAAATCGCAATTCCATCGTTAGCATAAGTAAATGAATTATTAACAGCTATACCCTCATTATCGAATCCAAATATTTTAAGATCCTTAATTGTAACATTATCTACATTATTAATAACAATTCCATCTTGAATAGTAGATGCTTCCACGGTATGATTAGTGGGTAAATCCCCATTGGGAGTCCAGAGATAAACGGTATTGCTTGCTTCGTCTATACACCATTGTCCTGCTCCTGTCAGATTAAATAAGGAATTTACCATTAAAAATGGTGAATTCTCCTGAATAACCCACTGTGCCGGAGGATTGGCTAATGTAACCTGACCCGTTGAAGTATTACAATCAACCACTTTAAAAGATTGATAAGACCAACCTGCAAGTTGCATAATAGCATAGGCTCCAGTCCAGTCAGTACCAATTAAATCAGTGCAAATAAATTCAGTAGAGCTTATTCTTCTTGTAACAAGAAATTTTTCATTAATAGCAGCATCAACATTTTTTGTTATTGACATTTTTACACCATCTACAAATAACTGGTTTGCTCGTTCAGGTAATGTAGCTTTATAAATATTGCCCGAATGCTTCGTCCAACCAGTAACTTCGCTTGTTCCCTTTATAACAGGTTTGTCTCCTGTTCCATAAGCGCCATATACAATAGGGCTGGCAGAAGTCCCCGAAACTATAACAGTAATGGTCCCGGTCCATTCATCACCTCTTTTTAGTAAAATCTGGTCGCCAGGTTGAAGTGTGAGGCTATTTATTGCATCTGCGGTTGTACAAACAATATTAGGCCCGGGCACACTCGCATCACTTGAATTACTGACATAGTAAACAGTGGCGTTAAGCGAATAGGTACTAATTAGTAATATTGAAGACAAAAGAAAATGATAAATTCTTTTCTTCAATAATAAACCGGTATTTTTATTATAATCCGAAATTCTTTTTTCTTCGTGACCATCCGATTTTGACCACGCAGAAATTAGAGAATTATAATTCTCAAGCGTCCTTTTCATCTCTTTGTATTTAATGGTTTGCACCACAAAAATAGAAGAGACTTAAAAGTACCGGGAAAATCAAATACTGAAACTGATGGTAAAACTTACTGAATTACAGTGTTTTGTTTTCTGATTAACAGGTTTGTAAATTTGTAAAATCAATCAGTGGGTTTGTAACAAGCACTTGTAAAATTACTTACTCAATAAGCGAACAATACATCCTTTCTGAAATAAAAATGCCGGAAAAGATACTAAATCCGGCTCGTCCAATACTTCCGGTTTTTCACAACTTCTATTAATGGGTTTGCAGCAATAAAAATATAAAGATTTTTAATAAATACAAATATCTGTCATTTTTTTTACATGATTTTCCGATTTAACCAATGGAAACTTGTGGAAAAATAAGTAAAAATACGTAGACACCTATATTTCATAATAAAATTTGATACTTGTCAAAGGCAAAAGAATTTGGGCAGGAAATATGGATGGTGGAATTTTAAAGTAGCAACACAAAATAAATGCAATATGTTGCGGATAAACTTATTCTGCTCTAATTTCTCTTCATGTTAAATTGCAACCTTGCAATCACCAATAATTATAGAATAGTTTACTTTTTAATCACCTTATGCACCCTGTAGTTATCTCCAATCTGTATTTTAATGAAATAAAATCCGCTTGAATAAGACTGAATATCCAGTATTTCGTTAGCAGATTGCAATTGCCAACTTTGTAGTTGTTTCCCGGCTGCATTGGCAAGCATAATTCTTGTCCCTTCTTGAGGAAAACTACTCAAACTAATTGTGACTTTATCATTTGCCGGATTTGGATATATATTAATGTCGATTGAATCTGATTTTCCTTTAATATTAGGAATTATTGGAACAGAATCAACCAGTTTAATTAAAATTTTGGAGGTAAAGGGTTGTAATCTTATACTTTCTGTTATAACATCTCCATCCAGATCCGTATAGCTTCCACTTAAACTAAATAATTTTGTTGTTGCTGTATTATTTACAAAAAGTTTTGATTTTTCAATAGGTTTTATTTCATCTGCAGAAACATCATAAATGGTTATATTATCAGCGTAAAAGTGATCGTTTTCTAAACCAGATACCCAAACATAAAGAGAGTTAATAGAACCAGATGGAATAGATTTATACAATGTGTAATGCCTCACGTCATTATCTACAACTACATCACTAACTTTTTCACCATCTATAAAAATACTTGCTACTAAATTTTTAGATGGAGCAACTATGTCAAAATTAATCTGGATTAAATCTGCATTCCTTATCAAACCTTGAGATATTGCACCTTGCCCACTAGCCTGTACTATACCGTAAATTGCACCGCCAGTTTCCATTGCAGAAGAATTGCTCCAATAGCCCCCCCATCCACTTGCATCTGATTCAAATGATGAATTACTCCTTAAATTGTCACTCAAATATTCGACATTATTGTAATAATTAATTAATGAATTAAAAGCTGCCGCTCTAGTTTCCTGTCCTGTTTCTTCGATAAACTGAGATAAAGACATAGTTGTACCTTTATATTCTATTGGCTTCATGTTTTGATTCGAAAAATATTTATTTCTGATTAATTCTAATCGATTTGTGGTTAACTCAGTTGTAAGGCCATATGTTGCACATCTTTGGCTTGATGTTAACGCATACATAATATTATTTGAAATAACATTATTTATAGGTTCCCATCCACTTAGCCATTGACTAAACCTAATCTGTTCGTCACAATTATAAACAGTATTACCAGTAACTGTTAAATTAATACTATTACTTAAAAATATTCCAAAACCATCACAAGTTGACACAGTATTGTCTTCAATAGTAACACCATTCGTAGTGGCATCCATATAAATTCCGTGCGTTTCATATGTTCCTATCCCTCCTATTTCTGAAACAATATTACCAGAAATTGTTGTGCCAGTTATAACACCATGAGAGTATATTGCACCACCGTCAGAAAGATGGAGACATCCTCTTTTTAATACATTATTTCGCACATTATTATTAGTACCTTTTGTTACTAATCCGTTATAACCAAAATCAGTTATTTTATTGTTGCTTATAGTAACGGCCGATGTCGATAAAAGCATTGCAACAGCACCGTTATTCCCATTAAAAGCTTCAGTTACGTACCCATCTAATCCAATATCCTGCAGTAATCCCGTATCGTCAATTGTATTTCCAGTGATAATCCCCCCTGAGACTTTTGCAGCAATACTCCTTCCTGAACTTCCAATAATAGTATTACTGGTAATCTTAATATTTGTGGGCGTATAAAGTAAATTGCCGGGATACATTGCAACATTAATGGCTGACGCATAGTTATACTCAAATTCACAATTAGAAATCGCAATTCCATCGTTAGCATAAGTAAATGAATTATTAACAGCTATACCCTCATTATCGAATCCAAATATTTTAAGATCCTTAATTGTAACATTATCTACATTATTAATAACAATTCCATCTTGAATAGTAGATGCTTCCACGGTATGATTAGTGGGTAAATCCCCATTGGGAGTCCAGAGATAAACGGTA
The DNA here is from genome assembly GCA_963676265.2 of uncultured Draconibacterium sp. Classification (GTDB taxonomy): domain Bacteria; phylum Bacteroidota; class Bacteroidia; order Bacteroidales; family Prolixibacteraceae; genus Draconibacterium. Next base: position 236,199 of record OY781067.2, read on the forward strand.
TTGCTTGCTTCGTCTATACACCATTGTCCTGCTCCTGTCAGATTAAATAAGGAATTTACCATTAAAAATGGTGAATTCTCCTGAATAACCCACTGTGCCGGAGGATTGGCTAATGTAACCTGACCCGTTGAAGTATTACAATCAACCACTTTAAAAGATTGATAAGACCAACCTGCAAGTTGCATAATAGCATAGGCTCCAGTCCAGTCAGTACCAATTAAATCAGTGCAAATAAATTCAGTAGAGCTTATTCTTCTTGTAACAAGAAATTTTTCATTAATAGCAGCATCAACATTTTTTGTTATTGACATTTTTACACCATCTACAAATAACTGGTTTGCTCGTTCAGGTAATGTAGCTTTATAAATATTGCCCGAATGCTTCGTCCAACCAGTAACTTCGCTTGTTCCCTTTATAACAGGTTTGTCTCCTGTTCCATAAGCGCCATATACAATAGGTTTACCATAAACTCCAAAATATTTAATATGAATTGTTCCGGTCCATTCATCACCTCTTTTAAATAAAACCTGATCGCCCCAGTTGAGTTTTAGACTATTAACTGCATCCGTAGTCGTACAAACTATGTTAGTTCCAGAAACACCAAAATCACTGGAATTACTGACATAATATATTGTGGCATAACTTTTAATAATGAATAATGCAAAAAATAGAATGAAAAATATACTAAACTTATTATTAATAGAAGATAATAACATAAATAGTTCAATTAAACTTATAAACCCGAATAGAAAGAAACGAATAAATATTGCTTTTCAATCTACTCTTAATTCCTATTATAAAGATGCAAAAATAGAAAAAAAAGAAGCGCCATTACCAACGGTCATATGCCTGTTAATTATTATCTTACAAGTTAGTCGTATTAATAAACATAAAACGGAAGAAATCAGTTTCAGTCAAATTCTATTGTGGTATTAGAAAAGATTAGAATAAGAATTGATGTGAGCTCATGCTTTTGTTTAAGCCTTTTAAATTATAATATTTTTGCTCAACTCCAATTTTAAATATCCTATAGAAAAAATTAGAAATAGTTAGAACTAATTTTATATAATAAAGAAACAGAAAGCACTCTATTTAACAAAATATGAATCAAAAAAAATAGTAAATGAAGGTTATTAATAATTATTCTTGTTAAGGTTTATTGAATATTTGGAAATTTAATAAGCAGTTTAACCTATGATTTAAACATGAATAATTCCAAACCATATACTTCAATATTAAAAACGTATATTCCGATAAATAAGTAATGGAGAAATTGAAGGAACAAGTAACTTTGTCTTATAATCCTGTATGAAAATATTTTGAACCGCATAAAACTAATTTCACGTAATTTTCCCCACAGTTAAAAACAAAGAGGAAATCAAAAATGAAGGTTTAGTACAATTTACAGAACCAATCAGTCAGGGAAAAGAAATCGAAAAATTTCCTGAAACTGCCAGCTTAGTGCCGAATTACAATTTCCTTAACTGCCGAAAAGCAACTGCAGGCGAAATAATTCCAAAGTCTCATAACCCTTTCCAAGAAGGTTTCAGATCGGAATCATACCGGTTTGGAACAAATACAACACAAGCTAACCTTTAAATTTGCAAAGCTTTAAAAATCATAAAAAAGGGCCGGTTACAGCCAATTGCCTCACCGGCCCTTTCAACAGCTAAACATCCACAGCAAACCTGAAATCCAACATTCTGAGTTTGTTTTTTAATTCTTTCGTAGGACGATACTGGATCTTTGTTCCCTTTACCATGGAAAGCGACAGTTCATCTTCGGTATCCACACCTTCACTGCTTACGGTAGCATAGAAGCTTCCCAGTTCGCCCAGCGAAACAATGTTGCCCTTAAGGAGCTCATCGGGAATCAGATCCATTAAGGCGACGAGTACACCGTGTACATCGGCACGCCGTAAGGAACAACGTTGCGCCACAAAGGTAGCCAGGCTGTCGATTTCAACTTTTTCATCATGTATGGCAGATGCATACAACTTCGGCTCCTCTTCAGGCGCCTGGGGATTCCTCTTGGGAATGGATTTTAAATAAATCATAGATTGAGGATTAAATTTATAATTTGTCGGGTAAAGATTCTCTTTACCCCGAGTTTGTGTTGTGAATTATTAGCTGTCAGAACTGCCCAATCGAATCATTGTGATTGCGAATTGCATTTGTGTGCTTACCGGCCTTATCCGGATAAGGCCTTGTTGCATGTTTGATTCAAGGAATCAGGTTTGTAAAACGTACAGCAAGTAAATAAATACTTTTGAGAAAAATGATGTTTTATAATATATACTTTTTCTCATCTGCCGCTGAAAAATAAAAAAGTTCAAAAAAATTGGGGCACACCCGAAAAGACACCACAAAATTCTATAAATAAATTGAATCCTGCCCTACTCCACCTCCACCTTGTAGTTACCCACTATGCCCAAATGAATATGAAAAATATAAGAAAATAAGAAATAAATAATAAGGAATAACGAATAAAGAAGTGTCGAAAACCTTATAATCAGGGTCAATATTTCCTGATTTCTTATTTCTTATTACTTGTTTCTTATTAAAATTGGTTATGTTCTTTCTGATTGGTATCCCCCAAAAAGTCTACAAAAGATAACCATCCTGATGGACCTCCCATGAAGAAAGAGGCTTTAAGTCCCCTACAGGGGATTTGGGGGTGAAAAACATTTTCATACAGATTGATTAGAATACCCTTCTCCCTATCCATCTTCAAGTTGCCCTTTAATTCCAAGTATGAATATAAAAAGAATAAGAAAATAAATAATAAGGAATAACGAATAAAGAAGTGTTGAAAACCGTATAATCAGGGTCAATATTTTCTGATTTCTTATTCCTTGTTTCTTATTAAAATTGGTTATGTTCTTTCTGATTGGTATCCCCCAAAAAGTCTACAAAAGATAACCATCCTGATGGACCTCCCATGAAGAAAGAGGCTTTAAGTCCCCTACAGGGGATTTGGGGGTGAAAAACATTTTCATACAGATTGATTAGAATACCCTTCTCCCTATCCATCTTCAAGTTGCCCTTTAATTCCAAGTATGAATATAAAAAGAATAAGAAAATAAATAATAAGGAATAACGAATAAAGAAGTGTTGAAAACCGTATAATCATGGTCAATATTTTCTGATTTCTTATTCCTTGTTTCTTATTAAAATCGTTTATGTTTTTTCTGATTGGTATCCCCCAAATAGTCTACAAAAGATAACCATCCTGATGGACCTCCCATGAAGAAAGAGGCTTTATGTCCCCTACAGGGGATTTTGGGGTGAAAAAAAGTGTTTACATACAGATTGATTAGAATCCTCAACTCCCTCTTCAACTTGAAGTTACCCTTTATACCCAAAAATAAATAATAAGGAATAACGAATAAAGAAGTGTTGAAAACTGTATAATCAGGGTCAATATTTCCTGATTTCTGATTCCTTATTTCCTGTTTCTTATTAAAATCGTTTATGTTCTTTCTGATTCGTATCCTAAAAGAAATGTGAAGAAAAAGTAGCTATCTTGAAGAGCGGAACGAGGCTGTTTCGGGGTAAATCAGAGAACAGACAAACAATCCTACCACGGAAATACCACATATAGAGCACACTGCACAAACATCAACGATCCTTCTGATAATTCCAGTTTATAAAATCAATAATTGATTGTGTGCGGGCATCTAGAAATCAATTCGAATATGATTTCCCCATCTGACTTGTATATTTTCAAATAAAATCCGAAATTGCGAAAAATATCGCAACGAAAATAGTCGCAATGAATCCGTTTAAATTTGGAACCGTAGTAGACACTCCATATTTTACCGACCGCGAAAAAGAGCAGGCCGATGTAAAACAGATACTGGACAGCAGCAATCACCTGATCATGATCAGTCCCAGGCGTTTTGGAAAAACCAGTCTCATAAAAAAGGTACTAAAATCCACGAAGAGGAAATCCTTATTTATGGATATCCAACTGATGAACAGTACCGAAGATTTTGCAGCGCAATACCTGAAACGAATCTACCGTGTATTTCCCTCTCAACGAATCACCCAGTCCATAAAAAATTTCAGGATCATTCCCTCCTTAAGTCTGAATCCACTTAACGGGGAAATGGAGGTTACCTTTCAGGGGCAAAAAAATACCCTGCCACTACTGGAAGATGTGCTTAACCTGGCAGAACAACTGAGTTCTGATAAAAAACGACTCATCGTGGTGTTCGATGAATTTCAGGAAATGATGAAACTGGAAAAACACATCGATAAAAAACTGAGGGCCATATTACAACACCACAAGCGGATAAATTATGTTTTTCTGGGTAGTCAGGAATCCATGATGAAAGAAATTTTTGAAAAGAAGAAATCACCTTTTTATCATTTTGGCAGTCTCTTTCTTTTACAAAAAATAGAACACCCTTATTTTAAAGAGTTCTTAAAAAAAGGACTGGAAGAGAGAAGTGATCAGGCTGATAAACTGGCAGATAAAATTCTTTCATTTACCGGGGGGCACCCTTACTACACCCAGCAACTGGCCTTTATCGTATATAATCATTTGCTTCAGCAAAAACATGAAAAAAATGTTGTAGAAAAGGCAATTGAAGAAACAGGGCTGATACACGATTATGATTACGAAAGACTGTGGGCTAATTTTAATAATACCGACAAAAAAATGATGACAGGACTGGCCACTCTTAAAGAACCGCCTCTCTCTTCCGATTTTTTACAAAAACAAAATGTAAAAGCCACCAGTACGGTATTCAGCAGTTTAAACCGGCTAATGAAAAACGGATATATTGTAAAAACAGAGAGCAGGTACGAGATTGACGATCCCTTTTTCAAACGATGGATTGTGGAGCGAAGGAAGAGATAAGGGAAAAGAGGAGAACTAAGTGATTGTGGGGGTTAGCATAACAATCAGAAATAAGATAGAGAATCGTGAAGTGTCCCCTTCTGGTGACAAAAAATGGTAAAGACAAATTAAAACACTATGCACTGAAAGTACATAGGTTTAAGACTGAATGAAATTCAAATAATAAACTATAATTGGACGGGAGACAGAAGTCGAAAGAAGAAAGAAAAAAATCGAAGTCTTTTTCAAAACTTCGGTCTCCGGTCTTCGGACTTCTGTCAAAAAAGAACAAGTTTATAGAAGCTGAAAGTAGCTGCAAAAAATTACAGAGCCTTCTCCGGATATAGTTCGGAGGTTTTAACCATAAACTAAAATATGAAACAATCAAGTAGTGTTGCATAGATTGTCCTCCATTCCCGGCATAAAAATGCATCGGTAAATTTTAGGACATATACCACAGGCATAACGATAAACATAAAATTATAACAACCTGAAACCATATTATTGATAAATCAGTAAGGATTGAAAAACGGAAAAGACATCATGCCCCCCTACCATCAGAAAAGGATTTTCCTGTTGGTTACCTGTTTTTATCAGAAAAAGGGATGAAGAAGGAAATAAAAACAAAAACCAGGCCGACAATTAATATCCCATAATGAATTACTGAATGATGTAAGGTAAAAAATGAATAATTATCGTTAATGTACAATTTGCTTTTTATCACCTTTGCTCCGACTCCTGTTACAGATTCTTCCACAATCCCATTAAGGTTGATTAAGGCACTTTTCCCTTCGTTTGAGGATTTGACCAGTTGCCGGCGATTTTCAATGGCCCTGCAGATGGAGAACCAGTTAAAATGATTATACGCTTTTTCGCTCTTCATCCACCCTTCGTTCATGATTACAACAATCACATTCGATTTGGTTTTCAACACTTCATCAGCCACATGATCACTAAAGGCAGAACCATAACAGATAACAGGACTGGTGCGAATTCGATTACTGAGAATAGAAAATACAGGATAAACTTCTTCTTTGGAAGAAAAATTTAAATTGGCCAGATTGGGTAATAGTGAAACCAGAGGAGAGAATATTTTTTGAGCAGGAATTTTTTCTCCAAAAGGAACCATTCGTTTTTTTGTTTGCATCAGTGTTGGAGCGTTGGAACGGATAAATAAGGCGGAATTATACCTTTTAAAGTAATATTTTTCATCATTGTTATACAAGACATTAGGATGATAAACTTTGGGATTGGGACTGTCAATTTTTTCATCCACCATTGCACCGGTAATAAGTATATTATTTGGCCTATTACAAAGCTCCTGTTTTATTTTTTTTATTGCAGGACTACTGTCCAGTTCAGATAAGAAAATATCACCGGTGAGCGCATTTTCCGGCCAGACAATTAAATTTTGTTGGGTCAAATCAATATAATTTAATGTGTATGTAAGATATTCTTCAAGCAAAACCTCCGGCTCAACCTCGTACTTGTAATCATAAACATCAGCGCTGGTATGCACACAAATAATGTTAAAAGATGTTTCCACTCCTTTCTGATTGTTCCTGCCGGAATAAAAAGAAAAGAAAACAGGAAAACCAATAAAAGAAATGGTTACTATCCAATTCCAAATAGAACCCTGATTCAAGACCGGTTTAATCAAAACCAGGCGTCGCAAAAAATGGTATAAACTCAGATTAACGAGCAGAATCCAAATAGTGCCGCCTATGGAACCGGTATATGAATACCATTGAATAAGGTTGGGATAAGCTCCCAAAGCATGGCCCAGATTTAAATAAGGGAAACCCAATACATTAAAATCGTGCAAAAGTTCAATGACAAGCCAAACGAAAATAAAAACCAACTTTGAGACTCCAAAAAATTTTCTGGTTGAAAACCTTAAAGAATAAGCAAGAATATAGGGAATTAAAAATTCAATCGTACTTAATAAGCTTATGATAAAGTGCGATATGGGGTGAATGGGTTTGATCCAATAAATGGAGGAATAAATCCATAGAAAAACGGCTAAAAAAGAAAAAATACAGAGTTTAACTTTTTCATTATAGCATTTTGGTGAAAAATCTAAAAAATAGAAAACAGGTACAAAGGCAAAAAACAATAAAAAAACAGTAAACTGAGTATGCCATCCCAATATCAAAAATAAACTGTGAATAAACAGAAACAGGAATGTCTTAAAGGGTGTCAAAACATTTGAGAGATGAGTATACGTATGCTGTGAAGAAGTTTTCAAAAGTTATAAATTTGGGTTAGTATATTAAAAGGAAACATAAAAATAAAAAAGTATATAATATCTGAACATCTAACAAATAAACTTGTGCTATTTCCTCCAATTATATTGTTATCAGTCAAAATAATTTCAAGGCTTTTTTATCTTTGTTTCATAATTAAATGTTAAATATATAATTAAAATCAGATAATGAGATTATATAAAACCCTAAATAATCGAAAGATCATTCTCACACTGGCAATTCTAGGAATACTGTTAATAGCTAAATATCTAATCTTTCAAGTTTATTACACCACTCAAGATGCAACGACATTGCTAGCTGAAACGATATTGAGACCTTATCTCAATTTAGCAGAATGGACAGCCAATGGCATCCTAACAATATTTTTTGATGGGGTTTCCATTCGTAATCATAAAATCATTTTCACAAACGATTCCACATTTGTAATTGCAAACAAATCCTTAATTGATAATTGGATTAGAATCTTAATGTTAAGATGGACTGCTATTCTTTTATTTGTTTTTTGGTTACCAAATTATTCATTGAAAAAAAAAATCAGATTCACCTTTTTTTTATTTCTCACCCATTTCTTTATGGTTGTATTTGGGTTAGTTACACTCGCAGGACTTGGGTCATTACTTGATAACTCTGATCAAGTTTTTATATTTGAACCGCATTTATTTGGCTCTGTTGCCCTATTTACATTGTTTGCAATCTGGATAAAGAAATCAAAGTCTGAAATTGAATTGGGTTTATCTAAGCTAAAAATTGAGTTAATACTATCTGAAAAAAAGATTAATGAAATTCTTGTAGTTTTCTTAATGTATATTCTTTTAGTAAACTTATTTATTCCATATATTAATCACAATTTCATTATCAAATTTTTACTTAATACTACTAAGTCTTTTGTTTTTTTATTCGGTTACTCCGCAATAATTGATGGAAACTTTTTAACAGGCCCAAACGGAGGTAGTCTTTTTATTGGAAATGGATGCCTGGGTTATGTTACGTTGTTCATTTTTGCATCTTTGGTTTATCTCACAAGAAGAGACAACAAAACCGCCTGGAAATATATTTTATTTGGAGTAATTACATTGCATTTGATTAACATTATACGGTTATCTTTTTTATATATATATGCACAACACAACAGCAATGCCGAACAAATAAAACATCATCATGACATATATAACATAGTTATTTATCTATTCATTCTTATTTTGTGGATCATTTGGTTCGAAAAATATGCAGGATTGAGAAAAGTTGCAAAAAAAAAGCACAAATAATATTAATAGATATCAAGTCAGGCTATCTAATGTCAAATCTAAGAGATAACCACATGAAAACTTGACTAATGATTTTTAATCTCGCTGACAGTAGAAATCAAATTGTTAAACTATTCTCTAAAAAATAAATAAGTTTTCCCAATTTGAAAAAATAATACTCCAACGACTCTCTTTTTTAAGCAATTACATGTTTTCACGTATTTATTTAACAATATTATTATTGTATATTTGAATGTTTGTTACATAAAAAAACAGGACGCGAAAACATATTTCCGCCAAAACAGAATTAAAACTTTTAGTTATGAAAAAAATTATCAGACAAATCTCTATTGTTGGTTTTATACTAATAGCAACTAGTATCAGTGTTTTTGCCACTTGTAATCACACTTGTATGGGTGGTGAAGGTGGAAATCCGGGGAATTCCGGGACTACTGAGACTGAGGCTCCACTAGATGGTGGTCTGCTCGCCGTTCTTGCAGCTGCCGGGGTATCCTACTATGTGGTTCGTAAAAAAAAGAAGAATGATCAATAGCATTTTATAACTGTTAATAGTCATCTTGTGGAACATGTTTATTTGCATGTATATCTTTTGTTTATTACTAAGTTTAATCCATAAAAGCTTGTTATTGATAATCTAAAAAAGACGCTACTAATTCACAAAGTCGTGTGATTAAGTATATATTTTACCTAAACACCAATAATTCTTGAAAGAATATTACAAATACAAACCAAACCACAAAGAAGATTTGCTACACAAACTATTTCTCCAACATAAACTCAATGCCATGCATCAGTCCATCCAGTTCCGCAAGACCTTTTAATCGTCCAATTAGCGGATAGCCGGGATTATAATTGTGTTTGTAATCTTCCATTATTCTGATGCCGTGATCGGGCCTCACAGGCATTTTAAAGTCTTTTCTTCCGGATTGTATTCTTCGCTGCTGCTCTTTTATCAGGGCGAACATTATTTTCATCATATCCTGCGATCCGGTTAAATGTCCCGACTCGTAGAAACTACCATCATCGAGCAAAAGGGTATTTCGTAAATGCACAAAATGAATCCGTTCGCGGGTTTTTTCAATAATTTCCAGCAGGTTATTTTCTTTCCTGGCAGAAAGTGATCCGGCACAAAAAGTAACGCCGTTGTTTGGCGATGTGTTGGATTGAAACAACCATTCGTAATCATCCAATTGTCCTATTATTCGCGGCAAACCTAAAATCGGGAATGGCGGATCATCGGGGTGGATCGCCAATTTTACAACGGCTTCTTCGGCAACAGGGATCACATCATCGAGAAAAGCTTTTAGGTTATTGCGCAACTGGTCTTTTCCAATACTATTATATCGGTCTATAAATTCCAGAAAAAGGCCTTTCGGATCAGAAACGGAACCATCTATCACACCGTCGATAAAACCTTGTGTAACAACTATTATATTGTAAGCCAGTTCTTCGGCTTCCTGTTCAGTCATTTTTTCGAAAACCTGCTTTGCTTTTTCAAGCATTTCAGCCGGATAATCACCCTCTGCTTCCGGGCGTTTTAAAATAAAAACATCGAAAGCCACAAAAGTCGGGAAATCAAAGTACATTGATTCTCCGCCATTTTTTAGCTTGAAATGCAGATCGGTGCGTGCCCAGTCGAGAACCGGCATAAAATTGTAACAAATGGTATCGATACCACATTCTCCCAGATTCCGAACCGACTGTTGGTAATTGGCAATTAAACGCCCGCGATCGTTCGAGCATATTTTTATCCCCTCAGAAACGGGAAGACTCTCAACAACACTCCAACGCATACCTCGTTTTTCGATAGCTGTCTTCACTTTCAAAATCTCTTCCACCGGCCATACCTCACCATTCGGAATGTGATGCAGGGCAGTAACCACTCCTTCCACACCCATTTGCTGTAAATCATCAAGGGTTACAAGATCCTTCTCACCAAACCAGCGCCACGTTTTTTCCAAAGCCATTTTCTGTTCTTTTACAACTTATTCAAAATGAAAGTGCTAATGCCATTATAAACAGACACTCCACTTTCTTATCTTATACTACTAAAACAATTTCTATTGCCGACAGGTTCATGTTTAAACGCCACTAAACGAACTAAAGCCACCATCAACAGGAAGAATTACTCCTGTAATAAACGATGCGGCATCGGAGCACAAAAATTGCACTGCTCCGTTCAACTCTTTAATATCGCCAAAGCGTCCCATCGGCGTGCGGGCCAGCACTTTTTTACTGCGTTCGGTGTACGACCCATCCGGGTTTATCAATACATTCCGGTTCTGATCGCCAATAAAGAATCCCGGGGCAATGGCATTCACCCTGATTTTTTCGCTGAATTTTGTTGCCATTTCCATGGCCATCCATTGAGTAAAGATATTAATAGATGATTTCGCAGTTGAATACCCCAACACCCTGGTTATGGCTGAGTAAGTTGCCATTGACGAGATAGTGATTATACTCCCCTCTCCTCTTTCGGCCATAGCTTCACCAAATACCAAACTTGGATAAACCGTACCGTTCATATTCAAATCGTTCACTTTTTCAAAGTCCTCGATTTTCATATCAAAAACAGTCTGTTCTTCGGTTAAAGTAGCACCCGGCATATTTCCTCCGGCTGCGTTTATCAGAATATCTACTTTCCCCCATTTTTCAAGTATCAATTTGCGTGTTCGCTTTAATTCGTCCACTTCCAAAACACTTGAAACAAAACCTAAGGCCTCACCTCCCATTTGCTGAAGCTCTTCAACCCTGTTATTTACATTTTCTTCGCGAATATCAAGAATGACCACTTTTACGCCAGCTTCAATCAAACTGCGTGCAATGCTTCCTCCCAATACTCCCCCGCCTCCTGTTACTACAGCTACTTTTCCTTCTAAATCAAACATTTTATTTCTATTTCAGTTTCTATTATATTACATTCTATACCAGTTACTTTAAACAGTTCATTGCAAATATTAGTTCAACAAATCCAACAGATTTTAAGTGTTTAATTCTGAACAAATTATTTGCATAATCTATTGTAACTATTTGATTTATAACGCTGCAAATATAAATTAGATTCCCATGCATAAATAATACTACATTTACACAGCACGATACTATATTAACCAAAAGGACAAGCATACTGATCGTATTAAAACAACAAAGTCACACCAAAATTTAGCTGGTGAGACTCTGATAGTTGTTTATTATCTTTTAATCAGCGAATAAGACGAAACGCATTAAACAATGCAGACTTATTCTATTGATTTGTTCCTTCAATAGTTAAAATATTTCCATTTTCATCATACTCCAGTTCAACAACCTTCATACTTCGCAGCCAGGTTTTTCCTCCTGAAGGCACACTATCATGATGAAACAGGTACCACTTGCCTTTAAATTCTATAATTGAATGATGGGTAGTCCAGCCCACTACCGGCGTTAAAATTACTCCCTGGTAAGTAAACGGGCCATAAGGATTATCACCAACGGCGTAGCACAATTTATGTGTATTTCCGGTTGAATATGAAAAATAATATTTGCCATTGTATTTGTGCATCCACGATGCTTCGAAGAAACGTCGGTCGTGGTCGCCTGCTTTTATCGGCTCACCATTTTCACCCAGAATAACAACAGCTTTTGGCTCTTCGCCAAATTCCAGCATATCATCACCTAATTTAACCACACGCGCCGGCAATGCCTGCTCATCATCAGCGGGTTCCTGTCCGCATTCAATGGCTTTGTTATTGCGGTAGCGCTGCAACTGACCTCCCCACAATCCGCCAAAATACATATAATGACTGCCATTTTCATCCTCAAAAATACAGGGATCGATGGAGTAGCTTCCTTTTATTGGCGCGTCTTGAGGCACAAAAGGTCCTTCCGGTTTATCGCTGACGGCAACACCAATCCTGAAAATATCGGTTTTATCTTTTAACGGGAAATAGAGGTAATACTTTCCGTTTTTAAACGCACAATCGCTGTCCCACAACTGGCGCCCCGACCATGGAATGTCTTTTACATCGAGCGCTACGCCATGATCGATGACTTCTCCGTCGATATCATCCATCGAAAAAACATGATAATCGCGCATATCGAAATGATCACCCAAATCGTTTTCAGGGATACCCGATTCAACATCGTGTGAAGGATAAATATAAATCTTTCCGTTAAAAACATGCGCTGCCGGATCGGCAGTATAAAGATTATCAACAAGGTATCGTGCTTTCTTCATTATAGTATATTTTGTTTTCTATCCATTCAAAGTAAAAATACCCGGGAGCCGCCATTTAAAACGTCCCCCGGGGTAACTAACTAGTCAACTAACTAAGTATCTATATTTCTAATTTGCATTTTCCGGGTTGTTTGCTTCTTCTATTAACTTTGGCACAATGCTTTTGGGTTGATAATTGCGATCGAATAACAACGGGTAATCAGTTCGCCCCGGTATCGGGAAACCATTTTTCCACGATGTTGCATCAGAAACTCCCCAAAGTGCAACCCGGGAAACGGCATCAGAATGTTTCAGAAACAATCGGAAAAAATCGAGCATACGATTATCCCATTCTGTCATCTTTTCTTCCGGTACACCATCAGTGTATGGATTCAACTCCTGCTGGTATTCAAAGCTAGTGGCAATATCAGCGCTAACATCACGTCGTTTGTTTGGCAAAATGGACATATCGAGTTCGGTTACCATTACTTTCATTCCTTCATTGGCATAGGCAACAATAGCTGCTTCGTAATCTTCCAGCGAAGGACTAACCATTCCAATGTGCCCCTGCATGCCAATCCCGTCAATTCGAATACCTTCAGACTTGAAATCACGGATCATCTGAACAATCGCATCTCTTTTCCCCGGGAACCACTCGTTATAATCGTTGTAATACAATTCTGCATCAGGATCAGCTTCGTGCGCAAACTGAAAAGCAAGTTTTATAAAATCGTCACCAACAATCTGGTAGAATTTACTTTTTCGCCAGCTTCCATCTTCCATAATGGCTTCGTTCACCACATCCCAACCTTTTATCCGGCCTTTATAACGGCCAACAACGGTTGAAATATGTTTCTTCATACGTTCGATCATCACCTCGCGCGAAACATCATTTCCTTCATCATCGGTAAAAAACCAACGCGGTGCCTGCGAGTGCCAAATCAAACAATGACCGGTAATAAACTTATCGTTCTGTTCCCCAAATTCAACAAACTGATCGGGGAGTTTAAAATTATATTCGTTTTCTTTTGGATGAATCGGCCCGCTTTTCATGCAGTTTTCAGCCACAATTGCCTTAAACTGATCTTTAATTACATTAATACCGGCAGTATCTTTTCCGGTAATTTGCCGCGCGTTCATAGCTGTGCCAATATAAAATTTACCGGCAAAGGCATCTTTTAATATTGTGGACTTTTGAGATTGTAACCCACTGTTGCACGATGCAAAAAGGCCGGATAAAAGCACAACTAAAGCGAATCGGTTAATCTTTTTCATTTCTAAGGTTTTATGGTTTAAAATATTTTAATCAATAAGAAATATCTTCGTTGCAGTTATTACATTCTTCTAATTTTCAAATCTTCCTGAATCTGAACTTCTTTCTTCTTGTTTATTTCGTAAAAGAAAAGCAGTGCCACACCAATCAAAAACGGAACAGACGGATAAATGCTTACCAGCATTTTTGCGCCCTGCGCCACACTTTCCGGCTGAACGAGCTCCTGACCTGCAGCAACAGCGTCTTTCGAAATGTAACCGTATAATCCAAGTATCCAGGTAACAATTGCACCTCCAATTGCCAGTCCGGCTTTCAAACCTACCATCATTGCGGAAAAAATTATAGCGGTAGCGCGACGGTTATTAATCCACTCCGAATAATCGGCAACATCGGCTATCATGGCCCAAAGAATTGGGGTTGTTACTCCGTAGAAAAACATATGCAATGCCTGTGCTAAAAACATCAATCTCACGTCAGTAGTACTGTAAAAAATGAATGATGTGATGAACAAAGTGGCAATAAACAAGGTGGTTCCGAACACATCGCGTTTTCCGAATTTATCGGCGAGTTTTCGTGAAACGGCAATACCCATCATTGAAAAAATGATTCCCCCGGCATTGAATAATCCAAAGCCTGCCGAAGCTACATCCGATTCAAAAAAATTCATTCCAACACTTGACAGAAAATCCAGGATTGGCTGGATGAAACTTTGTAATGCAGCTTCATCAACATAGTTATTGAAATAATAAACATATGATCCGCCTTTCATGGCCAGTGTAACAAAAACCAGAATAGTTAATATTAACATGATGATCCATGGCCTGTTTTTGAACAAATCACCCAAATCTTCTTTTATGCTTGATCTTTGTTCAGGACTCGGAACGACGCGCTCTTTTGTTGTCAGAAAAGTAATCAAAAGAAGTATGGAGCCAATGATGGCCATCCAGGTCATAACCGATTCTATTCCGGCTGCTTTATCGCCGTTGCCCACATGTAAAATAATTGGCAGCATAAATACCTGCACAAAAAACTGTGCAAACATTACAGCCGCAAACCGGTACGACGACAAACTGTTTCGCTCCGACATGTCGCCGGTAAGCACACCGCTTAGAGCCGAATACGGCAGGTTACTCGATGCATAAGCAAGCAACAATAAGGTATAAGTTCCGGCTGCGTAGATTAATTTTCCTTTGTATGAAAAATTTGGTGTTGTAAAAGCCAGTATGGCAATTACGCCCAAAGGAATAGCGGTAAATAAAATCCAGGGGCGAAATTTTCCCCATCGAGAATGTGTCCGGTCGGCCAAAGCACCAACAATTGGGTTAAAAACAAAAGCTGCAACCAATCCAACAACCAGCATTATCACCGATGCGTGTTCATTTTGCAGTCCATAAATATCAGTATAGAAAAAAGCAAGAAAAGTTACCAAAGTCTGAAACACCAGGTTTGCAGCCAGATCGCCAAGGCTGTACCCAATTTTTTCTATTACTGAAAC
The DNA here is from genome assembly GCA_963676265.2 of uncultured Draconibacterium sp. Lineage (GTDB taxonomy): Bacteria > Bacteroidota > Bacteroidia > Bacteroidales > Prolixibacteraceae > Draconibacterium. The sequence continues at coordinate 251,539 of OY781067.2, forward strand.
TTTTTGTGATGTTGTATTCATTTTATTCGTTTTATTTCTGATTAGTCTTCAGTTGTAAATGGAGATGCCGGCAAACCTTCTTTATTTTTCAAATTCGATCCGGCCGGATTACCATCCCACGCATAACGAACTGCCACAGGATTTTTCACATTTCTGCTCCATACTTTAACCGTGTTTTTACTCATCACCACTGCTTTTGCCCAAACAAAATTACCGTCTTCGCCGGCAACCTGAAATCCTTCAAGCAAACTGTTTGCGTACAATCCTGATCCAACAGAAGAGAAAGTAATCAGAATATTGCCATTTTCCGTTTTCATCGATTCGTATAAAGGTCCGGCACTAACGATCGTATCGTTTCCATAAGCAACTCGTTCTGCTTCCAAAAACAAACGGCGGGCTACCTCTTTTTTATTAAGAGGATGAATATCGTTCCATTCGCCAATATCAAAAGCTACTGCCATTCCGGTGCTGGGTAATTCAAGTGCCCTGCGTTGTGCATCGCGTGTTTCTGCCCAGCCGTTTTCTACAAGTTCTTTATTCGGAAGACCAAGATTTGCCAACTGCACAAAAAGGAAAGGCATTTCCGGGATATTCAGTTGATCTCTCCAATCAACGATCAGATCTTTAAATAACTGTCGGTATTCAAATCCGCGCCCGGCATTGGTTTCGCCCTGGTACCAGATTACACCTTTTACCGTATAATTTTTCATTGGATTGATCAGCGAATTGTACAAACCACCGGGACGAAATCCAGGGTCTCCAAAGTTTGTCCGTGGAGGATTCAGCTCAGCCCCAACATGATAACGCCAGTCGCCGGTAATATCGATCACCTCGTTTCCAACGCGCATTTCGTATGGTTTTTCTTCTACAAAACCGCCTCGTCCACCCTGGTTAAATACACGCACCATCACTTTATTTTTACCGGCTTTCAGAATACCCTCCGGAATGGTGTAAATACGTGGAGGATACTGGTAAGTAATATTGCCAACGAAGGTTCCGTTCACAAAAGCAGAGTCGCTGTTAATAATGCGTCCCAAACGCAAAATGGCTTCTTGTCCGGCCAAAGATTCGTCAACTTCAAATTCTTTGCAAAACCAAATAGAACCATTCCATAAATTAACGCCTTTATCGCTCCAATAGCCCGGCAACGAAATCTGTGGCCAGTCGGTAATATCCACATCATCTTTCGACCACTTCCCTGTCCCGGGATCGTTTTTATTTACTTCTGCGCCCCAGTTATACAATTTAATTTCTCCATTTTTTTCGACATAAGCTGCGCGCATTGAATCGATTTGTGCACTCTGTGCGAGCCATTTATCAAGGAAAGGAGTTACTTTATCTTTGCTCAACCATGCTTCTGCCGGCGATCCGCCAATTGCAGTGCTTATAATTCCAACAGGAACATCGTGACTTTGATGAATTTTATTGGCGAAAAACCAGGCAATAGCCGAAAATTCCATACTATTTTCAGGAGTTGACGACAGCCACTTTCCGTCCGGATAATCGGCTTTTTCATTCTCCGCATTCTCGCGTGTTGATGACCGGAACAGACGAATCTGATCTGTATTTATCTTTCGTATTTCGTCGGCATACAAATCCATTACACGGCGGAGCTGCAATTCCATGTTCGATTGCCCCGAAGCTAACCACACTTCACCAACCAGAATATTGGTCAGCTCAATATCATTCACTTTCATGGAATACGGACCACCGGCAGCCATCGCGTCAAGCTCAAGCTGCCAGTTTCCTTTCCTGTCCGCCCTGGTTTTATATTCCTTACCTAAAAATTCTATTTGTACTTTTTCACTGTCATCAGCCCAACCCCAAATTTTAACGGGTTCGTTGCGCTGTAATACCATTCCGTTGCTTACCAAACGTGGCAATTTTACGGCTGCTTTTGATTCTCCGAAAAACACGAAAAACATCAACAGCCCAATAAAACTATACAGTATCCTATTTATTTTCATATGATTAAAATTGTTCGTTTTTAGTTGTATCATATGTAACTCGCAGGTTAATCATTGCCTTTTGTGTTTTGAAAAACATGCTCGTTTCATTCGTTTATAATTTTACTTGTTTACTTTCAGGTGCTCCCAGGAAGCTTGGTTTCAAACCTCCTGTGTCGATCAAAATTTTCTGCAAAACAATTCCCGGTTCCAACACGCGAATACGAAAATGGTGCAAACCTGCTTTTTCTATTTTGTGTTTTGTTGTCGTTTCAATAATCCGCGTAGCTTGCCACGGGCCCAATTCTCCCCTATACGTTCCATTGATATTAACAACCTGCTCTTCTCCTCCATCAAAAGAAATTGCATAACGTAATCCTTTATTAGCATTAAAATTCAGTGTTGGTGAAACAAGTACACTCACGTCGAAATCTCCGGTTGATGTAAAATCAACAGCATATTCCAGATACACCTTGTCGTTTTCTCCGGGGTAGGCATTTTGCGGGAAGGTTGTGATCGCCGATGCTGTTTTCCCCAGATCCGGAATCACTTCCCATTTAATTGTTTCTGTTCCCTGCGCATCCTGATAATTTTCCGCTTCTATGGATACATAACCACCTGCTTCTTTAAATGCCATTTCGGCGTTCGACACTTCGGGCAGAACAAAACGTTCTACATCTGGCATTTTGGCTTGCCGCGGTTCTTGCCAGAATCGGTATCCAATGCGGATCTGGTCCATCATGTGGTTCCATTTACCTCCGGCAATTTGTTGATTGTAATGAACGGTCAGCACTGAATCGCGTTTGAAACAGGCTTCTGCGACATCGGCCCAATAATTGGCTTCGAAATCCCTGTTGTCCATCAACTGTTTGTTTTTGGCCACAGCATAATACATTTCATACAAATTTGCAGTGGCATTAGTTGGAAATAATACGAGTTGATCGAAAGCATCTTTGTAAGCATTCGGAATGAGATTGTAAAGCCGCAATGCATCGAATGCCAAATCGCGGTAATCTTCCTTAACTCTTTCGAATTCATTGTAATTATCCAAACTATAGGTTTGATCATTAAGCAATTCGGGTGTTACCCGGTGGTTGTATTTTGTATATTGATTGATAATTCGGGCTGATTCAGTGGCATATTTTTCGCCAAATTGTTCGGCACACCATGTTTCGGTATATTCCAGCAGGTTATTCTGATTGAATTGCGCCGGATCCCAGGCCATATCAAGAAAAAAGCTGATCGGAAACTCCATGGGTTTCAGGTCGCCAACGTTTACCACCCAAATGCGATCAACACCGTGGCTGTAAGTCAGGTTCATCTGCTCCCAAACGCGTTGAATCTGCGAAACGTTTATCCATTTGTAGTTTCGCGGACCACCCACATAATCAAAATGATAATACATTCCGAAACCGCCTTTGTGTTTTGGCGCATTTATATCCGGAAGTTTGCGCACATCGCCCCAGTTGTCGTCACATAGCAAAAGTGTAATATCGTCGGGCACACGCATACCTTTGTCGTAATAATCCTGTACCTCTTTATAAAGTGCCCAAACCTGCGGTGTTTCTTCCGGATTTTTACTCGTTACATCGCTGATAATTTTGCGCTGATCTTTAACGATACGTTCGAGCAAAGCAATGTTTGTACCTTCACTCATGGCTTCGTCGCCATCGCCACGCATACCCACAGTAACGAATTTTTCGTAGTCTTTACAACGCTCCATTCCTTCGCGCCAAAATTCCTTTAACACTTCTTCATTTTTTGAATAATCCCACGGTCCTTTGCCATAACGTTGCCACTCCACATGCGATCTTCCAAGTGGTTCGTGGTGAGTAGTATTAATTACAACTCCTAGTTTATCAGCCAGAACAGCATTTTCCGGATCATCGTCGTAAAAGCCCTTTCCCCACATTGCCGGCCAAAGAAAGTTTCCGCGTAAACGAAGGGTCAATTCAAAAATCTGTGCATAAAACTGATGGTTAAAATCGCCAAACTTTTCGCGAACCCAGTTGCCCAAGGCAGGTTCTTCGTCGTTTAAGAAAATGCCGCGGTATTTAACCTTGGGACTTTGGGTAATTGTTCGTCCAGCTTTTACATACAACGCTGATTTTTTTTCAACCGGAACATCGGCCCACCAATACCAGGGAGAAACTCCCATATCGCGCGAAAGATTAAGCATGGCGTAAATTGTACCTCGTTTATCGCTTCCAACTAAAACCAGTGCTTTCTCAACACCTGGAAAAGGATTTTCCACAACCTGAGTCAGGCTTTTTTCATTTGCCCCCTTCAGATCATTAACATCAACCTTACCATCTTTAAACAGTTGATCAATCCATCGGTTTTTCCCAAGTGTTCCGGCAAGAATAATTTGTTTGGAAGCCGGTAGCTCGTTGTTGAAAATCTGAACATTTTTATCGCTCACCAGTTTTATATCGTTAACAAACCAGTTGGCCACCATCGCAACTCCGGGAAAATCTTCCTTATCTAAAACAAGCGGTGCAATGCCTTCAGTATCGAATAACCTAAAACTGTCAGCATCTTTTGTTGTTGAAACAGATTGATTATTATACTGAGCCTGCACAAATAAGGGAAAAACAACGGCTAAAATAAGCAGCGCCGTTATACGCATATTTCCTTTTCTAATTGTCTTTTTGAAATTATTCATTTTCTGATTATTTATTTTCCTCCCACCAGGCGGTCCATTTCGCGTAATCAACATCGGCAAACGGGTGAATGGCAACGTTGGTATTTACGGTATCATTTTCAAGTAAAAACTTATCGATAAAAGCCTCCACCTCGGGACGCTGCGCATCGGGCAACTGGCAGTGAGGATGACCGGCAACAATCGAAAATCCAAAACGATCGGGAATTCCAAACTGTTCCCAGACATGTTTTGCAGCCTGACACGAAACATAACCCGACTCATCGGCCAACCATTCGTAATCAGGATTTCCAAGCACCAACAAGGCACGCGGCGCAACCATTGCCATCAACTCGTGATGATCGAAGGGAAGTTTTGACACATCGTTGGCAAACTGAAACATACTTTCCATAAACCAAACATTGTTGGTTCGGCCAAGTGTTTCAACATTGCCCAAAGTTTCGGAAACACGCCAGGCGGCTGCTCCTCCTCCACCCGATTCCTGGACTATTGTAAGGGCAATACGCTCGTCGAAAGCGCCCGAATAAAGCGCCATTTTTCCGGCAAAAGAACATCCTGTAATTGCAAGGTGTTTTATATCGATTGGCAATTCATCAGCCACCAGTTCAAGGCCATCGATCAGGCGACTAACGCCCCACGGCCATGCGGCATACGATCCCATATAAGCGAGATCGGAATACAATTTATTGATAGGTTCATTTCCACGTTTCTGCTGCCAGGCAACAACCTGGCTGAAATCGTATGTGATTTGTGCAATATTTCTGTCTGCAAAAAGATCGGCAGGCAAACTGCCTGATCCGCGTCCAATGCCAATTACTGCGGGAAACGGACCTTCACCATCGGGTAAAATAATTCCCGATTTTAATGTTAATGTGTTTCCGTTTACCGTAATATTCACCGTAAGAGTATCATTTTCAAAATTTGCTGTTATTGAATTCGAAGCACTTGGTTTTGGGCCAATTTCGTAATGTTGAATTTCGGCAGCTATTTCGTTGCGACGCCTGCTCCAGTCACTGAATTTTGTGGAACGTCCGCTGCCGTCAGACCATGCAAAAGGATCTGTTAATTCCTCCACTACCGGAAGTTCACCCAAATCGGGCAAAACCGGTTTTTCGAAATCTTTTCCCCTGTTTTCAACATTGTAAACTTTGGGAATTTCCTGTTGCCCGCACGAAAAAAATGTGACGAAACAACAAAATACAAGTATAAGTTTGATAACGGTTTTCATTTTAATTCAGTTTAATTAGAATATATCTAATTTTAGTTCATTTAAACCAATTTCAGGTTACCAGCAATAGTTGCCATCTGAAAGAAAAGAAGTAAAGAGACTGTCGTTGTTTAAACAGTCTCTTAAACTTAAGCTAACTAAAACTAAACCAAATAAATATATTATTCTCCCGACAAGCCATCTGCAAATCCGGCATAGGCGGGTTTTCTGTTATATCCTATAGTCCAAAGTCCAATCGGTTGTCCGGCTCTCCAATAAGAATCAACCGAGCTATCCAACGGACTCCACGCTGTAATACCGTATTGCTGAGCTTCTGGTATAATTTCCAGGTATTTCTCAACAACATATTTATACATTTCTGATTGAGCTTTCAAATCGTCTGCCGTTGCATCGGTGGTTTTAACGCCATCTTCAATGCCGATATCCAGCTCCGAAATTTTAATCAGTTTTCCGGTGGCTGCCAGCAGTTCGAACATTTCCACAATCTTCTCCTTATTTGAATTAGTAGAAATATGCATCTGTGTTCCAATTCCGTCAACACGGGCACCCTGACTTTCTATGTATTCAACATAGGCAATCAAACCTCTGCACTTATCAATATTGGATTCAAGGTTATAATCGTTGATAAATAATTTATCCTTTGCATTTCCGTATTGGGCAGCCATTTTAAAAGCCTGAACAGCGTAATCTTTACCCATGTAATCCTGCCAGTAGAAATGGTCTGCCGACAAATCATTTCTGCCAACACCACTTTTCAATTCGTAAGGATTTCCATCATCCATTGGTTCATTCACCACATCCCACGCATGTACGTAATTTTTTGCAACTCCCATTATACCTGCAATCCACCTATCAAGTTCGGCTGTAATGGTATCTTTCTTATCTTCAGGTGTCATTTCAACTGCCTGAATTTCGCCACCATCTTCGGGATTATACCTTTCAACACTGATATTATCGAAATAGTAAGTGGTTGCCGTACTTCCCAAATCAAAAGCAATGGCGGTACAACAGGATGTATTGTCGGCAATGGTAATATCAACCGTGATTGTTTGCCAATCGGTTGTAGCGTTAATTGTACCGAAAAAATCCCAGTGTTTGTACTCGTAAGGCACAACATGCGCCTGTGTTGAATAACTTACATCTACATCGGCTTTTACATCCATGGTTAAGCGAAAATGCTGCCCCGTTTCAGTGGCAGGATCGAAGGTTACAAAAAGCTGGGTGTTCCAGTCGTTTTCGCGTACTTCGGCATTGGTTACTTTTAATGCTCTGCCCTCGCCAATAGCACCTTCGTCTGCGGCAGTAAAACTCATTTCAGCATTTGAATTTCCCAAATAACTTGCCTCGTTATCCGATTCAAAATTAATCTCAGTAAGTGTTTGCCATGCCAGGCTATCGCCGGCTTCCGGGTGCTCAACCGGGGCAATAATTCCCTTCAGATACGTTGCATTCTGGTTGGCATGCCAGGTAAGTGTGTGTCCATAAATCGTTTCTCCAGCCTGCTCTGCTGTATTTATAAAAGCTGCAACACTTGAAAAATTCATGCTACCGTTATTTTGCACTACAGCGCCGTGTTTCATACCGTAGCCGGCAGTTACTTCATCGAAATTTGCAACAATATTATTGTAATCTATATCCAGTTTGTTAAAAGTGCCTATGGAAACACCTGCACCCAATTTAAAATCAGAACTGGCTTCGCGGTTCACGTAAGATTTTAAAACATCATAATCATTCAAATAAGCCAACGGAGAAACATTTTCCGTTTCCTCCACAGTATCTTCTACTAAGTCATCTTCTTTGCAAGAAACCAGTAAAAAAACGGAAATAATACAAAGTAAAAATATACGTATGTATTTCACCTTATTAAAAATCAGTGGCATATTTTTATAAGATGGAACTTGCATAATTTTGAGTCTGATTTTGATGTTTAAGCAAACAACTATAAATTGAAATCGTATTAAATTTCTGATTGATTAATTATTGAACTCAAATTCTTTACCCGAGGCGTACATCCCAATTGTTGTACCTGTAAATCCGCCTGCTCTGGCAGTTGACAAATAAGAAGCATCAACTTTATCGGCCAATAGTTTCCAGTTATCTTTGCCAAGCGCATAATAGAAACTAAATTCGGGGCCGTTCGATGTTATTTTTAGCTGAATTGGTTCTTCTTCAATTGAAATGGCTTCTGAACTTAAAACTTCAAGTTTTGTATCACCTAACTTTTTCACACTAATCGCGGTTTCACCATCAACTTTCTCAACTACCATTAAGTACTGATGTTGTTCATTTTTCATCAACAACATACCGGCCGATTCGGTATCAGTTTCCGGAGTGTAGTACATGCTTGTAGCAGCTTCGAATTTATGGTGTTGTAAACGCCGACAAACAAAAGCAGGCACTTTTAATTCGTTGGCAGCTACATCTGTACATTTCAATGTAAGATAACCGGGATCATCAGTAAGATTATACAAACCAGCGGCGTTCCCACGAATGGTCAGCCACTCCATTCCCAATTCAGCAGCGTCGAAATCATCGTTCTTTTCAAAGTTTCCAAAGGTTGTTGAAGCGTCTCTTTTTGTACCTTCCATCTGAATAATTCGCGGAACAACTTCGTCCCCCCTGGTCATGTATGGAAAACCATCCTTGCTCCAGCGAATGGGCATCATAAACGTTTCGCGTCCGAGGTTTTCGTATTTATTATCGATTGGGCGGCAAGCCAAAAATACCGACCACCACTGTCCGTTGTCTTTTTGTATGATATCGGCATGTCCGGCGCAGGTAATTGGCAATTCTCTGTTCTTGTCAAGATGTTTTTGCGTAAGTATTGGATTTTCATCCCAAGGCACATATTTCCCTAAAGGTGCATCGCCTTTAAAAATTACTTCACGATGATTGACAGAAGTTCCGCCTTCAGCGCACATCAGGTAGTAACTGCCATTAATTTTATACATGTGTGGTCCTTCAATCCAAATTGGTTTTTCCGAAAGATCGACACCACCATTCACTAACATAATGCTTTCACCTATAGTTTTATCTGCTTCGACATCGTACTCTAAACACCGTATAGCACGATGTCCGTCGTAGGTTGAACCTCCGTCAGGTTCATCATTATTAACAATATATGCCCTGCCATCCTCGTCAAAAAACAGCGACGGATCGATACCATGAACATCAGGCAACCAAATTGGATCGGACCAGTCGCCAAACGGATCCTTCGTTTTTACCACAAAATTTCCACCATGCATATTTGTGGTAATCATATAATAAGTTTCGTTATGCGAATTGTAACTAATTGCCGGAGCAAAAATTCCACGGGTAACACGCTGACCTTCCAACGGCAGTTGTTCAGGACGGTTTAAAATATTACCTATTTGCTTCCAGTTTAGCATATCTGTACTGTGAAAAATAGGCACTCCCGGAAAATAACTAAAAGTAGAAGTTACCAGAAAATAGTCTTTTCCGTTAGTACATACGCTTGGGTCGGAATACCAACCCGGAAGAACTGGATTATAGTAATAATCGTCGCCGGGAAGTGGATTTTCATTGTAAAAATCATCGTTACCTTTGTAAGTGAAATAATCAAAATGTGCAACCATACTATCGGTTACAAATTCCGGTTTTCCTGAGTCAGATAAATTACATGAATTAAAAATATAGACTCCGGAGAATAAAAAAAACACTATCGGAATCTGAATGAAGTTTCTTAGTTTCATTTCAATTTTCAAATTAGGTGAATAGTTGTATTCGATTTTTTATTTTTTCATTTAAACAGATATTCAAAAATACAATACCCTAAAAACAAGGTTTACTAATTTTAGATATTTGATTTTTAAAATGAGACACTATTAGTGGTAAAATACACAAAGCTCTAGATCACTAAAAGTTACATGCTACAAACAGAAACTACCATTAGAATATTTTGAAAGAAAACAGGACCAATATCTAAAATTATAAAATACAAAAACTATAAACGAAATAGAATAGCATGTATGCTATTCTTTACTTTCGTTATCCAAACATTTGAGTTGGCGACTTACCGAAATGTTTTCTGAAAACAGTACTGAAATACCCCACACTTGCAAAACCACAAAGCTCGCTCACTTCGGTAATGGAATATTGTTTTGTACGTAATAATTCTAAGGCATGATTTAAACGAACCGCTTTAATGAAATCTGTTGGCGATTGATCGGTAAGTGATTTAATTTTTTTGTACAACAGCGAAGGGCTAACATTCATGGCAGAAGCAAAATCATTTTTAGAGAATTGTGCATTTTCCATATTCTCGTGCACAACTTCAACCATATGTTTCAAAAATTTATCATTTAACTCATTCTCCACAATTGCCGAATCATCTCCGCCTCTAATCACTTTTAAAGCCTTTTCTCGAATGATCTCGCGATTGTTAACCAATGAACGAATTCGCTGTTGGAGAATAGACACATCAAATGGTTTGGTAAGGTAATCGTCGGCTCCCAGCCCAAGTCCCTTTAATTGCTCAGCTTTGCCAGACAATGCAGTTAACAAAATAACAGGAAGATGCGATGTTTCGTAGGTTGATTTTATTAGCCTGCACAGTTCGAAACCATCCATTTTGGGCATCATAATATCTGCAACAACCAGATCGGGCGATTGCTTCGAAATAAGATTCCACGCCTGTTCGCCGTCTTCTGCCATAGAAACCTGAAACTGCGGTTCCATTGCGGTTTTTAGGAACTCGCGTAAATATTCGTTATCCTCAACAACAAGGACCTTCATTTTTAAGCCATTCGATTCTTCCTCTTCAGCCAAAACTGAAGGAACAAACTCTTGTTTTGCCAATATTGATTGTTGATCTTTCTCTTTAGAAATGTTTTCTTCAAGAACTTCAACATTGAGATTTTTAACCGGAATTATTATCTGAAACGAAGATCCTTCATTCAATTGGCTAATACAAGTTATTTTTCCACCGTGCAGATTCACATAATTTTTCACTAAAAGTAAACCAATTCCCGAGCCAACGATTTTTGAGTTCACTACATTTTCGGCTCGGTAATACTCTTTAAATAATTGCCGCTGAGCCTTTTTGCTTATTCCAATTCCATGATCCTGTACTTCAAGCATCCACTTGTTCTCTGCACAATTCAATCGAATGTTTATCTCGGTTTTGGGATAGGAATATTTTATGGCATTCGATATCAGATTGTCTACAACTTTCTCAATTAATATTTCGTCGACAGCCGTAATAAACTTCGAAAAGTTTGATGAAAAACGGAGTTCAATATTTTTACTACTTGCATACGATTCGAACATCATAACACGGTTTTCAACGGATTTTACCACATCAACCATCTTCAGTGTAATACGTTCTTTGCCAATATCCGATTTCTGGAAATCCATTAATTGAGTAACTACATTTAATAAACGCTGGGTTTGCTCGGTAGCCAGATGTAAATAGTGATGACCTTTGCCTGATAATCCTGATTCTTTGTTTAATTCTTCAACAGGACCTTTTATAAGAGTTAACGATGTTCGTATATCGTGTGCAGTATTGGCGAAAAACCTGATTTTTTCTTCCGAATGCACTTTCTTAAGGTTAGCGATGTAATATACCATAAAGAAAATGAGCAAGCCAACCACAAACATTACAACTACAAGTCGGAACCACCAGGTAACCCAAAAAGGAGGAATTACATGCAATACAATATCCCTTTCAGCTAAAAGCTGCGTATTCGAACTATCGAACATTTTTATTTGAAGAGTATAGTTGCCGCTGGGAATGTTCGAATAGGACAGAATTTTATTGTTAGCAGGCGTTGTCCACTCGTCATCCAAACCTTCCATTTTCCAGGAAAATTTCGCTCCCGGAGAAATAACTCCAATAGGTAACATTTCTAGGCTAATGGTATTTTGAGAATATCCTAATGATAACTTTTCCAGGTCGTTCAATGGACTTGTTAATAATGGGGTATCAAGTTCCCGAATCGATCTTCCAGAAACTGTAAGTTCCTGCAAAAAGATACTGCCTTTGTTCTGCACAGGTTTAATTTCCTGAGGATCAAAAATCAATGCTCCATTGTTTGTTCCAAACATTAATTTTCCATCATCAAGCAGGCAAATTGCACGAAGGTTATACGAAACATTATTTACAGCAGATAACGCATTAAACGTTAAAACAGATTTATCACTTTCGTCTAACCTGCAAAGTCCCTGCTCGGTGCCAATCCAGAAATAACCATCTAAATACTTAATACTTGAAACAAAATTAGATGGTAGCCCGTCATCCATTGTAAAACTTTGCAATTCTTCAGTGGCAAAATCGTAACGAAGAACTCCGCTTCCTACTGTACACAGCCAGGCAACATTACCTTTAATAAAAATATCGTTAACAATATACCCCTCAACAATAACTTCGGTTTCTCCAGTTTTTTTATCGAATTCAACCAGACCATTAGTATTACCAATTAATAACTTATTCGCAGAAAAATTCACTAACTTACCTACTGTAATATCAGCAAATGAAGTAAAGTTGTCTTCTTTTATATTGAAACGGATCAGATCGCCCCGAACTCCGCCAATCCATATATTTCCATTATGATCTTCTATGATATCGAACACAAAATTGTTGACAAATTGACCACCGGTCGACCAATAACTTAAATGTTTAAGTTCTCTTCCTGTTCTTTCATCCAACAAATAAACTCCCGACGAATAAGAGCCGGCCCAAATTCGCCCCTTGCTATCCTGTTTTATAGTCAGAAATACCTGTGCATCGTCTTCGTTATTGTGATAAAAAGACTTCCATCGGCCCGTGGATCTGTTTAGAAAGCTAATTCCATTATTGGTCGCAAACCAAAAATTACCACTGGTATCTTCTAAAACATCATTTACATCGTCGTTAATAAGTGAGTTTGCATTATTTGTAATGTGCCTGATTTGCGTTAAAATAGGATTTGCCATATTAAAATAAGAAACCCCGCCACTGTAGGTACATACCCATACCCGGTTATTCTTGTCGCGTAGGATGTCGTACACACCGTTACCTTTTAACGATCCCATATTATCGACATTTTCCTTCATCACGGCACCAACCTGGTAATTGTTCTTGTCAATTTCCCAAATACCCTGACCATCAATACCTATTAACCAGGAAAATTCGGTATAATCCTCAATGGCCAAAACGGGCTGATTCGGTATTTCGTCTATATGTTTAAGATTTCTCGTTTTTCCATCCAGAACATAAAGTCCGTTTCTAATAGTGCATATCCACCATAAATCCCTGGTTTCATCGTGCAAAAGAACTGATACACTATTTATTTCTCCTTCGGGGAACTTATAAAACGACTCACTTTTATGTGTTCTGATATTATATAGCTTAAAATCACCATCTTCAGCATAAATTATGTTTTCATCTTCATACCATACCATGGTATTCACATTATTTACTGAAGTAGTTACCTTCAGCCCATCATCTTCAGTATAATAAAAAATACCGGCAGAAGAAGATATCCATAATCGTTGTTCACCATCAACAAGCAGAGATGTTATTGTCAGATATGGGTTTCGAAGCAATCTGGCCATATTGATAGATAATTCGAAACGATCCTTAATGGTATTGTATTTAAAAATTTGTCCGCTATTGGTAAAAACATAAAGGGAATTTTGACAATAGACTAATTCTGCAGTAATAATATTAGTGCTTTCATAAGGTAGATGATAAATACGAATGTCGTCTTGAGTGTAACGTATTATTCCCATTTTTGATGACACCCATATAAATCCGTTATCATCGCTACAAATCGTGTTTGTTTCACGCAAAGAGATTCCAAACTCTTCGTTCAAACTATAAAAATGAATGTTTGATTCGTTTTGCGCCAATAAACCGGAACCTGTAATCAATAAACAAATCAGGGGTATTAATATGTAAATTTTTATCCTCATTCCGTTTACTAAAGTCCTCTCTAAATATGCTGCAATGATATGAAAAAACCTTCTTCCCTAAAATTAAATAAATAACTGAACATGGTAAATACGTATGATTACAGTTTCGATAAAACAAGGGACGGCGTTGCCTTTGTTAAGCATTCCGAATCCCCTGTTCTATTATAACCAAATAAACAATTCTAATAACCAAATCTTTAATCTCTTAACTATTATATTGCAACTTCAGCACAATTCTAAAACGAATATCATCTTTCTATATCCTTGAAAAATCGAGAATCTGATTATTTTCTAATGAATTAATGCCAATTTTATTCTAGCGATCAAACTGCATCCAATCAATCTCAACCGGATTATCGGTTGTAAGTTCTACACTAAAATTATGCACTCCTTTAATAGAGTTTAATTCGTCTGTGTCTACTGTTTTCCAATCAACACCAGCAGGAATCTCAATCTCTGCAATCACTTTTTTATTCTCCAATAAAAATTTAAGTTTTCCCCCATCCTCTGCCCGAGCACGAATTGTCAGTGCTTTGGGATTTTTTTCAAAATCAACTGAATTATAACTTATCCAGTCGCCTTTTTGGGCCAGAATGGTTTTCCATCCGTCAAAGGGAGTTTCAGGATTTAGGAAGGCAATAGTTGTGTTTTCGCTTTTTGCACTGTAACGATCCATCTCAATTTTCGATGTGGCAAGAGTAACACCCACACCTCGAAGTGTAGGAATAACCTTTTGAATGGTACCATCACCATTAAAAAATAAACTATCGATTCTTACTGAGCGGTTTTTATCAAACTGCGGCGAATAATCATTATGATGATAAAACAGGTACCACTGATTGTTGTATTCCAGAATAGAATGATGATTGGTCCAGCATCCTGTTGGTGATTCATCCATAATTACACCGGTAACTTTAAACGGCCCCAAAGGGTTATCGCCAACTGCATATTCCAAGCGCTCTGTTTTGTTCTCAACGTGAGGATAAGTCATGTAATATATTCCGTTCCGTTCAAAAAGATACGGACCTTCTTTTAACCCTTTTTGAGGGAGCTCGGCCACAACTTTTGGTTCGGTGGCTAATTCCAGCATATTTTCTTTTAGCCTGGCCACAAATATATCTCCTTGCGACCAGTACAAATAAACCTTTCCGTCTTTATCGATAAAAACATTCGGATCGATGCCATGAACACCTTCAATATTTTTTTCCATTGCGGCATAAGGTCCTTCGGGTTTATCAGCAATAGCAACACCTATTCCAAATCCTTTTCTACCATTCGTGCCAACCACATTTGTATTTGCCGGAAAATAGAAATAATATTTCCCGTTTCGCTCAATACAATCGGGCGCCCACATACTGTAGGATGTGCCATCAACCCAATCCACGTTGTTCTGGCTTACAATTACACCATAATCAGTCCAGTTGCATAAATCTTCGGATGAAAACACATGGTAGTCTTCCATACAAAACCAGTCTTTTCTTCCCGGTTTTTCAGGCGGCGTTGGAATATCGTGAGAAGGAAATATATATACTTTCCCGTTGATAACCCTTGCCGAAGGATCGGCACTGAACTGATTACGAATTACCGGATTTTGTGCACCTGCGAAGTCAATAATCAAAATAAATACAATAAAAAGGAGACGTGATTTATAAGTTCTCATTGGTTTAATTTATTTTAATGAAAAGCATAAACTAATACTGTTTTTACGTAATCATCATTAACTAAAAGTTGTGTACTAATGTACGTCGAATCAGGGCAAAAAAAATTTTGATTTTAGATATTTAATTTCTAAAAACAGATAATTAACGCATCTTACACCAAAACAACAAAATGCTTTAAAACAATATTAATCATACAATTAACAACAGATTAACTCTGCTTAAAATACCAGCAAGAAACTCTGCTTACCTTCTGCGATCCTTCTCCATCAGATCCTCCAGATTATTTAAAGGACGCTCAAGATCATAAGGAATACGCATTTTACTGAATTGCTGAAAATAAAGCAAACAGGCATCCTTCCATTCCACTGCATTCAGACTTTGCTGACGTAATTTTTTCTGAACAGAAGAAAAGCGATCTGCATCCAGAAAAGGTTCTGTTTGATCCCATATTTTTTGAAATTGACGCACTTGTTGAACACCCGCATCATAATGATAACAGAGCTCGTCCCACAAAGTGCGGCCACTTTTTGTTTTATAATCCCACGGTAAATGATGGAACCACAACAAATAAGCTTCGGGGCATGTGTTTAGATTGCTGAACTTTTGTGCCAATTCCTGCTGATATTGCGATACAGCATCACTTCCACTTGCCGTTCTGTTAAAGCCTATACCATCTTCCGCAGCCTGGTGATAATATGGAGGTGTCCAGTCTTTACGTGCTCCTTTGGGTGCCCACCATGGCCCGGGACCATAATGATGATGCGCTGCAAAAATGTGGTGCAAGCCCATTGGCATCATGTAGTTCACAGCGGCTTCATGACTTTCCAGCATTATTTTTTTAACCGGATTCAAAAAATTCAATTCCCAATCTAATGAATGTATTTCTGATGCCTTATTAAAAGTAAGTTTAATCCATTCGTCGGCAATTTGTGAACTGGAAAGCGAGTTATCCCAGGCAAGTCGCCCGAAAGCATACCAGTTTGCCTGAGCAAAAGTGTGACCACACCAGTTGGCATCCAGCCCGATGTTAGATACACCGGCAATTGCACTGACTTTTTGGTTAAATATACTTCCGTCGGTACAGCGTGCAACCGTGCTTCCCTCTCCTTCCTGCCATGTATCGCTTTTTAGAAATTCCTCCCACAGTGAAGCTAAAAACACCAAATGAATGGAGTGCCCCAAATACTCCTGTGTGATCTGTAATTCGGGCATCACAGTAGTTTGTTTCATGGCACCAAAAAGCGCGCTAAAGGGTTCGCGTGGCTGAAAATCGATGGGACCGTTTTTTACCTGAATAATTACATTATCACGAAACTGCCCGTCGAAAGGCATAAATTCATTATATGCTTGTTTGGCTCTGTCTTCATCCGACGGATTGTAAACAAAAGCACGCCACATAACAATTCCGCCAAAAGGGTTCAAGGCATCGGCCATCATATTGGCTCCATCCTGATGAGTTCTGCCAAAATTTTGAGGTCCGGGCTGTCCTTCACTATTTGCTTTCACCAAAAAACCGCCAAAATCAGGAATCAACCCATAAATTTCCTTTGCCTTATCATTCCACCACTTTATAACATCTTTATCAAGAGGGTCGGCTGTTGGCAACCCGCCAATAACCTGAGATGAAGCAAAATTAACCGACAAATAAACTTTTATTCCAAAAGGACGAAGCACATCGGCAATAACTTTTACCCGCTGCAAATGCCCTGCTGTTAGTACCTTCGGAGAAGCATTTACGTTGTTAACAACTGCACCGTTAATGCCAATTGACGCATTGGTCCGTGCATATTCTTTCCATAAATTTTTGTCTTTATCAGTAACCGTCAAATCTTCTTCACTACTCCAAAATACCGAGCCTCCGGCATAACCGCGCTCAACTGTTCCATTCAGATTATCCCAATGATTGAGCAGACGTAAATCGTATGAAGGATTAACCATTTCATCCTGAATCTTCTGACCGGTTTGCTGCCGACGTAACAATTCGTAAACGCCATAAAGAATACCGTTTTCCGTATTTGCCTGAATTTCATTTCCTACAAACAGAAATCCATCATTTTTTAATTTCTTATCTTTTACAATACGCAGCACAACTTCATCACCGGCCTCGCCCTGCCAGGCATTTTTCAATTCCTTCTGAGCAATGTCTATTGTTGGAGACTTCAATGAACATTTAATATTTACCGTTTTACCGGATTTGGTATTCAACCAAAGGTTATGTCCGTTTTCAGCTTGTACATTAAAAGAAAAAACAAGCAGAATTAGAAAAAGAAGATTTGTTTTCATAAGATTAGAATTGTCTATAAATAATGGAAATCAGGATGAATTAAAATATAGTTTAATTTAAACCACCTCAATTTGATCCATTTTATTGATTTATTCAACTACTAAGTTACCAACTTTTCCAGTTATGTAGTTTCTGGTATTAGATATTTGATTCTTAAATATAGATATTTAAATAAATATACTATGATCACGCAAAGGGTGTCTATAGTGAAAATTCCGAATAGATAGTTAAAGGTACTTACAACAAAGTTTGAAAATACTTCAATAATCACGGCAAAGAAACAGTCGCCTGGTAATTGGAATAATTATATAAAGGATTTCGTCGAGGATGATATAGGTTTCCTGCTTTGGGATTATCTTCCTGAGTGTAAATCCAAACTGCAAAATGATCCCAAACCACAATTTCGTCGCGGCAATCTCCCGTTAAATCCAGAACAGCATTACACATATCAGGGTGCCCGTCGTTAGGAAAATCGAGCACTCTCCTGCCCCAACCATCGTAAACACCACCTTCGTCGACATTGGCGTTTAACACAAAAAACTCTTCGGTTTTTCCGGTCCAGTTCAGCGGAAGGCACATGCTGCCGTATTGATTGGGCTCAACGGTAAGGTAAACATCTCCGTTTGCATCGTAGTAATTCAGAATTCCCTGGTTTCCCCAGAAATTGACGGAAACGGTTTCCAATCCCGGCAAATCGTCTCTGAAGTTGGCAACTACCGGATTTTGGACATGCCCCAGAAAATGATGTTTCAGCATATTTCCTTTCATATCGGTAAAAAACATTCCTTCGTCGCTGGCAGCACACATTAGAACCGGTTCTTCATTTTCTTTATATTTTACGATGGCTACTCCGTCGGTGTGATCTTCCAATTCATTATCCAGCGACCACAGAACCGATCCGTCATCGTCGATCAGACTGTATCCAATAGCCAACTCATCTTTCCCGTCATTATCGGTGTCGTAAGCATAAGGATAATGCCCTGTGTTCAGAAAATTATACCATAATGGGTTAAGATTATTATCGTATGCCCAAACGCGTTTGTAACGGTCTTTTATAATGATGTCGCCATCGTAACCCTGCCCGCTTAAATCGCAAAAGTAAAGGCAGTCGCCCAGAATACGGTCGAACTTATTTTGCCGTTCTCCGGGAATTTTATCCTTTACCAGCGGTGTTGGTACCGAACGAAGTGTTTTTCCGGTACTTCCTTCTGCCACAATAATTTTAAAGTCCTTGCAGTAGATCACTTCATTTTTTCCATCGTTATCGATATCATGAATCTGAACTCCCACGTCGTTCGACAATTCGCCGTTGTCGCGGTCGGGAACGCCAAGTTGCCATAAAATTTCGCCATCGATGGTTATGGCAGTCATGCAACCCACTTCGCTATTGGCATCGCGCGGACCATGGCGTTTCACCTGAACAACCAAAATATCGGTTTCACCATCGTTGTTCAAATCGCCAAAACGGAAATTTCTCCCAACACCAAACTCAAGTGTAGTTAATTTTTTCCAGAGTTTCATTTGAGGAACTCCTACCCTGGCAGTTTCAACTTCTTTATTGTATTCGCTTTCACGCTGTGCGCAAGCTGCTATTTCCTCACTTCCTGCAGTCACCCTGGCCCAGTTGTATTTTACAGGCCCGTTCGACATCAAAGCAACTTTACCAACCCTATAACGATCATCGACTGCTTCAACAATAACATCTTGCACTTCGCCCTTAAGTTTATTGCCTTTAACGGAAAATTTCATATCTATGGGTTTAGAGAAATCAACCTGAACATTTTCCTCTGCAAGAACCTCTTTATAGGGCTGTCGGAACGCTTTAGCCTGGTTATAATACAAAATCTGGGCTTTGCCTTTATGCAGACAAAAAACATAATGACAACGGTCGTTTTGGTACCGTGTAATAATTCCGCTGATTTGATCGTCATTCTCCAGCTCCAAATTAACTTCCAATTGGTAATCTCCCCAAAAACGATTACCGGCGCACAGCATGGGGATACATTGTGGATTTGGATTAACATAGTCGGAAACCATCTGGGCTTTTCCCGCCTCGTTTGTTTCAACTTTCCACACCAACATAAAAGGAACATCGTAACGATACGTACTTACTTCCCACTTTCCTTTTGGAGCCGCTTCGTGTAAATAATGGTACTCGGTATGTGCCCCAACGGGCACCGAATACTGCCCTCTTTGTACCTGGCTGAAATCGTCGTAAAAAATAGTTTTCTCACCGTTTTCACATCCACTTATCAGAAAAACAAAAAGTACTGCTACAAAAAGAAAAATGTTATGAGACCTCATTTTAGATATAATTTGTATTAGTTAGATATTCCAATGGTTACTTAAAAAATTAGTCTACAAAACGCACACGGCCGCTGCCTGAAAGTTTTACCAAATCAGGTAAATCGTAATATTTTAATACGCCGTACAATACGTTGGTATATACATCTCTTTGCATCGGATTTTCAAGAAACTCAACGAAAGATTTTACTGAACGCGAAATTTCAGCATTTTGAATTCGTTTATCCAAATAAGCAGCATGAACCACAGCCGGTCCGTATTTTCCATTGGCAACAATCTTTACTTTTTTCCCTTTTAATTGCTTATCATTTTCAACAAAATCGAGAATGGTAAAGATATCGATCACCCGTTGCCCCATTATCGGTCGGCCAATGTGCATGCTGATCATAGCGTTACGGTATTCCCAGTTCCAGTATTTGGTATTGTTGAAAGTAGGAGGATCGGCCAATTCGCCAAAACCTCTTAAATCGGCAAACAGAACCATTTGTCCGCTGTTTACCATTCCATCCAACTCGGTTTCATCACCCAGAATCCGGCTTTTTCCTCCGTCATTCAGATAGATATTTAAAGGTAATTCGTCATTTATCGTTTCCGGGATCAGCAAGACACATGGAACCGGCATCTGTCCATCGCGAACAAGCGTGAATTTTTGCAGGTTATAATTTCTTTTTTCAATGGTACCTGTTGGTTGAACCACAACCTCTTCATCCGGGATTTCTATTCCCAACAATTCTTTCACTTTATTTTTAACGGTTTGCGATCTTCCATTTACAAAATCTTTTCGTTGCTGTTGCATTGACTTTGCCAACTCCAGGTGATAATCAGGAATAGAAGTGTTTTCTTTTATGGAAGAATTCACCTGCCCGGTTTCGGTACATTGCAAATCAGACTCAGCGACTGAAACCAGTTCTTTTTCTTTTACCGGAGTAGCATCATCTAATAGCCACTGTTTGAACCAGGTTACCAACGCTTCTCGTTTTTCCTGAGGCATTCCGTGTCCGCCTTCAATGGAGAACATTTTAACTTTTTCGGGTGCACCAAGTGCAGTGTATGTTTTTTCAAGTTCTTCGAAAGCCTGTAACGCTCCCCAGTAATCCACAAAGTCGTATTTCCCCGACATAATTAAAACGGGTTTTGGTGCCATCATCAATACAAAATCTGCAACCTCCAGTTGTTCGCGCCCTTCGTACGGAACATGCTGACAACCGTCGGATGGTCCCTGCATTTCCAGGGTGCGTTCGCGCGATGAAAAATAACTACACACCGATGCCACTTTTAAACGATCATCCAGTCCCATTAAATACGAAGTTTGTGTTCCACCACCAGAACTTCCATATGCTCCAAGACGGTTAGGATCGACGTCTTTCCGGGTCATTAGATAGTCAATTCCCCGGTGGTTATCCCAAAATTCATAAGCAGCCACGCTACTTCCGATAAGATTGGCGCCCATATTTTGCAAGGTGTGTCCGGTAGTTGCACCGCGCGTTTTAGACTGACTGTTTTCATCAATAAACTGAATACGTTCTCCCTGTCCAACAGGATCGACAACAAGAACAGCGATTCCGTTTTTGGCAAAAAGAATTGCAGATGCCGGTCCCGGAATTTTTCCTCTCAACCCATGGCCACAAACCATCAATATTGCAGGAAATGGACCGTCACCTTCAGGAATATAGAAGTTGGCAGTTACAAAACGATCTGGTAAACTTTGGTAGATTATCTTCTCCACACTAAAACCATCATATTTAGCGCTTCCCAATATCTGAGGATTTAAATCACCTTTTTCGGGAAAGTCGCCCAGAATACTTTTATACTTGCTGATGCACTCGTCGCGATAGGCAAGCATACTTTCTTCGGAAGCGAAACTAGCATTCAAATGTTCCGAGCGATCCTTGTACTGCGCATGGACATCGCGCATCAGATAATTAAAATATGCCGTATTCATGCTCCATGGAAGTGCATTGAAACTTTGAGCGTTTGTATTCCACACTGCAATCAGCAAAATCACAACAAAGAATAGGTATCGAAATATGTTTTTCATAGTTATTGGTTTAATTCTGGTTTAATGTCGCGTTAAAATAATAATATTTTCATTATGTCAGTTTGACAATTTGATATATTTAAAATTATCGAAGCGGGCTTCACCTTCTCCGAATACATAAACACCTGCCCTCAGACTTAAAAATTCAGCAAAAACATTATGGTTATATCCCGTGGCGTCGATAGTTCGTTCTACCCTGGTCCATTCTTTTCCGTCGGCGCTGAAATAAAAACTAACTTCATTTTCATCGTTTAAGATTCTCAGCTTTCCTGTATTTCCCAGGTTAATTTTCATCCTGATTTTGGCATTTTGCTGCACATAAACAGTGAAATTATCAGAATCCACTTCAATGCGGGCGTTGCCTTTTTCGTTGTAATACATACACAAACCAGCTTTTACTCCATCTTCGATAGTGAAATCAACCATTACTTCATATCTCCTGTCTCCGGAATTTACCAACAGCGGCGAACTCTCCTTAAAATTATCACCGTCGGCCCTGAAAATCAGCTCTCCATTTGTTACTTCCACTCTTTCAGGTTTATATTGCTTTAAAAACTGCCATTGTAATCCGAGCGTATTCGAATTAAAGTCGTCAGAAAGACTAATATCTCCGTTAAATTTTTCACCGGCAGGCAAAGGCAAATTATCCATACTAGTTACACCTTCCGGCACTCTAAACCAGTCATTATCCGTCCACTCAATAGGAAGCATCAGGGTTTGGCGGCCAAGCGTATGAAAATGTTTCTCGTAACCGTGATACATAATCCACCAGTTTCCTTCAATGTCGTCAACCAGTGTTCCGTGGCCCTGGCTCCACCAGCGTTCTTCGCGACTATTGGTATGAACGATAGGATTGTAAGGTGAATTTTCGAACGGGCCATAAGGTGATTTCGAACGCCCGGCAACTACCATGTGCGAGGTGGCAGGCCCGGCTGTTCCCCCTTCGGCAACAATTATGTAATGATAACCGTTTTTTACAGTCGATTTGGGCGATTCGAGGCAATAACACTCCGTACTCCACTCCTGAGGAAACTGCCATCCTCCGTAATTAAAAACAGGTTCCTCAACTGTAGAAAGACCGTCATCAGCCAGTTTTACCACAAAACCTTTCGACAAATACAAATAACGATTACCATCCTTATCAACCACGTGACCGGGATCGATAAAACCATTCAATTTTAAATCGATTGGATCTGACCACGGCCCCTCGGGACTTTTTGCAGTTACTACCCAGTTTGTTCCTCCAGCCGGAAAATAGATGTAATAAGTGTCTTTATATTTGATAAAATCGGGCGCCCAAACCGAACCAACATTGGTTGTAAGAGCTTGTGTTACCCGTTCCCAATTTATTAAATCGGTAGAATGCCAGATTAGCAATCCCGGATAATATTCAAATGACGAGTGGGTCATGTAATAATCTTTTCCATCTCTAAAAACAGACGGATCGGGATAATCGCCTCCCAAAACAGGATTTTCGAAGCCACTGTTAGGTTGATTTTTTATATCGGTACTTTTTGAAGGTTTACAAGACCATACATAAAACACAAATACGATCAATATCAGTAAGTTATATTTTGGATGAATAAAATATTTTTGTTTCATAATTTTTAAAATCATTATAGTTTATTTTGATGGTTGCGTTTTAGCCTTATTTCTGAAACAGCCAGGCAACTGTTGGCTTTTTTGTTTCACTTTTTAATTCAATTAGTTGTCCGCCCCGTACGGTTTTCGATGCATTAGTTAGCTCACCGCTGACAGGATCAATCCAAGCCAACTGATAATTTTTTTTATCACCTGAAAGATCAATTTTAATTTCGTTTGAATTTGAGTAAACAATATAACCGAAACCTCGTTTGCCCAATATATACTGGTCGTTTGATGTTTCTTCCGATAATATTGTGTTCATCTCAAGAGCACATTTAGCAAACTTGTCATTTCTAATTTCAGGGAGGGAAGTAAACGAACCTCCTGCCAAAAAAACAGCCCAGTTTGAAAGTGTTGCACCCCGTCGGGAGTAAACCATTGCTTTTTCAGGATAACTTTTTTTAAACTCAGAAACAGCCCTGTAGATTTGCTCAAATGATGTTTCTCCCACATCCATAATGCGGGCATATTGGCGACCTGCCAAACTCTGGCCACCTATCGGAGCATATAAACTTCCATCTTTTCGGTATTGCCACTGAATAACATCAACAATATCAACAACCTTCGATCTTGCCGGATCAGCTAATATTTTATCCTGAACATCTTTCGTGCCGGGAAGCATTACCAAAACGTCTTTATTATTCTCCTTTTCCCAATCTGCAATTACATCCAACCAAAACTCTACAAAACGCAAGGGACCGGTATATTCCCAGCCCAAATGATGGATGATATTTTGATTGTCTTTAAAATTATCAAGACTTTTACGAATGTATTGTTTATGGTATTTTCGGCGAACCGGGTTTGTAATATCGTAAAATTCAGTGGCCATATAAACGCGTTTATCACCGGCGTAAGGAGTATTTTCAGCAAAACCCAGATCATTTATATTATTTGCCGAACGCCAGGGATAATCGGCCCAGTGTGCGCCCTCTTCAATAATATTGTGCTGTAAATAATGCTCCTGAACAAAGACCAGCCCATTTTCGTCGGCCAGGTCGGCAAACCGTTTCAAACGCATCCAATACCATGTATTCCACTGATTCAGATCGTATTTGCTTAAACGATCAAATGCTTCACCTTCTCCGCTTCTGCTAAATGGCTGCTCATAAAATGGTGTCCATACATCGGCATCTGCCCTTCGTGTGCGGGCATGATCATCACGGCGGCGTTCGTACCATAAACTGGGATAATGTTGCATGAGAATAACGCCACTTTTTTGCATATCAGATACCAGTGTGTCCAGATTATCGGTTAATCCCCGCCCGGTCCGTCCCGGCACAAAACGGGTTAAGTTGGGAATGGCTTTTTCCACATAACTTTTACGTGTCGATCCGCGCCACAAGGAAGTCCGTTCGCGCTTCCCGACAGCTACTTTATCATCAACAGTCAACCAGCCATTTTTAAGTCCTAATGGTATAGTTGGAATTGCATTTTGTTCCTGCACTTTCCAATCTTTTTCATCCCATTGTTTTGCTGATGAAATATCATTTTTAATCGGATAATCATTAATCATCTGATCGATCCACTTTTCCATTGTCATGTCCGGTGTTTTCGACCGTTCGCTATAATGTGCTGTCATTTCTTCTACCGGAGCAGTTGTTTCTGAGCTTGGATAAACGTATATTTTTTCTTCTTCCTGTGATTTTTTACCGGTGCGTGCTTCCAGTTGTGCGTAATAAATACTCTCGGGTTTTACAAAAGTATGCTGCAACTCGTGATGCCCGGTTCCATATCCCTGCGCCCAGCTTGCATAAGCCCAGTTCTGTGCTTTGGGAGGTTGACACAAATGAATCTGAGCGCATCGGCACTGCCAGCAAAGCGAATTGGCGGCACTATAACCACCACCTTGTCCATCTACATCGCGAAAGTCGAAGCTGATATTTCCTCCGTCGATGGTTACTTTGTCGAATAAAACACCCGAAGACCAACCTCCGATTGCGCCGCTGAAATTATAGGACAAATACGAATAACATTGTACAAAAGCATTTGGCCCGGGCGTTGTAAATCCCACAGAAAAAGCATGATACGCGTATTCGGCATAACAACGTTGAAACAAAACCTGCTGCCCCATTGAATGAAAAGCATAACGACGGTGATTTCCAATTTCGCCAACCGGCTCCAACGATTTGCAATCTTCAACCGTTATTCGTTTCGCCGTTTCCCATACAGCAACAGCCGAACTTACAAAGTTTCTGGCAGTGACACGGCGCACCCACGAATCCTGGACATTTTCCATGGTGACTGCCATCCACCGGTGGTTTTCATCTTTTTTATTGTCCTGGTTATAATGAGAAATACACTCCAAGTTTTCTATTCCAACATTATTGATTCGTCCTTTCCAGGTATATTTTGCAACGCTTCCACCACCAAATTCCGGGTCGATGGCATTTGTTAACGGCACATCCAAAACAATTGAGCTGTCGGTAACCGCCACAACTTTCCGGTCCCAGTTAAAATCGAAATCGCCGGCATCCCACTTTGTTAGGGTGTAGTCAACATAAATGCCTATTTTATCGGCACCAATCGATTCAATCCATTCCTGGGTTGACGGACGATTTACCACCACCTGGTCGCCAACCTGAAAAGAGTGACCGTTTTCGAAAACAAGTTCTGTAGTATTTACCGGGAAATAGCGATCACTTAATTGCTGCGCTTTCTCTAATTTACGGTTATTAGTTCCCCTTACCTGAATTAAAGTCTCACGATCCGTACCGGTGCCAACCAGTATTGTCCCATTTTCTCCCACTCCACTTCCACGTAACACAATTCCTGATGCCTGAATCCGAATACTTCCGGCTAAATGGTATATTCCACTTTCTAAAAGAATACATCCTCTAAATCCATTTTCATCCAGTGGCAAACCGGAAACAAAATCGATGGCAGCTTGAATTCCCGGAGTTGCATCGCCCTTAATTAAAGGAATAATTATTTTTACAGGAATAGTTGGAATTGCAGCTTCTGAAGCACGATATCCACAATAAGAAAAATCGGGAACCCGATCGCTATTTTCATCTAATTTATATACTAACTTTCCGTTTTCAGTAATATGAATGGGAGAATTTTTTGTGGTTTTAAAATGCGCCTCAAGCTGTATGACAGAACATATTAAAACCAAAATACCCGAAAAAATAACATATCGTTTCATCGTTTTATCTCATTAAATTTCAGAAACTAAATAACTTATTTATTTCCTCTGAATTGAATTCAGGTAATTAATCAGCATACTCATATTCCGGATATAATTACCTGTTGAAATGTACTCCTGTTCCGACGGATCAGGATATGGCGATGTATCCGTTTCATCGCCAACACGGGTTGTCGCATACTCATCGGTCTGCTCTTTATTTTGACCATCACACGAAAACGGATGACTGATGGAAGCATGTTTTTGTAACCATCGGTTTTGATCATCCAGCGCTTCAATGATTGTTTCGATCCTCGATTCCTCAACCTCAAATTCTCTGCGGAATCGGTTCAGATCGTAATAGCGCTGCGGAGTGACATTTTCTTCCGTAAAACAATCCTCTTTAATCGGAGAGTCTTTAACAACTTCTTCTAATGGAAGATCTTTTAAACGATTGTATTCATCTTTTAATTCATCAAGCGGAACTCTTGATTTTCCGTAATAATGCGACAACAAATTTTTATCATCATCATTGGTATAATAATGTCCGTAAGTAACATTCGAGCCTTTGCGGTGAACGTAAACCGGTTTTTGAGTTTTCACATCAACAAATGCCGGGTGAGTTCGCGGCCCTTCGATTTTATCTTCAGGTAATTTCGTTTTTTCAAGCCATTGAATAGAAGCAGGAACAGCATCGAGGTACTTTTTCTCTCCGGTAAATTCATAAAACTTTAAAAGAAGCATGGCATTTTCAAAAGTGGTGGATGGTAAAAATGCTGCTGGTTCGTAAGTTCTTGCGCCTGCCACATTCATATCCATATCGAGTTGTTGCCCCCAGGCTCCGCACTTGTCTTGCGAAAGAAGATAAAATTCCATTCCCCTTTTTATCGGGTCCAAAAATCTTTCTTCGCCTAATGTTAAGTAACATTGTATGAGGAAATGTACATTCTCCCAAATCACATCATCGTTAAAGGTATAAAACGACGTATAATCGGGATGTCCGTTTTTTTGAAAATCATATTTTAAAGGATAACGCTGCGGCCAGCCTCCCAGCGGGTACTGACTTTTCAAAATAAAGTCAATGGCCTTATCGAGAGCAGGTTTATAGGCAGGATCCAGTTTTTCGAGGTACATTCTGAGCAAAAAACGCGCAGCATCAGACGTTACATCATCGTCGAATGTTGAATTTCCATAATAATGTTGAAATTCTTCCAGTCTCCATCCGTTTTTTCCAACAGTATTGTACCATTTTTTTAGCGAACGATCACCGGCAAAGTCAACCACATAGTTCCATCCTCCCTCGTTGCTTTGTCCCCAGATAATGGCGGCGGTTGCTTTTTGAGCTGCCTGGTAATAATATTCATTTCCAGTGGCATGATACGCTTCCAGATAAGTATGCCCCATACTGATTGTTCCTGGGTGCTGCATCCAGATCATAGTTTTAAAAGCTTCCATTTCGCCCCACCGACGCGAAAAATCGGGCATGTAATACCACACATATCCGCCATTGTAACTTACGTCTTCAACCATAAATTTCGTTGCCGCCAACATGGTTTCTTCTGCTTCATCAACTAAATTTTTGGTTTGACATTGAGCTATATTATAATGAAAAAACAGCAGCAATAGAATCAGGCTTTTTAATATTTTCATTTTTATTAGGTTTTGTAGTTAAGTAATTTTTCAGTTTAGTCGTTTACTTATATAATCTTCATTCCTGATTAAATGTAATTGGAAAGAATACATATTTCTTGTTGATTGTTGGGTGGTTACAGATATCTGAAGTCTTACGGGAATGAAACTTAAACAGAAATTGAATTTCTGTTAACATGAGGAGAAAGTTCATTTCAATTAAGGTTTAGATTATTCAATATAAAGATTAAAAAAAAATAACCCACCACCAAAAGGCAGTGGATTATTCATTTTCATTTTTAACCTATAATCACGATAATTAATCTTGCGAGAATCCGTAACCATTAGTAAAACCTCCGGTTGAAATAATATTCGGAGTATAAGGCCACAAATAAAGAGGAGCACTTGTGTAGTCGTAATCCCAGAACATGTATGTATAATACTCGTCGTAGTATTCAACTAATTCTGCACCGTAAGCTACTTGTTCGTAACCATCAGCAACCAAAGCAGAAGCTTCAGAACTACTTGGATCGATATAATCAAATAGACCTTCGATAGCCAGGTTTGTATTTGTATCGTCATAAGTAAAATCCAGATTATTGCTGGCTGCAACACCTTCCCAGTCGTCGTTCTGACCACGCCAGCTTGGATAAAGAACAGGATCTTCCTCGCTACCTTCAGGACATTGCGTTGTTAAACGGTAACCGTAGGTATCCTTAGCATCAACCAACTTGGTATAAACATAGCTTGAAATGGTATTACCATTTTCAAAAGTATAATAACCATTCGATTGTAATCCAACCATCATATCGTAGGTCATTTCTTTAATATTCTGTATAGCTTCGGGGAATAATCCGGTACGAATTAAAGTCCAGCGACGATCACCTTCAGCTGCAAATTCGAATCCACGTTCCTGGATTACAGCTTTGAACAGGCTACCACAAGATGAGATAAATTCATCAGTATTCGCTTCTCCTGAAGGGAAAGCTCTCTCTCTAACTAACGACAAATAAGATTTTGCGTTTGCATTATCACCTGTAACAGCACAAGCTTCAGCATAAGCCAGATAAATTTCAGACATACGCATATATGGACCATGAATACCTGACTTACGTTGTTTAAGAACGTAAGGCGAAGCCATACGGTTTTCGTCCCATTTATTACACGTTAAACCACCACCGTTTGCTTTTGAGTTAGGTACAAATGGAATTAATTTCTCAACTCCTTTACCAGTACTACCAGTCACACAAATACTAACATCACGACGTTTGTCTTTTGGATCGAACATTCCCCAATAGAAAGCCGGATTAACACGACTCTGTCCGTAAGACTTGCATGGATATGCTTTACTACTACCACCACTTGAAACACGGCCTTGTGAATACGAACGGGAATCATTTCCGCCACCTTGTGTCATATTGTACTCATAAATTGATTCATCGGCGTATTCCAAATCATTCATTTGCTGGAAGAAATACTGATAAGGATTATCGAAAATCTGGCCATTGCTTCCTGTTGAACGAGGATCGGATGTATAGAAAGTTGCTGATCCCGGATTATCAATACAAGACTTTAAGTATGTTTTTGCTGTCTCGTACAGGCTTAAATAATCAGTACGACGTCCGTAAGAGCCGCTGTTATTTTCAGATCCCATTGTTTCGAATGACAATACATTGCCAGCACCATCTTTGTAAAAATCAGATCCCAAATCAGTACGGCGGGTTTGATAGCCTGCTGCCTCAAGACACATACGACCAATTAAACCTTGTACAAAAGTGCGGGAAAATATATTTTTTGCCACAGTTGAATTTTCACCAACGCGATACATATATGGTTCTACAGTTTTCAGATCGGCAATACAAACATCGTAAATCGAGTCACGAGAAACAAGGCTGCCGGCAGCAACACCATTTTTGTATGCATAAGGCACATCACCATAAGCATGTAATAATTCGCGATACGATACAGCACGTAAGGCTACTGCCTCGCCATAAAGCTGGCTTAAATCAGAAGGTTCACCAGCACTCATTATAATATCGAAATCCTCAGAGCCCTGCATTGCAGTTATAATAGCATTCGCCTTAGAAATACAGCTAAATAATGCAGTATATGCATTCGTTTCTTTTTGATAAGACAACAATCCATATGTTCCTGAATAAGTACCGTTTTGATACAGGGTTTCAGGATAATGACGACCTGGCTGGTTCGAAAACGATTCAGGGTGTCTTTCAATATCAGAACCACAAATTTCAGTGGCATAAAACAATCCATTACCAAAAACATAATTTTCAGCTGTGGATCTCCACTCTTCATAAGCCCCCGTCATTGCAGCACGGGCAGTTTCTATATTCGAGAAAACAAAATCTGCATCAACAACCGAAGGAGAACTTGTTTCCAAAAAATCTTCACATGATGCCAGTATTGATACACTTGCTATCAATAACAGCATTTTATATATTGATTTCTTCATCTTCATTTTTATAATCTCCTATCTTTAAAAAGTTAGATTTAAACCAAAAGTAAAAGTTCTTGCTTTTGGATAAGCATTGTAATCATAGTTTGGTGTTGGGAACCCATTAACACCATCAGTATCTGTGTTAACATCAGGATCTAAACCTGAGTAGCCTGTTAAACAGAATAAGTTAGAGCCAGTAAAATAAAGTCGTAAGTTTTGAATACCTACTTTTCCAACTAAATTTTGAGGAATTGTGTATCCTACTGTTAAATTCTGAAGACGAAGATAAGAAGCATCTTCAATAAATTCAGAAGTAGCAATACCATATTCAGAGTAGTTCAAAGCGTACTTGGCATCTGCGTTCATTGATCTCAGGGTTTCAGGATTGGTAATCAATTCCAAATTACCTTCAGAGTTGATATCATACACTGTGTATACATCTTTTACTAAAGCCAGACGGTTAGCACCTAAACTATTGTCTTTATTACCCATCATGCTATACATGGCGTTTGCATTGTAAACCTTACCACCAATTTGATAGTTAAATCCTGCACTCAAATCGAATTGCTTGTACGATGCATTAAACACAAAACCACCGGTATGTTTTGGCATTGTGTTTCCAATTTCAGTTGCGTCGTCATCATTAACTACACCGTCACCGGTAATATCTTTAAATTTAACACAACCCGGGAATGCAGTTTGGCCATCAGCGAGAACAAAACCGCTTGTTACATTGGTAGGATAATTAATAATTGACTCTATATCAGCAATACCATCTTTTAAGGTATAAACACCATTCGAATAATTAAAATCATCAACCGTATAATATCCGTCAGCTTTAAATCCCTGAACCAAACCAACAGGTTTTCCTTCGCGGATAATATAATCGTAGTATGGAATACGCATACTTGATCCCCATCCGGTATGAGTATCAGCCAGTGCGTTGTCACTCAGCTTATCAATATTGTTTTTGTTGTAGTTGTATGAAGCTGAAAAATTCAGATTAAAATCTTTCTCACGAATAATATCAACATTGATCGCCAGTTCAACCCCTTTATTCGAAGTTTGAGCTATGTTTTGGAATTGATAACTGTAACCTGCTGTAGCATCAACCGGAACTTTCATTAAAATATCTTTGGTTGAGTTCCAGTAACCATCAATGCTACCATTTACTCTACTGTTGAAGAAAGCAAAATCCAAACCAACGTTTCTTGAAGTTGTAGTCTCCCATTTCAAATCAGGATTTTGTAACATATCTCCGGGAACGTATGTGGTTACAGTTTCTCCATCAATTGTAATCGTTTCGGTAGTCCATGTTTCTTTCCACAAAGAAGAACTGATATTATCAGCACCGGAAGTACCGTATGATAAACGAAGTTTCAAATTATCAAAAACATCCCGGGCACCATCCATAAATGGTTCATCGATAATTCGCCACGCGAATGCACCCGCAGGAAAATAACCCCATTGATTATTGGGAGCAAATTTTGAAGACGCATCAGCACGGAAAGTTAATGTGAACAAATAACGATCTAAATACGAATAGTTGGCACGTCCAAAAAATGACACAGATTTTGAAGGTGTTCCAATCGTATAACTAAATTCATCAATATTGGCTGCATATGCTACATTCGTCATGTTAATCATACCAAATGCTGCATCCATATCAAAACCGCTCGGATAACCGGCACCCTGAATATAAGTAGTGTTTGATTTTGAATGAAGCATTTCATTACCAAGAAGAAAAGATACTTTATGATTGGTATTCAAACCCTGAACTTCGTAATTTAAAGTAGTAGCCCAGCGCATTGCAAATCCGTCTTTTTTTGTCAATTCTGCAATTTTATATCCGGTCTCCAAGCCTGCATCCCAGTCTTTAGTTTCACTCCAGTTACGTCTTAACGACAAATCAGTTTTAGCCGTTAATCCTTTTATTGGAGTCCAGGTTAAAGAAGAATTACTTCTAATGTATTGCGAAGTATTTACTCTTTCGTAGTTATTAATTACATCAACAGGATTGTAGTATTCATCAACATAAGGTTCGCCCTGTCCCAAACCTGTAGTATAAGTTGGATCTCCAAGAGGATTATCAATCGGGCGGAACTGATATGCAGAAGTTGCTGTTCCGTAGCTTGTACCATCAGTCAGGGTTTCTACGTAACGAATATCTTCGTTAAAAGTAAGATTATCAGTAATCTTCTGATCGATTTTAAAGTTGGCATTCCAACGCGAATATCCTGAACGAATACGAATACCTTCGTCATCCAAATAGTTTAATGACGCAAAAATCTTGGTGTTTTCATTACCACTGCTAATCGACAGGTCATGATTAAATGGCGTTGCTGTTCGCATTACATCATCAATATAGTTGTGAGAAGTAACGTTTTTATATTCATTTAAATGATTTCCAAAATCAGAACCTAATCCAAAATATTGTGCAACACCCTCACCGTAAGATGCACCATAAGCATTTGCGTAGGCCCAGTTCCATAGCACATAATCGTAAGCATCCATTACATCAAGTACTTTTGGATTCTTTTTGATTTGTACATAAGTATTGTACTTAACGGTTACTTTTCCTTCTTTGGCACCTTTTGTTGTAACCAAAATAACACCGTTTGCACCACGTGCTCCGTAAATTGCTGTAGAAGCAGCATCTTTTAATACGTCAATACTTTCAATGTTGTCGGCAGGAATGTCATTAATATTACTCACCTGAATTCCGTCAACTACATAAAGAGGTTCGCTTGACTGAGTGATAGAGTTTCCACCGCGAATACGAACCGACATTGTAGCACCCGGACGTCCATCCTGTGATATCACATTAACACCGGCTAAACGTCCCTGCATGGCCTGTGCAACATTGGCAACAGGTATTTTAGTAAGTTCCTCTCCCTTTACAGAAGCTACAGAGCCAGTAATGTCTTTTCTTTTGGCAGTACCATAACCAATGGCAACAACTTCTTCCAAACCAATCGATTCAGTTTCCATCTGCACATTAATTAATGTTCTGGCACCAACTTCAACTTCCTGCGGTCTCATTCCTACAAAAGAAAATTGCAAAACACCATCTGACGGTACTCCGGTAAGAGAATAGTTTCCATCAAAATCAGTTATCGTACCTTGTCCGGTACCTTTAATAATAACAGTAGCACCGGGAATTGGTTCCCCAGTTTTTAATTCAGTAATGTTTCCGCTCACTGTTATTTCCTGGGAATAACCAGTCATAACTGTAAACATGAACATAACCAAAACAAAAATCTTAGAGCATAAACTTTCTATGCCTAAGAGTTTCACACTTTTTTTCTTAAAGTTTGTCATACTTTTAAATTTGGTTATAATTTGAAAAATTTGAGTAAAAGTTTCGTAATTAGAATTTTGGGGTATCAGAGAATGAAGTATTTCCTTATCTGTAAGTGTAAATTATAAGTTCGATTAGTAATCATAGTAAGGTTATAGTTTAAACGCAACAAAAATAAAGTTCGGGGCAGACAGTTACCTTAAATATTTTCCCAAATAGAAAGTGAATAAATACCATACTTAATGCGGGAATTTTATCCTGCCTCTACAAATTACCATGAAAAATATTTGTACTGATTTTTTCACCTTACTAAATTATTTATGATGAGATAAAAGTCGAAAAACCTTTATACACGGGTAGTACAAAGCAATAACCTGTTTTTCCAATACGTTCTCATTTGTAACAATTAGCGGGAAATTATTCCCAAAGTTTTGATTATCTTACGGGGACTTTGATTGTGAAACGAAAAACAATTTTATTTGCAGTATTATATTAATCCGACATATCAAGTATGAATTATACATTGAATCATAAACTTGTTTTTTTATTGGTTGTAGCTTTTTTATTTCCATCAGTAAAAGCATTATCTCAAGCTGAACTAAGTTTTGATATTTTTACGTTGGAAGATGGGTTACCAAATAACCAGATTCAATGTATTTACCAGGATAACAAAGGTTGGATTTGGATAGGAACCAGTCAGGGGCTCAGCCGGTTTGACGGATACGATTTTACCAACTATCTTCCTTCCACTACCGATTCAACAAGCATTAACGGACACCTTATCAGAGTTATAAAAGAAGACAACAACGGAAATTTGCTGATTGGTACAGAAGGTGGAGGAATTAATGTTTTCGACCGCAAAATGGAAGTCTTTACCCAACCTTACAGAAATGATCCGGAATACCGCAACATGGACTTTTCAGTAAATGATATCGTTAAAAACGAGGATGAAACTTACTGGTTGGCCAGCGATTTGAATGTGTTACGTTTTGACAGTACCGGAAATATCACGCCACTCGATCCTATTTTAAATGACAATACACCAGGTATTAAAAATGAATTCATTCGTCGCTTAACCATAGACAAATATGGCAAGCTTTGGATTGGCAGTAATAATGGTGTGTTTATATACGATCAGGAAAAAAATACTCTTGAACAATTTCATCTTCCGTTTGGAGAAATTCAGAACAAAGAAATCTGGGAGCTGTATCTCGATGATGATATGTTATGGATAGGAACATATGCAGCAGGTTTATATAAGGTTAATATTTCTACCCTCAGTTGCGAAAAGATAGAACTTGCACCAAATGCCCGACGCACTGAAACCGTACGTTCTGTTTCAAAAGGTATTTTCGGAGATTACTGGATTGGAACACGTGGAGGACTTTTCAGGTATTCGATAAATGAAGGTGTTCTGGATTTCTATCGTCATAACTTACAAAAACCCAGAAGTATTTCGAACAACTCCATATTAAGTATCCTTCATGACAAAGAGGGTGAAACCTGGATAGGAACGCGCGGAGGGTTAAACTTACTTGCAAAGAGCAAGCAGGGATTTCATAGTTATATTGCAAACCCAGACAACAACAGATATCTTAACAGCAGTATCGTTTATACCTTATGGATGGACCGGAATAATAAAATCTGGTGTGGTACCGAGGATGGTGGAATAAATATTTATGATCCAAAAACAGGTACATATAAATATCTGACCACAAAAGGCAAACCTGGTTATACCATTTCCCAGAATTGTATTAAAGCGCTGGTAAACGACGACAAAGGGAATTTATGGGTAGGTACTTTTCTGGGTGGAGTTGATGTTATCAATCTGGAAACTGGAAGAATTAAGAATTACAGTCATAATGCCGATGTGCCGGGCAGTTTGTCTGACAATCGCGTTTGGGATATTTGTATTGATAATGAAGGACAAATATGGGTTGCTTCCTATAACGGAATAGATCGCTTCGATCAACAAAGCCAGACTTTTATTCATTATCCTCAACTCAATGGCAACAAGCAGGTAACCTGGCTTAACACTGATTCTAATGGAAATCTTTGGCTGGGGAGTACTTCCGAATTAATTGTATTTAATCACAAAGAGAACAAAATATACAGGTGGTTTGAGCGAACTCGAAATATGTTCGAAGATTCTCAAAACCGAATTTGGATTGCAACGGATGACAGAGGACTTGCCCTTTATTCGCTTGAAAATGGCCCACTTAAATATTATAATGAATCAGACGGTCTGTCAAACAACCAGACTCTTTGTATCCTTGAAGATGATTTAAATAACCTGTGGATCAGCACCTCAAACGGTCTTTCAAAGTTTAATCCAAAGACTGAGATATTTCATAATTATACAAGTAAAGATGGTTTGGGCAACAACCAGTTTTGCTATGGAGCTGCCTTAAAAGCAAATGATGGAAACCTGTTTTTTGGTACTGTATCCGGATTTAATGCTTTCGATCCGAATGAAATAAATGAACAGGAAAATGATATTCCTTTAGTTTTTACCGATTTGAAAGTATTTAACAAATCGGTTCCTATCGGAAAAGGGAAAAAAGCCATTTTAAACCAAAGTATATCCGAAGCACAGCATCTTACTTTTAATCACAAACAAAATGTTTTCACACTAGAGTTTGCGGCATTGAACTATGTAAACAGTGAGAATAACATGTATACCTATAAACTTGAGGGATTTAATACCGATTGGAACGAACCCAGCAAAAACAGGACTGCAACCTATACAAACCTGAACCCCGGCGACTATACATTTAGAATTAAACGTGTTCTTCCCAGCCAGCAGCGCGAAAGTGAAGAACTCCAACTTGCCATTACAATATTACCACCATTCTGGAAAACCAATTGGTTTTTAAGTCTGATAGTATTATTGATTATATCACTGGTTTATACCATCATACAGTTTTTTATTAACCGTGAAAAAATAAAATCACAACTGCTAATTGAACGTTCAAATGCCCGAAAACTTCATGAAATAGATATGATGAAACTGAAGTTTTTCACCAATATCTCACATGAAATCCGTACTCCTCTAACCCTTATTTTAGGTCCGTTGAATAAAATGATTCAATCAAAGACCTTAGATACAGAAAGTAAGGAAAACTTACGGTTAATGCATCGTAATGCTCAGAACCTAGACCGCCTCATAAGCCAGTTACTCGATTTTAGAAAACTTCAATCGGGCAACCTTAAATTAAATCTTACCGAGGCAGATATCGTAAGTTTTGTGCGAAATATTGTTAATTCTTTTGACGACTATGCCGTTGACAAGGATATCAAACTCACCTTTAACACCCTCAAAAAGAGATTATTTGTATCGTTTGACCCAGATAAAATTGAAAAGATAATCAATAATCTGCTTTCAAATGCATTCAAGTATACAGACGCAAAAGGATCGATAACCGTTAATCTTTCATTGATTTTTGATTCAACAGATGATGATTTTAACGAAGAAAACGAAGAAAAGCAATTCATTGAAATCAGTATAAAGGATACAGGAAAGGGAATATCACGTAAACACATCGATCGAATATTTGTACGTTTTTTCCAGTCGGAAGAAAGAGATTCTAGTTCAGGTGCAGGAATTGGACTTGCATTGGTTAAAGATCTTGTTAAGCTCCACAAAGGTGAAATTTTTGTATCCAGCAAAGAAGGTAAAGGCACCAAGTTTACAATTCGCATACCTTACAACGAAAGTATTGAAAAAGCCACTCAAACAGATGATGTTTTGGAATTAAATGAACCGGTGATTCTACCTGCTAACGAAACGGAAGAATTACAGGATACAGAAGGGCTTTCCAAAATAATGTTAATAGTGGAAGACAACGCCGATGTTCGCCTGTTTATTAGTTCTCATTTCAATACAATTTATCAAATTCACCATGCCAACAACGGAGAAGAAGGATGGCAAAAAGCGCTTGAAATTATTCCTGATATTATTATCAGCGACATTATTATGCCGGAGATGGATGGCTACGAATTATGTAAACGATTAAAAACCGACGAACGAACCTCTCACATACCGGTTCTTCTGCTTACAGCCATGCACTCTAAAGAACACGAGTTAAAGGGATTAAGTAAGGGAGCTGATGATTACATCACAAAACCGTTCGATCTTTCAGTTCTTCAAGCCAAAGTTGAAAATATATTATCAATACGTGAATCATTAAAAGAAAAATATACCACAACGATGGTGCTTGAGCCAACCAATGTTGTGCTTGCTTCGCCCGACGAAAAGTTTCTGAAAAGAGTTGTTGATGTTGTTGAAGAGAATATTGCCGACAGCGATTTGGACATTGAAAAATTCGCACAAAAAGTTGGAATAAGCCGAATGCAACTTTATCGTAAATTACATGCACTTACCAATATGACAGTGAAAGAATTCATTCGCCACATTCGGTTAAAAAGAGCCACTCAGCTTCTTGAACAACAAAAACTCAATATCTCAGAAATAGCTTATGAAGTAGGCTTTAAAGACCTGTCACATTTCAGGAAATGTTTTAAACGTGAATATGGTATGAACGCCACCGATTATGTAGCAACCAAAAAAGCAGAAAAGAAGCTAACAACTAAAGCATAAACTCCTAAACAACAAACACTTACATCCATAAAGGTTTCTCTAAATCTTATTCTACAGAGAAAAACAACCCGCTATTTGGGAAAAATACCCCGAATAGGGAAGCCATCCATTTTAATTTGGGAAAGATCGTGTAATC
This sequence comes from uncultured Draconibacterium sp., assembly GCA_963676265.2. GTDB lineage: Bacteria > Bacteroidota > Bacteroidia > Bacteroidales > Prolixibacteraceae > Draconibacterium. Next base: position 290,468 of record OY781067.2, read on the forward strand.
ATTCACTATGCGTTCAACTATCTTGCAAAGTAGAATAAACGCCTGACTAAATGAGGGAGATCAAACGAAACTTGAAAAAAACGAATGCGATAATCATTATTGCTGCGATTATCGTTTTTCTGCTTGTAGTCCTTTTAACCAACCTCATTTTTAAGTAACCATCAAAATTAAACTAAGTAACATCAAATTAATCATTCTATAATAACCTAAAATGTGAAGTATGGTAAATCTTAAAAGAAAAAATCAAGGCCCATGCAAAAGCAAGATTTTTGTTGTGGCTGCTTTGATTATGTTTCAAACAATTCTTTCATTTACTGCATGGTCACAAACCATTACTGTAAAGGGAAAGGTAACAGACCTTAACTCCGGCGAAGAACTTCCCGGGGTAAATGTTGTGGTAAAAGGAACTACCAACGGTACAATTACCCAGGTTGATGGTTCGTATCAACTTACTGTAAGCCCTACTGCAACACTGCAATATTCATTTATTGGATATAAAATGCAGGAAGTTCCGGTAAACGGGCAAACTGAAATTAATGTTACACTTGAAACTGAGGCGACACAACTGGATGAGATTATTGCGGTTGGTTATGGGACTGCCCGCAGAAGAGATTTAACCGGTTCGGTTGCCACGATTTCCAGTGAAGACTTAAAAAAAGTACCAACAGCCAGTGCCGCAGAGGCCATTAAAGGACGATTGCCAGGTGTTAACATCATTACAACTGATGGATCTCCGGATGCAGAAATCGTAATCAGGGTGCGCGGTGGTGGTTCTGTAACACAAGACAACTCTCCTCTTTATGTTGTTGATGGATTTATTGTCAGCAGCATTAGAGACATACCACCGGATGATATTGCCAGTTTAAACGTTTTAAAAGATGCTGCTGCCACTGCTATTTATGGAGCACAGGCAGCAAACGGTGTTATTCTAATCACAACAAAAAGTCCGACTGTAGGAAAAACATCAATTAGTTATAATGGATACGGACAGGTAAAGACTCTGCCTCAAGAACGTGTATACGATGTTCTTGATCCATATGATTTTGTGATGATGCAGTATGAGCATGCCAAGTTGAGATCGGAAGCCGACCTTACCAAATTTGAAAAATACTATGGAAAGTACGAAGACCTCGAATTGTATCAATACAAAAAACCATCTGATTGGCAGGATGAACTTTTCGGAGGACCTCAAATTTCTCAATCGCATAACTTAAGTATCAGTGGTGGAACACAAACTACAAAACTGAGATTAAGTTTAACCAATAACAACGACGAAGGCTTAATGATAGGAAACGGATACCTACGCAACGTCATTAACTTCAAAATAGATCATGATATAAGTAAAACAATAAAACTGGAAGGCCTTGCCAGAATTACCGACACTAAAGTAAAAGGTAAAGGTATGACAGGAAACGTCAGGGTTAAAAATGTGGTAACTGCACGTCCTGTAAACGGAATTGCAGACGAGTTGGATATTGACCTGACAAGTGTTGACTCCAATGATGACTACCAATCCTTTTTATTAAGCCTGATTAATCCTATTGAACTGGCTGAACAGGATTGGAGACGTAAAAATGAAATGGCATATGTTTTCCAGGCAGGTATCACCTACTCTCCTATTGAGAATCTTGCACTAAAATCGGCCATCACAAGCTCTAAAAATTATAAAGAAGAACTGAGGTACTATGGTCCTTTAACCAGCAAATCGAAACAAGAAGGGAACAGTTTACCACTTGGTCAGAAAAGTGACAGCAAAAGTACTTCAACCAGATGGGTGAATACAGTTAACTATACTTTTAAAGACCTAGGCGAGCATAAACTGGATTTATTGCTTGGGCATGAAGTTTACACAGCAGGAGGAAAAAGAAGCGATGTTGAGGTGCATGATTTCAGGGAATCGATGGAACCGGACGAAATGTTTGCCAACATGGACCTCGGAACAACAATAGCTTATAATACAGACTATGAAACAGAAAGCAACAGGTTATCTTTCTTCGGAAGGGCTAATTACCAGTTTAGAGATAAATACCTGGTAACTGCAACACTACGTTCCGATGCTTCCAGTAAATTTTCGAAAGATAACCGGGTTGGAGTTTTCCCGGCTATTGCGTTAGGTTGGAAAATTAACGAAGAACCTTTCCTTAAAAGCAATTCAAGTATCAACGAATTAAAACTTCGTTTAAGTTATGGTGAAACAGGAAACGACCGCATCGATGAAGATGCATTTAAATTCCTGTTTAAACCCTCTACCAATAATGCTCCGGGGATGGGCACAAATCAGTACGGAACATATTATACTCCTGCTTCAAGCGTGCTTTATAACCCATACCTTGTATGGGAAACAACCATCAACCGAAATGCGGGTATCGATTTTATGTTCTATAATGGAGCCATTAGCGGTTCAATCGACTTATATTCAAACTCAACGAAGGACCTTTTGCTTGAATCGGCAATTTCACCAACTTCCGGTTTTTCTGAACAATATAAAAACATTGGGAGTACGTCTAATTCAGGTTTTGAAATGTTGTTCAACGCCTACCTGATCGACAAGGATGATTTTACTTTAACAGCCAATTTTAACTTTGGTATCAACAGAGCCAATATCGATGAGTTGGATGGCACTGACGAACGTTTCTTCCAATCCAATTGGGCAAGTACCGACCTAAAGGACCGCGACGACTACTACCTTGCGGTAGGAGAAACGGTAGGTCTTATTTACGGTTATGTGAACGACGGAATGTACACAGTTGACGACTTCACTGCTTACGATGAAGTAACAGATACTTATACACTAAAAGATAATATTCCGGATAATAAAAACACCCTTGGTGTAAGTGATGTGCGTCCGGGTTATATGAAACTGAAAGACCTGAACAAGGATGGAGATATTAACAGTCAGGACAGGCAGATTATTGGAAGTGCACTACCTGATGCAACCGGTGGCTTTGGACTTGACGCACGTTTTAAAGGATTTGATGTTTCGGTATTGTTTAACTGGTCGATTGGTAACGACGTTTACAACACCGGAAAAATAGATTACAACCAGCTGTACAGAACAACATATGGAAATATGTTGACTTCAATGAGCCCGGATAAACGATTCACTTACATCGATGTTGATGGATCAATAACCGGCCAGGCAGGCGGTGTTGTAACCGATCTCGGACAACTTAGAACACTTAATCAGGATAAAACCATTTGGAGCGGTAACGAATCATTTGGACAGGCAACGGCCGTTGTTACCGATTGGGCAATTGAAGACGGTTCATTCCTTCGCTTTAACAACCTGACGGTAGGTTACACTATACCAAATAACCTAAGTAAAAAGATCGGAGTATCGAACTTTAGGGTATACATGACCGGAAGTAACCTATGGATATGGACAAAATATTCAGGTTATGATCCTGAAGTAAGTACAACAAGGGGTAGTACCAGTTATGCAGCATTAACACCGGGAATGGATTATTCAGCATATCCGAGAAGCCGGTCGTATACACTAGGTGTTAATATTACTTTTTAATGATTAAATGATAAATATTAAAAATGAAAAAAATGAAATTAAAATATATCATAATCACACTGGTAGTATTGATATCATTAGGCTCATGTCAGGATTTTCTGGAGCCTGAAACACTCTCTAAGGCTACCGGAGAAAATATATTCTCGAATGTTGATGATGCCAGAAAGGCAGTAAACTCAATCTATGTACATTTCAGTCATGACGGATTTCGCTCGCGTTTATCAAACAACATGACAGGTAACACTGATATTGAACACGCAGGTGGAACCAGCGACGGTGCCCGTTACCAGATTTGGAGACTTGATGCTCAGGAAAATAACGGAGACCTAAAATATGTTTGGGAAATTGGATATCAGGCAATTCGCGATGCCAATATTTGCATTGAAGGTCTTGAAGCCAGCGAAGCTTTAAACTCTGATGATGTGACTATATCAAAAACACTGTATCACTACCTTGGTGAAGCTTATACACTCAGAGCCTACTGGTACAGCATGTTAACATTCTATTTTGGAGATGTACCTTTTGTAACCAATGCACCAAAAGTAGGTGTTGAATTTAACCTTCCAAGGGAAGACAGAAACGTTATTTTATCATCAGTTATTCAAGACCTGATTAACATTGAAGAAAAAATGATGTGGGCCGACGAAACACGCTACGGTATCGAACAGGTAAATCGCGAGTATACAATTGGTTTAATTGCTCGTATTGCTCTTCAGCGCGGGGGCTATTATCTTACTCCGGAACTGGCTATGGCAAGGGAAAGCGATTATCAGGATTATTATCAAATAGCACGCGATTATGCTAAAAAACTAATGACGCTTAAGGATCGGGAATTACCTGAAGACTTCAAACAAATATTCATGAATGAATGTAAATTCATAACACCTGTTAATGACGAAATATTGTTTGAGGTACCATTTGCAATCGGCGAAGGCGATGTGGGCTGGAACATTGGTATCCGTGTTGATGCCGGAAACCATGAATATGGTTCGGGAAGTAACTACATGGCCATGCCTCCAACTTATTACTATTCATTTGATCAGGAAGATAAAAGACTTCCTGTTACCTGTGGTTTGTATACAATTAATTCCGATTTTATTCAAGAATTAGTTAGCTCAAGTAGTATAAACATATCTCAGGGAAAATGGAGTCGTCATTTTCTGGATAATCCTCCGGGAAAAACCACAAATAAAGGTACCGGGATTAACTGGCCTATGCTACGTTATGCCGATGTTTTGCTCATGTTTGCTGAAGCAGAAAATGAACTACACGGCCCTACATCAGAAGCACAGGCAGCCTTTAAACGTGTTCGCCAGCGGGCTTTTGACGAAACAATCTGGGCTGAAAAAGTTGATCAATATACCGCGAATAATGCAGGATCAAAAGAAGATTTCTTCAACGCTATTGTTGATGAGCGGGCATGGGAATTCGGCGGTGAAATGATTCGGAAATACGAATTAATACGTTGGAACCTATATTACGAAAAAGTAAAAGAGACTGTTGAAGGTTGTAAACAAATGGCTGATGATGCATTTAACGGCACAGGAACTCTTCCCGACTACTTTTATACAAAACTTGACGAAAACGGGAATCTTGTTATCTACAACACGCATGAAAAAGTGATTGCAGCACCAGATGATACCTGGGAGAGAAACTCATGGTTAATATCAATGCACAGCGATACACAAGCTGATGGATATGCAGAATGGATTACGCGCGACTGGGATAACTATGTGAATCCTGATAATATTGATGTTCCTGATGGTATTATTCGTTATGTCTTCCCAATACCAACCATTGGTATTGATAACAGTAAAGGATTACTGGACAATAGTGGATACAATTTTGGTTTTTAATCAGACTCTAAAACGATAAAAATTAATATTATGAATATAAAACATATAAATATCAAATTTCTGTCTTTCATTCTGGTTGCGGGGATAGTTGCCATTTTTATCTCCTGTAACGATGATGAAGACAATTATCCAAGAACACGGCTCTTCCAACCCGTTCTGAATGAGGATCTGGAAGCCGATGGCAATACCATTATTGTCAATATGGGTAAAATGAAAGAAGCCCTGTATTATACAATTGAAGTAAGCCGCGATTCATTTGAGACAACGGATTACACCTTTGATGTTGATACAAACTATTTTGTAATTAACGAAGATGTTACCGGAGAAGAACTGCTTTGGTTCACGATTTACCAGGTAAGATCTACCGCACATGCCGACGATGCAGAATACAACAGTCTTCCTTCATTACTTGGAAGTGTGCGCACCGATAAATTTCCATCAAACATGGGAACACCAACCTATTTCGATATACTTGATACGCAGGCCAAAGTATTCTGGACACCGTCAGGTGCAGCAATTACAAAAATAAAAGTATATGCAGGGGATGATGCCAGACTTCAAAATCCATTAATGGAATTTGAGCTTACAGAAGAAGAAATGGAAGAAAGTCTGAAAATTGTGAGTGGTCTTTCGGCCAGTACAACATACCAAATTGCTATTTTCAGTCAGGACGAAATTCGTGGCTGGGAGGTTTACGAAACTCGTGAACCACTTGTTGGAGGCGATAATGTGATAAATCTGGCCGGAACAGACACTGTAAACTTATTTAGTACACTTGAACAAGCAGCAGATGGCAGTGTCATCTTGCTCGAAGGTGGAAAAACATACGAAGCCGGTGGTTATGCATTCGATAAATCCATTTCATTTATGGCTGGCTATAGTTTTGTTCCTGCACTTCCGGTAATTGACTGTAACTCCAATTTCAATTTAGCTGACGGTGCTAATGTTGCTTCAGTTTCATTTAAAGATATACATTTAACAGCAAGCGACGGTGGTTATGCTGGACGATATGTATTTAATATCGACAAAAACGGATCGCTTGGAGAGATGAAATTCGAATCCTGCGTAATCCGTACATTACGCGGAATCTGCCGTATGAAAGGAGGAGAAGGTGTACTCGACAAATTCACTATTTCAGATTGCAGGGTTGATAGTATTAATGGATACGGTGTTCTGTCGGTTGATAAAAACACATGGGCATGTAACGATATCCTTCTTGAAAATTCAACATTCTCGAAAATCATATATTTCCTTGTGAGCAGGAACAATTCAAACTCAGTTACAGTGGAGAGTTGCACGATCAACGAAGCTCCGGAAAAAGGACGTCAGATGTTCAGATGGAGAGAAGCAGGGCAAGATGAAGTTACTAATGGCATAACCATATCTAATACTATTTGGGGACACGGATGGAATACAGCCGGTGAAGCAGATTACCTGGTTGATGGTTTCGACGGTTTAGCCAACACGAACTGGACTGTTGTAAACAGCTATACAACCGGAGACTTTGGTTACGGCGTAGGAAAAGATGAAATACCAGGACTGCCATCAACACCATATACAGGAACTGCTGCCGAGTTGTGGACAGATCCGTATAATGCGGAATTCAATTTCAAAGATTCCGGATTTAGTGGTAAAAGCAATAGTGGCGATCCTAGATGGAGAGAAGGTTTATAATAATTTAAATAAGATACTTTTCAGGTTAATAGTTAGTTAGTAGTTAAAAGGAATCTCTGGGATCGAAAGATCCCGGGGATTCTCTTATTTATTCATTTATGAAGGCAATTGTTATAGCAACTTTAATTCTTTTCTTCCAAACTATATTAAGTCAACAGATAGCTTTTTGGGGTGCCGGAAAAGGAGGCAATGGTATTATTAACAACCATAATAAAGATGCAGCAAGGCCACTTCTGAATTCCCGTTCACCCCTACCCGATTCTCATCAGAACGAAATGCAGGATAAGTGGGTTAAACACAACAATCCCAATCCGCCAAAAGACGATAATAATGCAAACACGTTGAATAAAAATTTTACAAATATTGAAGTATATATCAACTCTATTATAAATTTTAAAAAATTGAAATGAACCTAAAATCAACAACATTAATTCTGTTTATTCTATTTAGCTGTTTAATAGGATTTAGTCAAAATAACATTTCCAAGGTATGGGTTGCTGATAATAGCGACGGAACTTATACAAATCCCATTATCCATGCCGATTACTCCGATCCCGACGTTGTGCGTGCAGGAGACGATTATTACATGACAGCATCCTCTTTCAACTGTGTCCCGGGACTACCTATTCTTCACTCTAAAGACCTGGTAAACTGGCAACTAATCAGCTATGCACTGCCAACCCAGATTCCGGAAGATGTGTTTAATATTCCGCAACATGGAAATGGTGTATGGGCTCCATGTATTCGTTACCACAAAAACGAATTTTACATTTTTTATCCGGATCCTGATTTTGGCATATACATGACCAAGGCCATTAAAGCAGAAGGTCCCTGGTCAGAACCGGTTCTCGTAAAAAGCGGTAAAGGATTGATCGATCCTTCTCCACTTTGGGACGAAGATGGTAAAGTGTATCTTGCATTCGCATTTGCCGGAAGCCGGGCGCGAATAAAAACGGTTCTGATGGTTCAGGAAATGAACAGTGAAGCTACTTCTGTTATCGGTGATGAGGTAATGGTTTTCGACGGACACGACGACCACCCCACCGTTGAAGGCCCCAAATTCTATAAAAACAACGGATACTATTACATTTTTGCACCGGCTGGTGGTGTTGCTACCGGTTGGCAAATAGTTTTACGATCAAAAAACGTATACGGTCCTTACGAAGTAAAAACAGTAATGGCTCAGGGAGACACTGAAATTAACGGACCACACCAGGGAGCTTGGGTTGACACCAAAACAGGAGAACACTGGTTTATACATTTTCAGGATAAAGAAGCCTATGGCAGAATTGTTCATCTGAATCCGATGACATGGAAAGACGGCTGGCCTGTAATTGGCCTTGATGATAATGGAGACGGTGTTGGCGAACCCGTTATCACTTACAAAAAGCCAGATGTTGGTGCAACTTATCCGGTTGTAACGCCTCCTGAAAGCGATGAATTTAACGGGAATAAACCTGGCTTACAATGGCAATGGCACGCCAACAAACACCTTTCATATGGTTTCTCATCAGGTAGCCTGGGATTTTATCGTTTAAACTGTATTGTTCGCCCCGAAGGAGAAGAAGGATTATGGATGGTTCCTAACTTATTATTACAAAAATTTCCGGCCGAAGAATTCACGGCAACTACAAAACTTAAATTCACGGCCCGAACCGATAACGAAGAGACCGGATTTGTTGTAATGGGTGAAGATTACCAATACATTTCGTTAAAACGAATCAACGGAAAATTGTATCTGCGTGTGGCAGTATGCAAAAATGCACGTACAGGAGGACAGGAAACCGAATTATTTTCAGAGGAATTTGACGGTAAAGAAATCTATTTCAGGGTAAAAGTTGAAAAAGGTGCTATCTGTAGTTTTAGTTACAGTACAAACGGAAAAAAATTCAAAACCGTTGGAGATAAACTCGAAGCAAAACCGGGGCGATGGATTGGAGCAAAAATTGGCTACTTTGCCCTTCGCGAAGGAATTACAAATGATTCAGGAACAGTTGACATTGATTGGTTCAGAATAAATAAATAAAATGAATAAACAACTAATTATACTGGTTATACTGCTCACAGTTTGTGCATCTTCGACAAACGCATGGGATTTTGTTGTAGCCGGAGATGGAAGCGGCGATTTTTTGACTGTACAGGAAGCCATTAATGCAGTTCCCGACTTCAGAAAGAACCGCACTACAATATTTATAAAAAAAGGAATTTACAAAGAAAAACTGGTTTTACCAGCCAGCAAAACACTGGTATCATTTATTGGTGAAGATCCCGAAGAAACCATTCTTACCTATGACGATTATGCGCAGAAAAAGAATCGGTTTGGAGAAGAAGTTGGAACAACCGGATCTACATCTTTCTACATATTTGGAGAAGGATTTATTGCAGAAAACATCACTTTCGAAAATTCGGCAGGCCCCGTCGGGCAGGCCGTTGCCGTTCGAATTGAGAGCGACATGGTAGCTTTTAAAAACTGCCGCTTCATGGGAAACCAGGATACACTCTATCCACATGGAAAGAACAGCAGACAATATTATAAAAATTGTTATATCGAAGGCACCGTCGATTTTATATTCGGATGGTCGACAGCTGTTTTCGAAGATTGTACAATATTTTGCAAAACAAAAGGCTACGTTACAGCTCCATCAACAGAAGAAGGCACTGCTTATGGATTTGTCTTTCTAAACTGTGACATAACAGGAAATGCACCGGAACATTCATTTTACCTGGGGCGTCCATGGCGTCCCTACGGAAAATCGGTTTTTATTGGTTGTAAACTAGGAAAACATATAAGACCGGAAGGATGGCATAACTGGGGAGACACAAACAAAGAGAAAACAGCATATTTTGCTGAATACAATAATACCGGAGAAGGAGCGGATACATCAGACCGGGTAACATGGTCTCACCAGCTTACAAGCGAGTTGGCAAAAATGTATACCGCAGAAAATATATTAGGAGAATGGATTAAAAACCTTTAACAGCTAACAAAAAAAAATTAAAAATTAAAAACATGAAAATCAGGAAGAGCATTTATTTATTATTGGCACTTGCCGCCACTTCGGCGTCGTGTACACAAAACATTTCAACCCCAACAAACACCAATAATATTTATGAAAATATAGAATTCGATATGCCACAAATTCAGGAGCCAATTATTCCTGATAATACAGTATCGATTACAGACTTTGGAGCAAAAACCGGCGGCATTGAAATGAATACCGAAGCTTTTGCTGCAGCTATTGATGCTGTAACGGAAAAAGGCGGCGGTAAAGTCATTATTCCTCCGGGTATTTGGTTAACCGGTCCAATCATCTTAAAAAGCAACCTTGAACTTCATGCAGAGCAGGGAGCGCTTATACTTTTTTCAACCGACAAAGACCTTTATCCTGTTATAAAAACAAATTTCGAAGGTCTTGACACATATCGTTGCCTCTCTCCTATTTATGGCAAAAACCTTGAAAATATTGCCTTTACCGGTAAAGGTGTTTGGGATGGAAATGGTGATGCATGGCGTTACGTTAAGAAAGATAAACTCACCGAAAGCCAGTGGAAAAAGCTGGTTGCATCAGGCGGAATTGTAAATGCCAGAGGTGACGGATGGTACCCTTCAGAACAATTTAAGAGAGGAATGGAAGGAAGCGGTGATCAAAATGTTAGAGACGACCTAAAAACCATAGAAGACTTTAAAACCATACGCGACTATCTTCGTCCGGTTTTTGTAAGTATACAAAGCTGTAAACATGTTATGTTCGACGGCCCGGTATTTCAGAACTCGCCGGCATGGAATATTCATCCGCTTTGGGTTGAAGACCTTATCGTTAAAAACCTGACAGTTCGTAACCCATGGTACTCACAAAACGGAGATGGAATTGATATCGAATCTTGTAAAAATGTTCTGGTACAAAACTGCAACTTTGATGTTGGTGATGATGCCATCTGCATAAAATCGGGCAAAAACGAAGACGGCCGCAGATATGGAATTCCCTGCGAAAACCTGATTATTAAAGATAACATTGTATACCACGGTCACGGCGGTGTTACCGTTGGAAGCGAAATGTCGGGAGGTGTTAAAAATATGCATGTTTCCAACTGTACTTTTATGGGAACCGATGTTGGCCTCAGATTTAAAAGTAACCGGGGCAGAGGCGGAGTTGTTGAGAATATTTTTATCTCTGATGTTTATATGACAAACATTCCTACCAACGCCATTTCATTTAACCTTTATTACGGTGGACGTTCAATTTCTGAAATGATGGCAGAAGGGGGAATGCAATCCACTAACGAATTACTTCCGGTTACCGAAGAAACTCCACAGTTTAAAAATATTAAAATCTCTAATGTTACAGTAAATGGAGCTCTTCAGGCCGTTTACCTTCAAGGATTACCTGAAATGAATCTCGAAAACGTTGAATTGAACGACTTGATACTTGATGCAGACAAGGGCTTTTATATTGTTGATGCAAAAGGAGTTAAAATTAACAACATAAAGCTGATGACTGAAAATAACAATGCTGTTGAGATGTTCAACTGTAAGGATGTAAATATTTCAGAATTGGCCTACGATTATAATAATGCAGATGCCATTAAAATCAGTGGCTCATTGAGTAATAACATTGTAATCTCCAACAAAGATCAAAACCTGGAAAGTTATGCTTCTATTGGAAAAGAAGTATCAAAAGAAGCGGTTAAGTTTTAATATACTCTTAAAACAATGAAGAACAGATTATTTTATTTGATTGGGATTATTCTTATTCTTTGTCAGGCATGCCAGGAACCAAAAGAAATCAGTATTTTCTGTATTGGCGACTCAACCATGGCGAATAAGAAATCGGAGGTATATCCGGAAACAGGATGGTGCCAGGTTCTTGGCGACTATTTCAACGAAAGTGTAACGGTTAAAAACCACGCTGTAAACGGGCGCAGTTCTAGAAGTTTTATTGGAGAAGGTCGCTGGCAGGCTGTACTCGACAGTCTTCAAACAGGCGACTATGTTTTTATTCAATTCGGTCATAACGATCAAAAATTTCAAAGCCCGGATCGTTACACCAATCCCTATTCCGGTTATCGAAAAAACCTGACAAAATACATAAATGAAACCCGGTCGAAAGGTGCCAATCCAGTGCTTTTAACATCAATCGTTCGTCGCAATTTTAACGAGTTTGGCACATTAATCGATACACATACCGCCTATACCGAAGTTACCCGCACTGTTGCCAAAGAGTTAAATGTTCCGCTTATCGACCTGAATATTTTAACTGAAGATATGGTAATCTCGCTAGGCGAAGAGCAGTCAAAATCGATGTATATGTGGCTTGATTCCTGTGCTAATTATCCGAAAGGGAACCAGGATAACACTCACCTGAATGTAGAAGGAGCAAATGCTGTAGCAAAACTGGCAACCGGAGCAATTAATGAAACTATTCCCGCCCTTGGGGAAAAACTGAAATAAAACTTTATAAGATGAAAAGAGCATATTATACGTGAGGCAAAGGAAGATGATTAAAACTTATGCGAGTTTCAACTTATTCCTTAGAAAACTATCAATTTAAATAAGATGAAAAAACTTTTACCAATAATTCTGTGCATCCTGATGGTAAATCAGGTTTTTGCGAAGTCATCTGTCGACAACCCGGTAGATGCTGATATTGTTGTAGCTGCCGACGGTACAGGAGATTTCGAAACCTTGCAGGCCGCTATAAATGCAGCGCCTTCGAATAGTGAAACCCGTACAGTAATCTATATTAAAAGAGGCCTGTACAACGCTGAAAAACTAATTGTCCCGGCTGACAAGATTAATATATCGCTGATTGGTGAAAGTCGGGAAGAGACTGTGATCAGTTATCATATTTATGATTGTTCTTCCGGTAAATGCCCTGTTGAAGATGCCGCTCTCTGGACAGGTGATAATATCCGTACTTCGGCAACTTTAACCATTATGGCAGATGGATTTCGGGCCGAAAACATGACTATCCAAAATACAGCAGGTCCGGTTGGCCAGGCACAGGCAATTACCGTCCGTGGCGACAAATGCGTTTTTATTAATGTTGATTTTTACGGATACCAGGATACCATGTACTTCTGGAGCGATAAAAAGAGAAGTTATTTCGAAGGATGTTTGGTTGTTGGACGAACCGATTACATTTACGGTTCAGGAACCGTTTACTTCCAGGCTTGTGAGATCAGAAGCTGGGGAGGTGGATGGATTACTGCACCATCAACTTATCAGGATCAACCCTACGGTTTTGTATTTAATGAATGCCAGATAACTTACGCCTGGGACAGTCCACGTGGTGGCGACGACGGAGAATTGGTTCGTTTAGGGCGCCCATGGCACGAATACCCGAAAGTTGCATGGTTAAATTGCGAAATGACGGAATACATTCATCCTGAAGGCTGGGGAGATAAATGGAATATGGATTATGCCGACACCAGCGAAGACCTTCATTTGTATGAATACAATAATACAGGACAAGGTGCCGATATGAGTGGGCGTGCCGAATGGGCCGGTTTAAAGGCGCTGACAAACGAAGAGGCGAAGGAATATACCGTACAAAAAGTGATGGCAGGCAGCGATGGCTGGGATCCTACAGCAGAAGCTCCTATAGTACAAACTTACAGTTGGGTAGGCAACGGAACAACCAACAGCTGGCTCGATGCTGAAAACTGGAATCCTGCAGCAATTCCTGCAAACGGAGAACTGGCTCAGGTGGATAGTGCCTTTACACTGGTAGCTGATAACGATACCTTTGCTGCTGACCTTGTTCTGAAAAACCATGCCAACCTTGAAATTGCTGCGAACAGCATGGCAACATATATTTCGGTGGCAAATGCTACACTATCTGCTGACAATGAGGCTACACTGAATGCTAAAATTGCAACAAAAGATTCCATTAATTTCAACATTAGCGGAAAATTAACTTTACCTGTCGGGTTACAGGGAGTACATCCTTTAACTAAACTTGGTACCGGAACATTGACTTTAAATGCAGACAACAGTAACTTTTCAGGAAATATCAATGTCACTGAAGGAACTCTTGAAGCAACCACTTCTGCTGCACTGGGAAAGAGTTCTGTATTGGTGGAAAGTGGATCAACTTTATCCGTTTCAGATCCTAATGCATTTTACACCAAAGCTCAACTTAAAGTTGTAAGTAACTCATCCCTTGTTTTGAACGCAGATGTTACTCTTAGCGAATTTTTTATCGATGATGTAATGCAAACTGTAGGGGAATACAGTTCAGTAACTAATCCTGATCTGATTAGTGGAAACGGGAAAATAATAATTGGCCGCCCCGACACACTTGTATTTCACAGGGGAAGCAACGGTAACTGGGATAATCCGGAACATTACATTCCTGCATTGATGCCCGAGGCCGGTGAAACTGTAATTTGTGAGGAAGAAATGGAAACAACTTCAACAGTGTTTCCTGCTGATATAATTTTCAGAAACGCAGGTATTTTGCGTCTTAGGGGTGGATTAACCAGTAATCACACTGCCACAGGAACTCTATTTATGGAAGAAGGTTCCGGCTTTAAATACAATACCAGTGGTACCGGAATGTACCTGAAAGCTCCAATTCAGGTAAATGGAAATATTTCGGCAATTATGGAAAGCGGAAACTCAGACGGAAGTACAATGGAACTGACAGGACCAATTTCTGGAACGACAAAAGTAACTGCAATAAATAATGGTAAAGGGACACTTAATACTGGCAACTTACTTTTGTCAGGCGATAACTCAGAATTTTCCGGAACATGGGATTTAACATTATACAGTACAAGGTATCCGGGAACAACAGGTTATATTACAACCATTGAAGGGAAAAATGCTAATGCTTTCGGTAAAGGAACAATTGTGGCAGGGCTGAATAACAAGGTGATTTTCAGTCATGAAAAAGCAGCCGGAGACTCTTTGAATCTTAAAATGAACGAGTCGGCAAAAGCAGAGCTCAATGCAAATGTTAAAGTTGAATATTTTAACTTTAACGGAACCATAATGGATGATGGTGAATATGGAGTCACCACCCACCCCGATTTATTTGAGGGTGCCGGGAAAATAATAGTTGGCGAGGGAGGCACTACCGAACCTGATGAAATTGCTGCTTTCCCGGGAGCTGAAGGACATGGGAAAGATGCAACCGGAGGCCGCGGAGGCAGAGTAATTTACGTGACAACTCTTGATGATAACAATAACCAGGGTTCACTTCGTTGGGCAATTAATCAAACAGGAGCCAGAATTATACTTTTTAAGGTTTCAGGAACTATACAACTAAAATCAAAATTAAATATCAACAACGGGAATCTTACGATAGCAGGACAAACAGCGCCAGGCGATGGAATAACCATTCGGGATTATCCGGTATCGGTAGGCGCAGATAACGTTATTATTCGTTTTATGCGTTTCAGGATGGGCGATGCTGCCGAAGAGGAAGCAGATGCACTGGGGGGTCGCGAAATTAAAAATGTAATTATCGATCACTGTTCAATGAGCTGGTCTACCGATGAATGTGTTTCATTCTATCAGAACGAAAACTTTACATTGCAATGGTGCATTGTTTCTGAAAGTTTGCGTAACTCGGTTCATGATAAAGGGCCCCACGGCTATGGAGGAATCTGGGGTGGTAAGAATGCATCGTTCCATCATAATCTGCTGGCCCACCACGACAGCAGGAACCCTCGACTCGGAGAAAAAGCAGATACAGATTTTGCTCTAACCGACCTGGTTGATTTACGTAACAACGTAATTTACAACTGGCAGGGAAATAGTTGTTATGGAGGAGAAGCAATGAACGCTAACATTGTAAACTGTTACTACAAACCAGGGCCGGCAACCAGTAAAATTGAACGTATCATATCAATCGATAAAAGTAAAGTTGAAAGTAGCCCGGTTTACGATATCTGGGGTAAATTCTATATAAACGGTAATGTTCTTACCGAATCGGAACGGGCAACCAACGATAACTGGACTTATGGCGTTTATAATCAGTTTCATTACAGTTACGGAACAGTACCTCAGGAGGATAAAGATGCCATGCAACTTTCTGAACCTTTAAATCCGGGAGAAGTAACAACGCACAGTGCAGAAATGGCTTACGAAAAAATTCTTGCCTATTGTGGTGCCAGCCTGGTTACCGATTCGGTTGATATGCGCATATTACACGATCTTGAAACCGGAACTGCCACCTATATGGATGGAGGAAATGGTAGTTCAAACGGAATTGTTGACACCCAGGGTGCTGTTGGCGGGTGGCCAGTATTAAAATCTGAGGATCCACCTACTGATACTGATGAAGATGGTATGCCTGATGTATGGGAAACTGCAAACGGATTAAATCCTACTGATCCTGGCGATGCCCAGCTTAAATCGATAGACGAGTTTTATCCGAATATTGAGGTTTATATTAACAGTCTGGTCGCGCATATTATTGATGAACAAAATAAAGATAATATAACTGCAATTAAGGATGTTAACTGGAGTAAAAATAATGACGAACAAATTACTATTTATTTCAATGCATCTAAACAACTGGTTATTTCGCATAAGAATGTTATTGAAGATGTTAAAATCTATGGAATTACCGGACAACTTCTAATGCATAAAACTTTTAACCAGGCAAGCATTAATATAAATATTCCGGACTTGAACAACGGAGTTTATATTGTTGCTGTTCGGGATAATTACAATAAATTATATTCAAAAAAAATAATTTCATATTAGAATGAGTAAAATAGGCTTAATTATACTGTTTGTATTCTCAGTTTTTATAGTTGAGGCACAAACTGGTATTCAATTTAAAATTACTGTTGCACAAGACGGCAGTGGAGATTATAAAACCATTCAGGATGCGATTGACGCAACCAAGGCGTTTCCTCCTGAACGGATCACAATTTTTGTAAAAAATGGTATTTACCACGAAAAAGTCAGAGTTCCTTCGTGGAACGATAAGCTCTCGATAATTGGTGAAGATGTTGATAAAACAAAAATTGTATGGGACGATTATTTTAGTAAAATCAACCGAGGCAGAAACAGTACATTTTTCACCTACACCTTAAAGGTTGAAGCCGATGACTTTTATGCCGAAAACCTGACAATTGAAAATACTTCAGGTCCGGTTGGACAGGCTGTTGCATTGCATGTGGAAGGAAATCGCTGCAAGTTTAAAAATTGTAAAATACACGGTAATCAAGATACAGCATACCTCGATGGAGAAAACAGCAATCAACTGTTCGAGAATTGTATTATCTCCGGGACCACCGATTTCATTTTCGGATCGGCAACAGTAGTCTTTAACAACTGTACAATTTCAAGCATCCGAGATTCATACATTACAGCAGCCAGCACAACTCAGGGAAAAGAGTTTGGTTTTGTATTTATTGACTGCAAATTAACAGCCGAAGAAGGTGTTAATGAGGTTTATCTTGGCCGCCCCTGGCGCCCTTATGCCAAAACCGTTTTTATCAATTGCTTTTTAGATAAACACATTTGTCAGGAGGGTTGGAAAGAATGGAGCAACAGTGAAAATAAAAGCACCACCTATTATGCCGAATATAACAGTACCGGCCCTGGCGCTCACAAAAACAGAATTGAATGGGCACATCAGCTAACAAAAGCAGAAGCATCAAAATATAATGTTAAAAATATTCTCGGAGAATGGATTTTAAAGACAGAAAATTAAACTCGACAAAACTTCTAAAGCTATTTAGCATTGTATTGTTATTGATTTTTACCTATTCAAGCGGCGCACAGGAAAATACTATTCCAGCATTCCCCGGTGCCGGAGGATTTGGAAAATATACCGAAGGGGGTCGTGGTGGCCGTGTAATTTATGTAACGACACTTAAAGACAACACCCAGGCAGGTTCACTGCGATATGCCATTAATCAATCGGGCCCGCGAATTGTAATGTTTAAAATTTCAGGTACAATACAATTAAAATCGTCATTAAAAATAAAAAACGACAATATTACCATCGCCGGGCAAACAGCACCTGGTGATGGAATTACTTTACGCGATTACCCGGTTACCGTTGATGCAGATAATGTTATAATTCGTTACCTCCGTTTCCGGATGGGAGATGTTACTGCACAGGAAGCGGACGCACTGGGTGGACGTTACCACAAAAACATCATTGTCGATCACTGTTCCATGAGCTGGTCTACTGACGAATGTGTATCATTTTATGGCAACGAAAACTTCACCTTGCAGTGGTGTATCCTTTCTGAAAGTTTAAGGGTTTCTGTTCACTCAAAAGGCACACACGGATACGGCGGTATTTGGGGAGGAGAAAAAGCATCCTTTCATCACAATCTGTTAGCACATCACGATAGCCGGAATCCAAGATTTTGTGGTAGCCGCTATTCGAATCGCCATGAGTTTGAAATGGTTGATTTTAGAAATAATGTGATTTATAACTGGGGATCAAACAGTGCCTATGCCGGCGAAGGTGGAAGATACAATATGGTTAACAATTATTACCTTGCCGGACCTGCAACCAAATCCGGAGTGAAAGATCGAATTATTCAACCCTGGGCAGATGAAGGAAAAAACAGTCAACCAGCAGGTATTTACGGAACGTTTTTTATCGAAGGCAATTATGTATCGGCTAGTGCAGCCGTAACATCTGACAACTGGGCAGGTGTTGATATGAGTTCAACGTTTGGAACTTATGCCCCGGGAATAACGAAGAGTGATTTAGTTTCGGAAACCGAATACGATGCCGGAGAAGTAATTACCCATACAGCAGAACAGTCTTACTCAAAGGTTTTAGATTATGCAGGCGCCAGCCTGGCTTACGACTCAGTAGACATAAGAATCATTCATGAAACCGCCACAGAAACAGTTACCTTTACCGATGGAGGAAATGGAAGCAAAAACGGGCTGACTGACACTCAGGAAGCTGTTGGAGGATGGCCATTTCTGGCATCTGCAGAAGCGCCTTCTGATACCGATGAAGATGGTATGCCCGATGATTGGGAAAATACCAACGGATTAAACGCAAACGATCCGTCGGACGCACAATTAAAATCGTTAGACGATGTATATCCCAACCTTGAAGTTTACCTTAATTCATTGGTGGCTGATATTACAGCACAACAAGATGAAGATGGAATTCATACATCAATTCAGGAAATTGATAAGGTAGATAAGAAGGAAGAAAATATTTTTATCCGATATAACAATACATCCAGACAGCTAATGGTTAAACATAACCAAGCAATTGATGAAATTAAATTTTATAGTATTACCGGCAAACTCATGAAGCTTGTAACTACAAATCAGAATGACATTAACATTGATGTTGCCGGGTTAAATAACAGTATTTATATCGTTCGGATTAAAAATACAGCACAACAGATTTTTACAAAAAAGATTGGATTATTTTAAACCATGAATTCTGAATAAATGCATCACTATTTAAATATCTTAATTTTTATCTTCCTGATAATTGCAAGCCAGGTAGCCAGGGGAAACATTTACCAGGCAGAAACTGCAGATTTGTATAAGGCTGTTACTGAAACAAAAAACTCAGGATATATTGGCGATTCATACATTAACTTCGACAATGAGCCGGGAAGTTACTTAGAATTAAGAATAGGCATGGCTGAAGCCGGTATGCAATCGATAGAAATCCGCTTTGCAAATGGTGGTTCGGCAACCCGACCAATGGAAATAAGTCTCGATGGTAATACTGTATTGGAAAATGTAATTTTTGAAACCACCGGAGAATGGACAAGCTGGGACACTCTTAGTTTTAATCTTGAAATCCCTCAAGGTATACACAGCTTAAAATTCATTTCAACGGGTAGTGAAGGTGGCCCAAATCTGGATCAGTTCGAAATTTCAGGTGAGCAGCTGACAACTTATACGATTAATGCAACCATATCCGGAAATGGATCAATTACTCAGTTCCCGGAGAAAGGTTTGCTATTTGACGGACAAAACATTGTACTTATGGCAAAACCTGGTTTTGCTTCTGCCTTTATCAACTGGACAGGAGATTATAATGCTGTTTCCGATACGCTCGAATTCGTACTACATTCGAATGTTTCAGTTCAGGCAGTATTCGAAGATATTAATCTTGAAATTCCCGTACCCGATTTTTCAATGAATGGTTATTGCACTGTGCCCGGAGATGGGATTCAAACAACAACCGGCGGCGAAGGTGGAAATATCAGAGTAATTGAAACGCTTGCGCAATTAAAAAGCTGGGGAGCTTCGCGCGAAGATTATTCAGCTCCTGAGGTGATTATTATTAAAGGAAAAATTGAAGCAGAATCAACAGAAGTAATAACCATTAAACGAGGAGGAAACATTTCAATTTTGGGTGATTCCGGGCAAGGTGGAGAGTATGGAGAATTAAAAAATATTTCGTTGAATATCAGGCAATATTCTAATGTTATTGTCAGAAACCTAAAAATGCACGAAGTGTTTTATCCCAACGATGATTTAACCATCGATGAATGTCATCATGTTTGGATTGATCATTGTGAATTTCACAGTAAAATTGGCGATGGAATTGGAGTGGATACTTATGATGGTTTACTTGATATTAAAAAGGGTTCGCATAATGTAACCGTTTCGTGGTGTTATTTTCACGATCATATGAAAACTGTTCTAATCGGGCATAGCGATAATAATGGCGATCAGGACCAAAATCTGGAAGTGACTTTCCACCACAATTGGTTTTCGCACACTGATGGACGAAATCCAAGTTTACGATTTGGAAAAGTTCACTACTTTAATAACTATCTCGATAATATTTCTGATTACGGATTTGCAGTAAGGAACGGTGCCCATGCTAAAATAGAAAATTGCCACTTCGAAAGTGTGAAACTGCCCATTGCGAGTGACAAATTTGAAGGACACGGTTACGCCTGCGTTTCGTCCTGTATATATTCAGGCAACTGTTCTGAGGCCGACAATGAAATTACAGAACCTTTCGATTGTGGATTCTGGGACACACAAATTCCGTATAATTATGACCTGGAAGATGCACAAACAGTAAGTTTATCGGTTCAAAGATATGCGGGAGTCGGGCAAGTTGATATTCCTACTTCTTCTCATTATGATTTTAAAGCAAACAATGAACTGCAAATTGAATATTGCTCTTTTATATCAAATAAAAATCAAATAAACCTAAGGGTAAACTCTGATAGAACCCAGGATGTTGAATATTCTGTTTACACGGTTAATGGTCAAAAAATTAGTGTCGGTTCAGTTTGTTTGTACAAGGGTAGTCAGCTAATTCAACTTCAGGTAGAAAATATTTCTCATGGAGTATATATTTTACAATTAAGAACACAACGTAAAGGATCAACTAAAAAAGTTATTTTATAAATTCACTCTCGAACGGTAAAGAACAGGATGGGCATAAATTTTCGTATTTATTAGCTTTGCAGCAGAACTTTTCCCGGATATAAACCGACAACTGATTAATATAACTTGGAGACAAACAAAGACAATAACGAATTATTACTGATTGACAGATTAAAAAACGGAGATACAAAAGCTTTTGATACTCTATTTTCAATTTACGGACCGCGTCTTTATGCTTTCACTAATGGATATTTAAAATCGAGGTTCGATTCGGAAGAAGTAGTGCAGGAGGTTTTTCTCACCATATGGAGAAAAAGAAAAGATATTGATCTTAGTTTATCATTTAAAAGTTACCTTTTTAAAATTACCTACCATCATATACTTGAAGCATTCAATAAAGTAAGAAAACGTGATGCGTTTAAACAAGAAATGATGGAACAAGCTGTTCCGTTTACCAACGATATGGAGGAACGTCTCGATTACCAGATGCTACTTGACAAAGTTGACGGAATTATAAAAACACTTCCGGCCAGGCAACAGGAAATTATAATTATGAGAAAAAAGGAAGGGATTGCTGTAAAGGAAATTGCCAGACAACTGGATATAAGTCCAAAAACAGTAGAGAACCATCTGTCTGAAGCACTTAGAAGCCTTAAAAATGATTTAAAAGAAGAAGGTTTTTCAGGTCTTTTACTGTTCTCTTTGTTCTTCTGTTAAAAAAAAAATCAAAAAAGTGAATTTTTCACTAGGGGATTTTTACACCAAATCCCTATTGCTTTATGTAACACGATGAACTAAATCAAATTAATGGATTTCAAACCTGAAATACTACGCCGTTTTTTTAGTGGAAAATATTCACGGAAAGACTACCTCTGGATAAAATCAGTATTCTCTAATTCAAAGGATGAAGATTTATTGAAAGAATCTCTGGAAAATCACTGGGATGAATTCAATGACAGTTTTGCTGACACAGGAGATATCGATTATTTGTTACAAAGAATCCATCACAAAATGGATGATATTGAATCATCATCGTCTTCAAAAGTAAGATATTTAAGAATCTTCAGGCAGATTGCTGCAGTTTTGGTAATCCAGGTGGTACTAACCTTTTTGGCTTTCTATTATTTTCAGGATAAAAATCAGCCCACCCAACCTGTCTTTGCAGAAATTGAGTGTCCACTTGGCGCTAGAGTAAAATTTGATTTACCTGATGGATCTTCAGGTTATCTGAACAGCGGTTCGAGGTTAAAATACCCCGTTCAGTTTAAAACTAAACGCGATATTACACTTAGCGGAGAAGCATGGTTCAATGTAGCCCACGATTCAATTCACCCATTTTTTGTTAAAACTCAAAACCTGAATATCGAAGTACTTGGTACCCGGTTTAATGTTATCGCACACGAAGGTGATTTATCAGAAGAAGTGATACTTTCACAAGGAAGTGTAAAAATTGCTACAGAGAGCGGACAGATACTTTCTGTATTGAAACCAAATGAAAGACTCGTACTAAACACAGAAAAAATGACCTACACGCAGGAAAGCCTTGATGCTTCGCAATACCTGGCATGGACTGAAGGGAAACTGGTTTTCAGAAACGAAAGAATGGAACAGGTGGCCAAACGACTGGGACGCTGGTACAACGCCGAAATTGAAATTGAAGATCCGGAATTACTGGAACATGCGTTCCGTGCAACTTTTATCGATGAACCATTGGATGAAGTACTAAAAATATTAGCAAAAACAACACCTATAACTTTTGAGATTACTGAACGTAAACAAACAATCGACAACATTTATTTAAAAAAACACGTGATCCTTCGGTTTGATAAGAACCGAAAAGAAGCTTCATAAATCAATAAAAAACAGGAGAGTGTTGGCCGCACTCCCCTGTTGGAATAAGCAGTCAGAGATAAATTTATGTTTAACTACTTAATGTTTCAAATGTATGAAAATAAATTGTATTCGTGATGCCATTAACTATGGCGTCAGAACTAAAACTTGGAAAATTATGCGAATTTGTTGCTTTCTTCTGTTTTTGGGCATAGCTCAAACCTGGGCGGTAAACAGCTACTCACAACAGACTCGCTTTACCCTGCAAATGAAAGACACCAGGGTAATTGATGTACTCGATGAAATTGAAGAACAAAGTGAGTTCTTTTTTGTATTCAACCAAAATTTACTTGATGTTGAACGCAAAGTTACTGTTAGTGTTACAGACCAAACTATCGACAAAGTAATGACAGATCTTTTTGCCGACACTGATGTCAGTTATGAAATTAACGATCGATTGATTGTTATAACCACACTAACTGAAATCAATAATGTTTCACAACAAAAAAGTGTTAGTGGAAAGGTTACCGACGATCAGGGTGAACCTCTTCCCGGTGTTACAGTTATTATTAAAGGAACTACACAGGGAACTGTTACCGATATTGATGGTAACTTTATTCTGGCGAACGTACCCGAAGAAGCCATATTACAGTTTTCATTTGTGGGAATGCAAAGTCAGGAAATCGCCGTTGAAGGCAAATCTGTTCTTACTATCCAAATGGAACTTGACGCGATTGGTATTGAAGAAGTTGTAGCCGTAGGATACGGTACTCAGAAAAAAGCTTCCGTTACAGGTGCCATTGCACAATATAGTGCTGAAAAACTGAGCGAGCGTCCGGTACAACGCCTCGACCAGGCTTTGGTTGGACAAATGGCCGGTGTTCGTGTAAAACAAACCAGTGGTATGCCAGGAAAAGGAATGAGCATACAGGTTCGTGGTACAGGTTCTATAACCGCTAACAACGAACCACTCTATGTAATCGACGGGTTCCCTCTCGAAATGTCGGGTCAGAACACTTCCGGAGGTTTCTCAACCGGTAACCCGCTTGATAACATCAACCCCAATGATATTGAATCAATTCAGGTATTAAAAGATGCTGCTGCAGCGGCTATTTACGGTTCACGTGCATCAAACGGTGTTGTTCTTATTCAAACAAAAAAAGGAAAAGCCGGTAAAGCCACAATCAATTTTAATATGTACACCGGATGGAACGAACCAAATCGTAAAATTGACATCCTTAGTACCGACGAATGGATTGACAGAGCAGTTGAATACATGAACGTAAATTATGTAGCCAACGATCCGGGTGATCAGAATCGATCCGCTGCTGACGATTATAATACACGCGTTGCAAATATTGGAAGTTTCGACCGCAATCAAATTCCTGATGCTGATTGGTTATTACCCGGCTACGGAAAATACGAGGCTATTGATTGGCAAGATGAAATTTTCAGAAAAGGGCTGGTACAAAACTACCAATTATCTGCCACCGGTGGCACCGAAGGTGTAAAATACTTTGTCTCCGGCGACTACCTTAACCAAGAGGCTTATTTTACCAATGTAGATTATGAACGTTTTTCAGTTCGTGCCAACGTTGAAGTAAAACCCAATGATAAAATTACAGCAGGAATTAATATTGCTCCCTCTTATTCTATAGGAAACGACCCGGGTGTTGAAGGTAAAGACCAAATTCTGCATGTTGCAGTAGGTATGCCACCTTTTACAGAAGAGGAAGTTGGATTAGATATAAACGTAGGAGATAACAGTCGTTTAACATACGGAAATTCAAGAAACAGCCCGGTAAGAGTATTACAAAATACCATTGGTGAGACCAAAATATTCAGAACCCTGTCAACTATTTATGGCCAGTACGAGGTAATTCCAGGATTAAGATTAAAGTCAACCATTAACCTTGATCATACCGACCAGAAAAACAAGTATTATCGACCTGCTTTTGTAAGCGGAAGTTCTCCAACAGCTCGTGTAGCAAGCGGAAGATACAGTGGCTACGTTCGCCAAACATTCGTGAATGAAAATACAGTTTCATACGATAAATTATTTGCAGAGAACCACAACGTGTCAGCTGTTGCCGGTATGTCATATAATATGAATAAATTCGACAACTTCAGAATCAGTTCAACAGGTGGATTTGGTACCGATTATATTACAACATTGAACGATGCCAATGATATCAATGCTAGTTCGACTTACACAACCGAAACAAAAAGTACTTTAATTTCTTATTTCGGAAGGGTTAACTATAGTTTCATGGACCGTTATATGTTAACCGCAAGTATACGTCGCGATGGATCTTCTCGTTTTGGTAACGATACAAAATGGGGTGTTTTCCCTGCGGCTTCAATGGGATGGAGAATCTCCGAAGAAAGTTTCCTTGATGACGTTGAATGGTTAAGTAACCTGAAAGCGAGATTTAGTTGGGGTAAAGCCGGTAATAATAGTATTGGCGACTACTCACACATTGCGTTACTTGAATCGGCCAATTACTCATTTGGAGGTTCACAGGCTACCGGACAGGCTGCAAGCAATTATCCGAACGCTGACCTTGGTTGGGAAGAGTCAGAAACCTTTAACTATGGTATTGACTTTGGTGTATTTGGTAATCGTTTATATGGCTCGTTGGAATATTATACAAAAACAAACACCAACCTGTTATTGAATATTCCTGTGCCTTCAGCAACTGGTTTCACAACTGCTTTAACTAATATTGGAGAGGTATTTAACAGTGGTTGGGAACTTGAACTTAATTCACGCAACTTTACAGGTGAATTCGAGTGGACAACAAACTTCAATCTTGGTCACAATAGCAACGAAGTTAGGCAATTAGGACCAAACAATACACCAATTCTTGGTGGTGCTTTCGATATTACACACAACATACTTACTGTAGGAGAACCTATGTATAGCATTTATGTTGTTGAACAAGACGGAATTTTAACTGCTGAAGATATTGCAAACGGTGCAGCATTATACGGAAACCAAACCGAGGGCGACCCAAAATACGTGGATGCCAATAACGATAAAGTTATTTCACCTGATGACCGTAAAATTATGGGACATCCGAATCCAAACATTGTTTGGGGTATTACCAATACGTTTAAATGGAAGGGATTTGATTTAAGTGTTTTGGTTCAGGGACAAAACGGAGGCTATCTTTACTCAACATTCGGGCGTGCTGTCGACCGTACCGGAATGGGATGGTTAGACCAGTGTATCGGTCTTTGGAGAGATCGCTGGAGATCACCTGAAGATCCGGGTGATGGATTAAAAGGTAAGGTAAATTCTAGTTTCGGACGTATTAAAAATACTGACTGGATGTATTCTAACGACTACTGGAGAGTACGTAATATTACATTGGGATACGACCTGGGACGCCATATCAATAGCAATGTATTTAGTGGAATTCGCGTATATGCAACTGCTGAAAACTGGTTTGGAAAAGATAAATATTACGGAGGTTTCAACCCTGAAGCTGTAAATACTTCAGGCGATGACTATGGTGGTGCACCATTAGCAAAATCAATGATCTTTGGTGTTAACATTACTTTCTAACGAATTAAACGAATTAAAAATGAAACGAATATATCTGATATTAACAATTTTTATAATCGGTTTCTACGCCTGCGAGGATGACCTTAATCAGGTCCCTATTTCATCAATCAGTTCTGATGGTTTTTACACAAGCGAAGCCGGTTTTGAGCAGGCTGTAAATGGAATTTATCGTTCATTAAGTTCATATCCTGAACGACAGTTCCACTTGTCTGATGTACGTTCCGATAATATATACGGTGTTGGTTCAATGGGTGTACGTGCACATGAACCTGTTAATAACTTTGCTATTACATTAACAACCAATGAATACATGGAGGAAGCATGGAATTCAAATTATGAAGGAATCATGCGAGCAAATACAGTTTTAGATAATATTTCTGATGAATATGTTTCTGATGCTGCAAAACTCAACCAGCTTACAGGTGAAGCTAAATTTTTAAGAGCATTATTTTATTTCGATTTAGTAAAATATTTTGGACCTCTACCCATTATTGATCATTTAGTTACACCGGCAGAAGCCCTCGAAATTGGAAGAAATTCTGTAGCAGATGTTTATGACCTCATTGTTTCTGATTTGGAATCAGCGGCACAGTTGTTACCTACATCTTATGGAAATGCTGATATCGGGCGTGCAACATCTTACGCAGCAAAAGCTCTTTTAGCAAGAGTTTTACTTACCCGTTCAGGCCCGGTTCTGCACCCTGACGGACCTTGTTTGGGAACAAATGAATACGGTGAAGCACTTAGCCTTTTGAACGAGGTGATTAGTGGTCCTTTTGACATGTTGGATGATTATGCATCTACCTTCGATTTGTTAAATGAAAATAACTCTGATATTATTTTTGATATACAATATCAAATGGGTGGTCTTGGTATTGGATGTGCATATCCCGGAGAATTAGCAGGTTCTGCCTACTGGAGATCAGTTGGATATCCTTATGCAATTGGCTTAGAAACAAAGGATGTATCATTTGATTTAATTAATTCTTATGACACTATAAACGACACACGTTTTGCATTTAATGTACAAATGGGATACATAGATGAAACCAGTAATCTTTATGTTGAAGATCCTGTTACCATTAAATTTTCACGTCCTGATCCAAGTACATGGGGAGCCGATCGTTTTGATTTTGGTATCAACTTTCCAATTATTCGTTATACCGATGTATTAATGATGAAAGCTGAATGTATTCTTCAGGGAGCTTCAGGAAGTCAATCAGAAGTTGACCAGATAATTAACAATGTTCGCGAACGTGCAGGACTTGATGATCTGATTTCTGGTGCTACTCTTGATGATCTATTGGAAGAAAGACGTAAAGAATTTCTTGGAGAAGGTTTACGATGGCACGATTTGGTACGAACCGGCAAGGTTCTCGAAGTAATGAATGCCTGGATTCCTGTGGAAGATGTGGCAGACCAAATGAGAAAATCAATCAATGCCGATCATATCATCTATCCTATTCCTCTCGAACAAATGGAAGTTAAGGAAGGATTATATACGCAAAACAAAGGTTATGAATAGCCTGTAAAATAAGTCTAGTTTTGGTTTATTAGTTATCTTAGAGGACAGGAAATCTATTGTCTCTGGCAATATGTTCCTGTCCTTTACTTTGAAGATATATTTGTGGGTAAATTTTTAGGTGTTAGACATGCAAAAAGCGTATATATAATAAATGAGCTAATCAAAACTTCATATTTTACCAATATGAAGTTTAAAAACAAAACCGGCAATATTTTAAATTTATAAAAAACTTATTGCTGGTTGGGGAGAAAAGACAACAGTGAGATTACTTGTATGAAAGTTATAATAATAA
The DNA here is from genome assembly GCA_963676265.2 of uncultured Draconibacterium sp. Classification (GTDB taxonomy): domain Bacteria; phylum Bacteroidota; class Bacteroidia; order Bacteroidales; family Prolixibacteraceae; genus Draconibacterium. Next base: position 319,053 of record OY781067.2, read on the forward strand.
AGAAACCATAAATCAGGGTGCGGGTAACCTGACTCTGAAATTTAAAAATCAATTTAAACCTATTAAAAATGATTCGAATGAAACCGTTTACGAAATCATTCCCCATCTTAAGCTTATTACTGCTTTTACTGGCGTCATCCTGTGTACAAAAAACAAGTCCGCAATGGCCTGAACAAAGCAACGAAACTGCACCCTGGACTCGTTGGTGGTGGCATGGTAGTGCCGTAGATAGAGCCAATCTAACAGCCAATATGGAAGAGCTGAAAAAAGCTGGCTTTGGCGGTGTTGAAATCACTCCTATTTATGATGTAAGAGGATCTGAAGATAAATCCATCTCATTTCAATCGGAAGAGTGGATGAAAATGTTGGAACACACTTTAAAAGAAGGACAAAGATTGGAATTGGGCGTCGATCTCGCAAATGCTTCGGGCTGGCCTTTCGGTGGTCCGTGGATTGGCGCTAATCATGCATGCAAAAATCTTCAGTACAAAAAGTATACGCTGAAGGGTGGCGAGACATTGAAGGAAAAAGTGGAATTCATCCAGCAACCTATGGTTCGGGCCATTGGAAAAAGGCTCGATATTTCAGAAGTGAAATTCCCCATTAGCAGCAATACTAACTTACAGGAAATGGCACTGGAACAGATTCGTTTCGAAAAACCACTTCCTTTACAAACACTGATGGCATACAGTGATAAAGGGGAAACTATAAATTTAACTTCTTTCGTTAGCGCCAACGGAACTTTAGACTGGACAGCGCCCGAAGGAAACTGGAATTTATATGCCCTGTTTCAGGGATGGCACGGAAAAATGGTGGAACGCGCCGGAACCGGAGGAGAAGGAAATGTGATCGATCATTTCTCGGAAGAAGCAGTAAAACTCTTTTTGGCAGATTTTGATAAAAACTCTAAAAATATTGACCTGAGTGGTTTACGAGCCTTCTTTAACGATTCATATGAAGTTGACGATGCCGTTGGTGATGCCAACTGGACTCCGCTGTTTTTCGATGAATTTAATGCTCACCGGGGCTACGATTTAAAAAACTATCTCCCTGCCCTGTTTGGCGATATGGATGAAGATACCAACAAAAGAGTTTTATGCGATTACCGCGAAACCATTTCAGATCTGCTGCTGGAAAAATTCACCAATGTTTGGGCTGAATGGGCTGAATCGCATAATTGCATTATCCGCAACCAGGCGCACGGATCACCGGCAAATATTCTGGATTTATACGAGGCCAGTCATATTCCGGAAACAGAGGGAACTGATCCAATGCGAATTAAAATGGCAACTTCTGCCGGACATGTTTCCGGAAAACCTTTAATTGCCTGCGAAGCTGCTACCTGGCTCAATGAACACTTTTTAAGCAATCTTTCAGACGTAAAACAAAATGCCGACAGGTATCTGGCGAATGGAGTGAACCACATTGTTTACCACGGAACTCCTTACTCTCCCATCGAAGAAAAATGGCCGGGCTGGATGTTTTATGCTGCCGTTCATTTTGCACCTACAAACACCTGGTGGAATGAGCTGCAAACCATCAATCATTACATTGCCAACTGCCAGTCGTTCATGCAAAATTCAACTCCCGACAACGATATTCTGCTTTATTTCCCTATTTACCAGGCTTGGACGGAAAGAGACAAAAAAATTCTCCCTCACTTTGGTGGCAACAGAGAAGAGCTGGTGAATAAAATCAGTTATTCGCTCTTCGCGCAGGGATATTCATTCGATTATATTTCCGACAGACAAATAAAAAAACTGAATTCTGAGAACGGTAAAATTCAATCAGCCGGAACCTCATATAAAACGATTGTTGTTCCAAATTGTGTGAATATTCCGCTGGAAACACTTCAGCAAATTTTTAGTCTTGCTGAAAATGGTGCAACTATAATTTTCGAAAAAGAAATCCCAACAGAAGTTCCGGGGATGAATGATTTTGAAAACCGTCAGGCGGAAGCTAAAAAGCTGGTTGAAGGACTTCAATTTCAATCTAAAAACAATTACCAGCTTGCTCAAACCGGAAAAGGAAAAATCTTGGTTGGAGATCAAGTTGAGTCGATGCTAAACGACTCCCAAATTTATGGCGAGCAGCTGGCAGATGAAGGACTTTGGTATAACAGGGTGAAACGCCAGGAAGGAACCTGCTATTTTATTTCCAACTGGTCAGAAAAAAATATTGATAAGTGGATAACACTTCAATCATCAGATAAATCAGCTGTTTGGTTCAATCCTATGGACAAAACCATGGGCAAAGCCAACACACAAAAATCGGGGCAAGCAAGCTCAAAGGTATACGTTCAACTAAAACCCGGAGAAACACTGATTTTGCAGTGGTATTCAAGCGATGTTGATGCTGACTATTATCAATTCTGGCAAAAATCTAAAATTAAAAAAGAGCTAAACAATAACTGGGAAGTTAGTTTTGAAAAAGGCGGACCAACCTTGCCGGCTTCATATCAAACCAAAGAATTAAAATCGTGGACAGAACAATCAAACGAATTGCAAAAATTCTCCGGAACGGCGAGTTATAAAACCACTTTTAATTTGCCTGACGGATCTGAAAAAAATTATTTACTTGACTTAGGTGTTGTACACGAATCAGCCGTAATAATATTAAACGGAAAAGAATTAAAAACTTTAGTGGGACCAAAATTTCAGATTATATTACCCGGCAATATTCTAAAACCAACAAATACGCTCGAAATTAAAGTAACCAATTTGATGGCCAACCGAATTATCGATATGGACAAAAACGGGGTGATTTATAGAAAATTCTATAATATCAACTTTGCAGCTCATAGCAGAGGCAGCCGGGGACCCGACGGTAATTTTTCAGCTGCCAGTTGGGATCCACTTCCGTCCGGATTAATCGGACCTGTAACCTTAACAGAAATTACATCAAAGCAAACAAACTAACAAATCATAACTATGAAGAAATTTAGTACAGTAATTGTATCCATCTTTTTATTTTTTGCCTGCACAACACAACAAACACCCACTCCTATTAACCGGCAGGCACTGGTAGAAAGAAACAACGTAACGATTGAAAAATACGAACCACTGGCCTCGCTTTCAGTGGGTAACGGAGAATTTGCGTTTACCACCGACATTACCGGCTTGCAAACGTTTTACAACGATTACAACGACGGTGTTCCTTTGGGAACCATGTCAAACTGGGGATGGCACACCCTTCCCAATACCGAAAATTACGATTTATCGGAAACGCTCGAATATTTCGAAGTGGAAGGACGACAAGTGCCTTACCGTCATCAGCTTAAGGACGATCCAAGAAAAAATGCAGCTTGCAATTATTTTCGCGAAAATCCGCATCGTTTGCACCTGGGAATTATTGGTTTTGTGCTGACAAAATCAACCGGAGAACCGGCCAAGATTGAAGATATCAAAAATGTAAAACACCACCTCGACATGTGGACCGGCCAGATTACCAGCGAATTTGAATTCGACGGACAACCGGTAAAAGTTGAAGTTTACTGTCACCAGGATCAGGACCAGGTTTCGGCTAAAATCGAATCTCCTTTAATGGCGATGGGTCAACTGGCTGTTCAATGGAAATTCCCTTACGGAGCGCCAATTCATGTTGGTCCGGGTTATGATTTCGATTCACCTGATAAACATCAGACAGTAATGTCGGAAAATGGTGATAACGCAGTTGTTTTCGATTGTACTCTTGATGCCGATAAATACCAGGCAGCCGTTAGCTGGAACGGAAATGCTTTATTAGTTAAAAATCACGAACATGAATATATTCTGAAACCTGGACAAGGGGAATCGCTTGAATTTAGTTGTTTGTTTGCTCCTGAACTTGGTGAGAAACACCCCACTACCTTCGCAGATACAAAAAACAATAATATTTCAAGCTGGGAAAATTTCTGGAAAGAAGGTGGCATTGTCGACTTTTCTGCCTGTACCGATCCAAGAGCAAAAGAACTGGAACGTCGTACAGTTTTATCGCAGTACCTAACCAAAATACAAAGCTCAGGTTCGGTCCCTCCACAGGAAACCGGACTTACTTACAACAGCTGGTTTGGAAAATTCCATATGGAAATGCACTGGTGGCACATTGCACACTTTGCCCAGTGGCAGCGCGAAGAATGTATGGAAAAACAGCTGGAATATTATTATAAAATGTACGATGCAGCACACCAGACTGCCATCGACCAGGGATACAAAGGTGTACGCTGGCAAAAAATGGTGGGTCCCGATCACGAAAACAGTCCTTCGTCAGTTGGCTCTTACCTTATTTGGCAGCAACCACACATTATCTGGATGGCAGAAGAAATGTACCGTCAGAATCCATCGCAAGAAGTTCTATATAAATACAAAGATTTGGTATTTGCCACAGCCGATTTTATGGCAGATTTCCCGATATGGAATGAAGAGAAAAAACAATATGATCTGGCACCCCCGCTAATTCCTGCACAAGAACACTGGACCCGCGAAACCACTTATAATCCGCCTTTCGAACTGGCCTACTGGTATTGGGGATTAACTACTGCCCAAACATGGAAAGAGCGTCTGAACGAAGATAAAGTGAAAGACTGGGAAGATGTCAGGTTGAATCTGCCTGCTCCTGACCAGGCAAACGGCGTTTACCTGGGAATTCAGGGGGCAACTGAATCGTACACCGACATGGAGTTAATGAAAGATCACCCGGTGGTTTTAGGTGCTTACGGAATTATGCCCGACTGGGATAAACTGGATCCGGAGATCATGCGAAACACCATGCACACCATTGCAAAAAAATGGGACTGGCCTTCTACCTGGGGTTGGGATTACCCGATGGCTGCCATGACTGCAACTCGTTTGGGAGAGCCTGATCTGGCACTTGAATTTTTGTTAAAAGATGTTCAAAAGAATACCTACCTGAAAAACGGGCACAACTATCAAAGCGATCGTCTTAGATTATACATGCCGGGAAATGGTGGCCTGTTAACTACCATCGGTATGATGTGTGCCGGTTGGGATGGTTGTACAGTTGAAAACCCGGGTTTCCCGAAAGACGGGAAATGGGATGTTAAATGGGAAGGAATTTCTCCCGTCTTCTAATATTAAAAACTATAAACCACTTAACTAAATTATTATGAACACAAAAAGAAACATCGTATTAGTTTTTATCTTAAACCTGGCATTCATTGTTTCGGCACAAAACAAAATTGTTATTAATACCGATTTAGGTGAAGAAAAAATCAGTAAACATATTTACGGACATTTTTCAGAACATCTTGGACACTGTATTTATGGTGGCTACTGGGTTTCAGAAGAATCTGACATCCCAAATACAAAAGGTATCCGTAACGATGTTGTGGATGCATTAAGAGAAATCGGCATTCCGAATTTACGCTGGCCGGGCGGTTGTTTTGCCGATGAATACCACTGGAAAGATGGCATTGGCCCACGCGAGGAACGCCCGACAATGATTAATACGCACTGGGGAGGCGTGACTGAAGACAACAGTTTTGGAACCCACGAATTTTTAGAACTGTGTAACCAATTGGATTGTGAACCGGTAATTTGCGGAAACCTTGGAAGCGGAACCATTCAGGAAATGTCTCAATGGGTTGAGTATCTGAATTCGGATAATGTTAGCCCCATGACTGATTTACGGAAAGCCAACGGGCGCGAAGAACCGTGGGGAGTAAAATACTGGGGTGTTGGAAACGAAAGCTGGGGCTGTGGTGGAAGCTTCAGGCCACAAACTTACGTAGACGAAATGAGACGTTACTCAACCTTCTTAAAAAACTACGGAAACGACCGGCTTTACAAAGTTGCATGTGGCCCGAGTGAAGCCGATTACAACTGGATGGAAACCATAATGAAAGAAGGAAATCCTGGACGCAGTTTCCAGGGAATCTCACTTCACTATTACACCATCTGTCACAACTGGAGGCAAAAAGGTTCTGCTACCCAATTCGACGAAAAAGAATACTTCACCACCATGAAAAAAACCCTTTTCATGGAGGAATTGCTACAAAAACACATCACCATTATGGATAAATACGATCCACAAAACCGCGTTGGCCTGGTTGTGGATGAATGGGGGAACTGGTTTGATGTTGAGCCAGGCACCAACCCCGGCTTTTTGTACCAGCAAAACACACTCCGGGATGCAATGGTGGCCTCTGTAAATCTCGACTTGTTCAACAAATACTGCCGACGGGTAAAAATGGCAAACATTGCCCAAACCGTTAATGTGCTGCAGGCTATGATTTTAACCAAAGACAACCAAATGGTACGTACACCTTCATTTTATGTTTTCAAAATGTACAAAGTGCACCATGATGCAACCTTGTTACCTTCAGCAATAAAATGCGATAATTACACCTTTGATAACGAATCTGTGCCTGCCCTCTCAGCAACAGCGTCGAAAGATGATAATGGTAAAATTCACATTACAATCAGCAATCTCGATCCTGAAAATGTAAAAGATATAACATGTGAATTAAGAGGGCTAGAAACAGCAAAATTTGTTGAAGGAAATATTGTTACCGGGGAAAAAATAAACAGCTATAACGATTTTGGCAAGGAAGAAGAAGTAACACTAAAAGCATTTAACGATGTGAAAGTGAAAGGAAATTCAGTAACTGTTAAAATGCCTGCCAAATCAGTAGTTATGGTTGAATTGCAATAGTTTAAAGAATAAAATTTAAAAAAAATGTTCCTGAAAAAAGTTCCGACTCTGATTATCTTTTCAATTCTCCTTTTCTCCTGTACTCAAAAAGTGGAGAAGGAATTAAAAAGCGAATTAGTGCAACATCTTGAAAGTATTTTTTACGATAATAGCTTCGCCGCAATTCCTGATAAAACTTTTAATGTTGCGGACTACGGTGCTGTTGCTGATGGCAAAACCCTGGCTACCGAAGCTATTCAAAAAACAATTGATGCTACAGCGGAAGCCGGAGGTGGTAAGGTTATTTTCCCGGCCGGAACTTATCTTTCAGGAGCCTTGTTTGTAAAATCGAATGTGGAATTGCACCTTGGTGAAGGTGTGGTCATTCAGGCCATTCAAAATAACGATTATTATCCGCGAAAATGGACACGAATTGCCGGAATTGAGATGGAATGGCCGGCTGCCCTTATTAATGTTTACGACGAACACAATGTACGCATCACCGGAAAAGGCGTGATCGACGGCAACGGAAGTTACTGGTGGAAAAAATTCTGGGGCGATCCCAGGTACACTGGCGGCATGTGGGGCGAATACAAAGATAAAGGTATTCGCTGGGCCGTTGATTACGATTGTGAACGTGTTCGCCCGGTTGTCATCTGGGAGTCGGAAGATGTGCTTTTAAAAGATTTTACTGTAAAACGTGCCGGATTCTGGACCGTATCGCTCACGTACAGCACTCGCGTACATGTTGACGGGCTTGTGGTTCGGAATAACATTGGCGGATTTGGCCCAAGTTCTGATGGTATTGACACCGACTCATCTAAAGATGTGTTGGTTGAAAACTGCGACATCGACTGCAACGACGACAACCTGTGTATTAAAGCCGGCAAAGATGCTGATGGTTTGCGCGTAAACCGTCCGGCTGAAAACATTATTTACCGGAACTGCATCACCCGCGCCGGACACGGTTTGATCACCCTAGGAAGTGAAACTTCTGGCGGCATGAAAAACATTGAAGTGTACGGTTTGGAGGCCATTGGAACCAATATTGGCATTCGTTTCAAATCAGCGAAAGTTCGTGGTGGATTGATAGAAAACATTCATTTTCACGACATTAAAATGAAAGATGTTGCCAATCCTTTCCATTTTGAGCTAAACTGGTACCCGGAATACAGCTATTGCAACATTCCTGACAATATTCCTGAGGAAGAGATAAAAGACCGTTGGAGAGTGCTCAGCCAAAGGGTTACACCTGAAGAAAAAGGGATTCCTGAATTCAGAAATATTAAACTCAGCAATATCACTGTTGAAAAGGCAAAACGGGCTTTTTATGCCAATGCCTACCCCGAAAAACCAATCCACAACATTTCCTTTGAAAATGTAACTGTGGAAGCTGAAGAAAGCGGGAAACTGAGTTATGCCAACGACTGGACCATGAACAACGTTACGCTGAAAACGGCAAGCGGCTTACCCATTGAGTTAGTTGATTGCAGTAATATTCAACAACCCAAAATAGTTACGATCGAAAAAGGAGCGCCTCAACCGAAGGAAAAGCTATCACTCGATCAGCAAATCAGGGCAATTAACATGGACGCCAAAAAGGTTATTATTCCTGTTAATCCAATGGAGGTTCAGGCAATAGTTGAAGGCGACACAACCCTTTATTCTGAGAAATTCAAGGTGTTTATTTTAAAACAGGAAGATGCAACAGTTGGATATTACGAACCGCTGGGAGATGGTTTTTACTATTCGAAAGTGGAAATTGCCACCAAAAACAATGCATCGCTGATAGAAGTAAAAGGGCAGAAACTTCACGATTACACTTTCGTAGTTAATAGAGAGATTAAACCGAAAAGTGTTAAAGGGGCAGATGATTGGAGCTACAACGACGATATGAAGCAGGTCATCATTGAAAAGAAAGAGAAAACGTTTATCATTCAAATTGATCAATAAAAACACTTGTCATAAATAAAATGAAGCGGCTGATAACATTAACATTCTTACTTTATCTGGCTCTGTCAAGCTGGTCAAATACCGAAAAAAAGGAAATAAAATATTTATCCGGAACAGATAATGAAAACACGGTAACCTGGGATTTCTTCTGTACCGATGGACGAAGAAGTGGTGAATGGACCACCATTAAAGTTCCTTCTCTCTGGGAACAGCAGGGATTTGGCGAATACGATTATGGTCGCGATTACCGCACCTATGGTAAAAAATTCGAATTCTCGAAAGAAAGCGGCATTTACAAACACCGGTTTTCTATTCCTGAAAACTGGAATGGTAAAAAGATTTATATTGTGTTTGAAGGTTCGATGACCGATACTGAAGTTATAATTAACGGAGAATCGGCCGGGCCATTGCACCAGGGATCGTTTTATCGTTTTCGCTACGATATTACCGACAAATTGAAATCAGGCGAAGAAAACGAGCTGGAAGTGAAGGTAAACAAGTGGTCGTCGAATCAATCGGTGAACCATGCTGAACGTTATGCCGATTACTGGATTTTTGGAGGAATATTTCGTCCTGTCTATCTGGAAGCTGTTCCTGAAACATTCATCGACAGGGTGGCTATCAATGCACTGGCTGACGGTTCATTTTCAATGGAAACCTTTCCGGTGAATATTCAGAAAAAACAAACCATTGTCGCTGAAATTACAGATTCAAAAGGCAAAGTGAAAAAAACCTGCGAAGCCGTTACAAATAAAGGAGATTCGCTGGTAGTACTTTCCTGTAAAGTTGATAATATAAAAACCTGGACTGCCGAAACGCCGAACCTTTATTCAGTAAAAATAAGTCTGAAAGATAAACAAACAACAGCCTATGAACTGAACGAAAAATTCGGTTTCAGAACCATTGAAATCCGCCAGGGTGATGGAATCTATCTGAATGGCACTAAGATTAAAATGAAGGGTGTAAACCGCCACGTTTTCTGGCCCGAAACCGGCAGGTGTGTCAATGCGTCTCTTGATCTTCAGGATGTTGAACTAATGAAGGAGATGAACCTGAACGCCGTGCGTTGCTCACACTACCCTCCCGATAAAACCTTCCTGCAATATTGCGATTCGTTGGGATTGTACGTTTTAGATGAGTTGGCCGGCTGGCAAAATGCTTACGACACAGAATCGGGCAGTAAACTTGTAAAGGAAATGGTCCTCCGCGACGTAAACCACCCTTCCATTATATTCTGGAGTAACGGAAACGAAGGAGGAACAAACAAAGAACTGGACGACGATTTTGGAATTTACGATCCGTCGAATCGTCCGGTAATTCATGCTCACCACCGCCCCGGAAACGACTTTAACGGGATCGACTGCAATCACTACGAAAATTATTACAGTTCAAAAAAAATACTGGATGAAGGATTGATATTTATGCCTACTGAGTTCCTGCATGCACAGGATGACGGAGGCGGTGCAACTGCTTTAGCTGATTTCTGGGAACTTTTCTGGAATTCAAAACGATCAGGCGGAGGTTTTTCATGGGTGTTCGCCGATGAAGGTTTGGTAAGAACCGATTTAAATGGCGTAATTGATGCTAACCGCGTGAATGCCCCCGATGGAATCCTGGGACCACACCGCGAAAAAGAAGGCAGTTTTTATGCCATGCGCGAAATCTATTCTCCGGTAAAAATATTTATTGACAAACTTCCTGAAAATTTCGATGGCTCAATTCCTCTTGAAAACCGTTATCATTTTACCAACCTGAAGAATGTTCGTTTCGAGTGGCAACTGGTTAATTTCGGTCTTCCTCAACAACGTGGTTCATTTCATAAAGTTATGAAAAGCGGCACAGCAACAAGTCCTGATCTCACTCCGGTTAATAAGGGCGAACTTCAACTTAATTTGCCTGCCAATTACAAACAATACGACGCTCTTTATTTACGTGCTTTCGATCCTTTCGGAAAAGAAATCTACTGCTGGAGCTGGAAAACCGAGGGAAATACCAACCAGGTAGTCAAACTGGTTGATAAATCGCTGAGTGAAAGCGAAAAAACAAGATTGAAAGAACTAAAAGCCCAGGGCATTGAAGAAGACAATATTTTGCCCATCGAGCAGCAGGCCGGTGATAGTAATATGAGTTCGAAAGTTGAGATGATAGAGAACGACGAATCCATCACATTAAAAGCTTCCGGAATTGCTGTTACTTTCAGTAAAAAAGACGGAACTATCCTATCACTTAAAAACGATTTTAGCCTGCCTCTTCCCTTCTCTAACGGACCGGTTCTGGTTAGTGGTGAAAGTGAATTAATAAATATCTCGCACCATCAGGGAAACGATGGTTATGTAGTGGAAATGAGTTATTCGGGCGATTTGAAATCGGTTACCTGGACCATGTACAACAGTGGCTGGCTGCAAATGGATTACGAATACGAGGTGGAAGGCGAACAGTATTTTACCGGAATAAGCTTCGATTTCCCGGAATCGGATATTATCAGCGCCAAATGGCTGGGCGAAGGTCCTGCTCACGTTTGGAAAAACCGTCTTCAGGGAGGCCGTATCGATGTCTTTGAACGCATGTACAACAATATTCTTCCGGGAGACAACAACTGGCAATATCCACAATTTAAAGGATATTATGCAGATGTTTCGTGGATGGAATTCAACACTGTCGATGGTAAATTCACAGTTGTTGCACAGGATGAAGATTTGTTTGTGCGCTTGTTCGATTTTTACGGTATTTCCGGTCCGAAGAATTACCCGACCCTGCCTGTTGGAAACATTTCCTTCCTGGACGGTATCCCTCCGCTGGGAACTAAACTGGCCATGGGAATTAGCAACGATACCTGGAACCTTGGTCCTGCCGGCAAATTAAACGTAATGGAAAAACCGGAAAAACGAACCCTCTATTTTTATTTTGGATTACTTAATTAAAACAATATTCTGTGCTTCGTCTAAAACCATATATTATCTTTCTGCTTGTTTGTCTCATTTGGACATCGTGCCAACAGCAAACTCCTGAAAAACAGGAGACAAAGCTCTGGCACAATCAAACCCGCCAGTTGCGTTATCAGCCAGATGGAAAAGGATTTGTTATTACCAATGGCTCCAAACGTTTTAACCGGGCTTTATATGGCACCAACACCGGATTCAGGGTGGAAGCAGGAGATTTACCCGAATTCGCACTTTACATGCCGCGAATGGGCGGTACACTTCGTTTTGGTTTAATACAAGGCGACTCGTCGAAATGGTTGATGGATGCGCAAACGATTACAGCCCGTTACGAAGCCGGCAAAATGACCTATCAGATTGAGGATCCTCTCCTGGCGAATGGAAAACTGAATCTAAACTTACTGGCTTTGGGTGACGCTGATGGGTTTATTTTAAAGGTTGAAGGTGAAAATATTCCTGAAAACACAGATGTTTTTTGGGGATTTGGAGGTGCCAGCGGTAAACGCTTTTCGCGTGAAGGCGATTTGGGTGCCGATCCGGAATCCAGTTTCTACCTGAAACCTGAATACTGTACTTCCGACGAATATTTTATCACCAACAACAGTTTTAATTTGTATTACGGCTCAGGCAGAAGTTTATCCGATAACGAGGTTTATGAGAATAATTATCAGGCCACTGCTGAGGAACTGGAAGCAACACGATTAAAAGAGAAGAAACGTCTTTTTGCACTGGTTCCGGAACAGTCGGATATTAGTTTAAGCGATGCTACTCAGCAAGAAAATCCTTTACAATTCTATCTTTCTGAAACTAAGGAAGCGCCTGCTGTAACAGGCCGGTTTAAATGTGGTGAGAAAGAAAACTATTTCCTGATTTTGAATCCCGACACCAAAGAACGACCACAATATACCGACCTTCCTGAAATCTTTGCTCAGGCAGAATCAACCAGAAAAGAAATTGCAGATCGTATAAAAATCGATACACCCGACGAATACATCAACGCTGTTGGTTCGACCCTTTCAACCGCTGCCGATGCCGTTTGGGACGGCAAATCGTTTATGCATGGAGCCATTGCCTGGCGCATGCCATTAAATGGCTGGCGGGGCGCCTATGCTGCCGACTGGCTGGGATGGCACGACCGCGCAAAAACACATTTCCGTGGTTATTACAAATCTCAATATACCGAGCCCAAATCGGGCCCAAGTACTCCCGATCCGAAAACACACCTGGCACGGCAAAAAGAGGAAGTTGGCACGGCACTTTTTACAAATGGATACATCAGTCGCAGGCCGGACGGAATCAACAAACCGCATCATTACGATATGAACCTGGTTTTTATTTCGCAACTGCTTTCACATTTTAACTGGACGGGCGATATTGATTTCCTGCGCGAAAGCTGGCCGGTTTTGGAACGTCACCTGGCCTGGGAGAAAAGATGTTTCGATGCAAACAATGATGGCCTTTACGACTCTTACGCCAGCATCTGGGCCAGCGATGCCCTGCAATACAGTGGAGGTGGTGTTACTCATTCGTCGGCATACAATTATCGGGCAAACCGGATTGCTGCCGAACTTGCCCCACTTATCGGCAGGGATCCGACTCCGTACAGGGCAGAAGCCGAGAAAATAAAAAAAGCGGTGAATGCACAACTTTGGATGCCGGAAAAAGGCTGGTTTGCCGAATACAAAGACCTACTTGGAAATCAACTACTCCATTCGGCGGCGGCGGTGTGGACGGTTTATCACGCCATTGACGAAGGATTGGCAGATCCGTTTCAGGCCTACCAAAGTACAGCGTACATCGATAAAAACATTCCACACATTCCCATTGAAGCCGACGGTTTCGAACCGAAAAAATATTATACACTTTCCACTACCAACTGGATGCCTTACACTTGGTCGATCAACAATGTTGCATTGGCCGAAGTTCTGCATACGGCGCTTGCTTATTGGCAAAGCGGACGTACAAACAAAGCTTTTGAACTCACCAAAAGTACTTTTATGGATTATATGTTTTTGGGTAGTAGTCCCGGAAACTTCGGTCAGCTTTCGTACTACGATGCTTTCAGAGGAGAATTGTACCGCGATTTTGCCGATCCGGTTGCCATGGCTGCCCGGGCTTTGGTAGAAGGGATGTTTGGTATTTCCCCGGATATGATCCACCAACAATTAACCATTAAACCGGGCTGGCCCGAAAACTGGGAGCATGCATCCATCGAAACGCCTGATATTAAATTTCATTATAAAAAATCAGGGACAACGGATTTGTATGAAATTGTTTCGCAATTCCCGAAAGAAGTTGAATTGAACCTGATTTTAAAGACCCGTTCCGATAAAATAAAATCACTGAAAATAAACGGGGAAGAAAGTAATTGGGAAAGTGTTGCCGGTGCCATTGGGAAACCGGAAATCCATATCAAAACAGCAAAAGCGAATCAGTTTACCATTGAAATTGAATGGGAAGGAAACAATCCTGAACAACATGCTTTCAATGAATTTTATGCGATCGGCGATGAGCTGAATCTTCAGTTTAAAAATGCGACAATAACAGATATTTACGATCCTCAGCAAATTCTGGAAACAAAAAACAAAAATGGACGATCAGTTTCCGGCAATTTAAAAGGAGAATTAGGCTGGCGTACATTATTCGTTCAAGTAAAACAGAACGATTTATTATGGTGGCAGCCTGTTTCGTTTGAGCTTCGAAAACCGCTTCAGATAAAATACAACAAACAGCAGCCAAAAGATAAACTGGTATTTACAATTCAAAACAACACTTCAAAAACAGTTAACGGAAGCTGGTCTTTAGGATCGGGGGCTGAAGAAATTACAATACCTGCAAAATCCTGTTCTCCTAAAATTGTCGTGCTTGAGAATCTAATTCCGGGAAGCAATCAAATTATTATTCAGGCAGATAATAATAAAATTATTGAAGATGTAATCAACTGGAACATTCCGGCATCAAATATGGAAAATTTTGAAACGATTGATATTTCACAAAAATTCAACGACCGCGTGACTAATATTTTTAAGGAACAGTATTATTCACCGCGATCGCCCTACCCGACTTTAAGCATTCCGGTTCAGGGCATTGGCGACTGGTGCTCGTACCGCGAAACGGAAGAAATCAACGACTCAGGATTAAGAGCAAAAGCAGGGCAAACGAATCTAATTACTTCGCCACAGGGAATTCCATTCCACACACCGGGAAAAGAAACAGAGAACATTCTGTTCACCTCGAAATGGGATAATTATCCTGATTCTGTTCAGATTCCGCTTTCGGGAAAAGCATCGCATTTATATTTGCTTATGGCCGGTTCTGCTCCCCATATGCAAATGAATATGACGAATGGTTGGATTAAAATAAAATATGCAGATGGTACGGATGAAATTTTACCGCTAAAAAGTCCGGAAAACTGGTGGCCCATTGAACAGGATTATTACGATGATGGTTTTGCATTCCATGTAAATGCTCCGCAACCACCTCGGTTGTACTTAAAAACCGGCGAATGGCACCTCGATTCGTATGATATTCTGAAGAAAAACGGGACAAATAAAATTGAAGGAGGTGCTGCATCAATGCTGGATTTAACGTTAAATAAAGAAAAAGAATTACAAGAATTGCAACTGATTACCAACACCAACGATGTAGTAATCGGTTTGATGGCAGCAACTTTAAAACAAAATTAAGATGCTTACACGACGGAAATTCATACAACAATCGACTTTAACAGGAAGTGCTCTTTTACTTTCGGGAATGAGTGCCGTTGGTATGAATGAAAATCAATACGACGAAAAATATATTTCAGACTTTTCTAAGCGTTTGAAACCACTCAACAGGATTCTGGAACTGGAAGGTTATTACGTTTGGGGCTGTAGTCCGGTTGTAGCTCCGGATGGAAAGATTCATGTATTTTTCTCCCGCTGGGATTCATCAAAAGGAATGGGCGGCTGGATCAGCCAATCAGAAATTGCGCACGCCGTGGCCGATCGTCCTGAAGGACCATATTACAATGTTGAAACCATTCTTGCGCCACGCGGCGAAGGATATTGGGACGGAACAACCTGCCATAATCCACATATCCAGTTTGTTGATGGAAGATATTGCCTGTTTTATATGGGAAATTCGAATAAACGAACCAACACAAAACGCATTGGTTTGGCAACTGCAGATTCGTTAAACGGTCCCTGGAAAAGACCTGACAAACCTTTGTTGGAAGCCGGTCCTGCAGGCGCCTGGGACGATCACTGCACCTCGAATCCGTCATTCATTAAGCACCCAAATGGTCAGTATTGGCTCTATTACAAGGCCTGGAATACAGAAGAATACGAACATCCGGTTAATCCGAAAATACGTGGGAATCGAAAATACGGTCTGGCGATTTCAGAGAAACTGGAAGGGCCTTATAAACGTTACTCTGATAAACCAATAATTGATTATTCGGGCTTTGGGAACAACCGGCAACTAGAAGACGGAAATGTATTTATAGAAGACGGAAAATTCTACATGCTGGCACGTGATATGGGACGATTCGATCATGAAGTGGGTATTATTCTTAAATCAGAAGACGGAATTCACTGGTCGGAACCAAAAATTAGCTATTTTGGTGCGTCTCATTATTTCAACCAACCACCAAAACCAAAACACCTGAGTAAATACGGACGTTTTGAGCGTCCTCAGGTTCTTATGCAAAACGGCAAACCGACACATTTATTTGTGACAACACAGGGTGGAAAATTTTGGAGTTCCTCCCCTTTTGTATTTAAAATTGAACCAAAAAATTTAAAAATATGATACGAGTAATCTGTTTCATCATTTTAGTAACTTTTGTTGCAGGATGTACACAAATTGAGGAAGAAAACACCGACAGAAAACCAACAATCTACATTATTGGCGATTCAACTGTGAAAAACGGACGTGGCGACGGAGCCGGGGGGCTCTGGGGCTGGGGAGATCCTCTGGTACAATATTTCGACACCAGCATGGTAAATGTAGAGAATCATGCATTGGGAGGAACCAGCAGCCGCACCTACAGAAGTATGGGTTTATGGGATGAAGTTCTCAGAAAATTGCAGCCCGGCGATTATCTGTTAATACAATTCGGACATAACGACGACGGGCCGATTAACGATGATTTCAGGGCGCGCGGAACCATCTATGGAATTGGCGATGCCACAGAAGAAATTGATAATATGCTCACCGGAGTGCACGAAGTGGTGCATACATACGGATGGTATATCAGACAATACATCAGCGAAGCAAAGGAGAAAGGAGCAACACCTGTTGTGATGTCACCAATTCCGAGAAACGACTGGGAAGACGGCAAAGTTCCGCGAAACGATCAGAAATATGGTCTATGGGCCAGGGAGGTGTCCAACTATGAAGAAGTGGAATTCATCGACCTGAACAATAAAATGGCAGAAGCCATGGAAGTGATGGGAGAAGATTCTGTCACCGGAAACTACTTTTTTAAACGAGATCACACTCATACTTCAGCAAAAGGTGCCATTCTGGCCGCATCGCTTATTGTAGATGGATTAAAAAAATCAAACGAATGTTACCTGAAAGATTATTTACTGGAGAATCCTAAAATTAACTTCCCTGTTAAAAAAAGGGTATTTATTATTGGCGATTCAACTGTTGCCGACGGAAACGGAGAAATTGTGGGTTGGGGCCGCGAATTACCAGGATACATGGACACTACCAGACTCCAAATTTTTAATAAAGCCAGAGGAGGCAGAAGCAGCCGCAGCTTTCAATACGAAGGACTTTGGGATGAAGTGCTGACACAAATGAAAGAAGGCGACTTTTTGCTCATTCAGTTTGGACATAACGACGGCGGGTCTCTCGACAAACCAAAATTCAGAGGTTCGCTTCCCGGAATGGGTAATGAAACGAAGGAAGTTACCCGCGAAGACGGAAGTATTGAAACCGTTCATACTTACGGATGGTACATGAAAAAGTACATTGCAGATGCGAAAGCCAAAGGTGTTTCAGTAATTGTTCTTTCGCAAATTCCAAGAAATGAGTGGCCCGAAGGAAAAGTAGAACGTGTAAATGAGAATTATGGCAAATGGGCTAAAGAAGCCGCAAAGGCTGAAAAAACATTTTTTATCGATCTAAACAATGCCATTGCCATTGAATACGAAGCCATGGGACAAAAAATTGTAAAACAGTTTTTCCCAGGCGACCATACACATACCAACGTTTACGGAGCAAGATTTAATGCACTTACACTTGCTGAAGAAATACAGGACCTTAGAGGATGCAATCTTAACGGATATACCAAATTGTATTAGAAATACATTGACAAAAACAAACTTACCAAGATGAAACTAAAATCAATTGCCATTTTTGCGGTGCTTAGCTTCCTGATTTGGTCGGAAGCCTTCGCCCAAAAAGTAAATGACGTAACCACACCCTTACATTTATTACAGCCTGAATATCCAACACCTTATGGAAAAACGGAGGTAGAAGATATTATAAAAACCATCGACAGAGTTTATAATTACCTGAATGCCTCTACTCCTGCAAAACTTCAGGACAGGAATAGCAAGAAGGAAATTACCGACTTTTCCAAAGTGGATGAAAATACCATTCTGATGCAGGGTGACTTTCGTTTAAATAGCTATGAATGGGGAGTTACCTATGCCGGAATGTTGCTTGCAAGTGAAACCACAGGCGATCCAAAATATGCTGCTTACACCACTGAAAGGTTAAATTTTCTGGGAAAAGCGATGGCTGCTTTCACTGAATTTGAAAAAAACAATCCTGATAAAAGATATACATTAATGCGTTCGGTTCATCCCCATGCGCTTGATGATTGCGGAGCGATTTGTGCTGCTATGATTAAGGCTACCAAAAGTGGTAAAGCCGAAAACCTGGATGCCAGCATCAAAAATTACACGGATTATATCAGTAACGGGCAGTTTCGTTTGGAAGACAACACACTGGCCCGAAACCGTCCGCAACCCAATTCCCTGTGGCTCGACGACCTTTTTATGGGTATTCCGGCTCTCGCACAAATGGGAAGCTATAGTGGCGACAACAAATATTTTGATGATGCAGTGAAACAGGTTCTGCAATTTTCGAAACGCATGTTTAATTACGATAAGGGCCTGTACATGCACGGTTGGATCCAGGATATGGAAGAACATCCGCAGTTTCACTGGGGACGTGCCAACGGTTGGGCAGTGATGACTTTGGTTGAACTTCTGGAAGTATTGCCTGCAGATTATCCTGATCGCGATAAAGTGCTTGATCTTTTAAAACGCCATATTAAGGGATTGTCCAAACTTCAGGATGGCACGGGTTTCTGGCATCAACTCCTCGATCGTAACGACACCTATCTGGAAACTTCGGCTACCGCTATTTATGCCTATTCAATTGCACGGGCAGTTAACCGGGGATATGTTGATGCTAAAGTTTACGGACCTGTTGCTTGTCTGGCATGGAACGCCGTATCAACCAAGGTGAGCGAAAAAGGCCAGGTAGAAGGCACCTGCGTTGGGACAGGAATGGGCTTCGATCCTGCATTTTATTATTACCGCCCTATAAACGTTTATGCAGCTCATGGATACGGACCAGTATTGCTGGCAGGAGCAGAAATGATTGAATTGCTTAAAACACACGACGCAAGAATCAACGACAGCGCACTTCAGTTTTATACCGAAAAAAAAAAGAGTAGCTGGAAATTCGATTTTGGAAACGGAAAAGTAAGTGATGGATTTCAGGCAGTAACTTCTGAATCAACTTATTCAAAAGAAAAAGGATTTGGAATAGTTAGTGAAAAGGCCGTAAAAGCCGATAATCAAAAAGGGAAAGCCGGTCCAACAAGCAGCTGGATCAGCTCCGATTCTCCCTTTTATTTTCAGATTGACTTGCCGGAAGGCCGCTACAGAGTTACGCTAACACTTGGAAATCAAAAAGAAGCTACAACTACCACTGTTAAAGCTGAATCACGTCGTTTGATGCTGGAGAACATTGAAACAAAAAAGGGTGAAACAGTTACAAAAACCATTGTTGTAGACGTGCGAACACCACATATAAATGCAACTGAAGGTATTCGCCTTAAATCACGTGAAATGGCTTATGTGAACTGGGATAATAAATTGACTTTGGAATTTAACGGTTCTCACCCATGTGTTTCGTCTGTAGTAATTGAAGAAGCCAACGATTTACCGGTCATTTATCTGGCCGGAAATTCAACTGTTGTTGATCAGGAATACGAACCATGGGCTTCGTGGGGCCAAATGTTTCCACGTTTTTTAAAACCGGAAATTGTGGTGGCCAATTATGCTGAATCAGGAGAAACGTTAAAGGCATTCCGACGCGAAAATCGTCTAAAAAAGGTATTGAGCCTGATGAAAGCAGGCGACTATTTGTTTATTGAATTTGCTCACAATGATCAAAAACCGGGAGGAAACCATGTGGATCCTTATACAACTTACCTTGATGAACTACGCTTTTTTATTAATTCAGCAAAAGAGAAAGGAGCACAAACAGTATTGGTAACATCAACCAACCGACGCAAATTTGATGAAAACGGAAAGATTGTAAATACGCTGGAAGAATACCCCGCAGCCATGAAAAAACTTGCAAACGAAGAAAATATTCCACTGGTTGATCTGAACGCAATGAGCAAGTTGTTATACGAAAGTCTGGGTGTTGAAGAATCGAAAGATGCCTTTGTACACTACCCCGCCAATACATTTCCGAACCAGGATAAACCGTTGGCCGACAATACTCATTTTAATCCATATGGCGCTTACGAACTGGCAAAATGCGTGGTTCAGGGTTTGATTAATGGTAAACATGAACTAACAAAATACATTGTTGATGACTGGGCAACCTTCGATCCTAAAAAGCCTGATGATCGTCAAAGCTTTTTCTGGCCCAACAGCCCCAATTATGAGATTATTAAACCTGATGGGAATTAAACAAAATCAAAAATAACCTCGTAGGACTAAAATGTGAATAACTACAGTGTAACCTACGAAAATACATACAGAGAAAAATGGAACCCTGAAAGGGTTCAACAAGATAACCTAAAAATATACATGAATCAATAACTATCTCATAAACAACTATACCTATGAAAAACCTTTTTTACAAAACAAACAAACAGGGCAGTACAAAATTTCTTGTTTTGGTTCTGCTCGTTGCTTTCTCCCTGTCGCTATATGCACAGGATCCTCGTGAACGACTGTATAACTATCAGGTTCTGAAACCCAACCACACCGATAAACCGAAGGTTGAAGGTTGGGCAAGTGAACGAATTACAGAAAAGATCAACCGTGGTCTGGCAGCTTTTAAAACGCCTGACGGGATTTACCTAAGCTGGCGGTTGTTGGAAAGTGATTCTCCAAATATTGCTTTTGACGTTTACGAAGAGCAAGAAGGAGAAAAAGCACATAAACTCAATCAACAGCCTATATCTGAAACTACTGATTTTTTGGTGACAGATTATAAACCTACAGCCAATTATTTCATCCAAATCGTTGGTAACGACAAAAATGAAACTTCAGCTAAAGTCAGCCCAAAACAGGAAGGTTCCCTGCCCTATAAAACCATTCCTTTTAAAGGAGAATACAGCCCCGATCGTGTGGCTGTGGCAGATCTGAATGGAGATGGAGAATACGATTTTATCATCAAACAACCGGGCGGAAGAGTTGATCCGGGAGTTTGGCGTAAAAGTCCCGAAACCTTTAAACTGGAGGCGTATTTAAGCGACGGCACTTTTTTATGGCAAAAAGATTTGGGATGGAACATCGAATTGGGAATTTGGTACTCGCCCTTTGTAGTTTACGACTTTAACGGTGACGGAAAAGCTGAAGTAGCTCTTAAAACCGCTCCAACCGATGTCGACGACCGTCAGGAAGACGGTCGTGTGTTTTCAGGTCCGGAATATTGTTCTATTCTCGATGGAATGACCGGCAAAGAAATCGATCGGGTTGACTGGCCGGAACGAAATCCCCGATTTGGTAAATATAACCGCACCAATCGTAATCAGATGGGAATGGCTTACCTTGATGGTAAAACTCCGTGCCTTTTGGTGGCACGTGGCACTTATAGACTGATGGTTGTTGATGCCTATCAGATGAAGGGTAAAAAGCTTGAAAAAGTTTGGCGATGGGACGGTGACGAAGAAAACCCGGTTATTCGTTCGCAAGGCGCACACAGTTTGCATACCGTAGATTTAGATAACGATGGGCGCGACGAAATTGTTTTGGGATCAGCTGTACTGGATGACGATGGTACCCTCCTGTTTTCTGCCGGTGTTGGGCACCCTGATAAATGTTTTGTTTCGGATATTGATCCTGAACGCCCCGGAATGGAGATCTTTTTTGCCAACGAAGTTTGGCACGACACATGCGGTGTGTCGATGATTGATGCAGCTACAGGTGAACAAATCTGGAATATCAACCACTACACACGACATGTGGGAAATGGCATGGTTGCAGATATTATGCCTGATGTTCCGGGACTGGAATGTTTTGCTACTGAAGATTCCAAAGCCGGCCTTCACGATAAATATATGCTTTCTGCAAAGGGCGAATACCTTGCTCGTAACCTGGGGGTACCGCAATGTACCAACTGGATATTCTGGGATGCAGACAAATTGCGTGAATCCATCGAATTCTCGGGAAAAAGAGAACCGGGAATGAGATTTGGGAAACCGGAATATTCCATCGTAAAATACCCGACTGACACTATTTGTAATCAGATAGAAGGTTCCATCATGATGATGGCTGACCTTTATGGCGACTGGCGCGAAGAACTGGTAACCGTTCTGCCGGGCGAACTCCGCATTTACTCTACCACTATTCCGGCCAAAGACCGCCGTGTTTGCCTCATGCAAGACCACTTGTATCGCTCTGATGTTGTACATCGCTCTATGGGATATTTTCAATCTCCTATGACGACCTATTATTTAGGAGAATAATCATTTACAAAAATTTACAATATGAAAAAAAGAATTATTTTACTGATTGTCTGCCTTTTAGCAGGATCATCAACTTTACTGAAAGCACAGCAACTTCCTTCAAAAACGGAAGTAATTAAGAAAATGACCCTGGCGAATGACTATTTTATGAATAAGTGGCCCGACACAGGGAAAACCATTATTACCAATCGCGAACGTCCCAGCAATATCTGGACCCGTGCAGTTTACTACGAAGGGCTTATGGCATTTTACAGCGTAAAACCGGATCCTACCTGTCTGAAATATGCTATCGATTGGGGAGAATCGCACAAATGGGGTTTACGCGGAGGCATCGAAACCCGTAATGCTGACAACCAATGCTGCGGACAAACTTACCTCGATTTATATGAAATAGACGCTCAACCTGAACGGCTAAAAGATATTAAAGCTTCGGTGGATTTGATGTTGGAAACCGACAAAATTGACGACTGGGACTGGATTGATGCCCTGCAAATGGCTATGCCGGTTTTTGCAAAACTTACCGCGATTACTGGCGATGCGAAATATTCGGAACGCATGTACGAAATGTACATGGATAGTAAAGTAACACAAGACTTCTACAACGAAAAAGACGCTTTGTGGTGGCGCGATGCCGATTTCAGGCCTCCTTACCAGGAACCAAACGGGGAAGACTGTTACTGGAGCCGGGGAAATGGTTGGGTAGTTGCTGCCCTGTTACGTGTAATGGAGATTTTACCGGATGATCCTCACTACAAAGAATACCTGAAAACCTACAAAGAAATGATGAAAGCCCTGCTTCCCATCCAGCGCGAAGATGGTTTCTGGAATGCAAGTCTGCACGATCCGAATAATTACGGAGGAAAAGAAGCGACAGGCACTTCGCTATTTGTTTATGGCATGGCATGGGGTGTTAACAATGGTATTCTGAGCGCTAAAAAATACATGCCGGCTATAACAAAAGGATGGAACGCCCTTGTCACCGAATCAGTTCATGATAACGGCTTTTTAGGCTACGTACAGGGCACCGGAAAAGAACCTTCTGCAGGTCAGCCTGTAACTTACACCAGCATGCCCGACTTCGAAGATTATGGCCTGGGTTGTTTCCTACTGGCCGGAAGCGAAGTGTATAAAATGTGTAAATGAGTTTGAAGACGGAAGTCGGAAAACCGAAGTAAAGAATTACGTACAAACAAAGAATAAAATTCGAATACTAATATTCAAAGGTCGTCTTTTGGGGCGGCCTTTTTTATTAAAATTTCACGCAGAGTGCGCTAAGTTTTCGCAAAGCACGCAAATATTATTTATATGAATCTCTGCGATCTTTGCGCTTCTTCTATTCTTTGCGTGAAAATAAATGGCAAACTTTACTTTCGGATAACAATTTTAGATACCATAAATATTCTGTCCTGGAGAATCGTTCAATAAATATTCTCTACTCTGTTAAATACTTTTCCCTGTGATTTAAAAAATCACGATACACCCTGAAATGCTCTGTATCTTCATATTTCACTTCCGAAACCGGCATCTGGTTGAAATTGTAAATGGTGGCATTTTTACAGGCCAGTAAAATGGGTGAATGTGTTGCTACAATAAACTGTGCATGTCCGCCCTTTGCATTTTCGCTCAACAATTGGAGCAACTCCAGTTGACTTGAAGGAGACAGTGCCGTTTCGGGTTCATCAAGCAAATACAGTCCTTTCAGCTTATAACGACTTCTAAAAAACGACATCAATGATTGTCCATGCGATTGAGAAATCAAGGATTTTCCTCCAAAAAGCTCCAGCTGCCCCGGATCTGTTGTAGCCCATTCTTCCAGCATCGAAGCAAAATCCTTAAATATCTGCGCTCCGAAAAAAGAACCGGGAACTGTTCCGTTTACCCATGAAACTTTCAGGTAGCGATGTAACGTTGCTTCGTAGCGATTCACCATGTACCGCGAGCTCATATTATTTCGCCAGATATAAATTCCTGCAGCCACTGCAATTGCTTCGAGCAATGTGGATTTACCCGATCCGTTCTCTCCTACAAACAAGGTTACCGGGCTTGTAAAATCAAGTTGTTTGGTTTCGGAAAACAACGGAAGATTAAATGGATAATGTTCAGTGGTTGGATACCTGTGCGATTCAAGGGTTATACTGTTTATGTGGTACATATCGAATATGGGTGATTAATATTTCTATTAGTGCAAACTTGCCTGGTATTTCCAGACAAGTTTGCATCATTAAATTTTAAAATTTCAACTTCTTATTTAAAGCTAACTTCTACATCTACAGCCAACTGATTAGTCAAATCTGTAATATAGTCTTTAAAATATTCCTCATTAATAAATTGTTCGTCGCTGAGTTCCCAGCACGCTACTGCATAATAATTAACTGGCACTTCATTTTCAACCTTTAATCTTGCCATAAAGGAATTCGACAATTGACCTGTTTTTGGCGCTTCCACATAACCAAGATACAAATCACGGGGAACAATTATGGCTAATCCCAGCCACCAAATCTTATCGTACGTTTGTTTATCGTGGGTATAGAGCACCACAAATTTTTCATTATCCTTGATTTCCATCAATGCATTTTCGGTATTAATATTTACCAGTCCAACCGCCAACTCTTCATCTCCTTTCAATCCCGAAAATTTTACAGAATTCTGATAACCATACATTCCCGGCCATATAGACGTAATTTCATTCACGGCATAAGTACGATCATTAGTATTCCAGTTTTTATACCGGTAATTCAACATCGATTTTACAGGGCCTTCTGCCAAAATCCGAAATGTTGTTTCTTCCACATTGTTTACCGAATCGTCAACAGTAACACCCAAACGCAACAAATCATCACCTACTTTTAAGGCGTAACCACCAATTCCAACCGAATTACCCACAGCGAGTACATCGCGGCCCCAGTCTTCCATTACGTGATAATTATCCTCCACTGCTCCGTCGGCATTAATACCCACATTCTCAGGCGACATTTTAGTTGTCTTTTTACCAAACAAATCTTTGGCGTTTCTTCCATCCAGGTAATGTCTGAATCCAACCTTGTCGTTTTCCCAACTCGGTCCATCGGTTTGGTAGCGCTGGAACCCCAGGCTTTTAGGTAAATCCGGCGCTTTTAAAACTTCGCTTAAAGCCGGTTTTACATGTTCATCTGCAGCCATACGTTTCCCAAAGCGGGCACTTGTTCGTACCGGAAATTTTAATTCAGAATCAATCCATTCGAGCGTATAATTTGCTTTTGAATTGGCAGGCAGGTTGACCACAAAAAACAACTCATCCCAGTTTTTATCTCCATCCAAATCGTTAAGCTGGGCGGGAATCGTATCTCCGGCGGCAGTCTGAATCAGAGGAAACAATTTCCCTTCAGGCAGATCTCCTACATCTGATTTTTGAAAAGAGATGGCTTTATCAGTCAAATTAAATTCAGAATTATTACTCAGTGTAAATGCTGTTTTGTTTGACTCTGTCTGACATTGGGTAAAAAGAAGCACAATTAAACAGAGCTGGACTAATGGTAAATAGATTTTAGACATAATTATTTCAATTTATATTTATTCATTTTGATTAGAAAATGAAGGATGATCATCGGGAATCTGATCTCCAATCAATTCCAACAATTCAATGGCATTTAAACACCACTGTGCCGTGTGATTTGTGGAAACTCCCTGCACTTCATACACAGGCTTCAATATTAGTGGATTATTCTCTAAATTCATATTAAAATTGGTATAAACAGGCTGATACCACTCTTTTCCCAGGAAATATTCCCAGGCTTTTTCAGCCCAGCTATTTTGCCCGGTTACTTTTGCATAATAAGCAGGTAATCGCGAATACCAGACACCCTGATCACCTAATTTAACAGATTCACCCAACTCTTTTTGGATTTCGTCAACCGATGCACCATACAAACGGCAAAACTGTAACCACAGCTTATCCCACTTTTTATTGTCGAGCAAAGGAGAAAGTTCGAAAGCCACTTCCGGGCCTCCCATTAATACCGACAAATGCGCCGATCCAATATCTTCTTTATTGAGCTGATACAATTTATGTGTTGCCGGATCGTATCCCATTGCCGCTGCTTTTCCGGAGAAAAGTCCATAGGGCATTTTCGAAAGACTATTAATACCTATCAAAATCATGTCCTTGTATTTCTCGTCGCCGGTGCGTTCCCATTCGGTCATCCAGTTGCCAACAAGAGCCAGCCAGTCGGGCCCCATTCGGGCATGAGTTGGATATTCACTTTTTTCCAGAATTTTACGCAAGGGATCTGTTTCCCCAATGGCTTTATTGGAAGCCTCGGTAACAGCGTGCATCAAATCGCCGGTGCGTTCGTCGGTTGTCAGGTAATAATAAAAACGCGATAAGGCCGCTTGTGATATTCGCACTTCTTTGGCTCCACACCCCCAGTGACGTACGTTGTGCCTCGATCCCAAACCTTCAAAGCGTCCCAAATGATACACATCCACTTCTCCGTTATGTCGGGTCATTGCTTCTGCCATTCGGAAAATATCGGCGTTGCCCGATCGCAGGAACGAATACCAAAGCCACATGTTGGGCATTAATTCTGTATTATCCCAGGCATATCCCCCAATGTCGTATCTCCACGAGTGCCGGTTATGGTCGTAGGCGTGCATCACATCTCCAAAATCCCAGAAACCATACCAATGCCTTTGTTCCACTTCCAACTGATAATAATTAAAAGCATTGTCAAGTTGATTTTCCAGCCAGGCTTTTCCCTTGGAGCTCCTGTCCGGCAAACTCCAGAAACCAAAAACAGGAATATTGTGAATGTATTCAGGTGAAACGGTTAATAAAGCCGGATTATTACTTTGTTCAACCAAAGCACTAAGAGTTTGCGCTGAAGGCACTTCGGAAGATGCAAACAATAACAGTTCGCTGGTTCTTCCCACACCTGTTGCAATGCTGAAACCGGGCTCCACATCTTCGTAACTGGCATTCAGATCATGCCCGTACGACAGGGTATCGTAATGCCGCATATCCATTGCATCGGCATCGGGCGACCACAGCCAGGCGTTCAATTTTGCTGTTTCTGTTTTTGCATCGCGAATTTCGAGGGTTGATGGAAACGATTGCCAGAAACTTCGCATACACACCGTCAATCCACCAGAAACATCGCCTATAAAAGCCAGTCCTGAAGAACGGCCACCGGCACCGGCATCAATCCAGGCACTTTTGTCGTTGGTTCGTTTCTGAACGCGAAAACCGTCGGCATTTCCCTGGTACAGTTTAAAGTCGTTCCACGAAGCCCAGTTGTCAAGCAAGGATTGTTCTCTTTCCTTAAAATCTTCACGCTGAGGCAAACGTTTTCCCAATAATTGATTCGGATAAGTATCCCTGTCCCCTATAAACCTGCGACCGGTTAAAGGTTGCACAGGTTCTGACCAGAAGCCACCGTTTTCGCCCGAAAAACGCACATGAAGGTTATAAAGCTCTTCATCCAAAGGAACATCAAAGGCCACACCCAGGCCACGTACAAAATGTTTCTCCTGATCGCCGTCGTAGATAATGGTATGAACCATTTTTACCGATGACTGCCCCGCATAAAAATACAAACGGACCACAAAAGGCATAAAATTTCTGTCTCCGTTATCAGCAACATGAGTTCCTTCAATTTTCACAACCGAACGAACCGGGCCAGTTTGTTCCACTGTTACCTTCTCAATATTTCCGGTAAACTTTTCTTTCGCAGGCTGAGCCCCCCACTCTGTTTCCGGGCCGTTTTGAAGGATACAAACCAGTTCTCCTCCCGAAGAAACCTCTTTATTATCAATCTTCAGAGAGCTGATTATTTTATTACCATGAAGCGGAATATCGCATTCCAAAACTCCGGTATTAATATGAATTCCATCTGAATTTTCAGACAGACTGATTTTTGAAGAAACCACATTTGCCTCAGCTGATTCTGAGGGTTGCAGTTGAAATGTCAATCCGGCTTCGGCATCCACCACAGTGCTTAAACCCATCCATTTTATTGATCCATCGGGCCAGTAAGCCAGCGGCCACGACTGAACCGGCATGGATTCATTATTGGCATTTTTAAGCAAAAAATTGCTTCCCAGTTGCACCAGCCCTCTCTCAAACGGAACTCCCCAACTTACACCGGCTGGCATTTCCGGAGCTTTATCACCCAACCATTTTAATTCAACACTTGTTGTATTTTGTGCATACAAATTATTGCCGAAAAAACTAAGCGTAACAATAGCTACAACCGCTATCAACAGCCAATATTTATTCTTATGGAAATTCTTAAACAACATAGTCATTTTATTTTGTTGGTTTAGTTGGTTTTTACTTTTTCCTGTATCTGTATGAAAGAATTGAAAAAAACAAAACCGTAAATTTGATATCATTTTAGCCAGGATATCACTTTATTTATTCAGTTTGATACCGTTTATTTCTCTTTCGGGTTATTATTTATAGCTCAAATATTTTAAAATTCTTATACCGTGAAGCGCGTGTCCACATTTGGCGAAGACCAATACGACCAGATTGAATCGGCGGAAATTCGCGCGTATCGAACCAGAATAACCGGATTTGATTTGCATTCGATACCTGCATGTATAATTTATCGTCTCGCCGTATCACAACAATGTGATGTTTCACTCCGGTTTTAAACAAACCACTGTTCTCGAACTCAGGAGTCAGTGCCGTCCCTTCCAGCCCCTTCCCTGTTTCGGGCATATAACGTCGAGCCCTGATATATTCGGGTTCATCTTTGTTAAAAGAATACGCTGCGTAACTGATATGATACGTATTCAGGTGATTAAAATAAACACTCATGGCAGGAACCTTTCTCAATTCGTTCCATTCAAACAGGTCTTTTTTATATGCTCCATCACCACTTCCGCTTGCCAGGATGTAAATAATATTCACCCCCAGCGACGACGTATCCAACCGTGTAAAATCATACTCGATTTTAATATCTCCCGAAAATTCTTTTTTCGTCCACAAAACAGTGTGGCAGCTATCGTTATGAGCTTCCGTCCCGGCGAAATAATCCATTCCCTTTTCGCTGTGAATAATTGATGAGCGCTCGCCGTCCATTACCCAGTTATCCTGCCAGTTACTTGTACACTCATCTGAAAAAGAAAGCTTCCACGCTAATTTTTGTGCTTTGTTGAAATCCTTCTTTGCTTTGGAATCCTGAGCCCAAAGAGAGGCAACACAAAAAACAAATAGGGCTGAAATAAGGAATACCTTCATCATCTTCCAGTTTTTCGATTCCAATTAACGATGGTCCCTTACTCCATTCTCATCCATATAAAAAATAGGAGCTTTTGTATCGATCTTTTCTTTGTAGAACAAAAGCGCACTGTCGTTCATTTTGGCGGTATGATCTTTTAGCAGACGATACACTTCGGCTCCGGCATTTATAAATGGTCCGTAACCATGGGCAGCTGCTTTATTTACCGGGCGGAAATAATAAAATGCAGGATCGTAACCCATTCCTGTTCCCACACAAATATCGTCAATCTCACCCACCTCGTTCACTTTTGTGGTTAAACCGTGCCATCCCAACATGGTTGGTGAACCAAAGGCAAGCATATCAATCCAGCCTTCGTTTATAGCTTTTGCCATACAATACACATAAATGGCACTTGCCGATGTTTCCAGGTAGGAATCGTTCCGATCGAGAAGCTGGTGCCACAAACCTGTGCGCGACTGCAAACTGCATAAACCTTCAATGTGTGCCTGCAGCAACGCCAGCACTTTTTCGCGTCCCGGATAACCTTCGGGAATGGCATCGAGTACTTCCACTTTGGTTAACAGCGCCCAGCCGTTTGCCCGTCCCCAGTGGAAGGCAGGATGCGGTTTCATTGCTTCCACCCAGCCGTGGCGGTACAATCCCTTTTCAGGTAAAAACATACGGTCGGCAAACTGCAACACCTGTTTAATTGCTTCGTCGTAATATTTTGTGTCTCCTGTTAATTTGCCCATGTTGGCAACGGCCGGAATTCCCATAAACATGTCGTCTAACCAAACAGTATTTCTTTGTGGCCGGTTTCGGGCAAAAGTGCCGTCGGGTAAACGGTATTGTTTGTTCATGATGTAATCAAAATAACGATCCATAATTTCTTGTCCGTCAAACTCCACTCCATCTATTTTTGCTTTTATCATTGATGAGCACATCGCTCCGGCATCATCCAAAGCCTCGGGGCGTAAAAGCTGACGCATCTGCGGATCGGCTCCGCTGTTATCTTCCGGAAGCACTTTGTTAAAATAAGGGGCGACGTCGCATAAAAACTGGAAACGATCGGCCACATAATCTTTGTAACGTTCATCTCCGGTAGTTTTTGCAGCATTGAGCATAGCGGCATAAGTTACACCCCACATGTAATTGGTGATACTAAATGTTCCCTTCACGATGTGTGAATTTTCGTCGATTTGAGAATAATCGGTGATTGGCTTTTCCGTGTCTTTCTCCACCACACCAACAGGAGTTGTTTCTTCAAGGTAATTCAAAACACGGTCGATCACCGCTTTTACCTGTTCCGGGCTGGTTTCGCCGTAAGGCGTTTCATAGTTGGGCCGCGATAAATACAGTTTTGTTCCGGCGTCTACTTTTTTCGCATCTACGTACTGGGCATGTACATTTCCGGTAATGGTTACTACAAATAATGCAGCAATTAATGATAAAATCTTTTTCATCAGTTTAAATTTATTTACAGGTCTTGTTAATCTAATTCTTGTTCTCTGCCGCCCTTAAATCGTTTAAAAAAACAGAGTGTCTAACAAAACGATAATTATTGGCTTCAGAACTTACGCTTCAGCAATAAATTTAGTCAAAAACACGGAGCTAGAAAAGAGGGCCACTCCTGCAATCTCATTATTTAATATTAAACGATTATCCTTAATAAAACCCGACAATATCTAAACTTCTGAATATTATCACGTTCCGGTTATCAATAACCTGAATCACTCTTGTCATCCTCAAAATATATCCGTAATTTTAATAATCGAATAATAAGGACGCAAAAATTCTATTCGTTGTCGGTAAACAACTCCGGAGTCACTAAAGAACATTAGGTTTTATTAAGTAAGAAATATAAAGGGTTAATCGCCTTTAGAAAGTTATTACGTAACAAAATAAAACCATTATCATGAACTACTTTTACAATGCACACACCCACGTATTTACCTTTAAAAATGTGCCCGACAAGTTTGGAAAAACATTCGCTTGGGGCCTGGCCGGAGTTATTTCTATTCAAAAAGTAAGAATGAGCCAATTTTTCAGATGGGCGCTCCGCGTCATGAGGAAACTAAAAAAATCGGATGCCGACGGCTTCGACCGCATGGCTAATTTTGTGGAGCACGGACAAGGGAAAGATGCTGTTGATAAAGACATCACCCAGAAAGACATTTTTAAAAACCTGCAAAGTTACTATCCCGTCGGAACCAGGTTTATCGCCTTATCCATGGACATGGAATATATGGATGCCGGCGCTGTTCCTGAAAAATACGACCTTCAAACCAAAGAACTCGAAGAAATTAAACGTGACAACCGGAAAACTTTTTATCCCTTTATTTTTGCTGATCCTAGGAGAATTTCGGACAGAAAAACACCATTCAACGGGGAAACAAACTTTGTTGAATACCTGAAAAAGAAACTAGCAGATCAGACTTTTAACGGAATAAAAATGTACCCTGCCCTGGGTTACTGGCCATTCGACAAAAACATGGAAGGTGTTTACGACTTCGCCCTGGAAAAGTCAGTACCCATAATGGTACATTGTTCGGGAGGCCCGGTTTACAACAGGGGGAAAAAGAAATTCGATTTCCATCCCATTTTTAATCAGATTAAACTCGGCGGCGAAAAAGCCAAAGAATTCTCTACCCATTTTTCCAATCCCATTAATTACCACATGCTGCTTAATCCTGAAATAATTTCAAAATATTGGGGAAAGGAGAAAGATTACCGGCAGCTTAAAATTTGCCTGGGACACTTTGGCGGCGATGTAGAATGGATGAAATATTTACAAAATCCATGGGTTGCCGCAAAAGGAGCAGTCGAAGAATCGGAATTCGCATCGCTGGACCCCAAAAACTGGAATTACAACAAAAACTTTGAATCGGGAAAATATACCTGGTTCAGTGTGATTTGTGATTTGCTTCGAAAATACGACAATGTTTATGCTGATATCAGCTCGTCGCTGGAAGAGGAAAGAATATTTCCACTTTTAAAAATGTTGCTTGAATCGAGTGAAACACTGCGTAAAAAAATTCTGTTTGGAACCGACTATTACATGGTTTCCATCGACAAAAGTGAAAGGGAACTGAGTATTGGCCTGCGCAGTTATCTGGGCGAAGAGCTGTTTGAGCAGATTGCGGTAACGAATGTGGAAAGGTACTTGTTCTGAAAGAAAGCAAAAAAAGTAGGCAATTGGCAAAATACAATAGGCAAGCTACCGCTGGACATTTGTCATTTGGTACTCGAAATTTGCATCTTGCGAATAAACTTAACAAACTAAATATCATCACTATGAAACTTAAAATCTGGACAACAACAATATCGATTATCATTCTCTGTTCGTGTGTTTCTATTCCGAAAGAAACAGTACAGTTATCGAAAGTATTGGGCAACGACCTGGCTGTTCTCCATAATTCACACCGAAAAATGGTTGATTTATATTACGATAAAATGGAAAACGACATTAACACTTTTATCGATGAAGTTTATTCTCCGTTTATCATTCACTATGTACTAAATGAAGAGTATAAAAAATTCAAAAACGGAGAAGAATCGCTGTATGAAGATATTGAAGTAGCCGGCAAATCTGACGACATGGCTGAAGCAAAAAAAGCCCTGAACACTTTAACCGAATTTATGGAAGATGCCAATTATCAGATTGAAAAAAAGAGAAAAGAACTTCAAAATCCAATACTTAAACAGAAAAAAGAAATAATTGACGCCATCAATAAATCATATGAAACTGCTATTTATGCCAACTCAACCATAACCGGATATCTGGAATCGATTAGAAAAGTAAAAGAAAGCCAGCAGGAAACATTAAAGGTTATTGGGCTTGAAGGAAAAGATGAAGAACTAAATAACATACTATTAAAAGCTTCTGAAACTATCAATTACGCCATTGACAAAGGAAAAGAAATTGATGTTAGAAGCGAAAATGCCTTAAATGAAATAGAAGAAATCTCAAATATTATTAAAGAAATAACCAATAAAAACAAATAAAGATGGGACGATTTAGTGATTTGTTTGCTGAAGCAGACGCAGCATTTAACGGAATGTATAAAGACGAGTTAAACGAACTTACAGGTCTTTCGAAAGAAGTTGTCGATTCTGTTACTCCCGGCACCGAAGATTTAAGAGTTTATTCTGTACTTATTAAAGTTGTGGAGCAAGCCTCAAAGGAAAATCTGTCGAAAGCTCAATTGGCTGAAAACATAAAAGAGCTGGGAGAAATTGCAGTAAAAATTGCAAAAAAGATCCCTCGACTTGCCGCTATTTTAATATAAATCGCAGCACATAACAAGCCCCCCATTTTTAACAACTCGCTCCTCGATACCCGGGAAAAATGCTTAAAAAGCAGTTGCCATATTCAAAATGTCAACATATAGTTTAAAGCTACATGTAAAATATTATTCTCGCTTTGCTGCACTAACCTTTTCCATCAGTAAAAAATGGATGCAAAACGTGCATGCACCATAAAAAGTGCATTTGAAATTAATGCGGGTTTTGGCCTCTTTTGGTCAGGGGCTTTATCAAAACAGAACCTTAGTGAGAGCGGGAAGCTCCGAAGACCTGAGGAGATCACCCGTCCGAAATTAGGTTCTGTGAAGATGTTGTGAGAAGACCAAAAGCAGCCTTGAGCTTTCTGCATACTTTAGCTCAAGCTAAAAAGTATAGCCTCGGCAGGACCGTGTTACTCGGAACTCCCCAACCTATTGATTTTCTGAATATTTATTTCTAATTTCGGCAATACTGAAAGCCGGTGACACCCAGATGAAGATCCACAGACGTTGAGCCACCCCAGTATTTCAAAAAAAGGACTTTATTATATATTTACAACAATTGATGCAATAAAACAATTGCATTAATTTAGGAAACATGTTTTCAATGAAACTTAAACTCTTCCAAATAATATTGTTATCTCTTCTTATTATTACAACCAAAGAGATGTATTCTCAGGAGACAGTCTTTATTCACGGAAAAGTTATCCATCCAAAATCAAATGTTGTAAACATTTCTGCCCCCACAAATAATGTTACATCATGGGCAATTACAAAAAAAATGGCTTTAAATAAAGATGGTCATTTCAGTTTCATACAAGAAGCTTCAAAACCCGGATTTTATGAAATAAGTTACGAGACAGCTCCTTTTAATTACATCTCTGTAAAACTGTTACTAAGTGCTGGTGATAGTTGTTTTGTGGTGCTGGATACAGAAACACAATCGGCTAATATTAGCTGTAACAACAACCAATACGGGTTGGAATTATTTAATGAATTAAATAGACAGATACAAGAGTTGGAGACGAATGCAGTAAACAAATTTCGAAAGTATAATTCGTATGAAATAAATGATACCATTATCAAAAGCCGGGATTCTATATTGAAGCAGTTACACGATTTATCTAGTAACGGAAATACAAAACAAAACTTCCTGAATACATTGGCGAAAGAAATAACATATCGATATGCCTCACTGTATTATGATTTAATTCGTAATATCGTTTTCATGTCGGAAGAAGTACGTGAAAATCATCCGAAATATTTAAAACAATCGAGGGAATCATTGCTTTTTGCCGATAGTACATTAACACAGCTATTTTATACATTTGAGTCGATTCCAAATAATTCAGTTGAACCAAACAACCAATTGAAACTTTCCGCTGAACCTGTAAATTCTGAATTAGTGTTTTCTAATTCATATTTAAAGTTTCTTGAAAAATATATTTATTACAGAGGATACTATCTGCCTCAAAGAGAAAAAACTTTCGATTTAAAAATGGTCGACAACAACTTCCATAAATACAATTTGAATTTGTATGCGCTTCATTTAATTGATAAAGAATTTGAATATGGAGTTGGTTCATATTTTTATACATGGTTTCAGAAACCAAACATGGCAGAGGAATTGTTGAAACCTTATAACAGGTTTAAAATGTATTATCCCGAAAATCCATTTATTCCTTACATTGATTCCATTGCAGAAGAATACAAATTATTCAAAAATATGTCCATTACCAATTTTGCAGATAACGTAAATTTTATAGCCGGAGCAGACAACATTAATAGTCTTGAAGAATTGTTGGGTAATTTTAATGGACAAAATTTGTATATCGATATCTGGGCAACTACCTGCCCTCCTTGTTTAAAAGAATTTGCTTATTATTCTGACTTATACAGATTCTTAAGTTTAAACGACATTTCTATTTTATATATCTCGTTAGATAAAACATCGGAGATGGAACATTGGAAAAAAACCATAAATAAATACAACCTTATTGGTTACCACATTTTAGCAAATAAAAAACTGGAAGCTGATATAAAAGCAAAAACTAAAATGTTTGGCTTACCATGGTATTGCATCAAAGACAGAAATGGAAATTTATCAAAGGAGTTTATTTTTAGGCCAAGTTCTAAAGAGAATTTACATGAACAGATTAACAGCTATATAAATGAATAAAAGACCTATAATAATCAGGTAGTAATTTCCGGAGAGTTAAAACAATGATATGAGACATATTATAACACTAATAATTATAACAATTACTTTTGGATATTATCTTCAAGCCCAGATAATTGAAGAAGTGGATAAAAAAGGAAACAAAATCTTTACTATAGATTCAGTATTTTTAATTGACTTTAAAGCCGACACTATAATTAACATTGATAATCTAAAGAATCCCGAATATGGGAAAAATGAACAGGTTTATAGTTTGCTTAAGGAAAAAGCCAAATATTTCGAAATAAAAAAATTTAGTTTGGATAATGATATTACCGGACGTATTGTTTCTGCATATTCTTCTGGGCTAACTTTAGATGGAATTCTAAACATATTATTCTTCGTTACATATGACAAGTCAGACAAGGAGATTGATTCAATTAGACTAGCAAAATATGAACTGGTATCTGATGTTTATTCACTAGAAACTGCAACAATTATTAAGAGCAATATTAAGATAGAAAGAAAATACAGTACAATAGGATTCAATGAAAAAATAATTGAAAATTATACAATCAATAAAAACGGAAGAATAATAAAAAATATCAAATAGAAAGTGTAATAAGAACAACTTGTTATAAATAAAAAATGAGAGCTATACTTTTCATATTAACAAGCATATTATGCACCGGGAATTTCACATCAAAAACAAAACCTGGCGATTATAGAAGTTCGGAAAAATACGAAATTGAAATTATTGCCCAAACGCTCCCTGAATTATTGCGTCCGATTCAACCACCACCGCCGCCTTCCTTTGTCGGATCTACACAAAAAATAATAGAATTCAATGACAGTAACGAGAATGTAAAAACTGATTTCAAACGTAGAGTAGACACTACCATATTTACGGTTCATTTAGTCGACAAATTAGTGATTCCCGACAAATCTGAATTGATGTACCTTAAAGATTCGATGTATTTTGGACTTGCAGGTATTTTACGAGCTGATACTTTAAGCGCAAAATCCATTTGTGCTACTGCAATTGACAGTTTATGCCAATTTAAATTGCTACTTGAAAGCCCCCCTAATTTTAAGGAACTGGGGTTTATTTACCTTGGTTCTGCAATATATTCAAGAATAGTATTTGACGATAATTTTAAATTGGCCCTCTTTTATTTTGTATGTTATAGAGACGAAGACGATAGCTCAGGCCGCTTAATATTAGTCGAGCATCAAAATGATAAATGGATTATTAAACGTGACGATTTAATATGGATTTCATAAGCAAAATAGAATAAGAGCATGCCAAGAAAAAAACAAAAGCACCACTGCTGCACGAACCCTTTCGCGTAGCTAACATATTCTTCAATACTCCCAATTTTTAAAACTTTTACACCCACCGTAAAATAATTTTACATAAAAACAGTATCATTCCAACTTATAGTTCTAATTTTAAACTGCTTAGCAAACCGGTCTGATAATTGTTTGCCGGGAGCAGAAACAAAACATTTTTAGTAAACCAAAAATCAGAAGACACCATTTGCAATTAAGATGAAAGAATTTATACCCGTAACTGAAGGAGTGCTCAGCCTGTTGTCCGAATGGGAACCCAGATTACTGGCCCTGCCAAACAATGTAATTGAAAACAGGAGAAACAGCCAAAACCGCAACATCAAACAAATTGTGGGGCACATGGTCGATTCGGCATCGAACAACTCGCACCGAATGGTGCACCTTCAATACCAAAGCAGTCCGCTACAGTTTCCCAACTACGCCCCCCACGGTAACAACGACCGCTGGATAGCCATTCAGAATTACAACGACGAAAACTGGGAAAACTTAATACAACTGTGGAAATACAGCAACATCCACATTGTACATGTAATAAAAAATGTGGATGAAACAAAACTCGAAAATCTGTGGGATTGTGGCGATGGAAATTTCGAATCGCTAAAAGACGGCATTATCGATTATCTCCGCCATTTCAAATTGCATTTAAACGAAATAGAGGAACTAATAAATTCTGAAAAATAACTTTGGAGAATAAATATCTTATATCTGACTTCAAGCTCGAAGCTAGTGGCTCGAAGCCCTAAACTAAAATAATGATTCAATTTACACACACCAACCTGATTACCGATGACTGGCGAAAGCTGGCTGCTTTTTACATCGAAGTGTTTGAATGTTCGCCCGTTTATCCCGAACGCGATTTAAGAGGCAAATGGCTCGACAAAGCCACAGGAATAGAAAATGCACATTTAAAAGGAATTCACCTGGCCTTACCCGGCTACAAAAACAACGAGCCGACACTTGAGATATTCCAATACGAACAAAACCTCGAGTCGTTGGAACCGAGGGCAAACCGGAAAGGGTTCGGACACATTGCCTTTAAAGCAGACAACGTGGAAAAAGTGGTAACCAAACTGTTGCAAAACGGAGGTTCTTTGCTGGGCGATATTGTTGAAACAGAGGTTGAGAATGTGGGCAACCTGACATTTGTATACGCCAAAGACATTGACGGGAATATTGTGGAAATTCAGAAATGGAGGAAGAAGACGGAAGACTGAAGCGGGAAGACAGAAGAAAAGCAAACTTAACTTCAAACTTCATGCTTCGAACAAATTTAAAAAAAATGAACATCCTAATTATACTTGGTCATCCTGATGAAAATAGTTTTAATCATGCCATTGCGAATGAATGCAGAACAAGGCTGATGGAAAACGGACACGCTGTAATTTTTCATGATCTGTACCGGGAAAAGTTTGACCCGATTCTTTATACTGAAGAAATTCCAAAAAGCGGGAAAATAAGCGAGTTGGTGCAAACGCATTGCAAGCACCTGGTACAAAGCGACGGAATTATTGTGGTTCATCCCAACTGGTGGGGACAACCTCCGGCTATTTTAAAAGGTTGGATCGACCGGATCATCAGACCCGGTATTGCCTACGAATTTTTGGAAGGCGACAAAGGAGAAGGCGTTCCGGTAGGTTTATTAAAAGCGCAAACCGCCCTCGTTTTTAATACCGCCAATACCAGTGAACAAAGAGAAAATGAAGTGTTTGGCGATCCGCTGGTAAGGATTTGGAAGGATTGTATTTTCGATCTCTGCGGAATAAAACACTTTAAGAGGAAGATGTTCAGAATAATAGTAAGCAGCGATTTGCAGCAACGGCGTCAGTGGTTAAAAGAAACCCGGGATATGATGGATAAATATTTTCCAAAGATCTGACTAAAAAATCGTTTGATCCAACGAAAAAACCAACGACCGTTTTAATAATATTGCTATTTTAGCAATAGTTTAAAAATAACCGCAAATACTCAAAATGAGCTACTTGAACACCAACAGTTTATTCGAAACCGTTGATAATGTTTCGGAGGCGCTGTTCTTTCAGAAAGAAATTACCGGCGACGAAAAAAACGGCATCATCGAATTTATTATCCGTCAACAGGATCACCCCCTCGCCTATTACAACACCTTCGCTCCTACCGAGCAGGATATGAAAGGCGACCTGGTACTTTTTACCGGAGAAAAAATAAAAACCAAAGCAGGCAGAAGGCATATGATTGGCGAAGAATCATCGAGAATACTGCGCCTGATCGGACAGGAAAAGGAGGAAGTTCAAAAAGCCCTCAAAATTGCCGACAACGGAATTTTATCGTGTATTGAAATGGTAAGAAATCACCCCAAATACATTCACGGCACTTATTGTTGCAAGGCCTGTTCAACTTCCCTTTGGCTGAATCTCAGCTCAGGCGGACTAAGAAACGATGAATCGATGCTCACCGCGGGAATCCGTTACCTCAAACACCAACGCGACCGTGACGGAAGCTGGCAGGGATTTCCACCGAATTATATTTTATATGTGCTGAATGAAATACAAAATGACCTAGCTCTGGATGAATTGAAATACGCAGGGCCAACGGTGGAGCGAAGGCTTAAACGACTCGGCTCACCTGAAAGCAAGTTCGAAGTTCGAAAAAAAGCGATTTACGAACGGATACTGGAAAAAATAGACAGCTAAACCATTTGCGATTTATAATCTGAAAATTAATTTCGATCTTCATATAAAGTTTCAAAAACTAAACCTTTAACTGAAAATAAACATGAATAACACTTCCCTGATTTCTTATTGCGGGTTCTATTGCGGAGCCTGTAAAAAATTTACAGATAAAGAATGTGAAGGATGCAAAGGAGAAAGTGCACTTTGCGCAGTGGGATATGAAGCCTGCAAAGTAAGACCCTGCTGTATTGAAAACGGCTTTAACACCTGTGCCGACTGCACAAAATACGAATCGGTAAAAGATTGTAAAATCTACAATCCGATTCTTATCCGTTTCGGGCAATTTATAACCCGAACCAACCGAAGAAAAGGTGTTGAGATGATTAAAGAAAAAGGAGAAAGCGAATTCCTTCAATTTATGATCGACAAAAACTGGGTTACTGTAAAAACAAAGCGGTAGGCCAAAGGCTGTCTTAAATTGACAGAACCTGAATTAAACTTATACTAATTGTACCGCTAATATCCTATTAAATAATCAATTAGAAAAGATTCTTTCACTTCTCCGTCAGCTGACGGATACGTTCAGAATGACAACCAGTTATACCTGAAATGGCTTCTGGGTGGAGAGGTTTGGCGGCAATGCCGCCAAACCTCTCCACCCAGAAGCAAAAGCCTACTAATACTTGTCATTCCGAAGCGTAGCGAGGAATCTTTCTCCGGTTCGTCGAACACTATTGTAGTAATAATGTAAATGCACCTCAGCGAATTTTACATTAGTCAATAGTTAATGTATGAAGTATGGGAAGAAATACAATATCTTCGTAACTAATCGGCTCTATTTTTCAATCCTTATCCGGGCATCAACAGCCAGAATCTCCTTTTCATTTCCCAGCAGCGGATTAATATCAATTTCCTTTATCTCGGTGGCATAACGCAGCAACCACGATAAACGTACAATGATATCGGCATAGAATTCAATATTCACACCGGCTTGTTTTCTAAATCCCTTCAGAATTTTGTACGATTTCAGGCTTTTTATCATCGACAGGGCTTCGTTTCGGCTTAAAGGAGCCAGGCCTGACGCCACATCTTTCATTACTTCCACGTAAATTCCGCCCATGCCGCAGAGCACCACATGCCCGAACTTCTCTTCGTAAGTTGCACCCAGAAAAAGTTCGGTTCCCGACGCCATTTGGGCAATCAAAACGCCTTCTGTTCCTTCTATTTCAAACAGGTGGTGAAATTCTTTTCGAACCTGGTCGATACTACGAACATTCAGTACTACCCCACCCACTTCTGTTTTATGAACCGGACCAACGACTTTCATCACCACCGGCAAACCAATATTCATAGCAGCCAGCACAGCTTCCGATTCAGTTTTAGCCACGATCTCTTTAACCCGAGGAATGCCGGCCAGATCAAATAATTTATGAATGACTTCCGGCGACTGGTAACCGTTTTTAGTTTCGTCAATAACTGCTCGAACTTTCTCCGAATCAATACCGACAGTATACGAAATATTCTCAGGTTTGGGCGTGTTCATAACTTTTGTAAGTGCACGTCCCAGCAATACTTCATCGGGAAAATTCACATTGCCGTGAGAAAGAAAATGTGAGACATCCTCTTTTACATTGATAATCGAAGGCAAGATGGGATAAATCGGCTTTTTGCAAACCAGCATTTTCTGAGAAAGCAAATCATATACGTCGCCAATGGGAAACAGCCCGGGACTTCCGAAAATAACGGCCATTCCGTCCACATCAAAATCATTCTCGCAGGCGTCGATAATTTGTCCCAATTGCTCTGCAGTTCCGGTTGCCAGAAAATCGATGGGATTTTCAACAGACGATCCGGCAAACAATTTATTCAACAAAGCCTTTTTTGCAGGACTGTCTTCAATCTCAGGAATTTTCAAACCACCGGATTCAAGTGCATCGGTAAGCATAACTCCAGGTCCGCCTGCATGAGTAATGATTGCCAGTTTTTTCCCTTCCAGCTCTTTACACATAAATACGCTCGCCACAGTTGTTAACTCTTCGCGACCAAAACAGCGCACAATACCGGCTTTTCTGAACAGCGCATCAACAGCCGCATCGGAACTGGTTAAAGCCCCTGTGTGCGACGATGCGGCCCGGCTTCCGGCAGACGAGCTACCGGCTTTTATGGCTGCAATCCTACATCCCTTATTGATTAACGAAGTGGAATGATAAAGCAACTTATCCGGATTGTCAATATTTTCGATGTACAGCAATTTCACTTTCGGACTGATGCCTTCCACGTAATTTTCGTCGAGGTATTCCAACACATCCTCCACCCCGGTTTGGGCACTGTTCCCCACCGAAAATACACTGGCAAAACGCAGCCCTTTTGGAATACCCGATTCCATAATAAACACTGCCGTTGCCCCCGAACCGGATATAAAATCGCAACCTTCGGTAGTTAGTTCCGGAATAGGTGTGGTAAAAACACTGGCGTGATGCGGGGTCATTACACCAATGCAGTTGGGACCGATTAAACAGGCATCGTGTTCATCAATCACCTTCACAATTTTTCGTTCCAGCTCTTTACCTGCTTCATCGGTTTCGCCAAAACCTGCCGAAATAATGATAAAAGCTTTTGTGCCATTATTCTCTGCCAGCTCAGTTATAACCTTTAAACAATATTTGGCGGGAATAGCCAAAATGGCCAGATCCACATCAGGCAATTCGCCTACATCAGGAAAACAGGGAATTCCCTGCACCTGCGATTCATTGGGATTTATGGCAAACAAATGGCCTTTAAAATGATTATCGAGAAGATTTTTTACAATTTTACCTCCTGGCTTAAATATGTTATTCGAAGCTCCAACAATAACAATACTTTCCGGTTGAAGCAGTTTTTCATTAATCATAGATCGAATTTTGCTGCATAAATTTAGACAAATACATATTAACCTTTCCTGATTTTTTTCAACATTGCAAAATTGCCAATCGGAATTGTATATTTTTGCATAAAAAGGTTTTAATGGACGAGAGCAAAGAACAAAAAATCGTTGTTATTACAGAATTAAAAGAAACGGATCACCAATTGATTCTGCACGGTTTAAAACTCGCGTCTGTTTTTCAAAAAGAATTGTGTCTCCTTCATAATTATAAGCCAAAACACAAAAACAGCCACGAAGAATTCAAAGACAAATTACAACAATATATCGTTCCCATTAAGCAACAAGTACCAGGGTTAAAGGTTTCCACTTTATTGCTTTCTGAAAGCCAAAGGCAACTGGCTGATATAATGGCTGAAAACTATGAGGCAATCATTTTTGTTGCCAATTCTCGTCAATTCAAATCTTTCTCGAATATCCTTTCTGAAAGTCCGGTTCCCTTTGTTTTTGTACATCCCGAATCGAAAATAATGGATTACAGCCATGTGGTGCAACCCATTGATTTGCGAAAAGAAATCAGCGACAGCGCGTTGTGGTGTTCTTATTTCGGGCGTTTTAACAATGCCGAAATTGTGGTTGTTGCTGCCAACGATAAAAGCAAGGAAGCAAAAAGCCAGGTAAGTAAAAATGCCCGGTTGACGCGTAAATTGTATAAAAAATTCAAAATCGATCACAAATTATACAAAGGCAATAAATCGAGCCTGCGAAATGCTTTCGAAGCGCTTGATCTTGCTTTGGCTTCCGACTGTAATTTGCTGGTAATACTGGGAAGTTCCAACATTACGCCTCTTGATTTGCTGATCGGTCTTCCGGAAAGAAAAATAGTTGACAAAGCAGGCAAACTACCTGTGATGGTGATTAACGCCAGAAAAGACAATTATATTTTGTGCGACTGAAAATAAGATCCGGGTTCATTATTCAGTGGCAGCAATACAATTTATCAGTTTATCAATTTAACATTTGACAAAGGTTTTATTACTTTCGCAGGGTAAAAATTTCAGAATGAAACGTACACTCCTTATATTATTTTTATTGAGCAGCCTGTTTGTTAAGGCACAGGAATTCAAATACCAGGTAACTTTTGAAGGAATTGGTGATAATCGCGAGTTTGAAGGTCCCATTGCCACTCCGCAAACCATTATGGGAAGCCGTGGTGCATTTGAAATTGGAGTGGATATCGACAACCACCAGCTGCGGGGAGGATTAAGCCAGTTGCTTGAATTTGGTAGCGACATAGATGCACAAAAACCAAAACTCACACTGTATTATCAGTTTCAGGATGATCAAAAGGAATTTGCTTTTGGTGCTTTTCCCCGGAGAGATAAAATCAATTTTCCGCTGGCAATGCTCACCGATACCCTGTTGTATTACCGCCCCAATATTGAAGGAATGTTTGGTGAAGTAAAATGGGACTGGGGACACCAGAACGGTTTTGTCGACTGGGTTGGCCGTCAAACAGAAGTACAACGCGAACAATTTATGGCAGGAATGTCGGGTGAAATCTTCCATAAAAACCTGTTTTTTCAGAACTACGTTTTAATGTTTCATAATGCTCATGTAAAAAACCACCCGGAAGATCAGCACATTCAGGATTATATGGGCTGGGCATTTCAGGCCGGAATCAGAACACCTGAGAACACGCCTTTTCAGGGTGATTTAAAAGCAGGAATACTAAGCTCAATGTTCCGTGAACGCAGCATTACAGATGGATTTGTTATAGCCACAAGTCTCTTTTCTGAAGTTAATGCACGG
Organism: uncultured Draconibacterium sp.; assembly: GCA_963676265.2. Classification (GTDB taxonomy): domain Bacteria; phylum Bacteroidota; class Bacteroidia; order Bacteroidales; family Prolixibacteraceae; genus Draconibacterium. Next base: position 363,836 of record OY781067.2, read on the forward strand.
TATAAAAACCTGGGAATAAAATCGACCTTAAGCACGGGTGGCAGTCACCATTTTATTTATGGAGACAGCCATTATCGTGCAAAAGATTACTGGCGAACTGACCTGATCTGGTATTTTATCAACCATAAAAACATCAAAGGCAAATTCAATATTTCTATGCATGTTGTTAACTGGGATTATATCGACCAGCAACAACAGCTTTCTGTAATTTATGTTTTCGGGAAATAACTTCGCAAATGTGAATTGAAGTTGGACGGATTTTATAAAAAAACTATTATATCTTATTGATTAATCCGAGAATAAATGTCATTTGTTTAAAAACTGACCTTTTGGATCAAAGGCCAAACTCTTCTTTTTAACATCATATAAGCTTTGTGTATTAATTTGAAAAACACTATCTTATATTCCTGATAAAATTAGGGTTTCATGTTTAAGACTTCCACTCATATTCTCCTATTCATACTGGTATTTTGCCACTTTATATCAGCCGATCCGGTATATTCACAGGTCACAGGTTTTGAAAAATACAAGACCGCTGAACAATTCGAAGCCTACCTCGATTCTTTACTGAACGGGCAACATAAATTTCCGGATTCCATTCAGGCTTATCAAAATCAATTATTATCGCAGAAGCAGTTACTTAAAGAGAAGGGAAATTTATATACAAAGCTCTACTACTTCATTGAAATGGCGGAAACTAACAGTCTGCTTGATGAAACAGCACAAGCCTATCAAAATATGGAGGAGGCATTACATTTGGTTCCTTTCAGTAAACATGCATCACTTCACTTTAAAATACTTCAGGCAGCTGAGAAAACAGCACGTAAACACCGCGATTATAAAACGTCGATCGATTACTTAAAAAGAATGTATGAAAGCGGTTTTTTGCCTGAAACATCGAAACAACTGGCAGACATTTTACTCAGTATCGCCCGATACAACTGGAACATGCACAATTACCACGAATCGATAAAATACTGTGACAAGGTGATGCCGCTTCTTCAGGAACAGAATTATGAAGAAGGGAAAATTGAAGCACTTCTTATAATGTATCAGAATGCACATTACAGCACACAAGATTCTTCGTGGAACGTTTACCTCAGGCAGGCACTAGCCATAGCCGAAGAACTGAAAGATTCCGCACAAATCAGCAAAGTATATTATACCATTGGATATTCATTTTACCGCGAGAATGAACATTTAAAAGCCATTGAATATTATAAAAAGTCCCGTTCGTACGCAAGCATAAAAGGAAGTGCATCTGAACTGACAACCGTGATTATGCAACAATTGAGTTACACCCTCATCGACAGTGTGGAGTCCGTAAACCAAACTTCGTCATATATTATTAATCAAGGCATAAAGAATAATATACCCAGTGTTTTGAGTAATGCCTACCGGGGTCGTGCCTGGTATTTTGCAAAAACCGGCAAAAAAGATTCAGCTGTTTTCTATTTAAACAAAGCGTTTGAAAGCCGACAGGCCCTATCAGAGAAAAAGGATGCATCACCCGGTTTTTACCGTTATTTATATGACGTTGCTATGCTGATTCCGGATTACGAACTGGCACTTAAATTTCTCAATATTTCTTCGGCCCAGACACGACAAATAAGTAAAGAAAACAATGCAAAAGAACTAAGTACTGCTCGGGCTGATTTTGATTATCAGATACAAAGGGAACGAATTCATAAACTATCGCTTGAAAATGAACTTCAAAAAGAAAAAAATCACCGACAGAGATTACTGATAATAGCTATCGTTTTACTTCTTATAATCGGGGTGCTATTTCTGCTTTTTGCTCAAAACAAATATGCAGAACTTCGCTCTTCGTATCGAGAATTGGTAAAGAAAAACAAGGAACTCGACAAAATCAAACTTCAATTAAAATCAGCTGAAAATCAACTCCAAATAAAGAGCAACGGAAATTCAAACGGGAAACATATTAAAGACGAGAATTTGCTTTATCTGAGAATAAAAGAGCTATTTGAAGAAGAGAAGATATACAGGGAACAAAATCTTTCTATACGGGAACTTGCAGAAAGGCTCGAAACAAACACCACGTATCTTTCAACGGTAATTAACCATCGTTTCGAAGTATCGTTTAAAACATTGTTGAATAAATACAGGGTAAACGAAGCCCGCAATATCCTGGAAACTAAAAAATATGCGAACCTTACTATTGAAGGAATTGCAGAAAAAGTGGGTTATAATTCGCGTTCCACTTTTTATAATGCATTTAAAGAAATTACCGGCCTCACTCCTACCCAGTACATGAACGGACTGGATAAAGACTAAACCACTGTGCCTTAAAAACACAGTAATATTATAATGCATATAATTTGATTGATTAATTGATATTTGGCCTAAGAGAGAAGTCTGAGGACGGAAGAAAAAATTTTCAGAGCATAACTTAATTGTCCGGTTTTATAAAACTGCACAAATTCCATTTGACAAGGCTAAATGTAAAAGCTAATTTTAAACTATTCTGACTGTTTAAACCAAATACTATGAAAAAAATTACTGCGCTGTTATCTCTTGTGGTTATTTTCTCTTTTTTAGTAGAAGCACAAGATACCGGCGGCCCCTACTCCGTCGATGAAAACACTGTTCTTTTGATGCACTTCGAAAACAATATTACAAATAGTGCAAATAATGATTTTACTTTATCAGAAAGCGCAACAGGAAGCTATATCGATAATTCGATAACAGACCTGGGAAAAGCTTACCGGATTTCCAACACCTCAGGTTCAGAAGGTTGGCATTGTCTGTACTCACTAAATAACGACCTGTTGAACTTTAACGGTAGCTTTACCATTGAAACGTGGGTTAAAACGGGTGATCTGGGAAATTCAAAAACAGAATACCCCTTTTTGATTGACAAAGGTCAATCATTTGGATTGGGAGTTGATGTAAATGGCAATGGTTTTAAAGGATATGTGAAGTTTGAAAATGATACAGATGTTGATTTCTATCAAAATCAAACACTGGAAAACGGCAAATGGTATCATGTGGCAATGGTTTGTGACACTGCAACACAAAAAGTATCATTCTATGTTCACGACGAACAAAAAAAGCCAGTTTTTACAGACACTCGCAATTTTCCACAGGGAAGCAACGGTAAAATCCAATTTAGTGATACGCCCTTTTTTATCGGAGGAGTAAATGGAGGCAGCAACATCCAGTTCGATGGCTGGTTTGATGAGATACGAATCTCGACACATGCTGCTGATTATTCTGAGATGTATGTACCTGATTTTACAATTATCAAGGTGGGGGAAACAGAACATTTTGAATTCTATACTGATAATTCTGAAAACATAAATTACTGGCTGGAAATAAAGGATAGGCTCGAAGAACAATTTAACAAATATCCAAATTACTGGGACATTCCGGGAGCCCCTGATTACATTGACAAGGATACAAAAACAAAAATTTATTTGTTTGACCGGGAAAACATATCATACATTGGAAGTAGTAATCTGGACTGGAAAATGGGATCTTACGACTGTAAAACAAACAGTATTTATCTTGACAACTCAATTTTACGACTTCCGGTAACCAATGAAATCTATCAATATTACAATGGGCTGAAAGGACTGGCAGTTCATACTTTTGTGGGATATGCATTGCAGTTAATACTTAACCGTGATGCCTCGGGGCTCCATCTTCCGGAACACGTTGCCGAAGGATTTGGGCTTTATGAACGGGGATACCGTCCCAACCGTGATTCTATTACTTCTTTCAAAGAAAAACACACAGAATTTGTAGATGATGTGGTCATGTCACGTTTTACTGATTATAGAAACACTTCTGAAAAAGACATTTTAATTGCTTTCGTTGAATTCAATATTCTGGCTTGTGGTTACAGGCACTGCGATTTTTGGAATTATGAATGGATTCCACCTGGATGGGAAAAATTCCTATACTATTTTTATACCACACCGATTGATACTGAACAAATAAAAAAATATGCCGAATGTGAATATTTTGACTTTTACTGTTCGTCGCAGGACACCATGTTTATTGACAGTATGAAAGTTTGGCTCAACCAGACCCATGATTACTATGTCGACTCTTTTGAAATGAATCTTAATATAAAAGTTCCAATGCTTATTGTTAATCAAAAAACGGGGGCCGAACTAACCGGATCTCCTGATTTTAACGGAGGATCAGGCAATATAAATATTTCGCCACGTGATTTCTGGGGCGGTTTTGACGATGGTTATGATTGGTTGCTTGGGCATGAAGTAGGACATGTATTTAACGACTTTATGTGTTTTGCTGAGCCTTATTACTCCATGCCTTTCGGATTTTATCACGAAGGCATGGCCAATTTCTCAGGTTATAATGTTGCTGGTGGCGAACATCGCGACGATCGCTGGAAGATTCCAGCTGTATTTGATTTTTATCAGCAAGAATACAGCCGTGAACCTACACTGGAAGAATTTATTAATGACCCTGATGAAAGAATAGACTGTTATTTTTTTGGTTTTGAGTTTATCCGGTATTTAAGAAAAACAGAGGGATACCTTAAGATTAAAGAATTCTTTACAAATAAAATGGACTTTTCCGTTTTCTCTGTTTCGTATGAAGATTTGGAACAAGGATATATTGATTACCTTAAATACTTACAGAATGAAGATCTGAATTACCCCGAGCTGGTTACAAATAACGGGATTTCTCTCGAACGCGGAACATCTGCAATAATCACAACCGAAAATTTAAGTATAAGCGACCAGGAGGCAACAGACGACGGATTATTTTTTGAAATCATTACAAATCCAACGAAAGGTCATATAGCAAAAGTAAACGATCCGGATACTCCGATTTTAAAATTCTCAGAGCAAGATATAAAACAGGAGAAAATAATTTATGTTAACGACAGTACATCGGCGTCATCCGACTTTTTTATTTTTTCCATCTCCGATGAAATTTATGGTACCGGAGATTTTCAATTTAATATTACGCTAACAGATCCAACGGTTATTTCTGAATTCATAAATAGGAAAAAAAATGATCTCGAACTCTACCCCAATCCAACCACCTCCGAATCCGTAATTTCCTTTTATACTAAAACCAGTGACCAAATCAACCTTTCCGTTTTCGATGTTCAAGGCAAAAAAATATGTACCTTACTAAATGAGAAGGTGAATGCAGGCAAACACACCGTTCCGGTATCTAATTCGCTGCCGGGCAGCGGTATCTATATTGGCAAACTTATTACTTCAGAGGGAATTTCAACTTTAAAAATCATAACTAATTAACCAAACTAAATAATATGAAAAACTTTTTAATACTGGTATTTTTAATATTTAGTATTTCAGTATCAAAAGCCCAGGAAACAGGTGGCCCTTACACCACAGATGTAAACACAGTTCTATTAATGCATTTCGATGGAGATGCAATCAACTCATCAGGCGTAGGAAACAATGGAGTCGCACACGGCACAGGAGTCTCCTACGAAACCGGGGTGCATGGGCAAGCCCTGCGCCTTGATAACTCCACTGCTGATAAACAAAGCTGGATTGAGGTTCCGTTTTACGATGGGTTAAATCTGACCGATGATTTTTCTATTGAATTTTGGTTTAAACCTGCATCAAAGAAAGATGGATATCGACAAGCATTACTATTCAAGGAAAATAGTAAAGGAGCATCTCAATACGGAGTTTATGTTGGTAACGATTTAAACTCGATGGAAGCGTTTTTAGATTGCGACACTCTTAACAACAGGGACTGGACATTACAAATTGAACACCGTTTACTAAACCTTGAAGCAGATAAATGGTACCATATCGCTTTTTATTACAAATACGACAGAAGAAGAGCATTCCTTTTATTAAGGGACGAAAATTACAATGAAAAGTATTTTGCAGAAGGATATTCCGCTTCCAATCCTTTTATTGGAAATGGGAAACTTAGTATAGGAGCAGAAGGTGGTATTTCTTGTTTTGATGGCTGGATTGATGAACTCAGAATCAGTAACAAAAAGAGAACCTACCGCGATGACATATTAAAGGATGTTGATGTTTCATCTTTCAAAGAAGAGGTAAAACTTCAGTTAAAAGACAGTTGGGGCTCTTACCAATGGCCACTGGGTGAGCTTTTCCCAATTGATGAAGAGACAGGAGAAGTGTATAGAAAAAATCATTGTGGCCCAACCGCACTTGGAAGAGCTTTACATTACTGGGAATATCCACGATTTCCTTCAGGTGTCATTCAACACACTATGAACGGATATAATTGGTACGCCGATCTGGAGAATACAGAATATCTATGGGATTTAATGCCCGATAATTTCCCTTCTGATGTAACTGTTGAAGAATATACACCTGCTGCACTATTCATGATGCACATGGGAACTGCTTCACGCGAAAGTTATGATTACATGTCATGCTATCCTGAATTTTTAATCAATCATTTTCATTATTCGCCTAAAACCAGAATTTTAAATCGGGAAGACTATACGAAAGAAGAGTGGATAAATATTTTAAAAAATGAATTGAATAATGGAAGACCAATCGTTGCGGGAGGAGTAATTAAAGAAACACTAACAGGAGATGGAGGGGTTGCTGGACATTATTATGTTATAGACGGTTATAATAAAAACAATGAATTTCATACTGATTACTCGTTAGGCGATAATGTTTGGGATGATCCTGATAATTTTGATTACGGTTTTGGTATGTCAATTATTGCCTTTTTGGAACCCGATTGGAATGATAAAACGCTTGAGATTAAGTCTCCAACGAAAAATTCACATCTTAAATCAGGTACTGAATTAGAAATTAAATGGGAAAGTTCAAATATCGCAAACGTCATTATTGAGTATTCCGACGATGCAGGAGCAAACTGGTCAGTAATCACGGAAAGCATCAATGCGGCTGCCGGATCTTATACCTGGACTGTTCCCGCGACCGTATCGAAAAACTATAAAATCAGAATTTCAGATACCGAAAATCTAAATATTTACCGCCGAACCAACACCTTTGAGGTATACAATGAAAAAAACTTCGAGTTCAAAAATCCTGGCAATAATGCAATCTTAACTGGAGGGATAGAACAGCCCGTTTATTGGGAATCATCAGGTATTTCGGCTTTTAAACTGGAGTATTCAACAGATAATGGCTCAACATGGATAGTACTGAGTGATTCTGTTAATACACAAGAAAATTACACTTATACTTTTCCTGAAATTGAAACAGAAAATGGAATGCTAAGGGCAACCGACATTAATGATCCTGGCCAAATTTACTTATCAAATTACTTTCAAATTTCTTCGCTGGGAAACAACAACTTTTTATACGGCAATGAAGTAGGTACTGAACTGTTAATGCATTTTGAAAACAATCTGGATAATGCTGCCAATAATGCGATGTATGCGGTTGAAGGATTGACCATCGGAGAATATGTCGACAATTATGATCTAAACCTTGGTAAAGCATTTCAGTTCGACAATGGTCCGGGCCTAAGTCCCATGGGTATATATTTATGGGTTTATAATTCTAATAATCTCGATTTAGAAAACAACTGGACCATGGAGTGTTGGGTGAACACACAAAGCATCGGTGATTCTAAAACTGGCTTCTTCCCGATAATCATCGATAAAGAAAACGTCTGTGGAATTCAGGTTGATCATGGAATGCAAGGGTTTTATGCTTATCTGAATTTTGAAAATGAAACGGGAATATCTTTTTTCCAAAATCAAACTTTGGATCTCGACAAATGGTATCACCTATCATTAATCAGCGATTCTGCATCACAATCCGTCAACTTTTATATACACAATCAGAACGGAGAATTGATATACGAAAATTATCAATCTTTTCCTGAAGGAAGTAATGGGTTATTAAAACAAAATCAAAATCCGTTATTAATTGGAGGAAACGCTCATGGTAACCGTTTTTTCGATGGATATATAGATGAAGTTAGGGTAACCAAAAACTCTTATCTAAGCGATTATATCGAAATTGTAGAACTTCCATTTTTTGACGATTTTGAAAATGAATACCAAAACTGGCAAACTTTAAATAAAACCGGATTTGACTGGTGGCACATTAGTGGAGATGATGGTACAGATGGAAGCAAATGTGCCAGATTTAGCACTAATATGGAGGCTCCCTTTGAAATTAATGACGACTGGCTGCTAAGTAAAAAGTTCAACACTAAAGATTACTCAAAAATTTCTATTTCATTTAAATACTGGTATTATGGAAATGGATTAGTTCCTGAAATTGTTTATTCGAAAAACTATGTAAGAGATATTGAACAAGCAGATTGGATTAAACTGGACAACAGCAGTTGGGGACAAGAGTGGACCTGGAATACGGCATTATTTGAAATTGAAAACCCGGGCGACAATATAACACTGGCTATTCGCTACCAATCTGATGAAAGCCACGCTAGTTATCTCCTTATTGACGATTTTAGTATTGAAGGAACACTTACCGGAAATAAACTTAAGCAAGTCGCTCAAAACGACCTTAAAGTTTACCCCAATCCGGTTACAAACCAATCTGTAATTTCCTTTAAAACCAAAATCAGTGGACCAGTTGACCTTTCTGTTTTCGATATCCAGGGCAGGAAAATTGGAACCTTGCTTAATAAAAAACTAAATGCCGGGATGCACACCATTCCGCTTTCTAATTCGCTGCCGGGCAGTGGAATATATATTGGCAAACTTATTACTTCAGAGGGAATTTCAACTTTAAAAATCATAACTAATTAACCAAACAGAAACAATATGAAAATTTTTTATATTCTAGTATTTATAGCATTTAGTATTTCTGCATCATTTGCCCAGGAAACCGGAGGCCCCTACACCACCGATGAAAACACAGTTCTTCTCATGCACTTTGATGGTGATGCAACTAACTCCGCCAATATCGGCAACAACGGTATCGCACATGGTTCAGGAGTTACTTATGAAACCGGGGTGCATGGACAGGCCCTGCGACTTGACAATACTACAGCAGACAAGCAAAGTTGGATTGAGGTTCCGTTTTACAATGGTCTTAGTTTCTCAGAAGAATTTTCTATTGAATGCTGGTTTAAAATTAATTCGTGGGGAGATAATCAAACCCGAACTCCTTTCCTCCTCAAAAAAGGTGAAAGCTGGCCATCCGATTATGAAATTCAATTAAATGAAGAATATTCATCACTATCAGCCAACCTCAATTGTGTTGACGATGAGTTTAACAGGGGCGCAAATATTGGAATAACAGATATAATAGAAACGGGTAAATGGTATCACATAGCCTTCTATTTCAATTTTTCACACAACCATTTATACTTGATTTTACGCGATGAAAATTTTAATGAAATATATGCCAATCATCGTTATACTTATACACCGGCATTTCAAAGTACCGATAAACTATTTATCGGTTTTGGTATAGGAGGAAATACCTATTTTGATGGAACAATTGATGAATTGCGAATCAGTAATAAATACCTAAAACACAGAGATAATATCGTTTCAACAATCAATATATCAGAATTGAAAGAATCAGTACAACCCATTCTTCGTGATAAATGGAAAGTATACCAATGGCCATTTATGGCTTATTATCCCAGAAGTGCCAATACCGGAGAAATACATAAAGGCAATAGTTGTGGAATTACAGCCATTATGCGTTTAATTCATTACTGGGAATATCCCCGGTTTCCGATTGGTAATATTGATTATAACGACGGAGAATTTTATTGGAAAGCAGATTTTGATAATACAGAATACCGATTTGATGAAATGCCTTACGTTTTTGGATCAGATCCATCGGTAGAAGAATATGACGCTGCAGCTACGATGGTTGCACAGATTGGTGCTACAGCAAAATATTTTGGTATTGGCGCTGGAAGTGCTCCCATAAAAACCATTCTTGAAAGATATTTTAAATACGATAAAAATTTAAAAATTATATACCGCGAAGAATACACAAAAGAAGAATGGGAAACTATCTTTAAAAATGAGTTGAGTAACGGACGTCCGATTTTAATAGAAGGCACAGCAGAAAGATATGATAATGGAAGCTGGGCTGGTCACTATTATATTTGTGATGGATATAATTCTGATAATAAATTTCACACCGATTTATCGATTGGTGAAACTGAATGGTGGACCGATATTGACAATTTTGAATATGGAAAAAACCAGTGTGCACTTATTTATGCAGAACCAGACTGGAATGGAAAATCGTTGCAACTTTCTGCCCCAGTGGGAGGAGAATACTACAAACACAAAGCAGAATTAAATATTCAATGGACCTCTGAAAATATCTCATCAGTAGATTTGGAATATTCATTCGATGCAGGTAAAAACTGGGTTACGTTAGCAGAAAATTTAAATGCATCAGAAAGTTCCTATATATGGCAGGTTCCCGACACCATCTCAACAGCATACAAAATAAGAATCAGTGATTCTTCAGATGGAAACATTTATCAACGATGCGATACTTTTGCTGTTTACGATCAAAAACAGTTTGCATTTATTTACCCTCTTGCATCAAATGAACTTAAACCGGGAACTAAACAATCTTTGTATTGGCAATCTACAGGAATTAAAGCTATAAAATTAGAATATTCTTCAGGCGATGAAAGCTGGCAATCAATTAACGACTCGTTAAATTGTGCTTCAGGATCAGTTAGCTTTCTTATACCAGATACAGAGACAGGCCAGATTATATTCAGGGCGACAGATATTTCGGACAGTACTATATCCTTCCTGTCAAGTATTGTAAAACTGAATTCGATATCAAAAATTGGAGAACTAAGCAGTGCTGACGACAGCACAATTTTGTTAATGCATTTTGAACAAAATTTAAAAAATGAAGCAAACAACAATCTTTTACCTGTTGAGAGTCTGCTAGGAAGTTTTGCGAATAATTTTACATCAGACTTGGGAAAATCATACCTGGTAAATAATTCTCCCGAAAGTTCTACTTCAACTTATCTGTGTATAAATAATTCGGAAAATGTAGAGTTGGGAAATAACTGGACAATTGAATCGTGGATAAAAATCAGGAGTATAGGAGACGATAAAACCGGTTACTATCCAATAATTATTGAAAAAGGAGATGTCTTCGGAATTCTGGTTAATCACAATTACGTTGAAACCATGAATGGATTTCATGCCTATTTAAATTTTGAAAATGAGACAAGCATAACTTTCTTTCAAAATCAATCGTTGGATTTTAATAAATGGTATCATGTAGCGTTGATAAGTGATTCTGCATCTCAATCCATCAACTTCTATGTTCATGACAAAGACAGGAATCTCATTTACGAGGGATATCAACCATTTCCGGAAGGAACGAACGGAGAATTAAAGCAAAATGAAAATGTTATTACTGTTGGAGGTATGGGAGGTGCCAGCAATCGGCAATTCGATGGATGGCTAGATGAGATATTAATCACTAAGCATTCAAATTTAATAGATTACATTGAAACTGTAGAACTTCCATTTTTTGATGACTTTGAAGAAAGTATAAGCAGCAATGCCACATTTACGAAATGGACAACACAAAACTTAGAAGGTTGGCAATACTGGCACATGGTAACTGGTCAGGGAGTAGATTACAGTCAATGTATGCGTTTTGAGAATAATGATACAGACCAGGATGACTGGCTCATTGCACAGGCCCTGAATTGCTCAGACTATTGGAAACTCACAGTTAATTTTGATGTCCTCTATAATGGTACAGGCGATAAACCCAGACTTTTTTACAAAAGCATGGGAGGTGATAACAATACCTCATCAGATTGGACCGAACTCAACTATTCGCTAGGATCTGTCGAAAATGAGTGGTATTCTGTTGAAGAAATCACCATCAATAATCCGGGAGAAATCATTTATTTCGCTTTCCACAGCGAACAAGCGGCCAATCAGGGTATCTATTTTTTGCTTGATAATTTCAGGGTTGAAGGAATTTTAACCGGAAATAAATTGAAGCCAACCGCCCAAAATGATTTAAAGGTTTATCCGAACCCGGTTACTCAACAATCAGTAATCTCGGTGCAAACAAATAAGTTCGAAACGATTAATCTCACTCTTTTCGATATTAACGGCCGTCAACTCAAAACCATATTCAGCGGTGAAGTGACTGCAGGAACGCACACTTTCCCAATTGGTAAATACCTCAATTCAAATGGCATATTCTTTTGCAAATTATTAACCACAAATTACTCCTCCACTCTAAAAATCATTAAGAATGATTAAACAGCAAAAAGGGCTTCGCACCGGTTAAAACAGTCAATAAAAGAGCGAAGCCCGCCTCCAAACACATTATTTGCAGCTTCCATTTGCTCCTTGCAGATGGAAGCTTTTATTTTACAAATCCTCACCAAACAATTGTGGTGTTCTTTCTGGTTATCTGTTTTACTCTCTTTTGAGGATCAAGAATCAGACTTCCGTGACTTAAATCCGTATTTTCAGGTACTTTTATTTTCACCTCAATCCATTTTGGAATTAAATCCAAAGGTGCTTCTATTGAAGGTATATTTACCGAACTAATTTTTTTTCCACCGGAGTCTCTCAATTCCAGAACAGTCTCAGGACTTTTTACTGCTCCCTGACTGTAAACACGAATCTTCAATTCATCCTTCTCCATTTTCATCCATCTTTTATTGATGGCCAGATCAGGAAGATCGGCCGGATTATTATCAGACGGCTCCATGAGTTTCAGTTGCAAGATTGTATTTTGTCGGGGGGCAAATTTCAAATCAATGTCACTCCCTTTTTCCAGGTAAATAGTATTCTCTGTTATATCAGTATCCGGAATCTGATCATCATTGCTATCAATTCCCTGAACAAATTTCCATTTTCCGGGAATAATTTTCCAAACGGTCAATTCGGAAGAAATTTGCTCCTCTTCCATGTTATAAGCCAGAATTTTTAGTTGAGTAGAATCGGCTTTTAAAATAAAACTTGCCAGACTTTTAAAATTTGCCGGCTTTTTAATCGCCCAACTCACATTATTTTGCGGATATACATTATGAATTCTGGAAACAGCCACACCTCCAAGCCTGTCGGTTTGCAAATCGTTAAAATAAGCAGTAACCCTGTCAATCCATACACTCCCCTCAGTATTTATATATTCTTGAGTCGCCAAATCTTTTATTTTTTCAGTATACCTGTTTGCAACCAAATCTATGTCGAACGAATTTGAAACTTCTAAACGATCACGTATCAGATCGAGATATTTTGTATTACCGGTAGCCACATATGCAGCGTACATCACCTGCCAGGTTCCCTGAAGCCCTGTCCGGCCGCGAACTTCTCCAGTCGTGAAGTGAATATCGGTATAAAAAGTTCCTTCCGAATCACGTTTAGCCAATAATCCATCGGCGAGCTCCACAACCAAATTTTCTATAACCGGATTTCTATTATACTGCTGAATAAAATAAGCCGGATGCAACACGTTATAAGAGTAGGCCCCTGACCATTGCCACGGATCTTCGAGCGACATAGTAGTTCCACCGTAACTTCGCGAACGAAAATACCGATGCCCATCCGAAGCAATTTGCGTCAAATCCTCCAAAACCCTTTTCGAAGTTTCCATCCCCCGGTTGAAATACAAAGGATCTCCGTAATCGAGCAACATCATCTGCCCAACGGCCTGTATCCCTTCTTCGTATGCATGTAGTAAATCGGCATTTATGGTTGCTAACCCGTTGGTAAATAACGGAAGACTTCGTTGTTTCAGAGCAGCATCATACGAATCGCGATCGTAATCGTAATAACCTTCCATAAAAAGTTCCATCGATTTTCTGATTTTTTCCGGCTCAATACCAATTAATGCGGCACCTGCCAAAATATTGGTAAAATCATCGTCATCAGAAAGTCCCCCACCAAACTCGCCGTTACTAATTTGCCGTTCATCAATGTAATAATTAACTACATTCGCAATTCTCTGCATGTATTCGGTTTGCAAAAATGCCCATTCAGGAATTCCTTCAGGACACTCAGTCACCTGATATTCGGGTCTGTTTTTTACATCCCTAGTATAGGTAAACAGGTAAGCCTGTGCCAAAAAATTATCAGGATCAGCCTTCATAATGTCAGCCTGATCAGCTGCGAAACGATTGTACAAATTCAATCTCGGATCGATCATTCGTTCTTCAATTATAAATCCATACACATCGCGCAATTGGGTTAAACGGTCAGCCAGATGTTCTTCTGTTGCTTTTTCTTTTGTTTTATATACCAGTTTAACCGGCATATTTATTAAGATTTCAGGATTGAGTCCGTAACCAGCTCCGGCAATGGAAATGTAAAGTGCACCATTATCGGGTAACAAACGGTCGCGTGTATCTATCCAAAGTGTTTGTTTAGTATTTGGTTTTACTGAGAAACTAAAATCGGCTAAATCGCGCATTTGCCAGAGCGGATCTTTTACCCTGATATTTATTGGATACAACTCACCATGCGTTGGAATTACAGGAAGCCCGGGTAATTCAATTTGTATTCCATCCAGTGCATCTGAATGAGTGTACGGAATAATAATATGGACAAAAGGTAATTGTTCATCTTTCTTTTCAGTATCAGAAACTTCAACTTTATTTTTAACTGCTCCCATTAAATTCTGCTCATCGCGCGGATAACGCCCCCGAATGTATGCTTCTACAGATTTCACTGATTTCCTGCTATCCTGACTCACAAATGGTGCTGCATAAAAAACTTCACTAAGATTTGATTCTGGAGCACTCCCTTCGCTGATATTATACACTCCAAGTTCTCCAATGGGTTCTTCAATCAAAGCATTATCAAACCGGAGAGTTCCTCCCCTTTCGCTCTCTTTTAGCTGATGATATGATTTAATTTGATTTTGTGTACGAACCGCAAAAGTATTATCGTACTCATGTTCTTTTTCAAGAGTAAGCTGTCCCCAGGCTTTGCCCCATATTTCAACATGGTTCCATGGTTCATCCATTAATTGAAACTTAATGGTTTGCCCCGACATGGAATAACAATCCCAGTCGGGCAAAACAAAATAGTCGTACCTACCAGGCAATCGCGACATATTATATACTCCGGGCCAGGTGGTTTCACGAATTCCGTCGTTGGCTTTCCAAAACCATCTTTTTACATCGTAGGCCTCGTGAATTTCAACCTTTTTAATTCTTGCAAATTCCGAAGGCAAAAGTGGTGGCGGATCATTTGGAAGATTCCAACCATTTCTGGTCCACCATTCTTTGCGCCAACGTCTATCGTCGAGATTTCTTTCTAACGACGGAATTTCTTTAGGAACCTCTCCTTTAAAAAGTTGTTTAATATTATTATCTGACAATTGGCGATCGTAAATACGAAGTTCATCGATATCGCCGCCGCGCATAAAATTGAAGAAACTCTGAACCTGGTAAGGACTAATAATACGCGAGTGCGGGCCAAATTGATCAAGGCCGGTATCGTAAACTCCACCTACAACTGATTTCGTTTCTATTAACTCCCCGTTTATATATAAGTTAACACCAGTGGTTTCATCCCAGGAAAAAGCAATCTGTGTCCATGTTCCGGCCGCAGGAAAATTATCAGTATACCACGAAACACGTGTTCTGGTGAGGCCAACATCTGTTACAAATGCATCGAAACCGGAACCATTATAATCAATCCGCAACCAAGTCATATCCCAACTGGTATTATCGGCAAATGCTACCCTAAAAACGGGAAATGGAGTCGGCCCAACCGGATAACGCGACCGCCAGAAAAATGATAATGTTCCCCGTTGAGCATAAATATTTCCTGGAGCCCAATACGAAAACAGCTGATCGTCGTCCGCTTTAAAAGCTTTGCCAATGGCACCATCGTTAATACTATTTACACCTTTCAGAAAATTAGGAGCTTCCTGACCTCCTGCAGCAAAATCAGCAGCAAACTGATTCTCTCCCGAGAGATAAAATAAAAGCCCGGATTCAGGAGATTCCTGTATTTTTTCGGCTTGTCCGGCCAGTGTTCCTGCTTCGGGCAACGGATAAAGCTGGCAAAAAGCAGTTTGATAAAAAATAGCTAAAAATGAAAAAACGGACAGGGACTTGAAGTAAAACAAGAATCCTGCTTTATTCTTATTCTTTTTCATAATGAAATTCAGCCATCGACTGAAGGATTTAGGTTTAATTAAGTTTCAGCTTGAAAATAATGAATAAAAATGACAATGAAAATGAATCGTTAAAAAAGGCTGATCCGTTTCGTATAATTTAGTAATAGAAATAAAAAATGTCACCTTAAACCGAGATGACATCCTTCATTTATTTTGAAAATCAAGCCTGAGTCTTTAACTCAATTTTTCACTCTACAATCTGCATTTCATCGAGTAAATAACCTGCTCCGGCTAACTTGTCTATAATGAACAAAACATAACGAATATCGAGAGAAATATTGCGGCATTGGTCCGGATCGTACATAATATCGCTCATTGTTCCCTCCCAGCAACGGTCGAAATTTACTCCAATCAATTCGCCATTTCCGTTAACAACAGGACTGCCTGAATTGCCACCTGTAGTATGATTTGAAGCAACAAAGGCAACAGGAATATCGCCGTTAACTTCATATTTCCCGTAATCTTTGTTGTTATACAATGTTTTCAATTTATCGGGAACATCATAATCATAAACATCCGGATTATCTTTCTCTATAATTCCACTTAGGGTTGTATAATATTTATATTTTATTCCGTCGCTGGGTTCAAATCCTTCCACCTTTCCATATGAAACCCGTAACGAACTGTTGGCATCGGGATAGAAAGCCTGATCTTTTTTCATCTCCATTAATCCGGCCATATAAAATTTCATATTAGCCGTAATCTGGTCGGAAATTACATTCACAAAAGGCAGAATATTTGTTTCATATTTGAAATTTAACTGGCTAAACATGGCTACCATGGGATCTTTTCGCAATTTCAAGAATTGTTTATCCGAACCATTTTCCAGTATGTTTTCCAGTTTTTCTCTGTCGGCAAGTATTGATTTTCTGTAAACCTTATCCAATATTTTTTCCTTACCGTATTTTTTATACGTATCAATAAACTCTTGTGGAAGAAAGCCGTAATCAATACCGGTATAAAGTTCAGGTATTAATTGGGCGAACATTTTTTCATCAGTAGATTGATTAAAATCTTTATAAAAACCTTCCAGGCCGTGTTTCATGGCCACTCGCAAGGCCTCCACTCTTTCTGGCTGTTTTTGTTCAATATTATTTATAATTGTGTTCATGGTTCGGGCTTGTTGAAACAACTCAACGCCACGAAATACAATTTCAGAATAATAATCGTAGGCTTTTATGTAATCCGCGTATTTAGGATACAGATTTTCGAAGTTCTCAAAAACCAGTTTATATTCCGACTCCCATGTGCTGTTTTCCCTGGCCCAATTCTGAAACTTTTGTTCAAAAGCAAGTTTTTTATTCACTGCATCCAGGCGTTTTAATCCCTTTATTTCCCCCTGCCACTTTTTCCATGAATTGGTAACTCCCTGATATTTTGCCGAATATTGAATCCTGACTTTTGGATCTGCTTCCATGTCGGCACTCATTATTTTCATTTTTATATCGCGCAGCTTAATCCGGTCGGGATCGCGTTGATTCATGGTTATATCAACTTCCTGGTGAGGCCAGTATTGCATGGTTCTGCCCGGGTTACCAAATACCATTGTAAAATCTCCCGGCTGTACTCCTTTCATCGAAACCGGAAAAAATTTCTTCGGCTTGTAAGGAACATTATCCTGAGAATATTCAGCAGGTTCATTGTTTTTATCGGCATATACTCTGAACAGCGAAAAATCACCGGTATGACGGGGCCACATCCAGTTATCCGTATCACCGCCAAATTTACCAATAGCCGATGGAGGTGATCCCACCAAACGCACGTCCTTAAAGACCTTATATACATATAAAAAATACTGATTCCCGTAAAACAAAGGTTTCACCGAAACAGAATATTTACCACCCTGTCTGGCATCTCTTAATATTTTATCTGTATTTTCTTTAATAAGATTCTGCTTGGCCTCACCTTCTTTTCCATCGGTACCTTCCATTACTTTGTCGGTAACGTCTTCCATATATTCCAGGAAACTCACTGTTAATCGTTCATTTGAAAGCTCTTCATTTTTGTTTCCCGCCCAAAAACCATCCTCTAGGTAATTATGTTCTATGGAACTGTGTGATTGAATTTGCCGGTATCCGCAATGATAGTTGGTAATTAACAGCCCCTCGTCCGAAATTAATTCGCCTGTACAACCGCTACCAAAAATAACAACAGCATCCTTCATACTCGAATGATTAACATCATAAATGTCCTGTACTGATAATTTAAAACCCATCTTCTGCATTTCAGCAAAGTTGTATTTTTCGAGCAATATTGGAATCCACATTCCCTCCTTGGCCGACAATTGAACTGCAACAAACACGCTAAGGAAAAGAAGTAATATTTTTCTCATTGTTAAAATAATTTTGTGAGATAAAAAGAATAAAGTTGGTTTTAAAAAACAATGATAATCAACATTCGCAAATAACCATGCAAATAAATAAAAGAATATTCCATTCCAATAATAATCATTAGAGCTTAAAAAAAATCGTATTATGCCAATATTTCTCTACATTTGCTATACAAACTATCATAAATGCGAAACATGCTTGGAAGTTTGCCAATCAGTAGTATCATCCAGATAGTAAATGCCTTAGCAGCCTTTGGTCTTGTAATAATTTTATGGGAATACAGAAGACGTTTGTCCGTCAGGTTCCTTATATCGCTCGAATTATGTGTTGCTGTGTGGTCTATTTCTTATGCAGGAGAATTTGTTACGAATGATGTAGATCATAAAATTTTCTGGTCGCAGTTATCTTATTTGGGAATCGCCTTTATTCCTGTTTATTACTTCTTTTTTACTACTTCGTTCAGCCAGAAAAAGAAAATAATAAATATTAAATACTTCACACTGAGCCATATTCTTCCTATCGCAACAATAATTCTGGTATTTACAAATGGAAGCCATCACCTGGTTTGGGAGAAAATAACTTTTACTCCTGAAACAAATATCATTCATTACAAGTATGGATGGTGGTTTTGGATATTTTATACCTATACTTTTATTTTTATCGTCTCAGGCCTGTATAATTTATTTAGCGCAGTTCACACTTTTACCAGCTATTACAAATATCAAATTGCCATTTTACTAATTGGATCTTCCATTCCAATCCTGGCCAATGTAATTTATGTTTCCAAATTCAATCCGTATAAAGGATTCGACTGGACCACCATTTCATTTGTAATTTCAGGTTTATTAATAACCTTAGGAATTTATAAATACCAAATATTTGAACTGGTTCCACTTGCCAAAAAGAAACTGATCGACACCATGGGCGATGGTGTTATTGTAGTGAATGAAAAAGGATTGGTGGAAGACCTGAATCCGGCATCAACAAAAATTTTTGGGATTCAAAAGAAAAAAGCATTAAATACGTCAATTGAAGAGGTTCTAAAAAAACACGGCCGGATAATTAATTTATTAAATACTAATGAAGAAAAGAACCTCGACTATGAAATAAATGTAAACGGCCATACCTTATTTTACAAGATTAGAATATCACCAATATTGGGCCGTAATCACATGATTTCGGGAAAATTGATCGTTATCAATGATGTAACAACAATACGAGAAGCAGAACTAAAACTGAAACACTCCAACCAACAATTGATCAAAGAAATCAGGAAGAACGAAAAATTGATTGAAGACCTGGATTCCTTTGCCCACTCAGTAGCGCATGATCTCAAAAATACATTGGGTTCGATTTATTCATCGAGTGAGGTGATTACCGATAGTATTGAGGATAACAACATGGAGCTTACAAAAGAAATTGCAGAGCTTCTGCGCGAAATGTCCTTTAAGGCGGTGCAGGTTACAAACGAAATGTTAAAGGTTGCAACAGCCGGACATCAGGATGTTGAGAAAGTACCTGTTCAGATGGATTTAATTATATCTCAGTCGCTAAAACAACTGGATGATATTATTAAAGAATACAATGCGTCAATTGAATTACCGGTTTTATGGAACTCGTCTCTGGGTTATGCTCCCTGGCTTGAAGAAGTTTGGGTAAACTACATCAGTAATGCTATTAAATACGGAGGTACTCCGCCCATAATAATTGCTGGTAGTGATAAACTCCCAAGAAATAGAGTGAAGTACTGGATTCGGGATAATGGGAACGGGATAAAACCTGAGGATCAAGTAAAATTGTTTCAAAAACACACACGGTTGAATCCGGAAAAAGCACTTGGCTATGGACTGGGACTTTCCATTGTTAAACGTATAATCGAAAAACTGGGAGGATCAGTTGGAATTGAAAGTTCCGGGATACCTGGCGAAGGGGCTGAATTCTATTTTATTTTGTCAACTCGGTAAGTGCTAGAAAATACTCAGCTTCAATTATCAAATAACTGATCTAATATTTCCCACATATCGTCGTGAAAAAGAATTGGAACCAATGAATCATCGGGGGCCTCTCCCATTCTTACAACAACCAGATTTTCACTTGGAATTATGTCGATAAACTGCCCATTTTTTCCTGCTGCAACGATCATGTCATCAGGAGCATTCGGACAAACGCTTCTGTTTACCGGAAATGTCACCCCGGGTAACACCACAGAGTTTTTCCCGTTCAGCCACCATAAATAACCATACGAACGGTTTAAATCCTGCGATGTATTAAGCATCTCATTAAAATAACTTTGGTTGGATAAAACAAGTTCGTTGTCCCAGCTTCCTTTATTCAAAATGAGTAGTCCAAAACGAGCCGCATCGCGTGCTGTACTCCAATATATGTTTTTATTATCCGTAATGATCCAGGTTCCATCCATACCAGTTTTCGATTCCAGATATGTATCAGTGAAAGAATTATAGTCTGTACCGGAAGTGGCAGTTACTACATCCTCCAGCATTGAGTAAGCTCCATTGTGATAATACCATTGTGTTCCTGCATCAGCTTTATATTGGAAACATTCAGGATCTGTACAATCCAAATCATCAACCCGGTAATCAAAACCGGTAGTCATTGTAAGTTGATGCTTTACCGTAACCAAGTCTTCTTTCTCTTGGGGAAGACTTGTCCATCCATCTCCCAGATAGGTTGATGTTTTCTCATTTATATTGAGTAAACTATTCTCCTGGGCAATTCCAACCAAAAAAGCAGTTAACGATTTTGCAGCGGATGCCCAGTACCAAACTGAATTTTTATCGAAAGCTGAAATGTTCAGTATATTCTTACCCCAATATTGCTCAACTACAATCTTTCCATCTTTTAAAATCAGGAAAGCACGGGTATTACTTTCTTCCAAAAAATCATATAACTCTTCAAAAACGGCAGTATTCCATTGTAATTCGTCTGCCGAAACCGTTTCCCACACATCAGTATTCGTAGGTGGAAAATACATCTCATGAGTTTCTTCTTCCGGATTAATATCGTCGGAACATGAAACCACTATAATTAGGATGAACAATAGAAATTTACGAAACATCGACTTCTGTTTTTAAGCTGATACAAAATATGTTATTTCCGTTTCATTTCAAAATATTACCATAACAGAAAATAAAAACCGGAGCAGAATAAAATTTTCAACTCCGGTTTTCAATTCGACTTCTAAATGATTATTTTAATTCCAGATCGCTTATAGAAGAATACCCCTGACCGCGAATCTTTTCAAAAGAATTAATCAATTCTTTAAGTTTTTCCGGATTATCGGCGGCCACATTTTTCTGCTGGCTAATATCATCAGTTAAATCATACAATTGCCAATGCGTATCGTTACCCAATTCAATATTTACCGATGTATTTACCGCCGGACCTTTATATGGAGGTATCAGTGCCCAGTTTCCTTTGCGGAATGCCGTTCTGCTTGTGGCTTCCAGAACCAGTTCTTTCCGGCCGTTTTTACTATTTCCCATAAACACATCCAATAAATTCTGACTATCCTGGGTTTGTGCATCGCTGCCAATTAATGCTGCCAAAGAAGCCAATAAATCGACCTGGCAAACCAATGCATCGGAAACTGCAGGTTGAATTTTACCTTTCCAGTAGGTAATAAACGGGACGCGTGTTCCGGCCTGAAACAAACTGTACTTTCCTCCACGAAGTTCTCCCGAAGGTTTATGATCGCCTAATTTCTCAACTGCATCATCGTAATAACCGTCGTTTAAAACCGGGCCATTATCGCTGGAGAAAACAATCATTGTATTTTCCAGGATTCCTTCCTCTTCAAGTGTATTTATAAATTCGCCCAAACACCAATCAGCTTCAACAATTGCATCGCCGCGAGGTCCCATACCAGACAGTCCTTTAAAACGTGGATTCGGAGTACGCGGAACGTGAGGTTGTTGCATGGTATATACAAGCAAAAAAGGCTCATTTTTGTGTTCTTTCACATACGCTTGAGCTTTCGCCAAAAAATGATCTGCCATATCAATATCCGACCATTTTGCCGCTTCTCCACCTTTCATAAATCCGATACGTGGAATTCCATTTACAATGGTATTGTTATGCCCGTGGTGCCACATCATTGTGCATAATTCAGGATTATCTTTACCGGTTGGTTGGTCATCGAAGTTTTTACTGTAGTCAACTTCAATAGGATCCATCGGATCCAAACCGTCCACATA
The DNA here is from genome assembly GCA_963676265.2 of uncultured Draconibacterium sp. Lineage (GTDB taxonomy): Bacteria > Bacteroidota > Bacteroidia > Bacteroidales > Prolixibacteraceae > Draconibacterium. Next base: position 386,468 of record OY781067.2, read on the forward strand.
ACCATTATCGATATAAACGGTGGGTACACGATCCTGGGTAGCGGCAAGAATATAAGCGTAATCGAATCCAACTTCATTGGGCCCAGGAGAAATATGCTGGTTCCAGTTAACATTTCCGGTTCCCAAGCCCAGATGCCACTTGCCCACAATCCCGGTATGATATCCTTTTGCCTTAAATACTTTCGGAATAGTAATCTGCTCTGTACTGATGATTAAAGGAGCTGTCCCCGGTAAAATTTTGGCGTCTTTTTCTCGCCAGGGATAAACACCGGTTAACAAACCATAACGACTTGGAGTACAAGTAGACGACGTTGCGTGGCCATCGGTGAACATTACTCCCCCACTCGCCAGCTTATCGAAATTCGGCGTTTTTAACTCCGTAGCACCATAGGCTCCAACGTCACCGAATCCCAAATCGTCTAAATAGACTATTACTACATTGGGTTTTTCTTGCTGTTTTTCGGATTTACCGCTATTACTTTGGCATCCAATCATCAGACTCGCAGCAAGGAGACATGATGCAATAAGGCTAGGTATTTTCATTCTTATTTATTTGGTTTAGAAATGTAATTCAATCTTATTGTAAATGATTACTTTAAATTCTTCCGGTATACTTATTTTAGAATAATAGTTAGAACCGCATGCTTATGAAAAATATAAGATTATTAACTAATCATAAATTTTTTCTGTACTCAAACTTATAAAAAATAGAGCAGTACTAAAATTTCAAAGTTAAGTTTGTATGTCGTTTAATTAAGAATAACAAAGGATGTATCATTTTTGATATCTTTGTTCATCTTTAAAACTTAAAGCCTAAATCATGAAATACCAAATTCAAATCTTACTCATTACCATCTTATGTGCATTTTCTGTTAACCTCGAAGCGAAAGTAAAACTTCCATCTATTTTCGGAAACGGAATGGTTCTCCAACAACAAACAGAAGTTGCTATTTGGGGAACAGCAAATGAAAAAGCAGCGGTTAACGTTGTGACATCGTGGAATAACCAAAGCTATAAAACCAAAGCCGACGAAAAAGGAAAATGGAAATTAAAGGTAAAAACACCGGAAGCCGGAGGTCCGTATTCTATAACTATTTCAGATGGTGAAAAAATAGTTCTTTCTGATATTTTAATTGGTGAGGTTTGGGTGTGTTCAGGCCAATCGAACATGGAAATGCCTGTAAAAGGATATAAAAATCAACCTGTATTGGGCTCCAATAAAACCATTGCGACCTCTTCGAATCCTGAAATCCGTTTATTCAATGTAAAAAAACAAAAAACTGTTATTCCGCAGGAAGACTTCACCGGTTTGTGGACACATTGCGAACCGGAATATGTTGCCAACATCAGTGCCACTGCCTATTACTTTGGAAGGATGCTTCAGGATGTTTTAAAGGTTCCGGTGGGTATTATCTGCTCGAGTTGGGGAGGTACAAATATTGTTGCATGGACCAGTGAGAATTCAATAAAACAATTCAACTGGCTTGAACTTCCTTCTAAAGATCAGGAAAGTCCGGACACAAATGCGCCTACAGTATTGTTTAACGGAATGATTAACCCCATGGTAGGTTATGGCATGCGCGGAGTTATTTGGTACCAGGGAGAAAGCAACCGGAATGAACCAGAAAACTATTTCAAATATATGAAAGGCATTATGGACAACTGGCGTTCATTATGGAATATAGGTGACTTTCCTTTTTATTTTTGCCAGATTGCTCCTTATGGCTACAACGACAAATTAAATTCTGCATTTCTTCGCGAAGTACAACAAAAAGCATCTTTTGAAGCAAAAAACTCGGGTATGGCCTGTTTAATGGATGTTGGTGAAGAATTTTGCATTCATCCTGCAGATAAAGAAGCTGCCGGTGACAGACTGGCATACATTGCACTTGCCAAAACCTATAATAAAAAGGGTTTCGCATATTCTGGACCGGTATATAAAAGTATGAGTACAGAAGGAAGCGTTATTAAATTATCCTTCGATTTTGCAGAGAATGGTTTAACCACCTTTGGAAAACCTCTGACTAATTTTATTATTGCAGGAGATGATCAAAAATTCTATCCGGCGAACGCTTATTTAACCCGCGACGGACTATTTGTGTCTTCTCCAAGAGTAAACAAACCAGTTGCGGTAAGATATGCGTGGGAACATTTCGTAGTTGGAGAATTGTTTAATACAGAAGGTCTGCCGGCATCATCATTCAGAACAGATGATTGGGAGGTTCAATAGAATTTACAAACTAAATTAATTGATAAAATCAACAGTCATTTACAGTCAATTTATCTAAAAAAATAATATATCTCAGAATTATTGTTTAGATTTAACACAAATCTTTCGCAAAGATTATATATTAATAACGGGGGACGGCTGTTGAGTTGTCCCTTGTTTTTAATACGAATTATTTTACGGCAATTGTTTCAATTTCAATCATTACGTTAAGAGGTAACTCTTTAACAGCAAAGGCTGCTCTGGCAGGTGGATTTTCATTGTAAAATTCTGAGTACACCTCATTCATCGCTTTAAAATTAGCCATATCGCTTAAGAGGCAGGTTGATTTTACTACATCGGAAAACGAATATCCGGTTTCAGCAAGAATTGCTTCAATATTTTTTAAAACCTGTAATGTTTGTTCTTTAATTCCACCTTCAACTATTTTCATGGTTTCTGGAATAAGCGGAACCTGTCCTGAAATATAGAGGGTTCCGTTTACTTCTACAGCCTGGCTGTATGGACCAATAGCCTGCGGTGCTTTAGGAGTGGAGATAATTCTTTTCATTTTAAAATATATTATTGCTTTTCTCAATGCATACGAAAAAACACTGGCATGGTTTTACGAACATTCTCCAATCAAAATGTATTCTATCTGAAATTATCGTAATGACTCTTCTGTTTCTCAACTTTTAAGTCTGCCAGCATCGATGATTTGGCACTGATGGTAAAACTGTAACTTTTTCTATATCCAAAAGGAACAAAGTTGAACGTCATCCCCCAACAGTGCAAGTCGCGTGTTACGTTGAATGTTGTGAAAGAAAATTCTCCGGCCTGAATATCAAAGTTGGTATTCGCACTTAACTTCCACTTATCGGTAATTGAGACATTACCTCTCACTCCAAGAGTTTGGGTTACTCTGCCGTTTGGATAGGATTTGGTAGCACCGGTATAATTTAAACTATAATCAAAACCAAAATCCCAGGGCATACTAAAATCGAGGTAATCATCATAAATAGGAGGTCGTAAAACATTTTCTTCTTCCGACTCCTGTTCCGGCCTGCCTTCATCTCCTTTATTTTGATTTTTCTTTTTCGAATTAAAACTCATTCCAAACGATAGATTGGCGCTGGTTACACGCCCTAATTTTCCAAGTCCGCTACGTTCTTTCCACACATATTTGTGAATTTTTCTGTAATCCTCATCCACCATATATGGATCGAGGGTAGTTCCCATATTAATACTAACACCGGCAACAGAAGTACGCGCCCTTACAGAAAAAGGTGCAAGATTTAATGAATCGGCGATTAAATTATAGGAAGATGAAATACTTAAATTATCAATAATCTTCACCTTTTTGTATTTCTGCTCTGCATCTGTTTTAGTTGAATCTCCTTTAACATCCAACACTTTCGCCTCCAGGTTATTATTTAACGAGAATGAAATTGCTCCCGATTCTCCTCTTCCGGGCGAACCTCCATAAATACCGTTTCGGTTTACATCATAGAATGCAGTATTGCCTAAAGAGTCAATTGTAGTTTCCTGCCAATAGCCAAACCGGTCCTGCCCAAAATCAGGTCGGTAACTAAAACTAACCGACGGTGACATTTTATGCCTGATTCCTTTAATTCTTGAATTAGGATTACGGGGAATATACATACCGTATATATCAGTTGAAGAACTTAAGCTATACGAATAATCGTAAACACGGCTTAAACCAGTAATAGTATCAATCCTTACCGTTTGAGCAATTCCCGAAGGATTATCAAAATCTGCTCCCGGAACGTAAGTATAATTGTACTTCTTGAAATACCATTTTTCGTTATAACTAATTGAGGGGCTGAAATTAACGTGATTAAAAAGATTAAAGCTTGGAAATGCAAGAGGTAAAGTATGTTTTAAACCATTCCGCCAGTCTTTCGAAAAAGAAGTATGTAAAATTTCGTCTTCTCTGGCAGTTATGGAGTTCTTAAAATTTGCGCCATATTTAATCCCAAAATTTTCGTAAAATTTCAATTTTCCGCTTCTGTTCTTTCTTCGAAACGGATAAACCTTTGCCATACTAAAGGTCATTTCAGGTAACGACAGCGAAATAGTACTGTCTTTTGAATTTTGCGAATGCCTTAAGTTCATTGACATATTGAAAGGCGTATTCTCAAACTTCTGTGCATATGAAATACTTGATGCTTTGGTTGTGGTAAGATAGTCATTCAAATTATTGGAATTCTGTTTATCGTAACCACTCGATGACATATTCACACTGGCAGAAAAAGAACGGTTTGGATTTGCCTTAGCATCCTGCGAATGTGTCCAGGTAATTCTGTACTGTTTGCTTTTTGAATAAGTATCCAAGCCCTTTTCTCCAAACTTATTTAAACCATAATCGAAAGCAAAACTACCACCAAACTTGTAACGTTTCTTATAATTTGTTTTAATGCGTGTTCCCCACGATCCTTTCGAATAAATATCGCCCTGAACGGCCAAATCGAAATATTGGCTTGCTGCCCAGTAATATCCTCCGTCGCGTAAGAAAAATCCACGATTTGCTTCTTCTCCATACGTTGGTAATAATATACCCGATGAATAAGTTGGAGAGTTTGGAAAATAACCAAAAGGCAACAAAGGAAAATAAATCGGAAAATCTTCCAATACCATGTAAGCAGGCCCTGTAATGATTTTCTTGTTCGATATTACCTTGGCTTTTGTCATGTGAAGATAAAAGTGAGGATGCTCGGCATCACAGGTAGAATATTTGGCATGTTCAGTTATAAATACTTCCTCGCCAATCTTTTTAGTCTTGTCACTATGAATTAAACCTTCACCCTGTTGGGTTACAACTTTGGTAATAAATGCCTTCTCCGATTCGAAGTTATAGCGCATGGTCTCCGATTCGTACTCTTCAGATCCCTGAGTGAATACAGGCTTTTGAGTCATCTCTCCGGTAGAATCGAGGATACCTTCTGCATAAATCTCCTTGGTCTTTAAGTCGAGTTCAATATAATATGCCTCCAGTTCAATATTCTGATAACTTACTTTGGCTTGATTATATAAATAAACCTTCTGCCCTTCTTCTTCAATTGAAACAACCATAGAATCCGAGGCACTGTATGTTATAGGATCTTCAAGAAACGACATATCTACGGAATCGGCAACCATACTATCCTGAGGTATAGTATCCACCAATGTTGTATCTGTTATTTCCGGTTGTATAATCGATGTATCGGGTAAAATCTTATTCTCATCGGCTACCCGCAAAGCAGGTTCCTGCGCGAAAAGTGCTATTGGGAGAACAAATGCTATATATGTGACAAATAATTTGTACAAAATGTTTTCTGAATTTCAAATTAACTTAGGCTCGACAAAAATAAAAATATGGACATTACTATTTACCTAATAAATGCAAAATAATTCTAATATTTCTATTTTTACACCAGAATCAAAACTCGTTTTGGGTAGATCTGCTTAAATAAGAAGAAAAGAATACTAAATATAACCTTAAGTGGGTTATTAATTATACTGATTTTCATTTTACATGAATCGAACTGTTTTATCATATATTTTTCTTACTGTCTTTACCTTTTATTGGAATTTTTCACCGGCAAATATACCAGCAGATAAAGACAATACCAAAATATCTGTTATAGTTATCGATCCGGGGCATGGCGGAAAAGACTGGGGGGCTTCCATCGGAAGTGCAAAAGAAAAAGATATTGTTCTAAATATTGCGCTAAAACTGGGCAACGAAATAAAAAACAACTATCCTGATATAGAAGTAATTTACACCCGAACGAATGATGTTTTTATCCCCCTCCACAAAAGAGCTGAAATTGCAAATAAAAATAATGCTGACTTGTTTCTTTCGATTCATGTAAATGCAGTAGATGCCAAATCGGTGCAGGGTACCGAAACTTTTGTGTTGGGATTACACCGAAACGATGACAACCTGGAGGTTGCAAAAAAAGAAAATGCAGTAATTCTTCTCGAAGACGATTATACAACAACCTATGAAGGGTTCGATCCGAACCTGCCCGAGTCTTATATCATGTTTGAAACCATGCAGGCCGAATACCAGGAACAAAGTATAATGCTGGCTTCGGTTATTCAGGATGAATTCAGAGATAATGCCAAACGTTTGGACAGAAGTGTTAAGATGGCCGGATTTCTGGTTTTAAGAAACACAACTATGCCCAGTGTTTTAATAGAAACCGGTTTTTTAAGCCATCCAAAAGAAAGAGAATATCTTTTAAGTCAGTCGGGACAAGATAAACTGGCACTATCCATCTTTAAAGCTTTTAATATTTACAAATCTGAAATTGAAGAAAAAAGTAGATTTAGTATCATTTCTGAAGATAGCGGTCAGGATTTAGAAAAAGAAAATGCACGATCAGATGTATCAGAACCGCTGAATGAAATGGTTACTGGAAACCCAATAAAAACTATTAACGAAGAAGAAACTGACATTTATTTTTCAGTTCAAATAATGGCACTGAAAAAGAAAATTGAACCAACACCCGCAAATTTTAAAGGTGAGAAAGAAATCTTCAGAGTCGATGACACAAAAATAAGCCGCTATTTTTCAGGGAAATTCAGTTCTTTGGAGATGGCCAACAAGGAACAAAACAGAATTAGCAAAAAATATAAAAACGCTTTTGTTGTGGCATTCAAAAACAATACATTAATTTCGGTAAAAAAAGTATTGGAAGAAAAATAATAAAAATCGAAATACTTAATTTTACATTTTAAAACAGCATATTTTCTTATGAAGTTATCAAAATTTACCCGCCTTGGGATATTAATTGTCTTTTCGTTAACCGTTTTAATTTGGGGCCTAAGTTACCTGAAAGGAAATGATATGTTCGAAAAACGCGATTACTACCATGTTTATTATAACCGGGTAGATGGATTGGTAAAATCGAATAAAGTTCTTTTAAACGGTTACCAGATCGGACAAGTTACTAACGTAACTTTCGCCGACGACAACAGCGGACGATTGCTTGTTTCATTTGCTGTTGAATCAAATTTCCGTATCCCTGTTAATTCAATCGCTCGTATCATTAGCAGCGATATAATGGGCACGCGCTCCATAAAAATAATATTCAGCGACGAAAAAGAGCTATACGAGCCCAACGATACCATTCCGGGCGCTGTAGAAAGTGATCTGAAGGAACAGGTTAGTATGCAGGTACTTCCTCTTAAATCGAAGGCAGAAGAGCTTATTAGTACCGTCGACTCTGCAATGACAGTACTCACGGTAATATTAAACGAAGAAGCCAGGGATAATCTGAAAGAAAGCTTTCAGAGTTTTAACCGCACTATGGAAAATCTTGAAAGTACTACAGCAGAACTTGATGACCTGATCAGTACACAAAAAGACACCATTAAAAACATAATTGCAAATATTGACGATCTGACCACAGTATTTAAGGCCAATGCTCAAAATCTGGCAGAAATAATGGAAAACTTAAATAAATTTAGCGATACACTATCGAATATTTCTGTTTCACCGTTACTTGCAAACCTTACTGATGCTTCGAACCAAATTGTAAGCACCCTTGAAAAACTGAACAGTACGGATAATACTGCAGGTTTGTTACTTAACGACAAAGAACTCTACGAATCGATTGCTGCTCTTTCTGAAAACCTAAGTTTTCTTTTAACAGACATACAACAACACCCAAAACGATACTTGCAATTCTCTGCATTTGATTTCGGGAAAGAAGTTTACATTAATACGAAAGATGACGCTTCTGTTAAAGATATCATTTTTAAAGTACACCTTTTATCCACAAAAAATCGAATAGATACCAACGATGAAATATTCGAAGGTGTTGGTGAAGTTGAAGAGTATTATTCGAATGGAATTTATTCTTATTTGGCAGGTTCTACCGGGTTCTATTCTGAAATTGAAAAAATACAAAATTCTCTTCGCACAAAATTCCCCGATTCGTCGGTTGTGGCATTTAAAAATGGCCGGTTAATCAAGCTGGAAAAGGCTTTGCGATCATTACGGTAATTAACCACAAAGTGTTAATAGTAAAAATGAAAAATAACGACACCCAACCACTACCAACCAGATATATTACTTGTAGTCAATACATTAGATTTAACACACTGACTACCAATACTTTAAAAATATTAAAAAAAAATTACTTTTTAAAACACTGATAAAGAATCATATATAGTTTTTTAGATTAAAACAATAGAAATACGATTTTTTTTTTCACTTTTTTTTCGCAAATTTTGTTCTCAGGAATACCACTAGGAAAATTTATTTGTAGAACCTCGTTATCCAGCAATTCTAAATGAGTAGTGAACACAGATCTGCATGGGAAAAATGCCTAAACGTTATTAAAGATAACGTTCCTAGCAGCAGTTTTAAAACATGGTTTGAACCGATCGAACCCGTAAAATTAGATAATAAAGTACTAACCATTCAGGTACCGAGTGCATTCTTTTATGAGTACCTGGAAGAACAGTTTATCGACATTTTACGAAAAACACTTCGGATGGTACTAGGAAACGGTGCCAAACTGGAGTACAATGTTGTATTGGGCAATAAAAACGGCAGTGAACCTTACACCGTTAATTACCCAACCAATAACAATAATAAAATTCAAAATAAACCTCTTACTGTTCCATTAAAAGCAGAAGAAAGAGCTTCAATAAAAAATCCATTTATTATACCTGGCATACAAAAACTGCAAATTGATCCGCAGTTAAAGCCCGACAATACATTTGAAAATTTTGTTGAAGGCGATTGTAACAGACTGGCCAGAAGTGCAGGGTATGCAGTTTCGCAAAATCCTGGAGGAACAGCTTTTAATCCTTTAATGATATATGGTAATTCAGGTTTGGGAAAAACCCATCTGGCCCAGGCAATCGGAATTGAAGTAAAAGAACGTTTTCCTGATAAAGTTGTATTATATGTAAACGCAAATAAATTTCAAACACAGTTTACAGAAGCAACTCGAAACAATAACAGGAACGATTTTCTACATTTCTATCAAATGGTAGATGTATTAATTCTTGACGACGTTCATGAATTCGCCGGCAAGGAAAAAACACAGGAAACTTTTTTCCACATCTTCAACCATCTGCACCAAATGGGGAAACAACTGATTTTAACATCAGATAAGCCTCCCATTGAACTGAAAGGTATGGAGCAAAGACTGTTGTCGCGTTTCAAATGGGGACTGACTGCCGATTTACAGACTCCTGATTTTGAAACAAGAATGGAAATTCTGCGACGCAAAGTGTATAAGGACGGAATAAGTTTGTCGGAAGAAGTAATGGAATACATTGCATCGCATGTGACGAATAATGTTCGCGAACTGGAAGGAGCACTTGTTTCATTACTGGCACAATCGATGCTCAATAAAAGAGAAATTACACTTGAGTTGGCAGCCAAGCTTATTAACAAGCTGGTTAAAAATTCAAAACGCGAATTATCGATAGAATATATATCAAAAGTAGTTTGCGACTACTTTAATATGCCGGTTGATGCATTACAAACCAAAACCCGGAAAAGAGAAATAGTTCAGGCACGGCAAATTGCCATGTACTTTTCGAAGAGCCTGACCAAATATTCACTGGCAAGCATCGGTGCTCAAATTGGAAGCAAAGACCACGCCACTGTGCTACATGCCTGCAAAACGGTAAACAACCTGAAAGACACCGATAAAAATTTCAGGCAATTTGTTGAAGACATAGAAAAGAAATTAAAAATGTAAATAGGGGCAGACTTCAAGTCTGCCTTTTTTATTTGACTTTATGGCTTATCTGATTTTCAGTATCATTTCATCTTCACTAATTTATGTTACTTTTCGTATAGCCAAAAATTACCAATGTAACCTTACATCACTAATCACTTTAAACTATTTATTTGCCACAATTCTCGGTCTTTTACTTTTTCAGCCCTTCGGCAAAGGCCAGTTACAAAACTCGATCACCTGGATCCCCTTTGGCATATTACTGGGCATTTTATTTATTGTAATGTTCTTTTTAATTGGCAAGTCCTCACAAAAAGCAGGTATTACTGTTACTACCCTGGCAAACAAATTATCACTTGTATTTCCGGTGATGTTTTCGCTGCTATATTTCAATGAGCAAATAACGGCAATTAAGTATATTGGACTGGCAGGAGCTCTTATTTCGGTAATCCTAACGGTTTATAAAAAGGAGATTAACAAAACCAATGTGTATTTCATTATTTTGCCGGTTCTGATCTTTTTTGGAAGCGGCATCATCGATTCCATAGTAAAATATGTTCAGGCAGTAAAAATTACAGAAGATGAAGTTAGCTTATATACCTTAATCGTATTTTTTGTTGCATTTTTGATTGGCATTTTTGTATCTCTGTTGAACGGATCTTTGAAAAAGAGCATGAACATCTCTACCCTCCTACTTGGAATTATATTGGGTAGTGTTAATTTCGGATCGCTCTATTTTTTTATAAATGCTCTGAATAAATCAAATATGGAAAGCTCTTTGATTTTTGCGGTAAACAATATGTCGATTGTAGCCCTGACAGCTCTTATCGGAACTATGCTTTTTAAAGAAAAGCTGAATAAAATTAACTTTGCAGGAATCGTGCTGGCTATAGTCAGTTTATATTTTCTACTATAATGAGTGATGTTTATAAAACCATAGAAACGGAGTTTACCGGTTATTTTAAAGATAAAGGCAGCAAGTTTTATTCCTATGCCTACCCGGTAAAATCAGAAGATGAAGTTAAAGAAATCATACTTAAATTAAAGAAAGAGCACCACAGTGCCCGACATCATTGTTATGCCTGGAGGATGGGAACTGAGAATATTACAACCCGTGCTAACGACGATGGCGAACCTTCTTCAACGGCAGGAAAACCTATTCTGGGGCAATTGCAAAGTTTCGATGTTACGAACATTCTGGTTGTAGTAGTCCGTTATTTTGGAGGAACGCTCCTTGGAGTAAGTGGTTTAATTAATGCATATAAAAACGCAACAGCCGATGTGTTAAATAATGCAACAATTGAAACCAAAATCATTGAAAACACCTTCAATTTGAAATTTGAATATTCAATGCTTAACACTGTAATGAATACATTAAAAAAAGAAAATCTGGATGTTGTTTCCACCGATTTTAAAGAATCATGTCAACTGGTATTTTCTGTGAGAAAAACAGAGGCTGATAAAGCATTAAGAATATTCACTGATTTATACGGAGTTACAATTAAAAAAATAAATCAAGGTTAAACACTGTTAATAAAATGCTAATAAGTAACACATGTTTATTATTACACATAAATACTAAAGCAATTATTTTTGGAAACATGATGCAACAAGTGATATTCCTATCAACTTTACTCGAAAGAGGCAGCATTTACCTCTTGAAAAAGGTTCTGTATTCCGACTATTGCATCGAACGATTTTTAAAAGCAATCGTATTTTTACACAAAAAAGGTTCTACTTTTTTTCAATTCATTGAAAGCCAACATTTAATTAAAAGAAATGTTGGCTTTCTTTTTAGATGTCATTCAAATTTTAAAATTCAATATTTAAGGCGATGAAGAAGGATTTAATTTCAATTACAGACTTCTCGAAAGAAGAATATCTGCGGATTATGGAGCTGGCTGCGGATTTTGAGCAGAATCCCAACCAGGAACTTTTAAAGGGCAAAGTTGTAGCTTCCCTTTTTTTTGAGCCATCAACGCGCACACGTTTAAGTTTCGAAACAGCTATCAATCGTTTGGGGGGACGAATTGTTGGCTTTGCAGATCCTGACAGTTCGAGTGCTACGAAAGGTGAAACACTGCACGACACCATCAGAATGGTAAGTAATTACGCCGACCTGATTGTAATGCGCCATCCACTTGAAGGAGCAGCCCGCTATGCATCTGAAGTATCAAAGGTACCGGTAATTAACGCAGGAGACGGGGCCAACCAACACCCAACTCAGACCTTGCTCGACCTTTACTCTATATTAAAAACACAGGGAACACTCGACAATTTGAATATTTTTATGGTTGGCGACTTAAAATACGGTCGTACGGTTCACTCTCTGTTACAGGCTATGTCTGAATTCGAAAATCCCATTTTTAATTTTATTGCTCCGCCCAGTCTGCGAATGCCAAGAGGATACAAACACCACCTCGAAGAAAAGGGAATCAGGTATTTCGAACATGAAGAATTTACCGACATTATTTCGGAGGCAGATATTATTTACATGACCAGGGTACAAAAAGAACGTTTTTCTGAGCCAATTGAATACGAGAAAGTTAAAAACATTTACATTCTGAATAATGCAATGTTGAAAAATACAAAACCCAATGTTCGCATTTTACACCCACTGCCACGTGTTAACGAAATTAGTACCGATGTAGATAATAACGAAAAGGCATACTATTTTCAACAAGCACTTAACGGCATGTATACACGCGAGGCCATTATTACACACGTTATGAACCTTAAATAAAGAACATGGAAACGAATGATAATATCAAGAAAAAGCTAAAGCTAAAAGTTAGTGCAATTAAAGACGGAACGGTTATCGACCATATTCCAGCCAATAGTTTGTTTAAGGTTATCTCCATTTTGGGGCTCGATGAAATAAACAACCAAATTACTTTTGGCACCAATTTAGAAAGCGGGAAACTGGGAGCCAAAGCGATTATTAAAGTATCTGACAAATTCTTTGAAGATGATGAAATAAATAAGATTGCTTTAATTGCGCCACATGCCAAACTCAATATTATTAAAGATTATGAAGTAGTGGAGAAAAAAGTGGTTGAAATACCCAATAAAATTATGGGAATTGTTAAATGTTTTAATCCGAAATGTATTACAAACCACGAAGTGATAACTACCTGTTTTAAAGTAATTAACACTGAACATATTGCTTTAAAATGCAAGTACTGTGAAAAAATTACGGCAGAAGATCAGATTACGATGCTTTAGCTGGTAAAAATTTATTTAGAAATCCGCTTTCTATAATATTCATGATAGCGGATTTTTTATATATTTGCAAGCCTTAAAGCCCAGTTGGTGGAATTGGTAGACACGCTAGTTTCAGGGACTAGTGCTCGCAAGGGCGTGAAGGTTCGAGTCCTTTACTGGGCACAAAAAGGAGAGATTAAAACTCTCCTTTTTTATTGTATTTCAAAAACTTATATTACACAAAAACTCCTGACTCAAAGTAATTTTTACACATACAATTCGTTATTAAAAAAAGAGAGTCAGACATTCATCCAACTCTCTTTTGTACTCCGGACGGGATTCGAACCCATGACCTACTGCTTAGAAGGCAGTTGCTCTATCCAACTGAGCTACCGGAGCAGCCTTATTTTGCGCTGCAAAAGTATAAATCTAATTGCAAATAACAAATACAAAACAGCAAATAAATGAAGTTTTATAATTTTGAGATTTCGAATTTACCAACTACAATAAGTTAATTCCAGCAGCTTTACACTTTTCTTTCATCTCTCCAGGCCAAATACTCGAATGAATTTCTCCAATATGAGCTTTACGCAGGAAATACATACACAAACGCGATTGTCCGATACCACAACCAATGGTAAGCGACAATTCATCATTTAACAATTTCTGGTGCCACATTAAATCTTTACAGATCACCATTTAATTTACTGAGATTTAGATCATAAATTTCAAGAAAAATCCTAATAGATATCTCTGAACCTCTCTTAATTTTAAACAATACTTTTATTTTAATTAATAACAAGTCCAATGACATTCTGATTATAAAACAATCAGAATGGAATATTATTTTTGTGTCTGTGATATGACAAACTTCAGTAGAAATATTCCGCGTCTTTACCTGATTAAAATATCAAAATGGTTTAATATGGTTATGCCTATTATGTTGCTTTTTTATAAAAGCAACGGGCTTGGTTCGTACGAACTATTTGTATTAAAAGCTATTTATTCAGTTGCTGTTGTTGTTATGGAAATCCCTTCGGGTTGGATGGCTGATGTTTGGGGCCGAAAAAAAACGCTTATACTTGGAAGTATTCTGGGCAGCCTTGGATTTCTTATTTACAGTTTCTCGTATGATTTCTGGGCTTTTGTTGCAGCTGAAATCGTATTAGGTATTGGACTGTCGTTTATCTCCGGGGCAGACTCTGCTTTGCTTTACGACAGTTTGAAAGCAGATAACAAAACTGATAAATATACGCGTGAAGAAGGACGTATTACTTCTGCCGGGAATTTTGCTGAAGCCATTGCGGGAATTGTCAGCGGTTTTCTGGTATATTTTAGTTTAAGAACACCCTTCTATTTTCAATTTGGAGTTGCGACTTTGGCTATTCCTGCAGCGTTTACCTTAATCGAGCCCAAAACAAACTCCAACGAGCATGTACATTCCATAAAAAAACTGGTTAAAAATATTCGGGACACACTAATTATTAATACAAACCTAAGGATTGCCATATTACTTTCGGCAATTACAGGAACTGCTACATTATCCTTTGCCTGGCTAGTCCAACCCTTTTTTGTAGCAATTGGGTTACCCGAAGAACTGTTTGGTATATTCTGGACAGCTCTGAATTTAAGTGTGGGTATTTCTTCAGTTTTTGCTTACAAAGTTGAATTGTTTTTGGGTAAACGCCGGTCTGTTTTGGGAGTTATTATTTTACTTTCGCTCGGATACTTTTTCACCGGAATTTCCATCTCGTATTGGGGTGTTGGTTTCCTTTTCGTATTCTATTTAGTCAGGGGGATTGCTACTCCTATTTTCAAGAATTACATTAATCAATACACTGACAGCGAAGTTCGGGCAACCATGTTATCGGTTCGAAATTTTGTTATTCGAATGGCTTTTGCTGGAATAGGGCCTTTGCTTGGATGGATTACTGATAATGTAAGTTTGAATAAGGCTTTTATAATGGCAGGAATTTTTTATCTGGGTGCCACGCTAATTATTGCATTACCGTGGTTAAAAAATTCAAAACAAATACATAAATGAAATATAACTGATGTATTATTAAAAAACTGAATTACTCTAATCTTAAAGACTGGAAAAGATTTGGTTGAGTTGTTCTACAAAATCATGAAAAGAATCTATCTCGAAGAATCTTATATCCTTTTACAAAAAAAGATTAATTGAATTTTACTCAATTAATCTTTTCTCAAATAAACTTAAAACTAATGTCTCAGAGTTATATTTATTCTTATTTCCTATTAATAATGATGAATCATCTTCAATCAGGGAGTTTGGTCATTTTCTGCACCGTTATTAGGAAGAGAATTACCAGGAGCATCATCATCTCCATTACCCCAACCATTATCCTCATGTCCACTCGTTTTAGGTTTTGCATTAGAGTTTTTATTGAGTAGAATCATCATAGTTGCAGTAGATGCAGCCATATAGCCAGTTTTTTTTATGGCTTCTTTTCTGGAAATCTTCTTTTCAGAAAAGTCATTTATTGGTTCATTCTTTAAAATCATATCTATTTCTTCTCCTTTCATTAAATTTTTAACTCATGCAATTATTCATAACCGAAAAATTCTACAATTGTTTGAAATAATTACAATAAAAAATAATGAATCAGCAATTATTTTTAAACAACAAAATAATTTATGCTAAAAACTAAGATTCTTTTGGTTTTATCACCTTATTAATTAATTTCCTCCGAATTCCTGACAGCTAAGATAAGGACCGGTGCCATCCTGTAGACCATATGGAGGATCTTCTGCTCTAGCACTTTTATTTAGCAAAATCATCATGGATGCAGTAGAAACAGCCATATAACCCGTTTTTTTTATGGCTTCTTTTCTGGAAATCTTCTTTTCAGAAAAATCAGATACTTGTTTTTTCATGAATCCCTTATTTTTTATTTTTACTAAATTTCCGAAATATCCTCTTATTTAACAAATAAAATTTGCAAAAAGTTTTGAATATGAAGCATTTCATAAGTTATAACAATAATTTTGGCATCAAAATTTAAATTAAATAAAAGAAACCCTATTCGATACATACATCATTTTAAAAAGACAATTTTGCTATGTGTTACATATGCTTTATATTGTAGCTATATTCGTGGCTATATGTTAATTGTCATTTCATGGAAAAAATTCTATTTGTAAAAAGAAAGTTGGGGAAGTCCTACCTGATATGGTTTCAAAACAGTAATTTATATTTTTTCATGGAAGAACCTGCCTGGTATGTTCTAAAAAAAATAGTTAACAGAAATAAATCAGAAACAATTGCTAAGGATTTTTCAAACCGTTATGGTTTGGACTATGAAGATGGCCTAAAATTCACAACTGAAATCAGACAAAAAGTTAAAGAACTTAATCAGTCTCGGAATCACGAGAAAAATTTTTATAAATCTCTACAAGAGATTAACAATCATAACTTCAAGCTGGATTCGAGCCACTGTTACAAAATGCAGAATAAAACAATTATGTTTTCTTTTGAGACCTCCTGGCTTAAAAGCTGGATTCATCCAATGATTAAACATTTAGAATCAACTGAGAAATGCAATAATCAGTCGCATTTCGAACTATTCACTTTTGAAAACAGAGTGATTTTTAAGGTTGACAATATCATTAAAGGAAGTTGGACAAAAGATGAAAGCGGATATGTAAAAGGAAAAGTTTTTGTTGAGCTGCTGAATATTCTTCATGACAAAAAAGATGAAGATTGGCTCATGACTGTACATGCTTCAGCTATTTCAAATGGAAAGAAGACCTTAGTTTTTTCAGCCGCTGCAGGAAATGGAAAAACAACTTTTGCAGCATTACTTCAGGCCCAGGGATATCATATCATCTCTGACGATTTTGTTCCCATAGAAAGATCTACGTTTAAGGCATATCCACTTCCTATAGCAATGTCGGTAAAAGAAGGTGCTGTGGATTTATTAATTTCTCACTATCCCGAGCTGGAGCATAATTCTGTGGTTCAAATCAATGCAAAAAAGAAAGTAAAGTATTTACCCGTTGATTCACAAATAATGGATATGATATTCCCGGTAAACGAATTTATATTTATTAAGTACGATAAATCGGTTGATATATTATTAGAAAAAATAGAAACAGTTGAAGCACTTAAGAAGCTATTTGACGAAGCCTGGATACCTCCAAACGCTGAAAATGTTGAAGTATTTCTGGATAAAATTCTAAATGTTTCTTTTTATAATCTTACATATTCCAATAACCAAAAGGCTTTTGATGCAATAAATCAGATATTTGAAAATGACTGAATGTGAAATCTATTATTTTACAGGTAAATGTCTGGTACTTGATGAAAAACCGGAGTTTAGATATCAGATTATTGAAATATGCAAAAATGATTTAATCGATTGGGAGCAATTTGTAAAAATTTGCAGTGATAATTTTGTATTACCCTCAATCTATATAAAATTTCGAAACTATAACATTCTTCCATACTTACCTTTTGAATTGAGTGAACATCTAAAAGAAGTATATGAACTAAACAGAGCCAGAAACAATGCGATTTTAGAACAAACTAAGTCAATTACAACCATTCTTAATGAAAAAAATATTTTCCCGCTATTTCTAAAAGGCACCGGAAATCTGCTTGACAATATTTATTCTGATCCGGGAGAAAGAATGATGATAGATATAGATTATATGATTCCTGAAGATGTTTTTCTCACCTCGGCAGAAATACTGAAAAATAACGGATATTTAAGCTATAGTGACATTGAAATTTTAGAGATATGGAAATGGAAACATTATCCACCATTATATCATCCGGCTTTTCCTGCCTCTATTGAAATACATAGGGTTCCTACACATCACAAGCGATCGTGGTTCAATCAGAAAATAATCAACGATGAAAAAAAGACTGTATCTACTCTCAAGGGGTGTTTTGTTCCATCTTACCAACATAAAATAATCCATAATTTTATTCACAGCCAACTCTCTCATAAAGGATATTTATTTGGAAATATTTCTTTAAAAGACATTTATGATCTGCACCTTTTATCAAAACATTTTTCGTTAACTCAAACTCTTCCAAAAATTAAAAAGAGAAAAAAGGCAATTGCATATTTTGCCTTTGCACGAAATGTATTTGAATTTGACGAACAATTTTTCTCTAAACAAAACCTAAGATACCAAATTCTCAAAAGGAAGCATAAAATGATTCTGAATTCAACTTTATTCAGAAAAAATTACCACGGCTTGCTCTCCATTTTTTTTATAGTAAAAGATGGATATATTGGTAAGTTTATAAAAGCCTTTTATTCGAAAGAAATTCGTAGATCAATAAAAAGAAAACTGGGTAGTCATCCTGCGTAATCTAGATATTTTTCAATATAATGAGGATTGAAATGATTAAAGTAAAGTTATTTTGTTGTTGCCACTACTCTTTTAAAGATTTACATTCATCTTCAGCCCGTCGTATGCCAAATGCACATTCTCGGGTAAATCCTTTTCAACATCAGAGTACTTTCCAAAAGCATGACTAATATGCGTGAGATAAGCTTTTTCAGGCTGCACTTTTTCAATCACCTCCAATACTTCTTCCAGGTTAAAATGCGAAATGTGTTTTTCTTTGCGAAGGCAATTAATTATTAGGATTTTGCTTCCTCTGATTTTTTCCAATTCACTATCTTCAATAAAATTAGTGTCGGTTATGTAAGTTAAATCTCCCACTCGATAACCAAAAACAGGAAGTTTATGGTGCCAGCACCTGACAGGCACAAATTCAACCCCGTCAATAGCGAACGCTTTGTCTTCAACATTCTTTAAATGCATCTTCGGTATGCCAGGATATTTATAATCAGCGAACACATAATTAAAAATTCGTTTAATGGCCTTTTGTACTCTGGCTTCGGCATATATTTCCATTGGATTTTTCTGAATCCAGTTATACGAACGAATGTCATCCAGACCGAAAATATGATCAACGTGCTCGTGAGTTAATAAAATTGCTCGAAGCGATTTTACCTGCTCTCTTAACATCTGCTGTCGAAAATCGGGACCGGCATCTATAACAAAATTCTGATCATTAATCGTGAGCAGTAGTGCAGAACGCAGTCGTTTGTCTTTGGGATCTTCAGAACTACAAACATCGCAATCGCATGCCACCACAGGAACTCCCTGCGAGGTTCCGGTTCCCAAAAATGTAGCTCGTATTTTTAAGCTTTTTTCCTGCATAAAACAAAAATAGAAAAAGAGAAGCTGTGAAGAAAAATTTAATCCGATTTTGAAAGATGAAGTGCATATTGTTTAACACCGGTAAAAACGACTTCTTTTCTAAAAAGGATAAGAGTGAGCAGTGAAATAGTTATTTTTGTGAAAACTTTTATTTATGGCGACACTCTATCTGGTACCGAATGTTTTGGCAGAAGGCGATTGGCAGCAAGTACTCCCGGCTCGGGTTCACTCGATATTAACTGAAACCAAATACTTTATTGTTGAGAACATAAGAACTGCACGCAGGTTTATGAAACAGGTAAACCAAGAAATCGATATTGACCAATGTACATTTTATGAAATCAATAAACGTACAAACATTCAGGATATTCCACTTTACTTAAAGCCATTGGTTGATGGTAAAGATGTGGCTGTTATATCGGAAGCAGGCTGTCCGGGAGTTGCCGATCCAGGAGCTGATGTTGTTAGAATGGCACATCAACGCGGATTTAAAGTAGTTCCCATTGTGGGGCCTTCATCCATTTTGCTGTCACTTATGGCATCGGGACTGAACGGACAGGATTTTGCATTCAGGGGATATTTGCCGGTAAAACCACAGGAAAGAAGCAAGGCACTTACTTCACTCGAGAAAACCATTAAAACTACTAAACAAACACAAATATTTATTGAAACCCCTTACCGCAATAACCAGATGGTGGGCGACATTTTAAGATCATGTTCTCCGTCAACACTTCTTTGTATTGCGGCCAATATTACTGGAGAAAATGAATTCATTCAAACAAAAACTGTTCAGGACTGGAAGAAAAAAGGAGTTCCTGATTTACACAAACAACCTGTTATTTTTTTGCTGGGGTAATATTACAGCATGCAATTTAAAATACAATTAGAAAGAAGTAGGGAACTTGCTATTCTATAATAATTTAAGTTCCTTCAGAAGTGAAAATTCCTGCTCGAAATTCGGTGTAAAAACATCTTTCTCAAGGTTCTTTTCCACCTGATTTTTGGTCCAGAACCTTAACTCCTCCAATTCATCCGACCGAACACCAATATTTTTATAATCGTAGGTTGTAAACAAATAAACCAATTCGGCTTCAATTTCCGATTCCCATTTGTACACTTTTTGAAGTTTGGCCGAAAAATCTTTTAACCCAATTTCTTCGAAGGCTTCCTTTTTTAGTGCCTGCTCCAGGGTTTCGCCAGCCGAAATATGACCACCAACCGCGGTATCCCATTTCCCGGGTTGAATGAGTTTATTTAAAGGTCTTTTCTGAATGAATAATCCCTTATTTTTATTTAAAACATGCAAATGAACAACCGGGTGTAAAAGTTTGCTTCCATTGTGAACATGGCTGCGTGGAGCCTGACCGGTAACTTTTCCCTGTTCATCTACCAACGGAACCCATTCTTCATTTTTAAAAGTCTCCTGCACCTGTATTTGCTTTTTCTTTTGTCGATATATTTCATATAAAAAGTAGGCTCCGAAAATAATATAAAATAAACCTCCACTGATAAAAGCCCAGGCTTCTTTACTCATAAAAAAGGCCGAATAAAAAACCAAAACCGTATGCACAAAAAAGATAAAAAACAACGATTTCATGCTGGTGCGCATTTGTCGAACCTGCACCTCGTTCAGTTCTATATCTTTCATATACCGCTGTCCCATCAGCCCTATAATATTTATTCCGGAAAAAGCGGAAATGGCCAAAATAGCTACGAGAATTAATTCTACTAAACCAGGTTTAAGTTTGAAAAATATATCATTATCGAGGAGTATCGAAACGGCGCCTAAAACGACTAGTAAAAGGGTATCGAATAACACAAATTTTTCGAAACGTTTTTCTTTAACAGCCACCCACCCCATTTCGGCGACTCCAACTCCCACGGCCACAAACAAACCAATTTTGGTTCCCCATATTTCATCGGCCGCAATAAAAACAAAAAGAGGGATAAATCCTGGTAATAATTTCTTTAAAAGTTGAGCCCTGTTCATCTTCGGGATTTTTAAAAAACTGTTAAAGTGATGTTTCAAGCAATAAAGCTTCGTACTCAGGTAATAATTCTATAAATTTTTGAATAGTTTCTTTCAATCCCAATTCTGATTCACCGCCCGCGGCATTCAGATGTCCTCCCCCGCTAAAGTTTTTTCGGGAAAAAGCGTTGGCCGGGAAATCTCCTATCGAACGAAACGATGCTTTAACAAAGCCCTCCTTTTCGATAAACAAAGCACTAAAAACAATATTATTTATGGAAAGCGGATAATTAACAAGCCCTTCAGTATCGCCGGGTTGAAAATTAAAACGTTTTAATTCATCCTTTGTTAAACTGATCAGTGCGGTTCTGAATTCCGGATAAACCTGCATTTTTTCATTCAGGCAGTAACCAAGCAGACGCATCCGGTCGGCTGAGAAATTATTGTAAACTTCAGCGCGAATTTTCTCGGTATTGATATCGCTCTCCATTAGCGAAGAAATAACCTTAAATGTATTTTTCGACATATTATGGTTAAAACCTCCTGTGTCGGTTAAAATACCGGTATACAGGGCTTCTGCAGCGGGAATATTCAGTACCTCTCCTAATCCAATCTTTCCGGCAACATCAAAAACCAATTCGGCTGTTGAACTATAGAGTGGTTCCGAAACAACAAGATCGCAGAAATGTGTTGGATTTGGATGATGATCGATAAGGACTTTTATTTTGTCAAAACTTTCAATTGTTTTTTCGAGATATCCTGCACGTTTGGCTTCATTAAAATCAACACAAACCATTACATCTGATTCGAATATTATTTCCTTGGCTTCCTTTTTATTATGCTCGTAATTCAAAACAGGAACATCAGATGAAAACCATTTCAGAAAACCGGGATAATCATTTACAGAAACAACAGTAACATCATGCCCGACATTTTTTAACAGCTGTCCCAATCCAAGTGCTGAACCTATGGCATCACCATCAGGATTCTCGTGCGGAATAATAACAATCTTCTTCGATGATCCTGCAAACAGTTCTCTTATCTTCGTAATAATCTCTAAACCAGTATTTTTCAATGTTCTCAGATTTTGAATCTGCAAATATAAGAATTCTTCGCCCAGAGAAAGGGATTCCTAATTCAATTTTTGTTATTATTGTATAATCCTAACTAAAAACTTCAGACATGAGTGGAAGTATAACTTTAACAATGATCAAACCTAATGCTTTCAAACAAAATCACACCGGAGCAATTCTAAAAATGATAAACGATGCCGGTTTTAGAATTAAAGCAATGAAAGCCACCAGACTAACAAAAGAACGTGCCGAAGATTTTTATGCCATTCACAAAGGGAAACCATTTTTCGAAACGCTTATTGATTTTATGACATCAGGACCAATTGTGGCAATCATTCTCGAAAAAGAAAACGCGGTAGATGACTACAGAAAATTAATCGGGGCTACCAATCCGGCTAATGCAGAAGAAGGAACCATTAGAAAATTGTACGCTGCCAGCCACACTCAAAATGCTGTGCATGGATCCGACAGCGATGAGAATGCCAACATAGAATCGGATTTTTTCTTTTCAAAAATGGAAAGATTTTAAATACGGCTTTTCGTTTTTCAACTGGTTATCAAAACCTTATCCATAGTAGGCTAAAACCAGCATACTAATATCATCTGATTGAGTAGAGTTACCCATGTACAATTGAAGACTCTTGTCAATCTTGTCCACCACTTCTTTTGAAGATCGCCCTGCCAGTAAACTCAAATTCTTTTCAAGGCGCTCATGTCCGTATTGTACCCGGTCCTCATTGTTGAGTTCGGTAACGCCATCAGTGTACAAGAATATCAGATCACCTTTTTCCAGTTGATCGTAGGACTCATTGTATTTCTTATCCTGGTACAGCCCCAAAGGTAATCCGTGCGTTTGGCTAAGCTGATACAATTCTCCGTTTCGTTTTAGCACATAAGGAGCTATATGAGCAGCGTTACAGTAATTAAGTTTTCCTGTCTTAACATTTAAAATTCCCAAAAACATTGTTAAGAAGAATAAATGCTGGTTGTTGGTATATAACACTTCATTCGATCGGTTCACAATCTCACGGGCAGAATTAACAATACAACTACTTTTAATAACTGTCTGGGCAACACTCATGTAGAAAGCAGCCGGCAGTCCTTTTCCCGAAACGTCTCCAATTGTAAACACCAAGTGCTCATCATCAATAAAGAAGAAATCGAATAAATCGCCACTAACTCCGATTAAAGGTTTATAAACTGCATAAATATCGATCTCCTTCCTGTCGGGAAACGCAGGAAACTCTGTTTTAATAAAGCTTCGTTGTATTTCTGAAGCCTGGCTTAAATCCCTTTCACGTCTCTCACTCTTTTTCTCTTCCAACAACTGAGATTGCCGGTACTTTTCGTACCACATCTTTATGGAGTTCAAACTTTGTGAAACCTGAATAATTTCATTTTCAGGAATCTCATCGAGATCACCGGCAAGCCTGCTGAACTTTTTTAACTGCTGAGTAACAAGACTTAAAGGCTGAATTTGTTTATCGATAATATAGGTTACCAATAAATACACAATTAGTATTCCCAGTACAGAAAAAAACAACATTTGTAATACCGGGAGAAACAGCGGTTGATACAATTCTTTATATGGCATTACCATAATTAACGACCAGCCGTTTGATGATATTTTGGTGTAATACACCCAACACTTTTCTTTGTCCAAAATTTCAGGATGAGCAATTGCTGAACCAGACCCGGCTTCATCCAGAAACTTTGAAATTCCATCAGGTTTTATTTTAAAAGATGAATTTGTTAAATCAAAAATATTCTTATTCAGAATCCTGTCTTCAGAAGGATGAGTTATATAAATACCGGTTCGCGAAACAAGAAAGGCAAATCCCCTTTCTCCTATTTTAATTTTATTAACGGTATTATTTAAATCTAACAAGGATAATTCGCAAATAACAGATCCAATCATTGTTTCAACACCATCAATATCAGAATGAATGGGAGAAAAATATGGTGCAACAACATACCCGTTTCGTGAACACCTTACCGGCTCCGACCACCCTGCTTCGTTATTTTTTACGATCGTTTTAACATATTCCTGTTGGTTAATACAATTAACAATTGGGTTAACCGATTTATATAGTTTTATTGAATCATTTTGCCTGTAACAGTAATAAGAAAAATAGTCAAGATCCGTCATGTTTGGATCCAGATTAATTTCTATCCCGTTGATAAAAGGATATTTTTTCATTAATGATTTGATAAAATCATCTGCATGATCCTGATTCCCGTAAAATGCAATTTGCTCCGATAAATTTGATGTTATTTCCTGAGTGGTAACAACAAGTACATCCACATTAAACTTAACTTCATTTGTTAAGGTAATAGCCTTGTTTTGTACATTCTCTTTAATAAACCTTTGGTTAAACAGAAAGTATATAGCAATAAATGCAATAAACACACCGATTACTGCCAACGAGATGTAAATACTTAATCTATAAGCAATTGATTTATTTAGCATATTATGCTTTATTTCATTTTACCCGATAAACAATTTACGGATATTTTTTTAATTAGCAGCCTTCCATTTTTTTATCCAGGATCTGGTACCTTTAAAACTGCATGAAAAACTTGCAATTTCTGAGGCCTTTGAAAGAGCTGTTTCGAAATCCTTGGTTCCCAGCCAATAATAGCAAAAAGCCCCGTGAAGAAAATCTCCGGCTCCTAAGGTATCAATTACTTTGGTTTTTTTGATCTTGATCTGCCTGCTACTATTATTTTCATAATATAAAATATTTTTATCTCCTCTTGAAATAGCAGAGAATTGAATTCCCAAACTGTTCATGTAAGAAAAAATATCATCTGAAGTACTACATTCCGGTGGATAAAAATCGGCCGAACAGATGGCAAAATCTGTATATTTTAACATTTCCTCATATTGTGGCTTCCAGCTTCCACAATCAACAACTACAGGTATATTTTTCTCCCTGGCAACCTGTGCACATTCAATACTAAACTCAGGATAAAAACCATCAAGCATTACAATTTGAGGATTTATAGTTTCAAATAATTCGTATACCTGAATTTCAGTATTGATTTCCGTTGGATGATGTGTAAAAATAGTTCTATCGCCATTTAATGAGGTCACTACAGAAGCAATTACAGGACTAACAGGTTCACCTGGAAGCAAATCAGTAAAAACAATATTGTTTTCAAGAAAATCAGTCTCAATTAATCGTGAAAACGCATTATCACCAACTAAACCAGCCAAATACGCTTCGCCATTCAGTGCAGAAAATGCAACTGCAGCATTTGTAGAAGGACCTCCAACCATTATAGAAGGAGCGTCCGATTTTATTTTTATGTTTGGTTCAGGGAATTGTTCAACATAATACTGAATATCAACTGTTGTTAAACCGACAAACAGCGCCCTGTAATCTGTCATAAGAAAGATATTATTTTCTGGTAGTTGTTAGATTAAAAGTCAGGTTGGTATATTACTCCCTTGATTTGTTAGATTATTTCAATAATGATATTTTGAATTATTTGTCATCCCAATCCGAAATTTTCGAAACATCATGTTACTACAAAATGTTCAAAAACTTCATGTCCAAAGAAAAACTGCCAGTAACCTTATTCGTTCGTTGTGTGGTAATAGATTATATCTATAATCACATTCAATTATAGAAGACGAAAGAAACAGTTACTGGCAGTTCTATAATAATTTAAATAATACAAACTTATTAGTGAATAGAACTTATTAAGTGTTCATTGCTCCACAAACGGTAATTACCTGACCACTCACATATGAAGAAAGATCAGATGCTAGGAATGTTGCCACACCTGCAACTTCTTCTGGAGTACCACCACGTCTTAACGGAATAGATGCTTCCCAGGCTTTACGTGCATCTTCAGGAATTTTAGCTGTCATTTCGGTAATAATGAAACCAGGTGCGATGGCATTCGAACGAATTCCTCTTGACCCCAGTTCGCGTGCTACAGACTTGGTAAAACCAATGATACCTGCTTTTGAAGCGGAATAGTTTGCCTGTCCTGCATTACCACTTACTCCCACTACTGAACTTAAATTAACAATCGATCCTGACTTTTGCTTTAACATTGTCCGCTGTGCTGCTTTTGTAAAATTAAATACTGATTTAAGATTTACATTAATTACAGCGTCCCATTGTTCTTCGGTCATACGCATCAACAGAGTATCTTTAGTAATTCCGGCGTTGTTAACTAATACATCAATACGACCAAAATCCTTAACAATCTCAGCCACCACTCTATCCGTATCTTCAAAATTACTGGCATCAGAAGCATACCCTTTTGCCTGAACACCCAAAGCCTTTAATTCTGCCTCAGTGGCTTTCATATTTTCATCTTCAAAAAGGTCGGTAAAAGCTACGTTACATCCCTCCTGAGCATACTTTAATGCAATGGCTTTACCAATTCCACGCGATGCGCCTGTTACTATTGCTGTTTTTCCTTCAAGTAATTTCATAATTCAATATTTTGGTCGGAAGTCGGAAAACCGAAGACCGAAGTTTATAGTTCAAATTGATTTTTATATGATGCGCAAATATAAGTTTTCTTGTTTGTAACAAAAAAATGCAGCACTGGAATTCACAAAATACGCTTTCGAATTTCCATTGCATCCGCAAACTTCAAACATATTGTTGAAAAATTCAAAATAGATAACCGGCCAAAGATGTCATGACCTCCGCTGCTTTTCCTTTTAAATGTATATCGGTAATCTGATGTGTAAACATCGACTCTTCAGGATTAATCTCAATAATTGTTGCCCCACTTTGTTTGGCTGTTCTCGGAACATAGGAAGCAGGTGTTACCTCTCCTGTTGAGCCAATTATAAGACAAACCTCTGCCTTCTCTGCTGCTTCAAACGAATTGGAATAAGCATCAGGTGGTATTCCTTCTCCGAAAAAAATAAAATCGGGTTTTAAAACTTCATCATCGTCAACACAACGCGGCGGAATTTTTTGAAAATCAAATTCACCGGCGTCGTATTTTCTTCCACATTTCAAACATTTCAGTTTTTTCGAATTCCCATGAAATTCGTGGACAACAGTATTTCCTGCCTCAAAATGTAAATTATCAATATTCTGTGTTATAACTGCATTCAGAAGCCCGTTTTGTTCCATACGTGCTAGTACTTTATGTGCCTCATTGGGCTTAGCCTCCACAAAAAAATCGTAAAATATTTCTCTGATATAATACCAGCATTTATCTGCATTATTCAGGTAGTAGCCCAAATCTAGTACCTCAGGATTGTATTTGTTCCAAAGACCGTGTTCTCCCCTGAATGGAGGAATTCCGCTTTCAACAGAAATACCTGCGCCTGTAAAAGCAATGGTAAATTGAGATTCCTTTATGATTTTCACAACCTCTTTCAATAATAGTTCCATATTAAATGAATTTTAATCTAATTTATTTTAAATGGGGAGAAATTCAAAATCGAGTTATTAAAATAATATATTCGCAACGCTAAACCTTATTCAGCTCTGTAAATGAAATCAGTAAATATATATATCGCCTGTCATAAGCAAATAAAAACACCTGTTAATAACAATCTATATATTCCGCTACAGGTTGGGAAGTCACATACTAAACAGCTAACGAACTATGTGTCTGACGATACCGGCGACAATATTTCAGATAAAAACCCTGTTTACAGTGAGCTTACCGGCTGGTACTGGATATGGAAAAATAAGAAACACGATATTATTGGCACAAGTCATTACCGGCGTTATTTCACTGCCAAAGAAAAATCATTGACACAACAGTTAAAGTCAGCTTTATATTTCGCTGCTGATTTGTATAAAAAACGCTACGGACTTTATTATACCCGAAATATCGCAAAATGGAAGAACTTCATTTTAAATTCTGAAGAACTAATTGAAATTCTTAAGGAACATGATATTATTTTACCAAAGCGGAAAAAATTCAAATATTCGGTAGAAAAACAATATGCGAAAAGGCACAGAATTGAAGATCTGGAACTCATGAAACAGATAATAAAAGAGTTACAACCAGACTATTTGAATAGCTTTGATAAAATATGCAGCGGAAACAGGCTGTATGCTTTTAATATGTTTATCACTTCGTGGGACATTTTTGATGAATACATGACATGGCTTTTCCCTTTGTTGATTGAACTTGAAAAACGTTCTGATTTTTCGAAAGACGATCCGTACCAAAAGCGACTATGTGCTTTTATGGGCGAACGTTTGCAAAATGTTTGGCTCCAGAAAAAACAGCTAAGAATAAAAGAACTGCCTGTAATTTATTTCAAAAAGAATAAGGAGGAACATTTTTAATCAAGGATTTGTGGTAATTTTGCAACATGCTTGATCAATCAACAATTTGTGCCATTTCAACTTCCCCCGGTGTTGGGGCTATTGCTGTAATTCGTTTATCAGGTAGTGAGGCAATAGAAATTACTGATCGAATTTTTCAAAGTCCTGTAAAAGATAAATTATTGGTTGAACAAAAAGCAAACACTTTGCATTTTGGGCGAATTGTTTATAAAAAAGAGGTCATCGACGAAGTGGTAGTTGCTTTGTTTAAGGCGCCACATTCGTTTACAGGCGAAAATATTGTTGAAATATCTTGTCACGGAGCCACTTACATTCAGCAAAGAATTCTTGAAATATTAACTGACAACGGAGCCAGACTTGCTCTCCCTGGAGAATTTACCCAACGTGCCTTTCTTAATGGAAAAATGGACCTGTCGCAAGCAGAAGCAGTAGCTGACGTTATTGCCTCTTCGAGTGCTGCTGCTCACAAACTGGCCATTAACCAAATGCGTGGAGGTTTTTCGAAAGAAATCGGCGATTTGCGCGATCAGCTGCTCCATTTCACAGCAATGGTAGAGCTTGAACTCGACTTTAGCGAGGAAGATGTTGAATTTGCCGACCGAACAGCACTTCGTAATCTGACCGAAAAAATAGAGAAACTGTTGCGCAATTTAAAAGATTCCTTCCAATTGGGGAATGCCATAAAAAACGGAATTCCGGTTGCCATTGTGGGAGAAACAAATGTTGGAAAATCAACCTTACTAAATGCGTTGTTAAACGAAGATAAAGCAATTGTTTCTGATATTCATGGAACCACACGCGATGTGATTGAAGACGTGGTGAACATTCACGGAACAGCATTCCGCTTTTTCGATACAGCCGGAATACGAGAAACCGACGATCACATAGAAAACCTAGGTATTGAGCGCAGTTACAGTAAACTGGAACAGGCAACTGTGGTACTTTTGGTTGTTGACACACACAATCCGTTCGATTTGGTAAAAAGTCGCATCAACAAAATAAGAGATCGTATTTCTGATACACAAACACTGATTATTGTTGCCAATAAAATCGACACCGGCAAACCGGAAACCATTCAGCAACTGGAGGTGCTTGATTTAACCGACAACGAAAAAATGTGTTTTATTGCTGCCAAACAAAAAGAAAACCTGGACGAGCTGATCGAATTCATGATCCATTCAATAAATATAGAAATTGCCGATCAACAGGATGTGATTGTTACTAATGCCCGTCATTACGAAATCTTGAAAAAAGCTCACGAAGCCATTTTACGTGTACTGAATGGATTGGACACGCAAATCACGGGTGATTTTCTGGCCCAAGATATCCGTGAATGTTTGCATTACCTTGCCGAAATCACAGGAGAAATATCAACCCACGAAGTTTTGGGACATATTTTTAAGAATTTCTGTATTGGCAAATAAATTCAGATATTTCTAATCACCAAAATACACAAACGCCTATCAATCAAAGTATTGTTTTTCAGTACATTTAGAGGCAATTTTCAGCTTTTAGCCAAAATTCCTTAATGTTTCGCTCATTTTTGTACCTCATTTGTATTTATTCTGAATTTTACGTAATTTAGAGATATAAACTATGCAATATAATGTAATATTTGGACTAATATAGACTATGGTTTAATAATATAAGTTTAAATAAGCGAAATGTCTAAGAAAAATTTGGAAATTATAAAGAGTTGTGTTTGGTGTAATAAAGAATTTATCGCACAGAAAACAACTACAAAATATTGTTCACACAATTGCAATAGTCAAGCATACAAAGCTCAAAAACGTGAAGAAAAGATTAGGAAACAAAAAGCTGACAATCTACTATCTATAAACACTCCATACCTGGAAAAACTTAATACAAAAGATTTCCTGAAAGTAAATGAGGTGGCTGATCTCTTAGGATTGTGTAAACAAAGTATTTATAATCTAATTCAATCCGGGCAACTTCCAGCCTCTCGAATTTCATCACGATTGACCTTGATAAAACGAAAAGACATTGATGAAATGTTTGAGAAAGGCAAGAATAGAATAATTCCTAATAAAGCTGGTGCCAGAGAAGTATCCACTACTTTTTATTCTATTTCAGAAATTGAAGAATTCTATAATATCGGAACTTCATGGGCATACAAGATTATTCGGGATAATAATATTGTTAAAATAGTCAAGAAGGGCAAAAACTATTATAGCAAAAAAGACTTTGATAACTATTTTAAACGAAAGGGAAGAATTAATCATGAAGATATTACTGATTGGATTACAGTCCCAGATATATGTTCGGAATTTTCGATGACAAGTTCTGCTGTCTATACTTTTGTTTCCAGACATGATATTCCCAAAACAAAAAAAGGTAAAACGGCACTTTATTCAAGACGACACATTCTAATTGCCAAAGGGGAAAAGGCTCCTTCTGAGGTCCCCTATTATACTGTTCAGGAGGCAATGCAAAAATTCAACATTAGCAGGGATGGTCTGTATGGTTTGATAAAACGAAATAATATCGATAAGGTCAAAGAAGGAAAATATATAAAGATTGTAAAAGATGAGTTAGACAGAATTTTTTCACCAACAAACACTGAATAATTATGGCTTGTGTAAAAGTTACTTTAAGAAAACGTGCGATTTCAAAAGGGAGATTATCGCTTTATTTGGATTATTATCCTGCTATAAGGAATCCGTATACGATGAAACTGACACGCAGAGAGTTTCTCGGCATATACATTTACAAAAAGCCAAGAACAGAGCTTGAGAAGGAATACAACCGCGAAGTACTGAACAAAGCTGAAGGTATTCGAGCAATCAGGGTACAATCGCTAATAAATGATCAATTTGGATTTCTGGACAAGCATAAACTTAAAGCAGACTTTTTAGATTACTTCTACAAAATTGCCCTAAAGAAAGATCAGAAGTGGATGATGGTATATGCTCATTTTGAGAAATTCGTGAATGGCAGATGTTTATTTGAGGACATAACGGTTGATTTAAGTAGGAAATTCAGGTCATATCTACTTAGTGCAAAACAGCTAAAACATACAAAATTTCCCATTTCTCAAAACTCTGCAGCTTCATATTTTTCAACATATAGGGCACTATTAAAACTGGCTTATCGGGACAAATTAATATTTGAGAATATAAACGACTTTCTGGAAAGCATTGAAACCGTCGATACCAAAATTGAATACCTGACATTAGAAGAACTCAAAACGCTAGCAGCAACTCCTTGCGACATATCTGTTTTGAAGTCCGCTTCATTATTCTCGTGTTTGACCGGATTACGGATCAGCGATATCTTAAACTTAAGGTGGGATAATATTATTCCAGCATCCGAAGGCGAATTTTGTATGCGGTTAAAAACAGAAAAAACCGATACGGAAACAACATTGCCTCTAAGCAATGAAGCTCTGCAATTATGCGGCAAACGTACCACCGGAAGAGTTTTTAAGGATCTGGAGAGAAGCATGACTTTTCAACCTTTGAAGAACTGGGTTGCCTCGGCCGGAATAAAAAAGAAGATAACATTTCACTGTTTCCGACATACTTTTGCAACTTTACAGATAGCTCTAGGCACAGATATCTACACTGTTTCGAAAATGCTAACTCATAAAAACGTTTCAACTACTCAGATTTATGCCGATTTAGTTAATGAAAAGAAACGTGAGTCTGCCAACAAGATTAGTTTAAAATAGTTTCTATGACGATTAAGAAACCGGAAAATATTATTCTTATTCTTCTTGTTTGCTGTGCCATTCTGGTTTTGGCGACATTAACAAGATATTTCTGCTTATTAACTAAGCTTGATTTATTTACAGCGAATATCGTTTTCTTAATTGTCGTTGTATTTTCAGTGGCTGTGTATATTAGTATTAATAGCCTGATCGATAATTTTTTGCTACCCAGGATAATTTCTTCTAAGGTATTTGAGAGAAAAGAATCTACTAATACTAAGATAAAAGCAGGTTTGGAATATATTCCCAACGACGTCTCGACTAATGAAATACGCGAAACATTTCAGGAAACATCAGATCAGAAAAAGCAAAAATTATTAAAACAAGCTCTCCAATATTCCCAAGAAGTTTTTGCTCCGTATGCATCAGACTCTGAACTTTTAAGACTGTGTACATTTGTAGAAATGTATTCAAATGGAGAAGAATTAAAATCGATTCAACCAATAAAAGTTGACAAGCAGTTAAAAGCTAACGATATCTATCATTATGGGTGGAATATTTGGAACCATTTTCGAATAACAGACCAACTATCCATCTCTCATTTCCTTAAAATGGTGTTTGCCCCTACCCTTCAGGAAGTCAGTGAAATCAAGACAATCAAGAAAAAACTGAGAATTCCTGACAGCAACTGCAATATTCCAATCAAGTATAAACTCAGCAACTAAAACATTCTCGATCTCCGGTGTTTCTATGGTGTTTTTTGGGTGACTTAAAGGCACCTGTAAAACACCTTTTTCATTTGTACACAAACAATTAAAAACAGTTGCCATGTGTAAAGATGAAATTACATTCGAAAAGTTACCGGAAGCTGTAGGCTTTCTAATTCATGAAGTAACGCAGTTAAGAAATCTGATCGAAGAAATCCAAAGGCCGGATATTCCGAAAAGGCCAATCGAGATCAATGAGGCTTGTAAAATTCTTATGAAAGCCAAATCAACAGTTTATACTCTTGTCCGAAAAGGAAGCATTCCCTGCTATAAAAGTGGCAAGAAGCTCTATTTCTATGAGGATGAATTATTGGAATGGATAAATACAGGCCGGAAAAATAGTTCGGCCGGTATTCATTCGCATATTCCTGCAATAATGACACCTGAAGTTCTCTCAGAAGATTATTCCATTCCATTTTCAAAAAAACGATAAACACCAGCTAAGATGAATACTTTTAGATTTAAACTTGAACCATATCAAGGTTCTTCAACACGACATACATGCCCTGCTTGTAATAAGAAGAATGTATTTGTTAGATATATTGATACAGAAAAGCAGATTACCTTTCCGAAAAATGTTGGAAGGTGTAACCGTGAAGAAAAATGCGGCTATCATTATACGCCCAGTCAATACTTTCAGGACAACAATTACATTCTACCTAAAACACGTGAAACCTCCTTCCCTTCCAACAGTACTCCTGAAACCATTCAGTCAATAAGTTTTATTGATAAGGATCTATTATACGAAAGCCAGAAATCCTATAAGCATAATAATCTGTTTCAGTTTCTTTGTTCACAAATTGGGGAAACTGCAACGCTGGAACTATTTGCGAATTACAAACTTGGAACTTCTAAAATATGGGATGGAGCAACAATATTTTGGCAAGTTGATTCCAAAGGAAATATTCGCACAGGTAAAATCATGCAATATTCCCCAAAAACTGGGAAACGCATAAAACACCCGTTCAATCACATCTCCTGGGTACATTTCCGAATTAAGCACGAAGATTTTAAACTCAAACAGTGTTTTTTCGGTGAACACCTACTCAATGAAGATATTTCGAAACCAATTGGAATAGTAGAAAGTGAGAAAAGTGCTGTTATTGCTGCCCATTTTTTAAAAGATTACCGTTGGATTGCTTCCGGTGGAAAATATGGAAGTCTGAATACCAGTAATTTTAAAATCCTATCAGATCGGAAAGTGGTTTTGTTTCCTGACCTGGGTGCTTTCAAAACATGGCACAGAAAAGCCAAACTCATGAAAAGATATGGCATCGACATTCGAATTTCTGAGTTTCTGGAAGGTTTAAGTAAGACTGAAAAGTTACCAACTGGTTACGATATTGCAGACTATTTAATTGAAAAACTAACACCGGAGACCAGCTACATTACAGAGCAAATGATAAAGCAAAATCCAGCTTTAAAATTGCTGATTAAAAAGTTTGAACTAGTGCCGGACGATAGTCTGAAGGAGGAAATCACGTTGAATTTTTCTCAACGAAAACAACAGAAATTATAAGGCCTCAAACGCTAATACCCTGTCAGTTTTATGCGAAGCAAGTTTATGTTTTGGTATTACCAAAACCCTTGCTTCTGCATCCCGCTGGTCTAAGTAGAAGAAAATGAACAGCTATAAAAAAGGTGGTAGACCCACAAAAATTGTCTCCGAAAAGAAAACTTATATCGTCAGTTTGAAGATGTCAACTGAAGAATATTATACGCTAAAAGGTAAAGCTTCAGAAGCCAAAACATCAATGAGTGAGATTATCCGACAGTCTATTGCTTCATGCACAATAATTCAAAGGTTGACACCTGAACTGAACGATCATATCAGAAAGCTTTGCGGAATGGCTAACAATCTAAATCAAATAGCGAAGAAGGCTAATGCGGGAGGATACAAAAACGCCAGAACAGAGTATCTGTATTTGGCCGGTGAGATTGACAACATCATTGACAAAATTAAATGATCGCAAAAATTATCAAAGGAAAAGGTTTTAAGGGGGCGGTGGAATATGTACTTGACAAAAAGAAGGCAGCCGAAATTCTTTCCACAGATGGAGTTAGAACCAAAAACTCCAAAACTATTATTCAGAGTTTTATCCAACAGACAAACCTGAATCCCAGAGTGACCAAAACGGTTGGTCATATTTCTCTTGATTTTTCTGCTCAGGACAAGGATAACCTTAGTAATCCTAAAATGGTGGAAATTGCTCACGAATACATGAAGAGAATGGACATTAAAGACACCCAATATATAATCGTTCGCCATTACGACAAGGAGCATCCACACATTCACCTGGTCTTTAACAGAGTAAACAATCAAGGTAAAACCATTTCCGATAAAAATGATCGCTTTCGCAGCGAAAAGATCTGTAAGGACCTGACTTTTGATTTCGGACTCTATTTCGCGAAAGGAAAAGAGAATGTAAAAGAACACCGTCTCCGAGAGCCGGATAAAACCAAATATGAAATATACAATACACTAAAAGAGGTTGTACCTAATTGCAAGTCATGGAACGCTCTGATTCAAGCCTTGAAAGAACAAGGAATAGAAACTTCTTTTAAATATAAAGGGCGTACAGACGAGATGCAGGGAATAATATTCACAAAAAACAACTTCAAATTCAATGGATCTAAAGTTGACCGGCAATTTAGTTTCTCCAAAATAAACAGGCAGATACAGCAAAATATTTCGCGTGAATCCAGCATCAAAACAAAATATAGCCGTGGACATGAAATGAATCCATTGGTCGATGTATCATTATCGGCATATAAATACAGGCATATTGACAGAGAAAATCATAGTTCTTCTGTAAATCTGAGGAAAAAGCGAAAGAACAGGGATCGAGGGTTAAGCAGGTAATTAAATAATTGAATATGAATAATAATAGTTTAATAGTAGCCATGTTTGAGGAAATCAAAAAGAGGCTATCAACAATTGAAAAAGAGATGGGAAACAACAATACCAATCAAAAGCCGAAAGAAGATACTCCAAAACAAGAGGAACGGCAGAAGTTTGTTTCGGCCCATACATTTTTGAATCAAATCCATCGGATAATAGAAACCTCGTTTCAAAAAAAAATTGATACGACTAACTCAGAAATTCAGCGAACTAAATCTGACATTACAAATAGTATTAAACAGTTAGAAACAAGTATCGAAAGTTTAAAATGTTTTCCCAAAAAGAAGAAAAAGCTCATTACTGTCGATTCTTTTAAAACCTGGAAGATAGGTTCTATTATGATTTTAGTATTGCAATTTATTAGCATTGGCGGTCTGATGATCCAAAACTCAAGACTGGCTGACAACGATCTGAAATATAGATATATTAATTCCCTTCAAGGAATTGATTCAAAAGGTTTGAGAAATATGGAAACAGTATTTCATATTAAGCGTGACAAAGAATTTATAAATGACATTCGAAAAGCTGTGGAAACATACGAATTGAATATTAAAAAAGCGCTTAAGGACAAAGGAAATGTTATCTATCCTGAACCTGCAAATTCTCCTGATGAAAGCTTGCCAAAATGAACTCCATTCAATTTAAAGGTGATTCCAAATCACAAACAAAAGTATTCAATTCAATCCAAACAGGCCTGCGGTTGCAAAAGACTTCGGCATAAACGCTGCGCATGAATAGTCAAGAGTTTTTGAAAACGATTATACTTTTGCATGAATACTCCTTTCTCATACTTCGAAAGGAAAATTCATTGCAAAAAAAGCAGTAAAAACACTTGACTATTAACGCGCCTCCCCCGCTTCGATTATCATCGTCCATTTATTCCGATTCCTTTTGCAATTCGGATTAAATTGATTTTTGAGTGTTTACGATTTGGAATGAGAGCCTGATTTATGTAAATAAACAAACGGAATAATGTTCATAAAAGCCTTCTTCGAATTGGCTTTATTTACTAATCGTTTTTGTATTTTAGTGCATTTCCGACAAGTCACGAACTATATAATTATGTTTTTGGGCAAACGCATTTATCAACAAATACAATTCTAAAAATTATTATATCCTATTCCGGAAGAAAAACTGAAAGAAGAAACGTATGAATCCAAACCGAAAGTGAGAGTATAAACTACGGCCAATAGTCCACAAAAAATAATTTCAAAATCACTTAATAGCTAGAAAAAAGACTATATATCAGGATGTTAATGAGAGTACAAAAAATAAATATTAGTATGAACCTTGCAATTGTATCACACATTTGTGTATATTTGCAGCAACATGCTTACCCCGCTTCCCGTAAGATCAGCGCGCTCAGGGTAAGCGTTTTATTTTTATCCCTATGAGTAAAGCAGCTTATACAAAAGCTGCGCTCACCTATCAACAGCAGCTTCAACAATTAAAAGAGCGTGGGTTACAGATTCCCGACGAGGACTACCTGCTTCATTTGCTAGAAGTAAAAAGTTATTATCGGCTTAGTGGCTACTGGTATCCCTTACTTGCGAATAAAGAAAAGCATGAATTTAAAGAGGGCGCATCATTTGATACTGCATATAAAATCTATTGTTTCGATCGAGAATTAAGACATTTTGTATTAGCGGAACTTGAAAAAATTGAAGTAGCTATCCGTGCAAAAATGATTTATATTCTTTCGCATCGGCATGGTCCTTTCTGGTATCAAAAGCCGGAATTATTCAAAAGTTACGATCGGCACCAAAAATTATTGGATAAATTGGAAAGTGAATATCACCGTAGCGACGAAGAATTTATCCTGGCTTTTAATAAAAAATATACCGATTCATTGCCCCCAAGTTGGATGCTGCTCGAAGTAACTTCATTTGGCTCACTTTCGGTCATGTACAGCAACCTGAAACCCGGCCACGAGAAAAGACAAATTGCAAAAGTATTTGGTCTGGCAGATACGGTATTCTCATCGTGGATTCACAGTATTGTGTATTTGCGGAATGTTTGTGCACACCATTCCCGATTGTGGAACCGGGCGATGAGTATTCAGCCTATCATTCCCCGGCGAACTTACTATCCATGGCTAAACAACCAATCAATAGACAATAACAACAGCTATTTTATATTAGCAATGCTGGTTTACCTTATGAATCGGGTGAAATACGAAAACGATGTAGTGGAACGATTAAAGGCTTTATTTGAAAAGTACCCGAACATCGATCCTGCGGCAATGGGATTCCCTGAAGACTGGACTAGTGAACCAGTTTGGAATTGTAATCGATTATAACCGATATATAAGATTAAAACCATAGGAAAGAAAAATAAACTATGTACACCTTCCACTCCATAAATGAGCTTCTTAATGCATTGGTACTTGGTAAAGAGTTACTTGGTCAGATGTTTGGGAAGCGTAAATCTTTCGACTACCGTTACGACCAGGCTATTGAAGTATTAGAAGAAAGCAAAGTTGAATCGTTAATCGAAAAAGGTGTTATTATAAGAAATAGGCGTTATCTGGAAATTGAAGATCAACTCCTCTCCTTTTTCGAACAGATATTAGATGTTAATGAAGAAATCAATATCTCATTAATTAATGAACACATTACGCTGTTAAAGGAAAATGTTGATTACTACCTCGCAGAGGACAGTGAACACAGAAGGTATAAATACCTGAGAACCATCAAGGCTGCTCTTCGAAAAATTGGCTTTATCTGTTTACGCAATATTGTCGACCTTAAACGCAATATTGACAACACGTTTAAAACTGAGCCCAACTATAAAATTAAAATTAAGAAGCTTGAAAACTACGACCAACGTAGAATTGATATAAAACAACTAATCACGATTACTGATAAATTCGTTACTGAAGATGAACTCACCTTTTTTGCAATTGCTAAAGATGATGAGTTGAACAGAATTACGACAGAACTTCGACTGCAATTGCAAGATGGAAGGCACAACCTGATTGAAA
The DNA here is from genome assembly GCA_963676265.2 of uncultured Draconibacterium sp. Classification (GTDB taxonomy): domain Bacteria; phylum Bacteroidota; class Bacteroidia; order Bacteroidales; family Prolixibacteraceae; genus Draconibacterium. The sequence continues at coordinate 425,451 of OY781067.2, forward strand.
CGGAGAAACAAATCATTGATTTTTTGAATCAGGTTAAACATCAAAGTAAAATCATTGAAAAAATTCGTCAGGTTAAATATTTAAAGGACCAGTTTGAGCTGGAAAGTAAATCCGATATAATTAGCCAACTGCGGGAAATGAATCCGGTTGCATTTGAAAGCAGACCAACTTTTCCGGTAAAGCTATCTTTGGATTTATTACAAGAAGACGAAACCTACTCAATTATAAAATCAATAAATCAAAGGCTTAAGAGTTCAGTAAAACATAAAGTGCCTTTGGCTAAAGCAATTGACACTGAATTTTTTGATGATACAGAAGAAACAGGAGTCTTTATTAATATCGATGAAATGAAAAACAATTTTATGGCAACCGGTCATCATTTACTCGATTTTGTAATGCAATACGATTATCCGAAAGAAGTAAGTTTTGAAGAAATAGTAACTTGCTATTGCCAGCTCATATCTCTTTACGAGGATAATTTTCATTTTACCGACAACTATGTAACACATATGGGAAGTGAGTTCTCAGTAGTTTACCCTAAATAGGACTTATTATGGCAACATATAACTTGAAAAAAGACGTATTTGAACTGCTTAGTAAAGGTGGTTTTATTTGTTCAAACAGTTCAAAACCACAAACCCAGAAGCTGTATAATTATATTGATGAGAATTTTGATAAGTTAGAAGACTACTTTATCGAAATAAATTACTTTCTGACTCAAGGTGATGAATATTATCATTTTACCCGCCCGGAACAAAAAGTAGATATCAACCGAAAATTAGAGCAAGCCTTTAGGTGGATAGATATCGTCGATTTCTTTAAGAGTTATGATTCGTCATTTGGCTCTGGGTATCGCTTTGAACCACAGGAAATATCAGTACAGTTAAAAGTGAATGCCACATTAAAAAGTAAATTAAAAGCTCTGAAAAAATATACAGGAACTGATAATGAATTGGATGGTATAAAAAAGTTGGTTGAAAGATTACGAAGTGATGGATTTGTGGAGTTGGAAAACGAAATTTCGGATTCATACAAGGTTTTAGCTTCGTTTAGCTACCTGGAAGCCCTCATATTAAACATTAACCTTAGCGAAGAAGTAAAAGATGAGATACCTGAATAAAATTGTTTTTATAAATAGTGCCACTATCCCCTATGCTGAAATCCAACTGGACGGTAATATTCACTTCATAGGTACACAAGGAGTTGGTAAAAGTACCATCCTGCGTGCCATCCTATATTTCTATAATGCTGACTCTCGTAAATTGGGTATACCACAAGGCCCGACAGTTAAAAATTTTGCAGATTGGTACTTGAATTATGGGAATTCATACATTGTATATGAAGTGGCAAGGGAAACCGGGGCTTATTGCATTTTGGCCTTTAAATCTCAGCACAGAGTATGTTTTCGATTTATCGACACGCCATATAAACCCGAATATTTTATTACAGAAACCGGAGACGTTTATGGTAACTGGGAAGCCATTCGTGAAAAGTTAGACACCCACAGAATAAATGTGTCTTCTATGGTCAACAGTTACGACCAGTATCGCGATATTTTATATGGTAATTTTATTGGTAAGAAGGAGTTTAAAAAATATGCTTTGCTTGAAACTAAACAGTATAAGAACATTTATCGAACCGTTCAAAATGTTTTCCTGAATACCAAGCTTGACGCGACTGAAATAAAACAAACGATAATCTCATCGATAGAAGATGAACATATTGCCATTGACCTAGACCAGTATAACCATCACCTGAAAGGATTTGAGACTGAATTAAATGATATTAAAAGATTCCGCTTACCATCAGTCCAAAGGCAGGCAGATAATGCAATACAAATGCTCTCTGCGATAAGACATTTAAAAAGAGAGCTGATCAATTTGGCCGGTCAATTAATGCATAGATTAGATGTTATTGAAAATGAAAAACCGAAATTAAAGGAAACGAGGAAACAATTGGAGAAGTCGTTTAATTCAGAAAAGCAGATACAAGCACACGAAACAACCTTATTCGAAAAGCGCAAGGTCAGATTAAATGATAGTATCAGTCAACTAAACGGAAAACTGAAAGATGCTGCCAAACAAAAGAAATTCTATGAAAGCATTAATATCGGTGATCTCATAATTCGCGTTGCTGCGAATGAAGAAAAGAAAATTGAACTTGATTCATTAAAAACCGAGCGAACATTATTAACCAATAAGTATGTCGATATTAATAGTAAATACGATGCACTGATAAAAGAACAAGAACATCAACTTAACTCGTATATTAATCAAAAGGAAAACCAAAAGCTTGAGATTGAAAGAACAGAATTAGCATTTATTTCTGAGTTAAATAAGGAATATGAGAAACATTTTCAGTCCTTGGAGAATGAGTTTGAAGCCGAATTAAAAGATAAGGAAGATGAGTATAATAGAAGAACTGAAGATGTTCACACCAAAGAGAAGAATAAACTAACTATCAAACATACAGAATTCTACAAAAAGGAAATAGAACAAGCTCAAACCATCATAAATGAATCTGAACTCACACATCAGAAGGAAACAAATAACATTACTAATTATAAACAACAAATTGAGTCTCTGCAAACAAAATGGAATTTCGAGAATCAGGAGGCCGTAAAAAATAGCGACCGCCTTAAAGAAAAGTTACAGACTGAATTAAAGAATTCTATTTCAAAAAAGGGTGAAATAGAAAATAATTTAGAGAAAAGTAAAGATTCGTTATATGGTTGGCTTAATGAAAACAAATCAGGCTGGGAAAACACGATAGGAAAAGTTGTCGATGAGAAATTACTTTTTGAAGATGGTCTTTCGCCTAAATTAGTTGAAGGATCTTCATCGATTTTTGGAATTGAAATTAATCTTAATCAAATAGAAATCAGGGTAAAAACGATAGAAGATTACCAATTTGAACTAAGTAAGTTAAATGATAATATCGAAAGTTATAGAAAAGAAATACAAAACGTCGGTACCAAACTAGAAAAGGAAAAAGAAAATATTCAACGACGAAACCTTCCGAAAATAAAAGAGCTGAAGGAAAAAATACGACAAGCCGAATACTATTGTGAACAACTTACTAAACTAATCGAAACTAATAAAGTTGAGAAAATCAGTTTTACAAATAAAGCTTCTGAAGAAAAATCTAAAGCCATAGCAAAAATTCAGGTTGAGATTGATCAAGCTATTGCATTAAAACAGGATGCAGCAAGTAGTTACGAAGCATTTAAGAATAAGCTACGAAAAACTAAAGAGAATAAACAACGAGAAAAAACTCGAAGAATAAACGAACTTCAAGGAAAGAACCAAAACGAAATTGCAGGACTGTATGCACAGACTACAGAAAAAAGAAAGGAAATTGAGAGCAAAGTAGAAAGTTTAAAAACAGATAGAAATAAAGAGTTGAAAACTAAAGGTATTGATACTAAACGTCTAACTGAAATTGAAACGCAAATAACGACAGTTCAAAACGAACTTAAATTTATTGAAGAACATCGAGATATCGTAAGTGATTACAATAAAGACAAAAGGGAGCTATTTGATAAGGAAAAAGAATTTAAGAATGAAATTAATATACTTGAAGAAAAGCTGGTAACTCTGCAAAATGGATTTTCTACCCTGGTTAATGAACTTAAAAAGAAAATCGAGCAAATTGCAAATGAAATCTCGGAGATAGAAACCAGAATTATTAGTTTCCAAAGTGATGAACAAAAGTATGAAGACTTTATTAAATCATTGGCATATAAAATATTCGAGGATAATAAGAACTCCATAAAAACATTAAAAAATAATAGAACCGCGATTCAGATCATCGAAGATATAAATGAAAAATACTACACAACAATTGACAGACAGAATGAGCTTAAAACAAGTATTGATCAATTTTTATCACATTTCTCCGATGGTAATATCTTTAGCTTTCCGTCAAAGTTGATTGGGACAGAAGAATATATGGAATGGGCCGAAGATTTAAACGACTTTATTGAGGAAGAAAAAATCAACCAGTTTGAAAAAAGAACAAACGAACGTTTTGCATATATAATCAGTTCAGTTGGGAAAGAGACTACAATGCTAATCTCAAAAACCGGAGAGATTAAAAAGATAATTAACAAAATCAACACGGATTTTCGACACAAAAATTTTGTTACTGCAGTAAATAATATTGAATTAGATATTACCGACAGTAAAAATACTGCGGTCGTGCTGCTAAAAAAAATCAAAGAATTTAACGATGAAAATGCAATAAGTCTGGGTGCAGCCAATCTGTTTACAGGAGTTGACCAAAATAAAAACAACGAAAAAGCAGTTGAGCTGTTAAAACATTTGGTAAAAGAAATAAATCTTGCAAAGAACTCAATTATCCAGCTTACTGATTCCTTTGAGTTAGCTTTTAGAGTTGAGGAAAATGGTAATGATACCGGCTGGGTCGAAAAACTTACGAATGTTGGCTCTGAAGGAACGGATGTTCTGGTAAAAGCGATGATAAATATTATGCTTCTGAATGTGTTCAAAGAAGGTGCCTCACGCAAGTTTAAAGATTTTAAACTTCATTGCATGATGGATGAAATAGGAAAGCTGCACCCCAATAATGTCAAAGGAATATTGAAATTTGCCAATGAAAGAAATATTCTACTGATAAACGGTTCACCAACAGAAAGTACTCCGCTGAATTATCGTCATATTTATAAGATTAATAAAGATGCGAACAAGCAATCTAGAGTTAAACGTATTATTTCAAATCCTGTATTGGTTGAATAACTATGGACCTATCTGCTAACATCGCAAAAAAAATACTGCAATTACTACAAGGTGAAACGATTCCTTATGGTCAACTGAGAAGCAAGGTTATCGACAAGATGATTGATAATGGTATCTTGCATATAAAATTGCAAGGCAGAAGCAGGAAAACCATTTTTGCAACCAAGCCAGAAGCTATTACTAACTTTTTAAGTAATCAATTAGGTATAAACGACCTGAATGTATATATCGAAAATCTGGAATATGGGAATTCAAGGGCTGGCAATATCGTTGCATCATCCAACTCAAAACTTTCTTCAAGGCGGACTTTTAAAGGATTTCTTGTGAATTGCTATACTCCTCTTGAAACGTCAATTAACAAGCATAATTTCACACTGCACCCTCAAGCTGGAACCTACACTTATATTCATGATTTTGAAGATTTTGTCATTCCTCAAAATACTGTTGTCGTTGGAATTGAGAATCCGGAAAACTTTAGGTTTATAGACAAACAGAAACATCTATTTAATAATCAATCCATTTTATTTGTAAGTAGATATCCGCAATCAAAAGATTTGATTACCTGGCTTCAAAATATACCAAATAAATACCTTCACTTCGGTGATTTTGACTTTGAGGGGATACGTATTTTCAAGGTTGAATATTTCCAATATCTGAACGATAAAGCTTCCTTCTTTATTCCCGAGAAAATAGAAGAACTAATCAAAAGCTATGGAAATAAAAAACTATATGACACCCAGTATAAATCAACCACTTCCGAAACACTTGCTCTAAATGAAGATATTGAGAATCTGATATTTCTTTTTCACAAGTATAAAAAATGTTTGGAACAAGAAATTTTGATTAATGTCCGGTAGATATTATGCAAGACATTCAATTGTAATTCGGCTTGAAATATCAGATAAAATCTTAATTGCCATGTCTTGTTGGGTAATATATAAAATTACCTCTTTAAATCCTTTTGCCTGCAGTAGATTCATTCCATTCGTTTGCCCCCGAAATTCTTTCGGGACCACTCACTGCATTCACCAACTTCGGCAACGCACACAAGAGTAGCTTGGCATTTCACGTTATTTCATGCCAAGCTACACTTGCATTTGCTCACGCACAATGTCTGTTCCTAAATTTTAATATCTACACAACTAATTTCAATTAATTTTTTTATTTCTTAACTGGAAAAAACCAATATGGAAAAGATTGTTTTTACCAGAGAAGAATTATATGAATTAGTTTGGTCAGAACCACTATCGAGGTTAGCCAGAAAATATAGCATCACAGACAATGGTATTCGAAAGAGATGTAAAAAGATGAACATTCCTTTGCCCAAGGCCGGACACTGGTCAAAAATTCAACATGGCTATAAGGTCACAAAACCTAAACTTCCGTCGAAGTATGAAGGAGAGAAAGAAACTATTCTTTGTTATCGTGACAAAGACGGGAAATACGTTGAAAAAGTTGAAGAGGTCTCTCCTATTACCAGACTAAAACGTGATTTACTCAATGATCCAAAGCTTCCGTTAACGGTGCCCAATAAAATAACGCGTTCCGATAGTCTTATTGCTCAAGCTAAAAAATCTCTATCGAAGAAAGATTCCAAAGTTTATAATTATGTAGGAATGCGAACTACAGACAGAGGTGAAATCAATATAATGGTATCAGAACCACATATTGACCGGGCATTGCGATTCATGAATTCCCTAATTAAACTACTTCGTTCACGAAAGCACGATTTGATAGTTGAAGATGACGTAACATTTGCTGTTGTTTTTGGTGAAAAACTGCCCGTTAAATTCAAAGAGAAAGCGAAAATTGTTTATGAAACAGAGACATATGGTTGGAGAAATCGCACATATCACCCAAGCGGCACATTAGTTTTTGTTCATGATAAACGTCCATATCAAGTAAAAGAATGGACAGATGGGAAAAAGCCAATTGAATCCCGTTTAGCCGAGATTTTAGCTTATTTCGAAATTTATGCAAAGAAAGAGGTTGAAAGAAAAATTGAATGGGAAAGACACCGAAAAATTGAAGCAGAACAGCGTGAAAGACAAAGAATATTGCAGCAGAAAAAGGATGAACAAATAAGAAAGATAAAACAGCTTATAAACATGGCTAATTATTGGAAACAAGCACAGGTGTTACGCGAATACATTACCGCGTTGGAGCAGAGAAAAGACTTGGATTTAAAACGTATGGAATGGGTTCCCTGGGCGAAAGAAAAAATTGAATGGTTTGATCCTTTTACACAGGGAGCAGATGAAGTTCTAGATGACAGAGATCGGGAAAACTTAATGGAAGAACTTAACCGAAAAGAAAATAAATTCAACTCTAATAGTTATTGGTAAACCGATTAAGAGTTAAGATTAAATAGTTCAATTTTTGAAAATTTATTCTACAGTAGGATACTTTAAAAAAATGTAATACCTTGCAGAAATCAAAGGAGAAACTAACAATCGACTGACAATCAATTGATTAGGCGCATTATTTGATTCGTATTTGTACACCAAATTCTTTAAAACTTTAGATATAAGTGATTTAAATCTTCTGTATCGGGAAGTAACCAAAACAAACACTAAGAATTTGTTATTCAGATAAAAAAAAACCTGCAATCAATAAAGTCATAATTGCAGGTTAATCGTAGTGTTTTATTTCTTCAACAGCTTATAAAACCAATCATTTTTCAGCTCTTGCTGCTCGGGGAATGTCCAGTGCTGAGTTTCCTGGAAAATGTGTAATTCTTTAGGCGCCGTAATCACATTATAAGCGGCGTAAGCTGACGTTGGAGGACAAACATTATCATTATATCCCCAACTGTACCAACCCGGAGCTTTTACAAAACGTGCAAAATTTACTACATCAAAATATTTCGATGTTTCAATTTTCTCAGGTTTATTGGTGAAATCATTGCGAAACATGTGTGGCCAACCTCCTGCCCTTCCTTGCAAGTAGCCTGTTAAATCGGACAACGCGGGATAAAATGCTGCCAGATAATCAATTCTATGGTCGAGCCCGGCAGTTATAATGGAAAGTGCTCCTCCCTGGCTTCCTCCGGTAACGCCAATATTTTCACCATCGAAACAATCAAGGCTTTCAATAAAATCAACAGCACGAACACATCCCAAATAAACACGTTTATAGTAATATTCGTCTTTATCATCCATGTTTGTAATCCAGTAATTCTTAAGCGGGCCAGCCATCAAATTTCTGTAAACTTCAGGATCGAGATTTACCGGAACTCCATGAATACCAATCTGCAGCGTAATAAAACCATTTTCAGCACCTGAAATATCGCCGTAGTAGGGACGAATACCGGCACCAGGCACATGCAAAATAGCGGGATATTTCCCTTCTGCCTTTGGCTTGCACAAAATACCATATATTTTACCACTGATATTATTAATGCTCACATGATAGACGTCTACTTTATCAGTACACCGTTCGGGAATTAAAGTCAATACAGGATTGACCGGTACTTTAGAAAGTTCTTCTTTTCCTTTATCCCAAAACGCTTCGAAATCGTCAGGCAAAGTGGTTGTGGGTTGGATTTTTTCGGGTGAAAATCCGGCAGTTGAATAAGAGGAATATGTTTTTCCATCCACCTCAACCGATGCATGACAACGTAAAAAACCAGGCTCTTTGAATTTCTTTGCTTTTAAAATTACTTTTCCGTCTTTAAGTGTTTCTGTTCCTTCTTCCCAGAAATCCACTTTCTCTGGTTGGATTCGATAATGAATTTCAATACCATCTAAAGGAACACTATTTCGGTAAACAGAAACTGTAAATGTAGCTCTTTCACCAGTATCGTAGGTCCAGTCAGAATGGTCAGGCGAAACAATTACCTGAATTAATGTCTTTGATGGTTGTGCATTTAATTGTATTGCTCCAAAAACTGTGATAATGAATAATACAAGGCTAATTTTTGTCATCTTGAATTTCATAATTCTATTAGGTTAATTTTTGTTTGTTTTAAGTTCTATTTATGTTATCCATTTATAATAAATAACATAAAAAACAGATGCCTAAATTACAATTAAATAGACTTTCTTATAGTAAATTGTTAAATAAATCTGCAAAAGTACTTCTGCTGTACAGTTGTATTGCCCCAATTTTACCAGACATTTAGTTTATAAAAATTCCCTTCCTGCTTTTTAATTTATTTATCCAACATTCCAAAATGGGTCCTTTCATCAACGTTACGTTAACAATAACTAAAAATGAATACATACTTCTGTTGACTTGTATATTTTTGCATCGACTTATCTAGATTCTTAGATATTTAAATATGAAGTAAAATTTGAAGTTTAATTATATGGAAAAGATTTTGATAATAGGAGGTGTTGCAGCAGGCGCCACTGCCGCAGCCAAAGCCCGTCGTTTATCACCCGATGCACAAATAACAATGCTGGAAGCCGGTCCGGATGTTTCGTTTGCCAACTGTGGCCTGCCCTACTATATTGCAGGAGATATCGACAGCCGCTCGAAGTTGATCCTTCAAAGCCCGGAAAGTTTTAACGAACAATACCAGGTGAAAGTACACACAAATACCTCGGTAGAAAGCATTGATAAAGACAAAAAAGAAGTTCATACCATAAATAGTCAGAACGGACAAAAAAGTACTTTCGAATATTCTAAACTGATTCTTGCTCAGGGTGGCAAGCCTATTAAGCCCGATGTTACAGGAGCTGATGCCGACCATGTTTTCAGTTTATGGACTTTAGAAGACATGGATAAAATCGACAACCACCTGAAAGACAACGATCCTAAAACTGCAGTAGTTGTAGGTGGCGGATTCATTGGTCTTGAAATGGTTGAAGCGCTGGTTAAAAGAGGACTGAATGTACATGTAGTTGAGAAAATGCAGCATGTAATGCCGTTAATGGAAGGCGAAACTGCAGGATTTATTACTCGTGAGTTGCGAGCATTCGGTGTTGGTATACACACGGAAACAGCAGTAACTAAAATAAATCGTAACTCTGTTGAGTTGGATAACGGAAAAACTATGGAAGCCGATATGGTACTACTTTCAGTGGGTGTTCGCCCTACTCTTCAGTTGGCAAAAAATGCAGGTCTTGAAATCGGCGAAGCCGGTGGTTTACTGGTTAACGATAAACTACAAACTTCTGATGCCAATATCTTTGCAGCCGGCGATATGGTTGAAATTGAACACCGCGTTAACGGCAAAAAAGTACGCATACCGCTGGCAGGTCCTGCTAACCGCCAGGGACGAATTGCAGCAGAAAATGCGCTTGGTGGAAACCACAGCTACAAGGGTTCTATAGGAACTTCTGTAGTTCGTGTATTCGATGCAGTGGCAGGAAGTACCGGGTTGTCATTAAAACAAGCGCTGGCAGCCAATATTAATGCCGATGCAGTTGTGGTTCATAAAGAACACCATACTTCTTATTACCCGGGAGCAGAAACCGTGAGTGTGATGCTGATTTTTGATAAAGATACCGGAGTTGTTCTTGGAGGTCAAACTGCAGGTTACAAAGGTGCCGACAAGCGTCTTGACGTAATTGCAACAGCCTGTGCGGCAAAACTTACTGTAAGCGATCTTGCAGATGTTGACTTTGCATATTCTCCACCTATCGGTACTGCTAACGATGCCATGAACATGGCTGCTTATGTGGCAGAAAATAAAATGACGGGATACGGTCCGAGTATTCTCGCATCTGAGCTGGATGATTATATCGAAAGTAAAGGACAACTGATCGTTTTGGATATTCGTGATGTTTTTGCCAACCAAAAAAGTAAAATGAACGGCGCGTATCATTTACCGTTGGAGATGCTCCAACCCAACCTCGACAGGATTCCAAAAGATATTGCCATTCTGGTTTACGACGAAACAGGTAAAAAAGGTCACCAGGCAGTTCGCACACTTTTGGGTGCCGGATGCCAGGAAGTGAAAAACATCTCAGGCGGACATACTTCATTGCAACGTTACGCAGCTACCATCGGTTTTAAAAATATTAAAATGATTCCGCTGCCTATCGAGAAAAAAAGCATTGGCGAAAAAGTGATGGAAGAAACGGAAACCAACAAAAATGTTAGTACTGAAGAATTAAAACGTTTGGTTATCGATGTACGTACCCCGGGAGAATTCCATAGTGGTGCTTTCCCCGATGCAATTAATATTCCTTTAGATGACCTGATGCAGGGAAAAGGAGATTTGGGAGACAATACTGATCGTGAAATTATTGTTTACTGTGCCACAGGTGCACGTTCGGCCTATGCCCAACAGGTTCTTATGAGTCGCGGATTTTCAAATGTTACAAATGGTGGCGGCATTTCAGCCATGATGTCGCGTTATTAATAAAATAACAACTTTATATATAGAAAAGCCGGTGAGTGAATTCACCGGCTTTTTTTATTCAAAAAAAGCGCCACTTTATTGTGACGCTTTTTGATCTAACTAAACCTCGACTATTCCAGTTTCATCTTCTGCTAAATACAGATATTAAAGTTTTATCTGTAATGAACTGAAATATTACGAGCTATGTTCATAACCATTAATTATATCCCGGATTCTGATATGTTGCCTTTTCGTCATCAGTCATTTCCATTCCGTCAATCTGACCTTGAGGTATTGGGCGCAAATACAGATAAGGCTCAATATTACGAGTATAAGTTTTTGCAGTATGGTCGCCTTTTGAGCTGGAAGCAATATCATAGGTGCCAGCCAACTCTTCCCATTTTTGGGTACGAACAAGGTCGAACCAACGGAATCCTTCGCCATAATACTCGCGCGAACGTTCTGCCAAAATATAGTTAATTGTTATTTCGTCAGGAGTTGCTGCGAGCATCTCGGCACTGTGATCTTCAATCTTTTCTACATTTCCTGCCCTGTTGAAACTCCACATACCGGCACGGGCACGAATAACATTAATTAAATCTTTGGCACTTTGTCCGGATTTTGTTGATGCTCCTTTAACTGCTGCTTCAGCTGCAATAAAATACAGTTCTGAAAACTTAGCAATGTTGAAAGGACGGGTAATTCCTGCATTAGGTTGCCCCAAACCTCCATCGTTATCGGTACGATATGTACCCAGCTTCCAGGCACCCGGATATACAACGCGGCTAGTTCCGCTTAACGCAATAACATAGTCAGCTCTGTCAGGAGCAGTTCCTGCACCAACGTTGCTTGGACCAGAACCACCGGGATAAGTAATATCCAGACCCTCTTCATCCTGAACGAAAGAAAGGATCGCATCGCCCGGGTAAACAGGCATTCCGTTTGCACCGTAATAGAATTCAGTGTTGTCATTATTTTTATTCCAGTTACCACGGTAAACGGTGGTAAAGGTACCGTCGAATCTTGAATCGTTTGTTTTATCGGCAAATGTTTCCCGGAACACGTTAATTGTTGGGGCCATACGTGTCCACGGACGACCAAGACTTTGATCTGCTTCGCGCAATACAGAAGGAGCCAGACTTGTTCCATCTGCGTTTCTTGCACTTCTGATCTCAGTATAGTTCCATGTCATCATCCAAACGGCAAAGTTTTCAGCTCCGCCACCACCACTGTATGTCAAACTTCCATCGTTGTATTTTTCACTGGTTTCGGTATGATCAGCATATAAAAGCATCTCGCTGTTACGATCGTTTCCTCCCAGGTTTACATCGTAAAAGGTTGGTTGCAAAGCGTAAGGTCCGGGATTATCGATGGCAGTTGTTGCCACATCATAAGCCTGTTGGTAATACCACTGAGCATCATGTCCGTCAGGATCAGTTCTTGATGTTTCAGGATAAGTTGGAATGTTATTTGGATTTTCGAGCCACCAACCATAGGTAAGGTATGCTTTTGCCAAAAATAAGCGTGCAGTTGTTTTTGTAGCCGTACCGGTTAAACGTCCTGATTCAGGTAAGTCGTTTACTGCAGCCTGCAAGTCAGGGAAAATAGCTTTTGTATAAACCTCAGTAACCGTATTTCTGGTTGATATCCTTACCGGAGCAGTGTTAAATTTCAATTCGCCTGCACCTAAATCCAAAGCTACGCCACCAAAAGTTTGTACAAGAAAGAAGTAATCGAATGCGCGGAAAAATCTCGCCTCGGCTATTAACGACGCATCCAAACCAACCTCGGTTGCATTCTCGATAATACCACTTGCCGTATTGATTGCTGCAAATGCATTTCCCCATAAAACATCGGTTCTACTACTTGTTGATGTAATATTTCCCTGATCGGTAACATCCATTACTTTGAAGTTCTGATCGGCACTCTGTGCATAAGTAGCCTCATCAGTACCGGTAATACCCGTATTGTAATAATAGGCATTTCCGAAAATACGACGCAGGTGGGCATAAAGTGCTGTTAATCCTCCGTTTACACCTGCTTCGGTTTTAAAGAAACCGGGCTCGAATATACTCCGTGGTTGTTCCTCCAAAATGTCAGAACACCCTGCAAGAAACAGCGTTATTAAAACTGTTACTACTGTATTTTTAAAATTTATGTGTCTCATCTTTTTCCTTTTTTAAAATGTCAAGTTAATACCAAAAACAAAGTTACGGGTGGCAGGTGAGTTAAAACCAACCGTAAGTATCCGGTCAGCAATTCCACCTCCTGCAGCGGTATTCTCATCACCTTTTGAGTTTGTTTCAGGATCTAATCCCATTTCATTATTGAAGTCAGAGAACAACACGAATGCATTCTGTAAGGTGAAATATACCTTGGCTTTAACTCCGGAATCCTTTAACAACGATTGAGATAAATCGTATCCAAGAGATATGTTACGCATTTTAAAATATGAACCATCAAAACGAGATAAAGTGTTAAGATATTTTGGATTATCGCCGCTTATAACACCTGCAGGATTCGGATATTTGGCACCAGTATTCTCAGTAGTCCAGTAATCTACATCTATCTGTCCTCTTCTACCTGTTAACATATTAAGGTAGCTATTTGATCCGTTTAGTGTACTAACAAGAACACCACCTTTTTGGAAAGTACCAATAAAACTCAAATCAACTCCTTTATAAGCAACACGGGTATTGAAACCACCCTGAAAATCAGCGTCCACATCAATTATCTGACGATCGTCCGGACCGATTTGTCTGGCCGGCGTACCATCTTCGTTATATTCGCCTGAATATTTAACCTTAATCATACCAACATTACCTCCCGGTTCCAGAACGTCGCGATACTGATCGCCTTCCTGCCATAAGCCGTCATATTGATAATCGTAAATTGCATTGATATTATGACCAACAAACCAGGCGTTACCTTCATCTCTGTCCTGACCGGAAGCCAAAGAAATTAATTCGTTATGGTTTGAATACAAGTTCACACCGGCATCCCATGTCCATCCGTTAGCTTCCAGAATGGTACCAGAAAGCGATAACTCCCAACCTTTGTTTTGAGTTTCACCGATGTTTGCAGTAAAGCTGCTCACTCCTGATGTTTGAGGCAGACTAAGGTTCAATAAGATATCTTTTGTATTTGTTACATAATATTCAAATGTACCTGAGAGACGATTATTAAACAATGAAAAGTCTAAACCATAGTTCCATGTTTCAGAATACTCCCAACCCAGATTCTCGTTCGGAAGCTGAGTTACGTAATAACCGGTGGCGTAAGTTTCATCTCCAAAGTTATAGTCTCTTGAACTCAAACGACCGAGGGTGCTGTATGCACCAACTGCCTGGTTCGAAGTTTGTCCGTAACCAAAACGAAGTTTCAACCTGTTAATTTGCGAAATGTCCTGCATAAACGATTCTTCTGAAATGTTCCATCCTGCAGATACTGCCGGATAAGTGTGCCATTTGTGGCCTTCAGCCAGTCTTGACGAAGCATCGCTACGTACTGTTGCTGTTAGCATATATTTGCCATCGTACTCGTACATTACGCGGCCCATATAAGAAATAAGTCCTGTCTGTCTGTAAGTTCCATCAGAGGTGGTAATCTCACCGATAGACTGTCCAAGGCTGTAAAATTGAAAATCTTCTGACGGAATACCTTTTGCCGATGTACCAGAGCTAAAATATGTACTTTGTTCAGCAGAGTACAAAGCAACAGCGTTTACCCTGTGTTTTTCGGCAAATACACGGTCGTATGTCACAAGGTTATCAATCATCCAGTGATAATTGTGTGAATTGCTGATAGAAGCAGATGATTCAGTAGTTTCATTAGTACTACCAACTCCCTCTGCAGTGTAACGACCATTGTTGTTCTGCATAAAATCCAAACCAAGAGTAGCACGATACTTCAAACCCTCAATCCATGGAATTTTTACTTCACCGTATAACGAGTTATAAGTTGCATAGCCCCTGTCCTCTCTTAAATATTTATCACTCAACCCTTCAACAACATCTCTTGTCCATACAAACTGATCGTCTAAAGGCATTTGAACAACTCTTTTCAGGCTACCGTCTTCGTTATAAGGATCAACAATTGGTGACATACTTAACACACCATACAGGCCAACCTGGTTCCCTTCAGTTAAATTGAATTTGTTATTTGATGTTATACCAAATTTAAAATATTCACCAACTTCCTGGTCAATTGAACTACGTAATGTATATCGGCTAAATTTATTCGTTGGAACAACACCCTGATCCTGAAGATAGCCTACTCCGAAACTATAGCTTCCTTTTTCAGTACCTCCTGCCAGACCAACATCATGACTGGTTTGGTAACCATTCCTGAAAAACATGTCTTGCCAATCGGTATTTACATCATCAAATTCATCCGGGCCGTTTGAATATTGACCTCTCGCAGCGCGTAGTTTTACAAAATCAGGGCCATCCATCATTGGGAATTTAGAGAAAAGCGTATTCACACTGTGACGTCCGTTGTAGGTAATTTTTGCTTTTTGTCCTTTGGTTCCCCTGTTGGTGGTTATTATAATAACACCATTTGCACCACGCGAACCATAAATAGCTGTGGCCGAAGCATCTTTTAATATATCCATACTTTCGATATCGTTAGGATTGATATCGCTGATAGATCCGGCAAAAGGAACACCGTCGAGCACAACCAACGGATCGTTGCTGGCAGTTAAAGAACGGGTACCACGAATACGTATCTGCATTGACGAACCCGGGCGGCTTGAAGTTTGCGATAACTCAACTCCGGGCAAACGTCCCTGGATAGCCTGTGTAAAATTGGAAGAAGGAATGTTACGCATATCTTCTCCTCCTATTGACGACACTGAACCGGTTACAGCTTCTCTTCGCTGAACACCATAGCCAATGGCAACAACTTCCTCAAGGCCAATAGCACTAAGACTCAGTTTTACATTAATGTCGGTTTGATTACCAACTACAATTGATTGGGTTGTATAACCAATAAACGAGAACTGCAATACAGATTCAGGAGCAGCTTCTATCACGTATTCCCCATTCACATTAGTTACTGTCCCATTAGTCGTACCTTGAATTACGACATTCACTCCAACCATTAGTTCTCCCGTTTCATCACTAACCGTTCCCCTTACAGTTTGGGTTTGTCCAAAACCGAAAAACGAAATAAACAACAAAGGCAAAACAACTATGATCACCTTTGGGATAAAATGTTTTCTCTTCATTAATTTTAGTTTAATAATTATTAAGTTTGATTTTCCACATAGTTTGGCAGGGTTCAAATTTTCTTAGCCTGGTTTTACTCATACTTTTATCTTCTTTAAGTTTATAGCTCAAAAGGTCCCTATTACTATGTACTCTCTCTCGTCGACAGAAGAGAATGCACAAACAATAAGAACCTTTAATTATTATGGATACAGCATACATTTATGCTCTTTACTGGTTCTTTGTATAGTTAAAGGGGAAAGCAAAACATTGTATCGATTTATATTCTCCTTGTTATTACATGAAGCAAATAGAAAAATAGTCTTTGAAAAAACTGCCCTGTCCGAACCACTCATCAGACAATTGAAAAAATTGCTAATTCTTTGTTTTTTGATGGATCTGACAGTATACTTGTTGAGAATATTTAGATAAACAAAAACGAAATTTAATACGTTACCCAAGATCAAAATACCTCTTGTTTTTATCTGAAAAAAAACCGGGATATTTCCAACTCTGTTAATTTCACTTTTTGAATCAAAAAGAATCATTGTGATTAGTTTTATTGTTTGGAAAGCGAAAGTAGACCGACGTCGAAAATCCTAAATTTAATTTTAGATATTTTAATTTTGATAATAGATAATATTGATTTTTACGCAAAAAATACACAATAGAATGGAATGGAACAGAACACACCCTCAAAACAACCACAAAGCACTTAATAACAGGTAATTAAACACACATAGAACAATACAAAAAACATAATATTTTTCACATTCCAATAAAAAACCCACTAAATTTCAATCAAAAATCTTAATATAAAATTGAATTTCGAAATAATATAATTTCATAGAGAATTGGTGCAATTTATGCGTATTCAAAAAATGATTTTTTAAGTAAAAACTGACAAAAATGAATTCAATTTGGATCAAAAAAATGTAAATTTTTAAATCCAGCAGTAACCATCAGGATAAAAAGTCAATCATTAGTCATAAAGAAAAATGTTATTTTTATGAAATAATAAAAAAGCTTCATGAACCTGACTTTAATGCAGCTTGTTCTGATTAGGTTTACAAGAATTAAATAATGAATGAATTTTTAAAACGTGCAAACGAAATCTCCCCTTTGTCGGAAAACGCATTGAAAGAATTGGAGCAATGCATTCACACAACAAATTACAGCAAAGGTGATATCATTCATAGCGAAGGCAAAATATGCAGGCATTTGTTTTTTGTGGAGTCAGGATTAGCCAAGCATTTTTATTTTCACGATGGCAACCAGTACGTATTCCGCTTTTTTGCAGAAAAAGATTTTTTTATAGCCACCGACAGCTTTTTTAATAATCTTCCTGCCGAATATTCTACACTTGCCCTCGAGGAAACAACAATATACCATTTGGAATATGACGATTTTGAGCGTCTTTGCAAGCTACACCACTCCTTTGAAAGCTTTGCGCGAAAATTTGTTTCGATCGTTGCTTACACTGCCATTTCAAACCTGAAAGGCCTGCTCTATCTCAATGCTACAGACCGCTACGCCAAATTTATAAAAGAATATGGTCATCTTCAGCAACGCATTAGTTTAGGCGACACAGCCGGTTTTTTGGGCATTTCGCAAGTACAGTTAAGTCGTATCCGATCGAAAAAATGACTTTTTAACATTTGTAAAAAGAAATCTCCTCCCCCTGTAATAGATTTGCATCACTATCTTTTCATAACCCGATATCGATTGAGCTAAAGACGCAAGGTCGATCTGTAATAAGGCTGATATTTTGCTTTATCGGAAGATTTATGCCCTGTTTACATCACCTTACTAAGAATGAAAAGAGAAGAAAACAAGCATTAAGTTACTGTGTTTAAACAAATTAAAAATATTAACAATGAGCAAAGTATTGTATATTAAAGCCAACGCCAAACCAGAAGGAGAATCAAGAACATTTCGTATTTCAGACAGTTTGATTCATAAGTATATGGAAATACATCCGGAAGATGAAGTAACTGTTCTTGATTTGTATGAAGAGAACCTGCAATTTTTACCTAAAGGGAAATTACAGGAATTAAGAAACGTGGCAGGAGAAGCAGGAAAAGACCATCCTATTTTGAAATATGCTTATCAATTCCGCGATGCCGATAAATATATTATTTCTGAACCCATCTGGAATCTTGGAATTCCGGCCATTCTGAAAGCTTATATCGATTATGTTGCTGTGGGCGGTATTACTTTTACTTACACTGAGAACGGGCCTGTGGGTTTGTGTCACAATAAAAAAGCTGTAAATATTATTACACGTGGAGGTGACTATTCATCACAACCGATGGAGTCGCTTGAAATGGCCGATAAATACCTTCGCAATATTTTCAGATTTATGGGTATTACTGATTTCACTACGGTTTCAGCCGATCGCCTTGATGTAATTACTGAAGATACCGAACAAATTTTGAACTCGGCTATCGAAGAAGCGGAAGAGCTTGCACTTGCATTCTAGGTTTCACATCAATAGTGTTTCACAAGAAGCCTCAAAGCCTTTATTTATCAATTTAAAAGAAAACAAAAATGAAAAGAAATATTGTTAATCTGATACTGTTGGCAGTTGTTAGTTTGACCTCTTTGGGGGTATTTGCTCAGACTACCGAAACACCAGTTCCTCATTCAGCACCAATTCCATTAGAAATTGTTTTTAGTGGAGATGGATGGACTTCTCAAATGATCATCGACAAAAAATTTGCGCCGGAAAGCAAATTAGGATTTTTCGGGTTGTCGTATTTGAAAGCCAATTACGATAATGACGAATATTTAAGAGAATCGATCAACCTGGCATTTCTTAAATACGATGTATTTAAAGGTATTAGTTTAGTTTCGGGTGCCATGTTTAATTCACACTGGGGATTCAGGCCCTATGCAGGCGCACAGTACGGTTACCACAGTAAAACGTTTATGGGCGTTATTAATTCAGGGTTTCATCTTACTGAAACGCAGAATTTCGAAACTCTGGCCATCGTTGAGTATCGTCCGCCAATTAAAGGTGCCTGGTCGGTGTATTCGCGCGTTCAAGGTCTTTACAGCCAAAATTCGGAAATCAGCAAACACGATCGTAGTCATTTCTACGCAAGGCTGGGTGCCAGTTATAAAACATTTTCGTTTGGAGCCGCTTTCAATTACGACTGCTATGGTCCTCAAAAACTTACAGAAAATCAATTTGGAATTTTTATAAGCACCTTATTGTAAAAGGAACCTGAAAAAATTACGTCGTAAAATATAAGAATGAAAAGCGCAAAAAACACAAAACTACTGGAGGTAACTCTGCTGTTGGCAAGCACATTAACCATTTTAGCCAATGCAATAGTTGCTCCGTCATTACCGTTAATCAGCAGTGCCTTTATAGACGTAAAAAATGTTGAGATTTTAACTAAAATGATGTTAACGCTACCTGCCCTAACCATTGCCATTGTTGCTCCTTTGGCAGGCCGGCTGCTGGATAAAATCGGCAGGATTAAAGTGTTGATTATCTCATTACTGATTTATCTGCTGGCCGGAACATCGGGTTTCTGGCTTGAAAATCTTTTCCCCATTTTGATAGGACGAGTTGTATTCGGACTTGGTGTTGCCGGAATTATGACCGTATCCACAACCCTGATCGGAGATTATTTTACGGGTGCCAGGCGCGAGCATTTCATGGGATTACAGGGAGCATTTGTGGCACTTGGAGGACTTGTTTTTATAACTGCTGCCGGTGTTTTAACAGATATCAACTGGCGACTGGCATTTTTAATTTATGGCTTTTCTGCAATTGTTCTGGTGCTTGTACCATTTTCATTACACGAGCCTAAAATTACACATGAAAAAACGACTCAAAAAACACAAAACGGCACAACGGTCTCTCCCATTGTTTGGCTGGTATTTATAAGTGCTTTTATCACAACCGTTAGTTTTTATATGATTCCCGTTCAGCTACCATTTTTCCTTCAAAAACTCGAAGGTATTAACGGCAACAAAATGGGATTGGCACTTGGCAGCCTTCCGTTTGCGCAGGCTATTGCTTCGTTCTATTATAAGCGGGTTAAAATGAAATTCGATTTTACCGGGATTTATAGCATGGGATTTATTCCAATGGCGATTGGTTTTTCGGTAATCGGATTCAGTCACACCTACTGGCAAACAATTGCAGGAGTTTTAATCAGTGGTCTAGGTGTGGGACTCTTAATTCCCAACGGGAACTTATGGATGATTAATTTGGTCCCGGTTCAGGTTCGGGGAAAATACGTTGGCTATTTAACCACAGCCACATTTTTAGGTATGTTTTTCTCCCCTATCATTATTCAACCTGTTCAGAATATGGTCGGAATCAATATGAGTTTTATTGTACTTGGTGTGTCACTAGCCTTATTATCGGGTGTCTACTTTTTTATTCAAAAAAGAGCTAACAATAACAAATAACAAAATTTATCTTTTCAAATTTAGTAACAATGAAAAACTTTATAAAACAGGGACTTATCGGTGGAATAATGGGATTTATAATGAGTTTTATAATGAACTATTTTATGACCCCGATACCGGAAACCATTATTGATCATGCTTTTGGACATGGAATTAGCGGAGCTATAAGTGGGTTTATGGGAGGCTTTATGGGAATAATGGGTTATTGGGCGCTACAAAAAAAGAGCAAAAGAAATGCTGTTTAATCAGTATTTCTTTTGCAATATTACTTAATTCATATTTCGGTATTCATTGGGCGATACTCCCACCTGCTTTTTAAACATGCGAGTAAAATGTTGCGGATGTTTAAAGCCCAATTCGTAAGCTATTTCGCTAATCGATTTTTCGTTATCGAATATTTTTTCCTTAGCCACATCTATCATTTTAAGCTGAATATGCTCCTGTGCCGATTTCCCGGTTTCCTTTTTCAGAAGATCACCCAGATAGTTTGGAGAAATGAACAACTTATCGGCACAATAACGTACCGAAGGCAAGCCTGAAATCAACGGCTGCTCTGATGTGAAATAATCTTTCAGGATTTTCTCGAAACGAACCAAAACATCTTTGTTCACGTGATTACGAGTAACAAACTGGCGCTCGTAAAAACGTTTGCTATACTTCAGAAAAAGCTCCAGGTACGACACAATTAGTTCTTTACTATGTGTATCGATGGCATGTTGCAATTCAAAACTTATATTTTCAATACACTGGTTTATCAGCACTCTTTCCCTTGCTGACAAGTGCAAAGCTTCATTCACCTCGTACGAAAAGAAAGTATAATCGTTTATTGTTTTTCCCAACGATGTGCCGTGTATTAAATCAGGATGGAAAATTATTGCCGTACCAGATGCCTGCTGTTTTTCTCCGGTTCCTTCAACACCATAAACCTGTCCGGGAGAGATAAATAGCAGTGTACCTTCTTCGTAGTCATAATCATTAATTCCGTATGTGATGTTACCACATTTAATATCTTTAAGGAAGATAGCATACACATCCATCTGTCCTTTGAAATAATGAAATGGCTCAACTTTTGAGAAATCGATAACGCTAACCAGCGGGTGCAAAGTCTCCTGCCCCACCAGGTTATTATATTCTGTTACTGAATGTATTTTTAATACGTCGCTCATAATTCATCGCTTTAAAAACCAGTACAAATTTAAACAACTATTGTTTAAGGTGTTACCTCCTGATCCCAGATTCCGTAATATAGGTAAGTAATTCGGTAATCTTGGTAATCAACTGCTAATTATCAGGCCAGTTCCACCGTAAAAGTTACATCCTGCGGCAGACTTTTTACCATGTCAAGGTTTTCCTCATCGATGTGAGCAATAATCATCATATCGGTATAACTTTTCGACTGTTCTTCGCCATCGAATAAAACCGCAAACCATCCACCGGCAAGGCTGATATCTCCATTTTTCCAACCGGCCTGTTTTTCTTTTGGGTCATATTTCCCGGCATCGGCAGTACAGCAATAATCAAGTGTTGACCGATAACCTGAAACCACAAATGGCAGTCGGGTTTTAAAATCCTGCGCTGCAACGGTATCGTTTAAGGTTGCAGGAATTGTTACGTTGTTTGTTTTTAATACAATTGGTGTTGGCATAATATTTTTCTCCTTTGTATGATTATCAAAAAGAAGCTACTGCACAACGATTCACTCATTGATGCAATAGCTCTGTCCCTCTTCTCTAACCAACTACTATTCTATTTTTATAACTATGTCTTATGCTGCTGTGTATGCAGTTTTCAAAATTTCAAGAATTTCTTCCTGATTCAACTTTTTGTATGATCCCAAAATTACTGTTGAGTTAGCAATATCAGGCAACATTTCTTCTGTAGCTCCCAGTTCTTTCAGGTTGATTACAATGCCACATTCTTTTGCAAAAGCTTCTAATGCGTCGATACCGGCAAGAGCAAGTTCTTCTTTTGTTTTGCCTTCTTCGCTAATGCCCCAAACCTGTGTTGCAAAACGTGCGAATTTATCGAGACCGTATTTGTAAATAGTGCGGTAATATGGAAGCGAAACCGCTGCCAGCCCCATTCCGTGTGCACAGTCGGTGTACGCGCCAACCTGGTGCTCAATCATATGAACCATCCAATCCTGAGGTTTACTTAAACCCATCAGAGGATTCATGGCCAGTGTTGCACTCCACATCAGGTTACTTCTTGCTTCGTAATCTTCAGGATTTTCAATCGCAACTTTGGCGCTGTTGATTATCGAACGTAACAATCCTTCAACCAAATAATCCGATGTTACATCGTCCTCACCCGAAAAATACACTTCCATCAGGTGCGACATCATGTCGAAAATTCCGCTTACCATCTGGTATTTTGGTAACGAGAAAGTGTACTCAGGATTTAGGATAGAAAATGTAGGATACACATTCGCTGGGAACACGCGGCCCATTTTCAGTTTCATATCGTCGTTGGTAATTACCGATCCGCCATTCATTTCCGAGCCTGTTCCGGCCAGCGTAAGAATTGATGCTACAGGCACGATCTCATTATCTACAGGCTGAAATTGCAACCAGTATTTTGACCAGGGATCGCTTTCGCAATAAGCTGAAACCGAAATTGCTTTGGCACAGTCGATAACCGAACCGCCCCCAACTGCAAGAATCAAATCAACTTTATTATCACGAACAAGTTGTGCTCCTTCTTTTACTTTTTCCCAGGTTGGGTTGGCCATAATTCCGGTAAGCTCAACAATGTTTTTTCCGCTCTCTTTCAGAATTGCAACCACCTGATCGTACAGTCCGATTTTTTTGATCGCACCTTTTCCGTAAGCCAGCATAATGGTGTCGCCATAGTTGGCCAATTCTGCTTTTAAATTGTTCAGAGAATCTTTTCCAAAATGGATTGTTGTTGGATTCTCGTAAGTGAAATCTATATTCATTTTTATCTGTTTTTTGAATTATTCTTCGACAAACATAACGAACTATTTTGCAAGAAGTTACACTACAGCTCCATGTTCCGTAATATGGGTATGTAATTCAGGAATTTGGGTATCTAATAAGGATCAAAATCAAATAAGACTCAACCTTCTGATCTATAATTATGAAAATAATACAGAAAAACAGATACACTTTTTAAACCTATTTAAGACATTTGTGTCTTATATTATTATTTAGGATATAATTCAAAATGAAATTAATAGAAAACAGATTTTTTGAAGGAGAACGACCGTTATTTGCTGCAAAAAATTTACACATAAAGAATGTTGAAATTGGATTGGGTGAATCAGCTTTAAAAGAAGCTGAGAACATAACAGCAACCGCTTGCACATTTGGTGGGAAATACCCGTTTTGGCACAATACAAACAGCATTATTGAAGACTCATTATTTAAACCAGGTGGCCGTGCAGCCATATGGTATTGCAAAAATATTCGCATGATAAATACCAGGGTAGAAGCACCAAAAATGTTTCGCGAGATTGCCGGTTTATACCTGAAAAACGTGGAGCTAAGCGATGCCCAGGAATGTACGTGGTGGTGCAAAAACATAGAATTTGAAAATGTAAAAGTGAAAAATGGTGATTACATTTTTAAAAACAGCGAGAATATAAAAATTGAAAATCTTACACTTCAGGGAAACTATGGTTTTCAGTATACAAAAAACGTTGAAATCCGTAACTCGCACCTGGCTTCGAAAGACGCTTTCTGGAATACCGAAAATGTAACCGTTTACGATTCGGTTCTTGAAGGTGAATACCTGGGCTGGCACTCGAAAAACCTGCGTCTGGTTAATTGTGTAATTAGTGGAACTCAGCCCTTGTGTTATGCCGAAAATCTGGTAATGGAAAACTGTAAAATGAAAGCAGATGCTGATCTGGCATTTGAATACAGCTCGGTAAAAGCAGAAATTACCAGCCCGGTTACAAGCATAAAAAATCCTTCTTCCGGTGAAATTATTGCAAAAAGCGTTGGCGAAGTCATCTTTGATGAACACTGTAAAAATCCGGGTGGCTGCAAAATAACAGTTCAATGCGAAGTAAACGTCTAATTACTATGCTGAACAAGATCGACAACAAATCGGGACAAGTAATATTT
The DNA here is from genome assembly GCA_963676265.2 of uncultured Draconibacterium sp. Classification (GTDB taxonomy): domain Bacteria; phylum Bacteroidota; class Bacteroidia; order Bacteroidales; family Prolixibacteraceae; genus Draconibacterium. Next base: position 450,232 of record OY781067.2, read on the forward strand.
GCCTATTTTCTCATTTACGTGGTGTGGGGCTCAACCTATTACTTTATCGGTTATGCTCTAAACGATTTTCCTCCCTTCCTGCTTGGTGGCATCCGCTTCTCGATTGCCGGAGTTATTTTGCTTGCATGGCGCTACTACAAAGGCATAAATGTCTTTGAGAAAAGCCTGGTAAAGAAATCAGCAGTCAGTGGACTGGTATTATTGTTTATCGACATGGCTGTTATTATGGTGGCGCAAAGCTATGTAACCAGCAGCCTGGTTGCTATTATTGCTTCCTCTACCACCATTTGGATATTGGTGCTCGATTTCCCGATGTGGAAAAAGAATTTTCGAAATCCGTTTACCATTGCCGGGATCGTTCTTGGTTTTCTGGGCGTTTTATTGTTATACCTCGAACAGTATTTAAACGAAGACATCACACATATTCATAAAACCGGAATTTTCATCCTCATATTTGGCTGTATTTCCTGGGCTGTGGGCACACTTTACACCAAATATTTTTCGATGCGCGAAACGGCTACCGATGCATTTTCGGGAGCTGCCTGGCAAATGATTTTTGCCTCACTAATGTTCTGGATCTTCTCCGTTGCGCGTGGCGAGTTAGCAACCGTTGATACAAAAGCAATTTCCACATCATCTTGGGCCTCAGTATTCTACTTAATAATTTTTGGCTCTATTTTCGCCTACACTGCCTACATCTGGCTGTTGAAAGTTCGCCCGGCAGCCGAAGTTGCCACACATGCCTATGTAAATCCGGTAATTGCAATAATTATTGGTGTTACACTGGGAAGCGAACTGGTAACCGGAATTCAAATTGGCGGTCTGGTTCTTATTCTTGCAAGTGTTACACTTGTACAGCTTAACAAGCTAAGGTTAATCAGTAAATAAATATGGACAACAAGCTAACTCCGCTCTCTTCGCGCGAACGAATTGATTACATGGATTTGCTGAGAGGAATTGCAATCTTTGGCATTCTGATCACTAATTTAAGATGGTTTTCACTTTACTCTCCGCAAGTGAGTGGCATATTTACCTTCGAAGAAATTGATCGTATGGTGTACCTTCTGCAAGGTGTTTTTATCGAAAGTAAATTTTACTCCATTTTTAGTATCCTATTTGGCTGGGGAATAGCTCTTCAGATCAACCGCTCGAAAAGAGACGATGCATCTACCACCAGCTTCCTGCGCCGCCGAATGTGGTTCATGATGCTTCTGGGCGGGATCCACTTATTTTTTATCTGGGAAGGCGACATTGTATTTTTGTATGGATTGGTCGGTTTTATTCTGATAGCACTCCGAAAATATTCCAACAAAACCATTCTGATCACCGGCATTTCTCTACTGTTATTACCCATTTTACTATACATTCTGAAGATGATCTTCCCGTGGATCAATTACCCTTCAGACTATTTATACAGCCTTGGAGAAGAAATGTATCAACACTTTGGCTGGATCGATCAGGATACCAGCAGGACGGGTGTTTTGAGTGAAAGTAAGAGCATCCTTACAAGCATCAAAATTACCTTAGCTGATGCTCCTTACCGCTTTGCTTATTTGTTTGCTGTGAGCCGGATTCCGAAAGTGCTGGGAGCCATGTTGATTGGTTTCTATATTGGCCGGACCGACTTGTATTCAAAAATAATGAAGCACAAAAAAGTCGTATTCAGAACAACCATCGCAGGATTGATTGTTTTTATTCCACTTAACTATTTGCTCGAAGGTTTTCTAAAAAATGAGCAGGCCTATTATCAGCATCAGATCGAGGGATTGTATTACACCCTTGCGGATGCACTTACGGTGTTTCCTTTGGCTCTTGTTTACATGATGGCACTGGCACTGTTGTATGAAAAAAAATGGATTCAAAAAATTCTGAAACCGGTGCTTGCTGTCGGAAAAACAGCCTTTAGCAATTACGTGTTACAAAGTTTTATCGGAATAATTCTTTTCTATGGAATAGGTTTTGGTTTAGCGGAACAATTTGGTCCGCTGGCCTGGACAGTTTTAGCCGTGATTGTGTTTAGTTTCCAAATGATCCTGAGCAATTTATGGATGAAGTATTTCCGCTTTGGCCCACTTGAATGGATCTGGAGAAGTTTAAATTACCGGAAAATCCAACCGCTCAGAATTGCAAATAATTAATTCAAAATGACGCTTTCCGTAATATTGGTAACTATTACCGGAATACTGGTCATCCTGTTAAAATTATAAGCCCGATTTTTGTATCCGGAAAATTAATAGAATAGTTTAGGAGATATGAAAACAATAGAAAACAAATTTTTTGAAGGTGAACGACCATTATTTGCAGAGAAAGATTTACACATCAAGAATGTAGAAATCGGAGTTGGAGAATCGGCCTTAAAAGAAGCAAGCAACATTAAAGCTACAGGATGCACTTTTGGCGGCAAATACCCGTTTTGGCACAATACAAACAGCATTATTGAGGACTCTTTATTTACACCCGGCGGGCGTGCTGCCATTTGGTATTGTAAAGACCTTCGCATGGTAAACACACGGGTGGAAGCACCAAAAATGTTCCGTGAAATCGACGGGCTCTATCTTGAAAACGTTGAACTAACCGACGCACAGGAATGTACCTGGTGGTGCAAGAATATCAGGTTTAAAAATGTAAATATTAAAAATGGCGACTACATTTTTAAGGATAGTAAAAACATTAAAATTGACGATCTGATTCTCCAGGGAAACTATAGTTTCCAGTATGCAAGAAATGTAGAAATTCGCAATTCTAACATCCAATCAAAAGATGCATTTTGGAATTCTGAAAATGTAACGGTTTACGATTCGGTGATTGAAGGCGAATACCTCGGCTGGCACTCTAAAAAACTGCGTCTGGTGAATTGTGTAATTAGCGGAACACAGCCTCTGTGCTATGCTAAAGATTTGGTAATGGAAAACTGCACTATGAAAGAAGATGCAGATCTGGCATTCGAATACAGTACGTTAAAAGCAGAAATAAATAGCCCGATTACCAGTGTAAAAAATCCAAGTGGCGGTGAAATTTTGGCAAAAAGCATTGGAGAAGTTATTTTTGATGATAACTGTAAAAATCCGGAAGGATGTAAAATTACAGTTGAAAGCGAAGTAAACGTTTAATTATGCAACACAATTTTGACGAAAAAATAGTACGCAGAGGCACTAATTCATACAAGTGGGATTCGAAAACCAACGACGATATTATTCCGTTGTGGGTGGCCGACATGGATTTTAAAACCGCTCAGCCAATTATCGATGCACTTATGAATCGGGTGCAGCACGGCATTTTTGGGTACACAAAAGTACCTGATGCCTATTACAATGCAGTTATCAGCTGGTTTGGTCGCCGCCATAATTTTACGGTTGTAAAAGAATGGATGATCTACACAATCGGTGTGGTTCCCGCCATTTCTGCAAGCATTTTGGCGTTAACAGAACCCGGTGATAAAGTAATTGTGCAGGAGCCGGTTTACAACTGTTTTTTCTCGTCGATTCGGAACAACAAATGCGAAAGCTTTTCCAATGATCTGATATACAGAGATGGAGAATACAACATCGATTTTGATGATCTGGAGCAAAAAGCTTCCGATCCGAAAGCCAAAGTGATGCTATTGTGCAACCCGCATAATCCGGCAGGCCGTGTTTGGACAAAGGAAGAACTGGAGAAGATTGGAGAGATTTGTTTCCGTAACAATGTTATCGTGGTTTCGGATGAAATCCATTGTGATTTAGTTCATCCGGGACATACACATATTCCGTTTGCATCGCTGGGCCAACAGTTTTTGGAGAACTCGGTAACTTGTGTTGCTCCGAGTAAAACCTTTAACCTTGCCGGATTACAGATTGCCAATATTTTAACCTACGATCCGGAGATTCGCAAAAAGATCGACAAAGCGATCAACATAAACGAAGTTTGCGATGTGAGTCCGTTTGCCGTTGAAGGTTTGATTGCCGCCTACACTCACGAAGATTCTGAAAAGTGGCTCGATGATTTGCGAGCGTATTTGTGGGACAATTATCTGTTGGTAAAAGATTTCTTTGCTGAAAACTTTCCACAATTCCCGATTTTGCCTTTGGAAGCCACTTATTTGGTTTGGATCGACACTTCGGTTTTAAACATCAAGTCGGAGGAACTAACTGAGTTGCTGATTGAAAAAGGAAATGTTTGGCTAAATGAAGGAACGGTTTACGGCGAGGCGGGAGAAGGTTTTATGCGCCTGAATATTGCCTGTCCGAGAGCCACTTTGCAGGAAGGGTTGAACAGAATGAAAAAAGCGGTCGACCTTATTCTCGCAGAAAAATAGTGCAGCTTAATCTGCGTTATTCTAATCAGAATTAGTTGTATCATTGCAACGTTTTTTCAATAAACGTTTGGAGTAGAATATCAATTGAAAAAGAGTGCTTATTTATTGTCGCTTGTCCAGAATAAGCAGACAATGACGTTTATGCAACAATTGCATTTGGCGGTACTGTTGAGTATTCCGGCTATTATCGCGCAATTTTCATCCATCATCATGCAATATATCGATGCATCGATGGTTGGACGATTGGGCGCAAATGCATCGGCGTCAATTGGTTTGGTAATTACTTCTACCTGGCTGTTTTGGGGAATTTGTACCACGGTTGCAGCAGGTTTTTCGGTGCAGGTGGCACACCTCATCGGCGCCGGAGATCGAAGAGGAGCACGGTCTGTTTTGCGTCAGGCCATTTTATCTACTTTGCTTTTTAGTTTTGTAATGGTGGCCATCGGAGTTTCGGTAAGCCAAAAACTCCCCTATTGGCTGGGTGGCGACGCTGCCATTGCCGCTGACGCCTCAAAATATTTTCTCATATTCATCTTGTCACTCCCCGCGCTGCAATTGAATTTTCTTGCCAGCGCCATGTTACGAAGCAGTGGCAACATGCACATCCCAAGCATATTAAATGTGGCAATGTGTTTTATGGATGTGATCTTCAATTTCCTACTGATTTTCCCTTCGCGCGAGTTGCAGTTTTTAGGTTACAACATCTTTATTCCGGGAGCCGACCTTGGCGTAGCCGGAGCAGCAATCGGAACTGGATCAGCCTATTTTATAACAGCTTTAATGCTTTTCTGGTACCTGTTTACAAAAGATGAAAACCTGCGCTTAACCAAAGAAAAAGGAAGTTTCAGGCCCAAAGAAAGCACCTTGCGCAGAGCCTTTAAAATTAGTATGCCCATGAGTTTGGAGCACACCGTAATTATGGGCGCACAAATATTATCCACCATAATTGTGGCTCCCTTGGGTATTGCATCCATTGCGGCCAACTCCTTTGCCATTACTGCTGAAAGTCTGTGTTACATGCCGGGCTACGGAATTGCGGAGGCAGCAACCACTCTGGTCGGTCAAAGTTTCGGTGCTAAACGGAAAGACCTGGCCAAACGTTTTGCCTTTATAACAGTATTTATGGGCATGGCAGTAATGACCATTTTAGGCGCGATCATGTACTTAACAGCTCCTCAAATTATTGGGTTTATGACTCCCGATCCGGAGATCCTTTCACTGGGAGTTATGGCATTACGAATTGAAGCTTTTGCCGAACCGATGTTTGCCGCGTCGATTGTGGCTTATGGTGTATTTGTTGGTGCCGGCGATACTTTGGTTCCAAGCATTATGAACCTCGGCAGCATGTGGGCCGTTCGTTTAACTCTAGCTGCCATTCTGGCTCCTATTATGGGTTTAAAAGGAGTTTGGATTGCCATGTGTATCGAATTGTGTTTCCGCGGTGCTATTTTTCTATACCGCCTGTTTAAAGCCAGGTGGCTTAACCATTCTATCTAAATTCTATCCCGTTCAATTCCCCCGCAAAAATCCAATTTCTGTAATTTGGGTAACTATACCTGTAATTCAGGTAAAATACCTGGTGGTATTTTATTTAAATTTGTTGACATCAGAAAAAAGTTGAAAACAAAGAATTATAAGCACATGGAAAACAAAAAAATCAGAGTTGGATTTATTGGATTAAATCCCGACAGTCAATGGGCAGCAACAGCCCACATTCCTGCACTAAAATCGCTAAGCGACGATTTTGAAGTAGTTGGAGTTGCCAACCGATCGTTGGAAAGTGCACAAGCCACTGCTAAAGCATTGAATCTAAAATTTGCATTCGAAAATCCACAGGCATTGATTCAATCTCCCGAGGTTGATCTGGTTGTGGTAACCGTGAAAGTTCCTTATCACTTCGAATACGTAAAAGCGGCTCTCGAAGCAGGTAAACATGTTTACTGCGAACATCCGCTGGGCAACGGTCTGGACGAAACAAAAAAACTGGCTGAGATTGCAGAAAAACAAGGTGTGGTAGCCGTAGTGGGAACACAAATGGTAAACGCTCCTGAAGTTTTATACCTCAATAAATTGATTGAAGAAGGTTTTGTTGGCGAGGTGAAATCAACCACATTAATTGGTTCGGGCTGGAACTGGGCCAACGAAACAATTGACGACCTGTATTACCTGTTCGACAATGCCAACGGCGCAAATATGCTTACCATTCCGCTGGGACACACTTTGGCCGGTTTAACAAGCGTTCTGGGTGATTTTAAATCACTAAAAGCCGACATGTTCAATTTTTACAAAACCGTAAATGTTGCCGATACCGGCGAAGTAAAACCCAAAACCACTGAAGACCAGATTTTGCTGATCGGACAACTGGAAAGTGGCGCTGCCGCTTCGGTACACTATCGAGGAGGTCTTTCGAAAGGAACAAACCTGTTGTGGGAAATCAACGGAACCGAAGGAGATATTCAGGTTACCGGCGATAACGGACACGGCCAGATGATTCAACTCTCGATAAAAGGAGCAAAAAGCAGAGATGAAGAAATGAAAACGCTGACACCTCCGGTAGAAATGTATGCCGGATTACCAGACAATTCAATTGCAAGAAATGTCGCTCAGATTTATAAACTTTTAGCGGGCGATATCCGTAACAACACCCGTAATGCACCGACTTTTCAACGTGCTGTGGTTTTAGCCGAATTGTATGACGCGATTGAAAAATCGGCAAAAGCAGGAGTTTAATTTAATATTAAGCTTCTGCAACAAAAGAGAAGATATTTATTTAACATATCAGATTACTAAACGGTTATAACCTTTCGGGTTATTCCGTAAAAGTGGTAAGCACCTCCGTAATTCTGGTTATTTTTTTTGGCTTCTGGTTTCGATATTTGTAAAGTGATTTATGTATCAACTAAAAAACAGAATACCAAATGAATTTTTCCAAAGAACAAAAAAACATATATTCTATAAAATTGTCGAAGTATATTCTACTGCTACTTATTGCGTCTTTCGTCTCATTCAATGTATTATCGCAAGGTACAAAGATCAGACTAATAATTAACAATCAGTCGCAACTGACAGCTAGCCTGGTGGATAATTCATCTACAATAGCCCTAATTGAGCTATTGAATGACGGCCCAATAACCATAGAAATGCACGATTATGCAAATATGGAAAAAGTAGGTTCGATAGGAACAAGTTTACCACGAAATGACGAACAAATTACAACAGAACCCGGAGACATTATATTGTATCAAGGTAGTGCGCTGGTAATTTATTATGCTCCTAATTCATGGAATTTTACCCGGCTTGGAAAGATTGACAATATAACTCAGGATGAATTAAAAACTATTTTGGGAGATGGAGATATAACAGTTACTCTAGAACTTGAAGATAACGCAACAAGCACAGTGCTGCCAGATGCAAATAAAAATCAATTTCTGGTATACCCAAATCCGGCAAATGATTATGTTGAAGTATCCGGACCATTTGAGATTATTACATTGCTCGACATTACCGGCAAAAAAATATATGCGACACAAAACAACAGAGTTCAGATAAACGATTTGAAGCCAGGCACATATTTTCTGAGAATTGAATCAAAAGATAAAAAAGCCGTTGTGCGGAAGTTTGTAAAACAATAGTGAAACCAGTTTCAATAATGAAGATAAATATTACCATTAACAACAATAATCTCACAGCAACACTAAACGATAGTGAAGCTGCCAAAAACTTTGCTTCGTCACTTCCAATGATTCTTAAGCTCGACGATTATGCTCAATCAAGCAAAATCAAACACCTTGACAGACGACTTAATACCAATGACACGCCTTCAGGACATCACCCAAAAGCAGGCGATATTATCTACTTTGAGCCATTGGGCAACATTGCCATTGCCTACAAGGATTCTAAATATTCAGACAGTTTGATAAAACTTGGTGAAATAGATGGTGACATAAGCATTTTTGAGTCTACCGAAAATCTGGAAGCGACTTTCAAAGTAGTCGAATAAAATAAAAGACTGATGAATAAAGGAACAAAAGATATATTTCCCGAAGAAACATATGACGCTTTTGCGCCTGAATTAGTTTCAATGCGTAAAAAAGCGGCCAAATTAACGTTGAAGTTCAATAATACAGGCGACATTAGCCATCTTGAAGATTTGTTTGAACGAAAATTCGATGATGTTCAGATTAACCCGCCATTCCATTGTAATTACGGTGGCGATAAAATAAAATTCGGGGAAAAAGTATTCATAAACTTTAATTGTGCATTTCAACCTTTTGGAGGAATAACCATTGGCGACAAAGCATTTATTGGTCCCAATGTGCAAATGTATACAGCCATTCACCCAACTAATCCGGAGCTTAGAACAAAAGGAGATGCATCCTGTTCTAAAATAGAGATCGGTAAAAATGTTTGGATTGGTGGCGGAGCAATTATTCTTCCGGGAGTTTCTATTGGCGATGGTTCAACAATTGGAGCGGGAAGCGTGGTTACCAAAAGTATTCCCGCACGCTGCGTAGCTGTAGGCAATCCATGTAGGGTAATAAAGACAGTATAAAAATTTAAAAAAGTTGATTATGAGTTTAAATACAACACGGTTTGCAATTTTACTATTTACTGTTTTCAGCATTTCTCTTGCCGGGAATGCGTATAGTAAATCTTCTGAAAATCAATCATTAGACGCAAAACAAAAAAGTCTTGTGAGTATATCAAGCTTTACCGCGCAAGGCAAGATTGAAGATCTGACAAAAGCTTTAAACGAAGGACTTGATACGGGATTAACGATAACCGAAATAAATGAGACATTAGTACAGCTTTATGCATATTGCGGTTTTCCGAGAAGCCTAAATGGTATTAATGCTTTCAGGAAAGTTTTGGATGAACGTAAAGCCAAAGGAATTACCGATGAACAAGGCAAAGAAATAAAAATGCATAGCCAAAGCGGCGACAGATATGAAAGAGGACGAAAAGTATTGGAAGAACTTACGAAGACGCCTCAAAAAAAGCCGGCTCCCGGATTTGGAGAATTTTCTCCACGAATCGATGCCTTTTTAAAAGAGCACTTATTTGCCGATATTTTTGAAAGCGATGTATTGAGCTATTTTCAAAGAGAGCTGGTAACCAATGCAGCCTTAGCTTCTATGTCTGGCTCAGGATCTCAGCTAGGGGCTCATATTCATTTTGGAATGAATGTTGGAATTACAGAAGGTCAACTAAATGAAATGTTTGCGATCATTGAAAAAACAGTTGGAAAAGAGGAAGCAGAAAATGGTAGGACAATCCTAAAGAATGTGCTTGCTATGAGAAAATCAAATTAATAAACATTAAAAAAACAATATATGAAACGAATAATATCGAATACAGTTATAGCCTTAAGCATTTTATTTACAATCAATTCGTGTAATCAACCAACTTCAAATACCCCAAAACCCGAAAGCATTGAAGAAGCGATAAAAGCAATCGACCCCATATTTACCCAAAATCCTGCACCTGAAGAATTCACTGCAAAGTTTTTCACCGGGAAGGTTGGTGTTCATATGATGTTAGGTAATGATGAGAACAATGAATATTCAATCGCCAATGTAATTTTCGATCCGGAATCGCGCACCAACTGGCATACACACCCAAAAGGACAAGTACTGCTGGTGCTGGCCGGAGAAGGTTTTTACAAAGCAGAAGGACAAACTGTTCAAAAAATAAAAAAAGGCGATGTGGTAAATATTCCACCTAATGTGAATCACTGGCACGGAGCTGCACCAAACAGCGAGTTTGTGCATGTTGCATTGACTAATTACAAGAATGGACAGAATGTAACCTGGGGAGATCCGGTATCGGATGACGATTACAAAAGTGTATTGACAGAATAAATCAAGATACAACTACAATGAAAATTAGAATCACTGTTGGCGACAAAGTACTGACTGCCAACATGGAAAATAATGATACAGCAAAAGACCTTGTATCGCAGTTTCCGTTAACTGTAACGCTGGAAGATTATGCCAGTACAGAAAAAATATTTTATCCCGACCGGAAGTTATCTACCAAAGGAGCTCCGTCAGGTTACAAACCATCGGTTGGCGATATTACATATTACGCTCCATGGGGCGACATTGCCATTTTCTACAAGAATTTTGGTTTTGCCAGCGGACTCATCAATCTTGGAAAAATTGAAGGAGATATGAGTGCTCTAACCAGCTCGAAAAACGTAAAAGCTACTTTCGAATTGAAAGAGGATTGATAAACATTTAATGGACTGATTAGAAAAAATAAGGATAGCAAATTTCAAAATATTGTCAAGTTTCATGTTTTGGTTATACCTTTAATAGTATTCCTTATTTTTATTTCACACAAAATTGTACTTCGAGTTACCATTAATTGACTTTAATCCGGCACAAAGATTAACAACAATAAAAACCAAAACTTAATGAAAAAACTAACTTTTATTCTATCAGTTATTCTGTTTGCATTTACTTCGTGCAAAACAAATCAATCAACAAGTCAGGAAGAAGTCATCAATTTTGAAAAAGTACAAGTTGAAGGCGGTTTAATTTCAGGTATTAATAACGAAGCTGACGGGTTATACATTTTTAAAGGAATTCCGTTTGCAGCTCCACCCGTTGGCGATTTGCGCTGGCGCGAACCTCAGCCTGTGGTGCCGTGGGACGGTGTTAGGGATGCTACTGAATTTGGAGCGAGCGCGATCCAGACCAGAAACTATTCGTACCTTCCTTGGACGGAAGAATTCATGGTTCAAAATGATATTAGTGAAGATTGTCTGTTTCTGAATGTCTGGACTCCGGCAAAAACCACTTCCGATAATTTAGCCGTCATGTTTTTTATACACGGAGGTGCATTAACTGAAGGTTCGGGAGCTATTGATGTCTATAACGGAGTTGAATTGGCAAAAAAAGGAATTATTGTTGTGACCACAAATTACCGTTTGGGCGTTCTTGGATTCCTTGCACATCCTGAACTTACTGCAGAATCACCAAACCATGTTTCTGGCAACTACGGGTTTTTTGACCAGGTTGCCGCTTTGAAATGGGTAAAAAACAATATCAGGAATTTCGGTGGCGATCCATCTCGCGTTACAATTGTTGGTCAGTCGGCCGGGGCAAGATCGGTTAGCGGTTTGTTGGCTTCGCCAGTGGCAGCAGGACTTTTCAGTGGTGCAATCACACAAAGTGGTACTTCATTTACCACCGGGCCAATGGGTTCATTAACGCTGGAAGATGCAGAACAGCAGGGACTGAAATTTGCAGAAATGAAAGGAGCTGCTTCTCTTGCCGAGTTAAGAGAAATGTCGTATGAAGATATTATCGCAACGGATCCAACTCAGCCAAGAACACGTTATGGTGGCGTAATTGATGGTTATTACCAACCTGATGAGCTGCTCAATATTTATGCAGAAGGCAAACAAAACGATGTTCCGTTTATCAGCGGAATGAATGCGGATGAAACAAGGTACAACGGAGATAAAGGTGATGATTTTGTGGCACTTTACCAGTCAGATTCTGACGAAGTTGTAAAACTGGCCGGCCAGGAACAAAGCAGGCTAAATACCTATCTATGGATGGAATTCAGGGCAAAAACGGCAAAAACAAAATCGTTTGAATACTTTTTTGAACAAGCAATTCCCTGGCCGGAACATCCTGAGTATGGAGCTTTCCATACCGGAGAAATGCCTTATGTTTTCAATAACCTGAAAATGCTTGACCGCCCGTGGACCGATGTCGACAGAAGTGTGGCTAAATCGATGTCTTCATATTGGGTGAACTTTGTGAAAACAGGCGATCCAAATGGCGATGGATTACCGGAATGGCTCCCCTATTCTTCGGATGTAAAAGAAGTAATGCGAATTGGGAAAGATATTGAGATGATGCCAATTGCCGAAACTCCGGAAAGATTTGACTTCCTGAAAAAGCAATTACTGGGAGAATTAAACATCAGATATTAAATGACATCATCTCTGGATTATGGAATAATTGTTCAGGTTAATTTCAAATCCTGAGCAAAAAAAGAGGCTGTTCAGAAAGTTTTAACAGCCTCTTCTTATGTATTAAGACTATTTAATGATTCTGATTGCATAGTCAAGCAAACAAACACACCATTAACTCCATTCATGTGCATATCCCGGAGTATCAATATCTACAAATTGATTACTTAGAACAACTCTATTCCGGAATACGGGTAAGCACTTCAGGAATAATGGTATAATGATATACGGTTTTATTCTGAATTTTGTACAGTATTTTAAACGTTTAAATTCCAGAAAGAGATGAATAAAAACATATTTGAAAGAATGCAATCGGGTGAGTTGGTTCAGTTCAATGATCCTCAGTTTTCTGATGTAGGAGAATCGAACCTTCGCACCAATGAATTGCTGATAAAATACAATTCAACTTCTGATCCCGGTGAATTACGTAATATCTGGAGCGACCTGACAGGTAAAGCACTCGATCCGACCAGTTATGTTCAGATTCCGGTGTTTGTAAACCATGCTGAATTTGTGACGGTTGGCAAAAACGTGTACATCAATCATGCCTGTTCGATGCTTGCTTTGGGAAAAATTACCATTGAAGACGATGTACTTATTGGTCCGAAGGTGAATTTGTTGTCGGAAGGTCATCCTCTCGACCCAAACAATAGAAAGGCGATGATTGTTAAGCCTATAGTTATCAAGCGCAACGCATGGATTGGTGCCGGAGCAACAATTCTGCCCGGTGTTACCATTGGCGAAAATGCAGTTGTTGCAGCAGGTGCAATGGTAAACAAAGACGTTCCGGCAAATAATGTGGTTGGCGGAATTCCGGCAAAAGTTATGAAAGAAATTTAATTGAAAAGACGTTTATAAAACGATCTAACGACAAACGAAAATGAGCAAGAGTATTTTTGAGCGATTACAAGCCGGTGAAGAGGTGCCTTATTCCGATCCGGCGCACCAACAAATCGGAGAAGCGGCACAGCGAACCACAAAGTTGCTGTTAGAATTCAACACCACGGCAGATGTGGAAAAGAATCGTGAAATGTGGGGTGAAATATCGGGCGAAGCACTCGATCCGAGCAGCATGATCCAGATACCGGTTTATGTGAACATCGGGAAATTTACGCGGATCGGGAAAAATGTATACATCAATCATCTTTGCTCATTACTAGACATGGGAACGATTACTATTGGCGACAATGTTTTAATCGGTCCAAAAGTTAATATCTTAAGCGAAGAACATCCTGTTGATCCTGCTGAACGAAAAGCATTAATGGGTCGACCGGTTGTAATTAAGAACGGAGCTTGGATCGGAGCCGGAGCGACAATTCTTCCGGGAGTCACGGTTGGCGAAAATTCTGTTGTTGCAGCCGGTGCGGTGGTAAACAAGGATGTACCCGACAACTCTGTTGTAGGCGGTATTCCGGCAAAAGTTTTGAAAAAAATATAGTAGCATGGCGAGAATATTTATAACCGGATCATCTGACGGACTTGGCCAACTGGCAGCAAAAAAACTGGTTGCGGAAGGGCACCAGGTTATTCTTCATGCACGAAATGAAGAACGGGCAAAACAGGCAATCAGTAAAGTGCCCGGCGCGGAAAAGGTTTTGATAGCAGATTTGTCGGGCATTGAAGAAACAAAAAGGCTTGCAGAACAAGTAAATGCACTTGGATCTTTCGATGCTATAATTCATAACGCAGGTATTTTGAATGTTCCCTCAAATGGGAAAAGCAAAGATGGCTTACCATTATTATTTGCTGTTAATACGCTCGCAACATACATTTTAACTGCCATGATCAATCGTCCAAAACGATTGATTTACCTCAGTTCAAGCATGCACCTGGGTGGCGATGCACGGGAAAACCAGTTGAATGCGATTCTTGAGGGTAAAAAAAATCCAGGTTACTCAGACACCAAATTGCACGATTTAATTCTGGCACTTGCCGTTGCCAGAGAATGGCCCGAAGTGATTTCAAATGCCGTTGATCCCGGATGGGTGCCAACAAAAATGGGCGGCAGCAGTGCTCCCGACAGTTTGGAAAAAGGTTTCGAAACACAAGTTTGGCTGGCAACTTCCAATGATACCGAAGCCTTAAAAAGTGGCCATTTGTTATTTCATAAAAAAGAAGTGAGTATTAATCGACAGGCCGCACAACAAGGAATACAGGAAAAGCTTTTAGCCATCTGTGAAGAGTTATCACAGGTTTCTTTCTAGCCAACTTTTAAAAAGGCACATTCGCCAGTCGTGTATAAAAAACAATTAACAGTAATACGGGTAAATAAATCTGTTATTCTGGTAATTTACTGACAATCGTTCTTCTGATATTTGTATTGTAGAATTAGAATCTAATCTCGCCGTTATATTTTTTCAGAAAGAATTACGGCTGAGATAGTAAGAAACATGATTGATGGCACCTGATGTTGAATAGTATTATAGTAATAAGAATATAAAAAGTTAAATCATGAAAGAAAAGCAATTAAACAAGAAGCAGTCAAGAAGAGATTTTATCCAGAAGTCGGCAATTGCAGGTGTCGGAGCCAGTTTTCTACTTAATAATCCTATGAATGTTTTGGGACAAAACAGTGTTTCTGATATTAGTGAAATAGCACAAAATATTAAATCGAAAGGTTACGCTGCCGTCAACACATCAGGGAAGCTTGAACCATGGGAATTCGAACGTCGTCCGGTAGGCGATAACGATATTCTAATCGATATAAAATATGCCAGTATTTGCCACTCCGATATTCACCAGATGAAAGGACACTGGGGACCACAACAATATCCTCAGGTTCCCGGACACGAAATCGCTGGTATTGTTTCGGCGGTTGGTAAAAATGTAACCAAATTTAAAGTTGGCGACCGTGCCGGTGTTGGATGTATGGTAGATAGCTGTATGGAATGCGACAGTTGCGAGCACGGCGAAGAGCAGTTCTGCGAAAATGGAAAAACGGTATTTACATACGGTTATCCGGAGAAATCGTCACCAACAGGGATCAGCCAGGGCGGATATTCTTCGAGCATTGTGGTAAGAGACCATTTTGCGGTTCATATTCCGGAACACATCAGTTTACAGGAAGCAGCCCCTCTATTGTGTGCAGGTATAACCACTTATTCTCCGTTAATGAAAGCAAACTTTAAAATCGGCGACAAAGTTGGTGTTGCTGGTATTGGAGGTCTGGGGCACATGGCAGTAAAACTGGCTGTTTCAAAAGGTGCTGAAGTGTATGCGTTTACTACTTCAGCTGATAAGGTTGACGATATTAAATCGTTTGGAGCAAAAGAAGTGATTGTTGTTAACGATGACTTAAGCAATTTGTATGCATACAGCAAAACGCTGGATTATATGATTTGCACCATTCCTTATGAATTTAACGCGGCTCCATACATTATGTGTGTAAAACCAGGCGGCACCTTCACCTTTGTTGGAATGCCTGTAAATTCGGAGCTTACCATCAACAACCTGATGTTAGCATTTGCAAGGGTTAATTTTAATGCATCGCTTATTGGAGGAATTCCTGAAACACAAGAGGTGGTTCATTACTGCGCCGATAATAACGTTCATCCGAAAATTGAAATTATTAGTGCCGCTCAAATCAACGATGCATGGGAAAAAGTAGTGAAAAAAGAAGCACGTTACCGCTATGTAATCGATGCGGCAACCTTTTAATTATTAACCAGTATAAATAAACAATTATTAATTTTAAAAGAGACTTATTATGATATTAAACGAAAATTATACGTTATCAAACGGAGTTGAAATTCCAAAACTTGGTCTTGGAACCTGGTTTATTAGCGATGAAGATTCAGTTCAGGCAGTGAAAGATGCTGTAGAATTAGGGTACAGACACATTGATACAGCCCAGGCATACATGAATGAACGTGGTGTTGGCGAAGGTATCAGAACTTGCGGTGTTGCCCGCAAAGATTTGTTTGTTACCACCAAACTGGCCGCTGAAGTAAAATCGTACGACGAAGCAGTAAAATCAATCAATCAGTCACTGCAAACATTGGGACTTGATTACATTGATATGATGATCATTCACAGCCCGAAACCATGGATGGAATTCCACGAAGATGATACTTTTGCTGACGGAAACCGTGAAGCATGGAGAGCATTGGAAGAAGCTTACAAAGCAGGAAAACTGAAAGCTATCGGCGTTTCAAACTTCCAGGAAACTGATATCGAGAACATTCTTGAATCATGCACGGTAAAACCAATGGTAAACCAGATTTTGGCTCACATTAGCAATACACCAAAAGAGCTGATTGAGTATTGCAAGGAAAATGACATTCTTGTTGAAGCCTATTCTCCAATCGGTCACGGCGAATTAATGAAAAACGAAGAAGTGGCAAAAATTGCCGAAAAATACGGTGTTTCAATACCACAACTTGCCATTCGCTACACGCTGCAATTGGGTCTGCTACCCATACCAAAAACAGCAAATCCTGCTCACATGAAAAACAACGCAGCCGTTGATTTTGAGATTTCAGATGCAGATATGGAAACATTGAAAAACCTGGAGCAAATTAAAGATTATGGCGACGCCAGCATGTTCCCGGTTTACGGCGGAAAAATGAAATAAAAGAAATAGTAACAATCAAGCAGCCTTCAGTCTTTATCTGAGGGCTGTTTTTAATTTATACATACATGCCACATATTCAAATAAAACTGCTTGAGGGAAAAACAGAAGACCAGAAACAAAGATTAGCTAAAGAAGTAGTAAAAGCCGCTCAAAGTGTAATCGGTTATGGTGATGAATCTTTCTCGGTAAGTATTGAAGATTTTACATTTGGAGAATGGGAGAAAAAGGTTTATCCAAAAGATATTATGGGGAGAAAAGACCTGCTTTATAAGGAGCCGGGATATAAAATGTAAAAACATGAAAACAGACACAGAAGCTTTAACAAAAGAAGAAATAGTTCAAATTGCTCAGAAAGACGATTTCCATATCGCTCCGTTTCGTGAAGACGGTGTTACTTACGGAACGCCAACATGGATCTGGTCTGTAGCAGTTGACGGAAATCTGTATGTAAGAGCATATAACGGAACAAATTCAAGGTGGTATCGGTCAGCCATGAGTCAAAGAGCCGGAAAAATTGAAGCTGCCGGATTAGTAAAAAAGGTTAGTTTTGAAGCCGTAAACGGAAGCATAAACGAAAAAATTGATGATGCCTACCGGAAAAAATACAGCAATAGTCCGTATTTACAATCGATGATTAGTGAACGGGCTAAAGCTGCCACTGTACGAGTATTTTAGGAGTGAGGAAAGACGAGATGGAAAAAGAGAAAAGACAAGGCTTATGGGCCATTTTATTTGCAAATACACTATTTGGATTAAACATTCCGGTAACAAAAGCTTTAATGGCCGACTGGATGACTCCAATGGGATACACAGCTACCCGTATGATTTTTGGAGCAATTGTTTTCTGGGCAATTGGAGCCTTTTTAAAACAGGAAAAAGTTGAAAGAAAAGATTTAGTAGTTATGTTACTGGGAGGCCTGATTGGTTACCTGGGCACGCAGTTACTGTTTTCCCAGTCTCTTGAATATACATCTCCGGTTATTTTTGCTTTACTCATGGCCTTAACTCCGGTGGTAGTTCTACTACTCTCTGCAATTTTTCTGAAGGAGGCTATCCCCTTTCGTAAAGTTATTGGTATCACCATGAGCGTTTCGGGAGCAGCTTTGATAATTTTACTTGGAGCAAATGGAAGTTCAGTCGGGTCAAACAACCTATTAGGGATCTTTTTTGCACTTTTATGTGTTTTGGCCTACTCGGTTTATTTAATAATTACGCGCAAAATTTCTATAAAATACCAACCGGTTACCATTGCTAAGTGGATGTTTCTTATTTCTGCTGCACTAGCTATGCCCTTCGGTATTTCAGAATTTCAAAGCCAAAAAATATACACTACTGAAACAACAGGCATGGCCATTTCATTACTCATTTTTGCTTTACTTTTTTCATCCGTTCTGGCATTTTTCCTGATGCCTTATGCATTAAAAAGACTGGAAGCAAGTACCGTCAGTATTTTTATGAACTGGCAACCCATTGTAGCTTCTGTTCTTGCAATTATTGTTGGGCAGGATAATTTAACCTGGGATAAACCCGTTGCTGTTCTTTTGGTTTTAAGCGGTGTTTATCTTGTAACCAAACAAGTGCCGTCAACACAAAAAGAAGGTAACCAAAAGTTAAAGCTTCGTCCAAACAGAATTGGCGTAAGGATAAGAAAACGAAGTTAAGCAGAAATTACTGCGGAAGATTTTCCTATAAAAAAGAAACATATAAGAAATGCCGGAGCTTATTTGTAAATACAGATAAATTCCGGCATTTTCTTTTTGAGTGTCGATATGGACTAACCTATTTTCTTACCCGCCATTGGTCCGGGTTTCAAGCTGTGAATTTCATCGATATGCAACAGAATTATTGCTTTTGGTTTTGGCATTCCTGCTTTCTGCGACATTTCAGCTGACTTTTCATAAAGCTCACCTTCAGTAACAACTTCCGGAGTACTAATAAAGCGGAAACCTTCCATCACATCGCGGTTAACAACAGCCGTAGCTACTTTCGAACCATCCAGAATATTCTGGTAAGTGATGCCTCCCACTCCTTCGTTAAAAATCAATGTTTCATCGTTAAAAACACGTGTTGATCGTTTTGGTGCATTGTTTGGAATTCCATCCAAACTAACCGTAGCATGAAAACACTGCTGGCTCATTATCATTTCCTTCATTTCCTGTGTGAGCTGTGACATAGTTGCTATTCCTCCTATTTATTAATTCATACAAAAAAAACCTTACTAAAATAAGACTCTCTGGGCAATATTCTTTTTACAAATGTTAAAAAGCGTAAGTAAATTACTTCTCGC
The DNA here is from genome assembly GCA_963676265.2 of uncultured Draconibacterium sp. GTDB lineage: Bacteria > Bacteroidota > Bacteroidia > Bacteroidales > Prolixibacteraceae > Draconibacterium. The sequence goes on from OY781067.2 coordinate 469,376, forward strand.
TTACCACAAATCGGTTTTTGCATAACATTCCGTAATCGAGGTAATTCTATCCGTTATTTTGGTAATTTTATAAGATAGCTAATAATGATATTTGCATTGTGAAAATCTCATAATCGTTTGAGGTTGAGCAATTCTTAAAAAACAAACAAATGGACAAGATAGAATTAAGTAAGAAAAAGTTTGAAGAATTATTCGGACAACACACAGGTCCGCTGGCAGAAACTGATCCGGATTTGCAGGAGATGCTAAACCGTTTCATTTTTGGCGAAGTCTTCTATCAGGGCGATTTAAGCGACAAATTACGCGAGTTAATTACAATCGTTGTATTAACAACCAATCAAACGCTTGAGCAACTGCAGGCACATGTTTTTGCAGCTTTAAATATTGGTGTATCGCCAGTTGAAATCAAAGAAGCCATTTACCAATGTGCACCTTATCTTGGATTTCCAAAAACACTGAATGCCATTAATAAAGCCAACGAGGTTTTTAAAGCGGCTAACATTTCGCTTCCTGTTGAGAGTCAGAAAACAGTGACCGAAGAAACCCGTTTCGATGACGGGCTGAAAGTACAAAAAAGCATCTTTGGCGAGATAATCGACAAAATGCACGAGATGGCTCCCGAAAATCAGAAGCACATTCAGAACTACTTGTCTGCATTTTGTTTCGGCGATATTTATACAAGAGGAACGCTGGATCTTAAAGTCCGCGAACTACTCACCCTGTGTATTTTAAGTGCATTGGGCGGCTGCGAAAATCAGGTAAAATCGCACGTAAACGGCAACCTGAGTGTTGGAAACGATAAAAACATAATGCTGACAGCTGTAACTCAATGTTTGCCTTATATGGGTTTCCCAAGAACATTGAACGCATTGGCATGCATAAACGAAGTAATACCAGAAAACAAATAAATAAAAAGAGGATTAAAAAATGAGTGAATTTAAACAACCATTCCCACTGGGACAGAAAAACGATGCTTACGCAGAATACTTTACCGGACAAAGTTACCTGGCAGTATTAACATTGGAAGGCGTTCCTTCATTCAATGTAACATTTGAACCGGGATGCCGCAACAACTGGCACGTACATAATGGCGGCGGACAAATTTTGTTTTGCACAGCCGGAACAGGATGGTACCAGGAAGAAGGCAAACCTGCCCAAAAATTGAATCCGGGCGACACGGTTAACATCCCTGCCGGAGTAAATCACTGGCACGGGGCGGCCAAAGACAGTTGGTTTGCACACATCGCATTGTCAGTTCCGGTTGAAGGATCGACTACGCAATGGAACGGTCCGGTTACCGACGAAGAATACAACAAGCTGGGCTAAGCAAGAAACAGAAAACAATTACAAAAACAGAAACAATTAAATAATGAGAAAACTATTAGCAATGACACTGCTGTCAGTCGTTGTACTGTCACAGGCTTATTCAAAAGACAAAGAAACAAAGAACAAAACAGATATGAAACAGACAGAAGAACATTACACATTTGAATTAAGTGATAAAGTTACCCGCGAAAAAGTAACGTTCACAAACCGTTACGGAATCACCCTGACCGGTGACCTGTATTTACCAAAAGACAGGGGTACAGAACCACTTCCAGCATTGGCAATCAGTGGTCCTTACGGAGCCGTAAAAGAACAATCATCAGGTTTATACGCCAACCAGTTTGCACAACGCGGTTTTGCTGTTGTAGCTTTCGATCCTTCTTTTACAGGCGAAAGTGGTGGCGAGCCAAGAAACGTGGCATCACCAGATATTAATACCGAAGACTTCAGCGCAGCTATCGACTTCCTTGGAATTCAATCTTTTGTTGATCGTGAGAAAGTTGGTATCATGGGAATTTGTGGCTTCGGTGGAATGGGCTTAAACGCAGCAGCAGTTGACAAGCGAGTAAAAGCTGTGGCAGTTGCCAGTATGTACGACATGTCGCGCGTTACAGCACGTGGTTATTTCGATAGCATGACTCCCGAACAACGTTCACAAATGCTAGAACAATTAGGAGAACAACGTTGGAAGGATGCTGAGAACGGAACACCAGCTTATGGTCCTGCCGGATTACCTGAAGCTGATCAGCTAACCGGAAACGAACCTGAATTTGTACAAGGTTACGTAAACTACTACAAAACTGAGCGCGGATTTCACCCACGTTCGATCAACTCAAACGGATCGTGGACTGCAACAAACGCATTATCATTTATGAATATGCCGTTGCTTACGTACATCAACGAGATTTCACCTCGCCCGGTATTGATTATCGCCGGCGAAAATGCACACTCTCGTTACTTTAGCGAAGATGCTTACAAAGCAGCAAACGAGCCAAAAGAATTGATGATTATTCCGGGTGCCGTGCATACCGACTTGTACGACAAAACCGATGTTATTCCGTTCGACAAATTAGAATCATTCTTCAAAGAAAATCTGAAATAAGATTTTACGAAGAGTAATTGAATATGGAACGCCTCGCATTTGCGGGGCGTTTTTTCTTTTGGCGAAATTCTAATGGCAGTTGTCTATATTTGTCATGCGAAGATAGCTTTAGATTGAACTATGCATATAGAGAATATTCCTAAAATATATCAGCAGGATAATCGTCAAAATGACGATCTTTTTATCTACGACTACAAAATGACGGAAGATGTAGTTAAAAGCAAAGTACAACTGAGCATGAACATGTTTAGTTTTTTGCAAGTAGGTAAAAAACAGGTTCATTTTGCCGATGCTTCGGTGATGGTGAACAAAGAACAATCGTTGCTGATAAGGCAGGGAAACTGGCTGTGGACCGAACTGTTGGATAATGACGACATCTATTATTGCAAGCTGTTTTTCTTTTCGGAACGACAATTAAAAGCATTCCTTGAAAAGCATTCCGGGTTGGTATACAATCAAGGGAATGAACAGTCTTTTTTTATCATCGAGAACGACACATATATTGCTTCCTTTCTGGGTACACTCTCGCAAATGACTGGGATGCCCGAAAGTTATTCTGCCCAAATGTTAACCATTAAGTTCGAAGAAATTATGACCTATTTGCTGGCCAAATACGGTGAGCAATTCGAACGTTATCTGCACTCGCTGATATCAAAAGAATCATCTCCATTTCGGAAAAAGGTTGAAATCAATGCCTGTTCCAACTTAAAACTCGAAGAGTTTGCCTTTTTATGCAACATGAGTCTTTCCTCGTTTAAACGAAAATTTATTAGTGAATTTGGCGAATCTCCGGGGAAATGGCTGCAGGATAAACGTTTGCAAAAAGCCTACGATTTATTGCAGCAAGGCGAGCGAACTGCATCTGACATTTACCTTGATTTTGGTTATGGTAACCTCTCGAATTTTAGCGCCGCTTTTAAAACCAAATTTGGAATTAACCCGAGCGATTTGCATCGAAACAGCTAAAAAACTGAAATTCAACACCCCGATGAAATCAGCTCACATTTTTACATCGATCATTTAAATCGGATCAAAAAGTCTTATTTTATCTATTTTTAGACATTTTAAATCCCTTTTGAACGGCTCCAATTTCAACTTGATCTTTTTTCATAAGCAATTGACCTGTTTTAGTAACTCCCGACACTACTGCTTCCTATACTTTTGCCCCCATCAATCATCAATGCTCGATTCGGGATTTGAAGAGTGAGATTTGAATTAAAAAATCAACAATTAAAAGGAATAAGAAAATGGCAAAATTTATTGTCCCAAAAGAGATCTTTCACGGTTTAGGAAGTTTGGAAAACCTGAAGGAAGTAAAAGGTAAAAAAGCGGTTATCGTTATCGGTGGAAGTTCGGTAAAAAAGAATGGCTCGCTGGAGAAAACACAAAACTATCTGGCAAATGCCAATATTAAATCGGCAGTGTTCGAGGGTGTGGAAGCAGATCCATCGATCGAAACAGTGCTTCGCGGAGCAGAATTCTTCAAGCAGGAACAACCTGATGTAATCGTTGGATTAGGAGGGTGTTCAGCTATCGATGCAGCCAAAGCAATGTGGGTATTTTATGAGTATCCTGAATCGACACTGGAAGAAATTGCAGCCCCGTTCGCGGTGAAACCATTGCGCAACAAAGCCATCTTTGTGGCAGTGCCATCAACAAGTGGTACAGGAACTGAGGTTACAGGCCTTTCGGTTATCACCGATCGCGAAAAAGGAACAAAATACCCAATCGTTTCACACGAGTTAACTCCTGATGTAGCAATTATTGATGGCGAACTTTGTAAATCGATGCCGGTTAACGTAACCGCAAACACCGGCCTGGATGCGTTAAGTCACGGAGTTGAAGCTTATGTTTCAAATATTGCTGACCGTTACAATGATGCGCTGGCAAAGGAAGCAATTGCACTGGTATTTAAAAACCTGGAAACAGCAGTAAAAGAGCCGGAAAATGCTGAAGTACGTCAGGCAATGCACGATGCTTCTTGTATGGGTGGAATGGCATTTACCAATGTTTGGTTAGGAATCGTACATGCAATGTCGCACCAGGTAGGCGGAACATTTGGAGTACCTCACGGATGTGCAAATGCGATTTTGATGCCCAACGTTATCCGTTTCAATTCAAAAGGGACTGACAAATATGAAGATCTGGCTGCTTTATTTGGTAAGTCTACAGCCGAAGATTTCGCGGTAGAAGTTGAAAACCTGAGAAGCCGAGTAGGAAACTCTACATCTTTCCGTGAAGCAGGTGTTGATGAAGAAGCATGGAATGCAAAACTGGATACAATGGTTGAAAATGCCTTGAAAGACCCATGTACCTTATTCAACCCAATTAAGCCCGATGCTGCCGATGTAAAAGCAATTTACGAAGCCTGTTTTCATGGAGTATCGGTTAACGCCCTGGCTGAATAAATCTTTTATCCACGTTCATTAAACTTGAATGATCCATGGAAAAAACACACATTCACGTATTTATCGTTAATATATAACGCCGTGAATGTTTCTAAAAATACAAGCGCCTCGCATTTGCGGGGCGTTTCTGTTTTGTATAGATACCTGGGTTACAGACTCATTAAATCCTCGATCACCCTACCAACTTATACTTTTTCAATATTCAGTCGGAAAGCTTAATTAATCGTGAATAATGACTCATCTACTAAATTTCAAATAAGCTATTCCAAAATATATATCTAAATTTGACCAATTAACCAAAATAGTCAGACGGTAAATAAAATTAAGATGAAACAAAAAGCAAAACAGACAGAAATAATAAATACGGCTCAGGAGTTATTCAAAACCTTTGGCTTTGAAAAAACCACGATGACTGATATTGCAAAACATTTAGGTATTTCGAAAGCATCGCTTTACTATTATTTTACCGACAAAGAGAGCATTATAAGAATGCTGGCAATTCGCGACCAGGAGCAGTTTATTGCTGAAATACATGCAATTGAAGCAAATGTTTCCAGCACGCATGAAAAACTTGTTACCTATGCCGGCAAGCGAATAGAACTACTGCAAAAGCACTTAACGCTAAGCAGCATAAATTTAGCTACTTACTCTCCAATCCGGTCAGTATTCAGTTCAATTATCACTGAATTCAGAAAGAAGGAAATTGAAATGGTAGCTGATATTTTGAAAAAAGGAATTGAAAAACAGGAGATATCCGGGATTAATCCATCGGAGAATGCAGAGGTTTATATTGATGTACTAAGAGGATTGAGAAAAAATGCATTTTATAAATCAGAAAAATTTGAATTCAGCAACATTGACGCTGTAGCACTTCAACAGGCACAAAAACAATCGCAACTTTTTACAGAAATATTTTTAAAAGGAATTTCAAAATAAGATGAAAAGGAAAAATAAAATATGGATAAGAATACAAGCAGTATTACTGTGCGTTATTCTGAGCTCATTTTCGGTGTCGGCTCAAAATATCGGGCACATCAACCTCGACAGCTGTATTTCTTTGGCAACACGCAATTACCCGCTTTATTCACACGCACAGCGGTTACAGAATCAAAGCGACAATGAAATCAGGCAAATTAATGCCGATATGATACCGCAAGTTTCAGTGGCTTCGCAAGCTACTCTTCAGTCGGAAGTAACCGTATTTGATGTACCGGGATTTTCACTTCCGGCAACACCAAAAGACAACTACAGCTTTGGATTGGAAATTAACCAGGTGTTGTACGACTTTGGAAAATTTACCCAACGCAAAGCTGTTGAACGAGCCAAAACGGCTTCCGATATTCAGAAAAATGAAGTCGACTTGTACCGTTTACGTGCCACGATTGTACAATTGTACAGCCAGGCATTGCTTACACACGAGAACATTAAAATACTTGATTCCTACAGGGAAAGCATAAAAGTAAGGTATGCTGATATGGAAACCGCGGTGGCCAATGGTGTGGTTCTTCAAAGCAATTTAGATATTCTTTATGCTGAAATGCAACGGACAAATCAACGTATAATTGAGGCGCGTTCGAACTTACTGGCAGCCGAACAAAAACTGTCACTGTATACTCATACAGCAATTGACACGTCTACAGTTTTAGCCCCCATAAACAAGTCTGATATTTATTCGGCAAACCAAACCTTGCGTCCCGAAGTAAAACTCTTCAACAGCCAAATCAAGTTACTCGACGAACAAATAGCGCTGGAACAACGCAACAAAATGCCGCGCCTTTATTTGTTTGGCGAAGGTGCTTACGGCCGTCCGGGATACAATATACTGAATCACGATTTGCGCATGTATGGCACGGTTGGCGTGGGGCTTCGCTGGAATTTGAACAACCTGCAATCAAATACAATCTCCTCTCAAAATCTAACAATTGATAAAGATATGGTGGAAGAACAGAAGTCGCTTTTCGAGATTCAACAAAATTCTGATCTTATCGAGCAACAAAACGAAATCAACAAATTCGCTCAACTGATTGATACCGACACTTCGATTTTAGAGAAATACATAAACATAACCGCGACAGCAGCCGACCAACTGGATAATGGCATTATTACATCAACCGATTATTTAACGCAGCTACATGCACAAAAACAGGCAGAGTTAGACAAACAAATTCATGTGATACAACAGCAGCTTGCCGTAGTAAAATACAATTTAACCGCAGGAACAAATTAATTTTTTAAGCCATGTCGAAAAAAGAAAACACAAATAAAAAGAATAACAAGAGTAAAATTATTGGACTTACTCTTTTAGTATTTGCAGCCATTATCGGTAGCATTGTTTACTACCGTTCGTTACGATACGAAACAACGGACGATGCACAGGTTGATACCGACATTACGTCGCTCACCTCGCGGGTTGCGGGCTACATTGCCAGAGTAAATTTTGAAGATAATGATTTTGTAAAAGCGGGCGATACACTTGTCGTGTTGGATGACCGGGAACTGGCACTGAAAGAATCGCAGGCAGAAGTAGCACTCGAAAATGCCATTGCAATGCTTGAAACAACAAAAGAAAATGCACGCTCAACTGAACAAAGCGGAGCAGGTGCAACAGTGCGGATTGAAGAACTTCAGATTCGGCTCGAAAACACCACGAAAGACTTTGAACGCTACCAAAAAATGCATGCAAAAGGTTCGGTTACCCAGCAGGAATTCGATAAAATACGTACAGAAAAAGAAACACTCGAAAAACAACTGGAAGTGGCTGTTCTTTCTGAAAAAGAAATGAAAGCAAGAACCGATGCTGCCAAACAGCAAATTTCGGTTTCTGAAACGGTGGTAAAACAACGTCGGATAGTGCTTGATTTTGCCAGGCTGAACCATTCGTACGCATACATTACCGCTCCTTTTGATGGTGTAGTTTCCCGGAAAAATGCAGTTGATGGTCAACTTATTCAGGCCGGACAGGCTTTGTGTGCGATTATTGCAAGCAACGATATTTGGGTTACTGCCAATTTTAAGGAAACTCAAATAGAAGAAATGAAAGAAGGAATGGACGTGGAAATAAGTGTTGATGCTTATCCCGATGAAACCATTCACGGAAAAATAAGTTCATTCTCATCGGCCACAGGCGCGAAGTTTTCACTCATTCCACCCGACAATGCAACCGGCAACTTTGTAAAAGTAGTACAGCGTATTCCTGTCCGAATCGACCTGGATAAAAACAACTCAATCTACCAAAGCATAAAACCGGGGATGAACGTATTGGTGAAAGTTATTTTATACTAACACGCCATGTCAGAGAAAATAGGAATTGACAAAATATTAGTAATCATAACGGTTGTTTCCGGTTCGCTGTTGCAGTTGATCGATTCATCTATCGTGAACGTTTCGTTGACGCAAATGATGGGCAACCTGGGAGCAACACTGGGCGATGTGAGCTGGGTAGTTACCGGCTACACCACATCCACCATTATTATGATTACGCTCTCGGGGTGGTTAAGCGCCAAATTGGGGCGGAAAACCTATTTTACCGCATCAATTATTTTATTTACGATTGCATCGGTATTTTGCGGAACCTCCACAACAATTGGGCAGTTAATTTTCTTCCGGGTAATTCAGGGAATTGGCGGCGGTGGTCTGTTATCTACCGCACAAGCCATTTTAATCGACACATTTCCCCGCGAACAATTAAGCACAGCCAACGCAATTTTTGGAGTAGGACTAATATTTGGTCCGTCAATAGGTCCAACACTTGGCGGTTACATTACCGACCATTTATCATGGCACTGGATTTTTTATATTAACATACCGGTTGGAATTTTGGCTTCCATTTTATCGTTGCTGTATGTAAAAGACTCGAAAGACCGTATAACAGCAGGAAAAATGGATTGGCTCGCGCTGGCGCTCCTGGTCCTCACCATCGGCCCCTTGCAAATTCTTTTGGAAAAAGGTGAAGAAAAAGACTGGTTCGAGTCTTCATTTATAACTTCGTTAACCATAATTTCAGTACTTGCCGGGATTCTGTTTGTGTACCGGCAGTTGAAAGGAAAAAATCCAATCCTGAATTTAAGATTGCTGAAAAACAGGCAATATGCTGTGGGTACTTCATTTGGTTTGATCCAGGGAATTGGCTTGTATGCATCGGTATTTATCATTCCTGTATTCTGCCAGAATATGCTGGGCTACACTGCCATCGACACAGGTTTGGTTATGCTTCCCGGAGGTTTGGCGGCAGGTCTTATGATGCCTGTTGTTGCTACCATCATGAAAAAAACAAAAATACCATCGATAGCACTTGCTGCCATGGGTTTTTCGTCGTTTGTAGTTTTTGCATGGCTACTTTCCGGTATGAATATGGACACCAACTCTGGCGATTTTTTCTGGCCGCTAATATTAAGAGGAGTCGGTTTGGGATTTTTATTTACACCACTTCTCACCATTACCATTTACCCAATTCAAAACAAAGACGTACCGCAAGCAACCGCATTTATGACGATGGTACGACAATTGGGTGGATCTTTTGGAATTGCTTTATCAACCACTTATTTAAGCGTAAGAAGTGCATTCCATTACAGTAATCTTAGTGAACATGTTTCGATTTTTAACAACACTACATTTGAGCGCTTACAATCATACACGCACTTGTTTTTATCCAATGGAAGCGACCTGATTAAGGCTCATACTCAGGCAGCGGCGGTGTTAAAAAGTAATATTACGCAGCAAGCAATGATACTCACCTATAACGATGTTTTCCTAATTGTGGGAGTGTTTTTCACTCTTTGTATTCCATTTTTATTGCTGTTTCGAACAAAACACAAACAAGAAGTGAAGGTCGAGTTGCAGGCAGAAACACATCTGATTGATTAATCCTGATTTCGTAACTTTGCTAAATACGAAGTATTACTCAGCAATCAATACTTCTCTGAGAAACAATCAATTGAGCACCGGGCTAATTGGTGCAAAGCATTCGGTAATAAGGGTAGTTAATTCTGTAATACGGGTTAAAATTTTTAAATAATTAGTGCAAATTTTGTATTGATGAAATGTTCCCGAAGTCAGGAACAAAGAATTATAAAACTTCTAAAGTAAAAAGCGATGAAGTATATAAATGAAACAGAATTTGAAAAAGTAAACCTGTTTGGAAAGGGTGTTCCAAACGATATGTTTGCAAAATATTTTATCGGAAATTCGTTTCTTAATTTTCTGGTAAAACCCGGAGAAAGCCCGGTATTTATGGCCAATGTAACGTTTGAACCTGGGTGTAGAAATAATTGGCATGTTCATCATGCGAAAAGTGGCGGAGGCCAAATGCTTATTTGTACAGCCGGAGAAGGTTGGTATCAGCAGGAAAGCAAAAAGCCGGTAAGTCTTTCCGAAGGTTCATTCGTTTATATACCAACGGAAGTAAAACACTGGCACGGAGCAAAGGCTGATAGTTGGTTTAGTCATATTTCATTGGAGATACCCGGAGTAGAAACCAGTAACGAGTGGCTTGAGCCGGTAACTGACGAGCAATACAAGGCGCTGTCGGCAAAAAAGAGCAAGCAGGTTTTTGAGTTCAAAGAAAAATATACTTCAAAGGCAGAATTCAAAAAAGCCAACATGTTTGGTACCGGCATGTACAATTTCATGTTCAAGAAATATTTTAGCGGAAAGTCATACCTTAAAATGATTACGATGCCCGGCAAAACACCACTGTTTTTGGCCAATGTAAGTTTTGAACCGGCTTGTCGCAATAACTGGCACATCCATCACGATGGCGGACAAATTTTAATCTGCACTGCCGGAACAGGTTGGTACCAGGAAGAAGGTAATGCCGCGCGGGCACTTAAACCCGGCGACATTGTTTATATTCCAACAGGAGTAAATCACTGGCACGGAGCTACCAAAGACAACTGGTTCTCGCACATTGCCATTTCCATTCCAAAAGACGGTGGTAAAGTTGAATGGCATAAACCGGTTTCCAACGAAGAATACAATAAATTGAATGCTTAATCTTTTGGTATGATAATCACCATCGGAGATACCAAACTAAAGGCAACTCTTGCCGATAATTCGTCGGCCGAAGCATTAAAAAGAGCCCTGGCGAAAAAGCCGATCCAGGTAAAAATGCGCGATTATGGCAACGTGGAGAAAGTGGGATTTCTGAAACGCTTTCTGCCTAAAAACGATGAATCAATCACCACTCAACCCGGCGATTTGATTTTATATCATGGCTGTATGCTGGTGATTTATTATGCACCCAACAGTTGGAAATTCACCAGATTAGGCAAAATTGACAACATTAATCCCGAAGAGTTGAAAAAGCTTTTAGGAAATGGAAGAGTGAAAATTAAACTCTCGCTTCAGGAAAAGTAAACCCTAACTTTTAGTCAAAAAATCATAAGAAAAATTAAGTAATATGAAAACAGAAAATTGGACAGAAAAAGATATTCCTTTTCAGGAAGGTAAAATTATAATCATTACCGGATCAACCAGTGGTTTGGGAAAACAAGCCGCCCGGGTACTGGCCTACAAAAGAGCAAATGTGATTCTGGCAGTGCGCAATACCGACAAAGGAGAATCAGTAGCCGGCGAAATAAAAAATGAGTATCCCGGTGCAGAAGTATCGGTAATGAAACTTGATTTGGGCAGCTTAAAATCGATAAAAGATTTTGCCAAAACCTTTATGGAAAAATACAATCGTCTCGACATTTTGATCAACAATGCCGGAGTAATGATGTGTCCTTATTCGAAAACAGAAGATGGTTTTGAAATTCAGATGGGAACCAATCATTTGGGACACTTTGCATTGACCGGCCTGCTGATGCCGCTTTTGAAAAAAACAAAAGATTCGCGAATTGTTGCAACTTCGAGCGTTGGACACAATATGGGAAATATCGATTTTTCGGACCTCAATTGGGAAAAACGAAAGTACAATACGCAACGTGCTTACGGCGATAGCAAACTGGCTAATTTATATTTCACTTACGAACTCGCCCGGAAATTAGAAAATGAAACAGACGCGCCAATGCCGGTTGTTGCTCACCCCGGTGTAACTGCCACCGAGTTAGACAGGCATTCTGCATTTTTTCGGTTCTTCAATATATTCATGGCTCAAAAAGTTGAAATCGGCACTTTGCCAACCTTACGTGCGGCTACCGATCCCAATGTAAAAGCGGGTGAATATTATGGTCCGAAAGGATTCCGTGGAATGCACGGTTATCCCGAAAAAACCGATTCAAACAAACTTTCGAAAGACCTTGAAAAGGCAAAAAACCTCTGGACACTTTCCGAAGAAATGACCGGCATACGCTACTAAACGCAATTAAAAGCAGGAAAGGTAAGATTACAAGCGGGACAAGGTCTGATTGATTAATCAAGCCCTAATTCAGCATTTTATATTCGTTGGGAGTGTAGCCGGTGATCCGTTTAAACATGCGGGTAAAATGTTGTGGATACTTGAATCCCAGCTCGTAGGCTACTTCTGCAATGTTTTTGCTGTCGTCGAATATCTTCCCTTTGGCAATTTCAATTACTTTATTTTGAATTTGTTCCTGTGCCGATTTGCCTGTTTCTTTTTTTAATAAATCTCCCAGGTAGTTGGCCGATATGTTTAGCTTTTCAGCGCAATAAGCCACGGATGGCAAGCCAATTTCCAAAGGTAGTTCCGACTGAAAATACTTGTTTAAAACCTGCTCAAACCGCATCAGAATATCGGCATTTACATGGTGACGGGTGATAAACTGGCGGTCGTAAAAACGCATGCTATGGTTAAGCAACAACTCAATATAAGAAACAAGCAAGGTTTTACTGTGCTTATCAATTGAATGTTCCAGTTCGAACCGAATGTTATTGAAACATTCCATCACCACTTCTCTTTCTCTTTCCGAAAGATGCAATGCTTCATTTACTTCGTATGAAAAAAAAGTATAATCGTTGATATTCCGGCCGAGCGACGTTCCCAATAAAAGATCGGGATGAAAAATAAGAGCGTGTCCCTTCCCTTCTTTCTCTTCTTCATTGCCTTCAACACCATACACCTGACCAGGTGCAAAAAACAATAAAGTGCCATCTTCGTAGTCGTAATAGTTGCAACCGTATTTTATGTCGCCGCATTTTACATCTTTCAGAAATATGGCATACACTTCAACCTGACCTTTGTAAGGTTTAATGGGTTTGGTTTTTGAGAAATCAACCACACTTACCAGGGGATGCAGAGTCTCCTGTCCTACATACGCGTTGTATTGCGCAATTATATTGGGTTTTCTATTCTTTTCCATAGCAAAGTATCTAAACTTGAAACAAATATAGTACACTCATTCTAAACATTTTAGAAATCAGGAATTATGGTATTTTTTTTAGTAATTGGGGTAAGCCGGCTTTGGGCATCTGTAAAATTGGTATTTAAAACTGTTATCAGGGTAATTTCTTTTTACTTATAAAGTTGACTTTTGCAACGAAAAACAGAGATTAAGGTGGCAAGAAAGATGAACAGAAAACTACAAGCCAGCCTTAATACAAAAAGCCAGTCATGAAAAGAATTATACTTTTTTGTATTTCATTTATTTGTATTGTAAATGTTTATTCTCAGGATCTTTTAACAAAAAATAACGTTGAAAGGCTATTAATTGAGAGTCCTGCTTTTACAATTTTCAAGGATAATTATTTTGTAAGTGGAACAACTTTAAATGAGTCTCCTGACAAAACAAATTCCGATGTAAAATTCCAGGTCAGTTTTAAACACCGACTTACAAATAAGCCAATATTATCAGGATTTTATCCGTATTTAACGTATACACAGAAATCTTTTTGGGATATTTATATGAATTCGAGTCCTTTTGTTGAAACGAATTATAATCCGACTTTGACTTTTATTAAACCACTTTTTAAAGACAATTATTTAAATGGAGCCTTTGTTCTTAGCTTCGAACACGAATCTAACGGACTGGATTCTATTAGTGGTTCCAAAAGCTGGAATTTTATTGCCGGAACTTATATACATGCATTTACACCAAATTTATCTACCATTTTAAGGTTGTGGGTTCCTTTTGGATTAACAGATAATCCGAACCTGATGGATTATATTGGGTATTGTGAAGCGAAATTAACCTGGAATATTATTGAAAATAAATTAATCACAGAATTAGCAGTCAAAAAAGGGGCACGATGGGATTGGAAAGGCAATATTGAACTGAACATTTCGTATCGGCCGTTTAAAAACAGAAACCAATACATTATGCTGCAATGGTTTAACGGTTACGCTGAGAGCCTTATCGATTACAAACAAAAAAGCAATATGTTGCGAATCGGTTTTGTGCTAAAACCTGAATTTTACAAATTATATTAAAATACTAATTTGTTTGACAGCTTAATCAAAAACAAGCATGCTTTAATCCATCTAACTATATAATCTTGCTGATAAAGAATAATAAATCAGTAATTAAGGTAATTAAATCAGTAATGAGTATAATCATTAAACACTTAATTTCTAAAACTTTGTATAAAAGGATTATTTCAAATAATTACAAAGGGTTCAAATTATGATATTAAAAGAAAAATACACGCTTTCGAATGGCGTAGAAATCCCGAAACTGGGACTGGGAACATGGTTTATAAATAACAAGAATGTAGTACAGGCAGTTAAAGATGCTGTTAATGTAGGATATCGCCATATCGATACTGCACAGGCCTATCGTAACGAAAAAGGAGTTGGCGAAGCAATCAGAACCTGCGGTGTAAAACGCGAGGAACTATTCGTGACGACTAAACTGGCTGCAGGTGTAAAATCGTATAAAAAAGCGGTCGACTCAATTGACAAGTCGCTTAAAACGATGGGGCTTGATTACCTTGATATGATGATCATCCACAGTCCGCAACCATGGACCAAGTTTCGGGGAGATGATCCTTATTTTGAAGGAAACCGCGAAGCCTGGAAAGCGCTGGAAGAAGCATACAATGCAGGGAAACTCCGTGCAATTGGTCTTTCAAATTTCGAAAAAGCCGATTTGGACAATATTTTGGAATCCTGCACAATAAAACCGATGGTAAACCAGGTTTTGGCGCACATCAGCAATACACCTTTTGAATTGATTCAGTACTTACAGGAAAAAGATATTCTTGTTGAAGCGTATTCGCCGATTGCACATGGAGAATTATTGAAAAATTCGGACGTTCTGGCAATTGCAAAAAAATACGAAGTATCAGTACCGCAACTATCCATTCGTTACTGTCTGCAACTCGGACTTCTTCCATTGCCCAAAACAGCTAATCCTGCACATATGAAAAGTAATGCAGGTGTCGACTTTGAAATTTCGGAAAAAGACATGGATTTCCTGAAAAACATTGAACAGATAAAAGATTATGGAAATGCTTCGATGATGCCTGTTTACGGCGGAAAGATGAATCTGAAATCAATTCTTAAAATGATCTTTCAATCAAGTCGTGGTTAAAAATATATAAAGGAGGATTTAAAATGAAAAAGAAATATTTAATAAGAAGAACACTGACGTTTGCCTTTATAGGTCTTGCAGGTTTACTTACTTCCTGTGCTTCCAATAATAAACAAAAAGGAGAAGCAGCCGCAGAAGGAATTGCACTGGCTGAAATTTTAGATATAAAATCAGGCCGCATTCAAGGCGAAAGCCGTGGAAATGTGGTTCGTTTTCTGGGTATTCCTTACGCACAAAGTATTGCCGGGAAAAACCGTTTTGCCCCACCACAACAGGTAGAACCTTGGGCTGACATTTTTAAGGCCAATCGTTATGCCGAATCGTCTCCGCAACCAGCGGCAGAGCCAACAGGTGCTTCACCTGTAACACCGGCCTTTTCGCCACCAGAATATGTAAAATCGGGCGACAATTGTTTGGCACTTAACGTTTGGGCACCCAAAGAATCGGATGGAAAACTGCCGGTTATGGTTTGGCTGCATGGTGGTGGTTGGACAACCGGTAGCGGATCGTGCTTTATTTACGACGGCGAAAATCTTGCAAAACGTGGAGACGTGGTTGTAGTAACGATTAACCACCGTCTTGGAGCTTCAGGATTAACTGATTTCTCGCGCGTTTTAGGTGGCGAATTTGCCAACTCATCGAACCTCGGAATCCGCGATATTATTGCTGCGCTGGAGTGGGTTCAAGACAATATTTCCACTTTCGGAGGAAATCCTGATCTTGTAACAATATTCGGGGAATCCGGCGGTGGCTGGAAAGTAAACACCATGTTGGGCGTTCCTTCAGCCAAAGGATTATTCCACCGCGCCATTGTTGAAAGCGGCCCATTGACTCGTTTTCTAACTCCGGAAGAAGCCGACGAAACTGCAAAAGCTGTTCTGGAAGAACTGGGCGTTACAGAAGAAAATCCTGAGAAGTTATACGAAATCTCGTTCGAGGATGTATTGAAAGCAGAAGCTGCCGTTTCATCGAGAACACCAATGTCATTCGCGTCGCCCGGTTTCCCTACTGGTTTCTGGCCAGTTATTGACGGTGACATTATTCCTGCCCACGTGTACGATCCTGAGGCAGTGCCAAGTAGTTTGGATGTTCCTTTGCTGATCGGACAAACAGGAACAGAGTTCACACTGTTTATGTTGGGTGATCAGGCTGCTTATTCACTTGATAATGCTGGAATGGAAGCGCGGGTAAAAGGAATGTTCCGTGATGCAGCACCACAAACTCTGGAGATCTACCGCCGCGACTTCCCTGATTACGATCCTTCGGCACTTTGGTTCCGGATCTTCTCGGATTATGCCATGGGTACTTTAACTTCTGAAATCATGGATAAGCGAACGGTGCCGGGTGCTGCGCCTGTTTACGCCTATCGTTTCGACTGGATGACACCGATAAACGACGGAAAACTTTATTCGCCACATACCATCGAAATTCCGTTTGCTTTTGATAATGCCGCTACGACTGACGCAGGTATTTCTGTAACAGGTGGTGGCCCCGAAGTGGATGCTTTTGCAAAAACAGTATCCGAAGCCTGGGTTCAATTCGCCAAAACCGGGAAACCTGCAGCTGCCGGTCTTCCTGAATGGCCTGTATTTACGATAGAAGGCAGGGAAAGTATGCATCTCGACATTGAAAGCAAAGTTGCTCCTTACATGGATCCTGCAATGGTTCAACTGTTCCATAATATGCTTTGGAAACAGGCAGGACTGCAATAAACCAATCAATTCTTTAATTATAAACTTTTAAAAACTAAAAACATGAACAAACCAAAAATTGTATTTACTGTATTTTTCCTGGCAATGCTTGTATTCTCCACCAACGTATTTAGTTCTACGGTAGCCGCTGATGACGATTTTTTTATTGGAAAATGGGAACTGCTTGTAAAAAATACGCCGATGGGTGGTGATATGAATTCAACAATGGAAATAAAAAAAGCAGATGGTAAACTATCGGGCACCATGACTATGGGAGATCCGAGCATGGGTATGACCGTAGAATTTACTTCTGTTACTATTGCAGGTGACAAACTTACGGTAAGCTTCGATATGATGGGAAACGAAGCAGACATTGAATATACAAAGAAAGACGGCAAATCAATTACCGGAAAGTTAATGGACTCGCCAATTGAGGGCACAAAAGCTGCAGAATAGCAATTGACTTTACATTACGCATAAAAAAAACTGATAGTAGCTACTATCAGTTTTTTTTTATTCTGAATTTCATAATTAGTTCAGTTCTTTCCACCACTTACTGAACGTTTGTGTACTGTCTTTCAGAAATATTGGTTCGCCAATTTTTGGTGTCAAAACCGAAATTCCAGAATCTGCATGATTTTCAGTTATTTTATTCAGAGGCTCATCCCAGGGGTGATTGGCCAGTGCAAATTTTGAGTTATGAACCGGGAGTATTTCTTTAGTCTTTAAATCTTCGGCAACTTTAAATACCTGCTCGGGCATGGTATGAATTAAGTTCCAGTTTTTATCGTACTGTCCTTGTTCCAGAATGGCCAGATCAAATGGTCCAAATTTATCCCCGATTTCTGCAAAGTGGGTATCGTATCCCCCATCGCCACCTAAAAACAAATTGTAAGCAGGCGTTTTCAGCACAAACGAAACCCACAAAGTCTGATTTCCTTTTAATCCTCTGCCCGAAAAATGTCGTGCAGGGGTAGCAGTCATCTTCCATCCTTCATCTAAATCCACTCCTTCAAACCAATCGAGTTCAGTAATTATCGATGGATTAAATCCCCAGTATTCAAAATGCTGACCAATGCCCAAACCGCAGATAATATGTGCTGTTTGTGGTTTTAAATTCGTAACTGTTTTGTAATCCAGGTGATCCCAGTGATCATGTGTGATGACCAGGTAATCAATTGCCGGCATATCTTCAGCGTGATAAACGCCCGTCCCTTCAAAAATTTTATTTATAAACGGAAACGGCGAACCATATCCGCTAAAAACAGGATCGATCAAAAATGTTTTCCCGTTCACCTGAATAAAGTACGATGAATGACCAAACCAAACGATAAAATCATCATTCGAATTAAGCGACTTCAAATCGGTTTTAACTACAGGTATTGAATCTTCCGGCGTTACCCTTATTTTCTTCCTGGTCATAAAATCCATCATCACCTGCATTCTGCTTTTATCGGCGGTAATTGTTGGCGTTTCGCTATAGTTTTTAAATTCACCATCGCGGTAATTAGGCGACTGTTTTATCCGTTCCAGTCTTTCTCCACGCGGTGTTTGACCAAATTTTTTCTGTTTCAATGTAACCATGGCTGTTAAAGTAATTAATAAAACGATTGCTCCAAGTATTCCTATTGTTTTCTTCATATCTGAACCGGGCTTTAGCCCAATAAATTGAGTTACAAATATTGTTTGAATTTTTCTTAATCACTTAATCGAATTACGGATTTAATTACCCTAATTACTGATTCTTAAAAATCTGCAATTTTGGAACCAGGTTCTATGGTTATTTATACGAAACAACGTTTAAAATTCTATACCGTAAAAGTGGTATCTAAATCAGTAATAGTGGTAGTTATTATTGTATGTCATTGTAGACTTTTGTATCATCATTTTCTCGTGATCGTTTAACAGTTTAGAAAGAATATAACGAGCTGATTATGAAAACAAACAACGAAATAAATATTTTAGGTGTGAATAAAAAGGAAATAAATTTCAAACAAATATTTACAATGAGAAAAAAGAATAAAATTAGGGCTGATTATTCCACAGGCACAAATTATTTAGCACCGTTAACTCTGGAAGATTTGCCTGTTGTATTGTTAATCTTACTTTTTTTTATCTCCATTTCAATGGGATGTTCCAATCAGAAAAGTACTATCCAAAATGAACCGGCAAATGATCCGGTTTTAAAATCGGTACAGATACAGGGAGCTGTTGGAAACTTAGAAGCAGCACTACAAATTCCGGCATTAAAACCAAATGAGAGATGTCCGTTGGTGATTATTATGCATGGTGTTTTTTCCAGTAAGGAATTTCCTGTACTTACTGAAATTGCCGATTCACTTCAGTCGAAAGGAGTTGCCTCCATCCGTTTTGATTTTAACGGACACGGCGAAAGCGATGGTGAATTTATTGATATGACAGTTCCATCGGAAGTTGAAGATGCAAAAGCAGTATTTAATTACTGCAAAACGCTTGATTTTGTGTCTGACATTAGTTTGCTCGGGCACTCTCAGGGTGGAGTTGTAACATCATTAGCTGCCGGAGAATTGAAAAATGCCGTTAAAAGCGTAGTTCTTTTAGCACCGGCTGCAGTTATGGAAGATCAGGTGAACGCCGGTATGATGATGGGAATTACATTTGACCCTGAAAATATTCCGGAATATATTACCGTATATAATCACAAGGTTGGACGCGAATATTTAGCTACAATTCAGACATTAAATATTTACGAAAGAGCTTCGGCTTACAAAGGACCGGTTTGTATTATTCATGGAAAAGCCGATCAGGTTGTACCTTATTCTTACAGCAAAAAATACGATGAGATTTACAACAAAAGTGCTCTGCATTTAATGGAAGGAGAAACACACATGTTTAACAAGAATCAAAGTGTGGCAGTTTCAACTGCAGTAGACTTCCTGATTAAACAATAATACGATCTTGTCGTATTAGATATTTAAAACGCTTAAAAAAGACAATTACATTATTTACTATAAACACTAAATTAAAATCAAAACCATGATAAAAAACGTAATCCTGTTTTTCAGCACAGCACTATTTATAATGACCTTGGCGTGCTCGGGAGAAAGTCATGATCTGGATATTAACGATCCCGTTACTGATAAAATAGCGAATGATACAACAAGTAATGAAATAAACACAAACAGTATGATTTTAAAAATTGGAGATAGAACACTTACGGCAACTCTTGCAGATAACTCTTCGGCAGAAGCGCTGGTAAAGGAACTTGAAAATGGCCCTATAACTGTTGAGATGCGTGATTATGGGAACATGGAAAAAGTAGGTTCGCTTGGTAAAAGTTATCCAAGAAATGATGTATCTATAACTACAGAACCCGGAGATATTATTTTATACCAGGGAAGTGCATTGGTTATTTATTATGCACCTAACTCATGGAGTTTTACCAGGCTGGGCAAAATTGATAATATTACAAAAGAAGAGTTGATGCAGGTGCTCGGTGAAGGCGATGTAACAGTCACTTTATCGTTGCCACAGGATTAGATTGTTCAATACTCAGCCATTTAATCATCCGTTCTGTTAATGTATAGAACGGATGATTAATACAAATCCTTACACCATCTAAACGGCGTAACCTTATTTCTCACAATATGTTAAACCTTACCGTATTTTAAAAGTCCAACAAAAAACCAAAACATTAAATTCTCAACTTCAACTGTTAAAACCAAAAACATGAAAAAAAGATTACTAATCCAGATTCTGTTTACTTTCGCACTTTTAGCTGCATTATACGGATTTACTACTTATTCATTAAACAGATACGAAAGCAAATCTACTGAAGCTATTTATTCACATGTGAAGGCGAAATCAGTTACAGAAGATGATCCGACTGTTTATTTTACAAACGATATTTCATCAGAAGGTTTAATGGATATATATGCAGCCTTGGGAAGAACGGCAAACGGGAAAGTGGCAGTAAAAGTACATACTGGAGAACCCGGCGGATATAATTTTTTATCTCCTGATTTAATTAAAAACCTTGTACAATCGGTAAACGGAACCATTGTTGAATGTAATACAGCCTACGGAGGTTCGCGTGCGACAACAACAATGCATCAACAGGTTGCTGAAGATCATGGTTTTACAGCCATAGCCGATGTGGATATTATGGATGCCAGCGGGTATATTAGTCTACCTGTTACTGGAGGTACCCATCTAACCGAAAATTTTGTTGGCGCTAATTTCAACAACTACGACTTTTTCATCATTCTTTCGCATTTTAAGGGACATGCAATGGGAGGTTTTGGTGGAGCAATTAAAAATATGTCAATTGGGATAGCAGCCAGTCGGGGAAAAAGCTGGATTCATTCTTCAGGCAATTCCACTACCGGTTTTTATGGTAATCACAATAATTTTTTGGAATCGATGGCCGAAGCTGCCAGTTCTGTGGCAAACAACCTTGGCGATAATATCCTTTACATCAATGTAATGAATAACCTTTCAGTTGACTGCGATTGTATGTCACATCCGGCAGAACCAACCATGGCCGATATAGGAATTCTTGCATCACTTGATCCGGTTGCACTCGATCAGGCGTGTGTTGATTTGGTTTATGCCGCGGACAATGGTCACGATTTAATTCAAAGAATGGAATCGCTTGACGGTATTCACACCCTTGAACACGCTGTTGAAATTGATTTTGGCAGTCGTACTTACAACCTCGTTGATATTCATTCAAACACCTCGGTTAACGATATAGAAATACCGGCCGTTAATGTCTATCCAAATCCTTCGAAAAGAGAAATTAACATACCTGATCATAAAAAATACGATGAAATAAAAATCTTTGATATAAATGGCAGAATGGTTTTAATGCAAAAAAGCAATTCCACTATTAATATCGAAAGATTAAATCAAGGCAGATATGTAATGCAGTTGATGAACAACGGCAAAAAAGTGGCTACGTCCTCGTTAATAAAAGAATAATAGATGCTGGAAAGAGAACTGATTTATTTCTGGTACTATTTTATTGTTTTGGTAAAACAAATAGCCCCTTATTGGGCTGTAGGTATTCTAATCGGTTCGCTGGTTTCTGTTTTCGGAAAAGCCAGGATCAATCAACTTTTTATTTCAAGCCAAAATCAAAAATTCGGGGTACTCGGTTTACTTCCCGCAAGTTTACTGGGAATAATTTCTCCGTTGTGCATGTATGGAACAATCCCGATAGCAGCATCCTTTTCCGAAAAAGGGATGAGACAAGACTGGCTTGCTGCCTTTATGATGAGTTCAATTCTGCTGAATCCCCAGCTCATTATTTACAGTGCTGTTTTAGGAGAGACTGTCCTTTTTATCCGAATCATCTCAACTATCTTCGCCGGTATTTTGGCCGGATTGTTTGTTCACTTTTTTTTCAGGAAGAAACAGTTCTTCAATTTTCAGGAATTAAATTCCTGCTCAACCCGCGATACAGATCCAAAGCTATTGTTACGATTGATAAAAAATATCTGGCGAAATGTAAAGGCTACAGGTCTTTATTTTTTAGCGGGTATAATCCTAACTGTTTTGTTCCAACGCTATGTTCCGGAGGATTCTTTTGCCATATTGTTTGGCAGTTACAATATGGGATTGGGAGTGCTATTTGCTGCAACTCTTGGCGTTCCCGTATATGTCTGCGGTGGCGGAACCATCCCGTTGCTTTTGGAATGGTTAAACAGAGGATTAAGCCTGGGAGCTGCGGCTGCTTTTATGATATCAGGCCCTGCAACAAAATTTACCAATCTTGGAGCATTAAAAATCGTGCTTGGTGGAAAAAACTTTGTAATCTATTTAGTATTTATTCTTGTTTTTGCATTCGTTTTTGGAATGATTGTGAATATTTTGTAGTTGCATTAATCTTAAAAAGCTGTAAAAATCAATTAAAAATAAAATACTGCAGGGAAATTACTTGTTATCTTTAGCAAAAAGGAAGCTTCAAATCAGATTCAAATGGCACGGATATTCATTACAGGCTCTTCGGACGGATTGGGATTATTGGCAGCACAAAAGCTAATTTCTATGGGACATCAGGTTGTTTGCCACGCACGAAATGAGAAAAGAGCAAAAGAAACAGTCCAAAAAATTCCTGAAACGGAACAGGTTTTGGTTGGAGATCTTTCGGGAATGGAAGAAACCATAAGTTTAGCAAACCATGTGAACGAACTTGGAAATTTCGACGTTATCATCCACAATGCCGGTGTGTACCAACTGCCTGCACATGCCAGAAGCAAAGATGGATTGCCAATGACTTTTGCGGTTAACAGTATCGCACCATACATTCTTACAGCTTTGATTCATCGACCAAAACGGTTGATCTACCTGAGTTCGAGTATGCATATGCAGGGCCATGCCAACGAGAAACGGCTGAATGAAATTCTTGAAAACAATAATAATCCCAGCTATTCCGACACCAAACTTCACGATTTGATTTTGGCACTTGCCATTGCACGAAAATGGCCGGAAACAATTTCAAACGCTGTAGATCCGGGATGGGTATCCACAAAAATGGGTGGCAGCGCAGCTCCCGACGATCTGAATAAAGGATTTGAAACACAGGTTTGGCTTGCCACTGGTAATGATGAAGAAGCAAAAATCAGTGGTCGTTATCTTCACCACAAAAAGGAAATGAACTATAATCCACAGGCAAAGATGCCTGAAATTCAGGAAAAGTTTTTATCCGTTTGCGAAAAAATAACAGGAATAGCTTTCAAATAAAAGCGTTCAAATTCTGTCTTATAAATCAGGGTCAAAAATTACATTCCAATAAAAAAGATACCCCACCTTCGCAGGCAGGGCATCTCTCCGATTTTTTCAGATTCTGTAATTTTATTCCCGAAAAGTTGTACGAAAATAAAATAGGAACACTATCCCCTGTAAATCGATATTAATAGCCTATTCCAAATCCGTATAAATATTCGTTTCCGTCCTTGTTTGTATAGGCATAGTCAAAGTCTTCGGCATACCCGGGTACATCAGATGCATTCTTTTTAACTGCTTCCAGGTTTGCAGGAATGGTAAACGGAAGCTTTCCTGACGGATTAAAACGTCCGCTTATAACATCCATAAGGGCTTCTGCTTTAACACCAAATGTTCCTACCACTGCTGATGCACCAGGTTCTATATTGTTGATAATCCATGGATTATCAAAATTTATTACCAATACCGTTGGCACCTCAGATTCTATTTTGTTAATTTTTGCAACATCGATCCCTGTATCCTTATTCAAATCAATGGAAACACCTTCTTCCGGCGAAATCTCAAAAGTACTTGGCATGGCCCAAACCAATGCTAAGTCTGCATCGGAAGGATCATCAACAACCTGCATTGATTTGCCTGCTAATTCTTTGAAATTATTTGTTGCCTCTTCTCCGCCTCTGCTGGTAAACACTTCAATGTATACTTTTGAATTATCTTTCAGAGGAAGAACGCCGGTATTACGCAATAACACGATAGACTTACGATGTGCTTCATCAGCAACAGCCTGCGATTCATCGTCATCAGCAATAATCTGAGCTTGTTCCGGATCGACATAAGGATTTTCAAATAATCCCAGTTTAAACATTTCAACAAGCAACAATTTCACCTTAGGATTAAGATCTTCTTCAGAAAGTAAACCGCTATTTACTGCGCTAATTAGAGGAGCAGGATCATTCACATCTGAGAAAATGGCAACACCTGCCTGAACAGCTTTTGCATATCGTTCTTCCATCGAAAGATCTTCCACACCAAAAGCCTGACGCGTAAGTATTCCACTGTCAGTATTTATATAACCCGTAAAACCCATCTTTTTTGTCAGGTCCGTAATCAAAGCCTTGTTATAAGCTCCGGCAACATCTTCAAACAGTTCGCCGTTAAGTTGGGGCACCGACTTTTCATTACTTGGGCGGTTATAAAAACTCATAATAGAACTTACACCTGCATCGATTGCAGCCTGAAACGGAGGAAGATGGTACTTTTCCAAACTTCCCACAGTTGGATAAACGGCCCACTGTCCTTGTATGGTATGAGGATCAAGCCCCAGGTAAACAGGCCCGTCACCGGGAAAATGTTTAATCGTGTGCACAACAGACTCACTGTTTATCTCTTCTCCCTGGAATCCAATTACCAGTTCGTGCGTATATTTTGCACTCAGTTCCGGACTTTCTCCGAAAGTACCATTTATACGACGCCACCGTGGTTCTGTTGCTGTCTCAACCTGGTAACCGTAAATCTTACGGATACCGGCTGCCCGCCATTCCTTACGTGCAATCTCAGCAAATTTACGTATCAAAGCAGGATCGTCAGCAGCTGCCAAACCAAGTTGGCCAGGCCATACTGAAAACTGTCCGCTCGCTTCGGAAATTCCAAATTCAATACGACCGGTATGGTTACGCGGATTCGATGTAAATACAATAGGAATACCCAATCGTGTTTTTTCTGCCAGTTCCTGGTATTTGTTATTTCGTGAAGCCAAATCGGTAGCTGGAAGGTTATCACGCAGAATAAAATACCTTAAGAACCGCTCGTTAATATAATCAATGGTCGCAGGGAACGGTTCCTCAGCAACGATCTCTTCAGTATCATTATTTTGCTGAGGCCGGGCCGCCTGACCAGGGAAAGCGCCACCATTTGGCACTCCGGTCCCGGCTATTTGTCCAGGGAAACGGCCACCATTGGGAACACCGGCTCTACCGAATCCACCGCGCCGGCGTTCTGAAGTAATATGCATTAAGCCAGCCTTCTCTTCCATTGTCATTTGCGATACCAGGTCCTCTGCCCTTTCTTCTGCAGGTAAACGCCAATCTTCATAAATATCGAGTTTACCGTTCTTATTCAGGTCTTTAAACTGAAGACCGGATTCCTCAATTATGGTAACTGACTTTTTGCCCAGCTCCGCTTGTTTTTGCTTTACTTCTCCGGCACAGGATACCAGAAACAATATAGCAAAAACACTTATAAATAGAATGTTAAACTTTTTTCTCATAATAAATTACGTTTATTTTCTTTAGTATCTAAAATAAGACACATACAAATACATCCGGAGAAATACTAAATTTTGTAATAGCTTTCCCATCCAATTCGCGGAGGTCTGTCGGTTAACAATGCGTTTGCAAACTTATCGTTGATAATTTCTTTATTTTTATCATCGAAGATGAGTTTTTGATTGCGGCGCATTGCAATAACACCAAGAGAAAATATCTGCGCCAGAGGTGCAAAAATTTCAAAAGGAGAACGCGTTTCTTCTTCGCCCAAACAAGCTTTTAAAAAGTTTGCGTAGTGATTAGAAGGACTTTCCGGATATTCTGGCAAATGTGGAGCCATCTCTTTTGCTTTCTCTTCAGGAATTATAAAAAGAGGAGCAGAGTGAGTACCACCTTTGAATATTAGATCTTTACTGTAGATTACTTTTCCGGCCATATTCCGTCTCCTTCGTGGTCTTTGCGCACCGGCTGGCGGAGCTCCCTGAGGGCGTACACCTCCCGGAGGCGGAATCGAATTATCAACTGTCGCCGTTACTGATTCATAACCTTCCGGAAATGTTGGTACATTATCTACACCATCGTACCAGGTTATATCGCAGGCAGGCATGTCTCCCCTGCTCTTAAATCTGAATTTTAGTGTTGTCTCCAGCGGGAAGAAAAAATCATTACGGTTACGCACATGAACCGGCTCAATTTCATAAGGTAAACCAAGTTCAAGAAACTGATGAATCGTATCGAGGATATGCGCACCCCAATCGCCAAGAGCTCCCATTCCGAAATCGTACCATCCGCGCCAGTTTCCAGGGTGAAATTTTTCGTTAAAATCGTGATAACCGGCTGTTGTTAACCAGGTATCCCAATCTTTTGGGGTCATACCTTTTGGCAGAGGTTGAGCCTCCGGAAATTTGGAAATATTCGGATCATACGGATGCCATCTTCGAGGACCATTCATAAATGCAGTTACAGCCGTTACATCTTTAATAATACCAGCTTCTTTCCATGCTTTAAACTGAAAATAATTTTCGCCCGAATGCCCCTGGTTACCAACCTGAGTTGCCAGTTTCGGATTATTCAAAGCTGCCTTTGCCATTAATTCGGCTTCCAGGAAAGTACGCGCCATCGGCTTTTCTGCATAAACACTAATTCCTAATTCCATGGCTGCCATACAAACCGGAAAATGCGCAAAATCGGGAATAGCCACCTGAACGGCATCAATATCACCGGCCATTTCATCAAACATTACCCGAAAATCGCGGTATTGTTTTGCTTTTGGTACTAACTGAATTGTTTTCTGAGCGCCCTCTGAATCGAGATCCACATCACAAACAGCCACAATATTTGCCAATCCTGTATCAATAAATTGTTTGGCATCATTGGCTCCCTGATTGGCAATTCCTATTAATGCCAGGTTTACTTTACCAGTTGTGCTTTCAGATCGGCCGGGCATAATATTCGGACGAACAATATTTCCGGAAGCTGCACCGCCGAGAATAACTCCTGATCCGGCAAGACCTACTGTTTTTATCAGATTTCTTCTGCTAAGTTTATTATTCATAATAAAGGTTTATAGTTGTTATTTTGTAGCTGGAGACATCACTATTGTCTCCAGAAAATTGATCGTATAATTCTCTTATTCAAGGATATTTCGCATGTATTCAATACACTTCTTCACTTCTTTTACAGGATCTGATCCTTCAGGAATACGATATTCAAGTTCAACAAAAACATCGATGGGCCATTTTTCCTTTTTTAAGAGTTCCAAAACGTCTGCAATAGGTGTACTTCCCTCTCCAAACGGAACACTCGTATTCGGATGATCAGGATGGTCAGGACCCGTTTTATCCTTCATATGAATCATTGGAATCTGGTCGTGGTATTTGATAATCATATCATTTGGATGTTTACCAGTACTTCCGTAGTAGTGCCCTACGTCCAGATTTAATCGGTTAGCAGGAGAATATGCCAACAAGGTATCAATATCAAATCCCGGTTCGCCAAATTGTCCGTGAGTGTGATAAATCGCAAGGCTATTGTGTTTTTCGGCGAATTTACCCATGCGTTTACAAGCGTCAACACTGGCTTCGTCGGTTATACCATAAGCACCTAAAATATTCGCGGCTTTATAAGCATAATCAAGTTCTTCGTCAGACCAACTGGCAGGTGCAAATTTTGCAATATGAATATCAACTCCCGCTTTGTTATACATTTTGCGTACATCAGCATATTTCTGCATTGGCAGACTTAAACGCCATTCTTTTTGTTTTTCCTTAGCTTCATTTGCAGCTTTTTGTAATTCAGCCCGCTCTTTTTCGGTTAATTCTTCACCGCGCCGACGTCTGAAAGCAGGGCCAGCAGGTATTCCCAAACCTTCTTCCAGAGTTCTCCGCATTTCAACTGCATTAATTCCGGCTTCAAGTACATATTCAAGCACTTCCTCCAAACTATGTGGTACGCGCAAATAACTGTAAGTTGTAGCACCAAGTTGAACACCATGTACTTTTGAATTGGGTTTTTTCGGTGCAGTAAAAGAATAATTAATCGGAACGATAGAAATTCCTGCGGCTGCGGCAGCCGTTGTTCCAATAAAGTTTCGCCTTGAAATGGATGATTTCTTCATTTTTTAGGTATTAGCTTTAGTTATTAATATTGGTGTAACTGTTGAATCGTAATATCAACTACAATAACTCCTAAAACTACCTGATTTGAAAATCTAAATCGTCCCATCAGATTGGCTGAGACTTATTTTATGCATTGAAACCCAATTGTTGAACAAAAAGATCATCCAATGATCTTTATTTTTAATTGACATTCATTTGAAGGTTGAATTCAGAAATGAGGTATGGTTAATTAATTTTGGAACCTGACATCGAATAATATAAAACTGAATTCGAAAGCTTTGATTAATTGCTGCTGGCAATCATTCCATTGGGCGCAGGTGAAATCCAGCCTTCAGGAAGTTCAAAATGATGGCACTGATTGCATGAAAAAACCGATTGCCCATGCATCGAATGGCAGGTATAACATTCCTGCTTTCCATGTCGAGGATCATGCTGGCTAAAAGCAAACGACATATTATGATTTGCTGTTGTAGCGTCAATAATATCAGCTTCAACGTGGCAACCGGCGGTCAAACAAAAGCTACGTGTTCCAAAATCTCTCTTTTCTAAAGGAAATGTATAATTCCCGGTAACCCAGTGGGCACCTTCCGTTAACTGTTCATTTAGTTTCTGACTGTGGCAATCAAGGCATCGAAGTGATACGGAGTCTGTCATTACATGCCGTGTTATCATTAGCGTTGTATCTCCGCCATAATAATTGTCAACATATTCGT
The DNA here is from genome assembly GCA_963676265.2 of uncultured Draconibacterium sp. Taxonomy (GTDB): domain Bacteria; phylum Bacteroidota; class Bacteroidia; order Bacteroidales; family Prolixibacteraceae; genus Draconibacterium. Next base: position 498,633 of record OY781067.2, read on the forward strand.
TCATTGGAGTGTGACAGTTGGTGCAAAAACCCGGCTGATCGTGCCAGTATACCCCGCCGGTTACCAGCCCTGATAAGGCAATAATTATAATAGCCGAAATAATCAGTGTTCTCCACATTCTGCGTTTTGATTTATTGCCGGCTGATTTATTTTTATCGTTCATTTCAATCGAATTAATAGTTTGTAAGTAGTAAAAAAGCTTTAAGCTGAAGGTTGCAGATTAGCAACGTGTCGTCCGGCCAGGTAGCCGAAAGTGTAACAGCGTCCCAACGACAAACCATAAACGGTTAGCGGATAATCCACTCCGCCATAAAAACCACCCCCTAGATTACCTATTGCATACAAGCCTTTTATTTTTTCTCCTTCGGCATTCAAACACTGATGGTTTTCATCAACCAAAAGACCGGAACAGACTGCTGAAAGTCGCAATGTCCTGTGAATACCATAAAACGGAGGTGAATCAATCGGTTTCAGAAACTCTGCTGCTTTTCCGAAATCAGAATCTTGTTTCGACGCTACCAGCTCATTGTATCTTTTTACGGTTGCCTTCAAGGTCTCCGGATCGGCTTCAATTTTAACCGCAAGCTCCTCTAGAGTATCAGCTTTATGCGTATTTATAAAAGCTTCATACACGCCATGACGATGCGGAACATCCTCATCAGGCATGTAATTTTTCATGTCTTCGGGCGATACCAAAACGCCCGGCCAGTTTTTGGCCTGTGTCATATAATTCGCATCAAATATCTGCGAATACTGTCCGGTTTTCTCGGGTCCGCGTAAATAATTACACAGCAGCGACATTTCCACGCTTTCGTTTACAAACCTTTTTCCCGAGTGATCGACAGTCAGGAATGGCATATCGCACATGGTAGCCGGCCCGGCATCAAAGTCGTGCAACATTTTGGTATGACCGATTGGCTCAATAACACCACCGGCCCAATATCCTAATACGAATCCATCACCGGTTTTGCGCGATTGTTTGCGTCCAAAATTTTTGGCATCAGGAACAAAATAATCGCACATGGCTTTATTATTCTGGTAATCGCCGGTAGCTAGGATAACACCTTTTTTAGCTAGAAATTTGGTGTACGCACCATCCTGCTTTTTCCCGATAACGCCGGTAATTTCGCCGTTATCTTCTTGAACCAGCTGAACTGCAGGTGTGCTGTAAAAAAACTTCACACCTTGTTTCTCAGCATAAGCCGCCAAGTCGCGCATACCATCGCCATTGGTATAAGGTTTCGATCCGAAATATGCTGTATGAAAACCCAGCTTGTAACCATTCATTTTAAGAATATTAACCTGCTGAAGATTCCCCTGGTTAATCACCTTTGCGCCTGCTTTTTGCGCACGGTCGATAACCCACGAAACTGCTTCACCCGAGTTGTATGCCCACTCGCGGAGCAATTTCGGATTACAACGATGTGCATTGTCTCCCATCAATCGCGACACCAATGCCTCCACACCGGCTTTATCACTTGTATCAAGATCAATTCCGGCACCGGAATTACCCTGAGAAATAGCAATATTTTCCTTTTGAAGAACTGCAACTGAAGCACCGTTTTCAAGTGCCGACAGCGCTGCCGGAACTCCCGAAGCACCTGCCCCAACAATTACTACATCAAATGATTCTGTCTTACTAATCTCACTCTCCGGTATTTCCTCCGGCTTTGGAAGAAACGATAGTTTTGCTGCATCGTCTGTGCTTTTTCCGTAGATTATACTTTCAGTAAATGTCTCCTGACTAGGGTTGTTGGGATTGCACCCGGCAAATCCGGCTAAACCGGCAGCACACGATGCAACAGCAGCACGCGACAGGAAACTTCGACGGGAAATGCCACTTTCAAGGGTATGTTTTATATACTTATCCATTTTTAATCAATTTCAGCAGTTAAACTCATAAAATCAGCACATTGCGAGACTTGCCAGGTATTAGTCAAATTACTTGAATAATCTTGGTACGTAATCTGATAAATAATCTCTCCAGTTTGCCCAGGTATGTCCACCACCGGTTTCATTATAAATGTAATCGAAATTATTATCATCCAGTTTTTTACGGAGATTCTGAACACCCTCATAAACAAAGTCTTCTTTACCACAGGCTACATAAAACAGTTCGTAGTTCTTTTGCAAAGTTTTCAGATTCTTGTCGTATGCAGCTATCAGCGGCTTCATAATTTCCTTCAGGTTATTGTCGTCGGGATGTAAACCAAGGCTAAACAAGCCCATGTATTTATACATTTCCGGGTTATTTAAGGAAGCAATTTGCGTGTGCAAACATCCCATTGACAAACCGGCAATGGCGCGGTTTGAACTGTTGGCAATAACACGAAAATGACTTTCAATATAAGGCACAACATCGTTGACTAGACTAACAGGAAATTGATCAGACGCCATCGCGAATGCTGCATTTGTAGGTTCGGGTTGGGTTTCGGTAATGGCTGCCTTTTGATTCGGATTTCCATTGGTCATCACAACGATCATCGGTTTGGCTTTTCCGGCTGCAATCAGGTTATCCAGAATATAATTGGCTCTTCCCAAAGAAGTCCAGGCATCTTCGTCGCCACCGCCTCCATGAAGCAGGTACAATACCGGATATTTCTCTTTGCTGTTGGCATATCCTGGAGGTGTGTACACGTACATTCTGCGGTTTAATTTCAGTGTAGGTGAATTGTACCAAACCTTTTCAATTGCTCCGTGCGGAACATCGTTCACCTGAAAAACTTCTGAAGCTTCGCCAGGAATCAGAAGTGTGTTCGCATACCTTGTTCCGTCCCGCATTGCCTGCGGATTTTGAGGATCAAGAATACTCACTCCATCCAAAATATAATTGTAATGATACATTGATGGCTCAAGCGGATCAACTTTTACCGACCACACTCCTTCTGCATTTTTAGTCATTTCAGCATTTTCTCCAAATCCCATCCAACTGCCATTGACTTTCACCGATTTTGCATCTTCAGAATAAAGCCGAAAAATGACACTATTATCACTTCCTATTTCCGGAGAAACCACTTGTGGTCCTCTTCGTCGCTGAATTTCCTGTGCTTGCGAAACTGTAACAAAAAACAGTCCGGCAACAATTACCAATATATTCTTAATTGATTTAGTTTGTTTCATTCCATTTGGTTTTATAGTTTGATTTCTGATTTATCAGGTAATTTGATTTTCGGTTTATTTTCCGGGGGCAGTACTTTTATAGGAAGCCGCAACATCGGTCGGCCCACCAACATATTTTTGATAATTCGGGTAAGAACACAATAAATACCCTTTCACATTGGTATCGGTTCCCATTTTTCCTTTTTCGTCCACAACAAGGGTTTTGGCCGGTGCTTTTTCATTTTCCACCCAGTCGATGAGCATATCGAATTTTTGCAACTGATCGGGAGAAGCAAGACGTCTGACCTCAACAGGCTCACCTTTTCCGTTTTCATTATAACTTCGTCCAAACAACATGTGGTTACCATTCGGGACTACATAAAGTCGCGCGAATTTATCCAGTTTATTCCAGCCCATTTCGTCTATTAATGACTGGTAATAATCCATTTGTGCTCCGGATGAAGCGATGTTATCGATGCCACCGATCGTAAATATTATCTTCCCTCCTCTTTTGTAGAAATCAGAAAGATCGGGATCGGTACTATCGAGCCACTCCGATAATTGCTGGCGGCGTTTTTCATATTTACCACCTTCCACGTAATCCAGCGGATTTGCCGAAAGATCCTGCATCAAAAAACCGGTTACGCCTAATATTCCAAGACCGGTATGCATCGGTGCATCTTCAGGGGCTCCCTCCTGTCCTTTAAAACGAGTATCCGTAATCATTCCAAATCCGTCGGGTTCGATGGTTGGAGTCCACATTCCAAACGATTCAACACCATTGGCAAGTGGATTGGTAAATTTATACGAACTGTAAGAAAGCTCGAGCGTTTCAATTTGCCCGTTGGTTAATTTTGCCGAAGACGTATTATCCTCCGGATTCGGATCAACATTATTAGGTGCACGCAGAGCAGCCCATGGATCGTCGGTACCAATTCCGTCGTTCACATTAAAAATCTGGCGGGCTTCAACATAATTGCTAATAATCCCGTCCGATAGTCCATCCATATCATCGGTTTGGCGCAGAAATTCATGAGTAATCGCTTTTACTTTATTCTTTGTTACCAGTTTTGCTAATGGTTTTTCCTGAATTCTAATCAATTCAGGAGCCAACATCAACGTTGAAAAGTTAACGATCGGCACGTTAGAAATGATACCATCATAATCTTTAGGGTAACGCTGTGCAACAGTCAGGGCTTCACGGCCTCCGTGAGATGTACCAACATAGTAATTAAAATTAGGTTCTGCTCCATAAAGTCTTTTCATAATTACCATAGCAGCATCGTGCGTTTTTTTCATCTGCATATAACCAATATTACGAATCGCTTCTTCATTTAACGACCATTCATCGCCGGTTGTTGGGCCGGTGGCAAGCAGTTTTGCGGGAGGAACTCCGGGCCTTCCCCTTCCCTCTACCTGGTGTCCGGAATCGCTACCATACAAGGCAATTCCTTTTTGTATTATCGGGCCGTGCATCCGAGCAAACATGGGATTGTTTCCATCACTCACCGTTATGGTTCCATTCATTCCGCCACCACCTTGCTGCATGGCTCGCAACGTCCATTTTGCAGGTAAAAGTACTCTGAAATTAATTGGCCACCCTTCAGTATCGACAGGCATTATCGATCCTTCAACCACTGCAAACGCGGGCGTTGTTTCTGTTGCATCCATCCAAAGTGGAGCGTAAAGTTTTACACCACTTACAGGCTCTCCAATTTCAGATGAAGAAATTGAAGTCCCCACTTTGCTTAAATCGTCTTCATTAATAGAAATTTCCGAAACAGACCTGATTTGACCGTAACAAAACGAACTGATCAATAATGACAGTATTACGATCGATGTAAAGATTTTCCTCATGTTCTTATATTAGACAATTGAATTTATTTTGTGCAAATTGAAAATAACTGTTCAGAAATGGAATCTACATTTCAAGGTTGTTCTTTCCACTCTTCAATTCATAGCTTTTACCTTCCCAAACAAATGTTCCGGTAATTCCTTCCGGCAAGCTGATTTCAGCTTTTAAACCGCTTGCTGAATTATCGTATGCAACAGCAATTTTACCGGCCGGGTGTGGCATTTCGCCGCTAATGGTTTCGAATGCACCAATATTTGGTTCAATTTTTACCTTTTTGAAATACGGAGCCGCACTCTCGATTCCAAGGATAATACGGTAAGCCTCAATGTTAGGGCTTGCTCCCCACGCATGACAATCAGAGCGGGTTGTTTCCACTTCAGAAGTTTCGCCCCACGTAGTTAAACCAAGGTCGATATTTTCACGCCAGATGTCCAGCCAATCGAGGAAATCGTCGCCCATACCGGCTTTCGCCAATGCCAGATGCAAATAATATTTAAAGTAAATAGTGGCCTGAGTCAACGACTCATCTTCTAACATTTGCTTGGCAATTTGTTTATTCTGCTCAGGAGTAGTAAGTCCGGCAAGAATAGCCATTGAGTTGGTATGCTGCGAGAAATCTTTTTTATCAGGTGTATCGGCAAACAAGTTGCGTGATGCATCCCAATACTTGCTCTTAATTGTTTCAGACATCTTTTTCTCGAGACTTTCGTACATGGTTGCAAACTCTGCGCTACCTTCAACTTTCTCCAGTTCGATACCGGCCTGCAATGCCAATAACAACTGCAGGTCGAGCAACGCTGTGCTTCCGTCTTCGGCAGCTGCTGCAGTTCCCATTCTCCAGTTGCTTGCCCAGTCGGTAAAGTTCCATCCGGGCAGGTTTTTCAACGAACCGTCATCATCAACAAAACTGATGAAATAGTTCAGAATCTGGCGGGATCCCAACAGTTTATCATCCAAAAATTCAGGATCGCTTCCGTACATCAGGTAGTCGTGCAACATGCAAACAAACCACATCGAATAAGTAGCAATTACCTGATTTTGTGTATCAGGATAACGACTTAAAGTGTAACCATCTTTCTGACGAGAGTTATTCATCAGGTTCAAGGCATTTTTCGCCAAACGGTCGTCGCCACTGTTGAAATACGAAACAAACAACTGAATACGTGCATCGCCAATGTATTGCAGACGTTCGTAATACGGGCAATCCATGTAAGTTTCAACCGCACAAGAACGAGCTGTACGCCAACCAATATCCAGAATTTTGTCCAACTCTGCGTTGTTAGCGTTTATTTTGGCGTTCATCTCAAACGGGTAACCGGTAAATGTTCCGTAGAAATCTTCGATGGTAAGCGGACTGTCTTTGGTTTCCACTTTTATTTCAAGATAACGGTAAGTTCTCCAGTTCAATGTAGTGAAAGTCTGGTTTTGCGAACCATCAGAAAAGATGGTGTCCATACGTCCCGAAATCATTTTACCTTCAATCTCGTTACGGTTGTTTTTGGCACCTTCGGCATCGTACAAACCTTCAGAATAAGTAATAACGATTGTACTGTTATCACCTCCACTAAATACAAGCGTTGGATAAGCGTTGGTATAAACTTCCTGATCGAGTAAAATTTTCGCAGTTGTATTTGCAGGAATTTCGAAAGCGACCTTTTCGGCCGGGAAGTTTTTAGGTACTGTAACACCTTCTGCTTTTCGTGATGACACCAAACGTTGATACGTCATTTCCATAGGTGGAATTACGGATGGCTTCAAAGTCCAGCCACCACGGGTATTAAATCCCATTCCTCTTGTTGAGCGTTCGAAAACAGCTTTTGCCGGCTTCCAGTTGCTGTCATCAAAATCAAGAGCTTTCCAGCCTTTTACCGCGTAATTCATGTCTATTTTTTCACCAGCACCGGCAGCATAATATCCGCGTACCTGCTGACGTATCGGCGTGTAGCTTTTATCTTCGATGCATTTCCATGAGTCATTGGTATTCAATGCCTTGGTTGCATCATCGGTTCCCTGGAACAAAAATCCGGTTTTGTACGAAAACTGTGATACCGGTTTCATATCTCCTTCGTTCCAAACCTCGGCAGCAATAACATTTTCGCCGGCTATCAGGTAAGGTGCAATATCTATTGTTTCGTAATTCCAGTGTTCCAAATCGCCCAAAGCAGGCCCTAAGGAAACCAACTTTTCGTTGATGTAAAGTTTGTAACGGTTATCCGCAGTTACACGCATTTCGAATTTACCGGGAACCGCATCAAGATTCAATGTTTTTCTGAACAGGTAAAGACCTGCGTCGGTTGCTCCGGCTTCAGGCACGCAAATCCAGCTTGCGTCCCATTCACAATTTCGTGGTGGCCCAAACATTTGCGCCGAACTCGCAAATGCCGAGATGATAAGAATTAATGTAATTAACTTTTTCATTGTATTGGTTTTATAGATTTTATTCAACTAAATATGCTCTTATTTTAATGCTTGCGCGCGGTAATTTACGCGAACACCATCGCGATTAATCAAAAGGTTAAGCCCCATAAATCCCTGTGGGTTCTCATCTCCTTTTAAATCTCCCGACAAGGCTTCTTCACTGATTTTTTCAAGATCGTCAACCCGCTTTTTGGTTTCTTTATTTCCGCCGAAAAAGTGACCGGGATAAAGTTCGGTAATACCATTATCAGCCATTACTTTGCTCATTTTCTCGCAAGTATTTTGCAAGGTAGAGAAGTTGGTTGTCAGCAATAAATTACCCGACCCGAACGAGTCGCCACTAAAACCGTATTTGGCAGCTTTATCGATGAAAGTTGTTGATCCGGGAGTATGACCGGGAGTGAAAACCACTTCGATCTTTCTTCCGCCAAGATCAAAGATCTCACCGTCTTTCAGGTATTTTACTTCGCCTTTATAATTCGGCATAAACTGTGGTATACCAACAGTATCGGCCTCATTGATATAGATCTCAGAAAACACGTCGATCGATGGACCGGTATGATCGGGATGTACGTGTGTTGCCACCACTGTATAAGGTTTTGAAGTGATCGACTCCACAATTTTATCCAGCCCTTTAATGTTTGTTCCGGCATCAATCAGCAAAGCTTTCTCATTTCCTTCAACCAGGTACAAACTCTCGTTCGACATGGCTTTTCCTGTACCAACCCAGGTATGGTCATCAATTTGGTGAAAAACAACATCGTCGCCTGTGTACACTTCTTCACCATCAATTTTAAATTGTGGTTGTGCATACAAAGCGATCGTCGCAATCAATATAGCGTTAAGCAATAAAACTATTTTCTTCATTTTCAAGAATTAAAAGATACTTGGTTGCGGAACTGACAAAGCAATTTCTATCATTTCTTTATCGTGGTTGTGAACCAGTTCCGATTGATTATCAAACAACATTGTAGCGCCGCCATCAGGAGTAAATGGTTCCCATTCCGGCATTGCATCATTGTTTGGATTTCCGGTGTGTGCGAAAGTTGCCCAGGTTTTACTCAACTTTGTTGCAAGTGCGTACGCTTCAGGAGTTCCACCATTGTATTCTTCAGTGCGTGCAATGCTGTTGAAAACAAAGGCAATCTCCATACAGTGGCTCGATTTTAACATGCCATCCAAATGAGGTGCATTCCATTTAAAAACGTAGTTGTAAACCGGCGCTCCACCAGGAACAGCTGATTTCAAATTGGCAAAATTCAGCAACATCGGACGGAACATTAAATCCACGTCCTTCATATCAGAAGGTAATTTTGTATTTGGATACGCTTTTTTATAAGCGGCAACGTATGCATCGGTTTTGTCGCCATAACGCTCTTTCAGGTTTTCGATGATCGTTGCTTCATCGGCAAGCAACAAATCGGCACCGCCGCCAAACGAACCAAATTCTACCTGGTTCGATCCCATAATTACAGGAATATCTTTTGCCAGATCTTCGGCTCCGGGAGCTCCAGGTTGCAAAGGAATAAACACACCGTCGCACGATGGCGCCCAGCCTAAACGGCCCATTCCGGCACCGCTGTTTTTGGCAATAGCACGGTTTCCGGCGGCTAACAATTCGTCATGTGGAATATCTTTTAATTTCTCAACTTCACTCCTTTTCAGACCCAATTCTTCCATAACGGCCAAACCCAGTTTTTGAGTAGCTTCTTTGGTGCTGTAACTTCCAGCAACACCACTTTGCATAATTGCTTTGTGGAACAAACCTTTTGCAGAAGGCGTGTAAAGCATGGTAGCCACTTTGCCACCACCACCGGACTGACCGAAAATGGTTACGTTAGCAGGATCGCCGCCAAAGTTTGCAATGTTGTTATGCACCCATTCCAGCGCGGCAACAACATCCATCATTCCCACATTGGCCGACTGAGCATATTTTTCATCAACAGCCGACAGATCGAGGAAACCAAGTACATTTAAACGATGATTAATGGAAACTACCACCACATCGCCGGTGCGACTTAAGTTCTCGCCATCGTAACTTGGCAATTCGCACGATGAACCGGCGGTGTATCCGCCACCATGCAACCAAACCATAACCGGACGTTTTTTACCGTCGTTAACTCCCGGCGACCAAACATTCAGATTGTTACAATCTTCCTCTTTCATAAACCAGAAATTGTGCTGTTGGGCAAATTCCATTTCGTCGGCTAAAATCATCGATGAAACATCGATCGGGCAAACCGGACCATACGAGCGACAGCTACGCACACCTTCCCATTTATCGGGCTTTTGCGGCGGCATAAAACGCTCGGCTTTAGCATACGGAATTCCTTTGTAGTTGAAAACTCCGTCGTGCACATACCCAATCACATCGCCACTTTCGGTGCTTGTTTGCGCTGTTTCGCTGTTGGCGATCATCGGATGTGATCCCGGGTGCGAATCAGTTGCGGGTGCTTTTGTGGTTGAAGTTTGACATGCAAACAATCCTACCATAAGAATAGCTGCAGTAATACTTTTTACTGATATCATAAGTTCAGTTTTTTTTATAATTATAAATTGAATTTTTTAAAATAAACACTGTTTACGCAGGAAACATTCATTCTTCCTCCCTTTATTTCGTCAGGTGCTTATCTAAAAAATCAACAATAATATTTATCACCTGCGGATCAGAAAATTCGGCGCTGGCATGTCCGGCACCGTCGAGCACATAACGTGTTGACGAAACACCTTTTTCACGCAAAGCGTTGTGCAATAACAAGGTCTGACTTGGCGAAACGGCCATATCGTTTGTTCCATGGAAAAGCAAAAACGGAGGGTCGTTCTTGTCTACATAATTTATTGGATTTGCTTTGGCAACAATCTCCGGTTTGTCCAAACTTGTCAATCCGCTGTTTTTACCGTGAATAAACTGTCCGTCGGGAGAGATAACCGTGAAGTGCGCGTTTGCTGCATCTTCGTCATAGTCGGCACCGATTTTTGTAAGATCAGACAAACCATAAGCATCAACAGCTGCTTTTACATCGCTGCTTTGATCCAGATTTTCACCTTCTTCAAACTGTTTTTCGCCATTTGTTGTAGCCACCATCGCTGTTAAATAACCACCGGCAGATTCGCCCCAAATACCAATATTTTCAGGATCGATTCCGTATTCTTTTGCATTGGCGCGCAAATAACGAACCGCTGCTTTTACATCTTTAACGGCATCGCTGTAAATACCGGTACTGATTACATGGTACTGCACACTGGCCACAACATAACCGGCTTTGGCAACTTCGTAACGATCGTAAAGATTTCGTTCTTTTGCAGCAAAAGAAAATCCTCCGCCAATAACATAAACCACACACGGACGAACCTTGTCATCCTTGTAAGTTAGGATATCCATTTTTAGCGACATCGGATCGCCATCAATACTTTTTGTCTCGTGAAAAACAACATCCTTCAAAAGATTCATTTCACTGTCGGCAGGAAGTTCCCTGAAAAAATGTCTTTCTTTTGTAAGGTCTGTTAAAACCGTACTTGTGCTGTTATCAGTGGGTTTTATGAATTTAGGCATCAATAAACCATTTGATCCTCCCTGCGCGAATGTTGCAATGCTAAACACAAAAAGGGCAAAACTTAGTAGCGTAAATCTTTTCATCGTTTAATTTAATATCGGTTAATTCCAGGTTGAGTTTTTAAATGCAAACGATCGTCAAAATCCTGATCATTCGTACAAATTATGTCTTTGACTACCAAGAACGAACTTCGTTTATTCAAACAGTATGTAATTTTCCAATTTTCCTCCACATATCCAGTTCTACTTTAAACCTGTCGTTTATTATCGTGCACTCGGTATCGATTCGCATGGTTGGCCGGTCTTTAAAATTGTAAGCCGGCCACTCCGGAGCTCCTTCAGCTGAAGGAACACCTGTGCGTGCAAAATTGGTCCACAACTCGGCAAAATTGTGTGATGCCTTGCAGCTTGCAGGCGAACTGTCGCCAAACATACGTCGTTGCTCCTCGCCCTCTTTTGGAGGCTGCACATTGTTGAATTTATAGGAAATATCCATGGCGTGCGGCGTTCCCATTGGGAAATCCGATCCCGGAATTTTCATGTCTGATTTATACCCGAAATTGTACAGGTAAACAGGCGCATCGTCTTCTTTGGTTTTGCGCTCAGCAATTTCAATGGAACCCAGGCCCATCATATTAATCGATGAAACAGCCATAAATATTTGAGGAGCCGTTGCATTTGGCGAAGCTTTGCGGTACGCATTCACTATTGTTGCAGCATCAGTACCAAACTGTGCTTCCAGCTTCGAAGGAAGATCCTCAAAAGTGTATTTTGTAAATTCGGTATTCCTGTTTTGCATCGCAAAAAATGCGTATTCATCTTCGTTCCATCCGGTAAGCAATGGTTTGTCTTTTGAGATTTTTGGTGCTGTTGGATCAAAAGGATGATTTGGCAACACCATACCATCAACCACAGGACCAAAACCGTGCATCTCTGGCATTCCAATTTCTGCCTGGAACGGCGGAATAAACATGAACTTATTTTGAATCTCCAACAATTGTTCAGGAGAAACTTCAAGCAGTTTTCGCCAGTCATTTTTGGCGATATTCATTTCTTTCAGCACCATTTCAGTGGTTTCGGCAGCCAGATCTTTTGTTAACATCCGAACGCCCGGGCCACTTTCAATCGATGCTTTATTGAAATAGGGCGAAGCTTCCGGCATGGCATAAACACAAGCTGTTTTTCCGCCACCACCCGACTCGCCAAAAATCATTACGTTATTCGGATCGCCGCCAAAACGGTCAATATTCTCGTTCACCCATTTTAATCCTGCAGCAATATCCAGCACGCCCATATTTCCCGATCCGGCGTAATCCGCACCCGCAATTTCATCTAAATACAGAAAACCCAATAAACCGAGCCGGTGATTGGTTGCCACCACAACTACATCGAAATAACGCGCCAGGTTTGCTCCATCCTGATGACCGGAACCACCCGAGCCGGTAACATAACCGCCGCCGTGATTGTAGAACATTACAGGTCGTTTTTTATTATCGTTGGCCGGAGTCCACACATTCAGAAAAAGGCAATCTTCGGCAGGTTTTGGTCCCCATCCCGCACCTTGCATCGAAGGTGCGCCCACTTCCAGTGCATCGCGAACACCTGTCCACGGATCAACTTTTGGCGGACGACGGAATCGGTTTTCTCCCGAAACAGAACCTCCGTACGGAATTCCTTTGAAGATATTTACACCGTCTTGTCTTATGCCTCGTAATTTTCCTGTTGCGCTTTCAGCAGTTACAAACTCTTCGGCACCAAAACCAGACATGAACTTGCCCGAAGAATAGGCAAGGCTAGAAAAGGCAATGGTTCCGGCAGCTGTTAATGATAATCGGTTAACGAATTGTCTTCTGTTTATTGGGTTCATTTTATTCCGTTTTTAGGTTCTGTATTGCAATGTTGATTATTTCATAGTTTTTTCACCGTAGTTTACGCGCACACCGTACTTGGTAGCAATGTGGTTAAAACCAAATCGGTTACCTTCCGTTTCCTCACCCTTTTCCTTTCCTGAAAGAATATCTTTACTCAAGGTGATCAAATCGTCAACCCGTTGTTTTGTTTCCGGATTGCTACCAAAAAAGTGACCAGGATATAATTTCTCGATACCGTCTTTCTCCATAATTGCACCCATTTTCTCGCAAGTCGCAATCAGGTCAGAGAAAGTTCCTGCGAACATTAATAAGTTTCCTGAGCCAAATGAATCGCCGCTAAAACCGTAACCGGCTTCTTTATCGATGTAGGTTGTAGAGCCCCAGGTATGAGCAGGCGTGAAAACCACTTCCAATTTTCGGCCACCAAGGTCGATAACCTGTCCGTCTTCCAGATACTTATACTCACCTTTGTAATTCGGCATCATTTGGGCGGCAGATTCTTTGTCGCCGGGATTCATATAAACCACCGGAAAATAATCGGCAGCACCAACATGATCCGGATGCACGTGTGTTAGCATCAGCGTAACCGGTTTATCAGTAATTGACGCTACAATTTTATCCAGATCAGTGATTTTTGTAGCAGCATCAAGCAAAACAGCTTTATCATTTCCTTCAATCAAATAAATGCTTTCGTTCGCCGACATGTGCCCGGTACCCACCCAGATGTGGTCGTCGATTTTATGGAAAACAACATCGTCGTTTTTAAAAACTTCTTCTCCCTCGAAGTTGGCAGTCGGCATTTGCGCCATTATCATTAGCTGACATAAAGTCAACATAAAAATTAGAGCGATCGATTTCTTCATCTTGATTATTTTATAAGGTTTTAATTCTAAAGCTGTTCTGCAAGTTATAAATAAGCTTTTAAAGTTTTGATTCTTCCATCATTTCAATCGCGGTATTCACGATTGCCGGTTCAGCAAATCCGGGTTTAAGGTTTGAACCAATTACCTGGAAAGTAAGGTGAGTACTGGCCTGAGTAGAATAAATATATCCTGTGCGCGTTCCGTTAGTCAATGTAACCATCATCGTTTTAGATGCAGGAGATTCAGCTTTCAGGCGCATACCAATTTCTGAATATACCTCGCCACTAACTGTTACCAAATTGATATCGCCAATCTGAACCAAACCCAAACCAATGTGTACATCCGGACCATCTTTGTATCCCGGATCGTAATTTTCGCGACCTTTTGTATCAATACGAACACGGCCGGGACAAACAACATCCTCTTTTTTACACCAGATATTCGAACTCTTTTCATACTGCGTATGATAAAGCATAACCTGAACAGCGTTGTTGCCCAATGTAGTTCCTAACATGTGTACATAGTCGCTTTTGCGATCAACAACTTTTTTATGTGCTTCAAGTTGGTCGGCAGGAATTTCACCCGGTCCGTCAAACGATGGTTGTCTGCCGGTTGTAGGCTCAGCAGGTGGAGGCAACACGCCTTTAATCTGACCTTCCTGGAAAATAGAAGTGTATGCCATTTTTGGGTTTTGATCGCCTGAAGCTCCCTGGCTGAATAAAGCTACAGTTTTTCCGTCGAACATATCCTCAACATATTTCGTTGCATCGCCCGGGAAATCGGCACTAACAACACCACTCATAAAGAAATTTACCGGGTGCATGGCGTAATTCATGTACACTGCAATTGGCACATCGTCTTCGCCAAGGAAAGTTATTACTGCCAAAGTTTTATCTGAAGGACCGTTCCAGTTTGCGGTTTGGTGCCACTCTAAATTCTCATCGAAATTATCGCGGTTTACGTTCAGATCCACCTCTGTAGTTCCATAGCCTACACGAGCTGGAGCCATATTTGCTTTCGCCTGATCGACAGAAGCAACAATCGCATCGGCAATTGTTTCCGCAGTAGGCGCTCCGTTAAAAAGACCTCCGGTGTTACCACTGTGTGTATGCGTTCCGGTAACCACATAGTTTTGTGCCGGACATCCTGTTGATGCTGATGATTTCGCCAGTACATCATCAATTTCATGAATACCGCCTGCATCGATAGCTACTAAAACTGCTGAATTTGTTCCGTTATCGATATAAATGGAACGAACATAAAGTTTTCCACGAATAATATCTGTTGAACTCTTTAAGTCGCTTTGTTTTGGTGTGATATCGACCTTAGCTGCCCCTACTTTTAAACCGGTTTGAGCAAATGCCGGACAAGCCATAAATAGTATCAGGCTCCAAAGAATAAGTTTGATTGTATTTTTACGTTTCATGATTAATATTTTAGTTGGTTGCTAAACTCAAAATTTCAACAGGGCCAATCAATCCGGCAGGTACCAATGGTGAATTCGCACGGTAGAATGGACGTGTTGTCAATGTAATTTTCTCGTCGTCGCTAACGCCCGGCTGTGCATCACCAATCAAACGGTTCACCCAGGTATTTACTGCTTTGATTTCGATTTCGTTAGAACCGGCAGTTACAAAATCAGTAATATCAACACGATACGGAGGTTTCCAGGTTGTTCCGGCCAATTGACCATTCACCCAAACTTCGGCCAGGTTATTCACCAAACCAAGGTCTATAACTACATCTCCTTTATCGATTGTTTCCTGTGCAACATCAACCGATTTATTGTAAGTGGCAATTCCTGAGAAATATTTAATTCCGTCGTTATCACTTTCGCGGAAATCGATCAGCTTATCAAAAGTAGCCGATGCAGGAGCACCACGCTCAGCCTGAAATTCAACCTGCCAGGGTCCTTCCAATTGAGTTATCACTCTTTCGGTTGGCACCGGAATACTTACACTGCTTTGTTTTGTTTTTTCGCGGAATACCACGAAGATTGATCCAAATGAATCAAGCGGAATAGTAACGTTAGTACGTTCGCCGTCGAACTCATACGATACAGGACTAATTTTTCCTGTTGCAGGATCCCACAATTCAGCTTTGTAGCCACTGATGCGGAAACTGGCTTCGATGGTTTCTACATTATCCGTCTGACTTGCTACGAAATAAATGCCACCATTATTCAGTTTGCGGTGCAAGAACATTACGTCGCTGTCAGCAACTGGTGATTCATAAGTAAAGTCAGGTTCCAGTCCAATTTCTTTAAAGGCTGCGCCTGAATCTTCTGTATTGAAAACTTTACCTTCTCCAACACTTGCAACGGCATCGCCCGGCCAAAGAATATCAAGTACTTCTTTAACTTCTGCAGGATCATCAGCCAAGCTTGGCGAACCTTCTGGACGCGTTCCGATTACAACGGCTCCCTGCTCAACAAAGTCCTTCATTTTATTTAAAACTGGAAGTGTCATTTTTGTAGCACCTCTGCCTAAGAAAATCGCTTTGTAGTTCATTCCTGATTTGGTGGTCAGCGCTCCGTCTTCAACAGAAAGCATATTCATTACCACGTCGGCACTTACAAAATCGTAGCGGTATCCGTCAGGAAGAAGCTTAAAGTCGTTTCCGTAAATCGCAGTCATTGATGATTCTTCGCCGTAGAAAAGTGCAATGTCGTTGGCAGCTTTTCCGGCTTGTAACATGTATGATGAACGCGACAGATAGTCGATCCAAACTTTTGATTGCTCGGCCCATGTTTCATTACGCGAGAACATTTGTCCAACGCCCAATGTAACACCGGGGCCCCTGGTGATAGGCTGGTGAGCTGAAGTGTGAATTACGAATCGGTTGGAACCCGAAAGCAAAATAGCATCGGCAGTCGATTTCAAATCCCAAGGCGCTGTTCCGTAAGCCGGACCGCCGGTGAATGATTCGGTAGCTGCAATATTTTGTCCGTAAATGTGAGCAACAGAAGCTGATTCCTGGTTGTCGTTAAAATAGTTGCCTTCCATATAACCGGGTTCGTGATGCATCCACATGGCACCCATTGGAATGTCGGCAGTTTGTTTCATTTCCATTCCTTCGCCCATGGTTGCAAAACCGGCTTCGTGCGCTTCTCCGTAGCGGATCATTCCAATTTCATGTAAATAACGTGTCAGGAAATCGTAGTGATGTTGTTTTAACATCAGCTGAATGTTACGACGCCAGTCGTATAAAAACATATCTGTTTTCTCCGGACTTTCCACAACGTAACCGGCCAAAGCAGGTACCCATGGAGTTGGATCGTAACCAATATTCTGTTCGAAACCTTCCAATATTTTTGGTGTCCAGTTGGCAAAACCAGATTCCCAGCTATCGAACATCAAGGCATGTAATCCTTTCTCGCCAACGAGGCCGTCTGCAGCTTCGCGGTACATATCAATGTAATAATCCATGTAGCGTTTAACTGCTGCCGAGTCGAGTTTATCCACTTCCAAGCCGGTAGCTTCAGGAGCCGCCGGACGGTTTTGTGCACCAGTTAACGAATAACCAACGCGGAGTACCATCCACTGTCCTGCAGGTGGTGTCCAGCTTAACGTTCCGTCTTCATTCAGTTTATCGGTTAAATCCAATACTTCTGAAGTTTTTATAGCTGTTCCTTCTGATCCGCTTGGCAAATTAAAATAACCTCTGCTTGAATGATCAGAAAAATAGGCTGCTTTTTGTTCAAACGAATGAACGGTTGGTGTTCCCAATAATGTCAATTCCGAGATACCGATAGCTTCCGGTGGCGGAGGTGTTCCAAATCCCCAACGGAACCAAGGTGCCGGTGGTGAAGGTGGTTGTTTTATACTTACAAAACGGAAATAGCGAGCATTCACATTGTCAACAGAGTTGGTGTGAACCACGCCTCCTCCGCGAATATCAGCACCTGTATCTGTCCAGTTCGATCCGTCGTTGCTCGATTCCAGTTTGTAACCAACCGGACCGCGAGCCTGAGCAGATAAAACCAATCCTTTTACGGTAACGGGTTTTCCAAAATCAAATTGAATCCACGAAATTCCACCTTCTTCTTTTGCTGCCGGAAGGGTAATTCCCGGATGATCGTAAAAACCATCGGAAAGAACTGCTGCACTCACCCGACCACCACTTGCGGTAATTTTTGGCGTTGGAAGAATTTCATCTTCTGCAACCTGGAAAGCCAGTACTTTCTGATCTTTATATAACTGAGGTTTTTCTTCTCCCATATTTCCCTGGTGGCCAGATCCTCCTGTACTGGTTTGATAAACTCCGGTTACCACCGGCGGATGATTCAACACACCTGAAAATGGTTTGCCACCCTCTACATTGGTAACGGCGTAAACCATTTTTTTCATTCCGTCTTCGGGTTCAACCCATGGACCACCGGTTTCACTCCATCCCGGAGATGCTGCGGTTGCAAATTCAAGTCCTAACTGGTCGGCATAAGCTGCTGATTTTGCAAAAGCAGATTTCCAGCCATCCGACATGTACGGATAGTAATTTTCAACCACCGAACTCTCAGGGCCCTGCATTCGCATTCCTGCGTGGAAACATTGCAGACCGCCAATTCCAACTCGAGTCATCCAGTCCATATCGGCTTTTGCGCCTTCCCAGGCTACGTTTCCGCCCATCCAGTGCCACCACACGCGTGGTTTGGCCGCATCTGGCACATTGTTAAATCCTTGTTCAAGTGCTATTCCTTCCTGCTTATCGACCGAACTACAGGCGGTCAATAGCAGAGTGTAAACTAAAACAAGTGTAAATAATTTTATATTCATTTTTTGAACGTATTATTGGTTTTCTTTCTTAAGTTTTCATTTCAAAGATTAATACCCCGGCAGGCATTGCCTGCCGGAATATTTGCAATCAACCTTATATACCTAAATTTATCAAAATGTCATTATTTTATTC
This sequence comes from uncultured Draconibacterium sp., assembly GCA_963676265.2. GTDB lineage: Bacteria > Bacteroidota > Bacteroidia > Bacteroidales > Prolixibacteraceae > Draconibacterium. The sequence goes on from OY781067.2 coordinate 517,197, forward strand.
TCATTATTCGCACAGGCCCCATCAATCCTGACTTTTTCAATGGAGAATCAGCCCTGTAAAAAGGATTGGAAACAAAAGTAATTTTCTCTTTCACCTCCGGCTGCTGATCTCCGATTAAACGATTCACCCACAGATTGGTAACCTGAATTTCCAATTCGTTTTCTCCTTCTGTCAAGGCTTCCGTTATATCCACCTTATACGGTTTTGTCCACGTGATTCCTGTTGATTTGCCATTCACAAAAACCTCGGCAATATTTTGCATATCACCAAGATCAATAAACACCTGTTGTCCCTCATTAAACCAGTCAACCGGCACATTTATCGATTTTTCATAAGTCGCTGTACCTGAAAAATATTTTATGCCCTCATCTGTATTGTCATTCCATGGATTAAGACTTTCGAAAACTACCTTTTCAGGAGCCCCCCGTTCAGGTTGAAATTCCACTGTCCAAGGTCCGTTGATGGTTGCAAGTATGTGCTCAACAGGTTGTGGTAATGTTTTCGAATTCTCATCCGTTTTATTACCAAAAACAACAAATACCGCATCATTGGGTTCCAGATAAATTGGAACGGTTGTTAAGCCGTCTGAAATAAAATAGGATGCCGATTCTGTAAGTCCAGTTTCAGGATGCCATAACTCAGCAGCTTTGCCTTCTACCCTGAATGTTGCATCGAGCTTCGTAGCTTTATCGCTCCGGTTGTTCAACCAGTAAATATCGATGTCGTTAATTCTGCGATGCACAAAAAACAATTTGCTGTCTTCATGTGGTTTACTATAAGTCAAATCAGCAACCATGTTTTGATTGTTCAACACCTCTTTTAAAGATATACCGGCAATTACCTTACCTTCTCCCACTTCATTTACTCCTTCTTCCAGAGCCCAGAGTTCATCAACAATGGTTTTAAATTCAACGGGATCGTCACTTAAACTCGGAGTCATTACAGGTTTAGCTCCGGTAACAATACTCCCATTAACAACCATCTGCTTTATTTTCCTCAGAACAGAAAGTGTCATAAACCGGCTGTTTGGGTCCAAAACCAACACTTTATATCTCATTCCGATTGGGGTAACATAATTACCATTCTCAACCGAAAGCCAATTAAGCAGGGCATCTGAATTGATAAAATCGTAACTGTATCCTTCAGGAACATCAGGTAAAGCTCCGCCTCCCATTCTACCAAACAAAGTGGTTATATTATTATCTTCTCCATAATACCATGCGATATCGGCCACGTATTTTCCCTGCTGCAACATGTAGCAACTGCGGGCCAAATATGAAGTCCACGCAGTAGCTTGTTCTGCCCAAGTTTCATTTCGTGTAAACCACTGTCCGAAAGGCCCAAGGCTCATTCCCGGTACTTTATCCATTAAAGGTTGGTGAACAGAAGTATGAATAACGAAGCGGTTCAACCCGCACGCCATCAGGTGATCTGCGATGGGTTTCAATGATTCAGGTGACCAGGCCCAATCAGATCCCATTGCAGATAATGATTCTGCAGCCACGTATTTTTGTCCGTAAAGATGTGATACAGATGCCGATTCACGAATATCAGCCTGATAAACCGTTGCTAAACCTCCTTCATTTCCGCCAAATCCACCAGGAGTCCATCCGGCACCCATTGGAACATCAGCCGTCTTTTTTACTTCCATTCCGTCGCCAATAAATGCCCTGCGAGCTTCATGCGATTCAGAATATCGCCCCATATTACGTTCTTTAAGTAAAGTTGTAAGAAGGTTGTAATGGTTCTCGGCAACAAGATCGGCCAGTGTTTTTCTAAAATCCCATAAAAACTTATCGCTGGCTTCTGCACTTTCAACAATACGGCCGCTTAGCACCGGCATCCATGGAAGCATATCGTATCCTCTCCTGTTTTTAAACTCGGTGATCATTTCATCCGTCCAGTTCTGTGTTCCGGCTTCCCAGCTGTCAGTTATTACATATTGTACCCCTCTCTCACCCATTAATCCACCCGTTGCATTTTTGTACTGATCGAGGTAATTATTGAAATATGATGAAACATGTTCGGCACTTAATTTATCTACTTCTAGTCCTGTAGCCTCTGGCGAAGCTGGGCCATTTTTATGTCCGATGAGCGAATATCCAATACGAAGTATCATCCATTCTCCTTCCGGGGGTGTCCAGTCCAGTGTCCCGTCAGCAGTTATTTTAGATGTTAAATCAATTACATCCGCTTTATTTACAGCATCTGCCGGCTCCATTGCCGGTGTTAAGGCATCATACAAATCAGTGGCAGCCTGAAACGCTGCCTTGTCTTCAAACCGGTGAACTTTGCCTGAAGTAGAAAGTACAATTTCAGCAACGTTTGTTCCTGCCGGTCCTTCCGGTGCACGGCCAAACTCAGGTAATCCGGGAATAGAGATTCCTCCCCGGCCAGGCACTCTGTGCCAGGTTACACGAAAGTATTTGGCCTTTACAGGATTAAATGAAAGTGTGACTTCTTTTAAGGAGCTGGCCGGAATATCAAGTACCCGGGTAAAAGTAATTCCATCATTACTCGATTCTAATGCCCGTGTTTCCTGAGGGGCGCCGAACATTTGTCCAACGCCTCCCCCAACTATTGTTATTGCCTTTATAAAAACCGGATTTTGAAACCCAAATTGAATCCATGAGTTTTCCCCTTCTTTTGCTGCCGGTAAAAACTCCGACGTTGCCACATCTCCATCGGTTAACTGCTCTAGTGTAAACCTTCCGCCACTCGATGTTACTTTGGGCTGGAGTGATGCCATTGAAAAATCATTTTCAGGCAATTTATACGCTACTACTGCTGCATCTGAGTAAAATTCAGGTGCATCAACAGTTTCTTCGCCCATAAATCCTGATTGTTTGTTAATATTTTGAAAAGGGCCTGCCACGGAGGGAGGTTGAGGTAGTTTTCCGGAAAACGGTTTTCCGCCTTCTACACGAATCTCACTCCACACATATTTCTTCATGGCCTGTTCGGGTTTTACCCACGGGCCTCCACTTTCACTCCATCCGGGCGAACCGGCAATCGCCATTTCCAATCCTAAAGAGTCAGCTAAACGAGTGGTATAAAGAAACGCGTCTTTCCATTCGGGAGTCATATATACAAGTCTTTTATTAACAACCTGCGGACTATTTAATCCGGCATCAAAATTCTGGAAACCACCTATCCCAACACGATTCATCCACTCTAAATCAGCACGAATCCCTTCTTTGGTAACATTTCCGTTCATCCAGTGCCACCAAACTCGTGGTTTGGCTTCGTTGGGAGGAGAAACAAAACCTTTTTCGAGGCTGGCCAGCGATGTCTTAGATTTAGTATCTGAGTTGTTCTTACATGATACTACTCCTATCCCCAAAACAATCACGACTATAAAAAGTGAACTCAAAATTCGAATATATAATCCTATCTTGTTTTTTTTCATTTGTTATTTATCAGAAATGTTAACACTAATTACATGCGATAAATCTTTGTCTCTCTGTGAAAATATTATTCAATAAATTCAACAGATTTCATGAAATTAAAAAGGTTGTCGATCCATTCATTCCATGCTTTACCATTGTATTGCAAACCATCACCATGGCGCGCATCGTATATTAAATGCAAGTCGACAGGTACATTTTTACTTTTCCAGTTTTTATGCATTTTAAATAAATTATCAGCCGGGAAAATATCGTTAACCGGTGAACAAAGATAAAGGGGCATGGGCTGATGAATATTACTGGTTAAACCGCCTCCATAAATTGAAGCAACCAGATTGGGACGAGACAATTCATCATGAAACAAAATAATATTTGCAGCCAACATTGCTCCTGCTGAAAATCCGACAATTCCAATCTTATCCGGCTTTATACCAAGTTCACTGGCATGCTGACGTACATATTTTATCGCCTGACGACCGTCGTCACCCTGAATAGTTTTCTCTGAAGCTTCAACCGGAGCAGTTGCTCTTGTTTCTGTTGATTCTCTTTCTTCAGATTCAGAAACCGGTTGTGGAGGCCATACAGCTTTTAATGATTCCTCTATTTCTTTTAAAGAACCTGCCTGATTGGTTCGGTATTTTAACAATATTCCGGTTATTCCATGGCGTTGAAACCATTCAGCAACATTGGTTCCCTCTTCTTCCCAGGTAAGAAATCTGTTTCCACCACCTGGTGCTATAATCATCGCGGCTCCTGTATTTATTGCGTTATCCGGACGATAAACCGTAATAGTAGGCTCAGTTACATTATAAACTAGTGGCTTGCCGCTCCACGGTGCAGGAACTGATAGTTCAGGATCTGTCCATTCTTCACTGCCCGGAGCCTGACCATCGTATAATTTAAAAATTTCCTGTGCAAATAATCCGTTTGACACAAGTATTATGAAAAGTACTAAGGTTACCTTTTTCATTATTCTGGGTTATTATGATTTAGGCTTTAATGTTTTTTATGATTAATACCCTTATGACATTATTCTGTTGTTTTTGGATAAGTAACGGACTTGAGAATATGCGGTAACCATTGAATAATGGTTACCGCACTTTATGTAAATTTTTGATTTAAAATCCCGAAAATTTTACCAGTTTGAATTTTGGATGATATTAGGATTTAACAACATTTCGTTATATGGGAATGGGAAAAGTTCATCGCGTCCTGACTGAAATCCCTTGGCATCCTGAACAGGAGTTGCTGTTACGTTATAATCAGTTGTCCCCTCATTGTAGCCATAAAAATTGTAGATATTGAACCCTCTGTTTGCCAAAGCTGAAGTAGCATCTCCCCATCTTACCAAATCAAGGAAACGTTCACCTTCATAAGCCATTTCTGCTCTTTTCTCATCTTTCAAATCCTGAAGAGTATAAGCACCCAGTCCATCAAGACCGGCCCTGGTTCTAACTTTATTAAGCGCTGTTAAACCTTCCGAGGTTTTTGTTCCCGACTGAACACATGCTTCTGCATAAAGCAACAAAACTTCTGCATAACGCATACCCGGCCAGTTAGTTTTGCTGTGAATTACCTGAACCACGTTATATTCAAACAGTTCATCTTCCCAAGGCAACATTTTTGCCCTGAAATAGCCCTGACAATCAGACATTGCCGGAACTGAATTCCAGAATTCACCTTTGGCCTCTTCTGTATCGTTTGCCAAACCTAACTCTACAAAGCGGTTTAGAATGTCTTCGTAATCCCAAATTGTACCCAGGTAACGTTCACTTTTACCATCGTGAGCAATCATAAAATCATAGAAATTCTTTCCGAAGTCGGCACCACCGTAACCTTGCGCAGTAAGTCCACCGGGAACAGTAACGTTCTCTGTTCTCCATGTAAGGTTAATAGCCCTGTTGTCACCTTCGCGCTCGAAGTTTGCCTGGTCATTGTCATCAATGTTAAACTCCCAGATGTATTCATCAGAAAAATCAGCAGCCACATGATACAACTCTCTGTAGTCATCTATCAAATCATATTTGCCTGAATTGATTACCTGTTCGAGTGTTGCAATAGCATTTCCATACTCGCCTTTAATAAGCTGTGCTTTACCCAATAATGCGTAAGCCGAATGTTTTGTTACACGTCCTCCAATTGCCTGTTGTTGTCCAAGACCTGCTTTTTCGGGAAGAAGGCTGATTGCCTGATCCAGGCTGCTCTCAACATAATTCCAAAGTTCTTCAGATACACCATTGGCAGGTGTCAGTTCATCTGCACCCAGCACGTGATCTACAAGCGGAGGCGTTCCCCACATTCTAATCAAATTAAAATATGCATAAGCGCGCCAAAAATAAGCTTCACCAATAATCTGACTTTTAACATTGGTATCAGAAGGCAAATTCTCTATAATAAGGTTACACAAATAATTTAATCTGAAAAGTGTTGTAAAATAACCGTTACCATCATGATTCTGTGAAGTAACATTCACATTGGAAGCCGTTCCTCCGGTTCGAATGCCGTCGTCAGAAATATTGTTTAAGAAACCACTCCAGAATAGGCCGGTGAAAACCTGAGAGTATACTTCGGCAATTAACTGTTCTGCCTGATCATCTGTAGCATTAGAGTAAAAAGCATCAGGAAGCAACGCTCCGTGCTGTTCAACATCCAGTAAATCCTGGTTGCAGGAATTGAAAAATATACCGGATATGAATACTGTTATTATTAAAATTATCTTTTTCATATTTGATGTCTCCCAATTTATTTCATTAAAATGATAAATTAATACCAAACACAACTTGTTTCATTGCAGGATACTGAATTCTGTCAACTCCCATTCCACCACCTAACGATAGGGTTGGACCACCAGGGATAGTTATCATTTCTCCATTTTGAGTACCACTCATCGATTCAGGATCGATGCCAGGATACTTGGTAAAAGTGAAGAAGTTTTCCAGTGAAGTATAAATCCTTAAAGAGGAAATTTTTAGACGCTTAGTCAGTTCTGATGATAAAGTATATCCCAACTGAATTTCTTTTATTTTAAAGTATGATGAGTTAAATACCCAGTGGTCTGATGATGCATAGTTTGCTGCACTCGGAAACGACTGATATACCATCGAAGAAGGTCTCGCTGCAGTAGTATTTGATGAAGTCCAGTGATCATCGAAAACAAAGGAAGGAAGATTCATCCAGGGAAGATCGGGACGAACAACACCAAAGAATAATTCACTCCCTTGTTGCCCGGCTCCAAAAACTCTAAGATCGAAATTCTTGTATTCAGCATTTAACGTAATACCATATGTAAAATCAGGAATTGCTGAACCTTCAAAATCTTTACCGTCGTCAGTACCAAGTTCTTCTCCGGTTTTATAGATAGGCTGTCCAGAAGTTTGATCAATATGATCAACCTGGTAGGTTCTGATGTACCAAATAGGGTAACCTTTTTCAAAATAAGTAGCATCAGTAAGGAATCCTCCACCACCTGCAAAACGACCTTCACCATAAGGGCTCTCCAACACTTTGTTGTGCAAGGTTGCCAGGTTTCCACTGATATCATATTTAAAAGCCCCAATTGATCCTTTCCAACTCAATTCAAATTCTAAACCACTGTTCTCAATTTCACCAATATTCTGAACAACAGTGCTGGTACCTGAGATTACAGGAGCAGGACCTGTAGCAAGAAGACCATTGGTAATCTTTCTATAGTAATCCATACTAAAACTTAATCTGTTATCGAAAAACCGAGAATCGAAACCGAAGTTAGTCTGTACTGATTTTTCCCAAGTCAGATCAGCATTAGGAAGCTGATTAGAAGGTGCCGCACCTGTAATTAACAGGTTATTAAAGTTATAATAGCTATTACCCAAAATTAATGCAGAGGTATATGGATAATCTCTCAAAACATCCACATTACCATTAATACCCCATGAAGCGCGTAATTTAAAATGATTTAGTGCCTCAACTCCAAGATCCTGAATGAAACTTTCGTCTGAAACAACCCAACCGGCTGAAACAGCAGGGAAATAACCCCAACGATTTTCCTTCGACAATTTAGAAGCATCAAAAGCATCAGCCCTGAAACTTCCCTGTAACATATATTTTCCTTCATAACTCCAACTCAATCGTCCGAAATAAGAAATACTGCGGGCACTAATATTATTTCCACCGATATTGTCAGTTGCATCAGCAGCAGAATAGTCAGGATAACGGTAATTCTCCGCATCATTTTCTAATTTGCTGGTTTCAACACTTAAAAATGTATTATTATTATCGGCATACTTCATACCGGCCATTACGGTGAAATCGTTTTTGTCAACAGAGAACATATAATTGGCAAAGTTTTCCCACTGAATATATACATTATGACTCAGCTCTGCCGACAATGCACCTGCAGTCGTATATTGACCGGGGTTCCAGTAATAACTATCGGTATAATTCGATGAATGCATATTACCAAAACGGTAACCAAGCCTTGAGGTATAAACCAAACCTTTAATTGGCGTCACTTCTGCATACATTGTTCCGTTAATATTCGATCTCCAGCTTTCGTTAGTATAATTTTCAATCATTCCAAGGGGATGCCACAAATTCGACTGTAAAAGCGATGAAGATCCGTATAGTTGCCCCTGGTCGTTACGCAGCACATTAAAACCGTTCGCTTCTGCCTCTAATAATCCAAGAATTGGCGGCGCATCTGCATCACTTGCATAATAAACAGGAGTAGTTGGATCGTAAAAATATGCTCCACCAATTGCACTTCCCGATGCGGTAGCATCATTTGCCGATACATTCACAATTTTTCCGCGCTCAAGCGAGTTTGTTGTTCCTACTTTTAACCAATCGTTTACCTGATAACTGGCATTAACCTGACCGGCAACACGTTTATAAATATCATTCTCACCTACTACCATTCCGTTATCGGAATTATAGGTAAGTGAAGCGTAAAATGATGCTTTTGCTGTTCCTCCTTCAAAACCAATAGTATGGCTTTGTCTCATTCCATTTTCAAATATGACATCATTCCAATCGGTATTACCTTTTTGAAATGCAGATTCAGGCTGCCCCGCTTCCATCCAATATTCTTTAAACTGCGAAGCATTCAGCATTTCCATTTTATTGGTTTGCGACTGGTTCGCATACATTGCGTTATAGAAGAAACGGCTGGCAGTTGCTTTTCCCGACCGGGTAGTAATAAGCACTACACCATTTCCGGCTTCAGCACCATAAATAGCAGCTGATGCAGCATCTTTTAAAACTTCAACAGATCCAATATTCGAAGGATCAAGATAGCCAATGTCATCAACCTTTAAACCATCAACAATATACAGAGGGTTTGAACTACCATTACTTGAATAACCACGAACTCTGAATTCAGGACTGGAACCCGGCGCTCCGGAAAGATTAAGAATTTGAACACCGGCAACTTTACCTTGCATGGCTTTTCCTACGCTGCTTGTCGAACGGTTTTGCAATTCATCTGTATTAACAGAAGCAATGGAACCGGTTACACTACTTTTTTTCTGAATACCATAACCAATGGCAACAACCTCTTCCAAACCGATTGTTTCTTCTTCCAAAACAATATCAATAACTGACTGATCGCCAACAACAACTTCCTGCATTCTCATTCCAACAAACGAGAACATAAGTACTGCATCATCCGGGATTTGAGTAAGGGTATAATTACCATCAAAATCGGTAATAGTTCCATTGGTCGTTCCTTTTACAATAACCGTTACGCCCGGCAATGGTTGCCCTGAAGAGTCGCTGATTCTTCCTTTAACAGACTTTTGCTGAGTTATTTTATTTATTTCAGGAAATTCTTCTTTGGTTTTAATTAAAATATTCCTGTTAACTATTTCATAAGTAACTTCTTCTCCATCAAACAATTCATCCAGAATCTGTTCAATAGTTTTACCTTCAACATCAACAGATACGAGTCGATTATCATCGAACCTGTCGCGATTATAGAAGAAATAGAATTCACTTTGTTGCTCGATGGCATCAAATACTTCGGCAATCCGACTATTATCCATTTTGACTGTAAGTTTTGTCGCTTGTGAATAAACGCTGGCCGTACTTGCCAAAACTGATATTAAAATAAGAAAGATAGATAACTTCATAATTAACATCATTTTTTTCGCGTAGGGATATAATCTTCCCCTTGCTTCTGATTTTTTTTTCATAAATTCGAATGTTTTTAATTAATAAATTGATTTAGCCTAAACAGGTTGATGAGATTTCGCAAAGAGGGAGTGCGACCAACATGTCCCTCTTTTCTTTTCATATATACCTGTATCTAACCAACTAACCGGATCGGAATGTTTTAGTCATAGTTTTTTTGTTTAAATTTTTAGTTATTAATAGTTAATTGTGGTTTCAATTATTCCTTCCTAAGCCAAACTTCCTTATTCTCAATATAATAGTCAATTTTGGCTGTTCGTTTTATTTTTTCAAGTGCATCAATCAGGTTGTTGTTGTAGCTAAACATTCCTCTAAAGCGGAACTCGCCCAACTTTTCATCCTGTAAGTGAAAATTAATATCATAAATACGTTCAAGTTCGTGAACTAAATCATTGAGTGTAGCATCTTTAAACAGTAATTCTCCATTTCTCCAGGCTGTAAAAAAATCTGCCTCAACTTTTTCAATAACAATATTCTTTTTACCGGCCTCATACACTGCTCTTTCGCCGGGTACAATACTTATTACTTGTTGATTTGCATTATTTAGTTCCATATTAATACCACCTTCTGCCAGTACTGTCTCAAACATATCTCTGTCAGGATACGATTTAACATTAAAAGATGTTCCTGTAACTAAAATATTGGCTAACGATGTTTTTACTTTAAATGGCTTCTCTACATTTTTTGTTACCTCAAAATAGGCTTCACCCGATAACTTTATTTCTCGCGTTTCATTATTAAAAGATCCTGTATTATAGGAAATAGTAGAACCTGTATTAACCCAAACTTCTGATCCATCGGGCAGGATGCACTTGGCAACGTGTCCCTTAGGTGCGGTAACTTCACAAAACATATCGGAAGGGGCCGCCTGATCGATTTGCTGTGAATTCATAAAATACCAGCTAAGGGCAAATGTTACGGGAATAGCAAGAATTGCTACCATTTTGTATATGAAAACGCGGCGGCGTGATTCACGTAATATTAAAGATTGATTGAAATGAATCCTTTGAAGTACGCGAATCTTATCATATTTAACTTCCTCCGAAGAAATACGGTTTTTACTGTGTTCCCAGATCTTCTTACTTTTTTGGAATATATTTTTGTTTTCGGGAGATGCGTTGAGCCATGCCTTAAACTCTTCCTGTTCTTCTAAAGACATATTTCCGGAAAGATATCTGGCGCAAAGACTCTCTATATTATGTTTTAGTTCGTTCACTTCGTCTATCGATTTAATTATCCTTTAGACGAAATTTATTGTTTTTACCCTGTAAAACAAATCACTTTTTTTTCAAAAAAACGAACACTAAAAGATTAAACATTTGAGAATCAGAAAGATTAACCCTGATTTTTTTTAATGCAATACCCATTTGCATTTCAACAGTTTTTACAGATATATTCAATTTTTCGGCAATTTCCGAATATTTAAATCCCTCGTAACGACACAGGATAAATATCTGTTTACATTTCTCAGGCAGATTCTCAACCGATTGGTTTATTTTTTCGGCTAGCTCTGCTTCTTCAACCAAATCATGAAAGGGAACTGATTTATAATTCTCATCAGGTTCTCCAACGTTATGCCGTCTTTTTTCCTTTCGTAAATAATCGATAGTTTTATTTTTTACCGAATTAAATAAGTAAGACTTGGGTGAAAAAGGAATATTTAATTTCTCATGATTGATCCAGAGATCTACAAAAAATTCCTGTACCAGGGACCTCGACTTATCCAGATCGGACAGATATTTGTCGACGAAAAAACAGAGCGCGCTATAAGTTTCATCAAATAGCTTACTGAAAGCTGCGTCGTCGCCATTTCGTATTTTTTCGAATATATCTTTATCCGATAATTTCATCGTTAGGTTTGCTTAGCTAATATGACACAAAATAACATCTTTTAATTAAAATCTAATCAACAGGGATACTAAAAATAAGATCGTACACTTTCTATCATACGAAAGTATTAACACTAATCAATAGTTTATAAGAGCTACAAATAGCACGTACAGACATAAAATACGGGAATCTTTGCAAACGAATTTCTTACATAATAATAAGAGAAGATACTTCCCCTACCCTTTGTTCTCAACCTTAACCGGAAACGGTTTCGATGCCTCACCGGTATATAAACTAATATGCGGAAAAGGTATTTCGATACCTTCTTTATCGAATATTTCTTTGATTTCGGTGAAAACGGAATTCTTCACTTTCAGGTAATTGGTTTTTTCAAACCAAACACCAAGTAGTATATCAATACTGCTGCTTCCAAATTCTTTGAAAACAATCAGAGGTTCCGGTTCTTCCAGACAGAGTGGATTTTGCTGAGCCACCTTTTCGAGAAGTTCTTTTACCTTACTCAAATCTTCTTTATAAGCCACGCTCACATTAAAATCGAGGCGGCGAATAGGAAAACGGGTAACATTGGTTAAATCGCTGGTTATGACACTTTGATTGGGAATACGAATCAGTAAATTGTCGAAGGTTTTAATTTTTATCGAAAGCAAATCGATACTGTACACTACTCCCGATTTATCGCCAATTTTAATGACATCACCAATTTCGAACGATTTTTCAGAAACCAGGAAGAATCCGCTTACGATATTACCAATGGTAGTCTGCGAGGCTACACCAACAACAAGACCAATTACACCGGCTGCTCCAAAAATTGGAGCCAGATTAATTTCAAGGACGGATACAACGATAAAAAATACGACCAGGTATCCGGAATAAATTATTACCCGGTTTATTATCATTTTTCGTTGAGGCGACAATTTCTTCGGCAGTAACTTTTTTACCAGGATGGCTATTAAATGTATCAAAAGAGCGCCAACAACCAGAACAATTGCAGCAGTAATTAATTTCTCCAAATTATCGGGATTAAAGTATTTTCCCCAATCAATATGAATCATATGCTTCGGTATATATTTTTAATAAAATGAAAATTGATTTTCAACGAAGCCAGGCTGTTTTCTTCGCGAGGCTTGGTTATTACAACTTCTTTTTCACCATGTATTGTTTTTGAGTAACTATAGCTCACCGAGCTAATCTGTTCTTTGCCTTTGTATTCAATTTTAATCAGGTCGGTTAAAAAATTATCGGCATTCTTATAAATAGAAAGATTATTTACCCTTAAAATCAGTCGTTCCAGAGCTAATACAGCTTTGCTGTTGTTATGCACTTTTACCGGGCAAACAGCTTCGAAAACCGATGGGTTGGCATCGGCAAGAGTTAAAAAGTATTCTGTACCTATCGAATAGGCAGCTTCACCTTTATCAGCATCTCCAAACCATGTATTCGACAAGTTTCCAAACGGTATCTCCTTTAACAGGTTTTCTTCTTTTTTGCGTGAATAAAATACCTGCAAGACCAGTGGAACTTTAACAAAAAAAGATAAACTCTGTCCGGGAAGTATCGCAAGTTGATTACTCTTAAAAACAAGCGGTTTTTCCTGTAATGCCGGAGAAAATATTATGGCGCTGGATGTACCGGTATGAAAAAATTCGCCATCTTCTGCCAGCTTATCATTATCATCATCGACAACATTAATATACCAGCCTTTTTCAATATGTTTGACCAGAATAAAACGATCTCCAAAACCGATTGTTTCCGATTCGTTAGGTGCCAGATTATATTTCTTAAATATTGAATTCATGCTCATCTCCTGCAATTTTAACCGCTACAATGTACTAAACAATTCTGAATTAAAATATTTGCAAATATGGCAACATTATGAAATTCTTTTGAATGATAAAATTGATTATCTTGTTTCCCATAACTAAAACCATTAGTACTATGAACTTAAACCTAAACGTACAATTCCGTTATCCCGTTTTACTTGTATTTATGTTTTTTTATGCCTCTCTTTTTGCACAAAACTCAAAATTAACTGGCAATACAAAAGCATATTCGACGTACAACAGTTTCGAAGAACTATTAAATGCAAAGGATTCGAAGTATTTTAATCCGATTCGAATTTCACCTGTAGGAACAGAACGAAAGCCAATGTACCATGGTTTTTTCTTCTATAATTGTTCACAAAACGAGTTGTTCCAGTTTGATCCTTCAGGAAGATACATGCTTGGCTTACGTATTTTTGTTGAGGGCAGAAAAGTGCAACCTTTCGACAAAGGAGAAGTTGGGTATTTCGACCTACAAAAAAAGAACAGGTGGACAAAAATTGGAGAGACCACTGCCTGGAACTGGCAGCAGGGATGCCGCCTGCAATGGATACCGGGCTCATCGAATGAAATAATTTGGAACGACAGGTCGGATGACGGGAAAAAATTAATTAGCCGCATTTATAATATTAACTCAAAAAAAACAAGGATTTTACCCTTTCCGGTTTATACTATTTCTCCCGACGGAAAAACGGCACTCTCTATCAATTTCGAGCGCATTGTACACGAAGGCTGTAAATATGTAGGAATTAATGATCCGTATAAAAACAAGTGGGCTCCGGATGAAATCGGCATCTGGAAAATGGACATGAAAAGCGGGAAACTTGAATTAATAAAATCGGTAAAAGATATGGCAAAACATATGTACCCCTATGAATTACCTCCGGATACAACAAAACGCAAACTGTACATTTTCAGAGAAGGATTTAATCCGTCGGGCAACCGGTTTATTGCCTTTGTAAAAGATGCCATTACAACACAACCCGGAAGAAACGAAGCACGTACAGAAGGTTTTTCAATGGACTTAAATGGAAACGACATTAGATATTTTTACAAGCAGCCGAGCCATCATTTCTGGCTAAACGATCATGAAATAATGGACAACGGGTTTCATCCCGATCCTGAAACAGGTTTTACAGTTCGTGGCTATTTTCGATTTGAAGATGACGGAAGCGGAAAACCAAAGGAAAAATATTTCGACGCACCAAACGGGCATATAACACTTCATAAAAACGGCGAATGGATTTTAACCGACACCTATAATATTGATGGACATATTCATTTATACATGTATCACCTGCCCACAAAGAAACTGGTTCCTTTGGCTGATTTAATTTATAAATTGGGAGGCTATTTATTTCCTTATGATCCGGGAATATTCAGGGTAGATTTACACCCACGATTTACGCCCGATGGCAAACAGGTTTCTATCGATTCATCGCACGAAGGATTTGGCCGCCAGTTGTACTTAATCGACATCAGCGAAATTATTGACAATCCACCTTCGTTAAACTGAAATTAATATTCAACAACCTTTATTCCCGGTGTATTCAGCCGAACCTGTAACCATTCAGTAATATTTTGTTTTAATCCGGCCTTTTCATTCGGTTTCACATCATCGTTAAATGTAACTGCAAATATGGGCACTGTTTCCAGTCCAATAGAATCTCCTGCAGAAACAACTTGTGTTGCTTTTGCAAATGAATACTTTTCAACTCCGGTAAAATGATACTTCAATTCTTTGCTTACCTGTCGAAAAGGAATGGTATCCTGTTTGCTCAGCCGAAAAACTTCATCCTCAAGCAACTGAATTTTAAGGTCTTTATCTTTTATGGTTTGTTCGTTTTTTGTATAGATATCTTCCAGAATATTCAGGCGAAGGTTATTGTTCAAATCAGCCATTTTCTTCTCAAAATCAGCCGAATTATCAGTTTCCTGATGAACCTTAACCAAAGTATGTTTTGTTATTGGAAAATGTTTAGCACCCGACAATCCATAATTGGTAAGCATATCCTGTAAATAAAGTTTCTTTTCTTCCGAAACATCATCGCCTAAATAATACAAATCAATTACCGAAAGAGAATCGGAATAAGTGACTTTTTTACTTATCAGTTCAGATCCATCGAAGGTACATTTCTCTGTTATAAATTTATCGGAGGCAATGTTAAAACGAGTCTCCTGAATAACCCTGTAAAAAATAACACCACTTGGAATTATGGTGATTATTAAAAAAAGCACCAAAATTATTCGGTATCGTTTGGCCTTAACCGGATTTAAATAGGATACAATAGGAAATTTAAGGTATTTTACTACCAAAAAAGTGGCCAGACTAATAAAAACTGAATTGATGAAAAACAAATAGAATGCTCCAAAAAAGTAGTGAATTTTTAAGGTGGCCAAACCATATCCTGCGGTACAAAGCGGTGGCATAAGGGCAGTTGCAATAGCCACACCAGGAATCACATTTGATTTTTCTTTTCTGGAACCAGCGACAATACCTGCAAAACCGCCAAACAAAGCCACCATAACATCCAGTATAGTGGGTTGTGTTCGTGCCAGCAACTCCGATTGCTCAATGTTTAAAGGAGTAATCATAAAATACAAGGTGGATGTGATAAGCGCTATGGAAACCGCAATTCCAAGGTTCTTTAACGATCGCATCAGGGTTTCGAAATCATTGATTCCCACACTCAGCCCAATACCCAAAATGGGGCCCATTAAAGGAGAAATAAGCATGGCTCCGATAATAACAGCCGTTGAATTTACATTTAAGCCAATACTGGCAATAAAGATTGAAAAGATTAAAATCCACGCTGTAGGTCCGCGGAAACCAATATCTTTTTTAATTCCTTCAATAGTTGACTGGACATCGGTTCCGTCTTTAATACTTAAAATATGACGTAAAAACCTTCGTACTGCAAGTATTAAATACCTTGAATGTTCATTTTTTTCCATGTTCTATTAAAATAATTACAAAAATACGAACTCATTTATCAGGTAAGCACATTAACAACTTGTTCCTATATTTTGTTGGTCTAAAACCCCTTTTATTTCCAATAATTCAGGTAATTTTTCGCTAATTTAAGCTACAAAATTATGATTCAATATTCTGATAAAAAATGAATCGCAAATATGACAAATATCATGTATTTCGTTTTATATTGAAAGCTTCACTCTTCTCTGCCAAATCAAATTATTCACTTTTTAAAAGAACTAATTTTTGATCTCAGTCGACGTGACTTTTTAAAATTTTTTCAAAACAACTAACACCATTAGAAAATTATTAACTTTGTAACATATCTTGAAGGGTAGTAATTTAAAACACGGAATCATGCTAAAAACAGTATCATTATTATTAACTCTCATCTTATCGCTCACGATATTCGCTCAAAAACCTGCAGGAAATAAATACTCGAAAGTTTATAACAAGAAGAATTTTTATTTCGCAGGATGGGGCGAACCAAGCAAAAAAGCTTCTGCCAAAGAGCAAATCGAAACCTTACAAAAATGGGCGGATGCGGGTATTACTGATATTCTGCCTGAATCGGGAGTAGAAAGAATAAAAGAAATAATTGAACTAAATAAGTCAGTTGGATTGCGGGTTCACACCTGGCACTGGATGATGAACGCGGGAGGCAGCCAGGAATGCCGTGAAAATCCGGAATGGTATTCGGTAAACGCACTTGGACAAAACTGCCGCGACTTTCATCCCTATGTAAATTATTATAATTTTTTAAGTCCTTTTTCTGAAGGTGCACGCGAGTACATAAAAAAGGGCGTTCGCGAAAAAGCAAAAATTGAAGGTCTTGCTTCTGTTCACTTCGATTACATACGTTTTGTTGATGTTATTCTGGGTAACCATCTGCAAAAAAAATATCAGTACAACGGAGATGAATTAAAACAAGACCGCATATTACCGGAATACGATTTTGGATACCATCCCAATGCGCGTAAACAATACAAAGAAATTTTTGGAATTGACCCGATGGACCTTGAAGACAGAGCAGAAAATCCTGCCTGGCAACAATTCAGAATGAACGCCATTTCTTCTCTGGTTGAAGAATGTGTTGAAATCTGTCACCAGGAAGGAACCGCAGCCTCGGCAGCTGTTTTTCCCTTCCCTCAACTGGCTCGCGAGTATGTTCGCCAGGATTGGGGACACTGGCCATTGGATTATTTCTTTCCGATGGTTTATAAAGAAGATCACGACGGAAACGTGGGGTGGGTTGGTTTTGCCACACGCGAAGGTGTCCGCGATATGGAAAAAGGTCAGCATTTATTTACAGGAATACTGGTCGGTCATTATGGCGACAATTACGATGAGTTTGAACAGGCGATTGTGGAGGCATACGAGAATGGAGCAAGGGGAGTAACATTTTTTACGCTAAATTCTTTAAACGAAAAACACCTGGCTATCATTAAAAAGTATAAAGACAAATACAATTAATAAATTACAATTGAGCTTTACTATAATCTTTTAAAAGAGAATTTTTATACATAAAACATTCCGTGAATGTCCGCATTTTTGATATCTTTTTCCAGAGTAATACTTTTGTTTTTGTAAAAAATACTTAAATCTTGGTCAATAAAAATTTTGCAATAATCTTACTACGGTTGTGATAGGGAATATCGAAACCAAAAAATTATTCCTGCGTCTATATTAGTTTGTGTTTTATCGCATAACTTATCAATTCAGAAAGTGAATTTAGACCAAATTTAGTCAGCAAATTCTTTTTATGTGATTCAACAGTTCGGGGACTGATATTAAGGTCATCTCCAATTTCTTTGTAAGTATAACCTTCTGAAAAAAGTTTTAAAACAGAACGTTCTCTTTCGCTAATACTTATAAAACCAGCCTGATTTTCAGAATCTTTCCTATGATTTGCAATTAAGTTGGTTTTAGTAATCCTGATATATTTTTCGCCACAAGCAACTTTATTGATCGCTAAAATAAATTCTTCAGGAGAACAATCTTTCAAAATGACTCCCTGTACTCCCCTATCGATACATTTTGTTATTGTATAATCCAGTTCTCCACCACTTAATACAAGAATTGGAATATGAGGATATTTCTCATTCATTCTTCTGCATATAGCATTGGCTGATTCTTTTGGAATATTTACATTCAATATTACCAAGCTTAGCTCTTTTTCTTTTAAAGCATCGAATAATTTATCCTCCGTATCAACAATATCAATTACTTTCAGATTTTCTTCCTGTTCGATTAATAACTTTATGGCGTGTCTGAAAACAAGAGAATCATCAACGAATAAAATCTTAATGGTATTTTCCGATTTATTATCCTGCATTACAAAAAGCCTCAATTCTTTACCATCAACCTAATTTCGAATCATTTAACTAATCTGTAGAATGAACAGATCATAACTCCTCCAAACTTTTCTAAATCTAATGTTTATTATTACGTTTCATTAATCAAAAAGTTCACAGTAATACTTTAACCTTTAAATAAAGGATTTATAATTCTCAATACCGAATTATCGTTCCTTCGGACAGACTGATTACCAAACTTTTTATGCGATTCTTTTGAAAAAAACGAAAGATGAAAAGAACAGAGCTTCTTTCTGTGATACTCGCATGGATATTGGCAGTTCCTTTGTGTACATGCAAAACCAACACTTTAAAATGGCACGGAGTGATCCTGATTCCACAGTAATCTACAAACCATTTACTGCCAGTACCAAAATTTTACCATTCAAAAAAAAACATTAATAAGTTTTACAGATTGGCGGGATCTGTTCTGTTCTTTGGAACAGCTTATCCTGCCTTTCTTTCCAAACGTCTGGCCAGTGCGTGCAATCTCCGGATAGCTTCAAGAACTTCTGATTCGAACCGATACACAGAAATACGGTTTTCTCCAGATTCTGACAAGCGTTGTATTAAATACTGGCGAACATCCAGAAATCGCTCTTTAAACTCACTCTTAGTTAATGGTTGTTTTAAATCACTTACATTTCCGCGAAACATGTTAAGTGCATGTTTAAAAGCGAAGATCGCTTCGGTGTATAATTCATTGAACTTTTTAAGAGTAACATCACTTACCACAAATCCCTCTTCAATCCGATGTTCAGCTGCTTCAACGAGATCGGTGGTAATTAAATCAGCTGCAATTTCGAGCACATTTACTGCTTCCAATTGTTTCTCAAGGCGCTCAGAGTCACCTTGCTGAACCTGTTGTTCCTGTATTTGCTTTAAAAACAATAATATTTCGCCGTGTCCCTTATCAACGACTTCATCATCGCCGCGAAGTTGTACGAGTTGTTTTGAGTTTCCCCGCAAAGCAATATCCAAACCATTTACAATTATCTGCAAAGATCGGTCTCCCAGATATGAAATTGAATTATGCGACAAATCGAGTGCTACCGAAACATCTTTTAAATAATAAGAATGCAATTTGGGAAACAGTTGCTTTGCATCTTTTATCTCAGTAGGAACCAACCAATGAACCAATTTTGCAACCGGCTTAACCAACCAGATAAATAATACGGTATTTGCCACATTAAACACAGTATGTGCATTGGCAATTTCTCGGGCGGCACTTCCTCCGGATAAAATATGTACAAAGTCAGAAAGCTGATCGATAAACCAAAACCAAATTAATACGCCTGCCACTTTAAAAAATACATGTGAAACAGCAACCCGCATTGCAGCTCGTGGTTTTCCAATGGCCGAAAGTAGTGCAGTTACACAGGTTCCAATATTTGCTCCGAGTATTAGCGCAATTCCTGCCTCGGTGCTCACAAGTCCCTGCGAAGCCAAAATTATAACAACACCTGTAGTTGCCGACGAACTTTGCACGGCTGCAGTAAACAGTGTTCCGAATAAAATCCCCCAAAGAGGATTCTCCAGCCCCTGCATTAAATTTATAAATGGTTCGTATTTTTTCAAAGGATCTGTAGCTTCGCTCATCACGTTCATACCCAGAAACACAAGGCCAAGTCCAAGTACAATAGTACCAATATCACTAAAGGATTTTTTTGAAAAGATGATCTTAAACAAATACCCGAATGCTATCATCAGCCAGGCTGCTTTTGTAATTTTAAAAGCAATAATCTGTGCGGTAATAGTGGTGCCGATATTCGCCCCAAGAATAACACCCAATGTGCTTTCGAAAGTAAGTAATCCGGCCGAAACAAAGCCAACAGCTAGAACTGTTGTCACCGAAGACGACTGAATAACAGCGGTTATTCCGGTTCCGGCCAAAAGTGAAGTCCATCGATTTCGGGTCATCGATTTTAAGAACGACCTCAGGCGACTTCCTGCCACTGCTTTCAACCCATCTGTCATTACTGTCATGCCGTGCAAAAAAATGGCAAGACCTCCGAGTACCAATATGCTTAATCCCCACCAATTCATCGAGTCAACTTTAAATAAAACAGATTTGTTTGTTTATTTCCTTTTGAGTTACTGCAAAAATGATATTTTTGAACTCAATAAATATAGAAAAATGAATCTAAATCAACTAATCGCTATAATTGGCGTTGCCCTGTTTTTGGGCGGCTGCTCTCAAAAAAGTTCAAAACCTGAAATCGATAAAAAACCCAACATTGTCATCATTTTTCTTGATGATTCAGGGTATTCCGATTTCTCTCCATTTGGCCAGCAAAAGGTTCAAACACCAAATGTTAGTGCCCTTGCACAGGAAGGAATTATGTTTAAAAACTTTTACGTTCCTCAAGCAATTTGTTCAGCATCAAGGTCGGCATTAATGTCAGGGTGTTACCCGGGGCGAACCAAAGTGTTTGGGGCACATGGTCCGAATGAAAGAGGATTGGAAACTACTTTCCCAACCATGGGGGAAGTCTTCAAAAAAGCCGGTTATAAAACTGCTGTTTTCGGGAAATGGCACTGTGGCGACCAGCCTGAAACCCGCCCGCAAAGCCGTGGTTTTGACGAAAGTTGTGGTTTGATGTACTCCAACGACATGTGGAAACATCATCCTGAAAATCCTGAACACTGGGGGAAATGGCCTCTAAAATTCTGGGATAATGGCGAAATCACCATTAGCGATGTTGATTCAACAGATCAGAAAATGCTGACGAAATGGTACACTCAACACGCCGTTGATTTTATCAATCGACACAAAGACGAACCTTTTCTTTTATATGTTCCACACTCGATGTTGCATGTTCCGTTGTTTTGCAGCCCTGAATTTGAAGGAAAATCTGGCGTAGGTTTATATGGAGATGTTACGCTGGAAGTGGATTGGTCGGTAGGCGAAATAAATAAAGCGTTAAAAGAAAACGGGATTGAAGACAATACTATTGTTATTTTTTCGTCGGATAACGGCCCGTGGATTTCATACGGAAATCATGCAGGAACAACTCCTTTCCGCGAAGCCAAAGCCACATCTTTTGACGGAGGAACCCGATCTGCTACCATTATTAAATATCCGGCACGTTTAAAAGGAAATCAGCAATCCGAACGGGCAATGATGACTATCGATTTATTACCAACACTTTGTTACATTGCCGGTATTTCAGCCCCGGAAACAGAAATTGACGGAAAAAACGTTTGGAATTTAATTTCAGGAGAAGAAAATGCCGTGAATCCGCATGAGTACTATGCATTTACCACCGGCAGTAATTTCGAGGCTGTTATGAGTGGGGATGGAAAATGGAAACTTCACCTGCCTCACAGCTATCGAACAATGACAAACATTAAAGGCAAAGACGGGATGCCAGGAAAATACGATTATTCTCCCAAAATTGAATTATCGCTTTTTGATATGGTAAACGATCCTTTCGAAACAACCAATGTTATTGAACAACATCCTGAAATTGCAAAAAAATTGATTGAATATACAGAACAACATAAACAACGGTTCTTTTCTGAATAGAAGAAATAAGATTTTACAATACTCACTAGTACCCTCAGAATAAAAGTGCCACACGAAGTTAGTATGAACTGCACTTGCTTTTCATGTATTCTCGTTTTCAATGTTAACTGAATATGTCGCTTTAAAAACCTGACTATCAATAACAAACAGCTTTCGCGTTATAAATCACGTAAGTTCAGAACAATTTTACTCCCACGCTATTACTTTTGCGGCGAAATTCAAGATTTATCAATGAACCACATATTTAAGCCAAAACTATTTAGTCTGCTACAAGCTGGATTAAATAGAAAACAAATTACCAAAGACATTCTTGCCGGTATTGTTGTAGGAATTGTTGCTCTTCCACTCGCCATAGCATTTGCAGTTGCTTCCGGTGTTTCGCCCGAAAAAGGATTAATAACAGCTGTTGTTGCAGGTTTTATAATTTCATTATTGGGAGGAAGCCGAGTACAAATCGGTGGGCCAACAGGTGCTTTTATTGTTATTGTTTATGGTATTGTTCAGCAATATGGAATAAATGGTTTAATCATTTCTACCTTATTGGCAGGAGTAATGCTTATTGTTTTTGGACTTCTGAAACTGGGAACTTTATTAAAATATTTCCCTCATCCATTAATTGTTGGGTTTACCAGTGGAATTGCATTGGTTATTTTTTCTACTCAGGTTAAAGATGCTCTTGGGCTTCAAATTGAAAACCTGCCGTCCGATTTTATTTCCAAATGGTCGGTTTACTATCAAAACCTGGGCGATATTAGTATCCCTACTGTAATTATCACGGTTTCAACTATTATTATTTCACTGCTATCCGGAAAAATAACATCCCGAATACCGGGTTCCTTTATTTCCATCATCATTATTACAGCAGTTGTACAAATATTTAAAATTCCGGTTGCCACTATAGAAACATACTTTGGCGAAATCAGTAACAATATCAACTTTTCCATCCCTCAAATTCATCTGGCAGAACTAGGAAATTATATGCAGCCGGCTTTAACAATTGCACTTCTTGGAGCTATTGAATCATTGCTTTCAGCGGTAGTTGCCGATGGTATGATTAGCGGAAAACACCGTTCGAATACTGAATTAATTGCGCAGGGTATTGCAAACATGGTCACTCCATTCTTTGGAGGTATTCCTGCAACCGGAGCAATTGCACGAACGGCTACCAATGTTAAAAACGGAGGCCGTACACCAATCGCAGGAATGGTACATGCCGTAACTCTATTGCTAATCATGTTATTCCTTGGCAAATGGGCTAAATTAATTCCCATGTCGTGCCTGGCCGGGATACTGATTATCGTATCGTACAACATGAGCGAATGGCGATCGTTTAAAGCAATTTTAAAAGGCTCGTTTTTCGATATCCTGGTACTGCTTACCACATTCTTATTAACTGTACTCGTAGATTTAACCGTAGCCATCGAAATTGGAGTAGTCCTTTCCGCCATTTTATTTATGAAACGGATGGCCGACATCAGCGAGAAACGCATCAATAATGTTGTGGATACTGACGTGATTGAAGATTATTCAAGTTTACCACAGGGGGTTTCCGTTTATGAAATAAGCGGGCCATTATTTTTTGCATCAGCACGTCGCTACTCTGAAGTTATACAGGAAACCGGTATGAAAAGTAATATTCTTATAATCAGAATGCGACATGTTTCATTCATCGATCAAACCGGAATGCAAAACCTGCAGGGATCGCTAAAAATGTTACAAGACAAAGGGGTTAAGGTTATTCTCTCGGGTGTACAGAAAGAAATAATTTCTGAACTGGAAAAAACTTTAGATAATAAAGTTCTTTCCAGAATAAAAATAATGGATTCCTTTGATAAAGCTTTGGAAGCTGCAAATCAATAGAACGATTACAACGAAATCGTTTTTTTCTCCTTATTACTAACCAAACAAGCTTCCAGTATTTTTAATACTTCAATGGTTTCTTCCGGTTTTACAAATAACTCGGCATCGTTTCTAATGGCATCATAAACATTGTTATAAAAGATATTGTAATCGCCCGGAATGGTTTCTACCAACTCTTCAATATCATCACCATCTTCCTCGTACAATAAGGTTCCCCAACTTTCAGGAGGTTCAGTTCCCCAGCCCTCTTCATTGGGTAAATGCCCTTGTTTGAGGAGTTCTTCCTGCGGATCAATTCCGGATTTGTAGAATGTACCATATTCACCATGAATCGTATAACGAGGACCGGGATCTTTAACCAGGTACGAACATTTTATAATAGCCGAAAAGTCATCATATTCCAACCTGATATCATAATAATCAGTAACTACTCCTTCTCTTCTCACTATTCTCAGATGGGCTGTAACTGCTTTTGGCTTTCCAAACAACACATAAGCCTGATCCACCATGTGCGATCCCAGGTTATACAATACACCAGAAAATTCATCGCCTTCTTCTTTCCATGTATTTGGCGTAATCTCAGTACGGTAGCGATCGAAATGAGATTCAAATTCAATAAGGCGGCCGGTCTTTCCTTCTTCCAAAACTTTTTGTACAGTCCTGAAATCACCGTCCCACCTACGATTTTGATACACTGTAAAAACCAATCCTCTCTCCTTGGCCAGTTGAAGAAGTTCTTCTCCCTCACCGCTTTTTTGTGCCACAGGTTTTTCAACTACTATATGCTTACCAGCTTCAAGTGCGGCTTTTGCCATATCATAATGAAAAGCATCAGGAGTATTTACAATAACAAGTTCAACCTCCTGGTCATTAAGAATCTCTTCGTATGTTCTTACAATTGTAGCATCAGGTAAAACATCTTTCGATAGATTCTTACTTCTTTCCAGAACCTTTGTAACCTGAAAGTGAGGATTAACTTTTAACGAAGGTCCATGGAATACCTGCCCCGACATACCATATGATGTTATTGCTGTTTTAATAGGATTGCTCATTACCATAATTTTTTATTTTAAAAGTAAATATTTTCGGCTTAAATCAAAAAGTTGTTGAAAAACATCTGCTCCAAACACTATTGTATAACACATAACCTTTTGACAATCAATATTTGATTGTAATTTAGAAACAATTACAGAAAATCTACACGATGGAAAAATTTATAAACAACTACCTCAGCAGATTTAAATGTGTAAATCTTGAAACGGGAGAATTCCCGGGACCTTTTTTAACCATATCGCGTCAGGCGGGATGTTCGGCCCAGCGTATTGCCATAAAGCTATCGAAAATTCTTACGGGTTACAGTTATATGTCGGAGACAAAAACCGATGCCGAATGGAAATGGGTAGATAAAAAAGTTTTTTCGTCGGTTGTAAAAGAAATGATCGAAGAAGTCAGAGATGGCAATTTTGAAGATGCAGAAGAAGCCATTATGTTTTTAAAAGAAGTATCGAAAGCATTTGCCGAAGAAACCATCTACGAAATTTCCGACAAACACTTAATCGACACCTTAAAAAGTATAATTTGCCGACTGGCTAACCAGGGGCGTGTAATCATTGTTGGCAGGTCAGCCGGAGTTATTCTTAGAGAAGTGCCAAATAAGCTTAACATCAGGCTGGAAGCTCCAACCGACTGGCGGATCAACCGAATTATGCAAATCAAAGATTTCAGCCAGGCTGAGGCTGCAAAATATATTAACGAGGCTGACTCGAAACGCGATTCATTTATCGAAAAAATTATTGGCAGAAAAGCAGAGAATAACGATTTTGACGTTATTTTCAATTACGCGTCAATGGAAGACGACCAGATTGTTGATGCCATCATTAACATTCTCCGCAATAAAAAAATCATTGCGCCACACTACGAATTTTAGAAAAAACTATATTTGAAGCTTATAATTATCTTCTGAAAATCAGAAGAACAAAAAACAAACATCTCACCTTACAAAAAGGCTGTCTGTATATAGACAGTCTTTTTTTTGATGCCTTATTAATAAATGGTGCTCATTTTATCGTATTTAAAATACAAATGAACAATTTGAGCCAAGACGATTATTGTTTGAACAACAAAGATTTACCTCTGTTATTTATAACAAAAAGCATTATTTTTTACCATATTTTAATTATTTCGAAGATTTTAATTAAAAAACAACAAGTTCTTTGTGATTAACTAATAATTTATACGTTACTTTGATATAGAATTTAATACGTTATTCACTTTTAACATTTCTTGTGATTTTCTGTTTTATCTTCTGAAGCGTTCTCGAAACAATGTATTTTTTTAAACCGGTGGTTAATAATCCACCATTTTATCAATTTAAATATTTACTTTTTTCTATTTTTTTATGAATTTATTTGTTGCAAAGTTAGACTCATCGGTTACCGGTGACGACTTAAACGAGCTGTTCTCTGCACATGGAGAAGTAGCATCTGCCAAAGTTATTTTTGACAGGGAAACAGGAAACTCTAAATGTTTTGGCTTCGTAGAAATGCCAAACGCGGAAGAAGCTAACGCAGCGATCGCTGCGCTTAACGAGACTGAATTACAGGGAAAACAAATTGTAGTTAAGGAAGCTAATCCTCCACAGGAACGTCCACGACGTGACTTTAACCGTGGTGGTGGCGGTGGCTACAACCGTGGTGGTGGCGGTGGCTACAACCGTGGTGGTGGCGGCGGCGGCGACCGTGGAGATGGCGGAAGAAGAAGACGGGTGGATAACCGTGACCGCCGTGATCGCGACAGAGGATACGATCGCGATAATAACTGGTAGAAATTACAATCTGCGATACAAAAGAAGGGTGCCTAAACAGGGCACCTTTTTTTATAACTTTTTTAACCAGGATTCGGCATCAACCAATTCGGTTTTATCGGGTGTTTTAAGGGCATAATTAAATCCGGGCTGAATACAGAAGGAGCCGACTTCGCCTTTTATGTTCAAAGCAATATAACCAATCTGATGATTCTGATAATCCGGAATTTTCCTGGCAATTCGTTTAACGGCTTCTTCACAGGCTTTTGAAGGAGACATTCCGTTTCGCATTAACTCAACAACCAGAAACGATCCAAGCGTTTTCATCACCAGTTCTCCTGATCCTGTTGCGGTAGCACCACCAACCTCTCCATCAACAAAAAGACCTGCACCTATTATTGGAGAATCTCCTACCCTGCCCGGCATTTTGTAGCCCATTCCACTGGTTGTACAGGCACCTGAAATCCTACCTTCTTTATCAAGAGCCAGAATCCCAATAGTGTCATGATTATCTTCTGTTACATTTTCAATGTTTATTTTATTACTGAATTCCCGCTGTTCTTTTTTCCATTTTTGCCATTCTTCCTTGCGTTTCTTTGTCAGTAATTTTTCTTTTTCGAAGCCATTATCCAATGCAAATTTCAAAGCACCCTTTCCGCTTAACATTACATGAGGTGTTTTTTCCATTACCAAACGGGCAACCGAAATCGGATGTACAATATGCTGAAGATAAGTCACGCTCCCGGCACGGCCTTTTTCGTCCATAATACAAGCATCTAAAGTAACCTTTCCACTGGCATCAGGTATTCCTCCTTTTCCAACCGTAATTACATTCGGATCGCCCTCGGGAATACGAACTCCGGCTTCCACAGCATCCAGCGAATGCCCTCCGGTGCTTAATATTCCCCACGCAGCCTCGTTCGCCGGCATACCATGATTCCATGTTGAAATTACAACCGGAAACTTATTCGCATTGTTTTGAAAAACCGACTGAGAAAAAGCTTTCGGAGCAAAACCCGCAGCTACAGCAGCTAATGAACTTTTAGCTAAAAAAGACCTTCGAGATATCATTACTTACAGACTTTTTAAAATTTTTTCAAAAGTACGTAAAATTATAAAGTACTTCAACAGATTATACGATCAATACCATCCTATAAAATCTGTAAAGCAAAAAAAATAATGGCTTTATTATTCGTGAGAAAAATACTCCAGGGTTTTCCTGTAATTGGAAAATACTACTGCTCGTGAAATAAATCCGAGGTACTTCCCATTGTCAATAACAGCAAGATTATAACGATTCGACGTTTCAAATTTCTCAGCCACTGTTTCCATATTATCGGTGGAAGAAATATAAAATTCAGGCATGAACATCAGGTCTTTTACCATAACCTTATCATACAACTCGTGCTCGAAAATTAGATTTTTCACCTTCGACAATTTCACCATGCCCTTTAAATAACCATCTTTATCGACAATTGGGAAAAGGTTTCGGTTCGACTTTGAAATGGCTTTTACCAGGTCGCGCAAACTGGCATCGGGCTTAAGAATCTCAAAGTCATTCTCAATCAATTTTTTTACTTCCATCGAACGAAGAATGGCTTTATCCTTATGATGCGTGATCAGTTCGCCAGTTTGTGCCAGGCGTTTGGTATAAATTGAATGCGGTTCAAAACGCATAATAGTAACATAAGCCACTGTAGAAGTAATCAGCAGCGGAATAAACATCCCATAGCCACCAGTAAGCTCAGCCGTGAGGAATATTCCTGTTAGAGGCGCATGCATAACTGCTGCCATCATTCCTGCCATTCCTGCCAGAGCAAAATTATTTTCAGGAACTCCAAGATGGAAAAACGTATTCAATAAATACACAAGAAAGTACCCTGCAATTGCACCGGTAAAAAGTGTCGGTGCAAAAATACCACCATTACCTCCCGAGCCTGTTGTAGCCGACATGGCGAAAACTTTAAAAATTAATATTGCTCCCAACACCAATAAAACAATATACGGATTGTCTTTCCATTGAAAAAACATAGAGTCATTCAATAACTCAGCCCCCTGGTTATTAAAAACTGAATTGATGCTTGAATATCCTTCACCCCAAAGTGGAGGAAAAATAAGAATCAAAATTCCGAGTGTAACCGTTCCTATCAACAAGCGAACAAACCAATTTTTTATGGCGGCAAATCGGCTTTCAAGAAACATCGTTCCCCGGGTAAAATAAATCCCCATTAATCCGGTAAAAATACCTACCAGAATATATATCCAAATGGTACTTATGTCAAATGGTGAAATTTGAGAAAAACGCAACATAACACCTTCCCCCATAAAGAAATAGGAAATCACTGTCGCCGAAACCGATGAAATCAGCAATGGAATCAAAAATGCCATTGTCAAATCAAGCATCAACACCTCAAGCGTAAAAACAATACCGGCCATAGGAGCATTAAAAATACCGGCGATTGCCCCCGCTGCTCCACATCCAACCATCAATGTAATATACTTGTAACGAAGTTTAAAAATGCGTGCCAGGTTCGATCCTATCGAAGCTCCCGTTAATACAATGGGGGCCTCTGCTCCAACCGATCCACCAAAACCGATAGTCAGCGAACTGGCTATCATCGACGAATAAGTTTTATGCGGCTTTAGCTTGCTACCTTTTTGCGAAATAGAATAAAGTATTTTTGAAACACCGTGTCCGATATCATCTCTGATAATATAACGAACAAACAAAACTGTCAACAAAATCCCGATAAATGGATAAAGTAGATAGAGATAACTAAACCCCTCAACCCTAATAATATGGGTTAACTCTTCAGCAACAAAATGGATCAGGTTTTTTAGTAACAAAGCAGCCAAACCACTTAATAATCCAACAACTAAACTCAGTATGTACAAAAAATTCCGTTCCGGAATTTTAGCAATCCTCCACGCAACAAGCCGATTTATCGACTTATTAATCCTCAACTTATTAATTCTATACATCCTAGACATGAGAAACATTTATTATCTGTTTTCGATAACGGGTAAATACACGAGCCCGCGAAATAAATCCAATGTACTTACCATCTTCAATAACAGCAAGATTATAACGCCCTGATGACTCGAATTTGGCAGTAACAATTTCCATGCTGTCGTTCGGATCTATCGAATATTCCGGCATATACATCAATTCACTTATTTTTACAGTATCGTATAGTTCATGATTAAAAATCATGTCCCTTACATCATCCATTTTTAACATCCCAACCATGGTTCCATCTTTTTTTACCACCGGAAATAAGTTACGGTGGTTTCTGGAAATAGCAACCGTGAGATCGCGTAGTGTTGCATCTGGCGAAAGCACTTCGAAATCAGTTTCAATTAATTTCTTCACATCCATTAATTGCAGCACATTTGCATCCTTATTGTGTGTAAGTAGCTCTTTACGCCGTGCCAACTGGATATGATAAACAGAGTTCGGAGTAAATGCACGAACAATTAGAAACGCAAAAGTTGCCGTAACCATCAGTGGCACAAATAGCTCGTATCCTCCAGAGATATCTGCAATTAAGAAAATACCCGTTAGAGGAGCATGCAAAACTCCGGCAATTAATCCGGCCATTCCAATCAGTGCAAAATTATTTGAATTAATATCTCTTATCCCCAAACGGTTGATTAGCAAAGCAAAGAGCATTCCTGTATTCACGCCCATAAACAAAGTTGGCGCAAAAATACCACCAACTCCACCTGCTCCGAACGTTAGCGATGTAGCTACAATTTTAAGCATAATTACAGCAACCATTAGTAACAGTGCAGCCCACAACTCTTCACGTAACGAATAAAACAAACTGTTATCGAAAAGATAGTTTAAATTACCGGCTAAACATTCGTTAATCGACTCATAACCTTCGCCGTATAGTGCCGGAAAAAGAAAGATTAAACCGCCGAGGCCGGCTCCTCCAATTACCAAACGTATTCTGTTATTTTTTAATTTTTCAAAAAGATCGGCAACAAACAGGTACATTTTAGTAAAATAAACCGATACAAAACCGGTAACAATTCCCAAAACAATGTAATATGGCAAATCGCCCAATTCAAACGCTTCAGTAACTTTAAACGGATAAAGCACATCCTGCCCCAAAAATAAATAGGAAGTTACCACTGCCGTTGACGATGCAAGTAATAAAGGCACCAGTGAAAAAACTGTCAGGTCGATCATAATCACTTCCACCGCAAAAACAATAGCTGCGATGGGCGCTTTAAAAATAGCTGCCATTGCCCCTGCGCACGCACAGGCCAACATTAATATCGTATTTTTGTAGTTTAGGCGAAAAATATCTGCTATCCATGAGCCCCAGGCTGTCCCGGTAGCAACAGTTGGTCCCTCCAAACCAACAGAACCACCAAAACCAACGGTTAATGATGCCGTTACTACCGATGAAAATAAATTATGCTTCGAGATTTTTCCTTTACGTTTTGAGATACTGTGCAATACATTGGGGATACCATGTCTCACTTCAGAACGCACCACATATTTAATCACCACAATGGCCAGAAAAATACCTACTACGGGTAATGCAAAATAGATGTAATTATGAACCTCATGCGAGACGAGACGGTGAACCATATCCTCCGTAAACCGCACTGTATTTTTGATAATAACAGCTGCAATTCCGGCAAGTATACCAACAACAATGCTCAACACAGTTAAAAAACCGCGTTCGCCTAAATGTTTTAACCGCCACCGGTGAAATCTCACCCAAATATGCTGTCTGCTTTTACTCATTTTACCCCGTAAAAGTAACAATAAGCATCCGCTATTAACAATTTTTAAGGAACTAAAAACCCAAACTTTTTGTTTAACTAACAAAATGAATATAAAAATGAATATTATACTAACGGGGAGTAACGGATATGTTGGCAAACTAATTTCTGCAGAATTGAAAAAAAGAGGTCACCAGACCTCCGGCATCGAGCGGAAAATCTTATACGAAAAAGTTGCGGAGCTGAAAGAAATGCTGCAAAATTCAGATGTGGTAATAAATCTTGCCGGAGCTCCCATATTACAACGCTGGACGAAAAAGAACAAAAAAGCTATTTACGATAGCCGTGTGCTTACCACCAGAAATATCGTAAAAGCAATTGCAGAACTGCCGGAAAACGAACGCCCCCGGAAAGTGTTATCAGCATCGGCTATCGGTATTTACAAATCAGGAAATACACATACCGAAGAAAGTTTAAATTTCGACGAAGGATTTGTTGGCGGGGTGGTAAAAGACTGGGAGAATGAACTAACACAACTTCCCAATAAAGTTCAAACAGTTATCTTTCGATTAGGAATTGTTTTGGGACAAAATGCGAAAACCATAAAAAATATGCTTCTCCCGTTTAAACTGGGATTGGGTGGAAAAATTGGTTCAGGAAATCAGGCATTTCCTTTTATTCACGAGCAAGATGTTGTAAATGCTTTTATTTGGGCGGTTGAAAAAGAGGGAAAAAACGGTGTTTATAATTTGACTGCCCCTGAAAATATCTCAAATAAAGAATTTACAAAGGTCTTTGCCCAAAGTCTTCATCGGCCTGCCTTTGTTCCCATTCCTCCATTTATTTTAAAATTACTTTTTGGAGAAGCAGCCACCTTGCTCACACAGTCACCGGTAGTATCTTCAAAGAAATTACATGAAGCCGGATTCAAATTTAAATATCCTACTATTCATGCTACCTTACAGAATATTATAAACGAAAGCCAGAACTTTAATTAATGAAATATGTTCTCATTCATTAGCTTTGTAATACAAATTTTGTACGCATTTGCATGAACAAACTCGAAAAAGGTCATCTTCGAACAAACATTAAATTTATACGCGATGTATTTCTGCTGCATCCCTATCGATTGTTTGCTTTAAGAGCAACTATTTCAATGGGGGTACTGGCTGTTCCTTTTATAATTTCAGGGGTGCCTTTTTTCGGGGTTACCCTTGCTTTGGGAGCATTAGCCGGCGCTTTGTCAGAAACCGACGATCATCCAAAAGGTCGTGTAAAATCGCTCTCAATTACGATACTGAGTTTTTTCATTTCCAGTTTTTCAGTTGGGCTATTATACCATTATACATGGCTTCTGGGAACAGGATTTATTCTTTCAACCATAGTTTTCATTCTAATTGGAGGTATTGGCGAGCGTTACCGTGCCATTACATTCGGTTCGGTTCTCATTGGTATTTATGCCATGCTGGGAATTCATATCAGCCCGGCCTGGTACTGGCAGGCTGTATTATTACCTGCAGGAGCACTTTTTCACGGAATTCTTTCATTGATTTTGATATACCGAAATCCGTGGCGTTTACTCGATCAGCAAATGGCAAATGGATTTCAGGCACTTTCTGTTTACCTGGAGCAAAAAGCCTCGCTTTTTCCCAGCGCCAAAAAGGATCAGGAAGAAATAAACAAAGACCTTGCCCTGCAAAATATAAACGTTGTTAATGCACTTGAAAAAATAAAAGACGTATTGAACAACTATGCCAGGGAAATGAAGGATACAGAGACATTGAATCCTTACCTGCAACGTTTTATGCTTCTGCAAAGCCTGCATGAACGGGCAGCGTCGACTCATGACAGGCATGACAAGCTCGGTAACAGCAAAGAGCAAATTGAAATTATGGAAGGGTTTGGAGAAATGTTGCGACAATTGGCTTATGCATTAAAACTAGTGGCTGCCAATATGCTTACAGGTACTCCCTATCATCATCCTCCGGCACTAGAATGGATATCGAAAGCCATTGACGATAAACTACAAAATATGCCTGAGGAAGAGGCACAAGACCTAATTCTGCTTCACCATAATTTACACCGATCGCACATTTCGTTAAAATACCTTGATGATTTATTAGAAGGAACCTCAATTCCCCGACTACGAAAAGACGAAAGAACACCATTTGAACGACTTAAATCACAGCTTACATTTCGTCATCCCCGTATGCGTTATGCGCTTCGCCTAAGTTTAACCTTTGCTCTCGGATTCACGTTACAGGTTTTCCTTAATCTAAACAAAGGAGAATGGGTAATGCTAACCAGTTTATTTGTAAGCCAAATTACATACAGCGATACTCGTCGCCGTCTTTTCGAACGAATATTGGGCACTGCCACAGGTATTGTTATTGGCGCTGTATTACTTCAAATATTTACAACTACCGCAGCCCAGGTAATACTAATGTTAGGCTCGGCAATGGCCTTTTTCTATTGGCTAAGAAGGAAATACTCGATAGCAGTAATATTTGTAACCACTTTTGTCCTGAGTGCTTTTAACATTATTACTCAAGGCGGGGAATTAAATATTATGATTCCACGACTTGTAGCAACACTTCTTGGTGCAACCTTGTCGTTCATTACCATTCGTTTTTTATGGCCGGGTTGGCAATATCATCGCATGTCGGGGCTAATTTCGAGTGCGCTTGAAAAAAACAGAAGGTATTTTCAGGCTATTGCCAAAGAATACCAAAAACCCAGTGACGACGATTTAAAATACCGTATTGCCAGAAGAGAAGCCCATCTTGCCGATAACGAATTGGCCCAGGCCTGGAACAGTATGCGGCAAGAACCCAAAAGCAAACAACAAATAATGAATAATTCGCTGACTATAACATATTTAAATCACGCCTTGCTTTCACATATTTCAGCGCTGGGGGCTCATCGTGAAACCAATGTGGAAAGTTACAAAGCTATTGAACCTCTGTTTCAGCAAATTGATAAAAAGTTAGCAGAAGCAGGTAAAGCAAGTACGATTAAAAAAGATAATTTTTCGACCGATTTATCAGCGCTTCTGATGACACTTCAACAACAAATCAAACAGACACAAGTAGGAATGAAAAGACAGCAACTTCGTTTATTTTACAACGTTGCAGCCACTACCTCAAAACTCATTGAAGAGATAAAACAAGCTGGATTAAACTAAAAAAAGGGCATAAAAAAACCCCGTCCGTAGACGAGGTTTTAATTTATTCTAACTAAGTAGTTATTAGTCAATTTGAGGACCTGCAGCAACCAATGCTTTTCCTTCTTCGTTATCAGTATATTTAACGAAGTTTTTAATGAAGCGGCTACCTAAATCTTTCGCTTTAGTTTCCCACTCTGCTGCATCAGCATAAGTATCACGAGGATCAAGGATTTCAGTAGCTACACCTGTTAATTCTGTAGGAATTTCAAGGTTGAAGATTGGTAAGTTTTTAGTTGGAGCTTCATCAATTGAACCATCAAGAATTGCAGTAATAATACCACGAGTATCTTTGATTGAGATACGTTTTCCGGTTCCGTTCCATCCTGTATTTACCAAGAAAGCTTCAGCTCCGTGCTCTTCCATTTTTTTCACTAACTCTTCACCGTATTTGGTTGGGTGAAGTGAAAGGAAAGCACCACCAAAACAAGCAGAGAAAGTAGGCTGTGGAGTAGTAACACCACGCTCAGTTCCTGCTAATTTTGCAGTAAATCCAGATAAGAAATAATATTTAGTTTGCTCTGGAGTCAATTTTGAAACTGGAGGAGTAACACCAAAAGCGTCAGCAGTCAAGAAAATAACTTTTTTAGCATGACCGGCTTTTGAAGGAACAGTAATGTTTTCAATATGGTTGATTGGATAAGAAACACGAGTGTTTGCTGTAACCGAACCATCATTGAAATCGATTTTTCCATCAGCATCAACAGTAACGTTTTCTAAAAGAGCATTACGTTTGATAGCACCAAATATTTCTGGTTCAGCATCTTTGTCGAGGTTAATTGTTTTTGCGTAGCAACCACCTTCGAAGTTGAAGATACCATCATCATCCCAACCGTGCTCGTCGTCACCAATTAACTGGCGGTTTGGATCGGTTGAAAGGGTAGTTTTACCAGTACCGGATAGACCGAAGAAAATAGCAACATCACCTTCTTTACCAACGTTTGCAGAACAGTGCATTGCTGCCATTCCTGCTTTTGGCAAGTAGTAGTTCATCATAGCGAACATACCTTTTTTCATCTCGCCACCGTACCAGCTACCACCAATAACCTGCATTTTTTCTTTCAGGTTGAATACAGTATAAACTTCAGAGTTCATTCCGAATTCCTGCCACTTATCATTGGTTGTTTTCGAAGCATTCATTGCAACGAAATCTGGCTCACCGTAGTTTTCTAATTCTTCTTCAGTTGGACGAAGGAACATGTTTTTTACAAAGTGTGCCTGCCATGCAACTTCCATGATGAAACGAATTTTCAAACGTGAATTTTCGTTAGCACCTAAGAAAGTATCCATAACATACAATTTCTTTCCAGAAAGTTGTTTAGTTGTAATTTCTTTTAAGTACGACCAAGCTTCTTCTGAAACTTTTTTGTTGTCGTTTGGTGATTCAGGAGTTGTCCACCAAATGTCTTGAGAGGCTTCGTTGTCTACAAGGAATTTATCCTTGGGAGAACGACCTGTAAATTCGCCAGTCATTACATTTACTGCGTCAAGTTCTGTCAACTGACCTTTTTCAAATCCTTCTAAAGCCGGATCCATTTCCGCTTCAAAAAGTTGCTCATATGAAGGATTGTGAATAATTTCCTGTACGTCTACGATTCCGTACTTGCTTAAATCTAAATTTGCCATAACTACCTAATAATTAACTTAATAATATAATTTTTCGTCTACTTAAATCGGGACACAAATTTAATTTTTTTTTCCAATCTGCATGATGACACTTTCTGTTTCGGGGTGTTTTTGGCGCCGATTAAACATTAAGTTAACAATGAAAAATTGTTCCTGAAATAGAAAAAGTTACACCTAACCAGAAAACATAAATGGGTGTTGCCGCGAATGACAACACCCATTTAAACATATGAAATTTATTATTATGAACGTGGATGAAACTGGTGAATGGTACTTCTTAAATAATCCTTGTCAAGATGGGTATAAATTTCTGTTGTTAAGATGGATTCATGACCCAACATCTCCTGTACCGCCCTTAAGTCAGCTCCTCCGTTAATGAGGTGCGTAGCGAATGAATGACGGAAGGTATGTGGACTAATTTTTTTATCCAAACCAACTTTTTCAGCAAGGTTTTTAATAATAGTAAATATCATTACCCGGCTTAATTTTCTTCCGCGGCGATTTAAAAACAGTATATTTTCACTATCGCGGTGAACTCTCAGCGTTTTTCTGTAGTTATTCATATATTTATTAATCTCCTCAATTGCCCTGCCACTAACAGGTACCAACCGCTCTTTATCGGCTTTTCCTTCTATTTTAATAAAACCCTGTTCGAAAAACAGGTTTGTAATTTTTAGGTTAACAAGTTCCGATACCCTCAATCCACAGCTATAAAGTGTTTCCAGCATGGCTTTATTTCGTTGACCTTCTGATTTTGTTAAATCAACAGCTTCAATCAAAGAATCGATTTCTTCCATACTTAATATGTCAGGAAGTTTTCGTCCTATTTTAGGAGATTCCAGCAATGCTGTTGGATCACTTGTTATTTTTTCTTCGATCAATAAATATTTGTAAAAAGATTTAATTCCTGAAATGGTACGTGCCTGGGTTCTTGGACTTACCCCTTTTTTATTCAACCATTCAACAAAACTTTTTAAATGTTTTAATATTACCTTTTCGGGAGCAACTCCTTTAAACTTATCTTCCAAAAACATGACAAGTTTATTAATATCATTTATATAAGCTGCAATAGAATTCTGAGATAATGATTTTTCCAATCTCAGGTAATTCTGGTAACCCATTATGCTATCATCCCATTTCATTTTCTACCAAATTAAAGTTAATTTTAAGACTGTTTACATAGCTCTGAGTGTTATAATCTCAGTAGTATTAATAAGTTTAACAAAACTAATTACGTTCTGTTTTATATAAAGTTACTATAAAATATATTAAAATTGAAATAAATGAAAATATTGATTATCAATGGCCCCAATTTAAACCTGCTCGGAATTCGTGAGAAATCGATCTATGGGTCAGAAAGTTTTGAAGATTATTTCAAGCGTTTGCAGGAATCTTATAATGATTTAGAACTGAGTTATTATCAATCGAACATTGAAGGTGAACTGATTAATAAACTTCACGAAAATGGGTTTAATTCTGACGGTATTATAATAAATGCAGGAGCATACACTCATACCTCTGTAGGAATTCGCGATGCCATCGCCGGAATTAAAACTCCGGTTGTTGAAGTTCATATTTCGAATACCCTTACGCGAGAAGATTTCAGGCACAAATCATTAATCGGACCTGTGTGTAAAGGTTGCATTATGGGATTTGGTCTCGAATCATACCGGCTTGCTATTCAAAGTTTTGTAAATTGAATAAGATTTACACAAATAGATTTCTTAAATTTAAATTCAGATTAAAATGAATTTAACCATTTAGTCGACATTTATACTACTTTTGCGGGCTTTAAAAATTGAAACAGGATGAGACAAACTAAAATAGTAGCAACCATTTCCGATCAACGATGCGATGTTGATTTTCTAAAATCATTGTACGATGCGGGAATGAATGTTGCCCGAATTAACACCGCCCACATATCTACTGAGAGCGGAAAAATAATGATTGATAATATTCGTGCGGTTTCCGATAAAATTGCAATTCTTGTTGACACAAAAGGTCCGGAAATCAGAACATGTCAAACTCTGTCCGACACAGAAGTTCAAGAAGGAGAGCTTGTTACACTGTCGTACTCAACAGAAGTTCAAGATGGACTGAAAAACATCTGTGTTAACTACAAAGGTTTTGTTAACGATTTAAGTGTTGGCAGCAAAATTCTTATTGACGACGGTGATATCGCTTTTGATGTGGTAGAAAAACACTTTAAATATTTATTGTGTAAAGTTGGTAACTCAGGTGTAGTTAAAAAGCGAAAAAGTATAAATGTTCCGGGTGTAGAAATTAAATTGCCATCGTTAACTGAACGCGATGTGGAGTTTATTCGCTGGGCAGTAGAAAATGAACTTGATTTTATAGCACACTCGTTTGTTCGCCATAAAGGTGATGTGCTGGATGTTCAAAAGATTTTGGACGAAAAAAAGAGCAAAATCAAAATAATTGCCAAAATCGAGAACATGGAAGGTGTTGAAAATATTGATGAGATTTTGGATTATGCCTATGGAATTATGGTAGCTCGTGGAGATTTGGGAATTGAACTTCCGGAAGAAAAAATTCCTGCGGTACAGCGTAATCTGGTTAGGAAAGCTATTCTCCATCAAAAACCGGTGATTATAGCAACCCAGATGTTGCATACGATGATTGAACATCCGCGCCCAACACGTGCTGAAGTAAGCGATGTGGCCAGCGCCATTTATATTGGGACAGATGCCATCATGTTAAGTGGAGAAACAGCTTACGGGAAATATCCGATTGATGCAGTAAAAGTTATGGATAATATTGCCAAACAAGTGGAACCTGATCGCGACAGAAGAGAATTGATGGTTCCCCTTAAAGCGGACATACCTGCATATCTGGCGCAATCGACCATACGAATGGCTCGCGAATTAAAACCGGATGCAATAGTTTCGGCAACTACCACCGGGAAAACCGGAAGATATCTTGCCGCTCACCGTTCTATTTTTCCTGTTTTTGTAAAATGCCACTCAAAAAGAGTAATGCGTGAGTTATCATTATCATTTGGTATTCATGCTTCTTTCCTGGAAACAAAAAAGGATAAAATGAAAATACAAAAAGCGGCCATTAGGGAACTAATAAAAGAAGGCATTCTTAATATGGATGATCTGATTATGTACGTAGGTGGACGTTTTGGCGAAGACGCAGGAGCTTCATTTATTGAAATCTCAACTGCCGACCGATTGGCTATGAAAACCAAAGAGATCAAATAAAGAAGGCTATTAGAAAACTACTGACAAAAATAAATACGATATTGAATTGTATTAAAAAAAATACCTTGCTCATAATGAACAAGGTATTTTTTTTGATCTGTTTTTGAATCGATCTATCTAAAATCAATTACTTCCACATCAGGATGTTTCGATGCATCAAAGACAAATTCTGAATCAGAAAAATCTTTATCGGTTTCTAATTTATTCACAAGAATCTTATACAAATTTCCATCTGCTGCAAATAATGTGGCAGCATGAATCATGTAGGCAGCTTTATCAATAAAAATTTCAATTTTCGAAACATCAAACTCATCCGAATCTGGATACAAGTTAATATGATAAACGGTTTTATCATCCATTTTCTTTTCGGCAATAAATTCAGATTTAAATCCACGTTCATATATAGTAAAAATCGATGAAGGATCCATTAACTCGTTACTTTCATCGTCAACCTTTGAGACAGTAACCTGATTTCCATCTTTCATGTAATTCCAAAGAATTACTCCATCCGAAAAAACCTCAAGGATAACTTCCGACTGCTGTTCACCACCTTTAAGCCCTTTCATTTTTAAATTATACTTTTTCCCCTTTATCTTTATCGATCCATCATTCCCTTCATTAATATCCATTTCCTGATTTTCGGTAGAAAAAGAAAAATCGGCATTAATTGATTTATAAGCACGTGTTTTCTCACTAACCTTATCCAGTATTTCTTTTGCTTTAGTGTCTTGCGTCCATCCCATATTTACAGCAAAAACTGCAACTACTGCTAAAAGTATCCCTCTCATTTCCTATATTTTTTTTACAAAGTATTCAATAACTGTTCCAAACTATATTCATCGTTAATCAGTACCTGCCGCGCCTTACTGCCTTCACTCGGACCAACAATACCGGCTGCCTCCAACTGATCCATTAACCGTCCTGCCCTGTTATAACCAATCGAGAACTTTCGTTGAATCATGGAAGTCGATCCCATTTGATTCATTACCACAATACGAGCTGCATCGTCGAATAACTCATCACGGTTTCTCAAGTCCACATCTCCGGGTCCCGGCTCATCATCACCAACATATTCGGGTAATAAAAAGGCGGTAGGATATCCTCTCTGTTCAGCAATATATTTAACTATTTTTTCCACTTCAGGAGTATCCACAAAGGCACATTGTACACGGGTCATTTCGCTTCCAGATGCAATTAGCATATCTCCACGGCCAATTAACTGGTTAGCTCCCGGACTATCCAAAATCGTGCGCGAGTCGATCATTGAGGCAACCTTAAATGCAATTCGCGCCGGGAAGTTTGCTTTAATTACACCTGTAATAATATTGGTTGATGGACGCTGAGTGGCTATTATCATGTGAATTCCAACGGCTCTGGCCAACTGTGCAATCCTTGCAATTGGCAATTCAATTTCCTTTCCGGCAGTCAT
The DNA here is from genome assembly GCA_963676265.2 of uncultured Draconibacterium sp. GTDB lineage: Bacteria > Bacteroidota > Bacteroidia > Bacteroidales > Prolixibacteraceae > Draconibacterium. The sequence goes on from OY781067.2 coordinate 558,211, forward strand.
AATCAAATCGGCAAACTCGTCGATAATCACCACAATGTATGGCATAAACCTGTGTCCTTTTTCAGGGTTCAGTTTACGGCTTATAAATTTCTTGTTGTACTCTTTAATGTTACGTGCCTGTGCAATTTTCAGCAAATCGTAACGGGAATCCATCTCAATATTTATTGAGTTAAGCGTATTCTTAACTTTTTGAATATCAGTAATCACAGGCTCTTCGGTGTCAGGCAACTTTGCCAGATAATGTTTCTCGATTACCGAATAAATATTCAGCTCAACCTTTTTTGGATCAATAAAAACAAACTTCAATTGAGCAGGGTGTTTTTTATAAAGCAGTGATGTAATAATTGCATTTATCCCTACCGATTTACCTTGTCCGGTAGCACCGGCCACCAGAATGTGAGGCATTTTTACCAGGTCGAACATAAAAGTTTCGTTCGAAATGGTTTTTCCCAAAGCAATGGGAAGTTCAGCTGTACTTTCCTGGAATTTCTTCGAACGTACAATGGAATGCATCGAAACCGTTTCGGGATTCTGGTTTGGCACCTCAATACCAATGGTACCACGTCCCGGGATAGGTGCAATTATACGAATACCCAGCGCAGCCAGACTTAACGCAATATCGTCTTCAAGGTTTTTAATTTTTGAAATACGCACACCCGGAGCCGGAACAATTTCATATAAAGTAATAGTCGGTCCGATTGTGGCGCGTATTTTTGTAATTTCAATTTTATAGTGACGAAGTGTTTCAACAATCTTATTCTTATTGGCAACAAGTTCTTCGTTTTTCACTTCGGCATTGCCAAACTTATGATCTTCGAGCAAATCAAGTGTCGGGAATTTATAATTCGACAAGTCCAGTGTCGGATCATAATCTTCCAATTCTTCCGGCTGTACATCATCCGTTTCTTCTTCCTTAATTTTAGGCTGTACGGTTAAAGTAAGATCTTCCTTCTCCTCCTTTTTTTCCTCTTCTTCCACAAGAGCTTCTTCCACTTCAATTTCAGGACCTTCTGTGTAACTTTCTTCTTCCACCGAATCAGGTTCAAATATGGCACGTACCACATCATCATCTTCAATTACTTTGGATATGGAATCATCTTCCATTACAATTTCATTGATACTTTCTTCCTCCTCTTCGTCCAGATCAATATCCTCTTCAACTACTTCCTCTTTATTTTTAAACGAGAACAGTCCCTTAATCAGAGGAAAAGCATTATCGAAACGGACAATAATAATTGCCAATCCGGAGATAAACAAAAGAAATACAAGCCCTACAATTCCAATGAGAGACCTCAACCAGTTACTCATTATAAAACCGTAATGTCCGCCAAAATATATAAATGATCCCGAATTACTCTTATTAAAAAACAATCCAAAGGCTATTGATAACCAAATGAGTGAAACGGTGCTGTAAAAAAGACTTTTGCCGTAATTACCTGTGTTACGTCCCAAAACCTTTAACCCGGTTATGGCAACCATATAAATTAATATGAAGGATGCAATACCAAATCCCCTGTTCATGATGACCTCCGAAATATAAGCTCCGAACTTCATCCCCATATTTTTAGCCTTTACTTCTGAATTAAATAGAAATTCAGACCAGCTCGAATCCATTATACTTTGATCGCTGGCACCATAAAACATAAACGACACGAAAGAAATTAGCATATAGGCTGAAACGAGTAGCAACATTATGCCAAAAATAAACCGGGCCTTTTCATTTTTAAAAATGGAGGTACGCTTTTTTACTGCTTTCTTTTTCGTTTTTGCTGGCTTTTTTTTTCGTTTAAACGCCATCAGGTATTTTTTAAATTGAACGCAAATTTAACTAAAAAAAATCAGGTAACCACAGCATCTTTCAACCATGGCACAGAATCATATTAAGAATAGTTTGTTAACAAAACGGATAAAATTTGTTTGAAATTGAAAGCAACGCTGTAAACTGTTTTACAATTCACAAAATCAATCCTAACAAACTGTTTTATAATATCTTCTAAACCAATAAAATCAGAATATATTGCATTTCTTTTCATTAACTCTTTTTATATGTTTGTTATTTGTACAACCAATTAACTAACGAATAATGAAGAAAAGAGCGGTTATTGCTTTGGGTGGAAATGCCATACTCAGAGGCAATGAAGAAGGAACCATTGTTCAACAGGAAAAAAACGTGACAGACACACTGGAAAACCTGATACATTTAATAAAAGAAGATTACGAACTGGTTATTACACATGGAAACGGACCACAGGTTGGAAATATCCTTATGCGCAACGATGCAGGCGAACAAATGTACAACATTGCACCAATGCCGCTAAATATTTGTGTTGCCGATTCACAGGGAGGTATTGGATTTATGATCGAACGAATGATGCGAAATGTTTTGAACAAACACGGCATCAAAAAAAATGTAATATCAATGGTTACACTCGTGGAGATTCATGAAAACGATCCGGCCTTCAATAATCCATCAAAAAGAATCGGGAAAGTATACAACAAAGAAGAGGCTGACAAATTAAGCAACGAGAAAGGATGGATTTTTAAAAGCACATCAAAAGTAAAGGGAGGCTTTCGCAGGGTTGTTCCATCGCCGCAACCAATTAATATTGTCAACAAAGAAATTATTCAACAACTATTGGAAAACGACAATATTGTTATAGCAGCGGGAGGCGGCGGCATACCGGTTTATTACGACGAAAACAAAGACGTTCGCACCCTCGATGCAGTTATCGATAAAGATATGGCTTCCAGTTTGCTCGCATCAAACATCCAAGCCGACGAACTTTATATATTAACCGATGTTGCATTCATTTATAAAGATTTTGACTTGCCAACACAAGAAAAACTGGAGTTTCTTGACTACAGAGACACTGTGAAACACCTCGAAAATGGTACTTTTGCTGAAGGCACTATGGAACCAAAAATCAGGGCTTGTCTTAATTTTATTGAACGAGGAGGTAAAAAAAGTGTCATAACCGAAGCAACCAAACTGGAAGATAAAAGTTACGGTTCGAAAATTACAATGGAATATGAAGATTAAAAATAGATGGCAGTGATCAGTAGCAGTTTATAGTCTAAAACTGAAGCAATTTTAATCTATTGAAAATAAAGCTAATTGCTCTCGGCACGAAGCTTTCTAAAAATTAACAACATAAAAACAGATACTCATGGCAATCGACTTAAAAAACAGGAACTTTCTGAAATTGCTGGATTTCACCCCGGAAGAAATTAATTATTTACTCAAACTGTCGGCGAAACTAAAACTCAATAAATACGAAGGTATTGAACAACAAAACCTGGAAGGAAAAAATATTGCTCTCATTTTCGAGAAAACTTCCACCCGGACACGCTGCGCTTTTGAGGTGGCAGCTTACGATCAGGGAGCGAAAGTAACTTACCTTGGACCAACGGTATCGCAAATCGGGCAAAAAGAATCCATGAAGGACACAGCAAGGGTTCTGGGGAGAATGTACGATGGAATTGAATACCGTGGTTTCGGTCAGAATATTGTGGAAGAGTTGGGTAAATATGCCGGCGTGCCCGTTTGGAACGGGTTAACAAATGAGTTTCACCCCACACAAATACTGGCTGATCTTTTAACCATGCAGGAACACAGTAACAAACCACTTTCCGAAATAAAATTTTGTTACCTGGGCGACGCTAGATATAACATGGGCAATTCCTTAATGGTTGGTGCTGCTAAATTAGGTATGGATTTTAGGGCAGCAGCTCCTGTTGAATGTCAACCGTCAGAAGAATTACAACATCAGTGCCGGGAGATTGCAGCAAAAACCGGGGGAAAAATTTTGGTTACCGACGATGTAGCCGCAGCAGTTAAAAACTGCGATTTCCTTTATACCGACGTTTGGGTATCGATGGGTGAACCCGACGAGGTTTGGGAAGAACGTATTAAGTTGCTTCTCCCCTACCAGGTGAACAAACAAACCATGGAACTTACCGGAAATCCCGATGTAAAATTTCTTCACTGTTTACCTGCCTTTCATAACCGCGACACTAAAACCGGAGAGAAGATATTCCAAAAATTCGGCATTGAAGCAATGGAAGTTACCGAAGAAGTTTTTGAAAGCGAAGCCTCGCTGGTGTTTGACGAAGCCGAAAACCGAATGCATACAATCAAGGCTGTTATGGTGGCTACTTTGGGATAAAAATAGTATAATCTAATCCAAACGGAATTCAGACCTAAGCCAATAGCATAAAAAAAGCCCTTCATTTCTGAAGAGCTTTTTTGCGGTGACGACGAGACTCGAACTCGCGACCCTCGGCGTGACAGGCCGATATTCTAACCAACTGAACTACGCCACCATTACAGTGTAAATATATTTTAAAAAAAAGCGGTGACGACGAGACTCGAACTCGCGACCCTCGGCGTGACAGGCCGATATTCTAACCAACTGAACTACGCCACCGTTTTATTAGAACTTTCCTCTTTTATCGGGTTTGTTACCCTTTGCAAAGGCGTTGCAAATATATATTTTCTTTTTTTATCAGCAATATAAAAAATAATATTTTTGCACTTTTTTGATTATGCACTGTATATCAAACTCTTACAACACGAAATTCAACCAACAAACACCAAATTATCCTTATCTAACTGCTTTTCACCACTCCATCTGTATGCAAGTAACTTTCCGCTACCTGTAACACACGAATCAACACAACAAATATTTGGTTTAATAATATGAGGTCCCTTACCTCTGCAATAATGACCGAAAAAGACAATGGGAGCATCATCAGGATAAGGAAAGGTTTGGGGTAAAATCTCCTGAGGTACAGTATATTCAGGCAAGTTAAATTTACTCTCAAACGATAAAAATTTAAACGTCTTTCCTGCCGGCTCTTCCCACCAGCGTATTCTTATCGAACGGGGAGCGACGCCTTTATTACTTACTATTTTTAAATCGCCAGGCATTTTAAGATTAACCCCTTTGGTCAGCAACCAAACGCTTTTTGCAATATCAACATTCGTCTTTCTTTGAATTTTACGAAAAATTCTCTTTCGTATTTTCCCTTCTTTATATATCGATTGTGCGATCTCAATTGCTTCTTCCGACCAACATGCATGTACAACACGAATAGGTCCCAAATCAATATACAAAGGCAGTGACCGCATCCATTTCAAGTCTTCTTTCCATTCCTGTGAACTTGAAGAAAATTCATTAATGGTTTTAAACAGCGATAAAAAATATTTACTGGGTTCTTTAACCAGGCTTAAACCATTAGTATCCTTTAAATGATAGATAATAGCATTTATTTCATGGTTTCCTAGAATAGCATATGCGTGCCCGGCCTCAACCATGGTCTTAATAATACGGATAGTTTTCCTGATCTCAGCTCCACGGTTGATAAAATCTCCGACAAAAATTGCCTTACGCGAAGGATGGGAATAACTTCCATTGGTTTTAACATACCCCATTTTTAAAAGAAGCTTTTTTAATAACGAAGCATGACCATGCACATCACCAATGATATCGTACATTATATTATGCAATAAGTTTGGTTAAATGAAAATAATATCTGTTTCAGAAATCAAATTAAACTACAAATTACCATCTAAGCAAAAAAACAGGAAAAATTTTGCATAAGTATATATTGAAAAGATTAATAATTATAAATGAGACTATACAATAAAAAGGAAAGAATTATCAATCATAACATTTCTCCATATCGGCGCAATATTTCTAATAAGGATATTGCCTAGTCTAATTTTAACCAAACCACTTTAAAGTAATAGGAATTTCTCATAAATAAAAACGAGGGAGTTTCATAATTGTACTCCCTCGTTTTTATTTATTTTTCTAATCTCTTGTTTACCAGAAATACAGGTAGAAAATTACAATAATGGATATAATCACAATTGAATTAACCACATCCCAATGATTATAAGAAGCTTTCACCAGTGCCTTCTGTTCTTCTGATGCAGAACCAACAGTAAGCCCCTGAATTAAGGCAGCATCTTTGGGTTTGGAAAAGTAACTGATAACAATCATCAGAATTACAATAATGGCGAATATAATTCCCTCGTAGTGATAGGTATTCATTTTTATGAATATATCATGTACAAGAGTTCCTTCAGCAATACTTCCTTTAAAAATATTAATACCTAACCTTGTCATTCCCAACAAGAATCCGACCACCAGTCCATAAAATCCGGCTGAAGGTGTTGTCTTTTTCGACAGAATACCAAGAAGGAATACAGCAGCAATTCCTGGGGCAATTAAGGATTGAACTTCCTGTAAATATTCATATAATACTTTTCCCAATCCCTTCATTACCGGAATCCATGCTATTCCAAGAATCACAATAACAACTGTTGCAATACGACCAACAACTACATAGTGCTTTTCTGATGCATTGGGTCTGTATTTTTGATAAAAATCAACGGTAAATAACATAGCAGAACTATTGAATAATGAAGCCAGAGAACTCATTAACGCAGCCAGGATTCCTCCAATAACAATCCCTTTAAATCCGATAGGTAATAACTCTGTTACCAGGGTAGAAAATGCAGCATCATTATTTTCGAGAACAAGTAAACCTTTTTGGTTCATCGCATAGGCAATCATTCCGGGAATTAAAAAAATGAAAACCGGTGTAAGCTTCAGATAAGCTCCAAAAATAGTACCTCGCCTTGCCTGTTTCATATCTCTTCCCGATAATACGCGCTGAACAATAAACTGATCGGTACACCAATACCAGAAACCAATTAATGCAGATCCCAGAATAACACCTGTCCAAGGGAAATCGGGATCCTTATGCGAGCGCATTAAGCTAGTCATTTCATCTCCGTGCACTGTAACATTTGCCTGGCAAATCTCCATTAATTCGTGCCAGCCTCCAACTTTTATCAACCCCAATATTAAAATTGCCACAGAACCAATTAATAAAATAGGTGTCTGCAAAACCGAGGTGTATAGAACAGCCTTCATCCCGCCAAAGGTGGTATATAATCCTGTTAACAAAACAAGGCCAATCGCACTTACCCAGAAAAAGTCAACCTCATATCCCCAGAAGGTAATATAATCGATATTAAAAACATCTTTAAAAACAACCCCACCGGCATAAACAGTAACGGCAACTTTGGTTAACACATAACTCACAATTGAAATAATTGACAGAAATGATCTGGCTTGCGGGTTGTACCTTTTTTCGAGGAATTCAGGCATTGTAAACACTCCGCTCCGCGCATAAAAAGGAACAAACAGCCATCCAAGAATTAAAATCATCCAGCCGTGCATTTCCCAATGCGCCATTGCAATTCCGGTTTCAGCACCGGCTCCTGCCAGGCCTACCAAGTGTTCGGAACCAATGTTTGAAGCAAAAATTGATGCCCCGATGGCAATCCAGGTAGCATCTCGTCCGGCCAAAAAATAATCAGAGGTGTTCTTATCTTTTTTCATCAGAACCCACACAATTATTCCCACGAGGCCGAGAAAGAAAAGTCCAAGAACGATCCAGTCTAACGTACTCATTTTTTTAAGTTTTTGATTTCTTTTGGTTTAATTTATAACTGTGAAAATAACGTTTATTTTCATAAACAGAATAATTAAGTACATTGAATAAGTAGGTTGGATATAAATTTATTTACCATAACACGATGAAACATCAATAAAAATGGGAAGATCGGTGCAAAATAAATTTCGAATAACTATAAAACAGATCAAAAAAAAGCCACCCGCAAAAACGGATGGCTTAACGGGATAATCCCGAATTGATATTTAATTTCCTGAATGATTCAGGCTTTAAATTACTTTTATACGGTTACTCCATCAGCACGTTTATGAACTTTACTTCCAATTATTGCATAGAAGAACAGGTATGCCAATCCAAGGAATGGTACCCAGTACGAAGGCTGGAATCCAATACCGTCAGCAACAGCATTTTGAATTAGTGGAAGCAAACCTCCACCCACAACAAGTGTCATAAAAATACCGGAAGCGGCAGCAACATATTTACCCAATCCTTCAACAGCAAGGTTAAATATACCACCCCACATAATTGAAGTACATAAACCAACCAGAACAAGGAACATGGCGTTAATTGGAACTTGTGCGAATGCAAAAGACATTGAACTTCCCTGAGCCTGGAATACAGGCATGCTTACCACTGTTGATGTAGGTAGAATAATTGCAGAAAGAACTAATATCATACCTACGAATGAGGCAATAGTTAACATAGTTTTACTTGACACCTTGCTACCGATAGATGCTCCAACCAAACGGCCAACAAGCATTAGCAACCAATAAGTACCGGCTACAGAACCTGCAGTACCTGCATCAATTCCTATAGATGCGGCTGGATCTGTCAACCAGAAAATCAGTGTTCCGGGTACTCCAACCTCAATACCTACGTATACAAAAATACCGATAGCTCCGAAAATGAAGTGACGGAATTTCAAGGCTCCTAACATAAGGTCTTTCATTGGTTCTGATGCAGAATCAACATGAGGCTCAGGAATTCTAACCGCCATTAAAACGAAGAAAGCCAAAGCAAAAATACCAAGTGCAATGTACATCACCGGGAAAATGTCAGTAATACGCGCTTTTGCTACTTGTTCACCAATTAAAATACCTACAAAGGCAGGAGTGAAAGTGGCCATAACTGAATTGAATGAACCTCCAACCTGAATTAACTGGTTTCCTTTGTTGCCGCCACCACCAAGAGTGTTAAGCATTGGGTTTACAACAGTATTTAACAGTGTCATTGAAAAACCTGCAACAAATGCACCAATCAGGTATACAGTAAATGCAGAACCTTCACTTGCATGACCTGATAAATATTGAATTCCAACGCCAATAAATCCAACTGCAATAGCAATTAGGGCAGTCTTTTTGTATCCAATTCGTTGAAGAAGCAGACCTCCGGGAATTCCCATTACGGCATAAGCAATAAAGTTAGCCGCGTTCCCCATCATTCCCTGAAAGTTACTTGCACCGAACTGAGATTTAAGCACAACACCCATTGGAGCTGCTAAATTGGTAACGAATGCAATCATACCAAATAGCAGAATCATCATGATAATTGGCACTGTGTAATTTTGATTTTTAGTTTCCATAATAATAATATCTATTGTTTATTAGTAGTTAAAAATTACTTCTGTTTAAAATGAATCTTGGGCAAATCTCTTAGTCTTTTTGCAGCACCTTCAGCTGTAATATCGCGCTGTGGTGTACCCAACATTTCGTATCCGACCATAAACTTCTTTACTGATGCAGAACGCAGCAGCGGCGGATAAAAATGCATGTGCAAATGCCATTCAGGATGAACTTCACCATCAGTTGGTGCCTGGTGCAATCCGGCAGAATAAGCAAACGATGTTTCAAAAAGATTATCGTACATCACGGTAAGCTTTTTATAGATATCAGCCATGTCAGTTTTTTCTTCGTCAGTAAGCTGAAGAATATTCTGCACCGGCCTCTTACTAATTATCATCGCTTCGAAAGGCCAAACCGCCCAAAAAGGAATTAATGCCACAAACGAATTGTTTTGATCGAGAAGTCTCTCCTCTTTTTTAAGCTCGGCATTCACATAATCACCTAATAAGGTCTGTCCATGTTTTTGAAAATATGCCTTTTGGGTAACACACTCTTTCGAAGGTTCAGTTGGAATTCCTTTCGACGACCAGATTTGTCCGTGAGGATGAGGATTTGAACACCCCATAATTGCACCTTTATTTTCAAATATCTGTACGTAATTAATATTTGGTTTGCCGCCTAATTCATTATACTGCTCGCACCAAACATCAACGACTTTACGAATATCTTCTACTTCCATTTCAGGAATAGTAAGACTGTGGTCTTCACTAAAACAAATTACCTTACAAATTCCGCTTTCACTTTGCGCCTGAAACAATTCACCTTCATCAATTCCTCCATCGGGAGTATCGGTTAAAAGTGCACTAAAATCGTTGGTAAAAACAAAGGTTCCTTTGTAATCAGGATTAATTTTACCTCCTGCCCTTTCGTTTCCTGCACACAGGTAACAATCAGGATCGTATTTTGGTCGTTCAGCAACAACCGTTTTTTCGACCTGCCCTTGCCACGGACGTTTTGAACGGTGTGGTGACACCAAAATCCATTCGCCGTTTAACGGGTTAAATCTTTTATGGGGATGGTCTTCTATATTGAAACTCATCGTACTTCTTCTTAGTTATAATTTAGGTCGAAAACAGATAACCTATCCCGAAATATCGGGATAAGTTTTATATTTCGCCCTCAAAGTTAAAATATCGTAGATAATAGCGAACTTTTAAAAGTTTTTTTTTCTCCTTAAGTTCAAATTATCAAAGTAACAACCTGATTCATTATCGGTTACACTTTTGAAAATAATTACAAACTATTTTTTTTGTATGTACAACAGCCACAAATTAAAAAAAATAGTTTCGATTATAATTTTCTATTTTAAAGGTCAAGTTTTACAGAACCTTTTGCCCTGATAAACAACTTATGACATTTACCTTCCCCGTAAACGTGCTCAAGTGTTTTAACGTACTCATCTAATTTATTCTGAGGAACAAAAGCCTGGATAGTACCTCCAAATCCTCCACCATGAACACGCCATGCTCCAGATCCTTTTAATACCATTTCGCTAAGTGCAAGCGCCAATGATACAACCTGCTCATCTTTGTGAACCACGTCAAAAATATTCTGATTGTACATATACGAGCTGTATCCCGATTCAACAACCATATTTAAAAACGCCTGAAAATCGTTGTTTTCCAATGCCTCAACCTGTTTTGCTACTCTGGCATTATCTCCCTGGAAGTGATAAGACCTAAGAATTGCTCGGTCACTAACTCCCTTTTCACGAATTGCAGGAATTTTCTCAACAATTTGTTCTAAAGTAACTTCGCGAAGAACCTTGGCATCAAGTTCTGCTGCAACTGATTTCATTTCAGTTGGAAGAGATGCATATTCAGCCTGAGAAGCAGGATCGTCGTGTCCACCACCAACATCGGTAATTACTAATGAGAAACCGGTTGAAACAAAATCAAAATCAACTTCTTTCACAATTGGATTAGCAGGATCTTTAAAATCAATAGTAATCAAACCTCCAACTGCACATGCAGTTTGATCCATTAACCCACAGGGCTTACCAAAATAATTATTTTCGCTCCACTGACCGATAATTGCGTTTTCAACAGCTCCCATTTTTCCATCGTTAAACAGCTCGCTAAAAATGGTTCCTATCAAAACTTCAAATGAAGCAGAAGAACTTAAACCAGAACCTTTTGGTACACGTCCTTCAATACAGGCATCGAAACCACCAACCTCATATCCATTTTCTTTCATTTTGGCTGCAATACCTTTTACCAGGCTGGTAGAAGTATAAAACTCATCCGAGTTAGGTTCGAAATCGGTTAATTCCACCTGAAATTCAGGATATCCAGCAGACTTAATACGAACTGTATTTGTACCGTTGGCAGCTGCAACAGCAATATTATCGAGGTTAACAGCACCAGCAAGCACACGGCCATGATTATGGTCTGTATGGTTACCGCCAATTTCTGTACGTCCGGGAGAACTAAACAATGATACATCATCAGAGCTGTAATTTGTTTCAAATTCAGACATCAGGCTTGCATACCTTTCTGCTTGTCCTTTTAATGTAGCTGAATCACTACCATATAATTCTTTAAATAACGGATTTTCACCACCGTTAATCTTTTCAATGAGATTAGTAATCTTTGCCATAATTCTTAATTATTTTTATTGTTTTTAATTATTTATTACCAACTGGTAGGTACTGGTGGGTAAAAATATAAATTTTAAGGCATTTATTATTCCTTTCGTATTCATGTTACATAACAGATTTATCGAAATTAAGGCAAACTTTGCTTCATTCTCAATACTCTGGTTCAATCAAAAAGGATTAAAAAAAGTTATTTCAAATTTAGTCAGGTCTAATACTGCCTATAAACTGTTTCTGAGAATCAAACGGGAAGGATTTCGAACCTGGCTACAATTCCGGGTTAGTACCATTTTAGCCAGGGTCTCCCCCATTTCTGTAAAATTAGTTGATATTGTTGTAATTCCTCCGGCTACTACTTCTTTTAACATGGTATCGTTAAATGAAACAATCCCAAATTTTTTACCCAGTTTTAATTTATAATATTTGGCAATTTTAACCATTTTCACCAGGTCGTAATCCGAAATTAAAAAATAAGCCTCGTAAACAGAAGGTTTTATCCCCGTTATGGACTTTATTACCTCATATTCGAAATTATTTTCTTTACAAAATTGCTCAAATCCAGACACTCTTTGTACAGGCTCTTTTCCCCCCGTATTTACAAAAATCAACTTCCTGTATTTGTTTAAATAAGGCAACCCGTCAACCAATGCATCGTAAAAGTCCTTTCCAAAATCCTGATATACCACCGGATAATTTTTCAGATCAGGCTTTAAACGATCGAGAATAAATACCTTATCTCGGGGGAGCTTCTGAATTAACTGGCTTGTATTATCAAATGTTGCGGGCATTATTATATATGAAGTATAATGGCCTATACTTTCATTAATGAGTGTTTTAAAAACTTTGTAATTAAAATGATGAAAAAACACTTCAACGCTTGCATTACCTTTCAAATTGTCCATCAAAGAGTTATACAAGTCTTCCTTAAAAGCATTTAATTCATCAAAAAGAACAAATATTTTTTCTTCGTACTGAATTTCAACGGAGTTGATATAATAACCTTTTCCGGGATGGCTTATTAATATTCCTTTTTCCTTTAATGTATTAAAAGCCAACATTACAGTATCGCGACTCAAGCCATAATCAGAACAAATTTGATTGATTGAAGGAACCTTATCTCCCTTTTTAAGAATTTTCCGCTCAATGCTATCATAAACAGAATCAATTATTTGCTTATATTTAGGCGTCGAAGACTTAGGATCAATATAAATCGTTCTATATTTTGTCATAAGATATTAGGTTGATACAAAAATAGTAGTTTTTTTGTATAAAATCATGTTTTAAAACACTACCAGTACCCACCAGTTAAAATCTATTTTTTACACTTTTGTAATTCTTAAAAATCAATGCTAAAAAGTTTAATTTATATACCATGAAAATTAAAACATCACTATTCGGACAACTACATGACGGTCGGGAAGTTCAATTATTCACACTGTCGAACAACAATATTTCCGTAAAAATAACCAACTACGGAGCAATTATAACTGCCATTGATATGCCCAATAAAAATGGTTCTATCGGGAATGTAGTATGCGGTTTCGAAAAACTTGAAACTTATTTAAGCGACGAATACCTTGGAAGTTATCCTTACTTCGGAGCTATTATTGGCCGTTTTGGTAACCGAATTGCAAACGGGCACCTGAAAATTGAAGGTGAAACATATGAAATGGCTATCAACAACGGGCCTAATCATTTGCACGGCGGAAAAGTTGGATTCGATCGTAAACTTTTCGAAGCCGAAACCATAGAAAACGAAGAAGAAGTTGGTGTTAAACTTACATATCTCAGCCCAGATGGTGAAGAAAACTACCCTGGCAACCTGAAAGTTATCTGCATTTATACTTTGAATGAGAACAGCGAACTTGGAATACAGTATTATGCAGAAACGGATAAAACTACTGTGGTGAATCTAACCAATCACAGCTATTTTAATTTAACAGCTCAAAAAGAAAACATTTTAAATCATGAGCTTGAACTGACAGCCACCAAAATGACTGAAATGGTTGAGCAAATCCCAACAGGCAAGATTGTTCCTGTTGTGGGAACTGAATTCGATTTCAACACACCAAAAAAACTGGGAGCTGCAGGATTGGAGATGGGATACGACGACAACTACGTATTTGACAATGAAGAAAATGAGCTGAAATATATTGCATGTCTGAGCGAAGAAAAAAGCGGACGTAAAATAGAAGTTTATACAACCCAACCAGGTATGCAGGTTTATACCGGCTATTGGAATCCTGAATTGACAATCGACGGTCATAAAAAATTTGGGAGCTTCTCGGGTGTTGCTCTTGAAACACAACATTATCCCGACTCGGTTCATCATAAAAACTTTCCTACAACTTTGCTTAAACCGGGAGAAGTTTACGATGAAAAAACTGTTTACAAATTTATTACTGAATAATTACAGGAAATGCCCGAAAGGGCATTTTTTATTTAAATACGTCACATAACGACAGTTTTAGTTTTTTTCCTATTTTTGGTTTTTCTGCAACTAAAACTGTACAGCTATTATGGAAACTATAATCGAACTCTTTGAAACGGCCGTGGCCAACTATCCCGACAATGTTTATCTATGGGAAAAAACAAAAAGCCAGTATGAACCGACAAGCTATAAAGAAACTCGGGCAAAAGTACTTGACCTTGCAGCCGGCCTCATTCAAATTGGATTCAAAAAAGACGATCGCGCCGGTTTGATTGCTGACGGACGAAATGACTGGATTATCAGTGAACTGGGCATGTTGTACGCCGGAGGCACCAACGTACCGCTTTCGGTTCGCCTACAAGACAATGAATTACTTTTCCGATTAAAACACAGCGGCAGCAAATATGTTTTTGTTTCAAAACAACATGCCCAAAAAGTAGAGGCTATTCGTAACGAACTTCCTGAATTGGAAAAAGTTGTTTATCTCGATGGAAAAGAAGGTGCAGGTGACAACGACATCGATTACCGCGATTTGTTAAAAGAAGGTGCAAAGTATAGAAAAGAAAATCCGGATGCTGTTGAAGCAGTTTGGAAAGCAGTTAAACCCAACGATGTAGCCAACATTTCCTACACCTCAGGAACCACAGCAGATCCGAAAGGAATTATGCTTACACATTTAAATTATGCTGCTAATGTGGTACAGTCAAATTCATTGTTAGACCTGCAAACTGAATGGATTACCCTGGCCATTTTACCATGGGATCATGCATTTGCGCATACCACATGTTTGTATGTTTTCATGTACAAAGGAGCAAGTATTGCTTCGGTTGAGGTAGGTAACACTCCAATGGAAACTTTGAGGAATATCCCGAAAAACATTCAGGAAATTAAACCTTCGTTAATGATGAGTGTTCCGGCTTATTCAAAAACATTCAGAAAAAATATTGAAGGTGGTATTCGTAAAAAAGGTGAAACTCTTTATAAGTTGTTTCAATTTGCATTGAAGGTTGCATACGCACATAATGGTTACGGGAACAATCGTGGAAAAGGATTTCGTTTTTTCCTGAAACCGCTTTACTGGCTTTTTGACCAAATAATATTTAAAAAGGTACGCGAAGGTTTTGGAGGCAATCTGCAATTTTTTATTGGTGGTGGAGCTTTGCTTGACACCGAACTTCAACGCTTTTTCTATGCCATTGGACTACCCATTTGCCAGGGATACGGATTAACAGAAGCTGCTCCGGTAATATCCTCCAATGTGCCTAATGATGTAATTTTTGGCTCTTCGGGAAAACTTGTAAAAAACCTGGAAATTAAAATCGTCGATGACGAAGGGAATGAACTTCCAAATGGAGAAAAAGGCGAAATTATTGTTAAAGGAGATAATGTTATGCTGGGTTATTGGAACAATCCTTCTGCCACAGCCGAAACATTGAAAGACGGTTGGCTTTACACCGGAGATATGGGCTACATGGCCGACAGTGGATTCCTATACGTTCTTGGAAGATTCAAAAGCCTATTAATCGGGAACGATGGAGAGAAATACAGTCCCGAAGGTATTGAGGAATCTCTTGTTGACCAATCTCCTTATATTCAACAGGTAATGCTTTATAATAATCAAAATCCATATACAGTCGGAATGATTGTACCAGACATGGAAGCAATTAACCGGGAATTAAAAAATCGTGGAATTGAGAAAAGCAGCGATGAAGGAAATAAGGTTAGTATCGAAATTATTCAGAATGAGGTAAATGCATACAAAAAAGGAGGACAATTCGAGGGAATGTTTCCTGAACGCTGGCTTCCTGCTACGATTTCTATTTTGCCGTATGCTTTTACTACTGATAACAAAATGCTAAATGCTACAATGAAAATGGTACGCGGACAAGTCACCGAACAATTTGCCAAAGAATTAGATTTCCTTTATACTCCTGAGGCAAAAAACAGTATAAATGATATGAATATTGAGGCAATTAAAAATTGGAATGCCTAACTTTGCGGCGCAGAAGTATTTTTATTAATACAGTAATTTTTACTATTTATTAAAATCCCTAAAAAAGGAAAAATGATAATTGAAACATATTCATATCCTCGTGCTGCTGTTATTGGTAATCCTTCCGACGGATATTTCGGCAAGACCATTGCATTTGTTTTTTCAAACTTTGTAGCAAATGTTCAACTTTATCAAACGCCCGAATTAGAAATAAAACCACAGCGCCTCGATATTACTTCTTATCCCAACATGAAGGCTCTGGTTGAAGATATCAACTTTGCAGGCTACTACGGAGGGATGCGTTTATTGAAAGGTATGATTAAAGTATTTTACGAATATTGTACTGAAAATAACATCCAGCTGGCCAGTAAAAATTTTACCATTCGTTACAACTCAAATATTCCGTTACGACTGGGACTGGCAGGTTCGAGTGCCATTTTATCGGCCTTCTTAAAAGCCATGTGTATTTTTTACGAAGTTTATATTACTCCGGCAATTTTTGCCAACCTTGTACTTTCTGTTGAAAACGGAGAACTGGGAATTTCTGCCGGATTGCAAGACAGGGTTGCTCAAGCCTATGAGAAACCTGTTTTTATGGATTTCGATAAGGCAACAATGGAAAAGCAAGGTTACGGAAATTACCAGGTACTAAATACCAACAATCTTCCTAATTTTTATATTGCTTTTAGAAAGAATTTCTCAGAAGGTTCCGAAACCGTTCACAACAATTTAAAAGCACGTTTTAATATTGGAGAAGAAAAAGTTCTTCTGGCCATGAAACGCTGGGGGCAGATAACTGAAGAATTCAAGGAAGCGCTTGCAGCCAACAATTACGATAGCATGCACGATTTAATGAACGAAAATTTCGATTTACGACATTCACTTATTCCGATTAGTAAAGGTAATATCGAAATGGTTGAATTGGCCAGATCGGCAGGTGCAAGTGCAAAATTCACCGGTTCTGGCGGTGCCATTATTGGTACTTATAAAGACGAAAAAATATTCAGTAAACTAAAAGACACGTTAAATAATCACGATATAGAAGTAATAAAGCCAAATATCGTTAACAATTAAAAAGAATGGTAAAAAAAGCAGTTATTCCTGCTGCGGGTTATGGCACACGTTTTCTGCCTGCCACTAAATCGCAGCCCAAGGAAATGATTCCTATTATAGACACTCCGGTAATACAATATGTTGTTGAAGAAGCTGTTGCAAGCGGAATCACAGATATTTTAATGATTATCGGGAAAGGCAAACGTGCCATTGAAGAACATTTCGACAGAAGTCCGATACTGGAAGAATCGCTTTTGAAAAAACATAATTTAAAAATGCTCGATCAGATTCGTTCCATTTCGAACATGGCAAACATACATTTTGTATGGCAAAAGGAAATGAACGGCTTGGGAGACGCAATTTTACATGCAAAATATCATGTAGGAAATGAGCCATTTGTAATCCTGTTAGGCGACACGCTGGTACAAAGCGAAGATGGTCCGATTACCAAACAATTAATCGATGTTTACAACGAAAACAAAGGTTCAGTAATTGCACTGGAAGAAGTAAAACCTGAAATGGTAAGCAAATACGGCATTGTTGATGGAGAAGCCATTTCAGACAAAGTTATCAAAGCAAAAGGATGGATTGAAAAACCTTCGGTTGAAGAAGCCCCATCGAACCTGGCTGTTGCCAGCCGCTATTTATTTACTCCTGAGATTTTCGATTACCTCGAGAATACAGCTCCCGGTAAAAACGGCGAAGTTCAACTTACTGATGCCATGAAAGAAATGGTAAAATCGCACCCTATGTTTGGTATGAAATTTAACGGCAAACGATACGACATTGGAAACAAGTTGGGTTTTCTGAAGACAAATATTGAATTTGGACTTAAAGATCCGGAAATAGGTGAAGAAATGAAGATGTGGATAAAAGAATTTGCCAAAGGACTTTAATAAAACATTAAAGCACATTAGTTGAGACCAGATTTTAAACTGAGCGGTTTGAGATTTGGTCTTTCTTTTATGATCGAAGTTTGTTTAATTTTTGTAATTTTGCCGCACTTCTATGGGGCTGACTGGTTTTGACAGCGGGTAGAAGAGATAAGTAAGCATGTCGGGTTTTGTTTGTTGACCCGTAAAAAATAATGATCAAAACCATAATTGGCGAAAATAATTACGCTCTTGCTGCGTAATCTAACAATTTAGATTACACTTAATTCCGAAACAAGGTTTTGGAACGAGACATCGCCCGGATGCTAATGCTTTGAAGCGGTCCGATCAGGCGGTGCAAGTAAATCGAAGCTAGCATAAACGAAGCTCTGGCGTTTTTGCGAAATTAAAAGAGATAAGGTAGTAGTTGGTGGCTTTGATCCGGTTGCTATTCGAAAATTAAGTCAGAGATAAACATGTAGAAAGCTTATAGCTTCCTCGTTTGGACGCGGGTTCGACTCCCGCCAGCTCCACTAATTCACATATTAGTAGGAGTTGATAATATTTTTATAACCGCATCTCTCATAGCACATTGAGGCAAGTTGAAAAATATTGTTTTTTTTGAATCACAGGAATTATTGGCTATACGAATTCTTATGATAATTTGGGAATTGAATTCTTAATTGAACATAAATTTATTCTTTTAATAGAATATGTGGTTTACTCTTAAATACTTTTTTGGTCTAATGATTTTATCCCACGAGAGGTCTTTTCATTCAATAATTTATGAAATCCTAGATTTTGAAGGTAGTAATGTTTCAATCATATGAAAATATTCTTTATTAAAAAGTTTATTCATCGATAATTTAAGGCTACAACTCAATATTATCTTGAATAAAATCAGAGCTACTATATTTTTGTAGCCTTCCTTAAAAATGAAGAATTAATTCTACAGAATATAAAGTTCAGTTAGCATAAACGTCTTAAAACATATGTGTTAATTTGAATTACAAGGATAGAAAAAGCAACAAATATGCACCTTATTTGTACCCTACTGCCATAATATTCTATTATTCTGCATTTACCAGATATATTAGAACTAATTTTATTTATCCGAGAAACCAAACACAACGGCATCATTCGCAGGAATTAAAACCTGAGAATGCGCAGGCTCTTTTCCATAAAGTGCTTTTTGGACTTTCCAACCTTTTTTAATGGTTAGTTCAACATTCCTTTCTTTCGGGCTGTAATTCACCATAACAACAACCATTTTCCCATCAGCAAGCTTGTGTTCGGTAATCCCTATAAAAGGATCATTTTTCTCCACTACACGATTTTTCTCAATAATATCACCGGCAATCTGCTGATAAACTTTCCAGCATTCAGGAGAGTCTTCCGTAAAGTTGGAAGGTGTATTCGTTAAATCCATTTCCATCGGAAATCCCAGAAAATAAATTTTCCCTTTGCCATACGAATTTACAGTGAAGATAGGATTGCCATCTTCCTCGTGTGCCAATACAATTGCTGTTGACGGGGTAATCGTTAACTTTCGGGCAGCACCCATCGAGAACGGTTTTATACTGCCATCGCTAGAAATAAAACTTGCGGCCTTTGTCCGGTTTTGGCTGGTTACAATGTCGATTCCTGCCGGTTCAACAAAAGGCGAAAGAAATCCCAGGTCAAAAGACACATAAAGCGTAGCTCCTTCATTTACCTTTTCAAGGATATTTAACCAGTCTTTACGGTTAATAAGGGTAAGTCCTTTTACAGAAGGCATAATATACAAAGGCGCATCTTTTAACGGCTGTTTACCGTGCTGAAATTCCACATCGAAGCCTGCCTGTTTGGCCAAAATATATGTAGAATATGCAGCTCCCCATTGATCCTGTCCGTCGGTAAGGATACAAACCGCTTCCTTTTTTGATTGTGGCAGCGAATCAAACGGAAGTCCATCGAGGAACTTTCTGAATTTTTGAAATTCTGCAACAACGGGTTTGGGCGACCGGTCGGTTTCGAAAAGACCAAGCTCGCGTTCTACCGCATACCATTCGTACGGGGTAAAATCGAATTCATTTTGATCGTAAGCACACCACCACAAAACCCCGTGGCAATTGTTTGCCCAGTTATTAAATAAAACAGAACGAAGAAACGCTGTTTTTGTCTGCTCGTTTGCCTCCATTGGCCCCATGATACCAATTTCTTCTACCATGCATGGTTTATTTCCAACATCGCTGTAAAGGCGGGTTTCGGCAGCCGAGTGCATAATGGTGCGTATGGTATTCGACGGATCCTGATTGGTATGGGCCGACCAAAAAGGATAAGGGTGGGTCGTCAGCAGATCGGTCAGCTCGGCCTGATCCTGGATACGCCAGTTAGCACTGCTTTCACAACTTAATCCGTGCATACCCGAAACCACGGGGCGGGTTGGATCTTCCGCCTTTATTGCATTAACAATGGAAGCAGTCCAAACATAAGCAGCCTCCGAGTTATCCACCGATTCCATCACATTGCACTCATTGCCAAGGTCCCATGCAGCAATTGCCGGATGATTTTTAAATTCGTGCACCATATTTCTCACAAATTTTACCTGCCACATAATGGAAACAGGATCGGACAAAATATTCCTTCCTTCCAATGCAGGCGGAATAAAAAGTTGTCCACTCATCCACCCGGTAACCATGCCTACAACCAATTTAATATTGTGCTTTTCTGCCATATCGGCAAATTCACTGAAATGTTCGAGCTGCTCTACACTAACACCATCTTTCCCCGGACCAGTGCCCGGCAACGGACCATCTTTAAACCGTATTTCCTGTAAACTCCCCTTTGCTCCATAAAACTGATGAATGGGTTGAAAATCGGGCCAAATAGGGAAAACCCGTATAACCTGAAGCCCAGCGTCAGAAATTTGTTTGAGATCTTTGTCGATTACGTCCGGGCGCCAATTCGTCCACATATTGGTGCCGGCATGAGATGCCCAGTAATTACAACCTAAAACAAACTTCCCGTTTTGCGTAAGAGGGAGTGTTTCGTTTTTTTGTACTTGTGCGGTCAAACATAAACACGACCAGCTAAAAATGATTATTAAAAGTTTCTTCATTCGTTTCAATTTATATATCGGACTTGTTGTTTATTAATGTCAATCAAGGGTTGAAGTTAATTCAAGCATTTTCGGTTATAAATTTCACCCCTTGATTCGCGTTATTAATACTCATACACGAAGTGAGGGTATCAATAAATTCTAGAATACGGAATTATAAAAAGAACAATAGCCATAATCGTAATATCAATTATTAGATTATGGCTATCTGTTAACTAAAAATTTATAGAGAATAAGGTCTTCTGAATTTGTAGTGATGTAACCTGTGATTGGCAGCTTCCTCATCATCTACAAAGCGGCGTGTTGCAGGATTCCATTTTATCGGTCGTTTTAATTCGGTTGCCATATTTCCTAAACAACATAAAGTACTGGTACTGCATCCTACTTCAACCGGAGCAATCGGATCTTTTCGAGAACGTACTGAATCGATAAAGTTCTGCATATGTGGCGAACTCACTTCATACTGTCCTTTTCCAATTTTTTGCTCTTCTTTCTTCAAAAGCGATGGATCTGAACTTTCGATGTAACCACGGGCTACTTTTATCCAGCCATCTGTTCCGTTAAAAGAAATTCCATTACCACCCTTTTCACGGAAAGGTTGCTCGGTCATAACTATTCCGTTCTGGTACTTAAACGTCAGGTATTCCTGTCCTTCGTAACCTTTAGGAATTATTTCGCATGGACCTGATCCATCCATTCCGATGGCAGCCTGCGAAATATCAAACATGTGTGCGCCCCAGTCGGCCGTGAAACCATTTCCTGTTTCACTATACCAGCGCCAGGCTCCCCACAGCTCTTCATCCTTTTCTGGATCTAAAGAAATTGGAGGGCACAAATCAGGATGATAATGAATTTTAGGATCGTTTAACGGACCTAACCATTTATTCCAGTTTAATGAAGCTGGAATTGGCATTTCAGGTAAATCCAATGGTTTTGGAGGGTCGCCTACTTTAGAATATATTGTTTCGATGTGACCAATTGCTCCTTCGCGTACCAACTTAATTGCCTGCTGGAATTCAGGGCTCGAACGCTGCTGGCTTCCTACCTGTAAAATGCAATTATTTTCACGAACTGCTTTTTCTATGGCAAAACCTTCGGTAATAGTAAAAGCCAGAGGTTTTTGTACGTACACATCTTTTTTCAACTGGCAGGCCTGTATAGCAACAAGTGCATGCCAGTGGTCGGGCGTTGCTATCGATACAGCATCAATATCGGTACGTTCCAATAAATCTTCATAAAACTCGTATTTATCACAACGTTGAGGAACACCTTGTTCCTTTTGCCATGCTTCTACCCTGCGTTTAAAACGTTCCCTTTTTAACGAATCAACATCGCAACCTGCGGCAACCTGTACGCCGGGAACTCCTGTAAAACTACTGAAATCGGAACATCCTTGACGTCCAACGCCAATAAATCCCATAACAATCCGGTCACTTGGGGCAATTCGCATCCCATTGGCCATTGTCCAACTTGGCAGAATTGTCAATCCTGTTAAGCCTAATGCGGATAAGCCTAAAAAATCACGTCGGCTAAATCCTTTGTTTTCTTTTTTCTTCATATTTATTCCTTTTCACTTCACCAAAAAGGTTGAAGCTGGTTTACTATTTTACTTTTATTCGTTTTTCCGATATTTCCTCAAATTCAGCTTGCTTTCAGTTTTATTATTTGATTTCTTCCCATTTCAATTTGATAGAAATAGTACTTCTTATTCTGAATTTGTTTACAATCATGCGTCGTCACTGTATATTCTCCGGGAATATCGAGCTCCCATTCTGAACAAAGCATACAAGTTCCGCCTGTTGATGAGCGTATCACCGCGTTATTCAATTTCCCGTTTTGCCAGTCAATATCTATAACAAAACCGCCCCTTGCTTTCAATCCATTTACCGAACCATTTTCCCATGAAACAGGAAGTGCAGGCAACAGGTGGATATTAGTTTCGTGGCTTTGTAAAAGCATTTCGGCTATCCCGGCGCATCCGCCCATATTGCCATCGAGCTGGAAAGGCGGGTGCGAACACAACAGGTTGGAATAACTTCCTCCTTTATCTTCGTAATCAGTTTCGGTATCGGTTACCGGCATTAACAACCTGTTCAATAATTTCAGGGCATGTTCCCCATCTTTCAAACGTGCCCAAAAATTTATTTTCCATGCCAGCGACCAACCGGTTCCACCATCGCCACGGGCATCGAGACTTACTTTCGCTGCTTTTGCCAGGTCGGGCGTTTTCCACGAGCTAATCTGGGTTCCCGGATACAAGGCATACAAATGCGAAACATGCCGGTGTTTATCATCCGGTTTATCAATATCTTCTTTCCACTCCTGCAACTGGCCCCATTTGCCTATGCTTGGCGGATAAATTTTGTCGCGAACCTGTTGAGCCCCGGTTCTAAAGTCATTGTCAATATTAAGGACCTCACAAGCTTCCACACAGTTATTCAATATGTCCCAGGCGATTTGATGATCCATGGAAGCGCCCCCTGAAATCCCGCCATGTTCGGGCGAATAGGACGGGCTTGACACTAAGTAGCCAGCTTTGTCTTCGGTTAAATAGTCGATCCAAAACAAAGCAGCTTCCTTCATCAGTGGATATGCTTTTTCCCGTAGAAAAAACGTATCGCAACTAAACTCGTAATGTTCCCAGGCGTGCCTGCACAACCAGGCAGCTCCGGCGGGGAAATGCCCCCAGGGCAATTCGCGTCCGGGAGATGTGTATCCAAACACGTTATTCATTGTATTTACAACCCAGCCACGTGTGCCGTAAAATTCTTTTGCCGATAGTTGTCCGGGTTCCACAAGGCTTTCCAAATAATCGAACAAGGGTATATGACATTCCCCGAGGTTCGCAACTTCTGCCGGCCAGTAAAGCATCTGAAGATTGATATTTGTATGGTAGTCGCATGCCCATTGTGGCCTGGTAGTATTGTTCCATTTCCCCTGCAAATTCATTGGCATTGCTCCAAAACGCGATGCCGAAATCATCAAATAACGGCTGTATTGAAAATATAACTCGAGCAATCCGGGATCATCGGTACCATTTGCATAATCGTTCAATCTCTGATCGGTAGGTATAAAATCTCTTTTTGTATTCTCTCCGCCCAAATCAAGCTCTACCCTTTTGAAAAGGTTTTCGTGATCATTAATATGATTTTGCCAAAGTTGACGATAGCCTTGCCCTTCTATTTTGGCAAGCTTCGTTTTATTTTCAAGCAAATAATCATTGCCTTTATAAGTCGGATATTCATTTTTATACCCGGTAGATGCCACATGATAAACAACAAGATTTTGGGCATTTTTAACATGAATAATTCCTTCGCTGAAAATTATTTGCCCATCGGTATCGAATTTAAAACAGGTTTCAAATCCCATATTATTGTCAACAACTTCTCCCTGAAAAGAGTAAGTTTTCCCAGAAAATGATTCACTATTTTTTTTATGGGGAGAAACAAAATACAGCTGATAATCTTCTAAACAGCTACTTTCGAAAGAGTAAACCATCAGGTTATCAGGATAACTGCCCCAATAGGTGCGTTGATATTTTTCGCCATTAACCGTATAAGTTACGTTGCCCTCTGCCTTATTCAAATCCAGCTCGCGCCTGTAATTTTCAGGTTTTCCTTTATGGTCTGCCTTTATAAACAAGTCGCCCATGGTTTGCTGCGAACCATAATCACCATAGCGTGCCATTTTAGTTTGATTATGGACTATTCCGGTCAGGTACTTTGAGGCCAGTTGTTCGGCTTCATCAAACTTACCTTCCCCGATAAGTTTCCTTATTTCAGGTAAATATTTCCATGAACCTTCTTTTAGGCCAAAGTTATATTTGTCCCCGGAATCAGGTCCCCCACTCCACAACGAACCTTCAGAAAACTGGATATGTTCTTCATCAACACCCCCAAAAAACATCGCCCCCACATATCCGTTTCCTAAAGGAAGGGCTTCGGTCATCCAGTTTGTGGCAGGGCTGGCATACCACAACTTTAAATCATCGCCCGATTTATCTTTTCCGCAGCTTGCAAGAATCAATAAAAACAGCCATACAAAATACCTTCTGCCAGAGAATTTTATTTCGGCATATAATCGTTTCATAATCAAGCATTTTGAATAATAATTTATTAAAATCGAATTTTTATAAGCCCCATGTTGTCTTTACTTATGGCTTTAATCCATAAATTATTTGACTTTTTATCGAAAAAGCACACATTGGTTTTCGCTTGACTAAAAGACTCGTAACCAGCTGATTTTTGTAATTGCTGATTGCCTGAATATATTTTATCAGGAGTTACACCATCTTTTAAATGAACACGTAACAAATAGTCTTCAGCTGAATCGATCCACGAAATTTTAATCTCGTCGTTGTTTTCCCAGTTGGTTACAATCGAAACTTTTCCTTCCCGGTCGTTTAAAACAAATGTGTTTTCGGTTTCAGGTTCCGGCCAGATTGCGAGCGTAATAAAATCGCTTGAATATTCATTTCCGAAACCGGAGATGTCGTTTTTAATATCCATAGGAATAACAGCACCTTCCTTAATAAAAACCGGGAATTCCAATCCTCTTAAATCCTCTTCGCTGCCCCACTCAAAAGAAGTTTTTCCTTCAAATATTTCTTTTTCGTTCCAGAAATCAAACCATTTCCCTTCGGGCAAATAAACCTGACGATAAGGTCTTGAATCAGTAAAAGGAGCCACCAAAATATATTCTCCTACGGTAAATTGATCCTCCACTTTCCATGTTGCCTGGTCGTTCTGGTAATCAAAAACCAAAGGTTTGCAAATAGGCGTCCCCTCTTCGTGGGCTAAATTGGCAAGCGATTGCCAGTATGGAATTAAATCGGTGTGCAACCATGCGAGGTAACGGAAATGTTCCAATGCCCGGTCAGAATACCACCAGGGCATATTTAATGTTTGCATTCCGGGTAAAAATGCACCAAACTGTGCCCATCTTATCAATACATTTTCAGGAGCCGGACGTACTGAAAAACCACCGATATCTGTTGACACAAAAGGGATTCCGCAAAACGAAAGGGAAAGGGACGAAAATACGGACGAAGCTAATCCATTACGGGCAAAATTCCCGTCTAAATCTCCCGGCCATTTGAAATTTGTTTGAGCTCCCGAACCAATCCAGGCTGCACGGGGAATCATTAAAAAATCATCGCCCAGTTTTTCGCTCAAAACTTCATGAAAAACACGGTTATATTCCAGGGCATACGAATTATGAACATCCTTACCATTTCGTCCTTCATAAAAAATGGCATCAGTAGGTAAGCCCTGACCTGCATCCAGTTTAAATCCTTTTAAGCCAAGATCCACTGCTTGTGCAATTTGTTTTTGCCACCAGTCGCAAGCTTCAGGATTGAAATAATCGATAAAATTATAGTAAGTGCCAGACAATTCGCCCGACTTGGTAATTTTAACTTTTCCCTGGTTTCTATCGCTATTTGGTTTCTGGGCCAGATAACCTTTTTCTGCAGCTTCGGCATAATTTGACGCTTCGGGGTTCGTATATGGAACTGTCCACGCCAGACTTTTTACGCCAAGATCATCTAAACCTTTTATCAGGCCTTTTAAGTCAGGAGAGAATTCGGGATTGGGAATAAAAGAAGTTCTTGCATCCTGCCACGGAGGTTCAAACCAGGTAACACCTACCGGAATGTTTAGCTCCTGCAATTTTTTCACCATTTCAATAAAATGTTCCCCATGCAATGTCGAGACATCTCCTTCCGGGATATCGGGGTCGACCATCAGCCAAAACCATGGTTCGAAAGACCAACGTGGCGGTTTAGACGGCATTCCTGTTAAAGCCACAAAATTTTGAACCGAAGAAGCCAAATCGTCTCCAATCAGAATTGTGTATGACAATTCATCGGACAAAAAATCAAAAGTTAACTCGTCTGTTTTTCGCTGACCGACATCGAAATTAACCTCGCCACCGTAGTCGATTGAGAATGTATAATTATTGGTGGAAACAAAATAAGGCATCCAGGCACACTCGTCCGGGGTACCCGATTTGTCCCAGATTTTAATTTTCTGACCACGTTGAGCCAGATGTTCGTTCCAGTTTTCACCAAATCCAAAAATCTCTTCGACAGGGTTTAATTTTACCGTCCCTTTTATTTCTGAAATCGTTCCTCCTTCACAATAATATTTCAGATTAAAACCATAGTCGGAAGCTTTTTCCACCGACAAATTTATTTGGCAATTATTTGTTGAAAAGACAGATAAAACAGCTTTTTCGCCTTTTGTTTCAAGTAATTTATAATTGTTTGGTGTTATCCATTGTCCATCGATTAAAAACGATGGTTTCCGGTATTCAGCATAATGAATATCTCCATTATTATCAACCACCTGAACCCGACCTGTTTCTTTCGAGATTATAAGTTTTGCCTTGTTGTTACAAAATTGGAATGAGTTATATTCCTCTTTTACAAAAGGCAGGCTCTCGGTTTGCTGCCCTCTTACAAGGGTGCCAATACTTAATAATAAAACTATAATTAATCCACGTGTAAGTGTTTTCATTGTATTGTTGGTTGTTGGTTGTTCAATATGTTATTTCGCTAATTCTATTTTTAACACATAACCTTTTATCAACTGTGTCAATTAAACTCGACACAGGTTCCTCACATTGCCCTGAATGACAATGGATTCATCAGAAAAGATTTTAATAAATACTAACTGAGTTTCTAGTCCTTGCTAATTATCCGGGGGTTCGGTTTAACAATTTCAATACTCATTTCATCAAAAACCTGCATGGCGGTAGTAATTCCCTGAACGGGTTGTAATACCTTTCCGCCCTCGGCATTATAAATAGACATTCCGACTAACTCAGGTTTCGCAACATTTCCTTCTATTGCTTTAATTTCAGCCTTATATACCAGTGCCGGTTGCCCTGTTTTATATTCATCGGTTATGTTTTTCTCAATGTCATATTCTTTATAATGGTCGTTATAGTCTCCTGCCAAGTTCATTTCTACCCAGCAAATCCATTCGCTTTCGGGCTCAACACGCACCCTGCTTGTAAAATAACCGGGCCTTGGCGTTGCCCCGGTTATTGCATCAGGCTCGTCACCATCGGTTGTTGTCGATTCCTGATTTTGCATCATTTTATCCCATTGGGGAAGAGCTGCCGGGACATCAACTTTTCCTTCCCAATCGTCTTTCCCCGCCCTGTCGGTAACGAAAATAGTTTTTAGAGAACCTGTTTTCGGATTTTCTATCCAGATAGCAAATGTTGGCGACTCTCCATAAACCGACTGCATCACCAATTCTTCATTGATATGAATCTTAAATTCCATATCAGTTTTTCCCCAGGTACGGGCAAAAGCATAAAATACCAGGCATCCTGCAACACACAGTCCCGCAACCAATCCTGTTACTATTATTTTTCGTATTCTTTTTTTATTCATATCGTCTATAATTGTTTTTTAGGTGACTCGCTGCTTGAAATTTTTAAACTTCCTTCGGAACTTCAAATCCTTTTCTATAATCGCGCGACATCATTGCCTGAGCTTCGCTGTTGTTCGTAATTGTTTCTGTCTCTGGGTCAAATTCGAGTTGTTTACTTCCGCTTCGATAAGAAATATTTGCCAGATGCACCAAAGTTGCACTCTTATGCCCTTCAATAATATCAGCATTTGGTTGTTTACGGGAGCGCACACAGTCGATAAAATTTCCCAAATGATTTTCTAAAGGAAATTTTCCGCTCTGTTGAGCAACTATTTCCCCTTCCTTATCCAATACCTGCCAGCCACCTCCCATACGGCCAACATACATCATTCGTTTTGTTCCCAGAATTTGAACAGCCGATGCATTTTGTTTCCATTCGGGGAAATCGTCTCCCAGACGAATAGCCGTGCTTGTTTTTTTCATATACGGTGCACACTCACCTGTTTCAAGCGTCATCACATGATTCCCGTAATCGAACGTGGTCATTTGGTAATCAGGGATATCCCTACCATCATCAAAAAAGTAGCGTCCACCGGTACAGTAAACTGATTTAGGGAATCCCGGGTTGCCCAGTATCAAACGGGTCATATCCAACTGGTGAATAATCCCGTTGCTCATCACCAAGCCTCCTGAATAATCCCAATAGTACCCCCACGATTTATTGCGGGAAATACTGTAAGGGACTTTGGGTGCCGGTCCCAACCACATGTCCCAGTCAATTGTATCCGGCACAGAACTGTCTTCTTTAACATTAAATGGAATTGGCCCGGGTTCCAGTTGACGCAAGTGTACAGATATCAAATCGCCTAGTTCGCCGCTTTCAATATATTCTTTTGCAGACAGGGCAAAATCGGCACTTCTGTTTTGTGTACCGCATTGAACAATCCGTTCGTATTTCTGGGCAGCTTCAATCATTTTTTGTCCTTCTTCCACATTATAGGAAATACATTTTTCGACATAAACGTCTTTCCCTGCCTGACAAGCCCAAATAGTGGCCAGTGCATGCCAGTGTTGTGGTGTAGTAATGAAGACGGCATCAACCTCTTTATCGTCAAATACTGTTCGCATATCACGTGTACGGATCGGTTTAAATCCCTGCTCTTCCTCAACTACAACCATTGCCCTTCCGCCTCGGGTATCATCCACATCGCAAATGTATTTTACCTTAACATTTTTCTTCAGCTTCATAACTTCCCCTATCAGGAAACTCCCGTAACCGCCAGCACCTATCAATGCAACAACAAGTGTGTCATTTGCGTTTTTTTTATTATTTCCGGCATATAATTTTGTATTATTTCGATAAGCAGGCTTTTCTTTTATCCCCTCTGCTCCTGTTGTGTTAGCTCCTGTTGAATTATTATTATTTGCTGTTGGCGTGCATGAAGCAAGTGCCAAACCTGCCAGACCACACGATGTAGTGTGAAAAAAATTTCTGCGTTTCATTTTATTGTTCGTTACTAAATTTATTTATTATCCTTATTTATCTCTAAGCCCAAAATCGCTTGCGATCCATGGGATTATGAAACAGGTCGTGCATAATATTTGCATTCTCGACAACCTGAAAATCAAACATTCCCACACAGGCGAAATCCACTCCTCCTTCGAAAACATATTTTAGCCCCTCGTTGGGATGGATAGCCCCGGCTGCCAATACTTTATAACCGATCCACGGAACTTTACACGTTTCAAAAAAATTTTGTGTGTCTTCTGCCGAAACACACCAGATATTATCGTGATAAGCATTATGGTTTGGGTTATTGCCTATCAAACCAATGTATTCTTCCCTGTTTTCTTTTGCGTGTGCCGACCAGTATTTATCGTGATGGAAGGTTTTCATAAAAAAGTCAACCTCTATACCATTATCCACACATGCCTTCGGAACCGTTATTGAGTGAGCTGCCGTTCCTGTTATCAATCCATTTTTTCTGATAAACTCTATCGGTCCTGACAATTCTTCTATTTTGTTGTCATGCACAATCCGATCAGCTGTATTCCCCTGAACAAAAGCACCCACTGCCCCATTGTCGATAGCTAATTGTATATTGGAATAATCGGTGCCTTTAGGGTATGTTTGTGCCAGCCACTGTATTTTTCCTCCGCGCCGCCAAAACTCTTTTAAAATTCTCACCGTATTTTCATCGGTTCGCATAACGGTGGTATTAATGCCACAGGCTTCGTAGAGCCAAAGGGTTTCGATTACCTTTTCATCGGTAAAATAATTTTTCAGAAATGAGGATACATAAACCAAATCGCGGGAATGGGCAAAACCACTAACCAGGTTTCCTCCTGGAATAATCCGACTGATCTCAACATTTTTTATCTTGCCCATCGGGACTTTCCCTTTTAGCTCTTTTAAATCAATATTTTTTGCGGCTAACCTTGATGCACTGGAAACAGTATCTACTTTTTTCAGGTTATCTTCTTCAAAACTCAGCCAGCCGCTTTTCTTTGCCATTCCAAAGAAAGCCCCCCCGAGCACTGGCAAAACTGCCAGGTTCTTTATTAATTCTCTTCTTGAATTTTCCGGGGTTTCCAAAATCTCATGATTGATATTGGAAGGGAACTTTTGTTCTTTCCTTTTTTCAAAATAGCTTTTTAAAATATTATCGAGTCCCCATAAATAATCCTTTCGCAAAAACACGAATACGATTAAAATGCCGGCTTCAACTATATTCTTATTAATGATATAATAATGCCCCTCGGAGGCAATACCTGAAGCCATGAATGGTGGATTGGCACAATAATACATCATGAGCAAAAGGATGCCTGAGATACTTGCAAAGCGTGTAAAAAATCCAAGAAACAATCCTAACCCAATGAGAATCAAACCCCATATATTCAAAAAATTGGCAATATCTAATGCTGTAGGAGTAGCGATTATCCAGTGGAAAAAATCGGCAAAAATCCATTTAGACTGCATTAAGTATGGAGAGCATGACCATTCAGGTATGGCAAGTTTTGCAATTCCTTCGTACAAAAAATGCCAACCAACCATTATCCGTAGAATGGTTAGGGAAAGAGGGAGCCACCCTGACTGTTTGGATAATTTTACTTTATTCTTCATCTCTATA
The DNA here is from genome assembly GCA_963676265.2 of uncultured Draconibacterium sp. Classification (GTDB taxonomy): domain Bacteria; phylum Bacteroidota; class Bacteroidia; order Bacteroidales; family Prolixibacteraceae; genus Draconibacterium. The sequence continues at coordinate 589,885 of OY781067.2, forward strand.
ATTAATTAGCTGTATCGTAAAATTGGAATTTCCCCGAGCCTGTTCCCAAAGAGCTTTCGTAGATTCTTTGAGAAGCAGGCTCTTTTTATCATTGTTTTACTTTTAAAACAAATCCGTGTTTGTATTTAGCTTTATCTTTCAACGAATCGGGAATGGAAACAACAACTCCGTTATTATCTGTTTCCCAAGACAATTCTTCATTGCTGCCAAGCACCTCAATACTTTTTATCTGATCGGCAATTTCTGACAATGACTTAATAGTTAGCTTACCTTCAGGACTTACAAGGGAGATAGCATACAAATTTTCGCCTTTTTGGGTGAACCACAAATCTTCGGATGTAAAACCGGTATCAAAACCATTTTCGGCACGGCTACCTGTACTTTTCATTTCCGCATCATAAGGACCTTCGTGGCTTACCTTCCATTTTGTTGTTCCGTAAACCGCTTCTCCATTTATCGACATCCATTCGCCAATTTCTTTTAACTGTTTTATACTTTCTTCGGGGAACAAACCTTCGGCAGTTGGACCAACATTCAACAGGTAATTTCCTCCTTTGCTTGTAATTTCGGTAATCCAATACAACAGTTCATCAATCGATTTCCAATCGGTATCGTAACTTTTTATGCCCCAGGTGTTGTTTAATGTTCCGGGAGTTTCCCAGCAAATATCTTCACCTTCACCATCGGCAGGAATGCAGTTGTCGCCGGGAATCCAGAAATCCCCCATACCATTTCCAACACGGCTGTTGATAATACATTCAGGTTGTTTTTCGGAAACCAGTTTATAGAAAGAAAAACTTTGTTCCTCGTTCATTAATCGCGGGAAATCGTACCATATTTCAAATAAATCGGGAAATATCTCTAACAACTCGCGCATTTGCGGTTTGGCTTTCTTCTCCTGGTATTCATCATACGAAATTGACGATGGATCCCACAAATTGGCAGCATAAGTGTTTGTGCTGTTCGGATACTCTTTTAATCCCTGGGCTACACCGGCATCTCCTCCATCCATCCAGTCGATGGAATGCGAATAATAAATACCAAATTTCAAGCCCTGCTTTTTACATTCGTTATACAGTTCGGCCATTGGGTCGCGGCCAAATGGCGTAGCATCTACAATATCGTAATCGCTTACTTTTGAGTCGTACATGGCAAAACCATCGTGGTGTTTGGGCATGGCAACAATGTATTTCATGCCAGCTTGTTTTGCATAGCCAACCCACTCTTCAGCGTTAAATTTTTCAGGATTAAAATCTTTGGCAATAGCCCTGTATTCAGCTCTTGGAATTTGTGCTTTGTACATAATCCATTCGCCAAGACCTTCTATCTTTTTACCCTTCCAAATTCCGGCCGGTTTTGAATACAATCCCCAGTGAATAAACATCCCGAATTTGGCATCGTTAAATTCTTTTAACCGTTGCTTTTTGTTTTGGTGCATTTGTTTCCATTCTTTCTGCGCCTCTTCGGGTAAAGATTTAAGCGACCTTTTTATTTCAAAATCCCGAACATTTTTGTTTTGGATTTTCTGTTCCCTAACAGTGTTGACATTCACATTGGTAAGGATTACGTTTTCAACAGGAAGTTCCTCTGTTCCGTTAATTTTAGAAATAAACTGAACATTTTCAGCATCGATATTTTCAATAAAAACATCTTTGATTTCAGTCAACCTTCTTTCGTATGTAGGAACTAAATCGCGCCACTGGTAAAGCACATCGGTATCAATCTCGACTATCCCGCTTGAAATTTTACCAATTTTTATATTATTTACATGGATGTTTTTAACGTAACCTCCTCTTCGTTCGTTGGTTTTAATGTAAACCAGGTTACGCACATCGGCACTGTCGGCAATAATACAATCGGTCATATATACATTTTCAATTCCTCCCGACAGTTCACTTCCGATAGCCAACAACTGATGCCCGTTTTTTACCGTGCAATTACGGATTACCAGATTTTTGGTGGGCGTGTTTAAACGCCAGGCATCCTGATTCCGGCCCGATTTTACAGCAATAGCATCATCACCCTGGTCGAAAACACAATTTTCGATTAATACGTTTTGGCTCATTTCCGGGTCAATACCATCGTTATTATGTCCGTGGGCGTATTCTTTTACATTCCGGATAACCACATTTTTCGACATAAAAGGATGTATTGTCCAGAACGGACTATTTTGCACCGAAACCCCATCCATTAACACATTTTCGCAACGGTTAAACTGAATAAAATGAGGGCGGAAACGAGCAGAATCATTTGCCATTTGACGTTCTTCGAGCGGAACTCCTTTTGCGCCCATGTTGTATAAACGCACTGTATTGCGCATGTGAGAAGGAGGCCGTTCGAACCAAACTTTCCACACATCCATTTTGGGTTTCAGAATTCCTTCGCCGGTAATGGCAATGTTTTTACATTTATAAGCATAAATCAAAGGAGAATAATTGTAGCATTCCAAACCTTCCCATGTAGAAGGCACTGCCGGCAAATAATCATTTGGGTTATCAGAAAACAGCAACACTGCACCTTTTTCCAGGTGCAGGTTGACATTACTCTTAAAATGTATTTTGCTAAGCAGCCATTCGCCAGCCGGAATAATTACTTTCCCGCCGCCAATTTCGTTCGATTTATCGATGGCCTTATTAATAGCCATCGATGTTTTTTCTTGGTTATCGGGTTCTGCGCCAAATTCCAGAATATTAAATTCTTTACAGGCTTCAAAATCAGGAATTGTTATCGGAGGCATTTCAAAAGGAGCCTCAACGGTAATTGATTTAATCTTTAGTTGTTCATTTTTCTGTGAACAAGAAATGAAAGCAATTACAAAAACGATTAGAATATAATTTGCAACCTTTTTCATCCTCTGTGTTTTATTTTCCTCTGCCTTTTAAAACATCAATTACAAATTCAGAAAATTCAGGACCAATTTCCTGTGCGGCCAATTCATTCGGATGTGAATTGTCATCGTTGTGGTCTATTTCATACTTATATTTTAAGCAATAAGGCACTTTAGGAGCTTTGCAGTTTAAGTCTAACTCGGCAGACAACGAGAAATAATCAAATACATGGATATTATCGTATGTTTTTCCACTTTCCGATAACCATTCGTTTTTAACCCAGTCAACAAATTTCTTGGCACGTTTTGCATTTTCGGGTGCGTCTTTTACCAATCGGTTCCGGGGAGCCAATGTCCACACAATAAAATCCTTACCAGGGAATTCCTGAAATTTTTCTCTTAAAGCCCTATATTGCAATTTGTAGTTTTCCAAACTTTTTCGATCCGAACTGATATCCGGGTTTCCGGTATCTTCCAATATATCAGCACCGGGATAGCAATGTTTAAAAATAACAACATCGTATTCTTTACAAATATCTTCAAGCGATGCAACGTTCGGATAGTTTTCCTGACCTTTATATTGTTTGCCATAACCATTTAACCAAAGGTTCCAGTAATCGTAGGCATAATTTGCCCATCCATATGGTTTGTTCGGATAGGCTTTCTCGGTGAACTGATAGTCGCTTCCGTTTCTTTTGTTATATGCCTGGATAGAGTCGGCAACACTTCCATCTCTATAAATTATGCCACCAGTAGAATGATGTAGAAACACAACTTTGACATCTTGTGCCTTAACAATTCCCCCAAGACAAAAGAAGAACAGACTTATTAAAATTGAAACTTTTTTCATTTTTTAGAATTTTACTTTTTTAGATATTGTTTTTTCTTAGTTATAAATACCGCTACTTCTCTAAGATATTCGGCAAAATCAGCCGGAACACAATCGGGAAGATAATGAAGTTCCGCTGGCGATTCTCCGGTTAAATATGCATACCAGATTAACGATCCTAAATAACGACCGGCCTCGCTGGCATGGTGTGTATCGAAATGTATGTTTTTATCATCGTCCCAGAAATAACCGTTATGCATCGAATTTTCCTGTTTTGGAAGTTCGGGGAATACTGCGTTTTCCATATCAAATGATTTATCTCCCCGATACCTCCATTCTTTGCTTTTACTTACTTTATAAAAAGCATCTCCAACCGGAAGAACTTCTACATTAAGTTCTGAAGCAATGGTTTTATATGCTTTTTTCAAATGCTTATACATCATTTTACTGCTTTTGGCCTTACGATCTTCAGAAATTTGCGTAAACCAGTCTGCATCCTCGCGGTAAGCCCAGGTTTCAATCATTATAATTTTTGCATCAGGTTGAATTTCTTTAATCATAGAATAAAGCTGCTGGGCATAAGGCCGGTATGTATTGGGGTCGCCTGTAAGGTTCGATACCTGCTGAATACTAACGATATCCCATTTTTGTGCAGCAATCATTTCTTTTAACGATTTTCCATGATAAGGTTTTGCTTTTGGAACCTGAGGATCCTTCTCGCACAACTGGGTCCGTTCGTAATGTTGTTTCATCGAACCGCTTCCGAATGTTGCAAAATCATATACCACTGGGAAACCTGCCTCTTCAGCGAGTCCTGATAAATACTTTATTGTATTATGCGAAAAACTATTTCCGATAAGTAATATACGTGTTGAATCAGTTTGATTTACACTTGAAACCTGTGGATATTTATGAGCCCCGGCCTCTGTAAAAAAGGAAAACAAACAGATTAACAATACTGAAAGTCCAGCTAAATTTTTTTTTGCTCTAATCATATTATAAGTTGTTGTGGTTTAAATTCAGTTTTTATTTTGAAAAATCTATTTCGATAGAGTGCTGTCCCAATCCTGATTTCAACTTCAGGTTCGATAAGGATTTTGTTTCTTTTCCGTCGATACGGATTTGTGGTGTGCCTTTTTCTCCGATCAGCCAATCCGAAAATTCAAGATTCCATTTAGTCTCATGGTCTTCGAAATATTTGCAGTAATGAGTGTCGTAGAATATAGAGAGGGCGAGTTTCCCTGAATTATCACATTTCCCACTTGTTTGAGCATGCAGATAACCAATAAATTCATTTACACTGATAAACCTGGCTTCCGGATATTTTTCAAAAATCTTTTTAAAGTCCTCGGGAGCATAAGTTATTCCGTAATCATGGCTATTGGGCAATGAACCAACAATTAAAGGCGACTCTTTTCCCAAGAATATCCAATCCTGAATAACCATATCTTTTCCCAAATAACCTTCTCCCCATCCATTCCAACCAAACCCAGCTTTTCCGGCAAGGCGGCAGGTATTGTTATAGAATGACGATGACTGTCCGTGCCCTCCGGCACAAAACTCCAAAGGCTCTACCCCAAATTGTTCAATCAGCCACTGGCGCGAGGTTTCCATGCGCCACCGTTGTTCTGCCGCCGGAATTTCCTGATGTCTTCTAACATCTCCAAACTCGCGGTACCATCCTACTTCCGCTTTTTCTTTATCGAGGTCGGCACCATACCATCCGGGCTCTGAAACTAAATCGGGTTGCATGTGGGTAAGTCCGTGACACATTACTTCAAATACCCCCTGGCTAACTCCATAATCGAAGCCTTTTTTTGAGGATACATAATTTTGTTTGTGCCCGAACTTGTCGGTAAAATTTTGTGTCCAGGTCGGTTCTAATCGTCCCTTTTCTTCATTTACAAATGCAGGTACAAAATTGACGTTCAGAACAGCATTATTTTCTTTTAAAGGTTTTACCAGGTATTCTCGTACTTCTTTTTCTGTAAGTTCGGGATATCTCCAGTTGTCGAGGTAAACATTTTGGCTACCGCCCGGGTCATCCATAATCATGATAATCTCGTTCGGGTAGTTTTTGTAGATATTGTAACCAATTGTCCAGGTTATTGCATTTCGTAAAATGGTACGGACCCCGTCGAAATAAAAAAGAAAATTAGGATCATTCCCAATCCATACGGTGCGTGTATTTGCCGAAAATTCGTTGGCAGTTATCTGAGCTTTTCCGTTTTGTTCGGCAATTACTACTGTACCTTCCTGGCAAGTAACTTGTTGGCGTTGCCTGTGGTCGTCAACATCTTCGTTAATTGTAAGCGGAGAATTAACTCCTTTGGATAAGAAATGTTCTTTTACAAGTTCAATGTCCGTGTTACTTTGCCAACAGCCAATATATTTTATCCCTAATAACGATTGTATTTCCGGTTGTTTAATTCTGTCGGAAAGAGCAATTAACCCAATATGGTAATCCTTCACCATTTCTGTAATGATGGAATAATCGGGATCCAACAACATATCACTTTCATTTACGTCCCAGATAATTGTTCCATATTTTGGTTTATCGTACATGTCGAGAAACATGTAGCGGTCTAATAATTGTTGATCGAGCCGGATGATATCAAAAGGAATACTCCACGATTTCAGCAATACAACCAAATGGTGAAAATCGGTGGGGGGTATTTTTGTTCCATCGGTTGCAGAGTTGTATCCAGTTCCCCCCTTTGTTGAAATAAGGTAACTTGATGGGTCGTCCCATTGGCTTCCAATAACAATTGCAACCCGAAAAGGCTTGATAACATTATCTTTTGCAAAAGTAATTATACTGGCAAACAGTATAAAAAAAGTAAAAACGATTGATCTTTTATTCATCTTATTAGTGCATTAATTCCTTCTAATATTCATTTTAAATTTTCTCGATATTTATAGCACAGCCACCACCGGGCGCAAGAAAAAGATCAAGCTTCTGACTGCTATCAACTTCCTGTTTTGTTACCTAATATGATTCTTTATTTGTCAGAAAATGTGTGTCTTTCGTATTAGAATAAATGGTTGCCTTGTATTTTTTCCATGTTATACAATGTAGCTTTGTCTATTTCAGTAATGTATTTAAATTAACATTCAGCGTCCAACACAAGTTACAAACAAATAAACACATGGTTATCAAATCCTTATAAACACCTCCCGCTTATATAACGAATAACAGATATACCATAATGAGAGAGACGCTAGTACAGATGTAATAATATCGACACCTAAAGTTCCTGTCCAGCCAAAAAGAGAATACGCAAATGGTTTAAAAATTTCTGATATCAGGTCGGCACCACCAACATGTGCCAAAATGTAGATAAACAATGGATTCATCCCAACAATGGCAAAAAACATGACTCCTTTTCTAAATTTCAGGATATCGATTAGCCAGTAGGAAACAGCAAGCGCCATAAAAGTCCATCCCCCGCTTGCAAATACAAATGAAGAAGTAGCAATTCGTTTAATTATCGGCGTAACCGGATTTAATCCGTATCCAATTACGAATCCTGTAGTTCCAGCAATAAGCAAAGCTGATAATTTGTATTTACTTGTTTTATTGCTCATTAATAATTTCCCGGCCAATACGCCCCAAATGGTATGTGCTGTTGTTGGAATTGCATTAATTGAGACCCAGTTTCCTTCTGATAGTTGTCCGGCAATAAGCATATCGAACCATGCTCCAAAATTTTTGTCAGGTGTAAATGGTTGATTAAAACCTTCAACCCAAAAAGTACGATAAACCACTTCTGTTAATGCGATTAATCCTACTGATATTAAAATCTGCCAGACCGGTTTCTTTCGCATAATCAAAAAAGAAATAAAAATCGTAACCGAGAGTTGCGCCAATACATTTTGCATATAAAATACAATTCTACCCTCGGGAATACAATACAACCACCAGCCCAGTATCAGCAACAAAACACAACGTTGTGTAATGTGCCTAAATATAATTTGATGAGACTCTCCTCTTTTTATCCTTTTTTGGTAGGAAAGAGGCATTGCCACTCCAACAATAAACATAAAGAATGGCTGAATATGATCCCAAAACCGAAGGCCATGCCAGGGATGATGATGGAATTGGGTCCCGATTGCAAATAGCCATGTTCCCTCTAACCCAGGCGACACAAAATGCTCGTATAAATGGGTAAATTCAACAATTAAAAGGAACATTGTTACTCCGCGAAAAAAGTCCAGTGAAAGCAATCGAGATGGTGATTGTGTTAATTCTTTATTTTGCATTAACCATGTTATTATGATGAACTATTAGGCAAAGGCATGCCCTACATTGAAAGTCAATGTGAAAAATTGAATCTAAAATTCAGCTTAAATATTGAGTAGATTAAGAGACATTAACCTACTCAATATTAATCACATATTACCAATAATGGATTTTATTAATAACCAGCGTTTTGTGGCAATAAATTAGGGTTACGGTCCAACTCGTCCTGAGGCAAAGGCAACAGGTATTTTTTCGTAGGATCGAAGTCATGAGGTTCCATAGAGTTTGGCCCTTCAAAAACTTCAGCTCCCAAATCCCTTCTTTTAATATCGTACCAACGTTTGTATTCCAGAGGGAATTCCAATAACCTTTCTTTCAATACGGCATCAATAAATTGGTCTTTCGACATACCTGTTTCAAGGTCGGCAGGAACTGTTCCTCCATGGCGGGCACGTTCTCTTATTTTATTTACATACTCGTAACATTTATCGGTAGGACCATTGTTAACTTCAGCTAAAGCTTCAGCAGCAATCAAATAAACTTCGGCAAAGCGGAAAATCGGATAATTCCTACCACTTTGTATCCCATCGGCGTTTGCGTTAGCTCCAACATATAAACAGTATTTTCCAAAATGGATGCGCGGCCAGGTCCAACCTGTATAAGGGGTCATTACTCCACCAACTTCTGTTTCAGTAATAAATGTTGTTTCCATCCGGTAGTCACCTTCGTCATACATATCATAGAATCCCGGAGAAGGCACAACCACACTCCAACCGTTCTTGTCGGCATTTCTAATTCCTGTCAGGGCTCCCCAATAATCAACACTTACTCCGGCTAAAAAATCGACTGTCCAGACATGTTCAGCCATATCACCATTATCAGCCACCCAAAGTTGTGTGAAATCATCAACAAGTTCATACCCATAAGTTGATGCATGTGTAATTACATCTTCAGCATATTCTGCTGCTTTTACATAATCTCCCAATGTTAGGTATATAGAAGCCAACATTGTTTTGGCCGAACCTGCTGTTGGACGACAACGGATGTCATTTTCATAATTATCAGGCAGGTTTTCTACTGCATATTCACAATCAGCAATAATCGATTCATAAATTTCCGCTACCGGTGTTTTTGAAACAGCATCAACAGCAGATGGTTCTGTTACAAAGTCATTAATAAAAGGAATATCGCCAAATAAACGGACCAAGTTATAATAACAATAAGCTCTAATTAATGTTGCCTCTGCTTTCAGCTGGATTACGCTTTCTTTATCTGAATCGGCAATTGTTTCAGCACCTTTTACGGCAGCACTTGCAGCAGCAATTGTTTGGTATATTTGTGGCCAGAATTCAGTAATCAACCCATTGCTTGCATCAGCTTGCAAATTATTCATAGTTATACGCCGTGCCGGGGTGCCAAGGTCGCCTATGTCGCAGGCATCGCCCAACAAATTTACTGCAATTGTATATTTTCTCCCAAAATATAATCGATTAGCCATTTTTTCATATGCTCCAAATACAGCAGCTTCCACATCTGCTTCTGTTTTGAAGTAAGACTCCGGAGCCATGATACCAATTGGCTCTTCTTCAAGATCAGTACAAGACCAGGCCGAGAATATTAAAACGATTACTAATATTTTATTTAATATATTTTTCTTCATTTTCCTTAAGTTTAGTGTTTTTAAAATTTAATATTTACCCCTAAAGTAAATGACCTGGTATTAGGGTAGCTACCATAATCGAGCCCTAAACTGGTATTGCTATCTCTATAGCTGACATCTGGGTTATAACCGGTATAATCGGTAATTGTAAACAAATTCTGAGCACTTGCATATATGCGCAGGTTTCTAATAAATGTCCGCTCCAACATACTTTTGGGCAAATTATATCCCAACGATATATTTTTTAACCGCAAGTAACTACCTTTTTCAATCCACCTGGTTGATGAAACTGAACTATATGATCCGGATGCAACAGGAATATCGGTATCCCTATTGGTTGGGGTCCAGCGGTTAAGCACTGTTGCCATTTGGTTACCTTTTCCACTACACCATTCAAGTTCCATGCGGGTAAAGTTGTACATATCGTTTCCTACTACTCCCTGGAAGAAGATACTCAAATCGAAATTTTTATAACTGAAATCATTGGTGAAACCGAAAATAAAATCGGGATGCGGATTTCCGATGATCGTGCGGTCGTCGCTGTCGACTACGCCGTCAGGTTCCATTACCAGGTTACCTTCTCCATCACGGCCTGCAATGTCCCGGTATACAGGAGAACCATCATCCGGATTTACACCATCATAAATGTATCCATAAAAAGAGCCAACAGGAGAACCTTCTTTTAAGATGTTAGTATCATCCCCCACAATATGCCCCGGTCTTCTTGATTCAATCAAATCTCCTCCGGGTATTGATAATACCTTATTTCGGTTAAACGATATATTAAAATTAGTATTCCAGTTAAACGTTGCTCTCTCAAAGTTTACCGTGTTCAAAGCAAATTCGAAACCTTTATTTTCATTCGAGCCAAGATTCGTCAAAAATTCACGATATCCTGAATACTCTACAATCGGTACGTTATACAATAAATCCTCTGTTTTCATATAATAATAGTCGGCAGTAAGCGCTACACGGTTATTCCAAAAACCTATATCAATACCAATATCGGTTTGTTTTGTACTTTCCCACGATAAATTGCCATTGGCTACACCTCCCCACGGATCCGGTGCTATCGCATTTACTCTTTGTTCATTAATAACAGCTGTTCTAGGCTCCAAACTTGCAAGCGACCTGTATTCTCCAATATCAGCGTTTCCTGTCACCCCATAACTTGCCCTGAATTTAAGTTGGCTTAATTTATTTACATTTTGTAAAAACGGTTCATTTTTAACATTCCAGGCAAATGCCCCGGAAGGAAAGAAACCCCATTTCGTATTTGCACCAAATTTTGAACATCCATCGCGTCTTCCAGTAAAGGTCAATAAATATTTATCATTATAGTTATAATTTAACCTGCCGTAAAAAGAAGCCATCTCCGACTCTCTTAAAGAGGATCTATCCGGGCGAGGATCAGAACCTCCACCCAGATCCCAGTATAGAAAAGAATCGTTAAGATACCCATTTGTTCCAGTACCGAAGCTCTCACTCCTATGTGATTGATAAGAATAACCAGCCAATGCAATGAAGTTATGAACCTCATTTAATGTCTTATTATAAGACAAATAATTTTCGGATATGACTGAAGTGGTCCTAAAAGAGCTAACTGCTGCTTGTCCACCAACAGCTGCTCCACCTTGTAATGTTGTTGGACTATAAGATCCAGACCTGCCGTTATATACATTTGTTCCGAAGGTTGTTTTGAAAACCAAGTCATCTATAATTGTCCATTCTACATACCCGTTTCCCTGGAACACATCACCTACCGACTGATCAGTATACTCTTTTGCAACCGCATAAGGGTTGTCATTGGGGTCTCCAATATCTGACGTGGTGTATTTTCCTTCTTCGTCATAAATTCCCAGTGTTGGTTCCATGATTAAAGCACCTGAAACAACACCGGTGTTGCTGCCACCACCGCTACTTTCCTGTGTTTTTACTCCATCTTTCGAAGAACGGTAAAAATACATCCGGGTTCCAACTTTAACATTTTTGCCTGCATCAAAATCAAGATTTAGAAGACCGGTATAATGCTTGTAATTCGAATTAATAATAATACCTTCCTGATCAAAATAGCTAAGAGATGAGTAAAATCTAAAATTTTCTTTTCCGCCAGATGCCGATATTTTATGGTTCTGAGTACTACCGGTCCTGAATACAATATCTTGCCAATCAGTACCTTCCCCATAACTTGAAGGATTCGGATATGTATCCGGGCGAATTTCATTAATATATTCGGCAAATTCGGTAGCATTTAACAAATCTATTGTTTTTGCCACGTTATCGAAACTATACGATGAGTTAACTTCAATAATGGTTTCTCCTGTTTTCCCAGACTTTGTGGTAATTAAAATAACACCGTTTGCACCACGCGAACCATAAATTGCCGTAGCCGAAGCATCTTTTAAAATTTCAATAGATGCAATGTCTTCGGCAGGAGGTACAGCACCACCGGCAAAACCATCGACAACATAAAGAGGATCGCTCCCTGCACCGATAGAAGTACCACCGCGTACACGTACTTTTAAACCAGCTCCCGGCTCTCCATTTTCAGAAGTAACTTGAACACCGGCAGCACGTCCTTGCATCGCCTGTGCAACATCTGAAGTTGGAAAAGCTTCTAATTCGTCAGCCTTTACAGAACTTATAGAACCTGTTAAATCACTCTTTTTCATTGTTCCGTAACCAATGGCAACAACTTCGTCAATTCCAATTGCATCGGTAACCATCGACATATCGATTTTGCTTTTTCCTGCAACCGGCATTTCCTGTGTTTTCATGCCAATAAATGAAAATTGAATAATAGCATCATCAGAAATATTATTTAAATAATATTCCCCTTCGGCGTTGGTAACCGTACCTTTTGTTGTTCCTTTAACAATTACCGTGACCCCGGGAAGTGGTACTCCCGACGAATCGGTAACTTTCCCGGATACTGCTTTTTGATCAAAACCAAATCCCGATTTTACATTTTTATCGTTGGCAGATCTAATGGCTATGTAATTATCAAAAACCTCGTAATTCAACTTCATTGGAGGAAGCACTTCGTCCAAAATGTCAATTACTGTTTTTTGCTCATAGTCAACGCTAATGAGTTCCTTGTTGTTTAAATCCTTACTCTGATAAAAAAAACGAAAATTCGTACTTTCTTCCATCTTTTGAAGGACTTCTTCAATAGTAGTATTCTTCATCTTCAGGTCTAATTTTACCTGTCCGATAGAAGGGACAGCGTAAACCTGAATAATACTAACCAGGCATAGCAAGATTGTTATTCTCATAATCTTAAATCCTCTTTGCAATCCATACAGATTGCTGTAATAAGTTTTTTTCATAAATTTGAACTGTTTACTATTAATATTTATCTTCTTGCCGAAGAGTTAATTGTAAATGGATTCTGGTCGGGAAATACTCGCAATATTTTCCGACCATCTCTTTTTTAAATTCTACATTGGTTTCTTTTTTAAATGAATTATACTTGGTTTATTGTTTATTATCTCAATCGAATAATCTATTTCTGCTGTATATTTTAGGATGTTAAAAATCTGATCTATTGGCTTGTTTTTCAGGATAGTTCCTGTATATTCAATCTGTTTAATTTCTTCATCTTCAAAAACAACCTGAATGTTATACCAACGTTCAAATTTCTTCACAATATCTTCCAGCTTTTCATTTTTAAAGACAAGGAATCCATCTTTCCATGAGGTATAATATTCCGTATCAGTTTCAACTATCGACAATGTATTCTTTGCTAAATTAAAGTGTGCATTTTCACTGGGAGAAAGTTCTGTTAAAACTTTTCCGCCGGGATTCTGGAGCTTTACCTTTCCTTCAACAAGAGTGACATTTACGTTGTCATCCTGTTCAAAAGCCTGAACATTAAAACTTGTTCCTGTTACGACAACACTCAATTCAGTTGTATGAACATAAAAAGGATTTTTAGGATTGTGCGTTACATCGAAATATGCTTCTCCGCTTAATTTTACCTCACGTTCTTTTCCCTGAAACTTTGCAGGATAAGTTAGCTTCGTGTTGGAGTTCAACCAAACATGTGTATTATCCGACAAATATACCTCGGCACTTTCGCCTTCAGGTACTATTATTTCATTCCAGGCTAATTTATCCGTTCTATTATTTCCCAGAAAATAAACAGAAATACTGCCGATAGTAAAAGCAAGGATAAAAATGGCAGCATATCGAAGCAAATACATTGGAATTATTCTTTTTTTGCGAAGTATTACTTCGCTGCCCGATTTTGCCTTAACATATGAATCATAGTTTTCAAATCCCGAAATCGCCCAGAGATTTTTAACGGTTTCAAATTCCTTTTTATTTTCATCTGAACTTTCTATCCATTTAACAACCTCTTCAATTTCAGAATCATTATTTAGCTTATTCAAAGCAAATTTGTATAGTGTTTCTCTGTTCATGCAGATGCTTTTGATAATAAGTACTGCAACTATTGAAATACCCTATAAATTTTTTCACTTTAAATTTTATGAACCATTAAAAGAAACATTTCTTTAATCTTAAAATTCGAAGGAATAATGTTTTGGGATTGATGCACCCGGTATTAAACTACATCATTTTTATTCTCAAAAAAACACAACGGGCAGATAATGTTTCAAGGCCGGACGCAGAAGTTTTAACGTCTTGGTAATACCGGCTTCTACAGTTTTTATTGAAATATTCAGCTCCTCGGCAATTTCACGGTTCTTTTTCTCTTCAAACCGGCTCATCTCAAAAATTAGTCTTGTTTGTGGGGGTAGTTTAGCCAGGATTTGTTTAATTATTAAGTTCACTTCATCGAATATCAAAGGTGAAGTATCCAAATGGGTTAATGAATCATGAACTAAGTTTAATTGCCTGAATTGCAAATTATTGATATGTTTTTGACGTACCCGAAGGTGTTCAATTTTCTTTAAACATTGATTTTTTGTCATGGTAAACAACCAGGATGAAAGGTTGTTAACATTATGAAATTTTTCGTGATCTTCCCAAACAGAAGCAAATACATCCTGAATGACATCTTCTGACATTTCAAGGTTGTTCAGATAGTGAAAAGAAAAATATAGTAACCGTTCCCGGTACACTTCCACAACCTGGGCAAAAGCCATTTTATTACCTAAAGAAAGGCTTTTTATTAATTCTATTTCACTTAGGTTTAGCAAGATCAATTTCTTTTCTACTCAAACATAATAGAAATTTTTATTATAAAATATTGATATTTATAATTTGACACATAGAAATAATAAAAAGCATCTTCCAAAAAGAAAGATGCTTAATTAACTAAACTAATCTATGTTAATAGCAATTATTCTCTATTACCTTTTTAAGCTATTAAAGATTACCAATACTATATTCAAATTATATATAAGTACTGTTCAATCTATAATACCCTATGATTATTTTAAAAAACTTGAACTTATTTTTTCAGCTGCTTATAAAACCATTCATTTCTCAACTCTTGCTGCTCGGGGAATAGAGAATACATTAATTTTATTCTCTATTTTCGTATTTTTAATCTCAAGAAGTATAGTTCTTTGTATGTGAACTAAACGGGAACCCGTAAAAACAGCTTTACGAAATCACTGATATAAAAACATTAATGGTATCAGGTTCTAATCCTGATAAATACGCTAACTTATTTCATAAAAATTTAATTAAAGAAAATCAATTTGGCCGATGAAATCAAAATACGTCATTTTTATAGATCAAAAGAACAGTTTTTGCTTCAAAAATAAATTTGAGTTAGGAAAACGGTGAGTACTCTTGAAATCATTCTTCTCAAAATACTACAAATGAAATACTTAATAAAAGTAGTTATAATCCCGGTGGAATTATTGGCAATTTGTTCTTAAATTTGAATAGATGTAATAAATTAAAAGAGAGACTTTATCGAGAACAAATTTGTCTCATTTATGTAACAAGCTGATTTTAAACGCATAAAAAAAGACCATAATCGTCTTATTCTGGGCATATCCCAATAATCAAACAATAACTTTTTTCTATATTCTTAACGATATTTACGTGCTTGCATCAACGCGCGGCTACAATTCAAAATAATGATACTCAAATCATAAGAGACGATATCGAGAACAAAGCCTGCCCCCTAAAAAATTGTGAAACAAACTACGATAAATAAAACGAGGCTAAATCTTGTCACAAAATTCAACCCCTTACTACTAAAAATAGTAATCAGTTTTCATACAAAGTGGTAAATAATAATTATCTTTCATGCAAAGTAATCAGTTTTCATGCTATCTTCGTAACCGTATTTCATATTTTAAAGGCATGAGTAATCAGTTTTCACAGAAAGTAACCATTTTTCATGGCAGACCTCTTCCCGAAGAAGGAATGTTGGCGGGCTATAGTTTAATGATCAAGGAGATAGAACTACATGCTGGTAAACTGTTGCCCATACCCAGACAACTTGCAATAGTTACAGAAAAACATCAAAGATATAATACTGACCAATGGCAAGTATTCACAAAAAGGCACGAGCCACACAATAACCTAATTAGTCATGTATTCTTTGCTCTAAAATATGAAGGTATTGATTTGCTGATCCTGAAAACAATATTTCAAATCATTGGAGAAAAAAATATTACAGAAGTAGTTCTGAATGAACCGACTGGTCAATATTCAAGACGAATCTGGTTTCTTTACGAATGGTTAACAGGAGAAAGACTTGATATTCCCGACTTGAAGATCGGCACATATATTGAGGTTGTTAATCCTTCACTACAATATGCAGGGCCAACAACTAATTCAACACGTCATAGGGTAAAAAATAATCTGCCAGGAACACCAGAGTTTTGCCCAATGATAAAAAAAAGCGAAAAGCTTGAAAGGTACATTTCAGCTAATATTCAGGAATCAATTGATAAAGGACTAGATGGAAGAGATAAGGAACTTATCAGAAGGACGGCAGCCTTTTTGCTACTGAAGGATTCTAAAGCATCATTTGCAATTGAGGGAGAGTATCCTCCTAATATGCGGGCAAGAAACTGGGGGAAGGTGATCGGACAAGCCGGGAAAAAAGCTCTAAACTTATCAGAAATAGAACGATTGCAACATATTGTAATTGGCTCAAAGAAGTTAAGACATATGGGAATCAGGCAGGAAGAAGGTTTTATTGGAGAACATGACCGCGAAACCTTTGCTCCTATTCCTGACCATATTTCAGCAAAAGCGGAAGATCTGAACTCCTTAATGAATGGCTTAATAAACACCAATAACTTTCTTCAGGATAGCGATTATGATCCAGTTCTAACTGCAACAACCGTAGCTTTTGGTTTTGTGTTTATTCACCCGCTTTCAGATGGCAACGGAAGGATTCATCGTTATTTAATTCACCATATTTTGAACTGGATGGGATTCACCAAACGGGAAATGATATTCCCTGTTTCATCTGCTATTTTAGACCGAATTAGTGATTACCGGGAAATACTGGAAGATTATTCCTCTCAGAGAATAGATCTAATTGAATGGAAGCCTACACCAAGTCATAACATAGAGATACTGAATGATACAATAGATTTATATCGTTACTACGATTTAACTGTTCAGGCAGAATTCCTTTACGAATGTGTTGAAGACACTATCAACAGGATTATTCCCGAAGAAATTGATTATCTCGAAAAATACGATCGATTAACCAATGCAATAAATTCGTTCTTAACTCTGCCAGACACAAGGGTTGATTTACTAATCAAATTGTTAAATCAAAATAATGGGAGGTTATCCAAAAGGAGAAGGCAGAATGACTTTGAAGAACTGACTGTTGAAGATATTTCTCTGATTGAAGAATATTATGCTGAGATTTTTATGAAATAATATATTAAGTCACACCATATAGAGCCAAATTACACGTAAAGACAACCCCGGTGAACGATTCGGTTAACACTCAAATTAGCCCTTCCATAAACAACTGATTTAGTGCCCAATACATAAATTATTCGACTCCCGCCAGCTCCACTTTTCTTTTTCTACACAATTTACCTCATAATCAAATCATTACAAATAGAACAAATAAATTACATTGTAATTTAAAATAATTAATTTGATAAACAAGACACGGGTAAAACAGAAACTGGCATATTGGTGGCAACAGAGGCAATACTATTATTTTGAAGATATATTGTATCGATATACACTTCATTTATATAATTGCTATCCTTTCCGACAGGTATTTCAATATTAATTTCCTTATTCTCGGGGCTAAAATCCAGCTCACTTAAAAAATCAGTCAATCCCAAACCCATCATTTTTAAAAATGCCTCTTTTCTCGTCCATATCTCATAAAATCTTTTTAACTGCTTATCTTCCGATATATTATTATTTTGAATATAGGTGCTTTCATTAGGATGAAAAAAATGATCAATAATTAAACTGATATCTGTTTTTTCGATAACACACTCAATATCGACACCAATTATAAGATTTTCCATATTACTCACGGCAAAAGCAAAACAATCGTAAGAATGTGACAGATTAAATTCAATAGATTTAGCTTCAACAAAAGGTTTCTTATCAGAAAAATAATTAATATCTACAGAATTAAAAGGCTCATTCAAAACTCCGGATATTTTCCTATTTACACATGCATGTGAGATCACATATGTTCGCTCATCTCTTTTATGAATAAACCGTTTCGATCTTTCGATTTCTTTATAGGATAAAAAAGGGTAAAAAGAACTTAAATCATCAGAATATTGTTTCTGATCTCCAAGATATAGATCCAAGACACCTCTTAATTCAATTTTTGTAACAGTATCATTTGGTTTATTAAATAACGAATTAGTTATCCAAAGTTTTAATAGATTCTTCATTTTCGAACTATTCTTTTAATCTAAATTCCTTTTAGCATAATAAAGTAGAAAAACAAAATCAAACCTCCATTGCAGATATTCCTATAAAATTGTGATTTTCTATTCTTCTTTAATTTATGTAATCAATAGAAAAACTAACGAATATTATCATAAATTAATAATTTACAATAATAAAAGGGTCATTTTCTAAATAAAGTCAAATAAATAGTTTAGTACATTACATTCAAATTTAAAATTTATCCCAATATTGAAATTCAATTGAGGTGATTGTATTCATTGCCTAAAACACATAACAAAAAAATAATAAACAGGTTATCAGATAATCCCGATATTGTAATCGTTACACGAAAACTTTGCCAGACTAAAAATTTTACACAACTTTAAAGCGCAATATTAAAATCCAAATAATCTAAATATGACCCAAAAAATAGCACTCATTACTGGTATAACCGGACAAGACGGAGCATACCTTGCGGAGTACCTGATTAAAAAAGGATATATCGTGCATGGTATCAAACGACGTGCATCCATGTTCAACACTGAACGCATAGATCACCTTTACCAGGATCCATTTATTGAAAATAGGAACCTGATCCTGCATTATGGCGATCTTACCGACAGCTTGAATCTCACACGGATTATCCAGGAAGTCCAGCCAGACGAAATATACAATCTGGCAGCCATGAGTCACGTCAAAGTAAGTTTCGACACTCCGGAATACACAGCTAACGCCGATGGTTTGGGAATGCTTCGTATCCTTGAAGCAGTTCGTCTTTTAAATATGATCGACAAAACCCGAATATATCAAGCCTCAACATCCGAATTGTATGGATTAGTTCAGGAGGTACCACAAACTGAGAAAACACCTTTTTATCCACGGTCACCTTATGGTGTAGCAAAACTATATGCTTATTGGATTACTGTTAATTACCGAGAAGCTTATAGAATGCATGCCAGCAATGGTATTTTATTTAACCATGAATCACCTATACGGGGAGAAACATTTGTTACTCGCAAAATAACACGTGCTTTTTCCCGCATTGTTATGGGATTGCAGGATACGGTTTATATGGGTAACCTTTCGTCAAAAAGAGACTGGGGACATGCCAAGGATTACATTAAGGCAATGCATCTTATTCTTCAGCAGGAACAACCAGACGATTATGTAATTGCCACAGGAATTACAACATCAATTCGCGATTTTATACGAATGGCTGCTAAAGAAACAGGTATTGAAATTACCTTCATCGGAGAAGGAGTTGATGAGAAAGGGATTATTACAGGCCTCGATGAGAAACAATTTAAAGAGATAGCTGGTGAAGAATTCCTTGCAGGCATAAAAAAAAGATTACAGGAACAAAGTACAATTGTGGCTGTTGATCCGGCATATTTCCGTCCTGCAGAGGTTGATTTACTAATAGGCGATCCGTCAAAAGCGAAAGCCAAATTGGGTTGGGAACCAGAATATGACCTTCAGGCACTTATAGCTGACATGATTCATTCGGATATTAAAATCATGAAGAAGGAATGCTACCTAAAGGAAGGTGGTTACAGAATTTTAAATTATTTTGAGTAAAAGTTATTTTATCCATAGGTTGTTCATCTTCAATAATTATTTCCAGATTAAAGAATAATTAGATTTCGATTCTTCTATTTTTTGAAAGTAAAACTTATTGCAAGTTTCATCTCAATATTTTGAATAAGTCTTAAACACCTTGAAATTAGTGGAGTTGGTATAATTCGTGGAGTAAACAGAATAAATAATGGAAAGACATAGCAAAATATACGTAGCCGGACACAAAGGACTGGTGGGCTCGGCTATCTGGAAAAACCTTCAAAGTAAAGGTTACTCCATGCTGGTAGGTAAAACCATTGGCGAACTGGATCTTCTCGATCAAAAAGCGACTGAGGCTTTTTTCGAAAAAGAAAAACCAGAGTATGTTTTCCTGGCAGCCGCAAAAGTTGGTGGAATTGTGGCAAATAATACATACCGGGCTGAGTTCATTTATCAAAACCTAGTCATTCAAAATAATATCATCCACAATGCCTGGAAATTCGGAGTTAAAAAACTTCTGTTTTTAGGAAGTACTTGTATCTATCCCAAAGAGGCACCTCAACCGATGAAGGAAGAATACCTGTTGACATCCCCCCTGGAATATACCAACGAACCTTACGCCATAGCCAAAATTGCAGGGATTAAACTTTGCGAAAGCTACAACCTTCAATATGGAACCAATTTTATATCGGTGATGCCTACAAATCTATATGGTCCAAATGACAATTTTGATTTAGAAAAATCGCATGTACTGCCTGCGCTTGTTCGAAAGATACATTTAGGTAAATGCCTCGAAGACAATAACTGGGAAGCCATAAAAAAAGATTTAAACAACCGTCCGATAGAAGGTATTAACGGTAATCACTCAAAAGATGAAATCCTGTCAATTCTATCGAAATATGGGTTAGTCATTTCCTCACAAGAAAATAAGAAATCAGAAAGATCGGACTCGAATGTATCAGTTGAAATTTGGGGAACAGGAGCACCATTGCGTGAATTTTTATGGAGTGAAGAAATGGCTGATGCCTGCGTTTATATAATGGAACACGTTAATTTTAGTGATACAATCAAGGATTATAATTCTAACAGCCGGTTGCATGAAATACGTAACACCCATATTAATATTGGAACCGGGAAGGAAATCAGCATAAAACAATTAGCAGAAACAATCAAACATACAATAGAATTTAAAGGTGAACTTAAATTTAATAGTGACAAACCAGATGGTACTATGCGAAAACTCACTGACCCATCGAAACTACACAAATTGGGCTGGCATCACAAAATAGAAATTGAAGAAGGCATTTGCCGTATGTATGAGTGGTATGTTGGAGGTGAGTAAAACGAAACCCTAAATTATCTGCTGAAAGCCACAAATTATAAACAGAAAATTGCATACGAAAAACAGTATACTTTAAACATTGAACTTTAAACAAAAAGTGTCATCTTTATAAAGTATCATAAACTTAAATAATGAAACGCCTGATTTCTGTACCAACAAACGTCGTCCCATATTTTCACCAAATTGCAGAACTTGACTCCGACAATTGGTTCGTTTCCTCCGATCCTCAAAATAAAAAAGTGGGATCGGGAGGTGGTACTGCTCATATCCTATCGGAACTTTTCAAAAAAGAAAAGGGGGCTGACTTTCCGTCTTGGATTCAAAAAGAAAAAAAGGTCATTATACATGCCGGTGGACAAAGCAGACGTCTGCCTGCCTATGCACCAATTGGGAAAAGCCTATTACCCATGCCTGTGTTTCGTTGGTCGAGGGGACAACACCTGAATCAAAGGCTGGTTCATTTACAGGCTCCGCTTTTCGAACAGTTGATTAATCAAGCACCAAAAAACATTAACACCCTTATAGCCAGTGGTGATACATTAATTTTTAAAGGAGAAGAACTGCCCCGAATCCCTGATGTTGACGTCGTTTGTTTTGGTCTGTGGCTGGAGCCTGAAAAAGCCACCAACCACGGAGTATTTTTCTCAAAACACGAAAGTCCTGATAAACTGGAATTTATGCTCCAAAAACCCCCTATCCATAAAATCAGAAACCTGATTCAAAACTATTACTTTCTGATGGATATCGGCATCTGGATGCTCAGCGACAAAGCTGTTACTATTTTAATGCAGAAATGTGGCTGGACCGGAAACGGATTTATTAACAGCATAGCCGACAATTACGATCTTTATAGTGAATTTGGACTTTCACTGGGAAATGAGCCAACAACATACAATGAAGAAATCAATCAGCTAAGTGTTGCATTGATCAACCTGGACGGAGGTGAATTTTATCATCTGGGAAACAGTTCCGAATTAGTTAGCAGCAATCTGAATATTCAAAACCGGATTCACGATCAACGCGAAATCTGGCACAAAAATGTGAAACCCCATCAATCCATATTTGTACTGAACTCTGAAACCAATAATAACTTCACCGTTGCAAACCAAAATATCTGGATAGAAAACTCTGTGATTCCGGACAGATGGAAACTCCTTTCAGACCATGTATTTACCGGAATTCCCAAAAACCAGTGGCACTTAAACCCCGAACCGGGCTGCTGCCTTGATGTCATTCCGGTAAACGAATCAGAAATAATTGTCAGAAATTATGGTTTTACTGACAGTTTCAGGGGAAAACAAAAATCACCGGAAACCAGTTTTATGAATGTTCCCCTAATGGAATGGTTGAAGAAGAGGAATTTAACAACATGTATCTCAGGAGATGGAGACTCAGATATTTTTGAACTGCCACTCTTCCCTATTCTTGACAAGACAAACATAGAACCAGGTTTTATTCAATGGTTGTGGGATAAAGATCCGGAACACAACGAAACTTATACAAAACTTTGGAAAGAGAAAAAACGAGTTAGTTCACAAGCTGTAAGTGATTATTGCTCGATTAATTTATTGGAGCAAAAACGAAAGGAACACCGTTTAAACAACTACTCTTTACTGGCTA
Source organism: uncultured Draconibacterium sp. (assembly GCA_963676265.2). GTDB lineage: Bacteria > Bacteroidota > Bacteroidia > Bacteroidales > Prolixibacteraceae > Draconibacterium. The sequence goes on from OY781067.2 coordinate 612,789, forward strand.
AAAATTACAATCATTCTGTTTTTTACCAGCTCGACCTTCAAAAAACAGCAAATGATTTTTTTAATCATAAACTGGAGCTTCCGGTTGAAATTGACAACACATCAAATGGATGGATTTCCATTCATGATAACATGTTCAGGGCCTGTTTCAAACGTATGGTTGGCCACGACTGGACAGAACAGGAAAATAAGGCCTTCTCTTCTTTACAAAAACAAATAGTCAACTATTATAAAAACCATGTGGTTGAACCTCGGATCAACCTCCTTCCCGATCAGATTGCCTGGGGAAGAAGTCCGGTAAGGCTAGATCTTGCGGGAGGATGGACCGACACCCCACCCTATTGTTTCTTATATGGAGGCAAAGTAGTAAATGTAGCAGTAGAACTTAACGGGCAACCACCTTTGCATTGTTATATAAAAGGGAGTACCAAGCCGGAAATTGTTTTACGCTCCATTGATCTGGGTGATCGGGAAATCTTAAACAGTTTTGAGGATATCCGTTCTTATGAGAATATCCAATCTGCCTTTTCTATTCCAAAGGCTGCGCTTGCACTATCAGGATTCCTTCCCGAATTCTCAAAGATTAAATACAACACCTTGCAAGAGCAACTAAAAGCAATTGGAGGTGGACTTGAGATAAGTATTCTGTCAGCTGTTCCGAAAGGCTCAGGACTTGGCACCAGTTCTATTTTAGCGGCAACTGTTCTTGGTACGATCAACAATGTATGTTGCTTGAACTGGGATAAGCAGGAAATTGGTAAGCGAACACTTGCCCTAGAACAACTTTTAACAACCGGTGGCGGATGGCAGGACCAATACGGAGGTTTACTTGAAGGTATAAAATTACTTGAAACCGCACCTGGCATACAACAGGATCCGCAAACCAAATGGCTGCCGGATTCTCTATTTAGCGATCCGGAGTATAAAAGCAGAATACTTTTGTATTATACAGGAATTACCAGAATTGCAAAGAGTATTTTAGCAGATATTGTTAGGGGAATGTTTTTAAATTCAAGCGAACATTTATCTATTTTAAGTAATCTAAAACGGCATGCTTTAAATACTTACAATGTTTTATTGAAAAAAGATTTTGAAGGATTTTCAGAAATGATAGATCGCAGCTGGCAATTAAACCAAAACATTGATGCAGGAACAAACACCCCGGAAATACAGGAACTGATAAACAGAATTGCACCATATACTGCTGCACAAAAACTTCTTGGTGCAGGTGGAGGCGGTTTTATGCTCATTATTGCTAAAAGCAAAGAATCTGCTACAATTCTTAAAAATGAACTAACAGAAAAACCTGTAAATCAGCGTGGACGTTTTGTGGATTTTGAAATTTCAGATACGGGTTTCCGCGTTACAAAAAGTTAATTCTAAATATTTAAAGTTTTCGGAATACCATCGAAATAAAAACAAAAAAATGGACTTGCACTTAATCCTTAGGTTATGGATTAAACATCTCCGGGTTCCAGAAATTCAATATATTTTGGATTAACTCAAGATTACTCTTTGCTGATTCATTGTCAGGTTCTTTTGTTAAAACCCGGTTATATGCATTTATTGCATCACCCCATTTCTGAAATTTTTGTTCTATTTTCCCCTTTACCAAAAAATACTCCACGGAATCAAACTCAGGAAGACCATTAAATGCCACACGGGCTTCTTCTGCTTTATCCTGTTCTAGCAATGAAATTATGTGCTCCAAATCAAAACTATAACTCATTTTCAAAATTGTTTCCGCCCAACAAATAGCTCAAAATTTTATTTTTTACTAATTCTCTCCACGGGTTACAGAAGTAACTCCTTTTACCTTTCGCAACTTATGAATTAAAAACTCCAGGTGGTCCAGGTTATACACCATAACCTGCAACCTTCCTTCAAAATTTCCTTTTTCCGATTCAATATTTATGGAACGCATTTGGGTTCCGACGTCCTTGGCAATGATGTGTGAAATCTCCGAAACAATTCCCAATTCATCGGTTCCTGATATATGTAACGATGTAAGAAACGAACTCTTAGCAATACTGTCTCGCCATAATGCTTTGATCACACGATAAGGAAAACGCTCTTTCATTTGCGGTGCATTCGGACAATTTTCACGATGAATTTTAATCCCCTCTTTTATGGTTACAAAACCAAAAATACGATCTCCAAAAACGGGATTACAACATTGTGCCAGTTTATAATTCACGTTTTTCAAGTTATTATCAATCACCAAAAAATCATCATCAGTGTCATACGACAAATTACTAATGTCCTTTTTGGGCAACAATTCTTCAATGGTTCTTTTTGCCGAATTTTCCTCTTCTTCCGTAAATAATGATTTAATTTCTAAAGGATCTATTTTGCCATTGGCTACATCGTAATAAAAATCTACGGCGTATTTAAAACCGTACTTTTTCATTATTTTGCGAATGGCATCATCATTTAAATCAAGCTTCCAGTTTTTAAATTTGCGCAACAGAATTTCACGTCCATTGGCTGCCTGAACATTCTTCTCCTCATTCAAACTGGCCTTAACCCTGTTTTTTGCTTTTGATGTTACAACAATATCGAGCCAGTCGAGCTTGGGCTTCTGGTTATTGGAGGTATTAATTGAAATTTGATCGCCATTTTTCAATTTATATTTCAGCGTCACATTTTTCCCGTTAACTTTTCCTCCTGAACAGGTATCACCAAGCCTTGAATGAATCTCATAGGCAAAATCAAGTAGTGTTGCTCCTTGCGGCAGTTTTTTCAAATCACCTTTCGGAGTAAAAACAAAAATCTCATCGCTATAAATATTGGCACTGAACTGATCGATAAAATCAACCACATTCATACTTGGATTTTCCAGTACATCGCGTATTCCAGAAAGCCAATTATCGAAACCTGATGACTTTCCACCCTTATATTTCCAGTGGGCTGCTAAACCCTTTTCAGCGATCTCATCCATTCGTTTCGTCCGAATCTGGATTTCAACCCATTTATTGTGAGGCCCCAGCACCGTAGTATGCAACGATTCGTAACCGTTTGATTTAGGTATTGTTATCCAGTCGCGTAACCGATTAGGATTAGTCTGGTATTCTTCTGTTACAAAAGAATAAGCAGTCCAGCAGTCCGATTTTTCATTTTCCGGTTTAGAATCAAGGATAATTCGTATGGCAAACAAGTCCATTACCTCATCAAAAGAAACATTTTTCTTATGCATCTTTGTATTGATGGAAGAAATAGATTTGGTACGCGCTTTCATAGAAAACTGTAACCCTCGTTTCTGTAATTTCTTTTCGATAGGTTTAACAAATTCAGCTACAAAATTGGCACGTTCTCTCTCCGTTTCTTTTAAACGATTTACCACATAATTATACTCGTCAGGCTTTTGATATTTCAAACAAAGATCAAGCATTTCCGAATTTATATTGTATAAACCAAGCCGGTGAGCAAGCGGAGCATACAAATAGAGTGTTTCATTCACCAATTTTGTTCTGTCAACTGGCTCATACATTTCTAAACTACGCATCACCTGAAGTCTATCTGCTATCTTAATAAGAATTACACGAACATCTCCTGCCAAAGCGAGCATTAATTTCCTGTAATTTTCAGAATGAATATCAATGGTATCAGTTCCCAGTGCATTTATTTTTGCCATTCCTTCCAGAATGGAATATATGTGCTCACCAAAATGTGCTCTGATGTCTTCATGAGTTGCTTTCTTTTCCAATCCGGCATACATTACATTATGCAAAAGCCCGGTAATTATTGAATCAGGTTCAAGTCCGATCTCCATTGCAATAATGGAAGCAACTTCAAGTGAATGATTTAGAATCACCTCTCCGTGTTTAAACCTGTGTTCACCAATAATACCAACGGCAAATTCAAACGCATCCTGAAGTTTCAAAAATGAAGCATCATCCCAGGTAAGTTGACAAAACTCTTTTAAGTGTTCGTATCTGTTAGCAATTTCTATTTTGGCATCTGTTGTCATAATCCATCCTTTCATCATCCTATAGCGAATACGAATATTCTACAAGTTTCATGTAACCTTTAAAATTGAACCTTATCATCAACAATTATCATTGCAGATTAAATCTTTAATTATCGTCCAATCTTCAAAAAAATGTCCTAATATATGAGAAATAAAAAAGGCTGCTAACAGTAGCAGCCTTTTAGTTAATATTTTATTCAATTTATACAGCTGCGGTAGTATCAACAAAAGTACGATTACGCATTTCACGGTCAAGCATAAATATACCGTTTCCTTGTCCGTTTATGAGCTTAAGCGTATCCAAAATTTCCGTTACATTCGCTTCTTCTTCAACCTGCTCATCAACAAACCAGCGTAAAAAACTTTGAGTGGCATGATCTTTCACCTCAACGGCAACCTCCATCAAGTTATTTATTAAACTGGTAACAAGTTGCTCATGTTTCAGTGTTGCTTCGTAAATATCGATAATGCCATCCCATTCTGTTGGCATCTGATCGATAGCTTTTAACTCAACTTTACCTCCTCTTTCAACAACATAATTAAATAGTTTATTAGCGTGAGTCATTTCTTCCTGGTACTGCACATACATCCAGTTGGCAAATCCAGGCAGACCTTTGTCATTCAAATAAGCTGCCATCGAAAGGTATAATAATGCAGAGTACTGTTCAGCATTAATTTGCTCATTTAAAGCATTTAGCATTTTTTCGTTCAACATGATTCTTCAGTTTTTTATATCGTGGGTTAAAAGTAGAAAAAAGCGTAGAAAAATAAAAAATAATAAACGGTATATAGAACTTAATTAACAATTAAAAAATTGATCATTGATAGAAAAAATGTATGATTGAGAATTATTTAGGTGTCGTTAATAGAAATTAGAAAGTCAAACGCCACTTTTAATACTCCATTCGAGATTCATTTCTCGAATTAAATATTCAACAGGTGATTTTTTCCGTATATAAAAACAGCTTCCATTATATTCTCGGCATGCGTTTTTTGAATGATATTCGAACGGTGTTTTTCAACAGTACGCTCCGATATACCAAGCCTTTCTGCGATTTGTTTTATGGGACAGCCAGTTGCTGAAAGTTCCAATACCTGACGTTCTCGTGATGTAATTAAATTTGGATCGATATAATCAGGTTTAGCCGAAAGAGAAACCTGAGATAAATGATTGGAGGAGACACTTGCTTCATGAATTAATGCCGGAATAATTATTCCTACAACTTTTGTTGAAATACCCATATTTTTTACAGAAGTAAAATATAGATTATAGCGTTCCCTGAACTTTCCTTTAATCATTACTTCATTTAATATACAATACTTTGTCTGCCCGTTTAAAAACCGGGAAAACCTGATTTCATCATCATTTTTTGAGTTAAAAGAAAAAACTTCGTTTAAGTAATAGCTTCTGCTTGGCCCGGTAACCTTATTTACCATCTGATCAAACATCTCGTTTGTCTCTACAATTCTTTTGTTATCAGCAATAAAAACTCCGTAAGGTACAACCTTACAATCCGAATCAAATTTTAAAATTCCTGCAGCTCTTCTGTTATAATTAATCTTAAGATGTTTTCTAATTATGTTACTGATACGCTCTACATCATAAGGAGGAAAGATAAAACTGTCAATTCCCAATTCCAATCCACTAAGCAACATATTCTTTTTGTAGTGATCGAAAACAACGACAAATGGAATTTCATTTCGAAGAAACTGGTTGTTCAAATAATTATATACCTGAAATGCATTTAAATCATTTAATTCATAATAACAAATAACAATATCAGGAGTTTCCTCAATTATGAATTGAATGGCCATATCAATATCCATGGCCTCAAAAATATTGTACCCCAGTTGTTCAATACTTTCTAAAATATAAGTTCGTACGTCATCAGGGCTGCCAATAAGAAGTACATTTACCTTGGAAGTTTGCATTTTAATCCCTTATGTATGTTTGACTTGCAAAATACAAAATACTTCGCAATACTACTATACGTGATATCACGTATATTTCATTTCAAATTCATATTTTGGAGTTAAACACCCCAATACACGGAGACTCTAAAAACATACAAAACACTGACTATCAATACAATAAAGACTTATTTTACAATATATATCTTACAAATTTGATAGGAAATCATATATAAAAAGTCTTATAAAACTTCTTATTAATAGCCCCAAAGACCATTTGTGACTCGTCTTATATCATAACCATGCGTTTATTAAAAATGAAAATAATCGTCAATATAGTATTGCGATAAAATTCAATTTCCATAATTTTCTTTAATTATTAAATTCTTATACAATTTGATATTGTCCTGATATATAAACTTCTTACGTTATCAAAATTATGTATAAAATCAAGGATTTTTTTTCATATTTTTTTAATTAACAAATACTTTACAAAAGTATTCGAACAACTATTTATAATATTCTAAAGTTAAAAGGGAGAATATAATTTTTATCTTTGCGGCCTGAAAATTATAGCTGATTTTAAATCCGGAAAAGCATGAAGAATATAAAATTCATTTCAGCTGCTGAAGCAGTAAAAGTAGTTAAATCAAACGACCGCGTTCACCTTCACAGTGTGGCCGTTACCCCACACCCACTTATTAATGCCCTGGTTGAACGGGGAAAAAATAAAGAGTTCAGAAACGTACGAATCCAACACATCCACACAGAAGGTCCTGCTCCATATGCAGATACTGAGTTGGAGGGAATCTTTCAATTAGAATCGTTTTTCGTTGGTTCCAATGTTAGAAAACAAACTCAAGCGGGATATGCCGATTATATTCCGGTTTTCTTACAAGAAACTCAGCGTCTTATTCGCGAAGGCTATTTGAAAGTAAATGTTACCATGGTTCAGGTTTGTCCACCTGATAAACATGGATACGTTTCTTTGGGAACTTCTGTTGATGCTACGCTTGCTGCAATTGAAAATTCAGACACTGTGATTGCAATTGTAAACCCAAATGTACCACGTGCTTTTGGTGATGCAATGATTCATGTTAACGATATTGATTTATTTGTTGAAGACGATAGCCCGTTATATGCACCAGCTCCCGGAGCAATAAGCGATACGGACCGTAAAATTGGTCGCTACGTTGCTGAATTGGTAGAAGACGGAGCAACATTGCAAATGGGAATCGGAGCTATTCCAAATGCTGTTCTCAGCATGTTAGGTAACCACAAAGACCTTGGTGTTCACTCTGAAATGTTCGCCGACGGAATCCTTCCTTTAGTTGATAAAGGAGTGGTAAATGGTAAAAATAAAAGCATCGATAAAGGTAAAATGGTAGCCACATTCTTAATGGGATCTACAGGCCTTTACGATTTTATTGATAACAACCCTGGAGTTTTAATGCAAGACGTTAAATATTCTAACAGGGTAAATGTAATTGCTAAAAACCCAAAAGTTACAGCAATTAACTCTGCTCTTCAGATCGACCTTACCGGTCAGGTTTGTGCAGACTCTATCGGAACAACTCACTACTCAGGAGTTGGTGGCCAAATCGACTTCCTTAGAGGTGCATCATTAAGTAAAGGAGGAAAACCAATTATTGCAATGCCTTCGGTTACTGCTAAAGGTATTAGCAAAATTGCGCCAACTTTAATTCCTGGAGCAGGTGTTGTAAGTACACGCGCCAATATTCACTGGGTAGTTACGGAATTTGGTGCTGTTAACCTATATGGTAGAACAATGCAAGACCGCGCCAAATTACTTATTTCAATTGCACACCCCGACCATCAGGAGAATCTTGACAAAAGTGCATTTGAAAGGTTTGGTCCGCATTTTCATTTTGTATGGGATGAAGAATAAAAACAGGATAACCAGAAGCAGACTTAGGTCTGCTTTTTTTATGACTATAATCATCTTTTCACGCTAAAAATCAACCAATATTAACTAATTCTGAAATCGTAACTTTAATTTTTCAAGTTTTTCAGAATTGAACATTTGAAAATAGTTATATCACGTACCTTTGCATTTTTAAATTTTTGATTATTAACACTTTATAATCATTCTAAATAATATGAATATTTCACATATAGAACACATTGGAATTGCAGTAAACAGTCTGGAAGAAGCTATTCCCTACTACGAAGAAACGCTTGGCCTGAAATGCTATGCAGTAGAAGAGGTAGCCGAACAGAAAGTAAAAACAGCCTTTTTTATGGTTGGCGACACAAAAATCGAGTTATTGGAATCAACTGATCCGGAAGGACCAATTGGCAAATTCCTTGAGAAAAAAGGACAAGGAGTTCATCACCTTGCATTTGCCGTCGACAATGTTAACGATTCGTTGAATGAACTTGGAGAAAAAGGAGTTCAGCTTATCGACAAAACGTCAAGAAAAGGTGCAGAAGGATTAAATATTGGTTTCCTCCACCCAAAAGCTACAATGGGAGTGCTAACCGAAATTTGCGGAAAAGAATAGAAGACACTATATAATAACCGATTTTATGAGCAACCAGGATAAAATTAAAAAGCTTATTGACCTTCGTGCCGAAGCGAAGATTGGTGGTGGTTTAAAAAGAATTGAAGCACAACACAAAAAAGGCAAATTTACAGCACGCGAACGTATTGAATTGTTACTTGATGAAGGAAGTTTCGAAGAATTCGACATGTTTGTTACACACCGCTGTACAAACTTCGGATTGGAAAAAACAAAATTTTTAGGAGACGGTGTTGTTACCGGACACGGTACTATTGACGGACGCGTAGTTTACGTTTTCTCGCAAGATTTCACTGTATTTGGAGGTTCTTTGTCAGAAACCTTTGCCCAGAAAATTTGCAAAGTAATGGACATGGCCATGAAAGTTGGTGCCCCGGTAATCGGAATCAACGATTCAGGCGGTGCTCGTATTCAGGAAGGCGTTAATTCGCTGGCAGGTTATGCCGAAATTTTCGAGCGTAACATTCTTGCTTCAGGTGTAATTCCACAAATTTCAGCCATTTTCGGACCATGTGCCGGTGGTGCAGTCTACTCACCTGCACTTACCGACTTTATTATGATGACCGAACAAAACTCATACATGTTCGTAACTGGTCCTAAAGTTGTGAAAACAGTAACCGGCGAAGATATTTCGGTAGAAGATCTTGGTGGAGGTAAAGTGCATGCATCAAAATCAGGTGTAGCACAATTCCTTGTTGAGAACGAACAGGAAGGTATATTGATTTTACGTAAATTAATAAGCTATCTTCCACAAAATAACCTGGAAGATCCGGTTATCACTGAAAATACAGATCCAATTGACAGGCTGGATGATGTTCTAAACGAAATCATTCCTGAAAATCCAAACCAGCCATACGAAGTTAAAGATGTAATCCACACCATTGTTGACTATGGTGAGTTTCTGGAAATTCACAGAAACTACGCTAAAAACATTGTGGTTGGATTTGCCAAATTTGATGGACAACCTGTTGGTATTGTTGCTAACCAGCCAAATTACCTTGCAGGTGTACTTGACATCGATGCATCGGTAAAAGCTGCTCGCTTTGTTCGTTTCTGCGACTCATTTAACATTCCAATTATTACCCTTGTAGATGTTCCGGGATTCTTACCGGGAAGTCGTCAGGAGTATGGTGGTATCATTACTCACGGAGCGAAGTTGATGTTTGCATACGGTGAAGCAACTGTACCAAAAATTACGATTACATTGCGTAAATCATATGGTGGAGCACACGATGTAATGTCGAGTAAACAATTACGCGGTGATTTGAATTATGCATGGCCATCTGCAGAAATTGCAGTAATGGGTGCGGCAGGTGCTGTTGAAGTACTTCATGGAAGAAAGCTTCGTGACATTGAAGACGCCGAAGAGCGTGCTAAATTCATAACAAACCATGAAGATGAATACAAAGAGAAATTTGCCAATCCATACCAGGCTGCTTCATTTGGATACATCGATGATGTAATTGAACCTCGTAATACCCGATTCAGGATTATTCGCGGATTACAAAGTCTTGCTACTAAGAAGCTGGTGAATCCACCTAAGAAACATTCAAATATTCCACTATAAACAGAGCAAATTATGGAACCATTATTTATCCTTTTAGCAAGTTCTGTTCAGTTCGGATTAACTGTGGCAATTGTTGGTTTCTCCATTGTATTTTTTGCGTTAACAATTTTGGTTATCGTTTTCACGCGTTTGCCAAAACTCATTAACATGAAATTTAACAAGGAAAAACTTTGTAGAAGAAAAAAAGAATCTGCGGAAGAATTAACCCAGGAAGACTTTGTTGTTGAAGGGAATGTTACCGCTGCTATCAGTTTAGCTCTGCACATGTACTTTAACGAACTACACGATGAAGAGAGTAACGTTGTAACCATTAAAAAGGTACGCAAATCATACTCCCCATGGAGTTCTAAAATATATAGTGTACAAAACAACTGGCCGCGATAGATATCTGAAAAGGAAAATCCAAAAAAGTAAACAATGAAAAAATATAAATTCACAATCAGAGGTAACGATTACGATGTTCATTTAAAAGACATTGAAGACAATGTTGCAGAACTGGATGTAAACGGCACCATTTACGAAGTAAAAATTCATGGAGAAGTAAAAACAACGAAAACTCCAAAATTGATAAGAAAACCGGTTGAAAAAATGCCGGGAGAAGGACAAATCAAAAAAACTGAGTCAACCGGAAAACATAAGGTACTTGCACCACTTCCAGGAACAATATTAAAAATAAATGTTTCAATTGGCGACGTAGTTACCGAAGGACAAAACCTGATGGTAATGGAAGCCATGAAAATGGAAAACCAGGTGCAAACAAGCAAAGCCGGCGAAGTAACAGCAATAAAAGTTGGTGTTGGCGACAGTGTGTTACAGGACGATGTATTGATTGAGATTGGTTAACCTATATTTTTGTTAAAATGAGAAAAATATTTCAGTTATTATTACTCCTGATTTTTATAGCACCAAGTGTTTTTGGTGCCGGGCAACCGGAAAAAATCAGTGATGTATTGACTAAAGGAAAATGGGTTAACTATGTCGATGGCTATGTTCCGAATCCAACATATAAAGATGATGGAACACAAACCAAAAAACCCAAAACTGTAAAACGTTTTAAAACCTTCACCTTTGAAGACGACGGAGCTTTTATCTTAGACTCAGCAAAAACGCGTTATACAGGACGTTTCAGAATTGAGGGAGACAAGGCAATTCTCACCTTCAATGAAATTCAGGTAAACCACCTGAATGCCAATACCGATCCCAACAAATCGACCGGATATGACATTGAAACAGAAAAAGTTAAACTTCCTCAAAGGGAAATGTACCTAACAAAAGAGGGGAAATTAAGTGGCGATGGTTTTCAATATAGAAACTTTAGCGGTGCTGTTTCCGGACTTTTTAACTTTTACGAATTTTCTGGTTTTGCCAATGTTGCCTGGGGTAATATTATTATGATGCTGGTTGGATTTGTTTTCCTGTTTCTGGCAATCAAATACGACTTCGAACCCATGCTGCTTATACCAATTGGCTTCGGTATCCTAATAGGTAATATTCCAATGTTCCAGGTAGTTGACTTTAACCTGAAATTAGGTGTTTACGAACCTGGATCTGTTTTGAATATCCTTTACCAGGGTGTTGTTCAAGGCTGGTATCCGCCTCTGATTTTCCTTGGAATTGGAGCCATGACAGACTTCTCATCTCTTATTTCGAATCCGAAATTGATGTTGCTGGGAGCTGCTGCTCAAATTGGTATCTTCCTTACTTTCCTGGGTGCGATTTACCTTGGTTTTGCTGCGCCTGAAGCCGGTGCGATTGGTATTATCGGTGGAGCCGACGGTCCTACTGCTATCTTTATATCATCAAAACTGGCCAACGGTCTGAATATTTTACCCGATGGAACAACAGTGAAAAACCTGATTGGCCCAATTGCTATTGCAGCTTATTCGTATATGGCATTGGTTCCTGTAATTCAACCACCGGTTATCAAGTTGATGACAAGCAAAAGAGAACGTAAAATTCGGATGAAACCTCCACGTGCGGTTTCAAAAACAGAAAAAGTATTGTTCCCAATTGTTGGATTAATTCTTACAGCTTACATTGCTCCATCGGCTCTGCCACTTATTGGTATGTTGTTCTTTGGAAACTTGTTGAAAGAATCAGGAGTAACCAAACGATTGGCTAACACTGCTGCAAATCCACTTATCGATACCATTACTATTCTACTTGGTATTACAGTGGGTGCTTCTACACAAGCCGACGTATTTTTAACTCCTGCATCGATTAAAATCTTTGCCCTTGGAGCCGGTTCATTTGTAATTGCAACTGCAGGAGGTGTTGCCGGTGCAAAAATTATGAACCTCTTCCTTAAAAAGGAGAACAAAATCAACCCAATGATCGGTGCAGCCGGTGTTTCTGCTGTGCCCGATAGTGCAAGGGTAGTACAGACACTTGGTTTGAAAGAAGATCCAACCAACCACTTGCTAATGCACGCTATGGCGCCTAACGTATCGGGTGTTATTGGTTCGGCAGTAGCAGCTGGTATTCTGTTGAGCTTCCTGATGTAAGAAATTACGATATCAGTATATAAAAAAGGATCTCGTTTGTCAACTGACGGATGAGATCCTTTTTTATTTTAAAGACCCCTGTTTGTATAAGTCATTCTTTCTGAAAAACCAACTTTCTTGTCATCACTTTTTTACCAACTCTCATTTTTACCAGATACAAGCCGTTTAACATTTTCCTTCCCTTATTATCATCTCCTTCCCAAATAACCTGGTACGAACCGGCAACATATTTATTATGTGTCAGTATATTCACTTCGCGCCCTGCAAGATTGTAGATTCTTATATCAACATCACATACTTCGAATACTTTAAAAGGAATAACCGTTTTTGAAGAGAATGGATTTGGATAATTCTGAGATAATTCAAAATGAGCAGAATTTTCAAAATTGACAATGCCGGTAACCGATTGGTCATAGAAAAACGCACCCATATCAGCCCTTGTTCCATCCGGATCAAAAGAACTTGAAGGATCTCCAGTATCGATACATGGAGAATTAACTCTCAATTGATAGTCGGCAGAATCAACGGTTGAAACAGACTTTAATTGCTTAATATGAATTGACTGAGCGGATAATATTCGAAGTAAATCTTCCCTATCAGCTTCATTATTTGAATTATAATATTCATTTATAGTTTTATAAAGCAAAATCTTTTTATCAATATCAATACCGGAACTTCCTGATTTGTATAAAACTTTACCAATTATCTCGTTCCCAATATATAATGGATTCGCTGAAATATTATTATCTGCCGGCTCCCATCCACCATTATAATCAGAAGAATTTCCCCAAATATCATTATATACAATTGTCATATTATCAGGATTAACAGCATATTCGCCACTAAGAGACAGGAAAATACCATACCATTCGCTGTTAGAAATAATATTATTATACAAATTAACTTCCATCTCTGTTGTGTCATTCGATCCTTTCTGTATCCAGAAACCCGTATAATTCAAATCAAGTGTATTGTTATAAGCTATTATATCAGATGATACACCAACAATCCCGTCATCATTATTTACAATAAGATTACCATTTATTTGAGGATTCTCCCCGGGATCGGATGTACCACAAAAAATTGCAGCGCTCGTATTACCGCTAAAAACATTATTTTGGATTATTGCATTTGTATTGACGTATACACCATGATAACAATTGGTGATCCTATTATTTCTAATAATTAGTGATGAAGATGAGCCTAAAATCCCCTTCTCGATTGTTCCACTTGCATTTGTTATAGTAAATCCCTCTATTACTGCACTATCTGCACCATTAAATATCGTTTTACCATCACCGTCCACCGTTGTCAAATCCATTCCAGCACCTTGAATTACCACTCCTTTTTTCATATCGATATCATTTTCATGAAATGTGCCTGCCGCAACTCTCACAGTATCTCCTGAGTTAGCAGCACTTATACCTTCCCTTATTGTTGAATAATCTGCGGGTACGCGAATTACAGACGCTTGCATTTTAGATAATTCTAGATTAGATTTAATGATTACTGTTTTATTGAAAACAGTCTCCATAGTAATGTTTTGACCTCTATTTTGCGAAAAGCCTACCGGAATAATATAGGTACAACAAAAAATACCAATAAATAAAGTAAATAGAAAATGTTTCATTCTAGTTGATTTAAAGAATTATAATATGTTAATGAATTTGAATAGAAATGTTTCATTACCAATTCAAATTCACATTAGTGGGGTTTAATTTAACTTGTAATTCAGACGAAAAAAGGGAAATTATAATCTCGTCGTCATGTGTTGGTTTCGATTTAATAAAGCTATAAAGACAAATAATAATTCATCATAGTATTATCAAACCAGGAAGAAAATTAGCATAGCATGCCCTCGAAATCAGGAACATGTAAAAATGAATACTATTAACTAATGTTCATTTTTAGGTATCAGTCAATCTAAAAAAAATTATATTTCAAAAATGCTATCTTCATCCTATTGCAAGGATTTTTTGAGGCAACAAATAAAAAATTTAGATTTCCTGACAACAGCTTGTACGGCTACATATTTATTATTCTTTCTAAGAATATTTTTAATATACAAACAAATTTATTAATAATTTACGAAAACCCAATAGGAAATCCATTCTAAAGAACTCCTCTAATAACAAACTATATTTTAATGGGTTACGAAAGAAAAATCATAAAAGGAATATTATTAAAGTCACTAAGGCCATACAATTTCTTTTCAATCAAAGTATCCCGGCAACTTTAAATTATTGGCATGCTCATAACAAATAATAATGTTTTCAAATAGAGAATATAATGTTTATAAGTTCAAACTTTCTCCTTTTTCAAAATAAACCATCGATCCTGTTTTATTATATGTTTTAAGATGTAAGTCTTTTTATCAGTGGTGCAAACCTTAAAATAGGTAGCAGGAGGAAATTCAGGATTCTGTTCTCCCTGAAACCAACGATCAACTATTTCTTCTATTTCAAAACCAATATTATCCCAATAAAAACGAACGGGGTATTCATCGGCTTTATAACCTGCATAACACTCTACTCTTATTTCAACTAAGTCCCGCATTAGTATTGCAAAGTTATACGTATTCCTACTAAGATATCTCACCAACTAAACACAAAAGCTTTGTAATTTAAAACGTCATAAGTAACTTTAAGGTTATGAAAGCCTGGATTATAAACAAAATATCGAATTTAAGCACCGAAAGTACTCCCTTAAAATTAGTGGAACTTCCGAAACCGACTCCCAAACAAGGAGAACTTTTAATTAAAGTGAGCACCTGCGGAGTTTGCCACACTGAAATCGACGAAATTGAAGGGCGCACTCCTCCCCCTAACTTTCCAGTTGTTCCCGGACACCAGGCAGTTGGCACTGTAGAACAAACAAATGGAGATACAAGTTTCCAGAAAGGCGATCGTGTGGGTGTTGCCTGGATTTATTCGGCTTGCGGTAAATGTGAATTCTGTTTATCGGGAAGAGAAAATCTGTGCCCTGAGTTTCTAGCAACAGGCAGAGATGCTAATGGTGGCTATGCCGAGTATATGCTTGTGCCGGAAAAATTCGCCTACCCGATCCCCGAATTTTTCTCTGACGCCGAAGCTGCACCTTTACTTTGTGCCGGAGCAATTGGATACCGTTCGCTGGAATTATGCAATGCCAGTGATGGTGACAGGATTGGCCTTACCGGTTTTGGCGCCTCGGCACACCTTGTATTAAAATTAATACAATACCAATATCCAGATACAGAAGTTTATGTGTTTGCAAGAAATCGCAAAGAACAAGAGTTTGCACGTGAATTGGGGGCAATTTGGGCAGGAGACACATTAGATCGTCCCCCACATTTACTTAATTGTATTATTGATACAACACCTGTTTGGAAACCGGTTATGGAAGCTTTACGAGCATTAAAACCGGGCGGACGTTTAGTAATTAATGCCATCCGCAAAGAAAATATTGATCAGGATTATTTATTAAAATTGGATTATCCAGCTCATTTGTGGATGGAGAAAGAAATAAAAAGTGTGGCCAATGTAACCAGCAGTGATGTAAGAAAATTTATTCGCCTTGCTGCCGAGATGAAATTCAAACCGGAAATTCAGGTATATCCATTTAAAAATGCAAATCAGGCAATTATGGATATTAAAAACCGGAAAATAAAGGGGGCTAAAGTTCTTCAAATTAACTAAACAAAATCGCTAATCATCCATTGCCCATCTTTCAGCAGGGTCGCCGGGAAAACTAACAGCTTTCCATGAAAATTTAAAAACACGAGGTTCTACTAAACGTTCAAAATCCTTGTATTTCAACTGAATCATTTCGGTATGATTCCCTGCATTAAAAGCAATATCTTCATCCTCCGAGAGCGTTTCTGCCACAAACACTTCCATATCGTAAAGATTTCCAAAAGGCGGCATGGCACCAACTTCACAATCAGGAAACAAATATTTGAATTCTTCTTCGGAAGCCAAAGATATTTTCCGGGTTCCGAAAATTTCGTGCAATAAATTAAAATCAACCTGGTATGAAGCCGGCAAAACTGTCATGGCCATTTTCCCTTCGATTTTAATAATTACAGTTTTTGCAAATTCTTTTCCTGACACATGGCTTTTTGAAGCAATCTCCTGCGAAGTATAAGCCGGGGAATGTTTTATGGTAACATACTTCACATTATTTTCATCGAGAAATGCTTTGAGTTTTTTTACTGGCATGTTAAAGTTTTTTACTGTTTTAAAATGAACAATTCACATAATAATCTTCAAATAAGAACTAAATAGCTTACAAATTACTTTTACAGAATTACGATATGCCGGGTTTCAACTTTATTGCAATTTAAAATGGAATCAAAAAAGAAATAATGTTTGAAGTTTTAAAATATAACAACAAATGAGGATAAATCTTCAAGTTATATTCTCAATTAAATCATGCTATCCTTTTCAAAAAAGTCGAATTAAAAACGATTATAGTTAAAGCACAACAGCCTATCGAATATTTTAGTCGTTTATTCGATAAAACTTTATGCTAAACTATCGAACTACTCTATCACCTTTTGCGATATTAAAAACAAAGACAATTTATATTAATAAGCGCAATATTTGTAAACTAATTAAAAGATTACCAGGTAATTCAACAAATAGGATGAACATCTAAAATCGCTTAATCAGTTTCCCAAACCTATAACAACTCATTCGTGATTTATGTAAAACATCATTTTTATAGCCCAACCATTTAAAGACATTTTAGTATTTTATTATTTATATGTCATAACTTGTACATGTAAATCAATTATTTAATAAGATGAAAATCTTTTATTAAGGAAGAATCATCTTAGCAATTGGATACGAGAAATGGATATTATTTCATTTTCACATAAAATCTGACATTATGAAAAGATCTATTTTAATTGCGTTTTTATTGTTTGCCTCCGTAAATATATTTGCACAAGAAGATATGCAACTTTACATTCTTCTTGAATTCATGCAGGTCCCAGACGAAAACAACTCTGATTACTGGCAGGTAGAAGAATTTTGGTCCAAAATTCATCAACAGCGTGTTGCCGATAATAATATTTTAGGTTGGGATCTTTGGGCGATGTCTCCCTCAGGAACAGAACAAGGTTCGCAATACTTTACTGTAACACTTTTTTCGAACATGGCAGCAATGTTCGAAGGTATTCCGAATGGAAAATTTAACGAATACTTGAAAAAAGCATATCCTGACTTAAGTGATGATGAACTTAATAAGATGATGGAAAAGACCGTAAAATCGAGAGACATTGCACACCAGGTTTATTGTACTGAAATTAACACAACAACCGGCGATTTTGACATGAAAATTGGCACAATAATTACCATGGATATTATGAAACAACTGGATGACAGCTATGAAAAAGTGGAAGAAGAAATTTTCGAGCCCTGGCATCAGCAAATGGTCGACGACGACAAAAAAGGTTCCTGGGGATTATTGAAAATCATACTTCCGGCCGGTAATGAAGCTGCAGGCACACACATTACATATAGCATGTATTCCGATTATAAACAGCTTGCAGAGTTTTGGGAAGGCAACGGTGGAAATATGGATATGAAAACTTCACTTGCCGTACAGAAGGGTTTAAAAACCCGCGAGTGGCGTGGAGTTGAGATGGCCCGATTGGTAATGAAAGTTAGATAAGGAATACTCAACAATAAAACATTCACAGAAAACAGTTAAACAATTAGTTCCGATTAGCCGATACATTCTAAATTTTGTATCGGCTTTTTTATTAAAGGAAACCACGTCACCCCTTGTAAGAAAGGATACTACGAAGAATTAAAATATAGCAGATTTCTTTTAATTTACTCTTCCACTGCCGTTTTCAACATACATAAAAAGAGATCATTGAACCCTATAGTAACAAAAAACTTCACGTCTTAAACAACAGGGCAACTATTCTGTTAATGGAAATAAAAACGACTCAGTTTATAAAAATAAATTACAGCAGATGAAAATATTGGTTATTGGAGGCAACGGAACAATTGGCAATACAGTAGCACAAAAACTGCAGGAAAAACACGAGGTTATTGTGGCCGGCCGAAGTAGTGGCGATATTAAAGTTGATATTGAAAGTATCGATTCATTAAAAAACATGTTTGAAGTAACCGGAAAAGTGGATGCCATTGTTAATTGTGCAGGAGCAACAAAGTGGGCGGCATTTTCAGAAATGAGTGAAGACGACTTTTACATTGGAATAAAAAGTAAATTGATGGGACAGGTAAACCTGGTGAGAATTGGAGAGAACTACCTGAACGATGAAGGTTCATTTACCTTAACTACAGGTATTTTGGCCGACGATCCGGTTTATATGACAACGAATGCAGCCACAGTTAACGCAGCCATTCATGGTTTTGTCTATGCTGTTTCGCAGGAATTAAAAAACGGACATCGCATTAATGTTGTTTCACCCGGACTGGTAGAAGCTTCTGCCAAAAAACTGGGAGATTTTTTCCCGGGTCACACTCCTGTTTCCATGGAAAAAGTAGCCCGGGGATACGAGCGCAGTGTGGAAGGTAAACGAACCGGTGAAATTATACGAATTTACTCCTGACAGGGATATTTTAAAATATTGTTCGGGAGCTCTAAATTACGGTTCCATACAAATCGTAATCTTCTGCTCCTGTTATTTTAACGTTCACAAAGTCTCCGGCACGAAGCACTTTATCAGACGTTACCAAAACCTCGCCGTCAACCTCCGGAGAATCAAATTCTGTGCGACCAACATAATAATCGCCTTCAGCACGGTCGATAATAACTTTAAACTCACCGCCAATTTTTTCACGGTTCAGCCCGGCCGAAATGTATTGCTGAATTTCCATTATTTCGTCGGCACGGCTTTGTTTAGTCTCGTCATCAAGCCGGTCTTCAAATTTATCTGAAGCATAAGTACCATCTTCATTTGAATACGGGAAAACGCCAAGTCGTCCAAACTTATTTTCTTCCACAAAAGCCATTAATTCTTCAAAATCTTCTTCGGTTTCGCCGGGGAATCCAACCAGCATGGTGGTACGAATAACGACACCCGGTACTTCTTCTTTAATTTTTGCGATTAAAGCTTCTGTTTCTTCGCGGGTAACATGGCGAAGCATATTCTTTAATACCTGGTTTGAAATATGTTGTAACGGCATATCCAGGTATTTACAAACTTTTGGATTTTCGCGCATAATCGGTAAAATCTCCATCGGGAATTTTGTGGGGTACAAATAATGTAAACGTATCCATTCAATTCCTTCAACTTCTGAAACCTGCGTTATTAACTCAGCCAATTGATTTTTTCCGTATAAATCGATTCCATAATAAGATAAATCCTGGGCGATCAGCAGCAATTCCTTCACTCCTTTTTTTGCCAGGTAGCGCGCTTCTTTTACAAGGCTTTCGATACTGCGCGACTTGTGTCGTCCTGTCATTTTGGGAATAGCACAGAAAGAACATGAACGGTTACAACCCTCCGAAATTTTCAAATATGCAAAATGAGAAGGTGTGGTTATTTTTCGCTCATAAATGTATTCAGGCGCATAGGCAACCTTAAGTTCCTCAACCATGGCCTTCATATCGAACTTTCCAAAGTATTTATCTACCTCGGGTATTTCTTTTTCCAGTTCGTACTGGTAGCGCTCCGAAAGGCACCCCATCACATAGAGTTTGTCAATCTCTCCCCGGTTTTTTGCCTCGGCGTAATCCAGAATCATGTCGATTGATTCCTGTTTGGCATCGTGAATAAAACCACAGGTATTTACAAAAACCGCATCAAATCCTGTTTCGTTCGAATCGTGAACCACTTCAAATTTTCCACGCTCCAGCTGATTTAATAAAACTTCAGAATCAACCAGGTTCTTCGAACATCCCATCGTTACCACATTTACCCTTTTCTTTGCCATTGCTTCGTAATATAATTTTCTATTCCAGGTGCAAAGTAAAGATAAATTTGTCTGAAATTGAAAAAGATGGAATCTTTAATGCTTAAAGCCCTAATCTATTTCTGAAGTAAGACAATCGCGGATTAAAATGTCACTATCATTAGAATTTCCTTCGCTGGTTTTAGTTTTTAGTTAAACTTTCTTCAAAATCGAAATCTACGACTTAAATTACTCACGATTTCCTATTTTTATATTCAAACTTATATTATGCAAATAGTAATTGCACATAGCCATTTAAATCCAGGAGGAGTTACCCGGATTATAGAATTACAAATTGAAAGTCTGAAAGGATCTTCCATAAAAGTGTTGGTTGGAGCTTGCCCCAATCCTGAATCCATAACATCGAGAGGAGCAGAACTCAATATAATTGAAGACCTGAATTACCTCGAAAGAAAAAAATATACCGATAAAGAAGCGATGGACATGCTTCATAAAGTACATCGCGAAATCAGGCAATACCTCATTGAAGATACGGTGTTACATTTTCACAATCTGAACCTGGGTAAAAACCCGATTGTAACTTATGCCGTTTATTTACTGGCGAAAGAAGGGGTAAAAGTATTTAACCACGCCCACGATTTTGCGGAAGACAGACCGTCGAATCATGCATTTTTAAAAGAAATTTTATCCGATATCTTTCTGCAGGATATAAACGAAGTATTGTATCCGAATTTACCGAATTACCATTTTGGTGTTCTTAACTCATTCGACTACAACAGGCTGAAAGAGCTGGGTGTTTCAAAAGAGCGAATTGAATGGCTGCCCAATCCGGTAAAATTTATTGCATCGGAACAATTACAGGAAAAAGAAACGGCTAAAAATGAAATTTGCGAGGGATTGAATCTCTCTCCCGACAAACTATTAATTACCTATCCGGTAAGGGTAATTCAGCGTAAAAACATTGGAGAGTTTATTCTCCTGTCCATATTGTTCAGTCACAGAGCCAATTTTACAGTAACGCAGCCACCGCAAAACCCTGTTGAAATTGATATGTACACGCAGTGGGTAGAGTTTTGTGAAAAGCATGATATTGAAATAACCTTCGAAGCCGGAACAAAGGTTAACTTTGAAAAGCTTTTAAGAGGAAGTGACTTTTGCATTACCAC
Source organism: uncultured Draconibacterium sp. (assembly GCA_963676265.2). GTDB lineage: Bacteria > Bacteroidota > Bacteroidia > Bacteroidales > Prolixibacteraceae > Draconibacterium. The sequence goes on from OY781067.2 coordinate 634,326, forward strand.
CAGTTACAAAGAAGGATTCGGGATGGTTTATCTTGAACCCTGGCTGGTTGACACACCGGTAGTTGGCCGCGATATTGACTTTATTACCAAAGATTTTAAAGAGGATGGATTTATTTTTCCTACTCTTTATTTCAAACTGAATATACCGGGAATTAAAGCCGATTTTAAAGATCTGAACCTGAAAATGCAGATGGAAATAATTGCCAGTGTATTGAACGGAAAAATAGAAAAACAAAGAATATTTGAACAAAATCCGATATTACATACTTTGTTTAGTGAGATAAAACCTCACATTTTAGAACAAAACAAAACAATTATCAAAAACAATTATTCTTTAAAAGGGTATGGAATTAAACTTCAGGAGCGATATAAAAAAGTGGTTGGATAATACGGAAAAACTAAAACCCATCCCCACTACATTTTGCCCTAATCTTAAAACCGATTCAAAGGATAAAATAAAAGCTGTAATTTTTGATATTTACGGAACTCTGCTTATATCATCATCTGGTGATATTGATCAGGCTTCGCTAAACAAAGAAAATATGCAGGCTGCAATGGAAGCCGGTGGTTTCGACTTGGACAACTGCAAACCTGAGGTTTACTCTTTTTTATTGGATCAGTTACAGGTAAAAATTAAGGAACAGCACGATGAACTCAGGGCCAATGGGCATCCTTTCCCCGATGTAGATATTTTTAAGGTTTGGAAAGCAATGTTTGAAGTAGCTCAGGCAAAAGGACTCCTTTCCCTTAACGGAACAGAATCTTTAGCTGACACCATAATGGTATTTGAAATATTGAGTAACAGGGTTTACCCAATGCCCGGAATGAAAGAAGTTTTAATTGAAATAAAAAAAATGGGATTGCCACTGGGCATTGTTTCAAATGCGCAATTTTACACTCCCATTATTATGAATTATTTTATCACCGGGACGTTCAGCACCAAACAACATATCGACCTGTTTGAGGAGGATTTATCGGTATACTCTTTCAAGGAGCTCAGGGCCAAACCCGATACGGCACTATTCGAAAAATTTATTCCGGTTTTAAAAGAAAAATACAACATCCTTCCTTCTGAAACTCTTTTTGTAGGAAATGATATGTTAAAGGATGTGTACACGGCTACCAAAGAAGGATTAAAAACAGTTCTTTTTGCCGGCGACGAACGTTCTCTGCGTTTAAGAGAAGATGATCAAAGGGTACGACGTCTTTTCCCCGATTTTATCATCAACGATTTAAAACAACTTACAAAAATTTTAGAATGAGACTAAACGAATTAAGAATAGGAATAATACACTCCCTAATTGGTAAAAACGACGGAGTTTCCATTGTTATCGATCAAACAGTAGAAGCCATGTCGCAACACTTGGATATTAATCTTGGAAACTTTTTCTTTTTAGCGGCACACTCTTCACCACGCTTTAACGCAGAAACAAACGACGTTTTCTGGCATAAAAGCGAAGTGCACAAACATATCATTCGCAACTTCAATAATCCTGATACTGAAGGCCTGGATGAGATGATTCATGAGAATGCGATGTATGCCAAAAAAGTAATTCAGGAGTGGGTTGATGAAAATGACATTGACTTAATAATTGCCCATAACACGTCGCATCCGTACAATTTTATTACAGCTGTCGGATTAGGTTATTATATTGAAGAATTGCGCGCCGAAGGTATTATCTGGCCTAAACTAATGGTTTGGTGGCACGATTCTTATTTCGAACGTGACATTTTTGCCAATCCCAATCCTGTAATTCAGAAGTACTTGAAATACCTGCCTGGTGTAACTTACGTGAATTCCATTGCCTTTATAAATAATCAACAAATTGAACTGGGAAAAAGACTTTTTAGTGAATACAATAACAGCAAACTGGAAAAGTTTTTCAAGCTTCGTACCACTGTTGTACCCAACACCAGTGAAATCCCATGGGAATGGGAACACTTAAATCCTGATTCTGAAGAATTGATTTGTCCGCCGCAAGACAATTACAACGACTCATTCTTAAAAGATATTGGCCTTGAAAAACAAGTGGCCAGCAAAGGTTTTTCGATGGATGAAACAGTAATTTTACTGCAACACACCCGAGTTGTGCCGCGTAAAAAGATTGAACTGGCCATTGATCTGGCTTTCAAACTGGATAAAAAATTCATAAAGAACAAAAAACAAAAATGTGTTGCACTCATTATAAGCGGACATTCTGGTGATGAGCAAAACCAGTATTTGCATAACTTGTATGTTCATTATTCAGAGTTGTGCAAAAAAGATCCTTCCAGTAACGTGGTACTCATTTTTGGAGAAAACAATATTCTGTCTCACCGTGATATAATTGTAGATAAGAAATTCTACAACTTTGCAGAGATACCATCAATAGTAGCTTCTTATGGAGGAATAGGAACCTATTTCAGTGATGTGGAAGGATTCGGCAACAACCTTCTGGAAATGATTTCGTTTGCAGTTCCTGCAGTTATAAACAAATACGACATTTACAAAGACGAAATTGAAAAATTCGGTTTTGATTTACCGGCAATCGAAACCGGAGAACCCATTAGTGACGAATTAGTAGATGCTGCCTATAAACTGTTAACTGATATTCCATATCGAAACAAAGTGGTTCTGCATAACCTTAAGGTTTTAAAGGAAAACCTTGACCATAAAATTATTGCTGATAAACTGGAACCAATTATTAAAAGCATGTACATGCGCGAATTGTAAAACAAGTAAAAAAGTGCGGAAAACTGAATAAGCACAATTTAACAAACAGCGAAACGAGCGTTCTTATATAAAAACAAGAACGCTCGTTTGTTTATAAGGTATCGGAACTTAAAAGCTGTTATTCATCTTTTGTACGAAGAATAAAATAAAGTTTAAGATCCGGATTTGAATAATCCGTTTCCACATAAGTTGATTCCTGTACAGAAGAAACCGTCCCATTCTCGGTGTAATTGGTTGTTTTGATATAGCCATCAATTTTATTTACAACCTTCCTGGTATCACTTGTATTGTTTGTCAGGTAAAAATTGATATTTGTGCCGTAAACATCTTGAAAATCCTGTACAACATTCTCCGGTTGCTGGTAATTCATAAAATCTTTTAACCAGTATGTTATAGTCTTATCCTGAGTATCATGGATGTATTGTTTGTATCGCAATATTTTTTCAACTTCTCCGCCGCTGCCGGGAGAAAGTTCAAAATAAGTATGGTATATCCGATAATATTTTGACTGTTCGTTTATTTTCAATGTGCCATCAAGAATATCATAATCAATTGTTTGCGTATAAATCGTACTGTCTTTAACCGTTGGCGCACCTAAAACTTCAACTTCATCAATAATAAGTGTGTACTGGTTTATTACCCTCAAAGTATGGTCATTTATCACTTCCTTTGTGGTAGTTTCGCTCATGACTTTTGCATTGAATGTTGAACCTGACATGTATTCAGGATTCGGACTTCCAACCGATAAATAATCAGAAGTATTGTCAAAAGTATGTTTCATTGGCCTGTTTTCGCTGTAAATGGCAAGTTGTGCAACATTTTTAATATTCATAACCGGACTTGCGGTGAGTTCAAAAGAGGCATCAAAATTAGTTGAGGAAGAATTTTTATTAATTAAAAGTAAAAAACTATAATTACTGAATTTAGTCAATATATTTTCTTTGTTTCTGGCATCAAGAAGGAAATTATATTCTGTTGAATCTGAAATATCTGTATATATCATTCCTTTCTTTTTGTAATCATATGTTGCAAAATATACGCGCTGGTTTTCATCTATGTTGTGCTTGCGTTTGTAATTAACCAGCACCATCGTGTCAGGATTAAAATTTTTAAGTAACACGATTTTGGAAGCCATATTAGGAACTTTTATATCCATTTCATCTTTCTGAGGTATCTCGTCTCCTTCTTTAAAATAATAGGAAACAGGATAGGTAAAGACATTGGTGTTTTCAGAACTTTCTAAATAACTATATGGATTTCCTGACTTATTAATGATTGTAAAATTAAGGGTATCACCTGATATTATATATTTCACAAAATCTTCATACTCGTTGCCAACAGTTGAATTCAAATATTTTTTAGCGTAATCATCCAGATAACCAACCCAGGTTCCGAGATAGGGTGTTTCTTTCAGTAAAACATCAGGTTCCAATTTTTTATCTGTTCGGTAACTGCGCATATAATGTAAAAATGTGCCTGCTAAATTTGGATCGTTTGAATCAGTGAAATACTTTGATAATATTGGAATATTATTATCGTCATACCAAGAGTTCGATAAGATTTCAAAAATGCTTTTTGCGTTTGCCGAATGTTTATAGCCTGCCTTTAATAAATATTCCGGCTCTGCTTCCTTCTGAATATTATCATCCCAAACTAAGCGGTCAGACAAAGGAGCATGAGCCTCCTGCCACCAGTAGTTCTGAAGTGTTACTGTCATATAATAATCCTGGGTATAATGCATATACTCATGGGAGATTGTCCTTCGCAGATCACTAGGATCGGTGCAATATATCGGATTAGCATAAAAATATCCTCTCCCGGCAATATATCCGTGCCAGTCTATTTTTCCTGCTTGCCCTAGTTTTGATTCCACATAAACATTAAATCTTAATCCGGGTGTTTTAAGACCTAATGAATCAAATTTATTGATAATCTGATCCATATACTCACCCATATCCTGAATCATATATGGAGTTCCGTCATTTTCCGGATCAATATTGCTTGTATGCCATGGTTGCTTCGTTGTAATTTTATAAGCATCAAAAATATAATCTTGTTTATATATGATATTAGCGCGATCGCGGGTGTGAATATAGGTGAATGATCCATGTGCCAGTTCGTACCAGGCAAGTTTTGTTAGGTGATTGGTATAGAATTCAATTGAACTATCTTTTAGCGATAATCCACTGTTCTCGTAAGGTTCCCATTTTTGATTCCTGTCATCATAATATACCGCAACATATTTATCAATATCCATTTTATTAAATGTTTCCAAATCGATATTTTTAAACTTAATAAGCAGGGGGATATCAAAAACACTTCCACAGCTGACACTTACATCGTACACGCTACTTAATTTCATCGAGTCGGGGCTTGCAGGGGGATTGTCAAGTTTTGTAATGGTCATTCGAAAATCGGTATCATGAAAATGTTGGGGCACCACCACTTCAATACTATCGACGCTAACCGTGAGCGACTCTTCCGTTACATTGATAATTTGGTCAAAAAGTACATTCCCAAACGACTCTACTTTTAGTGGATCGCTGTAAAGTGGATCGCAACCATCTTCGTTAATACAACAACGATAAAAGGCAGTATTTTTTGGAGTCAGGACCAGTTTTTCGCTACCGGAACTTTTAATGTTTGCCTGTAAATCGGCCCGTTCCATCGATTCGGAAACTATTTCCCATGTTTCACCGTCGGAAGAAGCTTCCCAATACACTGTACCTCTTTTTATTTTTACCGGGGGCACAAGTGTTATTGTACCGTCATTGATTGTTTTATCGGGAAGCGATTGCAGTGAAGTCACAAACTCTGCGCTATATTTTTCTGCAATAATTTCTTCATCAGATGCCAATTGAAAGACAATTGTATCTGTATTCAGATATTCCATACATTGAAGCAAATGTGTATAGTTTTCATAAATAAAAGTATAGGTAGGCGACTCAGGATTAAATACTTTGCAATAGTATTTGTTGTTTACGTTTTCCTCGTTTATAACAATCTCAAGCACTGGATTGGGTTGAAAAGCACTAAATCGCTCATCTATAACCGTTGCAGAAGTCAAATTAGGGTAAGTAAGCCAGTAATATTTATTGCCGGGATCAGAGAGACCGGATATTGAACGAATATCTATATGAACAGTATCGCCAACCTGAACCTTAAAAACCTGTTTTTTTAGCAATACTTCTCTTTGATTCCGGACTCCAAATTGTAAATCGTCTGCTTTTGGAATATTGCTAAACACAAAGCGGTTACTGTCTAAGCGAACAAACCTGTTTTTTTCGCTGGAAATATTCATTAATTCTTCAGGAATATTTCCGGTCATCTCGTTATCCTGTAGTAAAATAGTTGCTGACTCCCGAATATTTGCAAAAGATGATGGAATACTATCAATTTTATTGCTGTTGAAATAAATCTCGTACAAATCAGGATTATTTCCGATTTCCGGAGGTATGCTTTTAATTTGGTTGTTCGACAAATGCAAGGTTTCCAAATTACCTTCCTGCCCAAAATTTTCAGGGATTGTTTCTATTTGATTATTATCCGCGGTGAAATGTCTTAGGCTCAAACATAAACCAAGTCCATTTGGCAGAATCTGCAACTGATTATCATCAAGAGAAAGATTTTCCAGATAAATTAAATTACCAATCTCCTCTGGAATGGATGTTATTTGATTATCGGATAAGTTTAATGAAATTAAAGAGGTGTAGTTTCCAAAATAGGAAGGAAGGTCGCCGGCAATAATATTATCCTGGAGGTAAACATACTCTAAATCAGGACAGTTACTATTTCCTTCTTCAAATTCAGAAAGTATATTATCATCTAATACCAAATATTGCAGGTTTGCCAGGTTCAATGCAGGAATACTTCCCGAAAGCTGATTGCCGGAAAGATCTAATTGTTTGATTTCGGACAAGTTATTAACGGAGGCAGGAATAATTCCGCTTAACTGCTGATCGGTGATACTGAGAGTCTGAAGATGACTAAGATTTCCAATTGATGAAGGAATTTGCCCAGTTAAACTTCCTTGCGCAAAATAAGTTGTATCCTGATATATTTGCAGAGATTTTAGATTTGTCAAACTTCCTATTGTTGAAGGAATTGTTCCTTTTATTGCGTTGGAAATACGCAACGATTCAAGTTGAGTTAATTTATTAATATCAGATGGAATTTCACCTTTTAAGGTTCCTTTATATAAAGTGGGCGCTACATATACTTCCCGGTTAACAATCTCTAATGTTTTTAATTCGGTAAGATTTGAAATGGTGTAAGGAATATTACCATTAAAACATCCTGTTAGACTCAGTTCCCGCAAGGCTGTAAGGTTACCTATTTCCGAAGGAATGCTTTGACTTGTTGAAGGTGGCAGAAAGGTATTAATCGATAATTTTATTACCCTTTCATTCATTAGTAATACATGCTTCCATTTATAAACAGGTTCAGACAAATCCCAGGTTGTTGCCTCATATCCACCCATTGCATTATGAATGGCAACCAATGCCAGCGAATCCTGTCTATTTACAGGTATTGGCGCAGGCACTATTATTCTTGGTGAATTAATAGTTGTGGAAAACCTGAAGTTTCCAATACCAATAAACTTTGCATTATTTAAGAGGTAATATCCGTTGTAGCTGCCACCCCAACCAAAATTCACATGATAATATCCGCTGCTGTCGTAGCCATCAATAACCAAAGCGTGGGAAGCAGGACTACCGGTAAATCCGGTATATATTGGCCTTTTGTGTTCCAGTTCATTTTTAATATAATAATCTTCCGGCTCGGCATCAGCAACATAGTATTTAAAATGCTCTTCCAAAGCATCAGGAAAATCGATGTTGGCGTAGCTGCCATATGCGCTTCCGCAATACTGCATTTCCATGGAATTCCCCACATGAAATGACAGAAGTTCGGCGGCTGTATAAGTATTGCCTGAAAAATTAGTACAAATCTCACCGTGATTTTCATCTGTATAACAATAGGAACCATAACCTTTAATTGGTTTTCCTGTCAGTTTCGTTTGATACCACATCATTTGAGTAACTGCTGTTGCCACACACCCCGAGGGGCAACCGCCAACTTCCGGATGTTCAAATTGATTGAGCCTGATTCCATAATCATATAACAATGGTGAAACAACCGGCGTACCTGATTGTATAGAGGCAGAACGTGGATTTATAAACTGCAGGGAATCTTCGTAATAAGCCATTAAGGCATTCAGTTGAGGAGGAATATTTGCAGCGTCAAATGTAGATTCTTCCGAGTATCCTACAACTTCATACGCATTATGACTTTGCGCTACAATAACAAATCCATTGTCAGCCTGCTGGAAAACAAAAAGCGGAGTTTTTACACTGCTTTCCGATTGATAACTTTGTGTTAATGCCGACGAAACCAATGAACTTTTAAGACCGGAATTTGCCTGCATTGAATTAAAAAAGGCTGTGGCATATTCTCTAGCTTCGTCATTTCCGGAAATCTGTGCTTGAATGTTAAGTCCGCTTATCAGAATTGACAATAGAATTACAAATCTGATTTGCAGGAATTTTATAATTGAAAGTGATTTTTTCATAGTGTGGTGATTATTGGGCGATTATTTTTTGAACTTTATTTCTGTCTCCAATCTTCAATGAGACGAAGTAAGTTCCAGAGATTAAGCCGATATTTATATCCATACTTTCTGAAAGATAATTTTCCTGAATCAGTTTACCATTGATATCAAAAATTCTCATCCATGCTTTATCACCATTAGAAGAAGGAAATTCAAAATGAATGTATTCATTAACAATAGTTGGATAAATTTTAATGTCGTCTTTATCTTCGGAATCAGTTCCAGGAATACTTGCCACTTTCAAATTAAAAGAAGTAGTAGCCCTGCATTTATTATTATCAATTACTTTCAATGTAAGGTCGTCTCCTTTACCGGGTGTAAACACAGCAATATCAGTAGTCGAAATTACTTCTCCGTTTAACAACCACTCAAACAGGTACGGGGTAGTTCCGCCTTCAACCTCATATCCCATTAAACCTAAAACTACCTGAATTCCTTCCGGCAGTTCTTCGTCAAATAATGCAACAACATTTAATGGTTCGTCTGCCTGTTCCGGCATATCCATTTTCACTACAGTCTGGGCAGAAATGTTATTCATAATAAATAAAGTACCCAAAAGCAGGAAATATTTAATTCTATTCATTGCCTCAATTTTTTGGTATAACTAATCGGAAACCGGTATAATGATAATAACCGTTGTAAAGAAAATCTTCGGTATTTATGTCGGGGATAAGAGAATTTCGGGATACAATATTACAACTGTTTTTATCGTACTGAAACCGGTCTGCCAGAAAATCGCCTCCACGAAGCACCTTTTCTGTTCCGGTAGCAGGCCCGGTTGGATTTGTTGATTCTGCCTGTGGAGGGTTTGCTTCGGTCCATTCGGCAAACCAGTCGCTACACCATTCGCTTACGTTGCCACTCATATCATAAAGCCCAAGTTCGTTTGGATTTTTTAAAGCAACATTGTGTTTTATTCCTTCGGAGTTGCTCGAATACCAGGCTACTTCATCCACATAAAGACTTCCAGCGTAAATACCACCAATATCTTTTCTCCCGCCACGAGCGGCCACTTCCCATTCATTTTCGGTAGGCAATCGTAAAGCATAACCTGACAAATCATTTATTTTCGGAATAAATTCTTCAGAAATATTTTTCCAGTTTACTACAACCGGCTGACCTGGTGAATTATCTTCTCCATTGTAGGGCAAACTTCCCATTATTGCTTTCCATTGAGCATTTGTAATCTCGGTTTCAGAAATAAAATAACTATTCAGAAACACACTTCGTGTTGCCAGGTACGTTGTCCCGTCTAAATAGAAGGAAGTATCTGCCTCAACCGGAAGAAACGTAAAAGCCACTCCATTAATTTCAAATTCTATTTTAGATACGCCTTGCTGTGTTACTTTAATCTCTTTCATTTTTCCACTTCCTGAGATTGTAACTTTCGTTTCGCGCGGAAATTTTATGTTTTTTGAAGCCCCGATAAGAAAACCGGTGGATTCGTTTCCGCTGTATGTAGAAAGAGTTATCCAGTCTGCTGTACAACTTGCATTCCAGCTACTTTCGGTATTCACAACAACCAGGCTCGCATCTTTATCAGCATTGAAATTGATAGTGGTCAGAGAAAGATCTAACAAATCAACTACTACGGGCGGATTTTCGGGAACAGTAGGATCGGAAGGATCAGAAGGAACCGGATCGTCACCTTTTCCACACGAAGCTAATATTATCAGCAAAATGCTAAATAAAATTTGTTTAGGTTTCATTTTTTCAGGAACTTAGGAATTTAACTATTGAATTATATTAAACGAGAAATAAAAGCAAATACCAAAATTATTTCTTTGGTTTATTTTAAATAAAAATAATAAATATTATAATATGTTTTATTAGATAACATCTATTTTTTATTTCGAAAAAAACAATTCAATCAGATCAATAAAAACTACTTACGAGGGAGGGCTGTTGACAATTTCATAAAAACATACACACTCGTAAAACTGATTTATAATCAAACTAAAAACAAATTCTACATTCTTATATTTGAGTTAACAACTACCTTCAGCTATAAATTGAAACCTGTTTTTCAATCAGTTTGATTATATTTAAATCAATAGTTCTTTTACAACACTGATTGAGTACTAATTTATGATTTAAAAAAGATAATTATGGGAGATTTTTATCAGAACGGATTTGTTGCAACATTACACAACCTAAGAGCCAGGCCATACGAAGTGCTGGAAAATAAACTGGAAAAGTTTAGTAAAAAACGCCCCATCGGGTTAATAATTCCATCCTTGTATTCCGAACTTTCGCGTCAGGCTTTGAAAGATATTGTAAAGATTCTGAAAGACATTCCATATATTTCTGAAATCGTAATCGGACTCGATCAGGCCGATGACTTTCAATATAAAAATGCACTGGAATTCTTTTCCGAACTTCCACAACATCATCGGGTTTTATGGAACGATGGTCCGCGAATGACCGAATTCAAAAGAAAACTAGCCACAAAAAATATCGACACCTCGGTTCCCGGGAAAGGACGCAATGTTTGGTTTTGTTTTGGATATATGATTTCCTCCGGTAAATCGGAAGCCATTGCTCTGCACGATGCGGATATTACGACCTATAACCGTGAAATGCTTGCCCGGCTTGTATATCCGGTAGCTGACCCTACTTTTAATTACAAATACTGCAAAGGTTATTATTTCAGGTCAGACGATGAAAAAATGCACGGACGTGCCGTTCGATTATTGGTAACACCTTTACTTCGTAGTTTAAAGAAACTCCTCGGCCATCATTCGTACCTCGAATATCTCGATAGTTTCCGTTACCCGCTGGCCGGCGAATTTTCAATGCGTGCTGATGTGATTAAAACCATTAGAATACCTTACGACTGGGGACTTGAAATTGGCATTTTAAATGAAGTTGAACGAAATAACTCGTTTAACCGCATTTGCCAGGTTGAGATTGCGGATAGATACGATCATAAACACCAGTCTTTATCGGCTGAGGATGCAGAAAAAGGCTTGTCGAAAATGAGCCGTGACATATCCAGGGCAATTTTTGCCAAACTGTCCTCCGACGGGTTTACACTAAGTCCCGAATTTTTCAGAACACTGAAAGCAACTTACTGGCGAATTGCACTCGAATTTGCCGAACTTTATAAGGCTGATGCTGCAATGAATGGCTTAAACTACGATATCCATAAAGAAGAAGAAGTAATCGATTTGTTTGTTAAAAATGTATATCAATCTGGCATCGACTTCCTTCAAAACCCCGACAATGTTCCGGTTATGCCTAACTGGAAAAGAGTATTAAGTGCATTTCCTGATATACTTGAAGAGTTTTATCAGATTGTAGAAGAAGACAACAACATTCTTTAAAACAGAAACAATGAGCAATCCCGGAAATTCCTTTATAAAAAAGATAGAGGACAGGCTGCGTTTTATCTATAAGGAAAAATATACCGATACAATTCTGAATTCCTTACTTAATGTTATTTCAAATTACAAGGTAAAAGAAACCAATAATAGTAAGTGGGATGAGAAAGACACCGTGTTGATTACCTATGGCGATAGCATCAAAAAAAATGCTGAAAGGCCTTTACTAACCTTAAAATCTTTTCTGGACAAAAATCTGAAAGAACAACTTTCGGTTGTACATATATTACCTTTTTTCCCCTACAGCAGCGATGATGGCTTCTCGGTGATCGACTTCCGCCAGGTAAATCCGGATTTAGGAGGCTGGAACGATGTACTGGATTTAAGCCAGAATTTCGATCTGATGTCTGATTTGGTGATCAACCATGCGTCGAGCAAAAGCGAATGGTTCCAAAATTTTTTAAAACAGGAAGGCAAAGGCAAAGACTATTTTATTGTTGAAGATCCGGCAAAAGATCTGTCGCAGGTAACGCGCCCAAGAAGTACACCACTTTTAACGCCCTATAAAACGGCTAACGGAATTAAGCATGTTTGGACAACTTTCAGTGCCGATCAGGTGGATCTTAACTTCTCTAATCCTGAGTTGCTGATTGAAATGATGGATATTTTGCTTGGCTACATTTCAAAGGGTGCTCGAATTATCCGCCTGGATGCCATTGCATTTTTATGGAAAGTAGTTGGCACAACCTGCCTGCATCTTCCTGAAACCCATGAGGTAGTAAAATTAATGCGCGACGTGGCAGAATTTATCAATTCGTCAACTATTATTCTTACCGAAACAAATGTCCCCAACAAAGAGAACCTCAGTTACTTTGGAGAAGGCGACGAAGCACACATGGTTTATCAATTTAGCCTGCCTCCTCTCCTTTTGCATGCATTACATACCGGTAATTCAAACTACCTGGTTTCGTGGGCAAAAAGCCTACCCCAGCTTGAAGGCGATAAAACCTTTTTTAATTTTACAGCTTCGCACGATGGAATTGGTGTACGCCCTTTGGAAGGTTTATTACCTGATGACGAAAAAAATAAACTGGTTGAAAAAATGAAGGCTTTTGGGGGCCTGATAAATTACAAATCAAACCCTGATGGAAGTACGAGCCCATACGAATTAAATATCACCTATTTTGATGCTTTAAAAGGAACAAATAAAGGAGAAGATAATTTTCAGGCTGAACGTTTTCTGGCGTCACAAACCATTATGATGAGTATGGCAGGCGTTCCGGCTTTTTATATACACAGCCTTACCGCAACACCTAATTACCACGAAGGTGTTACTGCAACCAACCACAACAGGACTATTAACCGGAGGAAATGGCAATTAGAAGAACTGACAAAAATTTTAAATTCTGATACACCTCAACAAAAAGTGTTTAACACGCTTAAAAAACTTATTTTACTGCGGAAAGAACAAAAAGCATTTCATCCGAATGCAAAACAGGAAATTATTGATTTAGGAAACGAATTATTTGCTTTTACCAGACAAACGGAAGAACAAAGCATAGTAATTATTGCTAATTTAACCAGTGAAATTAAAGAATTTGAACTACCCGATAATATAAAAAACAGCTTCGATATCATTACAAATTCTGAAATAAAAGAGAAAATTTTGCAACCATATCAGTGTTTTTGGTTAACTTAGCATATTATTGCGATAAAAAAAAGGGAAATAACTTTCCCTATTACAAAAGGCTTTCCTTAATGTGAAAGCCTTTTGTTTATTGTAGTATTTCTATTGTTCCGGTTTTACTTCTGTCTTTTTCCAGTCATCAGTATTAGCAAATTCCCAGGTATTCAGGAATCCGATTTTTATAATTTCCAGCATCTTATCCCAATTTACTTTGCTTAACTCATCTGAGGGTTGGTGGTAATCGGGGTGCATGGCTGCCATAAAATAAAACACCGGAATATTTTCTTCCGCAAAGGGAGCGTGATCGCTTCCACCTCTTGGGTTTTCAGAAGGCCGGTAACTGAGATCAAGATTAATATCCTTTTCTTTAACGAACTCACGAGTTGTTTCTTCAATTACATAATTGGCCTTGGTATAAACCATCGATGCCTGATTTTTCAACGAATCATCTTCAGTGTCTCTGGCAATCATATCGTAATTCAGGTTCAAAGCAATATTCATGTTGTCATCCATTGCTTCTCTAACGAAATATCTCGATCCAAACAATCCTTTTTCTTCTCCTGTCCATGCAGCAAAAATGACCGATTTTTCTGGTTTTTTACCTGTTTCCATGAAAGCTTTGGCAATTGCCATCACACCAACAGTACCCGAGGCATTATCATCGGCTCCGTTATAAATAATGCCATCGGCTTTACCCAAATGATCGTAATGTCCTCCCACTACAATAAATTCATCCTTGTTCTTACCTTCAATATATCCCAATACATTCCTGGCTTTAATAACTTCTGTATTCACAGTTGTTTTAAATGCCACCGATTTACCATCAAGCACCTGCGACGCCGGCTCCGGTTTATTAGCCACTGTTTCCTCAAACAATTTCAAATCGACACCTGTGCCGGAAATAATGGTGTTTGCTACTCGTGGTGTTACTGAAAACACAGGAATATCACTATCCATTTCCTTACCTGGCAAAGCCATTCTATTACTATAATAAGGATTCATTTTTCTGCCGGATTCGTTGTAACCGCCATTGTCGCGATAAACATTATTCGTTGCCCAGTTAATTGTCGGATCTGCGTCAGGATTAAGCATAATAACAGCCAGGGCTCCGGCTTCTTTTATCCGCTTTAATTTATCCCGCTCCAAATAATAGGCTGCATAACGTCCTTCAGGAGCAAATTTCTCATAACCGACAGAAGTAGTGTCTTTATGCCCAGGATATCCTTCAAGGATAACAGCAATTTTACCTTTTACATCAATTTTCTTAAAATCGTTATATCCTTCATCTTCATCGGCAAAACCATAACCGGCAAATACCAAAGGAGCCTGAACAGTTTGTCCGTTAAGACCTGTACTCACATAAAAATCTGTTCTATATCCGAAATTCATTGAACTCTCACTCCCCGGGGCGCTGGTTACCACAGATAAAATCTGTTCCTCTCCCGGTTCAAACTGAATAAGACTAAAATTCTGAAAATAGGTTCTGTATTCCTTAGGACGAATTCCAGCCATTCGTTCGCTGCGAGATGGACTTGTATATCCTTTATCTCCAAAAGGTTGAACTCCATAGGTTTGAAACATTGAAGCAATGTAGTCAGCGGCCATATATGCCCCTTTCGTTCCTACAGCACGTCCTTCCGTCCAGTCGGAAGCAAGAAACTCCAACTGACCCTTTACTGATTCCATAGTAATTGACTGCAGACCTTTTTCAGCCTCTGATTGGGCCAATAATGAATAACCTGCAATAAGCAGAACAAACAGCACTTTGAATTTTTTCATTGAATTTGGATTTTTAATTCGTTTATATTCGTATTTGAACAAAAGATTCAAATGGTATAATTTAATACTAGTCTTTTATTGCTTTTTATAATTACAAAAAAAATAAATTTTCGGTTTCTGATAAAAATTCAACTCATTTCATGTTTGGAATTAAAGATCAAAAAATGGCATTTCAATAAAAATTGACGTAAATTTATATAAAGCACAATCATATTTTGAATTCTGCATGAACGTTCACTGAAATCGATACGAAGATTATCGACATACCAAGACCACTCACCGAAACGGTGATTACTGGCGTTTAATGTTCTTATAAAAGTAAAATTAAGGCTATGAAAAATCAAGTTCATTTAAGCGGTCTGATCATCAAACACGAAGAGTTAATTCCTCTTCATCTAAAGAATCTGCAAATTTCTATCTCAGAGGCAAATAATCCTTATGCCAATTATTACGGTAGTGTTCCCCGCAAAGCGGTTCCCAACTCTCTTTTCCTATTTACAAACCGTTTTTATTACCTGGAAGAAATAATTAGTTACGCCAAACAAATTGAAAAATGTTTGTTTGAGAAAATAAATATAGCAAGTGCGGTTATTCAATGGAACGGAAAACAGTTCAATGCTATCAGAATTAAAAATTTCCCGGAATATGAGCAACTCTCAACCTTGCAATCCTGTCTGGCAGACCAGGGGGTTGAATTTGTTCAAAAACTACCTGTCGAAGGTTTAGTACTGGCCAAAATAAGTAAACTCTTTAAACTGAATGAACCTGAAGACAGTTTCTATATAGATCTTTTGGAAGAAAACAAGGGTTATTTTACACATGAAAAAAGAGTTTCGGACGCTGAATTTAGTCGTATTATGACACAGGTAAAACATAACGGGAATTGCCACATCTTTGATGCAGTGCGTGGTGAAATAATCGTAGATGGCCAGATACACGAAATTGTTCGTATTTTCGCTGAAGGCCTCAACTTACAACTTCTAAAATGTATTAAAAAAGAATTTGACAAATTGAGATAAAAGACTTTCTCCAGAAAATTTCAAAATTGAATTTAGACTTAACAGAACTTTTTGAGACTTTTTTATAACCCTCAGAAAACTAAATGAATATGCTTGCCACACTTTTTAAACTTTCTTACTCAAATTTCGGGAAGATATATAACAAGTCACTCTTGAAATGACAAGAAAAACTTACATCCAATTATAATCTTAATTATAATCTCCTTCAGATTGTTCCTTTTGGATTACAGGTTGAACCTCTTTGGATAAAACCTGCAACTTGTAATGTGTTCTTTTGCATTGTATTAAACAAGAAAAAAACGAACAACAAAACAACTAATAATGATCTTCTTACCAATATTATTAATTCCGGGTATTCGAAAACGTTTAAGGCCAAAAACCATGAACAAAAATTTTGTTCTTACCCTTCTCTTATGTCTATATGTTCCTAGCACACATGCTGGCGACGTCAATTTTTCAGACGAGAACAGACAATTAAAATATTCGGATATGAACAGCTGGTGGACTCGAGAGGTAAAAGAATCTGGTCTTATCGGAGGAAATACGGTGCTTTATGCTGAACCCGGGCCATCCGATGAGAATTTTCAAAAGCTGGATACACCCATCCCTCATTTGACCCCCTGGGCTTCTTCAAACGTAAAAGCGCATGTAAAGGGAATCACAACCGGAAACGAAGCAGTATTTTACGAAGAACGAAAAGGTGGCTATTGCGCCCGCCTCGAAACACGACTAAAATCAGTGGTAGTATTAGGTATTGTTAATGTAAAAGCCATTGCTTCGGGAAGCATTTTTACCGGCAGCATGCTCGATCCCATAACAGATCCCGATAATCCACGGCATAATACTTATATGGGCGTTCCTTTCAGTGAAGCGCCATCTGCTCTCGAATTCGATTACAAAACTCAAATTGGAGAAAAAAGAGAACACGCCACAGGTGGACTGAGAGTAAGAAATGCAGACGGCCCCGATAAAGCTGAAGCCTATATTCTTTTGCAAAACAGAACAGAAGATGACGATGGTAACCTAATCGTAAAACGAGTGGGTACGGGTTGGGTTCGATTCGAAAAAAGTACCAAAGCCTGGGTGAACAATTACCAGGTGCCCATACATTACGGCGACATTACCAACTACCCGAATTTTGAAGAACATATGAACCTGATATCACACAGCGATCCTTATTATGCATTGAACTCGAAAAATGAAGTGAAAGAATATGCTGAATCCGGGTGGTCGGACAGAAAGGATACAATCACTCACATCATTATAGTCTTCTCGTCGAGCTATGAAGGAAACAAGTTTATCGGATCAACCGACAGCAAATTATGGATAGATAATATTAACCTTAAATATGATATATAAAAATGGCAAAATTAGATTTTTACAAACTTCCGGTAACCACACTTTTCGGAAGCAGATGGAGTAACTTTAAAAACATTACAAAAGGAATCCAGGTTGATGAGGCCTACAAAACCAAGTTTAGACTGACCAAAACACTCAGTGCATTGTTAAGCCTCACTCACCCAATAGAGAACCATCTTTACAATAAAAAAGTAGCAAATATTAAAATTGAAGACGATCCGGTGTTTATACTCGGGCACTGGAGAAGCGGCACTACCTATGTGCACAATGTATTATCGAAAGACCCGAACTTTGGTTATAACACCACGTATCAAACCATTTTCTCCAACGCAATGCTTTGGGGGCAATCGTTTTTTAAATCGATTATGGAAAGTGTAATGCCCGATAAGCGTCCCACAGACAACATGGAGCTGAATACAGATCAACCTCAGGAAGAGGAATTTGCGTTTAGCAATATCATGCCGGTAAGCTTCTATAATTTTTGGTTCTTCCCCAATAAAACCATGGAATACTGCGACAAATATCTCTTGTTTAATAACATTTCTAAAGAGGAATATAACCAGTTTCATAAAGAGTTCGATCGCCTTATTAAAACGGCATTATACAATACCGGAGGAAAACGATTCCTTTCAAAGAATCCTCCTCATACCGGACGGGTAAAGGATTTGGTTAAGATGTATCCAAAAGCGAAATTCATTTACCTCATACGCAATCCATATACGGTATTCGAATCCACCAAGAGCTTTTTCACCAAAACAATCAAGCCATTAAAGTTTCAGGATATTTCAGAAGATCAAATCGAAAAAAATATCATTGAAGTGTATAAGAAGCTTTACCACACTTACGAAAATGATAAGAAGCTAATCCCTAAAGGCAACTTAGTGGAGTTAAAATTCGAAGACTTCGAAACAGATGCTTATGCCATGACGGAAGCCATTTATGAAATGCTAAACCTGGAAGGTTTCAGTGAGGCTGCTCCCAAATTCAAAGCCTATATTAATGAAAAAAAAGGGCATAAGAAAAACAATTATGAGTACAATTTCGAAACGATTAATAAGGTAAACGAGCACTGGGAATTTGCTTTAAAAGATTGGAAATACGAAATACTGGTGAACCAGAAAAGCGCTTAGAAGGAAATGAAAGATTGAGGGATTGAGGGATTGAGGGACTGTGGGACTGAAAAGAATGCATTAATGCTAAAATGCTTTAATATTTCCATATCGGTTAAAAACACATCCTTACATAAAACTTGGAACTTATGGCTTGTAGCTAATAAGGGCTGAAAGATTAGAGAAAGATTACTATTATAAAAGATTGCTTTATTGAAAAAATAGCATTCAACCTGGTACTTATAACTTGAAGTTTGAGTCTTGTTGCTCTAGGGATTGGGGGATAAGATCTTTGGTCTCCGGTCTCCGGTCTCCGGTCTTCAATCTCCGTGCTCCGTACTCCGTTCCTCGTTCTCCAACCTCATCTCAATCTTCAAAACTTGTTTGGTATCCGGGGTGACTTTAAAGCGGTTATCAAGACGGAGGCCCATGATCCAGACAATTTTTTTGCCGCTACACAATAGCCATGTGTTTTCCTTTTCGTGAATCGGTATTTTCTGGTCTATAAAAAAGTCGCTCACCTTTTTAAATCCGGTCATGCCCAGTGGCTGGAAATAATCGCCCTGTTTCCATTTTCGAATGAGCAGCGGGAAGGCTACTTCATCGAGATCGATACAGGCAATATGTCGTTCTTTACTGATTGTAAAGTCATCGGCATCTAATTTCTCAATAGAAATATCCAGCGGAGCGAAAAGTTCCATATCATCCTCTTCGATATAATAAATTCGCTTCTCTTCGGTGTTGAGTTCCGAAACAAACAACTTCTCCCGATCCTTAACCAAACGATGTGTTTTTGAAAAAAACTGCTTCCCCGAAAGTGTTACAAGGCTGGCAAACACCTCGTCAACCACCGACGGGTTAAAACCAAATTCCGACAAAATTTCCAATAAAACAGTTTTTGAAAATTCCGAACGCTGAAGGGCAGTAATAGAAATAATTGTGCTTTCACCTTCTGTTTTTACAATACGCTCTTTTTCGCATTCAATGGCACTTGCGTACACTTTCTCAGCTTCCCGGAGATTATCGACGCTGGCCAGCATATTTTTTTTAAATGCAGGATTTAGCTCGCCAAACAAGGGTAGAATTTTATGCCTCAGAAAATTGCGTTGGTAAACCACCTGACTATTCGTAGAATCTTCCCTGTATTCAAGGTAGTTTTGAACGGCATATTGTTCAATCTCCTCACGCCCGGCAAACAGCAAGGGACGAATAATCTTTCCTTTTTTATCTTTTATGCCGCTAAGCCCTTTAATTCCCGTTTTACGCGACAGGTTTAAAAAGAAAGTTTCAATCAAATCGTCCTGATGATGTGCTGTTGCAATATAATCGTAATTGTGTTCGCTTCTGATCCGCTCAAAAAATTCGTATCGCAACTCGCGTGCTGCCATTTCAATAGAAATGCCTTTAACATTGGCATACTCAGTGGTTTCAAATGTTTCGAAAAAGGAAGGTATACCATGTTGCTGAACCTGATCGCGAACAAATTGCTCGTCGCCATCCGACTCTTCGCCACGTAGCTGAAAATTACAATGGGCAATGCCATATTCAAATCCCGATTTCTCGAACAAATGCAACAAAACCATGCTGTCAATTCCACCACTAACCGCAAGAAGCACTTTCTGATTGTGTTCAAAAAGTTGCTTCTCTTCTAAATTCTGAATGAACTGGTCGAACATGATTGTTTTTGTTTTTGTTTTTGCGAGTCAGGTTTTATTATAAACCAAACAATCCTTTCTATTCCATTTTTCCTACCAGTTGTGCAATATTTAAAATTACTTCAACTGATTTCAACATGGAAGGAACAGGTACAAATTCGAACGGCCCGTGAAAATTATGGCCTCCGGCAAACACATTTGGGCATGGTAATCCGTCGTACGAAAGCCGCGCACCGTCGGTGCCTCCGCGTATGGCTTTTATTTTTGGTGTTACACCGGCATCTGTCATAGCCTGTCTGGCAATATCAACCACATGCATTACAGGTTCTATTTTTTCGCGCATATTAAAATACTGATCTTCCAATTCCAGCGCCACAATTTCCTTTTCGTATTCCGAATTGATTAATTGCACGACTTCCCTCATCAATTTCTTTTTTATTTCAAACTTTTTCTTGCTGTGATCACGAATCAGGAAGAAAAGGTCAGCATTATCAACGTTTCCGTTCAGAGACAACAAATGAAAAAATCCCTCGTATTTTTCTGTATGCTCCGGACGTTGAGTTGGCGGCAACATGGCAATTAATTTATGCGCCACGAGCAAAGCATTAATCATCTTATTTTTAGCAGCACCCGGGTGTACACTTTGACCTTTGATTTTAATTTTTGCACTGGCGGCATTAAAATTCTCAAATTCCAGTTCACCTATCTCTCCTCCGTCAAGGGTGTATGCAAAATCGGCCCCAAACTTCTTCACATCAAAATGATCAGTGCCCTTCCCTATTTCCTCATCCGGAGTAAATGCCAGGCGAATCTTTCCGTGCTTCACATCACTAGAGTTTATCAAAATTTCAGCAGCAGTAACAATTTCTGCCACTCCGGCTTTATCGTCTGCACCAAGCAGAGTTGTTCCGTCTGCAGTAATAATATCCTGACCTTTATAATTAAGAATTTCAGGGAAAACCTTTGGATCAATAGTAACTCCATCATTCAACTGAACAGGAGTACCATCATAGTTTTCCACAATTTGAGGATTCACGTTTTCGCCCGAAAAATCGGGACTGGTATCTACATGGGCAATAAAACCAACAACCGGAGAATTTTCAACTCCTTTTGCAGGAATGGTAGCCGTTACATATCCATATTGATCCATTTCTACTTCACTTAAACCTATTTCCTTGAGTTCTACAACCAATTTCTTCATGAAATCGATCTGACGATCTGTACTTGGATAGGTTTTACTTGCCGGATCGGAGGTGGTATATTGTTTTGTGTAACCAATAAATCTTTCTACTACTTTTTCCATCTTTTTTAATGTTTCTACTGCCGGTAAATATTCCATACCGGCATTCAAATTTGTCTTTTCCTGTTTAACTTAAGTTGCAAAAATACTATTTCTATCCACTACTGAAAATTACGACTAAAACGATCAACTCTGTTAAACATCATCAGAATTAAAAGCAAATCCCAATCGTTTGCCTGTTGTCATTTTAGAGTGACTGATTTTCTGTCTCATCTGCTCAACAGTTGCCATTTTTACCTGGTCGTAAACCGGCATCAACAAATCAAATTCAATACAATATTGAATTGCAGTTTCAACAATTTGTCGTATCAATCCCGGAGAAATGGTATCGATAGCAAAATCCTTCACCACTTCGTCCGACTGCCGTTTGCCTTCAACGAAAAAATGCTTGTCTTTGTTTATAAAAATTCGGGCAACCAGGTAGCCCAAATCATTTACCCTATTGTATTTAAATGAGTCGGCTAAAAAATTATAAATATTAATCACACCACAGTACGATCTCATTGAATCCTCTTCTATGTATTTGGTCTTCCACACCGGATGCTTGTCATCAAACTCAAAAACATTGGAGTGCATACTAAAAATCAGCAAATCACCTCCAATTTTAAACTCGGCTTCAAAAGGACCACGATCTTTGTAAACAGGCAAAGCAACAATCGGCACCTTATTTTTTACTGCGCCCAGGTATTCTTTTTCAAGCTGATTCAATACCTTTTTTAGAATGGTAAATGTTTGAACTGTGTTTTCGTAAACGGTTTGTTTAACGGTTGATTTTATAACCAGCGCTTCCAAAAATGAAGCCCGAACTTCTTTATCAGTCATAGTGTACAAAAATTAATTTCTAAATGTACACAAATACTCCATAAAAGAAAAGCAGCCCTATTTTGAGCTGCTTTCCTAAAAAAGATGCCATCTGTATTGATCTTAACACAGACAGATGGCATCTTAGTTAATATGCTAATGCAAATAATACTCTTCTTTTCGAAGGTTTTCCGGAATAAACACAAACCCCCTCCTCTTTTTCATATTCGAGAGGCAAACAGCGAATTGTCGCTTTCGTTTCGTTTTTAATTAAATCTTCAGTTTCCGGAGTTCCATCCCAGTGAGCTGAAATAAAACCACCTTTGTTTTTCAGGACATCTTTAAATTCTTCCCAGGAATCTACTTTTGTGGTATGAGTTGCCCTGTAATCGTATGCTTTCTGATAAATATTATTTTGAATATCATACAAAAGTTTTTCAACGTATTCATCAATATTCTCAATCGCTGTCACTTCTTTCTCAAGTGTATCACGTCGGGCAACTTCAACTGTTCCGTTTTCCATATCGCGCGGTCCCATTGCCAAACGAACAGGAACACCTTTTAATTCGTATTCTGCAAACTTCCATCCGGGTTTACGAGTATCGCGATCGTCGTATTTTACAGAAATACCTTTCGCTTTTAGCTTGGCAATAATCTCATCCACTTTTTCAGAGATGGCTGCCAATTGCTCTTCTTTGCGATAAATAGGTACAATAACTACCTGATAAGGAGCCAGTTTTGGTGGCAGCACCAATCCATTATCGTCGGAATGAGCCATAATTAAAGCCCCCATTAAACGGGTTGATACTCCCCATGAGGTAGCCCAAACGTAATCTTCATTACCTTCTTTTGTGGCAAATTTCACATCGAAAGCCTTGGCAAAATTCTGTCCCAGGAAATGTGAAGTTCCCGATTGCAACGCTTTTCCATCCTGCATCAATGCTTCAATAGAATAAGTTTCCAATGCTCCTGCAAAGCGTTCGTTTGCCGATTTTAGTCCTTTAATAACAGGAACTGCCATAAAGTTCTCTGCAAAATTGGCATATACGTCAATCATTCTTTCTGTTTCCTCAATAGCTTCTTCACGGGTTGAGTGTGCGGTGTGTCCTTCCTGCCACAAAAATTCGGCAGTACGCAAGAACAAACGTGTACGCATTTCCCATCGAACAACATTGGCCCACTGGTTTACCAGGATTGGCAAATCGCGATATGATTGAATCCAGTTTTTATATGTATTCCAGATAATGGTTTCAGAAGTTGGCCTTACGATTAACTCTTCTTCCAGTTTGGCATCCGGATCAACTACTACTCCACCGTTTTCCTCATCGTTTTTCAAACGATAATGAGTTACAACAGCACATTCTTTGGCGAAACCTTCAACGTGGTCAGCCTCTTTACTAAAAAAAGATTTTGGTATAAAAAGAGGAAAATATGCATTTACGTGACCTGTTTCCTTAAACATACGATCTAATTCTGCCTGCATCTTCTCCCAAATGGCGTAACCATAAGGTTTTATTACCATACACCCTCTAACCGCTGAGTTCTCCGCCAGATCAGCCTTAATGACCAAATCCTGGTACCATTGTGAATAATTTTCGCTCCGCGATGTTAATTCTTTAGCCATAATCTAATATTTGGTATAGATTTTGTTTTTATATTAATAAATTTTGAGCTTACAAAGAAAGTAATTATTATTGACATTAAATAAACGGAGGAAAGGTTATGAAAGCAAGATTAACATTATTAGGATTTGTGGCACTCTTTCTTGGTGCCTGTACCACCGGGAGTTATGTATCCGGAACATATTCCGACGATATCTACTTCAATCCGGGCGATGTTCCTCCTCCAATTGTAGTTGAGGAAAGAGTAGTGGAAGAGCCGGTTCAACAACCGACAAACACAATGATTATCAGCAATATTGAAAAGAGAGATGATGGTACCAACACCATGAATAATTACATCTTTGATGGTACCGAAAAGGATGC
This sequence comes from uncultured Draconibacterium sp., assembly GCA_963676265.2. Lineage (GTDB taxonomy): Bacteria > Bacteroidota > Bacteroidia > Bacteroidales > Prolixibacteraceae > Draconibacterium. Next base: position 658,667 of record OY781067.2, read on the forward strand.
TGATATATTGCGATACAACATGGATCAGATGGAACTTGAAGCCACTGATACCACAGTATATTACAACGACGATGAAATGAAATATGTAATAAATAATTATTACGATGGTGAAGAACTCGACTATGCTTATCGCATCCGCCGTTTCCATCGCCCTTCTTTCTACGATCCGTTTTACTGGGATAGCTGGAGCTATTATGATCCTTTCTTTTATGATCCATATTATTATTCTTCATACTACTATCCATCCTGGTCGTTTTCTATGAGTTGGGGATGGGGTTCTCCTTATTACAGCTGGGGATGGGGATACCCGTATTATAGCTGGAGATATCCTTATTATGCCTGGGGATGGGGTTCTTATTATCCTAGCTATGGCTGGGGAGGAGGCTACTATCCAAGTCACCCGATTTATTCAGGTTATGGCAGAGACTACACTTATGGTCAAAGAAGATCGACCGGAACAAATGTTTACCGTGGTGATAGCGGACGACGTTCAACAACAGCTGCATCAGTCTCAGCAGCAAACTCTAGAAGATCAGGAACGAATACTACTGATATAAGTGCACGCAGGCCAACAGCTTCAGGCACGAGAGGCTCATCGGATTTAACAAAATCTGCAAGAGATAATTCTGTATTAACAGAAAGAAGACGCGCCACTTCGAGTACAACAAATAATACAACTGTAAGAAGTAGCAGTGCGAATACTACAAATTCAACAAATTACACCCGCCAGGCAACTAACTCTGCGCAAAACAGGGTGTATACAAGACCAAGTAGTTCGAGTACCAGAAGCAGCTATACAAAGCCAAGAGTAGTATCAAGCAATAACAATAATTCAGGCACAAATAGCAGCTATTCAAATGCACGCTCTTCTGCCAGCTATAATAAATCTTATCGTTCTAGTTCTACTTACAATCGCAGTTCAAGCAGCGGTGCTTCTTCAAGGACTTACAGGGCTCCGTCGACAACTAAATCGACCAGCACTTATCGCAGCAGTTCTCCGTCAAGAAGCAGTAGTAGTAGCAGTTACAGAAGCAGTTCATCAGGTTACAGCGGATCAAGAAGCTCTGTTTCCTCAGGAAGTTCTGGTGGATCACGAAGCTCTGGCTCCTCATCACGTTCTTCAGGTGGTAGTGGTGGCAGAAGACGATAATTTACAAAGCAGCACCAAACAATATTAAAACAGAAAACGTTTTGGAAGGTAACAAATGTGTTCGAACAAACTTGTTACAATTCCATGCTACAAATATTTAAAACTTACAGAGATGAAAAAAGGTTTAATAATACTTATTGCTACCATTATTGCTCCGTTTATGATTCAGGCTCAGGATATGATTGATGCCTTACGCTTTTCAAATTTCCAGATTAGTGGAACAGCGCGTGCAGGAGGAATGGGTAATGCTTTTGGAGCATTAGGAGGAGACTTTACTTCAGTATCTATAAACCCTGCAGGATTAGGTTTATATCGCTCTGGCGAGTTTTCGGTAACTCCCAAATTCAACTATTCAAAAATTGAAGGGAATTACATGAATACCACCAACGAGGATAGTAAATATAACTTTGCCCTGAACAACATTAGTTATGTTACAACCATTCCTACGGCCATGAAAAGTGAGGCAGGAATTGTTAGTGTCAATTTGGGTATAGGATATAATCGGTTGAAAGACTTCAATAGTAACTTTATAGCAGGCACGGCAGGCGTTGGGAGTTCATTTCTTGACGACCTGATTGAAAATGCAAATGGAGAAGATGTTAATAACGGATATCTTTGGAGTGACTTTTATGAAGAACTGGCTTATTACAATTCAGAAACCAACTCTGGTGCTGATTTAATGTATTATGATGAAGATGCCGGATTCTGGAGAAGCGACATTCAACAAAATCCTTTCGATGAGGAAATAACCAATTACCCTGTTTCTCAATTAAAAACAATTTCAAAAACCGGATCAATTGATGAATATACGTTTGCTGTTGGGTTAAACTTTAACCATAACTTCTACGTGGGTGCATCGTTGGGAATAATTGATGTTTACTACAGAGAATCTACTATTTACGAAGAATGGGATGCCACAGGAAATATTCCGACTTTCGAAAGTATGGAGTTCGACAGTTATCAAAGAACAACCGGAACCGGTTATAATTTCAAATTAGGTATTATTTATAAACCGATTAATGAAGTTCGTTTGGGAGCATCGATACATACTCCAACATTCTACGATATGCACGATTTCTTCCATACTTCAATGTATTCTACAAATAATTTTGATGACGGAGGATTAACTTACGACGAAGGCCACTCGCCTTATAACAATTTAGATTATGATTTGGAAACACCGCTTAGAGCAAACTTCAGTGGGGCATTTGTAATCGCAAAAAAGGGTCTTTTAAGTATCGATTATGAATATGTTGATTACGGATCAGCCAAACTACGAAACATGGGTGATGGATCAAGTGTTACAGGAAAGAACAGTGATATAAAAGAAGCCTATAAATCGGTTGGAAATATAAGAGTTGGCGGCGAATATAAAGCTACTGACAATGTTAGTTTAAGAGCTGGATACGAATATTATCCATCAGCATACAAATCAGTGGCTTTCGGCAATGACCAGTTTAAAGCAGACGATAAACTTATGACTTATTCTGCTGGTTTGGGATACCGTTTTGGAGGATTTACGTTTGATGTTGCATATCGTTTAACCAATGTAATCGATAATGAATTACCATATTCTGCACCTTCTTCAAGCTATTATCCACAACCGAGCCCAATCGAGTTTAAAACAATGAACCACGATGTACTCTTTACACTTGCCTGGAGATTTTAGAATATAATGAGATAATGGGAAAGGCACAAATCTATTGGTTTGTGCCTTTTTTATACATTCAATTTTTCCAGTAACTTATCTCTGTAGTTAAGACTCACCGGAAGTTTATAATTTCCAAGAGTTACCTGATTGCCTTCCAAATACGAAACTTTCGACAACGAGATTACATACGATTTATGAATACGTTCAAAACGATTACCGGGGAGCTGTCCGATAAATTCTTTCATGGTTCCGTGGACCATCAAAGTCTGGTTGTCGGTAACAAAACGAACATAATCGCCCTGAGCTTCCAGGTAAACAATCTCATCAAAACCAAGGCGATAATTCTTTTTATTGGCTCGCACCATCAAGTGATTAATCGTTAACTCCTCACGGGAAGAAAATCGTTCCACAGCGCGGTTAACAGCAGTACGAAATCTGTCGAAGGAAACCGGTTTAAGCAGGTAATCAACTGCGTCTACCTCAAAACCGTCAATGGCATATTCAGGATAAGCAGTTATCAGGATAAAAAGTGGTGGCTCTTTGAGGCTTTTTACAAAGCCTATTCCACTTAACCTTGGCATATTAACATCCAAAAACAACAAATCAATCTTCTCTTTATTTATGAGTTCTCCTGCTTCTAATGCATCGCTGCATGTACCTAGCAGGTTCAACTCGGGGCAAGCTTCAACAAAATCCACAATCACTTCCTGCGAAAGAGGTTCATCATCTACTATTAAACAGTTTAATTTCATATTATGATTATTATGAGTCACGAGCTACGAGTCACGAGTCGTGAGTCACAAGATTTGCTTATTGCTATTTACCTACTGCATCTTACCTATTCATGCATTCATGCATTTTAACATTTCAATCCTTCTGTCCTTCAATTCCTCAATTGCACCTGTAAAAGTACTTTAAAAGTTTGTTCGTTCTGCGATATTTTTAGCTTATGCGAATCGGGATAAATCAGCGCCAACTGCTTTTTTATGTTTGCTATTCCAATTCCTTTATATTTTTCTTCCGTCGGTTCAGCTGCTTTGCCAAAACTATTTTCAATTTCGAAATACAATACAGAATTTGATACTTCGAGTTTGATATGAACAAAGGCATTTTTGTCACCACCTTTTAATCCATGCTTAAAGCTGTTCTCAACAAAAGGTAAAAAGATAAGAGGAGCAATCATTTTCCCTTTCATCTCTCCTATTATCTCAAACCGAATTCTATTGTTTTCACTTGTTCTCAGGTTCTGTAAACCGATATAATTTTTAACCATCTCCACTTCTTTTTCAAGCGGAATAAAATCCATATCCGAATCGTATAAAATATGCCGCATCAAGTCGCTGAGCTGAACAATTTTGCCGGGAACTTCTTTCGATTCTTTGCGTGCAAGACTATAAATACTGTTTAATGAATTAAACAAAAAATGTGGATTAATCTGCGATTTCAGCGCTTTCAGTTCGCTATTGGTTTTTTCTTTCTCCAATTCCTGGGCAATAAACCAAAACCGGGCTAAATGTAACAAACTGGTTGTAAGCAGATAAATAGCGAAAAACAAAAAAATATCCCAAAAACTGTAGTAAGCAACAAAATAATATCCTTCGAAAATATAATCGATCCAGTTGTCAAAAAGCAACAGATAAAAACCCGATCCCATTGCGGCCAGCAGCACCACTGCTGAGGAATAAATAAAATACCTCTGTCTTTCCCAAAACATAGGAAAAAGAACCTGCAAATTCAAATAAACTGCCAAAACAATCGGCACATGAAATACAGCAGTATAAATCAGATCGATACGCTTAATTTCAGCCGACACCTTAAGCACATTCACAAGAATCAAAAACGATAAACTCCAAAACAGGATATGTTGTAATATCCTGTCCTTTATCAATTTAGAAAAAACTATTTTTTGATAACGATTCATCTATTTCCTAAATAATTCAACCTGCAGACCATCTTCAAATGCCTCTTCCGAATTTATATATTTTGTTACAAATTTCTGTAATTCTTTTGGTTTTGCAGTAAGTAAAATACATTCATCATTATCTTCATGATTAATCCTGATTTTATTTTCCTTAATCAAATCTTCCAGCCACTCCCCGTCGAACCACCTGATTTCAAGTTTATCTTCGCTAACATTAAGTTTGGCGAATGTGTGTACCGGAATTAAATGTAAAGTTGATAATGTAACATTATCTTCTCCGCCATAATCTTCAATATAAAAATCGAGAAAATACTGGTTGGCAAGCTTGATTACATTCACCTGAAATCTGGACTCTTTAACAACATCATCATCGTTCGAGGTCAGAGTGAGTAGATACGACTTCTTATCACGAATACTATCTTTTTTATTGCCTATAAAGGGATGTTCAAATTTCCATTTGTCATCAGAACTGTTAAAAATAATATCCTGATTATCGTCTTCAAACCACTCGCCCAGTAATATATCGTTTTCAAATAAATCACTTTCTGTGTAGAGCGGATAGAAAGAATAAACTACACATCCCGAAAATAAAAGTGCGATAACTCCTACGAGTAAAATATTCCGTATTTTCATTTTATTTGATTTTATATTCTGTATCAAATGTACATCCGGAATACTTAACAGAAAGAATTTTTTCGTTGAGATAAGGGTTTTTGTCGTTAACACCGGGAATGAGTAACTGGTCATCAGGAAGTGCGACACAAACCAATTTCATCCGATAATTAAAACAAATATGTAAAAAAGGGTACATTCGTCGACTGGCTTCACTCCCACTCAGCAAATTGTATTGTTCGTATTCAATTTTCAAACCGCTCCATAATTTCAGTCCATGTTGTAAAAAGAATACCTTTATTTTTAAAATATTCGTGAACAACAGGATCTGAAAACATTTCCGCTTCCCAAACTCTTTGTTGCCACGAGTTGGTAATGCTTTTCAGCTTATCGGTTTCTATTGAAGGATGAAAAATAATTTCGATTAAACCGGGTTTCAACGAATCAACCAATTTGAAAAAATTAGCCCTTTTCTCTTCATAGGTTTTTCCGTTAGGAACACTGCCAAAATTATCGAGCTTTGGTAAAGTATAAGAATCCAACAAAACCAATATGTCTTTTGTCAGTGGATAACCGGCTTCCTTAAAATGATCAAAAACCTCCGGATCTGATAAATCTATTGCATTGGCCGGAATCCGGTATTCCTGTGCAACTTTCAAAAATACCTCAACGTATTCAGGCGATCCATATAAAGTTCCCATGTGCGTGTCGATATGAGAAGGCCGATGCCTCAGTCCAATCATTTTATCAATCTGAGCACGAATCTCCGTTTCCACCTCTTTGGCTGAAGCATGCATAACCACATTCGGAACCTCATCCCAGAGCATTCCATCCGGATCTATCAGACCCGGAACTTTTTGGGTATCAGCGACAGGGCCCCAACGATAAGTTTTCCACTCACTGGTATGAGTTAAATGTACACCAATATCGGCTTTTGGATGTTTTGTGGCCCAAAGCACCATATCTTCAGCAAAAGGACAAGGCATCATCACTGCGGCCGACTGAATAAATCCTTTCAATGAATAACTCTGAACTGCAATATTGGCTTCTTCGCACATTCCGGCATCATCGCAATGGAGCAGCAACACCTTTTTACCTTTCGGGAAGCCCAACTTCTCCGCATTTGTAATTTTCTGCTGTGCAAACAATACAGAATTTGTGAACAAAAAAAGAGAAATAGCAAATACAAAGCTCCTGACTTTTAATTGATTATCACTCATACCAATATTTTTAAAGGTTCAATCGTATTATAAAGCAAAACTGACGGTGCCCGGATCAGTCACTTTCACCGGTTTCGAAACCCGAATTATTCCGGCCACTGACCATTCACAATGGGTTTTGATTGTAATTTAGCAGGATCGAGTACCACATGTTTTATTTGTTTTCTATTCCATGTGTACGTAATATGGATCATCCCGTCGGTTGTTTGAATTACTGCGGGATATGAATATTCAGCATCCTTATCCGGATCGTTTTCAAGGACAACAGCCGCCTCCCAATTTTCACCATCGTTAGAAACTGCCACGTTAAACACATTCCTGTCTCCCCAATCTTCCGAAGGTTTAATCTGATTGTACACCAAAACATGTTTTCCGTTTTTTAGGGTAACAGCATCAATTCCGGAGTTTGGATTCGGCAACGACGTTTCTTTTAATTCAGTCCAGGTTCTTCCGTTATCTTCCGACCAGGTCGACAAAATCATTTTTGTTTTACTTCTGCAAAGCGCCTGCAGTTTTCCGTTTTTATGCATCAGAATTGTTGGCTGTATTGCGCCAATTTTATGACCATCGTTCAGTGATTTTGTTCGCTCCCATGTTTTTCCCATGTCGGGTGTAATCTCAAAATGTACCTGCCATCCATCCAGCTCGGTACTGGAAGGACAAAGTAACTCACCGGTTTTTAAAAGAACCGGTTTATTTTTAATGGGGCCCCATATTTCTTCCGGCAACCGAATAGGTACTGACCAGGTTTTCCCGTTATCCTGCGAAGAAATTACTTCTCCCCACCAATCGGAACAATTTGGACCCTCTTTGTAAAAGAGTTTAATTTCTTTACCTGTATTATAAAGTACCGGGTTCCAGGTTGGATAACGAAGATCTTTGTGCTGAATACCATTGGCAACCTCCACTGGAGCACTCCATTTTCCATTCTCGAAACGACTGAGCCAGATTCCAACATCCGGGTGTTTTTCATGCGTTCCCCCAAACCAGGCGGCAAGCAAACCATCGTTGGTTTCAACAATGGTTGAAGCATGACAGCTTGGGAAACTGACATCATTAACATCGTATATAAATTCTGATTTAACAATGGCCTTATCGCCACTAAATGGTTTTTGTGCCGAAAGGATGCTAACAGATAAGAAGGCAGCAATAAATATTAAAATCTTCATAATAACTTTTGTTTTTTAGTTGCGAAAAGTTTCATTCCCAGAAAACCGACCAGGAAGATTACCATAGTTCCGATTACAATGGTTAAATTACTGTGAAAGGGACTCTTAAATGCAAGGAGCTTCCCTTCGGTAAAATAAAGTGGTGATAAACTCATCCACACAATTACAACTACACCGATAATAACTCCAATCACTGCATCGATATTTCGTACTTTCTTCGACATAAATGCCAATAGAAAAAGCCCGAGCATACCTCCGCTGAAAATGGAAGCCAGCGACCACCAGGCATCTAAAACACTTTCTACACCAACCAGCGATAGCGAAATTAATACTCCGAGAGCTCCAAAAATTACAGAGGCTAAATACAACACCTTCATTTCTGATTTCTCATTTGTTTTCTTCTCGAAATAACGTCGGTAATAATCGGAAAGAATAATGGTAGCGGTGCTGTTTATACTAGTTGAAACGGTACTCATGCCGGCTGCAAAAATGGCTGCAATTAATAATCCTGTAATTCCAACTGGCAATCCGTTTACGATGTAGTGTGGAAATACTTTGTCTCCGGTTCCTGGCATTCTGAGCTCGTCCGGCAATAACTCGGGTTGTGCAGTGTAATACGAAAATAATGCTGTTCCGATATAAAAAAATATAAGCGAGACCGGCAAATACAACAGCGCGCCAAACATCGCCGATGATTTTGCTTTTTTCACCGTACTCGTGGTCATATAACGTTGCACAAAATTCTGATCAATGCCATAATTCTGCAGGTTGATAAACAAGCCATAGATTAAAACCACCCAGAAAGTTGATTGCGAAACACTGGCACCAAAACTTCCGAGACTGAATTTATTATTAGCTGCTGCAATCTCGAAAACCTGCGAAGGCCCTTCTGGCATAGAAAATGTTAAAGCCGCAGCACAAACAACGGCCCCAATAATTAAAATAATTCCCTGAATGGCATCGGTCCACACAACGGCCTGAATTCCACCTAACATTGAATAAGCAGTAACGGCAATTCCGGTAACGATTATAATCGTTTTAACATTCCACCCAAAAAAAGCATTTAACGGGAGTGCCAGCAAAAGTAAAATTGCACCGGTTCTCATCAACTGTGTTAATACGTAACAAAGCGATGCATATATCCTGGCCCAACTGCCAAATCGGACTTCCAAATAATTATATGCAGAAATACTTCCCTGCTGCCGATACAAGGGAACAAAAAACTTCACGGCCAAAATAGCGGCAATGGGAATGGCAAAACTAAATACGAGGGCATTCCAGTCGGTCATATATGCTTTTCCCGGCAAAGCCAGAAAGCTTATGCTACTAACAAAAGTGGCAAAAATCGACATCCCAACAACCCAGGAAGGTAACTTTCCACCGCCCGAAGTAAACTGGTCCGTTGTTTTGTTCCGAAAATAAAAACTTGCCCCAAACAATACATTGCCCAGTGTAATAACTATAAATATAATCAGGTCGATTAGTGTAATATTCATGTTAATCAGTATTTTAATTCGTATTTATCTCCTGTTTTAACTCGGGATACATTTCGAAAAGCTCATCCAGATTCTGTTTCATTTCACCGTACTCTTTTTCACCATACATAGAAAATGGCTGTGCTACGTAGCCTTCACAAACACCCAAAATAGATAAAGCACATTTAATACCTTTAATATATTTAGAACTGTCAATGCCAATATTATATATTTTTTTCTCAATTTGAATGACAATTTCACGAAGCCTCAAAATTTCTTTACTGTTTCCGACCAGTGCTGCGTTGTATAAATCAACAAATACCTTTGGAAATATATTAGCTCCACCCGGGACACCTCCGTTTCCGCCATAAGTTACCGATTCGGGTAAAAACAACTCTGTTCCGCACAACAACGTGAATCCCTTACTATTCTTAAATTTATCTGTCAATTCGTAAAAGTAGGCCAAATCACCCGAACTGTCTTTAATCCCTAAAGCTCCCAATTCTTTTGCACTTTGTACTGTTTCCGGCGAGAAGTGCATTTTGGTGCAACCGGGCATATTATACAATAAAAATGGTAAAGGTAATTTCGGAACCAGGTATTCCAGGTATGTAACAAATTCGTGTTGGGAAATGGGCAAATAATAAGGTGCAGAAATAACCAGTGCATCAGCTCCTGCATTTTTCGAAACCTCAGCTATCTCAAACGAACCGGCAATTGAAGTATCGGTAATTCCAACAATTACAGGCACTCTTTTATTTACAACCGAACATGCTTTTTCTATAAAGTGTTTACGAAGCGGATAACTCAAATTTGTAGCCTCCCCTGTGGTTCCAAGCAAAAAGATTCCGTGGACTCCACCTTTAATCAAATTCTCCAGAAGCTGCTCTGTTCCTTTTTCATCCAGCTCGTTTTCAGCGGTTAGCGGAGTAATAACCGGTGGAATTATTCCATTTAATAATTGGCTCATGAATTAAATAATTTGTTGATTCTGATCCGAAAAATTCGGATTACTGCTTTTTCTACAAAGAAATATCTTTCGAAAATTATTTACTTCTATAATATTGTTTGTTATACATTAAATTTTAACCTAAATTTAGGCTGACAAAATAGCATAAGCATACTTTCGGTTAAAAAACATTCAAGGTGGAATTCATTTACGAAAAAATATTTGTCCCGCATAAACATTCGTTTATTACCAGACGCCTTAAAATGAACCCGGTATCGGATAAAATTCATTCACACAAAAATTTCGAATTAAACCTGATTACTTCGGGCTCAGGGAGAAGAATTGTTGGAAATCATATTTCAAGTTATTCGCGGGGAGACCTGGTTTTATTGGGTCCAGAAATCTCGCACTGTTGGGAAGTTCTGGAAACTGAAAAAGATAAAGATCCTGAATGTGTTGTCACGCACTTTTATGAAAACCTGATTACTTCCGACTTTTTTAATATACCTGAACTGGAAGATGTGGTGGAATTATTAAAACTGGCAAGTGGTGGAATTGTTTTTAAAGGGCCTGAAACCAAAAAGGCAGCCATAACTCTTATGAGCATGGTAAACACAACCGGACTTGAACGTTATATTCACATGCTCAAGGTATTCAGTCATTTATTAAAAATTGAAGAGCGGGAATATTTGGCCCTACCTTCGTCAATGCCTGAAACTTACAATAAAGACCGCGACCAGATTGATAAAATTTACGAATATGTTTTTCAAAATGTGCAGGAAGGAATCAATTTACAGGAAGCAGCCAATCTTGTGTACATGGAGCCGAGTTCATTTTGCCGCTATTTTAAGAAAAAAACCAGCCAGACCTTTATGGAGTATGTTAAAAATGTAAGGATTGGAATTGCCGCAAAATTGCTGGCTGAAACAGATAAACGTATTACGCAAATTTGCTACGAATGCGGCTATAACAACCTGGCTAATTTTAACCACTACTTCAAAATAATTATGGGGAAAACACCTTCTGAATACCGAAAGGATTTCAGGTAAAATACTGTTTCAATACTACAGCAAATAAAACAAAAAAAGCAATATTTGCTACTATTCTTGCACCAATACCCTACGACAATTAGAATAAACGAAAGCAAAAATATATTATAAAACAGATCAAAATTTTAAAGAATAATACCTAACCAGTGTTATTTTTACATATTACCTTAAACATAGGTAGTGCCAAATGATGAAAGGGAAAAATTGACCGATGCGATTATTATTATTCAATTTGAGTCAAAGTTTTTAAGGAAGGTTTTAAAGTAACTATCAACTAAATTACCGACTATGACATCATCTGTTTTTGATCGTTTTCAATGGCTGAACAAACCCGAAAAATTTGTGATCGACGGGAATCGTGTTTTAATCTGCACAGAACCGGAAACGGATTTATGGCAGCGCACCTATTATGGTTTTCAAAATGACAATGCACCGGCATTTCTAATGGAAATGGACGAAGATTTTTCGTTTCAGGTTAAAACCGAATACGAGGAGGCGATTCAGCTTTACGATCAGTGTGGTATACTACTTTATTCCGATAGCCAAAACTGGGTTAAAGTTTCAACTGAATACGAAAACGACTCAGTAAGAAGACTCGGATCGGTAGCTACCAACCGGGGTTATTCCGACTGGGCAAGTATAGACATACCTGCCGATCAAACAGAAATGTGGTACCGGTTGAGTCGCCGAGGTCAGGATTTTTATATTGAAAATTCAACCGATGGACAGACATTCCAACAAATGAGAATGTTACACATGCACAAGGAGATACAAACAGTAAAAGTTGGCGTTTATGCCTGCAGTCCGATGAACTCATCCTTTAATGCTGTTTTTTCAGAATTTAAATCCGGCCCGTGTTTGTGGGAAGCACACTCTTAAATACAAGCTAAAGATCAGAGTATATTTTCCTAAGTCTTGTTTATATATGTTAACACTACTGTAATTATCTGAATAGTTCAATTCTTATAATCGCGTACATAAATCCGAATGGAGAATATAAGAGTTTAATTGTAAATAAACGAATCATGCCAGGTACATTCCAGTTCCTTCTTCCCATTTAAATCCCTGATCCAGGTAGTAAAACTACGTTTCCCTTCGTGGAGAACGATAACACGTGCTCCAGCCAGCGGATCGTTCCGGTCTTTCATTACTTTTGACACCCGCCCATAAGCCAAAGCAATATTGTAATGAACGGCAATATAATCGTTGATATGGTCGTGCCCGACAAAGGTTCCCATCACATCGCCACACTCCAACATAGCAGCAAACATTCCGGTATTAATTTCGGGACTGCATTCATCTTCGTTTCTTTCACCAACTGGTTTTTGTTTTTCGTTATTCCAGGCACTTGTATATTCAGGAAGCGGAATATGAAAAAAAGCCAGTGCCGGATAGGGATCTCCTCCATTTAATTTTGTGAAAGCTTTACTTTTCTCACGATACCAGCCTACCTGATTATGGGTAAACCATCCCCAGCCACCAACCAAGGGCTCCATCGTGCTATATGAATTGGAATCCATAAAATAAAGAATAGCTTTCTCTTTTTTATCAGTCCCGAGTGTAAGCACAAAATTTGAATTCCCATCCGTTTCGCCATGGTCATTATTCATACAAAGCTTCAAATTCTGAATAAAATCAGCCACATCTTTTCGGCTCATTTCGTGCTGCGAATCATGATTCCCGAATGTTACAGTCCAGGGGACTCCTTCTTCAACAAACAATTTTTCAAAAATCCGGTAGCCTTCCTTCGGATCGCTTCCGGTTACGATATCACCGGTTAAAACCACCAGGTCGGGCTTTTCAATTGCGATTATATTTCGAACCCGGTTATAAACATCGAGGTTGGATTTTTTTGTTAAATTGATGTGAGTATCGGTAAACTGAACAATCTTGAATTCTCCATCATCATCAAATTTTAAATCACTTTTGTCCTGTGCAAAAACCGTTACACTGCAAGAATACAACACAAAAAACACGAAAAAAATTGATCTCATTTTTTATTTTTTAATTGCTATCGAATCAATAATTTCTCTCTCTAAATGAATAGTCGAATAACAAAGTTTGTTTCGCGCGATGCGGCATTTGGCAATTATTATTCTAATCCATTTTATAATTTCAGATTACTAAAATGAAGAAAAGGAGCCGATCACCCCTTACAAAACCATTAAATAATTATTAAAGACTAATTTAATTACAGCGAAATTTAGTCGTTTTAAATGTATTAATAATCTCTTATTTGTTTCTATTAAACTGTGTTCATTTTTTTCATTTAAAGTTGGCCCAAATGAAAAACATCCACAAACATCACCTAATTTTCAAACACTTACGCTCATACTCATCATTTCACAATTCTTAAAAAACGTTAAAATAATTTGACAAAACTTAATAACCGTTTATAATTTTGAGATATTCACATACCGTTCGTTCAGGAGATGAGAAATACGAAAGACTACATTATTGATGAAGCTTTTAAATTGTTTTTGAGGCATAGCTACGAGGCAGTTTCCATAAGCTTTATCAGCAAAGCCATTGGAATGACTAAAGGAGCTCTTTATCATCATTTTAAGAATAAAGAAGAGTTATACCGAATGGTGGTCGATAAGTATCTTCAGATTCCATCCTGTGAAATTGATGTTGATAACACGAGCTTATACGATTTTATTTTACTGAACATGAAACAAGCTGAAAAATCAATAAAATCCATGTTTGGTAACTCAGAGTTGTATAAACCGATTGACTACATTTCGTTGTATGTTGATGCAGCACGACATTATCCTGATTTCGCTGAAACAAAATCAAAACTTATTCATAAAGATATCAGGAAAACACAAACGGTATTGGAAAAGGCCATGAACAAAGGAGAAATAAGAAATGATATCGATCCATCAACTGTTGCTTCCCAATTTTATTCTATAAAAATGGGTTTGGCAGGTAATTTAATTGGAAACGATTCGGTAGATGAAACAATTAAAACAATGAATAATCAAATGCTTGGATTTTATAAAATGTTGAAAAACGCATAAGTGAATGCTGAATAAATCGGACACAAACTAAAACATACCGATCGTTCAATATTCAAAAAACGTGTAAATGAAACAAGATTCGAAAACGAAAAAAAACATTTCCGTAAACACTTTGTAACCTCACTGATAAAGAACAGTATAAACATAAAATATAAAAAATTAAGAAGAGTGTTCGGATCAACGCAGAATGAATGATAAGAATTATCAATAAATATCGCATCCTTATCCTAATCCTTTCTTTTACGCTGGCAGTTTTGTCGGTTTTCCAGTTTTCGAAACTGAAAATTAATGAAGGATTTACTGAATACATCCCAAAAGATGTTGGCAACCGTGCACATCTTCAGGTATTAGACAGCATTTTTGGAGGTAGCGAAAAAATAATGTTGATCCTGACTGACGAAAAAGATATTATTAATACCAAAACCTTTGAAAGAATTGAAAAACTCACATCTGACCTAAGCCAGGTTGATGGCATAGAACGCTGTCAGTCGTTAATGGATGTGATCGACATTTCTATGGACGACGGTTTTACTACCATTGAACCAATTATAGATGGAATTCCAACAGATCCTACTGAACTGGGAGCATTAAAACAAAAGATACTACAGAGCAAAATGGGCCAGCGGTTTGTTGCCGACGACCTTTCTGCAACAGCAATAATCCTAACTAAATCAAACACTATTTCTGACAAAGAAATTATTGCATCTATAAAAAATGTTATTACTGAAAATCCCGGGCAGGAAAAAGTGCTTATCGGAGGTTTATCGTATATAAGGAATTCGATAAAGTCTTACATAAAAAAGGATTTGTTTACACTGCTTCCGGCCGCGCTGATTTTGATGGTGCTCATGCTTTATTTGTCGTTCAGAGAATGGAAGGGGGTACTTTTACCCTTTGCAGTGGTTATTTTGTCCATCATCTTTTCTTTTGGTTTAATGGCTGTTCTGGGCTGGGAAATCTCCATCATTTCACTGCTTTTGCCCATTATGATGATTGCCATAGCAAACGATTACAGCATACACCTTATTAACCTGTATCAGGAGAAAATATCAGGGCCCGAAAATGTAAATATGAAAGAGGTAGCGGTAACGATCTATCGCGAATTGCGTAAACCAGTTTTGCTAACCGCCTTAACTACCATTGGCGGTATGCTCGGATTGTTATCACATAAAATGCCACCAGCAGAACAACTGGGAGTTTTAGCCTCGGTTGGAATTGGCCTGGCTTTAATTATGAGCCTGGTTTTGGTTCCCATATTATTGAGCTTCTACAAAAAAAACGAGCCTATAAAATCGGTTAAATCGCAAAAGGTTACTTTTCTTGATAAAATTCTTAGCTATTCTTCAAACTTGATTATTCAATATCCCAAAAGAATATTGGCGGGCTTTTTTCTGGTAACAGCCATAAGCATTGCCGGATTTATGTACCTGAAGGTTGACACCGATGTTGAAAGCTATTTTATAGGGAATTCAGATATACGCCAGGGCATTGACGTAGTAAACAACAAATTTGGTGGATCTCAATACGTCTCCATTCTATTTCGGGGAAATATTCTTGACCCGATAATTTTGAAAAGAATGGATCAGTATACCGATGAGATTGAAGAAATTGACCAGGTTGGGCATGTTATATCGCCAAGCGTATTCTTTAAAGAACTGAGTAAAGGAGTTTATACTCCTGACGAAAAAGGATATATGGCCTTACCCGCTTCAGAAGCAGAGGCAGAACAGTACCTGGAAATATTTTCGATGAGTGGATACGAAGATCAGGTATCGCAATTAATTGACTACAACTACGAAAATGCCCGTATTTTGGTTAGCATGAAAGATGGCAGTAACCAAACCATGAAATCCATATTAAAAGCATTAACGGATATTACAAAAGATGATCAGAACCTGGTGTGTATTGCAGGACCGGGACTTTCAAAGATCCAGATTGCCGATATGGTAATCAGTGGACAAATCTCTTCTCTGATTCTGGCATTCGTAATTATCTTTATTCTTCTATCACTCATTTTTAAGTCGATAGTTGCAGGACTGAAAGGAATACTTCCTCTGATTCTTTCTGTTATCTTTTTATTCGGAATTATGGGATATTTAGGAATTTCGCTGGATATTGTTACCACCCTGCTTTCTTCGGTGATGATTGGTGTTGGTGTTGATTACACCATCCATTTTCTATGGAAATACAAAGAAGAATTTCAGAAAACAAATGATACAAGCACTGCCATTCGCACAACTTTACAAACAACAGGACGAGGAATTGTGTTTAACGCTTTTTCGGTAATAGTGGGCTTTTCAGCGCTCATATTCTCCAATTTTGCTCCTCTGCGCTTTTTTGGAATATTAGTAGTTGTCTCCATATTCTCTTGCCTGGTTTGTGCCTTGTTACTGGTTCCATCCATTATTTCGGCGTACGGTGCGCACTATGCGAGTATACCGGTTCAGTGGAACTCTACAAAACAGGCTAAATTAAAAAGTTACCTGCCGGCAGTTATTTTTAACAGAACGAAAACAAAAAAATAGAATGAAACAATTTTTACTTATATCAACTCTTTTATTTATTAGTCTGGCAACAATTGCAAACGATAATGCAGAGGCCAGACGCCTAATCGAACATTCTCAAAAAATACTTGCTTTAAAAAATATTCATCTGACTTTTAACCTGGAAACCATAAATAAAAAAGGAGAAAGTAAAACAAAAACCTTATCGGTAGCTTTTGCCGAAATTGGTGAAGAAAAAAGGGCACTCATCGAATTCCAGGCTCCTGAAAATGTTAAAGGAACTAAAATATTAACGACCGATTATCCCGATAAAAAAGGGATCATTCAAATATACATGCCCTCTACCGGAAAAATTCAAAAAATAAGGGCCAGCCGAAACAACCTAAAAATTATGGGGAGCGAAATTCCGATAACCCGTTTCAATAAGCTTCTTGAAACTGACTTTAATTACATTTTATTGGGAAAGGAAACCAAATACAATAACGAATGTTATAAGATTAAGATAGAAGGAAACGAGAACGAGGAATACGGTATAGCTTTCGTATCGGTAAAAGAAGAAAGACTTATGGGAATTGAAAAATATAATTCGAAAAATATCCTGACAACAGTTGTTGTTCTTTCAGATTATATCCAAATGGACGACAAGAGTAATTCTTTTTACCCACAAAAAATACAAACGAAAAATTTAAAAACAGGAGAAGGTACAAATATGGAAGTTAGCAGCTTCTCCTTTCTGAACAAGATAGACAAAGAGGATTTTAATATCTCACTATCAGGAACTTAAATTTTACATCATATAATCTAAGTTCATTGATTATAACAAATAATAAGAAAATAAGTATACAAATGTATTAACGGTAAATTATCTGAATTTACGCGATACAAATTAATAATATGTTTTTTTACTCATCGATAGAACCAATTTATTTTATCCTTCCCATTTTAGCTTTGATTATAGGGTTGTTTGGAACCATGTTGGGAGGTGGCGGAGGATTCTTCTTCCTGCCTATATTAACCCTGCTTCTAAAGGTACCAGCGCAAACCGCTGTTATTACATCGCTGGTAGCCACATTACCTATTTGCATATTTGGGTCTTTGGGACATCATCGGAAAAACCACATCGATCTTAAAACGGCACGGATCTTTATAATTAGCGGAATTATAGGGGCTTTTGCCGGTGCCAAAATTGCAAATAGTATTAGCGATCATTTACTAAAAACAACCTTTGGAATTTACTCCATTCTTATTGCCCTAAACATGATTTTTAATGCATGGAAAGACGGGAATAAAAAAGATAATGGTGAACAACCAAAACCTGAAGGTATAAAAAAGGTGATTAAAGGTTCATTTTTTGGGGTAGCAGCAGGTACTATTACCGGAACATTCGGAACCAGCGGAACCGCGCCTGTTCTGGCAGGATTGTTTTCGATGCGAATTCCGCTAAAAATGGTAATTGGCACTTCGTTATTAATTGTACTGGTGAACACCGTTTTTGCCACAGGAGCGCATTTCCTGGTTGGGAAAATTGATCTCACTTTAGTCTTTTTTCTCACCGCCGGATCAACAATTGGAGCGATTGCCGGACCACATTTGCTGGCTAAAGTTAAAATCGACAAGTCGGAAAACAAAGCAAAATACGGGTACGCGCTCGTTATGATTGCCATTGGAGTATTAATGATAATTGGAAGTCACTAATTAGAATATGGAACAATTAATATATATCATCATATTAAGTTATTTTATATTGGGAGGCATTGGTTTCTACCTGATTAACCGAAAAAAGGAACCTGCAGTTGCCCGAAAAAGTTATACCAAATTTGGCGTTTATTTTATTATCATAAACATTTTGTTTTTTGGTATTACCATCCGGCCAATCGTTTTTCATTACATCGCCATTCTGATTATTGCAATGGGTCTGGTTGAGTTAATCCGGCTTTTCTATCGCGACCAATTCAAACTGCCGGTATTTTTTGCCGGTTCAATTGTTATTTACACGATTTTATCTGCCGGTTTATTTGTATTCAGCCGGGTTGATAAAAATTTGATCCTTTTTACTTTCCTGATACTGTCCATTTTCGACAGCTTTAGCCAGATAAGCGGACAACTTTTCGGACGTACCAGGATCATGCCCCAAATAAGTCCCAACAAAACATGGGAAGGTCTATTGGGAGGTGCAGTTATATCGATGGGCAGCGCATTTTTATTAAAAAGCCTGTTTAAGACATCAACACCTGAATTAATACTATTTACTGCCGGAACCGTGATTTGTGCATTCATGGGAGATATTCTGGCATCATTATACAAAAGAAAATACGGAGTTAAAGATTACAGCAATTTAATACCGGGACACGGAGGTTTTCTCGACCGCTTCGACAGTTTAATTGCCGGCGGTGCCTGGGCTGCTGCGGGGATATATCTTCTGGGAATTTAAAAATGAAAATATGGGGAATTTAGTTGTACTTGCGTTTGTTTATTTAATAGGAATCGGATTATTATTAATTTTTAATGAGCTTAATTACAGAAGGTTGAAGCTTCGAGGTGAATTCACACGAAAATTTGCTCATTTTACAGCCACATTGGCCACTGTGCCTTTCCCGTATATTTTTACGTCACACTGGTATGTGTTGGTGCTGGCCCTTTTGTTTTTTGCTGTTTTACTTTTTACCCAAAAAGGAACACAGTTAAAATCAATCCACGACATTAAACGAAAATCAATTGGAAGCTATTTACTGCCGCTTTCCATTTACCTTACGTTTCTGATTTCCAACCTCAAGGGAAATATGTTTTTATACATCCTTCCCATGCTGATCTTGGCCGTAAGCGATCCAATGGCTGCCATATTGGGAATCAATATAAAAGCGTATAACGGAAGAATTAAAATCGGCGGTAAAAAACTAAACAAAACATGGCTGGGATCAGGAGCATTTCTTGTTTCCAGTTTTGTAATAAGCGTTATAGCCCTCTATTTCCACAGGGGAGTTTTCGACCTCAAAGCGTTTTGGTTAGCCTTAACAATTGCACTGGTAACCACACTTTCTGAGCTTATCAGCTGGAGAGGATCTGATAATTTAAGCATTCCATTGAGTACGGTACTCATTCTAATTTTATTCTTATGAAAATGAATTATTGATAAAAACAGAACAAAAAACATATTAAAGCCAAAATACAAGATGAAAACAATTGTAGTAAACGGAGCCAACGGATACGTTGCTTCCAACTTTATTAGCAACCTGCTCAAACAGAAATACAAAGTGATTGCATTGGTTAGGCCTAATGCAAAATTTAGTCCTTTAGAAAGAATGAAAAAAGTTTTATCAGACATCAACGAAGATGAAAAAGTGAACACGGACAGGCTGAAAGTCTATTCCTATTCTCTTCTTGATAAAAATTTTGGAATTTCTGAAGAAGAGCTGAATAAGATTTTCAATAATGATGTCGATTATTTTCACTTTGCAGCAAGTTTGAAATACGATAAAAAGTCGATGGATGAAATATTTGCAACAAACATTAACGGGGTTGAAAATTCCATCAACATATTTCAAAAATATGCTAGTAAACTATCGCGGTTCTTTTATATCGGAACTGCATATTCATGCGGAATCAGAACAGAAGTTTTTGAAGAGAAATTTTACGACAATGAACCCATTTCGGCATTTCGAAACTATTACGAACTCTCGAAACGCTATGGAGAAAATATTGTCAGAAACTATATTCTGGAACAAAAACTAAACGGTTATATAATAAGACTTTCGCAAGTGGTAGGAAATTGCAAAACCGGTGTTACAAAAACCGATTACGGAATTTTCGATTTTGCAAAAAGGTTATTTAGTTTATCAAATCGGTATTCGGGAGAAGTAGTTCGGGTACACGTTGATCCGGAATCTACTCAAAACCTCATTCCCATCGACACAGTGGTGCATTACCTTTTAAAAACGGTAGCGTCACCATCTCTTCCGCTAATCATGAATTTTGTATCCCGAAAATCAGTTAAAAACGGATTCATTATTAAAGTACTCAACGAGTTATTACCTTTAACAATTATTCCTTTAAAAGAGCTTGATACCAAAAGTTTAAATTCGATTGAACGATTAATTGCTATTGGAATGTCATTTACAGATCGTTATACGGAAATAAACCTGAAATTTAACACAAGTGCGCGCGACCTTGCCTTAAATTTGAACGGAGAATTCGAACTTAATAACCGTGAAATTGGCAATATGCTTGGTTATTTTATTGAAAACCTTTCAAACAGACAAAAAAAAATAGTTGCGTAATTATACTGAAAACAAACATGTTAAAAGTTGATCTACAATACAAAACGATTTAAAGACAATGAAACAATTAATAATTAAAGGAGAAAACGTTTTAAATATTCCGAATTTTATAAGCTTATATCGCCTTCTGGCATTTCCGGTTATCCTTTTTATGGCCTTAACCGGGCGCGAACACTGGTATGTAATTCTTTTATGCATCAGTTTGGTTAGCGATGTGCTCGACGGTAATCTGGCCCGTTTATTAAAACAGCAAACCCACTTTGGCGCTGCCCTCGATAACCTGGCCGATATTTGCACCTATGCCATGGCATTGCTTGGTTTGTTCATCTTCAAATGGGATGAAATTGAACCACATTCATGGCTTTTATTTTTATTCCTGGGCGTATTTGTCATAAGCTATATTGTTTCGTTTGCCCGGTTCGGGAAAATCCCCGGATTACACCTTTATTCAGCAGTTTCAGCCGGATACATTCAAAGTATTTTCTTCTTTGTACTGTTTGTATTTGGTTTTTACCCCTGGATGTATTACCTGGCGGTTGGCTGGGGAGTAATTGCCTACATCGAAAAAATATTTGTTCTGTTTGTACTGGACGATATAAAGATAGGAGTGAAAGGTTTATATTGGTTATTGAAAAAAAACAATTAGGAAACAGATTCTTTGATGTTACGAAAAATATTTGTGGTCGCTCTGCTGACCACCCTGCATTTATACCTTTCTGCCAGGGAAGTGACAGGTTATGTTAGAGATGAAAAAAGCCATGATCCCATTCCCTTCACGAATATCTGGATAAAAGGTACTACAAGAGGAACGATGACGGATTCCAACGGGTATTTCAAATTATCGCTTTCTGAGAACGATACTTTATCTGTTTCTTCAGTGGGATATTATAAAAAAGACATTCCAGCGCGGGAAATTGACAATACTCCTCTAGTAATCTTTTTAAGGGAAGAGATACAGAAAATTAACGAAGTAACGGTTAAGCCTGAAATCCCCCGTGCGAAAGTCCTGCTCAAAAAAATCATGGACAGGAGAAAAGAAAACCGAAGAGAAATTCAAAGTATCGAAAACTATAAAACCTATGCCTTAACCACAGTTTACGCAGCCATCGATTCATCGTCTGTTACGGCCAACCGTATAATACATAACCTCGATGAGGTAACCATAAAAATGGACGGACAGGATATGCATTTTTCACCCATTTACCTTGCCGAGCTGGGACAAAAATATTCGAATGGAAAAGACAGTACGGTGTACAAACGCAGGGATGGAATTTTCCCAAAATTAAACCAAACTATTGAAAGCCAAATCCTTTTAAATGTGGTTATTGACCTTGACTTCTACAAAGATCAGATTAATATTTTAGGAAGAGGCATTACATCTCCATTAAGCAATTCTGCATCGTTGCATTATAACTTTTACCTGAATGACAGTACATATATCGACGGGAAAAAATATTTTAGTTTTTCTTTTACCCCGAAAAACAAATACAATCCGCTGTTTACAGGGCGTTTTACAGTTGAAGACAGCACCTTTGCTTTATCTAATATTTATGCTTATGTGCAGGAAGAGGCTAACATTAACTTTGTAAACGGTTTCAGAGCCAATGTAAATTATAAGAAGACGGATGAAGAAAAATGGTTCTATCAAAACCAGGAAATTAGTTTAAACCTGTCTCTTTTTCTGAACAAGGATACTGTTTCGAGATACGGTTCACAACGAATCGATCAAATAAACAGCGGAAACTGGCTGGTGTCCAAATCAACCTCCTACTCCACTTCAAGTCGTTTAAACGATATCAGGCCACGCCAATGGAAAATGCAACCCGAATTTATGAGTTCAAATCATCTGGAAGAAGCGAACTACGAAAGGGTGGATAAATTAAAAGAGAATTCGGTTGTTAAAGGAATCGATGCCATTGGAGGAATGGTTTTAACCAGTTATATCGATTGTGGAAAAATTGAAATCGGTCCGGTATTCGATATATACAGTACAAATGCCATTGAAGGACAGCGTTTTTCAATTCCATTGCGTACCGGAGAAAAAATGTTTGAACGTTTTACGGTTGGAGGTTTCCTAGGATATGGAACAAAAAGTAATGAACTGAAATATGGTATTAACGTTGGATATCAACCTTTGCCAACTGACAGATTTGTGATAAGAGCCAACTATTCTGATGATTACACACTGGTATCTCAGGATAAATACCTTCGTTTTATTAAGAAAAATCCAAATACCAGGGGAAACGGTAATTTTATAGCAGCCCTTACAAGTCGCGAGCAAAATCCTTATCTGAAAGAAGAAAAAAGTGCCAACCTGATATTTGAGTATAATGCGAACAATGATATTTGTATTGAAGTATCGCCATATTTTCTGCATAATATAAAAACACGCGACGTAAACTTTATTCGGAACAATGTCGACTATCGTACATACAACAATTACGGAATTCTGTTTAACACCAGGCTGGCTTTCGGTCAATATTACGACAAATATTATTTTGCCAGGGTATACTACATCGATGAAATTCCTGTAATCAACCTTAGTATGGATATTGGACAAGCGAAACTGCCAAACAGCTCGAAGAACTTTGGTTTATACACCCAGTTACACGGCTCCATTATGGGACGGGTAAACATGGGATTAACCTTTATGCGTTATATGGTAAACGGTGGATACTTATTTGGCGATGCCCCTTATGATCTTCTCGACCAGCCTGTAGGTTCAATGTCGTTGGGATATGCCAAATACAGATACAACCTATTACATCATGCTTCGTTTGCCCATAACCTGTATACAAACATCCATCTCGATTTAAATGGCGGCGGCATGTTACTAAATAAAGTTCCGTTTCTTAAAAAGATGAAACTGAGAGAAATGGTATCATTGAAATGCCATTATGGAACATTAACTGATGCGTATAAACCTGTGTTCGATTTACCCGGCTATTACAATACAACAAAAATGGATGTTCCATACGCTGAAATTGGGGTTGGCTTAACCAATATCTTTAAAGTTCTGAGAGTGGAATACGTACATCAGCTTGGCTCTGGGTACTCTGATCAAGGTTTTACCGATAAGCAAGGAATATTTTTCAGAGCCGAAATGAGTTTTTAAGCTCGCACTTATTGAAAGTTCTTATATTCCTTTTCGGATGACAAGGAATATAAGAGCTGTTTCTCTACAAACAAAGTTTTTTTTGATAATAAATCAATTAAAGCAAAAAGCATTACTTTAGTCAGTGATTAAAATTAACCGGCAGCTTATTAACTATGAAAACTATCCTACTAACAACTTGTCTGATATTATTGAACTTCGGTTTGTTTTCTCAACAAAAAGATCTAATCTGGAACATTTCACCCGACAACAGTATAACATGGAATACTGAATCTTACAAGCCACATTCTGACCATATTGAAATGAGTGGCCTGCAAATTTCTTCCATTATTACATATGGTGTAGACGAAAAAGGGGAACTGGTAAATCAAAAAAAACTTGTTTTCCCTATGCTACGAACCATCCCCAATAATACACATGCCAGTTTAACACAAATTTTCGACGGCTCGGAACAGCCGCAAATTAAAGTAAATGGAAAGAGCGTAAAAGAATTTCCAAAAAGTTTTAATCTAAAAGGCATTTTAACTGTAAATAGTTCTTCCAATGCGGGAATTAATATCGAAAGAAAAATTTTTCCTTCGAGAGATAAAGCTGCTTTAATTGAAATTTTAAAAATCACAAACACACTCCCCGGTCCTAGTGAGGTACAAATTATTTGTCCTCCAACAGTAATTACAACTCAAGAAGATAAAGGCGTTTACGGAGAATATATTATTGCTGCAAAGGCACTCAAAACCGGTACAATAAAATTAAATCCTTCCGAAGAATTTACGTTTGGGCTGATTTATTCAGGAAGAAAATCATGCGACGAGACTTACCAATATTCACCTTTTTATGAATATTCAAAAAGAGAAAAATTCATAAATGAACTGTTCTCCAACCTGGTACTCGACACTCCAAACGATACCATTGACGAAGAATTTGCCTTTGCGAAAATCAGGGCAACTGAAAGTATTTACGATACAAAAGGCGGATTAATGCACGGTCCCGGCGGAGGTGCTTATTATGCTGCCATTTGGGCGAACGATCAGGCTGAGTATGTGAATCCTTTTTTCCCGTTTTTGGGAAATATGGAAGGCAATGAATCAGCCATTAACAGTTTTAGGCACTTTGCGCGTTACATGAATTCCGAATTCAGACCAATTCCAAGCTCCATTATTGCCGAAGGAATTGATTACTGGAACGGCGCCGGAGACCGTGGAGATCAGGCTATGATTGCTTATGGTGCGTCTCGTTTCTCTTTAGCCTACGGGAACTATGAAATTGCAAAAGAACTTTGGCCCCTCATTAGTTGGTGCTTGGAATATCTCGATACAAAAAAGGCCTATAACGGCATAATTGCTTCAGATTCTGATGAGCTGGAAGGAAGATTTCCTGCAGGTGATTACAATCTTTCCACTAATGTTCTGGCCTACGGTGCCTTGCTCAGTGCTTCTTATTTGGCCGAAGAACTTGGGAAACAGGATACGGCCGAACTATATAAAACAAATGCGGTTAAATTAAAACATGCCATTGATACTTACTTTGGTGCAAAAGTGCAAGGATACAACACTTATCAATATTACGAAGGAAACGACAAACTCCGCTCGTGGATTTGTCTCCCGCTCACCATGGGAATCTTCGACAGAAAAGATCAGACTATTGATGCTCTTTTCTCGCCCTACCTGTGGACTGAAAACGGAATTCTTACCGAAGCCGGAAGCAATACATTCTGGGATCGATCCACTCTTTATGCCTTCCGGGGCTTGTTTAATTCAGGTGCAACCGAAAAACTGATGCCTTATTTTTCGTTTTACTCCTCCCGACGTTTATTGGGCAATCATGTTCCCTACCCTGTTGAAGCCTGGCCCGAAGCTAACCAAAGGCATTTATCGGCGGAAAGTGGGTTGTATTGCCGTGTTATTACTGAAGGATTATTTGGAATGAACCCGGTAGGATTAAATAAATTGGAAATTCTTCCCCGGCTCCCGAACGACTGGGATTTTATGGATCTGAAAAATATTAAGGCTTTTGGTAAAACTTTCGATATTGAAGTCCGCCGAAAAGGCAACAAAATTGAGATGGATGTTGTTTTCGAAGGAAAAACCATTGCCAAAGAAATAATTAAGAACGATAAAGCTACTGTTGTTGAATTATAAAACTACACTTCTCACCGTTCGACCAACAGTGAAAAACATATAATTTAAAAGAGTACTTATTTGAATTGGATGTAAAGAGGAAGACTTGCTGAATGATATTTCAGTTGACTTTCCCTATTTCCAACGCAATAAATTATTTAAATCTCAAAATATCCATGGCATAAAAAAAGTGAATTAGTCGGTGAAAACGATCCGTTCTTCTATTCTCTTTCTATTAATCAAATGTTTACAATAAATTGAAATCAGAAAAAGAGCAAATAAAAGAAAATCACTTTAATAGCTGTGGGGTATTTTAATTCCATACTGTATTTAAATAATAATTATTACTCAAAAAACTAAGATTATGAACAAATTACTTTTTAGTGTAATGTTGGTCTTTTGTTCCTTTGTGGCATGCAATGCGGCAAAGGCAACGGGAATCGACGGTAAATGGAAAGCCAAAGTGGGTCCGAACGGAGACATGGAAATTACTTTCGTTTTTAAGGTAAACGGTGAGAACCTTAACGGAACTGTTACCAGTCCCATGGGAGATCAGGTAATCAAAAATGGGAAAGTAAATGGTAATGAGTTTTCCTTTGAAATCAGCATGATGGATCATTCTATCAAACACACCGGGAAACTGGATGGTGAAGTAATTAAACTATCGATGGAAATGCCTGAAGGCGGTCCTGGTGGTGGCCCAGGCGGTCAGGGTCCTCCTCCCGGAGGCGGCGGAGGCGACAGACCTCAAGGTGGTCCGGGAGAAATGACACTTACAAGAGTAAAATAGAATAATAAAAAACGGAGGATGGCAAACACTCATCCTCCGTTTTTTTATTACAAATCCACTACGAAAGTGAAAGTCAAAATCTATTTTGCAACTGAAAATTTATAAATACAAGTTGAATAATAATCTTTTCCGGCTTCCAGCGTTACACTTGGAAATTCAGGTTTGTTCGGGCTATCAGGAAAATGTTGTGTTTCCAAACAGAAACCTTGTCTGTACCCCAATGTAATTCCATATTTTCCGGTGGTAGAACCATCCATAAAATTACCGCCGTAAAACTGAATTCCGGGTTCATTGGTATACACTTCAAGTACCCTTCCTGTAACAGGTTCTGTAACTTTGGCAGCAACTACAGATACATCGCCTTCGGTATTTAGCACCCAGTTGTGATCGTACCCATTACCCAGTTTAATCTGAGGATGATCGTCGCCAACACGTGCACCAATAGGTGTTGAACCCCTGAAATCGAAAGGCGTTCCGTCAACAGGGGCCAACTCTCCTGTTGGAATTAAACCGCCATCAACCGGAGTAAAACGGTCGGCATTGATTAACATGAGGTGATCGTTGATACTACTCGCGCCTGCATCTTTCAGGTTGAAATAAGTATGATTGGTTAAATTTAAAATCGTGTTTTTATCTGAAGTGGCGAAATATTCAATTTTAAGCTCATTATTCGTTGTAAGCTGATATTTAACTTTCACCTGAACAGTTCCCGGATATCCACTATCCATATCGGGAGAAATGAGACTGAAAACAATTTCAGATTTACCCTGGCTTTCAACATTCCAAACACGGCGGTTAAAACCATTGCTTCCTCCATGCAGATGATTGTCTCCATCATTTTTCTCCAAATTGTACTCTGTTCCATCCAGGGTAAAAGTGGCATTACCAATACGATTTCCATAGCGGCCAATTACAGCTCCGAAAAAATACTCCTTCTTCTCAACAAAACCTTTTCCGGTTCCATAACCTGCAATAACGTCGCCGAGCTTACCATCTTTATCGGGAGCATACAAACTTACAACTCTCGCCCCAAAATTAGTTAGCTGACAAATTAGCCCATTGTCATTTTCCAAAGTATACAAGGCAATCTCTTTGCCATCGTAATTAAAAGCAAAATTTTCAGCAGAAATTACCGGCAGTTCCTCTTTAACTGAACAACTTGCCATAAGTAATACAAGCACAAAAACACTTAGATATTTCATATACGTTTAAATTTAAGTTTCGTGTAAAAAATCAATGTATCAAATTAAAGGAAAAATCGTTAAGTGTCAAAATAACTTTTATACCATTTTGTCATCTTCCATTCAAATAACAATACAATTAATTGTCTATCAGATTAAACAACTCAATCATTGTTTTTTCGTCACGAAAATTTGGACGTTTTTTATAAAAATCTTTGATCTCTGAAACCTGTTGCGGATAACTTTTTAGAATGTAGTTCTTTTTTAGATTTAGTTTAGCAAAGCCTGTATTCGGAGAATACACATAATAATTCGTTTTATGCCGGTACTCCCCGTCCGTAGCTATTCCCGACTGGGTGGTAACCTGCCCTACTCTTTGTCTGACAATTTGACGATAGGCTAAAAGTGAAATCGTACCCGAATACAGTACTTCAAAATACCGGGAATTATCTGCCCCGTCAAAATAAAGACGGATAAATTTACGCTTCTGCACTACCCCATTACTTTCATCTTCAAACTCAAAATCAGCAATAATATCTTTATCCAATTTATAATATTTAGATACAACATTTTTATCAAAAACAATTAATTCATCTTTATAAGCCAGATATCGTGTTTTAATATTTTCGAATCGATCGCCATTTATTAAAGTAATTGTTGTATTGCACCAATTCTCCTGCAAAAAATGAAAATTACCTGCGATTACTGAAACGTAATAATTTTCACCTCTTAACTTTCCAATCAGCTGATTTTGGTTATCGGAAATACTTCTCCAGTGTATCCCAATATTTTGCCCATATGCCGGAAAAATGGATAGTTGCAGCAAAAAGAAAATGATATATGGCGTATATTTTCTCACTTCACATTTATTATTTTTGAGTTCGTTATAACACTGGAATCACTCCTAACCGCGACTATATTGATTTCAACTTGTCCTTTAAAATCGGAAAGAGCAAAGCTTACATCACCGGAAAAATCTCCGGGAAGTTTTTCCCATAAATAAGTCTGTCTCATATCCGGTCGGTTTTCTGCTTTTTCAGAAACAGTAGAACCAGGAGGATATTTTTGCGGTTGAATACCTTTTATAGGAAATTCATAAATATGGGGTATCTGTTTTGTCCATACATTGGATTTATCATATAAACTGATATCCAATATTCCCATAAAAGTTAAATCGCCAAAAATCCGTTGCTTTTTGGTTATTTCAATGTATTCAATATCTGAAGTCCCTAAATCTGCCAGTACTTCATTATTAAATACCGGAATACCATTAAGCAAACGTAACGCCTCATCGTTGAACAAAATATTCTGACTTTCATTTACTACCTGGATTGAAATTTTTCCGTTATCATCTCGATATTGGACTCCGGGTAGAATTTCCCTGCATATTTCATTAAAATTCGCCAGCTCAACAAAGTCCATGGGATAAATACGTTTTGAAATTTTCCCGTAAAATGGTCTGTTGAAAGGAACAGCCATTCTAAAAGAATCGATAACGTTAGAATAATTTTGTATAAACAGATTTTTAATGTAAGTACCTTTTACAACTTTCGACACAAAATCTGTTTGTTTCTTCGTTAATGTTTTTAAGGCAAAGTCATTTTCCTGAATTTCAAGGGGCTCAACATGACTACTTATTTTTAGATTATCATCATTCGCTCCTAAAATACGGATATATGCTTTTGTTTCTCCATAGGCATCTTTAAGAAAAAAATTAAACCCGCCATCCTGGTTTGTCTTACAATAATCTAAATATGACGGTTTTACAGGAACGGTAAAGAGTAGAAGAACGCCATTCACCGGATTATTTTCCGAGTCAGTCACCCGACCGCTAATTAAAAAACCGTCACTATTTGGAACAACCAGATTTTTTTTGCTGGTTTTACACCTGAACTTACAGTTTGTTTCTGTTTGTTTTTGCAGTGAATCAACCAGCGACGCCCTTACCAGTAAATACTTGAACTCATCTGCTGAATTAGTTTTAATTCTTAGATCAACATTTTCGCGCTTGACAAAATTATCCTTATCGGTAATTATCTCGATTTCTTTACAATCTCCATTTTTATTGCCGGGCAGATTATGCTTTAATACTTCAACTTTCTTTAATCCGTCTGAAAACTTGTTATACACTAGAATTGACTCCCCAACAGCAGAATCATTGTCGGTATAATTTTGTGAATTGTTATACGCAGTAATGAAGTATTGCCCGGTACTTAACGAATCAGGTACTTTTATAAATCCGTTTGCCCAGTTGTTTTCAATCTTTTTGATTACACTTTTGATTAACTGATTATGAATACCATAAAGCTGAACGTGAATAATATTTCCTTTGTTTTCCTGAAATTCAGGTTGCCAGATTTTAAACCAGATGGTATCTCCTGAAATACAATAGTCACGGTCGGTAAAAAACAGAAGCTTCTCCGTTTCTTCCTGCGGCTGAGAAAAGCCTTTAACGGTAATCAGGCAGAATAAAAGTAATATGTAAAAATACTTATTCATTCGGGTAAACTTTATCTGCTGATTCCCAAAAATCCGGGAAAGTATGAATCTGACTTCCACTCTCTGAAATATCGTAAAAATAGGGTATTGGTTTTAATAGATATCCCAGATCCTGAGAGAGATATTTTACAAAAAACCGATACTCCTTCATTTTTGAAATTTCGAATATGCCCAATACCTTTTTATCGGTGTAGCCAACACCATATAAATTGTTTTTGGCTTCCACATACATCGGGTCGAACAATTTACCATCAGAACCTAATTGCGATGACAAATCCTTATAATATTCATAAATCGATACCGGTATTGCGTGTTGCTTAATAATTAAAATCCATCCGTATAAACGCTCGCTTTCCTCTAATTCAATACTTCTGCTTAAGAAAAAAAGTGGATGCTTTATTATACTTTCTGCACTTGAATAATCAGGAATAGTTGCAATATTGTACTTCGACGGATATAAAGATTTCCAATTATAATGGGTGACTATGTCATAACCAATTTGTTCGTAATAGGTGTACAACAAAACTTTTCGTGCAGCAAAACGGTAGTAAGGAGAATCCAGAAGGTTGTTGATATCGCAATATGTTTGCATGCCTATTTCCTTTTCAGAACCATCAGAAGTTGAACTCACTACACGAATTTCATCGGAGCCATAAACAGAATCGATTTGAGGGCATTCAGGAACCGAAACAAATTCGGATTCGAAAACATCACTGCCGGAATAAACTCGAATTTTATATTCCCGGTCGTCTTTTATCTTAAAATTCACTTTAAAAGTTCCATCTTCTGTCTCCCTGAGGTCGTATTCTGTATTTAAATCATCAAAAATCTTCACTCTGCCACCTTTAACCACCGGAAATTTCTCTTCATCGTTGAATCCAACTGACTGTCTCAGATAAACATAGTTCTCCGCTGCATTGGCAGCAATTCTGGCCTCAACAACGATAATATTTTCCGTTTCGTCGACTTCGGGATTATAAATATCCACGCAACCAAAAAGCAGTGTGGATAAAACCAGGCAATATGTAAAAATCCTCTTCATTAAAACCTGAAATTATATGTTAGTGTTGGTACCGGAATACCAATTACTGATAATTTGTACAATGAATATTGACGGTAATCATTCGTCGAATTGGGTACAGATTTCTTATAATAAACTGAGTACGGATTATTTCGTCCATAAACATTATAAACAGAGAATGTCCAGCTGCCTTTCCACATCCTTTTCTTTCTGAGGTTTTCATCTAATGTAACCGATAAATCGAGCCTGTGATAAGGTTGCATGCGGTATTTATTTCGCTCAGAGTATGATATTTGAATGAAATCATCAAATAAGTATTTCTGCTCTGGAAGTGTTACCGGTCTTCCTGAAATAAAAGTAAATAGCCCTGAAATGTGCCATCTTTTACTAATATGGTAAGTACCGTTGAAACTAAAATCGTGCGGTTTATCGTAAATCGACCGATAATAATCCCCATCCCAAAAATTATCATTTTCAAATTCACTTTCGTTCCGTCGCATTGTTCTCGAATATACGTAGCTGGCATACCCGGTAATCCTTCCAATGCTTTTCTTCGCACTTAATTCAATACCATATGAAAAACCACTTGTAGGAATCAACTCGGTTTCAACATGTTCATTCATTATTAACTGAGCACCATTTTTATATTCAATTAAATTCTGCAGTTTTTTATAATAAACTTCAGCCTTAAAATCAATGTCTTTTAGCCAGGAGTCGTTTTCGAGGCCTACTGCTAACTGGTCACTGATTAAAGGTTTTAAATGATAATCGGCTGCTTTCCAGGTTTCTGCCGGAGAAACAACTGCATTATTACTTAACTGGTAAACATATTGCCTGATGCGTTGATAATTAAACCGAAGCGAAGTATTTAAGTCGAGATCGAAAATAAAAGACAGGCGTGGTTCAATACCACTGTATGAAGCAGAAACTTCATTGGCTCCAAATTCCAGCGAATCAATAACATTATCAATTGTCATTGACTCATTTGGATCGTAAATGTAAACTAATGATTTGCTAACATTGGCAAATCTTGTATAACGTAAGCCTGCCGATATCTTAAAATCAGTTGAAACATTAAAAACGTCTCCAATGTAAGCTGCCCATTCATACATCTTCTCATCATTCATTTTTTGCGGATTAATTACACTTTCATCATTCTCCGGGTTTATCTTTCCCGGACTAATCCGATTGTTTAGCCATTTAACCCCGGCTTCGAAATTATGCCTTGGAGACGGATGAAATGTAAAATGATAGCCTGCTGAATTATAAACTAACTTATTATCGTATAAATATGCTTCAATGGGATTATCATTGGCAAAATCACTCAATCTGTAGCTATATTCGCTGTGCGACAGCTCCATTTCACCAAATAATGTTTTCGATAAACTGGTATGCAGGTTTAAGTTAGCCAACAGATTGCCGTATTCCATTATCGATTGAGAACTTGTACTGAACTTATCATTACTTGCATACCCCATTAAGCTTATTTTATTGTGTTGATTAAATTTGTAGCTAAGCTTCGCCGATACATCATAAAAATTAGTTACACTTTCACTAAGCTCCTCGTCAGGCAGTTGTTTTAAGATCCAATTCGAATAAGTACTCCGGCCACCTGCCACCATGGTTAATTTTTTATTTGCAGTTAGTGGTCCGTCAAGAGTTAACCTCGAATTGATAATTCCAATTCCACCGTAAACCCTAAACAAATCTTCATTGCCATCCTTAAAATCAACCTCCATGACAGAAGCAACCCGTTCTCCGTATTTTACAGGCATATTTCCTTTAAACAAACTTACATCTTCAACTACATCCGGATTTATCAATGTTAAGAACCCAAACATATGCGACGAATTAAAAACCGGGCTTCCGTTTAAAAGAATCAGGTTTTGATCGGTATTTCCACCACGCACATTAAATCCCGAAGATATTTCACTCACGGTTTGAACTCCTGCCAACATGGTCAGCCCTTTTAATACGTCTACTTCACCCAGCATTGCCGGTAAATGTTTTAACTCACGGGTAGTCATTTGTTCCATTCCAATTTGTGATGCTGGCACATTTCCATCATCTCCTACTACGGTTACTTCGTTTATATCATGAGATTTTTCGAATATCGAGAGTTCAACATACCCGTTTTCGATAACATTCAAATTAAATATGGCTTTTTCGAAACCTAAATAAGAAATATGCAATTGTGTTTCTCCGGTATGTAGTGTTAGTTCAAATTCTCCTGATTGATTGGTGGTTGTTCCTTCATCTTCATCCGGATTATAAACCGTGGCTCCTATTAAAGTTTCCTCACTTTTCCCATCTAAAATTCGTCCTTTTATATTTGCTTTATCATACTTTCCAATATTTAAGGGATTGCCAACGGTAAGAAAACTCAGGCTGACATCAGACTTTACTTTTTCAAATTTCGATTTCTTGTAGATAGCAACAGCATCGTCCTGAAATAAATCATAAGTAAGGTCATGATTCTCAAAAACCTTTTTTAAGGCAGCTTCAACAGGAGTATTTTCAAATGTTATTGTAATTGAATACGGTTCTATCCATTGTTTTTCGTAATAAATATCCAATCCATATTTATCATGAAGAAGGGTAACAAACTCAATTAATGGTTGATCCTCAAAAGATTCATTCAGGTAGATATCTCTAATATTCTGAGAATAGACAGAAAAAGTGAATAAAACAAGTAGTAATGAAACATATGATTTTATTGTGGTCAAGGTAGTTTAGTTAAATTAGGCCGTTACTATTTTTGATTCTGATTTAGTTGTTTTTAACGCATTTAAATTTATGAAAAATAATAATAGATTCTAATGATGTTTTGAATAAGCTTCTATGTTTTTAAACAACAATAGTTCAATATATAACATCAGCACCGAAGAATAAATATCTGTTGATTTTAAGTCAGAATTCAGAAGACCCAATAATTAATTTTAAATATACATTCAGTTATTTACTTCTGTCTCCTCATGTTTTGTAATTGAATGGTTCATAAAAATAATTTGCCTGCAATGAATTAATGATCACTGCAAGCAAATTACCGGGGTTAATCGTTCTAAATAATAAAAAATAATATTTATGAAATATTTAAAAAGTAATACGGTATTACTTTCAACCAATTACTTCCATTCCAGGGTACACTTACCAACGGCATAAAAACGTTCGCCGTTTACCATCATCATTGCCGTATAAACAACTGTAAAAGTTCCGTCATCTTCTTCGATGGCACAAAGCGGAGTTCGCATGGAATGATCGCCGGGTTCGGCCCAGGTTTTTCCTTCGGATTGTACTTTAACACGTGTTTCCTTGCTCCAGTTAACTCCATCCTCAGAAAGGCTGTATCCAATCTCCTGATCGCCAAAAGAATCGAAAACGGCCAGGTATTTCCCGTTTTTCAGTTTCGACACCACAGGATTTTCCATAAATTCATCAACAATAGGCACGGGATTAAAACCTTCCGGCATCCTTTTCCATGGGCCGTTCAAGTGATCAGCAGTGGCAAGTCCGCTTGGCCATCCACCCTGCGGAATATGGTTGTGTCCGTCGTAAAACGCATACCATTTATCGTTCACCTTGTACGGATTAAAACATGCAACTGCTTGTTGACCTTCCCATGATTGAGAATTTTCATCCGGTTTCATTACAATTTCCATATCAGCATAAGGCCCGGCAATTCCGGCAATTCCTTTCAGAACCGATTTGGCGCGCCAGATTCTTCCTTCGTAATCGCTGCCCTGTTTCTCGCCTTTTTCAGCATCTCCGGCACGATACGCCACGTAAAAAATGTTCCATGCATCTTCCGTCTCATTAAATTCCACACCGGTTAACCAGACTTCCGATTTTGGATTCGATGCTGTTCTGCCCGGAATACTTTCAACAATGGTAGAATGACGATTCCAGTTTTCGGCGTCAGTGCTGGTCCAGTACGACACGCGCAAATCGCGGTGTGGACGGCCAAACATTTCATTTACAAACATGTGATATGTTCCGTTGATTTTTACCAGCTGTCCTGTTTCGAATCCTGAAATATTTCCACTGGTAATTACATCGGGATGCTTTGAACCGATCACCGGACCATCATGCTCTGAAATCATTACCAGACGTTTACCATCATTTAATGAAGCTGATTTTTCCTGTGCATGAAGACAGTTTATATTTAGTAAACCCGCTATTATTAAAGTAATCAAAGGGTTAAAATAACTAACAATTGTTTTTGTCATAAGTATATGTTTTTAAGTTTTTCAAGTTATTAAATTAATCTATCCTGCAAAGTATCAAGCTAAAATCTTATTGAATAGCAATCGGTTTATTTGAAGGAATCAAAAGAATTAGAATCAGCCAACAAAGCAAATATGCCAGACTTGCAATTCCGAAAATGATATAATAGTTCCCGGTATATTCCAGTAGCAATCCCACAAATCCGGAAAACAGTACTCCACCAATTGCACCACCAAATCCTGCCAAACCGGTAACAGATCCCACTGCATTTTTAGGAAAAATATCAGATACAATGGTAAATATATTTGCAGCATAACCCTGATGGGCAAATGTGGCCAATGAAATCAAAATCACAGTAAGCCAAAAACTATTGGTTAACGAGGTAAAGAAAATGGGTACGGCAAACAAAGCCAGTATCAAAATGGAAACCTTTCTGGCATTAACCGGAGCAGTGCCTCTTTTTATAAAAAAAGAAGATAACCATCCGCCAAAAACCGAGCCACCTGTTGAAACGAGGTAAATTACAATTAAGGGTAATCCAATGTGGGTCAGATCGATTCCATACCGTGTATTCAAAAATTTCGGTAACCAGTACAGGAAAAACCACCA
The DNA here is from genome assembly GCA_963676265.2 of uncultured Draconibacterium sp. GTDB lineage: Bacteria > Bacteroidota > Bacteroidia > Bacteroidales > Prolixibacteraceae > Draconibacterium. Next base: position 695,220 of record OY781067.2, read on the forward strand.
GATGGGATCGGTTACAAAACGGGCCAGACAAATTCCCCAGGTTTGTTTGTATGCAATAATTTTTTTCCAGGGAAGTTTTTTTATTTCTTCCTCCTGGTCGTCTTGTAAAATATATGTTCTTTCGGCTTCGGTTAACCGCTTGTGCTCCTGTGGTTGTTTGTAAATTGGTATCCAGAAGAAAAGCCAGATAAATCCAAGAGCCCCGGTTAAAATAAATGCCCATTGCCACCCAAACTTCAACGCTATAATCGGAACAAGCAGTGGTGAAAGTATAGCCCCGATATTTGCCCCGGTATTAAACAAACCTGTTGCCAGTGCGCGCTCCTTTTTTGGAAACCACTCTGCGACTGCTTTTACGGCAGCAGGAAAGTTGGCGGATTCGCCAATCCCCAATGTAAAACGGGCCACAGCAAAAGAGAATACGCTTCGTGCGGCAGCGTGAAACATCCCTGCCAGACTCCAGACAACAATAGAAATAATATAGCCAAGCCGGGTTCCAATTTTGTCCAACAAACTCCCCATCGATATTAAACCAATGGCGTAAGCCGCCTGAAAAGCCATGATGATAAATCCATAATCGGACTCTGACCAACCAAATTGTTCTTGTAACTGAGGTGCGAGAATACCAAGTACCTGTCGGTCGATATAATTAATGGTTGTGGCGAAAAATACGAGTGCGACAATTTTCCAGCGGTAATTGCCTATCTTTTGTGCTACTGACATAATTCATGAATTAAATGATACGCTTCCTCCTGCTCTTCGGGAGTTTCGCAATACGTTACAACCACAAGTTTCAATCCTGGTATCCACAAACGCGAAACCTGTTCTTTGATCGTTTCCAGGTCGCCAACGATGCGCGCGTTTAAAATCACCCCTGTATTAGCAAAACGATGAAACATTTCCAAATTATCGGTTACTCCCGGATCGGTTTGCGGAGAAAAAGCTGCATCAGCCATTTTTAGTCCTTTAATACCAAGCACCGCATCAATCCACCCCGACCAGTCGCCACAGGAATGGAAAACCGGGCCTCCCAAAGGATCGCAGATTTTTTTCACTGAAGGAGCCGCCATTTCTGTATATTGTTCAGGAGCAATCATAATCGCATTATCGTCGCTCATTCCCAATCCTTTCCATGCAACAGACGAGGCAAAACCGTGACCGGGTGAAGCCAGTGCACTTCCAATCAGTTTTTCCTGATCCTGATTAAAACGGATCGATAAATCTGCAATGCGGTCAAAAAGCGTTAAAACCTTATCCGGTTCAAGCAGAATATTAATGAAAAACTCGTCTAAAGGCAAAAGATGTCCAACCATGTTCAAAGGAGATTGCGTATCGGTAAACGACATGGGCAGGCGGCCTTTTGTTTTATCCATAAAATATTCAATCATCGATAAAGTTTGTTTCCCAATTGGAGTTTGAGCAACTTCTGCGGGAGAATATGCAAGAACCTCATCTAACGAAGAAAAACGGGTTTTTAATGCCGGAGCGTTTCCTTCAGCCCAAATATAATCGCCGCCAAAAGCGCTGGCAACAGTGCCTATTCCATACCAGGGTTCCAAAAAATTTGGGACGTCGGCTTTAAACTTTACACTTTTTTCCAAAGCTCCCAACTGAAGTTCCAAAGAACGTTTCATATCGCGGCAACCATAGGAAAAACATTCTGCAACGCGCATTCTGCGATAAACCAAAACTCCCTGATCCGGACTATTAAAAAAATCAGCGCATCTTTTATTTAACTCACCTGAATAAGATTCATAAGCCTCAAAATCAAACTGCTCCGGACTAATCGGAGTAACAACGGTTGCCTGCGAATCTGCCAGTTGATTATTAAATTTCTTCTTCATTATCTGATTGAATTATCCTTTAAGAATTCTTTTCGTAATTCATCTACGGTTTTAAAAATGGTATCAATTTTATCGTCTGTCACCGCATCATCCATGTTGATACAGCAAACACCGGTTAAAAAAGGATTTCCGGATTCCTTAACCAGACGAATAATCGTTTCCTGAATTTCATCGTTCGATTGACGGGCAATTTCAACAGGACTTAAACGAATATTTAAAAATGTGTCGGGCAAATATTCCCTGAGAATTTTCACATCCCCTCCCCAACCGAGATCCAGAAAATCGAGGTTTTGAATTTTCGAAAAACTGGCCGCCATCCGATGCGGATCGGTACCGCAATAGTGAATTCCAAACGGTCTTTGGTTACTCCATTTTATATCGAAAGGCAATAGAAAGCGCTCATAATCTTCAGCAGAAATCATAGTGTGCGAACACTCCGAATGTAAAAATACAGGTTCCTTCAGATGCCTTACTCCCCGGTTTACTGACACGGACGTGGTGCCGGTTTCGGAACGAAGAAAAGAGGTAAATTTTTCTATTACACGGGCGATTTCTCCAAAAAACATATCGGTTTCTTCCGGTTCCATCATCATATCCATGAAGATATTTTCTCCACGCAAATCCATGGCAATATTCAAAATTCCTCCCCAGTTTATATCACCGGTGAGATACCCGTATTTTGATTTTAATGCTTCAGTCAGCTTCAAAATCTCTTTAAATGAATCAGATTGAAACGACTTCTCCCCGTCAATTTTCAGGTTTTCTAGATTTCCGGGAAGAACCTGCGGAGGATGTTTTTCAGTATACTCAACAGGACAACCACACATTTCAGAAAGAATAAACCCGGCAGCCAGGTGAACCGCACCAATCTCCGGTCTTTTCTGATCCTTGTCCTCTCCCAGCCCATATTTCCCCCAGCGTTCGTACAAAATTTTCTCCATTCGCTGTTCTTCTTCCACCCGTTTAAGCGGATGAAAAAAGAAATCGCGATCGAATGTAACTTTCTCATGTTCATTCCACCACTCCGGCGCCAGAACGATCTCTACAGGCAATACTGCCTCTCCAATGTGAGTATTTTTTTTATAAGCCATGACGTAAATTTTAATAAAACAACCAATCAACAGCAGGGCCTTCATCTGAATTTGTCAACCCTGCATCGTGGACTGTAATATCTTCATTTCCATCAATAAATCCAAGAATTAATGCGCGTCCTTTTCCTAAAATCAATTCATTTTCGCCAGCTTCATACAAATACGTATAAATGTTTACCGGATACAAGTCAGGAATTAAAAGTGCGTTGGCAATTTTTACGTCAGCCTGTCCACGATCGTTGGCATTGGCGTTGGTTTCCAAAGTCGGAGGTTTTAATGCCGAATTAGAATTGGTATTAAAATATCCCACCAATATTTTCACCGGCTTATCTGATTTAAAACGAATTGTCGTTCCATTTTCCAGCTGTTCTTTCGAAGATAGCTTAAGACCGGACAATTTCACCAGGTCTTCAGAAACGGCTTCAATAGTACCTTTGCTGTCGGAATAAACTTTTTGTCCCTTTTCTAATGGGAACCACTCCACATTTTTATTTAGTACGGTAACCTTCAGCGGTTCAAAAACTTTAGCCTTTTTCATTACTTCTGCCTGATCATTTTTCGATTTCAACATGTCCAGGTTTCGTTTAAAGTTATCCAGCTCTGTTTGATAGTGAACCAATAATTCTTCCCAGGTCTTGTTTTTGCCCTCAGCACCAGAAATCGGAATTCGGCGTTGTTGTGTTTGCATACTGTTGGCATACAAATACGTATCCTTTGTAAGATCTACTAAATTCCTGTAATATTCAACACTCTTTTCGAGACAAGGTAAAGCCTTTTCCAGGTCCTGAACATCATTCGAATACTTATAATTCAATACCAGCATGGCCGCTTTTACTTTCTCAGCAAAGAAATTGGCAAAGGCATTATAACAATACACGTCGTTTTTCAATCGTTCAAACTCTTGGGTGTTTCCCTTAATATACGGTGCAGCCTTATCGATTGCTTCAACAGCTTTTGCACCGTGTTCAACAACTTGCTGAGCAATAAGCGGAGGAGTTTCGCCGGAATGTTCTAGTCCTTCCCACTCTCTTTTTGCATAAACGGGTAACACTTCTTTGGGACCGCTGGCTGGCCAGAAATATGCATAAACGTTGTATTTATGAGGATTCACCAATTGCCCCATAAACATTCCGAGTAACAAGGTTTGCCTGTTCCCGTCGGAGATGCCAAAATTCCGAAGCAGCTTTGGAGCAATTTCGCCCATTTCATCATACGCTGTCATAATCTCCTCCCCGTTTTCTCCGCAATCGTAATATGAACCTAAAACATCGGTCCAGTAATCAATTTCATCTGCACGTTCGCGATTATATTTCCATGAATAGCGCGCCCAGGCCTGGTACCAAATCCAGTCGCGATCCATTTCCAATAATCTGGGATCGGTTTTATCAGCAGCATAAGGCCAGTCCCAGTAGGATGCCTGCGGATACAAATGCAAGCCTTTTGCACCTTGTTTATCAGCCATGGCGATTACACTCTTCTGGATAAAATTGGGCGACCCGTAACGAAATGGTTCAAGGTTTGCCAGAATGTGCACATTCGAAATATGCATTGATCCCAACTGGCTCAAGGCTGTTGGAATTCTCTCCCAATCTTCATGAAGATCGTAGGTAACCAGCGATTCTCCATTGTATTTATACATGGTGTATAAATTCTTATAAATCGGGAGTGAAGCTTCCATTACCCTTTTTGCATCCGTATCGTGACCGCGTAAAACGACAGGTGGCTCTTCGGTAATTCCCAGCGAATCCAATCCGTCCTGGACACCCGGAAGAATGGTTTTGGTAAACCATTCCACATCATCATCGATGGTATTCATTGCCTCACCAAGCGTTATCAGCAAACCAACATGCGGGTATTTTTCGATAAAAGCAGCAATCGATTTTCGGGTATAATCAGCAATAATTGGAACAATTCCCCGGTTTCTGTCCTGGGTTTTTAAACCGTGCTTTTCGGCAAAAGGTTTTGGAATGATAATATTGTAGAACATTTGTATAACCCAGATTCCCCGTTTATCAGCCTCTTCGGTTAGAAATGCAAAAATTTCTTCGTTCTTTTTAAACGTTTCTTCATCCACTTCAACTGCGTAAGGGTAATCCTCAACTTTCACCAAAGAAGAAAAAGGATGTCCGTTCCACAAATACAAAGAATTATAACGGTTTTCAACCATCATATCCAGGTATTTAATCCACAATTCTTTGTCGTAAAACCACGGAAAACTTTCGGGAGTGTACGGATATTCATAAACGTGGCGACCGGGCAAATAGGTTGTTTTTTGAAGTCCGATGCAGGTTCCGCGCATTCCCATTTCCGGTTGATCGGTGATATTAATTTCTTTGGGCAATTCACCCGTTTTATTGAGTTGTTCAATCAACTCCAAACAACCATACAATGTCCCGCTGGAGCCGGCCCCCGCTACAACAATTTTGTCGGAGAAAGAACAAATTACAAATCCTTCGTCCGACAAAGTATCGATTTCGTGAGTTGCCACTTCTTTGGTAAGTTCATCGCCGATTTGTCCAATGATGATTTGAATACCATCCTTATTACTATCAGGATTAGCTAAAACTTGCGTATCATAACCTTTTTCAGTTAAGGATTCGACAAGCTTCTGAGTGGCAAAAACTTCCCGGTTCGATTGTCCCTTGGTGATGATTGTTACTCGCTCATGTCGCCCGCATGCCATGAGCAGCACGACTAAAAAACTGACAGCTATTTTATTGATTGATTGATTCATTATTATTTTTTTTATAAATGACAACACTCTTTTCTTAATCTCGATGAAGGGATTATAATTTGAGATGATTTTATAGGAAAATAAAGGCTGATGAAAAAGTCATCCAGGTTCCTCTGTATGTTTTATTCTTTTGCCAGAACAAAAATTGTATCTCTAAGATTTGTGAATGACTCAACAAATATTGAATCTGAGAATTCTCCTTCAATATTTAAATCCGGTTCATTTGTACAATCAAATTCAATATTGTTAAATCTCAGATTCTTTGAATCCAGTATATTCAGATTTCCATTAGTACTATGTATTTTCATATTTGAAAACAAGGCATCCCGCATATCACTGACATCAAAAACACTGTTGCATTTTACATCAACGTGCTCAATGGTTAAGTTCTTAATGGGAGATTCGGGAATTCCGCGTGCTCTAATAAAATAGTCTGAGCCTTCAACAAAAATATCCCGTGCAACAATATTCTCGTATTTGGGTGTGAGTTTATTAACCGGCCTGGCAGGAAGCCTGTCTGCTAACTCGCCAACCCATTGGTGACTACCCAGCATATCCCATGCAAAAACATCGTTTTCCGAATTAATTCTGATTCGTTCGAAATACAAATTTTCGCCGCCGCCACCACGTGGCCTTCTTGTTTTAAAACGGATTGCAAAACGTGTATCCAGAAATACACAATCGTGCACATAAAGATTTCTGATCATTCCGGCTGTTTCGCTTCCGCAGGTAATCCCTCCGTGAGCTGTTTTGGTCAGGCAATTCCGAACAACCACATTTTCGGTAGGTTTATTTACTCTTAATCCATCGTATCCACGCCCGGCTTTCATGGTATATGAATCATCGCCACAGCTTAATGTGCAATATTCAATTAATACATTTTTACTCGATTCAACATCAATACCGTCGCCCATTGGTATTCCAACAGAATTTACTGTTACTCCACGAATAATTACATTATCGCAATATATTGGTACGATGTTCCAGAATGCAGTGTTCTCCAGTGAAATTTCTTCAATATAAACGTTGGTACAATTAATTGGCGAGATAAACATCGGGCGGAAAATATGTGGATCAGTGATTCCATCAAATACTCTTTCGGAAACCGGAACTGTTGCCTCAAAAAGTTGTGCAGGCTCTTCGCAGATTACCTGATCGCGCACAGGACTTTCTCCGGGTCCAACCAGCAATCCTTTTCCGGTAAGCGCAATGTTGTTTGCTGCATTGGCATAAATACAGGCTCCAAGCGACATAATTTCAACCCCGGCATAACGAGTAAAAACCGCAGGAAGAAAATCTTTTATCTCTCCACTAAACTTAAGTATTGCATTTTTTGAAATATGCAGATTAATGTTGTCTTTTAGCTGGATTCTTCCGGTAAGCCACTCTCCTTCAGGAATAACGATTGTTCCACCACCTTTTACACTTAAATTATCAATTGTCTGTTGAATTTTAGTTGTATTTATTTCATCCTTTGCCAACGACAAAACGATTGTATCTGAAGCGAATTGAGGTTTTACAAAATTAGTTGTAGGGAACGGAGCTTCAACAGCTACTATTTCATCTGGTAATACCTGTGCACCAACCTCTTCTGCCGTTGGAATATCAGAAAGATTCCATTCCGATTTTTTAGACTCTTGTGATACACATCCAAAGAATAGAATGAATATCGCAAAAGAAAATATTTTTATTTGTTTCATAATTTTAGTGTTGTAACAGACATTTACTCCCAAATAGATAAATCTGGATAACTCACAACCTGGCTATTCGTTATTATTCGACCTCGATACGAAATACGATAGCTAAATCATCAGGAATGCGGGCTTCAGGAATAGTAAATTCCAGTCCGTTATCGGTTTCATTAAAACTGCATTCATCCAGTTGTTTTAGTCCCAAAAGTGTTACAGCCTTGACATCTCCATCAATTCTGCTTTTTGTTACTTCTTTCAGAAGTATCTTTTTTTCTACTCCCGGCCACGCATAAAATATAGCGTAAATGGTATTCTTTTTCTTTGTATAATAAACATCAATTCCATCAGAAGTTACTTCGTGAGGCACATTAAATGGACGTGTCTCAAAAATCGCTTCGCCGTGCGACCAAATCCAACGGCCGACTCTGTGCATCACATCTTGTTGATTTTGCGGAATGGTGCCATCAGCTTTTGGCGACAAATTTAATATCATCTGGCCATTCTTGCTGACAACATCAATTAGAGTGTGAATAATTTCTTTAGGTGTACGGATTTCCATTCCTTCGGTATAGCCCCACGCATAAGAAATCCCGGTTCCGATGGAATAGTCGCAAAGCCAGGGGGTTTCTATAATTTCATCAGGATTTGAATTTTCATGATCCAACATTCCAACCTCAGAAGGAAGATCTTCACCTTTGTAAGTAACGGCAACTTCCTGCCCGTTTTTATCAGCTTCATTAAAATAATGCGCCAGATAACTTTTAATATATTCTTCAGGAATGTCATCAAGCCAGGCATCGAAATACATGATGTCGGGATGGTATTTATCGGCCACTTCGTTACACTTGTTCAGCCACATTTCCAACCATTCTTCGTGGGGCATCATCGATCCGTAAAGTTTGGCATATTTGGGATTGTCGGCAGCCCAACCCTTTTCTATTTTCAAAGCAGTGTAATTAAAAGAGTGATGCAGCGAGGTAAAAAATTTCATTCCCCTGTTTTTTATAGCAACTTCCAGCTCACCTACCACATCTTTATGAGGACCGGTTGCATATGAATTAAAAGGAGTAAAATCGCTGTTCCAAAGGGAATAACCATCGTGATGTTCAGCTACCAAGCCTGCAAACCGGGCACCGCTTTTTACATATAAATCAGCCCATTCGTCGGCATTAAAATTTTCGCCTTTAAACATGGGGATAAAATCGTGGTATCCGAATTTTTCCAAAGGACCATAAACCGCAACATGCCTCTGAAATGTTCCGTGTTTACTGTATCCCGTTGAATGGTGCATTGTCCGGTAATAATGCTCGTTGTTATAAGCCGGAACGGAATAAATTCCCCAATGGGCGTAAATACCAAATTTGGCGTCCCGCATCCAATCAGGAACCGCCTGATGTTTGTACAGAGATTTCCAATCGGGAGAATATTTTAAATTGTTTTGAGCGTTACCGTGTCCAAAAATGGCTACATAAAACAGGACAAACAGAATGTATTTAAACTTCATAAGATTAGCAGGATTAGATAGAAGGTTGATATTCAACCAGATGGAAGAATAACAAAGATTAGGTTTAATTGATTCAGGAAATAATGGGAGCAGTTAAAAAAACTGCTCACCATTACATTCATAACTAACTATGTCAAAACTAATTAGATACATTATCAGGATTCTGCACCAATGCAGGATTTGAATCCAAATCGTACTGAGGAATTTTCCACAAGAAATCTTTTGAAGGAACGAATTCCAGAGGAGTGTACATGTTGATTCCATTTTCTACACCCCAAGCAACATGTTCTTTTACATTATCACCAATACGATCGGTACGTAATTCATCGAAATACATTTGTACTTCACCAACAAATTCCCAACCTCTTTCTCTGAATATTGAATCAGAAAGTGCTGCTTGTGATAATCCTGATGGTAAATCATCCAAATTGGAGCGATTTCGAACCATATTAATTTTTTCGTATGCATCGTCAGTAGCTCCGTTCAGTTCGTTTTCTGCTTCGGCATAATTTAACAATACATCAGAATAACGCAAAATATACAGATTTCCTCCCGGCAATTTAAGCTCTGCCGAAGCCGAAGTGCGGTCGTAGTACTTTAAATTACCCGGGCCACAAGTTGTCCATCCTTTTGATCCTGGGTAAAAACCTTTGTCTTCAGGAACAAATACCAATGTATCGATGATATTGGAAGGATTACCAGATTCTGTTTTATAAATCTTTGTAAGGAAGGTAGCTTCTTTCCTTGCATCGTCATCGCTGTAACTTTGATAAAAATTGATTGGAGGGCTAAAACGACGATACATATAGCTACCTAAAGTGTATTCTGTAATATTCACACCAAGGTCAATATGTCTGGTATTTTGTTCTCCGCTGTACTGTCCCAGTTGAATTTCAAATACTGATTCTATACCATTTTCATTATCAGTATTCCACCAGTACCAAAGGTCTTTAAAATCTGGTTCCAGATCATATTCTTTCGATTGAATAAGGTCATTACAATATTGCTTACATTTTGTGAAATATTCACTGTTACCGGTCATGCTACCTCTTGTTAAATAGACTTCTCCCAAAATTCCCTGGGCTGAGCCTTTTGAAGCTTTCCACTTTTCAGAATCAGCGTAAGATGATTTAGCAGGCAGTTTTTCAATCGCATATTCCAAATCTGCAATCAATGCTTCGTATGTTTCATCAACTGTCTTTCTGGGTATTTCAAGTCCTTCAAGATTTTCTGTCATACTCTCCGGAACTGGAACGCCTCCATAAAGACGAACAAGATTAAACAAAGTAAGTCCTTTGATAAATCTTACTTCACCATACATCTGCTCTTTCAGGGTTTGGTCCATTTCAATATCCTCACCACGGGCAAGAACTACATTTGCTCTGTTTATAATATCGTAACTCTTCGACCAAACATCAACAGTCATGTCAGGATTGTTTACGTCTGACCAAACATTATACTTATGAGCATTATTTTTAGCATATGCAGGTGAGGCAAACTCTGTTACACACTCCAGTTTAAGCTCCCATCCGCGCGGATTACGACAAAATGTATTTTGATACCCATCATAAACGGCAATAACAGCCATCTGTAAATCATCAGAATTCCGATAAAAATTAGTCGGAGAAAGAAAGGTGAACGACTCTTCTTCCAAGTCTGTACAATTGGTTAAAAGTCCTGTCAGGAGAAAAATCAATATATATTTAAATAGATTCGTTTTCATAGGATTTCGATTTAAAAATTAACATTTATTCCAAAAATCAAAGCTTTTGCCAATGGATATTTAACATCTCCGTTTTCAGGATTATAACCTCTGAAATTTGAAAAACTCACAAAATTCTGCACATTGGTAAATACGTTGAAATCTTTTACCCAATCAGCATCTCTTAATAAAGTCGACTTCAGGTTATAACTCAACCTGATATTCTTTATAATGAAATAATTACGGCCTCCGTTTGTCCTGTCTGAAGGATAAATTTCGCGTGCGCCGGCACGTGGGAATGTTCCATTTGTATTACTTTCGCTCCACATACGATCATACGCATATTTTGAAGGAATATAGTTCCGGTTCTGAATCTGGTTCTCACCATAAATCAGATAATCAGTAGCAGTTGTAGCAATATTAGTTGCTCCCTGACCGTAAACATTAAGTTTTATATTCTTATACTCCAAATTTGTTGACAGACCATAAAAGAAATTTGGTTCGGTTGTTCCAATCAAAATATAGTCATCAGAATTGATTGAATTATCAGGTGTATTATCGGCATACATTTCTTCTCCCAGCTGCGCTGTTGAACGAATTTCCCGGTATGCATCCAATTGTTCCTGTGTAGTAATTATTCCGGCTGACTCTCTGGCCCAAACACCTGATATAGGATCTCCAACTGTTAAGAACTGGGCAACGCCTTGCTCTTCGCCAAGGTTAATTTCTTCTACATCGCCATATAATTCAACGACCTGATTTTTATTTTTTGAGAAGTTCACATTCACGTCCCACTTCAACGTGCGATCAATTACCCGGGCGTTTGCAGAAAATTCGAATCCCTGGTTCTCTACCTCACCAATATTCTGGAGCATGCTCGAGAAACCTGATGTTGTTGGAATTGGCACATTGTATAATAAATCAGTCGTATTCCTTTTGTAATAATCCAAGGTAATATTCAATCTATCCCATAATCCAAGATCCACACCAAAATCAATCTGAGCAGTTCGCTCCCACTTCAAATTTGGATTACCCAGACTCTCCATAAAACCAAGAATAGGTGTATTTCCACTTATATAGTTAAGGTTACTCAAACTAGGTAAGGAAGCATAGTTACTAATCTCCTGGTTACCTGTAACACCATAACTTCCGCGTAATTTAAGGTTAGAAATGTTTTCATTTCCCTGCAAGAAAGATTCATTATTTATTCTCCAGCCAAAACCAACTGACGGGAAGAAACCCCATTTATTATTTGCTCCAAAACGCGATGAACCGTCATAACGTCCGGTAGCAGTCAACATATACTTGTCTTTATAAGCATACATGGCACGTGCTGTCCACGAAATAAGTTTGCTGGAATATTTATCGGTTGAATAACTGATACTTTCAACACTGGCCAGAGACATATTGTTGGCACCTGTTACATCAGTAGGATAACCTGATCCACTCAATCCCATTGATTCATAAAGATAATCCTGGTAAGAATAAACTCCGGTTAGTGTTACCCGATGGTCATCAATAGATTTTGTATACGTTAAAATATTTTCTGTAATTTTTGTTGTCTTACGCGTGTACGACTGACTTCCTACACCACCGGAACTCATTCCTGAACTATGATTTGAAGTAGCATAGTAATATCCTTTTGTATTGCTGATATCAGCACCAAAATTCGTTTTAAATGTTAATCCGTCAATAATGGTAAATTGAGCAAACACATCGCCAACGATACGGTCAGTGCTTGAAGTATTTGTTAGTTCCTCTGCATCAGCTACGGGGTTCCAGTTTCCTTCAACATAAGCAGAATGCTGTGGGTCGAGAGAAGCATAGTACCATGAACCGTCGGCGTTTTTAACAGGCATGGTTGGCCATCCAAAACGGAATATCCCATCAGGAGATCCCTGATCGATGTTTGTTGTTGCGCGGCTTGCCTGAATGTGACTGCCAACTGTCAGCCATTTACTGAATTCATGATTTAAATTTGTACGAACACTAAATCTTTCGAAACCTGAATTTCCCAATAAACCATCTTGCGAATACAGGTCAGCTGAGATCATATACTTTGTGCTTTTAACACCTCCGCTAAAAGTTATCGAATGATCCTGAACGGCTGAATTATTGCGAAATAATTCTTTCTGCCAGTCGGTATTATTGTTCGGAGCCGGGCTTGATGTTGTATAAACCGGTTGACCGTTTGAATAGGTATAAGCTTCATTAATAAAAGAAATAAATTCATCGCGGTTAAGCATTTCAACCAATCTTGCAGGTGTTTGAAAACCGTAGTATGAATTTACTGAAAGTTCATTACGACCTACTGAACCCGACTTGGTAGTAAGCATTATAATACCATTGGCACCACGCGAACCGTATATTGCTGTAGAAGAGGCATCTTTTAAAATCTCGATAGATTCGATATCATGTGGATTGAAATCGTTAAGATTTGCGTCTACAAGAGGAAAACCATCAACTACGATTAACGGATCGTTTCCTGCAGAAATAGAGCCACCACCACGAATCCTGATTGTTGGAGACGAACCTGGTTGATTGTCGGTACTTACCGCAACACCAGCTGCCCTACCCTGAAGTGCATCGGCAGGATTCGAAGATGAAACCACTGCTAAATCATCAGCTTTAACCTGTGTAATAGAACCGGTTAAATCACTTTTTTTCATGGTTCCGTAACCGATGGCCACCACTTCTTCAATTCCAATGGCATCAACTTTCATTGCCACATTAATTGTTGATTGGTTTGCAACCGGAACCTCCTGGGTTATCATCCCAACAAATGAAAAATGTAAAACACTTTCTGAAGTTACTCCTGAAAGCGTATACTTACCATCGATATCGGTTACTGTTCCCTCCAGCGATCCTTTAATAACAACGGTTACACCCGGAAGAGGCTCTCCTTTTTCGTCGGTAACTGCTCCCGAAACTGTTTTGGTTTGTTGCCCAACTGATCTTGCATTATTCTTTAGTTCCACCAATATCATGTTATTTTGCAACTCTTTAAAAGAATAAGGTAATCCGTTAAAAGCAACATCAAGAATATCACCAATAGTTTGATCTTTAACGGTAAGAGATACTTTTTGATTTACATCGATTTCGTCATTGCTGTAAAAGAAGCGATAATTAGAGTTGTTTTCGATATGCGTGAACAGTTCAAGCAAACTGGAATTTTGCATATCCAAATCCATTTTGGTCGTTTGCGACCATAAGTTGGCATTAGTTTGTAATGTTAAAGCCAGAATAAGAAACCAAGTTAATTTCATAATTCTTACATACTTTTTTACTTCCAGCCCATAACGGGGCCGAAGAATTCGTTTTAAATTCATAAATTTGAATGTTTTAGTTAAACTTCGGTTTAATAAATTTTTTAGAATGGAAGTGTTGCACCACTTCCTTTCTTTTTTTAGTTCTATTCAGTTATACCCTCCTATTTTTTTGAATAAAATGTTATTTCGTTATTATTGATTTTATACCCAACGTGGTCTGAATAATTGAAATACGACAATGCTTCCAAAATACTTTCCCGTTCCAGTGTTCCTGAGAATCGTCTGCTTTTTACATCCGCATCCGCAAACTCAATATCAACATCAAACCAACGTTCCAGCTTCAATTCCAATTCTTCCAACGACTCATTTCTAAAAACCAACCGACCTTCTTTCCATTCGGTTTCAGGTTTGGTATCATTTAAATTAAAAAGAGTCATCTTTTCATCGTCACGATTATAAACAACTTTCTGGCTAGGCTCCATAACCGTTTGCTGGTTATTACTGCTAATAAGCACGCTTCCCTCAACCAGGGTTGTTGAAATACTATTTTCTTCCGGATACGCTTTTAGGTTAAACTCGGTTCCAAGAACTTCTATTTCGATTCCGGATGTTTTCACCTGAAAAGGAATCTCCTTGTTCTTTTTAACCGAAAAATAGGCTTCTCCTTCCAACTCCACTTTCCTGTAATCGGAATGAAAATTATTATTGAATGTGATTTTACTGCCTGAATTTAAACTAACTAAAGATCCATCTGGTAATGTAATCGCTGATTTATCGCCAAAAGTACAAGTAATTGTTGTATAGGTATCTTCAGTAACCGAAGCCTCTTTCCCATAATAATATACCAAAGGGAGTGAAATTAAAAGCACAGCAATCGCTGCATATTTCAACACTTCTGTTATCCTGAATACTTTTATTTGTCTGTTTTTAATTTGTTGTTTAAAACGTACAATCGCATTTTGAGTATTGTATTCATCCGATGTCCCACTTGCAAGCCAAATCTCCTGCAAATCAGTATATAATTTCCGGTTCTCCTCTGATTGATTTATCCAGTCACGAACCTGCTTTTTTTCACCGGGCTCTGCTTCTCCACTAAACAATCTGATGATAGAACTATGTATGTTCTCTTTAATCATATTCATCCTTTTCTAATGCTATGATGCATTCAACGTAAAAAACCCTGTATGGAAGTAAAAAAAATTTCTTCTTAGCGAAGAAGGATAAAAAATAAAAATGCCGGGAGGTAATCTTTAAGCTTTGAGCGCATAAACAAAATTGCTTTGGACAAGTGCATTTCAACTGTTTTTACTGAAAGACCCATTTCTTCTGCAATTTCCTTATTTTTTTTGCCTTCGAACCGCTTTAAACGAAAAGCCGTTTGCTGTTGCTGCGGCAACTGGTTTATTGCATCTTCTATCCTTGAAGTTAATTCCTGAATGATAAGACTTTGTTCTGTCAAATTTTCCGCTACCTCTTTAAATCCAATATTTTCAGATTCACTCTCCTGAAAATAATCTTCAATCTTTTCTTCCCTTTTTAATTTTCGGAGATAATATAGGGAATTGTTGGCGACAGCCTGGAAAAGATATGATTTAACGGAGGATTTTATTTCCAGTTTTTTTCTGTTATCCCAAATTTTAAAGAAGGTATCAGATACAATTTCTTCTGCAATATCTTTTCTTCCCACGTACCTTCTTGAATATGCACACAAGCTTACATAGTATTCATTAAACAATGAAATATACGCACTTTCATCGCCCTGCTTTAATTTTTGAACAATAGTTAATGAATTTCCTCCCATAAGCCTAACCTGCAAATTAAATCATTAACTGAAGAAAAACCAAGGAAGAATTATTAAATGGAAACAATATTTAATTTTTGGAGGATCTGTTTTAATGTTGCGCTTGTTTAATTCAAAATCGTTCTGCTCATTAAGTCTCTTATTTCCTTTCCATTAAGTCCGTAATCGTAAAAGAAAAAAGAAGCCATCAGTCCGGTGTAGTATTCGCCCACATCGGAAGCTCCAATCCTGATTTTAGCATTTTCAGTTGCTGATGACAACAGCATATTTTGTGCATTATCTAAAATTCCATCCACATAGACCTTTTCCACCACACCATCGAAAGAAACCACAATAAAGTGCCATTTGTTAGACTCAGGAACGGTATTGTATGGCAGGTCGAAATGCCCGTCGAGGTGTGCCACCGCACCATAGTTGCTTTTATTATAATGCACGGCATTGTATGAATTTGCCAGAAAATGTTCGGTACGGTCGCACCACGAAGCCAGGCACTCGTCCTCGTTATTGATTTCAGGATTCTTCACCCAGGCAGCCACAGTAAATGCACCGTTCCACTCCAAGCTTTTCGGGACAGAAATTCCTTCAAGCGTTAAAGCACCCTTTTTAAACTCAACGGCATTTTTCCCGGTTTCCGTATCACGAACAATTTGCATATCTCCACTTTTTACAAGCTTTCCTCCCAAAGAACCAATATTTGAAAAATCATTCAAATTCCTTTTTTGTGAATTGCTGTTTAAATCGAAACCAACAAGCATACTTTTGGTACTTATTGCTCCAGGTTTATTTTCAGATGGTTTGTTCTCCAGATTTAAGGGAAGGTCAAATTGTTGTTCATAAACCTTCATATTCCATATTGCAGCAAAAGTCCCGGTTTTTTCCGTTCCTAATATTGTAAGCTTCAGAAAACGTGCACTCACATTATTATCATCAATCATCGGGCTTCCAGGTGTACGGTTATTTGTTCTGTCGGCAAATAATTCCCAATTGCTTTTATCGGTTGAATATTCAATTTTATACCGGTAATAATATGAGGCAAATTCAAACTGAGTTGCAACACGTTCTATCTTCTTTACTTCACCTAAATCAAGAGTCAGGCTCTGTGGAAATATATTTTCAGCTGCCTTCCACATAGTTGAATTATTTTCATCAACAGCATGTTCCGGAAGGTATTCATAATCGTAATCAGGCGAAAGCAGGTGATAAAACGACGATGCTGTCGCTTTTACATTACAGGCAATATTTTCCGGAGTATCAGATTCAACAAAGGACTGAATACCCTTTTGCGACGGGACCACTTCTTTTATGGTTGAATCGTTTTCGAAAATCAAACTGTCGATACAAACCTGACGAGCCATTCCACCGGCAGTAAAAGGATAATCGTGACGATGGTACACAATGTAATAATCGTCGCCATTTTGTAATAACGAATGATGTCCTGGTCCGTGAACCGTACCATCTTTGTTAGTCTGTAAAATAGGATTATTTTCTCCGGGCTTAAACGGTCCGTAGGGATTGTCGGCGTAAGAATAGAGAACCTTGTAAGTCTCGTTATGGCAAGACTCGGCAGAATACATCAAAATATATTTATCGCCTTTTTTCATGATATATGCCGCTTCAAAGGGATTCGGTGTTTGCTCCAAAGGAATGTTCACCGAGTTGCTCATCTCCGCCATATTTTCATTGTTCAGAACACCAACCGCATAACCGCTGTTGTAGTGCACCCAAGTACCCCAATAAGCGTAAATAGTTCCGTCGTCATCCCTAAAAAACTGGGCATCCAGCGAAGGAAAACCATCGATGGGATAATTCTGTGCGATCACCGGAGTATCATCCTCGTGGATCTTCTTCCACGGGCCAACCGGCGTGTCCGAAACGTAACCGTAAATATTGCACCCGGCCTGGCAATTTCCGAAATACAGGTAATATCTTCCATCGTCACCGTCAATAATATCCGGTGCCCAAAAATTACGCAGGTTAACCGAGTTCAGAGAAGGAATCTCCATAATGTAATTGTACCAGTTTTTCATGTCGCGACTATACCAGACAGTTGGCGCGCCCGATGCCAGCATTTCGTTATCGGTAGTGGCGTAAATGTAATAGATATCGCCAAACTTTTTTATGGTTGGATCGGCAAACCACCCCGGTAATACAGGGTTACTAATTCGCTGCTGAAGCTGATTCTTTTCATTTTGCACACAGGCTCCCAGAAAAAAACATACTGATAAAAATAATATGATGTACCTTCTCATTCTTCTCTTATTCACGTATCCAGGAATCTCTTATTTTCTCCTGATTGTCGTTTATACTTTTTAGCGGATGCATTTTATAATTGCACCATTCCTTTTCGAAAGTTTCAACAGAAAATTCCTTTTCACCCGATCGTCTTTCAATCTTCAGCTTGATAGTCCCCTCTGCCTCAGGATTTTTTAATTTATCCACGTTATCTGAATCTGCAGCATTTCCATCAATTAATAAGATCTTGTCATTAATACTCAATCCGATCTCCCATGCCGGGGAATTTCTGTCGATGTCTGTAATTACCCAATCTTCTCCCCTTTTCCGCACAGTAATTCCGAAAGAGAATTGTTTATCAGGAATAAGATTGATTTTAATTCCGGCATAGTTGAGATATTTCTGATAATCCATTGGATCGATGGTCTCGGCATAATGAAAAATCTGTTCGAGCGAACAACCTGCTGTTTTCTCGCAAACCTCACGAAACTCGTCATCAGTGTAACCCCGATTTTGTTTTTTATGAAAATCATAATAGATAGTCCGCATCACATCATCGAGTGACTTTTCGTTTCCGGTTTCCTGCCTGATTTTTAAATCGAGTAACATACCCAATGCACAACCAATATCGTAATACGAAATGGTAGTATGATCGGTATGATTATTCCAATTGAAAAAGTTCAGCCAGGTATCAAAACTCGATTGAGTAGCTGTCAGATATTTTCTTCCCTCTGCATTTTCAAAAGTAGCGATAACATTACTCAGGGCGTCCAGTACTTCCTGTCGCGACATTAATCCGGCGCGGTTTAATACCATGTATTCGTAATAAACCGTAAAACCTTCTGCCACCCAAAGCATGTGGGTCAGATTCTCATTGCAATAATCAAAAGGTCCTAAAGCAATCGGGCGAATGGTTTTAACATTGTACAGGTGAAAAAACTCGTGGGCAATAAACGACAACCAACCTGTATAGCCTTCACTATTTGTAATATCGTAATTTGAGTTCGAAAACACAGCCATTGAATTACTGTGTTCCAGTCCGCCCATTCCCTGATCCATGATTAAAAATGAATAATGATCGTAAGGAACATCTCCAATGAGGTTCGTGGCGCTTTCTACAATCTTTTTAAAGTCTCCAATATAGGTTTTCCTATCGAATTCAGCGGGATTTTCCATGGCAATGGTATACGGAATTCCACCTGTTTCGAACGACAGAATTTCCATATTACCTGCAAGAACAGGACTATCGTAAAGCACATCGAAATTCTTTGCCAGCCAGGTATTTTTCTTCCCATACATTTTGTCTAATCCGGTATTAATGGTTGTCCAGCATTCATGTGGTTGAATATGTAATTCAACGGGATTTTTCAATTGCTTATCGCAAAACATAAATACCCCGGTTGGAGAAATAAATGCGCGGCCATCGTCGAGAAAGGGCTCGGCTACCGAACGTTGATAGGCAAATACATCGTATTCAATTTTAATCCGCTCTACCCCTTCTGCCTCAACCTGCCATGTATTCAAGTCGCTCTTTTGATATTTCAAAACAGAACCTTCCTCATCGCTGGCCGAAAAATTAACAACATTCTTGGCAAAATTTAACATCCAGTAATACCCGGGTGTCCAGACTGGCATTTTTACCTGAAACAGATCATCTTCTGAATTTTTAAAATCCATTTTCACATGGAAGTAATGTGTATGGGGAGAATCCATCGATATTTCTGCAAAAACGACATCATTACTATGCTGGCCTAAAGCCACACACGACATCAACAAAATTGCTGTAAATGCGATCAACCGTTTGGTAAGGGAAACAAAACTTCTCATGAGAAAATAATTAGTAAATATTACAATCAAAATAAATAAGCCAGACCTGATACACAACATGTGCGCAACAGGCACTGACTATCTATTCAAAACTTCTATTTCTATGGTTATTATCTTTTCTTCGAAAGGTAAAACTTTGTATTCAACCTTTTCAGAATCCTGGGTTGAAATTCGCTCTTCAAATGTTGGTTTACACGACCTCAAATTTCCTTAATTTATATTTGGATAAACAGCACAAATGTGTATAAAACTTATACAAATGTTGTTATTTGAAGAACTCTCACCACAATATCAATCATTATAAATATTTGCGATTAGCCTTAACTTGTTTGTATCGAGAAACACAATTTTTCTTCCCGGAAAATGAAGTAGTCTTTCGTTTTTGAACTCAGACATTACCCTGATTAACGACTCGGTAACCGTACCCACCATATTCGCCAAATCTTCACGGGTAATACTTATCTGAAGAGTGTTTCGGTTGTCCAGCCCAAACTCATCCCTCAAAATCAATAACATTTCGGCGGTACGTTCACGAACCGATTTTTGGGCAATATCTATGATAAAATTATTCGATTCACGAAGTTCCTTACACATAAACATCATTAATCCATGTGTAAAATTCCAGTTTTGCTGAAACAATACTAGAATTTTAGGATAAGGGATATGACAGAGTTCAATATCTTCGTAAGCCTTTGCTGAAGTGCAGGCCAATTCATTGGTAAGCAATGAGCGGTATCCAATTAAATCACCTTTTTGGGCAAACTTGATAATTTGTTGTTTCCCATTTGTTCCAGTCTTGTAGATTTTAACAATCCCCTTAAGCACACAATATAAACCTGTATGTCGATATCCTTCGCGATAAATAACTGCTCGTTTTTTAAAGGTTCTGATTTCAGAGTTGCTTTCAAGCTCTATCAATTCATCTTCCGATAAATGCTTAAACATATGAATATCGTGTAACCGGCATTCATGTTTAAATACCGGTTGTACCCATCTCCTTCTTTGAATAACTGCTTCCATAATTAAAAATCTTAACTATTCCTGATATAAATTTATAGCACCGTGACATGATGGACTTTCCTCAAGTTCGGGAAAATACCTACTTATAATTTCGTAAAGATCGGGACCGTACTTTTTCATGTCGTCGCGATGGTTAAAAGAATTAGTTGCTTTTGTCAGAATTCCAGTCCGGAGTTTCCTGTTTCAAAAAATGCCGGACAAAAAAGTCACACATCTTGCGTTCGTCGTACCTGCCACTGAGGGCGTGTTTTGCCCCGGGAATTATAACCAATTCAAATTCCTTGTCAGCTTTAATCAGTGCATCGGCCACCTGCATGGTTGAAGCCGGATCAACATTCTCATCGAGCTCACCCACAATCAACATCAGTTTTCCCTGAAGTTTATGTGCGTTTACCACGTTCGAACATTCTTCGTACTGTGGTCCAATCGGATAGCCCATCCACTGTTCGTTCCACCAGATTTTATCCATTCGGTTATCGTGGCAGCCACAGGAAGAAACTCCTACTTTATAGAACTCCGGATGAAACAGCAAACCGGATAAAGTGTTCTGTCCACCCGCCGAACGACCAAATAATCCTACTCGGGAAGTATCCATATAGCTGTATTTTTCGGCTGCGGCTTTTATCCACAAAATACGATCGGGGAAGCCGGCATCTTTAAGGTTCTTATAACATACATCCTGAAAGGCTTTTGACCGGTTAGAGGTTCCCATTCCATCCATTTTTACCACTATAAAACCGAGCTCTGCAAAGGCAGAAAAAGCACTGTGAACAGCCTGAAAACTTTTTTGTGTGAACGAACTGTGAGGACCTGCGTACACATATTCAATAATGGGATACGATTTATTCTCATCAAAATTTGTAGGACGGTAAATATTCCCCCAGATGTTTGTTTTCCCGTCGCGGGCTTTGGCAACAAAAGGTTCCGGAGCAATCCAGCCCTTTGCCAATAATTCTGAAATATCGGCTTTTTCCAGTTCAAGCAACACTTTACCATCAGACGACGCGCGAACCACAGAAACTGGCGGTGTTACTACCGTTGAATAGGTATCTGTGAAATAGTCGAAATTTTCTGAAAATATCACGGTATGATCCATTTTTTCAGGAGTTAAGTCCTGTAAACCACTGCCATCAAAATTCACCCGGTAGCAATGCTGGTAATATGGATCTTCGTCACTGTTTTTTCCTGAACCATAAAAGAAGATATTCCGGTTCTCTTCGTCAACATGCAAAACCCGACGAACAACCCACTCTCCTTTGGTAATTTGGTTTTTAACTTTTCCGGTTTGAGTATCGATTAAATACAGATGGTTCCATCCGTCGCGTTCCGATGCCCAGATCATTTCATTGGTATCTTCCAGATCGTAACGGTAACGTTTACCGCTATAATCGATAAAAGTTTTGCTGCGTTCTTCAGCAATTATTTTCGTATCGCCTGTTCCGGCGTCAACGCTAACCACCTGGTAAACCTGATGCCCACGCTGATTAAATTCGAAAGTAAAGGATGAGCCTGATTTATTCCATCGCGGATTTGTTAAACTGTATTGAAAAGTAAATGGCTCAACATCTACAGGAATTTGTTTCTTAAACTCTACATCAAAAAGACATGGACGTTTTATTGGCAGATCATCGCCGGGTTTCTGGTAATCGCGTTCCTGCAGAATAGGCTGCAATTGCGAATCGGGTGACGATTCCACATAATATATTTTTCGTTTCTTGTTTTCACGAATCTTGTTAACAGCCAGCTTTTTCGAATCGGGCGACCACGAAATATACGAGGAGTAAAATTCACCGGGAGCGCCATCGTAACTTAACTGATATTCTTTATTATTCTTGTTCTTCCTGATATATACGTTATCATTTCTGATAAAAGCAGTCCACATTTTATCAGGAGAAGCTACCGGTTCATTACTTTTTTCATCGAAATAATTTCCCCAATATGGACGAAACGACCGAGCTTTTTCAAGAGAATCCTTCACCACCGAATAATCTTTCAGACTGCAGGTCCAGTGAGCCTTATCATATATGAAATGAATATTTTTATTCTTCTGATCAATATCCAGAGTACTTAGTATAAAGTCGTTGGCTGAAATGTTTTTGTCAAGCTGATTGTTTAGTGATTCAACAAGTTTTTCAGTATCAAATACCGTTTTTTTAGTTCCTTTTTGAGCATCGACAAGTTTATACTCCATTCCTTTTTTGGTTTTTACCCGGTACCATAAAAGCGGTGAAGAACCGATCCAGTGAGTTTCTTCCACCTGATTGTATACCAGTTCACCAAGTTTCATTACTGATTCTGCACGCTCGTAATCAGCCCTTGTAAATTGAGCTGATGCATTTGTTCCTGAAAAACAAAACAACGCTACTAGAAAAAACGCTAAAAATTTATTTATTAAGCACATAGAAGTTTTATATATAAAGTTTTTAATTTTTCGATCTTCTATTTTAATATACATTCAAACAGGTTATTTTATTCCTCCTGTAATGTATCATTTCTTGCTAACCACATTATTCCTAATCCCTTTTGTTGCCAGTATAAAAACGTATCAAGTATAAATAATGCAACATTGGTTATTACTTAACCAGGGTATCCCACATTTTTCAAAAGCAATTAACTCTGTTGCTTCAGAATTAATTCAAATACATTTTTAAAGACTCATTTTTTAAAGGAATCACATATTGTCCTCTTTGATTCTTTTCGAGAATACCTGGTGTACATTTAAAAGATGATTCTCCGAAAGTCTTCATTCTCAAATAAGCATTGGGTGTAAAATCATTAACTTCTGCTAACTCAATACCAATCTTTCCTGAAATTGTATTGTATGTAACCGACTTAAATTTTCCGGCATCGAGAGTGAGCCATAATTTTACCGGGGCAACGTAAACCCTCGATTTTGCAGCAGTGGTTATATCAACCGTTATTTCATCGCCACTTTTTGTTACGTTTCCTCCAAATGCCAGCCAGCCAAATTCATCATCGTTTAACAAATAGGTTGACGTATTTACAGCATAACCGTAATAACCTGTTCCGTAATCACCCGAGATACCATCATTTTTTAAGGTTGACGGAAAAGAATGAAAAGCACAGGGAGCAAAACCGTCTTCGGTAATATTTGAAATAGCTCCCAAGAGTCCTCCGTAGCCCACACGTAACAAGTATAAATCGTCGGGGTTTTGTTTATATTCGTGTAATACAGGAATCGCATTTAATGCCGAACCGTAATGATGTATCTGGCGCTCAACCCGGGAAAGTTTGCCACCGTAGAGGAAATCCCAGTAACGACGAGCATTGCCGTTATAGGCCCAGTGTGGGATAGTTGGCATGTAAGCCAAAATTGCCTTAAGTGTAGTCTCAGCCTTGTCTCCAAATCCAAAATATTCTGACCACATGTACACTTCTTCCTGTCCGGTCGAATCCCATGGCATTTCACTTCCAAAGGGGTAGTTTAAAGTTGCCCAATGTTCGGTGCGCTGTTTCATCACCCCTTCCAGTTTACGGGCATACTCCCAGAGTCCTTCGGCTTTTAAATCCTCAAGGATTAATAAAAAGACGCTTCCTTCCATCTGCCCAAACTGGGCGTAATAAGGAGCCAGTTCTACCATGGCCATTGAAGTCTGGTATGCATTTAGCAAGTACCAGTCCCATGAATGTTGGGTTACCAATCCTTCGTAATTTCTTGCCATACGATACATTACCCAGTGTGCAGCTGCAACGTGTGGATAATTGTACGAACGTTCCACTGTTTCGGCGTGTTTTTTGTCCCATGCTGCCCAGGTTTTATAATTAACGTCATCGCGGTATGTGCCGGCCGGCATCGAGTCTGGCTCGTAGTAGAACATACTTTTACGAACACCGTATTTCTCAGGTCCTTCGTTATATTGAATCCCGCCCCAAATGGTTTTCTGTACGAAGTCTTCCAATTGGGCAATTTGTTTTTTATCGGGCTGAATCAGCTGTTTCATAATGGCATTCAGCCATGATCCGGCGCCTCCTTCATCACTCAGGCCACAAATCCAGGTACGACTGTCCTGAGTCACCTGCTTTTGTTCTTCGTAATCATATGTAATCACTGAAGGATTGCGATTAAATAAATCATTCTTTTCGTTGAACCATTGTTTGGTAAGCAGAAAATTACCATTATCTGCAACAACCTGTTCTTCGGATTTAATCACCTTATAATTAATTGTTTGAATCAAACCGTTTTTATAAGTGATAGTTACCCTGGCTCTGCCCCATTGATTTGCGGTTACTGCATATTTTTCCCATCCGTTTTTAGTCTGTTCTGTTTTTTTCAGCGTTAAGGCGCCCGATGGTTCAACTTTAATATTTTTGACCTTCTGGTTGTATTTTAAAAAGAGTTCGGCATTTACATCTTGCGGAATAACATAACCGGGCACACCAAAAGCAACCGGACGGTTATTTTCGATTAAGGCTGGTTCTATATTTTTAATAGAATCGGTAATTACAAACTGTACACCATAACTAACTGATTTGCCGGGCTTCAGTATTTTCGACGAAGGAGTATTCCATGATTCCGCGTCTTTCCATTCATTTTCGGCATATGCTTTTGAGAGGGGCATCCATTCGTGAAAACCTTCAAAGGTAATTCCCCGTCGAGTAGGGTCATCCAGCAAAGGATTCCAGGCTTCAAATGGTGTATCTTCCAAAGGTAAAACCAGAAGTACCGGTCCGGAACCTTTTAACCTTATTACCTGCAGGTAGCCGGCATCCATTCCAATGTACGGATCATAAAAAACGTTTTCGGCATGTGCCTCATCTAATGTTTTATTTCCGTGATTATTATTAAAAATCATCGGAATCCCCAAAGCACCTATTTCAATATTTTTTTGTGATTGATTTTCAAGTTCGAAACGCAATACAATATTATCAGTTCTCTTTTCCCAGTATCGTTTTACCTTTAACGGGCAATTATCCAGTACCGGTGACAAATCAGAAACGGCCAGTTGATTTTCATTCTCGGGCGTTACCTCTTTCACTGCCTTTCGGGAGGCACTAGAAGAAAAACCAGTCCAGTCTGTTTCGCCTTCAACTTTTAAACGAAAATTAATATCGCCTAAATGGTAATATCCCGATTTATTGCGCCTGGGTAACCACTCGCTTGGGGTGAAATCGAATTCCGGTTCTGCAGCAGGATGTAATCCGGCAACCGTATGCGATGATTTCAATATTTCAAGCCCGAAATTTGCTGTCTTAAATTCAGATATGCCATTTTTTATACTCAGCGTATCACTATTGGAAGCGTTTTTACTATTCCCGGCAGTAACAATACTACCTAAACAAACTATCCAAATAACAATTGTAATTAAATAAATTTCTTTACGCATTAACAAGAATTCTTTTATTAATAAATTAACAGAGCCTGACTAGTTTAGCTTTTTATAAATAAGCTACTTAACAATGATAATTAAGTAGCCAGATACAGCGTTAGATTTAACAAGGAGATCGCCTCAATATAGTCCAAAATTAAAAAAAGAAACAACAGGACCAGATTAGAATTTGATGTTTTAATATCTTCTTAAATTTTGATCATATGTGAAATCAATTCTAATCGGTCCTGTTCAACCTAAAATAAATTAAAAACCAGAAATAAAATACTAATAACCCGGGTTTTGAACCAAATTAGGGTTTGTATTCAATTCCGACTCACCAATAGGGAACAGTGTTGTATATTCACCCTTCGGTGTATGGTTATACCAACTTTTAGTCTGGTAAACTCCAAATCTTATCATGTCTGTCCTGCGTCTGAACTCAGCGGCAAATTCCCAACCCAATTCATCGAGGAAACGTCCGTATTGCACCGGTGTTTGATCTCCGGGATCGGCAATGCTGCCATCCTCTGCCAATGTTCCATATTGCACGGTGGTATTTCCTTCAAGTTCAGCTCCAGTTACTACTGCTTTAGCAGCGTCGTCGAACGAACGGGCCCGAACTTCCGAAACAATTGTGGCAGCCTCATCACTTTTACCGGTACGAAGCAAACATTCAGCCTTCATCATCAAAACATCGGTATAACGGAAATATGGTAAATCATTACTCATATTAGACTGACATCCCAATTCTATTTCATATTTCTGACAACGATATCCCTGCTCGAACTCACAGTAATAAATGCTTGGCATTTCGTTTACTAATGTCATAATTACACTACCATCAACAGCACTGATCTGATCTCCGATCAGCCAACTATCTTCCAAGCGGTTGTCATCCTCATCGTAACTGTTTATGAACTGCGGATTACAACTTGATCCTCCCCAGGGCTGAGAAGTCATATTAAATACATACCTATGATTTGGAAGCAGCATTTTCATATGAGCATTCCATCCTGTTCCATAAATATTATCGTAAGGTACTGCAAAAACGATTTCAGGTGAACCTTCGTTATTGGTACTAAAAACATTTCTGTAACTTGGATCCAAGGTGTATTTTCCACTACTAATGATTTGATTACATGCTTCGATACATTTATTCCATTCAGCGGATCCTTTATAAACTTCAGCATTCAAATAAACCCTTGCCAGCAATTGTAATGCACCCCACTTGGTCAATCGTCCATAGGTTGACTGATCAACATTTTCCGACAATTGCGGAATCACTTCATTCAATTCAGAAACAATAAACTCATAAATTTCGCTTCTGCTTTTTTGCTCCGGAATTTCGTCGCTAAACTTACTGATCAACGGTACATTTCCATGCGTATCAACCAAAATAGAATACCAAAGCGCACGCAATGCTCTCATTTCTGCAATAATAGGCTCGGCCTGTCCGTCTTCCAATGGTAACGATCCCGATTCAATTTGCAGAATTACACGGTTAACGTTATTTATTCCATCATAACAATTAATCCAAGTATTACGTGGTTGCCACTGCAGGTTGTTCCAGGTATGGAAGTGCATTCTTTTGTAAGTACCGCCATCATCCCAACCGTTTGGTCGAGTTGGTGTAACAAACATATCAGCAGGCTCTTCCTGCACATCAAACAAACCCTGCCAGCCCATAATGTATCGTAAAGGTGTGTAACCTGAAGCCATTAGAGCAACAATATCAGATTCCGAAGCAGTGAAGGATTCTTCGGTAATTTCTGAAAAAACTTCTTCATCAAGATTAAAACATCCCCCTGTTGTTAACAAGGCTAAAATCCCAACCACAGATGCGGTATATCCCGCTATTCGTCTTATATAGTTTTTGAAATTCATTTTTCCTGTTTTTTAAGTTACTACTCCGAATTATTAAAAGGTTACATTAACACCAAATGTATATGTCCTTGTTGTTGGATATTGATCCCTGTCGTCGTTACCAGGCGAAAGTCCAATCCTGTTCACTTCCGGGTCAATACCTTTATAACCGGTAATTGTAGCAAGGTTCATTCCTGAAGCGTAAACACGCAGGTTTTTGAAAACTTTACTGTTCTTAACATTGAAGTTGTAACTTAAAGTAACGTTATCAAGTTTAATAAAGTTGCCATCCTCAACATAATAGCTAACAAAACGCTGCACATCTGATAGCACGGCTTTGCCGTAAACTTTATCGTAGGCCGAATCAAGTGTATTGTAACCAATAGTTGGGTTTTCGTAGAACATACGCTGGAAGTTCAGAATCTGATAGCCAAATGCTCCTCGTAGGTTCATATTCAGCTCCCAGTTTTTGTACCTGAAATTGTTATTCCAGCTCATGTAATGTTTTGGTAAACCATTACCCAATACCTGACGGTCGGCAGTAGACGACTCAGTTGCCGGAATAATTTCTCCCTCCGGAGTTTCAATTAACCAAATTCCATCTTCTGTAATATCAACGCTTCTTAAACCATAGAAATTACCTATTTCACTACCAATTTCAAGCCGGTGTGTTTCAATCTGAATTGGCTCACCGGTGTAACCTCTGTAAAAGAAATCATTAGTTGTTTGGAACTTATCGTTTGATAAAGAAACCAACTTGTTAGCATTGGTTGAATAAGTTAAGTTCGCGCTCCACTCAAAATTTTGGGTTTGAACAGGAACGACATTGATAAGCGCCTCGAAACCTTTGTTCTGGATAACACCAACGTTAGCCATAATGCTGCCATATAAATATGGAGGAACTGGTACGTCGTATTCCCAAAGCGCATCTTTTGTTTTACGATTATAATAATCCAAAGTACCACCTACACGGCCGCCGAATAAATCAAAATCAAGACCAATATTAAACTCTTCTTTTTTCTCCCATCTCAAATCAGGATTGGCATTACGGGCTGGAATCAATTCCCTCATCCAATCGCCATTATACATAAAATAACTATCATAATTCAAACTACTCTGCGACTGATAGTTATCACCAGCATTAATACCCGTTACACCAAAACCTGCACGTAATTTAAGGTTATCAACCCATGATACGTTTTCCATAAAACCTTCTTCGTTAATACGCCATCCGGCAGAAACACCAGGGAAATAACCCCATTTGTGATTTTCACCAAATCGAGAAGACCCCTCACGGCGTAAACTAGCCATCAACAAGTATTTGTCGGCATAACTATAACTAACCCTGGCAAACAAAGCAATTAACTTGTCTGAATACTTTTCGCTATCCATATCTGCCTCTCCTCGTGGTAAGCCCTGGCCAATTTCAATATTATTGTACAAATAAGAATCGGTTGGGAAATATTTATTATTTACCCAAAAACCTTCATAAACGTTATCTTCATAGTTGTAACCTGCCAATGCAGAAAAACGGTGATCTCCTATCGACTTTTTATAACTGGCTGAAAATTCAGTATAATTTCCAACATAATCATCTGTACCGCGCGAAGCATAACCATCCGATCCATATTTGGTTGTTGAAACATGATTATGTGTTTGGTAATATCCTCGAATATTCGAATTTCCCTTTCTTGCATATAAACCTTTAATATCCAAATCAGCAATTGGTGAATACACCAAACTTCCGGTAAATCGCATATTTCGGTAACGATTTTCTCCTTCTGATTCTTTTATATATCCAACTGGATTATCGTAAAAATAAACATCCCTTTCGTACCATGAACCATCATCGTTTTTAATGGGTTCAGTAGGGTTACGAATAATTGCCTGGCGATAAACATATGTGTTGAAGCTGTATCCGTCTCCACCAGTCCAGTATTTCTGTTCGCTGGCTATGATACCAATATTTGCTTTCAACTTATTGTCGAACATATTGTGGTTTATATCTATTCTTCCTGTATACTTTTCATTATCAGATTGAATAAATATACCCTGATTATTTTTATAGTTTAAAGAGGCTGTAAGGTTCGTGTTTTTACTTCCTCCCCTGAAAATTAAGTTGTGTACATGACTTACTGCATCTCTTGTAATTTCGTCAAGCCAATCCGTATTTGATCCATAGTCTTTCAGGTTAGCACCAGTAAATGTATAGCCTTCACTCCATTTTTCTCTTAACTCCGTAGCATTAAGAAAATCGAGTCTTTTGCTTATCTGCGATAAAGATACGTAACCTGAATACTCAATTGTTGGCTCCATTTCGTTAGCACCTGATTTCGTTGTAATAATTATTACACCATTTGTACCACGAGTACCGTAAATTGCAGTTGCCGAACCGTCTTTTAGCACGTCTACCGACTCTATATCTTCAGGAGCAATTGTTTCCAGGTTTCCGGGTATTCCATCAATAAGCACTAATGGCTCTGAATCGCCGTTTAATGATGAAATACCTCGCAACATAATCTGTGCTCCTTTAGTTGGATCACCACTGGGTAATGACACTGTTAATCCGGCAACTTTACCCTGTACCAGCTGAGCAGCATCTTTTACTGCACCTTTTATAAAATCTTCTGATTTTACCGTTGAAACGGCACTGGTAACATCTGCTTTTTTTACTGTACCGTAACCAATTGCAACTACTTCCTCAATACCGATAGCATCGATTTCGAGTACAATTTTAATGTTGCTTTGTCCGGTAAATTCAATAAGTTGCGATTTAAAACCAATGTAGGAAACCCGAAGCTCATCTCCTTCTTTTGCTTCCAGTACAAAGTTTCCATCAAGATCGGTAGCCGTTCCGTTAGTGGTTCCTTCAACCACAATAGTTGCACCTGGTATTGAGTTACCTTGGATATCAGTAACTGTACCCGTAATTTTTTTAGCCTGGCCAAAAACAAAAACGGGACACAAAGCCAACAATACAACATAGAAAAGTAAATGTGTTTTTCTTGTTAGAATAGATTTCATTTCATAAGATTTTTAATTTAGTACTTTTTCTACCGATTACAGAAACTAACAAATAACCGGTAACATCATTTATTAATAGGTTTTTGAAATAGGTTAAGTGAAAATCAGTCAAAGTAAAAAACCGAATTTCAACTGTGGTAAAAAAAGAATTTGTTAAGTCTTCTCATAAGCTGCTGTTATTTTAGATATGTTAATATTTGCCATTTTAATTGCTGGTATAATGCCTCGGACTACCCGCCCGGAACTACATCTATGCAAGTAATTAAAAAGGCATACCTTTGACCATAACAGATGTTCAGAAAACTATAACAAATGTTAATCCAACACTTAAAGGGCTAAGTAGAAACAAAATAGAAGAATCAATTTTTGATAATAAAAAAACATTCCTGTTTAACCGGACTCTAAGAATGCTGGTAATTCACTTAAAAAGAGATAAAAAAAAGACAAAGAAGTACTACAAAATCAACAAGAAGAATTTGCCCTATGGTAAAAATTTACAGGATTGGAATTCAAAAAACTGGTTAGAAAAAAATCTTAATTATCGAAATAGGTTTTCGGAGTAACGCCAAAGTATTCTTTAAATCTACGGCTGAAATAAGCAGGACTTGAGAAGCCGGTTTTATACGCAGCCTCAGAAATATTACACTTGCCCTCGGCAATTAATTTTACAGCTTCTCTTAAACGAATTGATCGTATAAATTCTGTTGCCGAACAATCGGTCAGTTTTTTTAGTTTTACGTGCAACAAGGAACGGCTAATACCTACTTCATTCACAAGAAAAGAAACGTCAAGATTCGGACGATCTATATTTTGTTTTATCAGCATGCTTAACTTTTCGATAAATGCCTTATCCGATTCAGAACAAGCCACTTCTGCGGGTAACATCATTGCATCTGATTTAAAACGCTCAATAAGACTTTTTCGGGTATTGAGTATGTTCTCGATTAATCGGGTTAAAATATGTGGTAAGAATGGTTTCTCAATATAATAGTCGGCACCGGTTTGTAAACCTGCATACTCATTTTCCTCGCCACTTTTAGCAGTTAATAAAATTACAGGAATATGAGAAGTTCGAAGATCGGATTTTAGTTTTCGGGTAAGTTCAAATCCATCAATCCCAGGCATCATAACATCGCTGATTATTAAATCGGGCAGCCCCTCCTCTACCTTTTCCATACCCTGCGTACCGTCTATGGCTGTAATAACCTTATAATCGTTTGTCAGTGTTTCAGAAATAAATTCAAGCAATTCCCTGTTATCATCAATTACCAGGATAACCGGCTGAGTACTTAATCGTTCTACTTCATCGCGCAGTACCGGCATAGTTTTCGGGTCATCAACCAGCGAAATATGGGTTAAATATTGAGGCGCTCCGAAAACAATCTCATTGTCGGTATATGCTTTTCGTGAAACCGGAAGTTCTATGGTAAAAACAGCACCTTTACCAACTGCACTGTCAACCCCTATGGTTCCTTTATGCAACTTAACCAGGCTGTTTACCAAAGCCAGACCAATGCCCGAACCGGTGTGCTGGTTCCCCTCTGATCCGTCGAGATGATAAAAACGGTCGAATATCTTTTTCAACTTTGAAGGCTCGATACCAATTCCGTTATCTGAAACTGTTATTCTCAGCATTTTAAAGAAATATTCTTCAGGAATCAACTCAATGCTGACTTTAACATCTCCTCCTTCATTTGTAAACTTTAAAGCATTCGATATAAGGTTGATTAAAATATTCTCAAGTTTCTGACAATCAACCCAAATACCTGATTCAAGATTGATAATCTCAAAATGAAATGCAATTGATTTTGATTCGGCTGATTCAACAAATGCTTCTTCTATATCTTCCAGTAAATTAGTGATATTCTGATGACTTACTTTAAGTTTTTCTTTTCCTGTTTCTATTTTTCTGAATTCGAGAAGCTGATTAACCAGGGATAATAGCCGATGGGCATTGTTCATAATACCCTTCATTTTTTTGCTTAAAGCGGGCGTGAGTTTTTCTTCCTGCAGTATTCTGGTTAGAGGCCCAACAATTAAGGTTAACGGCGTACGAATCTCGTGAGAAACATTCGTGAAAAATTCCAATTTAAAATTATTAATTTCAGTCAGGTACTCTTTTTCGCGCCGTTCCATTTTGGCAAGGGCTTTTGACTTCTGAATTCGCGTGGCAACCACATAGAAACCAATTAAGACAAATAAGGCAAATAAAAAATACATTAAAAATCCCCAATTCGATAACCAAAAAGGCGGTTCAATTATAATCTTAAGGGTATTTACCTTTTCACCCCATTCGGTATTATCAGTTGTAGCTTTTACATGAAAGTAGTATTCACCGGGCCCCAGATTGGTATAAGTGGCAAAATCACGGTCCCCCACATAATTCCATGAATCTTCAAAATTCTCCAGGTAATAAGCATACTGACATTTTCCGCGATTCCGAAAATGTAGTCCGGAATATTCAATAGTGAAAACGTTTTGTTTGTATTTCAAATTTATTTCAGGATGCAAATTCAGTGATTGTGTGAGCGCCTGGTTCGATCCGGGAACCAGAGGTTGATTGAACAATTGCATTCCCCTGAAAACAACGTCTAATTCCTTTTTAATTTCCGGCTTATCGTTTTCGTTAAAAGAAATCATCCCGCGGTTTGCACCAAAATAAATTTCTCCATCACTGCTCTTAAATGATGCCCGGTAATTAAACTGCTCAAACGGCAGCCCCGATTCTCTGTTGTACCACACAAAATCACCATTTCCCGGGTTCAACTTTACAAGCCCTTTGTCTCCGGTAATCCAAAGGTAACCGTCGCTGCCTTCTTCCAAACTAAAAATCCAGGAAAACGGAAATCCTTTTGTTTCGTTATAGATGTAGACCGAATCTGTTTGAAAATCATAACCATAAAGGCCACGTAAACAGTCTCCAAACCACAATCGGTTTTTCGAATCGGTTTTAACAAAATTGATGTTTTTTAAAAAATCAAATTTTTCAAATTCCCTGAACGTTTGATCTTTTTTATCAAAATAATAAGTTGAACTATACGATGAAAACCAAATATGCTCTTTATCTTCTGACATAAATTCGACCTGAACACCATCAAAAATTTCCGGTTGAAATCGACTGAACTTTCTGTTTTTTAAATTGTAAACAGCAACTCCCATCGATGTTGACACAAAAACAGAATCTCCTACTTTCAATAACTTATAAACATCGTCTGATGGCAATTCCGGATATTCAGTGCTACTAATGTATTTAAAGGTGTTAGTATTAAGATTTAATATATTAATTCCACTTGTATAAGTTGCTATCCAAAGCCGGCTAGGTGTTTCAAATAATAAATCGTGTACGTTATTAAACGACAACCCGTTGCTTTCATTAATAATTCTTACGATACTGTCCTTTTCTTTACTGATCTGGTTTATGCCCATGTCTTCCATCCCGATCCAGATGTTTCCTTTTTCATCCTCTGTTATACAACTAACAGCATTTCCGGTTAAGTGTTGTTTTCCGGTTCCAGCCTGCCATACCTGGAAAAAATCGGGAGTATTACTCCAAAAATTAATGCCTCCGAAATAAGTTCCCAACCACATATTTCCATCGCGGTCGCAAAAAATATTATAAATCGGATTGGTATTTAATCCTTCAGGATTATGAATATCGTGCTGGTAATATTCAAAAGTTTCAGTGTACGGAGACCAAATGCACAATCCATTTTCAGTGCCTATCCATACTCTTCCCTGAAGGTCTTCGTTTATGGAGTGTACAAGATTATGTAGTAGTGTATGTTTTTCGGCTTTATTTGCCGAAAACCTCCTGGTATAACCATTTGTGAGATTAATTTGGTACAATCCTTCTCCTGTATTTCCAATCCAAACAAAGTTGTTATTGTCGATATAAAAATGAGCCAGCTCTAAATCACTTATTCCTTCGGGTAATTCAAATTGTCTTTGCTGGGTGCGTTCCAAATCAAAAATCAACAACAGGTTATTATCAGTAATTGCCATCAACCTGTTATTTTTCTCCCTCACGCTGATTACTTTTGCCTCATCAGGAAAAGTTGCAAAACTTATCTTTTCTCTGATATTTTTTAGTTCGTTCGTTTCAGAATCGAAAAAACAGATCGTATCCTGTTTAACCACCCATAATCCGTTTTCAGATTCATGCAATTCGGTTACTCCGCCAAGTTGATTAATTGGTTCGTATGGCTCAAATACTTCGGTTCTAAAATTGAATTTATAAAATATATCGTCAACGCTTTGTGCAAGTAGAATGGAGTCATTCATGTGATAAAGGTTCCACTTGCTCCATATATCAAAAGTGCTTCCATCTTCATTAACAGCCTGGAAAGTTTTAAAATACTTGCCATCGAAACGACAAACTGAACTTCTCGTTGCAGCCCAAATAAACCCGTACTGGTCCTGACAAATACTTTTTATGTACGAAGAGGGCAATCCGTCTTCGTTGGTAAAATGAATAAAACTTAGTTTCCCGCCGTTTGCAAAAGCAAACGATGAGAAAAAAAAGCTGATCAGAATTAAATGTATTTTAATTCTATTTTTCATCCAATTAAAATTGTTTATTCTCTTTAGAAATAAGATAAAACTTCCATGATTTTACATATCCATATTTGTTTAAAAAATTTCTCATGGTAGTTTCATACAAAGTTATCCTGTTACGTAAGGAACAAAAGTAATTTCAAAATAAATACCAACTATCACATATGTTCTGAAAACTTGCACATAAACAAAAGCCGGTAAGTTAACCGGCTTTAAATTATATAATATCCTTTTATCTATCCACTATTTAATTCCCTCCAAAGTAGCTTTCACCTCGATAATATTTCCATCGGCGTCGAACTTCATTTTATCGATACAAACCTCGCGGTGGAAACCGGCACGGTATCCCATATCTTTTCCTTTTGGAAAGGTAAAACGGTGATACACCAAATACCACTCATCTTTTCCCGGCACCTGAATGGCAGAATTGT
The DNA here is from genome assembly GCA_963676265.2 of uncultured Draconibacterium sp. Lineage (GTDB taxonomy): Bacteria > Bacteroidota > Bacteroidia > Bacteroidales > Prolixibacteraceae > Draconibacterium. The sequence goes on from OY781067.2 coordinate 731,137, forward strand.
GGCCGGTTGCCAAAATTCCTTTTTCCAGGTCTTTCTGAATCACAATATTATTTTCAGGAATAGTAAGTTTTCCCAACGGCGATTTGCTTGTAGCATAACGAACTTTGTAATTCGGGCTACGGGTATCGTCTTCCGACCACATAAAATAATAAGTTCCTTCGCGGTAAATCACGTAAACACCTTCGCGGAAGGTAGCATCAGGAGTCATTACTTTCATGGTATTCATTTTCAGCGAAACCATGTCGTCGTTTAACTCGGCGCCTGCCATATATCCATTTCCCCAATACAGGTAGCTTTTACCGGTTTTCGGGTCGGTAAATACATCCGGATCAATCTCCTGGCCCCTGTTTATTCCGTCAGGTTTCCAATTGATCAATGGCTCTCCGCTATCACTAAACGGGCCTTCTGGATTATCGGCAACAGCAACACCAATCTTCTGTCTGCCACAGAAATAATAGAAGTATTTATACTCGCCGTTCATTTTCTTTTCAACAATACAAGGTGCCCAGGCATTATGGTTGGCCCAGCTCACATCCTCGCGAAGGTTCAAAATTATACCTTCATCTTTCCAATCAACCAGGTTCTCCGACGAAAACGTTTTAAAGTAATAACCGCCCCAGTTATGAAATCCGTCGCTGGTTGGATAGATGTAGTATTTTCCGGTTTTTTCGGAGTACAAAACATCCGGGTCGGCATAAAAACCATCCAGTACAGGGTTGTGATCTTCCGATACAATTGCCTCGTAAGTTTTCTCCCCTACTCCTTCCATTTTAATAGTATATTTAACAGGTCCGGCCGAAAAATCCTGCGGCCCCGAGGGAGTCACAGTTACACCGGAGAATGTTTTAAATTCAGGATCGAACACCTTCAAATCAGCACCCTTTTTAACCGGAAACCGGATGATTCCTTTCTCTCTGTCGATATCCACATTTTGCTTTTTCAAAAGTTCAGAAGTGGCATCAACCAGCGGATCTTCCATTCTACCCCATTTGGCAATCAGGCGTTTCAATTCTGTTTTAGTGATTGGCAAAACAGTACCATGCCGCGGATGAAAATTCATTGAAATATCTTCATCGATTACAGTAAAACTCCGCAGGTCGGAACTTTTCGTAAACTGGTACCTGCCCAATCCATACACATCGTACATTAAAATCCATTCGTTTGAATTATTCAGTTTGAAAACTCCCGAACCTTCCACGTTTTCTTTCTCTTTGTCCACACGTTCGAGGTTGGGATATTCATACCCTTCAGTAAGTTTATCCGAAATAGCCAGTTTAATTCCCGGATCGCCACTTTCCGATTTATGAAAGAAATAAAACTTTCCGTCCTTTTTTATAATATCTCCGTCGATACAGGCATTATTTGTTGGGCTGTACAACAGTTGTTTGGGCGCTGCTTCCAATGCCGTAAAATCGTCGTTTGCGTACGCGTAATAAATTTTATCCGGATCATCGCCTTGTTTCATCGAGAAATAAACCATGTACTTGCCGGTTTCGGCATCATAAATAGTTTGCGGAGCCCACACCCGCCAAACATCGCCAAACTCATCGGGGAAAGCTTCAGGAATATTTACCACCGACGATGTCCAGTTGATTAAATCGTTCGATTTTAACAGAACCATGGCATAATTTTTCCATCCCATATCGGTTACATACAAATCGGTAACCACCATGTAGAAAGTTTTGCCATCATCGCCTCTCAAAATATGCGGATCGCGCACACCACCAGTCGAGCAAATATCATCGTTGTTCAATATCGGCTGATTATTATTTAATGCGCGGTAATGATAACCATCCTCACTCACTGCAAAGCGAATGGCTTCTTCACTTGGGCCATTTCCGGTAAAATAGGTAAAAAGATATGCCTCTGTTTTTTCCGATTGAGTACATCCTGCGAATAGAATGATCATGAAAAATAAGGAGGTTAGGGTGAAATTTTTGTTTTGTCTAATCATTTTAAATCTGTTAAATATTCTTTATCAACTTTAGAAATATTCTACTCTTTCACCTCTAATCGGCACACATAAAATGCATTTCCCTGAACCTTCAGTCTGAATCCATCTTCACCGACCCAAACCGATGAACCATGGGGAAATATCGTATTGGGAGCTTCTAATGTATTTATTGCCTCTGGTTGATTGGTGTGTAAACAACTTATAGTTACCTTCTGCCCTTTCACCGATTTTTTCAGCCCTTTTAAATTCACATTTATATCCTGGACTTTATCTCCTGCATTTACAATTTTCACAATGATTTTAGAAGTGTTTTTATCGATGACAGCGCTTGCGTACAAACTGTCCTGACCGGTAATATTTGCTCCATCAAAAGTAACAGGTAATACATTTGTTCCGGCATTGTGAGCGTACATTTGCTGCACGTAATAATTGGGTGTACGAACTACCTGGAGGTTATCAAACCAAATCATATCAGGTTTCCACTGCCATGCATCGTAATGGGCAAATAAAGGTGCATAAGTTGCCAAATGTACAATATCTGCATTTCGCTCCAAACCGGTCATGAATGCTGCTTCAGAAATGGCAGCGCGCAAGTTATTATCTCGGGTTTCGTGGTGCGAAGCATATTCTCCGGCAAACACTTTCGGCCCTTTTCTGTCATAACTATCGTAACGTTTGGCATTAGCCAGGAACCATTCCGGACTGCGGTAATAATGTTCATCTACCAAATCCACTTTCAACTCTTTCATTTTTGGCCACAGGTAATCAAATTTTTCGCCATCAGGTGTTGGCCCTGCTGTTCCAATGATTTTAATTTCAGGGTGCTTCTCGCGAAGTACTTCCATAAACGGAATCAGACGTTCCACATAACCTTCTCCCCACTGCTCGTTTCCAACAGCCAGGTATTTTAAGTTGAAAGGTTCGGGATGCCCCATCTCCGCACGTACTTTTCCCCACTTTGAGTCAACCGAACCATTGGCAAATTCAATCAAATCAACGGCATCCTCAATATATGGTTCCAAATCACCAACAGGAACACATTCGGTACTTTCGTACTGACAAGCCAATCCACAGCTAATAACAGGAAGCGGCTCTGCTCCAAGGTCTTCACTTAGTAAAAAGTACTCATAAAATCCCAGTCCGTAGGTTTGGTAATAATCAGGGAAGAAACGGTGCTTAAAGGTATAATTCCAGCGGTTCTCATTTAGCGGCCTGTTTTCTACCGGGCCAACACTGTTTTTCCACTGGTAGCGTGTTTCCAACGTATTCCCTTCAATGATACATCCGCCGGGGAAACGAAATACTCCGGGATTCAATTCGTAAAGCGCTTCAACCAAATCTTTTCGTAAACCATTCTCACGATCTTTCCAGGTTTCTGCCGGGAACATCGAAATATGATCGAGATCAACTTCTCCGGCTGTTTTTAGGATCACACGGATTTTTCCTTTGGCATCGGTCTCCTTCGATTTTAAGGTGCACTTATATTTTTTCCAGTCAGTACCTGACACAATCATTTCTCCTGATCCGATAACCACATCATTGGAGTTCACCATTTCAACGAGAAACTTCTTTTCGCCTCCATCCAGCGAGCGGGCATAAAACGAAAAATTATACGAGTCATTTTTCCTAAACCCAATGCCACGAAATCCGTTGTTTTCAAGACCGGTACCACGCCGAAGACCTGTTTCATTCAAATGCACATAATTTGGATTTCGGTCAAAACAAGGATTTTCATTTTTCACTTCCACATTTCCAAAAGGCAACCATCCAACAAATGGCTGATGAAACTCGAACGAGCGGTTTTTTATTAATTCGGCATACAAACCTCCGTCGGCGCCAAAGTTGATATCTTCGAAAAACACACCGTACATATCGGGTTGCACCTTCGCACCAACCTTATTCACATCAACAATAAAATTCTTTTGGGCAAGCAATAACTGACTACAAAGAATCAGTGCAATAAAAATTCCTGTGTACTTCATTCGTCCTATTTTAGTTCCATTTTTTTCAAATTATTTTTCAGTAAGCCAAACATCCATTTTATTGGCTCCACGGTTATTCCAAACGTAGTATGGGATGGCTGTAAAACTCTCTGCATCCGATTTGCCCGAAGCTTTTATTACTTCCACTCCGGCCAGCAAATCGGCATTGAAATTACTATCGAACTGCGTTTGATCAGAAATCTGAATTTTTTCTATTTCAGGATTGTCTTTTTCTTCCACACAATAAACAATCGGGCCACGTTCCAAAGCCACTTTTCCCCTGTCGTCTTTAACCAATTCATTGGCTTTCACCTTTTTCACTTCCATGGGCAGAACCAGGTTAATTTTGTCGCCGGCGCTCCATTCACGGGTTAATACGGCATAACCGTTCTCCATGTTATATTCAAGTTTCTCTCCGTTGACAGATAATTCAGGTTGATTTTCCGACGGCTCCGAATACGCATATAAATCACCCGGAAGAGGCTGGTTTTTTGCCCATCCCGGAATTCGCACCCGAACAGTGAATTCTGTTTTTTCTTCGGGAGAAACAGCAATCTCAATATTTCCATCCCAAGGATAAGTTGTTTTCTGAGTAAGAGCCAGTTCTGTTCCATCAAGATCAATATTGGTACTGCTTTGTACGAATAAATTCACATACAAATCATTGTCTTTCTGTGCATAAATATATCCGGGAACAGAAGGCATAAAACGGCACAGGTTAGTGGGACAACACGAACAGTCGAACCAGGGCTGACGATCCAGATGACCACGATTAAAATGATAATGCATGTCGCATGATAATGGGTTTGGATAAAAGAAATCTTTCCCTTCGAGCGAAACACCGGAAATTACACCGTTATATAAACTGCGCTCCAAAACATCGATGTATTTCGAATCACCGTGCAATAAAAACATGCGGTAATTCCAATACACGTTAGCAATGGCGGCACAGGTTTCGTTATAGGAAGTCAGATTCGGAAGTTCGTAGTTTTCGCCAAATGCTTCACCATCGTGTTTTGACCCGATTCCCCCGGTAATATATATTTTCTGAGTTACTACATTATTCCAGATTTTATCCACTGCGTTTTCGTAGGCTGCGTCTTTATAAAGGGCAGCAATGTCTGTCATTCCTGCGTACATGTAACCCGCTCTTACGGCGTGTCCAACCGCCTCATCCTGCTCCACAACCGGTTTGTGATCCTGGTTGTAAGGTCCCCAAAGTTCGCGTTTGGTGCTATCACCCCGGCAATCCAAAAAATGACGGGCGAGTTCGAGGTATTCCATTTTATCGGTAATCTGATACAGTTTTATCAAACCGGTTTCTACTATCTGGTGTCCCGGAACATCCGGGTTTTTATCCGATCCGAAAACAGAAACCAGTAAATCAGCATTTTTTAAAGCAATGTCCAGAAAATTTCTTTTCCCGGTTGCCAGGTAATGCGCAGATGCAGCTTCGAACATGTGGCCGCTGTTATACAGTTCGTGGCTGCATGAAAGATTTTGCCATCGTCCACCGGCCGGGCACCATCCTGCCGGAGCATTTGTTGTATCAATGGTTTTGTAGGTGGTTAAATAACCGTCCTCTTCCTGACCAATGGCAATAATGTCGATCAAAGAATCAACATATGCATCCAGTTTTGGGTCAGGAATTGTGGTCATGGAATACGAAGCTCCTTCAATTATTTTATAAACGTCGGTATCATCGAATGGCATATCTCCGCGTACAGAGCCTTCCATTTTGCCCCCGGCAATCAGGAAATTTTCCAGACGCCCGGTTTCTTCACACTTTTTAAAAGAAGCAGGTATCGTTGCTGTGCGGTTTGTTTCAATTTTAGGGAGCCAGAAATTATCGTTTACCTGAACCTTGCTAAAAGGCACACCCTTGATCGGGTATTCGGCATGTCCTGATTTCGTTTCATTCTCCTGAGTCGTACAACCCGCAAAAAAGAAGATTGAAATAACGGCAAATAAAATAGTGAGCTTCATTGGTTTATATTTTATTGATTATCATTTGATTTTATTCGAATAACAGAGAAGGAGTAAGCCGGAAGTGTGTATTCAAAATTCCCTGAAACACTTATTTTGCTTTCAACCGGTTTGGCTGTTTTGTCATCGGGAGTTCCTTTTAAAACTGAAAGAATAGCTTCAGATTCAGCAACATCCATTCCCGTAAGATCGATGGCGGCATCAACATCTGAAGGAAGCAAGTTGACCAATTTTACAATTACGTCGCCGGAGTTGCTGTCTTCAACAACCGAAATAGCAACTCTCTTTTTTACATCCTCCCTGTTCTCTGAAAGTTTCACCTGCGAAGGAATGTAAGAATCGCCTGAATTATTTCCGTAAAGTTTCTGGACATAGTACCCCACAGTAGGTTTCACTTCCGTATTGTTGAAATAAATCAGATCTGGATTCCACTGTGTGTATCCTTCTTTCGCCAACAACGGTGCATACGAAGTCATATTAACCACGTCGGCATTTCTTTCAACAGAAGTTAAATACAGGGCTTCCGAAAGGGCTGTCTCAATGTTGTTGGGGCGCCCCGGTAAATGTGCGGCATATTCGCCCAAATAAACTTTGGATTTGGTGCGGTCGTATCTGTCGTAAAAATCCTGATTATGAATGAACCATCCCGGCGTTTGATAGTAGTGCTCATCCACCATAGGTACTTTGAGTTCAGTAGCAAGTTTCCAGCCTTCCACATAATCGGTTCCGGTATAAAAAGGGCCAACCGTACCAATTACCGTAATTTCCGGGTATTTTTCTTTTACGGCATTGAAGATCATTGTAAAACGTTCTGCAAAAATATCATTGATCAGATCTTCGTTACCAATTCCAATGTATTTCAGGTTGAATGGCTCAGGATGTCCGGCTTCGGCACGAACCTTTCCCCATTTTGTATTTTTATCGCCGTTTGCCCATTCAATTAAATCAAGTACTTCCTGAACATAATCACCCATTTCGCACATGGGAATTCCTCCTTGCTGACCGTGTCCGCCACAGGATGAATTCTGACAGGGAACGCCGGCGGCAAGTACAGGAAGCGGTTCTGCTCCAATATCTTCACAAAACTGGAAATATTCGAAATAACCAAGCCCGGCCGACTGGTGGTAATTCCAGATATTTCGCTGATGTACACGAGCTTCCAAAGGACCAACTGTGCGGTTCCAGTGGTATATATTTTCAAGACCGTCGCCATGAGCAACACAACCTCCGGGGAAACGAACAAAGCGTGGTTTAATATCAGCAATCACCTGCGCCAAATCAGCTCGCAAACCATTTTTATGCCCCATAAAAGTATTCTGTGGAAACAATGAAACTACATCCAAAGCCACTTTTCCAACACCCTGGGGAATAACTTCGATTTTTGCATTGACTTCCGTTTTATTTGCTGTCAACTGGGTTTCCAGCTTCTTCCAGTTACCGGTTAATGATTTGGCTTTTGATTCAGCCACTACTTCTCCGTTATCAGAAACAAGTCTTACTAGAAGATTACTTTTCTTTCCTTCAAGGGCTTTTGCAAAAACCGAGAAATTATATTTTTCGCCCTGCTTAACAGCAATTCCGTTAAATCCTTCGTTTACCAATGCCGCTCCCTGCTTTTTAATATCGAGCACAGCAAAATGTTTGTTGTTGGGATGAACCGGCGCAACCGTATCAATGGTAAAAGTTGCACCATCTCCCGACAAACTCCAGGCTTTATAAGCATTCCATGAGGGATCGCGGCCTTTTCTGTCGGAAAGCTGATATTCGAATTCACGGTTCTGAACCAGTTCAGCATACAAACCTCCATCAGCTGCATAATTGATATCCTCGAAAAAAATACCCATCAACATATCGCTGATTTTTTTACTTTTTTCAGGAAGAACTTTAATATCTGCTTTTACCGTTTTTAAATCTTTAAACCGAAGCGGATCTTTTGAAGTATTGTCGGCTCTTTGCTCTTCCTGATATAGACTCCACTGGTACCATTTAATCACGGCATCAATCTTCGTCCAGGAGACTTTATTGATTGTCCCCGTTTGTTTTTCGCCGTCCAGGTCAATCGTTTCCCGAAGGTTTAAACGCTCACTATCAACAGCTTCTTTTGTTTCGGAATAGGTTTTAAAATCAGAAGTAGTGGTTTTGTAAATACCGGTTTTTCCATTATTCTCACTCAACCAGGTTATTTTGTAGTTGTTTGCAGATGCATTATACGAAACTTCCAGATCGAGTACATTCCCCTTGCTCATTACTTCAGGATATTCCTGAGGTTTCCAGTAATAAAAATCAGACGTAGCGGCGTGTGCAAACTGCCCAATCTCATTATTCAGTGTCCAGATACAATGCCATAAACCACTTTCATCCTGAAACAAAAACGGATCAATCATTTTCTTTTGTGTTCCCCAGCTTCCAAAGTCGCAGAACAAAAAACGATACTCGGGGCCAATAGCATGCCAGTTTTCCCGGTCGACACTCCAGGCGAAATGCAAGCCTGCCGTATTATTCTGCTTTGCAGTTGTATATGCAAAGATGTAGGCAGAATCGGGCTCGTTGGCAAAAAGTTTTGTTCCTGATAAAAGAAACAGAAATACTATATTAAATACCGTATTAAATCTCATAGTTATATTTCAAGGTTTGATTGATTTATTTCTACTAATTGACTTTTAACCTAAATAAGCCACTTGCATGTGCGTTTAAATCGCGGCTAAAATCACCTGTAAATTCGCCAAGATTTTCACCGGACCACATATTAGAGACAGTACAAGTTCCGGAAATACCCAGTTTTGAAAGTTCAACACCCACCTTCAAAGGTGCTTCTCCTTCCGACAAATTAAACAATGCCAGGTAGATTTCTCCTGAATTCCGATTTTTCGAAGTTATTGCCACCCTGTTTTCATCCTGGAAAAGTTGTTTTACATCGGTACTTTCGCGATGCATTTTCAGCACATCTTTGTTGGTTAACAACGATAATGTGAATGCATCGTTGCTGGGAAGGTCGCCGCCAAACATCAAAGGCGATTTAAATATTGTAAACAGAGTCATAAGCGAATATTGTTCGTCGGGAGTAAGACGTGTCATTCTGTCTTCTCCCCTTTCTCCGCGAATCGAGATCCGTCCCAAAGGAATCATATCGCAATCGGGCCAGGTTCCCGGAGAAATGTAAGGATACCACTGTTCGCATACTTTTATCAGGTGATCGAAATGATGCCACGTGTCCCAAACATCGTCAACCATACGCCACATGTTGGCGTGTTCTTTTACATGATTTGCCGCAGTAATTGGTGTTGCTCCGGGCGAGGTACTTAACACTATCGGGCGGCCACAGTTATCAATGGCATTCCGTATCAATTCAATTTCTCCCTGGTGGTATGGGCGCGACAAATCATCGATCTTAATAAAATCAACTCCCCAACCGGCGTACATATTCATAATAGAATTGTAATATTCCTGCGCGCCGGGTTTATCGGCCACAATTGTATAATTATCTTTAAGCCAGGGGCACTGCAATTCAGTTGAGTAGATTTGATCAGCAGTAATCCCGTCGGTTCCCAAAATCGGCAATTTATTTTCAACCGCAACTTTTGGAATCCCGCGCATAATATGAATACCAAACTTTAATCCTTTGCCGTGCACATAATCGGCCAGCTCTTTAAAACCTTTTCCGTCAGCTGCCGTTGGGAAACGGTTAACAGCAGGCTGATAACGTCCGTACTCATCAATAACATAACGGGGGTCGGTTTGGTTGTAACCACCGGCTTTGTCGTTTTCAACAAACCAACGAATATCAACAACAATATATTCCCATCCGTATTCTTTAAGGTTTGCAGCCATATAATCGGCATTCGCTTTTACCTCTTGTTCTTCAACAGTTGGCCCGAAACAATCCCAGCTGTTCCACCCCATTGGCGGAGTTTGAGCCCAGGTTTTAAACTCACCTTTGGCAAAAGGTTCGGGCTTTTGCTGACTGGTACAGGATAATAATGAAAATAATGGGAGAAAGGCAAAGAGTTTTAGTTTTTTCATCTTAAGCTATTTTATGCAAATCGGTTACAAAAAACAAATGTATAATAAACACTTTATATTTAAGGAGACTTTTTTAGAAATAATATTGACAAATTGATAAAATATATCCATTCATTTTGAATCCTGATTTCCCAGAAACAAGGAATCCCTTTCTAATATTACTAAATATCAAAAAGGGATTCTTTTCCTGAAACAAAATGCTATTCTTTTATTTCATCAATACAGCATACTCTTCTGAATGGTTACCGGACCAAGCAAACCCGAAGGTTCCAGTTCCACACTGTCCACCATCTGTCCTCTGTAATCGTGATGAATAACAATATTGGTTTTGGTAAAATGTTCTTTGTCGGGTTCTAATTCATCACCTGCAAGGCGGTAATACCACGAATTAATCACCTTAATTTCAAGTTCATTTTCACCTTTTTTCAGTTCTTTTGTAATATCAATACGGAACGGTTTTGTCCAGACAACTCCTTTATTTATACCATTAATTTTCACTTCAGCGATTCCAACATCTTTAACATTCTCCAACTGTAAATAGAAGTGTTCTCCGTTCTTAGACTCAGAATTGAAAACAAAATTTTTGAAATAATCCGCAGCTCCGGAATAATATTTTATGCGAGGATCTTCATTTTCAGCCCAATCGCTTAACTTGGCAAATGTTACAGTTCCCGGACCTCCCAAATCTGTATCAAACTTCACATCCCAGGCTCCTTTAATTTGTTGTACCATTTCATAGTCGGGATAATTTTGTTTGGCACTACCATTCTGATTTTTCTTAATGTCCCTATCGAATACCACTATTATCGCTCCGTAAGGCTCTAATGTCAATGGAACAGTTGTATTATTTCCATCCTGCGAAAATGAATTGGCATCACGAATCTCTCCTGTTAAAGCATCCCATATTTCTGGCTGTTTACCGGATATTCTGAACTTACAATTTACCTTTTGCTTTTTATCTGTCTGATTGGAAACAAAATAAACTTCTTTTGCACCGATGCAATAGTGGATGTAGTCAAAATCAGGAACAGCGTTATTTTCAAGCACATTAAAATCAGGAGAAATATTTTTCGACATCAGATAATCCCTGGCACTCGTACCCCAGGCGACCGTTCCCTGACCATATTTTTTTTCGCCTTGATCTGAAATTGTTTTCCCCCAAAGTTTACCGGCAATTTCCATAAATTTCGTCTGAGCCTCCGTCCCTCCTTGCAGGCTTATCATTTTCTCCGGCTTAGGGCCAATAACAGTGGCTCCATTTTCAACCAAATCCTGCACCTTTTCGAGCACAGCCAACGACAATAATTTATGATCGGGTAAAACCAAAACACGATACTCAACTCCCCCCGGAACTTTTATTTTTCCATTTTCTGCTTTAAGCTGTAAAAAAATATTTTCGTCAGTCACGTCATAATCAAAACCGGGCATGCACCCAGCGGGATCGGAATGTTTATATGGAAAGACATTGGGAACATGATCGCCGTAATAATACAATACATCGGCAACAAAGTCACCTTCCTGAACAACGCTTTGTACCCGGCTCATGTAATCGAAAAAAGCATCGGAATAATTCCACCAGGTTACCTGTGGATTAATGTGGGTACCTGCAAAATATTCTTGTCCCGGCAGGCCCATCTCCTGAGGAGAGCAGGTAAAAGTATGCAGGTAAACACGATTTAAACCCGCACATATTTCATGGTCGAACGATGATTTCTGATCGTGCCATAATTCGTCGTTCCAGTGTGGGCCAATGGTTGTAAACGATTCGGCGCCAACAATTTTTTTCCCGTAAATATGGGCCGCTGACGACGCCTGTTTCAGGAAAAAACGATTTTCCGGTTTCGGGCGGTGCGGTGATGGAGCCCAGAATTCACTCATTACAATATCGCTGAATCCATAATTTTTAATTCCATCCATTGGGCCTGCATGCGGGCCTGCTGATTCAGGTTGAATGCCCATGTTATTCTTGTGTGCATATTCAGCAAAACGGGCATAATGATTATTAGCCACCAAATCTCCAATGGTTTTCCTAAAATCAGCCAGAAAAGCGTTGGAAGTATTGACGTCATTAATAACAAATCCTCCAACTACCGGCAAATAATTGAGAAGCTCATACCCGCGATAAGACTTAAACTCATCGGCAAAATTGCCGGTCCAGTTCATTCCGCCGCATTCCCAGCTGTCCGTTTCCATGTATTTTAATGTTTCACCAACATGATGGCCTGCCGCAGAAAAGATGGGTTCAACAACATCGTTCCAATAAAAATCGAACGCTTTGGTACTCATATAATCCAAAACATTTCCCTGCCAGTCGCCACTCGATGTGGAAACTTCAGCATCGGTACAGGTATAACCAATCCGCATAATGCACCACTCTCCTAAAGGTGCCTTCCAGCTAAAATTACCCTGTTGATCCATATTTGCAGTCAGGTTAACAATTTCATCACTTTTTACAACGTAGGAGGATTCCTGCGCTGAATGCCTGCCAAACGAAGGCTGATTTGTTAGTAAGAAACGAGTATCCGGCGCTGAACCTCCCAACTCGTGATACCCCAATTTTAGATCAAGATTGCTAATTACTTCTGTTGTTTTGTTCTCTTCTTTTATGGGGAAAGCCAGTACAACAATATCTTTATAAAAATCTTTCTGTGTTTTTGGTTGATCCAGTTTTTGTTCAATGATCTTATTTCCAGAAACTTTTACTTCAGAATAAGTAAGCTGCTTGGCTGCAAATTCGGGTGTTACACGCGGGCCACCCAGGTTCCAGCCACTTTGTATATTAAATCCGATTGACAGTCCCAATCTTTCGGCCTCATCCAATGCAAAAACAAACAAGTTGTTCCACTCTTCGGAGCCAAATAAAGGCCCGGCCTGAATATCTTTATTACTTCGCTGGTTGTGTCCACCGGCATCAAAGATCATAGCTCCCTGAAAGTTTTTCGACTTCATGGCCTCTAAGTCTTTTGTTATCGCTCCCTTGGTAACATTGCCATTTAGCCACCACCACCAACAGTTAATACCATATTCTGCATCAGGCTGTTTAAAATTATCTTTTAGGGCAGTTTCGTTTACTTCTGACTTCGTGCAACCTAAAAAGAAACACAAAGCAAAAAACAAGATTATATTTTTCATATGATGAGTATTACTTATTATTAGTTCGTCAACTGACGGATGGACTCCACACTTTGATTTTTCCCTTTTATGCGAAGTATTTCCAAACTTGTTTCATTTTTATCTTAACAAATTTGAACACATTCAATATCAAACATTTCTGCTATCTTTTTGATAACAGAAGCTTTATGACCAACACCAATGGCACAATGATGTGCTGGCCCCTGTTTCGACCATTGATTGATAAACTCTTTCGCACCAATGGAAAAACGATAACGACTGTTGGTATTTCCGATTTGCAAGGTTGGTCCGTGAACTGATTCACCTTCGGCAACCAAAAGAAAAACACCATCCTTTCCCTGAACTACCGAAAGTAAAGTTACATCGCCATGTTTAACAGTCATTTGAATTGACAACCCTTTTCCGGGTTTGCCATGGTAAATGGGTAAAGGAACAAGTTGTACCCGGCCTTCTGCAATTTCATAATGAGCCGGGCCATCGTGACCGAGCATTACAATATCGTCGTTAAAATCCATGGCGTAAAATTCGGAGAAAGAACCACCTGCTCCCAGGGTATCCATTATTTTCATGGCCTGGGCATTTTTAACCTCACATTCGCCTGCAACGGGGATATGTTTTCCGGTTAATAAGGTATTACCAGCAATCACTGATGTGACAATATTTTCATAATCGTTGCCTGCTTCCCCTTCGTAATAATACGCCATGGCACCAAGCCGATGTTCAGCAACCAGTTTATCGAGAGCAACCGAAGTGCGGGCAGCCCTTTCAATTTCATCAACAGGGCAGCTATCCTGCACGTCAAAAGAAGAATAAAATTCTTCAATCTTTTTCTGAATAGCATCTTCACCTGCTTCGTCGCGGTATTTTTTTAATTCACACATTTCCAGCAATTCGATGTGCGTTCCAAAAACAGCAGATTGTTTGGTAAGGTCGGTGTAAACATCCAGCATACCTCCATAATAATGGCCAAGTACACCGAGACGATTGTTCCGCATAACGTGTACTACTTTTGAAGCTTCTACCCATTCCTGTATCTCTGTCCACGCTGTCTCATCCTGAAGATATCCGGTAACAAATTCATACTTTATATCCGAACGATTAAATACATTGGCAATTTCAGGAACGGAACACGCCTGGCAGTGTGCCAGCCATTCGCCGGTCATTTTACCGCGATCACCCAGATTATTAAAACTGGCATAATCAATTGCAGCCACCGGTTGAAGATTTAAAATAATTACAGGCACCTTTAATTTTTGTGCCACAGGAAGTACTGTTGACGACAGTGCGTAGGTTGAAACGTACAGAAATACAATTTCCACGTCGCTTTTTTTCAAAAATTCACCTGCTTCTTTTGCTTTCTCCGGGGAATCGACAAGACCGGCATCAATAACCTCAGCACCAAAATTTTCAATCTTTGCAGAAATTTGTTGCTGGTAAGTTTTTAACTTATCGAGTAATCCTTCAAATTGTTCCCAATAGGTGTCTAACCCTATTCCAAAAAGTCCAACTTTAATCATTGTATATTAGTTTTTTATCGATTTAGTAGTTTATCTCAAACATGTTCTGATGACAGTCAAAAATTGACAATTTAACAAATTACAGCCAAATTAGTAAATCTGAATGTTTGTCTCAATTTATTAATGAAAATAACATCAAAAACAATGTCGAAATTGAAAATATAAAAACAAACACCCGGTTACTTTTTATCTGACATTGAAGGTGGTAATTCACCTTTTGTTGCCCACTCCGAAGGTTTATCTCCCATTACAAATTCAAAAACAGCCCCCTCGTTAATATCGCCATGACGGAACCAGCAGTTATTAAAGGGCTTCCCGTTAAGCAAACAAGATTGAATATATATATTTTTAGCACTGGCATTTTTAGCTATTATTTCCAACTTCTTACCATTTTCAAAAATGATCGTTGCTTTTGGGAAAACCGGACTTGAAATCAGGTAAATATCCTGCCCTGCATTGGGATAAAATCCTAATGAATGAAATGCGTACCATGCTCCCATCGAGCCGGAATCGTCATTTCCGGGAACCCCGCTTCGGGTTGTATTATATTGATCGGCCAGAATTTGACGTACAATTTTGGCTGTTTTATACGGTTGATTGACATAGCAATATAATGAAGGCGTCAGAAAACTCGGTTCGTTTGAGATTTGACACATCCCAACCAATTTTGTATAAAAAAGCAATTCCTGACGTTTCCCCGGAAATGACTTAGTAAAATAAGTATCCAGTCTTTTCACAAAAGTCTCAGTTCCGCCCATCTTACTTATCAATGATTTCATGTCGTGAGGAACATAAAATGAATATTCCCACGAAAAAGTTTCATAAAAAGGATGATCGAATGATCCTGAAGCAAACACGTTAAAATTAGCGGTATCTATCCATGTTCCATCTGCTTGCCGGGGCCAGATGAATCCATCAAACCCCATATTTTTAATATTGGGATTCCAGAGATTTTCCCAGCTGGAAGCCTTCTTCCTATACTTTTCATACATCTCAGTCTCACCAAGTTCGTTTGCCACTGTGGCTATTGCATAATCGTTGGCAGAATATTCCAAAGTGCGGGTTCCACAACGCTCATAGTTTATTGAAACGTAACCGAGTTGATTGTAATCAGGCAAACCACCTCGTCCTTGCTTTCGTTCATCACCTCCGGGAGGGACTGTGGCATTCTTAATCATTGCTTTTAACGCCGTTGGATAATCAATCCCTTTTAGCCCTTTAATTAAAGCATCAGCAATCAGCATATCGCAGTTTGAACCACCTTGTGTCCTGCCATTATCGTGACTGGTACGGGCATCGGGCATATAACCATCGTAGCGATAAATATCAACAAGCGATTCTACCATTTCGGCTTCCAACAACGGGCGAAGTAATGTTATAAACGGGTGTGTTGCCCGGTATGTATCCCAGATGGCGTGATAATCGCCATAATAGGGTTTATCGGATTTCCACATCGGATTCTCCCCTTGGTAATTGGTAGGCTGTAGGAAAATACGATATACCGAAGAGTAAAATATTTTTTTGCTTTCTTCACTTCCTCCTTCCAGCTGAACCTGATCAAGTATCTTGTTCCATTTCTGTACTGCATTACCTTTTACCTCAGCCAAATCCCACGATGGGTTTTCCTTCATATTTTCCTGAGCCTTATTCACGCCCATGTAAGAGATAGAAACTTTTACCCGAACAGTCCGTTCCTTTTGTGTATCAAAAGTGAAAAACCCACCGGTTTTTTCATTGCTGTCAAATTGTTTTTTGGTTCCGGGAAAAAGTTTTCCCGACTTCCAGGTTCCATAAGATTTGGCAGGAACTTCAAATTTAGCATAAAAGTAAACCGTATAGGCACGCCCCATATTCCAACCTCCCCGAATGCGACTGTACCCTTCAATTTCTGTGTCTGAAAGAATTCGAACCTCTGAACCAACAAACTCCTGTCTTTCATATGAAGATAAAAAGCTTCCCATATCAAATATAACATTTGCTTGCTTTGTATCAGGGAAAGTATATTCATGAATGGCAGTATGTTCTGTTGCCGAAAGTCTTACTTGTGTATCGTAACGAGTCAGGTCAACTTCGTACAAGCCCACTTCGGCCCTTTCGTTAGCCCGAGCGGAAGAATAATCTGACGGATTAATATCGCCTACGGTTGGCATTACAAGAATATTCCCGTATTTACAACCACCTCCCGATCCGTTGATATGAGTGTGACTAAAACCTACAATATTTCCCCTGGCATCCCAACCAGCATTCTCGGTTAGTTGATTGCAATCGGGTCCAACTTTTACCATTCCTGTCGGCAAACAAGGCCCAGGAAATGTGTAACCTCCGCCATCGGCTCCAATAAACGGATCGACATAACGGGAATTTCCTTCGAATACCTGAGCTATTGCAAAAGCACTCAACAATAAATAAAACAATGTAATTACAACTATTTTTTTCATATTTGATTTAACTATTCACTTTTTAAAAACATTTAGGTCATTAATTTGTAATGACAAAGAATGAACAAAATGATGGGAGCAACAGAGGTAGCCACCTAATTACCAAACTTATAAAACACTGACTTAACCGGCATTCAACAATTCAGCTTTCACAACAGAAAGCTTCTATAAATTCAACTCGGAGATAAAAAACTAGTTGGCTTCGAAGTGCCATTTTCCACCTTTCACAGCGAAATACAAATAACCTTTCTCTGATTTCAAAAACCGGGCGTTTGAGTTTTCGTTTGCTCTCTTATTCCAAATTATAGAGCTATTCAAGGTTATTTTCTTATATTTTTCAGGAATACAAACAATGCCTTCAGAGCCTTCAGGAATTGATGTATCTATGATGTAGACATTATTCTCTTTGCTTACTTTCGCATCAACCCAACCAGCTACAGTTTGATTTCCTGTTGACGCATATTCCAGATTGCCCAATTGAGGTTTTATTTGAATCGTTTTCCAACCTGCAGTTAGCGGATAAAGTCCACACACATACTGAGACAAAATAGTCAGACCTCCACCACTCCAGGCGTGATTGGAAGAACCACCGCCAAATCCATCTTTTCCAATCCCCCAACCTTCATACAAGGTGGTTGAATTCTTATCATTAACCATTGGACCGAAACGTTCTTTTAACCGTTTTAACCCAAACTCAACTTTCCCCATTTGGAACAATGCCTCAGTCACATATTTCTCCATGTACGGGCTTGCATATCGCTGTTTTTCAAGAATTTGGAAAATAGCTGCAAACTTATCATCATTTGCTAAGCCGGCAACTACAGCAAGTGCCTGTCCACGGTCGTCAGTATCCTCTGTATAGTGATATGATCTGTATTCACCATCTCGCCAAAATGTTTGATTGAATGCTTTCCTGAAATCCTGCATTCGCTTAGTAGTCTTCGTCACTTCATCTTTTTTCTCTAAAAGCTCCGACATTCTTTTAAAACCATCAAGCGCCAAATAATACCATTCGTTGACGAGCAAATCTTTATCAACATTGGTGCCCCAATCTCCCCAGTACCATCCTCCTTCTCGCTTTTTTAACACGCCATTTTCGTCAAGCTTCCAAAGATTCAAATAACGTTTCACTCCATCGTAAACCTCTTCAATAAGCTTCTGATCTCCGGTATTCATATAATAATTCCAGATTCCATAAAAGCCTATGCTTGCCAACATTTGGCCCGGAAGTTCTTTATCCCAGTTACCTGCCGGAATTGGCGCAAAAAGTGTACTATCGTCACGTTGCCATTCTATAAGCTCCAGAATACCTTTCCGAATTAAAGAGTGACTTTCAGTATCCAGCGAATAAAAAGTCTCACCACTTTCTATTACTACATCGCCCCACCACTGCGCACGTTCCCTGTCCGGACAATCCATATAGGTATCGCGCATGGTTACATAAAGTGTGCGTGTTGACTTTTTCCATAACGAATTAAAAAAAGAATCATTACAATCAAACGAACCTGTAAAATCAGTATTAAAGCCGGTCTCGCGGTATTGTAAATCCAACACTTTAATTCCTTCGGGTATGTAGTAACAAACCTTATGGCCATTCATCCAGCCTAAAGATTCATATTCCTGAATTCCATCTTTGGTAACGTACTCTGCTCTAACATTACTCGTTCCACCACCAAAATAATGGTCTGTACGAAAATCGATTATATTGCCGGCTTCTGATTCAATTTTTAAACATGGTGTTATCTGGGCATTATAGGGAAGCTCGCAAACTATAGTATCTCCTTTGCTTAAAAATGGCATTGCCGGAATATTTTCATATCCTTTCAGACCATAATCTTTAAACATTGGGATTGGCCTTTTTACCAACTTGTTCCATGCCGTTGACTCTGCCGGGCCAATTAGTTTAGCTGCCTGAAATCCATTATTTTTCCCATTGGGTTGAAACCATTCGCCATCTCCATTTTGTGCGTTATAACGGACATTCGATTCTGATAATCGAAAATTTGGGAATGGAGCACAAGTGTTTTCATAAGCAGGATCTATCCGGCTCAGCCAGGTTTCATCTGTTTTTATATTTATTGAATTACATTCAAAAACAAGACCTGCCTGTCCTGAGCTTTTATGAGAAAAACCGTCTTTCCCAAAATACCAGGTCAATATGGCTATTTTATTATTCCCTTCTCGCAAAAAAGAAGTTATATCAACCTGATCATAATAAGTATCATGTGGATTGGGACCTCTTTTCAATTGCCCTTCAAAAACAGCAAGCTCCCCGTTTATCCACATCCAGTATTTAGAATCGCATGCTATTTTTGCCATCACTTGAGGCGGTACTTCTTGCAACTCAAACTCCTTCATAAAATCAATCCATGTATTCGACTGATTTTGATTGTGAGAATCAGTGATACAAAAAGCTTTCCAATCCTGACAGTAGGACGATCCATAAATAACAACAAACAAGACAATAAATAAAATCTTTAAAGATGCTTTCATACTTTCAAAAGATGTTTAACGTTAAAGCAATTGGAACATGATTTCAGAACTATTTTTACAAGTTAAGAGGGTACTATTCCTCCATACTGTTTTAAGAACTTACCAATTTTATTAATTGATAATTTCTCAGGTGTTGTTCGATTTTGACAAGCTAATACCGCAGCAACACCTGCCGCTTGTCCCATACCCATGCACGAAGCCTGAACACGAAGAGCAGAATTGGCCAGCCTGTCGCTGCTCACACATCTTCCTGCCACTAAAAAGTTTTTGCTGTTTTTTGGAATGAGAGCTCTCAACGGAACGGTTGGTACAATTCCTTCTTTCAGGTGGGCTGGTAAAACTCCATTTTTATCGTGCACATCAATGGGATAATAAGAATAAGAAACAGCATCGTCAAATATTTTTCCGGTTACATAATCGCTGTGAGTGATTTTATATAAACCTTCTATCCGATACGTTTCCCTGACTGCTGTTTCGGTCTGAACTTTTACCAGCCGTGTTTTTTCGCATCCGGGTAAGGTTCTTACAAAACGAAGCATGTTAAGCAATGATGTTCGCCCTTTTATATTCGTAATGGTATGCGTTTCAGAAGTAGTAGAATCAGCTCCGAAAATATGCTGTGTGTTATCGCCTTTCGATGCAAGCAGACCGTATAAACTCCTGAATTCCTCTTTTTCTAATTTGCCCTTTTTTAATTCCTCATTGTAAAGTTGTTCCAGAAGTTTCATATCAAGTTGCTCCAAATCGTAACCTTCCAGTTGAAACATTAGGGTTCCCGGCTGGGTTTCGGCTTCGCGTAATACATTGAAACCGGCCATAGAAGCTATCAGAGCATTGCCGGTACAATCGATAATCTGGTTACAGGTGATTGTTGTGTGTGTTCCTTTTCCTACGGTTTCTATTGTCCATTCGTTTTTGTTGAATTCAACACGAACCGGAGTTTCATAATAACGTAAATCAACATCAGCATCCAAACATTTTTCTTCAGCTAAAAGAGTATATAACGGGCCATTTATCCGAACCTGGTGCCTGGGATGGTGCCTGCCATGTGGAATCGAAAAATCAGGCAACTGGTCGTCGTTCATTGCCACACATTCGGTTACCAGTTCCCAGCCGATTCCTCCGATTACCTGTTTTCCCCAGGCTTGAAAAATACCGGGAAAAGAAACTCCACCTGTTGTGGTTGTGCCGCCCAGCTGACTTCCTGCTTCTATCAAAATTGTTTTACATCCGGCCCGTCCAGCCTGAATAGCGGCAATTGTACCGGCAGTACCACCTCCAACAACAACAATGTCGGTTTTAATGCTTTGTTTTTTTGTTTTGTAAGGTTGAGCAAGAATTTCTCCTTTTGAAATGGCCGGTGCTGCCAAGCCAAGAGATAAGGCACCCAACGATTTGATGGCAGTTCTTCTTTCTATTTTTTTCATTTTGTTTTCTGTATTTTGAAACTAACCGACACGGGATTGCTGTTTATTATTTGACTTCTTTTAAAAAGTAATCACCTATTAGAACGACCGATTTTTATACCCTTCCTCTGTGTAATAACCACAGCCCGTCCCTTTCCGAAACTATTAATGAACAGGAATTGAGCCTTCATAAATGAAATTTAGGAATATCTAAATTTAGCTACTTGTTATGAGGATTAGAAGAAAAATCCGGAAATATACCTTAACCAGTGAGATTTTGTTCTCACCGGTTAAGGTTTTCAATTTACATTCTAATTTTTATTAATTCCACCCTGGATTTTGTTCCAATACGACATCTTTATTACGATCGATTACACTTTGTGGGATAGGCCACAAATTATAATCAAAGGTTAAAGTGGTATTAACAAGGTCTTGATAATAGCTGTATTTGCGAATACGATCTACCGCAACAGTTCCACCCATGCGTAATAAAGTATGCCACCTGCTTTCTTCAGTAAACAGCTCTCTTGCTCTTTCGTCAAGAATAAAATCGATACTTACTTCTGATGCGGGAACCAGGTAATCACAATGTGCACGACTTCTTATCATGTTGATATCGTCAGCAGCTTTCTGAGTCTCTCCTTTGCGCAGATACGCTTCGGCTCTTAGCAAGATAGTTTCCGGCAAGCGAATTGCATATTCATCGCGGAATAGATTACTTCTGTCTTGGCCCTGATCTACACCAACAAACTGATCGGTTGTTAATTTCTCAAAAATGGGAAAAATCCAGCCATTGGCATTAACTGCATCAATAGCCTCCTGAGGCACAACCTGTCCTACCAGTTTTCCGCCGTCGTGATTAGGATCATTATAATAGATAGTCCTCCGAATGTTTGATTCATCATTTCTAATATCGTTTAATGAAATTGATTCATCCCAAATTAAATCGATTACATACTCGGTAGGTCTATAAAAGGCCACACCACGGCCACCAACATCTTCCATAACACCTGTAACTCCGGGAATCGCACGAGGAACCGGCATATAATACCTTGGATAATTTAAATAACAGCCATCATCACCAGCCAAAAATGCGTCGAAATCAATTGGTAGACTCCAGATACATTCGGTGTTACCGTCATTGTAACTCACATTATTAATACGGAAAAGATCCCACCAAACATTTCGGTCCTCTTCTCCTTTCCTGTCTCCAAATCTTTCAGTCATTAAGGCATACGTACCTCCGTTAATTACATCAGATGCATATTCAATTGCCTTATCAAAAGCAGAAGAGTTTCCTGTTTCAATTCCCAAACCGAGGTAAAATTCTGCCAAATAGTGTTGTGCAGCCCCTCTCACAACTCTCCCGTCCTGAGTTGTAGTTTCCGGAAGATCGTTTACTATTGCTTCCAGTTCATCAATGGCATATTGATAAGTTTCTTCGCGGCTTGAACGCTCATAATCATACCGTGGTTCTGTAGCCAGTTCGGTAACGATCGGGACTCCGCCAAAGAGTTCTGCAAGACCTCCGTGTCCATATGCTCTGAAAAAACGGGCCTGAGCAACCGCATAATTTTTAGTTTCATCATCTGCCCAGGTTACCGATTCCAGTTCTGCGGCATTTAGTGCTGTATTTGCAACCGAAATAACTCCATAATAATAACTGTACATGTCTTTGAAAGAGCTTGCTTCAGGTGTAATTTTATTGTAATCGCTAAAGTTACCGCTTGACCTGAAATTAGGAGCTTCCAAAACATCGGTTCCCTGACCTTTATTCTGATAGTTAAATAACCTGAAATTACGGTATTTCCGATACAAGGTTATCAGTACCTGGTCAACCTGTTCCTGCGAACTGAATATATTATCGACAGTATAAAATGATTCTGCTGATTCTGTCAGAAATTCTTCGTCGTTACACGCTTGAAAAGGCAACAGGAAAATGAATAATAATCCAATATATAGTATAAATTTTGTGCTTCTCATAACTTAAAATTTAATTGGTTAAAAACTAACATTTAATCCCAAAGTCATAGTTGTAGGAACCGGATAGCTACTGCTATATGGTGTCAAACCTAACTCAGGATCTCCATTTCCATACCAGTTGGTAAAAGTGTATACATTTTTGGCACTGGCAAATAACTCCAGGCTAGCTACTCCTATTGAATTCAAAGTTGTATTAGGGAACTTATAAGACAAGGATATATCCTGTAACTTCACAAATCCCCTGGATTGTAGTCCCAGGTAACGGGAACCGTCGTAATCAGGACGAAGGTACTTTTCCGATTTATTTTCAGGTGTCCACCAGTCGTGATCTGGTTCATTAATACCGAAACGCTCTCTGAAAGAATTATGCGAAGGATTTGCCCCCAAATAATAATTGTCTTTTCCTCCGCCAAAAATACCGGTAAACATTACATAAAGGCTCAAGTTCCTATAGGTAAAGGTATTGGCAAGATTCATCCTGAAATTAGGTGTGGTGCAACCTAAAATCTTTCTATCGTATTCTGCTGAAATAATACCGTCGCCGTTCAAATCCTTAAACATCGGATCACCGGGCTTGGCACCAGCAGTGTTAATATATTCGGTATCATCTTCCTGAACAACACCAATATATTCGTATCCATAAATTGACTTTATGGGTTTCCCAATGAATAAGCTGTTGGCAATATCATCGTCTTCTTTTCCATCTCCATCGAGATCGTCTCCATAGATTGAAACAATTTTGTTTCTGTTTTGCCAAACCGTAAAATTAGATTCCCATCTGAAATCCTGTTTGTCGATATTAACGGTCCTCAAATTCACTTCAAAACCATTATTATTCACCTGGCCTAAACTTGAGGTAATTGCATCGTAACCTGTCATGATCGGAATAACCCGGTTAAAGATCTGATCGGTTGTTTTTGAAAAATAGAAATCAAGATCCAGGAAAATACGGTTACTCAATAAAGCCGACTGGAAACCTCCGTTAAAAGATGTTGTTGTTTCCCATCCTAAATTAGGACTTGCAAGATTCTCTTGGGCAACGCCATAAATTATTGTTGAAGGATCGTCGCCAAATTCATATTCAATACTTCCGTCGCTACCACTAATAACTTTCGCAAGAGTTTGATAAGGACTTACCCCCTGGTTTCCGTTTTTACCATACGAGGCCTTTACTTTTAAGTAGTCAAACAAGCCGTTATCTTTAAAAAAGTCTTCCTGCGAGACTGTCCAGGCCATTCCCAACGATGGAAAATACCCCCACTTTTGATCTTTTCCAAAAACAGATGCACCGTCACGACGAACTGAACCTGTTACGTGATATTTATCCTTATAAGCATAACTTAATCTTCCCAGGTAACCAATATTGGCTTTTTCAACAACTTCTGTATTCACTTTTTGTATAGCAGCTTTATGCAAACCATCAACCCCCAGCGAAGTATTACCGGCCAAAGAATAATCACTACCCTCAATTGAATTTAATTTATAATAGGCATAATCCCTTGTTGCAACCAAAGTTGCATCTATATAATGATCTCCTAACTCTCTCTTATAATTCAAAATATTATCAACTACATAATTATATCTTTTAGTGAAGTTATTATGGCCATGGGCTTCTGCGAGGTGCTTCTGGATTTCGGAAGGAGAATACCTGTTGTAAAAACCGGCTCCCTGTTCTCCGATATAGTAATCTTCGAAAGCAAACCTATCCTGATTGATAAAAGATGAAGTAATCGAATAATTTAAACGATATGTTAATCCTTTTATTTTAGGAATATCAACAACTGCATATCCCAAAAAGCGGAAAAAATTTGTCACATCAACATCTTCAATTGTCCCATCGGTTCCCCACAAGGGGTTGGTAATAGATTGACCGATAGGCCATCTTTCCAAACCGGTTCCGGTTGCTGAACCAACATTGTAAGGCATTCCCTCATAACGATAAGGATATCCCCACGACGGCAAATAAGTTGCATTAAAAACATTGGCTCCAACACCCGAATAATCGTTATTATTATACGTACCATCGATACCCACTTTTAACCAGTCAGTTACATCAACATCCATTTTAGTGCGTATTGAAATACGTTCGTAATCATCACCTATAATGGCACCTTCCTGCGAGGCATAACCACCTGAGAAATAATAATTAATACGATCAGCTTTTCCTGAAACAGAAAGCTGGTGGTCTTGCTGAAAGCCGTTTCTTGAGATTAAGTCCTGCCAATCTGTATTAATCCCGGCATTAAAATACTCTGTTGCGGTTACATCATCAAATCTAATTTCGTCCATTGTAATATGGTACTGGGCAATATACTTTTCTGCAAATCTTTCAGTATCCATCATTGGATATTTTTTGGCCCAGGTATTAAAACCGGCTGATGCTTTGTAACGGATTACGGGTTTACCCGATTTTCCACTTTTGGTAGTAATCACAACCACACCGTTTGCAGCACGAGAACCGTAAACAGCAGTAGCTGAAGCATCTTTTAATACATCGATATAAGCAATATCTCCGGGATTAATATCTGAAATACTTCCTAGATAAATAACACCATCCAAAACAATTAATGGTTGGTTACTACCGTAAATAGAGTTCTGTCCGCGAATTATAATAGAAGGAGAAGTTCCCGGACTATTTTGAGCCGTAACGTTCACACCTGCCATTCCCTGCATCGACTGAAGAAGGTTTGATGTTGGAAGGTTGGCCTCCGGAGTATCTTCCAGTTTTTTAGTTTGTACCGCGCCCGATAAGTCTTTTCTACGAGCAGTGCCATATCCAACTGCCACTACTTCTTCAATACCGATGGCATCAACCTGCATGGTTATACTAAGCGAAGTTTGATTACCGACTGTTATCTCCTGACTTTGCATTCCCACAAACGAAAATACCAATACATCATCGGGAGCAACTTGGGTTATGTTAAAATGACCATCGATATCAGTAACGGTACCTTGTGTTGTTCCTTTTATTATTACAGTTACACCCGGTAATGGTAATCCCTGATCATCAACAACATTTCCTTCAATTCCTTTTTGCTTTGCATCAAAATCGAAGTCATCAAAATTTTCACCAACCTTTTTTACTACAATATAGCGGTCGACAACTTTGTAAGTCATATTTGTACCGTCCAGAACTTCATTCAGAATTTCATCAATGGTAGCATTGCTTTTTTCAACCGATACATTATCAAATTTTTCAAGATCCTCTTTTTGAAAGAAGAAATAAAATTCGCTTATATCTTCAATCTCCCTAAAAATATCTATTATGTTATTGTTCTTAAGCGAAATGTTCAGCTTGGTATTTTGGGAATAAGTTGATGCACTTACAGTAATCAACCCAATCAAAAAAAATGCGAAAGTAAGCTTCATTTTCATCCAAATTTCTGTCAACAATTGGTTTTTACCAATTGCGTTAATTAGTTTTTTCATACATTTACATGGTTTAAAATTTCTACTGAATTTTTTTAAATCAATTACGGTAAGGATGTGCCAGCATCTTTACCGTTCTTTTTTAGTTCATAAGTTTTATTTACATAGGCACCTTATTTTTTTGAAATAATTACTAAGTCTTTTTCTCCAAGAATATGTCTATAATCGATATTGATTGGAAGTAACAATTCTAAGGCCATCGTAATTTGGCTGAAAGGCTTGCTTTTAAGTATTGTCCCTGAAAAGTTAAGGTCTCCCAATTCTGACGAAGCGAACTGAATTTCAACATTATACCATCTTTCCAGCCTGCTGACAATTTCTGACAGCTTTTCATCCTGAAAGATAATTTTGCCTTCGGTCCAGGCAACATAAAATTCAGTATCAATACTTTTTATTACCGATTTATTTATTTTTTCATCGATAACAATCTGCTGCGAGGGTTTTAACCGGGCAATGGTAGCTCCGGCCGAATTATTCACTTTTACACTTCCTTCAACCAGTGTTACTTTAGTAATATCTTCGTTGTGATATGAAAGCACATTAAACTGCGTTCCCAATACTTCCACTTCATTTTCCTTCATTTTTACTTTAAAGGGAGTTTTCGATTTTTGCACATCGAAAAAAGCTTCACCGTCAAGTTCAACATTACGATTTTTCTTTCCAAAACGATTACTGTATCTGAAAGTTGTTCCGGAATTTAGCCAAACCCGGGTACCATCATACAATGTAATTTCCGACATCTGTCCCAGAGGTACTTTAACCTCAGCAAAAGTTTCCAAAGTATCTCTGTAAAAAATTTGTTTGGTTAAAAATCCCCCCATTAAAACAGCAAATACCAAAACAGCTGCATATTTGGAGATCGTCCACAACAACTTCGTTTTTCCGTATTTCAGTTTATTTGAAACAATATTCCACGAATTTTCATGCGGGAATTCTGACAGTATCTGTGTTTCCTTTAAATCTGATTTCAGGGTTACTATCTCGTTGAATAGTTTTTGGAACGATTCATCCTGAAGGAAAACATCAAGCTCACAGGATTCGGATTCAGAAATCTCTCCGTGAATTTTTGAGCTTGCCAGTTCCCAAAATCGATCTTTATTATTAATATCTTTCATTTTTCATTTTTAGCAAGAACAGCTGCAAAAACAGCCGTTCTTAACATATCTAACCAAACTAATCAGACTATTAAAACCATAGTAGTTTATTAAGTTGACGAAAAAACATTAATAAGGGGGTGACAGCGAAACCGATTTTTTTTAATTTTTTTTAAGAAAACAGAAAAAATAAAAATCCCGTGGATCGAGCGATTCTCTTAAAAACCGGTAAGCACGGGCAATCTGAGTCTTTACCGTATTTTTTGAAATCCCTAATTTTTCTGCAATTTGCTGATAAGAACAAGAATCGTAAACGGCCAGTTCAAGAATTTTTCTACGCTGCTCTGGTAATTTCTGAAGAATTTGATACAACCTGGAATAGCGTTGTTGTTTCTCAAATTCCTGCTCAACGGGAATATCAGGAAGTTTATCAAATAACTCGGTAATTTCAGTTTTGCTTCTGTGATAATCAATGATAAGATTCTTTAGAATCCTGTATAAATAGGATTTAACAGAAGATTTTATAATAATATTCTGCCGGTTCTCCCATAACTTGATAAAACAGTCGGAAACCAGATTCTCGGCCAGCTGGTGATCGTTGATTGATTTTAAAGTGAATAAAAACAAGGCATGGTAATACCTGGTGTGAAGCTCCTTTAATGCTTTCATCTCTCCACTCTGAATATTTTGCCATAGTTTAAGTTCGTCCACCTTATATCAATTGAAAAGCCCGACAAAAATAATATTATCATTCAAAAACTAACTTTTTCAGGGATTTTGCTTTTTTGCGTCTTTATAGACTTTAAAATATGAGCTAATTTAATTAATTATCTTATTCAATAATAAAACAGTAGCGAATGACAGTTAATATTGACCAGTTCATTTATTGAGATTATATAATAAATTTCGGACACATTTTTATTTGCCAAACTAAATTTTTTCAGGAGTTTTCATATTTTTAGTATCTCATAAACTGAACTAAAAAACGTAAACGAATGAAACAGGTAATTACACTACTAACCGTTATACTTATTCTTTCAGGAAAATTATTTGCCCAAAACATAATTGTTCACGATCCTGTCATGATACAGGAAAATAATACCTATTACCTTTTTTGCACGGGTTGGGGAATCAGCGTTTGGTCGTCAACAGACATGAAAAACTGGACACAGGAAAAACCGGTATTTAGCGAAGCGCCTGAATGGGCGAAGGAAGCCGTTAAAGATTTCAGAGGACATATATGGGCTCCAGATATTGCTTATTTCAACAATCAGTATTACCTGTATTATTCGGTTTCGTCGTTTGGAAAAAACACGTCGTGTATTGGTTTGGCAACCAACAAAACATTAGATCCAAGCGATCCGGATTTTAAATGGATAGATCACGGAAAAGTAATTCAGTCATTTCCGGGGAAAACGAACTGGAATGCCATCGATCCGAACCTGATTGTTGACGAAGACGGCACTCCATATCTTACGTTTGGATCCTTTTGGGATGGATTAAAACTGGTAAAATTATCGCCCGATGCCAAAAAAGTGGTTGATAATATGAATGAGATTCCAACTATTGCATCGAGAAAGAAATCGTCAGCCAATCCCAATCCTCCGTCTATAGATAACAATCCGGTTGATGCCGGCGGTAATGCTATCGAAGCACCATTCATTTTCAAAAAAGGAAATTATTATTACCTTTTCGCATCAATTGATTATTGTTGCAAAGGTGCTGAAAGCACCTATAAAATGATAATAGGCCGCTCGAAAAAAATTCCGGGACCTTACCTCGATAAAGAAGGAAACAATATGGCCCAGGGAGGAGGAACAATCTTGCTGCAGGGTGATGAAAACTGGCATGGAGTAGGACATAATTCAACGTATACCTTTAATGGAAAAGACTACCTGGTTTTTCATGGTTACGATGCCAGCGACGAAGGAAAACCCAAACTTTTAATTAAAGAACTGGAATGGAATAAAGAAGGTTGGCCTGTGATAAAAAAGTGAACTAACGAACCATTAAAATGAAAATAATAATGATCTTAATTCTTGCCGGAACTTTTATTCCCGGGAGCCTTCTGGCTCAAAAAAAAGCGCGGATTAAAATTGATATCGACCGCCAGATTGGAGAAGTAAATAAAAACATCTACGGAAATTTTGTTGAACACCTGGGGCGTTGTGTTTATGGTGGCATCTACGATCCTGATTCAAAGTTGTCAGACGAAAATGGCATCCGACTGGATGTTCTGGAAGCAGTTAAAGGATTAAATATTCCCCTGACCCGCTACCCCGGCGGAAATTTTGTATCGAACTACCACTGGAAAGACGGTGTAGGCCCGAAAGAAGAACGTCCGACACGGATGGAACTGGCGTGGGCACGTCTGGAAACCAATCAGTTTGGCACCAACGAATTTGTAGAATATGCCAAACGCATGGGCACAGAACCCTATTTTGCAGTGAATATGGGAACCGGAACCATTGAAGAAGCACAACAGTGGGTGGAATATTGTAATGTAAAAGAAGGCCCGTATTATGCCGAACTTCGTAAAAAACACGGTTATCCGGAACCTCACAAAATAAAGTACTGGAGTCTGGGTAACGAAATGGACGGCTTCTGGCAAATGGGACATTTAAATGCCGAAGATTACAGCAAAAAAGCACGAGAGGCGGCCAAACTAATGAAATTAACCGACCCGGAAATCAAACTCATTGCAGCAGGCGCATCCAATTTCAGGCCCAATAACGATCCCCACGATTGGAATGCTAAAGTCCTTTCAGAATTAAAAGATGTAGTTGATTATATTGCCTTGCACATGTACGTTGGAAACCACCAGGATAATTACTACAATTTTGTTTCGTCTCCGCTGGTTTTGGAAGAACGCACAAAGGTTGTAAAAGGAATGATTATGCGCGAGATGGAAAAAGCTGACCGCGGTGATCGCGATCCCATTTACATTGCCTGGGACGAATACAATATTTGGTATCGCTGGAGAGCAGAAGAAACCATGACCGGCGAGCGTGCCCTTGAAGAACGTTACAACCTTGAGGATGCACTGGTTATTGCCGGATTTTTAAATACCTTTATACGTAATGCCGATATTGTAAAAATGGCCAATATAGCACAACTTGTAAATGTTATTGCACCCATTTTTGCAGAAAAAAATGGCATGTTCAAGCAAACCATTTATTATCCGCTTCAGTTATTTGCCAATAATATGTTCGGAACCGCACTGGATGTTTATGTTGACTGTGATACTTACAATACCGATGAGTTTTATCTCGGACTTGCTGAACAAACAACAAAACAAAACAATGTTCCTTATCTTGATGTATCAGCATCATACAACGACGGAAAAATAGTGATTGGTGTTATAAACCGCCATAAAGATAAAGCCATTGCAACAGATATCTTTTCGCAGGAAGGACTTTTCGATGGTAATTTTGAAGTTTATGAAGTAAATGGCCCGGACATTAAATCTGAAAACGACTTTGATAAAACTGCTGTTGAAACGGTTCAAAAAGAATCATTGAAGCTGAAAAAAGAAAACAAGTTTACCTATAATTTTCCTGCCCATTCATTTACCATGTTGAAGGGTAAAATTGTCAAATAGTCAATTCGTTATTGTTTTTGAGCGGAGCGTCTAATCAAAAACCTGACTACTTAAAATCAGATTCTCAATATTTGTTACGATTATAAAAAGTTAATTTTTTGGAAATACGTCTACATAATAAATTAGTTGTCAACACGATAAGCAATGATACAAATAAACGAAATGGAATAAGTGTAAATTTGACAACAATTCACTATTTTTAGCTCGAATAATTAAACTTAAATAAAATGAACATGCCAAAATCATTATTAATTCTTTTTTTAGCAGTATATGCAAGCACTGCTTTTGGGCAAAGCCAACTTATTTTGCATACCGACCAGGCTGAAACAAAAATCAACAAGGAAATATACGGCCACTTTGCCGAGCACCTCGGACGCTGTATTTATGGTGGAATTTATGTAGGTGAAGATTCAGATATTCCCAATGTTCGCGGATTTCGCGATGACGTAGTAGGGGCTCTTCAGGAAATGAAAATCTCGGTATTGCGATGGCCCGGAGGTTGTTTTGGTGATACTTACCACTGGAAAGACGGAATTGGCCCACGTGAAGAGCGCCCGTCAATGGTTAATATTCACTGGGGTGGTGTTACTGAAGACAACAGTTTTGGGACACATGAATTCCTCGATTTTTGCAACGTAATTGGTGCTGAACCATATATTAATATAAATGTCGGTTCAGGAACTGTTCAGGAAGCGTCGGAATGGGTGGAATACGTTACTTCGTCAAACGTAAGCCCAATGACCGATCTCCGAAAAAAGAATGGTCGTGAAGAACCATGGGAAGTAAAATTCTGGGGAATTGGTAACGAAAACTGGGGATGTGGAGGAAACATGACTCCCGAGTATTATTCCGATTTATACAATCGTTTTGCCAGCTACTGCGGTGGTGCCAAATATAAAATTGCCGGCGGACCTAATGTTGCCGATTACAACTGGATGGAAGTAGTAATGCAAAAAACATCGCGTCACAGAGGGCTGGTACAAGGTGTTTCTTTACACAACTATACATTCACCACTGCCTGGGAAGACAAAGGACATGCAACTGACTTTGGCGAAAAAGAATGGATCTCGGTAATGAATAATACATTAAAAATGGAAACCCTGGTTAAAAACCATTCTACTATTATGGATAAATACGATCCGGGTAAAAATATTGGTTTAATTGTTGACGAATGGGGAAACTGGTTTAATGTGGAAGAAGGTACAAATCCGGGTTTCTTATACCAACAAAACACCCTACGCGATGCGCTTGTAGCCGGAATTAACCTGAATATTTTTAATAACAATGCCGATCGTGTAAAAATGGCCAACATTGCACAAACCGTAAATGTTCTGCAAGCGGTAATTCTAACCAAAGACGATGAAATGGTTTTAACACCAACCTACTACGTATTTAAAATGTACAGCGTTCACCAGGATGCAACCCTGATTCCTTCGAACCTAAAAACAGAAAAATACGAATTAGACGGAAAATCAGTTCCAGCAGTTAATGCTTCAGCATCAACAAAAGACGGAGTGGTATCAATTACATTGTGTAATCTAAATCCGAATAAAACAGAGTCGGTTGAAGTAACGGTAACCGGGGATGAATTTTCATCGGCCAGCGGACAAATTATCACTTCCGATAAAATGAACAACTACAACGATTTTGGCAAGAAAGAAACAGTTAATATCAAAGATTTTGAAGTTGCAAAACCCAAAAACGGAAAATTAACAGTTGAACTACCATCCAAATCGGTAGTTCTTGTTCAACTGAAATAAAAAATAACTACCATAAAAAAAGCGTCTTAAAAAATTAAATTTTAAGACGCTTTTCTTTTTCATATATCCGCCGCTAAGGTACCGGAAGTTCTAAATTTTCATAATTAAATACTACTTCTTCCGAGTACTGCGTTCCTTCATAATCAGTAGAAGAAAATTCAAAGCGAACGGAATCCTGACCATCCAGACGCAGACTATTTAAACTGAAAGAAACAAATGCTGTATACAAAACAGATTCACTGTCTTCGTTGGCATTATGACGTAATTCCAGTTGAATAGGTTGATCATCAACTGTCAGATCGCCAGGTTGTTTTACCAGGTTCAAAAAATGTGTTTCGGTATAACCCCAGTATTTCAATTTAAAACTGATTAAACTATCAGTCATCCAGTAATCCTCAACAACAATGGGATCATTGCCAATACTGTCTTCAATTTCAGGAGTAATATCCATAATTCCCTTCATCAGAATATTGCTGATGTCGTTAACTTTAACATAGTAAACAGAGGTAGAATCGGTCAGATCATCATCTAAAACCGTATAATTAATCAAAACCCTGTCACCAGTCTCAAACTCATTCTGCCAACCCGGATAATTCGCTGCCACGGGCACCAATAAATCTTTATTGTCTAAAATAACCTGATAGGATCCCTCCTCACCTGTTAATACCCCAAAAGCAATCCAAATGTCTCCCAGCGAATAACCATCATCATCCAAACAAGAGGGTAAAACAAAAACAAAAGCCATCATCAAGGCAAATGCAAACTTCTTCATCATTCATCAAATTAATTCATTTACTAAAATACCGAACTGCGCGCTTCCCATCTCCGGTTGCGGATTAGAAGTAGTCAGTTCTGTACAACTTCTCACTCTATCATGTAGACTGGTTTTTACTATTTTGGGTTGCGTCGACTCTGGAAAAATGTCAAATTTTCAGTAAAAACTGACAAAAATCAACCAAAATGACTTGGCATGACAATTGCATTTACATATCTAAATATTTACATACTTGACAATCATGATAAAAATTTCATCTTTTACGGAACTAAAAAAAATACTTGAAACGAACGAAAAAGTCTGGTTTATGTTATTTAAAAAAGGCTCAGAACAAAGCGATTGCGCATACAACAATTTTAGCCAAATCGAAAATCCTTCAAAAGATTCGGTTCTTTGTTATGCTGATGTTAATCTAGTCCGTGATATTCACACTGAGTTTAATATTACAAGTGTACCCACACTGGTTGAGTTTGAAAACGGGAAACTTAAAAATACAATCAAAGGTTGTCACCAACCTGAACAATTTAAACTTATCTTTGAGAAATCCGTTTTTATCAACAATAACACCGGTGATAAAAAACCGGTAAAAAGTGTGACTGTTTACACTACTCCAACCTGTAGTTGGTGTACAACTGTAAAACGACATTTAGATGCAAATGGAATTCGATATCGTGAAGTAAATGTGGCAGCCGACACAAAAGCTGCAGAAGAAATGGTAAGAAAAAGCGGACAACAAGGTGTACCGCAAACCGATATTAACGGGCAGATTGTTGTTGGTTTTAATAAAGAAAGAATAAATGCTCTACTTGAAATAAAATAAAAAAAGAATACAATGAAAAAATCATTTTTAACACTGGTAATTGTAGCGGCTGTGTTGCTGGGCTTCAATAACTACCAGGCTAATGCAAGCGGCAACGAACCGGCTTCGCCGGCTGAAAGTGTTTCCCAGTCGGAACACGCTACAGTTAAATTAAACAAGGCAACTTTTCTTGAAAAAGTATGGGATTACGAGAATTCTCCAAAAGAATGGAAATACAAGGGAGATAAGCCTGCTTTGATTGACTTTTATGCCGACTGGTGTGGACCATGTCGTACAGCGGCACCTATTCTGGAAGAAATTGCCGAAGAATACAAAGAAAAAGTTGTTATCTATAAAATCGATACACAAGTTGAACAAGAACTGGCAGCCGTATTCGGAGTACAAGGAATCCCGGCTTTTCTTTACATTCCCATGGAAGGAAAACCGACAATGACTTCGGGTATTGCCAGAACCAAGGAAGACACCAAAAAGTTATTTACAGAGACAATTAACAAATTGCTTTTGGCAAATAATTAAGTATTAATTTAATAGAATAAGAAAAATGAAAGAATTACAGCCTATTAACCAAAACGTGTTGTTAGAGCTTACTGAAGACAAAGCTGAACAAACCACAGCTTCAGGAATCATTATTCCTGATTCTGCAAAAGAGAAACAAGAAGTTGCAAAAGTAGTTGCAGTGAGTAACATCGAAAATGCAGAAATAGCTCCTGGTGACGAGGTTCTTTACAAACAGTATGCAGGAACAGAAATCGACTTCAACGGTAAAAAATACCTGTTGTTGCCTTATTCTGAAATCTTGTCGAAAGTTGTAGAAACCGAATCGATTTAAGCTGAATTCAGAATTTTATTATTCTGCCAAAAACATTTTTTTTATAATCGACACAAAGGCCGGAAGTTGTTGCTTCCGGCTTTTACTTTTTATCGCTATAAGCGTTTCGTTTTGGTTGAATTCAGAAATTCAATTGTTTTATTAATACCTTCATACATCACCACATCTTCTTCCACAAACTTTACTTTTCGCCGGTAATCCTTCAAAAAATTCTCAATAAACGGGGAAGATTTTACAGGGCGTCTAAATTCCATTGCCTGCGCAGCATTATACAACTCAATCGCTAAAATTTTCTCAGCATTTAAAGCCACTTTCAGCGCTTTGGTGGCAGCGTTTCCACCCATACTTACATGGTCTTCCTGTTCGTTCGAAGATGGAATTGAATCAACAGACGCCGGCGTACAAAGTTGTTTGTTCTGACTGACTATAGAAGCTGCTGCATACTGAGGAATCATAAAACCGGAATTCAAGCCGGGATTGGCCACCAAAAACTCCGGCAAACCTCTTTCTCCTGAAATCAATCGATAAGTCCTTCTCTCTGAAATACTCCCTAATTCACTTAAAGCCATGGCTAAAAAATCAAGTGAAAGCGCCAATGGTTCTCCATGAAAATTACCTCCAGAAATGATTAAATCCTCATCGGGAAAAACTGTTGGGTTATCTGTTACCGAATTGATTTCGGTTTCAATTACTTCAGCTACATATTTTACCGCGTCTTTCACTGCACCATGAACCTGCGGGATACAACGGAAAGAATACGGATCCTGAATGTGCTCTTTTTCTTTCGCCTGCATTTCACTCCCGGCAAGTACATTTCTGAAATTTTTAGCTGTATCAGCCTGTCCTTTGTGAGGGCGAATACGTTGAATATTTTCGGAAAACGGTTCCAGTAAACCATCAAACGCATCGAGCGAAAGGGCCCCGATAATATCTCCCTGGTCGATAATCCGAAATGTTTTCAATAGTGTATAAACTCCATGAGCGCTCATAAACTGGGTTCCATTCAATAGTGCTAATCCTTCTTTTGCTTCCAGTTTAATGGGTTCCCATTCAAATTTCTCTAAAACAGATGCGGCACTTACAATTTTCCCCTCAAAATGCACTTCACCTAATCCCAGTAGTGGGAGAAAAAGTTTTGCCAGTGGTGCCAAATCTCCACTGGCTCCAAGCGACCCCTGTTCGCAAACCACAGGAAGAACGTTGTTATTAAACAAATCGAGGATACGCTGAACTGTTGCCAACTGAACCGCAGAATTCCCTTTCGATAAAGCATGTGCTTTTAACAGAAGCATTAATCGTACAACATCTTTGGGAACCTCCGGACCAACGTTGCATGCGTGCGAAACCACAAGGTTTTCCTGCAGTTTACTTAATTCACCTTTTGAAATCTCAATGTCGCACAAAGCTCCAAAACCGGTATTAATACCGTACAATGGTTTATCCGCATTCTCCAGTTTGCGATCGAGGTAACGTTTGCTTTTTTGTATGAGTTGTATGGAAATTTCGGAAAGTTTGAGTTTGACATTATTTTCTAATATATCCTGAATAATGTCGAACGTAAGGTTATTGGGAGTTATTTCGTATATACGGTTTGCCATGAGTGGAAATTATAAAATTGTTGAATTGAAAAACGAATCAATTGTTATTGTAACAAATAAACATGTACTATGATTGATAACAGATAATCTAATATCTGGTAGTTCCCTGCCAAAGCAGGAAATTTAAATTACAGGTAATTCAGACAATTTTCACGGAAAACGAACGTCTCCTCCGAGAGTTTTTATGGGGCGATTTGGAATTGATAAAGTCATTGCCTCAAACTTTTGCAGGCAATATCGGATAAAACAAGGTCCTAAGACAGGATTTTTATCAGTTCTTCAGCACTAACCAATTGCTGCTCTCCGGTTTCCATATTTTTTAGCGTAAACTTATTCGACTCAATTTCATTGTCGCCGGCCAAAATGACATATGGAATCTCCTTACGATTGGCATAAGTCATCTGCTTTTTCATTTTAGCACTTTCCGGAAATATTTCGGCGTTCACTCCATTCTTACGAAGTTGTGCCAAAACCGGTAAACAGTAGGCTTCTTCCTTGTCGCCAAAATTTACGAACAATGCCTTGGTCGTTTCCAGCGAATCGGCTGGGAACCCATCCATTTGTACCAGTACATCGTAGATACGCTCGGCACCAAACGACACTCCTACTCCCGACACATCAGGCATTCCAAAAATACCGGTCAGGTCGTCGTAACGGCCGCCACCACAAATACTACCAATTTGTACGTCTTTCGATTTTACTTCAAAGATAGCTCCGGTATAATAATTTAATCCCCGGGCAAGTGTTAAATCCAACTCAACTTCGGTATTCAATTCCAGGCTATCGAGATAGGAAAACATCGTACGCATTTCGGCAATTCCTTTGGCTCCCACTTCCGTCTCACCAATCACCATTTCAATCTGCGACAATTTCTCGGTAGTAGTTCCCTCCAGTCTTAAAATCGGTTGCAGTTTGTCGACAGCATCCTGCGATATTCCTTTTTCAAGCATTTCTGCATTCACCTTCTCCAACCCGATCTTATCGAGTTTGTCAATTGCCACAGTTATATCAACCATGCGTTCAGCCTCACCAATAGATTCAGCAATTCCAGCTAAAATTTTCCGGTTGTTTATTTTAACTACGGTATTAATATTCAAACGTGTAAAAACGTCATCAATAATTTGTACCAGCTCCACTTCGTTCAATAAACTATCGCTACCAATTACATCAACATCGCACTGATAAAACTCCCGGTACCGCCCTTTCTGAGGCCGGTCGGCACGCCACACGGGTTGAATCTGGTAACGCTTAAAAGGGAAAACAATATCGTTACGATATTGCACAACGTAGCGGGCAAACGGCACAGTGAGGTCGTAACGTAATCCTTTTTCAGATAGCTTTGTAGTTAGCGTGTTCGAGTTCTTTTCATCCAGCATTTCCTGGGGAACTTTTGAAATAAAGTCACCCGAGTTTAAAATTTTAAACAATAATTTATCACCTTCTTCCCCGTATTTTCCCATTAAAGTCGACAGATTTTCCATGGCTGGTGTTTCAATGGGTTGAAAACCATACAAACGGAAAACATCTTTAATCGTATTGAAAATATAATTTCTCCTCACCATTTCAATAGGTGAAAAATCGCGGGTACCTTTTGGTATCGAAGGTTTTTGTGCCATTATTCTAAATTTTTTCAGGCTGCAAAAGTAAGAAAATGAATAAAATTTAGGAACAGATGGAGAGCAAAATGCTTATTCGGAGATCATTATTAATGAATCGCAAGTAAGAAGTTAGAAATCAAAAGTCCAGATTATCCAATAAATTTTGAAAATAGCCGGAACATTTAGCATCCCCTTCCTTTGGAGCCCAGGGAGCAAAATTTTTATCGTCGGCCGGAACATAAGGTCCGTCTTTTATTTCGTACACTACCGTTCCCGGTTCGAGTGCAATAATCGTATGCCAAACTGACGGTGGTATTTCTACCCCAAAATTCTTTTTATTGTCCAAAACAACATGTTCGGTAATATTTCCCTCATCATCGAAAAAAACCACAGCCATCTTGCCTTGTAAAAGCAAAAACACTTCACGTTTATCAGGATTCTCGTGTTTATGAGGTCGCACATAAGAACCGGGTTCGACTGCATTTAGCATGCGGTTTATGGGATCGTCGAATGATTCGTGGTAATTAAAATTCTTCCTCAAACGCTGTGCTTGCCGGGCTTCTACATTTAATTGTTCAATAGTATGAATATCAATCTTTTTAACCATAGCTATTGCAAAAAACGAATGGTTAGCGGATATTTATAATATTGTCCGTTACTGGCAGCTACCGATGCAACAATCACTAAAACCAGCCAGGCAATTCCAAAACCGACCAGCATCAAAACACCGATTCCAACTATAATCATAACAATAGAAATAAAAAAGATGATTGACCAGGTAATCTGGAAATTCAAGACCTCTTTACCCTGTTCATTCACGAACTCATATTCGTCTTTCTTCAACAAATAAATGATAAGAGGTCCAATAATATTCCCCGCAACGGGGAGAACAAATGTAGCAAAGGCAGCTAGATGCGTAAACATTCCCCACTGTTTTTCCTGAGGATCTGTTACTATTCGTTCCATAATTTTTTAATTTTTGGTCAACTAAACTAACGATTTTTTGTTTATTCGTGTTTCAATTCAACTGGAAATAAAATGGAAGATATAAAAAAGGACGGACGATACGGAAGAATATATAAACAACTGCAGTACCTGCTAGTAAAAAGTAATAATGTACAGGCTCGAATGGCGACGATTATTGCAGTTTTGCACCACAAAATGGATTATTTTTTCTGGACTGGTTTTTACCTGATAGAACAGGGGAATATGACTGTTAATTCATATCAGGGACCCGTTGCCTGTCAGATTCTTGAAAAAGATAAAGGCGTTTGCTGGGCAGCTTTTAATCAGAAAAAAACGCTTGTGGTTGAAGATGTCCATTCTTTTCCAGGACATATTGCCTGTGATTCGCGTTCGAACTCGGAAATTGTTGTTCCATTAAAAAATGCGAATGGCGAAATTATTGGCGTTCTGGACATCGATAGTAAGGAAAAAGCTTCTTTCTCGGAAGTGGATGCCCTGTGGCTGGAAAAAATTTTAGAGTTAATATATACCTAAGCTCGTTTCACTATTTAGTAAAAATATTGATCGAAATTTTCTTTTAGATACAACTTCTAATCAAAGTTTATGGTTACTATATTAAAAAGTCAAAATCACGTAAATAAATAAAATTATAGTAAACATTTGCTAATGGGGAAAAAAAATTAAATCTTTATTGCGGACATTTTATAAAAATTGAGGATAAACATTGAAAAAATTTAAAACCCCTATGGAGAAAATCCATGGACCAAAAACATAATATGAAATTAATCACCATACTAAACCGTCAATTTCCTTTGAATTATAATTTTACAATAACTACGAAAAGCCCCTACTTTTCATTTAAAAACTATTCAATTATTACATAATAGAATACAATACTGTATTAAAAGAAATCCAATCATACAGGAAATCATCAGTAAACAATATGAAAAGTAAATAATCATGGATCGTTTAGATACTTACACCATATTCATTCTGGCGACATTCTTAAATATTTTTCTATCAGTATATTTACTGTTTTTCCAAGTACATTATCGGTTATCAAAAGGAATTCCATTATACGTTCTATCACTTGTAAGCCTAACTGCTTCTTCCATTTTATTTACGCTGACTGGAATATGGGAACCTATTTTTACAGTTGTCTTTAGCAATACAATATGCTATATTGGATTATTGACCACATCGTTGGCATTACAACTTATTTTGAACGAAGACATTGGTTATAAACTTCTTATCATCCTAACATTAACAGTTATTTTGTTATTTGTAGAACAATACATTTTTGTATATATACATCCAAATATCAATATTCGAATAATTACAGTAAGCACCTTTACCGGAATAGCATTTCTACATTCAGTTTGTTTATTGTATAAACAACGGAAACAAACCGGATTACCAGGAAAGTTGCTAATTACTCTTTACACTGTTATGATATTTATCTTCACATTACGAATTATCCATATAATAATTCATCCAATCAGTGTAAACACGTTACTAGACATCCATAGAGGTATTCATATTTATTCCATACTATTTCTGGTGTTATTTATAATAACAAGTAGTTTTGGTTTTATTCTGCTTCTTTATGAAAAGCTACATCAGGTGGAACAAAAGCAAAACAGAGAAAAAGTTGTATTACTGCAAGAACTATATCACCGAACAAAAAATAACATGCTCATGATTAGTTCTTTATTAAAATTACAGAGATATAAATCAGATTCTGAAGAAGTAAAAAAAGAACTCCAAATCACTGAAAACAGAATTGAGGCCATGGCTCTTGCTCATCAAAAATTATATCAATCAAAAGATCTGTCAGAAATTTGTCTTAAAGACTATGTGAATGAGTTAATGAATCTGATTGTTTTAAGCAAGAATGCCCCTGGAGATAACATTAAGTTAGAATCTGACATTGAAGCAATTACAGTATTAATTGACATTGCCATCCCAACAGGGCTTATACTTAGCGAACTAATTAATAATTGCTACCAACATGCATTCCCTTACAATTCAGGTATTATTACAGTAAAAATCAAACAACCATTTAAGGATAAAATTTCCATCAAAGTTAAAGATAATGGAATTGGGCTACCTTCTGAATTCAATTTAGAAGAAACCAATTCATTAGGATTACAAACAGTTTATAATATTGTGAAAAAACAATTAGATGGTGAACTAAATTATGAAACAAATGAAGGTTTAACATGGAATATTGAATTTGACAATATCTCCTATAATAAAAGAGTATAAATGAAACATTCAGAACAATAGCTATTTACATTATAACCAATAACAACCACCTACTAACAAGATGAATCACAAACAAATGCAAAAACCAAGAATCCTAATTGTTGAGGATGAAAGCATTATTGCCATGGTACTCAAAATTCAGTTGCAGAAATTTGGATATGAAATTTGTGCACATGCTTCTGATGGTAATACTGCCATTGAACTTTTCAAACAGGAAAAGCCTGATGCAATATTAATGGACATCGGCCTTCCCAGGGGAATGGACGGCATTGAGACCTGTAAAATAATTAAATCGGAGAATCCGGATATACCTGTAATTTTTGTTACAGGTTATGACAATTTGGAGATTAGATCCGAAGCGCTTCTGCTAAATCCTCTGGGCTACATAGTAAAACCAGCCAAGATTGAAAAAATAAACGAACTTTTAGAAAGCTATTTTAAAATGCAGAACCAGGAAA
Organism: uncultured Draconibacterium sp.; assembly: GCA_963676265.2. Classification (GTDB taxonomy): domain Bacteria; phylum Bacteroidota; class Bacteroidia; order Bacteroidales; family Prolixibacteraceae; genus Draconibacterium. The sequence goes on from OY781067.2 coordinate 773,244, forward strand.
AGAAATAATTCAAATCGGAATAGATAAAGATTAGCAATAAAATAGAGTCTATTCTCTAACGGCCCCCCCCCCTTTTACGAGCTTTTTAAACTTAAGCGACGGACTTTTTATAAAAGCTCCCAGACTCAGCTTGTCCCATTTTTCGTCTACTGCTTTAATAGTTGCATCGTCCATTGTTACTACATTGGGCCAGTCGCGTTTAAAATTATCGTGCTCATCGGTTTTAAAAGTGGCATCTACCAAAACTGTTTCACCTTCGTTTTTTATTACCGAAACGTCACGCAGAGGTTCTAAATTGCCACCCAACAACCAGAGTAAAGTAAAAGTATCATCCAAATCAGCACCATCATTAAACAGCAGAATGGCTTTAAATCCACTAGCAACACTGGTCTCAGTCAGCTTTTCTTCCAGCTCTTTTTTGCTAAATACCTTATTTTTATTGACTGTCAACATTAAAATAGAACCACTTCCCACAACTTTGGAACCGGTGATTTCCGGGATTTGTTTCAATATATCTGATTTGAATTCGGAATCTGAATCTGAGCCGTTTTCTTCGATCTCTTCTTCCGGCATTGGTTTCGTTAAATCGATTCCGAGTTTCGATCCAAAAGCAAATTTCTGCGACGCGTGATCGAGTACATCGAGCGGTCCTTTTGAGAAATGCAGGCTGTAACCGGGAGAGAATCTTTCTTCAAAAGCTTTCAAAATGGCTTCATTATTATGAATATCAACACTTTCATCAACCACTACTAATACTTTATTAAACATCATCTGTCCGGCTCCCCAAAGAGTATTCATTACTTTAATTGCCTGTCCCGGGTAAGATTTTTCAATTTTTACGATGGTAAAATTATGGGCCACTCCGGCAACCGGCAGAGTCATGTCTTTTAATTCAGGAACCATAGCAATACGAATGGGTGACAAAAATATACGCTCGGTTGCCAACCCGATATAAGCATCTTCCATTGGCGGCACTCCAACAATAGTAGCCGGATAAACCGCATTTTTCTTATGCGTAATGCAGGTGACATGAAACTTAGGATACCAATCAGCCAGCGAGTAAAATCCGGTATGGTCGCCAAAAGGCCCTTCCCAGATGGGATCTTCTTTCGGATCAACATATCCTTCAAGAATAAAATCAGCATCTTCTGGAACATACAAATCATTGGTCAGGCATTTAACCAGTCGTACAGGTTTTTTACGAAGGAACCCGGCCAGCAAATACTCATCCATATTTTCGGGCATCGGGGCAGTTGCTGCATATGTATAAGCAGGATCTCCACCCAGTGCAACAGAAACAGGCATTTTATTCCCCGATTTTTTGTATTTCGCAAAATGATTGGCACCAGTTTTATGCCTGTGCCAGTGCATTCCGGTGAGGTCCTTTTCAAAAACCTGCATGCGATACATTCCCACATTCGTTTTTTGGTTCTCCGGATCAACAGTATGCACTCCAGGGAAAGTAATAAACGGTCCGCCATCGGCAGGCCAGCAAGTTAACACCGGAAGCTTTTCCAAATCAGGCATTCCAATCACAAACTCCTGACACGCTCCCCTGTTTTTTACTTTTTTAGGCATCCATTGGGCAACTTCTCCCAGTTTTGGCAACATACTCAGCTTTTCCCAAAGGGTTTCTTTGGGCGACATAAAATCAAGGAAAAGGTTTTCAATCTCTTTCTCCAACTCAAAAACCGAGTTTCTGACAAACGCCAAAGCTATCCGTTTTTCTGACCCCATGGCATTCATCAAAACCGGGAATCCGGTTCCGGTATTTTCAAACAAAATGGCTTTTCCACCACCCGGCTGTTTTGAAATCCGGTCGGTAATCTCGGTGATTTCCAGCTTTGGATCAACGAAATCTTTAACCCTGATTAACTCATTATTCCCTTCTAATAATTCAATAAATTGCTCCAATCCTGTGAATGCCATATTCTGTTTATTTGAATTGTAAAAATAGAAATAAAGTCGGAAGATAGAAGAAAGTATTCAGTGTTCGGTTGAAGTTGGCAGTTTAGGATTTCAAACCCAATAAAATCTGGTAAAGATGAAGAAAAAAGGACATAAATGAAGAATGCATCCACAATATAAACGGGATGCATTCTTACCTAACTAAACTAGAACGAAATGTATTTACATTTCAATCTTACTATCCTTTTGTTTTGAGTACATTTCCAAAACGCCACTAGAGTGACGATAATAGTGTCCACGAAGGTCTTTCGAATAATCATTCAGAATCTGGGTTCCAACTCCGTTTAAGTCACCGCAACGGTACAGTGCACGGCCCAAAATAAGCTCTCTAAGAGAATTATTTCGGGTACTTACATCATTTTGAAATTTTGGCTCCAGTTTTTTGGCTGTCTCAATATCGGGCATAACATGACCACGTACTCCAGGCATCTGTAATAAATTATACAGCGGCTCTGCAGCATCCTGATCCGCAATATTTTCCAAAGCGATGGCAACGGCTCGGAAATGAGAAAATTCACTTTCTGGAGTTAGCTTTTCCATTAACCTAAAAATGGTTGGCAAAGCTTCAACGTGTTTCGTACGACCAACTGCTATAATCAGGCTGTCGAGATAACTGATGCTTTTTCCAAACTGTCCCATTCCGGTGAAGTTCCAGCCTTCATCCCAGTCTTCGAAACCATCGATGGCCTTTATCAATTCCTTCCAGCCGTCAGCAATTCCGAGCATTCCCAGAATCCGGGCGTATACCAGTTTATCTTGCTCTTTCGTGCTTAAATGAAACTGATCGGTAAGAGCAACAATTCCTCTTTCTTTATCCCAAAGTATCGTTTCCAGCCCTTCCAAATCATTCACTACCGCTTTTGCAGCCTGCTGAATTTTTTCAAAGGGAGGAGGATAATTGTCCACATCCGTCAATACATTCTCAGGCATGCTGCCAATTTTAACCAATTCTTTTTGCAGCGATTTTATATCGACATATCTTATTTTCTGATTATTCTTTGCTGCTCTGGCAGCTGCCCAACCCACAGCATATCCCTGATTCTGCAGGCAAGGTTGCATACGAATTACCGGCATGGCATCACGGTCGGCACTGGCACCTAAACCGGTTACCGCAATTCCCTCTAAACCTTTCGGTAGTAAAGCTCTGAAAGGCACATAAGCATACACATCTACCCCACTGTGATCCGGTGGTTTCAACGAGAAAAACGCATCTTCGGTAAAACCATGTGTATCGAACGAACTTTTATGAAGAGAAATAGAATCAGGGTAAGTTCTTCCGTTATAAACATCAAGTACCGAAATGGTAAAATCACCCACCATCCTGCGCCGTTCCCTGGTTTGCGGAATCTTGCCGATATCGTATTCATCTTCATACTTATCTTTCGCAACAACCATCGCCCGCCAAACGTCCAGCATGTCCGAGTCATTAATAAAAGTCCAGTCGCTGTTATTGTAAAAGTCATTTGGATTCTTGTGTGGAAAACCGGCACCCTGCACAGCCACCGAATTTCCATCGGTATAATGGTAATCAGCGCCCGCTGCAACAGCTGTATCAGCACTCCCGGTTGAATCAACTACCGTATGTCCCAAAACAATTCCTTTACCTTCGGGAGTAGCAACAACCACACCTTTTACTTGTCCGTTCTCAACATAGGCACCGCAACCGATAACACCAAACCAGATATCGCCGCCATATTTTCTGATTTCTTTTCTGAAATATTCTGTTTTCCAGTCGAAAACCCACCACTCAAGCCTGTCCTTTTTCCTTGGATTATCAGGGCCCATATCTTTCACGCCACGATCCACAACATTGGTGTATCCTTCGCGGTAACCATGATAATATTTCCCAATCAGACCGAGCGTTCCCATTCCGCCTAAACCGTGCATATAATCAATCACCAGCGTTTTAGCGCCATGCTGAGCTGCCCCCACTCCAGCAGGAGCACCGGCTGTTCCGCCGCCCAGCACAACCACATCAAACTCACCTATAACAGGCAGTGTGGTTTCTTCCGAAATAACTTCTCCCAAATTTAAAGATGGACGTAATCCCTCGAGTAATTCGCCAACATTTCCTTTATCAATATTTGAATTTATTTTCCCTTTTACTTTTGGATTTGATGGAGCTGGCAAAGCACTTGCAACTTTAGCAGATAAATTACCAATTCGCTCTCCAATCCGAATCATTTTTCCCGGCTCTAAAAGTGTATTTGAAGCTTTTTCACTAAGATTGGCACTTCCGCTTAAAACAAACACATTATCAATTTTACGCGGTTGAAATACCTTCAGATTGATTCTCTCCAAATCAACATCTTCGTTGTTCCATCTCTTCTGTCCTACCATTTTATCCGGTGGATTCTGAAAAAGCAAATCTGATGATTCTACCTGGTCTGCATCCCAGGTTAAATCTCGGGCCACCTGCTCGGCATTGGCAAACGATGCCCAGCTACCGTCTTTCATATCGATTTGAAGAGAATATTCAATGGCCTTATAATCAACATTCTTAGCTGAATCTTTACTGTTACCAATTTTTGAAGGATGAATCAGAACCGGCTCTTCATAAGTCTTTCCGGAGAATTCACTCCCCATTTTCAAGTGATTTCCTACAACAGTAAACTTAAATGTCTGCTTTCCCGATGGATATGTTCCGAATTGCGCACCACACATCCGGGCGAATAATCCGCGTGGGGTGGCATCGATAATGGTTTTGGCAATAATGGCCTGTCTGCCGGAACGATTTGCCATAATTACACCAGACGGAGTTCCGACATCATCAGTTAAAACATCGGTAACAAAACACGAGTATAGAAAATTAATTTTATTATCGATAAGCGCATTGTCGAGTGCTTTTTTAACCTTTAACTGAGAAGGTAAACCCTCACCCCAGATGGCCTCTCCCAGTTCTGTTTTCAGAATGGATTTATCCTTTGTCCATAAGCGAAAAGTCCCTGTTACGTCTTCTCCAAGATAAGGCTCCTGAGCCAGTAAAAAAACTGATGCCCCTTCGCGCGATGCTTCCACAGCAGCCGCAACACCGGCAGTAGAACCACCGACTACAACAACATCAACATTATAGGCAACAGGTATTTCACGTTCTGACTGAAGTCCAAACTTTTGGATATTAGAGCTCTTGGGGCTAAATGCCCAAACTCCTGATGTTAAAACCATGGCAGAACCAGCCGCCGTGGTTTTTATAAAATTTCGTCGTTTCATTTTTTAGTTGGTTATGGTAAAGGTCTGTTTATAATTAACTTTATATTTTCGCTGGTAGTTTTAAAGAGTATTTTCGTTTGTAAATAATAAATAACACAACTGAGAAAACAGATATTATAGCTCCAATCGGGTACGAAATCTCTTTTGGAAGAGAAAATCCTTCAGGAGCAAAGAATAAATATGTTGTGGTTACAGCCGTCATAAATACAGCAGGAATAAACGTAATCCAGTAATTTTTTCCTTGCTGAACAAGAAATACGGTGATTGTCCATAAAACAATCATTGCCAGGGTTTGATTCGACCATGCAAAATACCTCCAAATAATGCTGAAGTCGATTTGTGTTAATAAGAAACCGATAGCAAAAAGAGGAATACTCACAAACAACCTGTTTTTGATTGGCCCCTGATTGTAATTCATAAAATCGGCAACAATCAATCGTGCGCTTCTAAATGCAGTATCTCCCGAGGTAATCGGAGCAGCCACAACACCCAGCAATGCCAGAACTCCTCCTAATTTTCCTAAAAGAGAATTGGATATGTCGTTAACAATAACAGCAGCATTTCCGCCATTAGCTGCCATTGTTTCATTCAATTCGCGAATACCTCCGAAAAAGCTCATACTGATGGCTGCCCAAATTAAAGCTACAACTCCTTCTGAAATCATGGCACCGTAAAAAACTCTTCTGCCATAAGTTTCATTGGTTAAACAACGCGCCATCAGCGGCGACTGAGTAGCATGAAACCCTGAAATTGCCCCGCAGGCAATCGTAATAAAGAGCATTGGAAAAATGGGAAACTTATCGGCATTATCGTGAAAGTTATGCAAATTAGCCGGGGTCAGTTCCGGGATGTGATATCCTTTTACAAAAAGAGCAATAATTAAACCAACAGCCATAAACAACAATGACAATCCAAAAACCGGATAAATTCTTCCAATAATTTTGTCGATGGGCAGCATGGTTGCAAGCAGGTAATAAACAAAAACAACCCATACCCAAAAATTTATAGAAGCCACATTGGGAGTAAGACCTGCCAGAATTTTTGCCGGGCCCATAATAAATACTGTTCCCACCAATACCATCAAAATAACAGTGAAAGCACGCATAAACTGCTTGGTTCCTGTACCCAGATAAATTCCAACAATTTCGGTAATACTTAGTCCTTTATGTTTAATTGAAAGCATGCCTGAAAAATAATCGTGGACAGCCCCTGCAAAAATGGATCCCAGAACAATCCAAAGAAATGCAACAGGCCCCCACATGGCTCCGGCAATGGCACCGAAAATCGGGCCTAATCCTGCAATATTCAAAAACTGAATTAAAAAAATCTTCCACCACTTCAACGGAACATAATCAACCCCATCTTTCATTGTGTATGCCGGAGTTTTACGTGTTCCGTCAACATCAGCAAATCGTTCAACAAAACGGGAATAAAATATGTATCCTAAAATCAGTGTTAGTAATCCGATAAAAAATGTAATCATTGTTAAGTACTTAAATCGTTTATTTCCTGGTTAAAATTTGTTTTCGATTTTCGAGCTCCTTTTTTAAATCATCATAACTAAGTTCCTGAACAGTCACATCTTTATCGATTGCCATACAAGCCGCAACAGCAGCAGATTGTCCAAGAATCATAAATACAGGTTCCATACGAATTGAGCCAAATGCAATATGGCTACTCGACACGCAAACCGGAACCAGCAGATTTTGACATTCAGCTTTTTGCGGAACAATAGAACCGTAAGAAATGGAATACGGTCCCGGAGGAGAAACGCCTATATCTCCTTCATTCTGCACATAACCTTCGGGAGTGATGTAACGTTGTACATTATGCGAATCCATCGCATAAGATCCCATCCCAACAGGCTTAGGAACCTCACGTTTTAGCAACACATCATTTTCGGTAGTTACATATTCACCAATCATTCGCCGGGCTTCACGAACATAAATCTGATGCGGCCAGTGTCCACTTTCGGGGAACTCATCTTTTGCCAGTCCCCAGGTAGCCATTTTTGTGCGAATATCTTCCGGCACACGCGGATCGTTGGCTACAAACCAAAGCAATCCCATTTGATAATCTTTGTGTTGCTGAATAATTTCTTTGCGCTTTTCATAGCTGGCTTCCGGATATTCGTAGTTCATGCCAATATAATCGCTGCTGAAAGGCCCGTGGTTGTTGGTATCAGTTTTTTTGTTAGGGATTGCGTCAAACTTGTTAAACCAATCTTTCCGGCCGCTTTCAAACACCCGAAGTAACAATTCGTAATTATCAGCATCGTAATTATCAGGTTTTGGGAAAGGAACCCTGTTCTCGGGGTGGTTTGTCATACACATGCGGAAACAGTAGGCCTGAATCTTATCATCACCAGCACCGTATTCTCCGGGTGACTCAGTTGACACTCCCGGAACAACTCCGCTGGATGGATCATCCGGAATCTTATAGGGTGATATTTTTGCTCTGAACCAGTGTTGATGATGCAAAACTCCGGTTTGAATACCGTTCCACTCTTCTCGGTATGTATCTGTACTCTCACGGCCAACATGGTAACTCACTCCGGCTTCAGCCATTAAATCACCTTCGTAAGTTGCATCAATAAATATTTTTCCTTTAAAGGTTTTTCCTGAAAGCGTTTTGAACGCAGTTATTTTTCCATTTTCTTTTTCAACGCCGTTTTCGCGGTCCAGCCATTCGTCGCGATAAATCATAAGATTGTATTCTTTTGCAAAATCTTCAAAAACCTGCTCGGCTACGTGCGGCTCAAAAATCCACATGGTGCGGTTTTCGCCATCCATGGCAACGGTTCCCTGGCCTTTGTTTCCATATTCAGAATGTTTTTGCCAAACCCAGGCCGAAGAATCATTATAATGCAGCCACACACGGTGATAAAACTCGCGCGACAAACCTCCAATGGTTGATTTGTCGCCGGTATCTGTGTAGCCCAAACCTCCTGAAGTTAATCCACCTAAATGTTTGTCCGGCGAAACTACAATTACCGATTTACCCGATTGAGCAACTTCTACAGCAGCGACCACAGCAGAAGAGGTTCCACCATAAATAATAACGTCTGCACTGAATTCATTTTCTGCTTGTTTAGATGATTGACATCCACAAACGATCATTCCAGCCGTATATATCAGTAAAACATATTTTAGAGATCTAATTATTAGGTTCATTTTTTAGGTAGATTATTTATTATTACTATAATATCGATTTTTACAGAACTGTACTATCCATTTACTTTAAAATTGAGCTGTTGCAATGAAACTTTAATATTGCCAAATCTTTTTTAAACGTCAAGAATTTTATACAGGTACTTCGGTTCATTGATTTAAGGTTTAATTTCCAAAACAGATTTTGCGTGCAGGGCTAATAAGCCGCGCATGTCACGAAGATAGCTTTTTAATATATTCTCTCCTACTTTATTGTAATCTCCGCATTTATATAATGCCCTCGCCATAACAATTTCCCGGAGAGCATTTGTTCTTTTAATTGATGATGCATTTCTCACCGGGTTCTGACCTTTCCCGTCGTTTCCTAACAGAGTAGAAGCCTCATCAATATTTGTCATTGCGAAACCAGACATTCCTTCTTTTTGAAGAAGTAAAGCCAGTGGTTTGGCTGCTTCTGGACAAGCAAATTTTTCCAAAACCAGAGCCACCGAACGAAAATGAGAAAGTGTTACTCCTGAATCCAGCTTATCAACTAAATCAATAAGAACTGGGATAGCTCTCTCGTCGCCTGAGTTTCCCAGTGCCAAAATAAGCGCGTCAACCGGTGTGGGCAAATGAGCAAAATCGGCCATACTTCCCTGAAAAATTTTCTCATCCCATGCTTTAAAATTGAGGAGTTCATCAATCAATGTTTCCACGCCTTCTTTTTCTTCACACATGCCAAGCACTTCAGCATATTGTAATTTCTGTTTTCCTTCAGCTTTTAAAAATCCTGTTTTTACAAGCGGAATAGCTGTTTCCCGGTGCGTTAAAATTATTGCCAGTGGTTTTCCTGCCTCTTGCGGATTGCTTGCATTTCCGTAATCAATAACTGCCTGTTGAATGGTTTGCAACGGAAAGGGATACGAATCTTTTTGGTGAAGAATTTCTTCGGGTAAGTTTCCAACTTCAACCAGGTATTTTTGAAGTTCTTTGATATCGATATCTCTTAAACTTTTATCTTCGGAAACAGCGAGAGCAGAAGCCAAACCTGCTGCGTATCCCTGGTTAGCCAGATCAAGTTGCATCCGAATCATTGCCGACGCATCTCTTTCCATACTAATTCCAAGTCCGGTTACTAAAATACCGTCCAAACCTTTGGGAAGCAAACAACGAAATGGGGTGTAACAGGTTCCTCCCGGTGCAGGATGGTTTTCTTTGCGAGAAATGCTGTCGTGCGGCAGCAATGCGAAATAGTCGGAACTGGGATAACCGTGCGAGTCGTAATCGCTTTGGGAAAAAACAATGGCATCAGGGAAAGTTCGCCCTGTAATTTGATCGAGGTAGTGCAATACAAAATCGCCAACTACACGGTGACGCTCTCTGCTCTGAATTAATGAACCTGCATCGAAATCACCTTCCGAAAATTTTGTTTGCTGAACACTTACCAAAGTGCGCCAAACATCGGTCATATCCATCTCATTTACAAGAAGATAATCTGTATTTAAATAGTTTCCTACAACGGGTCTTGACGACAATCCAGTGCCCTGCAAAGCAATGTCACCCTTTTCAATTTCGCCGTACATGTATTGAGCTCCCGCAGCAATTGCCACATCTGCATTTCCTGTTGCATCGATAACAACTTTTGCTTTTACAACCACTCTGCCTGCAGGGTTTGCAACAACTGCACCTTTTACTTTTTTACATTCAACAAAAGCACCACAACCAAGTGCGCCCAGCCAAATATCGCCTCCTGCCTTTTCAAGTTCCGAGCGATACCATTCCATTTTAGGCTCAATATTATCTTTTGGGAAAGGAACCTCAGCGGCAAAACCTACCTTCCATCCATACCAAGGTTTTCCGATTAATCCGAGGGTACCAACACCTCCCAGTCCTTCCTGGAATTCAACTACCAGAACTTTCATTCCCATTCGGGCTGCTGAAATGGCTGCCGGAGCACCGGAGGTTCCGCCTCCAACAACAACAACCTCATAATCGGAAATAACAGGAACCGAAGTTTCCTGGAGTTTTATAAGGTTTTCATTTTCGTGTATCGGTCGCAATCCTGTCAGAACTTCTTTTACATCTCCCGGCTCTGTTGTTGCATCCGCTTTATTGTGTAAAACTAATTTGGCGGCAAAAGTTTTATCTTTTGATGTATTATAAGCTGCTTCACCTACTTTTTCGCCTATACTGCAAAGCGCTGCCGGTTGCAACAAATCTTCAGCAACTTCTCTCGGAAGTCCTGCACTCCCGGATAATACATACAGGTTACTAAAATTTTTGGGTTGAAAGAAATCAACTGATGGTTCAGATCTTTGTAACCTATCAGTTGCGTTCTTTTTACAAATAAGCGGATTTGGAGGAACAAAAAACAAGGCTTCGGAAGCCCGTAATTGTCCTTTGGTATATGTTTCTTTTCTGGCAATTTGTTCGGCTTTTGCAAACGACGGAAAGGTTAAATCGCTCATTGGAATGGTTAAACTCCGCGTAACATACAAAGGCTCATCCTTTTCTGAACCCGGCATTATCAAGGTCCGTTCAAATTCTATTTCAGAAATAGTTGCATCACTTGATTTTGCTCCGGCCATTTTGCATACCCAAGCCTGCGATGTTGCATCAATAATTGTTTTTGCGGCAATTGCCTGTCTTCCTGCACGGTTTACAATTATTATACCTGACGGAATATCATTTTCGTCCCATAAAATATCAGTAGCGAAAGAGCCAAATACAAAATTCACATTGGCATCGAGCAAAGCCTGATTCAGAGTAGCCTTAACTTTTAAAGGAGTTATTTTTCGCTCATTTGAAAACAGCTGTTCTTCAAGCCTGCTTTCGAAAATACGATCTTCTGAAACCTGCAAACGTAAAGTGGCACACATATCTTCTCCCAAATAAAGCTTGGGAGCCACCAGGAAGACACTTGCTCCATGAGAAGATGCTTCCACCGCCGCAGATACGGCCGCAGTTGTTCCACCTATAATAACCACATCAACAGAAGCAATAAGCGGAATATCTCTTGCCGACTGAGAGACCCGGTTATTTGAAGCCGGGGCATAGTTCCAGATTCCGAGAAATATGAATAACAAAACAATCAAACGCATATTTTATGTGATTTTTCAGATCATACTATTTTCTATTCCAAATATCAAAAGCAAAGTATTCAACTAGTATGAAAGCTCTTTTGATTTTACATTAAAGCCGGCTAATACAATGCTTTTTTCATGCTGATCGGCCTTTCCTTCAATAACAATGCTCTTTGTCTCGCCGGGTAACAACGAAAAATAGTTATCGCTGTAAAAAACCGGACGAACAAGCTTAGTGCTTTCTTTATCAACTACTTTTAAGCGGTTAAAGAAAGCCAGCTTATCAGTGCGATTTTCAAGATCTACAATAAACTTAAATTTCCCACCTTCTTCTACTTTCTTAACAGAGTAATCCAATTGGGTTTGAGGTAGTTCCTGCAAACTTTCGAATCCTCCTTGTAATGGTCCGCCGACAGTCCAGGGTCCTTTGTATTTACTGGTTGATCGCCAATAAAAAGAATCTGATATCAAATCATCATTTTTGTCGTACACCTCAAGCTTAATAAAATGAACCGGTGATAATTCTTCATTTTTTACATCAACAGTGATAATATCGTTTACCACAGCATCTTCCGGAAGGTCAATAGTTGCTTCATCTTCAGCTATGGTTTTCATATCCATGTTTATCAAGCGGAATTTTACTTTTAAGCCGTCAAAACTTTTGTACAGCTCATTGTAAACACTTACTGTATTTTTGATAAAATCAAACTGGGCATGAACAGGTTCCAGAGCATCCTGAGCAAAATAAAGTGCAGCGGTTGGCTCCAGCGACCAGTCCCACATGCGCGAACAAACCTGCTTTACCGGACTGTTGTGGTACCAGAACAAAACACCCGATGCAAACCGATCGCCAAATTCATATTTATTGTAGTTCCAATTCTCCCAAATACTTCGGTAAGCAACTGCTCCAACCATCTGTCCTTTCTCGGCATATTCTTCAATACTCTCCGATTTGTCATACTGTTCAACAGCCGTGTTATATTTCGTAGTCATGTTATGAAAACCATTACCATCGAGATAATTCCAGGTGTCTTTGTTGATTGGCCAAAGGTCTTCTTTTGACATCATTTCGTTAAGTGATTCAATTACCGGAAGGCAGGCAGTGCCATACTCCGGACAAAAACCATCAATTCTGCTGCCCCGGTTCGATGCTGTATTGTCGTAATACTGCATCGGATTTTCATATTTGTAAGGACTTCCGTCGTGAACACCGCAACACTCTGATTGAAACTGATAGCCACGAGTTCCGTCGAGACTTGTAAGTATCGGTTTTATATCCAAAATATCATCCTGCTCATTAGACGAAACGTAATAGGCCAAACTTGGGTGATTACGAATACGTTCAATGGTGGAGCGAACATTATTAAAATAAATGGTGGTGTCTTCCGGTGGATTTGTGTCTCCGGTCATCCAGAATTCGTGCCATACCAAAAATCCCATTTCATCGCACAAATCGAAAAAGTAATCCGATTCGCTGATTCCACCACCCCACAAACGGAGCATATTAATACCGGCTTGTTTGGTATATCGAAGTTGCGCATAAGTTCGTTCTTCAGATGTCCGAAGCATGGCCTCAGGAATCCAGTTTGCACCGCGGATGAAAAGTCTTTTCCCGTTTACGTAGAAAATTCTCGACTGATCCGGAGTATTTCTGTCGGAACGAATATCGCGAATACCAAAACGTTTGGAAACAGAATCGGAGATCCGGCCATCTTCTTTTACAGCGAGATTTAAAGTATAAAGATGCTGTTCTCCTTTGTTTATTGGCCACCACAGTTTCGGATTTTCTATCACCAGTTGACTGTATTCTTCGGGAGTTAGTTCAACTTTAATTTTATCGCCTGCAGGTACACTTATTTTTTTTCTGATTTTCACTGAAGCGTTCTCTATTTCAGCAATCAATTCAATGTTTTTAAACTGATCAGTTGTATTCCTAACTTCAACGCTTATGCTTTCGCTGGCAGGAGTAAGGGCAGGAATCGGCAAGCTCGATTTGATAAACGGATTTTCGAGCACCACCGAACCGGAAGCAAATACTTTAACGTCCCTCCATATACCAGTATTTCTATCCCGAATTCCATCGTGATAGGTGAAATCCCAACCGGCAGACATAAGCATGGTCACGTTTTTGCCAATTTTTCCATCACCGCCATTGCGGTTCTCATTGGCAGCAGTATTTTGTTTCGATCTCGCCTGCATGGTTCCGGGGTATTCAACAGGTTCAACCGAAACAGCAAGGCAATTTTCGCCATTAATATTGATATAAGGACTTATATCGAATTTCTTTTGCAGGAACATTCCTTTTATTTCTCCAAGTTGATGACCATTCAGCCAGATATCTGCGATATAGTTGATACCATCAAACTGCATCCATATTTTTTTATCCGTAAAATTCTGCGGAATAGTAAAACTTGTCCGGTACCAAAAATGATAGAAATCTCTGCCAACATCTGCAATATCGGGAATAAGCTTGTTTATACGCTTGTTGTTTTGTCCAAAATAGGGCTCCGGAAATTCGCCATTGGCAACCAAACTGTTTAATGCAGTTCCGGGAACAATGGCAGGTTGCCACGACTCGACATTAAATGTAGATTTTGAAATTTCAGCGCCGGTAGCTTCGGTTTCGTTAACCCGATTCATTTTCCAGTTATAACGATCTCCTCCGGATGGATGCGAACTAAGAATAATTGTTGGGGTTACATCTTCTGTTTTTTGATTTTCACATCCGACAACATAAAAACAGATTATCGGAATAATAAGAAAATAAATAAATCTTTGCATAGACAAGTTCGGTTTAAGTACGGTTATTGTAATTAAGAATAAACATTTCAAGGACAATTAAAACCTACGCAGGTTGTTTTTCTTATACAAGAATACCAAATGTATTTATATTACTGAATATCATCAATATAAAACACTTCAATTTCCTTCCAGTTTTTTGATTATTAAGGGGGCAATTATATTCTTTCCGCTATTATTATTTGGATGAAGACCATCGGGAACATGTTTTAAAAATTCTTCTTCCCCCTGTTTTAAAATTTTTTCCCAATTCGGATAATGATCAACTAAAAGAAGCTTACGCTCTTTGGCAACATCACGATAAACTTCATAGTAGGCATTAAGGTTGGGACGATATCCCGCAGATTTACCTATTGGCATATTCATTACCTGGAGAATAATTTCACATTCAGGGTTATCGATCTGAATTCTGTCAATCATGTACTCAAGATTGATTTTGGCTAATTCAGGAGGTGTATTGTATTTGTAGAATGCATCGTTAATACCAAATTCCATAATTACTGTATTTGGCTTTTTTGAAATCACGCTATCTTCCAGATGTTGAACTCCCCAAGTTGACCACATTCCTCCTTTTCCGGATAGCGTGTAAGAAAGATGATTCCCGTATTTTTCATTCATATAATCAGATACAGTGCTCATCCACGACTCCCCCTTCTGTCCACTGGACAAGCTGGTGCCGTATACCACAACCAACTGATCTTTACCCTGTTGAAGATTTTTTACGAGCATCGATTGTGAAAAAGAAAAAAATGGAAAAGCATTTATTAAAAATAATAACAATATCAAAAATCTTTTCATCTTGAATAGTTGGTTTTAAATTAAGAAAGAAAACTTAAGGGAACTGCATTGGCAGTTCCCTTAATAATTAGTTAGTATCCAGGATTTTGATCTTCCTGATTGATAGCAGGATTATTATTTATTTCGTCTTCCGGGATAGGCCACAATAAACGTTCATCCAAAATATTTTTGCCTACTGCAGCAAAAGCTTCTTTTACTTTTCCGGTACGTTTAAGGTCAAACCATCTTCTACGCTCTACCATGAATTCATAAGCACGTTCCTGAAGAACTGTTTCTACAAATTCATCTTTGCTCATACCTGAAGGATAATCAACAGGGGAAGGAGAATTCAGGTCATATCCATAAGCCCTTCTTTTCACCATATTTAAGCGCTCCAATGCTAAGTCAGAAGGGCTACCTTCTGCCCGACATGCTGCCTCAGCATAAAACAAGAAGGCTTCGGTATATCTGTAAATCGGAACACTATAAATATTCAGTCCATCTGCATTATTAATAAACTTCTTCATCAATACTGGTACTGTTGATGGTAAAGAAACCCATTCTCCATTAGCGTTTTGATATTCAGTATAAAAGTTAAACTGCTTACGTAAATCATTGGTATCCCAACTGTCTCCAATCCATGAATCCATTATTGGTAACCAAGCATAATATCCTCTACTACTATTGTTATACGGGTAAGCATTTCCCCGGTGCAAATAGGTTGGAATAGTTGATGTACTCGTCTCAGAGTGGTGAATCGACATGATATCCTCAGTGCTTGTTTCAGAAGCAAATATCTGGTAAAAATCATTGGGTTCAGTTACCTGTACCATTTGGTATTTATCGCTATTAATAACATCTTCTGCACGTTGAGCCGATTCAGCCCATTCTCCTATGGTTAAATACACATGTGAAAGCAACATTTTTGCAGCCCACTTACAAGCACGACCTGTTTCTACGCCAACATCTTCGGGCAAATCTTTTTCAGCAATTTCTAAATCACTAATAATTAAATCATACACATCGCTCTCCGGCATTCTGGGAGCTTCCAACTCGGTTAAATCGGTACTTTCCTTTGTTTTAATTGGCACAGGGCCCCATCCTCTTACTAACTCGAAGTAAGCCATAGCTCTTAAAAAATAAGCTTCAGCCAAAATTCTGGTTTTTGCCTCATCGGTAATATCCTCCATATCTACAACATTATCCAATACAGCATTCGCCCTGTTTATTGCACGGTATAATGTTAACCAGTTGGTTGCACACCTCCCAATATTTTGCTGGTCAAGAATCCTATCCATAAGTGAAATAGGAGCCTGAGATCCTCTGCCATCAAGGTAATCACCGTGTAGTTCAACCATTAAATAGTGAGTTATTCCGTAAAAATCTGGTCCGGTTGCATCGTAAGCTCCGTTCAGTGCTCCCTGTGCATCAATTTCATTTTGGTAATAATTTGCACGCGATACAAAATCTTTAGGAATTTCATCCAACATGTTTTCACACGATGAAAACAGCAAAACAATTAAAATATATTGTGTTATTTTTTTCATAATAGTTGTTTTTTAGAAGTTTACTTTTAAGCCAATTGCAATAGTCTTAGCATTTGGATATCCACTTTGATCATGGCCCATATTCAGCCTGCTTGCTACGTCCTGGCTATCTGAGCCTTTGGTGTTTACTTCAGGATCAAGACCCGAATATTTTGTAAAGGTCAGCAAGTTTGTTCCTGATAAATAAACTTGTGCATAGTCAAAGAATGAAAGTCCTAATTTGCGAATAGGAATTTCGTATCCAAAACGAATGGATTTCAGTCTTAAATAACTGCCATCTTCAATAAATCTGTCTGACACATCAACCTGAGTTGCTGCACTAATTTTTGGATATTTTGCATTCGGATCAGGATTTTCAGCAGTCCAGTAATTTCCAATAATATCTTTAAATTGGTTATTTCCACGTTGGAATGAATTGAGGTGGGTTCCCAAAGTTGCATTAAAGATTTCATTACCGTAAACACCATCCAAAATAATGTTTAAATCAAAATTCTTATAAGAAAAAGTGGTATTAACACCATAAATGAAATCAGGATGCGGACTTCCTAAAACAACACGGTCATAAGTATTAACAACACCATCAGGAGTACCATCAGCGCCACTTACGTCTTTGTACTTAATAAATCCATCGTCATCCAATCCATCTTCCAATAAGCCATAAAATGCACCTAATGGCTCACCTTCACGGGCAATATTGGTACTTGACCAAGCCGCTCCCTGACCGGAACTGAATATATCACTGCCGCCAGCAATTTCTATTACTTCGTTTTTATTGGTAGAAATATGAGCTGCAAGAGTCCAGTTGAAATTCTGAGTTCTGATCACATCTGCATCAACTGAGAATTCAATTCCCTGATTTTGTATTTCTCCAATATTTTGAAGTACTGATCCAAAACCAACTGAAGGAGGAAGTGGTACAGAAGCCAATAAGTCTGTGGTATTCTTTTTATAATAATCAGCTGTTACGCGAAGTTTATTATTAAGGAAACTAACATCAAAACCAATATCCATTTGAGCAGTTGTTTCCCATTTCAGGTCACCGTTTGAGATACCGGTTGGGACAAAACCTACCTCATCAGTTTGATTTGCGAAGATTGTTTTTACGGACCCGAGCACATCCAACGACTGATAAGGGTTTAAAGATGTATTACCGGTTAAACCATAACTGGCCCTGAATTTCAAATCACTTAAAAATGTTACATCTTCCATAAACGATTCCTCAGAAACCCGCCATGCAAATGCTGCAGATGGGAATGTAGCCCATTTGTTATTGGCACCGAAACGAGATGAACCATCCGCACGGATACTAGCTGTAATCATATATTTATTGGCAAATGAATAATTGGCACGAGCCAGCCACGATGCCAGTACCCACTCAGAAATACCCGAAGAAGGAGGATTTACAACCTCTGCTGCACCTAAATTGTAGTTTTCGGTAGTGTTATTTGAAAATCCACTAACACTGGCTCTCAAACTTCTACCCATTCGTGTTTGATAAGTATAACCACCGGTTAATGTCAACCTGTGATCATCTGCAATATTTTTAATGTATGTCAAGGTATTTTCATTCAGGAATGAATTACTGTATGACACATTCTGCGATGCTGATCCCTGGTCGTTATCGTATACCAGCGGACTGTAGTAATCTGCCCATGCATAGCCATATTCCAGACCCAACAAAGTTCTGAATGTTAAATCCTTTGTCAGTTTTACATCAAAACTTGTGTTTCCAACAATTGTATTGGCAACTGTAGTAGTTTGTCTTTCTGAAAAAACCATAGCATTAGTCGCTCCGGCATCGATCCAAGAATAATACTGATCGGATTGAACAGGAGTACCATCATCTTCATAAACCGGTAATGTTGGAGGCGCAGAAGCGGCAGCCGACAATATTGAACTGTTACCTCTGTAACCATTATCAACCGGGACTGATAAACGTTTTCTTCTTGACAGGTTAAAATTTACGGACATTTTTAACCAGT
Source organism: uncultured Draconibacterium sp. (assembly GCA_963676265.2). Taxonomy (GTDB): domain Bacteria; phylum Bacteroidota; class Bacteroidia; order Bacteroidales; family Prolixibacteraceae; genus Draconibacterium. The sequence goes on from OY781067.2 coordinate 791,762, forward strand.
CATTTATTTCATGATCCAGGTTTAATCGCATTGATCCTCTTTTTACACCCGAATTGATTATAATACCTTCCTGATCGTAGTAATTTCCCGACAAAGAATAAAGAGTCTTCTTCGAACTTCCGGTAAATGTAATGGTATGGTTATGTAATGGTGCTACCTGAAAGATATAATCCTGCCAGTCTGTTCCCGGATTCTCTACATTATCAACATTGTAGTAAGGATCCTGGCCGCCATTTTTCAACCATTCATTTACAACAATGGCGTATTCTTTTGCGTCACAAAGGTCATATCTTTTAATCTCTTTCTGGAATCCAAAGTAGCTGTTGATTTCAATTTTGCTCTTTTCACCTGATTTACCTCTTTTTGAAGTAATAATAACAACTCCATTGGCACCACGAGCTCCATAAATTGCTGTAGCAGAAGCATCTTTCAATATATCAATCGATTCTATATCTGAAGGATTCAGGAAGTTAATTCCTCCGGTAATAGGGAAACCATCTACCACATACAATGGTTGGTTACTTCCCATCATAGAGTTTCCACCCCGAATACGTACTTCAATTCTTGATCCCGGCTGACCTGAATTTTGTGTAACCTGTACACCGGCAGATCCGGTTTTTAACGCTTGCTCCATGTTATATACCGGAACAGCTTCTAAATCTTCACTCTTTACAGAAGAAACAGAACCGGTTAAATCCGACTTTTTCATGGTACCGTAACCAATGGCTACAACCTCTTCAATACCGATAACATCGTACTGCAAAACAGCGTCAATAACACTCTTACCGCCTATTTCGAATTCAGCAGTTGTCATACCAACAAACGAAACCACAATCGTTCCATGGTCCGGTGCGTTGGCAAGAATATAATTTCCATCTACATCGGTAACAGTTCCTGTTGATGTTCCTTTTACAACCACAGTAGCTCCAGGAATCGGTTCATTATCGCTATTGGTTACTTTCCCGGAAATGGTTCTCTGCTTACCATCGTTACTGTTGTTTTCAGAATCTATCAACGACTTATTGGTCAATAAAATCTGCCTGTCGATAATGGTATATGTAACGTCCGAATCGCGAAAAAGCTGTTCGAGTACCTTATTTACAGTTTTTCCTTCAACCTTTACGTCAACCGTCCGGTTAACGTCAACCATTTTTTTATTGTATAAAAAATAAAATTCTGTGCTGTTTTCAACCTCATCGAGTACTTTCTCGATGGTAACTCCCTGTAAATTGAGAGTAAGTTTTGTTTGCTGCGAATAACTATTTACTGCAAAGGTTTGTGTTAACGTTACAAGTAAAATGATAATGGTAAATCGCATAATTTTTAACATTTTAAACAGGGCATAATTATTTAACACCCCATAACTTCGACTTTTTTTCATAATTTTGTCAGTTGTGGATTTAGTACTTCTATAATTTAATTCACAAGTAGCAGGGCGGGTAGTGCAAGTACCTTCCCTGTTTTGTTTTGATTAGTTTGATTTAGTTTAATTCATTGGCATCTCTCATGTTTTAGTTGATATTTTGTTTTGTCCAGATTTCCACTTTGTTTTTCGAGAAAGAACCGTCGGGTTGCATTACTCTTTTATGAATCTTATATTCAATTGGAACAACTCCGGAGAGGAGCTTACAAATCTGATCAAGAGTTTCGTCTTCGAAAGTGGCTCTGAAGATTTCTGAATTCAGGGAATTATCATGTACAATTATTTCTGCGTTGTACTTTCTGCCAACACGCTGTGCAATTTCAGAAAAGGGCACATTCTTAAAAATCAATAAACCATCTTTCCACGAGCAGTACGATGATGCATCGCATTCTGTTTTAACAAAGTTCTGACTATCCTTGTTGAAAACAATCCGCTGATCGGGCGCGAGCGTTACAATTTTTTGGTTATCCTTACCGGTCAGTTCCACCTTTCCTTCATCAAGAATAACCTGTGCTGTTTCGTCGAAAGGATACGAGGTAACATTAAACTGCGTACCAAGTACTTTCACATCAAAATTGGGAGTACTCACCTTAAAGACCTTGTTTTTCTTATGAACCACATCGAACCAGACCTCTCCCGAAATCTCGACTCTTCTTTCATCCTTAAATTGTGAAAGATATTTTATTGATGATCCACTGTTTAGCCAGCCTGTACTTCCATCAGGCAATTGAAAATTTGTTCGTGAACCGGACGGCGAGAAAATCTCTACCCAGGTTTCTTCAACGTTGTTCCGGCTAATGGCATAATAGGTTAAAATGGCAATGGTTAAAAAGGCAGGAAGTATTAATACAGCTGCAATTTTTGAAAACAGCCGATATGATTTTTGATAAAAACTCAACTCTTCAATTCCCATCTTTTTGTGCAGAAATTTCAAAATATGATGCATGTTTCTGTCTGATGAATTTGTTTCGTCCCAGTCAGATTTCATAAACTCCATCATACTTTCGTTGCATTCTTCCTTTTTGAAATATTCTTTTACAGATAAATAATCGCTCATCGAAAATTTATCGGAAGTAAATTGCTTTATTTTATTTTTATCTATTCTCATTCTGTCTATATATGTCAACATCTACCAATTATCCACTAGTCAAAATCAAAAAAAATTATCGTTTTTCAGCCAACAATACCATTAAAGACTAAAATACAGCACGTTACGGGCAAATATTTTTTTATAAGTATCCCTGAAAATAAGAGATTACTTCTCCGTCAATTGACGCATCGTAATGAAGCGAAAGAATCTTTACCACAACTTGTCAATTTCTTAAGTACTATTGAGAATCAAAATCAAAATGGAAGAATTACACCCTTACAAAAAGCAAAAAGAATAAGAATCCGGCCAGTTTTTCTTTTTCAAGGGTTTCAAGAATTTGCTTTTGTGCTACCGACAAATGATTCTCAACGGTGTTGGGTGAGATTCCCATTTGAGCGGCTATTTCTTTCACCGGCAGTTCCTCGTATTTTCGTTTAATAAATACCTCTTTTCGCTTAGGCGGAAGCTGCTCAATTATTTCTTCTACCTTTTTCAGCAAATATTTATAATCGATTGTTTTCTCCAGATTGTTGTCTGATTTCAAAAATGTATATAAAACTTCATCTTTATATGCATTTTCTCTGGCAATCTTAAGAAACTGTTTTTTAATAATGTTGTGGGCAATCGTAAAAAGGTAGGCATTAAAAGACAATTCAGGTTTTAATCCGTCGCGCTTTTCCCAAATGTACAAAAACACAGACTGAACCACCTCTTCTGCTTCTTCTACCGATTTCAAATATTTCAGCGCAAAATTGTATAAACGCCCTGAATATTTTTCGAATAAAACATCGAAAGAACTGGTATCGCCATCCCTCAGGTTGCTAATATATTGGTGATCGATATTTCGATTTAATGTCCCCATCCAATTAGTTAGTGGGGTGTAAATGTATAATGCAATTGCGAAAATAAAAATATGGAATGGTAAAAATTACCTTCAAATTCAAGATATTATTTCGTTAATTTCAATTTTACCTGTATTGTCAACCTCTATTTTCAAAATTAAAAGTCACCTTTAACAAGTTGTTTTCATGGATTATAACGCCGATTTTCACCAACCATTCTGCAACAACAAACGGGCTTTTTAAAAATTCCACCTTTTCACTAACTTTGTTTAAGAACTATGAAAAAACACATCATGAAAACAATCCGGCAAATAAGCTCTGCCCTTTTACTTGTTTTCTTTTCAATATTAACGGTGACGGTTTCTGCTCAAAAACCAGATCATAAACAAGACTCCACTGTTTTAGGCGATCAGCTGGAGGAAATTACAGTTACGGCATTTCGTTCGCCCTACAATATTTTTCATACACCGGCTCCTGTAAATCTCATTCTTTCAGAGCAACTTGAATCGGGTGATGCTCTTACACCTATCGATGCTTTAAACCGGGTACCTGGTATTTTAATGCACCACGGCACACTAAACACAAACAGGCTGACCATTCGTGGAATTGGTTCGCGAACACCGTATGCGACCAATAAAATAAAAGCATATTTCGGAGAAATCCCTTTAACCTCGGGCGATGGAGAGACAACCGTCGAGGACCTTGAAAATAATTCCATACAACGAGTTGAAATAATAAAAGGCCCCTCATCGAGTTTGTATGGCGCCGGTCTGGCTGGCGTAATTCTGTTTCACCCCAAAACCGTAGTCAGAGACCTTGTACAAAATCAATCAACTATTGCTTCATTTGGTACTTTCAAAAACACAATCAGTGCCGGAATAAACAAAGACAAGCTGAATGTTTTCGCTCTTGGATCGGTGCTAAACAGCGATGGTTATCGCGAAAATAACAATACCAAAAGGGCAAATATGCTGGTGAATTCCATGTTCTCGTTTTCTGAGAAATCGAACCTGCAGTTGCTTTTAAAGGCTACTAACATGGAAGCCTACATTCCAAGCTCGCTCGATATGGAAACATTTAAAAACACGCCGGAAAAGGCTGCTGCCAACTGGGCCGCCGTGGAAGGAAATGAAGCCTACACCGATGCCCGCTTTGGAATTTCATTTAACCGTTTTACAACAAAAGAAGGAAAAATCTCGGTGGGCGTATTCGGAAGCATCCGTTCCCTCGACGAGCTTCGTCCGTTCAATAAATTGGAAGAAAACAATGATTTTATTGGATGGCGTGCTTACATTCAAAAGATAGTTGGAGATGAAAATACTCGCGTTGTTTTTACAACGGGTGCCGAAATGTTTCGTGAAAACTACGACTGGTCAACCTTCGACAATGACGATAATTTACTGCTTTCCGATAATACGGAGAAAAGGCAATATGAGAATCTGTTTTTCCAGCTTGAATCGAATTTCAACAACAAGGTGTTTCTTTCTGCAGGTTTAAACGGAAATCTTACACACTTTAAGTACAACGATCATTTTCACGAAAATGGTGACCAGTCGGGACAACATAACTACAAACCGGTTTTATCGCCTCGTTTCGGATTTAATGTGCTGTTGTTCGACGAGTGTTCGCTGTTTGGAAATGTCAGCCATGGATTTTCCACGCCCACCTTCGAAGAAACACTGCTTCCAGAAGGTGAAGTAAATACTGATATTAAACCCGAATCGGGTTGGAACCTGGAAATGGGATTCCGCTCACAATTTAACAACCGGCTACGATTTTCGGCCAGTTACTATCGCATTTATATCGATAATTTGCTCGTTGCCCGACGCACCGGAGAAGATGCATACATTGGTGTTAATGCGGGGCAGTCGGTGCATCCGGGCCTTGAAGGAGAATTAATCTGGATTCCTCTGATTGTGAATAATTCACCCTTGCTTTCGTTGTGGGGAAACGCCACACTTGCCAATTATCATTTCAGCGATTTTACAGATATGGGTGTCAACTATTCAGGAAATTTACTTCCGGGCACAGCAAAAGAAGTATGGACCCTGGGAGCCGATTTTAATCCGGTAAAAAACCTGTCGTTGAATGCGTGGTACCATTTTAACGGCGAAATGCCGGTTAATGATGCCAACACCGATTTTACCGATTCATACGGCCTTACCGGAGTTGAAATGAAATACCAGGGCAAAAAAGGGAATATGAAACTCCAGTTAAAGGGAGGTGTACAAAACATTTTCAACGTTCATTATGCTTCCATGCTGGCGGTAAATGCTCCGTCGTTTAACGGAAATCCTCCGCGTTATTATTACCCCGGAAACCCCAGGAATTATTATTTGACCGTGCTTATTGGGTGGACGAATAATTAAAAAATAATTGGTTTAAAACCACGCGAAAGGATTCGCGCGGGAGCGGAGGAGAACGGTGCAAGTTCCTATATTTTATACTTTGAAGTCTGACTTACAATCAAGGCAGTAGTAATTATTATTTAAATTTTTGAATGGTATCACGATTAGAATAGATAGTAGTATTAGAATTATTTTACCAATTCTTTTTTTACCTAATCCAAATCTAATATTGGAAGCGTGACAATATGGACAAATAATTTGATTCTTAACAGGTTCATTTAGTTTAAGGATTTTTGTAGCTTCTTCAAAATTACTTTCATTTATTATTATCTGTACGCCTGCCCCTAATATTCCATTAAAATGTGGCATCATTGTGGTAAAATTCTCATTTGTGATGAAACAACTAATCCCTTCATTTTCGAGCCTCCCTTTTATTATAGCTGCTTCTGGTACATTTTCACATGTCATTAGTCTCACCGTCTTCATGTATTGTTATCTCAATTTGTTTCTTTATTACTTTTAATAACAGATATTTGCTAAAATGGTGTTCTGTGATAGCAAGTTGCTAAGCTGATCCCAAAAAAAAGATTCAGATCTGTTGTACATTACAACTCCAACTTGACTTGACAATCCGAGAGTACCTCCTTCTGCTATATACATTTAATTGATATCAGCAACGTTGGCAAAATAGATAAAACACTATATAACAATGAAATAAAAAATGAGAACCATATTAACTTCGATTTATCTTCTACGGTACATTTTTCAGAAATTTCACTCATAATAAGTTCAGGGTCTTCATTATCTACGTCAATCAATTTAGTGCCTGCAATCAAATCTCCTAATCTTCTTTTAGAGTTAAAAATTGAAGTTATTACTTCTATTGGCCAAATGATCATTGTTGAATTCCTAATTACACATTGTAATTCATTAGCAGGACCATTTGTTTTGAAATCTACTACTTGGTATCCAAAATGTCTTTTCCCAATACTTTTTGCGTTATAAAAGTCCTTATTTAATATTAAAAATGTGATGCAGGAAAAAGGAATTAACCCAATCCACATTGGTAATAAAACATTTGTGTTATTAGAGGATTCAGTTATTATAAAAACTGGAATAAAAAAAATAATAACAAAAGGGAATGCCAATCCAAGCATAAAAGAAAAATCCATCGACATTGAATTCAATCTTCGCCCAAAAATTTGTGGAGTATTAAATCCGCCTATAAATGATTGTTTGGTGAAAAAGTTAAATATTAAAATTTTGGGTATTTTCATGTTTTTTAAATTTGCTTATAATGCTATTTCATGATTGTTGCTAACTTAGTTATAAAACAACAAATTAAGATATTAATAATATATTCTCAGACTATGCTTCTAAAAAAGAGAGAATAATCTAACTATATGTTTCAATTCTATTTGCGGGTGCGTATTCAACGGTTTCGGTTTTTTCTTTAAAAATAAACATAATTTCAGAAAAAACGTTAAGGGATAGAGAAATGGCAAAGTAGTAATTGAGGCTAAAGTACTGTTAGTAAAACATTACAGGCACTACAATGCAGCAATTATCAACATAATAATTAGATCTTAATCTCTCATTGTGCCTTACATCACAAAGTAGAAATTTATAACTTTATATTTTTGATCAGCTTATTAATTATATTATTTCAATAATTGATCTCCGAAGCATTCGGGGTAATTTGAAACACAAAAACATGAAACAAACATCTGAAAACAAACAAAAACATATAGTTGTTGTTGGAGGCGGTTTTGCCGGGGTTGAAGCGGCAATCTCGCTTCGAAAAAAGAAACATAAGGTAACATTAATTTCCGACAGAGATTATTTCTTTATTTATCCAATCTCTATTTGGATACCTACCGGAAGATACAAGTTTAAGGATGCTTCGATGAAGCTCGACAGATTAGCCAGAAAACATGGTTTTAATCTGATTATTGATGAATTCACCGGTTTGGATCAGGCTAAGAATATGGTATTTCTGAAAGGACAGGAACTGTCGTATGATTACCTGGTAATTGCTACAGGTGCATGGAAAGTGAAGCATCCGGGAATTGAAAATACGCTGTCGATTTGCGGGCATCCTGAACAGGCACTTTTATTGAAAGACCGCTTTGATGAATTGATTGAAAAAGGAGGAAATATTGCTATTGGTTTTGGGGGAAATCCGAAAGATAAAAGCGCTGTAAGAGGTGGACCTGCTTTTGAAATACTATTTAACATGATGCACGAAGCCAAGCGACGAAAAGCCAGCGACAAATTAAAATTTACCTTTTTTGCGCCCATGGCCGAACCGGGCAAACGCATGGGCAAAAGTGGTTATAAAATGCTAGGGAAGATGCTCGATTCAAATAATATTGAATCAAGAATCGGGAAAAAAATAAAGATGTTTGAACCGGACAAGGTTGTGTTCGAAGATGATTCAACACTCAACAGTGATCTCACCATGTTTATCCCGGCATCAAGTGGACCGAAATATATTACCGATTCTACCCTTCCGGTAAATGAAGCCGGTTTCGTAAAAATAGATGGCACCTGCAAAGTTGAGGGCTCTGATAATATTTATGCTGCAGGAGATGTATCTGCACTTGAAGGTCCTGAATGGAAAGCAAAACAAGGACACCTGGCTGTAGTAAAAGCGAGATTCTCAGCCTATAATATCGACCAGCAAATAAAAGGAAGTACAAAAAGAAAAGATTACCGTTCTCACATTAACATTCTGTGTGTAATGGATGTTGGAAATGGAGCGGCATGGGTATATCGCAAAGGAGAAACGGACTATGTAATACCCTTACCCATAATTGGTCACTGGATGAAAATAGCATGGGGAATCCACTATAAGTTTGTCCGTCTGACAGGAATCGGTATCTGATTTTTATTTACAAAATAATACATATTGGAAGTCGCATATTTGAAATAATATGTGACTTTTTTATGCCTGATCGGACGTACAGAAAGCTTGTCGGCTTCGAATATTTCAAAAGGCGACAATAGAAAAAATACTTGAGTGCACTGTATCTGTACAATCCGGCAAATCCCTACTTCTGCCCTACCGCAATTACCGATTTCTGAGCTCTGAAATAGATTACATCTTCCGAAATGGCCGGAGAAGCCATGAGTACATCGTTCATGTTATTATGAGCCACCACATTAAATTCGGGACCGGCTTTTACCACAAAAACATCACCTTGCTCTGCACACAGGTACACATTCCCACTGGCAGCAACTCCTGATGCAGAGAAACCACCAACCGAGCCCAAACTCTCTTTGTACATTAATTCTCCGGTGGTTGCGTTATACACACTTAACGAACCGTTTCCACGAAGGTTATATAAATAATCGCCGTAAATCAAGGGGCTTTGCATGTAGGCACCTCCGCGTTTAATACTCCATGTAATAAACTCGTTTGATGTTTCTTCTTCGCCCAAAGTAATATCACCGGTGGCGTTGGTTTTTATGGCGTAAATGGGTGAATAACGACCGTGAGCATTGTTTATAAAAATAAGGTCGTGGGCAATTACCGGTGTGGGTGTGGGAATATCGCCGCCGCCACTCATTTTCCAGATTTCCGTGCCGGTTTCAAAATCGTATCCGCCCATGTGTTTCCATCCGTTTACTACAATTTGTATTTTCCCGTCCTTCTCGAAAACCGTTGGCGAACTCCAGGTTGACTCCTCATCGCGTGGTGTTTCCCAGATTTGTTCTCCTGTATTAACATCGAAAGAAGCCAAAAAGCTGTCACCCAAAAAATCGCACTGAACGATTACCCTGTCCTTATGAATGATGGGTGAGCTGGAAAAGCCCCATTCCAGTTCAGGGGCGTTGTACGGGCCGGCATTCATTTTCCCAAAATCCTTTGTCCACAGCAGTTTACCGTCCATATCGTAACAATACAAACCCTGCGATCCCCAAAAAGCGACTACATGTTTTCCATCGGTTGCCGGAGATTCGTCGGAATGTGAAGCTTTGGTGTGGCGTTTCACCTTTGGCACACACTTAACAGCCAGCTTTTCCCAGAGGATCTCTCCTGTATTTTTATCTAAACAATACAACTTGAATTCATGAATCGATTCATCGGGAACGGCATCGCCATCGCCATATAAACCAATCTTTACTTCGTCTTTTCCCGATCCGCTAATGGCCGTTGTTATAAACATTTTATCGTCCCAAATAACCGGGCTCGAATGGCCTAGTCCGGGGATGGTGGTTTGCCACAGAATATTTTCTCTGCTTTCAATATTCCACTCCGTTATGGTATTGGCATTTTCGATATAACCTTTTGCAAAAGGTCCCCTGAATCCTGGCCACTGCTGTTCGTAATCTGTTTGAGCAAAAAGAACAGGAATCCCAAGCAGGTAAAGAGTTAAGGCGATTAGTAAAGATTTCATACGTTAAATGCTTTTCGGTTTATATCTATATACGGGATTTATAATCCCCAAAATTAAAGCGATTTTCGCTGAATGAATTCGAAAGGACTTTTTATACGCTTAAAATCATTCGATAAAATCATCTGTGCAGCAATACGTCCGATTTCGGTGTGGTTGGTGGAGATAGTTGTAATTCCGTCTTCGAGCAACTCTTTTACAGTACTGTCGTTGTAGGCCACGACTCCCACATCTTTCCCAATTTCCCAGTGTTTTTCTTTACATATCTTAATGAATTGATAGAGGTCATCATCCGAAATAATCACATAAGCCTCGTTCTTTTGAATTTCATTTTCACTTACCTGCCCGATTACTGAATATGCCAGTGCGTTTACTTTACAAAAAATATGAAATCCCCTAACGATATTTTTAGAATAAAATTCATAAGCCGGAAATACAAGGTTTATCCTTTTATACTTTTTTATAAGCGATAAACCTTCACCAAGAGCCGTTTGAATATCTTTTTCAAACTCCTGGTAAACTACCGGGTAATCTTTCAACGAATCAAGATTTCGGTCGATCAGCAAAACCTTTTCTTTGGGTATATTTTTAATAACGCCGGCCACATCTGCATTCTCGTCGTTAAACTGTGGCAGAATCACAAAATAATCGTAATTGGTGATCTGATTCTCAATAATTTCTTTAAAATATTGCAGACTGTAATTATAAATAAAAACATCTACGCCGGCTTTATTTCCCAGTGTTTCAACCAGCGAATAATAAATACTACGCTTATAATTGCTGAGCTTATTAAAAACCAGCGCAACCTTTATTTTCGAATGAACAGTAATTTTATTTACGTAATAGCCTTTTCCCCTAACAGAAGACAACACCCCCTTTTTACGGAGGTATACATAGGCCTTCTCAACCGTATCGCGCGAAAGCAGCAGCTCTTCGCTGGTTTCGTTAATAGATGGAATACGCTGACCTTTCTTAAATATACCTGATTCAATATCGGATACAATCAGATCGACAACCTGTTTATACTTGGGGATTTCAGAATCGTGATTTATCCGGAACTCGTAGCTCATAATTTGGTGTTACTTTTCAATAATTTTAATGGTTGTTCTACGGTTTAACCTTTTACCTTCGTCAGTATCGTTGCTGGCTACCGGCAAGGTATCGCCATATCCTTTAAATTGCAAACGCGATTCTGCAATTCCGTTTTCCACAAGATAGTCTACAACCGATTTTGCCCTGTTTTGCGAAAGCACCATATTGTCTTCAGGATTACCCGAGCTATCAGTGTGTCCCTGAATTTCAACCTTTAACTGTTTGTTGGAATTTAAGAAATCAACCAGCACATTCAATTCAGGTTCCGACTCCGGTAAAATTTCGTATTTGTTGGTTTCGTAATAAATGTTTTGCAAATTCATTATTGCACCCACTTCAATTGGCTCTAATTCGATATCGAGAATAAAGGGATCGGTTAACGAATTTTCATCGGCCAGTTGAATCGATTGCGAATAAAATAAAAAGCCATCTTCAGAAACATTAAATGCATAATTTCTCCTCAGTGGCAAACACAGCATTATTTCACCGTTTTCATCCGCATTTTCTATCCTCGGATTTTGGCTTGGTGCATTTATGTTAACCAGTTCAATTTTTGCGTCAATGGGCTCTTTGGTCTTACGGTTAATTACCCTGGCCTTCACATACGAAACAGCAGTGGGACGTAAACCGCGATCGAGGTTAAACGAAAAAATATCAAGCCCTTTATCAGCTTCTCTTGCCGACGAGAAATAAGCAATATCGCCAATTGAACTGATGGTTAAGCCCATATCGTCTTTATGGGTATTAATCGGATATCCCATATTCCTTAAATTGGAAACAGTACCCGATTCATCTATGGTAGCCGAAAACAAATCGAAACCGCCCATTCCTACGTGCGTATCTGACGAGAAATAAAAATTTTGATTATTGGCATGAATAAAAGGCGATATCTCATTTCCTGAAGTGTTTATATCAGCAAGATTTTCAGGATTTTTCCAACGGGGTTCTCCTGTCTCTGAGAATCCCAGGAATTCTATTCTCCATATATCTTTCTTCCCTTTTCCTCCGGGTCTGTTACTCGAAAAATACAAGTATTTGTTATCCGAAGAAAAAGAAGGTTGCGATTCCCACGAAGGGGTGTTTAACGGACTCCCTGCATTTTTAGGGGTCGTCCATCCTCCATCAAGATGCCTCGAAAAGTAAATATCGCAACTCCCGTATCCATCTTCTCGGTTGCAGGCAGAGAAAAACAATATTTTCGAATCGGCTGAAAGGGTCTGGGCTCCTTCGTTATCCGGTGTATTCACATCGTTTAAGGGTTCAACCCTGTCCCAGTTCATTGAATCGAGTTCGGCCATATAAAAATCTTCCTGAGGACGGCCGTCATCCCTCATCAGACGGGTAAATATCAGGTGTTTCCCATCAAGCGATGGTGTGGGCCAGTATTCGTCGTTAACACTGTTCACCTCATCTCCCAGGTTCGAGGGTTTAAATCCAACAGGATTGGCAATTGACTGAATGGCAAAGCGGCAGCTGGCAATTTTACAGGCCAGCAGAAATTGACGCTTTTCGGGTATCGTTTTGTTTTCCTTGTACTTTTCGTAAAAGCTGAGTGCTTCAGAATACATTCCCAGCTTATAGAAAGCCTCTCCCAACCTAAAATCGATAAGAGGATTATTATTGGTATAACTTGCTTTATCGAGATGAAAAATTTCCAGACGTGTAGAATCCTGGTCTTTATATACTTCTGCCAACAACAGGTGTGCGTCGGCATTGGCTTTGTCCATCTTTAATATTTGAGTACAGGTTTCAATGGTTTTATTGTTATTACCGGCCTTGTAAAAACCGGTTGCTTCTTCAAACAGTTTGGTTATCTTTTTCTCATTTTGGGCTGAAACATTAAAAGCCATAAAAAGAATCAATATAATGACCTGACCTTTAAGTAATCCAAAGCAAAAACGACCGTTTTTTACCGATTTTTTATACATAAACTCTCAATTTTTTTGAAAACTGTTTTTTATATATTTTTTTTTTCTATTTTACGCCGTAAATTTATAAATATAATACAGTTTAACTACACTTCATTTAAACATCGTTTGCTGGACAAGATGAAAAAGAAAGTAAACCATAAGAACCTCCCCGAGTCTGACAGATTTGATCGTAAACAAAAAAGACACACAAGTAACAAAACGAAAAGTTCTAAACAAAAATTATCAATCTATGATGAATTTGATGACGACGATCTAATGGATTATTCATCGTCGGATTTAAACGATTTCGATGATTTCGACGAATAATCCGTATCCGTTTTTGTGTTAAATAAAACTCCTGATTTGTATTGACGTCAGTTTGTTTCTTCGTAAAATGCTTCAATTCCGGGGTATTGGTATCGTGCTTTGGCAATTCGCTCAGGAAATACAAAGTACGACAGGCTTGCTCTTGCGCATTCAACACCATCAATGTCGTATAACGAAGCATTGATTTTTGCTGTTCTGCCATCTTGCGAATCCAATCGGCCGCGAATGGTAAGTTCACCTTTTTTCACTTTCACCGGTTTTAGGTATTCTACGTGCATATCGCTGGTAACACCGGCAGTTTTAAGTTTTAGCATTACAACCCAACCTCCTATCTCATCGAGCAAAGTAGCCTGAATACCTCCGTGTAGTACACCAATCCAGCCTTCATACATGTGACATGGATTCCACTTTGTTACAATATCGTCACCATCTTCCCAAAATTCCAGCTGCAATCCCGACTCATTAAAAGGGGAACAGGCAAAACAATTATAATCACCAATATTCTTGGGATCTTTCCAGGGATTTCTAATTTTCTTCATTTATATTTTTTTAAACTGCTGCTTCTGAATTCACCCTGTGTCGCTTCTTCGCCGCTCCTGTCCCCCTGCTTGGGGACAACAAAAAAAGTGATGACCGGGACTAATTTTACCCGAAACAACAAATATTTTTAAGCAAAACGAGCCGGTGGAAACCAGCTCGCTTTTTCAAATATGTTTGATACTTCTAATTATTTCCTAAAATAATTGGCAGCCCGTCCTTGCCACTCCCAATAACAACAACTTTTGAATTGGGCGACTCTGCCAACGAAGTTGTGGCTTCAATTCCTCGTTGTGTTAAAATTTTATCAGTTAAACTGGCATTGATAATTCGGTTATAGTTAGCAATACCTTCTGCTTCAATTCTTCTACGCTCAGCTTCCGATTCTTCACGTTTCAACCGGAATTCGTAAGCCAAAGCTTCCTGTTCCTGCTGTAATTTATTTTCAATGGCAGCTTTAATCTGTGCCGGAAGGTTGATAGAACGAATCAATAAAGCACGCATATCAATAAAATTCTCGCTTAACACTTCGCGTGTTTCTGAAATAATTGATTGTTCTACTTCGGCCCTCTTGGTTGAATAAATTTCTTCAGCTGTATAACGTCCTGCAACCTGTCTTACAGAAGATCGCACCTCAGGAATAACCAAGACGTTTATAAAATTAACCCCAAACTGTTCGTGGAGAAATCCAATCTTTTCATAAGAAGGATTAAAACGAACGGTAACATCAACGTTTACCGAAAGTCCGTTTTTATCGAGAACATCCATTGTTTCGTCACGCTGTTGTTCTCTTACATTATATACTTCCAGTTCGTTCCATGGCGCTATAATATGAAAACCTTCGCCGTATATATTTTCCTTATCCAGACCAGTAGTATAAGGTTTAAAAATCACTGCTTTCTCCCCGGGTTTTAAAATCTTAAACATACGACCACCGAAAAGTAAGATTACAATTAATATTACTACAGCAACAACAACATAAGTAGATTTAAAATTGAATTTCATGTCTGTCTCTTTTTTTGAATTTAGACAAATGTACAAAGATTAACGGCTCATTTAATCCAAAATTATGTTTTATTTTGGTTACAATAAGGTTAGATCTTACGGTTATACTATTTTTGAAGCAAAAGAATACTACTAATTTAAAGTGTAAATAAAAATCTTTTGTGCCGTCTATTCCGAAAAATAATCAGGTAAAATTCGGTTAAAGGATAAACAGAATAAAATATGAAAAAGCTGTTATTTTTTCTGGTTTCTATGTTGATGGTTCTGAATTTATTTTCTCAGGATTTTTTCAACACTGACTTTAACAAACGTAAAAAATACATCGTTTTATGCGATCCTACAGTTCATCGAATCAAAACCATCAAATACCTTACCGACAACCATATTCTGGAGGTGAACAAAAACAAGGTAAAATTTGTGGGGGTATATTACGAAGGCCAAAAGACGGATTTTTCCAAAACAAAAGAATATATCGAAGAGAACAAGCTGGATAACTTTTTTCTCCATAAAATAAAGGGCGAACTCAATGAATCCAACTTGTATCAAAAAAATGAAATTTCGGATCAGCTAAAGAAAGTATTCGACAATTCCATTGGCATCATCTTTTTTGGAGGAGCCGATATTCCGCCTTCAATATACGGAGAAGAAAATACAAAATCGGCAGTGAGTACTCCTGCCAGACATTATTACGAAGCTTCATTTTTGTTCCATCTGCTGGGAGGCTACCAGGATGAATCTTTTCAACCATTTCTGGCCGAACGCCCTGATTATGTAGTAACCGGTTTTTGTCTGGGGATGCAAACCATGAATGTAGCCACCGGCGGAACACTAATACAGGATATCCCTTCAGAAATTTACAATGCCAATACTCCTGAAGAAACTGTAGCCATTGGCAGAACCAATATGCACCGCAACTACTGGCAACTGATTGAAGAAGACACACTATTTATGGGCGTTAACCTTCACACCATACAATTTACCAATCATCCTTTTTTTGGTGAGACCATTCATGTTTCAAAGAAGACGACACCCCGAATTTACAGCAGCCACCACCAAGCGGCTGAGAAGCTGGGCAAAGGACTCGAGGTTACCTGCTTATCGCCCGACGGAAAAATTATTGAAGGGATTGCTCACAGTACCTATCCGAATGTTTTTGCTGTTCAGTTCCACCCAGAGGTTCCGGCCTTATACGAAGATATGGACCTGAGAATATTTCATCCGGATGACGAACCGAAGACATACCACGACATTTTGGGAAAATCAAGCATCAAATTCCACAAAGCCTATTGGGAACATATTTCAAAATCGTTTAAAGAAATGAAAAAGAAGCGTAAGTAACATAGCCTGCTAGTTTAAATCACGACATTTTAAACTTTTTAAAGTCAATTAATTTCAATCTAATTTAAAGATTTTGAAAGACCTTGGCACAATCTATCTTTAAAACACATTATTTCAAACATCTTTTCTATTTTTGCGCCGCATTTAACTGAAGACATTAGAAAATGGGATTTCTTGAAGAAATACAACGCAGACGAACCTTTGGAATTGTAAGTCACCCTGATGCGGGAAAAACAACCTTAACTGAAAAACTTCTCCTTTTTGGAGGGGCAATTCGTGTGGCAGGTGCCGTAAAAAGCAACAAGATTAAAAAGGGCGCCACTTCCGATTTTATGGAAATCGAGCGTCAGCGTGGTATTTCGGTAGCCACTTCGGTAATGGGCTTTGAATACAACGGTTATAAAGTAAATATTCTCGATACCCCCGGTCACCAGGATTTTCAGGAAGACACCTTCAGAACCCTCACAGCTGTGGACAGTGTAATTATTGTTATTGATGCGGCCAAGGGCGTTGAGCCACAAACCGAAAAACTGATGAACGTTTGCCGAATGCGTAAAACACCGGTAATTGTGTTCATCAACAAAATGGACCGTCCATCGCAAGATCCGTTTACGCTGATGGATGAAGTGGAAGACCAACTGAAAATAAAAGTCCGCCCGTTAAGCTGGCCCATAAACAATGGCCCCGACTTTAAAGGCGTTTACAATATTTTTAACCGAAGCCTGAAACTCTTTAAACCCGATATTCAGGAAATTGAAGAGCGTATTAAATTTGAAGACCTCAGCGATCCGGCACAGGAAGACTACATTGGTGAAGATGCCGATGTACTGCGTGAAGAGCTGGAATTGGTTGAAGGAATTTATCCTGAATTTAACAGCGAAGAGTACCTGGCCGGCGATCTCGCACCCGTATTTTTTGGAAGTGCTTTGTATAACTTCGGTGTTCAGGAACTATTGGATTCGTTTGTGAAAATTGCGCCCATTCCCCAGCCCAGCTTTGCTGAGGAACGAGAAGTAAAACCCGAAGAACAAGGATTTTCAGGCTTTGTATTTAAAATTCACGCCAACATCGATCCCAATCACCGCAGCCGGATAGCTTTTGTAAAAATCTGTTCCGGGAAGTTCGAACGTAATAAAATGTACAAAAATATCCGTCTGGGAAAATCCTTTCGTATTTCAAGCCCAACTGCATTTATGGCTTCCCAAAAAGAGATTGTGGAAGAAGCCTATCCCGGCGATATTATTGGGGTGCCCGATACCGGTAACTACATTATTGGTGACACGTTAACTGATGGCGAAGAGATCACTTTTAAAGGCTTGCCAAGTTTCTCTCCTGAAATGTTTCGCTATGTGGAAAACGCCGACCCAATGAAATCGAAACAACTGGCAAAAGGAATCGACCAACTTATGGACGAAGGTGTGGCCCAGCTTTTTACAAGTGCCTTTAACGGAAGAAAAATTATTGGAACCGTTGGCCAGCTTCAGTTTGAAGTCATTCAATATCGACTGGAACACGAATACAATGCCAAATGTCGTTTCGAACCACTATCGATGCATAAAGCCTGCTGGATTGAATGCGATGACATTAAAGTGCTGACTGAATTCAAAAAAAGGAAGCATCAGAAAATGGCAAAAGATAAACTGGGTCGCGATGTGTTTATGGCTGATTCACAGTTTATCCTGCAAATGGCACAAGACGAATTTAAAGACATTAAGTTCCACTTTACATCTGAGTTTTAGAATTACAGGAAACGGAATTTTGATCCAGCTAATCTAATCAATCTTCCTTTCAATTTCAGAATATAAAATAGCTGAAATCCGTAAGAAAAAAATAATACCTTTACTTTATGGAAACAGGTTTTTACGACAGCGGTTTATTTACCTATGTATTATTACCGGCACTCATATTTATGTCGCGGGTAATGGATGTAACTATTGGTACTATTCGTATTGTTATGGTTTCGAAAGGACACAAATTCTGGGCTCCTTTTCTTGGTTTTTTTGAGGTGTTCATCTGGTTGATTGCGATCTCGAAAATATTTGAAAACCTGGATAACTGGTTGTGCTACGTTGCCTATGCCGCGGGTTTTGCCGCGGGAAATTATGTGGGATTACGCATTGAAGAAAAACTGGCTATGGGCATTGTTAAAATTCAGATCATTACCCGCAAAAATGCAGAGAAACTGATTTTAACCTTACGTGAAGCCGGGTACGGAATTACTCATCATGGGGCACATGGAAGTTCCGAAAATGTCAGCATTATTTACAGCATTATCAAACGATCGGAAATAAAAAAGGTAGAAAATATAGTAAAAACTACCAATCCCAAAGCTTTCTATTCTATTGAAGATGTGAAGTTCGTTAACGAGGGAGTTTTTCCGGTTCGAACAGCCACTACAAGATGGAGAAAAGGGAAATAAATCATTTGGCAATGATTAGTTCCAGAGTGCGATTAGACGAGAATAAAGGATTTTGGGATATTGACAAATCATTCAGTAATTTGGTTTTTTGAGCTACGAGTTACGAGCCACTAGTAACTAGTCGAAAGTCCAGAATGTAGCAAGGACAAGTAACCAAGCATTCTCGCATTTTGGCATTCAAGCATTCTTCTTTCAATTCTTCAACCTTTCAGTTCATTTTCTTCAAGAGTTCATAAGTTGGCAAAGCACCACCGGCTTTTATACTTGATACACCATAAATAGTTATCTCCGATTTTATAAAATCTTCCTCATCGGCTTGGTAAATATTATCCACATATTTCTGCGGATTGCGATCGATATAAGGGAACCATGTGCTGTGTATCTGAATCATAATCCGGTGTCCTTTTTTAAAGGTATGAAGAATATCCTGTAAAGGCACTGTTACATTGGTTGGCTCATTCGGAACAAAAGGCTTTGGCTCAACATAACTGTCGCGGAAACGCCCTCTGAATACCTCGTGCCTGACCAATTGTTGATACCCGCCCATAACAATATTGTCAGGATTATGATCGTAATTGGGATGATCGTCCGGGTAAACATCAATCAATTTTACAACAAAATCGGCATCGGTTCCGGTCATAGAAACCACCAGTTGTGCCAGTATTTCTCCCGCAATGGTTACATCTTCATCCAACACCTCCGTTTTAAATGTTAAAACATCAGGACGATAAGAAGCAAAACGCTGATCGTCGGTTATAAAATCCCTGGGTGTGAAGGTCAGTCCTTCGATAGCTGAACGGTATGGCACCGGCTTTTTCGGATCGCTCACATAGCTGAATGTAGCCTTTGGCTCCTTCTCCTCATTCATATAAAGCTCACCATTTTTGCCAAACGAAAAACTTATTGTCTCCACATCCTTTGGAGGCCACTCATCAAACTTTTTCCATTCCTTGATGCCGGTATCAAACATATAGGCTTCCGGCAAAGTCATACCTCCTTTGTCCTTCAAATAGTAGTTAAAAAAGGGCAACTCCATCTCCTTTTGATAGAATGTGGATATGCTGTCGCCCAAATAAATATGATTAATGATTTGCTGTCCCCGTTCGACTGCCCAGGCACCATGAGTCCAGGGCCCCATCACAATGGTACTTTTTGCGTTGCGATCGTTTTTTTGTATCGTTTTATAAATATTCAGCGGCCCGTATAAATCTTCGGCATCAAACCAACCGCCAACGGTCAAAACTGCTGGTGTAATATTTTTTAAATGGGGAAGAATGGAACGTTTTTGCCAAAATTCATCGTAATTGGGATGCTCCACTACCTGCTGCCAAAAGAAATTGTCGTAATGAAATTTTTTGGTAATATTTTTTAGAGGGCCTAACTTCAGGTTAAATTCATAGCCGTTTGCCGGACGCTCTTTTAACAAGCGCATCATTTTATCGCTGAACCACGATTTATCAGTCAGCCCATCTTTTTGATAACCAAATAAAGGATAAACAGCTAAATACGATTGCAAGAACGCTCCCTGGTGGTGAAAATCGTCAAAAAAGAAATCGGAAATGGGAGCTTGAGGTGAAACTGCCTTCAAAGCTGGATGTGCATCAGGCAAAGCAGCTGCACTGTAAAAACCTGGGTATGATACACCGTAAATTCCAACTCTTCCATTGTTCCCTTTTATATTTTTAATGAGCCAGTCGATAGTGTCGTAGGTATCAGAGCTCTCGTCGATATCCTTTTTATTGTTCACATCGTTTCCCGGAATATTAGGGCGCATATTATCAAAAGTTCCTTCCGACATGTAACGGCCACGTACATCCTGGTAAACCAAAATATAACCCTCGCGGATTAAATGAATGGACGGTGTATTTAGTTTATTATTCTTTGTTCCCGCCACATTATAACAGGTACGGTTTATAAGTATGGGATATTTTTCCGATTCATCTTTGGGTGTATACACTACGGTAAAAAGATTAATCCCGTCACGCATTTCAATAAAATATTCCGTCTCGTTATAATGAGTGGCTACATAAAGCGAATCGGAATCTTCAGCTTTCAGAAGTATGGGAAAGAATCCCAATATCAAAAGAACCAACAGCGTTTTTGTATTATTCATGCTTTAACCGGTTTTCCATCAAACTTAACAGATTTGAATTTATACTTATAGGTGGTAAATATAAACACTTGATCAGTATTCAAACCCTGTTTATAACCATTTTTACATAAATTCCACTGAAGTCTTTTCATTTTGAAAGGCAATATAACAGAAAGCGGAACCCATTTTCATGAATTCCGCTTTCTGTTATTCTTTTATATTTCTATAATTCTTTATTTAAAACCGGATATTTCTGAACCAGTTTTTCCAATTCCAGAACCACATCCTTTTTCTTTTCGCCGAAAAGATTTTTGTAATAGTCGATTCCGTCCACCAGGTTCTTTTTGAATTTCACCAGGTTACGCTTTTCTTTTACGTCTTCAGCATTTTTATGGAAAACTTCCATACGCTCTTTAAAAATATCAAGATACATATTTAATTCCTTCAAAAACATGTGCGGACGGTAACCTTTATCCAACAAATTGATTCGTCCGTAAATATGATTAACCATCTCTTTCAGCGAAGATATTTTTGAGAAATACGCGAGGTTTGGCCCCGGACAAACAGTAACTTTTTCGTTTTCCTTAACAGCAATCCCTTTCGATTGCAGCATTGAAATTCCTAGCCCGATACATAAACACTCCGGCTCAGTAATTTTATCGTACGCTTTTTTGTATTCTGCCTCCGGCAAATTCATTGCCTCCAGTTCCTTTAACTTTTTGCTTTGATATTGTCGCGACGAAGTACAAATCGGTTTTTCAGTATACTCCGTATTATACCTCAAAAATCCTTTTGTACATGGCATCCCCGCTTTTCCATCGGCAGCCATTGCCAAACGGAGCTTACTCATTGACGCACCTTTAATACTATTAAAAGGAACACCCAGTGGAGACAGACCACTGAAATAGTAATCTTTTTCTTTTCCTTCGGCCAAAAGATTCATGGTTTCAGTATCAATACTGATTACTTCAGGAACCAGCATAAAGGGCGACCCCCAGCCAACGCTGTCCATGTTATAATGTTCAAGCAGCAAGTTATGTTCTTCACTGTTACCAACACCACCTTGTGCCGTAATCTTCATTTCCGGTACTTCGGCAGGTTGTGCAAGCTCTTTTTTCTGTAGCGCCGTTTTATAAACTTCTACACAAGTATCAAATAACTGCTTGCGGTTCAATCTGAACTCGTCCAAAATTGGCCCAAATAATACGCCGTTGGTTGGAAAAGCGTGTCCTCCACAGTTTACACCCGACTCAATGCGGTATTCAGATACCCACAGTCCTTTTGCAGCCAACATTTTACCCTGCACCAGGGCCGATCGGAAATCACTAACCTTAAGAATAATATTCTTTTTGATTTTGCCTGTTATATCAGGAAAGAAGTCTTTAAAGTTTTCGATGTAGCTGTACAAACGCGGACTCATTCCTGCAGAAAGTACCAACGATGAACTCAGGTTACTGTTGGCAAAACCACGTAAAGCAGCGTGTGCATCGTTATACTCGATGGGAAGTTCTTCACCGTCCTTTTTGTTCACCTGGTCGAGCTTGGTCATAATGTTCACATCAATCGACCCCACCGGTAACTTATCGTTCACCCATTTCTTCAGCTCTTCGGTAACCGATTTCTTAAATCCAAGGTTGCTGAATTTTGCCTTCAACTCCGACGCCTCGGGAAGCAAATCGTAATATTTTTCCAATTCGCCTCCAACATTCGCCAAAGAAGCTTTTAAACTTTCAACCTTTTGATTTACCACTTCTTCCATCGTATTCAGGTACGATGTTATGCGTTTTGCTCTGTGATCGTCTACTTTTTTAGAGATGGCAGTAAACGGCAAATCAAACTTTTTACAGTAGAATTCGCGTATCGTTTCCATCAGCGAATCATCGACCAGTGAAATCACCGATGAAATTCCGAAGGGTGCGACATTTACAGGTGTGTCCATTGAATATCCAACACCCAGAACGGGTATATGGAAAGAATGTCCTTCAAATATTTTCATTTACGTAAATTATATAATACGGGGTTAATTAGGCCCCGGTTTTGTTAAAACAATTGGGCGCAAAGAAAGCAAGTTATTCGACATTTGCTTGCAACTAATAGTGCATTGCCGGTTTTATTCAGTTTATTTAGCATTTATTATCAGGCCACCCTCTACAGTTCAAACTTTTCCGTCTAATGTTCCACGTTTTAATTGACCAGTCGGTCATTTTTTCATCAAATTATTTGCAAGTTAAAAATGAATATTATATTTTTGACCGACCGTTCAATCAAAAAAGAGATAACAGATGCCACGAAGTCCTGAACAATTCGACGATATCAGAAAACAAAAGAAGGAACTGATTATGAATACAGCCCTGGAACTGTTTGCCGAAAACGGATTTCACACCACATCCATCAGTCAGATTGCCGCCAAGGCAAACATATCGAAAGGCCTCACATACAACTATTTCTCAAGCAAAAAAGAAATTCTGAACGAGATTATAGAACATGGTTTTAGTGAGATTTTCACCAATCTTGATTTAAACCACGATGGTGTATTAACGGAGGAAGAATTTGTCTATTTTATCAGGCAGAGCTTTAAACTGTTGAAGGACAACATGCAACACTGGACCTTGTTTTTTTCGCTGTTACTCCAACCCAAACTTATGAAAACATTTACACTTTCTTATCACGAAAAAACAGAACCTTTTTTCAGACTCTTCCTCGAATTCATAAAAAAACAGGGGAGCAAAAATCCAGAGAATGATTTAATGGCTATTGCAGCAATGATTGAGGGGGCATTTTTATATTGTATTGCCGTACCCGATATGTTTCACATGGAAGCATTGGAAAATGCCATTCTGGAAGCTGCATTTAAAATCTTGAAAAACCAATAATACAGATATGAAACACATTGCTACCACACTATTCATATTATTATTGGGCAGTTTTGTATACGCCCAGGATATGACCGCCATTGTAAAAGAAGCCGACGAAAAATTCAGGGGATTGTCGAGCGAAGGAGAAATGACCATGATCATTGAACGCCCCTCCTGGAACCGTACAGTTTCGATGAAAAACTGGACACTTGGCAACGATTATTCTCTGATTTACATTACTGCACCGGCTAAAGAAAAAGGTCAGGTTTTCCTGAAACGTGAAAAAGAAATGTGGAACTGGGTGCCCAATATCGAACGCATGATAAAAATCCCTCCATCGATGATGATGCAGTCGTGGATGGGCTCCGACTTTAAAAACGATGACCTGGTAAACGAATCGCAACTGGCCCGCGATTATTCAAACAAGTTATTGGGCGAAGAAGAAATTCAGGGATATCAATGCTACAAAATTGAACTTATTCCTCACGATGATGCCCCGGTTGTTTGGGGAAAAGTAATTATGTGGATTTCGAAAAAAGAACTTCACTGGCTAAAAGGCGAATTTTACGATGAAGATGGATACCTTGTCAACACTGAGATTCTAACTGACGTAAAAATGATGGACGACCGCGAAATGCCAACCAGGCTGGAAATGATTCCGGCAGACGAAGAGGGAAATAAAACCATACTCGTTTTCGATAAAATCAAATTTAATGTGGAGCTAAAGGAAAATTTCTTTTCGCAGCAGAATATGAAGAGAATCAGGTGAAATACAAATGCATGAATGCTTAAATGCGTTAATGCTTAAATATTTGAAAATGTGTTCAACCCAAAATTGAATTTAAATGAATGCAAAAGATGAATTTATAGAAGAAATGAAACGACGAACGAAAAAGTTTGCCGTTGATGTTATTCTTTTTTGCGAATTGTTGAAACCATCAAAAGCGAGTTCGGTAATTACATACCAACTTATAAAATCTGCCACATCAACCGGGGCAAATTACCGTTCTGCTTGCCGAGGACGTTCACAATCTGAGTTCTTCAGTAAAATATGTATTACGGTTGAGGAAGCAGACGAATCTTGTTATTGGCTTGAAATAATTGAAGATGCTAATCTTTCAAACAACCAACAAGAACTATCACGCCTTCTGACAGAAGCAAATGAGATTTCAAAAATATTGTCAAAATCAAAAGACACAACTTATAAAAAAATGAATTTCAAAAATTGATGCTTCGCAAATTAAAGCATTATAGCATTTAATCATTAAAGCATTTCAAATGAATACAAACATAAAACTCGCATGGCGCAACCTCTGGAGAAACCGGCGACGGACAATCATAGCTATTTCATCTATCGTTTTTAGCGTTCTGCTTGCATCCTGGATGCGGTCGATGCAGGAAGGATCGTATGACAGCATGATTGAAAACTCCGTGAAATTTTACTCAGGATACCTGCAGGTACAGGATACGGCTTTCTGGGATGAACGTACCCTTGAAAACAGTTTACAACTATCGCCTGAATTAAAAACTCAACTGGAACAAATTAAAGATGTTACGTTAATCTCTCACCGGATTGAATCGTTCGCGCTTGCAGCCAATCACCTGAAAAGTAAACCGGCCATTGTAATGGGCATCGAACCTGAAGCAGAAGACCATATTACCAATATATCCGGAAAAATAAAAAAAGGAAGTTACCTGAAAAAAGGAGACAAAGGAACAGTGATCGGGCAATCGCTGGCAGAATACCTGAATTTAGGTGTAGGCGACACACTGGTAATGATTAGTCAGGGTTATCACGGGATAAGTGCAAGTGGCCTTTTTGAAATTAAGGGAATCATCTCTCACCCCATAAAAGAATACGATAAACGCCTGGTATTTTTGGATATCGAAACTGCCCGCGAATTCTATTCTGCTTACAACCTTTCTACTTCGATAGTGGTAATGGCAAACGATCATTACCAGGTGAATCATATAAAACGAAATATAACCAAAATTCTCCCGGATAATTATACCGTTATGACCTGGTCTGAAATGCAACCCGAGCTGGAACAGCTGATAGAAAGCGACCGTGGAGGAGGAATTATCATGCTGGGAATCCTGTACATGGTAATTATATTCGGGATGTTCAGTGTGGTACTGATGATGGTAAAAGAAAGAAATCGCGAATTTGGAGTGGTTCATGCCGTTGGTATGCAAAAAAGCAGGCTCTCGGTAATGGTGTTTTTCGAAACCCTTTTTATTGGTCTCATCGGATCTGCCGTTGGGCTAGTTATCAGCTATCTCTTTTGCCTGTATTTCTTTCACCACCCTATTCCATTGTCAAAAGAAATGGCAACTGCTTACGAACAATATGGGATGGAACCTTTTCTTTTCTTTTCGATGAAAACATCGCTTTTTTACAACCAGATGATCCTTGTATTTTTCATTAGCGTATTTATTGCAGTCTTCCCAATGTTTAATATTCAAAAATTAAAAATTACGAAAGCAATTCGTGGTTAAAAAAGGATAGTTAAGTGAATCATGTTTAAATAAAATTACAACGACAATAAAAAACAAACATCATGATATTTGCAATTGCATGGAGGAACGTTTGGAGAAATAAAGTGCGCAGCCTGATCATGATCGTGGCGATTGCACTGGGCCTGTTTGCTGGAGTTTTTACGATGGCTTTTATGCAGGGAGCCGTAAATGAACGGATTGAGTCAGCTACCAAGTCGGAACTGGCCCATTTACAGATTCATGCACCACATTTTCTTGAAAACAACGAAACCGACCTGTATATTAAAGATGCACCATCGCTTGCACAACAAATAGAAAACATAAAAGGAGTTGAAGCTGTGAGTTCCCGTCTGGTTGCCGAACCGTTTATAATGGCGGCACACGGTACCGGAGGTGGAAAACTTCTGGGAATTGATCCGGACAACGAAAAGCGTGTTACGGATATATACGAGCACCTAACAGAAGGTACTTATCTCGAAAAAACCAGCCGGATGCCGCCCATCCTGATCGGAGAGAAACTGGCAAAAAAACTTAAACTGAAGCCGGGATCAAAGGTGAATGTTCAGATGGTTGACCTTAACGGCGATCTTTCGTCAAAGGGTTTCCGGGTGAGTGGTATCTACAAAACCAGCAACACCGGTTACGACGAATTGCATATGTTTGTGCGCTACGAGGATCTTCAAAAACAATTGGGCATTGAAGTAAACGCAGCCCATGAGCTTGCTGTCATTATAAAAAACGGTGACGATGCATCGCTGTTTAAATCTGAAATCCAAAATATTGCCGGAAACAACGATGTACAAACGTGGAAAGAACTGAGCCCAGAAATGGCATTGCTGACTGATTCGATGGATCAATACATGTATATTTTCATTCTGATCATTTTACTGGGGCTGTGTTTTGGCATCATCAACACCATGTTGATGGCTGTGCTTGAACGCACAAAAGAAATTGGGATGCTCATGGCGATTGGGATGAATAAAAGAAGAATTTTTAACATGATCATTCTTGAATCGGTTATGCTGACTTTAACAGGAGGAGTGCTGGGAATAATCATTGGTTCGGGCATTACCAAAATCTTTGAAAAACGTCCCATCGATGTATCAATGTTTGCCGAAGGGCTAGAAAAATATGGTTACGCCACTGAAATTTACACCTCGTTGCAGCCCCATACTATTTTTGTAATAACCTTTCTGGTAATTCTTACCGGACTGATTTCAGCGATCTATCCGGCTCGAAAGGCTCTGAAATTAAATCCGGCAGAAGCGACGAGAAGTGAATAATTTAAGGGTTGAAAGACTGAGGGATTGAAGAGTTGAAGGAATAAAATGCATGAATGCTTTAATGCAAGAATGTCCGAAAAACCTTGAAACCTGAATTTGTAAAAAAATATGAGTTCAATATAAATAACAATAAAGAGTATTAACCATTAATGCATTCCTGCATTTTAGCAATTTAGCATTATGACAATAATTAAAATAAAAAACCTGCACAAAATTTACAACAGCGATTCGGTTTCAGTTCATGCAGTGAACGACGTTAATGTTTCGTTCGAAGAAGGTGAATTTACAGCTATTGTAGGGCCATCTGGTTCGGGTAAAACAACATTATTGAATATCATCGGAGGGTTGGATGAAGCCACTGAAGGGAACGTTGAAATCAATGGAGTTAACATCAGCAAGCTTTCTACCCGGAAACTTACCGACTTTAGGATGAATAACATTGGTTTTGTTTTCCAGGCTTACAACCTCATTCCGGTTCTCACGGCAAAAGAAAATGTAGAATTTATTATGCAATTGCAGGGAAAACCAAAGGCTGAGCGCGAAAATCGAACCGAAGAATTGTTAAAGGCAGTCGGATTAGGCGAAATGATGAACCGACGTCCATCGAAACTTTCAGGCGGACAACAACAACGTGTTGCAGTTGCAAGGGCTTTGGCATCGAAACCAAAATTTGTTCTGGCCGACGAGCCCACCGCCAATCTCGATTCTCATTCAACAGAAAATCTGCTGGATATTATGGAGCAGCTTAATAAAAATGAAAAAATCACGTTTATATTTTCAACGCACGATCAACGGGTGGTAAACAAAGCACGAAGGATTATTACCATCGAAGACGGCAAAATCATCAGCGATGAAAAACGATAATAAATGAAGATTCTGGCAACATTCATATTTTTAGGAATAATCGGATTCTGTTCTGCAAATCATCCGGACAAAAATGATATATTAAATACAGGAGCAAATGCCGATTACCTGACTTCGCTCGAAAAAGAAGTGATTTATGAAATCAATCTATTTCGTTCCAATCCGGCGGAATATGCCAAAAAATATATTGCTCCTCTGGCATCGTATTACGATCGAAAGATTTTGAGTTACCCGGGAGATGTACGAATTAAAACCATAGAAGGAGTGAATGCTTTGAACGAATGTGTCAGAGAATTAAAAAACAGACAGCCATTGCCGCTGATGTATCCCAGCAAAAAATTAACACTTGCCGCCAACGATCATCAAAAAGACCAGGAAAAAACCGGGAAAACAGGCCATTACGGGAGCGACCGGTCGGGAATGAAAGAACGAATAGAACGATATGCAAAATGGCAGGTTCGAATTGCCGAAAATATTGCTTACGGAAACAACAGCGCAAGGCAAATAGTGGTATTTCTGCTTATTGATGATGGGGTTAAAAACCGGGGGCACCGTGCCAACCTCTTACATCCTGAATTTAAAAACGTTGGTGTTGCCTGCGGAAAACATCCGGTTTATCGCACCATGTGCGTAATGGATTTTGCAGGAGGAGTTTTCGAAGAATAAGCAGTGTTCAGTGGCAGTAAACAGTTAATTTGCTATGAAAAAAATATACCTGACATTACTGATTCTTATTTCAATTTCAAGTGCAAATGCTCAATCAAACCTGTCTTTTAATGGTTATATCAAAGATCTGGGCATGTATTATAAACCTGTGGAACCGTTCTCGGTTTCCGAAACAAAATCGCTTGATTATTTAATGCTGAATCAGATTCATAACCGCCTAAATTTCAGATGGTATGCATCCGATGTTTTTACCTTTGCACTTGAATCACGAAACAGGATATTTTTCGGTCAGATGATTAAGGATTATCCCGATTACGAAAAAATCATCGACGAAGACAACGGTTATCTTGATCTGGGAACAATATTAATCTCGCAAAACAGATGGTTTCTTCATACCATGATCGACCGGGCGTGGATTGATTATACAAAAAGAGACTGGCAGGTCAGGATTGGACGTCAGCGAATCAACTGGGGAACCAACCTGGTTTGGAATCCCAACGACGTTTTTAATACCTTTTCTTATTTTGATTTCGATTACGAAGAACGTCCGGGAACCGATGGCGTGCGAATTCAATATTATACCGGAGTAACCTCATCGGCAGAATTGGTTTATAAAATAGGGAGAAAAGATTCAAGTGAAACAGCACTTGCCGGTATGTACCACTTCTCAAAGTTTAATTATGACATACAGTTTTTAGGAGGTTTGGTGGGTAAAGATTATGTTCTTGGCGGTGGCTGGGCAGGCGATATTAAAGGCGGCGGTTTTCGCGGCGAACTAACATGGTTTAAACCACGCGATAAAAACGACGAAGAAAATTTTGAAAGTCTGGTGGCTTCAGTTTCCGGAGATTACACCTTTGAAAACAGTTTATATCTTCATTTCGGTGCTTTATTTAACAGTCATGGCACAACTGGTAAAGCAGGAGGGCGAAATTTCTTTGCTCCCGATATTTCTGCAAAAATGCTTTCTTTCGGTAAGTACCAGCTATTCGCACAAAGCTCCTTCCCGTTTACGCCACTTTTTTCGGGAAGTATTTCGGCTATGCTTAATCCCTGCGACGGGTCATCATTTCTAGGCCCTTCCCTCACCTATTCGTTAGGGAACAACTGGGAATTAATGCTTAACGGACAACTATTTTTTGGTGACGAAGGGACAGAATACGGCGACATTGGAAAGGTCATTTTCGGGCGGATTAAATGGGCGTTTTAGTAAGGACTAATGAATTAGTAATTAGCCATTGGTCATTAGTATTAAGAATACTCAAAACTTCCAGTTTTAAGCTTCTGCTGTTATCACATAAGGATTATAGAACAGAAGAATTGCAACGTTATAAAATTGAAATTAAGCGAATCATTTAATTGAATTTTTTACTTCTCAATACCATCAAAAATTCAGCAATAATTTTATACATTTGTTTCCGACATTATTTCATAATAAAAGCGGGAGTAGCTCAGTGGTAGAGCATCAGCTTCCCAAGCTGAGGGTCGCGGGTTCGATCCCCGTTTCCCGCTCTGTAAATGACAAGGAGTTAAGTAAAATCTAGCTCCTTTTTTATTATATTGTTGAAGCATCTTGTCCTTCAGGTTTCTTTACCACACGGTCATACCATTAGGTTATAACGAAATATTATCTCGTTTATCAGAAGGTGCATACTGGTTATGGACAACTTCGTGGTTATAAACAACACCACTTTTTATATAAATATGAATCTCTTTTTCATATCGTTGCAACCCGCGAGTATGATCAGGGAGAATGTTACCAAGAGGAATATGTAGAGTTCCGGTGTACCAATCTGCCAGTGTTTTAGGTCTTGCGATAATATGATTGCTATTAATATCAATATCCGGATGAACCTGCTGGAAACCGATTAGGTAAAGTACGTTATTCCTGATTCGCCAGGCGGCAACATAACCTCTCCTGCAACTCGAACTCATTCCTCGGAATCGTGGTATATCAGGGTGAGCTTCAAAAAAATATCTTAAGGGCGTCGATAATAGTTCAAACACCTTGTCATCGAGATAAATTCTATCTTTTATTTGATTAGTCATGGCACTTTCTCCTCAATAATTACACTGTTACTATCATATGTACCTTATACATTTACAGCATGTTCTCACTTTTCATCTATGGCCAGTCTCATATAATAAAACCCTGCCACAATATATATAAGCTTGTGAACAATACATATGTTTTCTAACAAGGTTACGCGATTTTAAAGGAATATGACTACTTTGATATATCGAAACATTACTTTACCAAGCAATAAACACAAGTCATACAATAAAGCACGGGCTTTACAACCATTATTTTAAACACATGGAGGCACCTAAAAATGATTTTTATAAGATTATTTTGAGATTCAATTTTTCAATAATTCTAGTCAAAGAATATGATTAAAGGTTAATCAGTGGTTCAGCACTTATTTCTCGCGCACGGGCTATTGGTAATGAAAAGGCCAAAGAATCCACCCATTAGAATATTGGGCAAAACATCGTTAAAAGTAATATTCGAAAGCTGTCTGTCGCCTTCCAAAAAGTATAAAATAACTCCGGCAGCGGCTCCAAGAAAGATAAATAAGTATGTTTTTTTACTGTGTTTCGACCACAAATTCCTTGCAAACCAACTTCCTTCAGGTTTAATATCCAATTGTTTAAATTCCATTTATTTCTCTTTTTAAAAGGAAACAAATATATATAAACATCTAGATATGTCAAATTGTAAATTATAGAATTATCATCAATACAATTATTTTGATAACTTACAATTAAACAATCCCTCATAAAATACGTTTGTTTCGATGTAATATGAATTGGCAACCGGGATTTAATAAAACACAAATGGTCGATTATTAATATTCAAAAAAAATCAACTGCAATAAAATCGCATGAAGAATGGGTTTATCGGAGAAAATATCAACACATAATTTTAAAGCCTTTTTATGGCATGCCAGTTTTTTGGCATTTGCCCAAAACTTCATGGATGTTGATACGGTAATTCCCGCTATGGTCATCGAAGCAGGGGGAAATTCATTTCATGTGGGTATTATGGCCGCCATAATGATGGGAGGATCGAGTTTCACGCAATTATTTTTTGCTCCCATTGTTAGTAACCGTCCATTCAAGAAAAAGTATTTATTATTTGGGATTAATTTGCGGGTGGTGTCTCTTCTTGCACTGGCAGTTACACTTTATATGTTTTCTGTTTACAGTAATGCGCCGGTACTTTGGTTTCTGTTCCTATTTATTTCCTTGTTTTCGTTTAGCGGTGCCTTTACCAATATTAGTTATGTTGATGTTCTGGGGAAGTCAATTCAACAGAACAAAAGGAAACCATTCTTTTCTGCCCGTCAAATTATAGGTGGAATCATTATTCTGTCCACGGCATTTCTGGCCAAGAAAGTCTTATCAGGATCACCGTTTCCGGGAAATTATTCAAATATGTTTTTAATAGGAGGAAGTGCATTATTGGTGGCATCAATTGGTTTTTGGAATGTAAAAGAGACGGAACCTTCAGGTACAAAAATTTCAGGTGTTAAGAGTTTTATCCAAAACATGCGGTTTGAATTGAAGAACAACAGACGTTTGCCCTATTTCCTGGGATTTATTAACACTCAGGGGATTGTTATATCTTTTATTCCCTTTGTCATGTTATACGCCAAAGAAACCTTTCATACACAGTCGACCGATACCGGGCAATTCCTATTGTTTAAAGTTATTGGCGTGGTTACAATGAGTTTATTTGTATTGGGCCTGAATAAAAAACTGAAATACAACTTCCTGCTTTTCACCAATGTTGTTTTTTCATTGCTCCTGGCTTTAGCTGTTTTACTGATTTCGGATGTTGCAACACTAAAATGGATTTTTATAATTGGCGGTTTTACTGTTTCTCTTTACAACATTACACTTAATGGCGTGCTTCTTGAAATATCAGGAAATACAAATCGTGCCTTATATACAGGATTCGCCGGTGCGGGAAATATTATCCCAACTATTTTTCCACTCATTTCCGGGGGAATTATCAATCATTTTGGATACAACACTTTTTTTGTGATTTTTATGATTGTTATTAGTCTTTCCGTCTTTTTTATATACAAGATCGGATGTAAAAATTAGTTTACTTATAACGGTATTTCTGCAGTTTCTTTGCTCCTTTTTTATGAAAATATTTTTCATCAAGAGGAATCGTAATTTTGGCCGTACCAATAAAAGCGCCAACTGTACCGCCAATTGCTCCCACTGCAATTCCCTGCATAATCCGGGCGTCTTTTTCACTATCAAAGATTGAATATGAGATGCCATATGACCCTTCTACTGTATTATCAGGAGGAATAGCCGCACCTATTATAAAACCCAAAATTGCACCGCCTACAGCCCAATGAAGAATAGAATTTCGGTGTCTGATTTGAAATGAGTTGATATCATTGAAATAATATTCTGTCGTAATGAATGTGTTAGCAGGATCAAACTTTGGATAATACTTGGAAATTATTATTGAAGAATCGCTAAAACTTTTGATAAGGCATCTGTTATGATCCAGGGAATTCAGAGTTGACTCAATTTCTATTTTATATTTATAATCACTATTGGTTTGAGAATATATTCCACACTCAAAAAGTATAATCACAAGAATAATAAGTTGATACTTTTTCATTTTACATACTGAAAAATAAAATGGCCTGTTTAAAAGCTGGTACGGGTTCGATATATGTTTGTTACTTTATTGAATTGAAACATTCTGAATACTGTTAGCGCGTAAATGAGTCTTTTCTCATAACTGAAGCATCAATTTATATCTAAAAATCCTTTGTTTCTTTCCCATTTTTTAATCAGGCAAGCACTTTCAGCGGATTACTATTACTCTCAAGAACTAATTTTTGATCTCAAATTTGGATACAAAATTCTATCTATTCGGGAATTCTGTCCCATAATGAAGTGAGATAAATAATGCTATATTTTGTTAAATAGCTGAATATCACCATTTATCATTTTTTGGCCTGCTATTTGCAATTTAAAAGTCAATGATGATAAAAATAAGGTAAAAAAACTGGGGAAAGCGACTTCTGTATTTATGATTGGTTTTGTGTTTAGGGGTTTGTAAATTATCAATCATCTTCAAAAAGCGTCCATAAGCTTTCCCCTTTTCTCTTTTCTACATTCAACAAAATTCATTTTTACGACTTTACTGTTAAAATTATATTACGTTAAATTTGATATAGATAATTAGAATGAATCCTTTTAAGAAGTATTCGCACAAAAAACAATTTTGTCGTCAAATTTATATTTTGTTTTTCTAACCGACTTTCAAATGTTTGATATAGATAATTCCATTATAAAAAACGAAAGCAGCAACATTAGAATCAAAGTCTTTTACCGCAACTTAAAAAGCTAAGGTATATTCCTGAAAAATTAAACTAATTTTCACTCGGACTTTTATGTCTTCAGAATTTGAAATTTATAGCAGAACTCTACCTATTTGGGAAATCTGTCCATAATTGAAAACACACTTTCAGAACAACATTTTGTTAAATACTTGATTATCACTCCTTACTATCTTTTGGCCTGCAGTTTGCTTTTATCTGAACAGTTGATTAAAAATAAGGTAAAATATATAGGGTAGAGCGACTTCTAATAAATGATTGGTTCTGTGTTTAGGGGTTTGTAAATTATCAATCATCATCAAAAAGCGTCCATTTAGCTCTGCCCTTTCTTCTTTTTTAGCTAATAATATTTCTGCTTTTCTTTCTCGAACAATTTGAAACGATTTATATATAACAAGAACCCCGGATGAATTACATCCGGGGTTCTTGTTATGAGAATTTTCCTGAGTAATTAAATCAATTTACTGCCTTATCCAACATCAACATTGAATTTACAACGATCTCAGTGGTGTATTGTTTTTCACCGTTTTTATCTTCCCACTGGCGATTGGTGAGTTTTCCTTCAATGGTGATTTCAGAACCTTTTTTCAGGTACTTTTCAGCAACTTCGGCATTCTTTCCCCAGGCGACCAAACGATGCCAGGTTGTTTCACTTTGTTTAACACCTTTGCTGTCGCGATAAATTTCGTTGGTTGCTATATTAAAATTAGCAACAATTTTTCCACTTTCCAACCTTCTAACTTTTGGATCTTCTCCCAGATGACCAAGTAATCTTACGCTGTTTCTTAAAGCATTCATGATATTTCATTTTTAGTTATTAATGTAGGGCTGTGTCTTGTTTCGAGCCCCGAACGAAATTGTTGAATCAAAGGTAGAGCAGGTATAAAATCTTAGTCGGTATTTAAACGTTTGTAGTCGACAATAAACGTTTGCAAGCGTTTACAAACGGATATATTTTTGTAAATTAGCATTTTATGAATATCCAACAAACAAAGATTTTATGCAAAAAAGACTATGTCTCGAATGTGGAACTCCATTAAAAGGACGCATCGATCAAAAATTTTGTAACGACAGTTGCCGGAATGCCTATAATAACAAAAAGCTGAGTGGCTCCACTAATTTTATGCGAAAAATAAATCGAATTTTAAAACAAAACCATGCTATTCTCGAAGAACTCAATCCTGAAGAAAAAACAACTGCATTTAAATCAACACTCGAAAAACGTGGTTTCGATTTTAATTTCTTTACCAGTATCTATACCACAAAAACCAACCGTGTATACTATTTTGTATACGATCAGGGTTATTCTGAAGTGGAGAATAACAAGTTTATTTTGGTGAAAAAAGAAGAAGCATAGTCTATTGATGGCATCATATATCTTACACTCAATTCTTGAATCTGGACATTCTTGTGGTAGTAGCTTAATTATATATTAGAACATTTTGATTTGCCTCTATTTACTATCAACATTTTAATTTATAAAAATTTATAATCATACCTTCACCTGCCACTTATATTTTAAATTAAAATATGTCAACATTCTATTTCGAAAAAATAAAACGCCTGCACGCACTGGCTGAAATTGGCCTCGAGTTTACTGAAAATCCTTACGATGTGGAACGGTACCAGGAAATGCGTTATCTGACTCTTTCCATGCTGGAAAGAATGACTCATGTTCCAATAGAAGAAATCGTACCGGTAATTGAAGAAAGAAACGGTTACCGCACACCAAAAGTTGACGTTCGTGCGGTTGTTTTTAACGAGCAGGATCAGATACTTTTAATCCAGGAAAAAGCAGATGGCAAATGGGCCATGCCGGGTGGATGGACCGATATATCCTACAGTCCCGGTGAAGTAGCAGAAAAAGAATGTATGGAAGAAGCCGGACTGCAGGTTAAAGCATCGCGATTGCTGGCCATCATGGATAAACAAAAACAAGGAATGCCTCCCGCTTTCGAGTATGTTTATAAAATATTTCTACTGTGCGAAAAAACCGGAGACAACATATCTGTCGGCCTTGAAACTATGGACGTGGGTTGGTTTAACATAGATAAATTACCCGAACTTTCGCTCCCGAGAAATACAGAGAAACAAATTAAATTAATGTCCGAATATCACAAAGGAGAACGCACTGAACCATATTTTGACTAGCACTAAATTGAAAAATCACCTCAAGTGACAGCACATAATTACCGGGTTTCCACTGGCCGAAATCCGGCTCTGAACTTCTTCAAATTCGTGGTGCCGTTTATCCGATATTTTGTGGCCACTCACCTTATATGCAGAAATGGGAATAAATAATTCGCTATCGACTGAAAGGTAAAATGGTTTATCCCAGATACCGCCATCCAGATTATTTACAGCCTGAGAGAAGTAGGTAACCTCCCAATTTTCCTTCTTAATAATGGCTGTTGTTGAATGAGATCCGAGCCAGTAAGTGATAAAAATATAATAATCGTTTTCGAAGTATCTCTTTATTTTTGCGTGTTGAGTATTATTGATGTACTTCAAAGTTTCCATATCAGTCCTGTCGCCAACAGTTCTCCACAACTCGGCAAACGAAGGGTAATTCTCACTTTCTATCCTATATTCAGGCTCAAATGATTTTCCCGAATAGGAAAAAACCGTGTCGCTATACGATGAATAAAAATGAGCGCTTTTATGAAGTTGTGTCTCAATATTAGACATTCCCATTTCTCTTATCCTTGCTTCAGGGAAAGCCTTTTTCCGCGCGATATTTTTCTGACCTGAGAACTCCGAGAAAAGTCCACCATCAGGAATTTCATTAACAACGTAGAAACTGCCTTTTGATTCAAATAGTTTGCTTCCGGGCATTTCTGAAGAATATAATCTGGTTTTAAATTTTCCGTCTTTACCAATAATGTAAATACCATTTTTAGCCAGTACCGCATAATCTTTTTTATACGTTATAATGTCCAAAGGATAAGAAATAGCACCTTTTCCCCCTTTATTACTTACCAGCTCGTTTAAAAAACGACCGTCTTTGGTAAATCGTAAAATACTAATCTCATTGGCACGGCGCTGAGTTAAAATTAAATCGTTATCCAAAATTTTAACATCCAATATTTCACCCAAATCAATTTTATTATCGGCAAACTGCAGTTCAATATAATTGAGTTCTTTTACAAAGCTTGATATAGGTAATATATCATTCGATTCTTTCAAAAAAATTGTTTGTAAACCTTCGTTTACGATCTCTTTTTCTTTAACCGAACAACTACAGATAATAACAAAAAAGAGAAAAAAATTGATGTATTTCATACGTGTATAATTGCTTAACTTTTTATGGAAATCCGACTGTTGGCGGGGAACTCCCATCTATAATCGTTATTTATATAAAGATTTATATGATGGCCGTTTCATTTATTTCCGTTTAACTGAACAACATGGCGGAGTCGCAAAAACAAAAACCATGCCTATGAGGCCGCAAAGCAAAGAATTATTTCTGAATAAAAATCAATAAATAGAATTTGTTTCATTTTTTTTGAAATGTTATTACAATCATTTATTATTGACCAATAAACAGCAGCAATTTGAACCTCGAAATCTTAAATAAAAAATTTAATCTTCTCGACAAAAAAAGAGACAGATTCCTGCTTATTGTAATAATACTTGTTTTCAGCATCTTTTTTATCAATGCATTCAAACCCTGGAATATTGGACGTTGGTATTCTGATTCGGAATTGATCAGGTTTTTACGCTTATCAAGTTATGGTGTAGTGGTTGCCCTGGTGCTTTTATTTACTCAATTTCCCTTACGCAAAATCCTTAATAAAGAAAGTTTTACCTTAAAAACATACATTCTGTGGCTTATCATTGAGATCACCATAATTAGCCTTGTTTACATTCTGCTGTATGGAAATCCGCTTGGTAACTTTATCAACGATTTTCTTTTTTCATTAAAATATACTTTGCTCGGAATTCTAATTCCCTATTCTTTTGCTCTGCTTATTATTTATTATAAAAAGCACCGGGAACAAATTGAAGAATTACAAAACAAAATTTCGAACCCCGGAGAAAAAAAGTTACTGGCCTTTAAAGATGACCGGGGAAAAATAAAATTCTCGGTTTTAGTAAAAGATTTACTTTTTATTGAATCAACCGATAATTATGTTTCGGTTTTCTACACGCTTGAGGGAAAACTGCAACGACAACTTTTACGAAATACCATGAAAAACATGGAAGGTATGTTAAAAGGCAGTCCGGTAATTAGATGCCACCGATCATTTATGGTGAATTCGGAGAATGTGGCTTTTGTAAAAAAAGCCGGCAAAAAATTCAACCTGAAAATAAACTCGATAGATAAAACGATTCCTGTTTCTGAAAAATATTTATCCCTGTTTTTAGATTTTTTATCCTAAGAAAGGACTATTCGTCCCCCAATAGGTAGTTACATCCCATAAATTTGGAAGTTTAATTTTTGAAACCAAACTTTAATTCCGGTTATCAAATCAATCTTTTTAATAATCTTTTTAAAATTTCTTGAAATGAAAAAATTAATAGCTTTTGTTTTTGTATTGGTTTTTGCAGCAGGCGCTGTTAACGCGGTAGAGGCATCTAATAATAAAGATGTTATTGGTGAGTGGAAGTACCAGGTACCCACAGCTCCTTACGGATACAGTTCCGGCACATTCGTTATCACTGAAAAAGAAGGCGAATTAACCGGTTACGTTAAATTCGACGACGGTTATAAAATCGATTTGAAAAAGCTTACTTACGAAGAGGGTGTTTTTAAATGTGGTCTTTATGTAGATTATAATTACGTAACGTTGAAAACCAAGATTGATGGTAAAAACATGGATGGCACAGTTAACACTCCTGATGGCGATATGAAAGTTACAGCCAAAAAGCTGAAATAATTATCGTTATTAATGGCAGCTATTGTATGGATTAAAAATGCTGGTTAGTAGATAGTAAACAGTTTTAAGTTTCAAAAATGGCACAATTATAAGGCTCTTGAAAGCTGGAAGTATTCGGTATTAAAACTGTTATTAAAAGGCTCTGTACACAGAGCCTTTTTCTTTTATAACGCAAGTTATGATGCTTTTCAAATTCGAATTAATAAAGATCATGTTTTAATTTCCATTGGTTTTATTGCCTTTTGAATTAATGTGGTTCTGTTCCTAATCAAACTTTATTTAAAAAATATCATTTTTTTTGCAGCGCAGTTGTAACAATTTTAATCTTTTGGGTTCAAAGGGAAAAATTCAACAAAGAAAATGAACAACAACGCCGGCAAGAAACAATTCGATTCGCTTTATCAGCAATACAGGCCTATGGTTTTGCAAATGTGCCGCGGCTATATGAAAGGCGACGAAGAGCTGGCAGAAGATCTCACGCAGGAAGTTTTTATTAATGTTTGGAATGCACTGCATAAATTCAAAGAAAAATCCAGCTATAAAACCTGGATTTACCGCATTACGGTGAACTCCTGCCTCAATTACATCCGCAATAAAAAAGAGCCGATTAATATTCCCATCGATTCGCTTGAGCTGGTAAAAACAGACGATGCGGAAGAACAAAAACACATTCTTGCCGACCTGTACGCAGCCATTGGCCAATTAGCGGAAATTGACCGACTGATTATTATGATGGTGCTCGATCAAAGCGATTACGACGAAATAGCCGAGGTTATGGGAATCAGTGCCGGAAATGTGCGGGTAAAAATCCACAGAATTAAAAAGAACCTTAAAAAGTATTTGAATGATGCAAACTGATTTCAACGACATACAAAATCTCTGGAAACAGGAGAAAGACAACATTGGAACAAATTCGAATGCCGCCAGCATTATTAGACTGGCCGAACATAAAAGAAAGAAAACCACACGTACACAACTGGCGAATATTACTGTATTAGTTTTTGTTGTTCTGGTTCTTATAAGCTATTTTGTTTTTGTTGCGCGCTTTCAGCAAATTTTGAGTAAAACTGGTGAAGTTCTTATGATTGGCAGCTTGCTGATTCGTATATTCATTGAAACCGGTAGTATTTTCTATTCGAAACATATTGACTTTAGCGAAACCGCACTTAAAAACAACGACACATTTCTCAGGTATTTCAGGTTCAGAAAAAAAATACATGGGCCTGTAACCGTTGCCATTCTTATTATTTACACCATAGGATTTTATATGCTTACACCCGAATTTATCAGCTGGTTCCCGATGTGGTTACTGATTCTTATCGATGTATCGTACATCGTTGCCGCGCTCATTTTCAGCTATTTTATCCGATCAGCTATCAAGCGCGAAATGAAAGCACTCCATCAAATCCACCAATTCAGGGAAGACCTGTTAGCACAGTAAACTTTATCACCCCAAATTATATGGTCCATCGATTAAACACGGTGACAAGGTTATTCTTATGCAAATTTATTTAAACACTTTAAAATATTTCGTTATGACAAAAACACAACTCGACGACCTCAGAACCGATGCAAGTATAAAAGCTAAAAACGGCATCGATTTTATTCTGGCTGCAACCATCATATGGAGCCTCATTGCAATAATATGGACTCTCCCATTTTCGGCCTACGACCGCAGCATTTTTACCTTTATGATTGGAGGAATGTTGCTTCCTCTGGCGCTGGGTTTATCAAAACTCTTGAAAACAATATGGAAGTTACCCGACAACCCGCTTCAACCTCTTGGGTTGTGGCTTAATTTTGCCCAGATTTTCTATTTCCCTTTCCTGATTTTTGTATTGATAAAAGACCCCGAATACTTTCTAATGACTTACGCCATTATTACCGGGGCACACTTTTTCCCTTACGCGTGGTATTATAAAAACAAAGCCTATGCAATCATGTCCGGTATTATCTCGATAGGAAGTTTGCTGTTAGCTCTTTGGTTGCCGGAACCACAATTCTTTCTTGCCGGAATATTTATGGCCGTTTGTTTACTGATTTTAGCAATATGGAATTTTCTGTTGTACCGAAAAAATCTAAAATGATTATGACCTTGGACAAATTGTATAAACACTGCAAAGCAATTTATACGAGAAAAAACGCAAAAAATATCCCTCATTTTACAATGAGGGATAAAGAATTCTTTCCGGTTAACCAACGAATTTACCGAATAATTACTT
Source organism: uncultured Draconibacterium sp. (assembly GCA_963676265.2). Classification (GTDB taxonomy): domain Bacteria; phylum Bacteroidota; class Bacteroidia; order Bacteroidales; family Prolixibacteraceae; genus Draconibacterium. The sequence goes on from OY781067.2 coordinate 833,232, forward strand.
TGCTAGCCTTGCGGCTTACCCCATTATCCACGACAAAGAAATAAGCTCCGGGTTTAAATTGTGTTAACGGAATTACGGTCCTGTTTGAACGAATTAAATATTGTTTGATACTCCTTCCGGTAATATCCATTATTTGTAACCTGCAATTCTCAATATCTCCCAACTCGAGGGTGAGCTGTCCGGAAGCAGGATTAGGATAGATACTTATTTCCTGCATGGCAAGATTATCAGCGCTGATAACTCCTGTAACTTCGCCGGCATAGAAATAGAAATCCTTCGTGTCGAGTTCCCAGTCAGAAGTTGTACTTTTTAAATTTGAATGTTTATAACGGTGAATCTGTTTCACATCACCCTCGCTATTGTACAAGTACTCATGTTTCCATTCATAATTCCATTCATTCGTTACACTGTCGTATGTGCAATATTCATGTTTGTATAAATACTCGTTCTTATATTCGTAAAGATTACACACACTCGAATCCCAGACACATTGGAAACTATCGTAACAAAACTGGTGTTGATTTTCAAGATGGTTGTCAACATTATACTTGTACTCGTATTTGTATTGTCTTGCCCATTTGTTTGCCATGCTGTCCCACTGGTATTGGCAACTGGAATCCTGACAATTCAAATTGTTATAGAAATACTCGTATTTGTAATAATTTTCCCATTCATTGGCTTCATCATTCCAGCAATAAACTAATTCCTGCGATACAGAATCGCTGTTGTTATACTGATATTCGTACTTAAAAGCATTCTTCCAAGCATGGGAAACGGAGTCTCTTTTTTCAATAACATTGCTGTCTTTTTTACCATTCTTGTATCCGAAAGTATTTCGAACGGTTTGCTGCCACTGCATTGATATGGTGTCCATTACATAAACCGCACTTTTGGAAAGTTCACCTTGCATGTTGTAAGTATACTCATTTCTAATACATTCCTGCCAGGTGTTTTCCCACTGGTAGTGAATCTCTTCACGAACGGTTTGATTTCCGTTGGTGCTGTTTTGGTACTTAATTTTGTACTGATAAGCAGAGTCGTTTCCAAAATAACTGAACCGGACCATCGAATCAAGCTGATTCTGATCATCCATTACAGCATAATTAGGATGTAAACTTGCGTTATAAGCATTTGTCCCCTGGATTTTCAGATTCTGCCAATCTTCTTCTGCAGCAAAGGAGGCTTCATAAAATCCAACAAAAAATCCCATAATAAGGAGTGTAAGTAAAACTTTTCTCATGGTTGATAATTTTAGTTTTTATTCTTAATACATAACCGAATAAAAACCATGTTACCCTACCTGATTTTCAACTTTTTTTTAATCATTTTTACGATCCTCTGCCATATAATTTTCACGCGAAATAAATAAGCAAAGAAAAGACTGCAGAGAGATGTTTATTTAAAAAGTCGTTAAAACACTCTTTGAACAATTTACTTTAGAAATTCGCATAAAAAAAGCCACTCCAAAGAGCAGCTTTCAATTATCTGGTAAATATGTTATTACAATTTTTCGGAAGGAGGCATTTCCAAAAGCTTGTCAGCCATAGCGTCGGCCAATTTTATTAGCTCTTCCTGTGTTTGTACCTTCATGTTTCCTTTTTCCTCGATGGGCTCGTAAACCATTTCCCACTTGATATTTTCGGCGAAAGTTTTCAGGTTTTTCACACCACCGCCATTCCACGAGTAATTACCAAAAATACCCAGGTAATGGTCTTTCGGAGCCATGTGTTCAACAGTCGTCAGCAGAGTTTCAACATTCGGAAACATGGCGTTGTTATAAGCCGCGCTACCCACAATAAATCCTTTGTATTTAAAAATATCGTTGATAATGTATGATGAGTGAGTTTTAGAGGCATCGTAAACACGAATATTTTTAACTCCGCGTACAGCAATCTGTCGGGCAATAGTTTCGGCCATTTTTTTGGTATTTCCGTACATCGATCCGTAAACAATTACTACCCCGCAATCAAGATTGTACGAGCTCCACTTATTGTAGCGTTTTAATATCCAGTTCAAATCGGTGCGCCAGATTGGACCGTGTGTGGCAGCAATCATTTTTATATCGATACCTTCCAGTTTTTTAATGGCACGTTGCGTATGCGGACAATATTTACCCACAATATTGGTGAAATAACGCATCACTTCCACTTCATAGAATTCGAGGTTAATCTCATCGTCGAAAATGCCACCATCCATTGTTCCGTAGCTACCAAAAGCGTCGCCCGAGAAAAGAATTTTATTGGTTTCTTCATAAGTTACCATTGTTTCGGGCCAGTGCACCATTGGCACCATCTGGAATTGCAGTTTATGTTTTCCAAGATCGAGGACATGATCGTCGTGCACCATCAAAATATTTTCGGGAGTCATATAAAAACTCTCCACAAAACCGAAGGTCTTTTTATTTCCTACAAGGGTAATATTCGGGTAACGGTGAACAATGGCTTTTAATGCACCGGAGTGGTCGGGTTCCATGTGATTAATAATAAGATAATCAACCTCGCGTTCGCCGATAATTTCTTCAATACAATCAAGATAATCATCGATAAAAGCCCTTTCAACAGTATCAACAAGAGCAATTTTCTCGTCCACAATCAGGTAACTGTTATAAGAAACACCGTGTGGAATAGGCCATATATTTTCAAACAGGTGAGTGCGGCGATCGTTAAATCCCAAATAATAAATATCTTCTGCAAGATTTACTTGTAGCATAATTTTCAGTTTTAATCAATTATAGAAACACGAACAAAAATAGTTAAAATCAGTTGAAGGAAAATGAAATAATTCAATGCGCCCCTTATTTAGAACGTGGGTTAAGAGAATGTTAGGTAACGAAAAAGATTGTTGGGATTGATTACAAGATTGAAGAAAGATTGAATCTCCCAAAAAATGCAATATGAAGTTATTTTCTATTTTGAAAGCCTTTCCTCATTAATGCCAATATCTTAAGGAGTTCCAAACTTTCTAACTGCAGTTCCTTTACCAAAGAAGAAGTGAGAATTTCCGAACTAATTATCAGCTCGGATTCCATCAATCCTTTCAATCTTAAAATGCATCTCCAAAAGAATCTTATCTTTGAAGTCTGAACAAGAAAAAGCAAACATGTCGATAGAACAGAAAAGCCGGGCTATGACTTTCCCAAAAGTGGGAAAATACATTATTATATTTTTTGCAATAGCTTTTATTATTGTCGGTGCAAGAGGATACCAGCTCTACCGCTATGTTTTCGATGAAAACGTTACAATCGATTATGTGCTGCTCATCTCGGAAAATGATAATTACGACAGCATTTATAGGAAACTGGAAAGCGACCGGGTTCTAACAAATTACAAGGCTTTTGACTGGGTTTCGAAGAAAAAACAATACAAAGAAAATATTAAGCCGGGCCGCTACGAATTAAAAAAAGGTCTGACTACCAACGAGCTGGTGAACATACTTCGCAGTGGCGCTCAAAAACCTATTGATGTTACATTTAATAATGTCAGGTTTAAAGAAGATCTTGCCGGGAAGGCAAGTAAATACATTCAGGCCGATTCGCTTTCCATCTTAAACCTATTTTCGAACGAAGAACTGATAAAAAGATGGGGATTTACACCGGAAACATTTCGTACCATGTTTATTCCCAACACCTACGAAATGTACTGGACAACATCAGCCGAAGAGTTTGCCAAACGGATGCATACTGAATACGAACGCTTCTGGAACCAGGATCGGTTGGAAAAAGCAGAAGCGATTGGTTTAACTCCTGCAGAAGTATCTATACTTGCCTCCATCGTTCAATCGGAAACCATTAAGAAGGACGAGCTGACCCGCGTTGCAGGTTTATATGTTAACCGCTTAAAAAGAGGAATCCTGTTGCAGGCAGATCCCACGGTTAAATATGCCGTTGGCGATTTCTCAATAAAACGTGTTTTAAATAAACACCTGGAAATAGAATCACCGTACAACACCTATAAATATGTAGGGTTGCCACCGGGACCAATTTGTTTCCCGGATATTGCATCAATCGACGCCGTTTTGAATTACGAAAGCCACAAATACCTGTACATGTGTGCCAAAGAAGATTTTTCAGGTTATCATAACTTCGCCAAAACCGTGGGGCAACATAATCGTTACGCACGTATTTACCGCGATGCTTTGGATGACCGAAAGATTTTTAAATAGTACCGGATGCTTCTCATGTAATCTTTTTAAACATAACCACAATCATTCCTGAGAATATTCTAAGTTAAAAAGACTGCCTTTCGCATTGTTTCTTTACCCCAAAACATAAAATACATCCTTACTTTTTAGGTATTATCTATCTGTTAATCAGGCAAAAACTACATTAACATTATTTCGTGTTCTATTTTTATACCATACAAATCCGATAAAAGTCTGGTGATAGTCAGTTAAGTTAAAGAGGAATTTTTGATTAGTGATAGAAAAGGTAAAAAATCCAGTAATGGACACCGGAATTTTTTAAAGACATTTTTTACTGAACGCTTTGCTAATTCTCAATAAAAATAAAAGGCCGCCATTGGCGACCTTTTTAATATCAGATTTCTTTGATGAAATATCAAAATTATAACAAACCACGTTTGCGTAACAATGGTTCTTTTGATGGATCCTGACCACGGAAATTACTGTAGATTGTCATACCTTCATCCGAACCACATTTTTCGAGTAACGTACGGAATTTAGCGGCATATTCAGGATTGAAAATATCACCGGTTTGTTTGAATGCATCAAAAGCATCGCTGTCTAAAACAGCTGCCCAAATGTAAACGTAGTAACCAGCCGAATAACCATCGCTTGAGAAAATGTGCGAAAAGTAAGTACTGCGGTAACGTGGAATAAATTCAGGAATTAAACCAATGGCATCCATCGATTCTTTTTCGAAAGCATTTACATCGGCAATATTTGGATTTTCAGTTGTATGGTAATCCATATCCAAAAGCGATGCTGCAACATATTCGCCGGTAATAAATCCCTGGTTAAAAGTACCTGCTTTTAGTAATTTCTTCAGCAAAGCATCAGGAATAATTACCCCTGTTTCGTAATGCTCGGCGTAAACTTTCATAACTTCTGGTTCTGCAGCCCAGTTCTCCATAATCTGAGAAGGAAGCTCAACAAAGTCGCGAGGTACACTTCCGGCAGTTCTGTCGTACGGGCCATCGGCAAATAAACCGTGTAAAGCGTGGCCAAATTCATGGAACAGAGTTGTTACCTCATCAAAACTTAACAATGCAGGAGTATCGCCGGCAGGACGTGTAAAATTCATAACCATCGAACCAATGCGGGCAACACGTTTACCATCAACGTACGATGCAGGACGGAAACTGGTTGACCATGCTCCTACCCTTTTCCCATCGCGAGGATGAAAATCCATGTACAACACACCAAGGTGTGATCCGTCGGCTTCCTGTACTTCGTACACTTCTGCTTCTTCGTGGTATGTTGGAAGATCATCGCGTTTGATAAATTTCAAACCGTAAAGACGATTGGCAACATAAAAAATACCTTTTTTAGCATTATCCAGACTGAAATAAGGTTTCACTTCAGCTTCGTCCAAATCGAATTTTTGTTTACGCAGTTTTTCTGAATAATACCACCAATCCCACGATTGTAATTTAAAATTACCGCCTTCACGATCGATAATTTTTTGCATATCTTTTACATCCTGCTTAGCCATTTTCAATGCAGGTTCCCAAAGCTCCATCAGGAAATCAACAATGGCCTCAGGTGTTTTTGCCATATTAACATCGGCTTTATAAGCGGCAAAATTGTCGAAACCTAATAATTTAGCCTTCTGATCGCGCAGAGGAACAATTTTCTTAATGATCTCTTTATTATCATTTTCATTGTCGTTATCGCCACGCATAAAATAAGCGCGATAAATCTTTTCTCTTAAATCGCGTTTTTCTGAGAATGTAAGAAAAGGAATCCAACTTGGTTTGGCTAAAGTAAATACCCATTTTCCAGCTTCTCCTGCCTTTTCGGCTGCTTTGGCAGCACGGGCAATTACATCGTCGGGCAAACCTGCAAGATCATCTTCGTTATCAATAACGAGTTTGAAATTTTTATTTGTTTCAGCCAGCAGGTTCTCTCCAAATTGTAAGTATAAATCCGACAATTGAAGATTGATTTCTTTCAGTTTCGCCTGATCTTCAGCCGAAAGATTTGCACCACCACGTAAAAAATCTTCGTAATATTTTTCAACCACACGCATTTGCTCCTGATCGAAATTCAATTCATTACGTTTATCGTAAATGCTTTAATTCTTTTAAACAAGCCCGCATTCATCGATATATTATTGCGATGAGCTGTAGTTAGTGGCGATAATTCACGCGCCACAGCCTGCATTTCATCGTTGGTATTCGCACTGCTCAGCGGCCCGAAAACACCATTCACTTTTTGAAGTAATGCCCCCGATTTATCGAAAGCCAAAATTGTATTTTCAAAAGTTGGCTCTTCCTGATTATCAACAATAGCATCAATTTCAGCCTCATGTTGTTTAATTCCTTCTTTTACCGCAGGTACATAATGCTCAACTTTAATTTCATCGAACGGAGGAACACCAAACGGCGTGCTCCATTCCTTAAAAAACGGATTTTCCATATCGCTCGTACTTTCTTTTTTCTGGGTTTGGCACGATGCCAGTGCCAGGCCCGCTACAAAAACAAAAAATAGCAGTTTTTTCATTTCAAAAATATTTGTGATTTTAATTTGGGGCGAAAGATAATACTTTCTGAGACTTTCGGGTATGACAGAATTCACATAATAATGTACAATATTAATATCACAGGCATTATAAACTTTTTCTGAAACAAATACCGTTTACTTTAGCCGACGGATTCCAAAGATCAAACAAATGGCTTTAGCCACATGATAAATTCGAAAAAGTAACAAGAAAGTTACACTAGAGCACGCCAAATAATCATTCATTTTAAGACTTTAACAACTCTAACCCCAGAACTATAAATGTAACTTATATTTTCTCCTAAAAATCCTTACTTTTGTCCGATTCAAAAACTGACAGAAAAATCATTTTAAGATGAAAATATCATATTCCTGGTTAAAAGATTACATTAAACTGGAACAGTCGCCCGAAGAAATTTGCGACATATTAACTCAAACCGGTCTGGAAGTTGGCGGTTTGGAAGAAGTAGAAACTGTTAAAGGAGGTCTGGAAGGATTGGTTATTGGCGAAGTGCTTACCTGCGAAAGTCACCCCAATTCGGACCATCTGAGCAAAACGACAGTTAACGTTGGTAACGAAGAACCGCTCCCAATTGTTTGCGGTGCCCCCAATGTAGCCGCCGGGCAAAAAGTAGTTGTGGCAACTGTTGGAACTACCCTTTATGATGGTGATCAGGAATTTCAGATAAAAAAATCAAAAATCAGAGGCGAAGTTTCCATGGGAATGATCTGCGCCGAAGACGAAATCGGGTTAGGAACCGATCATGCAGGAATTATGGTTTTGGATGAAAATGCCAAAGTGGGTACGCCTGCCAAAGAATTTTTTAATATTGAATCGGACTGGGTAATCGAGGTTGACCTTACTCCAAACCGGATTGATGGTGCTTCACACATTGGTGTTGCCCGCGATTTGGCTGCTTTCCTGAAAAAAACACAGGAAATTGAATATACAAAACCTTCGATTGACGAATTTAAAGTTGACAACAACAACCTGGTAATTCCGGTTGAGGTTGAAAACCCCGAAGCTTGCCCTCGCTATGCCGGTGTTACCGTTTCCGGTGTTGAGGTGAAAGAATCGCCTGAGTGGCTGCAAAACCGATTAAAAATGATCGGCCTTTCGCCAATCAATAACATTGTTGATGTTACTAACTATGTACTTTTCGAAACGGCTCAACCTTTACACGCTTTCGATGCAGATGAAATTAGCGGCGGCAAAGTGATTGTGAAAACCATGCCTGCTAAAACAAAATTCACTACACTTGATGAAGTGGAACGCGAGCTGGACGAAAACGACCTGATGATTTGTAACACCGAAGAAGCCATGTGTATTGGCGGCGTTTTCGGTGGAATAAAATCGGGAGTAAAAGATTCAACTAAAAATGTATTTATAGAAAGTGCTTGTTTCGATCCGGTGTATATTCGTAAAACTGCCCGTCGTCATGGTTTAAATACCGATGCTTCATTCCGTTTCGAGCGTGGAGTTGATCCAAACGGACAGATTTACGCACTTAAACGTGCAGCATTACTGATGAAAGAAATTGCAGGCGGTACTATTTCTTCTGACATTATTGATATTTATCCTGAACCGGCTGAAGATTTCAAAGTTGAAGTTTCGTATTCAAATATTACCCGATTAATAGGAAAAGACCTTGGAAAAGAAACAGTTAAGAGCATCCTGGAATCGTTGGAAATTAAGATTGAAAGCGAAACTGAAAATGGACTTTCTCTGCTGGTTCCTCCATATCGTGTTGATGTGAAACGTGAAGCCGATGTAATAGAAGAAATCCTGAGGATTTACGGGTACAACAATATTGAAATTCCAAGCCAGGTAAACTCTTCTTTGCAGACTGCGGAGAAACCAAACCGCGATCAGGTGAAAAACCTGGTAGCCGAAATGATGACTGCACAGGGATTCAACGAAATCTGGTCGAACTCGCTCACTAAAGCAAGTCATTACGAAGGTCTGAAAGATTACAACGAAGAAAAAACCGTTAAAATGCTGAATCCGCTTAGTGCTGATCTGAACGGATTGCGTCAGACATTACTATTTGGAGGTTTGGAGTGTATTGCTTACAATGCCAACCGTCAAAACAAGAGCCTGAAATTATATGAATTCGGTAATACCTATTTTTATAAAGGAACACAGCTGAAAGATCAACCCGCCAATAATTACTGGGAAGAAAACCACCTGGCAATTTTTATAACGGGAAACAAAGAAGCAGAAAGCTGGACAGCAAAAGAAGAAGCGGTTTCATTTTTTGGATTAAAATCCTACGCAGAAAAAATATTGAAGCGTTTAGGACTTTTAAATAATTCGCAGGTTAATGAAACTGAAAACGAATTATACAGTGAAGGTTTAGCCTATTCAGTTAACAATAAGGTAGTTCTTGAGTTAGGTATTGTTGCCAAAAGATGGCTGAAAAAGTTCGACATCGAAAACCCGGTTTATTACGCCGATTTCAATTGGGACAATGTATTCCAGCTACATAAAAATCATACAGTTCTGTTCGAGGAATTACCAAAATTCCAGGCTGTACGTCGCGATTTAGCGTTATTGCTCGATAAATCAGTGAAATTCAGCCAGATTAAAGACCTTGCATTTAAACAGGAACGTCAACTTCTCCGCGAAGTTGATCTGTTTGATGTTTACGAAGGCAAAGGAATTCCTGAAGGTAAAAAGTCGTATGCTGTTAGCTTCATCCTGCGCGATGACAACAAAACACTGAAAGACAAACAAATAGACAAAACAATGCAAAAGCTGATTTCGGCATTTGGCAGGGAGTTTGGAGCTGAGTTAAGATAAACAACAACAACATAAAAAATTCAGTGCATCCCGGATTTTTCCGGGATGTTTGTTTAACAACAAAATTACATGCAAAACCACACCAAAGGAATTATTTACGCAGCTATAACCGCCTTTTTTTGGGGATTTCTGGCCGTGGCACTTAAGGTTGCCGTGCGTAAAGTTGATCCGGTTACCGTGGTTTGGATTCGCTTTGTAATTGCTTTTATAATGTTGTCGGCATGGCAATTGTATAAAAAACCACAGGAATTCAGAATTCTGATAAAACCTCCCTGGATGTTGGTATTTGCCGCATTGGCACTTTCATGGAATTACATGGGATACATGCTTGGAATTCACCACACAACACCAAGTAATGCCCAACTTTTTATACAAACCGGACCACTGATTCTGGCAGCTGCAGGATTTATCCTGTTTAAAGAAAAGATTCAACGCAATCAAATACTCGGATTTACCATTGCATTGATAGGCTTTTCCTTTTTTTACCGCGATCAACTGGCAGCCTTTTTCGACAATGCCAGTACTTATAAAACCGGGATACTTTTAACGCTTTCGGGTGCCATTGCCTGGTCTGTTTACGCCATACTTCAAAAGAAACTGGTCAGCCTACATTCTGTCGACCGTTTGAACCTTTTTCTTTTTGGACTACCCGCGGTAATTTATATCCCATTTATCCAGTTTAATACCTTATTAACGCTACACTGGACATGGTGGTTACTACTCTTTTTCCTGGGAGCCAACACCTTTATTGCCTACACATGCGTAGCCAAAGCTTTAAAGTACGCCGAAGCCAACAAGGTTAGTATTATTCTTATAGTCAATCCAATGATAACATTTATAACAATGGGCATTCTAACCGAATTAAATGTTTCATGGGTTGAACACGAACGCTTTTCACTCGTAACTCTGGTTGGTGTAATTCTGGTTTTTTCCGGAGCAATTCTGGTATCAAAAAAGACCAGAGTAAAATAGATTTCGTATTTTGGCAAAAACTTTCCGGTTATGCCAAAATTAATAGCTTTCATTCCTGTCTTTTTTTTATTGATTTTTGTTTCATGCCAAAACAGAGAGGCAAAAATAATAACGGTTACAGGCGAAATACCCGCTAACGAAATTGGCAAAACCTTGCATCACGAACACATACTTGTAGATTTTATTGGTGCCGACAGTACCGGCTATCATCGTTGGAATAAAAATGAAGTGGTTGAGAAAGTACTTCCCTATCTGCTTGAAATTAAATCTATGGGTTACAAAACACTGGTTGAATGCACTCCTGAATACCTGGGGCGTGATCCTGAATTACTAAAAATACTTTCCGAAAAATCCGGGCTTCAAATCATTACAAATATTGGTTATTACAGTGCCGTTAATGCCAAATATATTCCCAAACACGGTTTTACCGAAACTCCCCAACAACTGGCTGACAGATGGATTTCGCAAGCACAAAACGGAATTGAGGGAACCGGAATTTATCCGGGGTTTATTAAAATAGCTGTTGAACGTGCCCCTTTAAAAGAAATCAATAAAAAAATAGTTGAGGCTGCCTGCATTGCACACAAAGCAACCGGATTAGTCATTATGTCTCATACCGGCCCGGCTGTTCCGGCCTTTCAACAGCTTGAAATATTAAAAGAATACGGAGTTGATCCATCAGCTTTTATATGGACACACGCCAACAATGAAAAAGACAACAACAAACACCTTGAAGCTGCCCGAATGGGAGTATGGATTGCTTTCGATAAATTTTCTCAAAAAAATCTGGATGAATTTGTTGATTTTGCCCTGTTAATGAAAAAGGAAGGACTTTTGAATAAGCTATTGTTTTCGCACGATGCGGGATGGTATGATCCGGATCAACCCAACGGAGGCAAATTCAGAGGATATACCGACATAGAAAACTACCTGATACCTGCCCTTTACGCCAATGGCTTATCAGAAATGGATATCAAACAATTATTTGAAAAAAATCCGGCTGAGGCCTTTGCCATTAACAAAAAATAATTTAACAAAAAAGCGCCCGTTTCAGACCGAAATTCCCCCCTTCCCCATTTTACATGATAAATTTATATGTTTTACAAGCTATTAGTGTAACATATTCCCCAGTTTTCGTATATGGAGTAAGTAACAGTACTTTAACTCGGTTTTGATATTTTTTTTAAAGAGAAACTTAACAGCATCAAGTCATCATGAAATACAGGACGAACAGTATTCTGGCTTTTGTCCCCCAAAACAGCCACGGAGAGCGCATTTTGAAACAGATTCAATTCTTTCAGAAAGCACTCGGGATGCGTGTTTTTTTAATGGATATAATTAAATCAGGCTTCCTTTGTTTTTCAAACCCAAAACTGAAACGTAATCAAATACGTCATCAAAAAGAATTGAATAAGTTCACTGAATTTGTAAGAAAAACTCTTGATAATGATATTCCGGATAACATAATCTTACGAATTGGGTGGGGCAATATTGTGAATACCTTAATCAGTGAATCGGAAAGAGCAGGACATGAATTTGTTGTTATTGATAAAAATATAAACCTGGAAGAATCATTATCAAGATCAGCGATAAACAAGTATGTTAGTAAATCTTTCGTTCCGGTATTAACTATAAACAATGATTATCCGGTTAAAGAAGTTAAAAATATTGTTATACCAATTGATATTTCGCAACGGGCAAAAAAGAAGCTTTATTGGGCAACCTTTTTTGCGAAAAAGTTCAATGCTAAAATAAGCATTGTTTCCGCACTCAATATTGATATGAAAGCCACTAAAAGCCTTGCTTATAAAAACGCTGAGAAACTTAAGGAAATGCTTTTAAGCCGTGGTTTGGAATGCGAAGTTGACATTCTAAAAATACATAACCAGGAACACCACTTAGCAATACTGGAATATATTGAAGAAAAAAATCCGGATATGGTTATTATCAGAACTCACCAGGAAAGCCGTTTTACAGGCAAAAAAATCGGAAAATTTGTTGCTGAAATTATACACGGTTGCAAAATGCCTGTATTTTCTGTTGGTGGAGTAACTCAGAGCTACGATATTAATTCGATTGACTAACCCAGATAAAAAAAGACAATGACTGACCGAATTGAAGAATTAACGCAAAAAATATACAACGAAGGCGTTGTTAAAGCAAAAGACGAAGCTGAAGAACTAATCGCCTCGGCAAAGGCCAAAGCCGATGAAATTATTCAAACTGCCCAAAAGGAACAGGAAAAAATAGTTCATAATGCCAATAAAAAAGCCGAAGAAATTAAAAGAAAAAATGAGGCAGAAATGCAGCTTGCTGCGCGTCAGTTCATAAGTACACTCAAACAAAAAACAACAACCTTAATTACCGCTGCCCAGATTGACAAAAGTGTTACCGAAGCTTTTAACGATGTCGCGTTCATTCAAAACATGATCCTCACTATTTTGAAAAACTGGGATCCGACAGATATGGGGAGCCTCGATTTAAAAGTTATACTTCCACAAAAAGATGAAAAAGAATTGACCGCTTTTTTTGAATCGAAAGCCAGAGAGGCGATGAATAAAGGTGTAGAAATCAACTTTGATTCTAAACAAAAAAGTGGTTTTAAAATAGGGCCAAAAAATGGCAGCTATATTTTAAGTTTTACCGACGAAGATTTTGAAAACTATTTTAAACAATACTTCAAAGACAGAACAAAAGAGTTACTCTTTCATTCTGGAGAAAAAGAATAACTGAGTTTGTGGCACTCAATATAAGTTGTGATGAAACCTAAAATGTAGCCATAGTTACACCGGGCTTTAAATGATTAGTAACCATTTAAAATTCGGTTATGCTAAAAAAGGAATATTACTGTTTGGTTTCGGGACTACCGGATTTGTTTTTCAACGAGAACAAGGCGGTTATAAATAGTCTTGTCCTTAGAGAGGAATTAAAAACCATCCTTTCGGGGAAAGATTATGAGCTTCTCAAACTGTTGTTCCTTCAATTTGACAACGAAAACCTGCTTACCCTTTATTTTAACCGCCGAAAATCTTTTCAGGATTCCGGCATTATCAGCAAAAAAGAATTTGAATATCAGCTCTCTCCCGAGAATGAAGTTATTGAACTTCCACCTTACATGCAGCAATTTATTCAATGGATAAAAAAAAGGGAATCGAAGGATTTGAATACGGAAGTTGAAAATATTCTGCATGCCTTGTTTTACGAGTACGCCCTTCAAACAAAAAATGAATTCCTTCGAAACTGGCTTATGTTCGAGCTGAATACGAAAAATATTTTAACGGCATTAAATTGTATCCGTTATGGATACGAACTTTCGGAACAACTCATAAAAGTGAAACAAAACAACAATGTCTATTCTCTTTTGATCTCAAAACGATTAAAGCATGAATATTTTGAAGACGATCTTCCTTTTTCCGAACAGATCTTTAAAATCAGCGAAACAGAGGCATCGTTGATTGATCGCGAAAAAGCACTTGATAAAATAAAATGGGATTACCTGGATGAAAACACATTCTTCCATTATTTCACCATCGAAAAGGTATTAAGCTATGTTATTAAACTACTGATTACCGAACGTTGGATGAAGCTGGATACAAAAACAGGCAAATCACTGTTAGACAGACTAATGAATGATTTAAAAACAAGTTACGAATTCCCTGCGGAGTTCAGCTTAATGAAATAAAAACAATGAGTACAACAGGAAAAGTTGCAGGAATTATTTCCAACCTTGTTATGGTTGAAGTAGATGGCCCGGTTTCGCAAAACGAAATCAGCTACATAAAACATGCCGGTGTAAAACTAATGGCCGAAGTAATCAGGATTGGCTCAAAAATGGCTTACATCCAGGTTTTTGAAAGCACCCGCGGTTTAAAAACCGGAACCGATGTTGAATTTACCGGACACATGCTGGAAGCCACACTTGGACCGGGAATCCTGTCGAAAAACTTCGACGGCCTGCAACACGATCTGGATAAAATGACTGGGGTGTTCCTGCAAAAAGGCGATTACACACATCCTTTGGAAGTAGATAAACTCTGGAATTTTGAACCACTTGTTGAACCGGGCATAGAAGTAAAAGCCGGCTCGTGGCTGGGCGAAGTAAAAGAAAACTGGATTCCTCACAAAATTATGGTTCCATTCAAATTTGCTGGCGAATTTAAAGTGATTGAAGTTAAACCGAAAGGTGAATATAAAATATACGATACCATTGCGATTTTGGAAGACGAAAACGGCGAGAAACACGAAATAAACATGGTGCAAAAATGGCCGGTTAAAATTCCAATAAAAACATACATTGAAAAACCACGCCCATTCGATTTTCTCGAAACCGGAATTCGTGTCATCGACAGCTTGAATCCAATCGTTGAAGGAGGAACAGGATTTATTCCGGGGCCGTTCGGAACAGGAAAAACCGTATTGCAACATGCCTTGTCGAAACAGGCTGAAGCCGACATGATAGTAGTGGCTGCGTGTGGTGAACGTGCCAACGAGGTAGTTGAAATTTTTGCTGAATTCCCGGAACTGGACGATCCGCGTACCGGTCGCAAACTGATGGAACGAACAACCATTATTGCCAACACATCGAATATGCCTGTGGCCGCCCGCGAAGCTTCGGTTTATACGGCCATGACCATTGCAGAATATTACCGGTCGATGGGATTAAAAATCCTTTTGCTGGCAGACTCCACATCTCGCTGGGCACAGGCCTTACGCGAAATGTCGAACCGAATGGAAGAATTACCCGGGCCGGATGCTTTCCCCATGGATCTGCCCGCCATTATTTCCAATTTCTATTCACGAGCAGGATTTGTCTATCTAAATAACGGAGCAACCGGGTCGGTAACCTTCATCGGAACGGTTTCGCCGGCAGGGGGTAACCTGAAAGAACCGGTTACCGAGGCTACCAAAAAGGCCGCACGTTGTTTTTATGCATTATCGCAAAATCGTGCCGACAGTAAACGTTACCCGGCCATCGACGCAGTTGACAGCTACTCAAAATATCTTGAATACCCTGAATTTATTGAGTATGTTTCTAAAACCGTATCCCCGGAATGGGTGGATAATATTTTAAAAGCAAAAAACATTCTTATCCGGGGACGGGAAGCATACGAACAGATCAACATTCTGGGCGATGACGGAGTCCCCATTGAATACCATGAAATTTTCTGGAAATCGGAGGTAATCGACTTTGTAATATTACAGCAGGATGCATTTGACAAAGTCGACGCCTCTACTCCAATCGAACGTCAAAAATACATGATGGATAAAGTATTAAACGTGAGCGAGACCCATTTCAGTTTTGAAAATTTCGAAGAAGTAAATCCCTTTTTCAAAAAGATGATCAACATATTCAAGCAAATGAATTATTCCGAATTCCAATCAGAACAATTCAAAAAATTTGAGACACAACTTAATGAAATAATCAACGAAAGAGCGGATGTTGAAGTTGAACAAATTTAAACTCATATAAATGGAAACTACAGCGTTTCAAAAAATACATACTAAAATCGATCAGATTACCAAGGCAACCTGTTCGCTCCACGCAACGGGAGTTGGCAACGAAGAAATGGCCATGGTAAACGACAGATTGGCTCAAGTTGTTAAAATTGAAGGCGACATTGTAACCCTTCAGGTATTCTCGGGAACCGAAGGAATACCCACCAACTCAGAAGTCGTTTTTCTCGGTCATGCACCACAACTTGCCGTTAGCGACGAACTGAGCGGAAGATTTTTTAATGCCTACGGACAACCCATTGATGGCGGGCCTGAAGTGGACGGCAACCTTGTTGAAATTGGAGGTCCCTCGGTAAATCCGGTCAGGCGGAAACAACCATCGGAACTGATTGCAACCGGAATTGCAGGAATCGACCTGAACAACACGCTGGTTACAGGACAAAAAATCCCGTTTTTTGCCGACCCTGACCAGCCTTTTAACCAGGTAATGTCGATGGTGGCGCTGCGGGCAAAAGCCGATAAGATTATACTGGGAGGAATGGGAATCACCAACGACGACTACCTTTTCTTTAAAAATGTATTTGAAAACGCAGGGGCAGTCGACCGCATCATCAGCTTTGTAAATACAACCGAAGACCCGCCGGTTGAACGCCTGCTCGTTCCTGACATGGCGCTCACTGCAGCCGAATATTTTGCGGCTGAAAAAAATCAGAGTGTGTTGGTGTTGTTAACCGACATGACACTTTATGCTGACGCATTGAGTATCGTTTCGAATCGAATGGACCAGATTCCATCAAAAGACAGCATGCCCGGCTCGTTATACAGCGACCTGGCTAAACTTTACGAAAAAGCGGTTCAATTCCCCGATGGAGGTTCCATTACCATTATTGCTGTTACCACACTTTCAGGAGGCGATATTACTCACGCCATTCCAGATAATACCGGTTACATCACCGAAGGACAATTATTTCTGCGAAAAGACACTGATATCGGGAAAGTTATCATCGACCCGTTCCGAAGCCTGTCGCGATTAAAACAATTGGTTATAGGTAAAAAAACACGCGAAGACCACCCACAGGTGATGAACACGGCCATCAGACTTTACGCCGATGCAGCTAATGCCAAAACTAAAATTGAAAACGGATTTGATCTGACAGATTATGATAAAAGAACCATGAGTTTCGCTAAAGAATACTCAGAGCTGCTACTGGCAATCGATATCAATATAGAAATTGATACAATGATTGATACAGCATGGAAACTTTTCAACAAATACTTCTCACATGCCGAAACCGGCATTAAAGCTGAATTGGTTGAAAAATACGGTAAAAATTAAAACGATAAAATGGATTAGTCATGGAAAATCAATTAATTACAATTTTACGAATTTCAACCCCCCAACTTGGTAGTTTTGTTAAAGACAAACTGGAAGAACACGGAATTGAAGTATTTTTTACCAATGAAGGAATGACAATAGGCGAAAAATACGATCCTGATGAAGTATTACTTAAAGTGAAGGCAGGACAATCGGAGAAAGCCATTGCAAGGCTCTTACAACTTCACAAAGATTACGATCTCGATAAGGTGAAAAACGACACCTCTTTTGTTAATTTTAAAAAAATACTCCTTCCTGTAAAACTCAGCGAAGATTGTGTCGACCTATGTAAATATGCCATTGGTTTGGCCTTAAAACACAATGCCGAAATTAAGATTTTATACGTTTATCCCGATCCAACTTTTAACGAACCTGAAAGGCACACTGCCTCGTGGGAAAAATATGTTCGGATGGAGCTGCGCGAAGCCTATCAGAAAGCACAGCTTAAACTTGTGAACTTTAGTCGTAACTTAAAGGCACAAGTTCCTCCCGAGATATTTAACTCGGTAAAACTGCACTACCGCATGTTAAAAGGCACACCAGTAAATGTAATATCAGATGCATGCAAAAGGTACAATCCCGATGTGATTTTAATGGGTACCAAAACCACTAAAAAAGAGGAAGGCGAATTTCTGGGAAAAACCATTATTAAGGTAATAGAGCAGACCAACCACCCGGTTCTGGCAGTGCCATTTACAGCAGTATTTAAAGGAAAAGACGTTATTAATGTAATGTATGCCACCGATTTTTACGACTCTGATAACAGCTCGTTAAATAAACTGCTCGACATTTTAAAACCGTTTAAGAAAAATATTCATTGCGTTCATATCGACTTAGATGAAGATCCGAAACGGGCTGAAAAAGTAAATGAACTTAATATCATGCTAAAAAAGGAATACAGTGAACACCAGATCAGATGTGTTCTTTTCGAAAGTGAAAGCATTAAGAAAGGGGTTGAAGATTTTGTTGAAAATAACGACATCGACATCATCTCGCTATCAAAAATTAAACGATCAGCTTTTTACAAGCTGTTTCATTCCGATCGTATAACTCAGCTTGTTGCAACAGGTAAGGTTCCTGTTCTCATTTTTCCTGTATAAAACATTTATGGTAAAACGATAATAACCAACAATTTGGCAATTAAATTTCAATATAACAAAACCGCTCTGCAAAGCCTTAACAAACAACTAAAAATAAGGCTGAATGCTTTGCCAACTTTAAAAAACAAAGAAGCAGCCCTGCGTCTGGAAGTAAAAAAGGCAAAAGACACCACCCTGTTACTTGAGAAGCAACTTAAAAACAAAGTAAGCTGGCATTCCGGATCAATAGGGTTATGGAATGAATATATCCCAGAGTTGGTAGCAATTAGTGAGGTTCTGACTACTCATAAAAAAATTGCAGGGGTTTCGATACCGGTTTTAGAAGAAATTGTTTTTAATGAAAAGGAGTACAGTTTGTTTGATAAACCTAAATGGTTTCCCGAGGGCATTTCTCTCTTAAAAGAATTAACCAAAATCGTAATCGAGAAAGAAATATCGATTCGTACGATGAAGTTGCTGGAACATGCCCGCCGAAAAACAACTCAAAAAGTAAACCTCTACGAAAAGGTGCAAATTCCGGGCTATGAAGATGCCATCAGGAAAATTAAACGATTTCTGGAAGACGAAGAAAACCTGTCGAAATCAGCACAAAAAATTGTAAAAAAACGTCAGCAAAAACAAAAAGAAACTGCGCCATGATTGTACCGATGTTAAAATACACGTTTCTGGTTTTCCACAAAGAATACCAGGAATTTCTGAAAAACCTTCAGGAACTGGGCGTAGTACATGTTAACGAGAAAGAGGTGGAGCTATCGGAATCAATAAAAATAAAATGTAATCAGATCTCCCGATACGAAAATATCATTCAGTTTCTAAAAAAACGGAACAATACAGGTACCGATACAGAAACGGCCATGCAGGCTTACGATATTATTGAAGATATTTTCGAAAAACAAAAAGAACTGGAGTCGCTGCAAAACAAAGTTGAAGAACTCGAAAAAGATATACAAAGAACCAAACCGTGGGGAAACTTTTCCACTGATTTGATTCAAAAGCTAACAGAAGAGAACATTCATTTTTATTTTTACCTGGTAAGCCGAAAAAAAGCACAGGAGCTGGAGAAGGAACAACCTGTTAAAATCATTTCTGAGCAGGGAAATCAACTTTTAATTGCAGTGGTCCAACTCGGAGAAGACAAACCTGACATTGATGAAGAAGAACTTCAACTCCCAGCTGTAACCTATTCGGAACTGGAAAAACAATTAGAAAAACAAAAAATTGCCATCGAAGAAATTAATGCTTGTTTCGATGAATATTCAGAAAGCGCTTTACCTGTTTTGGAAAAAACAAAGGCTCAACTTCTTAACTCACTCTCCTTCGATAAAGTGATAATGAACACCGACCGGAAAGTTGAAAACAAACTGATGATTCTGGAAGGCTGGGTTCCTCAAACAAAAACCTTATCGCTGAACCATTATCTCGAAGAGCACAATATTGTGTTTGTGAAAAGCAAAGGAACTCCTGAAGAAAAGATTCCTGTATTACTTAAAAATAACCGGTTCAGTCGCTTATTCGAACCCATTGGATCGATGTTCTCCCTGCCCGATTATGCGGAAATGGACCTGACCGTTTTCTTTGCACCGTTTTTTATGATGTTTTTCGGCTTTTGCCTGGGAGATGCAGGATACGGATTATTATTCCTTGTAGGAGGAGGTATTTACAAACTGAAAGCTGATAAGATTGTCAAACCTTACCTTAGCCTGATACAATTACTCGGGCTGGCAACCATTATTTTCGGAGCCATCTCAGGAACTCTTTTTGGAATCAACCTGATAGAAACAAAAACTCCCTTAACCGAGAACTTTCGACATTTGTTCCTGAATCCCGATAAAATGTTCAACCTGTCGTTAATTCTGGGGGGCATTCAAATTATTTTCGGACTTTTTGTAAAAGCAGCCAACCTTACCAAACAATTTGGGTTCAGTTATGCACTTGCCACCTGTGGCTGGCTAATTATATTACTTGGAAGTATTACTTACACCTTACTATCGATGGCAGGAGTTATTCCTGAAAACAGCACCATTTTATACATCATTCTGGCGGTTGGCGGATTCTTTGTACTCTTTTACAGCGATCCGGGAGTAAATGTTTTTGCCCGTGTTGGAAAAGGAGTGTGGGATGTGTACTCTACAGTAACCGGCATTTTCGGAGATATGTTATCGTACATCCGTTTGTTTGCACTGGGACTTTCGAGTGCGATTCTGGGCTTTGTAATTAACGATATCGGCCTGCAGATTCTGGGTTCATCAAAAATACTTGGACCTGTATTTTTTGTCATCTTTTTGCTGCTCGGACATACACTAAATATATTGATATCATCGCTGGGGTCGTTTGTGCACCCAATGCGTTTAACCTTTGTTGAATTCTACAAAAATGCAGGATTTAAAGGAGGAGGAGAAGAATACAAACCATTTGCGAAGGATGAGAGATAAATAAAAGACATTAGTAACGAATAAAAACAATAAACTTTAAACAAATAACATCATGACAACTGCAGTAATTTTAGCTTATATTGGATTGGCAATTATGCTGATATTTTCAGGTATTGGAAGCGCCGTTGGAGTTTCGAAAGGTGGTAACGCAACCGTTGGTGCACTTAAAAAGAAACCCGATAAGTTTGGTAGTTACCTGCTTTTAAGCGCCTTACCCGGAACACAGGGTTTATACGGATTTGCTGGCTTTTTTATAATCAACAGCCAGGGTATTATTTCAGCAGAAATGAGCATGCTTCAGGGAGTTGCAATCCTAGCAGCCGGCTTAACACTCGGCTTTGTTGGATTTTTCTCGGCCCTTAACCAGGGTGGGGTTACTTCCAACGGGATTGCCGGAATAGGATCGGGGCACGATATATTTGGTAAAACAATGGTTTTAGCGGTCTTTCCTGAGTTGTATGCGATTATTGCGTTTGCTGCAACCTTTCTTATTAGTGCCAGTTTATAGAATGGCAAGACATTAAAAAAGCGGAATTGGCAACCATTGTACTTACCAGGTTTCTCTGAAATATTTTCATTGATAACCAAAATATTATATACATTTAAGAAAGCTTTTAGAGGAAAATTGCACTTCTATTTACCTGTTCAATTTTCCTCTCATTCGTTATCCTTTTTAAGTTCGAAACTTCGTTTAGGCTGAAGAGTGAATTTTAATATAAAATATCCTAAAAAAGCAGCGATTGTAGATCCTACAAGAATTCCGATTTTCGAAGAATTAATTAAATAACCGGAATCGAAAGCTAGGTTTGCAATAAAGATTGACATGGTAAAACCCAAACCACCCAGGAAACCCAAACCAATTATCTGCTTAAAATTCGTATACAAAGGAAGAACTGCAATTTTAAATTTTACTGGCAGATAGGTAAACAAACTAATACCAAGCACCTTACCGAGCAGTAAGCTAATGGCAATATTAATGGTAAGTGGTGAAAGTTCCCCGCCTTCGGTGGTGAAAGTAATGCCAGCGTTGGCAAAACCAAATAAGGGAATAATAAAAAACGAAACAATTCCCTGCAAGCGGTAATGCAAGAAATGCAGCGGCGACTGTATTTGAGAAGCAAAAGTGTCTAAAACATGAATGGCTTCCTTGTGCTCTTCAATGACATTTTCCTTTTGTCCAACAAGTAACGAAAGCTCGTACAAAGCCTTTCGGCCTTTCCTTACAACATCAGAAAATTTCTTTTTACGATGCAACGGAATTGTAAAAGCAACAAGTACTCCGGCAATGGTAGGGTGTATTCCCGATTTTAAAAATAACAACCAAATTATCAGGCCGAACGTAAAAAAAAGGTATCGCCAGTAAATATTTAACGCAGTTAAAAGAAATAAAACCGCTAATAAAACCAGAGCAATTATTACAAGCTGCCACTCGATTGATGCACTATAAAAAAAGGTAATTATAATAACTGCACCCAGATCGTCGATAATGGCATAGGCTGTTAAAAAAATTTTTAACCCAAGAGGCACTCTGCTTCCGAATATTCCCAGCACGCCCAACGAAAAAGCAATATCAGTTGCCATCGGTATTCCCCACCCTTCTATTCCTTCCTTATTTTGATGTAGCAGAAAAAAAATGGTAATGGGCACAACCATTCCGCCAATGGCTGCAAATACCGGCAATAGTGCGCGCCTGAGAGAATTTAAAGATCCGGTAAGGAATTCACTTTTTATTTCCAATCCAATCAGAAAAAAGAATATGGTCATTAAACCGTCGTTCACCCAGTGTAAAATTGATTTCGACAAATAAAAATCTGCAAATCCGATGTTAAATTCAAGTTCCAAAAGTTCTTCATAAGTCGGTGCAAATTTTGAATTGGCCATAAAAAGCGCCGCCATCGATGTAACAAACATGACAATGCTACTTAAAGATTTAATTTTTATAAATCTGCGGAACGGATCAAAATTAATCTTCATCGTTTTTATTGGTCTTCTTCTATTTTACACGAACGATATTAATGCTGTCGAATAAATCTTCTTCTGATAAATTTGTTTACGGCACTATTTTTTTAAGGTTATAGAATTTGTAACCCATTCGGGAAATAGATGAAGTAAAAATTAATTAGACCATAGTGGATTTATTTTTATTCTACCTACCATTCAAAATTTATGCGTGAACATTAAAAACAACCCGAATTATGAACTGATCCCGGATCATGAATCTTGAATGAGGTTGAGATAAAGTTTGGACATAAAAAAAGGATCAACCTGTATTACAAGTTAATCCTTCTAAGTTGTGGGAAGAGCAGGATTCGAACCTACGAAGGCTGAGCCAACAGATTTACAGTCTGCCCCGTTTGACCGCTTCGGTATCTTCCCGAATTATAACTACTTACAAAAATAAACAGCATGTTTGAGCTAACACGTTAGAAATTAATTTTTTTAACAGATTAGACTTAAAAATGACACATGTTGTGCAAGTTTTGTGCAAGTTTTCTATAGGAATCATAGGTGTTTCACAGGTTTCTACAATCATGTGTTGTGCAAGTTTGGTCACAAAATGTGATTTATGGCATCAGTAAAAGCATTTATTCGTGTTTCTAAAACAAAATCTATTGCAGCAAAAGTAAGATTCAGATTATCAGATGGACGTATCGGACAGTTTTATCACACCAGTGAAATAATTATTGACCCGAATGTCTGGGACTCAAAAACAGAAGGTATTAATCCCAGAGTGACATACGAAAAAACAAAACGAAATGCCTTTAACAAATACATCATGGATCGTAAACAACTAATTCTTGATGTTTATAGTACTTCGAATGAATTGGATAGACGAGATAAAAAATGGCTTGACCGAAAAATTAATGAGTTTCTTAATCCCGAGATAAGTATAAAAAGTAAAGCAGTATCAAATGAGAGTCTATTCTTTTCCTTATATGACGAGTTCTTAACGGAAAAAGACGGTACTGATAGGATAAAACAACATTACAAAGCAATTAAAAGGATGATGCAGCGATTCGAGTTATTTAATCAGATCGAAAATACAAAATTTCAGTTAACCCTTGATCATACGGACGCTAAACTTCTACGGGCATTTGATAATTACCTCATCAAAGAACCAAAGCTATACAAAAGCCACAAACAGATTTTCGAGGCTGTTCCTGACAGTCGCCCACCAAAGCAACGAGGGCAGAATAGGCGAAACAAAATCTTCCGATATATACGCACTTATTACAATTGGGCGAATCGACACGATTATACGAGTAATAATCCATTCAACTACTTTCATATAAAAGAGGACGTGGTAGGATCGCCTATATATATAAGCATCGCGGAACGAAATCACTTATTAAGATTCAATCTTAATAATTATCCTCGTTTAGCAATCCAGAGAGACATTTTCGTCTTCCAATGCCTCATTGGGTGCAGGGTTGGTGATTTAGTAAAACTTCGAAATAATAATATCATTGACGAAGCTGTAGAATACATACCCAGAAAGACAAAAGATGGCAGACCTATTACTGTCAGAGTACCGTTAAACGAAACAGCTAAACAAATACTATCACAATATTCTTATATGGATTCAAATAAACTTCTTCCTTTCATTGCCGAACAAAATTATAACTACGCGATAAAAGACATCTTCAAACTGGCAGGATTAACACGCATGGTTACAGTGATTAATACCATTAGTGGGGAAGAAGAAAAAAAGCCATTAAATGAGATTGCCAGTTCGCACCTTGCTCGTAGAACCTTTGCGGGTAACCTATACAAAAAAGTTAAAGACCCCAATCTGGTAGGATCACTAACGGGGCATAAAGAAGGCAGCAAAGCTTTTGCCCGATACAGGGAGATTGATGAAGATATAAAACACGAACTCGTCAAACTTCTGGAATAGTTAATAAGTGTTGGCAGAATTTTTCGTTAAAACTGTTGCAACTGACTATTTTTGATGTTTTAAACAACAAAAATATGAATGCAGAGAGTTATTTGAGGGGGATGAAGGAAGGAATCATTCACAACATTGTAAGTGAGAATAACCTTCCATTAATTGTAGCAGAAGAGATTTACGATTTCATGTTGGAACTTCTATTGGAACTACATCCAATCCGACATTTAAAAAATTTAAGCATGGCAAAAGTATACTTAATAGACAAGCAGCCAGAATATAAAAAACTGCTGATTGAAGACTGGCTCACTAAAGCGTTGGAGAATGATGATACCTTTGTTTATGCATACAACGTTCTGGCAAGAAGGATAAACCTTAGTCAGGGTATTGTATGTTTTTCGTTAAAAAAGGAAGACCATCTCATGCTTATTAACTTGATAGAAGACGAAGAAACATCGGCTGTACAGGGGAAGGGAAGTCAGGAAAGATACCGTGACTACGATTCTGAAAAAATAAAAGGCTTGTATGATCACTGTATCGATAAAATTATGGAATGCCAAAAGGAAGACTTCTACTGTGCGATTGAAACTGCTGATTTTTCTGCGATAAAGATAAAGACTAAATATCAGTTCAAGTACCTTATTTCACTTCTCAGTTCATCGATTAACCAAGAATGGAGAAACGATGCTGCAGAATCGCTTGGATTAACTCCTCAAGAACTCACAAAAGATAACAGCAAAGCTGAAGCGTCTCTTTGGGGACGACAACTAAAAAGGATATTGCAATGACAAATGCCTGAAAATATCTTTTACCTCAATTTATAACCCGCTATAATTCTGTCTATTAGCGGGTTTTTTTTATTTAAAAAAAGTGCGATTTGCCTGAAAGATGCCTGAAATGCCTGAAGCTATCTTGCAATAGTCGAATAACCCGATATCTGCAGTTTCGGGGGAAGGGCACAATCTAATAACAATTTTAATATGTTAAAGAATGTTATGCCAAAGGAGGCAACCCAAACAGGAGCAGGAATAACGACTTTTTATTTATGGTATTGGTTTTATCAAAAGCATTGGTGTATTCGCTTTAGAAATTGGCTCGGAGCGTTTCGTAAAAAGCTGTTGAAGAGATGGATTGTTGAAAAGTATAGCCACGCTGATATAGCCCATAAAAATGTATCAGCCGCTTACCTAAACGTTCTGGAGTTGTTGTGCTTAGTGCTGCAATTACAGTCACTGAGTAATATCCTCAGGATGGTAGGTCGTGGAGAGATACCCTATCACGAACAAGACGGGCTGTATTTATTTAAACGATCTGAAATTGATGGATGGATGGAACTAAATCAGTCAGAGTCAGCAACCGACTCATCATTTATTAACCCTCAAGTATATTCAAAATGAAAAAGGAAGAAAATGTTAATCCTGCCGCACTGTCAGGAAAAATTACAGTTGCAGATGTTAGAAACGAATTTAAATTGTTTAACCCTCAAAAATACAATTCAATGAATGAAAAAGTAAAGTTGCAAGACCCATTACAGGCGATTTTGCAGAAGGCAGAACCGATCGATTTCCGAGAGGAAGCACAAATCGGTGAAGAAGGTAAAATCATGAAGAAACATTATATCGTTATTGTCGTTGAAATAATACTTCGAATTGCACAAAAAATCAGTCTTGGTCTTTGTTTATTTCAGGACAATGTTTATGCCTACAACAATATGTTTTGGGAACGCGTGGAAGATAAACGGTTCATGTCTTTTCTCGGTAAATGTGCTGAAAAAATGGGAGTTTCATATGTAGATGCAAATTACTATGAAAATTTAGAAGCTTTTTTTAAACAGTTCAATCTAAGGGGATATTTTAAAAATGTCATATTTGAAAAAAAGGGTATCCTTGTAAATCTACTCAATGGCACATTCGAAGTTAAAGGGAAAATTCAACAGCTTCGAGAATTTCGATCTGAGGATTTTTTAACATATCAGCTACCCTTTGAATATGATCCAGACGCTGATTGCCCTTTGTTTAAGAAGTATTTAAAGAGGGTATTACCAGATATCGCTTCGCAGCAAGTTATTGCTGAGTTTTTAGGATCGGTCTTTATCAATGGATCAGACCTGAAACTTGAAAAGGCATTGATGCCATATGGAACAGGGGCAAATGGGAAATCAGTGCTTTTCGAGGTTACCAATGCCTTATTCGGAGAAAAAAACGTTTCAAACTTCGCATTGGATAACCTTACAGATGATAAAGGGTATAGTAGGGCAATGTTTGCTGATAAACTGCTTAACTACTCCAGTGAAATTTCGAGTAAGATTAACTCGGACAGGTTTAAACAAATGGTATCCGGTGAACCCATGGAGGCTCGACATCCATACGGTAGACCATTCCAGATTTCGTATTATCCCAAACTAATCGTGAATGTAAATGAATTACCACGGGTTACTGAACATACGGAAGGCTTCTTTAGAAGACTTCTTATTATACCTTTTGAAGAACATATACCTGAAGCAGAGCAGGATAAACAGTTAGCAACAAAAATTATCGACACAGAACTTTCGGGAGTATTTAATTGGGTAATAGGCGGATTACAACGCCTGTTAAAGAATAAAAACTATACTAAATGTGTAAAATCTGATAAAGCTTTAATGCAGTATAGACTGGATGCAGATAATGTAGGGCAGTTCCTCGATGAAAATGGATATAAGCCACATTCTGATTTTTTTGAGTTAGCCAAACCATTATATCAAGAATATATGGTATTCTGCCAGCTGAATGGGTACAAGCATATGGGCATGGCTACTTTCAGGAAGAGATTGGATTTAAAGGGAATCAGGGTGCAAAGGCAAAGTGACAATTCCTTTAAGGTTTACGTTTCGAAAATCGACGATACAAAGTTTCCATTTTAGAAAATATGCTGCCCACTAAAGGAGGAAGGAGGAACTGTGGGCAGGGTAATACTATCTCTGAATGTGAAAAATGTGAAAAATGCGAAAAATGTAACGATTTAAAAAACATTATTTTTTTATGAGTATTGAAAGAATTAAATCAATCGACATAGAATCTGTAATTATCTCAGAAACAGGATTAAAGTTTGCACGAAAGCGGTTGGAATATTGTCCATTTTGCAATAGCGGCAATCACGGAGGGCGAACCTCAGATAGTGGTTTCCATATTAAGAAACCCGATAACTATTTCAAGTGTTTTGTATGTGGGGCAAAAGGTACTGTTATCGATTTTATCATGAAGTACCGTAATGTAGATTTAAAACAGGCTTTGGACTATCTTGAAAACAAATATATCGGGAGAATAGCTAGCAACAATAAGGAACAAGTAAAAACAGAAGTTGTACCAGATTACATTCCTCCTGAGTGGGTTAGTAAATCGGTTCAATCCACACTTCCAAATCATTTTACAACTTGGCTAAAAAATCAATTCGGAGAAAAAGCAGTGGAAGCTATTCAATTATATTGTGTAGGATCAGCAAAGAAATGGAACGGGGCGACAGTATTTTATAATATCGATGAGGTAAATAAAGTGAGGAGAGGTAAAATAATACTGTACGACCCGACTACAGGAAAAAGATCAAGGGATTTATACCCCTCCACAGTTCACTACGAAATGAAACTAGCAAATAAACCAGAGCCATGTCTTTTCGGCATGCACCTTAAGGATCAATTTCCAGATAAAGAAATAGCTGTGGTTGAGTCAGAAAAAACAGCAATAATTATGTCGATAGTCTGTCCAGAATTTCTCTGGATGGCTACAGGAGGTTTGACTTTTCTGAATGCACATTATTTTTCTCCCTTGCAATCACGGAAGGTAATTCTATTGCCAGATTTAGGAGAAGATAAGACTTTGGGAACACCCTATGAACAATGGGAAAGAAAACTACCCGAGATAGGGAAGTATATTAAAGATGTAAGAATCTCAGATCTTTTGGAACGAAAAGGAACTATAGATCAGAGGATGAAAGGCTATGACATTGCCGATTACTTCGTTAGAGAAATGAAAACAGTTAATTAAGTATTGACATTTTATTGACAAAATAATGCCACCAAATAATAAGAACGACTGTAAAATATAGATATCATGATAGTTACTATATGTTAAAAGGAGGAATTAGCTTTCATTTGTTAATGCAACTTTTAATGCAGTATAAAATGCAAGCCTTTTTACCAAAACACCTTATTGTGCAAAATACAATAAAGAAAATATAAAGTTTTTTAAAAGGCTTACATTTTTTACACTTTTTACATTTACGAGATTAATAGGCTTATTTTCCCTTTAATTAACTAATGGATAACCTCTTAAGAAATATTCTAGTCACATTAAGTTATGACAGTTTTGTTTAATCAGTAGGATTACGGATTATTCGCAGACCATTTCTAAACTCTTCTTCTCCTTCTCCATGGAAGCCACAACGAGCGCATCCCCATCGGAGATTGTCTTTCCAGAATACAATGTAAAACTTTCGACAACGAGGGCAATTGGCAAGCCACTGACTACCTCCATTTTCATTGGGATGAGGCTCTAACCCGTATTCTTTGAATAAATTAGTAAGTGGCGGTGGATTCTTTAAGGATTCTTGTATATTTCTTTCAAACTCAGTAATGAGGTCTGCAATTAATGAATCAAATTCCTCAGTTGAAAGAAGTCCTCCAAGGGTTGCTCTTTCGGGAAATCCTACCAGAAATCTGGAATGCCTTATATAATCCAGAAGTATTTCCTTTATCTGGTATTTTAAAGCCTGTCCTGATCTTTTAAACTGGGCGATAATTACAGGTGAAGACAGATCAGTATCTCCAACTATTTGAAGAAAGTCATCCTCTGTTTCGCGGTAATGCATCGATTGAGTTATCGTATCAATACCGATATTCAGATCATACGACACCACCAGTTGATACTGACTGAAATAATTACAGGGATCGCCAAAATCATGGCGGGAGGAAAGGTTAAAGCCTTCCTTTTGAATACTTGTTTTCATAATAATTAATTTAACTTACAACAATGTACATCTCGAAAACCTATTGGATGGATACAGTTTATTTTGACGACCGTCCACATACTAAACCACCGTTGTGTTGTCCACTCGGTTGGTGACAGTATTACCTGTTCTCTTGATGCTGAGATAAAGATAGTATTTCATCTCGTATTAACTATATTATCGATAAGAACTTATGGTTAAATAAAAAGATATTCTTAAATTTCGGAAAACTCAACTGATGTGAATATCCATCCTCAGATATTGCTTTCAAACGAATACCATAATGGACAGCCTATAATAGTCGCACGGGTTAGCTCTAACCACATTAACTGGCAAAAAGAGGTAACTACGACGGTTTGGAGTGCATCCAAAAGGTATTGGCACATTGATCATGAAACGAGTATAACAACAGATATTTACACCCATGTGAGCAAAAAGTCTCTTGCAAATATCAAGAGTCCATTAGACCAGATAATCGAAGATAACAAACTGAATAACAACAATATAAAACAGTGACAACTAATAAGGTGTATATTACACTGTAACATACACATACTTTGTAGTGCATTTTGAAAATAAAAAACTGACAATACTAATAATTAACAACCATGAAAAGAATAAGTATTTTTCTCGCCCTAATTGCAATTTTGAGTATAAGTTGTAAAAAAGACAACAATACTGAGATTATTGACCAAGAGCAAGAACAAAGATTGACTAAAAGCAACCAAGAATTTATAAATTCAGACTGGACTTTTGACACAACAGGTGATTCTCTAAAAGACCAATTAATTGGCTTATGGTTATCCAACGAGGTTATTAAGGCAGATACTATTCGTTTTACATGCGACACGTTATTTACTTGGGTTTTGGAATCGACAGGAACAATGGTTGAAAGGAATAATTATTGGGGAGACGATGAAACACAATATGGAGATTGGAAAATTGATAGTAATGCAAAACATATCTACTATTCATGGAAAGAATATCAAATGGGAGGAACAGGATATAGTATCGTAACAGATACCATAAACATTGAGAAACTGACTGATAGTACGTTGTGGACAAGTCATTTTATTCATTATTCAACAACTAAGATGGATATAAAATTCGATAGACTGAAATAAAAAACGCCCGTTAACACGGTACATATTGCAGTGCGGGGTTTGGTGGTACGCCAACTGTGGATTCTCGTTTCGCAGTTCCGTGTCCTTCGGACAGGAACGCTCTTCGAAATCCGCCCCGACAACTTGTACCAACCGTTACCTGCAAGTTTAAAAACCGAGAACCATTGAGAATAAAACTAATTATAATATTGTCATTATTCATAGTAAGCTGCCAACCTAAAAACAAGACTTACAAAGCTGACTTTGACAAAGAGTTGGATTCAGGGGCAAATATTGAAATGCCGGAATTAACAGACGATTTAATTGACAATCTAGCTTTATTGGGCAAGACTTGGGGGTTTTTAAAGTATCATCACCCTGAAATTGGAAAAGGTAAATATGATTGGGATGATGAACTGTTTCAGTTTTTGCCAGAGTACATGAACGTAAACAATATCAGGCAGAGGGATAAATTATTACTACGATGGATAGAGAAATACGGTGAATTGCCTGAATGTACGACCTGTAAGGAAACAGCTACTGATGCTTACCAAAAACCTGATTTCTTATGGGTTGAAAACGGAAATATGAGCTCTGCCTTAAAAGAAAAGATGAAAGAAATCTATAAAAACAGGCTTCAAGAAACTCATTACTATGTTAAAAAGGCGTATTATGATGGTAATCCTGAATTTTTAAACGAACAGGCTTATTCAACTTCTTTTCCCGACAAAAATCTTCGTTTATTGGCGTTGTATCGGTATTGGAACATAATTCAATATTTTTTCCCATATAAGTATTTGACAAACAAAAAATGGGATGAAGTATTGAGAGAATACATCCCTGTATTTATTAACGCAAAAACGGCATTGGAATATCAATTGGCAGTAATTCAACTTGCAGGCGAAACCAACGATACGCACGCAAGACTTCTTTTAGGAGAAAATGAAACTGACCTATTGAGAGGAACAAGGTATGCGCCTCTTCGGACAAATGAAATAGACTCTTTGAGAGGAACAAGGTATGCGCCTTTTCAGGTTCGGTTTATCGAAAATAAATTGACTGTTATTGCCTATTTCAAGCCAAAATTGAAAGAAACTGCAGGTTTGGAAATTGGCGACTTCATAACCCATATAAATGGTAAGAAGATAGAATATATTATCGACAGTATCAAAGCATATTATCCGGCATCGAACGAAGCAGCAAGAATGTATTACATGGCAACCGATTTGGTACGTTCGAATAACAAATCAATTCATATTGTCTATAATTCTTCCGGCACTATAAAGCAAAAAGAATTAACAATGTATGAAAGGTCTGATTTGAATATGGACAAACCAAATAGTAAATTGTCTTATAACAGTATAATGATTAATAACGATTCTGAATTTATCGGATATATTACACTTGAAACCATCAAAGACACAGAAATATCCCATATTAAAGAGTCTTTTAAGAATGCAAAAGGAATCATCATTGATATTCGGAATTATCCAGCCACTTTTGTGCCTTTTGCTTTAGGTGAATTTTTTACTCCGAAAAGAAAGTCTTTTGCGAAATCTACAACAGGAAATTTAAATAATCCGGGAGAATTTTATTTTAGTCTTAATGTGTCGTTTTTAAATAATAACGTAGAGAACCGTGATAATTTATATGATTTTAAAAAACCTATATCAGAAAATTATTTTCAAGGAAAATTAGTCGTCATTGTGAATGAAGCAACCATTAGTCAAGCTGAATATACTGCAATGGCATTAAAGGCTGGAGAAAATACAGTTATAGTTGGCAGCCAAACGCAAGGTGCTGACGGAAATGTCTCATTAATCCCGTTACCGGGCGGAATAAAAGCCGGGATTTCAGGTATTGGTATTTATTATCCGGATGGGCAAGGAACTCAGCGTATTGGAATAGTTCCGGATATTGAGATAAAAACTACAATTCAAGGAATTCGGGAAGGACGAGATGAACTATTGGAAAAGGCAATTGAATTAATACAAAATGAATAAAAACCAGCAGTTAGTACAGTACATATTGCATTGCGGGGTTCGTGCGGTGTCGTTCGCTGGATTCTCGTTTCGCAGTTCCGTGTCCTTCGGACAGGAACGCTCTTCGAAATCCGCAACGACAACTTGCAAGTGACCGTTAGCAACCATATAGTAACCGAGACAAGGAATATGCGAACATTTAAAACTCATTCACCATTTGACAAACAGGATTTTATTCGAGGACAAAAGATTAAGTGGGAGATTCATTGGCGTAAAAATCGCAAACAAATTATTAATTCTTCGATTTTTTCAATAATAATCTTGACAATTGGGCTTGTTTCAAGGACTGAAGATGAACCGATAAATCCATTTGTATTCATAGGTGTAGGATTCTCAGTTGCGACATTATTACTCGTTTATTTCAGGTTATTTTCGAAACGACGATTCTCGAAAAAAACAGAGGAGATTGCTGAGAAATTCGATAAGATGGAAATGGACTGTACTTATGAATTCTCTGATGAAACAATAAAGTATTGGGACAATGAAAAAACCTTGGAATTCAATTGGGCAGTTTTTACTAATTATTCAATCTACAAGAATTATTTGGTTCTAATCCTAAATAATTCACTAATAGAATCATTCATTTTTGAAAAGACAGAATCTGACATCGATGATTACAATAAAATATTGGAGATAACGAAATCGAAACTTGAATATAAAGAGATTAAATAAAATACGGTTGCTAACAAATTGTCATATGGCAGGCGGGGGTTTTAGCGGTCTGACAAGTCAGACCTCGTGCCCACTTTCCTGCGGGTCTGACAGGATTTCTGTTGGAAATCCCGCCCGACCATATATAAGTGACCGTCAGCGCTAATATTGAAATGAAACCGAGAAATGTCATAATAATACTTGCTTTTACTAATCTATTAGGTTGTAATCTCAATGAGAAAAAATCTAACAGAATGGTACAACTTAATTATTACGAAGAAGAGTATAACGATAGTACCGATTCTCTTTTTGAATATGTTGCGGACATTAACACAGTATATCTAGACAGAATTATTAAAAATGACACTATCAGTTTTACCTACAAATTGATTGACAGCTCCATAGTTTTTTCATTTTCGAAATCGTCAAATAGCGATTCTTCTTTATGTTTGTATGGAATTAATACTAAATTATTTAAAGAGAAAACATACAAAATAGAAAATCGTGACTATACCGTTTTAAAATACTACTATGATAAACTTAGCTCTGTTGATGAAGAAGCAAGCTATTTTTATAATAAAGATTATGGAATTTTGGTTGGATATAGCAACGGTTGGATGGATTTAATTTTTTCTATGGTATATGATGCCAATTCGAAAATATTGGTAGATAGTATCATCCAAGACCAAGCATTTTTGAATTCATACGCCAGTAAACCTCCACCGCCCCCTCCACCGCCAAAGTTCGATTCCATAGAATTTGAAGTAGAAGTGAATAAATGATTAATAAAGTTAAAAATACTAGCGCTAATAATTTGCAAATTGCATTGCGGGTGCAGTGGTGTGTCGTTCGCTGGATTCTCGTTTCGCAGTTCAGTCCTGTCGGAAATGAACGCTCTTAGAAATCCGCAACGACAACTTGCAAGTGACCGTTATGGGTAAATTTAAATGAGACTGACAGCAAACATAAAACAACAAGATTCGGAGGTTAAAAGGTTAATGATTTACGAATCTGAAGACGGAGTATATCTTTTCGGATATGACAAACAATTTGATTCAAGTGCAATATGGGACAATTGGTTTGAGAAAATTGAATATGCATTTGAAGCGTCCCAAGAATATGGCATTGACAAAAATGATTGGAATGAAATTCCAGACCCATTAGAAAACTGTCAGCATGATTGGATTGAACCAGTAAGAGTAAAAGGACGAGAGAATGGTAAGCCAGAATGGGGCATCTATGAAAAATTAATAAACGGACAATGGCAAGAAATTAAACCTAACAAATAGAGCTTAAAAATGGAATTAAATCAAAACTTGATAATTATAGCTGGTGTAATAATAATTGTAATATTAGCCTTCCTCTACATACCATTTGGACTTTGGTTTGCTGCCACTATTTCAGGAGTAAAAATTTCAATTTTTGAATTAATACTCATGAGAATAAGAAAATCCCCAATTCAAGAAATTGTCAAAGGATTAATAGTATCTGAGAAAGGCGGATTAAACTTAACAAGAGACGAGTTAGAAGCTTTGGGACTAACAGGTGGGAATATCCAAAATGTTGTAAATGGTATGGTGGCTGCAAAAAAAGCAGGATTAAACCTTTCTTTTAAAAATGCAACAAAAGCTGACTCTCGGGGAATAGATATATTAAAGGCTGTCAAGGAAAAGCTGGACAAACAACATGAAAAAGAAGTTGACTTTGAATAAAAATCTACCCATAACACGGTACATATTGCAGGGCGGGGTTTGGTGGTACGCCAACTGCGGATTCTCGCATCGCAGTTCCGTGTCCTTCGGACAGGAACGCTCTTCGAAATCCGCCCCGACAACATGTACCAATCTTTATGTGCCATATTAATGCAAGACCAAAATGATTGAGACTGAAATTACAATATCAATTAATCGAAAATCTGACTTCGACCTAGTTAAACAAACTATCATAGCAAAGAAGTTTGATTTTCCGATAGTAATATTGGAATTTGAATATCATTATCAATTGAGTTTTACTAGCAATTACGAAGAATGGGAATTGGATACAGCAATACTTGAATGTTTCCCTGACTATGAATTCTCATCTAGTTTAGGAAACGGGAACAAAGAAATAAGATTACAAATATCAAGGTATCAATCTGACCTTTCATTTGACAATTGGGGTAGGCAAATACCAGACCCATTGGATGAAACAAAATATCTAATAAAAAGGTCAAACGAAAAACCTGAAAAATTTAACCGAAAAGTTAGAGTACTTTTTGATGAGAATGAATATAAGTATTGCATAAATATTTTTAATGGAATAAATAAAAAAAGTGGAGAGGAAGGATTTTTACTGGGCAGTGATTTCAAGAATAATAGCAATGGAGTAAGTAAGGAAATACTAAAGGATAAGCTTTACAAATCATCCCACGAAGCGTTTCATTCAGGATGCTACAAACTTCAAAAAATTATACATGAGGATTACAATAAATACATAGAAAACAAAAAAAAGGAAACAAAAAAAATTCAAAGAATCCCACGAAAAACAATTAGAGACTTCATTAAATCTTGTAATAATTTTGACAGTGAGGAAATCTTAAAAAATATTGATAATAAGATTGTTTTTGAGAAAGCTGAAGGTTGGAAAAAACAATTAATATTTGAGGGGATTGATGGATTTAAGAAATATATTAACTCATCAAACCCAGAAATTATCTCAAAAGGGTATTCGATAGACTCTAATTGGATTTTTGAATTGCCTGAAGTAACTATCAGAACTTATTACTATCCAAAATCAGAGGAGAATAGTATGAGAAAATACGAAAAGTGGAGCTTTCTTTTAAATAGAAATAAGATTGTGAGAATAATAAAAAAATAAATAAAATACGGCACACAACAAATTGTAAATTGCATTGCGGGTGCAGTGGTTTCAGTTGTCGCTGCTCCTTTCTCTGACCGTCTTCGTCCTGCCGGACACTGACGCTCTTCGAAATCCGCCCAGCAATTTGTAGCAACCGTTGTGTCCAAGTTTAAAATGACCTCATGAAAGCTCAAATTGAGAAATATAAAATAAACGGAAAAGTCTATTGTTGGAAATACAAAGAGAATGAACGCAACTATCATGGATGGAATTTCACGGTAGACCTAAAAGCGAGTCAGAGTTTATCTGAGTTGTTGGATTTGATGAGTCTTTGTGAATGGTCAAGCAAAAAGAAAATTGTAATTGACGTACCGACAACTTCTCAGTTATCCGTTCCAAATAATCAAGGAGGAAGAGCGAAATGGAAAACTATTTCTAAAATAACTCTAAACTGTAAAAAATCAGAACATGAAAATCTTTGGACAATCAGAGAATTAGGCGATGAAATTGAAATTCAATTTGGTAAAACAAAACTGACTGAATTACAAAAAGCAATAAAAGAGATTCCCAATAGAAAAGGAGATGTAGCAATTACTGACCAAAATGAAGAGAACATTCTGTATTTCTGGTGGAATTTAGACAAGTAATTAAAATGGATTTAAAACTTGAAATTGGAATTGACGATATTAAATTCGGAATGAAGAAATCCGAGGTTGAACAAATTTTAGGGCAAGCTGACAGAGTTCGAATTGAAAAAGATGACGAGAACAAAATGATGCTTGACTATAATGCTTTAAATTTAAGATTGTCATTTTACCCAAATGAAGACGATAAATTAGGATATATCGAGTGCTCCAATAAGGATTTGAGTTTTAATGGTCAAAAGATTATTGACAATGATGTTTCCTTTGTAAAAAAAGAAGTATTAGGAAATATAATAACGGAATGGGAAACAGAAGAATATCGTTCATTTACCGTACACTTTAATGAGAAATACTGGATTACGCTTCAAGTAGACTTTGAAAAAGTGACAGAAATCAAACTTGGAGTACCATTTAAAAATGATGAAGAATATAAATGGGCAATATAAAAACCAGTGCATAACAAAGGCTATATGTAATGCGGGATGCAGCAGGAAATTCAACTGCATTTCCTCGATGCAACACCGCCAATTCGTCTTTGACGATTTGGCTTAAAAAACAAAAATATGAATAAACGAATTGGCTCAGTGGCAGCCTGACAATTAAGCGTTTCAAAGTCCCGCACTCCACATAGCCAAACCGTTAGCAAGCATTATAAACAGACGAAACTATACAGGCAAAACAAAATAGATTAACATGTGTGTTTTACATATTCAAATTGACACAGATAATTTAGACTTGATTTTGGAATCAACAAGATTGCCTATTTATCAAGTTTATAGAAAAGGAGAAAAACATAAACATAAAAAAGACCTCGTGTTTGAACGTAACTTGATTTCTTGTGAAGTGAGCAATAAAGATTGGAGCGATTTTGAAGGACAGACTTTAGATATGGTAAATTTTTTAGAAAAACATCATATCGACTTACAGAGCATTAAAGATAATTTTGACCATGTTAATTGGCATTTTGATTTGCCATATGACTGTAGATTAGATGAGAATACAATAAATCAAAATGATTTCCTTCCTCCGGAGCTATTGTTCTTATCTGGAAGATTAGGTATTGGAATTAATCTAGCATTATATCAGCCTGGTGAAGAATAAAACAAATAATTAAAATTCATAGTATGAAACACTTATTAGTTAACCTATTCTTATTAACGATTAGTATCTCCTCTTTTGGACAAATGATAATGAGTGCTGAAGGGGTAAGACCAGATAATGCTTGTAATCCAGACAATATCTACTTTTTAATGGAAAACAGAGCACGTCCCGTTGAATCGATTGATTCAATTGAAATTAAACTAAACGAGAAAATTACGTTTGCCAAAGACAATCCAGACTTCACTGGAACTTGTGCGATACAGTTTGTTGTGAATTGCAACGGACAAGTTGGTGGAGGATTTCATATAGTTACAAAATCGGGAAATGATAAACTTGATTCTGACCTGATAGATTTTTTTAAAACAATTGAGAATTGGAAAGCTGGAAAGAAAAGCAAGAAAAAAACTGTTGATAGTTGGTATATGTGGAGATTAGAGATAAAAAATGGAATGATTAATATTCAAAATAAATAACGCTTGCCAACAAATTGTATATGGCAGGCGGGGCTCTTTCGGTCAGACAAGTTAAACCACATAAAGTGACCTTCAGTTGGTAGAAGATAAACTATTAAAATACCTTCCTTACTAGAATATGACACCCCTTCATTTAATATGTATTCAGTTCTTTATGCAGCTCCCGTAAACGATCCATTGCCGCAAAATGATTATTAAAGATTAGTAAATTGCTATAAACCGGTTCTTCCCATGGGTATAATTCACGCATATCTTTTCGGTTGCTGCCAATTACATAACGATCTATTATTTCGTATTGCTTTATTCTGGTGTTAATGTTGGTTACTTCATATAGATACCAATGCCTACCAGTGTGATACCTGTAGTATCTGAATCCTTCTTTTTTCCCTTGTCCCATAAAGTTACTTGGAAGTGGTCTGGGTTTTGGCGAACCCATTGATTCGATCATTTCATGCCAAGCATCTCTTTTTACAAAATATCCGTCATTCATACTTTTTAAAATCAGAGTTTAGAAATTGTTTATATTATAGCTACTTATCTGGTTGAAAATCGTTTTGTGTAATTACTATCCTAGGGGAAGGCAAATTAACCACAAGGCAATAATACCATGTCGATGCCAGAGTAAGCAACTTGTTAAGCTCCTTATTGTTGTAATGAAAAAGCCATACTTTTCTATAATATTTTTTTTGTAGGAATACATCTCTTTTGTAGGATTTGTTAGAAATATTCTTTTTTCAAAGGACTTAATGACCATGTTCCGTTACATTAAAAAATTCTATTGTGAAGATACATAGTACTACCATAATGTTTGCGTTATGATAACACAACTTTGCGGTAAAATACCAAGGATTCAACATGGTGTCGAAATTAGATTAATTTTCAATCAAGAATATTTTTACCTACCTTTCGAGAACGAGAATAACAAACGAGTTAGGAATCTTACATGTTGTGCAAATTTTGTGCAAAAGGGTATAAAAAAACCGTAACTAACTGATTGTCAATTACGGTTTTGATTAGGTTGTGGGAAGAGCAGGATTCGAACCTACGAAGGCTGAGCCAACAGATTTACAGTCTGCCCCGTTTGACCGCTTCGGTATCTTCCCGAATTATATTTTGAGCCGAATCTCAGATTCGAACTGAGGACCCCGAGATTACAAATCACGTGCTCTGGCCAACTGAGCTAATTCGGCTTTTTGTATCAGTTTCTTTTTAGAACGTTGCTGTTTCAAATCAGCGGCTGCAAAGGAAATAATTATTTTTTAATTCTGCAATACCTTTTTCAATCTTTTTCACCACTTTTTTTTGAACGCTTTTTCTTTTCGAAAAAAGTGGGTAAGCGACCTGTGTCGCACCGCTACAACCGCCTACCCTTGCTGCCTTCCGACCCTGGGGGGATTCAGCAGGAGCTGGTCGCACAGGACTTACCCGGCGACAAAAGTAGAAAATTTTACTCTTCCTCCAAACAATTTTTATCGATCGCGTAATTTTAAGATTCAGACATGTACTTATCTACTTGAAAACGTGCAGATAAATATTCATTTTTTTTTCAAATTTTGAATAAAAAAACTCATACGGGTAAACATAAATTCTATCTTTCAAAACATTTTTGTATGAAATCGATTCTCTTCGTTTCAATACCAAATAACACCAAATTAAAACGGCTATTCTTTAAAAATAGATTTATATTTGTCAAACCTTAAGTAAAATAAACTATTATGGAACAAAAACCTGCTTCTCTAATGAAATCAGCCCTTATTTACGGGCTTTATCTTGGAATTGCGTCTATCCTGATTTCAGTTGTTCTTTATGTTCTTGGGTACACATTCGAAAAATGGGTACAATACACAACATATCCCATTCTACTGATTGGTGTAATTTTAGCTCAGCTGGGTTACAAAAAGGTACTCGGAGGCGAAATGACCTATGGTCAGGCTTTGGGTGTTGGAGTTATGACCGTTATTTTTGCATCAGTGCTCGGATCTATTTATACTTATTTGTTATATACAATTATAGATCCTTCGCTGCAGGAACAGTTGCGTTTATTTACCGAGCAGCAAATTATTGAACAAGGAAGAGTGCCAGAAGAACAGCTTGACACAGTGCTTGAAATGACAGCAAAATTCCAGAAGCCTTGGATCATTTCTATATCTGCCATATTTGGAAGTGCTCTTATTGGTTTGATAATTAGTTTAATTACAGCAATATTTACAAAACAGAACCCAAGCGACGAGGTTCCCGAATAATAAACATTAATTTTTTATGGATATTTCCGTAGTTGTGCCTCTGTTTAACGAAGAGGATTCGCTTCCAGAGTTGACAGACTGGATAAGAAGAGTGATGGAGAAAAATAATTTCACCTATGAAATTATGATGATTGATGATGGAAGCCACGATAATTCATGGCAAGTTATACAACAACTTCAGAAAAATAATCCCTCGATAAAAGGAATTAAATTCAGACGTAACTACGGAAAATCAGCAGCCCTGTATTGCGGTTTTGAAGCTGTTCAGGGAGATGTGGTTATAACCATGGATGCAGACCTTCAAGACAGCCCTGATGAAATACCTGAGCTTTTCAGAATGATTAAAGAAGAGGGCTACGACCTGATTTCGGGCTGGAAAAAGAAACGTCATGATCCGGTATTTACCAAAAATATTCCAAGTAAACTTTACAATTGGACCGTTAGGAGAATGACAGGTATCAAACTCCACGACATGAACTGCGGTTTAAAAGCATACAAGAAGAATGTGGTAAAAAGCATTGAAGTTTATGGTGAAATGCACCGCTACATACCGGTTTTGGCAAAATGGGCAGGCTATAAAAAAATAGGTGAAAAAGTAGTTGTTCATGCCGAAAGGAAATACGGTGTTACCAAATTTGGTCTGGAACGTTTTATCCGTGGTCCACTCGATTTAATGTCGGTTACTTTTATATCTCGCTTTGTTAAACGCCCTATGCATTTCTTTGGCATACTCGGCGCTATTATTTTCATTATCGGATTTATTGCCGCAGGGTATTTGGGAGCACAAAAAATTATCATGCTAAACCAGGGAATAAAAAGCCATCTCGTTACTGAAAGCCCTTATTTTTACATTTCCCTTACGTCAATGATAATTGGAGCACAGTTTTTTATGGGTGGTTTCCTCGGAGAACTGGTTTCCCGAAGTTCAAGCGAACGAAACAAATATCAAATTGAATTAAAAACCTTCGAATAAGTCCGTTTTTGTTATGTCACATAAAGAAATCCTTTTTCGGGGGAAAAGAGAATTATCTGAAATAATCTCCGATTCATTTGATTTTATAAAGCAGGAAATAAAACCACTTTCCAGGTTATTACTAATATATGTCTTGCCATTCATAATACTTTATGCAATTGGCCAGATTTATATGCAAAGAAACCTGTTTAGCAAAATAGACCTTACCGATCAGGAAATGCTCATGAATAATATTGGGCCTTTCTACCTGAACCTTTTTGTTTTGGTATTCTTCGGTGTTTTTGTTCAATCGCTTTTGTTCGGTACCTATTACTCTTATGTTGAAGCCTATATTAAACATGGGAAAGACAATTTCAGCATAAGCGACATTAGCCCCACACTGTTTAGCAACAGCCTGTTAGCCTTAGGTGCAAGCCTTGTTTTCGCATTGATAGTATTCTTTGGAACAATTATGTGTTTTGTTCCGGGGATATATTTTGCCAACACCTTTTCGCTGGCCATATTTATTCTGATATTTCAAAAACAAGGTATTGGAAATGCGCTTTCCCGTTCTTGGAAACTGGTTAATTCTCAATGGTGGAATACATTTGCTCTGAATCTTGTTGGATTGGTTATAATCATTGGCATTAACATATTATTATCCATCCCGAACATGCTAATCAATACCACAAACAATTTGACTTTTCAAGGACCGGCAAATATGGATGCTTTTCCTGATTGGTACTGGTTTTACAATGGTCTGTCAACTGTAATTATAACAGTTTTGATGATTATTCCTGCCACTTTCCATGCTTTCCAGTATTTTAATTTGGAAGAAAGAGAAAACCCAACACCAATACAAGTACAGGAAGAAGATCCGACCAAATCCCTACCGAACAACTAAACCATTATGTATTGGAGATACATTGGTCGTATTGCTAATTCAAGAAATTGATTGATTATTCGCCTTAAGACGGAATAATTTCAAACTTCATGCGGCAAAGCTATAACGTGAAAATTTAGGATTTTTATTTGTTGTTCAGGCTGTGTAAACCACATTCTTTACCTGAACCCTGCTCCCACCACCAACGGCCGGCTCTAAAATCTTCGCCGGGTTGAATAGCGCGCGTACATGGCTGACATCCGATACTAACAAAACCTTTATCGTGAAGTACATTGTAAGGCACATGTTTCTCTTTCACATAATTAATGGTTTCATCGAGGCTCCAGCTTAAAAGTGGATTATATTTTATAATGTTATTGCCTTCATCAAACTCAAACTCCATGAGGTCGCTTCTGTTATCCGATTGCGATGCCCGAAGTCCGGTAATCCAAATTTCGTTTTCCTTAAGAGCACGTTTTAAAGGAATAACTTTTCGGATATAACAACACTCTTTTCTGTTTTCCAGTGACTCGTAAAAACTGAACGGACCTTTTTCGTCTAAAAGTTTTTCCACTTCTTCGGTGGGAGGAAAATACACCTTTATGGTCTTTTTGTATTTTTCAAGGGTGCTGCGGTATACTTTATATGTTTCCGGAAATAAACGGCCTGTATCTAAGGTAACAACTTTAATATCAAGATTATTCGAAAATATTAAATCAGTAATCACCTGGTCTTCGTAACCAAAGCTGGTCGTAAAAACTACCTTTCCAGGATGTTGTTCAACCAGGTACTGTAGTTTCTCAACTATTGTTTTTTCATTCAACTGGACGTTGTACTTTTTAGTGAT
Organism: uncultured Draconibacterium sp.; assembly: GCA_963676265.2. GTDB lineage: Bacteria > Bacteroidota > Bacteroidia > Bacteroidales > Prolixibacteraceae > Draconibacterium. The sequence goes on from OY781067.2 coordinate 876,689, forward strand.
TTCTTGTTTGTTCATATTTCGATTTAGCTACTTGATACTTCTTACTTAATTCTTGATACTGATTATTCTACATACAAAACCAATCCTTTCAGGTATTCACTTTCGGGATGGTAAATATTTACCGGGTGATCGACAGGTTGGCTAAGCTGATGAAGGATTCTCACATTCCTTCCGGCAATTGCTGCAGCCGAAAATACGGCTTCCCGAAATTTTTCCTTCGAAACTACCTGCGAACAGGAAAAGGTAAATAAAATACCGCCTTTTCTAATTTGTTCAAAAGCACGTGTATTAATTCGTTTATATCCTTTTAACGCCTGCGGCAAAGTATTACGGTGTTTGGCAAAAGCAGGAGGATCGAGGATTATTAAATCGTATTTATCCTGTATGTCTTTCAAATATTCGAATCCATCAACCACGAAAGACTCATGCCGTTTATCTCCCGGGAAATTAAGTTCCACATTTTCATTGGTCAGGTCGATAGCTTTTGCCGAAGCGTCTACCGAATGAACCGATTTCGCACCACCTTTCATGGCATAAAACGAGAAACCTCCGGTGTAGCAAAACATATTTAATACCTCGCGGTTCTTCGAATATTGCTGAACCAGTAAACGGTTTTCACGCTGATCGACAAAAAAGCCGGTTTTTTGTCCTTTTTCCCAGTCCACCTTAAATTTCAGGCCATATTCCAAAACCTCATTTTCGGCATCGCTTCCAAATACATAACCGTCTTCTGAGTCGGTCTCTGCTTTAAAGGGCAATGTTTTTTCACTTTTATTGTAAATGGCTTTCAAATGTTCGCCGAGGACTTCTTTTAAAGCGCTTATCAGGTGTTCACGAATCAGATACATCCCAACCGAATGCATTTGCATAACTGCGGTGCCGTTATAATAGTCAACAATCAAACCGGGCATCCCGTCACCTTCAGCATGAATTAAACGGAACACATTGGTTTCAGGATTATCTGTAAATCCCAGGCTTTTTCGTAAATTCCAGGCACCTTCAACTTTATTTTTCCAGAAATTATAATCAGGGTCAATATCATCGAATGAAACAATACGAACGGCAATCGATCCTATTCCGTAATGTCCGATACCTAAAAATTCATCTTTATTGGAAAATACTTTCACCAACTCTCCCTCTGCAGGTGTGCCATACATTTTTTTTATAGCACCCGAGAATACCCAGGGATGAAAACGTTTTAACGATTGATCTTTCCCTGATTTTAATACGATTCTGACAAATTCTTTTGCCATACTTAATTTTTTGAAAAATTTTCGAAAATTTCAAGTGCTGCCCAGGCATCGGTTGCCGCATAAATCTGCTGCGCATCAGTTAACTCCTGAGCCTCCCAATTCGTCAGTTGCTGACCTTTGGAAATTCGAAATCCACAGGCAATGGCTGTAAGTTTTTTCAGGCTGAAATTTTGAATGCCCATTTCCTTGGCCTGATCCTGAAGTTCTACAAAACCCCCAGGTACAAAATTCATTATTTCCTGCAAACCCTTAATGTCGTCGCGAATGGCCACCCCAGGTTTGATAATACTTTCGTTAGAGAGAAGTTCCGTAACTTCCAGGGGCAAACCAATACGGTTAATGCGAAACAAATAAGCCCTGGTTTTAGTGGAGAGCTGCAATAATGCAACCTTATTTACCACTCCTTTTTTAAACGAGGGTTTGGTTTCTGTATCGAAACCAATTATCGAATGGCTACTCAAATCTTCGATAGCCATCTTAAGTTTATTCTTCGAATCAACCAGTACAATATCCCCCTCAAAATGTCGTAACGGAAGATCAATTAATTCTTCTTTTGAAATACTTTCTTTAAACATCTACTCCTCTTCTTCGTTTGTGCCCCAAAAATTATCCAGCCATTTCGGACTTCCTGTTCCTGGAAGCACTTCATCCTTATTATTTTTCGCCTCCAGGTCGGCATTACTGTATAAAAGCATATGAACTGCCCTTAACACATTAACGACCTGCTGCCCCCAAAATTCTTCAAAATGAAACAAACATTCGGCCAGTGAATCGTTCATCACATCTTCGTTTCCAAGACTGTAAGCTGTAATAAAATCCTTAATATCCTGGTATATATCAAGCAAGTTCTCCGAAATACTGGCTCGCATGGTTTCTTCTCCAAACTGAATATTGGGATCAAACACCTCGTGAAATCCATCGTTCTCTCCTAACAATTGCAACCATTTCTGATGCAACCTGTTATAATCCAGTTCCGAAACAAATTTTTCCAGTTCTTCATCCAGTAAAGATTCAGTTTTTGGAAGAACAGAGGCTTTTAAATAAAGCAAAGGCAACAACTTTTGTAAACGTTCCAGATTTTCTCTGGCCGTAAATGCTGAGACACTCTCAATGCTGTTACAGAATTCATTAGCTACCGTAACAAATTCAACAACATTTCTAGAATATACAAATTGATTGATGTCCTCTTCACCCATATTGAACCGGAATAAAAACTGCTGCAAAAGTAACAAAGATTTTTAATATTGGAGATTGAAGAGTTATAAGGTGGAATGATCTGCTATTCGTCGTAATGCATTTGTTAACTCGTAACCTGATACTTGAAACGTGCATCTAAAAGCTGGTGGCTAACACCCTACAATTTTTCATTCCACTCCAGTTTGTCATCAATGCGATACATTATTTTATGGTTATCAAGTAACCATTTTATCACCTCCCGCATTTTTTGCTGATCGCCCTTTAATTTCATAAGCAGCGTTTCGTATGTACAGGGTTGCTCAATAATAGCTTTTACTTTTTTCGAAATAGACTGAAACTCAAAATCACTTAATTTCATCATTTCCTTTGCCTTACAAACATCACATGTTCCACATGGAGGTGAATCTGTTTCGCCGAAATAGGACAATAATACCTGACTTCGGCAACGCGAAGAATTACTGGCATACTCGATTACTGCCTCAATCCTTTCAGAATAGTCTTTCTTCCTGACCTCATAGTTTTCTTTCGAAATCTTCAGTCGATCGATGTGCACTCTTTCTTTACTAAAATAAACAAAAGGTGTGCGGTTTCGGGGAACATAATCTATTACGTTCGACTGGCGAAGATGCTTCAAAAAATTATAAACCTGTTCGTGGTTCAGGTTAGCTCGTTTGGCAAGAAGTTCCTCGTCAACAGACACGTATCCACTGAAAAGCCCGGTATAGGAACGCAAAATCAATTTGATAAAATCGTCGAGGCTGGCGTTGGCTACCTGGAACTTATAAAGCTCGTCGCGCGAAACTGTAAAATAAATTCTGGACGGACTGTCAACCTCCTCGGTAAATTCGAGATAACCTTCGCGTTGTAGAATCTTCAGACTGTTATATACCATGGCCTGCTGAAATTTATACGACTGGGCAAATCCCTGCAGACTAAATTCACGTACCTGCCCTTTTCCATAGCCCACTGCAACCTGAAAATAGTTGCACAACGCATCGTAAATTCGCTTAATGTTTGATATTTCAGGGAAAGAGACTGCGACATGCTTTTTTAGCTTTGTTTTATCAGCATTATTAAACAATAAAACAGCAGCTGCCTTTTTCCGGTCTCGTCCGGCCCTTCCTGCTTCCTGGTAATATGCCTCTAGTGAATCGGGTGAATCGATATGGATTACAAACCGCACATTCGGTTTATCAATTCCCATCCCAAATGCGTTGGTAGCTACAATTACGCGCGTTTCTCCCCTTAACCAACTGTCTTGCCTCGAACTTCTTACCAGGTTACTTAATCCGGCATGATAATAATTAGCAGAAATTCCATTCTTACGTAATTCATCCGATACTTCGCGGGTCGCTTTTCGGTTCCGAACATAAATCACTCCCGAACCATTTGTTTTTTTAATGGTATCCAGAAGATAGGCATTCTTATTTTCAACGTGCCTTACCAAATAACTGAGGTTTTCCCGCTGAAACGACATCTTTATCAAATTCTTTTCTTTGAATCCCAATTTTTCCTGAATGTCTTCAGCAACTTTTGGAGTGGCAGTAGCTGTAAGTGCCAGTATCTTTATTCCGGGTAAAAGTTCGCGCACACGAACAATATTTAAATAGCTGGGCCTAAAGTCATACCCCCACTGTGAAATACAGTGCGCTTCATCTATGGTCAGAAGATTAATCTTCATTTGTTTTAAACGCTCAATAAAACGTTCTGTGTTCAATCGTTCAGGAGAAACGTACAAGAACTTATAATCTCCCCACACAGCATTATCAAGCGTAAATTTTATTTCTCTTGCCGACATGCCGCTATGCACTGCCAAGGCCTTTATTCCTTTTCGGTTCAGGCTTTCCACCTGGTCTTTCATTAATGCAATTAAGGGAGTAATAACAATACATATCCCTTCAGTTGACAAGGAGTAAACCTGGAAAGTAATCGACTTACCCCCTCCTGTTGGCATCAATCCAAGCGTATCCTTCCCCGAAGCAACCGACTCTATTATTTCCAATTGCAAAGGACGAAAATCGGGATAGCCCCAAAACCGTGTTAATATTTGCCCGAAATCCTGCATTAATACAAATTAAGAAATCATTTCAAGGTTTAACAATTTTTATTATTGAAAATACCGGCAACACAAAAATATAAATTATTAGTCCGCTATTTTTTTGTAGTTTTGCGCTTTAACAAAATTGCTAAAAAAATTAAGTATGTCGTTTACAGAAGACAAAATTCAATTTGAAGGTTTAACTTTCGACGATGTCCTTTTAATCCCCTCATATTCAGAACTTCTGCCACGAGAAGTTGATTTATCTTCAAGGTTCACCAGAAACATTATAATAAACACCCCCATTTTATCGGCCGCCATGGATACGGTTACCGAATACAATATGGCCATTGCCATTGCCAGGGAAGGCGGAATTGGAGTGATCCATAAAAACATGGGGATCGATGAGCAGGCCCACCAGGTAACAACAGTAAAACGTGCCGAAAATGGTATGATTTACGATCCGATAACCATAACCCCCGAGAAACAGGTCAAAGATGCACTGGCGTTAATGGCAAAATATAAAATTGGTGGTATTCCCGTTGTTGATGGCCACGGTCATTTAAAAGGAATTGTTACCAACCGCGATTTACGTTTCGAACGTATAATGAGCCGCCCCATTTCAGAAGTAATGACAAGCGAAAACCTGGTCTCAACAACCGAATCAACCAACCTTGAAAAGGCTGCAGAAATTCTCCAGAAATATAAAATTGAAAAACTGCCCGTTGTCGACAAAGACAACAAGTTAATCGGGCTGGTTACTTATAAAGATATTACCAAAGCAAAAGATAAACCGCTGGCTTGTAAAGACGAAAAAGGCCGTTTACGAGTTGCTGCAGGTATTGGCATTGCCGGCGATACTATGGATCGGGTTGACGAATTGGTAAAAGCCCAGGTAGATGCGTTGGTAATCGATACCGCTCACGGTCATACCAAAGGAGTTGTAGAAATGCTAAAAAGGGTAAAAGATAAATACCCTGAAAAAGATGTGGTTGCCGGAAACATTGCTACGGCAGAAGCAGCTAAAATGCTCGCTCAGGCTGGTGCCGATGCCGTTAAAGTTGGGATTGGACCGGGATCGATTTGTACTACCCGAGTTATTGCAGGAGTTGGGGTTCCACAATTATCGGCTATATACAATGTATCGAAAGCCATTAAAGGTTCAGGAATTCCTGTTATCGGCGATGGAGGTATCCGTTACTCAGGCGATATTGTGAAAGGACTTGCCGCCGGAGCCGATTCGATTATGGCCGGAGGACTATTTGCAGGAGTTGAAGAATCACCGGGAGAGACCATCCTGTACCAGGGAAGAAAATTTAAGGCTTACCGTGGAATGGGATCTGTTGAGGCCATGCAAAAAGGATCGAAAGACCGCTATTTCCAGGACATGGAAGAAGACATAAAAAAACTGGTTCCCGAAGGAATTGCTGCAAGAGTTCCTTATAAAGGATCGCTTTATGAAGTACTTTACCAATTAATTGGAGGACTGCGTGCAGGTATGGGATACTGCGGAGCAAAAGATATAAAAGCCTTACAACAAGCAAAATTTACCAGGATTTCCAACGCCGGAGTTCAGGAAAGTCACCCGCACGATGTAAGCATTACTCGTGAAGCTCCAAACTACAGCAGCAGGCAATAAAAATGGAGTCCATAAATAACAAAAATAATTTCCATTCGTTACCGTAACGAAATATTCAAAAAAATACATTTAGAAAAATGATACGGATTTTAAGTTCGGTTTTATTTATTATCGGTTTTACTTTTTGTGCATTTGCACAGGAAAATGACATACTTCTAACAATTGATGGTCAGAACATCAGCAAGGCTGAATTTGAATACATCTATAAAAAGAACAACAGTAATCTCTATAAGGACACCGATAAAAAAACACCCAAAGAATACCTCGATTTATTTATCAACTTTAAACTGAAGGTAATTGAAGCTGAAAACTTAAAGATGGATACGAGTCAGACTTTTATCAACGAGTTGGAAGGTTACAGAAAAGAAGTGGCTGCTCCGTATCTAACAGATATAAAATACAACGACGAGCTGGTTCATGAATTGTATAACCGAATGCAATATGAGGTAAATGCCAGCCACATTCTGTTAAGGGTCGAAAATCCTGCAAACGTTAGTAAGAAAAAGGAAATTCTGGAACGTATAAAAAATATCAGGCAGGAAATTATTAACGGCAAAGACTTTAGTGAAGCTGCAAAGGAATATTCAGAAGATCCGTCAGTACAAACAAATAGTGGAACTCTGGGGTACTTTTCGGCATTTACCATGGTTGCTCCCTTCGAAGATGCAGCTTACAATACCCCGGTTGGAGAAGTTTCGGAACCCGTTGAAACAAACTTTGGCTACCACCTGATAAAAGTTAACGACAAAAGGAAAAATGAGGGAGAGATACAGGTCGCTCATATTATGAAGAGTATTCCTCGGGATGCTACTCCTGAAAAGATACAAGAAATCAGTACTCAGATTGATTCCATTTATAACCTGCTGAAGGAAGGTGCCAATTTCGAAGAATTGGCAAAAAAAGAATCTCAAGACCGCCGGACAGCTGTGAATGGTGGAAAACTTCCCTGGTTTTCTTCGGGGCGCGTTGTTGCTGAGTTTTCGAATGCTGCGTTTGCTCTAAAAAATCAGGGAGATATTTCAAAACCTGTAAGAACAAACTTTGGATTTCATATTATTAAAAAAATAGATGCAAGACCTGTTCCTCCTTTTGAGGAGGCAAAAGCAGGTATCGAAAACAAGATTAAAAAAGACCAGGAAAGAAGCACTTCAAGCAGAAAGGTGTTTATTGACAAACTTAAAAACGAATACTCTTTTTCTGAAAACGCGGAAGGTAAAAATGCTTTAAAAGACATTAAGGTAAACGAAGAATCCAACATTCCAGAAACAGTTCTTTTTACCATCGGTGGAAAAGAATACAACAGCAACGACTTTCAGAATTATATTCAAAAAGAAAAAATTAACAGAGGTCCTTATCTTGTTTATTTTAACAGATGGATTGACGACGAGATTATTGCGTTTGAAAACTCGCGTCTGGAAGAAAAATATCCGGAGTTTAATTACCTGATTAAGGAGTATCACGATGGAATTTTACTCTTTAATATTTCGCAGGAAAAAGTATGGAACCTGGCATCTGAGGATACACTGGGTCTGGAAGCTTTTTATAATAAAAACAAGAAAAATTATTCGTGGGGCGAACGTTTTAAAGGATACATCATTACCTGCGAAAATGCTGAAACCAGGGAAAAAGCTGAAAATCTTCTGGGATCAGATTTAAACATCGAAGAAGTAGCAGAACATTTAAATACCGACAAAGAAGTATTTCAATTCGAACAGGGCAGCTGGGAAGAAGGAGCAAATCAAATTGTAGATTATTACGTATGGAACGGACAAACTCCGGAAGATTTTTCTGATGAATTAACTTTTATCAGGGGAAACAAGATTGAACCTGAGCCCAAAACGCTGGACGAGGCAAGAGGAATGTACATATCTGAATACCAGAATTACCTGGAAAAAGAATGGATAAAAGAACTTCGCAAAAAATATAAAATTAAGGTAAATAAGAAATTATTGAAAACCATTGAAAGTGTTTAAATCTCTTACAACATATGGTTTATTTATTGCAGGTTTATTTCTAATGGCTTCCTGTTCGGATAAAATTGAAAATAATCCGGTAGCCACGGTGGGAGATAAAACTTTATATCAATCGAATATCTCGGAAATACTACCTAAAAATTGCAGCCCGGAAGACAGTATTTTACTGGTTAACGAATACATCGACAAATGGGTAAAAGAAGAACTTTTGGTACAAAAAGCCGATGAAAACCTTTCTTTGCAACAAAAAGATGTAGAAAAAGAATTGCAGGCATACCGAAACTCATTACTTATTTACAAATACAAAAACGAGCTGGTTAAACAGCATATGGACACGGTTGTTTCGTATCAGGAAATAGAAGAATATTACAACCAGCACCCCGATAATTTTAAACTTACCCGTTCCATTGTCAAGGCAGTATTTGTGGTAATTCCATCTGACATTGCCAATCCTGAATTAATAAAAGAGCTGGTACAAGATACATCGGAAGAAGGAATTGCCGAGCTGAGAGAATATTGCGGGCAGTATGCAAAAAAAGTTGAAATTGCCCTGGATAACTGGATCGATTTCCAGGTACTCAAAAGAAATTTCCCGGTTGAGATTGAAGATACACGGAAGTTTCTTCGCGAAAATACCATGCAGGAATTGAATGATTCAAATTATTATTATCTTGTCAGCATTCATGATTATAAACTAACAAACGATCTGGCTCCAATCGAGTTTGTGGAAAACAATATAAAAAACTTAATTTTGAACCAGCGAAAAATAGGGTTCCTAAAAGAGGTTGAAAAAAATATTTATGATGAAGGAGTTCGTAAAAACAAGTTTAAGATATATAACAGAAAAACAAATGAAGATTAGTAACATTCAAAAAATACTTGGGATATTTTTATTATCGGTATTGATCGTTAATACAGCCGGTGCGCAGGATAAGGTAATCGACCAGATTGTTGCCATCGTTGGAGGAAACATCATACTAAAATCGGATATCGAACAGATGAATATAAACCAGCAGGCACAGGGTATAACATCTGAAGGAGATATGAAATGCGAAATTCTGGAGGATTTTTTAATTAATAAACTGTTGGTTGCCGAAGCCGAACTCGACTCAACTATTACCACTACTCCGAGCCAGGTAAACCAGCAAATGGACGGACAGATGCAAATGTATCTGCAACACTTCGGAACTGAAGCAGCTGTTGAAGCTTACTTTAAACAGCCCATAGCGATGATTAAAGCCAACATGCAGGATGCTATTCGCGAACAGTTACTCAGTCAGCAAATGAAAGCTAAAATTGTGGAAAATGTAACGGTTACTCCTTCTGAAGTACGATACAATTTCAGAAACCTGGAAAAGGAAGATATTCCAACCATTCCAACTCAGTACGAATACGCACAGATTACAGTACAGCCCAAAGTTTCGCTGGAAGAAGAAAACCGAGTTAAAGCCAGACTTCGTGAAATCAAAAAAAGAATTGAAAACGGATCGAGCTTTGCAGCTATGGCCGTTATTTATTCAGAAGGGCCATCGGCAAAAGATGGTGGTGTTATCGGGTACTCAGGTCGTGCGCAACTTGATCCGGAATATGCCGCCGCTGCCTTCAACCTGAAAGGCGACAAGGTATCGAACGTGGTAAAAAGTGCATTTGGCTATCACATCATCCAGTTGGTTGACAAACAGGGAGGTAAAGTAAATACACGACATATTTTAATGAAACCCAAGGTTTCGGTAGAAGACAAAGAAGACGCTTTTAATCGCTTAGACAGTTTGGCCAATATTATCCGAAAAGATGAAATTCCTTTCGAGCAGGCTGCTATGATGTTCTCATACGATAAAAACTCAAGGAATAACGGAGGTATTGCAATTAATCCAAATACCATGTCCTCGAAATTCTCTATTGAAGAAGTTGATGCCGATGTAAGTAAGATAATTACAGGGATGAATTTAAACGAAATTTCTAAACCGTTTGAAACCATCAATATGGAGAATCAGCAGACAGTTTATAAAATTATAAAGCTGACAGACAAAATAGAAGCACATAAAGCCGATCTCCAAAACGATTATCAAACACTGGCAGAAATGTATCTGGCAAAAAAGAAAGAAGAAGTGCTACACGATTGGATTGCAGAACGTCAGTCGCAAACGTACATCCGTATCGATAATACTTATGCAAACTGCAACTTCGAGTTTGACAATTGGATTAAATAGAAAACCATTTATTGGTTGAAACGATCATAAAAGGATTAATTATACGATATAAAAATCAATGATTATAATTTTCGATCGTTTCTTGACAGATTGCCGAAGCAAAAACAATTTAGAAAATGAATTTTAAGAACGACGTTGAAGCCCTGGATGCCCTTCGCAATAAATTTGATGAATTAAAAAATGAAATAACCAAGGTTATCTATGGTCAGGATGAAATAGTTACACAGGTATTGATTTCATTGTTCAGCCGCGGGCACGTATTGTTAATTGGGGTTCCGGGCCTGGCAAAAACATTATTGGTTACAACCATTGCAAAAATTTTGGGTTTAAAATACAACCGGATTCAGTTTACCCCCGACTTAATGCCGTCGGATATTATCGGTACTGAAATTCTGGATAAAGAACGCCAGTTTAAATTTATTCAGGGGCCACTGTTCTCGAATATTATTTTGGCTGATGAGATTAACCGTACTCCTCCCAAAACCCAATCGGCTCTGCTTGAAGCCATGCAGGAAAGAGCAATTACCGCTGCAGGACAACGTTTCGAACTCGACCGTCCGTTTTTTGTACTGGCAACGCAAAACCCTATTGAGCAGGAAGGAACCTATCCCCTGCCCGAAGCACAACTCGACCGCTTTATGTTTTCGGTTTGGCTCGATTATCCAAAACTGGAAGATGAGCTAACCATCGTAAAAAATACAACATCAACTCAAACGGTTGAACTTAATTCCGTTATTACAGGAAAAGAAATTATTTTCTACCAGGATTTAATCCGAAAAATTCCGGTAAACGATAATGTATTAAAATATGCTGTAGAGCTAGCTGCAAAAACGCGTCCGAATAATGCTTATTCAGCTGAGGTTTCGAACCAATACCTGAAATGGGGTGCGGGCCCACGTGCATCGCAGTATCTTATTTTGGGAGCAAAAACCCATGCTGCACTGCACGGCAAATACTCGCCCGACATTGAAAATGTGAAAGCCATTGCTCCATCAATTCTGCGACACCGGATAATTAAAAATTACAAGGCAGAAGCAGAAAACATTACCATTGAAGAAATCATTGACAAATTGCTTTAATGCGCTTCTTATTAAAAAAAATAAAAACAGGTAACATAAAAACAGCATTCTTGCTGTGCATTTTTGGCATGTTGGCTTTTAACTCTTTTTCTCAGGAAAAGAAAAAAGTTGAAATTATACAGGCAGAATCACTGGATCGTAACGATAAAATTCCCGGAGCATTGCGGCTGATTAAAGATGTCATTGTAAAACATAAAGATGTGTTGATGTATTGCGACAGTGCATATTCCTATGAAGGCAGTAACCGGGTTGATGCTTTTGGACATGTACACATTAACCAGGGAGACACACTGCATCTTTATGCCGACAAAGTCAATTACGATGGCGATCGTAGTTTTGCCAGAGCCATTAACAATGTCATCCTAAAAAACGATTCAGCCACTCTTTACACCGATACCCTCGATTACGATATGGAGCAAAACATCGCATATTACGATTGTTTCGGACGAATTATTGACAGCACCACTACCCTTACCAGCAAGGTAGGAGAATATTTTCTAGATACCGATATGGTTCATTTTCGTGATAGTGTAAGAGGAACCAATGAAAAATATAAGCTATACAGCGATAATATTCAATACAATACAACAACCGAAATTATTTACTTTGGCGGGCCAACAACTATACAGGACTCGGTTAACACCATGTATGCCGAAGACGGTTGGTACAATACCATTTCGGGTGAGGCTGAATTAGCCCAGCGTCCGCAGGTATTCGATTCTACGCGTTTTATAACTGCCGACTTTATCAAATACAATAAAGTCAGTGGAGATGGAAGTGCCTTAGGATCAGCGCATATAGAAGACTATTCAAACCACACCATTGTTCAGGCCAACAATGTAATGTTTAACGAAGTAACTGAAGTAGCGACAGCAACCGACTCGGCAGTTTTTATTGCTTACAACAAAACCGACAGTTTATATCTGCATGCCGATACATTGCTCACGAAACCCGATACGATAGAAGGAGCCAATATTGTTCAGGCCTATTATGGAGTACGTTTTTTTAGAAACGATATCCAGGGACTCTGCGATTCGTTAATCTATTTCTCAATCGATTCGCTGGTGGAATTACATAATAATCCGGTTTTGTGGTCGAATAACCAACAAATGAGTGCCAACTTTATTAGTATGAAGCAGCACGCAGATTCACCCGATGAAGTATTTCTTGAGAACAACGCATTTATTATCTCAAAACTTGATTCTGGTCGTTACGACCAGATAAAGGGGAAAAAGATGAATGGCCAGGTAACAAACGGTAAATTAACCGACATTTTTGTGGATGGAAATGGTCAATCGCTATATTATGCACGCGACAAGGAGGCAGTTATCGGGCTGAACCGGGCTGAAAGCAGCCGGATTGCCATTAAATTTAAAGAAGACCGGATTAATGAGATTTCGTTCCTGGGATCACCTTCCGGCGACATGAAACCCTTGCTGGAATTGGTAGAAGGAGACAAAACCCTATCCAATTTCGAATGGAAGATCCACCTTCGCCCCTTATCGAAAAAAGATATCTTCTGGAGACCTGAAAAAAAGAAAGAAGAGGACGACGAAAAAGAAAAAGCAGTAGAATAACAGGGAATGGTCACTGGTAATTAGTCTCTTGTCATTTTAACTAAGGCTATTCAATTTTCAGAATTGGAAGTATGGTTATGAGTGCAAGACAACAACTTCAACCCATAATTATTAAACTTAAAACTCAAAATTAATCTTACTCAAATGTTAACAAAAAACAGACATTTCAGTATTATTTTTATTTTTTCGAAGAAAAACGCCTAATTCATTTTCATTTTAAAATAATATTTTCATATTTGCAGCAAATCATAAGTAAATGATAAAAAACATCAACATATCAATTCTCAACCTCATTATTGGTATTCTTCTTCTAACAAGAAAGAAATGAGAATGGTATGTAGATAAAACGATATTGGATAAATAAAAGCCATTCTCATAAAAAGAGGATGGCTTTTTTAATACAAGAAAGCACGAAGTTGGAAGACCGAAGTCAGAAGTTAGAAAACACTTCGAGCCTCGCGCTTCCAACTTCCAGCCAAGAAACAAAATTTGAAACAGACAAGTTGGTTTAATTGAATAACAAGAATTGAAATAAAAATAAATAAATCATGAGCGACAGACTTTACATTTTCGACACAACTTTGAGAGACGGTGAACAGGTCCCCGGTTGTCAGTTGAACACAGTAGAAAAGATTGAAGTTGCCAAGGCATTGCAGGATTTGGGAGTTGACGTAATTGAAGCAGGATTCCCAATTTCCAGTCCCGGTGATTTCGAATCGGTAGTAGAGATCTCAAAAGCGGTTACATGGCCAACTATTACGGCTTTAACCCGCGCAGTACAAAAAGATATTGATGTTGCAGCCGAGTCGCTAAAATACGCTAAAAAAGGTCGTATTCACACTGGAATCGGAACATCAGATTTTCACATCTACCACAAACTCAATTCAAACCCCGATGCCATTCTGGAACGCGGAGTTGAAGCCGTAAAATATGCAAAAAAATACGTTGAAGATGTAGAATTTTATGCCGAAGATGCCGGCCGTACAGACAATGAGTATCTGGCACGTGTTATCGAAGCTGTTATCAAAGCCGGCGCAACGGTTGTAAATATTCCTGATACTACCGGTTATACACTTCCTCATGAATTTGGTGCAAAAATCAAATATTTAATGGACAATGTTCCAAATATCCATAAAGCAATTATTTCCACCCACTGTCATAACGACCTGGGAATGGCTACTGCAAATACCATCTCGGGTATTTTAAATGGAGCACGCCAGGCAGAGGTTACCATCAACGGTATTGGAGAACGTGCCGGAAATACTTCGTTGGAAGAAGTGGTAATGACGTTGAAAACGCATTACAAAGCCCTGGGAATTGAGACAGGTGTAAATACAAAAAAAATATTCGGAACCAGCCGTTTGGTTTCTACCTTGATGAATATGCCGGTGCAACCAAATAAAGCGGTTGTTGGACGAAATGCATTTGCGCACTCTTCAGGAATCCACCAGGATGGAGTTTTGAAAAATCGTGAGAACTACGAAATCATGGACCCAACTGACGTGGGTATCAATGAATCAGCCATCTTGTTAACTGCACGTAGCGGACGCGCGGCATTGAAACACCGTTTGGAATTATTGGGTTTCAGCCTTGATAAGGAAAAACTGGATGAAGTTTATGAAGAATTCCTGAAATTGGCCGATAAGAAAAAAGATATTCGCGACGACGATATCGCATTATTAGTAGGTGATGCCACTCGAAAAGAACATCGCATTAAACTTGATTACCTTCAGGTTGTAACCGGAAAAAGCCTCAAACCAATGGCTTCAGTTCGGTTAAATATTGCGGGAGAAATGTTCGATGCAACAACTTCAGGAAACGGACCGGTTGACGCAGCCATTAAGGCAGTTAAACAAATTATTCACCGCCATGTGGTTATTGAAGAATTTTTAGTACAAGCCATTACCCGTGGAAGCGATGATATTGGAAAAGTTCATATGCAAGTAGAATATAACGATTCAATATTCCATGGTTTTGGTGCTAACACCGACATCATAACAGCAGCTGTTGAAGCCTTCCTTGATGCAATTAACAAATTGCCTGCAGCAGAATAAGTTTAGAGTTTAATGTAGAGTTCAGGTTTCTGTTCCTTTAAAATCGATCAGAAACCTGCAACTCACAACCAATATAAAAAATGACAGCAAAAACATTATTTGATAAAATTTGGGATGCACACGTTGTAAAACAGGTCGAAGGTGGTCCAAATGTATTGTATATCGACCGCCATTATATTCACGAAGTAACAAGTCCGGTGGCATTCTTAGGTTTGAAAAACCGGGGATTAAAAGTTTTTCGTCCTGAAAAAACAACCGCTACTCCCGACCATAACGTTCCCACCATTAATCAACACCTGTCGATTAAAGATGAACTTTCGCGTAATCAGGTTGACATGTTGCAGAAGAACTGTGCTGAACATGGAATTACTTATCATGGTTTAGGAACTGAAGGTCACGGTGTAGTGCACATTATTGGCCCAGAAATGGGCTTAACACAGCCGGGCATGACCATCGTTTGCGGCGACAGCCACACTTCAACACACGGTGCATTTGGAGCCATTGCATTTGGTATTGGAACCAGTGAGGTGGAAATGGTTTTGGCCAGCCAGTGTATTATGCAGCCAAAGCCTAAGAAAATGAAGATTACCATTAACGGTACTCTCGATAAAGGTGTTACTGCAAAAGATATTGCACTTTATATCATCTCAAAAATTTCGACCAGCGGTGGAACCGGCCATTTTATCGAATATGCAGGTTCTGCAATTAACAGCCTTACAATGGAAGGCCGAATGACACTTTGTAACCTGAGTATTGAAAGTGGTGCCCGTGGTGGTATGATTGCTCCTGATGAAACGACTTTCGAATATGTAAAAGGTCGCGAATTTGCCCCAAAAGGTAAAGAATGGGATAAAGCAATGGAAAAATGGGCAGAATTAAAAACCGACGAAGATGCTGTATTCGACACTGAATACAATTTTGATGCTGCCGATATAGAACCGATGATTACCTACGGAACAAATCCGGGAATGGGAATTGGAGTTTCGCAAACCATTCCAACTTCAGAAGGAATGGAAGGAACCGATAAAACGACCTACCAGAAATCGTTGCAATACATGGGATACAGCGAAGGTGATGCCATGAAAGGCAAACCGGTTGATTATGTTTTCCTGGGTAGCTGTACCAATGGTAGAATTGAAGATTTTCGCGAATTTGCCAGCTTCGTAAAAGGCAAGAAAAAAGCCGATAACGTTACTGCATGGTTAGTACCGGGATCAAAACAGGTACAAAACCAGATTGAAGAAGAAGGTTTGGTGGAGATACTTGAAGAAGCCGGATTCCAATTACGTCAACCCGGTTGTTCAGCTTGTCTGGCTATGAACGACGATAAAATTCCGGCCGGCAAATATTCGGTTTCAACATCGAACCGAAACTTTGAAGGCCGTCAGGGACCGGGTGCACGTACTTTGCTTGCAAGTCCGCTTACAGCAGCCGCTGCTGCAATTTCAGGAGTAATTGCTGACCCAAGAGAAATGATGTAGAACCGCAAAGCGCGAAGCGCAAAGAGCACAGCAAAGAACAAACGCTATGCACTCTGCTCTTGGCACTCTGCACAATTTTAACAAAATGGCATACGATAAATTTTCAAAAATAAATTCACCGGCAGTTCCGCTGCCCATCGAGAATGTAGATACCGATCAGATTATTCCTGCCCGTTTCCTGAAAGCTGTGGAACGTAAAGGATTTGGAGATAATCTTTTCCGCGACTGGCGTTATGAAAACGAAGGAAGTCCTAAGGCAGATTTTCCTTTGAATAATGAAAAATATTCAGGTAAAATTCTGGTTGGAGGAAAAAACTTTGGTAGTGGTTCCAGCCGTGAGCATGCTGCGTGGGCTATCTATGATTACGGATTCCGCGTGGTGGTTTCAAGCTTCTTCGCTGATATTTTTAAAGGAAACGCATTGAACAACGGGCTATTGCCGGTTGTTGTTTCACCTGAGTTCCTTGAAAAGATTTTTGCTCAAATTGAAAAAGATGCAGACTCAACATTTGAGGTTGATCTGCCCAACCAGAAATTCACCATTTCAGCTACAGGAGAATCGGTTGATTTTGAAATTAATCCGTACAAAAAACATTGTTTGCAAAACGGATTAGACGACATCGACTACCTGGTTGACATGAAAGAGCAAATAGCTGAATTTGAACAGGCTTAAGAAAAAAGTGAGAACTTCATATTGAGTGAAGTCCTCACTATAAACACAGACAGACTAAAATATGACAGGCAAAACAATAGAAATTTCAGGAAAACAACTGATTATAATGGATACTACCCTTCGCGACGGCGAACAAACCTCTGGGGTTTCGTTTAGCGAAGGGGAAAAACTAAGCGTGGCCAAGGTTTTGCTTGAAGACGTGAAGGTTGACCGCATTGAAATTGCCTCGGCACGCGTCTCCGAAGGGGAATTTAAGGGCACTCAGAAGGTAATGAAATGGGCGGCAGAAAAAGGACTCCTGCATAAAGTGGAAGTGCTTGGTTTTGTCGATGGAAAAGTTTCGCTTGACTGGATTGCTCAAGCCGGCGGTAAGGTTTTAAATCTGCTTTGTAAAGGTTCTTACAAGCATGTAACCGAGCAACTTAGGAAGACACCTGAACAACACGTTGAGGATATTAAGCAGGTTATTGCCAATGCCACTGAAATGGGGATCAGAGTTAACGTATACCTGGAAGATTGGTCGAACGGGATGCGCAGCTCAAGAGACTACGTCCATTTTATGGTTTCCAGTTTAAAGGATGAAAAAATTGAGCGTTTTATGCTGCCCGATACGCTGGGAATTCTTGATCCGGATGAAACCTATGATTTCTGCCACGACATGATTGAGTCATTCCCTGAGGTAGAATTCGATTTCCACGCCCACAACGATTATGATCTTGCTATTGCCAATGTTTTCCATGCCATTAAGGCGGGTATTCGTTGTGTTCATACAACTGTTAACGGTTTGGGTGAACGAGCTGGTAATGCACCGCTTTCGAGTGTGATTGCCACCATAAAAGATCACCTGAAAATGAAAACGAATGTAAATGAAAGCCAGCTGAATAAGATTTCAAAACTGGTTGAATCATTTTCAGGCATTCGTATACCAACCAACAAACCGCTGATTGGCGAATTTGTTTTTACACAATGCAGCGGAATTCATGCAGACGGAGATAGTAAAAACAACCTGTATTTTAACGAATTACTTCCGGAACGTTTTGGGCGAACACGTCAGTATGCGTTGGGAAAAACTTCCGGCAAGGCCAATATCAAAAAGAATCTGGAAGAGTTGGGTATCGAACTGGACAAAATTTCTTTAAAAAAGGTTACCAACAAAATTATTGAACTGGCCGACCAGAAAGAAACCATCACCAGCGATGAATTGCCTTATATCGTTGCTGACGTACTGGAAAATGACTTTTTTGAACAACACATAAAAGTGCTTAATTACTCAGTTAGTTATGCCATGGGATTACGTCCTGTAGCCAATGTTTCAGTTGAAATTGACGGTAAATATTATGAAGATTTCAGCGACGGAGACGGTCAGTATAACGCCTTTGTTAAAGCATTACGAAAAATTTACCAACGTTTGGGGAAAGCATTTCCTGTGCTGGTTGATTATGTAGTAACTATACCGCCGGGAGGACGTACAAATGCTTTGGTTGAAACAGTAATCACCTGGCGAAACGACCATGAATTTAAAACCAAAGGATTACACTCCGACCAAACCGCAGCAGCAATTCTGGCTACAATCAGAATGTTAAACATTATTGAAAACGAATTCAATACAACAAAACTGGAAGAATTAAAAAACGAAGAATAATAAACTAATTTGCGATTATCTTCCCTTCAAGGGAGATGTCCGAAGGACAGAGGGGGATTCACCTCCACAAAAAAAACTAAAATGAAACTTAATATTGCAATTTTGCCCGGCGACGGGATTGGGCCTGAGATTGTAGAACAGGCAATGAAAGCTGTAAAAGCTGTTTCTGAAAAATTTAACCATGAATTAGAATACGAATACGGATTAACCGGTGCCACTGCCATCGACCAGGTGGGAGATCCTTACCCTGAAGAAACACATGAGTTGTGTATGAAATCGGATGCGGTACTTTTTGGTGCCATCGGCGATCCGAGATTCGACAACAATCCCAAGGCAAAAGTACGCCCTGAGCAAGGTTTACTTGCGATGCGTAAAAAACTGGGATTGTATGCCAACATCCGCCCGGTAGAAACCTTTGAATCGCTGTTGCACAAATCGCCACTTCGCCGCGAATTGGTTGAAGGTGCCGATTTTGTTTGTATCCGCGAATTAACAGGCGGAATGTATTTCGGTGAAAAAGGCAGAAAAGATGAAGGCAACACCGCTTACGATACTTGTATTTACACACGAGAAGAAGTGGAACGCATTTTAAAACTGGGTTACGAATTTGCAGCAAAACGAGGCAAAAAACTTACCGTAGTTGACAAAGCCAACGTACTGGAAAGCTCGCGTTTGTGGCGTGAAGTAGCACAGGAAATGGCTCCGAACTATCCTGAAATAACAACAGAATACATGTTTGTTGATAATGCAGCTATGCAAATTATTCAGTGGCCTAAGAATTTTGATGTGATGGTTACCGAAAACATGTTTGGCGATATTCTTACCGACGAAGCAAGTGTAATAACCGGTTCACTTGGATTACTTCCTTCTGCTTCTGTAGGAATTCACACTTCGGTTTTTGAACCTATCCACGGTTCATATCCGCAAGCCGCAGGGAAAGACATTGCCAATCCAATTGCAACTATTCTTTCGGCAGCAATGATGTTCGAATATGCTTTCGACTTAAAAGAAGAAGGTAAACTTATCCGCGATGCTGTAGCAGCTTCAATGGAAGAAGGATTCGTTACGGAAGACATTGCTGAAGGTCCTGCACAACGCACTTCAGCCGTTGGCGACTGGATTGCACACTGGATTGAAAAAAACTAAGAGTAAGAAGCATTAATAAAAAAACCTTCAAGATTCTCTGAACCTTGAAGGTTTTTAATTAATATCACGGTATTCATACAAAACATTAACCGGATCCTGATCCGAAAAACGAACATTTTTTAATACTGCTTTTACCGGCAATCCTTCGGAATTATATTCGTATGAGATTTCATATTCAGGAGGAATACTACTCATTACCATATTCGAATATGATGAATAAACCGGATTATTAACTTGCTTAATATCGGCATCTTGTGTAAAAGTATATCCATTTAACATATTTACTCCAGAACTTAAAAATGGATTTACCTTTGAGTCGTATTTAAATTTTATTTCAACCAAGCTAAAATCTGAATCTTTGGCTGAAACCCTCACAATTTTCTCTAAAGTATTTCCCCTTGAATCGTATTTATAACTAATATATTGTAGTACTTCTCCTTCCTCTGAATATACAATACCCTTGTTTATTTTACCGTTTTTATATTTAAACTCCGTTTTCTCATTCCATTCGGAATCATTCTGTTTCGAAGTATAATGTATATTTTGTTCTAATAATTGTCCTTCCGAACTGTAGGTATAAGTTGTTACGTAATTATCAATCTTTTTCTCTATTATCCTACCTTCTTCATCATAAGAATATGTTTCTACCGTAATTTGTTCTGAAGGCAAAATATTTTTTACTTCAACAATTCGGTTGTGGCTGTCGTAATTAAACTCTGTTCTGAAATCAAAATCAGAACCACTTCTTGTGACTGAGATCAATAATTTGTCTAATTCTTGGTAATCATATACAAACTCTTCTTTTTCACAGGAAAAAAGAAACAAAAGGAACAGGGAAAAAATAAATTGCTTCATAAGACTAAGCATTAGTTACTTTCAAGATGAACTCAACCTGGAAAAGGTTGCGCCCACATACCAGATCTTTTTAGAAATTAGTTTTAAGGAATCATCTCAAAAAAGAACTACATCTATTAACTTCCACAAATCTACAATACCGGCTCAACCTTCTTATTCAAAACAGAAAAATCCCATTTCAAAATCAGCTTGAATACAACCAAAACCAAAACTGCAGAAATAACCAATCCTATTAATTCGCTATTGGGATCCATTTCCTTTTGAAAAAACAATGAAGGCGTTTGGATAGCAGATTCTTTACTGGTAACAAGAATAGCCCCCAGGGTATTATTTGCGGCATGGGCGCCAATTACAACTTCAATACCGTCGTCAAGCACGGCCATGATAGCAAACACGAATCCAATAATAAAATAATGAGGCATCATTACCCAAAAACCATGCTCTTTCACCTCCGGATTCATTCCATGCATTAAAGCAAACAGTAATGACGGTATTAAAATAACCAACCACTTTGACTTAGTCCAGCCGGCAACACCCTGAGCCAGGTACCCCCTGAATATAAATTCTTCGGTTCCGGATTGAATGGGCAGGAATAAAACAGCCACAAAAACAAGAGTGATAAATGCCGGTGCATTAAACTGAAGTTCTAGGTCATCGGGACTGATTATCATTTGAACAGCAAGCATTATCAGCAACATCCCACTCCAAACCAGAATGCCTACCCAAAAACGATTCCAGCGAAATGTTCCTCCTCCGTTTACCACATCTTTTGCATTACGTTTATGAAAAATACGAATAAATACGATGGCTAAAATGAGCATTACAATAAACGGGAGCACCATTAAAGCTAAACCAAGATTCGGATCGATACCATATGCTGAAAAATCCATGGCATTTTCAGGTCGCACCACATTGTCACCATTCATAGCGACCGCTACACCCACAGCAATACCCAACGGAATTGCACCAACAATTTGGCCGAGAACCACAGCGATTATAATTACCAACAAATATTTCCACCACTGGTTTTGCCCGTCGAGGGCTCTTGATAAATGTTTCATTTGTTTTATTTAATTGAAGGTTTAAAAGCTTTCGAAGATAAAATTAATTGAAACAATAGCAAACATAATATTACAATTACAACACACAGATTATATCACAAAATAGGCAAAGTTGATATCCAGTTGTAGATTATCAATTAACTTCATTCTTCCCTCTCACCATATATCACTTTATCGTATCCCTTTTATTTTATTCTATTCCATTGAACTTTATATCTGCCTTTTTTATTACATATTTAAGAGTTGAATCAGATGAAAAAAGAAAAAGGACTTTACACCTAATAAAAAGTTAACATCAATATAAAGCGGGAAATAATCACACAACGATCTTGAAGTGAACAGGTTTCTGTATTTTTGTACCGTACCATTCCTGTTCATATTGTGATACGTGGTAAGTGGAGACATTTCGAAACAGAAAACGCGAAAGAATAGGAATAATGTTGAAATTAAATTCTAATTTTGCGCAATTTTTTAATTTAAGGTTATGGCAAAAATAATGAATGAAGTATCAAGAACTTTTAATGAGTATTTGATAATACCGGGATTAACTGGCAAACAAAACACACCCGATAACGTGAGTTTAGAAACCCCTCTGGTTCGCTTTAAAAAGGGAGAAGAACCAAAAATATCATTAAATACTCCATTTGTATCAGCCATAATGCAATCGGTTTCCGACAGTGGTTTGGCTATTGCGCTGGCAAAAGAAGGTGGAATTTCTTTCATTTTCGGTTCGCAGACGATTAAAGACCAGGCCAAGATGGTAATGGAAGTAAAAAAATACAAAGCCGGGTTTGTTGAAAGCAGGGCTAATATTACACCGGAGCATACACTTAAAGATATTATCGCATTGAAAAGCAGAACAGGCTTTTCAACTGTTGGGGTTACCCACGACGGCACGCCATCAGGGAAACTGCTGGGTATTGTTACCAGTCGTGATTACAGGGCTAGCAAAGACAGTGCGGACAAAAAGGTGAAAGATTTTATGACTCCTTTTGAAAACCTGATTTCCGGAAAAGACGGTATAACATTAAGCGAAGCGAATGATATTATCTGGGATCACAAATTAAACACTCTCCCCATTGTTGATGAGAACCAAAACCTTAAATACTTCGTTTTTCGGAAAGACTACGACAGCCACAAAAAGAATCCTTATGAATTACTGGATTCAAATAAGAGACTGCTTGTTGGTGCGGGAATCAATACCAGGGATTATGAAGAAAGGGTGCCTGCTTTAGTTGAAGCCGGAGTTGATGTTCTGGCTATCGATTCATCCGATGGTTTTTCGGAGTGGCAAAAAGAAACCATTGAATATATCAGAAAAAAATACGGAAATAAAGTTGCGGTTGGTGCCGGAAATGTCGTCGACAAAGAAGGCTTCCTATACTTAGCCGAAGCAGGAGCTGATTTTGTAAAAGTTGGAGTTGGCGGCGGATCAATTTGTATTACCAGGGAACAAAAAGGTATTGGACGAGGCCAGGCTACAGCATTGATTGACGTGGCAAAAGCAAGAGACGAATATTTTGAAAAAACAGGTGAATACATTCCAATCTGCTCTGACGGTGGAATTGTTCAGGACTATCATATGACTCTGGCTCTTGCTATGGGGGCGGATTTTCTGATGATGGGAAGGTATTTTGCCCGTTTCGACGAAAGTCCTACAAGAAAACTGCTGGTTGGCGGAAACTATGTAAAAGAATACTGGGGCGAAGGTTCAAACAGGGCAAGAAACTGGCAACGTTATGACATGGGAGGCAACAGCAGCTTGAAATTTGAAGAAGGTGTTGACAGCTATGTTCCTTATGCCGGAAAATTGAAAGACAATATGGAACAAACCCTGGGAAAAATTAAAGCAACCATGTGCAGCTGCGGTGTTTTATCCATCAAAGAATTACAATCAGAAGCAAAAATTACCCTTGTATCATCAACCAGCATTATTGAGGGTGGTGCACACGATGTAATTGTTAAAGACGTAGACAATTAAAAAACTAATTATCACCTCAACAATTTTTAAATGGATAAATTCCTGTTCGGGGTGATAAAATCAATATAAAGTTTTTTGAATAAGTGCAGTTCGACTTTGCTCACAGCAACTTACATTGCGAGTAAAGTCGAACTGTTTGATTATTAATAACGAATCAATTCCTTCAGGAGTTAAACAATAAATTATTTTTAATCATTTTATTGCCATCCGGCTAATCATTTTTTGCTTTAAAAAGTTATTATTAGGTAGATTTGTACGACATCATTTTAGCATGCGTAAAAGCAATAAGAAAACGAAAACAGAAAACAAACAGCGGTCAGGTTTATTTGGAGTGCTTAGCCCGTATAAATTACAGGTAGGGATTCTAACTCTAATGGCGTTGGCCGGAAGTGCTATTAACCTTCTTATCCCAAGAATCATAGCAAGGGGGATAGACGCTTTTACCACTAACTCTTTTCAGGCCAAAACGGTTATTATTGAATTTCTGTTGGCAGCAAGCGGTATTTTCATATTTACCTTTTTTCAGGGAGTATTTCAAACTATAACTGCTGAAAGGGTCGCCAAAGATCTTCGAGATAAACTGGCAAATAAAATTTCGCATCAAAGTTATTCCTTCATTTTAAAATCGAATCCTTCGAAACTACTAACAAACATGACTTCCGATATGGATTCCATAAAAATGTTCGTTTCGCAGGCCTTCGTTTCCATTATTTCGTCTTTGTTTGTGGTAATTGGTGTTGCTGTTTTGCTTATATCCATTAACTGGGAGCTGGCACTGGCGGTATTAACCATCGTACCAATTATTGCCGTAGCATTTTTTATTGTTTTCCGAAAAGTAAGAGTCCTTTTCAAAAAAAGCCGCGAAATTATTGATGCACTCAACCGCATTATTAATGAAAGTATACTGGGATCGGCGCTTATTCGTGTCCTAAATTCGCAGCAACCAGAGATTCTGAAATTTATAGAAAAAAATCTTGACTCGAGGGACCTGGGACTTTCCATTGTTCGGCTATTTTCATTGCTTGTACCCATTGTAACCTTTGTTGCCAATTTTGCAATTGTTATTATTCTGGCACTCGGTGGACATTATGTTGTGGCGGGATCACTTACGCTGGGAAACTTCGCCGCGTTTAACAGCTATGTTATCATGCTTATTTTCCCGATTATGATGATTGGATTCATGAGCAACCTTATCGCTTCTGCAACTGCTTCGTACGGAAGAATAAAACAGGTTTTAGATGCTCCCCCTCCTGAAAATAAAGGCACAATTATGTCTGATGTTAAAGGAGATATAAAATTACAGGACGTAAACTTGAGCTATAACAAAAAGCCCGTATTAAAAAATATCTCGTTTGAAATAAAGGCAGGCAGTAAGACTGCGATTATCGGACCAACAGCTGCAGGAAAAAGTCAGTTGCTTTATCTGCTCACCAACCTGATTCCACCGGATTCGGGATCGGTTTTAATTGACAAAATCCCTGTGAATAATTATTCGGGAGAGGTGTTAAACCGACAAGTTGGATTTGTATTTCAGGACAACATAATTTTTAATATGAGCCTGCAGGAAAACATTGCTTTTAACGATAAAGTGTCAGAGGAAGACTTGGGTAAAGCCATAGCAACTGCAGAGTTGAATGACTTTACTGAAACCCTGCCTGAAAAACTAAATACCATTGTTTCAGAAAGAGGAACCAGTCTTTCCGGGGGACAAAAACAGCGTATCATGCTGGCGCGGGCACTTGCTTTAAATCCGAAAATTCTGTTGCTTGATGATTTCACCTCGCGCGTTGACAAAAAAACTGAGGATAAAATTCTGGCCAACATACAAAAAAACTATCCCGGATTAACCCTTCTTTCTGTAACGCAGAAAATTGCACCTGTTAAAGATTTTGATCAAATCATACTTCTTATGGAAGGCGAACTGGTTGCCATGGGAAATCACAATTATTTGAAGGAACAATCGCCTGAATACATTCAGATTTACAATTCACAAAAAAGCACAAATCATTATGAATTATAATCTGAATCAGACACAGGTTAAAAAAGCTAAAAAAATTCCGTTTTTAGTTTCGCTTAAAAAGCTGGTAGATATTATCAGTGGAGAGCGGCGCAACCTCATCATTGCCTTTACTGCCATTTTTATTAATGCTGGTTTAAGTTTGTCGGGAGCTTATGTTATTGGCTACACTATCGACACTCATGTGCAGGCGAAAAACTACCCGGGAGTAATGCTTTTTGCAGGGATTCTGCTTTCGATGTATCTTCTTGCATTTATGGCCAATTATGCCCAAATGCGAATGATGGGAGGAATTGGACAGCGAATGTTATACAGCCTTCGTAATTCTGTATTCAACAAATTACAAGAATTACCACTCGACTTTTTTAACCAAAACAAATCGGGAGACCTGATTTCGCGTTTAAACAACGATACTGAAAAAGTAAACGAATTTTTTTCACAATCATTGATGCGTTTTATCGGGGGAATAATTACCATGACCGGTGCAGGAATTCTGCTTCTTATTATTAACCTGCCTCTGGGTTTGGCAGCCCTCTCTCCCGCCCTCATCCTTTGGGTATTCACAAAAGTAGTTTCACCCTGGATCAGAAGAAAAAATGAAGCCAGTTTAAAAAGTCTTGGTTATTTGTCGGCTGAAATTCAGGAAAGCCTTGCAAATTTCAAGGTGGTGGTTGCCTTTAACCGTCGCGATTATTTCCGTAAACGTTTTGTTGAGGTGAACCAGGAAAATTACAAACGCTCGGTACAGGCAGGTATTGCCAATAACATACTTAATCCGGTTTACACTTTTGCTGCCAATGTTGGACAGCTGATTGTGTTGTCGCTGGGAATCTGGTTTATTATAAACGGACACTTCTCTGTTGGTTTATTAATTAGCTTTTTGGCATACGTAGCAAATTTTTATAATCCCTTAAGGCAGTTGGCTGCACTTTGGGCAAACTTTCAACTGGCACTTGCTGCATGGGACCGGATTTCATTCCTGCTTTCACTGGAAAGCAACCTGGTTGTTTCTGAAGAAAAGGAAACGCATCCGACTTCTGCTTTAGTAACCTTTAAAGATGTATCGTTTAGTTATCCAAATGGCAAGGAAGTACTTCATAAAGTAAACTTCAATCTGGATCGTGGAAAAACATACGCATTCATTGGTCCCACAGGAGGAGGAAAAACAACAACGGCCTCGTTAATTGCCCGTTTGTACGATGCGAGCCAGGGCAGCGTTTTATTAAACGGTAAAAACATAAAATCTTACAATTCAAACGAGAGGGCGTCGAAAATTGGATTCATCCTGCAGGAACCTATCCTTTTTTCAGGAACAGTTAAAGACAATATTATTTATGGAAATGAAGATTTAGCTGAATTGAGTGATAACGAGTTGGAACAATTGCTTATTGATACGAAGCTGGAATCATTACTCAAACGTTTCGACAAAGGTTTGGAAACGCCTATCCAAATGACCGGCGACGGGATAAGTCTTGGGCAAAAACAGCTTATTGCTTTTATGAGAGTGATCTTGCGCAAGCCCGAAATTCTCATCCTCGACGAAGCAACAGCTAACATCGATACAGTTACTGAACAACAGCTGGAAACCACTTTAAAAAATTTACCGGCCTCAACCACAAAGGTTATTATTGCACATCGCTTGAATACCATTGAAAATGCCGATGAAATCTTTTTTGTAAACTCAGGAGAAATTGCGGCGGCAGGTTCTTTTAACGAGGCCCTTAATCTGCTTATGCAGGGAACTATCGAAAGTTAACAACCATGATGCTTAGTTATTATAGATCATTGACATTTTTACTTCTCAAACAGTAATTGTATTTTTCGGAAAAATTTGAAAATGAAAATTTCATTCCTATTCATATTACTACTTTTTGCATTAGGAAGCACAGCGCAAAACAGCAGTGTTAAAATTGCCCTGATAAAATACAACGGAGGCGGCGACTGGTATTCCGACCCAACTGCACTGCCCAATCTTATCAAATTTTGTAACCAAAACCTGAATACCAACATTAACCCGGAACCTTCAACCATTGAAGTTGGCAGCCCCGAAATATTTAATTTTGCATATGTACATTTAACCGGTCACGGTAATATTATTTTCTCGGAAACCGATGCCCTAAACCTGCGCACCTATCTCGAGGGTGGCGGATTTCTCCATGTTGACGATAATTACGGGTTAGATGAATACATCCGCCGCGAAATGAAAAAGGTATTTCCTGACAAGGAATTTAAAGAACTTCCGGCATCACACCCCATTTTTCATCAGAAATACGATTTTAACGAAGGGATTCCAAAAATTCATGAGCACGACAATAAACCGCCACAGGCTTTCGGATTATTTATTGAAGACCGGCTTGTGTTTCTATATACTTACGAAACCGATTTAGGAGACGGCTGGGAAGATGCCGACGTCCATAACGATCCGGAAGACATACGCCTGAAAGCACTAAAAATGGGCGCAAACATTATTTCCTATGTTTTTAACCAGTAGAACCTATAAAACCAATTTAACCGTTTTAAATTTTTATTATTTAACAACCTTATACCATGAAAATAGTAGCCTTTAACGGAAGCCCGAGACGAAATGGAAACACATCAATACTCATTGATGAAATGTTTAAAATATTCCATAACGAAGGAATTGACACAGAGATTATTCAACTTGGGAACAAAACGGTTCATGGATGTACTGCCTGTGGCAAATGCAGAGAGATACAAGATAAAAAATGCCACATTAAAAACGACCATCTCAATCTTTCTATTGAAAAGATGATAGAAGCTGACGGTATTATTTTGGGATCTCCGGTATATTTCTCGGATGTCACGCCTGAGATTAAAGCCCTGATGGACGTTTCCGGCTATGTTACACGAGGAAATGGTCATTTATTAAAACGAAAAGTTGCTGCGGGTATTGTTTCCGTTCGTCGCGGAGGCGCTTTACCTACTTTCGATACCATGAATCGCTTCTTCCTTATCAACCAAATGATTGTTCCAGGGTCAAGTTACTGGAATTTTGCTTTTGGCAAAAACCCGGGCGATGTGTTACAAGACGAAGAAGGTATAAATACCATCCGTACCCTTGCCGAAAACATGGCCTGGTTAATGAAAAAATTAGGTTAAAACAACACTTTTATCTTGTTACAACAACCAAAAACTTGGAAGCTTTCCAGAATTCTTCTTTGTTGTCGATATATAAGGTATCAGCCTGATTTACTCCGGATATGTGGAAAGAACCGAGTGCATGAACCGAAACAACTTCAGCCTTTTTCATATTAAGAGGAATAAAACCGACTTCGCGAATATCGATTTCGGTAAAATAATCGCGGTTAAAATCTTCTTTAATAGCGGTTGAACGCCCTATACCGACAACACCTCCACTGCGTTCTACCACGTTATTATCGCGTAGTTCTTTTATTGTACCGAAAGCAAAATAAGCCTTGTTCAGTTCCAGTTTTTGTTGTTCAATGGTACTGGTTTTTGCTGCGCTTTCAGTTTCAATAACCGAAATTTTTTGGTTTAACTGAGTGATATTCTTTGTAAGTTTATTCACCTCTGACGATAATTCTGCAATCTCCGTGTTCTTCTGATTTACCTGCCTTTCGAGATTACTAACCAACTGTTCCAATTCTTCAATAACCGAATTCAGATTACTGATTTTATAATTAGCATTATTAAGTTTTTTCTGAAGCCGGGCAATCTGGTCCTTGTTTTCCTGTATCAGTTTATTCAGTAACGCAATATCCTCCAGGATAAGTTTCTTTTGACGGTAATTCATTTCCTTACCCCGTGCAGACTGAACAGTAACCAGCTTCTCCACTTTTTTTATTGAATCGAGAGTAACAAGTATTTCGTTAAAATCGGTAAGAAATTCAACGATGGATGAATCTTTAACAGCAGCCTCGTGGGTTAAACTGTCGCGTACAATGGTTAACTGTTCTGCATCCTTTTTATAGTTATGACAAGATGCAAACAAGACGGCAACACAACAAAACAAAACCAGTTTTTTCATCTCATTATAATTTTAAGTTTTCAGCTGTATTCGATGTAACTCGCAAAATCTGTATCCTGAGTATTAAAAGACTTTTTTGACGCTCGTTTCATCATACTAACTTTTTGGATTTATATAAAGATACAACACAATGACCAGAATCACCCCATAAATCACAATAAAACCACCTGATAACTAACCTCTTGCAACCAACAAAAAAGCCTTCCTGAAAATCAGAAAGGCTTTCGCTTATATTTTGAAACAGAATTACTTTGCTTGTTCCAGTTTTAATGTTTCAGTAGTTTGATCGCAAACTTCAGTTGGACCAAAATACTGAATCGGGCCAGGATAAACGAATTCAGTTCCGGTTGCCCACTCACCACGTTTCGAAACAAAATATTTGTATGGAGCACCTTCCAGTTCAACCAAAGCTTTCTGAATAACCGGCTTCATGTGTCCGTGACGTTTTTCCATGTTCATCATCATCGTTACCGGAACACCACCAGCAATCCACTCGTCTGCAGGAGCAGTTGTGTTGCGTACCGATGACATATAACCTGTTTTTCCTTCAGAAATAAGAACTGAAGCAGTATAACCCAGCGAATAACAATAGTCGGCATCGAAGTTTGAAGGGGCAGCACAACGTCCTTCGTATCCGAAGAAGTGGTACTGAGTTCCGAATTTACCGCTAAATTGACCGGCTTCTTTCATCTCGGCCAAACGGGTTTTAACCATCTCTCCCAACAGTTTTTCAGTTTCAATTAACGAAACCTGAACGTTTCCGTGTGGGTCACGATCTAAAGTAAGCTGAGTGGCAATACCAGCTGGTAACGATTTAAAAACAGCTGCTGATTCGGGAGTAATTTTTTCCGCAATCCAGTCAATGCGGTAGCTCTTTTTAACGTTTTGGAATATTTCAGCTGTTTTTGTTCCTTCTGCCAGCAAATCGTTCAATTCCGAAATCAATACTTTCATTTCAGGAATAAACTCAATCAAACCTTCAGGAATAAGAGCAACACCAAAGTTGTGTCCATCGGCAGCGCGATTGGCAACAATTCCGGCCATGTAATCAACTACTTCACCCAAAGTTTGTTTTTTCTCAGCTACTTCTTCTGAAATTAAAGTAATGTTTGGCTGAGTTTTTAATGCACACTCCAAACCAATATGAGAAGCCGAACGTCCCATCAGTTTAATAAAGTGCCAGTATTTTTTTGCTGAATTCGAGTCGCGCTGAATATTACCAATCAACTCTGAATATACTTTTGTAGCAGTATCGAAACCAAACGATGTTTCAATCATCTCGTTTTTCAAGTCGCCGTCGATTGTTTTCGGACAACCAATTACCTGAACACCAGCATCGATTCTTGCATAGTATTCGGCCAAAACACAGGCATTTGTATTCGAATCGTCGCCACCAATAATAACCAGTGCATTCAGATTCAGGTCTTTTGCAATTTCCAAACCTTTATCGAACTGAGCTTCTTCTTCGAGTTTGGTACGGCCCGAACCAATAATATCGAAACCTCCGGTATTGCGGTAATCATCAATAATATCCGAAGTTAGTTCCATATATTTATGGTCAACCAATCCGCCGGGACCACCAAGGAAACCGTACAATTTGCTTTCAGGATGAATTTTTTTAATTCCGTCGAAAATACCTGAAATCACATTGTGGCCGCCAGGAGCCTGACCACCTGAAAGAATAACACCAACGTTAACCGGTGCCTGTTCGCCGGCTTCGTCCGCAGCTTCGAAAGAGATTAACGGCATTCCGTATGTATTGGGGAACAACTCTGCAATTTCTTTCTGGTCGGCAACCGATTCGGTTTTAGCACCTTCAACCAGTTTTACTGCACCTTTTAACGATTTTGGAAGTTTTGGCTGATATTTAGCCCTTTCCAGTTGTAATGCACTAATATTCATGTCTGTTATTTTTTTTAGTCGGAACCGGGAAGAACAGGAAGGTAAAACCAGGCTCCTAATTTTTGTTTTTACCGATATTTACATCCGGTTCAAACATTTACGATTTATTGATTTCTAACTTTTTAAGCGTCCCAAAAATAAAGGAATTTGCGATGAAATCCTATGTTAAAAAAGCAGTATGAAATGATTTAAAGTAAAGTTAAAAAGGAAAACAAAAAGAAAAACGCGAAACGGGCACCAAACAAGAAATGGAAAGCACCTTAACTAAAGCTACATTCATAAAAAAATTAGAAACCTTTTATAAAAGATTTCTAATCTTCTAAAAAACAAATTAGTCCCCTAATACTTTTCCAAAAAAATAAACCCAAAGTTATAACATAACTGGTTTACGAAGAAGTAAGAAAGTCGAGAATGCTGCCGGCAGTACTTCCACGCCCTGCCTTATATAATTCGGTATAACCGCATCGTTTGCACGTAACTGCTGTAAACTTTCGGTTTTGAATGTCGAAAAAGCGGGTAAAACCAGAGCCTGTAGTTCGTATGGTATCGGTTTCAAAATCCCAGCCACTGCATTTGGGGCACGAGTAATGTTTGTTCATTGTTTTTTATTAAAAATTGTTTTCAGTTGATTAGTATAAGCAAACAACTTTCATTACAAGTTAAACTTTTAAAAGACCCATTATTTACTTTTTTCAATATTTAGCAAATATTTGCTTTTGGGTGCGTAACTTAAAATTAATTTATCTCCTTTTTCGCAACTTTTATATAACTCCTCATCCACTCTGAATTTTATGTTGTCCACAATAAATTCAAACCTGTTAATATAGCCTTTTGAAAAATTGATTCCATTAATAGTCATCGGATCAATCGATTTTGATTTGTCTGCTAGAATTTTTGTATATAGCACTTTTTCATTGTTTCGTAAATCGCTGTAATACTTATAATTTATTAAAAATTGAAGTAGTACTGCAAAAAACAAAACACCTACTGCAATTAAAATATCCATTTTAGAATTCGGGGCTGAGCTGTCTGAATCGAACGCCATTTCGAAAACAGTTACTCCAATGATGGTGACGAACATGAATACCATTAAGGATATACTTATCCCCATTTTACATTGATTTTTTATATCCGATCTGTTTTTTTCAGAAAGTTGTCTGCGCATTTTTTTTCTAACTATTTTTTCAAATGAACAATTAACTGAAATATAAATCCTGCAATTACCATTGAAATAACCACAACAGTAGCAATCTCCCGAAAAAGTTTGAGTTTGCTTTTTCTTTTCGGCTCTTTTCGTTTTAAATGATCGTACCTACCCATTTTCCGAACCTTTCTTTAACCGTTTTGCATCCTTTAAGGCCTTATGAATAATCCATTCCAATTGCCCGTTAATACTCCGAAAATCATCAGCGGCCCATTTTTCTACAGCCTCCATCATCTCCGGGTTTACACGTAATACAAATGTTTTCTTCTTCGCCATTTTAATCCTCCCCGTCCATTAATTTTTGCATGGCATACTCAATAGCTTGTTTCTTTTGTGTTCCGATCAAAAATCTTTTCCCGTTTTTAAAATAAAGCTGTAACCCAATTCGCCCTGATACAGTCCATGCACTACCTCTTCTTTTACGACGTTTTATACCGTGGCCACCATATTCTCTTTTGGGGTGAAATTGCCGCAACTCATACCTTGCAATGTCTTTCGGATCAATATGTTTCCATTTTCGAACAAGCGGAGGGAAACACACTGAAAGTTTTTTACCGGTAATTTTAGTTTTTAGCTTTGACCGAAACAGCAATACAAATATGAATGCCATTATCAAAACTGTTAAACCCGTAACAATCAGTCCTTCCATGCTCATTGGGTTATCATCTGGCGGATTATCTGCCGACAAAAAATATAATCCCCGAAAAAATGGTATAGCTACAGCTGACATTGCAACAAGCATCAAAATCCATAGCCACCTCTGACTATACCGTTGTTCTTCTGTAAAAAGAACCTTTTCCATGGTTATTATTAATAAAGTGATCCGGTATTTACAATCGGAGTTGCATCTTTATCGCCACACAATACCACCATTAAGTTACTTACCATAGTGGCTTTTTTCTCTTCGTCAAGTTGAACAATTTCTTTTTGACTTAATTCTTCAAGTGCCATTTCTACCATACTAACTGCACCTTCTACAATTTTGTATCGGGCCGCAACAATAGCAGTTGCCTGCTGGCGTTTTAACATGGCCTGGGCTATTTCCTGGGCATAAGCAATGTGATTAATCCTTGCTTCAATTACATGAATACCTGCGATCTCCAGGCGTTCAATAATTTCTTTCTCCAACTGTTCGTTAACCTCTTCGGTACCGTCGCGCAAAGTAACTTTTGCAGTTTCATCCTCAATATTGTCGTAAGGATACATTCCTGCCAATTTCCGCAATGCTGCTTCACTTTGCACAACCACAAAATGCTCATATTCATCAACACCAAATGCAGCTTTAAAGGTTTCTTCCACTTTCCAAACCAAAACAAGACCAATCATAATGGGATTACCCAATTTATCGTTCACCTTAATGGTTTCGCTGTCGAAGTTGCGGGCTCGCAAGGAAATCTTTTTACGAACAAAGAAAGGATTTACCCAATAAAATCCATTCGATTTTATGGTTCCCTTGTAGGCTCCGAATAAAATCATTACACAACTCTGATTTGGATCAACAACAGTAAATCCGATGGAGATAAGAACAAAAGCCGGAATAAGAATTACTGATGCAACAACCATTCCGCGCATAAAACCCAAAACAATTAGAACCAAAAGAATGAGTTCCACAAAAAGGAACATATAACCCGACATTCCTGTGTATTGCTTTTCCATGACATTAATTTTTTAGTAATTTGATATTATTTTAATATCACAAATATATTACAAAATTAGATATAAGTCAAGTTTTTGACACACTTTTATTACACCTCAATTACAACACACTATGGAATAAAAAATTACAAACAGTTTTATTTTTATTTATACACTCTATGTTTCTTTCAGGAATTATTTTCAAACAGCTAATCCATAATAATTTTTCAAACTTTTGTACCGGATTTTTGTTGATGAAATTGTTATAAACAAAGGCAAAACAGGAAGAATATATAATAACCGAATTTTATCTTTTTGTATATTTAAGGCAAACATTACAACCATATGGAATTTATAAAAAAACCAATCAACCAATTTATTAAACTTGAAACCTCAAGTAGTATTATTTTATTTGGCGCAACAATATCAGCGCTTATTTTGGCCAACAGTCCACTAAGCGAACAATATCTGAACTTCTGGAAAAATTATATCACCTTCAGTGTCCCCGGATTCGAATTATCAAAACCCATCTACAAATGGATTAATGACGGACTGATGGCGATATTCTTTTTTCTCATCGGTCTGGAAATAAAACGAGAAGTAGTAACCGGAGAACTTAGCCATTTAAAAAAAGCGTCGCTCCCTCTTTTTGCAGCTATTGGTGGAATGGTTCTTCCTGCATTGCTTTTTACCTTTTTAAACAAGGGGAACGCCGGCGGAGAAGGCTGGGGAATTCCGATGGCAGCCGATATTGCATTTTCACTGGGCATTTTAACACTTCTGGGGAAAAGGGTTCCTATTGGTATTAAAATATTTTTAATGGCCTTTGCCATTATTGACGACCTGGGGGCGGTTCTTGTTATTGCATTCTTTTACAGTTCAAACCTGCTTTGGTCTAATATATTCATTGGCCTTGTAATAGTTTTTATACTGATTCTATTATCCAGATTTAATTACTATTCGAAATACCTATTCTTTATCGCAGGAATTATTGTTTGGATACTTTTCCTCAAATCGGGTATACATGCAACCATTGCAGGGGTATTAATGGCCCTGACAATTCCATTAAGCCGAAAAACAGATACCCGTTCGTTTTACAAAAAAGGAAAGGAACTCCTAGATGAATTTTTAACTGAATGTAACAGTCAGGAAGAAACGGAAAAAACAGTTCTTTCGGGTAAACAACTGCACACATTAGACGAACTTGAGGAGTTAACGGAAAATACAACTTCCCCACTCCAACATAGTGAACACATGTTACACGGATGGGTATCATATCTTATCATGCCGGTATTTGCCTTTGCCAATGCCGGTGTTGCCTTTCACTTTTCAAGCGATACCAACCTGGCACTTTCAGCCAATATTGCAATTAGTATGATAGTCGGAAATTTTATAGGAATCTTCTCATTTTCGTGGCTGGCTATAAAACTGAATCTTGCAGAACTTCCCGTTGGAGTAAACTTCAAACAGCTGGCCGGTGTTTCATTCCTGGGAGGACTTGGTTTTACGATGTCTTTATTTATAAACAGCCTTGCATTTACCGATGCAACCCTAATTGACTCGGCTAAGATGGGAATTCTAATCGGATCGCTAATTGCCGGAACCTTAGGTTATTTCGCTATTCGTCTTACAGTAAAAAAAGAGAAATAAGCTTTTAGCGGAGATCTTTTAATAGAATACTAATTTCAATAGAAAATAATAAAAAAAGGCACCAATAGGTGCCTTTCCTTAATTTAAATTCATTTCTACATAGCCTGCCGACTCTGTTTCTAAAACGTCGTACGAGCGGGCAAAATCCA
Organism: uncultured Draconibacterium sp.; assembly: GCA_963676265.2. Classification (GTDB taxonomy): domain Bacteria; phylum Bacteroidota; class Bacteroidia; order Bacteroidales; family Prolixibacteraceae; genus Draconibacterium. Next base: position 913,114 of record OY781067.2, read on the forward strand.
GAATATTTTTCACAGAACGCTCCGATGGCTCAAAAGCCGAAACCGTATGTTTTTCTTCATTAATCACCTCAGTTTCGCACCCCCGGATTGTTTCCAGTTCGTTGTTTATATCACTAACGAAAAAAATTAAAGTAGAGAAATTTATCATAGGCATTTTTAAAATTTATTTTCTTTTAAAACGCCTCTCCTTCTTAATTATTGTGTTAAAATTCGTTAAACTTTTGTCAAATTGAGATTCTTCTCTTCAACCAGTTTTCTAAGGTTAATTAAAGCATAACGCATACGCCCCAGGGCAGTATTAATACTCACACCAGTCTGGTCCGCTATTTCTTTAAAACTCAATCCCATATAGTGACGCATATGAATAACCTGCTGCTGATCTTCAGGCAACTCTGTTATCAGATATTTCACTTCTTTCAGGATTTGTTCGTTCACCATCTGATCCTCGATAGTTTCTTCAGAAAATTTTTGAGAATTAAAAATATCCACTTCACAACTATCGTTTGAAATAGTGCCATTTAGCTTTTCTTTACGAAAATGATCAATAATCAGGTTATGAGCTATACGAAGTACCCAGGATACAAACTTACCATTCTCGATGTATCTGCCCTTTTTTAAGGAGCGAATAACCTTAATGAAAGTTTCCTGAAAAATATCTTCAGCCAACTCCTGATTTTTCACAATAAGCAAGATGTACGAATAAATCCTGCTTTTATGGCGTTTGACTAATATTTCAAGTGAATCGTGATCGCCTTTAATAAATTGTTGAACGAGCTCATTATCGTTCAGTGAATCGAGTATGAACATTACCTTCTATTTATGTGTAAATAAAAAAGTAAAGTTTATCTATAGGCGTTTCTTTTTTAGTGAAGTAAAACTATTATTCTAATTTTGTACCGATCAAAAATGAAACATTTTACCGACAATAGCAAGTTTTTTTAACATTTTATTGCATTTCTTAATTAATTATGTCCAATAGAAACAAAACAAAATACATTGAAATTCAGAATGCCAGGGTTCATAATTTAAAAAATATAAGCCTAAAAATACCACGAAATAAATTTGTTGTGGTTACCGGGGTTTCCGGATCGGGGAAATCATCGTTGGCTTTCGACACATTATTTGCGGAAGGACAAAGACGATATGTGGAAAGTTTGTCTTCGTACGCACGGCAATTCCTGGGAAGAATTAATAAACCGGAAGTCGATTTTATAAACGGAATCCCGCCGGCCATTGCCATTGAGCAAAAAGTGAATACCCGAAACCCACGCTCTACAGTGGGGACATCAACAGAAATATACGATTACCTGAAATTACTTTATGCTCGAATTGGGAAAACGATTTCTCCGGTTTCAGGAGAAGTGGTAAGCAGAAATACAGTAACTGACGTAGTTGATTACATCAATCAGTTACAGGAAGGTACACGTCTGATTATTGCATCGCCATTACGAACTAAAAATGGCAGGACAATACTACAAGAAGCAGAATTGTTAATGCAACAGGGCTTTTCACGTATAGAAACCGGTGACGAAATAATCAGAATTGATGACTTGTTACAAAAGGCTGAGGATAATTTTTGCGAAGGAAGCTGCAATCTGGTAATCGACCGCATTTCGGTTAATCACGATGAAGACACCCAGAGCAGGATAGCAGACTCTGTGCAAACTGCCTTTTTTGAAGGCCAGGGTGAATGTATTGTAAAAATCTACAAAAAAGAAGGAACTGAAATTCAGAAATTTTCCAATTTGTTTGAAGCCGATGGGATTGAATTTGAAGAACCAACCGTGCATATGTTCAGTTTCAATAATCCGGTGGGAGCCTGCCCGCTCTGCGAAGGCTACGGCAAAGTGATCGGTATTGATGAAGACCTTGTGATACCCAACAAATCTCTTTCCATTTATGAGGATGCCATTGCCTGCTGGAAAGGAGAAAAAATGAGCGAATGGAAAAAAGAACTCATTTATACTGCTGAAAAATTCAATTTCCAAATTCATAAACCATTTTACGAATTAAGCGAAGAACAAAAATTCCTTTTGTGGACGGGAAATAAATATTTTAAAGGACTGAACAGCTTCTTTAAGCATCTGGAAGAAGGCAGTTATAAAATTCAATACAGGGTGATGCTTTCACGTTATCGGGGAAAAACCATTTGTCCCGAATGCAAGGGAAGTCGATTGAAAAAGGAGGCAGGCTATGTGAAAATTGCAGACAGATCACTTCAGGAACTGGTATTAATGCCTGTTTCCAACCTAAGCCAGTTTTTTAACGATTTGCAACTTACGCCACACGAACAGGAAATTGCCAAGAGAATACGTATTGAAATTACAAACCGACTTGAATTTTTATGCGATGTTGGACTTGGTTATCTCACCTTAAACCGGCTTTCCTCTACCCTTTCGGGTGGAGAATCGCAGCGTATTAACCTGGCAACTTCACTGGGGAGTAGCCTGGTAGGCTCGTTGTATATTCTCGACGAACCGAGTATTGGATTGCACTCGCGCGATACGGAACGTCTAATAAAAGTTTTACGCCGATTACAACAAATTGGCAATACGGTTTTGGTTGTTGAACACGACGAAGAAATTATCAGGGCTGCCGACGAAGTTATAGATATTGGACCACTGGCGGGACAACATGGCGGTGAAGTTGTTTTTCAGGGCAACCATGAAGAATTGGGGAAAAAGCCGGAAAGTTTAACAACACAATACCTGACAGGAGTTGAAAAAATCCCTGTTCCGTCACAAAGACGGAAATGGACCAACTCCATCGAGATTGTGGGAGCCCGTGAAAATAACCTGAAAAACATACGGGTAAAATTTCCCCTCAACACCATAACGGTTGTTACAGGGGTTAGTGGTTCCGGAAAATCATCGCTTGTATCAAAAATATTAACGCCGGCTTTAACAAAAATATTAGGCGGCTACGGAGAGCGCACCGGTTTTCACGATGCCATACTTGGTGACTACAAAATGCTCGATGCAATTGAATTTATCGACCAGAATCCTATAGGTAAATCATCGCGCTCAAACCCGGTTACTTACCTGAAAGCCTACGACGAAATAAGGAAGTTGATGTCGGAACAACAGGCTGCCAAAATTCATGCTTTGAAACCGTCACATTTCTCGTTTAATGTTGATGGCGGACGATGCGACGAATGCCAGGGAGAAGGCACAATAAAGGTAGAAATGCAATTTCTGGCCGACGTGTATTTAGTTTGTGAAAGCTGTGGAGGAAAACGATTTAAAGAAGACATTCTCGACATACACTACCGGGATAAAAACATTGACGATATTCTAAATTTAACCGTAAACCAGGCCATAGAATTATTTGCGGCAGGTAAAAGCTCAACGGAAAAGAAAATTACAAAACGTTTGCGCCCATTACAGGATGTGGGGCTTGGATACATCAAACTGGGACAGTCTTCCAGCACATTGTCAGGTGGCGAAAGTCAGCGTGTTAAACTGGCCTCATTCCTGGCAAAAGAAAAGGATACCCCTACTTTGTTTATTTTTGATGAGCCGACCACTGGATTACATTTTCACGACATCAGAAAACTCATGGATTCGTTTAATGCCCTTATTTCCAGAGGCCATTCCATTATTGTAATCGAACACAATATGGAAGTGATAAAATCGGCCGACTGGATTATCGATCTCGGTCCTGAAGGCGGAGATAAAGGTGGAAATCTAGTATTTGAAGGAATTCCGGAAGAACTGATAAAAATAAAAGATTCGTATACCGGAGAAGCACTAAAAGAAAAGCTTTAAATATAAATAAAAAAGAGGCTCCGGTTGGAGCCTCTTTTTTATTGGTTATCTTCTTTGTAAATCATCCAATTTAATCACTTCGCTTCCGGCTAAAAGAAAAGCTCCGGTACCATATACTTCCCAGCTGTCAGCTTTGAAATTCTTTTTAGGATCGGCACCAATAGGTTGACACCATCCCACATGTCCGTCAGGTTGAATTAGTCCGTTCAGTCCAACCCATGCTTTTTCAACTGCAGGCAAATAAGTTTCTTTATCTAAAATACCGTTATTAATTCCCCATGCCAGGGCATAACAGTAGAAACCAGAGCCACTGGCTTCTCCACCGGGATACGATTCAGGATCGAGCAGACTTGCACGCCAAAGTCCGTCTTCCTGTTGCAAGGAAACAATCTTTGCAGCCATTTCTTTAAAATTCTTCACATAGAAATCACGGTTTGGATAATCTTTAGGAAGTTCGCTAATCGTGCGAACCAAACCACCCATTACCCAGCCGTTACCTCTCGACCAGAAAATCTTTTTACCGTTTGCCTCTTTTTTTATTTCAATTCCCGGTTCATTCCACTTATATCCAATATCACGTGCATATAAATGATATTCTTTATCCCAAAGTAAATCGTAAGTTTCTTTCCAAAGTTTATCATTCAACTTCAGGTATTTGTCATCATCTAAAGTTATTCCCAACTTCACAAAAGCTGCCGGTCCCATAAAAAGTGCATCGCACCACCACCAGGTTACTTTTCTAATACCGCCGGTTTCGTAAGGAGTTGCCATAAATTCGTCCATGGTTTCAATAAATGGCTGGATCATTTTTTTGTCACCCGAAATTCGATACATATCAATATAGGTCTGACAAATAGCATGATCATCAGCATGATGTAAACGTGGTCCCGGCTTCCATTCGTTGGCCTCACCCATTTCATACATCGCTTTCCAAATCTTTTTTGATCCGGTGGTTTCATAAGCGGCAAAAACACCAGCATAAAAAGCACCATTGGTCCAGTCGTACAACTCATGCTTTGGATTTTCCAACTGCCAGTCCAAAGCCTTTTTCATTGTTTTTTTAATGTGAGAATCCTTAAACAGTTTTTCGTTTCCCTGTTTTTGAGCGAATGTAGTCCCGCCTAGCAGAACAATCGCCATTAATGCGATAATAATTCTATTCATGTTGATTTAAGTTTGAAGCAAAAATATGCAATCGATTGCAATTTGCAAAATAAATTACATCTGCTAATTCGAATTTTATCTGATGATTCATAAATCAGAAGACTGATTACATAACATTAATTTTAAATTAACACCCATTCAGTTTGGCTGAATCAAATTTATAACTATACTTGCACAAAAATTAGCAAAATGAAAATTGTATCACTACATCACGGCCATCATTGGAAATTCCAACCATCAGGTAGGCTGTAATTGTATTGTTCAATATTTAAAAATATTTACGAAAAGGCTTGCCGGAATTGGCAGGCCTTTTTTATTTAAAGGCAATTAAAAAAGCTAACAGACAGATATAAATCATAAGTTAAAACATAAAAATGGAAAACAAAATTAAGATTGCAATTCAGACAAAAGGAAGGTTGAACGAAGACTCAATGAGTCTGATAAACGAAGCTGGAATCGGACTCAGTATTGGAAAACGAAAATTAGTTTCTGAAGCTAAAAACTTCCCAATGGATGCCTTGTTTTTACGCGACGACGATATTCCTCAAACCGTAGCCGACGGTGTGGCCGACATTGGTATTGTTGGGGAAAACGAAATGGCAGAAAAAGATGAGAATGTGGTCATCGCCAAACGTCTTGGGTTCTCGAAATGCCGTTTATCGCTCGCTATTCCTAAATCGATTGATTATCCGGGTGTAGAATTTTTCAACAATAAAAAAATTGCCACCTCCTACCCTGTTATATTGAAAAAATTCCTTGAGAAAAACAATATCAATGCAGAAATTCATGTTATTACCGGATCGGTTGAAATTGCTCCCGGAATTGGTTTGGCAGATGCCATTTTCGATATTGTAAGTTCAGGATCAACCTTAGTAAGCAACCGCTTAAAAGAGGTTGAAGTGGTTATGAAATCGGAGGCAGTGCTGATTGCAAACCCGAACCTGACAACGGAAAAACAGGAAATTCTTGATGAACTCATATTCAGAATCGAATCGGTACAACGTGCTGAAGGGAAAAAATATATTTTGCTGAATGTTCCCAATGAAAAAATTGAGCAAATTACTTCACTTTTACCCGGAATGAAATCACCGACTCTGGTCCCTTTGGCAAAAGAAGGATGGAGCTCGATGCATTCGGTGATTGAAGAAGATGATTTTTGGGAAGTAATCGGCAAACTTAAAAAAGCCGGAGCTGAAGGAATTTTAGTTGTACCTATTGAAAAAATGATTTTCTAATACAGAAAGACCAAAGCTAAGTGACAACTCGCCAGTATATATTATTCGCGATTCCAACCCTGATTTGGGGATCAACATGGTATGCCATTAAATTCCAGCTTGGAGCGGTAGATCCGCTTTTATCTGTGGCTTATCGCTTTATTCTTGCCGGACTTCTGTTGATTTCGTTTTGCCTGGTAACAGGTAGAAAAATGAAATTCTCTCCACGCGAACATTTTTTAATGCTTCTTCTGGGCCTGTGTCTGTTTGGAATAAACTACTGGTTTGTTTACGAAGCAGAAACCATGTTAACAAGTGGCGTGTTAGCCGTTATTTTTTCGTTGATTATTTTCTTTAATATCTTTTTCAATGCGATATTATTAAAAGGGAAGATCAAGGCAAATGTAATAATGGCGGCAATTTTAGGGGTTGGTGGAACCGGGTTGCTTTTTAAAAACGAACTCAGCTCTTTTAATTTTGGAAACGGCGACTGGATCATTTTTCTATTGTGTTTAGGAGGATTAACCTTTGCCTCATTGGGAAATATTTTATCAGCATACAAACAGAAAAAAAACATTCCGGTGTTGCAGGCCAATGCATATGGGATGCTTTACGGCGGACTAGCCATGTTTGCCATTGTATTTTTGCTCGGGAAACCCATAATTTTCGAACAATCATTTAATTACTCCGTATCCCTGTTTTATCTGGCCGTTTTTGGTTCTATCGTTGCCTTTTCCACCTATCTGAAATTGCTGGGAGAAATTGGCCCCGACCGATCCATTTATACTGCCTTGATAACGCCTGCAATTGCTTTGTTAATTTCTACTGTTTTTGAAGGCTACCGCTGGGATATGTTCGCTATTTTGGGAATACTTTTATTATTTTCGGGCAACATACTGGCTTTACGGTTTAAAACACAAAAGACAACTACATGAAAACTTATATAAATCCGGAAAGAAATACCTGGCAAGATATACTGAAACGTCCGCTTTTTGATGTTTCGGAACTCTACGATAGAGTACAGGTAATCCTGAATGAAATCCGGGATCAGGGAGACCTTAAGCTCAGAGAATTCACCAAAAAATTTGATGGTGTTCAGTTGGATAATTTTGTGGTTTCAGAAAATGAAATTGCAGAAGCAGAACAAAATGTGAGCAACGATTTAAAAGATGCCATTGCTTTGGCTGCAAAAAACATTGAAATCTTTCACTCGTCGCAAAAAACGGATGTAAAAAAAATAGAAACGGTTGCCGGAGTATCCTGCTGGCAAAAAGCTGTAGCTATCGAAAAGGTAGGTCTTTATATTCCGGGAGGAACTGCGCCATTGTTTTCCACTGTTTTAATGCTTGCTATTCCTGCGCAAATTGCAGGTTGTAAAGAAATCATTTTATGCTCACCTCCGGGAAAAGACGGAAAAATACATCCGGCCATATTATATGCAGCAAAAATTGCCGGTGTTACTAAGTTCTATAAACTTGGGGGAGTTCAGGCAATTGGAGCCATGGCTTTTGGTACTGAAACTGTTCCGAAAACCGACAAAATTTTTGGTCCGGGGAATCAGTATGTAATGGCAGCCAAACAATTGGTCAGCATGAATGATGTATCGATCGATATGCCGGCCGGACCTTCTGAAGTGCTCGTAGTTGCCGACGAAACATCAAATCCTGCATTTGTTGCATCAGACTTGCTTTCGCAGGCTGAACACGGAGCAGACAGCCAGGTAGTTCTGGTGTCGAACAATAAAAACACTATCGAAAAAGTTAAAGCAGAAGTGGAAACACAGGTGGCCGTTCTACCCAGAAAAGAACTGGCAGAGAAAGCCTTGTCTCATAGTATACTCATTGTTTTGGAGAGCGAGAACGACCGAATTGACTTAATTAACGAATACGCTCCTGAACACCTGATCATCAGCACAAAAAATTACAATGCAATAGCAGAAAAAATTATAAATGCCGGATCCGTATTCTTGGGTGAACTAACTCCAGAGAGTGCAGGTGATTATGCTTCAGGAACAAATCACACACTTCCTACTAACGGCTGGGCCCGCTCATACAGCGGAGTCAATCTGGATAGTTTCATCAAAAAAATCACCTTTCAGGAAATAACTGAAACAGGATTGAAAAATATTGGTCCGGCAATTGAAACGATGGCTGCTTCTGAAGAACTTGAAGCACACAAAAATGCCGTAACTTTACGTTTGAAAAGCTTAAAATAAAATGGAAATAAAAGATCTCCTTCGAAAAAATATACAAACGCTAAAACCCTACTCATCGGCCAGAGACGAATACACCGGTGATGCCATGGTTTTTCTCGATGCCAACGAGAATCCGTTTAACGAGCCATATAACCGTTATCCCGATCCTCTTCAAAGGAAGGTGAAAGAAAAAATATCGTCGCTTAAAAACGTGCCCATGGAGAATATCTTTTTAGGCAACGGAAGCGACGAACCTATTGATTTGCTGATACGGGCATTTTGCGAGCCGGGTGTCGACAACATTGTTACAATCGACCCCACCTACGGTATGTACCAGGTAGCTGCGGAGATATCTGGCATTGAATTGCGAAAAGTTTCGCTAACTGAAGAGTTTGAACTCGATTCTAAAAAATTACTTGAAGCTTGCGACAAGAATACTAAACTTATATTCTTATGTTCGCCCAACAACCCAACTGGTAATAGTTTGAGAAAAGAAACCATGCTTGAACTGGGTGGCAGTTTTAATGGCATAGTTGTGGTAGATGAAGCTTACATTGATTTCGCTCCGGGAAAAACCTTATTGGATGATTTAGACTTATACCCCAATATGGTGGTGCTTCAAACCTTCTCAAAGGCTTGGGGAATGGCAGGAATTCGGCTTGGGATGGCTTTTGCCTGTTCCGAAATAATTGGAGTTCTGAATAAAATTAAATACCCTTATAACCTGAATATTTTAACACAGGAAAAAGCATTGGAATTGCTCGACAAAAAAGTTTCAGTGCAAAAATGGATAAAACTGTTAATGGCAGAACGCGAAAAAATGGAGAACCTGCTTGCTGAATTTCCATTTGTGGTTAAGGTTTATCCGTCGGATGCAAACTTCCTGTTGGTAAAAATGCACGATGCGAGGGGAATATACGAATACCTGGTGGAAGAAGGAATAATTGTTCGCGACCGTTCAAAAGTGCACCTTTGCGACGATAGTTTGCGAATAACTATTGGTTCGTCAGAAGAGAATGAAACATTGCTGAAAGCATTAAAAAAATTGATATAGGCTGTAACAACCATTTCTGCAAAAAAGGTAATACAAGCTGATAAGTAAACACAATGACAAAAAAAGTACTATTCATAGACCGCGATGGCACGCTGAACCATGAAACTGCCGATGAACAAATTGATGCATTTGAAAAAGTAGAGTTTCTGCCAAAGGTTTTCAGAAATATGTATAACATCAGAAAGAATCTGGATTACGAACTGGTTATGGTGACCAATCAGGATGGACTTGGAACCGATTCTTTTCCTGAGGATACTTTTTGGCCGGTACACAATTTTATTTTAAAAGCATTTGAAAACGAAGGTGTCGAATTTGATGACATTTGTATCGACCGGAGTTTTCCACATGAAAACCTGCCAACACGGAAACCGGGAACAGCCATGCTTTCAAAATATATGGAAGGCGACTATGATCTAAAAAACAGTTTTGTAATTGGCGACCGCCTAACCGACATTCAACTTGCTAAAAACCTTGGAGCAAAAGGGATTTTTATAAACGACGGAAGCCTTGTTGATGAAATGGAAAAACAAGGGTTGGCAGACATTTGTGCGCTGGTTTCAGACGACTGGGACGATATTTATGCCTGTGTTGCATCTCCCGAGAGGACAGCTGAGGTTGTTCGAACAACAAAAGAAACCGATATCAGAGTATGGTTAAATCTCGACGGGTCGGGTGTTTGTAACATTTCTACCGGACTTGGTTTCTTCGATCACATGCTGGAACAAATCAGCCGGCACTCGAGTGTTGACTTAAGTATTCAGGTAAAAGGTGACCTGAACGTTGACGAGCATCATACGATTGAAGATACTGCACTTGCACTGGGAGAAGCATTTAAAAATGCAGTGGGTAATAAAGTGGGCATGGAACGTTACGGGTTTTGTTTACCGATGGATGAATGCCTGGCAATGGCTGCCATCGATTTTGGAGGTCGCCCGTGGTTAGTATGGGAAACTGAATTCAAACGCGAAATGGTAGGCGACATGCCAACCGAAATGTTTATGCATTTTTTCAAATCATTTTCCGATGCTGCACTTTGTAATCTGAATATAAAAGCTGAAGGGACAAACGAACATCACAAAATTGAAGCGATCTTTAAGGCGCTGGCTAAATCTATAAAAATGGCCATCCGCCGCGATGTATTTAACTTCGAATTGCCTTCTACAAAAGGAAAACTATAAATAAAAAGATGAGTAAATAAATTGATACGGGTTACAGGTTGCATGTTACAGTTTTTGAATCAAATTCATGTTTCCCGCTTCCCGCTTCCAACTTCTAAAATATGAAAACGATAAAGCCGTTACGCGAAAAAAAGGACACAGCCATTTTACTTATTCACTGTCCTGATAAACAAGGAATACTGGCTACTGTAACCGAGTTCCTGAATAAAAACAAAGGGAATATTATTTACCTGGACCAGCATGTCGATCGTCAGGAAAAAATATTTTACATGCGGGTTGAATGGGAATTGGAAAACTTTGCCATCCCTGCTGAAAAAATCGGTGAATATTTCGACACCTTAATTGGTGCTCCCCTGCAAATGAACTGGAAAATATATTTTTCGAATGAAATACCCAGAATGGCTCTGTTTGTTTCAAAAATGCCACACGCTTTATTCGATATTCTGGCTCGTTACACCGCAGGAGAATGGGATGTTGAAATACCAGTAATTGTCAGCAATCACGAAACGCTAAGACCGGTTGCCGAACGTTTTGGAATTGAATTTCACTACATTCCGGTTACCAAAGAAAACAAAGAAGAACAGGAGGCAAAAGAGATAAAACTGTTAAAGGAAAAGAACATCGATTTTGTAGTTTTGGCCAGATACATGCAAATACTTTCAAAAAGTTTTGTCGATAAATTTCCGAACAGAATTATTAATATCCACCATTCTTTTTTACCAGCTTTTGCAGGCGCAAAACCATATCATGCAGCCCACCAGCGTGGTGTTAAAATTATTGGAGCAACAAGCCATTACGTAACTTCCGATTTGGATGCAGGCCCGATTATTGAGCAGGATGTTACCCGCTGCAGCCATGTTGACACAGTTGAGAAACTGGTTAGAAAAGGACGCGATCTGGAAAAAATTGTACTTTCGCATGCGGTTTATAAACACCTGCAGCGAAAAATTTTGGTTTACAAAAACAGAACGGTAGTATTCAATTAAAATTACCGGATAAAAGGTTAATTATGAAAACATATCTAACAATCATTGTACTCGCCCTCATTTCAATAAGCTCTTTTGCCCAGATAACAGAGGTTCCTCAAAAAGAAATTCCGGCAGATTATGGATACAAAGTACAAATTGGTCAGCAAATGCCTGATATCGAACTGGAATTAACCGACGGTACCAAAGTAAACACTAACGATCTCAAAGGAAAAGTGGTTATGCTTCAGTTTACAGCAAGCTGGTGCTCGGTTTGCCGCAAAGAAATGCCGCATATTGAAAAAGATATTTGGCAAAAACATAAAGACAACAAAGATTTTATCCTCATAGGTGTAGATATAGATGAACCGCTGGAAAAAGTAAGAAAATTCAAAAACGATATAAATATCACTTATCCGTTGGCACTTGATCCGGGAGCTGAAATCTTCTATACCTTCGCAATAAAAGGTGCAGGTGTTACCAGAAATGTTATTATCGATAAATCGGGAGAGATTGTTTATATGACCCGCCTTTTCAAAGAAGATGAATTCAAAGAAATGGTGGATGTAATAGATTTTTTATTGAAAAGATAGAAGTTGGAAGTCCGAAGCATGATGACTTTGAACTTTAAACTTTAAACTTTTAACAAGCATGAATATTGTAATAATTAAATACAACGCAGGAAACATTGAATCGGTAAAAAATGCACTAGCCCGACTCGGAATAAGTGCCGAGATAACTGCCGATCACGATAAAATCAGAAATGCCGACAAGGTAATATTTCCTGGAGTTGGCGAGGCCAGTACAACTATGGCTTACCTGCGCGAAAACGGACTCGACAAATTAATAGTATCGCTAAAACAACCGGTTTTGGGCATTTGCCTTGGTTTGCAGTTAATGTGTTCGCATTCAGAAGAAAACGACACTGAATGCCTGGGTATTTTCGATGAAAAGGTAAAAAGATTTATCCCCAATAAAGGAGAAGAATTTATTACTAAAGTACCGCACATGGGATGGAACGCCATTAAAAACTTAAAAAGTGACCTGTTCTCTGCTGAACTGGAGAACGAATACGTTTATTTTGTACATTCGTATTACGCTGAAAAAAGTGAACACACCATTGCCACATGCGACTACATCAACCCGTTCAGCGCGGCCCTAAATAAAGATAATTTTTACGCCACACAGTTCCACCCTGAAAAGAGTGGTACAGTTGGAGCAAAAATTCTGGAAAACTTTTTAAAACTATAACGTACTGCCGTAACTTTGTAAAACGGTTAATAAATTAAAATCATGGACAGGTTAACAATAATTAAAGTCGGCGGTAAAGTAGTTGAAGAACCGGAATCGTTAAAGGCACTACTCGACCAATTCAACAAAATATCCGGAAATAAAATTCTGGTTCACGGCGGAGGGCGCACAGCCACTCAAATTGCCGGGAGGCTGGGCATAGAAACAAAAATGGTTGAAGGCCGCCGGATTACAGATGACGACATGTTAGAGGTGGTTACCATGGTTTATGGAGGACTGGTGAACAAAAAAATTGTTGCCGGTTTGCAAGCTATGGGAATGAACGCTATAGGCTTAACCGGAGCCGATCTTGGACTTATACAAGCCCATAAACGCCCTGTCCAGGAAATAGATTATGGTTTTGTTGGTGATGTAGACGACGTGAATGCCTCTGAATTGCGCCTACTGATCAATGAAAATGTGGTGCCGGTTATAGCGCCACTCACACACGATGGCAAAGGACAACTTTTAAATACCAATGCAGATACCATTGCATCAGAACTTGCTATCGAACTTTCCAATTATTTCAAGGTATACCTTTTCTATTGTTTCGAAAAAAGAGGAGTGCTGATGGATCCGGCCGATGAAACATCGGTTATTTATGACTTAGACATCTCGCTGTTTAACAAGTACAAGGAAGAAGGAGTAATCAGCGAAGGTATGATTCCAAAATTAGACAATGGATTTCGGGCAAAAATGAAAGGGGTTCAGGAGATATTAATTACAAATCCTGAAAATATTGCTACCGGAAGAGGCACCCGGTTAACCTGATACGCATTGATTTTCAGACCATAATAATTCAAATTACAACTCCCCGCTAACATCCCAACAATTTCATTTTTTTGAATAAAAAGTGCTTTACAGCAAATATGGCCCAAACACATCTAAATATCTACATTCTTTACTATCTTTGCCCCATTATTGCTCCGAGTTGGAATACCTAAAGTGTTTGCAAGGGTATTTCAACCGATGGGATAACCAGGAAACAGGTTGTCCTCCCGCATTCTGCCAGTTGGCAGACTAAATTGGAAAGGAGACAGAGCCGGTTCCGGCACAGTGAAAATTAGCGCTCACTTCTTTCCCTGATACAATGATTGAACAAATGGAAGTAGAGACCAATATTAAAGTAAATTTCCCGAACATGCTGCTGGTTGCAGGAAATGGAAGAAATGTGGGCAAAACTTACTTCGCATGCAGTGTGATCAAACATCTTTCACGACATACTGTTGTTACCGGAATTAAAATATCGTCACACATTCATTCGTATAACCCGGAAGATGTACTTTTTAAAAACGAACATTTTGTAATTATTCAGGAAAAAGAAATCACGAACAAAGACAGTTCGTTAATGCTTCAGTCCGGGGCACAGAAAGTTTTTTTTATAATGGCGGAGCAGGAATATCTATATGATGCTTTTTCTTATCTTCAAACAATATTACCCGACAATGCCATTGTTTGCGAGTCAGGAGGATTATACAAACTTGTTAATCCTGGATTATTCTTTTTTATAAAAAGGAAAGATTCAGAAATCGTAAAAACAGAACACCTTTCACATTCTCCTGTTATTATTGAGAATGATGGAAATGATTTTAATTTCGATATTAACAGTATTCACTTTTCAAATCGGAGAATTTATTTAAACCATGAATAATTTTGACAAAATACAACAGATAATTGCTGAACTTCCGGCAATATTTCAGATAGAAGAAGTGCCGCTGGAAGAAGCTTTTAACAGAATTCTTCAGGAAGATGTAATTGCCGATATGGACATGCCCCCATTTCACAAATCAGCCATGGACGGTTACGCCTGCCATCTGGAAGATATCGGAAATATTCTGGAAGTAACAGAAACCATAAATGCAGGAAAGATGCCCTCGAAAACGGTGGGTAAAAACCAGTGCGCCAAAATAATGACCGGCGCCGCCGTGCCTGAAGGTTGCGACGGGGTTTTTATGGTTGAAGATTCTGAGATAGCGGATGCAAAGCATGTAAAATGTACGAATCCCAATACAAAAAAAAACGTTTGCTACCAGGGCGAAGATTATCAAACCGGAGACATCCTTCTGAAAAAAGGGACCCTTATCAACGTATCCCAAATGTCGGTACTGGCAGGTGCTGGATATGCCAAAGTTAAGGTTTCGAAACGTCCCAAAATAACACTTATTGCAACCGGAAGCGAACTTGTAAATCCCGAGGAAAAACCACAGTCCGGACAAATCAGGAACAGCAACACCAGCCAGGTAATTTCTCAACTTAAAAAAATGCACCTGGAACTCATCACAAGTTTTATGATTGCCGATGAAAAAAAACAACTCACTACCCTGTTTTTTAATGCTCTTAAAACAAGCGACTTTGTTATATTTACAGGAGGTGCATCATTTGGTGAATTCGATTTGATACCGGTAATTTTAAATGAACAGGGATTTACAACCTACTGGAAAACGACCGGTATGAAACCGGGCAATCCCATGAGTTTTTCTGAAAAAAACGGGAAATATGTGTTTGGTCTGTCAGGAAATCCGGTTTCGTCGATGGTGCAATTCGAATTTATTGCCAAACCGGCTATTTATAAACTTTTGGGAGCCGAATACAAGCCCCTCAGAATAAAGGCTAAAATGGACTTCGATTACTTCCGAAAAAAGGCAAACAGGCTGGCCGTTATCCCGGTATTAATTAACCCAAACGGGCAAATTGGTGAAATTCCATTTCACGGTTCAGCACATATAAATGCATTAACGTCTGCCAATGCCCTGCTTGAAGTTCCTTTCGGAGAAACAAACATAAATAAAGGTGACTTTGCATATGTACGACCGCTTTAACAGACATATTAATTACCTGCGTATTTCGGTAACCGACCGATGCAACTTTCGTTGTACTTACTGCATGCCGAAAGAGGGAGTGCCCCTCAAAAAGCACGAAGACATATTGTCGTTCAGTGAGATTTACGAAATAACAAAAAAAGGGGCTGAACTGGGGATTACAAAAATCCGGTTGACCGGAGGCGAGCCGCTGGTGCGCAAAAACCTGCCTGAGCTGGTTAAGATGCTTTCGTCTATTCCTGAAATCAACGATATCGGGATGACAACCAACGGTGTATTGCTTACAAGATATGCCAGAGAATTAAAAGCAGCAGGCTTAAACCGTGTAAATATCAGCCTCGACACATTAGACCCTGAAAAATTCAAAAAAATAACCCGGATAGGAGAACTGGAACAAACCTTAAAAGGAATTGAAGCAGCTCTAGAAGCCGGGCTATTACCTGTAAAAATAAACTTTGTGCGTATCCCCGGAGAAAATGAAGAGGACGAAAAATCAGTTAGGGAATTTTGCAAAGAGAAAGGATTAAAACTCAGGCTTATCAGGCAAATGGATTTACGAACAGGAGAATATTACCCGGTGAATGGCGGAAGCGGAGGTATTTGTACCATCTGCAATCGGTTGAGACTTACTGCTGACGGATACATTGTTCCCTGTTTGCACTCCGATTTACGATACAGTGTAAGGGAATTAGGGGTAGAAGAAGCTTATCGCCTGGCGCTTATAAATAAGCCGGAAAAAGGAATAGGAACGCACTCTCACGAATTTTCAAATATTGGAGGATAAAATATGAGCCAGTTATCGCATATCAATAACGAAGGAAAGGCAAACATGGTGGATGTTGGGCACAAACCACAACAGGTACGTACGGCCAAAGCATCAGGATTTATTGCTTTGCAACCCGAAACAATCAGGCTGATAAAAGAAAGCCTCATCAAAAAAGGTGACGTAATTACCATTGCAGAAATAGCAGGTATTCAAGCTGCAAAAGAAACATCGCGACTAATACCCCTATGCCACCCGTTGCAGCTAACGAAAGTTGAAGTAAAAGCTGAAGTAAAAGAAAACGGTGTTGAAGTAAAAAGCCTCACAAAATGTATTGGGCAAACCGGAGTTGAAATGGAAGCTCTGACAGGCGTGAATCTGGCACTTCTCACTATTTACGACATGTGCAAAGCAGTTGACAAACAAATGGTAATGAGCGATATTAAACTTGATTTTAAAGAAAAGAAATAGATGAAACAGACCAGCTTTAAAATAAGCTCCCTCAACATTTCAGAAAAAAAGGGAACGATTAAAACACCACGAAAAGAAATCAACCTGAATTACCAAGGTATAGAGGGCGATGCACATGCCGGGAAATGGCACCGTCAGGTTAGTTTGCTGGCGGTTGAAAGTATCGAGAGTTTTGAGGGCAAACTTGGCAGAAAAATTAACTACGGCGAGTTTGCAGAAAACATTACAACCATTGGATTTCCTGTACATAAAACCAAACCTTTCGACCGGTTTAAAAATAAAAACGTAGAACTGGAAATCACACAGATCGGCAAAAAATGCCACGGCGACAATTGCGAAATCTTCAAACTCACCGGAAATTGTGTAATGCCTAAGGAAGGAATTTTTTGCCGGGTAATAACTCCAGGAAAACTTTCAGAAAATGACGAGTTGGAATACATTCCAAAAACATTCAGAATAAAAGTAATAACGCTTAGCGACCGTGCTTTTGAAGGAATTTACAAAGATAAAAGTGGACCGTTAATCGAGAAGTTAAGCAAAGACTGGTTTCAAAATATGGGATACAAGCGCGAAACGAACCGAATCGTAATTCCCGACGAAAAAGAAATGTTACAAAAAGAGCTGGAAGGTGCTGTCAAAGAAAATTACGACATTATTTACACCACAGGAAGCACAGGTATTGGCCCCCGCGATATTGCACCTACAGTTATTTCAAATTTTATCGATCTTGAAATTCCGGGAATAATGGATCACATCCGATTAAAATACGGCGCTGAAAAGCCCAATGCACTGCTGAGCCGTTCCATTGCCGGCGTAAAAAGCAAAACCCTGATTTTCTCGCTTCCGGGAAGTACCAAAGCGGTTAACGAATACTTAAACGAAATTCACAAAATTGTAATGCACTCCTTTTTGATGTTACACGGAATTGACAGCCACTGAGATTTTAAATCATAAAAATGCATCCTTTTATGAGTGCGCTTTTTTCAGTTTAATTTATAATTGATACTAACAGTTCCGCCGTACGATAAAGAAGGTGATTCCATATGGTCGCGATTAATAGTATTAAACCCGGGTTGAAAATAAGGTTCCATCGATATAAATAATTTATTCCCCAGGTGATACTCAAAAGCAAGGTTAATTTGAGCGGATAGCAAAATCTTATTAAAGTCTGAAGGTTCACATTCTTCCTTAGATCCATCCGTATAAATAGCAGTTTGACTGCTATTAATAAAGAATTCAGGAACGAGTCCCGCAGAAGGACCCATTTTAAACTTATCCCCATTCAGAATATAATATCCTATAAAAAAAGGGATTCCAACATAATCCAATTTATAATCTACATATTCTGCAAGAAGAGTTCCAGCAACCGGTTCAACAAGAGTATAATCGTAAATCCATTTGTATTTTTTCCCGGAATATTGAAATTTTCCTTTTGCGAACAACTTCTCTGAAAAATTGTATTTAAAATTTAATCCCAGGCTGAATGCTGGATTTGTTTCATACTCACCATACTGATTTTCGTTTAATCTAAAATTATAATCGTATGTATCCAAAGATCCACTTAATCCTATCGAAAGTTGATTCTTTTGGGCAAATAAATAATTTGAAAAAATGACTACACTTAAAAATAAAATAATTCGTCTCATTGTGTCAGGATTTAAATGATAAACGGGATGTAAAATTGCTTATAACATTTTTAAAGATGTCATCAAGAGAAAAAAGGTTGCGTCTCAAATTACAGTCTTAAAGACACTTTGTATAACATGCTGACTAAATGACACTTGAAAGAAAGCATCAAAAAAATCCTGTCAGCATATAAAAGGAACAAGTTTGAAATAAATTATTTCTTATACTTCATCACCATAATTACAGGTAATATTTAGTAATCATCTGCACTAAATCACTAAGTCTATATCAGGACTATGATCTGCAGACCCACCAAAGCATATTTTTATTCAACGGAATTATTTTTTTGTATTCTAAAAGTAGAAATAAAAAATCATATGTTACATTCAGAGCAATACAAATAGCTTGCGCAAATTGACCAGGGAATTGAAGGACTGAAGAATTTTAATCCGGACTCATAAAGCGAAGTTCGAAACCGGAATATTATAGCCTAAAAAAATCACATAAAATCTGATCGTGATCAAAAGCAAGATCGGGCAGTTCGTTAAGTGGAAACCACTCTGCATTAGCAGCATCATCGCTGCCGGTAACTTTTTGTTTTTCTATCAGTTTGCATGAAAATACGACAGATATAGTACGGTGTCGTGGATCGCGGTTAATAGCATCGTAGGCCCTGAACTGGTTCATTGCCTCCACTTTTAACCCGGTTTCCTCTTCCAGCTCGCGAATGCAGGCTTGTTCCAGGGTCTCATCCATATCGACAAAACCACCAGGCAAAGCCCATTTATTTTTAAATGGCTCCTGCCCTCTTTGAATCAGTAATACATTGATGGTGCTTGTTTCTTTTACATAAACAATAGCATCCACAGTTAAGGCTGCCCGTGGGTATTTATACGAATACATAAAACAAGGATTTTAAACATTTTGAATATAACAGTGGGTTCAATCAATTTTTTTTACCTGTCTTCCAGTATTTCACAACCAAAAACACTACAGCAATAAAAATGATGAGGTAAATAAAAAAATGCACCCGTTCCATATTATTCAATTATTTTTTTCATTACACGCATTTTATGGGTATAACGTTGCGTATCGATATTAAAAATTCCAAATTGATCGACATTATCGATACGCACCTGCCCCGATGCATGAATAATTTTATTTCGTTTCCAGATAATTCCCACATGAACAATATTGCCTTCTTCGTCGTCAAAAAAAGCCAGGTCTCCCGGTTCTGCCTCGTCCACAAAGCTCATGGCAGTGCCAACCGCCACCTGTTGGCTGGCATTTCGTGGAAGATGAATACCAATCATCTTATAAATAATCTGTGTAAGGCCACTACAATCTACTCCGAAAGGTGTGCGGCCACCCCACAAATACGGCGCGTTAAAATACTTTAGCGCCTGTGTAATTGCTACTTCGCGCGGATCTTTGATATCGCCGTATAAAACCTCTCCGGTTGCCAGATACGTGTCGCGAATAACCGAGAATTGCTTTAGATACGGCCGCCAAACAGGCAGTGTACTTCCGGCAACAAGCATCAGGTTTTGCTCCTCGTTAACCGGAACAATGGTAATTACATCTGATGTTACTGCAGTAGGACTGTTTTCAATTTTATTTAACGTACGATTGTGCAACGGTGTTATCATTTTGGTATCAACCCAACCTTCGCAACCATCAAAAGCCAGCTTAATATTGGTCCATCCGACCATTTGTTCGCGCATTTCAAAATGTTCGCCAAACAAAATCTGGGTAACCATTTCACTTTTTTCCGAAGGTTCGTGCCTTACCGGAATAATACTTAAGTTGGAAATACCGTAATTCATCAATATTTTCTTAATTTTATTTTGATTAACAAAACAGACCTCTGTTTTTATGTATAATCACAAAACTATTAAAAAATGAGCTTTACCTGTGGAAGTCTGCATTTATTTTTTTGAATTAACTTTGCACACTCACCTTCAGAAAGAGTTCGCATTTTATTAAAGTTTATTTTTATGATAATCGGAATATGAAAAAATATTATAGAAAATTCAAAAGATATACCCAAATATCTCTCCAGATACTGGCTTTCCTGTTAACAGCTGTAGTCTTGTATTTTGTACTTCCGGGTGAACCAAAATTTAAATACGAATACCAGAAAGGATTTCCCTGGCGACATGAAAACCTTGTGGCACCTTTCGATTTTGCCATACTAAAAACACCAGCCGAAATTGAGGAAGAAAAAGCGGAACAGACCAATTCTGTTATTCCGTACTTTTTTAACGACACCACGAACTACTCGTTAGGAATAGCCGAATTAAAGAAAGATTTAGACCTTCCCCTCGACTCATCCAACCCGGATAAAACATTTATATTCAATATTTTAAAAACCAAAATACAGGAAATATATAACACGGGGATTTTACAATTTTCTGCCGAATCTTATCCCAACCTGCAGGGAAAAGCTGAAATACAAAAACGAACCGGAAACCAGGTTGCCAAAATAGGAATCGACAAGCTGTATTCTGAAAAATCGGCATACAATACACTGCAAACTACCATTCATAATTTAATAGCAGAAGGAAAAAACAGTGAATGGATGAATAACCTCAGGGCAGATAGTTACTTTACTGCCAACCTTAGGTACGATGAAGAAACCACTCAAAAGGAAATAGATGAACTAACACAAAACCTTTCCTTAACAAGGGGCATGATTAAACACGGCGAACGTATTATACTGGAAGGAGAAATTGTTGACAACAACAAATTCCAGGTACTCGAATCGCTGAAAGCCAGTTACGAAAAAGAGCGTGGTAAAGGAGTAAACCGTTACATGGTGTCTTTTGGAAAAGCCTTGCTAATTCTAATTCTAATGGGACTCATTTTCGGCTTTTTATACATTTACAGGCGAGATATTATTAACCAATTTAATAAGCTAAGTTTCCTCCTGCTTGTAACTGTTGGAATTGTATTTCTATCCGTTTTTATCGATTCCTTTCCAAACCTTCATATTTACATGGTGCCGCTGGCCATTTTCCCCATTGTTATTCGAACGTTTTTCGATTCCAGAACAGCCGTATTTTTGCTAATTATCACAACTATTTTAATTGGATTTTATGCACCTAATAATTTCGAGTTTGTTCTGGTGCAGGTAACTGCCGGAATAGTAGCGGTTTTCAGCCTAAACAAAATGCACCGAAGGGTTCACCTTGTTTTAGCTTCAATCTGGGTTTTCCTGACTTACTCGCTGGTTTACATGGCTCTTAACCTTGTTCACGAAGGAATGATGATTGCTCAAAGCTATTCCAACCTGAAATGGTTTGCCATCAGCAGCGTTCTCATTTTACTTGTTTATCCGTTGATTTATATATTTGAAAAGCTATTCGGATTTATTTCAGATGTTACTTTAATCGAAATTTCCGACAGCAACCAGCCTTTATTGCGTAAACTGGCTGAAGAAGCTCCGGGTACTTTTCAACATTCAATGCAAATAGCCAATCTTGCAGAGGAGGTAATCCTGAAAATTGGTGGTAATCCGTTTTTAGTTCGTGCCGGAGCGCTCTATCACGATATTGGTAAAATTGCACGCCCCAACTTTTTTATCGAAAACCAGGCTGCCGGACTTAATCCGCATGACAAGTTAAACTACCTGAAAAGTGCAGAGGTAATTATCGACCATGTAAAGAATGGGGTTAAAATGGCACAGAAACATAAACTTCCCGATCCGGTTATCGAGTTTATTGCCACACACCACGGCACTACCAAAGCCAAATACTTTTACTTAAAACATCAGCAGGATAATCCTGATGAAAAAATTGACGAACAAAAATTTATCTATCCCGGTCCTCTGCCCAAATCGAAAGAAGCAGCAGTTGTTATGCTGGTTGATGGAATTGAAGCTGCAAGCCGCAGCCTGAAAGACAAAACATACGAAAATCTTAAAGCTCAAATCAATAATATGATTGATCAGAAAATCGCGGATAAACAGTTGGATCGTTCAGATCTTACTTTCAGCGATATCAGCATTATAAAAGAAATACTCTTGCAAAAATTAATTAATATTTATCACGTCAGGATTGAATATCCAAAAGAATCCTAAAACATTTTAGGGAATATTTTTGTACCATTGTAATAATTGTGAGATAAATACGTAGAATTATTAAGTAGAATTTTAGAAAACTCCTTTTAAATAAAGATTGTTTTTAATACAACAAAGAGCAATATGAAAGATTCATTTAAATTTTTAGTTCTCCTGATTTTTATAATAGGAATTTTTATTGGATGCCAAAAAGAAGACCAGGGAACAGCTTCGGCTTATACTAAAAAGGTTAATCTTTTTATGAAAGATGCCATGGAAATATATTATTTGTGGAACGACAAATTACCGGACATCGACTATAAAAATGAAAATGATTCGAAAGAATACTTCGAAAAACTTTTATACAAAGACGATCGCTGGTCATTTACCACCGATGATATTGATGCTCTGGAATCCAGTTTCGAAGGTATTGAAACAAGTCATGGATGGTCGCTTGCTTTTGGAACATTTACCAACACCGGAAATGTTTTTGCTATTGTTGAATTTGTTTATCCTTACACCCCTGCTAGTGAGGCCGGATTAAAAAGGGGTGATATCATCGTATTAATGAATAACGCTGATATAACTGTTGACAATTACCTGGATTTACTTAACAGCTCAAGCATGAGTGTAACTCTGGGAATTCTTACAAACGAAGGAATTACAACAGGTTCAACAGTTAACATGGTGGCCAGAGAATTGCAATTGAACCCGGTTCTCAAAACCGCCGTTGTAGTTCACGACAACCATAAAATCGGTTATATTTTTTATGCCCAATACATCGACGAATATACTAACGCAATTGACACAGCACTTCAAAGTATGATTGACCAGGAAGTAACCGACCTGGTAATTGATTTACGATACAATCCGGGGGGATCGGTAGATGCAGCGCAACATTTATGCAGTGCCCTGGCACCTCTAACTGCGGTGAATAATCAGAGTACTCTGGTTGAATTGTACTGGAACGACGAGATACAAAAATACTGGACCGACAACCAGATTATGAGCCAGATTGAAGTTGATTTCGACAGTGAAGTGCCGGTAAAAATGGGATTAAACAAAATATACTTCCTCACCACATCAGGAACTGCATCGGCGTCGGAATTAACCATAACCGGGTTAGGACCTTATATGACAGATGTGATTACAGTGGGTGACACAACCCATGGAAAATATACAGGTTCTATAACGCTCAAACCTGAAGATATTTACAACAATTCAGATTACTACAAAGAAATTGAGAACTGGGGAATTCAACCCATTGTTCTCAGATATGCCAATTCTGCCGGTGTAACTGATTTTACAAACGGCTTTGCACCTAATATTTTAGTTGAAGACGATTTGTTTGATACCAAACCTTTGGGAGACATGGAAGATCCATTATTTAGAGCTGCCATTGAAGATATTACAGGAACCTCTATAGTGGCATCAAAAAGTGCTAAAACACTGAAAATACCTCACAGAATGTTCGACCGTGGCTTCTCTAAATATGATAAAAACAAACGCGAGTTACTTATTGATAAACCGGAATTAAATTTCATAAAGTAATAAGTAAAAGGGCAAACCTCCGGGTTTGTCTTTTTTTATAAAAAAAGGCTACCCCACTGGTAGCCTCTAACTAAACTTAAACCAAACCTAAGAAAAAGTACCGTTATGCGTAAACCGGTACGTGTAGTATAAAATTCAAATCAATCTTTTGTTACAGAACCAAGCCCATCAATATTTTTCGTCACTTCAGGATTTCCCCGATACCTCACTTTTCCCACACCTTCAATTTTTGCATATAGTGTTTCGCTTGCATAAACGCTGGTCGTGCCCACGCCTTCAATCTCAACTTCTACATCTTTTGCTTTTAATTCGTCGGCATCAACATGACCGGCACCTGATAAGCGAATATCCAGCGACCGTGCAACCCCTTCCAGATCGAAAAGAACACCTCCCTCGCCTACTATCGAAACATCATCAGCCTTTAAATACAAATCAATTTTTGCACCACCAGCCACATAAACGTCAAAATCGTTCAAATCGAGATAACCATGAGTCTTTAGTTTCACTCCTCCTTCAATATGTAATTTCTCCAAATCCTTAAAGGTTATATAAAGTGCTATCCTGTCGAATTCCAAATGATCAGGTTCAACATCAATTCGAAGTTCATTACTCCAACGCTTCACCTGTAAATACTTGAATACATCTTTATCGGGAGCCTTTACAAGAACCTTATTCTCGTTGCCTTGAATGAGGTGAACGCGATAACCGCCTTCCAAATAAATTTCTGTAAATTCATCTACATCATACTTTTTCGAGCACCAATCTTCGTCGTTTTGGGCCAACAAACCTGACGGTATTAACAACACACTTACGAGTAAAAAGAAAATAGTCTTCATGGCTTTTATTTTATACAAACAAAAATATACTTGCCAGAAGTTCAAGACATCTTTAATTCGATAAACAGTTGTTTTTGATAGACGAATGGGGAAAAGAGCGACAAAACAACTTTTATTGAATAAAACCACTATACATTGGAAATACATTGGTTTTAAATATCGAATGAAATTCGATAATTAGAAGTTATTGAATGATGAATATCTATTGACGATTTTTGATTAACGACTGAAGAGAAAAGTTAAAGAATTTATATTAGAACACTTCTGAAATCATAATTCGTTAATCATCATTCTATATTCATTGTTTTTGAAAACTAAAGTAGCTGCAATAAATCGCAGGGTTTTAAACATTAAATGTAAAATAAATGAAAAATACACTGGCCGCTTCAACGCTCGTGCATTTTCAACAAAAAAACCAATCCATACATAATAAAACCAAACACTACCGCCGGCACAAAAAAATCTATATTATCCACATTCTGCTTGTTTACCAGCTGAATAACAATGTAAATTATCGCAAGAAAAGAAGCAGCGAGTAACAGCCAAACATATAATTTCTGAAAACCTCTTATTAGTCGCGAAGCACTAAATATCCATAGTAACCCGAACAATAGAATTAAAGCTCCCTGCACAGATGCCCCGGCATTCATTTTAACCAATCCAAAAACAACCGGAATTATTCCGCTGATAACAAAACTACGCGCAATACTTTTCCGTATTCTTTCGCGGATGTTTTGCTCCATAATTATAGGAAAAAATGAAAAACGTAAATTCTCAACCTTATATTCTTCAGCCATTAAATCCTGTTCAGAGAAGATAAGTCCTCTTTTTATAGCCTCTTCAATAATAAATTTTTCAGCCTCAGGAATATAATATGTCCTTTGTTTCAAAGCTATAATCAATTTTTCATCACTGTATTCAGAAATAAGTTTTTTTAAATCGATTGACTCTTTCGTTTTTTTCTTTCTAAGAAAATGGTGTCTTTTAATCAAATTATGCCAATTTTTGTTGAACTTTGTAAACTTATAAAAGCAAAATAAATATCATGTATAATTTCGAATACAAAAATCCGGTAAAAATTATTTTTGGAAAAGGTAGCATTCCTAAAGTAGAACAGGAAATCGCAAAAGAAGCCAGAGTGCTCTTGATTTATGGAGGCGGCAGTATTAAGCGTACTGGCGTTTACGACCAGGTTAAGAATGCGCTTAAAGATGTTACCCTGTTTGAATTTGGGGGTATTGAAGCAAATCCTCATTACGAAACATGCATGAATGCCGTAGAAGTTGTAAAAAAAGAAAATATCGATTTCCTGCTTGCTGTGGGTGGAGGATCGGTATTAGATGCTACAAAATTTATTGCCAGTGCAGCGTTGTACAAAAATGGCGATCCATGGGATATTTTAGCAAAAGGTAATGTTGTGCAAGTGGAGAAAGCGCTTCCTCTTGGCGCAGTATTAACATTACCCGCTACAGGATCAGAAATGAACGGGAACTCGGTAATAACCCGTGCATCTGTTTTAGAGAAGAAAGCATTTAGTTCGCCTTTGGTGATGCCGAAATTTTCAATCCTTGATCCGGAATGTGTATTTACTCTCCCCGACAAGCAAATTGCCAATGGTATTGTTGATGCTTTTGTTCACGTGTTTGAACAATACCTTACCTATGACGTAAACTCTCCGATTCAGGACCGTTGGGCAGAAGGTATTTTATTAACCCTTATTGATGAAGGGCCAAAAGTTTTAGCCAATAAAACCGATTACGATTCGGCAGCCAATTTCATGTGGAGTGCAACAGTAGCACTTAATGGAATTATTGCAGTTGGAGTACCCCAGGACTGGGCAACACATCAGATTGGCCACGAACTAACAGCTTTCCACGGTATTGATCACGGACGTACACTAGCTATTGTTCTTCCGGGAATGATGCATATTAAACGCGAAAATAAAAAGGACAAAATACTTCAGTATGGTGAACGGATCTGGGGAATCACTGAAGGAACTGCAGATGAACGAATTGATGCGTCTATTGTTAAAACAATAAACTTCTTCGAATCGCTTGGAGTACCAACCACACTTCCTGAATATGATGTTCCGGAAGAAACCATTGGAAAGATCACCACTCGTTTCAGGAATGACAACACGATTTTAGGAGAAAAAGGTGACATTGACTATCAGGAAGTGGAAGCTATTTTAAAAAATCGACTCTAAAAATACCGTTTATATAACTTGGACGCCTGGCTAAAAAATGCCGGGCGTTTTTATGTAATCTGAAATCATCTTATCAAAACAAGTCATTAATGAACGCAGAATGGTGTTGTTGCTGTTAAAATGAAAAGCATCAACTTCTTTAACAGGCAAAATTTTTGGAGAAGTTCCCGTAATAAAAACAGCATCAAATGCTGACAAATCACTGAAATAAACATTGCGTTCAGTTACCATCAATCCTAGTTTTTCAGCACACTCAAGAGTCTTTTGGCGTGTTATTCCTAATAATACCTGACCGGCCAATGGTGTTATAATTTCGTTTCCTTCAATAAAAAATACATTGCTACGACTTCCCTCAGTTATGCGCTCATCGTGATCGACCAACAAAACCTCAAAAAAGTTATTTTCTGCAATCAGGGTGTTGGCTTTTTGCCTTACTGTTGTCTGAAAAACTTTTGCATTTGGATTTTCACGTTCGGCATGTAAAACACCACAAATAACCCCCTGTTTGTATTGTTCTGCATCGGGATAAGAATGGGCAATAAAAAAAGCCTTCAGGTTGGTTTTACAGGAAATAAGTATATTTCCTTCATCAACCTCATTCCGGTTAATGAGCATGTGTAACATTTTATGAATCTCGTGAACCGAATAACGAATCACTTTCCCTGCAATATTTGCCGACCTGGAAAAACGTTCCAGGTGATCTTCCAGAAACAATGGAATTCCGTTTACCACACGAAGAACTTCATATATACCTCCTTCGTTTTCTGAAGGAATAAATTCTTCCACCGGTTTTATCTTCCCGTTAAAACAAAAATATTTATGAATGGGTAAAAGTGCCATTTTTTTCGATTTGTGGTAAATTTATAGAATTGTTTGAAATGCATTAGAAATGCCGGCAAAAATTCCGTTACCTGTAACATTTAATCCTTATAAACACCATTTTGGATTTCTGCAGAATGAAATAAAAAACTGGAGAAAAATGAAGTGGGAAGAAGTTTCATATGACCTGCGATTCATAGGTAACAACCTGATTGATTTCTATTTTGGACAACTTGGTGTGGAGCAAATTTGTTCAGAGTGCACTCAGTATTTTCAAAAAAATAATATTTATAAAAGCCAACAATTTTTTAAATGGCTTGGCTGCGCGCATTGGAAAAAAATTATCCTTTCCGATCAGTCGGAATGGATGGTTAGATCAGGAAATAGTTCGGAACGCTTCATCCATATTCATCCGGCAAAGTTCTCGAAACATACAATCAGAGTAAAGGGGACAACATTAAAAACAGTACTTACTTTGTGTATTCTTGATGTTCCTATTCAGCAGAATCCGGATACAAATTTGAGAGCAGTGAACAATTACCGCAATGAACTGCTGGGTTTATCTCCTGTAAAAAGTCTGGTGGAACCGGTTTCAAAAATTATGTATCTGTGGAAAATATTCAAAAATAATTCATCTGACTGATTCAATTTGAATTTCTTCAGTTCTGTAGCTGCAGAATTTCCAGTACCGAATTTTTATAGCTTCTGCCAATAGGAAGTTCTTTACCGGGTACTTCAATGCTGTTTGAAGTAAAAGCCTCAATTTTAGCCAGAGATACAATGTATGATTTATGAATTCGCATAAAACCTTCTTCGGGTAGTTTCTCCGACATATTGTTCATACTCGTTTTTGTAATAATTTTTCTGTCAGATGTGTAAATCTGCACATACTCACTCAATCCTTCAACATACAAAATATCGTTCAAATGAACTTTTAATACTTTTTTATTTTCCTTCACATAAATAAATGCTTCATCGCTGTGGTTATAGTTAGTTGAAACCGTATGAGAAACTTTTATTTCTTCCTGGGTTGACTGGTAATACTTATTAATTGATTTCAAAAATCGTTCGAAGGTGATGGGTTTTAATAAAAAATCGACGACATCCAGTTCAAACCCTTCCAGGGCATATTCACGAAAGGCTGTTGTAATAATAACTTTCGGTGGATTTTTCAGCGTTTTAAGAAATTCGATACCGGTAATCTGCGGCATCTGAATATCCATAAACATCAAATCAATTTTGTGGTTATGCAATTCCTGTAGCGCTTTCATAGCATCGCCACATTCGGCACAAATCTCAAAATTTTCCAATTTTTCAATATGACTTCGAATTAAATCACGAGCGAGGGGCTCATCGTCAACAATGAGGCATTTCGTTTTCATGGTAAATACGGATTAGCTTTTTGTTTTTTGTCTGTTTTGTTTTCTGCTTTATTAACTTGTACCTGTTTTAACGTTTTTATTACACATCACGAAAAAATTTCGAGGCTAAATTCCCTAAAATTGTCATCGATATTCTCTAACAACCTGTATTTTCCAGGAAAATTATACTTCAGTCTTTTCTTTGTTATATCAATGTTTTCATCATCTGCCAGGCTAAATTCGCTTTCACTCCAAAATGTAAACGAAAACAACAGGTATTTCTTCTCTGCTTTTATAATGACTGTTATTTCGTAAGAATTGTTACATTCATAAGCCAAATTTATTGCACTATTTATTACCGGAAGTAACAAAAGTGGCGGTACAACATGGGGTTTCAGGTTTCCGTTAATAATAAAATTACTGACTAATTTTTCACCAAGAGCGTGTTTATGAATTTCCATAAACCCCTCCATAAGTTCAACTTCAAGCTGTAACGGAATTAACTCTTCTTTCCCCTCGAACAAAAATCCGTTTAAAAAATTGGAGATCTTAATAATCATCTCCGGCGTTTTTTCTGATTGAGTGTCGGAAATCACTTCCAACTCTTCAATTAACGACATTACTATTTTGGGCTGCAGCTGATATTTATATATTTCGAGCTCAGTTTCCACTTTTGAGAGCAATAATTCTTCTTTCAGGCTTTCGGCACGATACCAGGAGGCTCCCACCTTTATCGATAAAAAAACCAGAATTATAAAATGATTTCCGATACCACTGATTACAATATTTTTCAGGTTAAGATAGTTTGGTTCAAACATCCTATTTCTATCAAAAATTCCGTAAACGAGGTAATTGCTTACCACCAATTCTATTACTGAAAAAACACATAATAAAACAATAATCCCAAGAGAAAACAACAAGTAGCGATCGCGATAAAATGTTACTGGTAACAACCAGTAAGCTATTAAATAGGTATGAACGACAAACACAGGAAGCGTAATTACATAATACATGAACCACACCATCAACGAATCTATTCCTTCATTAAAGGTTTGAATAAATGTGAAAGAAACAATCCACAACACCCAAAAAAGGGAGTGCAAAATAAAATCTTTCCTATCGATATGTAATTTGTTTTTCTTCAATTTCTTCCGATAATTCCAGTGTTACTGCAAATTGGTTTTCTTCATTTTTAATCTTCAGTAAATAGCCTTCCGGGCCATATAATATTTTTAGTCTTTTTTCCAGGCTTTTTAAACCTTTCCCCTTTTTCAAACCGGTTTCATTTTTAAAAACAGTTCTGGGTTTACTGTTTTCAGTAATAAGTATAATTTTTCCGGGTTCTGCTCTTACACTAATCTTTATCCATGGCGTTCCGGCATCAAGACTGCTTCCGTGTTTAAAACTGTTTTCAACCAACACAAACAAAAGCATTGGTGGAATTTTTAAAAGTTTAATGTTTCCATATACGGTATAATCCACTTTCAATCTCTTGCCGTATCGTAACTTTTCCAGTTGAATATAATTCTCTACCAGTTCTGTTTCATTTTCCAGATTTACCAGTTCTTTTTGACTTTCACTGATAATATATGATAGAACAATCTTCATGCGGTCTATTACATACCGGGTCTTCACCGGATCTAACAGCGACAGGGCATACAAATTATTGATGGTATTAAACATGAAATGCGGGTCGAATTGCGATTGCAATAACTTGCTCTGAGCCTCCTTTTTTTCCTGCTCCAGTTTTTTTCTCACACTCTCGGCAAAAAGATAATCCTTGATGTATTTGGCAATACAAAAAAGTGCCACAATAAAGGTCATATCCTTTGTATTTACCACAATGAAACGCAAATTCATCACACCGGTATTCTCAATATTTCCGGGCGAGATTGATGCATAAAAAATCCGATCGGAGACAACAAGTTTAAGGGCCGACAACCCAATTCCAACCAATAGGAATAAAACTATAAAAGTGATAAGTTTGCTTCGAAGTAAATATTCGGGAATCAAAAGAAAAATGGTAATATAAGCATAGCCGAAGAAAAATAAGGCATTGGTAAATGTTACCACTAATGTTTTCAAAAAATCCTCTTCCTGATTCTGAGTATATAAAATACCCGTAAAAATCAGAACGGTTAGGCTGAAAAACAAAAGATGCCTGGTTCCCCGGTACAAAAAACTGGTATTATACAACAGTTTATTCATATAAACGAATCACAACAAGTACTATGAAAAGCATACCAGATCTTCCCCGCTAAATTTCAGAACTGATTATCAACGTCTTGCTGCTAATTGATTTTTTGTTTATAGTCTGATTAAATATAATAACATATTCATTTATATAAAATCATTATTTCTCATTCTGAACGACAAAAAATGGCAGTTGATATATCCAAACCTTCCGTTCACTGACAATTAGTTGTCGTTTATTGAAAAAAATCCCACGCTTAGCAGCGCAGGATTTTAAAAACATGGTTCAATCCACTAATACTCGTAATTACCCTTCTGTTTATTTTATTTTGTTCATTGCAAAAGAAAAACCCCTGCCCTCTGGCAGGGATTTGTTTTTCATACTTCTATGAAAAAAATTGCGCTGTTTAAGTCAATCTCTTTAAAAACTTGCCTGATACTCTTCGTTAATCAGATCAGGAAAATAACAGGCTATTAAACCTAACATATCGTCTTCCGATTTTTTACCCTGGCAGATTACACGTTGTGAATAATAGCTCACTTTATTCAGTTTCATCTCCATTTCTTCTTTTGGAAGTTCCTGGAAACGCTTTTCAATTTTTTTAACTCCAAACACGTTGTTTCTGCAGGCGTATTCAATTTCGAACTCATCGGTGCGAATAATAAATGTTTTACATTTTAATTCATCTTCACATAAAAGACCTATTCGAACCGGATTACTGGTGTTCTCGTAGGTTAAATCGAAAGTTTTCAGAACCTTGTTGTTGTATACCATCGGAGTCTCTGAGTTTACAATGGTATATTTGCCGAAAGTTGTAAGTGAATTACCGGTCATTGCCTTACCGTCTTTAATTTTTGCGGTGGCCCCTACACTTAAAACTGCTACACAAATTGCTAAAAAAATAAGTTTTGTTTTCATGTCAATTATTTTTATTTGTTTATTGTTTTCGAATCAAATATACGTAACCCACTAACATCATATCTTTTAATTCAGCAACCGGTATAAAACAACACACAAACCGTATTTATTTTCCTGCAAAACTCATTCACGGTTCTATTTGGTATAATTTTGAAGGTGTAGAAACAAAACCTGTTTTTAGCAGATTGAAAGTGGCAGGTAGTCGTATTTTCTGCATATCTCAGGAACTGTAAGGAAAATTAGGACAAGATTTACTTTTTGTATTAATTTGTATTTGTATGGAAACTGCGCCACTTAGTCACATAAAAAAAGAACTTCAGCTTCTGCCATCGGAAGAACTTCAGCAATTGGTTATTCGTCTCGCGAAATATAAAAAAGAGAACAAAGAACTACTTAACTATATGCTATTTGAAGCCTATAACGAAGAAGGATACATCAGACAGGTAAAAGAAGAAATCGACCTGCAATTTTCAGGCATGAATCGCAGCAGTTTTTATCTGGCAAAAAAAACTTTACGCAAAGTGTTGCGAACAACCAATAAGTATATCCGTTATTCTGGAAAGAAAGAGACTGAGATTGAATTGCTGCTCTATTTCTGTAAAAAGATGAAAGCGTCGCGCTTAAATTATAAACAAAGCAGAGTGGTTTTTAATTTGTATATCAACCAGGTAAAAAGGATTCAAAAGGTTATTTCCATGCTTCACGAAGATTTACAATACGATTACCGCGAAGAACTGGAAACCCTGTAAAATCGCAAACTACCACAAATAATTACTATGGCAAGGATTTTCTGGTTCAGGAGAGATCTTCGTCTGGATGACAACTCCGGATTACAACAGGCACTTAATGGAAAAAACAAGGTACTGCCCCTGTTTATTTTTGACACCAATATATTAGATGAACTTCCACCTGATGATGCGCGCGTTAGTTTTATTCATGAACAAATTATAAAACTCAACGCCCAACTTCGCGAGAATGGTTCAGGATTAATTGTGAAAATAGGCCCCCCTCAAAAAATATGGCAACAACTGCTTCAAGAATATACAATAAACGACGTTTATTTTAATCGCGACTATGAACCATATGCCATACAGAGAGATCTGACGATTACCAAAATGCTGGAAGAGAAAAACATTCCATGTTACCAGTTCAAAGACCAGGTTATTTTCGAACCTCATGAAGTATTAAAACAGGATGGTTCTCCTTATACCGTTTTTACCCCATACAAAAATAGATGGCTGGAAAAACTAAATGGCAAAGAACCGGATATCAAAGAAAATATCCAGTGGAAATGGCTGCAACCTTTGAAGGCAAACGTTCCTGAATTAAAAGAAATTGGCTTTGTCCCTTCTTTGATAAAAGTTAAAGGCTACAATCTCTCTGTTGTTAAAGACTATGCCACAAAACGTGATATCCCTGCAGAAGATGGCACCAGCATGTTAAGCGTTCATCTTAGATTTGGAACTGTCAGTATCCGCAAAATTGTAAAGAAAATACTCCATGAATCGCCCGTTTTTTTAAGTGAATTAATCTGGAGAGAATTCTTCATGCAGATTCTGTTTCACTTTCCGGAAGTGGTAAACGAAAACTTTAAAAAGAAATACAACGGCATACTATGGAGAAATAACAAAGAAGAATTTGAACGCTGGTGCAAAGGAGAAACCGGTTTTCCAATTGTAGATGCCGGAATGCGCCAGTTAAACCAAACCGGATTTATGCACAACAGGGTTCGGATGATTACTGCCGGCTTTTTGTGCAAGCACCTGCTCATTGACTGGCGTTGGGGAGAAGCTTATTTCGCAAAAAAACTGCTCGATTTTGAACTTTCTTCGAATAACGGCAACTGGCAATGGGCAGCAGGTACTGGCTGCGATGCCGCTCCCTATTTCCGTATTTTTAATCCATCGGAACAGGTAAAAAAGTTCGACAAAGATTTGATCTACATTAAAAAATGGATTTCGGAATTTGAATCATTGTCGTACCCTGCACCAATGGTTGAACACAAAATGGCAAGAAAGAGAGCGCTGGAATGTTATAAAAGCGGAATCATTCAGTAATAAAGTAATATTTCTTTTGGATGTAGTAAATGATGTTATTTCTCAGCCACTAAACGAGGCTGACCTTTAACACGTTTTTGAATTACTCTATAATCGCGGGTAAATTGAATAACAGAAACTCCCTGATTCATATAGCCTCCAAACTGGGTAAGTTTTTCGAAATGGTAATTCCCCTGTACCTGACTGGAATGCATATAAGGCAAACAATTATCAAAACTATTTCCAAAAGTAGCTAACGCCTGCATAAAATAGAGGGTTACATCGTAGCCCTGCATTCCGAAATTGTTAGGTTCAGTTCCAAAATTATCTTTAAACCGTTCAACGAAACGCATAGTGTATGGCTGAGTGTAATCAACCCAATATGGTGAAATGTATTTCAATTTTAAATTGTGATAGTGATCAATATCAATACTCGAATAATTCGGATATCGACTTGATCCGATCAGGGTTATGGAATAATCATCAGTTAAATTATTCACATTTGAAACTGCCACGCTCACCTTTCCTTCATCCGATGACGGAATGTAAACCACATTTTCCTTTGTTTTCGACATAATGCGTCGCAAACCTGATGCTCCTTCATTCTCAAAGTCGTAGATAGTAAAATTCACTCCTTGCTGATTACTCATAAAACCTGAGTTGTAGAATTTTTCCTGAAACAGTTCCACCAACTCTCCTTCAGGAGTTCCCTGGTAATTTTGAGTTTTTACCACAATAAAATTACTTTTATAATACTCCTCGGCTACCATTTCGGCTGTCCTCATTGTAATGTATTCGCGCGAAGGATTAACCTGGTAATAAACCGGACTTTGTGCTGTAAATTTGCTCTGCGATGCCAAAGGAGATACAATTGGAATACGATTTTTACCGGCAATCTGAACCACATCGTTCTGAACTGCAGGGTAAATCGGACCGATGATTAAATCAGTAGAAAGAAAACCGGGCGAAAATATAGCGTGCCTGACCGAGTCTATATTTCGTTGTGTATCGAACACTTCTACCTGAACTTTTAAGCCTGACATCTGAAGTGAATCGATAGCCAGCAAAACGCCCTCGTAAAATTGAACGAAATTCTCGGTTCCACCATAGAACTGTTTAAAAAGTTCTTTTCGTTCTTCCAGTTCAATGGTTGTATCCTGAGCGACTTCTACTTCCTCTTCAGTATATAAAGCCATAGTATCAATCACAGCGTCTTCACGATTCAACGTGTCGTTTGCTTCCAGAAACAGTGGTAAAAATAAAGCTATATGATAAGTTTTAAAGGTGTCAAGATCGGTTGAACTCAAACAGCCCTGGGGAATTTCAACTGGCAATTCAACTTTATAATACTCTTCCACTAAACGTGCTGAGTCTGCTTTATTATTACTTACGATTTGTTCAAAAATTTCATCCGGCTTTTCTGGTATTAGTATGGTTTCGCCATAAACCAGATTGCGGTTTTCGAGCACCGGATTGTATTTTTTTATGTCCGGAATGCTAATCTCATATTGTTTTGATAAACCAAATAAGGTTTCTCCTTTTTCAACCAAATGCTTTTTGAAGGCATTTTCATTTACCGGTTTCGCCACGGTCTTCTCAATCTCGTGAATCGGAATTTTTATAACCACTCCTGCCGGAAAACCGGTATTTAAAATAGGATTCAGTTCCTTCAGTTCCTCTTCTGTTACATTATACTTCCGGGTAGTTCCCCACATAGTTTCGCCCGATTCAATAATGTGCTCCAGGTAATTAACCGGAATTTCACGATGTTCTGCTTCGGGTAGATTTTCAGATTGAATTTTAGTTGTTCCTGCCTGGCCGGCTTTTAAATGAAGTTTCATTCCTGCCTTCAGATTTTGAGCCTCCGGATTTTGAGCTAAAATTTCACTAACCGGCATATTATACTTTCGGGAAATCGAAAACAAAGTTTCGCCTGAAATCACCTGGTGAATTATTTCATTTTTAGTTTCTGTTGGCGCTGATTCCTCAACAATAGGTTCTTCCTTCGCATTCCAGTAAGGAATATTTAAAACGACACCCTTTTTAAATTTACTTACATGAGGGTTGTAGGCACGAAGCTCCTCAATGGTGATATTATATTCCTTGGCAATAGAATAAGTCGTTTCTTTTTTCGATTTTATTTTATGCTTGTAAAAACCATCGGGATCTCCTTTCTGATAGACCGACATACCTGATTTATCAGGGCCTTCTATGAAAGGAATTTTTAAAATTTCGCCTGTTTTTAATCCATTCTTTATAGTTGGATTTAGTTCCAGTAAAACATTCTGATCAATATTGTATTTCTTTGAAATGGCATATACTGTTTCACCGGCCATTACCTGATGCGCAATGTATTTTTTCCCTTTTATTACAACAATCTCATTTGATGCTGTATTCTGTGCAATAATTTGTTCCGAAAAAACAGAAAAAATGGCAAAAAGAATAGTGGCAATAAAAATCCTCATTAAAACAGTGCTTAAAAATTTGACCCAAAAATAAGAAATAAAGACACACTATAAAGATAACGGGCAAATGCTTTAAAAATTTTTAATTATTAAAAGCTTTGTTAACTGTAATTTACAATTACGAAATAATCAAAAACAAAAATCCGATCTCACTTTTCTGACATATTAGAATCAGAACCCCTTATTAGTAATTCATTCAACACAATCTAATATAACCAGAATCTGATTTGAATAGGTAACAGACAGTTATTTTCAACAAACCCGAACAGCCCTTTACACCATATTTTTTGTTACTTTTGTGCTTTCATTATTAAAAGGTAAATTTCATGCAGGAAAAAATTCTAATTCTTGATTTTGGGTCGCAGTATACCCAGTTAATTGGTAGAAAGATTCGCGAGTTGAATGTATATTGCGAAATTCATCCATACAACCACTATCCTGAAATTGATGAATCGGTAAAAGGAGTTGTATTGTCAGGGAGTCCGTATTCGGTACGTGACGAAGATGCCCCCCGCCCCGATTTATCGAAAATAAAAGGAATACTTCCTGTTCTTGGAATTTGTTACGGAGCGCAATATATGGCTCATTTTTACGGAGGAGAAGTAGCTCCGTCGAACACTCGTGAATATGGCCGTGCCAATCTTGGATACATCGATCACGACAGTGAATTATTTACCAACATAAGCCTGCACAGCCAGGTTTGGATGTCACATGGAGACACCATTGTTAAACTTCCTTCAAATTATAAAGTAATTGCATCAACCGAAGATGTAAATTATGCGGCTTATAAAGTGGATGAAGAAAAAACATGGGCCATCCAGTTTCATCCTGAAGTTTACCATACCACCGAAGGAAAACAGTTGCTCGAAAACTTTGTTTCTTCCATCTGTGGATGCAAACAAAACTGGACTCCTGATTCGTTCGTGGAAACTACCGTTAAAGAACTGAAGGAACAATTGGGCGACGACAAAGTTGTTCTTGGTCTTTCGGGTGGTGTTGATTCATCGGTAGCAGGCGTTTTACTAAATAAAGCGATTGGCAAAAACCTAACCTGCATTTTTGTTGATAACGGGTTGCTGCGTAAAAATGAGTTTGAAGATGTCCTTCATTCTTACGAAGACATGGGACTGAACGTTATTGGTGTTGATGCAAGGAAAAAATTCTGGGACGATTTGGCAGGTGTTACCGATCCGGAACAAAAGCGTAAAATTATCGGTCGCAACTTTATTGAAGTTTTCGATGAAGAAGCGCATAAAATACAAGATGTAAAATGGCTGGCCCAGGGAACAATTTATCCCGATGTGATTGAATCGGTTTCGGTTAACGGTCCATCAGCCACTATTAAATCGCATCACAATGTTGGCGGTCTTCCCGAAAAAATGAAGCTGAAAGTAGTAGAGCCATTAAAACTACTTTTTAAAGACGAAGTTCGCAGAGTTGGAAAAGCCATGAATATTAAACAGGAACTTCTGGGAAGACATCCTTTCCCCGGTCCGGGCCTGGGAATTCGTATACTCGGAGACATTACACCAGATAAAGTAAAAATGCTGCAGGAAGCAGATGCCATCTTTATCAACGGTTTGAAAAGTTGGGGCTTGTACGATGAAGTTTGGCAGGCAGGCGTTATGCTTTTGCCGGTACAATCGGTAGGAGTTATGGGTGACGAACGAACCTATGAAAACACCGTTGCTTTACGTGCTGTAACTTCAACCGACGGAATGACAGCCGACTGGGTACATCTCCCCTACGATTTTCTGGCAAAAATGTCGAACGAAATTATCAATAAAGTGCGTGGCATTAACCGCGTAGTGTACGACATCAGTTCCAAACCACCTGCAACAATTGAGTGGGAATAGGTGTTCATTAATGAAATGCAGTATTTTTTGTCAGACTAATTTCAAAAAATACGCGTTAAAATTAAAGTTAAAGAAAAAGTAATGAAGAAAATTTTAAATGAAACAATATCGTATTGCCTAATAAATCTTGTTCTGGTATCTCTCCTGTTATTGCCTGCGGTTGCATTACAAGCGCAACAAAATTCGCAGCAGGAAGTACAACAAAACCAAATGAAATTTGCCCGCCTGCTCCGTTTAGTTGATGGGTATTATGTAGATTCGGCCAATGTAAATAAACTTACCGAGGATGCCATTATCCATCTCTTAGGAGAGTTGGATCCTCATTCAACATACATATCAAAAGAAGAGGTTGATAAAATGAATGAGCCCCTGAAAGGGAACTTTGAAGGGATCGGTATTTCATTTAATATTTTCAAAGATACATTATTGGTAACAACAACAATTTCAGGAGGTCCATCAGAAAAAGTGGGTTTAAGGGCAGGCGACCGTATTGTTGAGGTTGACGGAAAAAATATTGCAGGAATTGGATTAAAGAATACCGATGTTTTCGATATGCTCAGAGGGGAAAAAGGCACCCGCGTTGATTTAAAAATAACTCGTAAAGGTTCGCCTGAATTACTTGATTTCACCATTATCAGAGACAAAATCCCAATATTTAGCCTCGATGCATCGTATATGTTGGATGAAAAAACGGGATATATTAAACTCAATAAATTCGCTGCTACAACAACCGACGAATTTGTCTCTGCAATGAAAGTACTTCAGACTGAAAATATTGAAAATTTAATTCTCGATTTAAGAGGCAACGGAGGAG
Organism: uncultured Draconibacterium sp.; assembly: GCA_963676265.2. Classification (GTDB taxonomy): domain Bacteria; phylum Bacteroidota; class Bacteroidia; order Bacteroidales; family Prolixibacteraceae; genus Draconibacterium. The sequence goes on from OY781067.2 coordinate 952,735, forward strand.
GCTACCTAAAAGCAGCCATCGAAATATCTGACCAGTTTTTAAAAGACAGCAAACTGGTTGTATTTACAGAAGGGTTAAACGAACCAAAACGCGAATATAATGCCTCGGGAAAAGGTACTTTTGAGAAAGGCAAACTGGTTGTTTTAGTTGACGAAGGTTCTGCTTCTGCCAGTGAGATCGTATCGGGCGCCATTCAGGATTGGGACAGAGGTTTAATAATCGGACGCCGCTCGTTTGGAAAAGGATTGGTACAAAAACCATTTATGCTGACCGACGGATCGATGGTGAGACTAACCACTGCTCATTATTATACTCCAAGTGGGAGGTGCATTCAAAAACCATACGACGACGGTGTAAAAGAATACCGAATGGATTATGCAAATCGTTTGAGTAACGGGGAAATGTTCAGTGCCGACAGCATCACTTTCGATGAAAACCTGAAACATAAAACACTGGTTAACGGCAGAGATGTATACGGCGGTGGCGGTGTAATGCCCGACATTTTTGTTCCGATGGATACATCGAGCCATTATGCATACATGAATCGCTTAAGAAGAAAACAAGTAACCTATAACTTTGTATTGGACTACGTTGATACACACCGGGCAGAATTAATAAACAAATATCCCGACTTTGAGAGCTACAACAAAAAATTCGAGATTACTGAAGAAAACATACAAGAGGTTGTTGCCAAAGGCGAGGAAGAAGGAATTGAGAAAGACGAAGAAAGCCTGGCCTTTACTCTTGATAATATCAAACGGGAATTAAAAGCATTAATCGCTCGCGATGTTTATTCGCGCAACGATATGTACAAAGTGTTGAATTCCGATGACGATGCCATTAAAATGGCGCTGGAAGTAATCGAAAATCAGGAACAATACAACGAATTTTTAGTAACTGCTGAATAATATTTATGGCTGACCAAATATTGGAATGGCTCTTAGACAATAAATTGGAAGTGCTGGGAGCCATTCTTGGTATTCTTTATATTTTCTTTTCCATCAGGCAAAATATATTAACCTGGCCCACAGGATTATTTACTTCAGTTTTATATGTACTTGTATTCTTTCAGTCGAAATTATATGCCGACATGGGGTTACAGGCGTATTATGTTTTTATCAGCCTGTACGGATGGTATTTTTGGTTAAAAGGGAAAAAGCAGGAAGGAAATGAGAAGGTACCTGTAAAAAAAACATCGGGCAGGTTATGGCTAAAACTAACGATAAGTTCCGTTGTTCTGTACCTGGTAATTCTGTATATTTTATTGAATTACACCGATTCTGATGTACCGTACATGGACTCAGTCACAACTGCCCTTAGCATTGTGGCAACATGGATGCTTGCACGGAAATACATGGAACACTGGTTAATCTGGGTATTTGTCGATGCGGTATCTGCCGGTCTTTATGTTTACAAAGGACTTTGGGCAACAGTTGTTCTGTTTATTGTTTATACTGTAATGGCGGTGTTGGGCTATGTAGAATGGAAAAAAGACTATAAATTCAAACATTGAGCAATAATCCAAAAATAGTGGTTGTAACCGGGGCCGAATCAACAGGAAAAAGCACCTTGTCGAAAGCCCTGTCAGAGCATTTTAAGGTTCCCTTTATTCCGGAATTTGCACGCGATTATGTATTACAATTAAACCGAAAATACAGCTTTCAGGATGTTGAACTCATTGCACAAAAGCAACTGGAGCAGTATAATAATGCCAAACAGTCGAATCATAAAATAGTGGTTCTCGATACCTGGCTGATAATTACAAAGATCTGGTTTGACGTTGTTTTTCAGTCTGTTCCGCAATGGATTGACGATGCATTAAAATCTCACCCGGTTGACATGTATTTGGTTTGCGATACTGATTTGCCATGGGTAAAAGACAATGTAAGAGAAAACGGAGGTGAGATGAGAGAGAAACTTCAGCAGATATACCTGGCCGAAATCGAACAGATAAATGCGAAATACGAAGTGGTGAGTGGCAAACATGATGAAAGGTTAAAAAAGGCAATTCAAATCATCGAACGTATATAATTTGTTAACGAAATACTTATTCAATACTTTTACGATTAATTGTTTTTGAATCTGTTTAGCTTTGTACCAGATATCCATATGATGAAAACAAAAGAATTAGATAACCGGATAAACAGGACAGTTGAAAAACTGAGCGAACCCAAATCGTACAAATTGCTTTGTCACGAGCATATGCAGGGAGAGCCACTACCGTCGATTAAAAACCTTACCAGGGCAATTGAGTTGATCAGAGAGCTGCTTTTCCCGGGCTATTTTGGGAATACGACTTTAAAATCACAGACTATTCAACATTATCTTGGGGTTTACGTCGACGAGCTTTACGATCTTTTAAACCGAGAAATTCTGGCAGGGATGTGCTTTGAATGTGAAGATGAATCTTCAAACAAGCTCGTTAAACATTCAGGGAAAGCTGAAGAAATAGCCGTTGATTTTATTGAATATCTGCCTGAAATAAGAAGACAACTTGCCACCGATGTTGAAGCCACATTTTTAAACGATCCGGCAGCAAGAAACATTGGTGAAGTTATCTTTAGTTATCCAGGAATAAGGGCCATTACCAATTACAGAATAGCACACAAACTGCTCGAACTGCAAGTTCCACTGATTCCCCGTTTTATTTCTGAAATGGCGCACAGCGAAACCGGTATCGATATCCATCCGCGTGCCCAGATTGGCGAAAGTTTCACCATCGATCACGGAACCGGTGTGGTTATTGGTTCTACTTCTATAATTGGTAAAAACGTAAAAATTTACCAGGGAGTAACTCTTGGAGCAAAAAGTTTTCCTCTCGATGAAAACGGGAACCCCATTAAAGGTATTCCACGCCACCCCATTGTTGAAGACGATGTGGTTATTTATGCCGGAGCTACTGTTTTAGGCCGCGTTACCATTGGCAAGGGCTCTGTTATCGGAGGTAATATTTGGGTAACAAGCAGCCTGCCACCACATTCGAGAGTTATACAAAAACGACCAAAAGACACCCATTTAGCAGATGGTGCTGGAATTTAATTTCTGAATATTTAAGTTTTGAAAGAATACAAGTTAATTGCAAAAACTTTTTCCGGATTAGAAGAAGTTTTAGCAAAAGAGGTGAAGAGGATAGGCGGAAAAAATGTCCGCAAAGGGAAACGCGCAGTTTTCTACGAAGGTAACCTGGAGATGATTTATAAATCAAATTATCTCCTTCGCACAGCGTTAAGAGTTTTAAAAGAAATCGAAAATTTCCAGTTTAAAAACGTCGACCAATTCTATTTAAAATGTAAAAATATTAAGTGGAATAAATATTTCGATGTCAACCAGAATTTCGTAATCAACAGTGTTGTTGTTAATTCACGCGATTTTAAAAACTCCATGTTCGCCTCACTGAAAGTGAAGGATGCCATAGCCGATTATTTCCGTGAAACATTAGGAAAAAGGCCCAATGTCGACACAGAGAATCCTGACATAATTATAAACGTTCATATTTTTCAGAACAACTGCACTTTGTCAATCGACAGTTCCGGAGAATCGCTTCATAAAAGAGGTTACAGGGTTAAACAAGGCGACGCACCGTTAAACGAGGTTTTGGCGGCAGGTATGATTTTAATAACAGGCTGGTTTGGCAATTCCGATTTTATGGATCCCATGTGCGGATCGGGAACATTACCGATTGAAGCAGCTTTTATTGCCCAAAACATACCCGCGGCAAAATTCAGAAAAGAATTTGCTTTTCAGAAATGGAACGATTACGATCAGTTGCTTTGGGATAAAATAACTGAGCCTGTAGAAAGAAGAGATTTCAGGTACAAAATTTATGCTTCCGACATCTCGGGAAGTAACCTGTTAAATGCACAAACCAATGCCCGACGGGCACTTGTTTTTAATAAGATTGTATTTACAAAATCAGACTTCCACGACTTGTCAATTCCTCTTGAAGATGCTACAATTGTCACCAATCCTCCATACGGAGAGCGACTAAAAGAAGAAGACCTAAACGGATTGTACGCCATGATTGGTGAACGTTTAAAACATCATTATCCGGGGAATACGGCCTGGGTACTGACCGCTTCGCTTGAAGGATTAAAATATGTCGGATTGAAACCAACTGTCAGGTTAGATTTATTTAACGGAGCGTTGAAGTGCAAGTACAACAAATACGAAACATTTAAAGGCAAACGACTCTCAACTTTATAACCGGATTTTAATAATAGAAAAGAACATCAGGCGGTTATAATAATCGGTTTAAATAAGGAGGTGAACAGCTTAGGCTTTCCTTTCCAGCACAAATACGCCACAAACGTCCTCACTATCGTAGGTAGAGCCAACCAGCTTATTCTCCGAAACCAGGAAAACATCGAAGTTGTTTGGCAGGTAGTGTATTTGTTTACCGTTTTGTGTTGCAGTTACGTCTTTACTTTCCAATAAAACCTTCCCGTCTGAAATGGTTCCTTTTACCTTTTCAGTTACATCAATTCTATAATCATTTTTCACCTCCTCGGTAAAAGTAAAAACGGCACTCACCTCATTTCCGGTTTGTTCAATATCAACCTCACCGGTTGATGTACCGTATTCAAAATCCTCGTTGTATGTCCACACACCACTTAAATCCATTTCTGTTTTTTCGGCAAACTTAGCATTTTTGTTGATTTGGTTTTGCCTTAAGGTTAATTTCTCGATGTAAGAGTTGCGAGCTATTAGCTGCGAGTAGCGAGCGACGAGTGACGAGCATAAAAAAAATTGATACAAAATTGATGGAGATTGATATAGTACAAACCGAGCTTGCCAACTGTATTTTTGCCTACTGTGTTTTGCCAACTGCCTATTTCAGCATTAAAGCATTTAATCATTCTCGCATTAAAGCATTCCTTCATTCACTCCTTCTCCTGCTTAAAAACCCTTACGTAATCAATATAATACTTCTGTGGCAGTAAATTATCGTCTATACCTTCCCGTGCCCCCCAGTCGCCACCAATAGCAAGGTTAAGAATCAAATAATGCGGTTTATCGAAAGGCCAGACATCGTTTCCCGTATTCTCGTTTCGAAAAGTAAAATACAAGGTTTCATCCACGTAAAAATCCATTCTGTCTTCGAACCACTCCAGTGCATACACATGAAAATCGTTGTATGGTTTTTCTATGGTTATTTTGTCGCCTTTGGCAGTTCCCTTCACATGGTTATATGCTTTTGTATGGATGTTTGCATGAATCACATAAGGATCGTATCCCACATTTTCCATAATGTCAATCTCGCCGCAGGCAGGCCAGCCCGAACCTTCTTTTATATTATTCCCCAGCATCCAAATAGCTGGCCAGGTACCTTTTCCGGTTGGAAGCTTAGCTCTCACTTCTACCCTGCCGTACAATATGCTTTTCTTGCCATAAGTGTGTATGCTTGCCGAAGTTATTTCGTGTTCTTTCCAGTTATCTTTTCGTGCTTCAATAATCAAATAACCATCATCTATCCTCGAATTTTCGAGACGCATTTTGGCATAAAACTGCGCCTCGTGGTTTCGCACATATTCTTCCTCATAACTCCATATTTCAGGATTTGGCAGCCCGTCGTCATCAAAATTATCTTCCCAAACCAATTTCCAGACAGAAGCTTCGTTGCCCGAATTCAATTCTTTTTCAGTAGGAAGATTCTGACCATATACAACGAGTGACAGTAAAGAGACAAATATTGAAATAAGGTACTTCATAGTTAGTTTATTTAGTGTTGTTCAAATATAACTCTTTTAACTCATGATTAAATCTATTCAGAAACGGAAGTGAACAATACCTACATGCCAAGGTTGTATTAATTTTGACCGCAAATAATTTAAAAATGGCAATAACTGTTCATCCGGAAGTAAAAGCGCTGATATTTGATCTCGACGGAACTCTGTCGGACTCGCTACCTGTACATATAAAAACCTGGAAAATGATCGGGGATAAATATGGATTTGATTTTGATCCACAAATCATTCACGACATGACGGGGCGCCCAACAATTGAATTTGCCAAACATATAATAGAGCGCTATGGTGTTAACGAAACACCGGAAAATATGGTTAAAATGAAACAGGAGTCATTTTGGGAACTGGATTATTTGCTTGTACCTGTGGAAGAAGTGATGGCTGTTGTAAAAAAATATCATGGCAAATTACCCATGGCAGTTGGAACAGGTGCCAGTCGCAAAAGTGCTGAGGTACAACTTGGAGCACATAAAATTACCCATTTGTTTGATGTCATTGTTTCGGCAGACGATGTAACAAAACACAAACCCGAACCGGAAACATTTCTGGAATGTGCACGCCTGATGGGTGTTGAACCAAAATATTGCCAGGTATTTGAAGACGGCGATTTAGGAATTGAAGCAGCCAAAAAAGCCGGCATGTTTGTTACCGATGTGCGTCCACATATTGCATACGGAGAATGGGCACATTCTTAATAGCAGTAAAAACAGTCTCACCACTTTTCCTGGTTATCGGACTGGGAACCGTTTTTTCGCGTACTAAAGTCTGTACCCCCCAATGGATTGACATACTAAACAAATATGCCCTCTACATCGGATTCCCGGCTTTAGTAGTGGCATCGCTTATGTCGTTGGAGCCAGGAGATCAGTCGTATTCAGGCCTTATCCTTCACACATCAATATATAATGTTTGCTGCATGTTGCTGGCATTTCCGGTGGCACGGATTTTTCGTTTATCGCGAAACATGCTTCGTACACTTTTCCTTATTTTGCCTTTTGGCAACATTGCTTACCTCGGAATACCTGTCTTGCAAAATGCCTTCGGCGACGAAATCCTGCCAACAGCAGCAATCTTATCAGCCATTTACTTGTTTTGGTTGCTTACACTGGGCATTGTTTTAATCGAAGCATTTGGCGATAACAAAATTCATCCGCAAAAATTGCTTAAAAGTCTCGTTCAGAACCCACTTTTAATTTCAGTATTTGTAGGAATGGCTATTGTTTTGTTTCAAATTCAGCTGCCTGTTGTATTGGAAAAGACCATTAACCTGTTTTCAAATTCAGTAACAGCCATTGTTTTATTTGCTTTGGGAATATTTCTTGGTAGCCAACAAATTGGAAAAATAAAAGAATGGTATAAAATACTTCTCTTTGTTATTACAACTATGCTGGTGATACCTGGAATATATTATGCATACTTGCACCTTATGGGACTTGAAACGACACTAACCAAAGCTTCCATTATCGATTCAGCAATGCCTCTTGGATTAACTCCGTACGTATTAAGCCTTCAATATAAACTGGAATCGAAACTGGCAGCCCGTATTGTTGTTCTGGGAACATTCTTGTCCATTTTTATTATCCCGCTTTGGATCGTTTGGTTAGGATGATTGTGGATTATAAGACAAATTTGTATCATCCAATGTTCCGATAAAAACAATTTTGCTTATTGTTTCATCCAATAATATTTCACCTTCCAGTAACTCAAAACTACCTCCTACTCCCTGCAAAATATATTCGAAAGGTTCGCCCTGAAAATAAACAATTCCTTTCGTTCTGTAAATATGGTTTTTATAAATATCGAGGGTGTATTCAAGCCAACCGAAGAAGTCTTCTTTATTTAAATGCTGATTAAACTCTAATGTCTTGCTTCGAATGTGAGAATGAGCAGGTGGCAAACGTAAAAACTCAAACGCAGAATTTCGCGTGTTTTCTAACTGATTTATATGAACATCAGTTTTTCCATAATCAGTTATTTTTATAGTGCAAAGCGGATTTATTACTTGCAGTTCTTCCAGTAAATCGTCTTTTTTATTTTCAGAGAAGTCTTCCGTTTTTGTCACCAGCACCAAATCGGCAATCACAATTTGTTTCAGGAGAATATCTCTTTCGGGAGACGATTTAAAATTTAAAGCATCAACCAAACAAACTGTTCCGTTGTATTGGTAAATCTCTTTTAGTTTTTCATCTCTGAAAAAGGGCTGAATAACAGATGCAGGATCGGCTATGCCCGTAGTTTCAATTAAAAGATGCTGAACATGTGGAAAACGGTCTGCCAGTTCCTGCAAAATTAATTCATACTCATCGGTAAGCGAACAACAAATACAGCCTTGTTTTAACTCAAACATGGCACTGGCATCCACTCCCTTTATTAATTTTGTATCGATAGCAATTTCGCCAAACTCATTTTCTACCAGTGCAAATTGTGTATCGGTATAGTTTTTAAGAATATGATTAATAAAAGTAGTTTTCCCGGCCCCAAGGAAGCCGGTGATGACGGTAACAGGTATTTTATCTTGTCTAATCAATTCCTTTATTTAGGTCCCTTTTAGGGGATTTAGGGATGCTAGTTCACCCCTCGCCCTTTGGGCACTCCCCTCAAAGAGGGGAGACAATTCTTTTTTCAGTTGGTTATGTTTTGCTCATGACTCGCAACTTGCAACTCGAAGCTTTCTTACGCAAACACTCCAAACAAATTCAAAATAACAATTATCATCGCCAGAATCAAAACATAACGAACATATTTTGCTCCGCCTTTCACCGTAAAATGTGCGCCAAGCCATGCACCGAGCATGTTACCAACAGCAAGTATTAATCCGGCCACGATATTTACTTGTTGGTGAAAAATAAAAATACCAAGCGAAAAAACAGTATAAATCAACACGATAAACACTTTAATGGCATTGGCGCGAACCAAATTATGACCGCATCCCAAAACGAGTCCGGCCAGCAAAATAAAACCAACTCCCATCTGAATAAATCCACCGTAAAAACCTATTCCAAAGAAAATTACATACTGCAACACCGTTGGTTTAGCATCAATATTGCCCGCCCGTTCTTTCACCCAGGCATCGGGTTTTAATACCACAATAAGAAGCAATGCCACCATCAATCCCGCAATAATCTTTTTCAAAAGAAGCACATCAATTTCAACGGCAAACATAGCTCCGATAATCGATCCGATAATAGCAGGAATAGCCAGACGATAATCTGTTTTAATATCAAGAACCTGCTTTTTTCGGAAAGTATTTACACCAATTACATTTTGCAGAAGAATGGCAATCCGGTTGGTTCCATTGGCAACATTGGCCGGAAGCCCAATAAACATGAGCAAGGGAAGTGTTAACATGGAACCACCTCCTGCTGTTGTATTAATAAATCCGGCTGCAATACCAGTCCCCACAAGCGCAAGTATAATGTACCATTCCATGACTTCAGTTTAATGTTTTGAGTTGAAAGTTGAAAGTTCAATGTTGAAAGTTTAAAGAAAGTCAAAAACACAAAAAAGCCCGAAATTTTTTCGGGCTTTGTATACTTTAAACTTGAAACCTTAAACCTTCAATTAATAAGCAAACAGCGGAAAGTCTTTCATGAGTTGGTGAACCTTCTCTCCTACTGCTTTAATATAAGCCTCGTCGTTAATGTTCGCAATCGAGTCGTCGATTAACTGAACGATTTCAGGCATTAAATCTTCTTTTACTCCACGGGTTGTAATAGCAGGTGTACCTACACGTAACCCGGAAGTCTGAAAAGGAGAGCGACTATCAAAAGGAACCATGTTTTTATTAATGGTTATCTCTGCTTTTACGATCGTATTCTCAACCAGTTTCCCGGTAATTTCAGGGTATTTGGTACGCAAGTCTATCAGCATCGAGTGATTATCGGTACCGCCCGAAATTACTTTGTAGCCCAAATCAACAAAAGCCTGAGCCATAACAGCGGCATTCTTTTTTACCTGAGCCTGGTATTCTTTGTATTCAGGTTCCAACGCTTCACCAAAAGCAACTGCTTTTGCTGCAATTACGTGTTCAAGCGGTCCTCCCTGTTGTCCGGGAAAAACTGCCGAATCAAGCAATGAAGACATGGAACGTACTACACCTTTCGGAGTTGTAATTCCCCATGGATTATCGAAATCTTCACCCATCAAAATAATTCCGCCCCGTGGTCCGCGCAGTGTTTTATGTGTAGTTGATGTTACAACATGTGCATATTTTACAGGATTATCAAGCAGTCCGGCAGCAATTAAACCTGCAGGGTGAGCCATATCAACCATAAATAATGCACCCACTTTATCGGCAATCTCGCGCATGCGTTTGTAATCCCACTCGCGACTGTATGCCGAGGCTCCACCAATAATAAGCTTTGGTTTGTGTTCGATAGCCAGCGCTTCCATTTCATCGTAATCAACACGACCGGTATCTTCTTTTACTTTATAAGCAACAGGGTTGTACAAAATACCCGAAGAATTTACATGCGAGCCATGCGATAAGTGACCACCATGAGAAAGATCAAGTCCGAGGAAAGTATCACCCGGTTTAAGAATTACACTTAACACTGCAGCGTTGGCCTGAGCACCTGAGTGAGGCTGAACGTTTGCCCAAACAGCACCGTAAATCTCCTTGATACGGTCGATAGCCAATTGCTCGGTCATATCAACAAACTGGCAACCACCATAGTATCTTTTTCCAGGGTAACCTTCGGCATATTTGTTGGTCATTACCGAACCCATCGCTTCCAACACCTGCTCGCTCACAAAATTTTCTGAAGCAATCAGCTCAATGCCGCCCAACTGACGTTCGTGTTCTTTTTTAATGATATCGAAAACCAAAGTATCTCTCTTCATCTTGTAACTGAATTAAATTTTTGAAAGTTCAAAGGTAATACATTTTAATTCAGCAAATTGTTGATAAAACATCGAAAAAGGTAGATTTTTTGAACAATTAAGATTGGTGAGCAGAGAGCAGCAGTCAAAATTTTCACCACTCAGCAGTCACTTTGCTCCTGCCCCCTCCTCTTCTTTAAAAAAAAGAAAAGTTCGTGCTTCAAATCAAATTTTATTCACCCCCGGGATAAAACCATCTTTTTGCTTGCCCTCCATTTCTCTTCCTCACGGAGGATTACGCAGCGAAGCCATGGGAGCTGGTGAAACAAAGACCAGATTAACTCATTTCACCACATCGTACGTATATTACGCTTTTCCTCTTCTATCTCGCTACCTACAAGCCTGTCCCATAATTTTATACCGGCATACTGTTCTATTTTATTGGTCGGAACAAGAAATTTATCAAGAGCTTTTTCCGATCCCTCGTTATCCATCATAAACGACCACATCCTGAGATTCCCCTTATTATCTTCTGTCAAAATCGATTTAAAATAGGCATGAGGAACAGGAATACTCACATCGTTCGAATCAGCGGTACCGATAGTGGTAATTGCCTTGTCGAATTTAAAAATGGGGCCTGTAACCACATAGGTTTCCAGTACCTCTTCTTTCTTATTTAAACACCTGACTTGGTTTTCCAGTTTTCGCCAGATATTACGATTGAGTTCCGGTCTTTGCGGCGACATATTCGAAAGCAAAAAGGTTTCGCTGTTTTGTATTTCCATACCGTCCTGATCAGCACTTGGAACCATATGCCCCCTGTCGAAACCCGAACCCTTAAAATCGACCAGGTCGGCCCTGAACATTTGAGGAATTCGGTAATCGGGCCTGAAGTTATCCGAACGTTCCAAACCTTCTTCTTCCTTAATTACAGAAGGATTTACAATTTCGAGCACCCATTTGGGCTGACGGAAATAGTAGGAATATCCTGTTACATAATGCCGGTTAAAAAATACCTGGTCGGCTGCGGGCATACCATAGCGTGTTTCTTTGCGAAAACTGGGTAAATCGATCATAGTTTCTGTTATAGGTTTTTAATTAAATTATTTACTTATATGTTGTTTCGTATACTTGGTTTCCATTTATCAGCATATAATGCGTACCTCCGCTAAAGGGTTATTATCGATACACTCGACTGAAATAGTTACCCCTCGTCACCAACGAGGGACAGAGAGGGGTGGCAATATTTCAGAATATTTTCGGCAACACACCAATGCTCCTTCTCTTCTTCTTCAAGAAAGTTAACAGCCTTACTAAATAACTTGCGACATCCTGCATCCCTGAAAATCAATTTTAGCTCCTCATTTTCTTCAATATCGGTTTTTTGGAATGTACTTAGGCGGTCGATATTCCAGTATTGCATATCTATTTTCGACAGCCCGGTTAACTCTTTTAATTTTTCCCCCTCGGGAGTTGCTTCGTTTGTAAGAAGCAGGAATGTTTTTATCAACAAAACATTATCTACTATTTCAACCAACAAGTAGCCCAGTTTTGTTTGCCTATATACATAATCAACAAGCATTTTTCCCCGAAATAATGTAATAACCGGCTTTTGAAAAGAAAGATATACATATATCTCCAAACAATCGCGACTGAGTGTATCTAACCGTTCAGTTAACCTGTTTATAGCGTGCATTTGAATATAAACAGGAATATCGATATTATTAAACGGCGTTGGTTTTTCGAATAATGAACGTTTTACCGATACCCATTCGGGATAGATCATATAATAAACGTAAGAACCAACGCGGAAAGCTGGCCTGGTATTGCCATATATTCGAAATTTTCTTTGTTGACTGGGATATGCGTTAAGTTCAAACTCCAGTCCTTTTAATCGCCCCGAATTTTCTGTAACAAATTCCATTTTTACATGCACCAGTAATTTATTTAGCTCCGAAGCTATCATCGAAAAAGTACTGCAAAATGCCAAAAGGCGCGACCTGAAATTTTTTTCGGCCTGCACAATATCCAACCTCTCTTTCATAACCGTATAAGCCTCCTGCATTTCCGGCTCTTTCTGTTCAGCCAACCAATTCTGCAAACCATACAAACACAGGCCGTAGGTGTAAAACTCTTTCATCGACATGGTATAGCCACTGTTTTTAATGGTCACCTTCTTTTGTTGCGCTTCCTTATCAATCAACTGTTTCAGGTGCTTTATTTCTCTGTTGCTTAAACAAGAGCAATCTCCCCGGCGTATTTTTAACGAGCTGTCTTTAATCTCGTATAATGCTTTTTTATGCGTTGGTGTTAGCACCTGGTATACCTGCCCGCAACCACTTTCAATAAAAATATGTTTTATATGCCTGAGAAAATGATTTCGTTTTTCAGCCTCAAATTGTTTACTGTTGCAGTTTGGTTTCTTTTTTTTTCGTATTCGGCTCATGGGTCGGGTTTTAATTCTTTTACGATTAGGTTAAAAGAAGGGACTTCTATTTATTATTTTAAAAAGGAACACGATACAATCGCGCATCAGCTGGGGCTGTTAGTTTTTTACAATGCTTTATAGACAATCTTCGCCTCTTGAATTGCTAATGTATCACCACTCTCTAACAAATTTATCACATTATTATCGAATACGTTATTGTAATTCATTCTCCCCTCACCAGCTCTGTAATTATCTCTAACTCTTGACAATTTATATGTTAACAAAGGAAATTCAAGTCTTCTTGGTGTGCCTTTTGCAATTTTAGCATTATATACTCTTTGATAAATTGTTGATGGAGGATAAAAATTTGGAGGATAATCTCCATAATAAGGCTTATGTATTCCAATTTGATTTATAACATTTTGTAAGGCACTATTCTCATGAGTTGATTTAAATCCAATTAATGTATCAGTCAAGTAAAAAAATATATAATCACCTGTATTTTCAGGAATTCTTTTGCCCCATAATCCTGGATCTGAGAATAAAACAGTATCATGATACTCATAAATCACAGTATCAGCGTAAATTATTTCAAGGGTTGTGTCAATCCTTGAATAAAACATTCCAAATGTGTCTGATGCCAAATAGTTACTTATTACCAAATCATCCGTTATTTGTCCCGATTTAGTGTATAACTTCAGTTCAGAAGTTATTTTGTACTCTGTTGATATCAAGACGATAGGGAAATTATAATCAATCTCGTCTTTCTTACATCCAAATAGGAGCGTTAATAATCCAAATACAAGAAATACTCTTCTCATTTTTTGAAATTATTTTATTTTTAAAACTACTCTAGCTAGCGCGGAATTGTAATCCGTGTTTTATTGTTGAAATCAATAAGATTGCTCTTTTTCATTTTTTATTCTTCAACTCTTCTTCTACATTTGTCGCTTGTTCCAAACGAAGCACCAATTGCAAATTGGCGCCAGCGAGGGGCACCAGCGGGCGTTTTTGATCTTAGAAGAACATCTCCTGCTACGACAGATGCTCCAATAGCCCAGAATGTTTCTAATATTGAATTAAATCCTAGTTTAAATGCTATTTTCACTTTTTTAAGTTGTTCCATAATTGCCTCCTTTCCATTATTAGTTAAATTAATCAAAAGTCTAAATAAAATTAGTACGGCTATTGGAACTAAACTGTCGTAGCACAGAGAGTCTCCTCCAAAAAGGCTCTTTAGTATTTTTATTCTTTGTCTTTTCCTCCTTTGGGTGGAGTCGTTGTTCTGTCTGTTGTTGGTTGCCATGCCTTTGGAGCACTTCTATCACCAATTTTATGTCCTTCTCTTATTTGTCCTCTACTGTTATTTTTAACTTTAGGAGTAGTGTTTTCTTTTTTAGCCATATTCTTTGAGTTTAAATGAAAAATTCTATTGTTGATATTTCTTGTTCCGTAATTAGAATTCCTTCCGTTTTTTCAACTATTTCTTCAAATCCATTATTTTCATTTAATTTCCAAACTTCTTGAAGATAAATTTCTTGTGGATTAGGATAAGTAGATGAAAAAGAGTTGAGACCGTATTTCCCTCCAATCTTTCTACCATTCTTCAGAGTTACGATTACGTAATAACTTTCTCTATTTGAAAAAAATGAATCCCAAGCACTTTTTGTCGGATTAATCATAAATTTTCCAAACCATTTTTTCTTTGATATTTTCGAAAAAATGAAGGCAGCCATAATTGGTGCAGCTACTACAATTGAAATAATAACTAAAAAGTATAACAATGCATTCTTTTCAATTAAGTCATTTTTATGGACTAGATAAATTGGGTAAGCAAAGAATATTAAGTTTAAAAAACTAAATCCGATTGCTTCATATAAGTCTTTAGAAAAGTCCGTTCTGGTTTCAGCTATAAATAAGCGATAAGATTTGAGGTATATGAATCCAGGAACAAACAGTATTGTTAGAATTGCTATATTTTCAACTTTTAATATTTCCATTTTAAATAAATGCTATTCATTTTTTCAACATGAATGCTAACGGTAAGTATATGCAAAGTAGGCGATTGCGGGCTTCAAACCTATCAAACCGTTACTATTTTGAAGCGGGCTACAACCGTTGAATTTACTACTATCTCGCCTATTTTGTATATGCATTGTTGTGTGCTGTTTTTAATTCAATATGATGATAGAATATTCTCCTTCTAATTGGATACCTTCTACGAGAGGAAATTCATAACCATCATTAAGGATTTCCTTATTCGTTAAGTTTGACTTTCCATATACCCATAGAAACAATTCTGCTCCAAGTGCAGATGGAATTATTCTAATACCTTTCTTTCTATTTCCATTTATATCAATTGTTACTCCTTTGTCCGTGCCATAATAAAACTTATCAATTAGCTCAAACTTACGTAGTCCAAAAAATATGTGAGGAATAAGTATTTCCGGATTTTCACCTTTTACAAAATCCATTGACTTATAGAAATCATTAATTGAAATGAAAATTTGCATTTTCTCTCTGTCAAGCCTTTTTGTAAATGCCAATTCTTGACCTACTAATAATCTTCTAATTATCTGATAAGTTATATAATGTGCTCTAAGTTGATATGTTGTAAGTTGAGAAACTATTTTCATCATTATCGCACCTCTGTCATCCCTATCTATACCAGTTCTTGATGATGCTAAAATACCAGCAAAATATTCTAAAGAAAGTTCATCCTCATTCCAAGTTGCCTCATTAAGAATCTCTTTTAATACACGAGGAGAAACTTGTCCATCTGGAAGATTTTTAATATCGACTTTTGTCGCTGCTTTTGAGAAAATCGATTTTAAATTATTCAGTCTTTTTTCATTCCAAGCTTTAATTTCATTTCCAATATATTCTATAGATGGTCCAACAAGTTTTACGAATAATTGGGTTCCTCCAACCAAAGGAACTAATTCTTTTATTGTTTCTAAGTCCATATGGTATATATTAAATTAGTAATTGGTTTCTATTAAATAGCACAAACGGAACGCGATACAATCGCGCACCAGCGGGAACCATGTAAAGAGTTTAAACGAAACCCGGCGCAAAACCGGGCTTCGTTTTTAACCTTTAAACATATTAATCGTACCGATTAACTATCAACAATAACACGGGCGGCTTCGTATCCGCTGTAAAAATTAGGATCGCGCCGCTTAAAAATACTCATTACTTTGTCGAGCTTTTCCTGTGCATCTTTGGCTTCGACAAAAAGTAATTCCAGGTCTTTGGTAGCCTGTACCGAGGCCACCTGGTAAGCCCGTGGCAATCCGTTAATAGCCAAAAACTCGTCGAGGTCGGTCTTCAGGCCCTGCACCTGCTGGGCAGTAACGCCGTATTCGGCCTGCAAAACCTCCATGTTGTCTTCGGCAGCAGCAATAATGGCCTGTACAGCCGGAATAAAATCGGCATTCCGCATCCGGTTCAGTTGGCTGTAGCTGGCTGCCATCTGGCCGGCCAGCTTGTCGTTGCCCGTAACCAGGGCAAAAGCTTCAAGGCTGTCGTTCAGAATATCAGCCTTTTGGGCCACAGTGCTTTTTAACTGGGTTTTGTTTTTGCCCAGGTACACCTGTGCTTCCTGTTGCGCATATTGCGCATTGGTAATCTGCGTTACAACATCTGTCAACTGGTTTTTAAACTCTCCCACTTTAGGGATGGATGACCAAAGTGCTGAATTGTTGTCGAGATAAGAGAGAACGGTGTCGTACATCTCTTTTTGGTTAATTTGGGTTTTATTCATTGTTTGAGAATAAGGATTAATAGTACTGCTAGTTAACGAAATATATTCACACATGCAAACTTATGTGCAGAAAATTAAGCACTTACATTGTTTTCATTGTACAATATTATTCGTTATTTCTTTCCGGTGCAGCACGCCCCCTATAGTTTTCTTAAAAAATTCGTATTGTTTTACTTGCCACAGTTATTGTTGCCCTCAAAGCAGATATTGTTTAACCCGAAATGCCTATTGTTTGATAAAGAACAGTTGTTGTTAAGGCAAAATCTGACATTGTTTCAGTTAAAACGCTCATTGTACGGGTTAAAGCGCTTATTGTCTGAGTTAAAATGGTCGTTGCACGGATAAAAGCACTTATTGTTTGCCTTGAAGCAGTCAATGTTTTTAATTGAACCAGTTATTGTTTGAGTTGAAATACCTTCTGCAAAATAATTCAAACCGGATTAAACCATTTCAAATAATTCGAATCTAAAAACTCTGAATTTTGAACAGATAACAACTATATACTTTTTCAAAAACTAAATTCAAAAATTAAAGTCCAAATGAACAAAATTGTATTTGTATGTATGGTGCTGGTAGTAGCACTGGTAACATCGTGTAACATGGGTAACCGTAATTCGCAACCTTCCTTTGGCCCCGGTAATTTCGATCCGGAAGCAATGGTAGACCGCATGATGGAAGAAACCACCGAGACTCTCGATTTAAGCAAAGACCAGGAAAAACAACTTCGCGAAATAATGCTGGAAAATTTCGACAAAATGGCCAAAATGCGTGAAGAGATGCAAAACAGTGGTGGTGGATTCGAGAATATGCGTGAACAAATGCAAGAGGCACGCGAAGAACAAAACAAAAAAATAAAGGAAATACTTTCTGAAGAGCAATGGGAAAAATACCAGGTAATGCAGGAAGAAAGAAGAGCCAGAAGAGGACAAGGCGGCCCAGGAAGACCTCAATAGAATTAATAAATTTAGTCACATTTTGCCGTAACTAGTAAAATAAAGATCCGATCTGTTTATATAAAAAATATACAGATCGGATCTTTTCTATTTCAGACAATGCCAAACAAACGATTTAAATTCCAAGCAACAGTTCCCCGGCATCTTTTCCCGCCGTAAACATTCGTTCCGGATTTTCAAGCAACTCTTTTACTTTAACCAGGAACCCGACCGAATCTTTACCATCGATTATGCGGTGATCATAAGATAAAGCAACGTACATCATCGGACGAATAACAACCTGCCCGTCAATGGCCATCGGACGTTCAACAATATTATGCATCCCTAAAATGGCCGATTGCGGAGGATTAATAATCGGGGTGGATAAAAGCGACCCGAACACTCCGCCATTGGTAATGGTAAATGTTCCGCCTGTGAGTTCTTCCACCGATATTTTTTTATTCCGGGCTTTTTCAGCCAGCTGTTTTATTTCCAGTTCAATTTCAGGAATTGATTTGCTTTCCGCATTGCGCACGATAGGCACCATCAATCCTTTGGGTGTCGACACCGCAATTCCCACATCAACAAACTGAGGCATTACAATTTCTTCGCCATCGATCTGAGCATTAACCATTGGATGAAAATCCATAGCTGTGGCAACCGCCTTGGTAAAAAACGACATGAATCCCACTTTAAATCCGTGTGTTTCAACGAATTTCTGCTGATACTTTTGACGCATATCCATTACATAGCTCATGTCTACTTCATTGAATGTAGTTAGCATGGCTGTTTCGTTTTTAACCGAAACCAATCGGGCACTCAGCTTTCTTCGCAAACTCGACATGCGTTGACGATCCTCATCGCGGCTGGCCTCTTTCCTAGGAATAAAACTTTCAGCTGATTTTGTTGCTCCCAAAGCCGCTTCCACTTCTTTTTTACCAAGTCTTCTCAGTCCGTTAATCACATCATCAACCGAAAGTCCGTGCTCTTTCATCATCTCTTTGGCAACCGCAGTAACTTTTACATTATCGTGCCCCGATGCTGACGATCGGGATTTCGCTTCGCTCAACTCTTCTCCTGATGTTGACTCCGTGGTATTAGATGCTTGATCTTCATTCTCGGGAGCTGATTCCTGTGCGCTCTTTTCTTCCGGCTTCTGACTTCCGGCTTCTGGCTTTACACTTGTATCAATTATACAAACCACAGATCCTACCTCTACAGCTTCTCCTTCTGCAGCCTTAATTTCGATTTTACCACCCTCGCTGGCAACAATGGTTAACGTAGCCTTATCAGATTCTACTTCTGCTATTTCCTGATCTTTTGCAACCACTGCCCCGTCTTCAACGAGCCAGTTACCAATCTCAACTTCGGTTATAGATTCTCCAGGACTGGGAACTTTTATTTCGATTATCATAGTTTGTTTTTTATGACTCAACAACTTCTTTTTCTTCAAATACTGATTTCAAAATCAGGTCTAAACCTTTTTTATGTTTGTCCATTAAACCAACCGCAGGACTTGCACTTTCCGGACGGGTAACGGGCTTAAAGCCGAGAAAATCCAGTTTGCGACTTAAGAAAGGCCAGGCTCCCATATTTTCAGGTTCGTCTTGCGCCCACAAATAAGTATGCGCGTTCGAATATGTTTTCAGTATCTCATTAATCTGCTTATTGGGGATGGGATAAATCTGTTCCATCCGCACAATGGCAATGTTGGTAATTCCGTGTTCTGTTTTATATTTTGCCAAATCGTAATACAACCTGCCCGATGTAAATACAACTTTTTCCACCAATTCCGGTTCTGAAACCATATCATCAATAATCTCAAGAAAATGTCCTTCAGCCATATCCTCAATTGTTGAGTGCACCATTGGATGACGCAATAAACTTTTCGGTGTGAAAACAACTAATGGCAAACGCATTTTCATTTTTACCTGGCGCCTTAACAAATGGAATAAATTGGCAGGAGTTGTTGGATTTACAACCTGGATATTATTGCCTGCAGCCAATTGTAAAAAACGTTCAATACGGGCAGAAGAGTGCTCGGGTCCCTGTCCTTCAAAACCATGTGGCAGGAATAAGGTTAAACCGTTCATCAGTCCCCACTTTTCGAAAGCTGAAGTAATATACTGGTCAACGATCACCTGGGCCACATTGTGAAAATCGCCAAACTGGGCTTCCCAAATGGTTAAACCGTTAGGTTCCGACAAAGCGTAACCGTATTCAAAACCCAGTACTGCGTACTCTGAAAGCGGCGAGTTGTAAACCTTAAATCGGGCCTGATCTTCCGAAACATGTTTAAGCGGGAAATATTTATCTTCAGTTCCTTCAATTACAAAGGCTGCATGCCGATGTGCAAATGTACCTCGCTCACTATCCTGTCCGCTTAACCGTACCGGATGACCTTCGGCAACCAGAGTTCCGTAAGCTAAAAGCTCACCCATTGCCCAGTCGAGCTTATTGTCATGAATCATCATCTTCCGGTCTGAGAGAATCCGGTCTACCTTCTTGAAAAATGGCAAATCGGGTGGCAAGGTATTTATCTTCTCTGCAATGCTTCGAATGGTTTCTTCTCCAACGCCGGTTTCTACCGGTTCGCTAAAAATAGCCTTCGACGGCATTTCATAGGGTTCAAAATCTTTCACCAGAAACTTACGGATCTGTAATTTTTCGATTTTTTCGGATTCCTTGTATTTGCCTTCAAGAAACTGGTCGAATTCACGAATTCTTTTCCTCGATTCTTCGTGACTCATTATGCCAAGTTCGTTTAATTTACCTGCATAAATATCACGGGGATTTTTGTGTTTGGCGATGGCTTTATAGAGCATCGGCTGTGTAAAACGCGGTTCGTCTCCTTCGTTATGGCCGTATTTTCGGTAACACAAAATATCAATGAACACATCAGAATGAAATTTCTGACGGAATTCCATTGCCAGTTTTATGGTCCAAATCAGTGCTTCCACATCGTCTCCGTTCACATGAAATACTGGAGAACGCGTTACTTTGGCTACATCGGTACAATAAGTACTCGAGCGCGCTTCTGTATATGGAGTAGTAAAACCCACCTGGTTATTAATAACAAGGTGAATGGTGCCCCCTGTTTTGTATCCCGGAAGCTGAGCCATCTGAACTGTTTCATATACAACGCCCTGAGTTGCAATGGCAGCATCGCCGTGAATTATAATAGCTGCGGCCTTTTTGTAATCGCGCTTATATTCATATTCAATCTGAGAACGCACCATACCTTCAGCAATTGGAGCAACCGTCTCAAGATGAGAAGGATTAGGAAGAAGTTTTAGCTTTACCTTTTTATCAAAATCGGTAACCACTTCATTTTCATAGCCTAAATGGTATTTCACATCGCCCTGTGCAATATCATCTTCGTACTCGGTTCCATAAAATTCTTTGAAAATATTTTCGTAAGGTTTTTCCAGAATATTGGCTAAAACATTTAATCGCCCCCGGTGCGCCATCCCGATAATAAATTCTTCCATTCCCAATTCTGCTCCACGCTCAATAACGGCATCCAAAGCGGGAATTAATGCTTCTGCACCTTCCAGCGAGAACCGTTTCTGACCTACAAATTTCTTATGGATAAAATTTTCGAAGCCAACGGCCAGTTTCAAATGATAAAAAAAGTGCTTGCGTTTTTCTTCTGAATAAGACTCAGAATTTTTAGTACTTTCCATTCTTTCGCGCAGCCATTGTACCAATTCAGGTTTGCGCATATAAACGTATTCTACACCAACCGATCGGCAATAAGTATCATCCAGATGTGCCACAATATCTTTCAATTTTGCCGGGCCAATCCCAATTTCATTACCTGCCTGGAAAGTTGTTTCCAGATCACTTTTTTCCAATCCAAAATTCTCAATATCCAGAGTAGGAGTATATGTACGACGAGCCCTTACCGGATTCGTTTTGGTAAATAAATGTCCACGCTGACGATAACCGTGAATCAGATTCAGAATGGCAAACTCTTTATCGATATTGTCTAATTTTACCGAAGACGGTTTCTCGGAATAATTCTTACGGGCCAGTTCGAAGCCACTAAAAAACTGCTGCCAGCTTTTGTCAACAGAATTTGGATTCTCCAAATAAGATTGGTAAAGGTCTTCAATCGCCTCAAGTTCCTGGTTTCCTACAGACGAAAATTTATCCATCGTTGATTCTTAATTTTACTTTTATTGATATTCAAAAAACAAAGGAATATTTTTATTGTTTAGCAGAACCCATAGTTTTTTCCGATTAAAGTTAGGCTTTTCTGATGATTTTTTATGCCGTGCCCAAATTTGATTTTGAGAAACAGTTGGATTGGCTATTTTTGCTAAAAATTTTAAGACAATGATTCAAAGAATTCAGACCATATTTATTCTGGCTGCCGGAATGTTAATCGGCTCGTTGTATGTGCAAAAGTTTGCCGACATTATAGTAAACGATGAATTGCATATTTTTAATGCTTTCGGGATTTTTAAAGGAGAAGAACTCGTTTTCAGTGGCCTGCCTCTTTTAATTTTTATCGGATTAATTGCTGCTATTCACCTGGTTGCCATTTTTCTCTACAAAAAACGGATTCTTCAAATAAGGATACTTGGCTTCACTATTATTTTGATGCTGGGACTGTTCGGAATGTTTTTCTACTTTACATACGCCAGTTTCGAAGATGCAAAAATAGCCTTCAAAGTGGCAGTTGTTTTGCCTGTTGTATCCATTATTCTCGACTGGCTGGCAATTCGTTCTATTGGAAAAGACGAAGCTTTGATTAGGAGCCTGGACAGAATACGATAGAAAAAAGAATGAAGAATACCGATTAACGATTTTAGATTGACGACGCTGTTGTTAAAGTGCTGAACAAAATTTCTAAAATCATCATTCGTTAATCAACATTCTATATTCAGGCTTCTTTACAACTTAAAATTGCCAGAATTCAATACCATTTTTATAATCGAATTAAAATTTAAATTTTATGCAGGCAATGATTTTCGCAGCAGGTTTGGGAACCCGTTTAAAGGAAGAAACGGAAAACAAACCCAAAGCGCTGGTTGAAATTGGAGGAAAACCATTGTTGCAACATGCCATCGAAAAGCTAAAAAATGAAGGAGTTACGAGGATTGTTATAAATGTCCATCATTTTTCGGAACAGGTTGTTTCGTTTGTAAAGAGTAAAGAATGGGGAATTCCTGTTTATATTTCAGATGAAAGTGAGAAGCTCCTGGAAACAGGTGGAGGGTTAAAAAAAGCTGCTCCGTTTTTTTCAGCCGAAGAACCAATCTTAATCTACAATGTTGACATTTTGAGCAACCTGAATTTAAACGTCCTCAAAAAGGAACACCTCAACTCAGGAGCACTAGCAACTGTTGTTGTGAGAAACCGGGAAACACAACGTTATTTTAAATTCGACGCACAGAAAAACCTGGTGGGCTGGCTGAATAAAAAAACAGGAGAAACAAAAATTTCAAGGCCGCATGCATTTGACGAAGGAATTAAAATGGCCTTTAGCGGCATTCATATGGTACAACCTGAAATTTTTAAATTCATGCCAGAAGCAGACCGGTTTTCTATTATTCAGGTTTACCTTGAGCTTGCCAAAACACGAAAAATAAAAGGTTATTTCGATGAATCTGATTTGTGGATAGATGTGGGAAAACCAACTCAACTGGAGGAAGCCAGAAGATTATTTTAAAACCCTGTAGTTCCGGTACTCAAACAGGCGAACACCAAACATTTTTTCGATGCGGTACAAAATGCGGTATTTCAATTTCATATGAATTTTACTAAGGTCGACATTTACCTCCCAGTTCAGGCGTTTTATTCTTTCCTGCATAACCTTAGGATGTGTACCTTCAAATTTGGTCAGCGCATCGTATTCTTCACCGTAATTAAATTCCGATTGAGAAGCCAGTTTTTTAGCCTCTTCCTCCGAAATACCTTTGTAAAATGCTTTTACTGAATCGATTTTCTCCTGCATAAACCGCGGATGGCGCACCCACCCGTAATGATAAATTTCTGCATCAACCGGAACCACATTTAATTTCTCGCCGTATTTTCGGAATCCCTGCGCGTCTTTGTATGAGCGAATATTTTTATAGTTGCGAATCACCCTGATTTCTTTGCGATACCAATGCCGACAATCGCCCACATAATCGTAGGTTCCGTAAAAATGCCTGTAATTAAAAAGCAAACCTTCCACTTCCGGCCTGTCCAGATTTTTCTCCATACTTTCCTGAATTACAGGTAAATATTTTTCATGAACCACTTCGTCTCCCTGGATATAAAAACACCAGTCGAAATCATCGGGCACAGCATCAAAAGCCTTATCGGTTTCAGAAGCGTAAACAAAACCGCCTTCTCTTAATGATTCATCCCAGACAGTATCGACAACCTTGATTTTCTCAGGAGCAATTCCTTTAATAATTCCACGGGTGTTGTCGTCCGATTTACCAACGGCAACCACAAAGTAGTCGCACAAAGGCAAAACCGAAGTGATGGCCTCCACTATCGGGAAATCAAACTTTTCTGCATTCCGGATAAAAGTAAAGCCACAAACTTTCATGATTTTTCCCTTTCGAAAAGATAATAAAGTAAAAATTCGATGGAGGAAATCAACATCATCGTATCGCCCATTAATTCGAGTCCTTCCTCGGTTGCGGCTTTTGCCAACCTGTACGTTTCTTCGTTGTAGAGCAAACGCCAGAAGCTGGAACGCCCCATCATCCGGCTGAACACCAGTGTTACTATAAATCCGGCCAAAAACCACTGTGACGGAGGTTTACTAAAAAAAGCTATACTCGAATATTTTATTTTTTTGAAATCGCGAATAAAAAGCCAGATCATTATCGCAAAAACCAGTAATACAGGGTAAATCCAGTGAGTAATCAGAAAGTTAAATTCACGGATAAAAGCCATCAGAAAAAACAGGCCGATAAAATTAGATACAACCTGAATCTCCTTCCATTTTGTACCGATAAAGATATAAAACAAAAAAAGCACAAAAAGTATTAACTCCTGCCCCATCTCGGTTAACGTAATTTCGCCAAAATATCCATCTTCCATCGGATGAGCAGCATCGAAAAAAATAGCCTCGGCAATTCCGGCCATTAACAGGGCATAAAGCAATACACGAAGTATTATTAAAAGCGGAGAATAAATCTTCATACTAATTAGTTAAGACGAAAGACTGAAAATTAAAGAATCACATTCTTACGTCTGTTCATAAAGCGAATTTAAAATTTTTAAGGCACAAAAAAGCCGATCTGTGAAAATTACAAATCGGCTTCCTGTTAAAATTTTGTTTTTATTCTCCGGGGGCAAGCGCTACCCCTACATAATTGTCAAAATCGAAATAATCTTTAAACGCCTGTTTGGTTGATTTCAGTGTAAGATTTTTCACAAGAGTCTCGTAGGTCCCAAATTGTGAAAAGTCACCGTCTTTGATGTAGTACGTACTGCTTAAAACGTTCAGCCAAAACCTGTTCTCACGAACTGCCGTTTCACGTTCACGCAACATTTTTTCCTGCGCTTTTGCCAGTTCTTCTTCCGATGGTCCGTTTTTAGCGTATTCCTTAATAATATCGAATACCGCCGTTTTTAACTCCTCAAGTTTATCAGGAGAAGTTCCGTAGTAGATGGATACAGAATATTCAGCTTCGGGAAATTTAGATGATGAAGGATTTGCTCCAATGGAATAAACGCTGCTTTTATCTTCACGAATTACCTCTAAAAGTTTGGTTGACAAGATTCGTCCAACTGCATCGAGTTGTACTTTATTTTGTGCATTGTAATCGAAATCGCCATGGAAAACCAGGTACTGGATACTTTTATCTTCCTGTCCTTTTTTCACCACTTTATCGACAATTCCATTCGGTTTTTCAATGCCAAGATCAACCCATTTTTCATTTCTTTCAAGGGTTGGAATTCCTCCAATATATTTTTCAACCAAAGGTTTAAATTCTTCCAGATTAATATTACCTACAAAGAAAAATTTGAAATCGGCAGCATCCTTAAATCGGTCTTTACTAATGGCCTTGATTCGTTTGAGATCAGCTTCTTTCAACAATTCTTTCGATATTGGACGCGCACGTTCGTTGTAGTTGGCCAACGTAACATTTAAGGTATCGCGAAAATGCGACATCGGATCTGCAGCTTTATTTTCAAGAATCCCGGCATAACGTGTCATTAACGACTGGTAACTGGTTTCATCGAAACGAGGTTCCGTAAAATACAGATATAACATTTGCAACATGGTTTCTGCATCCTTCACCGAGGAACTTCCGTTAAAACCTTCCCGCAACTGTGCGATAAATGGCGACAAGCTGAAAACTTTATCCGAAAGCATTTTATTTAAGGTAATATTATCGAAATCAGCAATTCCACTTTCTGTCATCACATCGGTTGCCAAATCTGCAGATACGTCATCTTCCTTACCGTACAGCGAATTTCCACCTAAACTCCAGGCGTTGAACAAGATTTCATCATCTTTAAAATCGGTTGTTTTAATAACAACAGTGGCCCCGTTTTCAAGTTTCCATTCTACGGCATCTACTTTTTCCAGTTCTTTTTCTTCAACTACCTTACTTCCATAAGGTTCTTCCGAAATCAACGGCACATTGGCAACAGCATCAACATAAGGTTCTATTTCAGTATTTTCCACGTCATTAACTACTGCCAGTATTTCTTCTTCGGTCGGAACTTTGGTGCCTTCAATTTCAGGAGCCATAACTACAATCACCCGGTTTTCATCAATGATCCACTTTTCAGCCAGAGCGTTTACCTCATCTACAGTTATTTCCGGAATAAACTTTTTGAAATAATCATATTCCTTTTCAATTCCGGGAAACGGTTCTTCTGTGGATAAAAAATTACGTTTGTATTCGTTGGCATAATTAATCGATTTCTGATTATTACGCTCGTTATAAGCCTTCTCCATCGAATTTAAAACCGCTGTTTTCTGGCGTTCCAGTTCGGTCTTCGTAAAACCGAATTTACGAACACGCTCGTTTTCGATTAAAACGGCTTTTAATCCTTCCTCAATTCTTCCGTTATGTGCAATTGCTACTGACTGATAAGCATCTTTTGGTCCAACAAAACTTGAATACGACGACTGCCCCATCAAAAACGGAGGATCTGCTTCCTGTGTTTTTTCAGACAACCGATTATTAATAATTCCGTTATACAAACTCTTTACAATTGATTCGCGATAATCGGCAACTGTTTTTGATTTCTCAACCGGATGCTTGTACATCGAAAAAATAATCGGGTATTGTGCTTCTTTATCCGTTACAATCTTTACCAGGGTTTCTTTATGATCCGGAATTTCATACAATACCTTTTCACGCGGATTTTCAGCTTTTGGTATCGCAGAAAATTTCTCCTTAACGGTTTTTACCATTTCATCCTGGTCGAAATCGCCAACAACAATTACGGCCTGCAAATCGGGACGATACCAATCGTTACGAAATCTGCGCAAAGCTTCAGGTGGACAATTATCTACAATATCCATCTTCCCAATGGGCAACCTGTCGGCATAACGCGAATGGTTAAAATACACAGGCAACCATTCCTGTTGCATGCGGTTCATTGCATCGCGTCCGCCACGCCACTCTTCATGAATAATTCCACGCTCGTTATTAATTTCTTCATCCGAATCGGTAATCTGGCACGACCAGTCGTATAAAACCTGTAGGCCTTTTTCCATAAATTCAGGATTATCGAGAGGAACTTTCAGCATATAAACGGTTTCGTCGAAACTTGTATATGCGTTAATCTCAGGACCAAATTCCATCCCAATCGATTCGAAATAATTAATAAGTTCGTGCTTCGGAAAATTTTTGGTCCCGTTAAAGGCCATGTGTTCGCAAAAGTGCGCCAATCCTTGTTGGTCATCGTCTTCATCAATTGATCCGGCTTTTACCACCAAAAACAATTCGGCGCGGTTTTGAGGTGTTTCGTTTGCTCTCACATAATAGGTTAATCCGTTCTCCAGAACACCTTTACTCACCTTTGAATCTTCAGGCAAATAACTATCTAAATCAAAATTTGTTTGGGCTGACAGCAAAATTGAGCTGAGCATCAAAATTGCACTTAAAAATAATCTCATACTACTTTTCTTTTGTTTTACAATGTGTATTTGAACACGGTTGAATATTACATTTTTTTTACACTAATAATGATTGAACGGATTGAGCAAAGGCGTCATCCTCGTTACTCGGCACCAACGGGAATCTATGCTGAATGTCTTTGGGTGAATTTTTAGTAAGGAAAGAAAAACCCGTAAACTCAAGTAAATCAAAGTCGTTATAATCGTTACCCAATCCCATAGTTTCATTTTTATTTATTCCTGTTAAGTTACAAATCTGCTGCACCCCATTTCCTTTGGAAACCAATTTATGAAACACCTCAATCCAGATATATCCTTTTGTTATTGGCGACGATGCACGAATAACACGTATTTCCGGACACAGACTTTCAATTTCTGATTTTAATTGCCTAAAAAGTTGTTCATCCTCGCGAATAATAACCAAAAACTGACACAACTCTCCTTCCGGTAATTTTTCCAAATTTAGTTTTTCGGCATGAGCAACATTAAAAGTAAAATACCTTTCAAATTCTTCGCAATTATTCCTGCCCCTGAAATAATAATGTTTATGATTTTCGGGAACCGGATAAAAAGCATGAAAATTAACATCTTTGGCTATAAAATGGTTCAATAGCTTCTGTGCCGAAGAGGGTTTTATATTCTGATTATAGATATGTTTTTTATCCTTCCAGTTGTAAACGCCTGCACCGGAAGAAAACACTATAAAATCGAATGGAGTATGCTCATTTAAAACGTCTTTAACCTTTCTCAGATTTCTTCCTGTGGCGGCTACCCTAACAATATTTTTCTCCCCCAGCTTTTGAAGCGCTTCAATGTTAGCTTTGCTTATGGTACGGTCGTTTCGTAAAAACGTACCATCCAAATCGGTTGCTACCAGTTTAATATTTTTCATGTCTTTGAATATTGCAGGTAAAAATAAATAATTTACAGGCTATCCAATAAAAATTATAATTTTTTGACACTCACTTTTATCCTGTCAAAAACAGTGTTTATCGAAATAATTATAAGTTTAAAACCGCACAACTTAAATTTGACGTGTAATATTTTATCTTTGTGCCTTATTTTTAAAAAATGTCAGATTTAAGTACAGAAGCATTTGGGATTCAACTTTGAACATCATGTTACAAGCTTCATACAAATCTGACAAAATGATTAGAAGAAAAAAGCCCTGGGCTTAAAATTGAATGGAAGAAAGGATACGGATGAAAATAGCTTATATAGGTTACGGGAGAATGGGTAAGGCAATTGAACAGATTGCCCTTTCGCGCGGGCACAAAACAGGATTAATTATAGATATTGACAATCAGGAAGATTTAACCATCGGGAACCTTCAAAAGTGCGATGTTGCCATTGAATTTACAATACCAACTACAGCAGTAAAAAATTACAACATTTGTTTTGAGGCTGGTATTCCGGTGGTGAGCGGAACAACAGGCTGGCTCGATAAAAAAGAAGAAGTTTACAGTAAATGTATTGAAACCAAGGGGACATTTTTTTACGGCAGTAACTTTTCAGTTGGAGTAAACCTGTTTTTTGAATTAAATAAAAAGCTGGCCGAACTAATGGCTCCACTCGACAATTATGTCGTTGAAATGACAGAGGTTCATCATACTCAAAAACTGGATGCACCAAGCGGGACTGCCATCAGCCTTGCTGAAGACATTATTGAAAACCTGCCGGGTATAAACAGCTGGGTAAATGATAAAACTCCTGCCAACAATGAGATCAATATTAAATCGGAGCGTGTTGGACAGGTTCCGGGCATTCATACTATTAAATATGAATCGGATGTGGATTTTATAGAAATTACCCACAGTGCAAAAAGCCGTCAGGGATTTGCATTTGGTGCTGTTTTAGCAGCTGAATACTGCCTTAACAACAAGGGTATTTTAACAATGAAAGACTTATTAAAATTATAAAAAGACATTATAATGATACGTTCTATTCTTACCAACAAATGGTTTAAATTCATTACAGTTGGCGCACTTTATTCTTTATGGGTTATCTGGCTGGGAAGTTATTTGTGGTTCCTGGGTCTGGCCATAATCTTCGATATTTACATTACAGAGAAGGTACACTGGGCTTTCTGGAAAAAGAAGAATCCGCCTGATGGGAAACAAACCAAGGTGGTTGAATGGATTGATGCTATAATTTTCGCAGTTATTGCAGCAACTTTTATTCGTATGTTTTTTATTGAAGCATACACCATTCCAACCTCTTCAATGGAAAAATCGATGCTGGTGGGCGATTATCTTTTTGTTAGCAAAACGGCTTACGGACCAAAAACACCCAACACGCCGTTGTCGTTTCCGTTTGTACACAATACCATGCCTATTATTGGCGGAAAGTCGTATTCAGAAGCGATCAAACGTCCTTACAAACGATTAAAAGGTTTCACTAAAATAAAAAACGACGATGTGGTTGTTTTTCACTTCCCGGAAGGAGATACAGTTGCACTTGGCTTTCCTACGCAAAGTTATTACCAGCTGGTTAGATCATACGGACGAAACCGGGTTACGTCTGACAAACGAAATTTCGGAGAGATTATATCTCGCCCGGTCGACAAACGTGAAAACTACATTAAACGTTGTGTTGGTATCTCGGGCGATGAAATACAAATTAAAGCAGGACAACTTTTTGTTAACGGGAAACCTCAAAAAGAAATTCCGGGAATGCAATTCGATTATGTGGTTAAAACCAATGGAACAGCCATTAATCCTAAAACACTCGACAAACTGGATATTGCAGAAGCCGACCGTGGTGTTTTCTCAAGCGAACAATATCTATTCCCGCTAACTGCAGCAAATGCATCAAAAATTGAAAATTTTGCCAACGTAACCTCTGTTACCAAAACACTGGAAGAAGCTGGCAAAAAAGAATTTGATATCTTCCCGCATGATAACAGGTACGACTGGAATGTGGATAACTTTGGCCCATTAAAAATTCCTTCAAAAGGCGAAACTGTTCAATTAAATACGTTCAATCTTCCCCTGTACGAAAGAATAATAGATATTTACGAAGAAAACGATTTGGAAGTAAACGGCGACATCATCAAAATTAATGGAGAGGTAGCAACAAGTTACACCTTTAAAATGAATTATTTCTGGATGATGGGTGATAATCGCCATAATTCAGCAGACTCGCGTTATTGGGGTTTTGTTCCTGAAGACCATGTGGTTGGAAAAGCTAAATTTATCTGGTTGTCGTTGGATAAAGACAAAAGTTTCCCGGCCAACATCAGGTTTAAACGTTTATTCACCAGAGTGAAATAATTGAATCTGTCGACTTTCAGTCTCAAAAAATATTTTGAAAAAGGATTACATAAAACAGTAATCCTTTTTTTATGCCATAAATCTCCGTTTGTCATCCCTGATTAATTGTTTATCGAAATAAATTTCGCGTTGAATAATCATACCATACATTTGAATCAGTTTTTAGATACGGTTTCATAATCAACTTATTCACCTGTAAAATTCAACAAGATGATCGTTTCTTTCCTTAAGAACAGATGGTTTAAATTCATCGCAGTTGGGATCCTTTATTCTCTTTGGGTAATCTGGCTGGGAAGTTATTTTTGGCTTATTGGCTTAATTGTAATCTTCGATATTTACATTACAAACAAAGTACACTGGGCTTTCTGGAAAAAGAAAAATCCGCCTGAAGGAAAACAAACCAAGTTGGTTGAATGGGTAGACGCCATTATTTTTGCGGTAATTGCCGCGACTTTTATCCGCATGTTCTTTATTGAAGCCTACACTATTCCTACTCCTTCGATGGAGAAATCGATGCTGGTGGGCGATTATCTTTTTGTTAGCAAAACAGCCTACGGCCCCACAACGCCAAACACACCCCTGTCAGTTCCGTTTGTTCACAATACCTTACCGCTATAATTGGCGGGAAATCATATTCCGAAGCCATTAAACGCCCCTACAAAAGATTAAAAGGATTATCAAAGATTAAAAACAACGATGTGGTGGTTTTCCACTTTCCTGAAGGAGATTCAGTGGCACTGCGTTATCCAACGCAAAGTTATTACTATATGGTTCATATTTATGGACGTGAAAAAGTATGGAAGGATAAACGCAATTTTGGTAAGATTATCACCCGCCCGGTCGACAAACGGGAAAATTACGTAAAACGCTGCGTGGGCATTCCCGGTGACGAAATAAAACTGGAAAACGGACAACTCTTTGTTAATGGAAAGGCAGAAGAAAACAGGGACGGAATGCAATACAATTACCTCGTAAAGACTAACGGTACGGCAATAAATCCAAAAACATTAGACAAGTTACATATTGCTGTGTCCGATCGTGAAAATTATTCCAATCAGCAGTTCCGTTTTCCTCTCACTCAGGAAAATGCAAACAAACTGAAAGCATTTTCCAACGTGGTTTCGATTGAAAAAACGTTGGAAACACCAGATCAAAAAAATCCGGACATGTTTCCTGTGAATGGTAATTTCAACTGGAACATAGACAATTATGGCCCCATAAAAGTACCAGCCGAGGGTACTACAGTTCAGCTAAACAATGCCAATCTTCCGCTCTATGAAAGAATAATTGATGTCTACGAGGAAAATGATCTGGAAGTAAACGGAGATGTAATAAAAATTAACGGCGAAACTGCCACCTCTTATACCTTTAAAATGGACTATTACTGGATGATGGGCGACAACCGTCAGAATTCAGCGGATTCACGTTACTGGGGATTTGTTCCCGAAGACCATATTGTTGGTAAGGCCAAATTTATCTGGTTATCATTGGATAAAGAAAAAAGCTTCCCTGCAAATATTCGATTTAAACGCATGTTTACCAGCGTTCGGTAAACAAAAGGTTAAGTGAATCCAACTATACTCTTTCATGATATAACCATTTACACATCAATAATTTATAGCAATTTTTCACAATCTTAGAGGAAAATATTCGTTAAAAGGATAATAGGTAACTGTTATCCTTTTTATATTTTTACAAAAACAAAATTATGCAGATCGTTATCATCATTCTTCTTATTCTCGCGGTTTTGCTGGTAATTTTTACGCTGCAAAACTCCATCGAAATAACGATTAGTTTCTTCTTTTGGGAGATTAAAGATGCTCCTTTGGTGCTTGTTCTGCTGGGCTGTCTGGTGGTTGGCTACCTGGTTGCCAGTTTTTATTTCTATCCCCGGATTTGGAAATTAAAAAGAGAATACAACCAACTTATTAAATTCAACGAAGAACTTAAAGAGCTGCACGAAATGAATCATCAACGGGAAAAATCAAAAGAAGCTCCAGGCGATCCGGAAGGCATTGAACTTGATGACGATGATGACGACAGCACTTTTTTTAAAGATTAAAATGACGAATCAATCCATTCTTTTTAGTACAGCCTATTTTGCACCTGTTCATTTTTATACCCGCTACATTCACCATTCGGAAGTTTATATCGAGCAATACGAGCATTTCACCAAACAAACGTACCGTAACCGTTGTACTATCTCGGGTGGAAACGGACTGATTTCGCTTGTTATTCCAGTGGTAAAGGGGCGTGGCCCCAAAATCAGTATTAAAGATTTAAAGGTTTCATACGACGAAAACTGGCAACGAACACACTGGCAAACCATTGTTTCGGCCTATAATTCATCTCCTTATTTCGAATATTATCAGGATGAACTGGCTCCGTACTTTGAAAAAAAGATGACGTATCTGCTCGACCTCAACAACCAGATTCACGAAACCATTTGCGATTTCTTAGAAGTAGAAAACGTAATTTCGCTTACCGACGACTTTGAAAAAGTACCTGAAGGAACCTTGAACTTTAGGGAGATAATTTCTCCTAAAAATACAAAACAAAACGATGAAGATTTTCAGCCCCAAACGTACACACAGGTATTTACTGAAAAATTCGTTTTTTTGCCCAATTTAAGTATCCTGGACCTGCTGTTTAACGAGGGGCCCAATGCATTTACTATTCTTTCACAAAGTCTAAAAAGCTAAATACAAAAAACATTACCCAACCCTGGTTGTTCTTTTTTTCATGAAACGAAAGAACAATCAAATCAGATTAGGCATTTTTTTAATGATTTTCTCGGGTGTATTTTTTGCAGCAACATTAATCATCCCGTTTTTCGATTTACCTGCAAAAACGAGGGTAATTGCATCTACCACCAGTTTTATATTAATGGAAGTAGTATTCTGGGCAGGAGGGTTACTTGTTGGAAAGGAACTCTTTACCAAATATAAAAAACAGTTGAACCCAGCATCGTGGTTCAGAAAAAACAATGCATAATAAAGGCTTCGTAATAACGAAGCCTCTCCTCTGCTAATATTTATTTATAATATTTTAAATCCGACAGAAAACATAAAAGTGGTATTTTTACCGGTTACCACACTGGGATCCTCATAAAATTTACTTCCGTGTTCAACCCTTGCATCGAACGTTAAGAACAAAACATCAATCCCAAGCCCATACTGAAAAGCCATTAAATGCTCATTAAAAAACTCATCATGCAAATATGGATCTAATTCATTAGGGTAATTGGCATCGGTTATAAAACTAAAAACTGGCCCGGCCATAACTTTTAAGTCAACAACTGATCCTTTAATAATTTTATATCCCAATAGAACCGGAACATCAACATTTTTATAATCAATATTACCCACCAAGTCAAGGAGATTATTCGACAACTGCCCGCCTTTTTTACTGTAATAAACCTCAGGTTGCACATATAAGCGCCCTACTCCAAGCCGGCCAAATGCCCCGAAGTGCATTTTGGTTATGGATTCGGAACCTAAATTAATTCCATTATCTGTTAGCAAATCACCTTCTTTCACTTTAAGGGTTGAAGTGTGAATACCACCTTTCAGGCCTAAATCGAAAATAAGCTGGCCATAAGTTAAATTTGTAACGAATAAAATAAGGATTACAAAAAAGATACGTTTCATGACTGTTAGTTTATGATTATAACGTTTTAATTTTAGATCAAGTATATAATTATGAAAAATTACGACCAATATAAATAAATGAAATGAATTTCAGGCACAGAAATTGTGAAATACATTAAAAACAAAAATCATGACGAAATATTCTACTTTATACATTTTATTAATCATAATTCTATTGCTTCAGGCTTGTGCCACTCCAAATTATTTTTACGATGAATCGAGCCACAAACGTCAGCAGGAACTTAGAGATTCCAGGTCTTCCAACGTTTTTGAAGATATTATGACAGGAATAGGATGTGTTGTGGCCGGTGCGGTGCTGGAAGCTGATATAGATTTTATTCCTCATGGTCAGGAATTTAAAAAGATAAAACTAGCCAATATCACCAAAGACACTATGTATGTTAACATGTTAACCGATGTATACTGGGATGAAAACAATTACTGCGACTTCATGGATATTCGTATTCCTCCACGCCAAATTTGCAAGGTAATGGTACCAATGGATGCCAGTTATAACTTGTATTTTAGCACAACACCGCAACAAGAGGATGACGAGATGCTTGAAATATTTACAACGGAAATAAATAAAATATCGCTTTATCCCGGAATTACAGAAATAAAAGACACTGTAAATATTGAAGTTCCTGAATCACCTCAAAAATAACCAAAGTTGTTGTGTGTCTTCCCGGATTTGCGCACTACCAGAATTAACCGGACAACACTACTCAAGTTTAATCCTTAGCACAAATGGCACAAGCATAATACAGCCTTGAGGAATACTCAGCTTTTCTTTTATTCTGGATTAGAGTCATAGTACAGCCGCGGAAAATGTAATATGCGAACCAAGGTACAAACCCCAAATTATCTTGCTTTTCAGCCCGTTTTTTTGTAACTTATTGTGTTATACCAAAAATCTTTAATCATGAATTTTAACGAATATATTGCGTTTGCCTCAGCAAACCCGGTTTGCTCTTTGGCCACATGCGAAGGCAACCAGCCTCGCGTGCGAACTGTACTGTTATTCTTTGCCGATAGAAAAGGCTTTTTCTTTGGTACTCTTTCACCAAAAGATATGTCGAAACAACTTCATTTAAATCCCAAAGTTGAGGTTTGTTTTTATAACCATCCAAAGGATTTGGCACAAGCCAAACAAATGCGCCTAACCGGAAGAGTTGAGTTTGTTGACGACCCGACAATGCTCCACCGTTTGCATGAAGAACGTCGATTTCTGGACGACATTGCCGGAACAAACCTTGAACCTGTAAGCGAAATTTTTAAGGTTACCACCGGCGATATTCACTTCTGGACCATGAGCGATGTTATGAATGAGAAAAAACTGGAACACCTGGTTTTCTAATTTATCTAATCTCTTTTACTTCCCGGTTTTTGTGATAAAATCAACTCGTTTTTTAAACTCAAAATTGATTGTCATGAAAACTTATTTATCAATTTTAATTACGTTTTTACTTTTTGCGATGGCATCTTGTTATCGGGATGAAATCGAGAACGAAATGGTTGCTGAAGATGACCTGCTAAAAAGTCATGAAATAGCTGAAGGAAAATATAAAGGAATCCTCGCAAGAAATGCGGAATGGTATCTTTCGTTACCTGCAGGCTGGGAAAATATGGGAACCCGTTATATGATTTTTTATGCCCACGGCTTACAGGATCCGGGAGAAGGTCCCAATTTACCGGACGACATAATAGGTACAAGATTAATAGAAGAAATTATAAACGGAATGGGTTTCGGTTATGCCACCACCAGTTACCGTGATGATGGATTTATTGCTTACGAAGCGGTGGAAGATATCCAGGCGCTGCGTAAAAAAGTATTTAAGGTATTGAAAAAAATGCCACCTGATATCACTATCATCGGAGGACCATCAGAAGGAGGTTTGGTAACAGCACTCACCCTTGAAAGATATCCTGACAGTTTCGATGGTGCCCTGTCAATTTGCGGCCCAATTGGAAATTTCTTTAAACAACTGCAGTACAACGGTAATTTCCATGTTCTTTTCAACTATTTTTTTGGAGAAGATCTGATGAACATGTTTGGACTTAGTACAGGCAGTCCGTTAGGAGTTGGCGAAGATATTATGGATCAGTGGCGTTCGGGAGTACTACCCAGCGCAGTACAGGCAGTTTTAACTGCTGATGTATTGCAGGGAGGAGCAAAATTAATGCAACTGTTAAATTGTGCAGAAGTACCTGTCGACATGACCGATCCTGTTGCAATGGGAACCGTAACTTTGCAATGTCTTCGTTACAACATAATGATTACCGACGATATGATTGAACGTTTGGGAGGTATTGTTCCATTTAATAACGAGAACACGACTTATATTGGTTCATTCGATGATGCAACACTAAACAACGAGATTCAACGTATACATGAATGTAGTTACAGTACTGCCCAACAAAGTGTAGAGAAATACGAGACAAGCGGCGACATTCAGGTTCCTTTTGTAACCATTCATACTACAGGAGATCACGTTACTCCTTTCTGGCACGACGAAGAATACCGGACAAAGATATTGGCAAATAATAGCGGATTATTACACACCAGTCTTCCGGTGGTAAATTACGGGCACTGCACCGTTGAAGAATCAGATGTTATGCAAGGCCTGGGTATCGTAATTACAAAAATCCAAATGATGCCATAATTTACAATTCAATATTTCTGCATAAATCAATACTGAAAGTAGAAAAATTGAACCAATCATAAAGGGAAGTCCATTCTGTTTCGAAATTCAATGAAATAAGAAATGTTTAATACGTGAATCAAGAGTCATACCTTCCATTAGCAAGGGTACAACCTTATACAACAAAAAGTAAAATCATGAAAAAAATACAATTTGATCTGAACGGGCCCGACGTAATGAAACTATCCTGGTTGCTCAGTAACGGACAGGTTTTTATGCTAACCTGCACGAATGCCGAAAAAACTATCGATGGTATCATCACCGCATGCTGGATATCGCCAACATCTCATAATCCTCTACTGCTGACTGCATCAATTGGCAATGGAGAAAAAGACACTGAAGCGTATCGTTTTTGCCATTCGTTAATTAGCGATACCAGAGAGTTCGGTTTAAATATTCCAACACCCAACTTAACCGAAGCCATATTTAAAGTAGGCACAACACACAGCAACGAAATAAACAAATTTGAGGAAGCGGGATTAACTCCGCTGCCAGGTACAAAAATAAAGGCGCAATTGATTGCAGAGTGTTTTATGAACATTGAATGTAAAGTAACCGGCCAGATTATTACCGGCGATCACACCGTTTTTGTGGCAGAACCGGTTGCAGCTTTTATGGACGAAGATGTAATAGAAAATGGCAAATTCTCCGATAAGTATCACAACAAGAAGAACCAGGTGCAGATATGCGATTTAATAACTATTTGGGATATGTGGTAAAATATTTTAAAGAAGGAATCATGGAAAACAATTTAAAAAGGAAACTGGGACATTCGGGCATTGAAGTAAGTGCCATGGGAATGGGTTGCTGGGCCATTGGAGGCCCGATAACCTTGCAGACATTACCCCTCGGATGGGGAAAAGTAGACGACAAAGAATCGTTACGTGCATTGGAAAAAGGACTTGAGATGGGAATAAATTTTATCGACACAGCCGATGTTTATGGCGCCGGTCATTCAGAGAAACTAATATCGCAGGTAATAAAAGGTCGACGCGACAAAGTAGTAATCGCTACTAAATTCGGGATGGGTTATAATCCACAAACAAAAGAAGCCATGTTCGGAACAAAAGTGACACCCGAATACACCCGGAAAGCCCTGGAAAGCAGCCTTGCACGTTTAAAAACCGATTACATTGATTTATACCAGCTACATATTGCCAATTTGAATATGGAAAACGCAGGGCTTGTGAGAGACACACTTGAAGACTTGGTCCAGGAAGGAAAGATAAGAGGTTACGGCTGGAGTACCGACGATGAAGAGAGGGCCACCTTTTTTGCAGATGGCGATAATTGCATTGCTGTTCAACACGAATTGAATGTTTTTGTTGGAAATAAAAAAATATTAAAACTATGCAAAGATCGAAAGCTTGCCAGCATTAATCGCGGACCGCTTGCCATGGGCCTGCTTACCGGAAAATTCAATCAACAATCCACTATTTCAGAAGAAGACTGTCGCTCAATTGTACATCTTATGGGCGATGAATATTACATGTTCTTCGAAGACGGGAAACCAAAGGCAACGCTGCTAAAAGAACTGGATGCCTTTGGTGAAATACTAAAAAGCGATGGACGCACTCTGGCACAGGGAGCACTGGCCTGGATTTGGGCAAAAAGCAAAAGAACAATTCCTATTCCCGGATTTAAAACAGTAAAACAGGTAGAAGAAAATGCAGGAGCGTTACAATTTGGTCCACTCAACGAAAGCCAGATGGGAGAAATCAAATCAATACTAAAGAAAGAATTGGTTCATTAAAATCTGATATTAGTTAGAGAATAGGTTTACAAACTCGCCCCCGAATACAAATAAAACTAATTTCAATACCTGTAATCCTTTGGGTTTATTACGGGGTACGTTTTATTGGTATTTCCATCAATTCGAAACTTTTTAAAAATTCTGCATCTGATTAATAGGAAGTTAATGATATAATTTCAACAAAAATGTCGTAACTTTAAATACCATTAAATCAATTCAATACGGTTTTTCACCAATAACACGACCTAGTTATGCAAGCACCTGAAAACCCGGAATGGAATCCGAATAATCTGTTTAATGCAGCAGATGAAGTTGAATTTGAAAATGAAAAGAAATCATTTCTGGAGTATTATTCGAACTTGTTAAGAGAACTTTTCGATAATTACAACAGGGACAGTACCCTGATTTATGGGAAAAATATCAGAGGTCGTGTACACAACCTCGATTTCCAAAAAAATGATTTTGAAAAAGAAATCCTTTCTGCAGATTTTTCAGAAGAAAATAAAAAAAGCCTAATATCAAGAATTGAGGAACAATTAGCAGAAGTAAAATATCTAAATGAGGAAATTCTCCGATCTCAGACATCTAAAGAAAAACAAGATTATGAATTCATTCCAAACGATGATCTTGAAAAAGGGAATTTTAAAACGCGCTATTTATTAGCCAGAATTGCTCTGGAAAGATTTAACCAGATGTTTTCAGAAGAATCGCATGAAACAAATTATTATGATTTTACGAAAGCCAACTGGGAGTTAATAAATCCACTCTGCTCATTGAATAATCTGCCGGACGAAACCATTATTATACCATATTTCGATGTACCAGTTAAAAACATCCCACTAACTCTAAAAAAACCTTATTCAGAAGAAAATAAATACCAATCGGAAATACCACCAGACAATTCATTTTTTTCATGGATTTATAATACAAACTTCAAATATCAGATATCACTGGAAAAGATTGTGCAGGAGATTTCTTCATTAAGTGATCAAAAGTTACTGCAGAGCGACAAAATTTATGAAGGTTCGATTTTTATTAATGAAGATGAATACAAAAAAATAGTTGAGCTTGGAACAAAGGGTTTTACCGGCGAACGATTTATAAAATCATCGCTCTCGAAATTGTATACCGACAATCCAAACGCGAGAACAAACGATGAATTAAAAATTGCCAATGATGTAAATGCATTGGCATCGGTAATGGCATACAACCAGGTTGAACCTCCATTGGCCATTGGATTATTTGGAAACTGGGGCAGCGGGAAAAGTTTCTTTATGAAAGAGTTAGAAAAAAAGATTGATTCTTTTGCAGAAGAAAAAAACAAGCCCTACTGCCACAATGTTGTACAGATTACTTTTAATTCATGGCATTATTCCGATGCCAACTTGTGGGCAAGCCTGGTAACCAAAATATTTGAAGACCTTGGCAAATACAAAAAGGTTGATAACAAATCATTGAAAACCTTAATAGAAAACCTTAGTTCCACCAAAGAACTCATTGCCGATTCGGAGCAGAAACTCGGCCAGATTAAGTCGGAAAAAATTGAACTTACCAATATAATAAACACAAAAAAAGCTGAAATAAATAAACTCGCACCGAAATTAAGGAAATTAAAAACACATGATATTTTAGATGCCATCTGGGACAATCAGAGAATTAAAGAAAAGAAAAATGAAATTGAAAAAAAATTACCTGAAACCGTAATCGATAATTATCAAACGGTACAATCAAAAATTAACGAACTGAGTTCTTTGGGAAATCAATTGTTCGAGAGTTTTCGAATTATTTATAAGCTCGGAAAAGGTAAAAAACCAACAGCCATTATTATATTCTTACTTGTATTTGTTTTTCTGTTTTTTGGTATTGGATTAATAGATAAAAGTGAAGGACTAATAAGTTGGGTTTCTGCACAAAGTGCGATAGCAGTATCGGCGCTTACCCAGATTTTTGCATTTATTTTACCGGTAATGGGAAAAGTTAAAAGCGCGTACAAGGATTTAAAAGCCCTGGAAGAAATTCATACGAAGCTTGAAGACCAAAATCAGAAACTGTACAATAAAGAGTTGAAATTTCTTGAGGACAAACTCCAGAATAAAGAAAACCAATTAACTGCTCAACAAAAAAGGCTGGACGATTTAAAGCTGGATCGCATCAAATATAAAAATGAAATAGAGGACATTTCTTCAGGAAAGAAATTAAGCAATTTTATTGCAGAAAGAGCCAGTGATAAACGTTACACCGATAGTTTGGGCATTATTTCATGGATCCGAAAGGATTTCGAAGACCTGAATTTCTTACTTAAACAGCAACACGAACTCAACGCTGAAGAGTTA
The DNA here is from genome assembly GCA_963676265.2 of uncultured Draconibacterium sp. GTDB lineage: Bacteria > Bacteroidota > Bacteroidia > Bacteroidales > Prolixibacteraceae > Draconibacterium. The sequence continues at coordinate 994,229 of OY781067.2, forward strand.
GAAGAATTAAAAAAGAAGAAAGTTGATGGCATTTTTAGAATTGACCGCATCATTTTATACATTGATGACCTTGACCGCTGTAACGAAGAAATTGTGGTGAAAGTACTGGAAGCCATACATCTTCTATTGGCTTTCCCTTTATTTATTGTTGTGGTAGGTGTTGATCCTCGATGGATGCACAGTGCAATCACTGTTAAATACGATGATTTTCTGAGCAACAATGTTTCAAAAAATCACAACCATAAATTTACCCCCGAAATAAAGCACAAGGGAATGGATTTAAAACAAGCATCTTCATACGATTACCTTGAAAAGATTTTTCAAATTCCATTTATATTAAAACCGATTGATAAAACCGGAAAGAATAATTTAATCGAATCAAAATTTAAATCCATTATTGAACAAACACCAACAGAGGAAGATGAAAACAGTACAACAAATGTAACCCGGGATACAAGTAAAGGAACACAGACTTCGGTGGCAACTAATGTATCAAAACCATCAGCCACAGGCGGCAATGCGTCACAACCAACACCTCAAACTGCAACAAATATTCCTACCCGGAAACAAACTGTGCAGGAGCCCAATTCTGAGTTATTAGAAGTTTCCCGAAAAGAAGTGGATTTTATGAAAAACATTTCTTTTATAATTGGAAATTCCCCACGTACGATCAACCGCTACATTAATATTTACAGAATAATCCGAACACATTCAGGATTTGGTTTTACCGATCAAAATGAGCTTGAACATTATTATGCAGCCATGGTGCTTTTGGCCTTTATTACAGGAATTCCTGATTCGGCAAAAGTAATTTTTAGTGAAATTGAAAAAGAGGCCGATCATTCAAAATTTTTCAGCCTCATTCAAAACTACAGTCAACAAAATCCGAAAGAAATTTTAATAAACGAGCTTTTCAGTAAAATGAGTGAAGCACAAGATATTATCGATGACAACAACTTGATTAAACAACTAAATAATATTGAAATTTTGAAATTTAAGAAGAATCTCAACCTGGTGTCCCGGTTCAGATTCAGAAACTAGGCAGACCTTTTTTATTATCGATATAATTGTAAAGCATAATTCAATACTGGTAAAACTTAAAAACAGAATACTTCAGGCACTATAATTATTCAAAAACGGTTTCTATAAAATAGAACGACCAAAATATTACATTTTACATCTGATCAACACCGAACTGATCAAGCGATAGCTCAAAAAATTCCTTTAAGATGTATAGTTCATCCACAGTAAGTGATTTCTCGCCTCTTATTCGTCTGTAAGCACAATCCTGACTAATTCCTAAAAGGTTTGAAATTTCAAAGGCGAGAGAAACATCAGAAGGTAACTTCTCTTTTATTGCCTGAAAGATTTCATCTTGTATCATACTTTTTCTACTCATAAAACGCTTCATTTTCGATCTGTCTGGTATATTACGGGTTAATTTTAATTAGGTTCAATTCGATACAAAGAAAATATGAAACAACATATTTCAAATGAAAAAATATCGCATTCAAATATGTTCATAAGATATTGATAATTAGTCAAATATTCAGTCTTCATTTTATTGACTATAAATTATGTTTTTCGTAATTTGTATCAAATTGACAGGATAGGGACATGAAACATCACAAACTTAACATGTGGGCAGTTATTAGCCTTCTGCTATTTCTTGTAGCACTGGTACTTATTTTTCCGGTTTTATCCGAAAACGAACATATTTACCAAATAATTCTTTTCTCCGCCACTTGTATATTATTTATCTTAATGATTGTGTTGGTTAGTGTGCACATATCGGTCTTCAATACCAAAAGGAATAAAGCTTAATTTCCTTCGCAAATCGTCAAATCACCAATTATTCTCCATGATGAATATTCATCAGTTTTAATTCACAGGTTAACTTTAAGCCTTTAAAGTTTATGTGCTGAAAATCCTTCTGTTTTAAAAATTATATCATTTTTGTAGTAGAAAATTATCAGTTATGGTCAACAAAATATTCTTAACCTTCTTAACTATCTTACTTATTGGCATTTCTGCCAATTGTCAAAAGAAATACGCCATTGTAATTCACGGAGGTGCCGGTGTCATGTCGAAAGAAAAAATGAATGAAGAGCGCCGGGCCGAATACACAAGTAAACTGAACGAAGCTTTGGAACTGGGCGAAAAAATGCTCAAAAACGGGGCAACAGCTACAGATGTTGTGGTGAAAGTTATAAATGTAATGGAAGATTCTCCCCTTTTTAATGCCGGGAAAGGTGCGGTTTTTACCCACGATGGTGTAAACGAACTTGATGCATCGATTATGGAGGGCGAAACACTTAATGCCGGAGCAATAGCAGGTGTGCAGGATATAAAAAATCCCATTAACGCCGCGCGTGCGGTAATGGATAGCTCTGTTCATGTAATGCTGAGCGGAAAAGGAGCTTCTGAATTTGCAAAAGAACAGGGCCTTGAGATGGTTCCCAATAAATATTTTTACACCGAAAGCCGCTACGAATCACTGCAAAAACTACTAAAAAAAGAGCGCGAACGCACGAAAAAAGATAACATGGGAACCGTTGGATGTGCAGTGCTCGACACCTACGGAAATCTCTGTGCCGGAACATCAACAGGAGGCATGACTAACAAAAGATACGGCCGCATTGGCGACTCGCCTGTTATTGGAGCCGGAACTTATGCCAATAATAAAACCTGCGCGGTGTCGTGTACCGGCCATGGTGAATATTACATCCGCCTTGGTTTTGCCCGCGATATATCTGCAATGATGGAATATCAGAACCTCAGTGTGGAGGAAGCATGTAAAAAAGAAATCGAAAAACTAACAGAATTGGATGGCACAGGTGGAGTAATTGCCCTCGACGCCGACGGAAATATTGCCATGGAATTTAACACCAGTGGAATGTTTCGTGGTTTTATAAAATCAACCGGCGAGAAAAAAGTGGCTATTTTTAAATAACTTTAATGTAAATAAAAGAAGACCTGTTTTGTTCTTCAGTTTGTATTCTCAATAAATATGAAATTTCTTTATCCTACATTTCTTTTTGCTTTACTCACTATTGCTATTCCGATTATTATTCATCTGTTTAGCTTTAAGCGATATAAAACTGTCTACTTCAGTAATGTCGGTTTTTTAAAAGACGTCGAAAAGGAATCGAAAAAGAAATCACGACTTAAGCAACTGCTTATTCTGGCTGCCCGAATCCTCACTATCCTGTTCCTGGTTCTGGCCTTTTCGCAACCGTATATTTCAGTAAATAAAAATTCACAAAAACACAGCACCCAACTGGTCGGCGTATATATAGATAATTCCTTCAGTATGAATGCCCTTTCGGAACAGGGACAATTACTGGAAGTGGCGCGAAACAAAGCCCTTGAAATTAGCATGGCTTACCCTGCCGGAACGCATTTCAGATTATTTACCAACGATTTGTTGCCCAAACACCAACACGTTTACAACAAAGAACAGTTTATTCAGCAGGTTGCAGAAATTAAAGCCTCACCTGCCGTTATTCCTCTTTCAGTAGTGTACAACCGGTTTGCCGGCCAGAGTGAAGAAACAGAAAATACTGGTATGAACCTCTATTTCATCTCTGATTTCCAACGCAATAGCACTGACATTGGGAATTTTAAAGGTGATGATATTTTAAGCTATTTCATGCCTTTGGTTCCCAACGAAGTGGCCAATTTGTATATCGATTCGTGTTGGGTTGAAATTCCGGCACACCGGCTTGGGCAGGAAGAAAATATTTTTGTACGCATTAAAAACAGCTCCAATCAGGACTACCAGAATTTACCGCTAAAACTAATTTTAAACGACTCGATAAAATCGATTACCAATTTTTCGGTGGAGGCACAAAATGAAATAACTGCTAACCTGAAATACACCAACAATTCGAGCGGTTCTCAGCTGGGGAAAGTCGAAATAACTGATTATCCTTTTACTCACGATAACAACTGGTACATCAGTTATTTTGTGGAAAAGAACCTGAAAGCACTTGCCATTTACAATAACGATAGTGAGTCGCAGGAAGGGCAGGATTACCTGAAAGCTCTTTTCGAAAACGACAATTACGTTCAACTCGACGACATGAATGTTCAGAGTCTCCAGGTAAACCGTTTAAACGAATACAATACCATTTTTCTTGTTAATCTCGAGAACTACTCCAGTGGTTTTTTAAATGAACTGAACAAGGTGGTAGAAAATGGTACCTCGGTGGTATTCTTTCCTAAAATCAGCGGCAATACATTATACGGCAATAAACTTCTGGAAAGCTTTAATGCAAACCGGATTACAGGCACTGATTCTACTATCCAGGAAATATCAGGTATCGATTTTGAAAACAACTTTTATAAAGATGCCTTCAAAAAACGCGAAAAAAATCCTGTTCTGCCCAAAATAGAAGGACATCTTCGTTTTGAATCGGTTACCAGAACGGATGAAGAGAACCTGCTTCGTTTTCAAAACGGCGACAAGGCTCTTTCGCAACTCGATTACGAAAACGGGAAACTCTGGGTATTCAGCTTTCCTCTTAACCGGCAAAATGATAGCTTTGCCCGCGATGTAATTTTTGTACCTACCATCTACAATATAGTATTGAACAGTTTGCCCAAACAGGAAATTTCTTTTACCGTGGGCACTCAAACCTTTTACAATCTTCCACGTAACCGTAATGTTGATATGACGAGTCAGTTAGAGATTGTAAATCTCAAAAATCAAAACAGATTTATTCCGTCAAAAAGCGTTACCGGGCGCGGTGTTCGCATCGAATTTGGCGATCAGATTTCAACCGACGGGCACTACCTGGTCAGCAGCGAAGGGACAACAATTGCATCAATGGCCTTTAACTACAACCGCCTTGAATCTGATTTACGGTATTACTCCGCCGACGAACTGAACAGAGAATTGGAACAAGCTCAACTGAACAATGCGAACATCGTAGAAGAAGTTGACCGTAATTTTTCGGAAATTCTGGAAGATCTTCAAAACGGCAAACAACTTTGGAAGTGGTGTATTTTACTTGCCTTGTTCTTTATATTAGCCGAAGTTCTGCTTGCCAGGTTTATGAAATAAGGACAGAGGGAAAAGAATGCTTAAATGCAAGAATGATAAAATGCTTTAATAGACAGTTGACAAATGGCAGTTGGCAAACTCGTTTATTGGAGTGCTGAATCAATTTCATTCAATCTTTTTTCAATCTGTCATCAACTATTTTAATTTATTGGGTGAGTCATGGGTCATTAGTCACTTGTATACTCTTAACTCGCAGCTCGCTACTCGCTACTCGCTACGATCCCTCCTCAATCACTCATTTACTCAATCACTCAACTACTCAACTCTTTTAACCTTCAACTTTAAACTTCAAACTCAAATCCCCTGATATTTCTCACTGCTTTTTAACACGGTTACCGAGTTGTTTTTTCAATGTAAAAATCGTATTTCTGCATAAAATAAAACATTGAACTATGGCAAAGCTGACTACTGCAGATTACATGGCCAAAGAAGATAAATTTGGCGCACATAATTACCATCCACTACCGGTTGTTTTAGCAAAAGGCGAAGGTGTTTTCGTTTGGGATGTAGAAGGTAAAAAATATTTTGATTTTCTGGCAGCCTACTCCGCTGTCAACCAGGGACACAGTCATCCGAAGATTCTTAAAGCATTAATCGATCAGGCTCAAACGCTGGCTTTAACATCAAGGGCATTTTACAACAATGTACTGGGAAATTGGGAAGAATACATGACCAGGCTGTTTGGCTACGATAAAATGCTCCCGATGAACTCAGGCGCTGAAGCCGACGAAACAGCGCTGAAACTAATTCGCAAATGGGCATACAAAGTAAAAGGTATTCCTGCCAATGAAGCAAAAATTATAGTTTGCGACGGCAATTTCCACGGGCGTACCATTACCATCATCTCAATGTCGAGCGATCCGGATGCATACAACCATTACGGGCCTTATACACCCGGTTTTGTAAATATTCCGTACAACAACATCGAACGCCTCGAAAAAGAGCTGCAAGACCAGAACGTGGCAGGATTTCTGGTTGAGCCTATCCAGGCAGAAGCAGGAGTTTACGTTCCCGAAGACGGTTACCTGAAAAATGCATCAGAACTGTGCAAAAAATACAACGTGCTGTTTGTGGCCGACGAAGTGCAAACCGGGTTGGCACGTACTGGTAAAATGCTGGCCTGCGATCACGAAGGTGTTCGCCCCGACATTCTGGTTCTCGGGAAAGCTGTCTCCGGAGGATTTTTCCCGGTGTCGTGTGTGCTGGCCGACGATGAAATTATGCTGACCATTAAACCAGGAGAACACGGAAGTACATACGGAGGAAATCCCATTGCAGGGAAAGTTGCAATGGCAGCCATTGATGTGATACTGGAAGAAGGGCTGGTGGAAAATTCAGAACGACTGGGCGAACTATTCCGCAGGGAGATGAAAGCCATCGATTCTCCACTGATTGAAATCGTGCGCGGAAAAGGGTTACTGAATGCCGTTGCCATAAAACCAACAAACGGCAAAACCGCCTGGGATGTTTGCCTCGCCCTGAAAGAAAACGGACTGATTGCCAAGCCAACACACGAGCACATCATTCGTTTTACACCCCCACTGGTCATTACCGAAGAACAGCTGATGGAAGCTATCGAAATCATTAAAAAAACATTGAAAGAATTTGAATGATAAAAATTCAAAAGGGTCTGTAAGAACAGGCCCTTTTTTATGATTGGATTGATTCTTAAAAAAATCATCCCTCATTTAATGTCCTGAAAGGACAGATATAATGTTTAGTTTGTCTATTAAACAGGAAAGGCAACAAATAACAAATTTTCATTCCATTTGATAATTCCCAAAAATCACAAATAATTTTTATGTTTCATTTTGAAGAATAACATCAGCCGGTTTGTTGTATTTTTGTCGACATAATTTGATGAACAGTTAGAATGAACAGAACTCAGGATAAAACATATTTGCCTGCCGAGTGGGAGGAGCAGTCGTTTTTGCAACTTACCTTTCCGCATGCCAACAGCGACTGGAACTACCTTTTGCAGGAAGCTACCGACTGCTTTATTAACATTGCAAATGCTGCAGCACGTTTCCAGCCGGTGCTGATCGTCTGCGACGATACCAACCGGGTACGTTCGCTTTTAAATGACAGCCGAAATATTTATTTTACCGAAGCACCGTCGAATGACACCTGGGCACGCGACCACGGTGGCATCACTGTATTGAAAAACGGGAAAGCCATTGTGCAGGATTACATCTTTAACGGCTGGGGGAAAAAATTTGAAGCTGCTTTGGATAATCAAATCACCCCTGCCCTGTTCCAAAATAACATACTGCAGAATTGCGAACTTCAAAGTTTCGATTTTGTACTGGAAGGCGGCTCCATCGAAAGCGACGGTCGCGGCACAATTCTGACAACAACAGATTGCCTTCTGGAGAAAAACCGCAATCCGCAGTATTCAAAGGAAGAAATAGAGAATATACTAAAACAAAATTTCGGGGCACGAAAAATTCTTTGGCTCGATCATGGTTACCTGGCAGGTGACGATACCGACTCGCACATCGACACACTGGCACGTTTATGCAACGAAAACACCATTGCTTATGTTGGGTGCCGAAATCCGGAAGACGAGCATTTTAAGGTGCTTCAACAAATGAAAAACGATCTTCAGCAAATGACAAACAGCAAAGGGGAATCGTATCATTTAATTGAACTTCCGTTTCCAGATGCCTGTTACGACGAAGAAGGAAACCGGCTGCCTGCCACCTATGCGAATTTCACTATCATTAACGGAGCAGTACTAATGCCCGTTTACGGTGTCTCGCAGGATGAACAAGCCATCGAAATTTTACAAAATATTTTTCCCGAAAGAGAAATAATTCCGGTAAATTGCAGGGTTCTAATCGAACAGCACGGCTCGCTGCATTGCGTTACGATGCAATATCCACAAGCCATTAAGTTAAATCTTTAATTTCATTAACAATGAGTAAGATAAAAGTGGGGCTGGTACAACAAAAACGGTCTTCAAATAAAAAAGAAAATATACAAAAAAGTGTGGAAGCCATTCACGAATGTGCTTCACAGGGAGCGGAACTGGTGATTTTACAGGAGCTGCATACCAGCCTGTATTTTTGCCAGGTAGAAGATACTAAATTGTTCGACCTTGCCGAACCCATTCCCGGGCCCGATACCGATATTTTTTCCCGCGCTGCTAAGGATGCAGGCGTTGTTCTTGTAACATCTCTATTTGAGAAACGTGCCCCAGGATTGTACCACAACACAGCTGTGGTTTTCGAAAGAGACGGAAGTATTGCAGGAAAATACCGGAAAATGCACATCCCCGACGACCCGGCATTCTACGAAAAATTCTATTTCACACCCGGAGATCTGGGCTTTCACCCCATAAAAACCTCGGTGGGGAAACTGGGTGTATTGATTTGTTGGGATCAGTGGTATCCCGAAGCTGCACGACTGATGGCACTGGCAGGTGCTGAAATGCTTATTTACCCCACGGCAATTGGCTGGGATCCAAGAGACACCAGGGATGAAAAAATACGTCAACTGGACGCCTGGATCATTTCGCAGCGCGGACATGCCGTTGCCAATAGCCTGCCGGTAATCAGTGTGAATCGCACCGGCTTTGAGGTCGATCCGTCGGGAGTGGGAAAAGGAATCGCGTTCTGGGGAAATTCTTTTGTTGCCGGTCCGCAGGGTGAAATTCTTGTACAGTGTACGGCCGAATTCGAACAAATTGAAGTGGTGGAAATTGATAAAGGACGTAGCGAAGATATTCGCCGTATATGGCCATTTCTACGCGACAGAAGAATTGATGCATACGGCGATATAACAAAACGTTACTGCGATTAAAAAGGGGATCTGTTCCCAACAATTAAATACACTTCCCCATACCGGATACCCGTAATTTTTCCGTGGTTGATAAAAATAGTATTTCGCCACACGAAATAGTTGTAATAAAACTCTATTGTAATACCATGAAGTTAAAATTAAATGCACAAGTTGATAAATATCTTATTAACGGCTGTATGCGATGCAAATATGGCGGAACACCTCAGTGCAAAGTCAATAACTGGAAAGTAGAATTGGAGACTCTCAGACAAATTATAATGGAGTGTGGATTAACAGAAGAATTAAAATGGGGCATTCCATGTTATACCGTTGACGGGAAAAATGTTGCAATAGTCAGTGCTTTTAAGGATTATGCATCACTCAGTTTTTTCAAGGGAGCTTTATTAACAGATAAGCACAAAATGCTTTATCGGCGTAGTGAAAGTTCGCAATCGGTACGATTGATAAAGTTTACAAATATTGACCAGATCACACAATCCCGTGACAACTTAAAGGATTATATATTGGAAGCCGTTAAAATTGAGAAATCAGGGAAAAAGATTGAATCTCAAAAAAATCCGGAACCAATACCAGACGAATTGCTTCAGGCATTTGAAGATGACCCTGCATTTAAAAAAGCTTTTTACGCCCTAACACCGGGACGACAAAGAGGCTATACGATTTATTTCTCGCAACCCAAACAATCACAAACAAGAACAGGAAGAATAAAAAAATACAAAGAACAGATTTTTAACGGTATCGGGCTAAATGACAGGTACAAGTGATTATAACATAAAGGAAAGTCAAGCCAGATGTTTGACAAAAACCAGTTATGATAATTATCGATTTATGTTTACTTTTAAGAAGTTAAAAACCGCAAATGCGATGATCACCTTACCGAAAAATAATAGTATTAACATACCTGGTGTTGTTATTCCTCCAAATAGGTGTATAACAACCACTTCATTAAGCGATATAAGCGAAATAACAACTACATGTTTGTTATTCACTAGTTAGGCACAATTTAAACTAAAAAACAATGGCTACAACCGTTAAAAGTTTTGCAGATTCAGCAAAAGGATTTACAAAAAGTCCTTTAGGAATCATTGCTCTTTTTATAGTACTTGTCTATGGATTTGCAACATTAGCTGTAAGTTTTGGAGACAATTTAAAAGAACATATTGCTCCGTTAATTTATTTTCTTGTATTCTTTCCTGTTGTTGTTTTCTTTGGTTTTTTGTGGCTGGTTGCAAAACACCATGACAAAATATATGGTCCTTCTGATTTTAAAAACGAAGAAAACTTCTTAAAAATGAAAATGTCGGCTGTAGCATCATTAGCTGCGGCGACAGCGAAACAACCTGATGGACAAAACAATTTTGAGACCCAGAAACAACTGGAATCTATTGTTGAACTTGTTTCAAAAACTTCATCAACTGATAAAAAACAAAAATCTGAAAAATGGAGAAGTAGAATTCTTTGGGTGGATGATAGACCTGAGAATAATGTATATGAAAGACAAGCATTTGAGACGCAAGGCATTGAATTTAGTCTTGCATTGTCCACAAACGAAGCGCTAACAATACTCAATGACAATAAATATGCGGCTATTATCTCTGATATGGGGAGAAAAGAAGGACCTCAGGAAGGTTATGTTTTACTTGACAAATTAAGACAATCAGGAAATCAAACACCCTTTTTCATATATGCTGGTTCAAATTTACCAGAGCATAAAAAGATGGCAAGAGAAAGAGGTGCTCAAGGTAGTACAAATAGAGCGCAAGAATTATTTGAAATGGTTATGAACGTAATAAATAAAATCTAAAAACTGTGCCTAACAAAGAACTGAGCTAAAAAGCAAATCCAATCCCATAATTTTTCTTTAGAAATAACCTTTTTATTTAGGGAGGCTATTCCAAAAGAAAAATTATTGACAAACTATACGCCCCCACCAACCCCTCGTCTGCGCCGAGGGGTAAATATCCTGTCGTTTGTAACGACAATTTACCAACACAAATTCACATTTATATCATAAAAAAGCACGGAAAAAAATCCGTGCTCTCAAAATATTATATTTCAAATATAATTCTCTTACAATTGGAACAACTCCTCAGAGCCTAACAGATCGGTTTTATGTTTTTGCAACATTTCGAGGCAGCGTTGTACACGTGTTGGGCGAATAACAGTAACTGCGCTCTCGTCTTGCATGGAGAAAGCGTACATGTATTCGATAAACACCTCTTCCTGTTGTAAAATGTCAAGCAGTTTACTCAGGCTTCCCGGCTCGTTGGGTGTTTTTGCCAAAACAACATCGGTTGTCTGAACCGAAAAATCACTCTCTTTTAATACAGAACGAGCCTTGTCGGGATCAGAAACAATCATTCGCAGAATACCAAAGTCGGAAGTATCGGCAATGGTAAAGGCAGAAATATTTACACCGGCTTCACCCAGAATTTTGGTTACCTCATTTAATCTTCCCGATTTATTTTCCAGAAATACGGATACTTGTTTGATGATCATGGCATTAGATTTTACGGTTATCAATTACACGTTTTGCTTTTCCGGCACTGCGTTCGATGGTTTTCGGCTCAACCAGTTTCACCTGAACCGAGATACCCAGCGTACTTTGTATCTTATGTACAATTTTCTTTTTCAGTGCTTCCAGTTCCCTTATTTCATCGGAGAAGAACTGTTCCTGCACTTCCACCATCACTTTCAGAATATCGAGGTTATTTTCGCGCTCCACAATCAGCAGGTAATGTGGTTCCACTTCGCTTAGTTCAAGCAATGCGCTTTCAATCTGCGACGGGAATACATTTACACCGCGGATAATAAGCATATCGTCGCTGCGGCCCATACATTTTTCCATACGAACCAGTGTACGACCACATTCGCATTTGTCGTAAATCAGGCGGGTAAGGTCGCGGGTGCGGTAACGAATAATCGGAATTCCTTCCTTGGTAATAGTTGTAAAAACCAACTCCCCTATTTCACCCGGAGCAACAGGATCAAGTGTTTCCGGATCGATAACTTCGGGGTAAAAATGGTCTTCGTTAATGTGGCTGCCGTTCTGTTGAGTACATTCGCATGAAACACCGGGGCCGCACACTTCGCTAAGTCCGTAAATATCGATGGCTTTAATTTTGAGTTTAGCTTCAATCTCACGACGCATATTTTCGCTCCATGGTTCGGCACCGAAAATCCCCACACGAAGTTTCAACGAATCGGGATCGATGCCTTTATCTTTAATGGCTTCAGCTAAAAACAGCGCATAAGAAGGCGTACAGGCCAAAACCGTTGAGCCAAAGTCCTGCATCAACTGAAGTTGTTTATCGGTATTTCCTCCGGAAATAGGAATCACTGCAGCACCAAGATTTTCTGTTCCGTAGTGAAGGCCCAGACCTCCGGTAAACAATCCGTAACCGTAAGCCACCTGTACAATATCATTTTTCTGCACGCCCGACATACAAAGCGAGCGGGTTACTACCTCTGCCCACATAGCCAGGTCGTCGCGAGTGTACCCCACCACGGTTGGTTTCCCTGTTGTGCCGGAACTTGCATGAAGCCTGACAATTTCACTCATGGGAACGGAAAACATCCCAAACGGATAATTATCACGCAGATCCGTTTTTAGGGTAAAAGGCAGTTTTACAATGTCTTCTATACTTTTGATATCACCGGGAGTGATACCTGCTTCCTGCATTTTAGCACGATAACTGGGGATGTTGTGATAAACCCGCTGCACGGTGCGGATCAGCCTCTCTGATTGAATGGCCGTCATTTCATCCCGTGAGGCGCATTCAATTGTCTCATTCCATATCATAGAAATTCTTTATTTTTTTTATATTATTTTATTATTCTGTTACCAGGTTTATTTGCCGTAAACAGTTTTGTCGTCCAGAATTTTAACGTGATTTATTTCCAGACGTCTGATTGCTTCCAGCACATCAGGTACTTCAAGCAAAAGAACCGCCTGGTTGCTTTCGGTTATTAATCGTGAGTAAGCATTTTCGATATGAATTCCTGCACGCGAAATCTTTACCAGCAGTTCATCCAATCCTCCGGTTTCATCTTTCATTTCCAACGCAATTACTTCGCGCATGGCTACTGAATGACCATTATCGGACAAGATTTTATATGCTTTCTCGGGTTGATCCACCAGAAGGTTTAATACTCCCCATCCGTGAGATATGCTGTTTAAACTTAAAGAACGAATATTAACCTCTTCCTTTTTCAAGACAGCAGTGATCGACTCAAAATGAGTTATTTTATTTTCCAGAAATACCGATATTTCAAATGCCATAATTTTTTGTTTTTGGTTTGTTCAACGTGATGCTCGTAAAATTAACGTTTATCGTAAAAACAATTCAAAACGGAAATCATGTTTTACCATTCCATCTACTTTATGCCTTTATAACACTTTCCAAGATGCTCGTCGGATGTCCTTTCACCTGCCAGCGAAACAACAATTAAAACAACAATCGAGACCGGCATGGCAATAACAATCGGATCGATAATCATCCATGGGAATTCGGTTGCCAGCGAAGGTTTTCCAAAAATAGCCTGGCAAATCCCCAGCGGTTCCGATTCTTTTAAATGCATAAATCCCAATGCAAAAACACTGGCAACCAAGCCGGAAAGAATACTCCATAAGGCCGCAGTTTTTGTTACACGTTTCCAATACAAGGCGGCAAAATATACCGGAAGGAAAGCGGCCGCACAAACGCCAAAAAAGATAGCAGTTCCACGGGCAATAATACTTCCGGGAAGTTTATAACCAATAATTATACTAATAATAATAGCAACGATTATACCTATTTTTGATACAAGCATGCTGTTAAACTTTTTATCGGGAAAAACATTCTCGACAAAATCGCGCCCCAGCGATGTTCCCATGGTATGGAATTGTGAACTTAGCGTTGACATTCCCGCAGATAACAAAGCCAGCATAAACAGGTACACAAACCACTCGGGCATGGCAGCATTTATATATTCCGGTATAATTAAATCGACGTTTCCTTTGGCAAACTGAATGGCCAACTGCCCTCCTTCGTTATGAAAATAAACGTTGGTTAGCGCCCCCACAGTGAAAATAAAACCGGTGGCAACAAAAATAAATATACCGCCAATCAACACTGCACGGTTCAACTCGCGGTTACTTTTTACCGTCATAAAACGAACAATCAGCTGAGGTTGAGCCAACACACCGATTCCAACTCCTAAAATAATATTTGTGGTTAATGCCCATCCCCAGGCAGAATTCCATTTTGGGAAAGCAGTCCAGCCTTCATGCCCTTTACTCGCCAGGCTTTCGGGAACAAGATTTGCCATGTTGGTAAGCGCTTCGTGGGCGGCTGATACTCCTCCCAACTTTATATAAGTTACAATGAGTAAAAAGAACAAACTCAAAAACATTATACTTCCCTGAAGGGCATCGGTGTACATTACACCTTTAAGACCTCCGGCAATTACATAGGCCGCAATAATGATAGAAAAGAATGTCAGGGCAAGCGAGAAGTCTATTTCAAAAATACTTTCAATAAAACGGGCTCCTCCGATTAAAACCACTGCGGCATACAAAGGCATGGAAACAAAAATCACAATTCCACTAATGATTTGTATCTTTTTCGATTGAAAACGATTTCCCAGAAATTCAGGAAAAGTGTGAGCATCGAGATTATGCCCCATTTTTCGTGTCATTCGCCCAAAAAAGATGAAAGCGATAAACACCCCGAAAATAATATTCAAAGCCGTGAGCCAGATCAATCCCATTCCGTAAACACCGGCAATTCCACCAAAACCAATTATAGCAGACGTAGAAATAAAGGTTGCCCCGTAAGACATTGCCATCACAAAGGGATGAATTTCGCGCCCGGCCAACAAATAATCTTTGGCTGTTTTAGTTTGACTATAACCCCGGTAACCGAGATAAGCAATAACGAGAAGGTAGATTACAACTACCAATCCAAGAGTAAATGTATTCATGATAGCTGTATTAGATTTCTTTATTAATTTGTTCTTCTTTCTCTTCCCAATCCAAATCTTTTTGAATTTCTTCGCTACTGGTTTCCATTCCCTTGTTCCAGTTTAATGCACCATACACTACACAGGCAACAAGGCCCAAGATAGAAAACAGGTAACCGAGATATATCCCGGGATCGTCAATTCCAAGCATGAGTTATATTTTATTGGTTTGTTAATTTCAGTTGTTTCCGTATACCATGGAATCATCCATAATCGTCAGGCCTTGTTTCTTCAATTGTTCCACCGATTCATCGTAATCTTCCACATTCAGGATAAGAATTGCTTTTTGTTTTTCCTGAACGATACGACCGATGGCATTATTAAAATTCACCCCGGCCTGTGCAACCTGCAGGAGCAATTCATCCAGCCCCCCGGCCTCATCTTTCATTTCAAGGGCAATTACTTTTCGCAGTGCTGCAGAAACTCCTTGCTTCGACAGCGCTTCGTAGGCTTTTTGCGGATCGTTCACCAAAAGGTTCAGGATTCCCCAGCCGTTAGCTGTATCGTTAATTGCCATGGAACGGATATTCAACTGAGCCTCTCTCAAAATTCTTGTTATCCGTTCGAAATGCCCTATTTTATTCTCAAGAAATATTGATACTTCGTAAGCCATATTTTTTGCTTTGCGCTTAGTGCACAGAGCACAGAACCTTTTTCTCGAAGCTCTTTGCCCTCTGCCCAATACAATGTTATTAATTCAACAGTCCGTTTTTACGGTTATCAGCCACCCTTACTGCTTTTCCTTCTGCTCTGGGCAGCGAACCTGCTTCAACCAATTTTACAATGGGTTTAGCCAACACTTCATCCCTGATTTGTGCAGTAATGCTTTTGGTTAATTTATCCAGTCGCCGAATATCTCCTTTAAACCAGTCGGATTTTACTTCCACTTCCACAACCATTTCATCAATGTCGTTCATGGTTTCGAGCGTGATTAAATAATCGGATCCAACCTCCGGAATTTTCATTAAAACGCCCTCAATCTGCATCGGGAATACATTACATCCTTTAATAATAAACATATCGTCGGAACGTCCGGTAATACGGTCAATTCGGCGGTGTGTTCTTCCACATTCGCATTCGCCCGGAATAATTCGGGTAATGTCTCTTGTGCGGTAGCGGATCAAAGGCATGGCCTCACGGTCGAGGGTTGTCATTACCAGCTCGCCGTATTCTCCATCGGGAACCGGTTCGAGTGTTTCCGGATCTACAATCTCCACCACATACGAATCTTCCCAAATGTGTAAACCATTCTGATGGATACACTCAAAAGCCACTCCCGGTCCGTTCATCTCCGATAAACCAAATGAATTAAATGCACGCACTCCAAACATCTCTTCAATGCGTTTCCGTTGTGCATCGGTATGAGGCTCGGCACCAATCACCAGTGTTTTCAGTTGCGTATCTTTTTTCGGATCCAGTCCTTCGGCCTGAAAAACCTCGTACAAACGCCCCAAATAACTGGGAATAGCATGGGCTGCGGTTGTACCATAGTCGCGCATTAATTTTATTTGTCGCAGACTGTTCCCCGCACCGGCGGGAATACTCAAAGCCCCAAGGGTTTCAATTCCGTACTGAAATCCCAAACCTCCTGTAAACAATCCGTAACCGCAAATATTCTGAAAGACATCTGTATCGCGCACCCCGGCACAAAATAACGATCGCGCCATCAGGTTTGCCCACGACTGAATATCGTGCCGGTTATGAAAAATAACTGTAGGATTTCCGGTTGTTCCGCTTGAACTATGCAAACGGATGATCTCCTTTTTATCGAGCGTTAAAAAACCATACGGAAAATTATCGCGTAAATCCTGCTTTGTAGTAAACGGTAAATCCCTGATTTGATCGATATTTTTTATATCGCCGGGCTTAATGTTTTTTTTCTTAAACTGCTCACCATAAAAGGACGACTGAGCTGCAAATTCCAGTGTTTTATTCAGGCGTTCAACCTGTAACTTTTCCAGGCATCCTTTCTCCTGCGTCTCTAACTCCTCTTGCCAAAAATATTTTGTCATTCTTTAAAAATTGTACATCACCATTAATAATAGTCGGTGGTTGGTGGCGTTAACAGTATTGTCGTATAAACCGTCTGAAAAATCAAAAGTACCGGTTCCGTAATCCGCCGAATCAATCTCATATTCAGCTACAAAACGTAGGTTTTTATGATTGTATGCAATATATGGTGCTATACGATAACACTGTTTCATATTCGTCATTAGTCCTTTGGTTTTGGAGGCTCCGTTAAAATTATACAATTCGTCAGCGGTGCCCAGGTTTCCTGATAATCCGGCAAAAAAACCAATCTGAACGTCGGTTCCGTAAACCATGTTTAAAAGAGAAGTATACGAAGTGTAATTGGTATACTTCATTTCTCCTGTATTCTGATTATAATCTTTTACGCCGTAACCGCCAATAATCAGCATGTTTACCAGGTTTTGCCCCACCAAACCTTTGGCAAGAATGAACAGCTTATCTTTTTTATATCCGAAATAAGCCATTGCTGCCAGGCTGGTATTTAACTCATTGGTTTGAAATTTCATTCCTGATTCATCAAAATCAGTGTCAGGATTATCTTCCGGACTCACAATATCGATAGGTTTAATAGCATTAAACTGACCAGCAATTCCACCGCTAAATCCGTTGGCGTTGTAATACAATCCGGCAACCATTTCGGGTATTCCGGCATTTCGTTTCGGAAGGTTTTTGTCGTTGGTATCTTCCACCACATAAAAACCCGACGAACAATATTGCTGTTCGTAAAGAGCAGTTAACGACAAAGTTGTTGTATTACTCAATTTATAATCGAAATCAACCTGCGGGGAACGGTTAAACGGGTTGTACGGGCTACCGGTATTCAAACCTCCCACCTGCGGAAAAAAAGCTCCGCTTCCGTTCCATAAAGGATGCCAGGTTTGTCCCACCAGCAGGGATGATTTTTCCCAGTCTAATTTCAGGTATGCCTTACGCAAACGCAAAACTTCAGGGTACTCTGAAACAACACCAGCAAAGTCGGTTTCGATATTGGCAGACGATTTGGCTCCCAGAATTTCAGGTCCGGTAATATTAAATCCAAAACGCGTTGCCATTGCTGTGTAACCGTGAAGGGGCTGCTGGTTCAGATGGTTTCCTTCTGAATCGAGTCCCTTATACAAGGGAAAGAGGTAAAAATTATCCTGAGCTGCATTTAAGCCTTTATATGAATCGTAGTAGTATTCGCTTCTGATAAAACCGTAGAACTGTACGGATGATTTTTTGGCGCTAACATTATTATTTTCCTGTGAAAATCCTGTGCTGAGAAGTATACACAATAACCCTGTAATTACTATCTGTTTTTTCATAAAGATGGTTAGTTAATTTTTGTTGATTAAAAAAGAATTCATAATCGCCGGGATGATTAAAAAATGACTCCGGCAAACAAAATATTACATAAGATTACATTAACTGTCTGTCGTGAAACACGAAACATCAAAAATAATAATTTTGGAAGTGCCCGCAATAAATTGCTTACAAATTGCAATTCCACACCTCTAATTTATTTTGATTTCAAACAAGTGTTTGGGATTATTAAAAATCAATACTTTTTTGAGGAAAAAGATTTATGGCTTTGTGCTGAAGCCCGGTTTTGTATTTCACTTTATTCTCCGGCATTTATGCCGGAGTTAGTCATCTTTATTGCAGAAATTAATTACGCAGAAACCAAAATCGTGAATCATTAATGTCTAAATTAGTCACCTTTCCTCTTACATTTTTCACTTTCAGGTTAAAAAAAATCCATTCACCGAAGTCAGTGAATGGATTCTTCTATTTCGATTAGAATAATATCTACATATTAGCCAGAGCGAATTCCCTTCCGGCAAGAAAAGCTTTGCGGTTCATTTCAACAACAGCCTCACCTTTTCTGCTGAAAATATGCTCGATACCGGCCAGAATCTTTTCAGGAGAAATATCGATAAACGGTGTGGCTGCCCCAAGCATAACCATATTCGAAGCCCGTTTATTCCCAATTTCTTCGGCAATTGTATCGGCATCGATGGCCACAAAACGAGGTTGCTTTTTAATCTCAGCCAACACGCTTTCCACTTCCGGATAATTCGGAATATTAATAAAAGGCGTGGTGTTGGTAACTACATACCCTTCAGGAGACAAAAACGGCAAATAACGCAGGGCTTCCATCGGTTCTACTGAAAGAATCAAATCAGCTTTTCCCATTGGAATCAGGTCAGCATTAATTTCGGTGTCGGAAATGCGCAAATGCGATTGCACAGCCCCTCCCCTTTGACTCATTCCGTGGGTTTCGGCCTGTTTCAAAAATAAATCATCGTTTAGCGCCGCATCGCCAATTATCGATGCAATTGAAAGTATACCTTGTCCGCCTACTCCGGCGAGAATAATATCTGTTTTCATTTTGTTCTATTTTTTGGGGTTGTCTTTAATCTTTTTTGCTTTCCTCATTCGTTTGGCTGCAGCCTGAATACACTCGCGGCGGAAAACAATGACAGAAACACCATCGTAAGCAATTTCCTCTTCAAAAGTCTGAACCATCTGGTCGTGGTATTTTTTCAACGGAACCAACAACCGAATGTGATTCGGATCAACACCAACACCCTTACAGATACTTTCAATTTTTCCAAAAGCAGAAGAATCCTGTCCGCCGGTCATCGATACTGATTCGTTATCTGAAATTACCACAACAATGTTCGACTCATCATTCACTGCATCCAGCAAACCGGTAATTCCCGAGTGTGTAAAAGTTGAATCACCAATTACAGCAACTGCAGGTATCAATCCTGCGTCGGATGCGCCTTTGGCCATGGTAACAGACGCGCCCATGTCCACACACGAATAAATACTTTTATACGGAGGAAGAGCCCCCAAAGTATAACACCCAATATCGGAAAATACACGTCCCTTGCTGTATTTGGCCAAAGCTTCGTTTAATGCCTTGTACATGTCCTGGTGCCCGCATCCTTTACACAATGCCGGAGGACGGTTTACAACAAGCCCGGGAACTTCTGCTCCTGTCTGCGTTTCCAGACCGAGGGCGGCGGCAACGAAATCGGCATTCAATTCACCGTCGCGTGGAAGAGCACCACTCAAACGTCCCGCAATTTTCACATCCTTTTTCAGCAAGGCCTGAACGGTTTCTTCAACCACCGGGTAACCTTCTTCAAGAATTAATATCTCTTCGCAGCTTTCTTCCATTTTTGCCAGCATTTCCTGCGGAATAGGATACTGCGTTAATTTCATTACCGTATACGGGCAATCGCTGTCTTTGTAATTTTCCTGCAGGTAATTGTAAGCAATACCACAGGCTATAATTCCAAAGCTGGTGTCCCTACCCGGAGTTAATGAGTTGTATTTTGAATTTTCTGCAGCGGTTTCGAATTCCTCCTGTTTTTGAAGCAGACCTTTGTAACGGCGACGTGCAATCGCCGGCAGCAACACAAACTGAGTTGGGTCGGCCGGTAATTTCAGGTCGTTTTGTGCCTTCTCTTCTTTTGGAGCCACACCGGCACGCGAATGTGCCAAACGGGTAGTAATACGCACCATCACGGGCACTTCCAGTTTTTCGGAAAGTTCAAAACCTTCGCGAACCATATCGTAGGCCTCCTGCTGATTGCTGGGTTCCATTATCGGAATCATGGCAAACTTGCCGTAAAAGCGCGAATCCTGTTCGTTTTGCGACGAGTGCATCGACGGATCGTCGGCAACAATAAGCACCAAACCTCCGTTAACTCCTGTTATTGCTGAATTAATAAAGGCATCAGCAGCCACATTCAAACCAACATGTTTCATACAAACCATGCTGCGTTTTCCGGCATACGACATTCCCAGCGCCGCTTCGTAGGCTGTTTTTTCGTTTGCCGACCACTTGCTGCGGATTCCTTTCTGAGCTGCCAGCTCACTATCCTGAATAAATTCCGTTATCTCTGTTGACGGGGTCCCCGGGTAAGCAAATACACCTGAAATGCCACCATCAATCGCTCCCTGCCCAATGGCCTCAACCCCTAAAAATAGACTCTTATGCATATTGGTTTAATTTTCGAAGGCAACAAAAATATAAAAATGAAGACAGCTAACAATTAAATAAGTCAGTTTTGAAAAAATATATGGAATTGTATAAAATATTTTAACGATTTGCGTTTGGGAATGTGTAGTTAAATTTTTTCATTTGCAAACTGCGACTGCGACTAAGAGCGCCATCCTGGGTTACATGATTATTTATTTCTAATTTTAGTCTCCCTTTACCATCTGGCAACACAGAGAAGAGATTTAAAGCTGCGGAGAGTTCCCCTGGACAAACAGATTACTAGGCGTTTGTAAAGGGCCACAAACGTTTTTAAACGGATTTATGCCAAAAGAACAAATAATTGAAAAGAATCAAAATAATGGAAATAATAAAAGAGATAAGTATAGCATATTCATACGTTACAACAATTGTACGACAGAAAAATGCCTGTACTGAATGCGCTTTCAAAACAAATCTATCGATCTGTTTACAATAAAATTGAAAAAACAATATCACCAATTCACCTACCTTAACAAAAAAATAAAATATGTCTCACAATAAATCAGTTACCAATAATTATCAGTCTAAAGGCCTTAAAATACTATATGAAGATCATGATATTATTGTGGTAGACAAAGTAAACGGATTATTGTCGATGGGTACAGATAAGGATAAACAAAACTCTGCCCATTTCCTTTTGAACAACTATGTAAAAAAGGGCAATCCCAAATCTAAAGAGCGAATTTTTATAGTACATCGTCTCGACAGAGATACATCGGGTGTACTTGTTTTTGCGAAGTCGGAAAAAGCCAAATTCTTTTTACAGGAAAACTGGTCAGATTTCAAAAAAAAATATTTTGCAGTTGTGTTAGGAATTCTCAAAATAAAAGGAGGGATAATTGAATCTTATCTTGCTGAAAATAAAATGTTTCGGGTGTATTCTACAAAAAACAAGTCGATTGGAAAATATGCAAAAACAGGATACAAGGTTATTGAAGAAATAGAAAAGTACAGTCTGTTGGAAATTGAACTTTTTACCGGGAGAAAAAACCAGATACGTGTTCATTTCTCCGAAAAAGGGCATCCTGTTGCAGGTGACAAGATCTACGGAATAACAGACAAAACAGTTAAACGGCTGGCTTTGCATTCGTTCTCGCTCACTATAATTCATCCATATACAAAAAAAGAAATGACTTTTACAACCGGCATTCCCCAATATTTTAAATCATTGATGAATTTGAAAGACAGTAAAAACCAATACTGAAGTTTGAACACAGATATTAAAATATACAACAACCAATATAAAATCCGATAATGAAACAAGCATGAGAAAATTCTCAATCATCCGCGAATTATTTAAATCATGCGAGTTCCATCATATTCCTTAAAAAACAAACCATTTTTAATAAGATGAAAAATAGAATCATTACACTTTTTCTTTGCTTCGTATTATTATCTCCCCAAATTTTTGGTGGTGAACGCAGAACAAAACCTTTTACTTTTGTACAGTTAACTGATACCCAACTTGGATTTGGAGGTTACGAACATGATTTGCAATCGTTCGAACAGGCTGTTAAACAGATCAATGAACTAAATCCGGATTTTGTGGTGATTTGCGGCGATTTGGTTAATGTGGCCAGTGACAGTTCATACCAGGATTTCAAACAAATCAGAAAAAATCTGAGGATGCCTTGCTATTGTGTTCCCGGAAATCACGATGTGGGAAACATACCCAACGATACAACGCTTGCCTTTTACCGCAAAAAAATAGGAAAAGACTACTACCGTTTTAACCACAAGGGCAGTTCGTTTATTGTTGCCAACTCCCTGTTATGGAATGCGGACGTGGCAAATGAATCTGAAAAATTTGACAAATGGTTTGTTAAATCACTGGAAGCAGCAGGAAAAAAAGGGCGCCCGGTTTTTGTTGCGGGACATTTTCCGCTGTATACTTCAGAACCCGACGAAGAAGCCCAGTATTACAACATCATTCCGGAAAGAAGGAAAGAACTTCTCGATTTGTTTTTGGAGAACCAGGTTTCAGCTTATCTCACCGGGCACACTCACAAATTGATTTGTAACGAGTACAACGGAATTCAAATGGTCAGTTGCGAAACCACCAGCAAAAACTTCGATGAACGCCCCATTGGATTTCGCTTATGGGAGGTTTCTTCCGATTCAATAAGTCATCGTTTTATTCCGTTGGGACAATAATTTTCGAAAAAATAATTGAATATCCGCAATTGGTCACAACCAGAACGTCACCCTGAACTTGTTTCAGGGTCTTTCTGACAAACAACTGATTATTAGACACGAAAGATGCTGAAACAAGTTCAGCATGACGTAATAAACATTAATTATGATATAAAACGGATAATCAAAAAAATAATTCCATAATCTCCGAAAGTTTTCGGAGCACACTACTTTTTATAAAATACGGACACATTTCATCCGCCTCCATAAATTGCCTCACCAAAATTATCCGGTAATCATTCGGATAAAAAATCAGGATGTATTAACTTTAGTAGAAATACGTATTCTCTTTTACCAGACTAAACTTATCATGAAAAAACACATCTTTCTATTCGTAATAACCGGGGCTGTATTCAGCGCCTTCACTTTCTTTATCAGCGAATTGCCAATCGGCCAATCCAATTTATTTTCAGGTTCCGGAAATTGTGTGTTATGCCATTCAGCTACCACAGGGGTATTAACGAACGCAGTCGGCAGAGATGTCTCTCCCCTGTATCACTGGCAATCGAGTATGATGGGCAACTCAGCCAAAGACCCGTACTGGCAGGCAAAGGTGAGTTCGGAAGTGGAAGAAAATCCGCATCTGCAGGAAATAATCGAAGATAAATGTGCAACCTGTCATGCTCCAATGGGCCGCACCGAAGCCATTTACAACGGGCAAAACTATTATTCCTTCAGCGAAATACTGCAAGACCCGTTAAGCCTCGATGGAGTAAGTTGTACGGCTTGCCACCAGATTGATGCGGATAACCTGGCAACAGAAGAAAGCTTTTCTGGTAAGTACATGATTAAACCTTTAAAAAATATTTATGGCCCTTACCAAAATCCTTTTACAACATCAATGGTAAACAACACCGGCTACACACCTGTTTTCGGTCAGCATATTCAATCGTCGGCCCTGTGTGCCACATGCCATACACTTTCAACACCATATGTGGACAGCGAAGGTAATGTTGCCGGATATTTTCCTGAGCAGATGCCGTATTACGAATGGCTTAACAGTTCTTATCCGGGTCAGGACATTTCCTGCCAGAAGTGCCACATGCCCAATGTGAATGAAAATATGAAAATTTCGTCGATGCCAGCGAACCTGCAAAACATACGAAACCCGGTTTTCGAGCATCACTTTGTAGGCGGAAATACCGTGGTAAACAGAATGATGAAAGAGAACTACACCGAACTTGGGATTAACAGCGGTGTGCCGAACCTTGATACTACTTACCATTACGCACAAAATAATTTATTGGCGAATTCCCTGGAACTGAGTACCGACCTCGATTACGATAACAACGTGGTTTCGGTGAATGTGAATCTGCTGAATAAAACCGGGCACAAATTACCCACCGGATTTCCAAGCAGACGCATGTGGATTCATTTTACAGCAAGCGATGCCGATGGAGATACTATTTTTGAGTCGGGCAAATACGACAACAAGGGGATAATTTCATCACAGGAAGATTTTGAAACACATCACGATACAATTTCGAACGGGAATCATGTTCAGATTTATGAAACCATTCTGGGGAACACTGAAGATGAGCCAACCACCATTTTGCTGGAAGCATCGCAGTATTTAAAAGATAACCGTATTCCTCCCGCAGGATTTAAAAACGGCCAGCCATACGACAGCCTTATTGCCATTACCGGCCATGCAGCGGAGGATCCTAATTTTAATAAGTACACCGACGGGTTACAAGGTTCTGGCTCCGACCGGGTAACCTATTCATTCCCGTTTTCGGGCGGTACATTAAATTATGCTGTTGAAATATGCTATCAGAGCATCAGCCCAGCTTTTTCGGAGCATATCTCCGAATCGGAAACCAATGAATCGAACCGATTTACCCGGATGTTTGAAAATAATAGTTTATCCAAATTGCAAATCATTGCCAGCCTGAACGAGCAGGTATCACTTACAAATATCAAAGAGAACAAAACTCAGGAATGGAACATCTTTCCAAATCCAACAAAAGGCGAAGTGTTTATTGGAGGAATAGAAAACCGGCCTGCCCAATATTTTGTTTATTCATTAACAGGAGAGCTTGTGGCAAACCAGGAAATAGAAACAAAATCGATTTCACTTCATCATTTGCCAAAAGGCTCTTACATCCTGAAAATTAAATCGGATCGGGTTGAAAAATCTTTCAGTGTGGTTTTGAATTAAATTTTTTCCGATAATAATTCGGAAACCTTTAGCGATTACAATAAAAGTATCCTTCAATGGAAACAATAGTCTACCATAAAATATCGGATTTATACAAAACACTCAACCTGCCTGTTGCCCAGGAGATCGATTTTACCATACAGAGTATTCCCTATATTCATCCTCAGATTCCATTTAAATCGCCCAAGCTGCGGGCCGATTATTTTTCATTCATTTTCACAAAAAAGGGTTCCGGAATTTATTATCTCGATGGCCATAAATTTCCTTTTGATTCGGGAACCATTTATTTTACAAATCCGGGGCACCTGAAATCCTATGATTTGTTTGAGTCTGAAGATGCTTATATTATTGCCTTATCAGATCGTTTTCTGAGGGAAAACGTGAATGCGGAAATCTTCACTGAATTTCCATTTCTACTGGCAGAAATGGCTTCTCCAGAGAAACTGTCCGAATCGGATTTTGAGGAATTTTCGATTCTCTACAACCAAATTTTAACTGAATTTAATACGAATTCGAGTTACAAAGACAAAATACTGGGAAACCTTTTAACAGTAATGCTCCTGAAAATAAAAGAGAAATTCTGGTCACACTACAATCCTATTGAGGAGGGATCACGAAATTCCCAAATCGTTAAATCATTCAAACAGCTTTTGGAGTCGGAACTCAGAAAAATGACTCACAACGGGCAAAACGAAAATAAATTACAGGCGCAGTATTTAGCTGAAAAACTAAATTTGCATCCCAATTACCTGAACTCTGTAATAAAAAGTAAAACCGGCAAAACCGTAAACGACTGGGTTTCGAATCAGATACTGATTGCTGCCAAAAGCTTTTTGCTGGACACTTCTTATTCAGCAAAAGAAATAGCGTACCTTTTGGGATTTAGTGAACCTACACATTTTAGCCGCTTTTTTAAAAAGCATACCCAACTTTCACCTGGAGCATTCCGTAAATCGAACAAATTATAAGCAACCTTTGATATTGGTCATTTGTTGTTTGATTGGGGTTATATAAGAATGCCGTTTATTCCTCAATTTTGTGATGAATAAACAAAAGTGTCCTCTGACATTGAAAGAAATTAAAAACAAAAAAAGAAACGTACGATGAAAAAAAGAAAAATCGGGAACAGCGACCTGCTGGTATCCCCAATAGGATTAGGCACAATGGGAATGTCTGAATTTTACGGCGAAACCAATGAAAAACAGTCCATCAGCACCATCCACAAAGCGATTGAACTAGGTATTGATTTTTTTGATACAGCCGATATGTACGGCAGCGGTCACAACGAAGAATTGCTTGGCAGGGCATTGAAAGGGAAGTTCGGCCAGATTACATTGGCTACCAAGTTTGCCAACATGCGGGGACCGAAAGGTGAATTTTTAGGAATAAACGGCAAACCCGAATATGTAAAACAAGCCTGTGAAGCCAGCTTAAAACGATTGGGCACCGATGTGATAGATTTGTATTACTACCACAGGGTTGACCCGAACACACCCATTGAAGATACCATTGGCGCAATGGCCGAGCTGGTAAAAGAAGGCAAAGTGAGATACCTGGGACTTAGTGAAGTTAAAGGCGAAACCCTGAAACGTGCCAATGCTGTTCATCGCATTTCAGCAGTTCAATCGGAATATTCAATCTGGACCAGGGACATTGAAACTGCCAATATGAAAGAATGCCGCGAGCTGGGAATTACTACCGTTGCATACAGTCCGCTTGGCAGAGGAATTTTAACCGGAAAATTTAACAAAATTGAAAATCAGAATGATTACAGGTACCATTTACCGAGAATGCAGGCAGAAAATTTTGAATCGAACAAAAAAATAATAGAGGTAGTTGAAGAGATTGCAGCTTCGAAAAATGCGAAAGCTTCGCAGGTTGCACTTGCATGGATACTTGCACAAGGTGAAGATATTATTCCGATTCCAGGCACCAAACGCGAAAAATACCTGATCGAAAACCTAGATGCGCTGAAAATTGAGTTAACTGAAAAAGAGATCAGCGAATTGGACAATCTCTATGCTCTGGTAAAAGGCAACCGTTACGACGATTACTCCATGGCGAATACTTTACGATAAAATCTATCATCAAAATATATCCTGCCGGGTAACGAACTTCGGTTTTCGTACTTCTGATTTCTAACATATTGGTTAACTTAAAAATACGTATATTGTAAGGAAGAGGTTTAGCAGCAAGTATTTGAAGAAAATGCGGAAAGTAAATATTATTAATTTCCTATAAAATAGGTCCGTCCGCTTCATTCATGGCTTTCTGAAAATTCGTGTATGCAAACCGATAAAAAAAGATCAACCTAACAGTTACAAAATGAATATTTCCAACAGGAACAGAGCGACTTTAGTGGGAATTCTGATACTTCTTGCCTATAGTATGCTAACCTATCCGTTTACAGACAAAATAATTTTGGGTGTAATAACTGATATTCTAAGCGGACTTGCAGTAATAACTATACCATTATTACTATTTCCGGTTTTTAATTCAAAGGAGAATAAAACACTTAATACTGCCTACTTGATTTCGAGACTGGTTGAAGGCATTTTAATGATTATTGGCGGAATTTTTATTCTGTTTCCTTCACTAGAACCTTACCGCGAAACCTTATACAGCAGAATTCATATTTTCTTTTTTATCTCAGGAGCATTATTCTTTTATATTCTCTTTTTAAGGACTCAGATAATCCCAAAGTTTATATCGATTTGGGGAATAGTAGCTACAATACTATTATTCATAATAACAATTCCAGAGCTGTTAGGAATCAAATCAATGCTGTTACAGGCTCTCATGTTACCCATTGTTCTGAACGAGATTTTCCTGGCATTTTGGCTGATGATTAGAGGATTCAGATCAGATTTAAGAAGAAAAGTTGATTCTTTGCCAGACAGAAGAATAACAAAACCACCTTATTAATTTACGGTAAATTTAGAGTTCAAATATGGAAATTTAAATATTCCATCCGGGCAGATAACATATTTCTTACAAGTGTTTCTCAACTATATTTTTTAGTTCATTGGCAGGGCGAACACCCATGCCGGTCCATTTTAATTCGCCGTTTTTGAAAAGCATAACTGTTGGAATGCTTTGTATCCGATATTTTGATGCAATATTGGGATTCCGGTCAACATCCACTTTTATGATACGTATCTGGTCTTTTAGTTCATCTTTAACCTGTTTTAAAATGGCAGGCATTTGTTTGCAGGGCATGCACCAGTCGGCATAAAAGTCAACCAAAACCGGACGATTTGAATTTATGATACTATTGAATTTCCCAATCATTCTTCCTTATTTTTATTTTTCCGCTTTTTTATAAAATCATTCACCATGTCGCCAAGGAGGTAACCAATGGCTGCTCCCCAGAGTGTACTCCAGTACCACACTGATTTAATCGGACAGGTTCCGCTGTTACATCCCACAAATTTCCAGTATAAAAAACCGCCAATGGCTCCGAGTACCAAAAACAGGATGGATAATTTTTTGTGTTTAATAATTTCCATATACTTCTTTCAATCCAAAAACAATGCAAGGTGAATTTAGTTTCGTGTGTTCGATAGAAAAATAATATTATAAATAGATTTCATCGAAATGATAACCTTTACGAAATATTTAAAACCGAACGATCGATTACTTTTGCGCGCTTTATAAACGATTATGTGGGCAATATTTGGATTAGCTTCGGCACTGTTTTTAGGTATTTACGATATATTAAAAAAGCAATCGGTAAACGGTAACGCAGTAATGCCGGTATTGTTTTTTTCAACTGTTACCAGTGCAACCCTTTTTACACCTTTAATTATTTTGTCGCGCCAATCTCCCGGGTTGCTGGAACAAACCGGTTTCTTCGTGCCGCAAATAACAGCCTTCGAGCACATTCAGATTATTATAAAATCGGCCATTGTTGTTTCGAGCTGGGTGCTGGCCTTCTTTGCCCTCAAAAATCTACCCATCACCATTGTTGCACCTATTCGATCAACCGGCCCGTTATGGACACTTATGGGCGCCTTATTTATTTTTCACGAAAGGTTAAATGTTTATCAGTGGATTGGTATTGTAATTACGCTTTGTTTTTTCTATTTGTTTTCCACTGCCGGAAAACTGGAAGGGATTGAATTCAAAAAAAACAAGTGGATATTTTTTATCATTGGTGCTACTATCCTTGGAGCAACTAGCGGGCTGTACGATAAATTCATACTGCGTCGCATCGATCGTGTGGCTGTTCAGGCATGGTTCTCGGTTTACCAGGTGTTTATTCTACTTCCCTTTGTGTTATTGAACGAAAAGATAAGGAAACGCAAAAACATCCGTTTCGAATGGCGCTGGACCATTCCTCTTATCGGACTTTTTCTGATTATTGCCGACTACCTGTACTTTTATGCCCTGAGCAACGAAGACGCCCTCATTTCAATTATTTCGGCACTGCGACGTGGAAGCGTACTGGTTACTTTCCTGATTGGCGGCTTACTTTTTAAGGAACAAAACCTGAAAAAGAAAGGACTTTATCTTCTGGGCATATTAACCGGAATCCTTTTAATTACCCTGGGAACCATTCTTTAACTTTCCCTTGGGCTTCTGATTCGTCACAACTCATTCTATTATTTTACCAATATTTCTAATCTAATAAGATTTTATTAACCCTTTCGAACCAAAAATTGAAAGATTCGATAAACAAAATTAGATTCCTTCTAAATAGAGCTCATTTCACAAAAAGTGATTTTTTGACATACCCAGATTCAAATTAATATATAGTTTTGCAATCTGCAAATAGCAAAATAAGACAGCTACGGATCAAATAATTCGACATAAGGGTTACGTGAAAGAGGTAAAAGATGCCTCATTGATTGTAAATATAGTGAGCCAATCAGCCTGTTCTACATGTCATGCACAAGGTGCTTGTACTGTTTCCGATTTTCAGGACAAAGAAATTGAAGTGAGTGGATTTACAGGCAAATACGAAGTTGGCGAAGCTGTAACCATTCTTTTTAAACAATCGAAAGGTTTTACTGCAGTTATCTGGGGATATGTTATTCCATTCTTTTTGGTGTTGTTCACATTAATCGTAGCTCTTGAAGTAACCAATGATGAGCTGAAATCCGGAATCCTGTCATTAATCATACTAATACCATACTATATAACATTATATTTTTTTCGTCATCTTTTAAAAAAAGTACTGAAATTCGAACTCGAAGAAATCTCTTAATAAAATGAGTATCATTGTTGTATATACCATTGTCACATTAGCCGTAATTGGCGCCGCAGCAGCGGTAATCCTATACTTTGTGGCACAAAAATTCAAAGTTTTTGAAGATCCCCGAATAGATGAAGTAGAAGAAGCCCTTCCGGGTGCCAACTGCGGGGGTTGTGGTTTTGCAGGTTGCCGTGCATTTGCCGAATCCTGTGTAAAAGCAAGCGACCTAGGTGATTTAAATTGCCCGGTTGGAGGAAACGACACCATGAATAGTGTAGCTTCTATTCTGGGATTGGAAGCCGTTAAAAAGGATCCGCGTGTGGCATACATTCGCTGTAACGGAACCTGCGACAACCGGCCAAAAACCAGCAGTTTCGACGGAGCTACTACTTGTGCCATTGCCTCATCGGTGTACAGTGGCGAAACCGGTTGCCAGTTTGGCTGTCTGGGTTACGGAGATTGTGTTACGGCCTGCGATTTCGATGCGATTGATTTGCGTCCGGAGCTGGGCGTTCCACAGATTATCGACGACAAATGTGTGGCCTGTGGTGCCTGTGTTGATGCATGTCCGAAAAACCTGATTGAGCTGCGCAAAAAAATGCCTAAAAACCGCAAGGTTGTGGTGTCTTGTCAAAACAAAGACAAAGGTGGCGTGGCCCGAAAAGCTTGCAGCGTTGCATGTATCGGTTGTGGTAAATGTATGAAAGAATGTCCTTTCGATGCCATCACCATTGAAAACAATCTGGCATATATCGATTCAGATAAATGTAAGTTGTGCAGAAAATGTGTGGCCGTTTGTCCAACAGGCGCCATCATAGAAGAAAACTTTCCTCCGCGGAAAGTAAAACCAGAAGAGAAAAAAGAAACTGAACCCGTAAATTAAATCAGGATGTTAAAGACGTTCAAAATTGGCGGGGTACATCCTCCCGAAAATAAATTATCGAGAGATAAAGCAATCGAAGTTCTCGGTCTTCCAAAAACCGTATTTATTCCGGTGGCCCAACACATTGGAGCACCTTCTACTCCGGTAGTTAAAAAAGGCGATGAGGTAAAAGTGGGCCAGGTAATTGCTCAAAGCAGCAGTTTTGTTTCAACCAATATCCATTCGTCGGTATCGGGAAAAGTAACCAAAGTTGATTTTTCAGCCGATAGTTCAGGATATCCGAAGCAGGGTATCTTTATCGCGGTTGATGGCGACGAATGGGCAGAAGGAATTGACAGATCAGAAGACCTTGTAAAAGATTTTTCCATTGACGGTCCGGAAATCGTTAAAAAAATTCAGGAAGCCGGTATTGTGGGATTAGGTGGTGCAACCTTCCCAACCCATGTAAAACTGGTTCCACCAAAAGGAATGAAAGCAGAAGTGCTTTTGATTAATGGTGTGGAATGCGAGCCCTATCTAACTTCCGACCACCGTTTGATGCTGGAAAAACCGGATGAAATTATGGTGGGCATTCAGCTTTTAATGAAAGCTATGAATGTTGACAAAGCCGTAATCGGTATCGAAAACAATAAACCTGATGCAATTAAATTGCTATCTGAGAAATGCGCTGCATACAAAGGTGTAAGTGTTCAGGCTTTGAAAGTTCAATATCCGCAGGGTGGTGAAAAACAATTGATCAATGCGGTAACTAGCAAGGAAGTTCCTTCGGGTGGTCTGCCAATTGCTGTTGGAGCTGTGGTGAGCAACGTAGGAACTGCTTTTGCGGTTTACGAAGCCATACAGAAAAACAAACCATTGCTTGAAAGAGTGGTTACCGTAACCGGAAAAGGCGTTAAGAAACCTTCGAATTTTATGGTTCGTATTGGTACTGCCACTTCAGAGTTGGTTGAAGCAGCCGGTGGTCTTCCTGAAAACACCGGGAAAATTATCAGCGGCGGCCCCATGATGGGACGTGCCATTGCCTCACTCGATGTGCCTGTTACCAAAGGAACTTCGGGAATTCTGTTGATGCAGAAAGAAGAAAGCAAACGCGAGGAGGTGCAGGCTTGTATTCGCTGTTCGCGTTGTACATCAGTTTGCCCGATGGGACTGGAGCCTTACCTGCTGATGACACTGGGAGAAAAACAAATCTTCGACAGAGCAGAAAACGAACGCATAATGGATTGTATTGAGTGCGGATCGTGCAGTTACACCTGCCCGTCGAATCGCCCGTTGCTGGATTATATCCGGTTTGGAAAAGGAAAAGTTGGAGCGATGATCCGCTCACGAAAAAAATAAACAAGGTTCCTGTAAAGAGCTTTGAACTTTAAACATTAAACTTTAAACTGAGTAATGAGTAAATTATTAACAGTTTCACCATCGCCACACGTTCATTCGAGCGATTCAACCCAGAAAATAATGTACAGGGTTGTATATGCGATGATTCCGGCAATGGCCTGGGGTATTTATATGTTCGGCCTCGATGCTATTCGGGTCGGATTAATTTCAGTAATTTCTTGTATATCCATCGAATTCCTCATTCAAAAATATGTGCTAAAGGTAAAACCAAGCGTTAGCGATGGATCGGCATTAATTACAGGTATATTACTGGCATTTAATGTTCCGTCGAGTCTTCCGTGGTGGATCATTATTATCGGTGCAATTGCAGCCATGGGAATTGGCAAACTTTCGTTCGGGGGTTTGGGAGCCAATATTTTCAACCCGGCGCTGGTTGGCCGTGTTTTTCTTTTAATATCTTTCCCGGTTCAGATGACATCGTGGCCATCAACCCGTTTAATGGGTGTTGATGCCGTTTCGGCAGCCACTCCCCTTTCGGTTATAAAAGAAGGGATTAAAAACGGTACTCCGGTTTCTCAGCTTGAAGGATTACCTAATTTAACAGATGTAGCCATCGGATTCAACCACGGTTCGCTGGGAGAAATTTCAGCCATTTTGTTAATTCTGGGTGGACTTTACATGATATGGAAGAAAGTAATAACCTGGCAAATTCCGGTATCCATTATACTTACAGTGGCATTAATTTCCGGTATTTTCTGGGCTATAAATCCTGAAATATATGTAAATCCGGTTTACCATATTTTTACCGGTGGATTAATGCTTGGTGCTATATTTATGGCAACCGACATGGTAACCTCTCCAATGACGGGTAAAGCGCAAATTATTTACGGAATAGGGATTGGTGTAATCACCATTTCCATACGTATGTTCGGGGCTTATCCTGAAGGTATTTCATTCGCCATTCTGATAATGAATGCGTTTACACCGCTCTTAAATATGTACATCAAACCTAAACGATTCGGAGGAAAGTAAGATGGCAAAGCGTGAATCATCATTTATAAATATGCTTGTAACCCTTGTATTGGTTACAGGAATAGCAGCGGCTGCTCTGGGTTTTGTATACGACTTTACAAAGGAGCCAATTGAAGTTGCCAAATTAAAAGCTCAAACCGAAGCCATAAAAACCGTACTTCCTGAATTTGACGAACTGGGAGAAACCAAAACAGTAACACCTGCAGATGGAGGTGATGTTCTTGAATTCTTCCCGGCATATAAAAATGGGGAGCTGATAGGCACAGCTGTTAAAACATACACAAAAACCGGCTTTAGCGGATTTATTTCAATAATGGCAGGAATTGATAAAGATGGGAATTTTTCGGGCTACTCGGTTTTGGAACATGCCGAAACTCCGGGTCTGGGATCAAAAATGAGTGTGTGGTTTAATGATCCTGAAAAACCAAATCAATATGTAATTGGGAAAAACCCGGGATCAACCAATTTTACGGTCTCAAAAGATGGAGGTGACATTGATGCAATTACCGCCTCAACCATTTCATCGCGCGCTTTTCTTGATGCTCTTAGAAGAGCCTATAATACTTATAACAATAATACCGATACAACTTCCGGAGCTTCCGGTAATTAAAAATATTGCAGATGAATCAGTGGAAAAATTTTACAAAAGGATTTATAAAAGAAAACCCTGTATTTGTTCTGGTGTTGGGAATGTGCCCTACTCTTGGGGTAACTTCATCGGCCATTAACGGACTGGGTATGGGACTGGCTACCACCTTTGTTTTAATGATGTCGAACATTGTTATTTCACTCGTTAAGAATGCAATACCTGATAAAGTAAGAATACCAAGTTTTATTGTAATTATTGCAACGTTTGTTACAATTGTACAACTTCTTATGCAGGCATATGTGCCGGCATTGTTTAAAAGTCTTGGTTTATTTATTCCATTAATTGTTGTTAACTGTATCGTACTGGGCCGTGCCGAAGCATTTGCATCGAAAAACAAGGTAGGTTCGTCTGCAATCGACGGAATCGGAATTGGATTGGGATTTACATTTGCATTGGTTCTGCTGGGCGGAATTCGCGAATTTTTGGGAAGCGGTAAAATCTTCGACATTCCGGTTTTCCCCGAAAACTACGGAACGCTGCTGTTTGTGCTTTCACCGGGAGCATTTATCGTTTTGGGTTACTTAATCGCATTAATCAACAGGCTTAAAAAGAACTAGGAGGAGAATAAGATGAATTATCTTGTAATTGTAATAAGCGCCATATTTGTAAACAACATCGTATTAATGAAATTTTTGGGAATATGCCCGTTTCTGGGAGTTTCCAAACGTGTTTCCACAGGTATTGGCATGACAGGCGCAGTTGCCTTTGTTATGATCCTTGCAACGATTGTAACTTATCTTATACAAAAATACATTCTTGATCAGTTTGGATTGGGTTTTCTGCAAACCATTGTCTTTATCCTGATTATTGCGGCTCTTGTACAGATGGTTGAAATTATCCTGAAAAAAGTGAGCCCTCCATTGTACCAGGCGCTGGGTATTTTCCTTCCGCTGATTACAACCAACTGTGCCATTTTAGGTGTAGCCATTCTAACCGTACAAAATGAATTTAATCTTTTGGAGGGTGTTGTATTTGCTACATCAAATGCGGTTGGTTTTGGACTGGCATTAATTGTATTCTCAGGAATCCGCGAGCACCTCGATTTACAAAATGTCCCAAAAGGACTAAAAGGAACTCCGATTGCCCTGATTACGGCTGGCATACTTGCCATGGCATTTATGGGATTCTCAGGCTTAGTGTAAGTTAGCTTTAGATTAACCCAATATTAATGATTCATGATTTTTGTCATAGTTGAATTTTAAACATGCCTACCTTACACAAATTTATTAAATTTGCTATGTGCAGATTGCAAAATGCAATTTACAATTATTAAAACCGAAAACATTGGAATTTTTTCAACAGGTACATAAATCACTACTGGAAAGTTCAAAAGAAACCATCAAAAGAGAATTGATGGATAATATTGACTGGAACCAAAGGATGATCTGTATTAAAGGATTCAGAGGTGTTGGGAAAACTACTTTTTTACTTGATTATATCAAAAAATACCACCCCGATAACAACGAAGCACTTTATTTAAACCTAAATAATTTCTACTTCACCAAACGAAAAATAAGCTCGTTTGCTGATGAGTTTGCCAAACGTGGTGGGAAATTATTAATTCTCGATCAGATACAAAAATATCCCGACTGGTCGGAAGATTTACGTAAATGTATTGACGAGATCCCTGACCTGAAAATCGTTTTTACGTCGTCGCCGGTGCTGCGTATAACCGAAGGGAATCCTGATTTGGAAGGTATTGCAACTATTTATCACCTCGAAGGTTTATCCTTTAGAGAATATCTCAATCACCAGACCGGGAAAAAATTCCGCACCTACACTTTTGAAGAAATTATTAAGAACCATGTAAAAATTGCGCAGGAGATAGTTGGAGAGATTCGTCCTCTGGCCTATTTCGATGAATATATAAAATTCGGGTATTTCCCATATTACATCGATGCTCCGAATTTTTATATCGACAAGCTTCTGAAAAACATCAACCTTGCACTCGAAATTGATGTTCCGTATATCAATCAAATAGAATTTAAATATTTACCAAAACTCAGAAAGCTGTTGCACATCATTGCCTCAGAAACGCCATTTACTCCAAATGTTAGTAAATTAGCCACTTCGGTTGAGACTTCGCGTGCAACAATTATGAACTATCTGAAATATTTAAAGCATGCGAAGCTGATTAATCTGTTGTATGAAAACGGAGGCAGCGACGACGACCAGATGAAAAAACCGGATAAAGTATACATGCACAATACCAACCTGCTAAATGCCATTGCTCCGAATAACAACGACAAAAGCACGGTTCGGCAAACATTCTTTTACAACCAGGTAGGTTATGTGTGTAAACTGGCGAAGTCGCCAATTGCTGATTTCTGTATTGATGGAAAATATAAATTCAATGTGGGGGGAAGAAAACTGGAACCGAAAAAAGGTATTTATGCTGCCTCTGATGTAATTGAGGTGGGTGAAGGAAATAAAATTCCTTTGTGGCTGTTCGGATTCCTTTATTAATGAGCAGTAGCAAGTCGTTAGTAGCGAAAAATCAAGAATAATCTAAAATAAATTAAAAACGAATAAAGATGGCAAAACAAAAAAAAATGGTAACATGTGACGGGAACTACGCTGCAGCGTATATGAGTTACATGTTCAGTGAAGTCGCCTGTATTTATCCGATCACTCCGTCGTCAACCATGGCCGAGTACGTTGATGAATGGGCTGCTTTTGGAAAGAAAAATATGTTCGGACGCCCTGTACGTCTGGCTGAAATGCAAAGTGAAGCCGGTGCTGCCGGTGCTGTTCACGGATCATTACAATCAGGTGCATTAACATCTACTTACACTGCATCGCAGGGTTTGTTGTTGATGATTCCTAACATGTACAAAATTGCGGGTGAGTTATTACCAACCGTATTCCACGTAAGTGCCCGTGCTCTTGCCGGTCATGCACTTTCTATTTTCGGCGATCACAGCGACGTTTACGCTGCCCGTCAGACCGGTTTTGCTATGTTGGCATCGGGTTCGGTTCAGGAAGAAATGGACCTTGCCGGTGTTGCTCACCTGGCTACCCTGAAATCAAGAGTTCCTTTCCTTGCTTTCTTCGACGGATTCCGTACATCTCACGAGATCCAGAAAATTGAAGCCATCGACATGGAAGATATTGTTCCTTTGGTTGACCAGGAAGCAATTCAGGCATTCCGCGACCGTGCATTAAATCCTGAAAATCCTGTAACACGTGGTACTGCACAGAACCCTGATATTTTCTTCCAGGCTAAAGAATCAGCTAATAAATTCTACGATGCAGTTCCTGATATCGTTGCCGATTATATGGATCAAATCAGCGAATTAACAGGAAGGAAATACCGTCCGTTCACTTATTACGGTGCTCCTGATGCTGAAAATATTATCATTGCTATGGGTTCGGTTACAGAAACCATTAAAGAAACCATAGATTACTTAACTGCCCAGGGCAAAAAAGTGGGTATGATTTCGGTTCACTTGTTCCGTCCATTCTCGGCAAAACACTTTGTTGAAGCTTTACCTGATTCAGTAAAACGTATTGCTGTTTTAGACCGTGCCGCTGAGCCGGGAGCAACCGGAGAACCTCTTTTCCTTGATGTACAATCGCAATTCTACGGAAAAGCTGACGCTCCTGTAATTGTTGGTGGTCGTTATGGTTTAGGATCAAAAGATACTACTCCTTCTCAAATATTATCGGTATACGAAAACCTTGAAATGAACGAGCCAAAAGGCAACTTCACTATTGGTATTGTTGACGATGTTACATTTAAGTCACTTCCGTTAAAAGAAGAAATCAACATGACTCCGGAAGGAACTTACCAGGCTAAATTCTACGGTTTGGGTTCTGACGGTACGGTTGGTGCAAATAAAAACTCGATTAAAATTATTGGCGACGCCACTGATAAATCGTGTCAGGGTTACTTCCAGTACGACTCGAAGAAATCGGGTGGTTTCACTTGTTCGCACCTGCGTTTTGGTGATGCACCTATTCGTTCTACTTACCTGGTAACTACACCTGACTTTGTTGCCTGTCATGTACCTGCATACCTGCACATGTACGATGTATTGAAAGGTCTGAAAAAAGGTGGTTCTTTCTTGCTGAACTCTATCTGGGACGCAGAAGAAACCAAAAATCAGTTGCCTGATTCAATGAAAAAGTATTTGGCTGAAAACGAAATCAACTTCTACATCATCAACGGTACTAAACTGGGTGAAGAGATTGGTTTGGGAACCCGCACAAATACCATCATGCAATCGGCTTTCTTTAAAATCACTGAAGTGATTCCTTACGAAATGGCTGTTGACCAAATGAAAGCTGCCATTGTAAAATCGTACGGTAAAAAAGGTGAGCACATTGTAAACATGAACTACGCAGCGGTTGACGCCGGTGGTAAAAACGTAGTAAAAGTTGATGTTCCTGCAGAATGGAAAGACATTGTTGTTGCTGACGAAGCAGTCGACACTGACCGTCCGGAATATATTGCCAAAGTAGTTGACGTAATCAACGCTCAAAAAGGTGACGATCTTCCTGTTTCTACATTTATTGGATCGGAAGACGGACAGTTCCCGCTTGGAACAGCTGCTTTTGAAAAACGTGGTATTGCAGTTAACGTTCCTGAATGGCAGGCCGATAACTGTATCCAATGTAACCAGTGTTCTTATGTATGTCCTCACGCTGCTATTCGTCCGTTCTTAATGACTGAAGAAGAAGTTGAAGCAGCTCCTGAAGGAACAGAAGTAAAAGCAGCTACTCCATCAAAAATGTTTGGAGGATTACAATACCGCATGCAGGTATCAGTACTCGACTGTACAGGTTGTGGTAACTGTGCCGACGTTTGTCCTGCAAAAGAAAAAGCACTTGTTATGAAGCCGTTGGGAACACAGCAGGCTGAAGTTGAGCGCTGGAACTTTATGGACAAAAATGTTACCGTTAAAGAAAAAGTGGTTGACAAAACCAAATCAGTTAAAAATTCACAATTCGCTCAACCATTGTTCGAGTTCTCGGGAGCTTGTGCAGGTTGTGGTGAAACTCCATACGTAAAATTAATTACCCAGCTTTACGGTGAAAGAATGATGGTTGCCAACGCTACAGGTTGTTCTTCAATCTATGGTGGTTCTGCTCCATCAACTCCTTACTGTAAACACAAAGAATCAGGTCACGGACCGGCCTGGGCAAACTCACTGTTCGAAGACAACGCCGAATACGGTTTTGGTTTCGCTGAAGGTGTAAGCGCTCAACGTAACCGCATTGCCGATATCATGACGACTGCCCTTTCAAATGGTGCTTCTGATGCAGAAAAAGAAGTATTTGCTGAATGGCTGGAGAAAAAAGACAATGCCGATGGTTCTGTTGTTGCAACCAACAAAGTATTGGATGTAATTAAAGAAAGCAACAGCGATTACGCTAAAGAAATCATGAAGCTGAAACAATACCTGATTAAAAAATCAATCTGGGTATTCGGAGGTGACGGATGGGCCTACGATATTGGTTACGGTGGTTTAGACCACGTAATGGCAAGCGGCGAAGATGTAAACGTATTGGTAATGGATACTGAGGTATACTCTAACACCGGTGGTCAGGCATCCAAGTCTACTCCTGTTGGTGCTGTTGCTAAATTTGCCGCTTCTGGTAAAAAGATACGCAAAAAAGATCTGGGAGCTATGATGATGAGCTACGGTTATGTTTACGTTGCACAGGTGGCAATGGGAGCTAACCAGACTCAGTATTTCAAAGCATTGAAAGAAGCTGAAGCTTACCCTGGTCCTTCAATTATTATTGCTTATGCTCCTTGTATTAACCACGGATTACGTGCCAGCATGGGACGTACCCAAGAAGAGGAGAAAAAAGCAGTTGAATCAGGATACTGGCACTTGTACCGATACAACCCACTTTTGGAAGACGAAGGTAAAAATCCATTCCAACTGGATTCAAAAGAACCGGAATGGAGTAAATTCCAGGACTTCCTGAATGGTGAGGTTCGTTATACTTCACTGAAAAAATCGTTCCCTGCTGCTGCCGATGAATTATTTTCTGCAGCTGAAGCGAATGCAAAATGGCGTTACCAATCATACATACGTATGGCTGCCATGGATTATTCAAAACCTGAAGAAGGAGAAGAATAGATATTTATTCAAAGCTATAATAAAAAAGCCGCTTCAAATGAAGCGGCTTTTTTATTATACTTATTTATACTAAACAACAGGAAAAACTAAAAGCTCAATCTGAGCGTGATGCTCGCCTGGTATTTCTGCGCCAGCTGATTATAATTGGCCCCGGGCATAATTTCGAGTTTTAACCTGTGAAAGGCTGCGTTGTTTAACGAGTTGATTGTCTTCACCCGATTCTTGCCTGTTAAGTTCATTGGGATACCAACAGCCAAAGTGCCGACGCCGGCGAGTCCGCCAAAAAAAGCAACAACAACTGCTCCCAGAGACCAGTCACCTTCAGCAAAAATAGCCATTCCCATTATAGTTGCAGTAGTACCACCCAATATTGAAGCCCCAACAATGTTTATAATTTTACCTGTATTCTGAAGCTTCTTGGCCTTAACCATGTAAAGTTCAAGTTCCTCCTGCGACAGTGTTTGCAGGTTTTCAACGGAATAAGGTTTTTGTGCCATACCGGTGAGGGAAAAACAAAACAGAAATAAAAATAAGAATGCAATTGTTTTCATTATGGTAGTTTTTATTAATCCTTTATATTGAAATTACTAACGTAAAATATTAAAAGCTCAACCGGAGAGTGATGCCAGCCTGGTATTTCTGAACCAACTGGTTGTAATCTGCCACGGGCATAATTTCCAGTTTTACTTCGTGAAATGCCTTATTGGTTAACGAATTGATCTTTTCCACCCGTTTTTTTCCTGTCAAATTCATTGGTATCCCCACAACCAAAGAAGCTCCTCCCAGGAGAATTCCACTTCCTCCGATAATTATCAACGACCAACTATCTACACCAAATCCCCAATCCGATCCTAAAATACCTGCAACTACTGTTGTTCCCAACGACGATACCCCAATAATATTAAGAGTGCGCCCTGTATTTTGAAGTTTTTGCGCCCCCAGCTGGTAAAGTCCAAGATCTTCCTGCGACAGGCTTTGCAGATTTTCAATGGAATAAGGTTTCTGGGCCATACCGGCTAGAGAAAAACAAAACAGCAGTAAAAAAGTGAATGCAATTTTTTTCATGATGTATGTTTTGCTTTGTGCAAGTGTTTACGAAAAACAAGAATTCCAGGTTACTCTTGTTGGTTTGGTGTAATTAATCCAAAGTTGTATATGAGAGAGAGATGGCACAAAGAAATTAATTCCTCGAATAAAAAGTAGGAGCAACGATCATAACCAATTTAGTAAACGATGAATAAAAAATGCATCCTCCTATCTTGTTCTCTAAAGCAAGGTTAGCTAAAATTCAATGCTCTTTCTATTTTTTCGTTATGGCAAACCAAAACATTTTTCTTTTCACCATGCCAGTTATGGAAACCATTGCCCTGGCAATCCTTATAATCCTTACACGATTTGCATTGACCTGTTTTCGTCCATTCCCTGTTGCGAAAAGGCTGAAATTTATTCTGCCAGATTTCATAAAAATTGTCGTTGTAAATGTTTCCCTGTGAAAAAGATCTGTCAATATTCGGACAAGCGGAAATAGCCCCATCAATTAAAACTGAAGCGATATTAATACCTGCTCTGCAAAAAAAATAACTATCTCTTACCAACGACTCAAATCTCCCGACATATCCTTCGCAACTAAATTTTATATCAATTTCTTTTGTTCTTCTATTTTCTGTTATAAAATTCATCAATCCCAGAAATTGCTCATCGGTCAACTGCAAATCATTATTTTCAACGGCTCTTCCAATTGGAATAATTGTAAATAATCTCCAGGCTTTCACCTTTTTCGAAATCATCAAATCCTTTATTTGTCCAAGCTCTTCAATATTTTTCTGA
This sequence comes from uncultured Draconibacterium sp., assembly GCA_963676265.2. Taxonomy (GTDB): domain Bacteria; phylum Bacteroidota; class Bacteroidia; order Bacteroidales; family Prolixibacteraceae; genus Draconibacterium. The sequence goes on from OY781067.2 coordinate 1,036,546, forward strand.
TTGACACAAGTAACTACATCAAAATTTAGACGATTAGATATTGCAGCGAGTTCAATTGCTGATAAAACTTTCTCAAAACTATTCGTACTATTTCTCAACCAATTATGAGTCTCTTTTAAGCCATCCAAACTTATGGTTAATGCTCCCATTCCCGCATTCAATAAGGAATAGTGCCTTTCTTTACTGTACAAGTGTCCATTGGAAACGATTGACCACCTAAAACCTCTTTTCCGCAATTCTTTTCCGCAATGTTCAAGGTCATTTCGCAACAAAGGCTCGCCTCCGGTAAATACTACCGTAAAGTTGCGGGATTTATCTTCTATCGTATCAACTGCCTTAAGAAAATCAATAACAGGCATATCGCGAAAAGCACTATCTTTTGCGCAATCGCTTCCGCAATGAATACAATTTAAATTGCACCTTGTAGTACATTCCCAAAACAAATAATTTAGTTCATGAATAGTTGCTTCAGCCTTTCTGAATTGCCGAAATGCATATTTCTTTAGGGATGAAATCATTTATTTTTCCTGCATCAGTATTTCCAGATATACTTTCTCGTCTATTTCCTTAATTACTTTAGAAGTATCTTGATACAAACCATTTTCCCCAGAATCAATGTCTTCAAAACGAACCACAACGCTGTCAAGTTTCTCAAAGTATATGGAGAACTTTCCTTCCTGATCAGTAGTATCATAATTCAAATTACCTGAAACAGAAACTTTAATCCCTTTTATTGGCAGTCCGGATGTTAGCGATTTAACTTGTCCTTCCACAAGTGAGTCAGATCCAAAATCCTGGGGTGTGCCATAACATGCCTGAAAAATAAACATCGCAGAAGTAAAACTTAGACCTTTTAAAATGGTTCTGATTCGGTTTCTTTTCATAATTATCATTTCTATCTATGATGTATCTTATCGCTAACTGGTTGCTTCCTGTAACAAAACTCTACAAGTCTGAATTGTTAATATTAATTGTAAAAGACACTTACAATACCGGAGCATTAAATATAATTATTATTTCAATTCCCCAGGTATCTATTGGAGACATTTATAAATTGAAATAAATACAAGACCTCCCGATGAAAATATATTTATTAAAGAAAAAATGACGATAAACAAAAGATCCGATCCCTTTATAAAGATCGGATCTTTTCAATCCTTCAATGTTCGATGTGAGCGAATTATTTCAACGTTACATCGAGGTAAACCGAATGACGTCCGTAGGTTTCGTAAAAAGGTTTATAGGTAACACCGTCTATTGTAAATTCCAGTTTTTCAGGATCACCGGAAATAGATTTACTGATATCATTTACATCCAAAGTTACTTTTCTCCAATCTTTACGTGGCTCCTCTTCCTGTGCTGCCAATAAAACAGGTCCGTAAAACAAGCTGGCAATGTTTTGCTGATCCATAACCGGTTCCAGATAGAAATGGAATGGCATGCGCAACTCCACTTTGTCGCCGTCTTTCCATTTACGGTTTATAGTGAGATATGTCCCCGGCTCGGCCTTCACATTTTCTTTCTTGCCATTTATTGTTACAAAATAGCCATCGGTAGCCCAATGTGGCACACGTACATTCAAATCAAATTTACCACTACCGCTAATGGTTAATGTTGTATGGTCTTCTTTCGGATAAGCAGTTGTTTGCTTAACCGTAATATTCTTGTCTGTCCATTCTAATGTTGAAGGCACGTACAGGTTTACATACAAAGCATCATTATCTGCACTTTTAAAATAGATAGAGTTTTGAAGTTTTGTATTGCTTTCCAGTGCTGTACCATTACAGCAGGTAAAACCGTCCATATGAGCATTACTAAAATGCTTCACAGAACCGGCGCGTAAAGGTACATGGTAAGTGTTGGCGGGGCTGTGCTCGTCAACCGATGCCAGAATATGGTTGTAAAGTCCGCGCTCGTAGTAATCCATCAGCTCGGCATGTTGATTATACAGGAACAGATTGCGACTTAATTTCAACATGTTATACGTTGCACAAGTTTCATTTTGTCCGCCCACCGAAAAACCATTTTCGTAAAGTGTTGCCGGTTGGCTGGTGAAACATTCAGCATTGGCAGGATTACGGGCTCCTGCAACGCCACCAATACTATACATATAATCACCAGTAGCCTTGTTCCAGAAATTATCTGCAATATCAAAATATTCCGGTTCATTTGAATCGCGATAGATTTCGAGCGCTCCCATAATTTGAGGGATGTGTTGATTGGCGTGTAAACCGCGAAACATATCCACGTTTTTAGCCAGTCCGTGAGAATGCTCGGCATCGCCAAAAAACACCCTGATGTTATCGAATAACTTAGCAGTTTCAAGATACTTTGGGTCGTTGGTTAAACGGCTTAATCTGGCCAGGGCTTCGTTCATTCCTCCAAATTCTCCGGCAATGTACGTGTTCCAAATACTTATAAGTGTTTCGGTAGAAACAACACTCAATCGTGCATGCACCCAGTCGCCCATTCGTTTAACAATTTCAAGTGCTTTTTCGTTGCCGCTAACTTCGTAGATATCCATTAAACCGGCAAATATTTTATGCAAAGTGTAGTATGGCGCCCAAACTTTGGTGTTATCAGTTCCGTATTTTGCTCCGTGTTCCAACATAATAAACTGATCCGGTGGATAAGCACTGATAAATCCTAAACCCCAGTTCCAGTAATCGGTACGGATTCCTTCTTCACTTAAATCAGAATTATAACCGTCTTTTCCAGGTCCGGGAGGAACAGCCAATGGATCTGACACAGACTCACCGCCTGCAGTTACAGGCTTTCCTGATAGTTGAGATAATTCATACAGCGTATTCACCATGTATTCCATTTTCTCAGCAAACTTAGCCTGGATCGCGGGATCGTAATCCGCACTGGAATAAGCTTGTGCCAGGGCACTCAAATAATGTCCTGTTGCATGACCGCGCAACTTTGTTTCCTGGCTGTCCCAAACGCCAAGAGGTTCAGCTCCTTCAGGCTGTTCCTGACCGAAAGCATTACGGAACATAAAAAGGAAATTATCAGGATTGGTTTCCAACAAACCATCAACAAACTTATCGCGGTTTTCTACAAATTTTGTTTCGTGGTGATGAAGATCTTCAGTTAACTGTACCTTATCCAAATCAAAAGCTTCCAGCGTGCGGTGCGGTGCAGAATGAACATAATTATGTTCTGTAACCGTAACAATTGCTTTAGGTTGAATAGTTGTACCGGCAACACTTCCGGTTACGGTATATTTACCAGGACTTTGCACGTCACTGTTATCTTCCGGCGCGGGCCAAAGCACACGCACATCCGGTCCTTGAATATTATTACTGTAAACTCCCTTTACAAAGCGCGGCAAACGTGGAAGATAGCCCACTTCGGTTTCCACCTCAATATCGGGTACGCTGGTTAAATACTGATTATACAACTGTGGTGTTTTTTCCGGAAACTTCGGAAGATCAGGATCCGGTCGGTTTCGCATCATCTCTTCCGCTTCTTCCTTGTGCAATGCACTAAAGTTGATCCACCCAATTTGCCTTCCATTTAAGGGAATCCTATAGATTCTAAAATCATGTAGTTTTGCCTGTAAAGTGGCGTCGCCATCAAAAATTGACTTTCCGATATAAAACTGATTGCTTTCTCCGCCAAAAAGTTGCTTCAAATCCACCTCAACATTTTCCACCTCGCTAACGGGTCTTCCATTAACGTACATCGCCAGCTTTTTTGATGCCGCGTTAATAACAACAGCTATATAATTCCATTTATCTTTGTCAATCGCAGGCGAAGTTGTCGTATAACTATTAGATTCTGTACTTATTTGTGCCACCAAACCTTCATTATATGTGGTTCCGGCAGGGGCGGCTAAAAAATGCGATTTGCTTTTTCCAAAGTCGAAAAACGGCACACCTTCTTTATCCGATTGCAGATATATCCACCCCGAAATACTTAGCGATTCCTCTCCTGCCAGCAACTCACCAGGAATAGATATAAAGGTAGTTCCATCACCACTTAATGCAAGCACTTTCCCGAACACTTCATCATTTACAAATTCATAACCAGAGCCATGAATGCTGCCATGAAGATTATTCCTCGACCAATCTTTAGCATTCTCTTCTAATGTATAGCGGGCAATTAAACCGGTTTCTCCAATTCCATCCAGAATCTGATCTCCACTTTGCCCAAAAACAGAATCCGTACCCCAAAAACAAAAAATAAATATTATTACTACGATTGGCTTAAACATTTTCATAATTCTTAAAATTTTTCTTTTCTCAATGAAGAAAGATTGATGAGTCATTTTTCGGTTTCAAAATTAACCAACATATAGATAATGTTGCATAAAAACCCCTTGACAATACTTGACTATATGTTCAAAAAACTATAACAAAACACGGAAGTCCAGTAAAAACATGAAGAATTTAATTGCGAGTTACATCCATATGAGTTTGCGAATCAAATCTGAATCCAATAAAACAATTAAACGCGGTAATAACAAATTAAATATACAGAGTTACCGACCTTTACTGATATTTCCTTAGATTTTTTATCTTCGTAAAAAACCTAACAAAATGAAACTATTTGCAATACTAATTCTATTCGTGCTGTTTTTGCAATCCACCGTTGCTCAAAAAATAAAAGAAGGCAGCAAAATAATCGTTAATAATCCACTTATTTACCAGGTTATTCCTGAAAATGCAACAATTGAAATTCTGGGTGAAGGATTCGATTGGTCGGAAGGCCCGGTATGGCTGGCTGACCAACAGAAACTACTATTTTCCGACATTCCTCAGAATATTGTATATGAGTGGACAGAAAATGGCGGAGTAAAAAAATATTTAGAACCTTCGGGTTATACCGGAACAGCACCGCTGAATGGAGAACCGGGTTCAAATGGGTTATTACTGAGCCCCAATGGAGAACTCGTTCTTTGTCAACATGGCAATCACCAAATGGGAAAGATGAAAGCCGACTTAAAAGATCCAAAGCCGGAATTCGAAACAATAGTAAATAATTACAAGGGGAAAAGATTAAACAGCCCGAACGATGCGGCTTATCATATAAATGGTGATTTGTATTTCACTGATCCGCCATACGGTCTGGAATTCAGGATGGATGACCCATTAAAAGAGCTAAATTATCAGGGGATTTTTAAAACAGATTCCAAAGGCAATACGGTTTTGCTTACCAAAAAACTTTCACGACCAAACGGTATTGCTTTTTCAAACGATTATACAAAATTATACGTGTCCAATTCCGATCCCGAAAATGCCATCTGGATGGTTTACGATGTGGACAAAAAAGGCCTGATTAAAAATGGAAAAGTACTTTTCGATGTAACAGACAGAAACACAGAAGTTACCGGGAATCCTGACGGTTTAAAAGTGCACAAAAACGGATGGATATTTGCATCCGGTCCGGAAGGTGTATTCATTTTTACACCTGAAGGCGAAAATCTGGGCCATATTTATACCGGGACAAAAACTGCAAACTGCGCATTTAATGAAGATTTTTCAGTTCTTTTTATCACTGCAAAAGATTATTTGCTGCGTGTCAGGTTAAAAAGATGAATAAAAAAAGTCAGGTTATAACATTCATAAAAATCAATTTGCACTTTTTTCTAAAGATGCGGCATGCAATATTCGTAAATCCGTTTTCTGATTTTTTTCTCGATTCGTTCAGCATATTTTCATAAGCTCTAATACCACACTTACTGCGATTTTCGAGCGAAAGAAATGAAATTTACATAAACCAAAGTAATTGCAATAGTATTGCAGAATTTAAAGCAAAAACTTGAGAATAAAATTTAGGGTAGCACTGATGATTCTTGTATAAGCTTTATAATCATTAAAGTCAAAAAGTATCTAATATGCTTTCAAAAATCACAGTTACAATTACCCTACTAATACTATTTTCAGTTCAAACAATTATTGCCGGCTCAAGTGGTAGTTTAAGCGTTTCGGTTACCACGCAAACTTACAACGGTCATTATGCACCTGCCAATTGCGTGGCCATTTGGGTGGAAGACAACTCGGGCAATTTTGTAAAAACCTTATTGGTTTATGCCGAAAGATACAGAACACATTTAAATACCTGGCAGTCGTCGACCAGTGAAGCCGGAAGCGTATACAATTCCACCGATGCCATTACCGGAGCATCACCCAAAAACCACGGAACAAGGACCTGCAGCTGGAACGGTACTGATTTTGAAGGTAACGAAATGGCCGATGGGACTTACAAGGTTTGGATGGAAATGACTGAAGATAATGCAACCGGAAAATATAAATCAATCAGCTTTACAAAAGGAAGCAGCCAGGATGTACAAAGTTTATCGGGGGTATCAGGTTTTAGCACTGCATCAGTAACATGGACACCGGATGTACAGACTTCGGTTACAACAATAAAACTAAATTCGTATATTAAAATATATCCCACATTAAGCAATGGTGTTTATACCATCAAAAATGAATCGTCAGAAGAGATTAGCAATATTAAAGTGGCAACCTTAAACGGAAATATTGTAAAGATTGCTGAAATTTCAAATACGCTCGATATCACCGAACTGCCCAATGGCGTTTACCTGGTAATTGTGTACACCGGAAGTGAAAAAAGTGTTAAACGGGTTATTAAACAAGACTAAACACAAAGGAAATAACTGGAAGTCCGCTAAGAAGTAAAAACTGTAATTTTTATTCAGAATACACCTTTAGAAATCCGAGTTTGGAGCTTACACGACTGATCCATTCGCGGGCCATCAGTTCATGCCCAAAAACTGTGGGATGAACTCCATCCCAAATCCAGTAATCGATTGGTGCACGTTTTAGTGCTTCCTCAAATACTTTGGGATAATCGATTAATACGGCGTTAAAATCAGCTGCAATACATTTTACCACTTCAGCATGCTGAACAGTTAAAGGGTACCATGTTTCATATTGGTCTTTGCGCCATCCCGATGCAAAAAAGAAAGGTAATCCAAGAACAATCAACAAATCAGGATTCTGTTTACGACATGAAGTTAACAGTTTACGATAGGTGGTTTCAAAGGTATCCAAATCAACGGCATGATCTCTCCCATTAACCAAAGCATTCACATCATTAATTCCTACCAGCAGGCTTAAAACATCGGGATTAATGTCTAATGTGTCGGTTTGCCAGCGCCTGTCGAGGTCGGTTACGGTATTGCCGCTTATTCCCCGGTTGAAAAAAGTAAAACCTGCTTCGGGGAAGTCGGCACCGATTCGGCTCGAAACCGCAAAACAGTAACCATGTCCCAGAATGTGGTTTGGATCTTCGTTCCGTCCGCGGTTACCATCAGTAATTGAATCTCCCTGGAACAAAAAAGTCAGTCGTTTTTCAGGTTTCTCATATTGTTTTTCACTATTGATACAGGCAGTCGCCAGTCCTGTTGTCGCCACACTGGCTGCAGCGGTAAGCTTAATAAAATTTCGACGTGAAGAGTTTGTTGTTGTCATTTGGTCTTTTTATTGAGCGACTAAATATAAGAAAGTTTATGAAAAGTATAAAAACTACTTAACCCGTTTAAAGTGGTAATTATACCGATCGCAACAAGGTGAATTCAGGGAAAGAGAATCTCTGCCGTTAAATACAACATATTTTTCAGGATCGCCAAAAAACAAAGCCGAGTTTTCATCTTTTTCAAAGTTCAGCTGCAATCCTATTTGATTTTCCAGTTGCAGTGCAGGCGAGACTTTTCCGTACTCTAAAAGAATGTCGTTGCGAAGAAATCCATATATTCCGTATTCTTTAATTAGCAGGAAATCATAATTCAAATCATGCCCATTCCCTGTCAATCCTCCTGACACACCAATTAATTCCCATTTCCCATAAATATCCCGGTCACATTCCGCAAACACCTCCGAATCAAAATAAGTCGTTTTATCCAATATCTCAAGTTGTGTTGGAATTTCAGCTGAGTCTTTTTCACAAGAACCGAAACCAAAAATAAAGAGAATTAAAATTATTACGACTTTAAAAGTTTTCATTGTTTTTATATGATATTTCAAATACAAGATGCTATTGGTTGTGATTAGGTTGCTTTCAAATTTACTTTTAGTCCGAGTTATTTTTGATTTCCTTTATAATTACCGGAATAAATGTTCCTTTCATATTTTAAAAATCTATTATACTTTATAAAAATAAAAAATAACAAAGACCTTTTCAATCAACACTTTATAGAATCATTATCAACTTCAAGAAGTTTTTTATCTTTGCTGCCTGAAAATGTGGGGAAAGGACAATATAGAACAACAAATGAATGTGTTGGGACAGAGGGGTGAAGCATTCGTTTTTCTTGTTGATTTTGAGGGAAGTCATGCTCAAATTTTTGATCCCAACGAGAGCGATAAAATTCTTTGGAAAGCCAATGATAATCGCAACTATGCCCCACAAAAACATTCTGCAAATTATTTTAGCTGGCATATAAAACCCATTACCTTCGAAGATTACTTAGAAGGATACGAAGAGATACAGAAACACATTCATAACGGAGATACCTATTTATTAAATTATACGCAGCCAACACAGGTGGAAACTGATCTTTCGCTGAGCGATATTTTTTATAACAGTTCAGCACGGTATAAAATTTTACTTAAAGATAAGTTTGTGTGCTTCTCTCCGGAAATTTTCGTACAGATTAAAGATGGGGAAATAGCATCATATCCAATGAAAGGAACGATTGATGCCACACTCCCTAATTCGAAGGAGTTAATTTTAAACGACTCGAAGGAACTTGCCGAACACAACACGATTGTCGATTTAATACGTAACGACCTGAGCCTGGTAGCCGAAAATGTAAGCGTTGAAAAGTTTCGCTACCTCGAACGAATTAAAACCAACCAAAAAGATTTATGGCAGGTTAGTTCAAAAATAACAGGCGACCTGCCAGAAAATTATAAAGAAAACATTGGAGAAATCATTTTTAAGATGCTGCCTGCCGGATCGATTTGCGGGGCACCCAAAAAGAAAACTGTTGAAATAATAAAATCGGCAGAGAATTACGACCGTGGTTATTACACGGGAATATTTGGTTATTTCGATGGAAAAGATCTTGATAGTTGTGTGTTAATCCGCTACATAGAAAAACAAAACCAGCAGATGGTATACAAAAGCGGAGGCGGGATTACTTTCTTAAGTGAAGCCCAAAATGAATACGAGGAATTATTGAAAAAAGTATATATTCCATTAAAAACAGAAACAAAGGAAAAATAAATTAAAGTTAAAGCGATGAATTTACTGGAGACGATTAAATGCAGGGACGAAAAACTTTATAACCTTGAATTTCACCAGGCACGGCTAAACGTTGCGCGAATGAAATTCTTTCCAAACTATGAAAAACTAAAACTGGAAGATATTATTACAATTCCGGAAGAATATAAAAGCGGATTATTTCGCTGCCGGGTGGTGTATTCGGAAACCATTGAGAAAATTGAATTCATCCCCTATGAATCGAGGGAGATTAAATGCCTGAAGATGGTGGAAGACAACAACATTCAATACCACTGTAAATATTCTGACAGAACTCACCTTCAGCAGCTTTTTGAGCAAAAGGGAAACTGCGATGACATTCTTATTGTAAAAAACGGATGTATTACCGATAGTTTTACTGCCAATACCATCTTCTTCGATGGAGAAAAGTGGTGGACGCCCGATACTCCGCTTCTTCCCGGTACTCAGCGTGCCCGTCTTCTTGCTGACGGCAAAATTTCGGTTTGCCGGATAACAAAGGATGACATGCACAAATACCAGAAAATCGGATTAATTAACGCCATGCTCGACATGGACGACATGCCGGTTCTTGAGGTAGATAAAATAATTACTTGTAATGATAATTCAATGGAGCAACCTTTAGAATCGAACTCTGTTCTTCAGGAAGTTTGCTACTAAACGATGAAAGAAATTACCTGGGATTTTATTTCGTTATAAAGTTCCAGGTAAAATTTTTATATTCCCAATTACTCTTATTGGAAGTACTAAACTCTCCTTTTTTATCCTTTACACGCAAAACTGTCTGAGTAAACTCACCTTTCTCGTAATTGAAAGTTTTGCCATCATCGTTGTATAGAACGAAACTGCCTTCCTTTTCACCATAAACCCGAACTTCCAGCGGTAATTCATTTGTCCACTCAGAGGATTGACGAATTCTTGGAATCATAGGAATAATACCACCATCTTTCACAAAAAGCGGTATCCTTTCTAAACCCGGTTTTATGGAAATAACTTCTCCGTTACCTGCCAAATCACCACTATAGAAATCGTACCAGTTTCCTTTTGGTAAGATTACTTTGCGCTCTTTTTCTCCTTCAAACATGGGAGCAACCAAAATATTATCTCCCATCATATATTGATCTTTTACCTCGTGTTTAATCGCTTCGGCATAAGGATTTTCAGAAGCATCCAGTTTCCCTTCTTCCTCTTCTGCTTTAGCCAGATAACCATCTACCAGTTCCATAGCACGAAACGGTGGTTTTCCTTCGAAATAATATTGGGCAAAAGTTGAATAAATGTAGGGCAAAAGTTGCATGCGCAAAAAAGCCACATCCTGACAAACTTCGTACACATCAGAAAACGACCAGGGTTTGGTTCCGGAAGCCCAGGCATTTAACATGGCCATCGGCGAAAAACAAACAGTTTGCATACGTCTCACCCATTCTTCCGATGATTTACTGGAACGAACCTCGGGAGTCCAAAGCACACCGCTAAAACCGGAATTGATCAGAGCCGTAATAAAATCGCGATGGCTGTAATAATCATTATAAATGACATAAGGATACGAAACAGAACCGGCATTGGCAGCACGCATTAATCCGTAGGTTCGTTCATTTTTCGTGTGATAAATTTTATCGGTTAATGCCATCAACTGCATGGCATAAGTTTGGCGCATTTGTTCTCCGTCGTGCCCCGAAGGGAAAGTGGCAATATCGGGCCAGAGCCATTGATCGTATCCGTCAACTTCGTCGATCTTAAATCCGCTCACACCAATATTCAACTGATTTTCCAACAAATGATTTCCAAATATATTTCGGGCTTCAGGAATGGTATAATCCGGCACTGTGCCACACCAAACCGTGTGAGAACCGGTATACTCTTTCAGCTTTTTATCCAGTTCCGAGTCGGGCCACAAATACGGATTGCACCATAAATTCAAATGAATCCCTTTTTGCGACATTTCTTTTGCAAAACCAGGAGGATCGGGATAACGACCTTTGTCCCATTCAAAAGTACATGGGTAAGCCGCACTGTGCCAACCCGGTTCAAGACCGATAACATCAATGGGGAAATCGTTTTCCTTAAAACCTTCAACTTCTTTTTTGATATCAGAATCGGAGTATAAGGTCGGTGTGCGCTGCCAGAAACCAAGTCCCCACTTTGGGGGAATAAAACCGCCCCCGCAATACAGGTTGAATCGTTGAACCACCTCCATCATATTTTTTCCGGTGAACATGATCATTTCAACCCCGTTTTCGGGAATTACAAACTCTAAATTATCGGAATAAGGACGGGCAGACCACGATTTATCAGTATTTCGATCGTGTGTAACGGGTGGGTTATTACTGTCTTTTCGCACACCAGATCCGGCATAAACATCAATATAGCGGGCTGTATTTATCAAAACACCATAGCCTTTATCTGACACAAAAAAAGGCACTGGAGCATGAGTACGGCCATTATCTGTGCCTCCATAATGATCGACATGTAAACGTAAAATCCTGCCACGTTGACGAACCGTTTTAAAATTCAATCCAAATCCATACAACTGCTCTTCATTCGCAAGCGGGAAACGCACATAAGTTCTGCCGTTCTTCGTATATGCTGTAATCTCGCTTTTTTCTATAGGAATTGCCGCATCACCCAGTTTCTGAATGGCATCAGTTTTTGGTAATCTATTACTCACAGAGAGCAAATTAAACTCATCAGGATTATTGACAACAGCCTTCCAAACACCGGGATAAGTTTGTTTCCATACAGGAGATTCTGTTTCGCCTGATATTTTTGATGGTTTGTTTTCTGTACAGGAAACTACCAATAAAAAACCTACAATAAACAGAAATACAAATTTCATTATTCGAAATTAAAGATGTTGTTTAATTCCATAACTCCTTATTGGGTAATCTTCCCATTTCCAGTTCAAGAGTTCCTCCCTTCATCAAATCTTCATGTGAGAACCAGGGAGTTTTTAGTACTTCCCCATTCAGTTTTGCATTTTGAATGTACTTTTTGTCTCCCGATAAACCCGGAGCGCGAACCGTAAAAGTGTTACCATTTTCTAATTTTATGGTAACCTCTTCAAACAACGGACTTGTTATTGTATAAGCCGGAATTCCAGGAGTTAGCGGATAAAATCCCATCGAAGAAAATACAACGAAAGCCGACATGCCACCGCCGTCTTCATCCCCTGGAATACCAAATACATTGTCTTTAAACCAGGTATCGAGTAAAAAGCGGGTCCACTTCTGGGTTTTCCAGGGCGAGTTGCTATAATTAAACAAATAGGGAATATGAAAACTAGGTTCGTTTCCCATCGAAAACTGCCCTACTAATCCGGTTGCATCAGGGAACTTTGCCCAAAAAGCGTATTTGCTTCTTCCCAAACCCTCACGAAATAGCTGATCGAGCGAAGCTTCAAACGGTTCAACTCCGCCAAATAATCCAATCAAACCGTTTATATCCTGTTGAGCCTGCCATTGATAGGTATAACCATTGTTTTCATCGTAGTAAGCCCTGCCTCCCATTCCTCCGTCAAATTTAGGATCAATATCAATCCAGTTGCCTTGTGCATCTTTTGGCAAAAACATTTTTTGCTCCGGATGCCACAGGTTTTTATAGTTGGAAGCACGAGGTGCATATTTTTGGTGTATATCGTTTTTACCCAATTCTTTGGCCATTTCAGAAAGAGCCCAATCATCGTAACTATGTCCCAAAGTAATGGCCACAGCTTCGCGGTTTTCGAATGGATGGACTAATTCAATAGTCTCCTTTTCTCCAGGATGCAGGGCCGGAAAAAATCCATTTTCATGGTAAAAATCGTCCAGTTCACATTTGGGACCGTTCCGCCATGGTAACATGGTTGCTTCTTCGGCATTCTTCAACATTCCTTCAAAAGCCATTTCAACATCAAAATCCTGAATTCCTTTTCGCCAGGCATCCAAAAACGAAATGGTAGAATGAAAACCATTCATGCACATATTGTCACCGCTGATTATAGGAAAAGTTGGCATCCAGCCACTTTGTTTATACATGTTTGCATACGACTGCAACATATCAGCTTCCGCATCGGGTTGGAGAATTGCTCTTAGTGGATGGTGAGCCAGATAAGTATCCCAGCCCCAGTCGTCAACATAAAACGAACGGTCGCCTTTATGAACCTGCTCGTCGTAACCACTAAAATACTGTCCGTCTTCCGAGATATTTATCATCCTTTCGTAGCAGCGATAAAGGGCTGTATAAAAACTTCTTTTATGAGCTTCAGTTCCACCTTTCACTTCTATCTGGTTAATTACCTTATCCCAGGCAGCTTTTCCCTGTGTCTTTAACTGTTCAAATTCAACTCCACTTAATTCACTTTGATAATTCTTCTCTGCCTGATCAATGCTAATAAACGAAGTAGCATATTTAAATTCCATTTGGTTTTGGTCAGATTTTGCAGTAATAACGAGTTTTTCAGGGTTGGGATTTGTGATACTTGACTCACCCGTAACTTTCCCGTAAACATAAATCTTTACATTCCTGAAATGTTCTACTCCAGTCACAACATTTTCAGTTGAAACGGAATAATTACCGTCTTTGTAATAGTGACCGAGTAATAGATTTTTCTCAGCATTTTCGGGAAAAATAAACCGAAAGATACCGGTTTTCTTACCGGCGACATACTCAACCGTCACCTCATCGTCAATCAGTTCGGTTTTATAATACCACGGACGGGTTACTTCCAGGTCGTGGTCCCAGGTCAGGCGTTTGTTCCAACTCTCCTCCGAAACATTCCCGACAATGGGTTTAATAAAAAATGCCTTTGCAACACGGTGAGAAATCAGGTTCAATGGAAATGACGAAATCTGGTCATCCAGGTAATCGGCACGATCGGGAGTCATCCGTGTCATTTGGTTGGGTAACTGAATCGTTGGCCGTGTTGGTTGCAGAATGAGGCCAACATTCCCGATTGTGGGATCTACATAACTGGTAAAATCTTTGTTAATACTAACTTCCTGTTTTGGGTTACAGGCGATAAATAAAAGTAAAAACACTAAAGGTAATAGGTTTTTCATTGGTATAAGGTAACTTGGTTCAGCTACCAAAAATACATAAAGTTCCCATATTCTTTAAAGGAACATTCTGTTTTCCCAAATTTTTTCCATTAAGAAAGTACAGTGTTCTTATAAATAGCAAACTGATCGGTTGAATATTGTTTTAATCCGGTATTTGTCAAGTAGTGTGCGGAAATGTTATGGCAACTTTCTCTGATAGATTTACACGTTCGGACAAGATGCCTGCCAAAAAATTACAGGGTTGCAATTTTTCGAATAAATCCGGCCGTTTCAGCAGAAATTTCTTCCGGAACATATTTCACCTCTTCAGGTGAACGATTAAACAATTTGCTAAACCAAACACAACCTGCCAAATAACATCCATTCTCATTGGCATGGAAACGATCGTTCTCATTCCAAAGATTCATTTCCTTATTTTTTTTATGTGCCTTATAGAAAGCATCTCCTGACGGAAGTATTGGAAAGTCATTCTGCTTCGACAATGTTCTGTAATTCTTTTTCAAGCCTTTGTACATTTGCTTAGAAGAAATCCCAAAACCATCTAACCGCGGACAATCAGGCGCATATGCCCATGTCTCGTGAATATAAATCCGGGCCTGTGGAGCGTATTTTTTTATGTACGATATAATCTCATCAACATAAGGATGATAAGTCTCTGGTTTAAAGCTCATATGACTAACTTGCTGAATGGTAACCACATCCCAATTATCCTGTAAAAGACGTTCTTTTAATGATTTTCCATTATATGGTTTACATGTTGGATCACTTTCACTTTCTTTTATCAGGTTAGCATGTTTTTCAAGATAACACCCTCCAATATTAGCTTTTTCAATTACAATATTACATCCATCAACCGATTCGGTAATCTGCTTTAAGTATTTACATGCATTGTCGGCAAAACTATTGCCAATTGTCAAAACTTTAACCGTTTGATTATTTACAGTCTTTGAACTTGTTTTTGCATTTCCAATACCGGGAAGCAGAAAAATGATTACAGCAATAAATGTTATTAGCAGTCTCGTTGGTTTCATAATATTTAATCTATTTAGTGTTTATTTTGTTGGAGGTACAAATTTATTAATTCATCCTTATTCTCAACATCTTTATTGATTAAGATGCAGAAGAATAACAAATTAGAGTTTTTTACCTCAAATAGTAATCATATATTCTAAATAACATCTTTAACCTGATTCTTATCCGTAATTAAAAAGTGTTCAATTTCATAACAAAAAAATAATTCGAATTTACCAAAGATGAGAACCATCGTTCAAAAACAACAATACCACCACTAAACAACTCACATACAAATATTTAGAACAAAAACGACTCGTAAAATCTAAAAATCAGCAAATTTCAAATTGACACAAAAAATCTCAAAAACATATTAATCCAACATCAATTACCCAATTACAACAACTATATCATAGTATAAAATGTTGTATTAAACTATATTGTCAAAATTCAAATTATACTTTAGGTATCATGAAACGACCATAAAGAAATTTTTCACACAAATGCGGATGATTAAAAATATGGGAGTTCCATCTTATTCCTTAGTAAACAAACAATTATAATAAGATGAAAAAACTAATATCTATTTCACTTTTTATACTTACAATATTTAGTTCTGTTCGGGTTAATTCTCAAACAGCACAAGATTTAAAAAGTAACCTGGAACTCACAGATATATTCGATATGGAATATGTTAGTGATGTACAGATTTCACCCAATGGTGATAAAATTATATACGTTCGAACCTTTATGGACATCATGAGCGACAAGTATTATTCTAACCTTTGGCTTATCAACAGTGACGGAACGAATAACAGGCAACTAACCCAGGGAAACAACCGTGATTATGCCCCTGTGTGGTCGCACGACGGAAGCAAAATTGTCTTTTTGTCGAACCAAAAAGACGAAAAAGTCAAACTCTATCTGATGTACCTCGACACAAAAGAAACCACTACTCTTACCAATACTAAAAACGCCCCCGGTAATATTTCGTGGTCAGCAGACGACAATTCACTTGCTTTCACCATGTTTGTTCCTGCACAAAAAGAATCTTTGCTAAAAATGCCTGTAAAACCCGAAGGTGCCAAATGGGAAAATCCACCTGTTTTTATCGATGAGTTGAATTACAAAGCAGACGGAAGGGGGTTCTTAAAAAGTGGTAACACCCAAATTTTCACACTCACTTTAGATGGAGGCACACCCCGACAATGGACTTTCTCGGAACATAATTACACTTCGCCTGGTTGGTCAAACGATTCGAAATACATCTATTGTTCGTCTAACTTACACGAAAAACATGAGCTGGAACCGCGCAATACTGAAGTCTACCAACTGAATCTTGAAACCGGCGATATCACTGCTTTAACAGATCGTTTTGGACCGGATCAGAGCCCCGTTTTATCGCCCGACGGTAAAAAAATAGCCTACCTTGGCTACGACGACACTTTCCAGGGATATACCGTTACGAACCTTTATGTAATGAACAGTGATGGTTCTGATGCTAAAAAGTTAGCACAAAAACTGGATCGTGAGCCCGGAAATATCCAGTGGAAAAGCGACAGCAAGGAAATTTACTTCCAATATGAAGACCATGGAGATAATAAGGTTGCGTGTGTAAATCTCTTGAACGGAAAGATTGAAACAATTTTAGACGGAGTAGGTGGCCAGAGTTTGGGCCGACCTTACAACTCGGGAACTTTCAGCATTGCAAACAACGGAAATATAGCGTATACCATTGGTTCGACTGAATATCCGGCTGATATGGGTACCTATATTGAAGGAAAGAAAAACCGGTTAACCCAAGTGAACGCCGATCTTTTTTCATTTCGCAAAGTTGGAAAAACAGAAGAGATTAACTGGAAATCATCTTACGATCAGCGCGACATTCAGGGATGGATTGTAACTCCACCCGATTTTGATCCATCAAAAAAATATCCGCTTATTCTTGAGATTCATGGAGGCCCGTTTGCCATGTATGGAGCTTCCTTTGCAGCAGAAATACAATTGTTTGCTGCTGCCGGTTATGTCGTTCTGTATTCAAACCCAAGGGGGAGCACAGGCTATGGGCAAGATTTTGGAAACGCTATTCACCACGACTACCCGAACCACGACTATGACGATTTAATGTCGGGAGTGGATGCGGTATTAAAAAAAGGCTACATCGATACAGATAATTTGTTTGTTACAGGCGGAAGCGGCGGCGGAGTTTTAACAGCATGGATTGTTGGAAAAACAGATCGGTTTAAAGCCGCTGTTGTGGCAAAACCAGTTATAAACTGGACAAGCGAAGCCCTTTCTGCCGACCTGCCGATTTGGGCAACCAAATACATGTTTGAAGGAAAACCATGGGAAGAACCGGAGAATTATTTCAGAAGATCGCCCCTATCGCTGGCCGGAAATGTAAAAACACCAACCATGTTGTTAACCGGAGAAGAAGATCACCGAACTCCCATGAGCGAATCGGAACAATATTATATGGCTTTGAAACTGGAAGAGGTCGAAACTGCCCTGGTGAGAATTCCGGGAGCATCGCACCATATTACCGATAAACCAAGTGGGATGGTTTATAAGGTTGCCTCCATTCTAAGCTGGTTCGATCATTACAAAAACAAATAAATCTAACTTTCAATATTGATTATGAAAAAACTGCACGTTGTTTTTAAAGAACTCGTTATTTCGCTGTTCTTTATGTCTACTTTGCTACCTGCTCATGCACAAAAATTAGATACTGAGTATCAAAATAAAATTGCGGAATATACCACTGATAGTTGTTTCCTTTCATCCATTGTTTCAAAGATTCCGCTAAATGAAGAAATCCCTTCTCCCCTGGAATTTTTTGGATCTATTATTGGTGCTCCAGGTGTTATTCATCGTACAAACGAGATATATGACTATTTCAAAGAACTGGCCAAAAGCACAAACAAATTAAAAATTGAACAGGTTGGAACCAGCGAAGAAGGCAGGCCTATCAACATGGTAACCATTTCCAGCGAACCTAATATCGAAAAACTGGAATACTACAGAGATATTATGACGAAACTGGCTGATCCGCGAAAAACGGATGCTGCAGCTGCTGAAAAAATGATCAACGATGGCAAAATTGTTTATTTTCTAAACGGAGGAATGCACTCTTCTGAAATGGGCTCTTCTGAAACGTTGATGGAAGTGGCTTACCGTTTAGTTGCCGATGAATCGGAAGACATTCAAAACGTACTCGAAAATTGTATTATTCTCATGAATCCTGTTTCGGAACCTGATGGACGTGACAAGCAGACTGATTGGTATTATCGTTATACCATTAATCGTAAAGAATATGATGATGGATTCAGCAAATCGGCTCCATATTGGGGAAAATATGTTTTTCATGACAATAACCGCGACGGATTTCAAATTTCACAGGAAATTACAAAAGCCATTTTTAAAATTTATTTCAAATGGCATCCAACCCTTATGCTCGATCTGCATGAATCAGTGCCTTTATTGTATATTTCAACTGGAACAGGGCCTTATAATTCAAACATCGATCCAATAACAGTTTCGGAATGGCAGACTTTGGCCAACAACGAGCTTACAGCATTATCGGTAGAAGGAATGCCCGGTGGTTTCGACTGGGCGTATTACGATGGCTGGTATCCGGGTTACGGGCTTTGGATTGCCAACAACCACAATTCCATTGGAAGGTTTTATGAAACATTTGGTAACGCCGGTGGAAACACTTATTTGCGCGATCTTTCGAACTCTCAATTTGCAGGTGATAAAATTATCTCACGCGAATGGTACCGCCCCGATCCTGCCACCGAAAAACTGTACTGGTCGTCAAGAAACAACATCAACTACACTGAAACCGGTGTTTTAACTTCGTTGTTTTACGCGGCTAAAAACAAAAACATGCTTTTGAGTAATTTCTATCAGAAGGGAGTTAACAGCATCAACTATTCAAAAACCAAGGACGTTAAAATGTTTGTCATTCCTGAAGATCAGCGCGATCCGGTTATGGCAGATTACCTTGTAAACCAGTTACGTGCCCAGGGAATTGAGGTGCGAAAAGTAAAGGATTCTGCAAGAGAGTATGTTGTACTACTCGACCAACCCTACAGCCGTTTTGCCTGCGATTTACTACTTAAACAGAAATATCCAACCTCAGCAAAATTTCCCCCACACGATGCCATTGCCTGGACACTCGGACTAATGTATGGTGTTGATGTACAGGCATGCGATTCAGTAAAATATTCATATGATGAGCTTTCGATGGTAACAGAAGACGTGAAATACAAAGGCACAAACGAAGGTGAAGGATCTGATTATTTAATAAATTACAAAGCGCAATCATCGATTTTGCCAGGTTTGTATTCGGCTGCAGATAAGTACAAAGACTTTAAAGCAGAAATAATTGACTCAGAAACGATTGTTGGGGAAGACACCTTATCGGCAGGATCGTTGATTCTAAAGGGATTAAACAAAAATCAAGCTAAAGAACTATCTGAAAATTTTGGTATCGATTTAGTGGCAACAAAATCGGAACTAAAAAATTCAAGGGAAGTTTCTTTGCCGAAAGTAGCAGTATACCACACCTGGACGAGCACCCAGGGAGAAGGTTGGGTTAGATTCACTCTCGAACAGAAGAAAATTCCATATACCTCTATTGATAAAGATGACCTTAAAGATGGAATGTTGCGCAAACGTTTCGACCTTATTATTATTCCAAAACAATGGGGAGGTCTTTCATCGTTTATAAATGGTATTGACGAAAAATTTGGCCCGATGCCATTTACCAAAACCAAAGAATTTCCTTCGCACGGTTATCCGGATTCTACAGAAGACATGACTGGCGGTCCAGGATTCGAAGGACTTCTCAACCTCAGTGAGTTTGTAAGAGAAGGTGGTGTTTTGGTTCCTTTGGAAAATGCAGCAGCCATAATTGCCGAGGCCGGAATTGGCCGCGAAGTAAGCAGTTTCACTCCGGGCGGGTTATTCCACCCAGGATCTATTGTTACAGCAAAAGCGCGTAATACGGGGAGCCCGATATTATATGGTTATCCTGAAACATTTCACCTGTTCAGAGGAAATGGAGCGCTTTTAAGCACCCGGAAATACAACCGCGACCTGATGGTTTTACAATACGGAACAAAACCTTTAAAAGATGAGGTTGAATACACCGGTAAAATTTTAGGAGAAAAGAAAGAAGCTAATAAGGATAACCCTAAAAAAGAAGAGAAAGCTAAAAAAGAAAAAGAACCCGACTATGTTATTTCAGGCATGGTGCGCAACGAAGATGCAATTGTTGGGCAGGGAGCTATTTTTAACGTACCGCTTGGTGAAGGACATGTAGTATTTTTCACGTTCAACCCACTGGAACGTTATATGAACCACTACGATTCATCGATGCTTTGGAATGTGCTGATTAACTGGGATCATTTATAGAATCTAACTCTATCATTTTATATAAATTCCATATTATGCCGTCCGTTCATTCGGGCGGCATTTTTTATTTTATACCCCCAATAAAACATTCAACAAACTGCATAAAAAAGCCCCGCATTTCTGCGAGGCTTGTCATTATGTTGCTTTTATTTTATTAACACTTTTTTCCTGAACCATTTCCGTTTCCGGTAACTTCCCAGGTATTTCCCGAATTCAGCAAATCATCAACACAAGTAATTTTGCGTGTTTCCTGAACGTGCTTAATCTGAGCTTCCATCTCCACATCGTACACAGGAGCAGGAACCGCGCGAATAACACCAAATGCCACAGGGAAATCGGGCAACTGCATATTGATCAAAGCCAGGTGCAAAGTAGGATCTACTTCCTTAGCATCGTGTACCAGAATATCGGCCTCGGTTACTCCGTTCTCGCCAATTTTTACAACCTTCAACTTTCCGTTTTCGAAAACAATTCCTTTTTCGTTTTCAGCACCGAAAATCATTGGTTTGCCATGTTCCAGAATCAACTGACGATCAGCACGGTGTTCCGGATCGGTAATAGCCGCGTGAATACCGTTATTGAAAATCACACAATTCTGAAGCACTTCAACAACCGAAGTTCCTTTGTGAGCATGTGCCTGTTCAAGCACGCTCTGGCTCAATTTCAAATTTCCATCGATAGAACGGGCATAAAACGAACCACGTGCACCAATTACCAACTGTCCCGGAACAAATGGATCTTCAACGGTACCAAAAGGAGAAGTTTTACTTACGAATCCCCTGGCAGAAGTTGGCGAATATTGGCCTTTTGTTAAACCGTAAATACGGTTATTAAAAAGCACCACATTAATATCCAGATTCCTTCTAATCAAATGAATAAAATGGTTTCCACCAATAGCCATTGAGTCGCCGTCGCCGGTCATCACCCAAACACTCAGTTCAGGATTCGCAGCTTTCACTCCCGAAGCAATTGCAGTAGCACGACCATGAATAGTGTGAAATCCGAAAGTATTCATGTAGTATGGAAAACGAGAAGAACATCCGATACCTGAAATAACGGCAAATTTTTCTCTAGGGATGCCCAGGTCTGCCATGGTACGTTGTACGGCATTCATAATGGCAAAGTCGCCACACCCCGCACACCAGCGTACTTCGTTTTCGCTTTTAAAATCTTTTATTGTATATTTTACATCAGTCATTTTTAGTCCTCCAGAAGTTTAGTGATACTTTCTTTTAATTCGCTCACTGTAAATGGTAGTCCTTTCACTTTGTTGGCCTGATAATAAGTAAATTCAGGCAGTTCATTACGCAGGTAAGCTACAAATTGGCCAAGGTTCAATTCGCAAACAATAATTTTTTTGAATTTGCTGAATACCTCTTTTGTATTTTTTGGAAGCGGTTTAATATAATTGAAGTGAGCCAGACTCACATTCTTTCCATCAAGGCGCAATTCGCGAACAGTACTTATCAGGTGACCATAAGTTCCACCCCATCCAACAACAAGTACTTCTCCATCGGTGTCACCACATACTTCCAAATCAGGAACCATGTCAACGACACGTTGTACTTTTTCTTCCCTTATTTCGCAATTCACCTGGTGATTTTCAGGATCGTGACTAACCGTTCCGGTAATATTTTTTTCAAGTCCTCCAACACGGTGTTCGAATCCTGCCATTCCCGGATAAGCCCATTCGCGTGCCAGTGTTGCCACATCGCGTCTATAGGCCTGGAATGATTCAGAGTCTTCTGCCACACGCGGAGTAATAGTTGGTAATTCGGCCATGGTTGGAATTTTCCATGGTTCACTACCGTTTCCTAAAAATCCATCGGTTAATAAAATAACCGGCACCATTCTTTCCAAAGCTATTTTTGAAGCCATGTATGCATAATGGAAACAATCAGAAGGAGTGCTGGCGGCAAGAACAACCACCGGGCTTTCGCCGTTACGGCCATAAAGTGCCTGCATTAAATCCGACTGTTCGGTTTTTGTCGGCAAACCAGTTGATGGACCACCACGCTGAACATTAACAACTACCAACGGAAGTTCTGCCATAACAGCTAAACCAATGGCTTCTCCTTTTAGGGCCAAACCGGGACCGGAAGTAGTAGTTACTGCCAAATCACCGGCAAACGATGCTCCAATTGCAGAACAAATACCTGCAATCTCATCTTCTGCCTGGAATGTTTTTACTCCAAGATCTTTTCTTTCAGAAAGTGCAGAAAGAATATCGGTAGCGGGAGTAATAGGATATGACCCAAGGAACAACTCCAGTCCAGATTTTTCGGCAGCGGCAAGCAAACCCCATGCAGTTGCATGGTTACCGTTAATATTCCGGTAAGTTCCGTTTTCAATTTGTGCCGGATTTACCATATAACTCGGAGTCATGTGTTGCATGTTCATTCCGTAGTTATACCCGTCGTGCAAAACTTTTATATTAGAATCAACCACCAATGGTTTTTTTCTAAACTTATTTTTTAAGAATTCCTCGATGTAATCCATTGGTCGGTT
The DNA here is from genome assembly GCA_963676265.2 of uncultured Draconibacterium sp. Lineage (GTDB taxonomy): Bacteria > Bacteroidota > Bacteroidia > Bacteroidales > Prolixibacteraceae > Draconibacterium. The sequence continues at coordinate 1,059,741 of OY781067.2, forward strand.
AAACATCCAGCAAACCAAACCAAGAGCAAACATATTTTTGCTTCGAAGAACACTCTTATTATCGAGACCAAATTCCTTTAATCCTTCTTTTGTAAGGCTTGAAACAGGAACAGGAATCTTGAAATAATCATCCAGTTTTAGCTCGGTAAATGGATCATCGGTAGCAAAATTTGCCTTTTTCAGGTTCTTCTCTGTAAACGAATCTGAATCGTAAATAATGGTACCACCCGGCTCTAAGAAACGGGCATTGGCTTTAATAGCTGCGGGATTCATTGCAATTAAAACATGTGCATGATCACCCGGAGTATTAATCTCCTTCTGTCCAAACTGTACCTGAAATCCAGAAACTCCACCTACAGTTCCCTGAGGGGCACGAATTTCAGACGGATAATCGGGAAAAGTGGAAATGTCGTTTCCAAGAAGTGCCGTAGCATCCGAAAAAAGTGTACCGGTAAGCTGCATTCCATCGCCTGAATCTCCCGAAAACCGTATGGTTACTTCTTCCAGTTCTATTACTTTAGTTTCTTTCATGTTAAAAATTATTTGTTCTTGTAGATATTCCCGAAAACCGGGAAACTCGCATAAGCTATTATCGATTTATATCCAAGCAATACCGACTAATCCCTCACGCTCTTTACATCTGTTATACTTGCCTGTTTATTTCGTTTTAATATTTGCCTTGTTTTGATAATAAATCTAAACTTCTCTCTCTCTTTTTGTATAACCAAATACAAAGCTATATATATTTTTATTTCAAATTTTACAACTTACATCAAACTTGGTAACAAGTCATAAAAAAAACGACCCTAAAACTAATAAATCATAATTTCAGAACCGGTTTTCTTGATGGTTGTTCGTTAAAATCTAAAGCAAATGTAACCATTATTTAACAAGATTCTTATGACTAATATGAATGTTTTTGGGGTTTTCTTATTTTTGCAATCTATTTAAAATCAATTCAGATAATGGCAATTATAAGAGAACTTAATAACAAAACCCCAAAAGTAGGTAAAGACTGCTTTTTGGCTGAAACTGCTACATTAATTGGCGATGTTGAACTTGGCGATGGTTGTAGCATTTGGTACAGTGCCGTGTTGCGTGGCGATGTACATTATATAAAAATCGGAAATAACAGTAATGTGCAGGATAATGCAACCATTCATGCAACGTACAAAAAATCGCCGACCAATATCGGGAATAATGTAACCATTGCTCATGGAGCAATTATACACGGCTGCACACTTCACGACAACGTAATGATTGGTATGAATGCAGTAATACTGGATGATGCAGTGGTTGAAAGCAATTCGATTGTTGCTGCAGGTTCGGTTGTTACAAAAGGCACCAGAGTAGAATCGGGAAGTGTTTATGCAGGAATTCCTGCAAAAAAAATAAAAAATATCAGCCCGGAACTGTTGCATGGCGAAGTGGAACGAATTGCCAATGCGTATCACATGTATTCCAGCTGGTACAAATAAAGTTGGCAGTCTTAGTCGCAGTTTCAGTTCGTATCTTTCTGTAAACTGCGACTGAGACCAGCTACTGTTTTTTAATCACTTCTTCGGAGACCAAAAATACAACCGGTTTATTGGATATTGGATTGGTGCGCACAACCACCACCGTATCGTAAACGGCTTCAATATCTTTGTAATTTAATACTTCTGAGGGACTTCCTTTTTTTCGCAAATGTCCTTTTTGCATCATCACCAGTGAATCGCAGTACTCACCGGCCAGATTTAAATCGTGAATTATCATTAAAACCGTCAATCCCAGTTCACGACTAAGTTTCCTGATCAGGTTTAGAACCTGTACCTGATGAGTAATATCAAGATGCGAAGTAGGTTCATCCAGTAAAAGCAATTCCGGTTCCTGTGTTAAAGCGCGGGCTATTCCGGCCAGTTGTTGCTCTCCCCCGCTCAGGGCATCCATATACTTGTCTTTCAACCGCTCAACACCGGTAAGTTTCATGTATTTCCTGGCGATTTCAAAATCTTCTTTTGTTTCAAAAAACTGGAATTGGCTGTGGTAAGGAATTCTTCCCATTAACACGTATTCTTCAACTGTCATGCTCCCCACTTCGATGGTTTGCGTTACAACAGCCAGATTACGTGCCTTTTCTTTAAGACTCATTTTCTGAAGATCTGCGCGGTTTAACTCCAACTTACCAGACAAAACAGAAAGTTCTCCTGAAATTCCTTTAAACAAAGTGGTTTTACCTGATCCATTGGGTCCGATAATCCCTACAAAATCGCCTTTTGCAATTTCAAAACTCACATCTTCCAGCACAAATTTGCCGGGATACCCACAGGAAAAATCTTCTATTTTAAAAAATGACTTCAATTTATAATATCACCTATTTTCAATTCAGTTTAAAATGCGATTTCGACCGATTTAATACAATAATGAATATTACACCTCCAATAAAACCGGTAATTACACCAATGGGCAATTCGTTGGGTGAAATAATCGTTCGTGCCAGAGTATCTGACAAAACAAGAAAAATAGCTCCACCTAAAAACGATCCGGCCAGCAAAACACGGTAATCATTTCCGATTATTAAACGTACAATATGCGGAATAACCAATCCCACAAATCCGATAACACCGGCTACTGAAACCGCAATTCCGGTAAGTAATGAAGCCACAAAAAACAACAGTTTAATGGCAACACCGGTATTTATTCCCAGGTGTTTGGCTTTCACTTCACCCAAACGCAGGGCATTTAAAGTTTGTGCAAAAAAATACGTAAGTACTAATCCCGCAATTGCTGAGTAAAATGCAATATTTATTAAAGAATTATTCGATTCATCGAGCGAGCCCATCACCCAAAAAATAATGTTGTGCAGGTCGTCCGAAGTAGCTATCGACATTAAAAACATCATTGCTGAAGACGAAACAAAACTCACCATCACACCAATCAGCAACATGCTGTTAATGCTTAAACCTCCTCGTTTCAAACTTAAAAAATAAACGATAAAAAGAGTCACCAGTGCTCCTGCAAAACCGGCTAAAGGCAATGAGCAAAAGCCAATGGTTTGAAACCCCAGTACGATTGCAAATGCCACCCCCAAGGCTGCTCCGCCTGATATTCCCAACGTATAAGGTTCAACCAAAGGATTCCTGTAAATTCCCTGCAAAATAGCACCCGATAAACTTAAAGCCCCGCCAACGCCAATTCCCAGTAATAATCGGGGAAGTCGTATTTTTGAAAGCACCATAAATTCCATGCTGCTTTTGTCGGCAAAAATCCCGGGCAGTTGCGAAAACGAAATATGAACTTCTCCGGCAGATAAAGAAATCACAATGGACATCGCCAGCAATATCAGCAATACAACTAAAAACAGTATCCATTTAATGTATTTCTTTTTCATTCCTTCAAGATATCGTTAACCTAAATCTAGTATTCAATCCCAACGCGAGCTTTAATTCCACTATCGAAAGGATGTTTTTCTTTCGACAGAACAGTAACGTAATCTGCCTTTTGCTTTATTTTATCGGTTGCTCCGCGGCCGGTTAAAACCAGTTCGGTCTCCATCGGTTTTTTTTCGATAAACTCAGATAATTCCTCTTCCGAAATATAACCATATTTGATGGCAATTAAAATCTCGTCGAGAACCACCAGCTGCGTTTCATTCTGGTTAATATATTTGCTTAATTCACTTAATCCTTCTTGTGTAGAAGTGTGATATTCTTCGGGGGTAATTTGAGGATTAGCCATTGGCATTCCCTCAGAAAAGGTAAACACCGTTGCTCCCTGCTCTCTTAAAACACTTATTTCGTTGTAACCATACGAATTGGGCTTTTTAAAAAACGAAGCATAAACCACGCGAAATCCATGGCCCAGAGCACGTATCGCCAACCCGATTGACGCCGTTGTTTTTCCCTTACCTTCTCCAGTATAAATGTGGATCAATCCTTTTTGCATGACTACTCACTTACAAATTTGTATACATCGTTTAATGCACTCACAAAACTAGCAGGTGTGGGACTGCATGAAGTTTCAGAGGAAATCAGAAAAACCTTATTATTTTTCACCGCCGACATACTTTTAAATGTATTCCAAACCTCCATTTCTTCTTTCCCGAATCCTCCCATTTCGGCAATTATGATTACGTCCGGATTTTTCACCAGCACATTTTCTCGGGTCATGGTACCGTGAGTTAAACCGGCTGCAATATTTTCACCATTACACAAAGTGATAAAATTGTCCATAAATGTATTTTGCAGAACCACAAAAATAGGATTGGCTCCAATCTGAAAAAACACTTTCGATTTTGGCAGTTTCTTTGATTTCGAGACAATGTTTTCCACCTCCTTTTTTGCTTTTTGCACCACCTTTTCGGCTTCCGGTTTATTTCCAACCAATTCGCCAATTTGAATTGTTTGGGCACAAATGCCCTGAAAATCTTTCGGAGTTTGTAACACTTCCACTTTAATCCCCAGCTTCCGCATCGATTCCAGATCCTGCGGTTTTGTCAATCCCATGGTTAAAACCAAATCGGGATGGAGTGAAAAAATCTTCTCCACATTCACATTCACCGTAGATCCAACCTGTTCTTTGCCATCATCAACGGCCATAATGCAATAGCTGGTGCAGCCAACTAATTTGTCCTGCGCTCCGATCAGGTACAGATTTTCGGTAATCGACGGTGCCAGTGAAATTACGCGCTTAACATCCTGTGCAAACACCGAAAAACCGGCAAGCAGTAATAACAAGAGAAATTTATACCTCATCTTTTTTGTTTTAACAGGAAATCAGGTGCAGAAATCAATAGATTGATTCCCGAAACTTTGTTCCCGAAGTTCGTTCATCCATATTGTTGGCAGGTCTTCTGACTCATCCCATTTGATCATTGCCTTCCCGTCATTGGCTGAACCGACAGTGGCGTGAGTAATGATCAGTTTCAGGATTTACAGCTGCGGGTACAGTTCCGGATTTACACCGGATTCCCTTTTCATCGTGTTTATAGTGCTATAAACCATCGAACCAAACTCGCGGACAAATATAAGCAGAATCTTTTCTGCCGGAAAGTTTTCTGATTTCTTTTCTGCTTTTTTGAGGGTAATATTCAATGGATTTTAAAGGATGCCATCTTTTTGAAAATTTGGCATCCTTTAGAGCTGAACCAAAATTATACCTTCATCAACTCCATGTCGAAACCGGGTTTTTCGCCCGCTACCAACTGGCTGATAATTTTTCCGGTTATCGGGCCAAGACTTACGCCCATCATGGCGTGTCCGGTTGCCACAAGCAAGTTGTTGTACTTGTTAGTCCGACCAATTATTGGAACTCCGGTTGGCGTAACCGGTCTCAAACCTTCCCAGATGCCCATTCTTTTGGCATCCAGTTTTTCCATATTTGGCAAAGCTTTTTGTGTACGGTTGATAATCGCCTGAACCCGGTTATATGAAATATCTCCGATGGTTCCGTTGAACTCCATTCCACTACCCAAACGCACTGTATTTTCAAAAGGCGTTAAGGCAACTTTTGCTTCTGTTAAGATCAGTGGCGTTTGTAATTTCAGACTGTCTTTTTGCAAATCGAAGCTGTAACCTTTACCAGAAATTACAGGAACTTTTACACCTACAGAAGCGGCCAATTTTGCAGAATAAGATCCTGTTGCCAACACAAACTCATCTGCTTTCAGTTTTCCAAAACTGGTGTCCACCGCTTTAATTTTACCTTTTTCAAGCTGAAAACTACGCACAGAAGTATCGTATCGAAATACAATGCCACTAGCTTTTAAGTAACTTTTCAGCCAACGTAGGTGCCCTTCCGGCGAAACGTTTCCATCGCTTTTATAAAGCACTGCTCCGGCAACCTGCAAATCAACTTCCGGTTCAATGGTTTTCAGTTGTTGTTGATCGAGCAGCTGCGTTTTAATACCAAGATCGTTGGCAATTTCGGCTAAAGCAACTTCCTCTTCCAAACCTTGCTCTGTTGTTGCAGCCATTAGCAGGCCTTTGTTCGAGAAGCCACTTTGGTTCTTGTTTTGAGCACTCAGCTCTTCATACAACTTGCGACTTTCGTCATTTAGTTTGTACAAAGTTGGAATGGCGCGGGCAACAGCTTTCTTGTTGGCAGTTTTCATAAACTTTAAAAACCACGGGAGCGAGGAAATATTTTTACCCGGCGGAAGATAAACAGGGCTGGTTCTGTCGAGCATCATTTTCAGTCCGGAGCGCAACATTTCGGGCGATGCCAAAGGCACAAAATGACTTGGTACCAGCAGCCCGCAGTTTCCGTACGAACATCCTTCTTCATTGTTTTCGCTGCCGGCTTCAATAACTTCCACTTCGAATCCGGCCTCATTCAAATACCAGGCACAATGCAAACCTATCACTCCCGCTCCAACAACAATAATTTTCTTGCTCATCTTTCGCTAAAGTTTTCCAACTACCCTAAATCCATGCGCGTAAGGATCGTCCTCATCGTCGATAATAATATGATTGTAGCCGGTAATTTTCGCCCAGCCTTCTATTCCAGGAACAATGGCATCGAAATCGCCAACTTTTTGCTGTTGCTCAACGGTACCGATGAATTGGCTACCAATTACACTTTCGTGCAGGAAAGTAGAGCCCAACTGAAGCTTTCCGTTCGAGAACCACTGCGCCATCCGTGCTGAAGTTCCGGTTCCGCATGGACAACGATCGATCGCTTTTTCGCCATAAAAAACAGCGTTACGTGCGTCAGCTTCTTCGCTTTTGGTGTTTCCGGTCCAGAGTACATGGCTCAATCCACATATCTTCTCGTTTTGAGGATGTATGAAACTGTATTTTTCATTCAGGCCTTTCCTGACTGCACCGCTGAAAGTGATCAACTCGTCGCCAGTAAAATTGTGTAATCCCGAGAAATTCGGCTGCTCATCAACGATGGCATAAAAGTTTCCACCGTAAGCCACATCAACAGTTAACTCGCCCAAATGAGGGCTTTCAACCGTTAAATTCCGGGCATATAAAAACGACGGAACGTTGATGATTTTCACCGACGTTACTTTGCCTTTTTCATTCTGTTTGTAATACGCAATAACCAATCCGGCCGGTGTTTCCAAACGAACTGTTCCCGGCGTATGCGGCACTATTAAACCTTCCTCAACGGCAATGGTAACCGTTCCAATTGTTCCGTGCCCGCACATGGGCAAACAACCACTTGTTTCGATGAAAAGAATTCCGGCGTCGTTGTGCGGATTTTCCGGCGGAAAAATAAAACTCCCCGACATTTGCTCGTGGCCACGGGGTTCGAACATTAAACCTGTGCGAATCCAATCGTATTCCTCAAGGAAATGCTCGCGTTTCTCAAAAATACTTTTCCCCTTTAAGCGGGGAACTCCACCGGCCACTACCCGCACCGGATTGCCGCAGGTATGTCCGTCGATACAAAAAAATGATCTTCTTGTCATTATATGATATTAAAAAACCATAACTAATCTATTTTACCGCGGCGTTAGTCCACGTGTCGTTCACTACTCTCCAAATATTCAGCGGATTACTGTTTTGCAGCTCGGCAGGTAATAAATTGTCTGGAAAATCCTGGTAAGCCACCGGACGCACAAAACGTTTTATGGCACTCACACCAACCGATGTAAAACGCGAATCGCTTGCTGCCGGGAAAGGTCCACCGTGCTGCATTGCTGCACAAACTTCAACTCCCGTTGGAACTCCATTTAGTAACAGTCGTCCACATTTTTCAAGTAAAGCATCCACAATTTCCTGATTGTCGGGCAACTCACTTTCTGTTGCATGAACAGTTGCCGTTAACTGACCTTTTAAGCCGTTCACCACATCCAAAAGTTCTACCTTATTTTCGCAAACCACCAGCAAACTAAAGGGGCCAAAAACCTCTTCGTGCAAATGCGGATTTTTAATAAAATCAGCTCCCGAAACCGTTGCAAGAGCAGGAGGAACATTTCCCGTTTCTTTTTCGCCGATTCCTGTTCCAAGCAACTTCACTTCCGAGTGCGAGAACATTTTGTCCTTATTCAGTTCGTAATTTCGAAGAACCGAAGTGCTAAACATTTGCGAACCTTTGGTTGCTGCAACCTCTTTTGCCAATTCTTCCACAAATGCTTCGTATCCATCTGTTTTTGTGGTGATCAGCAATCCCGGATTGGTACAAAACTGACCGGCTCCAACATTTACCGAAGCAACCAGTTTTGAGGCAATTGCTACATGATCATTGGCCAGCGATTCCTCCATAACAACTACAGGATTAATGCTTCCCATTTCCGCAAAAACAGGAATTGGCTCTTCACGATCAGCAGCCAGTTTTACCAGAGCCATTCCACCTTGATACGAGCCGGTGAATCCGACAGCTTTTGTTACCGAATGTTTCACCAACAACTGACCCGATTCGTAACTTGCATCATCCATAAAACCAAAAGTACCGGAAGGCAATTCGCATTTTTCAACAGCCTCCTCAATAGCTGCTGCCACCAATGCTCCCGTTTTTGGGTGAGCAGGGTGACCTTTTACAACCACCGGATTTCCTCCAGCCAAAGCAGAAGCAGTATCACCACCGGCAACAGAAAATGCCAATGGGAAATTTCCTGCGCCAAAAACCACAACCGGTCCAAGCGGCACTAATTTTTTTCTAATATCAGGTTTTGGCAGTGGCTCACGCCCCGGATCACCAACATCGATGGTGGCTTCGCACCACGATCCTTCGTCTATCAGGTCGGCAAACTTATTCAGCTGCCCAACTGTACGACCACGTTCTCCGCGCACACGGGCTTCCGGCAAGTTGGATTCAGCCATTACGGTTTCCACCAATTCGTCGCCAATATTCATGATCTCCTCTCCGATCGTCCGCAAAAAAGCAGCGCGCTTTTCGGCAGAAACTTTCTTATACAGGTTGAAGGCTTCAGAAGCCTTCAACATTATCTCATTAATTTGGTCTTTCAATTCTGCCATAGACTAAAATTTTGGACGGTTTGCCAATGCAGTTTCAATGGTAGCAATGATCGATTCGCGTTCTGCTCCTGTGATCATTTTTCTTGGAGCGCGCACATATTCAGTTCCGATACCGGTGTACACCTCGCAAAGTTTGATGTACTGTACCAGTTTCGCGTGGATATCCATTTCAAAAAGCGGCATAAACCAACGGTACAATTCCAGTGCTTCATCAATTTTTCCGGCTTTGGCCAACTCGTACAATACCACTGTCTCTTTAGGGAAAGCACAAACCAAACCGGCTACCAAACCGTCGCCACCCAACAACAACGACTCTAAACAAAGTGTGTCAACACCACCAAGAATTTTAAAACGATCGCCTAAAGCATTCTTTAATCGTGTAATGTTCGTAAGGTCGCGGGTTGATTCTTTTACGGCCTCGATATTCGGAGTGTCTTTCAGTTTCTCGAACATCGGAACTGTAATCTCAATTTTGTAATCAACCGGGTTGTTGTACAGCAAAATCGGTAACGTAGTAGCTTCGGCCACAGTTTTAAAATACTCTACTGTTTCATCGGCATCGGCTTTGTATAAAAGCGGTGGAAGCAACATCAAACCATCAGCACCATTTGCTTCTGCCTGTTTTGCGGCCTCAACAGCATTTACTGTGCTCGACTCGGCAATGTTCATAATTACCGGCACCTGTTCACGATAAGGTTGAAGCGATTTTACTAATTCAACTTTCTCTTCGTTGCTTAAAGTGCTCGATTCGCCCAGCGAACCACCAATAATAATTCCCGACACGCCTGATTCGAGCTGGAATTCAATGTTCTTGATAAAAGCCGGAATATCCAGCTCTCCGTTTTCCTTAAATTTTGTTGTTACTGCAGGATAAACCCCTGTCCATGTTGGTCTCATATTTTCTTATTTTTATTATGACTTGTTACAATTGCAAAATTATCGGATTTAAACATCTTTTATTTCTTTATTTTATCCATTTTTTGAACTATTTTACCCTATTCAGGTTTTAAGGAATACCACGATGGTAATTGAGAGCTATTTTCTGAAAGACACATCTTACTAAACGACAAAAAATGAAGGCAGTACGTTTTGTAATCCCCAAAACAGGAGGCAACTCTTTCCGGCTTCAGATTGATGATGGGGCACGGTTTTACGACACGATTCATTATCATCCCGAGCACCAGGTTACCTACATTGTAAAAGGCGAAGGCACCGGTTTTATCGGCAATCATGTGGAACGTTTTGGGCCGGGCGATGTTTTTTTTATCGGGAAAAATGTACCACATGTAACCAAATGCGACGAAACATACTATCACCCCGACAGCCACCTGGAAGTGTTAAGTATTTCCCTGTTTTTTAAAGATGAAACTTTTGGCAACCAGTTTTTCGAAATCCCGGAAATGCTGCATATAAAACACCTGCTCGACAAAGCTTCGATGGGAATTAAAATTGACGGACCGGATAAAAACAAATTGATTGAATGGATAAAACAATGTCCCGATGCCGATGGATTTAAGCGCTTTCAACTACTGCTGAGCATCCTTAATACGTTTGCACAGTCAGAAGATTTGCGCACCTTATCATCAGTGAGTTATCGTACGCCAACCCGCGAATCGGATAACGAACGCATCAACGTTATCTTTAACTTTCTGTCAAAAAACTTCCGTAACGAAGTAAATCTGGGGCAACTGGCCGATGTTGCAAACATGACTCCCAACTCGTTTTGCCGCTATTTTAAACAACGTACGGGCAAAGCTTATTCTGAATTTCTGAACGACATGCGGATTGAATATGCGGGGAAATTAATAGCCGGAAGCAACGAGAGTTTTGGAAACATAGCCATAAAATGTGGTTACAACAGCATTTCCTATTTTAACCGACAGTTCAAACGGATTAATGGTGTATCACCTTTACAATACCGCAAAAAGTTTAATCGCGGCCCTGTGTAATCGATTCGGGGTATTCAATATCCACCAAAAACAGACCTTGCGCCGGTGCTGATGCTCCTGCTGAACCACGATCCTGCTTTTCAATAATCTCACAAAACTGTTCGATACTCAGCTTGCCCTGTCCCACTTCCAGCAACGTTCCCACAATGGCACGTACCATATTGCGCAAAAACCGGTCGGCTTTAATTGTAAATTGTAATCGCTCGCCACGCTGCGTCCATTCGGCCTGCATAATTTTGCAGTTGTTGGTTTTAACATCGGTATGCAGGCGGCTAAAGCTGGTAAAATCGATATAGTTAAAAAGCTTTTGTGCTGCCCGATTCATTTTTTCCACATCAAGTGGTTTCAAATATTTGTAACTCGTTTCAGTGGCAAACGGATCTTTTTCAGTAGAAATAAAATAATGATAAGTACGCGAAGTGGCACTAAACCGGGCATGCGCCTCCTCATCAACCGGCCACACTTTTTGTACAGCAATATCAGATGGTAAAAAACTGTTGAGCTTATAAACGATATCCAGATTTTCGGGAATACCATTTTCGCTATCGAAATGCAGAATAAAAAATGAAGCATGAACACCGGTATCAGTTCGTCCGGCACCAACCACAGATATTTTCTCGCGTAAAATTTTTGATAATGCGTCTTCCATCACCTCCTGAACAGAAACAGCATTGGGCTGAATTTGCCAACCGTGGTAACTGGTTCCCTTGTAACTGAGTTGTAAAAAATAGCGTTGCGACATTTATTCGTCTTTTATCGGTGTCAAAAATACTGAAAAAGTTGAAAGACATGAAAACACAGGTTTCACACTTGAGTTAAAATATAAACTTGAAGGCAGCCATATTTTAAAAAATTAAAATCTATTCTCCCAAATCGGTTTTGTAAAAGTTGTAACTATTCCGTCTTTCTAATGATCTGTTTTTTGCTCAACTGCCTTGTTGCATAACAGTTTTTCAACTGCTAAATAACCTTTCTTCAACGATCAATTTTCAGTACATTTATAATAAACCATAAAAACTATCGTCATGCCTAAAATCCGTAGAATTGATGCGCTCAATTATCACAAAAAAGACCGACCTGGTAAGATTGAAGTCATTCCTACAAAACCACACAATACCCAGTACGACTTATCGCTGGCTTATACGCCGGGAGTTGCACAACCATGCCTGGAAATTGCCAAGAAAACGGATGACGTTTACAAGTACACGTCGAAAGGAAACCTGGTTGCTGTTGTTTCAAACGGCACTGCTGTTCTGGGCCTTGGCGACATTGGCCCGGAAGCTGGCAAACCGGTTATGGAAGGAAAAGGTTTGCTTTTCAAAATTTTTGCAGACGTAGATGTTTTCGATATTGAGGTAGATGAAAAGGATCCGAAAAAACTTATTGAAATAGTTAAAGCCATTGCACCAACCTTTGGAGGAATTAACCTTGAAGATATTAAAGCACCTGAGTGTTTTGAAATTGAGGAGGTCTTAAAAAAAGAACTGAATATTCCTGTTTTTCATGACGATCAGCATGGCACGGCCATTATCTCATCAGCCGGATTACTTAATGCACTTGAATTAACCAACAAATTAATTGAAGACATAAAAGTTGTTGTGAGCGGAGCGGGAGCAGCTGCAGTTTCATGTATTAAACTTTATATGAGTCTGGGGGTTGAACCAGAAAATGTGGTTATGATCGATAGCAAAGGTGTACTTAACCGAGAACGCACCGACCTGAATCCCATAAAACAACAATTTGTAACCAATCGAAAAATCGACACGCTTGAAGAAGCAATGAAAGGAGCTGATGTTTTTCTTGGACTCTCGGTAGCCGATGTTGTTACTCCTAAAATGATTAAATCGATGGCGAAAAATCCAATCGTTTTTGCCATGGCCAATCCCAATCCTGAAATAACTTACGAAGCAGCTACAGAAGCAAGAAAAGATATTATAATGGCAACAGGACGGAGCGACTATCCCAACCAGATCAACAACGTTTTGGGTTTTCCATTTATTTTCAGAGGAGCACTCGATGTGCGGGCCACAACCATTAACGAAGAAATGAAAATTGCGGCAGCCAAAGCACTGGCCAAGCTTGCCAAAGAATATGTACCGGAAATGGTTGCCAAAGCATATAACCAGCAAAATATTGTTTTTGGAAAAGATTATATCATTCCGAAACCGTTGGATCCAAGGCTAATAACCACCATTTCTCCTGCTGTTGCACACGCAGCAATGGATACCGGTGTTGCACGAAAACCCATAAAAAGCTGGACCGCTTACGAACGTGAATTAACCGATCGTTTGGGTATCGACAACAAACTGATTATGACCATTAGAAACAAGGCCAAACATAACCCAAAACGAATTGTATTTGCCGAAGCCAACAGTTTCCGTATTCTTAAGGCTGTTCAGTTTGTTATACGCGAAGGCATTGCCAAACCTATCCTCCTGGGTAACGAAGCTAAAATAAAAGCACTGATTAAAGAAAATCAACTGGATATAAAAAATGTGCCGATCATCGATCTGTACGAATCGGTGACAGATGAAAAACGTCATCAATTTGCCAAAATACTTTACGAAAAACGCAAGCGCAAAGGAATGACTTACAACGAAGCCGTAGAAAAAATGTACAACCGCGATTACTACGGTTCTATGATGGTGGAAACCGGTGAGGCCGACGCCTTTATTTCCGGCTTCTCACGTAATTATGCATCTACCATACGCCCGGCCTTGCAGGTGGTTGGCGTAAAAAAAGATATCGACCACATTGCCGGCATGTATATTCTGCTTTCGAAACGCGGATCACTATTCCTCTCTGATACTACCGTGAATATGAATCCTTCTGCACAAGTACTGGCTGATACAACCGTACTAACCGCTGCTGAAATAAGGAAGTTTAATATAGAACCGCGGATAGCACTACTTTCTTATTCTAACTTTGGCGCTTACAAAGGCGAGGGAAGCCCTGTACGCGTGAAAGAAGCAGTTAGAATGTTACACGAAAACTATCCGGATTTAATGGTTGACGGAGAAATGCAGGCCAATTATGCCTTAAACGGGAAACTTCGCTATTCGAGATATCCGTTTAACAAACTGGGCGATCTGGATGCCAATACCCTGATTTTCCCTAACCTGAGTTCCGGAAATATCACTTACAAAATTTTGCAGGCGCTGGGACCATCAGAAGCAGTTGGCCCGGTATTAATGGGGATGAATAAGCCTATTCATATTTTGCAACGCGACAGCACAGTAAGAGAGATTATTAATATGACTGCCATTGCGGTTATTGATGCACAGGAAAATTCAGTCGATGAATAAAAAATGAATAGGGAATTTCGTATGTAAAATGTTTCACGCAAAGAGCGCTAAATTAAGAAAAGTACGCAACGCGTTATTTTCAATCATATTGAACTTTGCGCTTTTGCGAAAATCTTTGCGACCTTTGCGTGAACCACTTTTCAGACTCCCTCCTTATTTTTTTTGCAGTACTCATTAAAAGCCAACACCAATCCCAATACTATAATATGGTTCCCAATTTCTATATGGCGAATTTTCATGGTTCAGCACATCAAATAAAACCTGCATATTAAGCCATGTATTCGCAGAAATAGGCTGACTATATCCCCCGCCAACAAATAAAATTGGAGCAATTTTTCTATCGTCTCGCCCGTCATTATAAAACCAATTAAAACTCATCACCGAAAATTCAGTATGCCCGTAAAAATACGGTGTTAAACGTAGTCTGCTAAAAATACTGGCTCCATAATTATATCCGTTTTGATTTTCAGCATATCTCCTATCGCTAATATATTCATATGAAACCTGAGTTCCCAACGAAAGTTTCGGAGTTAGTTTATATGCAATTAATGGTTGAGCTCCAATAACACTATAATTTTTACTGAAATTCATGGTAACATATCCACCATAATAAATCCGGTCACCATCTGATCCTGAATTAGCAAAAGAAGCCCCGTCTTCATTCACACTCTTTCCCGTTTCATCAGTTGCAGATTCGTGTATTTCTGAAAATCCGTCCAGCACAAACATCAGTAATACACAAATAGTCAAAATTATTTTCATTTTCCAGGTCTTTAATTTCCGCTCAAAAAAGATACATAAATAAAGCATCTCACACAAATCAGAAATTACTTGATATAAATTGTTCATGCGATTCTCCCATAATTTCGGTTTTACTGTATCATTATTTCAAATTCAGCCTTATTTTTGTTTCTATGAACGTTGATAAATACCCGTCGCGATTATTAGAAAATGCGGTGAATGAGTTTTCGAAACTTCCCGGCATTGGCAGAAAGAGCGCCCTGCGCCTGGTGTTACACCTGTTACGACAAAATGTTGAGGATGTGAACACATTTGGGAACAGTTTAATACAGTTGAGAAGCGAAATTAAACATTGCAAAATATGCCATAATATTTCCGATACCGAAACCTGTCAGATCTGTTCCAATCCGTCGCGCAATGAAAGTGTTATTTGCGTGGTTGAAAATATCAGGGATGTGATGTCGATTGAAAATACACACCAGTTTAATGGACTGTTTCATGTTTTAGGAGGAATCATTTCTCCAATGGATGGAATCGGCCCCTCTGATCTGGAAATAGATTCACTGGTTAAAAGAATCGATAACAACGAGGTTATCGAAGTAATTCTTGCCTTGTCGACCACTATGGAAGGAGATACAACCAATTTCTACATTTATCGAAAACTAAAGGATAAAAACATTAAAATTTCTACCCTGGCGCGTGGAGTTTCCATTGGCGACGAACTGGAATACACTGATGAAATTACTCTTGGACGATCGTTATTAAACAGGGTTCCGTACAACGAATCTACAGGAAGGTGATATATAATATCAGAAACGGATATTTTTTACGTTATGAAAAGTAAACATTACATTTGACAACAATAAACAGACTTACGTAATAAAAACGATAAAAAGAAAAACATAAAAGGATAATCAATTAATTCTGGCTTCCTGATATGTTTTCCAACTTCATAAATGGAACTTTCGGTAATCATAGTCAACTACAATGTCAAACATTTTTTGGAGCAATGCCTGCATTCGGTGCAAAATGCTTCAAAAAGTATTGAAATGGAAATATTTGTTGTCGACAATAACTCTGTAGACGGTTCCTCACAACTTATCAAAGAAAAATTCCCTGATATTTACTTTATAGAAAATAAAGAAAACACAGGTTTTTCGAAAGCCAATAATCAGGCAATTACTCTGGCAAAAGGGAAATACATACTTCTTCTAAATCCGGACACTGTAGTTGAAGAAGACACTTTTGAAAAAGTTATTTCTTTTATGGATACCCACCCCGATGCCGGTGGTCTGGGTGTTAAAATGATTGATGGAAAAGGAAGTTTTCTGCCGGAATCGAAACGGGGCTTGCCAACACCCTGGACAGCCTTTTTTAAAATATTCGGACTGGCCAAACTGTTTCCTAAATCGAAACGCTTTGGAAAATACCACCTCTCCTATTTAAATGAAAACGAAATTAACGAAGTAGACGTTCTTTCCGGAGCATTTATGCTTTTACGAAAATCGGCCCTCGACAAAGCAGGCCTGCTCGACGAAACTTTTTTCATGTATGGCGAAGACATTGATTTGTCGTATCGGATTCAACTGGAAGGATATAAAAACTATTACTTCCCGGAAACCACCATTATCCACTACAAAGGAGAAAGTACAAAAAAAGGTTCGCTCAACTATGTAAAAGTGTTCTACAACGCCATGATCATTTTTGCGAAGAAACATTTTCAACGCAAAGCCGGCATTTTCATTTTTCTCATCCACCTGGCCATCTATTTCAGAGCACTGCTCTCCATAACAAAAAGGTTATTTCAAAAAATTTACCTGCCTCTATTAGACGGACTAATTATATTTTCAGGATTTTATTTTATAACTCCGCTATGGGAAAACATTCGTTTTGGATCGGCCGATTACTACCCGCAGGAATTCACCCAAATAGTTGTTCCGGTTTATATTCTGTTTTTTTTATTTGGAATACTGTTTTCAGGAGGGTACAAAAAACCGGTTAATTTATACAAACTGAGCAGGGGAATTTTGTGGGGACTCATTTCCATACTGCTGGTATATTCGCTGGTCGATGAAAAATACCGGTATTCGAGGGCCTTAATTTTAATGGGTGCAACCTGGGCCGGTTTAACACTCACATTATTCAGGCTTGTTTTTAACTGGCTTAAAGTAAACGACTTCAGACTCGACACAAAACGTATACGCAAGATTGCGATTGTCGGTCATTCGGAAGAAGCCACTCGGGTAAAACAAATTCTTGAAGAAACGCAAATCCAATCGCAACTGGCAGGTTTTATTGCATTAGACAGCACAGACAAAGGACAGAATTATATTGGCGAATTAAAGCAGCTAAAAGAAATAATCAGGATAAACCGGATTGATGAAATTATTTTTTGTGCTGAAAACATCAGTTCCGGTGACATTATTCGTGCCATGCTCGATTTAACGCAACTCGACATCGATTATAAAATTGCACCGCCCGAAAGTATAAGTATTATTGGCAGTAATTCCATTCACACGGCAGGCGATTTATATGTTGTGAACGTTAATGCCATTTCGAAACAAGCGAACCGGAGAAAAAAACGAGCGTTTGATATTGTTTCATCTTTTATCATTTTGCTTTTAAGTCCGGTGTTCGTTCTGTTTCATAAAAAAAAAGGGAAATTCCTGAAAAACATTTTTAATGTACTATTTGGCAAAAAATCGTGGATTGGATATGTTCCATTAGAAGGGACATACGAAAATCTTCCAACCATTGCCGGGGGTGTTTTAACTCCTGCTGACCTTTTTAAAGAATTAAAACTGGACACTGAAAAAACAACCCAGCTAAATATGGTTTATGCCAAAGATTACAGTTTATTAACTGATGCTGAACTTGTTCTAAAAAACTGGAAAAACCTTGATTGCTAAATGAAAAATCAACTTCAATACGGTAAAATAACACTCCGCCCATTGGAGCCGGATGACATTGACCTGCTATACAAATGGGAAAACGACCTTGAAATATGGGAGGTAAGCAATACCAAAACTCCATTTTCGAGACACATTCTGGCACAATACATAAATGAATCGGCCAAAGACATTTACGAAACCAAACAACTTCGGTTGATAATTCAAAATGAAAAAGAGGAGGCTGTTGGCGCTGTGGATTTATTCGACTTTGAACCATATCATCAGCGTGCCGGAGTAGGAATTCTTATACACAAAACGGAAGACAGAAACCAGGGATTTGCTTCTGATGCTTTGATCGCGCTTTCGGCTTATGCATTGGAAGTTCTTGGCTTAAAACAACTTTATGCCAATATTACCGAAGATAATAAAGGAAGTATTCACTTATTTGAAAAGGCTGGATTTATACACAACGGAACAAAAAAAGATTGGATAAAAACCTTCAACGGTTGGAAAAATGAATTATTTTTTCAAAAAATCCTCGCCTAACTGAAACCCTGACCGTCAACCCTGCACCGCTCACAGAATACAGGTATTTCGTGTAAAAAAGTATAACTGTTGTTGATATAATCGATATCGCAGGCAAAATGTTGCAAACCATTCGACACCACTACTCTTTCTACTCTGAGTGCCATATTATATCTCACAACCTGATCAAAAGTTTCCTGGGTAATCTTCACATTCGGGGCCTTGAACTCTGCGATTAAATGTGGCTGCCCGTTTCGAAGGTAAATAAGCAAATCGAAACGACGCTGTTTCTGGTTCACCATAATCTGTTTTTCAACCGCCATCAGTGTTTCCGGGTACTTTTTCTCCTTAATCAGGTATTGAATAAAATTTTGTCGTACCCATTCTTCGGGGGTTAATACAACAAATTTTTTCCTAATGTTGTCGAATATCATTTGTTTCCCCTCTTCAGTGCGGGTTCTAAAGGCATATTCAGGTAAATTCAGTTTTTCCATTTCTAAACAATATAACTTATCAACTCATTTTGGCTGAAGAAACTTAAAAATGTACATTTGTGTCAACCATAACCAAAGTTAATTGTGTTTGTTCAAAGGTAATATTATTCCATCGACGAAAAGAAATGAAATTATTACACAGAACAAATGAAATTAAAAAATAAATACTTCAGACACGTAATTTTATAGACTGTAAAATGAAGACTAAAAAAGAGATTGTAGATAACTGGTTACCAAGGTACACCGGCAAGAAACTGGAAGATATCAGCCCTTATATTCTGCTTACGAACTTTCAGAATTACGTTGAGCGCTTTGCAAGAAAATTCAATGTACCGGTTGAAGGAACTGATAAAAATATGCCCAGTGCAACAGCAGAGGGTATTACCATAATAAATTTTGGGATGGGGAGTCCGAATGCCGCTACTGTCATGGATCTCCTCAGCGCCATTCATCCAAAGGCCGTTCTATTTCTTGGGAAATGCGGAGGATTAAAAAAGAAAAACCAACTGGGTGATTTTATCCTTCCCATTGCCGCTATTCGCAGCGACGGTACATCAAACGATTATTTGCCGCCGGAAGTTCCTGCCCTACCCGCTTTTACCCTGCAACGCGCAGTATCACATATTCTAAGAAATTCGGAACAAGACTATTGGACAGGTGTTGTTTTAACCACAAACAGAAGGGTTTGGGAATACGACGATCGTTTTAAAAAATACCTGAAAAAAACCCGTGCCATGGCTATCGATATGGAAACGGCTACCTTGTTTACCGTTGGCTTTGCCAATCAAATACCCACCGGCGTTCTGTTGCTGGTATCTGACCAGCCCATGATTTCAACAGGTGTAAAAACAGAAGCCAGCGATCAGAAAGTGTCTTCAGAATTTGTGGAACGACATATTCAGGCAGGGATTGATGCGCTATTTGAGATAAAAAACAATGGTCTTTCAGTAAAACACTTAAGATTCTAATATGGAATTTGCTGATATTTTACAAAACCTGAAAAAAGGGATTTACCATCCTATTTATTTGTTGCAGGGAGAAGAACCCTATTTCATTGATGAAATTTCAACGTACATCGAAAAAAATGTTCTTACCGAAGCTGAAAAAGGATTTAATCAAACTGTTTTCTACGGAAAAGACTCTGACCCGATTACTATTGCCGAGGCGTCGATGCGATTTCCGATGATGGCCAGCAAACAGGTTATTATTGTGAAAGAAGCACAAAGCCTTGGAAAAATAGAAACACTGGCATCGTACGCTGAAAAGCCACTGGCATCAACCATTCTGGTTCTCGATTACAAATACAAAAATCTTGATTCGCGGACCAAACTGGCGAAAGCCATTAAAAAGAACGGTGTTGTATTTACTTCCAAAAAACTATATGAAAACAAAATACCAGCCTGGATTGACAATTATTTAGGCAAGCATAATTATTCAATCACACCACAGGCTGCCATGTTGCTAACATCTTACCTTGGAACCGATCTGAGCAAAATTGCAAACGAACTGGGGAAACTGGTAATAGCAGTAAAAGACACAAACAAAATTACTCCTGAGCATATTGAACGAAACATCGGTCTGAGTAAAGACTATAATGTAATTGAATTACAAAACGCGCTGGGAGAAAAAAATATACTTAAAGCCAATAAAATTATTCAGTATTTTGGAGCAAATCCAACTTTAAATCCGATACAAAAAACCATTTCAGGCCTGTATTTTTATTTTTCCAAACTTTTTACCTATCATTTTTTAAAGGATAAATCGGAGCGAAATGTTGCTGCAGAATTGCGTGTTCACCCGTTTTTTGTCAGGGAATATGTTACGGCAGCCAAAAAGTATTCTCCCACTAAACTTTACGAGATAATGGGAATTTTGCGCGAATACGATATGAAAAGCAAAGGCTTTAATGTATCAACCATGGTCGATTCCGGGGATCTTCAAAAAGAAATGATTTATAAAATATTACATTAAATGATTACATACTTTATAATTGGTGTTACTGTTGTAATTTCCTACCTCGCTTTTCAAAACAGCGAACTATCAGGCAAACTTCAATTTAATGCTGCACAAATAATTCACAAAAAAGAATATTACCGGCTCATTTCTCACGCATTCATTCATGCCAACTGGTCGCACCTGCTGGTAAATATGCTGGTTCTGTTTTTTTTCGGAAGAAACATCGAAGCATTCTTTGGTTACTATTTTGGCAGAATGTCAAACGCCTATTTCCTGTTGTTGTATTTTGGCGGCATTCTTGCTTCTAATTTATGGAGCCTGATAAAACACCAAAACAATTATTATTACAATGCAGTTGGAGCCTCAGGTGCAGTATCGGCCATTCTTTTTGCCAGCATCTTTTTTCAACCCTGGGAACCTTTATACCTGTTTGCAATTATTCCAATTCCAGGAATTCTGTTCGCATTAGGATACCTTTTTTATTCGTACCAGATGAGCAAAAAACAGAACGATAATGTTGCCCACGATGCTCACTTTCTGGGTGCCGTTTTTGGTTTTGTATTTCCCATTCTTCTCAAACCAAACCTGTTCGACAAATTCATTGATAATTTGTTCTCGTTTTTGTAAAAATGGCTTTTCTGATTGCAAATAATACCATTATTTCTGATTCGGAGGTCCGGTTAACACCATTCCTTCTGGATGCACCTTTTATACTAAAACAAAAGATTTGGTTTGGTTATGGCGGGATTCCTTTGTTTTATGAAAATTTAAAAATACTTGAAACCGAGCTGGCATCTTTAAACCGTGAACTTCCATCCTATTTTAAGAACAAACGCGAGATGTTCAGACTCACCAAAAGAATGCTGAATAAAAACCGTTACTATCGCTCGGGACTAATCACTTTCCAACTTTTTATCGGAGAAGATAAAATTGATTCGCTTATTACAAGCCAGGCACGCTCTGTGTTTGATTTTCCGATTAATAAACAAGGTCTGCTCGTCAACGTTTCTGAAATAAAAAAACACAACCGGTCTCACTACAATCAGCTTATATTTCAAAACAGACCAAAATGGGAACAAAGCAAAACATCGCTTACCAATACTCCATATTCCGGCTCAATAATTATCAATCAGGACAACCAGGTTTGTGAAGGAATTGAATCGAATATTTTTATGCTAAAAGATGGCGTTCTTTATACTCCATCGCCCGAAACCGGATGTTATCTGGATGTAATACGTCCATTGGTAATTCAGATGGCCGAAGATTTAGATTTAAAAGTTATGGAGACTGCTGAAATTGAGGACAAACATCTGCAACAGATGGTAGAAATATTTTTTGCATCAGAAGAACATGGAATACAGTGGGTTCTTGGAATCGGAGCCAGACGTTTTGTTCACGAATATTCAGATAAAATATGCGATAAACTCAATACATTTTTAAAAGCAAAAGCGGAATCTTTTGGGTAATATTTGTGCATGAAACCTAATAGTTCTAATTAAATGAAGGATTCTCGGGGAAGTTCTCCCAGATAGAATATTGTTTTCCAGCCTTTTTAACAAAATCGAACCACGAATCCTCATCAAGTTGCGACATTACATCTTCCTGGTTAACATCGGTTACCAGCCACGAATCTTCTTTCAATTCATCTTCCAGTTGTCCGGCATCCCAACCTGAATACCCAAGGAAAAAGCGGATATCCTGAGGTTTAATTTCTCCCGTGGAAATGTCATGTTTCAGTACATCAAAGTCGCCACCCCAGTACAGGTCACCTAATACATGAATACTACCGGGGAGTTTAGTGCCGAGTTTATGAATAAAATAAATGGAATCAGTAGCTACCGGTCCTCCCAAATATACTTCGCCATCGAACTTTGGAAAATCCGGAAAAACATCGTGAATGGGAAAATCTACTTTTTTATTCAAAATAAAACCGACCGTTCCCTTCGTACTGTGTGCCACCAAAAATACAACCGAACGATTAAAGTAATTACCCGACAAAAAAGGTTCGGCTATTAAAATCCGTCCTTTCTGTGGAGCAACATTGTTGGTCCTGATTTTGAATATGTCAAGATTTTCGCTCATACCTTAAGCAATATAATAAATTTAAACTACCAATCAAAGCATTAATCTGTAATGCCTTTTAAATAAACATTGATTTTTATACAATGTTCTCAAAAGCTCAAAAATATTAATCTGAGTATAAAGTTTTTGTTTAATTTGGAAATGAAGCAATTAAGAGAGAGCGGTTTTTTCTATTCTTTTTCTTCAATTACGATAAACACATCTTCGTCGGGTTTCGACATATAATATTGCTCGCGCGCAAATTTTTCAAGTTCTTCTTTCCCCTGGTTTAAATCGTTCAGTTTCTCTTTATCAGAAGCAATTCGCTCCTGGTAATATTTTTTTTGCTGAATTAATTCGTTTAATTGTTTTTTGCTTTCCATATGAGAAACAATACTGTTTTCGTCAAAGAAAATAATCATTCCTAAAAACAATATCAGCACAATAACATATTTATTGCCTAATGTTTTAAAAATCTTAAGTTGAAAAAACGCATTCTTCATAACGAATTATTATGCACCAAAAATAAGAATCTTAAACGGCAATAAAAAAGGAGTTGAACAGATTCAACTCCTTTTTTTAAACAATATTATTTTAATATCCTAGTCGTTATCAGCTTTAAAGTTAGGATACGTATAATCTAAAGCAGGTACAAATGTTTCTTTGATAGTGCGAATAGATGTCCAGCGCAGGAAGTTAAAAATAGATCCTGCTTTATCGTCGGTACCCGAACCACGTGCTCCACCGAATGGTTGCTGACCAACCACTGCACCGGTTGGTTTATCGTTAATGTAGAAGTTACCTGCAGAGTTTTCAAGTCGTTTGGTAATCTTTTCAATGTTGTAACGACACTGAGAGAATACAGCACCTGTTAGAGCGTAAATAGAAGTTTTATCCAGAATATCAAGAGTCTGATCCATTTCTTCATCGTCATAAACATATACGGTTAAAACAGGTCCAAACAATTCTTCTTCCATTGTAATGTAATCAGGTTTTTTGGCCTGGATAACAGTTGGTTCAATAAAATATCCAACAGATTTATCGCAATTTCCACCAAAAATCACTTCAGCATCTTCATCCTCTTTTGCACGATCGATAAAACCTTTTAATTTGTCGAATGAAGATTCATCAATAACCGCATTTACAAAGTTAGTAAAGTCTTCTGGAGGTCCCATTTTAACTGTTGCCAGCTCAGCTCCAAAAATTTCTTTTACTTCCGGCCAGATACTCTCAGGAACATAAACACGGGATGCTGCCGAACATTTTTGTCCCTGATACTCGAAAGCACCGCGCAACATAGCAATGGC
This sequence comes from uncultured Draconibacterium sp., assembly GCA_963676265.2. Lineage (GTDB taxonomy): Bacteria > Bacteroidota > Bacteroidia > Bacteroidales > Prolixibacteraceae > Draconibacterium. The sequence goes on from OY781067.2 coordinate 1,083,879, forward strand.
AAGTGCTCTTTTATCGGCAGTATTATCAGCAAAGATGAAATCTTTACCACCGGTTTCTCCAACAATACGCGGATATGATTTATACTTATAAATATTTTCGCCAATGGTTTTCCAAACGCTTTGGAATACGCCTGTTGAGCCAGTAAAGTGAATACCGGTAAACTCAGGATGAGTTAAAACCACGTCAGCCACAACGGGACCGGAACCATAAATAAGGTTAATAACACCATCAGGAAGACCTGCTTCTTTAAAAATCTCCATGATAACACCTGCAGAATAAACAGCAGTTTTTGATGGTTTCCAAACAACCACATTACCCATTAATGCAGGAGCGGCAGGCAGGTTACCGGCAATAGAAGTAAAATTAAACGGAGTAAGTGCGAATATAAAACCTTCGAGTGGTCTGAATTCGTTATAGTTCCACATACCCTTAGCAGATTCTGGCTGAATTTTATAAATATCAGTCATCACCTGAACTCCAAAACGGAAAAAGTCGGCCAATTCACAAGCTGCATCAATTTCAGCCTGGAATGCATTTTTCGATTGCCCTAACATGGTGGCAGCATTAATTTTAGCACGATAAGGCCCAGTTAATAAATCGGCAGCTTTTAAAAATATTGAAGCACGATGTTGCCATGCCATATTGGCCCAACGCTCTTTTGCTTCTAATGCTGCATCAATAGCCATTTCAACATGACTTGCATCGCCCTGATTATAATAGCCTAGTGTATGTTCGATTTCGTGAGGCGGAAACATTCTCACTTTTCTGTCAGTAAAAACATCTTTTCCACCAATTACCATTGGCAAATCAACTTCCTGCGAACGTAACTCAGCAAGTTTTACTTTCAACTCTGCTCTTTCGGGGGTACCTGGCGCATAGCTTAACACCGGTTCGTTTTTTGCTACCGGCACGTTAAAAATTCCTTTTGGCATAATCTTATAATTTTTGGTTACTTGTTATCTTCTCATCCGATACAAAACTAAACAATGACCCCTGCTTTTTTCATAACAAAAATCAGTACCTGGAAAAAAATAGTTCTTTATAAGAAGCTGATTTTTAGTACAATTATTTTTCTCCATAATGAAAACAAAACAAAAATCAGGTTTTTGGATTCCCATTTTGACAATATTTTATGTAAAAAACGAATGAACTGTCAGTACAACGGTCATTTTTAATATTTTTACAATGTTGTTTGCCTTATTTTATAAAATATTAGAACAAAAGTTCTGGGCTACTCTTTCGAAAAAGGAGCAAAAGCAGCTATTCCAACTTCTTCTGACATGGGGAGGCTTGGCTGTTATGTCCCTAATTTTACTAATCCTTCATTTATTTATACCCGGCATAGATGGATGTATTATTTGCGATACTATGCTGTTGGCCATATCGCTAATGGCCGTTGTTTGCTCTTTAAACGGCAAGCATAATTGTGCCATCAATATTGTTTTTTCCCTTCCATTGTTTCTTTATGCCTACTATTTTTCAGATTTTAATGCCTACGCTGCACCCGAAGAAACAATGAGCCAAACCATTTGGTGGCTAATTGTCGGATTGGTATTTCTATATTATTTTTCGAGGCTCGAAACCAGATTAATAATCTATTTTTTCGTATCACTTATCACCATTGCTTTTCACTTATATAAAACAGGACATCTTTTCGATTTATTCTCCTATTATTCAACCATTTGGGAAAATCCCCTAATCATATTCATTACCTTTTTCCTGGTTACTTTTTATCTTCGAAAAAAACTTATTGATTCTATCGAAAAACTGGAACATTCTCTGAAACGAAATTCAGAAAGTATTAATAAAGTTTTACAAAGTTCGCCATATTTTATTGCCCGACTAACTGCTGAACGCGATGAAGGCGGCAATGTTGTTAAACTTATAATCGACAAGGTTAATAACGCTTTTGAATCGGGATTCAAGTTAAATTTACACGAAGTACAGGGACAAGATGCGGATTATATTTTCAACCTGATTTTTAAAGGAAAATTTAACATTAGCAAAACAGTATTATTTAATAAAAATAAAACCAGCGAATTTCACGATAAGAAAAACAACAAATGGTATAAAATTCATGTACTGAATCCAAATTACAATCTTTACTTCATTCTTTTCGAAGATATCACTAAAACAAAAAATACCATTGCAGAGCTGGAAGCTAATAAACAACGTTACAAAGTTCTACTTGAAGCCATCCCCGACATATTTTTTGTTATTGATAAAGACGGTATTTACGAAGATTTTGTAATTAAAGAAAGTGATTTGTTTAAAGTTGAAGACGCCAACATAATTGGCAGTACAATTTTCGATGCCGGATTTCCCGACAATATGGCAAACAAGATCTATTCGTGCATCCAACACAGTTTAAAAAACAACACCATTGAAAGCATCGAATATTCATTAAATACACCGAATGGTACATTTCTTTTCGAAATGCGCCTGGCCAAACTTAATGCACACTCGGTAATTTCGGTGGCACGGGATATTACCAAGCGCAAAACTGCAGAATTTAAACTGGAACATGCATTAAAACGTGCAGAAGAATCGGATAAATTGAAATCTGCATTCCTGGCCAACCTTTCGCACGAAATTCGTACTCCAATGAATATCATCACCAACTTTACCAGAATGCTCGCCGATGATATGATGGATAGCATGGAACGTTTGGAAATTACTGAGGCAATTACACAAAACGGGCAACAACTGATAAATATGATCGACAACACCATTCATCTCTCTAAAATTGAAACAGAGGCTGTTGTTGTTAAAAATGATTTCTGCAGGGTAAACCAGTTACTACGTGATATCTATAATGAATATGCTCCAAACCTTCCGGATACCAAAGATATAAGGATGCGACTCAACATTGAAGTTGCCAATTCTGAATTTGGATTCAATACAGATAGTCATTTATTACAAGAAGCGGTAACTATTTTAGTTGATAATGCCGTAAAATACACTCAGGCAGGAATGGTAACCTTTGGCTATGAAATGATTCGTAACGACCTGGTCAAGTTTGTGGTTACCGATACAGGAATTGGCATTCCCAAGGAAGATTTCGAACATATTTTCAGCCGTTTTTACCGGGTACAAAATTCGATAAACGAGAACACTTCAGGCTCTGGTATTGGCTTACCAATTGCAGAACATTACATATCTCTTCTTGGTGGAAAACTTGAATTTGAGTCGACCATTAACAAGGGAAGTAAATTTTGGTTTGTCCTTCCATTCAGAAAAGGTCGTGGCTACATGAAGATTGTCAGCTAAATCTAACTTCCCTGCTAAAAATTATGTCCCAAAATAAAATTTCATAAGCGATAAAATTTTTATTTCTCCGGAATATTTGTATCTTTTTTACTCACAACGAAAATCCCAATTATTTAATTTTTAACCTTTTAATCAAACATATCAATGAAAGGAAAATTACTTTTGTTTGTAATTATCATTTATGCAATGATGTCAAACGCCCAAATTCCCTTGAGTGAAGCAAAAAACTCAGATCAACATTTTGTAAAACATGTCAACCTGATTACAAAAACCCAGGAGATATGGCAAACGGAGAAAAGCCTCTCAGTTAATAAATTATCAAATGAAACAGAAGGTTCGGAGGGAGCTCTTATGAACTTTTCATCTCTTGAGGGAGATTTGAAAAGCATGGACCTGTCTGAAATAATTGAGAGGTATCCGGAATATCCGGAAAGAACCATTTTATTTATTGGTGATGCTTCTACGCACAATATAAATCCGGGTGTTTTAATCGATCCGAAGCACATATTAGCCGGAGGAGACCAGTATTATGCGTTTGAAAACAATCCCGAAAATTTTGGATTTACGTCTATGGACAATTATAAAGTTCTGGATGATCTGGGTTATGCCTATGCCACTGACATATATTATTTCGGGACGAGTCCGACAGATTATCAAAACAATATGGTTCTTATTACACTTTCGAGACCCTTAGGTGCCATTATTGGGTGGATGGGGTTTGGATATTCAACAGAGGATGCCCCTTATAATCAAAACACCTTTTACGTAACGGCTCTTGAACCGAATAATGAGAACCAGTTAACTTTTGAGAAATATATTGCTAAACCGGATATGATTCTATCTAACGGATTCTATTTTTTGCCATATAAAGATTTAATTCCAGGCGCGCCATTTTACAATAATAATTCTGCAACACATGGTATCGTTTCTCATTTTGGAGCAGTTGATGTTAATGGCAATACAACAATGTACGACGGAGCGACACGCATTACTAGTGAAAAATATAATTCAATTGCATCCATTCTTCTATCAGACAGACCCGACCAAGCCGATATTATGCCCCTACACCTTTCTGTTGAACCGGGAATAATTAATGCAGAAGACGATTTTAATGAGTTCATTTTTTATCTTCACAACTACGCCGAAACTTCTTATTCAGGTACTATCACTATCGATATATATCTGTCAACTGACAACGTAATAGAAACTTCAGACACAAAATTAACAAGTTATAGTACCGGAGCAGTTACATTGGGGGCCTTATATAGCGCACATTATCAACCAACGACCAAACCCAAATTACCCGATGATCTGGAACCCGGACTCTATTTTTTGGGAGCTATTATTAACACTGATGATGCAAACCTTCAGAACAATACAACTCCTCCAGCTGAATGTGCTGCGGTTTTGGTTACCAATCCAAATTCGTCGAATTATATCTCCGGAAAAATAAACACTTCGGGAGATAGCCCAGGGGAAGGATATTGTTTACTTATTCATCATAATGAAAACAAGCTGGGAGGAATGGCTGATATTGCTCAGATTGGATCTGATCTGAAATTTAGTTTTGAAAATATTGAAGATGGAAACTACATACTTACATACATTCCTGAAAACAGTAATAATCACAGAAATATACCAACCTACTACGAAAGTACAGCTCTTTGGCAGGATGCCACAGTATTAAGTGTATCGGACTCTGACACCATTAAAAATATTGTAATAAATCGAATAGAACTTCCTGCTTTAACAGGTTTGAAGACTATATCAGGATTATTGACAAAAAGTAACCTTAAATCAGGCACGTCAAAACAAGAAGATGATTTCTTTGATGACGTTACTTTACTTTTATTCAATAATTCTGATCAGACTATTACCTGTTCCAGCTCGCCTGAAGGAGATGGAAACTATATTTTTGAATGCCTGATGAACGGTACCTACAATATTTTCATCGACAAACCTGGTTTTACCCAGGTAAGCAGCAGTGAAGTTACTTTATCCGACGAAATCGAAAATCTGGAAAACATTAATTTCGAATTTAATTCAGACTCAACAATAAAAGCTTCATCAGCAACAGGGGCTATGTTTTTCGACAAGGATACAGAATTTTATATTTATCCTAACCCGGTTTCTGATATTTTAACCATTAAAACTAACCTGTCAGTGGAACAAATGGAAAAATTAATTATTTGTGCTGTAGATGGTAATATTGTTTTGAGTACTGAAATTATTGAATCGGAAACTTTATCCGTTGATGTCAGCCAATTGCCAGCCGGAATATATTTCACAAGGTTAATGACTGATAAAAATTCAATTTCACGGACATTTGTTAAAGAATAAGAAAGACAGACTCATAAAAAAACGCAAAGTACCTGAATCTGCTTTGCGTTTTTTATGGTTATCTTCTATAGTTTTCCTGTCCTATCTGCTTGCCGATGAGTTCAGTTGCTGGTACCCGACCAGTCGGTCGTATCTTCCCGCCAAATCGCGATAATAAACCAAAATCTGGTAATCATTCTCGGTTTGCCAAAAACTCCCTTCAATATTGGTATGATCTGCTTTGGTTGATCCTTGTGGAACATAAACATACATATAATTGTAGTATCCTTGTTTTAACAACAGGGTAAGCTCGTACTGCCCTTTATCAAAATTATAGGTCATCTCATTTCCTTTGTTGGCGTTCCAGTTCGAAAGAGCACCAAAAACATTAATCGTCCCGCCAAGCAAGGGAGCTTCCAAAGGAAGGGTAAAATGAACGAAAGTATAATCGCACTCGGTATCGTAATCGCGCACTTCCTGATCCTGACTTTCTATTGCAAACTTCCCGTTCATCTCTTTGTACTCAAAAAAACGCTTATTGGAACGCACTTCGTCAACCCGGAGTGTTTTATGGTAATATGGTCGGTGCAAATCTGTAGCAATTACATTCTCACCATTCATCCGGTTGCTCCGGTTATCAAAATAACGAAACTCATTACCAGCCGGAAAAACATTTTCGCGATTGTAATTATAATCCAGTTCGCGCTCCTTTATGTACAAAGGCTTTAAGCCACGGATGGCATTATCCCAACGATTGTTCTGCATAATGACCACCTTCACTTCATCGCGTGGGTTCAATATATTTATGTTTGGATGGTACACATTAAAATCAACCTGGTGATTACCGCCTTCAAAAGCATCAAGCGAAGCACGACGAACCGTACCTTCAATACGAACGGCATTTTCATAAATATGAAACCGACGGGAAAATACAATCTTTTCCTTATCGTGATCTTCATACACAACCAACGCATAGTTCCCCGAAACCCTTAATCTCAGATTATCATTTGGTATCTCAATTCTGTAATTCACATAGTTGAAAGTTGTATTAAAAGATAATCCATAATCAGTAACCGGATTTTCCACGAAGCCATCAATATATTCCTCCTGCGAAATAAAACTTTCATTCCAATCAGCGTCGCAATGAATAACCGTAAAATAATAATCTTTAACATCATCCGACATATCGTCGAATTTGAAAATCAACGACATATCTTCGTTTAATCCCATCACCGGATTCGACAATTCAAACCAGTCGCGATAAGCCATAACTGTCTTTATATTTTCACGATAAACTGCATCTTCGTAATAGAAATTCCCCTCCTGGGCAAAAGAGGTATGTACATATAAAAATATGAGTAAAACGTTTAGTATTCTTTTGATCATTTCTACTTAATTTTATGCTTACTACAAATATCATTGAAAAAGATTAAAATAAGAACCATTACAATTACAAAGTTTTTTCTTTTTCCTGAAAATAGCACAAGTCATAATCAACTTGTAACAAAAACCGGTTCTCTTTGGTAACAACCTCCAATTATTAACGTTAAAAATGTTAATTTAATCTGAATTGTCTATTTTTTTTTGTCATCAACATAACACACTCATTTTTAAGAAAATGATCTACATCAATAAACATATTGACGTATTTGCATGTTTTCATATACACTCTTTATTTATAATATATTGTGCAACGGGTATAAATTGTTACTTTTGCGCTGCTTGAATGTAATATAAGTCTTAATTAGATATGTCAGAAGTAATTAAGTTAAGGAAAGGGCTGAATATAAAGCTAAAAGGAAGTGCTGAAAAAGTACTCGAAAAATTGCCGACTCCGGCAACAGTAGCTCTAAAACCCACCGATTTCCAGGGACTCACTCCAAAACTTAGTGTAAAAGTTGATGCCGAAGTAAAAGCCGGCGATGCTTTATTTTACGACAAATACCATCCTGAAATTGTTTTTACGGCACCTGTTGGAGGTAAAGTAATTTCAATTAATCGTGGCGAACGTCGTAAGATTTTGGAAGTAGTTATTGAAACAAGCGAAAGTGCCGGTTCAGTTGAATTTACAAAAGCTGATCCGTCTGGCTTGTCGGGAGAAGAGGTGAAAGAGCAAATCTTAAAAAGTGGTTTGTGGCCGTTCATAAAAAAACGTCCATACGGTGTAATTGCCAATCCTGAGGAAAAACCCAAAGCCATTTACATTTCAACATTCGATACCGCGCCAGTGGCACCCGATTACAATTTTGTAATGGAAAGCCAAATGGCAACATTTCAAACAGGTGTGAACGCACTGGCAAAGCTTACCGAGGGAAAAGTTAACCTGGGTGTTTCTGAAGGTTCTGCCTTCACCGGTATTAAAGGTGTTGAGGTAAATTCGTTCGAGGGTCCGCACCCGGCAGGTAACGTGGGAATTCAAATTGCCAATACCAACCCAATTAACAAAGGAGAGGTAGTTTGGACTATCAATGTGCAGGATGTACTGTTCATTGGTCGGTTATTCGAAACCGGCAAGGTTGATTTTACCCGAACCATGGCTATAACAGGATCGGAAGTTAAAGCTCCGAAATATGTGCAAACTGTTTTGGGTGCTCCGGTTGCTTCGGTAATAGGTGGAAAACTAATTGATGCCGATTACAACCAACGTATTATTAGTGGAAACGTGCTTACAGGAACCAAAGTTTCTGAAAAATGTTACCTGAGTTATTACGATTCTCAAGTAACGGTTATTCCTGAAGGCGACGAGTACGAATTTGTTGGATGGGCTGATCCGGGATTTGGAAAATTCAGTTCTACCAAAACGTATTTCGGAAAACTTTTCCCTAAAAAAGACTACACTTTAAATGCAAACCTTCATGGTGGTGAGCGTGCTTTTGTAATGTCGAACCAATACGAAAAACTGGTACCGATGGATATTCTTCCGGTGTACCTGTTAAAAGCGATTCTGGTTAACGACATCGACAAAATGGAGCAGCTTGGTATTTACGAAGTTATTGAAGAAGACTTCGCACTTTGTGAATATGCCTGTACTTCGAAAATTGAAGTGCAGAAAATATTACGCGATGGTATTAACACCATGATTAAAGAATTAGGATAAATAATACTGAAATTATAAATCAGTTTAGAAATGAAATTCATAAAAGACTTTTTTGAAAGAACAGAACCGCTGGTTCAGAAAGGAGGCAAATACCATTGGCTCCAATCGGTCCACGATGGATTCTTTACATTCTTATACACACCAAAAAGTACATCAAAGTCTGGTACGCATGTTCACGATTACATCGATTTGAAACGTACCATGTCTATTGTTGTTCTTGCATTGGTTCCGGCTTTATTATTCGGGATGTACAATGTGGGATTACAACATTTTAAAGCTATTGGTGAATTTGCATCAACCGGATTTTTCCAGGTATTTCTTTTCGGTTTTCTGAAAGTTCTACCTATAATTATCGTATCATACGGTGTTGGTTTGGGTATCGAGTTTGTTTTTGCCCAACTGCGCGGACACGAAATCCAGGAAGGATTCCTGGTATCGGGAATGCTTATTCCATTGATTATGCCTATTGAGACTCCGCTTTGGATGATTGCAGTTGCCACCGCATTTGCAGTTATTCTGGGTAAAGAAGTTTTTGGCGGAACAGGTATGAATATCTGGAACCCCGCTTTGGTAGCACGTGCCTTTTTATTCTTCGCCTATCCTGCACAAATGTCGGGCGAATCGGTTTGGGTAGCATTAAAAGATACTGACAAAGTAGTTGACACTTTTTCGGGAGCAACTCCAATGGCAAACGCAGCTGCCGGTAATATTAACTTTAGTGTTGCCGATGCTTTCTTCGGATTTATTCCGGGATCGATTGGCGAAACTTCAACCTTAGCCATCTTAATAGGAGCAGTTCTTCTGATTATTACAGGAATCGGAAGTTGGAAAATTATGGTTTCAACCATTGCCGGTGGAACTGCAATGGGACTTATTCTGAATGCTGTTTCCGGTGGTGCAGGATTGTCGCCTGAAGTTGCTTCATACTTCTCGATGCCTTTCTGGCAGCACCTTATTTTAGGAGGATTTATGTTTGGCGCCATTTTTATGGCTACCGACCCGGTTTCTGCTGCACAAACAGAAAAAGGAAAATGGATATACGGATTCCTTATTGGTGTATTGGCAATCATCTTCCGTGTTATTAACCCTGCCTTCCCTGAAGGTATGATGTTAGCCATTCTGCTGATGAATACGTTTGCTCCGCTTATTGACCACTACGTTGTTGCAGGTCATATTAAAAAGAGAGTAAAAAGAGCAAAAGTTTCTGCATAATAAAAAAACGAAGAGATCATGGATAGAAATAGTAATACTTACACATTTTTATATGCGGCCATTATGGTAATTATTGTGGCTGCGGTTCTTGCTTCGGTTTCAATGGCGTTAAAGCCTGCGCAGAAAAAGAACGTAGAGATTGAAAAGAAACAAAATATACTTGCGTCAGTCAATATTCCAAGTACTGCTGTTGATGCAGAAGACATTTATGCAAAAACAGTGGTTGCCGAATTCCTTGTGAATACAAAAGGTGAGAAAGTTGACGGCGATGCATTTAGTACCGATCTTAAAAAAGAACGTGCAAAAAGTTTCGACGAAATGGTACTTCCGGTTTTCGAATGTAAAACCGACGAAGGAACCAAATATGTACTTCCGGTTTACGGAGCAGGTCTTTGGGGACCAATTTGGGGTTATGTTTCGGTAAGCGATGATATGAACACCATTTTTGGTGCCAACTTCGACCACGAAGGAGAAACACCTGGATTGGGTGCCGAAATTTCAACCGGTGATTTTCAACAACAGTTTAAAGGCAAAACACTGTTCGAAGCTTCAGGTAAACTTTATTCAATAACAGTAGCCAAAGCCGGAGAAGCAGCACCCGCGGAACATAAAGTTGATGCTATCTCAGGAGGTACAATTACGAGTAAAGGTCTGCAAAAGATGTTAAAAGACGACTTTACAGGCTATGAAGAATTCTTAATCAAGAATAAAAAATAAGAGACCATGAGCGAACCATTATTTTCAAAGAAGAATTTAAAATTACTGTCGGATCCATTAAACAACAGTAACCCGATTACCGTTCAGGTTTTGGGAATTTGCTCTGCCTTGGCGGTTACTGCACAATTAAAACCTGCAGTTGTTATGGCGATTTCGGTTACTGCAGTTTTAGCGTTGGCAAACGTAATTATTTCATTATTACGCAATACCATTCCAAATCGTATCCGTATTATTGTTCAACTTGTAGTTATTGCTGCTCTGGTTATTTTGGTAGATCAAATACTTCGTGCTTATGTATACGATGTCAGTAAACAACTTTCAGTATTTGTTGGATTGATTATTACCAACTGTATCCTTATGGGTCGTTTGGAAGCTTTTGCTTTAGGCAACCGCCCATGGCAATCGTTTCTTGATGGAATTGGTAACGGTGCAGGTTATGGTGCAATTCTGATTATCGTAGGTTTTTTCCGCGAATTACTAGGTAGCGGAAGCTTATTTGGATTTAAAATTATCCCCGATAGTTGGTATATTATCAATGGCGGGTTTTATGCAAACAACGGATTGATGGTACTTTCTCCAATGGCTTTGATTGTTGTAGGAATCATTATTTGGGTACAACGCAGCCGCAACCGTAAACTGATTGAAAATTAATTCTAACGCAAAAAAAGAGTTCAAATGGAAAATCTGATTAATATATTTGTTAAGTCAATTTTTATTGAAAACATGGTGTTTGCGTACTTCTTCGGAATGTGCTCTTATCTTGCCGTTTCTAAAAAAGTAAGTACTGCCGCCGGTTTGGGAATTGCTGTAGTTTTTGTGTTGGGAATTACGGTACCTGTTAACTACCTGCTCGAAAAATATGTATTAACCGAAGGTGCTCTGGTTTGGCTGGGTGAAGGCTTTGCCGATGTAGACCTGAGTTTCTTACGTTTCATCATGTTTATTGCCATTATTGCGTCAATGGTGCAGTTAGTAGAAATGATTGTAGAAAAATTTGCACCTGTTCTATATAACCAGCTGGGTATCTTCCTCCCGCTTATTGCTGTAAACTGTGCCATTTTGGGTGGTTCGTTATTCCTGCAGCAAAAAGCATTTATTAACGTAGGAGAAGCTACCGTTTACGGAATTGGATCGGGTGTTGGTTGGTTGCTTGCCATTGTTGGTATTGCTGCTATCAGGGAAAAAATCGAATACTCAAACGTTCCTGCCCCGTTACGCGGACTAGGTATTACATTTATTGTTACCGGTTTAATGGGTCTGGCTTTTATGGGATTCGGCGGAATTAAATTGTAGAACGAAAAATCAACGATTACTATGATATTATTATCAGCACAAACAACCGTAATTATAACCAGTGTTACCGTATTCCTTGGTGTAATTATTCTTTTGGTAGCCATTCTGTTGTTTGCCAAAAAGAAACTAACTCCGTCGGGTGTGGTAAAGGTAAATATTAACGAAGGAGATGTTGAAATAGAAACAGATCCGGGAAATACACTGTTGTCAACACTGGGAAACAACAAAATTCTTCTTCCATCAGCCTGTGGTGGCGGTGGTACCTGTGGTATGTGCCGTTGCCAGGTAGAAGAAGGCGGAGGTTCGATTCTTCCAACCGAAACTGGTTTCTTCAACCGTAAAGAGCAAAATGACAACTGGCGTTTGGCTTGCCAGGTGAAGGTAAAAGAAGACATGAAAATTTCTGTTCCGGCAGAGGTGATGGGTGTGAAAAAATGGGAATGCGAAGTTGTTTCAAACAACAACGTGGCAACTTTCATTAAAGAATTTGTGGTTAGATTACCTGAAGGCGAAACCCTTAACTTTAAATCAGGTGGATATATCCAAATCGACGTTCCGAAAGTGGACGTTGCCTTTAAAGACATGGATATTGAGGCAGAATACCGTGAAGAGTGGGAAAAATTCGGCATGTTCGACCTGGTTATGAAAAACCCGGAACCAACATTCCGTGCATACTCCATGGCTAACCACCCTGCCGAGGGTAACATTGTAATGTTGAACATTCGTATTGCAACTCCTCCTTGGGATCGTGCAAGCAACGGATTTAAAAAGGTAAATCCCGGAGTTTGTTCATCGTATATTTTTAACCTGAAACCAGGCGATAAAGTTACTGTATCGGGTCCTTACGGCGAATTCTTCCTGAAAGACAACGACAGCGAAATGATGTTTGTTGGTGGTGGTGCAGGAATGGCTCCAATGCGTTCGCACTTGTTCCACCTGTTCCATACCGTAAAAGAATCGAAAAAGAAAGTAACATTCTGGTACGGAGCACGTTCGTGGAAAGAAGTTTTCTATTACGAACAGTTCAGAGATATTGAGAAAAACTTCCCGAACTTTGAATTCCATCTTGCACTCGACCGCGAAGATCCTGCAGCCGATGAAGCAGGTGTTACATACAAAACAGGATTTGTTCATCAGGTAATTCACGACAACTACCTGAGCCAGCATGAAGAACCAGAAGAAATTGATTTCTACATGTGTGGTCCGCCAATGATGAACGATGCCGTACAAAAAATGCTTTACGACCTTGGCGTTCCTGACGAAAACGTATTGTTCGACGACTTTGGAAGCTAATACTTAATCGTAAGTATCAAATTGAAAGTAATTCGTACTTAATATTTCAAAGCCATCCGTTATTAACGGGTGGCTTTTTTTATGCCTTCGATTGCAATAAAATTTGATTATTGTTGAATTAACAATTCAGTCAAGAGTCGAATTTCGGTCAAATGTAAATCCGCCTTTCGCTTCCAACGAAAACCATAATTCTGATTAGGACTTATACGTAAAACAATTGATATTACTTCAGAACCAGTGTAATGTAACCATCTTCTTCCCAGGTTGCAATTCCTGTTTCAAGATTAATGGAGCCATTGAACATATCTGCCATGCCGGTTGCTCCGTCAAATCTGCCGGTTCCTCCTGTAACTTCACTGTAACCTGAAATTTCACCACTTACTACATTAATCCACATGTGATTCTTTACAAACATGTTTTCACCATTCATCTTTTGTAGAATTACATTGGTTCTGCCATATACAACCGGGCCTACCGGAGTCATTTCAAACTCGCAGGTTTCATTTTCATAGGTGCTGTTTACAGGGTCAAATTTCCCAAAAATGTTTTCCTGTCCGCTTACCCAGCCAACACCTTTAATTGTAACTCCAGCTTCAACCGGAGTACAGGCAACTTCCGGCTGCTGCAGGTCAGGAGTTGCTTTAACCCATCCATTTATATGAAAGGTTTGTGTTTTTTCAGTCTTTGCATTTTTAGTAACAGACGCAAGGTCATTCTCCGGTTCAACAAAATTATCCTGGCAGGAAACACCAAATACCAGGATTCCAATCAAAAGAAAAAATATTCGTTTCATGATTTAAAAATTTAAGGTTAAACATCATTTACCTTTTTCTAAATTATGACGAATTGATGATTCTGGTTTGTTGGTTTGTCCCGAAAGTTTGTCGATTTGCTTCAAATAAAAGGGAGTGTATCCTACTTAATAAATATCAAACTTTTGAAAATAAGAATGATACGAATTCTACTTTATTTCATCTGCAATTAAATGCTCATGTAGAAATTCGCTTGGGCTGTATCCAAATTCTTCTTTAAATAATTTGCTAAAAACCGAGACACTTTTCATACCTACTTCGTAACCCACTTCGGTAATGTTCATCGATGTAGTTTGCAGCAGTTCCTTTGCCTTTTTCATGCGCAAAGTGCGAATATATTTTGCAGCCGACAGATTGGTAAGCGCACCAAATTTGCGATACAGTTGCGATTTGCTCATGGCCATTTCACTGCAAAGAACCTGAATATTAAAAAATTCATCGTCGAGATTATTCTGAATAATTTCATTTAGTTTTTTGAAGAAAATATCTTCTTTCCTAAGAATCGGATCACTGGAAAATTCAAGGCTGTTTCCATTACTGTATCGACGAAAAAGTTTTCTGCGTAGTTCCAGCAATTTCTGCATTCTCACCAACAACTCACGCTGGTTAAAAGGTTTTACAATATATGCATCGGCACCTTTTTCCAATCCTTCAATACGCGATGGAATATCGGCTTTTGCAGTTAACAGTATTATCGGGATATGGCTGGTCCGGTAATCATCCTTTAACTTCTTACACAATTCAAATCCATCCATTTCCTGCATCATCACATCGCTAATAATTATATCAGGAATTTCTTCAATGGCGAGTTGATATCCTTCTTTTCCATTGTTAGCCACATGAATTGAAAAATAGTTTTGATAACATGCCTTAAGGTAACCAACCACATCAGGATTATCTTCAACAACAAGCAATCGCTGCTGACCGAATGAACTGTTTTGTAAGCTCTCTTCGGAATCAGATTTGTCTTCCGTTAATTCAAATATTTCCTCTTCATTTTTTATTACAACTGATTTTTCGGAGGCAGAAATGTAAGGAACTTTCACCGTAAAAACAGTGCCAATACCCGGATTGCTTTTAACTTCAATAGTACCATCCAGCAGTTGCACCAATTCACGAGTTATAGCCAAACCAACCCCTGCACCTCCTTCTTTCCTTGTTGTTTCGCCATCAACCTGGTAAAACCTGTCGAAAATAGTTTCCTGTTTTTCATGAGGAATTCCGATACCGTTGTCCTTAATTTCCATACATATATCTTCATTCTCACGAAACACTTTCATATAAATCTGACCACCATCGGGTGTAAATTTAATGGCGTTGCTCAACAGGTTTGAAACAATCGATGCCAGCTTTTCCGGATCAAATTCAACCTCATAAGATTGACTTTCAGAAAAAAAACGCATAGAAATATTTTTTTCTTCGGCGTAAAACTCTTGTAACTGAAAAACATATTTCAGAAAAGGAATAATGTTGGCACTTATTCTGTTTACCGACATCCTACCCGATTCAAGTTTGCTCAAATCCAACATTTGATCAACTAGTTGAAGCAGGCTTTTCCCGTTTTTAATGATGGTATCCATTTTCCCCGGATTGTTATTCTGGCTGCTGCTTTTAACAGAATCAGCTAATCCTAAAATAACCGTCAGAGGTGTTCTGAACTCGTGGGTAATATTGGTGTAAAGTCTCGTTTTTGCATCGCTGATTTCTTTTTGGCGTTCGGCTTCCCTTCGTTCCAGGTTGGTATAAATTTGTTGTACCTGAAGTGCTGAAACGAAAACAAATGTCGTAACAACCAACAATGTTATGGCGAAAAATATCAGGTTCAGGTGCGGGGCGATTGCATCCTTTCCCGGAAGCTGACTATCAGCTAATGCCAGGTAACTCACCGATAAAAAATAAGCAGAAAAAGAAATGACCATCCAACGGTAGTTTTTAAAAATTAGCGATGAAAAAACGGGTATGATACCAAGTAAAACAATCCCTCCACAGGTTAAAAGACCACCTGAATGATATACGTAATAAAACACAATAAGCTGTAATCCAATTTCTTTAGCCAACAATAAATGTTTCACTTCTTTAATTAAAAAAGTGACAATAGTTAATATCAACCAGTAAATAATTCCAGTGTAGGCCAAATCTGCAAAAATAGGTACATCTGCTACTGCGTCGTCAAAGAGGTATGTAAACATAGCAATCAGAAATCCCGTTAATCCCTTAAAATGATATTTTCTCATTTCCTTCTCTTCTCCATCAAATCTATCATACAGGATATAGTTCAGCCAGACGTTAAATTTCTGATGTATTGGGATCGAACTCATAATAGTTAGTGTTACTGAAAACAACTTATTGCTTTACGAATTTTTTCAGAATATGGTTATCATCTGCCTGAAGTATAACCAAATAAATTCCATCGGAAAAATTACTTACATCCAGTTGTTTTCGATTGGTATTTATTCTAAAAGATTTTATCACCTGACCGTGAATGTTTAAAACATCAACATTTGAATTTATATGGTTGCCAGATATTTCCAGTGTAATAAAATCGCTGGCCGGATTTGGATACAAACTAAATTCATTTTTTGTTTTCAAGTCCGGACTTACTGATGTGTAAAATCCATTTTCGTTATATGCTGCAAGCCCGTTTTTTGTTCCCATCCATTTTGTACCTTCATCATCAATAACCAATGAAGAAATATTATTAGACGGTAACCCTGTATTTTCTGTATTAAAAACAGTCCACTGAGAGTTACAAAATTTCATTAATCCATTTGTTGTTCCAAGCCAGACTATACTATCATCCTCTAATACAAGTGATTTTATCCATGCTTTTTCGGGCAGATTATAAACCTGCCATTAGGAGTAATCAAATTTGATCAATTTATTTTCACCATTGTCCAAAAGACCAAAATATACAACCATCCATATATTACCAGCCTCAGTAAAAGTAATTTCCTGAATTCTCATAGGAGGTGGTCCTAATTCCAGTGGCGAACTAAAAGTTGTCCAGTTTTCACCATCGTACTTAACAAGAGATTCATAATGGTCATGCTCCTCGAAATATCCACCATCCCATTTCCCAATCCAGATATTTGCATATTTATCTTTCGCCAATGAAGAAATTGGGCTTTCAAATATAAAAGTAGTTACATCATTCGCCTGATATTTTACCAGAATTGGTTGTTGTACAACTAATGAAAATATGGCTGTCCACACCAAATCATTGTCGGAAAGAAGAAGAATTACATTGCCCCAATTCTGAAGTTGTTGTTCATTAACAGGAGGCAATAGTACCCATTTTCCATCCGCATTCATTTTCAATATTCCGACATAAGTAACACCAATGCAGGGCAAACCATCTTCAGAACATGCGATGGATGTAATCAAATAATTGGGCGACATATCAAATTCATCAAAATCAGAATAGTCGTCAAACTTCGTATTTTTGTCAAATTTAAAAAGGTCTTTTCCATTCGACAGCCACAAGTGACTGCAAGCATCGGCAATATCAGTAATTTCATATCCTTTGAGATAAGTTGCCCACTCTGAATTTGTTGTGTTTTGTGCTGAAACTGACACCAACAATCCTATAAACCAGTGAAGTAAAATAATCCGTTTCATGGCTTTCAGTTTTATTTGATTTTTGAAATCAATTTAGTGTTTAAACCAAAAAACGATTATCTGAATCGTCCCAAATTTTTGATGATTCTTCCCAAAACGAAGAACTGATTTTTACCTGCAGCGATTGCTGTTTCGCATTTACAAAAAATTAATGGCTGAAAACGTATAAAAATTATTTACGCCATAAAGAAAGGCAATAGAATTATCAATACATATCAACTCTGAAAACAAACCCATTTTGGTTAAAATTATAACTGATTTCCCAGCCAGACCAGTAAATACCCGCAACAAAATCGCCAGCTTTAATCCCCGATTTCAGGCTAAAACCTTTAAACAGGTCGTAATAAAAACTGACATCATATTCGTTAAGATAACTAATTTCAAAAAGTCCGTTCTCTGTTATATATGTGTTGTTCTCGTTGTAACGATGTAAAGAATAACTCGCGCCCAACGATAATTTTGGTGCAAAGTAATATCCCGCAGAAGCTTTCATTCCAAAATCAAATATATTTTCGTCTAATTCATAAGTTGTATCATCTACATTCAACTCCTTAATTCCTGAATAGGTGAAGAAAGGACTAAGTTTAAATGCAAGCCTGTTGTTTTCTGATTTATACAATTTAATTGGTATGGCTAAGCCAATCTCTTTTACCCCTTTAGATGACATAAACCTTGGATTGATATCGAAATACTTATTCAATACACGATAATATTGCAAACCAATTGAAGCATTATCTGAGATATCACGACCTAATACAAACATTAAAATATGCTTTGTATTTTCGGAATAATCTTCGGGATTTATTGAATAGCCTGGATGAAGGCTGTTAAAATAATATTTTGTGGTAAACGGTTGAAAGAAATTTTCCTCAACTTTAATCGGGTTCCCTGAGATAAAATTTTTCGCATAATTTCTTTGTTGCAGCCATATACTGTCATCCTTATCAGCGTCCCTGTATCCTCTGAACCTTTCAGTAAACTTTCCGGCTGAATACTGAAGATATTCGTTGTATTTTTCCTTTGCGGCATCATTCTTCCCCATTTTTTCAAGGGCAAATGCATCCAGAAACGAGCAGTCGCTGAAATACAAAGCATCAGGGTAAAATGAAACTAATTTCTCGATTTTACCTGGCACCTCATTATATTCTCCTTTATTTATATCATCAACCGCCCCCGAGTAAAGAGTTGCTATTTTATGATCTGTAGTTTTTATTGAGTTAGCGTATTCAACGATCTTTTTATTTGAATACTTATTATTTGTTAGCATTAATTCGTTTAAAAATGCCTCATAATTGGAATCCGAAATCAATTCATTGTTACTGTTTCTTAAAAGAATCGCACTTTCAGGAGTTGCTCCATATCCATATAAACCTTTCTCATTATTATAACGAATCAGACTTGGATTAAATGTAGTGCAACTACCTAATAACAACAGGAACAATAAAACAGGAATAATTTTGAAATAATTAATTGAATTATGCATTCTCATAGGTACGCATTAGTTAAAATTTTATGGAAGCCAAATGTAAATATTTGAATTGAAGATATTCCGATTTTATTTCTCATACCCACTCCCTTTTTCTTTTCAAGGGCTGGGTTAAAACATCATTCACGATATTTACATTCTCAATAACCTGGAAATCGAACATGCCCACACATGCAAAATCGGCACCTCCGTTATATACAAAGTCCAAACCTTCTTTGGGATGAATAGCTCCTGCTGCCAAAACTTTATAGGCAATCCATGGGATTTTGCAGGTTTCAAAAAAGCGCTGTGTATCTTCGGCAGAAACACACCAGATATTGTCGTGATACGCGTTATGGTCTGAATTTGAACTGATCAACCCAATATATTCTTCACGGTTCTCTTTAGGGTGGGCCGACCAGTAATTGTCGTGATGGAACGTCTTCATGAAGAAATCAACCTCAATACCATTATCAACACAAGCTTTTGGTACGTTTATAGAATGCGCAGCTGTTCCGGCAATAAGTCCGTTTTGCCTTATAAAATCGATGGGTGCTGCCAGATTTTCCAATTTGTTGTCGTGTACAATTCCATCAGCAATATTGCCCTGTACAAATGCCCCAACAGCTCCGTTATCGATTGCCAGTTGAATATTCGAAAAATCCTTTTCTTTTGGGTAAGTCTGTGCCAGCCACTGTATTTTTCCACCGCGCCGCCAAAATTCGTTCAGTATTCTAACCGTATCATCATCGGTACGCATAATAGTAGTGTTAATTCCACAGGCTTCGTATAACCAAAGTGTTTCAATCACTTTCTCGTCGGTAAAATAATTCTTCAGAAACGACGATACATAAACCAGGTCGCGGGCATGGGCAAAACCACTAACCAAATTTCCACCGGGTATGATCCGGCTGATTTCAACATCTTTTATTTTCCCCATTGGAGCTTTGCCCTTCAATTCCTTTAAGTCAATATTTTTTGCCTGTAAACGCGATGCACTTGTCACGGCATCAACTTCTTTTAAGTTTGATTCTTCGTGACTTAACCATCCGCTTTTTTTAGCCATTCCGAATAAAACTCCTCCAAAAACTGGAACAACTGCCAGGTTTTTAATCAATTCTCTTCTTGAATTTTGAGGATTTTCAAGTATTTCGTGATTGATATCTGATGGAAATGTTTGTTCCTTCCTTTTGTAAAAATATGCTTTTAATATAGTATCAATACCCCACTGAGAGTCCTTCCCGAGAAATACAAATACGACGAGAATACCGGCTTCAACCAAATTTTTATTCACGAAATAATAATTTCCTTCGGTGGCAACTCCCGAATAAATAAATGGAGGATTTGCCACATAGTATAATAACAGCATAAATATTCCTGCCACACCGGATACACGCGTGAACAATCCCAAAATCAGACCGATTCCAATAAAGGTTAATCCCCACATATTTAAAAAATTGGCAATATCAAGAGCTACAGGATTTGCAATAATCCAGTGAAAGAATCCTGAAAAAAGCCACTTGCTTTGCATTAAATAAGTAGCACACGACCAGCCGGGAGTAGCCAGCTTGACAATTCCTTCGTAAAGAAAATGCCAGCCAACCATCATTCGAAGTACTGTAAAAATTATCCTGAAATTAGTTGACTGATTGAGTTTTTGGTTCATTTTATTAAGTCTATGGTTTTTGCATTAAAATCAAATACGAAGTTATCAAAAGCATTTTCAAACAAAACAAATGGTTATTGCTTATAAAACATAAAAGACTCATATTAAAGAAACTTGATTAGGGGTTATTTATTCAAAAAACAACCTGTATTTCATATTTATTTTTCCCTGCTTTTCTATCAACAGGGTTATAAATTTCTTTTCACCGTTAATTCTATTCTAAACAAACCCTAAAGCTTTAAATCCGTAAACAGAAACGACAGAAACGTTCTGCGTACAATTGTTCTTTTATTTTTTTCATTCCTGTTGTTAACTTAAAAAGATATCACCATGGAAAAACATTATTATCTCGTTGCAACTCCCGAATCCCTTATTGTTTCTCATCTTGAACCATTCGAATTTGGTAATTATATGGCGGTTGGCACTAAAAAAAACCTGCGATCGCAATCGGTATTTTTTGAAATAGACCATACCAAAGTAAATCTGCCGGAGGATTACGTGAATAAAAAACTGGTTCCATACGAAAACGGTGAGCCAAAGCGTTCGGTTTATCTTTCCATTTACCGGGTTTTTGAAAAGATTCCGCTGGAAGCCTTGCTCAACCTTTATCTGGTAACCGATGACGGGAAGGTGCTTGAAATTGCAAAAACAGAATACACTCCTTCTGAAAAAAAAGACATTCATCTGTATCAACAGTACAACCCGTTCTCAACAATGGTTGCCAGCAAACTAAGTCCTCCTGAATTTATCAAGTTCCTGACCAACACCACGAAGCCGGTTTCTGTACCCCGCTTGTTTTTTGTTGAACTTCAACTTAATGATCTGGCCAACGATCCTTCGTTGCCTATTATGAACCTGCCGTATCGAAATCCGGCGCATTTAAGAGAATGTTTAATCAAACTTCATGAGTCATCGGAAAGGTTAACAAAAACAGTTTTACGCGTTCGCCAAAGTGAACTTCCGTACCGGACTATTGAAAACGGATTCTTTATCGGCGACAAGGAGAGCTATTCGTATTATCCCTTCCCTACCCAGCACGAATTGGAAACCACACATTTTTCGTGGTGGAGATCGGCGCTGGTACAGCATTATTAAAACCGCACCCTATTGAATAAAATCACAATATAAAAATGAAAAAGGCCGTCTCATGCAGACGGCCTTCACATTTAGTTTTTTATAAAATTTATTTACCAGTTTCCTAATCCGGGGTGATCAGGACTTTTGTACGAAACGCCTTCTACGCCTTCGCACGGGTCGTTAATAATTTCCTGAATAATCGCAAATTGATTCCAAATCTCCGGACCAATCTCCACTCCTTTGTTATTATACCAAATGCCATCAACAAGTGTAGCATCTTCAGGAACAGCTATTATTTTAGTAAACTCATCGTACATGCATTCTTCACCGGCATCATTAACATAAGTTGTTGTCCAGTGATTGGTGCACCATGCACCCGACCCAATATACGTATCAAAACCTTTATGCCGGTCGAGTAATCCATCTCCGTCACAATCTTCATTCGACAGCCACGCGTCATTCCATTTCATTACAAGTTGCCAGTCTGGCTCCCATTCACCGTTATATAAATGAGCCTGGTAGTTATAACCATTCTCCATAAAGCCGGGTTCAATTACTTCGCCTGATTTAGTATAAATCAGACCACTTTGAATTGTTGTACATTTCTCTGCACCTTTTAGCATCGCTTCATCCTGAAGCGGATCATCCATATTTTTCTGACATCCGGCCAAAAAGACAAGCACAGAAGCAGCTAAAAATAATTTTCTCATGATTTCTAATTTTTTGATTTAATGATTGATTTTAAAAAACTAAATGTTATTTATTCTTCTGTTATTTTAAAATTTTAGAACGTATCAGCTATTATCAGATACATGAAAACACTACCCGATAAACACAGTTGGGGAGAACTAAATCAACATAATGGGAATGTTTGTTTTAAACTGTCATTTTTCGGCACTTTAATTGGTTTGTTTAGAGTTTGTATGTGGTGAATATAATTATAATATAAGTGATAACGCGCATTATGCTCACTATTTTATTCAGATTATGCTAACCTACAAATAACTGACCTGTTTTTAAATTCACTCAAGCTTACGGCACTAAGTATATATAAAGATAGGTCAGGAGAATAAATCTTACACCATTATTTCCATCTCACATTGTACACCATGCCCCATTCAATAAAATCGGCAATAGCAACAGCCTGAGTTTTAAGGGTGATTAGAGCATACAATTTTTTCGAGATTCATATTCTGCCTCCAAGCCGTAATTAACATTTTTCGTGTGCTTCGAAAAGTTTATAAATGTACCGGCTGTAATTAAAAATATATCAGAATGAACTTTTCATAGCTTCAATGCGTTTGGATTAATATTTTAATAAGGTATCGTATTATTTTGCAGATTATCAAAAAAATATGGTAGCTTGCGACCAATAATTATTATAAATAAAATGAATAAAGGAACAGTTAAGTTTTTTAATGATACCAAAGGATTTGGATTCATTAAAGATTCAGAATCAACAAAAGAGTATTTCGTTCATGTAAGTGGATGTAAAGATGAAATTCAGGAAAATGACGAAGTCACTTTTGACCTGGAAGAAGGCCGTAAAGGTCTTAACGCAGTAAATGTAAAACGAGTATAGTTACGATATTGCTTACAGAAAAAGTCCTGCCGATGGCAAGACTTTTTTTTGTATATGATGAAATTGTTGATCTGCAAGATATTATTAGATGGTTTTAAAAAGAGCAAAACCTGCCACGAATTTACAATTGAATTGAGTTGGATACTAATCCCCAGTTATGGTAACGGGTAAAATACAAAGCAGAAATAGTAACTCTACCGCTATCTTTATTAATAACAATTTCCCCTAATCCTTGTCGTACTTGTAACCCTTTCAGATTTTTAGGTAAATACCTGCCTTCCTCCAGGCTCCCAACAAAATAATCTGCTTTTTCAAAATCCTCTGATAAACGAGCCGTTATGTAATATCCGTCATTCACCTTTTTTTTGGTTAAAATCAGAGCAGGCTGTTTTAATGGCTTTCCCGATTCGGAATATTCCTGAAGCCCCAAAGCCGGTAATCCATTTTTATATTCATACTCAGCCTGTAAAGTCCCATCCCTGTGATAACGTTTACAAGTTCCGTGTAACTGATCGTTTACATATGGTTGTTCTTTCCAAACCTGTGGATCATTTCCGGGTGCCGATTGATAGTAGGTATATGCAATCCCTTGTTTTAAATTATTATCATATGGTATTTTTGAATATATACTTCCTGACAAATAATACCTCTTTTGCATTCCATGCTTCTTAGTAGTTCCACGTATTATTGGTATCTCATATTCAATTCTAGTCGAATTTTTATAAGGTTTTTCAACAATCTCAATACTGTCGATTATTGCCTCCTTAGGTGTTGAAATAGATTCTCTTGTTTTAATTTTGCATCCTGACGATACAAATAATATGATAACTAAGAAAAAGCAAAGGCGTTTCATACCGGATTTATATTAGAAACAGTGATTAAAAGTAACATAAGTTGCACAGGAATACTATGTTAAACAACAATTATACCAGAGAATAAAATATCTGTTACTATCATCTTCGTATACAAACTAAAAACAAAGTCATTAAACATCTATAAATCAACTCAATTTGACACAAATACTCACGTCATCTTGATATATAAATTAACAAAACAAAGATTATAAGCCTCTAAAAAGTTAGTATATTTACCGCTCAATGAATGAAATTGTCGATATCACGCCAAGCATTTCAATATGGAATATCATATTGTTAGTTGAAATTGGAATTGGTTTTATACTTCTAATCCTTTTATGCAGGATTTGTAAGAAACTAAACTGGTACCTCCCCTTGGTTTTTTATGTTTTGCTGGTAATGCTCGACTGTTTCTCAGAATTTATGTTACAAACGGGTTATATCCTTAATACTCCTCACCTGTTATACATCAATGAGCCTCTGAACCTACTTATCGGACTAATGATTTATTTATACGCGAGAGGACAGGAATTCCAAAGCTTAAGAGCCGGAAAATATGACTTGTACTTATTTACACCTTTTGTTCTAAGCTTGCTTACCTATATTCCATTTTATATGCTCTCTGCTGAAGAAAAGATTATGGAATTTCAGCAATTTGGTGACGTTGAATCCGATATGGAAAATTACGTTTGGGAATGGATATTCCTGGTAGGTGTTAATTTTTCCTTTCTGGCTGCTGCCTTATTACGATTCAGGAACTATAATGAAAAAATTAAAACCTTGTATTCGGATATTCATGATAGAGGATTTCATATTACACAGGTTTTAGTTGTACTTTGTATGTCGGTTTATGCTCTTGAACTGATATCTGTATACCTGGCATATTATGAATTACCTTTTAATGTTGAATTGTATAATATATACGATATTGTGCAACTGATAATCCTGGTTTTAATAGGCTACGATGCATTAACATCCTATAAACATTCAGCATTTATTAAAGAAGAATGGAGAAAAATTCATTTAGAAAGTGGTAGTAATATCGTAGACGCAATAAAATATGCCAAATCGAACTTAACCCAGGAACAATCGGATGAAATTAAATCGAAGTTAGAAGCTTATATGAAGAAACACGAGCCGTATCTTAATTCGCAATTGCGCATTAAAGATTTGGCCGATGAGACTCACATCAGTAGTCATCAAATCTCGCAGGTTCTGAACGAATCGTTTCAGCAGAACTTTTATGAATTTGTAAATATGTACAGGGTAAATAAAGCAAAAAAATTATTGGCTGATCCTAAAAATGAATCGCTCACTTACTCTGCGATTGGATTCGATGCAGGTTTTAACTCGAAAACTACTTTTTACAGTGCTTTTAAAAAGGTAACAGGCACAACACCCGCACAATATAAAGAAAAAATTAGTCATTAAATCAAAGTACTGATATTCAACAAAAAAGCGATCCTATCTTATAAGTTCGAACCTATTAACAATAATAATTGGTTCAATCCTATCACTCCGAACTCATAACTTAAAAGTACTTTTTACATTTACTTCAACAAAAGAGAATTACTTGGCTAAGCCAGGAATGCTCCTTCCTAAAAAGTTCCCTCGGAATCCGTCTTTCCTCGAAGGACGGATTTCCCATTTTAAAAAAGCATGTTATAATTTCAAGAAACCTTTAAATCAAATTATGATCAATGCTTTTAAAGCCATTGATCAAAAAAAAACGACAGTTTCAAAAACACACCTGAATTCACATATTAGTCGTTAATTCATCAGGAATTTTTTATTTTCGTAGTATCAATGTAGGATAACTGGATATGGCGACACTCTTCTTTTTCTTTTTTATTTCCATTGTTTTTTCATTTTTATGTTCCATTTGGGAAGCCGTTATTCTTAGTGTAACTCCGTCGTATGTAAGCCGCATGCAAATGGAAAAGCCGCGATTGGGAAAACGATTAAGTATCTTTAAGGAAGATATCGACAGGCCGCTTTCGGCTGTACTAACCCTTAATACCATTGCCCACACGGTTGGAGCCATTGGAGTGGGTGTTGAAGCCGGAAAAACTTTTGGAACTACAAAACTCGACCTTTACCTTTTTGAAGCAACATACGAGTCGCTCATTGCAGGATTAATGACTTTGGCTATTTTGATACTCTCTGAAATAATTCCAAAAACCCTGGGCGCTTATTTCTGGAAACAGCTTACTCCGTTTACGGTTAATTCGTTACGCACCCTGGTAATCATTCTTGCGCCTTTTGTATGGCTCAGCAAAGGTATTACTCACATTGTTAAACGCGATGGAGGGAAAAGTGTACTTAGCCGGGCTGATGTTGCTGCAATGGCCGATGCCGGTTTAAAAAGCGGGGCCATTGACAAGGAAGAAAAATCGATCATTCAGAATTTACTCAGGCTCGAAAACCTGAAAGTTAAAGATATTATGACTCCTCGCAGTGTTGTTTTAAGTTTGGATGAAAATCAGACATTGGGAGAAATTTTTAAAACCTTTAATCCGTTTCAGTTTTCGCGCATACCGGTTTACAATGAAAATTCAGACAACATAACCGGCTTTATCTTAAAAGATGCCATTCTTGAAAACATCGCTGCCGATAAACATAGTAAAAGTGCCGTTGAAATAAGACGACAAGTTTTGTTTGTTGAAGATCACTTTTCGGTAGCTGCCTTGCTCGATAGCTTAATTCTTGAAAAACAACACATGGCCATGGTAGCCGACGAGTTTGGAACAATTGTGGGTTTGGTTACCATGGAAGATGTTATTGAAACCCTTTTTGGACTGGAGATTGTCGACGAATCCGACAAAGTGGCTGATCTGCAAAAATTGGCAAGGGAAAACTGGAGAAAAGCCAGAAGAAGAAAAGATTAAACTCCATTCTTTCAACAATCTTAGCTGTTTCAAATTTTCAAATATTTCTCCCGCTCATCTTATTTCCATAAGGATTAATCTGCTTCTATTTAAAAATTCCTAATCATTCATTGTATTTAGCTAAATGATACAATGAAGACTCCTCTACTTCAAATCATAATAGGTTTCAGATGAAATTCATAAAACAATAACAGACGGTATCTCGCGTGGGAGAAATCAGCAACTATTAGGGAAAATCCGGCAACTAATTACATAAAATTGAACAAACTTTTATCGATTGTTATCGTAAGCCGCAATGAGCGAATATTAATCCGGTAAAAACCAACAATCATGACATCAACCTTTATATTTTTCGACAAACTGGATGCCATTGTCGAACGAATTATCGGCAACCGAAAATCCACACCATCAGAAGATTTGACCAAAAAGTACATGCTCACACAGGGTGCTGCTGCCATATCCGGCTTGTTTGTGATAATGGTCTTTGCCTGGATAATAGAGGCCAAAATGCTGGCTGAGTTTTGTTTAATTTATATCCCTTTTATGGTAGTTGCGTCCTACATCTTCCTGCGAACAAAAAACATCAACAGGGCTGTTTTCATATTTAAAATTGCCATGATTGTCATTTCATCGGTATACGTTATCCGAATGGGTGGTTTACTTACCTGTGGCGGATTGTTTTTACTTTCTGTTCAGGCAGTAACAAGTACGGTTATATTGCGCGATCTTCGCAAAATAT
The DNA here is from genome assembly GCA_963676265.2 of uncultured Draconibacterium sp. Taxonomy (GTDB): domain Bacteria; phylum Bacteroidota; class Bacteroidia; order Bacteroidales; family Prolixibacteraceae; genus Draconibacterium. The sequence continues at coordinate 1,111,782 of OY781067.2, forward strand.
TCACCGTTTCAATCGTATTTGTGGCGGTAATGATCATACTTGTTGTATTGGAGCCGATGTTTCCAACCCGCTATGCGCTTACACCGCATCAAAATGCCATAGCTTTTGCCACTAGCATTGTAATGATTACCGCCTATATTTTCTTTTTTAGTTTATACGCTACCAACCTCTATACTAAGTTAGAACAACGTGAAACGGAAAGGCAAAAAGAACTTAATGATGCAAAAACCAGGCTTTACACCAATATCACCCACGAGTTCAGAACTCCTTTAACGGTAATCTTAGGTTTGGCAGACGCAGTAAAAACAGGACAACAAAATCACATTGAAGGCAAGATGGACACCGTTATAAAAAACGGTAAGAATTTGCTTCAACTGGTTGATCAGATGCTCGACCTGAGCAAAATGGAATCAGGAAAACTTTCAATTAATAAAATCCACTCTAACATTATTCCTTTTTTGAAATATATTTTTCAGTTGCAGGAATTTTATGCCGAAGAAAAACGCATCAACATGTCATTTTATTCAGCGAGCCAGGCTTACGAGCTCGACTTCGATCCGGAAAAAATAGCAGCAATTGTAAGTAATTTACTCAGCAACTCGATTAAATTCACCCAAGAAGGAGGACATGTGCAGTTGAAAGTCTTCACACGTTCCGATTTTATTTTTATTGAAGTACGAGATGATGGAATAGGGATTCCTGAAGAAAAACAGGGAAAAATCTTTGAACGCTTTTATCAGGTCGATGGAGAAAATACACGGAAAGCCGGCGGTGCCGGAATAGGTCTGGCAATTACCCATGAGCTGGTATCGCTGCTAAATGGAACAATAAGAGTTGAAAGTATCCCGGGTATACAAACCATATTTACGGTACGTTTACCCATTACTCATCAATATAAAAAGAAAGAATCCCAGATTACCACCCCGGAGTTTAACGAAACCACAAAAATGGAAATTAATGACGATCAGAAATTTCCTCAAAACGGGAACCGGAAACATTTGCTGATTGTGGAAGATAATTCTGATGTAGTAGCCTACATGAAGGCTTGCTACGAAATGCATTTTAAAATTACAGTGGCAAAAGACGGTTTGGAAGGACACAAGTTGGCGCTGGAAGATGTGCCTGATATTATCATCAGCGATGTAATGATGCCCGGGATGGATGGTTTTGAGCTGTGTAAAAAACTAAAAGATGATTATCGTACGAGCCACATTCCGATAATACTGTTAACCGCCAAAGCCAATATTCCTTCACGCATTGAAGGGCTTGAAAAAGGGGCCGATGCTTTTGTAGTAAAACCATTTAACCAACAGGAACTACTTGTAAGGATGCAGAAACTGCTTGAATTGCGCAGGAATCTTTTTAAGCATTACAGCAATGATAACGGAATGAACATATCTTCGCACCCGGTGATTCAGAAGGAAGACAAATTTTTTGAACGCTTAAACGAATCCATTCATAAAAACCTTGGCGACGAAAATTATGACATCCAAAAACTTTGCGATGATGTAGGTATGAGCAAATCGCAATTGTATAGAAAGTTCAAAGCATTAACCAACGATTCGGCAGCACGTTATATCCGCAAACAACGTATGAAACGTGCTAAAGAACTACTGCAAAATTCCGATCTTAATATCACTGAGATTGGATATGAAGTTGGCATGAAAAGCCTGTCATCATTTAGTCAATTGTTTAAAGAAGAATTTGGTTACAGTCCGCGAGATTTTCAAAATAATTTGAAAGTGAATGGAAACAGACATCTAAACTGAGACTGGGAAAATTCATCAAATATCTGGGAAAATTCAGAAATTCATTTCACGGTTTTGTCACTAACTTGGGTTCTGCTGAAAACAATTAAAAACCAAAAATCATGAAATGGATTCTACTTTTTATTGTAGCCATCGGTCTGTGTGGCAATGTTGATGCTCAGAATAATAACTGGGAAGTTTACCTGCAGGGTTATACGGTAAAATCAATTGGATTTGAAAACGATTCTGTGTGGGCATTGACCGATAGTTTCCTTGTGAGACTAAATAAAAAAGATAAAAGCATAATGCTATATCCACTGCCTGAAAATTCGGAATATGAACCATTTATATTTCAACATTTAAAAATAAGCGATGATGGTAAAAAATGGATTTGTTCCGGGAATTTAATTCCGTTTTTGAATGGTATTTATAGTTTTGAAAAAGGAGAATGGAAAAACTTCATTCTTCCTGATGATTTTTTAATGTTATATTCAATAGAAACAGATAAGAATAACTTGTTATGGCTTACATCTGCCGGATTCGCGGGAGCCTACTTATTTAAATTTGATGGTGTAGAATATACAAAATATTCCTCTTCCAACTCTGGATTACCTTATAATTTCGTTCAAGCAGTAACAGCCGACAAAAACGGAGATATCTGGTTTGGAAATACAAATTGGAATTCCATTAATGGAGGCGATAATCCACCAACCATGGCACTTGTGAAATACGATGGGGAAATTTGGACATCCTTTCCTGGACCGTCAGCTTATTATTCAAAACTGGTTTTTGATGATGTGGGTTATTTGTGGATCCAATCTTATTTCAATGACCAACTGATAAAATGGGATTTAACTGAAAATTCGTGGAATACTTATTTGACCTTAAATGAAGCTTACGCACTGGAAGCCATAGATGTAAATAATAAATTTTGGTTCACATACGATGACAATGGAGTTGCTGTCTATAATGCCTCAGGTTGGCAGTTCCTTACAAGAACAAACTCAGGATTACCTTCCGATACTGTTTATCAGATCAAAATCGATTCTGATGAAACCAAATGGATAGCCACAGCAAAAGGGCTTGCATCTTATAATGTATCTACATCAATTGTTCAAAACTCAAAATCGAATACGAAATTTAAACTTTATCCCAATCCGGTGCATGATCAACTACAACTGGAATTCGCGACATCGGGAATTGAGCGGCGTATTAGTATATCAGACATACATGGGAGAAAACTTAAATGTTTCAATTCAAGCCAGATTAGAGATAACATAAGCCTTCGTAATTTTCCTGGCGGAATGTATCTGCTCATTGTTGAAACAGAAACAGGAAGTTATTCCGAGAAATTCATTAAACAATAGTCGAAAAACCATTTGGGAATTTTCGGAAAGTTTTGGGAAAAGTACACAAATTTTAAGGAAAACATAAAAAGTCGAAACTCCTTTATTGTTCTATGTTTGGTTATAATTATTCAATAAAAATCAAGAACAATGAAAACCAAAATTTTATTGGCAGTGCTGGCCTCTGTCTTTTTCCTGGCTGCCTGCGAAAAAGATTATTTTCAGGAAGAAAATAACCTTATTTCCGACGCAAAATCCGCTGTTATCGGTGAGGGCACTATCGTTTCAGAGATGATATATGTGAAGGCCCTGGAAGGTAACTTGTTGGGTGATCCCACAGAGCGAATGATTCGTGTTTACTTGCCCAAGAGTTACTATGAATGTCCTGAAAAACGTTTCCCGGTAATTTACTTTCTTCATGGTACGCCTGCATGGGGCGGCATGCTAACTGATCCGGTTCCTTACGAATATTTTTATCAGATGGCCCAGTTACAGGCTCCGGTCGATTTTCCTTCTGAAGGGCTCCTGTATTGGATTAACAACCTGATCGATAATGAAGGCATGGAAGAAGCCATAATTGTTATGCCCGACGCCAAAACCTATTATGGTGTGAATCTTTACCTTAATTCCAACGTTCTGGGAAATTACGAAGACTATATCGTTAATGATTTGGTTTTGTATATTGATGCTAAATTTCGTACCATTCCACATTTTAACTGGCGTGCCATTACAGGTCATTGTGCAGGTGCTTATGGAGCATTTAATGCGGCAATGAAACACCCAAAAGTTTTTCGTTATTTGGGAGCCTTAACTCCTCCCCATTTCCCGGAACAAACGGTTTTGGCAATTGCCGGATTTATTGCAGTTGAAGATGAATTGTGGCAGGATAACTGGGGAGTTCCTCCTGGTCCGATTCCATACGATCCTTATCAACCTTTTAAATTCGCGAATAATGCGGCATATGCCCTGGCCCAGGCATGGCTTCCAAATCCTGATAATCCGCCATATTATTGCGATTTACCTCTTATACCTGTAGATGGTCAGTTGGTTATCAATCCCGAATTAATGGAAAAATGGAACAACCAGAATTTGTTATCGGTGGTGCAACAGAATCGTTTAGGTTTAAAACAGTTAAAGAAAATTTATTTCGATTGTGGCACCAACGATGACCTGGGAATGTATCTTCCCAACATAATGCTGCATGAACAGCTTGATGCCATGAACATTAAAAATCAGTTTGAAACTTATTCAAATCCGGGAACTCACATCAGCAATTTATACGAACGGCTGGGAAAAACATGGGTCATGATTTCGAAAGCGTTTCCAGAATACAATGAGTAGAGAAACACCCCCTCATCTTTTAACATAAGAAAGGGAAAACAAATTGTTTTCCCTTTCTTATGTTCCCACTGTTCGTTATGAATTATTTCTTTCTCTTCGACTACTTAAACTTTTTCAGAATATCTTTTACGGCATCTTTGTGGATGGTAAATCCCATCATTTTTAATTTGATATAATCTTCATGGAAAAAGTAATAACCAAAATTCGAATTACCTTCACCCACGTTGCGCGAGCCCGAACTTGAATCTTTAATCAAATACCAGTCTTTGCCCGTTCCTTTGTAATTTTCGAGAATACCGATTAATTGCATTCCATGATCGTCGGTAGTAGTTTCGTTCGAAAAACGGAACTGGCGGGCATCTTCGTTAATATACTCCGAAGGAATATCGTAATCAGGAATAACAGCACAATTGGTTTCGCGGCTAAACCCCGATTCAGAAACATCGCCACCGATACTGAGTGTGTATCCTTCTTTTACAGCTTTCTTCAGCGCATCCATAAAATCATCGAGAGGGATATTATAATAATCGGCATTGTGCCACCAGTTATCAGGCACTTTGTACTCAACCTGTTGCCAGTATGGTTCTTGTTTGTACGAAAGTATTTCCACAAAATCATCGGGATTTATTTGCAGGTAATCTTTCAGATATGTAGCTGGAGTATATGTTTTACCCTCAACTACAAACTCACTTGGTGGAGTTCCGATGTAGTGATTCATAATGGCCTTAATCGTTTCCAGGCCGGCTTCCACATTCCATGCATTCGAAACTTTCAGCGAATTCAGAAAAGCTTCCATTTCATTAAACATTAACTCGTGGGTGTGAAATTTTCTTCCGTGAAGTTTCCCGGTATATTCACTCTCAGGAACAGCACCATAGATTTTCATAATACGGGCAACAGCATTTCCTTCAGAACCTTCTGAGAATAGCGAATTTCCACGTTTTTCAATAAACCGACGGGCTTTTTCAACATACTCCCAATAAACGGTGTAAATTTCTGAGATTTCAACCTTTTTACCATGCTGGCGATAAACTTCTGATTCGTAAAACGAAGTAGTTGAAAAACTCCAGCAAGTACCACCATTTCCCTGCGATTCAGTTGGCTGGCTCCAATAGGTTTTATACAACGAACGATCGTTTGGCAGATCCATTCCCTCCTGGTCCATTATAAACCTTTTAAAGGGTTCATGTTCTTCAAGACTCTCATTTACAGCATTCACATCTTTCAGAATGGATTCATAGTAGTATCCTTTTCCTTTTTCGTAAACTTCAATCTTTCCTTTGCTGACATTCTTTTGTGCCATTACTGAGAGACAAAAAACAGCAGCCAAAATTGTTAGTGTATATTTTTTCATCATATTAAATTTTAAAAACGTGAAAATAACTATTATCGCATAATTGCTTTGTGAGTTTGATCAGGGAATAACACATTTGTATACCGGAATTGAATTACATTACAAAAAACTCTATTGACTGAACAATTCCATTCTAAAATATGGATTCAAACCGAAAAATGCGTCAAATGATTTGATTTTAAGGACATAAAACACAAATCGCATTAACCCAACCTTAACTTGAATCAATTATTACTTAAACATATGTTGCAGAACATAAAAAAGGCAGTACTTTTGCGCCGTCAAAAAAACAAGGCACCATGGGATATACAAGTAACACACTCATTATCAGAAGGAATCTCCTAAAACAAATCATTCAGTTATTTGCTGACGGGAAACTGGTTGAAGAAATCGATCGCATTCCTATCAAGATGGCTCCTAAACGTCGTGAAGCACAGCACAGATGTTGTATTCACAAAGAAAGGGCTGTCATAAAATACAAGATGTTCCCATTATTAGGTTACACAGTAGATGATGAAGAAGATGAGTTAACACCACTGGCTGTTTATGCCGCCAATGCCCAAAAACGCACCAAGGTTAAAGATGAGATTTTAACCGTGGTTGACGAAGCTTGTACCAGTTGTGTAAAGGCTCAGTATGTTGTTAGTAATTTGTGCCGTGGTTGCGTGGCACGCCCTTGCATGATGAACTGTCCGAAAGACGCTATAACAATGGTAAACGGGCAAGCTAAAATTAATTCCGATAAATGTATCAACTGCGGAATTTGCCAGAAACAATGCCAGTATCACGCAATTATTCACGTACCAATTCCATGTGAAGCGGCGTGCCCGGTTGGAGCCATTTCGAAAGATCAATACGGAGTTGAACGAATTGATGATGAAAAATGTATTTACTGTGGTAAATGTATGATTGCTTGTCCCTTTGGTAGTATTTTCGAAATCAGTCAGCTGATTGATGTTCTGATGTGCATTCGAAAAGAAGAACATACCACTGCTATATTTGCTCCCGCCATTCACGGGCAATTTGACCTGACAACAGGACAAATTGAAAGCCTTTTAAAAGAAATCGGATTCAACGAAGTAATTGAAGTGGCTGATGGCGCACGAAAAACTGTTGAACACGAGTCGGCAGAGCTTATTGAACGCCTTGATGAAGGTGCTTCGTTTATGACCACCAGTTGTTGCCCCAGTTATGTTGAAACTGTGAATAAACACGTAACAGGTTTAAAACCTTTTGTTTCTGACACTCCTTCGCCAATGATGTACACTGCAAAAATGGCAAAAGAAAGATTTCCCGGAACCAAAACCGTGTTTATCGGTCCTTGTATCGGAAAACGCAAAGAAGCCAAACGAAACGAAAAAGTGGACTTTGTAATGTCGTTTGAAGAATTGAATGCCTTGATTGTTGGACTTGATATAGATTTGGGGACCTTACCAGACAATGAAGCGCGTCATAACAAAAAAACGTACGACCGTGGATTTGCGTTATCAGGTGGTGTGGCTGCAGCTGTAAAAGCCGAACGTCCGGATGTGAATATTAATGAGCTGGTGATTAACGGAATCGACAAAAAAGCCGTTGGGATGCTAAAAGCTTATGCAAAAGGCAAAGCACCTGCCAATTTTATCGAAGTTATGGTTTGCGAAGGAGGTTGTATCAACGGACCGGCTTCGTTGGGAGAAATGGCCGGGAACAGAAAACTTTTCAATTCGAACCTAAAATAATCCGGTTTTATGAACCAGCACTTTCGAAATACTATTCTTGAATCTACCGATGCAGAAGACCTTTATGAAATTGAGGTAATCCAAAGTCTGTGGAGTGGTTATGGAGAAATAGTAAGATTGGGACTTGTAGGTTCTGATATGGAAAGTGTAGTAGTTAAACATGTTAATCTTCCCGAGGGCGGAAATCATCCGCGGGGTTGGAACACCGACCTGTCGCACCAACGCAAACTAAAATCGTACAAAGTGGAAACTCACTGGTATAAAAACTTCAGCCGTAAGTGTGACTCCACTTGCAAAATACCTCAGTGTTTTGCATTGGAAACTGTCGGTCATGAAGTTTTAATGGTTCTTGAAGATCTGGATGCTTCGGGCTACGGCGACAGAAAAAGTTCGTATGTAAACTGGGATAATATTTATGCATGTTTGAGCTGGCTGGCAAATTTCCATGCCACATTTTTACAGGTGAAACCCGAGGGGTTATGGGAAACCGGTACGTACTGGCACCTCGAAACCCGCCCCGAAGAACTGGAAGTAATGGATGACCTCCCGCTGAAAAATGCTGCCAAAAAGATTGATGAATCCCTAAAAAACAGTCCTTTCCAAACTTTGGTGCACGGCGATGCCAAACTGGCTAACTTTTGTTTTTCCGGGGATGGAAAGAAAGTGGCTGCAGTCGATTTTCAATATGTGGGAGGTGGCTGCGGAATGAAAGACGTGGCATACTTCGTGGGTAGTTGTTTGAGTGAAAAAGAATGCGAACGTTACGAACAAAAGCTGCTCGATTATTATTTTAATCAACTTCGTTCTGCCATCGATTCAAGAAATATTAAAATTGATATAAATGCACTGGAACAAAACTGGCGTGGATTATATCATGTTGCCTGGGCTGATTTTCATCGTTTTCTGAAAGGCTGGCATCCCGGCCACTGGAAAATTAATTCATACAGCGAACGCGTTTCGAGAGAAGTCATCGAAAAATTTTCCCTTTAAATATTTTATTTTCTTTTATCTTCCAATCATTAACTTTGCGTTCTGAAACTCAAATTTCAACTCAAAGAACGATACAATATGCACCTAAAGTCAGCAGACTTAACAAATCTTTGTCGAACGGCAATTGAAGCAGCGCAAAAAGCAGGAAAGACAATTAGCGAATACGCCAATAAAAATGTGGAAGTTAAAAACAAAGTTGCTGCTGACAGTCTGGCCTCACAAGTGGTGACAGAAGTGGATGTGAAAGCTCAAAATGCTATCCTTGAAACCTTGTCTCCTACCCTTTCCGAATACGATTTAGCTTTGCTAACCGAAGAAAGCACCGATGATAAAAGCCGCTTTCAGAAAGACTATTTCTGGTGTATCGACCCCATGGACGGCACACTGGCCTTTACCGAAAAAACACCGGGTTATGCAGTTTCCATCGCATTGGTATCGAAAACAGGCGAGCCGGTTATTGGAGTGGTGTTCGATCCTGTCACTCAAAATCTGTACTACGCCGTTAAAAACCAGGGAGCATTCAAAAACAATCAATTCTGGAAACCTGATTTATCTGTATATAATAAAAATGCTTTTATCCTTCATATGGATCGTACCTTTCTGGAATATGAAAATTTTGAAATTTTTATTTACAGACTTGAAGATGCGCTGGCTAAAATGAATATCAATGAACTACACATTCAGAAACAAGCCGGTGCAGTTTTAAATGCCATTTGGGTACTCGACCGGGCACCGGGATGCTATTTCAAACTTCCGAAACCCACCCCGGGAGGCGGGAGTCTCTGGGATTTTGCAGCCACTGCCTGTATTTTTAACGAAACCAACGCTTACGCCAAAAGCTACGACAATTCGGAACTGGATTTGAACAGAGCAGACTCGTCGTTTATGAATCACAAGGGTGTGCTTTTCGCGGGGAGCGAAAACATGGCAGAAATGATCCGCTCGCTGCTATCATCGAAGATTTTTTGAGCCCAACTGCTACTTGTCTGGCGTTGAATAATTAAGTAACTTGTAGCTACCATTAAATCATCATGGATGTTGAGGCTTACATAGAGAAAATAATTCTTACTTATAAATCATCTATCCGTTTCAGGATTGGATTTGCAGGCCTGATAATTTTTATCGGGCTACTAATTATATTGCTGAACGGTTTGAAAATACTTTCCTTTCCCGAAGAATTAAAAAGCCTGATCACCATTTCAGGAACTCTGGTTTCGTCAATTTGTGCTTTTCCCATTAAAGAAATTGTTGACCGCAGAAACCGGATTCGGCTCATTAATGAGTTGTCAGAACAATATAAAACCTCAAGCGGAGAAGAAAAAAATAAGTTGGAAGAATTAATCTGGAAGTTTATTGAAAAAAATGTAGTTGGCTAAAATGAACGACAAAAACGAACATATCCTGAACAAGTTTCAAAACGAAGAGAAAAGGTCAAAAAAACGGATGTTCCTATATTCTTCCGTTCCTCTGATTATCACCATAATTCTAGTTGTTGTTTCCTATTTATCGGTTATAAATGCAAATAAAGAAGTAATTGAACTTCGTAAACAAAAGGAAATTCTTTTAGATACCATTTCTGAACTGAATAATAATATAAGCCTAAAAGCCGATAGTCTGGATGAAATGAGAAAAATAATGGAATTGGCGATGAACTACAGGGACAAACGTTATGAATTCAATTATGCCATCGACAAACAATTATATTCGAGAAATCCACGGCAAACTGAAATGCTGTCGGAAATGCGGGCAATGATCAGGGCAGGAAAAGTAAAATGGCACCTTGGAGGTAATACACCTGAAGAAGGTTTCGACTCGCCAAGTTTTGCAGCCTATATGATTAACCGGCATTCCCTCAGTCGGGTTAAGGACAGCGAACGATATCAGTTACGAACAGTGCTCCCATCAACACAATCGCCGGAAGTGGGCGACATCGTTTTTTATGAGCACGGTTATGCCATGTTTTATTTTGAATACGGTAACAAACCTTTTGTTGTGGGAATGACACCGCTGGGTCTGGCTTCGTTAAATTATGATTTTGGTCCCAGGCGACTTGGTTTTGGCAAAGTTGATTTCTAGTTTACAGCAGCATTTGCCCACTCCGGGAATGCAGAAACATCGATATCGAAAACCAAAGTTCCCCAGAAATACATCACAAGTGTAGCAATTATTATTCCCAGCAGGTTTAAAAGGATTCCTGTCTTCACCATATCTTTTACCCGAATTCGGTTGGTTCCAAAAACAATAGCATTGGGGGGTGTGGCAACCGGAAGCATAAAAGCCAGCGAGGCAGCCAGTGTTGCGGGAATCATTAACAACAGAGGATTAATTTTTATGGTAACAGACAATCCAGCAAGAATAGGCAAAATCATTTCGGTGGTGGCAGTGTTCGAAGTTAATTCGGTAAGAAACGACATCATGGTAACATTGGCGAACGTGAGTACTATCGGCTGAACATTTGCAAGTCCTGCCAATCTTTCGCCAAACCATACCGACAAGCCCGATTCAACAAATCCCTGTGCCAGGGCAAAACCACCGCCAAACAAAAGAACAATGTTCCATGGAATTTTCCGCGCGGTTTCCCAGTTCATTATTCGCTCTCCTTTTTCCGATTTTGAAGGAATAATAAATAGCAATACAGCTATAAAAATAGCAACCGTTCCATCGTTGATATAGGATGGGTTTTTAAACAATTTCGACCAGCCCGGTATCACAAAAGACTGGATATTGAAACCAGATCGGAATATCCATAAAAAAGCAAGGACAATAAATAAAATCAATACAATTTTTTCTTCGATTTTTGCTTTCCCCAGTGCTTTATACTCCTTTTTAAAATCATCTAACTGAATGTTCTTCCATCCTTCCTTGGGTTTATACATGAGAAACAAAAGCAGCCAGGCCGCGGCGAAAAGTAAAATAGTTACCGGAAGTGCATAAATAAACCAATCGGCAAACGAAATCTCCGTCATTTCAGGAAAAATAATACTTACAATTCGGGCGAAAGATAAATTAGGAGGTGTGCCCACCAAAGTTGCAATACCTCCGATTGACGACGAATAAGCAATTCCCAGCAGCAAGCCTATCGAATATTTCCCAATTTGCAACTCGCCTAAACTCTCTTCCAGCTTCATAATAATTGAAAGCGCAATGGGCACCATCATCATTGCTGTTGCAGTGTTCGACATCCACATCGATAAAAAAGAAGTGGCCAGCATAAAGCCTAGTAAAATCCGGCCCGGACTTATACCAAAAAGAATGAGTATTCTCAAAGCAATCCTGCGATGCAAATTCCAGCGTTCCATGGCAAATGCCATTAAAAAACCACCAATAAACAAAAAAATCAGGTGGTTAAAATACATGGCAGAAATGGTTTTCCCGTCAACCACACCAAACAAAGGAAAAAGAGCTACCGGAAGCAAGGCAGTAACTGCCAAAGGAATAGCCTCTGTAATCCACCAAATAGCCATCAATAAGGCAATTGCAAAACAATAAGTAACACTCTTGTTCTGTGGATCGAGATCGGCAAAAAGAATAATTAAAATACTAATTACGGGAGCAATAAGCAGAAATATCTGTTGGGTTTTGGTCGATTTCGACTTAAGAAGTTTAGGCATATTGTAAATTTGTTGCGGTTAAAAACTGTTCAATTTAACAAAACTTGTACGTATAAACAAACTCGCTGATTCTCATCAAAAGAACTACCACAAATAGTTAAAATATGAATCATATCAAACAACACAACATTTCAGTTTTGTCTCATTGTGGATGAAAAACTTAACCATATAAGAACAAATGATTCGTTCAACGCCAGCCCACCAGCGATTTTTATTATTTACACAAACGATTAAAAATGAAGTAAAATATTGAGCTTGTTTTTGTAACTTGAATAACCTTTTAAAACAACAAAAATGTACAAATACAAAGCAACAGTAACCCGCATTGTTGATGGTGACACCATGGATATTGATATTGATCTGGGCTTCAAGATAACTACCCATCAACGTATCAGGCTGCAGGGAATCAACACTCCTGAAACCTATAGTGTGAAAAAAGACTCTGAAGAATACCTGCTCGGCATGAAGGCAAAGAATTTTGTGGAAGCTCGCATCGAGGCAAACAACAACGAAATTTTAATTGATACAGAAAAGGATACAGGGAAATACGGACGCTACATTGCAACTGTCTGGCTAGCTGATTCTACCGTATCGCTTAACGACGAACTGGTTGAAAAAGGACTGGCAGAAAGGGTTGAATACTAAAGAAGAGAATGAACTTTCATTTCTATGACAAAAAAAAGAGCACCCAAATAAATGGAATGCCCTTCAAACACAACATCAAATTCGCTTTTTAAAAATATCTTGGTGAAGTCACTTTTTCTTTTTTAAACCTTAACTCGTAGGAAACCATAATCTCGTGCGTGCCATTATTGTAATTCTTCAGACTTGTAGTTGAAAAATCAATGGCATAGCCAACACGGAGTTTTTCGGCAAACAGGAACTGAGCGATAAAACCAAAAGAATCGCCTGAACGCCACATGGCACCTAGCCAAAGTTTATCTTTAATCAGAAAATTTCCTGATAAATCAAGTTGAAGAGGAGTACCTGTTTCAGCTGTAAAAGAAGCTTTGGTAAGCATGGTGGGTTTAAACTTGATATTTTCACCCATGTTAAAAACAGCACCGGCCATTAAAAAATAATGTCTCAGTTCTCCTGCTACTGAAAAATTCTCATAATTGTTCTCGTATTTTGAATTCACCACTTTTGGAATTGAAAAACCTACATATGCTCTTTGCCCATAAAGAAATGCACCAACCCCAAAATTGGGTTTGAATAAAGTTTCAATTTCGCCAACAAATGAAGGATCTTCGGGATCCAGAATACTGTGGGCTGACAAATTGTGCGAATAGTTGGTAAAACCTCCCTTTAATCCCATCCGCAGATTCGTTTTTTCATTCAATTTCACCAGGTATGAATAATCGCCATACACATAAAAACGTTTTTCATATCCAACTTCATCGTTAATAATATTCAGACCAAGGGCTACTTTTTCGTTTTTCAAAGGAGCTTGCAAAGTGAATGTGTAGGTATTTGGTGCACCTTCAATACCAGTCCACTGCTGGCGCCCCAGCACCATAAATCCAACCGATTCCCAGGTACCGGCATAAGCTGGATTAATGGTTTGTGTATTAAACATGTATTGGGTATACATAGGATCCTGCTGCGCCATCGCTCTCATGTTCAGCGTAACCAGTATAACTATAAACGGTATTAATATTCTTGTTTTCATTTTTTAGTATTTTTCAGTTATTCATTAGTTATTAAGAAAGATTGATCCTTGAACAGGTTTAGACCCGTCTCCTAAATCGAGAATGTAGAAATAAGTTCCAACGGGAGACTTTTCTCCACCTACTCTCATTTTTCCAGTACATGTTCCATCCCACCAGGCATCTGTAGTTCCCCAGCGGTCTTTATTTCCATAGTTTTCTTTATCATATACAAGGTTCCCCCAACGGTTAAAGATTTCAATTCTGGCATTAGGATAATTTTCAAAACATTCAATTTCGAAATAATCGTTATAACCATCCTGATTAGGTGAAAAACCATCGGGAATAAACATGGTGCATTCGTCACCAGCTTCAGCATACACTGGGTAACCATCAATCGTATCACGAATATCTCTCCAGTCTCTCACTCCATTATTTTCCTCATCCTGAAGAGGTGCATTGCTCCCAATTGGATTTGTAACAACAGATCTTCCAATAATATTATCATAAGCATCATCCAGACCATCCAGGTCAACATCCATTCCTGATGGAGTTACATCCGGGATATTATCAAAATTCTGGTCGTAGCCTTCAGTAGCATCAGCAATTCCGTCATTATCCGAATCCAAATCCAGATAATCGGGTGTTCCATCCTCATCAGTATCCCAGGCTTCATAATAAGTTCCTCCAAATTCTGAATCATAATTATCATCCCAGCCGTCTCCATTTGAATCTACTCCTGATGGAGCTATATAATCAAAGTAACCACCTTCACCTACAGTCGACTGCCATTCAATATTATCTACAATACCATCGTTATCCGAGTCTATATCCAAACGATTCACAATGCCGTCGCCATCCGTATCAATATCCATCCCATTGGCATCCATTTCATGAATATCCAATATCCCGTCATTATCATCATCAATATCCTGACTATCTGACATCTGGTCACAATCGGAATCCATCAAAACAGCAATCGTAACAGAAGCCTCAGAACAAAGCTCCCCATTCTCCTCGCCACAAATGCGATAAACAATGTTAAAAGTGGTCTCTGTTGGAAAATCGAAACTAAAATCAAGTGAGTTTCCGTTCAAAGAGAATCCAACAGGTAAATTTTCAATAGAAATCACAACTCCATCTTCAACTCCCTCATCATTGCGAAGTATGTCAATACTCCCTTCCAAAGCAGACTCTGAACAAGCAACTACATTCAAAGTATCATTATTGGCCAAAAGTGTATTCGGATGGCAATTGGTGTTGATGGTCAAATCTAATTTAGCTATTGAGTCGCATCCGGTTATTGTTTGGAAGTTGGTAGTGTATACGCCGCTCTCCATATAAATTGTACCGTTCCATTCGAATGAATCGCAAGCTTCAATTATTTCTTCTGTTTCAACTGATTTATTAATAGTCAGGTTTAAAGTTGCAATTGAGTCACATCCGGTTACTGTTTCAAGGGTGACAGTGTAAATGCCGCTTATTGAATAAGTTGTTCCGTTCCATTCGTATGAATTGCAAGCTTCAATTGTTTCTTCTGTTTCAACTGATTTATTAATAGTCAGGTTTAAAGTTGTAATTGAGTCACATCCGGTTACGGTTTCAAGGGTGACAGTGTAAATGCCGCTTATTGAATAAGTTGTTCCGTTCCATTCGTATAATTCACAAGCTTTAATTGTTTCTTCTGTTTCTACCGTGTTGTTGATGGTCAAGTTCAAAGTTACAATTGAATCACATCCGGTTACGGTTTCAAGATTGGTTGTGTAAACGCCGCTGGTAGTATATGTTGTTTCATTCCAAATGAATGAATCACAAACTTCAACTGTTTCTTCAGTTTCAACTGATTTATTAATTGTTAGGTTTAAAGTAGCGATTGAATCACAACCTGTTACTGTTTCAAGATTGGTTGTGTAAACGCCGCTGGTAGTATATGTTGTTTCATTCCAAATGAATGAATCACAAACTTCAACTGTTTCTTCTGTTTCAACTGATTTATTAATGATAAGGTTTAAAGTGGCAATTGAATCACATCCCGTTACTGTTTCAAGGTTGGCAGTATAAATCCCGTTTTCTGTGTAAGTTGTGTTGTTCCATTCGTAAGAATCGCAAGCCTCAATTGTTTCTTCTGTTTTAACAGAGTTGTTAATTGTCAGATTCAAAGTCGCAAATAAATCACATCCACTTGCAGTTTCCATGTTGACTGTGTAAACACCACTCTTAGTATAAGTTTTACCGTTCCATCTGTATGAATCACAAGCTGCAACTGTTTCTTCGGTTTTAACTGATTTATTAATGGTCAGGTTTAATGTTGCAGTTGAGTCACATCCGGTTACTGTTTCAAGGTTGGCGGTGTAAACCCCACTTTTAGTATAAATGGTCCCGTTCCATTCGTAGGATTCGCAAGCTTCAACAATTTCTTCGGTTTCAACTGATTTATTAATGATCAGGTTTAAGGTAGCAATCGAATCACAACCGGCTACTGTTTCAAGGTTGGCAGTATAAATGCCGCTCTCGGTGTAAGTGGTGCCGTTCCAAATAAAGGAATCGCAAGCTTCAACAATTTCTTCGGTTTCGACTGATTTATTAATGGTCAGGTTTAAAGTTGCGGTTGAATCACATCCGGTTACTGTTTCCAGGTTGGCAGTATAAATGCCGCTCTCGGTATAAGTTGTGCCGTTCCAGGTAAATGAATCACAGGCTGCAATAGTTTCTTCGGTTTCAACTGATTTATTAATGGTCAGGTTTAAAGTTGCGGTTGAGTCACATCCGGATACGGTTTCAAGGTTGGCGGTGTAAATTCCGCTCTCGGTGTAAGTGGTGCCGTTCCAGGTAAATGAATCACAGGCTGCAACAGTTTCTTCTGTTTCAACTGATTTATTAATAATCAGGTTTAAAGTTGCAGTTGAGTCACATCCGGATACGGTTTCAAGATTTGCTGTGTAAACACCACTTTCGGTGTAAGTGGTGCCGTTCCAGATAAATGAATCACATGCAGCAACAGTTTCTTCGATTTCCACTGAGTTGTTGATGGTCAGGTTTAAAGTTGCGGTTGAGTCACATCCGGATACGGTTTCAAGGTTGGCGGTGTAAATTCCGCTCTCGGTGTAAGTGGTGCCGTTCCAGGTAAATGAATCACAGGCTGCAACAGTTTCTTCTGTTTCAACTGATTTATTAATAATCAGGTTTAAAGTTGTAGTTGAGTCACATCCGGTTACGGTTTCAAGATTTGCTGTGTAAACACCACTTTCGGTGTAAGTAGTACCATTCCAGATAAATGAATCACAAGCTGCAACAGTTTCTTCGATTTCAACTGATTTATTTATTATCAGGTTTAAAGTAGCTGTTGAATCACATCCGGTTACTGTTTGCAAGTTGGCGGTGTAAATGCCGCTCACGGTATAAGTTTTGCCGTTCCAAATAAATGAATCACAAGCTGCAACAGTTTCTTCGGTTTCAACTGATTTATTTATTATCAGGTTTAAAGTAGCTGTTGAATCACATCCGGTTACTGTTTGCAAGTTGGCGGTGTAAATGCCGCTCTCGGTGTAAGTGGTACCGTTCCAAGTGAATGAGTCGCAAGCCTCAACATCCTGAACCGAAGAGGAATTATAATTTATATTTATAATAGCAGCATTGGAATTAAGAATAACTTTGTCTCCATCTTCACAGAAAATGTTATCATGCTCAACCAATACCCGATACATGGTTGTTTCGGTTAAGTCAGAAGCAACATAGGTGTTTGCCAAATGATCAATTGTATTCCAGCTTATTCCGTAATCAGTACTCGATTGCCAACCAATAATAGTACCTTTATAGTCATTCAGAGTAAGAATTGTGTTATTGTCACCTTCGCAGACTTCCGTATTTTCAGGAGACAAATTTCCTCCAAAGCCAATACCAAATCCTACATTCTCCTGATAACATACCGATGAATTTATATTTCCTCCGGCAAAAGAAATGTACCTCGCCAGATTAACCACACCGTATACATTAGATAAACAAATATTATCAAAAACAGAAAGAGGCATCAGGATTTCGAAGAACTTCCCGTCACGTCCATCATAATTTCCAATGGCAGCCTCAATATTACCTGATGAGTCTTCTACAAGATTCGAACCGTTCCAGCGATAAAATGAAACAGAACCGCTATGTACATTAACCTGAAGCACCAATTCTGCACCTCCAACATTGTATTCAGTATCGTAAGTTTCTTTTTGTAAGCCTGTAGATGAATCATTATCGGTATCTAGGTATATTCTGAAAATAGCTGTACCACTATTTCCATTCAAAAAACCAAGCAACAACTTTGAATCTCCTGTTGTGGTAGCCCAAATCTGCTTAATCTGACAAGTAGATGAAGCATCTTCATTTACAAGAATTGTCTGTGCATTTTGATAATCCGATGAAGAATAACTGCCATCAAAAATCTGTGCATTCACCTTTTCTGCATTTACTAACAGAAAAAGTGGAACCATTAAGCCAACTAAAAAATTTAGAAGGGATTTGATTATTGAATTACTGTCTATTGAAGATTTCATATCATCTTTCTTTTAGCAAGAATCGATACAAAACTGAAAGAAAATCATCTTTAACTTTCGTGAACCATTCATAAAAATTAACCCGAGTTTGTATTGGCCAATTTTTACGTTTTAGCTAACGAATAGTAGATTCTCATGAATCTTTTAATAAGCTTATCTGATTTTCTTTTTTCATTTGATGCGTCCTTGTGTTGTGTTTATAATTTGTAAAAAGCGTTGCCTCTTATCAAACAACTCGAGTGCCAAAAAACATAACTACCTAATTACCTTCTAGTTAAAACAAAAACTCACCAAATTAACATTCCCTGAATGGGACATATTTTCCAATCAACACCAAAATGAACAATATTCCTGTATTGAAAATAAAGGGACAAAAGTTTTTAATAAAGAGTTATTCAAAATTAAAATACAATAACTTAAAAAGAATTTGAGAAGATAAGTGAACATGAAACTTAACTTTTCTATTTTTATATATAAATACAGGTTGCAATGTTAGCACCTTATGATCTTAACATTATATGACAAATCAAAGTAATAAATTCGGAACAGCCCCGGTATTTCTTACAGCCATCTCAACGATTTTGGGAGCCATTTTATTTTTACGTTTTGGTTACGCAGTTGGGACTCTGGGATTCTGGGGAGTAATACTAATCATCTTACTGGGGCATTTGGTAACCATACCAACTGCGCTTGCCATTTCTGAGATTGCCACCAATAAAAGAGTTGAAGGTGGAGGAGAATATTTTATAATATCCCGATCTTTTGGATTAAATATTGGTGCTACCATTGGTATTGCACTTTTCCTATCACAGGCCATTAGTGTTGCTTTTTATGTGATTGCTTTCACCGAAGCTTTCGAGTTTTTCTTTAACTTTTTACTCGACAAATACAACTTTGAGCTTCCACGCCAGGTTATTAGTTTACCTGTAATGGCAGGATTGGCTCTTTTAATAATAAAAAAGGGTGCAAACCTGGGCGTTAAGGCACTTTATTTTGTTGTTGCCATTTTGCTTATTTCCCTGGTACTTTTCTTTTTAGGATCTACTGAGTATGCCGAAACAGCAACTGTTTCGTTATCAAAAGGTCAGTTCCGGAATTTCAATAATTTCTTCGTGGTTTTTGCTATTATCTTTCCAGCTTTTACAGGAATGACAGCAGGAGTTGGATTATCGGGAGATCTGAAAAAACCCTCAAAATCAATTCCGTTGGGGACCATTCTTGCCACCTTTTCAGGAATGATTATTTATATATTTATTGTATATAAACTTACATCGTCAGCCTCTGTTGAAGATTTACTGGAACATCAGTTGATTATGGGAAAAATTGCCATTGCCGGTGCAGTTATTGTTCCTCTCGGCCTGGCAGCATCCACGCTTTCGTCGGCACTGGGTTCTGTTATGGTTGCTCCCCGTACTTTGCAGGCCCTTGCGTTAGACCACGCTTTTCCATCGAAAAAACTTAATCGTTGGCTTGCTGCAGCCAGCACAACCGACAATGAACCCCGAAATGCATCGAAATTAACGGTAGCCATTGCCTTTATTTTTGTTGCTGCGGGAAATGTGGATGTTGTAGCCTCTATTATTTCCATGTTTTTTATGGTCACCTACGGGGCACTTTGTTTAATTTCATTTCTGAATCATTTTGGAGCATCGCCTTCATACAGGCCAACATTCCGCTCGCGCTGGTTTATTTCCCTCGTAGGATTCCTGGTTTCCATCTGGGTAATGTTTAAAATAAGTACACCCTATGCTTTACTTGCAGCAGGTTCCATGACACTTATGTACATTTACATTAATCACTACCATAAAAACAGAAAAGACTTTGCATCGCTGTTCGCCAATTCATTATTTCAGCTTAACCGTAAACTACAGGTAAATCTGCAAAAACGCCGGAAAATGGTGGAGCATAAAGAATGGAGACCCAGTGCTATTTGTATTTCAAGTAAAACGACACAAAACAATCGCGCATTTCAATTACTCAATTGGATTTCATACAAATACGGATTTGGAACTTTCCTCTACATGATTGAGGGCTATTATTCTACAAAAAATGTAGAACAGGCAAATAAAATGATTAATCAGTTAATTAACGAAGCAGGCAGCGAAGAAAATTACGTGTATATCGACACCATCATTTCTCCATCATACACTTCAGCCATTGCGCAAGCCATACAAATTCCGGGTGTTGCGGGAATGGAAAATAACATGGTAATTTTCGAATACGATAAAGAAAACCCGCAGAATTTGGGGAAAATAGTTGAAAACTTTGCTTTGGTAAACAGTGGCGATTTCGACATCTGCGTACTGGCATCTTCAACTAAGGAAATGAAGATAAAAAACGGCATTCACATCTGGATTAATTCGTTCGATACGGAAAACGCCAACCTGATGATATTACTTAGTTTCATTTTATTGGGTCACCCCAAACTGAAAAAAACATCTATTGAAATTTTTGTGGTTTGCCATGAAAATGAGGTGGAGCAGTCGAAAGCCGAAATGAAAAAACTGGTTCTTTCCGGCAGGCTTCCAATCACTGAAAAGAACATCAGAATCATCTTACGAACCGATGAAATTTCCACAAAATCAATTATCTCAAAAAAATCGCAAGATGCAGGATTAATTCTGGTAGGTCTTAGAGAGGAGATGGTAAAACATGAAAAAGAAAACACCTTCGCGGGATATGACGACCTGGGAACCATCTTATTCGTACATTCAAAAGATCAAAAAGCAATAGAATAACACAAAATGGGATAGTTGAACAAAACAAAAAATTTCGTAACTTCCTTACCAGGCAATTTCTATTTTTCAAGATATGAATAAAATTAGCGATTTTATTGCTGAACATACAGGATTGACAGTACAAACCCAATCAGAAATTTTTATATCGGTAATTATAATTTTCATTCTTTACATTCTCAGATTTGCTGTTTTACGAGTGGTGTGGAGACAAACTCAAAATGTGAAAACCCGCTACCAATGGAAACGCACACTATCATTTATAATTCCTTTTATCACCATCATCTTGGTTGGTGCGGTCTGGCTGCCAGCCTTCGAACAGTTTGGAGCTTTTTTAGGTTTGTTTTCTGCCGGTTTGGCCATTGCTTTAAAAGACCCGCTAACTAACCTTGCTGGATGGTTTTTTATAATCACCAGAAAACCTTTTATTGTTGGAGACCGTATTCAGATAGGCGAAAACACGGGCGATATAATCGACATCAGGTTGTTCCAGTTTACCATGCTTGAAATTGGGAACTGGGTGGAAGCAGACCAAAGTACAGGTCGTATTATTCATCTTCCAAACGGAAAAGTATTCCTTGAACCACAGGCAAATTTCAGTTCCGGATTTGAGTACATCTGGAATGAAATAAAAGTGAATATCACATTCGAGAGCAACTGGAAAAAGGCAAAAGATATCCTACAAAATATCATTCAGGAATATTCAAAAGATATTCATATTAAAGCTCAGAAAGAAATTCAAGAAGCCAGTAAAAATTATATGATTTATTACAAACACCTCACACCAATTATTTACACAAAAGTGATGGAATTTGGGGTAACGCTTACCATCCGTTATTTATGCAATCCAAGGCAAAGACGGGGATCGGAGAACAAACTCTGGCAGGAAATATTAAAAGCCTTTAATACAGAAAAAGATATCCGCTTTGCTTATCCAACAACCCGTTTCTATCAGGCAAAAGAAGAAAATGTCTGAATATTTCCAAGGGTAATAATCGTTCCCATTATGGGAAGGCCAACCAACAACACAAATACTCAAACAATTAATATTCAACATATTAGCATTATGGCATTTTCTTTGATTTACATTTAATTCTAATACAAACGACTGAATTACAAGTAGATCAAAGGCAACTCTATTCTTTTTTTCGTAAATTGTATACGCTTTTACAAACAACTAAAACAACTCGTATAAAATTAACCCAAAATAAACCGTTATGAAAAAACCATTATTTCTATTACAACTTATTTTATTTTTCAGTATTTTCCAAAGTATTGCACAGAATACCAAGGGATTTTCGATGCTTGGGAACAATCCCAAATCGATCGAACTGAATCAAACCTTCACTTCCTCCGGTGAGGTATTTCCTTTTCAGGGAATAAACGCCAATATTTATGGTGCTGCCGTTAATGCCGAAGTAAAATTCTCGGGATCAGATGGGGTCGTTCGCCTCATCCTTCTTGACGAAAATTTTAACGAGTACCAGATTTACGAAACTTTCCCGTTGCTGGAAGAACAAGCAACTGTTAGCGTTGAAGACATTTGTGAGGAGACAACTGTCCTCGACGGAGTTAAACCTTATTCACTTTACATTGAAGTGGAAAATGCGGAAGTTAACCTAAAACAATTTAAATATGCCACGGGGTTACGCCAGGGTTTTAATATTAAGGTGGCCAAACAAGAAAGCAAAGAGCTGCAGCTTCAGGAAAAAGTAAAACGGCTAAATACCCACATTAAATCCAAAGGATTAAAATGGATAGCCGGCCCAACGGATGTAGCTAAAATGACCTACGCTGAACGAAAAAAACTATACGGACAAAGCACATTCCCTGCAGGTATTGAATATTATGCAGGCGGGATTTTAACAGTTGGTGATGGTTCTTTATTAAAATCAGCAGCAGCCTCAACACCTTATATTCCCGACTGGGACTGGCGCGACCGACACGGTAAGAACTGGATTACACCGGTTACAGACCAGGGACAATGCGGTTCGTGCTGGGCATTTGCTGCCACAGGAGCAACCGAAGCAATGGCAAACCTTTACTTTAATGATGAAAATCTCGATTTAAATCTTTCGGAACAGGATGTTCTTTCCTGCACAAATCCTCTTGACGATTGCGATGGTGGATTCCCATACAGGGCACTTGATAAAATCCGCGATAACGGAGTTGTTGATGAAGCAGCCTGGCCATATACAGCAAATTTTTCTCCCTCTCTTTGCTCAACAGAAAAAGATGATGCTTCTGAATTAATAAAGATAAACGGCCGTATTAGTTATGGAAGCACTAATTACCCAACAACGGTTGAAGGTATGCAAAAAATGTTGATTGAAATGGGGCCAATTAGTGGAGGAATTCTGGATTGGAGTCACGCCATGGCTCTTGTTGGTTATCACACCGTAAAGGAAGGAGATTCTTTTATTTACAGTGATGGTACCGATCTTTACGATGAACAATCACTAACCATAACAGCAGGAGATCCTCTAATAGGAAAGGTGCTCTGGATTTTTAAAAACAGTTGGGGAACTTCTTTTGGTAATCAAGGATACTCCTATTTCGACGTTGATCCATTACGTTTTGGATGGACACACGGAATTACCACCCCAATTACCAGTGAGATGGTTTCGCGCACGGTTCATTACGAAGATGCAGACCATGACGGATATTACTGGTGGGGACTGGGTGAAAAACCAGCCGGATGCCCGGGTTCTGATTTTGCAGATGGCGACGACAGTGATCCAACTTTAGGCCCGCTTGACGAGTATGGTTATTGCACTGAATTAGCGCCCACCGCTTATAACGTTTATTACGGTCACCTTCACAACCATTCCAATGTTTCTGACGGAACAGGAACACCGGATGATGCCTATAATTATGCGAAAAATAATGCGGGGCTCGACTTCTTTGGTCTATCCGATCATGCCAATCAAATTGATGCATCAGAGTGGACTACAACAAAAACAGTTGCAGATAATTACAACCAGGATGGAGTTTTTACCACTTTCTGGGGATTTGAATGGTCGCATAGTACTCATGGACACGTTACTGTTATTAATACCGACGACTATTGCGATATAGGTTCAGAACCAAATTTCAGCGACTTGCTTTCGTGGGTAAACGCGCACGAGTGTGCGGCGTTTTTTAATCATCCCGGCCGACAGAATTCCTCTGATGAAGAATTTGGACAGTTCCTCGACACCCCATCCGACAAATTTGTTGGAATGGAACTGTGGAATAAAAATGACCTGTACACCACATATTATTATAACGACGGATATTATACCCCTGACGGTAATCTTAGCTATTTTGATGAAGCACTAACACGTGATTGGAAAATCGGAGCCGGAGGCTCGGAAGATAACCACGAAGCAACCTGGGGTACATTCAATGATTGCAACCTGGCGGTTTTGGCAAATAATTTAACAAGAGCCGACATTTACGATGCCATTAAAAACCGGCGCTTCTATTCCACCCTGGATAAAAACATAAAAATGTCATTTAAGATTGATGGAGCAGAAATGGGCTCTTCAGTTGAAGGGGCAGCTGGGCAAGGATTACAAATACAGGTTTCAGACGACGATGGAGAAACATTCTCGGAGATTCAGTTGCTGAAAAACGGCCTGCTTTTTAATTCGTGGTCACCCGGAAGTTCGGATGTAACTATTAACGAAAATATGAGTACTTCCGATGGTGATTATTACTACATAAAAGTTACCCAAACCGATGGAGACGAGGCTATTTCTTCACCAATATTCATCGAAGGTGGCATTTCAAACGTTTCGCCGGTTTGTGCCATTACAAATCCCGAAGACGGACAACATTTTAATCTTCCACAATCCATAGTTCTTTCAGCGGATGCCACAGATCCAGACGGTTCGATTACAAAAGTTGAATTCTTTGTGGATGGTATTTCAGTTGGAACTGTTAATTCGTCACCGTTCGAAATAACCTGGACAATTCCTGAAAATGGAGCTTACAACATTACAGCAAAAGCAACCGACAACTTTGAGGCAGTAACAACATCAAATGCTATAAACATCACAGTTGGAACATATAGCAAAACAATTTCTGCTCAGATAGCTTCTGCCAACGATGATGCTGAAGAAGGACAAAATGGAACGATGTACATGACAAGTACCGATCTGGAATTAGTTTATGACACATATAACGATCTGTTTTTACAAACAGTCGGACTACATTTTGCCGACCTTAATATTCCGAAGGGTGCTACAATTAACAATGCTTGGGTACAATTTACCGTTGATGAGGTTTCAAGCGGAGCAGTCAACCTGATCATTTCAGGAGATGCCAGTGATAATTCTCCGGCTTTTGCAAGTTCAGCGAATAACCTTTCTAACCGCACCCAAACAACAAATAACGTTAGCTGGAGTCCTCCTGACTGGAACACGGTTGCAGAAGCAGATGTGAATCAACAAACGCCTGATTTATCATCTGTTATACAAGAAATTGTCGACCGCCCAGGCTTCTCTGCATCCAGTGCAATTTCGCTGTTTATTACAGGAACAGAAACCAATAATAGAATTGCCGAGGCATACGATGGAGAACCTGCTTCCGCAGCTGTTTTAAATATCGAATATACTGTTGGAGAGGAAAACGAACCACCAGTTTTTGTTTCCAATCCTCTTATTGAAAATGACGGAACGCAAGATATTGCATACAGTAGCACACTTGCCGATGATGCTACCGATCCGGAAGGCGATCTGCTTATCTTTACAAAAGAATCAGGCCCTGATTGGTTAATAATAGAATCAAACGGCGATCTATCGGGAACACCCGATTACAGTGAAGTTGGGCCAAACAGTTGGATTGTTCGTGTAACAGATGACTTTGGTAATTATACCGAAACGGAACTGCAAATTGATGTGATTAATGTAAATGATCCACCAGAATTTAATACTTCAGAGATTGTTGGAGAGAATGCCTTTGAAGACCATTTATACACCATTGATTTAAGTAATTATGTCAGCGATAAAGATGGTGATGCATTAACATACACAATAGAAAATGGCCCGTCGTGGTTATCAATTAATGAAACTACCGGAGAACTTACAGGAACACCTGCTCAGTCAGATGTCGGATCTTTTTGGTGGTACATTATTGTTAGCGATGGCCAGGCTTCAGATGATGTACAGATGGATATTATTGTTGAGCCGTGGAACGACCTTCCTTATTTTTATACCAGTCCTGTTGTAAAAGCAAATGCGACGGAAGACCAGGAATATTCAGGCTCGCTAAGTAATGATGTTTTTGATGAAGAAAACGATGATTTAGTTTTCACCAAAGCTTATGGCCCCGACTGGCTGCAGATTTCTTCTGATGGCCAACTATCCGGCACACCATTACAAGCCGATGAAGGGCTAAATATTTGGGACATTGAGGTTGACGACGGAGGCGGCATTATTGTTCCTGAACAACTTCATATTTACGTAGATTGGGTTAACGATGCTCCCGTTTGGAACTCTAATCCAATTGTTGAAACTGATGCAATGGAAGGAGTACTTTATTCTTCATCGCTGTTAGGTTATGCAAGCGATGAAGAAGGTGATAATTTACTTTTCATACTCTGGGAGGGGCCCGGCTGGCTTATAGTTGAACCTGACGGCACTATTACAGGAACACCATCAGCCGCTGACATTGGCTTAAATACATGGATCATTCGTGTTGATGACCTGAATGGAGAATTTAGTGATGTTACACTCGAAATCACTGTTCTCGACTTTAATTATCCACCGGAATTCACAAACGATCCGTTTTCTGCAACAGTAGCTTCAGAAGACCTTCCCTACTCTACTACAATTGCAGGTTCGGCCACCGATGCAGACGGAGATATTTTAAGCTATTCGAAAATAAACGGCCCTGATTGGTTAATAATTAAAGCTGATGGGACGTTAAGTGGAACACCTGTTCAAGCCGATATTGGCATGAATAACTTTACTGTAGAAGTAAGCGATGGTAACGGCGGAAACGATCAGGCAATATTGGAAATAAACGTTTTGAATGTAAACGATGATCCGGTATTCACCATCGATCCAATTGTATTATCTGATGCCACAGAAGACCAGGTTTACTCCGGCTCAATAGTAAGTTTTGCATCTGATGAAGACGGAGATGTGTTAACATTCACAAAAGTTAGCGGTCCTGATTGGTTATCAATTAATACTGATGGAAGCGTTTCAGGAACTCCGTCGGGAACTGATGTTGGATCAAATTCATGGAAGGTAGAAGTTTCTGACAACATTGGAAACGCTGCAACAACAATGCTTCAGATTGAAGTGCTTGCAAAACAAAGCATCGATTATTGTGAAGTTGACGGAAACATCTCTTCAGAATGGATTAATAATGTAACGGTTAACGGAGAAAGCCTTACACAAATAACACCGGTTAATGGTTACAGCGATTACACAAATCAAGAGCCATTTAACATGGAAACCAATACCTCGGTAAGTTTAACACTTTCACCCGGCTTTAGCGGAAGAAGCACCCACCAGTACTGGGCGGTTTATATCGACTACGACCAAAATGGTTTCGCCAGCAACGATTTGGTTTTTGCACCTTTAAAAAGTAAATCTGCTATAACCGGAAGCTTTACCACAAGGTCGGATGTCGGGATCACCCGCATGCGTATCATTATGAGCGACAGTGGAACACCTGATCCTTGTGCCAGTGTAAGCGGTGGCGAAATTGAAGACTACATGGTAAATATCCAGCCGGCAGGAGTTAATCCACCGGTGGCTGAATTTTCTGCCAGTCCAACTTCATTATTGATTGGTGAAACAGTTTATTTTACTGATAATTCCATCAATACTCCCGACACTTGGGAATGGGACTTTGGAGATGGTGGAAGTTCAACTGAACAAAATCCTTCACACACCTACACCATTGACGGAACATATACTGTTACCTTAAAAGTAACCAACAGTGCAGGTTCAAACACCGAAACCAAAGTGAATTATATTATCGTAGCCCCAATTCCAACCGATCCTCCTGTTGCCGTTTTTACTGCCGATGCAACATCGGTTTTTGTAAATGAACCAGTTCAGTTTACCGACCTTTCTGCTATGTCACCAACCGAATGGAACTGGGATTTTGGTGATGGACAAACTTCTGATATTCAGAATCCATCTGTAGTTTATACTTCTTCAGGAACGTATTCAGTAACATTAATTGTAAGCAATGCATACGGAAGCGATACTTTAATACAGCAAAATTATATCACTGTGAGTGAAGTTCCGGATGAAAATTATTGTGAACCGACCATTGATAATTCTTCCGACTGGATTGTTTCGGTCGACATAAATGGGCAAACCAATAACGTTGCACAAAATCCTACAGGTTATATGCTCTTTACAGAACCTGTTTTTGAATTTGAAGCCGGGGCAACATATTCATTCGAACTGGTACCTGCCGACGTTAAAAACCGTAACTTCTGGCGTATTTGGTTAGATATCGATGGTTTGGGGACTTTTACAGATGTAGGGGAAACCTTATATACCGGCAATAACAAAAAAGGAACTGTTACCGGTACTATAATCATTCCTTCCAACACTGTTGCCTCGACGCGCATGCGTATTGCAATGAAAACCGGAAGCGCCCCGGCAGCTTGCGACGATAATTTTAGCGGGGAGATGGAAGACTACCTGGCAAACATCACCCAACCGGGCACTAAAAGTGTAAACATCACTACGAATACTAATCCGGCTCTGAGTGTAGAGGAAATCTCGCTTGATATTTATCCAAATCCATTTAATAACGAGATAAATATTTTGATTGATGATTTCGGCAACAATAATAAAACTGAGGTTTACATCATCGATATTACCGGCAAATTAATCTTTCAGAAAGTTTATGGTCAAAAACAAAAAATTACCATTCAGGATTTTCAGTTGAACCGGGGATGCTATTTTATCCGTGTCAAAATTGGAGAATTCGTAAAAACAGAAAAATTAGTTAAAACCGAATAGTTGTTGTAAAGAATTATCGTTAAAAAAGAAAGGCCGTTTCAGATTATCTGCAATGGTCTTTCTTTTTAATACGCCCGGAAGACTGGATCTTATACTGACCGGGAGACATACAAAATGAGAACATGACATCTGGTAATTTACACAAGTTCAATCGTACAATCCACTTTAGGTGAAGATCCTGACAAAGAAAAGGCCTCCAATAAAAATTTACTTATTATCGAAGGCCTATTTCAATCTCCTGTATTACCTAAACCGGCAGTGCTTAAAAATATCGTTTACCTCCTTTGAGCCGGTGCGGAATTTGGCCCGGGTACAGTATGCGGTCTGGCAGCCGGAGTTGATGCCGGCCTTGAGTTATTTTGCGGCTGCGCTATATTCTGCTGCCTCTTTTGTTTATTTTGTTGCCTTTGAACATTTTGTTCGTTTTGAGAATTCTGCGGCCTCTGAACATTTTGCTGGCGTTGATTATTTTGCGGAGGTGAGGTTGCCGGCCTTGTGCCAGGGTTTTGAACCGGAGCTTGTACCCTATTATTATTGTTATTCTGATTACTACTTCTTTGCGATTGTGGTTTCCAGTCGTTCTGCACCGGTCTGCCTGTAGACGGAACGGCCTGATTTCTTGTTCTGTTCACCTGCTGGTTATTAGCTGGTAAAGCGGCCCGATTATTAACACCGTTATTTCTTCTGTCAAATGATCTGTCAGGATGTTGTCTGCCATAATCATTTCGCCTGTTATCATAGTGAATGGAAGCCGACCTTGTACTTCGACGCACATTGGTCGTGTGATAGGTATGCCTTACATTAATGTGCACATGAACCCGCGATCTGTAATAATGACAAGGGTATGGTCGCCAGGGACGATAATAGGGAGGATAATATCCCCAGTAATAAGGCGAATGCCAGGGACGATAAAGTGGTCCCCAAAACCAAACGGTAATTGGAGGAGGAGCCACATAAACAGGTTCAATAATATAATTACTGCCATAAATATATACATCACCAACTACCTGAACCTGAGTTTCGCCTTTTGAGTTCCGCTCAACATCGATTACGGCCACATCCTGATATTGATCTTTACCAAGAACAGCCTGGACAATAACCACACGTGTGTCGCCTTCCGAAGCTTCCACTACACGCAAATAGTCCACTTCTCCGTTGCCATTTAAATCCAGATTTGAAATCTGCTTTTCCGGATCATTCAGTCTTTTTTCAAAGTCTTCCAAATCTTTCGACTCACCAAAAACCGATGCAACTGCTTCCAGATCGAGATTCTCGCTGATATCACCACTTGTTGCTTCAACAGTTGTTACATCCTGCGCAGAAATTGATGTAAAAGCCACCAATAGTCCCATTAATATTATAGTATTCTTTAACCTCATATCCTTCTTTTTAATGTTATTTTGTTTTACTGCTTGTTTTGCTTTACAAAGGTGCAGAACGAAGAGCAGGATGTTCACCCCAAAAGGTTCAACAATCAATCAAAAGGAGCCAAAAAGGATCAAGTTACAGGTTATTGGGAAAATAATTGAGAAATAAAAAAGAATGGATGTATTATAACAACATTTCACCTCAAAACTACCCGGTATTCACCAATACGGGAAGGAGGGAAATAAGGTATTAATATTAAAACCCCGGAATGATTTTCAAAACAAGGTTTGACCTAATTAAAACTAATTCGGTTCAAATTCAGCCCGTCGCTTTGTATGGACCGGGCATATTTTACAGCCGGTTTTCCAAATAACAACACTCCGGCGATCACATGATCATCGGGAAGTTCGATCTTATTTTTTAATTCAGGAACGATATCGCGAAGTATCCATTTTATAAAACCATTCCACAGAGTGCCGATTCCGTTGCTGTTTGCCAGCAATTCGAAATAGCTTAATGCAATAGTTGCATCAGTTTCGGGCGTAGCAATGGATTTTGGCGCCGATGCAATCAGTAAATGCGGAGCATTACGGAAAATCACATCAATCTGTTTACTAAACCAAAGTCGCTGAAAATCATTCATAAATGCCATGGAAGCAGGAAGATTTCCTTCTTCGAAAGCTCTTTTTATTCCGGCATAAGCTTCTTCCCTGAATTTTTCGAGATCTGATCGATTATCAATAACAGAGAATAACACTGCATTTTTATTGTGACTCGTTGGCGCATAAGCAGCAGTTGCCAGCAATTCTTGAATGAATCCCTTCTCCAGTTCATCAGCCTTAAACTTTCGTATCGAACGGCGAGTTTTTACGAGTTGTGCCAATGATTCAGGTTCAACAATATTATTTTTTACAGGAATGCTGTCGTCCGGGTTCTTCCCCCAAATCGAAAGCGCTGCTGTCGGGCAAATGGCCAGGCAGTGCTGACATTTTATACACTGTCCTTCCTTGCCTTCCTTTATCTCCGGGTATTCACTTTTTGGATTGATAACCAATGTTGGACAATCAGCCGCACACAAACCACATTGGGTGCATTTCTCTTTGTCAATCTTAAAATCGATCATTCTGGTTTTTATTTTTTGAGGCACCAAAGATAAAAGCTTGTTTGAATCACCTTTGTAACGCCCCCTCAAAAACAGCAAAAAGTAAACATTAAATTGATGCGAACATCAATTAAGATTTTCAGTTAATACTCCTGTTTTTTAGATTGTGTTCTAATCAATAGAAGAGTATTTTTCTATTATTGATTGTAGCTCGTGGTATTTTATGGGTTTGGTCAGGTAATCGTTACACCCAGCCTCAATTGCTTTTTCATTATCGCCAGATAGTGCAAATGCCGTTTGTGCAATAATAGGAATATTTTTATCCAAGACCCTGATTTGCCTGGTTGCATCAAGCCCGTCAAGAAATGGCATTTTAATATCCATAAAAATCAATAACAGCTCGCTTCGATATTTCTTATACATTTCAACAGCTTCTATTCCATCTTTTGCACGCACAACCTTAATATTCTCGTTATTTAGAATTGTACGGAGCAGTTTAAAACTCACTTCATCATCTTCAGCAACCAGTACGGTTTTCTTCCCGTTAATCGTTTCGTCGCTTTCCTGTTTACAATCTGTAATTATTTCCTGAATCTCCTGTTTATCAGCCAACTCCAGGTTAATTGTAAAATAAAATGTACTACCTTTTTCAGGTTCTGATTTTAGCCAGATTTTTCCTCCCAGAATTTCGGCATACGCTTTTGCTATCGATAAGCCAAGCCCGGCCCCTTCATGTCCTCTCGATAAACTTAAATCGGCCTGAACAAAGCGGTCGAAAATTGCCTCTTGCCTGTCAACAGGGATTCCCGGGCCATTATCCTTCACATAAAATTCAAACTTGTCATCCAATCTTTCAACTCCAATCTCTATAGTTCCTTTATCAGTAAACTTTAAGGCATTTTTTATCAGGTTAATTAAGATCGACTCAAGTTTATAGCCATCCGTTCTAATCGCTAAATTCCCGACGTTTTCATGAAAAACTAAAACATTTTCTTTCTTTTTTGCTTCAGGCTGGAAAAACTCATTCAAAAAACTAAATGTTTCTGAAATATTTACAGTTGTGAGATTTTCCTGCATTTCTCCTGCTTCAATTTTCGATATTTCAATGATATCATTAATGGTTTGCAGCAATCGGTCTCCACTTTGTTTTACAATTTCAAGATATTGCTCCCTTTCCTCTTTTGTAATCTCAGGATCAATTACCATATCCAGAAAGCCAATAATCCCGTTCATTGGCGTTCGAATCTCATGACTCATATTGGCTAAAAAAGCTGTTTTTAACCGATCACTTTCTTCCGCTTTATGCACTGTTACACGAAGCTTATCTTCAATTTCCTTTCTATTCTCAATTTCTTTAATTAATTCCTTATTTCTTGTTTCCAGCAATTCCGTTCTTTTTTCAACTTCTTTTTCAAGGTTATCATTACTGTTTTTTATCCGCAATTGTTGCTCAAATAATAATGTTCGCTGATAAAACTCGGCGCGGGCAACTAACTGATAATTGTACAAGGCAACTACAGCAATAATATTGGCCGAAAAAAACAATGCGTTACTTACAATAAATTCTTCAGTGCCGGGATAAACAGCTAAATCAGTAAAAAGAGGGAAAAGATCGTAAATTAGAATTATTACAATGCCCGATCCTATTGCATAGAGATAATGTAAATTAACGAAGAAGTATCCGGCCATAAAAATAAGGAACAATCCACCATAATAATAAATACTTGCCGTGCATAAAAACGACATAAATACCATGCCTAATCCTGCTAAAATATAGGAAATGGAAGTTAACAACTGCCATGTCTTTCTGAAAAACCGAAAGAACGAACTTATCCATAGCACAATCATTGCCGGTATTACAATAAGAAAGCGAATAAATAGAAACTTATGCAAATGTTCCC
Organism: uncultured Draconibacterium sp.; assembly: GCA_963676265.2. Taxonomy (GTDB): domain Bacteria; phylum Bacteroidota; class Bacteroidia; order Bacteroidales; family Prolixibacteraceae; genus Draconibacterium. The sequence goes on from OY781067.2 coordinate 1,145,168, forward strand.
CGGAAACATTCAAATCGAGAATTCCAAAAAAACCGTAGAGCAGAATAGAAATGATTATTGCGAGTCGGTATGAATATATTGAATTATTAAAATATTCATCCTGATATTTTGTTTCAGTTGATTTATCTGTAAAGAACAACGTTAATTGACTAACTCCGATTTCTACTGATCTCTTGCTTATACTATTCGTTTTCATTGAAATATTTTTTGCTGAGACTAAAATTCCTTAAAAATGTATTTCCCTGGTATTCTTTTGATGCCGGTCAAATATATATAATTAAATATTTATTATTATCTGTTTTTGCCTGAATATCAAATAACTGTAAAATCACGCATTGTATATCTAATAATGCTGAAATTTCTAATTACTTAATTTTGAAGGGCAACTAAAAAAATAGAAGATTCCTATTTATAAACTTAATATTACACCCTACTACACTTAAAAACCCCGTTACTAAATGCAGTAACGAGGTTCTTCAATCAATCAATTATTTCAATTTAAAAGTTCTCTGTTTTTCTTCTTCAGTTTCTGTCCTGGCTTTTTTTATAATAAAGAAGAAGTTTTAATCATTGCTAATGTTAGTTCAACATTACAAAAATGTAGTATTTGTTACTGACTTTATGCTCCGGAAAGTCCAGGCGATAATCCCAAAAAGCCGATGTGAAATATTCTTTCCGGGCGCCCTTTGCTATCAAAAAAAGAAGCTTCGAAATGCCTGACATAAGTGCTTACTCAGGCTTTCCGAAGCTTCAATTCTGCTTACAAATTACAAAGCAATATATTGCCATTGTAAAACGGTGATTTAATTCTATTTTAGGAAAGGAATATAAATCATGTACCGGTGTCCTTATTCAGGATTAATTATAGGTGGCTGCTCTGGCGAAGCTTCAATTGGTGGTGCCGGATTCGGGTCCGAATAATAAACATCGTCGGAACACGAAGACAATACCAATCCAAAACCTGTTACCAATACTAATCCTAATGCAATTTTTTTAATCGTTTTCATCGTTTTAATTTTTTAAAGTATTACTGTTTAATAATTTATTACACTGCAAAGATGTAGCGTTAACAACAGCTTTTTTGCTCCAAACAGCTCAAGAACGAATCCAACATAGTCACATCGAAAAAAACGATACGAAAATATATGTATTAAGTAAATTTAAGTGAAATGAAACAAAGGGTACGTATTTATAAACCATAGGAAATGGTAACTGAAAATCATAAAATAAAAGTTCCTTCCTTTCAGAATAAACTTAGAAAGTTAAAAGAACAAGGAACCTTTTCTAAATCGATGATTCTGTAAACTATTTAACCGATCTTATTATAGAACATTAAAAAACTTCTTTTTGAAATGCAGTGCCACATTTACTAAAGCAATCATCACAGGAACTTCCACCAACGGACCAATAACAGCAGCAAAAGCTTCACCAGAGTTCATACCAAAAATAGCAATAGCAACAGCAATAGCCAGCTCGAAGTTATTACTGGCGGCCGTAAACGATAGTGTAGTACTTTGCTCGTAATTGGCACCAATTTTCTTGCTCATAAAAAACGACAGAAGAAACATTACCACAAAATAGATCAACAAAGGAATGGCAATGGCAACCACATCAAGCGGGATTTTAACAATGTATTCGCCCTTAAGCGAAAACATTACTACAATAGTAAAAAGTAATGCAATAAGGGTAACCGGACTGATTTTTGGAATAAATTTTCGCTCGTACCAGGTTTTACTTTTTACTCTAACCAATACAAAACGGGTTATAAAACCTGCAGCAAAAGGAATTCCGAGGTAAATAAGAACACTCTCAGCAATTTGAGCGATAGTAATATTTTCAACAGCATCATTGGTAGGTACGCCAAACCATCCGGGAAGAACAGCAATAAAAAACCACGCATAAATTGAAAAGAACAGCACCTGAAAAATGGAATTAAAAGCCACCAAACCGGCTGCATACTGCGTGTCGCCTTTTGCCAAGTCGTTCCATACAATCACCATAGCAATACAACGCGCCAAACCAATCATGATGATTCCGTACATGTATGGCAGGTTAGCATTATCCTGGCCGGGGAAGAGTTTAAAAAATAAAATACCCAGTGCAAACATCAACACCGGACCAATTACCCAGTTTTGTACCAGTGATAGTGTTAAAACCTTATAGTTTTTAAACACGTCGCCCAACTCCTCGTACCTGACTTTGGCAAGTGGCGGATACATCATTAGTATCAAACCAATGGCAATGGGTAAATTGGTAGTGCTTTCTTCCGATGGTTTTAACGATTCCCAGAAATCGGCAATTGCAGGAAAAAAGTATCCTCCCAAAACACCAACGGCCATAGCAAGAAAGATCCACAAAGTGAGATAACGATCCAGGAATTTCAAACGCTTTTTTGATGGCATCTCTTTTAGATTTAAAATGATATATCTAATTATCAAACTATATAATAGGCAATTGGCTGTTGGCAATATGCAATTTGGGCGACACGTTTTGCCTATTGAGATTTTGCCTACTGTCTATTTTATATATATAGCTGCGGTTTAATTTCTTCTTCGTAAAGCTTAAAAAAACCGGCTTTAATCTCGTCGCGCACACGCTGGAATTCGCTCCACACAATTTCAGGAGTACCTTCAGCATGCGACGGATCGTCGTAGCCCATGTGCAGACGATGTTTTACTTTACCAAAAAATGCCGGGCATTTTTCGTTCGCACCGCCACAAACCGTAATTACATAATCCCATTCATCATTCAGATATTTCTGAACGGAATCAGATGTGTGACTACTAATATCGATACCGATTTCAGCCATAGCTTTTACAGCGCCCGAACTCAATTTTCCTGATGCTTCTGTTCCTGCCGATGACACTTCGATACGCTCATCGAACGATTGTAAAAAGCCGTGTGCCATTTGACTACGGCAGCTGTTCCCGGTACAAAGAATTAATACTTTCATTTTCTATTCTTATTAAATTTTACGTTGTTTTGCATTCATAATCTCCGGCATTCAGGCCACTTAAAAATTGTTCTATCACCTTTTTCACCTCGGTAATCTTCTCCGGATTCAAACAATATTTTGTACGAACTCCTTCAATGTGTCCCTGGATTAACCCGGCTTCTTTCAACTCTTTAATGTGCTGATTAACCGTGGTTCTGCCCAATGGTAATTCTTCCGACAGATCACCTGTTATACAGCTGTTTGCTTCCGACAGGTATTGCAAAATCTTTAAACGTGCCGGATGCGCCAAGACTTTAAACCAGGCTGCCTGTATTTTCAGCTCCTCATCAAATAAATCTGTCTTTGATTGTACCATTTTACAAAACCTTTTTTAACGACGTAAATATACGTCAAATTCAATTTCGACGTATATATACATCTAAAGAAATCATTAAGTTATCGTAAACTCTGTTTAAATAGAAAATGAGTTAGATTAGAACCACTCGCGTTTTCGGAAAATGAGAATGCCGATTGATGCCATGATTACCGAAATTCCAAGGATGAGAAAAAATGCCCAATGATTGGTTTCCAGGTTATTCGGAATATTCATGCCATAAAAACTAGCCACTAACGTTGGAATCATAAGTATAATAGAAATAGAAGCAAGCTGCTTCATTACCACATTCAGGTTGTTTGAAATAACCGAAGCAAAAGCATCCATCATACCACTCTGGATATCGGAATAAATCTGAGCCATATCCAAAGCCTGTTTGTTTTCGATAATGGCATCTTCCAGCATATCTTCATTTATTTCGCTGATAGAACGCTTATTAAAATTGCTCAGTTTGGCCAAAACCAATTCGTTGGCTTTTAACGAAGTAATAAAATACACCAGGCATTTTTCCATCATCAACAATTTATGCAACTCTTTATTTCTGATCGATTTCTCCAGATCTTTTTCGATGGATGTGGTTTGCTGATTGATTTGCTTCAAATAACGTAAATAAGTATTTGCCGTTCTAAAAAACAATTTAAGAGTAAAATTTAAAACGTCTTTTACAGGTTTATCAATATTATTATGTGTGCTATTATTACGATACAACGATGGTTGGTCGAAAGGAAGTACTTCGTTTTGTACCTGGCAAAGAGTGATTGTGAATTTATCGGTCATAAAAATACCCAACGGAACCGTAAAAAACGGAACTCCGTTGTTTTCGCTTGGTACCGGAATACGAAGAATAATTAACGACCAGTCGTCGTCGTATTCAATCCTCGATCGTTCATCGGCATCAAGAATGTCCCTGACTATATCATCCGGCACATTAAAATCGTTGACCAACGAATTAATTTCCAACTCTGTAGGTTTGGTAACATTAATCCAGCAACCAGCTTCCGGTTGTTGAATTTCGATATAACCGCCAAATGTTTTGAAGATTTTTAACATGGCTTTGCCTCCTCTGATTTTTAATTATCAACAGAGGCATAACAGGCCCCTATTGGTAAGAGTTCATTTTTATTTTTCTATGATACGGGCCTTCGTCCATATGATATTGTTTTAATATTGGCTGCAAAGGTAATTCTATTTAGCAAAAACAAGCTTTAGTTTCATAAAAAAGTTCAATATGAAATCATTATAAAATATTAATATAACTGCGGGAATCATAAAGTTCTTGGCAGCTGAAGATTAAGCATAATTAACGTTTGTTTTATTTTGTTTATACAACTAAAGCCTACCTTTAATCTATGGAACAAAAACAGAAATGAGATATATACTTCAAATATTAATCGTATTACTTCTTGGGCTGACAAACGACATTCAGTTAGCTGAGACAACTCATTATTCTGTCGACAACCAAATTTCGAAAACACAATTTTATTTTGCCGAAGTTGATGTTCAGCCAAATGTTTTATTTGATGATGCTGGTATCGACTTTTCAGGATCAGGAGAAGCAATTTTAACAAAACACTTCCATCCGGGATTCACAGGTTCATCTCGTCTGAATTTAAGAAATGTGGAACCGGTGCGTCATACAGTTTCATTGCATGCTTTTCTAATTGATTTACCTCCACCTTGTTTAATGTAATCATTCGTATTTTCTTTTTTGGTAACATACTTTATTTACGTACCAACCAGGTTTAGACTGAAATATGATGTTGCCGCAATTATTACATTTTACAAATCACTCTAAAATATTTAGCTATGAGAACATATCTGAATACCCAACAGGATCAATCCAGCTACAGCCTCTATCATATTGAAAAGCTTAGCGACAGTACAAAAAATGTCCAAATAACAGGATTCTATTCATCTCCTCAGGGAGCAGGGTGGGAACTCATTTTATACTCTCCTCTATTTAAAAAGGAACCGAATAATATTAAAGTAAATGATAATAAACTGGTGATTACAATAGAAGAATCTGTGAAAACACTAACACAGGACAGATTTCCGGAATATGCCTGGGGTAATTATTTTTATCATTCCTATGTACGTTTTCACCAGGTAATCTTTCTACTTCCCGGAGATAATTTTTTTATGGTAAAATCGGTATTAATCCCTGATGAATTAATGTTAAAAGTAATATTGGCACCGATAGGTCTTTATTCATAATATTTGTTTTCTGATCAAGTTTTTTGTTTGACAAAAAGGGGTAAACTATGTTGTTTACCCCTTGGTTTATCTTTTAGAACAGACTACAGTTCCTTTAATCTGCTCGATGAAATCATGATTTAATCTTTTCGTACAATCCCATTAATTTGGTTTGGTAAATTTCTGCAATTTGCCCTTCAGCATCGCCAATGGGTTTTACAGGAATAAGATCTTTCACCTCGTCGGCTGACAAACCCGATTTAAAAAAGAGGGAATGAGCTCTTTTTAAGGTAGCATCAACAGTTTTTTTAGCTTCTTTTTCATCCAACCCGGTGGCTTCGGCAACCTTTATCATTTCTTCCCACTGAAACCAGAAATAAGTTGGCAACATGGCTGAAACAATAGCATAACCTTCTAGTTTGTTCTCTTCCACCTCGAAATTTTTGCCCAAAGCCTTCACCATTTTCATAAATCTCTTTTTGGTTTTTTCACTTGTTTCAGGATGAAATGCAACCGGATTGTAGCCTTTATTAATAAAGGAAGTGGCATTGGGAATCATTCTAACAAGATTTGTTATTCCCAAAGCAGCCCCCATTTTCTCGATACTGATCTTGGGAGCAAGTGAAAGTATCAGTGTTTCTTCCGAAACGACATCTTTTATAGCTGTCAGGGTTTCACCCATCATTGGCGGATGAACAGCCAAAACAACCAACTCCTGTCCGGCTGCTTCCTGTACCGATTTTGCTATTTCAATTTCAGGGAATAAACTTTGAAGAGCATTCAGCGTTTCGCTGTTGGGATCAAATACTTTTACGTTTTCGAAAACAGTCTTTTTGTTTTGAAACGCATGCAAAAAGATTTTGGTAATCCTTCCACCTCCGATGAAACCTATGGTTTTTGTTTTCATTTTTTGGTATTTTAGTTAAAGTTGAATTGCCTGATCATAAATTATACGAATGTTTTCCTCGCTTGCCGGTGATTGTCCTTTTTCCAATCCATGTTCGGTAACCACGAGGTATTTATAATTTTCAATGCCTTGCTTCTCCATTATTTTCTTCCCGCATGCCACCGGACAGCCGTCAATAACCAATAAATCTTTAGTCCTGAAATTTTCGATTGATTTTTCAATACCGGCACCCACAACAGCCAAACAGTTCATTTTCCGTTGTCCGCCAATTTGAAGACTGCGTGCTACCCGGTCAGAAATCAGTCCAACATCTGAAGCTCCGGAACAAGCCATTACAATTTTATCGCCAACCTCGCATATACATTTTTCGTCGTTTTTATTCATCTCAAGTTTAATTTAGAATTTAAGTGGTCAGATTATTATTACATCACGTAATTGAAAATAAAACCAACAATGGTAATTCCCACAGCAACCACCGCAACAAATACAGCAATCAGCTGCCATTTCAGTACCTTTTTCAGAATAATAATCTCGGGAAGCGAGAGTCCGATAACTGACATCATAAAAGCGAGTGCTGTTCCCAGTGTTACTCCTTTTTCTATTAAGACTGATACAATTGGAATAATTCCTGCCGCATTCGAATACATCGGGATTCCCAGTAAAATGGCTAATGGTACAGCGTACCAGCTGCCAGCACCCATAATCCTGGCCAGGTAATCATCAGGCACATACCCATGCGCACCTGCACCAACTGCGATGCCAATAAGTATATAAATCCAAATCTTCCCGACAATTTCCCTAACCGTGTCGAAACCAATCTGAATACGATCGCTGAAATGAAACTTCTCTTCCATTATATCCTGGTGATTGGCTTTTACCTGGTACACCCAGTCAGCAACATAACGTTGCAGCTTGAGCTTCTCAATCACAAAACCGGAGATGGTTGCAATTACCAGTCCGGTTCCCACATAAATCAGCGCAACCTTCCAACCAAACAGACCAACCAGTAACACAAGTGCCACTTCGTTTATTAAAGGAGCCGCAATTAAAAATGAGAAGGTAACTCCAATGGGAATTCCGGCTTCCACAAATCCCAAAAATAACGGGATGGCAGAACAAGAACAAAATGGAGTCAAAATTCCCAGGCCCGATGCCATCGTATTCCCGGCAAATAACGATTTTCCTTCCAAAGCCTTTCTTGTTTTTTCCGCGGAAAACCAGCTTCTGATTACGCCCACTGCAAAAACAATCAAAACCAGTAATAACATTACTTTGGGTACTTCAAAAATAAAAAACCAGATGGATTCAGTTAAATGTCTTCCTTCCTCCATCCCGATTAAATTATAAACGATGTAATCAGCAATACGTGCAAGGTTCATGTACAACAGAACCCAAAACACGAGTAATACAGGTATTAAATAAACTTTTTTCATCTCTTTAAATTTCTGTGTATCTCTGAATTCGAATGGCTACAACCAGACCGTTATCACATAATACACTCCTACTCCAATAAAAAGCACCGCAATAATCCGGCGCATCCAATATTCAACGTTTTTTAAGGTATTATAAAACTTACTGACACCCGAAATAGTAAAAGCCAAAAGCCAGGCAATAATTATCACCGGTATTCCGGTTGCAATAGCATAAATTACCGGAAGTATCAATCCCTGGGCTGAACCAATCGACATGGGAATAAGCATGCCGAAATACAACACGCCACTGTACGGACAAAAAGCCAGAGCAAACACAATTCCCAGTAAAAGTACATTCCAGAAATTCCATTTCCCTTTTTCTTCCAACTTCGCTGACAGGCCGCTAAATCCCGGAAAATTGATTTTAATTATACCCAGCATAAATATTCCGACAACAATTAAAAGTGGCCCCAGAATCTTTTCGCCATGCAATTGAAAGAACGACGATAATTTAAACTGATCAGCACCCAGAAATAAAACAAAAGCCAAAACCGTATAAGAAAGAGCTCTTCCCAGCGTGTATATTAGTCCGTTATAAAAAACCCGTTGTTTTTTATCAATGTCTTTTCCAATAAAACCAATAGCGGTAATATTGGTAGCCATGGGGCAAGGACTAATAGCTGTTAGCAGCCCTAAAAGCAATGCCGAAAGAACCGGCACATTTGAATTCTCATACAGCGAAGTTAAAAATGTCTCCATCTTTATTTTAAGGCGTCAATTATAGCTGAGTGAAGTTTTTCGGGTTGTTTCAGTGCATACATAAATCCTTTGCTGGTCAGGTCTGTTTTTTTGTCGCCACAAACCACAATAAGAGCAGAACCGCTTACACCCATTTTTTGAACTAGCTCTTTGTTGGCCGATTCCTCTGCGTTAAAATCTTTAAAAACAATCTCTCCGTTTTCCACTTCTTTTGCAAAGTTCTCTGATAGTACTTTTTTGGTTTCAGTCTCAATGGCTTTACAGGTTACACATCGTCTTGTATTGTGGAAATAATAAATTTCCTTTTTTACCTTTTCTATTTTTACATCGTTGGTATTTCCTGCATTTACAATTCCGAAAAATGATACGGCAATAAGAACTAAGGTTAGTAATTTTAAGGTTTTCATCGTGTTTCTTATTTGGTTAATAATTCTTTGAGTTCGCTCGATTTGGGGAGGCGGCCGGTAAGTACAACTTTATCGTCAACCACCAGGCCAGGAGTACGCATCACTCCATATTGCATAATTTTATAAATATCTTCCACCTTTTCAATGGTCGCTTCAATATTCAACTCTGAAATGGCTTGCTTTGTAAGCTCCTCCAGTTTCTTGCATTTCGGACACCCTGTTCCTAAAACTTTAATTTCCATAATATTCTACTTTATTCGTTGTTCGCAGAAATACGAACACTCTGGTTAAATTTTTTTGTTCTCAGATATTGAAAAATCCCTTAAATAATTGCTGCGCCTCTGCCCAATTTTCTTTGTTTACACAATATTTAATTCGGGGAGCCTCAATCTCTCCCTGTATTAAACCTGCATCTTTTAATTCTTTTAAATGCTGCGAAAGAGTTGATTTAGCTATCGGCAGTTCATCGCTTAAATCGCCGCTATAGCAACAACTCTGACTGCCCAACAGTTGCATTACATAAACTCTTATGGGATGCCCCAGCGCTTTAGCGTAACGCGCCATTTTTTGTTGTTGGTCTGAAATAATCTTTACTTCCATACTAATTGTTCGTTGTTCGCAAAATTACGAACAGTATTTTATTTGAACAATGATTTTGAAATTTTATTTTATTTTATTTTATATCGCTTGCGACACAAAATATTTTTTCTATTTTTGTGTCGCAAACGACATAATCGCAGTGGATTAAAAACAATTAAACAATGGAAAACAATTTTTATCAATTTTCAGCAAAAAGCCTTCAGGGAAAAGACATTAAAATGGAGACCTTCAAAGGCAAGACAGTTTTAGTAGTGAACACAGCCAGCAAATGCGGATTAACGCCACAGTTTGAAGGCTTAGAAAAACTATATCAGAAATACAGAGACAAAAATCTTGTTATACTTGGATTTCCGTGTAACCAATTTGCCAACCAGGAGCCCGGCGATGAAAAATCAATTTCGGAAGGTTGCGTTTTAAATTATGGTGTTACCTTTCCCATGTTTTCAAAGGTAGATGTGAACGGAGAAAATGCTCATCCGATTTATAAGTACCTGAAAAACGAATTGGGTGGTGTATTGGGAAGCAAAATTAAATGGAACTTCACAAAGTTTCTGATTGATGCCAACGGCAAGCCGATTAAGCGTTTTTCGCCGACTACCAAACCGGAAAAAATAGAGAAGTATCTTTCAAAATTTATGAACTAAAAAAATGGAATACGAACAATTAAAATTAAACAACCAGGTTTGTTTCCCTATTTACGCAGCATCGAGGCTGATTATCCGCGAGTATCAGCCTCTGCTCGACAAGCTGGGAATTACCTACCCACAGTACCTTGTATTAATGGTGCTGTGGGAGAACGACAATGTACCTGTCAGTGAGATCACTAAAAAATTAATTTTAAATACCAACACGGTTACTCCCCTATTAAAAAGGATGCAAACACAGGAGTTGATCACGCGCGCCCGTTCTACAAAAGACGAAAGGCAGGTTACCATTAGTTTAACTGAAAAAGGAAAACAGTTACGTGTGCAAGCTGCCGAAATACCAATGAAACTGGTTGAAAAACTCGATACCGGTCAACTTGATGTTAACGACCTGATTGATTTAAGGGAAAAATTAAACTTGCTGATCGAGTCGATTCAATCGAAATAAATGTATTGAATATAAAACGAACGGAAAAAGCTAGCCACTTTTTTCTATTTTCGCATTGTATTCAAAACACGTACAATGAGAATTACAATTTTATTTAGCTTGGCATTTCTGCTTGTTTTATCGGCATGCCAGAATACTCCATCCAAATACATTGCCAACCAGGGAACCATTTACGGGACCTTGTACCATATTAAATATGAAAGCCCCAATGGAAAAGATTTGCAGGAAGAGATCACTGCCGAACTACAACGTCTTTCCAATATTTTTTCGCATTATGAACCCAACTCTACCATCAGCAAAGTCAATAAAAATATTGAAACAAAACTGGAACCGGAGTTTGTCATTTGCTTCAATAAAGCCATTGAAGTTTCTGAAATAACAAATGGTGCATTCGACATTACGGCGGCCGATTTAATAAATGCCTGGGGATTTGGCCCGGAAGACAGAAAAAAAATGACCCCTGAAATCATTGACTCTTTGAAACAATTTACCGGCTACGAAAAAATAAAACTCGAAAACGGAAAAATCATTAAAGAAAAACCTGAAATACAGCTCAATATGAGCGCCATTGCCAAAGGTTACACCTGCGATTTAATTGGTGAGTTCCTAAACAAAAAGGGCTGTTTAAATTATATGGTAGATATTGGTGGCGAAGTGGTAGCCAAAGGAAAAAATGCCAAGGGGAAAGTCTGGACAATCGGAATCAGAGAACCCATTGAAAATCCTTTTAAAGAAGAACTCAGCGCCATACTACAACTCCCCGACCGAGCCATGGCTACTTCGGGAAACTACCTGAATTTTTACGAAGAAAACGGAAAAAAATATGCGCACACCATCGATCCGATTTCAGGGTACCCGGTTCAACACAGTATATTGAGTGCGACAGTAGTAGCCAACGACTGTATGACTGCTGATGCTTTTGCCACTTCATTTATGGTACTTGGAAAAGATATGGGCATTGAAATTGCGCGTCAAATACCCGGCTTGGAAGTTTATTTTATTTACGCCGACGAAAACGGGAAAAACCAGATTTACAGGTCAGAAGGTTTTGAAGAACTTCTTAGAAAATAAATTTATTATTCCCGGCTTCAAATTAAGACATAAAAAAAGCCGGTTATTTTCCGGCTTCTGTATCAGCTAAAAAGCTTAATTTTTTAAATTCCAGTTCCTTTCGGGCATCCCGTTGTGCAAGTTTATCCTGAGTGGTTGCACAATGAATTCCCTGACGCTTTAAATACTTGTTGCCTCCAACGTGAGTATTCGGGAATTTGCCTCCTTTAAGAAATACAATTCTTACTGCCATTCCCAACATTCCGATACCCAACAATGCAATCGCTAATAAAACAACCTTAAATATTTCCATTTCCTTTTTCCTTTCAAACTTTTGCGATGCAAAATTATAGTTTTCTAATTAACAAACCCTATTTAAATAACTAATTTAACGGCAAAATGTTGTGGTTTGTCTAAAAGTTTCTGCCATTCAACTTGCTTTTCATTATTTTCATTCTGAAAACAAAAAACAAACAAGATCATGGAAAAAGAAAAACACATTAATGTTGTGGCCGCCCTTCAAATTGGATACAGTATTGTAGGTTTACTTATTGCAGGAATTATATTCGCCCTGTTTTATGTTATTGGTGATGTTGCCGACGATCATGAGGCACAGTTTGTACTGACCCTTATAGCCAATATTATTATGACAATAAGTGTCATTTTAAGTCTTCCGGGAATTATAGCGGGAATAGGTTTACTTAAACGCAAATCGTGGGCACGTATTTTAACACTGATTGTTTCGGTTTTATACCTTTTTAGTTTTCCGGTTGGAACAGGTATCGGTGTTTATTCAATCTGGGTTCTGGGAGACAAAGAAACCACAGAACTTTTTAATAACTGATAACGAATTAAGTTAGCAGTCTTTTGTTAAATTATTTTCAACTCTGATTCGGTTGGTGAAGATTGAAGGAGAACAAATTAATCTTCACCAATTTGTTCTCCATCTTTCATCATTATATTCAAAGTGTTCCGACTAAGATTTTAATGATGTCTTTTCTTATTACTTCTGTTTAATTACCATCTTAGGTTAAAAACACCTATTTTCGCAAAAAGCATAGCCCTTTTCAATAAAATTTCCGGGCTTTAAACTTGAATCGTCAATGGTACAATACGAAATAAAAGTAACAGGCAGGGTGCAGGGTGTTGGTTTTCGTTACTACGCAAAAAATCAGGCAAAAGTGCTGAATATTACCGGATGGGTTAGAAATACACTTGATGGAGGAGTTTTGGTAATGGCCCAGGGATCGCCTGCAGCCATCGCAACCTTCATCGATTATCTTTGGGTAGGTCCTCCCCTCTCGCAGGTTAAAAATGTTTTCAAAACAGAGATGCAGTTGCTACTGGAATATTCTGATTTTGAAGTGAAATACTAGACCGTAATTTTATTACATTTACAGCTCTTAACAAATAAAACCAACATTGAAAAAAATAAATTACCACATGACTCCCGATCAGTTCAGGGAAGAAGGGAAAAAAATAATAGACTGGATCGCCGATTATTACGAGAACATTGAAAACTACCCGGTTCTTTCACAGGTTAAACCGGGTGATATTAAAAATTCACTTCCTGCATCTGCACCATTACAAGGAGAATCGATAGACGAGATGATGAGTGATATGGAAGAAAAAATCATGCCTGGTATAACACACTGGCAATCTCCAAACTTTTTTGCCTACTTCAACTCCAATACTTCATTCCCATCTATTTTAGGAGATTTGCTTTCATCAGGTCTGGGAGTGCAGGGAATGATATGGGCGACAAGTCCTGCTGCAACTGAGCTAGAAACACGGGTGCTTGACTGGTTGGCAGAGATGATGCAAATGCCGGAACATTTTAAATCAACTTCAACGGGTGGTGGTGTAATTCAGGACACGGCTTCCACCGCCGCATTAACAGCAATTATTGCAGCAAGAGAAAGGGTCACCCAATTCCAATCGAACGATAACGGATTACAAAAGAAACTGGTTGCCTATATTTCTTCGCAAACCCATTCATCGGTTGAAAAAGGGATTAAAATTGCCGGCATCGGAAGGTCAAATTTGCGCTTGATTGATGTTGACGATAAATTCTCGATGCGCACCGACTTGCTGCAAAAACAAATAAATGAAGACAAGCAAAACGGGTTAATTCCATTTTTTATTTGTGGCACCATTGGCACCACCTCATCAACAGCCATCGACCCAATAAAAGCAATTGGAGAAATCGCTAAGGCAGAAGATTGCTGGTTTCACATTGATGCAGCTTCCTTTGGGTCAGCAATGGTTTGTCCTGAGTTCAGGCATTTTGCCAATGGAGTAGAACTGGCCGACAGCTACAGTTTTAACCCTCATAAATGGATGTTTACCAATTTCGATTGCAATGTGTGTTGGGTTGCCAATCGTGAAGAATTAATAAATACTTTTTCCATCCTTCCGGAGTACCTGAGAAACAAAGCTACCGAATCGGGCGAAGTGTTCGACTACCGCGACTGGCACATACAATTGGGTCGCAGGTTCCGTGCATTGAAACTTTGGTTTGTAATCCGCCATTATGGTGTGGAAGGGTTGCAATATCTCATTCGCGAACACATTCGTCTGGCACAGGAATTCAAAATCTGGGTTGATGAATCGGATAATTTCGAAGTTGTGGTTGAACCGCTGATGAACCTGGTTTGCTTCCGACACAAAGGCAGCGATGAGTTTAATATGAAACTGATGAACACCATTAACGAAAGCGGAAAGATATTTTTCACACATACCAAACTTAACGGACAGATTGTTTTGCGCATGAATATCGGGCAAACACACATTGAAGAACGGCATGTAAAAGAAGCCTGGCAACTGATCCGGGAAACTGCATCAAAAATGAAAAGCGATCAAATTTAAACAGATATAAACAAAAACAGTAACTGCCGATTATTCCCCCTCTTTATTATAACCAAGGATTTTAAACATTTCGTCTGCCGACTGTTCGTTACGATAAACGTAATCGAAAAAATTACCTTTTTCGTCACGATCAATAATTACATGTTTTGGTGACGGAATAAGACAGTGCTTAATTCCACCGTATCCGCTAATGGCATCCTGATACGCCCCGGTATGAAAAAATCCGAGGTAAAGTGGTTCTTTATCCTCATCATTATACGACGGCAATAACACCTCCTGATTAAAATCTTCCGAGTTGTAATAATCAGAGTGATCACAACTGATACCGCCAATATTTACACGTTTATATTCGTTATTCCATTTATTAATTGGAAGCAAGATAAACTTTTCGAAAATCGACCACGAATCCGGGATGGTATTCATCAAACTGTTATTAATGATGTACCAGCTTTCAGTATCATTTTGCTGTTTTTGCTCCAGCACTTCAAAAATGATAGCTCCGCTTTCTCCAACAGTATATTTTCCAAACTCGGTGTAAATATCAGGATCAGGTATATTTTCGGCCGAACATGCAGTTTTAATGTTTGATACAATCTCCTTAATCATGTATTCGTAATCGTACTCAAAACCAAGGTGATTACGAATGGGGAAACCACCCCCCAAATTGAATGAATCCAGGGTGTCGCATTTTTTTCGAAGATCAACATAAAGTTTCATTGCTTTTTGAAACTCACCCCAGAAATAAAGGCTGTCCTTAATTCCCGAATCCACAAAGAAATGAAGCATTTTTAACTCAATATTCTTCTTCCCCTGTATATTCTGTTCAAAGAATTCCGGAATATTGGTATGTCTGATCCCCAAACGCGAAGTGTAATAAGCCGATTGAGATTCTTCGTTAATGGCCATACGAATTCCAACCTTAACTGTATCTCCGTTGGCTAATTCCTCAACCCTTTTTAACTCATTTATACTATCAAGAACAATGATATTATTCTTAAAACCAAGTCGTTGTAAATCGATAATTTTTTTTAGGTACTCCTGTGTTTTGTATCCGTTGTGAATAATCTTCCGGTTTTTATCAATTTTTTTATCCTTAAACAGGTGCAGAATCAGATCGATATCGTAAGAAGATGAAGTTTCGAGATTGACATTGTGTTTCAGAGCTTCGTTAACTACGTGAGAAAAGTGGTTACATTTAGTACAATAACAATAATAATACTTACCGTTATAGTTACTCTTTTTTATGGCTTTGTTGAAAAGATTACGCGATTTTTTTATTTGCTCCCCTATTTTGGGTAAGTATATAAACCTAAATGGTGTTCCATACTTTTTAATCAGATATTTTAAAGAGATTCCGTGAAATGTCAGCGAATTATCTCTTAAATCAAAGCCCTCTTGCGGGAAGTAATAGCTTTGCTCGATCAAATCAAAATAGGTATTTTTCATCTACGTAGCCATAAAGTTGTTATTTGTTCTTACTATAGCATTGACTATCAGTATTATTTCATACACGATTCAATACTTTTTTTGTTTCGCAAATAAAAACATTTTTTCTGAAAAACTTTTAAGTTGATTACAAAAAATGGTTTTTACAGAGAGTAAGGTTCAGCGTTTATTCCCTAATTATATTGGCTAGTACAACTTTACAAGACAACATAATGTTTAAATGTTCATGTAATCGCGTTTTTTCCCTTTTGCAAAACTTCATCAAACTCAAAACCAGTAAGACTGCTGGTTTTGAGTCCAATTCCGTTTGAGGCAAAATCTTTATTTTATAAAGTTTCACTCATCAAAAAAAATGCTTAATTTGTCTCAGAATTTTGTGTAATTAGTACGAAATTCTAATATTGGAGTGAATATATTTTATGTTATTGATATTAATTGATTAATTAAAAAATGAGTAAAGTTTTAATAATTGGAGCAGGTGGTGTTGGCCGTGTTGTGGCCAGCAAATGCGCTGATAATCCGGAAGTTTTTTCAGAAATCATGTTGGCAAGTCGTACACAATCGAAATGCGATGTAATTGCAAAAGAAGTTGGAAAAGGAAGAATAAAAACTGCCCGACTTGATGCCGACAATGTTGCTGAGACTGTTGCATTGATTAAAGAATTCCAACCTGAACTAGTTATCAATGTTGCCCTACCGTATCAGGATCTTCCAATTATGGATGCCTGCCTGGAAACGGGTGTGAATTATCTCGACACGGCTAATTACGAGCCAAAAGACGAGGCAAAATTCGAATACAGTTGGCAATGGGCTTACCACGATCGTTTCAAGGAAAAAGGTATAATGGCAGTTCTTGGTTGCGGGTTCGATCCCGGGGTTACCAGTATTTACACCGCCTACGCAGCCAAACATCATTTTGATGAGATGCATTACCTCGATATTGTCGATTGTAACGGAGGAGATCACGGAAAAGCATTTGCGACCAATTTCAATCCTGAAATCAATATTCGTGAAATTACTCAAAACGGCCGCTACTGGGAAAACGGAGAGTGGGTGGAAACCAAGCCTTTCGAAATTAAACAGGCTTTGAATTACCCGAATATTGGTGCAAGAAACTCATACGTGCTTTACCACGAAGAACTGGAATCCTTAACTAAAAACTTCCCCAGTTTAAAACGTGCTCGTTTCTGGATGACTTTTGGCGACGAATACCTGACTCACCTACGCGTTATTCAGAATATTGGAATGAGCCGAATCGATCCGGTAAAATACAAAGGCGTTGATATTATTCCACTCGAATTTCTGAAAGAGGTACTTCCCAATCCGGGAGACCTTGGCGACAACTACACAGGTGAAACATCAATTGGCTGTCGTATTAAAGGGATTAAAGATGGCGAAGAAAAATCATACTATGTTTGGAACAATTGTAGCCACCAAAAAGCTTTTGAAGAAACCGGCACGCAGGGTGTTTCATACACTACTGGTGTTCCGGCCATGTTGGGTGCAATGATGGTACTTACCGGCAAATGGCAGGGCAAAGGCGTATTTAATGTCGAAGAATTCGATCCTGATCCGTTTATGGAAAAAATTGGGGAACACGGCTTGCCTTGGAACGAAGAAATTAATGGCGATCTGGAAGTATAATAAATACTTACATTAGCCCCGAGTCATGAACTTGGGGCTTTTTATTTAACCTTAAATATTGAACATTGAACTACAAAGAAATACCGTCTCCCGCATTTGTGCTGGATGAAAAATTACTTCGAAAAAACCTGGAACTAATTAACAAAGTTCAACAGGAAGCAGGCATTGAAATCATCCTCGCATTTAAAGGATTCGCCATGTGGAGCGCCTTCCCTATTGTTCGCGAATATTTAAGCGGAGCAACTGCAAGTTCGCTATACGAGGCACGTTTGTGCTTCGAAGAAATGAAAACCAGAGCTCACTTATACTCTCCTGTTTATCTTGAAAACGAATTTGAAGAACTGATGAATTACAGTAATCATATCGTTTTTAATTCATTTTACCAGTTTGAAAAATATTACCAACGCACTAAGTCAACCGCTCATAAAATTTCCTGCGGAATTCGCGTAAACCCTGAATTTTCGGATGTGGGCACAGATCTTTACAACCCTAGTGCACCGGGATCACGACTGGGTGTTGGCAGTGAAGAAATGCAGGACGAATTGCCAGAAGGAATAGAAGGAATTCATTTTCATGTTTTATGCGAATCGGATTCATACAGTCTCGAAAAGGTTCTTGAAAACCTTGAAAATAAATACGGGAAATACCTGCACCAGGTAAAATGGGTAAATATGGGTGGCGGCCATTTAATGACACGTGCGGGGTATGATCATCAGCATTTAATTAACCTATTAACCAATTTCAGAAAGAAATACGATGTAAAGGTTATTCTGGAACCCGGCAGTGCCATTGCCTGGGAAACGGGTGTGTTGGTTTCAACCATTCAGGATATTGTAGAACACAAAGGTGTAAAAACTGCCATCCTCGATGTGTCTTTCACCGCTCATATGCCCGATACGCTTGAAATGCCCTACCGTCCTAAAATTATTGGCGCGAAAGATCCGAAACCGGAAAGTGAATATTTGTACCGTTTAGGAGGTGGAAGTTGCCTGGCCGGAGATTTTATGGAAGCGTATGATTTTGGCCACGAATTACAAATTGGCGAACAAATCATTTTCCTCGACATGATTCATTACACCATGGTTAAAACCACCATGTTTAACGGAGTAAATCATCCGGCTATTGCCATATGGACAAAAGATGATCAGCTTCAAATTATTCGGGAATTTCAGTATGAAGATTTTAAGGGCAGACTTTCTTAACATAGATTCTTAAAACACTGCAACTAACTTAAAGTAAAAACGATCAATGAAAAACCTAATTACCAACCTAATCCTTCTTTGTTTATGCTTTACAGGCTTCGCTCAAAAGAACACGAACGAACGGGCCCAATGGTTTACTGACTCTCGTTTTGGAATGTTTATTCACTGGGGCGTGTACAGTGGTGCCGAAGGTTATTGGAAAGGCGAAAAACTGCGTAACGACAACGATTACGCCGAATGGATTTTATATAGAAACCGAATTGATCGTGAAGAATATGTTACACTCCTTGACCGTTTTCAATGGGATGAGATTGATCCGGAAGAGTGGGTCATACTGGCCAAAAAATCGGGAATGAAATACATTACCATTACAGCCAAACACCACGACGGATTTGGTTTGTGGGACAGCAAAGTAAGCGATTACGACCTGGGTGATTACACAAATCCCAAACGCGATATTATTGCAGAAATGGCTGAAGCTTGTAACAAGCACGGTATAAAACTCTGCCTGTATTATTCCCATTGGGTGGACTGGGAGCATCCCTATGGTTGGGACCACACAAAAGAAATATATGGAATTACAGAAGAACAATACGACCAGTACTGGCAGGAAAAGGTGATTCCCCAGATAACGGAATTGCTTACCAATTATGGAGAAATTTCAATGCTGTGGTTCGACATGTGGATTCACCACTCAGAAAGTATTGTTACAGAAAAACAATTACGTCAGCTAAAATCACTGATACGTAAATTACAACCCAATTGCCTTGTAAACTCTCGTCTTGGATTGTCAATAGAAGAAGATCCTGATATTGACTACAAAACACTGGGAGACAACCAGCTCGGAGATAAAAAAGAAGATTTCCCCTGGCAATCACCGGCAACTGTGGCACACTCCTGGGGCTTTCACTCATCCGACAATCAATGGAAATCAACTTCTACTTTATTAAAATCACTTATTGGAAATGTTAGCCTGAACGGTAACTTCATGCTAAATATAGGCCCCAGAGCCAATGGAGATGTCCCTTATGAAATATCGCAACGCATGCTCGAAATGGGTAAATGGCTTAAAGTTAACGGAGAAGCTATTTACGGAGCTGAAGCATTCGACCTTGACAAAGACCTGCACGATTGGGGAAAGATTACCTGCAAACAAGATGGAAATATATTTAAATTATTCCTGCATGTTTATAACTGGCCGTTAAACAATCATTTAAATCTGACCGGCGTAAATAATACTCCCGAAAAGATATACTTGCTGACCGATAAACAGAAATGCACTCTTCAGTTTTCGCATTCCGATGCCTTTACTAAAATTACATTACCCAATGATGAACCTGATCCGTATGTGTCAGTAATTGTAGTTGAATTTAAAACCAAACCGGAAGTAACAGATGGTATGGTTGCCAAAACCACAGACGATGGTTATTCTTTGCTACCAGGCAATCAAAATCCAAAAAACGAAACAATAGAAATTATGCCAAAAGAGAAATATGGTACCATACCTGAATTTGTCAGTATCAAAAATGAAACAAGTTTTAAATGGAAAATTTATGTTGACGAACCCGGTCTAAAAAAAATCGATGTTTCATACAGTTATCAGGGAGAAATCAATAACAATAAACTGCTTATAAAAGCCGCAAATCAGGAATTGTCCCATACGGTTCGAGCAACCGGGAAAACGGTTGGAGAACCAAATGCCGATTGGCATATCGATAACTTTCAATCAAATAATACCGGAACCATCAACTTCCCTGAAAAAGGATTTTATTCTGTGGAGTTAAACATTAATCCTGTCAAAAAGGAAGAAATAAAGTTCCAGTGGTTATGGATTAAATAACGGATTATTTCCTATAAAAGACAAAACGACCTTATTAACAATTGTTGATAACTCTGGTTAATTTACAGTGAATATAAACACCTGAAAATCACTTGACTTTTTCATTTTTCGATGTATCTTTGATCTATCAGGTGAGCGATAAAAGGCTGCTTGGAAATTGCGGAAACGGGAAAAGTTTCTTAGCTGGAACCGGAACCTTTCATCCCGTCCTTCGGGACGGCGCAACGAAAAAGCCGAAGTTTGAATGCGACAAACTGGAATGTCAAAATTCAGGCAATCATCTGAAAGAAAATCCAGAAGTTCTTTCAAGATTGGGTCAACAGGCAGGAAGTAAAGAAACCAAGGTTTCAACTGCGAAACTGCACAACACAGAAGGGGCAACCCGGAAGGGTTGATTGGAAAGGAGACATCCTTCGGGATTAACTGAATACACTGAGAGACACTTCGTTCAGGAAGGTAAGCGCGATTACCGAAAGGACAACCGGAAGATTGAGCCGTAGAAAGCGAAATCGGAAAGTTCGGGGCAAAAGCAAATTCGAAAGAAAATGCGAAACGCCGGTCGTAATAACCGTAACCTGGCACGGAAGATAACTTCGGTTATCTGAAAGTGAATGGGAGCTATTCGTCACAGAGTAGTTCCCATTTGTGTTTTATAAATACCAATAATATCCCTTTTCATCATTCTTCCAAATTCTATTAATATTTTGTAGTTTTAAAAACCAGATGATTACAACCAAAATTTCATCGTATCATCATATTAACAGTTATTATTCAGAAACAATACAATGCTAAATATTATACTAATTGGTTTTGCTATAATCACTTTCAATGTTGTACTGCAAACAGTTGCCAGTATGTATTGGAGTAAAAAGACCATATACAGTCTTGAAAAATGGGAAAAGAAACTTTCTAATTTTAGGGTATTTCGTCTACTCTCTTTTTCATTTATGTTCCTGACGTTACTGCATATACTTCATGCTTTTATTTGGGCAATTAGCTTATATTGCTTACCTGACATACACGATAAATTTGCCAAATTTTCGGACGTTTATTATTATTCTATTGTAACGTTTACCACACTTGGTTATGGAGATATCACCCTTAGTTCAAAATGGAGGATGTTATCAGGGATTGAGGCCATAAACGGGATAATGTTAATTGGCTGGTCCACAGCCCTGATGTACTCATTAATTCAAAACATCTTTAAAATTCACAGGGGAACGAGTACAAAACAATAAGGTTTCGTACAAAATGATTTTAACAAACAGGGATTCATTATTAGATTAAATTCATTCAAAAATGACATATCCTCTTACCTGAAGTTACTCATTTTACAATTATATCTTCAATTCTTTCTAACTTTACCGTTTTAATAATCAAATTATGATACCTGAAATTAAAAATCTGAAATATACCGACTATGGCAACTTCTTTTTAATGGCCGGTCCATGTGCAATAGAAGGCGAAAAAATGGCAATGGAAATTGCTGAAAAGGTAATAACCATCACCGAACGATTAAAAATACCCTACATTTTTAAAGGATCGTATCGCAAAGCCAATCGTTCGCGTCTTGATTCATTTACAGGTATCGGCGATGAAAAAGCACTTAATATTTTAAAAAAGGTTGCAGAAACTTTTCAGATTCCGGTTGTAACTGATATTCATACAGCAGAAGAAGCCGCCATGGCAGCCGAATATGTTGATGTTTTACAAATTCCTGCTTTTCTTTGCCGGCAAACCGATATTCTGGTTGCGGCTGCAAAAACAGGCAAAGTAGTCAACATAAAAAAAGGCCAGTTTCTATCGGCTGAAGCCATGCAGTTTGCTGTAACCAAAATACGCGAAAGCGGAAACAACAACATTGTTTTAACAGAAAGAGGGACAACCTTTGGATATCAGGATTTAGTAGTTGACTACCGCGGCATACCTGAAATGAAAAACTTTAATGTGCCGGTTGTATTAGACATCACCCATTCGCTACAACAACCAAACCAGGCCACCGGAGTAACCGGAGGTCGACCGGATTTAATTGAAGTGGTAGCCCGTGCAGGCATTGCAGTTGGTGCTGATGGTATTTTCATTGAAACCCATCCGAATCCCGCTGAAGCCAAATCAGATGGAGCCAACATGTTAAAACTCGACCGACTTGAGAATCTACTTGAGAAACTGGTAATGATTAAACAAACGATTAACCAACTCG
Organism: uncultured Draconibacterium sp.; assembly: GCA_963676265.2. Taxonomy (GTDB): domain Bacteria; phylum Bacteroidota; class Bacteroidia; order Bacteroidales; family Prolixibacteraceae; genus Draconibacterium. Next base: position 1,168,117 of record OY781067.2, read on the forward strand.
GATAAAACTTTACATCGTTATGAAAAACCGACGATCATTTCTGAAAAAACTAATTGCCGGAATAACACTGGCAGGGATTGTACCTGTTTCCAAAAATTCCGTTGCAGGAGAAGTAAAATTAGAAAATGCGCTTGTTCATCATGTTTTTTTCTGGCTAAAAGAACCTGAAAACAAAGCACACAAAAAACAACTTGTTGAAGCACTAAATAAACTTCTTGAGGTAAAAACCATTAAATTGAGTCACATCGGGTTCCCTGCCTCAACAGAAGATCGCGATGTGGTAGATCATTCCTATTCGGTATCGTACATGGTAATGTTTAACAGTCGAGCCGATCAGGATGCGTACCAGGTGGATCCGATTCATTTAAAATTTGTAGAAGAAAACCAACATCTTTGGAACAAAGTAATTGTTTACGACTCCATCGACGCATAAATAATCTTGATCTTAATAGAAAAACAAGTAAGCCAGTAAAATTGATGCAATAATCCCAACAAAATCGGCAATTAAACCGCAAATAACTGCATAACGGGTATTCTTAATTCCAACAGCACCAAAATAAACTGCCAGAATATAAAATGTAGTATCGGTAGCCCCTTGCACAGTACTGGCAACCCGGCCAACAAAAGAATCTGCGCCATAAGTTGTCATGGCATCAACCATCATTCCCCGCGCGCCGCTGCCGCTAAGCGGTTTCATTAATGCGGTTGGAAGAGCCGGAGTAAAATCAGCATTAATTCCAAGCTGCTCAAAACTCCAGGTTACACCTGCAACCAGCCAGTCCATTGCACCCGATGCCCTAAAAACACCAATAGCCACAAGAATAGCAACCAGGTAAGGAATAATCTTTATCGCGGTTTTAAAGCCGTCTTTAGCACCTTCAATGAAAGCCTCATACACATTTACCTTTCTGAAAAGCGCCATTAAAATAAAAACAACAATTACCGAAAACAGAATAAAATTACTCGCAACATTCGAAACCCTGGTAATTGCTTCTTTATCCAAAGTAGAGAAATACCAAATAATTCCTGTTATTATTACGGTTAATCCTCCAAGATAAGCCAAGATGGTTTTATCCAGTAAATTGATCTTTTGATAAACAGCCACCGAAATTAAACCGGCGATGGTTGAAAAATACGTAGCCAGCAAAATCGGGATAAAAATATCGGAAGGATTAACGGCTCCAAGCTGAGCCCTGTAAACCATAATACTTATAGGCAACAAGGTTAATCCCGAAGTATTTAGCACTAAAAACATAATCTGCGCGTTTGATGCAGTATTTTTATTCGGATTGCTTGCCTGCATTTCTTTCATTGCCTGCAAACCCATTGGCGTTGCGGCATTATCGAGGTTTAACATGTTGGCAGCAATATTCATTAAAATAGAACTGTGAGCGGGATGCTCTTTACCAAGTTCAGGAAAAAGCTTGTTAAAAAACGGGCCGATTACTTTCGAAAACACATGAACGATTCCACCTTTTTCACCGATCTTCATAATTCCCATCCACAGGGTTAAAACACCTGTTAATCCCAACGAAATTTCGAAACCGGTTTTGGCCATATCAAAAGTAGCCTTTACCATTTCCGGGAAAACCTCAACATCTCCCAAAAAAATTATACGGGCCAGCCCGATTAAAAATGCAATCAAAAAGAAAAATATGAATAAGTAGTTTAGAGCCATTTCAATTTTTAAACCACAAGGCGCAAACAAATTGGCCTGTATTTTCAATTTTTAAATATAGATAAGTTTTTCTGATCTCAATAATTTTCTGCCCCTTTCGCAGCATAATACACTCAATTAATTTCAAACATCAAACAAGATATTTTTAATACTTTTACTATCTGTTATTATGAACTTTTTTACATAAATTTCTTTTTATACTTTAAACTAATTACCTGACATAATGATTAAAAAAATACTTTACTGGATATTAGCCGTTGTTATCACTTTTTCAGCTGTTATTTATCAACGAAAAACAGGACCTACCTACAACAAAAAGGTTAATGTTTATATTGAAAACAAGGAATATAATTTTGAACTTATCAGAAGCCACGGCGGAGATACGGATTGTGAAATACAACTGGTTGTTCCGGATAAAAAAATCACCGGAGTACTCGAATTCAAAAGATTCCCGACCAATGAAGCATGGACAAAAGTTGCATTAAAACGAGAAGCTGACCATCTGATTGGGACTCTCCCAAAACTGCCTCCTGCGGGGAAATATGAATACAAAGTAACTTTAGTCAGCAATGATCAATCTTATCTGTTAAACGAAGGCATTCCACTTGTCATACGCTTTAAAGGTGATGTTCCTGCAGGAGTACTTGTACCGCACATTTTTTTAATGTTTTTTGCTATGCTTCTTGGCAACCTGGCAGGAATTCTGGCCATATTCAAACACAAAAAATATAAATTTTATACAACATTAACTGTTATTGCACTTTTCTTCGGAGGAATGATAATGGGGCCCTGGGTACAGTGGTATGCTTTTGGCGAAGCCTGGGCCGGCGTTCCCTTTGCATGGGATTTAACCGATAATAAAACTCTGCTGGCATTTATTTTCTGGATACTGGCATTTTTGATGAACCGAAAAAAGAATCGGCCCGTTTATACTATTGTTGCATCTATCGTGATGTTACTCGTATATTCCATCCCTCACAGCATGTATGGTTCGCAGCTCGATCCTGAAACTGGTGAAATCATTCAGGGTTGGATACAGCTAATTCTGATTTAAAATTCATTATATATAATTTTATTTGATGGGGGGATATTTGTCCCCCTATCTTTTTATGTGTTATCTTTTATTAAACCGCAAAATTTCTATTTTTGAATATCTAAAACTAAACTTAATACTAAATCATGAAGTACATTATTCCTGTAGTTTTTTTACTCTTATTTTCGTGTACACAAGAAAAAACCAGAAATTACATTCAATATGTTGATCCTTTTATCGGTACCGGGCCGGCAACTACTATTGCAGCCAAAAATCACCCTGGTGATCATGTAAGCCACGGTCAAACCATACCTGCAGTTACCGCACCATTTGGAATGACCCAGTGGACTCCCCAGGTTTCTGATACAGAAACAAAATGTATAGCTCCGTTTTATGCTGGAACAGGAACACTCCAGGGATTTAGGGGTACACATTGGCTAAATGGATCGTGCACCCAGGATTATGGTACAATTACTATTTTTCCTGCCGGATTGAATAAAAACCACGAATTAGAACCAGCACAACGAGAAACTGAAGCTTTGATTAATAAAGACAATATCAGTCCGGCTTATCTCTCAACGCATTTCCCTTCCACAAATGTTACAACTGAAATTACAGGAACCAAAAGATGCGGCTTCTTCCGCTTTTCCTGGCTCGATGAAAAAAATCCAATGGTAATCATCGACGTTAACAGCGATGATGATAAAGGATATATTAAGATAGACCTTGAAAAACAGGAAATATATGGTTACAATCCTGTTTACAGAATATATAACGGAACAGGTAAACCTGCCGGCATATCAGGATATTTTGTGGCTAAATTCGATCATCCGATAAAAGAATACGGAACCTTCGGAAATTCCGAATTCGAAGACGGTCAAACAGAACGCAAAGACCAAAAAAGAATCGGCTCTTACTGTTCATTTAATCTTAACGAAAAAGAAACGCTTTATTTAAAAATTGGCACATCGTTTACAAGTATTGATAATGCGCGTAAAAACCTTGAAGCAGAAATTCCGGAATGGGATTTTGCAGCAACGCAAATGCAATTGGAAGACACATGGAACGAGTTTCTTGGCGTAATTGACGTTGAAAGCGAAGATGAAGGTGAGTTGACAAAATTCTATACTTCGATGTACCATGCCCTGTTTCACCCCAGATTAATGAGCGATATGAACGGCGACTACCCGGCATTTTCGAAACAATATGAGATTAAATACACAACTGATTTCAGCTATTACGGCGATTTCTCAAACTGGGATATTTATCGGGCACAAATGCCTTTATTGAGCCTGATTGCCCCAAACGAATACAACGACATGGTAAAGTCGCTGGTTAAAAAAGCAGAAGACGGAAGTTGGCTCCCCATATTTCCTATGTGGAACAATTACACGTCGGCAATGATTGGCGATCACAGTACCTCCATTCTCTGCGATGCCGCCATGAAAGGTTTCAACTTTAATTTGGAGAAAGCATATCGGTATATGCGAAAAAATGCCTATGATTCACCAGATGAAGAAGCATACATCGATGGCAAAGGCAGGCGTGCCCTTAAATCGTACCTGGAATTCGGTTATATTCCGCTGGAAGACGAAGTAAACGAAGCTTTCCATAAACGCGAGCAGGTTTCAAGAACACTGGAATATGCATATAACGACTGGTGTGTTGCGCAGCTTGCAAAGAAACTGGGAAAAGAAGATGATTATAAAGATCTTTCATCGCGTGCCTCCAATTATACGAATGTGTACGACGAAGCACAAGGATGGGTAAACGGAAGATACGCCAACGGCAAATTTTATGCGAATTTTGAAGGCGATAAAGAACTGTTTTTCATTACCGAAGGAACTCCGATGCATTATACATGGTATGTTCCTCACGATGTGGAAGGTCTTATTGAATTAATGGGCGGAAAAACTGCTTTCAACGAAAAACTCAATTCATTAATCGACAATAATAAATACTGGCATGGAAATGAACCCAGCCATCAAATTCCATTCTTTTTTAATTACGTCGACGAATGGGATAAAACACAAAAAACGGTAAAATATGTACTTCATACCGAATACGACACAAATGCAGGAGGGCTTTCGGGAAATGATGATGCCGGGCAAATGTCGGCATGGTACGTGTTTGGCGCTATTGGTTTCTATCCAACCTGTCCGGGCAGCAACGAATACCAGCTATCTTCTCCAATCTTCAATAAAGTAACTTTGAACCTCGATAAAGAATATTATCCGGGAAGAGAATTTGTTTTGAAAGCAGACGGAGCCACAAGCGAATCTGTTTTTAATGAAGTAAAGCTAAACGGAAAAGAAATCTCCACTGTTATTAAACACGAAGACTTACAAAAAGGAGGAAAACTGGAGTTCTTTAAATAATGGGAAAAATATTGCAGTGACATTTTAACAAGCCACTGCAATATTTCAAAATCACATTTTAGTTATTGGAGAAGATAGTTTTTCAGCCTCTTCTGAAATATACTTTTTAAATCCTTCTTCAGTTTTCCACTGGTCTTTATCGAGTCCCCAAACCGAGAAAAAATAATGTTTGGCAGGAACTCCGCTTTTACATTTCTGACCAATATAATAGGTTTCCGAAATTATATTACTGAATGATTTCGATTCAACCGTTACAAAGCCTTTTTTGAAATAATTGATATCGGTTGTTCGGCCTATTTTACCTGCTTCTGCTTTGGGAACAATAACAGCCATCCCCAGTTCATCGTTATTCAGCGACTGAACATCGTGGGTGCCGATGCATTGAAAATCGTAAGCCTCAAAAGCAAACGGTTCCTTTTTCAACATACTGGTTACAATTCCGGTCGCGATCTGATCATCCGGAGAACATCCATTAATAGTAACATCCGACTTGAACCAATATTTCCCGGGATAAATAGTAATTCTTTCCACAGCCGTCATTTGCTCACCGTCGACATCCCAGCCAGAATAACGCAATTCGAAAATAGAACGTAGCGGTCCTTCAACAATTTTTTGATATTCGTAAACATCGGTAGATCCAACACGAATTAACGAATCATTTTTCAGGAGTGCAATTCCTCCAGATCCAAGCGAACTGCCGCAATGGAGTACATCCATTCCCCAGTCAGACAGCTCATGATAATTCCCAAAACCGGGAGTATGTACTTTATCAGCTATCATTTCGGGTTTACGCTTGGCAAAGAGGTCTTTCACATTCCTGCAATCGAAATACACCCTGAAAGCAATTTTATCGTTTTCCCAGGTCACACCTTCTCCCTGCGAAATAATTTTGAAGGGTTCGGTATAAGGTATGGCTTTATAATTATCAACTTCTTTGAATGATCCGTCTCCCTGAACGATACCCAAACGAAGATTGGTTCGTTTTTCCAGTTTTGGATAGTCACTTTCAGGAACCATTTCAATTGTAGCTTCAACAAATTCATCGGCATGAATATCCATTACAAGAACAACTTCATCCCATTTCCCATCACCGTCAAGATCATCTACCTGGCCTGGAATAGTTTTACCGCTAAACTTAAAAACAGGTAGCAGTCCTTCTTCCAAGGCAATTTTACCGGATATATCTTCACGTGTTAATACGATTACTTCATCAGCTCTTTCAACAGACAAAGGATTCCTGAAGGCAATTGTTGGTTCTTTTGTGCAGGAAACTACAATTAGAAGAAAAAATAAAGCAAAAGGAATAATATTTTTCATATTGTTCAGATTTGATTTAGGTTATAGTAAAAAAAGGTGTATCAAAAAAACAACATCAGAATTACCCAACGCGTTTTGATACACCCTCTCTTCTCTAATATAATTAATCAATGTCGTTTTCGCCTTTCACGTATCCGAAGTTGGCCAAAATACCGCCATCAACATAAAGTACCTGACCATTAACAAAGTCAGCCGCTTTTGATGCAAGGAACATAGCAGCATTGCCAATATCTTCAGGCTCTCCCCAACGACCTGCAGGCGTACGCATCATTACCAGATCATTAAACGGATGACCGCCCTCGCGAATTGGAGCTGTTTGAGCAGTTGCAATATAACCCGGACCAATTCCGTTAATTTGTACATTGTACTTAGCCCATTCGCAGCACATATTGGCAGTTAACAGTTTCAATCCACCTTTTGCAGAAGCATAAGCAGAAACCGAATTACGTCCGTAAACACTCATCATCGAACACATGTTGATGATTTTACCGGCACGTTTTTCGATCATTTTCGGAGCTACACGTTTCGAAACAATCAATGGTGCAACCAAATCGATATCCAGCACCAATTTGTAATCTGAAACCGGCATATCCAGAATAGGAATTCGTTTAATTATTCCGGCGTTGTTCACCAGAATATCAACCATTCCTAAATCATTCTCGATTTGAGTAATACCTTTATCAACTGCTTCTTCATTAGTTACATCGAAATTAAGTGTATATACATCAACACCTGCTTCTGCATATTCAGCTTTACATTCTTCCAACTTTGCATCAGAGATATCGTTCACACATATTTTTGCTCCAGCCTGGCCAAGGGTTTTTCCAATTGCCATACCAATGCCGTGAGTCCCACCTGTTATCAGTGCTACTTTACCAGTTAGGTCGAATAATTTCTGTATCATTATTATTGTTTTTATTGATTGATTATTATCTTAATTCCTGAGGTTGAATAACATCCATATCAGTGTAATCAAGGTTTTCACCTGCCATACCCCAGATAAAAATATAATTTGAAGTTCCAGCAGCTGAGTGGATCGACCATTCAGGAGAGATTACTGCCTGCTCGTTCTGCATCCAGATGTGACGGGTTTCCTTCGGCTGTCCCATAAAATGACAAATGGCTTGTCCTTCCGGAACCTCAAAATAAAAATAAACCTCGTTACGTCTGCCGTGCTGGTGAGGAGGCATCGTATTCCAAACACTTCCTGTTTTCAACTCAGTCATACCCATTTGTAACTGACAGGTTTCAACAACACCGTTAATCAATAGCTGGTTGATATTTCTTTCGTTCGATGTTTCCAGACCACCCAGGTGAAGTACATTTGCATCGGCTAAAGTAACCTGCTTGGTAGGATACTCTTTGTGCGCCGGTGCCGAATTAATGTAATAGTGTGCCGGTTTTTCCGGACTATCTGATTTAAAAAACACTTCTTTACTTCCGCGGCCAATATAAATAGCATCTTTGTATCCCATTTTATATTCAGTACCATCAACAACAATGCTACCGGCACCTCCAACATTTATAACTCCCACCTCGCGGCGCTGGCAAAAATATTCAGCTTTTAAAGGATCAATGGCTTCAAGAAGAAGCGGTTCTTCAACAGGAACAGCGCCACCAACAATGTAACGTTCTATTGCGGAATATACAAGGCGTACATTACCTGCTTCCATTAACTTTTCTACTAAAAACTCTTTTCTCAACTTCTCAGTATCGTACTGCTTTACATCTTCAGGATGATAGGCGTACCTTTCTTCATAAATTGTTGCCATTATCTTAATTTTATTTACTGTTTATAAATCAATTTCCAACAAATGTAATAAGAATTATTCAAAATGCAATCGATTGCATGGATTTAAAATTATTCTTAACTTTACCGTCAAATTACAAAAAATGGAACAAAAATCTGAAACAACAATACATGATATTGCCAAAAAGTTAAATATTTCGGCATCTACTGTTTCAAGAGCCTTAAATAACAACCCCCTGATTAGCGAATCGACACGTAACAAGATAAAACAAACGGCCAAAGAAATGGGATATAGGCCCAACATTATGGCAGCCAATTTCCGAACCAAACGAACGAATACGATCGGAGTAATTGTTCCCTTAATTAACCGTCATTTCTTTTCTTCTGTTATTAGTGGAATTGAAGATGTTGCTTACCAACAGGATTTTGCAGTTACGATTTCGCAATCGAATGACCTATTTGAAAAAGAAGATAAAATCGCCCACTCGTTGTTTGCCAACCGTGTTGATGGTCTAATTCTGTCGATTGGAATGGAAACCACTACATTTGATCATTTAAAACTTTTCTCTGAAAGAGATATCCCACTTGTTTTTTTCGACCGTGTTGTAGATGAAATTGAAGCCCACAAAATTATTGTTAATGATTTTGATGGAGGTTACAGAGCCACCAAACATTTAATTGATGGTGGACGCCGACGAATTGCACATATTGGAGGGCCGCTTAACCTCAAGATTTACAGAGAACGTGAATCAGGATACAGACAAGCCCTGCTTGAAGCCGGACTGCCCGGTGATGAATCAATGGTTATTCACAATACACTTACCAAAGAAGATGGTTTTAAGGCCATAAAAAAGCTACTCGATAATTCCATTCGACCCGATGCCATATTCTGCTGTAACGACACAACTGCTCTTAGTACTATAATTCATCTAAAACAAAACAATATTAAAGTACCCGACGAAATTGCCATTGTTGGTTACAGTAATGAACCATTTTCGGAAGTAGTAACCCCATCGATTAGTACAATTAAACAACCAGGATTTGAAATCGGAAAAAAGGCCGCTGAACTTATTATCGCTCAAATAAAGGGTAAAAAGAAACCCGATAATTTTGAAACGATTACAATGCCTACCGAATTGATAGTGAGAAACTCGTCGAGATGCAAATAGTTATAACATTTTAATTTTAAGTGAAAAACAGCAATGATTCAATTTGCATCTATATTATCTCGTTTTTTAGTTCCCAAAAGCATAAAATACAATCAGATTTTACAAAAGCAATAGTTTAAAAATGCTGAATTTGAACAGCATATAAAATAACATTTCATTAATATCTCCTGAATCCGAAAAATTGTCATAAAGTAAATTATTGACTAACAGTATTTTTCCAAAACAGACCTCATTCCATATGACAATCAGACAGATAACAGTGAAAATTTTTCAGAAATTCTGTTCTGGTATTTTATTTGAATGATTCAAAATGAAAACGTTCAATTATTTGTTTAACCATTAAAGTTAAAGGAGGATAAAGTCATGAAACTAGCAAGAAGAAACGAACCGTATTATCCATCATTCTTTGACCGGTTTTTCAACAACGAATTGATGGATTGGGACCACACGAATTTTTCGAGTACAAACACTTCGTTACCGGCTGTTAATGTAAAAGAAACCGACGATGATTTCGTTATTGAGGTTGCTGCTCCGGGAATGGACAAAAAAGATTTTAAAGTGAACTTCAAAAACAACATTCTTACTATTTCTTCTGAGAAGAAAAACGAGAATGAAGAGAAAAAAGAAAACTACACCCGGAAGGAATTTAGCTATCAGTCGTTTCAACGTTCATTCACCGTTGCTGAAAATGCCGTAGTTGGCGAAAAGATTTCGGCAAAATACGATAACGGTATTTTACATATTTCACTGCCAAAACGCGAGGAAGTAAAACCTCAGCCGGAAAGGCAAATTAAAATTGCGTAATGAATTTACATATCGGTGCCCGGCAAACCCGGGTACTGATATTATTATTTTTTTGATATTTAAATCAATGATATAAAAGAATGTATCCAATTTTTATTCAGATACAATATCCATTAAATTTGATTTGGGAATAGAATTATAAATCCAGTGCATGGCTGCCTCTATGGTGCTAAATGGTTTGGTTTCGTATCCTTTGGCCCAAATTTGCAGAAGCATGGGATAAACAATATCATTTGGACGTTCTGTTACAAATGCAATTCTCCTGTTTCCAAAAACATTAGGATATTCCTGGTAAAAATGGGCTAGCTCAACATATTTATTGATTTCGAAATTGAAACTGGCTTTTCTATAGTCTAATACAAAACCTAAGGTGTCAGAAGTGATAATATTTTGAGACATAGCATTAAGCCACGAATTTTTAATGAATTCCAATGAAATTAAACCAAAATAATATTTAAAAAGAATGCGTTCTTTATACTCGAATTTATAATGTACGTCGTCCATAGAAAGGGTTTCTCTATTAATTGTCCATTGTAAAAATAAAAAAATGCATTTCCCGGTTTCATGTTGTGCATTTCTTTTATAAACATAACGCGGTTAATTAACATTTAATTTCCATTTTTAATGTACACTATGAGTTTCGGGAACATGGATGAAGAAAAAAGTATAATGTTTTGAAAATCATTCCAAATACATATCTTTTTATTCAGGCTTAAAATGAACATATTTATGTTTTTTTACATTAATACTTAAAATTTTTTAACACAATTAAAGGCTTTTTATATTTGCAATCGTTTATTTTCGTGCTTTCGAAAAAAAAGCAATAAATTTTAGTTTTTATGAGTATTAAATTTTCAAATAGAAAATAAGATACTCTTAAAGTTGAAATCAAAATAATTCGATCATACGGTTGTTTTGTTTAAAATGGGAATTTGAATTAAAGGATATCTAAAATAAAAGTAAAGAAATAACAGATACACATGAATCAAACAGTTGATATTAAAGAATTAAACGAAAGAATTCAAAAAGAGAGTTCGTTTGTGGATATGATATCCATGGAAATGAATAAAGTAATTGTTGGGCAGAAGCACCTTGTTGAAAGTCTGCTTATCGGTCTGTTATCAAACGGACACATTCTGTTGGAAGGTGTTCCCGGACTGGCAAAGACTCTGGCCATCAAGTCGCTTTCGCAAACCATAAGTGCAAAATTCTCGCGTATACAGTTTACACCCGACCTTCTTCCGGCTGACGTTTTAGGAACGATGATTTACAGCCAAAAGAAAGAAGAGTTTAGCATAAAAAAAGGGCCAATCTTCGCCAATTTTATATTAGCTGACGAGATAAATAGGGCACCTGCAAAAGTTCAGTCAGCATTACTTGAAGCCATGCAGGAACGTCAAATTACAATTGGAGATGAAACCTTCAAACTTGATGAACCATTCCTGGTTATGGCTACTCAGAACCCCATTGAGCAGGAAGGAACTTATCCGCTTCCTGAAGCACAAGTCGACCGTTTTATGTTGAAGGTCGTTATTAACTATCCGAAAAAAGAGGAAGAGCGCCAGATTATTAATCAGAACCTTCTGGCTGAATTCCCCGAAACAAATACAATTCTGAAACCGGAAGACATTATTAAAGCACGTAACGTGGTAAAAGATGTTTACATGGATGAAAAAATTCAGAAATATATTGTTGATATTGTTTTTGCAACACGCGAGCCGGTAGAATACAAGCTGGAAAAATACGCTGACATGATCGCATACGGAGCTTCTCCAAGGGCAGGAATCAGCCTTGCACAGGCCGCAAAAGCTTTTGCTTTTATTAAACGCCGCGGTTATGTTATTCCTGAAGATGTTCGTGCTGTTTGCCCTGATGTTTTGCGCCATCGTATCGGATTAAGCTACGAAGCTGAGGCCAACAATATTACCCAGGAAGAAATTATTACAGATATTCTGAACCAGGTAGAAGTACCATAATCGGTTACAAGTTACAGGTTGTTCGTTACAGGTTTGTAAAAACCTGAACCGGCAACATGAAACGTGGAACATGAAACTTTAATTTCATGGAGACTAGTGATTTATTAAAAAAAGTACGGAAGATCGAGATAAAGACACGTGGATTGTCGCGCAATATTTTTGCAGGCGAGTACCACAGTGCTTTTAAGGGGCGGGGTATGGCCTTTTCGGAAGTTCGCGAATACCAGTTCGGTGACGATATCAGAAACATCGACTGGAACGTGACTGCCCGTTACAGCCATCCGTACGTAAAAATATTTGAAGAGGAACGCGAGCTTACTGTAATGTTACTGATTGACGTAAGTGGATCGCGCGAATTTGGTACATTCGAGAAGCTGAAAAAGAATGTAATTACTGAATTATCAGCTGTCTTGTCATTCTCGGCCATTCAGAATAACGACAAAATCGGCGTTATTTTCTTCTCCGATAAAATCGAAAAATTCATACCACCGAAAAAAGGTAAAAGCCATATTTTAAGGATCATTCGCGAATTGATCGACTTTTATCCGGAAAGCCAGGGAACCAACATTACCGAAGCCGTACGCTACCTTACCAATGCCATTAAAAAACGTTGTACTGCTTTTGTTATTTCCGATTTTATTGACAACAATAAAGACCTGGAACTGGCATTATCCATTGCCAATAACAAACACGACATGGTGGCATTGAACATTTACGACGATCGTGAAACTGAGCTCCCTTCCATTGGCATGCTTAAAGTGAAAGACGCCGAAACAGGAAACTATGTTTGGGTAGACAGCAGTTCTCGCAAAACACGTAAACTTTATACCGATTGGTGGTTGAAACATATGAACGAGCTTGATGTCATGTTCAAGAAGTGCGGAATTGACTATGTTTCGGTCAATACCAACCAGGACTATGTAAAATCGTTAATGACCCTTTTCAAAAAAAGGGCATTAAAATAGATTTGGAATGAAAGTAAAATTTAAGATATTATTCTTTTTAACAGCAGTGCTGTTTGCAGGAACAGTGGAGGCGCAGAGAATTAAAGCTACTGCCAGTCTCGATTCGACCAAAATTTTAATCGGCGACCAGGTGAAACTTTTTCTCGAGGTGGATCATCCGAAGGATGTTGAAGTTCAGTTTCCTGTGGTTCCCGATACCATTATCGATTTAATCGAAGTTATCAATCGTTCGGGCATTGACACTTTTGAGCTGGATGATGAAAAATTCATGAAACAGATTCAATCGTATACAGTCACCTGTTTCGACAGCGGCAGTTACCGTATTCCGCCATATTGGTTTAAAATAAATGTGGACGGGGAAATCGATTCAATACCCAGCAACGGAGTTACGCTGGACGTTTTCACCATGCAAATCGATACCACCAAAGGCCCTACAGATATAAAAATGCCTTACGGTGCTCCGCTTACTTTGAAAGAAGTTTCTCCATATATTTTAGGTATCATTCTCATTGGAGCCATTATTTTCTTCCTGCTATATTCCATTAAAAGGAAGAAAAATAAACAGCCAATATTTGCACGGCCTAAAAAACCAAAAGAGCCGCCTCATATTGTGGCGCTCAGGGAGCTTGACAGGATAAAGGATGAAAAGATCTGGCAAAAAGGAAAGACGAAACAATACTACAGCGAGTTAACCGTTACTTTAAGAACCTATATCGGAGAACGCTTTGAAATCCGTGCCATGGAACAAACTACCGATGAGACCATCGAAAGTTTCCGTATTCAGAAAGGATTGATTAATGAGAAACATTTTACGAACCTTTCTCAATTATTACAGTTGGCCGACCTTGTTAAATTTGCGAAATACCAGCCTCTACCCGACGACGATAACATGGCACTGATGAATGCCTACTTCTTTGTAAATGACACAAAAAAAGAGGAACCCAAAAAAGTTGAGGATAAAAACGGTGGGGAAGGCAATGGAGATGATGATGAAAAAGTCGAAGAAGTTGTGATTAAATAATAGAATGATGTTTGAAGGATTAACTTTTAAAAACCCTGAACTTTTCCATATTGCCTGGGTCATGGTGCCCATGGTAATCTGGTACATATTCAGGCAAAAACGGAATACCGCAAGCATCCAGGTTTCAACCACAGCTTCGGTATTTAAAGCCCCGAAAACCCTGCGGCATTACTTGCGCCACCTGGTATTTGTTTGTTTGCTTATTTCTATCGGGTTTTTTGTGATTGTTTTGGCTCGCCCGCAATCATCGAAAAACTGGGAAAAAAGTGAAACTGAAGGAATTGACATCGTAATTGCACTCGACATATCGAGCTCGATGTTGGCACAAGACTTTCAGCCCGACCGACTGGAAGCAGCAAAAAACGTCGCCATGGAATTTATTTCGGGTCGTGAATACGACCGAATGGGATTGGTGGTTTTTTCAGGAGAAGCGTTCACCCAGTGCCCGTTAACAACCGACCGGGCAGTTTTGCTGAACCTGTTTAAAGACATTAAAAGTGGAATTATTGAAGACGGAACTGCCATTGGCAATGGATTGGCAACAGCAGTGGGGCGCTTAAAAGACAGCGAGGCCATCAGCCGGGTTGTTATACTATTAACCGATGGTGAAAACAACCGTGGTGAGGTTGCTCCGGTTACTGCAGCCGAGATTGCCAAAACCTTCGGAATCCGTGTTTATACGATTGGTGTCGGGACAATTGGAACTGCCCCCTACCCTGTTCAAACCCAATTCGGTATTCAGTTGCGCGATATGCCCGTTAAAATCGATGAAGAAACCCTACAGGAAATTTCATCCATTACCGATGGAAAGTATTTTCGTGCAACAAGTAACAGCAAGTTAGAAGAAATTTATAAAGAGATTGATGCGTTGGAAAAATCAAAAATTGAAGTTCGCGAATTCAGCCGTAAATCGGAAGAATTTATGCCTTTTGCCTTACTTGGGGCACTATTTTTGATAGCAAGTTTATTCCTTCGTTTAACCATATTTAGAAGTATCCCATAAGTTGATTGAGTATGGAAATGTTTAGATTTGGAAATATTGAATATTTATGGGGATTACTAATAATTCCGCTATTGACCGTATTTTTTGTTTTGTCGCGTATTTCACGTAAGCGCGCCTTAAAAAAGTTCGGACAGATGGAAATTTTGAGACAGTTAATGCCTTATAGTTCGAAAAACCGCCCGGTTCTAAAATTTATTATCCTGATGTTGGCATTGGCATTTTTTATTGTTGGTATCGCCCGCCCCCAATTCGGATCGAAATTAAAAACCGTTAAACGCGAAGGTATCGAATTAATAATTGCCCTCGATGTTTCGAACAGTATGATGGCCGAAGATATCCAACCCAACCGTTTGGAACGTGCAAAAAGAGCCATCTCCCGATTGGTTGATCGTTTAAAGGATGATAAAATCGGGCTAATTGTTTTTGCAGGTGATGCCTACACGCAATTGCCCATCACGAGCGATTATAATTCAGCAAAACTTTTCCTGAATTCGGTGAACACTCAAATCGTCCCAAAACAGGGTACGGCTATTGGAGCAGCTATCGATTTGGCACGTCGTTCGTTTACTCCAAATGGGGAATCGAACAAAGCTATTGTTATAATTACCGATGGAGAAAATCACGAAGATGACGCCGTTTCATCAGCTCAGCAAGCGGTTAGCGAAGGCATTGTAGTGCATACTATTGGAATGGGATTACCATCAGGATCGCCAATTCCGGTGTTTCGCAACGGTCAAACCGATTACCTGAAAGACCGCGACGGGAATGTGGTTGTGACAAAATTAAATGAACAAATGCTGGAACAAATTTCGGCAGCCGGAGAAGGAATTTATGTTAGGGCAAACAATGCACAGGTTGGATTAAACGCCCTTTTTGATGAGATAAATAAGATGGAAAAACAGGAAATGGAAGCACGTACCTATTCGGAGTACGACGACCAGTTCCAGTATTTCTTTGCGGTTGGATTGTTTTTATTACTACTCGAATTTGTAATTCTTGAGCGTAAAAACAAGTATTTGAAGAATATTAAGTTGTTTGGATAAAAGGATGGATATTGGAAGCGCGAAGCAGAAAAACTTCAAGTGACCAATGACAATTGACTAATGACAATTGAGATGAAAAAAGCATATTTCATATTATTTCTACTGACAGTTTCGGTGATTGCCTTCGGGCAAAACGAGCGAAAATTTGTACGTAACGGGAATAAACTGTTTATGGAAGCAGTTCGCGATACCACCAAAATTGATTCGGTAAAATTCAGCAATGCGGAAACGGAATACCTGAAAGCACTTGAAAAAAGGCCTGAAGATTTAAAGTGGAATTATAACCTTGCCGATGCTTTGTATAAACAACAGAGGTTTGAAGAAGCAGAAAGCAAATTCACTGAGCTGGCTGAAAAGATGGAAGAGCCAGGCGAACGCGCCCGTTCGAACCACAACCTCGGGAATACACAACTCATGCAAAACAAACTGGATGAAAGTATTGAATCGTACAAAAAAGCATTGCGCGAAAATCCTGATGACCTGGAAACAAAATACAATCTGGCCTATGCTCAAATGTTAAAAAAGAAACAGGAGCAGCAACAGCAACAGAATAAGGACCAGAATAAAGATCAAAACGATCAAAACAAAGATCAGAACAAAGACCAAAATAAGGATCAGCAGGATCAAAATAAAGATAAGAACGACCAGAATAAGGATAATCAGGATCAAAACAAAGACCAGAATAAAGATCAGCAGGATCAGAATAAAGATCAGAACCAGCAAAATCAGAACCAGAATCAGGATCAAAATAAAGACCAGCAACAAAAGCAACAGCCTCAACAGAATAAAATTTCGAAGCAGGATGCAGAACAGTTGTTGCAGGCCTTACAAAATGACGAACGCGACATTCAGGATAAGGTAAAAAAAGCAAAAGCTGCGAAAGCAAAACGAGCGCGTACTGAGAAAGAGTGGTAGATGAGCAGTAAGCAGTCACTGCCTGTTGTCTTCCAAATAACTAATGACCAGTGCCTAATGACTATTAACTAAGATAAACTTAAGGATTACGGATTAAACGGAAACAATAAGAAGCAATTGAACAAAAACAATAATTTTGTAGGCTTTGATACGATGATGAAGAAACTGATAACATATATTTTTCTGTTGTGCTTGGTATTAACCGCACATGCCGAAAAAACAAAATTCACCATGTCGGCCCCCAATGCTGTGGAAACAGGCCAACAATTCCGTCTAAGTTTTTCGTTGAACGAAAGAGGAACCAACCTGCAACTTCCTTCGGGCTTAAGCGATAATTTTCAGATTTTAATGGGACCCAGTACCGGTCAGTCAACCAGTATTCAAACCATTAACGGAAGAACCACTACTACCGTAAATTACTCTTACACCTATATTTTAAAGGCCAAAAAAGAAGGTACTTTTGAAATCCGACCGGGATCGGTAGAAGTGAATGGAAAAATAATTGAATCAAATACAATTAAAATACAGGTTGTAAAAGCCCAATCCAATCAATCTCAGCAGCAGGGAGGAACAACGCAACCCCAGGGTGGAACTCAAAATGCAGATCTGGATAAAGACAACCTTTTTGTTCGTGTAGATTTAAGCAAACGCAATGCTTACCGCGGAGAACAAATCATTGCAACCGTAAAACTTTATATAAATCCGAATATTCCGATTTATAACTTTGACGAAGTAAATCTGCCCACATATGAGGGTTTTTACACCCAAGACATAGAAATACCTCAACAAATTAATTTTACACGGGAAGTATTCGATAATAAAATCTACCAGGTAGGTATTCTGAAAAAAACGATTCTTTTCCCGCAACAAAACGGGAGGTTAAAAATCGATCCTTTCAGCGTTTCCATATTGGTCCGCCAGAGGGTGAAAGCCAGAAGCTTTTTCGACGACTTCTTCGATAATTACAGAACAGTAAAAGCAACTGCAACCAGCGAGGCAACAACTGTAAATGTTAAAGATCTGCCAACAGAACCAGCTAATTTTATGGGAGGCGTTGGGAACTTTAATATCTCATCTGAAATCAGTAGCGAAAACGTAACCACCAACGATGCTGTAACTCTTAAAGTTAAAATATCGGGTAACGGAAATATACGCCTGGTTAGGACTCCGGAACTTACACTTCCATCCGACTTTGAAGTTTACGACCCTCGCGCCACCGATAATGTAACCACTTCTGACAACGGAGCTACTGGGACAAAAACAATTGAATACCTGTTCCAGCCGCGTTTCGAGGGCGATTATACCATTCCTGCCATTAAGTTTGCCTATTTTAATCCGTCAACCGGTCAGTATGTCACCAAGTCGACAAAAGAATATAATCTTCATGTTGAGAAGGGAGCAGAAGAACAATCTACAACGGTTGTGAGTTCGCTTCGGAAAGAAGATGTTCGTCTCATTGGTCAGGATATCCGTTACATCAAACAGGGAAGTCCGGCTCTTAAACTTAAAGGAACCACTTTCTACGGTAGTCTGTCATTCTATCTTGCATATTTATTAAGTGCAATTCTGTTTATTGCTCTTTATCTGATTTACAGAAAGAAAGCCCGCGAGAATGCCAACATTGCTCTGGTACGAAATAAGAAAGCGAATCGTGTTGCTACCAAACGTTTAAAAGCAGCAGCCGGTTACATGAAACAAAACAATAACGAAGCATTCCACGATGCTATTCTGAAAGCATTCTGGGGATATTTAAGCGACAAATTAGGAATTCCTATTGCCGATTTAAACCGCGAAACAGCCGTTTCAAAATTGAACGCCAGAAACGTTGCAGAAGAGGTAATCAAAGACTTCGAAGAGGTTATCGACCAATGTGAATTTGCAAGATATGCGCCGGTTGGTGGTGCCGAAGCACGCCATGATTTGTATAAGAAGGCAGAAACAACAATGAGCCGTTTTGAAAAACAAATTAAACGCTAGAAAAATGAAACGAATAATATTACTCATATTAGTTATTGCCCCTGTTTTTCTTTTCGCTCAGGAAACAAATGAGCAACTGTGGGAAAAGGCAAACGTTTTTTATACTACCGAAGAATACCAACAAGCGGTTTCAGCGTACGAGCAAATTGTTGCATCGGGTGAAGAATCGGCGAAACTCTATTTTAACTTGGGAAATGCTTATTACAAAACCGGGGATATTAATAATGCTATTTTGAATTACGAACGGGCTAAAGTACTTGCTCCTCAAGATGAGGATATCGAATTTAATTTAAGTATTGCCAACCAGTATGTTGTTACAAAAATTGAAGAACTGCCGCAACCTTTTTTCCTTCGCTGGAGAACTTCGGTGGTGAATAAATTCCCTGCCGATACTTGGGCGTACATTAGCCTTGGAGCATTTATTATTTTTCTGATGCTTCTGGGACTTTTCCTTTTCAGCAAAACAGTTTCGATAAAACGTATCTCTTTCTGGGTTGGGATTCTGTTGGTTGCTTTTTCGGGATTTACGTTCTCAATGGCAGCTCAGCAAAAAAATAAAATAAATCAACGCAATCATGCCATCGTATTTTGTCCGCGTGTAACCGTTAAAAGTTCGCCCAGCGAAACCGGAACAGATTTATTTTTAATTTATGAAGGATTGAAACTGGAAACAACCGATCATCTAGATAAGTGGACTGAAATCAAACTGGCTGACGGAAACAAAGGTTGGCTGCCTGATTCATGTATTGTTAGGATATAATCCGGAAAATTTCCAATATTTAAATTTCAAATCCCCTTTATTTTAAACCCGAAAATTCAAGCAAAACAAAGTTGCTTTTGAGAGTTTGAGTTTGGATTTGTATGAATCAAATCTTTCACGATTTGAGTTTTATAAAAGACAATTCTTTACATAGTTTTTGTTAACTTGTAGAAAATCAAGAAACAAAAACATGTCTCAACTTGAAATTGCAAAGAAAAATCTGGGGAAACCATACTTCGATTTCGATTTTTTATTGAATTGTTTTAAAGAAGTATTAATTGAAAATAATGAGTCAGAACTTGCAAAGTTAGTGCCCTGGTTATGTAATACAAGTGATTATGAATCCATCGAATTCACACACAAACATTTTCATTTATTGTCGGTTGCATTTCAGTTATTAAATCTGGCAGAAACCAATGGTGCCGTTCAAAACCGCAGAAAAACAGAAGAAAAGCAAACATTATCGGCCATTAACGGTCTTTGGTCCAACAGTTTTAAACAGCTAAAAGAACACGATATTAACGAAAATGAGATTCTGGATATTTTGAATAAAGTTGAAGTTCAGCCGGTTCTTACCGCCCATCCCACCGAAGCAAAACGACCGGTTGTTTTGAAAAAATACCGTGAGTTGTATCTTCTTATGGTTACGCGTGAAAACTCAATGTACAATTCGTATGAAAAAGAAGAAAACCGAAATGCTATAAAGCGTTTGATAAATGCAATTTGGCATATCGATGAATTTTACATTGAAAAACCAAATGTTGAAACCGAGCTGGATAACGTGTTACATTATTTCACCAATGTATTTCCCGAAATTATTGATATTCTGTATCGCCGTTTGCTTCATGCATGGAAATTCAGCGGATTTACCTCTGAAAAACTTATAAAACAGGAAGTCTTTCCGAAAATAAAATTTGGAAGCTGGATTGGCGGAGACCGCGACGGACATCCACTCGTTACAGCAGAACTAACCGCTTATACTTTGCAAAAACTTCGGTTGAACGCCTTTCTGATTCTTAAAAAAGAATTGACAAAAACTGCCGACGACCTAAGTTTCTATTACAATATGCAGCAGCTTCCTGAAGTGGTTTTAAACCGCCTGAAAGCAATTATTGCAGAAAACGGAATCCGACTTAAAAACATTGTACAAACAAATAAAAAGGAAGCTTTTAAACTTTATGTTCAGGCGCTAATTTCGAAATTACCTGTTGAACTTGGAAAAGAACAACATTTTGAACTTTCTGAAAGGAAAGGGAGTTATCAAAAATCGGAACAGCTGCTTGACGATTTAACAATTCTAAAAAAGGGTTTGTCTGAAATCGGTGAAAATTCGTTAATCCTGAACTCGGTTATGCCGCTTATTCAAAAAACAAAAACGCTTGGTTTTCATTTGGCTCAATTAGATATTCGACAGAACAGTACGTATTATGAAAAAGCTCTGCAGCAGCTTCTTGACCTTTCGAAATTGAATAAAACGGAGAACCTTAAGGAGCTGATAAGAAATGAACTAAACAACAACAGACCATTTGCCCGCAATTGGCAAAAATTACCCCCGGAGGCAAAAAACACGCTTGACTGTTTAAAGGTTGTTCAGGAACATTACACCCGTTATGGAGAAGCAGGATTGGGTTCCTTAATTGTTAGCATGACCAGAAATATTGACGATCTGTTAACTGTTTTCCTTTTGGCCAGAGAAGTTGGATTGACGACGTTCAATCAAAAATTTATCATGCAAATACATGTGGTTCCGCTGTTCGAAACCATCGACGATTTGCTGGCAAGTCCTTCCATTCTTGATGAATATTTGAGTTTACCGGAAGTTCAGGCTAGTTTGGAATATCAACGCCGGAAAAAGAATAAACCCAATAAAGAACAGGAAATAATGATTGGGTACAGCGACAGTAATAAAGACGGTGGTATTTTAGCCAGTACATGGCACTTGTACAAAGCACAAAAGGAACTAACTGAAATTGGGTTCAAACACAGCGTTGAAATTAAATTTTTTCATGGAAAGGGCGGTTCAATCAGCAGAGGTGCCGGACCAACACATTGGTTCTTACGAAGCCTTCCGCACGGAACTCTGAATGGTAAAATAAAAATGACCGAACAGGGAGAAACCATTGAAAAAAAATACGCCAACAAAGGAAATGCAGCATATAACCTCGAATTAATGCTCTCAGGTACTGCGTTAAATACATTGCTTCATAAAAAACAAAATACAAATCACCAACCGGTGACTAAAATAATAGAGTTCATGAGCAATGAGGGACAAAAAATTTATTCCGATCTTCTGAAGAATGAAAACTTTCTTGAATTTTATCGACAAGCAACACCCATTGATGTTATTGAACAAAGTAAAATAGGTTCGCGTCCTTCGCGCAGAACAGGAAAACCAAGCTTTGCCGATTTAAGAGCCATTCCATGGGTTTTCAGCTGGGGGCAATCTCGTTTCCATATTACAAGCTGGTTTGGAGTTGGTGCAACACTCGAAAAACTAAAAAACGAACAGCCCGCAATGTTTTCCGAATTACGTTCGCTTATAAAAACAAACCATTTTATACGCTATCTTTTCACAAATATCGATACAAGTCTTGCCAGTACCGACGAAGATATTATAAAAGCCTATTCAACCCTGGTTATAAATCCGGAAGTTAGAGAAGATATTTTAAAACAAATACTGGAGGAACTTTCAAGAACAAGGCAATTTGTTGAAGAATTGCTTGAAAGGCCTATGAACATTCGCAGAAAGAATCATTTTTATTCGACCCTCTTACGAGCTGAGATATTGGATATACTTCACAAAAATCAAATCCGTATTCTGAAAAAATGGAGAGAAACAGAGTACGGTTCAGAGGAAGTAAAACAAAAGGACCTTAATCTATTGTTGATGTCGGTTAATGCAATTTCCAATGCGATGGGAACCACCGGGTAGTTTAAAACATCAAAAATCAATGACTCCAATAATTCTTTCCAGCCGATTCTTCTGCACCGAATTATACTGTTTCAGTATTTATAGGCTTATCAGCACACTGTGTGACCAAAGTTACACACCACCTCGTTATTAAAAGTTTATTTTATGGAAGTAGTATTCAACAAGCTTTTAAACCTTATGAGAAAGATTATTCATTTTATTGTGGCTTTCATAGAATGACACTTCCTTAAAATCCTTGTATTTTTCATTTTGGACAAAGTAAGGAACCTTTCCCCTTGACACGGATAGCACTTATTTCGTATATTAATTATATTAAATTTAAATAAAGAGCCATAGTTAAATTCTATCGCCTTTAAGTCAACTTTTTAAGAATTTCATTGTTAGAGAAAACGACAAATAATACGCTGACATAATTCAAAAAAACTAAATTTCTTATGTTTGATTTAGACCTTATAAAAAAAGTGTATTCAGAACTTCCGGAGAAGGTAAAAAAAGCCAGAGGTGTTCTGAACCGTCCAATGACTTACGCGGAAAAAATTCTTTACTCTCACCTGTTTGCAGCACAGGAATTAGCTGCTTTTAATCGTGGAGCTGATTATGTTGATTTTGCTCCCGATCGTGTTGCCATGCAGGATGCAACGGCACAAATGGCGCTGTTACAATTTATCAATTCAGGAAAAAGCCAGACTGCAGTTCCGTCAACTGTGCATTGCGACCACCTGATACAGGCGCAGGTGGAAGGAAAAACCGACCTGGGTGTGGCTAAAAGTGCCAATGCCGAAGTGTACGATTTTCTTGAATCGGTTTCCAATAAATACGGAATCGGATTCTGGAAACCCGGTGCAGGTATTATTCACCAGGTGGTGCTCGAAAATTATGCTTTCCCGGGAGGAATGATGATTGGAACAGACTCTCACACAGTGAATGCCGGAGGATTAGGCATGGTTGCTATTGGTGTTGGAGGTGCCGATGCAGTTGATGTAATGGCAGGAATGGCCTGGGAACTGAAGATGCCTAAAATGATTGGAGTAAAACTCACTGGAAAATTAAGCGGATGGGCAGCACCAAAAGATGTGATCCTTAAAGTTGCCGGGATTCTAACCGTTAAAGGAGGAACCGGTGCGATAATAGAATACTTCGGTGAAGGTGCAAAATCGATTTCTGCAACCGGTAAAGGAACCATTTGTAATATGGGAGCCGAGGTTGGAGCAACAACCAGTATTTTTGCCTATGACGAGAGCATGGAGCGCTATCTGAAAGCGACAGGCCGTGCAGATATTGCCGATCTTGCCAATGGTATTAAAGAGCATCTTGATGCCGATCAGGAAGTTTATACATCTCCTGAAAAATATTACGACGAAATCATCGAAATCAATCTTTCGGAACTGGAACCACACGTAAACGGGCCTTTCACTCCCGACCGCGCAACACCTATTTCTGAAATGAAAGACGAGGCAGTTGCTAACGGCTGGCCTCTGGAAGTTTCGGTTGGATTAATCGGAAGTTGCACCAACTCGTCGTATGAAGACATTTCACGTGCAGCATCAATTGCCAAACAAGCTGAAGAAAAAGGATTGGTTACCAAGGCTGAATTTACGATTACACCCGGATCAGAGCAGGTGAGATATACCATTGAACGCGATGGATTCATCGACACTTTTGAAAAGATAGGCGGGAAAGTATTCGCCAATGCATGCGGACCGTGTATTGGACAATGGGCTCGCCCCGGAGCAGAGAAAGGAGAAAAAAATACGATTGTTCACTCGTTTAACCGTAACTTCTCGAAACGTGCCGACGGGAATCCGAATACGCACGCTTTCGTTACTTCGCCGGAATTGGTAACCGCACTGGCGATTGCCGGTCGTTTGGATTTTAATCCGGCAAAAGACACCTTAACAAACAAAGACGGCGTTGAAGTAAAACTCGATTTACCAACCGGCGACGAACTTCCAACCAAAGGATTCGAGGTAGAAGATCCGGGATATCAGGCACCGGCTGCAGATGGATCGAATGTTACTGTAAATGTTTCCCCCGAATCGAAACGTTTGCAATTACTATCGCCTTTTGCTGCCTGGGATGGCACCAACATTACAGGAGCAAAACTTCTGATAAAAGCTCAGGGTAAATGTACAACTGATCACATATCAATGGCTGGTCCATGGTTACGGTTCAGAGGACATTTGGATAATATTTCAAATAATATGCTGATTGGTGCAGTAAACGCATTCAACGGTGAAACCAATAAGGTAAAAAATCAACTTACCGGGGTTTACGATGCTGTTCCTGCGGTTCAACGCCAATACAAAGCAGTAGGTATCCCAACTGTTGTTGTGGGTGATCAAAACTATGGAGAAGGTTCATCACGCGAACACGCTGCTATGGAACCTCGTCATTTGGGGGTGAAAGCAGTGATTGTAAAATCATTTGCCCGTATCCATGAAACGAACCTGAAAAAACAGGGAATGCTGGGATTAACATTCGCGAATGAAAATGATTATGACCTGATTCAGGAAGATGACAGCTTCAATTTTGTTGATCTGGTTGATTTTGCACCAGGCAAACAACTTACGGTTGAAGTAGTTCATGCTGATGGTTCCTTAGATATTATAAAATTGAACCACACATACAATCAACAGCAAATTGAATGGTTCAAAGCAGGATCTGCGCTCAATCTGATAAAACAACAGAATAATTAACTTTTTACGTGTAACAATGCCTGAGATAAAAATCCAGGCCTTGTTGCGCGTATTCCATATAACCAGTAAATTAATTTAATACGACCATGCAAAAAATTAAAGTACAAAATCCGGTAGTCGAGCTCGACGGTGATGAAATGACCAGGGTAATCTGGGATTTTATTAAACAAAAACTAATTCTTCCCTATCTTGATATTGATTTGAAATATTATGATTTAGGAATGGAAAGCCGCGATGCCACCGACGACCAAATAACGATAGACGCAGCCAACGCAATTAAAGAATACGGAGTTGGTGTAAAATGTGCTACCATCACTCCCGATGAAGCACGTGTTGAAGAATTTGGATTAAAAAAGATGTGGAAATCGCCCAACGGCACCATCCGAAATATTCTTGGTGGAACCGTTTTCCGCGAACCCATTATGATTTCCAATATTCCGCGTTTGGTTCCGGGTTGGAAACAGCCTATTTGCATTGGACGTCATGCATTTGGAGATCAATATCGTGCCACCGATTTTCTTACCAAAGGGAAAGGTAAACTAACCATAACGTTTACGCCGGAAGATGGCAGCGAACCCATTTCGCATGATGTTTTTGATTTTGAAGGAAACGGTTTAGCCATGGCGATGTACAATACCGATGAATCAATTATTGGTTTTGCGCATTCGTGCATGAACCAGGCCCTTGATAAAGGATGGCCACTTTATATGTCGACAAAAAATACGATATTAAAAGCTTACGATGGTCGTTTTAAAGACCTTTTTCAGATGGTTTACGAGAACGATTACAGGGAAAAATTTGAAGCCAAAGGAATCTGGTACGAACACCGTTTAATTGACGACATGGTAGCAGCCGCTCTGAAATGGGAAGGTGGTTTTGTTTGGGCTTGTAAAAACTACGACGGCGATGTTCAGAGTGACACAGTTGCTCAGGGATTTGGTTCTCTTGGTTTAATGACTTCAACTCTGGTTACTCCTGACGGTAAGACCATGGAAGCAGAAGCGGCACACGGAACAGTAACTCGTCACTTCCGTCAGCACCAACAAGGTAAACCAACATCTACAAATCCAATTGCATCGATTTTTGCATGGACACGTGGTTTGGCCTTCCGTGGAAAACTGGACGAAAATGAAGAGCTAATTAATTTTGCACACGCTTTGGAACAAGTTTGTATCGAAACCGTAGAGTCTGGTAAAATGACCAAAGATTTAGCACTGATTATTCACGGTAAAGAATTAAAAGGGGAACATTATCTGACCACAGAACAGTTTATGGAAGCCCTGGATGAAAACTTACAGGCAAAACTGAATTAATTGTTTTTTCGAAGCGGAGATAAATCTGAAGTTTAAAAACTGAGGCATAAAATTTATCAAAGACAACTTTCGAAATACTACAGATAAAACAAAATATGACAGAAAAGACCAAAATAGTTGATGGAAAATTAGTTGTACCGGATTATCCGATTATCCCTTTTATTGAAGGCGATGGTATAGGCAAAGACATTACCGGCCCTTCGCAAAGGGTAATTGATGCTGCAGTTGCCAAAGCTTATGGCGATTCTAAAAAAATTGTCTGGAAAGAAGTTTTGGCAGGAGAAAAAGCATATCATGAAGTTGGAACATATTTGCCGGATGAAACTATTGAAGCTTTTAAAGAGCACCTCATCGGTATAAAAGGGCCTTTACAAACTCCGGTTGGAGGAGGAATCCGCTCGTTGAACGTGGCACTGCGCCAAACACTCGATTTATATGTTTGTGTTCGTCCGGTTCGATGGTTTAAAGGAGTACCCTCTCCCATTCGTTATCCTTCAATGGTAGATATGCACATCTTCAGGGAAAATACCGAAGATATTTATGCAGGTATCGAATACATGGCCGGAGACGAAATGAATAAGAAATTTCGTGATTTTCTGATCAATGAAATGGGGGTAGATAAAATCCGCTTTCCCGAATCATCGTCGTTTGGAGTGAAACCTATCTCGAAAGATGGATCGGAACGCCTTACAAAAGCGGCTATTGAATACGCTATTCAACGTCAATTACCTTCAGTTACTATCGTTCATAAGGGAAACATTATGAAGTATACCGAAGGATCCTTTAAAAACTGGAGTTACGATTTGGCTGAAAAAGAATTTGCCCAACAAACTTTTACATGGCGGCAATTTGAAGCCATAAAAAAAGAGAAGGGAGAACTGGATGCCAATAAGGCTCTTGACGAAGCAAAGAAATCAGGAAAAGTCATTATAAAAGACTGTATAACTGATGCTTTTCTTCAGGAATCCTTATTACATCCATGGGATCATTCGGTAATTGCAACGATGAACCTGAATGGTGACTATATTTCGGATCAGTTAGCTGCTATGGTTGGAGGAATCGGAATTTCGCCCGGAGCAAATATTAACTACCAGAGCGGTTATGCCATATTTGAAGCAACACACGGTACAGCACCAAATATTGCGGGAACAGGAAAAGCCAATCCAGGATCGCTGATACTTTCGGCTGTTATGATGCTGGAATATATGGGTTGGAACGAAGCAGCCGAGCATGTTTACGATGCCATTGAGCACGTTTTTGCCAAACGTAAAGTAACCAGCGACCTTCACGCTCAAATGGAAGGAGCTACTCTACTGACTACTTCAGAATTTGCCGACGCCATAATTAAAAATATGCATTAATTAATAAATCAATAACTATAACAGATGGAATACATTAAGTACAGATTTTATCAAAAAGCAAATAAGTGCGCCAAGGAGTTTCAAAGACTCAAAAGCGAACACGCCGATGCTGTTCTTGGAGAAGTAACACTCGGACAAGTATTAACAGGAATGAAAGGGATACCTCTTTTGGTTACCGACACTTCAAAACTCGACCCTGAAGAAGGGATTCGTTTCAAAGGATATTCAATTCCGGAATTACGCGAAAAGTTACCGAAAATAAATCCAGAAGGAGAACCCATTCCTGAAGGGCTACTTTATCTCATGCTAATCGGGGAAATACCTTCGCAAGAAGATGCCTTAAACCTTTCGAGAGATTTGGCGACAAGAGCTCACGTTCCGCAGCATACATTTGATGTAATTGATGCAATGCCAAAAACATCTAAGCCGATGACTCAGTTTAGTGCTGCTATTCTGTCAATGGCCACAGAATCAACTTTCCAAAAGGCATATCGTGCTGGTGTTAATAAAAAATACTTCTGGGATGCCACCTACGAAGACGTAATGAATTTAATTGCCCGTTTACCACGTATTGCTGCTTATATTTATCGCCGTCAATTCCATAACGGACATCATATCGATCCAAATCCACGTCTGGATTGGGCAGGCAACCTGGCTCATATGATGGGATTTGATTCGGAAGATATCCGCCGTTTGTTTCGTTTATATATGATTATTCATGCCGACCATGAAGGGGGAAACGTTTCTGCGCACACAGCTCACCTGGTGGGATCAGCTTTAAGTAATCCGTACTACGCTTATTCAGCAGCTATGAATGGACTCGCAGGCCCATTACACGGACTTGCCAATCAAGATGTTATCTTCTGGATATTCGAAATGATAGAAGAATTAGATACAGATACTCCAACTGACGAACAGGTGGCCGAATACTGTAAAAAAACGTTAGAAAGTGGTCGTGTAATTCCGGGATACGGGCATGCAGTTCTTCGTAAAACTGACCCGCGTTTTACGGCGCAGCAGGAATTTGCGAATAAGTACATAAAGGATGATAAAATGGTAAATCTGGCCAATCAGCTTTACAGGGTTGTTCCACCCATATTGGGTTCAGTTGGAAAAATTAAAAATCCTTGGCCGAATGTAGATGCTTACAGTGGTTCGCTGCTTTATCATTACGGAATAAAAGAATACACATTCTATACTGTTATGTTTGGGGTATCACGAGCATTAGGAGTATTAGCATCATTGGTTAACGACCGTATTTACGGGATGCCGATTGAGCGCCCGACTTCACATCCTCTAAGCTGGTTTAAAGAACAGGTCGAAGGGGAAAAAACAGATTGTTAAAATCAGTATAAAACGATAAAAAAAGCCGGTAATTACCGGCTTTTTTATTTCCCCGAAAAACAGATTTCATTTTTATTTCTCTTTTTACCGATAAAATCACCCCGTTCAACAAAAAAAGAATTCCTAATTAATTTCTCCTATCTACTTTTGTTTCAGCCAAAAACAATTAGATAGTAAAAATGGAAACAAATCAAAAAACCATCGGAGATATTATGACAGGAACCGGTCACGAAAACATACCCAACGTATTTTTTAGGATGATGACTTTTGTAATGAAGATTACAGATGTTGTCGGCAATCATTCAAATCGTAATTTTAAAAGACTCCCTTTAAAAAAGAACCAAATAGTTGTTGACTACGGATGCGGACCGGCACGTTACATTAAAAACGCATCAGAAACCGTTGGCCCAAACGGGAAAGTTCTGGCTGTTGACATCCATCCGTTAGCCATTAAAAACGTTAAGCAAAAAATAAAAGAATACGGATTAAAAAACGTACAGGCTGTTCAGGCACAAGGTTATTCCTGCCCTATTCCTAATAATTCTGTTGACACTATTTATGCGCTTGATATGTTTCATATGGTTGAAAAACCTCTTAGCTTACTCAGCGAATTTGCACGGATGATCAAACCACAAGGCATCATTATTATTGAAGACGGCCATCAACCGAGGGAAAAAACCACTCAGAAAATTAAAAACTCAGGAATATTATGCATTTATGATCAGAATAAACACCATGTGGTTTGCAAGTTGAAAGAAACAAAATGTTTACTTCCAACGAATTAACAACACGTAACACCAATCACACTAACTGCTAAATAACATATAATTACTTGCCTGCAAAAGGAAACTTTCATAGATATTTTATTGTTTAACTACCAAAACTAAAAATATTCTAATCCTATGAAGGTAGTCGTTCTCGGTGCCGGCATTTCCGGACACACAGCAGCAGCATTTCTCAAAAAACAATTAGGTAAAAAACACGAAGTAATTGTCGTTTCGCCAAGCCAGTATTATCAATGGATCCCATCAAATATTTGGGTAGGTGTTGGACGAATGTCGATCGAACAAGTCAGATTTAAATTGCATAAAGTATATAAACGATGGGGAATTGATTTCCGCCAGGCTAAAGCCACAAATATTTATCCCGAAGGTGATTCTTCGTCTGAAAATGCTTATGTTGAAATTGAATACACAACTCCTGACAAAAAAGGACAAACCGATAAAGTTTTTTACGATTACCTGGTAAATGCCACAGGTCCGAAACTTAACTTCGAAGGTACTGAAGGTTTGGGACCTGGTAAAAATACAGTTTCAGTTTGTTCATACGACCATGCAGCTCACGCCTGGGAAGAGCTTGAAAAAAGTATCGAAAAAATGAAAAAGGGCGAAAAACAACGTTTTCTTATCGGAACCGGACATGCCATGGCGACTTGCCAGGGTGCTGCTTTTGAATATGCACTGAATATTGCGTTCGAACTGAAAAGAAGAAAATTGCTTCACATGGCCGAAATTACCTGGATATCGAACGAGTATGAGGTTGGCGATTTTGGTATGGGTGGAGCTTTTGTTAAACGCGGAGGTTATATTACATCGACTAAGGTTTTTACAGAATCGGTTTTTGCAGAGAATAACATAAAATGGATTAAACGTGCCGGAGTTTACAAAGTTGATCCCGGAAAAGCTTATTACGAAACACTTGATGGCGAAGAGCACACCATTGAATTCGACTTTGCCATGTTGATACCGGGATTCTCAGGACAGCCATTTAAAGCTTTCGATAAAAAGGGGGAAGATATTACTTCGAAAATATTCGCACCCAATGGTTTTATGAAAGTTGATGCCGATTATAATCCCAAACCCTTCGAGGAATGGAGCATTAACGACTGGCCACAAACATATCAGAGTCCTGCCTATGCAAATATGTATGCCACAGGGATTGCATTTGCACCTCCCCACTCCATCTCAAAACCGATGAAAAGTCCGGGCGGAAGGGCTATTTTCCCGGCGCCGCCTCGTACCGGAATGCCATCGGGAGTAATCGGTAAAATCGTTGCACAAAATATTGCGGAAGGAATTAAAAAAGGAAAGTTTGAACACAAACATACTGCCAATATGGGGAGAATGGGGGCTGCCTGTATCGTTTCAGCTGGCTACAGTTTAACCAAAGGATTGGGTGCAACGATGACGGTATCGCCTGTTGTTCCCGACTGGGAAAAATACCCTGAATGGGGAAGAAATATTAATTCTACAGTTGGTGAAATTGGTACTGCAGGGCACTGGATCAAACTCTTCCTGCATTACATGTTCCTGCACAAAGCCAAAGGATATCCTTTCTGGTGGCTACTACCGGAATAAATGAAGGGCTGATGGGATGAAGGACTGAAAGTTTGATGAGTTGGGATTATAAATTTTCCGATAAAAAACAACCAACGATCTTTTCATTCTAATTTATCTCAAATCAGGCTTAGATAAAGGACAATTCAAGTAACAAATTAAAAAACGATAAACACTAATAAAATGGAAAAACAAAGCAGAGCTACAACCGCATACAAAGATGAATTTTACCCTCCGATTCCAACCCGCTGGACAAAATTCTGGCGGACCTGTTTCCTGGTTCAATTATACAATTTCTTCCGCCTCAACCTAAAAATCATGATGATTGTAGTTAAAGGGCACTCCTAAAATATATACGAATACCTGACGTAAAAATTATTCCGTATGGAAATAATAATGGAATGAAATTCCTTTTTTCGTGAAAGCAGAGTTTGTTTTTGCTATATTTAGAGCCAAATCAAATAAACCGAAATTTCAATTAAAAATGATCATGAAAAAGAGTATTTTTTACAGTATCGCTGTTTTGGCAGTTTTGCTAATTGCCAATCCTGCATTTTCGAAAAAAGTCAACAAACTCACTTCTGAAGAAAAAAAGGAAGGTTGGGTTCTTTTATTCAATGGTAAAGATTTTGACGGATGGCGTCAATGCAACGGAACAGCAATGCCTGCGAACTGGGAAATTGAAGACGATGCAATGAAAGTTGTAACCGGTGAAGGTAAAAATCCTGGACAAGGTGCCAATGGCGATATTATTTATCAAAAAGAAAAGTACAAGGATTTTGAATTCTCGATTGACTGGAAAGCCAGTAAAATGGCTAATTCCGGAATTTTCTACTATGTAAAAGAGATGCCCGGAAAACCTATTTATTATGCTGCACCTGAAATTCAGGTACTCGATAATAAAGACGCTACCGACAACAAAATCGACAGCCATCTGGCAGGTTCGTTGTACGACATGATTCCTGCTGATCCGTCAACCATTAATCCTGCAGGTGAATGGAATACCTGTGTGATTAAAGCTAAAGATGGAAAAGTAACTATTTCGATGAATGGGACTGAAGTACTTTCATACACTCACTGGACAGATGAGTGGGATCAACTCGTTGAAAACAGTAAATTCAAAAATTTTGAAGGGTTCCAGGAAGGAATTGCCAAAGGAGGTTATATTGGCCTGCAAGACCATGGTTATACCGTATGGTTCAGAAATATTAAAATAAGAAAATTATAGTACCAAGCGTATTAAAACAAAATCCCGACTTACGTTAAGTCGGGATTTTTTGTTTTAACTACCTTCCTCTTATAATTTAGCTGCAACCTCATTTAATGGCTTTCTTGTTCTCGTAATCAGTTCCCTCGATCTGTAAGGCTCGTCTAATAATTCAGGGTTACCAATATGTCCCAGAACGCCCATACAAACGGGCGATAAATTATCCGATAAATTAAGTTCCCGTTTAATTTTCTCGTCATCAAAACCAGCCATCAGATGTCCGTAAATATCTCTGCTGGCAGCCTGTAACAAAAGTTGTGCATTTGCCATTCCAACATCATGAGTTCCCCATGGATTTGGTTTTCCGTTAGCTTCGAATGTATTTCGTTTTAAAGCAACAAAAATAAGTCCGGCATGTTTTGTCCAGGGCTGGTTGCCCGGATTGAGACAATCCCAAAGTTTATCAAAACCTTTGGTTCCCTTTGTTCCATAAATATACTGCCAGGGTTGTTCGTTCATCGCACTTGCTGCCCATGAAGCAGCATGAAAAATTTCGTCAATAATTTCCTGGCTTATTGCCTCTCCTGAAAAAGCCCTGGGGCTCCATCTTTTCTGTATTAGTGGAGAGATATTATATTGACTTTTCGTTCTAATTTCTAATTCCTGAATTTCCATTTGCTAACTTAATTTAATTGCATGGGTACCTCCATTAATAAAACACGCGCCTTTTTTGTTGCCTGTATTTTAATATCTTTCGTATCCCATATTCCCAGTGCATCGCGTTTTCCAAGGTGAATACCATCTACTTCAATTTCGCCATCAATAACCAAAAGGTACACTCCGTTATTTCCGTTTTTCACAGAATAAATATCACTTGTATCCTTTTCAAAATCACCTAAAAAAAACCATGCATCCTGATGAATCCAAACACCCTCATCATCTTTATTTGGAGAAAGTATTTGATATAATTTATTGACTTTAGCCAGATCACGAATAGATATTTGATCGTAACGCGGCTGTACATTCTTTTTATTTGGGAACACCCAAATCTGGAAAAGTTTCACAGGTTTATCAGCATTATGGTTGTACTCACTGTGAAAAATTCCGGTTCCGGCACTCATTACCTGAACCTCGCCTTCATTAATAACGGCCTTATTTCCCATGTTATCCTGGTGCTCCAAATCGCCTTCCAGAGGGATGGTGATAATTTCCATATTATCGTGAGGATGTGTTCCAAATCCCCGGCCACCTTCAATAGTATCATCGTTAATAACGCGTAAAGCGCCAAAATGCATTTGGGCCGGATTATAATAATTACCAAAACTAAAAGAATGATATGTATCCAGCCAACCGTGATTCAGGTGACCTCTGTCTTCTGCTTTATAAATAATTGTTTTCATGTTCTGTTTTCTTCAAATTGTTTTCATTCTTAAAAATTAGAGACTTAAACCGGCATCAGACAAATCGTGAACAAATTTGCCGATACCGGTTGGGATTTTTTTCAAAATCCCGTCTCATAATCCTCCCCCCTTTTACCAAACTAAATTCGTTGGATGTTTTCTGCCTGTTAGTTCGATGTCAAACCTTCTGTTTCGGTTGCTGTAAGTTCAAATTTTATTTCAAATTCATCCTTAATCATGTTATCTCCTAAATTACTGAAGAATTTGCCCGAACCATATTTTATATTCCACTTTGTACGATCGATTGATGCCACCCCTGAAGCAGTTACTTTATTATCGGCTACAGTTACTTCAGCAGGGAAAGTAATTTCATGAGTGATTCCTTTAATGCTTAACTTTCCCACAACATTTTGTTCGTCTCCATCTGTTTTTATGGAAGTAATTTCAAATTTTGCAGTTGGGTAATTTTCAACCGCAAAGAAATCATCTGACTTTAGGTGACCAATCAATTTGTCTTTCCATTCACCAGTCAGATCAGTACATTCAATGCTGTTTAAATCCATATTTACCTCAGCACCAACAACCTCACCACTGCTAACAAACACCTGGCCGTTACCAATTGAAAGATATCCTTTATGTTCGCCGGTTACTTTTTTACCTGTCCAGTATACCTTGCTTGCCTTGGTATCTATCTCAAAAGTCGACTTTTCACTTTTGCCATTTGAGGCAAATACAATCGTACTACTTACTATCGCTGCTACAAATAATGCTACTAGTTTTTTCATTTTTCTGATTTTTAAATTATTTACACTGCAAACATACACTACAGTTTAAGCAGAAAAAATAAACTAGTTTAAGAAAAATACCTTTTCGTCTTTTATTTGAGGTTTTTCAGAAAACAGGGATTCTATTCATCATTCCTCCTGGCTCTTTTAGCCAAAATCTTGCTTAAAAATACCGGAGTAACCCCCAGGTAAGAAGATATCTGATATTGGGGAAGACGCTGAATTAAATCGGGATTATTTTGTACAAGTTCCTCATAATTATCTTCAGCAGTTTTCGAAAGAATGGAAACAAATCGTTTTTGAAGGAATACATATGATTTTCTTATGTGAGAGGCAAAAGAAGTATAATACCTTGAAATTGTATGAAAACCTTCCTCATCGATGGAAAAGACAGTTGTTTTTTCAAGTGCGTCCATAAAATAAGAGGTTGGCGCAGGTGCTCCAAGATCGCCAAGCCATTGTCGTTCTTTGGCAAAAAGAATATTAAACTCTTTCCCGTTCTGATCGATAATATATAAACGTAAAAGTCCTTTCTCAATATAATAATGCCTCGTATTCGTATCACCTGCTCTAATCACAAAGTCTTTCTTTTTGAAAGTTTCTTTCCTGAAAAGAGTGTTTATTTCTGTCTTCTCACCTTCTGTAAGTTGATTTTTCTTTAATTTTTCAAAATAGGAATGAAGCACTGAATAATCTTCCATATCCACAATTTTTACCTAAATATCTCTTAAAATATAAAAAGATAAAGGTATTAAAAAGTTTAATGATCAATGTAAAAATGAACTTTAATGGCCCGATATTAAAATTGAGTTGAAATACTTTAAACATAATTACTACAGGCATTTAACATCGAAAGCCAAAAATAAAAAACACCTTTTCTAAGATAAATTTATACTTATATTTGCACTTTATAAAAAATTTTAAAAACTCGCTTTTTAATGAAAGGACATTCAGTAATTATAAAGGTTTGTATATTTTGTATCCTCTTCACATTAGCATTCATCGCACAGGCTCAGTCTCCTGCCGATTGGGTAAATCCTTTTATCGGAACAATTAATTACGGAACAACCAATCCGGGAGCAGTAGTACCACGTGGTATGGTATCAGTGGTTCCCTTTAATGTTAGCGGAAATTCACCGCTTAATAAACACGACAAAGATGAAGGATGGTGGTCGACTCCCTACTCTTGGGACAACAAATATTTTACAGGATATTCGCATATAAACCTGAGCGGCGTTGGTTGTCCGGAACTGGGAGTTATTCTGCTAATGCCAACAACAGGTAAAGTGAATGGAGATTTTCGCGAATACGGTTCTGAAATGAGCGAGCAGGTGGCACACCCGGGTTACTATTCTACATATTTAAAAAAGTACAATATAAAATCGGAAGTATCGGCAACCGAGAGAACCGGTATCAGCCGTTTTACTTTTCCTGCCGGACAATCAAACATTTTAATCGACCTTGGAAACGGATTAACCAACGAAAGCGGTGCTTCTATCAAAATTGTGAACGACCATGAGATTGAAGGCTGGCGGATGACAGGAACCTTTTGTTACAACGACGGAACCGAACGACCCGTGTATTTTGTAGCCCGTTTCAGTAAACCGGCAGAAGAATTTGGTGTATGGAAAAAAATGCCCAAAATGGGTGCAGAAGCAGCATGGTCGGCAACCAGCAATAAAATAAAATATTATCAAAACTTCCGGGCCGAAATATCGGGCGACAGCATTGGTTCGTGGTTCACATTCAATACCAAATCCAATGAAGAAATTATTGTAGAGGTGGGTATTTCATATGTAAGTATTGACAATGCCCGGCTAAATCTAAATCATGAATCAAATAATTTCGATTTTAAAACCACGCAAAAAAAGGCTGAAGAAAAATGGAACAAAGCCCTGTCAACTATTACAGTGAAGGGCGGTACCGACGATCAAAAATCGGTATTCTACACAGGTTTGTATCACATCCAGATTCACCCCAATATTCTTAGTGACGTGAATGGAGAATATCCGGCGATGGAATCGTTTGAAACTAAAATACATCCCAATGGTGATCGCTACACTGTTTTCTCTTTGTGGGATACTTACCGCAACCTGCATCCTTTTATGAGCCTGGCCTTTCCGCAACAACAATTAAATGTGGTTCAATCGATGATTGAAATGTATGAAGAAGGCGGGTGGCTACCCAAATGGGAGTTAAACAGCACTGAAACGCATGTTATGGAAGGCGATCCGGCAATTCCGGTAATTGTGGACACATGGTTCCGCGGTATTCGCGATTTCGATATTGACAAAGCCTACGAGGCAATGTATAAATCAGCCACAACTCCCGGAGCAGATAACAAACTCCGCCCCGATATCGATTTTTACCTTTCACATGGCTACGTTCCTTTAAAAGAACAATTCGACAATTCGGTGTCGCACGCACTGGAATATTATATCGCCGACTGGAACCTGGCACAACTGGCTAAAAATTTGGAAAAAGAAAATGACTACCTGCGTTTTTTGAATCAATCGCGAGGCTACAAAAATTATTATTGCCCGGAGTTTGGTTTATTACGTCCAAAACTTGAAAATGGTGAATTTATGGCGGATTTTAATCCACGGCAAGGCGAAAATTTTGAACCAAGTCCCGGATTTCACGAAGGAAATGCATACCAATACACTTTTTGTGTCCATCACGATATGGATGGAATGATTGCCTTAAACGGAGGCAAGAAAACTTTTGTGAAAAAGCTGCAGACCATTTTCGATGATGATCATTTTGATATGGCCAATGAACCGGACATTCACTATCCTTGGTTATTTAACTTTGTAAAAGGCGAAGAATGGCGCACCCAAAAAGAATTAAACCGTCTGATGGCGACTTATTTTAAGAATGCTCCTGACGGACTTCCCGGTAATGATGATACAGGAACCATGTCAACATGGATTGTATATTCCATGATGGGATTTTACCCGGTACTTCCCGGCGATATGAGCTACGCTGTTTCATCGCCGGTATTTGATGAAATTAAAATTCAATTGGATCAGAATTTTTATCCGGGTAAAGAAATCATCATTAAAAATACAGGTAAAGGAGATAAAATAAGCAGCATTTTCTTAAACGGTAAAAAAAGTAAATCATTCTTTGTCAACCACGCTGATTTAGTCAAGGGAGGTATATTGGAAATAAAACATTAAAAGAGTTCAAATCTCATTTTTCTTTAGAACTAGTTTAAATTCAAAATAATCTTTTGGGTTAATGGCGATATATTTATCTGCAAATTATCACTTGCTATTAATAACCTGAACTTTTTAGGCCAAATCCATCCTTTTGATATTATGGTATCAATTTAATTTTTCGACTCCTTCCTCATTTCTTTTCTGCTATTTTGCGTGATATTACTACTCACACCTGTAAACACTGATGCAGAAACAATGATCAGGAATTTTATCAATTCTAAAGAGAATATCTTTAATTAAATTCTTTTCAATTAAATAATTATATTGCCTGCTAAATTGAAGTTGTTTATATTACAATTACTATTTTTAACCATAACAACCAGAGGAACATGCAAAAAAAAGGGTTAAATAAATTAAAGTCGCTCAATAAACTTCTTGTTATACCAATTTTGCTACTTATCTTTTTTATTGGTTATTTCCTGGTATACAGCAATATAAAAACCCGAACAATTAATGAATTTAATAATGAACAATTAATTCTCGCGAAAACAGCATCGCAAGGCATATCGGCTTTCTTCAACGATTCTAAGGCAGATCTTACATTTTTATCAAAACTCGATGAGATTATTAATGCTTCTAACGAGGGAGAAAAAATAATGAAAGCCTTTTTTGACACCCGAGAAGAAATCATATCCGGTATTACCAGAATAGACTCCAACGGGGTAATTCTTGCAACATTTCCCTTCAATCAATCGGCTATTGGAAAGAATATCTCATACCAAAATCATGTCAGCAAGGTTCTTTCAACTCATCAACCGGTTTTAAGCGATGTTTTTATGTCGGTTCAGAATTTTCTGGCAATTGCCTTGCATATTCCGGTATTCGATAACGAAGGAGAATTTAAAGGAAGCATTGCCATACTGATTCCAATGGATAAACTTGGTGAACGTTACCTGGAAAAAATAAAAACAAGAGGTAGCGGAGAAACATGGTTGCTTAGTGAAAAAGGAACTGAGATATACTGTTCGATTAGTGAGCACACAGGAAAACCGTTTCTGAACGATGCGGATCAGGACACAACAGCCACTACCCTTCTAAAAAATATAAGTGAACATATAAGCGGAACAACTAAAAGCATACACCATCTTGAAACAAAAAACGGAAAAAAGGTTTATAATGAACAGTACATTACTTTTTACCGAACCCCAATTGAGAATACATATTGGACCATTTTGATTTCCTGTCACGAAAAGGATATTTATCATGCACTTACACGCTTCAGGAATCATTCCATCATTGCATTTTTGCTTCTGTTTATTGCTATCGTATTTTACTTTTATTCACTTGCCCAGGTAAGAAATGTATTAAAAGAAGAAGCAAAACGAAAAAAAGCAGAAAAAACGCTTCAGCAAAGTGAGGAGAAATTTCGAAAACTCTTCAACGATCACTCGGCAGTAAAAATGCTAATTGATGGAGAAACGGGGTTGATACTTGATGCAAACAAATCAGCCAGCAGATTTTACGGATGGACTACGTCCGAATTAAAAAAAATGAAAATTGACCAAATCAATATTCTTCCATTACAAGAAATTAAAGCCGAAATGCATAATGTTATCACCAACGGCAAAAATCAATTTGAATTCAAACACAGGTTAAAAGATGGTTCTATTCGGGATGTGGAAGTTTATTCAAGTAAAATTGAAATTGAAAATAAAATAGTTCTCCATT
Organism: uncultured Draconibacterium sp.; assembly: GCA_963676265.2. Lineage (GTDB taxonomy): Bacteria > Bacteroidota > Bacteroidia > Bacteroidales > Prolixibacteraceae > Draconibacterium. Next base: position 1,208,172 of record OY781067.2, read on the forward strand.
CGGTAATCCACGACATAACAGAGCGAAAAAGAGCAGAAAAAGATTTACGGATAGCAAAAGAGCAGGCAGAAGAAAGCAACCGGCTAAAAACGGCTTTCCTGCAAAATATGAGTCATGAAATCAGAACCCCAATGAATGCAATTATGGGATTTTCTGAACTCATGGCTGACTTTTATAACGACAGGGATCAACTGGCACAATTCTCCGAAATAATTAATCAAAGCTCGAACAATTTGCTAAGGATCATCGACGATATACTTGACATCGCAAAAATTGAATCGGGACAATTGAGTGTTAACAATGACACATTTAGTTTGAATGAACTGTTTGCCGAGATAAACATATTTTTCAACGAGTATCAAAAGAAAATAGAAAAGGAGCATATCAATTTTCACCTGGATAATCTTTCTTCACATTCCGATATTATTATTACTGACAGGGGAAAACTTCAGCAAATTCTTACAAACCTGATTAGCAATGCTTTTAAATTTACTGAGAACGGAAAAATTACAGGAGGCTGCAGAGTTACCGATAAAAAGATGCTTGAATTCTATGTTTCAGATACAGGTACCGGAATACCACCCGATAAACAAAAAGCTATTTTCGAAAGATTCATCCAGCTACATAACGAGAAAAAAGTATTATACGGAGGTACAGGACTTGGATTATCTATTGTGAAAGGTTTAATCAACTTATTAAATGGAAAGATATGGCTAAAATCAGAACAGGAAGACCCTTCAAACCAAATTGCAGGAGGAACAACATTCTATTTTTCCATTCCATATGTTACAGCTGATGAAGCTGCTTCAAAATCGAACTCAATACACACAAAAGATAACTACCAATTCAATAATGAAACCATACTATTGGTGGAAGACAACCTATCGAATACTAGGCTAATACAAAAGATTCTTGCCGATACGGGCTTAACAATTCTTCACACTGAATACGGATTAGAGGCTGTAGAAATAGTAAAATCGAAATTACCGCCACTTGTTCTAATGGACATTGGGTTACCTGATATTAGCGGCTATGAAGCCACCATGAGTATAAAAAGTTTCAACTCTGATATCAAAGTAATTGCCCAAACTGCTTATGCTTCACATAGCGACAGGGAAAAAGCTTTTGAGGCCGGATGCGACGACTATATCAGTAAACCATTGAATAAAGAAGCCCTGCTGTTTCTCATAAACAAACATTTAAATCAGTAGCAAATCAGGAAAGTCCCTTTGCAAAACCATCAATAGTCTTTATAATTTCCACACAACACTTAGATCTGACACCTTTAATGGAGAGCAAGAAAAAGGGAAACCTTTTGGCTCCCCCTAACATCTAATTCTATAAAATAATAAAGTAAGGTTACATCAAAAACGATATTAGCACACCTGCAGCGACAGCCGAGCCAATTACACCCGAAATATTACTGGCCATACAGTATTGCAGAATGTGGTTCTTTTTATCGTATTTCAACGCCAGCTCGTTGGCCACACGCGATGCCATAGGAACAGCACTCAGTCCGGTTGCGCCAATAAGCGGATTGATCTTTTTCTTGCTGAACATGTTTACCAGTTTCACAGCAAAAATTCCACCGGCAATTGAAATGGCAAAGGCAACAAAACCTCCAACAACAATTCCCAGAGTTTTTGCTGAAAGGAAAACTTCAGCAGTCATAGTTGCACCCACGGTCAAACCAAGAAAAATGGTTGCAGTGTTCATAATCGGTCCCTGAGCAGCATCAGCCAAACGACTTGTTGACGAGCCAATTTCTTTAATCAGGTTACCAAACAACAGCATTCCCAATAGCGGTACCGACGACGGAACAAGAACAGCAGCCAATGTTCCCAAAGCTATCGGGAATATAATTTTGGCAGCTTTCATATTCTTTATCTCGTATTTTGCCGGGTATTTTTTCTCCATCTGTTTCATATTGATGGTAAACTCCTTCTTCGTAATCAACAAGTTCGAAACCAAAGGAATAATTACAGGCACCAGTGCCATATACGAATATGCAGCAATCGCGATAGGTCCAAGCAAATGCGGAGCCAGTTTAATTGTTGTGTATATAGCCGTTGGACCATCAGCACCACCAATAATTCCAAGCGAAGCAGCTTCTTTAGGAGTGAATCCTACAGCAATAGCACCCATCAAAATGGTAAATATACCAATCTGCGCTGCAGCGCCGAACAAGGCGAGTTTCAGGTTACGCAACATCGGACCAAAATCGGTTAACACGCCAACTCCCATAAAAATAACAGGAGGCAGCAAACCAGTCTTAATCAGCGAATAATACAGGTAATTCATAATCCCGTAATCGTGCGCAATTTCAAACAGGTTCATATATCGGTGTCCTTCCAGCTCAATCAGTTCAGGGTTTACAACTCCCATTTGTCCCCCCGGAAAGTTGGCCAGCAACACACCAAATGCAATGGGAATAAGCAGCAACGGCTCATACCCTTTCTTTATCCCAAGATAAAGCAGCACAAACGATATCGCCCACATGATCAAAGTCTGCCAGGTGATATCGCCCAGTGCGGTCATATTAAACAGTTCTGATAAAATCTCCATAAAGCTGGTTTATGACAGTTGTACCAAAACATCATCTTCATCCACGCTATCTCCGTTGGCTTTTAAAATGCCAACCACAGTACCGTCGCTTTCTGCAACAACAGCATTGTAGGTCTTCATCGATTCGATGTAGCATACAAGGTCTCCCTCTTTTACTTTATCACCTACTTTCAACGGTGTTTCCGAAGTATCTTTGGTTAACATGAATTTTCCTTCAAGCGGCGCGATAACTTCAGAAGATACTTTCCCATTTGCAGCAGCAGGAGCAGCCTCTTCTTTCACAGCTGTTCCATTGCTTGCAGGAGCAGCAACCTCAGCAATATCATCGTAACTTACACCAACTTTAAATTTCTCGCCGTTAACATCTATAATCATAGATTTTGGTTCGAATGCTCCTGCAGGAACTTCAACCTTCTCGGGTTTTGGTTCTTTAGCTGCTTTTTGAGCTGCAAGGTCGGCTTCGAAATCAGCTTTTGCTTTACCCGATTTGTATGCACGGTATTGCTCAGGGTGCATTGCCAGTTCGAACAATTCTTCGTCATCCTGACCGTAATCCCAACCGTTATCATCCATTTCTTTTTTGAATACATCCAGGTTATCAGGATACAGATCTTGTGGAACTCCGGTGAAGAATTCTTTTCCACCTGCTTTTGCCAGTTCAACAATCTCCGGAGCCAATTCTCCGGGAAGTTTACCTGATTTACCAATAATCATGTCCCAGATATTATCGGCAATCATACTCCAGCGCTCACGACCTTTAATTACCTGAAGCACGTTCATTAGCGCCAGGTTTTTAACGTACTGGCTAAATGGTGTTACCAGTGGTGGATAACCTAATTTTGGCCAGATATATTCTACTTCCTCAAACAGTTTGATCAACAGATCGTCCTGAGTTAAGGTTGGTTTATTGCGTTTTGTCAGCCACTTGTTCAGGCTTTCGAGGTTGTTGCCAAGGTCAGCCATCAAACTACCCATCATTCCGCCCGGAAGACCTGAACCGATCAACAACGAGTTCATGTGACGGTTTTTAGGATTGATGTAGTATCCAAGGAAATCGTCGATGAATTCCTGTGTTAGAGCGCGAACTTCCATGTAGGCTTTCATATTCACCTCTTTCACGGCAAAACCGGCATCTTTTAACATTCCCTGAACTGCCAAGACATCGGCATGTCCTGTACCCCACGAAAGTGGTTCCATCGCTACATCAACATAATCAACTCCAGCGCGTGCAGCTTCCAGAATACTTGCCATTGAGAAACCAGGACCCGAGTGACCATGGTACTGAACGGTTGTATCAGGATGAGCAGTTTTTATGTTTTTAATTATTTTACCAATGAAAGCAGGACGGCCAATACCGGCCATATCTTTAACACAAATTTCATCGGCTCCCATTTCAATTAACTGGTCAGCCAAATTTGTATAGTATTCAACTGTATGTACTTTTGAAATAGTTAAACTCAAAGCAGCCTGCGAAATCATTCCGCCTTCTTTGGCAAATTTGATTGAATTTTCGAGGTTACGAGGATCGTTCAAACCACAAAACGAACGGGCAATATCTGTACCTTGTAGTTTTTTTACTTTGAACATCAATTTACGCACATCTGCAGGCACCGGGCTCATTCGAATACCATTAAGTGCACGTTCAAGCATATGAGTTTGGATACCGACATCATTGAACGGTTGTGTCCAGCGACGGTTGGCAATATTTGGATTTTCGCCGAATAAAAGGTTAATCTGTTCAAATCCCCCCCCGTTGGTTTCAACTCTATCGAAGCATCCCATATCGATTATTGCAGGTGCAACTTTCTCTAATTGATCTACTTTGGGAACATATTTTCCCGATGATTGCCACATATCCCGATATAGCAAACTAAATTTAATCTCTTTCTTCATTACTGTTTATTTTGGGTTTATTGGACAAATGCGACACCATTTTCTTCAATACTCTGTCTTTTCCTCTGTTTGCTTTATTCTCATTATTTCGAGAATTGCCTTCACGATAAAAAGCTTCTGAAGTTGGTATCAATTAACTAATCACTCATTTTATCTACCGATGTAACTCTGCCTTTTCCTTTGGTAGCTATTTGGACAGCTGATACAATCGCTGCCAGTTTCGTTGCTTCAATTTCTGACTGTGACCTGGTTACCTTTCCAGCTGAGTCAGCCGGAACCACTGCAAAACGATTGGTAATACGAATAATAACATTACCCAAAACGACCACCATGATCAGGATGAAAAAAACGGTACTCATGCCCGTTAGCATCAATTTTAAAGCTTCATTCATCTTGTTATTTTGTTTAAATTGATTTTTAAAAGCTTGCAAATATATATTTCATTATTACATATGAATCTTTATCGCTTACGATTTGATAGTTTTTTAAGCCTTTTGCTGTCAATCTGATAGTTGAAATAAAGAAATAATTCTTTTTTATAATACAACCAACTAAAGGTTAACCACTTAGAGCATAAAAAATATTACGCCCGCAAAAACCTGCTTTACAACATAAAAGCCAGACAGTTAACATTAAGGTTAAATTTGAAGATGTTTTTTGAAAGAAAATGAAGATCTCTGATTCCTATTCAATATTTCAAAAACGGAATTAACGTTTTTTCAACCCGAAACAAATCAGAAATAAACAAATACGGCCTTATCAGGTTCAAATCTTAAGGTTTTATTACAATAAAATTGTCAAATTAATGTACCTTTACGCCGGATTTCAGGTTTAAGAATAGTGCGGATAGCTATTATTCCTTTTCTTAGGATACATTGTCTTTTTTTAAATCTTATCTTTAAACAGCAGTACATTTTTAATTAAGCTATTTCAACATACCAACATTGGAAATTGATTAGCTTTTATCATTATATAATTTTATTACATGGCAAGATCAAAAGAATCATTTAACAAAAAAGAAGTAAGAAAAAAACAAGAGAAAAAACGAAAAGACAAGGAAGCTAAAAGACAAGCCAGAAAAGAAGGTTCTGGTAGTTCGGGACTTGACAGCATGATTGCCTACGTTGATGAGTTTGGTAATATTACCGATACTCCACCCGAAGAAACGGTTAAAGAAGAAATTAAAGCCGAAGACATTGATGTAAGTATTCCAAAAGGAGGCTACGGCGAAGCTGAATCAAAAGAAAAAAAGGGAATCGTTACCTTTTTTAACGAGCAAAAAGGTTATGGTTTTATCCGAAATCTACAGAACAATCAAAACATTTTTGTTCACATCAATGCAGTTGAAGGTACTATAAAAGAAGGGAATCGTGTTTCCTACGAAGAAGGAATGGGCCCTAAAGGACCGGCTGCAATGAATGTTAAATTGTCGGATTAACTTATTATTTAAAATACCTCTGGCTTATAGATTAAAAGGAATTTGAAAAATGGATAAAGATTTCAAATTAGCTGTTCTAATTGATGGAGATAATATTCCTTCAGCCTATATAAAAGAGATGTTGGAAGAGATTGCCAAGTATGGCAATCCAACCATCAAGCGCATTTATGGCGACTGGACCAAACCAGGGTTAACAAAATGGAAAAACCTGTTGCTGGAGAACGCTATTACGCCTATCCAGCAATACGGCTACACAACCGGAAAAAATGCCACCGATTCGGCCATGATTATCGATGCCATGGACATTCTTTACAGCGAAAAGGTGAATGGTTTCTGTCTGGTTTCGAGCGATAGTGACTTTACCCGACTGGCTACCCGTTTACGTGAAGCCGGCATGCACGTAATTGGTATCGGCGAGAAAAAAACACCGGAACCGTTTATCGTTGCCTGCGACCGTTTTATTTATATCGAGATTCTGAAAAGCCGACTTAAAGAGAGCGAGAACAACACTCCCGACAAACAGGAAAAAAAGGGAGGAGTTGATAATATAACCCCGAATGTAATACGCTTAATTTCAAAAACCATTTCCGATTTAGCTGACGATGACGGATGGGCATTTTTAGGGGATGTGGGAAGTTTGCTTCAAAAGAAACAACCTAATTTCGACTCCAGAAATTATGGCTTTGAAAAACTTACTCCGTTAATTAACTCAATTGGAAAATACGAAATTGAGCAACGTGAAGGCTACAAGGGAAAATACAAGTTAATTTACGTCAGGATAAAAAAGCGGTAGAAAGGACTTTCTTAATTCGACTCCTCAATCATTCGTTTCCATAAGCATAAATCCCGTTTATTTCATGATTTAAAACAAGAATCCTGCATCTGTTATTTCTCATACCAGAATTTAACATTTAGTAATAAAATACTCCATCGTATTATCCAATTCATTTGATTTTGTAATTTAGAACAAATAACAAAATCTATCATATTATGTCTGTTAGAAGCCTTGTCACATCTATGTTGGCAATATTATTACTATCTGTTAGTTTTCAATCGAATGCGAAGAAAAAAGAGAAAGAGACACTTCCTGAAATCGATTCTTCAGCATACAATAATTTAAAATACAGAAACATAGGTCCTTTCAGAGGCGGACGTTGTGCTGCTGTTTGCGGAGTGACTGATAATCCTGATTTATACTACTTCGGTTCTACCGGTGGAGGTGTATGGAAAACAGAGGATGCGGGACAAACCTGGAGAAACATTAGCGACGGTTACTTCGGAGGTTCAATTGGAGCCGTAACCGTAGCCCCGTCCGACCCAAACATTATTTACGTTGGTGGAGGAGAAAAAACAGTTCGTGGTAATGTTTCGTATGGCTATGGCATTTGGAAATCGATGGATGCCGGAGAAACATGGGAGTACAAAGCTTTAAAAGAAGGACAAAATATTCCGCGGATCAGGGTACATCCTAAAAATCCGGATATTGTTTACGCTGCAGTTTTAGGCCATGTATTCGGGCCAAATAAAGAGAGGGGAGTTTACCGTTCGAAAGACGGTGGCAATAAATGGGAGCAAGTGCTTTTTGCCAACGAAGATGCCGGTGCCATCGACCTGATTATCGATCCGTTTAATCCGCTGGTTTTGTATGCCTCCACATGGAAGATGCGTAGAACGGCTTACAGTTTGGAAAGTGGCGGAGAAGGATCGGCACTGTGGAAAAGTACTGATGGTGGAGACACATGGACAAACATCTCTGAAAATAAAGGTCTTCCGAAAGGAACACTAGGAATAATCGGTGTTACAGCATCACCGGTAAAAAGAAATCGCCTGTGGGCTATTGTTGAAAATAACGATGGTGGTGTTTTTCGTTCCGACGATGCAGGGAAGACCTGGCAGAAAACCAACAGCGACCGTAATCTGCGCCAGCGAGCCTGGTATTACAGCCGAATTTACGCCGATTCTGAGAATGCAGAAAAAGTTTACGTCCTGAATGTTCAGTTCTGGGTGTCGCAGGATGGAGGAACTTCTTTCAAATCGATTAGAACCCCTCACTCCGATCACCATGACTTGTGGATAAATCCCAACAACCCTGATTACATGGTTATTGGCGACGATGGCGGTGCACAAATCAGTATGGATGGAGCACGAAATTTTTCAACTCTCATGAGTCAACCAACTGCTCAGTTCTACAGGTTGTCTACCGATAATCAATTTCCTTATCGCATTTATTCAGCACAACAGGATAATTCTACAGTTCGGATTGCCAGCAGGAGTTTGAGCGGCGGTATTACTGAAGACGACTGGGAACCTACAGCCGGAGGTGAAAGTGGTTTTATCGCACCCGATCCTAAAAACCCGGATATCGTTTATGGAGGATCATACGGAGGTTATTTAACACGCATTAATCATAAAACCGGCGAACAACGATTAGTCGATGTATGGCCCGACAATCCAATGGGCTGGGGAGCCAAAGACTTAAAATACCGTTTCCAGTGGAATTACCCCATTTTCTTTTCGGTACACGATGACAATACTTTATTTACTGCCGCCCAGGTACTTTTTAAAACCACAAATGAAGGACAAAGCTGGGAACAAATCAGCCCCGACTTAACCCGAAACGACACCACTAAAATGGAATCTTCGGGCGGTCCCATTACAAAAGACAATACCAGTGTTGAATATTACGGGACTATTTTTGCGGCCTGCGAATCGCTGCATGATAAGAATGTGATTTGGGCAGGAAGCGACGATGGTCTCATTCATGTGACAAAAGACGGAGGGAAAAGCTGGGAAAATGTTACTCCACCAACTTCAATTATGCCAGAATGGACGATGATTAACAGCCTGGAACCCCACCCTAACGAAGCAGGAGGTGTTTATGTGGCTGCAACGTCATACAAAAACGACGACTTTACCTCGTATCTTTATAAAACCAACGATTACGGAAAAACCTGGAAACTTATTACAAACGGCATTGATAAAACCCATTTTACGCGCGTTATCCGGGCCGATAAAAACCGGGCAGGAATGTTGTATGCAGGGACTGAAAGCGGCATGTATATTTCATTTAACGATGGTGAGTTATGGCAACCCTTCCAATTAAATTTACCGGTAGTACCGATTACCGATTTGCTTATTAAAGACAACGATTTAATTGTAGCTACTCAGGGACGAAGCATCTGGATTCTCGACGATTTGACAATTTTACAACAACTCACCCAGGAAAACATTGAAAAAGATTTTGTTTTGTTTGATCAGCGCGATTCATACAAGGTTGGAGGAAGAGGTTACGGAGGAAGTAATATTGGACAAAACCCACCGGCCGGGGTAGCCATCGATTTTTATATTAATGAGATTAGTGATTCAACCAAGGCTAAACTTGAGATTCTTGAATCAAATGGCGATGTGATAAAAACATTTTGCACAGACGCAAAAGATAAAGATTTAAAAAAAGATCTTTCTCTTGGAAAACTTACCATCAAAAAAGGATTAAATCAGTTTATCTGGAACCTACGTTATCCGAATGCAAAAGGTTTTCCCGGATTAATTATGTGGGGAGCAGGTCTTAACGGCCCGGCAGCAGTTCCCGGAACTTACAAAGCGAGACTTACCATTAACGGAGAGACTCAGGAAAAACCGTTTACCTTGTTGGCCAATCCGAATTTTTCAGCCAGTAACGCAGATTATAAAGAACAATTCGATTTACTAATGGAAATCAGGGATAAGATCACGGAAACGCATGAAACAATTATTGATATTCGTGCAGCAAAGAAACAACTCAACGAATTAACAACCAGCCTCGACACAGCTGCAAACAAGGAGATAATCGATTTCTCAAAATCCCTTGTTAAACAAATGGATAAAATTGAAAATGAGTTGTACCAGACGAAAAACCGCAGCAGTCAGGATCCGTTAAATTACCCTATAAAGCTGGGAAATAAACTGGCTGCGGTTGGAGGAGTAATAGGTTCAAGCAACTTCAAACCAACCGACCAGGAATACAAAGTGAAAGAGGAACTCACAAATCTAATTGATATTCAGTTGAACGAATTCGCCAACATTAAAAAGGTAGAAATTCCAAAATTGAACGAGATGATCTGGGAAGCTAAAATCCCGGCAATTCAGTTAAAGAGTAATTGAACGATTTAGTGAATGAGTGAATGAGTAAAAAAGGATGACATCTTTAAAAATGTCATCCTTTTTTCTTTGCTGCTTAGATATTTGGACTACTTAAATAGTTCCACAATTTCTTCCTGTGTAATTTGTTCGAATGGATCATTCGAGTTGATAAACTTATCGGCCAGCGAACTTTTGCGATCTTTCAGCTTCTGAATTTTTTCTTCGATTGAATTCTCAGTTATAAAACGATACACAAAAACGTGTTTATCCTGTCCGATTCTGTGCGCCCTGTTAATAGCCTGGTTTTCAGCTGCCGGATTCCACCATGGATCGATTATAAAAACATAATCGGCTTCAGTAAGATTCAACCCTACTCCACCTGCTTTTAACGAAATCAGAAATATGCGATTATCCTTGTCATCCTGAAAAGCCTTAATAACTTTTTCACGATTGGTGGTCTGCCCCGTTAGCTTGCTGTATTTCCATTTCTCGGTTTCAACCTGCTCCTGAATTAGTTCCAGATGCGTAACAAAAGATGAAAAAATCAATACCTTATGTTTTTCTGCAACCAGGTTACGAAGCATCCGAATTATCTCATCAAACTTACCGGAAGACTCTTCAGCTCCCTTTTCGGCCAGCGAAGGATGGTTGGCCAACTGCCTCAGTTTAGTCAACCCCTGCAAAACCACGAATTGCGATTTTTTCAGCCCCTCTTTTTCAATGGCCGAAAGAATGGTATTCCTGATTACCGATTTTTCCTGTTCGTACATTTTTTGCTGCTCTCCCGCCATCTGGCAAATACGTATTTCTTCCATTAATGGAGGAAGATCTTTGGCCACTTCATCCTTTTTCCTTCTCAAAACAAAAGGGCGTATCATTAGTTGAAGCTTTTCCATTTGTTCCTCGCTGGCGTGTTTTTCAATAGGTGTTATAAACGCGCGACGAAAATAGGCAAGGCTCCCCAATAAACCCGGATTCAAGAAATTCATCTGCGACCATAAATCCGACAATGAATTTTCAATTGGAGTTCCCGTTATTACAAGCTTATGTCGAGCCTGAAGTTTCATCATTGCCTTATATGTTTTGGAAGTGGAGTTTTTTATGGCCTGGCTTTCGTCAAGAATCAAATAAAAAAAACCGGTTTTTGCCAAAATATCAGCATCATTTCGAACAGTACCGTACGAAGTAATAACCAGATCGTAAAAATGGCCAATCTTTTCCAGGTCAACTGCTTTCTTTCGCTGGGTACCAACATGTTTGTATAACTTAAGGGAAGGCGTAAATTTTTTTATTTCGTTGCTCCAGTTGTGAACCAATGATGTGGGAACGACAATTAAACTTGCCGGTTGCACTTTTTCTTCCGATTCAGAAACAGGTGCAAACATGTCGAGCTGCCCGTTATTGTCGAAGGGACTCTGCACTTTTATGCCCTGTTTCATCCTTTTCAATTTTAAGAGCAGTGTGAGTGTTTGCAAAGTCTTTCCCAGTCCCATATCATCAGCCAAACAGCCACCCATTCCGTTTTTATACAACCCATACATCCACGAAAAACCTTCTTCCTGGTAATTTCGTAATGTTGCCTTCAGGTTAGCCGGAAGAACGGTTGCTTCTTTTTCGGCATTTATTAATTGCGCAAACTGTTTTTTTACTGTTTTGTCTGATTCCTGGATGGAGTTCTGTAAGAGAGTAAAATGATGTTTCTCGAACTGAATTTTTTCGCCACGGTCTTTTCCAAAAGGCAACAACCCTTTATACCGGGCAAACCACTCTTCAGGCAGCACAGCTATTTCGCCATTGGGTAATTCAAATTCCCTGATATCGTTTAGAATGTATTTTTTCAGTTTTATAAAAGGAATGCTAAACTCACCAAAATGAACAACAGCATAAACATCGAACCAATCACCCTTTGATTCCGTCTTCAGTTCCAATTTTTGTTTCCCGGTAAAATACCGTTTCTCCATCTGTTCCTGCTTGATTTTAATTCCATGTTTTTCAAGTTGCGGACGATGCTTATTAAGCCAGTTTATTAAAAAATAAAGAGTATTTTCCTGCTCTAATAAATCGAGGCCTTTTACCGAGTAGTAACCATTATTCTCAACAAGACCAACTTCAGAAATTACGTCCAGTATCTCCTGCTCCCATTTCTTGTCGCGAACTGTTTTTCTGAATACGTAGGATCCATCTTTCTTTTTCAGACTCACGGCTATTTTGCGCTCCGAATGAGGCAAAAACCTTTCATCATCGTATTCAAAATTCAAAACCAGGCAGGGTTTATATTGCAAATCGTTCTCCAGTGACAATATGGCTTTCCGTTTAACGTCGGCTTGCTCAATCTGAAATCCGTTGGCTTTCACATCGTAGTCGCGAACAGTATTTAAAACAAAACCTGAATAATATTTTTCTTCAATGGTATTCGGAACGGCAACATAATCTTTTTCGAAAAAAGGGAGTAGTTTTTTTGCATTCAATTTTTCGAACGAAAGCAACTGGTTGCGATACAAAAGCAAGCAGGGATTATTCGTAACGATTTTTACCGTGCGATTCGATAATAATACCTCCTTGTCTTCAAGAAAAACCTTTAGTTTATAACGGGTTTGTGTTTCGGTTCGTTCGAAATGAAACTCCGGACGCGCAAAAAAAGGCGGAACCTGAATTTCATCTTCATCGTACAGATTAGAATATTTTGCTTCCTTTTTGAATAAACGCACCGGACTCAACATCAAAATGGTGCATACTTCCATCATACACTTCTCGATAAAAGGAGTGACCTGCTTCTCAAAAAACGATTCTTTTAATGTGCTGTAAAATTCAGAAACACTTCCTGCTCTTGAAAATTTCTTTGCTAAAACCTCATCGCTGTATTTCTCTATTACCTGAACCAAACGTTTTTCATAAGGTGCCCAATTGTATTCGTCATCCTCTAGTTCGCGAGGTTTTACCAACCTTACGACCGAATAAAAACGTTCCTTTTTCTCAATAAAAAAAGGTTGAAACATCATTCCCAAAAAACGATGTTCGGTTAAAGCAATTACAAATTCAAATTTACTCATCTATTATCCTGTAAAAGAATGCCTTTGCTAAAAACAACTCATTTAACAAAAACAGACGTTCCAAAAGAACCTCAAATATAAAAAAGCTCTGCTAATGGATTCGGTATTTTAAAATGAAAGTTTAATGATGTAAGAAAAAATGATAAGGAAGCCAATTGTCATAGACATTTCCGATAAGTGTACCTTTTAATATCCCGGGTATGTCGGTTGTTATTTTTATCTTTAGGCATTAAAAAACAAAACATGAAAGATCTGTATATAAAACAAATTACAACCAAAGAAAAAGTTACACTTCAGGAAGCATCACATTTACTGGAAAAGCAAACGGTTACTCACGCAATCGATATTTTAAACTGGGAAAAGGCATTTCCATACAAACCTGATCTCAAATTCAGAATTGCCCATGCCGGAACTGAAATCTGGTTAAAATACTATGTAAAAGAAAAAAATATACTGGCACAGGAAACACGAACAAATGGAGATGTATACAAAGACAGCACTGTTGAGTTCTTCATCTCGGTTGACGGAGAGAATTATTACAACTTCGAGTTTAATTGTATTGGAGTTACTCATTTAGCTTATGGCCCGCGAAGAGGTAACCGAAAATTTGTTACGGCTGAAACCGTTGAGAAAATAGAAGCAGAATCGACGCTGGGAAGCGAAGCTTTTTCAGAAAAATCGGGAAAATTCGAATGGGAAATGATGATTCGTATCCCCATTGAATGTTTTGCGTACGATACATTAAAAACATTTGCAGGATTAAAAGCCACTGCAAACTTCTATAAATGTGGCGATGAAACCTCTGATCCGCATTTTGTAAGCTGGAATCCTGTAAAAACAGAAAACCCCGACTACCATCGTCCTGAATTTTTCGGACGGGTTGAGTTTGAATAATATCTCGAAAATGAATTTTTAACACTAACGCGTTGATCATGAACAAAATTCAACTTTACAAAGGTGATATAACCCAATTACAAGTTGATGCAATTGTTAATGCAGCGAATAAAAGTCTTTTGGGAGGTGGCGGTGTTGACGGTGCCATTCATCGGGCAGCAGGAAAAGAATTGCTGGAAGAATGCCGCACCCTTAACGGATGCGAAACCGGAGACGCGAAAATTACCAAAGGGTATAAACTTCCGACTAGGTTTGTTATTCATACGGTTGGTCCGGTTTATAATGGCGGGAAATACAATGAGGCACAGAAACTATCTTCATGCTACAGGAGAAGCCTTGAAATTGCCCTTAAATATGGTTTAAAAACTATCGCCTTTCCGAACATCAGCACCGGAGTTTATGGCTACCCGAAACAGGAGGCTGCACTGATTGCCACACAAGAAGTCAATTCATTTTTAAAAGAACATCCCGAGCTTGAAAAAGTGATATTTTGTGTTTTTGATGAAGAGAATTACAGAATATACCAGGAACTACTTAAAAATGAAATAAGCTGAAAGAAAAGGTTGAATTGTAAAGATAAATTTTGGCAATGCAAACGTGCAGTTGTTAAACAGAACAGAATGTTTTAAAATACTATTTGAGTAATTAATGGAAGACGGAAAACATCCACATCTTGCTATTTACAATTCCACCTTTTTAGTTTAAAGACTGGCTAAATAACCTTTTCATATTCCGATGGTAATTATTGGTTAACCGGGTATGAAAATAAGGATATAAAAAATGGTCGCGGAGTTTCGATTTACTTTTAAAATAACTCCGATGTACGATTTTGGTATAACCTTTAGCAGTTTCTATAAATTGCAAATCCTGTTTCCCGTGGGTGATATTGTCTTCCAGATAACTAAATTCTATATTTTTCTTTTCGTTGTCAAGATTCGTAATTTCGAAAGCAGCACAGAGTTTTTTTAATCCTTTCAATACATTCAGGTTCAAATAAATAATTTGTCCTTTTTCTATGCTCCCTGCTTGCTGGTTGGGATAATAGATAGCATTATGGCTTTTTGAAACCAACATGGCAAAATTAGATTTTCCGGCATTCCATGCTTCTGCAGGGTTAGTATTCACGTAGTGACACCACACCGAATTCAAACTATCTTTTACAATATATTCCCGTTCAACAAAAGCAAAGCCCGCTGTACTTGACTCTGGAGTTAGTGAGGGTTTTAATTCCTCAAAAGTGCTTACATTTTTTTCAATTTGCTCGTTCAGATACCTTTCTACCGAATGCTCTCCTATTTTATCAAAGTCAACATCAGCCAGATACATCTGACACTCTCCAACGAATGCAGTTAGGGTAAACAACAAAACAAAAACAAAAAATTTACCAGACATCTTCATTAATGTATAAGCATATACAAAGATGCATTATTTTGAATTTTATGCAATTTTTATTACATTATATCTTTATTCTTTATCCTTTTTTCAGTTTTATATATTTTTTATTATCTTAAACAAGTGGGCAAAAAACGAAAAATAAGGAATAAAACCTCAAGAATTATACTCTATATAGTTATTGCATGTTGTATGTTTATTCTCACGCTCTGGTTTGGATTCCGCTTAATTGGCTTGCTATAAACCAACCAATATCAAACTTTTCTCATTTCAAGTAAACATAGTTAGCATTTCACGGTATATTTAATATTTTTGGTTCAACCATTAACGAAGTAAAAATTTATCAATTCATTTAAAAGTTTAAGAACAGATATACCATGATGAAATTGATTTTAATCATAAGTGCTCTTTTTATTCACTCCACATTTTCGTCCATTGAGACAAAACAAAATGTCACCCCAAAAGACAAAGAAATTCTGCTTGACCTGTTTAGCCAATTAGAAAATAAAGCAGACTATACAACTTCTGAACTGGTAGTTCTCGCAGGTAAATCCTTTCTTGAGACTCCCTATGTAGCACACACTATCGAATGCAATGAGGAACAACTTGTGGTTAATCTTCGCGAAATGGATTGCACCACATATGCCGAAAACTGCCTGGCAATTGCTCGTACAATAAAAAGCAGAGAACTAACTTATACACAGTTTACAAAGGAACTGACAAACATCAGATACCATAAAGGTGTAGTAAACGAATATCCTTCAAGGCTGCATTATTTTAGCGACTGGATATTTGAAAATGCTGAAAAAGGTCTCGTAAAACAAGTGTCAAAAGAAATGGGCAGTACGCCATATGTTTCCGAAATAAATTTTATGAGTACACACCCTGATAGTTATGAGCAACTAAAAAATAATCCCGATTTTATTTCCCGAATTGCTGAAACGGAAAAAGACATCAACACAAGAAGCATGTTTTATATTCCAAAAGATAAAATTGCAGAATATGAACATTTAATGAAAGAAGGAGATATTATTGGAATTACAACTTCCATTAAAGGGCTTGATATTATGCATGTTGCTATACTTGTAAAAAAAGATAACAGGATACATTTAATGCACGCTTCTTCGGCTGCCGATAAAGTAGTTATATCGGAAGAAACACTTGTAGCATATCTATCAAAAAGTAAAAGTGCATCTGGAATTATGATAGTACGCCCCCTGTAAATCCAATTTTACAAAACATCTGTTAACTTAAAAAAGTTGTATATTTAAACACAAAATTTAATACCGATGGAACGCTCGTTTACAAAATTACTAATCGCCATTATCATACTGGCAGCCAGCGCACTAACAAGCAATGCCCAGGAAGTTGGGGTAAGAGGAGGTAACCTATGTGGTGGAAATATTGGCATTACGGGGGCCTTTCAAACCGGTGAATTTAACAGGGTTCACACTTCTCTTTCAGTTGGAGAGAGTATTGGCTTAGATTTGCTTTGGGATTTTCTATATCTGCCAATGCTTGACGAAACCTTTTACCTGTATACAGGAGTTGGTCCATATGCCCTTTTTGAGAAACCACTTATATACGGAGCAACCGCTGAAATCGGACTGGAATATCACTTCGACTCGGTTCCTATCGTTTTGGGACTAGACTGGCGACCTACATACGCCATTAAAGATGAAATAAATGATACGGATGAGTTTCAGCCTTCAGGCTTTGGCTTTAGTATCAGATATGTACTGAATTTTTACTAACCTCAGTTATTATCTTTCATTTTAAAATACCTGCGTAGCAAAACCTTTTTTAAATCGCGGACAATAACTTCATGGGCAACCACCTCCACATGTGTATAATTTGGTAATTCGTTATGGGTACGGTTTAAATCTTTATCTGAAATATCAACCTGGTACAGGATGGAAAGTAATAAGTCGTAATTGGTGCTAATGAGGCCTGCTATTTGATCTGCCAGCTGGTTATGCAACTCTTCGTAGGCTTTATCTGTATTCCCCGAAAAACGAATTTCAACTCCAAACATCCCAAAGTCTTTCATAATCTGCTCTGCAGTTTCGCGAACAATTTCTTCTCTGTCGAGAAAAGTAGCAATATTATTATTATTGATTTGCGGAATACCCATAAAGCTTTTTTGTTAAAGATATCATATTTTGTCCGGCCGTTTTACAATAGGAAACAAAATATGTAACTTTAAACAAACTAAATCAATTAAAAAATCACAACTATGAAAAAAAGTCTTATCACCCTGACCTTTATCTTATCTGTATTTTTAACGCTGGCACAAAGCGAATTCAGCCATCCTGGAATTTTTGTCGGGAATGTTGTTGAAGACCTCGATGCATCGATAAAATTTTATACAGAGGTAATTGGAATGACTAAAACAGGAGAATTTTCTGTATCAAAAGAACAATGTAAAGAATTGGGGTTAACCGACAAATACGATCTTGACGTAACCATATTAAAACTCGAAGACAGTCCCAATGCCACAGAATGGAAATTGATGAGCCTTGGAACAAAAGCCAATCATCCGAAACAAAAGTACATGAGCGACGATACAGGGATGCAATACATCACCATTTTGGTAAATCATCTCGATCCCTTTATTGACCGGTGCAATAAGAACCATGTGAAAATCCTAAGTGGAAAACCATCAAAACTTGGCGACGACCGAAGTTTTATTCTGATTCAGGATCCTGACGGAACGTTTATTGAACTTATTGGCCCACGATAGAAAAATACGATTCTAAATTTCATAAAATATTTTAACGGAAACGGCACTATTACAACAATTTATTATCATTTCTTATTTGGAATGATTGCCGGGTATTTCAATCGAATCATTTTTTAATTATTTTCGAACATTAATAAATTAGATTCGAAAAGAAGTTCTACAATGAAGAAATTTAAAGAAGTTGGATACAGGACCTTATCGATTGGAGAAGAGATATTTAATAGTATAACCCATGGCATTGGAACCCTATTAAGTATAGCGGGATTGGTACTTCTTGTTGTTTTTGCAGCCATAAAAGGAAATGCATGGCATGTTGTAAGTTTTTCCATTTTCGGCAGTACTTTGGTCATGTTATATCTTTCGTCGACACTCTATCATAGTTTCACCAAAGAAAAAGTTAAAAATATATTTGTTCGTTTCGACCACGCAGCCATATTTCTGTTGATTGCCGGAACGTACACTCCGTTTCTGCTAACAGCACTGCGTGGTGCTTTGGGATGGACTCTATTTGGCATTATTTGGGCAGTGGCCATTGCCGGTGTTGTAATACGATCGATTTACTTAACACGGTTTAGAAAATTAATGGTGGCCATTTACCTGATTATGGGCTGGCTGTTCGTTGTTGCCATTGGGCCGATGATGAAAAATTTGCCAGGTGTTAGCATCCTGTTTTTATTCCTCGGCGGATTAATGTATTCTATTGGAGTTGTTTTTTATGCGTGGAGAAAATTAAAATACGGACACGGCATTTGGCACCTGTTTGTGTTGGCCGGAAGTATTATGCATTTCTTTTCGGTTATTTACAGTTTGAACTGATTTAATATTTAATTATAAAAAACAGAGGCGCAATTTTAAAGTTGCGCCTCTGTTTTTATAATATATTTCAACATGGATGGATAGTCCTGATAAAAAAATGGGTTTCCTACTCATGATTTTGAAGAATATAAAGAGGTTTCAAAATGCCACCACTACATACATTCCACATTACATCTTCATCAAACCATCGAGAACTTTTTTTGCTTCGTTCCACTCAATTTCATGGGGCAAACGGTTACTTTGTGAAGCAATGGCGGCGACCACACCGGAAGCTTCACCCATGGCTACAGCATTACCGGTAACCCGATAGCTTGCATGGGCAAAAAAATCGCCACTAATACAACGTCCGGCCATCATTAGCCCATCAACGTCTTTAGCAATTAATGAACGAAGAGGAATGTCATATGGAAGTGTCTTAAAACCTCCGGTCGATATTGTTTCAACATCATTACTTTTTTTTGTATGAGCGTGTATATCAGCACCAAAAGTTACTGTTGCTACTGCATCCTTTTGTTTTTTCCCGCTAATCAAATCATCTTTAACGACTGTATATCGGCCATGCAGCCTTCTACCTTCCCTTATACCAATTTGTTCGCAGGAGGCAACCAACTGTACTCCATCCCATTTGCCGCCAAAAGCCCTTAATGCTTTCACAACCTTATTAACTTCTGCCCTGCCACGAACTGTTGCAGTGGTTATTTGTTCTGCATCAAACGAACTAATCCCATATTCATGATTAACCATAAGCGCTAGCAAATTGTCTCTTACCCGAAAGAGAGTAGGATGACCATAAGAAGGACTTATGCCAGCTCGTTGTAACTCGGCAAAAAAGGCTCTGTGCTTTTTCCCATGTTCTTCGTCGCCCTCATAAAAAGATATAAATTGACTAAGTTCTTTGGCATCTTTTACCGTAATTAAAGACATAAATGTCATTGGTTGTGCCGAGCCTTCATCGTTGCCATAATCCCACCGGTTGCCTGCTAAGGCTCCCAGGTCACCATCGCCGGTTGCATCAATAAAAGCTTTTGCCTTCCACGCCTGCCTCCCCGATTTTGATTCAGTAACAATAGTCGTTAACCGTTTATTACTGTCAGTATATGCTCCAACAACACGTGTGAAAAGTTGAAATTTAACATCTGCAGATACACATTTTTCTTCAAGCAGCAACTTCATCTCTTCAATTTCATACGCATAATGTTTTGGGTTTGTACCTCTTCTGGCTCCCCGTTTTGTCAATTCTGTCGTTAGTTCGTTAGCGATGCCGGGTTTATCAAAATCGAACAACCAGGTAAGCATCCCTGATGTCCACACACCTCCTAAACAACCATGAACTTCAAATAAACGAACAGATGCACCTGCCCTGGCCGCCGCTAAAGCGGCAGCAAAACCAGCCGGTCCACTACCACATACAATAACATCGGTTTCATCAACTATAGGAATTTCTTTAGGAGGCTCCGAAAAAAGAAGATTTTCATCTCCAATTGTGATGTTGTTATCTCCCCTCGCAATTCCCGGGGTAAAAGTAAACCCTGCCCCCAAAGCCGATAATTCTATAAATTTACGTCGACTAAATATCATGTTATCAGTGTTATTTAATTGAATAAAACTGGTTCAATTATCACTAATTCAATTCTTCGAATTTTTTATAGGCTTCATCCCAATTCAATTTTGGATCAGGAGTATATTCCACAATTTCAAAGGAATTTTTTATTACCTGTCTGATTTCTCCAAGTGAATGAACAACACCGGCAGCCTTCGCCTGCATCATTAAATTACCGATAGCCGTAGCTTCTGTTGGTCCGGCATAAACCGGAATTCCAAGAGCATCTGCAGTCAGCTGATTCATCATGGTATTATTGGCACCTCCCCCAATAATATGTAACTTTTCAATCTCCTTTCCGGTAACCGATTCAATTTGTTTGATGGTGAATTTATATTTTAATACCAGACTATCATAAATACAGCGGGCAATTTCACCCTTTGTTTCCGGCACAGGTTGATTTGTTTTTTTACAGAATTCCTGAATAGCCAGTGGCATATTTCCCGGATTTAAGAATGAAGTATCGTCAGGATTAATCAGACTTTTAAAAGGCTCAGCGCCGTGACTCAGGTCAACGATTTGCTGCCATTCCAACTCTTCTTCTTCATCCCAAATTCGTTTGCATTCCTGAATCAACCACATTCCCATAATATTTTTCAGGAAACGGGTTGTTTGATCCACTCCCCCTTCGTTGGTAAAATTCATTTCCAGTGTCTTCTCAGAAACCAAAGGTACAGGACTTTCAATTCCGAGTAACGACCATGTTCCGGAACTTAAATACGCCCAGTTTCCACCATCCGCAGGAACAGAGGCGATGGCCGAAGCCGTATCATGTGCTGCTACAGCGATGCAAGGGATAGCGCTGCTGCCGGTATCTTCCTGTATTTCCGGCAGGATATTTCCAATTATTGTTCCGGGCTGAACAATATCACCCATTAAACTTTCTGGAATTCCAGCAGCATCAAGTAGTTTCTCTTCCCACTCTGCCTTACCCGGTTTTAACAGCTGCGAAGTACTGGCAATGGTAAATTCGTTCTTTTTAACGCCGGTAAACAAATAACTTAAAGTATCGGGAGTAAAAAGCAGACTTTCAGCAATATTCAGTCTCGAATGTTTTTCCTGTTTAGATGCAAACAACTGAAACAAGGTATTAAACTGCATAAACTGAATACCCGAAAGCAGATAAGTTTCTTTTTTAGGAAGTACCTTGAAAAAATCTTCAATAGCATTATCAGTTCTGTGATCGCGATAAGCAAAGGGCAAACCAATTAACTGCCCCGATGCCGACACCAGTGAATAATCTACACCCCAAGTATCAATCCCGATCGAATCAGGCTGAATTTCATATTTAGAAATACACTTTTTTAAACCGGTTTTCAGTTCATCAAACAAGCTGTAGATATTCCAGTAATAATTACCATGTATCCGGGTCATTTGATTTTTAAAACGATGTATTTCTTTTAGTTCCAGTTTTGCGTTTTCAAGTGTTCCAAGGATTGCTCTTCCGCTGGATGCTCCCAGGTCGAAGGCCAAAAAATGTTTCTTGCTCATTTTGGATTCAGGTTTTATATCAGCCTGCAAAATAATACATTTTTATGTGTTGAGGCATCCTGTGCTTTCTTGATATAAACAAAAAAAGCAGGATAAAATATCCTGCTTCTTAAAAATATGTCAGATAATAAATTAAGCGTGTTTTTCCGATAAATAACGTTCAGCATCGATGGCTGCCATACAGCCGGATCCTGCTGCCGTAACAGCCTGACGATATTGATCATCCTGTACATCGCCACAGGCAAATACCCCAGGCACATTTGTTTTTGAAGTTCCCGGTATCGTGTTAATGTAGCCAACTTCATTTGTGTCGATATAATCTTTAAAAATATCAGAATTAGGTTTGTGTCCTATTCCAAGGAAAAATCCGTCAATTTTAATTTTAACTTCTTCCTCGTCAGGTTCACCCATGTTTTTCACCAAAGTTGCACCTTCAACAACATTGTTATCTCCAAATAATCCTTTGGTCTGGTGTTTCCATAGAATCTCAATATTTGGTGTATTCATTGTACGTTCGGCCATTACTTTTGATGCACGTAATTCGTCGCGACGAACAATCAGATAAACCTTGTTACACAAACCGGCCAGGTACATGGCTTCCTCGGTAGCAGTGTCGCCACCTCCTACAACAGCTACGTCCTTTCCTTTGTAGAAAAATCCATCGCATGTGGCACAAGCAGAAACACCTCCGCCGGCGTATTTTTTCTCATCTTCCAATCCTAAATATTTGGCAGTTGCGCCGGTAGCAATAATTACCACCTCGGCTTCAATTAGTTTAGAATCATCGATCCAAACTTTGTGAACGTCGCCTGAGAAATCGACCTTTGTAGCCATTCCCCAACGAACATCTGTTCCAAAACGCTCGGCTTGTTTTTTCAGATCTTCCATCATTACCGGGCCGGTAATACCTTCAGGATATCCCGGATAATTCTCGACTTCAGTTGTTGTTGTTAACTGTCCTCCCGGCTGCAATCCTTCATACATTACAGGACTTAGATTAGCTCGTGCAGCGTAAATAGCCGCAGTATATCCTGCAGGTCCTGACCCAATTATCAAACATTTAACCTGTTCTGCGCTTGTTTCCTGAACAGTTTTATTTTCGTCGTTTTCGTTAATATCAAGTGGTTTAAACATCTTTGTAAATTTTTAGTTTGCCAAAAATACAAAACATCCTGTTTGCAGCCTCATAAATTCAATCGATAATAATGAAGCTGGCATAGTTAAATTCTATGACTGCAAAAACAAAAAAGTGAAACTAACGAAAAAGTTTTGCAAAATTGAATTCAAGCATTACTTTTGTGGCACCTTTTCGGGATGTGGCGCAGTCCGGTTAGCGTACTGGTCTGGGGGACCAGGGGTCGCAGGTTCAAATCCTGTCATCCCGACAAAGAGTTAAGCTTGATAATCATTAGATTATTGAGCTTTTTGTTTTTAAATACTTTTCTGATTTTGGTTGAAGTCCCCATTCAAAAAAAACAGGAATCACATTAAAATTCGGGTTGTAAAAGAATAAATTGAAACATCGTTGGATTTTAATAATTCATAAAATGAAGAATAGAATTAAGGTTATTCTCTTGCGGGAGGCCTTCATCTTTGCCTTGAAGCAAAGACGAAGCAGAAAATTCAAGGCTACTTTTTATCTTCACCTTCCATCTTCACAAAACTCAAGTTCGGACGGGTGATCTCCTCATGCTTCGGAGCTTCCCGTTCTCCCTAAAGTTTTGTTTCGATTCCAGATTCGATAAAAAGAGGCCATCCACCGTTGAACCTTTCTGCATAAACAAACTTTGCGGTACGCTCCAAGCCGCCTTCGGTAAAAAGCGTTAAGAAAATGAATGTAGTGAACGTAAAAAATCAAGGCTGTTTGACGAACGTTAGGCCTGAGACACGAAGGCCTAAAAGGAGGAGTTCCTTGATTTTAGTGAATGGAATTTATTTTTA
Source organism: uncultured Draconibacterium sp. (assembly GCA_963676265.2). Taxonomy (GTDB): domain Bacteria; phylum Bacteroidota; class Bacteroidia; order Bacteroidales; family Prolixibacteraceae; genus Draconibacterium. The sequence continues at coordinate 1,232,114 of OY781067.2, forward strand.
GCCTTTTATCGTCAGCGGCGGCATTTTTTGCCTACTTTTTTTTGCTGCAGAAAAAAAGTAGGTCGTAGCGAAGCGAGAATATTATTAGTGCAATTCCGATAAAAAATGTACAATATTATTTTATCAGACAATATTTATTCCACCGGAAATTTCATGTGATCCTGAAATCCCCATTAAAAAAAAACAGGAATCTGGTTAAATAAGTTATGGAATCACGCTGATTAAAGCTTCTCCTTCAACTTCTGTGGCCCTTCAAAAACTTCCCCTTTCCATTGCAAAGTTGTACCTGCGGGAATGGAGATCTGAATATCCTCATTCTCGATATCCACTTCAATATTTCCATATTTTGTAGGTAAACAAACGCTGGTCCATTTGAGGTTGCCCGGGTTTGGATCGATAGTAAACTTTTTCCAGCCGTCTTCCAGCGGTTTCAAACCAAATAAACCGGAAGGTAAAAAGGCAGCAGGCCCCGAACTCCAGGCATGGCACAAACTTTTTCCATAAGGCCGCGTGTAAAACATGTACTGTTCGGCAAAAAAATCGTTGGCATTATAGGCTTCCCAAAAGGTAGTGGCCCCCTGTTTTATCATTCCGCCCCAGTAATCTTTTACATGGTTGAGCATGTAATTTACATCGCCCAGTTGCGAAAGCGCTATCATTTCGTAACCGGCCATGTAGGGCGTGCCCACCGGTTTTACACTGTCATCTTGTAACAGGGCCTTAATTCCGGGATACTGATTTTGATCTGCCAAACCTGAAACCACAGAAAGAAAATTAGGGTGCCTGGTTATCTCAGCTGCTGTATCGTTTTTCGACAGCCAGAGTTGCTTTTTTTCACTCCAGATCATCTGGTTCAGCTTCTGTTTTAAAGCTTCTGATTTGCCCGACCAGTAAGAGGCGGTTTCTTTATCTCCAACACGTTCGGCCAGTTTTACACCGCTTTTTTGTGCCCACCACCAAAGCACCTGCAGGGCTGTCCATTTTTCCTGATCCACCCAGTCGATAAACAGCCAGTCGTTCTCCTTCTTCATTAAAAAACCATCTGAATCGCAGCGTTTCGACAACTCATTCAGCGTCTCCTTCATTCGGCTCCATTCCCGATCCAAGTGCTCAGCATCGTCGAAATAAAGCTGGTACTGATCCTGCGAAATGATCCACCAAAGCGAATAATCGATAATTCCATTTATATTTTGTTCTTTAATACCGGCACGTCCCAGGGCAACCAGCGAACGACGGGCAAGTTCCGGATCGGAAAAAGAGTATGCATTCACAAGTAAACTCATGGCCATGTCGCCGGTCCAGGGCAAACGATCCCGTTTAATTCCGTCGAGCAAAAAATCGTGCATACACAAACGCAGCGTATAAGCGCTTTTCATCCAGATTTCTGTCAGCAACGAATCGGAACAGGCAAAAGCTCCTTTATAAGCAACCGGATGAAAAACAGCCTTGCAGTGAATATCTTCTTTCAGTTTATCCTCAACATACAAATACCTGAAAGCCAGCGGCGATTTTGTTTGCCAGGTCCCATTCGAAAGTTCTTCCATTTCAAATGATTGTTCATCGATGGTATTGTCCACATCCAAAGCCTCCTTCTCCGATTCTCCGGCACGGATAAGTGGTTTTTCCTGACTTTGAACAGTGATATACCCCAGCAACTCTCTTCCAAAATCGTACAGGTTATTCGTAACAGTCTCCGGTTGTAAAAGCATTACCGGATCTTCGCTTTTATGTGGAGGAACATTCTGATTGTTTTGCGGGAAATGATATGCAGGTTCCCAATCGCCATCCTTCGATTTCCACTCCCAGTTTTTCAGCGAAGTAGAAAGTTCTTTGCTATCAATGAGTAGCGCAATGGGTTCGCCCTCTGTTTTCAGATCAAATTGTATTCGGGTTATCTCTGTAATTTCGTCTACACTGATAGTATGAAAATCGTTACTTGCCGCAAAAGAACCTGCCGGTTTATTGTTAATGATTATTTTTCCCTCTCCCACCGCACGAAAGCGAATTGATTTCAGGGTTACCGGCTTTTCCAGTAACAATCGAAAAGATCCTTCAGGATACGGAAGATGAAACACGCCCGGATAGCCCACCCGTAATTTTGCCGAATCCTTACGTTGCTGCAACACCTTCAGGCGCCAGCATTCCAGCTCCGTTGCCCCGTAAATCCATGAAGAAGATGTTTCGTTGACAGTTGACTTAGGGGTTTCTGTTTTCGAATTGTAAGTTGGATCGATAATAGCATATTTCGAAAGTTTATGCGCTTTCGACTGGGCAAAAACAGATGTCGTTTCTCCAAAAAACAATCCGAAAACACAGAGGAATACAAGTTGCAGGTTGAAGTTGGTTTTTATCATAACAGGTAAAGTAAGCTTATTCTAAAACACTAAAAATAGGTATAACTATCATAATTCTTATTCTATTTCTCACATTAAAATCAAAGTTGACTTAATAGATAGAATTTGGAAAAGAATAACAGCACAACACTTTTATTTTATATATACAAATGTTATTTTTAAAACTCCTTACCCGGACATGGTGAAGAAAGATTCAAAAGCGTAAGAACGTGCCCCAGGAAAGTATAATTATAAAATAGCCGTTTGTAAACGACAACAAACGCTTACAAACGAATATATAATTGAAATACATACAATTAAGGCAAACAAAAGGAAAAACAGCCATAAGCGATATAAACGTAATACATATACACATACGTTGTGTGCCATATTAAACCGAAGTTATGCACGGATTAACATTTTATGATTTTGGGAAATTTGTAAGCGCGCTTTTGCTAGAAATTGCAAATGAATTTAGAGACCAAACAAAAGAAAATTAATTTATTATGAATGCAGTTTTCGACATACTTAAAGAATTTGTCCCACTTTGGTTAGCATTGATTACTATTGGTTTTGGCTATCTAATATTTCTTTACACAAAAATATTTAGACAGACAAATCAACTGGCAGAGAAACAAGCTAAATACTTAAAAGAACAAATTGACACTGTAGATAAAACTACTGGAATTTTTGAACGAACCGTAAAGCATCAGGAGGGTGACTTGAGCAGGTTATATGAACTAAACAAAAAGCTAAAAGAACAACTGGAAAAACAAAAAGATTTTGATTTAAAAAACCTTGATGACCAGCTTAATGACATTTCTCAAAACATTAAATCAATTAAAAACTCTCAAATTCAAAATGAGGAACTTGAAAAATTAAAAGAAGAAATTAAGAAAACCAAAAACTCAACTACAATAAAGTACAATGAGCTAATTCAAAATATTGATTTAAAGGAAACTTCGACAGGTAATAAAATAGATAAACTTAAGCGCGTTTTTGTAATCATGCCCTATTCAGAGCAAGCAAACAAAAATTATCAAATAATAAAGGAAACATGTCTTGAACAAGGACTTGAAGTCATTAGAGCTGATGAAATGATATCAGCGGGTGAATCAATTGCCGAGAAAATCAAAAGTTTAATTTCCAAATCGGATTTAATTATTGCAGATGTTACTGGTAATAACGTCAATGTTATGTATGAATTGGGGTTTGCTCATGGGATAAACAAGCCAGTAATTTTGCTTGCTTCAAAAATTGAAGAATTGCGAATTGATGTATCAAATTATAAAATCATCCTTTTCAATGAATCAAAAGAAAGTAAAGAAAAACTTGCGGTAGGATTAAAAGAATCATTGGAAGAAATTAGGAAAGAAGCAAGAAATAAAAAGTTAATAGAATTAAGGGATACATTGATTAATCATATGCCAATAAATGATTATTTAAATTTGATGTATAAAATGATAACGATGACTTTTTGAAAAAATACGGCACACAACAAATTGTAAATTGCATTGCGGGGTTTGTGGTGTGTCGTTCGCTGGATTCTCGCAACATCGTTCCGTCCTGTCGGACAGGAACGAGCTCCGAAATCCGCAACGACAACTTACAAGTGACCGTTAGCGAGCATTATGACCCGTCCTAAAAAAAGGCTACACAAAATGTAGCAAATATGTATAAAAATGATGGTATCTTATGAAGATACAGCGAGGGTTTCAAACTCAAAATTTTAGCCGAACTTAGTACGGGAAAATATTCCAAGAGAGAACTGGGAGACATTTATGGCGTTAACCGGACTACCATAAATGAATGGGTAAAAAAGTACAACCGGAAAGATTTAATGAACACAAGAATTCTAGTGGAAACAGAAGGAGAAACATCACGACTGAAAGCCTTGCAAAAGGAAATCAAGCAACTAAAAGAGTTGTTGATTAAAAAAGACCTTGACAAGTTGACTTTGGATTCATATCTGGAAGTGGCGGCAGAAAAACTGGGGTATAAGAACGTGGATGAGTTAAAAAAAAATTTAAACATCAAGCCCTGATGAAGGCTGCTGCGATTACGAAACAAACAGGTATAGCAAGCATATCAAAGGTATGTGCTTGCTTTAACCTTAAGCGCGATGCATACTATAAATACCAACAGCGGTGGAACCGGTATAAATCCGTTGAATCAAGGGTAATAGAGCTTGTAAAAGAAGAACGCAAAGTGCAGCCGAGGGTTGATGTACGAAAGTTGCATGAAGCCTTGAAACCAGCATTCGAAAATGCAGGAGTAAAGCTTGGCAGAGATAGCCTGTTTAATATACTAAGGCAAAACAACATGCTGGTAAGGAGGAAGAAAGCAAGTTATAAAACAACCAACTCCTACCACCATTTCCATAAATACAACAACCTGATAAAAGAGGTGCAGGTTACAAAGCCCAACCAGGTTTGGGTCTCGGACATAACCTATATCCGAACAGTAAAAGGCTTTTGTTATTTAGCCCTGGTTACCGACTTGTATTCACGGAAAATTATCGGATATGACCTCAGCGATTCGCTGGAGCTGGCGGGGTGCCTACGGGCCCTCAAAAAGGCCCTGTGGCACACAAAGCCAGCGGCCGGACTTATACACCACTCCGACAGGGGTGTACAGTATTGCAGCCATGTGTATGTAAATGAGCTAAAAAGAAAAGGAATAAAAATCAGCATGACGGAAGAAAAACATTGTTATGAAAATGCTATTGCTGAAAGGGTTAACGGCATTTTAAAGGACGAGTTCTACCTCGACCAATGCTTCTTTTCAACAGCCCATGCTAAACGGGCAACAAAAAGTGCAATTAAAGTTTACAATAATAAAAGGCTTCATGTATCTTTAAGGTATAAAACACCAAATACCGTGTTTAATAATGTAGCTTAACACAATGTTTAACCTGTAGCCGTATTCTAGGACTAGACATTATAAAAAACCAAACGACATGAAATATTTAGCATTAGATGTTGAAACCGCAAATGCAGATTATTCGAGTATTTGTCAAATAGGAATTGCAGAATTTGAAAATGGGAAAGTAATCGATAGATGGAGTTCTTTAATTAATCCAGAATCATATTTTGACCCGTTTAATACTGCCATTCATGGGATAAAAGAATCTGATGTCAAAAACTCACCAACTTTTGACAAAATATACCAGGAACTCATAAATAGACTTGATGGTCAAATTACTATTCATCACATGCCGTTTGACAGAGTTGCACTTAATAGGGTTTGTGAAGAATATCAATTACCTCCGATAAACACAAAATGGTTAGACTCCGCAAAAATTACACGTCGTACTTGGGAGCAGTTTGCTTATAAAGGTTATGGACTTAAAAACATAGCGGATTTTTTAGAAATTTCATTTGAACATCATGACGCACTCCAAGATGCCATTGCAGCAGGTTTGGTTGTAGCACACGCTTGCAGAATTAAAGAAATGTCTATAGATGACTGGTTTGTAAGGATTGGAAAACCAATTACTCAAAACGAATCAGGGACAAGTCACGCAACATCAATCAAACAGGACGGAAATCCAGAAGGTTCTCTGTTTGGAGAGAATTTGGTATTTACAGGTGCTTTGTCACTACCGAGAAAAGAAGCAGCAGTAATTGCTGCAAAAATTGGGTGCAACGTTTTAGATTCAGTTACTCAAAAAACCACAATTTTAGTTGTTGGAACTCAAGATTCAACAAAATTAGCTGGCTATGAAAAAAGTTCGAAACACAGAAAAGCAGAACAACTAATTGAAAAAGGAAATCAAATTAAAATATTGACGGAGAAGGATTTTATTAAAATGTGTAATGACGAAGACAAAGAATTAAATCTTGAAATTACGACTTCAGAACCGATTGAAAAACAAACAAAACCAACATCCCCCAAAAATCAATCCTTAACAATAGAGATAAATCTTACAGAAACTGTTGCAAAGGCTTTTAATAAGTTATCAAATGAACAGAAAGAACTTTTAGCTGAAGCAAGTAAAAAAGAACAAGAGTTTTTAGACAGTATTCCAGAATTTAGTCATGACGAGAAAAGAATATTTGCGAATAATTTTCAAACCCAATTGGAAAAGATAGAAACTGCTTTTGACGATTATGATATTGAATCCTATGAAGATGATGACTTAGAAATACTATTCACCATTGAATCTGAAATTGACCAATTGACTGAGATGAATTTCGATTTAATGAAAAATAAAATCGCAATCAGTGAATTTTACGAGCAACTTGACAGTTCGGTAGATTTTATTGAATCTGATTTGGAAGAAGGTGATTATCCGAAAAAGGTAAAAAAGTATGCAAAAACAATAATAAACGAATTAGTAAAAGCAAAAGAAAAAATAACGACTCGCTAACAAACTGTAAATTGCATTGCGGGGTTCGTGCGGTGTCGTTTGCTGGATTCTCGTTTCGCAGTTCCGTCCTATCGGACAGGAACGCTCCCCAAAATCCTCTCCGCAGCGTGTACCATTCATTATTAAAAACTGAATCAAGCCATTCTAAGATTTGTACTACATTAACTGTTTTCTTCTGCAACACTGCTACCTACAAACCGTTTCAGCACGGCAAAAGTTACCGCAATATGTGCCAGGTAATAAGTGGGTAGAATCAAATAGTTCAAATCCTTATAACCAACAAATTCTTTGAACGAAATAATCGTATCGGAAAACAAAATTAAGGCAATTCCAAAGCTGTAGCTCCACTTAACCAGCGAGGCGGCTTTAATACCAAAGGCAGCTCCCAGCGACAAACAGGAAATAAGCAGGTAAATCAAAACGGCAATCTTCATTACCAGTCCGTCTATGGCGGGAAACAAAGTAAGAGCATAAAACACAAGAAATCCGGCCAATAACAGAGCAGTAAATGTTCTGTGAAAAGTTCCGTTTAACAAAGCGAAAGCCAGGTAGCCCACATGCGCAACAAAATAAAGCGCAATTCCGGTTACAAACATGCCTGAATCGCCTTTCATATTCGACAAAAACCAATCGCCTGCAATGGAAAATCCAAAGGCTGCAATTACTGCCCAAACATCTTTGTTCTGAGCCGGTTTTTTCAGAAAAAGAAACAGGAGGATGAGAATACCTGCAATGGCTGTTCCCGATTTAAACAGAAATCCAAATCCGTGGAGTGCCATGTATGCCAAAACTGCCTGAACCACCAGCAGCAAATAAATGTATTGAGTTTTGAGTTTCATATCACTTCGTTTAAAAAGGGTTAATGTTTCTGGTTAAAATTTAATACGATTTTATTATTTGCCGGATTTACACGGAATACGACATCATTTTCAGGAACGATAAACTGCCCCGATAAAACATCTACCTGATAATCCATTGAACTATATTGCGCTTTTATATTTTGTTCCTCAACAGATATAAACGGCAGATCAGAACCGTCAACTGTTTCAAGGTCAAGATACCAATCCAGCTCCTTTAAACTTTCGAACACGATTTCCATTTTGTTTTCGTCCATGCTCAAATGAAAAGTTCCTACACCGCCATCCAGTTGCCAGGAGATGTTCAAAATTCCATTTCCTGATTTTTCGGTACGTACATTTTCCCCGCTTAAATTCACTTCTTTTCCGTCGATATTTCCTTTAAAATAAAGCCCGGCTCTTTTTTCTCCAGAGCTACAGAAATAACCGTCCACAAATGGAAGTGTGTAATACAAACACTGGTTGGAAGTACCTTTTTTTGTCAGGTAAGCCGATTCAAAATCCTCATTAAACAAATGAATATCGCGAAAACGAAGTGCGCCCTTATCCCAAAGCAAATTGGTCCGGTAAAAACGGCTGTTAAACCAGATTGTTTTCTGATCATTTCCCTGAATATCGTCTAAAGTTGTTACGGAAGTTGCCGGTGTTGTCGGATACGTTTCGCGGAACCATTCGCCCGATTCGGCCAGAGTTTCCACTTTAACCTTATTTTCATCGCGAAGTTTGGCAATTAAGGGGAACTGAATTTCAAGACCTGTTTTCATCGCCTCCCACGTAAAAGAATTCTCTTGTCCGGCCTGCACGTAGGCGAATTCAGTACATTCACCTTCAACAAATTGCCTAAAATACCAGTTCACCCAGGTTGTGTCGCCGCCGCCTTCTGTATAAACCGGTTCAAGCGAAACCACTCCCTGCCTTTCGCTACCCAAACCGGAGTCGTATTGATAAATCGGGTCGCTGCCCAACATTCGGAACACCGGCACCGGAATCTGATTTTCGCTGTTCTGTGCAGGCATGTACGCATTTTTTACACTCGGGTAATACGCCTGATTCCAGTACCCGCCCCACATGGTATAACCATCAGTACCAACCTGGTCTTTGCAGTTACACGAAGCCACAATTCCGTATTTATCAGACATGTATTTTAACGAGTGCGCATCGATAAACCACGAGCCCACCGATTTGGGATAATAACCATAAATCTTCTTAAAGTCGGCCATGTAAACATCCACCAGCTTTTCGCGTTCGGCAGGGGTGTAACCGGTTGCAAAACCTACATCGGCATGCCAGTCCCATGGATAACGGCCGCGCCATTTCATCCCGGCATTTTCAACCAATGGCTGCGGAATTTCCCACCAGGCGCCAATTTCAAACGAACTTTTAGGCAAACTCTTTAGCAACTCCTGGTAACGGGAATCCATTAAAGCATCGTACTGCAAAAGAAAAGTTCCGCGTAAGTTGTTTTCTTTCATCAACTCCAACTGTTTCACTACCGTTTGAAACAAAACGTCTTCGGTAATCTCCTCACTCCGAGGTTCCAGCAAGCGAATAAAATTGATAATATTTACAATTTTAGGTTTTTCATTTTCTACGGAATTTTCCGCCTTCTCAACTTTTGGTGCTGAACAGGAAAATAAAAGTAATAAAACAAATATTGTAATGAACGAAACCTTTAAACGACAAAAAGACATGCTTCAAAATTTAATTTTATTCCAAAATTTATCAATCCTAAATCTACTCCTCAACAGTAAAGGAATAACTTCCCGATTGCAGTTGTAAGATGTAATCTCCACTCTCATTTTTAACCAAAGCGATGTGACTGTTTTCAGATATATCCTGATTATTTTCTTTCAGATTTCCGGCTTTGACATAAAGAGTTGCCGTACTGTTTGCTGGAATGGAAACATTGTAATTAACGCTGTTTCCCGACTTCTTCCACGAAGAAACAATGGTTCCGTACGGGCTCTCGTGTTTCGCTTCAAAATGATCGAGACCTGCAACAAAATTGGGTTTCAAAATCACATTTTTAAAGCCGGGTTGTTCTTCATCAGGGAAAATTCCACCTAACCCTTTGTAATACCATGCATCAATTTCGCCAAACATAATGTGGTTCATCGAGATATCGCGCCCTGCATCCAGAGGCCAGTTTTCGTAGAATGTGGTTGCTCCGTTTACAATCCACCATCCCCACGACGGATAGGTTTCCTGTGAGGCAACTTCGTACGCCAAATCTGAATAACCATTTTCACTCATCGCGTTTAAAATCGATTTGGTTCCCAGCAGACCCACATCAATATGTTTGTCGTCGGCTTCTACCCTTTTGGCTAAATTGGCGGCAACTTTTTCTTTTATATTTTCAGGTACCAAACCCCAGTAAAGAGGTGCACTCAACTCCGTTTGAAGCCCGCTTCCATAAATTCCGGTTTCACGATCGAGGTACTTCTCGTTGAAGGCATTTTTTATCTTTTCACTCAGTGCAAGATATTTTTCAGCATCTTCTTTTTCACCTAAAACGGTGGCCGCTTTTCTTAATATATCGACAACAACATAATAATAAACCGTTGAAGTCAGCTCGCGCGGAGTTTTTGATTTTACCGGCACCCAGTCACCAAGTCCCCAATCGGTTAATCCGGTAGGATATGTTTCATCGATATAACGAACATATAATTTAATATTGTCGTAGCAGTCTTCCAGAATTTTTTTATCGCCGTAAAACAGGTAAACGTTCCATGGAATTACAGCAATGGTGCTTGTCCAATCTGGACCGTGAGATGTGTAACCCCAGCCGCTGGTTGGCACAATGCGGCATATTACGCCGTTGGGTTGTTGCTCATCGCGGTGGTCGGCCATCCACTTTTCGTAAATGGTAATTGCATCGTAATTGTACAATCCGGTTTCTATGGCTATTTGCCCATCTCCTGTCCAGCCGTTCTTTTCGCGCTGCGGACAATCGGTTGGGTACCCAAATAAATTCGACAAATAGGATGCGTTTGCTGCTTTCCATGTTTTATTGAGCGTTTCGTTCGACGAACTGATTTCGCCTGTAACAGGAACGTCGCTGTGCATAAACCAGGCAGTCAGATTTTCTTCCGAAAAGTCAATGGGTTTATCTGAATTAACTTCCACATATTGAAAACCCTTGTAATTAAACCTGGGCATAAATTCATCCTCATTGCCGCTCAGAATCACAATATCGGTTTGAAAAGGATCAGAATCATCGGTTGGTCGGTAGTGGATATCAATATTTGAGATATCAACATGCCCGTTTTCGTACAAACGTTCACCATGTTTTAAGCGAACAGTTGTTCCTTCTTTTCCTTTAATTTTCATTTGAATTACACCGGCAATATTGCGTCCAAAATCAACAACATAATTGGTGTTGCTGAATTTGGTAACCGTTTTGGCAGGAACCTCTGTTACGTTCCGCACCGGTTGCATGGCCTGAGCCACAATATTTTGCGACGGAGCATTGGTACACATCACCCGCCCCCATTTTTCGTCGTCAAAACCCGGTTTGTTCCAACCCGGTTGTTGCAAACGTGCATCGTAATGTTCGGCAGTGTAAATGCTGTTAAAAATGATTGGAGAAGGCGAAGTTTTCCAGCTTCTGTTTGTTGAAACGATTTCCTCTGAACCATCATCGTAAGAAATACGAATATCCATGCAGAACTTTGGACGGGCACGCCACGGCGCTTTGTCGAAATACCAAACGGCCGTTGACTGATGGTTGTACCAACCGTTACCCAAAACAACACCCACTGCGTTGTCTCCATCTTTCAGATTGTTCGTAATATCATAAGTAACATAAAGCGTTCTCCTGTCGAACCGGGTGTACATGGGATCGAGCCTGTGGTTGCCGACTTTTTCGCCGTTCAGATACAATTCGTACAAACCACCCACGGCAATGTAAGCCCGTGCCGACTTTATTTTTTTGCCAACACTAAATTCTTTTCTGAAATAGGGAGCAGGTTTAATATTATAATCATAAGTGTCTGAAATCCAGTCGCCCCGCCAGTTCGTTTGATTCATCATTCCTGTTTCGAAACTTGCTGCATCGGAAAAAGCAGACCAGCTGCCCTCGTTCAACTGCACCTGAACACTCCAAAAATAAGTCGTAAAAGGTTGTAAATCCGGGCCATCATAAACAGCAGGAATGGTTGATGCCAGAATATTTCCGGAATCCCAGTAATCACCTTGTCCATTGGAAACTTTTTCAGAATCAGTTCCCACAACAAGACGATATGCTTTTTGTCCAACTCCCTGATTTTCGGAGAATAGCTGCCACGAAAAACGTGGTTTCTTTGCGTCTATACCAATAGGATTTTCGAGGTGTTCACACGTCATATTCTGAATGGAAACAGAATTCTTCTTGGCAGTACAGGCAAATAAAAAAATAAACAAAATGGATAAAAAGGAGATTCGTTTCATTTGATTTCTTCTTAGTTGATTACAGGTTATTGAAAGTCGTAAAAGTACAGATTAAATTTAACATAGTAGAAAGTATCTTCTTCATATACTTTTATGGATTCTTTCAAATTAAAAATTGGTTTTGAAGATTTCCAGTTCATCTCCGTCCGACGAAATTTTCATGGTTATTTTTCTGCCACCCGAGAACTTATATACGATTTCATTGTCATTACCCAGCAATGGTTTTACCAGTTCTTTCAGTTCATCCCCGGCCATATCGTCGGTGATGATCCATTTCCCGGTTCCATCATTAAAATCCTGGGTTCCTCCGCTATACTTTTCTACAAATCTTTTTGGAGCAAAACGTTTGGAAGTAACCACAACCAAGCCGTTATCTTTTACCAGCGAAGCCACATCGTCCAGCGTCTGATCGCTGATATACATGCCGCACAGAAAAGCCAGTCTCACTGTTTTCAAATATTCTTTTGTAACCTTATCATCGAAAACAACCGGAGAATTTGCCGGAGCAAACGAGCGGTGAGGCATACCTTTGTAAACATTTCCGGCATTCCACGAAAGGCTCTTTTCTTTAACCCAACCGTGAGTGATGGTGTTCCAGGCTTTTAACCATTCTTCCGATTCAGGACTTGTATTCAGGTCGTAAGCACCAAAAAGCCAGTCTTTCCAATATAAATTAACTGTTTGTCCGTGAGAATCAACTGTACAATATGTATCCGGACTTTGCCCCCACTCGGTATCATCGAAACGAATAATGGCAATCTCCGGCTCAAAATCCCTGAACGTGTAATTCCGTTTATTATGGGGCAAATAATCTTTTGCAAAACGGCTGAAAACCTCCCCGCGTTCAAGCAAACTGATATTTCCATTTTCATCCTGTTCATACATATCTGCCCTGAGTCCTTCAACATAAGCCTTGTCAACGCCAATTAAGTAGGCGAATAAAAGGTTGTTCCACAACTCTTTGGCAGAGTGTCCGGGGAATGAATTATGGTTCCACAAATCAATACAGGTCCATAACTCCTGGTCGTATTGCAAACTGGCGCCCATAGCGCATGCAGCCCAAACATTCGACCAGTTTTCCTTCATTTGTTTGTATACCGGCGGAATTCCTGCCCGGGCAAAATTATGGAAAAGTACCGGCCAAACGTGTTCCCCTAATACGTAGTTGGAACCATATTCTTTGTATTCTCTAACCAACTTTTTTGCCCCTTCGTTTACGGCTTTATCAGCTTTCTTAAAAGTCATACCGGTTGTTTCTGCTAACGTTGCCAGTTCAACACCCGGATTTCGCAGCGTTATGGAAAGATTACGGGTAAGCAGTGAATGTTCCAGCTCGTCGTATTGAACTCCCCAAACTGCAGGCGATTTGTTTAACGACTGAAGCACTTTGGGAGGGAACTTAAATAAATGCAGGCCATTCTCCTGATTCACCCATTCAAAACCATCAGTACTTTTCATATCCAAAGCCCAGTTGCCACATTCCACATTTACAACCACTTTCAGATTTTTCTCATTAAAACGTTTACCAAGTTCCTTCATCCTTTTTGCCTCATCGGCAATGGTACCACGTGGACCTCTGTAATGAAAAACCACAAAGTCTACTCCCATGGCATCAATAGAGGCGGGATTAAAAAACTCATCAGGTCCAAACCTGTCGCCTGAATTATCAATGCCTAAATAAAAATTCTTTGGATTGTTATCCCTTTCATTTTCAATCTGAACCAGTTGTGCCGTTACTGAAAAAGCAGATATAATTGAGATTATTATTATCAGTGAAACACAGGCAATTAACTGCCGGTTTATGTTGGATACTTTATACATTTTCTACTTGTAATTTTTTAATCATTTTATCAGTTACACGAATAAGGTCCGTGAACAGATTTAATTTTGAAGTTTTCAGCCGAATCATCAAGGATATAAATGGTATATGTTTCTCCTCCGGGAGCTACACGGATTACGATGTGTCCATGGCGGCTTTTCATATTATCGACCCTGCCACCGATTACAGTGTGAGTTTCTTCCATTACGTTGGTTGAGAATACATCTCTAGGCCCAGGATAGGTTCCCTCAGACATCATGCGGGCCAAAACGGAAGGAGACGGATGGCTGGGCGCCCATGACATAATCAAATGAACACGCGGACGAACTGCCTGCAAAAACAAATATCCCATTGCATCGTAGTAGGCATGATGATTGGCGACACACACATCAACCGGGCCTGTTACCCTTCCAACCGGGGTTTCAATATCCTGCCAGCTTCCGGGGGCGCCTGTGGTTATATCGCCACCATTAAAATAATCGAACTTGCCATAAGACAAACGAAATGCACAACTAACCTGGTTTTCTCCGGGATATTCAGACCGGTTCAGGCTTTCCAACGGAGGGAAATGATTTCGTTCGGCATTGCCCACACCAGTCCAGACATGTCCGTTTGCTGCAATATTTCGCATTTCAAATTCAGGATATTTGGTTGCCTCATTCAACAAAACAAACTGGCCGTTGGAACCAACATTAAATTGTTCTACTTCAACACCATTTTCAGCACTCCATTGTGCAAACCGGATGTAATTTTCCAAATAATCACCTCTGGCAGGCACAGGAAAATTATAGTCAGGCCAGCCACGATCAACTAACTTACCAATTGCGATCGATTCTGCCACTTCTGTAATCCCACTCAACTTATAATCACCCTTTTTCGATAATTTTGCTCCCGGATACAGTTCACCAATATGATCGTCGTGAAAATGGGTAAGCAATACGTAATCAAGTTTTGAGCCGGACAAAGGCTTCATCATAAATTCAATATATCGGGCGATCCATTCTCCCGGTGTTCGGCTTCCATCCGGTTTGGGATCGGTAACGCGCGGTTTTGATCTTTGAGTTGCTCCGGCATCAACCAACATTGTAGTTCCGTCAGGCAGAATAAAAAAAGTGGATTCTCCTTTTCCTGTGTTAATATGATGAATGTCCACATATCCCTCAGACCAAGCCGGAATTACACTTCCAACCTGAGCTTGTGCTTTTATTTGGGTGAAAGGAATTACGGCCCAAATTACAAGCCAAATAAGAAACCGGAGATATTTATACTTCAAATTCATTCTCTTCATTTTATTTGAATTTTCAATTCATTCTCTAATGTCCCGGGTTCAGAAATGAGTATCTCATTTTCAGTCAAACGGATCTTTCTCCAGGCATCCGGATTTGATCCAAAACCAGCAGTTTGAACCTGAAAAAAACTACTCATGTCTTCCCCAAACTTTGTAATACGGTTTTTATGATTATGACCGGCCAAAACCAGTTTCAATGTCGACTGAATACCAAGAACCGAATAAATACTGTTTTCAGGAACATCGCATGATTCTTTTCGGAGGGGAATATGCATGATGACAATTTCCACATCATTTGCCGATGCATCGAATTGATTTTTCAGCCAGGACTGCTGAGCCTTATCAATGTATGGAATGTCAGTTTCTGTTTTTCCTTCAAAACGGTTTAATGCATTATCAAGGAAAATAAACCGGTAGGTTGTTTCTCCAACCTTAAAAATCCTACTGTAATAAGTACCATTCTCAAAACATGACAAATTACGTATCCATTCCGCACGAGCACTGCCTGCTTCAATTTGCGATGAAACCCGCGCAGTATCCCATGAGTATTCAGTAATGTCGTGATTTCCAAGTATGGTATAAACCGGTTTTTTACTTTTTTTCAGTAAGTGCGTAAAAGACTCAATTTGCTCACCAAACATTCCTCCGTTTTCGGTTTCTCCTTTGTATATATCCACAAGATCGCCAGATACTACTAAAAAATCAGCATCTTTTTCTTTGTTGTTATACTTAATAAAATCACGAAAAGGAGCGAGACCTTTAACGCAACTCGCCCGATTTTTGGCAAGATCTTTTTGAAAAGTTTCAAGCTGAAAAACCAGGTGAATATCGGATAAATGATAAAAAGACAAGGTATCTGGTTCTGCAGCAAATCCCGAAGTTGTCAACACAAAAAACAGGATGGCAAAGAGTATTCGTAATTTCATAATTCTATTATTCTTGATGCGCCAATTTTTTATTCATTCGAAACAACATGCAGTTTCGATTTACTGATCAGTTGTTCCCCATTCTTTATTGGGTTCACTTCCCATCACAAATACCAGCTCGCCTCCCTTAATAATTTCATCGTGTGAAATCCACGAACGGTTCAGCTCTTTTCCGTTCAAGGTTGCCGACTGGATGTAAATATTTGTTTTACTCAGGTTTTGAGATTTTATGGTAAAAGTTTTGCTCTGTGCAGAATTATCAGGTTTTATTGTAACCGACTTAAAAATAGGAGCAGTCAGCTGATAGACAGGGTTTCCCGGACAAACCTGGTAAAGTCCCATTGCTGCCATGTTGTACCAGGCAGCCATACAACCGTAATCGCAATCCATTTCTTCGAGGTACCCGTCGGGTGTTGTTTTGTACACGCGATCAAAAATCGGTTCCGGGAAAAAATTATGGGTCCCGTATTTCTGCACGATCGGTTCTGTTAGTATTGTTCTTACCCATTTTTGGGTCAGCCACGGTGCACCTGCCTGGTTGAATAAAAAGGGAGCATGCAAATCGATCTGGTTTCCGGCGGTATACAAATCATTGTCGAAAAAATACTCCAGCTCTTTGATAAAAGCATCGTTGCCTCCAAACTTTTCAATCAAAGCAGGAATATCATGAACGATATTCCAGCGCCAATGCCACTTGCTTCCTTCGTAGGTATATTTTTCGCGGTTAACAGTTGGATCTTCCGGGAAGTCGAGCCAGGTTCCATCGGCAGCGCGCGCACGGAAAAAACGGATGGATGGGTCCCAGGTATTTTCCCAATATCCTGATCGTTTCAGGAAATACGAATATTCGTCTTCTTTGCCCAGGTCTTTCGCCAGTTGAGCCATCGTCCAGTTGTCCCACGAGTATTCACCGGTTTGGTCGGGACGGGCAGGAATAAACTGAATGGAATCATATCGTTCCGGCATCTGAATCATCGCTTCGTGTTTCATATACGGATAAACTGAGGCCAGTGGAAAATCGAACAAACCTTTAAAATATGCATCGGCCATTACCATCAACATGTGTTCGTGCCTGCAGGTTGAACATGGATTATAATGATCCTTTCCTCTTACTGTGTAACAAAAACCATGTGGAGGATGATCGTTATCTGGGAATGGATCCCAGTTGCCAGCCTGTTCGTATATATCGCGTAACGAATTAGCAATTTCGCGGTAAACATCAGGAATCCAGAGGCTGTACAAAGGATATTTTGTTCGGAACGAATCCCAGAATGCATAATTATTATACATTTTATAACCTTCAGCTTTATGATTCTTTTGGTCTAATCCGGGGTAAGTACCGTCCACATCACTGGTAACGTATGGTAAAAAACAAGTGT
The DNA here is from genome assembly GCA_963676265.2 of uncultured Draconibacterium sp. Lineage (GTDB taxonomy): Bacteria > Bacteroidota > Bacteroidia > Bacteroidales > Prolixibacteraceae > Draconibacterium. The sequence continues at coordinate 1,249,516 of OY781067.2, forward strand.
GATAAAGCGCCGTGTAAAAGATGGTTTTATCATCGTCGTTGTCGCCCTCAACTTTAATTCCTGAAAGTTTATCGTTCCATAAAATCGAAGCTTTTTCGCGAATTCCGTCAAAATTCCAATCTTTACATTCGGTCTCAAGGTTCTTTTTTGCAGCGTCAATACTTGTCAATGATAATCCAACTTTTACCAAAAGTTCGTTGTTCTTTAACTCATCAAACTTAAATACCATTCCTCCAAATGGCTGATTTTGTATTTCAGATTTGTCTTCAAGCGAATTCCTGTTCCATATTTTTGTTTCAGAAACGGGAACACTAAATTCTGCAACGAAATAATAATTGCTGACCTTACCTTCAATAGAATTCTCTGAAGTTTGCTTGCATGTATAAACGTTTCCCCGGTTCCCAGAATTCATAAATAAGTTGAACGGAGAGTCGCCGGTGTGCGAATATTTATGGAACCCGGCATGTTCCGTTGCCGTTAGTTCAACCCAAATGTTATCTTTTAAAAGATGTACTTTGTAATAGCCGGGATTTGCCTCTTCGGTGTTTTTATCAAAATCAAGGACAGGATTTACAAAAAATGTATCGGCAGGAGGATTAGTAAAAGGGACAAATGAGATTAGACCGGCGCGGTCTCCAATTCTACCGCCACCGGAGCTTCCCCGGTGAACATGACTGAATCCGCGAAGCTGATGATCGGAATAATCGTATCCACTGTGCGCAAAATCGCCGTCAGCAGTTAAACTTCCCGGGTAAGTATCGGGGCCAAGTTCCACCATCCCAAATGGTACAAGGGAAGCCGGCAACCAATGGCCGTGATCGCCTTGAGTACAAATAAAAGGATCGACATAATCTACCGGTTGTTTCTCTTTTGTAGTACAAGATCCCATTAAAACAGAGAGTAACAGGATCAGTGTGCTTTGTCTAAAAATGTTCTTCTTTATCATGGTTTATTGATTTATTTTGGTATAAGTTTAAATTTCTTCCTTCTCTGAATAATACATACTTTCGAGCAGGTACAACCATCTGGCTGACACGTGTACCCAAAGTTCCTTAAAATTATAAAGAACTGCGGGTTGCCAATACGGAATATCCTTATTCCCTTTGGTTTGAATTCCAACAGGAATTCCACCTACAAGATCACCGCATGGTGCTGAAAACTGAGGAGAATAATTATAGCCCTCGCCATACATGAGACTTTGATTAAAAGGATTCTTTCCCACAATCCACTCCAGTTGCGACTGGCAGATCTTATCAATTTCTTCCTCTTTTAATATCTTATTTGCCTCTGCCAAACCAACAGCATATGAAAGAATTACCGGAGAATTTCCCCTGCCCGCTTCCCAAACAGGAAACATTCTTAGATAGTAATTCTCATCCATTTGCAAACCATTTAATATTTGGGAATTATCGCACGAGCCAAGTTTATAAATGCTTGCAGGGAATATGTGATATGGAGCAGTTACCGAACTTATCGTTTTTAAATATTCAGCATACAATTTTATGGAAGTATGCCATTCCTGGTAGTTCTCATGTTGAGGGAATAGCTGACACAATTGTACCATGCCAAGTATGGGAGAAATAAGGCTAACAACATGCCTTTGAACAAAAAGAATATCACTCTTACTATTGGTATAAAAAAATCCGTTCAACGGTATATTCCAATCCATGGGTTCTTTTTGCTGGCATTCCATCAACTCATTAGCATAGCCAATTATTTTATTTTTTACTTCCTCACTTTTAGTTACTTCATACAATGTCGCTCCGGCCCATACTCCTCGGGCTAGAACCGCAAGGTCGGCAGAATGAACTTTTTCTTCATTCCAATGCCAATCCTCCACCGCAAATTCCAGACACTTTTTTGCAAGTTGTGGATCCAAGTCTTTTAAAGTTTTCATTGCCTCTACTTCTGCAACGATGGAATTACGATTGTCTCTCTCGTTGAATCTAAATGATGTAATTTTATCGTCGCTGTTTCCAACTAGACCGTCCGACCAGTGGTCAATTACAGTCCAGCTAACTTTCTGCCCATCTGCAAAACGGTTTTTATGCAACCATTTTAATCCCCACATTGCCTCATCCAGCAACCTTTTACTCAGTTCCGAATCATTAGCTTTAAAATTTCGTGCCAGGCGGAACATCGTACCGGTAGCTTCTGCGGTATTGGCAAACGACTGCGATAGATCTCCGGCATCGTGCCAGCCCCCGTCCATGAATACGGTATCCTGATTATTTAAGGTGTAACAATCGGAATGACAAACACCATGAATTCCGGGTAATTCATATCCACAACGTTCGCTGAAAAAGAAATTTATCGTTTTCAAAAGGGTCGTGTTCCAAACATCATTTTTAATGGGAAATGGCTCTGTTGTTTTATTGTTGTACTGAATCCGGTACAATCCTTCTTTGTTAATCTCCGTAAAATCAAATTCCGAGAATTTACCAACAGCACCTTCAACCGGTTTTATTTCCTTTTCTAAAACCACCTCATTGCCGGGGACAGAAAGCACTTTAAATCTGTTTCCTTCAGAAGCTGATGTGAACGCAGTTTTTGAATCATCCAAATTATATCCGGTATGCGAAAAAACAATATCATCAGCGGTATCCCAACCCTCGAAATGTTCAGTTTCAGCCTGTTGCCAGGCCAGCCTGTCGATATAAAATGCTACAGTATCTGAAGCATCAATTTCATTCCCTTGCTGCCTGTAAACAAACGAAATACTTTTTACCTGATCGCGTTTTAAATGAGGAACCTCAAAAATTACATCGTTCCATTTGTTATTTTCTAGCATAACAGTGTGAAGCCCTTCCCTGAGATATTTATCCGGGACATTGTCTCCATTCTGTAAAATCATAAACAAATGTATCTTTTTATGCCCGGGGCAATCAGGGTATATTTTTGCTGATATTCGTGTATAATCAGTAAAATCTTCGTCGTTGAATTCTCTTGTCAAAAATATCCAGTCCCACATTCTTTGATCAGACTGCATGGGAGAAGGAAGTCTTGTTGGTGTTTTTAATTTGATGGAATGCGAACCTTCGAAAGCATAAAGATCGGATAAACTAAAATCGACAAATGCATTCTCTCTGGGCACATTTTTATTATTTCCGGGGATAAAAGCTCTGCCCTGCCATTTATCCAGTGATTCCATGTGATCAACAACATTTTCCTTCAATATCTTTTTATTCTCCCACTTCGTTTGAAGGCTGGTCGACAGATCAGGCTGCAATGGAACACAAGCATAAACATCCGTTTTTATATCTTTTTTTTCATCCCGGATACTTTTATCATTTGTGCAGCTTAAGGCAAAAACAAAGAGTACACTTATAATTATAATTTGTCTGTAGTTCATATTACTTCCGGTTCAAAGATTCAACTTCCCCTGTATTCTTCCCTGATCATCCATCAGTTTCAGGTTAAGTTGTTCATTTGTTGCATTCACTTCAATTATTGTCCGGGTACCATCTTTTGGACCGCCTCCAATTACGATGGGATAATAATGGTCTTTGTTCGCCGGATGAATTCCGTATTTGTGGGTATGACCTGAAATCAACATATCAATTTTTGCTTCATTCAATACATCGGCCCAAAGTTCGCGACAGTGCAAAGTACCATACCTCGATCCGGAATAAAAAGGAGGAATGTGACTGAAAACGAGCTTATATTTCGCTTTTTTGAAAGCTTTCTTTTTAATTTCGTTTTTCAGCCATTCGGTTTGTTTTTCCCTGTACGCATTGAAACTTACAAGGCCGAAATATTCCTTATCATTGTCTTCTTTATCTTCTCCCGAATCGAGAACGATACAGTAAACCGGTCCGGCTTTAAACGAAAAATAATAACCGTCGGAATTTTTGGTAATGTACGAAGGTAACTGACGTGCAAACTTCCCTCTTGTCTCATGATTTCCGCGGGAATAAACAAACGGCACTTTTCTTTCACCCTGAGACAATGGCTGAATAACATTTTTAACAATCTGATTTTCTTCGTCGATGTGTCCCATTATATCGCCATTAAGAAGAACAAAATCAGTTTGCGCTGATTCCTTGTATTTCATTAAATGAGCAAACGATTCCGGTCGATCATGAATATCATTAAAAACCAAAAATGAAACCTTTTCCATTTGTCTGTTTATGGCTCTAAAAGAATAAACCTGACTGGAATATTCATCGCCAAAAACCACGTTGTAAGGATCAAATTTTTCTATGGTTTTGAAACAGATGCGAAAGGAGTACATTTCTCCCGGTAATAAATCATTGAGCGTTATTTCATGAATGGTCTGATTCGCGTCCACCAGTCCATCGCTAATTCTCTCAACCTTTTGTGACAAGTCATTTTCCTGATTTCCGAATTCTATCCAACCGGTGGCCGGGACATTAGTAATCCACCGAACCGTTATTTGATTTTCCCCAGAAAACTGAATGTATGGTCCGGCCTTTAAGTCGGAAGTATCATCCGGAGCATCGATATTCGAATTAGCCCAGACAGAAAATGGTAGAAATCCTGTAAGCCCCATGCTTCCTGCTGAGAAAAGAAAACTTCGCCTGGTTATCTGATGTTTTTTTTGCACTTTATCTTGTATTTTTCAGGTCGTAATAAAATCAGCAACCTGAACCAATATTTGTAATACGTTCAGGTCTGCTAAATCGGCTATTCATTTTTTCAATAATTCAAATTCAATACAAAACTTTCTACTCAGGGAACCACCCTTTTAAAAACTGTTTCATTGTTCCATCGTAAGAAGCCTCAGCCAAAAACTCCTCTCCCCGTTGGTTGCCCCACGAATAATTAATGACCAACTTCCCCTTGTATTCACAAAAATCGATGTCGGAATTATTCCGGTTTTCAGCAACTTTAATACGCTGTCTTAATTCCTCCGACAAATTACTATTGATGATTTGCTTATCCTCATCCGAAGCTTTTAACACCGGATTTAGAGGACTCGTCTCCCAATGTTCCAGATCTTTCGATCGCACTACCCGGGCTTCGTAGCCGTCGTGCGCTTCGAGATAAAAATCGTAATACCAACCATCGAGATAACGCAGGCAGTGAGGGGCTGTGTACCGGTCTTTTGCGTAGTTGTATTTCGAAGGAAGAATTTCCCAGTTCTTTAAATCGGAAGATGTTGCAAAACGGGCAGTAAATCTTTTTCCCGCTTCACTTTCCGGTTTCCCGATTTCAAACATCAATACATATTTATCATTTGCTTTGGTCATTGAAGTATTAAAAATGCCGTATCCGGGAAGTTGAAAGGCCATCCAGTGTTCCCAGTTTTTCATGTCAGTTGATGAAAAGATGTGTATTTCTTCTCCGTCCCAAATATTTACTACCGTTACATAAACTGTATTATTGTCAACAAAAGCACTTCCTAAATGATAGCCTTTTGCAAAGGAAGTTGTGGCTTCACCTGTTTTGATATCGATGAAACGGGAATAAGAATCGCCGGTGTGGTTATCCCAGTAACAAGGCCGCACATATTCGTAACGAAACACTTTATTTTTAAATACAATGGGAGAAGTTTCTACCAAATCGCAATCGATGGTTCCTTTTTTTACGATGAGCGGTCGGTTATTCTCATCAACTGGACCTTGTTTTTCAGAACACGAAAGGAAAATGCCTAAGCTAAAGATAAATAATAAAATTACCTGAATTCTGGCTTTCATTGGTGTAGTTATTTTTGGTTTATCGTTTTAAAAGTTGAGTTTGCTTTTTCCAATGTCGATCGAGGTCGCCACTGCAATTCCCCGGTTTTCATTTTCATCAACGGCGCAATAATAATGATACACAATGCCGTTGTGCTTAATCACAAATGGCTTGTGCGCATATTGACGATCATAATCTTCTGACGGTTTTACCAGGTCTTCGCCTTCCCAATCGGTCCAGTTTACAAGGTCATACGAACAGGCAAAACGGTCGAAAGCATTCGGTTTCCAAAAAGCTCCGAAATAAAACATTACCCACACATCGTTGATTTTTGTTATGAATGCATCGCCCGAAATTCCGGTTTCATGATCGATTACCGGGCTTTCACCAAACCGTTTCCAATGAATCATATCGTCGGAAACGGCCATGGAAATACGCTCAGCAACCCCTTTCCCTTCATCCTTATTGCTTCCTTTGGAATTGTAATACATTACAAACGGGTGTCCGGTAGTTTTTTTCTTATCCCAAATGACCGAACTCTTGTAAATCGTAATATTATCGTACCACCTCACATCTTTGTCTTTAGCTGAGATCACAGGATTCTCCAATCGATTCCATTCTTTGATCTGAGTCAGATTATCGGAGTTCGCCATTCCAATTCCCAGTGTACCCGCTTCATAGCCACTGGTTGCTCCACCCAGATAGGACATCCAGTATTTTTCATCATATTTCTGTACTTCATACGAGCCACCCCAGTCAAAATCCTGCAAGGCAATGTATCCGGCTTTTTGGTTGGCATCCCAGGTATTTTCGGTGAATGACATTATTTTTCCCAACGTGTTCCAATTCAACAAATCACTGCTTTCAGCCAACCAGGTTTCATATCCATTTCCATCGAAAATAATGTAGCTCATGTACCAGGAATCGTTATGGCGAAAAACACTCGGGCAATCAAGCATTTTTGTTGAATCTTCAGGAACCATTATCAAACCATACTTGTAAGGCGTTTTAACTTCCTCGTAAATCTGATTCATAACTGACTCGGGAACTGTTTCATCCACCTGATGACAGTAAGAAAAAATAACGCTAACAAGCAACAGGAAAGTGTTTCGGATAATTTTCATTTTAAGAATTGATCTATTTTGATTATAACCTAATTACAATTTATTTATCAAATGCGTCCCCGATTGCACTTCCGTTCACCCATTCGTTCAAACTGATATCGAACAAATTGGCCACTGTTGGAGCCAAATCGTAGGTAAAAACCGGATGCGTAATTTCATAACCCTGTTTTACGCCTTTCCCGTAAATAAAAAGCGGAACGATCATTTCGTCAGGGCTTGAACCGCCGTGCCCATTGTTTATACCTCCATGGTCGGCAAGAACAAACACAGTGGTTTTTTCCAGAAGATTGATTCTTTGTAAGGTCTGCATAAAAACATCAATCAGACTGTCTGCTTTCTCCACAGATCGGGCGTATTCTTCTGACCGATACCCACCGTGGTGTCCGGCATGATCCACATGGTCGAGGTGCACAAACATAAAATTTGGCTGATTTTCTGCCAGCAATTCGCAGGCTTTTTGCGTTGTTTCATCTTCGGTTTTGCAATGAACACTAAAATCGCACACATCTTTTTCAATTAAATTCCCTATACTTCCCCAATGGTAAACAGCCCCAATTTTTGCCTCAGGATAATTATCTCGAATTTCTCCGAAAATCGTTGGGAACATATCGTATTTCCCTTTATAAACAGGCTCCAAAACTTTGTTATCTACCCGCCAGGAATTACTCCCCACTCCGTGCCGATCGACCGTTGCACCGGTAATCATCGAACTCCAGGCAGGAGCGCTGACACTGGGCATTACTGTTCTGACTTTGAGTGAGTATGCCCCGTTTTTTTTCATTTCATCCAAAATAGGAGTCTGTGCCATTCCAACTCCATGAGCCCCAAGTCCATCTATACCGATTACCAAAACATGAGGTAAATCGACCGGTTTATTATCCTTTTGCTGAACAGATGATGTGCAAGAGGCCAGAAACAAAAAAGCAAGAAATAAGATGTTATAAGATTTCATATATAAGTTAGTTGATTGATTGATTTCAGTTTAATTTAAACGATTGACTACAGATAAATTAGAGATTGAGTTTGTATGCAAGTTATCTGTGAAATAAAACACGATATTCTTGTCTTTTGAGACTTCAAAAACGGGGATACCTTCTCCGTATTTTCCATGGCCAAGCCAGTTACAAACAAGAATATTTCCATTTGGCAGAAGCTCCATTCCCGTCAGCCAGTTCATCTTAATTTCCGGAAAATCATCTTTTGTAATTTGCCAGACTACTGTTCCTTTTTTATCCAGTTCCCGCACTGAACAGGCAGAACCGTCGCAAATCAGAGTATTTCCATTTTCAAGCCGAATTGCTTCAAAACATTTCCCGGGAGAAAAGAATGTATTTTCAAGATCTCCATTTTCGTTATATTCTGCCACAACTTTGTCTCCTTCCTGGCAAACCAGATAATTTCCATTCAGCAGCTGACGGGCCATACGAATGGCATCGTGGCCTCTTTTTTCTGTTTTTAACTGAATGGTTTTTCTGATTTCTCCTGTTTTATCCACTTCTATCAAGGTCGCATTCTTATTAACTCCGATTAAAGTATTCCCGTCTGCTAAACGCTGGCAGGTGTGTACTTCTCCTGAAGTTTCGTAAGAAAAAACCACTTCTTTTTCTTTAGTAACTTCGCAAACTCCGCCAAGACCATCTCCTCCGTGGTGATAGGTGAATAAAATATTCCCATTAGGCAAAGCCCAAACATCCTGACAATTTTTTGCCGGATAACTCCAAACAATTTCTCCGGTACTTGAAATCTGAAATATGGAATCATTTCCGTTATCGCAGCAATAAAAGTTAAAATCAGCCGTGCCAATATTTTTTTGAATTGGTACAGGGGAATTGCTTAATTCCTCTTTTTGACGCAACTTCAGATTCATCTCTGCCTGAATTCTTTCCACAGGGACATTCCATGTAGCTTCATCATTTTTTGCGCAATACCAGGCTGCAAATCCGGCTGCATGCCCCAAGCTCATCATTGTACGCGACAAACGACAACTGGAAGCTGCAATATGGCTAAATCCGGCACAGCGTCCTGCAACCAACAAATTGTCCCAATTCTCAGGAATTAAACACCGGTAAGGAATTCCATAGGCATCTTTCAAAACTTTCAGGCTTGTATTTCGACCATGCAAATCAGCCGGATGATCAGCTATCGAAATTATATCGGGATGTTGTTGTCCGGACAAACCAGCCAATAAATCATGCTGAGTGAGAATGTACTCGCTAACCACCCTATAACTCTCCCGAACTCCGGGTCTTGGTGCATAACTTTCAAATTCATAATCTTTAAAGTCCGGATAAGTTTGAAGTTTTGCCCAATGTTTGTCCACCTGTTTCTTACTATATTCATACAAACTATCAGCGCTTAACCGAGTCCACATTTCTCCTTCAATAATACCCAAAGGATTTACGGTCAGAATATCAGACTCACCAATCGGACCTGTAATATGTGCACTTACATTATAGTTAAAATCCTCAGGCTTCTTCGAATCTGTACGCTGATTTCCTGTTTTTTTAGTGTAATAAGAAAGAGAGATCGCATTTAATGAATTGCCCGCGACCTCAGGTGCAGAAGGTTCTCCAAACTTAGCCTGAGATTCTTCTCCCAACATCACTTCGCAACCGGCATTTCGACAAAGAGTAGCATTTCCTGTGCAATCAATAAATACATTTGCTTTTATTATATATTTCTCTCCTGAAGCTGAAACGGCCTCAATACTTTCTACACTTTTATTTGCAGTAATTGTTTTTGTGAATGTAGTATTAAGTAACAACCTGCAATTTCCAGTTTCTTGGAGCATTTGTCTGACTGTTTCATCAAATTGATGAATATCGAATAAAACACTGGCACATTGTGTTTTTGAATCAAGATCGGAACGCCTTAATGAATTATTATAGTTCAAATCGGCGCTAATCATAGCAAGGCTATATGGCGCATCCTTTTGATAGGTATGCACCAAGTGAGCAACGCCAACTGCATTTTTTTTCACCGACATCCGGTTATAAATTTCTCGAGCAAATGAATCCCCCGGCCCAGGCTCCCAGTTACTGACTAATGACATGGTACTTGTTCCTCCAACTATTGCTTCTCTTTCAACCAGTACTACATTGGCACCAGATCTTGCAGCAGCAAGGGCAGCACCTATTCCTGCGCTTCCCGCACCAACGACACAAACATCTGTTTCAATTTTAACCTGATGTTCAATGGCGCTTATCGTATTTCTTTGTGTTTCTTCTAAAAGATTAGCATATGTCGCCAACAAATAATCAGGAGAAATAAACATCACGATTAGGAATACCAATGCAGTGATATATTTATTAAAATTGAATTCGGATATCCGGTTAAATTCTAATCTATTCGAAAATCCTTTATCGTTTTTAATGCAATAAGTTTCACCCATAAAATTTAATTCAGGTATAGAAGCAACGGGAAATCAAATAAGACAGAAACAAAAAATATTCGTTTTGTATGATATTAAGCTCACCGTTGGTTTAGGTACTTTTTATTGATAGAAATTTTCAAGCAATTTACCCATTTGATTTCGATATTTCATTAAAATTTCCGGATCTTTTGAATACATTCTGTCGCTGGCTAGTACTTCAGTACCAAAATCCAATAACTTCCTTGCTTTTTCGACCAAAGCTTTCTGATCGGATCTGGCATCTTTAATGCAATTTTCGAGCATAATCATGTAATCGTAATCATCGAGTCCTTCCCGAAGAATTTCCAGTCTGACTGACGGCACCGGCCCGGTCATGTATTTGCTTTTATCGTTATTGGGATCTCTGTTGGGCGGATACATTAACATGCCATCTCCATTTCCAAATTCAGGAGCAGAATTTCGGGGAGTCCCCCAACCCGATTTATAGGTCATTGGATCTTCCCAAATATTTTGCACCATTCCGTTGGGAGTCGCTCCCCCGGCGCCGTTCCATTGATTCAAATTCCAAATCAAAATACCTTCCAAATGATATTTATACGAAATCCACAACCACATTCGCATGTTAATAGCATAAGAATCGATAAAAAGATTCAGGTGCGGTTCTTTGGGCCAGCACATCAGGTACGACCAGAATTTACGTCCGGTTCCCGACCATTCTTTCACCTTTTCAGGATTTACCTGGTAAAGAACCGGGCATCCTATTTCAGTGACATCCATAATCTCCGGTCCCGGATTATTCTCGGTAATAAAACGCGTAAGTTTCGGTGCGGCTTCATGTATGGTTTCCATTCCTTCTCGAACAAACTTATAATGCTCATGATCCGGTTCATCGGCCCAGTACAAATATTCTTTTCCGAGCCAACCGTTTTCTTCCAAATGATCCTGCACTGTCTTCAGATAAAGCTTCATCAACTTTTTATACTCCGGCGTGCCACTCACAAATCCTTCACAGATTCCTTTTGATTTTTTCGCCAGACCAGGAACACTAAACCGGAATCCGGAAAATCCAAATCCATCGAGGTATTTTCGTCCTGCTTTATCGAACTCAGTGAAATCAACGTCCATATCCAGGGCATCCAAATCCTGTTCGAAATCACCACATTTTAAAATATTTTCACCGGTTTCCTTATCCATAAACTGAAACTCGTCGAACCAGACATCACCCCCCGGAGGTCCCTGAAAATGTATACTGGCATAACGCGTATGCTCGGGAAAAGGCCGGTAATCGGGCAAATCTTTTTCAGCAAAAAATCCGGTGGTGTCAATCAACATGGAATCCTGTCGCCACTCTCCGTTTCCGGTGTATTTCATCCATTTCAGTGACCAGTAAATTGGCTGTTTATTTTCGTCGTAACATTGAACAGAAACTGTGTATCGGTCGCTTTCTGGATTGGATTTTGCCTGCCATTTTAAAAAATACGGATGAGAAGGATCGATAGAAACAAGGTCTGAAAAACCTCCGTTCCTGTTGGCTTGCAACTTGTATGAATATTTTCCTGAAAAAGCGTTTTCCGGATCAAACACGCCCCCAGTACAAATAATTCCTTTCACCGTTCTTTTAATCGGTGCCAAGGCATCGAAACGATAGGGAGAAATCCGGTAATCTTTAAAACTCCTGAAATACAAATCGGTAACCTGCTCCAATTCTTCCTTTGTTTCCAGGTTATGATATTGATTAATTCGTGATGTGCTCATTCCAAAACCCGAACGCATAAAAGGCAACTCGGGTAGCGAGAAATCCCAAACATTTAATTCCATAGGGATGGTTTCCTGCCACGATTTTGTTTTTACGAGAATGTTCGCTTTATATTTTCCCGGAGCAGCATCTTTGGGAACTTTAACGGTAATCCATAAAGGTGTATTTTCTCCTGCTGAAGCAGAGAAAGGAGTTTCCAGCAAAGGTAACGGATCGGGATACCAACCTGCCTTGTGAAACCTCCCTGACGGTTTTGTAACATGCACGTATTCAACCTTCCGGATGATTATATTCTCAGTTGAAATTTTGTTTCCATCTTTTCTTTCCAAGTCAGAGATAGATACAGAAGAAATATTTATGTTTTCAGAAGGAGACAAAACCAACTGAAAACTTTCAGTTTCGTTTTTAGCTGCCTGTATAAATACTTTTCCTTTTTTTACCGGAGCAGCTTCTTGTTGTTTTATTTTATAGGTGCTGCCAGTCCACCACATTTTATATTCAGGCTGCGAGCTAAGCAGCTCAACCTGAGAGATTGCTTTAAATGATACTAACGCTGTAAAACAAAAAAAAAGCAATACAAATTTTGAGATATTACGGCAAACGCCGTTATAAATTAAAGACATACAAATCAGATTAGTTGGTAATTTAAATTTCTAGTTTTTTATAAAATGATTTATATCAAGCATTTCCTCATCTTGTTTTCCCATTCTTATATTTAGGGTTTCCCTTCTTACATAATCGAAGTACCTGACTTCAATGTCGTGATACCCTTTTTCAAGATTAGCATATCCTTCCTCGAATATTTCATAATGAACACCATCGTTTTCAATAATGCTTTTCCCGTCTATAAGTAGCATACTACCATCGAATGATTCAAGAAAGAAACGGTAAACGCTTGTTTCCGGAACAGAAATGCTTCCTTTAAAACAAACGGCAAAGTGATCTTTGGCACGTGGCTGAATTCCATCCATTGCCAACGAATCGAGGGTGAAAGATTTTAAAGGCTTAAGCGTTTCAAAATCGGGTAACATGGAAAAGTTACCCTCATAATAAGTGGCCGTCACCTTATTTTCCGACTGCCGTTGCTTCTTCATTAACTGAAGCTTTGTTACTGTTTTCATAGTCTCGCGGCTATTGTTATGCGGCTCACCCACAAAAGCCGAAACGGTTGTTGTATTTTCTAATTTTAAAGATACCGACCTGTCAAAACTGGTTTGATAGTTTTCATCATTCACTCTGAAATTAATGGCTCCTGATTCGTTTGTATTTCGAATAGTAACAGTCGCAGTATCATTAAAATATTTTTCAGAAGTGATTATTAGCGGTGCCTTCAATTGTAATTCCTTCTGTTTCTCTACCTCCCAGGTATCAAAAACAATTCTCGAAGTATCAACAGCTTCAACTTTTAAGGTATTACCTTCAATCTGAACATTCAGATAATGCAATCTTTTTTTGGTTGCTTGGGTAAACCATTCTTTATACGACGATTCCCTGTTACAACCACCTCCACCGCCTGCTGAAATAATATAAACAACTCCGTTTTCTTTGTTGATCTGATTTTTAAAAATAGGGTAACTCCTTTCGTAACCATGAACGTGTCCGGAAAGCACCAAATCAACACCATTGCTTTCATAAAGATCCTTTAAATGAGATATATTCGGATCGCCTTTATCGGCAGTTGCCATTAAAGAACTGCGGTACGAAGCAATGTCGGAGGTAAATACGGGATGGTGATGGACTGCAATTTTCCATCGCTCTGTGCAGCCGGCCAGTGCATTTTCCAGTTCCCTGTACCGGGCTGATCCGGGGAGGAGATCCTTGTTGGTATCGATGAAAAAGAGCCTTAAATCTCCCTTTTTTACCGTGTAAAAAGCATTGTTGTAAGGACGATTAAAATACCGGTAATATCGCTCGTCATTCATTTCGTGGTTACCTATGGCAGGATAAAGAGGAATGTGACGCATTAAATTTTGAGCCTGTGGAAAAAACTCGTCAGTCCAGTCATCTCCATGATGTCCGTAAGCCACAAAATCGCCAACATGAACAACAAACTGAGGACATTCTTCGAACATCAAATCTGAAATACGTTCCCAACTTTTTAAATGCCCCTGGTTATCGCCAACCACAGTAAAATTTATTGCAGACTGATTGTAATCGGGAATAACAATTTGTGTTACCGGTCCTTCCAGCGTATCTCTATTTTCGCTGATATTTTTTACCTGGTAAAAATACAGTTCACCCGGAATTAAATTACTGATAGTTAAGCGATGCAAGTTTGCAGGACTTTCTTCTTTTTCGTAACATTTTAGTTCCGGCCGTAAAATATGACGATGGGTTTTTGCAAGGAAAACCTGACCATTTGCCGGCAACGATGTCTCCCACATCACACAAAATGAATTGTCAGACAAATCCTGCAGATAAGGAGAAACGATAAAATTCAGGTCACTGTTTTCCGATTCCTGTGCAAAAAGCTGAGATATTGAGCAGACCGGAATAAGAATAAGAACAATAAATCTCGTGAATCTCTTTATCCTATAACTATTGTTTTCCCTGTATTTCATCTTCTATATTTTTAGATTAACGACATAAATTTTTACCGTTTCGAATAACATTAAATGGTCTTAAAAAGAAAAACAGACATCGGATATATTGCTCAAAAATTATCCAATGCCTGTTATCTACAAGATTATTAATTGGTTAAGGTGTATTATTAAAACTCATCAAAATCCTAATTAGCCAGGTTCGGATTTTTCACACCATCAACAGATGGATACGGAGCAAAATAACGATCCTTAGTTGGTTGATTTACAATGGTATTTTCACTAGGGTCGCGTTCACCTACTGAAGCCTCAACTCTTTCAAGACGTACTAAATCGTACCATGGGTCAGTACAGAAATAACCTCCGCAGAATTCCCATGAACGTTCGCGAACTACTGAATCGCGGAATGCAGATTGCGACAAACCAGGAGTCAAATCATTAAGCCCTGCTCTGTTTCTAACATCGTTAATAGCTTTGTAAGCTGTTGCGTCAGGTGAAGCTGACATGGCTTGTGCTTCTGCATAAACCAATAAGTTATTAGAGTGAGTAAGTGCAACCTGAGGTCGGCTGTTTTTCCAGTTCATCCCATTCCATGGCTGATCCCAGTCGAATTTGCCATCATAGTATTGTTTGTAATATGGATGTTTTTTTGCTAATTCGGTATAATTTTTTACTGTTCCATCTGCCATAGGAAATTCCCACATAAAAATGGCATCTTTTCTAGGTCCTTCCGGATAGCTTTTAAAGAAATTCAAATCAGCGTAATAAACATCCCATCCGCCATATTCTCCGGGTAATCCGCATAACGGACAACCCCACTGATTATCATTATGGAAAGCGAGCACTACTTCTTCACATGCCTTATTTTCATAATTGTAATCTTTTGAATACAAATCAGCGATATCTTCCATCAGCTTATATCCCCATGTACCGGCACCGTCGATAACTTCTTTTGCTTTTGAAGCTGCAAGAGCATACTTCGACGCATCATTTAATGGATATCCGGCCATTGAAAGGTAAACATAAGCCAATAACGATTTGGCAGCTCCATTCGTAACAGCAACACCTGCTCTTTTAGCGTCGCCATCCCAGTTTGCAGGAAGATACTCTTCTGCAATTTTTAAATCTGAAACAACTAAGTCATACACATCCTGAGGGCCAGTGAGTGGCATATCGTTCGATATCTCCTCTTCGCTAAGATAGAATGGAATTTCGTTGTACATCCTAACTAACTGGAAGTAAACATACCCCCTGAGAAAGTGTGCCTGACCTGCGGCTTTTTTCTTTGCATCTTCAGAAGCGTCAGCATCTTCGTAATTGTTAATAATAGTATTACATGCATTAATTGCCTGATAAGCATAACCCCAAAAGCGGAGCATTTCGCCATTATCACCTTCTGTATTAAATACATCGACCTCAACAAAATTATTAAACTGGGAGGTTTTGTCTCTACCAGCAGTGGTATATGCAAGGGCATTACCATAAAAATAAAGGTCTTGAAATATTTTATATACACCTGTAACAGCCATTTCCAAATCGGTGGATGTGGCGTAAAAAGTTTCAGGATAAATATCTCCTTTTGGAGAAATATTTAAAAAATCCTCGGAGCATGAAGCAAATATGCCGCTTATTATAAGTATGATTAAAATCTTTTTCATCTTTTAATAAATTTAAATTGTTAGATTAAAATTCCAGTGAAACTCCGAATGTAACAGTTGTTGGTAATGGTTGTGTACCAAAATCACATCCTCCCCAAAGGTCACTTGATCCGGAAGCTGATACCTCAGGATCCAATCCTTTGTACTTAGAGAAAGTTAACAACTCTTGTGCGCTAACTGTAAGTGCAAGCGTTCCGAATTTAATCCATTCTCTTGGAACGTTGTAGGTAAGCCCAATGTGTTTCACTTTTACCCAACTACCATCTTCAACCCACTGCGACGAATTCAAACGTTTTGCATCAGAAGTACTGTGAATATTTTTGTATTCAGCATCAGTATTTGATGTGGTCCAGTAATCAGTAGCCGGCCCTTTTAACATGATGGTCCTTGAATCGGCATGAACTGTTGACATTGCTGCGCGTGCAAGATTTAGAATATCTTGTCCCTGCATTCCCTGAAGCAACAATGAAAAATCGAAATTTTTATAAGAAATCGTATTATTTAAAGCCCATACAAAATTAGGGTTGGCATCGCCAATGGCCTGACCGTCGTCGTTCAGGTTATAAGCACCGTCATTATTAAGGTCTTCATATTTATAGTCGCCAGGAGCAAGACCATATTGAGCTGCTTGTTCAGCTTCTGATTGTTGCCATATTCCTAAATATTTGTAGCCCCAGATAGTACCCAGTGGAAGATCTTCCTCTACCCTATAGGTATCTTCAGACAAAAATCCGTTACCGTTTGTTCCCGACATAAATGCTGCCTGGTCTCCTAAGTCAAGCACTTTGTTTTTTACGGTTGAGAGGTTAAAATTCACATCCCAGAAGAAATTACGGGTTTGAACCGCTTTGTAGTCAACAGTGAATTCGAAACCTTTGTTACTAACCTGTCCCAGGTTTTGCAGATAAGATCCTTTGTCAGCATAACCATAATAATAAGGTAACTCCTGAAGAGTTAACAGATCATCTGTTAATTTGTCGAAGTAGTCGAATGATACAGAAAGTTTTCCGTCGAAAGTAGCGATATCAATACCAAAGTCGATTTGAGTAGTTGTTTCCCATTTCAAAAATGGGTTTGCAGGAGTTCCTGGAATATAACCTAAAACATCGGCTCCAACACCGTAATCCCAGTTGTGTCCGGTCATTACTGTATAAACAAACGGGCAAGGATTACCAGTTTGTCCCCATCCTGCACGAATCTTCAGGTTATCGAAAATACCCATCTCTTTCATAAAAGGTTCTTCCGACAAACGCCAGCTACCAGCAAACGAAGGGAATGCTCCGAATTTATTTTCTTCAACCCTGTTTTCAGGTCCGCTTTTCCCATCAACACGATAAGACGCAGTAAAATAATATCTCTGCTTGTAATTATAATTTAAACGTCCCATATAGGCTACACGTGAAGATTTTCCGTAGCCTGATGAAGTACTCTGTTCATTACTCAAACCAATAGTATAATAAGATGCAAGATCAGGCAAAGGCATATCCCGACCAGTTCCTGAAAGGCTCCACCCTTCTGAAGCTTCAGCTTCATAAACACCTGTAATTAATACATTGTGATCATCAGCAAAGGTTTTGTTAAAATCGATTTTATTAATAAGTCTCCAGCTAAAATTTTCGCTTTGACTTCTTGACGCATATGGATCGTTTGGTTCTAACCATGCATTCTTATAACTCCCCGACGCCGCACCGGATTTTGAAGCAAAACCTGTCACATTATAAGTCAGGTAATCGGTAATCTTATAATTTGCATTAAGAAGCGAGGTTACATTATGATTCTCTGAAAAATTATTCTGTTCCATGGCATACATATACGGACTATCGAGCAATGCTCCGTGGTGGTCTGTATTATTGTATTGGCCAGTTTCTTCATCGATCCACACAGGTTCTGTTGGCGACCAAATCAAAGCCTGGAAGAACGGATGCGCTTTACTTGTTCCGGTTGATAATCCACCGTTTTTTGTTTTAGATTTAGATGCTGTAATATCTAAATCCATAGTAAGACGTTTGGAAGGTTGGAACCCTATTTTTGATCTTAAATAGTAATTTCCACCACTTTTGGTGTTAACCATTGTTCCCTCTTCATCAGCATAACGACCTGACATATAAACACTCAATTTATCTAACTTTTGAGAGTAGGAAATCTGATGATCGTTTCTTATTCCAACCTGAGTAATGGCATCGAGCCAATCAGTACCACCACTTGCTCTGAAAGCTGCTATTTCTGCTGAAGAAAAAGTCTGGGCCTGATTAAAATCGTTAATATATTCGGCATAGTCGGCTGCATTCATTTTATCAGGATAATCAGTATTCCTGTAGCTGAAACCGGTATTTAACGATAGTCTTATTTTAGGTTCTGCAGAGTTTGCCTTTTTGGTTGTTACAAGGATTACCCCGTTTGATGCTCTTTCACCATAAATAGCTGTTGCCGATGCATCTTTTAATACTTCGATAGACTCAACATCCTGAATTGGACCAATAGGTGCTCCAATAACACCATCTACAACTGTAAGCGGATCGTTACTACCAGAAATAGAATTTGCCCCCCTAACACGTATTTTTGATGGAGAACCAATATCTCCTGATGTACGGGAAAGATTCATACCTGCTACCCTACCTGATAACATATCAGATAGTCCTCTTACAGGTTGATTTTTCAGGCTCTCCATATTTACAGAAGAAACTGATCCTGTAATATCACTCTTTTTCATTGTACCATAACCAATGGCTACAACTTCGTCAAGTCCAATTGAATCTTGCAGCATAACCACGTCGACAGAAGATTGGCTGCCAACTTCAACTTCCTGAGCTCTCATTCCCACAAACGAAAACTGAAGAATGGTATTCTCAGGTACATCTGTTATAGTATAGTTTCCGTCGATATCTGTAACTGTTCCCTGGTGTGTACCTTTTACAATTACTGTAACTCCGGGTAAAGGTTGTCCATCTTCATCAGTTACTTTACCTGTAACTGTTTTCTGTTGCATGGCTAAATCAGGAACAATTCCCAAATTATCTTTGGTGGTTAGTACAATTATTCTGTCTCTAACAAAATATTCAATATCCGAATCGGCAAATAATGTTTCTAAAACATAATCAATCTTTTTATCCTCGATATTAACAGAAACTTCCTTGTCAGTATCAATGATATTAGGACTGTACATGAAATAGAACTCACTTTGCGCCTCAATCTGGTTCAGGACTTCCAATACTGTTGCCTGTTTCAAATCAAGGTTTAATTTTTTGCTTTGCGAGTAGGTTTCACTTGCAAAAACACTAAATACCGATATAAACAATAGAAAGGTAGTTAGTTTCATAATTCTTACTAATTTTAATGTATTGGGCATACTAATTCCCCATACACCTTTACATTTGATTTTTTTCATATTTTTGTAATGTTTAGATTTTGATTGCCCTGTATCATCTTACAGGGATAATTTCATGAAAAGCATTTACGGGGAAATGTTGCCGCATTTCCCTGTTTTTTTTGGTTATTAGTCATTTTCTCATTGGCACAAAAATTTTAATTATTAGTTAGTGTTTTTTCCATGTTATTAATAAATCTGTAGCTCATGCACTTATGCTAATTCCATTTTGAATTGAAGCATAAACTGAATATAGTATTTCGGTTATTTTCATCATTGAATCAACCTGATTTGTCAACTACGTTTTTTGATTACTATTTTTTGTTTCGAGAATGTCCCGTCTTCCAGTTTCTTTCTGGGATAAGTTTTATATACAATAGGTGTTGCAAGTGTCATTAGGTCCAAAATCTGGAAAAGAGGTTCATCTACAAAAGTCACCGAATATTTGTAATCTTTAACTTCCTCATCAATTTCAATATCAACATTAAACATGTGATTCAAACGGATAGCAACCTCACTAATACTGGCTTTATAGAATACCAACTTGCCGTCTTTCCATCCTATAAACCGATCGATATCTCCTTTTTCGCTATGAATTTCATCGGTTCTGGTATCATATTCCACATGCTGCCCCGGAACCATTGCCCCAATCGATTTGGTTACAACATTATTTTCTGTTCTTTCCAGAACAACTTTACCTTCAATCAGGGTTGTTTTTACTTTATCCTGTTCGGGATATGCGGTAACATTGAATACTGTTCCCAAAGCCTTTACATTAACACTTTTAGTTTTAACAATAAATGGTTTGTCGGGATTATGAGCTACATCGAAATAACCTTCTCCGGTTAATTTCACCTCCCTTGTTGATCCGGAAAACGTAAGCGGATATTCGAGCTTACTTCCGTAATTAAGGTGAACAACCGAACCATCTGACAATTCCATTTTTGTTCTGGAACCTATGGGAGCGGTAATTTCTACTGTTTGAACGAATGTATCAGTTTGTTCCTGCGGAGTTGCAGGTTTATCATTTAATGTGTAAAAGAATAAAGCCAAAACCGGTAGCAGGAGAATAGCCGCAACACGAGTTACCCATGTTGTTACCAATTTTAAAGTAGATCCTTTTTCAGCAATACCGATATTATTACTTTGAACTGTATTTATTTTATGGTGAATTTTATCCAGTAAAGCATCATAATCGTGCGATAATGGAAGATCATCCATTTCATCGTATAAATCCCAATCGCCTTTAATTATCTTTCTCCCCTGATTAGTTGAAGCTTCGTACCTGAACCATGCCAGGACCTTGTCAACTTCCTCTTCTGTGCAGCGATTGTTCAAAAACCTTATTAATAATTCTTCTTTCATTTTTACTTAAAAACATCCAGACATGAGGAATATTTACTCCGAAGCAGTCTGGTATTTACTTCGTTTCAGGTGATTTACTAGGTAAAACGTTTATGAATAAATAGAGGACTATAGAAAATCAGATTTTTTTTATTCTAACTAAAAGAACTTTGAAAAGATCCTTCGCCGCAGCTTTGAACAAAGGTTTCTTTATGGATAAAATTAACTTTAAATCAACCATGTAAAAGCAATTAATTATCGCTCAGTGCGTAGAAAAGTAAATGAATCCAATCAATTGGAAAAGAAAAATTGGATTTTTTGTTCTTTTTTAAAGAAACAGACTTACATATAATACTCCTAAAATCATTTCTTTTGCCAGTTTCGATTTTAAGAATGAAAGTGTAGTTACCAGGTGATTTTTTACCGTATTGGAAGAAATATTAAGTTTCGCAGCAATTTCTTTATGAGTAAGTCCCTGTTCTCTGCTTAAAAGAAATATTTCTTTTTGCCGTGGAGTTAATTGGTTAAGTAATAAGTCGACCTTGGTATTTAAATCTTTATATTGAATATCGTCAATAGTATTGTCGACATAATTATGGCGTTGCAGGGATTTTACATGTTCAACATATTTCTTTTCATTCACCCTTTTTCTGATGATACTAATTATTGTATTATAGGTAATAGTGAACAAATAGGATTCAAAAGAAGCATCGGCATCCAGCTTGTGCCTGTTTACCCATATTTTCACAAAAACCTCCTGTACAATCTCCTCTACATCAGCTTCTTGTTTAATATAACGAAAAACAAATCCTGATACTCTTCTGCCGTATTGCTGGTAGATAGCATCAAATGCCGTCATATCTCCCTTTTGCAGAAGTCTTACAAGTTCATTATTTGATTTTTCACTTTTTAGTCCCATTGTTTATCCCTCATACGAATAAAGATACAGGATTTAATTGTCCCTTTACCTGTAAGTTCTGTTCGTAAATATACCAGAACCCACTCACAACCACATAAAAATAATAAAAACCAAATTAGAATTCATAGTAAAGCACCTGACTTTTGTTTTGAAACAGCTTTTCTCAAATGCTCAATACGTTCTATCCGTTTATAACTTTCTTTAATTTTGTTTATCTGAATAATAAGTTATTGCTTTTTAAAAGCATAAATCCCCGCAACAAAAACATAAAGTAAAACAACTAAAAGAACCACAAAGCTGGCTATCACTCCCATATTACTGCTTACTAATCCCATAATCGGAGGAATAAAAGCTCCGCCGGAAACAGCCATAATCATCAAACCTGAAATTTCATTTGCTCTGTCCGGCATTTTTTCAATGCTTAAAGCAAAAATCAAAGGAAATAAATTTGCAGAACCTAATCCAACCAGAAAAATAGCTATTCTACCCATTAATAAGCTAGGTGCCAACAGCAACAAAACCATACTGATTACTGCCAGGAAGGAAGTTACAAATAAAAATTTCCCGGGAGATATCCAATTTAAAACAACAGCCCCAAGAAGCCGGCCAATCATAAGGGCCGTAAAATAAATACTTATACCTAATGATGCATTCTCGAGAGAAAGATTAAAAATATTTTGTAAATAATTCGCAATATTTGAATTCATTCCAACATCCGATCCTACCACGAAAAATATTCCGAGCACCATTATCAGGATATATTTATTCTTGAGCAATCCGAAACAAGATTTAAAAGTGGCACGTTTCTCAACCGATTGGCTTTCTTCAATTTTAGTGAGCATTAACCAAACCATCGAAATTAGAGAAGTTATGGCATACACGGCAAAAACGAGTTTCCAGTTGCCGGAAAAAGAAGCCATGGCCGCAGTAATAATTGGTCCGAGCAATGAACACAATGCCTTTATAAACTGTGTTAAACTCATGTAGCTCGAGAATCGTTCTTTCGATACAACATCACGAAGTAGCGGATTGCTCGAAACCTGTACGATCGTATTACCAATTCCCAGAAATATAAAGGAAGCAAGCATTACCGGATATGAATAATAGGTAAAAGGAATAAGCATACCAATCATGGTAAGTCCAATACCAATATTCAACATTCGCTTCTTCCCAAATCGGTCTTGTAAAATACCTGCCGGTACAGAAAAAAGAAAAAACCATAACAATGCCATGGACGGAATGAGTTGGGCCATGCTGTCAGACAATTTGAAATCGCTTTTAATATAACCTGTTGCAACTCCTACAATATCAACAAATCCCATTACGATATAGGCCAAAAAAACGGGCAAAATTTTACTTATCTTATTTTTCTTTTCCATTAGTTGTCTGAATTAAAAATATTTTGTTCAATTGTTTTACACAAATAATGATATACCGGAAGGTGATACTCCTGAACTTCTGCAGTTTTTGTGGCCGGTACACGAATAGTAATATCGCTATATTTCTTAAGTTCTCCGCCACTTTCTCCGGTAAGCCCAATAACTTTCAACCCTTTCGCTCTGGCAACGATTGCTGCATCCACAACATTTTGCGAATTTCCTGAACTACTTATTGCAAATAATACGTCCCCTCTTTTTCCATATCCAACAACTTGCTGCGCGAATACAAAATCTGCGCCAATGTCATTCAAAACCGCAGAGAGTAGTCCTTCATGGGCATTTAATGAGATAGCCGGTAATCCAACCTCGAGCTTCGACGCAATTTCATTACCTCTTTCGGGAGAAATGAGTGCCAACTCTTGCGATAAACTTTTCGATATTGGCCGTTTGGCTTCAAAACTTTTCATCAGCTCTCCCACAATATGGCCGGCATCAGAACAACTTCCGCCATTGCCACACACCAGTAATTTCCTGTCGTTTCTGTAACAAGCGATCATTGCATCGCGTGCTTCAGCAATATCCTTTTTACAAACTTCAAGAGCCGGGAAAGTGTTATAGAGTGTACTTCCGTCAAAATCACTGTTCATATTATAGCAAAATCAGTTTACACTTAGTTTATCGTTATACAGCGACACGCATAATGCAGCGTAATCACCTGTTTTTTCGCCTAAAGCTGCAGGTGCAATCCGGCAAACATCCAGGGCAGAAGGAATAGCTTCTTCCCTCAAGACCTTATCAACAATAGGTTTGAACATGTCTTCGTTACGGGAATAGATACTGCCAATTACTATACATTGTGGATTCAGAATATCGATCAGATATGCCAGAGCTTTCCCCAGGTATGTAGCTGAAATTTCAATTATTTGTTTTGCAGTTTCATCTCCTTTGTGCGCAAACTCGGCAACTGTTTTAGCCGTAATATTTGAGGCATCGTCTTTGTTCTCGCAAAAAGCGACTTTTTGCCCGGATTCCAACTTTTGCAACACTACAGACTCTGCGAGTTGGGCTATTCCTCCCCCACTGCAAAATCCTTCGAAAGAACCTGCTTTCCCAAATCCTACCGGACCGTCGTCTGCAAGACGGATGTGTCCCACTTCTCCTCCTAAATCGTTGGTTCCGCTGTACAGCCTTTTGTTCAGAATTAATCCGGCACCCATTCCTGTTCCAAATGTCAGAAAAATCATATTATCGGTTCCTTTTCCCGATCCCATTAGCCATTCGGCCAAAGCACAGGCATTGGCATCGTTTTGCAGAGACGTATTTACGCCAAATTCTTCCTCAAAAATTTTAGTTATTGGAATTGCATCCCATCCAGGCAGGTTGGGTGGCGAATAAATAATTCCTTTTACAGAATCAAGAGGTCCGCCGCAACTAATACCAATACCTTTTAACCCCTCTTTTCCATATTTAGCTATTAACAGATGTGCATTTTGTTTGATCTCATCTATTACTTCATAGGGACCACGCTCAACATTGGTGGGGAAAACACTTTTTTCAAAAAGTTCCAGATCTTCTCCTCCTACCGAGATACTACATTTTGTTCCACCGATATCAAATCCCAGGTAGTAATTTTCTATCATTCTTTCCTATTTATTAGTTTAGACTAAAAAAGCTTGCTTAACCGGTTTAGCAAAAATAGAAAAAATATATTACCCACTTGATTTTCTTTCAATAAATTTTGTTTCCAGTGCAATTTTTTTTGTCCCTGACTCTTTCTCATCCGATTCGATTTCTTCCAGGAGCAATTGAACAGCCTTCTTTCCCATCTCTTCCAAAGGTTGAGCGATAGCTGTAACCGGTGAGTAACAGACTTTAAAAAAGTCAGGATCATCAAAACTTACTACAGCAATATCATCGGGAACACTCAACCCAAGCTCTGCTATTACTTCCATTCCCATAAGGCCGATCTTACTTGATGAAAACAAAATAGCATCAATTGTGTCACCTTGTGAAGACAACCTTTTTATGGCTTCGTACACCTCCGATTTCTTATGCGAAAATGACAATTTTACCACAACCTCCGAATATGATTCTCCGGCATCTTCAATGGCTTTCCGGTAACCATTTGTTCTTTCATTCATGGTAACAAGCTCGTCATTAACGTTAAAAAATGCGATATGCCTGTAATTTTTATTTATTAGATATTTTGTAGCATTGTAGGAAGCTGAAAAATTGTCAATTATCACATAATTTGATTCAATTTCAGGAAAGTAACGATCAATCAGCACATACGGAATTTTTTCCTGCCTGAGATTTTCGATTTGAACATTGCTGCCAGGAGGTGGTGCAATAATTATCCCATCTACCATACTCTTCTTGAGCATCTCCAATTGTCGTTCTGATTTTTCCGGATTCTCATCGGAGCTGCTAAAAATTATTCTGTAACCGCTTTTATAGGCTTCCTGCTCGATTTCTCTTCCCAGTTTCCCAAAAAAAGGATTGGAAATATCAGCAATGATCAAACCAATAGTTTGCGTTTTGCCGGTTCTGAACCATTTGGAAATTTGATTGGGTTTATAATTCAGTTCCCTTGCAACCTCAAAAACCTTTTTTATCATTTGATCGCTGATCCGGTTCTCCTTTCCTTTACCGTTCAGCACAAACGAAACCAGGGCTTTCGAAACACCTAACCTATCTGCAATATCCTGAATTGATGCTTTCTTCATAGAAGCTTAATCTCCAATAATTTTAAAATGAACCACAAAATAAGTCATTTTTCAGCTTTTACAAATTAATAGCTCAACTTAATCCCTGCCAAAAACAATCTTCCTACATCCGGATAACCGGCAACCGATTCATATTTTTCATCTAAAACATTTTTCACCTCTATAAAAATACGGATTGGAAATTTTCCCGAAAACGTATAACCTGCAGTCAGATCTATTGTCACATAATCACCGAGAGGATAATCGCCGTTTTCAGCCACCCAGGTCGGATTTACAAAACGATTATTTGAATACGGTCCGGTGTAATGGACAAACAGGTTGGCATCCACTCCTGAATGTTCGTACAAAAATCCGGTATTCAGAATTACACCGGGAATTTTTTCGTCCTCAATCATTTCGCCATCATCCTCTTTGTCGTTTTTCATTAAAGTTGCATTGGCAAAAACGGCACTATAAAGTAAAGGTATATTCAGGTTGCCAGATATTTCCAGTCCGTAACTCCTTTTATCCACATTCTCATACAATTCAACCAACAGATCGTTTTGGGAGGTAAGTGTTTCACCACTTAAATCGAGTGCATCTTTTCGTTGGGTATAAAAAGTGCTCACGGTAATTTCGTTTTGATTGACGGTTTTATATCTGAATCCAATTTCGTGCTGAAAACGGGTTTCATTTTGGGGAGTCATTCCATCCTCATTCAGGCTACCTTTTCGGGGAGCAACCAATCCTCCTGAAAAATTATAATGCAACGATGTTGCCTTCGATAAAATATAACTACCTCCTAACGCTGATTGCCATTCAAGCGGAGCCGATTCGTCAATAATTGGAGTAACATTCTGGAAGCCGGAGCCACTTCCTTCAATGCCAAATCCACCCCATTCGTTAATGTAGCCGCCAATTAAACGGAAACCGGCATCCAATAAGAGGCGGCCAAATTTTTGTTCATCAGCAACAACTCCCGACCAGATGTGCACATCACAACGACGACCTGCATAATACCTTTTTCCGTCAGGAGCCACCCAGTGATTGTAAAGTGCCCCGATCCGAAAAGTGTTGGTTGAACTTAACGGCCGGCTGTGCAACACGTTCAATCCGTATTCATGGTCTTTATCGTGGTGCGTCGTAGTTGTTTCGTTCTTTATATTATAATTCTGATAATTGGCGTCGCGAAATGTATAATTGGTTTGTAAGTCGGTTTGCGAACCGTCGTTCCCCCGACAACTAAGCTTCGCATACGAAACTAAAGTTTGTAAAGGATCGAACTTTTCTTCCTGGTTCATTATTTTGGGAGAACCGGGTTCTACAATAGAAACAAATTCGCGCGAACCTGAAATGTAGGTAACTCCGGCCTCTAAAGTGAGCTTTTTACTAATTGCCCAATCCATGTTCCCATGGAAATTCGCAATTCTTTCCTTCCCATTTCTGTCCGGAATTCCATCAGTTCCAAAGAATGCCGCAGCGGTATTAAATGAGAATTCTTTTATTTTGTTTCCGTATTGCAAATTGGCCACATAATTATTGTTCTCGCCATATTTTGTTAGCAGCGAAACCGTCTCCCGTTCCGGCTTTTTTGTTTTTACTTCTACAACCCCGGTTAATCCCGAAAGACCTTTTACCAATGCATTGCTCGAACGCACAATTTCAACCGATTCAATATCGAGTGCCGAAAGGAAATAAGCTGTTTCCTCAAATTCCTTTTGCCAAATACCGTCAATTGAATAATCGGGATAAGGATATTTCTGTCCTCTTACAGAAAAGAATTGTTTCGATTTCCTCCCCCTTGTTTCCGTCCATCCGCCGGGAACATACTTCAGGGCATCGGTTAAGGTAACAGCACCTTGCTTTTCAATCTCCACTGCGGTTACTGTTGTTATCGCCGGCAAAACAGACAACGAAACCCTGTTAATGGAAGTATCTCTAGCC
Organism: uncultured Draconibacterium sp.; assembly: GCA_963676265.2. GTDB lineage: Bacteria > Bacteroidota > Bacteroidia > Bacteroidales > Prolixibacteraceae > Draconibacterium. The sequence continues at coordinate 1,277,262 of OY781067.2, forward strand.
GGAATGGAATAATTCCCCCAAACGTCAATACCATCAATCTCCTGCTTTTCCGGCTGAAGTCCAATCCTTAAAAAATCGTTGTTTTCTTCTGTAACGTTCAGCTTTATTTTTTTGGCAGCGAATCCAATGGATGTAATATTGATCTCATATTCGCCACTTGCCAAACGAAGTTCAAAATTTCCTTTGGTATCCGAGCTAGTACCAGACTTCGTGTCCACAACAGAAACACTTGCATTTATTACCGGTTCGTTGTTCTCAATGTTGTAAACGCTGCCCTTAATTGTAACTGTTTTTTGAGAATAAACAGTACCGGATGCTAAAAAGGCAAATAATGTAAGTATGAAATATATAAATCGATTTTTCATAAAATTAACTTGTTTGTTTATTTGATTTTGAATATTGAATGTTTGGTATTCTGTATCGATACTAATTTAGATTCTCATTAACTAATTTTCCATAATCAAGATTAATAGTCCGCAAGGCATATTTTGAGGTATCACTTTCGTGAGAGACTAAAAGAACCGTCCCTCCGTTTTTATGATATTCCTGAATTAACGACATTAGAATTTGACTGTTACCCGGGTCCAAATTTCCTGTGGGTTCGTCGGCAAGCAAAATTTTCGGACTCGAAATAATGGCGCGGATAAAAGCTGTTCGCTGTTTTTCACCCACACTTAATTCTGAAGGATATTTGTTTCGTAACTGAAAAAGGGAACATTTTTTCAAAAGATCCTCAATTGTCTTTTGATCATTCTCTGAATCATTTGCGGCTATTTTAATGTTCTCCAAAACTGTTAGATAAGGCATCAAATGAAATTGCTGAAATACAAAACCCACATTTCGTCGCCGGTACTGATTCACTTGTTTGCCGGACATTTTGTAAACATCATCCCCCCGATACAGAACCTGCCCCGAATCCGGATGAATCAGTCCTCCGATTACATGTAACAATGTAGATTTCCCTGAACCACTAGGTCCAACAACAGCAATAAATTCACCCTGTTCCACCTTTAAAGAAACATGGTCGAGAGCAGTGAATTTTTCTCCTCCTTTGGTGTAGATCTTCGTAATATCGTTTAATTCCAACATTCTTTTTTCAAATTTTATTCCTGACTAAGTGTTTTGGCAGCATCAATCTGAGTGGCAAAAAGAGCCGGTATCCAACTCGACAACATCCACAAAACAGGGAAAATAATCAGGCTGTACCCAAATAAATTCCAGAGTGGTTTTATCGATCTAGCAGTGAACAGGAATATCTCCTTTCCAAAATACTGCGCTATCAGGCTGCCTGCAAAAAAACCGACAACACTCCCCAAAAATCCCAGCAAAAATGCTTTCAACAGGATGATGAACAAAATATGCGAGTTGCTTTTACCCATCGCTTTCAAAATCCCGATTTCATACTTTCGGCCTGTTACATTGGCATAAAACAGGAGCCCGGAAATCAGCATTGAAACAATCAGTATAAACGGGATAATAAATGAACCGTATTTATTCATCATAAGACGTTGATTTTCCCGGGCATCGGCGATACTGCTTACTTCGGTTACTTCAAGATCGGAAAAAATACTTTGCACCTGGTTTCGTGCATTTTTAATCCGTCCATCATGACAAACACAACCCAGGGCTTCAATCTTATTTATCTGACCTTCCATATCAAGAATTTGCTGCAAATCGGACAGGTTGAAAGCCACACCCTGATCGAGCATTCCTTTTCCCTCTTCCAGCCTTTTGGCTATTTTATATTCATATACATTGCCATCCTTGCCAGTAATTTTAAAGGTTTCGCCCTCCGGAATATTCACCGACAAAAGTGAACCTACATGAACAGTTCCTTTGGCAACATCGAAGCCCATGGTTTGCTGCTTCGACAAAAAACGCTGCATGGCTTCATCTTTGTATCCCATAACCACAATCTGTTGTTTCGATCCGTTTGGATCAACCCAGTTGGGATACTTTACCTGAAGAATTCCCGTTAAATGCCTTACCGCATCAAAGGTTTTCGATTCTGCCAGGGTATCGATATAATTTTCGGGAAAAGTAGGCGTGTTGTTCACCGTGTAAAAATCAATCAGGTCGGTGCCTTTCGGGAAAATATACAGATTTAATCCCTGCTCCCTCATTATCTTGCGCGTTTCGTTTTCGCTGGCTTTACTCAGAGTATAAACAGCAACAGAAACCGTGCTGGCCGAAATTACTGTGAGCAGAATTATCAGTGAGCTCACTTTCCGGTAAAAGAGTTCTTTTAGCACCAGTTTAAAAGGATTCATATTACTTTCGTTTTTTATTTTTTCTAATCATCCAGATACTTAAAACTGCTACTGTCAACAGGATTACAACGCCCGTAGAAATAATGGAAATCTGCAAAGTACGGTCTTCCTTCATTTCCAGTTTTTGTGGCTGATATGTATTTAGCCCGTCTCTTTGATCGGTAAGCCATTTGGGTAAAGGCCTTGCTTCCAGCGAATCGTATGTAACAGTATCTTGTTGCATTAATTATGCATGAGTTCAGGGTTTGCATCAAGGATTGCATTAACCAGCGCCGGCTTCGGATTTTCCCAACTGTCGTTAAACAGAATGCTTCTTCCGGGCAGATTGTCTTTAATAAGACAACTACAATCGGCAGTTAAAAAATCGATCATCAGGTTTATATTTTCTTCCGAAATTCCTTTTGCCAAAAGTGGTTCAAGCGCCCGGAAACGTCCGAATACCCCAAATAACATTGGCTCGTTAATGTATTTCAAATCATCCTCCACATTCAACAACATGGAAACGAACGACTTTTCTTCCACGCTTTTCCGGTCAAGCTCAACTACTGAAATGATGTTTCCAAATGGCGATTTCTGAAGTGTTGTATTTATCGTCTCCAATCCTTTCCTGTCTTTATCCTCGTCCCCGGTTTTCAGATAAAGCATTACACACAGTTTCCCGCTTTTCAAATTTTCCGCAGCCTGCTTCCGAATAGGAGAAACCGCTAGTCCCTCAAGAGCATTAAAATCTTCATATTCAGCAATCAGTTCATTTCTAAAATACAAAGCGTAATACGATTTTTTAATATCATCCTTTTTATCAGTTGTAAACAAGATATTTGCCTGTTTTAAATGATTCTGTAGTTCCTCATTTTGCAACTTTTCAGAATCAGTTAAAGGATTAACGTAGTAATAAACAAGTACATATTTATCGGGAACTTCGTTCAACAAAATCCACTCCGATACCTTGGTTGTACAGGCCAGGCTCAACAACGCAGCTCCCAATACTATTTTCAAATAGATTCTTTTCATTTTTCGGCCAGTTGCTCCTGTGTTAATTCGATACCTGAAATCAGGGTGTTTCCTTTTATCGGGATGAGATCAATTTTAATGGTTTTACCGGCGCTGATTCCCTTAAACGATTTTACTATTTCTTTATCGGTTTTTCCTGCTTCCCTAACAATATCAAATTCGCTCAAAACATTTTTTCCCTGAATCGCGATATCAAAAATCCGTTCTCCAGGTTTGTTATCCTCCAGTTCAGCAAAATACAATTTCACTGTGTATAACGATTCCGAGGTAAGTTCATCCTCGCTCAATGTTATCTCAACCGACCTGATACCTCCCAAAGCACTTGCACTTATCCAGGGCGTATTATCAGCCGCAATACTCACCGGTTCTTTTCTAATTTGGTAATATCCCGCAGTATCAATTTTTATGGGAATTCCTGATGGCGCTCCTGCCACCTCGGGAAATTCAAACCATAATACATCATCATCGGCACTTCGGTCGCCGGGTGCATTCAAATTCAATCCCAGTTGTTGAACAGGTTTTCCGTTCCACTGATAGTTGCTATTGGTCCAGTATGTCATCCAGGGCATATTTATTAACGCCAGGGAAGTCTGGTTTTGGTAAGCACACTGGCAGGTCCGGGTATAATCGGGCGAATTAAGCACTCCATCGGCGGGAATCAGGTTGGTTGAACAACTTGCTTTCCAGCCTCCAAGACTGCCTGTTCCGTCGAACGCATCGAGGTTTACAAAACCTGCCGAAGCCGACCGAAATGTAAGAAGATGCTCGCTGGCAGCCACAATACCACAACCGTATCCGCGCTTGAAACTCCATTTTAAATCTTCACCGGTAACCGGATCCTTTTCTGTGAGCGGATCACCGGTTAGAAGATAAAAGCCTTGCCCTTCGGTGTAAATTTTATCGTTATGAATAATTGGAGGATTTGTATACCTCATCTCCCTGTCCCAAATTTTATTTTTCGTACGAACGTCATAAGTAATCATCCGGATACCAACCTCACCGTGAAGCATATCGCGCGACGGTCGTGTGGCTTGCAGAAGCATATTATGTTCTTTGGAATAACCAAGCCACGTTCCGAAAACATCCTTTGTTTCTTCCTTAATAACCTTACCTGTTGGCGCATCCAAATACAAAAGTCTTGATCCTTCAGGTAAATCCATTCCCCGCCTTTTTAGTTTGGTTTCGAGGTATTGAGGAAGCTTATCGAGACAAAAAATCATATCGTCGCCTGCAATTATTGAATTATGAATAAAACCATGATTAGCGGTTTTACTCCAAATTTTCTCTCCTGTGAACCGATTTAATACAACCAACTCTTTGCTGGCTGTGAAATTATAATTGGTGAATCGGGGATTTTTAATTTTTATGGAATCATTTTCCATTCCTGAATATTCAGCAAAATTATTCCCCAGAATTAAATAATCCTTATACACTCCAATGTAGCCCAGTTCCTTTGTATTATCATCGCCGGTGGTAAAAACATGCATTGTCTCTCCGGTATTAATATCAATTACGTTGCATTTGTTTCCTTCAATGAGGTAAACAAACTCTATTGTAGCGATGTAATTGGTTCCCCGTGCATTCGATCCGGGTAAATGTACCTGATTATATTTTGGGATAAGCGGATTCTCCTCGTCATAAGTTTCGTCGTAATAAACAAGCCAGTTATCATTTTTCAGATTATCGAACTCCTTTTTCCACAGTACACGCCCGGTGTAAACATCACGGGCGCTGATACTGTTCATTCCCTGGATGATCAGCCTTCCATCAATCACCTGTTCTCCGGGACCATGTCCGTGGCGGGGAAGCACATCCAGATTTGAATTACCGCCAAACCATAAAATTCCGAGAGGGGCTTTTACCAACTGATCATCCGATTTAACCGTATTGGCAATATCTCCGTAATTGTGCGTCCAGGGAGAAGCTCCCTTCAAGGCTCCGCTTCTTGTAATAACAGAATAATTTTTTTCGATGGAAACTGTTGCTCCGGGAAGTTTCAATTCATCAACTTTCGCCAAAAATTGATTCTGTTTCTTTCCTTCTTCCAATACCAAAATCTTTCCTCCGTAAGGACGCGATGATTCATAGACTTTTTCAAGCCGTCCCGTTTCCCCTTCATACACATATGAAAGGTCATTTATAATTGTTAGTGAAGAAAAATATTTGGGAAGCTCCGGAAATTTTTTGCCAAAGTGCTGAAAACTCAAGCGATCGGCAGTAATACCTTCTTTATCAAAATATTCTCTTAGTGTATTGATTCTCTGCTGATCTTTTTCATAAACAACAATGTTCAGGGAAGATCCGTAAACCAGATCCTTTAAAAGGTCGGTGTTTTCTCCACCGAGCACCAAACAATATCCTTCCTTCACACCGGTTTTCTGAGTAATGCCTCCCTCTTTTTCTGTTTCTTTTGACTTTATTTTGACACTTACGTCAACTACTTGATCGACCGGCTTATCTCCAAAAATCATCAGGGTCCCGTCACTTGTAACAGCTATCAATTTCCCGTTGGCGGCCACCAGCCGTTCAATATTTTTTTCTGAGGTATAATTCCAGATTTCTTCAGGGGCTTTCCCTTTATTTAATTTAATTGCTGAAATACCTGTGCTATCAGCAGCATAAATATAATTGCCTGCTTTTATAAGGTCATTATTAGCAGCAATATCTTTAGTCCATAAAGTATCCAGTTTCTTGGAATAATTTAGATGTGCAGCCCATATTTTTTCACCTGAAAAATAAATTTCATCGCTGTCTACTACAGGATATTTGCCAACAGCCTGAATGAGCATATTTCCACTCTGCGAATCATACATATTAGTAAACCGCCCACGCAGATGATTAAAAAATACCTTGTCGTTGGCACAGGTAAATGCACCTCCGGTTTTCTGGTTGGCTGCCAGATGATAATAAAGTTCGTCACCGGTTTTTAAATCGAAAGCGGCAGGAACAGAGCGGCCTCCGGCTACCAGCAATTTATCGCCGCTAATGGTAAAAGCGCCCTGCGGAGCAACATCGGCAAAAGCAGGCGAGCGATGTGGTTGTAAAATATAATTACTTCCTGTCCCCTCATTTTTCCAGACAATTTCTCCGGTAGCAGCATCAAGGGCATAAATAAAAGTTCCCATTAAAGGGAAAATACTGGCAGCTGTATAAACAATATCATCTTTCACAACAACACCTCCCCTTGCCGGCCACATAGAAATAAGTCGTTTATTTCCTAGCAGTTTGTTTTCAGAAGGAGCTAAAAGTCGTTTCCAAACCAACTCTCCGGTAGTAGTTTTCAGGCAATAAATAAAACCATCGTCACCGGTAAAATAAATTTTATCCTTATTAATGGCAAGAGGTAAACGAACCGGCCCGTCAGCATAAAAATGCCACAACTCCTCTCCTGAATCCAAGTCGAGAGCAACAACCTTGTCCTGATCGTTAAATCCAATAAACAGTTTATTTCCTGCCACAACCGGTTCAAACAAACGATCATAATGCATCAGGTTTCTGTTGAGCGGATCGTCCCAAACCGGATTTCTCGAAGAATACTGAATCTGCCACTGCAAATAAAGTTGTTCTGCCAGTTGTTCAGGTGTTGATGCCGAACGGTTATAATCGTATCTCCACATGGGCCAATCGTGCGAAAAAGCGATTTTTGAAATAATCAGGAGGAACAGTACGATGGCAGATGTATATTTCTTCATGATTCCTTGTCTTTTAGACTGTTGGTATTGGATATTAAATTTATCAGGTTCAAAGTTTGAACAAACCTAAAGAAAATAGTTAAAATAATTATTAAAGCATGATTAATTCTCTTTATCTCCACCATCACTCACAATAGTTCTTTGATTGAAAACTTCGAGTATATTATTGTCTGTCCCATTCAGGATATCCTCTTCTTTGAAGCTGGTGAAATAGACATATTGTTCTTTTGTGCGATTGTAATCGTATGTAATATAGATTGTTCCGTCGCGCGTTTGCTGACCATCGGGGTATGAAACTCCGGGTCTTTCGTCAATGAGCAAACCATTCGACCACGTATAACCATCGTCGGTTGAAACAAAAGCCATTAAATGTGAACGACCAATACGCATATCAACAGGGCCATGTTTTACCAATAACAAATTTCCGGAATTCAATCTTCGAATGAAAAAGCGTGCGGTAGCGTGTTGAATTTCCCAAGGAATCAGAGGAGTCCAGGTTTTTCCTTTGTCGCAAGAAATACTTTTCCCGATCCCGTATTTTGTTCGAACCAGCATCCAGAGATCCCCGTTATTTTTTTCCAGAATCATTTGCTCATCAAAATTCCGGAACTTAACAGGAACATTTACGGCTCCCCGCTCCTGCCAGGTTTCCCCCTCATCGGTTGAAACAATTGCTTTTGCGCTGTAATCATTGTGTCGCCAGGTTGATACAGGCAAAATCCACTCTCCGCTTGAGAGAACAATTGGCTTGCACATCATCACACCGTCGGTCAATCGTAGAGGTTCGGTCCATTCCGGATCTTCATTTTCCGGGTCTGATGCTTTTAGCGACCAAACACCAAGAATCCTATGATCATCATCTGTTGTCTGTGCCCAAAATATCCGAAGTTCTCCGTTGGGAGCAATCCACACTTCAGGATCAAAAGCCCGTACCGGACCTTCACCATCGGGATCGACTATTAAAACTTCGTTCCATGTTTTGCCTTTATCGCCGCTGGTTGAAAGCACGACATAATTATTCAAATCCTCGCCGGGAGTTGGCCCTGCATACCAAATACACCACATCCGTCCTCCGGGACTTACGGCCAAACTGGATATTCCGGTAAATTTTCTGTTTTCCGGTAAGTGATTTGTTTTGAAATCTGACTTGTTTATGATTTGCGGAGGATTTAAAAACGGCTTGTTTTCTTGCCCTTTGGAAAACGAAAAGCAGGCCAGGCAAATAACTAATATTAATATTTTTTTCTGCATAACTTATTGATTTATTTTTCTTCCAGGAACACCTTTTTTATCGCGTTCAGATAACCATAACCGTACATAGTACAAGGCTGTAAATAGCTGGTTTCAGTCCATTCGTTCCAACTGTTAATGGTAATCAGCGGTGCCTGCCCTGGATGCGCATCCACAAAATCTTTTGCTTTGCGAAGTGCCTCTTCAAAATTTTCAGGTGTGTTGTTTTTTACAATGCCGCCTCTGAACATTTCAAAGCGTGGGTTATTATCCCAGCCAACAGAAACATGGACGTAATAAGGAATTTTGTATTCAGAATCAAGTGTGCTCCACTCCTTCTCTACATCACTGACAATCTCATTGTAATCGCGGTCAACATTGGTAAAATGAACAAACTGGTAATGAGTTACGCCATCAAAACCAAGCTGTTCAATAACCTCCTTTTGTGAGCCAACTTTATCACCGGCAATTCCTGTTACACCACTTCCACCTTTTCGTAATGTCAGCTGCAGATCAAGGCCTTTAAAACCAGCCTTTTTTGTCTCTTCCCGAAACCATTCGAATGCGGCTTTTGTCTTTTCCACACCGCCCAAACCTTGAATAAGTTTGTTCAGATCGTAAATCATAAAACTGGGTTTCCCATCAACTTTGTAATAAGAAGGATGCGAAAAATAGTTGTCAATTACGCGGTGGCAAATCACTTCAAACTCTTCACGATCTACCGAGCCTTTCCAAATCAGCGCATCGTTTGGTTTTCCGGCATTTCGTTTGTCCCAGGTCATATTAACATCATGGTTCGCCCACATGAGGTAAAATTTCACGCGATCGTTATTTCCGGCTTTCAGATACCCGTCGTTTAATTGACCTTCCAAAAACGGCATTCCATCGTACCAGTACCAATCGAAGATAAACACATTCACTCCATGGTCGGCAGCTGCATTTATTTCCATCTTGGCCACATACGGATCGGCTTCGTTAATGTATCCCCAAAGCGGATAACGAGGTTGTTCGTGCCCCTCGAATTTGGCAATATTGTTTTTTACTGTTTGCCATTCACCAATTCCATCGGGCCAAAAAATCTTTGCCCGGTCGTCGGGATGATACGAAGGCCATACAAAAGCTGCAACGTCATATTTTTCTGGACTTTTTTCCTGTGCAATTAAAGCAGTGAAACCGTAAAAAAGGAAAAAAATAAAAAGTAGCTTTTTCATAAATTATTGGTTGGTGATTCTTTATCGTTAATGCTGTAAAACAAATTCTTTAATGTTGAATTTAACACTTTGTCAGGCATAACGAATGCCCCAACTGAAAGTTATTATAAACAGTTTTATCCTACATCAATAAAAAACTGTTCTTTCATCCATTGAAATGCATAATATTAATGCTGTGTTATTCAAAATTAATTATCCAAAATTTATAACGGGTTACCTTCCGTACAAACAGTCACCAATGCCCGTACATTTGTATTTTTCAAATTCTTACAGGAGAAAGTCATGTTGTTTTCTCCCCTTTTCATCATGGGAATTCTACCTTCTACATTAACTTTCTGAAGAAGTTCACCCTGAGGGCCGTATAGTTTACAATCGCTTACTGAATTAAATTCCAGCCACATGCCTGATTCCATCTTTACAGGAAAGATAATTTCTTCCCCATTAATAGTAATGACAGGATTTTCAATCTCTGTTGGAACAAGAGGAATGGCTTTAACCGGGCCAATCAGGCATTCTACATCTTTATCACCGGATAAATTATTATACCAAAACTGAAGTTTATTAATGTTTTTAAAACTTACGGTATGTCTGTACGAATCATAAAGATAAAAACCATCCCCTCTATCGGGCCAGTTATAGTTGCTAAAATCACTGGATTCTATTTCCACCAATTCAAAATATCGCCATCCTTTAAAATCAATTTTAATAAAATGATCGCCACGGGCGCCATGGGAAATATGCTCAGGACTCTCCAACCGGATATTTAAAAGTTGCCCGTTTCCATCACCTTTCACCCAAACACCCAATCCTTTGTTATTCTGAAGATTTAATACCGGGTCAATTTTTTTCTCGAAAGAAATCCATGAAGCATATCCTGGAGTCGTCCCTGAATTCTTCCCGTAAAAAGCAAAAGTACTCTCTCCATTTTCAGTTCTTTCTTCTGATTTCTCAATTCTCCCGGAAATCCCGTCAGCTGCATCGCTTTTCACAAAACTTTCTCTGGTAGAATCAGTTAATAAAATATTCTCTGGATCGTTATATGGTTTTACCGACATTAGAGGTTCAATCCTCAATTTAATGGGTTGTGTACTATTTTCATTGTTAATGTTCCATTGCGATGTGACATGATCAAGACCCAGTACTTTGTGTTTATAATAAGTAACAGGTTTAAAATTCCACCTGCCATCATCTTGTTGAAAGAGTGAAAATTCTTTTCCCGGTTGCCTCAGAAGCGCCCGGATCGAATCGTTAAAATAATTTTCATGCCGTAACTCTTCATATTGTTTAATAATTCCTGCCAGTCTTCTGAAAAGCGGTTTTTTATTAAAAGTTTCTTCATCGGCCTCTCCCAGCATAGATAACCCGGCATTATTACCTATCATTTTACAACAAAGATATTCTATATCATCTGGCATAGTTGGTTCTACCTGTGGTGGATTACAGGTCTGGTTTCCCCACCACCCTAAATGCAACGGAAGCATCAGGCTGCTGTTTTCAGCATTGGCATATTTTGAGACTAACGAAAAATGGTCACGAGCATTCCCATGTATATATTCATGAGTTTTTATTGTAGCAACGTGTATATCGATAAACTTTTTATACCCACGTACAGGCCTGTCGTAAGCCTGCCAGCGCGAACGGTAATGCCACCAGTGATGGTACATAGTACTCATTTCCATTCCAACTGAATGGTCAAGATTTTTCACAACCTCAAAAATGAATTTTGTTGCATAGTACCATGAATATTCACTCCCTCCTAAAATGTCACTCCCGTCAATAGCATCAAAATACAAACCGTCGAAACCACATTCATTAACAATATTAGCCGTATTCTTTGCTATATCTTTAAAAAGAGCTGAATTTGGATTGGGAACAAACCTTCCAAACATTTCTTTTAAATGATAAGCTTTCTCATTCTCTGTATGTGAAGTTGCAGTTGTCCCGTTCACACCACGCTGACACCCGGTGAATTTATACGGAGAAGAATCGGTCACACCACTGAATTTTATTAATTCATTGCCAATTCGCAGAGTAACGCTGTTACGAACAAAAAAACCGGTTATAGTTGATATATTTTCGGTTGTTTCATTCACCTCAATTTCATCATCTTTTTCGCCAATAGGTTTTGCCAGTGTAAAAGAATTGAAATAATCCAGGTCAGGATGCGGAAGAGGGCTTACATATTTCGAATCTTTATCGATAAAAAAGGCATACGTATGAAATATAGACGAAATACCAGCTTCGTGGAGCCGTTTGTTAATACGCGTAAAGCTGTCCCAGCCATCGGGCCATTTTTCTTTATTAAGTTCAAAATCGCCAAATTTGAAAAACTGCCCACCTCCATGACTATCAATTTGATTAAAACCTAACCCGTTACACATTTCAATCCATTCATCTACAGTTTTTTCTGTAAGGGTACCAAAATTCATCAGATAAGAACCGTAGCCTTCTTCTTGCATGAGCGCCCAGGCACCTCCTTTTGTTGAATACGGAACATCTTTCGAATTTTTCATAACCTCCCGGATAACAGATAAAATATTCTCTTGTCTGGCTCCAATTAAAGTTACCTTGGCCCCTTCCAAACCAAAGCGGTTATAACAACTTGCCTTAAGGTTCGTTTGCAATGCAGGAAGCTGGTGAACACGGGTAAAAATATTCATGGAAAGGGCACATGTAGCAAAGGGTTCATCCGTCATACCATCCAAGCGAAGCGGGATATTTAGAAAAGTTAATGATTCTACATCACCACTAACAGCAACAATTTCAAGAGTAGCAAAATTTTGTTCGTTTTGTCTGATTTTAATTTCTGCTGTTACACCCGTGTCGCCAAATTCAAGAAATAAAATATCGTTTATAAAAGATACAGAACTTACATGATATTCTTTACCTCTTTGCTTAATATATGAACAGTAAGAAACAGTATCGGTATATAAATAGTCATTACCTGTTTCTTTGTCGATGTAATGAAGATTGACACCATTTTTGCCAACTTCATACTGAAGGTTATCGCTATCAATTACAAGTATTGATTTAGAAGAATAAATGCAAGATACCAGAAGAGGTAAGAACAGTAAAACAAGACTTTGATTTATAATTTTCATAGGTTCTGCTGTGTTACAAAAAAATTAGTTGGTGCTTAATAAGGAGAAATAAAATCCCCAGCCATTACTACTTTTATCTATTTTTACCAAAATGGTATTTTCTCCTTTTTTTAGGGGAATTGTAAACATGTCCTGATTTACTTCAGCTTTTCTGTCTGCTTTGTTACTATGCTGAAGTTCTCCGTTAATCCAAATTTTTATTCCGTCGTTACTTCCAATTCCAACTTTATAATTTTTATCATCAGAACTTTTTACTGTAGTGTACGCATAAGCAACAGCTTTCCTCGGATTAACATGGAGTATCCTAGCTAAATCCAGGTACCCATTATCCGGGTTGTTGTATTGAATCCATTTCAACTGCTTGTTATTCTCGCCTTCAAAAACTGAAGTTGTGTCAAAAACACTTATTTCAGGAGCGAACATTTTATCAAATCCTTTTCTGTTTTCATTATTGAAAGGACCTGTAAACCACCAGTCTGTGATAAAATCGCCACGGTTTTCAATCCGGCTGATAAAGTTTTCCAGGCTCCCTAAATCTTCACGTTCAGCCAGTCGGGTAATCTTATTTTTTTCGATTATCCTTTTGAATTTATCGAAGGCCGGTTTCACCTCATCGGGTTTCAAATATCCATTTCCTCCCGATGAATAAAGATAAAGCTGTGTGTATAAAACCGGAAGATGCGCCAATTCCACGCGCTCCAACAACAGACCGTCATCTTTTGCAGCATTCTCGGCCTGGGAGAATAATTCTTCCGCCTTGTTAACTAGTTCTGAAGGCAAATACGAGAATTGCGTGGGTTCAAAATCATAAGCGCCCAAATGAACTCCCGACTTCATAATTTCATCCTGAATAAGCGTAATATATTCTTTAATGTAAGGGGCCGCCGGGCCATATACATTTTCCACGAATTCGTTTATTAAAGCCCAGCCATCCTGATACGGATTCCACATCAACTGGGCAAACACCCAGGCCCTAAGAGCAGAAAACTCACCACCACCATTATCCGGCACATTATTTCCTTGTGCAAACAGGCCGATACAATTACATTCGGCATAGTAACGGACATTTTGGGTAACTGTTTCAAAATTCGGGAAAGGAATAAAATAGTGCCTGAAATTGGTAAAGTAATCCCAAATGGTAATGCGGTCTGCAATTTTTGCCCAGCCACTCAAAGCTTCCGTTAATTCAATATTCCGTTCACAGGTACTGTCGTTAATTGCGTGTGTATTACATTTCGACAAGGGACACATTCGGATGGTAACATTTTGGCGGGGCTTTAGTGTTTTGGGCGGTTTAATTGAGTAGTTATAAGCCAGCGTTTGCAGCTTTACTTGCGGATATCGTTTTGCAACTGTATCAGCAATTTGGTTCACAAAATTTATCATGCACGCAGCGTTGCTTTCTTCTTTTTCATCGAGGGCTGCACAATCCGGGCATTGGCAATATTGATTGTTATCGTTCTGGTCAACCGAAAAAATATCGACATCAGGATGTTCTTCTATCCATTTAAAAACCTGTTCGGTGGCAATTTTAAGTACATCCGGGTTGGTGAGGCACAACTGTCCCCGATGTGGATCTGAAATCCGCTTCCCATCAATCATTGAATAATATTCGGGATGATCTTTCATGTATTTTTCAGGCGAAACCAACTGGAAAAAAGTATGCACAAACGGATACATTTTATAACCTCCGCCCAAAGAATCGGGCATTGAAACCAAATTCGGATTTAAACGGTTATAAGCGGCCCACATTGGTTTATAAGCTTCGTTGAACCATGCTTCCCTGTACTCAAAAACAGGCTTTTCACGAATATCCAAATCCTTTATAACTACTTTTTCCAGTTTCGGTATTTTTGAAAAACCAGGCGTGTACCAGCGGCATCCCAATTGATCGGATAAAAGGCCAATTACGCCATACAAAGTTCCACGAGGTTTGCCCCCGGCAATTAATAACTGACCGTTGTTAGTACGAATAATATATTCTCCTTTTTCAAAACCAGTAGTATCCACTCCATTTACTAATTCATAAGGAGCTTCATTAAATCCTAAATAAATAACTTTTTCAGAAGCCGGTTTCGAATTTGTAATCGGAATCTTGCAATCTGCTATTTTATCCAGATTTTCCTGAAGTATTCTGGCAGCAGTCTTTTCGGAAGCAATGGCATTTTCAGAAACAAAAATCACATAATCTGATTTTTGATCTTTAATAAGTGTCAGATCATTTGAACAAGAATAAAAGACCATTAACAACACAAAAAAAATGCCCCGAGTTGCAACTAAATAATATGAAGAATATCTCTTATTCATTAAAAAACTCATAATTACAACTGTTAAGCTTTACAAACCTGAAGTGAAATTATACTTACCTGAACCGATATTAAATACAGCATAATCACCGTCCATCTTTATAAAAGAAATCTCTGAAACATCTTTGACAGGTGACTGACCTTCCCTAATTTCCTCCAACTTTTTAGCAGGAATGTAAACGGTTGCTCTTGAGCCAAAAGGAACAGTAATATTCAAATTATATGCTTCAGCCGACTGATGCCATTCGGAGCTAACTTTTCCTTTTATTGTATTTACAGATGCTTTTACCCACTCCAAATCATTCGGGACAAATGGTTTAATTATGATACTTTCGAAACCCGGTTCTTTTTCATCAACCTGAATCCCGGCAATGTACTTGTAGAACCATGAATCGACACTTCCGAACATGATGTGATTGTTTGACGATTTTCTTGTGGACACCCATCTCTCTGATAACGTGTTATACCCCTCCAACATATTTAGCCAACTTGGAGATGTGGTTTGCGTTGCAAGTTTCCATGCCACATCGCTTCTTCCCTCGAGCGATAAAATCTCCATCATGTATTTTGTTCCCAACATGCCGGTTGTTAAATGCCCATCGTGTTTAACCAGAATGTCATCAACCAAATTATTCATCACAGCCTCCTTATCTGATTCAGGAACAATATTCAGGAATAAAGGGAATGCATTTTCATATTGGGTACCTGTTCCATAAACTTTTATAGAAGCATCGTAATATTTCTCGTTAAAAGCTTTTTTGATATTCTCTGCCAGTTCCGAATATGTTTGAATATCCTCTGTTTTCTCAAGTTCCTGGGCCGCTTTCACCAGGATAGTTGTTGCATAGTAATAACAAGCTGTTGAGTTTAACAATGGCAGTCCTCTGTCCCAGCCTTCAGCAACCGAAAGCCAGTCGCCGTATTTATCTTGCGGAAGAATATGATCGGTTGCCAGCGAGCTAAGAAAATCCACATATTTTTTCATGGAAGAATAATGTTCTTCCAAAATAGATTTCTCGCCGTAATACTGGTAATTATACCAAACAATAAGGTGGTAACCAATACTCCACGAAAACGCCGGTCCTTCCCAAAGATTACGCGGCGCAATGTAAGGGATATCACCCGATGGCTCCTGGTTCACTTTTATATCGTTGAGCCATTTTTTATAAAACTCTACCATGTCGAAATTATAAATGGCTTCTTCAGCAACTACGTGCGCATCTCCAATCCAGCCCAGCCTCTCTTCGCGCTGAGGACAATCGGTTGGATAGCCCATCAGATTTGACCTTTGCGACCACAAAACAGCATCATGAATTTTATTGATGCCTTCGTTGCTGCATTCAAAAGTTCCGGTCGGCTCAACGGCAGAATGCACCACAATACTTTCTATATCGTTTTCAGACAACTGGTAATCGAGCCCGCTGATCTCAACATATTGATATCCGTGATAGGTAAAACGTGATTCGTAAACTTCTTCTTTTTCGCCTTTAAAAATGTAAATATCCTGTACAACAGCCCTCTGATTCGTTGCCACATTCAACATTCCGTCTTCAATATTTTCAGCATATCTGAAAACCACACTATCACCTTTTGTTCCATGCATTTTAATTCGAATCCAACCGGAAGAATTTTGTCCGAAATCAATTAACGAAAGACCATCCTTTGGAAAGTTTACGGAAACCGGTTTAAGCTCTTCAATTTTTTGTATTGCCGGCATTTCCTGAGCTACTAACTCTCCTCTGGGCACACTTATTTCTTTTGCATTTCTCCACGACGAATCGTCAAATCCAGCTGTGTTCCATCCATCAATTTCTTTTGTTGCGTTGTATGTCTCACCATCATAAATACAATGAAAATGAATCGGTCCTTCCGCTATTTTCCAGCTTGCATCGGTAGTAAGTGTCTGCGTCGTTCCATCTTCAAACGTTACCAGCATTTGCAACATCGCACGCTTTTCGCCAAACCACTGCATCCGCCAGCTCCACCATTTGGGAATTGGATTAAACCACCCGTTTCCTAACATGATTCCAATTGCATTCTCTCCATCCTGAAGCAAATTTGTGACATCGTAGGTATCATACAAAACCGTTTTTGCATAATTGGTTTTTGCAGGATTTAATACTTTGTTTCCAACTTTTTCACCGTTAACCGACAACTCGTATAATCCTAATCCGCAAATATTTATAAGTGCTGATTTTACAGGTTTGGAGAAAAAGAATGGTTTTCGTAACAACAAAGAATTGACATTATATTTTAACGAATCGCCGTTCGTATAAACTTTTACGGGCTCCTTATAAAAGCCCATCTCATTTTCAGGATCTCTGGAAATACCTTCTCCTATCCATTTTGCCTGCCACTCATCAGGATAAAGAACTGCAGTGGTAAAAGATGCCGTTTGACTGTAAGCTGTAACTTCTCCACTTTTATCCCAAACCTTAACTTTCCAATAATA
Source organism: uncultured Draconibacterium sp. (assembly GCA_963676265.2). Taxonomy (GTDB): domain Bacteria; phylum Bacteroidota; class Bacteroidia; order Bacteroidales; family Prolixibacteraceae; genus Draconibacterium. The sequence goes on from OY781067.2 coordinate 1,294,535, forward strand.
CTTCTGATTACTTACCAAAGGCTTCCCTTCGTAAATTATTCCATGTGATTTAGATGACTCTGTTTTACCGGAATCCCAAACATTTCCTTTATTCTTGCTGATATCCTGTTGATTATCGGCAACAATAATCTGGCAGGCAGTTTGTGAATTATTTCGGTCTTTACTCTCAATTTTCCAGCTAAACAAAGGTTGCTGTTTACCGACACCAATCGGTTCCGCTAAATTTTGACACTTGCTTTCAATAATCTTCAGGGTTGAAGTATTATTGCACGAAACAATTAACAAGATGAATATCAATGAAATTAGTTGTATTTTCATCATGATTTTATTGATTTAGTTAGTTGCTTTTTACTGAATAGTTGGAGTGAAAATATCATCACCTACTCTTATTATTTCAAGTTCATTTATATTTTCCAAATGAACCCTTATAGTATATACGCGCTTAATGCCGTGTTGGGCTATAATGTATCACTGATGTTATTCTTGATGTTGTAAATATCCTCTCTTATTTCAGAAAGCGAACCAACAACGATATAGTATTCATATTCGTAAACACAATTTTTAAGTAACATCTCCTTTTTTATGGGAGCAATATAACTGGCAGCCGGATCTAAGGCTTCTCCTCCGGGGTCACCTGACATACCTGCCAGAAAACTGGTACAAGAAGGGTTATAAACAGCCATTCCCCAATTAGTAGAATCAACAAAAGCCATCCAGTTTTCACTAATATCTGAGTACCTTCCCCAAAAACCACTCGACAACTTAATAACCTCAAGATTACTCAAAGTATCGTTGGAAAATGGCTTATCACCTTTATAGGTACACAAATTACTCAGATCGGATATGGGATAGACTGCAGGTAATTCTTGCGAGTTTGTAATACTGTCTCCATAAATGGTATCGGTTCGGTGGCAGGTTAAACGGTTCTTGACTTTTAATATATTTTTTTCAAGAGTTGTCCATTGTTCCATCTCAGCTTCTGCAGGACAATTATTCATATCCCATAACATCGGAACACATTTCACATATAGCAGATTCCCTTTTTTCTGAAAATCTTTAATTTCCGCTCTGTTTCGAAAAGCGTCTCCAACCTGTATCGGATTCCAACTCCATGGTGACCAGTTTGGCGATTGTCCTTCTTCTTGCCGGTTAAGACTTTTACCGGCATAATACGACTGTTGAATATAGCGCCCCTCGTCACATATATTAATAATACTTCGATCGCTACCTGACAGTGATAAATAAGAAATAGCCCCTCCTCTGCTTAAATCTAGTTTTAGAGTCAGGATACCATTATCAATTACAGGACTGCCCGCCGATTCAGGTTGATTTTTACCCCCCAGAAAAAACACTGAAACAAATAAGGCGATTAAAAAAAAGCAAGACCTACTTCTACTATCAATGTCTGTCATAACAGTATATTTTATTTCGAAATATCTACATGCACATTGGTGTTATTGCCAAAAGAAGTTACCACTTTCAAAGGTTTATCATCAACAGAAATATTTACAATTTCCGAATCTTTCATATCTTTTACAACCACTTGCGAATTAGCCTCTCCCGAATAAATTTCGCCGCCATGAAATTTCAGATTCTTCACATCATCAAATACATAAGCCGGCCGAAAATCGTCGTCACGCAGCGACATTCGTATATTTTTCATCGTTAATCCATTCACATGACGAACGTAAAGTCCCCATGAGGGAAGCTCGCCAAACATGCTGAATTCCGGGTAATCGTGTTCTTTTTCGGGCACATCGTCCAATCGCCACAAAGGCATGTACGCGTCGCCTTTATAGGCATCACCCGGATAGGAAAATTCAATGTTTTCCAGGATGACATTTTCAACATAATGCCCGGGAATTCCTGTAATAGAGGCAGGAATCGTGTTATGGAAGAATCCAAGTTTCGGACCTTTCATATTGTATTCTTTATCGGGATCAAGTGAGACCTGTACAAATACATCTTTGATTTTTATGTTTTTTAGGGTTCCGGTTTCGCGGTCAGTTCGGCGCTGTCCCAGCTTAATAAAAATACCACATCCCGAGTTGATGGCGGTAATATTTGTTACATTAATATTTTCCATTGAACCTCCATCAACTACTTCCAGAGCAACGGCGCTACGGTAAGTATCGTAAACCACAATATTTTCGATGGTAATATTTTTAAATCCTCCGGTTGAAGAAGTCCCGAATTTAATGGCACTGGCACTGGAACGAATCCGGTTGTTGCTGATAAAAATATTCTCGCACAATAAATCCGCGACTTCTGATTTCAAGCAAATTCCATCATCGTGAGCATTAATAGAATTGTTTGTAATACGTACATTTTTACAATCCAAAATATCAATTCCATCGTTGTTGTAGTAGGCATCGCTTTCCAATCGTATGCTATCGATTACCAGGCCGTCGCACTCGCGGTAACTTGTTGTCCAGTACGATGAATTTTTAATATTTACTCCTGAAATTTTTACATTTTTGCATCGGCTTATTTGTATAATGTGGGCACGGTTTCCAGGCCGTTGCATTGCCTCGTTGTAATGTTCATCAACCAATTCTCCGGTGTGATGAAGGCTGTCGATGGCCAGGCCAAGTTTCATTCCCTCCCCGTTAATAGTTCCTTTTCCAGAGATTGAGATATTACTTTGACTGTCAGCGACAACTAATCCTTTCCGCCACCAATCGCTGTAATAATCCAGTATGTTAGTGCTTCCTAAAAGAGTTGCTCCCTGCTTCAAATGAAGTTCCACATTATTTTTCAGGCTGATGGTTCCGGTTAAGAATTTTCCGTAGGGAACAACTACCCTTCCTTTTCCATTTTCAGATGCTTTATCGATGGCTGCCTGGATGGCTTTCGTATTTAATGTTTTGCCGTCGGCAACAGCGCCAAAATCGGTTATCAAATAATCTTCGGTTTCTGCTTTTACAATCAAAAAAGCAAAAAGAAAAATTAAAACGACGGTCAATTTTTTATGTAAGTTCATATTGAAAACTATAACTATTCTACTTCACTTTAATTTCTGATATTCGGGCATTCCCCCCTGATAAATAGGCCTGTTTCACCTTGCTTAAATCGTTATTAAATACTGAAATGCCATTTACTTTTCCTTCAAATTCCAGAAAAGAAACGGTTTCGGCTACCGGCCTGCAATTATTGATGAATATTTCTTCTGCATCCTCCAGTTTGATAAATGACTTTGTTTCAGGTGTAACTTCCATTTTCAGGTGACTTAATTCAGCATCTTTTACATTATTGAGATAAAATGCGGGGCGTAAGTCTTTTTCTATGTAACAGAGTTGGATGTTATTAAACGATATTCCGCTGGCATATTTTACGTTAATTCCATATGCCGGAGTAATTCCTGCATTGGTATATTCAGGGTAGGCAGCCGGAGTATCTTTAATTTTTTGGGTTGCATCTTCCAAGGTTCCACCCCCGACAAATTGTAGGGAAATATTACTTAACACGATATTTTCAACATCGTGCCCGGGTAATCCCAGAATAGTCATGCCAATTAGCGGAGAACCTTTTGGCGGTTTGTAGTAATTATTTATTGTATCGGGTTTCCACAATCCAATTCCTTTGGCAATCACATCGTGGATGTTAATGTCTTTCAATACACCTGTTTTTTCTCCGCGCCGATGGCCAAGTTTAATAAAAATCCCTCCATTAACCCGGTCCATGGTAATATTGCCAATGTTTATATTTTCCATTGTAGCTCCGTCTACCACTTCCAACGCAACTCCGGAAAGTCGGGTGTCGTAAATCACACAATTTGAAATGCTTACATTTCGAAAATAACCAATACTACCTGTACCAAACTTTATTCCGTTCGATTCACTAGTCATGATGCAGTTGGTAACCGTCAGGTTTTCTACACCAAAAAACGAATCACTTTTTGGACAAATGGCATCGTCGCCACAATCCAACATACAATTTGAAATGGTTATGTTATGGCAATCGCCTACATCAATTCCATCGTTGTTGGCAACTACCCTGCTCCGGATTGTTAATTTATCAATTGTTACATATTCACACTCCTGCAACTTTACGCACCAGCAGGCACTATTTATTAAACGAAAATTTTGTAGCGTAATGTGCTGGCAATTTTTCAACCAAATGGCATGTGGTCTTCCTGGTAAACCATTCAGATAATCCTCAGAATGAAAATTAGAATGATCTCCCTGACCATCAATTTTTCCGATTCCGGCAATTGAAATATCATGTTGATTTTCAGCAAAAACAAGTGCTTTATTTTTATAACTTTCAATATCCGGTATTCCTCGCAAAACAGCTCCAGGCTCCAGAAAAAGTGTAACATTCGACTTCAGCAAAATCGAAGCAGATAGAAATTGGCCCGGAGGAACAACTACTGTCCCACCACCATTTTCATGGCATTTATCAATAGCTGATTGAATAAATTCCGTGTTTAAGGTTTGATTGTCGCCTTTAGCTCCAAAATCAATGATATTGAATCGGGTTTCAGCAACAGATGCAAATGTAACACTAATCAGAAGTAAAGACAATAATGCCTTCATCTTTTAAAATTTAGTTGGTAACAGGTCTTAATTTTTAAATAAACCGGTATTGGGTTCGGCTCCCAAAACCAGTTCCAGCGTTCCGCCATTTTTTATTTCTGAATAAGAAATGATAGGCTTGGTCAGTGGAGTCTTATTCAAATAAGCCTCCTGAATATAAATGTTACCGTCGCCAAAATTTTTACAACTGATGGAAAACGGTTTGTCTCCCACTTTTAATGTGATCAGAGGAAATTGTGGCGTAAAAACGTCAAATTCCGTACTTCCTACATACGTTGGGAAAAGCCCCATGGACGCCAGAACGTACCATGCCGACATGGTGCCCGCGTCATCGTCCATTTCAGGGATAAAACCATGAGGTTTATTTTGAAAAATCACCCGCGAAACAGGCTTGTCCCATTTATTATGTGTTCCGTAATAATTATCGGTAACCTGATTTAATAATTTATCGACAATTTCCTGAGTTTTGTGAGGTGCCCCCAACTGATTGAATAAAAACGGCACATGGATGTCGGGCTGATTGCCGATATTGAACAGGTTATTTTCAAAAAAGTAATCCAACTCATCAACTAACTTTTCTGAACTTCCGGCCAGTTTTACTATACCTTCCAAATCGTAAGGTACAGCCCAGCGGTATTGCCAAAGCGTTCCTTCGTACAGACCATCGCCATGCATGATATCCGAATTTTCATCCATGGTCTTAAATTTCTCCACCCAGATTTTTTTATAGGAAGCACTTTTTTCTCTCATTAATTTTTCTGTAGCAAAATCCTGTTTCATGTGTGCAATCTGAGCCAGCGCCCAGCAATCGTACGACGATTCCATGATTTTATCAGGCGAATCCCAGGCCAGTTGTTTTGTGTGGTCAATCATCTTTTTAAAAGTTTCATCCGAAGGCAAACCCACAATTCCTTTGTTGATGGCATCGAGTAAAACAATTTCGCTGTGTTCAGTCCTGGCACTTGGAACAGGCTCAGTATCTGAAGACCAAACCTGCATTCCCTGGTCGTAAAATTCATATAACGACTGGCACATGTCGCGGTATCTTTCAGGAATACAAAGAGAAAACAACGGAAATTTACTTCGGTAGGTATCCCAAACCGACCACCCGTTGTACCTTGTTTCGGAAGCTTCGTAAACTTTACTGTCGCTACCGCGGTATTTGCCGTTTTCGTCCACTTCGAAGGGTGACTGCATGCTCCGATACAACATGGTATAAAACAACACTGATTTAGATTCGTTTCCCTCAACTTTTATGGTTGAGAGTTCTTTTGTCCAGAGTTCTTCATTTTGTTTTTGAATATCTCCAAATGCCAATTGCTGGTTTTCAAAAAGTCGTTTTGACGCTGATTTCGAATCGATTACTGACAAGGCTACTCTCAACTCCAGAGACTCATTCTGAAATGTACATTTCAGTTTATGATCCTCATCTGAAATAATATCCAAATCCTGATTTGCCTGAATACTGAACCATGTTTTATGTTTTCCCTTTCCGCATACATTTTGGCTGCTTACAAAACCGATGATTTCTTTATTCCCTGCAATTTCGTGTTTTTCACTTTCAAACCTGTCAAACGAAGAAGAAAAATCGAATGTAACCGACCTCTCCTCTCCTGCAGGAAACGAATATCGATGAACAGCAATCCGGTCTCCTGCGGTGAGTTCAGCTTTGATGTTATTCTCCAAAATTAATGAATAATAGCCGGGATATCCAGTTTCACTTTTCTTAACAAAAGTTACAGGCTCGTTCTCCGATTCTGATGTTCTGGGAATAATCAGGATATTGCCTCCAGCGCCTGAACACCCTGTACCCGGAGTATTCATGTGGTAGAATCCCAAAATTAATGAATCGGAATAATTATATCCGTTATGCCCCCCCGGAAAAGTTTGTGCTCCCACCTTCATTAGTCCAAAAGGCAATGAAACTGACGGACTTAACTGCCCATGATCGTCGGCAGTCGACATAAATACATTCACCTGAATATGATTTTTATCTTCAGGAATTTGATTACATGCAAACGCAATAATACAAATAACACTAAATCCTATAAATTTTAGTTTCATCATCTTAATTATGATTTTGTTGATTTGATTCTTCAATTCCTAATTATTCTATAATACAATGGATTAATATGACAACAAAATTTATTTTACAGGTTCGCTACCCAAGTTAAATACAAGCTCTCCCCCTGCCATAATATCGTTGTGGGCTATTTTTAATGAATCAAGTTTCTTTCCGTTCAGTGCAACCGACTGGATGTAAATATTTTCTTCAGAAAGGTTATTGCACTTAATTGTGAAAGTATTACCGTTATCAAGGTTAAGAGTAATTTTTTCGAATATTGGGGAGGATAACACGTACTCAGGATTCCCCGGACACAAAGGATAAATTCCCATTGAGGCCAAAACATACCAGGCCGACATGGTTGCATCGTCATCGTCCATTTCAGGAATAAACGCGCGTGGCTCTGCTTTATAGGTTTTGCCAATATAAGGTGTCGGAAATTTATCGTGCGTACCATAAGGGTGCACCATTTCTTTAGTTAGGATTGTGTTCACCCATTTTTGTGTAAGATATGGTTTTCCAAAAACGTTAAACAAAAACGGGGCATGTATATCAGGTTGATTTCCATGATTATATAAGTTATTTTCAAAGAAATATTCCAGCTGTCCAGCCAGTTTTTCTTTTCCTCCTCCAACTTCAATTAAACCTTCGGTATCGAAAGGCACAGCCCAGCGATATTGCCACATGGTTCCTTCGTATAATCCTCCTCCATGAACTGTATCAAATGTTTCAGGATCAATTTCCATGAACTTCTCCTTCCATGTTGTCTTCCATATTTTTTCTGATATTTCTGAATACTTTTCGTAATCATCCTGCTTACCCAACTTTTTAGCAATTTGCGCAAAAGCCCACACATCGTATGCATCCTCAAGGTTTCCTCCCGGATTGCCATCTGGCATTTGGTCTTTACCCTTTCTTAAAACATCATAGCTTTCATTTAAATCCACACCCGGAATATCTTTGGCAAAAGCATCAGCCATAACAAGTATGGCATGATCGTTTCGAACAGTGGGTGTCGGCCAAACCTTCTTTGTCTTACCAAGCATCTCAACCTGCGAACGGTATATGTCTGAAAATAAATCATTCTCAACAATCGTCATCAAAGGAAATTTAGTACGATACGTATCCCAGGTCGACCACGAACTGTAATAAGTAAAACCATCAGCCTTTTCTATTTCGCCATCAAGAGCCAAATATGTACCGTCTAAAGAAGTTACATTCACCGGTGTCAGAAAATTACGATAAAGGCTACTGTAAAAAATCGTCTTGTATTCCTCATTTCCTTCCAGTTCGATTTTCGCCAAACGTTCTGCCCAAAGCGACCAGGCATCATCTTTTATTTGATCGAAAGAACGTTTTTCTCTGGCATTTTCCCTGGCTGCTGTCTCTTCATCGATAGCAGAAACTGCAATTCTCAATTCCACTTTTTCTTTGGGAGCTTCATTAAAGGAAAGATACACCAGGTTCGAATCTTGCTCAATACCGTCGAAAGACACATTCGATTTTATATTAAAATATTGAACATACACATTGTCCCCTCGTCTGGATGAAACCATCCCGCTAACCTCATCTTTGGCGATTGTGTTAAAAGAAGCAGCATTAAACTGGATAAACGTTGAGTGTAAATCAATAACTAACGAAGCGGCACTATTCTCAGGGAAAGCAAATTCTTCAATTCCCACATTATTCGTTGCCGTTAAACGCATATTAATACCGTTATCAAGATTTGCAGCATAATATCCAGGAACTGATGACTCTGTTTCTTTTATAATTCTAACTTCATCAGTGTAAGCTCCCGTGCACGGTTTTATACGCAGACTTCCGCCTTTTCCGTTACTTCCCACTCCGGAAATCCGGTTAATACTTACACCACTAATCCGCGGTTCTTCAAAGTTGTAACCTGCATGGTTGGGAGGATCACTGTCGGGGCACAGTTTTACCATTCCGTAAGGAACACAGGCAGCCGGGTCATTCTGCCCATAATCGTCGCCGCTACCCATAAACATATCAACATATTCTACAGGTGCCTTTTTTACAGTTTTAACATCTGTAGAACAAGAAGCAAATAGTGCTATCATTAAAACAAAAGTCGTCTTTCTCATCAGAAAATAATTCATGTGATTAAAATTGTTTATTGATTTAGGTATCATATGTAACTAGCATTTTAATCATCCCATTTGATGTTTTGATCAAACAAGCTCGTTTCATATTGTTTTCGATTCAACATTGCGCTAAACCGGTTTAGCAAAACTATAAAAAATACTTAATATCAATCTTATAATTAAAACTAATTTATGCGAATTAATAATTAATAGACATAAAAGATAACATATTTTATCTACCAATATTTATTACGATATAAATATCCTATTCACCATTAAAAACCAATTTGACAAATAGATTATGAGTCAAAACAATTTTTTTTAATCCCCGTAGATTAGCTAACTAACATTTAGAAATGATAATTTAATATTGCAATCTGTACCAATATGGAAATTTGATGATTTTTGTCATATTAAAAAGTCGTTGTGTTAAAAAATAGTACAGAAAGTGTCATTTTTACACCCAATGCCTGTTTTTATATTAATTTTTATATCTAAGTTTACGATACGGCATTAAAAAAATACATTTCAAAAAAACCATACTATATGAAAAAGAATCTTAAAAACAATTTGACATGGAGCCTTATTGTAATATCTCTTTTAATGGGTTATATAAGTAATGCCCAGGAAAAGAAACCTGTCCTTCTAGGAACTGAAAGAGTACAAATGTTCAGTAAACAAAAGGAATGTGTTGAAGCATCTCCATATAAAGACTATCACTGGCAATATATCGGGCCAACCAACATGAGTGGCAGATGTACAGACGTGGAAGCCATTTCTCCAAGAGGAGATCAGTATACTATCTGGGTTGGATCGGCAACCGGTGGTGTTTGGAAATCAACAAACGAAGGAACCACCTTTGAACCCGTATTTGATGAAATGCCAACAGCTTCTATCGGCGACATTGCCATTGATCCTGAAAACCAGGATGTGGTTTGGGTTGGAACCGGAGAGGCAAATATATTTAGAAGTTCGAATGCAGGATGTGGTTTATACAGAACCTCCGATGGTGGAAAATCGTGGGAATTAATGGGACTGGAAAACACACATACCATTAGCAGAATAAGAATTCACCCTAAAAATTCGGATATCGTATACGTAGCAGCAACAGGCCACGAGTGGACTCCCAACAAAGAGCGCGGATTATATAAAACCACCGATGGTGGAAAATCGTGGAATAAAATATTAGAAATTGATGAAAACACCGGAGTATTCGATGTTGTACTTGATCCTTCAAATCCTGAAACCATTTATGCCACAAGCTGGGAAAGAATGCGTTTAAAATGGAACGATCCCAGAACATTCGAACATACCAAACATTGTGGAATTTGGAAATCAACTGACGGTGGAAAAAGTTGGGAACAAATAAACAATGGTCTGCCAAAAGCAAAAGATCGTGGTCGTATTGGAATCGATGTTTCGCCAACCAATCCTAATGTTCTCTATGCCTTGCTTGACAATTACGAAATTGCTTATAAAGCAAAAGAAGGAGAACTTGATTCGTACAATCGTCAGAAACAAGATGTAATAAAAGGTGCTACGGTATACAAATCAATTGATGCCGGAAAAACATGGCAACAAACCAGCGGTTTAACACCAGAGACAAAATTATACATGGAAAGACATTCGGGCACCTATGGCTGGGTTTTCGGACAAATCAGAATCGATCCTAAAGACGAAAATACCATTTACACTCTGGGAATCTGGTTAAACAAATCAACTGACGGTGGAAAAACGTTCACCACCATTCGTGAACCACATTCCGATCACCACGGACTTTGGATCGATCCAAACAATCCAAACTATATCATTAACTCGAATGATGGAGGTATTGCTATTTCGTACGATCAAGGCGCAACCTGGAAACACCCACTTGAAGCACTTCCACTGGCACAATTTTACAATGTAGAATTCGATTACAGTACTCCTTTCCGGGTATTCGGATCTATTCAGGATCACCACAGTTTTTACGGAACAGTGGATTTATCTTATGGAAGAGACAGGGCCAGATCGGTGGCATTTGAACATACACTGGGAGCTGAAGGAAGTACTCATGTAATCGATCCGAGAGACAATAACACTTTGTACGCCAGCGTTTATTACGGAAACCTGGCACGTGCAGAAGTAGACAATTATCCAGCCAGCATGAAACAGGTTCTTCCTCCTAATTATCCTGATGAACCAGCATTGCGCGGACAGTGGGTTTCGCCAATTGTAATGTCACAACACAACAACGATATTATTTATTTCGGGACTCAATATGTTATGAAATCGATTGACAAAGGAAGTACATGGGAGAAAATCAGTCCTGACTTAACTTTTAACGATCCTGATAAATTTGGAGACATCAACTACCAAACAATCCAATCGTTAGATGAATCTCCGTTACTGGCAGGCTTACTTTATGCAGGAACTGACGATGGACGCATTTGGAGAACCAAAGACGGAGGTAAAAACTGGGATGAAATCAGAAGCGGAGCAGTTCCTCAACGATGGGTATCCAGAATCATTGCGTCGAAATACGAATTGGGAACGGTTTACATGACACAAACCGGAAGACGTGATGACGATTTCCAGGTGTATGTATGGAAATCAACCGATTTTGGTGAAACATGGAAAGATATCTCAGGAAACATTCCGGTAGGTCCGGTAAATGTTATTCGTGAAGACCCGTTCAATCCTGACATTTTATATCTCGGTACCGATGCTTCTGTATACATAAGTAAAGACAAAGGTGAGAGTTGGAATGTATTGGGCGATCTTCCTTTTGCCTATGTACACGACCTTAAGGTTCACCCACGCGAAAACATGATTATAATTGCAACACATGGACGAGGCATGTTTATAATGGACGCAAATCCTATAAACGAAAAAGAAAAATTTACCAGATTCAGACGTTATTAGTTGACGTAATATAGACGAAGTATTTCATAAAGACAGCACAGACAACAAAAGCTTATTACTTAGACACTAGTAAGCAACAATCACTTTTAAATTATTCTATAAATTAAATTGTTCTTTATGAAAAAAATCATTTGTCTGCTAACAACACTGATATTGTTAGCTACAACAATCTCAGTGTTTGCCCAAACAGTTGAAATTAAGGGCATTGTCACCTCTCAGGATGACGGCATGGTCATACCAGGTGTCACCGTGAGTGTTAAAGGAACCACAGTGGGAACGGTTACCGACATGGATGGAAATTATTCCTTAAAAGTCAGTTCCGACACAAAAACTTTGGTTTTTAGTTATATCGGCATGAAATCCCAGGAGGTAGAAATTGCCGGAAAAACTAAAATCAATGTTGCTCTCGAATCTGACGTTCAGGACATCGACGAAGTTGTGGTTACTGCATTGGGTATCAAAAGTGAAAAGAAAGCACTTGGGTACTCAACAAGCGAAGTAAAATCGGAAGAGTTGATGGCTACCCGTACGGGTAACTTTGCAACAGCTCTGGGAGGCAAGGTAGCCGGTCTTAACATTACCTCTACCTCCAGCCAGGGAGGATCAGGAACTCGTATTGTGCTTCGTGGCGGATCTTCAATTACCGGATCTAACGAGCCACTTTTCGTAGTAAACGGTGTGCCTTTTGACGCTGACAACCAGGGAACTTCCTCAGGTTTAGCTGATATCGATCCAAACTCGATCGAGTCGTTAAGCGTTCTGAAAGGTGCTGCTGCATCTGCACTTTACGGAAGCCGGGCTGCTAATGGTGTAATTCTTATTACGCTTAAAGCAGGAGCTATGGATTCGAAGCCACAAGTGAATTTTAAACACACTTCTACCTTCGATAAACCATATGAAATTCCACTGCAAAAAACATGGGCACAAGGTTATTACGATTTTAGTGCGCAGGACTGGAAATACGTTGATGGCGACAATCAGTACACTTCATCATCATGGGGTCCAAAAATTTCTGATCTTGATGGTGTTGATTATTATGATCGCTGGCAGACTTTTAAAACAGGTTACACTGCCGACAATACATTTAGTGTAAACGGTGGAAATGATAAGGCGACTTATTTTGTATCGTACACAAATACGTCAAACAGTGGTGTACTCGATCCTCTCAGTTACAAACGTAACTCTGTGAACGCCAACACTTCTTTCAAATTCACCAAGAAACTTACTGTTTCTTCAAATGCTTTGTATTCGAGCCAGGATATCGACCGTTTTGAAGAAAGTAATCAGAACTACGCGTTTATGAATACTTTCCTTGCTTCTCCTCCATCGTGGAATCCAAATCCGATTTACAGAGAAGACGGAACGATTCGTTTATATCGTGGAGGTGGTCGCGAACCATACCTGTACATGATGGATAATACAGGTATTAATATCAAACGTGAAAGATTCGCCGGTTCTATTACTGTTGAATACAATATAATGGACCATCTAAATTTCAGGTCTGTAACCGGTGTTAGTACAAATCACTACACTAACGAGAGTTACAAAAACAAGGGTGGATTGGTAAATAATGAAGGTACTTATTCCAGATCAACACGTTTTAGCAAAGATATCGAGTCGACTGAAATGATTACTTACGACAACCGTATTGGAGATTTCTCTTTCGATGTAATGGTAGGACATAACATTGTTTCTAACTACTGGGAAGGTATGAACTTTGACGGATCGGGCCTCGTTGTTGCCAATATCTATAATTCATCAAACGTATCGAATTATACAGCGGGATCGAACTGGGGACAATTCCGCTCATGGTCACTTTTCGGGAAAGCCAGTGTTGGATATAAAAGTATGCTGTACTACTCTGTAACCGGCAGAAATGACTGGGCTTCAAGTATTAAAAACGATTACTTTTATCCAAGTCACAGCTTTAGCTTTGTTTTCAGCGAACTGATTCCTGATAATAAAACCATTGATTTTGGTAAATTAAGACTTAGTTATGCAAAGGTTGGTGCTCCTGCTGATGCTTATGCAACAAACGTTGTTATGCAACAAGCTGCCGCTGAATCATGGTTAGGTTACTCGTGGCCATTTAACGGACAAAACAGCTACCTGCCAAGTTCTACATACCCAAATGAAAACCTTCAGAATGAGTTCAAAAGCGAAATAGAAGGTGGATTGGAAATGAAATTCTTCAACAACAGGTTGGGAATCGACCTTGCGCTTTATAAAAACTGGAGTGATAACCAGATTCTTTGGCAACAACTTCTAAATTCTACAGGTTACGAAGGTGGATACATCAATATTGGTGGTATCACACATAAAGGTATTGAATTGGTATTAACCGGTACTCCTGTTAAAACATCAGATTTCCGCTGGGATGTTACTTTCAACTGGTCGAAAGACAATTCAAGAGTTGACGACCTTGGGGAAAATGACGAACCAATTTACTTGGGATCATCCGGTTATGCAATTGTAGGCCAGTCATTCCCTGTAATTTATGATGACGGTTTCCTTCGCGATGACGACGGTAATTTAGTTCTAAGTGATGAAGGTGACCAATCAGATGGCAGAACAACTTATGGTCGTCCGATGATTGATCCACGCGGAAGAAAAATACTTGGTAAAGTATCACCTGACTGGATGGGTGGACTTCGCAATTCATTTAATTACAAAAATTTCACTCTTACAACCCAGATTGACTTCCAAAAAGGTGGTTTAGTTGTGAACTTCGATGAACACTATCTTACTTATTACGGTATGTCTCCTCTTCAGGAAGATCGCCCGGAAGATAACAAAATTGTTTTCGACGGAGTTATGGGTCATTACGATTACAATACACAGGAAGTTGTTGTTTCTAATCCAAACAATACGGAATGGACTTATTACAGCAGCTATTTCCAAACAGTATGTCAGTCAACTCCTGAAGAAAACATCCAGCCACGCGACTTTATAAAACTTCGTGAAGTATCTTTATCTTACAGTATGCCTACTTCTGTTTGTCAAAAACTTCATGTAAAAGGTATTGACCTGACCTTTTCCGGAAGAAACCTCTGGAGAAAATTCAAAGACGGATTTACCGGACCGGACGTAGAAACCAACACTGATGGTATTGATAACGGGAACGCATGGTTCAACTACAGTTTCCCAGCGATGAAAACATACTCATTTACACTTGGTTTAACTCTTTAATAAGAATAAAAAATGAAAAAAATATATTCAAAAATATGTATTGTACTGTCGATGTTAATACTATTTACAGCATGCGACAGTTGGCTTGACGTTGATAAAGATCCGAATGCCATCACGGACTCGCCATCTATTAACGAAGGAATTTATTTAACAGGTGTTGAAGCTGAATGGACTCAGCAAGCCGTAACCTTTTTCGTTTGGTGGAATGGTATGAAAGACTGGTTACTTTGGTATGCTGCCGATGGTACTCAGGGTTATGAAACCCGTTTTGAAATCGCAACGGATTATGGAAATGAAATCTGGAATGCCTACTCAGGTGCCTTAATGCATTCGAACGCGATGTATGAAAAAGCAAAAGAAAACGGAAACAATCGTTTTCAGGCTATCGGGGCAACTATTTCAGCATGGCACTGGTTTAACATGGCCGACTATTACGATCAGGCTCCTTTGGATGAAGCATTGAATGGTGCAGAATTCCCATATCCCAGTGTTAACTCATTGGAAGAAATCTATGCACATGCCAACGCATTGCTCGACGAAGCAATTCAATTATTTAATACTTCTGATCCGGGAGAATTAGAACCATCTGCAGCACAGGACTATATTTTTGGTGCTGATTATAGCAAATGGACAAAACTTTGTTATTCTCTAAAAGCACGCTATGCAATGCGTCTTACATATTTACCGGGAAAAACAGCAACAGGTCAGGCCGACCTGGCATTGCAATATCTTCAAAACGGCATGAGCTCTAACGATGATATGTGTGCCTGGGATCACCTGGATAATTTAACTTTCGACAGTTACATTTATGAAGAATCAATGTACGACTATTCTGCCGAAGGAATGACACCTTCTACTTATATTGTTAATTTGCTTAACGGTTTAAACGACCCAAGAAGGCCTATTTTCTGGACAGAAGCTCAACAGGGAGGATACATCGGTCATAACAGTGGAGGTTCTTCTGTTGCCGGATCAAAACCAAGTCGCTGGTCAATGAGTTATTGTACTCAATCATATCCTGATAT
This sequence comes from uncultured Draconibacterium sp., assembly GCA_963676265.2. GTDB lineage: Bacteria > Bacteroidota > Bacteroidia > Bacteroidales > Prolixibacteraceae > Draconibacterium. Next base: position 1,310,358 of record OY781067.2, read on the forward strand.
GATCATGATGTATTCTGAATGTCTGTTCCTTGAAGCTGAAGCATATGCTTTAAAAGGAGAATACGCTTCGGCACAAACTGCCCTTAACGATGCTGTTAGAGCCGACATGGAATACCATGGTGTAGCCGATGCAGATATCACCGCTTATCTTGCACAGCCTGAACTTTCAGTTCCTTCTGATGTTGAAGAGGCACAGGAATTGGTTATGACTCAAAAGTACATTGCCAATACTTTTGAAACCACCGAATCTTACTTCGATTTTATTCGTACCGGATATCCAAAACTTGACTTTACCATTATAAACCAGGTTATTAACACAAATACTTTCCCACGCAGAAACCCATACCCACCGGATGAACTGGAAAAGAATCCTTCGATTTCATCACTCGGACAACCCGATTACTTTATCAAAGGAGTGGCCTGGGATACAAAATCTTTTTCATGGAGATAAAACAATGTAATAATTGAATTATGTGAAGGTCGCCCGCATTTTTTGATGGGCGACCTTATTTTTATCAAAAAATCTGACTAAATTATTCAACCAATAAACTTATAACTTGTAACAAAATATATAATTGAAATGAAAAAAAACATCCAAATGCCAATAGCAACATTCATTGCCCTGTTTTTGGCATTCTCACTTTCTGCACAAACAAAGCAGGCCGATCCTTATGAAGCCTTCCAATATAGAAATCTTGGTGCTTTCAGAATAAGCGCGTGGGTTGGATCGCTCGCAGTACCTGAAAATCCGGGAGAAAAGCATAAATATACCTGGTATGTTGGCCCGCGTAGCGGAGGAATCTGGAAGACCGTAAATAACGGAACAACCTTCGAGTGTGTTTCAAACAGTTTTGGCACTTCATCAATTGGCGACTTTGCCGTGGCCCCGTCCAATCCTGAAGTTATCTGGGCCGGAACCGGTGAAGCTTTCAATGCCCGTTCATCCTACTACGGAAACGGAATCTGGAAATCAACCGATGCAGGTGCAACATGGCAAAACATGGGTTTGCACGATTCGCACCACATTGCAAAAGTGGTAATCCATCCCAAAAATCCTGATGTTGTTTGGGTAGGCTCAATGGGGCATCTATTCTCTAAAAACGAAGAAAGAGGTGTTTTTAAAACAACGGATGGCGGAAAAAATTGGGAAAAAGTTCTATATGTTGACGACGAAACCGGTGTTACCGATTTAGTGGTTAATCCTTCGAATCCTGACATTTTATATGCTGCCACCTACCAGAAAACACGCACGGCCTGGACTTTTGTACCGGGAGGAGAAAATAGCCGCATTTACAAATCGACCGACGGAGGAGTTACCTGGGAAATTCTAAAAGGTGGATTACCGACTGGTCCGGTCGGAAGAATCGGATTGGATATTCACCGCGCGAATCCCGATATTGTTGTGGCTGTTGTGCAGAACCTGGATGTAAAACCCGGAGTTGATCCCAACGCCCCTCTTCCTTTTGATGAATTTACCGATCACTCGTTCGATAATTTAATTGGCGGCGAAGTTTATATTACAAAAAACGGTGGTGATAACTGGAAACGGATAAACGATCCGGAAACAATCGACGTTAGCGGAAAAGCTGCTTACAGTTTTAACAGGATAGCAATCGACCCGGCTGACCCTGATAAAATTTATATCATCGGCTCTTCAATGTATTATACGCTCGACGGAGGTAAAACATGGCCGGGATATCGTGAACAAAAGTTATTTCAATCAAATTTTGGAGACAATCGTATATTTTGGATCGATCCAAAAGAGCCGTGCCATATGATGCTGGGATCCGATGGAGGAATCTACACTTCTTATGATGGAGGATTAACAATGAACCATTATTACCACATGCCTTTGGGCGAGGTTTATAATGTTGAAGTAGACAACGAAACTCCATACAATATTTACATTGGCTTGCAGGATCATGAAACCTGGAAAGCACCGTCGAATGGCTGGTCGGGGCAAATCACTCCTGCCGACTGGGTAATCACAGGAATGTGGGATGGGATGTATACTAAAGTAGATCCTGAAGACAACAAGAACCTTTATATTACAACACAATTTGGTTCGCATCAACGGGTTGATCAGGCAAAAGGAGAAAGGGTTTCTATTCTTCCTGAACCAAAAGAAGGAGAACGTTACCGTTATACATGGACCACTCCTCTTGCTCTTTCACCTTTTAACAGCGCCATTATTTACACTGGTGCACAAAAAGTTTTACGCTCGTTAAACCGTGGTGCAACCTGGGAAGAAATCAGTCCTGACCTGACAGATAACGATCCTGAAAAAATCTGGGGAAGAGGACATATTCAATATTGTACCATTTCCTCTTTGGATGAATCTCCGGTAAAAGCAGGCGTAATTTGGGTCGGTACCGACGATGGTCATGTTCAATTAACAACCGACTTTGGCCACTCATGGACAGACCTCACTTCGAACCTTGAAAAAGCAGGTGCTCCTAAATCAATGTGGGTTAGCAAAGTATTTCCATCGAACTACGATGCTGCCACTGCATACATTTCGAAATGTGGTTTTACCGATGATATTATGGATGCACACATTTACGTTACCCACGATTATGGAAAATCATGGAAAAAGATAACAAACGGATTACCTGCTTCTCCGGTAAATGTTATCATTGAAGATGCGAAAAACCCGTCACTTCTTTTTGCCGGAAATGACATGGGAGTTTATGTATCGACCGATAAAGGCGAAAACTGGACTGCTTTTAAGGCAAACATGCCAAATGTGGTTGTACGGGATATGGTGATCCATCCGAGGGAAAACGATCTAGTTGTGGGAACTTATGGCCGGGCAGCCTGGATAACAGATATCAGTCCGTTGCAACAACTTACTCCAGAAATTGAAAAGAAAGAATTGCATTTGTTTGATATCGAGCCAAAACCTCAAATGAACTTCTCAGAGCAGAGGATGTGGGGCGGTTATCAAATGACCGGAAGCAATCATCTTAATTCTCCCAATGAACCCATCGGATTGGAAATCTGGTACCAACTTGGAAAAACAGTGGCAGGAGAACCCAAAATTGAGATTAAAGACAATTCAGGGAAAGTGGTTTTCGAAAATACTTTACCGCAAAAAGAAGGAATTGCCAAAATATATTGGCCTACTTTCAGAGCAAGCGAAGGAGAATACCAGGTCACATTAACAAATGGCAGCATTTCTGAAACAAAAACAGGAGTTGTTTTGGAAAGATGGCAGTGGCCGGTACTTAATTATTCCGGTAAAAATTAATACGCCGGAAGCACGAAGTCAGAAGTTGGAAGGAAAAAAGCTCCAACTTTTGACTTCCTGCTTTTTATAAATTATAATTCGAAAACACTCAATTTCGTTTTTCAATGATGTATTATAAAAAATGAAATAATTTAACCCAATTGCTCCGCTCGCTAAAACAGGTTATTCTATCATATTCATTGGGAAGGTCTTCCCAAAATTTAATATTCAAAGTCATTGCGAACGAAATAAAACAATCTCTAAATATTAACAATACTCTGCGAATCTCATTCACTTAGCTTTTCCAGTTCCTGAAAATAATCAGAGCCATAGCCGCCTCCCTTGTTGCGAGCTAACCACAGGCGGTAATTCATATTTTCGGTTGGAGCAACATATTTGTAGTTAATTGGGTCGGTTGCAGTAAGTACAATAACCTCAGGCAAACCATTCTCGCCAATTTTTTGCACAACCAGTTCGTCACGGAAATCACCATACAAATCAGCAGTCATTAAAACCCTGCTGCCTGGAATTGTGTTAGGTTCTGTACCCGTCACTTCAACCACCTCTTTACCATTAAATTTTCCAACAGCGTGGCCTCCTTTCATCAGAAGCTCACGGGCCGGGCTTCCATCCCATTCAAACGGATGATAGTTAGGAAATGGCTCAGCCAGCTTCTCCCCTTTTGGCGAGAAAAGTACAAGACCAGGGTTGGAACCACCACTTCTATGGCTGGCAAGACATTCAATTCCGGGCGAACCCTCCCAAATATCAGCTGCCCAACCACTATGACCATGCACCCAGCGCGGATCATCGGCCCTGTTTTCTTTCCAGATTACCTCTCCGATATTGGCATCAACCATGTAAACACCGGCGTGGGCGTTCGACTCAACCACATAATAAACCTCCAGTCCCGGTCGTTCCGGCAGGAAATCGTGAATACGCACTTTATCGGGGTGCTGTCGGTAAATCGACCAGCGCATTGTACCATCAGAATTCAAACAGGTAGTCCCGTCAAAAACTTCCTGTTTGCCGTCAGAATCAACATCGTAAACTTCAATTTTATGAGCCCCGCTTCCGTTGGTTTCAGCAAAACTATTGAATTGCCACAGCTTATTTAAATCGGCATCGTAAGCCACCAGAATCTCATTTTCGTATAATCCGGTTTGAGTAATAATTGCCGGATGTTCTCCATCGAGATAAGCAACCGACAGGTGAATCCGGGTTGATGAACGCATGTTGTCGGTTGCCATTTCTGGCCAAAGCGTTTTATTTTTCACTTCACCGGTCATGCCATCCAATATGGCCAGATAATCATCATCATCAATCTGTAATCTCGCAATAACCTCAGCCTTGCCGTCATCATCCATATCCCAGACATTAAAAGCAACATTGCTGCCGCTTCCGTAACAATGATCGTGAAAACTAATATCTTTTCGCCATATGGAACGGCCATACGAAGAAAAAGCCTCAATTTGCACCGGCATTCCGGGATTTTGCGATTCCTCGTGATTTCCATTGTATAAACGTGCAACACAGTCGAGACTGCCATCGCCGTTTAAATCGCCAAAAACAGGGGCGACTTCACCTCCCGGAATACATATTGGTTTGAATGATACAATTGCAGTTGATTTCTCCTCTTTAACAGTAATACCGGTCCAATTGGAACGTCGGCCTTCTTTCCCGTTTTCGTCAACCTCGCGGATGTAATAATGATACCGTTTCCCGATTTCAAGGTTGCTGTCAGTAAAAGTGGAGGATTGTGATATTGGTTTTTTATTGATTAAAAAGCCGGAATGATTTCGCGAATCAGCGCGATATACATTAAAGCCGGTATTTTTTGAGTCGCTACGAAGCATTGCCCAGCTTAAAAATACATTTCCGTTTCCGGTTGAAACAGCACAAAGTTTTCTGTTTTGATTGTGCCAGTCAACTCCGTCAGGTTGGCGAATTGGACGAAATCCGGCATCCGGGTGACGAATTCCGGCAGAAAACTCCGACACATTTCCGCAGTGCAGATATTCTTTGCTTCGGGCCCACGAACCTCCCATTCGGCTGCCTTCGAGAAGGGGCACATCTATAATCCGGTATTTGTAAGGAGTAACCGCCGGATCGAGCAGGTTAACAGTAAGATGCCAGGCATTTCCGGCCATATTGTATAATCCGTAACCATTGGGATTATTCGAACGTGCAGGCTGCAGGTAATCCTGCCACTGATCAAATTGCCTTGATTCGTTTGAATCGTAATTCGCCTGACTGTTGCCAACATCGTCTCCCCATGGATATATTTTATCTTCCAGACCGCCCCTTGAAGCATATTCAAATTCAGCAATTTTTGGTAAACGATAAACTTTTCCATCCAAAGACGAAAGCCATTTTAAATACGCTTCTACATCGTAGCGATTCACAAATATTACAGGGTAATCCTCTTTCCCTTCCGGAATTTGTCTGTTTTTCCAATGCTGTGGCACCGCAAAACCTGTTGCATCGGTAAATCGTTTATATTCGGCATTGGTTACCTGATGATCAAGCATTTCAAAATCATCAACCCTGACCAAAGGCCGGTTGGAATTTGTAACAATGTCGCCACTATGAAATGCTGCCCCCTTTATAAATACAAAACCTTGCGGGATGGCGTTTTCTGATGATTTTTCTTTCTTCTCTTCTGAACGATTAGTGCATGAAAACATTGTCAGAACAAAGAAAATGAAAAACAGAAGCTTTAATTTTTTAGTCATGGTTTTAGGTTTTAGTTATTGGTTTTCTAAAAAAATCCGGCACAGATCAGTTGATCCATTTATTATTTGAAGGGCCAATTTCTTCAAAAGGAATAGGCTCCAAACCATACTTTTCCAGAATTTCAGTTTTATAAAATGCCTCGATCGATTTGCCTTCCGAGCTAACAGAATTATTATTCTCAGTGATATTCTTATCGTTATTTTCTAATAAAACCTGTTCGCAATTCACTACCAGGTTATTTTTAATCGTATTCACATTAATATTTTCCCCAATCGATTTTAATTCCGGGTATTTTTGCTGATAGAGTTCCGAGTTAATATCCACATCCTCAAAAATTTTCTTTTTGATTACCGGAGAATCAAGTTCATCGAGCCACCTTTCTTCACTCCATTGCGAAAAACTGACTGCTGACAAACAATCGTAGAAAAGATTATTTTCCACCAGGTTATCTTTCCCTCCATGGATTTGAACACCGCCAAAATGCAGAGCACCACAACGTTCAAATACATTTCCATAAATGTTTACACCCGAAATCATATCATCGAGGCGAACACCTGCAGCACCGTGCACTGTTCCGCCTTTTATGTCAGCCCAGTGATTGTAACGGATAACATTTCCACGATACGAAGGATTGTACCACATATCCAGTCCGCCCTGATCGTCCGATTCATTAACCACATGATTAACCTCGTTGTACTCAACGGTTATATCGCTTCCTTCCAAACGTATGGCAGACGATGATGAATTTTGAAAGCAGTTGTGGCTGATTAAAATTCCGCAACCATCAACATGAATTGCCGGTTCGTAAGTGCGTTTAAACAACGAAAAATTGGTCACAACTGTATTTTCTATAAAATGATTAGCAGGAGTCAGGGTCTTTCTGTCGCCTCCTTTAATATGAATTCCACTGCAACCAAAGGTACTTAAAAAACACCCTGAGATACCATGACCGGTTCCTCCATCAATGTGAATACCATCTTCACCAAAACGTTCAATCCGGCAATCGGCAAGCAAACAATTTTCACCTTCGCTGACAAGTATAGCACTTCCTCGTCCCTCACGAAAAGTCACCCCCTTAAATTTTATGTTAGAACACCCTCTAATTTCCATCATATAAGGCGCATTAAAAACTGAAAGGGTTACATATTCTTTTTCAGGATCAACACCTTTCGGAGCATACCAATACAATTTTTTCTCCAGACGATTGAGGTACCATTCGCCCGGCTGATCGATTTCACAAAATAAATTCAGTCCAAAATAACGAAGACTGTCACCGTAACCGTAATTATGATATGGTTCTTTCAAATAAAAAGTATGCGAATCAACATCAATATTCTCAACTGTTTGAAATTCATCGCTCCAGTCCCAAAACCAGTAACCACCGAGCCGCACGTCATTTTCTTCGGCCCAGCTATCTTGTCTGGTTTCCAAATATTCAAAAACCCCCTCCTTTGTTCCGTGCTTTTTTATATATCGTGGTGGTAATTCTGTCTTTCCTCTGGCAACTCCTGCCTTAACAAAACCATCGTTTGGCCAGCGTGCCAGCGCTTGAACCTGCCCGTTACAAAACAATTCGGGACGTTTACCAATTTCCACAGGATCGCCAAAATCAGTTACTCCATCTAAAACCAAATCTGTTACAAATAATCTCGATTGAATTTCAGGAGGAAACATACTTAATTTTGACACATTGTCGAGAGGTGCCCATTTTTTCAATTGTACACTTCCTGTAAAAACAGGCTCCTCGCCTTCTGGTGCCTTATAAATAACAGGAGCATTTTCAGTTCCTGAATCTTCGGCAGTAAAAACTATCGGTTTTTCCACATAATAATTTCCACCTTTAATGTTTACTACTACTGTCTTTCCGGGCTTTTCTTTTAAATGAATACGTACAGCTTCGCGGGCTCTTTCCAGAGTTTTAAATGGTTTTGATTCTGTTCCCGGATATAAATCGCTTCCCTGTGGCGAAATGTAAAATTCAGATTCATTGGAGCATGAAACAGACAGCATCAGTAATATTATAATTATCAGGTTATGCCAATGTAATTTTGCTTTCATTAATAATATTTTAATTCGTTAACTTATTATTTTTTAAAAAGATACGCTTACAAGTATTCTAACTATAAACTCTTTGCCACAGAAGGAGATTCCGCTGTAGGGTACAGATGCAATCATAATTATTAAATAATTTATATTCTTTCATTTGACATGGTTGATGCAATGAAATTTCCTTTAAGATAAGGGTAAGCGGGACAGCTACTGCACATAACCTTACACCGTCGGCGCCCAAGCTGAGTAACAAAAAAATGCGTGATACAAAATTTTTAAATGGGACTCCAATTCGTATGGGCCGAAAAAAATAGTCGGTTCCCGGTCCTACTTTAAAATAGTATGGAAGAATTATAGATACAACAATGCCTTTTCCCAAAAAATAATCTTTTGTATGAACTTGTTTTCCTGCAATCCTGGCTCCCAGCCAGATTATTCCTTCCCAACAAGCAATAAGTATGATAATATCTAAAAATGCAAAAATCATTTTAATATCTTTTTTCAAAATTTAGGCAAAAACAATATTATTCTGCATCGTAGCATCAAGTTACATGATAGTATAGAAAATAATTTTGTGTTTTTCACCAGAAAATATTTATTCAGAAGGAACAACTTCAACTATACATACTTCCTTGGGCTGCATAGAGAAACTAGTATTTATTGAACCACCTGTATATGAAGCCAATAACTTTTTACCCTCAACAGTTGTTATATAAACTTTGCCTTCTGTAGTCAAGGGATAATCTTCTGCATTCATTTTTAGGTCTACAGGAATTGGATTATCACTTATACTGGCCATTGCTATTCCAATATTATTATCTTTTGCTATCCACGTTCCGGAATACAACAGTGGAACTATTTTATCATATGTCGTTACACTTTTGCCTTCTCTTCCTGCATAGATTGATAATTTGGAGATTTTAATTTCTTCTTCAGGAATTGTCATTTGTGGACTTCTGCAAAATCGTCCATATAATAAATATTTAAGTGACTGATATCTTATTTTAGCAATATTCAGTAAATAATTTATTTCTTCTGTTCTTTCTGATTCCAGGAAGGTATGGTAGTTGGCAATTGTGGGCTGCATTCCCCAAACAAATGACCGCGCTTGCTCCATTAAAAACTGTCTGTTAAATTGCTCATCCAATAATTGTTCTGTTTTAACCGGGGCATATTCTTTGGGCCATAACTGATCATAAGGGGGAGTAACCAGTGAGGAATAACTACCGTATGTCACTGCATATTCATGGTAAACTGCCTGAAAGAATGGGATCGTTTCGATATTGCTCACCCCCGCATACCGCTCCCTGCTTACTGGTAATGTCAGAAAGGCGTCCAGATATGGCATCCAATTTTCTCCTGATCCTTCTCCGGCAAGAATGGGTTGGGTTTTATCAGAGATTCTTGACCTAATTTGTTTTGTTAGTTTTCCAAAACTATTTACCCAATAATTTCCACCTCCAATACTGTGGTCGTGTTGTTTATCAAAACACCTCAAATTTAAACAGGCCTGATCCATATAAACTCCGTTTGTATGATAACTATTTACAACGCTATCACACAAAGTTGAATATTTATTTCTCCAGTAATCAGTAGCAATACACATAGAAGTAAGAGAATTGCCCGTAAAAATATTATATACATGTGAACGCGTATTCCCATTCTTGTCTTTAACTGAGTATTGTTTTGCATTCTCCTTTTTCCAACTTTCCGATGAATCTCCCCATTGAAAGGAATTCATATAAACAATAGACCTGACACCTTTTTTTTGAGCTGAATTAACGGCATTCATAAATGATTCTCTACCTTCTCTTGGAGGAAGATATTCCGGGAAATGATCATCATAAGAGCAATTGTGCCACCAATGCCAGAAAACATTTACAGGTAAACCTAGTTTCTGTTTTAATTCAACGGCTGGAGTCAGCACATTATCAGATTTTCCCCTGTTCCATATCCATATAGCGGTACTATCCAGCCATGAAGGGCTCAGGTTATTTTTCAGTCTGCTGTTGTCGCACCATGTTTGTTTGATCCCCCATTCCTTGTATTGCTCCGCAGCCGTTATCCAATCGCCCTGAAAAGAGCCAATTATTGCATCATAAGAAGTACTGTAGGCCTTTAGAGTTGCATCAAACGGAGGGTAATTAATTATTTTATAGCCAATAGTATTTAATGTGTCAAGTGTAATACTAAAATCTTTTGTATAAGATAAAGCATCATTGCAGGAGGCATAAAAACCTATTGTGGAGGGATTGTAAAGAGCCAACACCTGCATAGATAAAGCTCCAGGATAAGACCAACTCATTTGTTTTACAGTTGCATTGCTTTTTCCAAGAACATCTCTTGGATTTTTTATTAAAGAACCCATCCATGTAGGAATTGCCAATTTCTCATTTCCCAAATCTTTTATTCCCTGTACATGCAGAAAAATTAGATTTTCAATTGACAAACCGGTTATTCCCTCCGTTTTAATATTCCAATATGAAAATGCCTTATGGGGATCCATAGTGACAGTTGCTTCCACAATTAAATCATCCATCCCCTCAAATTTCTCCCATCTCAAAATAAGGGTTAATGGTGTTGAGTGTGTATATGTAAATTTTAAAGGTTTTACTGATAATGGGTTTGTACCCGTTGATTGATGAAGGGTTAAGGTCCACGGCAGCTCTTTAACTGCACTACGCTCAATCAATTCGTATAAATTATTTACATCTGAAAATGATATGAATTTCCCCGTTTTTTTATCGAACCCTAGTCGTATTTTTCCATTTTCAATAAAAACGGTGTCTCCTGATGTTAAGTTGCTTTTGCATTGTGTTAGGGATATAACAAAACAAAGAGAAATTATTATATGCAAATATTTTTTCATTTCTAATGAATTATTAAGTTTTAATCTATATAATCGGGTTGTTCCGGGTAGGATTTCTTAAAATATTATTAAGTTGCTGACAGATTCGTTTAGTCCTTAAAATCAGTTGTAAACGTTCTCCATATTCATATAAGGATGTATTACAGGAGCCACTTCTATAATTTCTTAAAATCAATGCCGGTACATGAGAAGTCATATCAATTTTCTCCTTTCCGCCACTTTCAGCCCAAACCGGAACTGCTTTTTTCATTAATTCTGTTTCTGACATTTCAAAAGATTTAGAAGTAATCAGATTTGAAAGAAAAAACAACAGAATGATAAAAATAAAATTCGAACATAAACAAAGTAACTGGTCTCCCATTTTTTATATAAGTTGATTTAGCATATAAAACTATAATGTCATTTTATATGCAATGTTTTATCATCATTCTATTTCAAGGATGGTTCCTGCAATGTAACGTGTGCCTTTGTTTTTATTAAAGTAATACACTACCAACACACGATTATCGTCGAGTAAAACAGGCCAACTGTAGCCAATATCAGAGCTCCCCGCATCATCACGCAAAACAAACTCCCGTGCAGTTGCAAAATTGGTACATTCCGCGTTTAATATGCGGGCTCTTATTCCGTATGGGTTATGACGGTAACCGTAAGTCAGCAGCACCCGGTTGTCGGGCAAACGAAGTGCATTTAACGGATGTCCCTGAAATCCCATTCCCTGCCAGGGCTCAAAGGTCTTCCCGCCATCTTTTGAGCGGGAAATACAAGCCTGATCATCCAACCCGGCAGTGCGTAAAAACGCTACCAAATCACCTTTTGGAGTCTCATAGATGGATGTTTCATTAAACGAAGCTTTCTCGTCGGAAGCAACAACAGACTGGTATTTCCAGCTCAGTCCTTTATCATCGGAAACCAGCAAGTGTGTGGACGATTTTTTCGGATCTTCGTTATCGTAAGCTGCAACTACCCAGTAAATCCGACCGTTTTTGCCTTCACATAATGCTCCCCTGTTGTATGCTGGCAAAGGTTCTCCCGTTGGGCCGATATGTAATTCAGCAGGAACATGAGGCGGATAAATCGGCCCCTGCCAGGTATTCCCGCCATCGGTTGACCGAACCAGGTAACCACCAAGAAAAATAAACCCGTTATTCTCGCCATAAGGTTTTTTCAGGGTTACTTTTTCATCCTCTCTTATGGGAGCCCAGCCGTAACTGGCGCAAAGAAGTGTTCCGTCATTTAACTGCAACATACACGGATCCTGTGATCCGCCAAAAGGATGCGCATAAATCAACTCCGGCTCTTTTGTCCAGTTTTCACCATCGGTTGAACGGACTTTTACCAGGTAACTGTTTGCATCGACATGTTTATTACCTTTCCCTCCAAAAATCCGGCGGTCGGGAGCCTGGCGAAAGGCTACAATCAACTCGCCATCGGACCGTTTAACAACGGAAGGAAAACAGCAATAAAAAGATGTATCTTTATAAACAATCACATCTTTTATTTTTCTGATTCCCGGGTTGTTTTCAGTCGAAGTTTTTCTGTTTTCAGCAAAAGACAAATGAAAAACAAAAAACAGAAATATAAAACCAACTGCTCTTATGGAATATTTGATTCCCATTATGTCGTTATTTTTAGAAAGGATTAAGTTTAAACTTTTAGGAACATTTTACGGCGATACATTATCCATAGGATAAAGAAGATAATGGAAACTTCGGCCAGTTTTATTAACACTCCGTAGTAATTTCCTATATACTGCTCAGTCCCATATAAAACCGAAGTTGCGACACCTGAAAAGTTTATAATTTCGTAAAGCATGTATGCCAAAATAGAGTTCATTCCATAAATCTTCAGCCAGTTAAAATATTTTCCGTAATCTTTATAATCAATCAGGTAATAAAATAAAGCCATAAGCAAGAAACAAATTCCGCTGCTATGTAATGTCATGGAACTGGTCCATATTTTTTTTATGACCGGCATTTGCAGTCCCCATAACTGACCGACTATAACCATAGCAACCCCTCCGATAGCAAGCCATTGTACTTTTTTTATTTTTGGAAGGCCACTTTTCATAATCTGCCCGGCAAAAACACCGGTCATTACAGTAACGCCAAAATTCAGACTACTTAAAATCCAGGTATAACGGTAACTTTCACTAAATACAATTCCATTCTCAGAAACAGAAGCAAAATGACGGAAACGCCCTAATACAATGCGGTCAATGTATTCAGCCAGGTTATTGTCGGGGCCAAAATTGCCTCCTCCCCATTCGCCGACTTTTACAAAGGTTAATAGCGCCCAGTAAACAAGCAGCAAACTTGCTGTAACAATAATCTGTCCGTTTCTTTTCAGGTGCATCAGCATTACTGCCGAAATGAGATAACCCATGGCAATGGCCTGCAGGGTATTTGAGTAGAAAAAGATCTCATGCGGATTAAGCGCCAACAGATTTCCCTGGCACATCATTCCAAAAATCCATAAAATAACCACCCTTTTCAGTATACGTTTATATAAATGAGCTTTGCTTCCGGCACGAAGATGTTTGGCAAAAGCGAAGGGCATGGACGCACCTGCCATAAACATAAATAATGGCATGATGATATCCCAAAATGTAAAACCTACCCATTGTGTATGAGAAAAGTTAGTGGCAAACCAATTGGTTGGTCCCCAATCCAAAGCTCTTGCAAATCGGGTAAATACAGGTTGAAAAAACACCAGGCAAAATAAGTCGAATCCTCTTAATACATCTAGCGACCCCAGTCGCTCCGATTTTTGCTCACTCATTTGGTTTGTTTTATGGTTATTAAATCTTGTTGGTTTCTAGATTGTATCAAATATACAAGTTATCATTAATTTATTATCCTGAAGTTTTTAGTTTTCATAAATAATTTCAGAATTAAATTGATTCTTATCCACATAAATAAGTGGTACTATCCTTCTCAATTCTTAAAATACTTTAATAACAAAGATCCCGGAGCTTCATTAACTTCAAGTGTAATTCCTTCAGCAAGTTCTTTTCCTGTTTTTGTGATGATATTCTTATCGTTATCATTAAAAATGGAATATGTAAAATCTGGATTTAATCCTCGCAATTTTACCTTCAACGTATTCGATTTATTGTCTTTTCTTCTGAAAGCCACAACAATTCCTGTATTGTCAGATGGTTTATTTAACTGATACGCCAGCCACACATTTTCACCTGTCAAATCGCCGATTCCGGTCAACGGATAATAATCTTCATAAAAATAAGGACGTAATTCTTTAAAATCTGCGATACATTTCTGCATCTCAGGAATTGAAAAATCACGATTGGTAATTTTCCAGTTAAGAACAACTGCGCTTCCTAAACTTGAACGAAATGTATAGGGATCAGTTTGATTTACCCCTGTTCCACTTAGTGGAAGAAAAAAATTCAGTCCGTAAGTATGGCACTGATAACCGTTTGGTTCGCCATAATTATAATCGGTTCGCCACAGCGGAGCACTGCGTGAAACGGTTTCAAGATCGAGGCGACGGCCACCACTGGCGCAGTTATCAATTAGCAAGTCAGGAAAATGATCCAACAGGTAATCCCAATAGGCATACAATCCTTCTATATAACGGATTTCTGTCATACCTGTACGACCTGGTTCATCATTCGCAGCCCAAAATGGTTCAGGCCTGATATTAAAATCCTGACGATAGTAATCTATTCCGTTTTCTTCAATAAAATCTCCAAAATATTTCAGAAACCACTTTCGAGCATCGGGATTTCCCAGGTTAAAAAGAAAGTTGTTCTTACTACCGGGTTCTCGAAGCATCCAGTCGGGATGTTCGTTGGCAAATTTTGTATTAACACGAACACGTTCAGGCTCAAACCAAACCATAAATTTTGCGCCAACATTGTGCGCCGCATCCGATATCGGCTTTAATCCATTAGGAAAACGTGCTGAATCAACAATCCATTCGCCCACACTCTTGCTCCAATCTTCCGGACACGGATACCAGCCGGCATCGAGCCAGAAAACCTCAGGAGTAATTCCAAATTGTTTATAACGATTGATTAAAGCACAGGCATAATCTTCCGTTAAACAAGAATATTCGTTACATGGATACGGGTCTCCCCAGTTGAATCCTCCGGAAATGGGATATTCAGCAAGTTTGCCATCAATTTTACGGGAATGATGCTCAAGTAAAAACCGACGAAATTTATTTTGACCATCCATCCGGTCGTCACTTTGCCAGAAAAGCATACAAATACTTGGCGTTCGTATAGTTTCACCAGGATAAAGAAATAGTTTCATATTGGTCATCCCGGCATTCAGATTTATCGCTTTTGTGCTAGTCTGTTCAATATCAGAAAACCAGTTTCCACTCCACCCGATTGCGGCAACAATTCCACTGTTGTCAGGCGATTCGATGGTAAAAAACGGGAAAGCTGTATCATCCGATGATCGTCCGCCATTGGGCTGTAAGTGAATGGACTCATCAGATTTAAGCTTTATCCCCAAAGGTTGGAAATCGGAACGTTTGGCATCGCTTCCCTTGGCATGATACACAGTAAAATCCCCACCTGTTATACTTAATGCAGTGTAATCGACTACATTTACCTGTTCAATGGTTGCCGAATTCCTGCCTGAAGTGTTGGTAAAATTCAGTACCCATTCCACTGCGCTGAAATCCTGAAAACCTGTAATATGACAATCCAACCTTAAACCGTTTAAAGGATCGGTATATGACACACAATATTTTATAACCTGAGGATCATCACTTACTTCGTTTGCTATTGAATATTTCCATTTTTTTATAAAAGATGCTGAAGCTTTCCCGTTGTATACAAAAGAAAGTGGCGGAGTTTTTCCTTTTGCAAAGGCAGTTGTAATCCATTTTGAAACGTCTTCAGGAACAGTTAAACGTTGAGTTGTTTGTGCCTGTGATAAGAAAATAAACAAGCATAAAATAATGACTGTTGACAAAGTCCTTATTAACTGATTTTTCTTGCAAACTGGATTTATCATAATTTACTTTCTTTTATATGAAATAATTGCAGAACCGGGCTTATCCTTGATTACAACTTCCAGCCCCTTTTCTGTCAATTCTTTTCCGGTAAGTATAAAGGACTCCTGCCTGTCAAAATCGATGAGCTCGTATTGTGCATTAATATCCAATCCTTTAAGCGGGTATATTTTTATTGATGCATCACAACTGTCTCTTCTGAAAGCCTGTATAAAACCTGTTCCTTCTTCCGGCCGGTTGAACTGCCAGGCAATCCAATGATTTGCATCAACGCTGTATTGAGTAAGCGGATAATAATCGCCGAACAACATATCCGGGGCAATTTTTTCACATTCTGAATAAGCCTGTTGCTGTGCGGCGGTATTTTCAGGCGTTAAATGTCCCATGCCAAAGCCCGGCATATAAAAACTACGAAAAGAATTGGCATCATAAGAATAAACGCCTGTTCCTTGAAACGGGAACCAGGAAGAAAGTCCGTATGTCTGCCCCTGATTTCCACGAATTAGATTATCCATCCAATCCCACTGAAAGTCGCTGCGTAATAATGGCACAGCTCTTTTCATGGTTTCCAAATCATTACGGCGCCCTCCCGACGCACAGGCATCAATTCGCAAGTGTGGATTACGACGTTTCAGTTCGTCCCAAAATTCTAAATGTCCCTGAACATACCTATTTTCAGTAATTCCCTGACGATTGGGAGCATCGTTTTTACGCCAGGCCGGAAGTGGACCACCACCATTCATATCTTCACGGTACCAGTCAAGTCCCTGCGATTCAATCGTACTGTCCACGTGATTGATAAGCCAAGACAAGGCAGCAGGATTCCCTTCATCGAGTATGTCGCCCGGGCCTTCATTCGGCAAAATCCAATCCTGATGATTTTTCCCAAGCCATGAATTCGGGTCTCCTACCCGCTCCGGCTCAAACCATAATAAAAATTGCATTCCATGCTGATGAACAAAATCCGAAAAAGGCCTGAATGTTTCAGGATAACGGGTTGAATCAATTTCCCATGTTCCCGTGTTTAGCCAGGAGCCAAGCCCATTCTCATTATTATCATAAAAGGGCCCGTTACTTTTTGGGTACCAAGATGCATCGCGCCAACAGATATCAGGTTTTATCCCTGCTTGTAAAAATTTTTTCACATAAAAAGTATCCCTTGCTGCGGCACTCACCTGTATTTGTAAAGTTGGCTTTTGTGGTTCTCCGTTTATATGTGGAAGAATGTTTGCCAGATAATATTGCCGCCAAAGGTTTTGGGCTTCTACAACACCCGGTTTCTTCCAAAACAACAACGAAATCAACGGAGTGCGTATTTCTTCTCCCGGTCTAAGGTAGCAATTGGTTAATTGTTGCCCTGCTTTCACATTTACTACATTCGAAGAATTGCAGGAGAAGGAACTTGCCCATTGGCCCGGCCAGCCAACAACAATAATTACACCTTCTCCATTCATCTCGAGGTTATAATATGGCCATCCTTTTGGCCCGGCGGTTGATTTGCCGGCATGGGAGGGAGGAGCAAATAATTTTTCCGAACCTGTTACAAGCGTGTCGCTGTATGGCTCGTAACTATCTGCAGCACAAAAATCGCCCTTAATCCCATGCAGCACAAACTTTTCATTTCCTTCTTTCTGAAAAGCAAAATCCAAACCCTGAATATTTTTCAATACAGGAGTATTTTTTGTTCCTGTATTTTTGAAATAAACAGTCCACTCTACAACAGGATAATCGTTATATTCCATTGCTTCACAACGGACTTCCAATCCGGTTTGCGAGTCAGTCCAAATCTGCTTGTGCTGAATTCTGTTTTCATCAAAAGAATGGGATTCTGTTTTGTATTCCCAGTTTTTTAAAAATTCGGAGGAAGGTTTTCCATCGTATAAAAAAGAAAAGGGAACACTACCATCTTCTTTCTGCAAATGCAAATTAATCCATTCCGCTTTTGATTTCATTTCTTCCCGGCTTACCAGCCGGGGAAGTTCCTTGCTGCACGATGATACAATCACCATAAATAACAGGGAATAAAATATATTTTTCATGTTCTCATATATATAAAATCATCACTCAATTAAAACACCTTCCGGAATTCATAATATTTTACAAACCAGATTTCTCAATCCTACTTATTTCAAATAGTTTGCCTCTTTGTTATTCGTCATTTCAAACTCCAAAGTTCCTCCGTTTTTGATCTGATCGTAAGTAATTTTAAACGATTTAAAAGGTTCTCCGTTCAAGCTGACAGACTGGATATATTTATTGGCATCGGATAAATTATTGGCTTTCATCTCAAAAATCTTCCCGCTGGGCAAATGCAGTTTCATTTCGTGAACCTGAGGAGCGCCAATCAAATATTCGCTTGAAACCGGATCAACAGGGTAAAAACCTATGGCAGAAAAAATATACCAGGCAGACATCTGACCACAGTCATCGTTTCCACTTAGACCGTCACGCCCCGGCAAATAAAATTTATCAAATACCTGGCGAATAAGCTCCTGTGTTTTATACGGATGATTTGAATAATCATACAAATATGCAATATGGTGACTCGGTTCATTTCCGTGTGCATACTGGCCAATCATACCTGTTACATCACCGTGGAAACCTCCGCCCAGCGAGCGCACATCTAAAAAGAAAAGAGAATCGAGCTTCGTTTCAAAATAGTCCTTACTTCCCATAAGTTCTACCAGTGCCGGAATATCATGTTGAATATGCCAGGTATATTGCCATGCATTTCCTTCGGTATAATCGCCGCCGCTTGTTGAAGCATGCGACAGTAAGAAGGAGTCGAAAGGAGTGCGCCAGTTTCCCTGTGAATCTTTTGCCCTCATCAATTTTGAGGAATGATCGAAAAGGTTCTTAAAATTGTTTGAACGCTTTTCGTAAAAGGCTTCCTTTTCAGAATCACCAACCAGCTTTGCCATTAGTGCAGCACAATAATCGTTGTAGCAATGTTCCATTGTGCGCGATACCGATTCTACCGGCTGAAGATCAAAAGGATAATAACCGTATTTATCATACATTCCCCAATCCGATTTAGGATGAGAAGTTGTTAATGAGCCAAAAACTGCTTCTGCTGCAAGCTCCTTATTTTCAGTAACTGTTCCTTTCAAATAGGCGTCTACAATTACGGGAACGGCGTGATTCCCAATCATACACCAGGTTTCATTCTGTCCGTATTCATTTGTACATAAAACGCCGCGTTCATTGTACAGTTCCAGCATCGATTCAACGAAACGGGCATTTTTTTCAGGAAACATAAGCTCGTAAAATGGATGAGTTGCCCGATAAGTATCCCATAACGAAAAATTCGTATACCGTTCTTTGGTACTTTTAATAAGCGTTCCCTCCGGCAGACAATATGTTCCATCAACATCGGTTATTATATTCGGCATTACAAGGGTGTGATACAAGGCTGTGTAAAACGAAATTTTCTGTGCATCGTTTACTGGAGAAATATCAATTTTATGAAGGTAATCGTTCCAAACCGCTTTGGCGTTATTCCGAATCTTTTCAAAACTCCATCCGGGTATTTCCTCTTCCAGGTTGCTTTTAGCCCCCTCAACACTCACTGTGGATAATGCAACCTTTACTTTAACAGCTTCATTCTTTTCAGTTTTAAACCGTAAAAACAACTTTGTATTTGTTCCCTCGACCTCTTTCTCGTCAGAGATTATACTATCAGCAAAAGAGACTACACCTTCTGCAGGTTTCGACAACTTTGCATAAAAATAATAGGTGTGATCACTCACAAATCCGGCAGAACGGCGTTTTCCAACTACGGTAGTATCGTTTAACAGGTAAATATTCGATTCAATTGTTGTGTCGCCAATACCATGTTCCATGTCGATAATAATTCCTGCAGATTCTGTTGCAGGGAATGTATACCGGTGAAATCCGACCCTTTCGGTGGCAGTCAACTCAGCCTCAATATTATAATCATCCAGCTGCACTTTGTAATAGCCGGGATGAGCCTCTTCAGAATCATGAGAAAATGCAGAACGGTACCCCGTTGAAGTATTTTCTTTATCTCCCTGATAAAATGTAACAGGCCCTGTAACAGGCATAAACATTATATCTCC
Organism: uncultured Draconibacterium sp.; assembly: GCA_963676265.2. Taxonomy (GTDB): domain Bacteria; phylum Bacteroidota; class Bacteroidia; order Bacteroidales; family Prolixibacteraceae; genus Draconibacterium. Next base: position 1,330,312 of record OY781067.2, read on the forward strand.
CATGTCAGGGCATCCGGTTCCACTTAAATGTGTATGCGAAAATCCGAGAATGGAAGAATCTTCATTAAAATAACCAGCGCAATGCTCCCATGTATCTGTTCCTGTATCGGGACCAACCTGAACCATTCCAAACGGCAACTGGGCAGAAGGGTGTGTGTGACCAACGTAAGCTGTCCCGATAAAAGGATCAGCATATTGAGTTAAATCTTCCTTCGTTGCTTTATTTTTACAGCCCTGTAAAATGAGCGTTATACTGAAAATATATATTATAGTTTTTTTCATTGGTTAAGAGTTGTTTATATAGTCATTTCTGAAACAAGTCAAATATTCAAAATCGCTTCATTTGACTAAATCGGTCATTTCAAACTCAAGAGTTCCTCCATTTTTAATATCATCATATTTAATGGAAGAATAGGCTACTGATTCGCCATTCAGACGAATGGATTTTACGTATTTATTTGCTGCCGATAAATTATTGGCTTTTATTGAAAACGTTTTACCGTTAGGTAAATTCAGAGTAGCCTCATGAACCTGTGGCGCACCAAAAATATATTCGCCCGAAACCGGATCAACAGGATAAAAACCAAAGGCAGAAAACATGTACCAGGCCGACATTTGTCCACAATCGTCATTTCCGCATAAGCCGTCGCGCTTTGCCAAATAGTATTTATCAAATACCTGACGTACAATTTCAGCAGTTTTATCAGGTCTTCCGGCGTAATTGTATAAATAAGATATATGATGACTGGGTTCGTTTCCATGTGCATACGACCCGATAAGTCCCGTCACATCGGGAATTTCCACGTGGCCAGGAAGAGAATCCACATCAATAAAAAAAAGGGAATCCAGTTTTTGTACAAAAGCCTCTTTTGTTCCGAACAGATCAATTAATCCGGGCACATCCTGCTGAACATGCCAAGTCCATTGCCATGCATTTCCTTCGGTATAATCTCTTTTTCCCGTTTTATTAATCAGTGCATAAGGATCAAAAGGGGTTTTCCAATTTCCCTCTGAATCTCTTGGTCTTGCCAGTTGAGTTTCAGGATCGAATAAATTCTTATAAAACTTCGATCGGTTCATAAAAAATTTGTAGTCCTCATCTTTTCTCATTTTTCGGGCCATTTGAGCTACACAATAATCATCGTAGGCAGACTCCATGGTTCGGGAAACTGATTCCTCACTACTGATGTCGTATGGGAAATATCCTAATTTGTCGTAATTCGACCAGTCGGCTTTATTGTGTTCTGCAGTTTGTGCATGTTTGACCGCTTCGTAGGCAAAACCCGGATCGAAAGAAGTATCTCCTTTTAAATAAGCGTCTACAACTACAGGAACAGCATGATTTCCGATCATACACCAGGTTTCGCACATCCCGTATTCGTTGGTTACCAACAAACCTGTTTGTTTGTGGTGCTCCAAAAGCGAACGCACAAATCGACTGTTTTCTTCGGGGTACATCAATGCCAAAAAAGGATGTTCTGCCCGGTAAGTGTCCCACAGCGAAAAGTTAGTGTACATCTCGCCAACCGTACTTTTATGTAACTGGTGATCCCAGCCGGAATAACTGCCATCAACATCAGAAACAAGGTTAGGCATAAGCAGTGCATGATACAGGGACGTATAAAACGAAACACGCTGACCTTCGTCCATTGCTTTTATATCAATTCTCTTCAAATAATTATTCCAGAGGGTTTCGGTTTGTTTATGAACAGCTTCGAAATCCCACCCGGGAATTTCAGTATCAAGGTTGTTTATTGCCCCTTTTTCGCTGGCAGTTGAAAGTCCGATTTTTACTTCAACAGCTTCCTCGTTAACAGTTGAGAACTGGACCAACATTTTTGTTACTTTTCCTGACACTGATTTCTCACCGGAAATGGTACTGTCCTGATAAGAAGATATCTGTGCAAAGGGTTTTGAAAAACGTGCGCAGAAATAATAACGATGATCACTGACAAAACCACTTGAACGTCGCATTCCGACAATTGTATTCGAATCAAGAACTTTTAAATAACTCTCGGTTGTGCGATCACTAATCCCATGCTCCATATCAATCATTATCCCTGATTTTTCATTTTCAGGGTAAGTGTATTTATGAAATCCTGCGCGGGGAGTAGCCGTCATTTCTGCCATCACCTGGTAATCGTCGAGCATAACCGAATAATAACCGGGACTTGCTTTTTCTGAATCGTGTGAAAAAGAAGACCGGTAACCGGATGACGGATTTTCTTCTTCTCCCGGAGAAAAAGGCACATCACCAACCACCGGCATAAATAAAATGTCACCCATATCGGCAGCACCGGTGCCACTTAAGTGTGTATGCGAAAATCCCATAATTGTTTTCGAATCGTTATGATAGCCGGAACAAAATTCCCAGCCCTCGATTCCATTATCAGGACCAACCTGTACCATTCCAAACGGTGTTGTGGCGGCCGGATAGGTGTGGCCTGTAAAGGCTGTTCCTATAAACGGATCGACATAATCTGTTAGTTTAGATTCCTGAACTGAAGTACAACTTATTACAATCAAGGCCAGAAATAAAAACAGATAGTTTAAACGTGTATTCATTATTTTGTGCTATTAAATTATTTCAGATTCTTTTGTGTGGGGAACATGTAAACCGCAATATCACCCGGATCCAATACCATCGAAGGTTCATAAGCGCTGGCAGGTACAATGGCTCCGTCTTTTAAAATCCTTTTCATACTATCATCGCCATAAATGGTATATTCCAAGTTATTCAGAAAATCCTTGTTGACGATTACAAGAAATGAGTTCTCCCCTTTTTTAAGTACAGAAACCAAAGCAGGTGCACCGTGCGTATCCAATACTTTTACAGGTTCTGGCAAACTTGTGAGACGGATGGTTCCTTCAGGAATTTTACCCAATTCAGTATGTCTGACACTAATAACTTCTGCTCCAAGAAAAACATCAGACAAATTCTCAATTTCCTGACTCATTTGTTTTACCCGGTCGTACACAACACTTCGTTTCCCGGTTGCAGTAATGGGTGCGCCCCGCTGGTCTTCTCCCGAAGGTGAATTTACCGATGTTGCAGACCAATAGGTAAAATACTGAATCCCCTGAGCTCCGTAGGCAAGGTTACTAAAAGCCTGAAGACGCATAGCTGCAATTGTTTGCGGTGTAACATGATCGTTATCGTAATTCGTTGTTAAAACAAAGGCCCAAAAAGGCTTCTCTCCTTCACGCGATTTTTTAGAAATCACCTCAAGGTTTTTATACCAGCTTTTAAGCAAGTGATCTTTCATTACCGGATAGTAATCAAAAGAGACAAAATCAATAGGAATCTGCTTTATATATTCCTCTACATACTCTTCATAACTGTCTGTACCCAATCTTTTTGAGCCAGCAAAATCAGGGAACAGGTTCACATAACAAAAATGATTTGCATCAACCTTCCTGATTTGTTTGGCCCATGAAGCAAGTTCAGGATACAAATCCATTCCCGGTTCATCTTTTAAATGATAGCCTGCAACAGCGGGATGATCCATCAATTGTTTCACCGTCTTTTCAGGTTCCTTTTTTAGCTCAGGACAAGAAACAAGTAGTTTAACACCGGCCTGTTCTGCTGCATCCAAAGCACGCTTTACTTCATCAATATTGGGAAGAAAACTTAGCGAATAGGTAATTCCTATAGCTCTCATTTCCTTATAACGTTCAACTGAGGTTTGCGAAGCAGGTATGCTGTACCACGCTAAAATTGGAATAGTATTTTCGTTTTGCTGTTTTTGATTTTTCTGTTTGGATAAAAAATATGATTGTGCATTACAGAAGGAAGCTGTAATAAACAAAACAAGAAATAGATTAGTTCTCATTGCGGCTTAATTGATTTAAATTCTTACAAAAACGTATTATTACCGATTAATCTAATTTGAAAAACATGACTCCTTAATTTATTAATTCCATTTGTTAATCTAAATTCGGACCCCAGCTTAACCGGTTTAGCAAAAATATGAAAAAGTTAATTAATAGTTCACTTTTAAATAAGTAGTTTTAATATTATTGTTTTTCTATTGCATTAGAGTTTGATAAAATATTTATACAGACGTTTGATATCGTATAAATCATCTAAAAAAAAATATAACTTTTAACTTCCTATTGTTTATGAATAATAAAAGGTTGGGTTCCCATAATTAGCTCTCCGGTGCCAAATATTTCGGCCCGAACGTAGCCCGATAATTCCGGAATATCATTCAACTTAACAGAACTGCCTTTTTGAATAATTTTTCCACCTGATATCCAAAGAATGGAATCTTGTCCGCTCGTATTTAGCTGAATTAAGCCTCTTCTCTGATCTACCATTACTGAGATAATTTCTGGCACCTGACTGGTTTTATGACCGGTTGGAGAATAGACATAAAACGAACACCCATCTTCGATTCCTTTTCGCACACTCTCTTCGGTAAGTTCAGGTAAAATCAAAATATTCCAGTTCTTTCCCAGGCTCCTCGCGCTATGCATATCATCATTTGAATAAGCCCAAACTGCTCGCTCAGGAAGCATTGCAACCAACACAGAATCCCAGAGTTGACGGTCGCCCGAATATCGGTCGCCATTATTGTAAATTTCAAAACCAATGATATGTTCGTATTTTTCGCAATAATCAGCATACCACTGAGCGTTATGCTTGTAACGTCCCGGATGATTAAAAATAATTAAGCCATCCTTTTTTCCAATACCAGCCATTGCCGAATCTTCGTGTGATGTTCGCATTCCAAAATCATTAAAGAGGCTACCAAGGTGTTGTGGCGATGAAACTTCGTTGCCTTGTATGGCAATCATACCCAATTCTTTAGGATTTCGATTTTCAAATGTAATCGCCTCATGCGAAATCTGACCGTCCGTTACTTTACCTTCTGATTTTGTACTGGCTTTCAACAAAGAAAAATCCGTCCATGGATATGTTACATTGTTGTGGTCGGTAATGGCAAGGATACTGTATCCATTTTGATGATACCAATCAACAACAAACTGAGGGGATAAGTTTCCATCACTGATCGTTGTATGGGTATGCAAATTTGCTTTGTATTGTTTGTCTTTTTCCCAGTTAACGTATTCATAAGGATTTTGAATTTCCCATCGGGCACTACATGCTGTGACAAAAACAAGCAGTATAATAAAATTAAAACGAAACATTTTTTGTAATAAATGATTTGCATTCATAATATCCATATTTTCTAATTTTTCCATGCAGACTGACTTACCAATTCGGCAATTATCTTTTGTCCGGGTGCGGATAAATGGACACCATCGGTCGAAATCTGATCCCAAACAGGCAATAGTTTTGAATAAATATCGATAAAGTGAACTCCCTCTTCTTCTGCAACTCTTTCTAACCGGGGAGACAACCACTTCATCCGATCTGCAGCTCCTTTATATTTTTCGAGCAAATTATCATCTCCCGAATATGGAGGAGGAGAAATCACATAAATTTCAGGATGGTGTTTCTGATAAACCGGATGGGCTTTAATTTTTTCAAGTAAAGCCTTCATATTTTCAGGAACCATTTTCAGACTGTCGCTAAATACTGCTTTACAATCGTTAGTTCCTAACATGATGAATATTTTATCCATTCCTTTTAAATCCAAGTTGGCATCATTAATATATTTGTTTACCTGACGAAGGGTGTTCAACTTTTCCCTGCCCAAATTGTCAAATCCAATGGTATTGCCCGAAACAGAAGTATTGTAAATAAAATCAGCGAATCGTTTTTCTTTTAATTGGTTTACCCATCCCTGTTCAATGGCTCCATTCGAATCACCAATTACGAGAACATTTTCGCCCTTTACACCATCTAATACCCGGCCCGGAATCATTTCGTGCCCACCTTCGAAAAGGATAATTTTGACCTTGTCGAGATATGTCCGTTCGTCTAAAACTGAATATTTTTCTTTTGGAACCGGGTCGCCCGTGGTTTGCCAGTCCATTAAACGCAACATTTCTTCAGCAGAAAAAAGGATTTCATGTCCGGTGTAATCAAAATCGGAGACAATCTTATTAAACATTTTCAGACTGTGGGTAAAAGGAACATCGCCGCCCAAACAACCATCGTGTATACCATGGTAAATAAAAAGTTTACTGTTTTTACGTTCCTCAACAGGCGTGTCCATAAAAACTGGAGAACGTTTTATAGCTTCTTCTTTATCAAAATAAGGTTTAAAACCATCAAGCGGCATTCCCGAGGTAACTTGTTCGAGGTGGTGTATATATTTTTCATACTTCTCGCGGCGGCCGTTACATTGATAATAATAATCCACCAGGTTTGTAATGGAAGCCCATGCTGTAAAAGTTTTCACCGAATGTTTTATTTTCATGTAACAAAGCAAGGTAGCGTAACCACCTCCGCTGCCCCCAACAATATGAATTTGAGTTGTGTCGACATTGGCATTTTTAATGGCATAATCTATTGCATCATCAATGTCGCTGATTACCAATGGGCTTCCACAGGCTTCAGGCCGTACATTGGGCCCCCGAAAATTGGGGTGAATATAATTGTAATCGTTATCGATACACAATTGCGAGACCCCGTCAACCTTGGTGTAATCGCTGCTCCATGCGTGCAGCCTGACAACAAGAGGACGGGGCTGATCCGATTTGGCACGAAAAAAATAAGCAGGCTGGATGTTTTGATCCACTGTTGAAATAATTTCCACTTTTTTACATTCCGAAGGCCAACTTTTTTTAGGCTTCTGATCGTTTTGAGAAAAAGCAGCCTGATTTAGAATCACGAGGATAACTGCGATTCTTAAACAAGAAATAATTCTGCCTGACGATTTTAGATTAATATTATTTTCCATTTTATAGTTTTAACTCTAAATTACATTACCTCGACCAGTCGTAACAATGATAAAAAGGCGCAAACGGCTTTTTCGATTTATCGGGCAGGCCAATGGTTTCGATCAACTTTTCGGGCCAGTGATTAGCTTGCAAAGGAATAATCTGAATTGACCCGCTGATATTTTTCACCTTGGAAGCATCAAACAGGTAAGCCGGAATTGCAGTTGCTTTTTTATTCCCGTTTCCGCTTACCAGAGCATTGTGACTTACAATTATTTGCCCGTCGATTATTTCAACCGAAATGTTTGAACGGTCTCCAATAACAGCAATACCATTTCCGTCGATATCTGTTAAAACAGCAACTTCAACATTTGCCCTGTTCCCGTTAAAATTAATATCGCCTTTTTTCATAGAATGCACACCAAAATCGTTCAGCATGTGTTTATCGGGGTACGATGCAAATGGACCGTCGCCCAACCAGATAAAATCGCTTATATTTTCAGAGAGCCTGAACGAGATTCCGGCCTCAAGCAAAATCCCCGTAGTATTTTCAGGAACCAGGTTGTAATCGACCGTAAAAACGCCGTTATTTTCAACCTTGTAACTGATTGTTCCTTTTATATTTTGCCCCGGAAATTTTTCTCCTTTTTTAAATGTTGCCGTCCCTGAAAGGTTGTATGTTTTATCATCCAAAGATTCAGCCACCTCAGTAACTTCATCAGCCTGAAGCAAATGAGGATTCCACGGATAATCGCCGGTCTCTGCAAAATTTTTCATACGAACTGTTTTGTCGTTAACAGTTCCCAATCGCCCTACCCTTGCATATAAACCTCCTGTAATCAGACCTTTTTGTGTTGATTTATTTTCAATTTTTACCGATAAATCATTTTTCGAAAACTCTAATTGGAAATCGCCCAGAACAAGTTTTTCCCCTGTCTTATTTAGTTCCCCTTTATCAGAAACAAATTGTCGTTTAACCCTTTTCAATCCTTGTTCAGGCAACAGGTTTATCGCGTGTTCATAAATCGAATTTTGCTCCTTATCGCTGAATCTTAGCTGAAAGATCCAAACATCATTTTCCGGATTTTCGGGTAAAACAACAGGTATCTCACAAGTTATAGTATCATGCGGATTACAACTCAAATTTAAACTACCCGATTGATTTATTTCCCTGTTTTTAAACAAGGTCCATTTACTGTTGATTGTATTGAGATTTAAAAAGTCGTACTGGTTATAGATTGAAATTTTTAATTTTTGTTTTCCTGAAACAACCGGTAATTCTTTTTCAATAACCTGCACAGGTGAATAAACTTTACGAACATGCCAGTAATCAACCTGCGGGGTTCGATCGGAATATACGATTCCATCAACACCATTTTCATCTTTTGTATCGTAATAAGTTATTGAATCGAGCCAGGCAAAAGTGGTCAGTTTATGCACATCAACCGGCTTTTCAGCTTTTTGGTAAATTCCCTGATCCTGGAACATCCACACAGCGCCGCCGGCTAAATCATCACGCCTGAACATTTCCTTCCAGGTATCTTCCATATTTCCGAAAGCAGTGCCCAGAGCATGAGCATATTCTGTCATAATGAATGGTTTGGTTGCATTCTTCCGATGTTCCCGAGCCCAAGCAACCGATTTATAATGAGACGAGCTGATATCGACAAAGTCAGGTTCATCAGGACGTATATCCGGGTGTTTCGAACTTCTTAGTGTCAGTCCTGCGAAACACATTGGTCTTGTGGGATCGTTTCCCTGAACATATCTGCCGGTGGCCTCAGTAATTTTTGTTGAAGGATTTTCGTTGCCCACACTCCAAATGATAATACAAGGATGGTTTTTATCTCTGTAAAGCGTTGCTTCTGCCCTTCTTAACAAAACATCCTGATAAGTAGTGTCCGGTAATAAATGCATTCCTGCATTAAACGGAACTTCACAACTAACGTAAATTCCCAGGCTGTCGCACATATCAAGAAGTCGGTGATCAGGCGGATAATGTGACGTGCGAATGTAATTGATATTTGCCTCCTTCATCAACATTAAATCGTCCAAAATCTGTTGGCGTGTCATCGTCCTTCCTGTTTCAGGTACTAAATCGTGATGGTTAATTCCACGTAATTTAATGGGGCTGCCATTCAACTTTAAAACAGCTTTATCAATACTAATCTCCCTGATTCCAACTACCTGTTTCTTTTCCTGGATAATTTCCTTGCCTTTTATCAACTTTATTTTCAGATTATAAAGTTCCGGAGTTTCAGCTGTCCATAAAGCCGGAGATTCAACATTAAGTTGAAAAATATTATCAGAAGCAGACTGAAGTTGTTCTGTTTTGATTATTGTTTTTCCATCAGGCGACTGCAGTTCAAGTTGTAATTTATACTGATTCTTAACCTGATTTAATGCCCCGCCCGGTTCAACACGAATTTCAACCAAAGCTGAACCATTTGCATTCAACTTCGTCTGAATTGTATAATCCTGAATGTAAATGTCCGGGGTGCTAAAAACGGTAACATCGCGAAAAATGCCCGACACTGCCCAGCAATCGCTGATATCAAAAAGATAGCCTTTGGGATGAGTTGACACCCTTACTGCCAAAAGGTTCTCACCATTAAAATCGACATAATCAGTTATATTAAAGCTGGTTGCATTAAAACCGCCCGACCAGTTTCCAACAAACTTCCCGTTTATAAAAAGATCATATCCGTAAAGCACGCCATTAAACTGAATAAAAAGCTGACGGGTTTTAAAATCAGCAGGAAGTTTAAATGTCCGGCGGTACAATCCTGTACCTTCATCTATAATGTTGTAAGTTGGTTCTGCAAATCCCTGCAATTCCCAGTGCCCCGGAACCTGAATATTGGCCCATGCCGAAACATCAAAATCTTTTGTATAAAACAACGAATCTTCCTCGATTTTTTCAGAAGGGATATATTTAAAATCCCAGGTTCCGTTTAAAATAAGAACATTCCCTTCATTATAAGACAAGGGTGTATTCATATTTTTTTCGGGAAAAGATTTCTTTCTTTCTGCAGCAAAAGTGTTGATTGACATCAGCAGAAATATGGCTGATAATATTTTAAGAAATAGCTTTTTTGTCATTATATTAGATGTAATAGTCTGGTTTATTGAATTATTAAAAATTTAAGTTCTATTTATTTTGTGGTATCGTAACTGTAATAAAATGGATTAAAAAGTTTTGGCAGTTCGAACGGTACTCCAAAAATCTCATTCAACCTCTCCGGCCAATTGTCTTGCTGTAAAGGAATTATCGTAAATTCTCCGTTTATTTCCTGAATATCTTTAGCCCATGAAATGTATAATGGTTTTGTTTTTTTATTTCCAAGTCCGGAAACAATCGGAACATGACTAACTATAATCCGACCATTCTTTAGCTCAACAGAAATATTTGCTTTATTTCCCAAAACTGCAATTCCATTTCCGTCTTTATCTGCGAAGATTGCCATTTCAACATTTGCCCTGTTTCCGTTAAAATTTATATCGTTCTTGTGAATGCTGTGAAAACCGAAATTATTTAGCACATGCTTATCGGGAAAAGAAGGATAAGGTCCATCGCCTAACCAATAGAAATAACTAATATTTGCAGGAAGGACAAATGAAATTCCGGCTTCAAGAAAAACACCACTTGCATTTTCAGGTGTCAGTTTATATTCAATATCTAAAGCTCCTGTGTTTTTTATCGAAAATTGAATATCACCAACCAGTTTTTGTTTCGGGAAATTCGATCCTCTTTCATAAATTTCATTTGTTGATATGATGCACTCATCTTTTTTGGTTTGCTTGCTGAATTTGCTGATTTCTTTCGGTTCCAAAATCCAGGGATGCCAAAAATAATCGTCAGCCTCGCTGCTAAATTTATCGCGCACGGTTACATCTGCCATTTTAGGATTACGACCTGTTCTTGCATAAAATGGAGTGTTACATATTATTTTGTCGTTTATCCCGATTTCAATCCGCAGGTCTTCTTTGTGTATTTTATAACCCAAATTCCCGGCTTTTATACCAACAGAATATTTGTTTTCTGAAACTTTTACAGACTTTGCCTGATTTGCTTCAACGATAGTATTTTTTATTGTTTTCAGATTATCATCAACCGCATGAAGATAAATGTTATGATCGTAAATTTTTTCATTTTCTAAATCGGTAAAACTGAATGAAAGAAGCCAAATTGATTCCTCATAATTTTGAGGTAATTCAATTGGCAAATCATAAAAAACCGTATCGTGCGGGGCACAGTTTACTGTAATTTTCCCTTGGTGAAATACATTACTGTTTTTATACAAAATCCATTTTCCCTTTAGCGTATTCATGTTTGTAAAATCAAACTGGTTATATAATGAAAAACGAAGAGTCTGTTTCCCCCTGGTTACAGGAATTTGAGATTCGATAATTTGGATGGGTGAATAAACTTTTTTCACATGCCAGTAATCTATCTGGGGGGTACGATCTGCATATACAATGCCATCGGCACCGTCAAGTGTTGTTTTATAATAATGCATAGAATCAATCCACACATCAGTTGCCAAATCGGAGGTATTTACCGGTTCTTTGGCGGTTTGTAAAAGTCCCTGATCCTCAAAATGCCAAATAGCTCCTCCTGCAGATTCCTTACTCCGAAACATTTCATGCCAAACATCTTCTAAATTACCGAACGAAAGTCCTAACGCATGCGCATATTCGGTAAGCAATATTGGCCGTTCTGTTTCTTTTGAGAAATCCTTTATCCAGGCTGCTGTTTGATAATGCGGAGTACATAAATCGGTTGGGTCGGGAATTGACGTTTCTTTGTGACTCCCGGGATAACAAACGGGACGTGTTTTATCTGTTTCCTTTACGTATTGGCAAGTAACATTTGTAATTGGTGTGATCGGATTTTCATTTCCAAGACTCCAGATTATAACACTCGGGTGATTTTTATCGCGCAAAAGAGTTGCCTTTGCCCTTGTAAGCAAAATATCCTGATAAGTTGAGTCTTCCAAAAAACTATTACCAAAACCAAAAGCAACTTCGCAAACAACATATAATCCCAGGCTGTCGCATAAATCCAGTTTTCGTCGATCAGGAGGATAATGAGATGTGCGGATGAAATTAATATTTGCCTTTTTAATCAGAAGCAAATCATCTAATATTTGTTGTCTTGTTAGTGTGCGGCCTGTTTCCGGAGTTATATCGTGACAATTAACTCCGCGCAGTTTTATGGGATTTCCATTTAGTTTTAAAACCGCCCGATCAATAGTTATTTCTCTTATTCCAACCTTTTGATTTATTTTTTGTGAGACCTTTCCATTGTTCAATAAAAATATTTCCAGTGAATATAAGTCCGGAGTTTCAGCAGTCCACAAAGCTGGTTCTTTTACTTTCAGTAGTACATTATTGTCAAGAGAAACATCATCCTTTAAAATTTCCTGTACAATATCACCTTTTGGCGATTTCAAAACGGTTTTTAATGAATACTTCGCAAAATCATCATTTTTTTTATTCTGAAGTTTGACATTAACTTCAACATTTGCCGCCAGATCATCGTTAAAATATGTCCGGACGGTATAATCATCAATAAATAAATTAGGAGTACTGAACACAGAAACATATCTAAAAATTCCCGACAGGGCCCAGCCATCGTTAATATCGAATTGATAGCCTTTAGTTCGGGTTACCACTTTTACTGCCAAATAATTTGAGGTTCCAAACTTGACCAGGTTAGTAATATTAAAGCTTGCGCCATTGTATGAACTGCTCCATTCTCCGGCCTCTTTTCCATTGACATAAAATTTATATGCATATTGAACACCCTCGAAATGAATAAAAATTTGCTGATTTTTGAACGATTCGGGAACACTAAATTCAGTTTTGTACAACCCGGTTCCTTCTGCCACTGCTTTGTACGAAGGTTCGGTAAATCCCTGAAGTTCCCAATTCCCGGGAACTTTTATTTTATCCCACTTCGTTATATCGTAATCGTTTAGGTAAAACAACGAGTCTTCCCCGATAGACAAAGAAGGAATGTATTTAAAATCCCAGGTGCCGTTTAAAATCAGGACATTATCCTCATTAAAGTATAGCGGAGTTATACGGTTCTCTGATCGTAATGAGCAGGTAAGTAAAATAACTGATAATAAGCTTAATAATATTTTTCTCATTAGGGACCGTGTTATTTGTGATTATACCTGTAAACAGAAGGATGCATGGTGTACAAAGCGGGTTTTTCTTCGTCGAAAACCAATATCGGACTCGAATAATCGCCATCGACAAAAGGGTTTTCGGGGTATTTCTCCCAGTGAATTAAATCAGTAGACATGGCCACATTCGAAGTCCATATTACAGGAGACGATGGGTGCTGCCAGTCCATCCTATCGGTGGCATGATAATAAATGTAGTACCGGTCTTTGTATTTCACAACCTGGTTGGCAGCCACGGCGCCAATATCGTAATTATCGGGACCTAAAGCCAGCACTGGTTCATCCTGTATATTTTGCCAGGTTATTTTATCATCCGATGTTGCCAGCCAGATTCCTAAATCGTCGCGTTCGTAAAAGAGGTACCATTTCCCGTTTTCGATCCACACAGTAGGCGTGCCATAAGGGCCGGGGATTGAATCGCCTTCTGTTGTCAACAAGATTAAATCGCCCTGTTCCTCCCAGTCAATACCGTTAGGAGATGTTAACAGATGAGCTACGTCGTTCTCTCCTTCAGCGTACATGTAATACTTATCATCTTGTTTTACTACGAACATATCTTCCACCCATTTTTCATAAAAAATTGGTTTATCGGAATACCTTGTCCAGTTGATCCCGTCGGATGATGTGGCATAACCTAAAAATTTTGGCCTGGCAAAATCAGAATTATAACCCGAGTACCACATTTTATAATTGCCATCTTCATATAAAATATAACCGCGTTCACGAATCTTCTTATCCCAGGTATCTGTTCCCGTTCCTGAAAAAACCGGATTCTCGCCAATTGGAGTAAACGACACCATTTGTGAAGGAAACTTTTCATCTCCATTATTTTCTGATGGCGCTTTTTTATTACTCTTACAAGCAGTTATAATTATGAATATAAGCAGGATAAATAGTTGGTTCTTTTTTATCATGGTAATTAATAATTAGTCAGGTCGTTTTTTGTTTCCAAAAACAAACAGAACTCTTTATTAAATAAAGACGGTTAAATCGATTTTGTGGACTAATTAATAATCCGTTTTTCTAATAATTTCGGGATCAACGACAAATGCTCGGAGTTATTAATGAAAGCGTTTCATTTATTATTAGCTGAAATGTTGTTAAATCTCAACCAGATTTTAAAAAATTTACCTTTTAATTTAGAATTCAGGTTCATATTTCATTTCAACAGGTTCCCAGTAAATTTGCCTGATAATGATATTTCGTATTTTAATTTTACTGCAATACGCTTCAAATCCCACTTTTGTATATTTCCGGTTATCCACAGGATCAGGATCCATGGCTTCCAGTAACAGCTTACCATCGGCAAGGATAAAGCAATGTCCGTCGATACTTCCTGCCTGGATTTTGTACAATTTACCCGGCACAAAATCAAGTAAAGGTGTACCAACCATAAATTTATAGTCGTTCGATTTTTCAATGCCTACTTTCCCTGTCCACCAGCCTTGCAAGCCGGCAACGTAAGCAATCCCCCGCTGATCCGGTTCTTCCAACCATTCCCCGTTCCACATTACGTTAATATCATGTGTAGATGGTTCGATGGTTTGTGCTTCGAATTCAACCAAAACATTCCCCGGGAAATCCTGTTTCAAAATTGCCATACCCGGCCAATTTCCCCTGTTTTCTCCGACCAACCATCCGTCTTCCACTTTCCATTCGCTGTGATGTACCGTCCACTTTTCAGCGAGTTCTTTTGCATCAGGAGTATTTTTATACAAAACTTTTGAATAATCCAGTAGGATCCGTTTTTTCATTAACTCTATAACATTCATTTTACCGGATTTAATTTCAGGATCATTACTTTTTTTACTTTCTGACTGACAGTCAATAAGCAATATCATTCCTGCCAGAAACAAACTTATTTTTAACATCATTTTTTAATTTTCTTAATTATCAATCACATAAATATTATGGCTTCCATTCAAGTGTGTTTAGTATAATCTGCTTTAAATTTCTATTCTGAAAATCAGCGATTTGATGACCAGGCTGATAGTAAAACAACCAACCTTTCCCGGTTTTCTGATACCAGCCTGAAGTGGGTTGCATTACCTGGGCATCTTCTGCAATAAAACCAAAAAGGATGTTCTTCTTTTTAATATCTGCAAAGCGCTGATTTACAAAAATCTCGGTATCAGGCAAATCAAATGCCTGATATTCTCCTTCTAATTCTTCAGAATAATCGGATTGAAAATGTACACTTTTTTCGTACGAAATTTTATCGGTAGTAATAAAATGATTTGGCGATAAATTAACCAGAGTATGTGTTGTATGTTGCAGGACTTTCCAGCCGTATTGTTCTTCTGCCGGATACAATTTTATACCTAAAAACTCGAGCCAGCCCGGATTTTTCATTTTTGCCGATGCGATACCGTGATGGAGCACAATTAAGGTTCCCCCTTGGTTGGCATAATTAATTAGGCCTTTTTCCGTTTTCTCCTCTAAAACTTTGTGCAGATACATGAATACAAAATCGTATTCTTTTAAATCTTGTGGAAAGTTTTCCTGTTCAACACTATCAATTTCAAATTTTTCATCCTCATTAATTTGTTGGGTAAGAGCCTGCATTTGAGGCCATTCATCTGCAACAATTAGAATTTTACTCTTTCCTTTCTGATTACAGAAACCGGATAAAAAAGTAAAAACGACAATAACCGTAAGTAAAAATATTTGTCTTGAGATCTTCATTTTTCAATTATTATGTGCTGCATATTCATTTTTAACACAAAACACTATTGCTACAAATCACTGTAAATCAGGATATTTATCTCGAATATTTTGTTTTATCTCTTTAGTAAGGCTTGAAAAATCAACAGGGGCATCTTGAGGACGGGTTTGTTTCTGATTTATTTCACCCATTAAACTCCAGTTCCTTGTAGTGCCCGATTCGGGTTCTTCATAGGTTTTCTCGTAATTTGTGTAATCAACAACCTTTATACTTGCGTTTGACTTGGTATCTTTTAGCAGAGCAAGCCGGAATTCCTTATTCATAAACCACCTTATTTCTTTATCCTTATCGGAACCTCCAGTTCCGGACCCCGTCTCGATAAACCTATAGTCAAAATTATTTGACTTATAATGCTCTCTCCATATCAGGCCAAACTCACCTTGTGTTATGAATTTTACATCAGGCCAGCACATTCTTATGTTTTCCAACCACCTCGTTAAACCATTTGTGTCGATATTTAATGATACCTCCCAACAATTGGTTACCCAGGCGAAATTGTTTAACTCGAAACCTTTGTCGAAATGAATAGCCGTTGTATGCATCATTTCTTTCACACCTGTTTCCTGACCGTATTTGCCGAGAGTTTCAATGGGGCCAACACCCATTCTACTATTGAACCCTTCAGCATAACCTTCTCTGCGAGCTGCCAGAAAATCCATGGTCCATCCGTCAAGGTTTACACAATCAATAAAGTCGGTTTTGTTTTGGGCTGGTTTGCAGAAATGTTCTTTAGAAGGGTAATACGGATAGCAAACAGAACCATCTCCGTCCTGATTGTCAATGGCATATTGACTCCAGATATTCCCCTGGCATACATGAATATTCTCTTTTGTTGCAAGGTACTCCAGATTTTTTGCAGATAAAAAGCCTGCTACCACACTCTTGGGGCGGTAGCCGTTTTCCATTATTTCTGAAACCTTTGCCAGTCCTTCGTGCAAGTCTTTATTAACTTGTTCGGTCGAGTTATATGCATTGGCAAAGTATGCCCCGGGGATAAATGTCATTTCATCACCATATTTCAGGCAATATTCTTTTACAATTTTGCGTATTTCTGTATAGTTTTTTGTTGTATCATGCAGTGCCAGCCAGCTAAAAGCCCAGGTAATTCTGGCTCCCGGGAATCCTTTTTCAATGGCATCTCTAAAATTTTTCACACGCTCCGGTGTATGCGCCTTTCTTTCGTCCCGCCCCTCGTTCCGGTTTCTCGAAACTTCAATCTGATTTACCCTGATAACAGTATTAAAAGTTAAAAACCGGTTGCCTGATAAAGATATCGTGCTTCTGTTTTTCTGATTCTGCTTAGCTGAAGTGTAAAATACAGTCAGAAATAGAAATAAAAGTGTAATTGTTATTTTCTTCATTTCTGTTTAAAACTTTAAGTTTTCGTTGTTACTAATTAGCCGCTTCCTCCGACAAATACAAATTATATTATTCGAAATAGCCTTCCATCAATTTCTTAAGCGAACCTTTATACCTGGCCCATTGCAGGTCTCCTGCTTTTTTTTGAATACCTCCGGTAAAATAGACTACAACCTCGCGGTTAAACGAAACAATGCCAGGATCGGAAGCATTTTTTTCGGCTACCTCCGGTTCATGTAAGGGAAGATTTTTGTTGTTTTTATCAAAAGGAATAAAAGGGCGGTCTTCAGGAGCATCCTGCCAGGTAATAAGATCTTTTGAACGGGTTACACGTGTTTCCCAGCCATTGTCCAATTTCTCAAGATAAAGCAGGTAATACCAGCCACCGGCATAAACCACTTCGGGGCCACCTGTATATTTATCTTTTCCATAAACTCCATTTTCAATGATGTTATCATTCCAGTTATCCGACAAATCATTGATGTGGCCAAAACACATGGTAAAATATTTCGAGCCAACTCCATTGGTTTCCCACAGAAAAACAAATCCTTTTTTATCTCGCGTTAATGACACGTTGAATATTTTCCCGGCCGGGCTATCCAGAACTTTTACCGGTTCCGACCAGTGTTCTAAGTCATCCGACCATGTCATTTCCACATACTGGCGATCACTTGCTCCTTTTACGCCGAATACATAAACCCTGTTTTTCCAAACGATTGCCGTGCCCAATTCGTTTCCCTTTAAAGCACAGGAAACATAAGTACGATTTTTATAATCTTCGGGGCCATTGGGAAGTTTGGCAATCCACATTTCACTATCGCTACCTGCAGTTAGACTAGGTTGTCCGGGCCAATCCCACTTAGATCGCCAGCACTCCAGTAAGTAGAATTCACCATTTAAAACAAAAGGTTCTACCTCCACTAAAGGTGAATTAAGCCGTTCAACTTTTTTCAGTGGGTTTGACCAATTTGCAGAATTAGAGTTCTGTGCATTTGCATAGAATACAGTTAAAATACAAGCAGTAATAAATAAAATTTTCATTTTGAGTGGTTTAGTTTTCATATACTATTTCATCCTTAATATTCTCAACCAAAGCAACTTGTTTTGCAACATTTACTAAAATAGTAAGTCCAATTTTCATTCATGATTACGAACATGGATAATTCGTTTTCAAGTTTCCGGTTATTTCATTGCAATTTCGGCTTTTCATGTATTAGCTTTTTTTCGTACTATTTATCAAGAGCAACGCCATACACTTCAAATTCATCAATACAGGTATCGTTAGGCAGAATGTTTACTTTAACAAAGCGACATTGAACACCTTGATCCAATTTAATCACCGCATTTTCACCTATTCCTAAAGTTTTGAAATCAAAATCAGAATAAACCGGATTATTCCAGTGTTCACCATCTAACGAAGTTCGAATTACAATCTGGCTAAGGTTTCTATCTCCTAGCCCAGTTCTGTTTGGGATAATATACTGATTTTTTAATATTCCCGAAGAATAATTATCACGACCAAATATAAACATATCTATCAACGAAGTTTTCTCCAAAGTAATCTGAAACCAGGGAGAATCATCCATTTTTGAAGGAATCCAACTATGTTTATCCCCGTATAGCCCATCAATAAGATTGTTTGAATTATAAGAGCTATCCATCTCCTTTTTTTCAATTGTTGACGAGGCAATTATATTCCCCCCATTTGAACGTAAGGCAAGATTTCGGTAACGGCGATCAAACTTTACACCTAGCTCACGAAGTGTTATTAAAGGGACCAAACTTCCACAATACTCTCCACCATGACCGGCCCGGTTAATAAAATCCACATCGTGATTTACAACTTCGTTTATACCGTATTTTTGAAAATCATTTAAAATATCAGATAGCATCTGATCGGCTAATTCAGGATTTACATTTCGTATGGACTTATTTACCCAGGCAAAAGCAGTTGCCCAATAGCCTCCGTTTTGATAAGCTCCTTTCGGATATTTTGGCCCGGTCCACCACATCGGTTTTAACAAATGACGCACCTGGCCAGCTTGTATAAAATCCTCATAGTTTCTCTCCATCCATTTCCCGATTGTTTTATTTTGTTTGGCAGTAGTAGCCCCCACCCAAACAGCCAGAGAAGTTCCCCACACTGCAGGCAAGTGATTAGGCCCCTCGCTGCATGCATAGAAAAAGCCTTCTTTGTTATATAAGGTTTGTAATCCCCCACGAACCTTTTCAGCTCTAGTCTGCCACTTCTCCGCAGAAGATTTGTTATCAATAAGAGCATAAAGTTCGCTTAAATAAACGGCCGCCTGAAAATAAAGAACAGAAGTAAAAAGCTCATCGCCCAGTAATTGAATTGAATCCTGAAATCCATACATAGATTCAGGTTTTTTTGTGGTAACCAAATGAGTTATCGGATCAAGTGGTAACCAATCCATGGCACGCTCAAGATTTCCTGCATGCCGGATAAAAAGTTGTTTGTCATTACTATTCTTTACGTACAAGTATACCAGGTTTACCATAAACTGACTATTATCAAAAAGCCAAAACCAAGGTTTCCCGTCCATATAAATTGAGTTAGGAATACGGCCATCATCAGCCTGACGCTTCATCATCCAATCTATCACTACCCTAACCTGCTCATTCGTAAAACACTCGGGGCAAGCCTCATAAGTATAAAAGAAATCGCGCGGATATATACTGTTGCTGTAAAAATCAGGTAACCCAGCCGGTGACCATATCGTAATCCCATCGGTAGTTTTCCTTGCTGCATTATCAATAATTGTTTGAGCTCGTGAAAGCAGCCAGGAACCATCCTGTTTCCATTCATTTTTATCATCATGCTGCTGCCCAGCCCTGACCGACATTAGAATCATTAATACTATTAA
Organism: uncultured Draconibacterium sp.; assembly: GCA_963676265.2. Classification (GTDB taxonomy): domain Bacteria; phylum Bacteroidota; class Bacteroidia; order Bacteroidales; family Prolixibacteraceae; genus Draconibacterium. The sequence continues at coordinate 1,350,273 of OY781067.2, forward strand.
GTAAAACTTCATTATACAATCCGTATTTTAAAATTATATCACTGAATAATAACCTTCATAAAATTTACAGGCCCTGAGAAATAGTTATTGCTCAAAGAATTGTAATGTATTTCATTAATGGATATTTACACCAACAACCTCACTATTGATAGCTTTGCACTTTGCCGACCGCCAATCCGGTTGAGACAAAGTTTTTTCAAAATCCCAATACTCCAGTTCAACAATATGCTCATCGCCGGCAGGCAAACAAAAGCTATTGTCGCTGTATATTACACTTGACCGCTGCGAGTGCTCCATATTAATTTGGCAGATTAGCGCATCGTATTCTCCAATATTTTTCACAGAATAAACTGCACGGTTTTTATCCTGGCTAACCAATTCCAGTAAGAGTTCTGTTTTTGCAGCTTTTACAACCGGGCTAAACATATGTGGCCCGGAAGTATAACCAGAAAAAACATACGAATTCTTTGAGTATACATCTCCGGTGCTGACATCGCGAATCTGACAATACACCAAAAAATATGAATCATAATCATTTGGTATTACCCATTTTACTTCGCCTATTTTTTGAGAGGCATTAGCTGAAATATCAACAGTTTGTTTCTTCTCAGCAACAAGATGTCCTTTATAATCATGAATCTTCCATGATATTTCCTGTCTTGGTAATGTATCCAAGCGATCGTTTGAAACCCATAATTCAGATTCAAAAATCTGCCCTCTTGTCCACTGAATCGAATCAAAACGTAATGAAATATGTACAGGCTCATAAGCACGTTTAATAAAATCATAAGTTATCCGTGGCCGACCAAAGAAATCGACAATGGCATTCCCTGCTGCATTTGGCCAGGTTTCATTTAGCTGCCACATTAGAGTACCACTAAACCGAAACTTTCGCCTCCTCATTTCTTCCAAACCATAGGAAACAATCTGTGCTCTGGAAAATTGAGCGACAGTAACATAATCGGCTAATTCATTAACCGGTCCAAATATTTCCTTCGTTGTATTATGTTGTAACCAATCGTAATAACCGGGTCGGGCATTGTGATATAACCAGGCAGGAGACAAAGATTCATTACTAAAACTCTCTAATTCATCACCGGGTATTATTTCGCATAAAGTTTCATAATTTGCAATGGCAGATGCCCCACCCTCTGCAGTAAACTGAATATCAAAAGCATTTGACCAATGTTCCGGATTATCTGAATCAAAGTCCGCATTTTTCAATTTTTCGATCCAATTATTGTAATAATCATTGTGAGGTTGACCAATAATTTGCCAGTCAGGAAATTTACCCGACCGAATTTTCATATGTAATTCAGGATCTGCACCAAAGCGATTTACTCCTGCATAATCTGTTTTGGGCCTGTAAAAATAATCAGAGATTGCATGTTTTACACCAATGGCAGGGCTCGAAGGAGTAAACGGTCGATCAGGATCATTCTCTGCTGCAATCTTCCATAATTTCACATGTGCCTGGTAATTAACCGTTGAATTAAACAACTCATTACCTCCCGACCATAATACAATTGAAGGGTGATTGCGAAGTTGTTTTGTAAATGCAGTTGCCTGAGAATCCAAAAATTTTAAAAACCGGGGATTGTCGTGTTCATTATTTGCAAGAAAATAGTCCTGAAAAACCATGATCCCAAAACTGTCGCATAAATCGTAAAATGCCGGTCTTTCCATAACGCCACCTCCCCACCAGCGAATCATTGTAAAATTTGCTGCTTTTGCCTGAAACAATATCCGTTCATAACGCCACTTCTCCATCGCATGCATCGGGGTAATTGGGACCCAACCTGCACCTTTAGCATAAATCTTTTTCCCATTTACAACAAAAGTCCAGGGATAAGGAGACATCTCGTGTCCTTCATTAAAATCCATCTCAACCTTTCGAATACCGAAACGTTCACTCTTTGTAAGCAATAATTTTCCCTGTTTATCTTTAACTTCAATAATCGCTTTATAAAGCGACTGTTTACCATATCCATTGGGCCACCATAGCTCAGGATTCAAAATTTCCACTGATTCCCGGATTTCATCCTTTTCTGTAGAAAGATGAAAAGGAAACTCCTGCTCTGTAACCTTATCATCTTTTCCTTCAAGATAAATTGAAACATGCATAATTGCGTCCAGTTCCTCCTGACTATCAACCGCTATTTGCAGATTTAGGTCTGCTTTTGTAAAATCATCGTTTAATTTTGGGCGTACCCAAATGTCATCAACAAAAACTTTATCGCCTGCAATAATGAATACATCATCACTGATACCCAACGGACAGGTAGTTGGGGCAAAGTCTGTACCCCGCCAATTAGCCAGAATCTGCGAACGCGGCAACTGTGCAGCAAATTTTCTACCCTCTACAGCACCTATCGGCGACTCATACGGGAAAGCATCAAGCTGTACTGCAAACACATTATCTTGTCCGACATTAAGCTCCTTATCAAGCTCGAGCGAAACCGGGGCAAAATGACCTTCGCTTTGACCAATGTATTTTCCGTTCAGATAATAATTTGCCCGATAATCAACCGCTCCCATCCATAAACGGATTCTTTTGCCTTTCCAATCTGATGGAATGGCAAATCGTTTGAAAAACCATGTCTGTTTTCCAACTGTAGCCTTTTCTAACGCCTTATAATTTTGCCCGAAATACCACGGGTTGGGGGCAATTCCGTTTTCCAACAGCCCTGTTTGTACTGAACCCGGCACGGTAACTCTTAACCAACTGGAATCAGATGTTTGTCCTTTACCAGGTAATGTTTTTGTAAATTGCATGAAACAACTGGTATCCTGTTCCCAATCATCCCAATGAGGTTTGGCATTAATTTGTGTCATCCACCAATCATTCCCATTTAAACAAATGGATTCGCCAGAGAATTCATGTTGAGGAGAAGCATCGACAAATTCATGTCGCACTAGATCTCCTTTTTTATTTATTCTATTCTCCAAATCAACATCTGATTCCCAATTCGATTGTCGATCAGGAACGATTCGGCCTCTTCTTCCTCCTCCCGGCCCGGGGAAAAAGGCAACTTCTGTCCAACTATTGCCATCTAACGATGTTTCTACACGAAAACTTGTTGCGATACGATCTGAAAATACTCCGGTTCGATCACGGGAAAAGGCTACCGTATTTATAAGATTAGACTGTCTGAGTTTTACCTGTACCCATTCCATTCCTGATGATTCTGCAATCCAGCAATGATCATTTCCATATTTCCCATCATTCAGATAATCTACCCGATGCTTACCATCTGCCTGTAAACAAGAAGAAGCCTTTACCGTACTCCCTTTACTTGCCAAAGCAAGATTCTTTACAGATCCCGTTGTAAAAATTTCTATCTCATCAATAGCTGCACCATTTCCTGCATTTACACCAAACACGGTCAGACGTACATATTTTGCTTCAACGGGTTCAAAAACGATCAGAAACGGATCCCGCATTCTTCCTTCTCCCTTCACGGATGAAACAATACAAAGAAAAAATACAATTAAGACAAGCACTAATTGTTGCTTAAATCGTAAAGTATCTGAACTACTTTTTTTATTATAATTAATCTTATTTTGTACTAAAAGAGACATAAAAATAATTTCAATTAGTCTTTTTATTTACTGATTTAACCACAGCGTAAGGACAAGTCACTGAAGTCAGATAAACGGGATTTTGTTTTTCACCATCCGGGTTAAAACATTCATAAGGAGCTCCATATTCTTCCCCTTTGCGGTAATCATTTTCTCTTAATTCATCTACGTATTCTTTAAACATATTTTTTGCGAGATTGGGATTTACCTGTGCAATAGCAAAGCAAACCCATCCCACCGGCGTTCCCCAATATGCACCGTTTTGATAAGTATTTTTTTTGAGATTGGGACGGGTAACTTCCCATGCGGTTGATTCATTTGCGTCGTCGCTGGTTAAAATATGCCTTACATTGCCCCAGTAGGTTAACGTTCCCTTTAGATAAGAATCGGCTATGTAATTGCATGTTTTCAAATGTTCTTCTCCCTCAAGTATATTTAAATACACTGCAAGCGCGGTACTCCAAACATCCGGCTGGCTACTTTTTCCTGTTGAAGCGCGCAACATTCCATCTTCGTCCATAAATTTTTGAGGAATGGCTTTCTTTAGTTTTAAAGCTATATCTCGATATTTTCTTGCTTTAGCTTCATCTCCTGTCATATCATATAACTTTGCCATTTCTAATGAAGCTCTGTACTTTAAAATGGATGGATAGCATAAATCACCCGTAATAATAATAGCATCTCTAAAACCAAAATCAACACCTCTGAAATCATCAGTTGTGTAAACAACCGGACTGCCATTTCTGGTTGGCGGAACTTTGTAGGCTAATTCCAGCCTGTCGATTAAAGAAGTCCCGTTTATTTTTTTTGTTAAAATGTTTGAGTCGGATGTAGATTGAAGGTAGTAATAAGCCATATGTATGAAGAAAAACTGATCGCCATACGGAGGTGTCATTCCCCATGAAGGGTCCCCCTGATCTTCATAATTGTATGTTCCCGGAAAATAAATGGGCTGGCTGTTATCCATTCTGATATGATCCGGAACTGAGCCTTGCGGAATCATGCTTCCACCATCGGTTATCCAGGTTTGGTCGCATTGTGTTGATGCTGTTAAGAGTAACATATGTTTCTGTTCTTCTGCGGGGATGAAAGCACAGTCAAGCGACATGGCATAATCGCGAATCCAGAATGCAGGATAACAATCTCTTCCTCCCGGACGAATAAGAACACCTCCTGTATTATTCAAACCATATCCCAAAGGGACAGTTCCGCCAGGATAAATTCGGGAACTTTCCAATACATCTTGTGTTAAACCTTCAAGGAATTTAGAATCACGATCACTTATCCACGAAACATCCTCCTGCGAAAATGCATTCATTGATATAGTGAAACAGAAAATTGATAAAATAAATCTTATTATACTCATAATCTCCATTTCAAAATCTATTTACAAACATCCCTAATTGCTTCCAGATATTTCATTTTTGAAATTGTATCCGGCTCCAAATAAGAACCTTCGCCCCACTCATTCCAGGAGTTGATCATAATTATTCGTTCATTTTCTGGCTTTTTCATTGTTAATTTCTTTGCGATTTCCAATGCTCTTTTAAAATTTTTCGGTGTATTATTTATTGTCACAGGTCCATATGGATATCCACCTTTCGGTTTATTCATCCAATCGGGATCATTTTTACATCTCGGAGAAGTATCGTAGCCCATGCTTACATTCAAATGGTAAGGAATCCCATAATTTTTCACTGGCTTCTCCAATCCTCCTTTCCCTCCACCCGATTCTATTGTCGTGAAATATCTTTCACATACATCCGCATAATCTCGTATTGGAAAAGTTGCCGGATCCTTTATATTCGTCAACATGTGATATGAACCGATACTATCGAGTTTTAACTTATCAATCTTCAAACTCCTATCGCCTCCTATTCCACTAATCATAGAATTCAGGTGAAGATCTTTGAACCCTGCTTTTTTTACTTTTTCACGAAAGAGTTCGATGGCTTCCGCTGTCTTTAATAAATCATTATCATAAGTCGATATCAGATTTTTCATTAGATAAATTGAGAAGTAAGGACATCCGTCAATTTGCCAGTAGGAAGGATGTTTGAAATATTTATCAATTATATAATCCATAATATCGGTTTCAAATGTCACAGGCTTTACAATTCCCTTACCACCACTGGCATCATGGTTACACCACATCAATGCAACTTTTATTTTTGAATTGTTTTTTGCATTCAGGAATCCATCTTCCAATGCTTCGGATAAATATTTTCCGATTGGCTTATCGTATATATACCAATCAAAAACAAATACATCAACACCATATTCCGCTGCTGCCTCAATTTTTTTCTCCATTACAGAAGGTAAATTTTCATTTTCATATCCCCACAAAGGGACTTTGGGCTGCTGATGACCAGGGAACATAGGCTTTGCATTTTTCACCTTCTCCCATTCTGACTCATTTACCGGTCCCCAATTTGGAAAATAATATGCTGCAACCGTCAATTTATCCCTCTGCATTTTCTCCTTTGAAAAAAGGAATTTTGGAGCAATAAAACATCCACACATTGCAATAGCCCGTTGAAGGAATTTTCTTCTATCCTGATTATATTTATTATGAAGTTCTATTTTGCTCATTTAATATTATTTTCAAAAATTTCACTTGTAAGATTATCGATTTATATTTTCACAAATCACTGGATTGTATCCTCCAACAAAACAATGTTCTAATCACTTACCACCAATCTCATCTGCCAGGCATCTACTTCCGGGATTACAAATTTCTGATAAGGGCCGTCAGTGCCTGAAGATTGTATTACTGTTTCTTTACACTTCATGTCGAATACCCTGATAGTTTTGTTCTTGGTTTTGAGTTTTAAAACAATGTTTTCAGCCGGGTCAAAAGAATAATTGGTAAATGCCATGGCGATTTTTCCATCCTTTGGTTCGCGTACCCAAAGATTTATTTTGTGAAAAGAATCAACATAGGCCGGAAGATTGTCTTTTGAAAGCCAGCGAAAAACAGTTTTCACCTGCGTGCTTTTTGAAAGGTTTTCCATAAATGTCCAGGGATAATAACCGGCCACACATATTCTGCCACCCAATTTGTTTTCAAAAATTCCCATAGTACATGAAGCTACTTCCTGACCGGTATAATCGATAAGTCCGGAAAGCACCTGTGCCTTATCATCTGTTCTTTTTAAAGAATAGGCTGTACTTTTCCAGAACGACTGACGATTGTCTCGTTCCCTTCCGGCAAATTGGCAATTTAAAGGATTATCAGTAAACCTTTCAATCCTGTCAATTTTATCTGAACCAATAATTTCAAAACCTGTTAGTTCGCCAAAGCCCATATCATTCAGTTGTTGTAAAGTTTCGGCATCCACATAAACACCACCAGTAAGCAACTCTTTGATTTCGGCCTTTGATAGCGCGTAAATATTATCTTTTCCGAGAATGGTAACTGCAGCGTTATCGTTTGAATAACAGATGGGCAGGCCAATGTCAGTGAATTCATGTCTTACCACTGGATTACCAGAACTGGTCCAGTTTCCGTTGTCGAGTTTGCCGGTAGCATAACTATCTTTATTCCAGAATGTTTGAATACCTGAAATTGGTGAACGCCCCAGTGTTTCGGCAAGCAGATCGAAAAACGGACGCGACTCCTTTAACCGGGTTACCAAAGGTTCATATTCTGTTAATGGTTCATCGTACATCGAAAGTACATTGAATGCAGCCCCGGTACAACCTGCAGCAATATGCGAACAAGCCTCTAAAACAACAATATTAGCTGCCTTTTTTAATCGCTGATAAGGGAAATTCTCTATTTCCGATTCGATTGAAATAACTTCTTTAGGAAGCAAAGATACTTGTCTGCCAATATCATGCGATTTTCCTACTAATCCGGTGTTGTTTTCATCGTTATAATAACCGCCACCGGGACGCCACATAACAGGAATGTTTTCAGGGCCGGAAAGTATTTTTGCCCAGTTGTCGAAATCATAACCTTCAAAAAAACGGTCGCCCGTCATAAAACCAAGTGGCATTTTCGGATTTGTATCATGAACTGTTTTTTCAATCAATTCGAAAAGATGCGAAATCGTATTCCGGTTGTGTTGCAGCCAGGCTTTGCGGATTTCCAGTTTCTCATCAGTGTCTCCTTCATTAAAAGCCTTTTTTAAACTTTTGCGTGTATATTTTTTGCCGGTTTCTTTTTCAAAAATTTCAAGACAGTGATCGCAAAAACAACCATATCCGATGGGCATGTGGCCAAAGCGGACATCATCGTCAATCCAAATATAATCAGGGTTTGCGTCAACAGTTAGTTGGTAAACCGTTTGAATATATTTCCGCATATTTTCATCATTCGGACAGAATGAACCACGGCAAATTTTTCCGTCAATATTGGTCATTGGAGTATAATCGCCTTGCAAAGAGTTTTCCAGGTTTTCTTCGTGATGGCCAATGCTCGTCAGGATATTGATACCGGATTTATACCCCAATTCCCTGGCCTGTTCTATTCGTTTTTTCAGAATATTTGCCCTGGTTTCATATTCATCGAGAGGAATTGGGGAGTGCGATGCCCATGTGAAAAAGGTTATCTCATCGGTTACGCCTTTGTTCTTTTCGAACAAATCAAGAAGTTCGTTGTAACGGGATTCAGAATACCATAAAGGAACTCCAATACGGAAATTTATAAATGCTTTGGACAATTCTGATTCTGATTTATTCTCTTTATTGTTTATCGTGGTTGATTTATTTGAAACATCACCACATCCGGCAAATAAAAGAATCAGTAGAAAGAAAATTATTTTATTCATAATATTAGAATTAGTTGGTTCGTATTATTTATTTAAAACATTCGTGGGAGCCCTAATTGTGCCTTTCCTGACGGATGAAATTTTGGTTTTTCATTTTTCTCCGGCACCTCTTGAAGTACGGTCCAATCCTCTAATTTTTTCTTATGAGGATGGATAGTTATTACTTCTCCGATTTTTGTTTTGAATTCTGCAAACACACCTTCTTTCAAGTAATCTTTCCTTTTCAGGCTTGAATGAAAGACAGCCGTTTCCCATGGCAATTGAAGCTTACAATCATTTCCGTATAAACTTTTAATACTTACCCACTGAACTTCACCATCAACTTTTTCAGCAGAAACAATAAAACCTCCCTGGGCATGAAGGGTGAACCTGCCATTCTGGGTGGAAGGGAATACCCTCAAAACACCATCGTAACTTTGAAGCAGTGACTCGTTCATTGCTGTTGCCAAAACCGACATCGATTCCATCGACATGTGGCGGAAAGGCCACATCGGGAGCTGGAATTTCTCTTCACTATTTACATCACGAACGGTATTTGTCCTGAAAAACCATTCGGCATCTTTGTTAATTTCTCCTTCCAAACCCCAATGTCCCCAGCCGTTGCAATAAATTTGCCAGCGCGAAGGGAAACGTTTCAAGTCTGTTTTCAACTCATCGGCCAAACCAAGCCTTGCCAATACAATGGGCACAGGATCCCAGCCGGTTCCCTCGGAGCCATACAATAACGCAGTCGTTTTTATTTGGTCAAACAATTCGCTACCCTTTTGCTCCAATCCTATAACTCCAGATGGAAAAACAGGTGAGGAAGGCACTGATGGAAAAATTCCATCAAGAAGTTTTAATCCGTTATTGATTGTAGTGTCAGAAACCGGATTATAGACTGCTAGCCATTCTTTCTCCTTTATCCCCCAACCTGCTCCCATTATCTTGTTTCCCGGAACCTGTTTACCTTTGAAAAATCCCGTTTTTAAAATAAATTCTGAATCGTTACCTGCAATCGTATTGTCTTGCACCGGAATAACCGGGAGAGGCGCCAAATGCTCAAGTATGTCTTTCCATTTTTCCGATTCCGGTAATTTCCTCCCCGATTCTTCTATAGCATTAAGGGCAGTGGAAAACAAAGCCTGCGCATAAGTTAATTCGGTGAGTCCGTCTTTTAGTTTTATCCATCCTTCGTAACCGGTTCCTTCTTTGGCATGGTACAATCCATCAGGTTCCTTCTCGAACAACGATTGATAAAAACGTGCCGCCTCAATAATAAATGGCAGTGCTTTTTCTTTTAGAAAATCCTTATCACAGGTAAATTGATACTGCCGCCAAAAATCGAGGGCAATTTCAGCTATTGGTGTGTGATTGTTTTTTTCTCCTGCAGAATTATATCCCCGCCGATCTGTCACATCAGAAACAAAAGCACCGGAAGTATTAAAGATTTCCTTTGCATCCTTCTGTGCATGGGGCAGGGAATTAAAACGAAAATCGAGATATGGATGTATTAACTCGTGAAAACCGGCGGCATTTAGCGGCCAGTACAATTCCTGCTGGTTCCAGTGAAAATAGAAATTCCAGTTTTGCACATCGCGGCTCCAGCCCCACAAACCATTCGTGAAACGCCCGGGGTATTTACCTCCCTGCGAAGTGTTTGCATAGTACATGGTGAGATACCACAAATTATTCAAGTAATCGTCGCCATAGTCCATAAACGAACGGTTCCAGATATTTTTCCAGGCTTCCGATTGAGATTCGATAAATGAATTTATGCCATCTTTTTTAGCCTGAATCAGTGTAGCTTTTACTTCGGGTACCGGGTCGCTTGCTTCAGGAGAGCTGACAGCAAATGCAAGTTGGGTATTCTTTTTCTGATTCCCGGAAAATTGAATTACAGCCCTGTGAGAATGTTCACGCGAATAATTTGTTGTTAATCCGTCAGTCCGAATTACACTACCGCCAACAGCAAAAGAGCCCGATGACAATTCTTGAGTGATAAAAACCCCATCTCCATCGACAATTGTTTCCGTTCCATCAATACCAATAGAAGCGTCGCGGTTGATTTGGCTATACCAGTGCGAATAGGTTCGTGAACCAAACCGTTCAACAGCTACTTCCAACGGTGTATCTTCGTTCAGATCACTATTCAATTCATAAAATAAAATTCCGGTCTTGTGATCAACAAAAGCTTTCAATTTTATTTCTCCAAAAGGACTGGTCGACGTAATTTCCATGGAAGCATCTTTTAAGTTGAGCCTCCCTTTAAAACCGGTCAAATACATTACATCAAAAACAGGAAACTTAAAATCGAAAATAATCCGGCAGGCATGCCGTTGAGTAGTGGCGTAATCTTCTTCTTTTTTGTTCCAGTTATGAAACGGGCCGGGAACGGCATCGTCCCATAAATCGCTTTTATTAACTACTGCAATAATTTTTGAACCTTCGCACCAAAACAGCACCCCTGTATCGCCATTTCCTAAAGGGATGCCCTGCATGGGATCGACTGGTGGACTGAGATAAACCAGATCGTATTGAGAAACGATGCCCGGCCACGAAATATCCCATTCTGCTTTTTCAGGATCGAACGCCGACCGAATATTTTTTGATTCTGGCGATTCTTGTGAAAAGGCAGACAAATATAAACCAACCCAAAAACCGATAACGGCTATTATTCTCCAAGGTGTTCTCATAGCATTCACTTTTGTTTGGCTGAAACTTTAGTTAAGAGTAAATTTTCAGGAAAATAAGCTTCAAAAAATTCTTTCTCACTACCATCGAACATGGCTACACGGATTGTACCCCAGGTTTCCTGGTCGCCGGTAGCATAATACAAGTAAGTTTTGCCTTTATATTCCAGGATATCGACATCCGAATTATTCTTCCCCTCACCCGATTCCGCTTCCAGAACAGGATTAAACGAACTAAGCTCCCATGTTTCCAAATCCGTTGAACGGGCCATGTACGAAATCCATCCGTTATGTTCTTTTACCGGAGCGTGAAGGTAAATGATATAATAATAAGGAGCATGGTAACGAATTGCAGGACAGGCAGAATACTCGTGATTCTCGCCTGTAAATGCCAATCCCGGAATTTTTTCCCATTTCGACAAGTCCGATGAACGGGCAAATTTGAAACAAAACTGCACTGGTTTGTCCGATTCATATGCCATCAAATACCCATTATAATCTCGGCAAACAGAAGAATTAAAAAGATGCTCATCTCCTTCAGGCAGAATTACTTTTTCAGTTTTCCAGTTTTTAAGGTCTTTAGAAACCAATCTGTCGATTCCTGAAGAATTCATTACCCTTCCAAAATCAGTAAATTCAAGTGCAAAAACATTCAGTTCATTGTCATTTACAAATGCAGACACAAACGAATGCCCCTTCCCAAAACGGACTTCTTCTTGTCCTGTTTGCAGATTATCGATATACAAATATGCATCCTCCCCTTTTGCATAATAACCACCTGGCCTATGATTGGCAACAATCAGCAATTTCGAATTAAAATAAAAAGGGGTATTTTCCATTGGTGTACGTCCAACATCGGAAAAAGCGAAAGGTAATTTTACGAGTTCCGGTTTGGTTGAATTGTTTTGTTTGCATGCTGTTAAAAGGCAAACAGAACAAAAGATACCAGCGAATAATGTAATGAGTATATTTCTTTTTTTCATAATATATTTTGACTTTTTAAATGGTCTGTTTGCTAAAGTATAAGACTGTAATTACAGTGTTTTACACATTTTTTTTTGGTGTCTAAGACTTTCCAATTCTCATTTCATCTGGTAAAAAATCATTGAGAATTCAGTTCAAGTTCCTGGGTATAGATTTTACGAATCTCTTCTGGATTAAACTCTTTTGCATACATGGCAAAATCATCAATACATCCCGAGAAACATTTTCCATCTGGGTTATTACTTCCTCCCAGACAAAAATTCAAGGCTTTTGTAAAATATATTATCTTCTCTGTCTTACCTATTTTTTCTCCATTCACATATAAACACAGTTGGGTTCCGTTATATACCATTGCCAGATGGTACCATTTATTCAATTCAACATCTTTGTAAAAAATTTCACTCCTATTCCTATTTTCAATTCCAGCAACAATCGACTTTTTATAGAAAGTTATTCGTAACGGATCGTCCATGAGAGAAGACCAGCCTGATACGATATACGAGGAACCACTTTCTCCTTCTGGCTTTACCCAACATACAACGCTATATTTATCGGGCATATACGGAAGCGAATAAACAATCTTGCCTGTCCCGTCAAATCTTACCGATTTATTGGCATTTCCAAACCGGTCTTCTGCCGCATGAATATTGCTAACAGTCTCCAAATGTCCGTATACCGTTTTTTCATTGCCATCCAAACAAGAACCAACAATCAATGAATCCCCTGATCGGAATTCATAAAGTGATGGATCGGAATAACTTTCAACATCAAACTTTTCAATCATAAAATGGGGCGGTTTACCGGTCATATCACCAGAGCCATATTTGTTTTTTGGGATCACTTTACAATAATAATCTCCGGGAGCCAATAATTCCTTAACAATGTAACTTGTAGTTTTAATCCCTTTTATATTGGCAACCACATTTTCAAAATTCTCATCAGTTGCAATGGTAAGATCGTAGTTTGTTGAGGTATCCTTTGACCTTGCCCCAGACCATTGAAACCGAGCCATTTTTGCCACTGAATTATTTAACGGACTCTTAACTCGTACATTTGCGGGAGGCGCTTTTTCTATATTTAACCATGTTTTGTAGTAAGTTCCGTGAGAACCTGCCGATGCAAAATCACATAAAACGATCTCTTTCCCATTCATATTTCTGACCTTAAAAAGCATCAGTGGTTTATATTGAGAAGTCTCATCAAGTGCATCTTCAAGAGCTACTTTTCCCAGTTTAAAAGTTGAATAATTAATATGCCCAAGTTTACTTTGATCAAAAGCATTGAACTTTTGGTCGTAGGCAAGTAATACCGGGCCATAATACAACGAAGCTTTTCCTGAATACAATCCGTCACCGATTAAAGGGTCCCGTTCCATATCAACATCAAGCTCGATTGAAAATTTTTTGGCCCCATTTCCTTTGACTGAAAAATAGCCTTGTCCGGTTGCATCTTCCGTTTCCTTTCCAGAGCGAACCGTTACCTTTTTGCTCCAGTATGGAATGCGAAACTTAATTTCGTTATCGAACTTTGAGCTGCACTGAATATCAATTTTTACGTGACCCTGTGCAGGATAGTTAGTTTGTTGGTTAATTGTAATGCTGTTATTTCCGATATTAATCTTCCCCTTGAAAGAACCATAAAAATTAATGTACAAATTTCCAGACTTATCTGTCACCAAAGCCCATTTACTTAACATCCCAAAACCACGCGTAAAATTAGCGGTACAGCAATTTAACCAGGGACCTCCTTCACAACCTTGCCAACCAATATCCTGAACTGCAGGCCGTTTAACCCCATCCATTGGCGTATCATACGTACACCAATAACATGAAGGATGGGTGTAAGCCATTATTGCATTGTATAATCCTATTTCGAGTTCGTCGGCAATTCGGGAATCAGCCGTTAAATTTATGGCATCAGTTTGCATTGCATTCCATGCCACCTGACAGCATGTTTCGATGGGGCCTTTTTCAAAAGGTGTTCCGATAGCTTGTTCCTCAGTTGAAAACGCTCCGGTATTATGAATATCATAATCGCGGATGCTCTCCATCAGGTTCAAATACGACTTTTTATATTTTTCATTACCGGTGATATAATACAATTCAACCAACCCCTGAATAGGGTGTAAGGCTTCCCACCTTGGTTTTCGTGATGTATAAAAAGGCTGATTTTTGATACCCAACTCAAAATAATCTCCTGAGTCATCCATTTTTAATCCCTCAAGAACCTGGTACATCAAATCGAGGTATTCCTTATTTTCTGTTATTCGGTAAAGCTTACCCATGGAATGTATGATTGCATAATTCATCTCTTTCCATGTAACCTGTGTAATTGGCTTATCGTGCAAAAAGTGCCTGCAGAAATAATCTGCATTTTTCACAACAGGCTGTAATATCTTTTCATCCTTTGTTAGTTCATACCATTCCAAAAATGCCAACTCAAGGTGATATTGTCCCCAAACATCCCAGTTATTGGCATAAAGCCTCTCTTTCTCAGGAAACGGGCCCCAATATCCATCCTGATCCTGGGCATCAATTAGTTTTTGTATTATATCCTCAATTTGCTTTTTTAACTGAGGATCTCCCGACATTTTATAAAGTGAAATTCCACCCAATAAATGTTTTCCTAGATACTCGCCTGCCCACCACATCATTTTTTCCGGATGTTTTGGTTCACGGTCTTTTATATGGAACATTTCTAAAGCAAATGGATTTGCATCGATAAAATCCTGAAACCAGCGATTGCCCAACCTGTCAATCATATTTCCCAGATTCCCGTCAAAATCATAATAAATAATTTCGGGAGAAGAACATAGTACTTTATCGTCCTGACAGTTCCCTTTCTGACCTCCTGATAATACATATAAAAACAAAATGAAAAAGATAGACAGTAAGAATTTCATAAAGTTGGTTTAATCGGTTCTTTATATAATCAATACGTATAAGGACTCACGTAGGACTATAACATCAGAAAGGAATTACCAAACCGTAATTCCATTATTGTTAACAAAGAATAGTTTGACTTAAATAGCCTTAAACAGGGAGTAAAAATAACTGACCTTTTTATTAAGGAAGAAAAGTATTCTGGCTTTTCGTATGCCTGATAAATGCTTCTGCGTATTTGCAATTTGCCTGTAGTCCCCTGAATTTTTCCATTTGTTCATGGTACTCACGATAAACGCGTGGTATATCCTGACTAACATGAGCATTGCAAGCTGCATGTTTTATTTCAATTACGTCGCTAATATCAACAAAGTCTGATGGGGGGAAGTTTTGAGTTTGCCCTCCTGATTCAACTTCAAAATAATAAAGGCTGGATTTCTTTCCTAATTTTATCCATGCATCGTAAACTAAAATTGAACAAATACGGTGGTCCCTATGCCCATCGATTGGCCAGTGTGTAAAAATAACATCAGGTTCTTCTTTTTTGAAAAAATTATAAATCGTATCGTAATGTTCTTTTGTTATCTCGCAATTTCCGTCAATTTGCCCCAAAAATTTTGGCGTTGCATTTAAAATATCGCATGCTTTTTGGGCTTCGGCAGTTCTTATTTTTGCGGCATCGTCATAAGATGTTCCCCTAATACCTGCTTCTCCGCGAGTCAGGTATGCTGAAACTACATCATGCCCTTCTTTTGCCAATAAAGCCATAGTTCCGCCACATCCTGTTTCAGGATCATCGGGATGCGCACCTACAACAATTATTTTCATACTCTTAGCCAATTCTGATTTACTTTCAGAAGAAAATACCATCGGCCCCCCAAATAGTGAACATGCAACAGTTGGTGGTGCCATTCTTAACAAATTACGTCTTGAAACACTTTTCATATAATCTGGTTTTAAGATCTTAATAAAACATCAAACAAATTCTATATCAAATATCGGACTATACAATCCAGGCTATCCTTTTTTAACAAGAAATAAAAACAACATCCAGAACATTCCAACTAAACATCTATAAACTAATAAGTTGACACGAAAATTATCCAACACCAGACATAAACTACGAACACTCAAATTTAATCTTATCTGGATTTACATCTCACCACAGAGGAATATTCACCCTGACTTCTTTACCTATAAAGTAACTGAATAGCTTTTTCATTATCGATATACAAGAATCTTGTCGTAATTTGATAAACCCCAAAGAATCCAGGACCGTTCAATTTATAATACCTTGGAATATACTTTTTCCGTGATGCTGAATTGAAATTTTATTTTGAAAAACCGATTTAGCAACTGTAAAGATTTTTATGATTAAAGCTTATAGTTCAGAACATATTGCCCACTTTTTAAATTAACACAAGAATTAATATTTTGGGTTATATTTCTTTTGCCCTCCAGATCATATTCTTTTACAGTTTCGGGCAATAGAACATCGGCTTCTGAACCAACCGGAATATCAACAGACATAGTCATCATTTCTCCATCCAATTCCCAGTTAACCGAGATTCTGCCAAATGGTGTTTCTTTGAATGTTTTTGCCCAGGTTATTCCCTTCGGCACCTGTGGTTGAATGATTACCTTTTGGTACATGGGAACATTTTCTGCCTGGCGAATTCCACCGATAGCTTCATAAAACCAAGAACCAATACCGTTGTAACAATTATGAATACGGCTTCTTTCGCCGTTCCAGTGTTCCCAGGTAGTTGTTGCTCCGTTATCTATCATATACAGATACCCGGGATAATCTCTTTTTTTCAACATGGAATACATCAGATCGGCTTCCCCGTTTTCAACGGTCCACTGCGTAACTACAGGAATTCCCACCAATCCACAAGCAAGGTGTCCATCCCATTTCATATTGGTCTCCTTATATAATGACTGCTTTACTTTCTCGTAGAGATTCTCAGGAACAACACCTGAAATCATTGGAAACGCCAAATCAATTTGAGTTCCGGTTCCGTAACTATTATCTGATTCAGAAAAATAAACCTCATGAATTTTCGTTTGAAGCTGCTCCTTTTTAACTTTAAACTTACCGGCATCTTCCTGTTTTCCCAATACTTGTGCAATCTTATTCATCTGATCGTAACACACGGCCAGGTACGAATTATTTACCACATGAACAGAAGCTTCATCAGTCTGATCTATTCCCTCGGGAGTAGCCCAGTCGCCCAGGAACCAGTTTCGATATTCGGTATTTGGCCAGGGTTTTAACAAACCATCAACACTGTATTTATCCACATATCCCAGCCATTTTTGCATTACCGGATAATACTTTTGCAAAATAGATGCATCGCCGTAATTCAAATAAGTATTCCAGCTTGCAGAAATAATAAATCCACACCAGTACGGACCTCCGCCTGCATTATACGGATTGGGAGCAGTGTGCGGCATTCCTCCGTCTTCGCGGATTACATCGGCCCATGCCTGAAGCCAGTTGGTATAAAGCGGCCCCAGGTTAAACATGGTTTGCGCTGTTACAGTTGATGCATTTCCATCGCCGCCATAACCGAGCCTTTCAATTTGAGGACAGTCTACCAGATCGCCACCGATACTCAAACAACGAAGTGTATAAAAAATCATATCGTGAATAGCATTCAAATCCTGATCGGAACATTCAAAACCCGAAGCCAGTTCGTAATCTGTGTGAATGAGATAAGCACAAATTGAATCGGGATCAGGCATCTCGTCCAAGCCACTAACCCTAATATATCGAAATCCATGATAATTGAATTTATTCTGAAAAATCTCAGGAGATTTCCCCGACGCAATGTATTTATCGTACTGATTTCTATCATTGAACATCCCTTCGTTAGTAAGATGATCGCAGTATTCGAGCTTCACTTCCTGAGCCTTTTTCAAATCTCTAAAATGAACTTTCACCCAGCCGGTCAGGTTTTTACCCATATCAACAAGAAATGTGTCTTTCGAAAGTTCCACCACTGCAGTTGGATTCAGAGTGTCCTGAATTCTATTTAATTCCGTCATCTGTGGGCTCAGTTCATGCTCAGGGACTTCTATTACAGATATCTTTTGCCAACTCCGGTTTGTGTCATCCACCGCTAAATCTGTTTTTGTTAATGAGCCATCTATTAATTCACCGCCAAAACGGTGTGGTCTCCAGTTTCCATGCCGGGTATAACTACTTTCTCTTCCTAACCAGGATGAATCGGTTTTTAATATAACTTCGCTGTAGTTACCCTCTACCTTTTCAAGTTGTGCTTTTACCACCGGGCCATTATTTACAACTCCAGGTAAACCTTCCGTATACCAACCGCTTCCCAACCAGAGAATCAGGTCGTTCTTTCCTTTTTTTACGTAGGATGAAATATCGTAAGTATTTACCAGCGAACGCTTGTCAAATTGCGAAACAGCAGGAGTAAGCACACCGTCACCAACTTTTTTCCCATTTACAAAAACCTCATGATAACCCAAAGAATTAACCTGTAGCAGGAGCTTTGAATCGGTTTCCTGTAATTCAAATGATTTGTATAGCTGTGGGCATTCCTGGTAACCGGCATCGGTATTAAACGTTATGTATTCGGCCTGCCAATCGTTTTCATGCAACAAACCGATACCAAACTCAGCAGGTTCGCTCCAATTTGAAATATTACCAGCTTCATCTTTAATACGCACTTTCCAAAAAGCATGAGATCCTGCCTTAAGTTCAGTTCCTTGATAAGCCACCCAAACCGAAGATTCTGTTTCTGTTATTTCCGAATCCCAAAGGTCAGCCTTTCCTTCTTTTAGCAACTTTTTTTCACTGGCTACCAAAACCTGAAAAGCCGCTTGTTCCGTACCTTTTTTTTCGCTTTTAATCTTCCAGCTAAAACGAGGAATAGAAGTATTTACTCCAAGTGGACTGCTAAGATTCTCACATTTTAAATCATAAACATTGAGGGACTCATCAGTTCTTCCACAACCCAAAACAATAAGGAATAACCAAAAAAACAGAAGAAGATTTTTCATAAATGTTGGTTTAGATCATTAAAGATAACAATATAAAATTATCCTATACCATTTAACTTTTAGTAGACCGGAATAACAGGATCTATCCCCAAACTTTCTGCAAATTTAACGGTATGAACAATATCGTTGACAAGAGGAAAATCAAAACCATACTGAAACAACAGCTTTAAGGTTTCATGTGAGTCAGTACCAAAATAATTTATCCGTATCCCGTTTTCTTTTAAAACACGCACAAAATCTTCAAATTCAGGAATAATCTGCCGGCGCAACTGAATAAAATCGGCCTTCATAGCAACCGTTGCATTTACATAATCCCAGTTGGCTTCCTGTCGTTCCATATTGCATATTTTAATAGAAGGGACAAGTTCTTTAGCATTTTTTGCAGCTTCTGCACCACAAGCCAGAAAAGCCTGATGCAAGCGATCTTTTTCCTTTAGTAATTTTGCCGCCATTACCGGGGTTTCTTTTTCCCCTTTTACATGAATATTCAACCAGATATTTCGAGGCATCACAGCCAGAGCCTCCTCAAATGTTGGAATTTGCACACCTTTAAATTCAGGAGACTTCCAACTGCCAGCATCCAGTATTTTTAATTCTGCCAGAGTGAGGTCAGAAACCTTTCCTGTGCCGTTGGTAGTGCGATCAACTGTGGCATCGTGAAGAACAACCATTTTTTTGTCTTTCGTCAGCCACACATCCATTTCCACCATGTGAGCGCCGGCTTTCACTGCAGCTTTAAAAGCCGGAATGGTATTTTCGGGGTGCGTTCCCATTGCTCCGCGATGAGCACAAAATCCTTTTTCAGGCAGAACTATTTCTGACTTGGATATCTTATCCGATTTTTGTCCATACCCGACTACGATTGATAACAAAAAAACAAACGAAAGCAAAAATAATTTTATCATAATATTGTGTGCTATTAATAAGAATTCAGATTCTAATCATCTAATGTCTTTAAAACCTTTAACAACTCGGGACTTCCTTCAATTTTACCCTCTTCATTAATTCGGGTGAAGTTAGCTGTTTCGTATAAAACATAACCATCAATTTCATCATTTTCTTTCACCATTTGCATTTCGGATTCAGTACTTATAAACGGCCTTTCAAAGGCAACTCCATGAAAATCGCCCTGAAAATAAAATGGTTTTTTTGCATTTTTAGAAGCACTGCTAAAAATATTTAGAATCCTGTTCAGGTTTTCAGGACGTACCTTAAAAACACCCCGGAATTCCAACTCATCAGCGATTTCTTTTACCCAGGTTTCCCACTGCCATTCAATATTTGGAGGAAGGCTCGGTAATTTATTCGGCCGGTTGTCCGGCATTATTAAGTTCGAGAGAAGATGAATCGTAATTTTCTTACCTTTTGCTTTGATAAGTTTCCTGGCTTCACGTAAAAAAGCTGTATACGCGTCACCATTTACACGGCTAAGCGTTGTGTAATCGACCTTTCCATTGCATGCTTTTATCGATGGTTCGTTAAATCCGTAATTCCAGTAATCGGGCAAATGTGCATGATTCGATCCCCTGAAATTGATACCATCCACACCCCGGTCGAGACAAAACTGCACCATGCTCAGCCAATGTTCCCTAACCTCGGTGTAAACAGGATTTAAATGCCCGGGAAAATATTCCGGTTTGCCCTGTACAAATGCCAAATACCCTTCTTTGTCCAGTGTTGTATAATCAGCCTCATTGTAATCGCCAAAAGCATAATAATCGCGATAATGATACTTCATTTTGTCCGGATCATTGATTTCTTTAATTACTTCAGGCATTTGAAAGTACCTGATTATCTGTCTGCGAATTTTTGAGTTGTAAAATGTATTATTGTGTTCTTCCAGTGTTACTGGCCCTGTGCTTAAAGTATGAGGTAGAATTTCATTATCCGGTCCCACCAGTTCAATAATATTACCTTTTTCGTTACTAAAATTACCCTTTTCATCTGCAAGGGAACATTTAATAAGTACATATTTATGGTCGTTAGGAATTTCCAGATTTTCGAGATTAAGAATCAGACATTCCCTCCAGTATGGAAAACGATATCGTTTTTCCAACGAAACGCGAAAAGAAAAAGGCCCATTGTAGGCTTTAAAGTTATTATTTGATGCACTGGTAAAAATCGACAGATGCTCTTTTTTTATGCGGGTTTCCCGGTTGTCTCCTTTAACCATGCGGATGGCAGAGATTGTTTTTCCCTGCAGGTCCGGTTCCGGTTTTCGCTTCAGCGATTTGTCGGGATTAGCTGCGATAAAAGGACGGATGATCGGAAAAATACCGCGTAAGTCTTTATAAGCAACTGCTCCTTCAGGAACCGGCATGGTTGAGGGAAGTATGGCTCCAAAACCACCTCCTTCGAAAGGTTTTATTTCAGCATAAAATTCAATACCATATTTATGAGCTGCTTTGGCAGCCTCTTCCAGCAAATCGAAACCGTGCGGATAATCTTCATATAAATTCCAGAAGGTATCAATAATCCATTGATGTCGTTTTACACCTATCGACGCCAGAAACTGATGCAACTCATCCAGCTGTTCCCGGTTAAAAAAACACTTGTTCTGCCGGTAATATTCTTCTGTGCGTGAAACAGGAGTACCATAACGGCTTCCATTGTGATTAATAATGATATTATCTGTATAATCAGTAGTTGCCATGAGCATTTTTCCGCCGCTTTTAAACGGATTCGTCTCGCTGAGAGTAGTAAAAGAAGTGAGGTTCCCCAAAGCAACCATTCCCCCCACTCCATAAAGGGAGTTAGATAAAAAGGACCTTCTTGTGAGTTTATCAGTCATTAGGCTTATTTTTTAGATTTCAATTTTCTTTTATGAAATTGTATAACTATACAAATCAGCGTTTTTTATGTAAAACCTCAGTTTAACAGGTCTTTCTGAAGGCAAGCTATTATAGTTCATCCATTTCACTTTCTGATTTATGGAATCAGTATTTACAACTATACAATCTTCTTTTTTATACCCCGGAATTTCAATTCCTTGCTCGTCAAGCAACTCAACTTTTATTTCTCCCTTTGCTGCATCAGCATTAATAAACAATTCATCACCTTCAGGAATGAAAGCAGTAGTCTCAACCATTCCCTCTCCTTTTGATGCTCGTATAGAAACCATCCCATCGAGTCGCCAGGCTGCGCGTGCTATCGACATTTGTTTTTCAGGCAAATATCCTCCGTGGGTAGTCGTCATTGCAGTGTAATACATCCACATTTCATCACCCACGATCACCGGAGTATTACAAACGCCCAAAATACTACCTGAATCATACGGATACGGTCCAAGATCAATTACAGGTGAGCGATCGGAACATCTTTGCCAGTTTTTTCCATCAGGGCTGCAAACAAGCTGAACATGAATCGGACCATCATCACCGCTTTGTCCCGGACCTTTTACTTTCGGCGATCCGGCTCTTTGAAAAAGTGCAATTAATCCCAGCCACTGTCCGCCATAATAAAAAGCTGACATATCGTAAATTTCGGCATGCGTACCACCTTCCAGTAAAAGGGCATGCTGACGATCAATTTCATCGCCTTCCATTACCAATTGCGGCTCTGTCCAGTTTTGCATGTCCTTACTTGTTGAAAGAAAAACCTTTCTACCCTTATCTTCCGGGTTACTTTTATTTTTATGAAATGCCAGATATTCTCTGGTTTGCAGATCCTGTGAAAGGGTAATTGTATCTCCGCCCATAATGATCGGATCCGGGTATAAATTCCAGTTTAAACCATCAGCTGAATAGGCTGCACAATAGGCGCTTCTTTTATTGTACCAACTAAAGTTTTTATGCCTTTGTTTTAATAAAAGAAAATCTTTTTCAGAAAATGAACTTTTAATACACCCGACGGCTTTATACCTTTTTTCAGGATCAGTTTCAAACATATCGAGAATAATACTGGGGCTATGAAAATGGAAAAGATTGATTTGGTTCGTTTCTCCAAACTGGTCCAGTTCAGGACGATCCCAATGTATCCCATCTGAAGAAGTGGCGAAATAATTACTCTTTAAACGATTGTACCACATATAAAGCAATCCACTTTTTTCATCGCGTATTACAGAACCGTAAATATAAACTCTCCGGTCTTTTTGACCGTCAAAATCTTCACCTTGTTCCCAGGGCATATCAGCCTCCAAAACCGGTTTCTCCAGTTTCTTTGCCTGATGCACCTTGCTAATTACTTCCTGTGTCCGGGAAATCATAGAGGTATCGGCAAAAATCTGCTTCTCCCCTCTTTTTAAGATTCTAAATTTCGAGTCCGGCTCAAATACATTTTGGGGAGCAATTATTCCCTGAACTCCACCCAAACTTACACCTATTCCTGTTACTGTATTAAAATACAAGAATGTTCTGCGTGAAATCCTGTTTATCATGACATTACTATTTCATAAGTTCTTCACACTGTGCAATCATGGCATCCAACTGAGCAGGATCTACCGACCTTTGATTTTCTGGAAGTGTGGCGCTCAGTTCTTTCACTTTTAATAAATCCGCCCTGGTTTCCCTGTATTTTTTTAGCTCAAAATAAGACATTGCCCTGAAAAATAAAGCCCTGCTGTCATTTTTGAAGTACTTCAGTCCTTCGGTAAAATCATCCACCGATTTCTGGTATTTCTCCATTTGAAAGTTATAACGGCCTCGCGAAAAGTAACCGACATGTGGTTCACAACCAATTAATTTCTCATTCAACTCGTCAACCTTCTCAAAATCCTTAAGAGCGGAATAACAACTCACTAACATTTGCAACGCCACAACATGACAATCTTCCTTTGCCAGAATGTATTCCAAATCTTCAATAGCCTCACTATAAAGAGATTTAGCCCTGATTTTTAATTCCGCCCTCTTTAGTCTGTAATCCTCGCTGTTATTTAATTTTATAATTTCGGAGTAAACCTTATTGGTGTTTTCGTAATCTCTTTGTTGATAATATAGGTCGCCGAGAGTCATCCATGCGAAAAGGTAATCCGGATCGATCTCCAGTGCTCTGCGGCTCATTTCAATGGCCTTTTGAATGTTGCCTGCAATAAAATAAGCAAGCCCCATATCGCCATATTCTTTCACTCCTTTTGTTTCAACCTTTTCAATCATTTTCACACATTGATCCGCATACATTTTTGCCTGCGCCATATCTCCAGATTCGCTCAACATAACGGCTTTCAGGTAATAGCCATGATAATCGTTGGGATTCTCGGCAATCTGAGCATCCGCATCATTTATGATGGTACTTAAATCTTTTGTCCGCATGTTATACTCGGCCACTGTATTGGCATAATTCTCCGTGCTGGTATATTCGTCTTTTATCATGTGCCAGTTGTCGTAAGGGATATTCACAAATTCAGGAATGTTGGCCGCTTTCAAATCCACGGTCAGCTGTTCCAGCCAGATGGGAGGAGTGTCATTACCGTTTTCATCTATATGAGTAAGAAACAGTTGCGTATACGGGCCAAAATATTTGGTGGAAAAAACCAGCCATTTGCTATTGGGAGAGAACGAATGCCATGAGTTCATCTCATTTGTATTACAATTCATTAAACGCGGCTCACCTCCTTTAGCCGGCATAATATACAGTTTACTGTCAGATTGCAATAACATGAAATTCTTCGCTATACAAAACACAATCCATTTTCCGTCAGGAGAATAACGTGCAAAATAATTGCTCATTTCATTGTCGGAAGCTCCTTCTATAGCAACCGGCTTGCCCCCGTTTCCATCGTTCCAGGGAACGCGGTAAAGATCAAATTTGAAATCTTTTTTTCGGTTGATGTAATCATCTGCAAAACGCATATCGAGCACCACATTTGTTTGTGCCTCAAGCGAAGTATCCTTATTGTAAACAGCCCTTGAAAAGGTAATTTCGCTCATGTCCGGCGCCCATGCAGGTGAGCTTTGTACAAATTTTTGATCGCTTGCTCCCGGCATTTCGAAAAAATGTTTTTTCTGAATGTCGTAATAAACAAGCATTCCTTTCACCGGGAAAAAGAGTTGCGAATACCAGAAACTCTTGTCGACAGGCACAAAAATGGATTTATCTTTTACGGTACTAATGGCATATTTTCCGTCGGGAGATATTTTGGCAAGCAAACCAAAGGTTGGAACGCCATCTTCACGTTTATAATCAGTCCACGAAACAATATTTTCCAGCCCAAGTTTAGTCACTTTGTCGAGAGAGGCGATGGCATAATTTCCCTTGTCGTTTCCGTAATCCACGTCCATGGCAAAGCTCGTTCCGTCTTTCGAAAAGCTGTGGCAGTTGGCACAAACAGGCATGTTTTCCAGCATAATGTGCTTTTTGTCCTGCGACAAATCGCCAATGTACCATTGCAGTCGATCGCGGTAGGTGTTGGCATACGAAAACGGCAAAGGCGTTCCCCGATAAAAAACAGGAGCATTTACGGAATCTTTTGAAAAACGGAAAGTTACGGTTCTTTCCAGATTTCTGTTTTTAACCACAAATTGAATATCCTGATTGCCGGACTTTTGTTTCAGCTCCTCCCACAATTCAACATCCGGTTTGAACTGAGTTGCACGGGTAGTGGTCTTAAATGAAAAATCAGCAACACTTAACGAAATCTGCCATTTCTGTTCTTCCTTTACGGCCTGTTTCCAGATAAAAGATGCAGGAGAAAAATCGGCAGGGAAGACCGAATTATTAAAAGGATAAATAATAGCGACTTTCTCTTCCTCTGTCACTTCAATATTTTCGAAATTCTTTTGTTGATTCCATAACAGGGTGGCACCGGTTGTTGCGTCAACTTCTTCGTGAAAACTTCTGTTGGGAAAACATTCAACCAACAAATTATTTTCTGGTGAAGAACTTCCGAACACTTCAGACTGTATATAGTCTTTCATCACCAAAACCGTAATCAGCAAAAGCGATACGGTTATTATTACGGTGCTTACTATTCTTTTTTTGTTCTTCATAAGCCATATTTTGTAAATCTACTTCTTTACTTCGAGAAAGAAGTTAGTCTCGGTTTACTTTTTCGTTAATCCTGTTAAATCAGAATTCACGGTAAACTTGCCACCTCCTTCAATTATTTTTGCAGAAAAATTCTTTCCCACTTCCATATTCGAAGATGTATTTAAACGAACTTTTTTTCCTTCACAACTATTTTTGATTAAGACCATTTCACCCTCTTTTTCAAAAATACATCCATGTATATTGAAATTGGTTTCATAAAAATCGGGCACTTTAGTGTCCTGTAAATATTCAGGATAAACTTCGTCGCCATAAATTACAATAGCATTATTTCTTAATCTGGAATTAGTAAGAGTGATCATATTTACAGGAGTAGTGATAGCAATTAAAGGAACCTCTTCGTCGTGTAACACTTTCACATTGTCAATTATAATGTTTTCCTGTATGGGAACCTGAGCTCCCTTGTAATAAGAGCGGTTGTATCTTCCCATATTAAACTCTATGGAAAAAGAAATCCGCGGTTTTTCGATTTGAATATTTCGGAATACTACATTTCTCACTCCTCCTGTGTAGGTATATTCTTTCTGTGTTTTCACCCAGGTAATTCCATCGAGTACTTTTGTTCCACTTTCGAAGTCGGGACGGGTTACCGATTCATAAAGTGTGCCATCCGGTTCCATTTTCACCCGGTACATTTTTCCGTTCGAAATAACCGCATCCGACTGTTGTACCTTCATCCCTTTTTCCCAGTCGATCCATCCCCCGGCCAGCAAACGACAAAAATAACCAACCGTCTTGTCCTGGTTCAGATCGTAACAATTCTCGATAATACCATCTTCAATCCAGCCCATATCCGGATTTCCGGTAGAATAATCCTGTCCGTTTAAAGCAATGGCATCGTCAAAAGTCTGAAATACTCCATCTCTGACAGTAAATCGTTTACCGGTTCCAAAATGAATTCCGTCTTTTTGACCTTTAATGATTACATCTTCAATAATAACGTCTTCGAATCTGCAAATATGCAAACAGTACTGACAACCGCTTAGATCGAAACAACGTAAACCTTTAATTCTTAAGTCTTTTACATAGTAAAAGCCAAGTACACCACGAAGTCCCAAAACCAGATCGGAACAATTATCCACACCATTAAGCATCATGTGCAATCCCTCTAAAGAAATATGCTCGTTGTAAGTTTGGGTTAAAGCTCCACGGTTTATAAACAACTGAGCAAAACTACCTTGCTCGTTTACTTTTTTCAACGATACACCATTCCCAAATTTTACGCTGGTGTTGCTTCCGATATACAAGGTCGTAGCAATTTTATAAACTCCGGGCTGACTAACCACGATTGTTCCTCCCAAATCAAGCGCTTTTTGCATGGCTGCTGCATTTTCCATTCCGGTAGCTTCTGTTGAAAAACCAAAAGCAGCCACATCGGTAAAACCAGTTGCATTTAAGTTAAGAGTAAAAAAAACAAATAAGCTTACTGCAACGACAGCGATGTTTAACTTTATTGTATTCATTTTATTGGTTTAGATTATTTAAATAGCATATTGATCTTCAATATTCAATCACGAATAAGGATAATCAGACTATGAAACAGAAACGCTTTTCCGCCTAATGTTCTGTTAATCCTGTCAGATCGGAATTCACCGTAAACTTGCCTCCTCCTTCAATTATTTTTGCAGAAAAATTCTTTCCCACTTCTATATTCGAAGATGTATTTAATCGAAGTTCTTTCCCTTTGCAACTATTTTTGATTAATACCATCTCACCTTCCTTTTCAAAAATACACCCGTGAATATTGATGTTGGTTTCATAAAAATCAGGTACTTTATTTTCCTGAAGGTAATCAGGGTAAACCTCGTCTCCATAAATTACAAATCCATCGTTTTTTAATCTTGAGTTGGTCAGAGTGATCATATTAACCGGGGTTGAAATCATAACTAAAGGGATATCACCATCGTGTAGCACCTTCACGTTATCGAATATAATATTCTCCTGAACAGGCACTTCGGCTCCGGCATAATACGACCTGTTGTATCTGCCCATATCAAACTGAATAGAAAAAGAAATTCTTGGTTTTTCGAGCTGAATATTTCTGAATATAACATTTCTGACTCCGGCTGTGTATGAGATTTCTTCCTGTGTCATCACCCAGGTTATTCCATCCAAAACTTTTGTTCCGCTTTCAAAATCAGGACGGGTTACCGATTCGTAAAGGGTTCCGTCGGCAGGCATTTTAACCCGGTAAACTTTACCGTTTGAAACAACGGCATCCGACTGCTGCACCTTCATTCCTTTTTCCCAGTCAATCCATCCACCAGCCAGCATACGGCAAAAAAAACCAACGGTTTTTTCCTGGTTCAAATCGTAACAATTTTCGATTATCCCGTCTTCAATCCAGCCCATTTCCGGATTGGATGTAGAGTAATCCTGTCCGTTTAAAGCAATAGCATCGTCGAAGGTCTGAAAAACGCCATCCCTGATGGTAAAACGTTTTCCGGGGCCGAAATGTATGCCGTCTTTCTGACCTTTAATGATTACATCTTCGATAATAACGTCTTCAAAACGACATATTTGTATACAAAACTGACACCCGGTAAGATCGTAACAACGAAAGCCTTTAATTCTAAGGTCTTTTACATACGAAAAGCCAAGTACGCCACGAAGTCCCAAAACAAGGTCGGAACAATTATCCACACCATTTACCATCACATGCAATCCTTCCAGTGTAATATGTTCATCGCAGGTTTTGGTTAAAGCCCCCCGGTTGATAAACAATTGGGCAAAATTACCCTGCTCATCAACTTTTTTCAGGGTAACGCCATTGCCAAAAATAACACTGGTATTACTTCCTATGTAAAGTGTAGTTGCGATTTTATATTCTCCGGGTTGGCTAATAATAATGGTTCCACCCGCATCGAGAGCTTTTTGCAAAGCAGCGGCATTCTCCAAACCTGTGGCATCGGTTGAAAAGCCAAAGGTTGAAGCATCGGTAAATCCTTTTGCATTTATGGTAAAAGTCAGCAGAGAAAACAACATTAGAACTGTGACTTTCACATTTTTTAGGTTCATAGATTTAGTTGATTTATGTTATTAATTAATTGTATCTATTCGACACCCCACTTTTTATTCCTTTCTGCTCCCATTTCAAATTCCAGAACTCCTCCGTTTTTCAAATCATTGTAACTGATTTGAGTTTTGTTGTAATCTTTTCCGTTCAGTTTAGCCGATTGAATATAAAAGTTATCCTTATCTAAATGATGGGCTTTAACTACAAATTCACTTCCGGTACTGAGTTTTATTTTTGCGTTAGGAAACGACGGTGTACCAATATTGTATATATCAGAACCCGGGCAAACAGGATAAAATCCAAGAGACGCAAAAATATACCAGGCACTCATTTGTCCGCAGTCATCGTTTCCGCATAGACCATCGCGTGAATTCATATAAAGTGTATTTTTTATTTCATTCAGCACCTCCTGTGTTCTCCATGGTCTTCCGGCATAATTGTACAAATAGGGAACATGGTGGCATGGTTCATTACCCTGCACGTACTGGCCTATTAAACCGGTAACATCAACGGTAAGCCCGTCGCCATAAACTTTGGGCTCAAGAATAAATAACGAGTCCAGTTTTGTGGCAAATTTCTCAGCTCCGCCCATTAATTCTATCAAGCCTTCCACATCGTGCTGAACGTGCCATGTGTATTGCCAGGCATTACCTTCGGTATAATTTCCTCCACCCGTTCCGGAATGAGAAATCTTAAACGGATCGAAAGGAGTAACCCACGATCCATCTGAATTTCTTCCCCGCATAAACGAGGTACTTTTATCAAATAAGTTCTTATAAAATCCCGCTCTGTTTGAAAAATACTCATAAGTTTGGTCGTTCTTCATTTTTTTAGCCATTTGTGCCACGCACCAGTCGTTATAACACAATTCCAGCGTACGCGAAACCGATTCTGTAATAATAGAATCGGCAGGCAAATAACCATATCGCATATATTTGGGCCAGTCGGTTTTAAAATTGTATTCGCTGCTGGTTGAGCTATGCTTTATGGCTTCGTATGCAAGATCTATATCAAAGTCGCCAACTCCCTTTAAGTAGGTATCAACAATTACCGGAATAGAATGGTTTCCAATCATACAAAATGTCTCATTAATTCCGTATTCATTAATGGGCAACTCTCCAATTTCGCGGTAACGCTGCAACATGGAATTTATGAACTCGTTATTCTTTTTGTGATTAATAAGCACATACAAAGGATGAGTTCCGCGGTACGTATCCCACAACGAATAATTGGTATAATAATCTCGATCTCCCTGATGAACTTCTCCATCCCATCCACGATAACCGCCATCGACATCCGATATCAGATTAGGCGAAACCATGTTGTGGTAAAGAGCAGTGTAAAATATTGTCTTCTCATCGGGGTCATCGCATTGAATCTCAATTTTCGAGAGTTCTGATTCCCATATTTTACTGGCATCTTCTGCTACTTTTTTATGATTCCATCCCGGGATTTCTGATTGTGTATTTTTTATGGCACCTTCCTCACTGGCAGTTGAAATTCCAACCTTTACCTTTATCTCATCGCTTGCTCCAAACATTAAAGCCACTTTACAGGCCTTGCCTTCCACGTTACTTTCGTTACCCACATAACCGTCGGCATAAGTAATGTAACTCTCAAATGGTTCAGAGAATTCAGCGTAGAAATAAATGTATTGGTTTTTTACAAAACCTCCCGATTGTCTGAATCCGGTAATTTTATTTTTATCCAGAACTTTCAGGTAACTTTTTTTTGTGTCATCCTGAATACCGTGATCAAGATCAATTATAATTTTCCTTTCTTCATCGCTATTAAAAGTGTATTTATGAAATCCAACTCTTTTGGTTGCTGTTAATTCTGCTTTAATATCATAGTCGTCGAGATAAACTGAATAATAACCTGGTTTTGCAATTTCTGTTTCTTTCGAAAAGCGTGAACGGTATCCTTCGTCAGGATTGTCTTTTGACCCCGGATTAAATTTTACTTTACCGGTTATGGGCATAAACATTACATCGCCCATCTCTCCTACTCCTGTTCCACTAACATGTGTATGCGAAAAGCCCATTAACGAATTATCGGAAGCGTGATAACCTGAACACCAATCCCATTCTTCGGTATCGGTATCAGGACTGAGCTGTACCATTCCATAAGGCACAAGTGCTCCGGGATAGGTATGACCATGCGCATCAGTTCCGATAAACGGATCAACAAAGTCCGTAAATGATTCAGATTTTGTGGTTGGCTGATTACAAGAAACAATTCCTGAAAGCAAAAAAACGACCGGTAAAAGTTGTTTAAATATCCTTCGTGTTTTCATATACAATTAGAGGTGAGTAGGTTTTTTTAAAGAAAAGGTACCTCCTAACAAGGGAGGTACTCTTTTTGACACCAAACTTAACTAAACTATGAAACTATCCTTCTACGCCATAGTCTAAAATGTATACGTCCGAGTTAAAACATGGGACTATACTTTTTTTGAAAATATTTAAATAAAAAAATCTGCAACAAAAGATTGGGACTTTAGCTAACCGGATTTAAGTGTTAATCCTGAGAGTAAAAGCATTGCTCAAATCTCATTTAAACAATTGCAATAACTCATGTTTATTCTTAATAGCACTTTCAGAATAACATATTCGGAAAATATAATTTCTATATTTAGCCCCACGTAACAGGCTTTCATTTATGACAAAACTTAAACGGCAACATGGTTCAACCCTGCTTCTGGAACATGCTTTCAGGCAATACCATGCTCCTTTATTTTTTTACGCATTAAAGTTTATCGATGATAATGACCAGGCAAAAGATATCGTTCAGGACGCATTTCTGAGCCTGCTAAAATCAGCTGATGAAACAAAAATCGAAAACCTGAAAGCCTACCTTTTCAGGACAGTGAGAAATAACTGTTTAAACCATATAAAACACACCCTTGTTACTTCAGAATTTGCTCAAAGTGAAAAAGAACGAGTCAGCCGGGAGATTGAATTTTACGACACACATCAGTCTCTTGTAGAGAAAGAACTACAGGAAAAATTAAATGAGGCAATTAATGATCTTCCTGAAAAATACAAAGTACCTTTTCGGCTTAGCCGATTTGATGAACTTTCGAACAAAGAAATTGCTGAAAAATTAGATTTACCCGTCCGTACTGTTGAAACCCAAATTTACCGGGCCTTAAAAATACTTCGCGAAGACCTTAAAAACAAAGGGCTTATACTCTTTCATATCCTTTTTCAAAAAAAATACAAAAATTTTTGACGTAAAGATTTGTCTTCGATTGTCGTATTAGCAAAGACGAATAAATGATAATCGAAGACATATATATTAGCCTTGTAATCCGGTATCTGAAAAAAGAGATTTCAGAACAGGAAAAAAAGGAACTTTTTCACTGGGTATATGAAAATAAAGAAAACGAAAAATTCTTTTATCACCTGAAAGATATATGGGAGACAGCTCAGTACGAAAGCATCACAAAAGGGGCAGACACAAATACCGAATGGGAAAAACTAGCCATGACTGCGATTCAGGAAGAAACTAACCATTTCCAGGATAAGAAATCTGTAAAACGTTCGCTATATCGTATCATCCAAATTGCTGCTATCGTAATCGTAACTTTCGGAATTGGTTTTATAGTGCAGAAATATATGCCGAAAGATGAGCAGTATGCCAGTGTCAATGTACCATACGGAGCCAAATCGGAACTTGAACTTCCTGACGGAAGCAAAGTATGGGTAAACTCAGGATCAACCCTGAAATACCCAACTGATGTGAGTGGGAAAGAAGTAAATATTTACCTGGAAGGAGAAGCTTTTTTCGATATCACCAAAAATCCCAAACGGGCATTAAATGTTAAAACATCCACGATCAATATTCAGGTTCACGGAACAACTTTTAACGTAAAATCTTACGCCGAAGACGACGTGGTTGAAACCACCCTGCTTGAAGGTTCGGTTTCTATTAGCGGAAAAGTGGGAAACAGGGTGATTAAAAACCCGATATTTTTAAAACCCAACGAACAGGCTATTGTAACCAAAAGCAACGAATCAATTGATGTGGAAGAGTCGGAACAAGAAAATACTCCGGCAGAAATTCATGAAGAAAAATCAGCAGAATCAATGCACGCAGTACAACCCAAAATTGAAATTACAAAAGGCGTAGAAACTAACGAAATTATAATGTGGAAATACAACGTACTGGTGTTCAAGAATGAACGATTTGAAGACCTTGCCATTAAACTGGAACGCTGGTATAATGTGGAGATTTCGATTAAAGACAAAGACCTGAAAAATTCGCGTTACACAGGTACTTTCGAAAAAGAAAATATTGAACAAGCCATGCAGGCTTTAAGTCTGTCGCTTCCGTTTACTTACAAAATAGATAAAAACCAGATAACTATACTGAAAAAATAAAATTCTAAAAAGCTAACAAACAAAAAACAATCATGCCTATGATATAAACATTCTCATAAAAAGAATCGGGAAATGCGCCAACATCCCCCGATTCCAACTCTTCACTCCGCCGCCAGCGGAGCAAATAACTTATTAATAATTTATAAGCACGTTAAAACTATGAAAAAAAACTATGAATGTATTGGCTTTTACTATAAAAAAAGAAGCCTCCTAAAACTTTTAATAGCTATGAAATTTACGCTGCTATTGTTTTTACTAACTACTGTTCAGGTTTTCGGAACAGCTTACTCTCAGGCTACCAAACTTTCAATTCATTTAGATAATGCCACAACAGTGGATATTTTCGAAAAGATTGAAGACCAAAGCAAATTTAAATTTCTTTACAACAACGATTTACTCGACAACAAAAATCACGGAGATGTTGAGTTGGACGATAAAACTGTTGAACAAATTCTTGACTATGTTCTTAAAGGAACAGGAAGTAAGTATTCTGTTCTGGAAAATAACCTGATTGTTATTTCTCCTTCAGAAGATGCAGTTCAACAAGGAACCATTAAAGGTAAAGTAACCGATGAAAACGGAGAGCCTTTAATTGGTGCCAGTGTGGTAATTAAAGGTACTACCATTGGTGTAATTACTGATATAAATGGCGAATATACTTTAATAAATGTGCCAGCCGGAGAGCAAGTGGTAATTGTCTCTTTTATAGGCTACTCGTCGCAGGAAGTTGCTGTAACCAGCGGTGGTTCTTATAATATTACATTAAAAGAAGATGTAGTAGGCCTCGACGAAGTAGTAGTAGTTGGGTATGGTACAGTTAAAAAGAGCGATTTAACCGGAGCTCTGTCTCAAGTAAAAGGCGAAGATCTGGCTGCTTATCCTGCACTGGGAATGACACAGGCCATGCAGGGACGTGCTGCGGGTGTTCAAATTCAAAAGAACAATGGTGAGCCGGGAGCTTCATTCAATATTCGTATTCGTGGTTCCAGCTCTATCAACTCATCAAGTTCTCCGTTATATGTAGTAGACGGATTTCCGGGAGCCACTCCTCCTCCATCAGAAGATATTGCTTCTATTGAAATTTTAAAAGATGCTTCAGCCACTGCTATTTACGGTTCGCGTGGTGCAAACGGTGTAATCATGATCACCACTCGTCGCGGTTCAGAAGGGAAAGCACGCATTGAGTTAAATTCATCGGTTTCTACCGAAAGAGAAATTAAACGTTTAGACTTGCTGAACAAGGATCAATTCACAGATTATGTTACTGAAGTTGATCCTAATGCATTAAACGGAACTATTATTGGACCTGGAACTGACTGGCAGGAAGAAATATTCCGTCCGGGAACTATCCAAAATCATCAATTATCAATAACCGGTGGAGACAAAGGTTTGAAGTATTACGTTTCAGGAACCCTTTACGATCACGACGGTGTTATCATCAATTCGAACTACAAACGTTATTCGCTTACGAGTAACTTAGATATTATGGCTGGTGAAAAACTTAATCTGGGCGTAAATCTTTTTGCCCGCCGAACAGAAAAAGATGGTGTTTTAACCCAGGAGAACAGCGGTGGTACCAGCAATACTGGTGTTATTGCTGCAACATTCCAGGGCGAACCTACATTGCCTGTATATAACGACGATGGCAGTTACACCATTTCATGGTTGGGCGATCCTAACGATAATCCCGTTGCTGTTGCTAAAGAAAGAGGTAACAACCGGGTTGAAGATCGTTTTCAAGCCAATTTATTTGGTGAGTATGAAATTATCACCGATTTGAAATTAAGAGTAACACTGGGTGCCAACATTAATAACTACCGAGATGGAAGTTATATTCCGACAACCTTAAATGCCGGAGCACAAACAGGCGGTAGCGCATCAATCAGCTCAGGAAAATATACAGGATTAATTAATGAAAACTATTTAACTTATTCGAAACAACTGGGCAGCCATAATATTTCGGCCATGGCTGGTTATTCATACGAATCGACACGAAGTGAGTATTGGTATGCCAGTAGCCAAACCTTTTTAACCGATGCCTCATTATGGTATAACCTGGATGGAGGATCAACATATAACCGTCCAAGTTCAAGCCTTACCGAAACTGAACTTTCATCTTTCTACGGCAGGATTAACTACAAATTGTTCGACAGATACATGATAACACTGAATGCACGTTATGATGGATCATCACGTTTTGCCAAAAACGAAAAATGGGCGTTTTTCCCATCTGGGGCCATTGCTTGGAACGTTATGGAAGAATCGTTTATGAAAGATGTGGAAAAGGTAAGCCAGTTGAAACTACGTGTCAGCTATGGTATTACAGGTAATCAGGCCATTAGTCCTTATCAGTCACTGGCCCGTTTAGGAACTGTGCATTCAGTTCAAAACTCATCTATAGTAAATGCAGTAAGACCAACAACCGTTGCCAACGATAACCTTACCTGGGAATCGACAGCCCAAACCGACATCGGCTTTGATTTAGGATTGTTTGATCAACGCGTTTCGTTAATTGGAGACTATTACTACAAAAAAACGACTGACCTTCTGTTTAGTATGCCATTACCTGAATATTCAGGTTACAGCTCAATGCTTAAGAATATCGGAAGTCTCGAAAATAAAGGATTTGAACTTACACTTTCAACCATTAATATGAATGGTAAATTCCGCTGGGTTACCGACTTTAACATTTCACGAAACCGAAATAAAATTCTGGAACTCCCAGACGGCAACGACATTCTTTATCTAACCTTGCCTGGGCACATGGTTGGGATTAATGCAACCAACATCCTTCGCGAAGGAGAACCTGTGGGAGTATTTTATGGATATACCTACGACGGCGTTTACCAGGAAGGTGAAACCATTCTACCGGGCAACTTTGACCAATACGCAGGGGGTGAAAAATACAAAGATATCGACGGTATTGTAGATGAAGAAGGAAATCTTACCGGAGAAGCTGATGGTAAAATCAGTGGTGACGACAGAAGCATTATTGGAAATCCTCACCCTGACTTTATCTGGGGTATCAACAATACCTTCGAGTATAAAGGATTCGATCTGAACATCTTTATTCAGGGTTCTCAGGGTAATGATATTTACAGTTACACTCTACAGGAACTTGAAACCATGCGAGGAACCTCTAACTCAACAACAGAGGCATTAAAACGCTGGACTCCATCGAATACCGATACAGATGTACCGGTTGCCAATGCAGCACGCGGTTACCATTCATCTTCCCGATGGATTTTCGACGGTAGCTATGTTCGTTTGAAAAATATTGCAGTGGGTTACAATCTGCCTAACAAAATAGTACAGTCGATAGGTTTAGAGAATGTTCGTTTCTATTTGAGTGGACAAAACTTATTAACTATTACCAATTACCGTGGCTACGACCCGGAAGTGAACTACAGCGGATCAGGATCGAATACGAGACTGGGCTTTGATTACGGGAGTTATCCAAACGCCAAATCATATACGCTTGGTATAAAAGTTACTTTCTAATTCGAAAATGCAAAACATTAAAAAAAGAATTAAAATGAAGAATCTAAAAATATTTTCCTTATTACTAATTGTACTGAGTGTTTTTGCCTGTACAGATTTGGAAGAAGATCCGATTGGAGAATTGGCACCTGACGGTTTCTTTAAAACTGCAAGCGATGTAGAAGCCGCCATATTTGGTGCTTATGGAAGAATGGCGTCAGAAAGTTACTGGGGTAGAAAACAATCATTAACTATTATGCTGGCCAGTGATATGGTTGCCATCGGAAATCCCGGTACACCGGCACGAAGAATACAAATCAACGACTTTACAAGCGATGCTTTTAGTGGTATGGTTAGTGCATTTTGGCCACGTTCATACGAAATAATAAGTGCGGCCAACAATGCCATTTACGGTGCAGAAATAATTGATGATGACGACGCAGTTAAAAATGCATTGAAAGCAGAAGCCATGTTCGCCCGTTCATTCATCTATTTCAACCTGGTTCGTCAGTTCGGAGATATTCCCTATTTAGGCGAATCGGTTAGTGATCCTGAAGCTGTTGCCGACTTATCTAAAACTTCTGCATCAGAAGTGTATGCGAATATCATTTCTGATTTGGAATTTGGAAAAGAAAACTTACCCATGAAACAGAATGCACGTTCAAGAGCATCGGCAGGTTCAGCTGCAACCATGCTCGCCGACGTTTACCTAACCCTTGGCAATTTTGAAAAAGCATACGAAAATGCGAAATGGGTAATCGATCATGCTGCAACCCTCGATTACGATCTGGTAGCTGATTACCAGGATTTATTTAACGCAGAATTACAGGATGGACAAAAAGAGCCTATTTATGTGATCGACTTTTTAGGCCAGCAAACCGGCAGCGGAAGCGAAGGTGATGACCTTCTAGGACCTTTAACCGGAGTTCGTGGCGCCGATATGCAAGGTTGGGGCGTAGGCGTTCCATCAATGGCAGCCTACAATAGCTGGGATGACCGCGATTACAGAAAAAGCGTAGCATTCACTTCTGAGGCAGCAAAAGACGGAGTTATGATTCCATACACTGAATTTACCAACGAAAAACGTCCGCATATTGCAAAATATACCCGTTTTGTGGGAACTGCAAATGCCGATAAACGTTACACCGATACCAATTATGCCATCTATCGTTATGCTGATGTATTGCTGATGGCTGCTGAAGCAGGTAACGAAATTACTGGTCCAAATTCGGAACTTGAGGGATATGTAAACCAGGTACGTGCACGCGCTCGCAATGCCGCTGGTATAATGAACGATTTCCCTGAAAATGTTACAGCCGGATTATCGAAAGACGAATTTCGCGATATGGTTTTGGAAGAAAGAAGGTTTGAGCTTTCATTCGAAATGAAACGCTGGTGGGATATTAAACGCCGCAACTTAGGCGACGAAGTATTTAAAGGTGATGACTCTATCGAGCCACACGACAACTTCGATTCATCGCGCGATTACCTGTTGGCTTTACCTCAGGATGAATTAGACAGAAATCCGAATTTATTGCCACAAAATCCAGGTTATTAATAGTTTAGTTAGATTTCAAAAGCTTTCCGTTTTTTAACGGAAAGCTTTTTTCATTATATTGTATAACATTTAAACCTAAATAACGACTTGTGAAAACCTATATCTTACTTACCTTAATCGTACTCACAAACTCTTATTTTTCTGTTGCGCAGGAAGTTGACCGCCCCCAGGTCTGGGGAATTGCCAAGATGACTTTTCTGGTGAGCAGTTACGATCTGGCCCGCGATTATTACGGAAATTTTCTGGGTTTTGATGAAGCATTTTCGTATGAATCTCCCAAAGGTAAAGTAATCACCTTCAAAGTAAACGACCGCCAGTTTCTGGAATTTGTTGAAGACAAAGATGCCAAAAATAAAGCACGCCTGGTTTCTGTTTCATTTGAAACTGAAAATGTAGAACAAATAAGGCAATATCTGAAGAATCAAGGTATAAAAGTACCCGAAAAAACAAACATCGACGGAGCAGGAAATGAAATAATTTTAGTGCATGACACTTACGGCGTACCTGTAGAATTTATCAATTTAAAGGCTAACTCTCTACACCTGAAATCGAAAGGTAAATATTTAAGTGACAGACGCATTTCCAAACGTCTCCACCATGTAGGCTTGTATTGTACCGAAGTATTGGATGAAGATCCTTTTTACGTAGGAATATTAGGATGCAAAGAACTGTGGAGATATCCTGAATCGCATAACGAACCGGTTCAAATGAATTACCTGCATTTCTCCGACTGCGTTGAAAACATTGAACACTACCCCTCGGATGATATCAACTTCAATCATCCTTGTTTTATGGTCGACGACATGCAGGAAACCATTTATACCTTAAAAGAACGCAAAGGAGAAAAGCACCGTCTTGGCAAACCAATCGTTGCAAAAGGGAAAAGATGGTTGTTGAATATGTCAAATGCCGATGGAACAAAAGTAGAATTTACTGAATCCCATACTGTGAAATAAGCTAAAACTGAATATCATGACTAAATCAGAACTGAATAGAAGAACCTTCATTAAAGGAACAATCGGAGCAGGAATTGCCCTTGCAGGGTCTCCCCTTTTTGTATCGTGCAGTCCTTATGATTCGAAAGGATTACCAACTGCGATATTGGGAAAAACAGGGGTTGAAATACCCCGATTGGCTTTAGGTTTGGGTAGCCGTTTTTGCAATATAAATTCGGAAGAGGAAGCACTCGAGATGCTAACCTTTGCCCTCGATAATGGTCTTTATTATTGGGATACTGCCCACATCTATGAAAACAAAAAAAATGGTGTAATCAGTGAAGAACGTTTAGGTAAGATTGTAAAACACCGCAGAGAAGAAATTTTTCTTTCAACAAAGGTTACCAGTCGTAATCCGGATGAGGCGATGAAACAAATAGAGCTAAGCCTGAAACGTTTACAAACCGACAAAATCGATATTTTAAAAATCCACTCTGTTGAATCTCTGGAAGATATTGACCAGATGAGCCAAAAGGGTCAGTTGATCGAAATTGTTCACAAAATGAAGGAGCAGGGAATTACCCGCTTTATTGGATTTTCGGGACATGGTGATGCACTGGCTCTGAAAACAATGGCTGCCCGGGGAGACTTTGATACCATGATTATGGCCATGAACCATTGGGGAAATTATCAAAACGACAGAAAAAACATTGTCATTCCTGAAGGATTAAAACAAGATATGGGAGTAATGTTAATGAAAGCAGTTCGCCCCAGAGACAATAATCCGGAATTCGATGCCAATGAATTAATCCGATTTGCCTTATCACTTAAAGGACCTGCCGGATTAGCATTGGGAATGGATAGCAAAGATATTGTCAAAAAAAATCTCGATTTACTGCGAAATTTTACCCCAATGAATGAGCAAGAAAAATCAAAAATGGCACAAAGCCTCACACCATTTTTTAATCATAAAAACCTACAGTGGATGCAACCGACATACCGCGATGGGAATTGGACATAAACAAAAAAATAGTAATATGTATAGAAAACAATTATCAATATTCATTTCAGCAATTGTTCTGCTAATTTTCCTGAGTGGAAATATCGGCTGCAATAAAACCGTTCAGCAGGAAAAGAAAGATTATGTAGAAAAAAGTTTAGTAAGAGCCGGAGAACAACTAAGTTTAATGCTTGAAACAAACAACGATACGACAAAACTTCCACGTTCGGTTGATGAAAATGGTAATACCATCTATGTACCTTCACGCAATTGGGTAAGCGGATTCTATCCCGGTTGCCTCTGGTTAATGTACGAATATTCAAAAGACAATAAATGGAAAGAAGAAGCCATTAAATGGACTTCAGCTTTATCGAAAGAACAATACAATACCAATACCCATGATGTTGGATTTATGATTTACTGCAGCTACGGTCAGGGATACCGCCTTGAGGGCATAAAAGAATATGAGACGGTAATTATTAATGCAGCCAGGTCGTTGGCCACACGCTACAACGATACTGTCGGATGTACTAAATCGTGGAGTTGGGGTGAAAAAGATCAGGGCTGGTCGTTCCCAGTAATTATCGATAACATGATGAATATGGAACTCCTTTTCAAAGCGAGTGAACTAAGCGGTGACGAAACGTATAAAAACATTGCCATTAAACATGCAAAAACAACGATTAAAAACCATTTCAGGGATGATTACAGCTCTTACCATGTTGTTGATTACAATCCTGAAACTGGCGAAGTAAACCGGAAAAGAACTTTCCAGGGCAATAGTGATGAGTCAGCGTGGGCAAGAGGACAAGCCTGGGGTTTATATGGCTTCACCTTTTGTTACCGAGAAACCGCAGATCCTGAATTCCTGCAGATGGCAGAAAATATTGCCGACTACATAATTCATCAACCTTCAACCCCGGAAGACCTGATTCCTGTTTGGGATTATGAAATGTTCGGAAAAGAAGGTGAACCCAGAGATGCATCGGCAGCAGCTATTATTGCATCGGCATTAATTGAACTAAGCACTCACTCTGAAAGGACAAAAGCAGATGAATATTTTCATTATGCAGAAAAGATTTTAGAGAGTCTTTCAACAGATACTTACCTGGCTGAGAAAGGTACGAACAACAATTTTATATTAAAACATTGTACCGGACACAAACCACATAACAGTGAAATAGATGTCCCTCTGATTTATGGTGACTATTACTTTTTGGAGGCACTGTTACGATTAAAAAACTTAAAGAACTTATAAGATCATTAAAAAAGAGTAAGAACCTCATTTTAAGTAAAGTCCTTACTCTTTGAAAGTATTTTTAACCAAAAAACCGTTCTATTTATTAGCTAGTTTTAAATGGCTAATGATAGGTTTGGAATTAAAATCTTCAGGTAGCGGTATCTTTATTTCGTGTGTATGTCGCCAGGTTAAATCGGTGTAATAATAAACCAGATGAATTCCGTAAAAAGGTTTCTTAATTTCTTTCACTGTACTAAGACCTGACAAAGGATAATCCCAGTTATGAAAATACCCATTAAAATACGCGTATTTCTCTCCAATCATTATTTGTTTATCACCCTTTAAGTTCTTTCTGTAAAAATACCAGGGGAAAAACTTCGAAACAAAAAATATAAGAGCCACAATAGAAAGAATAATCAAAGCAAAACCTGCCCGTTCATCATCTTCCAGGAAAAACAACATAACACCTCCAATTATGGCAAAAAAGATTCCCACTATCCACATTAAAGCTGTATTTCTATCTTTGAGATACCTTTTTTGTTCGTTGGCATAATTTTGCAACATTTCGTGGCTCAATTCCAAATGTACCAGAAGCTTTTCTCCACTTTTAAGCGTATCCATTTTTCGTGCACGGCGGCCGAACATCAATGTCAGCACGAAAAAGCTCACGGTTAAAAAAATACTGACAAAAGCCAATGCCCATGCACCTGACAAATAATTCCCTTCAATAAAAGGTGCGTAAGCCAAAATGGCCGAAACGACCATCAAAAAAAGAAAAATACGGGCGGTTGAACGCTGTCTGTTTTTTATTTTTAAAGAGATCTGATTTATTTGCTCCATATATGAGTTAATGTAAGTTTTCTACTTATACACTGATCTTTCACTCCCTTAAATTCAAGGTCACCATCGCTGATTACATATGGATAGATCCCCTCCACATCAACACATTCGCTTTTAGGTCCGTACAATTTTAAAGTATTACCGGCAACCACATACTTACCTGTTAGTGTCTGTTCTCCTTCATTCATTTTATCAACAAATTTCCAGGTGCCGTCATTATTAAAAGTCCAGTAAAAATAACCGGTTTGCTCAAATCCAAACTTCCAGGTACCAACGAGTACATTTCTCTTAAATCCGGAATCGGAAGAAGAAGGAGAAGACGAAACAGATGAATTGCTTGTTGAAGTTGTGTTGGCATTATTGGTTGAAGATGAAGCAGAGGCCAGCTTTGCGCCTTCGTATCCTTTTATCGTAAAAGTGGAATTTGTGGCATCGCGAAATATTTTGCGCCACTGTGGCTCAATAACCATTAATTTTTTTCTGTCTTCATTTATTTTTCTCAGCGACTCCATCTGGAGGGCCGACATTTCGTCCAGACCATCAATTAATTTCCGCTGTTCAACCAATTTAAGAAACATATTTTTTAACTGCTCTGCATCCTGACTTTTGCCCCCGTTAACACCCTCAACAATATTCCAGTCAAGTACTGTTCGAACTGCATCAATGGACAAGGAGACAGGAGCTTTTCCCGGAATTAATAACTCAACCTGATCTTCAACCATCTCAATTTGCATGGCATTTATTAGTTTTAATTTCCCTTCCATCGATTGGTTGCCGAGTTGCAACTTGAGCTTATTCATTTCGGCAACACTTTCTTTACATTGGTCAAAATTATCATCCATCCAGTCTTGTAAAGGAATCTTACCGTTTGGGTAATCCCACGGTTGGCCGTATTCTTTTAATGTAGTAGCACTTCGTTTTATTACCTCTTTACGGGTATCATCATCCATATCGGGGTTGCTAAGTGCTTGTGCCAATTGTTCTCTTGCTTCGTTCACCCATTGTGTTTCTTGTTTTGATAAAACTTTTTGCCCAAAACTATTTATGCTAGCTATAAATAACAGAACGATGACAGGCAGAACCGAATATTTTTTCTTCATTTTGACAACCTTTAATAATTTTTATTTCCTGATTGAAATACCATTTGCAAGCCAGGTTTTATTTGCTAATTCTTAATACATTATTGTTAATTGTGCGAACCGTGTGAATTAAGGTATTAAAGTAATTATCAACCGGTGCAACTAAAACCTTGCCCGTTCCGGTGAAAGTATTAACCAGCCCCTCTCCGGAGATAACGGTTGAGAAAATACCACGTGTTGCTTTTGCCACTTTTAATTCAATTCCCGATGTTCGGGCAACTGCAAAACTGCCATCAACAACCAGTTTATCGTTTACCAGTTCCACTTCTTCCAGCGGCCCGGCAGAGTTGATAATTACTTTTCCGGTTCCGGCGACAACCGTTTGAAACCATTTTTCACCGGAAAACATGGCGCTTATCGCACGGTTTGTAAAAGCGCCCAGTTCAATATTTAATTCTGAAGCGTAATAAGCACCTCTATCCAGAATCCACTCATCGTTATCCAGTTCCAGGATGGTAAATTCGCCAAACGATGGGGTAAGAAAAACAGTGCCAGTACCACTAATTACCGGTTTAATTATTTTTTCTTTGGTAATCATCGACTTAAAAATACTTCCCACACCCGGCAAATCCGATTGCAATTCGAGGTTCCCTTTCATGTAGTGCATAGCACCTGCTTCGTATCGAAAAGCAGCATTTTCGAGATCCACTTTTACCATATTAAGGCGCTCGCGCGTAACCACATCGAAGGTTACTTTTCCTGCCACCGGTGGGGCCGATTGTGTGGCCCCAGCACCTACTTTATTGCCGCAATTACCGCAAAAAGCAGCCCCGGCTTTAATTTCATTTCCACAGTTTGAACAAAATGACATATTCAGTATTTTAAAATTATAAATTAGTA
Source organism: uncultured Draconibacterium sp. (assembly GCA_963676265.2). Taxonomy (GTDB): domain Bacteria; phylum Bacteroidota; class Bacteroidia; order Bacteroidales; family Prolixibacteraceae; genus Draconibacterium. The sequence continues at coordinate 1,394,614 of OY781067.2, forward strand.
TTGCTGGCTCACCTTCACTTCTATAAATGGCCGCGGGGAAGCATCAAGTACCGATGTTACTTTTTTTACTGATGTTTCATAATAGTCAATATCCTCCAATTTTACTTTTTCCCCACCGGGATAGAATATTACCTCATGTTCCAGTTTTTCAAGGCTTTTTTGAAACTGGGGATCCGGTTTCCCTCTGTACAGATCCCAGCCTTCCAAAATATACCTTCCTGTAAGTTCACCTGGTTTTCTATCCTTTTCAGTAGCTTGCATAGGATCCAGTGGGATATTTTTAATTATTGCATTCCAGGTTGTCCTCCTTGTTTTAGTACTTCCCGTACTCCAGGTGTCATCGTATTTTACCTTTAACCAAACCACTTCTTTACCATTTATCTCTCCTTCAATTGTTCCTTTTTTGTTTGAACCGGTAAACTTTTTGGTTTTTGGGACCTTAAATTCCCATGACGTCTCATAATTATGAAATCCTTTCTCATAAAAAGTTTGGTTCTTGTCTTTATATCCGCTGCTATATGTTGAATAAACATAAATTCGGACGCGAATTCTCATTTCATTTTTTTCTGTTGGTTCAGGTGCTTTTATCACCTTCGCTTTCCTGCTTTTACGCTCCGAACGGACATTGATTCCCCCAAATTCAATTTCAGCAAAAATTTTTGAATCGTTACTGTTTATTTTTCCACTGAATTTGCCGCTTTTTGCGTTGAGTGTTACCAGCTCTTTTGTTCCGGAATTTTTGATTATTACCGGGCCGTTGTATTTTATTTCAGTTTTGTATTCCTTATCGGGAATGTGTTTAATGGTGCCCGAAATATTTCCATCTTCATCTAATTCAGTAATGGTTACCTTTAGTTCCGGAACATAAAGCCGCATAACATTTACCCCGGCTTCCTTAATGGTTGGAATTAATACACCAGCCATAGAGTATGTACATTCAGCATCAATGTAAGGCACAGATTCAGAAAGACCAAACTTTGAAAAGTACCATTTGTCGGTACAAACTTTCACCTGTTGTCCTGCTATGTTTTTTATATAATATCCGTTATTGTAATCGTTCGGGCTGATCTTTGGCGAATTGTATTCATCGTAAGGATGAGTTACATATTTCACCTTTCGTTGTTTATGGTCAGTTCCTGCAATAGTTTCGCTCGAGAAGAAATTTTTGTTGGTATAAACCGCAAGTTTATCGGCAATGTCGAAAGCTGTAATTCCTTCCTTTCTAAAAAATTTCATTAAGTCTTGGTCAACCTTGCCAGTTTGATATTTTTTTAAATCAACCTTCGACAGGATGTTTTCGTATGGTGCCACATTTCCCGGGGGATGCGAATCGTTTCGAACATGCGGAGGGCAACCATTGTCAGCTATCATGTGCAAAGTTTCGCCCAAAGATCGCCAAGCCTTTGCCATATAATTTTTCCGCTTTTCAGGATTACTATTTTCAAGGGCTGCTTTTATATATGCTTTCCCATTCTCCCACGAGTAATTGTGTTCTTCAGCGCCAATTGATTTAGCTTTCCCAAGGGCCCAACTCACACCATCTATTTTTGGATTTTTATACCAGGTTTGACCCCAGCCGGAAACAACCGAACTGGCTGTATCGTTAAGATAACGATTTCCTTTGGGTTTTGTGGGATCGTAGAAATGGCGCAAGCCTGCGGGCACTTCCGGTTCATCTGCCGAAAAACCTCCATGTATTATCCATTTCAAAGGCGTGATACTTTTTTGAACTTCGGTAATAGTAGTCTTGTACCCAACTACAGACCGATCTCCAATATTTGGAACATTGGCAGGATGAAAAAGACCACCAGGTTCTAAAATATAGTCACCTTTTAATACGTCCTTATCTAACAAAAAAACGTAATTTTTAAATTTCGCGGAAGTAGTTGGTGCTCCATTGTTTCTATCGACAAACGCATTTACAATAATCTCATTAATTGTTCCGTGGTTTTTAACATTGTCGTAGCTTAACAAAATGATACCTAACACGAAAAGTGCTCCAAATCTTATTGTCGTTTTTACTTTATTCTTCATAACTACCCTGTTGTTAAAACCTTACTAATTTCCATTCACCTGAATCATTAAGGGCAAACTCAACCGTATATTCATTCCCTTCATTGTCTTTAAATGAATAAATTGCAAAATACTTGTCAGAAGCAACCAACTTCCGATTTTTAAATGCTTTTGCATAATCTTTCATGTATGGTTGAATATCATCAAGGAGATTTGCATAATTTAATTTACCTTGCTCAGTTAGTAATGATTTAACTTGTTCGATATCGGCATTTTCAAACGCTTTCTCAACAGTATTACATGCCTCTTTTATCTCTTTGGTTTTTATGCTTTTTCCTGCCTCATAGGTAGACGATGCGGATTGTGTTTGGTTTTGTTTTTTTGTTCGGTTTTCAGGCAAATGACTCACATCGCCTTCTTCAATATCAACAATCCCGTCTACACCTTCGGTATCCAGTTTTTCAAAACCCTGCTCTACTTTATAATTGTGCCACCAATCCGAAACCCGATTATAAACCAACATGGTAACAACTATTAAAACCGCAAGAATAAGAATACTCGTAATGGCACATCCTCTGCACCCTTTTTTCTTCTTTTTCGTCTGAACGCCGGCAATTGGTGGAGGCGGTGGAGTTACCTGTTTGTTTTGATCCGGCTTTGGCCCTCCGCTAATAATTTTCCTGCCTTCTTTGGTAAATTTTTCTTCTTTAGGTTCTGGCGGTATTTGTTTTGGATTTACTGTTTTGGGCTCAACTTTCTCAGCAACCGGAGTTCCGCAACCGGAACAAAATTTTTCATTGTCTTCCAATTCTTTCCCGCATTTCGGGCACTGGTTCTGACTCATTAGCTGATCTTTTCCACATTTACCGCAAAAACGGACACCTGCTGAAAGTTCATTTCCACATTGCGCACAGAATGGCATAGTTTAAGTTTTGAATTTTAGGTATTAATCGTCATCGCCGCCATCATCACCCCAGTCGCTGTCATTGTCATCATCGTCGTAATCATAATCGTCATCATCATAACCACCACGTCTTCTTCCCTTTTTCGATTTTCCGAAAATGGCAACATAAATGGCAAAACCAATCAGTATTACCGTTCCGGGAATACGAACAGCTTCTTTGAGTTTATCTTCGGCGTGGTCGTCAACCTGAAACCAAATAATCATGGATAAAGCAGATACAACAATAAAAATTAAGGCGGCAATAATCAGGCGTTTTCGCAATTTCGATTTACCTGTATTCATTGTCCCTGAATATGTTCCTTTCGAGACGATTTTATGGGGTTCAGATTTATCGCTTTGTTGATTTATTTGCTCACCAGTCAGTTTTGAGCCACATTGTTCGCAAAATGAAGTTCCGGCATTATTTGTTTTACCGCACTGTGGACAAACAATATTTTGTTCTTCTACAACATTATTTTCAAGATTCTCACCACAATGGGGACAAAATTTATCACTGGAGTCCACCATATTGTGACATTTCGGGCACTTTGTTTGATTCATTATTTTAGTTAAAGATCAGTTGATTCTCTAAAAATAAAACATTTCAATCAAAAAAGTCAACTTAAAAACAATATTATTATGTTCCGAATTTGTTTCCCCATCCGAATTACTTCAAAAAATACTGTTTCCGGGTTTTATTCATACCGGAGAGCCTCAACCGGATTACGTGTTGCAGCTTTCCAGCTTTGAACAGAAACGGTTAGCAACACAATCCCTGCAGCCACCAATCCGGACAAAACAAATATCCACCAACTAAGAGAAGTTTTATAAGCAAAATTTTCGAGCCATTTATCCATGGCAAACCAGGCTGCCGGACAGGCAAGTATAAAGGCCAGAGCCACCCATTTGATATAATCTTTATTTAGTAGCGTTAATATTTCTGATACACGTGCACCATTGACCTTTCGTACACCAATTTCTTTGGTTCGGTTTTGAGTTATTATCAATGCCAACCCGAATAAGCCCATAGAACAGATAATCAAAGCAATAACCGTAAAAACAGAAAGTAAACGAGCCTGCAACAACTCGGTTTTATACACCTTTTTATACATGGCGTCAACATGTTCGTATTGAAACGGGTATTCAGGAAACAGGTCGTTCCAGACTTTTTTCATGTCGGCAAGGGCTTCATTTTTCATACCGGGTTTGAATGAAACAACAAAATTAATCAGCCACAATTTATCGCGCTTAAAGAGCACCAGCGGCTCTACCTGCTTCCTCAGACTCGACAAATGAAAATCCTCCACAACACCAATAATTTTTCCTTTTGGAATAGTTATTCCTGATCCGGGCGAAACAAAATTCAGTTTAAAATCTTTGCCAACAATTTCATCAGGGTTGGAATAATGCAGACGTTTCATGGCCGCTTCGTTGATAATATATTCGCCCGAGCCTTCATTCTCTTTGTTGAATTCCGAAAAGTTCTGTCCGCTTAAAAATTTCAGGCCAAAAATTGTGGCAAAAGAATAATCGCAGGGGAAAACACCAATCCCGTCGAAATGAGAATTGGCTTCATCTGTTTCGTAGCCTTCCATCTCAAAAGGAAACATGTCGTTTGCCTCGCCACCCGGGGGTTCCATCATAGCCGACACCGTTTCGATGCTGTTATATTGTAACAGTTGTTCTTTAAATACCTCAAACTTTTGCTGAATGCTGGAATGAACCGATTCGAAACAAATCACATTGTCTTCCTGAACACCAAGACTGCTGTTTAAAGCGTAATTGGTTTGTCGTGAAATAACAATAACCGTTACAATCAAAGCGATGGAAAAAGCATACTGAAAAACAATAAGAACGCGACTCACTCCCCGACGTTTAAACGTTTGCGATGAGTTACTGTTGCCTCCCATACGAACAGACGAAAAGACCGACTTTAAAACGGGCAACATTCCAAATCCCAGCGCCAAAGCACAAAAAACGATAATGAGAGAGACTGAAAAAATTATATTTCCGGCCATTAGGTTCATGTTGTAAAACTTTGCAATGACGGCATTTACGGGTAAGGAAAGAACCACTGCAAATAATAAGGTTGCCAGCACAATAAACAATCCTTCCAGGAAAAAATAGTTTACCACCGCTCCACTCGATGACCCGAGAAGCTTATTAATAAAAAGGTATTTCGCGCTAAATCCGACCATTCCAATATTCAGGTTAGCGTAATTGCTGATGGCAATCAAAAGCAGAATCAAAGCTGCAATAGCAAGTACGTAAACATTACGGATATTGCTGTTCTCTTCTATCTCACGCAGTTTATGCGAGTTTAAATGAATATCTGTAATTTTTTGTAGATGCACCTGGGTATTCATCTCCTCCGGCTTCGAATCCACATTATTCTTCAGGAAATCATAAATTCCAGCCTTCACATTTTCGACATTTGAATTTTCGGTCAAAACGAGGTAGGTAAAGGCCCATCCATAAGTAAACCTATCGCTTACCGGTGTTGTTACAAAATCGGGATGAAAGTGACTGTTTGAAGGAAAATCATCCATTACTCCAACGATGGTAAACTCCTGGGCTTCGCCGTAATATTGCCCCGGAGGCAAATTTAACACCTCTCCCACGGGATTATTTTTACCGAATATCTTTTGTGCGAAGCTTTCAGTAATCACCATCGATGCGGGATTCTCCAGTACAGTTTCTTTATCGCCTACTAATAATTCAACTTCGAAAACACGAAAAAAAGTGCTATCACACTCAAAAGCCTGGTTAGCGTAATAGTACCGCTCTCCATATTTCATCAAACCACCTTTCACCGGACGCAGCCGCACAAAATCTTCCAGTTCGGGAAGCGCATCACACATTTCATCAATGTATCCCGGATTTATAGTCCGCGCAAAATGTTTGCCGCTTAAAAAGTCGGGATCGGTTATAGTATAGCGGTAGATTCGATCTGAATTCTGGTGATAGGCATCGTAGCTCAATTCATTTTTCAGGAACAGAGCGATAAAAATGATACCAGTTAAAGCCAATCCAAGTCCGATCACTTTTACAAGGTTTAAAAATGGATGCTTCAACAGGTTTCTTAAAACGACTTTTAAAATCATAAAATCAAACTTTGATTTTTGCCCGGCAAGTGCGTTATATACAGGCAAATTTATCTGTTATACACGCATATTTAAAAAGGTTCAATTTGTTTTTCGTTATCGCCTCCTTGAAGTAAGAGAGAGAATTTTACTAGTCCTCTTTCAAATACCCGTCCTTTAAACGAACGATACGGTTTCCGTATTTTGCATTATCTTCGGAGTGTGTAACCTGAATGATGGTCATTCCCTCATCGTTCAATTTCTTCAGAAGATCCATAATCATTTTTCCCTGTTCGCTGTGAAGGTTACCGGTTGGTTCGTCGGCTAATAACAATTTTGGACTACCTACAATAGCGCGTGCAATAGCAACCAACTGTTGTTGTCCTCCCGATAGCTGACTTGGAAACAGATCCTTTTTTGCCACCATGTTAAAACGGTCTAACATATCGGCCACCATGGCTTTGCGTTCTTTTCCCTTCACTCCGCGATAAACAAGAGGTGTTTCAATGTTTTCGTACACATTCATTTCTTCAATCAGGTGAAAAGCCTGAAAAATAAACCCGATGTGACTACGGTGGTACTGAACCTTTTGTTTTTCTTTCAACTGGTTAGCCGGTTGATCAAGAAAAAAATACTGCCCTTCGTTGGGTTCATCCAGGAAACCAATAATATTTAACAAAGTTGATTTACCGGCACCACTGGGTCCCATAATAGAAACAAATTCGCCTTGTTCGATATTAAGGTCTACTCCTTTTAACACAAACGTACGCTGAAATTTAGCGTCGTAGTATTTGTCGATGTTTTTAAGTTTTATCATAAAAAAAGCTTTGAATAGAGAGCCACGATCTTCGAGCCCTCCTTTTTATACATATTTATTATTCTTAATTCTTATTTTTCATCCGTTCATTCTAAAATCCTGCCCCAAACATTCTCACTCATACCTCAACGCCTCCACCGGATTTAACATCGACGCTCTTAAGGCCTGGTATCCGCTCGATGCTAAAGTTACAATTACAGAAATTCCCAACACAATGAGAAAATCAAAAATGCTAAAATGATATTTAAACTGTCCCGGAGTTACATTTCTGAGCATATAAGCAACAGGAAAAACAATAATATTTGCAGCAATTACCAATATTACAAATTGCCTGGTAATAAGTGGTAAAATCTGTTCGGCCCTTGCCCCCTGTACTTTTCGAATTCCAATTTCTTTAACACGTCGTTGCGAGGCAAATACAACCAACCCAAACAAACCCATTGCAGCTATTAAAACAGCCATTACCGTAAAAAATGCAAACGTATTTTTTGCATTGGTCCATATTTCCAATGCTACGCGATAAGTGCCAACATCATAACCGTTTACTTCGTATAAAACGTCAGGGAAAGTTGCCTTCATTACCGAATTTATGTGAGCAAGACTTCGTTCCATTGTTGCAGGATTAATCTTAAAAGTCAAGTCGTTATAACTGCCAAAATCCCAGTCACGTAATAATAAAAAATAGGGAAGTATCGGATTATGTACATCCTCGATATTAAAATCCTTTATAACACCAACTACTGTATAATGTTGCCCACCATAATCGATCCATTTTCCAATGGGGTTGTCCCATCCAAAATTATTCACAGCCGTTTCGTTTATTAAACAGGATTTGGAGTCGGCCGAATAATCAGTTGAAAAATTCCGTCCCTGAACCAGTTTCATACTCATGGTATTCAGGTAATTTACACAAGCCTGGTTCCAACGCGAATAAATATAATCATCAGTGGGGCCACCTTCATATTTTAAACGTGTTCCCCAATTTGAATGTAGAGGAGAATTTATTGAAAGGCTCATATTCTCGACACCGGGATCTTCAAGAATTCGCTGCCGCAGTTGCTCGTACGACACATTGGTTGTCAATCCAGGTAACTGACAGTGTAAAAGGTTTTCCTTTACATACCCAAGATCCTTATTTTTAAGAAACGAGACTTGTTTATACATCCAAATGCTGGAGGTGATGAGTATAACTGATAAAACAAACTGGAGATAAACCATTGCTGTTAGACCTTTTACCTTGTTCTTGCGAAAGTGACTATTTCCTTTTAAAACGGTTACCGGTTTAAATCCGGATATAATTAAGGCAGGATAACTTCCTCCAATAAAGCCGCTAATTAAAACTGTAAAAAGTAAAAAAAGAATAAACAGTGGATTTTGCGACAGTTGAAGTTCGATATTCCGGTTAACAACATTATTAAAAAGAGGCAAAATTAAATAGGCTAGAAGAATTGCAAATATCAACGAAATAAATGCAATTAAAACAGCCTCGGTTAAAAACTGTAACCGGAGAATATTCCGGTTGCTTCCTGAAACTTTTCTAATACCAATTTCAACCGAACGCATGGTAGAAAAAGAGGTGGTAAGATTCATAAAACTAACACAGGCAAGCAAAAGAGTTAAAATACCGATAAAGGAGAAAAAGAAAATAACCGAACCTCTGTCATCACGGGCATGCTCCTTCAAATGCAATTTACTTAAAGGGTGCAGATACAGAACCTGTTTCGATTCCTTGTCATATTCACGAAGAACTCCTTCTATTTTTTCGGAGACCTCAGATGGCGAAACATTTGGTTTAAGTAAAACATAAATTTCGTATGAACTATTTCCCCAATCATCGCCTCTATTCTTTAAAAGGTTTGCATTTGAGCGTAAATAACTGGCAACCAAAGACGATTGTTCAGGGATATCCTCCATAATTCCGGTTACACGAAGTTCTCTCTTTTTCTCGTCAAAAATTATCTTCCCCATAGCATCCTGACCGGGAAAATACTTTTCAGCCATCGATTCACTTAATACAATTGAATTGGGATAGTTGAGCACATTCGTTTTGTTTCCCCGAATTAACTTAAAAGAGAAGAGATCAAATATGGCTGAAGGTGCAATAATTCCGTTTTGCTCTTTAAAAACACGCTCATCATCGGGCGATAAATATTCGTCCCAGGCTTCATTGGTTGCAATAGCATTCTCAGCCTCCGGAACATTTTCGCGGATGTATTTTGCCAATGGGACAACCACCTGTGCCCCGTCACGCATACGATCATCTATTTTGTAAGACTGAACCCGATAAATCCGGTCGAAATTTTCGTTGAATTTATCGTAATCCTTTTCATACTGAACATAACGGGCAACCAGAATAAAAGCTGCCAGCCCCACTGAAAGACACAAAATCTGGATAACAGAAAGCGTTTTCCGTCTTCTGATATTCCGCCATGCTATTAATATAAAATGTTTAATCATGGTTCTTTGTTCTTTTAGTTACTAATCATTGTCTGAATCCGAATAATCAAGATTAAAAGATTTTCAGGATTAATGCTTTTTATACAGTCGTTTGGTTTGCAGGCTAGTTGAACCAAAGTTAATTAGTAATCCAGTTTCTAAATTGTATGCCGTTAGGTAATTCAAGCCTTGTGCAAGATGAACATCCTCGAGGTTAATTATTGCTTTCAATTCAACCATTACTTGCTCTTTTATTATAAAGTCGGCTCTGCGAGTGCCAACTTCGTAACCTTCGTAAAAAATGGGCATTTCTTCTTCACGCTTGTAGGTAATTCCTGAATTGTCTAATTCAATTGCCAAACATCTTTGATAAATTACCTCTTGGAATCCATTCCCCAGAGTATTGTGAACTTTCATTGCACAACCAATAATTTTGTATGTCAGGTCATCATCTATCATTTTTTTAATCATGTTAATCCTAAAATCCTGCATATCCTGATTCAGACATTTACTACTCATATCTCAAACTTTCAACCGGATTGCGGGTGGCTGCTCTCCAACTTTGCCAGCTCACGATTAAAAGTGAAATTCCCAAAGCCAGCAATCCCGCCAAGGCAAAAATCCACCAGCTCACCTCTGTTTTGTAAGCGAAATTTTCGAGCCATTTATTTAAAGCCAGCCATGCTATTGGTGTTGCAATTACAAATGCAATGGCTACCCATTTTACAAAACTTTGGTTGAGTAGGCGTAAAATCTCTGAGACAGTGGCTCCATTAACTTTTCTTATACCTATTTCTTTTGTTCTTTGCTGCGAAATAAATAAGGCCATAGCACTGATTCCGATAATACTGATCAAAATTCCGATAGCAGAAAAAGCAAAAAGAATACGGCTTAAAATACTTTCTGCTTTATATTGACTGGCCAGTTTATCGTTCAAAAAGAAATATTCCATTTCCTGGTTGGGGTAATATTCATTCCAGGTTCTTTTTATTGCCTCCATTCCGGCATGCAGGTTATTTATCCTGACGTGGGTAAATCGAGCCCTGTTCCCACCTTCATCAAGCCAAAACGCAAAATCACCTATCCCCTCATGCGCAGAACTGTAGTTAAAATCTTCGGCAATCCCAATAAAATTAATTCGTATTTGTCCGGGTTCCAAAGGTTGCGCTTTTTGATAAGCCAATAGGTTTTCCATATTGCCATGCTTTTCCATCAGGCGTTTGTAGAGATGGTTGTTTATCACCATTCCTCTAATGGTATCTGCATCAGGTTTTATCCAATTTTGTAAAAGTTTAATATCCATCGTTTTCAGGTAATCGTAGTTGGCAAAAACAAATTCAGCCGTACCTTCAATTCCCAATCCTTCGAGTTGCATACCCTGAGCCGGGTAACCAAAATGTTGTGCGGTCATGCCAACCGAAACCACCTGGCTTTGCTTTTCCAATTCCCGCGCAAATATTGTGGGGTCTTTCGAAAGGTCTTTTATATGCAAAACAACCACATTTTCTTTATCGAAACCAAGAGGTTTATTTAAAACAAAATCAATTTGTTTATTTACCAAAAAAGTTCCTGATATAAGGACAATCACAATGCTTACCTGTACCACGAGCAACGATTTAAGCACATAACTTCCAGAAAAATTGTTTCGCCCGGCCAGAATATCGATGGCTGAATTTCGCGCCAGTAAAAATATAGCAACAAATAAGGCAGTGATTAAAAGGCAGGTACCCAGAACTCCAATAATGGTAAAATACACAACCGGCTCTGAAAAATAAATATCGAATTCAATATCAAATAAACGGTTAATAAAAGGTTTTAAGCTTTCAACTGCCAGCAAAGAAATGCCAATAGCCAACACACAAATAATAAACACTTCTATTAAAACCTGACTGATAATCTGGCCTTTCGTTGCTCCAATTGATTTCTTCAAGCCCAGTTCTTTTGAACGCTTAATCAACTTTGCAATTGACATATTGGTAAAATTCAACAACGAAATCATCAGAATTACCAATGAAATCAAAACAAACAAACCAATATTTATTTTGCTTGAACTTTCACGCAACTCAAAACGGTAATCCGATTTTAAATGAATATCATCCATCGGGAACAGCGAGAAATCGTAATCCTGGGGGCCGCGTATTGTTTTCAGGCTGCTATTGTCGTAAAAAGCAGTTACTTTATCTGCAACTAGTTTAGGATCTGTGTCTTTTTGAAGTTTGAAATAGTTGTAAGTCCACTGAATTTTTCGGTCGGGCAGCGAAGCATAACGTTCCTGCAAACTTCCTTTTTGAGAGATAAGCAATTCGTACCTGAAATGTGTTTTGGGATGAGTATTTTTTACCACTCCGCGAATCTCGTAATCGCCCAGATCTCTTGTATACTGAAGCGCTTCAATTTTTATGGTTTGCCCAACTGGATTTAAATTACCGTAGTATTTCCGGGAAAAGTCTTCTGATATAAAAACCGTGTTGGGCTTATCAATCTCAGACAGATCTCCAACCACAGATTCCACATCGAACATCTCCATAAATGCCTCATCTACCGACATAATATTCTTTTGCACAACGGAAGTTTCGCCCATTTTAATGGTCCCCTCATCGCAGTGTGTAAATTGAGTAGCCAACTCTACCTCCGGAATTTCAGCAGAGGCAGTATGAATAATTCCCAAACTCCTTGCCCAGGCAGCATTATCGATTCCGCTGGGAATCGAGATTACCCGGCAGATATTTTCGTGTTCACTAAAATGTTTATCAAAACTCTTTTCGTTTGAAACGTGAACGAACAAAATCAAAAAGGATGAAATTCCGATGACCAGACCGAAAATATTAATAAACGAAAAAGCCTTGTCATTAAACAGGCGCCGTATCGTAATTTTTAGGTTGTACATTTATTAACCTTTAGCTGCTAGTTTTTAGCCACTAGCTTTGTTTAAATTTTCACAATCAACTCTCGTGCCTTAAACATTGTTGACTGAATTTAAAACACTTAACAATCTTTTCCAAACCTCAAGTGTCAATTTTTTTTACAAAAGGTGTACAATTTCTTACCACAATTTGTATCAGTATAAATTTCGACGATACAACAAAACGAGGTAATTTCAATAAATCCCGGTTATGATGATCTGATAATTTAAATTAAATTAGCTTCCAAAAAGAGAACTATACTCATCAATTCGTTTTGTTATGAAAAAAATAGCCATCACATTCCTGTTTATAGCTGCATTTATTTTATCTGGTTACAGCCAGCAAATAACACTTCAAAAATCACAATGGAACGGAAAAAAGGTAGCTTACCTGGGAGATTCGATGACACAAAAGTGGCAGAGGGATAACACTCCCCGAACTGTTTACTGGGAATACCTGACAGAAATGTTGGGAATTGAACCTTATGTATATGGAATTAGCGGTCATCAGTGGACAGGTGTGTACGGACAGGCACTAAAACTAAAAGAGGAACATGGAACAGATGTAGATGCCATTTTAATTTTTGCAGGAACAAACGATTATAACCATAACGTTCCGCTGGGTAACTTTTTCCGCGAAACTGCCAAAGAAACCAACTTTAATGGAACAAAAGTAATTCGGAAATACAGGATTCACGAAAGCAACGATTCTACCTTTTGCGGACGAATTAACAAAGTAATGGCTTTTCTGAAAGCAAATTATCCCGACCAGCAAACTATTATCATGACTCCAATTCACCGGGCATTTGCCACATTTAGCGAAAAAAATGTTCAGCCTGATGAAAATTTTGCGAACGACCTTGGACTTTACCAGGACGATTATGTACATGTTTTAAGGGAGGCTGCTTCCATTTGGGCAGTTCCACTTATCGACCTCTATTCCATCAGTGGTCTTTACCCTTTGGAAGATTCGCATGTGAAATATTATATGAATGAAAAAACCGACCGGCTGCACCCTAATTCTTTGGGGAATTACCGGTTAGCAAAAACAATTAAGTATCAGCTTCTGAGTTTGCCTGCCACATTTGTTGAGGAATAAAATCCAATTATATTGAATTATAAATCCTGAAATTTTGTTAGTTATTCATTAAAACGAAAGTCCTTTAATCGGCTTTTTGCATGAATACTATTCATACCTGAGTGCTTCAACCGGATTTCTTGTGGCTGCTTTAATTGTCAAGAAACTGGTACTCACCAATACGATCATTAACAGCATTACTATACTTACTATAAAAACCCAGGGCTGAACCGGAAATTTGTTGGCGCTTGGTATTGCCATATACACCAGCCAGGCAGAAGGGAAAGCAAATAACGCACTGAACAGTATCAGAAAATGGTATTCTCGGTTCAGCAAATTAAAAATGGAGGAAGGCGAACTTCCGTTTATTTTTCTGATCCCGATTTCCTTTGTTCTCCGGGCAACTGTAAAAGCCACCAATCCAAACACGCCGACTATGGCCAATAATACATTTAAGAGGGTAAAAAACATAAGCGATTTGTTAAACGACTGATAAATCCGGTATGCGTTCTCGCCGACAAATGCGAACGAAAAATCACTGATTTCAAAGGGGTCGTTGGGAAATGTTGCTTCCAACTCTTCAGTCAACGTTGATTTTACCGACGCTTCGTTTTTCTCGTTAATCCTGAAAGAAAGTATTAAATCGCCCGAAACCATATCTGGTGCAAGAATATATACTCCGGGCTCAACCGGATTATGCATATCTTTGTACACAAAATCTTTTACAACCCCGACGATGGTGAGGCGGTTATCTTTTATGCGCTTCCCGATGGGATTATCCCAGCCAAAACATTTGGCAGCAGTTTCGTTGATAATACAGTTCTTTCCTACATCACCTTTAAACGACGAACTAAAATTCCTTCCGGCGACAAGATGGGTGCCAAGCATCGATAAATAATTATGACTTACACGGTTAAAACGGCAGGTTATTTTTTCATCCTGATTTGCTCCTTCCCAGTTGGTAGTTCCTCCTCCCTGGCGAACAAAAGGAAAATTCTCGGACAGGGAAACATCGTAAACGTCTGGATGTTTTAATAGCCTGTCGCGCAACTGGTCAAAAGAAACATTATTATCTGAAATATTAATCCGTGAGTAAAGCAGACCATTTTTTTCGAAGCCGAGATCTTTATCTGTTATGTATTTTATTTGCATCGAAAAGGAAGTAGTAAGCACAATCAGAAACAGCGAAATGGCAAACTGCAGGGTAATTAATGCTTTTTTCAGACTAAATGAATGACGCTCTTTCCCCAAAAAATTCTCCTTAAACAAAGTTGAAATTTTATTGGAAGCCATAAACACTGCAGGATAAATACCCGATAATACACCGGTTAACACTGCAATCAGCAGAAGAAGCAATCCAAACTTCCAATCGACTAACAAATTTAATGACAAATGTTTATCGACAATAGTATTAAAAACCGGCAGGGCAACATAGGCTAAAACCAATGCCAACATCAAGGAAATAACAGATACACTGATTGTTTCACTCAGGAACTGGGCAACCAATGTTTTTTTGCGGCTTCCAATCACCTTCTTTAGCGCAACCTCTTTCCCACGCATGGAAGACTGCGCCAGCGATAAATTGATGTAGTTAAAACCCGACATCAGCAGGATAAAAACTCCTATTAATCCGAAAAGCTTGAGTACAATCAAATAATCATTTCTGTCGTTAAAATTCAGGTACACTTTCGAAAGCGGACAAAGCTGCATTTCGATGTATTTAATGTCGTCGTATCCGGCAAAAAGATTCTTAATCTTATTTTCGGCCACCTTCGCATCCACTCCCCGCTTAAGCATGGCAAAGGTCATGCAGTTGCCTGCCCACAACGAAGAACGCTCGATATTATACAGAGGTTTCAGGGTTGAAAACGACAAAATATATGGTGGCCTGATGGAACTGTTATAAGGCAAATCTTTGTACACTCCAGTAACCTTAAGAGGAACCTTCTTTTCAAGCATAACGGTTTGGTTCAGCACATCGGTTTTGTTGAATAACTTCCTGGCCAGAGTCTCCGACAAAGCAATGGAATACGGCTGGTTTAAAGCTGTTGTTTTATCGCCTTCGGTGAAATGATAAGTAAACACATCGAAATAACAGGTATCGGCTGCAATTCCACCCACTTCGTTTACAAGGTGTTCGTCGTCGGTTCCCAGAAAAGCAGAATTGTGTTCGTAAATAACGGTCAATTTTTCAAATTCGGGATATTTCCCTTCAATAAGCTCTGCAGTTATGGCGCGGGTGTGCGGAGAAATATTATTTCCGGCAGTGGCATAAAGGGCGTTGGTGACGTAGCGTTGTAAACGAAAGATTTGCGAATAATTGTCGTTGCTTTTATCCCAGTTTAATTCGTACTGAATAAAAAGGGCAATTAAAATAAACGAAGCAAAACCAATTGTTAATCCCAGAATATTGGCAATGGAAAATATCTTATTCCGCATTAGCTTCCGGTACGACAATTTAAACATGAGTGAATTCATAGCAATAACCTGGTTTTTCGTTAAGAACAAATATAAAATTTACATAGCTATAAATTTCTATACAATTGCAGTGCCCACATTTTTAAAGCACTAACTTACTGACACTTGACACAAAATTATTCGCACAGACTGTTAAAAATATTTACACTTAGTGTAAAAAACATTAACTTTTCTCTGTTAGTTTTTCACCCCTAAATTCCCTGAAGGGGACTTGTTCGCATCTCTGATTAATTTATTTATTTCAACCATTTTCTTCACTGTTCGCTTCTAAAGCCCCTTTAGGGGTTTGGGGTAAAAAGCTATTCATATCGAAGTGCTTCAACCGGATTTCGGGTAGCGGCGCGCCAGCTCAACCAGCTCACCGTTAACAGTGCAATTCCCAATGACATAAATCCTGCCAAAGCGAAAATCCACCAGCTAAGATTCGTTTTATAAGCAAAATTCTCCAGCCATTTATTCATGGCATAATACGAAATGGGAGTGGCAATGATAAAAGCTACAATCACCCAACGGATAAAATCGCGGTTGAGCATCACCAAAATCTCAGAAATTCTGGCACCATTCACCTTCCGTACACCTATCTCTTTCACTTTTTTATTTACTGTGTGCGAAACCAAAGCAAACAGTCCAAGGCAGGCAATGATAATGGCAAGAAATGAACTCATACCAGCCAGTTGCCCAAGCTGGTTATATGAAACATATTGCTGGTTAAAATACACATCAAGAAAAAAGAAATCGGCCTGCGCCCCCGGATAATGCTTTGCCCAAACCTGCTCAACGGTTTTCATCAAGTCCGGAATATTCGATGTACTAACTAGTGCGGGATAATAGCCAAATTCGTGCGGATGCCTGAACTGATAAATGTAAGGTTCCAGTTCTTTTTGTAATGACTCGTGATGAAAGTTTTTAGCGACACCAACAATTTCCACCTCCCGGTTCCCCATGTTTATCTTCTCTCCCACTGCATGCTCTGCTGTTTCAAAGCCAATTAGTTCAGCAGCCTTTTCATTAACGATGACCGATTGTGCTTCGTTGTTTATTGAGTTGTAAAAATTTCGTCCGGCAACAATAGGTACCTGGTAGGTTTCGAAATAATTTTCATCGGAAAAAGAAATATTAAACGTGGTGTTTACCTGTTTCCCGTTTCGGCTTACCATAACGTTGTTGTACTTGTTGGCCTGCCCCGGAATATTCATTGTGGCTGTCACCTTTTGCACATACGGAGATTGTAACAATTCATCGCGAAAAGCACAAAATTCATGATATCGCCTGTCGCCTGTGGTATTGTTGGTGGCAGGACCACGCATAACCAGAACCTGATCCGGATTCATTCCCAGGTTGCTCTTCTCCAGGTAATTAATTTGTTTAAAAATTAAGGTAGTTGAACCGATTAAAATAATAGCCAACATGAATTGAAATACCGTTAAACTGTACCGAACTGAACTAAGATTTGTGTTGCTGGTAATTTTATTGCTTAAAAGCTGAAGAGGCTTAAATGAGGTTTGAATGAAGGCTGTAATAAGCCCGGTAAAAAGAGCGCCTCCAACAAGGATTACACTCAACGAAATCCAAAACCAAGGCTGCAGAAAAACATATGATCCCACATTGTTATTTACAAACGACTTAAAAACAGGCATAGCAAGAATCATCATTCCAAGTGCTAAAAGAATAGCAGCCAGATTAACAAACAGCAGTTCAGCTAAATGGTATTTTATTAGCGAAATATTGTTTGCCCCGTTAATTTTTCTGATTCCGGTTGCTTTTACCCGTTCAAACGACAAAGCAGTTGAAATATTAATGTTGTTCGTCCAGGCAATTACAATGATGAAAATAGCAATAACAAGCAGAAGTTTGACCTTGGTAAGATTGCCTTGAGGAATAAACTCTCCTTCCAGATCAGATTGCAGATAAATATCTTTTACCGGCATCATCGAATATTGGGCTTCCAATCCGTCTTTTCCATTATTGGTAATATATTTCTCCGATAAATTGGCTAAGGTTCGTGCGAGGTCCACTTCCGACGCGGATGGTATTATCCGGAAGTAAGTAGAAACAAAAAGCGATCTCCAGTTTCCCTGATGACTTACTCCATAATCTTCCAGCGTGTTAAAACTAACCACAAAATCGTATTTCAAATGCGAATTTCCCGGCAGCGTCTCAAAAACAGACGTCACCGTAAAAGGTATCCCTTCATTTAATTTGATAATATTTCCAACCGGATCGTTATTACCAAAATACAAACGTGCCACCTTATCCGAAATAGCTACCGAATATTTGTTGGCAAGAGCATCGGAAACATTTCCCTGAATCAGCTTATTTTGAAAGACGTTAAAGAATGCACTGTCAGCCCAAAGAACATTCTGATTATACAACTGAACATTGTCGGTGTACATGTAACAGCTTTCGTAAAATGCCCTGCAACTTGCAGCAATCAGTTCCGATTCGCTTTGCAACACCGGACTCAACGCCGAATGCGAACGGCAACTATTGGTAAGCTGTTTGCCATCTTTTGTTGCATGGTAACTTACGCGATATAAATTTTCAGTTTGCGGATAAAAACGATCGTAACTTTTTTCGTAACGAACATGCATCCAAAGCATCAGCGAAGTAGCAATACCAATGGACAATCCAACAATGTTAATGGCAAAAAAGCGCCGGTGCTTATTAAAATTTCTAAAAATCTGGTTTAAGTAGTATCGAATCATGTTTAATTGGTTTATTCTTTATCTGTTTTTTTAAGGATTTCACTATTCATATCGAAGTGCTTCTACAGGATTCCGTGTTGCTGCCCTCCAGCTCTGCCAACTTACTGTCAGCAAGGCAATCCCCAAAGATAAAAAACCGGCCAAAGCAAAAATCCACCAACTCAGGTTGGTTTTGTAGGCAAAATTTTCAAGCCAAAGGTTCATGGCATACCAGGCAATGGGGCAGCTTACTAAAAATGCAAGGCCAACCCATTTAACAACTTCCATGTTTAACGTAGTTAATACCTCAGAAACTTTAGCTCCATTTATCTTTCTAATTCCAATTTCTTTTTTTCGTTGAACAGCAGAAAATGAAATCAAACCAAACAAGCCTAAGCAAGCAATAAACACTGCCAGAAGGGTGAATATTTTGATGAGTGAACTGAATTCAGTTTCGGCACGGTAAAGCGCTTCAAAGTCTTTATCCAGAAACTGATACTCGAATGGTACATTGGGTGAAAACTCTTTCCATACGCTCTCAATAGTAGCTATGGTGTTTTGAATATCCATTCCAGAAACTTTTATGTTAATGCATGAATTCCAGGGAAGGTAGCACAACATGTATGGCTCTATCTGATTATGCAATGAATAAATGTGAAAATCTTTAATTACTCCAATAATGGTGATATCTCTATCGAGAAAAGTTACCACAGAACCTACCGGATTTTTCAGTTCCATGTTCCTGACAAAACATTCATTAACCAGCGCTGTATTATTTACGTCGTTTTTATTACTCCATAAAAAGTTTCGTCCCTCTAAAAGTTCGATTCCGAATGTTTCAATAAAATCAGGGTCAATGGTTGTTGCCCGATAATTCCTGAATTCGCCGTTTACTTTATGTTTTGAGCCAATATTCAGATTGCCGGCAAAGGTACCATTCGAACGTGCAACATTCTGGATATTTGGATTTTCCAGCAAAGTTTCCCGAAAAGCACGATACGACTTGTCGACACTGGAGCCGCCAGAAAGATGAATGATATGCTCTTTATCAAAACCAAGCTCCTTGTTTTTAATAAAGTTAACTTGCTTCGAGATGGCTATAACAGATATTAAAAGGAAAATAGACACGACAAATTGCGACACAATTAGAATTTGCTTCAAAGTATTTCCCTTTTTGCCTCGACGAATTTCATTACGCAAGCTTTGCACAGGCGCTAAATTTGTTAAAAACCATGCCGGATAAATACCTGCCAGAAAGCCGATTGAAATTACTCCGGCAAATAAGATTAGCAATCCTTTAATAATTTTACCAGATTCAACAATGGTTTGAAAACCGGTAAAACCGGATAATAAGGGATGTATTAAATACATTAGAAGAACTGCGAGAATAGCCGAGATTGAAGTAATAAAAATTGATTCGAATAAAAACTGCCGGAACAAAGTGCTTTTATGAGAACCGATAACCTTTCGAATACCTATTTCTTTAATTCGGGTTGTTGATATAGCAAGCGACAAATTTATGTAATTTATAATGGCAATTGCTAATATAAACAAGCCGATAAAAAAGATTACATATACGGATGAACGTTTGGCTCCACTTGCAAAATGCACTTCTTTTAAGGGAATAAGAGTTAACTTATAATCTTCTGCTCTGGAGCTGCCTTCTTCTGCTTGCCAACGTTCCGAAATAAAATCTGACCAGAATTCAGGAGTCTCAGCATTAATTTGCTGAACAAGCTCAGAATTTGGTAATTTAACGAAGGTCGCAAATCCCCAGTTTCTCCAATCTTCACTAATATTACCATTTCTTATTTTATGGTATGGAATTGTTGACATTGATATTAATCCATTATAAAGAATGGAAGAATTTGAAGGTACATCTTCAATAACACCTTGAACGGTAAAACTATAACTTTTAGCAGGGAAGTCACTGAGATATTCAATTTGCTTTCCTATCGGATTCTCATTTCCAAATATTTTTTTTGTTAAACGTTCTGAAAGGATAATGGAATTAGGCTCAGTAAGAGCTGTATGCTTGTCTCCAGACAAGAGTTTAAAATCAAAAAAGTTAAAGAAATTTGGGTCGGTAAAAACCAGGTCTGAGGTTCTGAATGTTTCAATCCCATTTTTCAAATAACCTTTACTTCCTCCACCATACCACTCATCTATACGAACTACTTCTTCAATACCCGCAATGTTGTCTTTTAAAAACTGCGCACTTGCCGGGGGGATTGACCTCGAATCGCCAAAATGAATTTTATAGATATTGCTTTGCTGCTTGTGGAAACTATCAAAACTAAACTGGTGATCGACATAACGAATAATAAGTGCAAATACCGCAATACCAACCGCAAAGCCAATAATATTTATTGCTGAATGCAGCTTATTACGAAACAAATTTCGAAAAATGATCCTTTGATTAATATTTCTAATAAATTTCATTGTTTCCGTATTTTAATATTTATTCGTACCTCAAAGCCTCCACAGGATTCCGCGTAGCAGCCCGCCAGCTCTGCCAACTAACTGTTAGAAAGGCAATACCCAAAGATAATAAACCTGCCAAAGCAAAAATCCACCAACTCAGGTTGGTTTTGTAAGCAAAGTTTTCGAGCCATTTGTGTAAAGCAAAATAAGAAACTGGCACGGCCAAAACAAAAGCAATTGCCACCCATTTTAAAAAGTCTTTGTTCAGCAGGGTTAAAATCTCAGATATTTTTGCGCCATTTACTTTGCGGATGCCAATTTCTTTGGTGCGTTGTTCCATAATAAAAAAGGTAAGTGCAATTAATCCCAGACACGACAAAAACAAGGAAATAATGGTGGCGAAACTTAAAATGGATTGAAATTGTTTTTCTTTTGAATAAAGTGCCTCCAGCGATGAATTCAGAAAGGTATATTCAAACGGGAAATCAGGAGAAAGTTGATTCCATATTTTCTCAACCGAATTCATCGTTTCGTTTAACTGAGAAAAACTGTTCACATTCGTTTTTAGATAAACCACATCGCAAAAATCGTTGGAGCAGGTAATACCGGTCGGACGAATGGGTACATGCAACGATTCAATATTAAAATCATTAATAATTCCAACCACATTGCCCAATTTCGTATCGCCATAGTTTATCCGTTGTCCACCCTTTGTATTGATGTTGTACTGACGCGCTGCCGTTCCGTTAAAAATATATTCATTCAATTTTTCAGAACTTTCGGTGTAACCGCGTCCTTCCAGCATATCAATCCCAAAAAAATCGAAGAAATTGGGAGAAACCGTCAGTTTGGCAAAATTCACTTGTTCCTTTTCTCCGTCTTTTACCATAATACGGCCCCATTCTCCGGTCATGTACCCCAACTCATCGCTGCAGAAAGCAATTTCTTTTATGCCTGCAATATTTTCCAACTCATTTTTAAAAGCCTGAATATTTTTCCCCAGATCGATATTGGTATTGGCAAAAACAATATTCTCATTTTCGAAACCGGTATTAAAACTGTTCATGTAGCTGTACTGACGATGTATAGACAGGATTCCTGCTATTAAAACGATGGAAACCACAAACTGAAAAACCAACATCCCATTGCGTAAATAATTACTTTTCGAATTGTTTCCTGTCTGTTTCTTAAGTAGAAGATGTGTTTTGTAACGGCTGAAAATTAATCCCGGAATTATACCGGTTACCAATAAAGTCAGGGCAAAAATGATGAAAAGTATGATCAGATTCTGTACGGATAAAAAGGAATAAAAGTCAATCCCCAACGCCTGAGAACGATTGATAACAGGAAGCAGCAAACCAAGTAAGAGAACCGAAATGGCAAGCGACAAAACAAAGCTCATTGCCGATTCGGTTGTAAAAAGCTTAACGATACTCAGCCGCTGACTTCCCAGCGATTTGATAATTCCAACGTTCTTATATCTTTTTTCGCGCTGGGCAGTAACCAAATTCGCGTAATTGATGCAGGCAAGCAGAATGATCAGAACACCGGTAATCAGGATGATGGATAAAATCAGTCGGTTTCCGTGCTTTAATAATCCTGCCTGAGGAAAATCGAAATACACATTCAAAAACGGAATGGAACTTATTTTCTCATCCTGTAAATAGTCTGGGATGTTTTCTTTTGATAAACCGGCGAGTTTTTCATTTAAAAGCGCTGCCGAAACATTTTCCTCCGTTCTTAGGAAAGAGTTATATGAATTTGTTCCCCAAGACCTCATGTTCCTTTCGTACCAGCTTAAATTAAAATAGGTTGGCAGCGATATTACTGCTTCAAAATCCCACGAAGAATTTTGCGGCAGATCTTCGATTACAGCACCAACCTGGATGCTTATATCCTGGAAATTGGACGCATTATAAGTGAGTGCTCTTCCAACCGGATTCTCGTCACCAAAGATTTTTCGGGATAATTTTTCAGATATTACCACGCTATTTGGGTTATCGAGTGCAGTGGCCGGATCTCCCCAAACCGCTTTTAAAGGAAATACTCTGAAAAAACAGGAGTCGGCACAAAGTGCTTTCTCGATTTTAAAGTTCGAATCGCCATTTTTAAAATAGATCTGCGACGACCAGTCGGATGAACAAAGTGTTAACTTCTTTGCCTCGGGAATTTCATTCCGTATTAATTCCACAAAATTATACGACATGGATGCCTCACCATCTTTTGTAAGGCAGTAAATATGCTCCACATCCGGGATAGTTTTGTCGGTTGAATATTCGTTGTATACGTACGTAAAAATAAGCATACTAACGGCCACACCAACCGATAAACCAAAAATATTTATTAATGAAACAGTTTTATTCTTTAGCAGACTTCGTTTCGCAAATTTTAAATTCATAACAGCGCTTTGTTTTAGAAAATATTTATTTATTCGTATCGTAGAGCTTCTACAGGATTTCGGGTTGCAGCCTGCCAGCTTTGCCAGCTCACAGTTAGCAATGCAATTCCAAGTGCCAGCAATCCGGCCAGGGCAAAAATCCACCAACTGATATTGGTTTTGTAAGCAAAATATTCCAGCCATTTATTCATGGCGTAGTATGCAACGGGCGTGGAAATTACAAAGGCAACAGCAATCCATTTCATAAAATCGAAATTCAGCATGGTTAGAATCTCGGAAATTTTGGCGCCGTTTACTTTTCTGATTCCTATTTCCTTTGTCTTACTTAATGCAACCTGTTTCGATAAAGCGTAAAGGCCGAAACTCAAAATCAGAAAAGCTACGATTACAAAATAAAATAAGAGTTCCAACATCCGGTGCTCGTCGCGGTAGGTGGCAATAAATTCATCAGTAAAAAAATGATACTCGAACGGCACCTCAGGATTAAACTGCGCATACACTCGGTTAATATCACTAATAAGATTGGTTTTATCAACACCCGCATTGTATTGAACATACAAATTCCGGGCGTTGTAATCAGGCATTATCGCCAAGGGCCTGATTTGGTTTGCAAAATGGCGGCTGTGAAAATCCTTCACAACACCCACAATTACGTAATCCTCTTCTTTAAGCTGTATGTGCCTGAGCAAAGGATGCGTCATATTCATCACCCGGGCAGCCTCTTCGTTAATAATAACATGATTGCGCTTTCCTTCGGAAAAGTTAGTCCCCTGAACCAGATGCATTCCGAAGGTTTTTAGAAAATCTGAATCTGCATAAATCCGGGCGATGGAATGTTTTTCATCAGCGCTGATTCCATCCCAGGTCCAGCCGGGGAGTTCAATGCCTGAACTCAGTAAAGGTGAAGCATTTGTAACGTCTTTTATGGCAGGATTGCTGAGGAGTTCGTGTTTTATCAATGCATATTCTTCCGTGATTTTTCCTTTTAGCGGAATATGAACGATATTTTCTTTTTGAAAACCCAGGTCTTTTTGAAAAATATAATTCAGCTGTTTGTTGATCAAAAATGTGGAACTCAACAAAGCGATAGCAAGTGTAAACTGAAACGCGATAAAATACTTACGAAAAGTCCCTCTCCCTAAAGTTTTTTGTTGTCTAATGGAATCAATAGGTTTCAGCGAAGCAATGAAAATACCAGGCAGTATTCCGGATAAACTTCCGATAGCAAGCGCCAAAATAAAGAGGATAATGAGTACCGGTGCATTTTGATGAAGATCAGGCAAATTATTCCCTGAAAACGTATTAAACGCGGGTTGCAGCGCTTCTACCAAAATGAGAGTCAGGATGACTGAAAGAGATACTAGAAGAAGCGGTTCGGCCAAAAACGAAAGCGCCACTTCGTTTTTTTGTGCGCCCGATATTTTACGGATTCCAGCTTCCTTCATTCGGTTAGCGCCCAGCACCCCAATTAAACTCATAAAATTCAGAATGGCAATCAGTAAAATAAAAACCCCGGCGATGGAAAAAACATAAACGTATTGAATGTCTCCCGGATGATATACAAACATCTGGTAATCACTTTTAAAATGCATGTCTTTTAAAGGGTGCAGGTACCATTCAATATCAAAGCCAAGCTTTTTACTGTCGTAAAACTGAGTTGTTTTTTCGTTTAACTTTGCATTCTCAATTTCACTTGGTAATAAAACAAAAGTGGAATACCCAAAAGCAAACCAATTGTCGGCGTCCTCAATGACAGCAGGAATTAAAAAATCGAACTGTAGCGACGAGTTATCAGGCAGATCTTTATAAACTCCGGCAACTTCATATTGTTTGGTGTTATCGGCATTTGCGTAGAATGTGATCGTTTGATTCGATGGATCATTTTCTCCAAAGAACTTTTTTGCCAGGCTTTTCGATATAAAAATGGCATTCGGATTACTTTCGATGTTTTTGCGATCTCCGCTTACAAAATCAATGGTAAAAATATCGAAGAACGAAGGTTCGATGGCCAGTCCCTGTTCCAGAAATTTTTTATCGCCGCATTCGAGGTTCCGCCCTCCAAACTGTTTGGCAAAACGTGTACTCTGAACTACTTCCGGAAAATTATCTTTTAAATACGGACTCAGCGGAGTTGGCGTTTCCATAATAAAATCCGACTTACCATCGGCGTATTTCCACTCGGAAGCTACCATGTAAATATTTTTATAATTCTTGTGAAACCTGTCGAAGGTGAGTTCGTGATAAACCCACATAAAAATGAATAAGAAGGAAGTTAAAGCAATCGTCAATCCCAGCAGATTGATAAACGAAGTACTTCTATTTTTCCAGAGGTTCCGAGAACTAGTTTTTAATATTCTCATAACAGTTCTGTCTATTTTTTAAGTATTTTTTTACAACTTTTCATGTTCCACACAAAATATTTATTGTTCATTGCTCTCTCTCCCCAAAGCCCCTTTAGGGGTTTGGAGTAAAACAAAGCTACTCATACCTTAAGGCTTCAACAGGATTAATTCGTGAAGCGCGATAAGAATGAAATAAGACAGTTGATAAAGCCACCATTGCTGCAAACACAAACGTAAATACAAACACCCACCATGATATGTCCGTTTTAAATGCAAAATTGCTTAACCACTTATTCATTACAAAGATTGAGGGCGGTATTGAAAGCAGCGTTGCAATAACCACCATTATAAAGTTTTTGCTCAGAAATGACAGAACAATTCCTTGCCCGGAACTGCCACAAACCTTTTTAATTCCAATTTCTTTGGTTTGCGATTTCATAATAAAAAGGGTGAGGCCAAACAGCCCAAACGAAGCAATCAACAGGGCAAAAAATGCCGACACCGAAACAATCACACTCAGGTTTTTCTCCTCAGTATAAACCTCCTTTAAAAACTCGTCCATGGTTTTATAATTCATGGGCTCGTCGGGAACGATCTTTTGCCATTCAGACTGAATTAAAGGCAGCACATTTTTAAGCGTGCCTTCTTTGTAGTGAATGGCAACCTGCATTACATAGTCATCTGAGGCGATCATTAATAAAGGAGGAATTTCGCTGTGAAATGAGTGCAAATTAAAATTATTGACAACTCCGATAACCGTCCCATCAACTACATCAATTTTCTTCCCAACCGGATCGGTCAATTCAAGGGCTTTAACCGCATTTTCATTGATTACATACGAGTTTTCATCATCTCCAAGTTCTTGAGAAAAACCTCTTCCGTCTATGATTTGAATTCCCATGGCTTCCAAAAAATTATAATCAACCGCTAAAAGTTCAATAGGTATTTTTTTCGATTTATCGCCAGGCATTTCCATAGGATAAGGCCAAAAAGTGGTCATGGGTAAAGCATCTATTGCGCCTCCGGCTGCCAACACATCCGGATAAGATTTGATGCTGTTAATAAACGTTTTTGAGCTTTGAGAATTGGGCCCCATATCAACAAACAAAACATCTTTGATGTAATAACCCGGATCTTTCTCCAGCGCATACTTGTATTGAGAATAGATAATAAGCGTACTCGAAACAAAAATGCAGAAAATCACCAGCTGCGCTACAATCAGGGCGGAACGAACACGCGACTTTCGTTTTCCTGCTCGTACCGAATTATTTAAAATGCTGATTACATTTAACTTAGATAAATACGATGACATATAAAGTCCTGACACTAATCCAATAAGCAAGGTTAACGCCACATAAATAGAAACATAAATGGTAATATTTGACCTGAGGATCAATAGTTTGGTTTGGAACAGCTCTTCGGCGTAAGGTTTCCCCATCCAAGCTAAAAACAGTGCAATTGGTAAGACCAAAATCGACAGAATCATTGATTCATTCAGCAATTGCCGTCGAATGGATTTTGCTCCAGCACCATTGGTTTTCCGAATGCCTATCTCTTTTGACCTACCGGTTGAAACGGCTGTTGAAAGAATGATATAATTGAGTGCCGCAATTAAAATAACTAGCAAAGCAATAGCCGAAAAGATCCGAATATTCTTCAGGTTTCCTTGTGTTAAACCACTGTTAATTTCCTTGGATCCAAAATACACATCAGATAAACACTGAAGAGAGAATTCGTATTTCTCGTTATCGCTAAAAACCTCTTTCTCCAAAGACCGAAACTGCTCATCAAGAGAATCTCCACCACTGTTTTTATCCAGCAATAACCAGATTTGATAATACATCGAACGCCAGTCTGTTTCTACATCCCTCTCTTTAACCCTAGAATTCATCCGCTCCAGCGTCCACTTTACATTAATAAAACAGTCGGCCTGAAAAGTTGAGTTCACAGGAATGTCATCATAAACACCCTTTACTTCTACAACTTCGTCTTTCTTGTTAATCCGGGCAGCTAAAGTTTCTCCAACAGGATCTTTATCCGGAAAAAGTTTTTGAGCCAGTTCTTTTGAAAGAACAATGGAATTTGGTTCGTCGAGAATGTTTGTCTGCTGACCACGAACATCAATATCGAAGACGTTAAATATGTTTGAATCGGTTCCAACAACTCGATCAACAGGAATATAATCCTCGTTCACTTTTACACGAAATCCTGACATAAGAAAGGTTGGCGCCACGTATTTTACCTGCGGGAAATCGTCTTTTAAATGCTTTGTAAGAACATAGGGCGCACCTTCATCCATTACTTTTACATCAGCATTATAGTTCAACACTCGGTAAATCTGTTTCCGATTTTTAAAACAGGTGTTATAACTCAACTCGTTAATTACAAATAACAGAATGATAAACGAAGCTGCCAGAGCAATCGAAAGCCCCATAATATTGATTCCGGCAAAAAGTTTGTTTCGTTTTAAAAACCGAAGTGCTGTGGTTAAGTAGTTTTTTAGCATGTTTTTCTTAGTTTCTTTTTAATATTTTAGCCACTTGAACTCGTCTTTATACCTGCATTTTATATTTTTTTTATTCATACCGCAGAGCGTCTACAGGATTTCGCGTTGCCGCCCTCCAGCTCTGCCAGCTTACCGTCAACAATGCAATACCCAAAGCCAACACTCCGGTCAAGGCAAAAATCCACCAGCTTAAGTTGGTTTTGTAGGCAAAATTTTCGAGCCATTTATGCATAGCGAAATACGCGACTGGTGTGGCAAGTATATAAGCAATTACCACCCACCTTAAAAAGTCCTTATTGAGCATGGTTAATATTTCGGATACTTTGGCACCGTTCACTTTGCGGATGCCAACTTCTTTTATACGCTGATTAAGCGTAGCCAATGCAAGCCCCAGAAGTCCCAACCCGGAAATAAAAATGGCCAAAACGGTCAAAACAATCGCTATTTTTCCTGTCATTACTTCACTCTTGTAGAGCATGTTTATTTGTTCATCAAAAAATTGATAATCGAAGGGATCATCAGGCACAAATTCATTTACTTTTTGATGGATAAACTCGACTGTTTCCTGAACCTCCGAACCATTGGTGCGAATAAACATATAATTTGTATTGCCTGAACTTGCAAGTAGAGCAATCGGGCCTAATTCGTTATGCAGCGAAGTAGTGGTATAATCTTGAATTATTCCGACAATAGTCCCCTCAACACCAAACCACGATTTGACCTTCATTCCCAGCGGATTTTCCAGCCCCAGATACGAAACGGCCTTTTGATTAAGAATAAAAGAATTCGATTGGTCGGATGTAAAATCTTTCGAGAAAAAACGACCTTCAAGCATCTTTAACTTAAAGGTTTCGAGAAAATCAACATCAACCCAATTATAACCTATCTCAATAAGCTGCGACATGTCTCTTCCCTCCCATTCAATCGGACCAGAATTATTCCACGATGTCATATCGTTATTCGATAAAGTAACGCTTTCTATATTCGTATTTTTCAATAACTCAAGTTTCAAATCAGTTGCCTTTTCACTAAGAGCACCTCTTGTACTCAATTGAATTATATTTTCCTTTTGTATCCCCAAGTCCTTTGATTGCAGATAATGAACCTGCTTCAGAACCATAAAAACACAACTGATAAAAAATATTGATACTGAAAATTGAAATATGACCAGCATATATCTTAAATTGAACTTTTTAGACCCGGTGTTCTGTCCTCGATTTTTGATTATTTTATACGGGCTGAGTTTCGATAAATGAAAAGCCGGATAACTACCTGCAATAAGACCGGTTAAAATGGCGATCAAAATAAATGTGGAAATATTTACTGCGTTTAAATCAAGATGTAGTTGAGTTTGAAGTGTACTGTTGACAAACGGAAGTACAATTTTAGATAAAAAGACAGCTATTATTAGTGCAACAAATGATAATACAATCGCTTCAAAAAGAAATTGGATTGAAATATGTAAGCCTTTGGATCCGACAATTTTTTTCACAAAAATTTCTTTAGTGCGTAGTTCGGAGCGTGAGGTGG
The DNA here is from genome assembly GCA_963676265.2 of uncultured Draconibacterium sp. Classification (GTDB taxonomy): domain Bacteria; phylum Bacteroidota; class Bacteroidia; order Bacteroidales; family Prolixibacteraceae; genus Draconibacterium. The sequence continues at coordinate 1,424,248 of OY781067.2, forward strand.
AAAGATTGGTAAAGTTTATGCAAGCCAGCACCAATACAATAACGGCCATTAAGGAAAAAATCCAGATATAAACAATCAAACCTCCACCCTTTAAATTGTGCAGGTGGCTATCTGCCAAAGAGACAAGGAATAAAGTATTTTGCCACGATGGCTGGAATTCATCCATAACACCCGAAATTTTGCGATTCACTTCTTCGGGCTTGCTTCCTTCCTGCAACATCACATAAGTCATCGTCCATTTAGAATTCCAGGTCTTCATCCACTCCTGTGTATCACAAAAGGGCATCAATAAATCGAATTGCATTAAAGTATTTTCTGGAAGATCGCTAATTATGCCGGTAACAGAACATTGTTGATATTCATTAATTTTCACCAGCTTTCCAATAGGATCTTCATCACCAAACAACTTCTTCGAAAGTGTTTCAGTTATAACCACGGAATTAGGTCGATTAAGCGCAGTTACCTCATTGCCACGAATAAACGGGAAAGAAAACATGCTGAAAAAACCGGAATCAGCATAACTCCCTTTACACTGGAAACCATGATTCCCAAATGCAATTTTACATTCGCCGGCATTAAAACTAGTCGCCTCCGTAATTTCAGGAAATTCCTGTTTCAGATAAGAAGCAAGATTACCAGTCTGATAATAGCCGAAGTATTCACTGGTTTTATTCGTAAAAGCAACCCTGTATAGTTGATCGGCATTCTGATGAAACCTGTCATAACTAAATTCATGCTTCACCCATAGCATAACCAAAATAAAACTTGCCAACCCTATAGTTAATCCGCTAATATTGATAACAGAATAAATCGGGTGCTTAATTGCCCGTTGCAGCGTAATTTTAAAAAATGATTTAAACATGATTATACTCTTTCAAATTTTATTTTCAGTCCTTATTGAGTTGAACATAACTCTTAGTAAAATAATTCAGTCCAACTCAGCGTAGCTGGCCATCAGCTTTTTTTCTCCTTTCCCACCCCTAAATTCCCTGAAGGGACTTTTCGTATCTCCATTCGGTTATTTTTCATTTCAATATTCATCGTTCATTTTCTTTTTAAAACTCTTTTTAATGCCTGCACTCGAAAGCCCCTTTTGGGATTTGGGGGAAAATATCATTCGTACCTGAGTGCCTCAACAGGATTTCGAGTAGCCGCCCTCCAGCTCTGCCAGCTCACTGTCAGCAAGGCAATTCCTAAAGCTAGGACTCCGGCCAGGGCAAAAATCCACCAGCTTAATGTGGTTTTGTAAGCGAAATTTTCAAGCCATTTATGCATGGCGAACCAGGCAATGGGTGTTGCAATTACAAAGGCAATTACCACCCACTTAACAAAGTCTTTATTAAGCATCGTTAATATTTCGGAAATTTTAGCACCGTTTACTTTTCGGATACCGATTTCTTTAATCCGGTTTTCTGCCGTAATCCGCGACAGAGAGAAAATACCAAGGCCTGCAATAAATACAGCCAGCAAGGAAAACAAGCTGAACAATTTCACCAGTGTATTTTCGGACTTGTAGAAATAGTCTAATTCCTGGTTGACAAACCGGTACTTACATAGGCTTCCGGGCGCAAATTCGTGAAAAACCTCATCGATATGTCCGAGTGTTTGAACAACCGAATTACCTGACAATTTGAGCAAAACCCGATTAGTTGAAAGCTCATTGTTGTTCCAGTAAATAATCACCGGATTTATTTTCGTATGGAAGGATTCGAAATGAAAGTTCCCGGCAACACCCAGTAGCGACCTGTTTTCCAACTCAAATCCTTTGTCTTTTAACGAGGTATTTTTAAGCAAATCCCAGGCGGCTTCGTTCAGAATATATCCGCTGTTAGCCTGGCTTTTTATATCCCACGAAAAATTTTCGCCCTGCACCATTTTAATATCCAGCAACGGAATAAAATCGGGATCGACAGCAGCATAATTTAGGGAAATTCGTTTGTTGTCGATTTCCAATTCTTGCGAATACTGGTTAAACTGAGTAATATTATCGGAGACAAAAGAAAGCCCTTTTATATTTGAATCTTCGAGTAACCGAGACTTAAAACTGGTTAAATTATTTTTTATATCCGGAGTCAGATCAAGACTTAAAAGCTGGTTATCATCGAAACCCAGATCCTGGTTGCGGATAAAATCGAGTTGCCTGTAAATAAAGGCTGTTCCAATAATCAGAACAATCGACACTACATACTGAAAGGTGATTAGTCCTTTGTTTAACCCTTTCGTTTTCAGAAGTGTCTTGCTTGCTTTTTGAAAGTAGCTGCTATCGGTCGATGTAAGAAATTGTACCTGCAAAAACCCATAAATAATCCCAAGAAGCAAAATCGCCACCACTACAAAAAGTAAGTATTTTATGCTTAAAACCTGTTCTATATTTAAGCTTCTGCCAATCAGATTTTCGTAGAAATTCAAAACCATAAAAACAAAAACCGCGGAAACCAGCACGGCACTAAAACATAAAATCAGCGAATCGATTACATACTGAAAGAAAATAGTAACACCTGAACTACCCAATATCCGTTTCACTGATATTTCCTTCATTTTTTTCATTCCCTGCGACAAGGATAAATTGATGAAATTAATACTGGCCACCACGATGATTAAAACACCAACAATACCTAGAACAACAATCAGGTAAAAACTTCCGTGTTTGGTTTCGTCGTTCGCACTGGTGTCGGTGGCGAGGTAAATGGAATGAAAAGGACGCAGTTTAAAATCTACCTCGCTGGCATTTATGTGCTCCATCTGTCCGAAAAACGTATTCATCTTTCCTTCCAGCATTTTGGAATCGCTATTTTCGTTTAACAGCACATACGATACCAATCCCCAACTCCAGGTATCGTCGTTGAGTCCGTATTTATTTTCAACCGATTTGAAAGATGCCAGTGCTTTGTCCGGCAGGTGAAAATCGGGCAAATCGCGGATAACACCGGTTACGGTATACAAATCCTGACCTTTAAAATTAAGCTGCTCGCCAATGGGACTTTTATTTCCAAAAATCTTTTTCGCCCACGTTTCGGAAAGCACAATGGAGAAAGGTTCTTTCAAAGCAGTTTGGGGATCGCCTTCAATAAAAGGGATGGTAAATATTTCGAAAAACGAGTTATCGGTAAAACTCAGCTCATCTATTTCGTAAAATTCCTGTTTGTAACTAATCCACGAATTGTTAAACAATTTCAGAACGGCTGATTTTTCAATTTCAGGGAATGTTTTTTGCGAGATGCGACTAACTGCCATTGGCACCTGGTTTTCGCTTCCCTCTTCAATGCGGTAAATCCGATCACCCTTAGTATTGAATTTGTCGAAATTATACTCGTTAACCACATAAAGCATAATGAGCATAAAAACGGCAAACGCCACCGATAAACCACTCAAATTGATAAAAAAATGAGAGGGTTTGCTTCGAATATTTCTAAAAGCCTGTTTTATAAAATTCATCTTGTTTGCTTTTATGTTTTCAATTATAGTTTTCTTCTTTCTTTATAATCGGGATGAGAATATCACTCATATCGAAGTGCCTCAACCGGATTTCGCGTTGAAGCTCTCCAGCTCTGCCAACTAACGGTTAGCAATGCAATTCCCAGAGCAAGTAAACCTGCCAAAGCAAAAATCCACCAACTTAGGCTGGTTTTATACGCAAAATTTTCGAGCCATTTTTTCATGGCAAACCAGGCAATAGGCGTAGCAATTACAAAGGCAATTATTACCCATTTCACAAAATCTTTATTGAGCATGGTTAGTATTTCAGAGATTTTAGCGCCGTTTACTTTTCGGATGCCGATCTCTTTCACCCGGGCCAACGAAATCAGCCAGGCTATGGAAAACAGGTTGATAACACTGATGAAAATGGCAACCACAATAAACAAACGGAATATTTTTACCAGCTGAATTTCTTTATCAAACTGCCTGTTGTAGTAATCTTCAACAATTAAATATTCGAAAGGATAATTGGGAAAGGTAGTGTTGAATTTTTCTTTGATGAAAGGAAGAACGGAAGCAAAATCAGCACTGGCAATTTTAACAGAGTAATTTCCCCAAATCATATTTTCGGTCCAGTTAATAAGAACCATGGGTTTGTGACTCTCTTTTGCATTGCTAAAATCCACATTTTCAGCCACACCAACAACCGACACCTCGAACTTTTGCATGCCGCTTTCGTCTTCCATTTTAATTTTCCGGCCAATGGCTTCATCCGGATTTTGGAAACCCAGATATTGTAATCCGGCGCGATTGATAATACATGAATTATTCTGAGAGGAAGTTCCTTTCCCCCGGAAATTCGTTCCTGCCAGGAGCGGAATACTATAGTTTTTTATAAAATTTTCGTCGGCAACAATAAGTGCGGCTTTCCCGCCTTTTCCCGACAGCGTTTCGGTGAAATTAAAGTTGTAGGCCGACAAATCACCCGGTACTACGTTCGAACTCGAAAATCCCAGTATCGCACTATTACTCAGCAACTCTTCTTCAAAGGCCTGCAGGTTATTTATTCGTTGTGATGTTTTTCGAAGATTTGCAGGAACCTTAATCACCAGGGTATTTTTTACATCAAAACCCTTGTCTTTATCCACTAAAAATTTTACCTGCTTATTAACCCCAGCAATTCCTGCAACTATGGCAATAATTATAACAAACTGAGCTACAACAATTACCTGCCGGAAAGAGAGTCCTTTGGAAACAGGCTTGTATCGTAGTTTAAGCAGTTCGAGACTGTCAAAACGGTTAATCATTAATGCTGGAATAATACCACTGACAATGATACTTATTGAAATGATTGAAAACAATGTCGCCAGAAAAACAGGGCTGGAGAACACAGGTTTCAGAAAAATTCCAAACAGGTTTTTCATAACAGGGATCAACATCCATCCAGCTACCAGCGAAAGAAAAACAGCAAAGAAATGGATGATCAACGATTCGGAAAGCGATTCCCATAAAATCTCGGAACGTGTTGCCCCGTTTATTTTTCTGATTCCCGTTTTGGGCGCTGAATGAATCAACCTCGAAAAAGCAAACTGAATGTAATTAAATCCCGATGCGCAAAGAATCAAGAACCCGATAATAAAAATGAGAGTTACATATTGCGCCCGCGAATTTGTTTCCAGTTCGTTTTTCATATCCGAATACAGATGAATATCATTCAGCGGCTGCAAATGGTACAAATGGCTGATATTACTTTTTTCGAATTGAATCTTTTTATTCTCTGAGACTATATTATTTATTGCTGACTCAACCTGTTTTACATCTGCATCCTCGTCAAGTTTCAGGTAAGTATAAAAACCGGTTTCACCCCACTGTGCTTTTGCGGGTGGCGGAAGGTGCATATCGTCGTGAAACGAAAGTAAAACCTCGGCCTTAAAATGAGCTTGTGCAGGAATATCTTTAAAAACACCATCGATGGTATATTCATAAGCAGGGTATTTGAATAAAATCTGTCCGACAGGATTAACATCTCCGAAATATTTTTTAGCAGTGCTTTCCGAAATAACGGCAGTATACGGTCTGGTAAGAATTCCGGATTTATTCCCCTGCATCAAAGCAATTGAAAACACATCAAGAAAACCGGATGAGGCGTGATAAATATGATTATTGGAAAAAATTTCGTCGCCAATTTTATATTGGGGGTTGTTTGTCCATGTAAGGTAGCCGGCCGCCACAACCTGGGGATATTTCTCTTTTAATGTTGCAGCTACACCGCGTTCGCATTGCGGAATTGAAATACTCAATTCATTTCCACTATAAATATCGGTGCTTACCCTGTAAATTTGTTTGTTGTCGGGAAATACACGGTCAAATCCTTTTTCGTAAAAAACATAGCCCGACACTAGAATAAAGGTAACCAGACCAATACTAAGAGAAAGGAGGAGAAAGGCTGAATTTTTTATTTCGCGAATCAGGTTTCTGAACGTCATTTTAATATGGTAAAATTGTCTCATTCCAGATTTGTTTTTATTCGTTTTTTGCCGGATTATTTCCGGTAATTCAAAGTTTCTATTTATTCGTATCTCAATGCCTCCATCCCTATACGCTTCGCTATCGAGGATCTTCGCTCTCCTCTATTCATATCGGAGAGCTTCGACAGGATTTCTTGTAGCTGCTCTCCAGCTTTGCCAGCTCACCGTCAGTAATGCAATTCCCAGTGCCAGCAAACCAGCCAGTGCAAATATCCACCAGCTCAGTGTGGTTTTATAAGCAAAGTTTTCGAGCCATTTATTCATTGTATAATAAGCGATGGGAATTGCAACTATAAAAGCAACGGCCACCCACCTCACAAAATCTTTGTTCAACATGGCCAAAACCTCGGCAACATTCGCACCATTAACTTTCCGAATACCGATCTCCTTTTGTTTCCGAAGCAAGGTAAATGAAACCAATCCCAGCAATCCCAGACAGGCTATTACTATTGAAATAATAGAAAACAGGCTTACCAACTTCCCAAATCGGACTTCCTGTTTGTATTGATTATCGAAAGATTCATCGAGAAAAGAATACTCGAAAGGTGCCTCATTATTTAAACTACCCCAAATTGTTTTTGCTTTTTCTATGGCATCAGGAGCACTCTCAGGGCGTATCCTTACTGCGAGATAAGTTCCAGTCTCCTCATATCTTATAATCATCGGTTCGATCTTCTCACGCAGCGACTCAATATGAAAATCTTCCACAATGCCGATAACATTAAAATTATTTCCACCATTGTTGAAATCATAAATTATTTTATTGTTACAGTCGGTCCATTCAAAAGCTTCAGCAGCCTTTTTATTAATAATGGCATTAAAACGTTCGCTACCGGCATCAGCCTTAAAATTTCTCCCCTCGAGCAATTTAATTTGCAGGGTGTTCAGGAAATCGGTATCGCAATTTACTCTATACAAAAATATCTGGTTCTTCTTATCCGTTTTGCTAAATGGATTCGAAGATCCATCGAACATTGAAGGCAATGAATTTGTGTAGGAAGCACTGATTACATCGGAATTTTTCTTTATTTCCTGTTTGAACGCCTGCCGACTATTTCCCAGTTTCGCGGTATTATTAACCACCAGAATATTTTCTTTATAAAATCCAGGATTCTGATGGTGTAGCAAACTAACCTGCTTTTTTACAATTATGGTGCAGGCTATCAGGGCAATAAAAATCACAAACTGAAACGAAACCAGAATATTCCGGTATCCCGATTTTGTATTCCACCGCATAGCAAGCCCTTTTATAATTTCGCTGGGATTAAATCGGGCAATAACAAACGAAGGGAAGATTCCCGCCATCGCAACAACAAACAAAAGTATGGTCAGCATAATTACCATCCCCTGCCATGTAAAAAACTGTACGAACTCAATATTCAATTCTACGTATGAATTAAGAAGCCCCAAGCCGATTGAAAGCAAAAGAACAGCTCCAACCAGGGCAACTAAACATTGAATAAAGGTTTCGAATAATACCTGTACAATAATTTTTCTTTTTCCTGAACCTACAATTTTTTTAATACCGATTTCTTTTGCACGTAAAGAAGCCCGTGCTGTGGTTAAGTTTATGAAATTGAAGCAGGCTATTATAATAATTAAAATGCCAATAAAACCGAGAGCAAAAAGAAGTTGTTTGTTTCCATAAATTGCAGTGCTGTCGGTAAAAGTTGAATTTAAATGAACCTCTTTTAATGGTTGTAAACTATGTTTAACAAAATTTCCTGAATTTATAAAATCATCGTACGACATTCCATTCTTCTCCATCATAGGGATGTAATACTGACTAGTAAAATCCTGCAACTTTTTGTTCATTGTTGCCAGTTCAGTATTCTCCTTTAAAAGAATATAAGTAAACATATCGCGGAAGTTGCCCCAGCGCATGATGTTATAATCCGAACTAAACCCGATACTCGAAAATGAAGCGAGCATATCGAACTGTAGATGCGAATTTTCAGGAATGTTATCCAGAATACCCGTAACCTCATACAATTCTCCATCATTCAATTCAATTGATTTACCAATGGCATCACCTTCGCCAAAATACTTTTTACTAAAATCGGGGGTAATTACAACCGTATTGGGCTTTGCCAGAACCTCGTTCTGATCTCCTTTCAACAAGGGAAAATCAAAAATATGGAATACACTGGCATCGGCATACCAAAAATTCTTTTCCATGTATTTATTTTCTCCAACCGTTACTACCACATTTTTTCTGAAATAAATCCGGGTAGCATCTTCCACCTCCGGAAGGTTTTCCTTCGCGGTCATGGCAAGCGGTGCTTCTGAGTTGGAAAGTGACTCCTGGGTATCTCCCATTCTCACCTTTGTTACGCAACGATATATTCGGTCTGCTTTTGTATTAAACCTGTCGAAACTGTACTCATGAAAAAAGTATGACGCAATAAATAAAAATGCGGCAAACCCCAGAATCAATCCAAAAATATTTAACGCCGACTGGTATTTGTCTTTTAGAATACTTCTGATTGCTGTTTTGAATAATAATTTGAACATAGCTTTATTTTTTGTTCATACGGTCAGTCAATGATTCTTCTTTTTATTCATATCTCAACGCCTCCATCCCGATACGCTTCGCTATCGAGGATCTTTGCTCTCCTCTATTCATATCGGAGAGCTTCAACAGGATTCCGTGTAGCCGCTCTCCAACTTTGCCAGCTCACCGTTAAGAGTGCAATTCCCAGGGCCAGTATTCCGGCCAGCGCAAAAACTGTCCACGAAAGATGGGTTCTGTAAGCAAAGTTCTCGAGCCATTTATTGGTGGCAAACCAGGCCACAGGAGTAGCGATAAAAAATGCTACAAAAACCCATTTTATAAAATTCATATTTAGCAGGCTGACAACTTGCGTAATCTGAGCGCCGTTCACCTTGCGCACTCCTATTTCTTTTCGACGGTTTTGAGCAGTGTAACTTGCCAGAGCAAAAATTCCGAGCGACGAAATAAGTATGGCGAAAATGGCAAAGTACCCGACTATTTTTGCAGTGCGTTCTTCTTTTTGGTAAGCCGCATTTAAAGCATCGTCAATAAAATTCAGTTCCAACGGGTCGGATGGAGATATTTCTTTAAAAACTGCTTTTGCCTGATCCACAATAGCGCTTAAATTTGCCCCGGTTCCTCTTACCAGCACATACGACGCCCAATTCAGATCTCTTAGCATAAACATGGTTGGTCGCGGTTCCTGATACAAGGATCTGAAATTCATATCCTCCACTACTTCGCTTATTTTTATCATATTATCGAAGAGCTTAAATTCGTTATAAGGAGGCTCTAGTTCCAGGTTGTTCACTCCTGTTTTGTTCATTACCAGGGCAAACTTATCTTCGCGCAGAACATTATCGGTAATTGAAATTCTGTTTTTCAATGGGATTCCAAGAGCAGAAAAGAAAGCAGTATCCACCCTGAACTGGTCGAAACTCTGCGGCTTATCGTTATAAACAAAAGACTGGTTATTTATGGGGCCACCGGGAAAATCGTTACAAAAAGAGATTGCTTTTACCCCGGGTATTTTCATTAACTCGTTTCCGAATGCACTCTTTTGTTTATTGGTGCCGTCGGTCATTCTGATGAAAAATGTATGGTCTTTATCAAATCCCAAATCATAGTTTTTCATGTAATTATTTTGCTTCATAATAAAAGCCACAACTACAATTAGTGCAATGGAAACCGTGTACTGAAAAACAACCATTGCTTTCTGTAGAAAACTGTTTTTCAGCCGCGAGGGAACTCCTTTTACAATTTCAACAGATTTTAGGCCGGAAAGAATAAGCGAAGGAACAAAGCCCGCGATAAATCCGGTAATAAAAACAACCAGCAAACTACGTAAAAGAAAGCCTTTGTTAATTATTTCGAGAAATTTGAAATCGGTGTTTACCAGCTTATTAAACTCCGGCAAAACAACAATGGTCAGCAAAATGGCCAAAACAGCTGAAATAAAACTAATAATGGTCGATTCCATTAAAAATTGCCTCATAATGCTCCAGCGCTTCGAACCAATTATCTTTTTTATTCCAACTTCCCTCGTTCTTTTAACCGATTGAGTGATGCTTAAATTAATGTAGTTAATAGCGGCAATTACAACTATCGACAAGGCAATAATGACAAGAATGTTGAGGAATTTTTTATTGCCTTGTCTTGTACCGACATAACTTAATGCCGAGAGATTAAAATAAACCTCTTCGAGTGGCATGAAAGAAATTTCCGTGCTCCTCTCGTTTTGAAAGACCCAGTAAAATTCTTTAACCTTTTCCAAAAGTTCGGTTTCATGTGCTTTTATGTTGCTGTTTTTATGCGCCAGTACATAAAGTCCAAAGGAGCTGTTTCCATAGTCCTTCATAAAATATTTCGAAGCGTTTTCTTCACTCATCCCCCAAATTCTGGGCAACATCGAAAAGTTAAGAATCATGTTTGGCTTCACAAAATGGGTATTGTCTTTAAAATCGCTGTAAACGCCCGAAACCACAAAATCTTTTCCGCTAAACTTAAAGCTTTCGCCTACCGGATTTTTGTTACCAAAAATCTTCTTTGCAAAGCTTTCCGATAGAACAACATTTTTATTAGCCGATAAAACCTGACTGGCATCTCCAACAAGAAGGGGAAACGAGAAAATGGTGAAGAATGTTGAATCGGCTAATAAACAATTTCCACTTTCGAACTTGTGATTATCATAAGTTAAAGTACCATCTATCCTAAATATACGGGTATAGCTTTCGGCTTCAGCAATATTTTCTAAAATATACTGTCCGAAAGGAGGCGCGAATGTTTCAATATTGTCACCATGCACACGATATATCCTGTCTTTATTCGCGTGAAAAGAATCCACTGAAATCTCGTTGGACACATATGAAGACAAAAGCAAAACAATGGTTATGGCGATTGCCAGTCCAAAAATATTTATTGCCGAATGAAGCTTGTTTCTTCCAAGATTGCGAAACATCAATTTTAATTGTGTCCAGAACATATCATTGTTTTTTAATTATTATCTCACAGTTAAACCTTGGTACTTTAAAACACTGAAAAGTTGAATTACTCGTAACGCAGTGCTTCCATACTGACGGAACTCCGTTTGTCATCATCTTCGCGTTACTCATAACGTAAAGCTTCGACAGGATTTCGCGTTGCAGCTCTCCAGCTCTGCCAGCTCACCGTCAGCAACGCAATTCCCATTGCCAGCGCTCCGGCTAATGCAAAAATCCACCAGCTTAATGTGGTTTTATAGGCAAAATTCTCGAGCCATTTATTCATGGCGTACCAGGCAATTGGTGTAGCAATAACAAAGGCGATGCTTACCCATTTTACAAAATCTTTATTAAGCATAGCCAGTATCTCAGACACCTTCGCACCGTTTACCTTGCGGATGCCGATTTCTTTGGTGCGTTGTTTGCTTTGTAACAACGAAATATTAAAAAGCCCCATCAAAGAAATAAGCATTGTGATAATTGTGAAAAGCTTAATTAATTTACTTTTTGAATAATCATCCTCATATATCATTTTTATGCGGGCATCCAAGAATTGGGTAGTAAAAGGTTCTTCGGGGAAAAACGACTGCCAGGTATTTTGAATGTTTGCGAGTACAGATTTTAAATCGGTATTACTTTTAATCCGAATATTTAAATAACCATCTTTTTGCTTGTCGAGATAAAAAATCATTGGTTCTGTTTCGTTACGAAGAGAATTAAAACACACATCTTTTAATACTCCAATAATTTTTACGCCCCCCTGAAGTTCTTCACCAACAACCGGAGAAGTAAAACCACAAAAACTGATAAATGCATCGTTAATAATTGCCACGGTACTGGTAGCGTCATTAAAGTCGCGGGAAAAATTTCTACCTTCCGAAAATTCCATGTTCATTAATGGAATATAGTCGTAGTCGATTTCCATGCCATTAACAACTTTAGTTACGTCTTTTCCATCGCGGTTTATCTGAAATGCATGACTACTCATTACTTCTCCGGGAGCATATCTCGAAAAAGCAACCGATTCAACATTCGGGTTTCTTCTTATTTCCTGTTTTAAAGAATTTACCGACTCTGGATTGCATATGGTTTTATTGAGTTTCAACATTACCACATTTTCCTTATCGAATCCCATATTGCTTTCCGAAAGAAATGTGAGTTGTTTCCCAATCAATAAAATTGAAATCAACAGCATTATAGAAAGCGAAAGCTGTGCAACGGTCGATACCCTTCCGAAAGTCAATTGTCCCGGGTTTACCTTATTGCTTTTATTTTTCAGAATGAGCGTTAGCCCGCTCTTTTTTGTTTGATTAAAAAATGGGATGAGTGTCGAAATCAGGGAAAAACTGAACAATAAAACAATGGATAAAACAAGAATTGTTTGTAATGGTAATGTACCGGAATGAATAAGAGGAATGTCGTTTAACAACGGAATAGACAACCGATAAAGTCCAACGGAAAAAATGAGTGCAATCAGAATAATCGTCATTGAGTTTAAAAACAATTGTAAATAAATATCCAACTGTTTAGCACCAATAATTTTTCGTATACCGATGTTTTTTGATTGGATAATATTTTGCGAAACCAGCAGGTTTGAATAATTGATAAAACCAACAATTAAAATAAATACTCCAATGATTAAAAATATGTAAGAATAAGTGCGGTTCCCTTTTGGATAGTCGTAACTCATATTTCGTGAAAAATGTACATCTTTCAACGGAACGGCAACTGGCGCGAACTTTGCGTTCAGCGCTTTACCAAATTCCACCATGTATTTCTCATAGAACGGTTCGAAGTTACCGGTAATGCTCTGTATTTTAGCATTCTCTTGCAACAAAACAAAAGTATAACAAACCGGCATCCAATAACCTTCCGATATTTTAGCCGCTGGCATTCCTGAAAGATCCGTCCAATGATTTCCCATCGAGAACAGAACATTCAATTTATGATGTGAATTTTCAGGACTATCATTTATGACTCCTGCAACAGTTAGCGGGGTTCCGTCTCTGACAATAATTTCGCCAACAGGATCGGAGTCGCCAAACATCTTTTTACTCAGGCTACTATTGATTACAATTTCGTTCGGATTTTGAAGTGCCTGCCTGGCATTGCCATAAATAAAATTTAACGAAAAAATTTGAAATACCGATGTGTCGGCGGTGTAGGCCTCTTCTATCTCAAAGATGTGATTATGGGTTTCCAATTTAACGGTATGACGCACAGGAATCAATCGTACAAACGATTCCACTGCCGGAAATTCGTCTTTTAATCCGGATCCCATTAACGGTCCAAGAACTGCGTGAGTCATTGTATTTTCAGCCGCAATAATATCACCGCTGATTCGGAAAATCCTATCTGCATTTTTGTGCTGTCCATCGTATCCATTTTCAAATTCAACAACCGAAAAAATATGAAAAACAGCAGCAAATGCTATTGCTAACCCGACAATACTGATTGCTGTATTATTTGTCTTTTTTAGAAGGTTATTTATCGCGAGCTTAAGATTCAGTTTAATCATATTTAAATTAGTTATTTATAGAATAGTAATCTCGTTATTTTTTCGACGGTAATTTCCTGCTTACTCATACCTCAGCGCCTCAACCGGGTTTCTCGTTGCTGCCCGCCAACTCTGCCAACTTACCGTCAGCAGTGCAATTCCCAAAGCCAGCATTCCGGCCAAAGCAAAAATCCACCAGCTTAAGTTGGTTTTGTAAGCAAAATTCTCGAGCCACTTATTCATGGCAAACCACGAAACAGGTATCGCAACAACAAATGCCATCATTACCCATCTCACAAAGTCCTTGTTCAACAAAGCGAGTATTTCGGCTATTTTTGCGCCATTCACTTTTCTAATACCGATTTCACGCACACGTTTTCTGCACTTATCGACAGATATTGCGAATAAACCCATCATTGATAAAAGGATACTTATAAAACAGCACGAGCCGATCAGCCTTATAAAGTTTTTGTTCTCGGCATGCTTGTTTTGATAAAGCATATCCAGATTTTTATAACTCACCGGATAATCCGGAATTAAATCATTCCAAATGGTTTCAATAGCTGCTTCAACTTCCTTATTTCTATTCTCCTGCAGTTTTACAAGAATGTGTGGTCCCTGATCGTTATATTCAATATAAGCAGGTTCAATAACATTTTTTAAACTTGAAAAATGGAAATCGTCGACAACTCCAATGATGATTTTATCTGTCTCACCAGGCATACTTTTGCCAATTAACTGGCGATCAGGAAATAAACGAGCAAACGACTTATTTACAAGACATTTTTGTTTGTCGGTTTCAGGATTACCGGAAAAGTTATCTCCTTCCAAAATTTTAATGCCCATTGTTTCAATAAAATCCGCATCACCCGAAAAAACGCACGGGTAATATTCCTTTTTCTCACCACTCTCTTCGTACGACAAAAGCAATATAAAATGTTCGTTTAAGGGAGATGCCGGTGTTAAACTTAGCTTTTCGATTGCCGAATTGGCCATCAACTGTTCTTTAAAAACAGTTGCTTTATCGATATATGCTAGTGGAATCATTATCTCGGTAACATTTTTATTAAACCCGATTTCTTTGTTATTTATAAAATTAATCTGCTTAATAATAACCGTTGAACAGATTACCAAAACCACCATTGCTACCAGCTGAAAAACAGTTAAACCGGAAATTTGCCTGTGTTGGGCAAGAGTGTTTCCTTTAATATTGTTTGTTGTTAAATGATTTTTAATGTGAACCAGTGCAAACAAATACGAAACAACGGCAATAAAAACCAATACGATGCAAAAAAGCAAGAAACTACTAACCTTTATAAAAACAGAAAAGGTAAGATTGGTTTGCAATAATTGATTAAAAAATGGCAGTAAGAATTTTAGAAGAACAAATCCAGCAAAAAAAGATAGTATCAAAAGTACCAAAGTTTCATTCATAAAAAGACGAAGTAAATCTTTGTTTTCGGCCCCCTGTATTCTGCTAATTGTATAATTTTTAATGTTGTCGTTTAACCTGTTTTTAATCAGAGTAAGGTAATTGAAGATAGCCGTTCCCATAATCATTATCGCAACTATCAGAGCAATCCACAAATCAGTTTTGTCGCGGTATACTTCAAACTTAGCTCTTCGCAAAGTGCTAAAATACGCGTCAGTCATTGGCACAAGTGAATAATGATTTGGATTATCACCTTTCATTATCGGGATTTCATTTTCCAGACGAATAAACTCATCTTCCAGTTTCGTTTTACTTAAAGGCGAATCGAGTTTTAAATAGCAGCGACTATCCTGTTCTCCGATTAACGTCACCATATCGAACTTGAATTGCGAGCTTTCACGTGGTTTTTCGAACACTCCACTAACAAAGTAATTTTGTTCGCCGTTTCTGAAAGTAATTTGAACAGGCTTCCCTATCGGCGTTTCATCTCCAAAATATTTTTGAGCCAGTTCTTTTGAAATAACGATATCTTGTTTCGACGCAAGAGCAGTTTGTTGACTACCATGGATTAAACTATAATGAAAAAAATCGAAAAAATTGGATGATGCATTTATTACAACAGGTTGATCGAAAAAGGCATTTTCGTTTGCATTAACACGTTTTACACTGTTATGGATTAAACGGCAAAAACTTTCAACTTCAGTAAAATTCTCTTCCATAAACTCAGCTGAACCATAACGGGTATGTATCATTTTGGTACTTGCCCCCCCTACTGAGCCAAATGGATTTTCAGATTGTAATGCAAATATTCTGTTTTTATCAGGATTAAAACTTTCTGGATTTAATTCACTCTGTATAAATATTGTGATTAAAAAAAAACAAGCCATTCCAATAGCCAGACTACTAATAATAATAAGGCTATTTAAACGGTTTCGGTTCAGACTTCTAAAAGCCGTTTTAATATTCATTTTAAGGAATCAAGTTTATGAATTTGGTTATTCAATTACAGTGCCGTTTTTGTTAGGCGAACATTGCCAGCAGGTTACAATGGAAGAACTATGCTAAATGTAAAAAATATTGACACTTTCTGTCTATTTTTTAACCACAAAAAAATGAGGACCTCACTTTATGTGAAATCCTCATTCATATTCAGAATTGCTTTTTAAACTTTAAATTCTAATTCTTTGAACCCTAACAAACTTAATCTTCAAAGCTCACATTCACATTTCCTCCTGATGAATGCGCGTAAAAAGGAATTCCGCCACCATTCATTTTGCCTTCAACACGATCTTTTTTAGAAGTTCCTGAGAAATTATGAAGGTCGATATTTACTTTGCTCGAACGCAAATCCAAATCAAGACCAAGATTATCACCATCATGAATAACTGCAGAAACTCCTCCTCCACTGGATTGCAGGTATAATTCCTTTGTTAAGTTTCGAACATTAACCCGAACCGATCCTCCACTTGACTTGGCTTTTACTGCAGCAGTTTCTCCCGAAACACTTACACCACCGCCACTACTTGAGGCATCGGCTTCACCATGAATATTTTCCAATTTAACACCTCCACCAGAGCTGCGGGCATACACACTCCCTTTAGCACCATCAACATAAACGCCTCCACCACTCGAACTTAAACGAATATCACCCTTATGATTTGTGGCTTTTACACTTCCTCCCGACGACTGAGCTTTGGTGTTACCACTCGTGTTCTCCAGTTTAACACTTCCTCCGCTACTGGAAAAGTCGTGTGTGCCTTTCACTCCCGAAATTTTCACACTGCCGCCACTTGAAGAAACATCGCACGACATTTCCTCAGGTACAATTATATTTAAAGAAATGCCCGTATTGTTTCTCCAAAAATTTGTATGTGACTTACGTTTAACAATGGCAGTAACAGCAGTTCCGCTTTTCGAAAAATCAATATCGTACAAATCCAAAATCTCATCCAGCATATCGTCGGAAGGAGATAAAAGTTTGCCATTTCTTCGTACAAATGCCTGAATAATAACTTTAGGCTGATCGTGTGTGGAAACACTCACGCTACCTCCAGAAGAAGAAGCATTAAGCGTACCCGGTTGGTTTAAATCGAAAGTTTTTGTGATGGAAGGTTGACCGTCTTCTGAGAATCCGTTCAATGATAACAATGTGGTCAATATCGCTATCATTGTATACATTTTAAAATTCATCCAGCTTTTCATAATGAAATTATTTAATTGTTTAATCAGAGTATTAATTATAGGACGCCTGTTTTTTCAAATAGTTACTATTATTTTATTCATTTTGAAGAATTTCAAGTGAGTTCATTTCCGGAACTACCTATTTCTTCCTGTTATTCTTTACTAATAAATTCCCGGCAAGGAATTTAGGTAAAAAGCAAGCTTATTCGTAACGCAGCGCCTCCACCGGATTTCGTGTAGCAGCCCGCCAGCTTTGCCAACTTACGGTTAACAAAGCAATACCGAGTGTACCAATTCCGGCCAGAGCAAATATCCACCAGCTTAAAGTGGTTCTGTAAACAAAATTCTCAAGCCATTTATTCATGGCCAGCCAGGCAAAAGGCGATGAAATAACAAATCCCGCAAGTCCCCAGATAAAATAACTCTGAAGCAGCATTGACATGATTTCAGAAATATTTGCACCGTTTACTTTTCGGACACCAATCTCTTTTGTTCGTTTTTCAGCAACGTAAGCAATCAGGCCAAAGAGCCCCAACGACGACAGAACAATAGAAAGAATCGTAAACAGCAAAACCAGCTTTGTTGTTTTAGTATCGCTTTCATACTGTTTGGCGAACTCCTGATCTAAAAAATGATAGGTGAAAGGCCGGTTAGGACGAAGCTCTTTCCATTTCTTTTCAAGAAAAGCCAGCGTACCACTTATGTCAGACGAGTTAATTTTTACCGAAACTTCGTAAAGCTCTTTATCGCTAATATACATAGCCATGGGTTCAATGGCGTGATGCAATGATCGAAAATGAAAATCGTCTACAACCCCGATTATTTTTCCCATTTGGGTATGAGCAAACCTCATTTGTTTTCCAATAGGATCGTTATAACCTAATTCCCGAGCCAGTGCTTTATTTATCAGATAACTTTTTTCATTTCTATCAGTAGTAATATTTTTTGAGAATGAACGGCCCTCAATAATATTGAGATCATATAATTCAGTAAATCCAAAATCAGTAATCAGGAAAGGAACTACGTATCTCGAATCCGAAGTCTGACCTTCAAAACGAATGGAATTTCGCCAGAAGGTTTCGCCAAATACACGGTTCGAGGCAGTTACCCCAACAACCCGGGGATTTTTAAGCAACTCCTCTTTTAGTACCTCATAATTATTTCGAATATTTTCGTTAGTAGGTAATACAATTACCTGGCTGGTATTAAATCCCAAATCTGTATCCCTGATATATTTCATTTGTTTGCCGATACTCAGTGTGGCAATTATCAGAAACGAGCTGAACACCAATTGCGAAATCACCAGTGTTTTATTAAATGATTTTCGGCTCATTTTCCCTGAAAATTTTCCTGAAAGCATTGAAACTGGAGATAACTTTGAATAAGCAAAAGTGGGGAAAATCCCGGTAAGAAGTACGACAAAAGCCACAAGTCCCAAGCATATTAAAACACTATGGATACTGATAATTTCAGCCAGTTCGTACCCATTAAATAAATTCACTTTTAAAAATGGATATACTCTGATTAAAATAACCGAGGCCAACAAAACCGACATTACCACAAGAATAGCATTCTCGAAAAGAAACTGACGGATAATCTGCAACTGCCCTGAGCCAATAATCTTTCGAATGCCAATCTCAGTCTTTCGTTTTGAAAAGCTTACCATGGTGAGATTAAAAAAATTGATGGCAGAAATGGCCAGTAAAAGAGAACCAATTAATAAAAGAACCGCCACATAAGTTTTGTTGAATTTATTCTTATTCATTTCCCAAATGGTATGAGACGAACTTAAATGCAGGTCCTTTAAAGGTTGAAATTGTAGTTCGGATTTTTCAGGATGATGTGTAATGTGTTTATCTGTGAAAGCCCGTAAATTATCTTTTAAATTTTCGACCTTTATTCCTTCTTCCAAAAGCACATAAACCGACGCATTGTGATTTCCGGAATTTCTGTTCCATCCGGGTTTTCTTTCTTCAATTGAAATAAGCATATTAAAATCGAGATGCGAGTTGGCCGGAACATCTTCAATTACACCTGTAACCGTGTATTCCTTATCTCCTTCCTTTCGTATCGTTTCGCCTAAAGGATTATCTACCCCAAACAAATTAACTGCTGTTTTCCTGGTAATCACAACATTATTTACAGATGATAAACATGTTTTAGGATCTCCGGCAATAAATTCGAAGGTAAAAATATTAAACAGGTTATTATCGGAATAAAAAACATTCCTGACTTCAACGGGTTCATCAGCCTTTTCTATCCAAAAACTTCCTGCCGCCAATAAAACAGAAGAAAGCTCAACGCCCGGGATATCGCTTTCAAAGGTATTTACCAGGTATTCCGGCACCTGGGCCAAATATTGCTCATCCTGTCCCTGGTAAGTCTGATGATCAAGTACCCTGAAAATCCGATCTTTATTTTTATGATAATCATCGTACGAATATTCGAATGAAGCCCATGAAAAAATAATAAACGAGGCCGCAAGCCCCAATGTAAGGCTAATGACAATTATTATTGAATTCAACTTATTTCGGGTTAAATTTCGAAAAGCCTGCCTCAGATTTCTTTTGTTCATCATCCGTTATATTCTTTTAGAGTTGATCACTGTTCCCTGTTATTCGTATCTCAGTGCTTCCATCCCGATACTTCGGTCGGGATCTCCACCTTACTCATACCGTAAGGCTTCGACAGGATTTCGGGTTGCCGCCCTCCAACTTTGCCAACTTACGGTTAGCAATGCAATACATAAAGCCAACATTCCGGCCAGTGCAAAAATCCACCAACTTAAAGTTGTTTTGTAGGCAAAATTTTCGAGCCATTTATTCATAGCAAACCATGCAACAGGTGTTGCAATAGCAAAAGCAAATGCAACCCATTTTACAAAATCCCTATTCAACATCGAAAGTATTTCAAAAACTTTGGCTCCATTTACTTTTCGGATACCGATTTCTTTTATCCGGCGTTGACTGGCGAAAACCGACATTGCCAAAATACCCATGGCGCAAATGATAATGGCACTTATTGAAAACAATGAAAATGTACGTCGAAAGCGAACCTCAGATTCGTACATGTTCTTCACTGCTGAATCAAGAAAACTTACTTCTACAGGAAATGCAGGAGAAAGCTGTGATGTAACCGTACTAATCTTTTTCAGCGTAGAAGAAAGTGTTTTAAAATCGCCTGTTTGAATGGTTGCCAAACAATATGATGCGTAACCTCTATTAATAATTGCTAACGGACCAATCTTTTTTTCAACTGATTTAAAGTTAAAATCCTTCATTACTCCTACTATTTCAAAATCGAAATTATTATTCATTGCAAAGGTTCCTCCAATTGGATTATCAATATTAAATTCCTTCAAAAATGTTTCATTCACAATTACCTTATTCTTATCATTCTCTGAACTGTCGGAATATAGTCGCCCCATAATAATTTCCAGATTTATAATTGAAAAGAATTCGGAATCGGCACTAAACGTTGTGAAATGAACAGGCTTTTCTTCACCATTCAGATTTAGCCTGGTTCCCCAGCTCGACAATTGTTTGCCCGGATAGAATTGAGAAAGTGATACATTTTGCACTTCGGGTATTTTCTCAAATTCTTCTTTAATAATATCCTTTTTTAGTTGCGGAGTAAGTTTCACCGCAATTGTGTTCTCCTGGTTAAAAACAAGATTATCGCTTCCAAATTCAACTTGTTTATAAATAAGCGTCGTAAAAGCAATCAGTACAATAGAAATCACATATTGCAGGGTTATCAATCCGTTTTGCAGGTAGGATTTTTTTGAATTTTGATCGACTGATTTTTTAAGATTATTGACTGCCTTTGAAGATGATATTCGCAAGCCCGGAATCAAACTTAAAATCAGGCTAAAAATCAAGGTTGAAACAAATAAAACAGCAAATAATTCCGGGCTGGAAATGAGCTTTGTGCTAAATTGAATACCTGTGTAGCTTTGTATAATGGGTGTAACTCCGGCCATAATAATTAATGCTAAAATTACGGCAGCAATAAAAAGGAGAAAAGTTTCGCTCAATACTTTACGAAAAATGATAATTCGGGTTGCCCCAATAACCTTCAAAACACCTGTTTGTTTTATCTTTTCCATCCACTGCGAAGAGGAGATGTTTATAAAATTTACCAATGCAATAATCAGAATAAGCCCAGCCACAAATAACAGAATTAAGGCTTTGTTTTTGTCTCCCATCCGAACATGATGAGCTCCAAATGTTTGCAAACTTGAAAAATAAACATCTTTCAATTTTATTAAATGAATCTCTTCAACCCACTTTTGAAAATCCTGAGGGAATACTGAAAATATTGTTTTTGCTACCTGTGCCGGATCAGCATTTTCGTTCAGTAGTAAGAATGTTTGAAAATTAGACCAGCCCCATTCCTTAAATTCTCCCTCACTTGGTTGAAGAATTTTGCGGGTTTCGATAGAAGTAACGGCATTAAAATCAAGAAAGGAATTTCCGGTTGGTTTTTCAATAACTGCCGAAACCGTCAACAGTTTTCCGTTGTTGTATTTTATTGTTTTTCCTATAGCAGAATTGTGCCCAAAAAGTTTATATGCCAGCGGTTTGGAAATAACCACCGACAAAGGATTACTAAGTGCCGTAGCACAATCTCCTTCAACGGTTTTGTAATTAAAAAAGGTAAAAAATTCTGGATCAGAAAAAATAAGGTCAGACGTAATTGGCTCTCCATTCTCTGTCTGAAAAACAGGAGCTTGCCAGGTAACTGCCACTCGAATGGCTGCTTCCACACCCGGAACCTCCATGTCGATATGAGGTTTTAACACAGCTGGCGTGTTCATTCCTGCACCCGGCTTACCAATAAGATAAATCCGTTCTCCGTTAACATGATGGGTGTCGGTTGTTAATTCGTTATAGCAATAAACCGATAAAATAATTACGAATACAAGACTTATTGCTAAGCCAGATAAATTAATCAGATTAATAACTGGTTTGCGAATAAAATTTCTGACTATCGGTTTTAACACTTTATTCATTGCAGAATTTTTTAACATTCAATGTTTACCGAGAAAGTTTAACTATTCATATCTCAACGCCTCCACCGGATTTCGGGTAGCAGCACGCCAGCTTTGCCAACTTACCGTTAGCAACGCAATACCTAAAGCCAACACTCCCGCCAGTGCAAAAATCCACCAACTCAAATTAGTTTTATAAGCAAAATTTTCAAGCCACTTATTCATGGCAAACCAGGCAAAGGGAGTGGCAAACACAAAGGCAACCGCCACCCAAATAACAAAATCTTTATTCAGCAAGCTCAGTATTTCAGAAACTTTGGCGCCGTTCACTTTTCGAACGCCAATTTCTTTAATTCGCTGTTTTCCCATGAGCAACGAAAGGCCAAACAATCCCAGACTTGCAATCAGGATGGCGATGATAGCCAGCAATCCAATCATTTTTGAAAAGCGGATATCTGCTTCGTACATTTCTTCCAGAATATCGTTGGTAAAATCGAAGGTAAAGGTGGTTGTGCCTCCTGTTTTCTTCCAGGTTTGTTCCAGGAAGTTAATGGTTTCGGGCAGGTTCTCTGTACGCAACCGGATGGCTACATTCTGACTCATTCCCGGATTCAGGCCGATAATCATCGGCGTAATGGCTTCATGAATGGAAAACATATTAAAATCGCTCACCACTCCTACCACTGTACCAAAGGCCGTTTTTTCACCCAAAATATCTGTAAGTCCAAGCGTTTCTATAGCAGACTCGTTTACTAAAACTCCATTATTGTTTTTCTCCTTGTCGAAATCGGCGCCCATAATTATTTTCATTCCCATCGTTTCGGCAAAACCATAATCGACAAAAAGGCCGTTCACTTTTACCATTTCTGTGCGGTTGCTCACTTTGGGAATAGTTACATACATTTTGTTATCGCTGGGCGGCATCCACAGAGTCCCGCTGGCACTTAACACATTCGGATTTTTTGTAATTTCTTCTTTATACAAATCGAGATTATGATCGCCCAAAGGCACACGGATTAATCCTTCTTTGGCAAAGCCCATATCTTTACTGAAGGCATAACGCACCTGTTTTTGAACCAGCAGCATGGAGGAAATCAATGCTATAAAAATGGCAATCTGAAATACAACCATGGCTTTTCGGGCATATTGTTTATTTCCGCTGTCCACTTTATTTCCTTTCAACACATTTACCAGCCCAAACTGCGATGCCCTGAACGATACAATAGAGCCGGATAAAATTCCGGTTGCAAGGGTTATCAATGCCAGAATAGTAAAACTGACAGCTATTTGTGCACTCATTTCAATGGCATAATCTTTCCCCAGCATATCACTCAAATAGGGCAAAGCCAAACGGGCAGCAATGATGGCAAAAGGCAAGGCAATTAGAGTTATCAATGTTGACTCGAAAACCATCTGTCCGATAATACTTTTCCGATGAGCACCACATACTTTTCGTACAGCAAAGGTTTTTACCTGGCTCATGGCTTTGGCTGAAGCCAGGTTCAGGTAATTAATTGAGGCAGTTAGCAGAATCAGAATTCCAATAAATCCCAATACAAACAACATCGACATATTTCCCTGTTCTCTGCGGTTATTATCCACAATAGTTTCCGAGCCAAAATAAATATCACCGAGCGCCTGCAACGACAAGTTAATATCGGTATTTTCGGTTTCGAACTCCTTGCCCATTTCTTTTAATTTGGCATCCAAAGCGGCCACATCAGTCCCATCTTTCAGCAACAAATAATTGGTAAAGAACACGCCTGTCCATGCTTCACGATAACTTTTTTCGTCGGGCAAAGCACCGTTTGTGGTTATATTATCGGCCAGATGTTTTATGCCATAATCGGAATTGGCCACCAGCCCAGCTTTGATTGTCGAGTTTTGCGGTATGTCTCGAAAAACGGCTACTACTTCCATATCCGACTCTTTGCCCTCGTAACGAATGGTCAGTATTTTGCCCAGCGGGTTATCTGTTCCGAAATACTTTTCGGCCATGGTTTTACTTAAAAGAATCTGTCCCTCGGTATCGTTAAAATCATCCAGACTGCCCTGCAAAATCTCAACACCAAACATGCTGAAGAAAGAACTTTCAGTACAAATCATATCGCTTTCGGGAATAAACTCAGTATTCTTTTTCACTTCGATATTTCCAATATTATACTGGTGTGCGTAATCGTTCACTTCGGCAAATCGTTCTTTAGCTGTTTCGCCAATAATATAGGCAGTATTTGCCCAGGTATTATTATCGTTTTTACTGTAATTCAGCACTCTGAATATACGATCGTTATTAGCGAAAGATGCATCGTACGAAAGCTCATTTAACACATAAACCAAAATAACAGCCACAATTCCGAGCCCCAGAATCAGACCTGTAACGCTAATGAAAGTATTTGTTTTATCGGCTTTTAAATGCCGCAAACTTACTATCAGATTGTTTTTTAAACTCATATACTATTTTTTGTTTTTTTAATCTTACTCATACCTCAATGCCTCAACCGGATTCCGCGTGGCCGCTTTCCAGCTTTGCCAGCTAACCGTTAACAACGCAATTCCCAAAGCCAAAACACCGGCTAAAGCAAATATCCACCAACTTAGTGTGGTTTTGTAGGCAAAGTTTTCGAGCCACTTGTGCATTACATACCAAGCAATAGGGGTGGCGATGATGAACGAAACCAAAACCCATTTTACAAAATCGATATTTAACATTTTCATTATTTCTGATATGGTGGCTCCATTCACTTTTCGAACGCCTATTTCTTTGGTTTTTCGAATGATGGTAAAGAAACTTACTGCATACAGCCCCACGCACGCAATAATGATTGAAATGAGCGAAAGGAGCAGCAATAGTTTCTTGGCTTGTTGGTCTTTGGCATAGTTGCGAGCCAAAATATCGTCGAGGAATGTATAGTCAAATTGCTGATTAACATTAAATTCGTTCCATAGGTTTTGAACAATGCCGATTACTTCTGCCGAATTATCCATCGACATTTTTAAATATACATTTCCCTGATTTTTTGAAAAGGTAATTACCAACGGCTCAACGGCGTGGTGTAACGACCGAAAATTAAAATCTTTAACAATGCCTATTATTTCAAAATCGCCATCGGCAAAGAGCTTTTTTCCAATGAGCGAACCTGCATTTTTGTATTCAGCCGCTGCGGCTTCATTAATGATGGCAGCGTTTTTATCTGTTTCGAGGGCTGTGTTAAAAAAACGTCCTTCTTTCATGGTTAAATCAAAGGTTTTGGCAAAGTTGCCATCAACAGGCAGAATACTGGGGTGAAAATAATTTGATTCGTCATTCATATCTTCAAAATAAGCTCCATCCATTCCAATATCGTAGCCAATGGCACGCATAGAACTACTTACAGACTGAATAACCGGATAGTTTTCCAACTGTTTCATAAAACTTTCGCGTTGTTGTTCGCTCAAACGCCAAAGATTAATGCTCATAATATTATTTGAAGTATAGCCTTTGTTCTTGGTTACCATATAATTGATTTGTTTGGTCATAATAACCGACAACAGAATAATAACCACCGACAACATAAATTGGATAAGCACAAATGTATTGCTTCCCCATTGTTGCTTGCGCTTATTGCTTTTTCCTTTTATCAGATTGAGTGTTTCGTTATGCGAGATCATCCAAATTGGGATGATGTTAATGCTAAGTAGAAATAACAGCAAGAATACCGAACTTATAGCTATTATTTTAACAAGATTTGCCGACGTTAGATTGATATCGAAGCCTAAATGTTGCGATAACGAATTGCCGAAAGCAAAGAAAATTGCGATAGCAATGGCAAGTGAAATGATAAAGAAAAGGACTGTTTCGTTGATGAATTGACTTAAAATATGCTCTTTAAAAGCCCCAATTGTTTTACGAATACCTACTTCTTTAAAGCGTGTTGAAAGATTGGCAATGGACAGGTTGATAAAGTTGACTGACGAGATCAAAAGCACTAACAGCGCCAAAATAATAGCACCATACACATACGTTTTATTGGCGGTTATTGCCGAGTCGAATTTGTGTTTGCTAAAATGAATAGCGCTTAATGGTTCTGCTGTAAAAAAAAGATAATTATTCTTGTCGTATCTTAAATCGTCGAGTGTTTGAGCTTTTGCTCCGTCAATGCCATTATTATAATATGTGTAAACATTTTTACTGATTTTAAATGTCAAATCATCAATGTTTATATTAGGCGAAATCGTTTTTATGTACGTATAATAACTTTGATTTCCCCAACGTGGATTGCCTTTTATTTCTTTTTCAATAGGTTGCAGAAAATCGAATTGCAAGTGGAAGTTCTTGGGAACATCATCAAATACAGCAGTAATTACACAATTGGTACTGCTGAAAGTAACGCTTTTACCCAATGCATCTTCGGCAGTACCAAATAGCTTTTTGGCAATGCTCTCTGAAACAGCCAAACTGTTATTATCGGTAAACAATCCATTGATATTGCTCTTGACCGGAATATCCCAAAAGCCTAAACAATTGGCATCGGAATAAAACAAATTCCCTTTTATAAAATCGTTTTTATTGCTTGTGATATCGGCTTTCCCCTGATTAAACATTCGTAACGATTCGGTAATTTCTGGCACTTCGGCAACCAACGATGGTCCTTGTGCAGCACTGGTTACCGCATAGTCTATCACTTCATTATTATAATTTCCCTGCATCAGGCAGCGATAAATACGATTGGCATCAGAAATGCTTTTGTCGAAGCTTGTTTCGTAATATACATAGCATACTGCAAATAAAATCACAGCAAACGAAATACTCAATCCAAATATTTTAGCAAACGAAATCACCCCATTCTTTCGGGCGTTTCGTATCGACACTTTTATGTTTGTTATGTTCATTTTATTCAATTATTGTTAGGCTCGGTGTTACTTAGAGTGACGCCGTGACTGTAAATTATTCGTATCTCAATGCCTCCACCGGATTTCTCGTAGCCGCTTTCCAACTCTGCCAACTCACCGTTAATAATGCAATTCCCAAAGCCAGAGTTCCGGCCAATGCATATATCCACCAGCTTAGGTTGGTTTTATAGGCAAAATTCTCGAGCCATTTATTCATGGCGTAGTATGCAATGGGTGTGGCAATTACAAAAGCAGTGGCAACCCATTTTACAAAATCTTTATTAAGCAGAACAAGAACTTCTTTTGTTTCTGCACCATTTACTTTACGTACCCCAACTTCTTTTCGCCTCTTTTCAATCATACTTAATGAAAGAGCAAAAAGTCCCAAACAGGCAACAATTATTGCCAACCCCGAGAACAGCAGAAACAGATTTACCATCCGTTTAACACCGGCATACATTTGGGCAAAGTCGTCATCAAGAAACGAATACCGGATGGCTTGATTGGGAGCAAAACGACTCCACACACCAGTAACATTTTTGAGGACATTTGTTGTTTCGGCTCCTTTAATTCGAACAGCAACAATCTGAGGACTATTCCCCAAAACCATACAAAGACCTCCAATATTTTCTTTAAACGATTCGAAATGAAAATCCTCGACAACTCCGACAACAGTCCAGATTTTATTCGTATAATTCGTGATTCCTTCTCCCAAAGGATTTTCCAGTCCCAGCTCTTTTGCCATAGATTGGTTGATTATTATAGCCCTGTTATCAGTAGAGAAATCAGTGGAGAAATTTCGGCCTTCAACCAACTTAATTCCCATGGTTTCGATGTAATCTGCATCTACACTCCATATCTGTACTCCCACTGATTCATCCATTTTTTTTCGCCCCTCTTTCCAGAAACCGTTTCCGTTTCTTTGGGTTTTCTCTATCGGCATAAAACCACTTACAGTAACATTTTCTACCTCGGGAATTCGACGCAGTTCCTGTTTTAACGTTTCAATATTATCTCCAATGGTATTTGCACCGTGCAAAAGCAAAACCTGTTCTTTATCGAACCCCACATTCTTATTTAAAATATATTTCAACTGCTTGTGAATGGATACAGTTCCAATAATTAAAAGTATTGACGCTACAAACTGAAATACAACCAAAGCATTCCGCGGATTAAAACTGTGATGTATATTTGGCAGCTGCCCTTTGATAGTTTGCGCCGGTTTAAACGAAGACAAATAAAAAGCCGGATACAAGCCTGCAATAATTCCAAGAATTATTCCGGAACACGCTAAGGCGGGCACAATCCACCAAATATGCCAGGGAAAAACAATCGATTTTTCAATTAAAGAATTAAACGCAGGTAAAACAAAAACCGTGAGTACAATTCCTAAGGCAAAGGAAATAAGACTTAAAAACACCGATTCGGTAAGAAAATAAAAGATCAGGTTGGCACGGTTTGCCCCGATTGTTTTTTTAATACCAGTTTCTTTTCCTTTTTCGAGAGATCGTGCCGTGGAAAGGTTGATAAAATTGATGGATGCAATAATGAGAATGGCTCCGGCAATAAGTGCAAAAATGTATATAAACCTGATATCTCCATGTTTTAATCCGTCGTCATCAATTCCTTCCGATCGCAAATGAATATCAGAAACAGCCTGAAAATCGAAACTTACAATATCCTGAATCTGGTCGGCATACACATTTCCACTCTTTTGTAAAACAGGTTTTAAATATTTTTCAGTTATCAATTCAAGCTTTCTCGCGAGGCTGGCCATATCTGTTCCAGGTTTTACCAAAATATAGGTTGGATAATTATTGGCATTCCAGTTCTCTTGCTCGCCTTCATAAAAAACTAATCCTTCCATGGTAAGAAGAAAATCGTATTGAAAATGTGAATTTGCAGGCGAATTTTCCATTACCCCTTTTATCGTATAAACTTTATTTCGATCGTCATTAATGATCATGGTCTTCCCTACAGGATTTTCGTCGGCAAAATATTTTTCAGCTTTTCGCTGCGATATCACCATCGACATGGGTACATCTAAAGCATGCTGGGGATCGCCATATACCATGGGAGTTTTGAATATATCGAGCAATGCCTGATCGGCGTAAGTAAATCCTTGCTCATACGAACTTTTTTCACTATCCGTTCTTCGCAATTCGTTATCGCCGGCGCCAAATAATTCAACCGGGTTAATTCTTCCCGCTTTTTCTATTTCGGGAAAATTTTCGGTTAAAGCCTTGGCAAATGGCGCTGGAAAATGTATTCCTTTTTCAGTTTCACCTTTGAAGTGCCACTTTATTACTGTCCGGTAAATTCTGTCACTATCAGGAAAATGTCTGTCGTACCCCAATTCATCGTGAATATACAAGGTGATTAACAGGCAGGCTGCTACACCTAGAGCTAAACCTCCAATCTTGATCGCTGTATTTAACTTTTGTTTCCTTATGCTTCTAAAAACACTTTTAATATGTACCAACAAGATCATAATATGTATTTTTCTATTCATAACGTAAGGCTTCGACAGGATTCTGTGTAGCCGCCCGCCAACTCTGCCAGCTAACAGTTAACAATGCAATTCCTAAGGCCAGCACTCCGGCCAGCGCAAATATCCACCAGCTTAAAGTGGTTTTGTAAGCAAAGTTTTCGAGCCATTTATTCATGACATAGTATGCAATTGGTGTTGCAATTACAAAAGCAACGGCTACCCATCTTATAAAATCACGGTTAAGCATAGCGAGTATTTCGGATACCTTGGCGCCATTAACCTTGCGTACACCAATTTCTTTTATTCGCTGATTTATGCGGTAATACGACAAGCCAAACAAACCCAGAGCAGCAATAAAAATGGCAAGAAAAGTGAAAAAGGAAAATGTCTGACTAAAGTCTTTCTCCTGTTTGTACAACGATGCAAATTTCTGATCGATAAAGCTGTAATGAAAGGTGCTTTTTGCAAATACTTCTTTCCATTTCTGTTCGAGGGCGGCCAGCTCTTTGTCCACCTCGCTGAGCGATGCAGTGTTGTTTTTCAGCTTAACAATCAATCCCTCGTTATCGGGAGCATAACGAATTATGAATGGCTTTTCTTCGTTCTTCAGTCCAAAATGGTGGTAGTCTTTTATAACTCCTGTAATATAAAAATCGTCACCCCAAAAATGTAATTTTTTACCGATGGCTTCATTCATACTGGCAAATCCCATCACCTTTGCCGAACATTCATTGATAATAATTTTATTCTTGTTAGTGCCAGGATTATCGGTGAAATTGCTTCCTGCAAGCAACTCAAATCCCATAAGCCGAATGTAGTTTTCATCGGCCAGGTAATTAAACCAGTTAGTATGTTTGTCTTCCGAACCATCCTGAAAAGTAATATGGGTAAAAGTACCCATGTGATCGTACCCTTCTCCCGGATAGGTTTGCACCAGCGAAACATCTTCGACAAACGACAGTTTTCCAACTTCTTCTTTTAGCACCTGGTACGATCGACGCGCATTTTCAGGATCATCAATAATCATACTTTTTATGGAAACCGTTTGATTCAGGTTCATCCCCAGCGGAACGTTGTTCATGTATTTCAACTGTTTCAATATGGTTATGGTTCCGATAAGCAAAATAATAGTGGCCAGAAATTGGGCGGTTACAATGCCTTTCCTGAAACTAAATTCGGTTCGTGCTGACGCCATTTTGCCTTTCAACACTTTTACCGGGGTGAACGACGATAAAACAATTGCCGGATACAGTCCGGATAAAAAGATACCCAAAACCGGCACTCCCATTACCAGCAGCAATGAGCCAAATCCTAAAACGCTAAACGAAAGTTCTTTCCCGAGAAAGGAGTTAAATACCGGCAATATTAAAAATGTTAATCCTAAGGAAATAATAAAAGCAGCAAAATTGAGCAAAAACGATTCGGACAAAAACTGCAAAATGAGTTGTTGTCTGCGCGCTCCCGAAACTTTACGAATACCAACTTCTTTGGTGCGTTCCAGTATTTTTGCCGAACTGAGGTTGATATAATTCAACCACGACAATAAAATGATAAACACAGCAATGGCAAATAAAAATTTAACGCTGTTGCCATTCCCGTTTGTTTCGGCCTCGTAAGGTTTATCAGAATACAAATGAATATCGGTCATTTTCTCAACGTTCATTCGTTCCGAATCAGATTCGATATCGATATGAAACAATTTTTGGCGTAGATTCTCAATATTTACATTGTCTTTTGTAAGCAGATAGGTGAAAAAACTGTTGTTGTTCCAGTTCAATTTCTGAGGCGTGAAAACCTTCCAGTTGGTATAGGTTTGGAACGATACCAAATAACTTATTTTCAGATGTGTATTTTCAGGAATATCTTTAATAACACCCGTTACACGGAGATTGGTTTTCTCATTGTTAATGGCCTGCATATTTTCTCCGATAACATCGGTTTTGCCGAAAATCTTTTTTGCAAGCGTTTCTGATAAAACTACTGTATTGGGTTCGTTTAAAGCTGAAGTCGGATCTCCTGCAATCATTTCAGAGGTAAAAACAGTAAAAAACGACGGATCGGCCAGGTAACCTTTTGAGGTTTCGTAAAAACGATTCCCGGCTTCCAACGAAGTTTCGGCCAATGGATAAAAACGAACAAAATCAATTACCTCGGGAACTTCCTCTATTATTTTGGGGCCACAAAGATTATAGCTCTGTGCATCGCCGGGCACAAACTGACCATTTTCGGTATAATCCATATATACTCTGAAAATGTTATTGTGGTTTTTGTTGAATTTATCGTAGCTTTTTTCGTAGCCCACATAAAGCATAATGGCAAAAAACGAAGCCATTCCGATTGCCAGTCCCGACAGGTTAATCATTGAAAAAAGTTTGTTTTTCAATAAACTTCGAAATGCTATTTTTAAATAATTCTTCAGCATACTATTTTCTTCTTTTATTCGTATCTAAGGCACCGGATTTCGTGTTGCGGTTATCTAATTCTAATATCACACTGTTAACAGTGCATTTCCTTATTCGAATCGTTTTTATCATGTACAAATACGGAAGGCTCTGAGTATTTTACCCAGAATTAACGACCGATATTGATTAGCTAATTAATACATCGTGCATTAACCAAAACCAGTGCCTTAATTACAAAACACTAACAATCAGCACAATAAGACCACACCATACATACAACGTGTAAATATTTTTGACAAAAGGTGTTAGATTTTTTGTCAATGTTTAGGGATATTTCAGAAATTTATTGTTTTGTAAATGAATCCGGATATGTTACAAAATTCTTCTTCTCCTGATTATTAGTGGCGCTCCAGGTATCATTATCACGGTCGCATTCGTATTTCTCGCGCACCCAGGTATCGAATTTTCTTTGGCCTTCGTAAAGTTCAATTACCCGATAGCCTTTTGGAATTCCGCCATAGGTTTCGCGTCCGGTTGCCTGTCCGTAAACCATACAAATTCCACGTAAATCACCAATGTAATTATTCACATGGTCGTGACCAACAAACGTCGCCATCACGTCTTTTGAATCAAGAAAAGCACTGTACAAACCAGTGTTGATATCGGGCGAACAAACCTTTTCATTCTTCACACCAACCGTGGTTTCTTTTCCCCAAACCTCTTTGTACTCGGGCAGCGGAATGTGAAAAAACGCCAGTGCCGGATAAGGTTTTCCGTTGTTTTCACGGGTTAGCTTTTTACTTTGTTCGCGGAACCAATTCACCTGATCCCATTTTATCCAATCGTAACTTCCCATTCCCAACTCCTTTTTCAACCCAGAATGAGAATCGATACAATATAAAACTGCTTCGGTTTTAGCTGAAGAGTGCGACTTCACCTTCAAAATGTAATTTCCGTTTCCTGAAATTTCTGCCGGCCCGTCTTCGGTTACACAGTATGGCAAATCGCAAATGGTTTCTATTATTTCTTTTCCGCTGAGTTCCTGTTCAATATCATGGTTTCCTAGTGTAACAGCCCAAGGCACTTTAGCATCAATAAAAATTTGTGCCAATGACAGCCAGGCTTTCTTCGTCTTTTTCGAACAAACTACATCGCCTGTTAATACAACCAAATCAGGTTTTTCCTCCTCAACTGCTGCTTTCATTAACAACAAAGCGCTGTCGGAGCGAAATGAATTGTATTTAAAATGAATATCGGTAAACTGAAGGATTTTGAACTTTCCCTCTTCATTGAATTTTAAATCAGATTTAGTATTATTTTGAGCGAGTGAAAAACTATAAACGCCAAACAGAATGGAGAAAAACAAAGCTATTCTTTTCATTATTATCAGGTAATTTAGTTGGAATATTATTTTCGAAAGATAAATTAAAATATAAAGAATCGGATATTTTTAACTTTAAAATTCGAATACATTTCAATTAAAATATAACCATTTAAACTTGCAATAATTCTGTTTTTCGGAGAGAGAAATGGAGCAGTTTTTCTAAAAAACAGTAAGCATTATTCAAAGCTTAAAGCCTCCATCCCGATACGCTTCGTTATCGAGGATCTCCGCTCTCCTCTATTCATATCGGAGAGCTTCGATAGGATTTTGAACTGCTGCACGATATGATTGAAATGACACAGTAAATAAGGCAATCAGCATTGCCAGTGCTGCTGCTAAAGTAAATATCCACCAGCTCAAACTGGTTTTATATGCAAAAGTTTCAAGCCAGCGGTGCATAGCGTACCATGCAACAGGTGTAGCAATCACAATTGAAAGAATCACCCATTTCAGAAAATCTTTATTCAACATTTCAACTACTTCTGATATACGGGCACCGTTTACTTTTCTGATGCCAATTTCCTTGGTGCGTTTCGAAATGGTAATCAAAACAATGCCGAACAATCCCATTACTGCAAGCGCCACAGCCAAAAATGAAAAACCAGTAATCAGTTTTGCCTGATTCTGTTCTCTGTTATAAAATTGATTGATCTGATCGCTCAAGTGAGAGATTTCAACCACTGATTCCGGGGCAATTTCAGTAATCAGTTTTTCAAGCTGAAGTTTAATTGCATTATCATTCTGTCCATCGGTTTTTATAGCAAGCAGTCGCATTTTTTCAGGATGTTGCTGCAAAATAACCATGGGCTGAATCAGTGAATGAATGGAATGGGCACTGAAATCCTTTACAACTCCGCGAACGTTAAAACCATTCAACAAATCTCCTGCCTTAATGTTATACTGAAGTGCGGCCGATTCATTTAAAATAATATTGGTTCTGTTCTCCGCATCAAACTCTTTAAAAGGATCTCCACTTATTAATTCCATCCCCAAAAGTTCAATCATTCCTTTTCCCATAATCAACCCATCGAAACGCACCGTTTCTTCTTCTGTTTTTAAACGGATAGGCAAAAAATAGCTAAATGGAGGAACAAAAGATGAACCTGCAGTTTTGATTACATGGGGATTTTTTTCCACCTCATTTTGCAAAACCCTGATCTGCTTTTGAAGCTCAGGGGAATTGAGCTGGCATATCAGAATATTACTCGGATCGATGGCTTTAAAATTGGTGAGACCATAGTTAATTTGCTTTTTAAAAGTTAACACACTCACAATAAGAATAATAAAAATGGCAAAGTGAAAGCTCAGAAATGAATGATTCAGACTATATTTTTTGCGTTTTTTATTTAAATACCCCGACAACAAAACAATAACCGAAGAACGCGAAATACTTGTTCCGATAAACAAACCGGAGATGGTTCCAGAAAGTAATATAAGACCTAAAAACAGCATCCATGTTTGCCCCATTTTAAAAACCTCGGTACCCATTGTTTTTCCAAGAGTAGTGTTAACAAAAGGAATACCCAGGAAAATTATAATTGTTGCCGGAATAATACTTAAAACAGCAATCAGGTTCGACTCAAGCAAAACCTGTTTTCGAATGGTATTATTATGAGCTCCGAGTGCTTTCTTTGTTCCCATTTCTGTTAAACGATTCAACAAGTTTGCCTTGGTTAGAAAGACATAATTAATAATGGCAATTCCTAAAATCAGGATAGCAATTCCCACGTAGTATTTAAGCTCATTGGCATTACCCCGACGGCAATAAACATCTGTTAAACCAGATGATTGCAGATAAGTATCTGTTACAGGCTGTAAGCGATAATCGTCTTCGGCAAACTTCTCGGCATCCATCGACTGCATGTAATTGGTTATCTTCTCACCCACTTTCACCGGATCTGCCTGAGAATGAAGAAATAGGTAGGTATAAAAATCATTTCTTTCCCAGTTATTCAGTTCGTTCTTACCATGCGAATAATCACCCAACATTTTATTAGTGAAACCCAAAACCTCCCCTGTTAATTTTATATTACCCACAAAATCGGGATAAAGAGAAGAGTTTCCGGGGAAATTCTGAAAAACGCCACAAACTGTTAATGCCTGAAAATTATCGTTTAATTTGATTTGCAGTGAAGAGCCAACTGCATTAATAGTATTGAAATATTTCCTGGCCATATCCTCAGAAATGGCTATCTCCGATTTCGAAACTGCTGCCTGACCAAATCTGAATTTAATACCCATAAGGGAAAATATATTCTCGTCGGCAAACGCAAAATTATTCTCTTTAATAATCCGGTTTTCCGCATTTTTGAATTCTACGTCGCGGGTTTGATAATATCGAAAATAATCTTCTATTTCCGGCATCTCCTCTTTTATTGATGTTGCCATCAAATAAGGCATTTGCAGGCGGCCGTTTTCATGCACGCGATACGCTGACTGGTAATTGGGAATAAAACGATCGAAGGAATATTCGTGAATAAACAAAGCGCCCAATATCATAATGCAGCCCAGGCCAATACCCAGACCAAGAACGCTGATTAAAGATTCTACCTTGTTTTTACGAATATTTCGAAGGGCAATTTTTAGGTCAGTGAAGTTCATTTTTTTGATATTTTTTTATTTGACTCTTATCAACTAAAGCTTTAGTTCAAATATTATGCCCTTTTTATAATCAACAAACGATCAAAAATTTAGGAGCCCATTAAAAGTTCAAATTGTAAAAAATATAGACAGAAATTTGTATAATTTTTTGTCAGACAAAAATTTCAACTTCACATTAAAAACGAAGTATATTTCAACCAGTTACCAGCTAATAAATTGGTACCATCTTTATTATTAATCAGAAAATTGTCTGATCTATAGAAAAAAATAAATTGATTCTGTTTTAGTTTGTTTCTCCTACTCTTAATTTTCTTCCAAAGCATGAAATCCCTGTGCAGCTTCAATTATCATATGAGCAGACTTGTCAACACTCAGTGAAGAACTGTTTAAAGTGAGATGATAATTATCTGCTTCGCCCCAGTTTTTCCCTGTATAGTGATGGCAATAATTTGCACGTTCACGATCTGTTTTTTCAATTTCGCGGGCAGCATCTTCTTTATCAAGGCCAAATTGTTTCATAATCCTTTGTTTCCTGAATTTTTCATCTGCGTGTATAAAAACATGGAAAGCTCCCGGCTGATCTTTCAAAACAAAGTTGGCACATCGTCCAATAATCACGCAGGATTCTTTCTGGCTGATATCCCTGATAATTTTGCTTTGAACCAGAAATAATGCTTCCAAAGGTGGTTTTCTTTCGTCTATGTAGGCATAATTTTGTTCGTAAAGTTGATACAGTAAAGAGTTTGCCAGTTTCTGTTCGTGCTGGTTAATGTATTCTTTTGTAAAACCACTCTGTTCCGAAGTCAGTTGAATCAATTCCTTATCGTAAAACTTAATTCCCAGTTTTTGAGCCACTTTCTGTCCGATTTCGTGTCCGCCACTGCCAAACTCCCTGGAAATGGTTATAACCAGTTTTTTGTCCGTTTGTAACGCTACTTCCTGAGCTTCAGTTTTTAGACCCACTGTTTCCAGAACGATCCATTTATCAAGAACTTTAATTTTACTGTTAAAAAACCGGACAATATATCCAACCAGCACAGCAGCTGCAACAGTTCCTTCCCTGATTCCTTCCAATGAATATAAAAAAACAAACGAACTGATTAATCCGATAATAACCATCGAACTATCAGTTCCGATTTTTGCTTTCCCAAATTCAACGTTAAATGTTTTGGTAATGGCCATTGCCAATCCTTCTCCTGGTAAATAAGTGAGTTTGGCCTTCACTTCAAAAAATACCCCGAGAGCAAGAACAACACATCCCAACAAACAGATAAAAGCTTGTCCGAAATAATGTGCTGGCTGCATCCATGATAACAGGCGCATGGTAAAATCGATAAAAAATCCAAAAAGAAAAACTACCGGAAACTGTATCAGTTGAAACAACTGGTAATTTCTTCGCAAAAGTGCTATTTGAAATAAAATGAGCACTACATTCATAATAATCGTTGTTTGCCCTAATGTTAGAGGATATTTCAAACTATACACATAAGGAATACACGAAATAGGGGAAACTCCCAGGTTAGCTTTAACAGATAAAGTAACTCCAACCGCCATAATAAACAGCCCAACAATAAAGGTCAACGACCTTGAAAAGATATTATTATTCATATAAATTTTTTAATAAGCGTGCAAAAAGAAGATCTGCCGAGGTTTTTAAAATCCAGCCCAACAGTAGAATTTTCATTGAGAAGAAATTCGTTAAAATAAAATCAGAGCAAGTCTTCCAAAACTGATCAATATTCAAAAAGTCTGTAGTATTATCGGCGCCCAAAATTATAAAATATAAGAAAGACAAAAGCTGAAAGAATAAAGAAAGAGCATGAAAGTCAAACAGACTTAATATTTCCGTTTCCGTGAAGAATAAAAGAGTTTATAAAACAAGAAGGTGATTGTTATTTTGAGCTGGTTTCAAATAATTTCAATCAAACTGTTTTTATTAATTTTGGGTAACCATAACTAAGAACAAAATGAGAACAAAATTTTCTTTTTTAGTAATTGCACTATTTCTAAACATTCAATTATTTGCACAAAATTCCGAAAACGAAGTAGTAAACACTATCCTTTCGGGATACACAGCCAGATCTTTTACTGTAGATCCTGTTTCGGATCAGGATATCGATTTAATCCTGCAGTGTGGAATGAAATCGCCCAGTGCGCGGAATAGCCAACTTTGGAAATTTACTGTTATTAAAGACACAGCACTTGTTTCGCAGACTGTACGCAATGCCACGCCCGGAAATGTAATGATTATTGTGTCGGGAGCGGAAGAAACCAAAGAGGGAATGAATGTGGATTTCGACTGCGCACTGGCAACCGAGAATATGTTTGTAGCTGCCCAGGGACTGGGGTTAGGAGCGCATATTTACACCGGTCCAATAAGAAATGTAAAATCGAAATTGCAGGATTTTGACATTCCAACAGGTTACCGGCCAATCGCCATACTCCAAATCGGGAATATCGAAAACAGTGTGGATGCCGTTTCGTCTGCGTCTCCAAGAAAATCAAAAGAAGAGGTGGTGAATTTCGGGAAGTAGTTGCCTGAATCGGAGTTAAAATTTCTCTAATTAG
The DNA here is from genome assembly GCA_963676265.2 of uncultured Draconibacterium sp. Classification (GTDB taxonomy): domain Bacteria; phylum Bacteroidota; class Bacteroidia; order Bacteroidales; family Prolixibacteraceae; genus Draconibacterium. The sequence continues at coordinate 1,462,585 of OY781067.2, forward strand.
TTACTTTAGCATTTCAAAATAATGCTATACCTATGATTCGAATTCTCCGGCATATTTTTATCGTTATTCTCTGCGGAAACATCATCTCCTGCCAGTCGTCAGGTAATAAAAAAGAACAGAGTCCCGCAGTTGATAAAAGAGAAACTTGTTTAAACAATCCCGCTCACACTTATGAAATATTTATTCCGGTGGGTGAAAGGTCTGCAAAAAATCTACCTTTACTTGTGGCCATCGACTCGCATGGTTCAGGACAAAATGCTGTTAATCATTTAAAAGAAGCTGTCTCAAACTATCCGGCAATTCTGGTTGCTTCCAACCTCATTCAAAATAACGATCCCCACTTTATTCAGGAACTGGAAGAACTGATAGCCGATGTAAAAAATCATTACCCGGTTGGAGAGCGCATTTATTTAACCGGATTTTCGGGAGGTGCGCGCATGGCTTTGACATATGTGGCAAATCATCAGGCAAACGGGGTGATTGCCTGCGGAGCTTTTGCCAATCCAAAGCAACTGGCTGCCATAAAATGTCCGGTAACGGGAATCCTTGGAATGGATGATTTCAATTTTCCGGAAGTTGCCGGTTATATTTTACAGCCGGAAACCACACCTGACCATGTTCAGATCGAACTCAGCCTGGCAGCACACGAATGGCCTTCATCTGAACAACTAAGCGATGTTTTTGGCTGGTATTACCTGTCGGAAAATTCAGTTTCCCAAAAAACAATAAAAACCTTTGTGAAGGCACAACAAATGCGGATTGACTCACTAGCCGGAGTTGGGGAGATATTACAGGCAGCCAGTATCGCCAAAAATATGTCGAAGGCAGAGAAGTTTGAAAAAAACGGTTCATTTCAAAAGATAAACCAGAATCTGGAAAAAAAACCATCTTATAAAAGGCAACTTTCTGAACTTGCCGGGAGCCTGCAATATGAAATGAAAGTCAGAAAGGCATACTCCGATGCCCTATTACAAAAGGATGAAACATGGTGGAAAAATGAGATTTCAGTCTTGAATAATAAGATTGAAAGCGAATCGAATACCATGAAAAAAATGGCATTTAAACGGCTAAAAGGGTTCCTGGGAATTATCTGTTATTCGTATTCACGACAATTTGCCAATCAAAAGGATGTAGCAAATCTAAAACAAACTTTAATGGTTTACAGCTTGGTGGAACCGGAGAATGAAGACATGAAACAATTCAGTGAACTTTTAGCTGACTTAGCCGGCCATTAATCAGGCACACTTAAAGATGAAGTTAACGTTAATTCAACACAATTTTTAGTCTACAGGGTAGTTATATATTGAGTAGTTTTGTCGCTTCGAAGAAGAAAGAAATTCATGCAAAAGCAACAAAATTCTAAGCTATATTTATTAATTGTGATGGGCCTGTTGTCGGCATTTGGCCCTTTTGTTACCGACTTTTATTTGCCGGCATTACCAACTATTACCGGTTATTTTAACACCTCAGTTTCGATGGTTCAGTTAAGCCTCACTGCAGGAATGCTGGGACTTGGAGCCAGTCAGTTATTAATTGGCCCGCTAAGTGATAAGTATGGAAGAAAACCGATGATTCTTATATCTCTGTTGGTGTATTCTGTTTCAACCGTGGCTTGTATCTATTCGGACAGTATCGAAGTGTTTGTATTTTTCCGCCTGATCCAGGGATTTGCAGGTTCGGGAGGAGTGGTCATTTCAAAATCAGTAGCTGCCGATTTATATAGAGACAGAGAGCTTACCAAATTCTTTTCATTATTGATGGTTGTGAATGGATTGGGGCCGATTGCAGCGCCGGTTTTTGGTGGATTCCTAATCAATTTTACGACCTGGCAGGGAATTTTCTGGGCACTGTTTATTTTGGGTATTATCCTCTTACTGTTAAACCTGAGTTTCAAGGAGTCGCACCCGGCAGAAAAAAGAGTGGAAGGAAATGTACTGGCAAGCTTTAAAAATTTCATCCCCATTCTAAAAAACAGCCGATTTATGTATTATGTGCTGGCACAAACCTTTGCCATGGGATTTTTATTCTCGTACATTTCGGCATCGCCGTTTATTTTCCAGGAACAATACCAATTGAGTCCCATCTTGTTTAGTATGTGTTTCGCTTTTAACGCCTTTGGAATTATGGTTGGAAGCTGGCTGGTTTCGCTGTTCTCTGAAAGAAATGCATTGATGACAGGAGGTCTAGGATTAGTCGGGTTGGGAGCGTTACTTTCATTCACCTTAATTTCTGGAGGAAATATTATTATTCTCGAAGCTGTGTTCTTTTTGCAAATGGTAGCACTTGGAATGATCCTTCCAACCACAGCCTCGTTGGGATTAAACCTTGAACGCGACAACAGTGGAAGTGCATCGGCCATTTTGGGCTTCTTACCATTTCTTTCAGGAAGTGTTGTTTCGCCTCTGGTGGGACTAGGAAATATCATTTATTCCACATCCATTTCCATTGTTATATGTTGTTTGATTACCCTGTTTTTTATTTCGCTGGCCATCCGGTCGAATTTTGTTAAAGCAGTGGCTTAAAAATCATAAGAAAAAACCAGAATGTAATTCACTTTTAATAAAGCCAATACTATTCATATCTTAACGCCTCTACCGGGTTTCGTGTTGCGGCCTTCCACGATAAAAAGGAAACAGTTAGCAAAGCAATTCCCAATGCCAGTACTCCTGCAAGAACAAATATCCACCAACTCAGTGTTGTTTTGTACGCAAAATTTTCAAGCCATTTATTCATGGCGTAAAAAGCAACCGGGGCAGCAATTACAAAGGCAACTACTATCCATTTTATAAATTCGGAATTCAGCGTTTTTAGAATTTCTGCAACACTGGCTCCATTTACCTTTCTGATTCCAATCTCTTTAATCCGCCTTTTAAGGGCATAGCTTGCCAATCCCAACATTCCCAGAGCAGCCAGCAACATTGCCAAAATGGAAATCAGTTGTATAGCCTGTGCCTGTTTTTCTTCCTTTTTATACATACTGTCCATCCAGCTATCGTAAAACTGATATTCGAAATTGAAGTTCCCGGCGATCTCGTTGAATTCTTTTTCCACCAGTTTCATCGTTGCAGAAATATCGCCCGGATACAAACGAACATTCAGGTGCGACAAGCCCTCGTCGTTTCTTAAAATCAAGGGGCCGACTTCGTTGTGCAAATCTTTAAAATGAAAATCGTCGATAACACCAACGACTTCGGCTCCGAATATTTTTTTACCCTCGAAAGAATCCCAACCGGCCTGTTCCATTCCCTTTTTATTGATTAAGGCTTTCACATCTTTCTCTCCTTCAAAAAAATTTCTTCCTTCAAGAAGTTTTACATCGAAGGTTTCCAGGAAATGGTTGTCGGTAGAAATTTCAGAGAACCTGCCAAACTCCGGATTCTCCGAATAACTGTAAATTGCCCAGGGCGTTCCATGCGAAGGGCAGATACTTTTCACCCCCGACAAAGAACCGATTTTATCCATCAAAGCAGGCACGTGATCTTTGATTTTATAATGTACATTTATCCGAACCAGTTGCTCGGTATCGAAACCCAAATCCTGATTTTTCACATAATGAATCTGCTTTTGAATGGTGATTAATGCCACAACTGCAATTATACTGGCAGCAAACTGAATTACATTTAACGGCATCCGAATATCGCGCTGTTTCTGCAGATCGGCCACCTTATTTTTTAGCATGATACCCGGTCGCGCTTTTATGGCAACATAAGCAGGATAACTACCAGATAAAACAGCAATAAAAAGGATAGAAAGCCCGATTGAAATGAGCAAAGGATCACTGTGAAGCAAGGTACTAAAATCAACTTCCTGTCCCAGAATTCTTTCAAACAATGGTTTCATACCATAAATCAACACAACGGCCAAAACCAGCGACAATATAAGTTGAAAAAGTGCTTCGGAAATAAATCGGCTAAACAACTCGAATTTTGAAGCTCCCAAAACCTGGTGCATCCCCACATTTTTAATTTCGGTTGAAATTTTAGCTACTGAAAAATTTACGTAATTGATAATGGCAAAAACAAAAATACACAGTGCCAGCCACGACAAAAGTTCGATGAGTTTCACGTTTGCATGGCTCAAATCATCGTATTTGATCGGAATAAAATAGGCATATTTGAATGGAGAAAGGTTGTAGCTATAATCGTTCTCCTCGTAACCATGATAAAGAGGATTAATAATTGGCTTCAAACTTTCCTCAACTTTGTTTACATGAGCTTTATCTGAGAGCTTAATCAGTAACTTATCGAAATACGTAACTTTATCGTTCCAGCCTCTGCTTGAAAAGGTAACCTTCAACTTATTACTGCAAAATACATCTCCGATGAACGATCTGTTTTTGGGGAAATCTTTGATTACGGCAGCTACGACAACATCCTCTTTGTGCGAAAGGTTAACCGGCTGGCCAATGGGATTTTCATCCTTAAATATCTTTTTTGCAAAGGATTCTGTTAAAACCACCTGCCTAATATCAACATGAAAATCATTCAGGCTTCCGGCAACCAGCTCCATTCCCAACACACCGAATAATTTGTCATCGGTACAAATCAGTTTCGATGGATAACTTTTATCGCGAAAAACAACAGGTTTATTTCCAACATAGTAATTGGTAGCATCCTCCACTTCAGGAATTTGCGACAAAATCAAATCTTTCGCATCTTCAGGAATATCGGCAATTTCGCCATTTACTATCACCCGATAAATACTATCTACCTCCGGAATATCTTTATCGAAACTTCGCTCAGCAGAAATAAAGGCCACCAGCAAGATTACAATGGCTCCCGACAGTGCAAATCCTCCAATGGAAATAATCGACAAGGTGCGATGTTTCGCAATGGAACGTAACTGATGTTTTAGCTTTCTAATCATGATTCTGACCTCTTATTGCAATTAGCGTTGTTTCATTCTTTCCAATATTTACTATTCGTATCTTAATGATTCCACCGGATTTCTTGTTGCGGCTTTCCAACTCTGCCAACTCACCGTAAACAGAGCAATTCCCAGTGCCAGCACTCCGGCAAGGGCAAAAATCCACCAACTTAAAGTAGTTTTGTAGGCAAAATTTTCCAGCCAATTATGCATGGTGTAGTATGCAACCGGACAGGAAATTACAAAAGCAATGGCTACCCACTTCACAAAGTCTCTGTTCAGCAACATTAATACTTCTGATATTCTGGCCCCGTTTACTCTGCGGATACCGATTTCTTTGGTACGTTTTTCAAGGAGCATCGAACTTAACCCGAATAATCCAATACAGGCAATGAGAATAGCAATGAATGAAAGCACCTCTATTATTCGAACCAATTGAACCCATTTATCGAATTGTTTTTGGTAATGTTCATCAATCCACTCATAATTAAAAGCATTGGCAGAATGCACTTTATTCCATAATGCCTCCAGTTTTTTTACTGTTTTTAGTGAATTTGCAGAATGTATTTTTAACAGGCAATAACCGTTGGCGTGCTTCCAAAACTGGAACATCGTTGGTTCAACCGGCATGTCAGCAGATTGATGATGAAAGTCTTCCATAACGCCAATAATATGCTTGTACCTGTTTCTTGTTTCCCAAAAAATTTCCTTACCAACAGCTTCTTCCGGTGAGTTAAAACCATAGGCTTTGCTTAGCGTTTCGTTGATAATAATTCCACTTCCATCTGTTGAGTAGCTTTCTGAGAAGTTCCTTCCTGCAAGAAGTTTATGCCCAAAAAGCGGAATATAATCGTACCCCACAAAATTCATCCGGCACTGGATGTTGGCATCTTCATTTTCGCCCGAAAGACGGGTGGGCATAAACGAAGAAATTGTACTGCCCGGAATATAGCTGGCGGCACTTGCCTGAGTAACTTCCGGGATTTTCAGTGCTTCCTGTTCAAACACATCCCTATCGGAATTGACATCTTCATTTGCCGAAAAATAAGCACTTCTGATTGCCAATACCTGGTTTGTATCAATACCTTTATCAATGTTCATCAATCCGCTAATCTGTTTGGAGGTAAACAACGCAAAGCAAATTAATACAATGGACGCCCCGAACTGTAGCACAAATAAAGTTACCCAAGGCGAATGATTTTGTTTTGCTGATTTAGACCGGTTCGATAATGTATTTGCCAGGTTCTGTTTTCTGAGCAATCCATACATAGAAAGGCTTACTAAAAATACTCCAACCGTTTGTAATACAATTACCAATCCCCAGAAGAACATTTTTGAAGATACAGGTAATACCAATCCTTGCATAATTCCTGCATTTTTAAATATTGCATTCAAAGCGAAAAACAGCACTGTTGATATCGCCAACGCCAGAGTATTTAACATCAACGTTTTCTGAAATAATTCATTTAAAATACTTCCGGATGTTGCTCCCAAAACTTTTTTGACACTAAATGCCAGTTTATTTTTCAGGGCACTTCCAATGCCAATATTTATGAAATTCAGCCAGGCAATAGATATTATCAACAGGGCAATGAAAAAACGGGTGAGAACATCGCGCTGTGAAGGATTGTTGTCCATATAATTCGACTGCTCGTTAAAATGTATGTAGCAAAGTGGTTGCACATTACACGTTTCTACCTCGTCGCTTCTTTTTTCTCGACCGTTGTTTTGTCGCAATTCATATAAATCGCTTCCAAACTGTTCAGTATTAACAGGTTGTGTTGTTTTGAAATAGGTAAAAAAGTTTGACCATCGCCAAGGCGAATCTTTGGTGTACATTTGGTGAACGAGTATGTTTTCCATTGAAAAAAGCACATCGAACCGAACGTGACTGTTTTGCGGAATTTCTTTGAATACGCCGGCAACAGTGTAAATGATATTCGTTTCATAAGAGCCGTTTACAATAACAGTTTGCCCAATTGGATTATCATTTCCAAATAGTTTTTGTGCATAACTTTCCGAAATAACCATTTGGTTTTTCTGTGATAAGGCTTCACTAACATTTCCTTTCAAGATTGGAAAATTAAGAATATCGAAAAGTTCGCTTTCTCCAAAATAGGCCCTGTTTTCGAAAAAACTTCTATCGTCAACCGTAATGGTTACACCCCGATAACACGGATGCAAACGGGCAGTTTTTTCCACGTAACTCAATTGGTCTTTTGCCAGCGAAGCCAGCATTCTTCCTTCCGAACCTCCGGTACGATAAATTCGTTCATTATCCGTATTAAAGCGGTCGAAACTATACTCGAAAGCAACATTCCGTCCCACAAAAATACAGGTTACAATTCCCAATACTAGTCCGACTACCTGTATCGTACAGTTCCTTTTGTCGTTTTTATAATATCGTAAAAATCTCATCGTTTCAATTCCAATTATTCATACCTTAAAGCTTCCACCGGATTCCTCGTTGCAGCCCGCCAACTCTGCCAACTCACCGTTAGCAATGCTATTCCCAGAGCAAGCACTCCGGCAAGGGCAAAAATCCACCAGCTCAAAGTTGTCTTGTAGGCAAAACTTTCCAGCCACTTTGTCATAGAATAATATGCAATTGGTGTTGCAATAACAAAAGCAACGCCTACCCATTTAACAAAATCGCTGTTCAGCATGGTTAATATTTCAGAAACTTTGGCTCCATTTACTTTTCGAATTCCTATTTCCTTGGTTTTCTGACGAACAATAAAACCCGACAGGGCAAATAATCCAATTACTGCAATAAGAATGGCAATAGTGGTAAACAACAGGAAAAATGATTTTAACCCGGCTTCCTTGTTATAAAGCATTTCAAACTTTTTGTCCAGAAATGTATAGTCAAAAGGAGTTTCCGGGTAAGTTTCCTGCCAGCAATTCTGAACAAAACGAATCGTTTCAGACGGATCTCCGGGCCTCATTCTCAAAACCAGGTAATTATGAAAACTACGTAACTGAATAGCAAAAGGTCTGATTGTTTTATGATACGATTCAAAATGAATATCTTCTACAACTCCAATAATCTTTATTGGTGTAAGCTCTTGTCCATCAGCACGAACTTCGCTGTTGTAAATGATCTGCCCAACCGGATCGACTAAACCCAATGATTTTACTGCGGTTTGGTTCAGAATAATACTGTTCTGATCATCGTAATTTTTGGCAAAGTCGCGTCCTTCGGTTATGGTTAACCCAAGGGTTTTAACAAAGTCGTAATTTCCTTCGTAAGGTATTACCACTTGGTGACTGCTTTCTCCTTTCTTTTTCAGGTACAGCGGAAAATTAAATTCACCATCGCCGGGAACGGTATTGGCCGATGAAACAGCGAGTATTTCGGGGTTACTTTGCAACCTGGCTTTTAAGTTATCGAAGTTCTGCCGCATGGCAAAAACAGGTGCATCGCACACCAAAATATGTTCGTTATTAAAACCCGGATTTTTAGAGGTCAAAAACCGAAGCTGACGCGAAACAACTACCGATGAAACAATCAGAATAATAGCCATTATAAACTGCGTTGTCACCAGCACCTGGCGCAATCCGTTTCTGCCTTTCTTTTCATTGTATGTTGATTTTAACATCACAATATTTTTTGTGCCGATCATTTTTATGGCTGAATACAGGCCTCCGGCAGCTCCAGAAATTAAAACAAGGGATAAAATAAGAATGTAAGTCAGTGGCTCGTTTAAAATTGCGAAATCCTTAATACCAGCCGATACGGTCTCCAGCCGTTTTACAGTAAACAATACAAGAATAACAGCTATTAACATAGCTATACAGACAAACAAAACCGATTCGAGAATAAATCCGGAAAAGACAGTACTTTTTCTCATTCCTGCAATTTTTCGAACAGCAATCTCCTTCGATCGCTGAATATTAGTAACTGTAAATAAATTCATGTAATTAAACAGGGCGATAACCAGGATCATCAATGCAATGCCTGCTCCTATCTTGATATTTCGAATGCTTCCGTTGGCCTTTAGTTCACGCTCGTAATCAGAAGTTAAATGAATACGCGTAACCGGTTGCAAAATATATTTCCAATAATCCGATCCCGATTCTTCGTTTAAAGCAAATTGTTTTCCATAGCCCTGATTAACGTACTTCGTAACAATATTTTTCAGCTTTTCTTCCACCAGCGGAATATTCGACGATGGCGCCAAAAGTGCATAAGTGTAATAGGTATTATTCAACCAGTGATCGGTGTTACTGTCGGGGTCGCAACTGCTGGAGAACAACATACTAAATCCAAAATGAAGCTGGCTGGGCGGGTTCTCACAAATTCCCTTTATCTGATACGGCCTGTATCGTCCGAATACTTTCAGATGAAGGTCTTTTCCCATAATCTCGCCGCGCGCATAAGCTTCTTCTCCGAAATATTTAATGGCGGTTTTTTCGGTTATAACCAAGTCTGTCGGATCTTTTAAACAGGTACGAACATCTCCCTGTAATAGTTTAAAATCAAACACATCGAAAAAATTAGAATCTGCCTCGGTAACCCAGTCTTCGTTATACGAAATAACTTCGCCATTTTCTTTTTCCTTTTTTACTGATAGGATGGTCCATTGCCACAGCCGGGTAGCTTTTTGTACTTCGGGAATTTCGCGAACCAGTGTTTTTGCCAGTGGCGGAGGAGCCATTGCAGAACTAAAGTCTACGCCGCCCATCTCAACTTTTGAAGCAACCCGGTAAAGTTGTTCGTGATTTGGAAAACCTTTGTCGTATTTGAATTCATTAAAAATATAAGAATAGATAAGAAGGCAGGCACTAAATGCAACAACCAGACTCAAAATATTAATAGCAGTACTAATCTGGTTTTTAAGAAAATGCCTTCGCAAAAAGCCGATTAAATATCTCTTCATATCGGTTTAGTTTTATATTTTTTTCATTTATTATTCATACCTGAGTGCCTCAACCGGATTCCGCATGGCTGCCCGCCAACTCTGCCAACTCACAGTCAGCAATGCAATTCCCAAAGCAAGTAGACCGGCAAGTGCAAAAATCCACCAGCTGAGGTCCGTTTTATAAGCAAAGTTTTCAAGCCACTTATTCATTGCAAAATATGCAACAGGCGTAGCAATTGCAAAAGCAATGGCTACCCATTTTACAAAGTCTTTATTCAGCATTGAAAGTATTTCGATAACCTTCGCACCATTAACTTTTCGAATGCCAATTTCTTTGATTCTGTGTTCGGCCAGAGAAATTGACAAGCCAAGAATCCCAAGGCAGGCAATCAGTATGGCAATCGCTCCGCCGACACCAACCAGAGTGCTGAATTGCTCTGCAGATTTATACTGACTATTGTATAAATCATCCTGAAAATTATAAGTTAGCACATGACCCGGGCTAAACTTTTCCCACACTTTTTCAATATCCGCCAACACTTCTTTTGTCCGGGCAGCCTCGATCTTTAAATTAATCAGGTGGTACCTGTTATCCCTGAAATAAAAAAGCACCGGTTCAACAGGATATTGCGGCGACTGAAAATTAAAATCCTTAAGCACACCAATAATCGGATAAATTTTCCCGTCCCGTTCCATAGTTTTCTCCAAAGGATTAACCATTTCGTGTTGCTTTACGGCTGTTTCGTTTACAATGTAAGCTTCATCCATTTCGTCTTCACGAAACAAGCGTCCCTCTTTCAGTTGAATTCCCATAAGGTCGAAATATCCGGGTTCAACACTGTTTACTTTAAATGCTTTCGCTTTTCCATCCATTTCGTTCACCCAGTTCGACCAGTCGTTTCCCATGCGGTTTCCCGAATAGGCTGCTTTTAACACTCCCGGAATTTGAAGCAGTTCATTTTTAAACGCTTTTTGCTGAGTTTTTAAACCATCATTCAATTCAACACAAACAATTTGCTCAGGCAAAAATCCTAAATCTTTATTTCTCAAAAAGTTAAGTTGTTTTACAATAAACAAGGTTCCGGCTATTAGAAAAATTGAAATAACATATTGAAAGGTAATCAGCGATTTACTAAAAAGTGAACTCTGCGAAAATCCGTCTGCCTTATTTTTGATAAGAGAAATAGATTGTACTGAGCTAATATTTAAAGCCGGAAACAAACCGGTAACAATTCCTGTAACAAGAATTAAACCAGTTGCCAGAAAGAGTGTTTGAAACGAATAAACACTGCTGAAATCCACAGATTTTCCAATTAAGTTACAGAAAGAGGGTTGAATAACTTCAACCAAAATCAACGAGAAACTAAAAGCGATAATCAGTAGCATAAACGACTCAACCAGAAACTGGATGATCAGTGTACTTTTAGGGCTTCCAATCAATTTTTTAATCCCCACTTCTTTTAAACGTATGCTGGTTCGCGAATTGGTAAGATTAACAAAATTGATAGCGGCAAGAACAAAAAGTAATACGGCAATTGAAAAAAGAATAAATAATACCGATTTACTCCCGTGTCGTGTGTTTCCTTCGTAATAAAGCGGTTCGGAAAAATATAAATCTTCGAGACTGGTTAAATGAAATGTTTGCTGGTACTTAAATTCTTTCAGTTTAGTATTGAGCTGTTCTTCGGTTTGTGCCATGCTCAACGATGGATTTCCAACAATGTAAGTGAAATAACTCCAGCCGTCTTTCTGTTCAAGAATTTCGGGGTAGGCCAACTCTTTCAGACTTTCGAGACTTGCGATGGCTGTAAATGGCAAATGAAAATAGTCAGGATTTTCAACTACTCCGGTTATGGTAAACGGATATTTATTTTTTAGAAGAACAGTCTTGTTCAAAGGATTTGCTTCCCCAAAAATCCGTTTCGCTTCGCTCTGGGTTAAAACAACAGAATGCTTTTTTTGAAGTGCATCTTCTGAGTTCCCCAATAAAAAATGGAAATTGAATACCTGAAAGAAGTTCGCATCAGCCATTCCAATATTATCCATAAGGAAAACCTCATCTTTGTAATTCACCTCGTGTTCTTCCATTTTAACCCGGGTGACATCTTCGATATATCCCAATTCATCTTTTAAAAAGTGCCCGATAAACGATGGCATGGTTGCCCAGTTGGTTCCCATCCGGTAAATCTGCGCACGGTTATTAATCTGGGTGTCATATTTTCGTTCATTACCAATGTATAGCAGAATAATTATAATGGCTGAAATAGAAACGGTTAATCCTGCCAGATTTATGAGATTATAGATTCTGTTTTTCCAGAAATATTTTAGTGCCGTTTTAAAAATATTTTTAATCATGATTAAAATTTATTCGCTATTAATTTTTATTCGTAGCGGAGCGCATCAACTGGATTTCTGGTGGCTGCTCTCCAGCTCTGCCAACTCACCGTTAATAGTGCAATTCCCATTACCAGCAAGCCTGACAAAGCAAAAATCCACCAACTCAGATTGGTTTTGTATGCAAAATTCTCCAACCATTTGTTGAGTGTATACCATGCTAATGGAATGGCGATTAAAGAAGAAAAGGCAACCCATATTATCAGATCTTTATTTAACAGAACCAGTATTTCTGAAATTCGGGCTCCGTTTACTTTTCTGATTCCAATCTCTTTTGTTCGTTTGTGAGCCGACAAAACAGAAAGAGCCAGTAATCCGAGGCAGGAAAGAAAAATACTCATACCCGAAAACAGGTACATTAACAGGGTAAGTTTTTGCTCCGATTTATATTGGTTTTCTAATTCGAGACTTAAAAAACTGGTTTGGAAAGGGTACTCAGGATATATATCCTGCCAGCATTTCTCAATGTGTTCAACCACATTTTTTAAACCCGCTGAATGTGTTTCACTCGTATATTTTACAATAGCCAGAAATTCATCTTCAAAATGCTTGTTAAAATTGATAAACTGGTATACCTGTGGTTCGATATTTTTATGCAGCGATTGAAAATGAGCATCTTCAATTACGCCCACAATTTCCATCTGTTTTCCCTGAAATTTAATTTCCTTCCCAACGGGATTTTCAAGCAATATTCTTTTTACCAGAGTTTCGTTAACAATTATTTTATTGGTGCGATCGCTCTGAATTTCTTTTGAGAAGGCCCTGCCGTGTGCAAAATGAATTCCAAGGGTTTTGAAATAATTTTCGTCGATGTAATTGGATTCAACCCACATTTTTTCGCCCGGCTTTTTGCCATCCCAGTCAAGCGAACCATTCGTATTGCCAAATCCAAGTATCGAATGATCTTTTATTGAAACCATTTCAATCCCTGCATTTTTTAACAACTCGCTCCTGAAGCTGTTGAATTTCGATTCTGAATTATTTTTTACCGGCAAACAAATAATATTATCACAGGTAAATCCCAGATCAGCATTTTGTATAAAAGTTAACTGCTTGCTGATACCCAAAGCTCCAACAATCAGCAATATAGACAAAGTAAACTGGACAATAACAGGTATTTGTGTGTACGACAGCCTGTCACCGGGAATTTTGTTCCTTTTGCTTAAAATGTGTACCGGTTTAACAGAAGCTATTATTCGCATTGGCAGAAAGCCGGAGATAAAAGAAATAATCAAAGCCAGCAACACAAATCCAATGATTGATCCCTGTGTTAATATCTGAAGTTGATTATCATCGCCTAAAAAATCAGCAAACAAAGGTTTAATCAATACAATTACGATCAATGATAAAACAGTTGCGACAGAAACCAACATTAATGTTTCTGTAAAAATCTGTTTTCCCAGTCTTATTTTCCCGGCCCCGAGCGTTAACCTGACTCCAACTTCCTTTAATCTTTTTTTGTAGAGGGCGGTTGACAAATTAATGAAGTTAATAATTGAAATGATCAGGATTAAAAAAGCACCAAACGATAAAATTGTAATGTAGCTTGAATTGATCGTTACAGCAGGATCGAAATCGAGACGGGTATTAAAATGGATATCGTTTAAAGGCTGAAGCACAAATTTTTCGGTATTGTTCCTCCGGTTTTTATCTGCCAGCGCCTGAATTTTCGATTGAACCAAATCAATATTTTCATTCTGACTCAGCTTTATATAGGTATTCGGATTCCAGTTGTACCAGTTGTCAGGATCAAATCCTAACTGTTTCATTATTTTGTAAGGAACAACACAATCGAACTGCAAATGAGAATTTTTTGGAATATCTTTAATCAGGCCTGTCACCTTTGCCGGTATTTTGTTTTCGACTAAAATGGTTTTTCCAACCGGATCGACATCGCCAAAATATTTTTTAGCCATCTTTTGTGTAAGCACAATATTAAAAGGTTGATCAAGGGCCTCTTCAGCATTACTTACAATGAACGGAAAATTAAAAATTTGAAAGAACCCGGGATCGGCAAGAGCAACCTTGTTTTCGTAAAACAACTGTTCTCCAACCTTAAATGTTAGTGTCGACATTAACTGAAACCGGACAGAGGACTCAACTTCAGGCACCTCCTGACCGATGGAAAGCGCCATCGCATTTGGAGTGTCGGTACCGGCCGTTGTAACTACCCGGTAAATCAAGTCGGTATCGGCATGAAAGTTGTCAAAACTTCGTTCGTATTTCACCCACGAAACAATTACAACAAAAGTTGATATTCCTACAACCAAACCAATAATATTGATAACAGAAAACCGAAACTGGCTTTTAATACTTCTTATTCCATCTTTTAGATAATGCCGTATCATAATGCTTTATTTTTAATCGGGTTACTCATATCTCAACTTTTCTATTGGATTCTGCGTAGCTGCTTTCCAACTATGCCTACTACTCGTTCCTCCTAAATCCCCTAAAGGGGACTTTTCTCTCCTCTATCTACATATCTCCTATTTCAAAATATTTCCAATTCTTCATTATACCTTTTCATTTCTTGCCCCTTACAGCCCCTTTAGAGGTTTGGGGTAACTTATTACTCATATCGTAACGCCTCCATCCCGATACGCTTCGCTATCGAGGATCTTAGCTCTCCTCTATTCATATCGGAGAGCTTCGACAGGATTCCGCGTTGCCGCCCTCCAACTCTGCCAACTAACGGTTAACAATGCTATTCCAAGCGCCAACACTCCTGCCAGTGCAAATATCCACCAACTCAGGTTGGTTTTGTATGCGAAATTTTCAAGCCATTTATTCATGGCGAAATATGCTATTGGTGTAGCAATGACAAAAGCAATCACTACCCATTTAATAAAGTCTTTGTTGAGCATGGCGAGAACCTCTGAAATGGTAGCACCATTAACTTTGCGTATTCCAATTTCTTTGGTACGGGTAAAACTGATTAACAGAATTTGCCCCAGAATTCCCATACAGGTTAGCACAATGGCAATAACCGAGAAAAAGGAAATGGATTTAGCCAGGCGCTCTTCCTTTTCGTACATAGCCTGAAACTGCTGGTCGTAAAAAGTAAAATACATGGGTTCCTGCGGAAGAATTCCTTTCCAAACCTTTTCGATATCTTTTAATTGCTGAGTAATATTTCCGGGAGCCAATTTTACAGAAAGAGAACCGAAACTTTCGTCGGGACGATACAATAATGCAACCGGCTCGATTCCTGAATGTAAAGACTGTGTATTAAAATTCTCAACTACTCCCAAAACCTGAAATCCATCCTCACTTCCCTGGTCATATTTTTTATTTTCGAGGTTGTCCCAGCCAAAACGTTTATAAGCCTCCCGGTTAATAAAACACGCCCTGTTTTCGTCGCCCAAATGAAAAGCTCTGCCTTCCACCAATTTTATTCCCATGGTTTCAAGGTAATCGTCGGAAATGGTGATACAATGTATCATAAAACTATTATCACCCTCGCCTGCGCCCATTCGAAGCTTAACATGTCCCGGATATCCGTCGCTTAAAGTACTTCCGGCTACAAACGGTAACTTTCCTATCTCTTCTTTTAAGGTTGAAGGCGACTCATACGTATAAGGCAGTTCAAAGCGTACAAGATGGTCTTCATTAAATCCAAGATCGAAATGTTTTACATACTCCAGCTGCTTAAAAATGGTAAGTACACTTGCAATAAGAATGATTGAAGCCACCAGTTGAAAGGTTAACATAGCCTGACGTCCAAATTGCCTTCCTGAACGTTTGGTACTACCTGAAAGAAAATCCGTGATTTTTAAACGAGCCAATACATATGCGGGAGCCAGACTATTTAGCAAAATAACAAGGGTAATTGTACCGAGCATAATCGGGATGGTGATTGTCATATTCACATCAGAAAAATGAATTTCTTTGCCAAACAACTTTTCTGAATATGGAAGCAAAAGAACAGTAAGTAAAACAGCAATAATTGCAGAAATAATAATCCCCAGCGAAACCTCTACCAGTGAACCGGAAAACAGGTTTAAAGCATTGGCTCCATTGGTCTTCTTAATTCCAAACTCCTTAAGTTTACTGAATTGTTTCGAAACCGTAAAATTCACATAATTGATACTTGATAACAATAAAATAAGAATCCCAATTGCCAGAAAAACCAAAAGAATCTTTGAATTTCCTTTGGCATGTGAATCCTTCATCTGAAGTTCAGAAAGATAAATATCCTCTATATTTTGAAAGGCCAGGCTATCGACATGAGGACTGATATTTTTAAGGTTTGGATTGATTTTATCTGCCAGCTGTTTCGGATCAACTGATTCGTTCAACACCACAAAGTGTGGCGTCATAAACCAGCATTTTCCATCGTTACACGCCTGAGATAAACGGTAATCTTCAAAGCCGGAGTTGATGATGAGCTGAGCTTTAAAACTGGCAGTACGAGGAAGCTCCTTAATAACGGCCGTTATGGTTCCTTCAAACCAATCCGATTTTAACGTTCTGCCTAATGGATTTACAGAACCATACATTTGTTTTGCCACCGATTCGGTTATCACCATCGATTTCTCGAAGGCAAAAGGCTTATCAGTAAGACTGGAAACCACTTCTATTGAAAAGATATCGAAGAAATTTTCGGTGGTCGCAATAAATTGATCCAGACGGTCACTGGCATCCAACTCGGCATCTTTTACAACAATGGAAAAGCCACCCATATATTCCATGGGGCAGGCATTTTCAATCTCAGGGTATTCCTGCCAGAGTGTCGGATACAAATCGAAATCGAGGTTGGTTGTTTGCTGTTTAGCATCGTAAATGCGATAAATATTTTCTGAATTGCTAAACACTTTGTTTACCCTGTGTTCTGATATATAAAACAGGCCTATTAAAATACAGGCCGTAAAACCTATAGAGAAACCGCCAATAATAAGTGTTCCGTTAATTTTATCTTTTAGCAGATTCCTTATGGCCAAAATAAGTTTAAATCGTAACATGGTTTTTAATTTTACTTAACGCAGAGAGACTGGAGCAAAGCGAACCACAATTCACTACTTTCCTATCTCTTTGCTTATTTATTCATATCTCAATGCTTCCACCGGATTTCGTGTAGCCGCCCGCCAACTTTGCCAACTTACAGTAAGTAAAGCAATCACCAGGGCGAGCACTCCTGCCAAAACAAAAATCCACCAGCTTAAACCTGTTTTATAGGCAAAATTTTCGAGCCATTTATTCATGGCTAAATAGGCCAAAGGGCAGGCTATTACAAATGCAATAGCAACCCGTTTAACAAAGTCCCGGTTAAGCAAGGTCAGTATTTCTGATACTTTTGCACCATTCACTTTTCTAATACCAATTTCTTTGGTGCGCTTTTGCATCGATAAGATTGTCAGGGCCAGTAATCCCATACATGCAATCAGTATAGCAATTCCGGCAAATACATTTAATGTTGCTGTAAGATTACTTTCCGACTGATACATGCGGGTTAGATGATCGTCAACAAATTTGAATTCAAATGGATATTCCGGAACAAAATCTTTCCATACTTTTTCAATACCTGCCAACACACCTTCTGCCTGCGGATTTATTCGTACGATAATCTCATTAAAGTAAATGGGATTCATACTAAAACACATTGGAGTAATGGAACTGTGCAACGATTTAAAATTAAAATCCTCTACAATACCAACAATCGGACCTTCTCCGTAAGCGTACAATGTTTTGCCAATAGGATTTTCCACACCCAACTCGCGGGCTGCTTTACTGTTAATTATATACGAACATTTACCATTATCATCATTGAACATATCATTCTGAAAATCAGACGAGAAGCTACGACCCTCAAGCATTTGTACTCCAAGAGTTTCGAAATAATCGTAAAAAACAGTGTTCCATTGCATATTGACGGTTTTTCCCTCAGGCATTCCGTCGCATCGAAAGTTATCTGTTGAAGTTTGTACATCGGCAGGAGAAGAAAAAGCAAAAGTGACATTTTTTACTCCCGATTGCTTTTTTAATTCCTCACAAAAAACGCCCATGTTTTCGTTATAAAATCCCTCTCCAATATGCATATTTAAAGGAATAGTAACTAACTCTTCACGGGCAAAACCCGGGTTATGTTTTTCAAGGAAATGTACTTGTTTATAAAACAGTGTGGTGATAGCAAAAAGGGCAATACTTACGGCAAACTGACCAATAACCAATGTATTTAATATGCGGGGCTGCCTTTGCAGCGATTGAATCTCGGATTTGAATAACTTATCTGTTTTTTGCCGCGAAGCAAACAAAGAAGAAAGTATTGAAGTACTGAAAGTATATACAAATAAAACTCCCAACAGAATCAACAAAAGAGTACGGTTCATATCTTTTATCTCAGGAAGAAATTCAACTCTTCCGGCAAGGAAAAAGTTACATAGTACAATCAATAATAACGAAAGAATCAAACTGAAAAAAAGGTATGAAAGAGTCTCGTTTAAAAAGCCTCGAAATAACGCTGCCCGGGAAGCACCGCAAACTTTTCTTACTCCCGTGTTAAGTTCCCTTTTTGACGCCATTCCAATATAAAGCATGAAAAAATTTACCGCCGACATTGCCAGAACTATCAAGGCGACAATAACAAGAAGATACAAATAGCTCACGTTAATTTGGGGAACAGATTCCCAACCGGTTTGCATTTCTGTATGAATATTTTTTAGAGGCTGCAAAAACAGTTTTTCAGGATTTTCTTTTACGTGGCCCGACAAATAACCGGTAATTTTTGAGGAGACAACATCCACATCTGCTTTGTTTTCAGTGAGGATAAACGTATGAATATCTGCGGGATAATTCCAGGAAGGTTCAATCCACACCTGGGTAAGTTTCGATATAATTTCAAGGGGTAAAATAATATCGGCATTGAAGTTGGAATTTTGCCCGAAGTCTTTGTATATACCTTGCACCGTAAATACACGCTTCGATCCTATTTTTATTTGTTTTCCCAGTGCACCTTCTTCTCCAAAATACTTTTTCGCAGTGTTTTCAGAGAGCATAACGGAGTTGGGTGAATTAAAACAATTGGCCGCATCACCACTTATTAACGGGAATGAGAAAAAAGAGAAAAAATTGGGATCGGCAAAAATGGTATTTGTTTCGTTAAATTTCTTTTCGCCTGCAGAAAGTGCCAAATAACCGTAGTAAAAACTGGCACGGGTAGCGTCATATATCTCGGGGAAATCGGCTTTCAAACTTTGAGCCAAAGGCCCATAAGTTGCTGCACCTGATAATTCATTATTGTCGCTAAGGGTTAACACCCTGAATATATTATCGGAATTTTTATTTCTACAATCGTAATTAAACTCCTGATAAACATAAGCCAAAACGATTACTGCCGTAACAATTCCAATTGCCATTGAAACAATATTCAACAGATTCAACCTGCCGTTTTTTCTGAATCCCCGTAAAATGACTTTAAATGATTTCATCTGTTTGAATTATGATTCAATATTATAAACACTCTCTTGCTTTCATCACTTAATCCCTCTATCATGAAGGACTTTAAGGGTTGCCCTCATTCATACCGTAATGCTTCCACCGGATTTCGCGTTGCTGCCCTCCAGCTCTGCCAGCTTACAGTAAGTAAAGCAATCACCAGGGCGAGCACTCCGGCAAGGGCAAATATCCACCAGCTCAAATCAATCTTATAGGCAAAATTTTCAAGCCATTTATTCATGGCGAAATACGCAATTGGGGTGGCAATTGTAAAGGCGATAATCACCCACTTTACAAAATCTTTATTCAATAAAGCCAACACTTCAGAAACCTTAGCCCCATTCACTTTTCTCACTCCAATTTCTTTAGTGCGCTGTTCCATCACAAAAAAAGTAAGGGCAACCAGGCCCAGGCACGAAAGCACCAAAGAAATAAGTGTAGTGTATAAAAGAAATTTCTGAAACTGTGTTTCCTTTGCATACATAGCAGCGTAAGTTTGATTGAGAAAGCGATATTCCAACGGGAAATCAGGCGAAATTTGTCCCCACAATAACTCAAGCTCCTTTATTGTTGACTGAAAAGAAGCAGTGTTTTGAGTATTAACTTTCAGATAGATAACATCGTCGCATTCTCCCGACGACATATAAGCTGCCGCCCGAATGGGCACATGCAAAGATTCAAAATTAAAATCATCGACAACACCAATAATATGCCCTTTCTCCGGGTTGCCAAACTTCATTCTGCCATCTTCAATATTTTCAAGTTTGAAGTCTGCTTTGGCCGTTTGATTGATAATAACATCGGCATTATTTTTCGAATTGATATTGAATTTTTTTCCCTCGTTCAGTTTAATTCCGAAGAAATCGAAAAAGTTAGAGGCAACCGATAATTTTGAAAAATGAATATCGTACAGGTCGCCTTTATTGTCGAAATTTAGTCCCCAGTTTTGCCCGTTTTCAATTAAAACATCTGCAGAAAAAGTGTAATCGCTAACTCCGGGAATCTGATCCAGCCCGTTTTTAAAAGCATTAATATGATCGTCAATTTTTTCGTTGGTATTGGCATAAACAATATTTTCGATCGCAAATCCGGTATTAGTGTTCTGCATAAATTTGTTTTGCCGGTTAATAATTAAAATAGAAGCAATTAATGTGATAGAAACGACAAACTGAAATACCAGCAAACTGTTACGCGACCAGTTTTTACCACTCGACAATTGATTTTTTCGGATTAACAGCGTTACCGGTTTTTTACTAAAAATCACACCGGGAATAATTCCGGTTAAAAGGATCATCGCACCGGTAATAAAAAGAAGCATTAGAAGGTATTTCCCTGCAAAAAGATCAGCAATACTAAAACTTGATTCGGTTAGCAAGTTAAAGCCCGGGAGTACAATTATTGTTGATATTATTGAAAGAAAAGCTGCAATGATGAGCATCAGGGCAGCTTCGGTAGTTGCTATTCTGATAATTTTATTTTTACTGCTCCCCATTGTTTTATGGATACCAATGTTCTTGTATCTTTTTTCGCGCTGTGCGGTAACCATATTTATATAATTCACACACGATAAAAGCATGATCAGTATCCCGACAATACCAATAACAGAAAGAGTAAACCGGTTTCCTTGTCTGGTTATACAATCCGGCAAATCGAAATAAACTTTACTGAAAGGATAAAGTTCGTATTTAATGCTGCTCCTGTAATCCTCAGATACATCATCGAGATTAATCTGGCTTAATTTATTGGCGACACTGGTTTCGGTTACGTTGGCATTAATTTTAGCAAAAGCCCTGTAATTTTGAGCCCCCCAACTTTTCATATTATTCACATACCAGTCGAGATGATAGTTTGTTTCGAACGAAAGAACTGCTTCAAAATCCCATGAACTCGCCTGAGGCAAATCTTCAATAACAGCAACAATTTCCAGTTCCTGACCTTGTAAATAAGTAGCATTGTAAGTAATTGATTTCCCAACCGGGTTTATTTCGCCAAATATTTTCTTGGATAACGATTGGGTAAGTACAATTTTATTCGAGGCATTAAATGCTTCCTGAGGATTTCCCCACAAGGATTTAAAATTAAAGACCCTGAAAAAACAGGAATCGGCTGTAAGCATCTTTTCCACTTTAAAACTGGCATTATCTTTTTTCAGGAAAACCTGGGGTGACCAGTCGTAAGCGGCGTAAGTAAGATCGTCGATTTCGGCAATTTCCTTTTTCACATGGTTAGCCATGTGCTGAGAAACAGAAGTGCCGCCATGGTTCAACAGCACATAAATATCATCAAGTCCCGGAATATATTTATCGGTACTCTTTTCCTTTAACACAAAAAGAAAAATGATCATACTAACTGTAATACCAACAGATAATCCAATCAGGTTAAGAATACTTACCCCTTTATTCTTTGCCAGTGTGCGAAAGGTTAATTTGATATTCTTTAGTATTTCCATAGTAAGATCTTTATTCTTGTTTTTCTTTCTTGTTTATCCACCCCTAAATCCCCTTAAGGGGACTTATTTGTATCTCCGATTAGCTAATCATTCATTTCAATATTCAACTTTTATTTTTGTTAAAATCATATTCATTGCCTGCTCCCAAAAGCCCCTTTAGGGGTTTGGGGTGAACACCTGTCTTACTCATACCTCAGTGCTTCAACCGGATTTCGTGTTGCAGCTCGCCAGCTTTGCCAGCTAACTGTCAAGAGTGCAATTCCCAAAGCCATTACTCCGGCAAGGGCAAATATCCACCAGTTTAGCGTGGTTTTGTAGGCAAAATTCTCGAGCCATTTATTCATGGCATAGAATGCGGCTGGAATAGCAACAACAAATGCAATGAGCACCCACTTAATGAAGTCTTTGTTGAGCAATATTACAACTTCAGCAATTGTGGCTCCGTTTACTTTTCTTACTCCAATTTCTTTAATCCTGTCGCGGCTTATAAAAACAATCAAACCAAGCAAACCGGTAATGGAAAGCAAAATGGTCCACAATGCCACAAACTCGATAAAACGAGCAATTTTCTCTTCTTTGTTGTACAATGCATTTAACGAATCGTCGAGGAATTGAACCTCTACCGGATTTTTAGGATCGAACTTTTGTGCTGTATTTTTTATGTATGCTATGGTTTGGGTATAATTTCCCGGCTGCAGACGAAGCAAAAGCCTGTTTTTACGCTCGTTGGTTCTCCAAAAAATCATTGGCTCAACTTCGCCTTTTAACGACAGGAAATTAAAATCCTTCGCAATTCCTACCAATGGCCCCGAAAAACCAAATCCATCTATCTGGCGTTCCAGTGGGTTATCCCACCCAAATGTTTCTTTTCCCTTTTCGTTTAATATGAAAGAATTAATATCAGATTGAACAGCGGGGTTAAATCCTCTGCCTTCATCAATCTGAATTCCGAAGAAAGAAAGAAAACGTTCGTCGATTGGCCAGCATTTCATTTGGATGTGTTGCCCCTCAACATTTCTTCCCCACCCCATGTATACTTGTCCGGGAATAAACTGCGTATAAGTATAATCCGATATTTCATTGTTATTCATTAACTCATCGGCAAAAGCCTGATAATGGTCGCGTAAATCTTTGGTTGTATTTAAATAAACAACATGCTCTTTATCGATACCAATATCGAAATTCCGCCAGTAATTCAGTTGTTTCTCAATAACAAAGGCTGAAGTAATCAGACCAATTGTAATAGCAAACTGAACGATAACCAAGGCGTTTCGAATTGTTTTTCCTTTTCCCGAAAAATGTGCATTTCCTTTTACACTTTGTGCAAGTGGCGACGAAGTAACATAACGCGACGGATAAAAACCGGCCATTACACCAAATACCAGGGAAAAACCAACAAACAGCAAAAGGAAAAAATAACGGCCATTCATACTTAATCCCTGAATATCGAAAAACGATTCGATGTGATGGTATAGCAGCAGATAAATCAACAATGAAACAACCATTGCAAATAATGAAAGCAAAACCGACTCAAAAATGATCTGCGCCATCGAGGACATCCGTTTACCTCCTAGCACGCGGCTTATGGAAAGTGTTTTTGATCGCAACGGAGCCTGAGACGTAGAGAAATTGATAAAATTTACGGCTCCCATAATAATAAGGATCACGATTAGTAAAGTAAAAACATTTAAGATTACAGGATTAATATAACTTCCTGATCCCGGCACGAAATGCACTTGTTTTAACGGACGCAGAATAATAAGTTCTTCCCCTTCAGCAAGTTCGCTCCCCATCTCTTCTTTTACCTGACTAACAATCTCTATTTCATTAATCTTTTCTATCGCAGAATGCGTATCGGCACCGTCAACCAGGGTTAAAAAGATGTTGAAACTCCATTCGCTCCACTCATCAAAATAACTATACCGGGGTTCTTCTTTATAGGTAGAAAACGAAAGCAAACAATCGGTTTGCAACGAAGAGTTTTTTGGGAAATCGTTCATTACTCCTGTTACAACATATTGAATATCCTGGACAATTATATTTTCGCCAACAGGATTTATGTCGCCAAACAGTGATTTTGAAAACGATTCGGAAACTACGGCTGAATGAGGTTCTTTTAAAACTGTTTCCTTATCGCCAATTTGTAGCGGGAAAGTAAAAATATCGAAGAAGCTCTCTTCTGCAAACATGGCTGATTTTTCAAAACCAACATTGGTTTCTTTCAGCTTTGGGGTAGTAATTTTCCCCCGGTAAGACCACAAAGCGGTAAGTTGATCAATTTCGGGAACATTATCTCGTATAACTTTACCAATTTTTGCAGGCACCCGGTCGCTGTACAACGATGTTTCGAAACGGTAAACAGAATCAGCGTTTTCATGAAATTTGTCGAAGCTTTTCTCCCACGATACATATAAGGCCAAAATAATAATTCCGGTGAAAGCAATTACCAGGCTCAACAGGGTTAATCCTGACGATGTTTTGTACTTAAAAATTGACTTTAAAATTCGTTTAAAATGTAACATACTTAGTATAATCTGTTTTTAATATTTATTCATACCTCAACGCCACCACCGGATTCTGTGTTGCTGCTTTATATGCCAGAAAACCACTTGAAATAATAATAATCAGAATTGACCCGATTGCAACCAGTAGAATATCCCAAACAGTAGCCTGGTATTTATAAGCTCCAGGTGTTAATCGCTGTAATATTGGAAAAACCGGTACAACATTTAAAATAGCAATTAAAAGAAGTACGATTAACTTATTGATCGACAACAAAAACATTTGAGTTGTTTTTGCACCGTGCACTTTTCTAACTCCAATTTCTTTAATTTTTTGCTGTGTAGTGAAAACGACCAATCCAAATATTCCAACAAGAGCAATTATGATAGCCAGAATGGTAAAAAAACCGGATGTATTTCTCACATTGGTCCAGATGTCAAGAACTTTACGATTACTGTCTTCTTCAAATTCATAAATATTGAAAATCGAGTTGGGGAAAAATCCGGCAAGCGTGTTTTTAACCTCTCTTTTTGACTGGTTCATTTTTTCGGAATTCACTAAAAAAGTAAAACATGTAGACTCATCAAGATTTCCGTTGTGCAACAATAAAAGATAGGGTTCTATTAGAGTATTTAAATTCCCCTGATTGAAATCTTTCAGAACGCCAATTACCTCATATTTTATACCTCCATCTTCAATCCACTTTCCGACAGCATTCTTCCATCCAAATTTTCGAACCGCTGTTTCGTTAACCAGGCATTTATTTACATCAGTGGTGTATTCACGCGAAAAGTTACGGCCTTCAAGCACGGTAAAATTGTAGGTGTTTATAAAATCGTAACACGCTTTGTTATACTGAACAGGAGTTAGTTCATCGTGCGGGCCTCCTTCGTAAAAAACAGTTGTATTCCAACTGTGATGTAAAGGTGTATTCCCCGACACACTTACATTTTTTATATTCGGATTACTCAATAATTCGTTTCGTAAAACATCGTATGAAACATGGCTGTTATTCGATGGTATTCGGGTGTGTAAAAGATATTCTTTATCAAATCCAACTTCTTTGTTTTCCAGAAAATTAACCTGCCTGTACATCCAAATGCTTGATCCGAATAAAATGGTTGAAAGTATAAATTGAACATATACCATAACCATCATCCCATAAGATTTTCTTCTCGTTCCGGAAAAATGGCCCTGCCCTTTTAGCATTTTTATTGGATTGTATCCGGCAGCAATATAGGCGGGGTAAATTCCGGCTAAAAATCCTGCAATAATTATAATTCCCAATGTAAAAAATATCAAACCTGCATCATTAGAAACCGAGAGGGTAATTTCTCGTTTTACCACAGTACTGAAAAACGGCAGGCATATAAAAGTTAGTGCCAGAGCTATAATAAACGCCAATACAGATATAATTATCGATTCGGATAAAAATTGCCAGCGAATTTTTTGTTTACTGCTTCCATTTGTTTTTCGAATACCAATTTCTTTCGAACGTTTAGTCGACATGGAGGTGGAAAGGTTCATAAAATTTACTTTGGCCAAAAGCAAAATGAGAACACCCATTAAAGAATAGAAAAACACAATGCTTTTTGAATTTCCCGACTCGTCGGGTTCGAGATGAATCTTTTTTAGTGGATGCAGATACAATTCTGATTTATTTAACGGGAGATGATCTTTGTAGATATTTCGGATTTGATAATCTACTGCAGAAACTGATGTGCCGGGTCTTAATAACACATAGGTCATGAAGGATGTATTTCCCCATTCATTCGCGTTTTTATCACTTATCTTTACTATTGAACGAATATAAGCAGCCTTAATATGCGAATTTGCCGGAATGTCTTCCATTATTCCTGTAACCAGGAGTTCGTTTTTTTCTTTATCGTAAATGATCTCGCCAACAGCGTTTTTACCTGGAAAAAACTTTTGCGCCATTGATTGCGATAAAACAATAGAATTGGGCTGATCAAGTACATCCTCTTTATTCCCTTGAATTAATTTGAAGGAAAAAATGTCAAAAACATCACTGGGAGCTGATGCACCAAATGGTTCAATAAACGTTAATTCAGGTGAAGATGAAAAAATCCTGTTCTTTTCAGTATCTATTGAAATAACTTCTTCAACTTCCGGGAGATTGTTTTTCAGATAACTGGAAACAGGAAAGGATGTTAGGGTATTCACATCCAGTTTATCTCCTTTTTTATATTCCTGCACCCTGTAAATTCTTTCGAAATTCGTATTGAAAGTATCCCAGTCTTTTTCGTATTGTACATATTTAACAATAAGGATAAACGCTGTAATCCCCAGGGATAATCCAATAATCTGGATAAAAGAAAGAAGCTTGTTTCTTTTAATATTTCGAAATGCTATGTTTATAAAATGTTTAATCATAATTTTTCAAATTTCCTTTTCTTTAATTAAAGAAGAGATCACTCATATCTGAGTGCCTCAACCGGATTACGTGTAGCAGCTCTCCAGCTTTGCCAACTCACTGTTAACAATGCAATTCCCAAAGCCAGTAATCCTGCCAATGCAAATATCCACCAACTGAGTGTGGTTTTGTATGCAAAGTTTTCGAGCCACTTGTGCATGGCGAAATATGCAACCGGGCAAGCAATTACAAAGGCTATTACCACCCATTTCACAAAATCTTTATTCAGCATAGCGAGTATTTCCGAAATTTTCGCACCATTTACTTTTCTGACACCAATTTCTTTTGTACGTCTCTCCATGACAAAAAGAGATAATCCAATTAATCCTAAAATTGCAATGGATATAGCCAGCACCATAAAACAGGTGAATATTGTTTTGGTATATTTTTCCGATTGATACAAGCGTTCAAACCGTTCATCAATAAACTGATAAGAAAATGGCGAACCCGATAAGTTGAATTCCTGCCAAGTGCTTTTAATAAATCCAATTGTGTTTGTTAAGTTTGATGGTGTTATTCGTATTGAAATGCGATTGTAACTTGACGGATCTTTGTACAAAATGATCGGGAATACAGCATTGTGCAACGATTCGTAATTGAAGTTCTCCAGCACACCAACAATTCTTCCTTTTTTATTCCCATATTCAACAAACTGCCCGATGGCAGCTTCGGGCGATTCCCATCCAATTTTCTCCACAGCCGAACGATTAACCAAATATTCCTTTTCTTCCTTCGTTTGACTGCTAATATTATTTCCGGCAATGAGTTTCATTTCATAGGTTGGAACAAAATGTTCATCGCCGCGAATATTGGCTACACGAAATCCGAGTGGTTCCATTTTTCCGTTCTGTGAAGCTTTCATTCCATTACTGTCGGAAAGCCGCTGCGATGGAATTCTTTTCGAACCGGAAACGTCGATTATATTTGGATTTTTTGTTAGCTGATCGCGAAGTACATCCAGCTTTGCAATATGATTGGGCGATGCGCTCACCGTAATGACATTCTCCTGGTTGAGTCCAAGATTTTTTGTCTGCAAATAATTCAACTGTTTATTCACAGTCAGGAACGACATAATGAGGGCAATTGAAACGAAAAACTGAAAAATAACCATCCCGTTACGAAACGACATTTTACTGTTTATGGAACTGTTCTTTTTACTGGTCAGCAAAATTTTCGCCGGATACACGCCTGATATCAATCCGATAAAAATGGATAGAATGACAAATACAGCGATCATACTCAGGTTCTGACCTACTGAAAATGCAAGGTTACTGTTGAAAAGACCAGCCAGATAAGGAATGGCAACACCAACAATAAGAAGAGCAACAATTAACGATACAATACAGAACAAAACCGATTCGAGCATGAGTAAGGACAAGATGCGTTTACCCGTTGCACCAATAACCTTTTTAATCTGAATTTCTTTCATTCGTTTGGTGTAAATAGCCGTATTCAGGTTGATGTAGTTAATGCTTCCCAAAAGCAGAATCAACAGAGCGATCGATAACAATACATAAATACTTGAACGGCTTCCATACCAGTTAAAATGGATATCCGATAATTTTTCCATCCTGATTTTTGTCCAACTGGTTCCATTTTCAAATTGTTTGTTTATAAATTCATCGAGGCGTGAATCCAATTGCTGAGGCTGATCTCTCATTAATGCAAATGTTTCGTAATTATTACTTCCCCAGTCGTTTAACTCGCTTTCGCCAACGGCACTTTCATAAGTAGAAAACGAAATAAGAATTTCAGGCCGGAAATGATTGTTTTGTCCCCAGTCGTTGAAGACTCCGGTAATTTTTAAATTATAACCAGTCCCATTATCATCGAAAAACTCCATGGTTTTACCAACGGCATATTCGTTATTGAAATACTTTTTGGCAATGGTTGCAGAAACCACAGCGGTGAGTGGTTCATTTAATGTATTGTTTTCGGCTGAAATTCCTTCGAAAGAAAAAATATTCAAAATATCGGGTTCGGCAAAACAAACATCCGGTTCAGTTATTTTTTGATCGTTCAAACGAAAAAGCATTCCGGTATGCGACACCCGTGCAATATTTTCAATCTCCGAAAATTCATCCTTCAATAGCGGTCCTACAGTTGGCGCAACATACGGTAAATGCAAATTTTCAGTTCCGTTTTTATCGTAAAAATACCGGTGAACGCGATAAATCTGGTTAGCATTTTCGTGAAACCTGTCGTAACTCAGTTCATTCTTTATCCAAAGGCCAATAAAAACGACACAAACAAAACCAATTACCAACCCGGTAAAATTAATGGAGGTGTACAAAGGATTTCGTTTTATGAAGCGGATAATATTTGTACGCAATTTTTTCATTTTTCAAGTGTTTTTTCTGTTCTCTTAATTAAAACTGGATGTTTCTTTATTACTCGTATCGCAACGCTTCATCCCGATACGCTTGGCTATCGAGGATCCCTGCCTGCGGCAGGCAGGTTCGCCTTACTCATACCTCAACGCCTCCACAGGATTTTTAGTTGCCGCCCGCCAGCTTTGCCAACTCACTGTCAACAATGCAATTCCCAAAGCCAGTACTCCAGCTAAAGCAAATATCCACCAGCTTAGATTCGTTTTATAGGCGAAATTTTCGAGCCATTTATGCATCGTAAACCAGGCAACCGGGCAAGCAATTATAAAAGCGATGGTTACCCATTTTAGAAAGTCTTTGTTTAACAGAGCAAGTATCTCTGAAACTTTGGCGCCGTTTACTTTGCGAACTCCAATTTCTTTGGTTCTCTTGCGGGTATCGTAAAGTGAAATGGCAAATAATCCGGTTGCCGAAATCAAAAAAGCGATAATTGTAAAAACGATGTAAATCCGGCTTAACCGTTCTTCTTTTTGATAAAGGTTTTCTATTTCGTCGGAGAGAAACGTATATTGAAATGCTTCGCCCGGATTATTTTTCGCAAAAAGTTCTTCAACAAATTGTAATCCCGATTGAGTAGCACCCTCTTCAAACTGAATCAGAAAGTTATCTTCCATATCTTCAAAAAAGAGAATAAGAAGGGGTTGTGGTTTAACAGAGAGATGTTCGAAATTAAAATCTTTAACCACGCCAATAATTTCGTAGCCTTCATCTCTCGACCACGATTGATTTAAAATCCGTTGTGTTGAAATATCAGTAATCCCCCAATTTTTCATCGCGGCTTCGTTTATTACCAGTTTCTCATCACGGCTTTTATCAATATCGCGGTTAAAAAACCTTCCTTCAACTAACTCAAGACCTAACAAATTTGCATATTCCGGTGTAACTGTAATTGATTTTTCAGTGGTATAATCTTTTATTCCCCCTTTTAATCTCCAGGATATCTCGAAGGGTTCAATTGGTGAATGCCCAAGCGAAAAAGCTTTTACAGAACTATTCCTTTCCAATTCGTTCTTTACAAATTGAAAACTATTCCGATAAGCATCGTATTTTTCCCTTATCTCTTCACGGGTCATTGAGTCATCATAGTGAGGTTCGTGGAACATTTGAGTACAAATGGTATTATTGGAAGAAAAACCTAAATCCTTATTAAGCATAAGATTAAGCTGTTTGACAACAACGATTGAAGCAATAAGCAAAACGAATGAAAGGGTAAACTGAACCGTTGCAACTACATTTCTTCCGGCTAGCTTCGACGTTCCAAAAACCTGGTCTTTTAAACTGTTTGTAATCGGAATTTTCAAATAAACCAGCGAAGGATACACCATTGAAACAACAATCAATACAGAAAGGATAGCAATATTGAGTGTAAATATTTGCCAAACTGACGGATTTAACTTAACTCCGGCTATTTGATTAAAATGGGGTACAATAATCATAAAAGCAATTGTAATTAAAACGGAGGTTATTAAAATCAACAAAACAATTTCAGATAATTTTTGATAAAAGATATGCCTGCTACCGGCTCCCGAAATTTTATTGATTCCTATATTCTTTACTGAAGAATTGATATTAATAATTTGCAGGTTGGAAAAGTTAAGCAATGAAATCAAGAAAATTACTCCCATAATTGCCCAAAGTACATTAATGCTTTTCTTATCACCGCATTTCGAAATAATTCCGTTCGTATCAATATTATTTCCGTTAAAATATATCTGATTAAAAGGAACAATATCAGATATCCCCTCTTTATAACGCTCATTTTGTTGCCCAACCTGATTTAGCTTCTCGACAAAATCGTTTTTATTAAAATTATTACCTCCTAATATAAAATCACACCCCATTCTACTGTATCGCATTGAATGGTCTGGAATAAGAAAATCAAATTCTATTGAACTATTTGATGGAATATTCGCGACTATTCCTTTTATCGTATAAAGTTTTTGACTATGGGTAGTGATTAAAACATTTTTACCCATCGGATCTTCGTCTCCAAAAACCTTATGAGCGAGCTCTGCTGAAAAAATCAGAGCTTCCGGATCGTGCATCACTTTTTCTTTATCACCTTGAGCCAGTTCAAAGTCGAATACTTCGAAAAAGGTGCTGTCGGCGACCATGCCTGCAGGAGAAAAAGAAGACTCGTTATAAGTAAATTTAATTTCGCCTTTCTTATACTTCTTTAAAGTAACCATCGACTCGATTTCAGGATGCTGCGAATAGTCAAATTTGAAAAAAGTATTTGCCTCCCAAACTTCAGGCTTACTTTCCGGCGCAACTTTAAAAGTTACCATGTAAATATCCTTTTCCCGTTTATGAAAATCATCCATGGTAAGCTCGTTATGCACGTAAGTGAAAAGCAGAGATATGCATAAAGCACAAAGGAAAACAGTTAAAATGCTTCCAATAAAAATCAACCGGTTACTCCGGAAATTTCTGAACGCAGTTTTTAAGTAGTGTTTTAGCATGGTTAAATTATTTCGTTTTTTCGCTTTCGTTTAAGATCACTTCGATATTCAGACTATATACCAGCTTGTTTTGGTTACATTTATTTTCCCCTAAATCCCCTAAAGAAGACTTATTCCCATCTCCGATTGCTTTATCTGCTATTTCTATACAATTTTCATTTTCTTCTCAGAAGTATTTTCATTTCTCGCTCCTTAAAACCCCTTTAGGGGTTTGGAGTAAAAAAGCTACTCGTATCGTAGTACTTACATCCCGATACGCTTCATCGAGGATCTCCGCTCTCCTCTATTCATATCGGAGAGCTTCGACAGGATTTCTTGTTGCAGCCCGCCAGCTCTGCCAGCCTACTGCCATAAACGCTATAAACAATGCAAAAGCCGCGCTAATCAGGAAATATACGGGACTGATTGAAATGCGATTTATAAAATGTTGTAACCATTGGTGCATGGTAAAATAACTTCCCACAAAAGCGATTACAATGGCAATAAGCACCAGGACAAACGTTTCTTTTAACAGTTCCCGAACAACCTGTGTTTCTGTACTTCCAATTACTTTTCGTATTCCAATTTCTTTTCTGCGTCGGTTTACATTCAGCACCGAAAGCGCCATTAAACCAATAAAACTGATGACGATCGCCAGTCCGGCGCCGGTAGTAACCAGTTTAATCATACGCTCTTCGTTGGTGTACTTATTGGCGTAAACATCGGTTAACTGAAATTTACTAATTATGAGCTCCGGCGAATAACTTTTTATTACCTCATCAATTTGGGCCAGCTGAGCGGAAGTAGTCCCTGCTTTTGTCCGCAGATAAATGTTGTTCACGTTGTTACGGTAGTTTGTAATAACAAGTGGTGCAATTGGTGCCCCCGGATGATCGATGAAGTAAAAATTCTTTGCGATAGCGATTACAGTTAAAGGTTCACCAAACATATCTACAAGGCTGCCAACTTTTACATCAGATCCGAGCATTCTCACCGCTGCTTCATTAAGAATTACTGCCCTTTTATCTGCTTCCGACTTATTAAAATAACGGCCATCGACTAATTCAAGCTGCATGGTTTTTGCAAATCCGGGATGTCCACGATATTCATCGATACCTTTTAAATTCCCGGGATCGCCGTATTTTTTTATTCCCTGTCCGCTTGAGCCTTGTCCCATCGCATGATCAGAAGAAGCCACATCTTCAACAAACGCCAGTTGCGACAATTCATCAGCGATTGACGACACGCTTCTTCTCACCTCATTATTCAGGTTGGTGATGCCAATTACATTTTCGGGATTAAAACCAAGTGGCACTTCCTTTAAATAGTTCACCTGGGCAAAAACAATTACCAACGCACTAATAAGAAAAACCGATATGGAAAACTGCGAAATTACTGCAATTCTGGAAAGAGTACTTTTACGTTTTACTTTTGAAGACTTTCCTTTAAGCGCATTTACAAGGTTCAATTTCGACAAATAATAGCTTGGATAAGCTCCCGAAACCAGTATCAAAACGGCAAGAATTGCCAAAACCAGCAAAATGCCGGAAAAGGAGAACATGTCCGACAGTTCGATCTGGCTTTTCATTAAACGGGCAAATGAAGGCTGAACAAGCGCCGTTAATCCCAACGCCAACACAAACGACAAAAGGCTGATCACAGATGTTTCAGTAAAAAACAAACGCGACAGCGTGCTTTGCGTTGCCCCCAGAGATTTTCGGGAAGCAATTTCGGCAATTCGTTTTTCACCATGTAAAACATACAGGTTAATGTAATTTACCATGGCAATAAGCAGTACCAAAAAGGCAATGCCTGCAATTATAAAAACGTGCGTTAAATTAGCCTTTGGCGAAAGATCGAAATCAACAACGGTATGCAAGTGCAGATCTGCCAGCAGCTCAGTACCTGTTTCCACAGTGAGATTAAAAGGTTCTCCCCACGGTTTCATTACCTCATTGTTTGCTGTGGCTATTTTTTCTCCAACTGCAGCCATATTGGCATTTTCATCAATTCGGAAATAGGTGTAGAGTTCCAGTCCTCCCCAGTTCTCGGGATGAACCGTTTGCATCGATGCCAGCAAGTCAAAATTAAAGTGTGTGTTATTGGGTAGATCATTAATTACGCCTGTTACTGTAGACGGCTCTTCCGAAACATTCAAAACCTTGCCAACACAATCCTCTGTATGGAATACTTTTAATGCAGTAGACCGGGTAATAACCACATTGTTTTCACCCTGCAAAGCGTCAGCACTATTTCCCTGGATAAGCTTCAACCCGAATACATCAAAAAATTCCTTATCGGCATATAACAAATGCATATTGGGGAATTTTTGCTTCTCATATTCTGCGGTTGTTCTCCAGCCATTATAAATCTGAGTGGCCGATCTTATTTCGGGGACTCTTGATGGAATTTCGGTGTATGCTTTGCGCAAGCATATTGCATAATTAGTGATGTTTCCACCTTCAGTTACAGCGTTGTAAAGTCGAAGTACATTGTTTTTTGTTTGAAAATGCTGGTCGTAACTTAACTCGTGTTTCAGGTAGACAGACAACAACAAAACAGCACTTAATCCGATCGCTAATCCGGGAAGGTTTACAAAAACCAACAATGGATTTCGCCGAAACATTCTAAATATAAATCGCAAATTCTTCATGGCTTTCTATTTGTCAGGGGCACAGCGCAGAAAGCATGGCGTTAACTCCTCCCCGTGCTCATATCTCTTAGCGCCCTGCTCTTTTTATAGCAGGATTTCTCCCATCTCTTTTTTCACCTCTTCGGTAATAATCATACCATCGAAAAGGTTAACAACGCGGTGGGCAAACTCTGAGTCATGCAGCGAGTGAGTTACCATAACAATGGTTGTTCCTTCGCGGTTAAGTTCGGTGAGCAGGTTCATTACTTCCAGACCGTTTTTAGAGTCGAGGTTACCGGTTGGCTCATCCGCAAGAATCAGCTTCGGGTTGGCAACTACGGCACGTGCAATAGCCACACGTTGCTGCTGACCACCGGAAAGTTGCTGAGGGAAGTGTTTTTTACGATGTGCAATTTTCATGCGTTCCAGCACTTTTTCCACCATCTCTTTGCGTTCGCGGGCTTTAAGTTTCAGGTAAATCAATGGTAGTTCCACGTTTTCGTAAACGTTTAGTTCATCAATCAGGTTAAAGCTCTGAAATACAAAACCAATATTTCCTTTACGAAGCATGGTACGGTTACGCTCTTTTAACTTTCCAACCTCTTCACCATCGAAATAATATTCACCGTCGCTGGGATTATCCAGCAAACCAATAATATTCAGTAAGGTTGATTTTCCACAACCCGAAGGTCCCATAATGGCTACAAATTCACCTTTTTTTACGTGCAGGTTCACTTCGTTCAACGCACTGGTTTCAATTTCTTCGGTGCGGAATACTTTTTTCAGGTCTACAGTTTTTATCATGATGTCATATATTGTTGTTCAAATTACCTTTTTATTTACTATTTCTATTGCAGAGGTCAAAGAAGAGATAGGAAGTTGTTGGACTTTCCTCTGTGCTCCATGCTCTCTGCGCCTACTTAAACACAATCTTATCGTTATCTCCAAACAAATCGTAACTAGAGGTGATTACTTGTTCTCCCGGAGTTAAACCTTCCAGCACCTCGTAATATTGCGGGTTCTGTTTCCCGATTCTGATGCTGCGTTTTTCAGCTTCATTTCCGTTGGCATTCAAAACATAAACCCACTGTCCACCGGTACTTTGGAAGAATCCACCTTTGGGAATCAAAACTGCTTTTTCTGATTGACCCAGTTGAAGTTTTGTATGGTAAGTTTGTCCGGTACGAATATTATCGGGTTTTGGCCCTTCAAATATCATGTCAATCTCAAACTGACCTTCTCGCACTTCAGGGTAAACCTTTTTCACAGACAAGTTGTAGGTTTCTCCTCCGCGGTCGAAGGAAGAATTAAGTCCGCGACGCACCCGGTCGATATAATGTTCATCTATCAATGCATTAATTTTAAAATCAGTTAGAATATTCACCATTCCGATTCTTTGACCACGACCAATTGATTCTCCAATCTCAGCATTCAAAAGTCCAAGCTGACCGTCGGCGGGTGCTTTCACATTCAGGTTTTCCAGCCTCAAGCGTGCCATGGCCAGGTTATCACGCATATTATCCAGACTCTCGTCCATGTTTTTCTTTTGGTTTGCCCTGAATATTGAGTCCTGTTCAAACTTCAAATATGTCAACTCTTTTTCTTTCAGTGCCAGTTCATAATCTTCTTTTGCCTGAAGGTATTCTTCCCTGGCAATCAGGTCGTCATCATACAACGCTTTATACTGTTTGTACTTACGTTCGGCCTGTGTTACCAATAAATCAATCTGCAGCTTGGCACGTTGATTCCCAATTTTTTGTTGCTCAATAGTTATTTGAGTATTCCTGAGTTCGTTTGAATGGTATGCCATACTCGACTCGCTATCCATAATCGTGGTATTCAGATCGTTGTTTTTCAATCGCAGAATAACATCGCCCTTTTTTACCATCTCTCCTTCTTCAATAAAAATCTCTTCCACCTTACCGCCTTCTTCCACATCTAGAAAAATAGTTGTAATTGGTTCAACCTGACCAATTACCGTTATGTAGTCGTTAAACTCTCCATCGGTTACATTGCTAATGGTAAGTTTATCTTTTTCGGCCCTGTAAACCGAGCCACTACTTCCGGTAACCACTTTATATAACAGAAAGGCAAATGCAAGTCCGGCAACAATCCAGATTATATGTTTTGTTTTTAAGCCTTTCTTCTTCTCAATTTTTTTATCCATTCCCATATCTATGGTCTTTTATATTTTTTGTTCAACTTTTATTCTATTATTTCCCTTAAGTTACCTGTCATTTGTCTCTGTTTTTCTTCCTAATGACCAATGACCTTTTCTATACCTCTATCTGCAATTGATTACTGATTGCTTTCTTCCGACTCCCAAAACCGCTGCCCTTTATAAAACTGCAGCGTTTTCATTTTAATTTCCCATTGTGTGCGCGAACGCAAAACCTGACTTTTGGTATTTGCCAAACGGTTTTTCGCAATGTAATAATCGTTGATATCGATTAAACCCTGCTCGAATTTTTTCTCGGCTGCCTCAAATGCCAACTGATCCACTTCTGTACGTACTACATATTGGTTATATTCTTTATATAAGGCTTCCAGTTCAGTCAGGTTAGTCACCATTTCAAAAAGCATCTTTTGTTTTTCATCCTCCAGGTTATTTTTGGCTTGCTCTAATTCCAGTTTCGCCAGTTTCACATTCGAACGATTGCCCCATTTTGTAAAAACCGGTATACTCAAAGAAGCTCCTAAATACTGACTCTTATTATTTTTGAACTGATCTTTAAAAGGATAGGTATTCCCATCATCATCGGTATCTGTTTCGAAATAACCTGTGCTGACTGATCCACTCATATAAAGAGAAGGATATAAATCTCCCCGGGTTAATGCCAGACTCTTTTCTGACAGTTTAACATTGGTCTGAATCGACTTGAAATAAGGTGACCAGGTGGTGTACTGATCAAAAAGCTGCATGGGTTTTTCAACTCTGTCACTGAAAACCGATGGAGATTCTTTAACCAACTCCATTTCATCAACAGAAACCAAGTTCATCAATTGTTTTAATCTAAGCGTTGCGGTTTCAATAGCATTTTCAACCTGAATCCTGTTCAATTCTTCCAATTCAAGGTTGGCCCGCATTTCCAGCAAATCGGTTTTTGCTTTTAATCCGACTTCTGTCATTTTTTCTGTTGTTTTCAAACTAAGCTTTGAGGCTTCAACCTGCTCGTTGGCAATTTCGAGCATTCCTCTATAATAAATTACATCGAAAAAGGCAGTCATAACACCAAATGCCAGGACATCTGTGGCATTAATCCGGTTATATTCACTGGCCTGTTTTCTGAATTTCCGGTACTTTATATTGTTTTGAAGTACAAAACCATCGAAAAGAGCAATAGATGATGATAAACTATAGCTGTTATTAAAGAAGCTTGTGTTAATATATGAGTTGTCACTTGGATCAACCGACCGACCATAACTCCAACCTGCACTGGAAGACGCACCTACAGAAGGCAATAAATTACGTTTTGACTGCTGATAAGATTCCAGCGAGATTTTTTCGAGAATTTCGTATTCCTTTAAAGTAATATTGTTTTCAGTTGCATAGGAAATGCATTGGTTCAGAGTCCATTTTTGTCCCTGAACCGCATTTCCACAAACCAAATAAAAAAATATAAATGTAACTATTCGAGATATTCGCATTTTCTAATTTTTGTTTCCACCAAATATGCCAGAATAATGCCATAAACACAAAACACTAATAATCTGACAATTACAACCAATTCAAAATCACGCTCGTTAAAATTATTTACAGAATAATGTAAAATATTTTTACAGGTGATTGGAAATGGGAAGCAGAGATCCTAATTTTGAAATGAAATTATTTTCCGTCTTTCCACCCTCTTTCCAACAATTGGTAAGAGAATCAGGAATGACTTCTTTCGTTACGAACAGCATCCCTTGTTCTCTTTTGGGGATTTAGGGGTAAATTAGAAATCATGCCAAAAGGAAACATTTTAATAGTAGATGACAACAAAAGCATCATCAGCACCCTGGAGATTTTATTGGGGCCTGAATTCGATGTAGTAAAAGGAATTACCAATCCCAACCTGATACCAAACGAGCTGCGGACAACAGATTACAATGTAGTCATTCTCGACATGAATTTTAAAGCCGGAATCAACACCGGAAATGAAGGTTTATACTGGCTTGATCAAATTAAAAAAAGTCACCCCGACATATCTGTTGTGTTAATAACAGCGTACAGCGAGGTGGAACTGGCTGTAAAAGCATTAAAACAGGGAGCAACAGATTTTGTTGCCAAACCCTGGGACAATAGCAAACTTTTGGCAACTGTTAAGGCGGCCATCCAACTTAACTTTTCGAAAACGGAAGTTGGAAAACTTAAACAGAAAGAGCAAGGATTAAAAGAAGAACTAAACCGCGACCAAAAATACATTATCGGTTCATCGCCGCAACTAATGAAAGTAATGAATGTTGTGCGGAAAGTGGCGAAAACCAATGCAAACATTTTAATCACCGGAGAAAACGGAACCGGAAAAGAGTTGATAGCCCGCGAAATACACCGAATGTCGCAAAGATACCGCGAAGTGATGGTTAGCGTAGACATGGGTGCCATTAGTGAAACCCTGTTTGAAAGCGAATTGTTTGGCCATGTAAAAGGAGCCTATACTGATGCCCGTGAGAATCGTGCCGGGAAATTTGAAACAGCTCATAAAGGAACACTGTTTCTGGATGAAATAGGAAACCTGTCGTTTCACCTGCAGGCAAAATTGCTGGCAGCCATCCAAAACAGACAATTTATGCGTCTTGGTTCCGATAAACCAATTCCGGTTGATATTCGTTTGGTTTGTGCAACCAATAAGAATCTGGAACAGATGGTAACAGAAGGACTTTTTCGCGAAGACTTGCTATACCGTATCAATACAATTCAGATTGAAATACCTCCTTTGCGAGAGCGGGGCGAAGACATTATTGTTCTGGCTGATTTTTTCCTGAAAAAGTTTGCTGCAAAGTACGAAAAACATGGTCTGAAAATTAACCAGGCAGCACAAGACAAACTACTAAAATATCCATGGCCAGGAAATGTAAGGGAATTACAACACACTATTGAGAAAGCAGTAATTTTAAGCGATTCAATGGTATTAAAATCCGAAGACTTTTTCTTTAAACAGGTTCTTTCAACTAAATTCGAAGACGAACATCTGACCATTGAAGAAATGGAAAAACGAATGATTCTTTCTGCCATCGATAAGAATGCAGGTAACATGAGTCTGGCTGCCGACAAGCTGGGAATAACACGTCAAACGTTGTACAATAAAATAAAAAAATACGACCTATGATAAGTAAAAACCTGTATCTTCAAATCATTCTCAGGATTTTGCTAATGGTAGCAACTGCCCTCTTTTTGGGGTATACTGTTTTTAGTCAGCGGGCATATATTATTTCTGTAATTCCAGCATTACTATTACTTATTGCTACTATAAACCTTATTTATTTTCTCAACCGTGTTAACCGCAGAATATTCTATTTTTTCGATGCCATAAAAAACGAAGATTCAACCTTGTCGTTTCCCAAAAATATCGACAATAAAGTAATCAACGACCTCAATCAAAGTCTACTGAAGGTTAACAAACAAATACAACAGATTTATGTAGAAAACCGCCAGCAGGAACAGTATTTTCAGGCCTTGCTCGAACATGCGGCCACAGGAATGTTTACATTCAACAAAAAAGGCTTTATTCTTCATTCCAATAACCTGGTGAGGCAGCTTTTTGACGTGGATGTTCTAACCCATATTAACCAGTTGGAGCGCATCGATTCAAAGTTATTTCAAACGGTTAAAGAGATTCAACCTTTGGAACAGCGGCTACTAACTTTGCACAACGACAACGGAATTATTCAATTACTCATAAAATCCAATTCTTTCATCTCCGATCAGGAGGAATTAATGCTGCTTTCCGTTCATGATATTAAAAATCAACTGGATGAAAAAGAGTTGGATTCATGGCGCAAACTGATACGTGTTATGATGCATGAAATTATGAACTCCATAACACCAATTACGTCTCTTTCTGAAAGTCTCGCTGGGTATTTTTACAGAGAAGGAAAAGTTAAATCGCCAACCGATATTGATAATAAAACCATTACCACCACCATACGAGGACTGGAAGTAATACGGGAACAGGGCAAAGGCTTGATTAATTTTGTGGAATCGTACCGAAAAATTACCCGTTTGCCTGCACCCAAAAAGAAAATCTTCCAGGTGAAAGATCTCATTGACAATATTCGTATTATTTCTTCTTCGTTTGAGAATGCCGATAATGTTAAACTAACCTGCTCCGTTGAGCCAACTGAGCTGGAACTGCATGCCGATGAAAAACAGATTTCACAGGTATTGATCAACCTTGTGAAAAATGCTTACCAGGCAAACCATGAGAATGACGATACCCGAATAAAAATTAGTGCAAGAATTGACGATAACGGCCGCCCTGAAATAAAAGTAACCGATAACGGACCGGGAATAACCGAAGAGTTAATGGATAAAATCTTCGTGCCGTTTTTTACAACAAAAGAAGCAGGTTCAGGAATCGGGTTAAGTGTTTCACGGCAAATTATGCAAATGCACGGTGGAAATCTAAAAATAGTTTCAGTTCCAGGGAAAGCCACATCTGCCATTCTTTTATTCTAAGGCAGACCAGCATAAAATTAAACAAGGTCGACATAGGGTTTGCTCACCCATTTGTCCTCGAAGTTTAACTTGTACCATCCTTTTTTCTCTTTTTCAATAATAAGGTTTTGCCCTTTTCGAAATTGATCTACGACAGCATAATTCGTTCCGGGGCCTGATCTCACATTTAACACATTAGCTGTTACTTCTCCTTTGAAAACATCTCTGGTATATCTCCCCGAAATCCAGTTTTCAGCTATTGCATTTACTTTATACCAGCCGCCCTGCTCTCTGAATGTTTTTATAACCATTCCGAAGTCAAGCGGTGCAATACCAGTGGCCAAACGATTATTCGTTCCCGGACCGGTTCTGACATTTAAACGATTGGCAGTTACACAAACCAATTTGTCAAAATCATCGATAACTAATTCTTCACTATCTGTTTCCATGGCATTTTGTATACGGGGTAAAAAATTCCTGACGAAATCTTCAACCTTATTCCCACCGAAAAAGTCAGATCCCGGACAGCTTTTATTTCCTCCTGCCCCATTGTTTCTCTCTCCGGTTGACAGGTTAAACCAATGATGATACAAAACAGAATTCAAATCGGGCTGTATTTCGAATTTAAAACATAAAGCAGCGGTAATTTCAATGATAGCATTTTTCTGTACTTCCGTCATTACATCACCACCTACATCGAAATTCCCCACATTCTCGATACAAACAGAATGGGCATTCTTTCCTTTTATGCACGCCGGCGTTTTTTCCAGATTTCTGCCTGTAAGTATCATTCCATCAGGAAAAATACTAAAGTGTTGCCCAATATCGCTCCAGCCATTATTCACCACATGGTGATGTTTCATATTCCGTTGCAGTTCAAAATGATTATTCCCTTTAAAGCTTGAATAATCAGGGCGATAAGTATGGTGCTGCTGTAAAAATAATACCGAGCGGTTTATGGTTTCTGAACGAATCCAGTTACGAAATTCATCCACATTCATTTTTAAAAATCCGAATTTCTTTTCCATTGTGTTTAAAGTGTTGATTAATACCTGTATAAATTACGAATTTCTCTCCAAAGACAAAAACAATCTGATAATCAAATACATAAGAACACTTTTAATATCATAAACTAACATTAGGTAAAACAGGAATTTTTCCAGCACTAAAATCGTCAAATTTTCCACTCAATTAACCAACTATCCAACAATACTTTAGAATTTTACCCATCAAAAAAACGGCATAATATTTGGTTAAACCAAAGCAGACCGCTACATTTGGTGGTATAAACAGAGTTCTTTGAGAGAAACAAAATATTTTTCCGCATTAATTTTAAGTTGGTAAACTCAACAGAAAAAATTAAACCGAGAAAGCTCTTTTATGGTTGCTAAAACAGGCCTTGTAGTCCCGATTTATCGGGATGAGTCTTCGGACCGATGGAAGTTTGATCAGCCGGGCACTCAAATCCTGTTATACAGGGGTTTTACAAAACTAAATTGATGCGGAATTTTTTTGTCCTTACCTGAACCGTTTTACCACTGGCAACATTATCAGCAATACACTCACAAACAAGGAAATACGTGCAATAAAATCACCATGTTTCACATAAAAAGTTATTTTATCATTGGCATTAATGCTTCCTTTTACCGAAGCTTCTTTCCACCATTCTGATGGTTGCAGTACCTCGCCCAGTTGATTAATAAAACACGATGTGCCGGTGTTGGCGGCACGGGCAATACTTCTTCGTGTTTCAATAGCCCGTAACTGTGAGAACAACAAGTGCTGTTTGTAGCCACGCGAATTCTTCCACCAGCCATCGTTGGTGATAATAAAAATTACTTCAGCTCCTTTTTTAACGTATTCGGTAAGGTACTCTCCAAAAACCGATTCGAAACAGATGACCGGTGCAATCTTCCAACCTTTTTCTGAAATAAGAATAGTGGCTTCTTTTTGTCGCCCCAAATTTCCTGATGCTCCGCCAAGATCGAGAAACCAGTTCTTCAGAAAAGGGAGATATTTTAAAAACGGTGTTTTTTCCACCCCGGCAACCACTTTCGATTTGTGGTAAACCTGAATCTCTCCTTCACGGTTTAATAATAAAGCAGTGTTATAACGGTCGTAAATTACGCCATCTCTGTTTTGTGCCGTTACGGTAGCCTCCTCCTTATTGCAGTATACATGAAAAGACGAAACACCAAAAACCAACTCTGCATTTCCATATTGCATTAAAAAGTCTTTTAAGCG
Source organism: uncultured Draconibacterium sp. (assembly GCA_963676265.2). GTDB lineage: Bacteria > Bacteroidota > Bacteroidia > Bacteroidales > Prolixibacteraceae > Draconibacterium. The sequence continues at coordinate 1,505,870 of OY781067.2, forward strand.
ATTCACAAAATCATTCGAATCCAGCTGTGCTTCATTCCAGTACCCAGGATTTTCAAAAACCGTTTCAGGTCCCAAAACAAAATCGGTTTCATCTGTTGTTACCTCTTCGGCCAAATGAATAAAACGATCTAGTTTTTCCTGTTCAGCATCCATATCAAAACTTTCGTTATATGGATCGACGTTAGGCTGAATAAGGGCGACACTGATTGGATTCTTCTCTTCGACATATGAAGAATACATCCTTAATGAAAACGTGACAGGTGCGATGAACAGAACACCTAAGGAAATATAAATTGGAAAGGATTCTTTAAAAGAGCTCTTTTGTTTGATATGAAAAACGATTATAAATATCAATATATTCAGAAGTAAGATCCATAACGTTCCGCCAAATGTTCCGGTAAATTCATACCACTGTATAAATTTTTGATTACTCACCAAAACACTTCCTAACTGCAAACAAGGCCATTCCATATCCCAATTAAACTGGAGATACTCAAGTGAAATCCAAAATGCCACCAGAGCAATGTAGCCCAGAGACGATGAAAAATTCCGTCTGATGAAATGAGCCCCCCACCAAATCAGGGACATGAGAAAAGCATTAAAAATCATGGCAGATCCTACCCCAACAATCGACACTTTAGCCATCCACCACGAAGCGAGCACATTCCAGATAAGAGTAGAAAAAAAAACATGCCCCGACAGCATAGCTACAGGAAAAACATCTTTGTTTCTTTTAAAAAAGTCTTCGAGAAAAAGAAGAGGGATGAAGGCAACAAATAATACCCAGCCGGGAAATCCCAGCCATGGAAGGCTAAGTAATATCCCCGAAAGCGCTGATAATAATAGCCGGTGAATTCGTTTCAACTCTTTTCATTTATGATTCAAGCACCTCGGAATAAGTTTTTACCTTTTTATTTTTCGACCGTTCGAAAACAAAATCAATTTTACCAAGTACCAATCCTCCCCACCAGGCCTGATTCACAATTACCGGACTTCCAAGCTTATTCTTTTCAACAATGGGTTCCTCCAAAAATGTATGCGTATGGCCTCCTACAACCAGATCCGTAAAAGAGGTTTCGCGGGCAACTACCACATCGCTAACCTTATTTTCGCGGTATCTTAATCCCAAATGCGACAAACAAATTACCAGGTCACACTTACGTTCATTTTTCAGAAAATCTTCCATTTTTAGTGCCACCTGAAGCGGATCGTTATAAACGGTATTTTCGTATTGTTTCTTTCCTACCAATCCCTGCAATTCTATACCAACAGCATAAACACCAATCTTAATTCCAGCGCGTTTAAAAATTTTATAATCTTCGAACTGTCCGTTCAGTACTGTATCCGAAAAATCGTAATTCGAACTTATTATTGGAAATTTGGCATTGGGTAAAGGATCGAGAATTCCTTGTAAACCATTGTCGAACTCGTGGTTCCCAATTGTTCCCAGATCGTATCCTGCAGCGCTCATTAATTTCAACATGAGTTCTCCCTTGAAATAATTAAAATATGGAGTTCCCTGAAACATGTCTCCGGCATCGAGCAACAAAGTGTTTGGATTTTTCATTCGTTGCTGCCCGGCTATTTCAGAAATTCGTGCCAAACCACCCTTGTTTGAATACCTTTCGTTGGTACCTTCAAATGGCTCGATATGGCAATGTATATCATTGGTGTGTAAAATTGTTACAGTCACAAAGTCGTCGCTGGCAAACAGGTCGAAAGGCGTAGCGCCAAGACTAAGTCCGACTGCACCACTGGCTACATTCCTAATAAAAACCCTTCTGTTTAATCTTTTTGCGTTCATCTTATTCCTTTATCCTCCCGTCGAGTTTTGCGGTTAAATTTTCTTTCTTCTCCTGTTTATTTTCCATGTAGGAAATAATAACATCTCTAATCTTTTCACCCGTGTTGACAAAATTAAGCCGTTGCTGCAATACATCAAGTCCATCACCCCCTCCTGCTACATAATCGTTTGTTGCCAGCCAATAAGTCTTACTCATATCAATTTTTTCTCCACCGATGCTCACATCTGTGGCTTTATCTCCTGATATTTTTAAGCGGGCTCCGCCAATAGCATCTCCACCTTTTGATGCAATATAATTTAAAAACTCCTGCATTTTATCGCCCTGTAATTCAACCAAAACCAATTCGTTCTCAAAAGGCATTAACTCAAATATCTTTCCTACGGTTATCTCCCCCTGAGGCATGAAGGTTCGAATTCCTCCATAATTAAAAAACGAAACGGATGGACTTATATCCAGACCTTTTTCATTACAAACCTTTTTACTTTCCTCCAGCAACAGATCGCCTAAAAAATTGGTCAGAAAACTTTCTGGTTTATCTTTTATCATTTCAACCTCGGAATACGAGATCACACGATTCATATCTTTTTCGAGAATGGTTTTATAGGGTAAATACAACTTTACAAGTGTACTATCTATAGGTGTTCCCTCGCTGGAGACCTTTAAATTTTGCGTATCATAACCGGTTCTAACTAAATTTGTTTTACACGAACCCAGGAAAATCAACCAAGTTATCAACAATATATAGCTGAAAGATTGTCGCATGAATAAAATAATGTTTTAAAAGTTACGTCTATTTTAGCATGAAAGTTGTTTACACATACAAAACAAAATCTGTTATGTTGGGTTCAAACTTACATATAAAATCTGCTCTCAAAGTTATTATTATATTTTATTTAACGATAATTATTTTCCCTTTTGATGCTTCCTCTCAAAACAAGGAAGTAGTTGCTCTGAAGGGAGATGGCATTTATCGGTTATTAACGCGCCACGGTATTTCTGTATCAGATTACATGGAGGAATTTATTGCCCTAAATAAAAACAATTTGGGTAAAAACAACACCTTAATTGCCGGGGTAAAATACAAATTACCCGGAGCAGAAGCATCTTCAACTCCAACGGAGGCGTCGGCTCCTGCAAAAGCAAAATCCACAGGCAAAACCCTCCATTACGAAATTTTCGGGAAAGATTTTGCAGATGTTGAAATTAAGAGCAGCGAACTAAAAGGTGCAGTTTATTATTTACTAAGCGGACACGGTGGCCCCGACCCGGGTGCTGTTGGTAAATATAACGGGTTCCAGGTTTGCGAAGATGAATATGCATACGATGTTACCTTACGTTTGGCTCGAGAACTGATTTCAGAGGGAGCGACTGTATACCTTATTACACGCGATAAAAACGATGGCATACGTAACGACATGCATTTAAAGGCCGACAAAGACGAAGTTTGTTACCCCAATCTGAAAATTCCGTTAAACCAAACCAAACGCCTGCGGCAGCGTACCGATGCTATTAACCAGTTATATAAGAAACACAAGGGATCATTTCAACGAATGATTGCTGTGCATGTGGATTCCAGGAGCAGAGGCGAAAATATTGATATCTTTTTCTATCACGACAAGCGCAGTGATACCGGTAAAAAAGCGTGTAATATTCTGCGTAGTACCATCGAAGAAAAATATCGCGAACACCAACCCAACCGGGGTTACACAGGTACGGTATCAACCCGGCCTTTATATGTGGTAAAAAATACGTGGCCTACAGCTGTTTTTATTGAATTGGGGAACATGAACCACCAGCGCGATGTAAAACGATTGATACTTCCCGATAATCGTCAGGCTGTGGCTAACTGGCTAACCCTGGGATTGAAAAAGGATTTTGCTACCAATAAGTAGTTTTTTTTGAGATGCGAGTGGCGAGTAACTAGCCACCGGTCATTAGTCATTAGGAAAAGATAGCATCTATATGAGTTGGGACTTTAACAGATGCCATCTTTTTTGGGTCATTGGGCATTAGTCATTAGCCAGTGGTCACTGGTAGAATTCTTCCCGATAACTAATGACGGATTACCAATGACTTTCCTTCTTGTCCTTTCCAGAATCTAAAATCCAGAATCCAGTATCTAGTATCCAAATATCCCCAAATCTTATTACATTTACTCATCAAACAAATCAACTATGAGAAGCCTAACTTTAGCTCTTACGGCAGTTCTGTTACTATTTGTTTCGTGTACAGAGCAACAGGAATCAAAGAAAAAACCCAATATCCTCTTTATTTTCGCAGACGACCAAACCTATGAAGGCATTAATGCTCTGGGTAATAGCGAAGTGATAACTCCCAACCTGGACAAACTGGCCGAATCGGGCGTAACCTTTACGCATGCCTATAATATGGGAGGCTGGAATGGTGCCATTTGTGTGGCCAGTCGTGCTATGCTGAACACAGGACGTTTTTTATGGCGCGCCAACGAGTCGCAAAAAAATTACACCAATATGAAAGCGGACAGACAGTTTTGGAGCCTTTTGATGGAAGATGCAGGATACGACACATACATGACCGGGAAATGGCACGTACAAATGCCGGCAGACAGCATTTTCCAGAACGTTCGTCATGTGCGCCCCGGAATGCCGCCATCGGTACCCGAAGCTTATAACAGGCCACAATCTCCCGGCGATACCACCTGGTTGCCCTGGCACACCCAATACGGTGGATACTGGAGTGGAGGTAAACACTGGAGCGAAGTGGTGGGCGACAATGCCATCGATTACCTTGACATGGCCCAACAAAGCGAAAACCCGTTTTTTATGTACCTGGCTTTTAATGCGCCGCACGATCCTCGTCAATCACCTAAAAGATTTGTTGATATGTATCCGCTGGAAAATATTTCTGTGCCTGAAAATTACATGGAATTATACCCTTATAAAGACAGTATTGGCTGTGGTCCCGGCTTGCGCGATGAACGATTAGCGCCATTTCCACGCACTGAATATTCCATAAAAGTTCACCGCCAGGAATATTATGCCATTATAACCCACATGGATGAACAGATTGGCCGTATTATCGCGCACCTGAAGGAAACCGGTCAGGATAAAAACACCTACATCCTTTTCAGTGCTGATCACGGGCTTTCGGTAGGGCACCACGGACTGGTTGGGAAACAAAATATGTACGATCACAGTATGCGCGTTCCGCTTATCGTTGTGGGACCTGACATTCCTGAAAACGAAAAACGCGACATGCAGGTGTATCTGCAGGATATTATGGCCACATCCCTTGATTTGGCTGGTGTTGAAAAACCGGAATATGTGGAGTTCAACAGTTTGATGCCGATGATAGACAAAAGCGCCCAAAAAAGCTCATATTCTGAAATATACGGAGCTTACACAAAACTACAGCGCATGGTTCGCACCAATGATTACAAATTGATCGTGTACCCAAAAGCGAAAAAAATATTGCTTTTTGATCTGAACAACGATCCGCTGGAGATGTATGATCTGTCTGAAAATGACTCCTACAAAGAAATTAAAAAAGAACTCATTGTAAAGCTAAAAAAAGAGATGGAAATGATGGATGATCCGCTGGATTTGCATCCTTATTTCCCTGAAATATTCTAGAGAGACAGCATTGTTCACTGAGACTAACGTGCTAAGCGGTTACAAACCGTTTAGCACACAGAAAATACTTACGTCCTTTGCGCTTCGTCCAAACTTTGCGTGAAACTTCCCCGTTTTCTTTTTCAAACTCTTGGGCAGCTTGTTTGTTCTAACCAGAATGAGCAACAAAAAACACATCCTTCTTTTCGATGGCATTTGCAATCTATGTAATACTTCGGTTCGTTTTGTCAACAAGCGGGACAAGAAGAATCAGTTTGAATACATTGCTTTACAATCGGAAGAAGGAAAAGAATCGGCAAAAAAATACAAGCTCCCACCCGAAACAGATTCGGTAATACTCATTTCTAAAAATGAGGTTTTTCTAAAATCGGATGCAGCCCTAGAAATCTGCCGGCTCCTGCCCCGCCCCTGGAAATGGTTCGTATTTTTTAATCTACTCCCCAAAAAATGGCGAGATGGAATCTACGATTGGATTGCCCAAAACCGTTATCGTTGGTTTGGCACTGATGACAGGTGTGAGATTCCATCTTCCTCAAAAGAATAATGATTATTTCTTATGAGTTGCCGGATTTTGGAGGTAATAAAAACAGCCGTCTTCGGCCCCAATCAAAATATCATCAATCCCGTCTTTATTCCAGTCCACTTTTGTTGGGCTTGTGGTATGACCTGCCAGTTGTTTGTCGCCCAAACTATCATGTTTTCGGAATACAAATTCACCGGGTTTTGTAGTTACATTTTCGAGCCAGGCCACATTCGGTTTGCTGTTTACGATCAAATCCGGTTTTCCGTCGTTATTCCAGTCGGCAAAACAAATCTTTCGGCGGCCGCTACTTCCTGCAATCGAAGGATTTAAACGAAGCTCGCGAGATTTATCATCCGTTACTTTATGACCATTATCGTAAACAAGATTATCCTCAGAAATAAATATTCTTTTTCCAGGCTGAATCATTTTTCGTCCGTTCAAAATCTTTCCTTCAAAAAACGATAAATACCCCTTGTGATCGAGCACTATTAAATCGCTTACTCCGTCTTTGTTCAAATCTTCAACAATCGGTGTGGTTCTCCATTGTGTAAGTAACTCTGTTTTTCCTGAATCACGCCAGTTCCATGCCGGTTTGGGAGCATTATTTCCCCATAATACTTCCACATTCTGAGCCTCTTTCATCTTCGGTTTTCCTTTGGAACCAAAATTCTTATACCAAACCACAGTTCCGAGGATACTGTTGGCCACAATGTCTTTTAAACCGTCGCCATCCCAATCGCCTACCGATAAGGTAGTGTAGCCCCACTTTGCTTCGCACGGCCCCTGAATGGAACCGTTGTAACCGGCCATAATACGAATGGGTTTCCCGTTGGCTTCCAGATAAACGGGCTCTGCCCATTTAGGAGGAGTTGCACCATCCAGATTTTCAATAAAACCAATATATCCGGCTGTATTTCCGCTAATCAAATCCTCATCACCATCGTCATCCCAATCTACGCTCCAGGGTGTCGTTAACGCACCAAAAATCAAATCATCGGCTTCCTGCTTAAAGAATACAGGGTGTTTAAAAACCGGCATATTTTTTTTCACTACTCCGGTATTTTCCATAAATGCCACCCTTCCATCTTCCTGTCCAACTATCAAATCAACATCACCATCCTGATCCCAATCTACGCTGGTAACCACCATCATTTCCAGATCCATTCTGATAATATCGCCACCTGATTCCAGTTTCCGGCCTTTTGTATATTCAGGTTCTTCGCGTGTCCCAATATTCTCGAACCAGGTAAACGAATCCACAAATTCGCCGCAAATTAAATCCAGATCACCGTCGCCATCAAAATCTTCCATGCACGGCGAAGGCATACCATATACATCGGCGGGTTCATTTCCTGCCATAATTTTAAAGGGCTTCTCAAATTCAGGCTCATCCTTTGTACCGGAATTAATGATAACGTACGAATATCCATGTAATGGACCGTTTGTCCATTCACCTTTCTCGTTAAAAGCATTATCCCAACCATAATCAGTCCAGATTCCGTGCCCTACCAAAATATCCAGATCACCATCGTTTTCGTAATCCACATATTTCCATTGGTTTGCTCTCACTTTAATATTTTCAGGCTCAAGTTTGGTTTGGTGGTAGATTTTTACCGGTTCTGAAAAACTCCCGTTTTCCTGTAAAGTAATTTCAGCGCCCGGCACCAAAATTTTTAGTTGCCCGTTTACATACGAAGGTGATATATTCTTAATCTTATCAGTTATTCTAACTGGCGCTTTAAAAACCGGGGAAGCAGATCCATCCGGATTTTCAAAAGAATAGACTCCGTCGTACGGAACATCGGGACAACTAATCAGGAGGTCCAAATCTCCATCTTGATCGTAATCTACAGGAACAGGCCACGCCCACAAACCTACATGGAGATCCACAGCCAATCCCGGATTATTGTATTTTAAACGTTGAAGTTGCTGTGCGTTGGAATTCAGGGTTATTCCCAAAAGGAAATATAAGGCAAAGTGTAGGTTTAGTCGCATATCTGAATAATTTGCCCATGAAAATAGGTTTAAAAATTCAGATTTGCTAAAGTTGAGAAATTAATTTTATAGCGTGCTCAACTACAGTTCAAAATCGCCGGTTTCGAAATCGCGATAAAGTTTCGACAAATCACCCAACCATTTACTGATTCGTTTTATAGCTTCGGTTGTGTCAATGGAAATTTGCTTTTGCTGCATCTTCAGAAGAAGAAAACCATAAACGGCAGTAATACCCAAATCCAGATCGTTTTTTGCTTCAGGATTTTTCGATTTCAATTCGGTAATCAATCCCCCAACCGTTTTGAAGGTTTGGACATAAATGGGGTCTTTACCCGTTTCCATCAACTTAAGGTGGAAGTCATTCAGATCAAAAATAAGGTTGGTTAGAAACTGCAAATGTCCCTTTTCCTGAATCTGTTCTTTCTCCATCATCACCACCAGGTTCTCGTACCAATCGGCAATAGCTGCAGACGTTTTTTCATCGGCTTTGTAACTCGACACCAAACGTTCCTTTATTAATTCTATATCGAGCTTAAAAGCACGTATAAGGTCTTCAACCTGATAAAGGTAAAGGATATATTCTGCGAGATTTTCTTTACGTTTCTGTTTTGCTATTAACATAATTTTTGATTCATTTTTTAGCACCGCACCAAAGCGCGATCTTATTTATTACCAATCGAAGAAGTCATCCAAATCGCGACGATCTTTTTTAGTTGGCCTACCGGTACCCTTATCGCGAACGCTCCAACGCATATTTTTTTGCATTTCGAGCAACTCTATTTCTTCAGCAGGAGTAACGTCCTCCAGAAAATCAGGGACTAATTTTGCGCCCATTCTTTTTTCTGTGAGAGCCAAAATTTTAAAATGCCTGGTAATAGGAGCTTTTCGCACTTGTAAAACTTCGCCAACATGAATAACACGCGATGCTTTCACCGGTAAATTATTAACCGAAACCTGCCCCTTTTTGCAAGCTTCGGTAGCCTGGCTCCTGGTTTTATAAATCCGTACCGCCCACAACCATTTATCTATGCGAACACTATCAGCCATTTACTTTTTGTTGTGAAAGTTCATGGTACGTTCAACTCCTATGGTTCCAAAACTTTTAATGATTTCAATAGAATCATCAATTTTAAAAGGAAGTTCTTTCTTTTCCTCATTCGACCACTCGCCTAACACATAATTCACCTGAAAGCCTTTATGAAAATCGTCTCCAATACCAAAACGCAGTCGGGCATAATCATTTCGCCCCAGCACCTGGTTGATATTATCAAGACCATTATGACCTCCGGCTCCACCTTTAGCTCGCACACGCAACGTACCAAACGGCAAAGCAAGATCGTCGACTAAAACCAACAGATTTTTAATATCGATTTTCTCTTTTTGCATCCAGTAATGCACGGCACGTCCACTTAAATTCATATACGTGGTTGGTTTTAACAAAATAAAGGTGCGGGCTTTATATTTATACTCGGCCACAAAACCATAACGCTTATCGTTAAAATGAATATTGGACGCCTCAGCGAGAGCGTCCAATATTTGAAAGCCAATATTATGGCGAGTATTTTTATATTCTGGTCCTATATTACCGAGTCCGGCAATTAAGTATTTCATACGATTATAATGTTTTTCTAAAAAGTATCGTATGGAATTCGCATGTCTGTCATTCAACAGAGAATCATATTTGTTTCATACAATTCCTCACATGCTCATTTCATGTGCCTTTGCTCATTATTTAGAAACACATGCCTGCCCTTTGGCAGCCAGAAAATTTAGCTCTCTTTTAAAGAGAATCGTTGTACTCGATTAATAATCCCTGATTATTCTTCGCTTTCTCCTTCTTCTTCTTCGTCATCGTCAGAACCTGCACCGGCAGCTCCAAGAGCAGATTTAGCAGCCCTGGTGATAGATACGCTTACAACAACGTTTGATTTGGTATCAAGTAACTCAACGTTCTCGATATTCAGGTCACCAACTTTAATACTTTGTGCCAAATCAAGTTTTGTAACGTCAACTTTAATTGCATCAGGAAGATTTTCAGCCAACGCTTTTACTTTAAGACGACGTAAATTACTACTTAATTTACCACCTCTCTTCAAACCTTTTGCATATCCTTCAATTTTAACAGGAATTTCTATTTTAACAGGTTTGTTTTCCTGAATAGCAAGGAAGTCAACGTGCATTACTACTTCCTCAACCGGGTGCCACTGAATATCCTGCATAATTGCTTTGTAAACAGTTCCATCCAAATCAAGGTCGATTAAGTATACATTTGGAGTATAAATTAATTTTCTTAAGTCGGAAAACGCAACTGCAAAGTGAATAGGTTGTTCACCACCATACAATACTGCAGGAGCTTTCTCTTCGGCGCGAAGTTTTTTCGCATCCTTTTTTCCAAGGGATGATCTGATTTCCCCTTTTAATACTACTGATTTCATTTTAAATAATTTACGTTAATAATTATGGTACTCAGTCCTCCACGTCAACTGACGGGCAAACAGCATGCACATTATTAATGCGTCTGCTTACGGAAAAAGCGGTGCAAAAATATAAATTATTTGTAATATAACGAACTAATTGACTGATTTTTATAAACCCGTCGAATAGCCTCTCCAAAAGCTTCTGCTGTAGAGATATATTTTATTTTATCGCTGCCTGTTTTTGGTTTAATAGAATCGGTAAAATACACCTCTTCCAATTCCGATTTTTCAATACGTTCTACCGCCGGACCAGATAAAACTCCATGAGCAGCAAAAGCACGAACGCTTCTTGCACCCTTCTTTTTCATTAGGTTGGCAGCTTTGGTAATGGTACCTGCCGTATCAATCATATCATCAACAATAATTACATCTTTACCATCAACATCACCAATCACGGTCATGTTCCCTACTTCGTTAGGACGCGCTCTTGTTTTGTGGCAAATTACAATACCTGTATCCAACATTTTGGCGTAGGTATTGGCGCGTTTTGTTCCACCCACATCAGGCGATGCAATAATAACATTGTCGAGCCCCATTTTTTCGATGAAGGGAACAAACAACGCTGATGCAAATAAATGGTCAACCGGAACATTAAAGAATCCCTGAATTTGATCGGCATGCAAATCCATGGTTATTAAGCGATCGATACCGGCCACTGATAACAAATCGGCTACCAGTTTGGCTCCTATCGAAACCCGTGGTTTATCTTTTCTGTCCTGACGAGCATATCCAAAATACGGAACAACTGCAATTACTTTATAGGCACTGGCTCTTTTTGCCGCATCCACCATCAATAAAAGTTCCAACAAGTTATCGGCAGTAGGTGGTGTTGACTGAACAATAAACACATGCGAACCACGGATGGTTTCTTCGTAACATGGTTCAAATTCGCCATCGGCAAAAACCGGGCACGACGAAAGCCCCAGATCAACATCAAGGCTATCGCAAATTTTTTCAGTCAAATACCGTGTTGCTCTACCTGTAAAAATTTTAAGCGGGTGAGTTTTCATTTCTTATGTTTTTGAATTTTTTTTCGATATAAATTGGCGATTTTTCCCCTGCTGTTCCTCCGGGGTTCTGTTTTTTGCAAGGTTTCTTTCATTCTTAAATCGCAATTTTGATGAAATAAGGAATATGCGGCAAAGTTAAAAAACTTTACCTGTATCCTCAGAAAATATTGTTTGTTTTGAATTCACAAAAAATAAACAATTAGTTGTTTTGATTAACTTCTTCAATAAAATTCAGAATTTCTTCTTTCCCAACTCCTTTTTCCGAAGACGAAATAAAATAGCCGGGCATGGTTTCCCAGGTCTCAAACATTTTTTCCTCGTATGCCTTCAGATTTTGCTCCAGTTCGTCGGGTCTTAACTTATCGGTTTTTGTAAAAATAATAGAAAAGGGTATATCGCTGACTCCCAACCACTCCATAAACTCCAGGTCAACTTTTTGTGCCGGATGTCTTGAATCGATAAGAACAAACAAACAGTAAAGATTTTCGCGTTGTAAAATATATTTTCGCAAAAACTTTTCCCATTTTAAACGTTCGGCTTTAGGAACCTGTGCATAACCATAACCAGGTAAATCAACCAGGTACCAGTAATTATCTATTAAGAAATGGTTTATTAACCTTGTTTTACCGGGCCTGCCTGAAATCTTTGCCAGACTTTTTTTATTCGTAAGCATGTTAATGAGCGACGACTTGCCGACATTCGACCGGCCAATAAAAGCATATTCAGGGCGGTCAGGTGCCGGACATTTACTTACATCGGTGTTGCTCATTACAAACCGTGCTTCTTTTATTTCCATAAAAGACAGATTTTGAATGAATTCTGAAGTTAAGAATTATTCTTCTATTTAATATAAACTTCCATGATTTTTACATTCTCCGTCCGGGGTTTTAACTGCACCGATTTGAGGCTGGCCGGCAATAAAACCGTTTCACCCATCTCAACACTCTCGGCACCTTCTTCCCAAACAATATCGAAACTTCCTTCCATGGTCATATAAATAACGAAAGAATCGAGTTCAATGTAATCCTTATCCAGTTCTTTATCAAACTCAACAATATTGGTTGTAAAATACGGGCAACTTATTACAGGCGAAGATTGATTTTTTTCGATATTGAATTTTGCCTTGTATTCGCTGGCATAGGAAAAATCAATGGCATCGAGAGCAAGGTCGGTATGCAATTCACGCAAATTGCCCTGATCATCGGTCCTGTTGTAATCGAAAATCCGGTATGTTACGTCTGAAGTTTGCTGTATTTCTGCAACCAGACAACCTTTTCCAATGGCATGAACACGTCCGGCAGGAATAAAAAACACATCACCTACTTCTGCTTTATCGTAATGCAAAAGATCGGTCAGCTTTCCGGCATTTAAATATTCGAGGTATTTTTCGCGACTAACTTCCTGGTTAAAACCAGAATTAATCAGGGCGCCATCTTCGGTTCCTGCCACGTACCACATTTCTGTTTTTCCGTAAGCATTATGCCTTTCCTTCGAAAGTTTATCGTTGGGGTGAACCTGGATAGAAAGATCATCCTGTGCATCGATAAATTTAATAAGAAGAGGAAATTCGTTACCAAACTGCTCGTAAATTTTATCGCCCACAAGGTCGCCCATGTAGATTTCGATGATTTCGTTTAAATCGTTTCCGGCTAAAAGTCCATTGCTTACCACTGAAATATTCCCTTCCACTCCTGAAAGTTCCCAGCTTTCGCCGCAATTGGGCAGATCTCCGTAATCTTTATTTAAAACACTTCTCATTCTGTTTCCACCCCAGATCTTTTCGTGGAAAATGGGTTTGAATTTAATGGGATAAAGTCCGCTCATTTAAAATTTGTTTTTGCTGCCTGTTTTTCTGTTCCTGTTTAAAACTTAAAATCAACAGCAGCACGTGCCACTGTAGTTTCGCCAATTCGTGCCACCACTTTTTGGTGTTCAGGATGAACCCGGTAAACATCAAGATCTTCAACTGAATCAAAGTGAGAAAGTAAAGCTAAATCGTAGCTTTTTGAATCTAATTCATAATTTTCTCCTACTTCAATGTATTTCAACTCGTTAATTTTGCCTTTCAAGGCAAGTAACATACTTTTCAGTTCGGCAATAACCGCCTTTTTTTCATCTTCCGGGTATTCTTTCAATTTAAAAAGTACAACGTGGTTTACCATTGCTATCTGTTTTTTGTAACTTGATTTCTTTTATTGCTGCGAAATTAGTGTTTTCTTAGCGAAAGGATTTATGAAAGGTTTTCAATTTTTGAAATATAACAATTAATTACAGGAATATGCTGGTAATTGGTGTTGCAGGAGGTACAGGTTCAGGCAAGACAACCGTTGTAAAAAAAATTAGCGAGAAGCTTTCGAAAGATGAAGTTGCCATACTCTCTCACGATTCGTATTATTACGACAATAGCCACCTCAGCCTCGAAGAGCGTCGTCAGAAAAATTTCGATCACCCTGATTCCATAGAATTTGAGTTGATGATTGAACACGTAAAAAAATTAAAACGGGGAGAATCGGTAGAAGAACCGGTATATTCATTTATTTCGTGCACCCGTGCGCAGGAAACCAAAACGATTTCGCCCAAGAAAGTGCTGATTATTGAAGGTATTTTATGTTTAACCAACAAAAACCTTCGCGACCTGATGGACATAAAAGTTTTTGTGGATTGCGACTCTGACATCCGGCTGACAAGGGTTATTCAACGCGATATGCAGGAACGGGGACGCGATGTGGAACAGGTTTTAAAAAGATATAAAAAAACAGTACGCCCCAGTCATTTGCAATTCATCGAACCTACAAAAAGATACGCCGACATTATCGTGCCACAGGGTGGTAAGAATAAAATTGCCATCCAGATTCTAACCAATCACATTTTGCAAACCTTAAACAAACAGTAAATGCTTCATAATTTAAACATTGAAGAAATTCTTTTTCTCGATATCGAAACCGTTCCTATTGCCCCGGAATATACGGTGTTAACAGAAAAATGGCAACAATTATGGGAACACAAAATGCAATTTCAGATTAACAACGGAGAACCTGCTCACGTGCTTTATGACCGGGCCGGAATTTACGCTGAGTTCGGGAAAATTGTTTGCATCTCGGCCGGTTACGTTGTTCAAAAAAAAGGAGAGTTGTTTTTCAGGGTAAAATCATTTTACGACGAAGATGAAAAAGAACTAATTCAAAACTTCTTTAATGCCCTTGATGGATTTTCGCGAGCAGGCAAACGAAGGCTTTGTGCCCACAACGGACAAGAGTTTGACTTCCCATACATCTCAAGACGGGCACTGGTAAATAACCTCACCTTACCAAAAGTTCTGGATATTGCCGGCGCCAAACCCTGGGAGGTAAAAGATATTTTAATTGACACATTACAACTTTGGAAATTTGGTGATTATAAACATTACACTTCTTTATCGCTTTTATGCGAACTTTTTAATATTCCAACACCAAAAGACGACATTGACGGGAGCCAGGTAGCCAAGGTTTACTGGGAAGAAAACGATATTGACAGAATTGTAAAATATTGCGAAAAAGACACGATGGCCGTTGCGAACTTATTGTTAAAATACAAAGGCGATAAAATTATTCCTTTCGATAACCTGATCAGTGTGTAGTAAAAATACGGGATTAGTATTTCATCATACGATCGATATCGCGTTTGGCATCTTTGGCCTTTAACGATTCTCGTTTGTCGTATGTTTTCTTTCCGCGAGCCAGGGCAATTTCGAGCTTTGCCAATCCCCTGTCGTTAATAAACAGTTTGGTGGGCACAATAGTAAATCCCGATTCTTTAACCTTTTTATCCAGTTTTTGCAGTTCTTTTCGGTTTAAAAGAAGCTTGCGGTCGCGGCGAGCAATATGATTGTTGCAGGTACCCAACTCGTATTCAGCTATATGTAAATTTATCACGTACAACTCGTTTCTCACAAACTGGCAATACGATTCGGTAAGATTTACTTTTCCGCTCCGAATTGATTTTATCTCGGTTCCAACCAGTTTCATACCAGCAACAAAACGTTCAATCAGCTCATATTCAAACGATGCCTTACGATTTTTAATACTAATATTTTGTTGTGGTTTTTGTGCCATAATCTGTTTTTGAGTTTAAAGTTGAAAGTTCAAGGTTTAAAGTTGTACTATTTAAGTCTCAACCTTCAGTCCTCAATTTTTCAATCCTTCTGTCTTTAAATCCTTATCAATAATACGCATTTAACAACTTCGATAAGAACACACTTAAAAAACTAAAAATAAAAAAATTAACAACAATAGTGATTAAAATATAACTGTGTTCCTTGTTTTCGGGAAACGAAAATAATTCCTTGGCTCCTACCCAAAATAAATAGAAACTATATAATCCTAAAATATCAACGACATATAAAAAAGGAAATAAGCCGGTAACCATAGAAACCAATAAAAACGGTGTCATCGAATAAATGACTAAAATTCTGGCTTTAACAATATCTTTCTCCCCTCCGAAGGTTTTCACCAATTCATTTGTAAAAAATACTCCTATCAGGTATTGCAGAAAAAACAGAATCATTTCGCGTAATGCCTTAAGCAACGGGTATTCTATAAAGAAATCGGTACGACGAAAAAATTCTCCTACAAAAACAGCAATCGCGACCGTTAGTAAAATAGGCAGGAAATAAGTTATAAGCAAAACAGTTTTGCTTTCATCTGCTTCGCTCTTTTTCTTCCAAAACTCTTTTGGCTCGATTAACAGTTCTTTTACCTGTGAAAAAATATTTGAAAACGAAAAATCCATCCTCTACTCAATTTTGCGGCAAAAATACACTTTTTTAAGAAAGACCGGTTTTACATATGTTGATTATAACAGACGTTAACTATTTCGTTTCTTTTCCTGAACCAGATTTTGAAGGGCAAACATTTCGTCTCGCAAACGTGCAGCCTCAATAAAATCGAGTTCTTTAGCAGCTGCCTGCATTTGTTTTTTGGTTTTTTCTATTGCTTTTTCCAAAGCATCAATGCTCATATATTGCACCACAGGATCAGCAGCAATATCCGGCTGTCCCATTCCCCCGTCGTATTGTGCCTGTTTATCTGCACGGTATTCGTATCCAATAATTTCGCGGGTTGGTTTTACAATTTGTTTCGGAACAATATTGTTCTCTTCGTTGTATTTCAATTGCTTCTCGCGCCGGTAGTTAGTCGAATCAATGGTTTTTTGCATCGAGTCGGTAACCTTATCGGCATACATAATTACCATTCCGTTCAAGTTTCGGGCAGCTCGTCCTGCTGTCTGTGTAAGCGAGCGCTCAGAACGCAGAAATCCTTCCTTATCAGCGTCAAGAATGGCTACTAGTGATACCTCCGGCAGGTCGAGCCCCTCTCGAAGCAGGTTAATACCAACCAATACATCAAACTCTCCTTTTCTTAATTGTTCCATTATTTCAACCCGCTCCATCGTATCCACATCCGAATGAATATACCGCGTTTTCACACCCATATTCACCAGGTATTTCGACAGCTCTTCGGCCATTCGTTTGGTTAATGTGGTAACCAGCACCCGCTCGTTTTTTTCGATACGGAGATTAATTTCATGCATTAAATCATCAATCTGGTTGGTACTGGGTCGAACATCTATCACGGGATCGAGCAAACCGGTTGGACGAATAATCTGCTCTACTATCACCCCTTCGCACATAGCCAGTTCGTAATCAGCTGGTGTGGCACTAACATAAATCGTCTGGTTTATTAAATTCTCAAATTCCTCGAACTTCAGGGGCCGGTTATCAATAGCTGCCGGAAGGCGAAAACCATATTCCACCAGGTTTACTTTCCGCGAATTATCGCCACCAAACATCGCCCTGATCTGAGGAATTGTTACGTGGCTCTCGTCGATAACGACCAAAAAATCATCCGGAAAATAATCGAGCAAACAGAATGGCCGGGTACCCGGAGCACGCCCGTCGAAATAACGAGAGTAATTTTCTATCCCCGGACAATAGCCCAATTCGCGCATCATTTCCATGTCGTATTCGGTACGTTCCAAAATTCGTTTGGCCTCAAGCGGTTTCCCTATTTCTTTAAAAAACTCCACCTGCTTTACCAGGTCGTCCTGAATTTGATGAATTGCCGATTTCATCCGTTCTTTTGTTGTCACAAAAATATTTGCCGGATAAATAACAACCTCATCAAGGGTCTCAATCAGAAGACCGCTTACAGGATCGAAACTTGAAATCTCTTCAATTTCATCGCCCCAAAAAGCAATACGGATTGCAGTATCAGCATAGGCCGGAAAAATATCTACCGTATCGCCTTTTACCCTAAAGTTTCCGCGTTGAAAATCAACTTCACTCCTTGAATACAAGGCATCCACTAATTGCCTTAACATAGCGTTTCGCGAAACATCTTCGCCTACCTTCAATTGTGTTATATTTTCATGAAAATCATCCGGATTTCCAATTCCATACAAGCAGGAAACTGAAGAAACCACAATTACATCTCTTCTTCCTGAAAGCAAAGCAGATGTGGCACTCAAGCGTAATTTTTCTATGTCCTGATTAATCGACAGGTCTTTCTCAATATAAGTATCCGTTGATGGCAAATAAGCTTCCGGCTGGTAATAATCGTAATACGAAACAAAGTACTCCACTGCATTCTCAGGAAAAAATTGTTTCATCTCGCTGTAAAGCTGAGCAGCAAGGGTTTTATTGTGGCTCAATACCAATGTTGGTCTTTTTACTTCCTGAATAACATTGGCTACAGTAAACGTTTTTCCAGAACCGGTTACACCCAGTAAGGTCTGGTATTTTTCACCATTATTTAGTCCTTCAGTCAGCTGTCGAATTGCTTCAGGCTGATCGCCGGTAGGGTTATATTCTGATGTAATGTTAAAATCCATTAGACGAATATAGGCAATTTTGAACTCAAAAATAATCCAATGTAACCTCTACTAAACCTGCATTCAAATTAAATTTGTTTATATCATTGAAATCGCAAGAACAGGAAAAGGCTTTTGGACGCATTTTTCTTACAGAATTACAAAAATGAAATTTAAAAGGGTTATTCAATATCATCTGGTATTACTGTTAATGATGATGGTTTTATCGTCGTATTCGAAAGACAAACACACAACAAAACATAAAACCAGCTCATACAGTGGATTATACCTTGGATCACATGCATCAACCAACGGCTGGGGATTTAATGCACGTTATGCGTTAAATAATTGGTTTGCGCTAAAATCAGGGTACGAAAACCTTAACTTTTCATACGATTTCAACTTCAACGAATACGACATAAGTTACGATGCGAACCTGGATTTTAATACCGGTGGTGTTTTGTTGCTGGCAGATTTTAGTTACGCTAAAAATCTTTATATCTCAGCAGGTGTAATTTTAAATTCTTTCAATCCTGAAGTTTCAGGTTATGCCGTAAGCGATTATCAGTACGGAGACATAATTATCAAATCAGAAGATATCGGAACCTTTAAAATAGTAGCCGAACCACAATTAAAAACATCGCCATATGTTAGCGCCGGTTATCAAAAATATTTTGGCAAGCGCGAACGTATTGTTTTTAATTTCGAAACCGGAATTTATTACATGGGATCTCCGGATCTGGACATTGAAGCTGACGGGCTGCTTGCCCCCACAGCTGATCCTGCTTTGGGACAGGACGAATACCTGGAATACCAGTTCGACGCTTACAAAGTCTATCCTGTCATTAAGTTAAACCTTGCAATTAAACTATTTTAATCCTAATTAAACATCATGAGAGAAACAATAAAAAATAGCGGTAAACTATTGTTATCAATACTTCTGATAATAATGGCAACAGCATGTGGCGAAATGCTTGAGAATCCCACTATTGATAAAGACACGGGAGAAGATGTTAATTTTTTAATTGTTGATTTCAATTTTTTTACCACGAGGGCCAATTTTAAACTTATTGATATTTCGGATAATTCATTAATTACTAAGCCAGCAAGAATGTGGTTTAGCGGCTCGAACGCCAACGACATAGTTAATTTTGCAGGGAAGAAAAGTGAAGAATATTTCTTAAATGAAGGTCAGATGGAATTGACCTTCGACCCCAACGTTGAAGTTTCAGAATCTACACCACTTGAATTTTCAGTTCATGTTGAAATAGATGGTTACGAATCTTTCTCACAGGGCATACAAATTAATCATGAAGGAAAAAAAACCTTTGAACTACAGTTAGCAAAAAACACTACCTATGATGATGTTTTAACCGGAACCGAAGATCCGAATGATGACGGATCATTTATTTTCTCAGCTTTTGTTGAAACTAAATCAGCCCATTCAAAAACCAGCCAGCCTTATCAAATCAACTACTCCATTAAAAAATCGGACCTCATTAAATTTAAAGACTTTTATGGCCGGGAAATGTTTGAGACTATTGCTGAAGCAGAGATTGCGTACGAACTCGATCCTGAACACTTTATTAAATTGGTAATTGGTAAAAACACCGATTTCCCGCAAATAGTTGACAGAATAAACGTAGACGGAACAACACAACTGGTAGCATTTCAAAAACTGGAAACAGGTACTTTGCAAGACATCGTTATTGCAGGACGGCGCGTTACCGATCTGAACGGGGGGACTATTCAGCAGCAAGCCAGCTATATAGAAACATCTGAACCTGATATTTTTGGTTTTGCACATTTTGAAGATGACAGCTGGTTATTTTCCGATGCTGTCCAAACCTACAATACCCTTCATTTTTCATACAATCTCGCCTGTGCATCGCTGGAAGCTGTATGCGCTACGGGTTGTAGTATTCAATTTACATCAAATATGGTGTCAAGTTTTTCAATCGATGCCGATATTTTTAACACTGAAGGGCACCAAATTTTAACCACCAATTTTAAAGGTAGTTTTCCTGAAACTTTCACGCTTGAAAACGTTCCTCCGGGAAGTGCAAAAATTGTCTTTCGAAACAATAATCCATCATTCCAGAACATTCCTGATTTGACTATTTCAAATCTTTGTTCAGGCAACTACGAAGTTGAAATATTACCCACACTTGGTTATGTGGAATACCAAATTGTGCTAAAAGCATTATGTGCCGACAATTCGATGGTAGCTGTTGCTCCAACATATAGTGGTGAATACAGAATTGCAGACAGCAATGACGAATGGCAGGGAATAGATATGGTTGGAGGTGTGGCAGATGCTATGGCAGTTCCGGGCAACAACTACGAATTACGTCTGCTGTGGGATGGAGAATGGGAAACGACTAATTTTTCAACAGCATTCGATCAGGCCGGGAATTACATTAACACCAGCGAATCGAAGGTAGAACTGGAAAACCTTGAGGATGGTCGTTTTAGGTTAAAAATTCAACACATCTTCAAACAAAGTATTTGCGACGATTTGGGATGGTAGACTTTTAAGCATAAATAAATAGTCTCTAAGAATAAGCAATCATCATTATAATGCGCTTAAATATACTGTTCAATACTCACATCGTAATAGTCGGTAACCAGTGTGGCAATCATTCCTGCGCTTTTAGCAGCAATTATACCCGGTTCACCATCTTCAAATACCTGACAGTATTTGGGTTCAATGCCCATTAATTCGGCACAGCGCAAAAAGGTATCCGGATGTGGTTTGTGTTTCTCCACATCTTCAGCCGAAACAAGAATATCGAAATATTTATCAAGTCCAAGCATCTCAACCGTTTTCCATGCCAAACGGTGATATCCACCAGTTCCGATAGACATCGGTAATTTCCCGTGGTACTTTTTCACAAGTTCAACAACCGGTTCTATTGGCTTCATTTTATGCATAATTTTCTCATACTCGGCTTCTTTAGCATGTCCTATTTCCTCTGCATCTAATGAAGATCCGTAAATCTCATTTATTTTTTCAATTGAATTAACAGCCGGCACACCAGCCAACGACATAAATATTTCGGCTGAATAATTAATACCGAATTGGTTAAGGATATTTTTGTATGCCAAAAAATGAACAGGCATGGTATCAGCAAGGGTTCCGTCGAGATCAAATATCAGCCCCCTGGCATTCGGATGTATTTCAAGTTTGTTTGTCATTTTCAATGAATTTCGCCCAAAACTAAACTTTTATATTTCGATACAACAAAAAGCTTTTTACATTTAAGAAAAATTTTAAACTTTGTTTTTCATAAATTAATATTCAATGAGTATTGCCTTTCTTTATACATTTCCACAGTGGTTTGTTTTTGCAGCTTTATTAGCTGTTATTTACGGATGGGTGGAAGACAAAAAAAACTTTCGTTTAATTGGTATTGCCATCTTCATTTTATTGGCATTATTTTCGATTTTTGCAATAAAGGGAGGTTATTTCGAGCCCGGTAAATTTTTAACGCCGGAACAGGTTATTAGCGAAGAGCTTGAAGAAGAAATCTCAAACGAGGTTCCAATCGAAGCAAAACTATTCCCGGCCTACTTAATTTTTATTCTGTCAGGAATTATTGCACTGCCAACGCTGTTTCTCGACTGGAAAGAAAAAAAATACGCTAAACTCCTTATTGTCATCACCGGGTTATGTGCTTTAGCCGGTTTTTTTATTGTGGTTGGAGCAGTAAAGGCCATTTAATTATTTCCGAAAAAATTGTTTTAAACGAGGCCATCACTAACGAAAACAATTATTAGCTGAATGGGTTATACCTATAGTTGAATGTAATAATTACACACCCATTTTTTTTAATATGTTAGCATTTTATCAAAAATAAAATCAACTTGCTAACAAGTTGTGGGTCTTAAACTTCCAATTTCATATCTTGCGTCAGAAAAATAAATAACAATAGATTTAAATTATGAATCCACAGGCTGCAGAACTTAACAATGTAATCCAGGCTAAGAACACAACTGTTTTTGAATTGCTCTCGGAAAGAGGAAAGAATATTTTCTTCCCTAAAAAAGGTATTTTAGGTCAAACCGCAGAAGCAAAGGGAACAAAAATAAATGCAACTATTGGCGCAGCCATCGAGGACGACGGCACTCCTATGCGCCTTGAAACCATTGCCTCAAAAATCAATATGGATCCTGCCAGGGTATTTCCTTATGCTCCAAGTTTTGGGCGCCCCGATATCAGGGCAAAGTGGAAGGAAATGATTTACGAGAAAAATCCTTCGCTCAAGGATGTTGAAATAAGTCTTCCGGTTGTAACCAATGCGCTTACTCACGGCATTAGCATGGCCGGATACATGTTTATGGACGAAGGCGATGAGGTTATTGTTCCTGATTTATTCTGGGGCAACTACAACCTGACTTTAGGCAATGCATACGGGGCTCAACTGGTAAAATTCAATTTGTTCAAAAATGGAGGGTTCGATCTTGAATCGTTTGAAGAAACTCTTAACAAAAATGGAGCAGGAAAGAAGGTTGTTATTTTGAACTTTCCAAACAATCCTTCCGGTTACACACCAACCGTTGAGGAACAGGAAGGTATTGTTGAGATCATTAATAAGGCAGCACAAGCCGGAAATAAAATCGTTGTTATTACAGATGACGCTTATTTCGGATTAGTTTACGAGAATGGAATAGCAGAAGAAAGTATTTTCTCACCACTGAGCCAGTTGAACGAAAATATACTTGCGGTAAAAGTAGATGGTGCAACAAAAGAAGATTACGTTTGGGGATTCCGCGTAGGATTTATGACATACGG
Source organism: uncultured Draconibacterium sp. (assembly GCA_963676265.2). Classification (GTDB taxonomy): domain Bacteria; phylum Bacteroidota; class Bacteroidia; order Bacteroidales; family Prolixibacteraceae; genus Draconibacterium. Next base: position 1,528,932 of record OY781067.2, read on the forward strand.
AATAAAAGGAGGCGATGCAGAACTCTACAGTGCACTGGAAGCTAAAACAGCCGGAGCCATTCGTGGAAATATTTCAAACGCGGCCAACATCTCACAATCGTTGTTACTGGAAGCTTTTAACAGCGAAGAGTATTCATCGCAAAAAGAAGCAAAATATCATATCATGCAAAAACGATATGATGCGGTTAAAGAAGCACTGGCCGACGAAAAATACAAAGAGTATTTCGTAGCACTTCCTTTTAATTCAGGTTACTTTATGTGTGTACAATTAGCCGAAGGTCTTATTGGTGAGGATGTTCGTCAGGTATTGATTGAAAAATACAGCATAGGATTAATCAGCCTGGGGAATGTACTTCGAATTGCTTTCTCGGCAGTTGCTGCCAGCGATGTAAAAGAAATGTTTGAAGGAATATACAACGCCTGCAAAGACTGTAAAAAATAATTGATGTGATCTGTCATACCTCATAAAAAAAGCCGTTTCGCTAAAACAGAAACGGCTTTTTTATTGTCGGTAATTAATCGAGAATTTTTTTTAGTTCTGCAAAAGAAATCATCTTCACTCCCAACTTCTTCCAGTTATCAAAAGGAAGCGGAATTTTGGGTAATTCTTTAATGGCATCGTTAATAACGAGAACCTTCTCTACTCTTTTGGCTAAACCTACAACGGCATCGTTTACGCAAACATTGGTTGTTACACCATAAACCACCACAGTTTTTGGCGCAAGAATTTTCAGAATTTTTTCGGTGTAAGGATTTCCCTTAAATACATCAAAAGCATCTTTCCTGATAACAATATTACGAGAATGACGAACCGTATCCAGCGTCAGATATTTTTTATTCCAGTCAAAAAATACCGGAGATTCCGGATTTGTTTCAGGAATGTATTCAGCTCCAGGAGATTCTGCCATACAATGCTCAGGGAAAGTATTTATCAAATCCGGCTCAGAAGATAATTCCGGGGAATTTGAATAATGAAAATCTGCTGTATTCACAACTTTAATACTTTTATCTTTTGCCAGCATTGTTATGTTTTCCCACGTCGGTTTTAGAAGCTCAGCACCCGGCACATATAATTTGCCTGCAGGTTCAACAAAATCAAACTGTGTATCCACATTCCAGAACAACACCTCAGAATCAATCATTTTTCTGTTTTTTAAAATGAAGATATAAAATTAGTGAATCGGAGCTTGAAGCCATAAAAAAACCCGGAAATTATTCCGGGTTCTAACGAATATATTATTTGCGAATTATTCCAATCCTTCTTCCAAAAAGTCCACGAATTCTTCATCTTCAAAAGTAACTCCCAATGTATGTTCTTCTCCATCGGGTTCAATAATTACGTGAAAAGGAATACTATTGGTTTTATAATGCGAAATCTGATAATCAAGATTCTTTTTACCCAAGGTCTTTTTAACCTTACCATCTAATTCTGAAGTAAACCATTCATTTTCTTCCAGTTTGGTTCTGTCGTCGGTATACAAGCCAACAATAACATATTTTTGTTTTAATAACTCAAGGGCTTCCTCATCGTCCCAAACGGTATTCTCCATCTTTTTACAATTGGAACATGCATGTCCTTTAAAAACAATAAGTAAAGGCTTATTTTGTTTTTTTGCACACGACAATCCCTGTTCCAAATCGAAATAACCGGGCAACCCTTCAGGTAAATGTAATTTATCGGCATACTTCGGTGTTTCACACAAATCCTGCTGAACAGCCGGCGCAGATGGTCCGGTTGAGCTATGTGAAAAATATGAATGCTCTGATTTCGGTGGGATGAGCCCTGAAACCGTTTCCAAAGGTGCGCCTAACAAACCTGTAAATAAATAAACCACGAAAGTAAACGTAATTACAGCCAGGAATAATCTTCCTACACTTACATAAGGTAAATCGCTATCGTGCGAGAACTTGATTTTACCAATAAAATACATTCCCAATAAGAAGAAAATAACAATCCAGATCGCGAGGTAAATCTCGCGATTCAGTATTTGGAAACCATAAACCTGGTCAATATTACTCAGGAATTTCAATCCGAAAGCGAGTAACACAAAAGCGAAGACCACTTTAATGGCATTCAACCATCCACCTGATTTTGGTAATTTATTTAATGCCGACGGGAATATAGCCAATAATGTAAACGGTGTGGCAAAAGCCAATCCAAAGAAAAACATCCCAAGCAGAGGTCTCATCCCGCCATCCTGTACAGCTTCAATTATCAATGCACCAATAAAAGGTCCGGTACATGAAAACGAAACAATTACAGTGGTAAGCGCCATAAAAAATGCGCCAATAAAACCACCTTTATCGGCTTTCGAATCTGTTTTGTTTACCAAACTACTTGGAAGTACAATTTCGAATGCGCCAAAAAAGGAGATCGCAAATACAAGGAACAAAACAAAGAACAATAAATTCGGCACCCAGTGCGTACTTAAAATACTACCCACATTCGGGCCAAAAATACCTACCGAAAACAAAGCGCCCAGTAAAGTAAAAATACCAACTATTGAAAGGCCAAAAAATATTCCGGTACGAATTGATTTCCCTCTGTTATCGCTGCCGCGCATAAAAAAGGAAACCGTCATTGGAATCATCGGAAAAACACAGGGTGTTAATATAGCAGCCAAACCCGCCAGTGCTGATATAATTATAAACAACCACAGAGACTGTCCTCCGCCTGATGAAACCGGTTCATTCACTGGTTTTTCCTGTGATTCAACTGCGATTGTTTCTGTCTGGTTAAAATTAAACGAAAACTCAACCTCTTCCGGTGGAGTACAGGTTTCATCATTACAACTCATGAACAATACATAGCCCTTAATCTCAACAGGAGCGTTGGATTTTAATTCTATTCTCTGCACCAATTCGGCTTTGTCGCCAAAATATCCTACATTCATTTGAAATGTTTCATCAAAATGAATTTCAGGGGCAGGTGTTTTCTGAATTTCGCCAACAATATCAAAAAGTGTTGAATCTTCAAAAACAAAAGTGGTTGCAATGGGGCCCCCTTCAGGTAAATAAGTATCGTATAAATGCCAGCCTTTTTCAATAGTGGCATTAAAAATTAAATCAACTTCATTACCATTTTGTTTTGAATCGAATGTCCAGGTCGTTGGATTAACAATTTGAGCGTTTGCAAAGATTGTTCCCAATACTATAATAAACGTAATAAATGTCCTTCTCATTCCAATCAGTTTTTTACGGTTTTTATTTTATGACAAATACAAAATTACATGAGAAAACAGAAGAATTGCATTTTGGTTTATAAAAAACTGATTAATACAGGGTTGATATTGGGACTAGACCCCCCTAAATGACTGATTTAATGGCGCGATAATATTCAACAGCTTCTTTCCGGTTGCTCACCTTTAGTTGCTTATAAATGCTATTAATATGCGTTTTAATTGTACTTAATTCGACAAAAAGTTCTGAGGCAATTTCTTTATTGGTTTTTCCCTCAGCCAATAGTTGAAGAATTTCCTGCTCTTTTTGAGTCAGACTGTAAAAGGTATCCTTCCATATCATTTCTTCGCTTTTTTGCTTGTTGTTTTTCCTTTTAAACAACCACAAAAAAACTATTCCTATTAACAGGAAGAATATTATTATACTCTGGGCGATTAACAGATTGTCTTTCCACTTGGGTCCAACACCCGGCATTTCACAAACCAATTCGCGAAATCCAACAAGCGATTCCAAAAGTTCGGCATAAGCTTTTGCGTAGTAGGAATCAGGATATTGAGATTCTATCCTTTTTTGAAAAGTAAAATAAAAATCACTGTTTCTTAGAAAGTTTACATCTTTTTCGTCAATATGATATAAGGCATACAAGCCTACCAAGGTATTTGATGTTTCATTTACAAACCCGCGGATAAAATTTGCAAGGTCCTGAGTTAGAAAATCGCGCTTTGCTTTGGTTAAGTCACTCGTGAATTGCTGTTTCCGTTTTGAAAGTTCCCTGTCAAACTCCAGTATTTTATTGTTCTCTTCAGATCCCAACATACGTTTTACAACCAGGGTATTTCCTTCAACTTTTGCGTCAATAACAATTTGTGATTGCTGATCCAGCAAAAGATGCACATAATTTCGGTAAGCCAAAGCATTAAATTCTACCACCGAATTCTTCCCTTTTACCAGATAGAACCGATAAAAACGTTTATCTGCAGGAATACTCGTGGTATTGAACTGAAAAGATCCATCGGGTTGGATAAAGGTCTCCGCAATGATAAAATCAGGAGATGCTACAAATAAATTTTCAGGAGAATTTAGTGAAGCCAGATATACAACGGGTTGCCAATCATCCTGCAACTCAATGGTTCCGCTAATTTCCATTGCACGTACAGAACTAATGAGCGACAAAAACAAAAGAATATGTGACAGAAACTTAATTTTCATAATATTCTGAATACCCGATACGAAAATAAAAAAAAGCCGCTCTTATCAAGCGGCTTTTCCTTATAAAATAATTTCTTCCTCATTCTCGTCAAAAACATGATATTCCAAATAGGAATATGAACTAACAGCTTCGATCTTAACCCATCTTAAATATTTCAGGAACCATCCGGTTCTGTAATTTTTAAAACCTTTGGTTAAATAAGCTGCTATGTAAGGATGAACTTTCAGATATAATTTCTTCTTGTTCAATTCCTTAAGAGCATACATAATTTTGCCGTCCAATTCGTCGACAAAAAGTACAGTAGGCACAACCTTTCCACTTCCGTTACAAGTTGGGCATCTTTCAGCAGTCTCGATATTTTCCTCGGGACGCACCCTTTGCCTGGTAATTTGCATCAGGCAAAACTTGCTTAAAGGCAGGATGTTGTGCTTGGTCCTGTCGCTAGCCATCACCTCTTTCATGTGATCATTCACTTTCTGGCGATTGGCAGCAACATGCATGTCGATGAAATCAATTACAATGATTCCACCCATGTCCCTCAACCGTAATTGTCTTGCTATTTCATTGCAGGCTGCCAGGTTTACTTCCAGTGCATTTTTTTCCTGGTCGTTTCCGGCTCTTGCCCGGTTACCGCTGTTAACATCTATTACGTGAAACGCTTCAGTATGCTCAACAATTAAATAGGCACCATCTTTAAAAGATACTGTTTTTCCAAAGGACGCTTTAATTTGTTTTTCAACACCAAAATGTTCGAATATTGGTTCTCGTCCTTTGTAATGTTTGACAATTTTCTTTTTGTCAGCCTGGATACTACCTATGTAATCGCTAATCTCGGAACATGCCGATTGATCGTTTACAATAATACTGTTAAAGTCAGGATGATAAATGTCGCGAAGTAGAGCAGTTGTTCGGTCCATTTCGCCGATAATCAGCGATGGAGCCTGTGCCCTGCGAAGTTTCTGAAAAGTTGTTTCCCATTTTTCAACCAGGCGTCGTAATTCCTGATCGAGTTCGGCAACTTTTTTACCCTCCGCTACAGTTCTGATAATTACACCATACTTTCGTGGTCTGATGCTTTGGATCAATTTCTTTAGGCGGCTCTTTTCTTCTGAAGATTTAATCTTTTGCGAAACAGATATTTTTTCGCTAAAAGGCATTAAAACCAGATTCCGGCCTGCAATGGAGATCTCAGATGTTAATCGAGGTCCTTTAGTTGAAATAGGTTCTTTGGCAACTTGTACCAAAATTTTTTGACCCACTTTTAATAACTCGTTTACTTTACCTTCTTTGTTGATGTCGGGTTCGGAATGAATTCGTGAAATGGAAGAAATTTTGTTTTTCCGGGAAGAAGCAATTCGCAGAAATTTGTTTAACGTAGCAAATTGCGGCCCCATGTCAAGGTAATGTAAAAAAGCATCTTTACTGTAACCAACGTCGATAAAAGCAGCATTTAAACTGGGCATAATTTTCTTCACTTTGCCGAGGTAAATATCTCCGACAGCAAATTTTGCCCCGCTTCTCTCTCTGCTTAGTTCAACAAGCTTTTTATTTTCCTGTAAGGCAATAACAATTTCGGATGGAGTTACATCAATAATTAAATCGCTACTCACAACCTAAATTTAAACTTTCATTTAATGATTACTAATGTTTATAACAGATTAAACCTAAAGCAGTTATTGCTTTAGGTTTAACCAATATCTCAAGATTTTATCCTAATGACAAAACCTTATTTCTTCTTCTTGTGCCTGTTTTTACGCAATCTTTTTTTGCGCTTATGAGTGGCCATCTTGTGTCTTTTTCTCTTTTTACCGCTTGGCATAACTCTTATTTTACTTGATTTTTAACTTCTGATACAAATGTTTTCGCTGGTTTAAACGAAGGAATATTGTGAGAAGGAATAATAATAGTAGTATTCTTAGAAATATTTCTAGCTGTTTTCTCTGCTCTTTTCTTTACAACAAAACTACCAAAACCTCTTAAGTAAACATTTTTACCATCTACCAACGAATCTTTTACTGTTTCCATAAAAGCTTCAACAGTTTTTTGAACAGTTACTTTTTCTATTCCTGTTTCTTTAGAAATTTCATTTACAATATCTGCCTTAGTCATCTCTTTTAATATTTAATTTTCAATGTATTATCACGTAAATTGAGTGTGCAAAAATAAAAATAATTATAAAACGCGAAAGCATTTCAAAAAAATTATTTTTGTTTTTTAGTAAGATTTTTAGTGAGTTAGTAAAAAATGGACAATTTCAGCGGGCAAATTTACACCTGGTACAAATCAAATAAAAGGGATCTTCCGTGGAGAAATACAAAGGATGCATACAAAATCTGGCTCTCCGAAATCATCCTTCAACAAACGAGGGTTGCACAGGGAATTCAATATTATCTAAGGTTAACTGAGGCTTTCCCGACAGTTGAACACCTGGCAGCAGCAGATGAACATGAAGTATTAAAACTATTGCAGGGACTGGGTTATTATTCGAGGGCCCGAAACCTTCACGCCGCGGCTAAAGAAATTGTTAACTCTTATCATTCCGTTTTTCCGAATACCTACGAAAATATTATCAAATTAAAAGGGATAGGTCCTTATACTGCGGCGGCTGTTGCGTCTATTGCATTTAAACTTTACTACCCTACCATTGATGGAAATGTATACAGAGTATTATCGCGCTACTTTGGAATTGATACCCCTATCAACAACAACGAAGGGAAAAAACAGTTTGAGAAACTGGCTTGGGAATTACTTCCAAAATCAGATCCAGGCGATCACAACCAGGCCCTAATGGAGTTTGGAGCCCTCCAGTGTGTTCCCAAATCACCAGATTGTTTAAATTGTCCGCTAAACGATAATTGTTATGCCTTTCAAAATAAAATGGTTGGGCAACTTCCGGTAAAATTAAAGAAAACGCAACAACAAAAACGATTTTTCTATTATTACCTGATTGAAAAAGAAGACACCATTTTCCTGGAAAAAAGAACCGCAAACGATATTTGGAAAAACCTGTACCAGTTTCCATTAATGGAAAGCAAACACGAACTTAACGATGAACAACTTCTAGAAAAGGGAATCCCGTTTGCAAAAAACGGAGAATGTACTCTACTTCATATAAGTTCAACAAAAAAACATGTTTTGAGCCACCGTTTAATTTATGCCCGGCTTATTTTTACCAGAATTGATGCCAATGTTGATATTCCCGACACCTTAATTCAGGTAAATAAAAAAGATATTTTTAAATTTGCTGTACCCAGATTGATTGAATTGTTCTTAGAAGACTATAATCTGGTTAACCGAAAAATAAATAACAGGTGAATAAATTAAATTTTCAGTTTTTAATGTTAACCTAAAAAATAGAAATTATGTCAGTAAATAAAGTTATTCTGGTTGGAAACGTAGGCAGAGATCCTGAAGTTAAATATGTGGAACAAGATGTGCCTTTTGCACGATTTACCCTGGCAACATCGGAATCGTACAGAGCTAAAAACGGCGAAAGAGTAGAAAGCACCGAATGGCACAATATTGTTTTGTGGAGAGGATTGGCAAAAGTGGCCGAACAATACGTAAAAAAAGGGTCAAAACTATATATTGAAGGAAAAATTACGCACAGGCAATACGAGCAAGACGGAGTTACCAAATACTTTACCGAGATTGTTGGAAATAGTATGGTAATGCTCGACGCTAAAGGTTCGCGTGATGATTATGGAGATCCTACTCCTCCGCCAGCGAGACAAGATATGCCTTCGCAGGAAACAAGCAGTCCGCAGGTTGAAGAACCGGCAGGCGACGATGACTTACCGTTCTAATATAAATTAAAAACTTTTGGAAACAGATCCATCATTTGATATAGCCGGGCCAGGCAACTGGAATATCGAATTCCTTCCTGTTACATTTGGAATTATTATTGCCCTGATTGTTGTTGTGGTATTGTTATTATGCTCGGCCTTAATTAGCGGTTCTGAGGTTGCCTATTTTTCGCTTACAGCTGCCGACAAACAACGTTTAAAGAAAAAAAGCAAAACCAATTCAAGAGTACTAAAAAACCTCGAGAGTCCGGAAAAACTTCTGGCAACTATTCTTGTGGTAAATAATTTTGTAAATGTTGGAATTATTATTCTAACAGCATACATAACCGGAAACCTGGTGACTTTTGTCGATGCCCCTATACTTGAGTTTATTTTTCAGGTAGTATTAATCACATTTTTCCTTCTGTTGTTTGGTGAAATTATTCCAAAGGTTTATGCGACCCATATTGCACTGCGATTTTCAAGATTTATGGCTCTGCCCCTATATACTTTAGAGAATATTTTCAGGCCCATAAATGCCATTTTGATTCAATCGACCGGTTTTGTTAACCGACGCCTGCAGAAACATAAAAAGAACATCTCGATGGATGAAATTTCACAGGCGCTGGAATTAACCTCCGACCAGGAACTCTCGGAGGAAAAAGACATTCTGGAAGGCATTGTTAAATTTGGAAATAAAAGTGTAAGCGAAATAATGAGACCCCGTGTCGATGTTGTTTCCATCGATATCAAAACAAGCTTCGACGAAGTGCTGCAAATTATAAACGAATCGGGTTATTCAAGAATACCGGTATATATCGATTCTTTCGACAATGTTAGCGGCATATTATACATTAAAGATATTTTGCCTCACAGCTTTAAAACGAATACGTTCAAATGGCAAACCCTTATCAGGCCACCTTTTTATGTGCCCGATACAAAAAAAATCAGTTCATTGCTGGAAGAATTTCAAAAAACAAAAGTCCACATGGCACTTGTAATCGATGAGTATGGTGGCACATCGGGCATCGTCACGCTGGAAGATATTCTCGAAGAAATTGTTGGCGACATCATAGATGAATTCGATGAAGAAGAGAATTTCTTTTCAAAAATCAGTGACAATGAATTTCTGTTTGATGCAAAAGTACTTTTAGGCGATTTTTATAAAATTGTTAATTGCAGCGATACCATTTTTGATGAAGTAAAAGGCGATGCTGATACTCTGGCAGGACTTATTCTTGAATTGAAAGGAGAAATACCGGTACTGCACGATGAGGTAAAATGCAAATCATTTACGTTTATTATTGAAGAAGTTGACAACAGAAGGATCAAACAAATTAAAGTACTTCTCAATAAATAATAACTTTAAAACGTTTCTAACAAAAACAAATCAGAATGAAGGTTTGGAAACTATTAATTGTACTACTATTTTTCGCTGCATGTAACCAAACATATACCCCAAAACCCCGTGGCTATTTCAGAATCGATTTTCCTGTCAAAAACTACCATGAAATCAATCAGAGTTATCCCTACAGTTTTGAGGTTCCAACTTATTCTCAAATAAATGCTGACAAAAGAAATCCAGACCAACCTAACTGGATCAATATATCTGTACCGGAAAACAAAGTTGAAATACACATCTCGTATTATAACTTAGACGAGCAAAAAACATCTACCCGCGAGTCGCTGTATGAATTTATGGAAGAATCCCGACGATTGGCCTACAAACATTCCATAAAAGCCGATGCAATTGACGAACAGGTTTTTATGAATCCGGCCCAAAAAGTTTATGGCACCATATACAAAATTAGAGGTAACGCAGCATCTCCCATGCAATTTTTTCTTACCGACAGCACCAAACATTTTCTGCGCGGCGCTTTTTATATTCGTGAAGTTCCTGATATAGACTCTTTGCAACCGGTTATTAATTTTATTGAACCGGATATTATCAGAATGATTGAAACAACAAGCTGGAATTAATGCCTTTCGAAGAAAAAATAAATTCATCATTTGGAGATATTGCTATCTGGGACCTTAATGATTCATTAGAAGAGCTTTTTCAACAAAGCTCCTTGTCGGATAGCGAACAAGAGCGGTTTAACACCTTCACTGCTGAACGAAGAAAAAAAGAATTTTTGGCTACACGGATTCTTCTTGATAAGCTGCTAAAAAGTAAAGACGAAATTATATATCCCGACATTTCTGGGAAACCAGGATTAAAACACAGTAATAAAAATATAAGCATTTCTCATTCGGTCGATTTTGCGACCTTGATTATTTCGGATAAAAAAGTGGGCATCGATATTGAACAAACAACACGAAATATCGATCGGGTAGCATCACGATTCCTCCACCCTACTGAAAAAGATTTTATACAAAAACAGGAAAACCAACAAAACACAAAAGTCCTTTTCTGGTGTGGTAAAGAGGCTATTTTTAAATGTACAGAATTACAAGGAATAGAATTCAACAAAGAAATTATTATCCACCCATTTGAATTAAATACGACTGAAGGAGAATTTAAAGCCACCTTGTATAAAAACAACCAACACTTTGCTTATCTGCTAAAATATCGGTTTTTTAAAAACAATGTAATTGTATATTGTGTTGAAGAAGATTGAACTTCCTCGTGCAATGGAGAAGTAAATAAGACAGATAATTTTTATATCACCGACAAGAAATTTCAAATACGGTGAAACCAAAATAAGTTGAAAGATGAAAAAGCCACAAGATCAAATATTAATCATTTTCGGAGCCTCCGGAGATCTCACAAAAAGAAAGCTAATTCCTGCTCTCTTCGATTTATATCAACAGAAACTGCTTCCCGATAACTTTGCAGTTCTTGGAGCATCGCGAACAGGATTAAGCGATGAAGATTTCAGAAAAAGGGTAAACGAATTTCTCCCGGAAAGCGAGGAGGTAGCTGAATTTATGAAACTACTTTACTACCAACCGGTACAAAATAATTCGGCAGACGATTTTATTCCGCTAAAAAACAGACTGGAAGAACTTTCTGAAAACCTGCAAATTGAAAAAAACTATATATTTTATCTTTCTACACCGCCTTCATTATACGGTGTTATTCCTCTGTTTTTGGCTGAAAACGGGTTAAACAAATCGAAACATTTTTTCAGAAGACTTATTGTTGAGAAGCCCTTCGGAACCACTCTCGAGTCGGCCCGAGACTTAAATGTACAATTGCTCAACTATTTCTCTGAAGATCAGATTTATCGTATCGATCATTACCTGGGAAAAGAAACAGTCCAGAATATGTTAGTAACTCGCTTTTCAAACGGAATATTTGAACCACTTTGGAACAGGAGATATATTGAACGCATTGAAATCACTTCTGCAGAAAGTTTGGGAGTAGAAGGTCGTGGTGGTTATTACGACCACTCAGGAGCCCTTCGCGACATGTTACAAAATCACCTGCTTCAGGTAGTTGGTTTTGTTGCTATGGAGCCACCTGTTGTGGTTGAAGCCAATGCCATACGAAATGAAATATTAAAAGTATTTCAATCTTTCCGACCGATTTCCGAAGAGGAAGTTTCCCGTTATGTAATCAGGGGACAATACACCGAATCAACAATAAACAAAAAACAGGTGCCGGGTTATCGTGATGAAGAAGGAGTTGATCCGAAATCGAAGACGGAAACGTTTGTTGCATTAAAATTCTTTATCGATAACTGGCGCTGGGCTGGAGTTCCTTTCTATATTCGAACCGGAAAAAAACTCCCAACCCGGGTTACCGAAATAGTCATCCATTTTAAGAATGTACCTCACAATCTTTTTGGAGGACCTTCTGTTGGACACCATAACAACCAGTTAATCATACGTATTCAACCCGATGAAGGAATCCTGCTAAAATTTGGAATGAAAACTCCGGGTGCCGGATTTAATGTTCAAAACGTTAACATGGATTTTCACTATTCCGAGTTGGCAGAAACCAAGGTGCCCGCGGCATACGAGCGTCTGTTACTCGACTGCATGCAGGGCGACGCAACTTTATATGCCAGGGGCGATGCTGTTGAAGCAGCCTGGCAATTTGTTCAACCTATAATAAACGCATGGGAGAACAGAACTGATATTCCGATATATGGTTATCCGGCAGGAACGTGGGGACCTGAAAACTCTGATAAACTTATTGAAAAAGGGACGTGGAGATATCCATGCAAAAATTTAACCCACGATGGTTTGTATTGTGAGCTATAATCTATATATATTTGTTTATCTGATAAATAGAAAAATATGGGAGTCCAGACAGAAGTAAGAATTTTTGCCAAGCCCAAAAATGTTTACAACGCCATTGCAAAAGAAATTATTAAGCTAACACAAAATTCAAAACAGGAAGTATTTGATATTGCCCTCTCGGGTGGGAATTCTCCCAAAGGGCTTTTCAAAAAACTGAGTAAAAAATACATTGATGTTATCCCCTGGGAGCGGATCAATTTCTGGTGGGGCGATGAACGTTGTGTTTTTCCAGAAGATGAACAAAGTAACTTCAAAATGACGCGGGATTATTTGTTCTCAAACATTTCTGTTCCTGAAAAAAACATTCATCGAATTCGGGGAGAAGCAGATCCTGAGCAGGAAGCTTTACGATATGCTGAAGAAATGGAAACAAGTCTTAACTCGAGAGGAAAATTTCCGGTATTCGATATAATTATTTTAGGATTGGGAGATGACGGACACACAGCCTCTATTTTCCCGGATCAATTGGAACTTATTGATGATGAGAAACATTGTGCGGTGGCTCAACATCCCATTACCGGACAGAAAAGAATAACGCTTACCGGCAATGTAATAAATAATGCAAATCAAATTTTCTTTTTGGTTACCGGAGAACAAAAAGCCATGCGTATTGCTGAAATTATGAATGATAATGATGCTGCAAAACTTTTACCGGCGTACTACATTTTACCCGCCAATGGAGAACTCATCTGGTTTTTAGATGACAAAGCTGCATCCTTAATATCATAATCATTTGAGAAACTGCCTTCCCACTATTCATTAATTATTCTGTCAGCAGATAATTAAAGGAATATAGTTTGATTTACATTTGCTCCCAAAGTCGATTTATAATAAGATATTTCATATAAAAAGAAAAACCGTTCAGTCTTGAACGGTTTTTATATTCTTGATTAGATAGAACGTAAAAAGACGCTTATTTTAGAATATAGATGATTGATAGTTACAAACCCCAAAGAACCAACCAATCAATAATAGAAGTCGCCCTATCTAGTCTTTCAATACATTCTGCACTATTTAAAACAACATTGAAGCCAAAAATGGCATATTGTTCATTTTCAGATATTTAACCACGTGCCAAACTTTTAAAACGTTCTCTATATGGGACAAACTTGCCAAATAGAGATCTTGCTGCGATAAAATAATCATGCCTGGAATATCGAAATCTGATATAGAAGTCAAGTTGAAAAAAAGTATAGGAAAAGAAATTATATAGGTAAAATATTTAGAAAAAGTCAAAAAGAAAGGGCAGTTCAACAACTGCCCTTATTAATGTTAACCCCCAAACACACAATAGGTCGGAACGACCTATCACCTACAAAAATACAAAAAGCTTTTAAATAATCACTAAAAGATTAAAGCTTTGTTACAAAATCAGCACTTACCAATATCCAGTTAAGTTTTTTTAACCCAAATGGGTAGGCAATTTTCCTAGTAATGACTGATAAAAAAAGCGGGAATATCCCGCCTTTATATCTTTTTAGTTTTGATTAATTTACTTTTTCCTTTGGTTTTCGAAGAATCACATTTAATATAACAAATGCTACTACCAGGATAAGCGGCAATATAGCCATATTTCGTAAAGTAATCTGAGGCCCTGCAGTTTCAATCGATTTCCCCATTATAGGCAACACCATTGATGTGGCAACAAAACCGGCTCCTCCAAGAATCGACATTCCCAAAGCACCACTTTTAGGAACATATTCCGATGCAACACCAATCATGGTTGGCCAGAAATAACAAACACCAATCGCAAATACCGCAGCCGACAGAACAGTGGTAACCGGGCCTCTGCTAATACTTAAAAGTACAAGACCCAAAACTGAGAAAACAGAAGATCCGAGTAATACTCCGGGAGGATTTAAACGATGAATTAAACCACCAGCAAAATAACGTCCAACAGCCATCAATCCTGTTACGACTGCCAGTACTATCATCGGGTGAATACCATTGTCGGCAAGCAGTGCATTAATCCATTGCGTGGTGCCCAGCTCAGTAGAAGCTGTTAACAACATGCATGCAAAAATAAAGGGGAACAGTAGTGCAATCTTGTTAATCACTTTTCCTTCAATAATAATTAAAACTGCAAGAACTCCCACAATAATTAACGGAATAGAATAACTGGATGTAATAGTATCGGCGATTGTTGAATTGGTAGCAACCAATATCATAAAAATAACAGCTAGTGTAATCGTAACAGGAGCACCAACATTACGCATCATTTCTTTATAGCTTACACCTGTTGCTACACGTTCTGTTTCAGGAATATTCTGTTTAAAGAATAAGAAACCATAAATGAACAGAGGAACAAATAATAAAGCTACCAATACTTGCCATGGCAGGTTTAACGAATCCATAACCAGGGCAGCCAGCAGGCTTCCAATTACAATACCTCCCGGGAACCAAACATGAAAACGGTTTAGCATTTTCGTTTTCTTATCAGGGAAAAGTGTAGCAACCAATGGATTACAAGCTGCCTCTACACTACCATTACCCAGACCAATAAATACATTTGCCAGAAATAACGACGTGTAGTCTTTTGCCAAAAGCAACAGAATAATACCGATTAAATGCATGCCAAAAGCCATCCATACAATGGTTTTGGTTTTCACAATATCGATGAAATACCCACCCGCAAACATGGCCACAGCAAATCCCCAGAATGCTGGGCCGAAAGCCCTGCCCACTTCTTCTTTCGACAAGCCATAAGTGTCGGTGAAAACTCCTTCAATTTTTGCTCTGATGGCAAAAGTAATGGCGGTTACCAATAATGCCAGACACGCAGCAATAAAAAGTCTTTTTTGATTTACGTCTTTCATAATTATTTAAATTGGTTTAGACAGGAAACTATCTAATAATTTCCCGTTTTAATTATAAAATATGGTTAATTGAAAGTTGCTAAATACCGTATGCTTTGCAGCAAAAGCTTCTGATAATCTTCCGATTCGTAGGTTCTTCGGTCGTGGCCGGGTTGCAGATAGACTATTTTGGAAGAATTAAAGGTACTCTCCCATGCCACATATTCCGAACTTTTCGGATGGCGTGTCCGCAACAAAGGCTTTATGTTTTCTGATATCCGGAGATTGCCATATACCTCGTCGAAAAAACGTAACTGGCGAAATCCTGAAGTAACGGGAGTATAATTCTCCACATCACAATAAACCCAAACATCATGCTCGTATGTCGATAACTGTTCTTCAGGAACGCCTCTTAATTTTTCAACGTATTTTCCTCCGACTATTTTTTCAAATTGGGGCCACTGTTGGTACGAAGCAATGGAATGATGCAAAAATAAAAATGGTTTCCCTTGTTTGGTTAATCTGATATAGGCTGCTTTTTCTGCATCTGAAATGGATGGCCACATATCGTAAAAAACCAATACATCGAATACTTCACCTGCCCCTTGTGCCAACTTTGCATTTGCTTCCGGTTGTTGAAAATGAGTATATTCAATGCCTTCCAATTTGTCGAACATCTGAAAAAACTGGATCGTATCGAAAGCATGACCGCCTGTAACCAACATAATTTTAATGGTCTGGCTATGGCCGAAATTAAATGTCAGAAGAAACAAAAGAAGAATCCAAATTTGTTTCATAAAAGATTCACTTAGTTACATTTAACGAACTGTAGCTTAAGAATGCACTATTCTGGTCAATTCTGCCTTAAATTTAATAAAATCAAACTTACATTTAATCATATAAATAAAATTTGAATGTATTTTTAAACATACTACATAATAAAGATGTTATATTCACGCTATATTCAATAGAATATTTAGACTATTTTTGACAAATAGAAACAAATTTCCAAATTACCATGAAAATAAAATTCCTACAAATCCCGCTCTTATTTTTATTTATCACTTTTATTCTGATTTCGTGTGACTCGGGTTTAGATGATGTTGAAGCACCTGAAAACCAAAATGATTATTTAGTTAAAACAGAGCTTGTTGAAAGCTATCCTCTACTTTTTATTCAATTATTTCTTCAATCTGCAGTTACACAATATCCTGATATTGATGAAATAAAAGAGAAATTTGTTTCCGGTGTCGATGTTTATAAGATTATTTATAACACAGAATTTGACGGAGAAACAATAGAAGCATCGGGGCTGGTTTGTCTACCCACTAATTCAGGAACTTATCCGGTACTGAGTTATCAGAACGGAACCAACACCCTGCATGACGCAGCACCGAGCGAAAATCCGGATGATGATCTTTTCAGAATACTCGAATTGATGACATCTACAGGATTCATTGTGACTATTCCTGATTACCTGGGATTTGGGGAATCGGATTATTTGTTTCACCCTTACCTGCATAAAGAGTCAACCGTTCAAACCGTTACCGATATGCTAAAAGCCGTTGAAGAATTTATAGAATCGAAAGACAATATAAGCACAGACAATGATTTATACATTGCCGGTTATTCTCAGGGAGGCTGGGCGACAATGGCCTTACAAGAGCAACTCGACAAACAAAATCCGACCAATTTCAATCTGAAAGCAAGTGCATGTGGTGCCGGTCCTCACAATCTAATGACGGTTAACGAATACGTTACAGAGCAGGTGAATTATCCGATGCCATACTTCCTTGGTTATATTTTTAACAGCTACGTTAACCTAAATTTATCTACTTCATTTGACGAAGTTTTTCAACCACCATATGCAGAACGCATCCCAACACTTTACGAAGGGAATTTGAGCGGCGAACAAATTAATGACTCCTTAACAACGGTGGTAGCTGATTTATTTACTGCTGAATATTTAAGTGGGTGGAATACAAGCACAACTTTCAGTCCGGTTGTAGAATATCTCGAAGAAAACAGTATAGATGCTTATCTCACCTCTACTCCTACCATGTTGTTACATGGTACGGCCGACGAATTTGTTCCTCCGGTAGTGAGTACCAACCTGCACGACGATTTTATAACACTTGGTGTTAATCCTTCGCTTGTGACTCTGGTTCCGTTAGAAGGGTTGAATCATACTCAGGGGATTATCCCGTCGGGATTGACATCCATTATTTGGTTCATCAATTTGCGCGATGCAACCTCTTAAACGCTTGCAGCCTGAGGAATTTTTACCAACTCTCCTTCGAGTGAAAAATCGGAAGCTGATGTAATTTTTACGTCTGCAAATTGTCCGATGAGATTTAAGTCGTCAGAAGCAAAGCGAACAATTAATTTTCCTTCGGTATGCGATGAAAGGAAGCCTTCTTTTCTGTCGGTTCCTCGAACCAGAACCTTCATTGTTTTTCCGATTAACGACTGGTTATAAGGTAGGTTATACTTTCGCAGATCTTCGGTTAAAACATGCAACCTGCGCTTTTTCTCCTCCTGCGGTACATCATCAATCCAACGGTGACTTTTAGCTCCCGGACGTGGTGAATAAATAGCCGTATACGACATGTTAAACTTAAACTTGTGGAATGCCTTCCTGGTATTTTCGAACTGCTCTTCAGTTTCTCCAGTAAAGCCGACAATCACATCAGTAAACAATGTAGCTTCGGGAAGTAACCTGCGAATCGATTCAACAATGCGGCGGTATTTTTCCATATTGTGTTTACGGTTCATGTGTTCCAATACTTCATCGTCGCCACTTTGCATAGGCAAGTGTATCTGTTTACCCAGAACCGGGTATTCGGCAATTACCTCGATTACCTCATCAGACATATCACGCGGATGTGGTGAGGTAAAATACAACCAGAATTCTTTTTTCAAGCGATTACCCAACTCTCCTATTTCGCGCAGTAATTGCGGAAATGTGAGTTCATCGCCTTTTTTATCCAATCCGTAAGAATTTACGTTTTGACCAAGCAGGGTAATCGATTTATAACCTTGTGCCACAAGTAAAGCTACTTCAGCAAGAATATCTTTTGAAGGACGTGAAACCTCTCGCCCACGGGTATAAGGAACAGCACAATATGTACAGAATTTGTCGCAACCGTTCTGAATTGGAATGAAGGCTTCAAACTTTGATTGGTAATGAGGCTGTACATTCCAAAATTGCTCTATATTTTCATTGTGCGGATCAATTCCGGCGTTTAAATGAGTAGGAGTTGTAATACCATAACTACTTATCATCTTTGGCAGATCTGGCAAATCCTTCATTTGAAAAGTAATATCAAAAAGTTTCAGAAACTTCTCATGATCATCGGGTAAAATACATCCGGAGATGAAAGTAACCAGGTTTTTATTGTTCTTCCATTTGTTCCACTTATGGATGCGCGAATACACTTTATCGATGGCTTTTTGACGCACAGAACACGCCAAAATCCCTATTATACCTGCTTCCTCTTCATTGTCGGTCCATTCATATCCGTTTTCATCAAGAACGGAAATCACCCTCTCACTATCCGACATATTCATTTGACACCCCAAGGTTACTACGTGGTATTTCACTTCTTCAAATTTTAATAATTTACCTTCCTGCTATACCTTATTTTTCCATTTTAATATGGTTAGAAAACAACAATAATAAATTGCCTTTATCGATAATTTAATTTTTTACTGCATTAAACCATTGTCACTATTAAGACATATTCTAAATAGAAAAACTTCTGCAAAAGTAGAAAATATTGTGTAATACTCAATTTTTTCAAAATCAGTTCTTTTTCATACTCTGTCTTCGTTTACAATTATTTACTTTTGTTACCAACCAAAATCTAAATCCAACTAAAATGAAACGAATCATTTTTCTGATTTTTATATCAATTTCAATTATTGCCACCGGGCAAAATAATAGCAGATCGGTTTTTAATTCAAATAAAGGAGCTGAGTCGAAATGGCTGTTATATAAAAACAACAACCAGGCGTTATACAAAATAATTACCAATGAAGCACTGGAGTTGCTTGATGCCAGGGAACAACATATAGAAACACTCCAAAACAGGCAGGACTGGCAGAACTACACCAACTTTTTAAAATCTAATATGTTCCCGCCATTGAATAAGTTTGAACGAGCTTCGCTAAATGCAAAGATTACCGGCACACTTGAAAGAGATAACTTCAAGGTTGAAAAAATCGTATTCGAATCGCATCCTGGATTTTATGTAACTGCTGCCATGTTCATCCCGAAAAAGAGGCAAAAACCTGCCCCAACTGTTATTTATTGTTCTGGACATACTGAATTGGGATTCAGAAGCGAAGCATACCAGAGAATAATTATCAACCTGGTCGAAAAGGGATTTATTGTTTTTTCATTCGACCCAATCGGGCAGGGTGAACGGTCTCAGTATTTTGATGCTCAATCAAAGAAATCGAACATAGGTGGCCCTACAACCGAACATTCCTATGCGGGAGCGCAGACACTTCTTACGGGAACTTCGCTGACCGAATATTTTATTTGGGATGGTGTTCGCGCCCTCGATTACCTGGAAACAAGAAAAGAAGTTGACATGAAACGAATCGGGATTACCGGCCGTTCGGGTGGCGGTACTCAATCGGCAATGATTGCAGCCTACGACGATCGTATTTATGCTGCCGCACCCGAATGCTATATTACCAATTACAGGCGGTTATTACAATCCATTGGTCCGCAGGATGCTGAACAAAATCCTTTTCGTTTTATCAAAAATGGTTTTGATCATCCCGACTTTATTCATGTGAGGGTTCCAAAACCGACATTAATAGTTACAACAACCCACGATTTTTTCAGCCAGCAGGGCGCGCGCGAAACCTATGCCGAGGTCCAAAAATCGTATTCTGCTTTTGGCAAACCAGATAACATTCAGTTTACTGTTGATATGGGGACTCACGAATCGACAAAAAACAACAGGGAAACTGTTTATGCCTTTTTCCAAAAACACCTGAATTTGCCGGGTGATAAAACTGACAGAGAAATTGATCCGTTTTCACTGGAAGAATTGTGGGCCACTTCAACCGGACAAGTCAGCACTTCACATAAGGGAGAAACCGTATTCAGCCTGAATAAAAAATATTACACAAAAGAAGAATTGGATGAAAAGGAACTGCAGGAAAAAATTATTGAATTATCAGGCGTTCAGTTTCAACGTAAATTAAAATCGGCAGTGTTCACTGGAAAGTTCAATACCAAAAATTACGAGGTTGAAAAATACTTTCTTGAAAACAATACAAACGACTACGCACTACCAGTTTATCTTATTCGGAATAACGGCTCATCCTCCGGAAAAACATTAATATTCTTATCATCCGAAGGCAAAATATCAATTACAGAAAATAAACAGATAGACCAATATTTAAAAGAAGGTTTTAACATTATTTCGGCTGATTTGCCCGGAATCGGAGAACTGGCAGATCCTGAATTTAAGGGTGACGGCTTTGTTAAGGGTGTTCCTTTTAATTATACTTTTGGAGCACAACTTGTTGGAAAGTCCATCCCAGGGATTCAGGCAGAGGCCATTGACTTACTTGTTCAATTTGTTCAGCAATCTTTTCCGAGCAGTATTATTGAAGCTGCAACGGAAGGAGATTTAAGCACCGCGATGATAATATATGCAAGCCAAAAAAAGGAACTAAATAAAATTCACCTCCATAATGCACTGAAATTTGATGAACAGTTTATCGAAACTGAATATTACAATCCGGCAGATGCCTACAATATTGTTCCGGGGAGTCTGTCATATTTCAATTTCAATGATATTATCAGCAAAGTGAAAAACATTAGTATTGAATAAAAAACAACCGTAAATGAAAAAGCCGCAGATCAATATTGATTTGCGGCTTTTTATTTAGCATATTGAAATTTACTTCTGTTTTTCAGCAATCCAGTTTTTAGCATTTACAAATGCCTGAATCCATGGAGCAATCTCATCTTCTTTTCTGTCGGCAGGGTAATTCGCCCAGTGCCATGGCTTAAATGCCCTTTCAAGGTGAGGCATCATTACCAAATGGCGGCCATCGTCGGAGCAAAGCGAAGCAGCTCCGTAATGAGATCCGTTAGGATTACCAGGATATCCCTCGTTACTGTACTTCATTGGTATATTATATTGGTTCTCGTTAAACGGAAGGTAGAATTTCCCTTCACCGTGAGCCACCCAGATTCCTAGTTTCATTCCGGCCATATTACCCAGCATTACCGAATCATTTTCCAGAACATCCACATTAAGGAATCCCGACTCGAATTTGCCCGATTCGTTATGCAACATTCTGGGTTGAATACTGTGCTCGGGATAAACAACTCCCAATTCAACCATTACCTGACAACCGTTACAAACACCAAGACTTAATGTATCTTCTCTGCGGTAAAATTTCTCTAAAGCAATGCGTGCTTTTTCGTTGAATTTAAACGCTCCGGCCCATCCTTTTGCCGATCCTAAAACATCGGAATTGGAGAAACCTCCAACAAAAACGATCATATTTACATCTTCCAGTGTTTCGCGTCCTTCAATCAGGTCGGTCATGTGAACATCTTTTACATCCATTCCGGCCAGGTACATGGCATAGGCCATTTCGCGGTCGCCGTTTACTCCTTTTTCGCGAATAATGGCTGCTTTAATTCCAGATGCATCCCTGCGTTTCAAATCAATTCCCAAATCGGCAGCTTTACCTGTAAAATCTTTGAAATCGAATTTAAGCGCCTGTTCTTTATAATTTTTGTAACGCTCTAGCGCTTTCTCTTCGCCGCTTTGTTTTCTGTCGAGCAGATATGAAGTTTTGAACCACATATCGCGCAAGGAATTAATATCGAAGTCAGCCTCGATAGTGCGATTTACAACTCTTACCTTACGATATGGTACCGGGAAGCCCAACGACATGAATTCAACACCTTCTTCTGCCAGTTGTTTCTTCACTTCATCGTTATCGGCACACTGAATAACGATTCCCGGATTTTCGGCCAATAATATTTTTGCAAGATCTTCTTCCTCAAATGCGGTTACATCAACCTTCATTCCTCCCTTTATGTTGCTGAAACACATTTCGAGTAAGGTGGTAATTAAACCACCCGAACCAACATCGTGTCCGGCAAGAATCAATTCCTGTTCGATTAAATCCTGAACCTTATTAAAGGCGTTTACGAATTTGGCAGGATCGGCGACGGTTGGTGCATTTTTACCCAGTTTATTAATCGACTGAGCGAAAGCACTTCCGCCTAAAGCACGTTCCATAAACGACAAATCGATAAACAGTATTTCTTTACTTTCGTCGTTAACCAAAACCGGTTCTACAACTTTTTTCACGTCAGTAACTTCTCCCGACGATGAAATAATAACTGTACCCGGAGCATAAACCACATCGTCTTTGTATTTCTGTGTCATCGACATGGAATCTTTTCCCGTTGGAATATTAATTCCCAAAGCACAGGCAAAATCGCTGGCAGCTTTTACGGCGTTGTAAATACGGGCATTTTCTCCCGGATTTTTAGCCGGCCACATCCAGTTGGCGCTTAACGAAATACTTTTGATTTTATCGGGCATTGGTGCCCAAATTATATTGGTCAACGATTCGGCAATTGCCAGAACCGATCCTTTTTCGGCATCAACCAAAGCGGCTACCGGTGCATTACCAATGGCAGTTGCAAATCCGGTCTTCCCCTGGTAATCGAGGGTGATAACACCACAGTTATTTAAGGGAAGCTGAATGGCGCCGGCACATTGCTGTTTGGCAATTCGGCCGGTTACAGAACGGTCAACCTTACTGGTTAACCAATCTTTACAGGCAACTGATTCCAACTGAATGGTTTGCTCCACCAAGTCATAAATCTCTTCCCAGTTGTATTCCAATTCCTCAAAATCGGGAATAATTGTTTCGTCTTCCAAAACCGTTTTCGGAGGATTACCAAACATGTATCCTAACTGCCAGTCTATCGATTTTTCACCGGTTTCAGAATTTTCGAAAGTAAATTGCATATCACCTGTTGTCTCACCTATTTCGTAAATAGGAGCACGTTCGCGTTCAGCAATTTTTCTGAGCAAATCAACATGCTCAGGTTTCATAACAAGTCCCATTCGTTCCTGCGACTCGTTACCAATAATTTCTTTTTGTGAAAGGGTTGGATCACCAACAGGAAGTTTTGATGTATCAATTTTTCCGCCTGTTGTTTCAACCAGTTCCGATAAACAATTGAGGTGACCTCCTGCTCCGTGGTCATGGATAGAAACAATCGGATTATCATCAGCTTCGCTCAACGCACGAATAGCATTGTAAACCCTTTTCTGCATCTCAGGGTTGGCACGCTGAACCGCATTTAATTCAATGGCGTTGGCAAATTCGCCGGTTGCCACCGACGAAACAGCTCCACCACCCATTCCAATGCGGTAGTTGTCACCTCCCAGTAAAACAACCTTGTCGCCAATTCCCGGATCATCTTTCAAACTGTCTTTCCTATTTCCGAATCCAATTCCTCCGGCCTGCATAATCACTTTATCATAACCATACTTCATAAAGTTTTCGAAGTGCTCGAAAGTTAAAAGCGAACCGGTAATCAAAGGCTGACCAAATTTATTTCCGAAATCACTGGCACCGTTCGACGCTTTTATCAGAATTTCTTCGGGAGTTTGGTACAACCAGTCGCGTTCCTCGGTTGCCTGCTCCCACGAGCGTTGTGCTTCGGTGCGCGGATACGATGTCATATAAACAGCTGTTCCGGCAATGGGTAAACTTCCTTTACCACCGGCAATACGGTCGCGAATTTCACCACCTGTTCCAGTTGAAGCACCGTTAAACGGCTCCACTGTTGTTGGGAAATTATGAGTTTCAGCCTTCAGTGATAAAACGGTTTCAATGTCTTTCACTTCAAAAAAATCGGGTTTATCCTGTGTTTTTGGAGCGAATTGCTCAACCACAGGTCCCTGAACAAATGAACAGTTGTCTTTATAGGCTGAAATAATTTTATTTGGATTTTCTTTCGAAGTCTTTTTAATCATCTGAAAAAGTGATGATTCCATCTCTTTTCCATCAATTATAAACGTTCCGTTAAATATTTTATGGCGGCAGTGTTCTGAGTTTACCTGGGCAAACCCGTAAACTTCTCCATCGGTGAGCGGGCGGCCCATTTCTTCCGACACCTTATTCAGGTACAGGATTTCGTCTTCGCTCAATGCTAATCCTTCCTGCTCGTTATATGCTGCAATATCTTCAATATTTAAAATCGGATCAGGTTCCTTGTCAATAGCAAATACTTGCTGGGTAAGGCCATTGTACAAAGCCTGAAGCATGGGGTCGTAATTCGCCTTTTCGTTTTCAACCATAAAAAATTCTTCCATCCTGCGAATTCCCTCAATCCCCATATTCTGGGTAATTTCAACGGCATTGGTACTCCACGGAGTAAGCATTTCCCTTCGTGGCCCAACAAACCAGCCATCGAGTTGTTGTGGTTTCAGATACTCGGCACCAGAAAAAAGCCAAACTAATTTATCGATGCTTTCGTCGCCCAGTGGTTGTGCAGAATAAACTGCGATAATACTGTTACTTTGAGTTTTAAAAAATTGAATCATTTTGCAGCTTGTAATTTATTTACGAAACATGTTGTAAAACACGCTGCAAAGATAAAAAATAAATATTGCTGTACCTGACAAGTTTTCAGAATAAGACTGTAGTTTTCAACAATATTGGAAAAGTTAAAGAGCTTTAAATACAACAAGTATTAAAATTTTCTGCTTTTCTTTGCCTAAAACTATTAAAAATGAAGCGGATTCTATTTTTTGTACTCATCCTTCTTGCTTTTTCGTGTGGGCCACAGCGCAAACTACATAAAACATATATTGGCCAGCCTGTGGAAACGATGGAAGCTAAATATGGGAAAGCCAAATCGACCTTAGAAAAAGGAGGTGAAACCTTATATATTTATGAGAAAATAGAAAATCTGGAAAGTACTGAAATAAGCCAGCATAAACTCACACTTGATCCGATGATTACTCCCCAGGTAAAAAAAACAGAACGTTATTATGTTACTGTTAAGGATGGAATAATAACCAATATAAAACTGGAAAATGAATACCAGCGTAAAGTACCGAATACTAAATAAACAATACCTAAATATTTTTATTTGAAAGTTTACGGTTACAAGATTTTTTATAGTTTTGCAGGCACGTTCAGAAATTTAATGCCCAGGTGGTGGAATTGGTAGACACGCAAGGTTGAGGGCCTTGTGGGAGAATTTTCCCGTGCAAGTTCGAGTCTTGTTCTGGGCACTTAAAAACCTGATAATCAATTAATTTATTCTTTTGATTATCAGGTTTTTTACTTTTATCCCCTATCCATAATTCTCTCTAAGTGAAAACATGATGGAAACACTTCCGGTTATTCATTCAAATAACCCATCGCTAAAATATTTATAGAGACAGACAATTGCTACTCTATTGTATATAATACCCTTTTAGAGGAGTTGGTTGAGTTTATATTAATCTCCCGAAGGGTCCGCAATTCAATCATTTTGTATAAAAGTTATTATGCATCAATTTATTAACACATTCTGTAATTAATAGAAATGGCTCCATTCTTTTTATTGAGTTAATACTAATATTTCATCATAGTGCAAATAGAATTTACTATTTAAATTTTAATGAAAATTCTCCTTTTGTACATCCAATAACAGATATACCAAAGCCCTAACGTTACCATTGATGCAGTTACCAGATTTACATAGGGTTTATCGGACCAGAAGAAAAAAGTATTGGTAAATGGGAGGATGACCTCGCTGATCATATTTGCCCCACCAATGTGGGCAAAAAGGTAAATGAAAAGCGGATTCATTCCGACAATTGCAAAAAACCGAACCCCTTGTTGCACTTTCATCATGTCAATCAGCCAGAATGAAAATGCCAACGCCAGGAATGACCAACCCCCACTCGCAAAAATGAATGAAGATGTCGCAATTTTCTTGATAATTGGAGTAACCGGATTAAGTCCATAACCAATAATTAAACACGCTAAACCAAGAACAATCATTATCAGTAATTTTCTTTTGGAAGTCTTTTTACTAATCAGAAGTTTTCCCGCCAAAACTCCCCAAATAGTGTGAGCAGTTGTGGGAATGGCATTGATAGATACCCAATGTTCTACAGGAAGTTTACCGGTTATCATCACTTCAATCCATTCTCCGAAGTTATGTCCTGCAGTAAAAGGCTGATTGAAGCCTTCTATCCAAAATATTCTGTAGGCAAATTCAGTAATTCCAAGCAACACCAAGGAAACTAAAATCTGGACGCCTGTTTTTTGCCTGATTATTAGGAACGAGATGAAAATGGTAATTGAGAGCTGCGTAAGTACATTTTGCATGTGAAAGACAATTTTCTTTTCAGGAATACAATAAAGCCACCATCCTAGCAGCAGAAGTAGTAATGAGCGAAAAGCGATATGTTTAAAAATTTTTTGATGTGATTCGCCTCTGCCAATCCGTTTTTGATAAGAAAGGGGCATGGCCACACCAACAATGAACATGAAAAATGGTTGAATAAGATCCCAGAATCTCAATCCATTCCATGGGTGATGGTGAAGCTGTGTACCTATTGAAAATAGAAATGTTCCTTCAAATTCAGAAGCCGTAAAATATGCAAATAGACGGGTGAATTCGGCGATTAACAAGAACATTGTCAATCCTCTGAAAAAGTCAACCGAGAGCAATCGGGCCTGTTCAATTTTTTTTTCTTGTAATTTCATATCTGCGAATAATATTAATTTTTCCAAAAACAGTAAACACTAAAGAACAACGTTTATCTCATCTCCATTATTCAGTGTGAGTTCTTCAACTTTGTTTCCATATTTTAACTTTGTTTTTCCACCTTTGCATGAACGAATTATCGCTTTTGTTAAAAGACCTTTTTCCCAATCGATATCCACTTCAAAACCTCCTCTTGCTTTCAATCCTCTGACACTGCCGTTTTGCCAATCGGATGGCAATGCAGGGAGCAACTCAATATATCCGGCATGAGATTGGATCAGCATTTCAGCAATTCCCGCAGAACCACCAAGGTTTCCATCGATTTGAAATGGCGGATGGTTGTCGAAAAGATTAGGTAAAGTACTTTTTCTTAACAGTTCTGTTAAATGATGATTTGCTTTCTCACCATCTTTCAATCTCGCATAAAAATTGATGATCCAGGCCCTACTCCACCCAGTGTGCCCCCCTCCATTTTCCAATCGTCTGGCAATTGTATTCTTTGCAGCTTCAAATAACACGGGAGTAGATGAATTTATTTGCTTTCCCGGGTACAAACCTAACAGATGGGAAATATGCCTGTGACCAGGTTCAACTTCTTTGTAATCATTAATCCATTCCTGAATACCACCTGTTGTCGGTGATATTTTTACCCTTGGCAGTTTTTGTAAAATAACTTTTAGCGAATCAGCAAATTCCTGATCAGTATTAAGAATATTCGTTGCTTCTATACAGTTATTGAATAGCTCTGTGATAATCTGAATATCAACCGCTGAGCCATAACTAATTTTAAATTTTTCATCTGATCCAGCAATATAATAGCTATTTTCAGGAGAGTTGGATGGAACAGTAACCAATCGACCTTGATCATCTTCAACAAGAAAGTCTACAATAAAACGGGCAGAACCTTTTAAGATTGGATAAATGCGTTTTTCAAGATCCTGGAGATCTGCCGTAAATTCGAAATGTCTATAGACCGGGAAAGTCATCCATGGTCCCCCCATTGGAAATGTTCCCCACTCAATTCCAGACATCAATCCGGTACGTCCAAATACATCGGTACAATGATGCATTGTCCATCCCCGTGTTCCGTACATTTCCCGCGCTGTAACTTCACCATGTTTTTGAACTTGCTCCATGAAATTAATTAGTGGCTCTGTCGTTTCACTCAAATTACATAATTCAGCGGGCCAGTAATTCATCTGTAAATTAATATTGGTATGAAAATCAGATTCCCAGGGAGCCTTAATATCCTTACACCATACCCCTTGTAAATTAGCAGGTAAAACCCCGGGATAACGTGAACTTCCCATCAAAAGATATCGTCCATACTGAAAATATAAGCTAACTAACCCTGGATCACTTGAACCTTCTTTTACCGCATTTAACCTTACGTCCGTTGGAATAGTATCCAGTTCTCTTCCACCAAGGTCCAGAGAAACGCGTTGAAACAATGGTTGATATTCATTCAGATGATCTGTTTTAATTTGAGCATATCCTTTTTCCTTTACCTGAGAAAGAATTTTCACACAGTTTTCATGCGGATCAATTGTTCGATCGAAATTTAGTTTGGCCAGATTATAATCAGTTGCAGCAGTAACTTTCAAAAGAACTTCATCAGCATTCGATACTATCAGGCTTGCATCCTCCGACTGAATCTCACCATCTTCCACCGTTGCTTCAAGCTGCGCGCCAAAACACATATGTTCACCTCCCGGGCCTCTCACTGGATCATCTTCATCAATGATTTGCCCATTCATAACAATTAACTTGTTATCAACTACTTTTATTTTCGCATCCTGTTCTCTTTCCAGATGAACTTTAAAATTCAATGCTCCTTTCTTAGAAGCTTTGAGAGATATTACAATTATATTATCAGGAGCTGATGCAAGTACTTCTTCATTATAAACTATCCCCTCACACGTATAGCTAATCCTACAAATACCTTCGTTTAAGTCTAATTCTCTTTTATAATCCTCGACATCTCTTTTTCCAAAATCAATATACAAATCACCTAATGTCTGATACGACCTTATTCGTGGAGGTGTCCCTAAAAAGCTTTCATTCGCAAGTTCTCTTGCTTCCAGCAATTTGTCCTCTAAAATTAAACTTCTAAATTTTTCCAGATTCCCTAAAGCCTTGGGATTATTATTATTGATTTGCGAACCTGCCCACAAACTTTCTTCATTCAGTTGAATCCGTTCGGTATTCGTTCCACCGAAAACCATTGCACCTAGACGGCCATTGCCAACCGGCAATGCTTCGTTCCACTCAACAGCCGGTTGTTCATACCAAAGCTTATAAGGGATGGATTCATCATTCTTATCGCTGGTGCAAGCTGATATGGCCGACACCAATATTATTAGAGCAAAGAAAAATTGATATTGATTTTTCCAAGCACCAGAAATAAAAGTTTTCTTTCGAAAATGCATATGTTTAGATTAAAAATATTACAATTAGATTTTTTCCAAATAAATAGCATTCCCCCCACCGGGTGCCAATTTGACTTTCAAAGTAGAATCTGAGTCTACTTCAATCTCTCTGATTTGATACGATTCTTTGTTCTCGAGGAAGTGCGTTTTGTCTGTATCCTCATAAAACGTTGCTCTATAATTTTGGCCTTTGGGAAGAAAGTCGAGACGAATTGTCAACTCGCGGGAGTCTCTGTTGGTTAGCGATCCAACAAACCAGTCATCTCCAGCTTGTCTGGCTACACTAATATACTCACCAATTTTGCCCTCTAAAACGTTGAAACTATCAAATTGAGTAGGCATTTTCCTGATACAATTAAACAAGTCTTCTTTTTGCAAGTACTCTTCCGGGCTATCAGGAAGTACCATCCAGCCGGAATAAACTACAATTAGCTTGGCAACTTCAGCAGCAACTGTGCCGGGTATCTCCTCAAATACCCGAACACGGGAATGAGCATTATTCAAATCAAACCAACCATTGGTATAATCGATGGGGCCCGCAAGCATATTGATAAATGCTGAAGTTATCGCAGTCTCAGGAAAATAGGAGCGTTTTGCATCCGCCTGAGCATGACAATATTCCTTTGTTACAAGATTTGGATACGTACGCCGGTCTCCACTTGGAGGCACCGGATGATCGTGAAAATTAACCATCAGGTGGTACTTTGAACACAACTCAACCACTTTCCGGGTATGTCTTACTTTATCTTCCCAGCTTCCCAGCAAAAATCCATATTTTACACCAGCGGCTCCCCAGTCATGAAACTGTTTCAAGACCCTTTCAAGTCCAAATTTTTTGGCACCAACATCGTTCAGATATAAAATAACACCAACACCTTTTTCTTTAGCATAAGCCATGCATTCTTCGATATTAATCCCCTGGCGAGCCTGCGTTGGGTCAGATTCAGAACTAAATTCGGGACCATACCAATCTGCATCAATTAATAAATATTGAATATTATTTTTTGAAGCAAAGTCAATCATGCGCTTATGCGATGGAGTGTTCAACCCATACTCAAAACCATCTTTCGCTTTATATCCCCAGACACGCCAATCCCAAAGTGATTTACCGGGTTTGATCCATGATGTATCTTCAATCTTACATGGCTCGTTTAAATTGACAATCAAATCAGACTCAACTAAATCTCCAGCCTGCTTGCCTACGATAAATGTTCTCCACGATGTTTTTAAAGGTAATTTATCAGCTGTCATCTCCAGGTTGAATCTGATACTTGTCCCCATGGAATCCATATTCAAACTAAAAGGAGCATAACGAATAATCTCTGATTCGTGAATAGCCATAAACAAGCTATCATCCAATTCAAGAACAACCGGTATTTCAACTTTAGGCATTGGTGATTCTGATCTTTTCAATGGACCAATATTGGGCTGTTCATGATTGTAAGCCCAATAAGTAAAATCGTCGTTAATCTCCAAAATTGTCAACTCGTTATTAATATTAATTGAATCAACTAAATTGCTCTCCAGAACGTAACGGTAAGCAAAGCCATCATCATAACACCTGAATATAAGCTGATAATTTAATTCTGGATTTTTCACCTTACTTAGTGAAAATGTATATTCATTATAATAGTTACGAACAGTCTTGTTTTTACCATTGACGGTTTCCCAGTTTTCATCGAAAGTAGATTCTTCGAAACCCGAGATTATAGTATTGCTGGTAAAATTGAGGGTATCCAACAATAAACCAACTGGAGATTTATTTATAATTACATCCCCTTGATAGGACATCTGGAATTGAGGGGTTCCTGATTCATTCGTAACTTTTATAAGTAAGTTTTTATCGGGAGACGATAAGGAGTATTCTTTTTCCGCCACACAGGAAAATAATATGAGGAAAGAGAAAGCAACTAATAAATTTTTCATGGTATTTTATATGTTATTGTTAGTTTTATTTTTCACTCTGCTGGTCTGGATGGAGAACCCGAAACAAGAAAAAGTAGATGAACTTTCCCTCCTCCTTCAATCTGCAACTTATGCCCCTCAGTTGAAAGAAGCCAGATTATCACTTTATTTCATCATCCGCTGCCTACTCAACAATGATTTTTCGGGAACACGAAACAGCATCACCATCAAGCATCAATGTCGCATTAAGCTCATATTCTCCCCTAATTAGAGGAGCTGTTAGTTCAAAGTCACTGTAATTACGCGCCAATGCATTTATTTTTATACTCTTATTTATACTTCGATTTTCCGAAGCAATGCTAACTTCAACATCGCCAGTCCATTCACGATTATAATCATTAATAAAATACACAGGGATACTCATTTTTTCGCCGGGTTTAAATTCAGGCTCCCAAAAATCGATCATCAAGCCAACAGGAGAAAAAGCATCTTTCACATACTTCTCAAACATCGGTTCGAATTCAAGATTTTGAAGGTCGATAAAATTGTCACTTGTATAAGCTTTTTCCGCGTTACTGCTAAGCCCGCAAAAATGACAAACTGCAGTATATGTCCGTCTCATCCTGTAAACTTCAGTCATTAACGCGATTCCCCGGGCAACATATTCTCTTCGTTCTTCCACTGTTACATTGTTGCCCAATAGGCTCTCAAAAGTTAAATCAGTTAAAATAGTAGGATTGCCGTCACGGCGAATCCACAACCAACCGTATTCATTTACAATAACGGGATCGCATGAGGTAAAAGAACTATCCAACGAATCCTTTTCGTTGCGAACAGGTTCCATATACTTGTCCAGAAATTTTTTAAGGTTCCGGTCTTCATTATTAAATTTCTCCAGCCCACCCAAATAATAAATATGCTTTTCCTTCGTATCTCCTTCTAAAAGTGGGTCTTCATGACCAAAATCCCATGGACGTAGAGACAAGTCTTCATCCCGAACTGCTGAAGAAAGTTTATATAGAAAACTGTCCTTGGTCGATGTTTCATTGGCCGCATCCCAAATTACAATCGAAGGATGATTCCAGCGTTCTCTTATCCAGTCTCGATAATATTGAGAGATATTTTCAACCTTCATATAATCCGGTCGTTTGGGATCACTTCCATGCCAAATGGGGTATTCGTCCTGAATTAAAAATCCTTCTTCATCAGCAATATCATACCAAAAATCAGGAGTAAACCCGAGAGTTGCACGGTAAATGTTATAGTGCATCGATTTAAATTTTCGCATAAGTTTTCTCACCCACTGATGATCCCAGGCCAATTCATCTCTATTTGGATCCTGACAGAAGCGATGAAATGCTACATTAGTTCCTCTTAATACATAAGTTTTGCCATTCAGCTTCGGCACCCCATTTTCAATCCGAAACTCGCGCATTCCAAAACGGGTCTTTCTCGAATCCGTTTTCACTTTCTTTTCGTTTTCATCAAGCTTGAAGGTATTGACTTCTATTTCATACAGAAATGGAGACTCTGGTGACCACATTTTTAAATCAGGTATTGCAATAAAGTCAATGCGATTAAATGTGCTATCAGCAAGTATATATGATGGCTGACTCGAAAAGCTTTCTGCCACT
Organism: uncultured Draconibacterium sp.; assembly: GCA_963676265.2. Taxonomy (GTDB): domain Bacteria; phylum Bacteroidota; class Bacteroidia; order Bacteroidales; family Prolixibacteraceae; genus Draconibacterium. The sequence continues at coordinate 1,561,903 of OY781067.2, forward strand.
TGTTTACCCGATTCACTTTCTTTAATAACATACTCATAAAAGAGTTGGTTATCAGACTTAGTATCATTAACTGATGAAGTCTGAATTCGGATTCCACCTTCAGACAAGTCTGGAGCAACCTGAATTTCACGAATATAGGGAGAGCCTGAAAGGATTAACTCAACAGAATCGTATATTCCAGGGAAATGATAGCGGATTTCTCCATCTTCGCCATAAGGTCTTCCATTTGAAGCAACAACAAATGGTTTAACAGCAACCATCAGTATGTTTTCTTCTCCATTTCTTTTGATATGTTTACTGACGTTCAGGCAAACTGGAGTGTATGCACTCTCACTTCCACCAATGTGCTGACCGTTGAGATAAGCTTCACAAAAATATTTTAGCTTGTGAAACTTTATTTGAGCAACTTCCGGAGTTTGCCCTTCCAGCTTGAATGTTTTGGCATACCAATATACGCTTCCACTATCTTTTCCGCCCATATTATACGGTTCAACTTCGTGAAGGTCAGGTCGAACCTCATGAATAAAATTCTTTTCAACGTATTCACTTCGATCTTTGATATCCTCGATTGCCGGAGTTGCCAGATCCATTAAGCCCGGAACAACAATAGTTCGTTTGAGATCGCTAATTCGAGGAGGATTAGTTGATGTTGTCCGGTCAACCTTCCAGATACCATCTAGTGATATAATTTGACTATTGTTTTCTGATAATTTTTGACAAGCAGTATTCAATAAGCTACTTGCAATTACTAACAGAAACAAACCGGCCATATGTGTTAATTTCATAATTTTGAGTTCTTTATGAAGATAATTAATCATGTCAGTCGTTAAGAAATACTATGATTGAAATAATAATCCAGCAAAAGCATGTTATACTAATTGGTTAATTCCCCGTCTAACAGGATTTTTGCTACATACCAGTTATTTTCCCGATATTTTTCAGGATTATCAATCACATCTTGCTTTTTGAGAGTCATTACACCAAGTTTATCGAATGGGTCGGCAATTACGTTAAAAACAACGCGATGTCTTTTATTCTCTAGGTTGTCGAAAATGAAGTAATGCATTCTACGGCTCGAACACCATCTATCAAATCGTGAAATCGTATCCATTGGAATTCCATCAATCTCTATAAGTAATCTCCCGGAATCCGGACCGATAATATCATAAATCCCAATGGCTCTTCCGGTAAAATCGACCGTTAGCGACTCTCCGGTTTTATCTGCTTGCGCTATTTCTTCTACAAAACCACTAAATTGCTGAAATCGAGCATCTTCACTAACATTCAAGATTTTCCAGTTATTACTCAACTTCACCTCTGAAAAATCCAGCATTTTAGTATTTGAAAAATAATCTTTAGCAATCGGCTTAGGCATCCGATGGTTCTTTATCTTTCCTTTTTTGTTGTACTTGGCTATTTTTTCGAATGATCGAATAAATACCTTTTTATAAACAAAATGCCCGGACTTTTCATAAGGATGAACATTATCCGGACTAAAAACAGGAATTCCATCCTTACTAATCCCGTCTTTATATGCAAAAATCAGCTTATTCTCTTTGACTTGATCAGCCACTTCAAATCCAAAATTAATTGTCGGAATCCCGTATTTTTCAGCCACCTTTTCCATATATTGCGCCGAAGCAGGTAATATACCCATAACCTCTTTTGCAAGGAAATCTTGTTTGATGGTGTAAACAAAACAGATGTCTGTATTGGGATTTGCCTCCCAAGTCTGACGAACAATCCCTTCCATTGACCTTACAACCTGATTTTCAGAGCCTCCATCATCATTTACAGCAAACTCAACAAAGAGTAAATCTGGTTTATATTGTAACACCTGCCGATTTAATCTGAATACACCGAAATTAGATCCGGTACCTCCAATAGCAGCATTTATTTCTTCAAAAACAGTATCCGGATACTTCTTCTGGAGCCACTCCATGGAATAAACGCGCCATCCCCTTTGAGCTGTGATACTTCCTCCCAAATATGCAACTCGAATGGTATCTCCTTGATTTATTTTAGCAAGCATATTGGGTAGTCCATCCCTGATATTTAATTCCTGATCAGTAATACCAGCATATAAATCTGATTGCTGAGTTATTCCAATTGCCAGTATTACGAAGAATAATATTGATTTTATTTTTCTTTTCATGATTTTTCTTTCTTAAGTGAATATTATTTGACTAACGATGAAATTTTTCCGAGATAAAGACCAAGCCATCAAACAAACTCTTTCTCCAGTAAGTCCAATTGTGACTTCCATTTCGTACTCTGTATTCATGATAAATTCCAAGCTCCTTCATCTTGATATGTAAAGCAGCATTTCCTCTAAAGAGAAAATCATCATCGCCACAGTCGAGGTAAAACCGTATTGATTTTAACTTGTCTTTATCCACCGTATTCAATAGATGCAATGGAGAATAGGCTTTCCAATGTTCACTAACGTCATTTTTCGGTTTAGGTCCGTATATTTCACCAAAAAAATGATCGTGTTGACTGCTTCCTATAATTTCCTCGTCTGTAAACGTGGCAGCACTCATTGCTACACAAGTTGAGAATAGTTCAGGATTTCGCATAGCCAGCAAAAGAGAACCATTTCCTCCCATGGACAGGCCGGAAATTGCCCTGAACTGCTTTTCAGAACGAATTCGATAACTGGATTCAATAAAAGGGATAAATTCCTTAATAAACATATCTTCCCAGCGATCTTCTCCCTTCAGATCATTGCAATACCAGGTAACTTTTCCATCCGGCATAACAATTATGCAGGGAGGAAAATCACCATTTTCTACTCCTCTATCAACAATAGAATTGGCCTCACCAAATTGTATCCAACCAGTTTCATCGTCAGAATAGCCATGCAATAAATATAAAACCGGATAACTCCTGTTTGAAGTTTCATAATCCGCTGGTAAATAAATAGAATACTTGAATGGATACTTTACAAATTTGCTCTCAAATTCTAACGACTCCATTACTTTCCCGTGTTGAGAAAACACATTGAGCGAGATTAGTATCATCAGTAAGAATGACAAAATATTTTTCATTTGTTTCGTTTTTAATATGATTAATAATTATTTTTTATTCTTATTTATTTTCCGGTGAATAATACCTTTACAAATTCTCTGGCTGCTGGATTTACACCAATCTTATTCAATAAATCAACTTCACAGATAATAAGCGAACCTTTACCTTTTTTCATTTCACCGACAGCCATGACAGTGCCTTTATCTGCCAACCAGTTCGAGGCTCCACTTATTAATATTGGCACCCAGTTGTCACCGGTAAATGTGTATGAAAGTATTGGGCTAATGATCTCCTTTTCTGAGTCATACCAGAATCTAAAATCAAAAGGTTCGAAGTTCTTCACCCTAGGGTGATCAGTTTCAGGAGACACAAAATAATAGTTCCCCATATTGGTTTTATCAACTGTTACATCGCTCCCAGCCACATTATATGTTCCTGATGGAAGTTCAAGGAAAATGATTTTCTTTCCTTTTTCAACTTCGGCAATTAATTCGGTTTGAATGGCTGAATACTTACTGAAATCATCGACTAAAATGACCGTGGCATCTTTCCAATTAGTTGTTGTTTCTATTCCTGACTCTTTACAGATCGCAGCTGCCTTACCGTCTATATCTCCAATAATAAATGCTGATTGATTGATTGCTTTTGGTATTGTAAATACTTCAAAATCAAAATGATTTTGAGAAACACTTTCACCTTTTTCATTGAATAAAGCGATCCGAAGAGTATAATTTGTCCGTTTTGAAACTTTAGGGAGTTTGTATTTAATAACCCCTTGAAACCTGGAGCTATTGATGGGTATTTCGGCATTTGTTTGATTAGCAAAAACGACCTTACCGTTATTTTCAATCTGATATTTAATCAGATAATTTTTCGGTGAGATATTCAAATCATTGCAAAGCCAAATTTCGAATCCAGATTCTTCACCAGAAAAGAATTTCGATCGATCACTTCTCACTGAAACCATAAGAGGTTCCAGTGCATTTCTGTATGCAAAATAAGCCTTCTTGGGCTGTCTATCCACATCCATAATGGTTTTCATCCAACCTGATGGCCACGCATCAATAAACAGGTGAACGGCAAAAGATACCATGCGACTATCTCTTTTAAAAGTTTCTGTTGCAAATTTTACAGCCCATGCCTGGTAATCCTGACTTGCTTCTACCCAATCCTCCAATGAATGTTGAGTATTATACCACATATAATGAAATCGATGAGTCTGTGCCCTGACAATGCGGTTTGCAGTCCAATTTTGTTCATCCTCTTTATCTTTCGGCAACCACTCTTTGGGATAATACTTTTTCATCACATTAACCGGATCTAATCCTTCAGCACCAAATTCTCCACATCCGTACAACCAATCTGGTTTAACAGGTTGCCAGTAACCTTTGTACATTTCGCCTAAACCAAGTCCATGGCCGTTATACCAGGTATTATAGCAATGACTGTCAGGCAAACCGGGTGAAGGTGGATCGTAATCTCCATCGCCTGCTTTTATTACCCTGTCGGGATTGTTTAAAAGAACTGCCTGATCCAATGCCTTGAAAAGACGATAATATTCATTTATATCACTGAAACTTCGTTGCGGATGACCTTCAGCATTGGGGAAACGCTCATTGATATACGATACCATGATTGTGGACGGATGGATGCGAACCAATCGTTCCATTTCTTCCGCCTGTTTCACAACTTCCGCAAACTGGTTGCGACGAAGCCCCCCAAATAAGGGTAAATCCGTTTGATTCAACATCCCCAATTTATCCATGTATTCATATATTTCAGGCTGAACAGGTCGTTGGGTCAAACGCAAGTAATTCATGTTACATAACCTCGCCAGTAAAATATCGTCTCTTAATTGTTTCCAATCTTTTCTGATAACACATTGCTGCATATGCCCCATTGTGTTGGCACCACGTAACCGGATCATTTCTCCATTGAGATACATTTTACCTTTGGGTATTGAAACAATATCCATTTCAAAACTGCGCATACCAAATTGCTGAGTTTGGGTATCCAATAAATCTCCGTTGCTGTTATATAGTTTAACCTGTAACTGATACAACCAAGGCTGCCGTGTATCCCATAAACGAAAATCCTTCATTTTAACAGGAATCTTCAGGTAGTTTACACCATAACCCATTTTTAGTTTTTCTTTTTGCCAGTCGCTGGGTTTGGCCAAGTCACCAACTCCGGGGATATAAGTTGTAGAAGGGATATAATCAATATCCTTGACAACAGTTTCTTCAAAGTTTTGCCCATAAATGGAGAGCTTCAATGTTACTTCTTCGGGATACTGCTCAAAGTTATTAATCTCAACCCAAGCCTCAGCTATCGAATCCTTTAGAATTGGACGAACATATAAATCGTTGATATGCAACGGTGATCGTGCTTCAATATAACAATCCTGGTAAATACCCATACCTGCAGGGCAATGATGCCATCCGGTTTGCGGATTATCGTAGCCAGGACCTGTTGCGCCATAAATTTTATCCCCAACAATATTATTTCCTTTATCGTCTTCCCCACCAGTTGTCGTGTAATCATTTTCAACTTTTACCAGAATCGTATTTTCACCTGATTTTGCTAATGTGGAGATATTGAATTCAAAAGGGGCAAAAAAGCCCTCATGTTCACCACATAAATTACCATTAAAAAAGACAGCGGCTTTATAATCCACCCCCTTAAAACATAGAAACAGGCTACCTTTATCGATCATTTTCTGATCCAGGTTTATCTTTTTAAAATAATAAGTAACCGCTCTGCCAAGAGGCGCTCCATAGTGCGGGATAGAAACTTTTTCCCATGATCCTTTCCCCTGCAAGGTGGACAAAAAGTCTTTACGGTCATTTTCGTTCTCAATTCGCCAGCTCATTTCCTCAATTGGAACATGTATCCTTAGATTCTCCATTTCAGGAGCCAGATCCTGCATAAAAGGTGTAAACTGTTCTCTTAGTTTTTCCAGTTCTGCATAAAGTTCTTTACTGGTCGAGATCGCTTCCTTTCTCATAAAAACAGCATTGGGATCATGTGTAACAGATAAAGTGATATCTGGCAATTCAGGGGGTTGAGGAACTGTAAGCAAATGCTCCCTTGTTTGATATTGACGGGTACCGATATCTGCAAACTTATCCTGGGCCTGAAGCCGGATAAGTGAACAAAAAAGAAATAAAAATGCGGCAACTAATAATCTACTCATCTGTCAATTTTTTTCATTAATAATTCCGCATTTTCCAAAGGGGAAAGGTTTAATACCTGGGAAAAGCTCTTCAAAAGCGGTATAATCAAGTTGATCAGGCTGATCTCCTACATTTTTATATGAAACATTTCCACCCAAGCTAAACACACCTGTTCGGGCAAGCTGAGTTTCTATCAAAATATTTTGGATAACCGGATTGAGTCGGCGACCAATATTGGTAAAGAAGTCCTTTAATTCTGGGTATCTTTTCTGGTAAACTTCACTGGTAATATCCACTTTATTTTTCAATCGTTCCTCCATAAGTGGAGACTTCAGGAATTCTTTCCAACGATCATCATCCCATGCAGTTTGACCAAGAGCCACCTTGCAATCCATAAAGATGTTATTGTTTGTTATATTATCATGTCCGCCATGAAAGAAAACAGCACTAAAACTCTGGTAATGCCCGGGATTACCCACTTTATAGAAAAAATTATTTCTAACAATCATCCCTCCGGAACCATCATCAAAATATACTCCGGCCATACTTGATTCTTTATTTTCCGGCTCAATATTGGAGAAATAATTGTACCTGATTTCAGTACCGCGGGAAGCAGGATCTCGACCTGTATAGATGGCTCCAGAATCATCAGCATCGGTACAGATTTTGTCAAACCTGGAGTATTCAATAAAATGATCATTTCCCATAAAACTAATGGCTTGATGTCGTAAATCGTGGAAATAACAATTACGAACAATGTTTCTCACGCCATCTAATTTTACTGCCGGAGAATAGGTGTGATTAATTCGATCAGTTTCATAAAACTCACAATTAAAAACCAAATTATTTCCTGCAATCAGGTTCTTACGATCACCACCGTCAATCCTAAACCCACCACTACCAATGCCATAGACCAAACAATTGCTGATGGTATTATTGTATGAGTTTCCTTTAACTGGCTTATCAAGATTTGGTGAACCATCCAGGTAATAATCTCCCGAATTGTTCTGATATGGTTTCCCCATACTTATTGCTAATATTCCCAGATTTGAAAATTCGCAGTGATCAATCGTAATATCGTGACTGTTATTCATAAATATTCCTAAGCCACGGGAACAGTTAAAAGCAATATTCTCAATGCGAATATTGGATGCATTTTCGATGCTAAAAAATGGTGATTCTTTTAGAGAGACTTCAATATCTGCATTTGCCAAGTCTGTAGTTGGATAAATATATAGTTTGCCTGTTTGTCTGTCTAAAAAATACTCTCCCGGCTGATCGATCTCTTCCAGTAAATTGTAAGCGTAATATCCTCTGAAAGGCGAAGGTTTTTTCATCCGTTTTCCGTCTGCATCGTAGAGGCTCGAGTTAACGCCATAAAGATGAGGCTGCGCAATTTTGATGCTTTTTTTATCCCAATCAATACTTTCAATCTTTAGGTGATCATCATTGTAACCATGTGAAAATTTACCGTGAATCCAGATTTCATCTGCCTGCTTCCATCGTTCAATGCGATCGTATTCATATCCAAATTCAGCTCCTCTTTTTGAAAAGTCTCCTTCCCGAGGTATAGAACCCGTATCATAAACCTTGCCGATTTTTAGTATGCCTGTATTTGGATAACGGGCCAAAAATTGAGCTTCGCCATTGATGAAAATCTCAAGAGGAGCAGGTCCAGGAACCGTTCCAAAGCCATGTTGTCTCATAACTCCATAGTCAGTAATTCCCTCTTTTTTAAGATCAATAACCCAAACTTTACCTTTTGACTCCTCGGGTAAGCGTTTTAGTATCTTACTACTCTTACATAATTGAAAATGATTTCCATTCAGCTTTGCTCCACCATGAAATATGACTTTCTTATTATTAGCCCCAACGAGAATTACCGGACTTTCCTTCTTTCCACTGACCTCTGCTGTAAGCTTCAATTCCTTAGTTCCGTAATAAATTCCTTCATCAAATATTACTTTTACAGGTACATCTCCTTTTTCCTTTTTAATACTGATAATGGTTTCCAATGCTTTGCCTGCTGTGGCAAATGGTTTCTCAAAGCTGCCACTATTTTTGTCGCTGCCATTAACAGAGACATAAAGTAGAACCTCATCAGTGGCATAACTATTCCAGCTCAAAAAGAACATTAGGAAGCCAAAAACTACTATTAATTTATTTGTCATTTGTCTAGATTTAGTGTTACTAATTTCGTTTACCTATTTGCCAAACACCTGAATTTCTGCCAATCCCGAGGTATTACTGGAAGCTGATTCAGTGAAACTCAGCCTTAAGAAACGAGCTGATTTACCGTCCTGGGATTTAAATGTTTTATATTGATATGCCAATTGATTTTGTTCTTCGTCAAACAAAGGCTCCCACTGCATTCCGTTTATAGAAACTGAAATGGTGTATCTGTAATTAGCAACTTTTGGGAATTGCACATTTACCTTTTGTACTTTCCTGATTGCTTCCAAATCAACCTGCCACCAGGAACTTTCATTCCCATTTTCTGCCAGCCAAAATGTTTTAAAATCTTTATCATTTCCCAAACGGGCAGAATGATCGGCTTGCTCACTTGATGCCCTGGTTGGTTTTAAGTAAGCTAGTTCCAAACCATCCTCACTATTGCTTTCCATTTTTGGAAGTTCATATGCTTTATACAGAATATCAGCAGGCTCAATGGATGTTCCTTCCACAAACTTCGGACTACCCTTTGTTTTTAATTCAATAGATGCATCATTCAAGCCGGGTGAATAGGCTCTGATTTTTGTAATTCCCCCATAATAAGATCGAAATTCAATAGCAGCCATACCGTCCCGAATAGCAATATCAGAATCGGCACTAAAAGTAATTTGTTTTCCTGTTGGGAATCTTCCGGGACCTGACTCAATACTTAAAGTCACATTAGGACAGTTACTTATTTGTTTTCCATCTTTGTTAAGAACTGAAACAATTAAATGGACATCATCTGTTCCATCCGTCCCATTTATCACTGTTTTGTTGGCGGTTAATTCCAGTTTGGCAGGAACTCCTTCAACCGGCCATTCAGGAGGAGAAATTTGTCTGTATTCATTACGATACCAATACCACATTCTTTTTGGTAAGCGATAATAATCGACCATTCCCATATGACCAAACTTGCCGCCACCGATGTGGGTTCCATAGTCGAAAGCACACCAAATAGCTTGCCCACTTCTCCAACTAAATTGCTCTTGCTGCAAATCTCCCCAACCAGGAGCATAAGTTCCGGGTCTGTCTTCAATGGTTGATCCGTACTCACTTACTATGCTAGGTACACCCGGATTTATATACAGCCGGGCACCATCACCATTATAGCCTGCAATATCAGCAGTTTTGTCCATTTCGGCCCGTTGCACTCCACCAACGACTACTTTTCTACTGGGATCCAACTCATGAGACAAATCTGTTAGTTCTGATAAAAATTCACGGACACGAGGATAAACCTCTTCTTGCGAAAAGAATGGCTCATTACATAAGCTCCATGCTAATATTGATGGGTGATTACGGTGAATTCGAATCATCTCATCGAGACTGGTTTTCACACTTTCTTCAAAAGGTTTGCGATCTTCTTCTCTTGGAGGATAAGCACCATCACCCGTGTACCATCCACCATCACCGCGTATACCACACGACCAAAAGTTATTTTCCTGTAAAAACAAAATCCCCAGACTATCACAAGCATGTGAAAAAGCCGGATCGTGAGGGTAATGTGAACCACGGATAAAATCCATGCCTGCATCTTTGATTAATTGAGCATCGCGAATTAAAGCAGAGTTACTAACTGCACTCGCCCACCCTGCATGATCCTGATGCACATTGGCACCTTTGAAATAATAATGTTCACCATTCAGGAAAAACCCTTTATCAGCCGACCATTCCATCCAGCGCATCCCAAAAGTTGTTTGATATTCATCGATTAGCTGATCGCCATCATAAACTTCACTAACCGCCTTGTATAAATTTGGAGTATCAGGATGCCAGAGTTTTGGATTTTTAATGGTGTTGCTTGTTTGATCAAAAGTCAATGTTTGTCCATTGGCAATTTTCTGAGAACTACTAAATTCTTCCACCAAGTTATCATCGGCATCGTAAATGCTGGTTTTTAATTCAATTAATTTATCTGCTACAGAACTATTTTTCACTTCTGTTTTTACATTAACAACTGCCTCATCTTTTGAAATTATTGGCGTTGTTACAAATGTTCCATACCAGGTTATGTGTGTCGGATTGGTTGCTACCAAATAAACATCCCGATATATTCCTCCCGGGAAAATATGATCGCCACCGCGTGGTGCCAGTTGCGAATTCCATAGGTTGTTAATACGAACTGCCAGTACATTTTTACCAGCAGTTAACAATTTTGAAATATCTAATGAAAACCCGGTGTAACCACTTTGATGCGTTCCAGCAAGTTTGCCATTTACGAATATTTCAGCATCTCTAAAAGCTCCTTCAAATTCAATGAAGATTTGCTTGCCATTCCATTTTTCCGGTATTTCGAAATATTTTCGGTACCAACCGTAACCACTGTACCAAAAACCGGTTTGAAAATAAGGTGTGCTAAAACAATGAGGGATATTGACATAGTCCCATTTTTCATCGTTATACTCAAGAGATTCTGCACCCTTAAAATCCCCCTGAATGTATTTCCACTCACGGTTGATGTTGATTTTCTCCCTGACTGTTTCCTTCGTTGAACAGGATGATAAAAACACTATCAATCCAGTCAGCATAAAGAGTATATATCTTTTTGTAAAATTTAATCTTCTCATTTCGATTTCTTATTAATCTTCATTTGTCACTTCAGGATATTTAATAATTTGAAGCGGACCTCTTAAGCCACATGGATCAAGGCTTGAATCTGCTCCCAGTCCAACAAATGATGTCCATAGTCCTTGCAATGGTCCATGTTCCCTTCTGTCACCAACTAATCGATTTCTGTTTGTGGTTGCAGCTAAAACCTCTAATTGATTATGCTCTTTCAAAATTCCATTTACCGAAATCGCCACATTTGATGTCCATACATTCGTTAAAAACTGCCCGTTTAATTTGATCTCTCCTGTGTGATCAAATTCCCCAAGATCAAGTTCTAATTTGCCGTTGCCATCCAACATATTGGCTGGTACATCAAAATCAATTGTATAACGAACCTCCCCAGAGAAGAACTTAATTTTAGACTGCTCAAATTCAGTTAAGGATTTCAAGTTTGAAATTTGAATTGGTGAAATGGTATCTCCTTTGATTGAATTGAATTCCATTTTGCCAGAAAAGTTGACGATGCTATATTCCTCAGAAGCTTCCGAAGCAAATTCTAATTGCTCTTCTGTATTTAAAGTCACCTTATAATTTCCGGCAGCTTTACTTACTATTGACCAGGTATTTTCAGTATATTGTAACTCTGGCAATTCAAAAGATGAAACCATATCAGTTGTTGGGAAAACCTGAACTCCGTCTTTTTCGATAGCAACTACATGCTCTTTCTGACTACCCTTCTTAAATACAATAAATAAAGATTTACCAGCATCAATACTGACAGGGATTTTAACCTTATCACTTGTTTGAATATAAACCAGCTGACTTTGTAAATCGCCAGTCATTGGATCCCAAACTTCAGGAATCATTTCTCCAACTTTAAAATCTGCTTCAAAATTTAAATCTAGTTGTTGTTGATTGACGATAAAGAAGATATCCTCATTTTCAGTTGATTTATGAGTTGCCAGTACGTCCAACGAATCAGGCAAATTTGTTTGAAAGCTTGGTTCAACATTCAGCTCGATCAGTAAATCATTAATTGGAATCCCCCAATTAATTGAGCCTTTTCCAATTTCATTTTTGCTTTGTTTGTCAATTTCATAATTAGCCCAAAGTTTATTGATTAATTCTTCTGACTCTTCTCGTTTTTCAGTTTGATCACTTAGTGACAACAGAATTTCCGGTTTGTTCCCGTAAATTACAGCTCCTTCGTTTGCAAGCCTTTCAACTTCCTTTAAAGTAGATAGATTTACCGAACGATTTTTCGGCAAAACTAAAACAGCAAACTCAGCTCCGGTTGGAAAAACAATTTTGCCATTCTGCACTTTAGCTTTTTGCAATAAGTCCAGATTACAGACATTTGCCTGAATACCTTTTGGAAGTTTCCCAACAAATCCGGCATATAAATCCTGAGGCAACTGATCACCAATATAATACAAGACTTGTGCAGGGATAAAACCCCGTTTCAACATATATTGCACTCTTGACTGATAATCGAGCCAGCCATTGGCATAGTTCCACCATGGAGTATGGCGATTAAAATGAGAACCAAAGCAATACAATGTCATTCCGGGCTTTTGCTCATTGGGTTGATGCACATAGCTATGTAATATCATCTGATTAATTCCGGCACAGTAAGCCCTGTCTCCATACAATTTTAAATCGGAAGGATTTTCACTGTGATGCGCTCCAGCCGTATAGGCTTCCGAAGCTAAAACAGGTTTGTCATATAAGCTTGCCATCGAAATCAAACCTTGCATTTGGTTTTCTTTCAATGGTTCATAAACAATCAAACCATCTTTCCCCAAAGTCCAGAATTCTGTCATAGGAAGATCCATCTGACTATTGGTTCTTAAAATATCCAATGGAGGATATTTGCCACCACCGTAAATAACCTCAGCATGAATTTCAAGCTTATTACGATGACAAAGGTCTTTGAAATGCAGGTAGTAATTTTCCTCCAGCATATCGGCAATTGTTTTTCTGAAATCGTACAGAAACCCATTTGACATTTCCTGACTACCAACCACATCACCACAAAGTGCAGGCAACCAATTAATCAAGCTATAGCCTCTCCTTTTTTCAAATTCTTCAGGCATTTTAGCTGTCCAGTTTTGGAAATCACATTCCCAACTATCAATCAAAAGAAATTTAAATGTGCTGCCATTTAGACCGTTGGAATGATCCACCAATTTTTGTCCATAGCTTGCAAAATGTAAGTTTAATGCGGTAGTGTCCAGCTTATCGCACTCTAGCCCTTCTCCTTCAATGGTTGCAGGAGCGCTAATCACTCCATTGGTGGTGTAACCAAAACGAAGAACTGTCCAGCTTCCTTCAGGAAGATCCAGATCAACAATACCATCTTCATCAATTTTGTCCGTCAGGTTAATAATCTCACCTTCCTTAATTACTTTATCTTCAGAAACTTCAGCTGTCTTTACCAATCGACTATTATCCATTATTTTAGCCGTATTTGTTTTGTCAAAGACGTATGGTATATCCGTGGCAAAACCAGGATTATCATCATCAGCTAATAATTCAATATTTGATAGTAAATAATAATTGTCGCGCCAGGTTGAAATATATAAACCATCGCTTACAATTATCTTGAAAAATTTAGCCTTTGTTTTCTTGAAATTGATGACAGACATGTCATTGTAAGTTGAGTCCTTAAACTGATCCAGCTTTTTATAATCCTTGCCATCGCGAGAATAAAGCACCGTGTATTCATTGGTTGAATTTGTTCGAATGGTACTTGTTCCCCCTTTAAATCCCTGGAAAATTGCAATCTTATTGGTTACAAATTCTTTGTCAAAATTAATTGCTACGGTGTCACCTTTTTTCAACTCAAATAAAGCTGATGGAGATACTTTCCGATGATTACTTAATAGAATTTCAGGATTTGCCTCTTGAAATGAATTCTTCTTTAATCCGCCGTTTTTATAAGCAATTACTGCTACTTCCTCATAGTAATCGTGATTGCAATATGGTTTGTCGAGTTTTAGCATTCCTTTATATCCTGATTCAAGTAATGTTTTGGTATACACAAACTTTTTCATGGACATTTCGGGTGTTATCCATGGGCCACCGCTTTCACTCCATCCATCGCAATTATGTACACCAATCGTTATGCCTAATCGGTTTGCTTCCTGAACAGCCCAATTAAACATGTCATACCATTCATCAGTTACAAACTTGACTTTCTCAACATGGTATTTATCTCCAGGTACCCAGCCCTCATTTTCTTTGAATCCAAGGTTAAGAATCGTAGCCTGAACGATGCCTTGCTCTTTCATTGACTCCAGGTCTTTCGTAATTCCTTCCTTGGAAATCATGCCGTCGACCCAGTGCCACCAGGTATGAACTTTACTGTCGACTTGTGGAGTTGTAAAGTTTCTCGAATCAAGTTTCTCATTCTTGCTTACAGACGAACATCCAGCAATAAATACCAGCAGGATATACAAGCCAATTATTTTATGCTTATTCATTGATCATTATTTTTTAAGTGGGAGATACTTTTCAATTTCCTTGAGAATCTCATCTGCCATTAACATGGCACCTTCTTTTTTCCAATGCAATCCGTCACCATAAGCAGTGTTTGGATTCTCCTCACAAAGTTTAAAGAGATCGACTTCAGGTATTCCATGTTCCACCATCAGCTCATCAGTCATTTTATTGAACTTGATAATTCGTGCTGATTTTTCGAGATCAATCTGATTAGGTTTATTCCAATTAGCTGTAGTTATAGGAGTTGTCTTAACCCATATCAATTGTGTTTTTGGAGCAATCTCTTTAAGATAATTCAAGGTCTCTTTTAGCTGGGGTACCAGATCTTTTTCAGCCAGTTTATCAGGGTAAGGCCAGTAATGTAAAGTCATTGCATTCCATGTAACCACATCATACGGTCCATTGGCAAGTACTCCTTTCCATGCAGTTTTATCTTTTGCATCCTCACCCATGATATGAGCTGTGCTTCCACCAACCCAATAATCGACATAGGCTTTCCCTTCAAAATATTTTGAAATAAATTCACGATATCCCATTGAAATTGAATTTCCAACAACCAATATTCGTGGCAATTTTGGATCCTTTATTTGAACCCTTTGCATGAAAAACTGATCACCACTAGCGAAATACATCCGATCAGAATTTTCACTAAAATCAGGAGGAAAGATAGCTTCATCATATATTTTGATGTTACGCATCTCGAACGGATTGCTAATGGGATTTTCAGTTGCTCCAAAAACCAATGGTTCCTGACTGGGTTTCACTGCTGACGTTGTTGCCAACAATACTCCGTCCTTAAAAACCATCAAATTTTGATCTTTTACAATGATGGTAACTTTTAAGAATTCGTCTCTTAGAAAATGCCTTTTTTCAACTGTTCGGTAGCCATTCGTCATCACCCAAACAGCATTGTAATCAGGTGCAAAATATCGGATCCCAAATCCTGTTTTGCTTTGATTATCTGTGTTAGATACCAAATAGATTTGATCTGCTCTAACAATATCCTTAGATTTCCGGACTTCAAATTCTATGGTAAAATCTTTTTGCTCACCTAAGATATCCTTAGGAAAAACTAATGAATTACTACCATCAAACCGGATAATTCCATTGTCCAATTCAATTTTGCCTTGCTTCATGGAGAGACTTATCTCATCCTTGCCAAGTTGCCAAATTGGTGCTACATCACCTTCAGTAATTTTTCCAAAAATTCGTTTGTCCTTTAGTCCTGTCAAGTCCGACTCAACAATAATTTTACCTTCACCAGGAACAACAGTTGCCGAAAAGCTATCATTTATTTCAATATTGGAAGATGTTTTCAAATAGATCTCTTTCCCCTGTACACTGTTGGTTACAAGTTGCAATGGTCCATCTTTTTTGAAGGTGCATCCGTAAATATTAATTCTTGTTTTCAGATAATCTGACATGGCCTTGTTACCGTGAAAACTAATTTTATTGTCTTTGATGCTGGAATTGCTGATTGTAAAAACATCAACAGGTGTATTTACTGAAATAAGATTGATGGTTTGATCGTGCAAAACCCGGATATTATCAAAAGTAAGTTGTTCCTGGATTGGGATTTCTGCTCCCGGATAGTATGAACGACTATAGCGATCATTATCAAAATGAATAGAAAACCCTGTTCTTGGCTTTTCCAAAAAGATATCGCGAAAAGAAACATTTCTTACCCCGGCAGTATAAGTAACATCATCTTGTACCACACCCCAGTTAATTTCATCCAATACCTGACTACCTGTTTCGTGTGTTGGTTTGGTAACTGATTTATAAATCTTTCCATCAGGATTTGCCTGCACGCGATACAATCGACCATTGGATATAACAGCATCAGAGTGTTGCAACTCCATTCCTGATTTCCAGTCAAGCCATCCACCTGCCAAAATCCGACAAAAATACCCCGTCGTTTTTTCTTCATTCAGATCGTGACAGTTTTCAACCACCCCATTTTCAATCCATCCTAGCTCGGGGTTAGATGTGGCATAGTCATGTGCATTTAAAGCAATAGCATCATCAAAGCATTTGAAAATGCCATTCCTGATGGTAAATCGATTTCCCCTTCCCAAGTGAACACCATCTTTTTTACCATGAATAATTACATCATCAATCAAGAGATCTTCAAATGTGCAAACATGAATGCAAAACTGGGCTTTAGCCAAATCAAGACAGCGAAAATGCTCAATTCGAAGATCTTTCACATAAAAGAAAGCTATCTGCCCGCGAAGTCCGTAAACCTCTGTCATGGCTTTATCCACACCATTTACAATTATCTGAAGACCTTCAATTGAAATGTGCTCATCATAGGTTTTTGTTAAGGCTCCTTTATTTAGAAGTACATGAGTAAAAGCTCCGCTATCACTAACTTTTTTCAAGAATACATCATTCCCAAATTTCAGTGATGTATTACTTCCAACATAAACAGTTCCAGCCATCAGATAGGTACCAGGAGTGCTAATTATTATGGTTCCTCCCTGATCAACCGCTTTTTGCAAGGCTATAACATTTTCGTTACCACTAGCATTAGGAGAGAATCCATAAGTCGCAGCATTAACAAAATCAGCCTGCTTTGTTTTGTGAATTTTTGTACTTGCCTGACTTGTTGAAACATAAGTTATCTGGAAATAGCAAATCAACAACAAGCTCAAGATCAATTGTTTTATATAACGCATTGCATTTAATTATTTGAATTCTATTTTTTTAATTTCAACTGTTCCCATAGAACGACCTGGTTTTGTTTTAATCATTGTTTTAAAAATCATTTTCCCATTGTCCAATTTGGTAATATGTTGAGAATGGCTAATCAAGAAGGTATTTCGTTCTTGTGGAGTCACTGCATCGGGAACTTTTGCCCCATTTACTTCAAAATAACTGTCTTTTAGTTCCAACCCATAACCACCTGAGCCAGATTTCTCAAAAGCACGATCATGGTCAACTACATGAAATTTTAATTGAACCTGCCCCACATATTCAACCAGATAAGGAGATAAATCAACTGTATATTCCTGCCAATCAGCATTAAAATCACTACTAGACCAATCTTTTATCGTTACAGGTACATCATCCTTTCCTTCCTGACTTACAGAGTTACTTATATCTTCATTGAAATAAACACTGAATTTTTCGATCATTGGAGTAGCTATTGCCTCTGTTATTCTTAGTCTTATTTTTGAAACTTCAACTTTTTGAAATTCATCAATCCGTTTATTTCCAATCGACTGACCTTCACTTATTGTCACCCATTGATCATTTTGTAAACCTTCCAACTGATATTTTCTTACTCGTTGTCCATTTGCAATTGCTTCTTCAATTACTACGTAGTTGATGGATTGAGCTTTGCCTAAATCAAGTTCCAATACATATTTATTTCCAGATGTGGATGCAATAGGATTAGCAAACAATTTATCCAGTTGCTTACCAAATTCCTTATACCTTTTTACATGCGATTTTGGAATTAATCCGGTAGTATCCGGTGTGGCATTCAATAGTAATACACTTCCTCTTCCGATTGATTTATTGTAGATATTAACTAATCCCGGAACACTTAAAATCATGCTATCTGTTTTCGGTGCCCAAAACCAACGATATCCTTTGTCATTCATCAAAAACGGAACATCTACTTCTACAGGTGCAAATACTTCCCCGTCTGGATCTGAAGATAAAGCAGTTGAACGACCTGTCTTAACAGATGAGCCTTCAACCGTGTACCAGTTTGGATAAGGAACAATTCCTTTCTCATTACCTACCCAACGAATTGTTGCTTCAGGTCCCTGAAAAATAACTGCATCACTGGCATATTTTTTAAGTAAATCTGCTATATTAATCACACAGCTACCGTCAAACCATACTTCTTTCATCGGTTTGTAATTAGCCAAAACTTCGGTCAATTGTTTGCGAAAAACTTTATTATAAGCTTCCTGTTTTGATGGATCTTTGGTTTGTCCACCACTACCTAAACCAGCTCCCCAGGTTTTATCACCGGGATAAATGTAAACACCCAGTTCCAAACCATATTTTTCACAAGATTTGGAAATATCAGCTAATAAGTCTCCTTCACCATTACGCCAAGGGATATTTCTTGCGCTGTATTCAGAGGTATTTGTTTGCCACCAACAGAAACCACCTGAATGTTTGGCTACAAAAACAATCATTTTTGCATCCCATGACTTGGCAACTTTACACCACTGGTCGGTATCTATTTTTTTAGGATTGATACGGTCTAAAGGAAGAGAATTATCATCCTGTGACAAACCGGTCCAAGTATTTGGTGCAAAATGAATAAACATTAAACGCTCATATTCCTGCCATCTTAATTGAGGTTCAGAAGGCAACGGTATCATGGCTTGTTTTGCCAAATAGTCAGTGGCCATTAATGCAAAATCAACTATTGGTTTTGGATTCGGCAAACAGTGAGGATGGTGCCCGATACCGGGTTTATGGATAACTTTTATTGTACCTCCTGCAGATAATACTCTCTGTTCAAATGGCCCGGTATTTTCATCAACGGGAACAACATCATCAGCATCTCCAACCACATGCAACATTGGAAATCCTATATGTGCAATTTCTTCAGCAAGATCAAGTGGACTGCCTTTAAATTTAAGGGCTTCTTCTTCACTGGTAAAACCAAAATCTTTCTTAAATTCTTCCCATGATCCCTGACTCCCAGGACCTGAACCTTTTCCTCCCGGCCAACTTTTGATATCCAAAACCGGTGCATCTCCATAGATTCCGGCAACACGATCAGGATACTTAGCTGCCCAGCGATAAATGTACATTCCACCACGACTCATTCCTTCCATTACAGATTTCTTTGCCAGACCTGCTCCTGTCAACATTTGGTAATATGCATCCCAAATGGATAAAGCTTCATCATTTCCAAACAGCTCAGCAACATCACAGTAGACGATATGGAAGCCTCTTTCCAAAAGGGCAATATCAGCTTGTGGTTCGTGCCCCCAAAAACGGGCACGCCATATCCAGGGATGATCAGGTGCTGCATGCTTAGGGATTACCACTTTGGCATTTTTTCCTTGAAACGTAAAATCATAGCCTTGAAAACCATGAAAGTTAAATGGATTGTCAGTTGAAGGTAGTTCATCTGTTATTGTAAATTCATTATCCGATTGCATCTTCACATATTCGTACAATCTTCTGGCAATAATCTTTGCACCAGCCGAATTGGGATGTACTTTGTCGGGAACTAATTCTGACAAATCCAGAAAGTGATTATACATGTTTATTATTTCACAACCTGTTTCATAGGCTATTTGTCTGACTTTTGGAATTATTATATCTTCCAAAGTCCCTGACGAAATTCCTTTATCACCCGTTGAAAAAACAGGAACGGGCACGATAAGTACCACCCTCGGCTTAGATGAAAGTTGTTGAAAAGAGGCAATCAAATCCTTGTAATCATTAATGTAATCGCTATCCAGATATATGCGGTTTTGAGGTTTAGTATCATTGGTTCCCAATTTAATAAACACCATATCCGGATTAAATTTAAGTGCTCCCTGGTATTGACCAGTTTCCCAATAAGGCAGGTCACCCTTTTTAATTAGTGTAGCTCCGCTCCTGCCAAAATTCTGCACTTCATATGCATCGCCAAGCATTGATGCAAGTTGGGCAGGAAAACTATTTTCTTTAGGATTTTCTACCCCTGCCCCCTGGGTAATACTATTTCCAACACAAGCTATACGAATCTTTTTCTGAGCACCACCATAAAATGGTACAAATACAATAAGACTTAGTATCGTGATCTTTATTAAATAATTGATTTTATAATTTACTACTTTCATCGTTTTTAAGTTGATTGACTTGTTAATCGACTGAATATCTATACTTTTTACACTTTTAATTTCTTTAGCAAAATCGAAGAATCTTCCTAACTTCAGTTTGACGGATAGAATAACTAATTACCAACACTTAATCCTGTGCTGTACTATCATGACGTCGAATAATGATTACCAACGGCTTCTCTACTCTTTTCATAAAACTCCAATTTTATACATGATTGACAATTTTTTAATCATTGGAAACATTTTATCAGCCCATATTTGATATCTTTTCTCCGTTGAATGACTGAAGTCTCAAATTATTTCATTCGAAAGAAATCCGTCTTTACTCAGTAAGTGAATTTCCAAATCATACAATCTCTGAATTTATTGAATCCTTTATGCGCATAACATTCACTAGTTTCTCACCTTTTATAACCGAGCTCCTCTAACTTAGAGACTAGAAAGTGGTATTATTTCACTTATTCTGGTTATTTCACTGGTTATTCGAAATGAACTAACATTAACGATCTAAGCGACTGAACAAGCTTGATATTATACTAATTAGAAACAATAAACTTCTTTGTATACAAGCCTTTATGATGATGTATTTGTATAAAATAGATTCCCTGAGACAATCCACTTATACTATAAGTATTCAATCCCTCATGAACTATTGGTTGTAATACTTTCTTAATCCGACCATTCGAATCATATATGCTGGCAGAATAAACCTTTGAGCTGAATTTTTTCAAATCTAAATTCAAAGTCTCCCTAACCGGATTTGGATAAACCTCAATATTGCTTTCTTTATTGTTTTTTAAATTTAAACCTGCAGCTCCTTTTTTGATAAACTTAATGTAATCGATACTTAATTCTCCTTTAGTGATTCTAATACGTAATATTTTATTTGCATCAGAATTGATTTCAATATCTGCAATTTTGGCAGTTTTCCAGTAGTTTTGAATATTTGAAGTCAAATTTATTATACCTAACTCGATATTGTCCAAACTGGCAAATACCTTGGCTTTTTCTGCATTATCCTTTTTATATCCTAATTCAATTTCATAGATGCCTGACTCTATTGCTCCAACATGATATTCGAGCCATTCACCAGCTTTGATTCTATTAACACAGTAGTTATCAGCGCTACCTTCAACCAGTTCGAGATCCACATTTTCGCTTCTATATGGATTATTCTCCACTTCAAAATTCACATAATTGTGACCAATGCCCTGACCTCCGGTATCAAAATCTTCCATTTGGATGGTTCCCGGGATTCTATGCGAATTAAAAGGCAGTTGCAGGGTGTCAGTATTTACAATGCTTACGGTTTCAACGTAACCATTTAGTAGTCCTTCTTTCTTCTCCAATGTAAGAACTGTTTTCGATGGAATGTCACCTGTTTTGAAAATAAAACCTTCCTCTCCTGTCCAATGTGAATAGCCGATGCCTTTAGTAAGTTCTGAATTGGTTTCATCAAAATTAGTGACACCAATTTGGACACTTTCCTGGCAATCTGTATTTAGAAATCGTAAACGATCAATACGAGAAACGCTTGTCGCTTTTTTAATTATTAAATATAAGGTGTGTTTGCCTGTAATCTCAGGTATTTCGGATCGGATGACATGCCAGCGGGAACCACTTAAAATACTGGAAAAGCTACCGGATGCAATTGCCGCAGAAGACATATCATCCAGACGAATTTCAACTTCAATGTCTGATTCCATACTTACTGCAATTTCTAGCTGATTAAAAACTGGTTTGTCAGTTCCAAAATCGACATTATTGAATTTAAACCACTGTCCTTCGCTAAAATTGTAGAATGAATATTCATTACCATAATGATTTCCACTATAGGTTCCATTGGTTTGATTGTGGCTTTCAATTTGAATGTCATCACCTAAAATTCGCGCTTTTGCTGTTACTTTATAATATGAGTTTGGTTTTAGTCCGTCTATTTTCTGTTCGAGCTTATCATTTGGTTTAAGCTCCAATGCACCTGTTCCGCGAATACCTTTAGCTTCATCTTTATAGTTCCATGTATTGGCGTAGATAGCAGTTGGATTGCCATTTGTTTTTGACCAGAAATTTAAACCATCTTCAAAACTTGAGTTGGAAATAAAGTTGGAAAAATCGGTCGAATACCAAACATATTCAGGACTTGGCAGATTCTCAAAATTATGCCCATATTCCCACATTTCTTCGCCATATTCAATGGCACCTGCGTCAGGCGAATTGCCATTATATTCTTCCGTTACATTGTTTATTACAATTCCGCAATCAATAGCTCCTGAACCTGATGAAAGCCTGAAATCTCCTTTTGAAGCATCCTCGAAAGGAGCAGAAGAATTGGTAACAAAATTTCCAGCAAGTAAGGAACCTCCTCTTAAAAATCGTTCTGAAATACTGGAATAGATGTTATTGAAGAAACGAACTCCACTGGCACTTAGATTCTCTGTTGCCGACATACCATCGATTACGCCATTATTGAATAAGGTGTTATTGAAGGCCAAAACATTGGTTGCTGGCATATTTATTTTAAGTCCCCAACCTGAATTATTATAGGAAATATTGTGATGAATCAGGATATCTGCGCTTAGTGCATCCATATAAACTCCAGCACTCATAAATGCCATATTATAGAAAACATTGTGATGGATGATGCTGTTGCTGTATGAACTATTTCCAAATCCAATTGCACCAACATCAACGGTAAGCAAACAAGTGTTGCTAAACTTATTGTGTTGCAAAACGACATGATAACCACCAGCACCGGATATTACCGAATGACCGGTCCTGTCAAAAGTGTTATGACTTATTAAAGTGCTATCACCACAATGGTTTAAATTAATGGCAGCTCCATCTACATTCTTATAACCAATATCGTGTATGTAATTATTAATTACCTGATTTTTTTCACCTTCAATTTTAATGAATTGAACACAAATGCCTTCCACATCGTTGTCTCTAACCATATTATTTGAACCATCCATTTCCAGACAGGCAACAACCAAGCTATTGCTTTCAGGACCAAAATCCCAATCAGGTACTCTTATATGGCAGCCTTGGATTAATGTATTGTTTGAACCTTCCATTGATACACTACCCCCTTTTAGTTCGAATCCTTTAATTTGGATGTAGTTGTTGCCATGTAGATTAAAACAGTTATTTCTGGTTTTTACTTCAACAATACAATTATTCATGTTTTTACTTTCAGGCCCCCAAACGTATAAGGTATTGTTTCCATCATCAAAATACCATTCGCCCGGGGCATCCAGAGCTTTGTATGAATCAATAATCAAGTATCCTTTATTGGCAACTGCAGAAAAACCAATATTACTGTCAAAATAAATGGTACCGGTATTTCCGTCAAAATCTTTAATTCGTCTTGTTCGGATACTCCAGCTATTGGCTTGTGCGGCAATAATAGCACCATTCCAGTAGTCATCAGGAAATGTTTTTAAGTCATCATCTTGCAAATAGTCTGCAGCATAATTATCCATGTTGGGATGTTCGCTTTCATTCAACATGTCAACATTATTGCCTTTATCAGACCAATGTGCTTCTTTAACCCAAACATCATCTACAAAAATGGTCATATTGGCTCGTTTGGTAATGTTTGAACTAAAATTTGCTTTATAAATACTGCCCTTATCCTGAGACCAGTTAGACAAAATTTCAGTTGTGGTAACAACTGCTTTTTCATTATTATACGCTGTAAAAACAATTGGCTTTCCCTGATTTCCAGAAGCATTAATGCTTATTTCTTCCCGATAGATGCCAGCTCCGACAAATACGGTATCGCCTGCACTAACCCTTTCAGCAGCTTTTTGGATTGTTTTAAAAGCATTCGACATGCTTCGACCATCATTTTGATCAGACCCATTTTGCGACGAAACAAAATAATTACTTTGTGCAAATATGTTAGTGTAAGACAGCAGTATCATTACTAAAAGACTACTATCTTTGATAAACTTTCTCATACTGATTAACGATTTTGCTTAAAACTCTCAAAAAAATGTTTGTCAACTTTTTAAAAAGGCATAACTACTGAATGCTCCTTATTTGAGGTCAAGTTTATTCCTTTCTACCAACATAATCGGACTATCCCAAACAGGTAATTTTTTAAAACGAACATGTTCCCCTTTGTTTTTCCAGCTCTTACTTGCAAGTTCATATACCTTTCCGGTAAGCATATCAACATAAACAGGGTCTTCGAAATTTAATTTATTGATTGTCAGCTTAATTTCATCTCTATTTAAATCATCTGTAGGTACTTTATCATCATACCATAATAGGACAACAGGTGTATTTTCTTTATCAAAACTTGCAACTGTTAAGCTACGATCAGACTTGATGGTATAACTCAACAAACCAGCAGGCTTAACCTCATAGTCAAAAAATCCAGTTAAATTTTGCACGCCATAATATGCAGGTCTTTTATAAATAAGTTCGTGAAGCAAATTGGCCCGGATCAATCCAAATGATTGTAACATATTGTTATAACGCAGGTCGACAAAAGTAAATATTGAAGAACGGATATTACGGGCCCAATCTCCTGCCATTCTTCTCAATACCCACTTAGCCTGGCTATACTCTGTCCATAAATGATTATTTAAAGCATGACCCCATTCCAGTGCTGAAGGACATCCACCCTCACCCATGTATAGTTTCATTTTGGGATCGTATTCATCAATCAGAACGACCAAGCTGTCAATAATATCGTAAGTTTTATCTGGATTATAGTTGTAAGGGTGATAAGTCATATAATCAATCTGCCCAAGACTGTTTTTTTCTTTTAACAACTCGCATACTTTTCGAGGAAATCTGGCTACATTTTCAGGATAAATGCCATGAGCAGTAAAGGCAATTATTGTTGCATCCGGCTTAACCTTTTTTATGGATGCGATACTCCGAATCACTAAATTGGTATATGCTTCTGCAGATTCACGCGGCTCATTCCAAATTTCCCACTCTTGTACTACGTCTTTGTATCGATCAACAGTTGCTTCAACATAGTTACACCACGCCGTCAATGTTTCTTCATCAGTAAATATTCGTGAACCCAGATCTATTTTACTATTATAAATCGGGTTACCGTAACACAAGCAAATCCAAGGATTTACTCCCTGATCAACTAATCCATAAACAATTTCGTCAAGCCATTCAAAATCATATACTCCTTTTTCCTTTTCTGTTTTTGCCCAGCCACTTTGCAAACGGGCATGTTTTACACCCAGTTCACCTACGTAATCTTTATAAAGGCTAAAATCTGCAAAATCTCGGTCTAAAGTCTCACACCCCACCGACCAAGGTGATGATTTAATATCTTTTGAATGTCTGGTTGCCAGTTCACCGATTTGTTCCAACTCGGGTCCGGTTCCATTCACTCGCTCCCATGTAACACTTTTTCTCAACTGCCCATTGACAGCGGATGCCAATGACAGGCATATCATAAAAACAAAATATTTTCTCATCTACTTAAACTATCGTTTTAAACTAATACCAATTGTTCTCTTTTATACATCCCAGAGTTCCAATACACTTTTAACTAAACTAATTTTTGAAGCATATTTATCCACCCATAACCCAATAATAGAGGCAGGTTAAGTCAATTATTTTACTTCAAAAGTAAATCCGTTGGCAGCTCTAAAACCAAACCACCAACGGATTAGAAATACTATTCTGTAATTGTTAGATTGATCTGAATCACTTTCTCAATTACTCCCTCAATATTATTGCTCGCAGCAATAAAAGTCGCAGTGTAAGTACCAGCTTCAGAATAACTGTATACATACTTATCAACACGAGTTTCCAAATTAGCAATTGATTCCCCATTTTCGGAGGTTGCGCCACTTGAATATGCATCATAATCATGCCCCTCAACTCCGGAATAAAACGTAATAAAATGAGGATTACCGATGAAATCAAAAGTAATTTCTTCACCTACGCTCCAGCTTGTTTTTGCAACTGAAACCTCTAATTCCGGGGTTTCCAACAGATCTTGTTTACAGCTTGTTACTGTTAACATTAGAAATGCTATGAATAAAAGAATATATTTTTTCATAATTGTTCTTTTTAAAATATTATACTACCAACCAGGTGTTTGATCTAACATCTTATTAATAGAAACCTCACTAACTGGAATTGGGAAATAGTTGTGTTTAAACTCCACATTTTTAGCAGCTTCAGAAGCATTAGCAACTCTGTTCGAAGGAGCTGTTTCATCTACATACACTTCTAATTCTTTCATTCTTTCAACAAAGATTCCCCATCTGATCAAATCTAACCTTCGGGTTGCTTCAAAACATAACTCTCTTGATCTTTCGTCTTGTAAAATAGATCTAAACTCATCCTGAGACATTCCTGATTCTAATATAGAAGCATTCGCTCTAGCTCTTACCTCATTGATATAGTCTAAGGCTTTAGTAGTCGGCCCATTCACTTCATTTTCAGCCTCTGCTGCCATTAACAATACATCAGCATAACGTAATAACGGGAAATTAATACCTGAGAAATTCTTACTTTTACTAGTTGTCAGTTCATATTCTCTTCTGAATTTTCCAACATCCCTGTCATAGTAATTCGTTCCCCAATCAAGTTTTTG
Organism: uncultured Draconibacterium sp.; assembly: GCA_963676265.2. Classification (GTDB taxonomy): domain Bacteria; phylum Bacteroidota; class Bacteroidia; order Bacteroidales; family Prolixibacteraceae; genus Draconibacterium. Next base: position 1,588,773 of record OY781067.2, read on the forward strand.
AAGTGGATTTGCATTGTAATAGTAGAAGTAAGGAGCGATTGCCCAGTCTCTTCTTGTATCACCTTCCTCATAACGATTATAATGCATCTGATGTACTTTATAATGTCCAACACCATATCCAAGTTCCAATACGTTTTGTGATATCCCTACGTTAACACCAATTTGACCTGCTTCAAAATAATCAGTTATGTCAGGATTATAGAATTCAATTTCCCAAATACTTTCCTGCATGTCATACTTCTCCTGAATCAAATTGATAAAGAACTGCTCGTAGCTGGGATTCAATGAATGTAATCCTGAGTTAATTATTTTTTCTGACCAGTATAATGCATCAGCATACTTATCTGTCTGATAATTAGGAAATCCTGCCCAAAACAAACATACCTTTGCTAAAATTCCTTGAGCAGCTTCTTTACAAATACGTCCCGGAGTTGTATAAGCTGTACTTGGTTTTAACATTCCCTCAGCTTTTACCAAATCATCATAGATAAATTGATAGATCTCATTTGCAGGTGTTCTCGGAATGTCTACATCATAAGTAGATGTCGTTGCCGATATTTTTAATGGAACATCACCAAAGTTACGAACTAAAGCAAATTGAAACCAAGCTCTTAAAACCCTTACCTGACCTTCAATTTCATTCTTTCTATCCTCTGTTATATCCTTAACATCATCAATATATTTCAAAATAAGATTAGCCCTTTCTATACCTTTATACAGATCCATCCAAATCATAAGAATACGATTATCAGAAGACGCATAATTATAAGACCAAATTCCTGTTGCAACAGAAGCACTCCTAAAATACATTTCATCTGCAACGTCGGCATTTCCGCTGAGGCCGTTACCGCCACCCCAAAGGTTCCAACTACCAAGAACATCATACACACCGTTTAATCCATAATTCAGATTCTCTTCTGAGTCATAAAAGAATTCTGTAGCAACAAAATCTGTTGGTTCGACAACCAGCGATTCACATGATGGGAATAGTGTTATCGCAGTAATTATTAGTATTAATATTTTATTTTTCATAGTCAAATTCTTAAAAAGTTAGTTCTACTCCGAAAGTGAATGTTTTCATCCGTGGATATGGAGAATAGTCCAAGCCGGGTGTTAGAGAAGAATGTCTTGTAGAAACTTCAGGATCGATACCGGAATAATTAGATAATGTATATAGGTTTTGTCCTGACACATAAAAACGTAAACTGCTAATACCTGCGGTGCGTAAAAGATTTTTATTCAAACTATAACCGAGTGATATGGTCTTTAAACGCAAAAATGAAGCATCTTCAATATATCTGGAAGAATAAAAACCGAATCCATGACCACCAGGTACGGGAATCTCTGTATCTGTATTATCTGGAGACCAACGGTCATTATAAGATGTAAATGCATTCGTACTGTATTGAAAATCTGATCCTCCTTCAAATACGATTTTGTTTGCATTCATCACGTCATTACCATAAGAAAATTGTAATAACACACTTAAATCAAAACCTTTGAATTTAAATGAGTTATTAAAGCCACCAATAAAATCAGGATTAGGATCACCTATAAACGTATAGTCATTAAGGTCAATTTGTCCATCATTATTAATATCCCTATATTTTGCATAACCAGGTTGAATTAATTCCCTGTTAGTATTTCCATTGGTTGGAAGTCCATCTTTTAAGATGTATGTACCATCATCCAACACATTAAAATCATCATATTGATATAATCCTTCAGCTATAGGACCATAAAACATTGCAACCGGATAACCTACTTTAGCAATATAAAGTGGCAATATCGCTACAGTTCCCATATTAGTGGTCATAGCTTCCTGACCATCAACAAGTGCTAAAATCTTATTTCTGTTAAATGAAATATTAAAATCAGAAGACCATGTAAAATTTCGTTTTTCAATATTAACCGTATTGATTGCTAATTCGAATCCTTTATTGGAAATTGCTCCAATGTTCTTATAAGCAGAACCATATCCTGTTGTATACGGAAGCTGTGCGTATAAAAGCAAATCCTTTGTTTTCTTTGAGTAATAATCTGCTGTTACGCTTAATCTGTTATCAAAAAATGCAATGTCAGCACCGATGTCAAATTGTGTTGTAGTTTCCCATTTTAATCCATGGTTTCCTAATGTGCTGGAGTACAATCCAGGATCAGCTTTTGTATTTCCAAATGGGTAACCAGTCATAATTGTCTGGTTCATACTTGAAAGAGTTGCAAAATCACCTATTCGGTTGTTTCCTGTAGCTCCATAACTGACGCGAAGTTTAGCATTGGAAACAAAAGTCAGCTCTTTCATAAACTCTTCAGAACTCAAACGATACGCTAGAGCAGCTGAAGGGAAGTACCCCCATCTGTTTTCCTCAGCAAATCTTGATGACCCGTCAGCCCTCATTGTAAAAGTAAATAAGTACTTTGATTTATAGTCGTAATTGGCGCGAGTAAAGAATGACTGCTGAACCCATTTTGTTTGATTCGCAATAATCTGAGAAGGCGTACCATTATCCAAACCACTCATGCCTAAATCTTCATTAGAAATCATTAAGGCTTCAGCACCAAAAGTTTTGTTTTCACCTGATCCTTGAGTAAAACCGGCCATCAGGTTAATCTTATGATGCGCATTTATTTTTTTATTCCAACTCAATGTATTTGAATTACTAAAATTGATGTATCTAGCCATGGTTTGTGTACCATTTATACCTTTATAGTTTGGAGACTCGGGATTACCAGTTGAAGTTTGTGAATTATTAAAAACATCAAGTTGATAATTGTATTTGCGAAACCCACCATCAACTCTAAGAATTAAGCCTTTAGCAATTTCATAAGTAAAATTTGCATTAGTGGTTAAACTACCATTAAAAACTTCTCGGTGTGTATTTTTTAAGGCTAAAATCGGGTTAGTCCTGTAATCAGTTAAGGTATTAACCTCAGGATCATAAATTTCATCAATTAATCTTGAATCCTCGAATTCCACTGGTCTGTATGCCCACAAGCTATACATGAAACCTAATGAACCATTTCCACTTGAAGCGACAGCTCCATAGCTTTTTGATTCGCTGTAATTAGCATTAATACCAAAGCTAGCTTTTTTATTTATTGTTTGATCAAGAGCAATGCGACCTTGATATCTGTTGAAACCAGTATTTAAAAAGATCCCTTTCTGATCAAAATAAGATCCACTTACAAAGTACTTACTTCCAGTAGTACCTCCGGAAGCACTAATACTATGATTTTGCATTGGAGCATAGTGAACGACCTCATCATACCAGTCAATGCCTTTATCATTCTTATAATCTTCAAGTGTTTTATTTCTACCACTTAAATATCGTTGCTCTGTTTCATCTGGATTCCTATCATATAGCATACGAACAAAGTCATAAGGTCCCATAACTTCCATGCGTTTCACTTCATTTTGGAATCCATAATAGCCAGTATAGGTAATTTTGGGTTTTCCTGCTTTTCCTCGTTTTGTTGTAATCATAATGACACCATTGGCCCCACGCGCACCATAAATTGCAGTAGCTGAAGCATCTTTTAAAATGTCAATAGATTCAATATCTGCAGGGTTAAGTGCGAAATTTTCATCATTCCCTTCTATAGGAAATCCATCAATCACATATAAAGGCGAGTTATCTGAAGTTAAAGAGTTTGCTCCCCGAATTACAATACTTGGTAACGATCCCGGTTGTCCATCGCCTGATGTAATTTGAACACCGGCAACACGACCTGCCATTGCCTCATCAAATGATTTTACTGGTGCTTTAACCAAATCTCTTGATTGTACTGAAACAACTGCACCTGTAAGATCAGCTCTTTTCATGGTGCCATAACCAACGGCAACCACTTCTTCCAAACTAACATTATTCTCTTCCAATGTTACGTTAATCTGTGTTTGTTCACCAATATTCACTTCTTGTGCATTCATTCCCACAAAAGAAAATACTAGTGTCTTAGCATCATTAGGAATTTCAAGGATGTAGTTACCTTCAAAATCAGAAGTAATTCCTATGGTTGTTCCTTTCACAATTATTGAAACTCCGGGAAGAGCCTCACCTTCTGAGTCAGTTACTTTTCCTTTAATGGTCTTTTTTTGTTGGTTTTCGGATTCAGGTATATCCAGATTCTTTTTGGGTTTACTTTCAACTTCTTTTGGTTTAATAATGATTTGCCTGTCAAGTATTTTGTAAGAAAGATTTGTTCCGGCAAAGGTTACATCCAGAATTTGATTTACCTCTGAATCTTCTACAACAACATCGACTTTTCGATTTAAATCAACCTGACTGTCTTTGTAAAAGACCACAAATTCACTTTGATTCTGAATTTGTTCAAAAACTTCCTTTACTGTTACCTGTTTCAGATTAAGAGTAAACTTCGTGTTTTGCGAGTACGTATTCGCGCAAATACCTGAAACGGTTAAAAACATTAGAAAGATAAAAATCTTCATTGTTCTTAGAATTTGAAACCAGTAATCGATTAATGAATTACCAGCAACATAGTTGTTCTTTTTTTTCATAAATTTGTCTTTTCGATTAATAAATATTGCTTTAGCAATGTTTGTTTGCTATGCCGGTAGATGTTGGTCCATCTTCCGGCATTTTTCTTTTAAGTTTTGTTATTTCATTGGCATTATATTTTATTGAATTATGATTTGATTATCTTTTAAATCTATATTAACACTTAAAGTCTCATTAATTCCCTGGAGTACTTCCAGTGCAGAATTTTTAAGATCGAGATATCCTGAAAAGGTTTCAGATGCGATTTTATTATTGACAATAGTAATGTTGATATTATAATATCTCGCGATTTTTTTTACGATATTTTCTAAAGGTTCACTATGACATATAATAATTCCGTCTTTCCAACTGGTATATAATTTTGTATCAACATTTTTCTGACTCATTTTATTGGATACCGGATCATATTCAGCCATGGCGCCAGGGGTAATGGTAATTCTCGACCGATCTAAGATATTACGCGCTTTAAACTTCAACTCAACACTTCCTTTTTCCAATACGGTTTGTGTTGTAATATCATCGGAATAGGCGCTAACATTAAATCTGGTTCCAAGAACTTTTATTTCTACATCTCTTGATACAACAATAAAAGGATGTTCGGGATTATGAGCAATGTCAAAGAATGCTTCACCTTCCAAAAAAACCTCTCTTTTTTCATTTAAGAATGAAACTGGATAAATGAGTTTTGAGCCAGAATTTAACCATACTTTACTATTGTCAGCGAGTGTAACTTGCGAACGTTTTCCATAAGGGACAATTAGTGTATTATATATTACTTGATCCTTTGGATTGGACTGTCCCAAAATACTATCCTGGCCGATTTTCACATTTCCTCCCTTTTTATCATATATAATTTTTGATTCCTCAGTTTTGATTTCAATTTCCTTATCTGATAAAATTAAACGTGTATTATCTGATGGAGCAACTTGCTCCAGATTTTCAGCAAATTTTGTGATGTTATTTTGAGGATTCTTATTGAACAAGTATACTGAAGTTATAATAGCAATTAGCAAAATTGCAGCAACAGATGAAACTGAATAATAAATTTTATGTAGCCGTTTTTTGCGAATAGAGTATATTATATCAGATTTTAATCTTTCTCTGTCAGAATCTGAGAATGTAATTGTAAATCCAGTTATCGCCCGATATAGTTGCACGGCCCAATAACCTTCATTTGCATTTTCTGATAAATCAGATGCTTTTGCCCCTTTTTTTATTTGATCAATAGAGGCATCCTCGGTCAGAATCTGTTCGGCTTTCTTATTTTTTAGATCTTTACTCATTATATATTCATATATTATCATAAGAACCAAAGCAGTGAAATATCTACGCCGATTTTCACTTTTTTTTTAAATTTCTTTAACATTTTTCATATCAACCTGACAAACAAACACTTACAAACCCTGTCGTAAAACTACATTTGGATATTTTTCACAAATAAAAAAAGTTCAGACGTTTTATCTGAAATGAACTACCTCGCAGCAGAGCTGACGAGGTATCAGCAAGGAAAATGGTTTTCAAACGAAGCAGAACTTCGGAGAACTAACCCCGTTGAGATTAGATATCATTCTGGCATTAAAAGCAAGCAATAATCTCTTTAAATATATCTTGTGAAAATTAATTAACGAAACTACTATGTACTGGAAGTAAATAGGTTTTAGGTTGAATGAAATTCAAAAGGAATAAGGAATAAGAAAAAAGATATGAGTAAATAGTAATGAGTAGTGAGATAAGAGAAAAGAAACAATGAAATTTCTTAATACTCAAATCTCTGCACTCAAATCAACATATTAAATAGAATTTTATAGAAACTGAAAGTAACTGCAATAAAATTGCAGGGTTTTAACCATTAACTAGAAAATAAAGGTTTCTGTTATGACTTTAAGAAAAAACAAGATAATTGAATTACCATCTATTTGTCCGGAAACATTATCTCTCAAATTTTTTACCGAACGATATACCAAATTACGAACCGATTCAACAGAAACTTCCATTATCCCCGAAATCTCCTCATATGAAAGTTCTGCTTTATATTTAAGAATCAAGGCTTCTCGCTGTCGGTAAGGAAGTTTATCTATCGCCTTATTCAAAACTGAAAGAACCTGATTAGAATCTTCTTCTCGAATAATATTATCTTCCCCGGATTCCGTCTTTAGCAAAGTTAAGTCATGAATTTCTTCCCGGTAAGTCAATCTCAATTTCTTCTTTTGATTGTAAAATATTTTTCGCTTTAACGATTTAAACAAATAATTTTTGATATTATCAGTTTCAGAAATAGTTTTTCTGTAATTATAGAGATCTAAAAATAAATCATGTATAGAATCTCTAATTAATTCTTTATCGGACGAAAAACCTGATCCAAATGAAAAAAGTGTATCGATATAATTATCATAAAGCAGGTTGTAAGCTTCTGTTTTCCCCGCTTTTATTTCATTCCATAAAGTTTGTGGGGAAGAAAAGTCTTTTTTGTTAGTCATCAATTCAATTGATTCATCTAATAAGTCAAAGCTAATCATTTTTCAATAGCATTAATTCTCTGACAATATTATATATCATAGAATAACTCTTAATACAAAAAAAATTACAATAATCAATTGAGTTACAATAGGATTAAAATACTGTTAAATATTTAATAATACGTAATTCTTGAATAAATCTCGAAGGCATGGTAAAAAGGCTCTGTGAGTGTGAACATACGCAGGCATTGTTATTGCCAAATTTTCTTTTGCCCGGCTACAAGCCACATAAAACAACCGGCGTTCTTCTTCCAGCTCTTCTAACAATTCAGTGCTTTCGCTGATGGAATAAAGCCATCCAAAGCATATAGAATAAAGACACTATGCCACTCCAATTCTTTTGCCGAATGTATCGTGGAGATTGTCATTGGCTTTTCATCATCATCTTGCGGTTGTAATGAACTCTAAAATTTTCCGAAGGTGGCTCCAGCGTCAAGTTACTTACAAACTGTTCCACATTTTGGTATTTCCCTGCAATAGAGCTTAGTATATTGGCTTCATAATTCATAATAAAATATAATTTTAAAAATCGTGCTGGACTAATGCGACAGAATCACTGCAAAAAAAATATTTGAATATCAGATCACTTTCAAACAAAATTTATGGGCACAAAGTCAGTTTAAACTTTCAAACCTAACTAATTAATCATCAATTTAAAGTTTCATTTTCGGAATGTTCCGATTATTGGAAATTGGAAACTTCTTTATACTTCTCCTATTTCCGGAATTCAAAACTGATTTGAGTGAGCAAACGGTGAATACTCTTGAAATAGTTCTTTACAAAACACTATAGCCAGAATACTTACAGATTTAATTACTTCAACTCAAATTTTAGTTTCTGACCGTTTACCTCCACATAAAAATCACCTGATTCTAAAAAACGTTTCCCATCGGCATCCGTATAACTCAGGTCTCTTTCAGGATCAATCTCAAAAGTAAATACTGCCTGTTCGCCGGGTTCAATCTCCTTTTTGCTGAAGAACTTCAATTCCTTCATTGGCCGCGATATGGAACAAGCTACATCTGTAATGTACCACAAAACCGTTTCTTTTCCTTTTACAGAACCTTTATTTGTTACTGTTACTTCAACTTTTAATTTCTGATTTTTAGTAATTTTTTGAGCTGATAATTTTGCTTCGCCGTATTCAAATTCACTATAACTTAAACCATGTCCAAACCAGTACAGCGGATCAGTTGGGATATCCTGATACTTACCAGAATTTGGTCGCGAACTCTGCCTCATATTGTAGTAAGTAGGTATTTGTCCAGTTGTAAGTGGAAATGTAATGGCAAGTTTACCCGAAGGATTTACACGCCCTGATAAGATGCCTGCCACAGCTGTTCCTCCGGTAACTCCCGGTTGCCATATCTCGAGTATTCCTTCAGCTAATGGTTCAAGCCGAACCAATTCCAGCGGACGGCCATTGGAAAGAACCAGTACTATTGGTTTTCCTGTCTTCTTTAACTCTTCCACCAATTTTTCCTGAATAGCAGGTAATGCGATAGTTGAACGGGAGGCGTTTTCTCCGCTCCAGTTATTCTTTTCCCCTAAACAAACCAGGATTGCGTCTGATTTTTTTGCGATTGAAACAGCTTCTGTAAATCCAGATTCATCCGTTCCGTCAAAATCACATCCACGGGCATAATTCAGTTGAAACTTCTTTTCATATTCAGCGTCCAAACCATCAAAAATGGAAATCACATCAGAGGATCTTCCTTTTGCCGCCCATGCCCCTATAAGATTCCATCTATTTTTGGCCATTGGACCAACAACAGCAATGGTTTTGAATTTCGACGTAAAAGGCAAAATGTTGTTTTCATTTTTAAGCAACACCATTGATTCTTCGGCCAATTTCTCCGCCAAAGCAACATCTTGGGGCTGTAAATACCTGTTTTCTTCTTTAACTAATTTAGTATATGGTTGATCGAATAATCCAAGCCGGAATTTTACTCTGAGGACACGAGCAACTGCATCATCAATTTTAGACATTGGTATTTTTCCTTCATCAACCAAATCATGGAAATTCTCCCGATAGACATTGTCTTTCATGTCCATTTCAACACCAGCCATAAATGCTTTTAATCCTGCCTCCTTTTGATCTTTTGCCACTCCTTGATCAACTAACTGTTTTACAGCATCCCAATCTGAAACTACAAATCCATCATGCCCCCAACGTTCTTTCAACACCTCTGTTAAAGTATAATGATTTGCTGTAGCTGGTACTCCGCTAATATCGTTAAAAGCACTCATCAGGGTTGCTGCCCCGGCTTTTACACAGGCTTCGTAAGGAACAAGATAGGTTTCCCAAAGCGACTGTCTGGAAATATCGGAATAATGATAATCACGTCCACCTTCCGACTCACCATAACCTACATAATGCTTCAGGCAGGCAGCTATTGAATTCGGGTCAGACAGGTTCTCTCCCTGGTATCCTTTAACGGTAGCAACACCAAATACTGCATTTGTATAAGGATCTTCCCCGTATCCTTCCGCTACTCGTCCCCAGCGAGCATCGCGGGCAACATCGATCATCGGGGAAAATGTCCAGTCGATACCCGACAAGCTTGCTTCTTTTGCAGCAATTCCACAAGCTTGTGTTACCAGATCAGGATTCCAGGAACAGGCTTGTGCCAGAGAAATAGGATAAACAGTCCGAAAACCGTGAATTACATCGAAACCAAAAAGAATAGGGATTCCTAAACGCGACTCTTCCATCGCTTTTTTTTGTATTTGGTTTCTCCACTCCGGATCAGAACTAAAATATATTAAGGAACCTATTTCCGGCGGAATCTCTTCGACAACCTCTCCTCGGTTGTTTTCATTGGTGTTAAGTCCTACAATATATTGATTCAATTGAAGCACCTTTTCTTCAAGTGTCATTTTTGAGACCAGATTCTTTATCCGATCTTCAACTGGTGCATCTTTTTGTTTGTATATGTCAATTCCATTTTGTGAATTAAAAGTACACTGACAAAAGGCTACTAATGAAAAAAGAATTAGTATATACTTCATAACTATTATTTTATTAAGATCTATTTATTTCTCTTTCTACAATTATTAGTTAATATATTTTAAATTAACCTAATCTCCAAACACCTGGATATCAGAAAATCCCAAAATACTTCCGGAGCCAGAAGGAATAAAATAGATTCTTAAAAAACGTCCGGATTCCCCATTTTGTGATTGTAATGATTTAAACTTGTATGCTAATTGATTACGTTCTTCATTAAAAAGGATTTTCCAATCTTTACCATTTTCAGACAAAGAAACAAAATACCTATAATTAGAAACTTTTGGAAAATAAACATTAACTTTTGTAATTGTTTTTATTGCCTCCAAATCGACCTGCCACCACGATTCTCCATTCTCATTATCTGCCAGCCAAAACGTTTTTAAATCTTTATCATTTCCCAAACAAGCAGAATGATCTAATTGCTCACCCGATGCCCTGGTCGGTTTTAAATAAGACAGTTCCAAACCATCTTCACTATTGCTTTCCAGTTTCGGAATTTTATACGCTTTATACAAAATATCAGCAGGCTCAATGGATTTCCCTTCAACAAACTTTGGACTTCCTTTTGTTTTAATTTCAATAAATGCATCACTTAATCCAGGTGAATACGCCCTGATTTTTGTTGTTCCACCATAATAAGACCTAAATTCAATTGCCGCCTTACCATCCCGAATAGCAATATCAGAATCGGCGCTAAAAGTAATCTGCTTACCTGTCGGAAATATACCAGGACCCGACTCTACACTTAAAGTTACATTAGGACAATTACTTATTTGCTTACCATCCTTATTAAGTACTGAAACGATTAAGTGGATATCATCCGTTCCGTCGGTTTCTTTTAACTCCGTTTTACTAGCTGTTAATTCCAATTTGGCTGGCACTCCATACTCAGGCCATTCAGGAGGAGGAATTTGTTTATACTCATTTCTATACCAATACCACATTCGTTTAGGTAGCCGATAGTAATCGATCATCCCCATATGGCCAAACTTTCCACCGCCAATATGGGTACCATAATCAAATGCACACCAAATAGACTGACCGCAACGCCAACTGAATTGCTCTTGTTGTAAATCGCCCCATCCGGGAGCGTATGTTCCGGGCCTGTCTTCGATGGTAGATCTGTATTCGCTCACAAAATTAGGCACACCTGGATTTATGTAAAGCCGGGCACCATCACCATTATAACCGGCGATATCAGCTGTTCTGTCCATTTCGGCTCGTTGAACGCCTCCCACAACTACTTTTCTACTCGGGTCCAGAATGTGAGAGACATCTGTTAGTTCAGATAAAAACTCTCGCACACGAGGATACAATTCTTCCTTCGAAAAAAACGGTTCATTACACATACTCCAGGCTAAAATTGATGGATGATTTCTGTGAATTCGAATCATTTCTTCCAAACTGGCTTTTACACTTTCTTCAAATGGTTTGCGATCTTCTTCTTTTGGAGGATAAGCTCCATCACCTGTATACCAGCCTCCATCACCTCGTATTCCACACGACCAGAAATTATTTTCCTGTAACAATAATATCCCAAAACTATCACATGCAAAGGAAAAGGCAGGATCGTGTGGATAATGCGAGCCACGAATAAAATCCATGCCTGCATCCTTAATTAATTGAACGTCACGAATTAATGCGGCATTTGTAACAGCACTGGCCCAACCGGCATGATCCTGATGCACATTTGCCCCTTTGAAATAATAATGTTCCCCATTCAGGAAAAAACCATTAGTCGGCGACCATTCCATCCAACGTATTCCAAATGTCGTTTTATATACATCTATTAGCTGCTTACCAATATAAAGCTCACTAATTACCTTATATAAATTTGGTGTATCAGGATGCCAAAGTTTAGGACTAGAAATTTCTTTCCCGGTTTGGTCAAAAACAATTGTTTCTCCACCGGGTATTTTTAATGAACTTGAAAATGAATCAACTTCCTTATTCTCCGAATCATAAATGACTGTTCTTAACTCTAACTGCTTAACTTCATCTATCTCATTTTTCACTTCAGTTTTAATATTTACCACTGCCTTTTCTTTTGAAACTTCTGGTGTTGTTACAAAAGTACCGTACCAGGTTATATGAGTGGAATTGGTTGCAACCAAATAAACATCACGATAAATTCCTCCCGGGAAAATGTGGTCTCCTCCACGAGGGGCCAGTTGTGAATTCCACAGGTTATTGAGCCGGACAGCCAAAACATTTTTACCTGTTGTTATCAGTTTTGTAATATCCAATGAAAACCCGGTATAACCACTCTGATGTGTGCCGGCAAGTTTACCATTTACAAATATCTCCGCATCTCTGAAAGCTCCTTCAAATTCGACAAAGACTTGTTTACCATCCCATTTCTCCGGTATAACAAAATACTTTCGATACCAGCCATAACCACTATACCAAAAACCGGTTTGAAAATATGGAATGCTGAAACAGTGAGGGATATTGACATAGTCCCATTTTGTATCATCATAATCAACAGCTTCCGCTCCTTTAAAATCACCCTGAATGTATTTCCATTCCCGGTTGATATTGACTTTTTCCCGAATACTATCCTCTTTATTGTCGCAAGAAAATGTAATGATGGCTACCAAATATAGAAGTATCAGATTGGTTCTCATTGGTCAGATCATTAAAAGTTCTTATTCAAATTCGATTTTCATTAACTCGATAGTCCCCATTGAGCGCCCGGGTTTAGTCCTTATTTTTGTTTTGAAAAAGATTTTTTTATTGTCAACTTTGGTAATGTGCTGTGAATGGTTGATCAAAAAGGTATTACGACTTTGCACTTTCACTGCATCTGGAACTTTAGCACCATTTACCTCAAAATAACTGTCTTCCAATTCCAGACCATAACCCCCTGATTCCTTTTTTTCGAATGCACGGTCATGATCAACTATATGAAATTTTAATTGTACTTGTCCCACATACTCGATCAGGTAAGGTGTTAGATCAACCGTATATTCCTGCCATTCATTTTTAAAATCACTGCTCGACCAATCATTAATGGTCACCGGAACATCTGTCTGTCCTTGCTGATTGACTGAACTTCCCAAATCTTCATTGAAATACACACTAAAATTCTCAATTATTGGTGTGGCAATTGCCTCCGTTATTCTTAACCGTATTTTTGAGACCTTTAGTTGTTCAAATTCATCAACTCGTTTATTTCCAACAGACTGTCCTCCGCTCAAGAAAACCCAATGATCATCATGTAATCCTTCTATTTCGTATTTTCTAACCCTCTGTCCATTTGCAATTGCTTCTTCAATTACTACATAATTAACAGATTTAGGTTTTCCCAGATCAAGCTCCAGAACATATTTATTACCTGATGTTGAGGCAAAAGGATCAGAGAATAATTTATCAAGTTGATTTCCAAATTCATTATATCTTTTCACATGAGATTCTGGAATTAATCCGGTAGTATCAGGTGTCGCATTTAAAAGCAATACACTTCCTCTACCTACCGACTTATTGAAAGTGTTGACCAGAGCAGGAACACTCATGATCATGCTATCTGTATTTGGTGCCCAAAACCACCTGTAACCTTTGTCGTTCATTAAAAATGGAACGTCCACTTCTACCGGGGCAAATGCTTCTCCATCAGGGTCCGAGGACAAGGCTGTAGATGTCCCGGTTTTCAATACCGAATTTTCCAATGTATACCAGTTTGGATAAGGAACAATCCCTTTTTCATTACCTACCCAGCGAATAGTTGCCTGTGGTCCCTGGAATATTACTGCATCTTCTGCATATTCCTCTAAAATATCAGCAATATCAATTACGCAACTGCCGTCGAACCAAACTTCTTTCATCGGTTTATATTTTGACAGTACCTCGGTTAACTGCTGACGGAAAACTTTGTTGTAAGCTTCCTGTTTTGCCGGATCTTTTGTTTTTCCGCCACTACCAAGACCTGCACCCCAGGTTTTGTCTCCCGGGTAAATATATACGCCAAGTTCCAGACCATATTTTTCGCACGATTTTAATATATCTGCCAGAATATCACCTTCTCCGTTTCTCCATGGAATATTTCTTGCACTGTATTCGCTTGTATTAGTTTGCCACCAGCAAAAACCCCCGGAATGTTTGGCGACAAAAACAATCATTTTCGCACCCCACGACTTTGCCACTTTACACCACTGGTCTGTATTTAGTTTTTCAGGGTTGAGCCGCTCTAAGGGAAGGGAATTATCGTCTTGCCCTAAGCCTGTCCATGTATTTGGGGCAAAATGAATAAACATTAGTCGCTCGTAATTTTGCCATCTCAATTGAGACTCCGAAGGTAATGGTATCATGTTCTGTTTAGCCAGATAATCTGTTGCCATTAAAACAAAATCAATTATTGGTTTTGGGTTTGGTACACTATGAGGATGGTGCCCGATGCCAGGTTTGTGTATAACTTTTATTGCGCCTCCTGCATCAAGAATCTTTTTTTCGAAGGGTTCAGTATTTTCTGATACCGGTACAACATCATCGGCATCGCCAACAACATGCAACATAGGAAAGTCCGCTTTGGCTATTTCATCAGTTAGGTCTAAAGGATTACCCCGGAAATCCAGTGCTTCCTGCTCCGATTTAAGTCCAAAATCATTCTTAAATGTTTCCCAATCCTTAGAACTACCACTTCCCTGCCCTTTTCCGCCTGGCCAGCTTTTTAAATCGAGAACCGGGGCATCTGCATAAATTGCCGCAACACGTTCCGGGTATTTAGCTGCCCACCTGTAAATGTAAACTCCACCCCGGCTCATTCCTTCCATTACTGATTTTTTTGCTAAGCCTGCTCCTGTTAACATCTGATAGTAACTATCCCAAATAGACAATGATTCGTCGTTTCCAAACATTTCGGCAACATCGCAATAAACCACATGAAAGCCACGCTCTAAAAGGGCAATATCGGTTTGTGGTTCGTGCCCCCAAAACCTTGCCCTCCAAACCCAGGGATGATCAGGAGCTGCATTTTTTGGTCTAACAACTTTTGCATTTTTTCCCTGAAAAGTAAAATCATACCCTTGAAAACCGTAAAAGTTAAATGGTGAGACATTATCGGGTAAATCGTCTTCTAAATTTAAAGAAGGATCTGTTTTCATTTTTACAAATTCATACAACCTCCTCGCAATTAATTTTGATCCTTCTGCATTCGGATGTACTTTATCGGGCACTAATTCCGACAACCCCAAAAAAGGATTGTACATGTTTATTAATTCACATCCTGTTTCATAAGCAATTTGCCTTACCTTAGGAATTATCTTCTCTGTTAATGTTTTGGATGATATGCCCGTAGTATCTGTAGAAAAAACCGGAATGGGTACAATTAATACAATACGTGGCTTTGATGATAAACTTTTAAATGAAGCAATTAAATCTTTATAATCATTTACATAGTCGTTATCTATGAAAATACGATTTTGTGGTTTGGTGTCGTTTGTCCCGAGTTTAATAAAAACAATATCAGGATTAAAATCAAGCACACCTTTATACTGACTGGTTTCCCAGTAAGGAAGGTCACCTTTACGCAATAAAGTTGCTGAGCTACGTCCGAAATTACGAACATTAAACCCTTCGCCTAACATGGAAGACAATTGGGCAGGAATACTATTTACTTTGGGATTTTCGACCCTCACTCCCTCCGTAATACTTGCACCAACACATGCGATACGAATTTGCTCCTGTCCCCATAAAGTAAACTGACAGAAAATAAAAAAAACTAATAATAACTTTCTATTCATCCTTTTTAAATTTTGCGACTTATTTTTATAATCGAAATCAGATTACCTGCTAATTTCATTTAATTTTTCTGCTATTCTGTTGGCTAACCTTTCATACCCCTCCTCGTTATAATGCACATTTCCTTTTGAAGCACTGTATTTTTCAATTTCAGGTTCCATTAAACCATATAAATCAATAACCGGAATATTATTCTCCTCCATTATTTTCCGGGCAATCCGGTTTCTTTCAAGTACTACCTCATTTTTAACGGGATCAAGTTTCTCGCCCTCCTTTTCTGATGGTACCGGGGTTGTTAGCGAATAAATAAGTTTGCATCCTTTCGCCTTATACGATTTAAGAAATTTTACGTATTTCCGCATTCCGGCTTCATATTCAGCGGCATTTAAATGCCAACCATGCAATCCATTATTAAAATGAATAACAGAATGCTTGTATTTACCCATTGCAATTTTTGTTTCTTTTATCAAAGCAGGATCTGCAATGCTTCGGGAAGACGAAAACCGATCGCAGTTGTATTTCTCTGAAAGAATTTCTGAAACCATTGGGTAATACCCTCTTGAAATTGAATTTCCGATAAACAATATTCTTGGTTTTGTATTGTCGGGTTCATTTTTCCACCAGAAATCACTCCACTCAATTTGTTCCCTGACAAGCGAATCTGATGTACTGCACGATTCGGCTATTAATATCAGCAGTATGAATAAAGGGAAATAGAATTGATGATTTTTTAGTTTTAGTTGATTCTTCATAGGTTTTATAAGTGATAACGAGTTTATATATTTTTATTAATTGACGGACACATTCCACGTAACAATCTTGTTTCTCTCAAATCCATATTAATCCAATTTCTCCGTTTTTATGATCTTCCTTATCATTTTTATTTTGAAACGATAACGTATTTACCACAATCACGATGATCCATTTTATTGCTTATATTTAATCTTCTAAATTTCCAATTTCTATCTGATCACGTTCCACCATCATCATTGGACTATCCCAAACCGGCAATCTTTCAAACCTGACATTTTCACCGTCATTACTCCAGCTTTGTTTTGGCAACTCGAAAACCTTCCCGGTTATCATTTCCACATAAACCGGATTATCAAAATTCACCCCTTTCATAGTCAGAGAAATATTATCCCATTCAAGCTGATCTGTCGGAATTTGGTCGTCGTACCACAAAAGCACAACAGGACTTTTCTCTTTCTCAAACCCTGCTACTGTCAGGCTGCGCGATGAGTTGATAGAATAATCTATCATACCTTTAGGGTCAACACTATAGTCAAAAAAACTGACCATATGCTGTACCCCAAAGTATGAAGGCCTTTTATAAATAATATCATGCTCCAGATTAGCCCTTAATAAGCCAAAAGACTGAAGCATGTTTGTGTAACGTAAGTCAACCATTGTAAATATTGAAGTTCTGATTCCCCGTGCCCGATCTCCTGCCATACGACGCAAATCCCACTTTGCCTGGCTGTATTCCGTCCAGGGATAATCATACATGGCATGTCCCCATTCCAGTATTGACGGACAGCCGCTTTCTCCCATATAAAATTTGATATCTGGATTATAAGAATTGAATATCTCCTGAAGCTCTTCAACCATCGGATAACAATCATCCGGATTTGGGGTATATGGATGATAGCTTACATAGTCAACAACATCCAGCTTATTTCGTTCCTTCAATATTTCTAATACCTCCCTGGGGAATATACATACAACAGAAGGTGAAAAACCATGCACTGTAAATCCCAAAATAGTTGCATCCGGTTGCACCCGCCTGATTGCTTCGGAGGTATTGATTAATAAATTGGCATAAGCTAACCTCGATTCCGAATGACGAGGTTCATTCCATATTTCCCATTCCTTTACAACATCCTTGTATCTTTTTACTGTTGCCTCAACGTAGTTACACCAGGCATCCATTGTTACTTCATCGGTAAAAATACCTGCGCCTAAATTTGTCTCACTTTTATAAATTGGATTTCCGTAACTCAAACTAATCCACGGATGAACACCTTGTTCTGCCAAGCCGTAAACACAACTGTCTAACCAGGCAAAATCATATTTCCCTTTTTTCTTTTCACATTTGGCCCAACCGCTTTGCAGGCGCGCATGCTTTACGCCTAATTCTCCAACGTATTCCTTATACTTGCTGAAATCGCCATAATCTCTGTCGAGAGTTTCGCAGCCTACCGACCAGGGGGATGACTCAATCTCTTTGGAAAGTTTTGTGTTCATCCAACCGATTTGTTGTAAATCAGGGTCAGATGACTTGAATTTCTCCCACGTGACACTTTCCCTGGTTTGTCCTGTCGTCTGTAATGCGATAACAAGGCTTATAATAAGTATTTTAATTTTCCTATCCATCTGAATTAATCTTGTACTTTGTGTTCTTTGGTTTTTATTTAATTCTTTCCTGAATGTTTAAATTAATATTCATTTTCGGACTTAAATTTTGATATAAAAATGGCCCGATTTGAGTTTTAAAAGTGTGAGGAAATGGTGATTCAAAAAAGTCTGTTGTCACCTCAAAAATATGAGGTGAGAAAGATTCAGGCAACACCAGAGATTGATTCAATGTACCTTCCTTAAGAGAAAAATCCATTTCGGATATAAAGGTTGTGCTGTTTGTTTCCTGTCCTTTCCCCTCCTTACATATAGATAAATCGGATTGGTTTTCCTCTGATGAACTTACAAATAGATTATAATCAGAAATATTGCCACCAGGCAGCACCGGAATTAAATCACCTAATCCATAAAAGATATTTCCAAGAATGGCATTACGAACAACAACTGACACACGATTTGTCTCAATATCAACCTGTCGGTCTCCAGCTTGTGTATTAATGAAAACAGGAACTTTCGTACAATTACCAATCAGGTTATTTGCAATTGTTAAATCATTACAATCATGCTGATAAAAACCGTACGCATCACAGTCCCAAATAATATTACGATCAATTAAGTTAGGTTTGTAGGATGCTTCCAGAAAAATTCCTCCGTAAGAAGGGGAATGTACCCCAACGATGATATTTTCTGTGAGCCTAACATTGGCAATACTATGATCAAGCCAGATTCCAGGGGCACCAATTGTGCGGTTCACCACATTGCGCCTGACAAGGGAGTGTTTCATCCAATGCAGTTTTATAGCTGCTGCCTCCCATAATTGTTCAACATTGTGCCAGCAACAATCCTGTACATAGTTATCCTCGATTAAAGCGCAGGTGATTCCTAACCCCTGCATGGAACAGATACCACAGTCATAAAATGAATTGTTTCGGACAATTGTTCCAACACCTGCAAGTTTAGGAGTATCTTTCGGTACAGTCTGTGGCAAAAATGTTTGCCGCCAGCCAAAATCCATACCTATACCGTTAACGTGACGTATGATGTTATTTTTTAGAATCCAGTGATGCCCCTGTTTGGTTGAAATAGCTCCTAACTGGGGAACCGGGTAACAATTGGCAACATTTTCAACAGTAAAGCCATCAACACATACAAATCCAAGCCCTGCCTTTTCGGGAGAAAAAGCAAAGGGACGTGTAGTTACTTCAAATTTTTCTTTCTTTGGATTTTTGTCTTCCAATGGCCTAACATATATTCGCAAATTATCCTTATCAACCCAATAAGTTCCATTCTCCATTCCAAAATCTTCGTATAATATAATTTGCTTTAGCCTAGTTCCATTCTGAAATACCAGGCCCCTGCTCAACGTATATGGAGGCTTGTTCCACCCCTGTCTTATCGCAGAAGGATGAGTCATCAGGTTTTCTGTTGCATTGGATTCTGCAAAAGGATTGTAGCCATTAAATAATTCTTCCGGTAAATCAATCATCCATACTTTGCCGGTAAAGGATTGAGAAACAGGTTTCCGCGACTGCTGCCATCGCCCAATTAGCGGTTCAGAACCTGATATAATTACTTCTTCATTCGGAGCAGCCTGATAAGTAATCATTTCTTGTGGGCCCAGCCCCCCTCTTTCAGGACAAACCCACTCGCGATAAATTCCTTTTTTTACAATTACCCGATCACCGGGTTCAAGAAATGAAGCTGCCTTCCCAATAGTTTTCCAGGGAAGTTCTTCAGTGCCCGGATTATCATCTGAAGCATTCTGCTGCTCTCTGGCAACATAAAAAGTTCGTTGGTATTTTTCTTCCTGTTCCCATGTTTTAAATTCAATGTCATCTGGCAGCAAAACAGTAGGATTAAGCGACACTAAAGGCATTAATGATTCTGCTCCACTTTGCACTGCCTGCCATGCATTTGTCGGATTATTATAAAAATTATTGCGTGTTAATTCCTGTCCATTTGTACTTAATACAAACCACACACATATTGACAATATAAATGCTTTAATATTCATTTTCAGACTCTAAAAAATTTATTTCAACGTAACTTTTGAACGTTCAACAATCATCATCGGGCTATCCCAAACAGGTAGTTTTTTAAAATTGGAATCTTGTCCTTTCAGTTCCCAATCTGCTTTATCTATTTCATATACTTTGCCTGATATAATTTCTACATAAACGGGGTCATGGAATTGCATACCCTTAATTGTTACGTCAATTATATCCCAGTTAAATTCATCTCCCGGTATACGGTCGTTATACCACAGCAAAGCAACAGGTGTATTCTCTTTATTAAAACCGGCAACTGTTATATCACGATATGCTCTTGAATTATATTCCATTATCCCGGCAGCCTCCACCGATTCATCAAAAAATGCAGTTAAATGCTGTATACCATAATAAGAAGGCCTTTTATACATAATATCATTTAAAAGGTTGGCACGCAACAAGCCAAAAGACTGCAGCATATTTGTGTAACGCAGATCGATAATGGTGAAAGCAGAAGTAACTATATTACGAACCCTGTCGCCTACCAAACGTCTCATGAACCATTTAGCCTGACTAATCTCTGTCCAGGGATAATAAGCAAGCGCATGTGTATATTCAAGTTGAGAAGGACATCCGTTTTCTCCCTGAAACAGTTTTATTTGAGGATTGTAGGAATGAACTAACTCGCCTAATTTTTCAACTGTTGGGTAACTATCATCAGGATTTTGTGTATAGGGATGGTATGTTACATAATCCACTAAATCTAATTTACTATTATCCTTTAAAACGTCAAGTACTTCCTCAGCCCATTTCAATGGGATACCTGCTAAAGAAAGTCCTAATACTTTTGAATCGGGCTGAACCTTTTTAACCACCTCGGCAGTTTTCATTAACAGATTAGCATAAACTTCACTATTATTACCATTAGGTTCATTCCATATTTCCCATTCTTTAACAACGTCTTTATATCGCGAAACTGTTGCCTCAACATAGCGCAACCAGGCTGCCATCGTTTCATCATCAGAAAAAATCTTAGCTCCTAAACGCAGCTCTGCTCCATATATCGGATTGCCATAACATAAACAAATCCATGGACTAACTCCTTGCTCCGACAATCCATAAACACATTCGTCTAACCACTCAAATTCGTAGATACCTTTTTGCTTTTCGCATTTTGCCCATCCGCTTTGTAATCTTCCTCTTTTCACTCCAAGCTCACCAACAAGGTTTTTGTATTTGCTGAAATCGGCATAATCACGATCAAGAGTTTCACACCCAACTGACCAGTAGGAAGACTTGATGTCTTTTGAATTTTTGGTTGCCAAAACTCCAATTTGATTTAACCCGGGACCTGAATATTTATATAAATCCCAGCTACTATATCTTTGCGCCCAAACAATACTGTTGAATGCAAACGTGATAACAATAAAAAATATCAGTTTTTTCATGATTCTTCTATTAAAGGGTAATAATTAAGTGGTATCGAATTAGCAGAATTAGCCAAATCGAATGAGGGAAAAAGATGGAGAAAAGTATTTCTCCATCTTTTTATGTAGTTGAATATTAATCTAATATCCTGGATTTTGATCCGTTATCGGATCAATCGCTCCATTGTAATCATACTCAACACTTGGAATAGGAAATAATAAATGTGATTCTGCAACTTGAATTCCTCTGTTTTCAAGAACTTTCTCTGCCAGTTTTCCTGTCCGCTTCAGTTCCAAATACCGTTTTCCTTCATCCATTTGTTCATACATGCCTTCCTGTAGCACCAAGTCAATAAATGATTCTGCGTTATAATCATTTACATTAAAATCAACCGGAGAGGCTGTATTTACATCATAGCCATAAGCACGACGATGGATCATATTCAGTTTTTCCATTCCATCAGCAGTAGGGCCATTATTTACCCTGCAATCTGCCTCCGCATAAAATAATAATACATCAGGATAACGATAAGCGGGGTAGTCATTATCTCCTTTATTTTCTGTTGTAGTTGCGATAAACTTTTTAAATAACATTGTACGTGTTCCAAAGCCAATATCGGCATTATACAACATAAAATTTCTCCTCAAGTCATTACGATCCCATTCGTTAATGACTTTCATGTCAGTACTATCTGCAAATTTCGCATAAACTCCACCACCAGGATAAAACTTAGAGTCTGCAGAATGCCTGTAACGTGCAACCATGGAGCTATTATTATAATTGTATTTCTGATAGAATATTTCTTCAGACGATGAAACAACATCGGGTCCGAAAATATTATAATAATCATCGGATTTTGATATACTAACGAGAGAATACCTGCCGGAATTAATAACTTCAAGAGACTTAGCCCTGGAATCAGACCATTGCTCAAGAAAAAGATAAATATGCGCAAGCATTGCTTTGGCTGCATACTTGTCTGCTCTTCCAGCTTTATCCTGACTATCAGGCAAATAAGTTTCTGCAAATAACAAATCACTTAAGATCAGATCATATACATCGTCAACCGAACTCCTTGGCACGTCTGACTCAGACATATTTTCTTCTGTTCTCAACGGAAGTGCCCCCCAATTTTGAACCAACTTGTGATAACAATAAGCCCGTATAAATTTTGCTTCGGCAATATATTTATTAATCTCCTCCTCTGTGGCTTCCGAAGCTTGTGGTGCATTACTAATTACCAGGTTTGCATTACGAATTCCCTGGTAAATTTCTGTCCAAACATAATCTGCCCTTCCAATATTAGTGCTATTCCAGGGTTGGTCAAAATCACTCATATTGGCAAACGACAATCGGCCTACTGCATAATCTACTTCACCTGCGTTGATGTACCACAAATAATTAAATCCGTAATTAAGCCGGGCGTATCCTCCATACACAGCTGATTCTAATTCTTCTGGAGTATTATAAAAGGTAGAAACAGCAATAGCCTTGGGTTCTTCCTTAAGTAAATCAGAACAAGAGACTGCTATAATCGAAAAAATTATAATGTATACTATATTTTTCATCGTTACTCTATTTTAATTCATTAAAACTGTAATTTCACACCAAAAGTTAAACCTTTAAGTGTTGGATAGGTAAAATAATCTATACCCTGATTCAAAGAGCTTCCACCACCCATTGAATTTACTTCCGGATCCCACCACGGATAATTTGTAATAGTTAGTAAATTCTGAGCACTTACATAAACCTGGCCTTTTTGTATCCACGGGACTCCCAATTTCCCGAATGGAACATTATAAGCCAATTGTACATTTTTCAGGCGGATATAAGAACCATCGTACACAAACCTGTCAGACATTTTCAGAGATGTGGTAGAACTGCTTACTTTCGCATATTTTGCATCAGTATTCGATGTAGTCCAGTGATCATCATACACTTCTTTCAGCATGTTAATTCCAACACCATAATAATTTTGATAAGCCATACTTAATGACATGATGTCATTTCCCTGAGTTCCCTGGATGTAAAAACTAAATTCAAAATTTTTATAAGTAAGTGCAGAATTAAATCCATAAATAAAATCCGGATTGGGATCACCAAGAATTGTTTTATCGGCAGAAGTTATACCGTCAACGCCATCATTGTCTTTGTATTTTATTGCACCATTCTCGTCATAGCCATCTTCCTGGTAGCCATAGAAAACACCGAGAGGTTCACCTTCACGAACAAGATTTACATAATCACCGAGTATTACTAGATTGTAACTACTACCTGTAATATCCTGTCCTTCATACAATTCCATTACTTTATTTCGGTTAAACGAGATGTTTGCTGTAATATCCCATTTCACTTCCCGATCGATGATATTAGCATCTAATTGGAAATCAAGACCTTTGTTCTGAATTTTTCCAATATTCTTAATTGTACTGGAATACCCTGACGAACGAGGTAATTGAACACTGTTCAACAAATCGCGGGTATTTTTGATATAATAGTCAGCACTTAAGTTCAACCTGTTCCCCAATATTCCCAAATCAATTCCAATATCAGTTTGAGCAGTTGTTTCCCATTTTAAATCACCCGGTAACGTAGCTGAAGGTGCAAAATAGGTAAAAAGATCATTATCGAGAACAACTTTATTTGTTGACAACAATGTTTGCGTAGCATACGGGCTAATAGCTGTACTTCCTGTTTCTCCATAGCCTCCCCTCAGTTTCAAATTAGAAATCAGCTCAATGTCTTTCATAAATTCCTCATCTGAAATACGCCAGGCTAAAGCACCTGAAGGGAAATATCCCCATTTACTTCCTTCGCTATACCTGGATGAACCATCGGCACGAAAACTGACCGTTGCCATGTATTTTCCTTTGTAAGAATAATTCAATCGTCCCAGATATGACAAAAGATTCCATTTTGAATAGGAAGAAGATGGCGTACTAAGCGTACTTGCTGCCCCGATATTATATGTCTCATAGTTATCACTTAAGAACCCCGAACCACCAAGACTCGCATAAGTGTAAGTACCTTCTTCATAAGTAAGAGCACCGGTTAATGTGAAATCATGAACATCATTAAATTTGCGATTGTATGTTACAATATTATCGCTGTTTAATTGTAGATAATGTGATTCACCAATACTTGCGCTTCCCGACGAACCGGTATAAGTTGTAGGCGTGTAGTTATCTGTTCGTGTATCTGTATTATTTGCATTTCCTGATATCCTGATTGACAAACCGTCAATTGGTTTGAATGTAAATGCCAGATTCCCCATAAACCTGTTGGAATAACTACCATTTGATATCTCATTTGCATATTCCACCGGATTTCTGGTTCCATCATAGCTAAACGGAAATTCCGAACTTATTCTTTTCCAAGAACCATCATCATTATAAGGACCAACTATGGGAGGTGCCATAATAATAGAATTTATTGCAGACCATGGTCCGTTCAAATTATATTTTGTATCTCTGTCTGTCCTGCTTGCTATGACATTATAACCAATATTAAACTTTTTACTGATATCGTGGTTTACATTTGCGCGGAGTGAAATCCTTCTATAACCATCATCATTCAACAAAATCCCTTTTTGATCAAAATAACCGGAACCAATTGAAAACTGTGTTTTATCAGTTCCTCCACTTATAGTTAATGAATGATCCTGGACCGGAGCTGTCTGGAAAGCCAAATCCTGCCAGTCGTAACCATCTCCGTAGGCACTCATGTCAGATTGGGTAAAATATTCCGCACCTTCGTCGTTTAATTGTTGAAGATTTACCAGCTCCATATATTCTCTAGGATTCATCAGGTCGAGTTTTTTCCTAACAGTTTGCATACTATAGCTTCCGTTATATTCAACCCTTGTTTTTCCTGCTTTTCCTTGTTTGGTTGTAACCAGAATAACACCATTTGCTCCCCTCGAGCCATAAATCGCTGTTGCCGAAGCATCTTTTAAAACCTCAATACTCTCGATATCAGACATATTAAGAATGCTTTCGTCACCGGGAAAACCGTCAATAATCCACAGAGGGCTATTATCTCCTCTAATTGAATTAGTTCCCCGGATCCTGATTTGCATAGCAGCACCTGGCTGACCAGTGTTCTGAACAATATGAACACCGGAAGCACGACCTTGTAAGGCCTGTGAAACGGTAGTAGCTGGGAAAGCATCTATTTCATCACTTTTAACCGAAGATAAGGATCCGGTTAAATCACTTTTTTTCATTGTTCCGTATCCAATAGCTACCACTTCTTCAATGCCAATAGCATCTGCTGCCAATATAACATCGATAGAAAGTTTACCTGCTATCGGTATTTCCTGAGTTTTCATCCCAACAAAAGAGAATACAAGAATGGCATCCTCCGGAACATTTGAAAGTGAATATTTTCCATCGGCATCGGTAATTGTTCCATGGGTAGTACCTTTTACTATTACTGTTACGCCCGGAAGTGGTTGGCCTGCTTCATCGGTGACACTGCCGTTAACACCAACTTGCCCTTCAACCAAAATTTCATCTATCGGTCGCACAGCAATATACCTGTCAATAATCTGGTACTCATATCTTTCCTTCTCAAAAAGTTGAGTCAAAATCTCATCAATATTCGCCTGTTTATAATCGAGTGTAACCTGTTTCCCTAAAAGATAATCATCGTATTTTAACATGAAGTAAAAGTCCGTTTCTTGTTCAATCTGCTCGATAACTTCCTTTATGGTTGCATTTTTCATCGACAGGTCGATTTTTGTCACTTGTGCATAACTATTTGCAAATAGGTTGACACTAAAGACAAAAATCAGCAAAGTTGTTAGTTTCATAGTTAGCAAAACTTTTTTTAGTTGCCTCTTATCAATGAGGCACTTGTCCATTTTTTTCATAAATTTGACATGTTTATTGGTAAATAATCTCATTTATTTATCGTAGACCTGGGTCGTATTGGAAGTACCACTCAGGTATTTCAGGCTGAAAATATTGATCGTATTTTCGGCCTGTTTTTTTTGTATTTTACGAAGTGTTGTCCATATCCATAACTGTTTACTTTAGTTAGTATTCATTTTATTTCATTTCCAATAAATGAGTGTGGGTTTGTCGGCCCTCGGAACAATTTCATATTCCAGAGAAGTTGTTAACTTAAATACTTCCAGAATTTGATCGATGGGTTTGTTTTTTAAAATAGTACCAAAATAACGTTCTTCACCAAGACCTTCTTTTTGGATTACAATTTCAACATTATACCAACGCTCAATTTGCCTGGCAATATCTTTCATTTTTTCATTTCTATAAGTTACCAACCCTTCTTTCCACGATGTGTATAATGAGGTATTGATCTGAGAAACTGTTATATTCGATTCATTCTCATTATACGCTGCGTTATCGCCCGGTTTCAATTTCGAAATCTCGTTTCCGTCCTTATCTAAAATACTAATACTTCCTTCAACTAGAGTTGCAGAAAAATCGTTATCATCGTGATAGCTGCATATATTAAACAATGTTCCGTAAACCTTAACATCAAGCAGTTTCGATTTTACAACAAAGGGATGTTCCTTGTCAGTTTGAACATCGAAAAAAGCTTCACCTTCAATAAAAACCTCGCGATTGCCTGAACTAAAATCCCCGTTATATAATATCGTTGTTCCCGAATTTAATTTGACCAAAGTCCCATCAGGAAGCTCAAGGTCAGTCATTTGGCCGAGTGGCGCAAAAACTGATAAATGCTGGTCATAAACAAGCTTCTTGTTTGAAGTTAAATCGGTAAAAAAGTACTGAATTACTGCGCCTAAACCAATTAACAAAATAAAAATGGCGACTTGCTTCAATAATCTGAATTTTAAGAACCTTGTAGTTGTTTTTTCATTCCCGGTGTTCTTTATATCTGCCCAGGTTATTCCTTCTGCATTTTTATATTTAGAGGTAAGAGCCCAAACTTTTTTTATTTCAAAAAACTCGTCCTTGTTGATTTTATCCTTTTCTAACCACTCAAAAAGAAGTGTTTTTTCTTCGTTATTAGCTTTCCCCTGAAGATATTTTATGATGATACTGTTATCCATTTTTTGCTTTTGTTGCTTTATGTACACATGAATTTGAATATACCCTGTATGATTAGTTAATTTTTTTGAATTTGGGTGAAAGGATTCTGCTGAAAACGACGGGCTCTCTTTTTCAGGAGCTTCTCTTAACACACATCTTTTTTGTATAAATGGTTGTTTTCAAGTGGAGTGAGAGAATTTTTATAATCCAAGAAAAATTCCGATAAGTGGCAAATAATCTTTCAACTCGCTACGAAGAATTTTTAAAGCGCGAGTCATGTTCGACTCAACTGATTTTAACGCTATACCTAATTCTTCGGCAATTTCCTGATTCTTTTTTTCTTCGAACCGACTTTTAATAAAAACTAACCTGCATCTTTCCGGCAAATTGTCAACAGCCTTCTGTATTAGTTCTTCTAATTCGGTAAATTCTAAACTACTGAAATTAAAGGATTCCAGAATCTCACGATTTAATTGATATTCCTTTTGTTTTAGAGAGGTTTCGATATAACCAATTTTATATTTCTCGTGACGCAGATAATTCAGACAATCGGTTTTTGCAGAAGTATATAAAAAAGCACGAATTCCAGTTACTCTTTCAACTTTCTTTCTATTCAGCCAAAGTTTTATAATTGCCTGTTGGGCAATATTTTTTGCTTCTTCAATATCGGGAATAAACTGTAAACAGAATCCAATAAGCGCTTCGTAATTATTATTGAAAATAATATTGAATGTTTTATCGTCTCCTGATGAGAAAGATGAAAAATTAATAACTTCTGTATTTAAACCAACTTTATTCATAAGAATAGAATTGGATACAAAATAAAAATAATTCCGTATTATTTATTGCCTTATTGTTATTTTGTCCAAAAGTATCCAACTATGCTGTTTTTTTAACATCATTTATGCAAATCTGATTGCTTTATTGTAAGTTGGACTTTGTTCTTGATCTTACGTTTTATTCGCCCAAACTATCTTTTTCAATAAATAATTATCACTGTTATGGTACCAGGATTAGTATCTCATTTTTTTCTCAAATTCATTTCCTAAATACTACTTTTTAAGTTTAAAATCCCGGGAATATATTTCAACTCCCGGGAATCTTATTGCTTATACAATAAGAGATCTAACTAAACGAATTCGCCAATATCATTATAAAATTTTATTCGATCATTCTGAATAATTCCAAAGGACTACCCTACATAAAATAAAACGAATAGATGCAACAGGGAATGAAGATACCTATGGTTTTGTCCTTCATAAAATATTACTTTAATACAACTCAAGATTATTGATTACCAAACAAGCTCTTGAATCAGTTATATTAATTCTTAAATGTTGTGTTTTCGTTGCGAGGATTGGTATAATTCGTTTGAAACCAACGGTTGTTCCTTCAGCAACTTGTTTCCAACGACCATCCTTCATAACTTCAATATTAAACGATTTAATCCGTTGTCCTAATTCAATATATTCCTGTAAAACTATATATTGAAGGATTTGAGGTTCCTCGAAATCCAACTGAATGGTACCGTTTAAAACTCTATCAGCGGTTGCCCAGTAAGTTTCCTTATTACCATCAGTTAGGTTGTTTGCATCAAACTGTTTTGATTTTCCACGATATGAATCAACAGATATTTTGGCACCTGAAGCCAGGTTCATTGCAAATGTTTCATCTATTTTCTTTTTCCAGAGATGCAATGATTCTACGTCAATGTCTGAAATTAAACCACGTTTGTCGGGTGTAACATTAAGCAATAAGGGAGCCCCTCTTCCTATTGATTTCAGATAAATTTCAAAAAGTTCATCCGGAGTTTTCACCAGCAAATCTTCATTTTCATGATAAAACCATCCGGGACGAATCGAAACATCAACCTCTGCCGGCATCCAGTGAGTGCCACTAATATCACCGGTATTTAACCCAACGGTACGTTTACCTCCCATGGCAAGTAATGAATCAGGAGTAACCATATTCCAGTATGTTTCACCAATGTATCCTTTCTCGTTACCACACCAGCGGCTTTCACACAAAGAATTTCTTGCATCACCACGTATTATCGTATTTGGATTATGGTCTTTTACAATTTTAAAAGTCTCGGCCCATTTATAATATACCTGATCGTCAATTTTACGCTTCTCGTTGGCACCCCCATAATAACCATCACCGCCGTTGGCCCCATCGAACCAAATTTCAAATATAGGTCCATAGTTATCTAAAAGCTCATTCAATTGATTTTGGTAATATTCAATGTACTCCGAACTCGCATATTTTGCGTGGTTCCTGTCCCAAGGAGACAAATAAATACCCATTGGCAGTTCAAACTTATCGCATGCATTTTTAAAATCACCAACCACATCTCCTTTACCTTCACGCCAGCTACTATTTTTCACAGAATGTTCAGTAAATCTACTTGGCCATAAACAAAATCCATCATGGTGTTTTGCTGTTAGAATCGCTCCCTGAAACCCGGTTTCCTTTAGCAATTTAACCCATTGCTCAGGGTCTAAATCAATGGGGTTAAATACATCCGGATCTTCATCTCCATACCCCCATTCTTTATCCGTAAAGTTATTTACTGTAAAATGAATAAAGGCATACAATTCTTTTTCCTGCCAATCCAACTGAGCTTGTGTAGGAACAGGCAATACAGGCTCTGGGGGAGTAATCTTTTCAATACTAAGTGCACAGCCACCACCTGGCGCCAGGTATAGATCGAGCTTTGCATTGCAATCAACTTCCCTTTGGGTTACTTGATACGATTCCTTATTATCCAGAAAGTGGGTTTCTTTGGTATCTGAATAGATGGTTGCCTTATATTTCTCTCCTTTCTCAAGAAAACTCAGATCGACTTCAATGGTTCTTGAATCGCGATTGGTGAGGGCTCCGACAAACCAATCATCGCCTGAACTGCGTGCAACAGTAATGTATTCACCAATTTTTCCATTCAACACTTTAAAGCTGTCGAACTGTGCAGGCATTTTTCGTATACAATCAAACAAGTCATCTTTTTTCAGGTACTCTTCCGGACTATCGGGCAAAACCATCCATCCTGAATACGTAACAATCAGTTTGGCAACTTCAGCAGAAACTGTTCCCGGGATTTCCTGAAAAACCTTTACTCTCGACTGTGCATTATTCAATCCGAACCAGCCGTTGGTATAATCCAGTGGTCCGGCTATCATATTTATAAAAGGAGAAGTAACTGCTGTCTCAGGGAAATAGGAACGTTTGGCATCGGCCTGTGCATGACAAAATTCCTTGGTAACCAAGTTAGGATATGTACGTCGGTAGCCACCCGGAGGAACCGGATGATCATGAAAATCAACCATCAGTTTATATTTGGCACATAATTCAACAACGTTGCGGGTATGTCTGACTTTATCCTGCCAACTGCCCTGCATAAATCCATACTTAACACCAGCTGCTCCCCAATCGGAAAACTGTTTTAAAATCCGCTCCAGACCAAATTTCTTTGCCCCTACATCGTTCAGGTATAAAATAACACCTACTCCTTTTTCTTTGGCATAGGCCATACATTCCTCTATATTAACCCCTTCCCTGGCTTGTGTAGGATCTGATTCGGAACTGAATTCCGGTCCATACCAATCGGCATCAATCAACAAGTACTGGATATTATTTTCCGATGCAAAATCAATAAACCGCTTGTGTGAAATCGTATTCAATCCGTATTCAAAACCGTCGGCTGCTTTGTAGCCCCACACACGCCAGTCCCAAAGCGATTTGCCGGGTTTAATCCACGATGTGTCTTCAATTTTACAAGGTTCGTTGAGGTTAACAATTAAATCAGATTCAACCAGTTCTCCCGGAGTATTTCCAATAATAAATGTGCGCCACGATGTTTTTATTTCATGCTGATCTGCTGTTTCTTCCAGATTAAATTTAATATCGGAAGACTTACTTTCCATGTTCAAACTGAGAGGCGCGTAACGAACAATCTCTGCCTCGTGAATCGCCATAAACAAATCGTCGTTCAATTCGAGAACAGCGGGAGTCCTGACATCTCCATTCATCGTATCCGAGCGTTGTAATGGCCCCAGATTGGGATGTTCTCCGTTATAGGCCCAGTAGGTAAAATCGTTGCTGAAATTCAGGGTGGTTAATTCTTTATTTATTTGAATGGAATCCGACGATTCGCTACCCACTTCGTAGCGGTAGGCAAATCCGTCATCGTAACACCTGAAAATTAAATTGTAACTCAATTCCAAACCAGGCTTACTTAAACCGAAAGTATATTCATTATAATGGTTACGAACTGTTTTATTTTTCCCATTCACCGTTTCCCAGGTTTCATCAAATGATATTTTGCCAAATTTTTCAATTTCAACATCATTCGAGAAATCAAGGGAATTTATCATTAACCCAACCGGCGAATTTTGAAAAACTGTATCCTGCCGGGCAATTAAATTAAAGGCAATTTGCCCATTTTGATTGAATATTTCTATCTGAAGATCCTGATCGGGAGACTCTAATAAATATTCCTTTTTCCCTGAACAGGAAATGATGAATAGAGATAAAATAAAAATGAACAGTTTATTCATGAATTTTAGATTTAGTTGATTTCTTCAGAAATAATTTATTTTGACTTCCGTATCATCTTCCCTACTTCTATTAAAATTTTAGCTGATTCTTTTGGCACATCACCGTTTCCGTCAGGACCGACGTTTAGCAGAAAATTACCTCCTTTTCCGTTGATATCCTGAAGTTTTTCGTACACTTCCTCAGGTTTTTTCCAATCGGTGTCTTTAATTTTAAATCCCCACGAGTCATTCATGGTGTAACAGGCTTCCCAATAATATTTCAATTCTGAATCAGGGTGAAACTGTTCGGGTGTCCCAAAGTCTTTTTTAAATATTTCCCGTTTTGAAACGCGGTTATTGATGATGATTTCGGGCTTCAATTCTCGGATATACTGGTATAAATCATCACCATCAGCGGTGGTCCAGCAATCAGCCCAGTCTCCATCGAACCATAAAATCTCTGTATCATATTTTTCAATCAGTTCTTTAATCTGATTTTTCATGTATTGAACGTATTCTGCCTTTTTACCCTCCACAAAAGTTGGATTTTGCCAACGTTTGCGATCCACCTGTTTTGCATTGGCGTCAGGAATGTCGAAAGAAGGGTGGTTCCAGTCGATAATGCTGTAATAGGTTCCAAAATGGAGACCGTATTTTTTACTGGCATCCGATAATTCCTTAATAAAGTCGCGACCTTTCATGGGCGAATTGGCGATGTCATATTCCGTAAAATCAGACTCGAACAAACAAAAACCTTCGTGATGTTTTGTAGTAATTACGATGTAT
Organism: uncultured Draconibacterium sp.; assembly: GCA_963676265.2. Lineage (GTDB taxonomy): Bacteria > Bacteroidota > Bacteroidia > Bacteroidales > Prolixibacteraceae > Draconibacterium. The sequence goes on from OY781067.2 coordinate 1,621,673, forward strand.
TTCATCCCGGCTTTTTTAGCCAGCCTGACAATTTTGTCGGCATTAAAATTTTTAGGTACCCAGGTGTCAATCAGTTTTACATAGTCCGATTTTGGAATTTGCTGATTGGCCTGAATCCATTCGGCATAACGCCCTTCATCGTTCCCCTCGTAAATTCCTCCCAACTGGCTGTATAAACCGAAATGAATAAACATTCCGTATTTAGCATCGACGAACCATTTCATGCGATTGGCCATGTCTTTCTCCGATTCTTCGAGGTAATTCATTTGTGCAAATGAAGTTAAAGAGGTTAACAATAAAATAAATAATAGAATTTTGGTTTTCATTGGTAATTATATTTTAGAAATGAGAATAGGCCTATAAGTTTTGTATATGAAAACTTTAAAACAGAAAGTTAATCTTCATATTTACAAATTTATTTAACTTCATCATACACACGAACATAGTCCACCTCAAAGTAATCAGGTAAAACTGCATCAAAAAGAGCGGGAACAGGTTTGCCATCAAATCCTTCTGATTTCGACTCCAGCCCACCACGGTTTAACGAACGGTGATAGCTATGGCATTCGGTTGATACCAGGATAAACTGGTCAATCTCAGAAACAGGGCAATCAGGAGCCATCTGGCGACCGACCTCTTTCCCGTCAGCATAAAAAATATAACCTTCATTCGACCAATCAACTGCATAGGTGTGCCAGCCGTCCGTTGTCTCTTTGTATGGAAAACGAAAATGACCGTACCATTTACTTTCTTTACCATAACCACCCCAACCACAACCACATACCATCAGCCCTTCAGTGTGTTGTCGGTAATTCTCCATAATATCGCACTCAACCCCTCCGTACCTTGGATCAGGATGCGAACCAATAGATGGTGATTGCAGCCAAAACGCAGCATGCCAGCCATCGTATTTAGGAAGTTTACAACGTATTTCGTAATAGCCAAACTTGTGCATAAATTTGGCAGGCTCTTTATCGCCAAATGGCCAAAAACCCTTTGCATCCTGATCCCGTGGTATGTCAAATGTATTCGACCCTGTTTGCAGGTGTGCAGAATAAAAATCATCTCCTTTTCGGATCAAATTGATCTTCAAATGTCCTTCACCGTCAAGTTCAACGCCTTCTTTTGTAAACGTCGGCGATTTATACCCCCAGTAGTTAAGCCTGTAGTTCCATTTTGTTGTATCAAGGGCATTCCCATCAAATTCATCGTGCCAAACAAGTTTCCAATTTTTACCTGAAGGCAATTTACTGGCAGGTTGAATTTTATCATTTATTTGACTTGTTACTTCTTCAGTAACCTTTCCTTTTTGTTGTGCACAGGAAATGGAGAAAACAATATAAGAGAGTAAGAATATCTTATTAATAAACCTATTGCTTTTCATTATCATTCATTTAAATAATTTTTTTTACTTGATACCTACCTGAGATCTCTCTGCAATCATCATCACGCTATCCCAAACAGGTAAATTCTTAAATACAACATTATTCCCTTTTAATTCCCAATCCTCAGTATCTATTTCATAAACTTTGCCGGAAACCATTTCAATATAAATAGGATCTTTGAAGGTTGTATTTTTAATGGTCAGGCTTACTAAATCCCATTTCATTTCATCCCCTGGATTTCGATCATTGTACCAAACTAAAGCGACCGGTGTATCATCTTTTTTAAAGCCTGCTACTGTTAATTCACGATTGGCATTTGATGAATAACTTAACATGCCTGTTGGAATTACTGAATAGTCGAAAAAACTAACCATGTGTTGAACACCATAGTAAGAAGGACGTTTGTAAATAATCTCATGTTGAGCATTGGATCGGATCAATCCAAAAGATTGCAGCATATTATAATATTGCAAGTCGATGATTGTGAAAATCGAAGTCCGGATATCACGAACCCTGTCTCCTGCCATACGACGCATAAACCATTTGGCCTGACTTATTTCTGTCCATGGATAATAGGCAAGGGCATGTGTCCATTCGAGCTGTGAAGGACAACCATTTTCACCCTGAAATAATTCAATTTTAGAGCTATATGATTTAGCCATAGCCTGTAATTTCTCAACCATCGGATAACTATTATCAGGATTTTCGGAATATGGATGATAGCACAAATAATCAATTAATTCTATTGCATTATTTTTCTTCAATATTTTAAATACTTCATCTGTAAATTCCAAATTGATTCCTGCTGTTGAAAAGCCTATAATTTTTGCATCGGAATCTATTTTCTTAATTAAACGGGCAGTTTTTACCAACAAATTTCCATACTCTTCGTATCCACCATTTTTCAGATTTGGTTCATTCCATATTTCCCATTCTTTTACAACATCTTTGTATCTGCTCACGGTGGCTTCCACATAATTCAACCAACCATTCATGGTTTCATCATCAGTGAAAATTTTTGCTCCCAATCTAAATTCTGACTTATAAATCGGATTTCCATAACATAAACATATCCATGGTTGAACCGACTGTTCAGCCAGACCATTAACACAGTCGTCGAGCCATGCAAAATTGTATGTACCTTTTTCCTTTTCACATTTTGCCCATCCGCTTTGCAAACGTCCATGTTTTACACCAAGTTCTCCAACATAATTTTTATAAATACTGAAATCAGCATAGTCTCGATCCAATGTCTCACAACCAACTGACCAAGGTGATTCAGATATATCTTTGGCATGTTTGGTTTCCAATTCTCCGATTTGTTTTAAACCGGGACCTGAATATTTGTATATATTCCAACTGCTATAACGATTCTGGGCAGTGGAAAAATAATTTATTGACAGAATTATAAAGACAAAAAGGTATATTTTTTTCATGATTAAAAGGTTTAGTTATTAATAGATTCAGATTATTTCTGTAACAAATTCCTCAAAGTTCCAAGTAAGGCTGCCTGATCGATGCTTTCAACAACAGCAAGTTGTTTAAGGCAATCTACACCTTTAAAACCTTCGTTTAATGCAGTCTCCATAAATTTAAAAGACTTTGAAATTTGTCCGCTAAAAAGAAGACACTCAATCTGATTATCTTTCAAAATATCACGAAGTGAGACAGATAAAAATTCACCAACTTTTTGAAACGTTTTCAGCGCATTTCGATCTCCCTCATCTGCCAGGGCTGCAATCCTTGCAACAGTCAAATCATCACTTATCAACGTTCCGGTTATCTCATGGTAAATCTTCAGGAAACCCCTTTTAGCAGTATAATCCTCCAAAATACCATCCTTAAAAGGAATCTTAAATATGGATAAATACGGGCCTCCAATTTCGTTAGTTAGTACCTCTCCATTTTTTGAAATTGCAAAACCGAGTCCGGTTCCCAAAGTTATCACTGCTGCGTTATTAAATCCCTGCGCTTGTCCTTTCCAAAGCTCACCAACCAAAACAGAATTTGCATCATGGATAAATTGAATAGGAATACTGCGGGAAATATTTGCAGTTTCATAGAAACATTCCCGCAGATCCAGCCCGAAAATCGACTGAAATTTATGCGTCATCAACGGAGTTGCCTGTTCAATGTTGAAAGGGCCGGGAAAAGCAATGCCAATCCCGCCCAATTTCATTTTATTTTTGGCATACTCAAATCCTTTAGAAATGATTTCCCTAAAGGCATCTAAAATCTCATCTTTAGTACCATCAGAGTTTGACTTAACTATAAATGCTGAATTCGGTAAAAATTCCCCTTCTGAAGTCAGAATTGCTGACTTCAGAAAGGTTCCGCCTGCATCAATTATCAGATACACTGTCGTTGACAAAGCCATCTTTCAACATTGTTTTATGTATACATACCGGTTGATTGCCAAGGTTTTTAACCACATAGCGTCCCATATTTGCAGGAACAACTACCACATCAAGGTAACTCTGTGTGTAACTTAATTCAGGATTATCCAATGACTGAACCCGTACTTTTTCGCCGTCAACTAATGTTAGCACATGGAATTTCCCGTTGGTATTATCTTCAATCTCTTTTTCGAATTCGGTTCTTCTTAAACTGATGTAAAGCAAGTCATGCTCTCCAACAATGTATTCAGCCCAACCTTCACCCTCGCGCACTAACTGAGCATCCTGCACCAAATTCTCTTTTACCCATTTTGTTTTTCTTTCTTTTCTTAACTGACGTTCGCCGTGGTAAGTATGAATCGGACGAGGTTTTCCGTCTAAATCGGCACGCAGGTAATCATACATTTTGTACGTGTACGAACCAATTGTTAAACTACCGATCTCCAAAATTACCTGGTTACGGCCTGATGAATGGATTGTTCCGGCAGGAAGCATTACCTGGGTTCCCGGTACAGAGTCGATATGATTGATATACTTCTGGTAATCAATTGGTGTAAATTCTTTTTCTGATATTTTAGCTTCAGCAATAAAATCATCCGGATCAATATCTTCATTAAAACCGATATAGGTTTTTGCACCATGTCCGGTAGCAACTATATAGTAGCTTTCATCCTGTCGTCCATGTTCCCCATAATTCTCGATATTATATTTTGCATCGGAGTGAAGCTGGATAGACATGTTACCACTACTATGATAAGAATCGTCGTAGTTAAAACGAATTGGGAAATATCCTCCGAATTTATCCACACATTCCTGCCCCATTAAAGCTTCACCTTCTTTTTGTACGAAAGTAAAGTAGGGTATATCAATCAACTGATCACCAGCTTCAAAAACGATACTTACTTCCAATGGAATCAAATCGAAAACCCATGCAGCATTTATCATTGAATCAGGCAGATTTCTTAAGTTTTTGATATAATATCCACCCCAAACACCTTCCAGGTAAACCGGCTTACATCTGAACGGATATTTTGCTAATGTTGAAGTAATATTACTGAAAGATTCTTTTGGAATTAGCTGGATATTTTCCGGGTCGTTACTTGCTACATAATAGTCAATTTCGTCATTTTTAATCAGCTCCCAGCGAAGGTGACCGGCCAATTCAAAATCAATGTAATAGCATCGGCGCAACATTGCTTTAATTGGTCTGGCAATAGTATCACCAAGGTTTGCAAACTTTCCTTTTCTGGCACGAAGAATAACTTCTTTTGGTGTTACATCGAAATAGAAAACAGAATCATAGATTGGTCGAAGTGCTTTAATAGCGGCTCCGCAACCATACACAATTACTACTTCTTTTTCTCCGGCTGATTGCAGGTTGGCTTTAAGTTCTGCCAGTTTTGAATCCTCAATGATGTCTTCATATCCGCCTTTGAATAATTTACCGAATAATAAAACGGGGTCTTTTTCCAGATCTTCCTTTAGATTTTCTTCAAACAACTCATCGAGTTCTGCACTTGTTTTATAAACATCTGCAATGTTGAAAGTTGTAACTTTAATCTTTTGAAATTTTAAATTCTGTGAAATCAGATTAACCGTTTGGGTCCACTCAGCACCAACATAACCGTCGAAAGCAACTACGATGGCACCTATTTTTGATGCAGCCTTTGTAGCTAACATGTTGCTGATGTATTCAGCCGATTTTTTCGTACCTGAAATAATCGAATTTATGGTTTTATCTTCCAATTTAGGTCGATTAACAGCTGTTGGATCGTCATAGGGGTGTGGATTAAACATGAAACTCATTTGTACTTCTCCTTTAAATTTTAATATTATATTTTCTAATCGATAAACTAAACTTGTATCTATTTTATGCTATCTCGTGATATTCAAATCCCATAATTTCTGCGAAGGTTGACAGCTCCTCCAGGTATTCGCCATCGGCAATAGCGAAATGCTGGGTTGTACCGATTTTAAGAATCTTCTCAAACAGCTCTTTAACCGGAACCACTGGTTTAAAAATGCTATGCGAATAGGTTGCCAGTAAATGTTTCCCTTCCAGCGAATCGACTAGTGTTGCAACCATCTTGTATTTACCATTATCCTCAACCAGTTGAACCATTGTTTTTCTTCCGGCTTTAAACCGATACCAGGCAAATGGAGCCCCGGCATGTTTGTAATGTGTTTTGGCAAAACGAACATCCCTCGACACCACTACATTACCTTGTGCTTCAGGATCGGTATGATCGTTTGGTCCGGCATGACCTGCTGCAAAAGTTCCTTTTTCTGCCTCAATATGAAATGGCTCAATGAAGTTAACCCGCTTGCCACTTATCAATTTTAGAGCGTAAGTAATAATTCCTGCACCCATATCGGCTTCAGGAACTAGTACCGATTTTAGGCGCTCATAAGTTTCCGGATAAAAACTGGGGCGGTGACCAATCATCTCAAACATTGGAACATCAATGTCGTTAAAAACCATGATGTCGATACCCAGTTTTTCAGTGAGTTTTGCCAATCCCAGTGAACCTTTAACTGCAGCGTAAAACTTACTGTCTTCTACATCATCCATTACCGGATATTTAGCCTCCATTTCAGACTTGTATGCTTTCACTTCTTCGTCGGTTACTTTTTCAATTTCATCGTTTAAGGCATTGTAAGTAACAAACCGAAGTTCGGGCCCCAGTTTGGTGAAAAGATTATACGGATCAATATAGGTCGACCACATAGCTTCGTTATAATTAGCCAGCAGGCCGGTTGTTGAATCACGTAAAATGCTTCGTACCCAGGCAACTTTAGAGAAAGTCAGTATCTTTTTATGGATTTCCTCCAAACTACCCATAACGATTTTTACATCTTTTCGGTTTGTGCGTGGTACTGAACCAGAGCCTTCAAGCGAACCAACTAAAGTTCCGGCACACAAGTAGTCGATAAAATCATCTTCATCCAAGGTGTCCTCAAACGAAACTTTGTCTTTTGCAATATTTACAAACAGGATGGGCACCTCAGGCATATCACGCAAAAAGCGTATCCATGCAAAGTCTTCCGACCACGAAATAAAATTGGCAACAATACAATCAACACCTTCAGCATAAAACAATTTCATTGCCTCCTTAAGTTCTTCCCTGGTATAAATTACCCCCGGATCAACCAGATCCAGTGAATCTTTTAATGGCTCAACAATTTTTTCCAGGTCTTTCAATTTACGTTCGTGATATGTTCCGCGTGATAATCCGTCACCCAGATTTTTAAACCGTGGCGAGCCGATCATTAACAGGCCAACCTTTGGCTGCTCAGATTTCTTTTTATTAAGTGCCATAATTTGAATTTTAATTTCATAAAGCTTGTGCTTTTTCATAATCCTTTTTAAAGGTGAACTTGTAGGCGTAAATCATTAAAAGTCCACAAACCACCCATATAACTGCCAACAATGATATCCCCAACGAGAGGCCGATAATCGGTTTTAAATACCCCAGTACGAGCGCGGCCAATGAACCTACACCAAAGCCAATCATCAACATGATTCCTGATGCTGAAGACTGATATTTTTTAGGAATGACATCGTACATTACGGCCCATGTATTGGCATCGAAAAATGCCCGGCAAAATCCAAAACCTGCGAGTCCGATGTACACCATCGCCAAACCGGTTGAGTTACCCATCATCACAATAAAAGGAACAGCAACCAGCAAGCCTACTCCCTGCATCAACAGACGGGTTGCAGGATTTTTAGCGGCAAACTTATCTGAGTATTTTCCAGCCAGAATAATTCCGAAAAAGGCAAACAGGTGAGTATAAAACATAGAATGAAATCCGGCGAGAGAAAGGCTCATGCTAAACTTTTCATACAGATAAGTTGGTGTCCAGGTTAAATATCCGGTTAAAACAAAAATCAACCCACTAAAACCAACTGTAAGTAAAATAGCTGTTGGTGTTTTAAACAGGACTTTTACTCCTTCAGTAAATTTAATTTTCTCTTCTTTCTTTGCTTCTTCTTCCTCTTTTTTGTCTTTTAATCTGAATATTAGAACAATACCATGAATTACGCCAATTGCTCCGAAAATATAAAATGCATTTCTCCATCCGTAGTGCTCACCTATATATCCAGCAACGTAACCACTTAAAATAATCCCGATATAATAGGAAGTTTGATGAATGGACATTGCAAATGCACGGGTCTTTTTATGGTAGTTGGCTAAAAGCGTATAGTTTGCCGGGCCAAAAAATGCCTCACCACCTCCGGTTGCAATACTTCGCATAATTACCAACATAATCACTCCATTACTCAATCCGGTAAACATGGTTGCCACACTCCAAAATAAAATACTTATAGTGACAATCCACTTTTTGCTGAATATATCACCGATGTAGCCGGCCATAGGAACCAGTAATGCATATACCAAATTAAATGCAGTTGCAATGGAACCAACCTGAAAATCTGTGAGCTGCAGGTCGTCTCTGATTAAAGGTAATACAACGTTGAAGACCTGTCGGTCTGCCTGGTTTAAAAAGAATGCGATCCACAAAAGAACCAGCACTTCCCATTTATATTTATTATTTTCTTTCATTGTTAGATTAACTACTATTTATTATATCGTTATCTTCATTTTATCAATGAATCCAAAACACTTTGCTGTGGTGTAGTGTGGTGCAAATATAAAATGGAATTATTATATTTGCAATAGCAAGTATTACTTTGAGTTGAAATTTAGAATCATTTAATACTGTTATTACATTTACTTATAACTGATTTTAAAGTAATTCACATTTATGAGTTCGTTAATAAAAGTAGATAACAATTCGCAGACACCTGTTTATAAACAGTTAATTCAATCCATTCAGGATTTAGTTGATAATGGAAAATATAAAGAGGGTGATTTTATTCCATCCATGAATGTCTTAGCCAGTGAACTCGACATTTCCAAGGAAACAGTAAAAAAAGCGTATTCCATACTAAGAGAAAAAGGAGTTATTGACTCTGCCCATGGTAAAGGTTTCTACATTATAAATAGTAATCAGGATAAAATAAAAATTCTCTTACTCTTTGATAAGATAAGCACATACAAACAAGTACTGTACAGCTCTTTTATCGAAACAATTGGAGAAACTGCCGAAATTACCATACGCCTTCATAATCAGGATTTTGATTTATTTGAACAGTTTATAGAAGAAAATCTGGATAGTTTCGATTATTATATAATTACACCACACTTTCCTTTGGAATCGAATATACAAAAGGAAGTAATCAAAATACTAAAAAAAATTCCTAATCGAAAACTCATTCTTTTAGACAGAAATATCGAAAAACTTCCTGGAAATTATGGCGCAGTCTTTCAGGATTTTGAAGAAGACGCCTATTATGGATTAACCCAAGGTCTAACCCTGTTAAAAAGATATGACATACTCAACATAATTTCCATGCCTGGAAGTATGTATGCACCACTAATAAAAAATGGAATTAAAAAATTTTGCGCCAGGTATAAAATCAAATTCAAATTCTATAATAGTATAAATTCAGACAATATTCAAAAGAATGAAGCCTTTCTTATATTAAACAGCCAACTTGACACAGAACTTATTGAATTGGTTCGGATTGCAAAAAATAAGGAATATAAAATAGGAGAAGATATTGGAATAATATCCTATAATGAATCTCCTGTAAATGAAATTATTCTTAATGGGCTATCAGTTCTTTCAACTGATTTTAAACAGATGGGTGAATTAGCTGCCAAAATGATATTAGAAAAATCATCAAAAAAAGTTAGGTGTGATTTTCGATTAATAAAAAGAAATACATTTTAATCTTAATAGCATTAAATCAAATAGAACATCTTCAACCAAAAATTAAATCTCACCTTTGATTTTGAAGAAAAAATCGCATTCCGAATTAAATTTTAATGAGTTAAAATGTAATAAGGTTACCTGAAAGGAGCCACAAAACAAAAAGCAACAATCTTATTTCCAGGTTGTTGCTTTTTTATTAATACCTTCTAATATCGATTTAACAACAAAATATCTCCATTACTCTTTGTTCTAATTTAAGCACAACACCTGAAATGGTTCAAAAAGGCCGTAGTCTACCAAAAACATTCCGCTTAGGCCCGGCTGTTTTTCCGGTGCATAATTCCATTCTCCGGGCCCGTGAATCCATTTGTCGTTTGAATGATAAAAATAACCGAATGTGTTTTTTAAACTTCCGGTAACCTGCACCTCAACTGTATTTTCTCCTTCCACTACCATATCAGAAATGTCTAAATTGAATGGAGGGAAAGCTATTATCCCGGCTTTTTGGCCGTTTACAAGTACATCGCAGATAGTTCCGTTCCACTGTGCCAGCGACACGCTATAATTTTCACCTTTATTCCCGGCAAACTTCTGTGTATAGGATATTTTCTGTGAATAAAAAGGTAAACCGGAATTTATCCAGCTTCCCGTTTCAATTGGTTTGGCCTCTTTAATTTCAAATCCTGTTTCCAGTGGTTTTAAAGAAAAATCGCCAAGTATATAAACAGGCATAACTTCAGCAAAAACAGACATTCTGGTTGCATTTAAAGTAATGGTGTTTTCGCCCTTTTTTACAAAATTTCCAATTTCGAATACGGGGAAATCATGATCGATCCAAAATTTTTCTTTCTTAGGGACAACTTGTTCTCCATTAATTGCGACACTCCACAGCGCAGGATTTTCAACCACGGCTTTTAATTCCACCACAATATTATCCGGCACATCATCCGATACCTTAAAATGATAGCTCACTTCAAAACCGGAATCTTCACTGAACATCGTATCCATTGAGACGTAATTTTGCCGGTACTGAATTTTGTGCTGCCATGGATTTCCCAGTTCCACTCCATTTTCCTTGAACAATCCAATAAGGGCGTTCATAAAATGTACATTTTTCTTATTGGTAAAGCTTGTTTTCAAATCCAAATAATCAATGGTCAGAATATTTTCAGATAAACGTTTTGCCTCCATTTCTCCCAGCGCTTCCACTTTTGTATAAGTTCCCGATTGGGATTTCAATACCGGAGCTTCCTTTTTCTTATCAGAAATAAAATACAAGGCACTTTCTATGGGAAGAAGCTTCGTTTCGAACGAAACTCCATTTTTCAATTTTTCTGATTCAATGAGATTTTGTTCGCCGGAAAACAAATCAATTTTAATAACGCTTTTTCCTTGTACCTTAATGTTGGCAGCAGCGCTTTCTGTTGCACTTGTATTGGCAAGGAATAACAATTGCCCGTCATTTAATATGCGCCGCTGAAAAAAGAACTCTTTATTCTCTGCTTTGTTCGTTATTGAAAATCCTTCTGTCTTCATCAAATCAAGCACTTTGTCATCAATCGAAAAAGCGGTTTTCCATTGAGAAGGATATTTCGACAGAAGCACTGAAACTTTCGGGCTAACTTCTCCATCTATCCGATCAGTTTTTTCGCAAAATGAAAGGACATTTCCACCCTGCGATAAATAGGCTTCCAACATCTCAAATGTATTTTTATCGATGTTTTCCATTTCCTTTGGAAGTACCAACAGGCGATAAGCCCGTTCTCCAACTACAAATTTTCCACCGGAAACCGAACCAATATCTCGTAATACTTTTTCAGAACCCAGGTCATATTCAATATGTTTTTGCTCAAGCTGGTTTACAAAATATTTGAAATCGTGCCTGATACTGTTGATGTATTGATTTTTTTCCACTCTCGAAAAATACATCCATGCTGTAGTATTTGGCTGCAATACCAGTATGTCGTTTATCTGTTCACCGACGGCCGTTGCCATACTTATGCGGGCCAGATAATCTCCCATAACCTTGTAATCATCCCACCAGGGTTCCTGGTACGAAAATGTGGGAGGATAATCAAACTTTCGTACCCCTTTCATACTGTAATACGAGAGGTGCTGATTCACAAAATTGACGCCCAAAACACCCTGCCAGTCTGCTAATCGCTTAAAATTTTTAAAGTCCATTTCGTAACCGCCCCCGCCGTAAGTTTCGCTCATTGTACGGATTCGCCCGGCCTGGTTGGCAGCACTGCGCAATTCGCGTATCGCACGGGTATTTCCAAACTGGCCTCCTAAACCATCAGGATCGAGTTTACACCCCAGCATGTCAACAGCCGGTTGCTGATGCCAGATGTAAAAAGCAGCTTCATCAAAACCGTGTGTTGGCTCCGGCCAGCCATGTTCCCAATAATGGCCCGTAAAATCAAGCTTATTTTCTTCGCAGAACTTCGAATAGGGTTTCGCCCATCTGTCGATAAAAAGTTCCATTAACAATTCATAATAATCATGACGAACCTTTTTCCAGTCACCGACTTCGTAAAGCAACGAAGGCAGGTGCGATTTAAGATTATAGCCCCAACGTTTTTCAAATGCATCCCACAAATCCGGAGTCCACCGCATAACTGTACCCGACGACATGGCAGCTTCAAGGTTCGGTTCATCAGTAAATATGCCTTTTACGGTGTTCCCAAAATCAGCTTTATTATATTTTTCGTAGCTCTTCATGGTTATTTCCAGGAATTTATCAGTAACTCCGAGATAAAGCAGATCGACATAAGTATAGCCACCGTACCAGGGAGAATTTGATGGATACGTTTTTTTGAAAAGATAAAACTTGCCTTTTTCGCCATTTAAATTCCGGTAATTCCCGCTTATATCTTCAAAGCCTGAATCTGTCTTTTTAAGAACCACTTCAAAAGTATCTGTTGCGGCAACATTCAATTCCTCCTGTTCAATACAACTTAATCCTGCACCATGCGTGTACGAATCGGGCATTTCAACAGGAACATGGCCTCCTGCAAAACCGGAAGGATATGAGTTCTCGTCGTAAATCCAAACATTCATTCCGAGTTTTTTCCCTGTTTGTACAGTAAAATCAAATAAGCGCGACCAGTCTTCCGACAAATATTCGGTAATTAATCCGGGGCGTGGATGCACAAAAACACCACCGATTCCTGCTTTTTTAAATTCTTTCATTTGAAATGCAATTCCTTCTTCAGAAATGTTCTCATTCCAATCCCACAGAGGAGCACTTCTGTAATCAGCAGGTGGATCGACCCATAGATTCTGAAGTTCGGCATAGGAATTAATGAATCCTACTTGAGGATCATTGTTTTGACAACTAGTAAGTATTATAACGGTTAGTATTGCATAAATACTTATTTTACATTGAAATTTGAGCATCGTTATTGGTTTTAAGTTAGATATAAGTTTTTATTAGAGTCTAGTAAGTTAATAAATTCGAGCTAGTTTGATGTTAGCCTGAAAAACAAACTTAATAATTATTGCAACAACAATGTTCTTACCAATCAAGCATTTCTTGTAAACTCTTTTTAAATCATCATTTTCATATACAATTCAAATTCATCCTTTTTTGATAATGCTCGCCAGAAATTCTAATTTTTGTGATTAAGAACTATAAATTTCTTGTTCTGATTTAATCTCCCAAATTATAACATATGCTTAATTAAAAGAACCTTCTACATCAGCTGCGTTTGCTACATCAGTATGACATAATATATTTTCAAAACGTTGTCAACACACATCCGTAAACCATACATTTTCAATACATTAAAACGCAACAGAAAATAATAACAGTGAACTAAATAGAGTTACAAACAATAAATGGTGAATTAATTCCCCCTACGCCCATATTATTAATGTTTTTATGCCTTTCTATTAGGTCTTTAATTATTATTTTTAGAACTAATTTTTATATAATGAATAGTAAGATAATTTTTATTTTGTTGTTTCTTTTTGCTTTAGAAACAACATTTGCGCAGAAGCGATTAAAGCTGGATAAGATTATTAATACACCTTTAATGGCTCAACCTCTCAGCATTACTTTTACCGACAGCCTGGAAATTATTTCTGGAGATGTTTTTCAGTATAGAAAAAAGGGAAGTAACGATACATGGTCTAATTGTCCGGCCGAAGCAACAGGAACGCATAATATAAGCTGGAAGAAAAACAAAGATGGCAAAAGTGTTTATTATGCTGTTGGAACAAATAAAAACCAATTGTTAAAATTCGACGATATCAATCGTATCCCCCGGGTGTTCACAACAGAAGAAATTCCGGAACTGTTACGCCCTCACGATATTTTATTCAATCCAAGAGACGGTTATTTTTATGTAATAAATTCTGATGGAGTTAGTGAAAAAAAATACCTGTTACGTTTTAAGGATTTAGATAAAGGGTATGAAAAGTTAGATCTAACTTCAATAATTCCCCATAAAGATTATGCTTATGCTAGGGCAATAACACTTTATAAAAACAAAATATATATTGTTTTGTCGAGTTACGGAGAGGTGATTCGCATTAATGATTTTGAGAAAGGCACATATACTTACCTGGGATACAAGGACAGAAAGCCAGCTGCAGCAGGTTCTTTTTCTAAAACAGGAAATGTTCTTAACGATGTGGCATATTACAAGGGCTATTGGTACGGAACTAATTTCTTTTGTAACGAATATGGGAAAGGAACAGACATTAACGAGTTTAGATTTATTCGTTGGAAATCGTGGAAAGATTTTGAAGACGAGAAATATGAGGATATGAGTTTTCTTATTCATGAAAATGAAGTCCCCTATTTTATTTCCATAAATGACGGAAAAATGTATGTCGCAACATTTTCTGAAGATTCGTCTCTCCGTATTTCAAAGCCATCTGAATCAGGAAAAATATATGTATTACAGGAATAAAAAAGCACACTGTTCAGATCGAGCAGTGTGCTTTAATGTTTATGGGATTCAGTGTTTAAATGAATCCGGTAAGGTTTCTAATTAATACGATATCTAAATTTATCTGTGAATCGTTATTCGCAAGGTGTTGAAGTAATTTTCTGCAACCTTCGGAAGTGCCTTCCACCATCAAATGCAGTATTCAAAAAAATCAGCGTAATTGCATTTGCCTTTCTTTCGGTAAGAAACCGCGCCGGCAAACACAAAACATTCGCATCGTTGTGTTTTCTTGCCAACATTGCAATTTCTGTCTCCCAACAAACAGCAGCACGAATATTTTCAGATTTATTTGCCGTAATAGCTACGCCCTGAGCACTACCGCACAACAAAATTCCAAAATCAGCTTCTTTATTGTCAAGTGCTTTTACAACCGGGTAAACACAATCCGGATAATCTACTGATTCTTCTGAGTCGGTTCCAAAATTAGTTATATTATAATCCAATTCTTCCAATAAAGATTTTAATTCCTGCTTCAACTGAAATCCTGCATGATCATTACCTATTGCAATCTTCATTTTGTCTATTTCTAATTTTTATATTAAAATGTTTTCTACTAAAGAAATTTTCCCAAATTATCGAATCGTTGGATATAATCTTCCACTGACTTTCTAATTACCTGATGAGCATCTTCAACTCCGTAAATACCGGCAATCTCTGTGTCCTTTTCTTCTCCAGGCATATCCTTGTAAGTAAGAAAATAGTGCTCTAATCGTTGAATTACAATTTCAGGAACTTCCGAAATATTTTTAAAGTGACCATAAACCGTATCATTCCTGAGAACTGCAATTATCTTGTCATCTGCCTGGTTGCCGTCAATCATTCTAAATCCGCCAATGGGAATAGCGTTAACCAGCAAATCTCCGTGCGCCAATGTTTTTTCGGTTAACACACAAATATCTATCGGATCGCCATCTCCCACGATTCCGGTTTTCCCGGTTTTATCGCAGCACAAGTCACCAACTCCTTTTCCACAATAGGTTTGCGGAATAAAACCGTAAAGCGCCGGAACTACATTCGAAAACTTTTGGGGACGATCAATTCTTAGGTAACCACTGTCCTTGTCAATTTCATACTTAACGGTGTCCGTAGAAACTACTTCTATAAATGCTGTTAATTCTTCAGGGGCTTTATCGCCGATAAAAACTCCGTGCCAGGGATGGGATTTATAACGCAAACCCATTAAACGCCCTATGGGATCTGATATTCTATCAAACATATCTAACTTGATTTAATCTATGTCTTATTATTTTTACGAGGTTGTTTCAACACTATTTATCAGGGGATGCTTGTACTTAATTCTTTTATTTATTCTGAACACTTATAACTTTTTGTGATTGGACTGATCCGTCAGCATAATTAATTGTCACGAAAAAAGTTCCGGCGTGTAAATTTTCTCCAACATTCAGAACGGCTGTCTTATCAACAACATCAAGTTGTTCAAGTACTCTTCCAGTCATATCCAGAAGTGTAATATTTGCTATCTTTTTTTGTGAGCGGACATTAAAAACTCCGGAAGAAGGATTTGGCCAAATAACCAACGAATTATCAAACTGATATTCGGCACTGCTTATGCTTGTTTTCTCAAACTCAATTTGGTGAATGGTAATCAATGATTTAAAATCAAAGCCAAGCAATTGAACCCCTTCTTCCAGATTAATATTGGTATAAACATCGCACCAGCTGTTATCTGTATTATTTTGTCCAATATTCACTGTTTTGATTTCATTCCCATTTATCAGAATAATCATATTTTTCTTAGATGCCGAAGCCGGCACTCTAAAACGGATAGTATAGGTTCCCGCTTCAGTAACATTAATCGGATAGTTAACCGATCCGTAAGCATTCCGTAAACTTATGCCTCCATCTGTATCATCAGAATCGATAATATAATTTGATGTTCCTGCCCGATAATCCTCAACAGGTATCGAACCCGGAACGGCAAAAGCCGCTTTAACATTAAAGTTTAGAACGCTCGATTCTATCTGAACACTGTCATTATCAGTTACTGTTGCATAAATTGAATGTTCACCAATACTAAAGTTGCTAAAATACTTACTTGCAATGTCGTCTGTAAGTAAGGAGTCATTTTCGTAAACTTCAACTTTTTTTATGCTGCCATCGGGATCAGTAGTCTCAAGAACGGCTACTGTATCAAGCTCACAGAAATAATTTTGTTGGTTATAAAAAGAAAGTTCTATATCAGGTTCAACATTGTGTTTATAAAGCATTGAACTGGTAATAATATCCTTGCCTAAAGAACCACTTTCAACAGAAACATTTAACGATTGTGTGTTCCCGGCTTTTGTAATGTATGCTAAAAACAAGGTATGTTTACCCGACATAAGGTTGATACTTCCTGATTGTTCTCCTTGTCCATCTTTCGTTTCAACAACCAAAACATCATCAATAAATAACTGTGCTGCCAAACCGGCATTTAAGGTGAAAGTATAAGTCTCTTTATCGGGAACATCAACAAAACCGGTATACCTCAGAGCATAATCAGTTTTGTTGGTTGATGGTAATTCAAGCTTCGAAGGATAATAGGTTTCTGATAATTTGATGGTATTAAAAACCGGGATTGTATCGAAAATACCTTCGTATAATTCGCATTTCAACCCCTGATTAATATTGAAAGGGTGTGTTGGATAATAATACCCATCGGTGCTTACAGTTAATTTAAATGAATAATTGAACCTTCGGTCGGGAGCAGATTCTCCATCAAGAGCAAATGCTGAAATATCGTCAAGACTTTGGGGATTATCGGCCCAATGAAAATAAAACTCGGGAATAACATCACCCATTCCAATAAGAGAACGAGGTATCCCTATTTCCATTTCTGTTCCCGAGTATTTGTATGCAATTGTATGTATATCGCCCCAACCGTTTGGAGTATAAGCCTGCAAACTGGTTACACTGTCCGACGAAGGAGCTTTGTTTATCATCCAGTCATAACCTTCCCAACCCGTTTTTTTATTTCTGTCAGCATCAATAAACAGCAGCATCCAATTCGGATCGTTGTGATTTGTAAGATCGCGAACCGTTTTTACATAGAAATACAAACTATCCTTATCGAAAGTGACTTTGCTGCACATAATATCGTTTCGTCCGGTTGTATTGGTATAATGCAATCCTCCGTATCCGTTGTGGTCGCGGTGGCGCGTATCACCAATCGCATCGCGAAATTCATGAGTAATTGCGTTCCAATCACTAAAATCATTGTCGATATTTATATCGCTTACAACTTCTCGAATAGTTTGACGATGAACTCCTTTGTATTTTCTGATATTCTGAACCATTTGCATGTAATAATTATCAGAATAGCCTCCTTTCATCGGTTGTATCGTTCGGTTGAATTCACCATTGTATTGATCGACAAAATAGAAATTGTTATTCGTCCTGCGCATAAACGGATTTACAGCACCATCGTGGAATTTGCCAGCAGTCCATTCATTCCAGTCATTCAGGTAAAGGAAATCAGGGTCTGATGCCAGCGCCTCGTCCCAGCGATCCTGGAAATAAATGCCATAGCCTTCCGGATTTTTCACCGTTTTTCCTAACCAGGGAACGTAAGTATCTACAGGCAGATCATATTCGTTAAGCAAGGGTTCACCATTTTCACGAGTCCAGCATTTTCCAACTAAACCAGAAGAATGTTGTGCCGGTGTTACTGCCGCCTGCTCCTTTCTTCCATTATGTGTTGAAACTAAATCATCAGGATCTAAATTTTTTACTAAATCATCATGCAGATTATAACCAAAGCTCCAGTTGTCTTCTGTTCCAACGTAACGTTGTCCTATCCAATAGTAATATCCCCACCACATGTTTCGTTTCGAAAAGAAATCTTTTACTTCCTGAGAATAATCGGTATAATATTCCTGTGTATAATAAGGATCGCCATAATGCGGATTGTCAGGATTAGTTACAGCATCCGCATCGTAATGAGGATTGGGATGAAGCACTTCGCGGCCGGATCCATCCAACAGTGGTTTTGCATTATAGAGTAACAGAGGTTTATCGTTCCAATAAAACCAAAGGTCTTTATAACGTTCCGTTTTATAGAAAGCTTCATATAATTGCTGAACTACATTTATAACCTGTCCGTTAAATGCCCAAAAACAAAATTTGGGAACTTTGTTTCCTTCTGCTTTCATTTTCTCCATGGTACTAAACAGAACCTCCCACTCATCCCAATACATTACGGCATTGGTAACATCCAAGATGAGAACGTCAACACCGGCATTAGCAAGCATGGCCATATCTTTTCGTATCACGAATTCATCCTGGCTAAGAAAATAGCCCATTTCGGGTTCTCCCCAGTGATAACTGTAACTATTGTAATGCCATAAAGGATCGTAAGCATCCATACGAGCATTTGGATTAGCTTCTAGAATTTTAGTAACATCGGCATAGTATGGACTCGAAAATCGGGTGTAATGGCTCTGAATATGCCACGTTATATAAAAAATACCGACCACTCTTTCTTTGTCAGTCTTTACCGGCCCCACTTCATTATAATCAGGCAATGTTCTTCCCAAATTATCTGTTGCAACCCAGGTATCCGAATAAAGATCCCTGAACGGACTCTCGAAGATATCGCTGTCAGAAGTTTGAGCAGATAGTTTTAACTGTAACAGCAAAATAAAAAACGAGATTGATATTATTTTTAACTTATTCATTTTGAGAATTTTATTCGATTTAATTACTCATTAGAATCGTATAATTTCCTGACGGGAAATGATAAAAGGTTTTATTATCTGACTTTTGGGATATTCTGAAGCTACTTTCATCCAAAGGCTCTTTATTAATCATCAGCGTCTTATCATTAGGCAAGGCAACCAAACCCGATGAATTTGCGGGTATATTAATCCGCCATTCGATATTTTCATTTTTATGTTTCCAACTGCTGACAATTGTTCCGTAAGGAGATTCTATCGAAGCTTTGGCCCAGTCCATTAAATCCATAAACAATGGTTCAAACCGGATGACCTTGTAACCATATCCTTTGGAATCTGTTCGAATGCCAGCAATATCTTCATAAAAACAAATGTCGTAACCGGCCTGCATCGGATGATTATGCGAAATATCGCGGGCACCTTCTTCACTTTCTTTATTTATCGGTAATATTTCCCAAAGGGATGTTGCTTTGGCTTCGTTCCACATCCTGGCAAAACTGTTTTCGCCCGTTTTAGTAAACATTTTATAAGCTGCCTCTTCATTTCCATAACGAGCCAGCATGCTGCCAATACGCCCAATCCCGAAAATTCCACAGTGCATAAAACCATCGTGTTTCTCATTCATATTCCGAACTACCGCGTTAGCAACAGCCTGTTCGTCGCCCTGCGGAACAAGTCCAAAGTCGAGAGCCATAACATTTGCAGTCTGGCTTCTAAATGTCTTTTCAGAAGCGTCGTACATGGTGGCCAACATTTCAGCAGCAATCAGTTTCTTTTCTTCTGCATATTTTTCAGCATCAGATTTATAACCAAGCTTCTCGGCTACCTGCGCCATAATACAAACATCGAGGTAATGAAAAGCTGTGGAAGTAAATTCAATGGGTGTGCCAACGCTGTCGTCTCCTACCGGAGGACACCAGTCTCCCAGCCCCTGGTAAACGATATGCTTTGTTGTCCTGTTGTATTTGCCGGTGCGCTCCGGATTACTGGCTAAACCTGAAACATAATCCGTCCATTGTTTCATTCGCGGGTAAAACTCTTTCAACACCTCCGAATTTCCGTAGTAAACATACAACCACCAGGGCAATTGAACGATGGCAGTTCCCCAGTCGGGAGATGCCACCCCGCAAAGACGTTTTCCGGGAGCAATCATGTAAGGCAAACCTGATGGTTTTTCAGTAAAATAAAAGGTCGTATTAAATCTTTCGTGGAACAGCGTATTCTCTTCCTCAGGATTTGCTCCCGAACGGATGTCGTTCAGGTACTTTTCCCAGAAGTTATTCATCTGCAAATTTACATTTGCCATTTTCACATAAGCATGCGAATCGCCCAGCCATCCACATTTTTCGCGATCGGGGCAATCTGTGGGGATGCCATGAACATTGCTAAGAACAGTACGCATTGCCAGTTCGTGCAATCTGTTGATTTGTAGCTCCGAACATTCAAATGTTCCCGTATTTTCCAAATCACTATGCACTACAACCAGACTTAAAGTAAAAAGATCAGGAGTTCCTTCAAAACCGCTAAGTTCAGCGTAACGAAATCCGTGATAGGTAAAACGAGGCATCCAACTCTCTATTCCAGAGCCTTTGCAGGTATATTCATTTTCGAAAATCTTTCCGTGATGAATCCAACCAAATGTCGAAAAATCCAGGCTTCCATCTTTACTTTTTTCTTCTGCCATCCGAATACGAAGCCTTGTACCAGTGGGTTGTTCGGCTTGCAGTTGTAAAATTCCTGCGGCGTTAACTCCAAAATCAAAAATCCAGTTGCCCGAAGGATCCTGCCACATTTCAACCGCTTTAATCACCTGCTTTTTTCGAATCGGATTTATCAACTGTGGTAATAACCTGGGCGGCATTCCTTCTTTTGCCAGTAATGCATTTTGCCAATCATCAGCATTAAAATCCGAAGAATTCCAGTCGATAATTTCCTTTCGTGCATCGTACGATTCTCCCAAATAAATATTTGATTTTAAAACAGGACCTTCCTTCCATTTCCAGCTCTCATCGCTGGCAACAATATCTTTCAACCCATTGCGATAAGTAATTACCAACTGCGCCCTTAACATAGGAGAACCATAACTAAAAGGGGCTCCTATCCAGGCTGCATCCTGGGAGAACCAACCGTTTCCCAGCATCGCACTTATACAATTCTCCCCTTCCTTTATCAGATTTGTAACGTCAAAGGTGCTATACAAGGCATACTGCTCATAATTTGTCTGGGCAGGATCCAAAAAACGGGTTGAGTCAATCAACTGTCCATTCAAATAAATTTCAGCTGCACCCAAACCGCAAAAATATAAGGTAGCCCGATCAATTTCGGACTTCGGCAATTCATTAGTCTTAAATGATTTTCGGACGTAAGGCAAGGCAAGTTCTTTTGAATAGGGATAAGTAATCCATTTGCCTTCCCATGATTTTTCCTGTAGCAACCCTACAGAAAAAGATGCAGGGGCACTCCAGTTGCAAACACTTCCCAAATTATCCCATACCCGAACACGCCAGAAGTACTTTCCGGTTTCCTCAAGTGAAATATTGTCAGGCACAATATTAAATTGCGCATCAGATGCATGCTTTCCGGATTTCCATACATCGGCTTTTCCACTGGTCAACAAATCTTCGGAGCTTGCTATTTCTAATTCCCAGAAAGTTTGTGCAACTCCTTGTTTTGATGTTTCTATTTTCCAGCTAAACGATGGGCTCTCGACCCCTTCAGGATTAACCAGATTGCAACACCGAAGATCAACTACTTTGAAATTTTCATTTCCGTGTTTACAAGCAGCGAATAAAACAGCCAAAAGAAATAGAAGATAATATCGAAATCCAAAAACGCGTCGAATAGCCATTATTAATGTTTTTTACAAAAAAGGTAACTGTTATTTCTTCCAAATCAGACGATAATTGAATCTTCGGTTAGGGGCGGTATCTCCGTGTGTACAGAGAGAAATCGGATCTTTCAGCTCTTCCGGATTATCGGTCCACTTAAAATCAAAAGTAAACTGGTCATCGCTCAATCCCAGAAGGTTACGAGGAACTGCCAACTCCAATTGTTTTTTTGACGTTTTGAATTCAAGTTCAGCAACTTCTTCCCAGCTCCCTTCATCGTAACGCATTAAAGTTGTTGTTTTTGCGCTCTTCATATGTTTATTAATAATAAAGTCGTAACCGTACCAACCAGTTTCAGTATTTTTATCGACATCAATTAACAGCAACATCCAATTGTTATTGTCCGTTGGCTTACTTAAAGCATTACTTGTTTCTGCATAGAATGAAACCATCTTTTCGTCCACTGCCACTTTTGAAGTAATAATATCGTTTCGTCCCGAGTTATTTACGTAGTGAATGCTGGCATATCCCAACGCATCGCGATGAAAAATGTCGTTCTGAGTATCCCTGAATTCATTTCTTATTTTCCCCCAGTCAGAAAAACTTCCATCTATTTTTATTGATGTGAAACCAGCCTGTTCCGGTATCGGTCGCACACCTTTATAGCGACGGATATTTTGTGCCATCTGCATGTAATAATTATCGGTGTAACCATTTTTCATCGGGCTTACAGTACGGTTGAATTCAGAGTTGTACTGATCGACAAAAAAGAAAGAATTATCACGACCAAGCCAGGCCATCTTGCCTCCGTCTTCAGGTTGGTATTTTCCGGCAGTCCACTCGTTCCAATCGTTGATATACAGGAATTGTGGGTCAGCTTCCAAAGCTTCTTCCCAGCGTTCCTGGAAATAAATACCATATCCAACCGGGTCTTTAACGGTTTCTCCCAACCAAGGGACATATGCAGAATCAGGTAAATCGTATTGGTTCAATTTGGGTTCTCCATCCTTTTTAGACCAAGATTTCCCAACGCCCATATTTTCGCTGGTCATAGTAACAGGATGTTGTGCCGGAGTAACTGCAAACTCTTCTTTTGTCCCTTTATGTTTCGATATAAGTTCTTCCGGAGTCATCGATTTAACTTCTTCATTGGCCATGCTGTATCCAAAACTCCAGTTATCTTCAGAGCCAACAAAGCGTTTGCCTGCCCACTTGTAATAGCCCCACCACATGGTGCGCAGTGTAAAAAACTCTTTTACCTCTTTGGTGTAATCCTGGTAAAACTCTTCCGCATAATCCAGATTGCCAAAATGAGGATTGTCTTTATCGTTTTTGGCAGCTGCATCATAATGTGGATTCGGATTTTTTACTCCACCGCCATTCGCATCTACCGTAGGTTCTCCATTGTAAAGTAGCAAAGGCTTTCCGTCCCAGTAAAACCAAAGGTCAGTGAACTTTTCTTCTTTGTAAATACGATCGTACAAATCCTGAACAACTGTAATTACAGGGCCATTAAAAGCCCAAAAAACAAATTGCGGCACCTTATTTCCTTCGGCTTTCATCTTTTCCATTGTCGAAAAAGTAACCTCCCATTCGTCCCAGTAGCGAGCGGCATTGGTTACATCCATTACAAGCACATCAACACCTGCATCCGACAGCATCGACATATCTTTACGAATCACATATTCATCCTGACTTAGAAAGTAACCGTTTTCAGGCTCTCCCCAATGATAGAAACTTTCAGTCCAAAGCGGATTATTTGCTTCGAAACGGGCATTTGGATCTTGCTGCAGAATTTGTGTAACATCCGCAGAATATGGTTGTTTTAGCGAAAGGTAATCTTGAGTATGCCATGTAATGTAAAATATTCCGACTACACGGCGCTGATCATCTTTTACCGTACCGACATCAGAAAACGAGGGCATTTTACGGCCCAGCGCATCGTTTGCTACCCAGGTGTCCGGATAAATATCGCGATAGTACGTGTCTTTATTTTCAGAGATCGACGAGGTATCTGTTTTCTCCCCTGTGCGGCAGGATGTAACTCCCACTGCCAACATTAGTAGAAAAAGAAATAAGTTCGAATTTATAATTGTTTTCATATTAAATGTTTACTTTTTTATTTTCATCTGGTTATCAACTATTTACATAACACAATTTAAGAATATAACTGACTAGTATTTTACACTTGAATGACTATCGGTCCAAATAACCCTGAAGGCTGCAACGGGCATTCAGCATTGTATTCGTTAACAGGGCATTGCTTCCTAAAACAAAAGAAAAGTTGAAAATAAATAACCAGAAGAAGTAATAATTCTCTATTTTTCAAAGTTTCCATATTCAATTCGGTGTTGGTTAAATTATCTACCTTTCAGAAATCTCCACTAAAGGAATTTGTCCATTCATATTTTGAAAATGCTTTTTACTTCACAATAAGTTTTAGAGTTTTCTCTCCCTTATCGTAGCACACCTTTACCAGGTAAAAACCTGATTTGAGGTTGGATATATCAATTTTCTTTTCATTTTTGATTTCCATTATCACTTTACCTTCCAGGTTCGAAACTACTATGGTAAATTCATCACGGTCAATCATCACTGATAGCTGTTCGGAGGCAGGATTTGGATATATTAATACATGGGTTTTACTTGTGGTTTCATTTATACCTGTAACATCTGCATCTTTTGGGTATAACTGAGGTTGAGGGATGACCTCGCGTGCCTGGTTTTCACTTTCCCATTCAAGCTTAACAGAACCTTCATCAGTTTTATTTGCATAATCGATCTGAATAGGTACTTTCTCGTATGCTTTAAGTTCAACAGATGTACTATGAGTCAGACCTGCATCGTTTGTTGTCCAGGCATCAATAATTAGCTCATTATCTAAATACACCCGTGTTAAATCGTCAGCCGTAATACTTATTGTATACAAATCAGTAAACAGAGGTTCAAGGTATCCTTCCCACCGGGCATTCCAAAAAGTACTCCTAAGATTACATCCGGGAGATTCGTTAGCTTTCCAATTGTGATAGACAATTGAATCTACACTACCACAAATTGAATCTACAAACCAGGTTCTTCCTCCTACTGACCCTTCAAATAAGCTCATAAAAAGCCCTGTTCCGTCTCCAGGATACACAGCATTCTTTTCCTCAAAAACTATCTTGTCAAGGAGAAGTCCTCCATTGGCAGATTCAACAAGTACTTTTAATAAGTGTGAGCCTGAACTTAATCTTACATCCGTTGAAATACTCGCCCATTTATCTTCTGATCCGGTATTCGGCAAAATTAAATCTTTACAAATTGTATCTGAATCTATTAGTAGCGAAATGCGTTGACTATCAATTGTTGTTGCATAATATACGGTGGCAGTAAATATTCCAATTGCTTTTACATCGACCGTGTACTCAAGCCATTCGCCAGTATACATATCGGTTACAAAATATTCATCTGTACCTTTTTCTTTAATATCTACAGACTCACCCGTCCTATAAGTTCCACCCGTATTACTTATATCCAAATCACGATAACCATCTCCATTATCAAAATCCTCCATTTCAATAGTTCCGGGAATCGACATATCCTTATATGGTGTTTGAGCTGTGCTTATACTTCTAGTGCTGAAATTGAAATTAAACCTTCTGTCAGGAGCAGATTCTCCATCGAGAAAGAATGCTGAGATATCATCGAGGCTTAGCGAATTATCTGCCCAATGGAAATAAAATTCAGGAACTGAATCTGCCATCATAAGAGCTGTACGAGGCACGCTAATTTCCATTTCATTTCCAGATACATGATATGAAAGATTTGTTGCATCGCCCCATCCTGTAGGTGTATATGTTTGCAGACTAGTCTGAGAAGATGAAGAAGGAGCCTTGTTTATCATAAAATCATATCCTTCCCAACCGGTTCCTTTTTTACGATCTGCATCAATAAAAAGTAACATCCAATTGTTGTCGGTATAACTTGTAATATCATCTACTGTTTTAACATAGAAATATAAATTGTCATCGTCATATATTACCCGAGATTCAATAATATCATTTCTACCCGAAGTATTCACTAACTTATCATTTGGATTATATCCGGGGAAATCGCGGTGAGTTACATCACCAATTGGATCATGAAATAATGGTTGAATATCAGCCCATTCAGAAAAATCCCCATCAATTGAAATGGTAGTAGGAGAAGAAAAGGATTGTGGTTTTTCCATTCCTTTAAACTTACGGATATACGATAACATCTGGTAATAATAATTATCCGTATGACCACCCTTCATAGGAGCAATATCTCTATTAAACTCTTGGTTAAATAAGTCAACAAAGTGACTATCTCCATTTACAATAGAACGCCCGGCAAATATGCTGCTACCACTATCCCAAATAAAACGTTGAGCTACCCATTCATTCCATTGAGTAATCATTATCACTTTGGGGTCTACTTCCAATGCCCAATCAAACTGTTCTTTGAAACACAAGCCTTGAGCTGTATAAGGCGTTAAATATTCAGAATCAACTTCTGGTTCCTCTCCATTATGATAACTTTTACCTAAAGAAATATTTGGATGCGATGCTGTAGCCACTGCTATCTGTTCAGGAACATCTGGATTAGTATTCCAACCATAATCCTGAGGATAAGTATCCACCCACTGCCAATGGTCAGGGTTATTCTTTGTATCACTCCAAGCCCAGCTAAATTTAATTGTAAAGAAATCTTTTACTTCAGGACGTAAGACTGAATCATCTTTATCTCCTAAGATAAGTGGCTTCCCATCCCACATAAACCACAGGTCCTTGAATAGATCATCAGCATAAATATAATCATATAGTTCATTCATAACCCTACCGCTATAAGCATGAGTAGTAAATACAATAGCCGGAGTATAAATTCCTTCTGAACGCATTTCCATCGAAACTTTACATAATTCCATAACAGTATTAATATAAAGCTGTGAATTGGTTACATCCAAGTAAATAAAATCCACATGAGCATTCGCTAACATTTGTAAATCGTGACGGATCACCCAAGGATCTTCTGAACGGTAATATCCATATTCAGGTTCACCCCAGAAATGGAAAGCATAAAGGGGGCCCCAAGCCGTATTGGAACTACTAAGAGGATCTGATGGATAGTTTTTCAGTATTTCCGGGATACTATATACTGTATTACCATGGAATCCTTCCCATATATAATAGAACACACCAATATATTTTTCATCACGAGTATCTCCTACTTCGTCATAAGTTGGAAGAGTTCTACCAAGAGCATCTGTAGCGACCCAATCATCAGTATAAATTTGACTACTAGGAGATACATTTGCTGCTTGTTCATCACCCACATAAAATCTTCTTATTACGTCATCTGCCGGTCCATATGTTGTATAGTCTCCACTTTGTTTTGCTCGAATATAAACAATACCGGTTTCTCCTGTCAAAGTAACGGTTTTTCCTGAAATGGTTGCAGGACCTTCATCAACAACAAAAGAAACGTCTAGTCCCGATGAGGCAGAAGCTTCCAAATCAAAAGGTGCATCAGTAATGCATTTTTTACCAATACTATTAAACGCGATCGTTTGTTTTTCCAAATTTTTACCTTTTATTTCCACATTGAATAAACGTAAAGACGCATCACGTTGTGCTACAGATAATCGTCCCACTTTCTCAACTTCCATTCCCGAAAAAGTACCGGCAACACTCATATCCGAACTATATACAATACCGGAGGTATAAAGATTACTTGTTAGTTCTATGCGTGCAGCAGGATTATCATTGATGAAAACATATATTGATGATCCATAATCTTCAACTCTCATAATTATAGCACCTGCACGAAGATTAGGAACAGAAGCTGGAGCAGGAACTGCAATACGTGTAAATGCCGTATTATTATTTACATACACTCCTGTAAACTGCACCATTAAGGAAGAACCATCATCAGAGGGGAAGAAAGCAATACCTTCACTGTTAAATCCGGGATCTCCTTTTGGAGCTTGCTGCATAACATCAATATCAGTAGCAGGTATAGCTCTAATAACAAGACCACCTCTGCTACTTCCGGCACTATAATCTATTTTAGCCTCAAAACTATATGGTGCAGAATAAATATTATGCGTTGCAATAACACGTTTTTCAGACCATACAAATTGCAAGTAACCAGAAGCAATGTCAGATGCTGTAAAAGAACCTGGAATCATAGTTTCCCACTGATTATAGAATGCTGTTTCATTCCACGAACCTGTAGTAAAATCCTGTTGATACTGAGTTTCCAAAGTTAAAGCCGGACGTTCATCCCAAATTTGAGAAAATGCATTGAATTGTAATAAAAGAACAAAAAAAGATATTGATATAATATTTAACTTATTCATTTCCTGAATTTTAGACAATTGAGTTTATAGAATTATTACTTTGAAGATTTTCATTTTAGAAATGGAATGAAATAATCCTTTTACATTAATAAATTAAAGCTGAAATAGTAACAGGTCCGAACAAACCTGAGGCTTGCAACGGGCTGTCAGCATTGTATTCGTTAACAGGGCACCATGTTTCTCGCTGGCTTTCGGGTAGTTTCAAATCACCAATGAGTCTGTTCTTCCAGGTATTTACCACATCAATTCGTAATGTATTTTTTCCTGCTTCTATAAAATCAGTTATATCGAGTTGATAAGGAGGTGTCCAAACTCCACCAACATACTCATCATTTAAATAAACTTTGGCCATAGCTGTTAAATCACCCAAACTAATGAGAATCCTTTTGTCAACCGGCAAGGCATTTATATTAAACGTTTTTTGATACGAAGCACTTCCTGAATAGTATTTAATTTGGTCGTCGGCAGATTGTGTCCAATCGATTAGAGTATTAAAAGTTACAGGTTCTTTTGGTCCGCGTTGCGATTCATCAAACTGCACTTTCCAATCCTGATTTAAGTCTGCAAGAATGGTTGCCTTGGGATAATTAGCATCGATATTTTGTGTCCTGGCTTTTCCGGCTTTTTTTCGAAAAACAATGAACACACTTTCTAATGGAGCTAGTTTTAGAGGGACAGATGTTGTATTTTTAAATTGCTCAAAGGCAGGCAATTCCCTTATTTTTCCTGTAGTTGCGTCCCAAAGTTCAGGTTGGTATCCACTTATTCTGAATTCAGGTGTAACCAGTTTTGTTTCTTCGGTTTGGTTACTCACGAAATAAACTTCAGCACCACTCAATGTACGATGACCAAAATGAACACTTCGGTCTTCATGAAGCTTACAATCGGGCACACAGTTGATCAAGGCAAAAGCCTCTGTCATCGACAAGCCATTTATAATTAATCCTTTGCCCACCTGACGAGTTTTTAAATGTACACCATCCACATCGCCCCACAATTCAGCAGCCATTTTAGCAACCTGTTGATCTGCTTCAGGCTGGTTCTGCTGACTGGGTGAACGCCTGGGCGCCGGACCAAGCACAACAGCTCCATCAATAACAAGCTGTCTGATTTTCTCCAGCAATTCCGGACGCATGGTTTCCAGTTGTGGTAAGACCAGAATCCGGTATTGTGTTCCATGTGGCAGAGTTAACAGGCCATCTTTAACAGTCATATTTTTTTCAATCACTTCAGCATTCATGTAGTCGAACTGATAACCTACCGGAAGTTCAGGATCGGTTATTCCTATCATTTTAGGAACATCCTCTCCAATAAAATAAGCTGCATCGGCCACATTCAATCCTTGCTGAAGCATATAGTTCGAGCGTTTCAGATAATCAACAAAAACATCCATTTGTTCGAACCAGGTATTTTTCCGATTGAACTCGTTTCCGAACCAGGCATTCACACCAGGATTTTTATCTTCATATGGCTGCGAAATGTAAACATGCAAAAGTGTGTTGTTGATTCCTTCTGCAAAAAAACGATCAGTGCGCTGTTTGAACCTGGCCGGGTACCTGCTGAAAGAGCCTCCGGCAACGGTATTCGATTCGGCAGATATTTTTGTTTTTCCGTAAATATGCCCGCAGGAAGTTGCTGCTCGGTTTTCAATATCCCCGAGTTCGCCTTCGCTCCAGTATTCGCCGCCAATTTCGTCCGACTGACCGCCATACATCAAAAACTCACTTGGGAAGCCCCAGTGTCCGTAACATTCGAGCCATGTCTTCAGTCCGTGTTTATGACTTACATCACGCAAACCACCCACATAATCGTAGGCCACTTTATCGGCTACCATCCGGCGAATGTCCCACAAAAAGCGGTCGGATTCCAACTGGCTGTTCACAACAAAACCATTGTAAACCGGTAAAAAAGGTAGCGGATCGTAGCCATAACGTTCTTTAAATTCATTCAAGAAGTCGTCAGTAAAATTCTGTCCTCCGGTTTCGTAACTATCCTGAACCACCACTTTAAAGGTTTTTCGGTCGGCTTCAGGAATGCGCTTCATTATTTCGCCAATGTATGCGTAGAAGTGTTTTTCTACGTGCTTTTTACTCATTTTATCAATTTCCAGACCGGTTGCTTCGGGCGATGCCGGGGCATTGGTAACACCGGTTGGTGTCATTCCCGTTCTCAGAATCACCCAGTTTCCTTCAGGCACTTCCCAGTTCAGAGTACCATCGGCAGACAATCGCAGTGACAGGTCAATTACCTGGGAGGCATCGATTATAGCATCTTTTTCTCCGGGTTCTGGTTGTTGGCGCCACTGATAATCTTTCCAGTATGGCAGCGGCGTTTGAAACATTTTTGCCAGTGTTTTTTCAGGGTAACGTTCTACCCGGGCGGCAGACGATAATTCCACTTCAGCTAATCCCATTTCCGCATTAATATTCTTCACAATAACACGGAATGAGGTTGCGGTAACAGGAGCAAACGACACAACCACCGGAGCAAATGGGTTGAAGCCAACATTTAAAGCAGCATTAAACCTGTCAATCTGAAATTCTGAAATCGTACGATACGTGCCGTTGCTTTCTTTCACCTGAAGTACTGCCGGATTGTTGATCCCTGATTCTAAAGGAACGATTAAAAGACTGCGCGCAGTAAAAGGCTTTCGGGCTTCATAATCGAGAATAAAATCACCATCGGCAGGAAAGTTCATCCCGGTAGTGGTATTCTTATCTGTAAGTTTTGATAAACCTGCTGCTTTGGGTAAAGAGCTAATACTTCCTGTTTTTGAATCAAAAACCTGTTCAAAGAATTTTGGTTCGGGATAGGCAATCACCTTTACATCCTGGAAATGTTCTACCGGGTTTTCGAGTTTCTGACTCAGCTTTTGTGGACCTTTTACATGCAATTCCGATGAAGCCAGATAACGCATTGCTTCGTTGGGGCGTACCCATGGGCCACCCGACTGGCTCCAGCCCGGAGAATTAAAGATGCCTATTTCAATGTCTAATTCAGTAGCCTTTTTAAGCGCTGCATGAAGAATATCCCACCACTCATTGCTGAATATTTTTACGTTTCCGTAAGGCACGTCATCCTGACCGATGTAACCAATAAATGCCCGGTTAATACCGGCTTTTTTCATTGATATAAGATCGTTTTCTACTCCTTCTTTCGAAATATTATCTGAAATCCAGTACCAGTAAACACTGGTTTGAATGGAATCGGGTGGATTTACAAAAACAGTTTCTAACTCCTTTGTGAGATTATCACTTCCATTTTGCTTACATGAAACAAAAAGTGATGATCCGAATATGAGAGAAACAATTACGACTAGATTAGCTTTCATTAGATGTGATTTATTATTAGTTGATTTATCCGTCTATTAAGTGTTATTCTCAAAAATAACTACCATCAAGATATTTAAAATTAATTAATTCATTACAAATGAGACTTTTATTCTCATCATTACTACTTGTTTTATGAAAATAAACTCCCCTTTTCATTTACTTTTCGTTAAGCTCAAACTGATAGTGTCCTGATTCAATTTGAATATGAATTTCCTCATTCGCTACAGCAATAGTTTTTATTCCGTCAATATCATTTTCAAACTCTTTTCCATTCCAAATGAGTGTCTCACTTTCCGTTAACTTATAAGGTCTGTTACGCGGAATCTCCAACACAACTGTTCCACTTGTATTTGCCGGAATTTCCACATCATAGAACAACGTTTTGCCTTCTTTTTTCCAAAACGAAATAATGGTTCCCGACATGGTTTCAAATGAAGCCTTCACACTGTTTAAACCACCAGAAATACAAGGCTTTAAATAAATGTGATGATAACCTGCAGATGTATTGCCTTCGAGAGGAGACTGGATGCCTGCCAAGTATTTGTAGAAATATTCGACTATCGAGCCAAACATCTGGTGGTTGTGCGAATTG
Organism: uncultured Draconibacterium sp.; assembly: GCA_963676265.2. GTDB lineage: Bacteria > Bacteroidota > Bacteroidia > Bacteroidales > Prolixibacteraceae > Draconibacterium. The sequence goes on from OY781067.2 coordinate 1,653,985, forward strand.
GTTCCCTCCCACGCTTCAAGTAAGGTTGTTGCATTATTTTCTATCCAATACCCAAATCCCGGATATGTTTTTTGAGTTGCAACATCATATGCCAAATCAGAATAGCCAGCTTCAACCAACGTAGGCCACAAATATTTTGTCCCGATAATACCAGTATTCAAATGGTTATTACGGCGGGAAATATCGTCGACAATTGTTTTTAATACCTTGTCTTTGTATCCTTCGGGGACCAGATCGCCTAAAATTGCAAGAAGCTGATAAGTTTGATACGTTTCTGTTGTACCGTAATTGCAGGTTTCCGGATCGAAAAATTTCTGAATGAAAGCAGTTCTAATTGAATCGCTCAATAAATCCAGGTACATCAAATCTTCTTTTGCTCCAATTTTCTTCGCAATCTCCGAAAGCATTTTTACATCGTAATAATAATAGAATGTATTAACTACCTCATGATTGGGACAGTCAGACTGTCCCGGAGCACACCATTCGCCCAACGAATACCAGTAGCCATCGAAATAATTGATAATGTAAGGCTCGTTCGGATTCTCATCGCTTTTTGCCAGATTATTCAGGTACTGAATGTAACGTTTCATGCCCGAATAATTTTCCTGCAGAATCTGCGTGTCGTTGTAGTAACTACTCATCCAGTAAGGAATTAAAATGTACGCACTTCCCCAGGCAATACCGCCTCCCATTCCGCCAACCAACGTTGGGCAGGTATTTGGAATACGACCGTTGGGTTCCTGCGCATCACGCATATCGTTCAACCACATTTTATAAAACGAAGCCATTTGAAAGTCGTGCATCGATGTTTCGGCAATCACTTGTCCATCGCCGGTATAAGCACCTTTTTCACGATGCGGGCAATCGGTCGGATTTCCAACAAGGTTCCCCTTTTGCGACCACACTCCAGCCTTGTATATTTTATTCAGCAACGAGTCGGATGATTCAAAGTATCCGGTACGCTCTATGTCCGAACGAACAATACGACCCGCAACATTTATATTCGTAAAATCAGAATGATCGCTCGTGGCAACTTCCACATATCGGAAACCGGTGTAAAAGAAACGAGGTTCGAAAACTTCTTCTTCATTACCTTTCAATGTATAGTCGCTCCACGATTCTGAATGGTAAGTGTATTTTGCGCTCAGGCGGTCACCTTGCTCAAGCGGTTTTGCAAACAAACTGTCATTCAGTGTTTCAGCTCCTCTGATGCGAATTGTTTGACCGGGTTTGCCACTAACTTTAATTTGCCACCAACCTGCAATATTTTGTCCGAGATCGAACAGATAAACACCATCTTTCACTTTAATAGAAGTTACAGGTTCAATGGTTTCTGTAACTTTTATTGGTGGTGACGACAGCGCAACTAATTTCCCTTTGGGCTGCTCTGCAGGAACGGCTTTCTCCCAACCTTTTTCAGAATAATTGGCTTTATTCCACCCGGGTAATTCTTTGGTAGCATCGTAATCTTCGCCGCCATAAAAATTGTTGTAGGTAATTGGTCCGGGAACCGTGGTCCACGAATCATCGGAAACAACCATTTCTTCGCTACCATCCTCGTATTTTATAATCATCTGAGTAATAAACGACGGATTGTTTTCGCGAGAACTTCCAATGCCATATCGTCCCGGAGTAGTGCGGTAATTATAAGCTCCATTGCCAAGCATCACTCCGGCGGCATTATTCCCTTTTGTGAGGTATTCTGAAATATCGTAAGTAGAGTATAAGATACGTTTGTTGAAGTCGGTTATTGGAGGATCCATAACATGATCACCCACTTTCTGCCCATTCAAATACAACTCATGATAACCACAGGCAGTTACATATGCATAAGCACTTTTGACTTTCTTCTCAACTGAAAATTCTTTTCTAAAAAGCGGGCTGGTATGAATAATTTCTGATTTTGTGGTAATCCAACCGGCTTTCCAATCTGAAGAATCAAGTAAAGCCGTATGAAAAAAAGCAGGTTGGCTCCAGTATTCTTCGTTTGTATTTGTAACAATCCGAAGCCGCCAATAATACGTTGTATTACTTTTTAAAGTGCGACCATTATAAGCGATATTTATTGTTTCATCCGAATGAATCGTACCTGATTCCCAAACATTTCCTTCCTTCTCTGAAATACTGTTACAGTCATCACTTACAATAATCTCATACGATTTTTGAGTTACTCCGCGTTGATCGGATTCAAGAGTCCATGAAAAAAGGGGATGTTGAGTTTCAATATCCAGCGGATTTTCGCAGTATTCACAAGAAAGTCTTGCAACAACAACATCTTCGTTTCTTACAAAGGAGCATGTTGTTACTAACAAGCAAAGACTTGCCGCAATCCATATTTTCAATATCGACTTTATTTTCATCAACAGTTACATCCTTTTTTCCAATTCATCAAGTGTAATCACCAATAATCGCCCAAGTGGTTTTCCTTCCCGATAAGTGATGGCCCATATTTCGGAAGCTCCTTTCGGAATTTCGATGGGTTCGTTTTGATATTTTAGAGAGAAATTATCAGGGAATGTATGATCAAAGGTATAGTAAACATCCAGACCTTTAATTTCGGGTGTAAATACAATTTGTTTTTTCCCGTTATCACCGGTAATCATTTCAATGGCCGGATCGTAAATACTAGGTGCATAATTTATTTCGGCCTGATCGAAACGGGGAAACTGGGCTTCCATACGAGGCACAAATTCATCCCAATCGCGATTAACATTTGGCGACCAAAGCACCTCCGATAAAGCTAAACCACGGGGCCATGTCATATATTCCACTCTTCTGTAATTCGGAATAAATTCCGTCCATACATTTCCTTGTCCACCCAATATAAACGAAGGATCGACTCCTTCAGGAACCGGTTCAAATTCAAAAACGCGCTTTGCACGTAAAGCTCCAAACGAAACCCGTTCAATATTCTTTTCACCTTGCAAATAATCTAAATAGCAATATGTAGTTGGCGACATTACAGCGTGATGACCAGTGCTTGCAGCCGTAATTCCACCTTCAATTCCACGCCACGACATTACTGTTGCATCCGGGACCAAACCTCCTTCAATTATTTCATCCCAGCCGATCATCTTTTTATTTTTCGACCTTATGATTTTATCAACCCTACTCGAAAAATAACTTTGCAAAGCCGATACTTCTTCAATCCCTTCATCCTTCATTAACTTCTGACATTTGGGGCATTCAGCCCAATATTTGCGAGTTGCTTCATCACCTCCCATGTGGATATATTCGCCGGGAAAGAGCGCTGCTATCTCACCAAAAACTTTATCAAGCATCTCATACACCTTTTCATCACCCACACATAATTCGTTATCGCCAATATCTGTAATTCTTCCCCCTTCGTATACATACGTTGGTGTTCCCAGGCAGGAATATTCGGGATATGCTGCAAGCAGTGCACTAGAATGCCCGGGGACATCAACCTCCGGGACAATTGTCACGAAACGGTCAGCAGCATATTGCACTACTTCACGGATATCATCTTGTGTATAGAATCCGCCATCAGTTTTGGGCTCGTCTGGTTCTGCTGTTTCATAACCAGTATACAAACCGGTACGTTTAGCCCGCCATGCACCAACGCTGGTTAATTTGGGATACGATTTGATTTCGACACGCCAGCCATTGTTATCGGTTAAATGCCAGTGAAATACATTGTATTTGTATTTCACCATTTGATCGATAAACCTTTTTACTTCTTCCTTTGTAAAGAAATGACGGCTTACATCCAACATTAACCCCCGCCATCCAAAACGCGGATAATCGGTTATTTCGGCACAGGCAATATTTACTATCGAATCAGCCAGTACCGGAGAAATCATTTGCAATAATGTTTCAGAACCATATAAAAGTCCGGCAGGTTTATTGGCTGAAATCGTAATCTTTTTTGACGATATATTCAGAAAATAACCTTCGTCACCCAGTTCATTGTCGGGTTGTTTATTTAAGAGAAATTCAACTCTTGTTTCATCTTTAACGCTTGAAGATTCCAATCGAATACCACAAAGCGCCACTAACTGATCATTAAATAAAGCAGCAACCTTTTTAATTTCTGTATTATCATCAGGGATCACTATTCGTGTGTCTGTTGACAACAGAAAATTCCCGGTTTTCTGGATAAATTTTACCGGTTCGGGAACTAATAAATTATCCTTCTGACAAAATGCCGAGTATGAAAATAATGTTAGTAATATTAATAAAGACGCCCTTTTCATTTTCATGATCTATATTTAGCTGGTTTGTATATTTTCACTCAATTTAGGTTCTCAACTATCTCAATCCCTATTTATTCTCCTTGTCCAAAATATTATAAATATTATCGGCGATAGGAGCCGGCATAATCATCATACCGCCATAATTGCCGCTTGTACTGTTATGTGTATCAGGGAAGCAGTAATCGTACTCCCCATTCTCATATCGCACATTGGTTTCGGGTAAATTATGCGGAAACCAGGTTTTGTCGGTATGTACAATCATCCATCGAATAGCAGCATTTGTAATCCCTTTTTGATAGGTTAACCAATCGATTTCAGGATCAACTTTTCCCCAATCTATTTTGCGCGATGCCAAATCGGCAAAAACATTAAGAACCTCCCACTGCACATGATCGCGCACCCAATTGGCAAAATACCAGTCGCTTGAGCTTAGAACAGGTTTCGTGTCATAAAGCATTGGTATTTTTAGTGGCTCCCACATATGTGTGAAAGCAAATAATGTTCGCATCCAGTAAATAGCCTTAGTCTTGTATTGTTGCTCGCCAGATCTTTCATAAATCAGGTAATTGGCAATTGCGGCATGGCCTGCAGCCAAAAGATTTGCTGCATGAAGCGGAGTTTCCCAATAATCGCCGGCCTCCGGACGTTGCATATCCATAGTAAAATCGACTGCTTTTTTGGCTGCAATGTAAAACCGCTCTTCACCGATTTGTCTGCTTAAATCCAAAAGCTGCAAAGCAGGTTTTATCGTAATGTCCAGTGCAGTCTCGCCTGTTAATCCCATCGGCTCGATAAACGAAGTGGCTACCTTAAAATCATCTTTCCCAACCATATCAGGATCGAAAGGAAATGAACCATCGTCGTTTTGCCTGGCTAGAATACTTTCTCCCCTTTTAATTAAAGTTTCCTTGCTTGTTTCTGATGTTTTTATTTGAGATTCTGACCACTCAATTTTTGCCTTTAATTCTTTTGCCAGTTTTGTTTTTTTGTTTTCAGCCACATAACGAGATAAAAAAGAGGGAACATTAGGATATATTTTTTCCTCCGGTCGCTGAATAATTCCAAATCCTTCTCCTTCGTGCCAGAAATTGGTATTGTAAGCATTTGCAATTTTATCTAACGTTTCAGTGTATAACCACCTTGATTCCGATGGTTGTGGTAATCCGTTTCGGTCGACCCATTCGGTTAAAGCATTTACCGAATTTCCTTTTGTAATCCACAGTTCCGCATCGAAATTTATTTGCTGGCCGATTTTAAGTTCCAACGGAATATCGGCAACAATCTCATTTTCGTGTCCTTCAATTGTTGCGTCAGGCACCATTAATCCCATCAGTTGATTATTCTTTCTATCAACAAAATTGGGAGAAGCAAACACAGGTTGCTGAACGTGTTCGCGGTAATTAAACCACCGCGAGGCCAGTTGGGTTGGGTTCCACGACATGGCCACCACATCGCCTTTATTACTTACCGCCATTACAGGAAGAGTAACTTTATTGGGGTGAGGCGCAACACGCAAAGCCCAGGGATCTTTAAAAAAGTCGGTTCCACTGGTCCACTCCTCCTTAATCGCCCAGTCGACACCTGGTAAAATAGCATCGTCTTTTTCAGTTCCGAACGATGCCTCGCCGGCTTTAAACCAGGGACCGCGAATGTAGCGGGCATAATAATTCCCGGTTGATATTAACCGGTATTTTAATTTTAAAACCGATGAATTTGGCGACAATGTTATTGAAACAGTTCCTTTTATTGCAGGTTCTGTGAAAGGATAAACCATCCAATTATCAAACGAAGTGCCGTCTAATACATCGCGCACTACCACCGAGTGAACGTCAAATTCAATGGTTTCGCCATCAGCAGTCTGTTTTTTTGTATAAGAATCTGCAACAAATCGCATGGGAATGTCCTGATCGCGCAACATAATTTCGCCCAGGTGCTCCAAAACACCCATCATTTTTCCGGAAGGAGTTACAACTTCTCCCCAGCCCCAGCCATTTATACGTTTGTAAAAATTAAATTCAATGAAATCGTTTTTCAAAGAAAGCCATTCTCCTGCATAACTGGCTTGTTTTAAATATGGAGTTATTGTTTTTCCTCCTTTATTTGCATCGTATTTTATAAAAACAAATGCCGATTGTATAACAAATAATACAATCCCAATTAGCAATAACTGAAGGTTTACAAGCTCTCTTATTTTTTTCATTTTCAATTATTTTTCATAAAAATTCTCGATGTTGTAATTTAGTTGGTTCCTGCTGAGCATGGTCAGCAATAATCTTGATATTTGGATTCAACAGCAACTGCAAACATTTGTCAGTTACTATTACTCTTTTATCCAAATAAAAAATCAGGTTAAAAAGGCTTGCAGGGGATTGTGTTTTACTCAAAAAGAAGGTAATATAAAGTATAGTTTGTCCGATCGTACAAAAAAAGAATAAAGCAAACTGTGCTTTAAAATATAACAAATGGCAATCCATACTTTAACATTTTTTATTGACAATACAATTAAGAGACCTGTTGTAATCCCGTTTGTATAATTTGCAAAATTTCCCTGCCCGGATACATGGTGTTAAACACTGCTGTTATTATTTCAATTCCATAATCGTATGTGAAAAAGGTGAGATAACCTTTTTCTTTGGTTTTCCTGTTAATCCAAAAAACCTTATAATCAGGCTGTTTAGAATCATCAACGTATGAAATTATATTGTTATACTTCATAGGTTTAGAAAGTTTAGTTATTTATGGTTGGATTATTTTAATTCCGTCAGGGGCATTAACTTCAGTTTTAATTTTTCCGTTTTTCATTTTTTCATGTCGTATGGTAATAATACCCTGAGGAGTTGGGTACGTACCTTCAACCCATTTTAAATCTCCGAGATTTGGTTTTATCGAAACAGTTTTGCACCCGGGCTCAATAACTTTAACACCAAGAACATATTCCGACAACCAACTTGTTGGACCAGAAGCCCAGCCATGACAAAAGCTATGGCGCAATCCCTCGTAGCAATATCCGCCATATGAGGCATGAATATCAACATGATCAGGTTGCGGCATTTCATCAATTCTTCCCGCATTTTTCATCCAGTCTATATCAAAATCTTCCCAGAATGTTGTGGCTCCAAGTTCAAGCATGGCTCCCCAATATTCGCGTATAATTTGCATAGCACCAGTATAATTCTCAGCCTTTGCCATAGCTAAAAGCATGTAGTAGCCATAAAAAGTTGAGAATCTTTCGGCTCCGTCTTTCTCTATAATGGAATTGGCTTCCTGTGCTGAAATTGAGTTTGATAAAGAAAGCAGAGCTGCAGCCTGTTTCGAATCGACAGGATCTGGTTTGATATTTTCCATTAAAGCAACCTTATTGCTGCACATTTTTGCAGTCTTTTTATCTCCAAGAATGGCACAAAGTTTTTCGCCTGCTTCCAATGTCATTTTTAGCAAAGCATGGTAACCTGCATCAACAGCTTCCGGATACGGGCTACTGGGCCAATCCAAAAAGCGCTGTCCATCAAGGGTTTCTTTTCCATTTTCATCAACCATTGAGGCAAATTTCCGAAGCAATGCAACAAGGTATTTTTGCTGCTGTTTTAAATATTCAAGATTTCCATTATGCTGATACCACTCTTTATGAATAAGAATCCACCACATGGAATAGGACGATATCCCATTCATCCAATCTTCAACAGGTGTAATATCGCGAATAAGATCAAGGCTTTTAGGAACCACTTCGTTATAACCAAAAACAGAGTTAATGGTCATTATTTCCGGATGCATATCTCCAACCCAAACCAAACGATCGCGTTTAATGCCATCCCAAAGGTATTCCTGCATATTTAAATGAACCGTATATGCTCCGGTTTCCCAAATGCGATTTAATAATTCATCGTCGCATTTAAAACTCCCGAGATAAGGAATGTCGCGGTATATCGAAATGCCGTTAACTTCTTTTAGTAGTACCTCTGTTGAATCGCCAAGCAGATCAATTCGTACAAAACGAAAACCGGTATTACCAATTTCCAATTTCCCCAACCAGGGCAAGTTAATTTCAAAATCTCGAATGGCATGCTCGTTAGTAGCATTGCTTTCTGTGCCAATATCAGATAGAGTTTCAGATACAGACTCCCCGAAACGTAAGCGAAGTTTTAAATCGTTATTCTTCGTAAAATTGCCGGTTATTATTTGCAATCCTCCGTGAATTTCTTTTCCGAAATCTAAAATAAAAGATGCTTTGTTTTGCCCATTATTTAATAAGTAACATAAGCTACCGGGGGCCAAATCAGCCTGACCATTTCCTTTTTGTAATAGTTTCTCAGCATTTTTAACAAGTGTTCCGGTATTATCCGATTTCCAAATAACAGTCTCAGGAACAATGTACTCGCGCACCCTTGAATCACGATAAATAACATTTGGATTTTCATGTTTTTGTGCGCGTAATTGAAAAAATGAAAAACCCAATAAAAACAATATTATAACTCTTTTAAACATACTGAGAAATGTAATTCTGATAAAAAGAAAAAAGAAGCAGCAGTCTTAAAACTGCTGTTCTTCTTCTAAATTCAATGCTAAACTATACTACCTTATTTTGATAAAACAATTCTTCCGGTTTGTGATCCGTTGTCTGTAGAAACGGTGAAGAAATAAATTCCGCTGTTTACAAGATTTCCGGCGTTATCGGTACCATTCCAAACAACTTTATGTGATCCTGCCGGTTTCTCGGCACTCATCAATGTTGTAACTTGCTGTCCAACCACATTAATAATAGTGATATTAACATCTGCACGCGATTCCAACTTAAAGCTAATGGTTGTTTCTTTTGAGAACGGATTAGGATAACATTCGGCAGCAAACGATACTTCTTTAAGTTCAGGTTTTACGCCAGTTAAAGTGAATTTACTCTCATTTCCGGCTGCAACATGTGCATCTATTTCGTCTTTCTGAGCTGCCCATTTAGCTTTTGCTTCAGGGAACCAGTTTAAGTCACCCAAAGGAAGATTCTCGATTGATGCCTTTAACAATTCAGGATTGGAATATTTTCCGTTAAATACAGGCCATGTACTGTTAATTGCAGGGTCACCATCCGGATCCCAATGCCATTGTGGCCATTGAGATGCAGGAGGATAATTGTCAGCAGCATCGCCCAAAGCGTGAATCATAGAAGCAGGACGGGTCCATTCAACAAATTTATCAGAATGCGTATATATTTCCTGATCTTCGAACATTGGGTCAATATCAGCTAAATTATTTCCTTCTTTCCAATTTGGGAATGCCTCATCGTTGGCAAATAGAACAGTTTCTCTAGGAATATTATTCGGATTAACTGCATTAATAGAATCTACAGGCCATAAAAATGGCTGAAAATTTACTACGGGTTTTCCATTTGTTACTGCCCAGGCATTCAGTTCATCAAGAAGATCATAAAATTTAGGGTTGCGGTAAAGCATATTATACTCCCAAAACTGTTGACGAGATGAAGGTAAAGTCTCACCAGGAATTGTATCGGCATAAATTAAAGCTGGTTTAGGTTGATTTACATCAGCACCCGGCATAGGTTGCCAATTGGCTGCCCATGGCTGTGTATTGTAGTCAAACATCAGGTTATTGGTAAAAATGAAAGTTTCTTCGTAGACAACCCATTCTATCTGGCTTTTTTGTAATACCCAGGTATTGTGGTTAAACTTAATGTAATTGTGAACTGCATTATTAAAATTACCTGCAAACATGTTTGTACCCATACAAACGAATGTATTGTTCTCCACATATAATGTATCTACGCCATCGCCGGAACCTCCAGTGTTAAAAAAGTGTCCGTCATTAGGGTTTAACTGATGTCCCATACGTAAAACCTGGTTGTTTGTAAAATAGATACGTGCACCACCACCAATATCTGTAACTCCATTGGCAGTGGTTACCGGATCAAGAATACATTTATCTACAACAACGTGTCCACCATGCATATTTTGTTCAATAAAATTAGGAGCCACAACACCATTCAAATCGGCATTTACCACATAAATTCCTTTAACAGTAATATCGCCAAATGCATTAAACATTTTTCCAAAAACTCCACCTCCGGCATCAGCATTAGTTTGTAATGTTGCAGGCATTTCTCCCTCTTCCGGTTCTTCACCAATTATTTGAAGGTGATAATCTACGTTTTCAATTACACCATCAAGTTGATACCATTCACCAGCTTTCAACTGATAAATTTTATTACCACCATTTGCAGCAACAGCAGCATTTAATGTACCTACTCCCGGATCAACGACAAGGATGTCCTGAGCATATGTTACTGTACTTAGTAACAGTGTAACAAGAAAAAAAACTAAAGTAAACTTCTTCATAATTTCTGATTTTTTTAGTTAGTATTTTTATTACTTAACACTATTGATTTGTTATTTAAAAATTCATTATACCGAACTATAACAGAAGGTTACATCACCCTCTATTAAAGGCTTGGATATTTTTCTATTATTTAAAAGCGATAACGTAATCCCAGGTCAGCAGTCCAACCATAGTTTTCAAGGTAAGTTGGTCTAACATCTCCTCGCAACCTCGATTTTTCCATAAAGTCTGTCAGGTTGGCAAAATTTCCGATGATTTCAAATCCACTGAATTTCCCTTTCAGTTTTTGTGTAACCTGCAGGTCCCATCTGTAGAATTTTTCTTTTAAAGGATCTAATTCTGCCAACTGATAATTTTTACCTGTGAAAATGTCGCCATTATACTGGAACGACAACCAGACATTTAAGCCTTCTCGGTTAAAACCAAGCGAAGCATTGATAATGTGTTTTGGTTGGTAAAGCATTGGCCCGGTTGCACTACTATCAATGCGGGTTGGTACTGGTCTGCCACCACCCTCAGGAATGATATTTTCGATCCATGATAATGGATACTGTGTTTCTGATTTGGTATAAGTATAGTTGGCTGAGGCTGTAAAATAGCTAAATGGTTTTGGTAAATACCAGAACGATGTTTGAACCTCAACCTCTATTCCTTTTACAAAAATCTCGTTTTGATGATTTTCAGGTTTAGAAACATTCACGAGCGATGCATCAGGAAACGGGTCGATAATAGGATCTCCTTTAATACGTTTATATGCTCTTGTCCAGATTTTATCACTAACTGTTTTATAAAATCCACTCACCGAAATTAAACCTACTTTGTCGCCATGGATTGTAAATTGAGCATCATAATTCTTCCATCTTTCAGCATTTAACTCCGGATTTTGAGCTACGTATGCAAAAGGCTGAAAACCTGAATTGTACCATGTATTGGGAGATATCTCATTAAATGAAGGACGGCTAAGTGTCTCGGTGTAAGCAAAATGGGCATATAACGATTTCATTGGAGTAACCCTCATATGTACCATTGGTAACCAAAACTTATCGTTGTGGCTTGCAGTTGTTGCACTTCCCGGCAGTGGATCGTAAATTGGGCCCGAATAAGTTGGCTGAACAGTAGTCCATCCTTTCATATCTGTTTTTGTTTCTTCGTAGCGTAATCCGGGAAGAACCATTAACCAATTTCCAAAATTTAATTCGGTTAACAGATAAGCGGCATAATAATGTTCTGTAATATCCTGATCGTTAATCATTGAAGCCTGAATATTCTGTGCCATTCCAAGCTTTTCAGCAGGAAAGTGTTGACTCCAGACTTCCTCTCCCTGATCGTACCAGTATTGTGAAGTGGTTTGCCAGATATCAGTAATTTCATTCAACCTGTTGAAATTATAAGTATTTCCGAACGTATAATCTCCGTTCAGGAAATCTCCAACATAACCATCAACCAATCCATTTGCAGTAATATTTTTTGTAACCGGATCCTGTACGATCCAATCTAAACCATCGGCAATTACAGGTTGGGCAAATTGGTTAGTAGAAACAGCTGTATAACCTGAAACTACATCGCGAAAACGATTTTTTGTCCGGTATGTTCCTCCGGTTTTAACACGTCCTGTTATCAAATCACCAATTTTAAAAGTCTTCTCAATGTTTAAATATGCTGTCAGGTTTTTATCCGAAACGTCATCTGCTGTTTCCGACATTGAATTCAATACCAAAGCGTCAAGGTCGGCAGTGTTATCATAGTACATTGGAATGATCTCCGAAGGATCCTTCTTCCTTATATCCTGAGTAAAAGTTGCATCAGTAGGAGAAGTCATATAATTAAAACTCCAGCCCCTCGATTTTGGATCGTCTACTTTACTGTATGAATAAGCTACACCATAATCAATTTCCAGATTCAAAAAATTTGTTTTGGTTAAACCACTCAAAGCAGACTGAATTACATTGTTTTTATAATACGGATTACAAGCAAAATCGTAGCTTACACCACCGATGCCTGTTGCTCCGTAATTTTTTGTTTGTCGGTTTGTTTCGTCGTTTGAGTTACTATATAAAGTATATAACGATAAGGTAGTAGATGGGTGCACCTTGTAGTCGAGCGACAACATTGCCGATCTCCTGTATTTAATTTTTTCAATATCGTTAAGGCTTGTACCATTAAGTAAAATATTCACCTCATTTGTAGATTCAAGACCATAACCGGCGCTCATTGTCTGTGTACTTCTGTTCACCCGTTCTGCATTAGCAGAAAAGAACACGCCCAACTTATCTTTAAAAAACCGGTTGCTGAAATCGCCCTGGAGTTTATAATTTCCATAGTAACTGTTCATATCGTTGTATCCCATCTGGGCCATGGCATTATAATGCATTCCTTTAGGAGTTTCGCGCAGTTTTAAATTAACCGTACCGGCAACCGAGTTGGCTTCCATGTCGGCAGTTAACGCTTTGTAAACCTCAACTCCCTGAAGTACATATTGCGATATTCCCGAAATATTGGTTTCGCGGCTCGATCCGCCTGTTGATGGCATTTGTACACCATTTAGTGTTACTGAAGAATATTTTGGTTCCAAACCACGAATTACCAGACCGGTTCCTTCGCCGCCCCCACGTATTACAGAAACTCCGGGCAAACGACCAATGGCTTCTACCGAGTTTGCGTCAGGATTTTCCTGCAAACGGTCGGATGCTACAACGTTTTTAATGGTATTGGAATTAATCTGTTCGCGAATGGCATTTTTTTGTCCTTTTGCCTGGGCCGTAATTACAACCTCCTCAATATTTTCGGTATCGAACTTCAATACAACATCAATTTGTTGTTGTCCGTTTACCGGAACTTCTTGTTGTTGATATCCAATAAATGAAAACACCAACACCGGATTGTCTTCCAAAATTCTCAATTCATATTGTCCGTCGAGATTAGTTGCGGTACCGGTAACAGTTCCTTTAACAACAATATTTACACCCGGAAGAACCTCCCCAGTTTCGTCGCTGACTGTTCCTTTGACAATTTTTCCTCCTTGCCCGAACACATTTCCTACAAATAAAAGTGGTAATAAGAATAATAGAATGTTTCGCTTCATCTGTTTAAGATTTTTACCCATTGATAAAAATTGAAACAACTTTTATCAGGGTAGTTCATCAATTTAGTTTTCGGCCGTGAAACTATTTATATTGCCATTTTTATTTTATCAGAATTGTTTCATTTTTTTTATATTTTGTATACACAGCAGGGCTTTTATCGCATTTGTTTCAGATTTTTCGTCTTTGTTCCAATTCACTTACAACAAAATTCAAACACTACATTTTCATGCTGGATAAATCTTACTTTTTTTAATTTTAGTACAAATAATTAAATACATTTGCTGCAGGGAATCTGATTTATGAAGCCAATTCTTACGCTTATATTTCTACTTATTTTTTTGTCCGGAATTTCAGAGAACAATGTCAATCCGGGAGCACCAAAATTTAGAAATCTAAATTTTGAGAATGGTATTTCCAATCTATCAATTCATTCTTTCGCACAAGATAATCAAGGCTACATCTGGATAGCCACTGCACGGGGACTAAACAGATACGATGGCATTTCATTTACACATTTTCTTTTTGAAAATAATGACCATTCTTTGTATCACAACAATGTGGTTAAATTGCACACAAACTTTGATGGCACCTTATTTTGCGCCACCGGATACGGAGTAAACATTTACAATCCGGCAACCGATAAAATACAACGTATTGAATCGAACAATGAACTTTATCTTGACTTTATTGATTTTGAAGGAAAAACGTATGGTATTAGTTATTTAGGAGGTTTATTTGGTTACAACAAAGACAAGCAGTCGTTTGACCGTGTTCATAATTTCCCGCAAGATATTATAATAGAAAACCTTGTAAGTGATAAAGAAACCGGAATCTGGGGTAAAACAATCGACAACATGACCCTCGTAAATTATAACCCCATAAACGGAGCCATTAATAAATATCCAATTCCTAAAATTAATGCACCTTATAAGGGCGGAGGTATGATAAAAATAAACGGGAATATCATTATTGCAGGAAATACAATACAATTCTTTAATCTTTCTAATCGACAATACACAGCAATTCCTGAACAATACAAAGAACTGGAGAAATTACAAAATATAGATATCACTTTTATACAGGAAATTGACAACGGTTTTTTATGGATGGGTACCAAAGCAAACGGGCTCTACATTTTCAACCCGGTAATAAATGATATTTTAAATTTAAACAAATCAAACTCCAATCTTAAATCGAATTATCTTACATCTGTTTTTAAAGACAGGGATAATAATCTTTGGTTGGGAACCTTCGACCAGGGAGCCGACGTTTCATTTAAAAGGCATAATAATTTCAACTTTGAGATTCAGTTAGACAACTTAACCAACAATAAATTTGTAACCTGCGTAACTACCGATTACAACGTTAACTATTATATCGGTACCCGATCAAATGGATTATATATTTACCATGGAGGACTTGTCAGGAAGGGAGAACATTATAATATTCAGAATAGTATTTTGGTTGACAACCATATTCGCTCTCTGCTTATCGACTCAAAAAAACAACTTTGGATAGGATCAGAAAAAGAATTACAACTAACTGACCTCAAATTAAATAAAGTAAAACAAATAGATATTCCTTTACCAAACCAGGGAATAGTTTGCTTTTGTGAACAAGATGGAAAAATTATTGCAGGTTCTGATGGAAAAGGATTTTTCACGCTTGATTACGGTGGTAACATTCTTCATCATGAACTGCGTTTAGGGAATAACATTACCAAAATTATCCCCATCGGAAAAGAAGAAATACTCCTATCATCTTATGGCTTTGGCCTGTTTGTCTACAATATCAATACAAACACCTACAGAAACCTGGAAAGCTCTATAAAAAACGGAAATTATAAACTGAATGAAGCCATTTCCATGTATCTCGACAGAGACAGTATTTTGTGGGTGGGTAATTTCAATTATGGATTATATAAAATTAGCTTAACCAACAACGACTTTAAAGTTTATACAGAGAAGGATGGCCTGCCCAATAACGATGTGGTTTGTATTGAAGAAGATAAAACCGGTAAATTATGGTTGGGGACATCGTTTGGGCTATCGCGTTTCGATAAACATGAAGAGTTTATCAATTACTTTCAAAACGAAGGGTTACGAAATATTCAGTTTCATCAAAAAGCATCGCTGGTTGACCAATATGGCACCATTTATATGGGAGGAAATTATGGACTTACCTTCTTTAATCCCAGACTTATGTCTCAATTAGACCATAATATTTCTCCGGAAATAATTTTAAAGAGCCTAAACATTGCCACAAAAAAAATAGTGCCGGGCGATGAGACAGGAATATTGTCTCAGGTTTTAAACAATACCAGGGAAATTACCCTAACTCATAAACAAAAAGTATTTTCTATCGAATACCATGCCTTTGACTATATCGCTGCCAATAAATTAAAATATGCTTACATGCTGGAGGGTTTCGATAAAGAATGGAATTATGTAGGTGATCGTAATTATGCAAACTACACCAATATCCGTGCAGGTTCGTATACATTTATGGTAAAAGCACAAAACAATATTGGAGAATGGTCTGATGTTTCTTCACTAAAAATAAAAATAAAACCCTCTCCGTTTTTAACGGTTTGGGCCTTTCTTATCTATCTCCTGATTGGCTCATCACTTATATTTATAAGTTTCAGGCTAATTTTAAATGCCAAATTGTACAAAAATAAATTAGAGCTTGAACATCGGGAAAGGATCAGAGAAAACGAGATAGCGCAAATGAAAATGCGTTTCTTTACCAATATCTCCCACGAAATAAGAACTCCTTTAACTCTGATTAAGGGTAACATTGATATCTTGTCCCGAGACCTGGCTTCAAAAAACATCACCTTTTCTTCTTTTAAAGGACTACAATACAGCACCGACCGGTTACTTGCCCTGGTCAACCAGTTGCTTTCAGTTCGTAAACTGGAAAACGACACACTTGATTTAAAGGTAAAAAGAGATAATATCATTACTATTACTGAGAAACTTATACAAGCATTTCGTTATGTTGCTGTCAACAGAAATATTACGATTGACATAAAATCAGAGTTTGAAAAACTCTCCATGCTGATTGACGAAGACAAGTATGAGAAAATAATGAGCAACCTTTTATCAAACGCATTAAAACACGCCAAAGAAAACGGTTCTATCCTTATCGATATCGAAATGCTTGAAGCCTCTGAAACAGCTGGCTTTTTCGTAGACATAAACGAGCAAACAAACTACTCTTTCGTCAAAATTTCGGTTATCGATGACGGTTTCGGAATCCCGGAAAAAGATTTGTCTAAAATTTTTAATCGTTTTGAACAATCATCACTCGACAGCAACAAACCCGATTATTCCGGAACTGGAATAGGACTAGACTTTACGAAAAGCCTGGTAAAACTACACCATGGGGCCATTACTGTTAAAAGCGAAGAACAAAAAGAGACTATTTTCAGTTTTGTGTTACCTGTTAACGATGAGGCCTATAAAAACGATATTTGGATTGACGCAAAAACTACAGATGAAACCTCTTTAAATGTGAATGAAATTGCAGAAGAGATGACAACTGAAGTTGGTTCTCAGAACAACAATAACCTGGTTCTTGTTGTTGAAGATGACCTGGAACTTAATCGCTTTATTGGCACTGCATTAAAAGAACAGTTTAAAGTTATTTCGTGTTACAATGGCAAAGAAGGAATAAAACTGGCGCAAAAACACCTTCCCGATATTATTATTTCGGATATTATGATGCCGGAAATTGATGGTTTGGAACTTTGCAAACAGGTTCGCGAAGATGAACTTATTTCCCATATTCCGATTATTCTGCTTACCGCAATTACAGACGTAGAGAGCCAAATTTCGGGGTATAAATACGGAGCCGACGATTACATATCCAAACCATTCGATTTAAGTATCTTAACAGCCCGAATTGTCAATCTCATTCAATTACGCAAACAATTACAGGCTTCTTACAAACAAGGTATTTTTGATGAACACAAAATTGAAACGTCTAACCAGTTTGAACTGAATTTTATTAAGAAGATTGAAAATATTATATCAACAGAATATCATTTGCCTAAGTTAAATGTTAATTATCTGGCTGACGAGTTGAATATGAGCCGTACCAGTTTCTACCGTAAATTTATGAGTATAATGGACATCTCACCAAAAGATTTTATTACAAAATATCGCATTAACAAGGCCATTGAATTAATGAAAAATGGGAACGATAATTTTGGAGAAATAAGCTTTCTGTGCGGTTTTGGCAGCCAGAGCAATTTCTCAGTCCTGTTTAAAAAAGAGAAAGGCGTTAGTCCGTTGCAGTTTAAAAAGAATCTGACCTAATTTTTCGGCTACGTAAATTTATTAAACCGAATCATTCTACTCAATTGTTAACGTTCTTCTTTTCTGACTCATTCTGATTAAATTTCTCCCCAAGAATAGTTAATTACAATTACTTTTATTTATAATAAAGAAGTTGCCTGAGTTTTCTATTGAAGAAACTTTAATTACGATTATCACTATATAAAAAAAGGTCAGTGAATGGTTATTCATTGACCTTATTCTATTTGACTAAAAATTCAGAAAGTGTATTATTCTTCACATACAAAAAAACACTTGGAATCGTATGCATTAAG
This sequence comes from uncultured Draconibacterium sp., assembly GCA_963676265.2. Classification (GTDB taxonomy): domain Bacteria; phylum Bacteroidota; class Bacteroidia; order Bacteroidales; family Prolixibacteraceae; genus Draconibacterium. The sequence goes on from OY781067.2 coordinate 1,672,242, forward strand.
CGTTATTGCTATTTCTACTTCTTCAAATTCAACCTTCTCATCGGTAAAAATATCGGTCATTAAAACATCACTAGTCCGGGTACTAATTTCTTTTTTACTAATTGTCAGAGTAATTGGGGTATCTTTTACATTAATAAGGGATAAATATTTTTTTCCATTGTCAGTTCTTAGCCATTTTGTCGGATACTCAGTATCCATTAAATCAAGAGGAATACCGGGTTCTCCGGGGCCATATTGAGCAAGAGTTGCCGCCATGTCCCATATTTCCTTTTTAACTCCTGATGGCTGATCAGACCAGTTAAAATGTCCGCCTAAAACAAAACACATGGTAGCCCATGTTTTTGCCTTTGTATAATCAAACCCTTCGTACTTTCTCCCCCCGGTTTCCAATCCAATACCAGGCGATGCACCGTCTATTAAGGTTTCCGGGCCGCGCCCTACAAAAAAATCAGGATCGGCTATAAACAAACTTCCATTCATCCAATAACGGTAGGCAATGTGTCGGTAAATTTCTTTTGTTACATCCCAGTTTTCGGTAATGTCCGACATAATTCTCGCACCATCGCAAATCATCGAACAAGGAGCAATTACAGTGCTACAGCCTAATAAAAAAGCATCATCACCAATGGCTTCTCTGATATCGAGAATAAAATCACGAATCACTTTTTCAGGATGAAATTTCGAGTATTTGTAAGGTTTGTCGGTATAAGCCAGTGCCAAAAAATCTATCTTAAAATACTTATACCCCGAATTACTTAATTTCCGAAAACGATCGATAACATACTTTCGTACGTTGGGATCGCTTGGATCAACACGATAGCGAATAACATGATCAGGCACTTCTTCAAGCACATTCATTCCAAATTCATCAACCCGCTCTTTGTTCGACCAAAACGGAGCAATCCAAACACCGGGAATCATTCCTTTTTCGCGCACAGTTTCAGCCCAACCTTTTTCTCCGCCTTCAAACTTTGAGGTATCAAACTCCCAACTTCCACGCTGGTGGAACCATCCGTCATCTAACGTAAAATACTTGAGTTCTGCGTCGTAACTGTCGTTAAACTTTTTCAAATCAGCCAATACCGGTTTCATTTCATCAGACGATATTTGCCCCCTGAAGAAATCCCAGGTATTAAATCCTGAATGTTTAACTGCTTCTTTCGCTTCCATTGCCGGTTTATAAAATTTACCAATAGCCAGCCAGCCATCCATTGAGTTATACTCGGCACTCAACAGCAATGGATCAAAAGTTACTGTTTCGCCGGGTGAAACAGGAAAACGACGACCATAAAAATTTACGTATGCAGAAAGCGTATCTCCTTGTTTTTTTAGCATCGAAGTCCATAACTGAGGTGGATGATATGTAAACATCCAAGCAGGCCCCATTTTATCTCTATCGGAATAAATAGAGCAATAATAATGGCTTTCGTGTTCTTTGGCTCTTCCCACATCGTAGGTTGCACTTTCCCACATTATATTCAAATCTTCAGAGAGTGCACCTTTTAAAGCAGTAGTGCAATTGCTTTTTAATGGTTCAAAAGAATCAATGTATAATGTATCAGTTCCGGGGTTGTGGACAGAAACAGCCAACTCTGCCCATTTCTCATTCACAAGCTGAAACTCAGAATGAACAACTAATCCATCAACTGTGGTGCTATAGCTGTTTGTATTTCCTTCTGCATTCAGCAAAATGTTCTTGCCATTTATTGAAGAACTAATCTGAGTTAAGGATTGATTACCTGAATTTACTGACCAGAATCCCTGCCCGGTATCGACTGTAAAAGTAGTTTTTGTCCCTAATGTACACGATTGTGCAACCAGAATGAAAAACAAAAACTGAAGATTAAACTTTTTCATATAAATAGAATTTTCCTTTTATTAAAGACATAGGTTTTACAAGGAAGAAATACAATACAGATATCATTTAACGGGTTATTATCTATGCAACCCCGTAATGCAGAATTTCTACCTCTGTTTTATTTAATAATGTGTTTTCAGAATAAATTATTGGAGTTTTTCATCGAAAACAAAATTGAAACGGCCTCCGGGAGCAGTATCTCCGTTTACATAAAAATCCATTATGTTTCCGTTCTCCTGCATATTATCGTTCCATTTGAATTCGAAATCGACATCTACATTCTTAAGATTTAATATACCGCGTGGAATTTCCAGTTCCAGTTTATTTTCATTAACTGCATAATTTGATTCAGCTACTTTTTCCCACTCCCAACGGTTTCCAACGTTTCTTTCCACCACTACTTTTTTCCCGGGGCTAACACGGTTAACGATAAAATCATAGCCGTTCCACCCCGTTGTTTTATCGCGGTCAGAATCAATAAACAACATCATCCAGTTCCTATCGGTTTTTGGAGTTAGTTTGTCAGCTGATTCAACATAGAAATAAATGTTATTAGCATCGCGCGCTACTTTTGCTCCCACAATATCGTTCCGTCCGGTATTGTTTACGTAGTATTGATCGTAACGACCTCTGTGATCGCGGTGCATTGTATTGCCTTTGTAATGATCAAAATATGGCTTAACATCGTTCCAATCATCCGCTTTCCCAATCTTTATTGATTTTGGTGCAGAAACTTTTTCAGGGGGTGTCATTCCTTTGAATTTACGCACCTGATCAATTAACTGGAGATAGTAAACGTCTCCCCTGTCTCCCCAGCCTTTATTGGGTTCAATATCTCTACTGCGTTCCCAATCATATTGATCAACAAAAGAAAAAGGATCGCCAGTCCAATTGTCTTTAGGCAACCACTGCCCGGCTATAAACTCATTCCAGCCTGTGATAAATACCAATTCAGGATCGAGTTCAAAAGCACGATCCCACTGCTCTAAAAAGTTCCAGCCATACAAATAACCATCAACGCGTGGATCGAAACCATTACGTTGACTAAAACTCCTACTGTATGAACCGGGTAAATTAAAGGCACTGCAATGTCCATTGGTTTCAGGCGCAGCATTTTGTGCTATACCAACCGTTACTTGCTCAAATCTTCCGTTATCATCTTTCACATAGCCGTGTTGCGGATAATTCTCCAGCCATCCCCACTGATCGTTTCTGGCCGGGCCATTTACATAATCGGGCTGCCCCGGTCTGAAAGTGAAAAAGTCTGCAATTTCCCGATCTTCTTTCGAATCGGTCAGTAAATCAGGATATGCCATTATGCACGGTTTCCCCTTCCACATAAACCAAAGATTTTTATAACGGCCGGACTTATATACATCGCGATACAACTGACGAAGCGAAGCCAAACCATGAGGCACAGAACCAAAAGGAAGCATAAAAGCAATTCCTGGCACATTTACACCGTCTCTCTGCGCCTGATCCCAGGTTTTCATTAAAGCTTCATATGATTCTTTCCATGTAATATCGCCATTGGTACAATCAAAAAAAACGGCATCTACGTGCGCATCTGCAAGCATCTCGGCATGTTTGCGCAACACCCACGGATCAGTGGTTTTATAGTAACCCAGTAAAGGCTGTTCCCAAAAAAAGAAACCGGGCTGTTTGGTTCCCCATGCCGGATGGTGATAATCTTTCATTGCCTTCGGATATTTCCGTACAATTTCTGTAATATTTTTAACCTGATATGTGGTATCGTCATTTCCCTGATGCCACGTCCAATAAAACATAGCAACAAATTTGTCTTTCTTATTATCGCCAGCATCTTTAAAGGTTCGAACTTCACGTCCGAGTGCATCGGTTGCAGCCCACTGATCACTATTTACCGTTTGTGCGTTCAAGACAAGAGGAAACAGATTGAAAAAGAACAGTATAAAGGATAACAATACTAATTTTGTCATAGAAAAATATTTTTTTGAAGCAATGTTAGTTTGTTGTTATAAAAGTCCAGTTACCACTACCTACCTTCAACTGATTAGGCTGGTTCGTGAAAGTAATCTTTAGAGCATCTTTCTTGCTAAGTACGTTATCGTGCTCCCAGATAAGTTTTCCATTTAATCTAACCTCATCCAAATTACCGTATGGAAGTTTTACCAGTGCTGACGTTTGCCCCGGAACATTCACCGACAAGTTAAATAAATTATTATGTTTCTCAAAGGCTACATCTATTTGTCCTTTTACACTCTCTATAACTGCAGAAGCAGAAGTTAATCCACCAGGTTGAGGAGCCACCTGGAATGTTGAGTAACCGGGGATTATTGGCTCAATTCCACATACATACTGCGAAAGAAGTGTTAAACCTCCTCCACTCCATGCATGATTGGTTGTTCCACCAGTAAAACCGTCGTCGCTGTTTCCCCACACTTCCCAAAGTGTTGTATGATCCGGATCGTCAACCATTCTTTTAAAACGTTTCTTCATGCGTGTTAAGGCATATTCGTCTTCGCCCATTATAAACAATGCTTCAATTACATACTTTTCCATATAAGGGCTGGCATGCTCATGCTCTTTTAAAACCTCAAAAAGTGCCGGATATTTTGACTGTTCAGCAATACCTGAAACAACAGCAAGTGCCTGAACACGATCGTCTGTCAGTCCCTGATAATCGGGATGACGATACGACTTCCCATTCCAATAAAGGGCATTAAATGCATTTTTAAAACTCACCATCTTTTTGTCGAGCATGGCTGCATCTTCGTTTTTATTTAGCTCAACTGCCATTTTTTGAGCACCTTTAATTGCAATGTAATACCAGGCGCTTTGAATCAGCTGCATATCCTTTTGTTCGCCCCAGTCGCCCCAGTTCCAGTCTCCTCCGCGATATATCAAACTACCATCAGTTCGAACTTTCCAAACCGACAAATAACGCATTACACCATCATATAAATCGGCAATGGTTTTTAAATCGCCGGTGTGCAGGTAATAATTCCAAAAACCGTAATAGCCAACAGAAGCCAGCATTTGCCCTGGTAATTCGGAGCTCCAGTTCCCTGCCGGAACAGGCGAGAAAATTACACTATCAGGGCGTTGCCAGTTAATAAGTTCATACATTCCCTTTTTCTGAAGCGTATGACTTTTTGTATCGAAAGCATAAAAAGCCTCACCACTCTCGTTTACTTCGTCGCCCCACCATTGTGCACGCTCCCTGTCAGGACAATCCATATAATTATCGCGCATGGTTACGTACAGCGTTCTTCGTGATTTTTCCCATAATCGGTTGTAAAAAGGATCGGAACAAATAAAGCTACCCAGAAACTCAGTATTAAATCCAGTTTCTCTATATTTTAAACTTACTATTTTAACACCTTTTGGAATAGAATAAATAACCTTCTCTCCGTTCATCCAGCCCAAACTTTCATACTCCTGAACACCTCTTCGGGTTATATAGCGTGCTTGTACATTGGGTTCATTCCCACCATAAAGATGATCGGTTTTAATATTGATTGTATCTCCCTCTGTTGTTTCAACTTCAAGATAAGGAGTAACCTGCAGGTTAGCTGGCAGCTCACAAACAATAGGTTCTCCATTACTTACTGCCGGAAGTTGATCTTTATTTTCATATTCTTTCAGACCAAAATTTTTCCAAAGAGGTACAGGACGCAACACCAGCTTATTCCATGGTTCGCATGGTGACGTTCCCATTATCACTGCCGGTTCCCATGATGAACAAACATTTTCGTCTGCCACCCAGTTGCCAATATCCTTGCGTGCATCAAAACATAAACTCGACTCGGACAACCGATTGTTGGGCTGAACACCTTCAAATGGGAGAAAAGCAGGATGAATCCCGGCTTTCCAGGTTGTGTCAGAGTTCATTGAAACTCCCCTTACTTTACAATCAAAGAGCAAACCAGCTTTTCCACTGTCTTTGTGCGAAAATCCCTCCTTCCCAAAATACCAAACCAAAACTGCGACTGAGTTTTTTCCTTTTTTCAGGAAAGGGGCAATATTTACATCATCATAATACGTATCTTCAGAGGAAGGCCCTCTTTTCAAACCGCCCTCGAAAACTATCATCTCACCGTTTATCCACAACCAATATTTACTATCAACAGCAATAGAAGCAATCACTTCTTCCGAGGTCTTTTTTAAGTTAAAATCTTTTCGAAAACAAATCCACGAATTCGGTTCATTTTTTATATCAGCTGAAGTTATCCAGTGTGCGTTCCATTTCTTTTCTGCATGAACAATAACAGAACAACAAAACAGAATAAGCACAAGTGGTAATCTTTTAAATATTATCATAATATCCTTTTTTATTATTTCACGATCTGGATTTATTCGCTAAAACCCGTCAAGCAAAGCTGGGAGACTTGTCTCCCCTTGCTTTGCCAAACTGTTAATTTTCAAATAAACAAAAAATAGGCAGGGCAAATTTGCCCCTTTAAGTAATGAAAAATCTATTGCTGTATTTTTTCCTCAAGAACAATATCTTCGGTAGGAGAACTGATTGATACGACTTTTAGTAAACCTTTTTTCCCGCTTTTAGCTTCGAAAAAGACAATATCTCCAACCTCCACTTCAATTTCTTTAAGCGTAGCACTCATCGAAACAAAAAGGTCGTCTCCTTTTAAATCATCAAATTGCGCTGCAGTAAAAGAAGTTTCGGCAAAACGAAGTCCTGTATCGGGTAACCGATTTACATTATTATAGTAAATACTATCCAAATCAACACACGCTAAAGTCGACCTGTCGAAAAACAAGTCAATCAAAGGTCTTTTTTCATCATCGTTCAAGGCACTCGAACCATAAGGAGTTCCGGTATCTACATCGAGACAGCTGCCAAACATGCTGTCCCACCCTCCTATATTTAATTTTGAGTAATAAACAACATTCATTTTTCGCTCTTTTATGGAGAAAATCATCGATTCTTCTTTCCCGTTCATCCCGGTAGCCACAACCTTTACAGTTGTATTTTTTATAATATTCGGAACCACAATCGAAAAATGATATGGGCTTTCGGTAATATCAGAAATCATTGTTCCCGCCATTTCCTCTTCCATTTCCTGATCGTTGAAGAAATAATTACGATAAAACCTGATCGTTTTTATTTGCTCACTACTCGTAACAGTTCCTGTTAAAACAAAATCTTCATTGGTATAAACCGAATCTTTTGCCTGCACATTATCAAAGCCAATTACCGCAGAAAAATCATCATCTTCCGATTCACAGCCAGTAAAAAGCATTATTCCCAGTATTGTAATTAATATTAAATATTTCATGTGTTTTAAATTCTTTGATTTATGAATGATCAAAATATCTGAATACATTCAGAAACTTACATAATTGTCTGAAAAAGGCATTTATTATTATACTCACTTCCTCGTATTTTAATGACTTAATTCAAATGTTACTTGCTGCCATATCATCACCTGGTAAGTTTCAGAACAACAGCAAGTTTCATTTAACTAATCTTATGAACTTTAGACAAACTAATTATTGGTGTAATAAAAATATATTTCGGCCATGTGCATCCAGGGTTGTCCACCGCTAATTCCGACAAGTTTAATATACCTCGCATAAACCGGAGCGAAAGAATATTCGTGACCAAAAATCTGATTTACATCGAAATCAAACTCGCCAATATCGGTGAAATTTTCGCCATCCATACTATATAAAAACTGCACTTTATTAGGAGCCCATTGGCCATTTCCGTCATCATCCTGACGACGAACCAATTCTATTTTATTAAGATTATACTCGCCACCAAGATCGATTACAATATTATGCGGGTAGCCACTCAATTGAGTATGCCAGAAAGTATAGATATCATTATCAATTAAATATGATCCAACCAGGCCTCCCCAATCAGAAGAAACAGAACGAATACTCATACCTTCTTTTGATATTTCACCTAAAAGTGGTGTTACCTCCAAAGTGCGCTCTTCCGATTTAACTCCTTTTGCATTTTCAACGATTACTGTTAACTGCGTGGCCTCTACAAAGCTCACCACAATTCCTTTCCCCGAAGAAGAAGCATTAAATCTGTATTCTTTTGTAGTTCCGGTACTGGTTGTGAACGAAACCACAACATAACACTCCACTCCGGTTCCATTTTCCCAGCTAACTTCTGCTCCCTGATTTGCAGGAGTTGCTTCAACAGTGGTTACTACGTATTCGTTTGCCGATTCTCTGCTCAAAGGAGCTGCCGATATGGTTACGGGTTCAGAGGCTACTCCATCGTAGCTATAATTAGTCAAAGTAAAATCATAGGAATTTTCATCGGTAAAGCCTCCGATAATCTCATTAATTTCATTCGACTCATTTACATTGTACCGGCTTGATTTTCGTCTTACAGTATTTCCTTCTGCATCAACATAGGTAATTAATGTATAATAATACAATTCATCTTTTGGAAGGCTCCAGCTCAAAATTACTGATCCGTAAAATGGAGTGACCTCAACATCTGTGATCGGATCAATAGGTTCTCCATTGTTATTATCGTCATTGCATGATGTTATTCCCAATAGCAATATGAATATGGCCAGCAGGCTTACTAATTTATTCATGATACTTAATTTTAATGTCAAAACTTTATTCAATTTATTAGTGACTAATTCCAACCCGGGTTTTGCCAGTCGTTGCCACTAATTCCAAAAACTTTACTCACATCGTCCTGGTTGATTGGGTACAACAACCATTTATCTGCTGAGCAATTTCTATTATCAAATTTGAATCGCTTGTATGTAAATCCCGATTCACCATTTGTTATTTCCATTCCGGAAACGAGATTGTCCGTCTCATCGAGAATCTTCCAACGACGTACGTCAAAATAACGGTGTCCTTCAAATGCTAACTCTACCCGACGTTCGTTTCGGTATTTTTTTTCAAAATCGTCTTTTGACATACCATTAGGGAAATCAGGCATACCAGCCCTGGCTCGAATGGCATTCACAGCATCTGCTGCACTCATTGTCATTCCCGGGCCTAAAGTAACTTTAGCTTCCGGGCCTTCAGACTGGTATGCTGATTCAGCAAAATTGAGGTACAATTCTGCAAGTCTGAACAATCGAATTGATCCGTCTGCACTATTGTTCCTACCTGATCTCCAATTATTAAATTTTCTCAAATAATATCCGGTTGGTGTATGCGTACGGTTAGTCAGCGAAATTTCTTCTGCCCCGCCAACGTAAGAACTCACAACAGGACTGGGTGCAATTTGCACAGGAGTTTGTTGAGTGGCACCATTTACTATTTCTTCAAGGTTTCCTGGCGAGTATGCAATTCTGCTTCGATGGTTTCCATCAACCTGTGCTCCTGAATAATAACTTACATCAGAAGAAGTACCATCAACCCATTTCCAAACACCAACGGTTTCCGTTGCATTGTCGAGCACCCAAATGTAGTCTCCGGCAGGCAGTGCATCGTTAAAGCTTAATGACAATTCCTGACCGTCTCCAAAGTTCACATAAACCTGTTTATATAAAGGCGTACCTGCAACTGAGTTTTCATAATCGACATTCCATTCATACAATGAAAAAGTAAGATTCCCCACACTGTTTCCCCAACTTGGACACAATGCCGTAACTGAATAAAAAGGAGAACTTGCCGTGAATTTCATTGCAGCACTGGCCGGAGGATCTAAGGTACGACGTGCTCCATTGTAATATATTGACGCATAAAAACGCGGATCTCTTCCTTCGTATGGATTTTCCGGATCATAACCCGATTTAGAATTTATTATAGGCTGTAAATGATCTGCATCGCTATAACCAACAACAGGTGCTTCACCATTTGCCATTTCGTAACAATCAACCATTTCCTGTGTCGGGCACGGGCCGGCCTTTTCCATTCCATCGGTAGTTGGTAATCCTGCATTTTTCCACACCTCTATTTGACCTCCACGCTGGTAAATTGTTTCTTTATCAACCGATCGCTGATCGTTTGAATTTGTTAAGAAATACAGCGCGTAAGCATTTTGGGCGGCATAGTCAACTGGCGCATTATTAAATAACTCATAATCGTTAGTTAAACATTGATATAAAGCTTCTTTGTTAATTTCAGTAGCATCAGACCATGAGAATGTACCATCAGAATACAACGGGCTTGCAGCATAAGTTACGGCCTCAGACATTATAGCGTAAGTTACGGCACGGGTCATCATGCCAAACTGATTGTTATAAATTTCCCAATGAAAGCCATCGGATGTGGCCGGAGCTGCTAAAGCTGAATCACAATCGGCCAAAATAAACTTTACAACCTCTGAAAAGCTGGATTTTGTATCTGTAGTAAAATCATGATCGGTATCCAAAGGCTTATCGATAATGGGCACTCCTCCATATCTTTTAATCAACTGAAGGTAATATAGGGCTCTTAGAGTATGAGCCTGAGCCGCCCATCCTTGTTTTTCCTCCTGACTTGCATAAGCGGTGGCACTCCAAATATTATCCAAAAACACATTACACTTCCGAATACCTTCATATAATGAAGTCCACGGACTTCCGTCAACTGAATAATTGGGGAATGTAGATGCAGTTACTGCTCCTGAATACCAGTTAATAAACTTTGAACCCGATGTATTATTATCAGCATCTTCAGCTTCGTCGCAAAAAGAAGAACGATCCATGTGCGGTTCAGGACAATAATTATTATAACAGGAATTTAAATACCCCATTGTACGATAACGTTCGGAAAAAACCTGCTCCATGGTTATTCGCCCGTCAGGATCCAAATCCAATTGATCGTTACAGGAACTTAAAATTCCTAAAGCAACTATTGTTAAAAACAGAAATATATATTTTTTCATCTTGTAAAAATTCTAAGTATTAAAAATCACTAAAACCGAATACTTAAACCGGCATTATAAACGCGATAAACCGGAATGGAATTGAAAGTCCCTTCGGGTCCAAAATCATTGGATTTCATCTTATCCCAGGTTAACAGATTCTGACCACTTAAAATAATCCGTATTTCAGAAGCCATTAATTTTTGCGAAATTTTATCAGGGAAAGTATAGCTCACTTCAACATTTTTCAAACGCAGATAAGCTCTGTTGTATTCATAATAATCGCTGGCGACATGGCTTACCGAATTCGTACGAGACAATGCCGGAGCTGTAATTTTTTCGTCATTAAGCCAGCGCTGTTCTGTCCAGGCGTTACGGTGTAAACTTCCGAAAACACCATCGTAACTGGTTTCGTAAATACCAATTCCTTCGTGAATAGTCGACCATTTGCCAACTCCCTGGAGAAGGAAACTAAAATCGATTGACTTGTAATTTAAGCCCCCGGAAATACCATAATAATAACGTGGCATTTCTCCTGTTCCGATTGGAGCCTGATCTCTTTCGTCAATTACCTTATCGTTATTTAAATCCTGAAATTTAAGATCGCCAGGTCTTACCGTTCCGGAATAAGTCAGGCCACTTGCTGCTATTTCCTCTTCGAAATTGAAAAAGCCATTTCCATTACTGTAATCGACTAAATATCCCCATTTCTGGCCATATGAATACCCTTCAGTTCTGTTTCTATAGGCATAATCCTCCGACTTCAGGGCTTCCATAGAGTTTATCTCTTTGTTTTCGGCATAGGTTATATTTCCACCCAGATTCACAGAAAAATCGTCGCTTATTGCTTTTTGATACTCCACCGAAATTTCATACCCCTTGTTTTCATACTCTCCGGCATTGGTTGTTGGATAGTTTGACAATGGAACTCCCTGGTAAGATGGGATAAATGCTGCGGCGTTTACGACCATATTATTAAGATGCTCTTTAAAAAGATCAAAGCTTAAAGACAATCCACCAAACAAAGTCGCATCAATACCATAGTTTTGTTTGGTATCCTTTTCAGGACTATAATTTGGATTGCCAACTTGTTTTTCGTCAATATTAAATCGTAAATAACCGATTGGACCACCATTCCCGAAAGTTACGTTATCCAAATAGGCAAAACGTCCCTGATTATCAATATCATTTGCTGTTTTTCCGTAAGAAGCTCTTAGCTTAAAATAATTCAGCCAGGCTATATCTTTCATAAACTTTTCGTTTGATACAACCCATGCTCCTGCTATAGCCGGGGTAGAAATATAACGACTTCCACGTGCATATTGTCCCGATCCGGAATAGCCCAAATCAAATTTCAACAAATAGCGATTGTCGTATGCATAAGTAGCTTCAAATCCGGAACTCACCCTATTATATGGAAGACACCATGGAGAATTTACATCTGCTTTCGATAAATTTTGGTAAAACATATAAGCCATTGCACTTACCGAATGAGCGCCAAAATCCTTCTGATAATCCATTAATCCTTTATAGGTGAGATGATAATAGTAAGAAGAGCTCTTTTCATAGGCCAGAGTAGTATTATTATTCGATCCTTTTTTTGTGAAAGACAAATTATCGGGATCATCAGATCTCACCCAGCGTTCGTAATTTTGAGTTGTAAGCAAACCGTTTACCGAATTTGTTTGGTAAGCAACTATTCCACTTGCTTTTAAGCCCGGTAACAAAAAGTTCATATCTAAATTTAATCCGAACTGCGAATAGATATTTGTTACCGTATAGCGTGTATATCCTGAACGATTTAGCATTCCGTAGGTTGGATTATCAACCAGGTTTGTAGTTATTACTTCGTTTCCTGAAGTTTCGCCCGTTTCCTGATCAACAACCGTTGGAGTTACCGGACCATACACTGTTGATGGAATATTAAACAAACTGGAATAAAGATCTGAAGAAAAACTGCCTCCTCCGGGAACACGTTCGCGCTTAATATTTCCACTTATTTGTAGATAGGCACTCAGGTAGTTGTTGATTTTGGCATCGATATTTGATCTGAAGTTTGCCCAATCAAAATTAGGAGCCGTTTCGTAATCATCCTGATCGGTTTTAAACTGGCTCCCCTGATGCATAATGTTTACATTGGTGAAATATTTTATTTTCTCTGATCCGCCGGATAAGTCAACTCCGAGTCGCTGCATTTTGGCAAAATCTCTGAGAAACATATTATACCAATTATTATTTGGGTACAAATCAAGATCTTCTCCTGAAGCATACTTTGCTATTTGTTCGTCTGAAAAGAAATAATTCAATCCTTGTCCATCATTATAAGCAGCTTCATTTCTTAATCGGGCATACTCTGCAGAACCTGTAAAATCTGGTTTTGTTGTCATTTGCTGAAATGCTTCATCAAAGCGCACATTCACTTTAAGTTTTCCCAGCTCTCCCTTTTTAGTAGTAATAACAATAACACCATTAGCTCCCTGTATTCCATACAAAGCTTGTGTAGAAGCATCTTTTAATACCGTTACAGATTCTATTTCAGAAGGTGTAATGTATTCCAACGACTCGTTACTATTGTATGCACATATAATCCCATCAATAATAACCAACGGACCTGTGGCTCTGTTGGCATTAACACCTCTAACAAAAAGATTGGTGTTTGTTCTGCCCAGTTCAGAATATGTTTCATTAGTAAAAAGCCCCGGTAAACGCCCTGCAAAAGTCATTGACAGATTTGCTACCGGCGATTTTTTTAACTCTTCGCCACTCACCGTTGAAACGGCGCCTGTTACCTGGTCACGTTTCTGAGATGAATAGCCCAGTTGAACAACATTATCAGTAGTAAACTGCTCAGAAACTAGCTCCACATCAACCTGTCTATTATTGTTTATTGTTACGGTTTTACTTTCAAAACCAATAAAAGAAAACACAAGTGATTCATCCCCTGAATTATATGCAATGTTATAATTACCATTAACATCGGTTAATGTTCTGTTTTCTCCATCGTCAGAACGCACAACTACCCCAGCTAATGGTATTCCATTCTGATTGTGTACATTCCCTTTTATTAAATCTTTATTATTTGTTCCGAAGACTACGCCCAGGCATAGCCAAAACAAGAATGTCTGTATTAAAAATATTCTTATTATATATTTATTATGTCTCATAATTGCCTTGTTTATTAAATGAAATAGTTCTCCAATTACCATCCCGGATTCTGCCAGTTTTCTCCTGTTATTGTACTCATCCGGTTGGCTTCGTTTAATGAGATTGGACATTTCAAATATTTATTTGTATAGCATTTCCGTTCGGTTGAACGAACAGGGCGGCGAGTGTAAGTAAATGTTCCATCGTTATTACGGGTTATTTCCATTGCTGTAATCCATTTGTCGGTTTTCGACAAATCACCTGTTGGAGAAGTCCAACGCCGAACATCGAAAAAGCGATTCTCTTCCATGGCTAATTCTACCTGACGTTCATGACGTACACGAAGAATCATTTCGTCTTTTGTAAGATCTCCAGGAAGGGCCGGCATGCCAACTCTTGCTCGAATTGCATCAACTGCCGCTTTAGCCTCATTTAAAAAACCTGCTTCCGCTGCAGCTTCGGCCAGATTCAGGTACACCTCTCCTAATCGGAACATTTTAGTATTAGCACCGCCAACTACATTATCAGCACCACTAAAAGGATGCAAGAATTTTCGCTCGTAATAACCGGTTCGAGTCATGTATCTTGTCAAACGATTAATACCGGTTTTAGGCTCTCCAGCCCAGGTTGCAATGGTACGAACCCGGTTTCCTTTTGATGCAGGATAATTTTCTACGCATTCAGGCAATTCATCAAAACCCCAAAATGCTTTTCTTTTTGATCCGTTATAGTAAATGGAAGCATAAAAACGGGGATCACGGTTTTCATATGGATTATTGGCATCATACATGGTGTTTGCCATGTTATAGTTGGGCTGAGTATGCTGTTCGTCGAGGTATGGATTTGACAAATCAAGGATTGGGTTTCCATCAACAGTTTCGTAAGCATCAACCAGCTCCTGCGAAGGACATGTTCCTGATTTGTATCCATCCTGACAACCAATTCCGTCAATATTCCACACATTTCCCTGTCCGTCGCGGCTTTGATATATTGTTTCTTTATCTACCGGATCAGCAGAGTAATTCAAAGAGTTAGTAAAATACTCGTTATACAAAGCCGCATATTGATTGGGTAAAAATGCGTCAGCCGATTCATAAGTTTGTGGAAAATTCACAGAAGAATACAATTCAAAACCATGCTCCTGCATATTTTGAAGAGCCTCCTTGTTTATTTGATATGCTTCCTGCCAATAACTATTTCCTTCGTTATAAAGAGGACTGGCTGCATAAAGAATCATTCTTGATTTTATAGCTTCTGCCATGGCCTTATTTACTCTTCCGTTTTCAGAGCCACTAATAATCCTCCAGGGTAATTCATTGCTGTTAAGCGCCTCATCACAATCTTCAATAATAAACTGAACCACTTCGTAGTAGCTGGCCCTCTTTACATCAGAGAAGTCGCCCGCATAATCAAATGGTTCTGATTCAATAGGTAAGCCCATTCCAAACCAACGCAGCAACTCAGAATAATAATAGGCGCGTAAAAGGTGTGCTTCGGCTTTCCAGCGGTCACGGTCGCTTTCATTATTAACTGTTGCATTATCAATATTTTCCAGAAAAACAGAACATAATCGAATGGAATTCCAGTAACGATCCCAATAATCGCCGTTTCCGGCATCAGAACTAATATTAATAATTGGGTGGCTACTTGCCGAGGCATCGCCATTATACATTCTACCAGCCATTATCCACGATTCTGCTTCCGCATCCGTATCCCAGGCTTCATCGCTCCAAACTACAGGCCCCCTACTCCAGAAAAAATATCTGTTCCCCTTTGCCGGCATATTCTCATAGCAGCTGTTTAAGTAAGCAGAAACTTTATCGTTGTCCATAAAAATGTCATCTTCTGAAATTCTTCCGTCCGGAGCAACATCCAATACTTCAGAACAAGAAAATAAAACGAGGGTAATTCCTATAAGAATAATTATTTTTGAATATTTAATTTTCATTGTTTCGTCGTTAAAAATTAGAAAGTAATATTTGCTCCAAAGTTGATCATTCGGGTAACAGGATATCCTATAGGATCGTTATTCTCAGGATCTAATCCTCCCAACCGTTGATTATCCCAAACAAACAAGTTCTGACCTGATACATAAACGCGGAGCTTATTAATGCCGAGCATCGTTAAATAGTTCGATTTCTTAAGGGTATAACCCAACTCAACATTTTTCAATCGCGTAAAAGAGCGATTCATAATAAAAAAATCATTGGTAACATGGTTGGTATTGCTGTGGGTACTCAATGCAGGATAAGTAATTTTATCTCCATTTAAGAAACGCTCCTGGGTCCAGGCAGTCCGGTGGTAATCATAGTAAGTTCCTTGCAGAACAAATTCATATACTCCCTGCCACGATCTGAAACTACTATACTGTCCTACTCCCTGAACGAAAACAGACAAGTCGAAATCCTTATAATTTACATTTAAGGTTGCTCCATAGTTAATACGAGGAATTGACGGATTTCCGACAGGTACCATATCTTTGTCGTTGATAACCCCATCGTTATTCATATCCACATATTTGAAATCACCAACACGAGGATTTCCAAAATCGTAGCTTAAGCCACTCGAAGCAATCTGATCTTCAGAGATCCAATAACCTCCATTATCCTCCCAATCTATTTTATATCCCCAGTTCTGACCTAAAGAATAACCTTCACTTCGGGTTGCGTAGGCATAAGTTTCGTCTCGTTTTACCTCATCGTTATTAATTACTTTATTTCGGTTATAACTAAAGTTTCCTTTAATCATAAATGACAGATCATCTTTGATCTTTTTATTGTATGAAAGTTCAATTTCGTAACCACGATTATGAACAATTCCCATATTTTGTACCGGAATATTGCTTAAATAAACCCCCTGAAATGTTGGAACCGTATTACGGCTGATAAGAATATCCTTGCGGTGTTCAATAAAATAATCGAAAGCACCGTGCAGGTTGTCAAAAAGCTGAAAGTCTATACCGGCGTTCCGTTTCCATGCACTTTCCCATGTCAGATTTTTATTCCCGCGAATTCCTTCTACTACTTTCTGACCATTTCCAAGACTTCCCAGAGGACCTCCTGTTATTTGTGTATCATCGAGATACAGGAATCGTTTGTTGCCCATTTTGTCGTTTCCTACTTTACCGTAAGAGAATCTAAGCTTTAAGAACGTTAATGTTGAATTCTCTTTCAGGAATTCTTCGTTACTAAGCACCCATCCTCCTGAAAATGCAGGAAAGAAACCAAAGCGTTTATTGGGCGAAAACTGTTCAGAACCGTTGTATCCCATATCAAACTCGACAAAATAACGGCTATCGAAGTTATAACTGGTACGGGCAGAAATTCCCAATACGTTATGAGGGATTTCTTTTCCGTGATCCCAAAAATCGCGTTGAGCCAAAAACATGGCTTCTACATTATTTTTTCCGAAGCTTTGGGTGTAATTTACCGATCCCTGGATATTGATATTGTAATACGTCAGGGCACTTTTACTAACCGAGAGAGGACTTTCAGTATCGCGTTTCACGGAATAACTGAGCTCATCTGTTTCGTAATTTATATTTGCCAGATACAACCTTTCGCTCTTGCTGCCTTCTAGCGTTGTTCCGGCATAAGCATCATACGATACCAAACCTTTAACGGATAATCCTTTGGTTACGAGTTTCCCCAAATCCCAATTAATTCCCATTGAAGAATTCAGGTTCGAACGCACATCACGTCTGTAACCTCTTCTGTTCATAATTTCAAATGCAGAACGATCCATATAACCTGGATCAACAATCTGGCCGGGAGAATAACCAAATCCGGCAATTGTCGTCGGACCAGGAGTTATTGGAAGAATACACTTGGCCTGGTAAAACAAATCGCGCATCATCCACGAGTTATCATTTCCATACATAGCTCCGACATTGGGCATATTTACCTGTTCGATGTATGTACCCAGGTTCAACAATGCAGTTAACGATTCTGAAATTTTGTAGTCAACATTAACTCTGAAAGTCCATCTATCCATTTTAGATGACGGATCGTAGCCCAGTACGGATTTTGGTTCAGTATTCAGGTTTCCGCCCTGGTGTAAAAAGCCCGCATTCATAAAGTAGCTAAGCTTTTCTGTTCCCCCGGTCAGATTTGCATTTACACGAGTAGAAGGTGTATATTTTGAAATAAACTCGCGGTAATAGTCATGATCGGGATAAATATATTGCCGAACACTTGCTTTTT
Source organism: uncultured Draconibacterium sp. (assembly GCA_963676265.2). Lineage (GTDB taxonomy): Bacteria > Bacteroidota > Bacteroidia > Bacteroidales > Prolixibacteraceae > Draconibacterium. Next base: position 1,690,228 of record OY781067.2, read on the forward strand.
CTTCATAATCAGGATCGTTTGGGTCAAGCCCAATCAACGGATTTCTGTACTTTTCAATTAATTCATCTGAAAAAGCAGGTGCTTCACCATCATTTTTATAGGCTTCATTTCGCAAAGCCATATATTCCCACGAATGCAAACGTTCGGGTTCTTTTGTAAACGAAGTAAAGCTTTGTTCTGCATTTATTGATAACTCCGATTTACCCTTTTCTCCGCGTTTGGTGGTAATTAAAATTACTCCGTTTGCCCCTCTTACACCAAAAACTGCCGTAGCAGAAGCATCTTTCAAAATAGAAACAGATGCAACCTCATGCATATCAAGTGTACGTATATTACTTCGTGGTACACCATCAATTAATATTAACGGGCTTGTCCCGTTCAGCGTTGCAGCTCCGCGCAAATATATTGTTGCATCATCCATCCCGGGCTGTCCACCTCCTGATTGCACAGATGTTAAACCAGGCAATTTACCTGCCAATGCATTATCGAGAGTAGCTGCAGAGCTTTGGGTTAATTCTTCTGTTTGTACAGCCGAAACAGCTCCGGTTACTGAGATCTTTTTTTGTACACCATAACCGATTACAACTACCTCTTCCAGATCAGCCATCTCTTCTTCTAAAACAATATTCAATTCTGTTTGCCCGTCTAATATTACTTCCTGTAACTTCATTCCTACAAACGAGAATTGCAAGATTTCTGTGGTAACGGGAACATCTAACGAAAAGTTTCCGTCGGCATCGGTAACTGTTCCGATGGTCGTTCCTTTTACAATAATTGTTACTCCTGGTAACGGCAAACCCTTATTATCGCTTACTTTTCCTTTTATTGTTTTTTCTTGCTCAATATCCTCTTTTGTAGCTGGTAATTTTCCTGGCGGCTCAACCTTATTTGGATCTTTATGAATAATAATTGCCTTATGAACTATTTCATAAGTTAATTCTGTATTTTTTAAACACTCGTCAAGTATAGCATCTATTGTTTGTTCACTAAACTCAACGTCTAAGCCTTTAATTTCTTCGATTTCATCATTTTGGTAAAAAAATTTAAACTCAGTTAATTCTTTTATCGACCAAATAACTTCTTCCAATGAAGCATTCTCCATTTTAAGACTGATTTTTGCAGCCTGCGAATAAGAATTAGTTGCACCGGCCTGAATCGCTGAGACCAAAATAATCACCCAAACAACTTTCATCATAATCAAGAATTGAAACACCTCCCATTTAAGGAAGGTGCTTGTAACACCATTTTTTTTCATAAATTTGAATGTTTAATTATTAATATTCCGTTTGCCGCGGATTAGTTAATAGACAGGAAATGTTTGCCGCATTTCCTGTCCTTTTTTAAGTCATCTTTTATATTTATTTAGCTGCAAATAAAATTGTATTGTCGCTTACTCTTACATTTACTTTTTGTGTGGCTTCTATAATATCCAGGAACTTATCGATATCATCATACTTGTCAAGACTTCCACTAAACCGAAGGTTTTTTACCTCCGGATTCTGATAAAAGACTTTTGCAGAGTACCAACGGGTCAATAAAATCATAATGTCTTCCAACGACATATCGTAGAAAATTAATTGGCCGTCTTTCCAACTTGTAAATAAACTTACATCAACCTCTTTTAATAAAAAGTCGCCGGACAAGTTGTCCATAACCGCCTGTTGATTTGGACTCAATATTCTTTCGTCTCCGGTAAGTGGATGCGTCAACTTAACTTTACCTTCAACAAGTGTGGTTACAGAATTTTTTGATTCCTCGTAAGCATTTACATTAAATGAGGTTCCCAAAACCGTTACTTCCATTTCCTTTGTTTTCACTACAAAAGGTTTTTCCGCATTTTTCTTTACCTCAAAATATGCTTCACCAATTAATTCAACTTCACGTTTATCAGAGCTAAATTGCACAGGGTATTTTAAAACTGTCATCGAATTCAGATACACCCTGGTACCATCAGCCAGTGTTAATTTATATTCTCCGCCCCTCGGCACATTAATGGTATTAAAAACCTGATGTTTAGAATTTGTTCTTTCCTGCTTTTCGTAATGTAATTCTTTTTGGTCCTTTTCTATCTGAGTACCATCAACTTCGGTGAGAGAAACCACCGCTGCTGAATCGAGAATAATGCTCCTGCCATCTCCGAGTGTGAGTGTTGCTTTTGAAGAGCCCGGTTTAATTTCGGCATATCTCTGTTCATTAATTTTTTTATTGACAATCAAATTATTGAAATAGAAATAAGTGACGCCCCCAAAAATGAGTGGCAAAAGAAAAATAGCAGCAATACGTGCAACTTTTTTCAAATGAATAATTCTTGATTTCTTTTTGATACCAGGAAAAACTTCGCTCCAGGCATCTTCTGCATCAAACGAATTACGTGCATTAACCCAGGTTATATATCTTCGAGAACTAAGTAGCTTAGTATATAACAAGCCATTCTCTGAATTTTTATTTCGCCATGCTTCAAGCGTTTCCAGCTCAGCCTTGGTTATTTCGTCACTTACCAGTTTGGCAATGAGCACAGCTATTTTTTTGTATTCAGAATCTGACATTATTTGTTTTTAAAAATGAACACTATAAAAGCACACGAAGTAAAAATTGGGGTGACAACGAAAACATGTTTTTTAATAAAAAAAAGATGGCTAGCTATAACACACATCAATTCTGATGATTACACATGAATAAATATATTCAATCTGGTAAGTGAGTGATTTAACTGAATAATGGAATGAAGCAAAAACAACTTATAAAAACATGTCCAGGTTCGATAGTTTTGTTATCCTACAAATGCACATCACCTTCATGAGTTCACTAATCAGTTATAATGAAAAAGGTATGAGTATTATAATTTTTGCATTAAGATTCTTCTGACAGAATAACTGATAAAAATGAAAATAACCCTGGGCTTAATACTTCCCTGAGTGCCTTAAAAGCTCTTTTCTTCACTGTTTTAACAGAATTAACGGAGAGTTTCAATTCCAAAGCTATCTCATTATTCGAAAAACCATCCAGAGATAATTCAATAACCTTTTGTGCTTGCGGACTTAAATCTTTTATCGACTGATATATCAGATTATATGTTTCCTGTTCAATTAAATTATCCCTATAAAATATTTCAGAATCCAGCTTTTCCTTTAGTATCTCTTCATGGCGTTTTGAATCCCTCAAAATATTGATACAACGATTTTTTACATACTTATATAAATATGTTTTAGCTGCCGATAAGTTTATTATGGTATCGGTTCTTTTCCAAATATATATGAAGGCATCCTGAACCACATCCGCACTATTCGCTTCGTCATTTAAATAATTGTTGGCGAATAAGCATAAGGTGGGATAAAAATCCTCAAAAAAACTCTTATACCCATCAACAGTATTTAATCCTATTTTCTTAGAATTGGTCAAAATTTAGTTAAGCTTTAGTCGTTGTCCTGACGAACAAAAATACGATGTTTATTTACACTTCCAAATGACCTTTTAACGTTAAGCTTATAAAAATAAAAGGCAACTGTAGTAATAAAAAAGAAACAAAACTTTTCAAATGCAAAACCAATTTCAAATTCAAGAAAATGATTACCAGACAGGTATATAAAAGACCTTTTATTACGTAAACCTCTAATACAAAAGAATTAATAAGATCTGTTCCGATCCTTGTTCCCTCGAAATTGGTTTAAAATTCGTGTATAGGTTTCAGAAACGATGATTGTTGAGTCGTTTACCGATAGCCAGGTCAACCAGGCTGCTATTGGCACGAGTACAAAGAATGGCAGCCAGACTCCTTCAAACAGGGTTAGCACACCCGATAGTATCATCCTTTCACCAAGCAGACCAATTACAAAATAAATCACCAGCAGCAAAAAGCTAAATACAACCGGCAAACTCAAACCACCCTTTCGCACAACAGCTCCGAATGAACTTCCTATTAAAAAAAATATAAAAATTGCCAGCGACAAGGAAATCTTTCGATGTTTCTCAATCTGGTAGCGCCTCATCATTTTCTGGCTTTCATAAAATTGTTGCTTTTCTTTCAAAATAATTGCGATGTTATTTCGTGCATCTTTTTGGGCAATTTGAAATACAGCCAACTTTTCCTCTTCTGAAAAAGTGTTTAACATTTGCGTGGAGTAACTATCAGTTAAGATATTTCGGACATCAACATTTCTAACGATTTTGTTTGGAATCATATTCAGCCTACCCGTATAGGAGTTCAACAGTACCAAACAGTTATTTTTTAAACTATCGATAGAAATATTTAATTCTTTAATGCCCATCATTCTGTGATGATTGGCAAAAACATTTTTATTGGCCAATGCAAAATCAAAATTGTTCAGACGTATTCTCAACACCTGCTCATCGAAACTTGTTCGCAGATAATACTTCCTTTTGCTCACTGAACTTCCTAAAATCCCTTTGCCTTCGTAGTAACTGGTACCGTTAAACATGTGTAGTACCACATATTGTTTATCATCGGTAATTGAAATTATTCCATAAGGAGCAACGGTTACCGCACCATCATTTTCTCCTGGTTTATGATTATAAAAAATTACATCAAACAACTCATTGGTCTTCTTATCAACCTTCTCAACTTTAATAGAATAACCAGTAATCTCATTACTAAAAACACCGTCTTGTAAAATTAATTCAGGCTGCTGTTGCTGCAGGCTTTTTAAAATGGTCATGTAGCGCAAGTTAGTTTCAGGAATAAGGTTGTTTGCCACAAAAAAGGCCACAATAACCATTAAGCCAACCACACAAAACAATGGTGAAAGAATTCGCATAAGCGACACTCCTGCCGATTTCATGGCAACCAACTCATAATTTTCGCCAAGCGAGCCAAATGTTATCACCGAAGCCAGTAATACCGCCAATGGAAAATTAAAAGGTAACAGAGCAGCAGAAACACAAAGCATCATTTCTGCGATCGTTCCAAGGTCAACACCTTTGCCAACCAACTCTCCCAAATGCCGATATAAAAACTGCAGCTGAAGAAAAAACAAACCAATAGAAAACGTTAGCAAAAATGGCCTGAAAAAAGAAAGTAACACGTAGTAATGAATACGTTTAAGGCTTAGCGACATTGACATTTAGTTTCCACCAAAATTAGAAGAAATGTCATAAAATACAAGCAATTATTTTATTTGAGATTAAGAGAATTGGGGTGTTAATATTCAAACTTTGCTTCACAAAGCAAATCATGGTAATAGTTCGAAGTAATATAAAAACCATTCGAAAAGTGTTTTAAGCATAAAACAAGAGATAAAACATAAAAAATTTTATTTTTGCCATAAATCCCATTATTACTTGTAAAATTGGTTTAATTTTAAACGATCAGATACACATGATTTCGATGAATAACAAAAAACTATTCCTAATTGGCGCCACATGCTGCACTTTGTTACTTCTGGCAATCACGTATTTGTCGTTTCTATACCCGGGCAAAGTTACATCTGTTGACAAATTACGCTATCATTTTTGTAAAACAACCATTGAAAAAGTTGACACTGCAGAATCAAAACGCTTTGAATGTGGATTGACTTTTTCAAGGGATTATACAAAAAATGCGATTACCTATTCGGAATTATCACCTTATTTGGAACAGCTGAAACCGGGAACAGTTTTAGTTACCTCGCACGGGAAAAGCGTTTGCGCCTTAATACCGGGAATGTGGAAACATACCATGATTTATTTAGGCACTCACCAGCAGGTTGAAGAATATTTTGGAGTAGATTCGGAGTTGTACAAAGTAATAAAAGGCTATTTCAAAAAACCGGATGAACATTTAATTATTGATGCATCGTTCAAACAGGATGTGGCCATCAGATGTATTAGCAATATGGCTAATCTGCAGGAGGAATCGACACTTAAAGTATTTTTATGTTTCGAGCCCAAACTCAGCAAAGAGGAAAATCTCAATTATATAAAAAATTCGTTTAAAGAATTAGGGAAGAAATACGATTTATCTTTTAATGATTTTGATGCACAGGAATTATATTGCACCGAGTTTATAAATAATAGTTTACTGCCTTTGGGTATTAGCTTTCATAATCATTCAAACTATTTTAACCGAACCATTACCCTGCCGAACGACATGGTAAACAGCATCATGGAAAAAGATATGCCGGAACATTTTGCTTTCAAACTGTGCATTATGAAAAAGGCAGATCAGATTGTTAACCTGAATATTAACGACGTTGCACAATTTCCAAAGGATCACTGGATGAACTAAGGACATTCGTTAGATTTTTTGTTCCCAGCAAAATTACAAGTACTCCGCCTATCAAAGCCATTAACATGTCTGACTGGGCGTCCCACATATAACCTTGTGAACCTAAAAAATCGCTGCCGCTCCGGGTGTTCACGTATAGAGAAAGCCATTCTGTTATTTCGTACATAGCGCTGATAGCCATTGCAACAGCCAGAGAAAGAAGATTTATCCAGCCTCTGTTTTTTATAAAAAGCGTTTTAATCATTAGCTCTCTTACGATTAAAACGGGTACCACTCCCTGTACCAAATGTCCAACTTTGTCATAATTGTTTCTTTCCCAATTTAAAGGCTCCCTTAACCAATTGAATAACGGAACATGCGAGTATGAATAGTGCGCACCTATTGCCATTAAACAGGCAGCTATAAACCACCAGACATAAGTCGTTTGTGTGAATTTAAATTTTCGGTATGTGAATAAGAGTACAATTGTCCCTATTATAGCGGGCCCTGCCTCGTAAAACCACAACTCAATGTCAAACGGCTTTATAAAAGACCATATAAGCAGAAGTGAAAATATACACAACAGAATAATTAATAAGGTCTCGTTTCTCTTGGTTTTCATCTCAGTTAGGTTTTTGGGTTACCGGTAAAACGGCATTCATAATCGTAACCAAAGTTTTACACCTGAAAAGGCAAACTTCCGATTACTTCAGTTTCAATACAAGTACTGAAACAACATACATTTATCTAATATTCAGTTTTTTACAAAAAAACGGCAAGCCTGTAAGCCGGGTCCTGTCTCCGTCATCTGACGGACCTTTATCATTTATCTAGTCCCGATATCACTACCGGGATCCTGCAGCCTACCCCTCCAAAGTCTCTTGTGCGTTGAGAGCAAAACGGGCAGCTTTGCTGTACCGCAACAGCGGCATACACTTTGGATATACATGGCCTTGCAACCCGTAAGACGTACGGCTGATGATGTTGCCACCACCACCGGTGCGCTTTTACCGCACCTTTTCACCCGTTCCCGGCAGTAGACACGCTACAACCAGGTGGTTATTTTCTGTTACGTTGCTATCCCCTTTCAAAGATCTTCCCGCTAAGAAGCACGGTGCCCTGTGTTGCCCGGACTTTCCTCTCCCGATTTATATCGGGAGCGATAAAGCGGCTTGCCGCTGCAAAAGTAAACAATTAGTTCGAAGTACAATATTCATAATTCAAAGAGCAATAATGCACCTGTAATTCAAACCAGATCTGAAAAGAACCAAAATTTCCTGTTTCCGTAATAAAGATTAACGTTTATACTTCTCAAAAAACAGTTAGGCGATCAGGCGTGAGGTTCTTTGTCACTTTTTCTAATTCTCTGATTTGGCCGGAAAAATTAAATCGTATAAAAACAAACCGATGAAAATTAACAAGTCCGAAAAACAAGAACTCCTTGAAATGCTAAATGAGATGCTTGAAAGACAGGCTCAGTTTCAACAAGAAATTAACGACATGCAGGTTCTGATAAATAGTTTAGAGCCTGACGAAACAGAACCTGTGGAGGTACCAATTGTCAAAACATTAGAGCCTGAAAAAAAGGAATTTCATCCGATTAAACGCCCTCCGCAAAAGCAGCAGAAACAAGATTACTTCACCGATTTTCTGGAAAAGACAGGCATCAGTTCAGAAATTGAACAATTCATTGGCACTAATCTTATTAATAAAATTGGGATGATCGTAGTGATAATTGGTGTTGGTATTGGAGCAAAATATGCCATCGACAACGATTTAATCTCACCGGTTATGCGTATCATTCTGGGTTACCTGGTTGGTGGAATTCTTACCTTTTTTGCATTACGTCTGAAAACGAAATATTTTAATTTCAGTGCTGTGCTTTTCAGCGGAGCCATGGCCATCCATTATTTCATTACATACGCTGCGTATACGTATTACGGCCTTTACCCGCATTCAGTAACCTTTATTCTGATGGTACTATTTACTGTTTTTACAGTTGGACTTGCTTTGTATTACGATCGACAGGTTATTGCACATTTTGGGCTGACCGGCGCATACATAACGCCTTTTCTTCTGGCCGATCCCGATTCGAGCGCACTGGTTCTGTTCACATACATGTTTATCATCAATTTGGGAATACTGTACATCTCAACAAAAAAACGATGGAAACCACTAAATTACGTTGCATTTGTTGCCACCTGGGTTATTTTTCTCACCTGGTTTGCCAGCGATAAATACAACGACCAGCTTGCTATTTCGCTCACATTCACCAGTGGCTTTTTTATTATTTTTTACCTGGTATTTCTTTCCTACAAACTAATTCTGAAAGAGAAATTCCGTGTTGACGATATTTTCTTTCTGCTGTTAAATTCGCTTGTTTTCTATTTAATCGGCATTGAATCCATCACCAATCATCTTAACGACAATAGATTAGAAGGCCTCTTTACTTTTATAAATGTAATTATTCACAGTTTAACTGCACTACTGATATATAAATCGAAAAAAGAAAACGATCAACTTTTTTTCTGGACCATAGGAATGGTAATTGCTTTTGCAACCCTGGCTATTGGCTTACAATTCAATCAATACTATACGGCAATTTTATGGTCTGTTGAGGCGGCATTCCTTTTCTGGCTGGGCCGGGATAAAAAAATAATACTATTCGATTACATTTCTTTTTCTATTATTTGTATTGTATTAATCCAGATCATCGTCAACTGGATGTCTGTCAATTACAACTTTAGCACAAATATTATTAAACAGATTTACACTCCTTTTATCAGCCTTGAATTCTTATCTTCACTGATAGTAATTGGCTCATTCTTTTTTATTTTCCATGCTGGCAAAAAACGTATTCCTGAAGAAAAGAAGGATGCGGGCTGGCTTAGAATATTTAATATCTTCTTTCCTTCATTTTTTCTGATTATACTATTTTTCACTTTCTACACCGAAATTGACCTTTACTGGAATAATATTCAGGTTCATACCTCTTTCGAAATAAATGCAGATGGTTATTGGGAAAAAGCCTATGAGCAAATCAATTACGACATTTTTAAATTTAAGTCCATCTGGCTCATTAACTATTCCATATTTTTTATTTCTTTACTCGATCTTATAAATTTTCGTTGGCTAAAAAATGAACTTTTAAACGAACTTATCTTTGCGATGGCAGGAATAATGGTTGTTGCGTTTTTACTTGGCACCCTCCAGAATCTGATCGCGCTTCGAAACAGCTACTTAAGCGAAAATCTTCCTCCCAATTACGATGTAAATATATTTCACCTGCTAATCAGGTATGTGGCTTACCTGTTTTGTGTCCTGCTATTTTACTCTGTTTACAAATTCTCACTGCCTTTTTTTACCAATAAAAATATTCAGAAAATATTCGAGATTGTTCTCAGCGTAACCATCATCTGGATATGCAGCAGCGAATTAATTCATTGGCTTAGCCTATCTGGATCAACCGAAGTTTACAAACACAGCCTCAGCATCCTCTGGGGAATCTTATCGTTTATACTTATTGGTTATGGAATTTGGAAAAAGAAAAAACATCTGCGTATCACCTCCATTCTTCTTTTTGGCGGTACAATCATAAAACTCTTTGTTTACGATCTTACCAATTTGGAAACTGTTCCGAAGACCATTGTTTTTATCTCAATCGGAGCCCTTTTGCTGGTTGTTTCGTTTATGTATAACAAGTACAAAGATTTGATTTTTGGAAAAGATGAGCCTTAAATTAAAGGATAAAGGATAAAGGATTAGTTAAATTCACGTTTGTGAAGTTTTTTACGTGATGAAACAAAAATAGCAACAAGTTTTAAAGTCTTCTTTGAAAGGATATCTCATTGTTCGGAATTGAATAGTTTCAAATTATCAATGAATTCAACACATTATAATCCGGTTAAAATAATCTTGGTAATGAGATTGCTTCACTTTGTTCGCAATGACTGTGTTGTCAGACGGTTAGCAAAATTGGGAGAGAATGGTTGGCAGCGATGCCGCCAACCATTCTCTCCCTTATAAATCCTTGTATCATGTGTCATTGCGAGCTTTGCGAAGCAATCTTAAAGATTATTAGCATTATTGATTTCAATGCTTCAATTATAAGAAGCTTGAAACTTCGAGGCTTCTTTATGTAACTTGGGGGTTAAAACACCCAACTACTTTCTCAAAATCACCATTGTTGCCCCGTACCCGTATTCCTTAAACGAAGCATCCTGGAAATAATATTTTTTGAATTTATGTTTTAGCAGGTTGGCAACTTCCTGCTTTAACACGCCCTGTCCTACTCCATGGATAAACACCACTCTTTTGGCGTGATTTTTTATGGCCAGGTTCATTTCCGATTCTACCGCTTCCATCTGAATCTCCATAATCTCGCGGTTACTTAATCCTTCTGGATTGTCCAGTAATTCAGTAATGTGCAAATCAACCCCCACTTCCTCGGAGCTGCGTTTTTTTTGTTTTTGCGTCGGAACCCTATCTGATTGCTTTTCTTTCACCACTTTCCTGAAATCATCCTGAGTTAGTTTATCCAACTCTGTTTGCAGCGGATTAGGAGTTATTTGAAGCACCAAGGCATTTTTTCGGAAATAAGAATTTGGTTGAAAAGTAGATTCCTTATAAAACTTCACCGGATTTACCCTGAACTTTTTTACCATCGGCTTATTCCATTCGCTCTCTGTTTCGCGGAAATAAATCAGCTGAAAACCAAAATCAGGCAGATCGCTTAAATCTTCCTGTACCAAAGCATCAATTTTTTCTCTCGAATTCGAACGAATTGTCCCTTGCTTTATGGCTTCAACTCCCTTTGGTTTGATGTATGAATAATTGAATAGAACTGTAAAATTACTATCGTTTACCAGATAAATTTCAATCTCTCCGGAAAGTGGATTTTTAGCATCAGCTGGCACAAAACAGAAATAAAAATCAGGTTTATTCTTTCCATTTATAATCTCTCCTTTTGGCTCAATGTATTCAGGTTTTGTTTCAACCTGCACTTTTTCTTGCTGCTGAACGGGAACTTTACCTGTTTCGTTTAATTCAGGAGCACTAACATTCACCAACTGATTAATGGGATAAGGCACTTCAAAGCCGTCCTCTCCTTCCACATTAACCGTATTTTTATTTACAAAGCCGGTTACAATTCCACCACCAACATCGTTTAAAAACTTAACCTTATCTCCTACTTTTATCATGACTTCCTTCTTTTCGCGCAAAAATAACATTAATATTTATCATTAAGTGCTGAAACCCATTCAGGTTCGCATTACTAAGCCCGGGGTTAAAACAAACAGCTTTCAAACGAGGCTTCAGCCCTTAATTTCAACTTCGTTACAACAAAAAGAAATTCTTACTTTTACAGCCATAAAAGACAATTGGTTTGAACAGATACAAAGACATAAAGATTAGCGATTACACCTACAACCTGCCCAACAAGCGAATTGCCAAATACCCGCTTACTGAGCGCGACAAATCAAAATTGTTGGTTAGGCAGAATGGTACAATAAAACAGGATATTTTTGAGAACTGCGCCAATTACCTGCCGGAAGATGCGCAGCTGGTTTTTAATAATACCCGTGTTATTCATGCCCGTTTGTTTTTTTACAAAGAGACAGGTGCCAAAATTGAAATCTTTTGTCTGGAACCAGTTGAACCGGCCGATTACCAGGTAGCTTTTCAGGAAACCGAAGAAGTGACATGGAAATGTATGGTGGGCAATTCAAAAAAATGGAAAGAAGGATTTCTGTACCAGACTTTTGAAATCAATGGAAAAGCCATTGAACTGACTGCCGCCAAAATCGGGCAGGAAGGAAACTCTTTTCACATTCGTTTTGTGTGGAATGAAGGCGTGCATTTCTCGGAAATTATTGAACACATTGGACAATTGCCGATTCCTCCTTACCTAAACAGAGACACCGAAGAAAGTGACGAAGAAACTTACCAAACCGTTTATGCCAAAATTGATGGTTCGGTGGCTGCACCAACGGCAGGTCTACATTTTACCGATCCGGTGATTACGCAACTGGCAGATAAAAACATTACAACCAACGAAATTACCCTGCACGTGGGAGCCGGTACTTTTCAGCCCGTAAAATCAGAAACAATTAAAGGCCATACCATGCACCACGAGCAGGTGATCATCCCCATAGATATTTTGCGTTCTTTTCTGGAAAATCCAAAAAATATTATTGCGGTGGGAACCACGTCGGTGCGCTCGCTCGAAAGTTTGTACTGGATAGGATTACAGTTAGAAGAAAAACGTTTTAATCCGTTTCATCCTGAAGTTAAACAGTGGGAACCATACGAAAACGAAGCAAAGATTACGCTCGAAAAAGCATTGCAGAATATCATTTACTTCCTGGTTGAAAACAATGAAAAAGCCATTCGTTTTTCTACACAGATCATCATTTTGCCGGGGTACGATTTTAAACTGATAAGCGGAATGTTTACCAATTTTCACCAACCACAAAGTACGCTACTACTGTTAATCAGCGCATTTTTGGGTAACAAATGGAAAGAAGTTTACGATTACGCATTGGCCAACGACTTCCGCTTTTTAAGTTATGGCGACAGCAACTTATATTTGAAATAAAAAATTAAAAAATGAATACCAAACTAAGCCTTTTTATCGCTATAGCGATATTTCTAACATTTACAGCTTTTTCACAGGAACAGGAACCGAACTGGTGGGATCCCGCAAAAAACAGTTTTGATGTAATCGACGGGCAAGGATGGGAAAACGGGTTAGAATCACCTTACTCCCGGCTTCCTAAAAAAGCAGAAGCCACTGTTCGGGGAGCAGTATGGAACCTGTCGAAACACTCTGCCGGATTAAAAATACGCTTTCGCAGCAACGCATCCAACATAAAAGTACGTTACCAGGTTGGCGGTGGACTAAATATGCCACACATGCCCTCTACCGGTGTTAGCGGAATGGATTTATATGCAAAAAATGCCGATGGACAATGGATATGGTGCCGCGGACATTATTCATTTGGCGATACCATTACTTACGAATTTAAAGATATTACTCCCAACGATCAGTACCATCAAATGGGAAGAGAATACCACCTCTATCTCCCGTTGTATAACTCGGTTAAATGGATGGAAATTGGTGTAGCAGACGATGCCCTTTTCGAACCTATACCACTGCAAAAAGAAAAACCAATTGTAGTTTACGGAACGTCAATTGCCCAGGGAGGTTGCGCTTCGCGTCCGGGTATGGCTTGGACCAACATCCTATCACGCAAAACAGACAAACCGATTGTTAACCTGGCCTTTTCAGGAAATGGTCGGCTGGAAAATGAAGTAACAGAATTACTTACAGAAATTGACGCCCAGGCATACGTTTTAGATTGTTTACCCAATCTTACCATAGGAGAAAAATTCACTGCGGAAGAAATTTATAAACGAATTATAAATACTGTAAAAATACTGCGAAGCAAATCAAATGCCCCGATATTACTGGTTGAACATGCCGGATACGGATTTGCCTCAACGAATAAGGATATTCTGGAGAATACAAATGCACGCAACGATATTGAGGAAAAAGCATTTGCTCAGTTAAAATCAGAAGGATTTTCGAATCTTTACCTTTTAACACAGGAAGAGCTCGGTCTTAATTATGAAAGTTTTGTCGACGGCGTTCACCCAACCGACCTGGGCATGGAACAATATGCCAAGGCTTATGCTCAAAAACTTCGTGAGATACTAAAAGAACCGGTCGGTGATATTTCAACCACACGGCCGGTAACACAATCGCGCGAACCTGGCAGCTACAACTGGGAAGCCCGTCACAATAAATTATTGGAAATGAATGAATCCCATCCGCCAAAAATTTGTCTGTTCGGGAATTCCATCACTCATTACTGGGGAGGTTTACCCGACGATCCAAGAAAAAACGGACCGGTTTCCTGGGAAAAATACCTTGGCGATTTATCCGTACAAAACTTCGGTTTTGGATGGGATCGTGTTGAGAATGTATTATGGAGGATTTACCATGGAGAACTTGATGGGTTTCAGGCCGAACAAATTATTTTTATGCTGGGAACCAACAACCTTCATTTAAATACCGACGAAGAAATTATAACCGGTTTAAAACTGGTAATTCATGCAGTAAAAGAAAGGCAACCACATGCACGAATTGTTATGCTGGGAATTTATCCGCGCCGAGAAAAAGAAGAACGTGTTGCCGGACTAAACTTAAAAATAGCACAACTGGCCGGAGATTTAAATGTAGATTACAGAAATTACGGTGGCGTTTTGTTGAAAGAGAACGGAGTAATTGATGAAACTTTATTTTCAGACGGACTCCATCCCAATGAAAAAGGTTATAGTTTGCTGGGGCCGGAACTCAGAAAGATTTTAAAAGAATAAACAAATCATTCCACAAAAAACCTGCATCATGAACCTAAAACTTAAACTAATTAACGCTGCGCTTTTGATATGCGTTTCCGTGTACACAATGGCACAGCAAACCAGTCACCCCAATGTTCTGCTGATTATTACCGACGATCAGGGATATGGCGACCTTGGGTATACCGGAAACCCGCATGTAAAAACTCCCGTTATCGATCGCTTTGCCCGCGAGAATATTTGTTTCGAGAACTTTTACGTTTCCCCGGTTTGTGCTCCCACACGTTCGAGCTTAATGACCGGCCGTTATTCATTACGTACCGGCGTTCGGGATACCTATAATGGCGGGGCAATAATGAGCAGCAACGAGGTTACTATTGCCGAAATGCTTAAACAGGCCAACTATAAAACCGGTGCATTCGGAAAGTGGCATCTGGGCGATAATTACCCCTCGCGTCCCAACGACCAGGGATTCGATGAATCAGTTATCCACCTTTCCGGTGGAATGGGACAAGTGGGTGATTTTACCACCTACTTTAATTTCGATAAAAGTTATTTCGATCCGGTGCTTTGGCACAATGGCAATAGAAAGGCTTACGAAGGTTACTGCTCCGATATTTTTACTTCGGAAGCCATGCATTTTATTGAAGAAAATCACGAACAGCCTTTCTTCTGTTACCTGGCTTTTAATGCACCGCATACGCCATTGCAGGTTCCTGATGAATACTACCAAAAATTTAAGGATATTGATCCGGCATCCGGTTTTGAAAACGATAACCGTCCATTCCCTGAAATGACGGAAAAAGATAAGGAAGATGCACGGAAAGTTTACGCCATGGTAAACAACATCGACGATAATCTGGGACGTTTATTTAAAAAACTGGATGAGCTGGGAATCACTGATAATACACTCATTATTTTTATGACTGACAACGGACCGCAACAGCGCAGATATGTAGCCGGGATGCGCGAACGTAAAGGGAGTGTCTTCAGAGGTGGAGTCAGGGTTCCGTTTTTTATGAAAATGCCGGGAAATTATTCCGGTGAAAAAAAGATTAAAACAACCGCCGCTCATATCGATATTTTGCCCACACTTGCAGAAATCTGTCACGTGCAAACACCACACGACCGAAAAATTGACGGAAAAAACCTGCTGCCACTTCTTCAGAATCAGGAAGTTGACTGGGAAAACCGTTCATTGTTTTTCTACTGGACCAGGCGTTATCCTGAACTATACAACAACATCGCTTTACAAAAAAGCAACTTAAAGCTGGTTGGGCACACCGATTCGAATGCAAAAATTGAAGATTTTGAATTATTCGATATAAGTGTTGACCCTTACGAACAAAACAATATTGTTTCAAAAAACAAAGAGCTGGCCGGCCGGTTAAAATCGGAACTCGACAATTTATATCGGGAGTTGATTCATTCTGAAAACATTCAAAATCAACCGCCTATTTATGTGGGGTCATCTCATGAAAATCCGGTCGTTTTAAACAGAAACGACGCAGGCGGACAACGAGGAATCTGGGCACAGGAAGAAATTTTCGGAAAATGGTTTGTTTATATTGAAGAGGGAGTTTATAACATTCGTTTCAAATTTATCAAACCGCTAAAAACAACAGGAAAGATGGTTCTTGAAACCGGTCCCTTTGTCATTCAGGAGCAAAATAATAAAACTGAAACGGATATTATAGAAATGAAAAACATTCATCTTTCAAAGATGGAGTGCGACTTAATTCCCTTTTATGCCACACAGGGAAAGAACATCTTTCCCTTTTGGGTTGAGCTTCAAAAAATGGAATAATTGTTAAAAACAAAGAAAAAAAGCATATTACAACTATATTTGCAGCACAAGTAGAAGACAGTTTATGCAAAAAGATATTTCTCTGGATTTTTCCTCATTTCTTGCTCATTCGATCGAAAAATATGCTGACAACGATGCCCTGGGTTTTATTGATGAGAAACCGATGACCTATGCGGAAATGGGTGCAAAAATATCATCCGTTCAGGCATTTCTATTCAACCTGGGAATTGACCAGGGTGATAAAGTGATTATTTACAGCCAAAACTCCCCGAACTGGGGCGTGGTTTATTTTGCCTTACAGAAATCAGGAATTGTTGCTGTTCCCGTTCTTCCCGATTTTAGCACTACCGAACTGGAGAATGTCATTAAACATTCAGAATCAAAAGCCATTTTTATTTCAGAAAGCCTTCGATACAAACTGAATGACATTGATACAACATCGCTGGACAGTATCGTTAAAATGGAAGATTTTTCATTATTAAGTCCCGAAAATTCTTCTGTGAGATACGATAAGAATGCAAACTTAAATATTGAATATCATCCCGACGAAAAAGAATTGTCCGTCCTGATCTACACATCCGGAACTACCGGAAATTCAAAAGGTGTAATGTTGTCGCAAAAGAATATTGTTTCGAATGTTATTCAGTCAGCTGCGGTTCAGGAAATACAACCGTATTTCAAGTTTTTATCGGTGTTGCCGCTTTCGCACACCTACGAAAACACCATTAGTTTTCTTCTGGCAATCTATAAAGGTGCAAGCGTAACCTACCTCCGAAAACCGCCAACAGCGAGCGTTTTGTTGCCTGCATTAAAAAAGGTTCGCCCTCACATTATGCTGGCTGTCCCGCTAATCATCGAAAAAGTATATAAAAGCAGTATTCTGCCAACCATAAAAAAGAAAGCGCTGACGCGTGCACTGTACAATTTTAAACCAACCCGGAAACTGGTACATCGTCTGGCGGGTAAAAAATTATACGAAACCTTTGGTGGCCGTCTTGTGTTTTTCGGAATTGGTGGAGCAAAGCTGGATGGTCAGGTAGAACGTTTTCTTCGCGATGCAAAATTCCCGTATGCCATAGGTTATGGTTTAACAGAAACATCTCCTCTGCTTGCAGGCTCAAATCCTACGAACACACGTTTCAGAGCAATTGGCCCTAAAGTGATTAACTGTGAATTGAAAATCAACGATCCTGATCCAAAAACCGGCGAAGGAGAAATATGGGCAAAAGGGCCAAATGTTATGTTGGGGTATTACAAAAACGAAGAAGAAACCCGCAAGGTATTAACAGAAGACGGCTGGTTTAAAACCGGCGATCTGGGCGTATTCGATAAAGATGGCTGGTTGAGCCACAAAGGCCGCCTTAAAAACCTCATTGTAGGAGCCAGTGGAGAAAACATTTATCCCGAAGAAATTGAATCAATTATCAACAACTTTCGCTATGTGGTAGAATCGTTAGTGGTTCAGAAAAAAGGGAAACTGGTTGCACTGGTTCATTTTAACCGGGAAGAACTGGAGAAAAAAGTAAGAGAAATGCGCACTGAATTAGGTGACAAAATGGAAGAAATTTCTCATAATGTTGATGAAAAGATTGAAGAGCTTAAAGTTGAATTGCAGCAATATATAAATTCAAGAGTCAATAAATTTTCAAAGATCCAGCAATTTATTTCTCATCCTACTCCTTTTATAAAAACAGCCACTCAAAAAATTAAACGTTACTTGTATAATTAATTTTTCAAAAAGATCAATCTCATTCGTATAAATTAAATTCTAACCTCCAACAGATACCATACTGTTTCATGAAAAATCGCATGGGCGTAGGAGCAAATTCTCCCTGGCCGAAAGAAAACAAATAGTTTTGTTTTACGTATTTCAAATTACGCGCTCTCTCCTCAGTAAGTAGTTATTACTTAAAAAAAGGAGGACTAAATTATGAAAACGGCCATTATCACCGGGGGAACGGGATTTATTGGCTCCCGACTTATCTTTAAGCTCCTTAAACATGGTTGGAGTGTTCACAGTCTTGGACGTGCACGAAATAATACATCTTTTCAGAGCAGGTCGATCGCTGCCATCGACGATATTACCGGAACACCTGTTAAAAGAGAATTTTTACAAAACCTGCGTTGTCACGAAATTGATATTTGTGCTCCTGATTTTAGTTTGCCGCAGTCGGTTTCGGAGCAACTAATGGGTTCTGATGCAATTCTTTTCCATGTTGCCGGCGACACCAAGTTTAATATGTTCGATTCCTCAAGTCAACACTGCATTAATGTAACCGGATCGATGAACGTTATTCAAAACCTTCACCCTTACCTGAAATCTGCTGTTCATGTAAGTACAGCTTATGTAGCCGGCGACAGGTGTGGAGTGGTTCTAGAAAATGAACTCGACGAAGGCCAGAACTTTCATAACTACTACGAAAAAAGCAAGTTAGAGGCGGAGATTGCAGTTCGCAAATTATGCACGGATTTGAATTTACCCTTGAGTATTACACGTCCCTCAATAATAATTAATGATTCGGTCACAGGGCGTTCATCAACACTAACACATCTTAATGCGCTGGTTCATGTAATAACCCGGGTTCAGGATCACTATGGATTGAAAGACGGAGAAGCGGTTGGAAGAAGAATCAGAATTCCGGTTTCCCCTGATTGTAGACCGAATCTGGCACCGGTCGATCCAATTGTTGATTCGTTAATTGAAATAGGAACCAGTAATAATGCCGCTGGAAAAACATTTCACCTGTGCCACCCCAAACCACAAACCAATGCCGAAATTGTATCGCTGATTGCAGAAGCTTTTGGCGTGAACGGAAAAATCCGACTCACATTTATCGACAGGTTTCCCGAAAAATTAACCTGGATGGAAGAAATAATGCTCCGCTGCCTGAAGCCATATTTACCTTACGTGTTGAATTCCTGTTCCTTCGATCTTAGCAATACAAAATCGTTAATTCCTGATTATGATTCACGATTCACAAAAATTAATGCGGATTATCTGAAAAAGGTTATCGCCTTTCAACGGCACCAGCAAATTGATGAAAACCACAGATGTTGATTCCTTTTGCGAAAAACGGTACTATTAATTTTCGTAATAAATTCTTTATAAATCTTTGTTCAAAATAACAACGAAGGGATAAAACCTTAAATTCGTGGGTTCATTTTGAAAAATAAAAACCCATGACTGATTATTTTAAACAATATCCCAATAAAGAAGGATTTTTTAAAGAGTACGGTGGTTCATTTATTCCACCCGATTTACAAAAAGAAATGGATAAAATTACCGATGCTTATCACAGCATCAGTAAGTCGCACAATTTCATTTCTGAATTACGCAGTATTCGCAAACATTTTCAGGGCAGGCCAACCCCGGTTTATTTTTGCCAGAATTTGTCGGCCAAATACGGTGGTCGTATTTACCTGAAACGCGAAGACCTGAACCACTCTGGTGCGCACAAACTTAACCATTGTATGGGCGAAGCATTACTGGCAAAACACCTGGGCAAAAAGAAATTAATTGCTGAAACCGGTGCCGGACAACACGGTGTGGCTTTGGCTACAGCTGCTGCCTATTTTGGGCTTGAATGCGAAATTCATATGGGGGAAGTTGATATTGCCAAAGAGCATCCCAATGTGGTTCGTATGAAAATTTTAGGCGCTGAAGTTGTTCCTGTTTCTCACGGATTAAAAACCTTAAAAGAAGCGGTTGACTCGGCTTTTGAAGCCTACCTGAAAGATCCGGTAAACACCATTTACTGCATCGGTTCAGTGGTTGGTCCTCACCCGTTTCCGATGATGGTGCGCGATTTCCAGCGGGTTGTTGGTATTGAAGCACAGGAACAATTTTTTGAGATGACCGGCGAAAATCCCGATCACGTGGTGGCATGTGTAGGTGGTGGTAGTAACGCAATGGGAATGTTCTCGGGCTTTTTCCATTTGGAAGATGTTCAGCTGCACGGCGTTGAACCGGGTGGAGTTGGCACCAAACTGGGAGAACATGCAAGTACAATTACCTATGGTACTCCGGGAATGATTCACGGTTTTAAATGCTATACTTTGCAGGATGAAAACGGCGAACCGGCCCCGGTTTATTCGGTTGCCAGCGGACTTGATTATCCGGGTGTAGGCCCTGAGCACAGTATGCTAAAAGACCTTGGAATGGTGAATTACGGCATTGCCGATGATAAAGAAACCATTGATGCTTTTTACGAACTAAGCCGACTGGAAGGAATTATTCCGGCACTGGAAAGTGCACATGCGGTGGCCTACAGTTTAAAACTGGCCAAAGAAAAACAACAGGAATCGATCCTGATCAATCTTAGCGGCCGCGGCGACAAAGACATCGACTTTGTGGTTGAAAAATATGGCTTACCTGAATAATAAGAAACACAAATATCATTTATAGAAAGTCCGGTTTTACCGGACTTTTTTTATGTCAGTGGGGTGTACTCTCAAGCTGCAACCATTCATTCCTACATTTTCTTACCCAAGCAAGTGGCGCATAATCTATTTATGTTAATAATTGTCTAGGGGCAAGTGTCTGAGTCATAAAAAATATAGCTATTTTTAATGCACAAAAGATTAAAAAACCCAATACTTTGAATATAACTCTTGCAAATCACAACCACCGAAAAAGACTAAAGAACTTTCACATTAATGTACTCCAACACATAAATCATGAAAAAATCAATTTCAACCATACTATTAATAATCATAATCTTTTCGTGTAAAAAAGATATTTATTATACATTGTCTGTTACAAC
Organism: uncultured Draconibacterium sp.; assembly: GCA_963676265.2. GTDB lineage: Bacteria > Bacteroidota > Bacteroidia > Bacteroidales > Prolixibacteraceae > Draconibacterium. The sequence continues at coordinate 1,711,358 of OY781067.2, forward strand.
TACTGAAGGAGGAAAGGTAACACCAACTCAAGGTCAGTATTTAGAAGAACAGACTGTAATAATTACTGCAATACCAGATGAAAATTTTATTTTTTCTTCATGGAGTGGTGATATCGAGTCAACAAATAATCCTTTAGAATTAATAATGGATGGCAATAAAGCACTAATTGCCAATTTTACATCACCTATTTATTTAGCACCAAATGGCATAACTGTTAAAGCAAATGAAGATGCTGTTATTGGTGAAACATACACATTAAATAATATTGAATATAAGGTTGTTAATAATGATATGTTGTATAAAGCCGTAAGAAATAATGAAGATGTCTCACAGTACGTTACAACCAGAGTCACCAACACTTCCTGCTTATTTGCAGAACAACGCAATTTTAATCAAGATATCAGTTCATGGGATATGAGTAATGTAACAGATATGTCTAAAATGTTTTTTTATGCAGAATCATTCAATCAACCGATAGGTGCTTGGGACGTAAGTAACGTAACTGATATGTCTAACATGTTTTGTTGCGCAGAATCATTTAATCAACCGATTGAAAATTGGGACGTGAGTAAAGTAACTGATATGAATGCCATGTTTTGTTTTGCAGAATCATTTAATCAACCGATAGGCGATTGGGATATAAGCAATGTAACTTTTATGCGAAGCATATTTTATAGGGCAAAATCGTTTAATCAACCTGTAGACGATTGGGACATGAGTAATATAACTATTTTGAATTCAATATTTGCTGGGGCAGAATCCTTCAATCAACCTATTGATAATTGGGACGTGAGTAATGTAATTGATATGAGTTCAATATTTGCTGGGGCAAAATCCTTCAATCAACCGATAGGCAATTGGGATGTGAGTAACGTATGTATTATGCATGGAATGTTTAGCGGTGCAGAATCTTTTAATCAGTCTATTGAACAATGGGATGTGAGTAAGGTAGGTATTATGCAATATATGTTCTATAATGCGGTATCCTTTAATCAACCTTTAGGTGATTGGGACGTGAGTAATGTATCAGATATGTATAATATGTTTTGTGGAACTGAATCATATAATCAGCCAATAGGAGACTGGGATGTTAGCAATGTAAGAAATATGCATTCTATGTTTAATAACGCATCGTCTTTCAATCAAAATCTAACAAACTGGTGTGTAAAGCATATACCAGATGAGCCACCTAATTTTTCATATGGAAGTAAATTACAAAATGAAAATAAACCTGTTTGGGGAACCTGCCTCTAAATTTCTATATAATGACACCTCTGAGGAATAGACATTAGTTACAAATTAGCTCCACGAGAGACGAAATTGGATGGTTAATACAAAACTCTTTTAAATTAATACACTTCAACACATGAATTATGAAAAAAACTATAACAACCATACTATTAATCATCATAATCTTTTCGTGTAAAAAAGATATTTATTATACATTGTTTGTTACAACAACTGAAGGAGGAATTGTAACGCCAACACAAGGTCAGTATTTAGAAAATCAAATTGTAGTTATTACTGCAATACCAGATGAACAATTTAGTTTCTCATCCTGGAATGGTGATATCGAGTCAACAGATAATCCATTAGAATTAATAATGGATGGCAATAAGACATTAATTGCCAATTTTACATCCCCTGTTTATTTAGCACCAAATGGCATAACTGTTAAAGCAACTGAAGATGCTGTTATTGGAGAGACATATACACTAAATGGTATTGAATACAAAGTTGTTGACAATAAAATGCTTCGAGAAGCTGTTGAGAATAATAAAGATGTTACACATTATGTTACAACCAGAGTCACCAATACATCATCTTTATTCAAAAATCACCACAATTTTAATCAAGATATCAGTTCATGGGATATGAGCAATGTCACGGATATGTCTGAAATGTTTCTTTATGCAGAATCATTCAATCAACCGATAGGTGCTTGGAATGTGAGTATTGTAACTTATATGCAAGAAATGTTTCGCGACGCAATAGCATTTAATCAACCTATTGGTGATTGGGACGTTAGCACTGTGATTAATATGCGAAGTATGTTTTTTGAGGCAAAATCGTTTAATCAACCGATAGGTGATTGGAACGTTAGTCATGTGAATAATATGGCTGGTATATTTGAAGGCGCAATATCTTTTAATCAATCTTTAAGTGATTGGAATATGAGTAGTGTAACCAGTATGTATCGAATGTTTGCCGGCGCAGAATCTTTTAATCAACCGATAGGTGATTGGGATGTAAGCAAAGTAAAGAGTATGGCAAGTGTATTTAATAGCGCAAAATCATTCAATCAGCCAATAGGTGATTGGGACATGAAAAACGTATATACTACATTTTCAATGTTTGCTGGTGCAGGTTCGTTCAATCAACCGATAGGAAATTGGGATGTAAGCAACATAATGCAAATGGCCACAATGTTCTGTGACGCAGAATCTTTTAATCAACCAATAGATGATTGGGACGTGAGTAACGTAATTTATATGAATTCAATGTTTTGTGGCGCGAAATCGTTCAATCAACCGATAAATCACTGGGAGGTAAGCAACGTAGTTACAATGTATCAAATGTTTTACAAAGCCATATCATTTAATCAGTCTATTGATCTTTGGGATGTGAGTCATGTTACTGATATGCAATCTATGTTTTCTAATGCGGAATCATTTAATCAATCTATAGGAGATTGGGATGTAAGTAATGTGAGTAATATGAATTCTATGTTTTATTATGCTTCATCTTTTAATCAGAACCTGACGAAATGGTGTGTAGAATATTTTTTAAATGAACCTCATAGATTTTCGGATGGAAGTAATTTACAAGATGATAATAAACCTGTGTGGGGGACATGCCTTTAAATTAATCAAATCATAAAACTCTCTTTACGTAAAAAAATTACTGCCTCAGTTTAACAAGCAATCTTCACGCTGCCTTGCAAATCATTTCACGTGGTATCCGAAACGGCATTTTTGCCCCCCTTGTATTAACTTTAATATAACTCCGGGCAGGTTTGTTATTCTCTTAACACCCAAAACCGAATATTTAACTAGGTTTGCACGCCCGTTTCAAAACGGTAAAACGGTAAAATGGTTATAGTAAAATGATTACAGTATCGAATTTAAGAATTCAGTTTGGAAAGCGTATCCTTTTTCAGGACGTGAATATGAAATTTACGGCCGGAAATTGTTACGGAGTGATAGGTGCAAACGGAGCAGGAAAATCAACATTTTTAAAGGCTATCTCAGGACAAATTGATCCAACAACGGGAAGTATTACACTTGGTTCAGGAGAACGTTTGTCGGTACTAAGCCAGGACCACTTTGCCTTTGATGAATACACGGTACTCGATGCTGTTATGAAAGGTTACTCAGAGCTTTGGGACCTTATGAAGGAAAAAGAAGCCCTGTACATGAAACCCGATTTTTCGGAAGAAGATGGCATTAAAGCTGCCGAAATGGAAGAAAAATTCGGAGATATGGGAGGCTGGAACGCTGAAAACGATGCAGCCACTTTATTAAGTAACCTGGGCATCAAAGAAGAGTTCCACTATACTTTAATGAAAGACATGAGCGGAAACCAGAAAGTTCGTGTTTTGTTAGCACAGGCTCTTTTTGGTAATCCCGACAACCTTCTGCTCGATGAGCCTACCAACGACCTCGACCTTGAAACCGTTGTCTGGTTGGAAAACTACCTTTCGAATTACGAAAATACAGTGTTGGTAGTGTCGCACGACCGCCACTTCCTCGATGCCATATCTACCCATACCATCGATATTGATTACGGCGATATTAAAATGTTTGCCGGAAACTACAGCTTCTGGTACGAAAGCAGCCAGCTGGCGCTACGTCAGCAACAGGCTCAGAACAAAAAAGCTGAGGAGAAAAAGAAGGAACTCCAGGAATTTATTTCGCGCTTTAGCGCCAACGTGGCCAAATCGAAACAAACCACAAGCCGTAAAAAAATGCTGGAAAAACTTAATGTTGAGGATATCCAGCCATCAACACGAAAATACCCGGGAATTATTTTCAGGCCTGAGCGTGAAGCCGGTGACCGCATTTTGGATATAGAAAACTTAAGCGCCAGTATCGACGGAACAGTACTTTTTAAGGATGTAACCTTTTCGGCACAAAAAGGAGAAAAGATCGTTTTTCTTTCGCGCGACCACCGGGCTATGACCGCTTTCTTTGAAATTATTAACGGGAATAGAAAAGCTGACTCGGGTACTTATCAGTGGGGACAAACCATTACCTCAGCCTATTTGCCCTTAGACAATTCGGAATATTTCCAAAGCGACATGAGCTTATTCGACTGGTTATGCCAGTTCACCAACGACACCACCGAAATTTACATACGTGGTTACCTGGGAAGAATGTTGTTTGCAGGCGACGAAATTTATAAAAAAGTAAATGTACTTTCAGGGGGTGAAAAAATGCGCTGTATGATTGCAAAAATGCAATTACTCGACGCCAATGCATTGGTTTTGGATACTCCAACCAACCACCTCGACCTGGAATCAATTCAGGCCTTTAACAACAACCTGGAAAAGTATCCGGGCAATGTTTTTATGTCGTCGCACGACCACCAGTTTATTTCATCCATATGTAATCGTATTATTGAACTTACACCCAACGGGATTATTGATAAGCTAATGGATTACGACGATTATATTGAAGATGAAAAAATAAAGGAACAACGCGCCAGACTTTACGAAAAATAAACAATTACCTAACCCTCATGTTATTAAAATTCGCTTTCATTGTAAAGTGGAACATTCATTTATTCAATAAACAGTAAACAGATATAATATGAACAATCAACAACGAAAAAATATTAAACCGGGCATGAACGTTGAAATTGTACAAAAACAACATCAACGCAGTAATGAACTTACATCCGGAGTTGTAAAAACAATCCTTACCAAATCCACCATACATCCGCATGGCATAAAAGTTATGCTCGAAAGCGGAGAAGTGGGCAGGGTAAAAAACATTTTGGTTGAAGCATAATTTATTCAGCTTCAACCTCCTATTCCCCAACATCATACAAATTTCTTTTCATATCATGTGACAATCCTCAAATTCACTATCTTAGTAGTGGAACATGATAAACATGCCTTTACAACTAAGAATATACGAAAAATTAAAAGCGAAAGGAGCCGAATTTATTCGTTTTGTCGACATCTCCCGTCTCTCAGAAGAACAGAATAAAGGCTACCCACATGCTATTCTTTTTGGCATTACTCTCTCTGTTCCTTACCTGCAAAAAGTCGGGCAAAACAAGAATTTCGTCAAAGAAATGATTAAAAACAAAGAGATTCAATCCGACGAATTTTATTTAAAAGAATTGAAAACTGACGAAATTGCTGACGAGATTGCTGAATTTATTCAATCGGAAGGATATGACGCCTATTCGCAATCGGAAATAAATATTGAAGAAACAGGATATTACAATAAGGAAGATCTGATAACTCCTCTACCTCATAAAACTATTGCAAACCTTGGAGGCATGGGATGGATTGGAAAACACAATCTACTGGTATCCAACGATTACGGAAGTGCAATTAGTATGTGCTCGGTGTTAACTGACGCTCCTTTGGAAACCATTTCAAACGAACCTTCTGAATCGAAATGTGGTAGTTGTAATATATGTGTTGAAATTTGCCCTGAAAAGGCAATCAAAGGGCACATCTGGAAGCCCGGATCATCGAGAGACGATATCATCGAGGTAAAAAAATGCACCACCTGCTTACAATGTCTGGTGCATTGTGCCTATACCCAAAATTTTATAAAAGAAAGTTATTCGCGGTTGCCGTAAAAGCGATCGAGAATGGAACCGTCGTTGGCCTCTTTCGACAGCGACTCGATGGTTTTTTTGGGTACGTCGTAAACATCCAGAACAATCAATCCATCCAGGCAATTATTAAATTTCGGATCCACATTAAACCCGATTATTTTGGCGTTCAGTTTTATGTATTTTTTCAGCAAAACGGGCAATCCGGAGTTTAACTCATCCAGGTCACCTATAATCTTGTCCAGACGGTTAATATCATGTTCCATATTCTCCATCAACAGATTTAAATCGGCATTATCACTTTTAAATTTATAGCTGTTTCGCGGTTTAATGTGCTGCGCCATTTTCCAGTTCAGGTGATTCCGCATAATAAACCGGATAATTAGGTCTTTCGATACCTTCGAATAATTATTACTGATACTCACCGGCCCAATCAGGTAACGGTATTCGGGATTCTTCAGAAGGAAATACAGAATACCTTTCCATAACAGGAATAACGGCATGGGTTTACGCTGGTATTCGCGAACCACAAACGAACGCCCCAGCTCCATACTTTCTTTCAGCACCGGTTTCAGTTTTTCGCCAATGCGAAAAAGAGAATGTAAGTAAAAACCGCGCCGGCCGTACTGTTCCATAATATCTTTGCCCTTACCCAAACGATAGGCACCAACAATACGTTGCTCGTCTTCGTCCCAGATAAACATTTGATGATAGTAGAGATCGAACTCGTCGATATCAATACTTCGGTTTGTTCCCTCTCCTACCTCACGAAAAGTGATCTCACGCAGGCGACCTATTTCGTTCAGTATATTTGGCATCATGCTCGAAGGAGCACAATAGGCAGTATAATTTTTTAGCCGGAAAAGAGTATAATCAGCTTTCAGTGTCTGCACTTCTTTTAAAATTTTGTCAGGCGGAACGGGATCGATAATAGGATGAGGTTTTCCTTCAACCTTCAGGCTGTAATTAAAGAATCGTTTTACCTCAATATCCGATTCCATTCCATAGGTCTTTGCACGTAAAAAACGCCCAAACTGGTAAACATCATAAAATTTATCCTGCTCTTCAATACTGATGGGGCTCCCAAAACGGAGCTTGATATTCTTATGTTTCTTACTCAAAATCTCAGAGGGCAGGCGTGCATTTTTAAGCGAAGGGTGAATTTTTGCAACCAGGTGCAGTAAACGGCTGTTTGTTCCCTGAAACAAAACAGGAACCACCGGTACATGAGCTTTCTTTATAAATTTCATTACCGGGAACTGCCACACTTTATCGGTAACACCGTCGAACGAATCTTTTGTACTCACATCAATGGCCGGGAAAAGGCAAAGTACTCCGTTGTTCTTCAAATGACTTACGGCTTCTTTTAAACCGGAAAAATTACCCGCCCCTTCCCGGGAATCTTCAAACGGATTCTCTGAAAGGAAATAATTAGAAACAGGTTGAATCTTTTTAAGAAGGAAATTGGCAAGCACCTTTACATCACTTCGTACCAGCGACAGGTATTTTATAAGCAATAAACCATCGAAACCTCCCAGCGGATGGTTGGCAACAATAATCAGTGGTCCTTCTTTTGGAATCTTTTTCAACTGGGTTTCATCGAACTCAATGTTAAACTCAAGTGTCCGAATCAATTCATCAATAAAATCAATTCCTTCTTTTTCAGCAATCTGGCTGTATAATTTATTGAGTTTGTTAAAACGGAGAATGTACATCAGGAATTTCGCGAAATAATCACCGCTGGTAAGTAAGGCCGGACGATCTCTGAAAATATCCTTAGGTCTTAGTAATTCCATTTAAAGCTGGTTATGGTACAACCCTTACATAATTGTTGTTTACAAAAATAAAATGTTTTTTGAATTATTATTTTATTTCCTGGATTTTTACAAAAAATACTGAGCCCGAAAGTTTATGCCCCTTCTTTATAAAATCTTTCCTTTCATTTTAATCTTATTTAGACTTAATTTGTTATTGTGATTAAAAGCAGCAAATTGGAATATAAATACAGCATAAACGACTGGCTCCCCACATCAAAAAAAGAAGTAGAAAAACAAGGATGGGATAGTATCGATGTAATATTATTTACCGGCGATGCCTATATCGATCATCCTTCGTTTGGAGCGGCAGTAATAGGGCGTGTACTCGAAAATGAAGGATTACGGGTGGCCATTGTTCCGCAACCCAACTGGAAAGATGATTTGCGTGACTTTAAAAAACTGGGAAAACCGAACCTGTTTTTTGCAGTAACGGCCGGAAATATGGATTCGATGGTTAACCACTACACGGCAGGAAAGCGCAAACGAAGTAACGATGCTTATACTCCGGGCGGACGTCCGGGCCAGCGTCCCGATTATGCAACCATTACTTATTCTAAAATTCTTAAAAAATTATACCCGGATGTTCCTTTGGTTATTGGCGGAATTGAAGCGTCGTTAAGAAGGGTAACACATTACGATTACTGGTCAGACAAACTAAAACCATCGATACTGGCTGACGCTGAAGCAGATTTGCTGTTTTATGGAATGGGAGAAAAATCGATTACCGAATTTACCCGTCTTGTAAAAAGGGGAATTCCAATAAGCAGCCTTACAACCATTCCACAAACTGTTTTTCTGGTTGGCGAAAATGAAGTCTATGCCACCGGAAAAAACTGGGACGAACTGGAACTGGCATCTCATGAAACCTGCCTGGCCGACAAGAAAGAATTTGCCCGCAACTTTATGTACATCGAGGAAGAATCAAATAAGGTTGAAGCCAAAAAACTGGTTCAACGATTAGGCGACAAAAAGATAGTGGTAAATCCACCCTGGCCAACATTTAAGGAAAAAGAGATTGATAAAATTTACGATTTGCCTTATACCCGCCTTCCTCATCCGCGTTACAACAATAAAGAAACCATTCCGGCCTACGAAATGATTCGTCACTCCATCAATATTCACAGGGGGTGTTTTGGCGGATGTACTTTTTGTACCATATCGGCACACCAGGGAAAATTTATTGCAAGCCGTTCGGAGAAATCAATTTTAAAAGAAGTGGAGCAGGTTACCGAAATGCCCGACTTTAAAGGCTATATTTCTGATTTGGGAGGCCCTTCGGCAAACATGTACAAGATGAAAGGAATACACGAAGAAATTTGCAAAAAATGCAAACGCCCGTCGTGCATTTTTCCATCGGTATGCAAAAACCTCGACACCAACCATAAACCAATGCTGGATTTGTATGAAAAAGTCAGGAACAACCCAAAAGTAAAAAAAGCCTTTATCGGGAGCGGCATTCGTTACGACATGATTCTCGAAAAAAACAAAGACGAAGAAATAAATAAAAACAATAAAAAATACCTGCGCGAAGTAATCAAACACCATGTTTCAGGACGATTAAAAGTTGCCCCGGAACATTCGTCTGATGAAGTGCTTAAATTTATGCGTAAACCTTCGTTCAAACTTTTCGAACAGCTTAACAAGGAGTTTATCAAAATAAACAAAGAAGAAAAACTGAACCAGCAATTGATTCCGTATTTTATATCGAGCCATCCGGGAAGTAAATCTGAAGACATGGCCAACCTGGCTATTCAAACAAAAAGTATGAATTTCAGGCTCGAACAGGTTCAGGATTTTACTCCAACTCCAATGACACTGGCTACTGTGGTTTATTATTCGGGCTATCACCCGTATACCATGGAAGAAATTTACACTGCCAGAAATAAATCTGCCAAAGAAAAACAACGACAATTTTTCTTTTGGTACAAAAAGGAAAACCGAAATAAAATCATTCAGGACCTGAAAGCAAAAGGCAGACAAGACCTGATTAATAAACTTTTTAAATAAAAATCAAAGAAATGATAAAACCTGTAAAAACAAACCGCTTATTGGTACTGGTACTTGGAGTACTCCTTGCCGGATGTGCTGAAGTAATGCAAATTGCCCAACAAACCTTAAACAGTGAAACTCCTCTTTCTCAAACCGAAATCATTTCAGGGCTGAAAGAAGCGCTGGTAACCGGAACTAAAAACTCGGTTGATATTCTGGGAGTAACTGATGGTTACTACAAAGACGACCTGGTAAAAATACTGCTTCCTCCCGAAGCCGATGTTATTGTTGATAATGTAAATAAGATTCCTGGCGGTGATAAACTTGTCGAAGACGTTTTGCTTCATATTAACCGCGCAGCAGAGGATGCGGCTAAAGAGGCAGCGCCTATTTTTGTAAACAGTATTACCAGCATGACCATTTCTGATGCCGTTGGTATTTTGCATGGTGAGGATAATGCTGCCACTGAATATCTCCATAAAACAACCTACGACCAACTTTTTAACCTGTACCGTCCTAAAATTAAAACATCAGTTGAGAAAGACCTGGTTGGAGGCATTTCGACAAAAGAAAGCTGGGATACCATGATAGACAAATGGAACATTTTATCAAAATCGGTGGTTGGACAAATGGCAGGTTTGAAACCGGTGGAGACACAACTGGAAGATTACCTCACAGAAAAAGCACTTGACGGACTATTTTTAAAAATTGCCGAAGAAGAAAAACAAATTCGAAAAGATCCGGCGGCACGTGTAAGCGCTCTGCTTAAAAAAGTTTTCAGTTCGCTCGACAGCTGATTATTTACATAAAAAATAGCTTCTAAAACATATTTGATTGAAATATTCCTGATTATTTCATAATTTCAGAAAGCCCTAAATGATAAGGAGGTCAAAAATCAACTAGGGTATTTTACTAACCTGTTAAATTTAAGCGCCATGAGATTAGAATTTGTACGCATCGAAGAAGCAAATGATCTGATCAATCAACTGATCGAGCATCATCCACATGCCATATTTCTGACTGATTATGACTTGAAGGTAATCTACTACAACCGCTCCTTTAGAAAATTAACAAAAAGCGATAAGGGCGATATCATTGGCCACGATTTTTGTGAAATTATGGGTTGCATGGAATGCGATAAAATTAACGACAGTGCGGAAGAACACGCTAAAAAATGCCATTTGCACGAGTTGCTTTCCGGCTCCAATCTTTCCGAATTTGTGCTTATCCGCGAATTTACAATCAACAATAAAGTAGTTACCAAACACCTCCACATCGATACTCACCGTGTGATTATGAACGGACACAAATACAGGTTGGTGGTTATTGACGACAGGACAGGAAAGAAAATTAAATAGTTACAGACAGTGGGCATTTACGCTCAGTAAACAGTTGCAACTACTGCCAGTTCATTTGAAAATCTGACAGCGCATAAATTATTGTTTCACATTTTATTAGATTAACTATAAAAGTTATATTTGTTAAATAGCAAAGATCTCTGTCACCATCATAAATAAGTACCCGTTACACAAAAAACAAAACCTGAAAATGTTGATTACGAACCGCTCATTCTATTTATGTTTTCCTTTATTATTTCTTTTAATGTTATTCTGTTTGCCATCCACATACGCAAAAGAGGTTGATGCGGAACTTGTAAAACAACATTCTTTAATTACTATCAAGAACAATAAAGTTAGCAGAATTCATTCTTACGAAATATGCATTTATAACAGAAACGGCGAAGAATTTACTGAGATTGAACTTCCTTTTTCAAAAATGATTAAGGTTTCAAATATCAATGCATATATAAAAGATGCGTATGGACAGATTATTAAAAAAATCAAGAAAAACGATATAAAACAACGTAGTGCTATTTCTTCCATTTCATTATATGAAGATAATTACGTTTATGAATTCACATTAAAACACAATCAATATCCTTATACCATTTATTTAGAATATGAGGAACAGGAAGACCAATTCTTCTTTATTGAAAACTGGTTTCCTTATTTAGGTTACGATATACCAACGAAAGAGGCTTCGCTGAGTGTAACGGTTCCAAAAGATTATAAAATTAATTACTACAGTCAACTTCTTGATGAAGTAAAAATAGATACACTTGAAGAACAATACACCTATAATTGGGAAACAAGCTTTGACGGCAAACTGAAACCGGAGAGTCTGGCTCCGACAATGAAGAATTATGTACCTTATGTATCTGTTGTGCCTGAGAATTTCACATATGAGATTGATGGTTCTCTAAAAAACTGGCAAGATTTTGGATTATGGCAACATAACTTAATCAAAGATCTTATGGACCTTCCGGAACAAGAGATTTCAAAAGTTAAAAAGTTAGTTGCGAACATAAATGATACTGTTGAAGTAGTTAAAACTCTCTTTCATTATTTACAGGATCAAACACGATATATAAATATTACCATCGAAACAGGAGGACTTAAACCCTATCCGGCCTCCTATGTGGCGCATAATCGATACGGAGACTGCAAAGCTCTAAGTAATTATTTTAAAGCGCTGTTGAATGCAATTGGAATTAAATCGTATTACTCAAAAATTAATGCGGGCGAAACAATACAAGAGGTAAACATGTCATTGCCTTCACAGCAATCGAACCATATTATTCTATGCATTCCTAATAATTCAGATACTCTTTGGGTTGATTGCACCAGCGATGGCCCCTTTGGATATACCGGCACATTTATTCAAAACCGCGAGGTTTTTGTTATTGACGGGAATAACAGCTTTTTTACAAAAACACCAAAATTAGCCCCTGATCAGGTGCTAAACGAACGACTCGCAAACATACATCAATCAACTAATAATGAAACAATAGCTCATTTTCAGAATACCTATCGCGGAGAAATATTTGAAATCTTACAAATGATTTTAACCCAGTATAACGACAAAGAAAAAGAGAAAATTTTCAGAGATAATATTATTGCTAAAAACTTTGAACCCATAGAAATAATCTCTGAAAATATGGTTCGCGACTCTACTGATATTCAAATTACCTATAAAGCAAAATCGAATAATATCTATAAAAAATACGGAAACGACCTACTGATTAAAATACTCTCATTTGACATTCCCAAAACAGAAAAACCTGACACCAGAAAATTTCCGGTTCAAATTGACTATCCAATATTTCAAAAAGATTACCTCGTTTATGAAATCCCTGATGATTATCAATTGAAAACCTGCATTGATTCTAAAATAATAAAAAGCAAATATGGTGAATATCACATTGCTTCAGAAATAGCAGGCAAGAAGGTTAAAATTACCAAGAGCTTCTTTCTTTCTGCCGGGAAGTATCCAATTGAAGAATATGCCGACTTTTACAATTTTCTGGAAAAAATCAATCAGCTGGAAACAAACAATTACATAACCTCAGTAAAACAACTTTAAATGAAAGACCTTTTAACTACCCTTGTAATTTTAGTAACATTCTATTGTTATGCAAACGCGCAACGTTATTCAACAGAATTTGGCAAAGTTGGCAAAGATGAAATTGATTTAAAGGTATATGATAAAGACGAGACAGCTCAGGCAGTAGTATTGTTTGATATAGGAGAATCAAGCTTTACCAGAGAAAGTGAAGGTTTTGATATCCTCTTCGAACGTCAAAAAAGAATAAAAATCCTGTCAGAATCAGGTATTGAATTTGCAGAAGTTGAGATTCCGTTTTACAGAGAAGGAAATATCTATGAAAGGATATTTGATCTGGAAGCCATTACATATAACTTCGAAAATGGAGCTCTTACAAGGACCATCCTGCCCCAGGAGAGCTGGCACGACGAAAAGGTAAATGATTATTGGATGGTACGTAAATTCGCATTCCCGAATGTTAAACAAGGATCAATCATTGAATTCAGGTACAAATTATCATCACAATATCTTTTTAACCTTAGAGACTGGGAATTCCAATCAAAAATCCCCACTGTTTTTAGCAAGTATATTGTAAAAATGATTCCTTTTTATGAGTATTCGTACATTCTGCAGGGAGGAACCAAACTTGACTCACAAGAGTCGTATATCGACAGGGGATTATCGCGCCAATTCGGGCCGGTTAACTTTCAAGACTATGTCCACATTTATACAATGAAAGATATTCCGGCTTTCGATAGTGAGAAATTTATTACTTCCATAAATGACTATATCATTAAAATTGATTTCCAACTTGCAAAAATAAATTATTTGAACGGCGGATCGAAAGAGATAATGACAACCTGGCCCAAACTAATCGATGAGCTGAATAAACATATCGACTTCGGAAAATTCATAAAAAAAAGCGAAAAAACTGCGCCAAAATTACTTGATAGTAAATCCCTTGCCGGGAAACCTGACAATGAAAAGTTCGAATACATTTTGAATTATGTAAAGGAAAACTACAAATGGAATGGATATAACGGAAAATATTCCACAAAATCGACAGGAGATTTGATTAAAGACAAATTTGGCAGTAGTGCCGATTTAAATTTACTTACTGTGGGATTATTAAATGCAATTGGAATTGAAGCGTATCCGTTACTGGTAAGCACCCGTCAAAACGGGAAAATTAAAGTGGATTACCCTTATTCCCATTTTTTCAATTACGTTCTGATTTTTGCAAAAGTTGGAGACAAAAATGTGCTAACTGATGCCACTGAAATTTTCACATCCAATTACCGTATTCCTGAAAGGTGCATCAACGACAAAGGTTTACTGATAACAGAAAATGAGGAAGTGAAATGGATAGGACTTCAGAGTAGAATACCATCAATTCTCTCTTATGATTTCAAAATCGATTTTAACAACAATAAATCTAATGTTTCTGTTGAAACCTATGCCAGCGAATATGAAGCTTATGATTTAAAAAAGAAAATCGACAGCAACGAAAAACTTATTGATTTCCTGAAAGAAAGTGATTACGACGTTGATGAAGAAAGCATTAATTTGAAAACTGACAATCTCAAAGATCAAAACTTCAGGTGTAGTTTTGTTTTATCCGTTGATCCGGAAAACATTAATGAAAAATTATATGTTTCTCCATTCCTAAACGAAACACTAAATGACAATCCACTAAATCAGAAATCAAGATCATACCCGATAGATATGATTTACCCAACAAAGAACTTATTAACTTCTTCCATTGCAATTCCTGATGGATATGAAATTGACTACATACCAGATGACAGCAGAATCAACAACGACCTTTTCGAACTGCAATATTCGGTAAATCAAAAAGATAACTTTATAAAAATTATTTTTTTAAGCTATTTCAAAAAAGCAGTTTATTCAGCTGACGAATATTCGAAGATTAAATTTTACTTTAATGAAATAGTAAAACGGAGTAATGAAAAAGTAGTATTTAAAAAAATCTAAACCTGTATAAACAATCTCCCCTGCCAAGTATCGCGCTCTTTTAAACGCTTTTCAACCTTGGCCACAAACTCAAAATTCTTCAGGCCCCATTTGGGAGCAATAAGCATATCGGGTGGGGCCTGGCTGATAAAACGCTCAACAATTATTTCCGGATTTAAAAGCTCAAGGTAATCAACCACCAACTCAATATATTCTTCAGCAGTATACAACCTGAAACTCTCGGGATTATTTTGAAACTGCTTTTCCAGCAGCGTTCTCTTGTGAATTTGCAACTGATGAAGTTTCAGGTTTTTTACAGGAAGCGTTGAAATTACTTTTGCCTGATCGAGCAGCTCATCGCGGCTTTCACCGGGCAAACCCAAAATCATATGTGCACAGTTGTTAATACCACGTTTGGCCGTTTCTTCCAGCGCCCAAACTGATTCGGCAAAACGATGCCCCCTATTGATACTATCCAGTGTTCTGTCCAAATGCGATTCGAGTCCCAGTTCAACCATCACATAAACTTGTTTACTCAAATCAGCCAGGTAATCCAGCAGCTCGTGCGTTAAACAATCAGGGCGGGTAGAAATAACCAACCCCACAATCTTTTCATTTTCAAGAGCCTCTTCATACAAACGCTTTAAATCTTCCAGGGGAGCATAGGTATTTGTATAAGCCTGAAAATAAGCCAAGAACCTCATCGACTTGTATTTCTTTGCAAAAAAGTCGATTCCTTGCTGAACCTGATGAGTAACACTATTCTCCAGATTGCAATAAGTGGGTTTAAAGGTTTTGTTATTACAATAAGTGCATCCTCCGGTTCCTTTTGTTCCGTCGCGATTGGGGCAGGTAAATCCGGCATCGACCGATACCTTCTGCACCCGTTCCTCAAACAATCGTCGAAAATAAGTCGGAAAATCGTTGTAACGTCTTTCGTGTCCCCAGCTGTAAGTAGTTTCGCCCATTCATTTTATTTAGCGCTGCAAAAATACGTAAAATTCAGAATTCCAGTCTTCTTCAAAAAATTTATCAACAACTATTGAAAACTTTCAGCGAATCTTAAACGAAATACGTTTCAATTGCAAAAGCAAATCCCTATTTTTATTATCAAATAAACGTAAAAGTTATGTTCTCTGAAAAAGATAAACAACTAATAACCCGGCGGGGAAGCGATTTACAAACTGTACTTTCGCAGATAGATAATTTTAAAAAGGGATTCCCTTTTTTGCATATCGAGAATGCAGCATCGGTTGGAGAAGGAATTATTCGGCTCGATGCAGAAGGCCTGGAAAAAAGGGGAAAATTGTATGAAGAAAAGCTTAAATCAGGGATCAAACCTTTAAAATTCGTACCCGCATCGGGAGCTGCCAGCCGTATGTTTAAAGCACTTTTTGAGGCACTGGAAGCCACAGAAACAGAGGGAGAAGAAAAAATTAAAGAGCAAAACAAGGCAGCTAAACAATTCTCAGAAGAACTGGATAAATTTGCTTTTGCAGCTGAATTAAAAGCGGTCATAAGCGAAGCAGGAGAAAGCAATACTCTTAAATCTCAGATTGATTACCTGCTTAACGAAAAAGGACTGGACTACGGTGCCAAGCCTAAAGGACTGCTAAAATTTCACTCGTACGACAATGGCGCCCGTACTCCTTTTGAGGAACACATAGTGGAAGGTGCAAAATATGCACATGACAATGAAAATACAGCAAAACTCCATTTTACCGTATCGCCCGAACATCAACCGGGATTTGAAACCTTGTTAAATGAGGTGAAAGAAAAATACGAAGTAGAATTGGGTATTCATTTCGATATTACCTTTAGCCAGCAAAAACCGTCAACCGACACCATTGCCGTTGATTTAGAAAATGAACCTTTTCGAAATCCCGACGGAAGTTTGTTATTCAGGCCGGGCGGACATGGTGCCTTAATCGAAAACCTGAATGATCTGGATGCAGACATCATCTTTATCAAAAACATCGATAATGTGGTTCCCGATCATCTTAAACAACCCACAATCGATTATAAAAAAGCCCTGGCAGGAGTTCTGTTAAAACACCAGGAAAAACTTTTCACCTATCAAAAAGAACTGAACGAAAAACACCCGGTTGCGTTGCAAAGCGGATTCCTGGCAGAAGCTGCTAATTTCCTGGAAAATACCTTAAATTGTAAACCGGCAGAAAACCAGTATTACACCGAAAAAGACGAACTCTACCACTACCTGAAAGAAAAATACAACCGCCCGTTACGCGTTTGCGGAATGGTAAAAAATGAAGGAGAACCCGGCGGAGGACCATTCTGGGCAAGCAATGCCGACGGGACAGTTTCGTTGCAGGTAGTTGAAAGTTCACAAATCGATCCTGACAGTGTACAACAACAAAACATTGTAAAACATGCCACACATTTTAACCCGGTGGATCTGGTTTGTGGCATTAAAAATTATAAGGGAGAAAAATACGATCTGACTAAATTTACCGATCCGGCGACTGGCTTTATTTCACAAAAATCGAAAGACGGAAAAGAATTAAAAGCACAGGAACTACCAGGACTTTGGAATGGAGCAATGAGCAACTGGAATACTCTTTTTGTAGAGGTGCCCATTGAGACCTTCAACCCGGTAAAAACGGTAAACGACTTATTAAGAAAACAGCATCTGTAATTGCTTTTTTGTGTTTCCGTCTTAATTATTAATTTCGCAAACTCATTTTATGCCAATGGACGAGGAAAGAGATTATTTTAGGGAAGAAGAAACAAGTGAGACAGTTAATAGATTCAAGCGCTCTTTGGTTTCAGGCAGAAAAAAATACTTCGATGTGTCGGAGTTTGAGAGAATTGTTGAGCAGCTAATGGACGAAGGCGACTTAAACGCTTCTGAAATTGCAGCCCGCCAAGGAATTCAGATTCATCCCAATGCCGTACCGCTTCAACTAAAATACGCTCAAATTCTCCTTAGCAAAGGAAAGTATTCGCAAGCACACCAATACCTCGATTTTGCAGAACGAGTTGAAAATGCTAATCCAGATGTTCATTTAACTCGCGGATCGGCTTGGCTTATTATGGGCAATGAAGAAGAAGCAAAGGAATCATTCCGTAAGGCAGTAAAATATGCCGATGGCGACAAGGATGATATTTTGTACCATATCGGTTCTGCCTACATTCAAACCGGTGAAATACCAACCGGCATTTCGTATTTCGAACTGGCTGTTGAAGAAAATCCTCAGAATGAAATGGCACTTTACGACCTTGCATTTTTCTGTGACCAGTTAGGCGATTACAAAAAAAGTATCGGTTATTACAATCAGTTTATCGATAACGATACCTATAATTATACGGCCTGGTTTAATCTTGGAATTGTATACAACAAAGCCGATAAACACGAAAAGGCAATTGACGCATATGAATATGCCCTGGCTATTAACGAAAACTTCCACATGGCACTTTTCAACATTGGAAACGCTCTTGCCAATGCAGGGAAGTTTGAAGAAGCCATTGAAAAATATTTGGAATTTTTGGAGTTTGAACCCGAAAACGACGATGCCTATTGCTACATGGGTGAATGTTATTTGAATTTGGAAGATAATATTAAATCAGAATATCATTATCGCAGGGCCATTGAATTGAATGAAGAAAACGATACAGCATGGTTTGGAATTGGGCTCCTCATGTGGATTGAGCAAAAATACGAAAGTAGTATCGATTATATCATAAAGGCGCTGGAGATTGACGAAAGCAACTCGGAATTCTGGCTGACTTTAGGTAAAGTATACAACGATAACAATAACCGCGACGAAGCGATGAATGCCTTTAAACAGGGGGTACGAAAAGATGCTGCCAACACAGAAATCTGGCTGACCTGGGCTGAAGCGCTAAAAAAATACAACGAAAACCAAAATGCGATACGAATAATAAAGCATGCTATAAAAAACAACGACGACTCGATGTTAAAGTATCGTCTGGTAGCTTTCTTACTGGAAAACAAAAAACGTAAAGAAGCACACGAGTGGCTTAAAATTGCCATGGAACAAGATTTTGGCAACATCAATTACCTATTCGATATTTATCCAAAATCGCTAAAAAGCAAACGTCTAAAAAAAGTGGTCGACGACTTCAGAAGAAGCGAAAAGGAATAAGCTGAGGTCAATCATCTGAAAGTTAAACAAATCCAAAATTTATCTCCCCGGCTTTTGCATTCAGAAATTACACATTCGATTTCCAATTTGTTTTTGTATTTTGGCGTGCCATTAACGAAACTCAATCAATTAACATTTGAATCAATTTAAATGGACAGAACAGTAAAAGACTACATTATTCTAGCCTTAAAAGGTATGGGAATGGGAGCTGCCGATGTGGTTCCCGGCGTATCAGGAGGTACAATTGCCTTTATTACCGGTATTTACGAAGAACTTATCAACTCAATAAAATCGATCAATTTAACTGCAATTAAACTACTGCTTAGTTTTAAGCTGGCAGAATTCTGGAAAGCCATAAACGGAACATTTCTTTTAAGTGTTTTTATCGGCATTGGAATCAGTGTATTCTCGCTGGCAAAAGGACTCGAATATTTACTTCATCATTTTCCCATTTTAGTTTGGTCGTTCTTTTTCGGGCTAATTGTTGCTTCGGCCATATATGTAGCGCGTTCCATTAAACGATGGAAAGCCGATACCATAATCGGTGGTTTGACCGGGATTGTAATTGCTTACCTTATTACGATTATTACACCTGCCGAAGCCAACACCAGCTACTGGTTCATTTTTATTTCAGGTTCCATTGCCATTTGCGCCATGATATTACCGGGTATCTCTGGTAGTTTTATTCTGGTACTGTTGGGGATGTACAAATTCATTCTTTCTGCAGTTGGCGACATGAACCTGGCTGTGATCCTGACTTTTTTAATGGGAGCCGCTGTAGGAATTATTGCATTCTCGAACGTGTTATCGTGGCTACTGAAAAAATACCACAACACTACTATTGCAGTGCTGGCCGGTTTTATGGTAGGATCTTTAAACAAGGTGTGGCCCTGGAAAGAAGTTACTCAAACCATTATTGACCGTCACGGGGAACTGAAACCCATTGCCGAAAGAAATATTTTACCGGGAACATATGAACAAATTACCGGTAATGAAGCGTTATTACTCGGGGCACTTATTTGTGTTGTTGCAGGTTTTGCGCTAATTTTTGTTGTGGAAGGAATTGGAAAAAAACTTACAAAGTAAACAGTACCAGTTTACAGTATTCAGTTATTAAATAAAGCTTGAAATGAAAAAATACGGACTTTTAGGATACCCTCTCACCCACTCATTCTCGAAACGTTATTTTACCGAAAGGTTTGAAAAGGAGAATATTGATTCTACCTATGACAATTTTGAGATTGATAACATCGATAAATTTGCAGAAGTTGTTAAAAACAACCCGGAAGTAATTGGGTTTAATGTCACCATTCCGTATAAAGAACAAGTGATTCCTTTTCTTGATGATTTAAACGATTCGGCCAGAGAAATTAAGGCTGTAAACACCATCAGGGTATCGCGCACTGAAAACGGAATTCATTTAAAAGGATTTAATACCGATACTTACGGATTTGAAACTTCGCTGAAACCATTCTTAAAAGAATATCATAAAAAAGCGCTGATATTGGGAACAGGCGGCGCATCGAAAGCCCTAAAGTATGTACTAACAAAGCTTGGGATCGAATACATTTCGGCTTCCATCGAAGAATTGAAGGAAAACGAAATCCGATACGAAGATATTGACGAACAAATGATGGCAGAACGTTTGCTAATTATCAATGCCACTCCGCTTGGAACCTACCCGAAAGTGGATACTTTCCCCAATATTCCGTACGAATTTATTACCGATAAACATTTGCTTTTCGACCTGGTTTATAACCCGGAAGTAACCCAATTTCTTGCCAAAGGAAAAGAAAAAGGTGCCGCTATTAAAAACGGCTACGAAATGTTGTTGCTTCAGGCACAGCGGTCGTATGAAATATGGAACTCGGAAGAAGAATAAAGAAATGGACAAGACTAAGATACTATTCGTTTGTATGGGCAACATTTGCCGCTCGCCAAGTGCTGAAGCTGTTTTTAACGGTATTATAAAAAAGGAAGGTATTGCTACGAAATTTGATGTCGACTCGGCAGGCACAACCGGATACCATGCAGGAGAAAGAGCCGATCGGCGAATGCAGGCGCACGCTATTAAAAGGGGATATAATCTAACCAGTATTTCGCGCCCTGTTAATCCCGATACCGATTTTGACTATTTTGATATGATTATCGGCATGGACGATTACAATATGCAAAACCTGAGAAACATGGCCAGAAACGGAGCTGACCTGGATAAACTTTATAAAATGACTGACTTCAGTAAAGAATTCAGTTACGATGAAGTTCCCGATCCGTATTATGGAGGAGAAGAGGGTTTTGAACTGGTTTTGGATTTATTGGAAGATGCCTGCGACGGGCTCTTGGAAGAGGTTAACAATAAAAAGATTTGAGTATTGAGTTATAACTCACTACTCAAACCTCATCTGAATACTTTATTTACTCAAAATGATAGAGGAAATTAACCAGGCAATCGTATGCCGGTTTTTTCTCTCCTTCAATATCTACTACAATTTTTACCTGAACTTTTGCTACTCCTCTCAGGTTTTTAATATCGTTTAACGATACGGTAGCCCTGATTTTGTCGTTTACTTTAACCGGCTGTTGAAACCTCAGATTCTCAATCCCGTAATTGACAATCATTTTAACATTCCGCACATCAACGACGTTATACCACATATAAGTAAGCATTGACAATGACAAATAGCCGTGCGCAATGGTTGTTTTAAACGGAGACTCTTTTGCAGCACGCTCCGGATCAGTATGGATCCACTGAAAATCAAGGGTAGCATCGGCAAATTTATCAATCTGCTCCTGCGTAATTTTTATATAATCTGATACTCCAATAACTTGCCCTAAGAGGGCCTCAAATTCCTCGTAGTTGTTGATGATTCTTCTTTCCATTTGGTTTAAAATTGAGTTGCCAAGTTATATCTTTTAACTTTCTTTTGTAAAAATTCAGATGATGAATGCTTACATTTTAAGAAGCTTTCACATTATATTACCGAATATTAATACTGGCTGTTCTAATTTTGGAAGCTTTGGTATAATTCAAAAGAAATTCACCACTTTTGCATTTCAACAATAGCTCATGAAAAATATCCTGAGAAGTACAACATTTCTTGCCATTGTTGCCTGCTGGCTTTGGTCGACGGCTTTTGCAGGGGTTAAAATTGGCCTTGAGTACCACACACCCTTTCAATTTGCCGGAATTCGTTTTTTCATCTCAGGTGTAATCATCTTCTTTTACTTCGGAAAACCGCGGCGATATTTTTCAGAATTAAAGCATAACCTTCGTTTTATTCTGCTTCTTTCGCTCGTGCAAATTTTCGGACAATACGCCCTGTTTTACAGTGGATTGAATCTCGTTCCTGGAGCGTTAGCCGCTATGATTATTGGTTCTCAACCTTTATTTATTGCTCTGGTAGCACATTTTTCATTTCACAACGATAAAATGACTCCACTAAAAACAGGTAGCATTTTAATAGGAGTTGTGGGTATTGCCATTATCACTTTGGGGCGAACCAAAGTTGAAATGAAAGGAGAACTGGAATTTCTTGGCATCGGATTGCTTTTAATTAACAACCTGGTTTCAGGCTATTCTAATGTTATTATTGTAAAAAAATCGGCGGGAATATCACCGGTTGTATTGAGTTCAACATCACTCATCATCGGAGGATTAATGCTTTCGGTTGTATCTGTTCCTATCGAGGGAATTAATTTGGGGCCTTTCCCCGCAGAATACTGGTATGCCCTGGCTTGGTTAAGTTTCCTATCGGCAGCAGCCATCACTATCTGGTATGCATTGTTAAAACGCCCCGGCGTAAAAGTTTCCGTTTTAAATGTCTGGAAATTCTTAATTCCGGTGTCGGGGGCTGCGTTAAGCTGGATAATACTGACAGATGAGAAACCTGATTTAATTTCTATCCTGGGAATGCTGGTCATCGCCACCTCGCTTGTGAGTTTAAACTATTCCAACAGAAAAGAAAAATAATGCTTAGTTTACTTTAACTCCTTTTAAAACAATATTATTCGGATTACTCCTATTTTTCGAATAAATCCTGATAAAATACAATCCAGGTGCAGCACTGCCAAGATTTATTTCCAAAGCAGAATTATAATTTGTCAATTCTATTTCTTTCATCCTGGTTCCTGAAGATGTAAAAACTTCTACAATAAACTCCTCGCCAATATATCCTGGAGTATCGATATACAAATAGGTTTTTGTTGTAAAAGGATTCGGATACATTTCAACCTGAAAATCAATTTTTTCTTCTGGTTTAAAAGGAGTACCGTGCAATTCGTCTCCTGCCTCCCAGCTCGACCACAAAGCATTGTCAAGGTCATAACTAATAAGCTCGAGCGAATACCCGTCACCATCAGGTTTTTCGGGCCAGGGAACCGTATCAGAATAGGTAACAGAATCCACCAATTGGTTATAAGTATTTTTTAGCAAAAGTGTTTCACCACTGTTACTTAATTGTTTTTCATACTGCCCGAAAGCATTAAAACCATAAACATGGTTAAAAAGAATATTATCGTTGGTTAATACAATGCCCTTGCCTGGTTCTATTACATCTTCCAAACCAAAAGTATAATTAATGCCTTTCGAAAAGTTAAACCCGTTAAGATAAATCACCTCGTCGCCATAATTCGTTATTTCAATAAATTCGGGGTAGTCATCCTCAGGGTGATACATAATCTCATTAATGACCAGTCCCTGACCATAAACTTCATCAAAAACCAGGATTTCCTCTGCCAAAGCACTCCAGCTTCCTTGATCTGAGTAGTATCGTGCTTTCAAGATTGTACTCTTATCAATAAACAGTTCACCCTCGTATTTCGTTCCGTAGATACTACCGCCAGTTATCCGCGGATCTTTACCATCGAGAGTGAAATAAACCGAACCCGCCAGTCCTTCAGGGACAATCAACTTAACTTCTTTCTTACCATTACCGCCATCTGTTACCTGAATCTCAGGTGGCATTACCGTTGGGAACAATTTATTCTTGCTATTTCGGAACTGGGAAATCACCTTATCTCTCCGATACGGAATGTAATTTTCCAATACATTTTCAACTTCCGGTGTCCAGTAATCATTTTTCGTATAGGTTATCGCAGTATCAGCTTCCCGGTAATCTCCCCAGCGGGCCGACTCCAGTATAATTGCCTTTTCAATTTCGGATTTTAACCGGATGAAGGATTTTTCAAAATTTTCGGGAGTAAGCGCACCATCATTAAACATGTGTTTATACACCCGATCGGCAAACATTAACCTGTATTCTTCATTCTCTTTAAGACAGGTATGAACCTCTGTTGGACCACCTTCGTTATTTTTTGTCGTGTTATCGTAATCCACATCGGCAAAACGCATTACAAGTTCCGAATCCCAGGGATAGAAATAAAAACCTTTTGAATTTAACCGGTTACGGGCAACGTAATAGTTTTGATGAGCCCAGTCGTAATTGCCCAGGTAGAAATTCAAAATCATGTAATCGATGAATGCCGGCAAATCAACATATCGTTTAAAATTATCGAGGCTGGCATTAGTGCTAAATCCTTCACGGGCGCGATCGAGCATCATCAGGTAAAATTCATTCGAGCCCGAAACAATATTATCAGGATTATGCTTTAGCACATCGAAATCCTCTCTTTCCGAATCGAGATATTCAGATAAAAAAGCATCATCGGGTCTTTCGTGTAGATCACAAATCCCCCAGTAAAGACCATTCAGGTATAAATTAAAATACCTTCCGTGAAAACTTAACCTTCCCATTTGATTGTACAAATTGGATGTAAGTTGGTCGTACAGATAAAGAGCATGTTTCCTTTGAACTTCATTAGGGTGAATCCAGGTAACATTTAACATGGCATCAACCACAAGTGTATTAATCGAGTTTATTTCAGAATCGTTAAACAGTTTATAATGCAAACGGGTTGGCCCGTACATTTCTTTGAACAAAAGACGCATTGACTGTTTTGGCGATTTCCAGTTTACAATACTCGTTCCGCCCTGATTTTGCACTCCACATTCAATCCAAATATTTTCTTCCTCTTCATTATTAAAAATAAACTCGGCAGAAACCGGTTTTTCCCTGGTTTCGTTCGTATTCGGATATCCAACATACAAACCGGTTTGATGATTGAACCACTCATCAACATCCATCGTTAGGGACAGAGACGGTAAAGAGGCAAAAGCATCGAATATTTGCCCCGAATATGCAGGATCATTTATCACTTCAGGATCCATTTCATAATCGGCGGAGATTGTTTTTGACCCTCCCCATGTTGCTGGAAATCCCTGTGGACTTTTTCCCTGTCGGGCCGAAGTTTCCGGGAAAAGATATGTCTGGGTATAAACAACTGAGGTTTCTGATTGAGAAACAGCAACGGCCTTAATAACGATGGTTGAATCGATAAAAAGTGGGCCCGAATAAAGATTTCCGTTATTGATTGAAGGCAGCGAACAATCAGTGGTATAATAAATAGAAACGCCAGCTCCTGCAGACTCAATAGTAAGTTGAAAAGGCTGACTGTAAATTCCGCGTTGGTGATTAAAATTTAGTTGGATATCATTACTGGAATAAACATTTTTCACAAACGACAACTGAATGACAAGAAATACCGCCAAATACAATATTGGGGTCAGGTATTTCTGTTTCTCCCTGAATACAACTTGTGTCAAGTTCAATCGTTTTAATTGGTTATTTGGAATCTAAAAAAGAAATACTGGGTACTACTGGTTCTAAACAGATTTAATAACAAACTATTCTTCCAGAACCAAAAGTTCAATGGTTTTAAAATCAGTACTGTGACTTTCAGCCTGAATGGAGATCGTGCCTTTGGTTATAATTTTATTTCCATCGGCAGGAATGAATTTCATTGCATACTCGTCGCGCGGATCAAGTTGTGGTTGCTCGTAGTACATTACTTCCTTCCCATCAACAAAATGACGAATTATTTCACCTCCGTGCACTTCCACTTCCACATCTACCCATTTATCATCGCGCTGTGTTTCCGATTTTGAGTTGATACAATGCTGCTCAATTAACTGTCCATCCATCACCACATTGGTTCCGGGAGTACACAAATTCATTGTTGAACGTTCGCCTTTACCTGTAATGCCACCTAAGAGCTGAACTTCTATCGATGTTGGAAAATCCTGATCCAGTTCCATCGATTCGGCACTTTGCCCGTGAATCATTAAGCCATTATTTCGGAATGCCCAGGCAGGACCTCCTTTTGCCTGTTGCCCGATAAAACGGTAAACAACGTGTAGTTTATAATGCGAAAACTCATCTTTGTAAAACAGGTGTCCGAATTTACCGTTCCACTCATCCCAGTTCTCATACGAAACACGCAGCAAACCATCTTCTACACGAAAAGTGTTATTATAATTCACCCCCAGCTCATCGCCTTTAAATTTAACCTGCCAGTCGCTTAAGTCTTTTCCGTTAAATAACTGTATCCAATTTTCACCCGATTTTTCGGTTACTTGTTCTGTTTTGGGTTTCGAATTACAGGCGGTCATCATCATAAGCGCTGCCAGAACAAAAAACTGAAAGATTCTACGAAATGTTCTCATTACCGAAATTTTAATTGATTTAGATTTTGATAAAGGTAAAAGAAATACTTTAAAAATTAAATTTAACCAAATAGTTAAATTTTTTAGTTAAAATATTTGGTTAATAACATTCAAAGGCATACTTTTGACCAACTGGTTAAATCAAATAGTTAAATTCCTACTAACATGAATGAAATAAAAAAAGACAACACAGAAGAAAAGATACTGAATGCTGCACAGGAAGTATTTGTTCGCAAGGGAATGGATGGAGCCCGCATGCAGGAAATCGCGGATGAAGCAGGTATAAACAAGGCTCTTCTTCATTATTATTTCCGTTCGAAAGAGAAGTTGTTCGATGCCATTTTTAAAAAAGTATTTAGCAAAATATTGCCCAACATCATGACTATGGTGCAATCTGACCTGCCAATTGAAAAAAAACTGGAGGCTTTTATTGAAAATTATATCAACCTTCTGATAAAAAATCCATTTCTGCCGACTTTTATCTTAAAAGAAATGAATCGTGATCCGGAATTCATGGCTAACATTATTAAAGGCAATGGAGTAAATCCACAGGAAGTTTTAAACATGTTCAAAAAAGAAATGGGAAAAGGCAATATCAGAACTATGGATCCACGCGATTTGATAATCAACATCCTTAGTTTAAGTATTTTTCCCATCGCCTCAAAGCCATTAATGACCGTGATGTTTTTCGACAAAGACAAAAAAGCCTACCAGGAATTTATTGAACGCAGAAAAGTTACCGTGAAAGATTTTATTCTAAACTCAATTCTGATAAAATGAGAAAATTTCTAATATTGCTGTTGCTCCCGGCCCAGCTGGCATGGGGACAAACGAATATAGAATTGGACAGTTGTTACGCCCGGGCACGGCAAAACTACCCCAATTTAAAACAAATGGAATTGTGGAAGGAAATCTCCTCCCTCAACCAGGAAAACAATAAAACCGCCTACCTGCCACAGGTTACTTTAACTGGCCAGGCAACATATCAATCGGAAGTGACCAAAGTGCCTGTTTCAATTCCCGGAATTTCCATTCCAACGGTATCAAAAGATCGCTACAACACCTATGCTGAGCTGCAGCAAACCATTTGGGACGGAGGAATATCAAAAACAAACCGGCAACTGGAAGATGCCATTTTAAACAGCAACCTGAGTCAACTTGAGGTGGAAATGTATAAACTCAATGAACAGGTGGCACAGACCTTTTTCACAGCATTGATCGTTAACAAACAAAAGGAAGTCATTCAGACACAAATAAAAACCTTAAACGAAAGATTAAATCTCATTGAATCTGCCATAAAAAACGGAGCAATGGAAGCATCTTCATCGCTGGTTTTACGAGCCGAGATTCTGAATCTGGAACAGAATATTGTTGAGCTGGATGCCGCCAAAAATGCTTCACGTCAGGTACTGGAAATCCTGGTTGGAAATAAAATCAGTGATAATGCCAAATACGTTTATCAAACAAACAATCCCATAAATTCAGAGCAGGCAAGACCTGAGTTTGAACTTTTTGCAACCCAGCGAAATCAGCTAAGTACTCAAATGGAACTGCTTACGAAAACCAGAAATCCTAAATTATTTGGTTTTGGTCAAGTGGGCTATGGTAAACCGGGACTAAACATGTTGCTTGATGAGTTTAAAGGCTATTACCTGTTTGGCATGGGAGTTTCGTGGAATGCTTTCGATTGGAAGAAAACGGCTCGTCAGAAACAAGTACTACAAATACAACAAGATATGCTTCAAAGCCAGGAAGAAACATTTACTCAAAATCTTGACATGTTACTTGTTCAACAGAATGAACAGATTAAGAAAATAGAAACACTCATCGGCAATGACCAAAACATGGTCGACCTGCGAACCGGTATTACAAAAGCCGCTGCCTCAAAACTTGAAAACGAAACCATCACTGCCTCCGATTATGTTCAGGAATTACAGGCAGAAACCATTGCAAAGCTGAATTACGAGTTACACAAGATTCAGTTAAATCAGGCCCGCGAAAAGTACCGGCTTATTAAAGGCAAATCGGTTAACGAAAACACTTATCAGGCACAAAATTAATAATATGTTCAAAGCAAATAATAATACCATGAAACAGATATTCTACATTTTAACTTTTGGCATGCTCGCTTTTGGTTGTTCCAATAATACTGAAGAAGCAGATGCCTACGGAAATTTTGAAGCCGAAACGGTGATTATTTCTGCTGAAACTCCCGGCAAAATTTTAGAATTAAATGTGGAGAAGGGCCAACAAATTGATGCGGGTTATCAGTCTGCGTTAATCGATACCGTTCAGCTACATCTGCAATTGTTACAAATCGATGCACAGAAAACTTCTGTGCAAAGCAAACGCCAGACCATACAATCTCAGGTTGGAGTTTTTGAAGAACAGAAAAAGACGCTGCAAATCAATGAAAATCGAGTAAAAAACATGCTAAAAGACGGGGCATCCACCCAAAAACAGTTGGACGACATTCAGGGGCAAATAAATATTATCGACAAACAGATTGCCAACACAAAAACACAGTTTACTTTGATTAATAAAGAACTGGAAGTAATGAATGCTCAACAGGCGACCATCGTTGACAAACTGAATCGTTGCCGGGTAATTTCACCAGTTTCGGGAACTATTTTGGAGACCTATGTGGAACAAGGCGAATTGACTACTGCAGGAAAAGCACTTTTTAAAATCGCGGATATTAGCGAACTGGAACTGAAAGTTTATGTCAGCGGGGCTCAACTTCCGAAGATAAAAATTGGACAACAGGTTGATGTCATCATTGATAAAAACGAGACAGAAAATCAAACCCTGTCAGGAAAAATTTCCTGGATTTCATCTGAAGCCGAATTCACTCCCAAGATTATTCAAACCAAAGAAGAACGGGTAAAACTGGTTTATGCTGTAAAAGTAAAAGTGAAGAACGACGGCACTTTAAAAATTGGCATGCCGGGTGAGATTAGCTGGCAGTAACATTATCAGTTTAATTAAAATTTCATTTGATGGAGTTCAAAGATTTGTTGGCGTATAAAAAAGGTTTTCAGTTAGCAATGGAAATTTTCCAGATTTCTAAATCCTTTCCAAAAGAAGAGAAATTTGCACTGACTTCTCCAATCAGAAAGACATCACGCATGGTATGTTGCAATATTGCCAAATCATTTGAACAAAGAGATTCTCCCGAACTCTATTTTAATCAATTAACACATTCAACCGGAAAAATAAGCAGAGTACTGGCACTTCTTCAGTTTGCAAAGGAATGCGATTACATTAACAGTGAAGAATACGAGCAAATTGAATTACAAGCAGAAGAAGTAGGAATTATGATAAGGTATATGATTTTAAATCCGGAAAAGTTTGGAAGCAGAAAAACTTTTTAATCTGGTTACTACAACATGATAGAGATACAAAACATAAGCAAATCTTACAAAGAAGTTGAAGCTATTAAGGATATTTCGCTAAAGGTGAACCAGGGCGAATTGTTTGGATTAATTGGCCCTGACGGTGCTGGAAAAACCACATTGATGCGGATTTTGATGACCCTGCTTTTACCTGATTCAGGAAAAGCAACAATGGCGGGGCTTGATGTGGTTAAAGACTTCAAGAAAATACGACACATGGTTGGCTACATGCCCGGCCGTTTTTCTTTGTATCAGGATTTAAGTGTGGAAGAAAACCTGAATTTTTTTGCCACGGTTTTTGGAACTACCGTTGAGGAGAACTACGATCTTATCCGGGACATTTATTACCAGATAGAACCTTTTAAAACACGCCGCGCCGGTAAACTGTCGGGAGGAATGAAACAAAAACTGGCCCTTTCATGTGCACTCATCCACAAGCCCAAAATACTGGTACTCGACGAACCAACCACCGGTGTTGATGCGGTCTCACGGAAAGAATTCTGGGAAATGCTGAAAAACCTTCAAAAGAAAGGGATTACCATTATGGTTTCCACACCTTACATGGACGAGGCCGTCTTGTGCGACCGTGTAGGTCTTATTCAGAATGGAGAAATACTGGATATTGATTCTCCGGCCCGAATAACAGAGAAATTCCCAAGGACAATTATTCAGGTGGGAGCGAACAATATGTATAAACTTATTAATGATTTGCGTGCATACGAAAAAGCCGAAGCCGTTTATGCCTTTGGCCAGTTCGCCCATTTTACCGGACTGAACGACGAAGTAGAAACCAGTGAACTGGACAGTTACCTTCATAAATTGGGGCATAAAGAAGTACTTGTAGAAGAAATTCCGGCGGGAATTGAAGATGTATTTATGAATTTGATGGAGAAATAGCTGAAAGCTACTGGTAGTAGTTAAAATTTTAAAACATGGAAAATATTATAACCGCACATAATCTCACAAAAAAATTCGGAAGTTTCATTGCTAACGACAACCTGACTTTTGAAGTGAAGAAAGGTGAAATTTTTGGTTTCCTGGGAGCAAACGGAGCTGGAAAAACCACTGCCATCAGAATACTTTGCGGACTCTCCTCTCCTACTTCCGGTGAAGTAAAAGTTGCCGGATTCGATATTTACCGTGAAACTGAAAAGATTAAAAAGAATATCGGATATATGAGCCAGAAATTTTCGTTGTACGAGGATTTAACCATTTCTGAAAATATTCAGCTTTATGCCGGCATTTATGGAATTTCCACAAAAAAACGAAAAGCCAAAGAAACTGAATTACTGAAACAACTGGAACTGGAAGCTGTTAAGAACAAACTGATTGGCGATTTGCCTCTTGGGTGGAAACAAAAACTGGCTTTTTCGGTCGCTATTTTTCACGAACCTAAAATCGTATTTCTTGATGAACCGACAGGCGGAGTAGATCCGGTGACCCGTAGAAAATTCTGGGACCTGATTTACGAAGCCGCCCACAACGGCATTACCGTGTTTGTAACCACCCACTACATGGACGAAGCCGAATACTGCGACCGCGTTTCGATAATGGATGCCGGAAAAATTGAAGCCCTAGACACCCCGGCAAAACTGAAAGAAAAATATGAAGCGAAAAATATGGATGAAGTGTTTATTAAGATAGCCAGATAGCCATGAGTTACGAGAAACGAGTAGCGAGCTTGGAAAAATAAACTCACGACTCGCGGCTCGAAACTAAATACTAAAAGAATGAAGCAACTAAAATCTTTTATAAAAAAAGAATTCTACCACATCCTGCGCGATCCGCGTACGATGCTGATTTTGTTTGGAATTCCGGTGGCTCAACTGCTTATTTTTGGTACTGTAATCAAAAGCGAAATCAAGGATGTACACATTGCCATTTTCGATCAGTCGAAAGATGAAACCACGCAGCAAATTACCAATAAGTTGTTATCATCAGGATATTTTATCCTCGACAAAAACCTGGATAATCTCGACGGGATTGATGCCATTTTCAGAAAAGGGAAAGTGCGTCAAGTGATCGTTTTTGATAATAATTTCGGGCAAAAACTGGTAAAAGAAGGCACTGCAAATATGCAACTAATTGCCGATGCCTCTGATCCGAATATGGCAAAACTAGCCATTTCGTACACCACAGCCATTGCGAACGACTACATCAGAAAAAAGTATCCTGAAATGAAAATGCCTATGCAAATTTCGCCTGAAGTACGGATGTTTTTTAACGAGGAGATGAAAAGTGCCTACATGTTTGTTCCTGGCGTAATGGCCCTGATCCTGATGCTCATTTCAGCAATGATGACCTCCATCTCCATCACCCGCGAGAAAGAACTGGGCACCATGGAAATTCTTCTGGTTTCGCCGCTTAAACCTGTTCAGATCATTGTCGGGAAAGTGCTGCCTTACCTATTGTTGTCCATCGCCAATGCATTTATTATCGTTTTAATCGGACATTTTGTTTTTACCGTTCCCATTACCGGCAGTTTTATTTTGCTGATGCTGGAAACCATCCTCTTTATAATGATGGCCTTGTGCCTCGGAATACTCATCTCAACCATCGCCAAAAACCAGATGGTAGCCATGTTTATTTCGCTTATTGGGTTGATGTTGCCAACCATGTTATTATCAGGTTTTATTTTCCCAGTGGAAAATATGCCCGTTGTTCTGCAAGTCCTGAGCCACATTATGCCCGCCAAATATTTCATCACCATTGTGCGGGCTATTATGCTGAAAGGAGTTGGATTTTTCTATATCTGGGAAGAAACCGCAGTGCTCATTGGAATGACCCTCTTTTTTATTGCAGTTAGTGTGAAGAAGTTTAAGATTAGGTTGGAGTAAATGTGGAGAGTTGCGAGTTACGAGACCCGAGTCACGAGTTAGAAGTTAACCATTAAATAAATAATTATGAAAAACTTTAAGAATCTAAAAGTCTGGGAGAAAGGAATTCAGTTAGTTGTTGATGTTTACGAAAAGACAAACAATTTTCCACAAGAAGAATTGTATGGATTAACAGGCCAGATAAAAAGGTCAGCATTATCGATCCCATCAAACATTGCAGAAGGTTCCGGGCGAGGCACAAAAAAAGACTTTAACCGGTTTCTGGATATTTCGCTTGGTTCATCTTTTGAACTGGAGACACAATTAATTATTGCCAAAAAACTCAATTTCATAGAAGAAGACTTCACAAAACTTAGTCAACAAATAGAAGAAAAACAAAAGATGATAATGGGACTTCAAATAAGTCTAATGTAAAAATCAAAAACTCGTCACTCGTGTCTCGCTACTCGAAACTAAAAAATGATTAAATGAGAACTATCATACATATTCTGAAAAAAGAATTCCGCCAAATATTCCGGAACCGCACCATGTTGCCGATGATATTGGTAATGCCGATTTTGCAGATGATCGTTTTGGTTTTTGCGGCCACCTACGATATGAAACGCATTGACCTGGCAGTGGTTGACTATGACATGTCGGAAACGTCGCGCAGCCTGATTACACGGTTCGATGGCATCCCGTTTTTTCATGTACAGATGTTACAGTCGGAAGACCTTGGCGAACAAAAATTACTTTCTGAAGCAGCGGATGCCGTACTTGTACTTCCCAATAATTTCGAGCGAGACCTGATTCGCGACGACCAGTCGAAAGTTCAGTTACTCATTAATGCAATCGAGAGTAACTCGGCCCAGCTAACCTTTTCGTATGCATCAAATATTATTGCCGATTTCAACAAAAATATAATTGCCGAATGGAAAGGAATACCAGAATTCGCACCTCCCGCCCAGGTAAAAATATCGGAAAACTACTGGTACAACCCCGAGTTGGATTATAAATGGTTTATGGCCCCCGGAATTCTTGCTGTGCTGGTAACTGTTATCGGAATGTTTATGTCGGGGATGAATCTGGTACGCGAAAAAGAAATCGGCACCATCGAACAACTCAATGTCACGCCCGTAAGAAAATACCAGTTCATCATGGGGAAACTCATTCCTTTTTGGGTAATCGGACTTTTAGATCTGGCCTTCGGTCTCACTATCGCCTGGATACTTTTCGACCTGCCTATTGTTGGCAGCCTTTTCACTTTGTTTTTTATGGCAAGCATTTACCTCATCGGAGTTCTGGGACTGGGTTTATTTATTTCAACAGTTGCCGATACCCAGCAACAGGTTATGTTTGTCAGCTTCTTTTTTATGATGTTATTTATTTTGATGGGCGGAATTTTCACCCCGGTTGAAAGTATGCCCAATTGGGCACAAACCATCGACAGACTCAATCCCATCTACTATTTTATGAGGGTAATGCGCATGGTTGTATTAAAAGGTTCCGACCTTACGGACCTGCTAAGCGAACTGATCTCCTTACTTTTACTGGGCATCACTTTCCTAAGTCTGGCGATTTGGAGGTACCGTAAAACAGCTTAAAACAACTGATAAAATACGACTACACAAATACCGGCCTTAACCTTTTTCTTCTATCTTCGTTAATGAATAAGCAATAAAAATGTACACAATCTAAAATTCACTTAAAAGCAGCTAACCGGGGAGTTGATAATGAAAGAGAATTTTGAACTGGAAATAAACGAAAAAGAACACTTCGAAGAAGGTATTTGCCGGATACTGGATAAGCTGCATACCGACACGGCCAGATACTTAGTGGTCAGGTCTCGACAACATCACAGCATACATGAGGCCCGCACAAACATCAAAAAAATAAGAGGCATGCTTCGCCTGCTTCGTCATGATATCGGAAGCAATGCATACAACGAGCTCAACGACTATTACAAAAACATAGCACAGGAAATATCTGTATTGCGAGATGACACCTCGCAAATTGAGTTGCTTTTTGATTTAAAAGACAGGGCAAAAACTCCCGCTTTAACCAGAATGTTGAACAGTGTAATAAAACAACTCCACGACAAACGAAAAAGAGAATTTGAACAATTTAAAAAGGAGGGGAAGTCGGAAAATATTCAACAAACAATTCTGGTTCTCAAAAACAAAATTCACGAACTCGATTTTACTGACAATCCTGAGTCTTTTATCCGGAAAGGGCTGCACGACATTCATCATCGAGCCCGGAATGCCTGGCAAGTAACCGGTCTTTTTAAACAGGAAGACATTTACCATTACTGGCGAAAGCAGGTGAAATACCTGATGTACCACCTTATGGTACTCAACAGGGCATGGCCGCTCTCCATTCGCATTTATACCGATAATTTAAAAAAACTGGGAAGTTTACTGGGGCAACTTCACGACCTGGATCTTTTTACTGAAGCCATTAATAACAACACTCTTGTAGTGTCTGCTGAAAATAAAAAAATGCTGCGCCGGTTTATTTCCACACAACGTGCCGGAGTAAAACGACGTATTAAACCACTTGGAGAAAGAACATTTAACGAAAGCAGCGAAGCATTCGCCCAACGAATCTTCGATATCTGGATGAATTCTGTGATGAACAAGAAGGCAAAAAGATCTTTACTCTGACAAAAAAACAATCCTGATCCGAATTGTAGCCAATTTGAGAAAAGCGACTGACTCAACTCCACATTCTCTGCTAACTCCAATAATTTTAACGTGGTTCTCCAGTTACGAGTGGTGGCGCTAACCTTTAATATTTTTTCTAGAAAAGTATTCGTGAGTTTAGTTTGTCCGTAGCCATTTGGACAATAAAGGTAAACCGCTTCGTCACCAATATCCACATTTTCACCTTCCTTTTGTTGTTCTTTTATTTTATCTTCTGCTAATGTTGCAGGTCGGTTATGGAGAAAGCTGACATGAAAAAATGAAGTGTCTTTGTCCTCGTCTTTCAAAAACGGATTTTGCCGTATAATGTCTTTTAACTTCGACATCTCCAAAACAAACACAGGAACATCAATTCCAAAATCTGCCTTTAATTGTTTTTTGATGCTGTTTTCCAATTCTTCCGAATTCGTTTCCCTGCTCCGAAAAATTACATTACCGCTTTGAATATAGGTTTGTACCTGCGAAAACCCCAAACCAACGAACATCTTTTTCAGGGCATCCATTTTTACCTTGTTTTTCCCGCTAACGTTAATTCCTCTGAGAATTGAAATATATGTTTGCATACCAGCTGAACAGTTAAACATCGACAATGTTCTTCTTTTTGTATGAAATGACACTCATCCTTAATATTAATTAGTCAGAATAAATTTCAAATAATCAACAACAAAAAAACAATTTCCAATTTTTCCCCATCAGGTTTTGATAGTCAGCACACAACAATGCATTGATAAATCCTGAATTATTCAGTAACTTGTATATAAACAACTGTAAAAGGTGAAAAAATACACCCTGATAACGGGAGCATCGAGAGGCATCGGTTATGAATTAGCAAAAGTATTTGCTGAAAAAGGGGATGATTTGATACTCGTTGCCAGGGATAAAAACAAACTACAACAAATAGCAAAGGAACTAACAACCAAGTACAATACTAAAGTTCTGATCATTCAACAGGATTTAAGCGAGCCCGAAGCAGCAGATCTAATTTTCAAACAAGTGAAAGAATGGGAAGTTCCGGTTTACAACCTGGTAAATAATGCAGGTTTTTACGTTCAGGGTGCTTTTCCTGATACTTTATGGGAAAAGGAACAGGAATTAATCCAGCTACAATGTGTAACTCATACGAAACTTGTTAAGCTTTTTCTACCTAGAATGTTAAAAAGAAATGCAGGAGGAATACTGAATGTTTGTTCAACCGGCTCGTTTATGCCCGGACCTTACAATGCTGTTTATTGTGCGACAAAAAGTTTTATGCTGAGTTTTTCAGAAGCTTTGGCCGAGGAACTTTCGGGTACCGGAATAAATGTCACGGCACTGTGTCCGGGAGGAACAAATACCTCATTTCAAAATTTAGATAACCGGAAACAGAGCTTTTTCAATACTTTAATGGATGCCCCGGTTGTGGCAAAATCAGGTTACAAGGCTTTTTTAATAGGGAAGCGGGTTGTAATTCCCGGCCTGGCAAATAAAATGCAGGTGTTTGCTTTGCGTTTTCTTCCCCGGCGGATCGTAGCAAAATCTGCAGGTATGTTCGTTCAAAATTCTAATAAATAAAACGATTCAAAATGAAACACATTATTTATGGAATACAATACATCGTTAACTACTGGATTCATGGTGACAGGCAACCATTGATATGCGGACTTGTGCTTCATAATAAATGTAATTTACGATGCCGGCATTGTACTATTTTCGAAAGGCCGGCAGCAGAAATGACTTTTGAAGAAACCCAAAAAGTAATGGATAAATTTTATGACGATGGCGGGCGTTGTCTGTACCTGGAAGGCGGCGAACCGATGATATGGAATGACGGTTCGCACTCGATGGAAGATGTGGTCAGTTATGCCCACAAAAAAGGTTATTACGCTGTTATCATCTACACAAACGGAATCCAGTCGCTCCATTCAAAAGCCGATACCATTTTTGTGAGTGTCGACGGACTGAAAGAAACACACGATAAACTCAGGGGAAAATCGTTCGACAGGATCATGGAAAATATCAGGCAATCGGTTCACTCATCTATTTACATCAACTACACCATTAATTCGGTAAACAAGTCTGACATAGCTGATTTCTGCACCTACATTGACAAAATTCCCCAAATAAAAGGTACGTTCTTTTATTTCCACACGCCTTATTACGGATACGATGAATTGTACCTTAATGATCAGACTAAAAAAGAAGTGCTGCTGCAGCTTATCGAACTGAAAAAGAAATATAAAATCCTCAATTCAAAAACCGGACTGAAATCTGCGATACGGAACGACTGGAAGAAAAACCTTAAAATCTGCCAGGTTTACGAACAGGGAGAATATTACAACTGTTGCCGCGAAAGCAAGGATGGTGAGGTGTGTAAAGATTGCGGTTATTTAAGTTACGCCGAAATCAACCAGACCCTTAAATTAAAACCGGGCGCCATTTTGAATGCGTTAAAATATTTCTAATCTTATATCAAACAATACATTATGCAGATAAAACCAGTGCATAATAAAAAGAAGCTTCTGCTTTTACTAATTCCCGCACTAATTTGCTCCATGCAGGTTTTTGCCCAGGAAAATGAAGATATTTATTCTACCTTTTCGCAAACCGATACCACCTACACATTTTACGGGCGTTTTAACGTAATTGCCGAAACTTCCTGTTTGATGAACATCTGTTTCGACTACGAACACATAAAAGCGCTGGCGATTGATGCAAGCAGTGTTGATCTCATCGAAGAAGGAGAAAACCTGAATAAGATCAAATATACCTACCAAAAATTTCCGTTTTTTAAAAACGAATCGCTGTGGTACAGGACCATCGACAGCGAGAACTCGAGAGTGGATTTTGCTCTTGTATCCAGCAAGAACAACAATGCTATTATGCCACGCATGACATCTTCATCGGGTTATTACAAGGTGACTCAGCTTAACGGGATGCTTTCGGTGGAATATTTTCAGCAATGCAGCCTGACAAAAAGTTTCCTGACCGCTTTGTACCTCGATTTTACGAAAAAGAAAGCGATAGAATTTCTTCATGTGTTCAAAGATTATTCCCGGAAACACTGCAATAAAATGGATTAAAACACTAAGCATTGGAAATATATAGATCTAGATTTCGAATGAAATTTATTGATATAAATTATAATTGGCTTGAAGTCCGAAGACAGAAGAAAAGAGTACCCAACTTCTTAATAAACTTCGGGCTTCAGACTTCGGACTTCGGACATAATGATAAGATTTATAGAAACTAAAGACGTTACAACGGTATTACAGGGATTTAACTATTAACTTGAAATTAAATGATTTCAGAATTCATACGAAAAAAAATAAGCAGAAAGTTCACGGGAGAGAATGAAATAAGGTTTCGGAATATTGTACCGGATGATCATTCAATAGCAAAGAATATAAAAGAACTCAACAAAATTGGTTTGTACCTGCACATTCCGTTCTGCAACCGGATTTGCCCCTACTGTCCGTACAACAAAGAAAT
Organism: uncultured Draconibacterium sp.; assembly: GCA_963676265.2. Classification (GTDB taxonomy): domain Bacteria; phylum Bacteroidota; class Bacteroidia; order Bacteroidales; family Prolixibacteraceae; genus Draconibacterium. Next base: position 1,750,391 of record OY781067.2, read on the forward strand.
CTTTAGCAACGAAGCAGCACAGAAATACACCCTAGCAGTAATAAAGGAAGTTGAAAAATATGCGGAATTAATGACAGGTAAAAGCATATCGAGTTTTTATATCGGAGGTGGCACGCCAACTTCTATGTTGGGAAAGGGTTTGGAGGATATTCTCGATGCGATCTACAAACATTTTAACATGGAATGTTCCATTCACATCGAGAGCCATCCAAACCATTTAAGCAAAGAAAATCTGGATTCCTTAAAAACGCTGGGTGTTAACTTCCTGAGTATTGGAATTGAGGCTTTGCAGGACAGGCACCTGAAAATGCTGGAACGGCCTTATACTACCTCCGATGTGAAAAAAATTGTGGAACGGGCTGCCGGTAAAAACTTCGAGTGCCTGAACATCGATTATATTTTCGACCTGCCCGGGCAGACGGTTGCCGAAGTTGAACAGGCGAGCTACGAAATGGTAAAGCTTGAAATAAACCAGGTAGCTACTTATCCCCTGTTCCGGTTTCCGTATACACGATTTGGAAAAGAAGTCACCGCAAAACGAAACGCTGTTGCTACTATGTTCCGACGGCGGAAATTCCTGAAAGTGATTGAAGACGTTTTCTACAGCTCCGGCTTTGAACGCTCGTCGGTTTGGGCATTTACGCAAACGGGAATCGGTAAATATTGTTCGGTCACCGTTCCGTCGTACATCGGGCTTGGTGCCAGTAGCGGTTCGTACTTAAAAGACCTGTTTTATGTGAATACCTTTAAAGTGGCAGAATATTGTAAAGCCATTGAAAACGGATCTTCGCCCATTGCTTTATCGGTAGATTTATCCGAAAGAGCACAAATGGCGGGCTGGCTCTACTGGAGGATTTATGAAACAAAGTTCCGAAAGAGTGATTTTGAACAGCGGTTCAACCGGAGTTTCGACGATGAATATGGAACGTACATGAAGCAGCTAAACCGGATTGGTTTTTTAAACAACGGTCAGGACCGTATTCAACTAACCGACAAAGGAACCTACTGGATACACGCTTTTGAAGACTTCTTTTCCATCGACTACATCAACAAACTATGGGGCACCTCTAAAATAAACCCCTGGCCTGATAATGTGGTTTTGTGAAAGAAAACTATATAAACATAATCTTAATGATTTTATTTTATATTTGCTCCGCTGGCGCAGTTTTACAAACTGTGCCTCAGCCCACAAGGCCGAAGCAATATTGTAACAAAATAATGCACAGAATTTAAATGAATTCGAGCTGCAACGGAGAAACAATTATTACAATTAAAAATAAATTTATGAGAATAGTTACAAAGATTATTATCGGGTGTTTGATACTGCTTTTTTGTGGGTGTGATAGAGAAATTGAAAAGGATGTAAAAAAAAGTGATTTATCAAAAGATGTGGAACTAACCACTGACTACGGGCCAATTATCATCCGTTTATCGGATGAAACGCCCATACATCGTAACAACTTCATAAAGCTGGTAAATCAAAAGGCTTACGATAATGTATCTTTTCATCGTGTAATCGAAAATTTTCTTATTCAGACAGGCGACATGGCTACAAAATATCCTGAAACGGAAACTCAAAAAAGCACGTCAGAACCATCGTATATGATTAATGCTGAATTCAGGCCAGACTTACTTCATAAACGGGGCGCTGTAAATGCTGCAAGAATGGGAGATGATCAGAATCCAAATCGGTCTTCAGATGGAACCCAGTTTACCATTATTCAAGGCAAAACCTATAACGACAGCACACTGGCAATTGCTGAAAACCGTATCAATAACTGGATGGCATATAATAGCGTGATTAATAAGCCGGAGAACAAAACTGAGTTTGATAAACTTTACGAATTATCAACAAAAATGGAAGATATTCAAAGTTCAGGAACAGCTCCGGACAGTGTTTACTTAAAAGCATTGGTCGATTCCATTACCATCATAAAAAACCGGTTCGACGTTTTAACCCAGGCAGAACTGAAAACAATGGAGCGTTACAGTTTCCCTGAAGCGCATCGTGAAATTTACAAAACAATAGGTGGAGCAGCACATCTGGATCAAAACTATACTGTTTTTGGCGAAGTGGTTAAAGGCATGGATATAGTGGATAATATTGCCGGTGTTGAGACAGATTCTCAGGACAAACCGTTTAATGATGTACGTATCATTTCGGCTAAAATGATAGAAAGGAAATCATATAACTAAACTACCAGAAATTCGAAATCAATAGTTTATAAATATCGAAAAAAATGTAATGGCTGAGAAGTCAGATGTGAATGATGAATATTGATTAACGATTGTAATTAGAAATAAGTGCAAATTCACGTTAAATGCAATTCATGATTCATCAATCGTTAATCATCATTCTACATTCAAAATTTATAGAAACTAAAATTGCTGAAATAAAATCTTTCCTAAAATCCCAGGGCATCAAATCTTCGGATATTAATTTCATCAATTACAGAGCGGCTATTCGAGAAGACCAGAAATTCAATCACATCTGCCAGTTCTTCGGGTTGAATGAGGGACGCCGCATCGATATCGGGGCGCATTGTGGTGACCATTTCAGTAGCCACTCCTCCCGGAGATACAAGGTGAACACGTATTCCTTTCGGTTTAAGCTCTTCACTCAATACCTTAGTAAAACCGGTTAATGCATGTTTCGACGAAGCATAAGCAGCCTGGTTTATATACCCTTTTCGCCCCACTACCGATGATATATTGATTATTGTTCCACGTTCCGATTTGGCTAAATAAGGAATGGCTTCCTTGCTTAAGAAAAACGGAACTTTGGCATTTAATGTCATTATCCGGTTCCACTCTTCCTCAGTGGTTTCTGCAATTGGTTTCGAGATGGCCATGCCGGCATTGTTTATTAAAACATCAATTGAACCAAACCGTTTTGCAGCCATATCGATTGCCTTTGCGATGTTTCCTTCCTGTGTCAGATCTAAACCGATGGTAAGGCAGTTACTCCCTCTTGCCTCAATCTCTTTTTGCAATTCTTCAAGCAAATTTTTACTACGGGCTATTAAAACCAGGTTCGCTTTGTGTTCGGTCATTCTCAAAGCAATTGTTTTTCCAATTCCCTTACTTGCTCCTGTAATTATAATAGTTGGTGTCATTTATAAAGTCGTATTCTGTATGAAGCGTTAAAAGTAATAGTAAATGATTAAAAAGTATTTTCGATGATTGTCAAATGCCGAAATAAAACAACAACCAGCTGGTGGTAATTTACTCCTGCGAACCCCGTTTGCCGAGCGAATCCTTTCGCGTTGTATAGCCAAAGGCTAATAACACCATTTAAATAATAATAGTACTTTAGTAGAAACAAAATTCTTTTCCTGTATATCAAGTTGAAATAAACCATTCGAAAAAGCCAGATCAAATTGAAAAGAGTATACTTCGTTATTATCAGTTTAATACTGTTTTTATCATGTAACAATGGTATTGAAGAGAACAATATTATAGATCAATACAATATTGTTTGGGAATCACAAAGCGCAAATGTTTCAGAATCGATGCCTTTAATGGGTGGCGATATTGGGTGCAATGTTTGGGTAGAAAATGGTGATTTATTACTGTATGTTCAGCGTAGCGGAAGCCTTAGCGAAAATGGCGAATACCTTAAAATGGGGCGATTCAGAATTCGTTTAGATCCCAATCCTTTTGTTCCTGAAAATTCTTTTCGGCAGGAATTGAAACTGAGAAACGGCTACATTAAAATTGAAGCGCAAAACTCCAAAAAAGAAAATACACTGATAAAATTATGGGTAGATGTATTTAAATCGGTTGTTCATGTTGATGTTGAATCGACTGAACCAAATGATGTTTCTGTTGCCTACGAAAGCTGGCGTACAGAAGATAAAGAACTTAAACCCAAAGACAGTAATCTGTTCGAACGCTTTACCTGTTTCAATCTCGACGGTTACCCCGGCAAGGTAACACGCGTAAAAGACGAGATTGAACATTTTAAGAACGGTGTTTTGTTTTACCACCGTAATCCCAAAGTCAAGTTGATACCGGAAGTGCTAATCGAACAACAAGGTCTGGAAGAATACAAAGACCAAATTTATGACGATATAAAAGACCGGACATTTGGCGGTTATATTTATGGTGAAGGCCTCATACCTGCAGGGACAGGTGTAGGAAATTACCAGATTACACCATTTAAGTCGTGGCTATTAAAATCTGAAAATGCACAAAAAAGACACAGTATCTGTATTGCCACACACATTGAACAGGCAGAGAATCTGAACGATTGGAAAAGCAACCTTTTTAAAACTATTGAAGATTCAAAAACTGATCAGCAGGAAGAATTCAAAAAAAACAAAGAGTGGTGGAACTGCTTTTGGAATCGCAGCTATATTGTTATCAATCCCGATAATCCTGAGCCCGACAATACGGTTTGGCAAGCAGGACGCAATTACCAGCTTTTCCGTTATCAGCTTGGAGGAAATATTACCGGGGAATATCCTACAAAATTTAACGGGGGAAGTTTGAATTACGACCCGGTTTTAATGGGAGAACAATATCCTTACGATCCGGACTGGAGGCAATGGGGAGGAGCAGTTCATACAGCACAAAACCAGCGTTTGTTGTACTGGCCCATGCTAAAGGCCGGAGATTTTGATGCCATAATCCCCCAGTTTGAATTGTATAGAAAAGGATTACCCGGCGCAAAAGCTCGCGTAGAGAAACATTTTGGACACGAAGGCGCCGTTTTTACCGAATACATGAATGCCCCGGGGCTTGTTTTTGGGGCTGGATGGGGCTGGAACAAAACCGGTCATCGCGGACGTGGCACTGAAATTCCTTTTGGCGATGAACGCGCTAATGCAGATGGAGGATACAACGGTCTGGTTGAACAAGGTGTTCAGGCAAATCAAAATTGTGCTTACCACTGGGAATCACAATTGGAATATGCTTACATGATTATGGAATTCCATCGTTTTACCGGAAATGATATTTCGCAATACATGCCGTTTATAAAAGAGTCGGTTAAGTTTTTTGATGAACATTATCAATTAAGACATAAAATGAGAACCGGACAGCCACTGGACGAAAACGGCAAACTGGTTTTTTACCCTTCCACTTCTTGTGAAACGTACCGTGGAGCAACGAATCCTATTGATTTGTTGTCGGGATTAAATGCCTGCTTACATAGTTTACTGAAGCTGGATGAGCAATATGTTACCAATGAAGAAAAGTCGTATTACCGGGAATATTTATCGCGAATTCCTGCTTATCCGATGGGAAAAGAAAATGGCTTGACGTATTATAAACCTGCCGACAGCTGGTTAAGTGTAAAAAATGTTGAACTGCCGCAGTTTTATCCATTGTTTCCATTTGATCAGTTTAATCTGGGAGATGAAGAAATTGAATATTTTAAAAATGCTTATAAACTGGCTCCTGAATATAAAGGAATGGTTAAAAGCTGGCACCAGGACGGAATACAATTTGCCCGCATGGGAATGACCAAAAAGGCGGCAGAATATAACACACAAAAATTACAGGATAGCCCGCGTCGTTTTCCAACATTCTGGGGGCCAGGACACGATTGGGTGCCCGATCATAACTGGGGAGGATCGGGAATGATTGGGTTGCAGGAAATGTTAATGCAAACCATCGGTGATAAAATTCTACTTTTCCCGGCATGGCCCAAAGAGTGGAATGTCGACTTCAAATTACATGCTCCCGGAAATACAACTATTAAAGGCAAATATTCAAACGGGAGATTGGAAGAGCTAATAGTTTCTCCCAAGTCTCGGGAAAAGGATATTGAAATATATAGTTTGAATGATTAGTAACAAGCTACGTATTTAACTAAAAGAAGGTATTTTTGACCTCTGTTATCAAATGAGGACTGAACATGCGTATCATTCTATTTAAAAATCGTCGGTTAAAGAAGGCAGAATACGCCTTAAATCAAAACAGGAACCAAGAGGCTTTTAAGCTCGGACATACACTGGTGAATTCGCGTAACAACGAAATGGCCTCCCGGGCAAACCGCATTTGTGGCCTGGCGCTTTATAAACGAAAAAAATACGATGACAGTCTTGAATTTCTGGAAAAGACATGTCAGTTAGCAAACTACCGGCACGATTGGTACAATCTTACGATGGCTTCTGTATATGCCGCTAAATTGGAGAAGTCTGAAGAAGCATTTCAGAATATCTATCGCACTAATGTACAACCCGGCTACATGTATTCTGTACCCATTCCGGGTTTAATTTTTCAATATTTAAGGGCCTTAAAACAGAAACAATTTATCGATGCGGCCATAACACGTGCTAATGAATTAAAGCAGATGTATATTGGCGTAGGACACGATACGAGAAAACAAGCGCAAAGAGGTCTCCCTTCCTACCACGTATTCATAAAAGAAGTTGAATCGTTATTTCAAGCAGAAAGATTTGTTGAATGGCAAAAAACCCTTAAACCATAAAATAACCAAACCATGACGACCAACCGCCTGCCTTTAGCCCTGACAATAATTGGAGCAATCCTTTTTCTGGCGAACATCATTTTCACCTTCGACCTTGATAACCTTGGATTTTGGATGAGAATATTGACCAGCGTTTGTATTATTGGAGTTGGAGCATCTGCCATTTGGAGGAATCGGAAAACGAAATAGAATCACAGATCGGTAACTTTTAAACAAAAATCAATAACGGCAACCAAATACAAGGCCACGACAATGTTCAGGGAGATTCCTACGTGCTTGTAGCCTGTTTTTTTGACCTTAAAACCCGAGAAATAATACTTCTTCCCTTTGCCCCTTAACATCTACCCAAAAAAATTGTAACCATTTTATATGCCCCTTATAACCTACCCAATAAAATTATATTTCGAAACTATGCCCAGCGATGTATACCTAATATTTAAATAACAAATACCTCTACCCCGTAGCGCATACCCTTTTTTATATAAATACAAGAAGAGGCCCCGTGGTGCATACCCAAAGTTTTTGCTTTAAAAAAACAGGTAAACGGAATGCCAAAATAGATTTTCGTCCTTCATGCCTTGCGGATGTTATCGCTTTCGAATGTTCTTGATTTCCTGAACCAGGGGATTTTTCTTTCCCAGGGTGCCAGACATAATATCGAGCAAACCTGAAGCCCTGGTATAAGCCTCCCTGCGCGCCTCTTTCGACTTCCGGGCATTTTCTCTTACAGCAATCTGAGCCTGCATAAACTCACCTTCGCTTATCTGCATTTCTTCTCGTTTCTCTTTCAGTATGCGGAGTCTTTCGCCGGGATCGAAGCCTTTTTCGATGAGCAGATGCTGATTGTCTTCCAATACAACAATCAGTTGATTAATAAAATCGTGCTGTTTGCTTTTACTCAGGGTAGCCATTTTGGGTGCTTTTTTTAAAGTTCGAATTACGTGGATGCGGATTCTAAATTTTCTATTGTTTATGAGAATGTAATATACTTATTTTTCAGGAATCATTCAACGCCCGTTTAGCTTTCACAAAAAAACAATCGCCGAAACTGAACCCAAAGTCGAAAATTAATGTTACAGACTATGAAAGAGTTACAATAATGAAAGAGTTTATTAAAGAAGATAAAATGAGCAGCCTGATTCACTCCAACCACAACCTGCTGCCGGTTATACATCGTTTTGGAATCAGGTTGGGATTCAGAAATAAAACCGTTGAAGAACTGTGCAGACAGTACGCCATAAATACCGCCTTTTTCCTGTCGATTGTAAATACTTTTCATAATCCGAAATATTTCCCCGAGGAAAAACTGCTGGCATTTTCGCCTTTGCTGATAATAGATTACCTGAAAAAAACGCATCGCTATTACCTGAATTATTCGCTGCCACGTATCGAAAAACTATTTCACGAGCTGCAGGAAAGCAGTAGATCGTCGAACAACGAAATGCAGATGGTGGAAGATTTTTTTCGCGATTATAAAGAAAAACTGGCGCATCATATCTGCGACGAAGAACAAAAGGTTTTTCCGTACATCACCTCGCTGGTAAATGAACCGGAAAAACTTAGCGACAAAAAAGTACACCTTGGTTTCGAAGAGGAACACAAAAGTATTGATTTGGAAATCGACGACCTGAAAAACCTCATCATCAAATACATCAATCCCGATTACGACGAACTAATTTGTAACGAACTACTCATAGAGATCTCGCGATTTGGCAAAGATATTATCGATCATTCGCGAATAGAAGATGCCATACTCATTCCACAGGTAAACCGTTTACAGCAGGAAGTATAGTCAAATGCTTGAATCGGTAATCATAGTGCACCCATCAGAAATCTTCCGTAAAGGACTGGCCAGTATCCTGGAACCTGAAATATCGGCACGGATTACCTGCTTACCGGAAATGGGAAAACTACATGCGCCCGATAATCTTTTACATAAAAAGCTTGCACTGTTTCTGCCCTATTCGCTCGATATAAAAAAAGAACTTCCGCTTATCAATAACAAAACGTCGGAGCTGTTTCTGGCGGCCATACACTGCCTCGATAAAACTCCACCCGGGAATAAACTGCCTTTCGATAAAATTTACAGTTGGTACACTTCGCCCCGTGCCATTATTGACGATGTTAAAGCGTTTCTGCAAAGTGGTAACCAGCCTCCCAACGACGACGAACTGACACTACGCGAAAAAGAAGTACTAAAACTCATTGCCCTGGGACACACCAATAAAACAATTGCCGACACCTTATTTATTAGTACCCACACGGTTATTTCGCACCGTAAGAATATTACAGAAAAGCTGGGCATCAAATCCATTCCGGGGCTGACAATTTATGCCATTCTTCAAAAAATTATCTCGCAGTCGGATATCAGCAAAGAGAAATTGCTCTAATCATTTCATTCAACTTCTTCAAAATCCCAATATGTTGGGATATTAATCCAAACCATTCTAAATAATTTTGCCCCCGGTTACAACAAAAAACAAAAACATGATCAGGAAAACGATTTCTACCATTATGCTGTTTATAGCAGCAATGGCCGTTATGGCGCAAAGCACCGAAACACCCCAGAAATATTATAATGCGGCAGAAAAATTATTATCATCCGACTCAAAATTATCGATTGGCGGATATGCCCAAATAGATTACAACCAACCGGTTGAAAGCGACGTTTATAACAACGGCAAACTCGATGTACACCGTCTAATTTTACTGTTTGGATACCAGTTTTCACCTAAAACACGCTTTGTTACCGAAATTGAAGTGGAGCACGTTCAAGAAATTTTTGTTGAACAGGCTTTCATTAACCATGAAATTCTACCTTGGCTTAACTTACGGGGCGGTTTAATGCTGGTGCCAATGGGGATTATAAACGAGTACCACGAACCGCCAACATTTAATGGTGTTGAACGCCCAAATATCGACAGTAAAATTGTACCAAGTACCTGGCGCGAAATAGGTTTTGGTTTTACTGGCCGTTTGGATAATGCCGCACTAAAATATCAATTATACTTAATGAACGGCTTTAATGGATACAACGACGGTGGAACTTTCCGTGGCAGCGACGGTTACCGCAAAGGACGTCAAAAAGGTGCAGAATCGTTTATGAGTTCACTAACCTTATCAGCCAAAATAGATTACTATGGAATTCCAGGGCTAAAACTGGGTTTGAGTACTTACAACGGAAAATCGCAATCTTCTTTGTACGACGGTCTTGATAAAAATGATAAAGCAGGAATAGCTAAAGCAGACTCTTCAGTAATAGGTATTTCAATGATTGGTTTTGACGCCCGATACAGCAAAGGGGCTTTTGAAGCCAAAGCACAATTCAACCTGGCTAATAATTCCAACACCAATCAATACAATAGTTTTACAGGGAAAGACATGGGCAGTAGCATGCTTGGCTTCTACGTTGAAATGGGATACGACTTGTTTTATAACGCCGATAACGGACAACGTCTTGTTCCTTTTATCCGCTACGAAAAATATAATACACATGCCAAAACCGATGGAGATCTGGCTAAAAACAATGCCTACGATAGAACCGACATCACTTTTGGTTTGGGCTGGTGGCTTGCTCCGGGCGCAGTTTTGAAGGCCGACTACCAGATCTTCGACAATGCGTTCAACAGTTCTAAGGGACAGTTTAATATTGGAATAGGAATTTGGTTTTAATAGATATAACAATGAAGTTTTGTATAATAACGTTTTTATTTATTTCCCTGGTAACTTCTGTTACCGGGGATGATATTTTTTACCCCGAAAAGAGTGCACTTAAGACTGTAAAAACAGTTTTAAAAGATAAAAATATCAGCATAGGAAAAACAATCCCCATTGATGTTTCTGCTGTAAGAGAGACTCCTGTGAGGACCTATTTATGTACCAACACATCAGGCGAAGAATTCTATGCTTTGTTTACTCAAAGTAAAGGACGTTACGATTATTTCGACTACCTGCTTTTCCTCAACCTGGATTACAGTGTTAAAAAGGTAAGTATTATAAAATACCGGTCGGAACATGGCGGTGAGATTGCATCGAAAAAATGGCTGACACAATTTAAAGGTTACTCTTCAGGCGAACTCCGCTACAAAAAAGAAATTTCGGCTATTTCCGGCGCAACTATTTCGGCCCGGTCAATCACAGAAGATATTCCCAAAGTCATTAGTCTGCTTAGACAGACTCAACGCTGATAAACCAAAGAAATTACATTTGAAATAGCAATCCCCCAGAATGGGGGCACTCCGACCACATCATTATCTAAAGAAAAACCGCCTCACCATACCTCCACAAATCACTAACAAATAGACATTTAAAAACATTTGTTTAAATTATTTAAAAAGTATTTCTAATTTCTTTTTCCATTTTTTTCATTATCCATACTTTTGCCAGCAAAAACAAACCGATAATGAACCATTCTTTACTCGATTTTCTAACCCTACTCGGAGCCCTTGGACTATTCCTGTACGGAATGAAATTAATGAGTGAAGCCCTGCAAAAAGTTGCAGGAAGCAAACTTCGCAATTTTCTGGCAGCCATGACCTCCAACCGGTTTATGGGAGTAATTACCGGGCTTTCGATTACCGCCATTATACAATCATCGAGTGCTACCACCGTAATGATTGTGAGCTTTGTAAATGCCGGATTACTTACCCTAACCGAATCAGCAGGTGTAATTATGGGAGCGAACATTGGAACCACTGTTACGGCCTGGATCATTTCCATACTGGGATTTAAAGTAAAAATGAGCATCCTGGCTTTCCCGATTATAGGTGTGGGTTTTCCCCTTATTTTCTCCAAGAAAACACGAAATAAATCGTGGGGAGAGGTACTGGTTGGATTTGCCTTGTTGTTTATCGGTTTGGAAAGTTTAAAATCGAGCGTCCCGAATATCGGTGATAATCCTGAAATTCTGGAATTTCTGAGACATTTTACGGACATGGGTATCGGATCGAGCCTGATCTTTTTGTTCATCGGAACTCTACTTACCGTTGTTATTCAATCGTCGAGTGCCACCATGGCCTTAACGCTGGTAATGTGTAATAATGGCTGGATTAATTTCGATAATGCCGCAGCCATGGTTTTGGAGAAAACATTGGAACAACCATTACTGCCAACCTTGCTGCGCTTGTGGCCAACTCATCAGCAAAACGTGCCGCCCGTATCCATTTTTTGTTTAATGTGGTCGGTGTACTTTGGGTGCTTTCGGTGTTTCCGTTTTTCCTGAAAGGGATCGATGCAATAACCCAATCAGTAACCGGAAGCTCTGCTTTTACCACTCCCGGATCGATTCCAATTGCTTTGTCATTTTTCCATACAACATTCAACATACTCAATGTTATTCTTCAAATCTGGTTTGTAAAATACCTGGTAACCCTGGTACAAAAATTAGTACCGGAAAGAGAAGACGAAGAAGAATTCAAGCTTAAACACATTAAGTTTGGGCTACTTAATACGAGCGAATTATCGCTGCTTCAGGCTAAAAAGGAAATTATGGTTTATGCCCAGCAAACCAAAAAACTCTTTAGCCGGATCAGTAATATGCTAAACGAAACCAGTGAAAGAAAACTGGTAAAACAATTCAATAAAGTTGAAATGGGTGAAGACAAAAGTGATGATATGGAAGTATCCATTGCCAGTTATCTTACCAAAGTATCGGAAGGCGAATTAAGCAAACAGTCGTCGAAAAGTATTAGCTCGATGTTACGTATAGTTGATGAGATTGAAAGTATTGGTGATTCGTGTTTAAATGTTGCCCGTGCCATTTTGCGTATCAGCGATAAAAAAGAAAAGCTAAAGCCCAAAATGAAAGAGAAAATTGAGGAAATGATTTCTCTTGTTGAAAAAGCAATGGATATAATGATTGAAAACCTGAATAAAGAAAGTAACGAAGTAACCAAACTTGATGCGGAGTCGATTGAGAAACAAATTAACCGATTAAGGGATAAGCTAAGAAAAGAACACGTTACGAATATTGAAGGAGAAAAATACTCGTACCAGATAGGAACACTTTATAAGGATATTTTTTCGGGACTGGAAAGAACAGGAGATCATATTTACGACATTACTCTTTCTATTATCGATTATGCCGATGCCTAATCCTTTTTAATCTGCCAGATTAATTTTTCACCCCTCCAAACTACCTAATCAATGCATAAGTGTTGATTATTGAATTATTTTGTGCCCAAATTTTCAAAAAAAATAAAAATTAAATGTAACCATTGGTATCTTTCCCCAACTAAGTAAAAAACCAAAAACAAGATCGTTGAAAAAAGAAGAGCATTTTAACCGGCTGGTAGACGAAAATTGTGAGCGCATAAAACGGATTTGCAGCTATTACAATTCGAACTCCACCGATCAACAGGACATGTACCAGGAGATACTGGTAAATATTTGGAAAAGCCTGGATAATTTCAGGGGAGATTCGGCCATCAGCACCTGGATTTACCGTATTGCAATAAATACCTCGCTAAATTATACCGGAAAAGCTTTCAAACATCTGAAACTTATGGTGAATGGAGATCACCTGAACCTGAATTCGGTACTCGACGATGAAAATCTTGAAGCCAAGTTACTGGAAGAAAAACAACTGGAGCGGCTGCAAAACGAAATAAATACACTTTCGGTAATCGACAATGCCTTAATCTCCCTAATGCTTGAGGGGCTGAGCATGAAAGAAATAGCAGATATAATTGGCATAACCGAAAGCAACGTGAAAGTAAAAATCCACCGCATTAAGTCAACACTGAAAAAGAAAATGGAGGACGTGAACAATGAAAACAAATAAGAACCTTGAGCTTTCGCAGCTGACACAACAATTAAAAAACGAGGATGTTCGTTATGCCCTAATCAGTAAATCATTTCAAATAACATACTGGATTTTGATGGCGGTTTATGCTGTTCTGATTATTCTTCATATTATAGAGAAAGAACCATTAACTGATATTTTTGGCGCTTCGTGTTTTCTTATTTCCATGCTGATATTTGCGTTATTCTTTAAAAACTACTACAAAGAATACAACAATGTAGATTATTCTGCACCAACCTTAATTATGCTAAAAAAAGCAGCCTACAGATACCAGCCCTTTCAACGTAAAACCATTTGGTTATTACCGGCTTTATTATTTATGGACGCAGGTTTATATTTAAACTCATCGCTCAATTTTAAGTTTTGGAGTATTCAATTAATTTACGGAGGATTACTGCTCATTGCCATCTGTATCGGACTTATAATCTGGTATGTCAAATACAAACCCTTGCGCGATAATTCCTTAAGATTAATAAACGAAATAGAAGAGACAGAGGAGTAAGCAGTCGCAGTCCTCGAACTCGAAGCTCGTAACTCCCTCCTAAAAAACTACAATTCTATCTTCAGAAAAACGGCAGGAGTAAACGAAACGGCATCGGCGTAAACACTTACAAGGCTAACCTCGTCGATGTTGCTCACCTGGATATTTGAATACTTGATGTTTTCGTTATTAAACACGTTCAAAACAGAAATACCCGCTTCAGCCTTAACCATACCCGGTTTAAACTTGTACACCAGTGAGGCATCGAGTCGTTTATAAGGCCTGTCGAGATCAAGATCATCTCCGGAATTAAAGTTATAACGCTCGAAACCCGACCCGTATATATAGCTGGCTGAAAGATAAAAAGACTTGTAATTCAGAACTCCGGCAAACTTAACCTCGTGTTTTTGCTGTTGTGGTGCAGGTTTCCATTGATCTCTTATATAGAAAGGAAAATGTTCCTTAGTATCGCTCAGTGTGTAAGAAATCCACGCCATATGACGTTTGTATTCTTTTTTCAGAAAGAAATCGAGTCCCTTTGTTTTTGCATTACCAATAAAAAATCCCTGAGCAATATTAGTATTACCGTTAAAAAAACGATTAAGTCCGTCTGTCGTTTTATAGAATGCCTCGGCACTTGCCCATAATCCGTTTTTATTATAGGATATCCCCGCCACATAATGTTCGGCGCTGAGCACCGGTACTTGTATGTCATCAGCATTGGTCCAGAATTCTGAAAAATTCATTGCACTGTCAACCACGGTTGTTTTGGACAAAAACTGGTTGTAAAGCCCCCACGAAGCATTCACTTTTAGTTCGTCAACAACTTTTAATGTAGCCGAAAAACGGGGTTCAAAATACCAGTTTTTTAAATCTGTATGATAAGTAGTTCGTAGCCCGCTATTTAATTCCAGCTTCTCACCAAGTGGTAATTCATCCTGCAAATACATAAACAAACGAGGCGACCTGTTTTTAATATCGATTACCTGTTCATCCAATGATTTACGTGACAAATGCACCTTATTGTCGATGGCTCCGGCTCCAAGCAATAAACGGTGTCCCTGTTGAAAATTAAGGGTATGTTCACCTTTCAGGCTCATTTCGTCCACCGTATTTTCCGAATCTGTTTTTCGGAGCAGGCGAGTCACCCCTGTATTAATATTCTCAGTTCTATTTTGTTCGAATATTTTCCTGCCGAAATTGGAATAAGCCAGAGTAATACTGGTTGCATTTCCATTGCTCCATGGATAACTATATTGAACCGATCCTCCGAACTGTTGGTTCTGTTCTTTTTCTTCGCGCATGAGAATAGTTCTGGAAAACTGGCCTTCCATGTCGTAATTAAAATCATCACCTCCGCCATACAAACTCAGAGACAAACGTGTTCCATCATCTCCCCTGTACGTATATTTTACATTAGCATCACGAAAAATGAAATCGGGTTCCACGTCAAAATCCACACTCGATATCGTTGTGCTACCACCGGAACCACCTTGTCCCTGACCTTGACCCTGGCCCTGTCCTTGTCCCGTGGTAGTGGTTCGCTCGCGGGCATATAATTTAATACTGGTGGGATTGTATAACTGGTAATAGGTTTGCCGATATGCAGCCATTAGCGACGATTTTTTCGAGAGGGGAACCTGCAGCATCGAATTAATGGTAGTAGAATTGATATTAAAAGTAAATGTAGGTTTCAACAGGGTTCCGTCTTTCCCTTGTATATCAACAATTCCGCCAACACGCTCTCCATATCTGGCTTCGTAGCCTCCTTTCATGACTTCAATATTTTTCACCATAAAAGGATTCACCACGGCAATGTTATCATTAAAGTTCTTCAGGCCGAATACGGTAAATCCATCGAACTGAATTTTACTGTGACTTTCGTATGCACCCCAGATTAGCAAATCATTTGATTGTTCTCCAGCCGCCAGTATACCCGGCATTAGTCGCAAAAGGTTAAAAACAGAATTATCGCCATGCCCGGGAAGAATTGGAGCAATCTGGTGGTTAATTTTCATCTTTCCGGCTTTGTCGCCAATTAGAGTTGACTTCTCAATCGGATTACTAAATACTTTCACTTCTTTAATCCTTTCCATTTGAGGATAAAGAAAAAAGTTCCGGTTAAGGCTTTGTGTGATTACAGTATCGTAAACAAAATACCCCAAATGCGAAATCTGAAGGTTATAGGAAGTATCTGAAGAGGCAATAAAATTAAAATGCCCGTCAAGATCAGATCTCACGGGTCTACGGTTAATTAAAATATAAGAGTACGGCAACGGCTCAAAGGTATTGGCTTCCATAACCTGACCGGAGATTTGCATTACCGTTGGTTCTGCTTCCTTTTCTTTTTTTGGAAGAATGAGTAAAACTTCACCCGATTTTTCCACCTCGAGCGGAAGGCCCTTTATAAGGTATTGAAGTGCGTCCTGATCGGTTTTGAATGTTTTATTATTTACTGTTACAAAGAATTTAGAAAGTAAATCGCTGTCGTAGGCAAACTGAAAGCCATAATTTTCCTTTAAATCAATAAGTACCTGATTTAACGGGGTTTTATGCGTGTTAATTTTTATGTTCCCTGATGTTTGTGCGGCCAGCTGAAAAATAATCGCCATGAACACAATACATAAGGCGGCTAACTTTCTCATTAACTTTCTTCGGTCACTAAATAAACATTATCCTTTTGTTTGATAAACTTAAGGTTCATTGGCTTGCAAACATATTTCAACACATCTTCAACGCTGTGTTGTTTCGAAAAATTGCTTCCAAAGTTACGATTATTTAGCTGAGGATCGAGTTTTATTGTTACGGCATACTGGCGTTCTATTTCATCGATTACTTCTTTTAACGGGCGGCCTGCAAAAAAGAAATAGTTTTGTTGCCAGCTTATTGCTTTTTCGGTTTTAAACATGGTAGTTACAACCAGTTTCCCTTCCTCCAGTTCAGCATGGTTTTGAGGTAACAACACTGCGGTTTCGTTGCTTCTTGAAGTTACCTGAACTTTTCCGGTTAAACAGGTAACCCGGTATTTATCGTCGCGTGCATAGATATTGAATGAAGTTCCCAACACCTGAGTCATTCCATTTTCCGACGCCACGGTAAACTTCGACCCTTTGGTAACATTAAAAAGCCCTTCGCCTTCGAACTTCAATTTTCGTTCGAACCGCCATTTCAAAGGATAGTAAATCAATGTTGATCCGGAGTTCATATCCACTTTCGATCCGTCGGGTAATTCTGCTACTGTTCGTTCGCCGGGTAAACAAGTAATGCTTTTTTCGTAGCTGGAAACTACACCGATAAATCCAACCAGTATAAAAATGGCAGCCGCAGACACCCATTGTATAATATTCCGATTAAATGAAACAACCTTAACAGGCTTGCTGTCTATTTTTTGCTCCAGCTCCGCCCAAATATCAGCACTGCTCTTTTCCCAGGTGATTTTCCCTTTTGAAAAGAAATCCTCTTCCTGATCTTTAGTATGATTTATATGTATATTTTTATCATTCATTCGCCCTTAAATTCAATCTCAAATAATCCAGTGCCAGTTTCATTCTTTTTTCTACAGCTTTTACACTAACACCTACCATTTCTGCAATTTCGTTATATGTAAGGTTTTCAACACGGCTCATTAAAAAAACGGTTCTTTGCTTTTCCGGCATTTTGTCGAGTGCCAACCTGTAACTTTCCTTCAATTGTTCAAATACCATTTCTTCTTCCGGTGAATTCGAAAACCCATTGATTTCATAGTGATTAAAAAATTCGAAAGAACGTTTTTCTTTTCTGTAGTAAGAAACAAAGAGATCGTTGGCAATTTTAAAAAGTAATCCTTTTATTCCTTCCGTACTTAACCGGTTTTGTTTCTCCCAGATTTTGAGGAATGTTTCCTGAGCAATATCAGTCGCCAGTTCGGTATTCCCCGACCTGAAAAACACATAGCTGCGAACCTGTGCAAAATGCTGATCGAAAAGTTGTTTAAATTCCTCCCTGGTCAAAACGTAAAAGCAATGATTAATACATCAAAGTTACATTAGTTTCCGATATGAAGAAATACCCGGGAAGGTTTAAACCTATACCCGGATATTTCGATTCACCCACAAATTAGCCGTTACCATTCTGACCACCGCCGGCGCTATTACTGTTGTTGCCGCCATTGCCATTCTGGTTACTCTTTTTGCTATTACCGTTTTGATTGATCTCTTTTTTGCTCTTATAATTCCTCTCTGAAAGGTCTATCACTTCTTCACCGTTGGAAGTAGTTAAGTATGCATATTTATCGCACTCATCATCGCTTTCGCTATACCCGTAATCCATTGTTGAAATAACTTCATCTCCAATACTTACAACAACAACTCCCTCAACCATATATCGACAAGTAGCCATTCGTTTCAAAGGAGTAGTAATTTCTTTGGTATAAGTTTCGCTGGTATCATCGGGCCAGGTAATGGTAGCTGTAACCAAACCGGTAATAGAAACCACATCGTCACTTTGGTCATTTTGTGTTTCCAATCCTTCAACCCACTGCCAGATACGATCAGCTTGACGAGAAACAATAGTTCCATCAGGAAAGGTTAATGTTAACAGCGATTCAAACTTCCGGAAAGTTGAATCTAACTTATCAACCACTATCTCAGAATATCCGGAAATCAGCAATGAATCAACACTGAAATTCTCGTAGTTAACCGAACGTGAATAATCCTGACTGCTTTTATGGCCAGAAGTGACAATAACAATAATCCCATCTAAAACTTTACCGTTGTTTAGCATTGTGCTGTCGTAAGTAAGGGTAATAATTGTACTATCATTTTCAAGCTCTTCAATTTCCACATCCGGGCAATGGTTTTCGAAGTACCTTAAATTATTATGCCAACTGAATAACTTACCCATTTTCCACCAACGGGTAAGAAATGGTTCAGCATTGGCATAAAATTCCACTTCATAATCGCTTTCCGTTGCAGCTGCTTCGGCCTGAACTTCTGCAACAGAAATCTGGGCAGATTTTTCTGTTACCTCACCATTAATTTCTGTTCCTGAAATGTTGTCTTCGTTATTACAAGAAAAAAGCCCCAGAGTAAGAGCAATCATCGCAAATCCAATAAATCGTTTCATGTTCCTAATTTTTATTATAAGTTTTGCTTATAAACCGCACAACAAAGCCTTTACCCTACCACTATTTTTACCGGCTCTTCCCCTCGTCTACACAATCAACTGATAAACAATATTTTGAAAATGAAAAATATTTTCACACAGCTCTCGTTTTCTTTGTTTGAACCATTCAAATTCGTATTTTTGGCCACTTAATATATTTTTCTATGAAGGTTAAGGTAGTTGTGTTTTTTTTATTGTTTTTTTCAGTTCTTACAATCTCATCCAGGGCTCAAAAAAAGACTGAAAAACAAAGTAATTCTCCCAAACTGGTATTTGGAATTGTTGTCGAAAATATGCGTCCGGATTACATCCAGAGATACTGGAATAAATTCCAACCCAACGGGTTTAAGAAGATATATACCGAAGGTGCTGTTTGCTCGAATGTAAAACTCACATTACACGAACATAATTATGCAAGCGGAACCGCTACTTTGTATACCGGAGTTAATCCTTCTATCCATGGTATTGTTTCAAATAAATGGTACGACCGACTGAAAAAAAACGAAATTGAATGTACTGAAGATGATTACTACTTTACGGTGGGTGCGGATACCGATGCCGGTGATGCCTCGCCTAAAAACCTATTATCGACTACGATTACCGACAATTTAAAAATTATAAGCCAGGGTAAAGCAAAAATCTTTAGTGCAGCCTTAAACCGCGAATCGGCAATTTTTTCTGCCGGACATGCTGCCGATGGTGCCTACTGGTTTGATGTGGAATCGGGACGAATGATTTCCAGCTCGTTTTACATTAGTACTTTCCCCGACTGGGTGCGCATTTTTAACAGCGAAAACTATGCTTCCATATACAGCCACCGCACCTGGACAACTTTATTACCCGAAACAACATACGAAGAATGCCTGAGAGACGATTATATTTTGGAAAGAGGTTACTTTGGCGAATTTAATACCTTCCCTCATTCTATTAACAAATACATTAAACGTACAGGTGACTTCAGGCCTTTTAAAACCACTCCTTCGGCCAACATGATGATCAAAGATTTCACGCTGAGATTACTGGATAACGAAGATATCGGGAACGATGATGTTACCGATTTTGTTACAGCCGTTTTCTCAAGCATGGATTACGAAAACGGATCGTTTGGTCCGGCATCTCTCGAAATGATGGACACGTATCTTTATCTCGATCAATACATTGGCGAGTTAATTGACGCGGTTGAAAAAAAATATGGAAAAGACAATGTTTTATTCTTTTTAACAGCCAATACTTCGGCTTCATACCCAGTGGAATACCTGAAGGAAGAATTTCATTTAACGGTTGACTATTTTAATGTTGAAAGCGCAATTGCCTTGTTAACTTCATTTCTGAATATAACCTACGGTGAGCAAAAATGGATTGAACATTATTCTGACCTTCAGCTGTATCTCGACCACGATCTAATTGAAAAGAGTGATAATGTTACACTCAATCAAATGCGCGATGTTACCTCCAATTTTATTAACCAGTTCGAAGGTGTTCAGGTTTCAATGCCTGCCTACCAGCTTGAACAGGGAAGTTCTGCAAACGGTTTGTTCGAACCCATTTACAACACGTACTTCAAAAACCGCTCAGGCGATTTTATGTACACGCTAAAAGAGAACTGGCAACCCGGTTATAAATTTAAAAGAGCAAACTACACCGACCAGTCAAGAATTCCTTTGGTATTTTTTGGGAACAATATTCCACCGATGGTGATTAAAAACAAGCATAATGCGGTGGACCTGATTCCAACATTGTCGGAACTAATTCAGGTTCCGGTACCGGATAAATGTCAGGGAAAAATTATTGATGAAATAGTAAATCGAAAATAACCTGTTAAATCTAAATCACGAATCAACCCTAAAAAAATATAAATCCGCGACGGTGCTGCTGATTTTTCGAATCCCTCTTTGCCTGCACCTGCGTTCCATCGTCTGCCTTAAGGCGAATCTTTTCTCCCCTCTCAGGTTGCAACTCAATTATAAGAGTGGTATCGGAACTTAACTCCATTTTTTTGGTTACAGACATAAAACCAGCTTCTGTAATATTCAGGTTTAACTGCCCCATATCAAGAATGAGCTTATAATAACCGTCTTTATTGGTGATGGTTCCTATTCCCGAATTCGATTCGAAAACATTCACATTTTTAATGGCTTTTCCGTTAATGCTGCTTTTAACATGACCGGTCACTGTTACTAACTGTGCCAGTCCAAAATCAGGAATAATAAAAAAAATAAAAGAAAAAAGGGTTAATAAAATCGTTTTCATTTTCTGTAATTGTTTATTGTTTCTATGGCTATATAAAGATAGACAATAAACCACAGTAAATGGTTGCGTTATGTTAGTCAAATTTTTAAATAAAAGTTAAGTTTTTGCAAAACTTGTAATAGAATATGAACGTATTTTATAAAAACTGAAATTGTGTTAAAAAACATCTCGACACACAGGCTAAACATGATAAAACTTAGCTTCTCGATTACAAATCTCAATTGACCAAATTTCAATCGAAAAATGCTGCTTAATAACATCATGTTAAGCAACAATGTGATGCACTTTTTAGTTGACATCTCGCTATTTTTGTGTATAAGAAATAAAGAAATTTATCTTTATTTAAAACAAAAATTTTCAACTAACGACCTTGCCTTTATTGGCGCTCTTTTATTTTTAATAACAACTACAACAATAAACCATTTTATAAACTAAAACTCTACTCATGGATCCTATCCAATCCTTAATCAAAGATCTGGCTGAGAAACACGGCCGGAACAAGGAAAGTCTATTGCCGATTATGCAAGGAGTGGTTGAACGTGAAAGTTTCCTCTCGGAACACGCAATGGTTGAGATTGCAAGGGAGATAGATATTCCGGCAGCCGATGTATATGGAACTGCCACTTTCTATTCTTTCCTCGAAACCAAATCAACAGGAAAGTACATTATCAGAGTGTGCAAAACCATTACCTGTGCAATGAAAGGCAAAAACCAGATTTTATTTGCTATTCAAGACATGTTGAAAATCAAATTGGGAGATACCACACCCGATCAACGTTTTACTCTTCTCGAGACCAACTGCCTGGGCTGGTGTCACAAAGCACCGGCCATGCTAATAAACGACGACGTTTATACCGAGCTCACACCCGAAAAGGTGAGAGAAATACTTACAAAATATATGGATAAAGGTGTTAATAACCAAAATTAGCAGAGATGGCAAATACTCATCAACTAAAACGTGTCGACTTTATTTTCAGAAATGAGAACGATTGGGAAAAAGTTCTGTCGAATACGATAAAAAAGAAGCCTCAGGACCTCATAAACGAATTAATTAGTTCTGAATTAAAAGGCCGTGGCGGTGCCGGCTTCCCAACCGGATTAAAATGGAAACTAACCTCAGAAGCAAAAGCAGATAAAAAATATGTAATATGTAATGCCGACGAAGGAGAACCGGGCACTTTCAAGGATCGAGAAATCCTTTCGCGGGTTCCTTATAAAGTTCTTACTGCAATGGCTATTTGCGGTTATATTACAGGAGCTACTGAAGGTTTTATATATCTCCGGGGAGAATATAAATTTTTAAAGCCCGAACTGGAGAAAGCCATCGATGAATTCGATTATTATTGCAAAGAAACGAAGCTCGATTTTAGTATTAAAATATTCATGGGTAGCGGGGCTTACATTTGTGGTGAAGAAACTGCACTTATGGAATCGATGGAAGGAAAACGCGGCGAGCCGAGAAACAAACCGCCTTTCCCTACTCAAAAAGGTTATATGGGAGCGCCGACTGTTATCAATAACGTTGAAACACTGGTTCATACCTACACCATATTTAAATACGGTGCCAAAAAGTTTTACGATCTTGGTGTTCAGTATTCAAGGGGTACAAAACTATTCTCTGTTTCCGGCGATACGCCCAAGCCAGGTATTTACGAACTGGAATTGGGTATGAGTCTCCAGGATTTTGTATATGAATTTGGTGATGGAGATACAAAAGCCGTACAGGTTGGTGGCGCTTCGGGATTTCTTGTTCCGCGCAAAAAATTTAAAGATGCTGCCATTGGTTTTAAGGGAAAACTTACAGGAATTTCGCTTCCTACAGGTGGTTCCATGATGCTTTTCAACAGCTCTCGTTCCATGTTTAATGTGCTCGATAATTATCTCGAATTCTTCCGCGAAGAATCGTGCGGACAATGCACCCCATGCCGGGTTGGATGCCAACAACTGCTATTGGGTATAAAGGCAGTAAAAAGAGGTGAAAAACCTGCTTCATATCTCGATAAACTGTTGCGCCTGACAGAAACCATGCAGTATACTGCTAAATGTGGTCTTGGCCAATCGGTGGCCAACTCATTCTCATCCATTGTTGAGAACTTCAGAGAGGAGATGATTTATTAATTAACCGGTAAAAACAATAAAATGAGTAAAAATTTAAATATTACTATAAACGGTTTTCCGGTGGAAGTTAAAACAGGGAAAACCATACTTGAAGCAGCTGAAGAACAAGGAATAACCATTCCAACGCTATGTCATCATAAAGACTTGTGTGTTGCCGGTAACTGCCGGGTTTGTGTTGTTGAAGTTGCCGGACAGAATCGCTTATCGGCTGCCTGTGCAACACCGTGTGAAGAAGGCATGGAGATTCTCACCAATAGCCTGAAGGTTCGTAACTCGCGCAAACAAATTATCGAGTTACTTCTTGCTGAACATAATGCCGACTGTACCAAGTGTTACCGAAACGGAAACTGCGAATTACAAACACTGGCGTCGGAGTATAAAATAATGACACAGGATTTTATCGAGCTGGTTCCTTTGAAAAAGTATTCGATTGATATGTACTCACCGTCTATCATGAAAGATGACAGCAAATGTATTCGCTGCCAACGGTGCGTTCGAACCTGTGCCGAATTACAGGGAGTAAATGCGTTGACTGTTGCCCACAAAGGCGACCAGATGAAAATTACTACCTTCTTCGAAAAAGCCATGCGCGACGTGGTTTGTACCAATTGCGGACAATGTGTAAATCACTGCCCCACCGGAGCACTGGTTGAGAAAAACTATATTGAAGAAGTTTGGGAAGCTATTGCCAATCCACAAAAACACGTTGTGGTACAAACTGCTCCGGCAGTACGTGTTGGTTTGGGCGAAGAACTTGGACTTCCTCCGGGTAAACGTGTAACCGGGCAGATGGTTGCTGCGTTGAAACGTCTCGGATTCGATTCTGTTCTGGACACTGACTTTACTGCCGATCTTACCATTATGGAAGAAGGAACAGAATTACTTACCCGCCTGAAAAAAGCATTGGTGGATAAAGACGAATCTGTTGTTCTGCCTATGGCTACTTCGTGTTCTCCGGGATGGATCAAATACATTGAACACATGTATCCTGAACATTTGGACAATCTTTCTACCTGTAAATCGCCCCAACAAATGTTTGGTGCCCTGGTGAAAACCTACTATGCGAAAGCCAGAAATTTACAACCTGAAAACATTGTTTCGGTTTCGATTATGCCTTGTACTGCGAAAAAATACGAAGCATACCGACCTGAAATGCACGATAGTGGTTACCGAGATGTTGACTATGTTTTAACCACACGCGAACTGGCCATTTTAATTAAACAGGCCGGTCTCGATTTCAACAAGCTTGAACCGGTTAAATACGATCGACTGATGGGAGAATCAACAGGAGCGGCCGTTATTTTTGGAGCTACAGGAGGTGTTATGGAAGCAGCACTGAGAACTGCTTATGAAATTGTAACTGGCAGAGAAGTTCCTTTCGACAATTTAAATATCACTCCAGTTCGTGGTATTGAAGGAATTCGTGAAGCTTCCATTAAAATTGAAAATCCGCTGCAAGATTGGGCTTTCCTCGATGGAGTTGAACTAAAATGCGCGGTTGCACACGGTTTAATAAATGCCAAAACCGTAATGGATGCTGTACGGGCGGGAACAGCCGATTATCACTTCATTGAATTTATGGCTTGTCCTGGCGGATGCCTTGGCGGAGGTGGTCAACCTATTCCTACAAACGAGGAAATCAGGAAAAAACGAGCCGAAGCTATTTATGCAGAAGATGAAGGATTATCGATTCGTAAATCTCACGAAAATCCTGAAGTTCTGAAACTCTACAAAGATTTTCTGAAAGAACCGCTGGGTGAAGTTTCGCATCACCTGCTTCACACGAAGTATACAAGACGCGAACGTTTCTAAGTTCAACACGAAGAAATAGTAAACTAAAAACAGGTATCAAATACCTTTTAAATCCGGTGCATGCACCGGATTTTTTATTGATATAAATTTTGTGACTAGAAATTATATCTGCGATGGATAATTCCTCTGGAATAATCATTGAGTAGAAAAACAAATGAGAAAATTCATTCTCTTTTATCATACTTTTAAATACAATTGACACAATACACCAGCAGCAAGACTGTCCCATTTTGGCAATCAATATCCCGATTTGATTACTGAAAAAGTTTTACCCAAAAACACAAATCCCTCATTTTCAAAACCATGCCATATTTGGCCTTCAATTTGTAATATATATTATGAAATCAGGAAGATAAAATTTAAGGAGATAATCCAATCATCTCAACAAGAAAAAATGGAACTTTAGGGTTTGTGTTCCATTTTTTCTTTTTTATGCCCCCACATTTCTCACAGTTTCTTATATTCACGCAAAAAAATATGATGTCTAAATATGTATTAATCCTGAGCCTGTTTTTAGTTTCTCTTATTTCGCAGGCACAGGAACGCTACAAAGAAGTACTTTTTGACGAGGTTTCAGTGGAAACATTAACCTATGCAACCAAAGATGGTCAAAATCTGGATCTGGATATTTACCTGCCACAAGGTGATGCTGAAGAAGAAAGGGCGACCATAATTTTTGTTCATGGCGGAGGATTTAGTGTTGGCACCCGTGACGGAGAAGATATCAAAAACTTTTGTCAGACGATGGCTGGCTGCGGTTATGTAGCTGCTTCCATTTCGTACAGACTTACCAGAAAAGGGACTCCCGAAGCCTTTGGTTGTAACTGCTCAGCCGAAGAAAAACTGAATACCTTTTCTGCAGCGGTCGAAGACCTTCAGGACGCTACGTTTTTCCTAATCGAAAACAGGCATCAATTTGGTATTGATCCACAAAAAATTATTCTGGCTGGAAGTAGTGCCGGAGCCGAAACAGTTTTACAAGCGGCTTATCAACCTCCGTACTGTTACGGACTTGATTCCGGTCCTGTATCATTTGCAGGGGTAATATCGGTTGCAGGAGCTATTCCTGACACCTCTGTTATCTACGACGAGTCAGCAGTTCCGTCCATGTTTATTCATGGGACAAATGACAATTTGGTTCCGTATGGTACTGCGCCGCATCATTACTGCGATAAAGATGCACCCGGATATTTGATTCTGCACGGTGCGCATACAATAGCTGAAAAACTAGAACAACTTGATGTTCCCTACTGGTTATATTCTATTTGCGGTGCCGATCATAGTGTTACAGGTCATCTTCCGGATTTTCAAGATGAAATTGTGGAGTTTTGCCATACATATATCATTAAAGGAGAAGGCGAAACAAGACACACCATTGAAAAAGGTCCACAAAAAGGAGGAATGTTTGAAACCTATAATTTTTGTTCAGAATGAAAAAGTTAATTTTACTCTTGTTGTTGGCAATTCCAACAAGTATGTTCGCACAACAAATGAACATTGTATCGTACAATATTAGATATAACAATCCCGACGATGGAATTAATGCCTGGCCAAACCGCATTGAAATGGTTAATGCTTTGCTGAACTTTCACGAACCGGATATTTTTGGATTACAGGAAGCTTTACACGGGCAGATCCTCGATATTGCCAAAGGACTTCCCGGTTATGAATGGTTCGGAGTTGGTCGTGATGATGGTGATAAAGCTGGAGAATTTGCTCCTATCTTTTTTAATACGAATAAATTTATTCTTATTGAGAAAGGACATTTCTGGCTTTCTGAAAATTGCGAAAAACCGGGTTTGGGCTGGGACGCTGCCTGCACAAGAATTTGTACATGGGGAAAATTTAAAAGTAAAGTTACCGGAAAGAAATTTTATGTTTTTAACACCCACTTCGATCATAGAGGAGATGAAGCACGAAAAAATTCGGCAACACTTATTCGGAACAAGATTGAGGAAATGACATATGAAAATAATTTACCTGTTATTTTAACCGGCGATTTTAATCTTACACCAGAATCACTTCCTATTTCGCTGATAAAAAAATACATGAGCGACAGCCGTGATATTTCGGAACAAAAACCATACGGACCGGTTGGTACCTTTAACGGATTTAAATTTGATGCAGAACTGCAAATGCGAATTGATTACATCTTTGTGCACGGAGGTATTAAAGTTTTAAAATACGCCGTTTTAACTGATAATAAAGATAAACGCTGGCCATCGGACCACTTACCGGTATTTGCAAAAATTCAGCTAAAATAATATTAGTTGGAACTAAGATAAAAGGGACACTTTTCTTTTAAACACTGCTCTTCGTTGAGATGTGAAAAGCAGCATTGCCAATTATCAGGAATTTCTAATTTTACCGATAAACGTTCCTTCAAAAAATGCGCTGCCTCATAAAGAGCCAGGTATGTAACTCGTTTGCAACAACGTGGTCCGCCGTATTGCGCCATCCTTAAAAGGGAATTTCCCACAAGCGAATTACAAAGATCCCATTCCAATTCGCTTAAAGGTGTAGCACTGGTAATTGTACTGATAAAAATACCTGTTCCTACAGCAGCACCGCAACTTCCATGGGTTCCACAGAAACCACCGCGTACTTTTTCAGCCCTGTTTCTGGCAATCTTGAGCCAGTCGGGTAGTTTTTTCTTTTTCTGCGTTACTTTACCATATGAAGCAAGAAGTACTGCAGGAACCAGATAATGATGGTCGGGACAATGCATTTTGAAAGTTGGAGACTTCATCAATATTTCTGCCATTTCTAATGGATTGGCAGAAGCAAAAGAGAAACAATAGTCATCAATTAAACTCCACAACTCTTTTTCCTTGCATCGAGAACATATAAAATGTTGGTCGGGACAAACCTCATCACTTTCTTCTGAACATTTGCAATATATACAAGTTTGCGATAGGTTATTATGTATTAGTTCCTTATTACAAAAGAAACATTCGTTCATTTTATCCATAAAATAAAAATACAAAATCTTTTTGTACTTCTCTTCAAAGCAAAGTTCTGATTAATGTAAACTGGTACTAATAATTAGCTGTTTAAATGTTAATCTGTAATCACCAAGGCATTCTTAGTTTACTTGTATAGTTTGATTTTTCATAATATTTACATTTCTTAGTAAGATGTTTGAAAAAGCCGGACAACTCATCATCGCCATCTCCAACGGAATATGGGGAACCCCGATTTTAATTCTCCTGCTTGGAGGCGGATTTTACTTTTTGGTTTATTCGCGTTTAGCACCCCTGCGCTATATTGGTCATGCACTTTCCATCTTAACAGGGAAGTATGACGATCCGAACGAAGCCGGACAGCTAAGACATTACCAAGCCCTATCCACAGCACTTGCCGGAACCGTAGGAATGGGAAATGTTAGCGGTGTGGCTGTGGCAATTACCATGGGTGGTCCGGGAGCAATTTTCTGGATGTGGGTGTCGGCACTGCTGGGAGTAAGCACCAAATTCTTTACGTGTTCGCTGGCGGTAATGTTCCGGGGGAAAGACGATGCCGGAGAAATTCAGGGAGGACCTATGTACTTCATCACCGAAGGATTGGGAAAACACTGGAGACCAATTGCCGTATTTTTTGCCATAATGGCCATGATTGGGGTATCCCCTCTTTTTCAGGCCAACCAGCTTACGCAAATGGTGCGCGACGTGCTTCTTGTCCCTAACGGGATTGAAGAATCATTTACGTCGAACATTTTAACAGGATTGGTAATTTCCGTTATTGTAGGGCTGGTTGTTATTGGCGGAATAAAACGTATCGGAAAGGTTACCGGCCGGCTGGTACCAACCATGGTAGTTGTATATACAATTACTGTATTCTATATTATTTTTTCGAACACTTCAGAGATTGTTCCGGCATTTAAAACCATTTTCGAAGATGCATTTACAGGAAATGCTGTTCTGGGAGGATCGTTAGGTGCTATTATTATTACAGGTGTTCGCCGTGCAGCTTTTTCGAATGAAGCCGGTTTGGGAACAGCACCAATGGCCCATGGAGCAGCCAAAACCAACGAACCCATACGCGAAGGACTGGTAGCCATGCTAGGTCCCATCATTGATACCATTCTGGTTTGTACCATGACAGCACTGGCCATTATTATTACGAATACTTGGAAAATCAGCAGTGCCGATGGAATTACTCTCACCGCGCAGGCTTTTGATGCCAGCATTCCCGTCTATGGAAAATATATTCTGGCAACCTGCGTAATTTTCTTTTCTATGTCAACCATGTTTGCCTTCCCGTATTATGGTGTAAAATGCCTGGGTTTTGTTGCCGGAACCAAATACCAACACATTTACAATTACCTGTTTGTTGCTGTTATTATATTGGGAGCCGTGTCTAATTTGCGTGTGATTATCGGACTAATCGACATAGCATTTGCCTTAATGGCTTTTCCTACAGTAATTACAACTATACTTTTATCTCCACATGTAAAAAGAGCAGCAAAAGATTATTTTGCCCGTCTAAAACTAGAAAAGCAAAATACATCCAAAGCTTAACATCCTGATTTATAAACAAAGTACCCTTTTGTGCTGAAAAACATTTAATTGATTTATTAATCAATCGAAATTTTATTGTACTATTGTAGTATTACA
This sequence comes from uncultured Draconibacterium sp., assembly GCA_963676265.2. Taxonomy (GTDB): domain Bacteria; phylum Bacteroidota; class Bacteroidia; order Bacteroidales; family Prolixibacteraceae; genus Draconibacterium. The sequence continues at coordinate 1,780,051 of OY781067.2, forward strand.
ATATAGTTTTATTATACTAGTTCAAGATGATAGATTTTAAATTAGATCCAAAAGCAGGAGTTCCGTTTTATCGTCAAATTATCGATCAAATTAAATTCGGAATAGCATCAGGGAAACTAAGTGTAGGAGAACAATTACCTACAGTACGAGCCCTGGCCGTAGAACTAAAAGTTAATTTAAACACCGTTTCCAAAGCCTACAAAGAGCTGGAAATTCAGAATATTCTTGAAACCCATCTGGGAACAGGGACATTTATTGGCGATACCGATTTTAAAATTACTCCTAAAGAAAAGCAAGACAAACTGCATAGCATCTGCCGCGAATTTCTCACAATTGCGTCGAGTTATGGCTTTACCAACCAGGATCTTATTCACGAATTGCAACAAATAAACAACGAAAAATAACCTTTAAATTCTAATGTAATGAAATACGAATCCAGAAATCTTCGGATGTTTAATCCCATCTCCGCGACCATTCTCATCATTTTACTTTTATTAATTGGAGCTCTATTTTATTTGCAAAAACTAGACCTGCTGGTTTCAATTGCACTGGCCATCATTTCTGTATTAATTGCAACATCCATACATATCGCCGATCAGTGGGAAAAAGCCGTTGTTCTTCGAATGGGAAAATTCACCGGATTGCGCGGCCCAGGCCCTTTTTTTATCGTTCCCATAATCGATAAGGTTGATAATTACATCGACCAGAGAATTCGCGTTACTGATTTTAAAGCCGAAGAAACACTAACAAAAGATACAGTGCCGGTAAATGTAGATGCTGTAGTTTACTGGACAGTTTGGGATGTTGAAAAGGCAGCACTTGAAGTGCAGCAATATATGCGGGCGGTTAGTTACATTGCACAAACCGGATTGCGGGAAATTATTGGCAAACATGAATTAGCCGATCTTCTTCAAAACAGGGAAAAAATTGCAGAAGACATGCAGGTTACGCTCGACGAACATACTAATCCATGGGGAATAACCTGCCAGACTGTTGGTATTAAAGATGTTGTAATTCCGAAAACACTTGCCGATGCCATGAGTAAACAGGCACAGGCCGAGCGTGAAAGACAGGCCCGTGTAATTTTAGGAACAGCAGAAACAGAAATTGCTGTAAAATTTGAAGAAGCCAGCCAAAGATACATCAACAATCCTGTTGCACTTCAACTGCGAGGAATGAATATGCTTTTTGAAGGTTTAAAAGAAAAAGGTTCGATGGTAATCGTTCCCAGTTCAGCATTAGACTCAATGAATCTGGGTGCAATGGGAGGTCTCGTTTCTTTAGCCAAAAGTAACGAACAGTAAATCACTTTAATTAACAATAACAAAAATCAAAAACAATGTCAGTAGCCGATTTATTAAAAGAAAACTTTATTAATGGAGGTCCGGGTTTTATGATACTTCATTTCCTGATGTGGATACTTGTTATCCTTTTTACCATTCGCGCATTAAAGCAAATTCGTGAAACAAGTTGTAATTACAAAAAGCTGGAAAAGTTAAATACTGCCATCCTTTTTATTGGTGGTTTTGGATTAATTTTCTCCTTATTTTATCGAACCATTGGAATGTACAGTGCGTTTTCGGTTTTAGAAACAACAAGCGATATTTCTCTAACTCTTGTTGCCGGCGGATTCAAAGCATCGCTGATTGCTCCGCTCTTTTCGCTATTCCTGTTTATGGTTACCGGAATAATTTGGTTTCTCTTCCAACTTCAGATTATCGATAAGAAAACAATCGGTTAAACAATGTTCAAATTTCAGGAGAATCTTCTCAATTATGGGAAGATTCTTTTTGTTTTTGTATCTTGATGAAAATAAATCTTATGAACACAAAGTCACATTTAGAGGAACTTGAAAAGGCCTTTTTTCACGATGGTTATCAATTGGCAATGAAAGCAGTAAACTCAAAAATGGGTGAAGCTGCACTTAGAAATGCCCTTAAGGAAATGTATGCGGCAATAGATAATCTTATCGACTCTCTGTTTCTATACGCGCAGCAACAAAATCAAAGTATCGATTGTAAACGGGGTTGCAGTTGGTGTTGTCACCAGCCGGTATTTGCACTCGATTACGAACTGGACTATCTAAATACCTTTATCCAAAAAACATTTGACCCTGAAACAATTACAGAAATACAAAAAGAGGCAAAACAAAAACAAGCCAAATTCGGCACTTTACAAGGCGACGAACTTATGAATGCCAAATATCCATGTCCCTTGTTAGATGACAATGCCTGCATAGCTTATGAAGCTCGTCCCATGGCCTGCCGCATATATCTTTCGTCGAATGTAAAAAGCTGCATTCACTTTTATAACGAACCGGATGACAAAAACACCTACCCTGCCCTGTTAGATATGCCCATGCGTTTAGGGCGAATGATGAACGAAGGATTTAAATCAGCATTAAAAACCAACGGTGTTGAGCCAAAAGAATATCGTATTGAAGAGAAACTGATCTAAACTTCCTCTAATACTATTCCTGCTTCTACAAAATTATTTTCCAGAATATCGGGCGACAATGGCCTGCCATTTCGAGTAAGTACAGAAGTGATGCGACCTTTTACCATTAACTTTTCATCAGCTTTACGAATCACTTCCTGTAAAAAGACAATGCGTAAACGACCTTGCTTCCCCATTTTCAAGCGAACCAAGAAATCGTCACCGGGTCGCAACGGAAACTTGTATTCCAACTCAGCTTTTATAACAACTGCGTCAATTCCATCATCGTGAAGTTGAGCGAAATCGAGCCCAACATGATTTAAAAATTTGTGGCGGGTATGTTCCAGATAGTTCTGATAAACTGCGTTGTTTACAATTCCCTGAATGTCGCATTCGTAATCGCGAACCTGCATTTCAAACTCAAAATGATGATCCTGCATCTTCTGTAATTAAGGGCAGAAGCCCGGTATAATAAATACAAATAAAACACCGGCTTAAAAACCGGTGCAAAATATTCTAATTGAATTTCTACTTAATTTCAAAGTCGAGTAACTTTTTATCTTCCAGGTATCCCTCCAAACGATCGCCGATGGCAACGGGCCCAACATTTGCAGGAGTACCGGTGTAAATCAAATCGCCAATTTTCAGGGTAACGTATTTCGAGATGTGTGCGATTAATTCATCAAAATCAAAAATCATCAGTCCCGAATGCGCTTCCTGAACTGTATCTCCGTTAATATCCAAATGAAAACTAATGGATTCATCATCAGGAAAAATAGATTTAGACAGGAATACACTACTCAAAACAGCCGATTTATCAAAGGCCTTTGCCTTTTCCCAGGGCAAACCCTTCTTTTTAAGTTCTGCCTGAACATCGCGTGCAGTGAAATCGATTCCCAAACCAATTTCATCATAATATCGATGTGCAAACCTCTTTTCAATGTTCTTCCCTATCCTGTTAATCTTAATCACCAATTCTATTTCGTGATGCACTTCATTGGTCCATTCCGGAATATAAAACGGATCGTTATTTCTTAATAAAGCCGTATCCGGCTTCATAAAAAAAATGGGTTCTTCGGGTACCGACTCATTAAATTCTTTTGCATGAGCCACATAATTTCGTCCAATACAAATAATTTTCATGATCTTTCAGCTTCGTAACAACTTTAAACCTTTTGCGCTATTTATTCATTGATCTCAGTTTTATCTGAGTTAAAACCTTTTTGGTATACAGAGGAAACTCGCTGTTTAGCATCCATCCAAAATACCCGGGTTGCTCCTGCAAAACCTGCTCAACCGGCACTCCTTTGTTTTTACCGAAATTAAACACTTCCACACCATTCTCATCGTAAACAATACGCCCCACAAAATCAACATTACGGTCGTAAGAAGAAAACTCGCTTAGTCGTTCAACATCATTAACAATGGGCGTTATTTTTTTGCCTTTCACATCCTCGTACTCTACTCCCCGATACCTGTCGAGCTGAGCCTTTAACACTTCATATGTTGCTTTTGTATCGGCCATTGCGCTGTGGGCATCAACTAATTCCTGATCGCAGTAAAATTTATAGGCGGCAGCAAGAGTGCGTTTTTCCATTTTATGAAAAATAGCCTGAACATCAACAAACTTGCGCTTTTTCAAATCAATATCCACTTCTGCCCGCAAAAATTCTTCTGCCAGTAATGGGATATCAAACCTGTTGGAGTTAAAACCTGCCAGATCGCACCCCTCCAGAAACTTAGCCAGTGTTTTGGCAACCTCCTTAAAGGTTGGGGCATCCTTTACATCCTCATCATAAATACCATGAATTACGGACGCCTCCTCCGGAATTGGCATTTCCGGATTGATTCGTAACAACTTCTCTTCTTCCTTTCCATCATTATTTATCTTAATCAACGCAATTTCAACAATACGGTCGGTTACTATGTTTATTCCGGTAGTTTCCAGATCGAGAAAAACAATGGGATTTTTTAATTGCAGATTCATCGTTATAGTATATAAAAAAAAGGTATCCAAAACCGTTTAGTGTTGTTGGATACCTTCTCATGTTTTCAATTTATTTTTTATGCATTGATCATCATCGGCATCAATAGCATTAGCATATCTTCATCTTCTTCGTTCTCGGCCGGGAGTAATAAACCGGCACGGGTTGGGTCGCTCATCTCAACTTTTACATCACCGGTAGAAATGTTGCTTAATATTTCCTGAAGGAAAGTTGATTTGAAACCAATTTCAATTTCTTCGCCTTCGTATTCACAGTTAATGCGTTCAACAGCTGAAATTGAGAAATCAATATCCTGTGCTGAAACAATCAACTGATTTTCATTAATATTTAATTTCACCAGGTTGCTAGCTGCGTTAGAGAATACAGAAACCCTTTTCACAGTGTTAAAGAAATTCAGGCGATCGATGAGCATTTTATTCGGATTGTTTGTAGGAATTACCGAATTATAACTAGGATAATTTCCTTCAACCAAACGACAAATAAGCTTGTAATTACTCAATGTAAAAAATGCGTTTCTGTCGTCGAATTCCAGTTTAATATCAAACTCTTCTTTAGGCAACAGGTTTTTCAATAAACTTGCAGGCTTTTTAGGAAGAATAAATGATGATTCAAATTCGGCTTTTGCATCAAGCCTTCTGTAACGCACCAGTTTATGCGCATCAGATGCTACAAAACTCATAAAATCAGGAGAAAGCTCCACATAAATACCATTCATCACCGGGCGAAGTTCATCATCGGCAGTGGCAAAAAGTGTTTTCTCAATTCCTTTCTTTAAAGCCAGATGACTAACATTAATAGTCGATGCCCCTTCTTCATCCAACTGTGGCTGCTCAGGGAAATCCTCTGCATTTTGCCCCATAATGCTGAACTTACCATTATCGGAAAAAATCTCAACATTATACGAATCTTTATCGATTTGAAACGTAAGCGGTTGCTCGGGAAATTCTTTTAACGTATCGGTAATTAATTTTGCAGGAACTGCAACGGCCCCTTCTCCTTCAATGTTATCCAACTCAAGACTGGTAATTAACGTCGATTCCAAATCGGAAGCAGTTATTGTTAATTCAGTTTCGGAAAGCTGAAATAAAAAGTTATCGAGAATTGGCATGGTGCTTTTACTACTGATAACCTTGCTGATAGCAGAAAGGTGACTCAATAATTCGGTGCTTGATACTACAAACTTCATCTATTACTTATTTATTTTTTTTGATTTCTTATTCTGATTCAGTTATGGTTTAATATGAATCCAAGTACACGAATATACAAACTTTAATGATATATACCTACGCCCTTTTGTTTGATTTTACTCCCATTTTATGAACGACTGTAACGGTATCTTCGGATGATATTGTAAATCACTCCAAAAAGGCCAATTACGATCAGGGGTAATAAAATATTCAGCCATTGCCAGAAAACCTTTTCTTCCCGTAGTTTTACCTGATCGAGCAGACGCATTTTCAAGGTGCGATTGCGCAATTGCATTATTCCCCTGTCGTCGTTGAGGTAAGAAATCGTATTTAATAAAAACTCTTTATTTCCCCATGTGCGGTTCGCCACCCGGTCGTAACCCAGCTTTTGTATCTGCGGAGATTTTCCGGCATAATTTACTTTATTGGCAATTAAACCTGCATCAGCAATCACTACCATTTTTGTCGGTTTGCTTTCATTTAAAACACTAGCTGATGAGAACCCCATCTGTTCCACCATCCGGTTTTTATACAGCGAAGTAAATTTCCCTTCAATCAAAACACCAACAGGTATGAAAGGAATATTAAACAATTCGCGTGCAGGAGGATTATCAATATTTTTTAAACTAACCGACGACGGTGACTTCACCTTACGTGCATAAGGCGAGGTTGACAGGATAACCGATTTTTTCAAATTCGGGGTTCCTGAAATCGTATCAACAGAAGAAACATACTCGGTTAAAACCCTGTTCAGGTTCCGGCTAAGCGGATGAGTATCGTTAGGCGTTAAAAGCGGCGAATAATACCAGGGATGCAATGTAAACTGAGGCTCAGCGCCAACGGGTGCGGTGTTAACCGGAATTTTGGCACAGTCAACATCCTGCAATAGTTCGTAATTGAGGCGTGCACCATACTTAAACAACTGATCACCAAGATTAATATCGTGAGGAAATGCAAAGGTTTGAAATCCGCGAGCCAGACTATCAGCATCAGTGTGAACCGGATCGATGAGCCAAACCACTTTTCCCCCATTCATAACATACTGATCGATAATAAATTTATCGGCTTCGCTAAAAGGTTCGGTGGGGCCGGCAATAATCAGGATATCGAAATTATCGGCATATTCGCCAAGTGTGGTTGTTGAAATTCGTTTTATATCAAAATCAGCAGCCAAATCGCTTGCAAAATCATACACCTGGTACTGATCAAATTCTCCATGACCTTCTAAAAAGGCAAGTGTTGATTTTTTGGTTCGCATTAATTTCTGAAACGCGTTTACTAACTCGAACTCGACACTTTCAGCAGAAAAATTAAAATTGTATTCGTACGAAAAGTCCTGGTTGTTTTTCAAAAAGTTTACAGCAACCTCCCTATTTCCCTTCCTGATGAGTGCTCCGGGAAAAATCAATTTTGTACTGACACCGCTTTCGGTTTGGTGCCTGAAACTGGTAGGAACAATTCCTTTTTGGTACAATTCTTCTATACGCTCCTCCCTTTTTTCCTCGTTTCCAATCGTATAAAGATCGGTAACGGTTAAACGTATCGTCGAATTTGAGTAGGCATTTAAAACGGCTATTTTTTCGAAAATCTCTCGTTGCAGTTTTTTTAATCCGGGCTCCAGTTCTCCTTCAAGAAATAACTCGATTGTTACCGGTTCCTTAACATCCCACACAATTTCTTTACTCACTTCTGAAAGTGAATACCTTTTATCAATGGTTAAATCAATACGATATAAAAAATTGGTTGAAATAAAAAACAGCAGAAACATTCCGATATAAATCGATAATACCTTCCATTTTATAGTTTTTATGTTTCCTTTTCGCAGAACCAACCTGGTGGAGTATAAAAACAAAAAGGCCATACCAATAAAATAAACCACATCCTGTAAATCGATTACACCGCGGGAGGCTGATAAGAAATGGGTATTTATACTGAACCAATTCAGTATTTGCTCAAGAATATATGGAACTTCAGATGAGGCAACAAAGTCGAATCCAAGGAAGAAGATAAATGAAAGCGACATTGCCAGTATGAACGAAACAATCTGATTATCGGTTAATGCAGAAGCAAATACGCCAATGGCTACATAAATCGTTGCCAAAAAAAAGAGACCGGCAAACGAACCCCAGGTCGCCCCAACATCGATGCTTCCAACCGGATTGCCCAATAAATACACCGACAAAAAGTATAATAAAGTGGGCAGGAGCGAAAAAATAACCAGTACCATTCCGGCCAGGAATTTAGCCAGTACAAGTTTAAAATCGGAAATGGGCCGGGTAAGCAAAATTTCAATAGTTCCGCTACGTTTTTCATCGGCAAAAAAACGCATGGTAATTGCCGGAACCAAAAACAAATACACCCATGGTGCCAGTGAAAAAAAGCCATCCAGTGTAGCATAACCACTGTCCGGAATATTATAATCGCCCGGAAAGATCCATAAAAACAAACCGGTTATTAACAAAAAAACAAGTACGGCCAAATAACCAATCAGCGATCCAAGGAATGTTTTTATTTCTTTTCTAAATAAACTGTACACGGGTTGTTTTCTGTTTTAAGTTTAATGTATAAAGTTTAAGGTTCAGGATTTGACGTTAATAACGAAATCATCTTGTCAGCGGCACGTTTCGAACAGCCGTGTTCACCCATAAAATCTTTGAGCTGTTGATAGTCGCTCAAAATAGAATCCCGATATGACTTCTCATACAGTAATTTCTGCATTTCTTCTTTCACATTTTTAAGGGTCATTTTTACCTGGATAAATTCCCTTACAATCTCGCGATCCATGATAATATTAGGTAACGAAACACCTGCCATTTTAAAAACAAAATTTCGGAAAATGACATCGGTTAGCCAACCGCCTTCTACCTTATAAATAACAGTTTGCGGAACATTAAACAATGCCGTTTCCAGGGCTGCCGTTCCTGATGCAACCAAAGCTGCGTGCGAGTTATTCAGTAGATCGTATGTTTGATCGTAAATAATTTTTAAATCGGTACCTGACAAATAATGATCATACAAAGCCTTATCAACACTGTTTACTCCGGCCACTACAAACTGAAACTCCGGGAAAAGAGCTACAATCTTTTGCATAAAAGGCAGCATCCGTTTTATTTCCTGTACGCGGCTACCGGCTAAAAGCGCCACAACCGGGCGTTTATCAAGCTTATTTTTTTCAGAGAAATCGATGGAAGACAGCGCTTTATTCCTGAACTCAGCAATGGAATCCATTAACGGATTTCCCACATAATTCACTTCTATGCCGTGCTTTTTATAAAAGGCGGTTTCGAAAGGGAAAATGGTAAACATCTCGTCAACAAAAGCACGAACCTTTTTAACACGGTACTCTTTCCACGCCCACAATTTTGGGGAGATGTAATAAAAGACTTTTATGTTATTCTGCTTCGCAAATTCTGCAACACGCAGATTAAACCCGGGGTAATCAATCAGTATTAAAACATCGGGATTGTATTCAAGTAAATCCTTCTGGCAAAACTCCATGTTCCGTTTAATGGTTCGGATGTTAAGCAGAACATTTACAAAACCCATAAAAGCCATTTCGCGGTAATGCTTTACTAAATGGCCTCCAACATTTTGCATCAAGTCGCCACCAAAAAAACGAAAATCAGCACCTGAATCAGCGTTTTTCAGTTCCTTCATCAAATTGGAACCATGCAAATCGCCCGATGCTTCTGCTGCAATTATATAATAACGCATTTTAAAAAGTTCTCGAAATTAAAACCACAAAGGCGTACAAAATAGTAGCGCCCAAAACACCGCGGGCAGCCTTTTCATATTTCTTTTTCAGAAAAATCCAAAACACAGCAACATTGGCAAAAACACATAAACTGCCTAACTTTATTAAAGCCTGCATTCGCCACATGCCCTTAACATAGTCGACAAAGGAAACCTCACTTTCCTTCACCAGAAACACAATAAAAAATATAGCAATGGGGAGAATTAAACCTACCAGCAATCCTACTCCAACAGTATCGAATGTATTACTTTTTCGTCGTTGCATTAAAATTTCCAGCTTTTAAGTTGTTCCAAAGTTTCATAACAAGTCATATCTACGCTAACGGGAACAACCGAAGCAAAATTGTTTTCTAATGCATTAATATCTGTTTCGGCTGCTTCAGCCTCGAAATTTTTGAAATAACCTGAAAGCCAGTGGTAGTCTCTTCCATGCGGATCGGTACGTTTTTCAAATTCTTCCACCCATTTACCATGTGCCTGCCTGCAAACTTTTATCCCTTTCGGTTTTCCTTTCGGGATATTTACATTCAAACAGGTAAATTCCGGTATTCCATTCTCAACAACGCTCTGAAACACCTTGGCAACAATAAGTTTTGCCTTCGAAAAATCGGCATCGGGGCTGTAATCATCCAGCGAAAAACCAATGGAAGGTACACCATGCAAACCACCTTCGATTGCAGCTCCCATAGTTCCACTGTATATAACACTGATCGACGAATTGGCACCATGATTTATCCCCGACACTACATAGTCAGGAGTTTTTTCAAGCAAACTGTTAAAGCTGAGTTTCACACTATCAACCGGAGTACCATTGCATTTGAATGTAGGCACGCCATGAATTTTCTCAACGGGAACAGCCCGTAACGGATAGTCGACAGTTATTGATGCCGCCTTCCCCGACATGGAAATCTCTGAAGAGATAACAATCACATCGCCAAAAAACTGCATTACTTCAACCAATTCGCGCAACCCTTTTGCATGGATTCCGTCGTCGTTTGTTACTAATATTAAAGGACGTTCTGACATATTATTCCGAATGTAACGAGAGTATTAAAAAATCAAAAATCTATGATTAAGAGCTTTTATATTGATGCCTTATCAAAAAACGTTTAATCATATGATCCACAAAGATAGTCAGATTTTACTACGATGAAGAAAGAGGTTACCAAATAGTAACAAATTCGTTGCTTACCTCGGTAAGACTTCCAAAAAAGCACTACAATTTAGAAATGACGGCAAATGGAATGAGCTAGCAGGTTTAAGTCATATTATATTTTAACAACTACAAGCTGCTTTCCCTCCTTTCCAGGCGGCTTTTTCCATTTCCATGAATTGCTTTTTTTCTTCGTCTTTCATCACACGAATAATATATTGCATATCGAGGCGAAATGATTTTACAACATTTTCAACAGATGCAATCAGTTTGTCGGCGATGGGAATATTAGGAAAAGGGAAAACGAATGTTAGTATCAAAACCTCCTCAGTGTACAATTCAATATCCTGAACGATACCCAAATCAACCAGCGAATAATCGATAGCCGGATGCATTACCATTGAAATTGCTTCAACAATTTTTTCTACATCTACCATGTGCTTCATCTTTTTTTATTCAACAATTCTTCGCGAACCATGGTATGGCCACATTTCGGACATTTTTGAGTGGTACACTTCACCCCTTGTTGATGAGGAACCTTTTCGCCACATTTTGCACATATACAAAAACCACCCGGACCAAAAGCACCACCTTTATTTTTACCCTGTCTTTGTTTTTTCGCATCTTCTCCCTGGTTTAATCCTTTTCCGCCTTTCATCTTTTTTAAAACTTTTGTTCATTATTTATCAATCAAAAATAAGAAAAATATATGGACCGAAGAATAATTACAGTACGTTAGTTTCTGCCGATAAAATTTATATAATTCCATAGTTAGATCAATGAATCATGAGGAGACTTATTCACCAGGAATTGACAGGCATAACATTAACATTGTATCAATTCAAACAATTAGAAAACACATACGTTTATCTGGGTTATAGTAAATCATAAACTTTACAGGGTTTATTAAAACAGTCTTATGGTAAAGATTCTGAACAAAAAAGAAGGGATGGAGTATCGGCGATTTGGGAAAACGGAAGAACATCTTAGTGCAATTACACTTGGAGGAATGCGTTTTAAACATGTTTGGGATAATCCAAGAAATGTAATTCCAAAAGATACGCTGGAAGATTGTTTACAGTCGGTGCAAATGGCATTTGACGCTGGTATTAACCATATTGAAACAGCCTGGGGGTATACCAAAAGCGAAACAGCTTACGGTAAGGTACTGAACGAAGAACTTTTCATTCCACGCAATTCGTATCACCTGATGACGAAGGGCAACCCAATGACTGCCGACGAAACCTATGAAAGAATTGAAAATCAGTTACGCGACCTTCAAACCGACTACCTCGATTTTTATGGATGGCACGGTATTAACAACAATGACCTTCTGGAAAAAAGCTGCAAAACAGGAGGCCCGGTTGAAGCGCTACTGAGGCTCAAAGAAGAAGGAATTATCAAACACATTGGTTTTAGTACTCACGCTCCTGTTGAAACCATAAAAAAAGCGATTAATACAAATTTATTTGATTTTGTAAACCTGCATTATTACTATTTCAATCAGCAAAATATTGAAGCCATAAACCTGGCAAAGAAAAATGATTTAGGTGTTTTTATTATATCGCCTAACGACAAGGGAGGGCAATTATTTAAGGCGCCGGATAAAGTAAAAAATGCGACTGCACCTTTAACGCCCATTCAGTGGAATGCACGGTTTTGTTTAAGTAATCCTGACATCCACACGCTAACCTTTGGCATTACCCGGCCTGAACATTTCGAAGAAATGAAAGGTATCTTTACGGAAGGGGTTCCATGGTCGGAGAATGATGAAGAAAGTAAGAAAAAACTCGACACATTTATAAACGACGATCCATATGCACATTTCGACGGACTGGATTTGAAAGATGATCAATCAGGAATTAACATTCCCGAGATACTTCGCCTGCGCAAACTCTGGAAATGTTACGACATGAAAGATTTTGGCATTTACCGCTACAAAACTTTTGAACAAAAAGATCATTGGTTTCCCGGAGAATTTCCGAATAAAGATAATCTGGACAAAATTGACTTATCCAAAGTTCCCTCTGAAATTCCGTTAAAAGAGTTACTGTTGGAAACACACAAAGAATTATATCTAAAACAACTCAAATTGGCTAAAAATTAATATCTTTCACCAACATTAAACCTAAAACCTAAGTAACAATGAAATCAAAAAACCTGGCATTCAGCATCTTAATCCTGTTCTCCCTGTTATTTTCAATTCAAGTTTCAGCAAGCGAATTTTATCAAATTAAAGTTTACACCATTAAAGACAAGGCACAGGAAACCGTTATGGACAAATATCTGGAAGAAGCCTTTCTTCCGGCGATTCACAAAGCAGGTATTTCAACCGTTGGTGTTTTTAAGCCCATTGAAACTGATGCGGCTTACGGAACCAAAATATTTGTTTTCATTCCTCTGAAAGATTTGAATCAGATTAACGAACTGGATGAAAAATTGTTAAAAGATAAAAAATACCAGGAAGCTGCGTCAGAATATATGAATGCGCCACATGATAGTGCACCCTTTGAAAGAATCCAATCGATATTAATTAAAGCATTTCCTGAAAAACCAAAATTTTCGGTACCGAATCATAAAACACCGGCTTCTGATCAGATTTATGAATTAAGAAGTTACCAGGGACCCACTGAAAAACTGTGGAGACAGAAGGTAAAAATGTTTAATGAAGGCGGCGAGATTGGCATATTTACAAAACTGAATTTCAATGCAGTTTTTTACGGAGGAGTAATATCAGGAGCCGACATGCCCAACCTGATGTATATGACTTCATTTTCAAATATGGAATCGAACAAGGCTCATTGGGATGCTTTTAGAACAGATCCTGCCTGGGAAAAACTTAAAGCTGAATCTGAATATGCCAATACTGTTTCGCATATAGACAAATGGCTTTGTCACCCAACTGAATATTCCGATATCAAGTAATCGTAAACGCATACTTAAGAATTGTTAAAAATCCCCCCTTAAATACGCAAACCCTTTTTAGGATTTGTTGTTATTTAAATTAATTCTATTTTTGCGACCATGCTATACAACAAAACATTTCCGCATAAAAGCTCTAAAACCTGGGTGGTATTCATCCACGGCGCAGGTGGAAGTAATATTGTCTGGTTCAGACAATTGCGGGAATTCAAGAAGCACTTTAATGTGTTATTGGTTGATCTCCGCGGGCATGGCAAATCAAAAAAAGAATATACGCAGGAAGAAATTTACAAATTCGATGAGATAGCCATGGATGTTATTCGTACCATGGATCATCTTAAGATAGAAAAAGCTCATTTGGTAGGAATTTCCCTGGGTTGTATCGTAATTCGCGCCATTGACAAACTGGCCCCGGGGCGTGCAGAATCCATTGTTTTGGGTGGAGCAGTAATTCAATTCAATTCCAGAATGAAAGCACTGGTTTCGCTGGCTAAAATATTACAGTCGGTGGTTCCTTACATGTGGTTATATAAAATAAATGCATGGATTTTAATTCCTTATAAAAAGGATATCGAATCGCGTAAGCTATTTATAAAAGAAGCCATTCGACTGGGCGAACGAGAATTTAAAAAGTGGCTGCGAATGTCTACTGAGATCAAGGAAAACCTTCATGAGTTTATTATGAAAGAAGCATCGGCGCCGGTTCTTTACCTGATGGGCGATCGCGATCACATGTTTTTACCCATGGTAACGAACCTGGTAAAAAAACATTTCAATTCGAAACTGGAAGTGATTAAAAACAGCGGGCATGTTTGCAACATCGACCAACCGGATGTTTTTAACGAACGCACCATCCATTTTATCAAAAGTATTTCAGGTTAATACACTTCATCTTATTTAATCCAAGTCTAAATTCCCACTCATTTAAAATTTTTTCGCAGGTTTTAAATACTTTTCGTGTCCAAACTTCAACTTCAACCGGAAAGTAGGGATCTGAACGTCGTATTTGTATACGATATCGAGACCTTTTTAACGTGGAGTAAATTTGAAGTTTTGGAAATATGCACGGGACGACTAAAATATTTTTTTTACTAACTCTTTGTTTAACCTGGCTCAATTCTATGGCCGGGGAAAAAGAATGCTCGATTGAAATCTTGGTACAAAATGAGCAGCCTTCATATTCATTCAACGATACTATTCATATCCTGGTAAAAGTAACCCTCGAAGAAAATTTTTGTGATGATGCCGCCAAAGGAACAAAGATCTTCAGCAAAGGAGCCGAAATAATCAAAAGTTCAGATTGGAAAAAAATTGAAAATTCAACTTTAGGGAAAGAACTAACCTTAACTGTATTAAAAGGCAAAAAACAAGCTGTTGTAACGGTTTACAGAAAGACAGGGCATTACAACTGCTTTCAGCAAACGAAGTTAAAAATAGATACGGAGGAGGGAAAAACAGAATGAAGGGGATGATTAAAAATAAAGAAACAATTTTTAGGGCACTGATTTATTTCACACTCTTACTTCTGTTGGCTGATTTCATCTACAAAAGCTATTTTGGTATTACATACCACACACGCGAAAAATGCATCTTATACACTACCCTTCCCCGATGGTTGTTTCTGGCCTACGAATTTACAGTTGATTTATTTATGACCGTTTTAATAGGGATATTTGTTGGGACCCTACTCCAAAAACACTTTGTAAAATACAAACGGCTTTATCCAAAAAATCAAATTTCAGCATTTATGTACGCATCAGTCATTCCGGTTTGTTCGTGTTCGTCTATACCAATGATGGCTGCGATGCAAGGAAAGTTACGTTTACGTACTATTATCACTTTTGTAGTGGCTGCACCTTTGCTGAATCCATATATTGTGGCACTATCTTTTACGGTACTGGGAAACCAATATGCGATAATCCGAATAATTTCGTCGTTAATTCTGGCTGTAAGTACCGGATATTTTGCTGAATTAGTTGCACCCAAAACCTCAGTCTCCGATCCTGAAAAATTATTAAACTGTACGAGTAGTTCCTGTGCGGTTCCTGGAAAAAGCATTTATGCCGAAACATTCAGAATATTCAAACAGCTTATTCCCTACCTGTTAATTGCAGGAGTTATAAGCCTTGCATTCGAAATTTTTCAGCCAACCGAGTTACTCGAAAAATTCCAGTTAAAAGAAGGCCCTGTAAGTGCAGCAGTTTTTAGCATTGTGGGAATGCCTATTTACTTTTGCAACGGTGCCGACATTTTATTTTTACAACCACTGGTAAATTATGGAGACTTATCGTTGGGAACATCGCTGGCTTTTTCGTTAACCTCAACAGCAATTTGTATTTCATCGTTTATGATGCTGTTAAAATACCTGGGCAAAAAATTAACCATACATATTTCACTATTTATTTTGGCGGCCATTTTTATAATGAGCCAACTAATCGGAATTTTAAATTTATAAAAACATGAAGTATTTATTATCAACATTCTTCTTTCTATCCGTTCTTTTTGCGGCACAGCAACTTAGAGCATGTGAGATCGAATTTAGCATTGAGGGAGACAAAAAAGAAGGCTTTACCGTTGGAGAAGAAATAATTGTAAAAGTTGACGTTATTTTCACCCACAGGGTTTGCCCTGAAGGGATCGAAAATACCAAATTCAAGTATGAAGGTATTAAAGTTCTTGGTGCCACAAAATGGAAAGAAACTGCCAGGGGAAAATATGAACGGAAACTTAAATTAATGGTTCTTGAAGATAATGGTAAAGAACTCATTTTAGAGGCCGTAAGAACCTGCGACAAAGAAGGCGGATATGCCAAATTAAAACTAAAACGCTGCACTACTGCCTAGATGAAAAGATCTGTTAGACATACATTTAAAATATTCTTCCTGCTTTTGGCAGTAGCGACTTTATCGTTCGGAACAGCAAAAGGAATTCCTCAGGATAAAGAAGATGATGTTTTTGAAACATTTACTGATGACTATAAGCCGGGAGAAAAACGAAGTTGTGCCACATGTACACTTGAAGCTTCGTGTAACTCGGATGAAGGTAGTGCAGCACCGGCATGGTTAAAATTCGGACTTCTTATATTGGTTGCTGCCGGAGGAGCAGTTTTTGTAAGTAAAAAATTTAACTGGCAGATTGCAGCCCTGCTTCTTGCCTTGTTTGCATTGGGCTTTATTCCAAAAAAAAAGGTGTGTACCAGTACAAATTGCAGCACGGAAAGCATTCTTCTGGCAGAGGCAAAAATACCTGCACAACAGGAAGAGGAAGACGAATTTCAGGCGTTTGAGGAAGAAACACAAAACGAAGATTCTTTTGAAGAATTCTCTGACACTGACGAGTTCCGGGAACTCTCCGATGATGAGTTTTCAGAGTTTTCGGAAGAACCGGCAGAGTCGGTTAAAATGGAGGAAAAAGCCACATCAATATGGCAGAACCGGAATTTTACCATTTCGCTTTTGGTACTGTTTTTAACGCTGGTGGCAGGAATTCTGGTTCGTTTTAAAACCACCCGCAAACTCAGACTGTTCATGCTGCTTGGCACAATGATTTTCCTGGGATTCATTAGCGGAGCATGCCCTTGTATGATATCCAGTTTTCAGAATACCGTTATGTATATCATGGGTATTCCGGTTGAACCGATACTTATGTTGTGGTTTCTTGGTCTGATACCACTCACCTATCTTTTCGGAAAAGTATGGTGCGGCTGGGTTTGCCATTTGGGTGCATTACAGGAATTTATTTATCGCCCGAAAATTTTTAAAGGACTTCAGAACCAAAAATCTCAAACCATTTTAAAGTGGATCCGTATTGCAACACTCATCATTTTGATAACTCAAATTATAATCACAAAAACGAATATATTTATTCATTACGACCCGTTTAAGGTCGCCTACAACCTGTTTTCGGCAAATACCATTGGTTACATTCTTGTATTCATTCTTCTTGTTTCATCGGTGTTAATTTACCGGCCTTTTTGTCGGGCATTTTGTCCTGTGGGATTAATTCTGGGATGGATATCATACATCCCGGGAAGTGCAAAGCTGGCAAAAGATGACAGTTGTGTAGACTGTAAAAGCTGCAGTAACTCGTGTAATTACAATGCCATGACACACGAAAATAAAAAATGCCATTTGAATCATGAAGACTGTATATTATGTGGCGAATGTATGGATAGCTGCAAATTCTCATCAATTGAAATAACAGGAATAGCAAAATGAAACGATATTATTTCACCCTTCTTTTACTAATAATTTTAGCGTCAGCTAATGCCCAGTGGGAATGTCCGAGCAAACTGGCAGCCCATCTCAATCCAACTTTCGGGAGCCCGTTGCTTTCGGCATTCGAAACTCAACTATCAACCGGAATTCTTGATGGTAATTCAATAAATACAGCCATGGGATTTGCCGGACTTGATTATTCAGGGCTTCACCACTCCCTTTATTTAGAAGGAGGCGTTAAGGCCTGGTGGAAATACGATTTTAATAAAGAGATTCTGTACGACCAATACCGACTCGGCCTGCGTGAACTTTTTTATCAATATCGCGGAGACATTAGTTCGGTTACGCTCGGTTTGCAGTCATCAACTTTCGACGACCATTACCTATTGAACGAACGGATTGCAGGCGCTAATCTGAAACTGGATTTTGGGAAATGGAAACTGAATGCTTACGGAGGTTCGGTTACCAAAGACTTTGCCCGAAACGGAATTTTCTGTACTACCGGTTTTATTTATGATTTGCCTTCCGGACAGGAAAGTATATTACTGGGGAACAGTCTTGGCGATAAAAACGTAGCCGGTTTTTCGTTTACCTTATTCCCGGGGAAAGAGAAAAAAACAAAAACGAGGGATTCAAAACCAAGTACAGATGAATTCGAAGAATTTGAAGAAACGGGTGACGAATTTGAGTCGACTGATGAATTTGACACTTTTGAGAACAATGAATTCTCTTCGCTGGAATCGGATCTAACAAGTGTTGAAACCGTTAATACAAATTCGGGCCTGACAGTTGAAGAAATAGGAATTGTTGCCTATTCGGAATTTGGAGACTGGGTATCCAATACTTTTTACCATACAGGATTATTTGCCTCTGTCAAATTGCCGGGAGATATTTACTTAAAGCCGGAAGCTCTCTTCCAAATTGAAGATTCAAATAAAGGAGTTATCTACCTGGCAAAACTGGAAAAATCTTTTCGACTGAAGGGAGGAAACAGGCTTTCTTTTGAAGGTGCGTATTATGGATTTTCAGAAATCGACAAAGGTGCCGCCGTTTTAAATTCGTACAGCAACATCCTAGCCGGAGAAGTTATAAGACTTGATGCCTTTAATATGCCTTTATACTTACTTGGATTGAAACTGAATATTCCTTCCGCCGACTTTCATATAAAACTGCAAAATGCAGGACAAATTAATAAGGGAAACCTGAACGAATGGGATATTGAAATTGGCAGGAGATTTTTGGATAAACTTCATGTAAGTGCTAAGGCCGGTTTAATTAATGGTGGCGAACTGGAAAACCAGGCTTTCCTGGGTCGACTGGAAGCAAGGTTTTATTTTTAAAATGAGCGGAATGGAAGAAAAGAATAATTTAAAAGCGAGACGAACGTTTCTGAAAAACGGAATAAAAGCATTAGGTGGGAGCATCCTTTTAGGTCAATACCTCTCAGCGTGTTCCGATAGTTTTTACGAAACATTAATTATAGATAAAAGTCTGTGTATTGGCTGTGGCGATTGCAAAGATGTTTGCAATTATAATGCAATTATTACCGAAGGAGTATCCAGTTACGTTATTGATGTTAGCAATTGTACTTTATGCAACTGGTGTGTGAATGTTTGTGAAGACAATGCCATCAAAATGCCTGAAAAAAGTTACCTCATCAATGCAACATACTGTACTGGATGTAACGAATGCATCCCTCACTGCGATTATGGTGCCCTTCAGATTAGTTCCAATACCTACACCATTAAATCGGGGTGCGTTGGCTGCGGCGATTGTATAACCGTTTGCCAATACCAGGGCGATGCTATTAATTACGTTGAAGAAAATTATTCGGTACGAGGAGGCCGGTGTCACGGTTGCGTTGAAATTTGTTCAAACGCATGCAGTTACGGAGCAATTTCGAAAAAAAGCAACGGGAGAGCCGAAATCGATACAACAAAATGTACCATGTGCGGAGATTGCCTGAAAGCCTGTTCTCACGATGCCATTTCAAATGCATATGTGGTAATTGATGATGAAAAATGTACACATTGCGGCGATTGTTACGATGCCTGTACGAATGATGAAATTGAAAAATCGGGAAGTACCGATATTGAAAATTCATTCATCGACCGGGAGTCTTGTACCAATTGCGGCGAATGTATCGACAATTGCCCTGAAGGTGCGATCTATGTTGAACAATATGGGGATTATGATCCAGAAATCAGTAGCGAATCGTGTACGGTTTGCGGCAAGTGTTACGATGCCTGTACCGAACAAAATGCCATTAGCAGAACGATTGCTACGGTTTCCATCGATCAAACCAATTGTATGAAATGTAATAAATGTTACGATGTTTGCCGATATGATGCGGTAAAAACCGACTAATCTAGAGAAAGTGCTCTTCGTTTTAAAGCCAAGATTAAATACCATGGTTCTCTTGTCGGAAGAAAAGAAGTCATTGGTTAATAGTCATTGGGAAATTCCAAGAACTAGTATCCAACGTAGTTGAAAGTCGTAGGAAAATTCATTGCTCGTTGGAAAGAATACTATAAGTGACCAGTGGCTAATGACTAGTGACTAATGTCCGTGACAAAAAAATGGCATCTGTTTATGAATCAACTCATACAGATGCCATTTCTTTCTTCTTGTATTTCAACAACTTTTCTAAGCCGATTTCACATCATCTGAAGAATTTTGGCGATACTCGGCAATAATGTGTTTTACTTCGGTTGGTGCTACCCGGCCGTAAACTTTTTCGCCAACTGTTACAACTGGCGCCAGACCACAGGCTCCAACACAACGCAAACAGTTGATTGAGAATTTACCATCCTCGGTAGATTCACCAACATCTACTCCCAGTTGACGTTTAAATTCACTCAAAACCTGTTCAGCACCACGAACATAACAGGCCGTTCCCATGCATATTGAAATGGGATATTCGCCTTGCGGGATCATAGTAAAAAAACTGTAAAAAGTAACCACACCATAAACCTTCGCAACTGAGGTTTTTAGCTCTTTGGCAATTACTTCCTGAACTTCTGCCGGGAGATATCCCAACTTCCCCTGAACCCTGTGAAGCACATTTATCAATTCACTTTCTTTATTCTCAAACTCAGCGCAAATATCTTTAATGAGTTGTATTGTATTTTCTGCAAGTTCTATTTTTGGCATGATGTCTTATTTTAACATTTCTATCTTAAAAAGGAATTTATCTTCAATGGTGGTTGTCATTGGTCATTGGTCAATGGTCATTTTGGCCAATTGACTTAATAAAATTATTGTGTCTCTTCCCAAGTTCATCAAGCTTTGTCATCAATAATACGTATTGGTCGTCATCAATATGTTTACGATTTTTTGCTTTGGTGAGCCAGGTCCTGGTTTCAGTCTGCGAACCTCTTGAATAATATTGAAACTGACGATTTTCTTTATAGAAATACCTTCCGTAACCTTCACTTATATTCGCGGCAATAGAATCTGCCGCCTCAACAAGTTGTTTGCCGGTAGTCCATTTGTAAAAATTATCCCACTTTTCTACAATGAAAAAAACCTCGTCTCCAATTTCCATTGCCAGTTGATAAACTGTCAAATCTTCTAATTTCATCTTATCCAATCTTTAAGTTAATTCACAAACATTCTTTTCCAAATGACAAATGACCAGTGTCAAATAACTAAGTTCTGTCAAAGTACTCTGTGTGTAATAAATGATGCGCTTTTTCACTCATCGGCTTTCCTAAGAATTTCTCATACAGATCAATAATGTATGGATTTTCATGAGATTTGCGAATCGTTTTATTCTTGTCTTCCTGGTACAATGCTTTTTGACGTTTTTTCAGTATCTCTGCATTTCCGTGATGATAAGGCTGACCTCCGCCGCCAATACAACCGCCAGGGCAGCTCATAATTTCAATGGCATGAAATTCGCTTTTACCTGCCTGAATATCTTCCAGAAGTTTACGGGCATTACCCAGACCATGAGCAATACCAATTTTTAGAGGCAAGCCGTCGAAATCGATAGTTGCTTCACGAATACCTTCCATACCGCGCAATTCTTCAAAATCAACCCGTGGAAGTTCCTTTTTGGTATGCACTTCGTAGGCCGTACGAACAGCGGCTTCGATTACACCACCGGTTGTACCAAAAATAACGGCAGCACCTGTTGATTCACCTAAAGGATTATCAAATTCTTCGTTAGGCAGCGATTTAAAATCGATGTTCGATAATTTAATCAGAGAGGCCAACTCACGTGTTGTAATGGCATAATCCACATCCGGGTTATCGTTTGTTTTAAACTCATCGCGACCGCATTCGTACTTCTTAGCCACACACGGCATAATTGAGACAACAACCAAATCTTCACGTTTAATTCCCAACTGATCGGCAAAATAAGTTTTCGCTATTGAGCCAAACATTTGTTGAGGCGAACGTGCTGTTGAAGGAATATCCTTCATCTCAGGGAACTGGTGTTCGAAAAATTTCACCCAGGCCGGGCAACATGAAGTTAAAATAGGAAGTTTCACATCTTTATCACCTGCCAGGTGTTTTCCTAATCTGCTAAGCAACTCTGTACCTTCTTCCATAATAGTAAGGTCGGCTGCAAAATCGGTATCAAAAACATGATCGAATCCAAGTCGGCGCAGCGCTGCAGCCAGTTTACCGGTTACCAGCGTACCGGCCTCCATTTCAAACTCTTCACCCAATGCAGCACGCACGGCAGGAGCAGTTTGTACAATAACGGTTTTTGTTGGATCGGATAGTGCACGGATTACTTTGCCGGTTTCATCAACCTCGGTTAAAGCTCCTGTGGGACAAACAGCCACACACTGACCACAATAGGTACACACCGAGTGGTCGAGATTCATTTCAAAGGCAGGCGAAACAACCGAATCGAATCCACGGTTAATGGCCGATAAAACGCCAACAGTTTGCACTTCGTTACACATCGTTTCGCACCTGCGGCACATGATACATTTATCCACTTCGCGGATAATGGCCGGCGATGTATCTTCACGATAAGTAGATTGTTCTCCCTGGTAACGGATTTCACGGATGCCCAGGTTGTGCGCCAAACTCTGCAAATCGCAGTTCCCCGATTTGGCACAAATCAAACAATCGAAAGGATGATCAGAAAGAATCAGTTCCATTACCGTTCGCCGGGCATTAATTACCCGCATCGAGTGGGTATTAATCTCCATTCCTTCGCTTGCGTCAGTGCAACAGGCCGGAGCAAGGTTTCTGCGACCGTTCACTTCCACAACACAAATGCGACAGCCTCCGGGTTTATTTTCAATATTAAGGTCTTCCAGTTTCATATGGCAAAGGGTAGGAATATGAATTCCGATACCCGATGCGGCTTCTAAAATTGTGGTTCCTTTTTTCACCACAACCGGTTTATTATCAATGGTAAGATTTATTGTATCCATAATTTTCTTTTTTCCTGGTTAGGTTAAGGAGATTGCGTGAAATTTACATTTCTCGAAACAAATACCACACTTAATACACAAAGTCTGATCGATGTAGTGCGGCATCCGGCGTTCTCCGGTGATGGCACCTACCGGGCAGTTGCGGAAACAAAGTGTACATCCGGTACACAAATCTTCTACAATGTCGTATCGTAGTAACGATTTACACTGACCGGCCGGACATTTTCCATCAACAACATGAGCAAGGTATTCGTGTTCAAAGTTTTTAATGGTTGAAAGAACCGGGTTCGGCGAAGTCTGGCCTAATCCGCAAAGTGCAGTATCTTTAATTACGTCACTTAATTCCTTCAGCTTCTCAATATCCTCTTCCTCTCCTTTTCCTCCGGTAATTTTATCCAGAATTTCATGAAGACGTTTATTTCCTACGCGGCAAGGTGTACATTTTCCGCAAGATTCCTCAAGGGTAAATTCGAGATAGAATTTCGCAATAGAAACCATACAATCGCTTTCATCCATTACAATCATTCCTCCCGATCCCATCATTGAGCCGGAAGCCAAAAGATTGTCATAATCGATAGGCAAGTCGAGGTAATCTTTGGTTAAACAACCTCCCGACGGACCTCCGGTTTGAACGGCTTTAAATTCTTTTCCGTCTTTTATCCCTCCTCCAATATCATAAATTACTTCGCGCAGGGTAGTTCCCATGGGTACTTCAATTAAACCAACATTGTTTATTTTACCCGCCAAAGCAAACACTTTGGTTCCTTTCGATTTCTCTGTTCCAATGCTGCTGAACCATTCAGCCCCCTTGTTAATAATAACCGGAATATTGGCAAAAGTTTCCACATTGTTTACGTTGGTTGGCTTGCCCATATAACCCGAAACAGAAGGGAAAGGTGGCTTAAAAGTTGGCTCTCCGCGCAACCCTTCCATCGAATGAATGAGTGCGGTTTCTTCGCCACACACAAATGCGCCTGCCCCGTAACGCAATTCAATTCTAAAATTAAATCCCGTACCCAAAATATCTTCGCCAATTAAACCGTATTCTTCGGCTTGTTTAATGGCTATTTTTAATCGTTCAATGGCAAGCGGATATTCAGCCCGAATGTAAACCAGCCCTTTATCAGCGCCAATGCAGTAACCGCAAATGGCCATGGCTTCCAGTACTGAGTGCGGATCTCCTTCTAAAATAGAACGATCCATAAAAGCACCTGGATCGCCTTCATCGGCATTACAAACTACATATTTCTGTTCGTTTTCTACATTTTTTGTGATTTCCCATTTCAATCCGGTAGGGAAACCTCCCCCACCTCTACCCCGAAGTCCGGAGTCTTTAATCTCTTTGATTACATCATCGCGGGTCATTTCGGTTAAACATTTACCCATTGCAGAATAACCGTCACGAGCAATGTATTCATCAATATTTTCAGGATTAATAAATCCACAATTCTTTAAGGCAATGCGGATTTGCTTCTTGTAGAAATCCATTCCCTTTGAATCGCTGATGTGTTTGTCGCTTGTTGGATCGGTATAAAGAAGATGTTCAACCTTACGCCCTTTTACAACGTGTTCCTCAACAATTTCAACAACATCGTGTGGAGTTACCTGCACATAGAAAGTATTATCGGGAAGGACCTTTACAATGGGACCTTTTTCGCAAAAACCGAAACATCCGGTTGTTACTACCTGTACCTCATCATCGAGGCCGAGTTCTCTTAAAAGAATATCGAACCGGCTTTTGATTTCTGCACTCTCCGATGCTTTACAACCTGTACCTCCGCAAATGAGCAGGTGCATTTTATAATCAGTCATAGTTAAAGGTTAATTGAAGTTATCTGTTAGTCGTCGATAGTTTTAAAATTTACTGGAATAATTCCATCAACCAGCTCACCGCGCTTAATATATACATCAATAATCTCGCGCGCTTTCTCTTTTTTTACATGTCCAAATATTACAGGTTCCTTGTTTGGCAGGGTTACTTCAACCGTAGGTTCGGCATAACAATAACCCATGCAACCGGTTTGGGTTACAACAGCATCAATTGCTTCCTGCTCAAGCCCTTCCACAAAGTATTTCATAGTTTCTTTGGCTCCTGAAGCAATACCACAAGTTGCCATTCCAACTTTAATTTGAACAACTTCGCTGGGATTGTCGCTGTTTTCCCTTAATTTCATTTTCGACTGAGCCTCTTCCTTCATCTTCCGAAGATCAGCCAATGATTTAATTCTTGCCATATTGTTTAACTAATTTTTGTTTTATTTAGTAGCCTCTATTTCTTCGAGGTTGGTTTTTATAAGTTCAATAATACCATCACGAATCTCCTTTTGCTGAAAAGAGACATCACCCAAAACTTCCTTCAACTCATCAGAGCTTATCTGAAAGTCTCCTTTCGGTGTTGTATGCCTGTACACCAGGTTCCCCTCAGAGTAGCTAAGCAAGGTTAAATAAAAGCTCTCCCAAATATCACCCAAAGGTGGTTTGTCGATATTTGTTAAGCCAAAAGTTGCCGTTAA
This sequence comes from uncultured Draconibacterium sp., assembly GCA_963676265.2. Lineage (GTDB taxonomy): Bacteria > Bacteroidota > Bacteroidia > Bacteroidales > Prolixibacteraceae > Draconibacterium. Next base: position 1,805,640 of record OY781067.2, read on the forward strand.
AACGGTTCCTTTTCCTGACTCCGATTCAAGACTAAAACCTCCTCCTGCCATCTCTGCATTATGCTTTAAAAGTGGAATTCCAAGTCCAACTTTTCGGGTGGTTCGCGATGTAAAGAACGGGTTGGCTGCCTGTTCTAAAATTTCCTTACTCATTCCGCAGCCGTTATCCTTAATAATCAATGAACAAAAGTCATTTTTTTTATCTTCCTTAACTATGATTTCAATCAATGTGGCTTTTGCCCTCACTGAATTCTGAACAATATCCAGGATATGTTCTGAGAGTGTTCTCATAAAATTTCAACAAATCTTTCAAAGCTCTGATTAAGAGCCATTTTAACCTCTAGAAAATTTAATTCCGAAATAGTAAACACTGAATATGAACTGCCTATTTGCTCTAAAAAATGCGCATCTGAATTATAAAGTAACGAAATTTTATTTTCTAAAACATAATGTTTTCGAACATGATTTTCAGTGGTTTTACCTGTTATTCCAAGTGCATCGAATTCCAAATTCTGAGGAATAAAACCAAGGTGGCTAAAAAGACCATTCATGGATCGGTTTACATGAGCCGGAATAAAAATTCCATCCAGTTCATAAACGTATTTTTGAATCTCGGTTATTCCCTTTTTTAAAGCAGATGAAAGATAATAGGGAACCATCTCGATAATGTTTTCCCTGGCATCAACAACAGGTTGGTAGCCAAAGTGTCCTTTTGAATTTGGAATGCGGATAATATGCTTTTCCAGAAACTTTTGAAACTGATCCAGTTGATCATCGTGTTCGAAAAAAGCCAGGCAATGCACTTCTTCTTTTGTGGTTACTTCAGCTCCGGTTAACACAAGAATCCCTTCTTCTTTTCCAAGTTGCCTGACAAGCTTTGCGTTTAAGGTTGAATTATGATCGGTGATACCAATAATTTGTAGGCCTGCTTCTTTGGCTTTTTCGACAATTTTCACAGGTGTCATTTCCAAATCAGCACAGGGCGAAAGCACAGTATGAATATGTAAGTCGGCCCTGTATTTTTGCATGTTACTCAGATAAAAGGTTATACAGTTTCCCGCTTATTTCGAAGGTTTCCATTTCGGTTCCCAAAACCGGGATGCCCTCTTCATTACTATGTTCTATTGTATCTTGTTCCGGCTCGAAATTCTTTACTATTATAACTGCAGCCAGATCTTTCAGAGAGGCAATGGCCATTACGTTTTGATGCGATTGCAAGGTTATCCAAACCTCTCCTTCCGATGCATTTCCCATTACATCGCTTAGCAAATCGGAAACATAACCACCTTTTACTTCGTTATCAAGGCCGGCTTCCCCTGAATATACTTTTAAGCCAAACTTTTCAACTAATTCAGAAACCTTCATTTCTACCTCCTTTTTTATTACAGTCTGCATCGAAACGATTTTTACCCCAGGCTCTTTCCAGGTTTTTCGTCGCTTTTTCGATGGTTATTTTTCTCTCGTTGAGATATCTGTTTTGTAAAAATATACAATCGGTCATTTTTGCCTTTCCCTGAACCATATCCTCGGCAAGGGCATGACAATTTGGTGCTCCGCAACTTCCACAATCAATTCCGGGAAGCTGGCATAAAATGCGGTCAACCTTTTGCAATTTCTCCAGCGCCTTTAACCGGTCGGTATCCAATGAAAAAACATAATTAGGCTCAATGGGACTGGCTTTTAGTTTTTCCTTTATTTTATCGCAGTTAAAATGCGAGATATCCATTTTTCGGGCAAGCGGATATCGTCGCGAACGTTTTTCCAAACGCTCTCGCGTTAAAAAACGATTGCCAGTTAACAGAATACCGGCTGCACACCCCTGGTGGCAAGATTTCAACTCCAAAAAATCCAGTTCAGGAACATCTTCGTTTTCCATTCTTTCAAGAATTTTCACCACATTATGAATACCGTCAACGGCCATCGACTTCTTCTTGAAATGACGAGATTCTCCCCTTGGTAAACTCCATAGTATTCCATCCAGTGTCAGATTTTTTCTCATCCCCGATGTGTCTTTTTCTTCCTCTTTAGAGATGACACTCATAATCTGATTGTACAGATCTTTCATATTAATCAGCCCATCAACGATCGATTCTTTTTCACCCAAAGGGCTTTTTACCGCTGCCATTTTTGCAGAACAAGGAGAAACATAAAAAATGCCGATTTCTTCGCGCTTAATTCCTTCCCTGCTCAGAAGTTCAATGGCATGTCCAGCGGCCAAATCGTGGGGTGCTTTTACAGGCACGATATTGTCGACCAGCGAAGGGTACCTCGACTGGATTAAACGCACAATAGCCGGGCAAAACGATGAAATCATGGGTTTCTGAAAAGCTTGTTCCACTTCCCTTTTAATCTCCTCAATTAAAACTCCAATGGGTTGTTCCACCTCGAAAATATGTGTAAAACCAAGTCGTAACAAAGCTTCATAAATCTTCCCTTCGGTATAATTCTCAGGGAATTGCCCAATCATTACCGAAGGAAAAAGCACAACCCTGTATTTGTATTTATTGAGTTGCTCCAAACTATCGTGATCCACATAAAATGCATCAACCGGGCAGGCTCGCAAACAGTTACCGCAATCCACACAACGATCCGGATTTATTTTAGCTACTCCACCCCTGATTCGTATTGCCTCAGTTGGACACGCTTTCATACAATGCGTGCACCCCATACATTTATTGGTGTTAACCTTTATAGCATGATATTTCTTTACAACTTTCATCCTCTAAAAATTATTTCTGAAGGTTAATGTTGTTCCAATGCCTACCTCACTTTCAATTTTAAACTCGTCGGTATTTTTTTTAATGTTGGGCAGCCCCATTCCTGCTCCAAAGCCCATATTTCGTACGGCTTTTGTTGCAGTTGAAAAGCCCTCTTCCATGGCTTTTTCAATATCAACAATACCGGGGCCATTATCTTTTACAATTACAGTAATTCCTGTACCGTCGATTGCAGCCGTTAATTTTCCGCCTACAGAGTGTGCTACAACATTCACTTCTGCCTCGTAAATAGCCACCACAATCCGTTTGATCACTTTCGAATCAATTTGTAATTGTTTCAGCATTCTTTTTATTTGACTGGAGGCCTTGCCTGCCTTGCTAAAATCGCCGCTCGATATGTTATATTCCACCTTCATTAATAAACAGGAGCCAATCCGTTTTTAAACAGAATTCCACTCGAACGGTAAATTGAATACGATGTTTCGAGCAGTACCAGGCCTATTTCATTTGCCAAATCGATCATCTCCTGATTTGCTCTCTTGTTTCGGGCAAGCAAAACAACTTCAATATCTGCCATTTCTGCTGTCCGAACCAGCTGTACATTCGACAGTCCTGTAATCAATAAAATGTGTTCTGTGTCGAGAGTCAGGACATCGCTCATTAAATCTGAGCTAAAAGCCTTCTGCAAGTTGTGATCTGTTTCCGTGTTTCCGGCAACCACTTTTGCCTTGGTCAATTCAATTATTTCAGTTAATCTCACTTGGTTTGTTTAAATCTTGCGACAAAGATACACCTACCATAATTTATTTACACGACAATAATTTATGTTCTTTAAAATTTAAAATGATTAAAAACAAGCAATAAAAATCGTGTTATTAAACAACATGTAAAAAGATTCGTATGATCTGGTTTTTAAATACATACAAATTGTTTATTTTTCTGACATAAACAGGATGGATAAACGTAAAAACGACCTTTATTACAAGTACAATTAAACCATCAGATTAACCATGATTTACGATAAAAAATCTTTTCTAACCGGCAATATTGATGATCCTACATTTCATCAGAAAATTATTGATGCACTTCCCATCCCCATTTTCTATCGCGATACGGAAGGGATATACCAGATGTGTAACGCAGCTCACGAACAATTTACAGGAAAAACAAAAGAACAAATAGTTGGTAAGCCCTTGCATGATGTTCATGTAAAAGAAATGGCAGACAAATACCTGGCACAGGATAACGAACTGATTGCCAATCCTGATGTACAGGTATACAACACGCAGGTAAGGCATGGCGACGGCACATCGCACCATGTTATTATAAACAAGGCCGTAATCCGCGATAACAATGGCAAAATTGTGGGGATAGTCGGATCGATAAACGATATTACTGAACTAAAGAAAACAGAAAAACGGCTGGAGAAAGCACAGGAAACCATGGAGGTTTCGTCTAAAATGATTCATAAAATTTCGGTTGGAATAGTAATGGTCGACAGCAATTCGAAAATTGTGGATTCGAACGAGAATTTTGCTCAACTGATGGGCGAAGAGGTGGAAGAACTTTATGAAACTATTCCCGGATTAGCAGGAGCCGACATAAAAGGCATTGTGCCCGATGTAATTTTTAAAATGATTTCGAGTGTTCTGGCATCAGGCGATGAATTATTGGAACGCGATTTAAAATTTCAGAATAAACTTATGCACATATCAGTGCTGAGTCTGTACAAACACCGGGTTGTGGGTGTTGTATTCCGCGACATGTCGGCACCGATGCTGGTTCAGGACGAAATTATTAACAGGGCCCGAAAAATCAACAAACAAAACATTGAAACGGTGCAGAAAATTGCCTTTTTATTGGGTGAAAACGCAGCTGAAACCGAAGAATTACTGAACTCAATAATTGAAACCTATCGCTATGGTGACGAGGACTAATCCGGATTATCATGTTGAAATAGAATTTCAGCAAAAAAGGCCAAAAGGAGAAATGGCGTGCGGCGATGTTTTTCAATCGAGCATCATTCGCGAAGAAGGCCGTACTATATTGGTTTTAAGCGACGGCATCGGGCACGGAATAAAAGCCAGTGTTTTAGCCACGCTAACGGCAACAATGGCGCTCAAATACACCAAACTCCACACCAAACCTGAGGTGGCGGCCCGCATTATTATGGAAACCCTTCCGAAAAGTAACGACGGAAAAGAAAGTTATGCCACTTTTACAATTATTGAACTCGACGACGAGGGACATGTTCGTATTGTAAACTATGACAACCCAAGAATATTATTTATTCGCAACAGCACAGCCATTCAGGGAAAAGAATACGAATTGACTATTAAAGGCGAAGAGAACCTGGGAAAAATTCTTCACTGCCGCGAGTTTATTGCCCGCAAAGAAGATCGAATTGTATTTATGTCGGACGGAATCCCGCAATCGGGATTGGGAGAGAAACGATTTCCAATGGGCTGGGGCATGGAAAAGATTGAAAAATTTGCCATAAACCAAATCGAAAGAATGCCGGATATTTCTGCCACAAAACTGGCGAGAAAAATCATCAACCAGGCAGTAATGAACGATGCTTTCTCGGTGAAAGACGATACCAGCTGCGGAGTGATGTATTTTAGAGAACCCCGAAAGTTTATGTTGATTACCGGTCCTCCTTTTTATAAAGTGAAAGACTTCGACTTTGTTGGACGCATACAGGGTTTTGAAGGAAAAAAAATAATTTGCGGAGGTACAACTGCTGAGATTATTGCACGCGAACTTAATCTGACAGTGGAAATTCAGCACGGAAACAAAAACCTTAGCCAGCTTCCACCTAGTGCTTCAATGCAAGGATTCGAGATGGTTACCGAAGGTATCCTTACTTTGGGGAAAGTGGAAGAAATCCTGGAAAACTACCACAGCGACACTAGGCTTCAGGACAGCACCCAGGAAGAAGTGGTAAAGCTTTTACTTCAGCACGACAGTATTGATATTATTGTTGGAACCCGCATCAACTGGGCCCACCAGGATCCTGACCAGCCTCTGGAACTCGAGCTAAGGAAATTTGTTATAAAAAGAATCTCTAAACTACTGATCCACAAATTCTTCAAAAAAGTTAAGATCGAATACGTTTAATCATCGCAGAAGAGTTACCAAATAGCCAGAACCAATCATCCTGAATTTCGTACAATTAACATAGTTTAGTGTCTTTTGAAAGGTTTTAACAATGATATTGCCGAATTTTGAATAAAACAAAACCAGGCTATGAAAACAATTACAACCATATTACTTCTGTTATTGTGCAGTATAACTTTTGCACAGGAACAAAAATTTCTGATCGAAGGAAAAATTGTTGATGAAACAGGTAATCCAATAACCGATGTTTATATCGTTAACCTTAACAACCACGATAAAGACGTTAGCCATCCAAACGGAATTTTTGCCATTTGGGTTTCTCCCGGCGATTCCCTTATTCTTTCGCACATCTCCTATTTCAGAAAAATAGTGAGCGTGCATACCCTGTTAATAAATCCGATAATTACTCTCGAATCGGAAAATGTTGACATACCCGAAGTACGGGTTTCGCCGATACAACGCTCCGATGTCGACCGGGCCAACCAAAACCTTATGTTTTTGGAAGATTACAAGGCCCCGGTCAGAATGCGTGTACAAGACGAAGAGAGCGAACCGGTTTCAACACTGGTAACCGAACATAACTCCATCATGCGATCTGAAGCTTCATCTGTAAGCCTTGTACGCTTTTCCCCTTCAGAAAATATTGGTAAATTATTTACCAAGTTAAAAAAGAAAGATCAATACGAACATTATTCTTCAACGAGAAAAACCAGGGAGGAGATTGAGAAGAAAAAAGATAAGTAACGTCAAGTTTCAGAAAATTATACGTTCTGACATTTCAATTTCCAATAACAGCTTTTTACATACATGCCTTCAGAAAAAATCAGCCGCACATCAATCTTGAAACAAAATTAACTGTTAAAAACAACATTTCATTATCAATTACATTGTATTACTAGGTATTTTTTCATTAGATTTGCCTGTGTTTTAATAAATGCCGAATTCATGACCGCAGAAAGAACCGACAAAGAGTTTAATATTCGATGGAAATCCCAAATTAAAAAGGGGTTGATCGAATATATGATTTTGCTCTTATTGGAGAAAAAAACGTACTATGGCTATGAACTCATTGACATGATTAAGCAGGAATCGTCGATAGAAATTGCAGAGGGTACTTTATATCCTTTACTAAACCGATTAAAAAAAGACGGTATGCTTTCATCAAAATGGCATGAACTGGAATCAGGAATTCCAAGAAAATACTATACAATTACCGAAAAAGGGAAAGAGCAAATAGTATTAATGAATGAGTATTTCGATTTGATTTATACATCGATATTACATATAAAAAAATAAAACCGGTAAAACTTAGGTATGAAAAAGTACATACTCGCACTCGATCAGGGCACCACATCTTCCCGCGCCATCGTTTTCAACAAAAGCGGAAAGGTAGTATCGCTTGCACAAAAAGAGTATGAACAATATTATCCTCGCCAGGGATGGGTAGAACACGACCCTAATGAAATTTGGTATACTCAGGCTTCGGTTGCAGCCGACGCACTCTCAAGAGCAAACATTAGTGGTGATGAGATTGCCGGACTGGGAATTACCAATCAAAGGGAAACAGCAATAATCTGGGATAGAGAAACAGGAGAACCGGTGTACAATGCTATTGTTTGGCAAGATCGTCGCGTTTCGGAATATTGCGATGAATTAAGGAAACAAGGCTTACACAAAATAATCCACCAAAAAACCGGGTTGCTGATCGACTCCTATTTCTCAGCTCCAAAAATCAAGTGGATTCTGGACAATGTCCCCGGAGCAAAACAAAAGGCGGAACAGGGAAAGCTGGCTTTTGGAACCGTTGATTCGTGGCTGGTTTGGAAATTCACTAACGGTGCCTTGCACATTACCGACGTTTCGAATGCCTGTCGCACTTTGCTCTACAATATACACGACCTTTGCTGGGATAAAGAATTGTTGGAAATATTTGGTATCCCTGAAGCTATTTTACCGGAGGTACGTTCGTCAAGTGAAGTATATGGAGAAACTTCTACTTCACTATTCGGATCGAAAATTAAAATTGGTGGTATTATTGGCGACCAGCAAGCCGCCTTGTTCGGACACAAGTGTTTTACATCAGGCACACTAAAAACCACTTACGGAACCGGATGTTTTTTAATGCTGAATACAGGAAGTGAAATTGTTAATTCAAAAAACAACCTGCTTTCTACTATTGCATGGAAAATAGGTGATAAAGTAACCTATGCGCTCGAAGGAAGCGTTTTTATTGGTGGTGCCTTGGTACAGTGGTTACGCGACAATATGAACTTTTTTGAAGTAGCCGCCGAAGTAGAAGATCTGGCCAGTTCTGTTGAAAATAATGGGGGGATTTATGTTGTACCGTCGTTCGCCGGACTCGGAGCACCGCACTGGGATCAGTATGCCCGGGGATTAATTATAGGTATTACCAGGGGAACTGAAGTGGGTCATATTGCACGTGCGTCGCTTGAAAGTATTGCTTTCCAGGTTTACGACCTGATACAAGCCATGCAAGCCGATTACTCACGTAAAAAATTTACCGAATTACGGGTTGACGGGATGCCAAGTACGAATACAATTTTAATGCAATTTCAATCGGATATACTGGGATATGAACTAATCAAACCGGAAATTTCAGAAGTAACTGCATTAGGTGCGGCATACCTGGCAGGATTGGCCACAGGATTCTGGAAATCAACAGATGAGATTATAGAAAATGATAATCCGTTGAGTGTTTTTAATCCGGCAATGGATATTGAAAAAGTAGAAGAATTGATGTATTTTTGGCATAAGGCCATTGGAAGAACGAAAGGCTGGCTAAAAAGAGAATAGCCCAAAGTTCTCTTTTTTTATACTCATACATAGCAATACAATGTATTTTATTATATAACTCAATAAAAACCAATAAAACAACAAATCAAAAAAAACATGGAGAAATTCATCTTAGCATTTGATCAGGGTACGACAAGCTCCCGTGCAATTGTTTTCGATAAAGCGGGAACAATAAAATCAGTTGCGCAAAAAGAGTTCGAACAAATATTTCCAAAACCGGGCTGGGTGGAACACGAGCCCAATGAAATATGGGCATCTCAGGCTGCAGTTGCCGCTGAAGCCATTTCTAAAATCGGTATTAATGGTAAAGACATTGCTGCCATTGGTATAACCAATCAACGTGAAACTACAATTGTTTGGGACAGGGAAACCGGAGAGCCGGTGTATAATGCAATTGTTTGGCAAGATCGCAGAACAGCAAAATATTGCGATTCATTAAAAGAACAGGGTCTCGAAGAATTAATCAGACAAAAAACCGGTTTGGTAATTGATGCCTACTTTTCGGGAACAAAAGTAAAGTGGATTCTCGATAATGTTGAAGGTGCTCGCAATAAAGCAGAGGCTGGTAAACTCGCATTCGGAACCGTTGACAGCTGGCTGATATGGAAGCTGACACGGGGAGACAAACATGTAACCGATGTTACGAATGCCAGTCGTACATTACTTTATAATATACAAGATAACTGTTGGGATAAAGAACTACTGGAGATCTTCAATATTCCGGAAAGTATGTTGCCAACTGTCACAGCTTCGAGCGAAATTGTTGGACACACCAGAACCACCATTTTTGCTCACGAAATACCCATTGCAGGTATTGCAGGCGACCAGCAGGCTGCACTCTTCGGGCAACAATGCACCCAGCCGGGAATGGCTAAAAACACTTATGGCACAGGTTGTTTCATGTTAATGAATACCGGAAACAAAGCCATTAAGTCGGAAAACAATTTGCTTACAACCATTGCCTGGAAAATAAACGGCGAAGTAACCTACGCTCTCGAAGGTTCAATATTTATTGCCGGAGCCTCGGTTCAATGGTTGCGCGATCAACTGGGTTTAATTTCATCGGCACCTGAGATTGAAAAACTGGCGCTTACTGTTGAAGATAACGGAGGCGTATATTTTGTTCCGGCCCTTACCGGTTTGGGAGCTCCTCACTGGGATCAGTACGCGCGGGGTATCGTTGTTGGAATTACGCGAGGAACTTCAAACGGCCACTTTGCACGTGCTACTTTGGAAGGAATTGCTTTCCAGGTAATGGACGTATTAAAAGCCATGGAAGCTGATTCGGCTATTGAAATAAAGGAACTTCGTGTTGATGGTGGCGCGGCCGCCAATAACCTCTTGCTTCAGTTCCAGTCTGAAACATTGCAATCGCCGGTAATTCGTCCGAAACAACTGGAAACTACAGCCTTGGGTGCGGCATACCTTGCAGGTTTGGCTGTCGGTTACTGGAAAGACCTCGACGAGTTGCAATCACAATGGGCAAAAGACAGAATATTCACTCCTGAAATTGCCCCTGAAAAAATGGCTAAAAGCATTCGTAAGTGGGCAAAAGCGCTAAGTAAGGCAAAAGACTGGATTGATGATGATGATGAATAGAATGTTCAACTAATCAACTCATAATTTAAAAAACTGAAAGACTGAATTAATAAACTTTTTACTAAAACTAATAAAAAAATGATGAGCGAATTTTTAGCAGAAATTGTAGGCACAATGTTACTCGTTTTATTGGGAAACGGGGTTGTTGCAAACGTGGTTCTAAAAGAGACAAAAGGCAATAACAGTGGTTGGATTGTAATCACCTTTGGCTGGGGTTTTGGTGTTATGGCAGGCGTAATTGTTGCCGGTCCGGTTAGCGGTGCACACTTAAATCCGGCAGTTACCATTGGCCTTGCCGTTGGAGGACTGTTTCCATGGGCAAAAGTTGCCATTTACATTGCCGGTGAAATGATTGGGGCAATGGCAGGTTCCGTTTTGGTTTGGCTCGCCTATTATGATCATTATCAGGCAGAAGATAATAAAGCAGGTATTCTGGGAACATTTGCAACCGGCCCGGCAATCCGGAAACTACCAAAAAACTTTATTACCGAGGTTATTGGCACATTTGTTCTGGTTTTTGTAATTTTTAATATCAACGGTTTCGAATTTGCCAGTTCTCAAATTCAGGATGTAAAAGTAGGACTTGGTTCACTCGGAGCCCTTCCCGTTGCATTTCTTGTAATAGCTATCGGATTAAGTCTCGGAGGACCTACCGGTTATGCGATCAACCCTGCCCGTGACCTGGGACCACGCATAATACATGCTATTTTACCTATTAAAAACAAAGGAAATTCGGATTGGAAATATGCATGGGTACCGATATTAGGACCTATTGTTGGAGCAACTATAGCAGCCATTTTTTACTTGATGAAATATTAACAGATATTCAAAAAAAGGATTGAAGGATTAGAAATTGACATGTCAGAAAATTTAAATAAAGAATACGATGTAATCATTATCGGCGGAGGAGCCACCGGTGCAGGTACTGCGCGCGATTGCGCCATGCGGGGACTTAGTGTTTTGCTGGTTGAGCGCCACGACTTTGCCACCGGAGCAACAGGAAGAAACCACGGATTGTTGCACAGCGGGGCAAGATACGCCGTAACTGATCCAGAATCAGCATCGGAGTGTATCCAGGAAAACATGATTCTACGTCGGATTGCCAGCCATTGTGTGGAAGAAAATAACGGAATGTTTGTTACGCTTCCTGACGATGATATGGCTTATCAGTCGCAATTTGTTGACGCATGTGAAGCTGCCGGAATCAATGCTGAAGTTATTGATCCGGATTTAGCGCGGCGACTGGAGCCATCGGTCAATCCCGACCTGATCGGGGCAGTAAAAGTTCCTGATGGTTCAGTCGACCCGTTCCGGCTGACTATGTCGAATGCACTTGATGCCAAAGTTCATGGCGCAGATTTTCTGACACAACATGAAGTAACAGAAATTATTCGCGAACAGGATCGTGTTATTGGAGTAAAACTGTATCATCATAAACAAAAGGAACATGTTACCTTTTATGGTAAAATAATTGTAAATGCCGGCGGTATCTGGGGACACCATATCGCTAATTTGGCCGGAGTTACTGTAAATATGTTTCCGGCTAAAGGATCGTTATTAATTTTCGGACACCGGGTAAACAAAATGGTGCTCAACCGGTGCCGGAAGCCGGCCAATGCCGACATTCTGGTTCCGGGAGATACCATTTGTTTGATCGGTACCACTTCGGAGAGAATTCCTTACGATCAGATTGACAATATGTTTGTTACGCAAAACGAAGTTGACGAACTCATTCGTGAAGGAGAAAAACTTTCACCGGTACTGGCTTCAACCCGCATATTAAGGGCATATGCAGGGGTGCGGCCATTGGTGGCAGCCGATAACGATCCGAGTGGAAGAAGCATCAGTCGGGGCATCGTTTTACTCGATCATGAAAAACGCGACGGACTTTCCGGTTTTATAACCATTACCGGTGGCAAGCTGATGACGTATCGTTTAATGGCCGAATGGGCTACCGATTTAATTTGCCGAAAATTAGATGTAAACAAAAAATGCGAAACAGCAGAAAAGCTCCTGCCCGGATCGCAAAGCGATGAATCGTCTGAAAAAACAGCTCAAAAAATTTATTCCGGTACAAATATTACACAAAAATCAGCACAGGACCGCCACGGTACACTGGCACAAAAAATTACAACCGGCGACAAAAACGAAGAGGCGATGGTTTGCGAATGTGAAGGAGTTTCCATTGCCGAAGTAAAATATGCCATTAACGAATTGCATGTAAATAACCTGGTTGACCTTCGCCGGCGTACCCGCGTCGGAATGGGGACCTGCCAGGGAGAACTATGTGCCTGCAGAGCTGCAGGGCTGCTTCGTGAAGCGATGGTAGAACCGGGCAGGACAAAAGACGATCTGGCCAGTTTCCTACAGGAACGCTGGAAAGGGATGTCATCAATTGCCTGGGGTGAAACAATTAACGAGATTCAGTTTACCTCATGGATTTATAAGGGGATTTACGATTTGAAACCCGATAATAATTAAGCAGGGAAGAATGAAACAAGCATGTAAAGTATTTTCATTCGTGAGGATAAGTATAACAACTTCCAGTTCCTCACTTTACCGCTAATAACAAACTATTTTAACAGATGAAATTTGATACAATAATAATCGGAGGAGGATTGACAGGGCTCACAACAGGCATTAAGCTGGCGGAACAAGGTATAAAATGTGCCATTGTCTCTTCAGGGCAAAGTGCGCTTCATTTCTTTGGCGGTTCTTTCGATTTGTTGGGTAAAACAAACGAGAAGGAAGTTAAAAATCCTCTCGAATCCATAAAATCACTTCCCTCCGAGCATCCCTACATTAGAATTGGCACCGACAATATAACTCACTTTGCAAATGAGGCTCCGCAACTTTTACGACGTGCCGGATTAAACATATCGGGAAAAGCCAATCAAAACCATTATGTATTAACTCCAATGGGAACGCTAAAACCCACATGGTTAACACTAAATGATTTTAATCGATTTGAAGAAAACTTTGTTTTTCCCTGGCAAAAAGCAGCAATCTTTAATTTTAACGGATTTCTCGACTTCCACGCCTTGTTTGCAAAAGATGGATTATTAAAGCTGGGTATTCAGGCAGAAATTAAAAGTATTGCTATGAAACAACTGGAAGCCATTCGCCGAAATCCCAGCGAAATGCGCTCTACAAACATTGCTAAAGTTTTCGATAAAGGAGATGCCCTGAACGAATTTGCACAAAAAGTTAATGAACTGAGCAAAGAGGTTGATGCTGTAATTTTACCTTCTGTTTTTGGTCTGTTCAATACAAGTGTTGCCGATCATCTGAAAGCAAAAATTGAGAAACCTGTGGTTTTAGTCCCGGTAGTTCCACCTTCTGTTCCCGGCATAAGAAGCCAGATTTTACTTCGCAACCGGTTTCAACAACTGGGTGGTACGTATTTTCTTGGCGACCACGTTGATAAAGGAACTTTAAAAGACAACCGATTAAATGAAATTTATACCGCTAACCATGGCAATATTAAACTCATTGCCGATCAGTTTGTATTAGCGAGCGGGAGTTTCTACAGCAAGGGCCTTGTTGCATCACCCTATGAAATTTACGAACCAATTTTTGGCTTGGATGTAGATAGCGATAGCAACAGAAGTCAATGGATTGATGAAGGCTTTTTTAACAGCCAGCCATTTATGCATTATGGTGTTAAAACTGACGAGAATTTTTGCGCATTAAAAAACGGGAAAACTATTAAAAATCTTTTCGTAGCCGGATCGGTGCTGGGTGGCACCAATTCGTTAAAAGAAGGCAGCGGTGCAGGTATTAGTCTAATCAGTTCGCTATTTGTAGCTGATCAGATTTTAAGGTGAAGAAATAAAACGACCATGAAAAAAAACATATTCGATCCATTCAACATAAGCGATAATAATTTCGAGCAGTGTGTAAAGTGCACCATCTGTACTGTTTATTGCCCGGTTCTGGAAGTAAACCCCGATTTCCCGGGACCTAAACAATCGGGCCCCGATGGAGAACGATTACGCCTTAAAAATCCCGATTTCTACGACGAATCTCTAAAACTATGCTTAAACTGCAAACGTTGTGAGGTTGCCTGCCCTTCGGGGGTTAAAATCGGAGACATCATACAAACAGCAAGAATTAAACACAGCAAGAAAAAACCAAAACTCAGAGATGTAATTCTTGCTAATACCGATATAGTAGGAACCATGTCAAGCACCCTGGCACCAATTGTAAATACAACGGTTGCCTTAAAACCTGTTAGAAAAATAATGGATGGTGTTTTACAGATTGATCATCATCGTATATTCCCGAAATACTCCGGCGAACGATTTGAAACATGGTATAGAAAAAATGCAGCAGTTCTTCAAAACGACTTTCCAAAACATGTAAGTTATTTTCACGGGTGCTATGTAAATTACAATTTCCCTCAACTGGGTAAAGATTTAATTAAAATCATGAATGCTGCCGGCTACGGAGTTCATTTACTCGAAAATGAAAAATGTTGTGGTGTGGCTCTAATTTCAAATGGGTTGATTCATCAGGCAACAAAACAAGCGAAGCACAATGTTGAGTCGTTAAAAAAATCAATCGTTGATAAAAACTGGCCTGTAATTGGAACCTCTTCAACCTGTACATTCACTCTCCGCGATGAATATCCTCATCTTTTGGGAATTAACAACGATGAAATAAGGGAAGAGACAGAACTGGCAACTCGTTTCCTTTACCGTTTAATCGATTTGGGGCAACTTAAACTTATATTTAAAAAAGATTATAAAAAACGAATTGCCTACCACACACCCTGCCATATGGAAAAACTGGGCTGGTCGGTATATTCCACATCCCTGCTACGAATGATACCGGGAGTTGATCTGGTTCAGCTTGATTCGTTATGTTGCGGAATTGCAGGCACTTATGGGTTTAAAAAGGAAAATTATAAAACTGCTCAGGATATTGGACAGACGCTTTTCGATAAAATTGAAGGTTCAAATGCAGACTTTGTGGCTACCGATTGCGAAACCTGCAAGTGGCAAATTGAAATGTCGACTGCAAGCAAGGTTGAAAACCCGATTTCAATACTGGCTGATGCTATTGATGTTGAGGCCACTAAAAGTTTATGGCAGAAATCCTAAAGCATTTTCGACCTAACAAGTGCGGAGAGACAGAAGACTACATATTCAGCATTCAAACAACACCAAATTATGGTAACGGAACCAACTCAAATTTTCTGATTATCTTATACTCTGGGCCTTCGGGCCTTAAAATACTTTGATATAAAATAAACTCGCTTACAGGAAAACTTTGGTAATCAACCTCAGCCAGCTTATCAACCAGCGAAAAAAATGTTGTTTTGTCTGTCAGGTACTTAATTCGTCCAAGAGTCAGATGTGGCCGGAAAGGTTTTAATTCTTTATTAAATCCTGAATCAGTTGCACATTCCTCTACTGCTAAAGCAAGCTGGCTAAGAGATTCCGATTCTCTAATTTTTACAAATAAAACCCGGGGCTGGCCTTTACTCTTAAAATATCCTGTCCCTTTAATATCTAAATCGAAGGAATTAAGATCACGTGCAACTTCCTCCAAACCATCCACTAACTGATATAATTGTTCACGGGTTGTGTTGCCCAAAAAGCGGAGGGTTAAATGAAAATTATCGTTATCTACCCAATTAATTCGCTCATTACGAAAAGTTCGTTTAAAACGGTTCAACTGGTCAGTAATTTTCTTTCCGGGAACAATTTTTATGGCAACAAAGGTCCTGATTTCCTGTTTCATAAATAACCCAATTCTATTAAAACAACAATTTCCTCCAGCATTTGATCTTCATCCTCCGGGTTGTAACCGGCTTTCAGATTGTTTTTAAAAATCCGAGCCAATCCCTGCCAAAATACAGCACTTACTCCACCCCTGAAATCTTTAATTATACTGTAAGGAGTTCGTTCCGTTTCGCGGTTAATCAGTTTCAATAAAATCCGGCCATCCGAAATCGACCACTTTTTCATCTCCTCCATATGCTTATCGAGCAACTCTTTTTCAAGCTGCTTCATCATCTTTCTGCGCTCTTTCTGACTTTCGGTGGCATAATATAACGGTTCGTATTTAGCAAGCAGCTCTCTTGCCTCAACAGCTACCGGATAAACTTTTTTAACTTTCTGAACATATCGTGAATAACGCCGAAACTGACGGTCGTTTTTAAATTTCCGATCCGGAAAAACAACCACCTCTTTAATATTTTTAAAAATAAGTGTATCGCCATCCAAAACATATCCCAGATTGATATTGGAAGTATCTCTTTCCTGCGCCGTTCCCGAGAAAACAAACAGCATAAAAATCAATATGTAGACAAACCTTTTCAACGAAACATTTTTAATAACATAAATGTAGAACGAATAATTCCTTTTACAATTATAGCCCATCCAAAGTTTATATCTTTGGCGCGTTCAAATTAAGTTACAGCAAGCAAAATTAAGCGATTAAATTCCTTTTTGTGCTTTAATCTGATTAAACAAATTATAAGGATGAAAACTTGTATTCAATCTGAAATTGGTAAACTCGAAGGTGTAATTATTCACCAACCGGGTTCCGAAGTTGAAAATATGACGCCGGAGAATGCAGAGAGGGCTTTGTACAGCGATATTCTAAATTTATCGATTGCTTCGAAAGAGTATGCACAGCTATCGGGTGTTTTAAAAAAGATTACAAACGTTTTTGAAATCAAAAGTTTACTGGCTGATATTTTGCAGAATCAACAGGTTCGCGACAACCTCTTAAATGAAATCTGCCTGTCGGAGAGAATCGAATCGTGTCAACCTTTTAATGATGTAGATACCAAACACCTGGTAAACATGCTGGTTGAAGGTGTGCCTCTTGAAAAAAATAATCTAACCAACTACCTGAGCAACGAACGTTTTTTATTGCGGCCTCTTCACAACCTCTTTTTCACCCGCGATTCAGCCATGGGAATGAATGATAAAATGTTAATCGGCAAGATGGCCAATCCGGTACGCGAACGCGAATCACTTCTGCTGGAAGCCATTTTCAATCATCATCCGGGTATCGAAACGGAAACCTTAAATGCAGGGAAACCCAAAGACGGAATTCAGGTTAATCGAAAATCAAAGATTGAAGGAGGCGATGTACAAATTGCCAGGGAAGATATTTTTGTAATCGGAACCGGAATACGAACCAGCACCCAGGGAATAGATTTTATCATTGAAAATATAAAACAACAGAAAAAGGAAAAACACTACATTGTTGTCCAGGAATTACCTGAAACTCCAGAATCGTTCATTCACCTCGATATGGTATTCACATTTCTGAATACCAACGAATGTATGGCCTATGCCCCGGTTATATTTGGCATGAGCCGATTTAAAACCATTCTTATTGAAATTGAAAACGGAATCGTTTCAAAAATTGAAGAACAAGCCAACATTCCTGCGGTCTTAAAAAAACTGGGAATGGATTTAAAACCAATCTATTGTGGTGGTAATGGCGACACCTGGATTCAGGAACGCGAACAGTGGCACAGCGGAGCCAACTTTTTTGCTGTTGCCCCGGGTAAAATAATCGGGTACGAACGAAATGTACATACCTTAGAAGAATTAAATAAAAACGGTTACGAAATACTGGCTGCAAACAATGTAATCGAAGGAAAAATTTCGCCGGATGATTATAAAAAATGTGTAATTACCATTGCAGGATCAGAGCTGGCGCGCGGTGGTGGCGGTGCCCGCTGTATGACTATGCCAATAAGGAGATCGGAAGTTAAGTGGTAATATCTTCGGGTTTAATAAACAACCTCTGCACCACAACAACTTGCATTAAAGCAAATTAAACAAGATGCGTAAATTAAGAAATATAGAATTAGGCCGTTTAACGGTGGAAGAATATAAAAAAACCGAAAAGGTGCCCCTAATTGTTGTTCTAGACAATATAAGAAGTTGCAATAATATCGGTTCAGTTTTTCGAACTTCTGATGCTTTACTGGTTGAAAAAATCTACCTCTGCGGCATCACGGCCACTCCTCCAAATAATGAAATCAGGAAAACGGCTCTCGACGCTGAAAAGTCGGTTAACTGGGAATACTTCGAGAACACCGAAGATGTAGTAAAAAAACTGCAGGAAGAGGGTTATAAAGTATACGCTATCGAACAAGTGGAACACAGCATAATGCTACCCGATTTCCAACCTGAAAACGATGAAAAAGTAGCCCTTGTTTTTGGCAACGAGGTGAAAGGGGTAAAACAATCTGTAGTAAATATTTGCGATGGAAGTATCGAAATTCCCCAATACGGGATAAAACATTCTTTCAACATTTCGGTGAGCGCAGGTATTGTTTTATGGGATATTTTTCAGAAGATAAAAAACAGGTAATAGGTTGAATTAACACGGAGTTATTATTATGCCTCAATGAAATTGGAGTTATATAACCGGACAAGAATTCTGAGATTTTGTTTATATTTAGTAGTAAAACAAACTACAATCAAATGAATACCCCGGAGAATATGCCTGAAGAGTTTTTACAATATATATGGAAAAACCGCCTCTTCGCTTCACAAAATTTAGAAACCACTGATGGAGAAAAACTGGAGATAATCAATCAGGGTAAACACAATACCAACTCTGGCCCCGATTTCTTTAATGCAAAGATTAAAATCGGACAAACCATTTGGGCCGGGAATATAGAGATTCACAAAAAAACCTCCCACTGGAATCAGCACAATCACCAATACGATAAAACCTACAACAATGTAATATTGCATGTGGTGGAAAATGCCGACGAGAATATTACAAGAACCAATGGTGAGCCAATTCCAACAATGATTTTGGAATACCCGGAACATCTACGCGACAACTACCAAAATTTGCTTGATGCACAAAGCTGGATTGCCTGTGAAGAACAATTCCATAAAATAGATCCGGTTATACTGCAACTCGGATTCAACCGACTAATGATTGAACGCCTGGAAAACAAAACTGAAGAAATTGTTTCGCGACTAAGCCAAAACGAATACAATTGGAACGAGACCTTTTACCAAATGTTGGCAAGAATGTTTGGGTTTAAAGTAAATGCAATCCCGTTTGAGTTGCTGGCAAAATCACTCCCATCATCCATTCTGGCAAAACATAAGAACAATTTGTTTCAGCTTGAAGCTTTGCTTTTCGGGAACTCGGGATTGTTAAACAACCAGCTTTTGGGCGACGATTATTTTATCCGCTTGCGCGAAGAATACTCGTTTCTTTATAAAAAATACAAACTTCACGCTATTGAAAGCCACTTGTGGAAATTTATGCGCTTGCGTCCTGTTAATTTTCCAACAGTACGAATTTCTCAACTGGCCGCTCTTATTTACCGGTGGGAAGGTTTGTTTTCAAAAATTATTGAGATTGAGTCCATCGATAATTTGAAAGAACTTTTCAGGGTTAAAGCTTCTGAATATTGGAATTCGCATTACAATTTCAACAAAACTTCAAAAACCCAAATACCCAAAGAACTGGGAGAAAATTCTGCCAATCTTTTGATCATCAACGTAGTGATTCCATTTCTATTTGTTTATGGCGAAAAACAAAACAAACAATATTTAAAAAACCGTGCACTGGAATTCCTTGAACAATTGCCCGCCGAAAACAATACTGTGATTTCGCATTGGGCCAAACTTGGCATAGTATCGCACTCGGCATTTGAAACACAAGCCTTACTTCAGCTAAAAAACAGTTATTGCGAAACAAAAAAATGCTTAAATTGCCACATAGGGGTGAAACTGGTTTCTGCCCGCAACAATATGGACGAATAAAATGAGTATTACGAATCAACCATATAATAAATTCCAGGAAGTATCAAGCCGCACGATACAGGTTGGAATTGGCCTTTTATCCACGGTATTGATAGTAGGCTCATTAGGCTATTACTATATTGAAGACATGACGCTTCTTGATAGTGTATACATGACTGTTATCACTGTATCAACTGTTGGATTCAAAGAGGTTGGCTCGCATCCATTAACCGATCCGGGCAAGGTTTTTACAATTGGGTTAATTATTTTCAGTTTGGGTAGTTTGGCCTACGTAGGTTCGAACATGGCCCGGTTTATTTTCGACGGAGAATTGGCTAACTATATAAAAACGTACAGGGTGGACAAAACAATTGCACAATTAAGTGACCACGTAATTATTGTGGGTTACGGCAGAAATGGCGAGCAGGCAGCCATGGAACTTACAGAAAACAATGTAAAATTTGTTATCCTCGACAAGCGCGATAACGTTATTTCAAGGATACGCGAAAATCCGGAACTCCTATATATTAAAGGCGATGCAACCCACGAGGAAATACTGGAACAAGCCGGAATAAACAGGGCTCGGGCACTTATTGCCACCACTCCCAATGATGCCGACAATGTGTTTGTGGTACTTACCGCACGGAGCATGAATCCGGGACTTACGGTAATTAGCCGGGCCTCGGAACTGGAAAGCCAGATGAAACTTAAACGTGCCGGTGCCACCAACGTAATAATGCCTGAACGTATTGGAGGACAACGGATGGCCAAACTGGTTCACCAGCCCGATGTAGTGGAATTTATTGAATACATTCTGTTGCAGAAATCAAGAGATGTTTCACTTGAAGAAGTCTCCTGTAAAAAACTGGCTCAACGTTATGTTGGAAAATCCATAGCAGACCTTAAAGTGAGAGAGTCTACCGGAGCCAACATTATAGGGATAAAAATCAGCGGCGCGCGATATGTTTTCAATCCAGATCCACAAATGATACTCTCTCGTAACGATCAGCTTTTTGTTTTGGGAAACCCACAACAAATCAAGAAGCTGAAAGAGGTTATGGAAAAAGAAGACTAAAACACTATTATTGTAAATACATAGGTTTTAAATATAGAATGAAATTAGATGCATTAGAAGTCATTGAATGATAAATATAGATTAACGAATTACGATTGTAAAGAAAGTTCGAGAAAATTTATATTACATACACTTCTGCAATTATAATTCGTTAATCATCATTCTACATTCAATGTTTTTAGAAACAAAAGTAGCGGCAATAAATTGCAGGGTTTTTAACACTAACAGGAAACTAAAGCTTTAATTTTAAATTTATCGTTCCGGTTCGGCATCAAATTTTTCGATAAAATCGGTAGAAAGAACCCTAAATTCGGTACGTCTGTTCAAACCTCTGGCAATTTCCTGTTGTTCTTCTGTAAGTTTCAGAATAAATTCCTCTGTTAACTCGTCACCACGTTTTAAGAAATCGTACTGTTTCGCCAGTTCCCGGGTAACGGTTTTAGGCCAGGTTTCTCCATAACCCTTAGCCACCAAACGATCCGGATTAATTCCTTTTTCTATAAGATAATCAACAACACTTTGCGCCCTTTTCTGCGACAAATCGAAATTAAACTGGTCGCTACCAACGTGGTCGGTGTGGGCCATCAGTTCTATAACAATTGTTGGATTAAACACTAAAACTTCGATAAGAGTATCGAGTGCCACCTTTGAGCTTTCGAGTAACTCCCAGCTACCAAATTCATAGTTGATATTATCCACTTTAATCGGAGCATCGGTTGGTGTTAAAAACATATCGTATCGAAAATCTTTACTGTCTTCCAGTCCAATGGTATTTGCAGTGGCTTTATCGCGCAGAAAACCGTCTTTAAATGCGGCGAAAATGTATTCCGTTTCCGACTTTAATTTCATTTTAAAATTGCCGCCCTTGGCATTCACCCTCAGGTTGGTTCCATCAGTACCGATTACACGTACTGTTGCCCCGTCGAGTTTCGAGTTGGTTTCTTTATTGTAGACATCAACTTCAATCTGATAAACCTTTGGAGGGACAACGAAAGAATAAATATCGTCACCTCTTGAACCTTTTCTATTGGATGAAAACATCCCTTTATCTTCGCCGGTTACATAACAAATTCCAAAATCGTCGGCTGATGAATTCACTGGTGAACCCATATTTTCAACAATCCACTCCCCGTCTTCATTCTGAACTGCTTTAAATATATCGAATCCTCCTTGTCCGATATGACCGTTTGAGGCAAAGTATAACTCGCCGTTATCGCGAACAAAGGGAAACATTTCATCACCTTCGGTATTAATAACCGCACCCATATTTACCGCCTTACCATAAGTTCCGCCATTAGCAGTTGCCCTCCAGATGTCCTTTCCACCCTGTCCTCCCGGTTTATCGGAAACAAAATAAAGATAACTTCCGTCGGGACTTAATGCAGGATGTGCAGCAACAATACTATCACCAAAAATTTCCAGTTTTATGGGATCGGACCACGAACCACGCGATTGTGAAGTAGAATATAATTCGGTTCCCATAGCCTGTGATTTATCGTAACGGCAACGGGTAAATATCATTTGTTCGCCCGACGATGAAAGTGTGGCAGCCCCTTCTTCATCACCGGTATTAATAATCATAGCTTCGTCGAGCAATTTGGGTTGCTCCCATTTCTGGCGCTGCACACCAAAAGTGGCCCGAAACAAATCGGTATATAATTGCCCGGTAATCATACTCTCTCTTTTTCCAGTTGCAGCCTTCCGGGAAGAAGTGAAAATAACTTCATTATCCCTTCCTCCCACAAAAACAGGTGAGTAATCGCTGGCCCGGGAATTGATCTCCTTCATCGGGTTTATGATGTGCCGGGTTGGATTTGCCACCCATTCCTGGGTTTTTCTCATAGCTTCCAATCCTTTTAAGGCGCGATCATCGCCAGGAATTGAATCGAGATAAGCGCGGTAAGTTTCAGTGGCTTCCTCATATTTCTGGGTAATTCGCAACATGTCAGCATAATTCAATAATGCTTCATTTTCAGGATATCCCATGCGAATGGCAAATTTATAATTCTGCGCAGCATAATCGTACAAACCTATGGCCCGGTAACATTCAGCCAAATTATATGAGTATTCTACACGTTTAACACGATTTTTTTCCTTTTTCCGTGCTTTCTTATATCTTTCAATGGCCTTATAATATTCTCCTATTTCCTGCGAAAATACAGCATCTCGTCCGTAACGACCAGAGCCACATCCACTTAAAATGATAATAATAAAAAGAAAAACAGCTAACCTTATCTGCTTCATACCCTATTTAATTTCGGGGAGTAAAAGTAAAATTTTTTTACCTACTATTTCTATTAAAATTATTTCGTCTTACAAGTAACGTACATTTAACGGCTTAAGTATATGGGAATAAAAAAAGACTTTCCCATAAATGGAGAAAGTCTTTTTTCCTGTTTAAAATTATTTTAACGTACAAAAAGAAGTTCCCGGTATTTAGGCAAAGGCCATTTTTCATTATCCACAATCAATTCCAGTTTGTCGATATGGTACCTGATATCTTCAAGGAACGGACGAACGGTATTATTGTAAACGCGTGCTTTTTCATGTATATCCTCAATAATATTGGCATTTGCACGGGCTTCGATCATCTCTTTACGTTTGGCTTTTATTGCAGAAATATGACCACCGATCTCCTTAATTAATTCGATACGCCCTCCTGCAAGAGCCTTAAATTCTTCTTCAGTGAAAATATCTTTTTGATTTTTTACATTCTCCAACAACATGGTTTGGTACTCTACTGCAGTTGGTACAATGTGGTTAATGGCAATATCGGCAAGAACACGGGATTCAATCTGGATTTTCATCACAAATTTTTCGTATTCAACTTCCACGCGTCCTTCCAATTCTGCTTCGTTTAACACGCTTAAATCGGCAAATAATTTTTTACTTTCCGGACGCAAATAAGCTTCTAGCGAGTCGGGAACATTGGAGATGTTAGTTAATCCTCTTTTTTCTGCTTCTTCGACCCAATCCTGACTATAACCATCGCCATTAAAACGGATCGGTTTCGATTTAATTATTATATCTTTTAGAATCTGGAAAATAGCTTCATCTTTCTTGATTCCTTTGTCAATTAAAGTGTCAACTGACTCTTTAAACTTCTGTAACTGGTTAGCAACAAGCGTATTTAAAACGATAAGCGCAGAAGCGTTATTCGCTGATGAACCAACAGCACGGAACTCAAACCTGTTTCCGGTGAAAGCAAAAGGCGATGTACGGTTACGATCGGTATTGTCGAGAATAATTTCAGGAATACGGCCAATATTTAATTTCAGGGCTGTTTTTTCATCCGGCGTCATTTTACGGTCAACAACCGCTTCTTCCATCAGGTCGAGCATTTTCGAAACCTCTGAGCCCAGGAATACAGAAAGTATCGAAGGAGGTGCTTCGTTCGCTCCCAGACGATGTGAATTTGATGCTGTTAAAATGCTGGCACGCAATAAATCCTGCCCGTCGTAAACTGCCTGTAGCGTGTTCACCACAAAAGTAAGGAACTGCAAATTCGATTTTGGGTTTTTACCAGGCTTATAAAGGTTTACACCAGTATCGGTTTCCAGCGACCAGTTATTATGTTTACCCGATCCGTTAACTCCGGCAAACGGCTTTTCATGGAAAAGAATCCTGAAATTATGACGACGTGCAATTTTCTGCATAATGTCCATCATCAACTGGTTATGGTCATTGGCCAGGTTAGCCTCTTCATAAATTGGGGCAAACTCAAACTGGTTTGGAGCTACCTCGTTGTGACGTGTTTTTACCGGAATACCCAGTTTGTAAGCCTCATTCTCCACATCCTGCATAAAACGGTTGGCACGAGTCGGAATAGAAGAAAAATAGTGGTCATCGAGTTGCTGATCTTTTGACGATGCATGTCCCATTAAAGTTCTTCCTGTTAAAACAAGATCAGGGCGAGCCATGTACAAAGCTTCATCAATAAGGAAATACTCCTGTTCCCATCCCAAATTTGCCTGTACCGAAGTAACATTTTTATCGAAATATTGGCAAACCTCTGTGGCCGCCTTGTTTACAGCATTCAAGGCGCGTAACAAAGGTGTTTTATAATCGAGCGCTTCTCCTGTATACGAAATAAATATGGTTGGAATAGTAAGTGTTGTTTCGCTGATAAATGCCGGCGAAGTTGGATCCCAGGCTGTATAACCGCGAGCTTCGAACGTTTGGCGAATTCCTCCACTTGGAAATGATGATGCATCAGGTTCCTGTTGAGAAAGCAAATTACCTGAGAAGGATTCGATTACACCACCATCTGCACCATGAACGATAAATGCATCGTGCTTTTCAGCTGTTCCATCGGTTAACGGATGAAACCAGTGGGTATAATGTGTTGCCCCATTTTCAATCGCCCAGGCTTTCATTCCCTGAGCTACCTGGTCTGCCATTTTACGATCAATGGGTGTTCCACGTTCTACAGCGTCAGTAACTGCTTTGTATGCTTCCCTCGAAAGGTACTTTTTCATTTTTGCCTGGTCGAATACCAATACACCATAATAATCCGAAACCAGATTTTCTTCTCGAACAATAACATCCGGTTTACGGTTAAGCACTTCCTCAAGCGCTTTAAATCTGAATTTTGCCATGTTAATTTATTTAAGTCTGTCGTTTTTTTGTCTGCTCTTCAAAATTAATACTTTTCAACATCAATCCTGACATTTGTCATACTCAAACTGCATTTTTTTAGAGAAAATTTTATTACACCATGTTTTTAATGGGGGCTCACCTCATTTTCTGTAACTTTTTGACAATATCAACCCATTTATCCACTAACAAAAAAACACTTATTACCTTGTATGTATTTGTTATTTCATCAAACATCCTTTATTTTAAATAAAATTTGACTAGTCTATGACCAAAAACGAAATACTGACAAAAATTAAGGAAGGAAATTTCACCAAAATAAAGTTTGCTGTTGCAGATATTGATGGGATATTGCGGGGAAAGTACATTCATAAAGACAAATTTTTGAATGCAGCTGAAAATGGTCTGGGATTTTGCGATGTGATTTTTGGATGGGACTGTGCCGACAAATGTTATGAAAACAGTGAACTTACCGGCTGGCACACTGGCTACCCAGATGCAAAAGCGAACATTGCTTTTGATACTTTCAGGCAAATTCCATGGGAAAACAATACACCATTTTTTCTGGGTGACTTTAGCGAAGATCCCGTTTATGCAGAATCGATTTGTTCGCGAAGTTTGTTAAAACGCATTGCAGCCGAAAGCGAAGCAGCAGGTTTTAAACCTGTTTTCTCACAGGAATTTGAGTGGTTCAATTTCAGGGGAACTCCAAACGAAATTGCCGATTCTGATTATAAAGAGCTTCATACCATTTCACCGGGAATGTTTGGATATTCCATTCTGCGGAGTTCGCTTAACCAACCTTATTTTAATGATTTGTTTGAGTTCTGCCGCCAGTTTGATATTCCGCTTGAAGGAATGCATACCGAAACAGGCCCTGGAGTTTTGGAAGCAACAATAATTTACGACGAGATACTGCAAGCGGCAGACAAAGCACTGCTTTTTAAAACAGCGGTTAAGGAAATTGCTTACAGGCATCAGTTTGTTGCAACTTTTATGGCTAAATGGAACAAGAAACTGCCCGGAAGCGGAGGACACATCCATCAAAGCCTGTGGGATATCAACAAGAAAAGAAACCTGTTTTTCGATGCTGAGAAAACAAACGGCATAAGCACAACTATGCAACATTATATTGCCGGGTTGTTAAAATGCCTGCCCGATATTCTTCCAATGTTTGCACCTAATCCGAACAGCTACAAAAGATTAAGCGGTGGTGACTGGGCACCCCGAACCCTGACATGGGGAATTGACAACCGAACCTGTGCTGTCAGGGCAATCCCCGGAAGTGAGAAATCGTGTAGAATTGAATTAAGAGTGCCGGGAGCAGACACCAATGCATATTTGGCTTTAGCAGCCTCATTAGCTGCTGGATTGTACGGAATAAAAAACAAACTCAAATTAAATATCGCCCCAACTCAAGGAAATGGCTACCTCGATTCGAGCAACGGTACTTTAGCCGATTCGCTTGAAAAAGCCACAGAAATAATGGCAGGATCAGAAATTGCCAATGAATTGTTTGGTGAAACATTTGTGAAACATTTTACGAAAACACGTGAGTGGGAACACCAACAAGTCGACAAAAACAATCCGCAATGGGAACTTAAAAGATATTTTGAAATAATTTGATACATCGGTTTTACCTACAGGTGCCACAATTCTACTAATTTTGAAGACAAAACAGAATGATGCAAAATCTGGATTACAAGGAAATAATTAAACTGGCCTGGAAGGAATTTGATAACGACAGACACGAAATAAAGGGAGTCTTCGATGTAAGTGCGAAGGTCTCAACAAATCATGTATATAAAGTTTCGTTTTATGAACGCGAACCGGTTTTTGCCAAACTATCGGAATATGGAAACTTCGAGGATTTTCGCGAAGACCATATTATAATTAATAATCTGGCCAACAACCTGGAATATCCATATCAAATGTTTCTGGCCCAGTCGCTGGTAAAACGAAACGATTTATTTATTTATCGTTACCACGAGCGGGAAAGAAGTGCCTGGGTTGTTTTTTACAATCCGATCCAAATCAGGAACAAACTACCACGCCGTCTGGAAGAGAAACACATAAAAAAATTGGGGCGCGAACTGGCACGTTTCCATAAAGCATGCACAAATGTTACCAACCAGCTTCCCCATTCATCGAAAAGCGTGATTACTGATATACAAAAATTAAAACGCTCTATTCATAAGAATGAAATAAAAATGCATGAATCGCACAAAGAACTGATATTGCGTCATGCTGATAGTTTCTTAAACAATGCCGACAAGGTAAACTACACCACAGAAATTGAAACCATTCCGGTTTTGGTAGACTGGAACATTGGAAATTTCTCCATTACCGGCGACGGGAAATTCTTTTCCAGATGGGATTACGACTGGTTCAGGATGTCGACCCGGGTAATGGATTTCTACTTTTTTAGCCGGGTTGTTTCAGATGTGGGCGACCGAACCGTGTTTAGCTACCTGGTAGACACCTTAATGGAAGACCGTTTTATGATGTTCCTGAAAGAATACCACAGAATATTCCCCTTAACCCCACCCGAAATTCACCTGATAAAAGAAACCTACCGTTTCTTTATACTGAACTACGTAATAAAAGACGGCCCTTATTTCTTTAGAAAATATTATTCTAATAAACTGATTAAGGAAGCTTACGATACCTATTTCCCGGCTCTTGATGCAAATTACCGGGTGGAAAAAATATTAGATACATTAAAATTATAAGTCTGCTTTATGAGAACAAAAAGTTTCAGAAGTGTAGTAAGAGAGTACAAAGCAGTATTTTTTGATGCCTTCGGAGTTTTAAAAAACCATTCCGGATTAATTCAGGGAATTGAAGGCACTTTTAAGTACCTTGAAAAGAAAAGCATTCCGTATTACATACTAACGAACGACTCTTCGAGAAGCCCCGAAGCACTTGCAAACTGGTACCAGCAGCGAGGCCTTAGTTGTATCACTACAGATAAAATACTATCGTCGGGAATGTTGGCCATGGAGTTTTTTAAAACAAAATTATCGAACGGAAATGCAGTTGGTTATATTGGCACAAAAGATTCTGCTCATTATATTGAAACGGCAGGATTAAACACCGTTTCAATTAGCAATATAGATCTGAACGATCTGGAAAATATTCAGTCGTTTGCTTTTCTCGACGATGAAGGTTTCGACTGGAATGTTGATATCAATAAAACTATCAACCTACTGCGTAAAAAAAATATGACGGTGATTGTTGCCAATACCGATATTAATTACCCGGTAAACAAAAACGATATTTCTGTAGCAGTTGGAGGACTAGCCGACATGGTTGAAAAAATTCTTGGGAAAAAATTTATTCGTTTTGGGAAACCCGATGCGCAAATGTTTTTGCTTGCCTACGAAAGGGCTCTTAAAGATCTTCCGCATATTAAACGAAAAGAAATTTTAATGGTTGGCGACACTTTGTTTACTGATATAATTGGTGGCAACAAATTCGGGCTCGATACTGCCCTTGTTTTATCGGGTAACACCCTACCTGAAAACGCTAAAATAAAAATTGGCAGTTCGGGTATTATTCCAACTTACGTTTGTGATTCGGCAGTAATTGGAGAAAATCCAGTATAATAGAAATCATCTGTCATTGTAACAAACCGGGTGCGGAACAGTAATCAATAATCAATCTCTGAAGGCAACACCTTAATTTTTTTCGGGTGCTGCCCTTTTTGATAGAACATTTAATTTAGTAACATCAAAAATTATCCCCAGACTGAGCACATGCTCTGTCTTCTTATATAAAATGTCTTTTATATTGGAGTTTTCGTAATGAAATAAATAAGAAACGGCAAAACTGTTTATAAACCTGTCTTTAATATACAAAGGAAATTCAGCCCTTAATTTATTGCTAAGATAAACTCTTCTGCCAATAGAAGAAAAGGCCCAATATTCCTTGGAAATTCCACTAACCAACGGAAGATCGTTGGAATAATTAGGATACAACATTGCATTTAACAAATGGTATGAAGATGTATTACTAAAAATAATTTTCTTTAAGCGGAGCTGTGCCGATGTTGCAATACCAGCTGAAGCTGCCACCCTAAAAAAAACATAAAAAACATAATCGGAATAAACAACCGGAGTATATGTTACAGCCTGATATTCACTTTGCAATGACCCAACAAAACCAGCATGTAAATTAAAACTGTTGTTTTCAAACAATTTTAACAAATACATTTTATTAACTGATGCACTGATATCGACACTAACCGGCCCGTTTTCAACTTTATTCGCAAAATTATAATCGAGCCACAAAGAAGACGCCCCAATATTTATATCAAATAAAGATTTCCAATTCCCATTTAATAATTTCTCTTTATCATATAGAACGTTAATAAACTTATTTCCATCCATATTGTAAGGCGACAAAAAGCTGTTGTTTAGCCCTTCTGTTCCACCTCCTACAGAGAATGTATTTTTGTTTTGTGGGAATGCCTGAATACAAACCAACAAGAATATAAATAATGATATTCTTTTTATCATAAATATTTAAAATGCGAAAATTAAGGAATGCAATGTACCCATAAATCCGGTAGAACTACTTTTTTAATAAAAACTTATAAGCAAATTCCATTTGCGAATGTATCCCTGTTTCCCCAAATCGAAGATATTCTGCTTCTCCAAAGAGCACATGATGGTGAGGCTCAACCCCCAGTTCAAGCGATCTGTAGTTTATATTATAATAGGGATTTTGTGAGAAAGAGTAAGTCCACCCATTTGGCAAAACTCCGGTTGACAACGCGGCACCTCCCCCTCTTGTATTATTCCCGATTAATATCGCATTGGAAAAGTTTTTCATAACAGAGGTGAATATATTAGCTGCACTAAATGTGTAATTATCAATTAAAATTACTGTTTCAGTCTCGGGAAAAGCATTTATTCCTTTTAGAGCAACAGGCTTATAATCTGTAAAATCATCGTGTCCATAACCGTTTTTATTTCTTTTATACAACACGGTATGTTTTCCTTCAATAAAATTTGCCGCCATATCCAATGCCGAACTCAACAATCCTCCTCCATTATTCCTGATGTCTAAAATAATACCGTTTTGATATTTAAATTCATTCAAGGTTTCTCTAAAATCAGGAACAAATTTCTCAAAGGTTTTTATTTCGACATATACGATACTATTATCAAGCTGTGCAATAGTTACCACATCGTCTTCAATTACTCTGCCTGCCAAATACCTCTTTAAATCTATATTTACATTATTATAATATTCTATCCTTTTACAAATTACTGCTTCACCGGTTAAAACCGACACGTGTCCGTCATTTAACGGGTAAATCATATTCTCAAATCCACGAACCAATTCTTTCTTATTAGCCGGATTATAAACAGATATTTCACTCTTTATGGAATCCCAATCAACATTCTTTTCTTCAAAGAACACATATTTTTTATCCATTTCCTCCCAAAAAAATAACAGTGGATTTTCCTCGACTTCAATATCAACACACGACACTGCAAACAAAAAAGATATCAGCAAAAGTTTTCTCATAATAAAAATTCAAAACCTATATCTAATTCAACAGGATTTAATACAGATGAATGTTAACCCTCCAAAAAAATTAGACCGACGTGCAAATTAGCATATAAAAAGGTATTAGAAAAAAGAAAAGTATCAATTAAAGGGACTTATTCCTTTAATCGTTTAAGTAATTTCAATTTAACACATGTTCATATGCATTTATTCTGTGCAGGAGAACCGAGATTCCAAAAATCAAACACTTAATTTGTTTGCAAATCACGAACAATCTCTTGTAAAGCATTCACTAAAAGCAAATCTTTTTCGCGTCCTTTTGAAGCCACCCGAATGTGCTTATTATCAAGTCCTTTTTTATTGGAACAATCGCGAACATACAAACCATAATCCTCTAATAATTTCATTTGCAAATCATAGGCGGTTATGCCCCATTCAATTTTCAAAAAAATGAAGTTGCTTCCTGTTGGGTACACCTTCAATCCTTTAATCGCTTTTAACTGTTGCCATAAATCTTTTACATCGGCTACCACATGCTTTCGGGCAATGTGATATTCTTCATCGGTATCTTTCAATTGCGAGAGAAAGTATTCAGCCAGCGTATTGATATTCCAAACGGGAATCATCGATCTAATTCTACTTAAAAAATCAGTATTTGCAGTGCAACAATATCCCAATCGAAGTCCGGGAACTCCACAATGCTTACTCATGCTTCTAACGATAATCAGATTTTGAAACTGCTCGATTAAAGGCATAAGACTTGGAATTTCCTCGCCGGCAAAATCAATAAACGACTCATCAACCAAAACCAGTTTAAAATGCTTCATGCGGGTTAAAAAGCCGGTTAACTGCTCTATGGAAATTAATTGACCGGTGGGATTGCCAGGATTTATAATAAGTGCCGATGATAATTTTTCTGCCTGCAGCCAATCTGCATATTCATCCACATTAAGTTGGTATTCATTGTCAGCGGGCAACTGATACAGTTTTACCTTTTCCAGGTTTTGGACCTTATCGATGTATTCGCTAAAAGTCGGAACAGGAATTCCCATATTCTGAACCAAATTGTGTTGAATAATCGTGATCAATTCAGTGGCTCCGTTTCCAATAACAAGGTATTCTGGTTTTACATGCACAACAGCTGCCAAATCTTCTTGTGCAAGCCCCGGATTACTCGATGGGTAGGCTTTAAGTACATCCGGCAATTTATCCTGAAGTTTACGAACCAATACTTCTCCAGGGAAATATGGATTTTCAATGAAACAAAAGTCGACTACATCACCAAGCTGTTCTTCCCCAATAATATCAACCAACGAAGGCGAATGCGAAGTTTCTTTAAATAGATGACGTTTTACTGCAATTTGTTTCTTTAACATCGGTCGTAATTTTTCCGACAACAAATTTGAGCAAAAAAAAACTGCCCTACAATAAGGACAGTTTCTTTTTATTTTGCAATTATATCTTAAACGTTTGCAGCTTTAGTAGTTTTAATAATAACAGCTGCAATCTTATAAGGATCACCATTTGAAGCAGGACGACGGTCTTCCAAACGACCTTTCCAACCATCTTCAATTGTTCCAACAGGAATACGGATAGAAGCACCACGGTCAGATACACCATAGCTGAAATCTGTAATAGCTGCAGTTTCATGTAAACCAGTTAAACGCTGATCGTTATATGCTCCGTATACAGAGATATGTTCTTCGATGTGTTTTCCGAATTCTTCACAAATTGCAGTAAATACTTTTTCGTCACCACAAGTTCTCATTAAACCGTTAGAGAAGTTAGCGTGCATACCTGAACCGTTCCAGTCAAGGTCTTTTCCAAGTGGTTTTGGATGCCACTCAACATCAACACCATATTTTTCAGCAGTACGTTCCAAAAGGAAACGAGCCATCCAAATTTGGTCACCGGCGCTGTGTGCACCTTTGGCAAAAATCTGGAATTCCCACTGTCCGGCAGCTACCTCAGCGTTAATACCTTCAACGTTCAAACCAGCTTCCAAACAAAGATCGAAGTGTTCTTCAACGATTTCACGACCAAAAGCTTTAGAACCACCTACACCACAGTAGTAAGGTCCTTGTGGGCCAGGGAAACCACCTGCAGGGAAACCTAATGGTAAACGAGTTTGTGGATCATACAAGAAATATTCTTGCTCGAAACCGAACCAGAAGTCTTCATCTTCTTCTTCGATATGTGCACGACCGTTGGTTTCGTGTGCAGTACCATCTGCGTTAAGAACTTCAGTTAAAACAAGATAAGCATTTTTACGATCCGGATCAGGACAAATAAAAACCGGTTTTAAAAGAAGGTCTGAAGAACCACCAGAAGCCTGGTTAGTAGATGATCCGTCGAATGACCATTCAGGACAATCTTCCAATTTACCGCTGAAATTATCAGCAACTCTTGTTTTAGCTCTTAATTGTTGAGTTGGAACGCTACCATCCAACCAAATGTATTCCAATTTCGATTTCATGATGTAATAAATATTTTAGAATTATGGATTTTCTATAACTGTTCAACACAAAAATATGCAAATATGAAATCCATAAAAGGTTTTTTATAACAATTTGTAAATAATTAATACTAAATTTACATTAATATTAGATTTTTGTCAGAGACCCCAAACCCAACAATACCCTGCCATAAAAATACACATATTAAGTATAAACAACATACTAAAACACAATACCATAATAAAAAAATAACAATTTCAGCAACACACCCCCCCGGAAAAAACAAACACAGAATTATCGTAAAAAAAATCCTATAAACCAATCATTCATTGCAACAAAAGTTAAAGCATTCGGAGTTTATATGTAACATTTTGACTTTTCGTACGACATATGAATACTGAACGTTACTTTAAAAAGATATTCACTATAAAAAATAGAACAGAATGCGAGTTGATAGACGTAATTTTATCAAAACAAGTGGTATGTTTGCAGCAGGAAGCATGCTTTTGCCTCCACTTATGCAATCGTGCCAAAACCTACAAATTTCAACAGAAGTGAAAAGTTATCTGGATCATTTTGAGATTTCGACTGAAATGTTGCAAAAAGTAATTGCAGCAGCCATGAGTAAAGGTGGCGACTATGCCGATCTGTTTTTCGAACACAAAATATCGAACAGCCTGGCACTGGAAGACAGCAAAGTAAATCGCGCCTACTCGAACATTGATTTTGGTGTAGGAATCAGGGTATTGAAAGGCGATCAAACGGGCTTTGCTTACTCCGAGAACCTTGCCATGAATGACATGCTTAATGCAGCTAATATGGCAGCCAACATTGCCGGAAACCCAAAAGAATTTCAACCGGTTGCAGTAAATGAAAAAATGCCTGCCGACTATTACAGTATCAAACAAAAATGGACCGATGCAACCATCAAGGACAAGGTTCCGTTTGTGCAGAAAATCAACGATAAAGTTTTTAGTCTTGACAAAAAGGTTATTAAGGTGAATGCCTTTCTTGCTGATGAAACATCTTATGTATTGTTTTACAGCTCTGAAGGCAGGTTAACATACGACTACCGTCCGCTTATGCGATTTGGAGCTGTTTGTGTTATGGAAAAAGACGGACAGATAGAAAATGCATATTCAGCCCGCTCATTCAGAAGCGGTTTCGAAATAATGACTGACGACCTGATTGATGAAGTTGCACAGGAAGCTATCGAAAAAACAAATCTCTTATTTGAGGCAGGAAAACCAAAAGCAGGTGAAATGCCTGTTGTACTTGGTGCCGGAGGTTCGGGTATTCTTCTTCACGAAGCCATTGGCCACACTTTTGAAGCCGACTTTAACCGCAAAGGCACTTCCATTTTCAGCGACAAACTGAATAAAAAGGTAGCCGAAAGCTTCATCAATATTATTGACGACGGCACACTTCCTAACGATCGAGGGGCGATAAACATCGACGACGAAGGAAATGATGTTCAAAAAACCTACCTGGTAAAAGACGGTATTCTAAACAGTTATTTGCACGATAGAATCAGTGCTAAACATTATGGTGTAGCACCAACCGGAAACGGACGCCGCGAATCATTCAGGAATATGCCTATTCCAAGGATGCGCTCTACATACATGGAAAATGGGCCGCACACAACGGAAGAAATTCTTGCTGCCGTTGATTACGGTGTTTACGTTGATAATTTCAGCAACGGTGAGGTGAAAATCGGCGCAGGAGATTTTACATTCTTTGTAAAATCGGGATACATTATTGAGAAGGGGAAACTCACCAGACCAATTAAAGACATTAATATTGTTGGAAACGGACCTCAGGCCCTTGCCGACATAACAATGGCAGCCAATGACTACAAAAACGACAGCGGTACATGGACCTGTGGAAAAGACGGACAATCGGTGCCGGTTACCCTTGGCCTGCCAACCGTGCTGGTTAAAAAAATGACAGTTGGCGGAACAAATGCCTGATAGGAGTTCGAGTTCAAAGTTTAATGTTTAAAGTTTAAGAAATGACAAAAGAAGAAAAATATACATTGGCTAAATGGGCTATGAACCACGCATTGGAAAACGGAGCCCAACAAGTTAGCGTTAGCATATCGAACAGCCAAAGCAGTAGCGTAGAGGTACGCGAAGAAAAAATCGACAAACTGGAGCAAGCCATACAGAGTGGATTATCGATAAGATTATTTGTTGACGGTAAATACTCGGCGCATTCTACCAGTCGCCTGAAAAAAGAGGAACTGGCTGGTTTTATAGAAGAGGCTATTGAAGGAACCAGGTTCCTTTCTGAGGATCCTTATCGGACACTGCCCGAACCGGAATTGTACTACAAAGGTGGAGGCCGGGATTTGGAATCACTGGATGAAAATTTCACCGCTGTTGATCCGGAAGAAAAAATCAAAATTGCTTTTAACACTGAAAAAGAAGTTCGTGGCAAAGACGAACGAATCATCTCGGTTTCTGCCAGTTACTCCGACGGACTAAACGAACGGGTAATGGTAACCAGTAATGGATTTGAAGGCGACACTGCCAATTCATTCTTTGGATTATATGCTGATGTTTCGGTAAAAGGGAATGGAGATGCCAGACCGGAATTTGGATGGGGAGAAAGTGCAATAAAATTTAACGATCTAAAAAAAGATGGTTCAGGTACAATAGCACTAAAAAGAGCTCTTGAAAAAATCGGTGCAGAAAAAATTAAATCGGGAACCATGCCAATGCTTGTTGAAAACAGGGTGGTCGGACGAATTTTCAGCCCATTAATCAATGCGCTAAGTGGAAGCAATATTCAACAAAAAAATTCATTCTTAATTGATAAAGTGGGCGAAAAGGTGGCTTCTGAAAAATTCACTTTAACTGATGATCCGTTTATTGTTGGAGGCCGGGGATCTCGACTATTCGACAGCGAAGGTCTGGCCACTAAAAAACGAATGATTTTCGACAAGGGAGTATTAAACACCTATTACATTGACACCTATTACGGTAAAAAACTGGAAATGGAGCCAACAAGTGGCAGCACTACCAACCTGGTATTTGAAACCGGAGATAAAGATCTTGAAACACTGATTGCCTCTGTAAATAAAGGAATTTATGTTACCGGTTTTAACGGCGGTAATTGCAATGGCACTACCGGTGATTTCTCATACGGTATTGAAGGTTTTTTAATTGAAAACGGAAAATTAACCAAACCTGTTACCGAGATGAACATTACCGGTAACATGAAAACACTTTGGTCAGGTATTGGCGAAATAGGAAATGATGTAAGGGAAGACTCGTCATGGAGAACACCGTCGATATTATTTAACGATGTTGATTTTAGTGGTTTATAAAAAGATGAAAACCATAAAAAAAGAGCCGTTCTTTAATATTAAGAACGGCTCTTTTCTTTTACAATTTAAATAATATCGGATCTCCTAAACCGATATTTTTTAAAGCTGAAAGTTGTGTTTTTGCATCTCCGACAACAATATAATACATGTGATCTGGATCCAATAATTTCTGAGCCAGTTCTTTGTGCTGATCAATTGTCAACGACTTTATAAAATCTTCCTCTTGCTTAACGTAATCAAAAGGTAAATCGTAAGCACTGATATTTCTAAGCATTGAATGAAGTGCTCTCAACGTTTCAAATCTTCTGGCATTCGATTTTATTAACGCATCCTTGGTAAACTGAAGATCTTCTTCTGAAATTCCTTTCCGGTATTTTTCAATCTCGTCTTTAAAAATTTGTACTGATTCTTCAGTCGCAGTTGTTCGAACGCTGGAACTCGCCTGAAATGTTCCATAATTCTTTCCTCCTGAGAAAGAAGTTCTGGCGCCGTATGTATAACCTTTCTCTTCCCGAAGGATCAGGTTTACATTTCCATTAAAACTTCCACCAAGCTTGTAATTCATTACAGTTGCTTTCTCAAAATCATCGGAAGTTCTTGGAATGGCATTTTGCCCAATGGTAATTACCGATTGTTTTGCTCCAGGAACATCAACAAAATATATTGCTGATTCTTCTGGAAGTTTCGAAACTTTTATTTCTGGAAAAACAACATCGTGAGCTTCCCAGTTTGCATCCAAACTTGCAAGACCGGCAACAACCCTATCCTGTCCAATTTTTCCAACTACATGAATTTTAGCCACAGTTGGCGACACTGTTTTATTGTAAAAATCTTTCAGGTCATCCATGGTTATCGACTCAATGCTTTCGATAGTACCTGAACTTGGTAGAGACAGAATGTTATCTTCGCCGTATACCAGCTGACCAAATGCAACACTTGCTAAATAACCGGGATCGGCCTGGTTGCGTTTAATACTGTTTATCATACTCAATTTTACCAGCTCAAATTGCTCTTCGTCCCAACGGGGCTGTAATAAGATTTCTTCAACCAACGCCAGTGTTTTTTCATAGTTGCGGGTAAGACAGCTTACTGTTACTCCCATACTTTCCGTTCCGGACCATACACTAATATTGGCACCTAGCAAATCAATTTCTTCTTCTAACTCTTCCGGTGTTTTTGTAGCTGTACCCTCCATTAACATACTCGCCATAAAGCTAGCGACACCTGCTTTATCTTTCGGAGCAAGAATATGACCACCGTCAAGCACAATCGAATAACGAATCAAAGGCAGCTCATTTTGCTCTATTCCATACACTTTCATTCCTTTGGCTGTTTCGTCAGTCCATACCGTAGGAACAGTAATTTCAGGCTCCGGTCCTTTTGCCGGTTCAACAGAGCGATCGAAATCAGTTGGTGTTTTTGCAATCACTTCATCCTCTGCAATGGCAGATTGATCAACCTGAGTGGCTTCCAGCACATTCTCTTCAACAATGCCTGCATCCACAGAGTTTTCTGCAATAAGATTAACCTGACCTTTAGGTACAAAACTGGTTGCGAGGTAATTCTTTCCTTTTATATATTTTTCATAAACCCTGTTAATGTCCTCAATTGTAACCGCCTGAATTTTGGCAATATCTTCTTCAATGTAACTGGGAGATCCGGTAAACTCGTTGTACATAGCCAATTGAAATGATTTATTCAATACTGAGCTTACGCCATTGTAAAACTGAGTTTCAAGACCGGCTTTGTGTTTCTCCAGGTCTTTCTCAGTAATTCCTTCTTCTTCGAAAAGTTTAAATGCTTCGAATACTGCATTTTCAACTTCTGCAAGGCTTGTTCCGGCATTGGCATTTATCGAAACCGTAAATTGTCCGGCCAATTCCATTGAACGGTTATAAACACCGGCTCGGGGAGCTAATTTCTTATCCTTAACAATAACCCTGTAGAAAGGCGATTTTTTGCCGCTTCCCAAGACCTGACCCAAAAACTGGAGTGCATATGAATCATCGTTATATTCCTCAACTGTTGGCCAAATCATGGTTAACTGGGGTGTTCTGGCAAAATTATCTTCGTGATACAGTTTTTTTGTTTCAGCCAATGTTATATTCTGAGGCTTCATATCTTCCACTTTTTCACCTGCAGGAATTTCACCAAAATACTTTTTGAGCATTGGTTTTACATCCTCAACTTCGAAATCACCAGCCAATACAATTGTTGTATTGTTAGGCACATAAAATTTGGAATGAAAGGCTTTGACATCTTCTACTGAAGCATTCAACAAGTCTTCCATTTCACCAATCACGGTCCAACTATAAGGATGCCCGGCAGGGTAAAGATTTTTAGCAATTACCCACTGGTTAAATCCGTAAGGACGGTTGTCGTATGATTGACGTTTTTCGTTCTGAACTACATTCTGTTGGTTGGCGAATGCCGATTTGGTTACTGTATTTTCAAGGTATCCCATTCTGTCCGATTCCATCCAAAGCACCATTTCAAGGGCATTCTTAGGAACAACTTCATAATAGACAGTCTGGTCATTTCCGGTTCCTCCATTTAAAGTTCCCCCGGCTGATTGAATTTTTGTAAAGAATTCATCCTGTCCAACATTCTCCGATTGCTGAAACATCATATGCTCGAACAAGTGTGCAAAGCCGGTTTTTCCGGGAACCTCCCGGTTCGATCCAACATGATACATGATTGCAACTGCAACAATTGGATCTGACTTATCCTGGTGCAAAATTACATCAAGACCATTATCCAACTGATACTGAACATATGGGACAGAAAGTTTTTCATCGCTTTGTTTGGTGCTGGTACACGAACTCAGAAACAGTAAAAAAGCAAGACTGAGACTGAGGAGATAACTAATTTTTTTCATGATTACAGGTGCATTTATATGTTTTTGCACGAAGTTATTAAAATATAAATAATCAAAACATTGTTAAATATTTTTCTTTGTTGATTGGCTAATTTTAATGTTCAAAACACAAATCGGTTTACAAGACATAAAAAAACAGGAACCTTTCAGCTCCTGTTCTATACTCTTCGTTTAATCCTATTTCCGCTCTAACATCAGTTTCTTTATTACAACCTTTTCATCTACCCTTATCAGAACCATGTACATACCGCTAACATGCTCTGACAAATCAAAAGTTAACGGTTCTTCTCCTACATGGTAAATCTTCCTGAATACCTCACTGCCGTTTACACTCATTACCGAGATTTCCAGTTCTTCCGATGCATTTAAATTGTGTTCAACAAAAACTTTACCTTCTGTTGGGTTCGGATATAAACTAACCTCGAATAATCCAGCCCCAAGATCGGCAATCCCAACCGGTATTTCCGTTACACATAACTCAAATGTATCGCTTGCCATGGCTCCCGAAGGATCGTTTACCTGCACTACAATGTTGTAACAACCTGTATCGCCGCGGGCAGGTGCAAAGTCAAGAATATATTCAGTTTCGGTATCGCTTGCACTCATCCATTCCGGAACCGTATCTGTTTCTGATGTAAACGACCAGGTAAGGTCATCGCCATCGGCATCAGTAAACACTTCGCCTAATACTTTACTTAGGGTTATATTCAGTAAATCTTCAGCCTGAACTTCAGCATCGGCTATTGGGCGAATCAACTGAGGTGCATCATTTGCAGGTTCTATCGTCACCATAAAAGTATCGGTAACCGTTGCCCCGGCTTCATCTTTTACCGT
This sequence comes from uncultured Draconibacterium sp., assembly GCA_963676265.2. Classification (GTDB taxonomy): domain Bacteria; phylum Bacteroidota; class Bacteroidia; order Bacteroidales; family Prolixibacteraceae; genus Draconibacterium. Next base: position 1,846,329 of record OY781067.2, read on the forward strand.
TACAACAATCTCTGCCTCTCCACTCTGGTTGGCCATTAAAGAAATTACAAGTGCAGCTGTCGGGGCGGCTGTCACATAGTCAACATCTATGGTTTCAATAAGACCGGTGCCAATGGCTTCTGCTGATACTTCAACTTCCTGTGCCAGACAATCACCCCCGTCGCCAATACCGCTTAACAATACTGTTATTCCGGCATCTTCTGTTACAGATGTATCTGAAACCGGGCCAAGTGTTGGCGCCTGGTTTTCTGAGCTTACAATTACGTCAAAAGAAATGGTGTCTTTGGTGTCGCCAAAGTCCACTTCCCAGCTTTCATCAGTGGTTCCAGCCGGGAAAATACCATCAACGCCAAGCCCCTCTAACAGAGTCACTGTCAGGCACGATTCTGATGTAAATATTTCGGGATAAGCGATTGTTGTTTCACAAACTCCTGCTGAAAGCTGTACTTCTATATTATTTATTTCTATTTCAGAAGAATAATCTACATACACCCATGTTTCACAGGTCGATTCATTACCGGCTTCATCGGTGATTCTTACTTCTACCGGAACTGAATCTCCAACGTTGCTGCACCCAAAGCTTGCAGGTGACACTGTAATATTCAAACTATCGAATGGTGAAACATTATCAAAACTTTCACCTGTGATAGTTTCAATATCCTCAGCTGTGAGATCGTAGGTATTACTGCTTGACAACCAAACATCGATTGGTTCACAATTTACTGTTGGGGCAATTTCATCTTTAACTGTAACTATCGCGTTGCAACTGTCTACATTGCCGTTATTATCGGTTACTGTTAATCTAACAATGTTTTCACCCTGGTCTGCATCGCTGAATACACTTTGTGATAAATCCATGGTTGCTATACCACAATTGTCTGATGAGCCGGCATCAATCATTGACGGAGTGATTTCAGCAACACCTTGTTCGTTTAGCGAAACTTCAATATCTTGGCAAATTACCAAAGGTGCTGAGTTATCATAAACTGTTGCCGTTAAACCGCAGGTTGATACATTCCCTGCATTATCTTTCACATACACAACAACCGTGTTCTCTCCAATGTCTGAGCAATCGAAACTATTTATATTCAGTTCATAGGATTGGATACCTCCGGCATCGCTTGCAGAAACTAATGTCTGTTCAGGATTAACCAATACCATACCGTCCTGGTCAAGTTCAACTTCTATATCACGACAGGTGACTTCAGGAGGAATGCCAGCATCCGTAATCATGGAAGTAATCTGCTGTGTACCATCCTCTAATCCATTTTCAATACCAACAATATCGATTATAACACTTTCATTCTCTTCGTCCAGAACATCAAGCATAGCTGTTAAAGTAACTACACCACTAATCTGACCGGCCAATATGGTTATCGTATCGGAGGAAAGTGTATAATCAATTCCTCCTCCATCAGCAGTACTTGCCTCATTAACACCAATTAAGACCACAACATTGGACGAAAAAGTATTTGCTAAACGAGCTGTTATTGTATCGATACCGCCATCTTCACTAAATGAACTTGTTGATTGTTCCAACGAAACAAGAGGAACATCATTGTCGACAATGGTGATTGTTTCTTGTTGTATACCATCTTCTGTACCATTTGAAACAGATATTATATCTGCAATTACGGTTTCATTACCTTCAGTTAATATATCCGAAACTGCCGTGATTGTATCATTAGCAAAACCATTTCCGGCAGGAATAACAATTGAAGAGGCAGAGACAATATAATCGGTTCCACTTCCCGTTGCTGTTCCTGTAAAACCTAAATCAACTGTGACAATCTTTTCTGAGGGTAATGACAAAGATGCTGTTAATACTGATTGTCCCGAATCTTCATTTATCTCTGTGGGTAAAACAGATAAACTTACCGTTGGTGGATCATCATCATCGGTAATTGTGACTCTATGAGTTGTGGTTGTACCTTGAGTAGCATTAGTAGATGTCTCCATATCAACAATTACTGTCTCATTATATTCATCGATAAGATCCGATGCAATTTTGATGGTTATAACATTACTTAAGTTACCTTCAGTGATTGTTATTGGACTAGCAGTAATATTATAATCAGTTCCTCCACCTGTCGCAGAACTTAAACCATTTATGCTAAACGGAACAGTCACATCTCGTCCACTTAATGTTGATAATTGTGCAGTAACGGTTAAAGTACCATTTTCATTAATACTTGATTGGGTAGCACTTGTAAAACTTACCGATGGCAAAGCATCATCATCTGTAATGGAACAAATAACTTGTTGTTCAGTTTGTTCTGTACAATTAACCGTTTCAGTAATATCCACAATAACTGTTTCATTAGTTTCATCCAAATCATCCTGAATCGCAGTTATTGTTGCTGTACCTGCTGCATCTCCTGCATATATAACAATAGCGTTGGTTGAAAGTGTATAATCAGTACCTCCATCTGTTGCTGTTCCGGTTTTGCCCAGGTTTATTGTAACCTCTTTACCCGACACAGCAGACAATGTTGCTATTAAAGTATCTATTCCTCCGTTTTCAACAATTGATGAACCTGACTGACTTAAAGTTACAGAAGGAGGATCATCATCATCAATGATTGAACAGCTTACCAGTTGTGCTGTTTGTTCCGTACAATTAACAGTCCCAGTGATGGATATAATTACAGTTTCGTTTTCTTCATCCACAACATCCTGAACTGCAGTTACAGTAGCATTACCTTCGGTATTACCTGCTGAAATAACAATTGAAGTGGTTGATAAATTATAGTCCGTACCACCATCGGTAGCCGTTCCTGACTTTCCTAAAATTATTGTAACCGGTTTCCCTGATACAACAGACAAAGTTGCTGTTACTGTATTTACCCCAGCATTTTCGTTAATTGACTCAGCTGATTGACTTAATGTTACTACTGGTGGATTATCATCATCAGCTATCATGATTTTTTGTTGTTGCGTTCCTGCTTCAACTCCGTTAGTTACAGAAATAATATCAACAAACACGGTTTCATTTTCTTCATCAGTTTGATCTTGTACTGCTGTTAAAGTAGCAGTACCTTCTTTATTACCGGAGGAGATTACAATTGAAGTTGACGAAAAACTATAATCACCTGCAGTTGCAGTACCAGCGACATTAGCTCCAATAGTAACAGTAACATCTTGACTACATGGAGCATTCAAAGTTGCTTTAATGCTTGAAGTTCCTGCCTCGAAAATAGTATCATCCGACACTGACAAAGTTACGCTCGGTCCTGTGTTCTCAAATCCAAGAGAGGCTTTTCCCTGTGTCCAGTTACTACTTCCGTTCGGGAAACGTTGTGCCGATTCATTATAAACATTGTCAAAATTAATTAAAGGCATTGAAGGTGTTGCAAATAAAACTTGATCAACAATAGCCCCTCCAGGATCTTTCAGTGTTATCATAACTGTCAGTTCCATACAAAAGTCATCGGCAGGATTTCCCAATACCAGATAATCACCAGCACTTGTATTGTTTATACTACCCGTACCAAAATAACGAGAAGTTTCGAAAGCCCCATCGCTATTTAAACTTCCGGAAAAGCTTTGAGAACTCATTTCAATTGTCCATCCTGTTGAAAGATCAACACCTGTAGAATTAATAAGCAGTTCTATCCACTCATCAGTACCATCTGAAATCGTACCATTTCCATCTAAACCGCTAAAGTCATTAGTACTCCAATCAGTTTGAGGCTCCATCACAATTTCGTTAATAACTACATCAACTGTAGTAAAATTTAATGTTGTACTTCCAATAATCCCTGCAAACGAATTTCCACCATCATCATCCAGGGCTGTAGAATCAATCTCAACATAATACCCCGTTGCTCTCGATAAACCGGCTTCAAGGTTAACGGTAAGTTGAGAACCGGAAATAGAAATACATGAATCGGTTATTGGAATTTGTTCTACAATTGAATTGTCATCTGATAATCTTATCGTTATATTACCAGTATCGGCAACCATATTATCATCAAAGTTCAAAACAATATCCTCGCTTAGCATCACAGTTGAAGCTCCATTAACAGGACTACTTGAAGACAATACCGGAGGCGTTACGTCGGCAGATTGGAAGTTCAATGTTATGTTATCTAAAATACCGGCATAACTGTTCCCATTGGCATCGTCAATTGCGGTTGCTTCAATTTGAATTGCATAATTTACATTTTCTTCAAGATCACTTGTTGGATTTAATGTTAAAACATTTGTTGAAATGGAAGCTTGAGTTCCTGGTGAGGTTACATCAATGGTAATTGTTCCACTTCCATCATCTAAATCAATCAGGTGAATATTTCCTGTTCCAAATTCAATGTCTTCACTAAATGTTAAAGTCAGATTTGCAGTTGCATCAAATCCGGTATCGTTATCAGATGGAATCGCTGAATTTAATGTTGGGTTATCCCTGTCAACATTATGAACAACGCCACTTGAGTATGCCGCAGGAGGTGTATTATCAGACACATCAGCAATATTAGTTGAAGCATCCAAATCTAAACGAATTGTACCTGTTCCTGAAATTGCATTTACGATTACGCTAATGCTGTTTCCTGTTGTGGAACTGACCGAGGCAATTGCAGCATTCGCAGTTCCTGTGGTACTTAATGAAAAATCATCGATACTTACATTTTTAACTGATTCGTTAAAAGCTACTATATAAGTAATTGAGCTTGCATTAACTGCGGGAGAACCACTTATAGTTACTCCAGTAACTGCCGGATTCGTTACATCATTCACCTGAATGGTTGCCTGAACAGCAACAGAACTCTCTGCCGAATTATTATCTTCCACAGTTGTTGTAAAAGCATTTTGAACACCGAAAACATCTGCAGCAGGCGTCCAATAAGCATTGTTTGAATCATCGATAGTGTTATTCGATAAAGCATTAAATGCCACTGCTGTTCCTGAATCTGCCCCAATTTTTAATGTCCCTGTACTTAAGGCTTTTACAATAAAAGCATCAACGACACCATCAACATCATTTTCATTACCCTGTGCTGTTAGTTCTGCAAACGTAATTTCAATTTCGCCATTCTGCGTTGTTGTTTCAACCACATCGGCAAAAGCTGTTAATGTTGGAGCATCGTTACTGGCCTGCAGAGTTATGGTAGAAGCAATCGAAAGCACCACCACATTATCATTATCTCCTACATTGCTGCCACTATCGCTTAGTGAGGTAATAGTCACAACCCGATTAGAAGTGGTAGTAGGGGTATTACTATCGTTTTGATAACTAATCTCCTCTACAATGGTATTTAGATCATTTGTTGTCAGGGCAGCACCACTAAAACTTATTGTCGCAGTTGTAGTTGAAACAGCAACTAAATAACTAATTGAATTAATTGCTGTTGTTCCATTAGTCGCATCAGTTAAAAAAATAGAAGTTCCATCTACATTCAATTTTTCATCAACACCATCACTCACATTTGTTACGGTACATGTAAAACCGGTAATCGTTTGTATACTTTCAACAGTAGACGATGAAGCAGAGCTATACAAACTCACTGCGACACCATCTTCAATAAATAATGGATTACTTCCATTCGCCGCTAATGTTGGTTCATCGTTTACCGGTGTTATTGCTATAGTCCGGGTATCAGAGTTACTTGCCACATTTTTGTCGGTTACCGTAAATGTAACAGTCCGGTTCGAAATTCCGGGATCATCGGAAGTATTTCGGTAGTGAACCGCCCTGACAACCTGTTGTACAAGGGCATTGGTTGCATTGGCATTAAATATTATGGTAAGTTTTGTGTCGTTTGTAACGGTTCCTTCGCTGGAGCTTAAAATTCCGATTGTTGTTGATCCATTTAACAAAGTCAAACCACTTGTATTAATAGTCCCAACAACATTATCCGGGATACTTATTTCATCGGCAGCTTCATTGTTCGCAGTTATTTGAACTTCGAGGGTTCCACTGTCCCAATCAGCATCTCCATCGGCATCAGAAGCAGTTGCAGCTGCATCAATTTGTTTAACCGCATCGTTTTCGGTGTAAGCCAAAGTAGTATTGTCTATTGAAATGGTTGGGGCAATAGTGGAAGCAACTTCTTCCATAACCATCAAACCGATATTCGCCTGAATTCCATCCCAAATATTACGAGGTTGGCTACCAACAGCAACAGGAGATGCATATGGGATTTGTGTTGCAGAGATTCCAAGTGGTTCGGCAGCTATATATTCCACTTCATCGGTATAACTTGTCCCCAATTCCCAATTATCGTAAGTATCATTCCAATAGATATAATATGTATTTACACAATGCTTCCAATAATTATGACCATTTTCAGTCCCCAGCCACACATAAGTACCGTTGGGGTCCGGAGTTATATTCGACACCCCAAAAACAGATAAATCATTCACAGCAAATGAAGACATACACCAAAACAACATTAGTGTGAATAATGTCAATTGCCTGATTGTTTTTAAGTAATTTTTTTCCATATCATTTTAATTTAATTAGATACACAAATAAGGGTTTTTCCACCCGGAGACACAGCCGCTATGAATCTCTTCAAAAACGGTGCGATTATATTTCTTCGCCAGACCTTGTGCCATTACCAATTTGGCAAGATTAAACAGTTGAAGCGTTATTTTTTTAGATTTGGCTTGGAGGTGCCTATTTCTATTATCGGTCCGGGAATTATAGCCGATTCCATATTGGGCGTAACATTCGTATAAACCAACGGCATTGGCATGTAAATTTACGCTACCCGAAACATCCAAATTATTAACAGGAAATGCAGAAGCGTATCCTGTTCTTATTCCCAAAGGATGAGCTAAGTGCTTAGGTACTTTTAATAGGAGTTTTTCCAATGGTGGGTTTTTTAGTTTTGTGGATTTAATTTCTGATGTTTATATTTTAAGTTTAATAACAGGTATTGGTCATATTAAGGCTTCCCAACATCACAAGTATTTTCTAATTCACGATTAAGTGGATTTAATTAAAAAAATTTATAAATATCTTTTTGAATATTATTCTGACAGTGCATTCCATTCATTACATAGCGTAATTTTTGAGGTTTATGTTTATATATGCCAAAACTAAACAAAATATTTATTAATAACACAATGTTTAATTTAAAAACAAACTGACAATCAGATATTTTGAAAGCAACTTTACAACTTTTTCTTCTTATTAGCCATAAAAAAACAGGAACCTTTCAGCTCCTGTTCTCAAATTCTATTATGAAATCCTTATTATACCATCGGGTATTTTTTGAAAATATCTTCTGATCTCATTAAAATATCAACATACTGTGCACGCTGGTAAGTAAACGGATCTTTTAGGTTTTTTCTTGAAAGTTTACCTCTGAAATCGTCAAGACTTTTGTAACCTTTTTCATCCATCCAACGGTTCAGATCGATTAAAATATCTGAAACAACCGAAGGAGAATTCCGGTAAATAGTACTTACCATTTGAACTACATCGGCACCGGCCAGTATCATTTTAATAACGTCGTTAGCATCGTAAATTCCACGGCTTATACAAACACTTCCTTCAAGATTTCCATGTAATAGTCCGGCGTAACGCAGTCCTACCATGTGATCTTTCGGATTGCTCAGTTCCCATGGATAAAAATATTCTTCTTTATCAATGTCAATTTCTGGCTGGAAAAAGCGGTTAAACAAAACATAACCATCAGCTCCGGCTTCATCTACCTTTTTTATAAAATTAAGCGGGTTAGTATAAAACAAACTAATTTTCACACTTACCGGAATAGAAACGGCTTCCTTAACAGCAGCAACAATCTGAACCTGTTTGTCTTCAATCGACTGGCCTGATTCCTCAAAATATCCGGGAACGGCATACAGGTTTAATTCCAAACCTGCAATCCCTGTCTTTTCCAACTCCTTTGCATACTCAATCCAGGTCGGCTCGTAAATAGCATTTAAGCTCGCGAATACCGGAACATCAACGCTTTTTACCAATTTTTCAACATTATAAAGATGCTCTTTGGGGCCGGCATGTTCAAGACCGGGAAACAAACTTGTCATTTCTGCATTCCGGTTTTCGTACTCCGAAAGCTCTTCATCCATCTGAAGATTTTCCAGTTGAATTTGTTCCTCAAAAAGTGAACGGTAAACAATGGCGCCAATTCCGGCCTCTTCTATTTGTTTAATCACATCGGGTTTTGTAACCAGATTACTTGCTCCAAGAATAAGTGGGTTTTTTAATTCAATTCCCATGTAGGTTGTTGATAGATTTGCCATGATGTATTGTTTTTATTGATTCTTAATCTTTGTTTTCTACTTTAACTTCATTTCCAATATTTTGTTCACTTTTATATCGTTAAATTTTGTTTATGAGTCATAGACGAAGTTTGAAATACAAATAAGAAGCACCATTAGCTATTGGGCACTGGTTGATCCGGCCTTCAACAAAATATCAAATCCTCAAACACTCATTCACACATTTACCCAATTACTCATTCACTAAAAACAAAAAACCACCTGCCTTACGACAGATGGTTTCCTATATTATTTATGTAAAATCTCTTAGAACAATAAACTCAGTGTTACAGTTAAACCGGCCATAACAACCGAAACCATAGTCATAAGTTTAATCAAAATATTCAACGAAGGACCTGAAGTATCTTTGAAAGGATCACCTACAGTATCGCCAACAACACCGGCTTTGTGAGCTTCGCTTCCTTTACCGCCATAGTTTCCTTTTTCGATGAATTTTTTAGCATTATCCCAGGCACCACCGGCATTATTCATAAACACGGCCAATGTAAAACCTGCAGTTAAACCACCAGCTAAAAGACCGATAACACCGGCAACACCCATACTTGCCCCAACAACTACTGGAACAATAATGGCTACCAACGAAGGAAGTAACATTTCCTTTTGTGCACCTTTTGTTGAAATCTCTACACATTTGGCATATTCAGGAGTTGCTTTACCTTCAAGGATACCTTTAATCTCGCGGAACTGGCGACGAACTTCTTCCACCATTGCACCGGCGGCACGTCCAACAGCTTTCATTGTCATGGCACTGAAAAGGAATGCCATCATAGAACCCAGGAACAAACCTCCCAGGAACAATGGGTTAAATAATGTAATATCATATGCTGCAGAGAAATCTTTTACCGAAGCTGCTGAAATTTGAATGGCATGCATTCCATCTTTTACAGCAGGAACTACATCGTTATAAAATACATAATCGCCTTTGGTTACAAAACCTTCACCCGCTTTTGCAATCTTACCAAACCACAATCTTACTTCTTCCATGTATGCTGAAATAAGAGCCATAGCTGTTAACGCGGCAGAACCAATCGCAAAACCTTTCCCGGTTGCAGCGGTTGTATTTCCTAACATATCCAAAGCATCGGTACGTTCGCGAACTTCAGGATCCAATTCTGACATCTCAGCATTACCACCAGCATTATCAGCAATCGGGCCGAATGCATCGGTAGCCAGAGTAATACCCAATGTTGAAAGCATTCCTACTGCTGCAAAACCAATTCCGTAAACACCCATTGCAAAATGAGTAGCACCACCAGCTGCCCAGAAGGACCCCATAATCCCGAGTACGATTGTTACAACCGGAATCCAGGTTGAATTCATACCTACAGCAATACCATCGATAATGGTAGTGGCAGGACCTTGCTGAGCCTGTTCGGCAATACCTTTGGTTGGTTTATATTCGTCGGAAGTGTAATATTCGGTTGCCTGACCAATAATAACACCGGCAGCCAAACCAATAACCACAGCCCAGAAAACACCCCAGGTAATCCATCCTGCAAATGCCAAACCAACAAGTGCAAAAAGAATAAGTACCGAACTACCAAAAGTTCCGATAAACAACGCACGCAATAAAGTTTTCTGCGTTGCCGATTCTTTGGTACGTACCATAAAAATACCCACAATTGAAAGTACAATACCGATGGCAGCTACAATCATTGGAGCGGTTACAGCTTTGATAGGATCAATACCCGTATCTTTTAATACGATGGCAGGAAGAGCAGCACCCAAGGCAGCAGTTGCCAAAATAGAACCGGCATACGATTCGTAAAGGTCGGCACCCATACCGGCTACGTCACCTACGTTATCACCTACGTTATCGGCAATTGTTGCTGGGTTACGTGGATCATCTTCAGGAATACCAGCTTCTACTTTACCAACAAGGTCGGCACCTACATCGGCAGCTTTTGTATAAATACCACCACCAACACGGGCAAATAATGCCTGAGTTGAAGCACCCATACCAAATGTTAACATGGTTGTGGTGATTTCAATTAATTTTTGTGATTCAGAAGTACCAGGATGAACAAAGCTAAGGCCTGCAAATTCGAAACCATTCATCATGTGTTCAGGAGTAAAAATTACTTCGCTCAACAAAAGATACCATGCAGCTATATCAAGCAATGCAAATCCAACTACTACCAAGCCCATTACAGCACCACTTCGGAATGCTACCTGTAACCCTTTGTTTAAGGATTGAGATGCTCCGTGAGCTGTACGTGCCGAAGCAAAAGTAGCCGTTTTCATTCCTAAAAATCCACATAAACCAGAAAAGAACCCCCCGGTTAAGAATGCGATAGGAACAAATGGATTTTGTACTCCGAAATAAGCCATAATAGTGAGCAATACAAATAAAACAACAAACACCATTGTTACTACTTTGTACTGTCGTTTTAGATAAGCCATGGCGCCTTCGCGAACATACTGAGCAATTTCTTTCATCCTGTCAGTACCTTCCGAATTCTTCATCAGCGACTTGAAGAATATCCAGGCAAATGCCAATGCCAACAACGAAGCAATAGGCACTATAAAGAAAATATTAGTCATAAGATGATAATTTTTAGTGTAACTAATAGCTACGGTTTAGTATTAAATTTATAATTATTCTGTTTAAACTTTTTCAGTTCAGCTTTTCAAAAAAAAATTTTTGCAATAGACAAAGATAAATTTATATCTGAGATGAGAAATTTTAGTTTATGTATTTGATAACAGGTTGAATATTTTTTAACACATAAAATATATGAGCCCGTTTTTATTAATGCTACACAATACTCCGGAATAAATGCCGAAGTTAGCTATTTCTATGCACCTACAGAATTTTACCCTTACAAATATTATGTCCCGTATTTTATCATCTCCGATTATTTGTTACAACTCAAATCATTATTTTTAGTACCTTCCACAATCAAATCGTTTTCAGATTGAAACCAATAAAACTCACCATACAAATCGAATCGGCTGATGAAAAGGAAATCGGGTGCCAGGTTTCCGATCAAACGGAATCAGTTAATGTAAATTATTATCCGAAATCAGGAACGATTGTATTTTCAATTGAGAATGTACTTACTGAAAAAATCAGAAGAAATACCAATCAGTTTGAAAAGATTATCCGGTCGGCAATAAAAGGTAAAATCACTCCCCTACAAATCATTCACGGTGTATTTATCGAAGATTTTCCCTTTTTAAGAGATGCCGACTTCATGAAAATTATCAGGGTTGACCGGCTCAACGGCGATCTTAAAATCACCACTCATCAGGCAGCCACTAATGGTATTCATCAAATTTTTGCCGATGGTTCTTTTGTGTCAAAAACAGGGTTATCGGGATTCGGAGGTTTTATTCTAACACCCAGCGGCGAACGAAAAACCTTTTCGGCTTCGTTTAACGGGGGGAGCAACAACCTGATGGAACTTCTGGCTGTTACCGAAGGATTAAAACAACTAAGAACAAAAGATGAGATTCAAATCAATACCGATAGCCGGTTCGTTATTCGCGGCTTGGTACAATGGATACATTTCTGGCGACACAACAACTGGCAAACGGCCTATGGGAAAAAGGTAAAATTTGATGCCGAATGGCAAAGAATTGATGAATTATGCAAAAATAAACTTATAGAATTCAGGTGGATAAAAGGGCACTCGGGCGACGAAAAACAAAGTTTTTGCCACCATCTGGCAAAAATTTCAGCCACGTCGCTTGCCGGTAAATAATACAATTTAAAAAAAACAGATTCTGATCGATAAAAATTTTGTAATCAAAATTGTAATTTTGAAAAACGGGGACAATCATTATGAAAAACAAAGGAAAAAACACCGAAGCAGAACTTAACTGGACGGCCAGAAAAATGTCTCCGATTATTTTGTTTTATGTGGCTCTGGTTTTTATTGCCTTTATTGCTATTTCATATTTTGTATTTCATTCTATGGCAGCTGTAAAAACCCTTTTATTCACAGCAGTTGGATCGATTGTAACACTTTTGCCGATGATCTTTTCGCGTTTTGAATATAGACTAACCGCTCAAAAACTCGAATACAGAACGATAAACAAAAAAGAACAAAAACCATTTAAAGTTTTGTTTTTATCAAACCAGTTAAGCCATTTAATAAAAGTAAAAAGCGGATTTAAATTTTACCTGATTTTTAAGGAAAAAAATCCAATCAGACGATTCTGGAAAAAACATATCTCCGACAAATATTCGGGCGAAATTAAGGTTGACAAAGAAGAGATGCTAAAAATTAGGCGCGCTTTCGAAAACCTGGAGATTCGAATCCTAAAATAAATCAGGTTCTCAATACTTGGCAGATAAACTAATAGAAACGGGTTAACTTCTGCAAAAAACTTGTAACGTTAGTAAATTATCACACAGAGCTATCGCCAGCCTTGACTTTTGGAGAAACACCTTGAATAAAAAATATTCAAGAAAACTTAATTCTGTATCGAGGATGTGCCATTAAGAAACACCACCAATTCCTTTAGTCAATTAAATACTGCAAAATAAGACAGACAACTGGAGTGCACAAATAAAAAAGTTAATTTCGATAATGGATAATTGTTTTGTAATTAAAACATATGAACCTCTTTCACAATATCGTTAGTCAAACAAAAAAATGTGAATTTCTGAAGAAAATAAGAAACAAATTACTAAGTTTGAGACAATACCGGACGCAATTGGATTAGCAGACTTTCTGAGCCCCAATTACAACTATTTATATATTAGAATACCAGGTCGAAAATAGATTAATTTTAGCATTAAAACTTTAACTTATGCGAAACCTCTCTTATACCTTTGTGCTTATTTTATCATTTTTAAATATTAACGGACAAACGATTTCCTGGATTAATTCAGGTGCCGGCGACGAAAACAAATATTATAATGGAGTAGTAGATATTGGCTATTCTGTTATATCAAATGATGATGAAGTATATTTAACCGGACTAGTAACCGGAAAAAGTGAAGCCATCATACAAGATTCAACTATACAGAATGGACAATTTTGTTTCTTGATTAATTATGATACTAATGGAAATTTAAAGTGGTTAAAACAACTGGAAGGTTGGGGTAGAACAGATGTTACATTAAACAGTAAAAATGAAGTATTTGTAGCAGGAAGTACCAGCTTCGAGTGTTACATTATAAAGTATGACAAGTTCGGCAATCTGTTATGGGAGAAAAAAATATTACAAAATACAGTTTTCCCTAAACCCTATGCAATTGCAATTGACAGTAAAGATGATATTTACGTATGTGGTAGTTATAAAAATTCTTCAGACGATTTTATTGTAGAAGATACATTATTACAGGGATTTAATCATGAAAAAAAAGCTTTCATCATAAAGTATGATAATGAAGGTAATTTTAAATGGTTCAATTCTACAAATGGCGGTGAATCAACCTCATTTCAGGACATAAAGATCGACAATGATGATAACATAGTAACTATAGGCCATTTTGAAACAAGAAATGGAGATAGTATTTCAATTGGGACTTCTCATGTAAGTTCCGTTATAGACTTAACATCAACATACGATATACCAACCCAGGATGCTATAATAGCAAAATATAACTCCAATGGTGAATTCTTATGGATGAATACAGTGGGAGGCATGAAGGACGACTGGGGAAATAAAATTAGTATTAATAACCAGAATGAAATACTTATGGTAGGTACATTTACCGACAGTGCAAAAATTGACAATATTAGTTTCAAAAGTAACGGGGCCTATGATATTTATCTATGTAAATTATCTGCAAAAGGAGATGCTGTCTGGGTAAAAACTGCCGGTGCTCCATGGAGTGGTTCTGAAGAAGGAAAAAGTATTGCGACTGATACTGATGGTAATATTTTTATTTCAGGAGATGTTATAACCGGAGCCCGATTCGGCCATGGAGAGAATGAAGTCATGGTATCTTCCAGTGATAATTCTCTCATTCGAATGGGATTTATTGCAATGTATAACAAAGATGGCACATTTCAATGGGTAAGAAATATAACAGATGGAGAATCAACAATTGAAGATATTTATTACAATAATTCAACAATCTCGCTAACTGGCAATTTTAGCCATGAAACACAATTTTTGAATATGTCAATTCCAGTTTCTTATCCAAATACAATCAATTTCTTCCTCGCTTTGGTCAATATTGATCCTGTATCAAAATGTGAAACTTTTCAATTAAATAATGATATTAATATATATCCTAATCCTACCGATGGTATATTAAAAATTAATTCGTCAAATTCACTTGATATAATTAATTTGAACATTATTAATATGAATGGAGAAATTGTTGTATCAAAAAATAAGATAGAGTATCCAATATTAATAGATTTATCATTTTTGCCTGATGGTATTTATATATTAAAAACATTTACTAACAATGGATTAATCACGAAGAAAGTTGTAAAAACGAAGACATAAAACACTCTTATCATCATTCTGAAAATAGTATTGAGGATTCGTTCTAAAATTTTGGAAAAATGGTTTCTTCCCGCGGACAAATAATTAACCATCGCCCGTAGCCATAAATTACAAATGAACATTGTAGCAAATACCAATACTATTCATAAATGATATCGTAACTTAAAAAATTAGTATAAATGAAACAAAAAGAACTATCAGAATTAACAGATCAGGAGTTGCTGCAAGAAGCGAAAAGAGTAAAATCGAATGCCATAATCAATGCAGTACTCATTGGATTTCTAATTGGAATTGTATTCTATAGCATTGCCAAAAACAGTTTAGGATTTTTTACACTAATACCTTTGTTCCTTGCGTACAAATTGATAAATAAATCAAAATATGATAATAAAGAATTAGAGAATCTTTTAAAAGAGCGAAATTTAAAATAACAAGGATTCAAAATTGCATTTGAGGTATTTGAGTAATTACAAATTACCCCCTGACAGCTTTGCTAACTTAATAAATTAGAAGCTATACACCGATAATCTAAACCGGATAAAATGAAACGTAAGAAAAAATCAAGCATTGCAGGAAAACTGATAGTCAGTACCGTAATGGCAATCTTTCTGGTGTATGCAATTTTTCTTTTTGCATTGAATCTTTTCGGAACCAAAACCTTTGCCAAAATTACGAGTTACCGAATGGAAATGTTTGAAAGGGATGAAACGATCCGGAATCGGTATACCTTTGTTTTTAGTTATGAATTTGTTGTTTCAGGAAAAAATTTCGACGGAAGATCGAGAGAAATTAAAGGACCGGTTTATCTAAAAAACAAGGGAGGATCCATTCCCATAGCATATTTAAAATGTTGTCCGTATTTAAATGCTCCGGTCAGAGATTTTCAACCTTTTTACAAACCCTTCATCCATATTTTTATTGCCATGGTATTGCTGTGGTTTCTTCGTCGTTTTTAAATTTATTTAATAGCACCATTCCCTAAAGTGCGCCTTCATGTTTGAGATTTTCATTACTAATAGGCAGAAATTTATAACTTTAGGCTACGTTTTTATTAAATCAAACTAACCTAAATCATGGAATTAAAAACAACTTACATAAAACAATTTGGTAATAATTTCCCTGCAAATTATTCAATACCCAAGCGGATTCTGGGCAAAACCGATGAAAAATTGTCGATTATAGGATTTGGAGGAATCATGTTAAACGACAATCCACAAGATTTTGCAAACGACATTGTTGCTAAAGCAGTTGAATTAGGCGTAAATTATTTCGATGTGGCGCCAAAGTATGGTAATGCAGAAGACAGATTAGGTCCGGCCCTGAAACCCTACCGAAAAGATTGTTTTTTGGCCTGTAAAACGCGCCAACGAGATGCTTCAGGAGCTCAAAAGGATTTGGAAAATTCACTCAAAAAACTGCAAACCGACTACTTCGATTTATACCAGCTTCATGAACTGGCAAGCGACGAAGAGGTTCAACAGGTTTTTAGTAGTGGAGGGGCACTTGAAACACTTGTAAAAGCAAAACAAGACGGTAAAATAAAACACATTGGATTTTCAGCACATTCAATTTCTGCCGCCTTGTTTGCTCTAAAAAATTTCGCCTTCGACTCCATTCTTTTCCCTATAAATTTTGCTTGTTGGAAAGGAGGGAATTTTGGCCCCCAGGTTTATGAAGAAGCAGAAAAACAGGAAATTGGGATTTTGGCACTCAAATCAATGGCTCTAACCCCTCTGCACGAGAAAGAAGACCTGATATTTAAGAATTGCTGGTACAAACCCATCGACAACGAAGAAATAATGAAACTTGCACTGAGGTATACTTTATCGAAAAAAGTAACTGCCGCCATTCCTCCCGGAGAATATACCTTATTTTTAAAAGCGCTGGAATTTATGACCGATTTTAATCCCATAACAGCCGAAGAAAGCACCCGGCTTTTGTCGATTGCCAAAAATACCAAACCGGTTTTCGTACATGAATAATTACCGCCTTTTCTCACTTTTCGAAAGTGAAATATTTAGGTAAATGCTATTTAAATAATAGTCATTAGAAAGAATTTCAAAAGCATACAGATATCTAAATCCAAAAGAAATATCCGTTAATTACCGTTATCGAATAAAAATGCCACTCCATCCCTAAAACTATCTGCCGGAACATGCCCTTCTTTTTCGTAAAAAAGATATTTACAGGAAACTTTTTTTCCTAAATTCTTTTTAACCGACTCTGAAAAATCTGTCATTTGACGGTGAATAGTTCCATCAGCATCAAGTGGATCTTTTAACCCATGAGTAATAAACAGTTTCTTATTATCGAATTCAGAGCTTTGCTGAAAAGCGGTGTTGCTTAATTCCTTGAAAAACGGTTCGCAACCGGGAAATGCTCCACTACAGGCAATGTAGGAATCGAACAAATAAGGTTTGCTTAAAAATGTGTACAAGGTAAAAACCGCACTTAACGATTGACCGCAAACAATCCGTTTTTTGGTTGTCCTGTAATTCGTTTCCACATACGGGATAAGTTCCTCCTCAATAAAGGCCAGAAAATTTTCTGCTCCCAAAGGCTGCGACTCAGGATAATACATGCCATGAGTTGGCCACATATCCCGGTCTCTTTGCGTATTTTCTATGGCTACCACAATCATATCCGGGATATTTTCTGACTTACTTGATAGTTTACTGAGATCAGAAACCGTTTTGTGCATTAATTTTTTATCGCCGTCGAAACGGTAAATTACAGGGTACGACAAACCTGAGCTTTCGTAATTATCGGGAAGATGAATCAGAATGCTTCTGTTCTCCTTAAGAATTCCAGAGTTCAATGTCAACTGAGAACCATTCTCCTTATTCATGTTTCGCCCGTAAACAATACCAACCGCAGTAAAGAGTAAAAGCAATGCGGCAATTAGGGAAGCTTTGCGTTTATTAGTCATAACATTAATGTCTTAAAGTGTTACGGCAAAAGTAGAAGGATAAAATGAAAATTGTTTCTGAAATTCAGTGAGTGGTATTATAATTCAGCAAACGGTTAAAACCTTATGGTTCGAATCGTTCAAGAACCGTTTTGGCGCATCTTCGGCTCATATTTACACAATGTTCAACTCCTTTGATTTTTACTTCGTAGGTATTATTTACCAATTTTTCAATATTTTCTACATAATTCAGGTTCACGATTGAAGAACGGTGAATCCGTAGAAAATTCTTTTCGGGTAAAACATCTTCCCACTTTTTAAGCGAGTAATTGCTGACAATAGTTTTATCGTAGTTTTCAGAAATTAAATTCGAATAATAATCGTTCGCCTGTATTAGTTTAATTGAATCAATTTTGATATTTAATATCCGGTTTTTAACCGGGAGCAGAATGGTATCTTCAACACTGGTTTTCTTTTTTTCAAATAAATCCTGAACGTTTTGCAAGTTTAAAGTGGCTTTTTCATCTTGATTGACAGTCAAGGATTTTTTCTCTGAGAGTATTAAAAGCAAGATTACGGCCAGGGTGATGATGGAATAAATCAAGGCTTTAATAGGATAGATAATCAGTCGAACAGCAAAAAACTCGCCTCCTGAAACCAACCACCACGAAAGATGATGACAAAACATCCAAAAAATAGTAGCAATGTAAACACAAAGAATAGCGATTATAAGAAAAATTCTGTCAGATGTTATCAGGGTTCTTAACATCTTTATCGCTCTGTATGCAATAAAACTAAATGCAGCCCCGCCAAGAGCGTATAAGAAACTATGAAGAAAAACTACAGCTCCGAATTCTCCGTCTCCAAAAAAGGATGTGGAAATAATATTAATAGTATAATAGCATATCCCAAAAGCTGTAAATACCAGAATTTGAATCTTGTTTTTAAAAAAATGCAATTTTATACTATCCTCCATAAAAATTAACAATGAATCAGTGCCCTGCGTTCCCGCCCGTTCATCAGCACTGTTAAGGGTTTATCGAACTGTACATGTTTAATAAATTCGGTTTCGCGAACAGCAGTTTGTTTTTTTAATGCCTCCATTTTTAGACGGGTATTTCGTGCATTGTGCGGCACCGAGAAATAACCCACGTTCATAGAAGTTACGTTATGGAAAAAATGAGAGCCCAGCGATGCATCAAGCGGATAATCGGGCAAGCCCATTTCAACTATAATTTTAGCTTTTGAAATATGAGCCCACAGCACCGGGATGCCTGTGAACTGATCGCGCGATCCCCATCTGCCTGGACCGATAAGAATATACTCTGTCCTCTCTCGCTCGAACCATGTGTTAAGCTCACTGATCTCCTTTGCCATTTGTTTGGTTTTCATCTTATCGAATTTGTCGGGATCAACAAAAACCACATCACGTATGTCGTCGATTTTACCATTGCCCATGCCGCGTTCGGCATACATAAAAACTTTGTCTTCATCTACCATGGTAATATCTACATCCACCCTTTCTTCAATGCGGATGAGTGGTTTTATCTGCAACAAGTAAAGTGTCGGTTTTCCGTTCTCAGCCGGTTCCAGATCAATGGCATATTCTATTTCCACCGGCGATCCCATGGCTTCCTTAAATAATTTCAGCAACAACTGAAGCACATCGGCCAGAGGCAGGTGGTTGTACTTTAAAATATTGGCAAAATCAATGACCTTGGGTCCTGGGCCATTTACTCCCGGCACCAAATCGTCGTTCTCCATAATATAAGTGGAAGCTGAATGTTCGAGTGTGCCGTCATTTTCAGCGTCCTTAATCCGGTATTTTTTTATGGCAGCATCTTCCCCGTCAGCTATCAAATCAATGGCAGGGTTGGATAAATCGATGGCATAAAACTTCTTTTGAGTATCGCGCAACTGGTCTTTTAACGAGGCGGCATTGAGATTGGGGTATTTCGGACAAAAACGAAACGAATTTTCGCCTCCCACAACATACATTCCCAAACCAACAGCGGCTACCGAAAAACCATCTTCTGGCTCCATGTAGGCAATGGGATAATAATTATATGATTGTGCAACTCCTGAAATAGAAGGATAATACTTATCGTTGTATTCGTGACCAATAACTTCCTGAATAACAACCGCCATTTTTTCTTCTTCGATCTTATAACTTACCGCATCGAAGTAGGCCTGTGCCGACTCGGTAAAAATGCTGGAGTAAACCAGTTTAATTGCGGTTTCGAGTTGCTGATAACGCACTTCCAGGTCAGGATGATTGTTGGGAATAAGATAGGTGGCATACACACCCGAAAAAGGTTGAAGTAAAGAATCCTCAAACAATCCGGAAGACCTGACTGCCAATGGCCGCCTGATGTTTCGAAGGTAATCGAGAAGGCGTCTTTTTATCTTATCATCGAACTCCGAGTCGAGAAAATGTTTCCGAATCGCCTCGTAATCGGTTAACGAATAAATATCGTCGTAGAGGTTATTTGTTTCGATAAACTTATCGAATTCCAGTGCCCCGATAACCGAAGTGGAAGGGATACGAATATTCATTTCCGGTATCAGATGCGAAAAATCGATATTCTCGATAAAATTACAAATGAAAGCAATTCCCCTACCCTTTCCGCCAAGCGATCCTTTTGCCATACGAACAATGAAGCGGCTGGAACTGACAAACTCCGGATCGAAATTAACGATGGTCCCTCGCAAGCGTTCAAACCTTACTTTCTTAAAACTATCGAGACAGAACTGACGCAATTCCTCGGGCGAATTAAAGTCGGACATTTGAATGGGCAGCAACAACTCCGCAAGATTAATCTCGCCACGAGCCATCAACCAGGTGGAAAAGGAGTTACGACTTCCGTGGTACTGCAACGATTCCTCAGGAATATCGCGAAACTTCTCCTGAAATTCTTCCAAATTCTTTGCCTCAGCTATGGGTAAACCATCTTTTCCTTTAAAGACAAAATCGCCGAATCCAAGCCTCCGATAGAGGAAATTAAAAATATCCATCGACAGGCTTTCCGAATTCTTATCAATAAAATCGGCACCAACACTTTTGGCTCTTTGGGCGTTGGAAATATCGCTCGATTGCAACAACAAGGGAATCGGAAACTTTCGGGTGGTCATGGTATAATTAAGAAGATCAATTCCTGCATCTTCGTCTTCAACACCTCCTTTTTCGAACTTCACATCCGAAATAACACAGAGCATGTACCTCCGATAGCTGTTAATAAACTTTACAGCTTCTTCGTAATTATCAACTAAAATGACCTTCGGTCTGGCCCGCATTCTTAAAATTTTATGCAGCTCATCCTTGGCATCTTCTTCAACCAAAACCTGGGTTTGGGTCATTACAGTGGAATACAACATCGGCAAATACCGCGAATAATACTGAATACTGTCTTCAACCAACAATATTATTCGAACACTACCATTCTGGGTGTCGCGGGCTACATTGCATTTATCCTCAATGTATTTAATCATGGCCATAAATACATTCGAATTGCCATTCCAAACAAATATGCGGTCGATAAAATCAAGTTTCCTTCGCTCGGCCTGGAAGAAACGCAAATCGGCATTATTATTTACCAGCAGCAACAATGGCACTCTTGGACGTAAATCCCGAATAGCGCGCGCAGTTTGTACCGGAGAATGTTTATCCATCCCGGCCATCACTATTATCAAATCGAAATCGCGATGCTCCAATATCAACATCGCTTCGTCGTGACTGTGAACGCTAGTAAAACGCGGGGCGGCATACAGATTCAGTTGCAGATATTCCCCAAAAATTTTATCGCTGAATTGCCCTTCGCGTACTATGGAATACGAGTCGTAAAGGGTTGCCACCAAAAGCACCTCTTTTACTTTTGTAGGCATTAATTCCTGAAATATATCGCGATCGTTTTTCCGCTTTTTATAAATATTGGTAAGAGAAATGTTTTCGATATCCATGTTATTGGTTTCTATCCACCCGGTTAATATTAAATCAGCTTTGAAGTTAGGGAATTTTTATTTTTTGCAGAATGACAGGCACAAAAAATCCCGAAGATTTCTCCCCGGGATTTTTAACTATCATCGCTTTATGCTAATCTAATTTATGAATCACCAAACCTGAACGCAATTTTGGTTCGAACCAGGTTGTTTTTGGCGGCATAATATTTCCGCTGTCGGCAATATTTATCAGTTGTTCCATAGAGACCGGGAACAGCGCAAAGGCGGCTTTCATCTCACCCGAATCAACGCGTCGTTTTAATTCAGCCAGTCCACGAATACCTCCTACAAAATCGATACGTTTTGAAGTACGAAGATCTTTAATATCGAGAATCGGATCCAATACCTGCGAAGAAAGGATAGTCACGTCAAGAATTCCAATCGGATCAGAATCGTCGTAGGTTCCTTCTTTTGCGGTTAATTTATACCAGCTTCCGGCCAGGTACAAACTAAATTCGTGCAGAGCAGATGGTTTAAAAATATCTGTTCCCATATTTTCCACATCGAACCCTTTCGAAAGTTCTGCCAGAAAATCAATATCAGAAAGGCCATTCAAATCGGTTACTACACGGTTGTAATCGATAATCTGCAACTGGTTATCAGGAAAATGAACTGCCATAAAATAATTGTACTCTTCATCGCCTTTATGATCTGGATTCTGAGCTGTTTTTTCAGCACCAATTCGTGCTGCAGCTGCGGTACGGTGGTGTCCGTCTGCAACATATGTAAAGGGAACTTTTTCTTCGAACAGTTGCTCCAAACGGGCATTCGTTTCAGCTTCGTCGATGGTCCAGAAATGGTGTCCAAAACCGTCTTCAGCAGTGAAATCGTAATCGGCGGCTTTGCTTTTAACAATTCCCTCCACGATCTCGTCGATTTCGGCGACGGCCTTGTAAGCAAAGAAAACCGGTTCGATATTGGCATTGAGGTAACGGGTTAAAACCATTCTGTCTTCTTCCTTTTCAGGACGGGTAAGTTCGTGCTTTTTAATAATCCCGTTTTCGTAATCGGCACAAGCCGCTGCCCCAACAATTCCGTACTGAGTAACGCCGTTCATTGTTTGGGCATAAATATAATATTTGGCTTCCTCATCTTCTGCAAGCCAGCCTTTTTCCTGGAAAGCTTTAAAATTCTCAACTGCTTTGTTGTAAACTGATTCAGAGTGGATATCTTCAACCTCAGGACATTCGATCTCTGCTTTTGTAATCCTAAGCAGCGACTTTTCTTTCCCTTCAGCCATCACAGCTGCTTCTTCAGAATTCATTACATCGTAAGGAAGGCATGCCAGCTCTTCAACAATTTCTTTTGATGGACGGAGTCCCTTAAATGGTTTAATAATTGCCATTATTTCGTTTTTTTAGATTTTTAGACAACCAAATTTTAGATCGCCAAAAATAAAGATCAAGATTCTAATTGACACATTTATTTCAATAAATAATTATTTGTGAAACTTTGAGTTAACTTAAAGTTCTTTGTAGTAAAAATCAACCACAAAGTTACACAAAGGATTCACGAAGATTCACAAAGTGCTACAAAACAAACTATTTATTAACCTGGTACGTTTTATCACCCTTTTCAAAAAAGTCGACAATTTGCTGTGCTGCGGCCAGTCCGGCATTCAGATTAGCTTCTGCTGTTTGTGCTCCTGCTTTTTTAGGAGTAAAGAAGAAACGTCCCGGAAACTTTTCTTCAAACTCGGCTGCACAATCCGGTGTAAGGTCCGACATATACTTAATACCCGGTTTTTCTTCCATACATTTTACAAGATCAGGTTCGTTAATCACTTCTTTGCGGGCTGTATTTACCAGAATACTACCATCTCTTAAATGCGACAAAATTTCTGAACTTACTGATTTTATATGCTCGCCACGAGCCGGCACATGGATTGATACTACATCGCTTTTTTCGTACAGTTCCTCAAGTGATCGGGTGACTTTTAATCCAATTGCGGCAGCTGCAGCTTTACTGTAACGCGTATAAACAATTACTTTCATTCCCATTGCACGGGCTATACGAAAAACATTTCGCGCTACAAATCCAAAACCGTGTAAGCCAAGCGTACGACCACGCATCTCGCCACCGGGTTTGCCGGAATATAACTCGCGAAGACCAAAAATGGCCAAACCGATAGCCAGCTCTGCAACGGCATTGGAATTTTGCCCGGGCGTATTCATAACTACAATATCGTTTGCCGTTGCAGCAGCAAGATCAACATTATCGTAGCCGGCACCGGCACGAACCACAATTTTCAGATTTTTAGCGGCAGTCAAAACTTCTTCATCAAACTTATCGCTTCTGATAATGGCAGCATCAACATTAGCTATAGCATCCAGTAATTCCTTTTTATCGGCATACTTTTCCAGAAGCAGAACTTCGTAACCCGCTTTTTCAAATATTTTCCCGATTTTCTTTACTGCAACAGGGGCAAATGGTTTAACTGTGGCTATTAAGATTTTTCTCATGACTCATAAAATTTAGGTTAAAAAAAATGCAGAACTCCCGCCCTGCATTTTTTCTGTTTTTATTTGAATTATTTGGTTTTTTCAAATTCCTGCATGGCTTCAACAAGAGCTTGTATGCTCTCAACCGGCATAGCATTGTAAATTGATGCCCTGAAACCGCCAACCGATCGGTGCCCTTTAATACCCAGCATTCCTTTTGCTGTAGCAAATTCAAGGAACTCTTTCTCAAATTCAGCATACTCTTCAGTCATCACAAAGGTTACATTCATTAACGACCGGTCTTCTTTTGCCAAAACTGTACACTTGAATAATTTGTTACGATCAATTTCATCGTAAAGCACTTTTGCCTTTTCGATGTTTATTTTTTCGATTGCTTCAACACCACCGTTTTCTTTCAACCAGCGCAATGTTTGCAAACAAGCAAAAACAGGAAGCGTTGACGGAGTATTAAACATCGAACCTGCATTAATGTGTGTTGTATAATCAAGCATTGTTGGAATCGGACGTTCTACTTTTCCTAATGCTTCATCTTTAACTATTACCAAAGTTGCACCGGAAGGTCCCAGGTTTTTTTGTGCACCTGCATAAATCAAATCGTATTTCGAAACATCAAACGGACGACTGAAAATATCAGAAGACATATCAGCAACCAAAGGCACATCTACATCAGGAGTTGGAATCTGCGTTCCGTAAATGGTATTGTTTGATGTATAATGGAAATAACTTACATCAGAAGGAACTTCATATCCTTTTGGGATATAATTATAAATTGTATCAGCCGATGAAGCCACTTCAACCACCTCTCCGAAAAATTTAGCTTCTTTGATTGCTTTTTTCGACCAGGCACCGGTATTTAGATATGCTGCCTTTTTATTCATTAAATTGTATGGAGCCATTAAAAACTGCAAACTGGCACCTCCCTGCAAGAAAAGAACCGAATATCCTTCAGGCACTTTAAGGAGTTCTTTCACCAAAGCCACTGCTTCGTCCATAACAGCAACAAACTCTTTGCTACGGTGCGAAACTTCCATAACTGAAAGTCCGGTACCAGCAAAGTCCATGGCAGCTTCGGCAGTCTTTTCTTTTGTAAATTCGGGCAGAATTGAAGGTCCTGCATAAAAATTGTGCTTTTTCATAATAACAACAATTAAGGTAAATAATTAGTAATCCTTCCTTCTAAACACCACTCCAAAAGTACTTGAATTGTGGTTGTTTGTCTGATGAGAAAAATCAAGTTTATATTTTATTTTATGAGTTTTAAAACATTGATATACAACACAAATTGAAGTGACAGATATCATTCCTACATTCTCGACTCTATTAACTTTTTAACTGTCAGCCTGTTGTTTGGGACAAATTTATTCTATTCTGA
The DNA here is from genome assembly GCA_963676265.2 of uncultured Draconibacterium sp. GTDB lineage: Bacteria > Bacteroidota > Bacteroidia > Bacteroidales > Prolixibacteraceae > Draconibacterium. The sequence goes on from OY781067.2 coordinate 1,871,734, forward strand.
GAAAGAAAACCATAATTTCAAAATAAAATAGTCCTTCTGCTTTTATATTTAAAGCAATTTTAAATAAGCAAAAAAGCCACTTTGTTTTAAAACAAAGTGGCTCGTTTAGTTTTGGTTCGTTTTATTGACTATATAAAAGGCAATTTTACAACTTCCGAAGGAATGACTTTATTCCTGATTTTCACAAATATCTCCGTGCCGAAAGCTGAATATTCTTTTGCCACATATCCCATTCCAATTCCTTTATTCAATACCGGCGACATGGTTCCCGATGTTACTACACCAATGGTTTCTCCATCGGAGTTTACCAACTCGTAACCATGCCTTGGAATTCCTCGGTCATTCAGTACAAAGCCCCTCAGACGACGTGTTACCCCTTCATTTTTTTGCATGGTTAAAAATTCGCGGTCGATAAACTGGCGCCCGTTATTAAATTTGGTTATCCAACCCAAACCCGCTTCAATAGGCGACGTGGTATCGTCGATATCGTTACCGTACAAACAATATCCCATTTCCAAACGAAGCGTATCGCGCGCTGCCAATCCAATCGGTTGGATTCCAAATTCCTCGCCAGCCTCAAAAATTGCGTTCCAAATTTGCTCTGCCACGTCGTTTCTGAAATACAGCTCGAAACCACCTGCTCCGGTATATCCGGTTGCCGAAATAATTACATCATCAACACCGGCAAATTTGTCGGTTACAAACGTGTAGAATTTTATATCTGAAAGATTAACGTCAGTTAATTTTTGCAGCACCTCGGTCGCTTTTGGTCCCTGAATAGCCAACTGGCTAATGGCATCGGAAGCATTCTCAAGTTCAGCACCAACTTCTTCATTTTGAAGCACTACCCAGTTCCAGTCTTTTTCGATATTGGCAGCATTTACAACCAGCATATATTTTTCAGGTTCGTAATTATAAACCAGTAAATCGTCAACAATTCCGCCTTTTCCATTTGGGAAACAACTATACTGTGCTTGTCCTGGTGCCAAAATCCTCGCATCGTTTGAGGTTATTTTAGAAACCAAGTCGAGGGCTTTAGGTCCTTTCACCCAAAATTCGCCCATATGCGACACATCGAAAACACCAACGGCCTCGCGCACACACATGTGCTCTGTTTTAATTCCTTTGTATTCGATTGGCATTTCGTACCCGGCAAACTCTACCATTTTTGCACCAATGCTTTTATGTATCTCGTTAAATGCTGTCGTTTTCATATATTTTGTAGAAATTTAAGGCAAAGCTATGCATTCAAAAACGACACAAATATGAATTTTATCATCGTACTAACAAAATGAGATGACGATTATTTTATTAATTTGCGCAATAAGAACAGAAAGAATTATGAATAAGGAATTTAGATTAATACACACCAAACAAATTGATTCAATTTCGGGCGGTGACATAGACTTTAGAATTGAATTGGTAAACATTTTTCTGGAACAGATTCCTGAATTTGTTTCGAAAATGAGTAACTACCTGGCTGAAAAGCAGTGGGAGCTTCTTGCACGCGAAGCTCATACGGCTAAATCTTCGGTTCTGACTTTTGGCATGGAGTCAACCGGTACTTTATTAAAGAAAATTCAGACAGAAATTCAAAACAACCAACTTGATTCTGTTGAAGAAATGGTAGCCAGTGCAATTAATGATTTAAAAAACGCCATACCCGAACTGGAAGAATTAAAACAAATATCTTAAAATACGCTTATGATGAACGAAGCGATTGGCTGGATTGGGAACATCCTGTTTGCCATTTGTGGAATTCCACAGGTAATTAAAACATTTAAAACAAAAAGTGCCAAAGACCTAAGTATTCTGTTTCTTTGGCTTTGGCTATTTGGCGAGTTACTCACCTTTATATATATCATTCTTGGAGACAGGGAAACCGGAATCGCACACTTCCCCTTATACTTTAATTACATGGTTAATGTAATAATGGCTTGTTACTTAATTTATGCCAAATACACCTATCCTAAAAAGTATCCAACCATTTAGTTTTTGTGTAGAAACAAATTTGAGACTCTGAGTTAGAATTAAAAAATGATTTACGATTTATCGCATCAATTAAACAACGATAGCCCGCTTTTTCCCGGAGATGCTGCACCTGATTTCAAGACGATTGCCAGCATTGAACAAAACCATTACCGCGAAACCAGGTTACAGTTTCACTCACACCTGGGGACACACATTGATGCACCTGCCCACATGCTTTCAAATGGAACGATGTTGGATGAAATGGACATATCTGCTTTTTGTGGCAGAGCCATATTAATAACAACCGACGAAAAAGAAAGGATTATCGAAAAAGATCTCGTCTTAGAATTCAAGAAGGAATTAGAAGAAACAGATTTTGTTTTATTTAAAACAGGATGGAGTAAATACTGGGGAACACAACAGTACTTCGAGAATTTCCCCACTCTTTCCACCGATGCGCTTCATTTTTTATTACAATTCCGCTTAAAAGGAATCGGGCTCGATACCATATCTGCCGATCCGGTTAAAAGCACCGATTACAAAAACCATTATGCCATTTTCAGAAAAGGAATGATTATTATCGAAAATCTGAAATTCCCTGAAAATATGAAAGAAAAAAAGGGAGAGTTTTCATGTTTTCCCATCCCTTACGAAAAAGCAGACGGCTCCCCTGTGAGAGCCGTCTTGAAGGTATAATTTTGCTACATTTTATTCTGTATACATCATCTTTTTGGTTTCTACCTTCACCCCGTCAACAAACAATGTATACAAATATATTTGTGATGAATTGCCCGGAACAAAGGTATAAGAACCACTTCCCCTTTCGTTTATTTGCACGGTTTTAATCAGCTGCCCGGTTTGGGTATAAAAACCAATGTAAGCGCTTTTAACATTACGGGCAATATTGTATGGTATTACCGTGGTTGTAGAAAACGGATTCGGAATATTCTGGTCGATACTTGAACTTTTTAAACTCACCGACACCTCACTTGTTCCCATCAAAGTTGCGACCAGTTCCTTCAACTCTGCAAGTTGGCTTGTTAATGTTTCTACCTGTTCATTCAGGTCCGTTATCTGGTTTTGCTGATCGCTTACCAGCTCCGACAAATCGACTGAATTACCATTTGATATTGAAAGACTTGTTCCGTTAAACGAAAGTGTTTGCTCATCGGTATTTTCTGATATTCCTGATAAGTCAACTGAGTTTCCATCGACAATTGAAAGTGTGGTACCATCTAACGATAAAGTCTGATCATCAGTATCCTCTACAACTCCCGACAAATCAACAGAGTTGCCATCAACAATCGAAAGTATTGAACCATCTAACGATAAAGTCTGGTCATCAGTACCTTCTACAATGCCAGACAAATCAACAGATGACTCAGATCCTGAAATGCTTAATACGCTTCCTGATAAAGAAAGTTCCTGGTCATCGGTATTGTCAAGATATTGCGAAAAATCAATTGGTGTTGTTGCTCCGGAAATATTTAAAATATTATCCTCAAAACTAAGGCGCTGTCTGTCGGTCGTAAAACGATCTAAATCAACAGAATTTCCTCCTGCTATTGACAAAACAGTTCCGCTTAGCTGTAAAATCTGGTTATCTGTATTATCCATATAAGCTGCCAAACTAACCTTTGCACTTGAACCGGTTATGGCCAGGGTGTCGTTTACAAGCGAAATATCCTGTATTCCTGCAGATGAAACCCACTCAGTGCCGTTATAATATTTTAAACTATGACTGATGCTATCCATTGCTAACATACCTTCGTTTGGTGTAAGGAAATCATCCTCTTTAAGACTAATCGGTTTTAGGCAGATTTCTCCTTCAATTTTAGCGTTACCTGTAACATGCAGTTTCGCTTCCGGACTCCATGTACCGATGCCAACCTTGCCATCTGATTTTAAGGTTAAAGTACTACTTGGGGTGTTGGGTTGAATCCGAAATGGAAGCTTACTGCCATTAGTTGCATCGCGAATAAAAAAGTTGGTTTCATTGCCGGCAACATCCCAGATTTGCGCTGTCCAACCAGAACTACCATCCTGATCTAATCTTAATGTTGGAGTATCTCCATCGGCCACATGTAATTCGACAGCTGGAGATGAAGTACCAAATCCAACTCTGCCATAGTCTTCCACATATATAGAATTTGCAGGGGCATGGGCCTCTATTTTAAATATATCTCTGCCGGCAGTAGCATCCGAAATGGCAAAGTAGTTTGCACCACCATTCTCAGAATCATTGGCCTTCAACATCCAATCGTTATTTGGGAAACTTTCTGAGTTACTGGTGTCATCAAAAAGTATCCGGAGGTTATTTTCTTTTAAAACAATTGTATTGGAACCAAAAACTTCTCCGTTTACTGCATCTACACCAACCGCCAGGCTTCCATTAATAATCACATCATCATTATGTAAGACATCAGCAGTTGATTCTGCAGATTTTAATAATTCAGGCACATCTCTGTCAGAACCTGTTTCTGTTATTGTATCCTTAACGGGTTGTACAATTTTCACTTCTGGAATAGGAACAGAGGGTTTGGCATCTACACTTCTTCCATTATTAAAAATTTGAGAATAAGTTACACCTGAAAATAAAAGTGTAACGATGATAGATAAAACAATCTTCTTCATAATACTCTGGTTTTTTGTGTGGCCAAAAGTATTAAGTTTTTAACATATTTATATTTATTAGACAATATTTTAATTAAATATTTATCCACCATCGTTACATAAAAATTGAAGCACTTTTAGAATCTGTAATTACCAAAACCTTAATTACTGAAAAGCAAGGAATTACCTTCTAATTCAATTAAAATCGGTTTTGTTTTGTCCACACCACCCGCCAGAATTCGTTTCGATAATTCATTCAATACATATTTTTGCAGTATCCGTTTCACCGGTCGTGCACCAAAATGCGGGTCATATCCAATTGAGGAAATCCAGTTAATGGCATCATTGCTGATTTCTATTTTCACATCGTTACCCGACAAACGTTTAACAACCTGGTTAAACTGCAATTTCACAATTTCGTTAATGGCCTCTTTCGACAGCGGAGTAAAGACAATCGTTTCATCAATCCTGTTCAAAAACTCGGGACGAATTGTTTTTCGCAACATTTCGAGCAACTGGTTTTGGGTTTGCTCTTGTATTGCAAATTCGTTGCCTTCGTTCATCTTCTCGTAATTCTCCTGAATTATGTGAGATCCCAGGTTCGAAGTCATAATAATAATTGTATTCTTAAAGTTTACAGTTCGCCCTTTGTTATCGGTTAACCGCCCATCGTCGAGCACTTGCAGCAACACGTTATACACATCGGGATGCGCTTTTTCAATCTCGTCGAACAGAACAACCGAATAAGGTTTATGACGCACCGCTTCGGTTAACTGTCCACCTTCGTCGTAACCTACATATCCAGGAGGCGAACCAATCAAACGGGTAACCGAAAATTTTTCCTGGTATTCCGACATGTCGATACGTGTAATCATATTTTCGTCGTTAAATAGGTACTCTGCCAACGCTTTTGCCAACTCAGTTTTTCCAACTCCTGTTGTTCCTAAAAAGATGAAAGACCCGATTGGGCGCTTATCGTCCTGCAAACCAGCACGGCTTCGTCGAACAGCATCAGAAATAGCAACAATGGCTTCATCCTGACCAATTACCCTTTTGTGTAATTCGTCCTCCATGTGCAATAACTTTTCGCGTTCGCTTTGCAGCATTTTCGAAACCGGAATACCGGTCCAACGGGCAACCACCTCAGCAATATCTTCGGTATCAACCTCTTCTTTTATGAGATTCTCGCCGTTTTTCATTTCCTCCAGTTCTGCCTGAATTTTTCCAATTTCGGCCTCCGCTTCTTTCACTTTTCCATAGCGCAACTCAGCGACACGGCCATAATCGCCTTGCCGTTCAGCCTGCTCAGCTTCAAACTTGTACGCTTCAATTTCTTCTTTCTTTTTCTGGATAGCTTCGATTACCGATTTCTCTGATTGCCACTTAGCTCTTAATCTCGACTGTTCTTCTTTCAGGTTAGAAATTTCTTCGTTTAAAGCCGAAAGTTTTTTCGTATCATTTTCACGTTTTATGGCTTCGCGTTCAATTTCAAGCTGTTTAACACGACGTTCTATTTCGTCCAGTTCTTCGGGAACCGAATCAATTTCCAATCGTAATTTTGCTGCAGCCTCATCCATTAAGTCAATGGCTTTATCGGGCAAAAACCGGTCGGAAATATACCGTTGCGATAATTCAACCGACGCAATGATGGCATCATCCTTAATCCGAACTTTGTGATGGTTTTCATATTTCTCTTTAATACCCCTTAAAATGGAAATAGCACTTAAAGTATCCGGTTCATTTACATGAACGATCTGAAACCGGCGTTCCAAAGCCTTATCCTTTTCAAAATATTTTTGATATTCGCTAAGGGTTGTAGCACCAATTGCCCTGAGTTCTCCCCTGGCGAGTGCAGGTTTCAGAATATTGGCGGCATCCATGGCACCATCGCTTTTTCCGGCTCCAACAAGAGTATGAATCTCATCGATAAATAAAATAATCTCATCGCCTGACTGAATAACTTCGTTAACCACAGCTTTCAGCCTCTCTTCGAATTCGCCCTTGTATTTAGCACCTGCAATCAAGGCACCCATGTCTAATGAAAAAACCTGTTTCGATTTCAAATTTTCAGGTACATCTCCCCTCACAATCCGGTGTGCCAAACCTTCTGCAATAGCAGTTTTTCCGGTTCCCGGTTCACCCAATAATATCGGATTATTTTTTGTTCTCCGCGACAGAATCTGTAATATCCTTCGAATTTCATCATCGCGGCCAATTACCGGATCGAGTTTTCCCGAACGGGCACGTTCATTAAGATTAATGGCGAAACGATTAAGCGAATTAAACTTATCTTCTGCTGTCTGACTGTCAACTTTAGAACCTTTTCTCAGCTCTTCAACAGCTGCTTTTAATTCCTTCTTAGTAACCCCACTGTCTTTTAATAAGCGGCTGATGTTATCTTTAACTTCCAGCAGTGCCAATAAAATATGTTCAACAGAAACATATTGATCTCCCATTTCCTGAGCCAAACCCAAAGCTTTTTGCAAAACCTGGTTGGCATTGGAAGATAAATATTGTTCTCCTCCGGTTACTTTAGGATACGACTCAATTATTTTATCCAAAGTCTGGGTGAAAATTCCGGTGTTTACGCCAAGCTTTTTTAAAAGAAAATCGGTAACATTCTCAGCAGAATGCAAAACACCTCTTAAAATATGAGCAGGTTCAACGGCTTGTTGATTTTTTGCCTGAGCAATTACAAATGCCTGTTGGATTGCTTCCTGCGACTTGATAGTAAAATTATTTAAATTCATGGCTGTATCTATTTAAAAATCAAATGAACCACTATCAAAACACAGGCCATAACTAACTGACAGACAGAAAGTCACACTAAAATAAAAAAATCAGGAAAAAAATTCAGGAAAGAATAAAAAAAGATGAAAACTTGTCATAAAAAAAACAGAGACAATCGAAATTATCTCTGTTTCCTAACCTAACCAAATCTATTCTCTATGAAAAAACACTTAAACTATTCAAATTATCTGATACAAAAATACCCCACATTTTAGTTAACTCGTATCAACGGAAGTTAAAGAATGTTAACAGTTTGTTTTCTACACATTGGATGATTGTAGTGATGACGTAAAAATTATTAAGCAAATTATAAATCCTAACTCAATTCAATATTTCACTTGTATCAAGTAAATCTCATTAGCACAATAATATCTAACAAAATGACAGCAAATATCTTTAAACACATTCAAATAGTTCGATATTTAAATATATTTATATACATGCCTCTACAACAGGGTTTAATCCACTTTAAAAACTTTCTAAATTGGAAAAATAGAGTTATTTTAGCATCCCGTTTAAAGAAATTCTAATCTATATTATAATAATTAAAACTACAATTTTATGGCAAAGCATGTATATACTTTCGGAGCCGGACAGGCAGAAGGTAAAGCTGACATGAAGAATCTCCTTGGAGGTAAGGGAGCAAATCTTGCTGAGATGAATTTAATAGGAGTACCGGTTCCTCCGGGGTTTACAATAACTACCGAAGTTTGTACTATGTACAACGAAGAAGGTCAGCAGGCAACATTCGACCTCATTAAGCCTGAAGTAGAGGCAGCAGTTGCTCTTGTTGAGCAATTAACAGGAACAGAATTTGGAAGCAAAGAAAATCCTTGTTTGGTTTCAGTTCGTTCAGGAGCCCGAGCTTCTATGCCCGGTATGATGGATACCGTATTGAACCTGGGTATGAACGAAGATGCAGTGGAAGGCATTGCAAAAAAATCTGGAAATTCGAGATTTGCATGGGATTCCTACCGTCGATTTGTACAGATGTACGGTGATGTAGTAATGGAAATGAAACCGGCAAGCAAGGAAGAAATTGATCCTTTCGAAGAAATTATTGACGAACTAAAAGAAGAAAAAGGAATATCATTAGATACCGAATTTACAACTGACGATTTAAAAGAACTCGTCAGCCGTTTTAAAGCAGCGGTAAAAAAAGTTACCGGAAAAGATTTCCCTACAGATCCATGGGAACAACTTTGGGGAGCGATTGCCGCAGTATTCAACAGTTGGAACAACGATCGCGCAATTCTATACCGTCGTCTGGAGCAAATTCCTGATGAATGGGGAACTGCCGTAAACGTTCAGGCTATGGTATTCGGAAATATGGGAGAAAGCTCGGCTACAGGTGTTGCGTTTACACGCGATGCTGCTACCGGAGAAGACGTATTCAACGGAGAATATTTAATTAACGCTCAGGGTGAAGATGTGGTTGCAGGTATTCGCACACCACAGGAAATTACCATTGAAGGTTCAAGAAAATGGGCAGCTCTTCAGGGAATTTCTGAAGAAGAGCGTGCTTCAAAATATCCTTCGCTGGAAGAAACAATGCCTGAGTTATACAAGCAACTGAATGAAACTCAGCAAAAACTGGAAGATCATTACAGCGATATGCAAGATCTTGAGTTCACAATACAAGAAGGAAAACTCTGGTTACTGCAAACCCGTAACGGAAAAAGAACCGGTGCTGCAATGGTAAAAATTGCGGTTGACATGTTGAACGAAGGCCGCATTGACGAAGCAACTGCTTTAAAAAGAGTTGATGCAGCCAAACTCGACGAACTGTTACACCCGGTATTTGATACAGCTGCAATGAAAGCTGCCAATGTGTTGGCAAAAGGGTTACCGGCATCTCCGGGAGCAGCAACAGGCCAGGTAGTTTTCTTTGCCGATGAAGCAACAAAATATCCTGAATCTGTTCTGGTACGTGTTGAGACTTCACCTGAAGATCTTGAAGGAATGCATGTTGCAAAAGGTATTCTGACCGCTCGCGGAGGTATGACCTCGCATGCAGCTGTTGTGGCCCGCGGTATGGGAAAATGCTGTGTTTCTGGTGCAGGTGCTGTAAAAATAAATTACAAAACCCGTATTATGACCATCGACGGTGTTGAGTTCCAAGAAGGAGACTGGATTTCGTTAAACGGCAGTACCGGAGAAGTTTACGAAGGCAAGGTTGCCACTATGGATCCTGAACTAAGTGGAAACTTTGGAAAGATTATGGAACTGGCCGATAAATTCACCCGCATGAAAGTTCGTACAAATGCCGATTCGCCTGCTGATGCAAAAATTGCCCGCGAATTTGGTGCTGAAGGTATTGGATTATGCCGTACAGAACACATGTTTTTCGAAGGTGAAAGAATTAAAGCCATGCGTGAAATGATTCTTGCTAAAACAGAAGAAGCTCGTCGTATAGCACTAGATAAATTGCTTCCATACCAACGCGAAGATTTCGAAGGTATTCTTGATGCCATGGAAGGATTTGGCGTAACTATTCGCTTGCTCGATCCGCCATTACACGAATTCGTACCACACGAAGAAGCCAATCAAAAAGAGATGGCCGAAGAAATGGGTATCACTGTAGAAGAAGTAAAAGCATTGGTTGACGATCTTCACGAATTTAACCCAATGTTAGGACACCGTGGTTGCCGTTTAGGTAACACTTACCCTGAAATTACAGAAATGCAGGCCAGAGCCATTATTGAAGCTGCCGTTAATTTAACTCAGAAAGGTGTTGATGCACGTCCGGAAATTATGGTTCCGCTTATTGGTACTGTAAAAGAGTTGAAATTGCAAGCCGACATTATACATGCAACAGCAAAAAAAGTTTTTGAAGAAAAAGGTGCTGAGTGTAAATATATGGTAGGTACAATGATTGAAATTCCTCGTGCTGCTGCAACTGCCGACAAAGTGGCAGAGGTTGCTGAATTCTTCTCGTTTGGTACCAACGACCTTACACAGATGACTTTTGGTTACTCGCGTGATGATGCTGGTAAATTCTTACCAATCTATATTGAAAAAGGCATTCTGAAAAACGATCCGTTCCAGGTATTGGATCAGGAAGGCGTTGGCCAGATTGTGGAAATGGGAGTTAAGAAAGGCCGTAGCACAAAACCTGAATTAAAAGTTGGTATTTGTGGTGAACATGGTGGTGAACCTTCATCAGTTATGTTCTGCGATAGTGTTGGAATGGATTACGTAAGCTGTTCACCTTATCGTGTACCTATTGCACGTGTTGCCGCCGCTCAGGCAAATCTGAAATAACAGAACTTAACCATTTTATATAAACCGTTTCCTTCTTTAATTGTCGGAAGCGGTTTTTTTTATTCCCCTTTATACGCATAAATACGTAGCTGCTGCGTAAAAATACGCACTGAAAATGCGTAAAAATACGCTTTTATTTCTCCCCTTTCTTTCTGAAATTTGTTTCTACAAAACAGTAACATAAAGATGTATCACACACATTTACATAAAGAACTTTTTCATTCAGACACACGTTTTAAATACTTAAGCACACCTATTTTACCTTATTCTGACATTTGGCTCTCAGCACAATTTGTCCCACTATAAAAACTGTCCCTCTTCCCTGAGACACAATAAAAAGATAAGGTAGAAAATTTTTGAGAAGGAGCGTACTGAATAGGCGCTCCTTTTTTTAAGGAAGGTTCTTTATATCTCGATCAGATTATTTTTAACTGCAAAAATTACTACTCCGGCCATGTTTCGGGCACCAATTTTATCGAGTATCCGTTTTTTAATTCCTTCAATAGTACGGGAACTCGCAGCCATATCATCGGCAATTTCCGCTGCTGTTTTTTCTTCGCAAATAAGTCTGATAACCTGAAGTTCCCGAGCGCTTAATTTAAAAGTCTCAACAGCATCTTCAGCCTTTTTCAGATTAGCAGCGTTGCCAATAATAAGCTCCGATAAACTTCCTGAAAAATAAAAATCATTTCGCATTACTTTCTTTAAAGCAATCTCAAGCTCATCGGGATCAGCATTTTTCAGAAGATAACCATTCACCCCTTCACCAATAAGATGCGATACCAATTGAGGGGCTTCCTCCATACTTAATATAAGAATGCGAATTTCGGGATATTGTTTACGTAATTGTTTTGTAGCCTCTATCCCATCCATTTCTGGCATATTAATATCGAGTAATATAAGGTCGGGCTTTGTTTCCAGAGTTTCAATCAGCTTTAAAAGCTCAATCCCATTTTCTGCTTCATACAAATTACCAACCTGATCGAAATCTTCCAGTAAAGCAATCATGCCCTTTCTAAAAAGCTTGTGATCATCAGTTACAACAATATTTATTTTTTCAGCATTCATTGGTATTGAGATAAATTAATGCGGATGTCCCCTTCCCCGGTATTGATTTCATTTTGAATTTTGCACCAACCATTTCCGACCGGCTTTGCAGGTTTACCAAGCCTAATCCTGTTTTCATTTTATGATCAACTTCAAATCCTTTCCCGTTATCGCTTACTTTGAGTGCCACATAGCCGTTGCCGAACCTGACATCTATCGCAATAAAACTACAGTCTGCATGTTTAATCGCATTATTAACAAGCTCCTGAGCAATACGAAAAACTGTCAATTCCTGCTCGCTGCTGAATCGAAATTGCTCTCCACTCTTTCGGCAAACAATAATTAAATCATCGGCTTTATTTACCCAGTTTGCCATTTCCTCAAGGGCATAATACAATCCAATTTTTTCGAGTGATGGAGGAAGTAAGGAGCGCGAAATCCGACGAACCTGGGTAATTACTTCGTCTAAATAGTTTTTGGTATCTGAGGCCAGATTCTTAGCTTTAATTTCCTCTGATTTTTTTTCGATTCTCCCAACATTCAGCTTAACAACAGAGAGCATGGCCCCTACTTCATCGTGTAAATCACGGGCGATTCGTTTTCGTTCGTTTTCCTGGGCTAAAACCGTGTTCCTGATAATCTCTTCCTGCTGTTGCTGTTTAACTTTATTTAGCTCAAGTTGTTTATTCAACAATCGTTTCTGATAGGTGATAAAGAAAAAAAAGATACCACCTGCCAGTAACATCATACCAACGGTTCCAATAAAGTAAACTATTATTAATTCGGCATTTCCGGAGTTCACAATTTCTGTCTTTGACCCAAGTGGATACGAAAATAGTTAACAAAATTGAATTTTAAATACAATTTGATTTTTTAATTCGTTCCTCACGGACTGCCCCAAAAGTAGCGCTTCCATGCACCTGCCGCATAAATGCTACTGCAATTGGCTCATGAATTGTTTCTTTGTCTTCCAAAAACCGATGCTGACTAGAGTGTAAAACAAGGCATTTAATACAACAAAATAGTTCACAATTAACTTCGAAAACTCAATTGAATATTCAAGAACAAAATTGAATAAAGCCACATTAATCAAATTTCCAGCATAATAAATAAGAATGGCAGTATTAATCCATATCAATGGCTCTTCCCAAAGATTCTTTATTTTGGCCTCAACCATTATTCTGTAAAAACATACAATGGAAGCAAATAAGTAGACAATATTATGAATTGAACTTGGAAGCGCGGGGTATTCAAATATACTTTGAAAAAACAAAACATTGGAAACTGAAAACAAAACAAAAATGGCCATAATATAATGAATGATTGCCCTTTTTATAAATCCCTTAAATACTTCCCGGTAATAAAATCCCAACAATACAAAAGCCACAACATAATACAAATGAGAAAGGAATAATGTATTTCTAAAATCTAGCTTAACAAGGACAAAATAGGTTATTTCATTGCACGTTCCAAACGCAACAAAATAATACAAGTATTTATATTGAGCATTAAAATACTTGTACTTAAACAACCCAACAATAAAAGGAATTAAAATTGGGAGCCAGAGATAAGATGTAATATTCACGATTAGCTGTTATAGATACTTCGTTCGTCGCAGTATGGTGGGCATAATCCTGCATTATTAAAAGTTTCAACCGGCACTCCGTCATCATCAGCAACTGTCACTTCTGAAGTAACCGGACTTAACATTACATCCATCGTTTTTGATATACCAAATTGAATTTCAATTTCATTCTTATTTTGTGCGTTAAACAGCTCGTGCAACTCATATTTAGTTAGGAGGTAGGCATTGGGATAAATATATTGACGGAAAGGCGCACCTGCATCATTTTCATCAATCTCTCCCAGGCGCCATTGTCGATATAAACGAATGCTTTCAATTACACCTTCTGTATTATCAGAATAATCTTCGTTGTATTCTGTAAGCTTAAAAACAGGTGTTTCATAATCGGCATAAACATCGCCACTACCAAGCAAAAAAGCAGAAACAGCATATGCACATAATACATGCTTATCTTCTTCTTTGTTTTGTTCCAAACCAAGATACACACGTACCCGGTTTTCGTTTTCTCCGATTAATGATTTATATGTTTCTTTTTGCAAAATAATTCTGGGAACTTTCAGGTTAAAGGTTTTTGAAGATTCATCTTCAAAATTCTTTCTCCAGTTTTTGGCTTTCTGAGGTGGTAACTGATCTCTTTTTAATTTCTGTGTCATAACTCAAGGCATTAGGTTATGCTAAATATACGAAATTCTTCAGGTTACAGTATTTTCGATACCTTTTATTTTTCAACATTAAATCAATAGTCGTTTATTGATAATTACTATTGTATTTTTTTATCGAGAACATTAACAAGGGAAACCCCAGTTCATAATACAAACAAATAATACATCAAAAAAAATCTAAAGAAAAAACCCGCCTGAACCAGACGGGTGATATCGACCAAAAAACATGGCAACTAAATTTTAATAGTCGTTAAAACTGTATCCGTAATTATTATATCCACTGTCGAATGCGTAATACCTCTCCGGGTAATGTACCAGATGATAACGGTTGTTGGCAAATTCGAAGAAAAGATTTCCTATTCTGAAATACAAATATCCGTTAATATAAACCTGCTCGTAACCGTAAGGTAAAACCTCGAAAGTAAAACCAAAAGGCATGTCAACCAACACATAACCAATACCGCTCCGATATCTGAAAAAGTGACCATTATGGCAGTAGTATTTATGATGATTGTGAATAAATACATATGGACGATAATCGAACCTTTGAATTACGTGTCCATAACGAGGATGGTGGTAATAGTATTTGTAATACATGTATGAACGTGGATTATAACCGGCGTAGTAATCGTACCAGCTCTTGTGATTCCAGCGGTAACGTTCCCAACTATGATCCCAGTGATTATAACTTCTGTAATTAAAGTTTCTATTGTATTCCCTACTTTTAGAATGGTTGTAATTCCTGTCAGGGCGTACGTTACCCGACCAGTATTTATTGCTCCCTCTGTAATCTCTTCCCGGAGTATACCTTTTATCATTTCTGTCTACCCGGTAAAAATCGCGGTTATTTTCTCTTCCTCTGTTTGCAGACTTATTCGCATCTCGGCCCACGCTATTTCTATTCGTATTGTTTGAATAAGTATCTCCGCCTGACCTGTAATTTTTTGATCGATCGGTTTTATAAGCCGTATTAGTATTTTTCCTGTTATCGTTACGTTGAACTTCCCGGTTGTTTGAATGCGCCTTTTGTGATGACCTGTTCGTATTTACCTGCGATGGCTTATTTGCCTGGCTTCGGTTACTCTTCATGTTTTTGTTTACCGAATTGCGCGAAACCTTATCGTAATTATTGTAAGTATTTCTTTTTTGAACTTTGCTCCTGTCACTGCCTTTCCTGTCAGCACTTTTTGTTGTTGTATTATTTTGGGTTGAACGACGTTGTGCTTGTGTAGGAATTGCTGTTGCTGTTAATACTGCCGCCAGAGTTATAATCGTGGCAAACAGTCTGAATTTTGTAGTTTTCATGGTAATAGATTTTAAAATTCAACAATTTGTTTGCTATGCTCTTTGGCGCCTTTTAAACCGGTATGTACACTGAATAATGCAAAGGCTGTGCCAAAAAAATATCTTTCCAAGAAACCAACTTACAAAACACTGGATTCAAACTAATTACAAGGACTTTTTTTTCTGCCCAATTCTCTCTACTTTTGCACCGTTTTTTAATAACATGGGAAGAATATTATCCATTGATTACGGAAGAAAACGTGTGGGAATTGCAGTAAGCGACCCGATGCAGATTATTGCCAACCGGCTTACTACTGTTCCAACTCATACGATCTGGGATTTTTTAAAAGAATATTTTGAAAAGGAACAGGTTGAAACTGTGGTTGTAGGCTATCCGAAACAAATGAACAACGAGGCATCGGAAGCTGTTCGGTATATTAACCCGTTCTTAAAAAAGTTTCAAAAGGTTTATCCCGATATTCAACTTGAACTTTTTGACGAGCGTTTTACGTCGAAAATGGCTTTTCAGACCATGATTGACGGGGGACTGAAAAAGCAAAAACGGCAAGATAAAGCCATGGTTGACTCTATTAGTGCAACCATTATTTTACAAAACTTTCTGGAACAGAAACGAAATTTATTGAAAAAATAAAAATAAATGGGACCATCAACTGACGGACCATCACCAGAATAAACAACAGACGAATGAAATATCCAGTAACTGTATATGGCGATACACTATTACGTAAAAAAGCCAAAGAAATTAAACAAGACGACCCTCAATTAAAAGAAATTATTGAAAACATGTGGGAAACCATGTACTATGCCGATGGCGTTGGTTTGGCTGCCCCCCAGGTTGGAAAATCAATACGTTTATTTGTTATTGATGCATCATCGGGAGCTGATGAAGAGCCGGAATTGGAAAATTTCAAAAAGGTATTTATTAATCCCACCATCATAGAAACTACCGGCGAAGAATGGATAATGAACGAAGGTTGTCTGAGTTTGCCTGAAATAAGGGAAGATGTGAGTCGTCCCGATGAAGTTACCATCCATTATTTCGACGAAGATTTTAATGAACACGAAGAAACCTATAAAGGTTTTGCGGGAAGAGTAATCCAACACGAATACGACCATTTGGAAGGTTTTCTTTTTATCGATCACTTATCGCCTTTACGCAAACGTCTTTTAAAAGGTAAGCTCCAAAATATTGCCAAAGGCAAGGTACAACCATTTTACAGAATAAAAGTTCCCGTAAAATAGTAACTCTTTTCCAGGTTTTTCGTTTGACATACAATTACTCTACAAACGAAACCTTGGAAAAAACAGTTCAAAACATCCCTTTTTTAAGAATAACCCTGGCTTTTGCCATTGGTATTATTCTGGCCAGCAACTACCAATTTCCCAAATTGGTGGTGGCAGCAGCAATACTGCTTTTGCTCGTATCACTAATTATATTACACCGGAAATTCAGTTACAAGCTAGTTACCATCTTTGGTTTTATATCCACTCTGCTTGTAGTATTACTGGGGATACTTGTTTTTGAGAACTACAACAAACAACCTGATTTTTTCGAAAACTCTACATGCTCCGGCATAATAATGGAGAAACCCCAGGAAAAACAAAACTCCTACAAAACCCTTGTCCAGCTTAATGCTTATAAAAAAAATGACTCAATTATAAAGACCAAAGAAAAAATTCTTGTTTATTTCGAGAAAACGGAAAAACCACAAAAGCTCGCTCCCGGCGATGTCATACTCATTCACTCACCAATACAAGAAGTAAAAAACTTTGGAAATCCTTACGAATTTGATTATAAAACCTATCTGAAACACAAACGAATTTACAGACAAACTTATTTAAGCGATACTAATTGGCAGACTACAAACTACCAAACAAAAAATATTCATATAATATCGGAGCAATTGCGCGATAAACTGCTTCATATATACCGAAATCAGAATTTAGGAGAAAACGAAACTGAAATCCTCTCGGCACTAACACTTGGTTACAAACGAGATCTTGATCCTGAAACAAAACAAGTTTTTTCGGCAGCCGGGGCCATGCATGTTCTCGCAGTTTCGGGATTACATGTTGGGATTATTTTTATAGTTTTTACTTTCGTATTTCAGTTCCTTCGAAAAAGCAAAACAGGAAGAATTGTATTTGTAATAACATCCATTTGTCTGCTTTGGAGCTATGCTTTTATAACAGGTTTATCTCCATCGGTTTTAAGAGCATCAACCATGTTTTCTCTTCTAATTATTGCCATCAACATAAACCGCCGCCCTAATATTTACAATACCCTGGCATCTTCGGCAATGCTTTTATTATTAATTAACCCCAACAATCTTTTTGAAGTCGGATTTCAACTTTCCTATGCTGCTGTTTTCGGAATTGTATTTCTGCAACCGCGGTTAAAAAGGTTTTGGCAGGCACCTAATAAGATTCTTGATTTTTTCTGGAGCTTACTAACCGTCTCGGTAGCTGCACAGATTGCCACCTTCCCACTCACAGCATTTTACTTCAACCAATTTCCTACCTTCTTCTGGTTAACCAATATAATTGTTATTCCGGCTGTAACCATACTCATTCCTCTTGGAATTTTACTTTTATCAATTTCAACTGTTCCCTTTTTATCATCTGGAGTAACTTTTTTAATAAAGGCTATTATCAATACCATTTATTCTCTGTTGTGTTTCATTGAAAAACTTCCGGGCTCAACCCTTGACATTGTTATAAACCAAGGAGAACTTTGGTTACTTGCGGCCGTCCTTGTTTGTGTATTTATTTTTATTCGGAACCTGAAGATTTATTATCTCAAAACAGCCCTTTTTCTGATGCTTTTTATGTTCACATCCTTTCTTTATTCCACAACCAAACAAAACAGGATCAATGAGTTAATTGTGTACAACAACTCCGATAATATTACCATCCAGCTAATATCCGGGCACAGAAACTACATCATCTGCGAAGACACTTTAATTCAGAATCGGTTTTTACTTCAGCAAACTCAGAACGTTACCCGAAAGTTCCGGTTAAAACAGCCTGTTTTACTCCAGTTCAAACATTCCTTTCAGGATGAATATTTAAAACTAACCAATAATCTGCTATATTTCAATGGGAAAACGTTATGGATAAATCAAGGAAAAAAACAAATGAAAAAACCTTTTTCTCCTGATTTTACCATTATAAAATATGATTCGAAAAATACAGGATATTCAGAAAATACGAATACGCAATTTATTTCAACAAATTATGTGAATACCAAACAAACCAACAAAAAGATTCATTCTCTAAAAACCGATGGTGCATTTACAACCAGATGGTAAACAAAGTTATTATCAGTTTCGATAGTGCTGAACAGCAAAACCCGACAATATAATTACTTATTATTTAACCCGAAAACATTCTGTTTCAAAGACATTTTTTATAAATTAGTATGTTAAATTTACGGTCGGTTATACTTTTAATCAATAAAATTAAATGGTGGTTAAAAACTTAATATATTAATTTGCCACCCAAAATTTAACAGACAGGTGAAACGAGCATGTAAGTTTTTCACATACAGAATGATGATTAATAAATATGCGAGTTACATGAGTTACCTAATCGATAAACAATTTTAAAAAATGAAAGTTGTTATTGCCGGTGCAGGACAAGTTGGTACCCATTTAGCACGAATGCTTACCAACGAAAATCATGATATCGTTCTTTTGGATGACTCTCCGGAGAAGCTAGCAAAAATTGCAGGAGAAGTTGATCTGATGACCATAACAGGTTCTGCCCACTCTTTTCAGGATCTCAAAAGTACTGATCTTGCTAAATCCGATTTGTTTATTGCCGTTACTCCTTTCGAAGAGCGAAATGTTCTGGCTTGTTCTATGGCATCCTACCTTGGAGTTGGAAGAACCATTGCACGAATCAATAATTCAGAATATCTGCAGGAGCGTTACCGGGAAAAACTAAGCAACCTTGGTATAAACGAATTGATTTACCCGGAAAGCCTTGCTGCAAAAGAAATTATTGCTTCGATAAAACAAACCGGCACACGCCAGATGATTGAATTTTCAAATGGAAAATTAATCCTTCTTGGAGTAAAAGTGCGCGAAAATGCACCGGTACTGAATAAAACATTCGAAGAGCTGTCGCAGGAAAACCCACATTTATTGGTTGTGGCTATTACACGCGACAATTCAACCATTATACCGAAGGGAAGCGATTTTATTCAAAACGGTGATATTGTATTTTTTATCACCACTCCTTCTGAACAACAAAATGTTTTCGACCTGACCGGGAAAAAACTTTTCGAAGTAAAAAACATCATGTTTTTTGGTGGAAGCCGGATTGCTCAAAAAGCAATTGAAAAACTGGGCGACCATTACCGGATTAAAGTAATTGAAGAAAACAGGGAAAAATGCGAGCAAATTGCCGATAAATTCGAAAATGTTTTGGTTATTAATGGCGATGGAAGAAACCTTGATTTGCTAAAAGAAGAAGGTATCGAAAAAATGGATGCATTTGTGGCGACTACCGGAAATTCAGAGACGAATATTCTTGGTTGCCATCTGGCAAAAAACGTAGGCGTACGCCGAACAGTTGCCGAGGTTGAAAACCTGGCCTACATGAACCTGGCAGACAACATGAATATTGGTACTATTTTCAATAAAAAATTAATTGCTGCCGGCTATATTTACCGCTTTACATTAAATGCAGAAATTTCGAAAGTAAAATGTCTGACAGCATCTGACGCCGAAGTTTTCGAATTTATTGCCAAGCCGGGAGCCAGAATTACTCAAAAAGCAATCAAAGACCTCGATTTTCCAAGTGAAGCCAAAATTGGTGGAGTAATTCGGGGAAGCAGAGGCTATATCGCACACGGTTATACACAAATCCAGGAAGGTGACAAAGTGGTTGTGTTTACTTTACCTTCAGGAATTAAAAAGCTGGAAAAATATTTTAAATAGACAACACAATTAACCAGAAATGAATTTAAAAATCATATTTCGCGTACTCGGTTTTTTGCTTGTTGTTGAAGGCGTTGCCATGTGCATCGCTCTTATTGTTGCGCTTATTTATGGTGAATATGACGTACCGGCATTTCTTATCTCTTCGGGAATAAACCTTTTACTGGGGAGTGCCATTGTTCTGCTCACATCAAAAGCCTCTAAAGATATCGGGAAACGAGAAGGTTTTATTATTGTTTCAATGGTATGGATTGTGTTTTCGTTTTTCGGAAGCCTGCCATACATTATTAGCGGTGCAATTCCAAATTTCACCAATTCATTCTTCGAAACCATGTCGGGTTTCACCACCACCGGATCTTCAATACTAAACGATATAGAAGCGCTTCCCCACGGAATTCTGTTTTGGAGAAGTATAACCCAGTGGCTTGGAGGAATGGGAATAATTGTTTTGTCGCTGGCTATTCTCCCTGTGTTTGGAATTGGTGGGATGCAGCTATTTGTGGCTGAAGTTCCGGGACCAACTCCGGATAAAATAAGCCCGCGAATTAAACAAACAGCTAAAACACTTTGGAAAATTTATATGGTGTTTACCTTCGCTGAAACCCTTCTTTTATGGGTTGGTGGAATGACATTTTTTGATGCCATTTGTCATTCGTTTACGACAATGGCGACAGGTGGATTTTCGACCAAACAGGCCAGCATTGCTGAATGGTCATCACCATTTATTCAATATGTTGTTATCATATTTATGTTTCTGGCCGGAACAAACTTCACTCTTTCCTATTTTGCCTTAAAAGGGAAATTCTCAGTAGCCTTAAAGGATGAAGAATTCAAATATTACAGTTTTTTCACCATTGGATTTACTACACTTATTTTTATTGGTCTTTTGGTAACAACAGAACTGGGAGTAGAAAGAGCTTTTCGCGATTCGCTTTTCCAGGTATTAACCATCATAACCACCACGGGATTCGCTACTGTTGACTACCTTACCTGGACTCCGGTTCTCACCATGCTCATTTTTATTTTATTCTTTTTTGGCGGATCTGCAGGATCTACCGGAGGGGGTATTAAAATAATGAGGATTGTAGTTTTATTAAAAAACGGATATTACGAGCTAAAACGACTGATTCATCCAAAAGCAATTATTCCGGTTCGGTTTAACAATCATTCTGTTGAGCCCAAGATTGTCACCAATGTTTTGGCATTTTTTATCATCTACCTGGTTATTTTTGGTATAAGCACTGCTATTTTCACCTTAATAGAGCCGAGCATGGAATCTTCAATGGGTGCTGTTGCAACTTCTTTAGGCAACATTGGTCCGGGCTTGGGAAGCGTTGGTCCTGCCGACAATTTCTATCATATTAAACCAATCGGGAAATGGTTTTTATCGTTTCTAATGCTTTTGGGAAGGCTCGAATTATTTACTGTTCTTGTATTGTTTTCTCCTTCATTCTGGAAAGAGTAGTTAAAGGTTTGCATTTAAAATTGCTCTTCAAGCTAATATTCCAGCTCTCCTTTTCCCTGCCGAACAATATTTAATTCATCTTCAGAACAATCGATAATAGTGGAAGGAACCAATTCGCCGTAGCCTCCGTCAACCATGATATCCACAATTTCCTGAAATTTCTCGTAAATCAATTCCGGATCAGTAGTGTATTCCAGAATTTCGTCTTCATCGTGAATTGAGGTAGAAAGAATCGGGTTTCCCAGCTCTTCAACAATCTCGCGAATAATATTATTATCAGGAATGCGAATACCAACCGTTTTCTTTTTGCCCTTAAAATACTTTGGCACATTGTTATTCGCTTCGAGAATAAAGGTAAAAGGTCCTGGAAGATTTTTCTTAAGTACTTTAAATATATGGTTGGGAATCGGTTTTGTGTAATCCGACAAATGGCTAAAATCGCTGCAAATAAACGAGAAGTTACTTTTTTCTATCTTAACACCTTTCCATCTGGCAACTTTTTCCACTGCTTTCTGGTTGGTAATATCGCAACCTAAACCATAAACCGTATCAGTTGGATAAATAATTATACCGCCATCACGCAAAACGTCAACAATTTTTCGTATCAGCCTGGGATTTGGATTCTCATTAAACAACTTTACAAGCATAGTTTTTTAATTTTGCCCAGTAAATTTAGCGTTTTAAGCCTTATTTCAAAAACCGGCAGCAATGAAACATAAAATAATAGATACAGGAGACGGCTCAAAAACCATTTTCATTCCTGAGATGGATGAACAATACCATTCGGTAAACGGAGCTCAAACCGAATCGGAATACGTATTTCTCGATAAAGGCTATCGGTTTCACACATCGGAAACACCAAGAATATTTGAGGTAGGTTTTGGCACAGGACTGAATGCCTTGCTAACGGCTGTTTGTTCTGAAAATCAAAAAAGAGTTACAAATTATGTCAGTATAGAAAAATATCCTTTGGATAACAAAACCATACAAACTCTTAATTATGGTAGTCGTATTTCGAAAGAAGCAGATAATCTTTATAAAAAAATTCACGATGCTCCCTGGGGAAAAGAGACCGTTATTTCAGCGTATTTTAATCTCACTAAAATAAAAGCAGATTTAATTACCTATGACCTGAATTTCTCTTCGGATTTCGACATTATTTATTTCGATGCTTTTGGCCCTGACAAACAACCAAAGATGTGGAATATCGACATTTTCCAAAAGATTTATGAAATATCAGCTAATAATGCAGTGTTTGTAACATACAGCGCAAAAGGCTCTGTACGGCGTCAGCTGCAGGATTGCGGCTATATAATGGAGCGTTTACCAGGTCCCCCGGGGAAAAGGCAAATGTTACGCGGAATAAAAAAATGCACTAAAATTGTCGATGAAAATATTCTCTCAGAAATGAAAAAACAAATCTAAAAAACATAAAAATTTGACGAACAGATGACGAATATGTTCAATAATTCCCCTCACTTAATTTTTTTTAACATTTTTTAAACCTGCACTTTTTGGGTGAAAATTGCAATACATACAATATGATAAAAGTCAATGAAAACCATTCTATACCAACCATTTCGCATTTAATCAATTCTGAATTTAATTAATTTTCTCTCTCTTTCTCATAGATATTTTCGAAGAAGGCTCGCGATATTTTCTTGGAATTTGTAAAAATTCATTTAAAATTTGGAACTCATTCAACGTGAAAAATATGATTTACAAATTTCAAATCGTTTCACAAGAATCCCAAAACTTCCTTCTGGAAGTTGCACTCGACGAAAAACATTCATTTTTCGATTTTCATACTATTATTCAGAAAAGTGTTGGTTTTGAATCGCATCAACTGGCTTCCTTTTTTATTTCCGACAAGCGCTGGAAAAAGCTGGTTGAAATATCTATGCTTGACTTGGGTATAAATGGTGCTGCCTTTTTCATTATGCAAAAAACAAGACTTTGCGATTTGCTAACAAGAGAAGGACAGCAGTTGATTTATACTTTTGACTTTATGAATGACAGATCATTTTTAATAGAACTAACTGGGGTTATTATGGAGAAAAATCTTAATGAACCAACTGTCGCTTTAAAACAAGGTGAAGCTCCCGTCCAGGTTCTTGGAGAAGAATTTGTTGATTTCGAAACAACTGTCCTCCAGGAAGAAGAGGTTTATATGGATTTTGGAGAGCTTGACGATTACACTGAAATCTTTGGGGAGATGGACGACTTCTAATCAAAAAAGCGACATGGTTAATCCGTGTTAAAGACATTCAAGGCTGATCAATTCATTTTGTTCAGTCTTTTTTTTGTCATTTCTTTGCAAAAAAGTACAGCTTATGCCAAAAACACTTGTGGTTCTTACAGGACCTACAGGAATCGGAAAAACTTCGCTTGGTATTAAAATAGCCAGACATTTTAATACCGAAATTGTTTCTTCCGATTCTCGCCAGATATTTAAAGAACTTTCCATTGGCACTGCAGTACCAACTAAGGAAGAATTAAACGCTGTCAAGCATCACTTCATTCAAAATCACAGCATTACCGAAAATTACAATGCCAGCAGATATGAAACCGAGGCACTGGAATTAATTGAAAATCTGTTTAAAAAGAAAGATATCATTTTAATGGTTGGAGGCTCGATGTTATATATCGATGCTATTTGCAAAGGAATTGATGTTATGCCTGATGCCGATCATGAAATCAGGGAGGCTTTAAAAAAGCAACTGGAAACAGAGGGGTTAGAAAGTCTTCGTTTACAACTTAAAAAAATCGATCCGGAATATTATAGAACCGTCGATCTAAAAAATCCAAACCGAATTATCCATGCCCTTGAAATAAGCATTCAAACCGGAAAACCATATTCTTCTTTTCGTTCAAATAAAGCCAAAACACGCCCCTTCTCCATTATTAAAATTGCATTGAACTGCGACAGGCAAATATTACATAACCGGATTGACTTACGTGTTGATATGATGGTTGAGGAAGGCTTGGAAGCTGAAGCCCGGCGCGTATATCCTCAAAAACAATTAAATGCACTTAATACAGTTGGTTACCGCGAATGGTTTGCCCATTTCGATAGAGAAATTACACGCGAAAAAGCCATTGAATTGATTAAACGCAACTCGCGAAGATATGCACGCAAACAAATAACCTGGTTTAAAAAAGATGAAGCCGTTCAATGGTTTGCTCCCGATCAACCCCACGAAATTATTAACTATATTGAAGCCCAAATAAAATAAGATGGGGAATTTTATAATTCGCGTTTATGGCCTGGTGGTTAACCAAAACAACGAAGTACTTCTTTCGGATGAATACGAACTTAACACATATATGTGCAAATTTCCGGGAGGTGGGCTGGAATTTGGAGAAGGCCCGATCGATTGCCTGATTCGCGAATTTAAAGAAGAATGTCAGGGACAGGAGATTGAAAATATCCGACATTTTTACACCACTGATTTTTACCAAAAAGCTTTTTTCTTCGATAATGCACAACTGATAAGTATTTATTATTTGGCCGATCTTAAAACCCCGGCACGTTTTAAGATCAGCAATAAAGCGTTCGATTTTGAAATAAAAAACAATAAAGGCCAGAGTTTCAGGTGGGTTAAAATAAAAGAGTTAGAAGAAGACGAAATAACTTTTCCAATCGATAAATTTGTCAGCCGAAAATTAAAAGAAACATTCGATGAGTGACACCGTAAAGCAAATTCATGAATTAGCTGAACTAACTCAACTGTTCATTAATGATTCAATGCTAGTAAAGCAGGTTGACGAAGTGGCAGAAGTTCTGATTTCGGCTATCAAAAAAGGTAATAAAGTTATATTTTGTGGAAACGGTGGCAGTGCGGCTGAGGCCCAGCATCTGGCTGCCGAACTATCGGGAAAATTTACCATTGAAAGAAAACCATTACCGGCCGAAGCCTGTCATACAAACTCGTCGTTTGTAACAGCAGTCGCGAACGATTACAGTTTCAGCAAAGTGTACAGCCGGTATGTTGAAGCTTTTGGAAATGATGGAGACATACTTATCGGACTAACAACATCAGGAACTTCAAAGAATATTGTTAAAGCTTTTAAAACCGCAAACAAAAAAGGAGTGATAACCATTGCCCTGACAGGCAGAACAGGAGGCAAGTTAAAAGACCTTTCGAATTACATCATTAAGGTTCCGTCCGATTCTGTTCCGCGCATTCAGGAAGTTCATCTATTATTTGGACATATCATCTGCGAAAAAGTAGAACGTATTTTGTTCGAAGAATAGAGAACTAAATTACCGGGACCTATTTTTTATTATAAAAATATCCTTCAAAAAAGCCTGAATTACAAAATATTAATGTATTTATACACTATGAGTAAGTTGGCAAAACAGAAAGCTGTATTTTTCGACCGGGATGGAACCATCAACATTGAAAAGAACTATATGTACAAAATAGAAGATTTTGAATTCCAACCGGGTATTTTCCAACTCATAAAACAATACCAAAATGAAGGATATCTGATATTCATTATCACCAATCAGTCTGGTATTGCAAGAGGCTTCTATTCAAAAGAAGATTTCGAAAAACTAAATAACTGGATGCTTGAACAGTTTGATTCTGCCGGAATAAAAATAACCAAAGTTTATTATTGCCCCCACCACCCAGACATTACAGGAGAATGCAATTGCCGAAAGCCAAAACCGGGGATGATATTTAAGGCCATTGAGGAATTTAACGTCAGTCCTGTTAACTCAATATTGATTGGCGATAAAAAAAGAGATATTTTAGCAGGAGAAAATGCCTGTATTGGAAAGAATTTATATATTCAAAACCTCTTAGAAACAGGCATATTTTAAAGCTTAACAGACAGGGGAGATATTTTGCGTGGAACATTTTACCAAAGCAGAAATAAGAGATATTGAAGATCGTTACCAGGATTTCTTTAAAGTACTTAAAGATAAATTCGATGAAGGACGGTTAGCCAGGATTGAAAAAGCCTTTCGTTTTTCCAATGCAGCCCACCACGGCATTAAACGAAAATCAGGAGAACCTTTTATTATTCACCCCATTGCTGTTGCAAAAATTGTTGCAGTTGACCTTGGTCTTGGAGCGACATCAATTGTTTCGGCTTTATTGCACGATGTGGTTGAAGACACTGATTACCGTCTTTCCGATATCGAAAATATGTTTGGGAACCGCGTTGCTCGTATTGTTGACGGGTTAACCAAACTTTCGGGCGATTTCGATTCGGCACATGCTCTTACCCTAAAAAAAATGCTCATGACCCTTTCGGATGACGTAAGGGTTATTTTGATAAAAATTGCCGACCGGCTGCATAATATGCGCACGCTCGATTTTATGCCCGAGCATAAAAAAATAAAAATTGCCGGAGAAACACTATTTCTGTACGTACCGCTTGCCCACCGTCTTGGTTTGCACGCCATTAAAAGCGAATTGGAAGAACTGAGTTTCAAACACAAACATCCGGAAGAATACAATAAAATTAATTACCTGATTCATAACCAGGAAGAAAAAAGAAACTACCTGGTTAACGAATTTATAAAACCCATCATTCAAAAACTTGAAGATGAAAACCTTGAGTGTACGGTAACACATCGGCTAAAAACCAGTTACTCGATTTGGCAAAAGATGCAGAAAAAATCGGTAACATTCAACGAAGTGTACGACTTACTTGCTATTCGAATCGTGATTGCCTCTAAACCGGGAATGTCGGAAAAAAGGCAGTGCTTCGATGTTCTTTCCATTGTAACCGATATTTACAAACCCAAACCCGACCGAATACGCGACTGGATTACGACTCCAAAAGCAAACGGATACGAATCGTTACATGTTACGGTTATGGGGCCCCAGGGAAAATGGGTAGAAGTTCAAATCCGTACCGATCGCATGGATGATGTAGCTGAACATGGTTTTGCTGCACACTACCGCTACAAAGACATTCGCAACTTCGAAAATGAACTTGACCCCTGGATAGAACAAATCAGGGAACTGCTGCAAAGCACGGATACAGACGCCTTCGAATTTTTAGACGATTTTAAGCTCAATCTATTTTCTTCTGAAATTAATGTCTTTACTCCCAAGGGAGACATGTTTTCGTTGCCTCAAGGAGCAACTGTTGTCGACTTTGCTTACGAAATCCACACCGATCTTGGTAATAAATGTATTGGTGCAAAAATCAATATGAAACTGGTGCCCATTAGTCATGTACTGGAAAATGGCGATCAGGTTGAAATCCTTACTTCAGAGAACCAGTCTCCAAAGCTGGAATGGTTAAAGTTTACTTCTACTGCAAAGGCTCGGAACAAAATTAAAGATGTGTTTAAACAGGAGAAAAGCAAACACACCGAACAAGGAAAACAAATTATAGAAGAGGCGTTTAAAAAAATAAAAGCCCCGTTAACATCGAATAACCTTAAAAAAATTACGGCTCATTTCAACCTAAACAATAAAGAGCAATTGTATTCTGAGTTAGGAATGGGATTTCTGAACCTGGATAATTTAAATGAAATTATCGGAAAAAAATCAGAAAATAAACTGGTCAAATACTGGAATATAACCTTTGGCGGAGGAGGAAAGAAAAAAGAAGAAGAAGAAGAAGAAAGTCCCGGGAAAAAAATTGATAAGAAAAAACCATTCCTGCTTAAAGAAAACCAGGATAACATCAATTTCTCGCTGGCCAAATGCTGCAATCCAATTCCAGGCGAACAGGTTGTTGGTTACATGAGCACCGATGATCACGTTATTATCCATAAAGTAAATTGCCCGGAAATTGAAAAATTTATTGCCAATCAGGGCGATAAAATCATTCGGGCTGAATGGACTAAATTTAAACGTCAATCATACCTCACCCGTTTATCTCTTGATGGTTTCGACCGAATGGGGATTGTAAATGAGGTAACAACAGTTATTTCAAAAGGTCATAACATTAACATGCGTTCGGTTAAATTCGACACCCACGACGGAATTTTTAAAGGCGACCTTTTCCTTTACATTCACAATGCAGAAGATTTAACACATCTTATTTCACGCTTAAAAACAATAAAAGGCATTAATAATGTTGTTCGTGTTGAAAAGCTGGAAGATTAATTTATATTCATTCTAAAAAAATAAAAAAAAATTATATTTTTGGCCTATTTAAAATTGGTTTAATTATGAATAGCCAGAAAACCAGGGAAACTGTACGGAACATGTTTACCGAATATCTTGAGAAAAACGGACATCGGAAAACACCGGAGAGATTTGCCATACTGGATGAGATTTACTGCCGCGAAGGACACTTCGACATCGAATCGTTGTACATTTCGATGAAAAACAACAATTATCGTGTAAGCCGTGCTACGCTTTACAATACCATCGATTTGTTACTCGATTGTAAGTTGGTTGTTAAACATCAGTTTGGGAAAAACATTGCCCAGTTCGAAAAAGCGTTTGCCACATTGCAACACGACCACCTGATTGATACTTCAAACGGTACTGTTGTTGAATTCTACGATCCTCGTATCCGTGAAATCATTGAAGACGCGTGTATCAAAAATAATTTTAAACTTTCGCACCATACTTTGTATATCTATGGCGAAAGCACATTGAAAGATTAAAGAATTCATTTTTAACAGATTATAAAATCCTGTTATCAGGAGTATTTTTTGTGCCTGTAAACAAAAATAATTTGTACTTTTAACTGCTTAAATGAAAGCCGTGAAAGGTTAATCGAGATTGGTTAAGTTTTCACGGTTTTGTGTGTAAAATAAAAATCAAAATTCAAAATGAAGGTAGATGTATTGTTGGGCCTGCAATGGGGCGACGAGGGAAAAGGAAAAATTGTTGACGTATTTACTCCGGAATACGATGTAATATCTCGTTTTCAGGGAGGGCCAAACGCAGGCCACACCCTTGAATTCAACAATATTAAACATGTTCTGCATACCATCCCGTCAGGAATTTTCCGCGAGAACAAAATCAATATTATCGGAAATGGTGTTGTTATCGACCCAATGGTTTTTAAAAAGGAAATTGAATCGCTGGATAAAATAGGTGTGGATATTTCAAAGAACCTCTTTATCTCGAAAAAGGCACATATGATTCTGCCCACTCATAAAATTCTCGATGCGGCTTCGGAACAACAAAAAGGAGAAACTAAAATTGGTTCTACTTTAAAAGGAATAGGACCAACTTATAAAGATAAAATTGGTCGCGACGGACTTCGTGTTGGCGATTTACTTCATGATTTTGAAGAAAAATACACTACGCGAATTGAAAACCACAAAATAATGCTAAGCGAATTCTTCAAATTCGATTACGACGAAATGCTGAATGAATGCGAAAAAGAGTGGTTCGAAGGGGTTGAGCTATTAAAATCGTTCCAATTGGTCGACAGCGAACACATGATTAACCAGGCTTTAAAAGACGGAAAATCGATTCTTGCCGAGGGGGCACAGGGAACTTTGCTTGATATAGATTTTGGATCGTATCCGTTTGTAACCAGTTCCAACACCATTTGTGCAGGTGCCTGCACCGGGCTTGGAATTGCTCCGCAAACGATTGGGAAGGTTTTCGGAATTTTTAAAGCCTATTGCACACGTGTTGGAATGGGGCCGTTCCCAACCGAACTTTTCGATAAAACTGGCGACAAATTGCGCGATGCCGGTCACGAATATGGTTCTACTACCGGGCGTCCACGCCGTTGCGGCTGGCTCGACCTTGTGGCCTTAAAATATTCGGTAATGCTAAACGGTGTAACCGAACTGATTATGATGAAAGCAGACGTGCTGGACGATTTCGACACCATTAAAGTTTGTGTTGGCTACGAAATTAACGGTGAAGTTGTGGAACACTTTCCGTTTGAATTAAACGATAAAGTAAAACCGGTTTATGTTGAACTACCCGGTTGGAAAACCGACTTAACAAACATAAAAGAACAAAATGAATTCCCTGAGGAATTGAATAACTACATCAACTTTATTGAAGATGAGATGGGGATTCCGGTAACAGTTGCTTCAGTTGGTCCAAACCGTGCCCAAACCATAATACTCGACAAATAGACAATTATTTGATCATATTTATCAAAGGACGCTGCTCTTAACGGGCAGCGTTTTTTGTTTCCCTGGATATCTTTTTATTGTGTGATATAATGCTCATTTTTCCAAAATGAATAAGATTTTTGATTTATTTCAAAAGTTATACTGACATAATTAACAAAAAAATTAAGTTAACTATTAAAAAGAAAGATTTTTGTTGATTATATTTAAGGCATTCGAAAGTGGGGAAATTCGTAATGACACAATTTAGGGCAGAAAATTTGGGTTTATACACCGATTTCTATGAGTTAACTATGGCTCAGGGATATTTTTATTGCAATAAAAGCGATGAACAGGCCACTTTTGAATATTTCTACCGCAGCAACCCTTACAAAGGAGGATTTGCAGTTTTTGCAGGACTTGCCGATTTTATTGAAGCACTGACTACATTTACTTACAGTGAATCAGACATCGATTATCTCAAAGAGCAGGGATTTCAACCTGAATTCTTACAATATTTATCAGATTTTCATTTTTCAGGAGATATTGAAAGTGTAAAAGAAGGAGAAATAGTTTTTCCTTACGAGCCCTTACTCATTGTTAAAGGCAATATTATAGAATGTCAGCTTATTGAGAGCCTTCTTCTAAATATATTAAATTTTGAAACACTAATTGCCACTAAGGCATTCAGAATTAAACTCATTGCAGGAGAAAAGCCATTTGCCGATTTTGGTTTACGCAGGGCACAGGGAATGGGATCAGTTCAGGCATCCAGAGCTGCAATTATCGGGGGAGCCTCATCAACATCGAATGTGCTCGCAGGCAAACTGTTTAATATTCCGGTTTCGGGAACCATGGCCCACAGTTGGGTTCAGAGTTTCGATAGCGAACTGGAGGCTTTCAGAGCTTTTGCTAAAGCACATCCGGAAAATACGACCTTACTGATTGATACCTACAACACCTTAAATTCAGGTTTACCAAATGCCATCACCGTTGCAAAGGAAATGGAAGCAAAAGGGCTCCAGTTAAATGCCGTTCGTTTAGACAGTGGTGACCTGGCATACCTGAGTAAAAAGGTTAGAAAAATACTTAACGATGCAGGATTGGACAACGTTAAAATAATAGCGTCGAACCAATTAAACGAGTTTGTAATAAAAACCTTACTACGAGATCAAAATGCTGCCATCGACGGTTTTGGAATAGGAACAGAAATGATTACCGGCAAAGCCGATGCCGCCCTCGACGGAGTTTATAAACTAACTGAAGTTGACGGTAAAAATAAAATGAAGTTCTCCGAAAATATCGAAAAAATCACCTTACCTGGAGCTAAACAACTAATAAGGTATTTTGATGAAGACGGAAACTATTTCAGAGACGCCATTTTACTCAAGGATGAAAATCCTGACGAACTAACAACCGTTTTCCACCGCCTTTATCCCGATAAAAACACACAAGTTAAAGGATTAAGATATCGCCTTCTTCTGGAAAAAGTTATTACAGGTGGAAATCCTATTCTAAAAACACAAAATCCTGTTGACATTCACAAATATCTGTTAGAACAAGCAGAACAATTACCCGACGAACACAAACGTTTCATTAGTCCTCACATATACAAAGTTGGAATTACAGAAAAACTAATTAAAACCCGGAGCGATTTAACTGAAAAATTAAGAATCCTACATTAAGTTGAAATGGTTGAGATAATTAGACCCACTTTGGTTGTTGACAAAGAAGTATGTTTGAAAAATATTGAGCGAATGACCCAAAAAGCTGCACAGCATAAGTTGCAGTTCAGACCTCATTTTAAAACCCACCAATCGGCAACTATTGGAGAATGGTTTAAACGATTCGGTGTAGAAGCCATTACCGTTTCTTCCGTTCAAATGGCTGAATATTTTGCAGCAAACGGATGGAAAGATATCACGATTGCCTTTTCAGTTAACTTATTTGAGATTGAAAATATTAACCGGCTGGCTGCCTCGGTAAAACTGAATGTGCTGGTTGAAAACAGAGAAGCAGCGCAGGAACTGGCCAACAGGATTTCTAAAAAACTTGGTGTTTTTATTAAAATTGATACCGGTTATAACCGAACAGGAATTCCGTCATCGCGTTTGAATACGATCGACTCTATACTGGAGATTCTTAATACAAATAAGAAAATAACCTTTAAAGGATTTTTAACCCATACCGGACACACATACGAAGCCAAGTCAACCAATGAAATTTACAGCCGCCATTTCGATGCCTTACTAAAGTTAAAGTCGCTAAAAAAACGATATCAGAAAGAATATCCGCAGGTTCAAATCAGCATGGGCGATACTCCATCGGCAACTTTATGTGGTAATTTTTCGGATGTAGATGAAATCAGGCCCGGCAACTTTGTATTTTACGATTTAATGCAACATAGCCTTGGAGTTTGTGGGATTGATGACATTGCCATAAAAGTAGTCTGTCCGGTGGTAGCCAAACATCTTTCAAGGAGCGAGATTGTTATTTACGGCGGTGCTGTTCATTTTTCGAAAGATACAGTACAAAATATCGATGGAAAGCAACTTTACGGGCGGGTAGTCATCAACCAGGATGGAGAAAATGTTTTGCTCGACACTAAAAACTACCTCTCGAAACTATCGCAGGAACATGGTATTTTGAAAGTGACGCCGGCCAACTTTAAACTCATAAATGTTGGCGACCTGGTAGAAATCATTCCGGTTCACTCCTGTTTAACAGCCAACCTGATGGGATTTATGCAAACCACTTCAGGTGAAATGATTAAAATGATGCCTAAATATTGAGAATTACTTTAACAATATCGGGCACTAAAACTAAAATAAAATGAAACCTCGTTTAAACATTGTTACCCTTGGCGTAAAAAATCTGCAAAAGTCGAAAAATTTTTACCAGGAAGCACTGGGATGGGAACCAACAAAAGATAGCGACGATAAGATCGTGTTTTTTAATCAAGGAGGAATTATCCTGGGCCTCTACCCCATCGACAAACTGGCAGAAGATGCCATGTTACCGCCTGAACGAAGCGGATTTTCCGGAATTACTCTGGCCATTAACGTAGATTCGAAAGATGCTCTTGACAAACTTTTTAATACCATTGTTGAAAAAGGCGGAAAAACACTCGTAGAACCGCGCGATACATTCTGGGGTGGTTACGATGCCTATTTTACCGATCCCGACGGTCATCCGTGGGAAATTGCCTGGGCTCCGTTCTGGAAGTTCGATGAGCAGGGAAGTTTGGTTTTATGAGATTGATAAAAAAGGTGCCATCTCTAATCAAGATGGCACCTTTTTTCTGGATCAGCGATTTATAACCGCTTTTTTTACGGTTGCAAAATGCAAATTTTTATTTTTCAGGAATATTCTCCAATGTCAATACTAAGAACTCCCAGAATTTTTTAACCGTTTCGATGTTTACTTTTTCATCGGGTGAATGTGGAAAACGAATGGTTGGTCCAAACGAAATCATATCCCAGTGAGGATAGTTCTGCGCAAGGATACCACACTCCAAACCGGCATGAATGGCCATAATTTTTGGAACTTTACCCCAATTGTCGTTGTAAATATCTTGCATGGTTTTCAGAATTGGAGAATCCATGTTCGGTTTCCATCCCGGGTAAGCACCACTGAAAGTTACCTCGGCACCGGCCAACTCGAAAACAGCCTTTAAACGAGATCCCAGTTCATTTTTTGCTGAATCCACCGAGCTGCGAATTAAACAACCACCATTAATGGTTTTGCTTGCAGCATCCGATTTAAAAATAGCCAGGTTGGTCGATGTTTCTACCAAACCTTTCATACTATCACTCATACGAATTACACCATTGGGGCATGCTACCACCGCAGCTGTCATATTTTTTTGTGTTTTTGCATCAATTAAAAAAGCAGGCAATTCAGCTTCTTCAACAGCAATACTTAAACCAGGCTCAGTAGCCGACAATTCAGCTTTTACCAAATCAGCAACTTCGTCAACTAAAGCAACAAATTCAGCTGCTTTAGCCTCTTCAACTACAACAACTCCAAAGGCTTCTCTGGGAATAGCATTGCGTAAGCTTCCTCCGTCAACAGATGCCAGTCGAACTCCCAGCTCTTGTGCTGCGTTCATAATTCTGAAAAACGTTTTGATAGAGTTACCTCGTCCCAGGATAATATCCATTCCTGAGTGACCGCCTTTCATTCCTGTAACACTCAATTTCAAAGCAACACATCCTACCGGTACTTCCTCTTCGGAGTAAGTAAATGTAATGTTTGCGTCCTCTCCTCCGGCGCACCCCACATACAATTCACCTTCATCTTCCGAGTCGGTGTTAATTAGAATGTCCGCATCAAGCAAACCGGCTTTTAATCCGTTTGCTCCGTCCATTCCGGTCTCTTCAGTAGCCGTAAGCAAAACCTCAACAGGTCCGTGCTTTACTATTTTAGAGGCCAATACTGCCATTGCGGCCGATACACCAATTCCGTTATCTGCACCCAGTGTTGTACCGTTTGCTGTAACCCAATCACCATCAATATACGCTTCAATCGGATCGTTTGCAAAATCGTGATCTTTATTGCTGTTTTTTTGCGGAACCATATCCAAATGGCCCTGTAAAACAATAGTCTTACGGTTCTCCATTCCAGGTGTAGCAGGCTTTTTAATAATAACATTACCTGCCTCATCTTTTATGGTTTCCAAACCAAGTTCTTTTCCAAATTTTACCGCCCAGTCCTGAATTCTGTCTTCATGATTTGATGGACGCGGCACCTGAAGCATTTGATTAAATATGCTCCAAACCTCTGTTGGTTGTATATTTTTTATTTCCGACATAGCCGTAATTTTTGAATTACTAGAATATTTTAATGTGCAATATTTTAAATGACCAACTCCCATTTATTCCGGTTTTTGTCCGGAAGGCAATTCCAGACCAAACTTTTGTCTTTTGTCAGCTTGTTTCAGTTTGTAACTCAAAAAGATTGAAATAACACCACAAACCACAAGCATTAATATAGGAATGGTATAATTGTAATTTTGTTCACCGGCCCTGATTGCTTCCAGGTTATCTTTGTTTGCAACATCAAGAACAGCACCGATTCCCCAAAAGAACAGACCAAGTCCCCAGTTCTGAATAGTAAACATAGTTGCATAGGCAGTTCCCAGTCTGCTTTCGGCAACAATTTTTGCAACCGATGGCCACATAGCTGCGGGAACCAGCGAGAATGCAATACCTAAACTCAATAAACCAACGTATCCCAATAGAACACTGTTGAATATCGACAATGAAAGGTGAGCGAAAATAAGTAGCAGCGAACCAAGCATCATCAGCGAAGCAGCCTTTCCTTTTTTATCAACATAACTTCCAAAAATAGGCGTAAACAGAATCGTTCCAAGAGGTATCAAACTTGCTGTTTTAGGTCCGTTTTTCAACCAAACTGCTAATGTGTCTTTCAAAGAATAAATGAACACAACAAACAGCGACAGAATAATAACATAGCTTAATACTTTGGCTCCTTTAGCTCTTATTTGAGCAGGAATAAGCGTAATAGAAAGAGCAAATACAAATAAACCAAGGTAAACACTGGCGGTTCCCAAAGCTGTGCTTCCGAATAACACAATTACTCCCTGACCATCAGTTAAAGTTGCTGTAAATCCAAATTTATTTACCAGCAGGTCGGCAGCATACTGAATGAACGGGAAAACTGCTGCGTAAAAAGCTACACAAAGCAATGCGATATAAACAAAAGAACTGTTGGTTAACAACTTAAACAAATCAGAGAATTTAAACTCTTCTTCCGGTTCTTCTGAAATTGCTGCTGAATCCTGTTTATCAAGACGAACATCAAAAATCAGGTAAATCAGGAACATGATCATTGCAATTCCGATTAAAGTAGCAGCAAAAACAACTGCCGGAGGTACTGAACTTACTGCAATATCTGGAGATACTGCAATTCCAAGAGCAGAACCTAAACGCCCAAAGCCCATATTAATCGCCATGGCCAAAGCCAGTTCGTAACCTTTAAACCATTTAACCACTGTTCGCGTGGCTACTACACAAAGTACTTCCAGACCAACACCGAAGAACACCCTGCCAAGAATCATCATATTTAGCATAGTTGAATGTGCCTCTCCGAAAAAGCCTGATGAAGCCATAGCATTCAGAGCACCACCAAGAACGGCGATTACCCCGAAAATTAATCCTGCTACACGTACACCCCATTTATCAAGGATCATTCCTCCAATGATAATCATCCCAAACATGTTGGCAATGGTAGTTAGTCCTATCAGACGTCCAAATTCTTCACTGGTAAATCCCATCTGCGATTCCATCAGAGGTTTTAATCCTCCGTAAAAATCCTGAAACCAATAAGTACTAAAGGTTAAACCACTAATAAGGAAAAGAGCGAACCAACGCATGGCGGCCGATTCTCGTAAGGTCTTTTTAATCGTATTCATTCTAATAAAGTTGTTTATTCGTAATGGTTGAAATTTCTTTTTTTTATTTACCGGCGAATGTGTAATTTACTTTTGTCCTTTTAACTTTTTTCGACTTCGCCATAAAATCCAAGCCGTTAAAAATAAGAAAATTTAAATGTCAGAAAAATGACACTTTAAAAAAAGGCAACCAAACATGGTCGCCTTTCTTTAATATTGCTTTTTACTTTTGCTTTACTGTTTTTATTGCACCTGTTTCAGGATGAAACTCAACGGTATAATAATCCTGAAGTAAATCTTCCGGTAGCGGAGCCACAACACCAAATTGTGCAATAGTTACCCGGGCTGTTGCCAGCACATTCAGATCCTGAATAATTTTAACTGTTGCCATTCCCGGCATCCGGTAATAAACGCCAAGGCTTCCGGCCATTGGATTGTCGGATTTGGCTTTGGCAGCATATGCTTTATTTAAACCAGCATCCTGTTCAAATTCTATCATTACAGGTTTCCCCGATAAATCGGTTGCAGGCACAACACCATTTTCATCAGAAATACGGAAAATAGCCTGACCTTTTGACGGTTTTGCATCCGGAACAAAATCAAAACTATATTCTTCTTTCTTGTAAGTAGTGCGTCCTACAAACAACTTGATATAATCTTTTTCAATTTTGCGTAGTTCTTTCATACTTACTTCGTAGGCCTTTCCATCAGGGTGTTCGCCATCCATCATCAGGGCAGCCATATCATATTGATTCATTCTACAATCGAGAATTCGTTGTGCAGCCTCAGCAGCTTTTTGTTCAATACTTACTTTGGTTGGCCTGAAATTATTCGTTGAATCACCGGGTAAATAAGTCGGGGTATCGGTAAAATAATCAAAAGAAAATCCATCCTCCATATCCGGTTTCCGGAAAGTCTTATTCGATGGTATCACCGGCACTTCTGCTACAACTCCTGTAGTATTAATTCCCGCCAAACACCCATTGGGTGCCAGACAAAGCATTGAAGCAGACTCACCCATAGCTTTATAAACCTGTTCGGGGTCTGGTTCCGAAAAAGTTGTGATATTAACTTCTGATATCGACCATGTTGTAGAAGGCCTCGTTTTTGCATCTTTAATTCCAAGTAATTGCTCGGCATAGGCGGCATATGGTCCCGGCTCGAATTTCTCCCGAATTGCTTTTACATAAACTTTAACTCCGGTGCGAGGTAAAGCATAAGCAATACCTTCTACAAAAGCTGGTGCTTCCAGTGTTTCATCTTCTTTCTTTTTCCGTTGTCCGAACGTTGGAACCACCAACATTATCGCAACAATAAGAGCTACATATCGCATTGTTTCAGTTGTTTTAAGTAAAACCCCAAAAATATTAAAATTATTTTGTGGCAAAGGTGTAATTCATAAAGAATTTACAGACTATCGTTTATTCGATGTAATTATCACATGGCAGGAATTGGCATATAAAGTCCCTTAAGAATAAGAGCCTTCATAACTCGCCAAAGTCAAATAATCAAAATGAATCGGAACCCAAAGCTTTATTTCCAAGCGGATTTATAAAAATTTAACAAATAGCATGAGAAAAGCGCTCAGTTAAAAATTATCGCTTTATTTGTATAACGATGTTTACAAATACTATCCATATTATTCTTGCAGCAGTTGTCGCAGCAGCGATTACCTGACAAGAGTATGGATATATATAATATTAAAAAGGCCATTCTCTTGTAAAAAAGAGGATGGCCTTTTTTGTTATTACAATTACTGAAAAATCAGAAATAAAAAGTAAAAATAATTTGAATACAACATTTATAAATAATGTGGCAGCGGCGGCGATTATTCTAGTGGGACCACCCACGTAGGAACAGGTTGCTATTGCCCTGACGAAGCCCTTTCCTACGTTTGTATGAAAGGGCTTCTTTTTTGATTTCAATCTAACTTTAAAATTATAAAAAATGGAAAAACCATCAATCGAAAAGAAGTTATCGGGGAATTACAAAAACATCCCGACATCCTTTGTGCGAAAAATTTTAAATGTAGCCGGTAACAAAGATTTTATATCATTTGCCGGTGGTTTGCCTAACCCGGAATGTTTCCCTGCACAAGAAATTAACGAATCGGCAAAAGCAGTCCTGGGTGAATCGGCCGGAACCATCCTGCAATATGCAGGATCGATGGGATACTACCCACTTCGGGAATGGATTGCCCGGCGGTATTCGGAGAAATATGGGATGAATATTTCTCCTGAAATGATAGTAATTACAAACGGATCGCAACAAGCCATTGATATTCTGGCGCGCTTATTCATTGATAAAGGAGAAGGCGTGGTGATTGAAAAACCCAGTTATCTGGGAGCAATACAGGCTTTATCGGCTTACCAGCCGCAATTTTGTCATGTTGACCTTGAAAACGACGGAGCCAATCTGTTTCAGGTGGAAGACTGGTTCTGGAAAGAAGATGTAAAACTGATGTATGCCGTTCCCAACGCCCAGAATCCTTCGGGAATCAGTTATTCTGAAAGCAAACGAAAACACCTGGCGGAACTTTTAAAATGTTACGACAAGTTCCTGATAGAAGATGATCCATATAATGAAATATACTTTGAAAAAGAATTCCCAGATCCGGTAAAAAAACATGCATTTGAAAATGTGGCATGGACTGGGTCTTTCTCAAAAATGGTAGCGCCCGGATTACGAAATGGATGGGTGATATTGCCCGAAGAGCTAGTAAAACATTTCGATAAGGCCAAGCAGGCAACCGATTTAAATCCAAACAACCTTACCCAATATGTTTTGCATCACTACCTGACAACAAACGACCTGGATTTACACTTAAATGCAGTACGAAAAAAATACAATGAGCAATACCGGTTTATGTATCAGGTAATCAATAAGCACTTTCCCGATGAAGTTAAAGTGACCGAACCTTCGGGAGGAATGTTTATCTGGTTGACTTTACCCGAAGGTGTTTCTTCTGCTGAATTGGTTCAGGAAACCATGAAAAAAGGAGTGGTATTTGTTCCGGGAAATTCATTTTATACTGATGGAACGGGACAGGAACACATTCGTTTAAACTTTTCAAATGCGGGTTTTGCTGATATAGAAAAAGGGATAAAAATTATTGCTTCGGAGTTGGAGAAGATGATGGTAACACAGTTTTAATTCTCCCCAAATATCTGAGAAGAACTTCTTATTATTCATCGGATGACTGCAAGTTGTATCTCGTTGTCATCCGATGAATTGTGTCTCGAAATGTTATATTTGCCGCATGATACAATTTCCGGATCCGAACCAGGCCGACGACGAAGGATTGCTTGCACAAGGAGGCGAGCTAAACCCTGAATTTTTGCTATCGGCTTATTGCCAGGGCATTTTCCCGTGGTTTTGTGAAGGAGAACCCATATTATGGTGGTCGCCAAATCCACGTATGGTTTTACTTCCGGAAAATTTCAAGCTAAAGAAAAGCCTCCGACAGGTGCTTAATAAAAACATTTTTGATGTGCATATTGATACCGCTTTCAGAGAAGTGATTACCCGTTGCAGTAAAACACCCCGCCCTGCACAGGATGAAACGTGGATTACCAACGACATTATTGAAGGGTATACAAAACTGCACGAACTGGGTTATGCACACTCATTCGAAAGCTATTTTAAGGGTGAACTCGTTGGAGGATTGTATGGAATATCTATTGGAAATTGTTTCTTTGGCGAATCAATGTTCTTCACTAAAACCGACGCCAGTAAAGTGGCTTTTTACCACATGGTACAATTTGCGAAAAAACACAATTTTGCCTTTATTGATGCACAGCAACCTACCGATCATCTGAAAAGCCTGGGCGCCACTCCTATTCCCCGTGCAGAATTTTTAAACATGCTAAAAACAACAATTCAAAAAGAAACCATCAGGGGGAAGTGGACAGATATATAAAAAACACCTCTCCTTCCGGGTGAACTAATCCGGCCAAAGAGGTGCTTTTGTTTTATTCTGAAATTCCTTCACCTATAAGAGCAACATTATTACCGCTGCCAGTAAACCAATAGCAGAAAACAACAAGCCCCGTTTAAAAGATTTCGAACCTGCTTTGAACATCCAAAAAGAGGATATTGCCAAAAAGATCAGCAGAACTCCAAAAACTGTGGTAAACCAGTGTGTTTTACCACGGCTTGTTGTTTTATGCAAACCATTAATTTTATTCAAAAACGCAGGAAGACTGGTTACTGAATATTTTGCCAAACCTGTGGATTTGTTGTAGGTACCGTTTCCAAAATAAACAATATCGCCTTCGGTTTTTTCCACTTTAAACATCCGCATACGCAAAGCTTGCCCCAATTGGTCGGTCTCAAGGTTCGGGTCCAACTGTTTCTCAATTTGTCTTTCTCTTTTTAAAAAATTGGTATCGCGATACACCAATACGATTCCACTCAAGGCATAAATTAAAGTAATTCCGATCATTAAAAATCCAATATCGCGATGTAATGAGCGCATTAGCTGCCTGAATGTTTTTTTCTTTTTCTCTTCCATAAACCTAAACCTTTTTAAATACTTGTTTCAACAATTGTCAGCAGAAACTTCAAAACTAATTTTATAAAGAGATTGACTCAGGAATATGGAAAGCGTTTAATGCAAGAATTTCAGAAAAAATACATTTTAAACCAATGTTTTATTGGGTTAAAAAAAAAGAAATCAACAGAAACAAATAACAAATACAGAATACTGATTTAAAGGGATTTAACGAAAAATAAAAAAAACATATTTAAAAGAATTAAATCGGAATTTTTTTCTAAAAATAATTTTCTCCGTTAGTACTATTAATGATACATTTAACGAAATACTATTCACCTTTATTGAATTCATCAATTAATCTGCGGGCTTTCTCCTCGTCCTTTTTCATTATAACTATTTCCACTGGCTCAAAACCACCTGCTGACACATGCCACGGAGCGATAGATCCCATCAACTGATTTTTCAAATGGGCCGGAATTCCGTTATCGAGCAACATCTCTTTAATCATTTCTGCATCAATCGGATTTCCACTGAATATGACAATTAAATCGGAATTCATTTTTAAATTCTTTTTATCGGTGTTCTATTATTGCGAATCAATTATTTGTTTAACCTTGGCTCCGTATACAAAATAATCAGGGGGATACGTTTATCACACCGCTATATTAACAGCAATATTTCCCTTTTTTCGGCCATCCTCAACATATCTGTGTGCTTCAACAATCTCATCGAGAAGAAAAGTTCGGTCTAAAACCGGCACCAGTTTGTTCTGCTCAATAAGTTCTTTAAGGAATTCGATATTTTCCATTTTTTCACAATTGGCTCCACCTCCGAATTTTACCTTTTTACCTCCTGTTACCGATGTTAAAAGCATCAGAAGCATATCTTTTAATCCTCCGGCGACTGAAAGGTAATATCCTTTCGGACATAATAATTCTTTATACCGAGAAAAGGAAGTATCACCTACAACAACGTCGAAAATGATATCCCACTTTTCTTTGCTCTTAATAATGTCCTCTTTCCTATAATCAATCACCTTATCGGCTCCTAACATTTTTACAAAATCCACATTTGCGGTACTGCACACACCAGTTACTGTTGCCCCAAAATACTTAGCCAGTTGTATTGCATAAACTCCAACACCTCCGGAGGCACCTCTTACAAGAACTTTTTGTCCCTCTTTATTACTGGCAATATCGCGCAAAAAATACAAGGCAGTTAATGCTCCGTATGGAATTGCAGCTGCCTGTTCGAAGCTCACATTTACGGGCTTTCGTGTAATTGCTCCCTTTTCAGTTCTGCACATATATTCTGCATAGGCGCGTGTTCCTGATCCAAAAACCTCATCTCCCGCCTTGAACAATTTCACATTTTTCCCAACTTCTTCAACAATCCCGGCAAACACTGAACCTGCAGTACTAATTTTGGGTTTTCCAACTCCGAGCATTAATTTCGCCAGCCACCCTAAGCCCGTTGGAATATAAGAGAGTCCACGCAAATTGCAGTCGGCAGCATTAACAGTCGATGCCATTACTTTAATAAGTAACTCATCATCTTTTGGGATGGGCTTTTCTATTTCTTTGATTTTTAATACCTCAGGTGGGCCGTATTGTTCACAAACAACTGCTTTCATTATAGGTTAAGTTACAAAATTATAATCAAAGACTTCAAGAGCCTGTATATGTTACTGCCTTTATCCGGATAAACCAATCACCCCATAATTATAATACGAAATTCAGTACTTACTCTTTATCCATACACGCAAAAAAAGCTTTACCCAATTTTTCGATAATATCGCCGGCCACCAGCGAAAATTCGGATTTCTCTTTAGCTGCCAGATCTCCTGCCAATCCGTGCACATAAACTCCCAGCAAAGCCGCGTTTAACGACGACATCCCCTGTGCCAGCAGACCCAGTATAATTCCTGTTAAAGCGTCACCACTTCCGGCAGTTGCCATTCCGGGATTTCCGGTAGTGTTCCAAAATACATTTCCATCGGGTGAAGCAACCGAAGTATGTGCTCCTTTTAATACTATAATACATTTGAAATTTTCTGCAAAAGCCTGTTGTTTTTGAATAGCATCAAAAGAATTCGCAGTTTCTCCAACCAGTCGTCGAAACTCACCGGGATGCGGAGTAAGAATTGAACCTTCAGGTAATTTCTCCAGCCACTCCTTATGTTCTGACAGAATATTCAGACCATCGGCATCAATAACCAAAGGCACTTCTGATTTTTCGAGTAACTCACACAAAGCCTTGCACGAGTTGTTCTTTTTCCCAAGTCCAGGACCAACACCTACTGCTGTAAATTGATTTAAATCGGGGAAATCGGTAAATATGGAATCGTGTTGATCGATACTTACCATTGCCTCGGGAACTGCTGTTTGAATAATCGGATAACCGATATGAGGTACGTGGGTTGTAAGTAAACCAACTCCCGCACGTAAACAGGCTTTTGACGCTAACACAGCGGCTCCCATTTTGCCGTAACTCCCGGCAATCAACAAAGCATGCCCATATGTTCCTTTATGATCGAATTTTGCACGTTGAGGAATCAGGTCTGCTATTTCGTTTTCTTCCAGCAATACAAATGGCGATGCTGTTTTATCTATTCCATCAGGATGAAGCCCGATTGGAAGCACCTCCCACTGCCCCACAAAAGGCTCGTTTTCAGCAAACAAAAAACTGATTTTCGGAAATTGAAGGGTTAACGTAAAATCGGCCCTAACAACATGTTCACTTTTGTTCCCGCTGTTATCTTCCCCCATTAAACCACTGGCTATATCAACCGCCACAATCACATTCAACAGCTGGTTTATTTTTTGAACAATCTGTGCGGGCAAACCTTCCAACGGTCGTGATAAACCCGATCCAAATAGTCCGTCAATAATTACATCACTTTCTTCCACTTCCGGGAAATTGCCAATTGAAGAAATCTTTGACAGTTTCACCAATCTACTATCCTCCAGTCTTTTCCAGTTGATGGCCGGCGAACCTTTCAGCTCTTTTCCAAAATCAAGTAAATAAACTTCACACTGGTAATCAAACTCTGACATTTGACGCGCCACGGCCAGTGCATCACCTCCGTTATTACCCGGACCGGCAAAAAAGACCAGTTTTTGCTCGGTTGAAAAGTGTTGCAAAAGCCAATTCGTCATTTGCAACGATGCCCGTTCCATTAAATCAATATCGGCAATGGGTTCGTTTTCAATGGTATATTTATCGATTTC
This sequence comes from uncultured Draconibacterium sp., assembly GCA_963676265.2. GTDB lineage: Bacteria > Bacteroidota > Bacteroidia > Bacteroidales > Prolixibacteraceae > Draconibacterium. The sequence continues at coordinate 1,916,532 of OY781067.2, forward strand.
AGCGATCTGTTTTGTGGCAAAAAGTTTCATAAAAAACAAGTTAAAAGTCGAATGATCGATGTCAGATATCCGGCGCTGTCGACTTTATTTATACTAAAATATAAAAAACATACGTGTTTTGGGCTGTCCTCTGAAATTTACTTTCAGGTAAGGTATAATCTCTGAAAAATTTAATTCCACTCCCAGCCAATACTGGTTTTAAAAACGTAGTCGTTATTAGGCACATCAATCAGGGGACTGCTATCGAAATTATGGATGTAGCTAAATTTTATATAAAAATCGAGAGGCAGATCATATTTTAAAGAGCAATCCAGGTCAACACGCCATCTTCCCCAATCCGACAGGCTTGGATATGCCGACACATTGGAATAAAACGTAAAATCTCCAATATCATAGGCATTAAATTCAGCAATACCTACGCCCTCCATACTATTTCCGTTAACCGGGCTATCACCACCGTATTTTTCGCGTGAATACGCCAACCCTGCACCTGCCTGAAAATACAAATGATTAGTACGAATAAAATAATATCCGTAACCAGCTTTAACAATGAACCTCAGGTCGAGCATTTGTTCGCTGTTCTTTAAAGATTCTATTCCTCCTATGACCATAGTATTCCCAAATACATCGCGGGTAAAGCCAATACCTCCTTCCGAACGACTTACTTTTTCTGTACCATCCTGCACCGTTCCAATATTATTAAAACTGGCATTAAATGTCCATTTCAAACCGCGATAGTCAATCTTTCCAGCAGCTGAAGACTGTCGCATGTTATTGGCTTTGGTTAACGATAATCCCGCATCTATGTTAATAATAATGCGGTCTTTAAATTCTTGTTTAATCGGTGCAATCTCAACTATATTTTTTAGAGGAACACTAATATTTTCCGTACTGGTTATAATACGAACAGATGAGGAATCACCAAGCTCCAATTTCAATCCTCCTTCATATTTACTTCCATTTGCAGTATACATCAGAAGCATTTGGCTACTTGTTAGTCCCTTTACTTCATTCCATTCAATATGAAAATCTTCATCGGAGTATTCGGTGCTAAAAATTAGCACATTTCGTTCCATCGACTCAATTTCTCCAATAATCCTATCTCCGGTTGAAGTGTAAAGTGTATCCTGTGCAAATAGTTTTATAAAAAACGAAATAAAAAAAAGGTAAGAGATAGTTTTTTTGTCATGATCCCAGTTTTGTTTAATAAACATAAAATTACAACATATTATGAAAAGCGAAATAATGTACTTTAATGTTTTTAATATCTTTTTCAAAATATATTGTAATGATACCAGTATTCATAAAACTCTGAACCTGATGTATGTCAAGTTGTGATAGCTGAAAAGATTTCTATATTTGTCAGTGCACTATAAAAGAGAAATATTATTCACAAAAAATCAAAGAAAATATGTTTAAAAATCATCCTAAAGGCTTAATCGTTGCCTTCTTTGCCAATATGGGCGAACGTTTCGGTTATTACACCATGCTCGCCATTTTTGTACTCTACATCCAGGCAAAATTTGGATTCACAACTGCAGAAGCCGGAAGTATTTACGGAACTTTTTTATTCGGAATTTACTTTCTCCCATTACTAGGAGGATACATTGCCGATAATTTACTGGGTTACGGGAAAACAATTGCCCTAGGTACGGTCATAATGTTTACAGGTTATGGCTTGCTGGCATTACCGGGCATGGGAATAATGATGGTCTACCTTGCCCTGGCAGTTATTTCACTTGGTACAGGTTTCTTTAAAGGTAACTTGCAGGCCCTGGTTGGAAGCATGTACGACGATCCACGATACAGTTCCAATCGCGATAATGCATTCAATATTTTCTATATGGGGATTAATATTGGAGCCTTTTTTGCACCTTCGGCCGCAGAAGCAATCGGCGATTATGTTCTAGGAAAAAAAGGATTCACATACGATTCATCCATTCCACACCTGGCACATCAGTTTTTGGCTGGTAAACTCGATAATGTTTCACAGCTAACGCAGATGGCTCAGGCTCAAATGGGCGACAGTTTTACCGATCTCACGGCATTCTCCAACTCGTATATAGAAACATTAAGTAAATCATACAATGCCGGATTTGCTGTTGCTGCAGCCAGTATGGTTATTTCTTTCCTGATTTTTATTTCGTTCCGGAAATATTATAAACATGCAGATCTGACAGAAAAACAAAAAGCAAAATCAGAAGCTCATAAAGACAAAATTATAACATTAAGTGCTCAACAAATTCGTGAACGACTCATTGCTCTGGGACTTGTGTTTTTTGTAGTAATCTTCTTCTGGATGGCATTCCACCAAAACGGATTTACCATGACCATTTTTGCAAGAGATTACACACAACTTGGTAATGTTTCTCCAACCACATATGTACTGTTCGATTTAAAACAACTCCTTCCTATTTTATTCGCTATTATTGGAACAATACTTGTATTTACAGGAAAAACGCCTAAAACTAAAGGAATTGGCGCTGCTGTAATCATTATATGTCTTGCACTGGCCTATTACACTATCAGCTCTTACTCGGGAGATTACACTATTACACCTCAGAAATTTCAACACTTTAATCCTATATTCATCGTTTTCTTAACGCCATTAATTATTGGTATTTTCACGGCATTACGCAATAAAGGGAAAGAACCTTCGGCTCCAAAGAAAATTGGTTATGGGATGCTTATTACTGCTGTTGGTTTTGGTGTGCTCATCGCAAGTTCAATGGGATTAACTTCTCCCGGACAACTTAACGGAGGCGTTTCTGAAAAACTGATTTCGCCTTACTGGTTGATAAATACATACCTGGTTTTAACAGTTGCTGAACTTTTCCTTAGTCCGATTGGAATCTCATTCGTATCGAAGGTTGCCCCTCCAAAATACAAAGGACTGGCACAGGGAGGTTGGTTTGCAGCCACAGCAATTGGAAATGCGGCAGCAGGCTTTATCGGATTTTTCTGGGAGCGTATTGAACTCTGGCAGTTCTTCGCCATCCTTGTTGTGCTGTGTTTGCTTTCTGCATTATTTATTTTTAGTGTATTGAAACGCCTCGAAAAAGCTACAGGAAATTAAAAAACGAATATTTACCATAACAAAAAAACAGGTTGCAAAAATGCAACCTGTTTTTAATTATATAAAATCTCAGAATATTCTATTGTAAACCAAAAGCGTTGAAGAATGTATGTAAAAATGTAAAAATAACGATAGCTACTAATATCACAAGCGTTATAACCATTGCTTTCCTGATGATATTATTCCTGCGTTGAAGTTCTATTATTTTAGAAATCTTTTCGATCTTATTCAACACCTTTTTTAAAGCTACATCGTTATCTTTTATTATGTAATCGTAGGCACCGTACTTGATAGAATTAACCGCTACTTCCATACTTTCATTTCCGGTAAGAAATATAAACTCCGACTTTTTACTGTGTTTTTTTACATTCACCAAAACATCGAGGCCGTTAATCTCTTCTAAAAAATAATCCTGAATAACAATATCGGGCGATTCTCCTTTTTTAACGGCATCAATACAATCTTTACCGCATAAAAAAGGCTTTACTTTTTTAAGACCATGTTTTTCAAGAAATTCAACCACCGTCTTGTTATAAAGCTCATTATCCTCAACCACGTAAATTAAAAGATTTTTATTAACGCCCATTTAAGTCCGATTTACTGTTTTGCTTTAAAATTACAAATATTATTGTTTCCTTTATCAATATGAATAAGAAAAGTTCTTAAACTTTTTGTATACAACTACTTATATAATAAGAAGAAAGAAAAATTTATCGACGTTTATAAACCAATTTTTACTTAACAAAACATTACAATGAAGCACACATTCTCCACTCTCCTGGTTTTTGTATCCTTATTTCTGATACAGATTGAAAATAATGCGCAGAATACTATTACTTATAAGCTTGAGAAAGATATTCTTTACAGAAGTGAAGCCGAAGCCAGTAGCGACGAATATATTGAAAGCAGATGTCGTCTGGATATTTATTATCCCGAAACAAAAGACTTTACAACAGTTGTTTGGTTTCACGGAGGAGGCATTACAAGTGGTAATAAATTTATTCCCGAAAAATTAAAAGAGAAAGGGATTGCTATTGTAGCAGTGAATTACCGTTTATACCCAAAGGTAAAATGTCCGGTATATATCGAAGATGCTGCTGCAGCTGTGGCCTGGGTATTTAAAAATATTGAAAAATATGGAGGCGATCCGGAAAAAATTGTTGTGTCGGGTCATTCAGCCGGAGGATACCTTACCAGCATGGTAGGAATGGATAAAAGTTATTTGAAAAAGTATGATATTGATGCCAACAACATTGCCATGTTGATTCCCTTTAGCGGGCACACCATTACCCATTTTACGGTTAGGGATGAGAGAGGTATTGAAGGTACTCAACCCATTATCGACGAGTTTGCACCTTTATATTTTGTGCGCCCTGATGCACCACCACTGGTGTTGATTACCGGCGACCGTGAAATTGAAATGCTGGGACGTTACGAAGAAAACGCCTACATGTACCGTATGATGAAAGTGGCAGGACACGAGCATACCAAATTGTACGAGCTGGATGCATTTAATCATGGAGGTATGGTTTCACCCGCTCTGGAAATACTATTACAGGAGATTGAAAACTTGTAAGCACATTAAAAATGAAACCCGTATTACATCTTTTTGCCGTTCTGCTGCTTTTTTCTTTTTCAGCACAGGCGCAAAAACAAATATCGAAACTTGATAGTTGCTTTTGGGTTGGGAAGGTGAATCTTCCAACCTTAAAAATTACAACCGGTTTTTATATTTCGGAGGATGAAAACGGGAATAAAATCATTAAACTCGATATTCCGGAACAGGCAGCCAAAGGGCTTCCCGGCGAAATCCTTAAAATTAGTGATGACAGTGTTGTTTTTACCACAACCGAAATCAATCGCACATTTTACGGCGAATTCATCAACGATTCAACCATAAAAGGCGATTGGATAAAGAACAGGATTGGTATTCCATTAATACTAAAAAAAGCGAAAGAGACTCCTATCTTAAAACGTCCTCAAACTCCAAAACCTCCCTTTCCATACATTGAGGAAGAGGTGGAATATTTCAACACTGAATCAGGATTTAAACTGGCCGGAACACTTACCATTCCCGAACAGGATAAAAAATGTCCTGCCGTTGCAATGATAACAGGATCAGGGGCACAGGATCGCGATGAAAGTATTTTCGAACATAAAATGTTTTGGGTAGTTGCCGATTATTTTGCCCGAAACGGAATTGCGGTATTGCGGGTGGACGACCGGGGTATCGGTGGTTCGGAAGGCAAAATAACAGAATCAACCAGCGAGGATTTTGCAGGAGATGCCCTGGCAGGGGTTGCTTTTTTAAAAAATCGCAAAGAATTTAATCCAAATCAGATTGGATTGATCGGGCACAGCGAAGGCGGATTAATTGCACCTATTGCTGCCAACCGCTCCGAGGATGTAGCATTTTTTATTATGATGGCCGGTCCGGGAATGATTGGGGAGGAAATACTTTACGAACAAAACGACCTCTCGCTAAAAGCTGCAGGTATGCCTGATTATGCCATCAATCAAAACCGGATGGTCCAAAAAAGGCTGTTTGAAATACTGAAAAACGAATCCGATTCAATACAAAGGATTGAAAAACTCAGAAATTTTTTATCGCAGGGATTTTATCCCGGAATGGATGACCAAATGAAAAAAGCGGTTGATGACAAAATTGTCGGGATCAACAACAACTGGTTTCATTACTTTCTTACCTACGATCCGCAGCCAACGCTGGCAAATGTTAAGTGCCCGGTATTGGCCATAAATGGGGTAAAAGATGTCCAGGTGCCGGTTTCAAATCTCGACGCCATAAAAAAAGCCCTTACCGAAGGCGGAAATACAAATGTTAAAACCATTGCGTTCGACAACTTGAATCACCTTTTTCAAAATTGCAATACAGGTGCAGCAGCTGAATATTCACAAATTGAAGAGACTATTGATCCAAAGGTTCTGGAAACCATGAAAGACTGGATTCTGAAGATTAATTCAAATTTGCAACAAGAACCAAATCAATAACCATCTCCACATTGAACAAAATAAACTTCATACAACAAAAAAGGCCGACTTATTGCCGACTTTCATTTCGTGGGAAGTACTGAATTGGAACCAGTGAACCTCCCGATTATAATCGGGATGCTTTGAACCAACTGAGCTTCATAAAACAAAAAAGGCCGACTAAATGCCGACCTTTTTTGTAGTGGGAACTACTGGATTCGAACCAGTGACCCCCTGGGTGTAAACCAGGTGCTCTGAACCAACTGAGCTAAGCTCCCTTTCTCAGAATAAAAAAGGCCGGCTTAAAGTCGACCTTTGTGGGGAGTACTGGATTCGAACCAGTGACCCCCTGGGTGTAAACCAGGTGCTCTGAACCAACTGAGCTAACCCCCCAAATATGCTATTACTGTTTCTGAACGCGCCCCCTTTTCAGAAAGGCGCTGCAAATATATAACCTATTTTCAGTTCTGCAAAAAATAATTAAAAAAAAGTTAGTTCAATGCTTCGGCAACCACAAAGGTGCTACCCCCAACAAAAATTAAATCATTCTTTTCTGCACGTTCTTTAGCAACACTAAGCGCCTTGGTTACAGACTCATAAACCGCTCCTTTCAAATCATAATCATGAGCTCTTGCAGCTAACTTTTGGGCATCCATTGCACGTTCTATTCCGGCTTTTACAAAATAATATTTTGCATTTTTCGGAAGCAGAGCCAATACTTTATCCGGATTCTTGTCGCCAACAGTGCCAAAAATAAAATGCAGATTCTTGTATGCAGTGTTCTTAATTTGACTGACTACGGCCTGTATGCCGTCGGCATTGTGACCGGTGTCGCAAATAACCAGCGGATTGTTTCCAATGACCTGCCACCGGCCCTGCAACCCTGTATTTTCGACAACGTTAGATAATCCCTCATAAACAGCAGTGTCTGCTATCTTAATTCCTTTCTCACTTAATATTTCAACCGACTTTAAAACCGCCGGAATATTTTGATGCTGATATTCACCGGCTAAGTCAAGTTTCAGTTCCGGAAATACCGATTTCTTATTTTTCTCAATAGCTAAAACCTGTTTCCGATCGATGTCGACCAAAGCATATTTTACTTTAAGTTCACGGTCGGCAAAATAAATCGGAGCCTGCTTTTTGTTTGCGGTTTCCATAAAAACCGTAGCAGTTTCGTTTTGTGTGGTGCCAATTACGACCGGAATATTCTCTTTAATTATCCCTGCTTTCTCAACGGCAATCTCCTCCAGCGTGTTCCCCAGTAAGTTGGTGTGATCTAGTCCGATATTGGTTATAATGCTCAATTCAGGGCGAAGAATATTGGTTGAATCAAGTCTTCCACCAAGTCCGACTTCTATAACGGCAATGTCTACTTTTTCCTGCGAAAAATAATCGAATGCCAAAGCTACCGTCAATTCAAAAAAAGACGGCTCAATTTTCCACATTTCATTGTTAGTTCGGTAGTTATTCACCCAATCAACAACCTTCTGTTCGGGAATCATTTTGCCGTTAATCCTGATCCGCTCCCTGAAATCTTTCAGGTGAGGCGAAGTGTACAATCCGGTTTTATATCCTGCGGCCTGCAGAACCGATGACAGCATGTGCGAAACCGATCCCTTTCCATTGGTACCGGCAACATGTATAGTTTTAAAGTTACGATGTGGATGATGGTATAATTCATCCAGTTTATTCGTATTATCCAGATTATTTTTATACGCCGCCGGCCCGCTCCTTTGAAACATGGGCAAACGGGTAAACAAATATTCCAGTGTTTCTTTATAATTCAATGATTCAATATTTATTAACCGCTGCAAGTTTATTAAATTTTATTTCACCTCAGATGATTTCTTATCAATTTATCTACATTTAAGAAATTCATTTTGCATATGCTAAGTAAAACTAAAAAGAGTAAAATTTTCGTTCTGGACACTAACGTAATTTTACACGACCACACCTGTATTTACCAGTTCCAGGATAATGACATTATCCTTCCGATTACAGTACTCGAGGAGCTGGACAAATTTAAACGAGGAAACGACCTGATCAACTTTCAGGCACGTGAGTTTACCCGCGTGCTCGATGAAATTGTTGGAGATGACATTTTTAACGGAGGAAAATCACTGGGTGTCGGAAAAGGCAGACTACGCATTGAAACCGGAAAACCCTTTTCAAATGAATTAAAAACCTCATTCCGCGAAGACATTCCCGACCACCGTATTCTGGCCATTGCTGATTACACTGCCAAAGCTTATCCTAAACGGAAAACCATTTTAATCAGCAAAGACATTAATCTTCGAATGAAAGCCAAATCGCTGGGTATTCAGGCTGAAGATTACAAAACCGACCAGGTTACTGATGAAAATGTTCTGGATAAAACCATTACAACCTTCGATAATTTTGATGACGGGCTAATCGATGTGCTGTACAACCAGGGCTCTTTTGCAAAAAACGATGTGAAAGCTGACTTTAATCCTGAAGCCAACGAATGTTTTATTTTCAAGGGTAACGCATCGAGTGCTCTTGCCCGGTATGAAAATAAATCGGAACGTATTTACCGTGTTGAGAAAAAATCGGCCTACGGCATAAAGCCACGAAACGCAGAACAGACTTTCAGCTTAAATATGCTGATGGACCCGGAAATCAGGCTGATGGCACTTACCGGAAAAGCAGGAACAGGAAAAACATTACTGGCTCTGGCAGCTGCCATTGAACAGCACCGTCAGTATGAACAGATTTTGCTGGCACGTCCGATTGTTGCACTAAGTAACCGCGATTTGGGCTACCTCCCCGGCGATGCTTCAGAAAAAATCAATCCTTACATGCAACCTCTCTTCGACAATCTGGCAGTGATAAAACACACCTTTAATCCAAGGAGTAACGAATACCAGTTAATCGAAGAAATGGTAAAAGAAGAAAAACTGAATATTACGCCTTTGGCTTACATCCGCGGACGCAGTTTGTCGAATGCCTTTTTTATTATCGACGAAGCTCAAAACCTAACGCCTCACGAAATAAAAACAATTATTACTCGTGCCGGAGAAGGAACCAAAATGGTATTTACCGGCGACCTGTGGCAAATTGATTCGCCTTATCTCGATATGAAATCGAACGGTCTGGCATACATGACCGACCGCATGCGCAACCAGGAATTATTTGCACACATTAACCTGGTGAAAGGAGAACGAAGTTATCTGGCAGAGCTGGCCAGTAACCTGTTATAGAACTTTGAAAAATTAAATTCGGAGGATTTACATGTTTATAGTCATTTTTTACAATGCGATATTCGACTCCGGCCGGAGTCGCACAATATGCTGTTCACCAAAACTATAACCATGTGATTCCTTCGGAATCCCAAACCTCTCGATCCCTCATAAACAATTAAAAAAGAGCATCAGTCCTATTCCACATATTTTTCTACCTTTGCAGCCTATTTAGAATAATTCAAGATAGCAAGATGGATTACAAGGGGAAGAAAGCTGCTTTTTATACACTGGGGTGCAAACTCAATTTTTCGGAAACCTCAACCATTGCCGGCTCTTTTAAAGAGGTTGGTTTCGAGCGTGTTGACTTTGAAGAGAAAGCTGATGTGTACGTTATCAATACCTGTTCGGTAACCAATCAGGGCGATAAGGCGAGCAGAAATATTATTCGCAAGGCAGCCAAACAAAATCCCGATGCCATGGTGATTGTGGTTGGGTGTTACTCGCAGCTGAAACCTGACGAAGTAGGGCACATTGATGGAGTTGATCTGGTTCTGGGAACCCAGGAAAAATTCCACATTCCACATTATCTTGGTGATTTGCATAAACGCGAAACTACGGAAATTAAAACCACCCGGCTGGCTGATATTAAAAGCTACCACAAAGCTTTTTCATGGGGCGACCGTACACGAAGCTTTTTAAAGGTACAGGATGGTTGCGATTATTATTGCTCGTTTTGTACCATTCCGTATGCGCGCGGCAGAAGCCGGAACGATAATATTGCCAACACCGTTACAGAAGCACAAAAAGCAGTAAATAAAGGTTACAAAGAAATTATATTGACCGGAGTTAACATTGGCGATTTCGGAAAATCAACCGGAGAAAACTTTCTTGATTTATTGAAAGCACTGGAACAGGTTGAAGGATTAAATCGTCTGCGACTGGGATCCATTGAGCCCAACCTTTTAAAAGACGAGATTATTGAACTGGTAGCTCAATCGAAAGTATTGATGCCCCACTTTCATATTCCACTGCAATCGGGTTCCGACGAGATTCTTTCGTTAATGAAACGGAAATACTCCACTGATTTATTTGCCAAACGCGTGCATAAAATCAGGGAAACAGTTCCGCATGCTTTTATTGGAGTGGATGTGATTGCCGGCACCAACGGAGAAACAGAGCAGTATTTTCAGGAATCGTTCGATTTTATAAACAGCCTGGAAATTTCGCAACTGCATGCTTTTACCTACTCTGAACGAAGCGGGACACAGGCATTAAAAATTCCGTGGAAAGTAGAAGTGGAAGAACGCAAAAACCGTACACAGAAATACATTAACCTCTCTGAAAAAAAGCTGCGCGCATTCTACGAAAAACATATCGGATCAACACAAACAGCCCTTTTCGAAGCACAAAAAAGTGGGGATAACATGCATGGTTTTACTGAAAACTATATCAAAGTAGAATTTCCGTATCAGGAAGAATTGGTCAATCAACTGAAAGAGGTAAAATTAAAATCAATTCTGCCAAACGGAAATATTGCTGTTGAAATCATCGCTTAAAATTGTTTACTTTTACCTCAAACATCAACGAAATGGATTACAAAAAACTTTGTTTTCAGGTTCAGGATATTGCCCGCGAGACAGGAAATTTCATCCGTGAAGAACAGAAAAAAATAACCGATAAGGAAGTTGAAATAAAAAGCGTAGCCAGTTTGGTTACTTACGTCGATAAAACGGCTGAACAACGCATAGTGTCTGCATTAAAAGAATTGCTTCCGGATTCGGGTTTTGTGGCAGAAGAAGGCACAGCTGATTCAAACAATGAAAAATATACCTGGTTTGTCGATCCGCTTGATGGCACCACCAATTACATTCATGGTATTGCACCTCATTCGGTAAGTATTGCACTGGCCGAAGAAGGGAAGATGGTTCTGGGAGTGGTTTATGAAGTGGGTTTCGATGAAATGTTCTATGCATGGAAAAACAGCCCTGCTTATCTGAACGGAAATGAAATAAAGGCAGCCACCCGGGCAAAATCAGAAGATACCTTGGTGGCAACGGGAATCCCTTATTACGATTTCGATCGGGCTGAAGATTATTTCGGAGCCATGAAACACATAATGAGAACTACCCGCGGAATTCGCCGCTTTGGTTCAGCTGCAGTTGATCTTTCGTACGTTGCAGCCGGTCGTTTCGATGCCTTCTGGGAACATGCACTGCACGCCTGGGATGTGGCTGCCGGAGTTTTTATTCTACAGCAGGCAGGAGGAAAAACAACCGACTTTAACGGAGGCGACAACTGGCTTTTCGGTGGTGAACTGGTTTCGGCCAGCGGTAGTTATTTCCCCGAATTCTATCAGGTTATTAATAAATACCTGGGCGCAAAAGACTAATATTTCCTTCTTTTCATTATTTTCAACCCAAATACTAATAACCTATGAAAACGAAAACCTATTCGATCATCGTTGCAATTGCTTTAACCAGCCTCCAATGCTTAAACCTTTTAGCACAAACAAAAAGTCCAACAGATTATGTCGACCCGTTTATTGGCACCGACTTTTTCGGACACACTTACCCTGGGCCGGCACTACCCTATTCCATGATCCATTTAAGTCCTGACATGAACACCAAAGGCTGGACTTATTGCGCAGGTTATTTGTATTCCGACGAGAGTATTATGGGATTTAGCCACACACACTGGAGTGGTGTTGGAATGGTAAATGGGGGAGAAATTTTACTGATGCCGTTTGTTAGCCAAAAGGTTTTAATACAGCCCGGCAGTATTGATAATCCTGACAGTGGTTACCGCTCTCGTTTCAGTCACGAGCATGAATCTGCATCTCCCGGCTACTATTCTGTTTTGCTGGAGGATTATAACATTAATGTGGAACTGACCACTTCTAAACGCGTTGGATTTCACCGATATACTTTTCCAAAATCAAAGAACTCAAAAATAATTCTCGATCTTGGTCACCAGATTGGAGATCTGGCAAAAAAACAGGAATCGGAATTTGCAATTATCGACGATCATCAAATTGAAGGAGTAAAAAGAACCTCGCTGGGGAATGTGTATTTTGTTATTCAATTCAGCAAACCTTTTCATTATTACGGAACCTTCGATGCCACTTACTATACACCTGAATCGGGAGGAAGTTTATTCCCTTACAAAAATGCGGAAAAAGGCATAGACATTGGAGCCTTTGTAACTTACAACACTGAGGCCGACGAACAGGTTCTGGCAAAAGTTGCCATTTCATATGTAAGCATCGAAGGTGCAAGAAAAAACCTGGAAGCAGAAATACCGCACTGGGATTTTGACAAAGTTCGTAGTGAAGCACTAGAAAACTGGAACAAGGAACTTTCAACGATTAATGTGGAAGACGATTCAGAAAAGAACAAACAAATCTTCTATACAAGTTTGTATCGCTCGTTGGTGGCAACCTATATTTCACAAGATGTTGACGGAAACTATTTTGGTATGGACGGCAAAATATATAAGGCCAAGGATTTCGATTTTTACAGTTCGTTTTCCTGTTGGGATACCTATCGAACACAGCATCCGCTACTCACTTTAATTGCTCCCGGTCATGTAAACGACATGATAAAATCTATAGAAGCCAAAACGCGCCATTTTGAATGGCTGCCGGCACAACACTTTCAAAACAATTACCGCGAATCGATGGTGGGCGACCACTTAATCCCTATAATTGCCGATGCTTATGAAAAAGGATTCAGGGATTACGACATTAAATTTCTTTATGAAGCAATGCGTAAAAAAGCACTGGGAACACCAAAACCTCCTATTCCGGAACACGCAGGCCGATCGGGCATCGAATACTACATTGAACTAGGCTACACCCCAATTGATAAGGAGACCGAAGCCGTTCCCAATACCATGGAAATGGCTTACGACGACTGGTGCATTGCCCAAATATCGAACGCACTGAATAAAAAAGATGACTATCAACTTTTTACGAAACGGGCAAAATATTACGAAAACCTCTGGGACTCTGAAACTCAATTTATGCGTCCTAAGACTGCTGATGGAAACTGGTTGGAAGTGCTTGGTGATAATCAACAGGAAATTATTCAGCTTGACGGGCACAGTTATTACAAGTATTTCGATCCGCTTTTGGTTGGTCGCCGCCCCAACCGGCACTACACCGAATCGAATGCCTGGCAATACATCTGGTCGGTTCAACACGATGTGAACGGTCTGGTTCAGCTTTTTGGAGATGAAAAATCGTTCACCAAAAAGCTGGATACTTTCTTTGATATGAGTCCGACCATAACACCTCCTAAATATGTTGGTGTGGTTGGCACAATCGGGCAGTACGTACATGGAAATCAACCATCGCACCACGTTGCCTACCTGTATAATTTTGCCGGGCAGCCCTGGAAAACACAGCAACGTGCCCGACAGGTAACCACCCAGTTATATCGCACCGGACCGGGCGGATTGTGTGGAAACGAAGATATGGGCTCATTGTCATCGTGGTACGTTTTCAGTGCCATGGGATTTTACCCGCTTACTCCCGGAAATCCTGAATATGTTATTGGCAGTCCGCTTTTTGAAAAAGTGGAACTGAACCTACCTGAAAATAAAAAGTTCATTATTGAAACGGTAAATAATTCATCTGAAAACTGCTACATTCAATCAGCGTCGTTGAACGGAGAACCTTACACAAAATCCTGGATTTCGCACGCTGATATTGTGAATGGTGGACACCTGATTTTCAACATGGGCCCCACTCCGAACAAAAATTGGGGAGCATCGAAACCAAACCGCCCCTCATCAATGACGCAATAATTAAATCCGGGGTTTGATCGGTCGACAATATCTCGTAAATTGCAATATTCAATTTTACATGTTATGGCAGAAAAAGAAATTGCATTATTAAAGGAACAACTCGCCCGGCTCGACGAAAGTAAATTCGATCTGGATGCCTGGAAAAAACACACCCTCATTTTCCTGGAAAGAATATTTGGGAAAGACAATTCCAAATTAAAACTCATTCAGGATTTGCATTACGACTATTCGAGTTGGAGTTTGCGCGATACTGCAGCTGTTGGAAAAACCAAAGATAAAGATCCGGTAAAAATGCAGGCTCGCGAAATTCTTGAAGCGACCATCCTCGAACTGGAAACTCTTGGGCTACCTGTTGGAGCCAACGAACAACAAAAAGTATGGGAACTGCTTCAGGATGAACTCACCGGAAAACAGACAAAACAAATTGAGGCCATAATAAAATCAGAAGAAAACAATAAAGCCAAAAAAATCAGCGAAATTCTTGAAAATCTTGAAAAAGAAAACCTTTCTTTGCTGATCGCAAAACTTCTTTTAAGCTGATTTATGAGCAAAAAAGCCAAAATTGCCATTGTAATTTTAAACTGGAACGGGGTGAAACTCTTCCCCGAATATCTCCCATCCGTTGTTGAACATTCAGAGGGTGAAAACATTGAAGTTATTGTTGCCGACAATGGCTCAACCGATAATTCGCTGAGCTGGTTAAAAGATCATTTTCCTTCTGTAACTATTCTCGATCTGGAAACCAATTATGGTTTTGCAAAAGGTTACAACGTTGCCCTAAATCAAATTGAGGCCGATTATTTTGTGCTGCTGAATTCGGATGTCAAAATTGAAAAAAACTGGATTGAGCCTTGTATCAAACATTTTGAGCAAGACGACAAAATAGTTGCCGTTCAACCAAAAGTAATGAGTTACAACGAACCGGAACATTTTGAATATGCCGGTGCTGCAGGAGGTTTTATCGACAGGTATGGTTATCCGTTTTGTCGTGGCCGCATTCTCGATCGGGTGGAAAAAGACGAAAATCAATACAATCAAAGTTCTGAAATATTCTGGGCAACCGGGGCTTGTATGTTTGTCAGGGCTGAGGCATTTAAAGAATCGGGCGGATTGGATGTCGATTTTTGGGCACACATGGAAGAAATTGATCTGTGCTGGCGTTGGAAAAACCAGGGATATAAAATTGTTTACGAACCGCAAAGTGTGGTTTACCACCTGGGCGGAGGAAGCCTGGAATACGGTAATCCGAAAAAAGTTTACCTCAATTTCCGCAACAACCTGTATATGTTGTTTAAAAACCTGCCTAAAAAGAAATTTCTGCCCATCTTTTTAACCCGAATGGTTTTAGACGGTGTGGCAGCTGCCAAATTTCTGGCGGGAATGGAATTTAAAGCATTTGGCGCCGTAGCCAAAGCACACCGCGATTTTTATAAAAACCTGTCTTCGTTGCGCAAAAAAAGAAAAGAACTTTTAAAACAAGCCAGCGTTAATAATCACCGGCAAATATTTCCAAAGAGTATCATGTGGAAGTTCTTTGTTCAGAAAAAGCATACATTTGCCGACCTGAATTTCAACCCGGATTAACTATGAAGAAATTAAAACTCCAGGAACCTGTTTATACTTACCATATTGATTTTGTTGGACACGTTAACAACATTATTTATGTGCAGTGGCTTGAAAATGCACGCGTAAAATTAATTGAAGCCATGGGCCTTTCTATTTCTAAAATTGCTGTTGACGACGATATTTTACCCATTATAACCGAAACAACCATTCAATACAAAAAGCCCTTTTTTCTGAGTAACGAAGTGCACGTTGAGGTATGGGTGTCAGAAATTTTTAATGTTTCGGCCAACTTTAAGTTCCGTTTTTTGAACGAAAAAGGAGAACTTTGTTCCACAGCTCAACAAAAGGTATTATTTATCGACCGGCCCACTCAGCGTCCGTCAAGAAAATTTGTAAAATACAGGGAACATTTTGAGAAGTATTTGATTGAAGAAGAATAATATCTTTTTCCCTTTCAACCTGTTTCGAACCTTTCATTATAATTTTTAACAGCCAACCATAACAAAAGATTAAAACATCTTCTTTTTTCAATTGCTTTTTTGCCAATTTGAAAATCCGTTATACCTTTGTTGCGACATTTACGCAATGGGGTGTCCCGACTAAGCATCGGGACTGAGATTATACTCAAAGAACCTGATCCGGTTAGCACCGGCGTAGGGAGAGCGAAAAGGATTATTTCCTACCTCATTGGTTAGTTTATTAACCAATTTTTCAAAAAATGAGAAGATTTAGTTTAATGCTGCTGTTACAATTAATGGCAGTAATTGCCTTCGGGCAAATTAATTTAACAGGAGTTGTTAAAGGCGATGGAGAAACATTGGCAGGCGCCAGTGTGGTGATTGACAAAACATTTTACGGTGTGTCAACACAAAGCGACGGAAGCTTTGAATTGCAAAACCTAAAACCGGGCGACTATTCACTAACGGTTTCATTTATCGGGTTTGAAACACAAAAAGTAAAACTGAAGCTTAGTTCTGACAAAAAAATTGAAATCAATCTTCATCCCGACGTGGTGATGACTGAAGAGGTTTTGATTTCAGCAACGCGCGCCGGCAACAAAACTCCGGTGGCTTACAGTAACATTTCGGGTGATGAGATTGCCAAACGAAACATGGGTCAGGATATTCCTTACCTCCTTCAACTTACACCTTCGTTTGTAAGTACTTCTGATGCGGGAGCTGGTGTTGGGTATACCAATTTTCGTGTTCGTGGTACCGACCTTAACCGTATTAATGTTAGTGTAAACGGCGTTCCTCTGAACGATGCCGAGTCGCACGGAACCTGGTTTGTCGACCAGCCGGATATGGCTTCCTCCCTTGAAAATGTTCAGATTCAACGGGGAGTTGGCACATCAACCAATGGCGCAGCTGCTTTTGGAGCCAGTATCAACTTACAAACCAATTCACTGAGAAAAGATGCTTACGGCGAGTTTAAAACCGCTGCCGGAACTTTCAACACATTTAAAAACACCCTTTCTGCAGGAACAGGTTTAATGAATGATCATTTTACGGTGGATGTCCGTTTGTCAAAAGTAAGTTCTGATGGTTACATCGACCGGGCCAGTTCCGACCTGAAATCATTCTTCGTTTCCGGAGGATATTATTCAGAAAAAACAATTCTGAAATTAAATGTATTCTCGGGCTACGAAGAAACTTACCAAGCCTGGTACGGCGTTCCGACTGTTCGTTTGAATAACGATACTGAAGGAATGCAACGTTACGCCGATCATTGGCTGATGACACAGGAAGAGGTGGATCATATGAAAGCCTCAGATAGCAGAACATACAATTATTACACCTACGACAACCAGGTTGACCATTACGTACAGGATCATTACCAACTGCACTTTTCGCATAAATTTAATCCGTACCTGAACCTGAATACCTCGCTTCATTACACTTACGGAAGAGGCTATTACGAAAATTATAAAGCGGATGAAGACCTGGGCGATTATCTTCTACCGGGAATAACAATTGGCGACGAAACCATTGAGACCTCAGATCTTATCAATCGCAAATGGCTCGACAATGATTTTTATGGATTCACTTACTCGCTAAACTATAGTAAAAACAGTAGCGATTTCACATTTGGCGGAGGTTACAACATATACGACGGCCGTCATTTTGGTAATGTAATATGGGCACAATACCTGGGAGATGTTGAGTCAGATTACGAATGGTACAGCGGCACAGGTTTAAAGAAAGACTTTAATATATATGCCAAATACAACTGGCAGGTGGCAGATAAATTGAATCTTTTTGCCGATCTGCAATACCGTCGTATCGATTATACCATTGATGGGATTGATGATGAACTACGCGACATTAGCCAGGATCACAACTTTAATTTCTTTAATCCAAAACTCGGTATTTTTTACCAAATCGCAGATAACCAGGACCTGTATCTGTCTTATGCAGTGGCTAACCGCGAACCTAACCGTACGACATACGTGGAGCAACCTGAAGGGATGAAGCCGCCTGTTCACGAAACACTTTACGATTGGGAACTTGGTTATAATTACACTTCTTCAAAATTTTCGCTTGGCGCCAACTGTTATTTCATGAATTACAAAGATCAGTTAATTGTAACCGGTCAGATAGACGATGTTGGAAATGCCATTATGGTTAATGTTGACAAGAGTTACAGAACTGGTATTGAATTGCAGGCGGGCATTCAAATTGCTAAAGATTTTCAGTGGAATGGAAACGCCACTTTCAGCATCAATAAAATAAAAGATTTTACGGAATACATTGACAACTGGGATACAGGAGTACAGGATGCAATTGCCTTGGGAACCACCGACCTTGCATTCTCTCCAAATGTTGTAGCCAGTAGCCAATTTGTATATACTCCGGGAGAACATTTTAGCTTTGCGTTTATTTCGCAGTATGTTGGAGACCAGTACATCGACAATACATCAAGCGACGATCGTAAACTGGATGCCTATTTTGTCAACCATTTAAAAGCTGATTATACATTTACAACTAAACTGTTCGACCAAATTACCTTGCATTTTATGGCCAATAACCTGTTCAACCACATGTACGAAAACAATGCATGGGTTTATTCGTACCTGTTGGGTGGCGAGCGTTATAAAATGGATGGACTTTATCCACAGGCAGGAGCACATTTTATGTTTGGAGTGGATTTTTGTTTTTAGCTACCAGCCGCGAGCCACGAGCTTTGAGAAAACGAATGATTAACGATTGCAGAATAACGATTTTGTTTATAATTCTGCAATCGTTATTAGTTAATCAACATTCGTCATTCTAAAATCACTTTCCCCTCAATCTCTACCAAAAGATCATTGCGGCAAATATCGGCTAAGATGTATACCACAGGCATATCTCCGTAAAACTTCCGGAAGGTATTTTTTATTGGCTTGTAGTCTTTGCTGTGTTTCACATAAACCCGTGCATGTCCATATTTAGGCTGTAATTGATTTTCTGACAATCCTTCTAAAATTTCAGATGAATACAAACGCTGAATATTCTGAATGGTAACCTCGGTCTGTAAAACAGGATCACCCACTCCAACCGTTTTTTCACCGGTAATAGATGCCGTACCCGAAATGAAAATCAACTTTTTATCACCTTTCTGTAAATAACGGGCACGTTCGAACTTTGGGGTTGTTTTTATCAGACACTCCTTCCCTACCAGAACATTATCGCTGTAAACATGGGCTGCAATTTGCCCGGGGTTATCTACCGCTTTGGTAAAAACCTCTTCCGATTTAACAGCAACAAACTCAATAATTACACCCCCGTAACTCATCCCGATACCGGTTGCAGCCGGATATCCTTTTTCCAGAAAGGCATCTCCATAGAATTTCGAACGAACATTGTTGAATTCCTGATAACGTTGGTCATCCTCGTCGAAACCAACAATATCTTCCAGATAGTTCCATTGTCGCACAATTGAATTTACAGGAAAATCAACCTTCTCGAAAATAGTTGAAAGACTTTTGAATGCGTTTTCTGAGTCCGTTTTACACGATTCTTCAGTATTCGATTGAACAGTGCCTACCAGAATCTGTGTATTGTCTTTAAGAAACAAAGTAGCCCTGTCGCCATTTAATGCAATATTTCTGGCCTCCCAGAGTTCGGGATCGTAATAAAATGCTTCAATTATTATTTTTGCAGAAAGAGGAGGTTGGGCAATAAAACTTAAAACCAAATCCTGACCAAAAACATTTGTTACGCGGGCTTCCAAATCCTTTTTAAAACTCCGGTAGCCATTGCCTGTATCTGCATCAATAAAAAAGTTCAGTTTAAATATCTTTTTCCCTGAATTAATTTCTTTAAGCTGTTCGAAGCAATTCTCAATTTGCTCATCCAGCTTACCAGAAGTATCCTGTGGTTCTATGTAAATCCTGTCTCCGTTTAAAAAATACATCCCTTCTCCAATTCAATTCCAGAAGCACAAATATGGCTGTTTTTTGGTTGAAAAAAAATGAAAAGACTTACTGTTTTCAAAGTTGAGAGATTCTGAACACAGAGTTTACATAAAAACCAATTTCTATAAAATGTGTAGATCTATATTTAGCGAAGTAATTTATTCTTTCGACTAATATTCACCCTCGGCTTTTGCCCCGTTTAATACAGCTTCGGTTGAACCGATTCCCAAACGGTCGGCTCCCTGCTCAAGAAAAGCAACGGCTGTTTCCCAATCGCGAATACCTCCAGAGGCTTTTACCTGCATTTTTTCACCAACCGTTTTTATCATCACATCAATGTACTCGGGTTTGGCTCCACCCGGGCCAAATCCGGTTGATGTTTTTACAAAATCAGCTCCCGCTTCATACGACAATTCGCAGGCTTTGACAATTTGTTCGGGTGTTAAAAATCCACTTTCCTGAATCACCTTAACCAAAATATTGTGTTGATGTGCCACTTCAACAACAGCTTTAATATCCTCACGAACATAATCGTATTCGCCCGAAAGCAGCCTGCCAATGTTCAACACCATGTCTATTTCGTCAACTCCATCTTCAATGGCCTGCTTTGCCTGAAATGCCTTAACCGGCGTTGCATCATCTCCGTGTGGGAAACTTAACACACACGACACTTTCACATCGCTTTCTTTGAATAATTCTTTAGCTGCCTTAATATCGCAGGGTTTAACACACATACTAAACACCTTGTTTTTCATGCACATTTCGGCATTCGATTTCAGATCGGCCAAAGTTTGATCGGGTTTTAAAACCGCATGATCTATGGTTTTTGCAACTTGCTCTTTTGTATACATATTTTATTCCTCCGTTATTGCATTAACAATCTCATTCGCCTTTTCAAAATCCTCTTCCAACACAAAAATATCAATGGCCGAAGGAACACCCTCTCCAAAACCTGCAGCAAGCCCTTGTTTAAAACCATCTGTTATCAATACATTTATTCCGGTGGCTTCCAGCTCCTGTTTCAGGCGCGAAACAGTAACATCGTCTCCTGTATATAATTTTACCAGTTTATCATTATCATTCATAGCGTATTATTTTTGATTTAGTCTTCCATTTCTTTTAAAATCTGCTCTACCTGCTCGTTTGTTTTGGTAAGTTTATCCTTACAGGTTTTGAGCAAAACCGATACTCGTTGTACTTTTTCGGCCAGTTCGTCAACGTCCAACTCTTCATTTTCTATTTTTTCGAGAATCTCTTCTATCTCGGCCATTGCCTCGCTGTATGAAATTTTTTTCGCAGCCATTATTCTATTTATTTGTTATTTTACTTTCCACAGTACCATCGGCAAAACGGGTTTTTATCTCATCACCGGCGCTGACATCTTTCACCGATTTTACAATTTTACCATCTTTCAAAGTTAAGGTAAATCCTCGTTTCAGCACATTCTCCGGATTCAATAAACGAATGGTATTTTCATTCAACCGAATCCTATCCTGTTCTTTTGTCAGTACATTTTTTACATACCCGGTTAACAAATCCTGTTTATGATTTATTCTCACATTTTCTTTTAAAACAGCCTCTCCAACCACACGTTTTAACACGCGTTGATTTCTGGTTATATTATTTTTGGTTTCAACAAACCAAACCGAAAGAGTCGATAAAAAATCGTGTTTCCGGTTATTCAACTCATGCTGCCGTTTATATGCAAAACTGCTTACACCTCTTCGTAAATCATTACTTTTTTGATAAAGATGAAGTTGTCTTTCGTTTATAAACTCGGAGGTGGAATACCTGATTACATCAGCAATATTTTTAAGCCTTTCCTGCTGAAATCCGATCGTTTCGCGCGTTAATTGTACCACATTGTTTTCCAAATCCATTAAGCGTTCGTAAAACCTTGCTACACCACTAACAAAAAACTCAGCAACTGCTGTTGGTGTTTTTAAACGCGTATGCGCCACCATATCAATAATCGTGTCGTCTTTCTCGTGACCAATTCCGGTAATAACCGGCAAGGGAAACTGGGTAATATTTAATGCCAGGTCGTAATTATCGAAACTACTAAGATCAGCAGTAGCTCCTCCTCCCCGAATAATAGCTACCGCATCGAAGAAATCTTCGTAATGAAAAATCCGTTCCAGCGCATGGATGATTGAAGGCACAGTATCAGCACCCTGCATGTATGCTTCAAACAATTTAGGATAAAACCTGATTCCATATTCGTTATTCTCAAGCTGATTCATAAAATCCTGGTACCCGGCAGCCGTAGCCGATGAGATAACCGCAATTTTTTGTGGCACCAAAGGTAAATCAAGCTCTTTGTTCATATCGAAAACGCCTTCAGCCTGCAAGCGATTCAAAATTTCCTTTCGTTGCAAAGCCATATCTCCCACAGTGTAGGTAGGATCAATATCTTTGATATTTAAACTCAATCCGTAAGCCGAATGAAATTCAACCGTTGCTTGTACCAGAATCTTAATTCCCTGTGTAAAAAGCTGACCGGTTGTGGTTTCGAAATAAGGCTTTAACATGCGATAGGTGTACGACCAGATGGTTGCCCTCGAGCGGGCAGCTATAGTACTTCCTTCTTTTTCAATCAATTCAAGGTAACAGTGTCCGCTTCGATTCTCCTTCAACTCACTTACCTCTGCAACAACCCATACCGTTCCGGGAAATGCATCGAGCAATGCATCTTTAATTAAATTATTTAATTCTGAAAGAGTAAGTTTTTGATCCATCAAACCTTAATTCTTGACCAGTTTAAACGTTTCTGAAGTAGTTTTGGTTTTTATTTGAAGCATAAATATTCCTCTTATGCCGGAAGGAATATCCGTTAAAACGATTTGCTCGTTTAATGTTTTGCTCCATTTTTTCACAACCTGTCCCCCTATTGTAATTAATCTTATCTCAAGCTCATCAATTCTACTACCATCTGCTTGCTGAATAACGATCTGGTCCCGGACAGGGTTCGGAAAAATTTCCCAATTACTTGTTTGTGCAATCTGCACTGCCGACATCGAATTCAACAGTTCGTCGGCAACTTGCATGTCGGGAACACCATAACCAATTAGCGAATCGGGATTTTGATATAAATGCCCGCTTTCTTCGAGGGCTTTTTTAACTTCCAGGGCTGATCGTTCAGGATATTTCTGCCACAAACAAGCTGCCATTCCAGCCATTACGGGCGACGAAAATGAAGTTCCGTTTGATCTTCCGATACTGCCACCTGATCGCTGAAGAACCGTTCGAACTCCCATTGCCGACACATTGGGTTTTATATCGCCATCGGATGCCGGCCCGGCTGATGTAAAAGACGCAGGAAACATATTCTGATCAACAGCACCAACACCAATTACACCGTCGCCATCGGAGGGTGCAATTATTCGAAACCAGCTATTATCACGCTCGTTTCCGGCACTGGTAAATACCAAAATACCCCGCGAAGCTGCAATATTGGCCCCGCGCGTTACCCTGGTTGTTTTGCCGTCCATATCAGCGTAGGTATGATCAGTTGCAGGATCATCGAATTCGTAATAACCCAACGAAGAATTAATAACATCCACTCCCACACTGTCGGCAAACTCAGCTGCGGCAACCCAGTTGTCTTCTTCCACTTTATATTCCTCTCCAATCCTTTCAGAGCGGATGAGCCAATAAGAAGCCTTCGGTGCCGTTCCAATCAGCTGCCCCGGAATATTCCCTCCCATTGTAGAAAGAACACTCATTCCATGATAATCGATAGGAGAATTAAAGATATCCGTTCCAATATCCAAAAAGTCTTTGGTGCCCAAAATTTGATTGTTAATCCACAGGCTATCCAGGGCAGGCAAAGTGTCGGCATTTATAAAACCGGCATCAATTACGGCAATTTGCATTCCCTGTCCTCTATAATTATCGTTATGCAGAAACTGCCCGTTTAACATTCCTACCTGGTAAACCGATTCTCCATAGTAAGAAGTATCAATAGGCACAACTCCCTCTTCGTACTCCTGAAATTTATTTACAGCACTTTTGCTTTCATATGCTGGTTTTTTGGTAAGCTGAATCTCTTTTACAAACGACCAGCTTTGAATTATTTCAGTCAGGGTATCAATATTCGTCTTTACCGTTAGTCCATTCAACCATTTAGATTCGTGAACGCGAAACACATCCAGTGTAAGTATGGAATCAATATAAACCTGGCTTACCGGCAAATCGAGTGAATCGATGGCAATATTCTGTTTTTCTCTTCTTTCGAGGGCCCTTGCTGAAAGAAATTCTTCAGGCTTGTCAAGCGAATAAGTAGTTGAATTTTTATCCGTAAAAGCTATCCAATAATAATAGTTCTGTGCTTTTAACTGTGAAGCAGAAAAAATCAAAACGCCCAATAGCAAAAAAAGATATCTCATAAAAATGTCGCTTGCGTGTTCTAAACCACCAAAGTAGTGAAATAAAGGGAATCTTCTATTTGAATATTTTGTTTTTTATCATGTACTCCGAAGGATCTTCCATAAATTTCTCCGGATCGAGTATACTTCCTTTGTTTTTCTCCAGGTTTTGCATTTCCAGGCTTCCAATACTATCTTGAACCCATGGATTCAAGAGCTGGCCGTTATCATAAAAAAGTGAGTATAAATGGGTGCCTTCCCTGTCAAAATATTTCCATTCACCGTGGCGAAGATTATTTTTATATCCACCCTCCATCTCCGTTCTGTCATTGTCGAAATGAGTCAGGAATAAACCATCGCGCATTCCCAACTTCATTTTACATTGCATGTAAGGTTGACCATTTTTATAGAAGACCTGATAATTACCCTCCTCCTTGTTGTTTATCCAGTATTTTTCTTCCATAACCTCTCCCGTTTCGTAATAGCGGTGCGAAACACCGTTTTTTAGTCCCAGCCTGTATTCTTCGTCGGCAACAACCCGATTTTCCTTATAAATCTTCCAGACACCTTCTTTTTTCTGATTTACAAAATTTCCTTCGGCAACTTTCTTTCTCCAAACATCAAACAATTGTGTAAAAGCCGTATCGCCTTTGTACTCGATTAATGCTTTTAACTGTCCTCCCGGATGGTATCTTTTCCACTCTCCCACCGGTTTATCGTCTTTAAACTGACCTTCATAAATTAGTCGTCCGTTATCCTGCTTTTTTTGCCACAAACCTTGTTTTAAACCATTCACATCTGTTTGATTTACCTGACTAAAAGCAAAAACCGGAAGAAATAAGCATATAAATATGAGGTATCGCATAAAATCGTTTTTATATAAAACGCGAAATTAGCCATTTATTTTATTAATTCCTGCTCTAAATCCTAATCAGAAAAGCATCGACCGCTTTCAAAAAAAAGCTTTTGTTATATCTTTACGATTCAGGAAAACGAAGTATACCAAATGACCAACTTCTCAGGATTGATTTTGTTCTTGTTATTATGGACGGCGGCCATAACAAAATTGTATGCCAGTGAAGATGAAATACTCAGGTTCGATGAAAAAGCTTTCCTGACAGTGGATGCCAAAAACAATGTCGACTCTGCACTCAATGCACAAATTCAATCCTTTTATTTTCGGGTTGAAGAAAATGGGGGAAACTATAATCTGGTTGACAACCAACATCCTGATGAACTTCGAAACAAACTGAAAATACTTGCCTCGCACATACAAAACAACAGCAAAGACTCTTTAAACCTGTTGATTACCGGCACTTTTGACCGTGAAAACTTAAAAACTTACCTGACCACTATTTTTGGATCTCATATTCACTTTTTTGATTATAAAAAAGACATTATCTCTGACGGTTTTTCAGAAAAAGTAACTTGCCTTTTTCAGGATGATCTTGTAAGTTATTCTGACTCATTGGCAGCCGGACAACTTTATAACGGTCATTTTTCATCTGATCCTCAAGGCAAGCTGATTATATTAAATGCTTCCGGATTGAATTCGGATTCGCTGAAAACCAGTTGCATAAAAGCCTGGCAACAAACCGGGCGAATTCCTAATTTTATTCTAACCGATGCAGACTGCGGGCTTTCGAGAGAACAAGAAAACATAAAATGGCTAAACAGCTTGCGGCGATTCAGAGGTGAGGTAAAATTCAACGGACAGCTACTCGACGAAATCTACTGGAAACAAATGCCGGGAACAGTAAGCCCAGGCCAGTTTTCATTTCCCGTAACCGACTATTCGCTGGTATTGTCTCCCTACAAAAACGGGTACCTGATAACTCCCGGAGAGATCATCCATCATAAAGCAATGCGAGATGTGATGCGCTCCTTTTTAGCATACCATACTGAATTAAAAGACGGGTTGGTTTATCATTTTCGTTTAAATAAATACGCTCAAAACAAGGTTGAGATTCGTGATGTAAACACCATAATTAACGATATAAAATGGACTGAAGACAAAAAAAGGAAGCATGTTGCTTACTTCCACACTTCGAATTCATTTATCGACTACAACAAACCCAACCTGCTCAACTTTAATACGCCCATCAGCATTTCGGCGTGGCTAAAACCTGAACAGTTAACCCAGTACATGGGAATAATCGGAATTGGTACCTCATTTTCGATTAAACTTAACAATGGTTATCCCGATTTTACTACGGCGCAAATAAAAGATCATATTGCTGAAACACTCATAAAAAAAGATGTCTGGACACATTTGGGTATTGTTTTTAATCCGGGTGGAACCATCGACTTCTTTATAAACGGGGAAAAAACACAAAGCATGCAGGCTTCCGAAATACAGGAATCTGATCAATCACTTGTCATCGGTAACAATATCTGGGGAGAACAATTCTTTGGTTACATGGATGAATTGATGATCTGGGACCGGGGATTATCGGAAGATGAGTTTCGGTCTTTATACAAAGAACAACTCAATCCTGAAACCAACTTAAGTAAATGGTTTTTATTACTTATTCCGCTTTTCATATTTTTCGTTCTGTATTTCGTCTTTAAAAAAGCAAAACGAAGAAAAACAAAGGTCCCGCAAATCAATAATCAACAAGAAACAGCTTTTGTTTCTTCCACTCGAAATGCTGAGAACAGGATAGAAATATTTGGGAATTTTAATGTGGTATTGGAGAGCCAGGAAAACATCAGTAATCAATTTTCTCCGTTGTTAAAACAATTGCTTTCTTTCCTTGTAATAAAAACACACTTCAACGAGACTGTTGGTGTGTCAACCAAAGAGATGAACGATACCTTTTGGCCGGGTTTCACTAAGGAACAGGCAAAAGATAACCGGGGAACAAATATTAAAAAGTTGAGAAAGTTGCTTGATCAACTACCCGACTCTCAAATTGTGTTTCACGATAAAAAATGGTTTTTGCAAACAGATAAGAAGACATCGGTAGATTTAGATGAATACAAACAATTAAAAACCCAACTGGCCCACAATTTAAAAAACGGTGCACCGGATAAAAATGGCATAACCCGATTTCTGCAAATTTTATCACGCGGAAATATTCTACAGGAAATGGATTATGAATGGCTGGATACTTACAAAGGAAAAATAACCGAAGATGTATCAGAGCTGTTAATTAAACTCTGCAGATTGTTGCCCGATTCAGATGCTTTAAAAACTGAAATGGCTAAAACTATTTTGCTTTTTGATGATTTAAATGAAGACGCGCTGATTATTTTGGTACAAAATTTAAGTGGTTCAGGAAACCACGGACTCGCCAAACAGGTCTTCGAAGAATTTTCGAAACGTTACGCGAGTCTTTACTCAGAACCTTTTACTACCGATTTTTATACGCTGATTAAAGGCAAAAAAAACTAAAACTTTTACTTTTTCCATCATTTTTCAATTCTGTTCACCCAAATATTCACCTGTTTAATCCACTTGTTTTTAATAAATTCGTGCAAAGAATTCAAAATCTGATATTATGAGCACATCGAACCGAAGATCATTTTTAAAAACAACTACAGCGGCAGGAGCCGGACTGTTTGTAGCACCACATATTGCCAAAGGTGGCCTTTCGAAAAGAAGTAAAGAAGGTGAAGTTAACATCGCATTCATTGGTGTTGGCGGACGCGGACGCGGACACCTGAAAAGAGCAGCAGAGACGGAAGGGGTAACCGTTACTGCCTTTTGCGATATTGATCCGGAAGCAGTAGAACAAACAAAAAAAATACTGAAAGACCTGGGCAAAAAGGAAGCTGCGGTTTATTCTGATGGAGAATACGCGTTCCTTGAAATGTTAAAACGCGAAGATATTGACGGCGTTATTATTTCAACTCCATGGTTATGGCACACACGCATGGCGGTGGCAACCATGAAAGCCGGAAAATATGTAGCAGTTGAAGTTTCGGCAGCCAATACTATGGAAGAATGCTGGGACCTTGTAAATACATCGGAAGAAACAGGCATGCCATGTATGATTCTTGAAAATGTAAATTACCGCCGTGACGTGATGGCAGTATTAAACATGGTTAAGCAAGGAATATTTGGAGAAGTTGTACATGCCCGTTGCGGATATCGTCATAGTTTGCTGGGTGTAAAATTCAACAGCGATTTAAAATTTGGTGAGGGTGCCACAGGTGAAGCACGCTGGAGAACACAACATTCGCTGAAACGCAATGCCGATGTATACCCGACACACGGACTTGGACCAATTGCAGCCATGCTTGACATTAACCGTGGTAACCGTTTTCTATACCTTACTTCCACTGCCACAAAAGCAGTTGGATTAAAAGATTATATTGAGGAACAGGGTGGCAAAGACCATCCAAACGCAAAACTGCCCTGGAAACAAGGCGACATAATTACCTCGGTAATTAAAACAACCAATGGTGAATCTATTATTGTAACACACGATTGTAACCTTCCCCGCCCATATTCACTGAACTTCCATGTGGCAGGAACCGACGGTGTTACTGATTTTGATTACGGACACAGACGTATCCATATTGAAGGTCAAAGTGAAGAACATGCCTGGGACGATTTCCAACAATGGCAGGATAAATACGATCACCCTCTTTGGAAAAAATACGGTGAATATGCCAACGGCTCAGGACACGGCGGAATTGACTATTTCGTTACCCGCGAATTTATTAATGCAGTAAAAGAACAACGTCAGCCGGTTATGGATGTGTATGATGCAGCTGCATGGAGCGCAGTAACTCCTCTTTCTGAAGCTTCTATTGCGCAGGGCAGTGCACCACAATATTTCCCCGATTTTACACGCGGAAACTGGATAAAACGTAAACCGATAGAATTCGTTTAGTTATATAAGAATCAGTTAGGTTAAAAAAATCGCCACCGTAATTAAACGATGGCGATTTTTTATTCGGGTAAAATTTTACTTAATTTTTTTACATTAGTACCTCCAAATAAAAAACAAACTATGAAAAAATACCGAAGAAAAGGATGTCTCACCGTCCTTTTTGTTCCAATGCTTCTGATAATAATCTTAATTGCAGGATTTAAAATCTATATCTTCTCTGACCATGTTGAAAAAACAAATTCAATTACGAAAGAACTTAACTCCAATAAAGTAATGCTCGTTTTTGCTCATCCCGATGATGAATCGTACACAACCCAGTTGCTTTTAGATGCAGAAAAAGAAGGCATTGAAACAGCGCTGTTAACATTCACTCCGGGCGATGCCGGTACACAAATGCCGCAGGTTTGCCAACAGCAGTTTTTGGGAGATGTACGCAAAGCCGAAGTTTACCAAAGCGGGTTCATGTTAGGAGTCGACTATCAGAAAGTTTTTGATTATGGAGACGGAACATTGAAAGATCAAAATCTGACTGATTTGGTAAACGATATACAGAAAGAATTGGAACGATTTAAACCCGACCTGGTTGTTACTTTTTGGCCCGAAAGCGGAATGACGATGCATGCTGACCACATGACCATAGGAAAAGCAACACAACTCGCATTCGCCAACTACAACAGTAGGGAAAAAGCCAAACTGGCTTATACCATAATGCCATCAAAAGTAGTGGCTCTGTTGGGTGGCGATGAGATGCTGAAATTACAACCCAAGGCAAGTTTTTCGGTAAAGGCAAATGCAAAAGCAAAAATTAAACTTTGGGATATACATGCTTCGCAAAACTTATTTGTAAAAGATTACACAGGATTACCCTCCTGGCTGCTTTACCGTTTGCTTAACCGGGAATACTATTATGTGGCAAATTTGAAAGAAAACAAGAATTGATACAACCTCAAAAAACAGCAACTATCTATTAATAAAACTGTTGGAAATATGTTTCGGTAGGTTTAATAAATCTCTTTGGTCATCCTTTCAGTTGCAGCCATGTAATAACGTGCGAAATTTTCATCTTTCATAAACTCGGTCAATTCAATCCGCCAGGTTTCAGCTTCCTCGCTGAGTTCTGTAATTTTCAATTTGGCCTCCACGTCTTCCTGATTTTCTCTTTGAGCTTTTACGGCAGGTATGAATTTATCCATCCACACCTCATATTTATCCATTAATTCCTGTTGTTCGGTTGTTAAAGGAAATTCCATTTTATCGTTTATCACCGTTGCCGAAAGTTTAGCGGTTCCAACGGCCACACTCCCAACTGTTAATCCCAGTTTTGCCAAAAACTGTCTTCTTGATTCTTCGTAATTGGTCATTGCAATATTTTTAGATCAATTTGTTTTAGCAACAACCATTATTCTATTTTGTTTAATCCACCCGCGAACGATTCCGGTCTATTTTTAAGACAAAAGATGGAATATAAACTACACGACAATTCTATTGTAACACAAAAGAATCAATTTCGGTCGATCGTAGTTAAATTAAACAAACGAACTAATATCTATCATGTAGATTTGTCGTCCATCGCCACCATGTGTTGAATCGAAGATTACTGTTTTGCCATCATTACATTTGGGATGCAAATCACATCGCCATTCTCCATTAAATTTTTGAGGTTCTTGAAACTTGCCCAGTATTATTTTTTGGTCGGTAGGCACATGATATAAATATAAAATCTGTTCTCGTTTTTCTCCCTGTGGATAAGTATCGTTAAGTATCCATTCCTGTGTCGTTCCGGGGATATATGTATTATGACCGTTCATCGGCATTTTCTCTTCACCAATCAGTTTAGCTTTTTGTGTTTTATCGGTAAATTCATAAAAAGCCCTTTTATCGTCCTGGGTTGGGGCAGCATGTGCAGTAATTATATTGTTGTTTTTCCAAATGAAATGGGAGAAATAACCCGAATCGGTAAGCATGTATAAATCGCCGCCATTTGTGCTTCCTGTAAATGCACGTGTTTTGTATTTTCCCTGAACATGTTCTGCATATACATCTTTGCTTGCTTTTCTTATGTCCATGGTAATTGGGTATTCGCGCCAGCGGTTGAGAACTATAAAACGACTTCCTTCAGGATTTATAAGTAAATGATTAAAGTAATGCCATTTTGCAGAAATATCCTCCCCGCTATAAAGCACTTCCGATACTTCTTTCAATGATAAAATCAATTCTTCCTCTCCTGTGTCGAGATTAATTTTGTGAATTCCTCCATCTTTTGGAGCATTGTAATGCAAAAAAGCGTCTTCAAGTCCTGAATAACCATAGCCAACGCGCATATTATTAATGCGGGCAAAATCGGCACAAATAGCAAATTTACCATCAGGACTCAGGGTATAAATTGCCCTCGGAATAATCCGGGTTTCACCTGTTTTAAGATTATAAATTTTACAAATAAAACGATCGCTAATCCTATCGTTCCACACAATTTCTTCCGATGAACCGGGCCTCCACTGAAGCATACAACCTTGTTGCCATCCCCATGAACGGGATTTCCCAATTTCTATCCACTTATTATTATTTTTTGAATCGATGATTCCTATTTTCAATTGATCGTCAGCAGTTGGCGAGCGATAACAAAAATCAACTTCCATTCCCAAAATATATCGTCCGGAAGGGTCCATCTGTATCTTATCGTAATAACCAAACCAATGGTGATTGGGACCTGAAGTTATTTTTTTAACTTCAATATCTTTTAAGGGATTTATTGCCAAACCCGGAAATGCTAAAGCAGACATACCTGCTAATGAAGAATTTCGAATAAAATTTCTTCTGTCCATAATGTTTATCGTTAGTTAGTTTATTTATTAGTTCCCAAAGTCTGCTGCAACCTTGCAGCCCAAAATTTATCTCAGGACTCTTGTATCTCCGCAGCCATTATCAAGATTAATATCCATATTCGGTTTGTTGGTTTCCCAGGCTCCGGCAGTAAAATCGGGTATTTTAATCGAATTGGAATTATTTAATACCGACCACTCCGATAGTTCAACAACAGAACTAAAGGCAGCAGCGTCGTACACATCCTGATCGAGCGGCAAACCCGTCCTCAAACAATCGATTATATGCCAAACATTGATCAGGTCGGAACCACCATGCCCACTTTCCAAATCAGCACCTAATCCTTTTCTAAAGCTTTCAAATTTATGCAGCAAGCCGGGTTTATATTTTTCTATCAGTTCATCGTAGGTCTTCTTGTCGGCCCACTTGTGATTTCCGGTACAAATTCTCGGCGGAGCCGGATCATAAAGAACCGAACCTTCTGTTCCGTACACGCCGTGAATGAGGTTGTGTGGAGATGGAGAAGTGGCGTCGTGCTGAATATTGAGTGTGCGTCCCTGTTTGGTTTTAATGAGCATCGAACTCATATTTCCACGGTATTCCGTTTGAGTAAATTCTTCGAAAAAAGGATCGTCTTTGGCGAGTTGCTTTGCCTTTTTCTGCATCATAAAATCTTTACTTTCCACCGAAACCACAAAATCAAAACGGTCACCCCTGTTGATGTTCATCATTTGTGCAATGGGCCCCATTCCGTGCGTAGGATAAATATTCCCTCTTCGCGAGCCGTACATCCTCAGCCACCACATATTCCAATACATATTTTTATTGAAATTATTTGCCATTTTACTGGTATTATAAGCTCCGTCGCCATGAACGATTTCTCCGAAAAAGCCTTGTTTGGCCATATTCAGCGTAGTAATATGAAATGGCATAAAAGAATAATTCTCCATCATCATACAGTGCTTTTTCATGCGTTCCGATGTTTTTACAATGCTCCAGCAATCATCGATGGTTACGGCTGCCGGCACTTCTGTAATAACGTGCTTCCCCTGCTCCATGGCGTAAACTGCCATTTTTGCGTGCAAATAGGTTGGAGTGGTAATTAGAATGAGATCAAGATCCTTGCGTTCGCATAATTCTTTCCATGCCTCATCAGAACCTGAATAGTATTCAGGATTGTGATCTGTATTTTCCAGTGTCTTTTTTATTTTTTCAAAGCGCTCAGGAAGAACATCTGCCGCTGCCTTAATTTCTACATCCGAAATCCGGCATATGGTTCCGGCATGATGAGAACCACGATTTCCGGTACCAATAATGCCAAGTCGAACAGTACTGATTTTCGGGGCAGCGTAACCCGACATGTTAAAAACCTGCTTGTGATTTTTCTGATATTCTTCTATTCGTTTGGGTAATTCGTTGAAATTCTTTTCGTCTTTTTCATATTGTGCATACAAAGCATTGGCCGATGCGATGCCCAGGCCTGCCATGGTTGCCATTTTAATAAATTCTCTTCGTTTAGTTGACATAGCGGTATTTTTAGTTGAATATCGAAATCTATACTTTATTTCATTAAAATGCAGACAATCAAAATTAAGTTTCTTAAATCCGAAAAACGAACAATATGCTTTTATTTTAATTACAATGGTATTTCTACATGTTAATCATGATGAATACCATCATTGAATCATCGAGAAGTTATGAAACTCTATTCATTGAAAATTCTGTTTTGCCAGGCAAACCATTATCGCACATCTGGCAAAATTTTTCCTACAACCAATAAAAACAGTAACTCCTCTTTCAATATTAGCAGCTTACTGATTGCTTTCATATACCGGAAACTGAGCAATTCGCAGCGTAGTGCATCCATATGGTACTAACTCAATATCATCAACCCGGGCTTCTCCTTTTCGGGCAGGCCATGAAGAAGATGGAATTTTTCCAGCCGAGGCACGTTCAATGGTCCACATTGGCATTCTCCTTCCTTTCGCTTTTACAGTAATTGGTACATTCTGAAGGTTCCACGGATTCAATTCAACCTTATCAGCAAATTCCACTTCTAACTTATTTTCCTCAATTTCACTTTTTAATAAAGCATAGTTCCAGGGCGATTTGGGTAGTACTTCCCAAAATGTATCATCGTAACCTTCTTTTTCAACCTCACGCCATTCTTCTTCAATACGCAAGGCATAAACCAAAGGACCACGTTCAACTCCCACCGAGTTTTCATACCAATTGCTAAATCGGAAATCCAAGTGCATTTTAAATTCAACAACATCTCCCGAAGACCATTCCCGGTTAAGAACAACAATGCCATTGACAGGTATAGCCTGAACCGGTTCACCGTTTACTTGTATTTCTGATTGTTTGCACCACTCAGGAATGCGCAGGTGGAACGGAAATTCTACTTTTTCAGTGGCCTGAAAGGTAAAACGAATACTTTCCCTGAACGGGTAATCTGTTGACTCAACAATCGTTATTTCCTTTCCGTCTGCTACTTTAGCAGTTACCTCTGAAGGTCCGTAAACCATTGCTGCCAACCCATTATCGGCAGTTGCAAACCAAAGGCTTTGTACAAACTTAGGCCAACCCTTGTGCATATTTGTCAGGCAGCACGGATAACCGGTAGTTGTTCCAAATACAATACGCCCATTGTTATCGTTAAAGAAATTCCGCTCTTCGTCTGTAACCCTAACTTGATTTACCTGCTGAAAATACTGTTTGCGCATGTAATCATCGGTGCTTTGGGTTGGCAGAACATTATACGCTACTTTCTCCAAATAGTCTGCATAATAAACATCTCCGGTAATAGGCAACATACTTTCGAAACAATACATCATTTCCACTGCAGAACAGAGTTCCGATCCCTGGGTTGGGTCGTTACCATGTAAACGTTCATCGCCTCCGTACATACCATTTACAAAACCATGGCAATCTTTTAGCGCAGAAAGACCTTCCTTAACCGCGTCCAGGTATTTTTGTTCAGGATGTTGCTGATAGTAAATTACCGGTTCTTTCAGTCCCTGGGCTACATTAACACAATGCAAATCGGGAAAAGGATTTAAGCGTCGAATTGTATTATCGGAGTATACTTTAGTCCAGTCAAAAGTCTGCTCATGAATTATTTCGGCCAAATCGAGCAAGAACTTATCACCCGTGACGTTATACAACCAGTAAACAACTGCAAGGTTATCACCTCCCCTTCTGTTCCCCCAGAAAGTAACATACCCCAATTCATTTTTCGGAAGCATCTCTAACTGATATTTAAAATACCTGGTCATTAATTTTATTATTCTCTCGTCACCTGTCGCTGTATAATATTGCTGCAGGACTTTTAGCATCACCATTTTAGGCCACCAATCTTCACGCATGCCTTGCTGGGTGCCTGGTATTTTTTCACATCCTTCAGGAAGTGGTTGTGGACCAAAGCAACCGTTATCCTGCTGATTTTCTATACTCCACTCAATCCACTCTTGAGCTTTATCTTTCAGTTTCTCATCATCAAGAATATAAGCCAGCGGAACTAAGCCGTCGAGCCAGTATGGACCGCGCTCCCATCCATCACCTGTTCCTCCAAGCCACCCGTTATTGGGGCCACAAACAACACTATAAATACTGTCTAAATGGCCTGTTAATCCATTACGTTGGAGTTCCAGCATTTTTAACAACATTCCCTTTGGTTTTATAGTTCCCAGCGGCAATGCAGTATAGGGTTGGGCAACCAAAGGCGATTGATTGGTTACGTAATGAGAATTTCTCTTTTCCTTAGCGAACGAAGAAGAAAAAAAGAAAAAGAGGATGGTTACAAACAAGATTTTCTTTGGCATTTTTCAGTTGATTTAGGTTTAAAAAAATGGGGCGTGTCCCACAATAGTTTCTCTGGTTAGTTTTAGGTTTCTTTATTATTTACAAATTTTTCAATAATCGAATTCAACATATTATTGAAAGATTATGCAAGATGCAAAAAATATGAACTGATTTATTCGGTACGCTCCTTTTTTCAATTTGAAGTATAAAAATATTGCTGTTCAGAGAAATAACTATTAAACGCGACAAGCCAATTTATATACAGTTTAACATTTGGGGTGAATCAATTCTCAGACATAAAAAAACGCAGTAAGTAATAAACTTACCGCGTTTTAATGTTCTATATTTCGTTCGCGATCGCGACTTATTTCACTTCTTCAAAGTCAACATCAGTTACTTCTCCGTCGTCTTTGGGCTGATCCTGAGGACCGGCTTGCTGACCTGCATCAGGTCCCGGCTGAGCACCACCCTGAGCCTGAGAAGCATTGTACATCTCCTGCGAAGCTGCCTGGAATACAGTGTTCAACTCGTTCATTGCAGCATCGATCGCAGCAATATCTTTAGATGCATGTGCCTCTTTCAACTTTTTCAAAGCATCTTCAATCGGACCTTTTTTGTCAGCAGGCAATTTGTCACCAAACTCTTTTAACTGCTTTTCAGTCTGGAAAATCAAACTGTCAGCCTGGTTAATTTTGTCAGCAGTTTCTTTTGCCTTTTTATCAGCTTCTGCATTTGCTTCAGCTTCCGCTTTCATTTTGTTGATTTCGTCATCAGAAAGACCTGATGAAGCTTCAATACGGATTGATTGCGACTTACCGGTTGCTTTATCTTTTGCGTGTACATGCAAAATACCGTTGGCATCAATATCGAAAGTAACCTCAATTTGCGGTATACCACGTGGAGACGGCGGAATACCGTCGAGGTGGAAACGACCGATTGTTTTGTTACCCGATGCAATTGGACGCTCGCCCTGAAGAACATGAATTTCAACAGAAGGCTGATTGTCAGCTGCAGTGGTAAATGTTTCCGATTTCTTGGTTGGGATCGTAGTGTTCGACTCAATCAACTTGGTCATCACACCTCCCATAGTTTCAATACCCAACGAAAGTGGAGTAACATCAAGCAGAAGTACATCTTTTACTTCACCGGTTAAAACACCACCCTGAATGGCAGCACCAACAGCAACAACCTCATCCGGATTTACTCCTTTTGATGCATCTTTACCAAAGAATTCTTTTACTTTATCCTGGATAGCAGGAATACGGGTTGAACCACCTACTAAAATTACTTCGTCGATTTCGCTGGCCGAAATACCTGCGTTTTTTAACGCTTTACGGCAAGGCTCGATAGTTGCGTTGATCAAAGTATCGGCTAACTGCTCGAATTTAGCACGCGATAAGGTTTTCACAAGGTGTTTTGGAATACCATTCACCGGCATAATATACGGCAGGTTGATTTCTGTTTGAGAAGAGCTCGACAATTCGATTTTTGCTTTCTCGGCAGCTTCTTTCAAACGTTGCAAAGCCATAGGATCTTCACGCAGATCGATGCCTTCTTCACTTTTAAACTCAGCTGCCAGCCAGTCGATAATTACCTGGTCGAAATCGTCACCACCAAGATGAGTATCACCGTCGGTTGATTTTACTTCGAAAACGCCGTCACCCAATTCAAGAATAGAAATATCGAAAGTACCACCACCAAGGTCGAATACTGCAATTTTCATATCCCTGTCCATCTTATCCAAACCGTAAGCCAACGATGCAGCTGTAGGTTCGTTGATAATACGACGAACAGTTAAACCGGCAATCTCACCGGCTTCTTTTGTAGCCTGACGTTGCGAATCGTTAAAATAAGCAGGAACAGTAATTACCGCTTCTGTTACTTCCTGACCAAGATAATCTTCAGCTGTTTTCTTCATTTTCTGAAGTGTCATTGCCGAGATTTCCTGTGGCGAATATTTCCTGTCATCAATTTGTACACGTGGAGTATTATTGTCGCCTTTTACAACTTTGTAAGGTACACGAGCCACTTCTTTTGACACACGATCAAAAGTTTCGCCCATGAATCTTTTAATTGAAAAGATGGTTTTTGTTGGGTTAGTGATTGCCTGACGTTTTGCAGGATCTCCAACTTTACGTTCTCCATTTTCTACGAAAGCAACAATAGAAGGAGTTGTACGTTTTCCCTCGCTGTTAGGGATAACTACAGGTTCGTTACCTTCCATTACAGAAACACACGAGTTAGTGGTTCCCAGGTCAATTCCGATTATTTTTCCCATTGTTATATTTTTTAAGTTTTTTATTGTTTCAAAAATTACGACAGGAAATAATCAATGATTGTGCCATGGAAAATACCTGAAAAATGATGCCAAAACTGACATATTTTTCAAACAACTAACAGCCATGTCTGCCAAAAGTGGTGACAAAACGACAGAAAGAAAGGATGAAAGAGGCAAAGGATGAAGGTTTAATATTTAGAAGATGGCGTAATTTAAACTAAGACTATAATTAAAACTATTATTTCTTGATCCTGAAACTAAGGAACCATATGTCGTATTATTATTCCAATCATAAGATACATCCATACCTAATCTTAATTTTTCTGAAAAATAATAATATACATTTGTTCCAAGGCTAAGTCTTTCATTATAACCATCTGAATCCAAAACTTTATTATCACTTCTGTTCTCCACAATCAATAATAAATGAGCTGTAATATATGTTCTTGTATTTGGATAATAACCAACTTCATTTTCTGCTATAAAATTCGAACGATATTTTGTTTCAGTAGTTGATATATCATCCTCTTTTAAAATTTTATGATAGTAATGATTTAAACTTAGATCAGTATTAAGTTGCCACTTTATATTTATTGGTTTTCGATATTTATATCTAACTGCTCCTCCTAAATTTAATTGTTCAAGAGTATTTCTATGCCAATCTGAATAATAATAACCGGGAAACATAACAATCTTTATTTCATCCCCGCTTTCTCTGACTTGAAGGGCTCCAAATCCCCACATATCATCTATGCCAACAAAGTAATTAATATCATTCTCTTTAATCAGACCTTTTTCCTGAAGATAATTATCAATAATAATTAATTCTTTTTCTTTTCTTTTCCTGCTATCAAAAAAGCGTTCGTTTTTAACAGTAGATATTTTTCGTGCAAATTCAATCTTTTCATTCTCAGTTAAAGTCCGATTTAGAACACCTCTTTTAGCCAATTCATTAATAATCAAAATGGCCTGTCGATAATCCTGGACTTGCTCGATCCTTCCCTTTCCAAATCCTATACTCAAAGATGGATTAACTGTAGTACTATTGGAATTAAACTCCCAATCATCATCTTTCTCTTTCTGGTAATTCAAATATAAATAAGGATCGAGCAAATAAAACCATTCATTTCTAAGATAGTATTTTGCTTCGTAAGAAACTCGCAATTGGTTATTAAATGAAGATTCTTCATCCAAAACAACACTATTTCGTTCTTGTTTGTCACGAATAAAACTCGTTAAGAAATCAACATCCAGGTTTCCCTGAACCTTTTCTGTATTTTTAAAATATGAATAAAGTAAACTACTATTTATATTGGCATTAAAATCATCCTCAATATTTGTATCTGAATTGTCATAATTCACTCTTCGATATTTGGATGCTCCATTTGCTCCAAAATCCATATACAACTGGTGCCGCTTTATATCGGGCAATTTATACTTCGACAGGTCAAAATTTTCGTATTGGCCAAAAGAAAAATAACTGATGAAAAGGAAGGTGAAAAAAGGGTAAAAATGTTTCATAACATTAGGTTTTTGAAGTAATAATCAAGCATTTGCAACAATCATGCCATTTAACAAAATAAAAGATATTAATAATATTGCCATTTAAATTAAAACGCAGGCAATATAAAACCGAATGTTTATTACTTTTAAGCCATAAATCCTAATAATTATGGCAACTAAATCTTTAAGAACCGAACCACAAAAAAGAATTCAATC
This sequence comes from uncultured Draconibacterium sp., assembly GCA_963676265.2. Classification (GTDB taxonomy): domain Bacteria; phylum Bacteroidota; class Bacteroidia; order Bacteroidales; family Prolixibacteraceae; genus Draconibacterium. The sequence continues at coordinate 1,956,402 of OY781067.2, forward strand.
CTTAGATGTTTTGCGTGGGTTTGACATGTTTTGGATAATTGGCGGAGGAGCAATTATAGGTGCCATCTCAAAAATGACTGGGATGGACTGGCTTGGAGCCCAAATGCACCACGTTGATTGGGAAGGATTTCACTTTGAAGATCTCATATTCCCACTGTTTATGTTTATTGCCGGGGTTGCGATCCCTTTCTCCATAAAGGCTAAAATTGAGAAGAACGTACCTAAAAACAGATTGTTCTGGAAAGCATTTAAACGCATGGTCATTTTAATTGTTCTGGGTATTTTATACAACGGTACTTTTAAAAATGGTTTTGCCGATGGACGTATTGCCAGTGTTCTGGGGCAGATCGGAATCGGTTACTTTTTTGCCTCGCTGATAGTTATCTATTTCGATTCGTTCAAAAGTCGCCTGTACTGGTTGGCAGGAATTCTCATCGGTTTCGGAATTATCCAGTTACTTATTCCGGTACCGGGTGTGGGAGCCGGGGTTCTGACTCCCGAAGGATGTATTAATGGTTATATCGACCGGATGTTTTTACCGGGCCACATTTACGGGAAGGTTTACGATCCTGAAGGAATCCTATGCAGCCTTTCAGCCACCGGTGTTACGCTAATGGGAACCATTGCCGGTAATATTCTCAGAAACCGCAAAACAACCGATTGGCAAAAAATTGGGTACATGGCAGCTACCGGAGCCGGCTTTATTATTTTGGCGCTGGTATTCTCCACATTTTACCCGATCATCAAAAAATGCTGGACTTCAACATTTAATATGCTCACAGGAGGAATTGGTTTTATGTTGATGGCTTTGTTCTATTTAATTATCGACCATTGGAAAATCAGGAAGTGGGCTTTCTTTTTCAGGGTAATCGGAATGAATTCCATCTTCGTATATCTTTTCAAACGAATAGTTGATATGCAACGTGTAACCGAATTTTTCTTTGGGTGGATTACCAAACCTATGGGTGAAACCGGCGAATTTCTGTTCCTGATTCTAACTCTTGCCTTAGTATGGAGCTTGCTTTATTACATGTATAAAAAACAAATATTCCTGCGGGTGTAAATCGTTCTGCTTACATTTGTTAGAAAGAAGTGTGTTGTGGAAAAGTTTCGTTTAATATTATAATCGAATTTCTGAAAAATAATATTCCGAATGTATTTGGTATTTAGATCTACGGAAGCTTCGCAAATAATCTAGCCAATAGCGATAGTGACATTGATATCGCATTTTTAACTGAGGAAAGAATTACCCCGGTTGAAAAATGAAAAATTCAGGAAAACCTGGCTGCAAAAATGGATCGAAATATCGATTTGGTTGATTTAAAAGACAAACGATTATTCTGCTGAATATGGACGAAATCCTGATAACTAAACCACTATGCATTGGAAATATATAGGTTTTAAATATCGAATGAAATTCGATGCATTTAAAGTCAATGAATGATGAATATCGATTAACGATTTTTGATTAACGATTGTAAAAAAAGTACGAGGAAATTCGTATTTGAAAAACTTCTGCAATCATAATTCGTTAATCATCATTCTATATTCAATGTTTTTAGAAACTAAAATAACTGCAATAAATTGCAGGGTTTTAACCATTTACTAGAAACATAAAATAATTCCTAAATCAATGAGCGATAATTTAAAAGCGATGGCAGAATTCTGAAATATTGCTGTTCACGACTACAGTTCGCTCAACATTCAGGTAGTTATTAACATAGTAGAAAACCACCTCCCCGAGTTACAAAACTTTGCCAAACTAATCCTCAAACATTAATCCTTTATCCTTTACCCTTCATCCTTCCTAATACCTGCTTCGGTAAATGGCCAGCGAGAACTCCGGGCCGGGCAAAACAAATTGCTCATCGTCGGCTATTCGCCAGGCAAAATTCAAATTTACCCGCGATTTGCTATTCAGCTGAGTAAACCATGCGACATACGGAATAAAATTATGACTTAAGGGACCAACATCATCAAAACCGTCGATTCTAATTCCGGGATTGTAGCGTACACCAAAGTCGAATTGATTCTTTAGATTCGAATAATAACTCCAGCCAATATTTAAATCAGCGGTCAGCCAATCGCGCTTTTTGTATCGGTTGTACGATACTTTCGCAGTTAAATTCCGGTTCCAGTTTACGTTTCTGTATTTCGAATTTTCGTACTGAAAATACCCGCCATACACAAAGTCAGGTTCCTGGTTGTAGTATTGAAAAAATGGCCCAAACTCAATCCTCTGTCCTTCAAACCGGGGATCAAACTCACCCAGTTCCCAATCGGAATAAATCGTTTCAGGCGTGGCCAGAAACATCTCCGACTTTAAAAATTGTTTGATCGCTTCCACTTCACTTTCCTTATCGTGGCCATTTTGAACATTCCTTTCATGTTTTACCTCAGCAATTACCTGGGCAAACCGGGCAATCTCCAGGTCCGAAAAAATCCTTCCCGGAAAATATTTCTCCAACAAATAATGAGCAGTCATCAGATGGTTCATGGGACTCAAACGTCCAATTCCCCATCCGGCAGTTACATTAAATCCATACCGAAGGCGGCCTTTTATATCGCTGTTATCGAAAAGTGTTACCACTCCTAACGTATCGAGGCTTTTGCCATCAGAATTTTGTTTGAAGACATCGTAACGCCCCCAGGCATTCACATCAATAATGGTATATGTTTTCGGATCGTAGTAAAACCGGTATTTATAGCCAACATTTCCGGCGGCTCGCACACCGTAAGAATACTGATCGCCCTTCGAATCGGCCACGCCGGAACTGTCGATCCATTCACCAAAACCGCCAAAAGGACCAACTTCGAATGAAGCATTCCATTGTTCCTGTTTATAATCGAGCAGGTTCCAGTATTTATTCTCAAACCTGTATCGTGCATTTATAATAGTCTGCTCTTCGTAATTACGGGTTTCGTCGGTACGCAATTCTTCACGGTTATTACTCAAATCGAACACCACACCTGAATTCAATTCACCCTTCTTGTAGGAAACAACCTCGTTATTCAGGCCATTTTCCTGTGCCATTGCGCCAAAGCTAAGTATGAATAATAAAACGGGAAGAACAATTCGGGAAATATTAAAACCTTGTTTACTCATTTTCTGACTTTAAATTAAACAGCAAAGAAAACAAACCTTCTGAAAACTATGGTCATGCAGCGGTTAATAAAAGTTAACACTTCCCTATAAAACAATTAAAACACAGTGTTTTTGTACAGATTGAAAGGTTTGGTTAATTTTGTCGTGTAATTAGAATATAAACAGACATGTCAGTACACAGTGAAATAAGGAGAGTAACCACACACCGTTTATCGGAAATGAAATTACGTGGTGAAAAAATATCCATGTTGACAGCATACGATTACAGCATGGCTCAACTGGTTGATGAAGCAGGATTAGATGTAATTTTGGTGGGAGATTCAGCCTCCAATGTTATGGCGGGGCACGAAACGACCTTACCCATTACTTTGAACGAAATGATTTATCACGGGGCCTCGGTAGTGCGTGCAGTAAAACGGGCACTTGTGGTTGTTGATTTGCCCTTTGGTACATACCAGGGTAACTCGCGCGAGGCTCTGGGTTCAGCCATTCGAATCATGAAAGAAACGGCTGCCGATGCGGTAAAACTTGAAGGTGGCGAGGAAGTTCTTGAATCGGTAAAACGCATCCTTTCGGCAGGTATACCTATTATGGGGCACCTGGGATTAATGCCGCAATCCATTCATAAATTCGGAACTTATACGGTACGGGCCAAACAGGAAGCCGAAGCAGAAAAACTGATCAACGATGCCAAACTGCTGGAAGAAGCCGGTTGTTTCGCCATTGTTTTGGAAAAAATTCCCGCTGCATTGGGAGAGCGGGTTGCCAAAGAATTAAAAATACCGGTAATCGGGATTGGTGCAGGAGGCGGTGTCGACGGACAGGTGCTGGTTATTCACGATATGCTGGGAATTACCCAACAATTTTCACCGCGCTTTTTAAGAAGGTACCACAACCTGGCTGCCGAAATAAAAGGTGCCGTTGGAAATTATATTAACGATGTGAAATCGCAGGATTTCCCCAACGAGAAGGAACAGTATTAAAATAGACCGAAGTCAGAAGACAGAAGTTGGAAGAAGGAAGAAGGAGTTTAATGTTTAAAGTTTAAAGTTTAAAGTGCTTAGAACTTGTAGCCAGGAGCTAAAAAGATGGACGTAATTTACGAAGACAACCATATTATAGCCATAAACAAGGCCTGCGGAGAGGTCGTTCAGGGCGATAAAACCGGAGACGAAACCGTGATGGATAAGGTGAAAGAATACCTGAAGGTTAAGTACAACAAACCCGGAAATGTTTACCTTGGACTACCTCACCGTTTAGACCGGCCAACCAGTGGAATTCTAATTTTAGCGAAAACCAGCAAAGTTCTACCACGACTGAACAAACTGTTTCAAACCAAAGACGAGGTTAAAAAAACCTATTGGGCGGTGGTAGATAAACGTCCGCCAAAATACACCGACACCCTGGAACATTACCTCATAAAAAACCAGGAACGAAACCGGAGTTATGCTTACACAGACCCCGGTAAAGGCACCAAATATGCCAGCCTCACCTACCGGCATGTGGCCAGTATCGAAAACTATCATTTACTGGAAATTGAAATCCACACGGGCCGCCATCACCAGATCAGGGTTCAACTCAAGCAGTTAAACCTTCACATTAAAGGCGATCTGAAATACGGAGCTCCACGCTCGAATAAAGACAAAGGCATTCATCTGCATGCCCGAAAAGTGGAGTTGATGCATCCGGTACGAAAAGAACCAATAACCATTGTGGCCGATCCGCCAAAAGATCCGGTTTGGGACGAGTTCATGAAACTTTTTCATTCCGGACGATTTAGCCCTGTAGAAGTTTAAGGATTGAACTGTTAAATGCTTTAATACTACAATGCTTTAATTTTAAATAGGCAGTTGGCAAATTGCAATAGGCAAATGTAATTCCGGATTGATGAAGATTGAAAGCATTGAATACTTTGTCATTGGTCAATCGTCATTGGTCATTGGTTATTAGGGGCAGTTGGCAAATTGCAGTAGGCAAATAACCGCACATTCGATCTTCAACGTTAAACTTTGAACTTTAAACATTAAACTCCTTCTCACTCCAACGCGCCGGGTTTAAAAGCAAGTGGCAAAAGATTGTCTGCACCGTCGAGAACCTGGATGTATTTACGCCCGTCGAGAATAATGCGCATGTGTTTTTTATAGCGCGACTCGGTTTCCACCATAACCTGGCGGCACGATCCACAGGGTTGCGCCGGAAATTCAACAAGGCCATTTGAGTTTTTAGCCGTAATGGCAATGGCTTTTACCGCCACATCGGGATAAGTGGAATTGGCAAAAAACATGGCCACCCTTTCCGCACAAAGGCCATCGGTAAAGTCGGCATTTTCCTGGTTGCTGCCGGTAATTATTTCTCCGTTTTCGAGCAACAAAGCTGCCCCCACATAAAATTTCGAATAAGGCGCGTAAGCATTTTTACAGACTTCGCGTGCTGCCAGTACTAACTTTTGATCGGCTTCGGGTAATTCAACCACCGCATCGTATTCGCAAACCATTATTCGGAGTTCCTTCCTTCGCATAAACGGGTATTTTTCTCAAATGTACTATTTTCTTTGAAACGCACGAGTTTGTGGTTTATTTTAAACATAAGAAAAGGTTTCTCACAAAGGATACCCGTTCTATACAAATACATACATCCGGATTATAAATATAGTATCTTAAAAAGGTTGCTTCGGTCTCCGTCGTTTAACGAATCCCTCGTTATGACATTTCAGGGTAGATTGAAGGGCAGCGGACACAGAACCTGTATCCCCAAACAAAATACATCAATGTCCGCTGCCCCAATCCAATACACTAAATACTTCATACAACTTTCTCCTTTCAACTTACGAGTATTTTCTCTAAATTAGTCCTCAAATCCCGGTGAGCCCCGGAACGATTAGCAGCGAGAGACAGCCACCCCAAGGATTAATAAACTATATAGAATTATTCGTTTACAAACGCTTAAAACGGATATATTACTGACGAACAACTCTTTAACAAAAAACATAATAGAGATAAGCGAAATAATAACCATAAAGTTTCTATGTAATTATTATATTTAACTACAGGCCGAGAACTAACCAATGAACATCGAAAACTTATATAAAAAGATTGATACAATTGATAGTAATAATCACCTCAAAGCAGGTCTATATTTTTCAATCATTCAAATAAAGAAGGATAATCCCTCCTTGAGTTCGGATGTAAATTCGATTTATTTGGATGCAAAACGCTTTATTTCAATTTATATACAATCAATCGACGAAAGAGATTTAGGCTATGATATAATTGACATTAACAAATTAAAAAAATGCATAAATATATGCGGGAACAAGCATGAGCAATTTTTACTATCACAGAACTCTTATAGAATATTAAAAGCAAAGGGGTTTGAGGAAGAAAGTAAGCAAATGAAAAAAATAGTTAATTCAAAAAAAACCGAGCTCCTCTATGAAAGACCATACTATTTAGGCAAGTACATAAGGATTCTTTTTCATCTTTCTACTTATAATTTATTCTCAATAATTTCTACAATATTCATTTTGTTTCTCATTTCGTTAATTGTATTACTTCCAGCTCCTTATAAAAGTTGGGAGATTTATAATGTTACGTACCATTCATATTCAGATTCCTTTTTGGCAAATCATATTATTAACTTATTATCCAACATTTTTGGAATTAAAAATTCATTTAACATCGAAACAAACTCGATTTTTGGAATTTTGTCAATCATCGCGATAAAACTTTTCTATATAGTCTTTATTGTTAACTACCTTTATAAAAAAGTAATTGATATTCTTAACAACAATTAGTTATGTCAACAATCCTGGAAATAGATAAATTTCAAAGAAAAATAATATCAATTTTCTTTCGATTTATAATTATAAGTTATTCCATTTTTCTGCTAAACTATTATGAAGCAAAATATTTATGGTATATAAATAGTGGTGCTATCGTTTTATATCTTATCATTTATTTCCTCTTATATACAAAAGACAAATGGGTATCAATATTAAGGTTAATAAATGATTATGTATTCATTACATTTATTTTACTTCAATTAAATGATTTTAATATTTTTTCATTTGCACTTTTATTTGCACCTATCTTAAACACTCATAATCATAGTGGAGATAGAAAATCTATTTTATTATATATTATCCCATTAATTAGTTTATTTATAGTGCTTCCAAAATTTGAGTTTTGGTTAATAATCCCTTTTTTCTTCTTTCTTATCATTAATTCATTTGATAATTTAAGGTCAAAATATTTCAGATTTCAACAAAAACTCAATTCCGTAATTGATGATTTCTTTATAAACGAAAACCTTTATAATAGACCATATAAAATCTACGAAAATGCTATTCCTATTTTTAATAATTCGAAAACACTTCCAAAGAAAGTCTCAAAAATTATTTGTTTAAAAGTAGCAGATGGAAGATTTATTATTGTAAATGGATCAAGCTTCATATGGCAATTTGATATATTAAATAAGGAGGAGTTTTTTAAGAAAATAGAAAATTCTAATATCTTATTCAATATTGAATTAGTAATTGATGGTATTCTGATAAAAAATAACTTAATCAGCATTTATCCTATCAATTCTCATTTCTACTGTTACATAATTATTTCTGAGAACCACGAAAGTTTCCAACAAATACCTTTTTCTCTTTTCATCCAAAAATTGATAAGCCCATTCTTTCATCGCTTATCCAAGGTTTTTGACGCAGATTTAAAACAAAAAAAGAATGAGCTAACTAAATTGACTGAATTGGAAGAGAAAATCAATTATGTAACAAATTCCGTTAATTCGATGCACTTTATTAGAAATAAACTTGGACCTGTTAAGAGTTATTTAGCAATGGTTGAAGACTACAACAGAACAAGTGATAAAGAAAAACAGAAAAAAATTGAACCTTATTTAGTCAAAGAGCGACAAAAGTTAAACGCCTCGATAATTCAGATTCTTGAAAGAGCAGATTACATTCTTACAAAATCCAATAATCCATTTAATGTTTATCAGATTGAATTATACGGAATTCAGCAACTGTTCTCAGAAATCAGAAGGGTGTGGAATTATTTTTTTGACATAGAGCCATTCAAAATAAACTGGAATGTTCAAAAGGATCGGATTAAATATGATGTAAAATATAATTTCATTGGAATAGAGCTCGTTCTTTCTAACTGGATTTCAAATATGTACAAGTATAATAACGGTGATTTTGGGGTTGAATTTAATGAAACTGATGAGTTCTATAATATCACATTTTATAATTCTATTGATATATCTGATTCAAATTCAACAAAATTCATAACTGAATATACTACTTCTGACAGGGTGGAAATTACAAGAAGAAATTCAAACGGATTATTAGAAGTAAAAGATTTTTTGTCCCAGATGAAAATAACTGATAAAATGTATTCAAAAGAAGATAAAATATATTTCTCATTAGATTTCAAAAAATATCTGTACCATGAAAGTTCTAATATTTGAAAACGAGTATTCATACATTGACACACCATTTGAATATGTTAATGACATCTATTTCGACAATTCAATTAAATATCAAGTCATCGCTAAATCTCAGGACTTGAAGCCATTTTCTTCTATTCAAAATTTCGACTATGTTTTTTTAGATATTTCTTTAGCCAAGAAAAGTGAACTTGATGGGTTTGGAATACTTAAAAAAATAAAAGACGAAAATCTTAAGGTTAAAAACATCATTATCTTGACTGGAAATCATTTAATAAGAGAAAAACTTATTGAAAAAGAGTTACCTACACACTATCCAATTTTAACCAAACCAATTGATTTTGAAGACTTATTGAGAGTAATAAAAGACAATTAAACACGACACATTATATATGGCAGGCGGGGTTTCAGCGTTCTAACAAGTCAGACCTTTTGCCCACTTAACTGCGGGTCTGACAGGATTTCTCTCCGAAATCCGCCCAAATAACATATACCAATCGTTAGCAAAATTGCATAATAAGCCAATCCGAAATTACCGAAGAAATAATAGTAGAAGGGTATGTGAACACAAGGTATCCGCAGAGATGTCATCTTTTAAAAAGGTGGCATCTCATTTTTTACTCCCTTCGCTAATGCTACAATTCAACAGCCGTGTCGTTTACTCCCGCCAGGGCAAATGCCTTTGCCCGCAGCAGGCAACTGTCGCAGGTGCCACAGGGTTTTTCTCCCCCCCGGTAACACGACCAGGTTTTGCTAAAATCAACCTTTAACGCAGCTCCCATCTGTATCTCTTCGGCCTTCGATTTATACAGGAAAGGCGCATGTATGGTAATGGGTTTGTTTTCTTCAACGGCCATAACCGTGCCCTGGTTAATGGCGTTCTCCATGGCTTTAATAAAACTCTCGCGGCAATCGACATATCCCGAATAATCTACCTGGCTGACACCAATAAAAATATGTTCAGCCCCAATCGACTCGGCGTAAGAAGCCGCCACCGAAAGAAAAACCATATTTCGGGCCGGCACGTAGGTTTGCGGAATATCGGTGCGGTCGGCATCACCATCCTCCACGGCAACATCGGGATTGGTAAGCGAACTGTTACTCCCCAGGTTCAGGTTCAGACTAACCATTTTGTGCTCGGCAGCCACCACCAGTCTGGCCGAAGCCATGGCACACTCCAGCTCGCGCCGGTGTTTTTGTCCGTAATCGAACGAAAGCGCATACACCTCGTAACCTTCATCTTTTGCCATATACATGGCCACGGTTGAATCTAATCCACCCGACAGCAAAACAACAGCTTTCTTCATTGTTGAATACCTAAAATTGTTAGTTTTGATTGACGCCCCGATAAGGCAACCTTCGCTGAAACAGCTCCTTTGATTTCTTTTCTATTCATATCCCTAGTTTTTTTTATAGACAGGATGGTTTCGAACTGTCTGTATGATTTGTGCCACAAAGAAAAGGATATTTTACCGCTCGCACAAACCCCGGTGAACAAAAGCGCAAAACACTGCTAATCATTTAAATTCGATTTTACCCACGATACTTTGTTTATAAAAAATCGCTCTTCCAAAATACTTTCCATACTGAAGACGTTATTTTTGAACATCTTTCTATAAAAGGATAAATAAACCATGAGACATATTTTACTGATTATCATTCTTGCTTTTTTTACCACTGCCACTTTTGCACAACAAATGTCGAGGCAGGAATACATTAACCGCTGGCAATTGCTGGCCATTGAGGAGATGAACCGGAGTGGAATTCCGGCCAGTATTACCATGGCCCAGGGATGCCTGGAATCGGGAAATGGCAACAGCGAACTATCGAGAAAATCGAACAACCACTTCGGTATTAAATGCAAAAAAAACTGGACGGGTAAAAAAGTATATTACGACGACGACCGGAAAAACGAATGTTTCAGGAAATACAAAACCGTAGAAGAATCGTACATCGACCACACCGACTTTTTAATGAACAATCAGCGTTATGCTTCCCTTTTTGCTTTAGAACAAACCGACTACAAAGGTTGGGCAAAAGGTCTGAAAAAAGCCGGTTATGCCACTGCCCACGATTACGATAAGCGTCTCATTAAAATTATTGAGGAAAACAAACTTTACCGCCTCGACAAAGAGATTTCGTTCAAAGAGCTGGCTGCGTCTGACCACAGAAATATTAAAAACGAGGAAATTTCGAATAAACTCACACTGAACCCGTATAACTCGCATGAGGTAATTACATACAACCGGGTGAAAGCAGTAGCAGCCCGCCAGGGCGACACCTTTGAAATGCTGGCCCAGGAAATGGGGCTAAACGACTGGGAACTGTATAAATTCAACGACCGTCGACCGGGCTACCGTCCGGTACCAAACGAGGTGATTTACATTCAGCCCAAGAAAAATAAAACAACTAAAGAAAAACAAACGCACCGAGTACAGGAAGGCGAAAGCATGCATTACATTTCACAAATTTACGGGATAAAGCTAAAACCGTTGTACAAACGCAACGGCATGAAACCGGGACAAAAACTTCGTCCGGGGCAGGTTATTCAGTTGAGGAAAAAGAGAAGATAACAGCCAGATGTAATTAGCAATTTAAACTTGAAACCTTAAACTTTAAACTCTCCGTATTTCTGATCAGTACGAAATAAAAAATAACGCAACAAAACACGGTCGGCAAACAGCACAAACACAAGAAGAAAATTAACACCTGCCACCAGGGTCATGTTCGTCAAAAGAAAGTCGAGCCATTTTCTCCAGTCGGCATCAAACCAGAATAAAGCCATTGCTGCCGAAGCAACCGCAATACCAACTATTACGCCCAGGTAAATCAAAAATTCCTTCAGGTACTGCATCCAGGCAAAACGACGCCCCATTTTTTCGGCCATTAAATCGGCAAAATTATCGGGCAGGGCAAAGCCCGGCTCGCTGGTTAAAACCTCATCCAGTAATTTATTGGTATCATCAAAATGTTTTTCCTCAAGCATAATCTGCAAAAATATTAGTTTGTTCCAAACGGGCAACTTTTTCAATCTTGCCTTTTAATAATTTACGCGCACGGCTCAGGTAACTTTTTATGGTTCCTTCGGGCATGCCCGTAATCTCCTCAATCTCCTTATACGAAAACTCCTCGAGGTGAAACAGGGTAATCACCGTACGGTAATTCACCGGCAACGCCTCAATGAGTTGCATCAGGTACCTTTTAGCTTCCTCGTGTTCAACAATCTTTTGGTTCAATCCCGAATCCTTTTCGGCCATAATTAAATTCGGCTCCTCGCTATACGACACCTCTCCCCTTCTTTTTCTTTTCCTGATGTGCGAAATCGCCGTATTGTAGGCAATTGTCGCAATCCATGTTGAAAGTTTGGAATCGCCCCTGAATTTTTTCAGCGTTTTAAACACTTTAATGAACACTTCCTGGCAGATATCTTCCGCCTCGTCGTTTTGCTGAACAATGCGCCCAACCACGTGCAAAACCAGCTGTTGGTGTTTCGAGACCAAAAAGCGGAAAGCATGGTTATTCCCGTTTAAAACCTGTTGAACCAGTTGCGCATCATCCATAATCACCCTATCTGACTCATGAAATTAGAAAAATGTTACAAGTTTTTTGATTTTTTTTGAAGTGGCGAGCTGCGAGCCACCAGCTACGAGCCACGAGTTTCGAGTTTCGAGTTTGTTAACTATCGATTGCAGATTACGATAGGATTTCCTAATGACCAATGACAATTGACCAATGACTAGGTATCCAATCCTCTCAATCTCATTCAATCTTCATCAATCAGGAGTTACGAGTTTGCCTACTGCCACTTGCCAACTGCCTATTCAAGCATTAAAGCATTGTGGCATTAAAGCATTCAACAATTCAGTCCTTCAATCCTTCAACCCTCCCATTAATTTCCCTTTAACTTATTCAGATTGCAGATTACGATAGGATTTCCTAATGACCAATGACAAAATATCCAATCCTCTCAATCTCCTTCAATCTTCATCAATCCGGAATCACGGGTTTGCCTACTGTTATTTGCCAACTGCCTATTCAAGCATTAAAGCATTGTGGCATTAAAGCATTCAACAATTCAATCCTTCAATCCTTCAACCTTCCCATTAATTTCCCTTTAACTTATTCATTTTGGCAATAAAGCACCCGAATAACAGTCAGCATTTTATATATTTGCGCAAATTTTTAAAACCGTTTTCCGAATGAATTTTGTAGAAGAGCTGAAATGGAGAGGCATGTTGCACGATATGATGCCCGGAACCGAAGAACAACTTCAAAAAGAATTAACTGCAGCTTATGTGGGGATTGATCCAACTGCAGATTCATTACATATTGGGCACCTGGTAGGCGTTATGATGTTGAAACATCTTCAAATAGCAGGACATCAGCCAATTGCTTTAGTTGGCGGAGCAACCGGTATGATTGGCGACCCGTCGGGAAAATCGCAGGAACGCAACCTTTTAGATGAAGCTACTCTTCGTCATAACCAGGAATGCATAAAAGCACAACTGGCTAAATTCCTCGACTTTGAAAGCGATGTTGAGAACGTGGCTCTTATGGTAAACAATTACGATTGGATGAAAGAATTTTCTTTTCTTGATTTCATTCGCGATGTGGGTAAACGCATCACGGTTAATTACATGATGGCCAAAGATTCGGTAAAAAAACGTTTGGGTGAAGAGTCAAAATCGGGTATGTCTTTCACCGAATTCACTTACCAGCTGGTGCAGGGCTACGATTTTTACCATTTATACAAAAACAATAATTGCCGTTTGCAAATGGGTGGTTCCGACCAGTGGGGTAACATTACCACCGGTACAGAGCTGATCCGCAGAATGGATGGAGGCGAAGCTTTTGCTCTTACCTGCCCACTAATAACTAAAGCCGACGGCACTAAATTCGGAAAAACAGAATCAGGAAATGTCTGGCTCGATCCTGAACGTACTTCGCCTTATGCTTTCTTTCAGTTTTGGCTGAACACTTCGGATGAAGATGCAGAACGTTACATAAAAATATTTACACTGCTTTCGAAAGAAGAAATTGAAACATTGGTAACCGAACATAAAGAAGCACCGCATGCACGTGCCCTTCAGAAAAAACTGGCCGAAGAAGTGACAACCATGGTTCACTCGCGCGAAGAATACGAAATGGCGGTGGAAGCTTCTCAAATTCTTTTCGGAAAAGGTACTGCCGAAAACCTGCGCAAACTGAACGAGAGTACTTTTCTTGCAGTATTCGAAGGAGTTCCTCAGTTTAACGTTTCGAAAGAAGAACTGGGTGCCGGAATTAATGTGATCGACCTTCTGGCAGAAAAAACAGAAGTATTCCCATCGAAAGGCGAACTTCGCAGAACCATCAAAGGTAACGGACTGAGTATCAATAAAGAAAAAATTAGCAATCCTGATCTGGTGGTAAACGGTGACTTCTTGATTGGCAACAAATATATTCTTGCACAAAAGGGAAAGAAAAATTATTACCTCATCATTGCTGAATAATAGAGGACTCAAATACTAAAAGCGTTTCGGCTGCGTTGAATTTACACGATCGAATTGAAACCACATCTTATGGATAATTTTTTTGACAACAGGCGTATTCTGAATCTGATCTGGAAGCGCAAATTTCATTTTGTTATAGTTGGAGTAATTGCTGTTGCTTTGTCGGCCATTTTTTCAGGCCCCAGCTTTATTACACCCAAATTTAAGTCGGTAGCGCGTATTTACCCAACAAATATCTGGGTACTGAGCGATGAATCGGAAACGGAACAGATGCTCGAAATCCTGAATTCAAACGATATTAAATTCAGGATGTTTGATGCGTTCAACCTGGACCAGGTATACAAAATCGACAAAAACGATCCGCAGTATCTTACCTATATGTTTGCGGAGTATAATACCAATGTAAGTACCAGCAAAACGGAATACGAGACCGCAGAAATAAAAGTAATGGATGAAGATCCGCAGCGGGCTGCCGATATGTGCGATTCTATTATCAGCTTTTACAACCAGAAAGTTAGGTCTGTGCATAAGTTGAAAGATAAAGAGATGGTTGATATTACCAGTAAACAACTGGATAAAAAATATGCCGAGTTGAAAACATACGAGTATCAACTGGATAGTATTCGGGCAAAGTCGGGGATTATTAGCTACAGCCAGGTGCCGGAAGTAACACGTGGTTATATGAACGCACTGGCTGCCGGAAGAGGATCATCGGGTGATACCAAAAAAATTGAAAAGCTTTACAATAGTTTTTCAAATGAAGGCTCCCGCGCTTTCAGATTGGAAAACCAATATCGAAAAACGATTGCAACCATTGACTCTTTAACATTGCTTTACGAAGCCCACCTGGTTGAATACGAAAAGCATATTACCTATAGTCACATTGTTGAATATCCATTTGCTGCCGATAAAAAATCTTATCCGGTTCGCTGGTTAATTGTTGCGTTTACAACACTTTCTGCTGTATTTTTTGCTTTACTTGTATTTTTAGTACTCGACTACGGAAAACTAGACTAAAGTGCTACAAAAAGCCATCATACGAACAACACTTTTTTATCTCATATCCATCGGATTTATTGCGCTTAACCTTTGGTTTGTGGTACAAAAGCATATGATGTATGCAAACGTGCTGCCTCTTGTTGCAGTTGTGGTTTTAATGGCATTATACTCGTTCGACAAGGTGGTTTACCTCGTCGTATTTTTAGCTCCTTTATCCATTCCGTTGCGCGAATATTTACCGGGAATCGGTTTCGACATGTACATTCCAACCGAACCTCTTTTGTTTGGAATACTCATCCTCTTTCTGTTGAAAGTATTACAGAAAAGGCAATTCGATAAAAAGATTTTGCTTCATCCTGTTTCTCTGGCCGTTTATCTCAACCTTTTTTGGATTTTAATAACAAGTGTAACCAGTTCAATGCCGATCGTTTCGTTCAAATTTTTACTGATGCGAATCTGGTTTGTGGTTGGTCTTTACCTGTTAACCGCCAAAATTTTTAAGGACGGGAAGAATATGGAGAAATACGTGTGGTTGTACGTTATTCCGCTCATATTGGTCATTTTCTATTCCACCTTCCGTCACGTGGGATATGGACTTTGGAACAAGCAGGCTGCCCACTTTGTGGTTTCACCGTTTTATCGCGATCACACCTCGTATGGAGCCGCTACTGCCTTTTATGTGCCTTTCCTGGTGTTGTTTGTACTCAACAAAAAATTCTCTAAAAACCTGCGTTTACTCTCAGCCGGTGCCCTTGCAATTGTTCTGCTAGGACTAACACTATCGTATAGTAGAGCTGCCTGGCTAAGTGTAATCATTGCTTTTGGCGTCTGGAGTATTATAAAATTACGTATCCGCTTTAAAACACTACTTATAACCGGTGTTTCGTTTATTGCATTGCTTGTGGTATTTCAGTCGCAGATATTGATGAAACTGGAACAAAATTCGGAAGAATCATCAGCGAATATGATGACACACATTTCTTCCATGTCGAATATTTCATCTGACGCATCGAACCTGGAAAGAATTAACCGCTGGAGTTGTGCCTTACGGATGTTTGCCGACAAACCCGTTTTTGGTTATGGCCCCGGCACCTACATGTTTAAATATGCTCCTTACCAGTTAAGTAAAGACCGTACTATTATCAGTACCAACTCTGCCGATGGAGGAAATGCTCACAGCGAATATCTTGGCCCCATGGCAGAATCGGGAGTTTTAGGCCTCCTGACTTATCTTCTGATTCTCGCATTGGTAATCTACACGGCAGTTAACGCATACACCCGACTGAGCGACTACAGGTTGAGAGCAATTATTTTAGCTGCCCTGCTGGGACTTGTAACCTATTACATACACGGAATTATGAATAACTTTCTGGATACCGACAAAATCTCGGTGCCATTCTGGGGATTTACTGCTATGATTGTTGCTATTGATATTTATTCAAGGGAAAATAAAGAAAAAGAGCTCTCAGAAAACTAATTCACATACTCTCTCAACCAGGCCAGTTTCATCTGTCGGTCCATCGAAAATACTGTACTTTCGCGTTCAACTTTATCCAGTAAGTAATACGATTTCCGAAAAAAATCGAGTCTTTTATCTTCATCGTCAGCCAGCTCACCCTGCTCTTTTAAAACAAAAGCGATCATTTCAATGTGTTCGTTGGTAAGTTTTAATTTTCCTTCCAGTAGCTGAACCATTTCTGAGATATTCATTTCTTCAAAATCCTGGTCTACTTTCAGGCACTCGTAAAAATATTTGATTTCTTTTTCAGCCTCTTCTTTGTCGCCCTTTTTACGCAATCGTAAAACCTTTTGAAGCACATCGAACAACATCATCATTTGCCGCATCAGGTAGTCTCTTTCAATACTCATAAATAAAATGCTTTCAGTATTTCTTAAAGATACTCTATTTTACCTAATTTTGGGAAAAATTTAAATATGGGGTATTTCGACGATCTTTTTGATGATGGATTTAGTGACGGGTTGAAAGAAGGAAAAGATTTTTATATGGAGAAAGGATACCGTGTTATGACTGAAGCATTCCTCACAAACCGGGGATATTGTTGCGCCAATGGTTGCCGGCACTGCCCTTACTGGCCCAAAGCACAAAAAGGAAATACGAACCTTCGTAAAAAGTAAAAAATGACCGGAAAAGACTTGAGAATAGTATTTATGGGAACTCCCGATTTTGCCGTTGCCAGCTTAAAGGCACTGGTTGATAACGGGTATAATGTAGTTGGTGTAATAACAGCACCTGACAAACCTGCCGGAAGGGGGAAAAAACTTCACCAATCGGCAGTTAAAGAATATGCACTTGAAAATGGTTTGACAATTCTGCAGCCGGAAAAATTAAAAAATGAGGTATTTCTGGAAGAGCTGAAGGCCTTAAAAGCAGATTTACAGGTGGTGGTTGCTTTCAGAATGTTACCCGAAGCAGTTTGGGATATGCCTCGACTGGGAACCTTTAACCTCCACGGTTCTTTGCTTCCTCAGTACCGGGGAGCAGCGCCTCTTAACTGGGCCATTATTAACGGAGAAACAAAAACCGGAGTTACCACTTTCCTGCTCGACCATGAAATTGACACCGGAAAAATTCTACTAAAAAAGGAGATTGACATTTGGGAAAACGATACTGTTGGCACCGTTCACGATTCGCTAATGGAAATTGGTGCCAAGCTGGTTCTCGAAACAATTGATGCTTTAGCAGAAGGCAATATTAAAGCTACGCCACAGGATGAATTGACTGCAAATACTGAAATAAAACATGCACCGAAGATCTTTAAGGAAGAATGTAAAATAGATTGGACAAACAACGTGGAGTCGATATACAATCTCATTCGGGGCCTGTCGCCGTATCCCGCAGCCTGGAGCACCCTGTTTCATGAAGAAACACGTAAGGAAATACCCACCAAAATCTTTTTTGCCATGCATGTTGATGGGAAGAAAAATACGACTCCGGGAACCATTGAAAGCGACGGTAAAAATTTTGTAAAAGTTGCCTGTACAAACGGCTGGCTGCAAATTACCGACCTGCAGATTGCCGGTAAAAAACGCATGAAAATCCAGGACTTTCTTCGTGGATTTCAGCAAATCGGAGAATATAAGTTTAAATAAAAAATTTGCCCGACAACCTTAATTTCACATTTTGGTTACCGGGCAAATTTTATTTATTCGAAACTTTCAGGTTCTGTAGCTGAATTTATTTTTTCACTTTCTTGCCATTCATAATGAAAAAGTAAATCAGGAATCCGAGTGAAATGAACACCAACAATATTCCAATTGGCAAGACAGCATCTCTGCCGTTAATCCAGTCTTTATCAAACAAACGGAGCACATCAATTACAATAAATCCTAATCCAGTCATTAAGGCAACCAAACCCCATTTTAACGAAGGATAACGGTTCGACTCATCGGACTCAACCTTTGGTTCTTCCAGAATACTAACTCTTTCGTACTGCTCAGCTTTTATCAACTTTCTTTTTAAAAGATGCGTTGAAAAGAGCTTTATAATGTGATACGATCCCAAAAAAACGATTGCAACTGCAATTAATTCTTCCATAACTATTCTTTTTTAAAATTATTTTCTAACCGTTTGACTACGCCCCGGCAGAAAATGTTGCAACTTTTTTAAAAAAATTTTTACACCAGATTAATTGCATTTAAAGAAGCCATTATAATCAAAAACCAAAAGATGATATTATAAAGAAAAGAAACCACAAAAAACTTCACAATCACTTTTAGTACCGACTGCCCGTAAACCTTTTTCATGGCAACGACTAAATACAGCGGTATTAACAGAAAAGTGTATGAAGCAATTTTTAGCATGTTTCCGCCGTCAATAAACGAAAACATGGCCAGGATTAATGTCAGTACCAAAAAAATAAAAGAATGAATATGTATAGAAAAAACCAGGTGTCTCATGTAATTCTGCTTTCGCCTGATGTAGATGAGCTTCATTAAAATGGCAAAAATAGGTAAGAGCAGAAAAAATGCGTATGAAATATATTTTAAAATTTTAGCCAGCGCACTCTCCGGGGAACGACACAAACGAATCAATTCTCTTATTTCGGCCTGTTCTTCAGGATTCGTTTCCTTTTCCAGATCTACCTCAAGTTTGTCGGCATAAGTGTTCAGTGTTTTTCTAAGATCGCGTTTATTTTTTAATGATTCCAGATCCATGTAATTAAATAAATTGCCGGCTGATATAGTATCGGTTTTATTAAGGTATTTATTTTTAATACTATCAACAACCATTTCCTCCTTGGGTGTCAATTCTGCAGTAGCCTCCGAGAATATTGAATCTGCCAACACCAGCGAAGTAGAATCCAGTCCGATTTTTGCATCTTCCAGGTCTCCATCCAGAACCGTACTTAATCCCCGGTTCGTATAGATCTGTAACAGTAAAAAAAGGAGAAAACTAACGAATACAAAAATGCGGAAAGGAGGTGCATAACGCACTCTTCTTCCGGCAAAATATTCTTTGGTTAAAAATCCGGGTTTTACCAATAAGGCAATAAGTGTTTTGAAAAAGCGGGTATCGAATGCAAAAAAATCTCCCAGAAAATTATAAATAATAAATCCGAAAGGACGATCGTACTCTTTAAAAGCCTGACCGCAATTCGGACAATAATTCCCCGTGAATTTTGTTTCACAGTTTAGACAAACTACATCAGTATGAACTTCTTCTGACTTCTTTCTTTTAAAACGTTCTTTTAATTTAGACCACATGTTCTTTTGCGCGATTTTCTTTCAGATCAAGCTCCCATCCTTCTATAAAAGGAAAAATTGAAGGAGCAAATGATCGAATGGGTTCGTACATTCTGGAATTCTCTTTTGTGCTTTCGGAAAGGATGTGAACATCCTCATCAATTTTATCGAACACAACCAATATAATACTCAAAATCAGTGCAGATCGTAATACTCCAAAAACCAACCCTGCCAGTTTATTTACAAAGCCAAGCATTACTGTTTCGGCCAGCTTATTGATGGTACTGCCAACAATATGCACCAAAATAACTATAACAATAAAGGTCACCACAAAAGATATAATGTTCAGGTGCTGGGTTTGTATATTAAAATTCTCAACCAGAAACTCCGATGTGACGTACGAAAATTTTATGGCACCCCAAATCCCAAGTATCAAGGCAGCCAGCGAAGCAACCTCTGCTATCAATCCTTTTCTGAATCCGTTTATTGCAGCCAGAAACAACAGGACAAGCAAAATAATATCAATGTAATTCATAACTTAGAAAAGAAAGGTTAAAAGTACTTGTATAACATCATTCAATATGAATGCAAATAGAATGTTTGTAAAAATAGAAATTCAATCGTATAATTAAAATTTGTTTATCGGCGAGTGACTCTTTTTTATAGTTAAACGTGTAAAAATACCTTTTATTTTTAATTCATAATTGCCATAAAATATTCATAAATTTGGCAACCGAAATATAACTTTTATAAATGCCACTAATCAACTCAGTTATAAAGTGGGTAAATATAAAGCGGAATTATCAAATTCAATATTACCGCGAATACCCGCATGACATTCAGGACGAAACATTGTTCAGCCTCTTGCAATCAGCACGAAATACAATATGGGGAAAAGAACATCGGTTTAAAGATGTAAACTCGCACTCCGAATTTCAGCAAAGTATACCACTCCAAACCTACAACGATATTAAACCCTATGTTGACCGTTTGCGCGATGGAGAAAAAGATGTGTTGTGGCCGGGAGAAGTACGTTGGTTTGCTAAATCATCGGGAACCACAAGCGACAAAAGCAAATTTATTCCGGTTACAAAAGAAGCTTTGGAAGAGTGCCATTTACGCGGCCCAAAAGATGTATTTGCTCAGTACATCACATCTACCAATCCCGAATCAAAAGTTTTAAAAGGAAAGGTACTTACTTTAGGAGGCAGCCACCGGGTGAATAATTTCAGCAATAAATCATATTATGGTGACTTATCGGCCATTATGCTCGAAAACGTACCTTTCTGGTCTGATATATTCAGAACACCGACTACCGAAATCGCTCTGATTGAAGAGTTTGAAGAGAAAATTGAGAAAATTATCGATACGGCGCTGGAAGAAAACATTACTGCCTTTGCCGGCGTTCCTTCGTGGTACCTGGTACTATTTAAACGGGTATTGGAAAAAACAGGTAAACAAAACCTGCTTGAAGTTTGGCCAAACCTCGAAGTATTTGCACACGGAGGTATTAACTTCGACCCCTATCGCGAACAATATAAAAAGCTTATTCCATCGCCTCAGATGCATTATATTGAAACCTATAATGCTTCGGAAGGATTCTTTGGGATACAAGACAATGAACACCGCGACGACATGCTTCTTATGCTCGATTATGGTATTTATTATGAATTTATCCCTATGTCGGAATTCCACAACAAAAATCCGAAAGTTTTGAGCTTGGAGGAAGTGGAGCTGAATGAAAACTACGCCATAGTAATTTCTACCAATGCAGGATTGTGGCGATACATCATTGGCGACACCATTAAGTTTACCTGTAAATATCCGTTTAAGATTAAGGTTACCGGACGCACCAAACATTTTATAAATGCCTTTGGCGAAGAAGTAATTATCGATAACGCCGAACAGGCACTAAAAGTGGCTTGCCATCATACCGGTGCTATTGTCAACGAATACACTGCAGGCCCCATTTTTATGGGCGACAACCAAAAAGGAGCTCACCAATGGATTATCGAATTTGAAGTACCTCCCAAAGATCTTGACCACTTTATAAACATACTTGACAATTCACTAAAAACCCTTAATTCAGATTACGAAGCCAAACGTCATAAAAACCTGACCCTGGAAATGCCCCACGTAATTTCAGCACCTCAGGGAACGTTTTACACCTGGATGAAAGAACGGGGGAAGGTGGGAGGACAGAATAAAATACCACGACTTTCGAATAACAGAAAATATCTCGACGAAGTTATAAACATCATGAAGGCTAAAAAGTAATTTTTTTATACTTTAGATTTTCAATAAAAATTATCAGACATGCACATCGCCATCGCAGGAAATATCGGAGCCGGAAAAACAACTTTAAGTGAACTTCTGGCCAAACATTATAAATGGACGCCACACTACGAGGACGTAGATGAAAATCCTTATCTCAACGATTTTTATAACGACATGCAGCGCTGGTCGTTCAACCTGCAGATTTATTTCCTTAACTCCAGGTTTCAGCAGATTATTGATATCAGGAAATCAGGAAAAACCATTATCCAGGACCGTACTATTTACGAAGATGCCGAGATTTTTGCACCGAACCTGCACGCCATGGGTTTAATGAGCACACGCGATTTTGGGAATTACAAATCGTTATTTGATTTGATGGTTAGTTTGATACAACCACCCGACCTGCTGATTTATTTACGTGCATCGATTCCTACTCTGGTGAACCAGATTCAAAAGCGTGGCAGGGAATATGAAAACTCCATTCGCCTCGATTATCTGAAACAGCTTAACGAGCGTTACGACCACTGGATTAACAGCTATAAAATGGGGAAATTACTAGTTATTAATGTTGATGACCTGGATTTCACCACCAACCCAGAAGATTTAAGTTACGTGATTGATAAAATCGACGCTCAGATTCACGGTTTGTTTTAAACTTTAAAGAGAAGATTTCACCTCATAAAAAAATGCCATTTCGATTTAACTGAAATGGCATTTTTCTTTATTAGCCTTGTATCATTTTATTTATTTCAGCCTTCAGGTCCGGCCACGAATTATCCGGCAAATTAGGCCCCATAACTTCAACAACCTTTCCGGAAACCATTGCGGCAATTTTCCCACTGGTTTCCATATTATGCCCCTGTGTTAAACCATAAAAGAAACCTGCAGCATAGGCATCTCCTGCACCTGTAGTATCCAGGGCTTTTGCAGGAATTACTCCTACCCTCACCACTTCATCTCCGGTTTTTATCATCGATCCGTTTTTCCCCACCTTAACAATTGTGATTTCGCAGTCTTTAGCGATTTCATGCAAGGCTTCCTCTGGCTCCAGTCCAGTGAAGGATTTGGCTTCCTCTTCGTTGGCAAACAAAATATCTACATAATTTCTTATCAGGTTTTTCAGGAAATCAAGATTGGCTTCCACCACATTAAAACTCGATAAATCGAGAGCAATTTTCACTCCGGCTTCTTTGGCTGCTTCGGCACAGGCCTGAATTAAATCGTGGTTAAAAACCAGGTAGCCTTCTATATAAACATACTCGTATCCTTTTAAAATATCGGCAGTAATTTCAGATGGTTCCATTTCTGCGGCAGCACCCAGATATGTGGCCATGGTACGTTCCGAGTCGGGGCTAACCAATCCCATAACCCTTCCGGTATCGCTTGCACTGTAAAACATGTGCGTTTGTACACCCGCTTTCTCAAAATCTTTTTGAAAAAGTTCTCCCAGATTATCGTGGCCGATTTTTCCCATGTAACCGGCGTTGCCTCCCATATTGGCCATGGCCCGCATGGTATTGGCAACCGATCCTCCTGTGGCCAGCTCGCTCTTTTCAGAGAAAGTAGCATCATAAATTGTTTTCGATTGCTCGGCATCAACTAATGTCATACTGCCCCTAGGCAAACCAAACTGTGCGAGCAAACTATCATCTTTTAGTACAGAAATTACGTCAACCAGGGCATTACCAATCCCTAAAACTGAGGGTATATTTTGTTTTGTCATTCTATAATTTTTTTAGCGGTGCAAATATCAGCATTTTTATTGAAGTGGAAAAAGCCTCACTTATAAAAGGAAACAGGGTGTAAGAATTTTTATATTCGAATTAATAAGCAAAACTACTCCCCCCCAGAAACTCACGCAAAAGAGAAGTTGGTGGAATTTCCTCATCGCTGATAAGTTTGAAATACGAAAGAAATTCCAGCAGTCGGGTCGATTCGGTATACTCGGGTTGATTTTCCAACACGTTCTTGAGGATGGGCTCAGCATATTTTTTAAGAACAGCCAACTCGTAAATCGTAGCTGAATTAAACATTACATCGGCATTCTCCTGGTGGGGAAAGATATTTCGTTCCTCGCCCTTACGCACAGAAGGCCAGCGCTTTAAAGTCTCTGCCGCACGATATCCACGATACCTGCTGTCTCGAATCATACGCCGCAACAATCTGTTATCGGCAGTTGAAATATGTGTGTGTTCATCAACCGAAATCTGAGTAAGGGCCGAGATAAAAATCTTGAAGGTATTTTCCTCTTTCACATCGGTAAGCAAGTTGGGATTCATTCCATGAATTCCTTCAACAATAAGAATGTCGTCGTGCCCAAGTTTTAACAGGTTCCCGTTTTGTGTTCTTTTCCCTCTTTGAAAGTCAAACTTAGGCAGGCGAATCTCTTTCCCTTCAAACAACTCGATCAGCTGTCTGTTAAAAAAGTCAATATCAATAGCCTCCAGTGCTTCAAAATCGTACTCACCGTGTTCATCTTTCGGTGTGTGCTCCCTGTCAACAAAATAATCGTCAAGCGAAATCTGGTACGGTCGCATACCATTAACAGCCAATTGAACTCCCAAACGTTTGCTGAAAGTTGTTTTCCCCGATGCCGACGGCCCCGCCACCAATACCACTTTTATTTTACCATCTTTTGAAGAAATCATATTGGCGATTTCGGCAATTTTTTTCTCGTGCAGCGCCTCCGAAATTTTAATAATATCTCCGCTTTTATTCTGCAGGGTAAATTTATTCAAACTGCTTATCGTTGAAACATTTAAAATCTCAGCCCAGTCTTTTTGCTCCTGAAAAATGTCGAAAAGTTTCTCGTTATAAAATACCTTACGCAGTTTCTTCAGGTTCTTCCGGTGCGGTACCCGTAACAAAATTCCATCGAAATAAGGCACCAATCCAAAATTCGAAATATAACCTGTAGATGGCAAAAGGTGACCATAAAAGTAGTCAGCCTGGTCTTTCAAAAAATACAAATACGAATACATTCGCCCCTGTTGCTCAAACAACAGAGCTTTATCTTCGAGACCTTGTTTTACCAGGAGATCAACGGCATAAGATGTTATTATTGCCTTTTTTATGAAAGGAATATCCTTATCGATAATTGTCTGCATTTCATTTTTTAAAGCTGAAATATCGGCTTTGGTAATTTCTCTTTCCAGTCCTTGCAATTCACAGAAATAACCATTGCTGATCCCGTTCTGAACCCGAAATGCCACATGTGGAAAAACTTCTTTTACTGCAGAATACAAAATAAAAATAAGGCTGCGAATATAAATCCGCATACCATCGGGATGGGCGACATCAATAAATTCAATATGCTTTGGCTTTACTACACAAAAAGAGAGCTCTTTCACCTGGTGGTTTACAATGGCCCCGCAGATTATATTATTCAATTTAATATTTAGATCCTTACTTATCTCAAGAAGTGATGTACCCATAGGATAAATATGGGTTAAATTAGTGTTCTTGCAGAAAATTTCAACGTTTCTCATACCACATTGCTTGTCTGTTTTCGTTGTAAATGTATGAAAAGACAATGAGAAAGCAGAATTGGGTTGTGGTTTGTTTAAGATTATTTTGGAATTAAGTTTCGAGGTGCGAGTCGCGAGCTACGAGTTGTTATAAGATGTTAGCTTCTAGCCTCTAGCTTTTTGGCATTTAACTATTCAACAATTCACAGATAGACATGTAGTCAACCACTGAATGGGAAGTCGCAAGTGACGAGTTTGCCTACTGTTTTTTGCCTATTGCCAATTCAAGAATTTAAGCATTACTGCATTCAAGCATTCAAGCATACTTCAATCCTCACCTACATTCCCAGTTCCAGCTTCAAATACTTTGCCGTGTGCGATTTTTTATTTGTACAAACTTCTTCCGGTGTCCCGGTGCAAAGAATTTTACCTCCGTGTTTTCCTCCTTCCGGGCCCAAATCAATAATATGATCTGCCACCTTAATCACGTCCATATTATGTTCGATCACGATAACGGTGTTGCCTTTGTCGACCAGTTTATTCAGCACTTCTAACAGAACCCTGACATCTTCGAAATGTAATCCAGTTGTTGGTTCATCAAGAATATAAACTGTTTTTCCGGTATCGCGTTTGGCCAGTTCTGAAGCCAGTTTTACCCTCTGCGATTCGCCACCCGAAAGTGTAGTTGACGATTGTCCCAGTGTTATATAACCCAAACCCACATCCTGCAAGGTTTCCAGTTTTGTTGAAATGGAAGGAATATGTTCGAAAAACTCGACGCCCTGATTGATGGTCATATCCAGCACATCGCTGATTGATTTTCCTTTGTAGCGCACTTCCAGTGTTTCGCGGTTGTAACGTTTACCGTTGCACTTGTCGCAATGCACGTAAACATCGGGAAGAAAGTTCATTTCAATAAGTTTTAAACCGCCACCCTGACATTCTTCGCAACGACCACCTTTCACATTAAACGAAAAACGGCCGGGTTTGTACCCCCTGATTTTAGATTCAGGCAACTGCGCAAACAAATTACGGATATCGCCAAAAATATTGGTATAAGTAACCGGGTTGGACCTTGGCGTCCTCCCTATCGGCGATTGATCTACTCTGATCACTTTATCAATTAATTTCAAACCCTCCACCTTTTTATAGGCCAGCGGATCTTTTATCGATTTGTAAAAATGCTGACTTAAAATGGGTTGCAGCGTTTCGTTAATGAGCGTAGATTTTCCGCTTCCCGACACACCGGTTACGCAAATAAACTTACCCAGCGGAATTTCAACTGTCACATTTTTAAGGTTATTTCCTGAACAGCCGCTTATTTTCAGAATATCTGATTTTCCGTTTCGGCGTACAGCCGGCACCTTAATTTGCTTTCTGTCATTCAGGTAATCGGCCGTTAAGGACTTGGCTTTTAAAACCTCTTCCGGTTTTCCGGCGGCTACCACCTCGCCTCCATGACGACCCGCATGTGGCCCCATGTCAATAAGATGATCGGCATGAAGCATGGTGTCTTTATCGTGTTCCACCACAATAACTGAATTACCCGAATCGCGCAATTGTTCCAGTGCTTGTATCAGTTTCAGGTTGTCGCGATGATGCAGCCCGATGCTGGGTTCATCGAGGATATAAAGTACATTAACCAGTTGCGAACCAATTTGAGTTGCCAGCCTGATTCGTTGCGATTCTCCACCTGAAAGGCTTTGTGCCGTCCGGTCGAGTGCCAGGTAATTCAATCCAACACCCAGCATAAAACCAAGCCGGTCGCGAATTTCTTTAATCACCTCGGCACCAATCTTTCTTTGACGCTCTGAAATCCTTTCTTCCAAACCATTCAGCCACTCTCCCAGTTCATCCAAATCCAATTGGGCAAGTTCAGAAATATTTTTCCCGTCGATTTTAAAAAACAGGGATTCCTTTTTCAGGCGCATTCCATTACACTCCTGACACTCAATTTGTTTCACAAACTGATTAGCCCATTTCTGTGCAGTTTTCGACGTATTTTCCTCACGTTGATTATCGATATATTTTATCACACCATCGTAGGTCATCATGTAATTCATGCTATTTCCAAGTGGCGTATTTTTAAGCTGAATGCGTTCGTTCGTCCCGAATAAAACTTCGTTAAGTCCTTCTTCGGGAATATCTTTAACCGGTGTTCTTAAATCGAAACCGTGTTTTTCGCCAAGCGCCTCAATCTGCCAGAAAATAAGTGAATTCTTATATGGTCCCAAAGGAGCAATTCCTCCTTTCGAAATACTCTTTTCCTTATCGGGCATAATCTTATCCATGTCGATTTCAGTTACCCTTCCCAAACCGTTACATTTCGGACAAGCACCCTGCGGAGAATTAAAGGAAAAATTATGTGGTGCCGGCTCGTTATACGAAATACCCGTGGTCGGGCACATCAACAGGCGGCTGTAATATTTAGCCTCGTTGGTTTCGTTATCCAAAATCATGAGAATTCCATGCCCGTGTTTCAGAGCAGTTTGTACACTGTCCTTAAGACGTTTTGTGCCAGCCTCATCAACAACTAACTTATCAATAGCTATTTCAATGAAGTGATTTTTATAACGATCAACCTTATGATTGTGCATCAACTCGGTGAGTTCGCCATCAATACGGGCAGTTAGAAATCCTTTGCGACGGATTTGTTCAAACAGTTCGCGGTAATGTCCTTTACGTCCTTTTACAACCGGGGCAAGAATGTGAATCCTTTTTCCGGCGAAATCGCTTTTAATCAGCTGAATAATTTTTTCTTCGCTGTATTTCACCATTTTCTCACCGGTGTTGTACGAAAAAGCTTCACCGGCCCGGGCAAACAACAAACGTAAAAAGTCGTAAATTTCGGTTACTGTGCCAACTGTAGAACGGGGATTTCTGGTAGTTACCTTTTGCTCAATGGAAATAACGGGACTCAACCCGGTAATTTTATCTACATCGGGACGCTCCATATTTCCGAGAAACGAGCGTGCATATGCCGAAAAAGTTTCGATATAACGACGCTGCCCTTCTGCATAAATGGTATCGAAAGCCAGCGACGACTTACCACTTCCGCTCAAGCCCGTAATAACGGTTAATTTATTACGCGGAATTTCAACATCAATATTTTTAAGGTTATGAACCCGCGCGCCCTCAACCACGATCTTTTCGTCGTACTCCGGTTCGGCGGATTGCATATCTGTATTTAATTTCTTCTCTGTCATTTGTATCATTCAATGGTCTTTCCTTCCCTCATTTGTCGGGAATAATGCCTGACTTTGTGCTTTATCAATACTAAATCTCCGGAACTTTAACCCAATATCTTTTTCTGCCGGAATAAGTCAGGTTGTTCTCTCTTAACCATGGATTAAAATCTTTAAACACTTTATAACTCACTCCTTGTTTTTTCGCGTAATCGGCGAAATCTGCCACTGAACCTTTTATTTCTACCTCTTTTGTTGGAATAGGTTCATATTTTTCCTCATCAGAAATATAAAAATTATACGTCTCCGGATTTTCCAGAAGCAGCTTTAATGCTACAATTCGGTAAACGTAACGTGCCGTTTCGGTGGTAATCAGTAAATCGTAATAATCACTTTCTTTTTGACGGTCCATTTGCCGGCTTACTCCATTCATTCCACGGTTATAAGCGGCAGCAACCATTGTCCAGTTTCCAAACTTTTCGTAGGCATCTTTAATGTATTCGCAGGCAACGTGGGTTGCTTTTTCAATATGGTAGCGTTCATCAACTTCACTATTTATTTCCAGCCCGTAATCGGTGCCCGTTCCTTTCAAGAGTTGCCAGAAACCGGCAGCATGTGCCGGAGAAATGGCCCGCGGATTTAATCCACTTTCGGCTACAGCAAGGTATTTAAAATCATCAGGAATACCGTGTTCTTTTAAAATAGGCTCAATAATTGGAAAATATCTTGGTGTAAGTTTTATATACCGAATGGTCTGAGAATGAAAATAGGCGTTGGAAAGTAATTCCCGGTCGAGTGCTTCTTTCACATAAAACCGATCGAGCGGCATAGGTTCTCCTGCAAAACTTACTTCTGCGGGAAGTTCTATTGGCTCGTAGCGCACCTCTTTTTTAACAACGACCTCTGTTGTCCCTGAATTAGCTGATGATAAAATAATTACCAACGCCACAACGTTTATCATTACCGAAACCGGCAACAAATAACTCTTCCAATTTTTCTTCTTCATCTAACAGGCCTCCCTTTACTTTTCCAAGTTGCAAAAATACAATTTTACACCGATTACGGATTGAATAACAATGAAAAAGGCCGGACAGTTTGCCCAGCCTTAAGATAACTTTGAAAATTGATTAATTTTCGTGATCTACAGGAATACAGCTAACGTTATAAATATTCTGCAGATCGGAATATGCGTACTGGTAAAAACCATCATCGCCAATCATAAAAAGGTAATCGTTGAAAGGGATTACATCGAACGCTTTGATATCGTCAAATCGGGCAATTTCCCTTTGTCCGATCAAAGCAAGGTCTGAGGCATCAAAAATCCTCAATCCATCCTGCCCGTCGCAAACAAACAGGATTTCATCATCAATTCCCAGGCCGTAAGGCTCACTCATCGGATAAGAATACATTATAGTTTCGCTTTTATAATTGTTGCTCAGCGAAAGAATGTCGAGCTGACTTTGGGAGCGTCCGCAAACACTGCCGCCACGTAGTGTAATGTAGGCAATATGGTTCTGAACCACCACCGGATCGCAACTTCGAATGTGACTGTATTCATTAATCAGAACCGGATTCTCTGCTTCCTGAAGTGAATAAACCAGCATGCCGGTCATGGTTCCTAAAAACATATGTCCGTCGTGAATAAACATCGTTTCAATATCGCTGCCTGCTTCCCGTTCTTTTTCCAGAACCGGATTTTTATCGTCGCTGACATTAAAAATATTGAACTCCTCGTGATCGACCGTATATAAATAATCGCCACTCAAACCAAAGCGGGCCATTGATCCGCCAACTCCAAACGAAGCTCCCTGAACTCCGCTACTGGAATAGCCACTTATATTTTGAGAAGATGAAGAAGATGAATTAGCTGCCATTGCCAGGTCAGAGTAAGCATATTCTAAATAATAATTTGAATACCTGTTGTACCATCCTCCATAATAAATCGGGTATTCGCGGCGTTCAACTTCAATCTTTGCATAATCAATATTCCAGTCGATTACAACGCCCTTGTCCTCGTCGATTTTAGCAATTAAAAGATTCTCCTCTTTTAATTGTGGTATGGTGTAAGGAAAAACCTTTTCCACCCTGCTTACTTCAACCGGATTATTTATATCGCTTATATCAATAGCCACCAAATCGACATAACTATCGGCATACAAAGTGTTGTTTTTAATGGCCATATCCATATTTCCGGGGATATTTATAAATGCAACCTTTTCGGGCGATTCAGGATCACGATTATCTATGACATGAATTCCTTTCATCTCCTCGTTGATAAAAATATAGCCATCTTTGAAGTAGATTTTCCCGGGATCTTCCAGTTTCCCGGGAGTTGTTTTAACAACCGCACTCCGAAGTTCACTGTACGTGAGATAAATCGGAACATTTCTCAGGTCATTTTCATAAACAACATCCTCGCATGCCGGAAAAACAGCAAATATGAGAACAAATAAGAAACAGTTTTTTATACGTGTTTTCATAGGTGGTTATTTAAAGATTATTCCTAAGCTTAAAGCCAAACGATTGTAACGCTGCTCCAATTCGTATTCTTCCTTACCCGAATAATTTGTTTCGTGGTAACGGTAAGCAGCAGAAAAACTCATTCCGAAGTTGGGACCAAACATTCTGGCAATTCCAATACCCGGACTAAGCAGCACGCCTCCATTTGCTTTCAGGTATTTTGGATGAAGGTTTCGCGATTCATACTCGTCGTAAACCGAAGAACTTTTTTGTTTATCGGCCGGTATCAGATAACCTGCCTTAACAAAAAAATACGGAGTGAATTTTGTATCTCTGAAACGCAGTTCGAAATTGGCAAATGTTGGAACATATGTACGTTGCTGATAATATTCGACCCCAAGCCCGCCTCCTCCGTAAATATATCTATCAAGGTGATAATTAAACAAACCATGGAAAAAGCTAATGCTTTCTTCCTCGTTTTCAGAACTTCCCTTTAAAACACCATATTCGGCTTTAAAAAACCATGGTGTATCAACATTGCTCCTGTTCGGAATTCTTCTCGTGGTTAAAACAGTATCTATATCTGTTTGAGGAATCATCCATGAATAATCCTTACTTTCCACCCGGATTTTATTATCGGATTCCGATTCGATAAGCGTTCCACTAATTCTCGATCCGTTTTTTAACAGCACGTGCACCTTCTGGTTTTGTGCTGAAAGCGATAAAACAATCAGCAAAAAGATACAAAGGTTTATTACTCTTTTCATAGAATCTGCTTGTTTAAGTTAGGAAACCACATAAACCCTGTATCTATTCATTCGCTGCAACAGGAATGAAACTAATTTGCTGAATGTTATTAATATCGGAATAATCGTACTGGTAAAATCCATCATCGCCAATCATAAACAGGTAATTGTCGAAAGGAATTACATCGTAGGTTTTTATTCCGGGGAAGGAGGCAATTTTATTATCGTCTATATTCAATTTATCGGCAACATTGTAAATTTTCAGACCAGCATCGCCATCGCACACGAACAAAATGTCATCATCGATTCCAAGTCCGTACGGCCCATTTAAAGGATAGGATGCCAAAAGCTGACTATTCGTATAATCGGCTGACAATTCAACAACATCCAAACGATTTACATTACTGCCACACTGATTACCGCCACGTAGCGTAATATAAGCGTAACCTTCTGAAATAACTACCGGATCGCAACTGGTGACGTGCCAGAAATCGCCCACATAATTGGGGACCGTTGGAACTTCAAGGCTATAAATCCGCATTCCTGACTGTGTTCCGAAAAACATATGATCGTCGTAAATAAACATGGTTTCCACCTGCCAGCCAACACTAAAATTCCCAATCTCCTGGGGATTCTCATCGGTTTCAACATCGAACATATAAAGCATATAATTATCAACTGCGTACAAGTAGTCGTCGTACAAACCAAAGCGGGCCATCGATCCGCCAACTCCGAAACTATTGCCCGCAGTAACACCGGCATTAACCCAGCCACCTTCCATTTTTAGATTGTAATCATAAGTATCGTAGTAATAAATCGGATAAACCCGAGGCTCCATTTCCTGCCTGATTTTTTTAATCTCCCATTTAAGTACCACACCCTTATCCTCATCAACATTAGATATAGGATAATCGCCGTCCTCCAACGGCGGAGTTGTATAAGGGAAAACATCTTCAACCCGGTTTATTTCCTGAGGATTGGCGATATCGGAAATATCGATGGCCACCAGGTCTACATAACTGTCGGCATACAAAATGTTGTTTTTAATGGCGATATCAATATTTCCGGGAATTTCAATAAAACCTGTATTCTGGGGATTATGCGGATCGCGGTTATCGATAATATGAATTCCTTCCAACATTTCGTTTATAAAGATGTAGCCGTCCTTGAAGTACATTTTCCCCGGTTTTTCCAGATTTCTTGATTCGGTTAGCTTAACAGCTGAGCGCAAATCGTCGTATGACATATAAACTGGCGAATTGGCAATGAATTCTTCGGTATATTCGTCCATGCAGGAAAACATACCTGCCATCAGGAAGAGAAGAGTGATTATATTTCTTGTTGTTTTCATAGTGCAGGTTTTAGTTGAAAATAATTCCCAGTCTTAGGGTTAAACGGTTGTAATCGACATCAAGCGAATATTCATTCTCTCCATCGTAATTTAAACGGTGATACTGGTAGCCAAAAGCAACCGACATCCCAAACGACGGAGAATACATGCGCTGGTACCCCACTCCTGCATTGATCATGACACCACCCTTGGGTTCAAGTTTCTCAACCTGGTAATCGGGCCATGGTGCAAAGCTGCTCCAATAAGGATAGTAATAATAATCCCTAACCTTTCGGCTGTCTTCCAAGGATATTTGGTAACCGGTTTTGAAAAATACGAATGGTGTGGAAGATGTATTACGAAATTTATATTCAAAGTTTACATAAACCGGCAGGTACGATTCGTCGAGCAACTCAACCCCCAAGCCCAGTCCTGCAGCCGCTTTCTCGGTAAGGGCATAATTAACTGATGTGGTAAAACTGAAAGGAGCAGTCTGGTTATTATCGTCGTTTCCCAGTAAAACCCCAACCTCAGAATGCAGTAAAAACCTTGAAAAACTTTGTTCATTTTGAATATTCTTCACCCTCCCCGGGCGCAAGGAAACGACACTATCGATCTCGTTTGAATTAAAAATCCAGAGGTTACCTGCCGATTCAACATTAATCTTTTTCAGATCGCCGGAATACCAGTATTTTCCTTTAATTATCGAACCGTTTTTTAGGTGCACATATCCTTTTTCAGATTGTGCATAAAGAGAAAAGGTCAATACGAAAGTAAAAACCAACAAAAACAGCTTTTTCATTAGAGTATATTTTTAAGCTTTGTTAGTTTCTTTAAGATGTAAAGTGACAGAAAATGGTTGCGTCAGGAGTATAAAATGTTATAAATTCTGTTTCCACTTAAGTGAATTTGCATCGCTCGAAGTAAAAACAAACAACACAGCGTTCTTTCAAAAACCGGACTTTGGTTCAGTTTATAATCATCAGAATATCTTTCCGAAAGGTTCGCACAAAAACACATTCTAACAAAAAGTCTACATTCTGTTAAAATTAGACACAGAATACCAACAAATAATTATTTTATCTGTCATTTTAATTGCCATACTACAGTTTTTTTCTAATTTTCAAGGGCTGTTAAAACCAGCAATAAAATCTATCAATTTTGTTACAATAATATCATAATGAAAAAACTTGTTCTGCTTTCAATTTCTTTATTCATGTTCATTCTCAGTTTCGGGCAGGAAAACATGCAGTATTTTCTACCAAACGACGTTACTTTCAACAAAGACATTCCAACTCCTGAGGAATTCTTTAACCAGAAGTTAGGAGAATGGCACCTTACCCACGATCAGGTTCTGTATTACATTAAAGAAATTGCACACATTTCCGATCGGGCTATTATGTACGAATATGCCCGCTCGTGGGAAAACAGACCACTGGTTCACCTGGTGTTTACATCGGAGAAAAACCAGGAAAGACTGGATGAATTGAAACAACTTCATTACGATTATTCCGAACCGGATAAAAATATTGCCAGTGATGGTGTTCCCGTGGTTGTTAGTTTAACGTACGGAATTCACGGGAATGAATCAAGCGGCCCAAATTCATCGGTGCTTACAGCATATTACCTGGCTGCAGCACAAGGTGAAAAAATTCAGCAACTCCTGGATAATACAATCATTATCGTTGATCCTTGCTTAAATCCTGACGGTTTTACACGCCACAGCACCTGGGCAAATATGCATCAAAGCAGAATGGCCAATGGAGATAACAATTCGCGCCAGTTCGATGAAGTTTGGCCGGGAGGAAGAACCAATCACTACTGGTTCGATATCAACCGCGACTACCTTCTCCTGGTGCATCCGGAAAGCAGGGGAAGAGTTGCCAAGTTCCATGAATGGAAACCAAATATTGTTACAGACCACCACGAAATGGGAGCAAATTCGACCTTCTTTTTCCAGCCCGGAGTTCCCAGTAGAAATAATCCTCTAACACCGGAAGAAAACTACCAGTTAACCCATGAGATTGCATCATATCACGCTAAATTCCTGGACAGAATTGGATCTTCATATTTCTCTGAAGAACAATACGATGACTATTATTTCGGAAAAGGATCATCCTATCCTGATGTGAATGCCAGCGTAGGTATCTTGTTTGAGCAGGCCGGATTCCGCGGTCGGGTTCGCCAAACTGACAACGGAACAAAAAAACTGGCATTTGCCATCAGGAATCAATTTACAGTGTCGTTATCTACTCTGGAAGCGGCACTGAATATGCACGACAAACTTCTTAAATCGCAAAAAGAATTCTATTCAAACTCTTTTGACATTGCAGATAAAAGCGCAACAAAAGCATACATCTTTGGCAGTTCAACCGATGTGATAAAAACCCAGATGTTTATTGATTTATTAAACCAGCATCAGATAAAGGTTTATAAAAACGCGGAAGATATTAAGGCAAACAATATCAAATTCGAAGCAGGCACGAGCTATATTGTTCCCATTAAACAAAAACAGGTTAGACTAATCAAATCAATATTCGAAGAAGTACACAGCTTTAGCGACACCACATTCTACGATGTTTCTACCTGGACCTTTCCCCATGCTTTAGATGTCCCTTGTGCAAACTTGAATTCAGTCAAGGAATATAAAATCAGTGGAGCACCGGTAATAGCAGAGAAACCAGTTGGAAAAGTTATTGGAGGTAAAAGTACTATTGGTTATGTTTTTAGGTGGAACGAATACAATGTGCCGGAAGCTCTTTACGGGATACAAAACGCCGGAATGATTACGAAAGTTGCCACCAGTAAATTTTCATTTAAATTGAACGGTGGTTATGAGGACTTTAGTTACGGCAGCATTTTTATACCTGCCAGCGGACAAAATAAAAACACAGATGAAGTTTACCAACTTATTGAAAGCATTGCACAATCGACAGGAATTGACTTTTATGCTCTTTCAACCGCCCTTTCGCCCAGCGGAATAGACATGGGCAGCGGCAGTTTTGTCAGCCTAAGCAAACCTGAAATTCTTATGTTTATCGGAGGAAGTGCAAATAGTGCCGATGCGGGAGAAATATGGCATTTATTCGATCAGCGTTATCATATCCCTGTCACTTTAACCGAGTCGGACAGGATGAGAAACATAAATCTGGAAAAATATAACACCATTATTTTAACAGGTGCATTTAACGAATGGAGTGCAGGTGAAATAAGCAAGCTTAAAACCTGGGTAAGCAAGGGAGGAAACTTAATCGCATACAAAAATGCAACAAGCTGGGTCGCATCAAACGGATTGGGGAACACCCGGTTTAAAGCTCCTGTTAAACCAGATACCACAAGCTATATGGATTATGCTGACCGCAGCAAAGAAAGAAGTCTGAATTATATCAGCGGAGCAATATTTAATACCGAAATTGACATTTCGCATCCATTATGTTATGGATATACCGATAAAAAACTGGCCATATTCAAATCGGATATAACCGTTGCCGAATCCTTACAGAAAAAATACTCAGAACCGGTAAAATATACATCATCACCATACCTGAGCGGATGGGTATCAGAAGCGAATATCGACCGCTTAAAGGGCGCTCCTGTAGTTTCTGTTCAAACTATTGGAAGAGGCAAGCTTATTTCGTATTACGACAACATGAATTTCCGTGGAATATGGCTTGGAACAGCTAAATTATTCTCAAACTCTGTGTTTTTCGGTAGCACTATAAGGTAAGCTATTGTTCAAAATCACAAATTAAGTGTTAATAAAATGGCTATCAAAAGGTTACCTTTTTGCCTTTTGCAGAATATATACTTACAGGGCGCTTAAAAAGTTAAATTAAAATCTTACTCACTCCAAAGAAGGAGGAAATCAATGTAGTGAGTAACCGAATAAAATTGGTTAATTCTTCAAATACCATTTACCTGCAACAGGTAAATAATGTGAGATGCTAATTTTATTTATTAATGTAATAGTTGATTGTGATGAAATCGGTAGCCAAACTAATACATAGAACTTACGCCTCCTACCTTCCAACCGCTTTTCCTGCTCACTATTATGGCATGCCTAATGGTAAAATCTACCTTGTATTTTCAAGATTTTACGAAATCGCCTTTGGTGAAACAGGGTTAGAATTCGTATTTGCAGAACATGCTGATTTTTCGTACGATTATGATAATGACAAAATTATGCGCCTCGACATCAGCAAACAGAAAGTTCCTGTTTTTGTGGAAGATGTTGACTATCCCGGTACTAAAATAAATATTTTATCTGTTCACCGGAACCTTAATTCATACGGTGAAGCACAAAGATTTTTAAATACAGAAGCTTGGAAAATGCAACAACTTACCTAATGTTGTTATAAATAAACTCAGAATAATTACATCTTTTCTTACTCCATTTTCAGAAATCCAAAACCAGGATTTAAGCATTTTATCGAATAATTTAATAATTCGCATGCTTTACCTTTATAACAGTTTAAAAAACGATGCGTAATGGATAAAAATAGTCGCGAAAATAAAAAGGAGATACAATACATAAGCTGGACCGACTCTTACTCAATCAAAAAAAAGTCGATTATTTGTTTATTCAGCACCGAAACGGAAGATGCTAACGGGAGAATTTTTTACGATGTATTTACAGACTTTGATGTGAAAAAAATCCTTTCAACTAAAATCTTTAGCCGGAATTAAAGTTCAGGTCCGGCCGAGCACCTCTTTATTTAATTATTTGTTTCCCAATCATTTTACATGCCAGTCCCCTTATAATTTTTTTCATCAATATATTTATAGAAACAACTTCTCGTGAATATAAATTGTCTTGTACAGATTACAAACTGATAAAAAACAACGCTCTGAATCCAAAAGAAGGAGCTCCAATAACCGATTTTGGAGTTACACGCCATATTGCCTCAACCCGGAACATACTCAGAATATTTTCAACGCCTGCCCCCAATTCAACATACGGATTCTCCATTTTTGTTATCGCCGACGGAAATGAAATTACATCCTGGTGTTTATCACTTGTTCGTCCAACCATCACCTTCGAAGAAAAAACTTCGCGCAAACCTGTTTCGCGTAGCAAGGGAATTCGCCGGATAAAAAATCCGTTCATGTGATAATCCACATACGTATGAATATACTGATCGTGAACATATTCAAGATAATTCAGCATATTAAAATCATACCTGTATAAACCAAAAGTTTCGTTACCCCGCGGGAGATCCAACATGGTATAAGGAAGCTTACCCAGAAACATTCCGGCTTCAACCGCATAATCCAAACGGCTTTGTCCGATATTAACAGCCTGTTTTATTGTTGTAGCCAATTTCCCGTAATAATTCGATTCATTGTCGTAAAACACCATTCCTCCCCCAACAGTAAAATGCACAATCGGATATTTGGTATCCATATACAAACGTAGAAATCCTTTATCGATTAGCTTTTCTTCGCGCGACCACCTGGTATCCAAACTCACTTCAAACCCGCTTACTGAATTTATAGGTTGACCATTCCTGAAAAACGGATAAAATTCAGGAGATTCATGCCGGGTATAGTCAACAGAAAGTTTGTTCAACAGCCCGGGATACCATTCGTATTCATATTGGGTTGCTATCTTCTGTTCCCTGAAAATTTCATCCAGTTCATCGTGTTTCAATAATTGCGAAATCAGGTTGTTTTCGGTTGGTGTGAATGCATTTTCATACAGGTTCAGTATTTTCACATTTTCACCGTGACGGATCATTTTATCGTCGTAATAAATCTTAAAAACCTGACGGTTAGAAGTCGGGAACAAATAACCGTAACCCAGCGACAAATTAACTTTTTTATTGCGCGTCCCGTATCCTAATCCACCCCAAAACATCATTCGGTTGCTGATTTCCTCACTCGTACGTGCTCCCATAAAAATGTGGTATCCTTCCACTTTATTTGTATTAAAAAAACTTGTATAAGGCCCCAGCTCTATTTTACCAATATCGTAATAACTTGTCAGCGACATATTGGCCAGATTATTGGCAGTTTTTATAACTCCGATTTCGGTAATAGAATCAATTACCGACGTTGCTATTTTATCATTCAGTGTAAGCTCCTCCATTCGGTTATTATTCCAAAACAACGAGTCGCGGTTGTAGGCATTCGGAAGTTTTACCGTTTCATATTTAGCGTTTCTGTTGCTCAGTTTAATCTCTTCTTTTGGATTGATAACAACCTTATCGATGCTGGCCGTCTGGGTATAGAACAACGACAATCTTTTGGAATCTTTATTGCCTGTTTTAAATGGAACATAATCGAACAAAGCATCAATTTGTACTCGCTTATAAAACGGTGTAGTGTCGTTAACAAAATTGTAGTTGCTTTTTAAACGAAGGCTTTTTAAAAAATTGATACTACTGGTAAGCGACAAATCACCATCAATTTCCATTATCGAATAATACTGATCTTCTACAAGAAAATAACCTTTAAGTGTGTTTTCTCCTTTCCTTCGAGGCTGATAATTTACACGGTATATTTTTTTGCCGTCAACCTGCATACTATCGGCCAGGAAATACTTATAAAAAAACCAGCCACTTTCAGCAATCGGGCTCACAAAATTCTGTGTAAACAGATTTATAAAATTGTCGTAATAATTTACTTCAAGGTCCAGCGCACTGGTATATCCCGATATTTCAAGATCGTTGAGCACTCCCACTCCATTCGTTCTGTCGGCAATCACAGTTGATTTTTGGAGCGGAGGATCTTTTTGTACCTCATTAAATGCCAGCTGCTCCGAAAAATAAAGTGGAAGGTACTTCGTGCTGTCAGGAGCCGTTTTAAAAACATTCCCATTATTTCTGAAAGCCTTGCTATCAATCATGTTCTCCTTAACATTATTTATCTGGTATCCCCACTTCGTATACTTTTCGTAGGAATATCTTGAAAATTTTGCCGGGTTATTCTTCTTTTTATTCTGTTGAATATTTTTAAATAGCTGTCGCATAGGCCCATCATCGGGCTTTACTTCAATCTCTGAAATATCAAAGGTTTCCGGTTTTAACTGGACAAACAAAGATTCGAGGTGGGTACGCGGAATAATTTTTTCGACCGGATAAAAACCGACAGCCGAATAAACAAGTGTATCATTACTGTTCGGATAATCCATTTTATAAACCCCGGAAGTATCTGTCGTGGTTCCTTTTAATGAATTTTTTATGATAATATTTACATATGGAATTGGCTCTCCGGTTTCAATGTCGCTGACACGCCCGCTCAGCCATTCTGTTTGAGCAAACGAACTGTTGCACAAAAAAAAGGAGACAATTACAAAAATATTCTGCAAGATAAAATACCTCCATCCGGTATTCACTCTCAGCAAATTCAGTTTTCCGTTTTTCATTGCTTTGCCATCAAGTACCGGCCATGTTGTTTATTTGCACGATAATGATGCCGCAAATTTGAATAAAAAATCAGAAATTCTGATATACTGCTGATAAATTACTGTTAAATTAAGATTTTGTAACATTTTGTATGATGCAGAGAGATGCAATAATTCGCCGAACTGGACAGTCAGTGCATTACTAAATTTATAAACAAATATAGGTGTGAGCCCACACATAAATCAACAAAACCGATGTGATATTTACTATTTTTTAGATAAAATGTTGGTTATAAAAATACAATTTACCTATATTTGACCAAAAATGTGTGCGCACACACAACTTTAAACATCTTGTTTTCAATACAAAATGAGTATAACAAAAAAAGTAACCATCCAGGATGTTGCCAACTATGCCAATGTTTCGGTAGGAACAATCGACCGTGTTATTCATAACAGGGGAAAGGTTTCGCCTGAAAAAAAGAAAAAAATTGAAGAGGCAATTAAGGAATTAAATTTCAATCCTAATTTAATTGCCCGCACCCTTGCTCTTGGAAGTCGTTATCACATTTGCGCTCTTATTCCGTCTATTCCCTACCCGGGTCATTACTGGTCTATTCCTAAAAATGGATTGGAAAAAGCGGAATCAATGTACAAAGACTTTGGTGTTACTATTGATATTTTTTCATACCAGCTTTTCGATGAGTCAACATTTAACGAGCAGGCACAAAAAATTCTCGACCAAAATCCAAATGGAGTAATTCTTGCCCCTCTTTTTATTCAGGAAAGCCAAATCTTTGTGAAGAAACTGGAAGAAAAAAACATTCCATTTGTTTTTATCGACTCTGACATACCGGGACAGAACAACCTGAGTTACATTGGCCCCGACATTAAACAAAGCGCATACATTGCCGGCAAACTCCTCGATCAGGTGATTGGGAAACAGGGAGATCTGCTTATTCTAAATATGGTGAAAGGCTACGAAAATGCAGCCGCTTTAAAACGTATGGAGACTGGTTTTTCTGATTATTTCATAAAACAATATAAAACTGTGGATCGAATTCATAAGCTCACTGTAAATTCAACCAGTAAAGAAATTGTTTTCAGAGAATTAACTAAATTCTATATCAGGAATACAAACATTAAAGCTGTTTTTGTTACCAACTCAAAAGCATTTCTGGTTTCTGATTTCCACCTCACCCACGATCTCGATATCAGAGTAGCAGGCTACGATCTGGTGCAGGAAAATATTGATCATTTAAAATCGGGTGGCATCGATTTTATTATTTCTCAAAGGCCCAAAAATCAGGGAATAAAGGCAGTTCAAACGCTTTTCGACTTATTCGTTTATAAAAAAGAACCTGAAAAAATACAAAACGTTCCACTTGATATTATCATTCGCGAAAACGTAGATTTTTACCTCAACTTTAGCTAATAAAATTTAAATCATAAACCAACTGAAATGAAAAATTCAAGACGAAATTTTATTAAAAATGCAGCGATAGGTTCTGCTGCAGTGGCTGCCGGCGGCATACTCCCGGGATTCAGCACAGCGAGCTATAAAAGAATTTTAGGAGCCAACGACAAACTACGTGCATCGGTGATGGGTGTAAACTCAAGAGGGAATGCTCTGGCACAAAATTTTGCTTTTCAAAACAACTGCGATGTCATTCATATTTGTGATGTAGATTCGAGAGCAATAACAAAATGCACGGCAAACGTTGAAAAAATTCAGGATCTCACACCCAAAGGTTTTACCGATTTCAGAAAGTCACTGGAAGATAAAGATGTGGACATAATGGTTGTGGCCACTCCCGATCACTGGCATGCACCGGCTGCTCTTTTGGCCATGCAAGCTGGCAAACATGTTTACCTCGAAAAACCATGCAGCCATAATCCACATGAAGGTGAAATGCTGGTTGAAGCCACAAATCGGTATAAAAAATCGGTACAAATGGGAAACCAGAGACGCTCTTGGCCCAATGTAAAACAGGCTATTGAAGAGGTAAAAAACGGGAAAATCGGACGTCCGTATTATGCAAAAGGATGGTATTCCAATAACAGGCCATCCATAGGAATCGGGAAATCAGCTCCTGTTCCTGAATGGCTCGACTGGAATTTATGGCAAGGGCCTGCACCACGTAAGGAATTTAAGGACAACTACGTTCATTACAACTGGCACTGGTTTTGGCACTGGGGAACCGGCGAAGCATTGAATAACGGTACGCACATGGTTGATTTAATGCGCTGGGGACTGGGAGTTGACTATCCGACAAAGGTAAGCTCAAATGGTGGCAGGTTTCGCTACAAAGATGACTGGGAAACACCCGATACTCAAATTATAAGTTTCGATTTTGCAGAAAATGTTTCCATGAGCTGGGAAGGAAGAAGCTGCAACGGGAAACATGTTGAAGGTAGTTCAGTGGGAGTTATATTTTATGGAGAAGAAGGAAGTGTCGTAATTTCAGGAGGCAACGATTATAAAGTTTACGACCTGAAAAACAATGTGATTAAAGAAGTAAACGCAGAATTGAAAGTGGATCCGCGCGATGCATCTAATCCGTCGAGCAACCTGGATGCCTTACATATCCGAAATTTCTTTAACAACATCCAAAATGGAGAAGCTCTAAAATCAGATATCGACTCGGGACACAAAAGTACGTTACTTGTACAACTTGGCAATATTGCCCAACGCGTTGGCAGCTCTCTCGAAATTGATCCGTCAAACGGTCATATAAAAGGCAATAAAAACGCGCAAAAACTATGGTCGCGTGAATACGAAAAAGGCTGGGAAATGAAACTTTAAAATCGAGGTTATGAAAACAAGACGAGAATTTATTAAAACAACCGGAAAATCTGTGGCTCTCACTTCGTTGGCCACATCCGGATTAGTAGCAAATACCGTTTTGGCCGATTCACGGGAAGACAAAATAACCATCGGAATTATTGGAGCGGAAAATTCCCATACAGCCGGATTCGGGAAGCTGTTCAATATCGATAAAAAGTTTCCTGGGGTTGAGCTGAAATACGTTTGGGGTGAAACCGACGAATTTGCCGCAGCTGCGATGAACAAAGGGAACATTCCGGAACAGGTAAAAAATCCCAAAGAGATGCTGGGAAATATCGATGCATTAATTGTGGATCACCGTCACCCGAAATTTCACCTCGAGGCTGCCCGCCCGTTTGTTGAGGCCGGCATACCTACTTTTATCGATAAACCATTTTGTTACCGCAGCGCTGCGGGCAAAGACTTTTTACAAATGGCGAAAGCCAACGGCACACCGGTTACTTCTTACAGTTCTATTGCACAAAGTTCAGCCACCTTTGACATGATTGAACAAATCAAATCGATGGAAAAAATAACGCAGGTGGTGCGCACCGGAACAGCTGATATTTATTCAAAATACGGAGGAATTTTCTTTTATGGTGTTCACATTGTTCAGCCATTGAT
This sequence comes from uncultured Draconibacterium sp., assembly GCA_963676265.2. Classification (GTDB taxonomy): domain Bacteria; phylum Bacteroidota; class Bacteroidia; order Bacteroidales; family Prolixibacteraceae; genus Draconibacterium. Next base: position 2,000,418 of record OY781067.2, read on the forward strand.
GTACATGTTTGGAGAAGACATTGAAGAAGTTAGGGTAAATAAAAACGGAAATACCGGAAACGCCAGTTTAAAATTTTCGTCAGGATTGTTTGCAACCCTAATATTCAAAAATAATGCTTACGGCTGGGAAACTTATGTTGAATCGGGCAAAGAATTTAAAGAATTAAAATCGAGAGTTGAGGAATCTGATCCTCCAAAAAACTATGCCGACATGGTTGAAATGTTCAGGACAGGCAAAGAACCACGCTCGCACCAAAGTATATTAAATTGTGTTTCGGTTTTGGAAGCACTCGAAAAATCGGTAGAAACCGAAAAATGGACCCCGGTGATTTATCTGAAGTTATAACATTAAAATCAAACAATATTCAAATCAGAAAAAGTATAAGGATGAAACAAATTAAAACGAGAAAATTAAAAGTAGCTTTATTAACCATACTTGCTGTTTTTCTATGTGGAATAAGCCAAACAAATGCCCAGCAGATTATTGAAGGCATCCATTATGAAACCGGCAAACCGGTACAGATTACCATTGAAGATGGAAAGATTAAAAAAATAAAATCCATTAAAAAGCTTTCGTCAGGAAGCGGGCAGGTATATGTAGCCCCAGGATTTTTCGACAACCAGATTAATGGTTTTGCTGGTGTTTCCTTTGCGTTTGGCGAAAGCGATTTAACAACAGACGGAATAAAAAAAGCAACCAGCGAATTATGGAAGTTTGGTGTTACCTCTTATTTAGCAACGCTTACTACAAATAGTCAGGAAGTATTAACAAAAAACTTCAGACTTCTGGCCGCATCAATGAACGACAAAGATTTGCGCGGATCCATTCCGGGATTTCATTTGGAAGGGCCGTATATTAATCCTGAAGACGGATTCCGTGGTGCACATCCTAAACGATTTGTGAGTTCGCCCAATTGGAATGATTTTATGGAATTGTACGAGGCTGCCGATGAAAAAATACTGCAAGTAACAGTTGCTCCGGAAATGGAAGGAGCAGCAGATTTCATAAAAAAATGCACAGAAAAAGGAATCGTTGTGGCTCTTGGCCATCACAATGGAAATACGGAGCAGGTAAACCAGGCAGTTGAAAACGGAGCCCAAATTTCAACACACCTTGGAAATGGTTGTGCCAATATGATTAACAGGCACCGGAATCCACTTTGGCCACAACTGGCAAACGACGGGTTAACAGCAAGTATTATCTGCGACGGATTTCATTTGCTACCGGAAGAAATATCGGTTTTCTTTAAGGTGAAAGGCCCTGACAAAACGATTATTGTATCTGATGTAACCAGTTATGCAGCCCTTGAGCCCGGAGAATATAAAACTCAGACCGGCGAAACAATAGAATTAACAAAAGACGGGATGTTACGTTACCCTGCACAAAATGTATTGTATGGATCGGCATCTGCCATAACCAAAGGAGTGGGACATATTATGGAAGTTACAGGATGTTCGCTGGCCGACGCTATTAAAATGTCGAGTACAAATCCTGCCAAACTGAACGGGTTAAACGATCGCGGTTTGCTGGAACCGGGAAAACGGGCCGATATCATCCTTTTTACCCTCGATGATTTCAAAATAAATATTCAAAAAACCTATGTTCTGGGAGATTTGGTTTACGAAAAATAATCTTTAGAAAACAATTCAAAAAACACATTACAATTTTCAAAAACAGGATTCACTCCGGATTTGAAAAGATACCTGAATTATAATCCATAAGAATGTCGAAAAAAAACAGATTCAAAAAAATTCTGGTAGCACTGGCTGCCGTAGGTCCCGGGCTCTTTTTAATTGGGTACAATATTGGAACGGGAAGTGTTACTACCATGGCCAAATCGGGCGCAGAATACGGAATGTCCTTATTCTGGGCACTGGTTTTATCGTGCATTTTCACCTTTATTTTAATGGTGGCTTACGGAAAAGTTACACTCGTTACAGGAAAAACAGCATTGTTTAATATCAAATCGGAATTTAAATATGGCTGGTTACTGGCTTTGTATATTCTAATTGCACTGATAATCGGTGAATTACTGGCACTAATCGGAGTAATGGGAATTGTTGCCGAACTACTTCAGGAAGGTATCCGAATTCTAACCAATGGTAAAATGGTAGATACACTTTGGATTATCCTGGCCATCGTACCATTTTTATATTTACTGCTCTACTTCGGACAATACAAACAATTCGAAAAGGTGCTTACCATTTTTGTAATACTGATGGGTCTGAGTTTCATTGTTGTATTTTTTATGCTGAAACCTGATTATTCTACCATTTTAAAAGGAACTATTCCGAGCATTCCAGATAAACCGGGAGCACTGGGACTGGTTGCTGCCATGGCCGGAACTACCTGCTCTGCTGCAGTTTTTATTATACGAAGTACAGTTGTGGCAGAAAAAGGCTGGACCATAAACAACCTGAAAAATGAGAAGAAAGATGCCTTTGTTTCTGCAGCCATGATGCTTTTTTTAAGCGGAATTATTATGGCGGTAGCAGCAGGAACACTGCATGTTATGGGGCTCCGATTAGATAACACAGTTGATATGATTCACCTATTTCAACCACTGGGAGGGAAATGGGCTGCACTGGTTCTTATTCTTGGAATTACAGGCGCCGGATTATCCACCATTTTCCCCATTGTTCTGATTGCCCCCTGGTTAATTTCCGATTACATGGGAAAACCACGCAACGTACACTCTCCAATGTTTCGCTGGTTAATGTTGCTGGGAATCGTTTTCGCTTTTGGTTCAGTTTTCCTGAAACAAAGACCACCTGCATTAATGATTTTCTCGCAGGCATTCCAGGCATGTATTTTACCTGCTGTGGCCATTCCTATTTTTGTTTTAATTAACCGTAAAAAGGTAATGAACACCTATGTAGCCGGTTGGAAAATGAATGTCGGTATTGCTGCTGTTATTCTGTTTTCCTTCCTTACAACTTATTATGCCATTGTAGAACTATTTTAATATTATATAATGATTACTGAGATTCAAAAAGATAAACTTAATGTACAAGTTTACGACACTCCCGACTCTATGGGAAAAGCTGCGGCAGTAAGCGTAGCCGCCAAACTATCTGAAACAATTAAAGAAAAAGGGTTTGCCAACCTCATTCTGGCAACCGGAGCATCGCAGTTTTCTTTTTTGGAACAACTTCAAAAAGAAGACATTGACTGGAAGAAAATTACTGTTTTTCACCTGGATGAGTACAAGGACATGCCGATTACACATCCGGCCAGTTTTCGCAAATACCTGAAAGAGCGCATCCTTGATATCGTTCAGCCGAAAGAGGTTTATTACCTGGAAGGTGATGCCGAAAATATTGAAACTATCCTTGAAAGCTACGAAGAATTATTAAAAATTCATCCGGTTGATGTGGCTTGTATTGGAATCGGTGAAAACGGGCACATTGCCTTTAACGACCCGCCAGTGGCTGATTTTAACGATCCGAAACTGGTAAAAGTAGTTGAACTGGATGACGCGTGTAGAAAACAACAATTGGGAGAAGGCTGGTTCCCCACTTTCGACGACGTACCAACACATGCTCTTTCGTTAACCATACCTGCTATTATGGGCTGCAAGCATATTAGCTGCGTGGTTCCCGATGAACGAAAAGCAGAAGCCGTTTATAACACATTGAATGCCGACATTTCAACAGCTTGTCCGGCAACAATCTTACGGACTCATCCTGACATAATTCTGTATTTAGATAAAGGGGCAGCTTCGAAATTATAATTTCTATAAGATCCCATCATTTTTTTGGTGGGATCTTATACCTTCATTTATCTTTCCTTTCTAAAATATTCAAGTTCAACCGATAGTATTGACATCTCCTAAAATTATTACCTCCTCAGAATATCAAACTTAGCCATTAAGCATAAGCAGCATTGTCATAAATACTGTAATCTCATTATTAATTGACACTGAAAAATATAGTGTCAAGGCGACATTTTTATAAAATTTCTTTTACATTTAAGGCAGAACAAAAATACCTATCTTAAAAACCGGTATATTTTTTATGCCTTCAGAAATTGCGATAAAAATTATTCTTTTCTGTGTTACCAGGTAGAAATTTTGTTTCACTTTGAAATAACTAACCGACTTGAAAAACAAGTCGACATTGAACTTTATAACTAAACTTAACTTATGGATCCAATACTCATCCTTATAATTGGAACAGTAGTCGTATTGTTTTGTATTATCGTACTTAAATTACATGCCGTAGTTTCTTTATTATTTGCAGCCCTCGTTACGGGATTTTTAACCTCTCCCGACATTATTTACAATTACGCTATACACAGTGGAATTTCTGTACACGAGGCAGAAATCATGTCGCAAATGAGTATTGGAAAAAGGCTGGCAACTGCATTTGGAAACACCAGTGGTAAAATCGGAATTTTAATTGCGTTCGCCTCTGTAATAGGTATGTCCCTAATGAGAAGCGGAGGCGCTGAACAAATTGTACGTAGCCTGCTGGGATTGTTTGGAAAGAAAAATACATCGCTGGCCTTGTTAACCGGAAGTTTTACACTTGCCATCCCGGTATTTTTCGATACAGTATTCTACCTGATGATTCCAATCGTTAAATCTTTAGGAGTCAAAAATCCCAAAAAGTTCGGACTCTACCTGATGACTGTTATTGCCGGTGGAGTAATGGCCCATTCACTTGTTCCGCCAACTCCCGGTCCCTTGTTTGTAGCCCAGGAAATGAAAATCGACCTGGGAACTATGATCCTGGCCGGCCTGGCTGTTGGATCAATTACGGTGTTAGGTGGATATGCCTATTCGCTGTGGGTAACAAAAAAATGGGAAGTCCCCATGAGAGACACTCCTGACATCAGCATTGAAGATTTGAAACAATTTTCGGAAAAAGACAAAAGAGAATTGCCGCGATTATGGATTTCTCTTTTACCTGTGCTTCTTCCAATTCTTTTAATAACCGGAAACACCATATTAAATATGACAATCGGGGCAGGCAACGCAGTTATAACGCCCATGCAAAAAATATTGCTGAATACGTTCTCAGCAATTGGCGATGCCAACATTGCACTTGCCATTTCAACGGCAGTTGCTCTTGCGTTGCTTTGGTCGAGAATAAAAGATGTCGATCAGTTCAAAAAATACATTTTTGAATCGTTATCAAGTGCTGGTATTATCATCCTCATCACATCATCGGGAGGAGCTTTCGGGCAGATGCTCCAACAAACCGGTGTTGGAATCAGAATCGAAGAACTGGCAAGCAATTACCAAATGGCCATTTTGCCCATGGCATTTTTAATAACAGCAGCAGTTCGTACCGCCCAGGGCTCAGCAACTGTGGCAATGGTTACTTCCATTGGCGTAATGAGCGGACTCGTTACTTCAGGGCTCCAATTTCATCCGGTATATTTGGCACTGGCCATCGGTTGTGGTTCTAAAATATTTGCATGGATGAACGACAGCGGATACTGGATTATCAGCAAAATGAGCGGAATGGAACAAAAGGAAACCATCCGTCATTTTTCATTCTTAATGGTTGTAATGGGATTAACAGGTCTGGTTGCTGTTATGATTTTATCGAAAATTTTACCTTTGGTATAAATGAAAGAAGCAGAACAAAATATTGTTATACAGGTTACTGAAGACGACAATGTTGGAGTAGTAGCCAATACACCAGGATTGAAGGAAGGCAGCATCCTTAAGAGTGGGATTAAAGCATTACAATTTATTCCTATGGGGCACAAAATTGCTTTACAAGATATTCAATCAGGTGAAAAAATCATCCGCTACGGAGAGACAATTGCCTTTGCCAATGAATTTATCCAGGCAGGTGCATGGGTGAATGAAACAAACATTATGCTTCCAAAACCTCCCGACCTGAATTCGATTCCATTACCTCAAACCATTACCCCGGAAATTGATATGCTGGAAGGATATACTTTTATGGGGTATAAAAATGAAGACGGAAGTGTGGGCACCAAAAATGTTCTTGGTATTTCTATAAGTGTGCAGTGTGTAGCAGGTTTCACTAATTATATTGTGAATAAAATAAAGAATGAATTGCTACCGAAATATCCTAATGTTGACGATGTTGTCGCCATAAATCATTCGTATGGCTGTGGAGTTGCAATTAATGCACCCGCTGCAATTATTCCCATCAGAACCATTCAAAATATTATTACCAATCCAAATTTTGGAGATGAGATTTTGTTGATAGGCTTGGGTTGTGAAAAACTTCGACCCGAAAGTCTTTTATTACAGAAGGAAGATGGTTCAGTTCCCAATCAAAGTCGTGAGATTTCAAATATCATGTACATGCAGGATGAATCGCTTTCCGGTTTTGATGCCATGATGGAACAGTTAATGAAAATGGCAGAAATTCGATTGGAAAGATTAAACCAACGTCAAAGGGAAGAGTGTCCGGCTTCTGACTTAATAGTTGGAATGCAGTGTGGAGGCAGCGATGCTTTTTCGGGAATTACAGCCAACCCAATTGTTGGATATGCAGCAGATTTAATTGTCCGGGCCGGAGGCAGTGTCATGTTTTCAGAGGTAACAGAAGTTCGCGACGCCATTCATCTTCTTGTTCCCCGCGCAATTAATCCTAATGTTGGTCAGGCGTTAATTGATGAAATGAAATGGTACGATGACTATCTCGATAAAGGAGAAGTGGACCGAAGCGCCAATCCCACTCCGGGAAATAAACGTGGCGGCTTAAGCACCATTGTTGAAAAGGCTTTGGGTTCTGTTGCCAAATCAGGTTCGAGCCCGATCGTGGATGTTTTAAAACCGGGAGAAAAAATTCGCAAAAAAGGGTTGACATTTGCAGCAACCCCTGCCAGCGATTTCATTTGCGGAACCTTACAACTGGCGGCAGGAATGAACATGCATGTTTTCACCACCGGAAGAGGAACTCCGTATGGTTTATCAATGGTACCGGTTATTAAAGTTGGAACAAATTCTGCGTTAAGCAAACGCTGGCACGACATTATTGATGTTGATGCCGGTCAGGTTGCTACGGGGGAGAAAACAATCGAAGAAATGGGATGGGAATTATTTCATCTGATACTTGATATAGCCAGCGGCAAAAAAACAGCTGTCTGCGACAAATTGGGGCTCCATAACGATTTGGTATTGTTTAATCCGGGGCCGGTGACCTGATGATTTATAAACAGAATTAATTTTAATCAAGAATAATATACATCAACAAAAATAAAGGAGAATAATTATGAAAATAGGATTTATAGGATTAGGAATCATGGGTAAACCCATGGCAAAAAACTTGGTAAAAGCAGGTTATGAATTAGTTGTTTTAGATATTAATAAAGAAGCAGTTGACGAACTTAAAGCACTCGGTGCGGAAACAGCAGCAACGCCTGCGGAAGTGGCATCAAAGACCCAAAAAGTTATAACAATGCTTCCCAACTCTCCTGAAGTTAAACAAGTTGCATTGGGCGAAGGCGGACTTATTGAAGGAGCAACTGAAGGTTCTGTATTAATTGACATGAGTTCGATTGCCCCACTTGCCAGCAGAGAAATTGCTGCGGCATTGGGTGAAAAAGGTATGGAAATGCTGGATGCCCCTGTTAGTGGCGGCGAACCTAAAGCCATTGAGGGAACAATTGCTGTTATGGTGGGAGGCAAAAAGGAAATATTCGATGCCAACTACGATTTAATGATGGCCATGGCCGGATCAGTCGTTTATGTGGGCGAAATTGGTGCGGGAAATACTGCAAAACTATGTAACCAGGTGGTAGTAGCATTGAATATTGCGGCTGTTTCTGAGGCATTGGTTTTGGCACAAAAAGCAGGTGTAAGCCCCGACCTGGTTTACCAGGCAATTCGGGGAGGTTTGGCCGGAAGTACCGTAATGGATGCAAAAGCACCCATGATGATGGACAGAAATTTCAAACCGGGATTCAGAATCGATCTCCATATTAAAGATTTGACCAACGTTTTGGAAACTTCGCGCAGTGTAGGTGTTCCGCTACCACTGGCATCGCAGGTAATGGAAATAATGCAGGCTATTAAACAGGATGGCAGCGGTGTTGAAGACCATTCAAGCATCGTAAAATTCTACGAAAAAATTGCCAATATTGAAGTTACAAGGTAAGAGATTGTATTTCAATAATTGGACGGAAGACAGAAGTCCGAAGACGGAAGAAAAGGATCTGATCTGGTAATTAACTTCACACTTCGAGCTTCTTACTTCCTATATAAAAGTTCTAAAAACAAAAGTAACTGTAATAAAATTGCAGAACTTTAATCATTAATCAGAATAAAGAGTCTCTGTCAAATATGGAATATCCACTCATAACTGATATGAAAGTCATCCCGGTTGCCGGATATGACAGGTTTCTTCTGAACCTGAGCGGAGGCCACGGACCGATTTTTATCCGGAACCTGGTGGTGTTAACTGACAATGCCGGGAATACAGGAGTTGGTGAAACTCCGGGGGGTGAAGCCATTCGGAAAACTCTTGAAGAGTCGAAAGAAATGGTAGTTGGTCGGCGACTGGGAGAAATGAATCTTGTGTTGAACAGGATGCGCGACCAATTTTCGCAACTCGATGCAACAGGACGCGGCCTGCAAACTTTCGATCAGCGAATTATGATTCATGCATTAACAGCTGTGGAATCGGCTTTTCTGGATCTTACCGGGAAAACACTGGGTGTCCCTGTTGCAGAACTGCTCGGTGACGGAAAACAACGAAACAAGGTTGAGGTTCTGGGATATCTGTTTTTTGTTGGCGACGCAAAAAAGACTTCATTAGATTATCAGTTGCCTGGAGCGAACAGTAATGAGTGGGAACAGATTCGAAGCAGGGAGACTTTGAATCCAAAAACGATTGTAGAACAGGCACAGGCTGCCAGGGAACAATTTGGTTTTAACACCTTCAAATTAAAAGGAGGAGTACTCGACGGCCCCAAAGAATGTGAGTGTATAAATGCACTTGCTGAAGCGTTTCTTGAAGCAGGTTTAACAATCGACCCCAACGGAGGATGGAGTTTAAAACAGGCTATCGAATGGCTTACTCCTTTAAAACCGATTCTGACTTATGCAGAAGATCCCTGTGGTGCTGAAAACGGATTTTCAGGGCGTGAGATTATGGCAGAATTCCGCAAAGCTACGGGAATCCCAACGGCAACAAATATGATTGCCACCAATTATAAAGAGCTGGTTCATGCAATAAAGTTGCAGGCAGTTGATATTCCGCTGGCCGATTGTCATTTCTGGACCATGCAGGGTGCTGTAAGAGTTTCGGCAATGTGTGAACTTTGGGGATTAACCTGGGGATCGCACAGCAACAATCATTTTGATGTTTCACTCGCAATGATTGCCCACACGGCTGCTGCGGCTAAAGGAAATGTAACTCCGGTTGATACGCACTGGATCTGGCAGGTGGGTCAAAGATTAACAAAAAATCCTCCCGAGATAAAAGACGGATATCTTACCATTACGGACACTCCCGGCCTGGGTATTGAACTTGATTTTGAGAAAGTGGAAGAAGCCCATAAACTTTACACGAAAGCAGGATCAACCAAACGAGACGACTCAATAGCCATGCAATTTCTGAAACCGGGATGGGAATTTAACCCCAAAAGGCCTTGTCTTGCAACTGATATGGATTAAAAAAGAACAACTATGAATTGAAATAATTAGGTTTTAGATATCGAATGAAATTCGATGGATCAGGAGTCAGAAATGAATGATGAATATCGATTAACGATTTTTAATTTATGATTGTAAAGAAAGTACGAACAAATTCAAATTAAATAAACTTCTGCATTCATAATTCGTTAATCATCATTCCACATTCAAGGTTTATAGAAAATAAAGTTGTTGCAATAAATTACAGATCTTAACCATTAATGTGAAAATATAATTATGTACTCAATAAAAAAAAGACTTCAAAATGGCGAATTAGTTCTGGGAACCATCATTTCCGAAGTTCGCAATCCGAATATTGCCTACATACTGGCACAAAGTGGATTCGAGTTTTTCATTATTGACAATGAACACGGAACCTACAACCAGGAAACCATCGCCAATATGATTGCTGCGGCTCGCGGAGCAGGGATTTCTGTAATTGTCAGGATTCCTGAAATAAACCGGCAAAACATATTGAAACCACTGGATGCGGGCGCTACCGGCTTGCTGGTCCCCATGGTAAACAATGCTGCTGAGGCAGAAGAGATTATCAGGCATGCCAAATACCCAACCATGGGAAACCGGGGAGCAGCACTGCGCCGTCCGCATAATATGTATACAAAAGTGAACGCTGCAGAATATGTGAAACAAGCCAACGAGAATACCTTTATTGCGGTTCAGGCAGAAACAACTCAAGCGCTTGAAAACATTGAGGAGATTGCTGCTGTGGATGGTGTTGACTGTATTTTTGTTGGGCCTTTCGATTTGTCGATTAGCCTTGGAATTCCCGGCCAGTTAAATCATCCGGTGGAGGTTGAAGCGATTGAGAAAATTGCGGCAGCTTGCAAAAAGCACAATAAAATTGGCGGAATTTTAATGTTCGACCAGGAATTGCTAACGAGATGGATCAAAAATGGTTTCCGTTTTACGGTGTACAGCAGCGATATTAATTTACTGGCAGATGCTGCAGCAGGTGCCGTTTCGCAATTAAAAGACTTGTCAAACTCATAATAGAAACTGACAAAAAAAACAGGGAATTGCCAAAAGGTAATTCCCTGTTTTTATAGTATTCGTTTTTGACTTATAAAAATCTATTCAATCCTCCTGATTTTTATACTTCTGAAATGTACTGTTGAATTATGATCCTGAATTAAAATCGGGGCTTCTTCTGCCAAAGCAAAATTCTCGTATTTGGCAAATTTACTGATAGCCACCAGCGCATTAAAAGTGCTGTCTCCCCTGGTACATTCTATTACTTTGCGCCCGTTCAGCCAATGTTCTATTTTGTTGTCAGGAGTTAAAACAATTTGTCCCTGGTTCCATTCTCCAATCGGTTTTACAAATCTCGGTTCCAGTGTTGCCGGAATTAAATCGTATAACGAAGCAAGCGTCTGCTTTTCACCCAACTCCCCAAAATTCTCATCATCAATCACCTGATATTCCAATCCAATAGAAGGACCGTTATTTCCGGTACAATATTTTATTCCACTGTTTGCCCCCATGGTCAGATTAAAATCAAATTTTAACTGAAAGGCCCCGAATTTTTCATCAGTTACAATGTCACCACCTTTTTTGGCATCATCGCCTTCATTACTGAGAATCGATAAAACACCGTCTTTTATTTCCCATCCATTTTCAGGAAATGCACCTCCTTCGGCGCTTTTCCATCCGGCAGATGTTTCACCGTTGAACAAAAGTTTGTATCCCTGGTTCGCTTCTGCATCGCTCAAATTATTCGGGAGAAAGTTCACTACATAAATATCTTCAAAAGGAGCCGGAACCAAATTTTTTGTTTGAATCCTGATATTTTTCCATTTCACCTGGCAGTTCAGCATTTCCTTTGTTTTGGCATAATGAACCGGCAGACCAATAAAACCTTCCGAATCCATATTGTCGATTACATGTGCTACAGGAATATCGTTTATCCATGTTCTGATGGAATTCCCGATACACTCAATACGATATTTGTTCCACTCTCCCATTTTAAAGGCCGTTTTTGCATTAGGATTTAAATCGACCGGATAAAGCCACTGTCTGCGGTTTTCATCGTAAACTCCTCCACTCCATGCTCTGTCAGAAGGATCAACCTCACTTTGATAACCATAAACTTTCCCGTCGAGGAAATTGGGATCACTGTGCGACCTGAAATTAATCCCGGAATTGGAAGAGCCCACCAGTTGCAGATCAGCTTCAAGTATAAAATCGGAGTATGTTTTTTCGGTTACCAAGAAAGAATTGTTTACCTCATCCACAACGGTCCCGACAATCATCCCATCGATAACTTCGTATTTGGCGTCGCCATTCAGCTGCTTCCAGCCAGTCAGGTCTTTTCCATTAAACGGATATTCCCAATCGTCGGTTTTGCATCCTGAGAACAGACTTGCAGTAAATACAAACAGGATAAAACTATTTGCTAATTTATTCATCATTATTTTTGTTTTTCGTTATTAATCGAATTTCTTATAATTCAAATCATCCTTGTAAACCGACTCTTTGTCTTTGTTCAGGAAATTTATCAGCAGCCTCATATTTTCAATATACGTTTCAGTTGAAATATATTCCTGCTCCGACTCATCACGGTAAGGCGATGTATCTGTTTCGTCGCCAACATGCGTTTGAGAATACTTTTCAGTTAATTCGCCTTTTTTACCATCGCCAATATACGGATTGCTAATCATCACATGTTTTGCCATCCAACGGTTGTGGGCATCAATACTTTTTAAAATTTCATCTACTTTTTCCAAATCCGGAATATCGTCAAAATCATCACGGTTCAGATTGTAATACTTCTGAGGAGTTGTTTCTTTGTCGAATTTTCCGGGTAACAACGGCGAATCTTTTACCACATCTTTTACATCCATTTCCTTTATTCGATTGTACTCTTTTTTCAGGATGTCGAACGGAATGGTTCTTTTACCATAAGAATGCACAATTAAATTGTCAACATTATAATCGTAATAGTACAAAGCATTATTTACATTCGATCCTTTACGGTGAACATAAATGGGCTTGCCAGTTTCGATTTCGATGTAATACGGATGTGTGTATTTCCCGTTCTCGGTTAAGTTGTCGGGTAATTTGGTTTTTTCAAGCCACTCAATCGTCTTTTCAATGGGATTCAGAAACCTCACATCGCCGGTAAACTGGTAAAACTTTAATAACTGAAGTGCACACTGACAGGTAATTTTTGGCACAAGCGCGTTAGGCTCGTAAGTTCTGGCGCCGGCAGGTTTTAAATCGAGACTGTACTGATGCGCCCACGCTCCGTTCGACTGCTGTGTAATGAGATAAAAATTCATTCCGCGCATAATTGGGTCAAGCAGGCGTTCTTCGCCCAACGTTTCGTAACACTGAATTAAAAAGCGGATGTTCTGCCAATTCACTTCATCATTATAGGTGTAAAAAGAAGTATAATCAGGGTGTCCCTCTTTATTAAAATCATATTTTAAAGGATAACGTTGCGGCCAGCCTCCAAGCGGATACTGACTTTCGATAATAAAATCGATGGCCTTATCCAGCGCAGGTTTGTACTCCGGCGAAAGCTCTTCCAAATACATTCGTAATAAAAACCGGGCAGCATCTGGCGTTGTGTTATCATCAAAAGTTGAATTGCCGTAATAATGCTGAAACTCTTCCAGGCGCCAGCCGTTTTTCCCAATGGTGTTATACCATTCTTTAAACGACTTATCGCCACCAAAATCAATCATATAATTCCAGCCCCCTTCATGGCTTTGCCCCCAGATAACGGCTGCAGCTGCTTTTTTTGCTGCCTTTAAATAATACTCGTTTCCGGTTGCGTGATAAGCATCAAGGAATAAATGCCCCATACTTATTGTGCCGGGATGCTGCAACCAAACCATGGTTTTGTAGGCTTCCATTTCTCCCCATCTTCTTGAAAAATCGGGCAAATAATACCAAACGTAACCACCGTTCATACTCACTTCTTCAACCATAAACTCTGTGGCTTTCAGCATGGTTTCTTCAATCTCTTTTTTTACATCATCCGATTTTTTTGCTGATACAGCAGTAATAAATACAATTCCAATAATCGTAAATAATACAGATTTTAAAAAGTTCATTCTGTTAAGTTTAAATAGTTTTTTTTGATCGTTAGGTTTATTCAAATCTCTTCTTTTGCCCAAGCAGGCAAACAAAAAGCTAATCGTTTATAAAAATAAAATCTTTGGGTTCGAGGGCAACGTTGGTAACCTTAAGCGTTTTAATTGTGCCTCTAAACCAGTTTACTTTATTCATTCTCCCGCCAATAGAGACTTTGCCTGTTGGATTCATAAACGAATTCTCATATCCAACAACGCCGGTCAGTTGTTTTTCACCATTAACATAGGTAGTAAATACCTTGTTTTTATATGTGGCTGCTCCATGCAACCAAACTTCTGTTGGGTGAACGAGTTTCTCGTCAATGAGGGTTAATTTGCTGGTATCGGTATTTAAAAATCCATCCAGGTAACATTCATTATTTTCGTTAAGTCGGAGTTCGATCATTAATCTTTTTTCTTCAGGATCTTCAGGATCCTGAAAATGTAAAAAACGTGGCGCTTTATTTTCCGGATAACAGGCTTCCGGCTTAAAAACAACCTCAACAGTGAATTCGGTTGTATTTCCGAGCGGATTAAAATCTACCAGCAGTAAATCGCCGTCACCATCGAATTGAATTGCCTTGCCGATTTCAGTTTCAACCACCTGCGGATTTCCTAAAACTGTAACAGAATGCCCCCCAATCGTTTCGAGATTATCGAGGTTCCATACCTCTTCTTTTTTTGAGTTACAGTTACTGAGAAATAAAATGGCTGCGACAGCAAATCCAATTAACACAAATCTTTTCCCGTTCATATTCATTAGTTGGTTAAATTATACGTTTACCCAAATTGGATCAAAACTTTGACTTGTAAGAAAACTATTTAAGCAAGGAATTCGATCAAAGTCTCAATTAACCAGCTGAAAACACACATAAAATTGTATTTTCAACACTTATTAAAAACTGAAAGGTAATTTTTTGAATGAGAATTACATAATACTCATTCAAATCATTTTAAAACCATTCAAGTATCATTAATATCTTCATAAAAATAGAAGAAAAATTGAATATTCAGTTGAATAAACATTTGAAAATACCTGTGTTTAAAACAATTTAATATCAATTGGTATACATCAATAAATTACACTCATTTTCCTATGCATCTGCTGGCATTTCAGAATATCTTGCGATGGTAATTATCCCAAATGTCTTAATATTAGGAATTGAAATTTCAGCCCATATTAACAAAAGCAAATAATACCTAGGTATAGGTATTTAAATTCAAAGCCATAAATAATACTTTTAAATTATGTAAACGAAAAATGCAATTCTTAACTAACCAATATTTTGTAACTTTAGAAAAAACTTATTAATCAACAATTTGAGGACTGCAATTACCATAATATTTATTCTGGTCTTTTTGAAATCATTTCCGCAAAGTAGTGTCATCGATAGCCTTCAAAGACTCTTGGAACAACCTCATTCCGAATTTGAACTGGCCACCATTAATCTTCAACTTGCAAAACATTACGAAAGGATTGATTTTGAACAAGGGAAGAAATTTGCCCGAGCTGCCCTGGTTAACAACAATGACTCCATAAATGCTGAGGCGTATAACCAGCTGGGTCGTTTTTTCTTTTTTACTTCTGAACTTGATTCTGCCCGGTTCTATTTCGAAAAGGCCATAGTTCATTTAAAAAAGTTGGAGGATCAAAAAAGTATTGCAATAATCAATATTAGTCTTGGTGCGGTTGAACTCAGAATAGGAGATTACAACCAAACGATTAAAACACTAACCGAGAGTTTGAACTACTTCGAAAACAAGGGAGATGAGCTAAACGCTGCCAAATGTTACAGCAATATTTCAGCAGCGTTTGCAGAATTGCAGAATTTTGAAAAAGCCATTGAATACAATGAAAAGGCATTAACAATCTTCAACCGCGAGAACATGGTTCAGTTTCAATTGATTACTTTACCCAACTTGGCTGCCCAACATCTGCGTAATGGCGATACAATCAGAGCAATAGAATACAACCTGCAAGCAGAAGAGCTGGCATTGGCCTTAAATAATAAACGCTCATTATCCATCATTTACAACAATCTGGGAAGTGCCTACCTTGACGTGGATGAAACCAAAGCAAGAAACTATCTTGAAAAAGCAATTGCCTTAAAAAACGAGCTAAACCTAAAAACCGGTGTTGAAGTAGCACAGGGCAATCTGGGTTACCTTCATTTAAAAAACAAAGAATACAAAAAAGCAATTGCTTATTATCAACTTGTGGAGAAGAAGGTTAATGGCGAGCAACTGGTTTATGCCTACGAGCAAATTCGCAAGTGTTACGAAGGATTAAAAGAATACGAAAAAGCTTTAAAATATTCCGAGAAGGCACGTCTTCTCAACGACAGTCTTCTGGATGCTGAAAATAAAAAGGTATTCTCGGAAATACAAACCAGGTACGAAACAGAAAAGAAAGAGAAAGAAATACTGGAGCTCCAGTCGCAGAACCTGGAAGTGGATAATAAACGAATTCAAAATCAAAATCTTTTCCTGATGGCATTAGCCATATTAATTATTTCTATTATTCTGGCTTATTATTTTTTGAAACGCAATGAAAATAAACGAAAAGCTGAACGCCAGAAGCTACTTCAAAAGCTCAAAGATCAGGAACTGAAAGGGATTGATGACATTGTTGAAGCACAGGAAAAGGAGAGGCAAAGAATTGCCAACGATCTTCACGATAATTTAGGCAGCCGTGTTGCAACGATAAAACTGTTGATTGAGAGTGTTAGGCACAAAAGCAAAAAAGACCAGGAAAAAGAATTTGAACAACTGGAAACGCTGGCAGAAGAAACCTATCACGAGGTTAGAAAAATAGCACACAACAATAATACCGGGGCACTTATTACCCGTGGACTGATCCCCTCGATGAAAATGATTGCAAACCAGGTTTCCGGGAAAAACGGTTTGGTGGTTCAGGTTATCAATATCAATGTAGAAAAAAGGGTAAAAAACAATATTGAAATACAGGTATTCCGTATTTTACAAGAGTTACTTACCAATATAATAAAACACGCCGCAGCGTCCGAAGTAACTATCCAGTTCTCTGAAGACAACAATGAACTGAATGTTATGATTGAAGACAATGGAAAAGGCTTCGACACAAAAGGGACTTCTTTTGGTTATGGGCTTTCGAATATCGAACACCGGATTGAAAAGCTAAATGGGAACCTGGTTGTGGATTCCAGTCCTGGTTATGGAACAACTGTTATAATTACTATTCCGTTATGAAGATAAATGTATTGATTGCAGACGACCACCATCTTTTTATCGACGGTATTCGCTCGATTCTATCTCAGGAACTCGATATCAGGATAATTGGAGAAGCTTCGAACGGACTTGAGTTAATAAAAAAACTGGAATCGGGATTGAAACCAAATATTATTCTTTCAGATATCAGAATGCCGGTAATGGATGGTGTTTCAGCTACACGGGAAATCTCAAGACACTTTCCGAATATACCTGTTCTGGCCTTAACTATGTTCGATCAGAAAGCTGATATTTTAGAAATGATAGAAGCAGGAGCTCGCGGATATGTAACAAAAGAGGTAAAAAAAGAAGAACTCATTTTGGCCATCCGTACCGTTGTAAATAAAAAATTATACTTTTCAAAAGATCTGGAAATCGACCTAAAACAGTTAATGGATATTAAGGAAGATAAATCAGATATTGAACTGACACGGCGCGAAAAAGAAATCCTGCAGCTTGTGGTTAAGGGCAGAACCACCCTAGAAATTGCAAACCAGCTTAAATTAAGCAAATTCACAATCGACACACACCGAAAAAACATACATAAAAAACTTAACATCAAAACCACTGCCGGGCTGGTTAACTACGCCCATCAGCACTTTGATAAATTCTGAACTTCTCTAACTTACTGTTAAATACCTACAACTAGGTATTTTGCCCCTCTTGAAGTCATCGTACTTTTGTTACAAGGGTCATTTTATTTTATCATTCGAGTGGACAAAAATAAGGGTTAATTATTGTCTGCTTTTCATCTTTGTTGATAAGCCGATCCCCATTTAAACTAAAAAACCAAAAGTAAACGTTATGGCCACCTCTTCAACTTCAAGAACTGGAATTCTTATTCTACTTATCAGTCTTTTATCCCTGAGTTATCTTCCTGCCCAAACGCTGCAAGATTACCATGTTGAAATGGACGAAGGTGTAATAACCAAATTTCTGCCAACAAGCACATACGGATGGAACATTGTTGTTCCTGAAACACTACAGGAGCAGACGGTGATTGGAATTGCAGATGCAACATCAGCTTCTGCAGGAGTATTTTACTACAAAATGTTTAATAGTATTTCATTTCCTCACACCCTGCAATTTCTTGGCGATTACAGCTTTTACGACAGTTACTTAAAAGGTTTTAACTTTACCAATTGTACCGCCTTAACCCGAATTGGTGACTATGTTGCATACAGTACTTCCCTCACCTCAATAAGTCTTCAAGGTTGCACAGCTTTAGAAACAATTGGGAAATATGCGTTTGCCGGAAATAATGCAATATTATCGACAAACTTATCCAACTGTTCTTCCTTACAAGAAATTAAGGCGAATGCATTTTATAACAATACAAACAATGCAAGTTTAACCCTGGCAAACTGCAGCAACTTAACGACCATCGAATACAGAGCATTTTATAATAACAAGATCACAACAATTGATTTAAGCGGATGCACAGCCATTGAGAAATTCAGTGAAGCATGTTTTAGAAGCAACGGTTTTACTACACTCGATTTCACAACCTTTACAAATCTCCAAAGCATTGACTATCAGGCATTTGCCTACAATGGATTAACCGATTTAAATTTGTCGGGATGCCAAAAATTAACAACAATTGGCAATGAAGCTTTTGCCAACAACCAGATTACAAATCTGAATCTGTCTCAAAACGATAGTCTTACCTACATCGGAACCAGAGCCTTTTATTACAACAGCCTTAGCAGCATCGATCTGTCGGCATGTACCTCTTTAACTTATATCGGCGAAGGGGCATTTTACGGCAATTCATTAACAAGCTTTCAATTACCGATAGTAAACGGAATGGAAGCACTGGGCTGGATGGACAGTGATGGCAACACTTACAATGGAGGCGATGTTGTAACTAACCTGAATGTCTCCTATTATGTTCCGGCTATTTATACTCTAACCGACGATGATGTTGAAGTAGTAGACGGGACCATCACAAGTTGCTCCTATAACTTCGCCTTAAAAAACATTGTCATTCCGGCCACTCTCGACGGGCAAACGGTAACTTCAATAGCGGATGCAACAAGTACACAAACCGGTATATTTGCACTTAAAGACCTTGCAT
The DNA here is from genome assembly GCA_963676265.2 of uncultured Draconibacterium sp. Classification (GTDB taxonomy): domain Bacteria; phylum Bacteroidota; class Bacteroidia; order Bacteroidales; family Prolixibacteraceae; genus Draconibacterium. The sequence continues at coordinate 2,019,467 of OY781067.2, forward strand.
CTGTTACTTTCCCGACAACTCTCGAAAAAATTGGTGATTTTGCTTTTTACGAGAATCTAATTTCAGCAATTGATTTTTCGCCGCTCACTTCATTAACTCATATTGGTGAAGAAAGTTTTGCCTATAATTTATATTCCACAATCGACTTATCAGATAATACAAACCTCGTTGGAATTGGAGATGGTGCCTTTTACTGTAGAAATCTCACCTCGGTAAACATCATCTCTTGCAATTCGCTTCTTTCAATCGGAAGCTATGCCTTTGGATACGATTATGTGCCTTCGCTTACCTTACCAACACCTACAGGTTATGAAGAATTGGGGTGGAGAGACGAAGACGGTAATATCCACGTCGCAGGAAGCACTGTTACCGATTTATACAGCAGTTACAAAGTCCCGGTCCCCTATACACTCACCGACGAGGATGTAGTAGTTGAAAACGGGATAATTGTGAGTTGTTCGTATAATTATTTCTTTCAGGACATTATCATCCCGGGAACACTCGACGGCCAAACGGTTATTGACATTGCCGATAAAACGTACAATACAGGAGTTTTTTACCAGCACGATCTTCTAACTGTTCAACTGCCTTCAACTATCCAAAAAGTTGGCGAATATGCCTTCTACGAAAGCAACTTAATAAGTGTCGACCTGTCATACTGCACAAGCCTTGATTCAATAAATGAGGCGGCTTTTAGCGATTGCGAAATCACAAAAGTTAATTTTTCAGGATGTTCTCAATTAAGCGTAATCGGTTATGAAGCATTTGATGGTAACCAAATCGACACTATTGACTTATCATCCTGTACAAATTTGGAGGTAATTGAACCCAGTGCTTTTTACTACAATGGATCATCGTACCTGAACCTGAATGGCTGCAGCAATTTAAAACGAATAGATTATTCGGCATTTTCAGACAACTATTTTTCGAGTCTGGATCTTTCTTCCTGTACCAGATTAGAATACATTGGTGAGAATGCAATGTATTCCAGCAGCTTGACCGGATTTAACCTACCTGTTAATTCTGAGTATTCCCAATATGGATGGAGAGACGATAACAATAACATTTACCAGGGAGGCGACTATGTTGAAAACGAGGAGTACGCTATGTTTGAGATTCCAATACCTTACACATTAACAGATGAAGATGTGGATGTTGAAAACGGATACATTACTAACTGCACATATACTTTCGAACGGAAGGATATAATTATTCCTGAAATACTGGATGGCCAGCAAATAATTGGAATTGCCAACGGGGAAAAAAGTTCTGACGGGGTCTTCTATTATAAGGGTATTAAATCTGTTGTTTTTCCTCCATCGATAAAAGTTATCGGGAAGTGGGCATTTTATGATAATGATCTTTCAAACCTTAATTTCACCAATTTCACCAGTCTGGATACAATTGGCGAAGCATCGTTTTATTATAATCAGGAATTATCTGAAATGTCTTTAAAAGGTTGTTCAAACCTAAAGATTATCGGGAGAAATGCATTTTACGATTGCACTTTGGATTCTGTAAATTTTACGGGATGCTCCGCACTTGAAATTATTGACGAGTATGCATTTAGAGAAAACAATATACTCTCTCTTGATTTTTCTAATTGCACATCATTACGAGAATTACATCGTTATTCATTCGAAGGAAACCAGCTTTTTTCTGTTAATTTCTCCGGCTGTACTTCATTACAAATTATTGATTATGATTCTTTTAACGACAATGACATTTCAAATCTCAATTTTACAGGCTGTGATTCTTTATCAGAAATTGGCTCTTCCGCTTTTTCATATAATAATCTCACATCGCTAGATCTTTCTCCCTGTAACTCCTTAACAAAAATTGATCAATCTGCATTTAGTTCAAATAAACTCACAAGCGTTGATTTTAGCGGTTGTAAAAATTTAAAAAGTATTGGACAATATGCTTTCCAATTCAACTCTTTACCCGGAATCGATCTTAGTCCATGCACCTCACTAACTTCAATAGCTGCTTATGCTTTCCGTTATAATTCTTTTTCAAGTTTTGTTTTACCATCACCTGTTATTCCCGGTTTTATTATTGAAACCTGGAAAGATGCAGGCGGGACACTTTATCCTGTAGGATCTACTGTAAGTAATTTAAACACGAGCTACACGGCCAATCTAACCGAAGCAACCCTGGTTAATTTTTGGGTTAGCGATGGTTTTGACCCCATTGAAGGAGCAAACATTCAGTTAAGCAATATTGGAACGGCAACTACCAATCAGGAAGGTCTGGCACAGTTTTCAACTACAACAAAAGATTCCTTAAACTACACTGCTTCTGCTCCCGGTTACTTAGCCATTCACGACAGCATTTCGGCACTCGATACATTTGTTGAAGAATATGTCGTGCTGAATTTATGTACGGATACAGTAAAATTAGTTGAGAGTTTATGCGAAGGAGAAAGTTTCGCAGTCGGAGATTCTTCTTATACGAAATCAGGAATCTACCAGAATATCTTCACCAATCAGGCCGGTTGCGACAGTGTAATTTTACTTGATCTGACCGTTAATCCGGTTTATTCGTTAACAATTTATGATACAATATGCTCCGGAAGTTCATCAGCTTTGGGCGATACCAGCTACACGGAAACCGGAAGCTATTCAGAAACTTTTAGTTCGGTGTCAGGCTGTGACAGCACCATTACACTTCATCTCACAGCTTATTCTCAAGATACAATAACTCTTATTAGTACTATTTGCGACTATGATTCGGTAATAGTAGGAACTTCCGTTTATACTCAAACCGGTTTTTACAGCGACACTCTTGTCAACCAATTGGGCTGTGATAGTATCATTCACCTTGATTTAACGGTCAACTCATCGGATTCTGTTCAACTTCATGAATCCATTTGTGAAGGAGAAGTGGTTCAAATTGGGGATTCAACATATTATTTATCAGGAATTTACATCAATAAATTATCCAATAAGTATGGCTGCGACAGCGTAGTTACACTTGATTTAACCGTAAATCCTGTTTACGATTTAACAATTTACGATACATTATGTGCAAGAAATTCAAGTATTTTGGGCGACACCAGCTACACCGAAACAGGAATTTACTCACATACTTTCACTACTGTAGAAGGTTGCGACAGTGTGGTCACCCTTGAACTAATGGTTTATCCCTACGATTCGATAACCATCGACAAAACCATTTGCGAAGGAGATTATTATCTTACCGCAGACAGCACAAAACTGTACGATTCAGGAATATATTGGGAAAACCTCACCAACCGCTACGGCTGCGACAGTGTGGTGGATATTCATTTAACCGTTATTCCAAAAGAAACCCACCTGACTGAAGTTATTTGCGAAGGAGATGCAATAATTGTTGGAGAGTCGGTATACACACAAACCGGTCTCTACTCCGACACCCTGACAAATCGATTGGGTTGCGACAGTATGGTTACACTCAATCTCACCGTCATTCCAGAACAAACAAACCTTACGGTAGAAATTTGCGATTACGATTCGGTAACAATTGGAACTTCGGTTTACAGGCAAACGGGAATATTCGCCGACACCCTCTTTAATCGATTGGGCTGCGATAGCATTATCAATCTGGACCTGACTGTTAACCGTTCCGATTCTATTCTTCTCCAGGAAACAATCTGCCAGGGCGAATCGTATCAAATGGATAAATTCATTTATGACACCACAGGCATTTATACAAATACATTCAGTAACCAATTCGGTTGCGACAGTGTCGTTTCGCTCAATCTTACTGTCAATCCGGTTTATCAATTTATTACAGACGAGGAAATTTGTGAAGGCGATGAATACCTTTTCCAGGGAAATTATTACAACTTGCAGGGAACGTATGTCGACACGTTTACAACCCAACACGGATGCGATAGTATTTACGTGTTAAACCTTACAGTTCATCCGTCTGACAGAAGATTGTATCGAGATACAATTAATTACGGAGATACCTACACTTTCCGTGAAAAGGACTATACAGAAAGCGGATTGTATTCAGACACACTGACTAATGTTCAGGGCTGTGATAGCATTATTTCGCTGCTTCTTTATGTTTATCACGCTCCAACAGTTTACATACCAGACATCTTATTCAAAGCCGAGCTGCTCAGCGATACGCTGATCAACACCAATAAAGATGATGAAATTCAGGTGACAGAAGCCACTGCATATTCAGGAAAGGTTAATGTTTCGGGAAAAAATATTGAACGTTTTACCGGAATTGAAGCCTTTGTGAACATTGATACCTTTATGTGTTCAAACAACCTTTCCGACAGTCTGGATCTTTCCTTGAACAAGCAACTCCTCTACCTCGATTGTTCAGACAATTCACTCACTTGGATGGATATTTCAAAACTAAGCGACCTGCTCACCCTGAACTGTGCCGGCAACCAACTGGCAATACTCGAAACTTCAGCCAACGATCAAGTGGAACGAATCGACTGTTCCAACAATGCTCTTACCAACCTTGATTGCAGCAGCAACAGTAACTTAGTAAACCTGGATTGCAGTAACAACCAACTGCAAACGCTTAATCTGCGAAATGGCAACAATGAAAATTTGACAATTCTAGCTACTGGAAATGCCTATTTAACCTGTGTTACCGTCGATGATGTGAACTATGCCAATGCCAACTGGACAACTAACTTTGATCCGGGAATCACTTTCAGCACCGATTGTGCATCGCCCGACATTGCAGTAACCGGCATTCAATTTAACCCGGGAACGGTTTATCCCGAAGATTCGCTGTTAGTCAGTTGGAAAGTAGTCAACTACGGAAACCAGAATGCAGTTGGAGGCTGGAACGAACGCATCTCTCTGGTTTCGGGCACCAACCAGCAAATTTACCTGAACGGCAACCTGGTTGTTACCGAAACATTGCCAGGCGGCGACACAATCCGGCGCGATGCGCTACTGGAAATACCGACGACCACACAATTCAGCGGCCCGGCAAAAGTGATGGTGGAGCTCATCCCCACCGGACTTTTACAGACGCAGGAAGAGATAACAGAAAATAATAAATTGCTTTCTGATTCATCGGTGATTATTGAAGAATCGTTCTATTTCAAAATTTCAGAAAGCAGCGTTTCAGAGAGCTACTCCGGAAATATTCGCTGCAGTGTAACAAGAAGCGGAAACTCTGACTCCACCTTGTTAGTTACATTACAAACACTGGGTACCGATATAAACCTGCCTCCAACAGTGGCAATAGCAGCCGGAAATAATTCCACATCGTTCTACTTAACCGTAAACGATAACAATGAATTTGATGGATTACGACTTGTTGAAATCACAGCACTGGCTCCGGGATTCAATCCAAAACAGGCCAGTATCGAAATTGAAGATGACGATATTCCTCATGTTTGGGTAAAATTGCCTAATGACATATTTACTGAAGGTGAAACAATCAATGCGATTATTGAAACAAATTTAATCACAGATTCAAGCCAATATTTCAACCTGTCCACCAATAAATCATCGCAATGGAATTTCAATTCTCTTGTTGTAATTCCAGCCCAGGATTCAACCGTTGAATTGCAAATTGATGTTACCGACGATTTCAAACCGGAGTTGAATAATTATGCAATAATTACAGTTGCTGCGAAAGGTTACACCTCAACCGGCGACACAGCATTTATTCTTGATGATGATATTCCACAAATAAGTATTGCATTGGTAGAAGATACTATTTCAGAAGCTGCGGGTAATAATGCCACGTGGTTAACGATAACACGAGGCAGCGACAATGAAGAGGAAACTGTTAGCGTGACACTCGAAACCAACAATACAAACGACATTGAACTTTCAAATCTGGTTCATTTCTTCCCTGGAGAAATGGAAAAACAGGTTTCGATCGATATGGTTGATAACGATCAGGTGGATGGAGAAAGGACTGCAACTATTTTTGCTGCTGTTTACATCCCGTCCTGTTACTGTAATTCAATATCAAGCGGAACAGACACTACAACACTTTTAGTCAGCGATAATGATGGACCGTCGCTAAGTATCACCTGCGAACCGGGAACTTTGCTTGAAGGAGTAGAATCGCAGGGGACCTTGACGGTAACAAGGAACACACCTACAGAAATGGCCCTTTTAGTGTACCTTACATCAAACAATCCCGGAGAACTTCTCTTGCAGGATACGGTAACGATTCCTGCGGGAAGTTCCTCCGTGGATATTCCTGTTACTGCTGTAAATGATTACATTGATGATGGCTTGCAAGTTGCAACAGTAAGAGCATCTGCTACCGGTTTCGCAAGCGGAACTGTAAATGTTTATACCAGCGATCAGAATAAACCCGACCTGATTGTTTCATCATTCACTCCGGCCGAAAGCAAGTTACCAATTGGCAGTGTGCTCGAATTTCAGGCTACTATCAAAAATACAGGTTTCCTGAAAGCACCTGCCGGATTTACAGCAAACCTCTATCTTTCTTCCGATAACAAGTTAGGATCGACCGACAAACTCTTACAAAGTTTTACGCTTGAAGCAAGCCTGGCGATTGGCGATTCTGTTCAAATCTGGGACCTGGTGAATGTACCTGCCAACCTGGGTAACTACTACCTGTTATTGAAAGTAAATCCCAACGAAACCCTGACAGAACTGTTGTACACCAACAACACTTCGAAAGCTGTTCCTTTCGAAATACTATCGAACTATTCGGCAACAGCCGTAGTTGATGAAGCTACGTTTACATCAGCACAACCCGTTACAATTTACGGTTCTGCAATGATGTCGGATAGTACAGCAGCGGTTAATAAAACCGTTGAGGTGTATGTGATCACCCAGGGAATCCGTCGGATAATTGATGCTACAACCAATGATTCGGGTGAATTTTCGGCCACTTTCGAACCATACGATTACGAAATAGGGCACTACATTGTGGGTGCCTGCTACCCCGGAGAAAACAGTTCGACAATTCAGGATGAATTCGACATTCTCGGATTTGGTCGCACTTCAAACGACTGGTTAATTTGGTATATTCAGAGAGGAGAAACAATCACTGGTTCCTTCTCTGTAAAAAATTACAGCAACGCAGCACTTACCAACCTGAATCTGAATATACCATCCTCCACTCCGGCGGGATTCAGTATCGATGTAAATACCATTTCTGTTTTAGAAGGAAACGGAACGGCTACGTTCAACTTCTCGGTAACAGGAAGCCAAGTAACAGAAGTTCTCGACTATATCCAGATTCCTATACAAATAACATGCGACCAGGGTGTGAGTTATCAATTTACTGCACTTTACTTTTGCCAGGCTATTGAAGGTTTGCTGAAGGCAGAACCGGTAAACCTTGAAACGTCTTTCACAAAAGGAAAAATCCGTTATATCGAATTTTATGTTTATAATGTTGGCGCAGGAAATTCAGGAGAAGTTTCCATTTCATTGCCTGATGCAGATTGGATGTCGCTTGCTTCTCCTGCAACAATAGAAAATATTGAATCCGGAGATTATTCAAAAGTAACGCTTCGACTACAATCGGTCGACGAAACTCCGTTAAACTATCCGATGACAGGACAAATTGCCATCAATGCCACCAACAGCGATGGACTATTTCTTCCCTATCGTATCGAGTGCGTTTCAGAAGAAACCGGTAATCTTTTGGTTGATGTGGTTGATGAATACACCTACAGCACCGAGGAGGGTCCGCACCTTGCCGATGCTCATGTGAAAGTGAGCAATCCATACACTGGTGAAGTGGTTGGCGAAGGCTACACAAATTCCGATGGGCAGATTGATTTTTCCAGTATTCCGGAAGGAAACTATGTTTTACTGGTAGAAGCTGATAACCACGACGGATCGAGACAAAACATCACAATCAATCCGGGGCAAACAACTGAAAAGCTGGTGTTTATCAGCTTCCAGGCCATTACTTACACCTGGACGGTTGTCCCGACAGAAATTGAAGATGAATACGAAATTGTTCTAAAGATTGAATACGAAACCAATGTGCCCAAGCCGGTTGTCACACTCGACATACCTACAGAAATGCCTGATTTGGAACCAGGTGAAACTTTCGCATTCATGGCCACATTAACCAATCACGGTTTGATTACTGCAGAAGAGGTCGATCTTAGTTTCCCGACTGACGATGCAGAATATGAGTTTGTTTTCCAGGATAAAAAATACAATATCACTGCACAAGAATCGCTTCAAATTCCGGTGGTTATGCAGCGAAAAGATGACCTAAAATCGTCGCGAATTACTACTTTAACATCTGGCACACAAGAGGCCATTTCTGTCAAGTGTTACGATGTAAGCGGTTATGAATACGGTTGGCAATGTGGCCCGGATAAAAAATACGAGATGTATAAAAAACCGTATAAGTACAGAAGATGCGATGATAATAATGATGGTGACGACGAAGACGGCGGCGACAACGATGGTTCCTTCGATGATGATATGGATGTAAACGAATTACTGGCTAATATTGGCAGACAAACTCCTATTCCTGTTATCTTAGGAGGAATGGGTATAGCATTACCCGGACTCGATGGCTTTGTGGAGGTAATTGCCGCAGGCAGTGGTACCAGTGGTTATGATCCGACAAGTACAGATTTTGCCTGTGAACCCTGTTTGACAGAAATTGCCAAATTTGCGGTTGGAAAATTAATTCCGGGTTCTGGCTTAGTTCTCAATGTAAGTTCTTGTTTCGACACCTATAATAAAGTAAACGCAACCGATAAAGAGGTATTTGATTGTTTGCTTTCAATGGCCCCCACGGCTTTTAAAGAGGAATTGGAGAAACAACTTTCACTGGTGGGAGATATAAACAGTTTAATCAATATTGCAATAACATGTTATGGTGATCCACCAGGCATGCCGCTAAAAAGTGCAACTGAAGTGAAACCAGATATGCCTCCGCTTCTTGAACAAGCAGTGCAGGATTTGATGTACGTACAATTGGTGATGGAAGCCCGAATGGAATGGCTCGATGAGTTTTGGGGCCCAATCGACTGGAAATCAAAAGAGAACTTATCAGACCTTGCGGAAGAAATTTCAGTATTTGTAAGCGAACACCAGAAGTTTTCAGAACAGGATATTCTGAATATAAAACAGATACTTGTCGGAACCGATATTAGTGCTGATGATATTGAAATGTTAACAAGAAGATGGAATAACACCATCGATGCATGGAACGACAACATCTACTCTCCCACTTCTCTTTATCCTGATATTTTGGATGGAAGTGTGGCTGATTACTGCATTGAAAAATCGGACTCAGTTAATCAATACCTGCAAAGCCGTGGCTTTACAACCGTTAACGATTTATTCGACGAAGCGGCAACAACGCTTGATGAACAAATTGCCGATCACCAAAATTCTGTTTGCGCTTCTGTTACACTTTCCATCAGCCAGAAACTGGTGATGACACGCGAAGCTTTCCGAGGAACACTAACCATGAAAAACGGTCACGAAACTTTACCTATAGAGGAATTCCAGCTCAACCTGGAAATCACAAACGAAAATGGCGAATTGTGCAACGACCTGTTCGAAATAGAAACAGAAGCACTTTCACAGTTAACAGGAATCGATGGAACCGGAACATTGTCCGCCATGGAAACCGGAACGGCAACCATCCTCTTCATTCCGGAACGTGGAGCAGCGCCTACCATCACTACTAGTTATTCATTTGGCGGAAGTATTACTTACCTCGATCCTTTCACATCGACAACTGTTACTAAAACTTTGTTTCCGGTTACTTTGGAAGTTCATCCAAGCCCTGATCTTTACCTGCATTACTTTATGCAGCGCGATATCCTTGGCGACGATCCGCTAACCGTGGACATCACCGAACCGGTTATTCCGGGAGAACTCGCCCTGATGATCGAAAATAACGGCTATGGCGATGCCAATAATGTTTTGATTGAATCGGCACAACCCGAAATTGTGGACAACGAAAAAGGCTTACTCATCGACTTTGAGTTGATTGGCTCCAATCTGCAGGGACTACCAGTGAACCTTGGTTTGATCAATATTGATTTTGGAACAATTTTCGCACAATCAACAAAAGTTGGCCAATGGTGGTTTACCAGCAGTTTACTTGGTCACTTTGTCGATTATTCGGCCAGCTTAACCCACACTGACAGCCGTGGTAATCCAGAACTAAGTCTCGTTAGCGGAGCCGAAATGCACGAACTGATCCGAAGCATATCGGTGTACGGCAATCTTGACGACGGCATAAATGATTTTCTTGTAAACGATGTACAGGATGTTAAAGAATTGCCCGATGCCATTTATCTTTCGCAGGGGCAAACTGTACTTGATGTATATGAAGCCACAAATGGCAGTTTCGACCAGATGGTTCAGTCACCGACGTTTACCAATACGCTCACTCTTTCGCCCCGCTTTCTGGGCTGGAATTACCTGAAACTCGATGATCCGGGGAATGGCATGTTCGAGATTGTAAGCGTTACACGCAATAACGACGGGCAGGAAATCCCGCTCGACAACGCCTGGCTCACGTACATTACCATGCCCGATGGACAGGAACATGTTTACGAAAACAAATTCCACATCGTCGACGATTTTGAAACAATGACAGCACAAACTTATACCGTTGTATGGGCTCCATCGGATACAGCTGAAATACAAATCGTTGAAATTACCGGTACTCCGGCACAGCCAATAACGACACCCCTCTCTGAACTGACTGTTGTATTCAACAAAAAAATCGATCCTCTAACTTTCACGTATCAAGACCTGATAGTAAAACTGGAAGGAAGCTCAAACCTTGCAGACAATTCAATACAGATTACGAAAATTGATGATTTCACATACACCATGGATATCTCCGCCCTTACAACAGGAGATGGAGCTTACGAATTAACCGTAAATACTGCCAATATCAGCGATGATGCAGGGAATGGAGGAAACGATACTGAAACCGTTACCTGGACTCAGTTGCTTTCTGTTCCGGCCATCGAAGAATTCTCGGGCATCGCTTCCGATCCAACCAACCAGGTAAACGATGCCATTCAGCTTCGCTTTAATATGGAAATCGATCCGACCACGTTCTCGTCCGATGACCTTACGCTTTATCAAAATTCGGGAGCTGTTGCTGCAACTCTCAGTGTATCTCAGGTTGATGGAAGCTACACAACGTTCCTCGTTGAAGGAATTTCAGGAGCGATTACGGAGGATGCTATTTACCAACTTCTTGTTGATCTCGATGGCGTTCGGTCACTAACAGGAATTTACGGAAAAAATCAGCAATACGTCGAATGGACCTTCGATTCCACTCCTCCTGAACCAATTCTCTTTGCAGAACTCAGTACAAATAAAATAGATGAGCAACATGTACCGGGCATTCAGGTCTCTTTCTCTGAAAGTATAAACGATTTTACGAAAAACGACTTTGAACTCTGGAAAAACAATGTGTTGCTTTCAAATGTAAATATGGATATTTCAATGGTTTCACCATCAATCTGGAATATCTCAGGATTCGACACACTTACTTACGGAGAAGGAACTTATACCTTTAAAATTCTGGCCGATCAGCTGAGTGATCTGGCAGGCAACTCCGGCGTTTCAGTCTACAATTCCTACTCATGGAATGTAGATCGTACACCGCCGCCGTCGGTAACAAATTTAGCTATCGTACCAGACCTGGGAAGCAGCAATTCTGATGGCATCACAAGTGGGGACAGTATTTCGGTATCGATGATTGTTCACGAAGACAATACTACTATTTTCCTCTATGAAACAGATGGAAACAGCCGAAGCCTGCTGTCGCAGGTGGATAGTGTTGATTCAGGATTACTTGTAATTCCTGCTGATTTTTCAGCTTCCGGAAATGTTTCTGTCGAAATAGTTTGTACAGACAGTGTGGGCAACCAAAGCACTACATCCTTCAAAGTTTACCTGGATAATACCGATCTGCTGGCAACAATTTCAGAAGTTCCGACAGAAATCAGCAATGCGCATCCCGATTCGCTTATTGTTACTTTCTCTGAGGCTATCGAAGCAAACGATTTCAATTCTGCAACTCTAAGTATTCAATACAACGGAGCTGAAATATTATCTGATCCAATCACAATTCAGACATTGGATTCAAAACGATTTGTATTGAAAGGATTTGAAAACCTACTGTTACGTGATGGTGTACATACACTTTTTATCGACTTGAGCATGATAAGAAAACTCTCGAGTGGTAAAACAGGAAGTTCTAATGCAAATGCCAGTTGGGAAATTCAGATTCCGAACAGCTACCCTGTAGCAAATGCAGGAGCAGACAGTCTGGTACGACAGGGACAAATCTGTCAACTAAATGGTTTGGCGACTTACGATCCCGACGGCGATCCTCTTACTTACAAATGGTACTATCCCTCTTCACTCATTTTATTGGGAGAAAATACACTAACACCATCATTTGTTGTACCGTTCGACAAAATTGGCACGATTTACACACTAATGCTGTCGGCCAGCGACGGTGAACTCACACATACCGATAAAACAATAATAACTATTAATCAGGCGATTTTTGAAGATACGATATCGGTTACTATCTGCAGTAATGAGAGCTATCAATTGGGATCGCTGATTTTAAATGAACCTGGAACCTATATCGATACTTTACCAACTATGTCAGGTGCTGATTCCATTGTTCACTTAAACCTGTTTGTCAATCCTGTAGATTCGGTAGTTATAGATTCGTCAATTTGTGTAGGGGAAAGCATTGTAATGGGAGACTCTGTATATTCCGAAACAGGTGTCTATATTACCACATTTATTAATCAGCTTGGTTGTGATAGTATCGTAGCGCTTAATTTAACAATGAATCAAGATGATTCAACATCAATAACCCAAACTATCTGTGAAGGAGAACAAGTTGCCATTGGTGATTCTGTTTATTTCGAAACCGGAGTATTTGTGACAACACTTAGCAATCAACTGGGTTGTGACAGTGTTGTTACGCTAGATTTGATGGTGAATCCAACCGATTCAAAATCATTAATCCAAACTATTTGTGAAGGTGAAAAAGTTGCCATTGGTGATTCTGTTTATTCTGAAACTGGAGTATTTGTGACAACTCTTAGCAATCAACTGGGTTGTGACAGTGTTGTTACGTTAGATTTGACGGTAAATCCAATCGATTCAAAATCATTAATCCAAACTATTTGTGAAGGAGAACAAGTTTCAATTGGCGATTCAACTTATTCCGAAACCGGAGTATTTGTGACAACTCTTAGCAATCAACTGGGTTGTGACAGTGTTGTTACGCTAGATTTGACGGTGAATCCGACCGATTCAACATCATTGATCCAAACTATTTGTGAAGGAGAACAAGTTGTCATTGGCGATTCAACTTATTCTGAAACCGGAGTATTTGTGACAACTCTTAGCAATCAACTGGGTTGTGACAGTGTTGTTACGCTAGATTTGACGGTGAATCCGACCGATTCAACGTCATTAATCCAAACTATTTGTGAAGGAGAACAAGTTGTCATTGGCGATTCAGTTTATTATAAAACAGGAATATTTGCTACAACACTTAGGAATCAAATGGGTTGCGATAGTTTTATTACGCTCGAATTGACAGTGAATAAGGCTGATTCTACATCAATAACCGAAACTATTTGTGAAGGTGAACAAGTTGCCATTGGTGATTCTGTTTATTCTGAAACAGGAATATTTGCTACAACACTCAGAAATCAAATGGGTTGCGACAGTGTGGTCACTCTCGAATTGAATGTTTACCCACTTGACACAACTGAGATCAAGGCCACTATTTGTCACGGGGAAACCTATTTTTTTAATGGAAGTGAATACGATCAAAGCGGAACGTACAGTGAAACCTACAGCTCTGTAAACGGATGCGACAGTACCATGGTGCTTCAGCTCACTGTTCTTCCTGAGATGTTAAACACTATGGAGCTTGACATTTGTATAGGAGACACCTACGTTTGGGGAGATTCTACGTATTCGGAAACCGGAGAATATCAGCAAACTTTTGTGAGTCAGGAAGGATGCGACAGTACAGTAATTCTGAAACTGAACTTTGTCTCGATAATGGAAATCACATATAACATGGCTGTCTGTGAAGGAGAATCATTTATTTTCCGCGACAGTTCGTATTCCAACGAAGGAAGTTACACTGAACAGGTTGAGAATCCTTCGGGATGCGACAGTGTTTTTACGCTAAACCTCAAAGTCTATTCGCCGGATGAGATATTCATAAGCGATACTATTGCCTTTGGAACATCTTATCAGCTCGGAAATAATCAATATGATACGACCGGGACTTACACCGTCACCCTGGTTAACATCCATGGATGCGACAGTATTGTCCACCTCGATCTTACGGTATTAGAAAACCATGCTCCGGTAGTTATAAATCCTATGGAAGATATCGATCTGGAAGTTGGAGATTCGGTAAATGTTGTAATCGATTTGATACATAATGTCTTTTACGACGAAGATGGTGATCAACTCTCTTTCACTTTATCGACGATACCAAATGAGTCGGAATGGATGGAAACAATTCTTTCAAATGGTTTATTGACCTTGAATTTGGTTCCGGCTTTACCGGATACAGGTTGTTACCAGGTAGTACTGGAAGCAACTGATCCATGGCAAGAATCAGTGCAAGATAGTTTCGAAATTTGTGTAGCCAAAAAATACGATGCAATTGGCGAAGTCATTAAGGAGAAACCGTTCTTCCAGATGTATCCAAATCCAACATCCGGCAGACTGAATATCGGATTAAATTACCCGGTTGAAAATGAAATTGAGATTCTCATGTATAACAATATGGGAAGGAATGTGCTTCGACAAACGTACCGGATTCAGAATGAAAAAGTAGTTCTGGATGTATCCGAATACGTGAGTGGAATATATTTAATAACCATTAGAAACGGACAAAAACATTATACTCGAAAACTTATTATTAACCGGAAAAAATAATTCTATAAAAAAGACCGACAATTATGTCGGTCTTTTTTGAATCTTTATTTCATTCTGATTTAAAATCTAATTGGATCCAAATTGATCAAGGAGTCGGGTAATTTCGCGGAAATCATAAGAGTCTTTATCTTCCTTCTGAAGCCAGATATCCAACGTTTCTTTTATCCTTTTTTCATCTGAAACTTCCCCCAGTTCACTAAGCATAAAATGGGCTATATACTTTTCAGTAAGTAAACGTCCTCTTCTCTTTTGTGAGTTCAATTCATCAAGAATTTCCATAGCTTGCGAAGCAATCATATCTGCCTCTCTCAAAACTTCAACTCGTTCAGTTTTATCTTCAGTTATAAGGGCAAGCTCTATCAGAGTCTCCGACAGGTTATGAGAAGTTCCCGGTATTTGGTTCTTTTCGCCAATACTTTTTTTCATACTTACAGCCTGACGTAGGTTTGAGCAGCTCGCTAACAAATGTTTTTTCTTGAAGGTAATATCAGTATGCTTTTTAGCGATTAAACGTTCAGAAATTCCACGATTCGAAAGCAAACTACTTTTTCGGAGAATAGTCCCGGGTAATTTTAGTGCTTTTTCATAATTCTCGATGGCAAGTGTGTAATTTTCTTCCCATTCGTGATAATTGGCAGTAGTATTGTAAAATTGGGTCAGAAACAACAGGTAATTTTCAGCATCAGGTAGCTTTCTCAGGATGTTTTCTGTTTTTTCAAGATACTGATATCCTTCTTTCCTCCTGTCCTCAAACCTTCCGCTAACAATTACCCAGGAAATATTTATATAAAGTTTAAGAATAAGGCCCACATCCTGAACAATACCCGACTGAAACCATTTCTTATCAGTTTCTAATAAAATTCTAAGTGCTTCTTTGTATTCCCCAAGGCTATCTTTGAGATCTGCAATCTCGATTGCTATTTTAGCAGGATAAATATTTTCGAGAATATTATAAACCTCAAAAGCATTTTCATACATTCCTGAATTTACAAAGCATACCGAAAGATCAGTTAATGTTTGCACATCCATAAACTGTACCGGTTCCAGTGTAAAATTGTCGGTAACTTCGGTTTCATTTGATGAAATAAATTTCCAATAGCTACTCATCAACTGATAATTCTCTACACGGTCAACATTTTTTATAAATCCTGACAGCAAGTTGATTTTTCGTGAATTTAAGGTATTGTCTGCTCCAATTAACCCAATTAGGATCACAAAAGCCAATGGATCATTATTTTCTGCAGAAATACTGCCGAGATTATTTACAACAATGTCTTTCACTTTTTCCAATAACACTGCATCCAATTCATCAGCCAGGCTTTTTTCCAACAAAATAAAATTCTCCGTCCGCTTATCCGGTGTCGGTTTTAGATATCCGTAGTCATCAACACACCTGTTTAAGAATTTTTCGAATGTATTATTTTCTGAGTCCGATAAATAATCACGCCTGAAAAAATGATAGGCACGTTCGCCCAAATCTTTAGAAACAACTATATCTTCTTGCGAATTTTCTTTTTTCCATGATTCGGGCAATTGTTTTGTCGAACTAAAAATCAGGCAATGCATACATTCTTTCTCCCAATTGGAAAGCAAACTAAACGGAAATATTTTTTGAATTTCTTCTGCATGACCAAGTGGCTGAACTATTTGATAATCTGCCAAATCATTGGCTTTCATTAATTCAAGAAATGTATCCCGCTCATCAATCCTTATTAGTATACATAGAGGCAGTCTCAGGCGGATCAAAGCCGGAACCAGTTGTAAACAAAACCAACTATCTCTCCCTTCAACCAACGGATTCCACACATTAATTACATTATTCTCCTTACTTAATTCATGTACTAATTGCAAACCTCGCTCGAGTCTTCTAATAATACGCGAATGTGATGAAAAACGGGAATTAGCCCATTCAAACATGTTATCATACTCGCCCAATATTATTTTGGGTGAGATAACCAAAAACAAAATAATAGCAAAACTCAATAGAAAGTAGAAGTAAATGGTATTGAATTTAAAAATATTGGAACCATTGCTACCGGAAAAAAGATCGTAGCTTAATGATTCATGTATTGCCAACAACGTTAGAAAAACAATAACCATCAGTGAGATTACCACTGTAAATAAGGATCCTATCCTGTTTTTTAGTTGAAGAATCAGATACGAAAATTTACTTTTTTGCTTTATGTAATCAGCAATTTTTACTTCAAAATCCTCTAAACTTATTCCTTCTTCCAAAATAATATCATCAGAAACTGAATTTTCAGCGAAACTTAAAGTATTTGAATTAGCCGGAATTTGACTAATTGTTCCACCCTTTAATGTAATTTCAGAATCCTCGAATTTGAATATGAAATGTTTATCTGTCATCATATTATTTATTGAGAATGAGTTGATCTAACCATTTCGCATACCGTTGCATTACAAGCGTTTCACCATCTGCGAGAAAAGTAGTTTGGTCGTACATAGTCCCAAATTCGGCTCCATGCCTGTACGCCCCGGTTCTTGCCCAAGAAATATCTTCCCAATCGGGCAAGAATTCAGGATCGCCGGTCAGTGTCGCTTTATTTTTATCGGCAGCATAAACAAATCCCTTCCCAATCGGATCACCACTTTTAAAGTCGTACAAAGTCGTTTCGATCCGGTTATAATGTTGTTCTCGTTGATCCAGTGCGTTTAACTCAGCTACGCTCACTTCAAAAGCAAGTCCGTTCAAACTGGCGCCCGGATGTTGAGTTATATTGGCAGCTGCCTTTTCTACTGGCAAATCGCTAATTTTGTACGAAGGTTTATAATGAGATGGTAAAAGATTAAACAGGCGTTTAAATCCATAAATAACCACAGGCTTATATACTTTTTTAATTGCAGTAGTCCCGATTGTATCTCCTACTGATTCGGTGTAAAGCAAAGTTCCATATCCTACAATGTATATTGCCATTAGGTTGCTGAAATTTGGTTTTAAAGGAAAATTCCATAAAGATTCAGAAACAATAAATCACCTGCTTGTTTCTGAGCTTATGAAAGATAGTAAATTTTAACATTAATTCGTTTTAATTCTATGGATATTTAACCTAATATTTTAAATATCAACTGTTATCAATGTATGAAATTAACCTCAAGAATTGATATTGTATAAATTTTCACACAATACCTGAAAAACATAATTAATATCCGAAATAGAATTCATCAAAAAAGAATTATAAAAAAATATTTTGTAAATTCCATACATCAATTTCAACCAACTCAATAACCAAAGGCAAATGAAAAAAATTTTATTTATTCTCATACTTCTTTATGCGGTTTGTGATTTGAATGCTCAGGAAAAGGGTGATTCGCTGGCCATTTTATACCGCCGTGTTTATGCGTATAAAAATCCAAAAGATTTAAGTACCCGTTACGATAAAATACCATTTTCGTATTTAGATGAACACAAATTAATTTTTATTGCAAAAAGCAAGAAGTACCCTAAATATTATCAGGTTAAAACAGTGGAAGGAGATACAGTTTTTGTGAAAGCAAAAATGGTTTCTGCGGACCAGAATCTAACTCACGCGCAAATTATGCAGGACATAAGTGATGGTAAACGCAAAAAAAGTCCTGATGAAATTGCCGATTTAACCAAGCTGCTTCCCGGATGGGCATTCTGGATAATTTGGATTGGTTTGGTATTTTTACTTTACCGCTTTTGGAAACGTTTCTATAAATTCGACAGATGGTTCTGCCAAAAAGCGGGAACGCGAAAAAATCCATTTAAAGATGCCTGGTTTATAAAATTCTCAATCATTGCAGGGGTGTTATTCGGTGCTGTGCTACTTTTTGCAAAACACGAATTCAGGTGGTTTTTAGAAGAAGGGTTCCAGATTTGGGGAAGTTACCCAAATAACTGGGACTGGGTAATGTGGGGTGCATCGCTTGCTTTTATGGTTATTGTATTGGTGGCTATGGTGCAATCCTTTTCGCGGTTTTCGGTAAAATACGCAGTTATTTATTCCTTGCTGGTTTTGCTTATTTGCAGCATTTATTTTATTGTTGGAATAACACTTAGTGTTTTCATAATAATTGTTTATGCAATTACACATGCACGTGGTTCTACCGGTTCGGGAAGCTCTGGTGGTTCGTATAATTCTGGAAGTTCAAATTCATCAAATACATATACCAAAGAAGAAAAGGTTACTCGTGTTTTAGATGATAACTATAACGAATGGGAACAAAATTCTTCCGGAGACTGGGAAAGAACACAAAAATGGTAATTTGAATGATAAATAAAATTTGAAAACTCCTCCTAATATTACAATTATATTAAACCGGTTAGATGAAATTAAATCTATGCCGGGCAATTATATGCATTTTAACTCTCCGGCTAATGCATTAAAAATAAACATCTTCGAAAAAATGAATCGGGTTCAGCTTCCCCATTCGTTTAAGAAATTTCTTCTTAATTATAACGGAGGGATGATGGTTTATGATTTCCAAAACGAATTTATTCAAACCCAGGCCGATTTTGAACTTTATAAGCGTGAATCGGTTTATCTGCTTTCCATCGAAGAAATTTCGGAAAAGTATTCCTACATGCTTTCTCTGGCTGTTAAAAGAGGGTACAATCTTTCTTATACATATCCATATATCCCGTTTTGTTTATTGCCCGACAAAAGATTTTTGGTGCTAATTAACTTGCCTGATTATCTCACGGAAACACCCGTTTTTATGGGCAATCATAGTCAATCTGAGAGGTTCTGGAATTACGTATCACCCGATTTCCCGGATTTTCTTGAAACTTATATTGAACAGGAAGGACACCCAACGTTTTCGAATGGAGATTCAAATGAAAATGCACAGCACTTTTTTGAGATTCATGGAAGTAAGTCAGAGTTACAAAAAAATGTAGATCCTTTAAATAATTTGTCGGCAAAAGAACGTGCACATTATTTTTACGAACAAGCGGTTCAAAAAAATAATCAGGACCATTATTTTGAATCATGGGAGATAATTGGCAAAGCCATTAACGAGGAACCAAATAATGCATTCTACTATTTTTTTAGGGCTGAAATTTTAAACAAAACCAAACAATTCCGGGCAGCTTTAATCGATTACGATATTGCCTTGCAACTGGAATCAGAGAATCTATTTTACTGGTGTTGCCGGGCCGAAGTTTTTACACAACTTAAAAAATTACGCGAAGGCCTCGAAGATTGTAACCATGTTTTACAAATTGATAAAAAAAATACCTTGGCATATTTTCTTCGAAAACAAATTTACCTGGCCATGGGTAAAACCGAACTGGCCGCTAAAGATCAGCAAACAATCGATGAAATAGAACAATTATAATGGTATTAAATTGCTCTCTTTAATTCGAAAGTTTAAAACCAAGCGTTGATTTTGAGGGTACGTTTTGAAATTCGAACTCCTGAACATCGGATAAAATAACCGTTGAAATAACATCAGGAGTTCTGTTAGACATGGGTAAATCTGCCATCCTTAATTCCTGGTTTCTCACCGCCTTTTCAACAATCTTCCGCATCGACCGGGCATTTCCAAAAAAGCGATCCCGATTTTTATGCAGTTTGGCAATATATGCTTTAAGATGGTTTTCCGCTTCGGTTGCAACATTCAGATTCTTTTGCTCAAACATACTTACAATAATTTGCCACAGTTCATTTTCATTAAAATCCTGAAAATTAAATTTATTGTCGAAACGGGATTCTAACCCCGGATTAGATTGAATGAAATTCTTCATTTCGTTTGTATAACCAGCCACAATCAAACTAAAATTTCCGCGCTGGTCTTCCATTTCCTTTATTAAAGCGGCAACTGCCTGTTTCCCAAATTCATTGTTGTTTCCTTCCGTAAGCGAATATGCTTCATCAATAAACAGAATTCCACCGTTGGCTTTTTTTGCTAATTCTTTGGTTTTTAATGCCGTTTGTCCCACGTAACCTGCAACAAGAGCACTTGCATCGGCATCAATTAGATGGCCTCTTTCGAGCAACCCCAGTGCTTTATAGATTTTCCCCATAATTCTTGCCACCGATGTTTTTCCGGTGCCGGGATTACCGGTAAAAATACTATGCAGTGAGAGTGCTTTTAATACATCCCGGTTCATTTCGCGGTAATACCTGGTTAAACGCACAAGTTCGTTAATTTCCTGCTTAATATTTTCAAGTCCGGTGAGTTGATTGAGTTCGGCGAGTGCTGCATTTAACAATTCGGTATCAATCTGTATCTTAAGTTTTTTATGAGCTGTTTCAATAGCAATTTCTTCAATATCTTCTGCAATAATCAACAATAAATCATTTCTGTCCAGTTCTTCCGGTTGACTTTGTTTTACAATTCTGATTCCCATATTCATTTTGGCCTGATCGACCAGTGCAAAGACAAAGCGGGCATTTCCAAAAGTTTTATCTCTGTTTCGATAAGAGTTAGTAATAATCTTAAGCAATTTTTCCGATGCTGTTTTATGCAATAACACATTCTTTTTTTCGGCAGCAAATCTGGCAATTTGCAGGAGCTCTTCAGGAGTATAATCCTTAAAATGAAAATGATGTTTAAAGCGGGATTTAAGTCCCGGATTCGACTTTAAAAATGACTGCATTTCATCCGGGTATCCTGCAACCATAATGGCAATGTCACCCTTTCCATCGCTCATTTCAGTTATTAACTCAGCAATTGCCTCCGGTCCAAAATCTCCGTGCGAGTCTTCCTTATAAAGTATGTAGGCTTCATCAATAAATAAAATTCCGCCCCGGGCTTTTTCTATAGCTTCAGTTGTTTTTTTACTGGTTTGCCTGATATATTCTGAAATTAAATCGCTTGCATCAACCGTAAATACATGCCCTTTCGATAACAATCCCATTGCATGAAAAATTTCACCCAATAACTTTACAACCGTGGTTTTTCCTGTTCCCGGATTCCCGGTAAAAACACTGTGTAAACTTATTTCCTCTTCATCCTTAATTCCTTTTTCTTTCCTTAATTGCAAAAATTTGATGTAATCAACATACTCGCGAACTTTGGTTTTAATATTTTCCAAACCAATTAAAGAATCAAGGTCGTTCATTATTTCAGAGAGCGTTTTTTCCTGATTCTTTTCAACTTTTATTGATTCATCTGATTTTTCTTGTTTTTGAGAATTTTCTTTCTCAATAAGGTCATCGTTTTTAGCAGTAAATGTGTCTTTTGAAACATAAGTTGCATTAAAAAAACCTGAAACATCATTGTTTAACAAAGCTTCAAAATCACTTAGTCTTTCTTTATTCTCATCTCCTATCGAGAATGGTATTGCAGCTACGGTAGTATCCATAAAAACTACTTCAAGCCTGTAATTATCATGAATCCACGAGCCCGTATCTTCGGCACCATATCCGGCCGAGATAATATTTTTATCCTCATCAATTAATCCAAGGGTATCAGAACTTCCCAGAAGAGTACCTGTATCATCGTAAAAATTAAAAAACAATTCGCATAACCAGTTGGGTTGAATTTTGCTGGTAAAAGTTATTTCACCCATAATGTATCGGGTAGTTTTAACATCAAAACTTTTCAGGTATTTTCGCTCTGTTTCATCAATGTCACCGGCCGGAGCTTCATATGTTCGTAAAGAATTCACTTCAAAATAAGGATTATCAGCTGCTGTTACCTTCCCGTGATCTTCAATGTAAAAATCTCTTATTCCAACAATCTCTTCATCAATTGATGCAATCCATCGGTATTTCCCTTTTTCCCAGTAACCGCCATGTTTGTCTTCTCCCCAACCAAAATAATAACTGATAATATTCTGTTCCTTGCTTATGGAAATTTCTTCCTCCTTTAAACAAATTTCTTTAATAATTACAGTTCCATCAAGAGCAACTCCCCGTATACTAATTGCTGCATTCCAATCTTTTTCATCAAATAGTTTATTATAAAATGTGAATTCGGCGCTAAGATAGCTGATCTCATTTCTGTCGAATACTGTTCTGAATTTAAAGCTGTTACCAATTGCCCGGTCCCAGGCATAAGCTTTTAAACTCTTAAATTTGTAATTCTTTGTTTGTTTTGATTTTCGTAGTAGCATTTGTTAATTAACTTATACAATGATGCAATTAAGTTAGTAGTCCTCTCCTTGCTTTTTTTGTTTTTTCAAACAACCCTAAATACCCAATAATCGAACCCGACATTAATTTTATGGGATGATCTCGATTTTTAGGGAGAATCCAATCTGTACTAATTTAATAAAATAATATGTAAGGTTGGGCTGATTAAGAAACAAAAAAGAAGTCAATAAAGACCTCTTCAAAATTTTTGGTTCCCCTTTTACAGTAAGCTGCAAACTGATATATTAGATCTTGCGTATTTTTTCAATTTAATAGATTAATCCTTCTAATGAAAATTTGGTTACCTCAGGTGTAACAACAAATTTGCGAAATTCCACCGGTCTGTGATCACCCTGAATCATAAATGAGCCGGGTTCACCTTTATTGTTTCCCGAACATTTAAGCTCTAATCATCGGGAATCATCAAAAACAGCCCCCTTTATTTTATGAAAAGCTTATTCGCCTAATACCTCGTTAATTTTTGGAAAATCATTATCATTAATCAGGCATGCCGTGTTACATGTATAAATTAACCAATTGCCGTTTACCTTAATAAGAAAATATCCATTACGAAATGGAATTTTAGTTGAAAACGCTGGCATAAAATATTGTTGCATCGCATATGCAGAATTCCCATCGGGAGCCATTCTTACAACAGGTTTATCAATTACTTCAAGTGGAAAAGGTTGAGCAAGCATTTGAGTCCAACCTTCAGTGACCTGCTTCTTATTATATATCTCAGACGGTCCATTGCCATGAAATAAAACATCCTCGGTCAATAAAGAAGTCATTGCTGCCACATCTTGACGATCCCATGCTGCATTAAGTGTATTGAGCAGATTATTTATAGCTGCTTCTTCAGCTTTTAAATCAATTACCTTATTTTTCATTTTGATTAATTTTTGGTTGACTCTACTAAAGGTACGAAAATACTGAGCCCGGGTCAAGGATTGAAAAATCAGGAAGAATAGTTTGGGTACCATCTTTTCTAAAAAAATTTGAGCTAAGAAAAGTTGCGACCTACTACCCTATTACTAAAACAAAACCAGCAAGGATTTCAGAAAAACAGGGCATAAACAAGAGGTCGAAAAACCTCTTGTTAAATATGGCTCCCTTAATTGCAGGAAGTTGCATCCTCATTTGTGATAAGTTACACAACAATATATGGCTGAATTGAATTCATTAAATTAAGAAAATAATCTGTAAGTGATAATTCATATGAATCTAAACTCTTTATATGAAACTGGCAATGAGCAACCCTTCTTTTTCAGATTGTATATTTCATGACTTAAAGTAACGGCCGGACATTCCTTTTTCAGGGGATTTGGTATCGCATTTTTCATTCTGTCAAAAATTATCGAAAAGTCTTCATCAAGAATATTACCAAACGACACAGGCAGAAAAACACAAGGCTCAACATTTCCTGCAGTATCAATATAAATCAGAGAATTCCCACCCATAATGCAGCCTAAGTTCTCAGGTAATTCAGTAAATGCTTCGTACGAAATAACAGGATAATCTCTATAATTTTGACCGGTATTTGCACTTATAAACAGATCGGTAGCGATTCTTCTTTCTTGTTCTGCCAGTATGCATGACTCTCCCTCATTTTCTATGTATGCGCCACAAGGTTTAGGTTCCAGCCATCGCACAAATCCAACCTTTAACGATTTCATCAAATCAAAATACTTGTAAATATCGCCGGTTCTGATAATTTCATTCGTCAAACACATGTTTACATAGGTAAAAATACCTGCATTTTGAAAATACCTTAAAGCATTAACTGCATTTTGAAAGGCACCTTTAAAACCGCGGAATGCATCGTGCTGTTTTGGATCAACGTGATCAATGGCAACACCTGCCGCCCTCAAACCTGCCGCCTTTAATTTCTCTGCCCTTTCCTGGGTAACACCATAACCGGAAGTGTGAATATGAAAATCTGACCTGGCATGATCAACTCTCTCCAGTATTTTAATAAGGTCGTTATACCGCAGTATAGGTTCGCCCCCTGAAAATGTAACAATACCAACTCCGTATTCCTGAATTTTTGCAGTAACCTCAAACAGTTTCTCAACTGGCACAGAATCCTTTTTATTCAAATTATACAGTTCGTAACAATGCACGCATTTGTAGTTACATTGTCTTGTTATCCCAATTATTGCGTTATCAATATGATGTTTGAGCGAGGTTCCGGCAGCAACCAGATTTAAACCTCCGTTTGCAGCCATTCGATCATAGGCTTTTGAAGGCCAGTGTGGTGCATTTAAAGAAAAATAAAAACTACCGTTGTGTTTCACGAACTTTCGGATCTTCATTTGCTTAAAAATTTCTCTTGATTCGGTTAAACCGCCTTTCGAATTCGAGTAATAAAACAAGGGGTATTTCCTCCTGTTAAAAATGTATTTTAACATCGAAATCCGGTACTTTAGCATAACGGCATGAGCACTACAACAATAATGATATGACAGATTATTTAAGGAACTCATAGTAAATATTTATTTTTCAAAGTCGAATCTTCATTTTTGAAGATCCCTTGTCGGAACGCATATATTTTAACAATCGCACTTCCTTTGTCCGGGTTCTTTTTAACCGCGTGTTTGAAACATTCGTTTGAGCGGATTAATTCTGTATTGATTGTGCTCGTACATCTTTCAACAAAACGATCAGTAATAATTCTATTTTTATCTGCTTCGAGAAATACATAAAGCCTTGAAAAATGTTCTTCGTCCAGCTCCACAGAGAGTTTAAAACTGTTTATTCCTGAAATTAGTTCAGAATCGGATATTATCGCCGCATTTATCTCCTCCGGAGAAATCATGGCTCCATTTATCGATACTGTTCCATCGGTTCTACCAAATATATAAATAAGCGGAAATGGTAAAACAGATTTTATATCGTATTCATTTTTAAGCTTTTGGGCAGAATATCCATACTCTTTCAATATGTCATTTAATTTCTGAAGTTTAATTATGCCACCTTCATCACCTACCCTGTATTTTAACATGGGTGAAACAGCTTTCAGGTTTAGCACCGAAATTTCAGGTTCCTGAATTCCATCTTTGTTCGTTGTATTTCGGATGTAAAAGTGAATGGGAGAAAATTGTCCGATAAAAGAAGGCTGTCTGTCTGTATTTAAAATTTCATTCCTAATCTCCTTATTCTCTTTTAACAACCGTCGTAGAAATATGGTAAATGGTGTTTCCATTGAAACGCCAATATCAAGATCGGTGGCACCATAATCAGAATAAATACAGGAACCGGGCCTAAGTTGAGATTTTATGTATTCGCGCCATTCTTCAACAAAACCTTCTCCACTGGTTAAAATGTGTATTTCAAAATCTTTCCATGAAAACGTGCTTATTGAATTTCCATATTTAATGAGGTTGGTAAGAAAAGGCGGGTATCCCCCAATCAAGAATTTGTAACCGCTTCCAAGATTTTTTAAATTCTCAACAATTTTTTGCCGATCCGGCCCAATGTTTTTACAAATTCCCATCGATCCTATTCGTTTGGCAAATTTGTGGCCTCCACTCCAGCTCCCCAGCATAAATCCATTTAGTATTACCAGAGGTTTTTCGTTCTCAAAGTCATATAAATGTTTAAAAGCAATTTTCGTAATTGGAATATTACAATCCTCCTCTTTAAGCGATCTGATCCAATTTGTAGATCTTCCGGAACTCCCAGCGCTTTCTTCAAGCAATCCTACTTCTGGAAATTTTCCATTAAAACATCTTTCCTCGATTGTATACTTTTCAACGTAATTTTTTTTGGAGGTTGGCGGTACCAGTTTATTAAATCCACTTACACTTTTAATTGGCTTATTAATTCCGTTATCCAGGAGGAACTGATTATACGCCGGAACTTTTTTTGAAGCTTTCAAATAAACGTAAACCAGCTTTTTTTTAGATACTATCTCAAATAACGAAGGATTTAATTTACACAGGAATTTTATAGATTTTTTTGATGCCGGAGATAATGAGTTAATAATCAAATCCAACACCTTTACAGGCAGAATACGAAAGATAAATAAAAGTAGAACATTAATAATCCACATATTATTGTCATGCAATTTTAGTCAGTTTTTATTCATCGAAAAATTCAAATTATTAAAGTCAACCTGCCTGTTCATCTCCTTTTTACAACACGATGATTCTTTGTTGTCATTTTTTGCATCGTCATTACCAAACAGGTGATCTTTTTGGGCACAATCACAACCTTTTTCTGAATAAGTATGAACATATTTGAGGCCGGTTCTTAAACCTGCGCTTTTTGCTTTCTCCAATTCGACCAAAGATGTAGGTTGAATATGACTAAGCTGATGCGCCGGGAAAAACCGGGTAATATGCCAGGGTGTTTCTATTCCCATATTGTTTTTTATCCACGAAGCAATTTGAAGGTAATTCTCGTCCTGATCATTTCCCCCCGGAATTATATTTGTCCTCACTTCTACGTGAACGCCCGAGTCGGCAAAAGTTTTAATACAGGTCAGAATTTTTCGGGCAACAGCATCAATGCCTTCTGCGCCACAATACTGATAGTAAAATTTATCATCCATACTTTTTATATCCGCAGCCACCACATCGATACATTTTGACAAGCGTTTTGTCGATTTTTCTGTTAAAGTACTATTGGTAACAAAAACTGTGAATAAACCATTTTCTCTGGCTTTATATGAATACTCTTCAATTGTTTCGAGCAAAATTGCCGGTTCGTTGTAAGTAAAACAAATGCCTTTACACCCATTTTCGAGCGCCATCTTAGTAAGTTGGTCGGCACTTAACTCCTTATATCCTAAACAACACCCTTTTATCGCCCATGACAGTGTTACATTCTGACAGCCCAGGCAACGCAGATTACAGCCCCACGATCCGACAGATAGTATTTCGGCATTCTCGCCAAAATGTGTTATGGGCTTATCTGCTAATGTATCTATAACAACGGCATTAAACTTGTTTGGTTGAATAATATTTCCTTTCGTATCTCTGCGATGACAGAAACTCTGCCCAATTTCACATTCACGTATACAAACTGAACAATGATGATTTTCCATTCCTTCTGTTTTAATTTGAACCAATGCCACCCTGGTAGTTAAGTAACTCATTTGAGAATTCGGCCATCTTCCCCTTTTTTCTGAAGCTTAGTAAATATTTACGATAATATTCTCCGGATGAATCCATTTTCCGGACATAATAGCCTTGACTATGCAGGAACAAGGACTGTGTATGTATTTCCTCTTTGGGTAATGTGAATTTTAAAATTACCTCATCGCCAATATCGGGTTGCGTATAATAAAATTCATCTGATGATAACAAATTTGAACTGACATCAATTCCATAATTATCAATTGCGCTGTTCAAAATGGCTTTATGCACCACAACAGGACGATCAGCAGAAAAATCCAATCCTACATAATCAATATCCCAGAACAATCGACCCGATTCGAGCTTAATTTTTACAGAATCAGCACTGGTTGACGGCAAATCAATAACCAACACATCTTCTTTCATTGCCACCGGCCCCACAACATTAAAATAATCAACAAATTTCCATTTCCCTCTTTTTTCAACATAAACAGATAGAGGAATATCCTGATTTAAAACCCAGTTATTCATTTTTCTCGCAGAAACTTTGTCTTGTTTTTCAATCCAGCAGTCATATTTTTCACCAAACAGCTCATGAAAAGTTAAAACAACGTAATCAAGCCAAGGTGTATTTTTGGCCCGAATAACCAGTTTGGCCTTTGAAACATTTTCGGGACGCTTAAAAGTCAGAATTACTTCATCTTTTTTTAACTCTTTCGAATTATCCGGATTATATTTTAAAGAGTCTTGTACGATAAGACTATTAATTGACTCATCTCTTCCGGTATTATCCAACGTTTTCATATTTTGAAGACTCCCAATTGTATGAGTTTTACCGTATTTATCAATCAATACTTTTGTATTTGCCGGATGTTCCACAGCGAGCAATTCGATTAGATTGGTGTTTTGAATTTCTTCCAACTCGTTGGCCATGGAAAGCGTATATTGGTTATTATTTTGGTTCGAATTTGGCAGAGGTAAATAATCATGCCTTTCAAGTGATGGGTATATAGCACCACTATATATTTCACCTATTAATTCCTTCTCCTCTCCATTTAAATCATAAATATAAGGACATGAACTCCCCATAGATGGAGCCGGAGCCGCTGCTGCACTAATACCTGCTGCTACCAAAATAACCGAAGCAGTAACTCCAACGGCACCTATAACCATTGATACTGTTGTTGCTCCTTTATCCGGTTTATATATTTCAACCTTGTCAATCTGAGACCATGGAATTTGCACTTTACGGCCCATAAGATTAGAAACATTGGCATAAATGTGGACTTCATCCAAAATATGACTTTCATCCTTCTTTTTGTACCTCGTTACCCCTTTGGGATTAGTCTTCTTATAAGCCTGTCGATATACAGGTAAGTTATAAGGAGTTCCTGACAAATAAATACTATCGACAGATACATCGGTAAACTCGTATACCAGATTCCCTAAATGCAGAATAAAATACTTGTCGCTATTTTTTAATTCAACCGCCTTTTGTGGTTGTAATTGCGTATCCTTTTCAACAGTATAATAATAATGGAAACAACTGGTTAACAGACCAACTAATAGCAAAACAGGCAATCTTTTTATCCAGGTACTTTTAGTTCTGTTAAAAGTGCATCTAAACAAAGACATGGTAAAGAAATTGTGTTAGTAAAAGTAAAAGAGCGAAACAAATAAGGCATACTGAAAAACAAGCAACACCTTTAGAACAGTTACAAAACGGAGTCGTTTTTTGGTCATATGTAATATACAACATTTTATCAACTTTTGTTTAATAATTTGCCCGGAAAGTATCTTCCCTGTGAGTGTTCATTTGCTTAATAAATCCTGGATTTAATTTGCTATTTCATTACAAAACACTATTATTTCTTCGGCTAATTGATAACAAAAAAAGGTCGCCAAAACTGACGACCTTTTATATTTTGTACTCCCTTCTTTCAGGGAATCAATACAATATTATTAGTTTACCGCAGGTGTAACAACAAATTTGCGGAATTCCACCGGTCTGTGATCACCCTGAATCATGAACGGTCGCGGTTCTCCTTCCTCGATATCGAGTGAGCCACCTTTAATTTCCGGTATAGAACTATTTGAAATAATGCACCAAAACCCAATTTATCAACCACTTAACTGTGTATTGTTTACATTCATCGATAATAAATTAATGTAACAATTAAATGTTTTAATTTTACAAGTAAACATGAATCGTCAATGTAAATGATCATGAAATTAGGAATCTTAATAGTTATGTGCCTTATGGTTTCAATAAAAACATTTGGCCAACCAACAAAAAGTAAAAACAACCAAATTTTCTTTAATCTGGAAACTCCCGGAGATAGTGCAATTCTGTTTGCAAAAGATATTGTTAGTTATCCTTTTATGAATCACAGTTCCGTTTCAACCTCTGCGGATATGGATGAATTATATTGGTCGAGATGGTACGATGACGAAGGACGGGAAGAAATAGTATTTAGTAAAAACATTGACAACAAATGGACACAACCACAGAAAGTGTCTTTTTCCGGAATTTATTCTGATGATGTTCCCTTTGTTTCACCGGATGGGAAAAAACTCTTTTTCTTATCGCGAAGACCAATTCAACCGAATTCTAAATCAACAAAAGAAAATATTTGGGTTGTTGAAAGGCTGGATGAACAAGGCTGGAGTGAACCGAAACCTTTGACTCAGGTAATTAATTCAAAACAGTTGCATTGGCAATTTTCCATTGCAGGAAATGGAAATTTATATTACAGTGCTGACGAAGGGATGAAATTGGCCAGATATATCAATGAAGAATATATTGATCCCGTTTTGGTATGTGAAGAATTAAATACGAAGTATACCGGTGGACACCCCTTCATCTCTCGTGACGAAACATATATAATTTTTGCTTCGGGAAAGTTAAAAGAAACATTCGGCAGTAACGATTTATACATTGGTTATAAAGATTCAAAAGGGAACTGGAGCGATCCGATAAACCTTGGAGCTTTAATAAACGGAAAGAAAGGCGAAATGTGCCCGATGGTTAGTTCGAATGAAAAATATTTGTTTTTTGTACGCTATGATGATGTGTTTAATGTTTACTGGGTGAAAGCCGATTTTATAAAAAACCTAAATCCATATATTAAATAAGGAGACCAAATTGATCTATTTATTTATAGTTCACATCTAACAATTGGAAGTTACAGCTTGCTTTGCAAAAAATATAACAAGCTGTTAATAAGCACCTTCTAATTCCTTACAAATTTCAATATATTACCAATACAAAAACCCCTCTTGATTTTTGATTTCGAGAGGGGCAACTGCACAAATCAAATCCCTGGATTAAATCATTTATAGTGGATTTCTGGTGTAGTTTTGAATTTTTTCACCGATTGAAAGATTGGAAATTATCATTAAAAGATTTATTTCCCTTTTAGCAGTGTAATTTCACCAGTCCAGTGATGGAATGAATTGTCGGGATAGGAAGCTCTGTTGTAATCATCTGTCATACCGTTTCCGGTGGCGCCTTCAAACGTTCCTGTTCCTCCTGTTATTTCCCAAGGATCAGTAAAATAAGAAACAACATCTTCGGGATGGTGGTCCAGACGGCCATCCTTAACCTGGCCTTCTATATGCACAAACAAACTATCACCGTTTGCAGCTACAAAATATGCTTCCATGTAACCACTTGGCCCGGGATAAATCCCGGAAGCCCAGTCACAACAAAACTCAAAATGATGTTTAAATTTGCCCAAATGCGTGGCAGTTCCTCCCCCTTCGCCATAAACCATCATCCAAAATTGTCCTTCTGAAGGATTCCATTCTCCGCATATCGGATCCGGTCCTGTTTGTTCCAGATAAGTATTGACAAAGTCAGCCTTAAAAGGCAGTGTTACAGAATGAGGTTGGGCACTCTTCAGTAGAACATCGTTTTGATTAAGTAGTTCATTATCTTTACTACAGCCTGCCATCAGACCGGCAAAGATCAAAATCAGAAATAGTAGTTTGAATGTTTTCATATTAGTAATTTTTTAAGTTAAACATGTGGATTGAAGTCGATTTAATCCGAAATACAAGATCATGAAAAGTGCTATACAAGACATAGCAATTATGTCTGCCCGTATTTTAACTATGTTCTATTAGTTTAGATTATGTCCTGAACCTGATTCTTTTTATAGATGTTTTTCAGGAAATTGAAAAGCCACTGCCATTTTTATTCGTCAGCCAAATTCATCTTTCGCAGTAATGCTATAAAACGTGGATCTGTTTTAAGATCCTTGAGAAATGGATCACATTTGATCCATGATCGTTTGGCTTCTTCTGCTTCAAATAACTTCTCCAGATACATGATGGTCGAGTCTTTTTCATTTAGAAGCGCATACAATTCAACGAGGTCCAACTTAAGACCTACATTTTTCTTATAGGCGCTGGCAACAAATCGAATAAATCCCTCTTTCCCAGTTTTCATGTAAATATCTTCAATAAAGCTGGTATCATTATTCGGAAAAGTTACTTTCCAGTATTTAATATAGGCTTCAACAGCCTCCGGCATT
This sequence comes from uncultured Draconibacterium sp., assembly GCA_963676265.2. Classification (GTDB taxonomy): domain Bacteria; phylum Bacteroidota; class Bacteroidia; order Bacteroidales; family Prolixibacteraceae; genus Draconibacterium. The sequence goes on from OY781067.2 coordinate 2,052,067, forward strand.
CTATCCTGAAGAAGACGTACCTGAAAATTCCTCCAGTAATAAGCCACTTCATTCCTGTTAAGAAAATACAATTTGTTGGATTCTTCCATTGCTTTATCCAAATCTCCTCCCCATAAATAAGAATGCCAACTCATTGAATATAAATTATCGTAAGATGGATTCAATAGCTTAGCATTATCAATATACCGGCGTGCCATTTCACTGTTTCCAATTACATCCATAAATTCAGAATATAATTTATATGCACGTGCATAATTGGGATTAATTTTTAAAGCCTTATTTAGTTCTCTCTCTGCCGTGTTCCAATCAAAATCGAAATAAGTGGCAATCGCCCCAAGAGTTGCATGTGCTTCAGCAAGATTGTTATCAATTTTCAAAGCCCTTAATGCGAAAGTCCTGCTCATAGGAACGCCCTTTTCTTTTGGTATAAAACCATACCAGGTACTGGTTATATATGAATCAGCCAGACCTGCGTATGCAAGGCAAAAGACAGAATCGAGGGCCAGTGCCTGGTTATATAATTCGATGCTTTTTTCAAAACTCTCCTTCGTTCGTAACTGGTAGTAAAAACGACCTTCTAAATACAGTTTATAAGCTTCTTTATTTTCCGTATAAATTTTCTCAACCTGTTCTTTTTCTTCTGGTGAAATAATGATTTCAAGTTGGTCTGTTATCTCTCCGGAAACTCCGGTGATAAAGGGAAGGATTTCTGTTAGCTCTTTATCGAAATGATTCGCCCACACGTGTTTATCTTCTTTTGCACTAATTAACTGAACATTAATTCTGATTTTATCATTTTCCGGAATAATACTCCCTTCGAGAAAATAATCCACATTCAACTCTTTAGCAATTTCTCTTGCTGTTAAATTTTCGTCTCCGATTTTTTCAGAAGATATTCTCGATTTAACCACCAAACCGTCGACTTGAGAAAGACGGGATAAAATATCTTCCATAATTCCATCTGCTAAGTATTGTATCTCCGTATTATTGCTAAGATTCTTCAGTGGAAGTACAGCTATTGATTTATCTTTAACACTCAAGTTCTTTTGTGTTGGATAATTGAAAAAACTATGATAAACAAAGAAAGCTCCTAATAGAACAAGTAAGGTAACAACGGGCAGAATTAGTTTGGAAGATTGTTTGGGAACTTCATTTTTTTTGGGTTTTGACTCTTCCGTACCTTCTTCCAGATCAGACTCTACCTCTGCATGCTTTTTTACTTCGCCCGGCGGATATCCAAAGTAATCGTGAAAACATTTATTAAAATAAGCCGGGCTGCTAAATCCCACCTGATAAGAAACTTCGGAAACCGTTAACTTCGGTTGTTTTAACATTTGCAACGCTTTGTTCAACCTGATCTCCCGGATAAACTGACTTACCGATTTCCCGGTATCAGATTTAACCCTAAAATAAAGCTGGGAGCGGCTCAATCCAATTTCCTGAGCCAGTTCAGACACGCCAAAATTCTCATCTTCCAGATAGGATTCAACAATGGAAGTTAGCCGATTAAAAAAAACTTTATTATTACCAACATTGGAGTTCATTGCATTTGCTTTCTGAAAAAAATCAAATTAAGACATATTAATTTACGAATAAATCAAGATAAGTACAAAAAATATACGCCCGGCACAGTGCATTGTTTTTCAGGCAATTATTTCGTAAATTATAAAGACGAACCAAAAATTAACGAACATGAAAAATTGTCTTTGGCCGGAAACAAAAATGCCCCTAAAAAGACTGTTCTCAGCTGACCTTTTCAGTAAGCAAATGCTAACAAAATATTGTCGAATCATTTTTATTACAATATCCATTTTAACAATTCCGGCAATTCATAAAAATGTGACTGCCCAAACAGCCAAAGAAAAACTGAGCCAGGTTACAAATGCTGTTCACTCGGTTGCATCTGATGCCAAATTAATATTCGTTACCGGCGATGACCTTTCACTCTCCGGTAAATCATCGACGTGGATTTACGTTTTTAAATCAGAGTCGAAAAACCGGTTGTATGAATATTGGTATGATGAAGGTAAAGTGGTTGCAAAAACTACCATCACACAACTTGGAGAGTTTTCTCCAACCAAGGGAATGGGCTACCTCCCTGAAAACTGGATGGATAGCAATGAAATACTTACGATCGCAGAATCAAACGGGGGCAGTAGTTTCAGGGCTTCTCACGGAGGCAATGCTGCCATTGGAGTGGGATTGTTACCTTCGGCATTTGAATCAACGGGCAATGCTCCACATCTCTACCCTGTGTCAGCATGGGAAATAAGTTACAGGTGGAATGATACCTATTTTGATATTACCATAAATGCACAGTCAGGCGAAGTCATTACAAATGAGCCATTTGATAAGCGCACCTTAAAGGCAAACGAACTGATTTTAAATATGGATTCGCTGGCAAAAAGATTAACAGCAGATGCCGGATTATTCAGGATTTGGAGTCCACTAGTAGATCTTCAGGGAAAATCGGGAGAATGGATTTTTGAATACCATTCCATTTCACGCCAGACCACATTTTTATGTACGTATTATTTTTCAAAAATCAGGAGAGAAGCAGAATCAAATCAACCTGATCATAACTATTCAACCGCCAATGAGATTCCTGACACGTGGATGAACAGCGATTCTGCAATTATTGTTGCCGAATCGCTGGGAGGCTTGCAGTTCCGTAACAGCCACCCCAACACAGAAATTAACATCCGAATGGAAATTAATGAATCGAATCTGCCCCAATGGAATGTAAATTATAATTCGCCTACCGGTTCTGAAACTTTCCAGATAATAGCCATAAACACAGAAAATCTGGTAAACAAAGCCCAAACCCGGTTAGAACAGGTAAAAACACTGGCAGAAACCTATGCCAGCGACGCGGAACTTGTATTTGTTACTTCCGGCAATATTTCAGAAACCGGAAACGGAGAATGGCATTATGTATTCAAATCAGTGTCAAAGCAACAACTTTACGAATTCTATTCCACATTATTGGGAGATATAATTCTTGCAGAGGGAGTTACCGGCTTTTTCTCGAAGGAAGACTTTTTAAACAGTGAACCATTTCCTGATTCGTGGTTACCTATTGATGCAGCTTTAATAATTTCTGAAAACAGAGGAGGTTCTGAGTTCAGACAAAACTATCCGGACTGGAGAATAAATGTATTTCTGTTTACAGACATCAATAACAACAATTTCGAATGGGATATTAATTACAACTCTGAAGAAACAGGCAATCAAATCCATTTTTTTATCGATGCAACTGCCAGATCGACAACCGACGACTGGCCCAAAATTTACGGAGGAGATCAGGCAGACATTGGATTATCTGTACAGGAAACAAATGATGAGGGATTCATTATTGCAGGTTATTCCTATTCATATGGTAATGGCACTGCTGATCCCTGGCTGATAAAAACAGATAAATTCGGGAACCTGGAATGGGATAAAATATATGTTACACCCTATAATAGTTATGGAGCGCATGTTGAAATAACTGATGAAAATGAATATTTGATAGCACTAAACACAGCCGATTCTTCGGGAATATATTCAGGAAACCTTTTACTGACCGATACAAATAGCAAAGAAAAATTGGGAAGGATGTTTGGTAGCGGAGGCAGTAGCGAAGTGAACTCAATCCATCAAACAACTGATAATTCGTATATAATGGCAGGAAGCTGTTCTACTACAGAAGGGGAACCATTTGATTTCTGGCTCATTAAGATTGATGATGAAGGTAATGAATTATGGAGACGAACTTATGGTGGTGCGGGAGATGATATGTGCAATTCATTACAACAACTTCCTGACGGCGGATATATCCTTTTTGGAACAACAAATTCATATGGTGCAGGTGAATCCGATTTCTGGCTGCTCAAAACAGATGAAAACGGAAATAAGATCTGGGATACAATTTTCGGAGGGCCATCGATTGACGAAGGGAAATCGTTGAAGCTTACTTCTGACGAAGGATTTATCCTGGCCGGATTAACCGAATCGTACGGTGAGGGCGGACAAGACTGTTATCTTATAAAAACGGATAAGAACGGAAATGAAGAATGGAGCAAAACTTTTGGCTCACAGAATGATGATTTATTTGACGACGTGATTCAAACTTCCGACGGAGGTTATATTTCTGTTGGCACAACAATGAAGAATGACAACAGAGATATTCTGATTATAAAAACCGATTCCTCAGGTAATGAGATCTGGGATCGAGTAATTGGCGAAGAGTGGGGTGATGCAGGAAAAGCGATCTGTAAAACAAGTGACGGAAAATATGCGATTACCGGGAGAACCAGAAGCTGGGGAGCAAATGTCACAGATATTTTTTTAATGAAAATTGAAGACTCAGGCAATATAACACAGCTATCGAAACTGAAAATGCCGGAAAATATCTCACTGTCAAACTATCCGAACCCGTTTAACAGATATACCAATATTTGTTTAAACATTAAACGTCAGGGCAAATACACAATGCGTGTTATCGATCTGTCAGGAAAAGAAATAACTGTTTTACTGAATCGATTTCTCCCGGAAGGACAATTCGAGTTTAGCTGGAATGGACAAAATCAAAACAGAAAGATTATAAATCCCGGAGTCTATTTTTTGGAATTAAATGGTGATAGCGATAAAAAAGTAATTAAGATCATTAAGGAATAAAAAGTTCTCTTTTAAACAGATAAAATAAGTAAACATGAAACCTTTTATCCACCACACATCATTTGGCTCCATAACTGTTGGTGAGCGCACTTACGACCATGATATTTTAATCCACTCTAACGGAGATATTGAAAAAAGGAAAAAGAAACTATCAAAGAAGGTTTACGGCACTTCGCACACTCTCTCACTCGATGAAGCGAAATTCATTTATGAAGATGGAATATCCAAAATAATTATCGGGTGCGGACAAAACAGCCTTTTGCGATTATCAGAAGAAGCCAAGAACTTTTTTCACCAAAAGTACATTTCGATGATCATAGCAGACACACCACACGCTATTCTGGAGTATAACAACGAAGAAGAACCATGCATCGGATTGTTTCATGTTACCTGCTGACGCATACAAAAGATTATAGGCTATAGTTTAACCATAAAAAAAGAGGTCTTTTACGACCTCTTTTTTTATGTCTGAATAATTATATCTCAGTTTAGTTAACCGCGGGCGTGACAACAAATTTGCGGAATTCCACAGGTCCGTGGTCACCCTGAATCTGAAATGGGCCAGGTTCTCCTTCATTACTATCGAGTGAGCCACCTGTGATTCCGGGGATAGGACGATTTGAAATAATCTCTGTTCCATTAAGAACAACAGTTACATGGCGACCAACCAGCGTAATTTCATAAGTCTGCCATTCTCCCGGTTCTTTGGCTGCGTTTACTGCAGGAGCAATAAAACCGTAAATACCACCTAAACTTACAAGATCAGTTCTTCCTTTTGAATCTTCAATCTGAACTTCGTGACGGCCGCGAAGATAAATTCCGCTGTTACTTCCTGCCGGATACCTGAATTCAACACTCAACTTAAAATCGTTAAATTTTTGGGTGGAAATCAGGTTTCCGCCCGATTCGGTATTTACCATAACTCCATCAATCATCTTAAATTTACAATTGGCAGGAATAATCCATCTATCCATGTTTTCGGTAATCAGATTTATAGGATTTCCCCAAACTGGTGGTTCCGTTCTTTCCAGCGACGGTGCACGAACACCTGTCCATTGCAATTTATTGCCATCGAGCATTTGATAACCAGAAAGCTTATCGTCTTTTAAAGTAAATTCGAAATAAAGATCATCGATATCCATCCACTGCGGAGGAATGGTGAAATGAAATTTTCCATTACCATCAGGTACTACTTCGGCAATTGGCCTTGCACTTCCTTCGTACCCTACATAATATCCAACAAGAGTTGACAAGCCCGACAATTTAACTTCAAGCCATCCCGGGAAACCGTATGATGACATTAACCCGTGCCTGAAAAGTCCGAGATTATGTATCTGATCTTGAGTCATATTTATGGTAAGATCCCATCTGCCAATCAGTTTCGAGTCGCTTTCAACACGCTGAGCCTGCGTAGGGGCGAGACCAATTAAAGTAAATACAAATAATAACAGGAATACTTTTAGTTTCTTCATAATAATATAATTAGTTAAACGTAGATATGTTTTTCAATATGCAAATCTACTTAAAAACTGTTTTAGATTAAACTTAAAAAATCACAATATCCTATTTCAGTATGTTATTAGAGATATTTATTTCTTCAAGGTTCTTCAAGTCATCCAGATCTAAAATTTGATAATGGCAAACTTACTTGCAAAACTTTGTTATGAAATTTTGTATTTCATTCAATTTCTCTCAAGCATTCTTATTTACGATTTCATTTTTACTGATTCTGCCGGATTAAGGTTGGCAGCCTGATATGCCTTGAAACTTATGGTAAGTATCGAAATAATAATGGTTGAGAATGCTGCAATGAACAAAAGAGAGATGCTGATTTTTGTTCGGTATACATAATTCTCCAGCCAGTTGCTCATAAAATAATAGGCAACCGGTATTGCTACCACAATAGCAATAAGTGCAAGTTTTAGAAAATACTTAATAATTAGTTGAAGGATTGAAAGTTCGTTTGCACCAAATGTTTTTCGTACTCCAATTTCTTTTGTTCTTTGTTCAACCATATACGACACCAAACCAAAAAGCCCCAAACATGCAATTATTATGGCAAGAATAGTAAATAAGGTGAAAATAATCCCTCTCTTTTCATCTGCTTCAAACTGATTATTAAATCTTTCTGCCAAAAAAGTATATTCAAATGGTTTATCCGGATATACCTCGTTCCACTGAGTTTCAATATGATTTAGTGTTTTATCAATTTCATTATCACTTATTTTTATATAAACAATATTATTAATGATTCTGTATGCAAGAAGCAAAGATTCTGTTTCATTATACATTCCGGTTTGATGATAATCGGCCATAACACCAACAACCTTCGCATTTAAAGCACCGGCATTTTGCCCCAACTGTATTTTTTTCCCAAGCGCTTTGCTCCACCCCATTCGTTTAACAAAGGTTTCATTAACGATAACCGCCTTGAGTGTATCCGATGGCATATTCTCCCGGAAGTTTCTTCCTTCAGCAATTTTAATTCCTAGAGCAGGTATAAAATCATGGTCGACAACACTAAAGTTTACTCCTTTTTCTGTCATCCCCTGGTCGGTTTCCACATTAAATAACAATTTCCCAGATCCCTCGCCAATGCGCGTACTTGTAGAACTAACATATTTAACCCCCGGATGATTTAATAATGATTCTTTCAGCACGGGGTATTTATTTATCATTGCCCTGTTCAACCTTAAACTGACTACATTCTCCTGGTCAAATCCCTGGTCCATTGTTTTTAAGAAATTCAACTGATTATAAACAACCAGTGTACAAATAATCATAATTACGGATAAGGAGAATTGAATAACCACCAAAACTTTTCGGAAAGAACTGCCCGATGCCCCCTGGGTTATTTCGCCCTTCAGCACAGTGCCCGGATTGAACCGGGACAGATAAAATGCAGGATAGCACCCGCCAAGAATTCCAACAACTATAACAATACTAAAAGCAGCCACTAAAAACATCGGACTTATGATAACGCTAAGGTCGAATGACTTTCCGGCAATAGTATTGAATTGGTGTAAAAATACCATAACAAAGACAATACTTAACACCAGAGAAACCAAGGTGAGAAAAACTGATTCAGCAAGAAATTGCAAAAGCAGTGGTCCCCGGCCGGTTCCTGCAACTTTTCTTAAACCAACTTCTTTCGCTCTTTTGGATGAGCGCGCAGTTGCCAGATTCATATAATTCATGGCTGCAATTAAAACAAGAAAAAAGGCCACAATCCCAAAAATGTACACAAAAGTGATACTTCCGGTAGGTTCCGGTTCTCCTGCATTTGTCGAATACAGATGAATATGTTTTATCGGTTCCAGGTTATATTTTATGGTAATGTTTACTGCACCAAATATCGACTTCATATAATTATCGTACATCTCCCCTATTTTCGATTCAAATGCTTTCACACTAATATTTTCAGGTAACAGCAAATAGGTAAAAACACCAAAATTGCCCCACGATCCCAATTGTTTGGGTAAATTATTCCGTGCAGCTACAGCATCGAAACGAAAATGTGAGTTGGAAGGTACATTTTCGATTATGGCAACAACTTCATACGAATTTGCACCGGCAGTTAATGTTTTCCCTATTGCACTAGAATTCCCAAAATATTTAAGTGCTGTATTTTCGGTAAGTGCTATTTTGTTGGGCTCGCTTACTGCAGCTGTGGCATCTCCCTCAATTACATTATAACTAAAAATATTGAACAGCGTTGAATCAACATAATAAAAATTATCCTCGTTGTATTCATTTTCTTCAAACTTATACAACTCGCGGGGCATATTTATAAACCTGACAAAAGATTCCACCTCGGGATAATCTTGTGCGACTTGTGGTCCGAACGGAATTTGGGCAACAATCCATGTAAACTGATCATCGGGTTCTGTTATAGTTGAAGAAACACGATAAATACGATCGGCCTTTTCGTGATACTTATCGTAACTAACCTCGTCGGCAACATAAATGATCAAAAAAAGTGAACTCGTAATACCAAGGGTAAGACCAAAAATATTTAAAAAGCTATAACCAAAATACTTAAAAATATGTCTGATTGCTGTTTTTAAAATATTCCTGATCATGGAAAAAACATTTAATATTGGTTATAAATCATAAAGAACCTTAGTAATATTCAGCCAAAACATATCTGAAATGCAGTATATTTTGCCGTAAAAAATGTTGGTATGTTTTTTTAGCAATTTAAGCATAAAACATTAATTAAGAATGAGTTTGATAATATTTCTGATCAAAAAGCCATATTCAATTATGATGAATCACATGGTTGGGTGATAGAAATAAAAAAGATCGCCAGAACTGAAAACATTTTTGTATTCGATTTTGATAATTTATTACTTTAAGAAGGTATTAAATTAACAACACTAACCATACCAGCACAAAAAACAACAAATTATCACGATTATTTAGGTAAATCATTTCATATTTCTATATTTACAATTTATCAAAAACTAAATTTTTTTAATCATAATCTAAACTTTTTATTCAAAACATGGCAAATATTAAATACTTCCTTGGTGAAGAACTTCCTTTGGAGATGCATAAAGTAAGAATGGTTCAACGTCTCGACCTCGTTCCAATTGAAAGAAGACTTGAAGCTATTGAAGAGGCAGGAAACAACACCTTTCTTCTTTTTAACAAAGATATTTACCTGGATATGCTCACCGATAGTGGTGTAAATGCAATGAGTGACAAACAAACAGCTGCAATGCTCACTGTTGATGACAGTTATGCGGGTTCTGCAACATTTACCAGGCTGAAAGACAAAATATCTGAAATTTTCGGAAAAAAATACTTTTTGCCGGTTCACCAGGGACGTGCTTGTGAAAACTTGCTCTCACTCGCATTCGTTAAGAAGGACACTTATATTCCAATGAACTATCACTTTACCACAACAAAAGCTCATATTATGGTTAACGGTGGTAAGGTTCTGGAATTGTTTTTACCAGAAGCTTTGGATTCAGTGAGCTCATTACCATTCAAAGGGAATCTTGACTTAACTCAGTTACAGAAATTAATCGATAAGAAAGGCGCAGACAAAATCTCATTCATTCGCATTGAAGCCGGCACCAATCTGATTGGAGGACAGCCTGTTGCTCTGGATAACTTTATTGAGACAAGCAAAATTGCCAGAAAATACAAAATACCGTTTATTGTTGATGCAAGCTTGTGGGCTGATAACTTACATTTTATCAAAACCCGTGACGAAAAGTACAAAAGCCTCTCTACCCGTGAAATTACCAGGATTTTATCGGACTCTGCCGATATTGTCTATTTTTCAGCACGTAAATTAGGACACGTAAGAGGAGGAGGGATAATTACCAATGACGACTCCTTTTATAAAAAACTATTGGAAATGCTGCCTCTTTACGAAGGATTTTCTACCTATGGTGGTATGTCAACCCGTGAGATGGAAGCCATGGTAGTTGGTTTGGATGAAACGATGGACGAAGAAATGATTAACCAGGGACCTAATTTTATAAAATACATGATAGAAGAGCTTGTTAAACTTGGAGTTCCGGTAATAACTCCTCCCGGAGGGCTCGGAGCTCATTTAGACGCCATGGCTTTTCTGGATCATGTTCCGCAAAATGAATACAGGGCCGGTTCATTAGCAGCCGCATTATATATTGCAAGTGGCGTACGAGGAATGGAAAGAGGTACTGTATCGGAAGAAAGAGAAGAGGATGGCAGCGACCATCTTGCAGCTGTTGAGCTTTTAAGACTTGCTCTTCCCCGCCGGGTTTTCACTTTATCGCAGGTAAAATATACCATCGATAGAATTGCCTGGCTTTATGAGAACAGAAAACTTATTGGCGGTCTCGAATTTTACGAGGAACCTAAAGTACTAAGGTTTTTCTTTGGTAAACTAAGACCAACTTCTGACTGGCAGGAAAAACTTGTGGCAAAATTTAAAGCCGATTTTGGAGATAGTCTGTAATTCGTACTGATTATTTAATAGATATCTTAAAGTCCTGTTCAGTAATTCTGAGCAGGATTTTCTTTTTCAATAAAGAAGTATTGCAAATACGATTTGTCGGAAAATTCAATTTCGTAGTTAGAAAAGGGCATTATAAATGCTTTCTATAAGTACAAGTACTTTTACTTTAAAACAGCAATCAGCATTTATAAATCCGGATAGTCTGCTAAATTCTCTATTCCAAAGAGAAAACTTAGGGCATAAAAGAGGTCTTATTAAGACCTCTTTAAATTCTGTGTTCACCTGACAGTTGAAAATTATAACCAAAATCTGTAAAAGTTTGATGTGTTACAACAATCTCTCAATTTGAATAATATGCAATTCAGAATTTATTCTATTTCCATTTAATTGAAGGCTGTCTCAATTGGAAAAGGTATTTTATTGTAAAAACGTATCAATAAAATTGCAACTTATTCGATCCTAATGAAACCTTTAAAAAGGTTTTTAGTACATAAAAGAGTATTTAGTCTGTTTTTGCAATTAATTTAAGATACATACACAATTAATAATTCACGCCATGACTTATTATTAATCATTAATAAAGACAAAGATGGAAACAGTTATGGAAAAGAATGGCGTTAATGTTGACCAGTTATTTGGCACAATTGAGGCTGTTAAAGGAGATGCAGATGTGGCAAAATTTCAATTTAGGTCTCATACTAAATGGATAAGTGGAGGACATTGCAGAACAGAGATCAAAGACTTTTATGGTGCAAAAATGGAAGATACTTCCAGAAAAGTACCTATTGTTCTTGAAGGTGACGAACCTGCTATTTTATTAGGAAAGGATAACGGAGCAAATGCAGTTGAAGCGGTTCTTCATGCTTTAGCTTCTTGTTTAACAGTTGGATATGTTTATAATGCTTCTGCAATGGGAATCACTATTAATTCACTTGAATTCAGCATGGAAGGCAATATAGACCTGCACGGCTTTCTGGCATTATCTGATTCGATAAGACCGGGTTATGAAAATATCAAGGTTGTTTATAAGGTGAGTGCAGATGCTCCAAAGGAAAAATTAGAAGAACTATGCAATCATGTTCAAAAGACATCACCGGTACTTGACATTATTAGAAATCCTGTCCCGGTATCAATAGAAATGATAAATCTTTAATAAAGTTTTATTTTAACTAATTCAGAACTTATCAGACAAAAAAAGGAGATCAAAATTGATCTCCTTTTTGGTGCTCCCCAGGTAGGACTTGAACCTACGACCTACGGATTAACAGTCCGCCGCTCTAACCAACTGAGCTACTAGGGAATTTATTTGTTGTTCTTAGAACGTTTGCTTTTCAAAAGCGATGCAAAAGTAATAGCTTTTCTGTAAACTCAAAACTTTTTTTGAAAAAAATTTATCTGTTAACAAAGCACCTTTTTAAAGGATTTCCACCAAGTGTTCAAACCAAAAACTTCTTTTCTTGTTATACAGACAGTTATTGAAAACAAATACATTTAAAATTAAAAAATATTAAGATGAAAAAAATTACTCAAGTCCTTTCTTTTGCTCTTTTACTCGGCTTTTTTACACTTTCAGGTTTTCAGGCCAAAGCCCATTGCGAAATCCCTTGCGGTATTTATGGCGACTCAGTTCGTATTGCACTTTTATATGAACACATTGAAACCATTGAAAAATCGATGAATCAAATTAACGAATTATCCAAAGCCGAAAATCCTGATTACAATCAATTGGTTCGCTGGGTAATGAACAAGGAAGAGCATGCAAAAAAAATGCAGGAAATCGTTAGTCAGTATTTCTTACACCAAAGGGTAAAACCCACGTCATCAGCCGACGATGCCGCATACCGGAAATATATTAAGCAGCTGGAACTGTTGCATCACATCTCTGTTTTTGCCATGAAAAGCAAACAAAGTACCGATTTAAGTATCATTGATACGCTACGCGAAAAGGTTCACCTGTTTGAACATGCGTATTTCGACGAACATAAACATTAATAGATCTGATAAAATTAAGAGAGGGCTTTAAAGCCCTCTTTTTTATTTAACTAATTGGAACCAATTCATCCTCATATGCCTGATTCCGGTAACGTGGTTCGAAACCGGCGTCGCGAATGGCCTGTTGAATACCCTCTGCGTTCAGTTTATATTTAGCCCCGGCAGCCGAAACAACATTTTCCTCCATCATGATCGAACCAAGATCATTAGCTCCGCCATGCAAACAAAGTTGTCCTGTGGCAGCACCAACAGTCAGCCACGATGCCTGTAGATTTTTTACATTATTCAGCATAATACGACTTACCGCCACCAAACGCAAATAATCGTTGGCGGTTGAAGTATTTTTTACTCCCTCGCTTAGTAAAAGGGTTCCCTCATCCATAAACGGCCAGGGAACAAAGGTTACAAATCCGTGATTGCCTTTCGGCTTTTCTTCCTGAACCTTGCGTAAATGAATTAAATGTTCAAGGCGCTCTTGTTTGGTTTCAATGTGACCAAACATCATGGTAGCCGAGGTAACCAGGTTCATTTTATGTGCTTCACGCATAACGTCCAGCCAGTCTCCGGTTGAACATTTTCCCGGAGAAATAGTTTTCCGCACCCGGTCCGATAAAATCTCGGCTCCTGCTCCTGGCAGACTTTCCAAACCGGATTCAACCAATTTCTCAAGAACTTCCCGAAACGACATCCGCTCCTTCTTTGCCAAAAAGGCCACTTCAGGTGGCCCCAAAGCATGTAACTTAAGATTAGGATACCTGTATTTAAGTTCCGAAAATAAATCAGTATAAAACTGAAGCCCGAGCTTTGGGTGCATTCCGCCCTGCATCAACAGCTGATTTCCTCCTACTTTAAAAAGTTCTTCTATTTTCTCCGAGTATTCTTCAATAGTGGTAATGTATTGTTTATCCTCGTTTATTTTACAATGGAAATTGCAAAACTTACATCCTGAGATACAAACGTTTGTAATGTTTACATTCCGGTCTATTATCCACCCCACTTTATTACCAGGCACCTGCTTTTGCCGGCACTCGTTAGCCACCATCATCAATTCGCTGGTTGAAACCTGTTCGTAAACCTTCATCCCTTCTTCAAGGGTAAGCGGATCCAACTCAACGGCACGACTTAAAATTTTATCTAATGTCATATGAAAAATTCTGAACCAAATTACAATTTAAAGAATAACAGCTATTCATTTAAAAGTTTCAAAATTAACAGAATTAAAAAGAAATAAATCATCAAATCACTATCAAGAGTAATCCATCTTAAAGAAATATCTGGCAAAAATTAATGACAAAAGATTCAGCCAACCAAGCAGCCAACTCTCCTTCAAAAAACTCCCGGTGATAAACAAAAATGAAATGAAGCACCCCTATAAACCAAGGACAACAACAATTGTTTCAATTAAAAAAATTAACTTTGCACCTCCTTAGTTAAAAGGCAGTTTATCAGAAAAAAACACAATATGACAAAACAAGATACGATAAGGATAGGAATCACACATGGCGACATCAACGGAATTGGATATGAGGTAATTATGAAAACCCTGGAGGATCCCCGGATTTTAGAAATGTGTACACCCATTATTTACGGTTCTCCCAAAGTAGCAGCTTACCACCGAAAAGCATTAAATATTAACGATTTAAGCTTTAACCATATCAGGTCGGCAAAAGAGGCATTCCAGAAAAAAGCAAATATTATTAATTGTACCGATGATAACATTCGTGTTGAACTAGGAAAATCAACCCCTGAAGCAGGAATGGCTTCGTACCAGGCACTCGACAGAGCAACCAGCGACCTACAAAAAGGATATATTGATGCTTTGATTACTGCTCCTATTAACAAAGACAATATTCAAAGTGAAGAATTTAATTTTCCGGGCCATACTGAATTTTTGGCCAGGAAATTTGATACGAACGACTATTCCATGTTGATGGTTAGCGAAACCATGAAGGTAGGAGTTGTTACTACTCACATTCCCATATCGGAGGTGGCAAAAAGCCTGAGTAAAGAAGCAATTTTATCAAAAATCAGAATCATTGCACATACGTTGAAGCAAGATTTTGCCATAACCAAACCAAGGATTGCAGTTTTTGGATTGAATCCTCATGCCGGAGACAACGGACTTCTGGGAAGTGAAGACAAGGATATTATTTTGCCGGCAGTTATTCAGGCAAAAAAAGAAGGAATAATGGCACTCGGCCCTTATCCTGCCGATGGTTTCTTTGGTTCAGACGATTACCGGAAATTTGATGCCATTCTGGCCATGTACCACGACCAGGGACTTATTCCATTTAAGCTGGCTTCGTTTGAAAGAGGAGTAAATTATACGGCCGGGCTTCCGGTTATCAGAACATCACCGGCACACGGTACTGCTTACGCTATTGCGGGTGAAGATAAGGCTTCTCCTGAATCATTCAGACAGGCACTTTACCTGGCCATTGATATCTATAATAACCGAAATATCTATTCTGAGATTTCTCAAAATCCATTAAGAAAATATGAAATCAACCCCAACCAGGTTGATGAAAGCGTTGACATAGAAGCAACAGAAGAGGAAGACAACTTATAAAGCCTTAAATAATGTACGAATATATCCGCGGAACCATTGCAAACATTAGTCCGGCGAATGTAATTATTGATGCCGGTGGAATGGGTTATTTCGTGAACATTTCTTTAAACTCTTACAGTAAACTAAACGGGAAAAAAGAGGTAAAACTTTTTTTACATCAGATAGTACGCGAAGATGCACATATTCTCTATGGTTTTGCCGAAACCAGCGAACGCGACCTGTTCAGAAACCTTATTTCAGTAAATGGAGTTGGGGCAAGCACCGCCATCATGATGTTGTCGTCCTTATCGCCTGAAGAATTAACAACAGCAGTTTCAACTGAAAATGTTGCTGTATTAAAAGCTGTAAAAGGTATCGGAGCAAAAACAGCACAACGAATAATTATTGATTTAAAAGATAAGCTTGGAAAATTAGCTGAATCAAGCCAAATTTTACTATCGCCAGACAATACAATCAGGAATGAAGCGTTATCTGCATTAGTCATGCTCGGTTTTGTTAAAAGAGATGCAGAAAAAACGGTAACAAAAATAGTACAGGAACAACCTGATGTTACGGTAGAGGAAGTAATAAAACTGGCATTAAAAAGGTTATAACAAGGGAGAAAATGACATTCAGTTGTGCCTAACCGGAACTGAAAATCATTCCCAACTTTATTGAAACCTGATTTGACGAAGTAATTTGAATGAAATGACACTGAGCCAAAATTTGAAAAATATATACTTTATTATTCTGATTTTTGCCCTGGCCCTGCCTGTAACCGGTTTGGCCCAGGAACTACCGGAGATTGATACTACCGGGACACTGCCATACCCGTTTAAAGATAAACCGGCTTTTGGATATTCTGATCAGGATTCATCGAAAATTTACCTTAATAAACCCAGCAACATAACCTACGAGGTAGAATACGACCCGGTATTGGGGGAATATGTTCTCTACCAAAAAGTGGGAAATCTGAATTATCGTCTTCCGCAAAGTATGTCGTTGGAAGAATACATCGATTATGATTTCGAAAAGTCGGTAAACGATTACTGGAAAACCCGGACACAGCTAGCTGATCAAGACAACCGGGGAGGACTTTTACCGAAACTCACTGTAGGAAGCGAGGCATTTAACCGGATTTTTGGAGGGAATACCATTAACATACAACCACAGGGATATGTGGAAGTTAGTTTTGGATACCAGATGAACAAAACCGACAACCCATCAATTCCTGAGAGGTTAAGAAAAGTTCCCACCTTTGATTTCGACGAAAAAATCCAGATGAATGTTACCGGGCAAATCGGTACCAAAATGAATATGAGGGTGAATTACAATACGGAAGCCACCTTCGACTACGAGAATAAAATGAACCTGGAATACACAGGCGACGAAGATGAAATTCTCAGAAGAATTGAAGCAGGTAACGTTTCTTTGCCTTTAAATGGTTCATTAATTACCGGTGCCTCTAACCTTTTTGGTATAAAAACCGAAATGCAGTTCGGAAAACTGAATGTGACAACTATACTTTCGCAACACAAGGGCGAATCGAAAACTGTACAAACAGAAGGTGGTGCCCAGGTAGCAAATTTTGATATTTCCGCAGTTGACTACGATGCCAACCGTCACTTCTTCCTGTCGCAGTATTTTCGCGATAATTACGAAAAATGGTTAAAAAATACAGCGATTATCAGTTCTCCTATTTCCATTAATAAAATTGAAGTCTGGGTTACCAATAAATCGAGCAACTTTACCGACGCAAGGAATATTCTTGCTTTCCAGGATTTAGCGGAAAGCGATCCACATATTTACAATAACATTCCCGAATTCCAGCAAAATGGAGGTATACGATATCCGCAGAACGGCTCCAATGGTCTGTACGAAGCAATGCAAACCACCTACTCCGATGTCCGTAACGTATCGAGAATTACAAGCGTTATGTCGCAGTTTGGAGATCAGTTTGTTGGAGGTACCGATTTTGAAAAGATAGAACAAGCCCGCTTGTTAAGTCCGTCGGAGTATACCATTAATCAAAAGCTGGGTTATATTTCGTTAAATTCATCTCTAAACTCCGACGAAGTTTTGGCTGTGGCGTTCAACTATACAATAAACGGAGCAACCTATCAGGTGGGTGAATTTTCAACAGATGGTATTGATGCACCAAAAACACTCTTTCTGAAACTTTTGAAAGGAACAAACTTATCGCCGGGAAAACCTACCTGGGACCTGATGATGAAAAACATTTATAACCTGAATGCCTATTCAATATCATCAGAAGACTTTGAGTTGAACGTGGTATATCAGAATGATTCAACCGGAACATATATTAACTATTTACCCGATAGTCGTATTAAAGGACATCTCCTGTTAAGAGTAATGCGACTGGATATGTTGAATAGCCAACTAGACCCGGGAGCAGATGGATTGTTCGACTACGTTAACGGAATTACGATTAACGAAACTTCCGGGCGTATAATTTTCCCTGTATTGGAACCCTTTGGAACTCATCTGGCTGATTCGCTCATGAACCCGTCCGATATACAAAAATATACCTTCCAGTCGATGTACGATTCTACCCGGGTTTATGCAGAGCAGGATGCCGAACACAATAAATTTAAAATTATTGGGAACTACAAAGGTTCATCAAGTTCCGATATTTCTCTTGGAAACTTCAACCTGGCGCAAGGTTCGGTTACCGTAACTGCTGGAGGATCTGTATTAACCGAGAATATTGATTATACGGTTGATTACACCATGGGAACTGTTAAAATTATCAACCAGGCATTACTGGATGCCGGAACACCTATTTCTGTATCAACCGAAAGCGAAGACCTTTTTACCACCCAACGAAAAACACTGATGGGAACCCATGCCAACTACGCGTTCTCCGATAACTTCAATATCGGTGGAACCTTCTTATGGATGCATGAGAGACCATTAACTCAAAAGGTGGATTATGGAGAAGATCCTATTTCGAACGTAATGTTTGGATTCGATTCTCGGTACAATACCGAATCGATGTTACTTACAAAAGCGCTGGATGCTCTGCCGTTTTACAGCACCAACACAAAATCTTCCATTGATTTTGAGGGTGAATTTGCCCAATTGGTTCCCGGAACATCGAGTGCCGTTGACGGGGCAGTTTACATCGACGATTTTGAATCGACCAAAACATCCATCGACCTTCGCCACCTAAAATCGTGGATGCTGGCCAGTACTCCACAGCATCAGGATAATCTTTTCCCGGAAGCCAGACTTACTGACAATACTGACTATGGTATAAACCGTGCAAAACTGGCATTTTACAACATCGATCCGCTTTTCCTTAGAAATAATTCATTAACACCTGACCACATAAAAAACGACCGGAACATGCAGTCGAATCACTTCGTTCGTGAAGTATTTGAACAGGAAATTTTTCCGGAAAAAGAATTTGACACTGGTGAAGCGACCAATATTTCCGTACTCGATTTGGCATATTATCCGGAAGAACGTGGACCGTATAACTACGATGCGGGAACATCTAACTATTCTGCCGGTGTTAATGCCGATGGTACACTTCGTGATCCTAAATCACGTTGGGGAGGTATAATGCGTGAGATTCAAACTACGGATTTTGAAAATGCAAATATAGAATACATTGAGTTTTGGATGATGGACCCTTTTGTTTACGACTCGTTGGGAGAAAACGAAGGTGGTGATTTATATTTCAACCTGGGTGAAATCTCTGAAGACGTATTAAAAGACTCGCGTAAATCTTTCGAAAACGGATTACCAACCAGTGCATTGGTACAAAATGTGGACACCACGATATGGGGGCGCGTATCGACATTGCAATCGCTGGTAAATTCGTTCGATAACGATATCACATCTCGCCAGTACCAGGACGTTGGTTTTGACGGACTGAGCGACGAAGACGAAAGGTTGCACTTTGCAGACTACCTTGAAGAACTTCGATTGAAGGTGAATGACGATGTATATAATAATGCAAAGAATGACCCGTCGAACGACGACTTCCATTATTTCAGGGGATCCGACTACGATTTGGATGAAGTTGATATTCTTACCCGTTACAAAAAATACAACGGAACGGAAGGGAACTCTCCAACTTCAGAAATGTCGAACGAAAGCTATACAACATCAGCGACAACACTGCCCGATATTGAAGATATCAATGACGACAACACTCTTAACGAGTACGAGCGTTATTTCCAGTATAAAGTGAGCATCCGTAAGGGAGACATGGTCGTTGGAGAGAATTACATCAGCGATAAAAAACACAGTAGAGTTGAATTAAAGAATGGTACTATTGGAGAAGTTGACTGGTACCAGTTTAAAATTCCGGTTACTTCACCTGATGAAGTGATAGGTGGTATCAACGACTTTAGTTCCATTCGCTTTTTAAGAATGTTTTTAACAGATTTCGAAGAGCAAACAATATTGCGTTTTGCCACACTCGACCTTGTTCGTGCAGAGTGGCGTCGTTATAGCGGAGACCTTAAGGATGAAGACGGAATGAATTCTGCCAATGCCGAATTCGAGATAGGAGCTGTAAGTATTGAAGAAAACGGAAGCCGCCAACCGGTAAACTATGTTCTTCCTCCTAAAGTTGAGAGGGTTATCGATCCGGCGAATCCCCAGTTAAAACAACTTAACGAACAATCAATCGTATTAAAAGTCACTGATCTTGCCGAGGGAGATGCTCGTGCTGCATACAAACCGATTTACATGGACTTCAGAATGTACAATACATTAAAAATGGAGGTACATGCTGAAGCAATTGAAGGGACAAGCCTGAATGACGATGACCTTAAATTCTTTATCCGCCTTGGTTCCGATTATAATAATAACTATTATGAATACGAACTACCACTAAAACTCACTCCGCCATATAACGGGGTTCCATACGACAACAATAGTGAGACAGACCGTTATATTGTATGGCCCGAAGCAAACAGTCTCAATATTCCTCTCAATTTATTTACTGATTTGAAACTTGAGCGAAATGCTGCCATTAAAGACAATCCAAATCTTTCTATCCTGGATATATACGAAGCAGTACATGAAGACTATAACTACGATGAGAATGTTGTAAAAATAAAGGGTAATCCTAGCCTTAGCGATGTTGAAGTATTTATGATGGGTGTTCGCAATCCAAAAGGAGAGGTCACCACAGTGCCAAAATCGGTGGAAATTTGGGCCAATGAATTACGCCTTAGCGATTTCGATAACGAAGGCGGCTGGGCTGCCAATGCACGCGTAACCACACGCCTTGCCGACCTGGGAACAGTTACCGTTGCAGGGAGAAGACAAACAGCCGGTTTTGGAAGTATTGATGCGACAATTAACGAAAGAGCAATAGACGATGTAAATGAGATTGACGTGACCGCCTCTATTGATTGGGGCCGCTTTTTCCCCGAAAAAGCAGGAGTGAGAATTCCAATGTATTACGGATATTCAAACAGCACAACAAATCCGAAATACAATCCTTTGGATCCAGATATAGAAATGAACGACGCTCTTTCGAACCTCGATACAAAATCGGAAAAAGATTCACTAAAACAGATTTCGCAGAGTGTTATTGAACGAAAAAGCATCAACTTTACCAATGTAAAATTTGAACCCCAGAGGCAAAAAGAGAAAACACATTTATGGGATCCTGAAAATTTTGCAGTTTCGTATTCATACAACGAAGTTTCGGAAAGAGATGCAACCACTGAGGCAGATGTGGATAAGACCCACAAAGTAATGTTTTCATACAATTACAACAGCCGTCCGAAACTGGTTGAACCGTTTAAAAAAGTAAAAGTATTACAAAAAGGACCTTTGAAATTAATAGGAAATTTCAACTTTTATCCTCTGCCAACCCAAATATCTTACCGTACCAATTTGTATAGGAACTATCATGAAATGAGATCAAGAAATATCACAAATCCAAACATTACGGTTCCTGCCACTTACCAAAAAGAATTCTTATGGAACAGATATCTTGATATTCGTTATGATATTACCCGCTCATTAAAATTTGATTTTTCTTCGAGTAACACCTCCCGTATAGACGAGCCGGAAGGAAGAATTGACAAAAATGATGATGATTATGAATGGAAGAGAGATTCCATCATGACCAATCTCTTAAACCTGGGTAGACCAACCTTATATAATCATAGATTTAACCTCACGTACCAGGTACCGTTACGCTATTTTAAATCGCTTAACTTTTTAAGTTCAACCGTACGCTATTCTGGAACTTACGACTGGAGTGCCGGATCGCTCTCTTCCGATGAATCAATTAACATTGGTAACTCTATTACCAATACCAATAACATAACAATAACCGGAAATTCAAACTTCCAAACCATCTTTAATCAGGTTCCTTACTTTAAAGAAGTGAATCAAAAATTCAGGAGAACAGGTAGGAGCCGTTCCAGCATAAACAGCAGGACAAGTTCGCGCAGCGGAAGTGCACAATCAAATCAGCCTCTTCAGAGGAAAGAGGAAAAAACAGTGACTCAAAGTCTGCGTTTAACAGCGAATGAAGCTCAAAAAGTGAATCATAAGCTAAATACTAAAAAAGTTAAAGTATTGGTTACTGACACTGAAGGCAAAATGGTTCCCGGAAAACTCACCATAGTAGATGTAAACAATATTGAATTTACACCGAACGAAACTGTTGCCCAGGCCATGCTTACGGTATCGGGAAAAAGTGGTGATCAGCCTTTTATGAAAGATGTGCTTGATTTGACAACACGAATGATAATCGGACTGAGGACCTTCAACGTTAATTATACAAAAAGCGGAAGTTCATATTTGCCGGGCTACCTGCCCGAACCAAGTTTATTTGGTGGCGGTAACTTCTCGGGCGATGCAAACTGGAGCGGAGGAAGCAACTTTGACAGAAACTTCGCTCCGGGATTACCATTCATGTTTGGATGGCAGGATCGTGACTTTGCCGTGAAAGCAGCAGAAAATGGGTGGTTAACCATCGATTCTACTTTGAATGATGCCTATTCTATGAATCAAACCGAAAGAATTGCGTTAAGGGCTTTGTGGGAGCCCCTGCCCGACCTTAGAATTGATATTACGGCAAACCGTTCAATCTCGAAAAACTTTTCAGAATTTTATAATTATGATTATGGTTCCGGAATATTTGCAGCAAATAGTTATTCAGAGTCGGGGAACTTCAGTATGACCACGCTAACGCTGGGAACAGCCTTCTTTAAAATTGGTAAAGGAAAAGTTAGCAGCTCCGAATCGTTTGAAAATATGAAAGAATACCGTCAGGTTATTGCCCGTCGTTTAGCCAATCAAAGAGGAACAAACGGTGGATATAACCCCGGAAAAGATAATGAGAATTACCCGGGTTATCCTGATGGATACGGGCCGAACTCGGTTGAAGTATTAGTGCCTGCTTTCCTTGCAGCTTACCAGAATAAACAACCCGAAGATGTTTCATTAAGCCTGTTCCCTTCATTAAAATACATCAGGCCAAACTGGAGCATTCGTTACGAAGGAATGGTATCGCGTATTCCCGGACTGAACAAGGTAATGCGTTCGTTAAATTTCCAGCATACGTATCGTTCTACATACAATGTTGGATCGTATGCAACCAATTTGAATTATATAGAATCAACTGATGGATTAAGTTACATCAGAGACCTGGCCAATAATTTTGTACCTCCGTACGACTTTAATTCGGTAAATATTATCGAAGCCTTTAATCCTCTGATTAATGTCGATGTGATGTGGTTAAGCGATTTAACAACCCGTGCGGAAATAAACCGTACCCGGAACCTGAATTTATCGATGTCTAACAACCAGTTAACTGAAATTATAGGAAGCGAATATGTGCTTGGAGTAGGATACCGTTTTACCCATATGGATTTAATTATTAAGACCAAAAACTCGCAACAATCCTATTCAAACGACCTGAATATTCGTGCCGACCTGTCGTATACTAGAAACAAGACAATTCTAAGGCAATTGGATGAAGACGATAACCAGATTACAGCCGGACAAGGAAACTTCACCATAAAAACTTATGCCGATTACAGGTTAAGCGATAAATTTGAAATGCGTGTTTATTACGACAGAATTATTAATAATCCGTATACATCGTTGTCGTACCGTACTGTAAATGCGAACTTTGGAGTAAGTTTCAGGTTTACACTTGCCAATTAAAAAAGCAAGGAGTTAATCCATTTCACGTTAACTCAAGTTTATTTGAAACTCATTTTTTTAAAGCTTATGCCGGTAATATTTTGATTTTTCGAAAAAATGATCTTTCTTGCATACGAATTTTTAAAATAAACAATGCAAAAAATAAATACAATATGGCTTCCGTGGTGGGGTCTTCTTACGTAAGTTAGGAGTTAAAGAGCCATATTGGTATTTTTAAAAAATATTTCAAGAAGGCCTGCTCCTAAAAAGAGCAGGTTTTTTTATTACAAAAAAGATTACAATGAAAATTACAAATAACATTTGGTGGTGGCGTAGAAACTTTTTACAAATATCGTGAAGAGAGGCTAGGCTATTGCACCAACTGAGAGCGGCTCATCGAATTTCACGATGAGCCGTTTTTCGTTTATAAGACATATTTATAAAAAACAGGTCCCATAAGGGAATCAAAAAGTAAAACAACAAAACAAAAACATATAAAATGGAGAAATTAAATTTTAAACCAGTCGTTCGGAAAATACTAGCCGATACTGTAACACCGGTAAGTATTTATCTTCGACTTAGAACACTTTATCCGAAAACCATTTTACTGGAAAGTTCGGATTACCATGGTGAAGAAAACGCGTATTCGTTTATTGCGTTTAACCCGATTGCCTGTTTCAAGGTGAATGAAGGAGAGGTTAATATCACTCTTCCCGGGCGTGAAAAAGAAGAATTCAAACTATCGAATGAAAGAATCCTGCACGATGAGCTGGATAATTTCTTTAAAACATTCGATGTTGACTCTGATGAAATTGAATTGCCTGCCAATGGGTTATTCGGTTATCTGAACTTCGATGCTATTCAGCATTTCGAGAGCATCCGTTTTTCATCCGAAAAAAAGGAGGAATACCAGATTCCCGAAGTAAATTATTGTTTTTACAAATATGTGGTAGCCATCGATCATCATAAGAATCAAATCCACATTCTAGAAAATCTTCTGGAAGGAGAAGATTCTCAAATGGACTACATCCATCATCTGCTGGTTAATCTGAATTTTTCAACCGCGCAATTTGAGACTGCCGGCGAGGAAGTTTCAAATATTACCGATGAAGAATACATGAAGATGGTAACCAAAGGGAAAGAGCACTGTTATCGTGGCGATGTCTTCCAGATTGTTCTCAGCCGTCAGTTTTCACAGGAGTTTAAAGGCGACGAATTTAATGTATACCGCGCGCTTCGGTCCATCAATCCTTCGCCCTACCTTTTCTTTTTCGACTATGGCGATTACCGCATATTTGGGTCAAGTCCAGAAGCTGAAATCAGGATCAAAAACAACAAAGCATACATTCACCCCATTGCCGGAACTTTTAAACGCACCGGAAATGACGACAAAGACCGCGAGTTGGCAGAACAATTAAGCAAAGATCCGAAAGAGAATGCCGAGCACGTAATGTTGGTGGATCTGGCCCGAAACGATCTCAGCAGAAATGCTGACAACGTAATTGTGGAAACCTATCGCGAAGTACAGTTTTTCTCGCATGTGATTCATCTGGTATCACAGGTTTCGGGCGAAATTACCGACGACACCAACCTCATAAAAGTACTTGGAGAAACCTTCCCGGCCGGAACCCTTTCGGGAGCTCCCAAGTATAAAGCAATGGAACTGATCGATACTTACGAAAATCAAAATCGCGGGTATTACGGAGGTTGTATCGGCTACCTTGGATTCGACCGCACGGTAAACCATGCCATTATGATCCGGTCTTTCCTGAGTAAAAATAAAAAACTGTTTTACCAGGCAGGCGCCGGAATTGTAGCAGGCTCGAAAGAAGAGAGTGAATTACAGGAAGTGAATAACAAACTGGCAGCGCTGAAATCAGCCATTGAAATGGCAAAAGGAATTAGTTAACATACAGTTACAACTACAGTGACAGAGTTAATAAACTTGAATAATAATTAAAACAAAGGAAGAAAGTATTACCGGGAAAGAAATAAACTTCCAACTTCGGTCTTCGGTCTTCCGACTTCATAATATGAAAATACTAGTTATAGATAATTACGATTCGTTCACGTACAACCTGGTGCATGCCATCAAAAAAATATCGGGCCTGCCGGTTGATGTGTTCCGCAACGATGAAATTTCGTTGGAAGAGATTAATAAGTACGATAAGATTGTTCTCTCTCCCGGCCCGGGAATTCCGGAAGAAGCAGGATTACTCCTGGATATTATAAAAGAATATGCTCCTAAAAAATGCATGCTGGGTGTTTGCCTGGGTCACCAGGCAATTGGCGAAGCTTTTGGCGGAAAATTGCACAACATGAACCAGGTTTTACATGGAATAGCAACACCGGTTCAGCAAACCGAGAATAAATCGCTTCTGTTTGAAGGTCTGCCCGAATCTTTTGAAGTGGGACGCTACCACTCATGGATTGTTCAGGACGAAGAACTGCCCGACTGTTTCGAGGTAACCAGCTACGATGCCGACGGTTTAATCATGTCGATGCAGCACAAAGAATACGATGTGCAAGGTGTTCAGTTTCATCCCGAATCTGTGCTCACGCCACTTGGCGAGAAGATGATTGAAAATTGGTTGAATAAATAATTGGCAGTCACAGTCGCAGTTTTCAGCAACAACAAATAGAATGAAACGAAACTGATTATTTTAACTTCGGAAGCCAGTCTTCGGGCTTCGTGCTTCCTACTTCAAACTTTTAAAAATGAAAGAAACATTACAATATTTATTTGAAGGAAATAAACTCACCCGCGAACAAGCAAAAGCAACCCTCATAGAAGTTGGAAAAGGCATGCATTCAGAGGCTGAATTTGCCTCCTTTTTAACGGTGTTCAAAATGCGACCTCTTGAATCGGAGGAGCTGGCCGGATTCCGCGATGCCATGGTCGAACTCAGCACAGAAGCCGACCTTTCCGCGTATAACGGAATGGATATAGTTGGCACAGGTGGAGATGGTAAAAACACGTTCAATATCTCAACGCTGGCTTGTTTTGTGGTAGCCGGCGCCGGGGTAAATATTACCAAACACGGAAATTACGCAGCTACATCAAACAGCGGTTCGTCGAATGTGCTTGAATTTCTGGGATATGAATTCAGTAACGACATCAATAAACTGAAAGCGGATTTGGAAAAGGGAAACTTTTGTTTCCTGCATGCACCACTATTTCACCCGGCTATGAAAAATATAGCACCGGTTCGCCGCGCTTTAAAAGTGCCCACCTTTTTCAATATTCTGGGGCCAATGATTAATCCTTCGAAACCTAAATACCAGGTACTGGGAGTAAATAACAGCGAAAATTTCAACCACTATAAAAATGTGTACGAAACCTTGGATGTGGACTATGCCATTGTTCACAGCACCGATGGGTACGACGAAATTTCACTCACTGCCGATACCCGATTTGCCACAAAAGAAAAAGATGAGCTACTTTCGCAGGCCGAATTCGGAATGGAGAAGGTGGATCAGCAAAAATTGTACGGAGGTGATTCGGTTGAAGATGCCGCAAAAATATTTATGAACGTGTTAAAAGGCAACGGAACCGCTGAACAAACCAACGTGGTTCTAGCCAATGCGGCAGTAGCCTTAAATGTTGTGTATCCCGAAAAAACATTACCGGAGTGTGTTGAAATGGCGCGTGAGTCACTTCAAAGCGGAAAAGCTCTTGAAAAATTGAAAGCAGTTACTAACACCGCCTTCTAGGCTTGTGCAAAAAAGAAAAAATGAATATTCTGGATAAAATAATAGAAACGAAAAAAGTGGAAGTCGCGAACCAAAAAAAAATGGTGAGCGAAGAACAACTTTCAAACTACCCTAATTTCAGCAGAAAATGTAATTCGCTGAAAGAAAACCTGCTGAAAGAAGGGTCTTCGGGAATTATTGCCGAGTTCAAACAAAAATCACCATCTAAAGGTGAAATCAATTTTTCGGCAAAAGTAGAAGATGTTACCAAAAGTTATGTTGAAGCCGGTGCCTCGTGCCTGTCGGTATTAACCGATTACGAATATTTTGGCGGCACATTGGCCAACCTGGCCAAAGCGCGTGAAACCAATCCGAACATCCCGATTCTAAGGAAAGATTTTATGATAGACACCTACCAGATTATGGAAGCCAAAGCGTATGGTGCCGATGTCATTTTGTTAATTGCAGCCTGCCTTTCAAAAGCCAAAGCACTGGAGCTGGCACAAAAAGCCAAAGAACTGGGCTTGGATGTTTTAATGGAAATACACAATGCCGAAGAGCTGGAAATTGTGAATAATTTTGTAGACGTGGTTGGAGTAAACAACCGCGACCTGAAAACATTTGAGGTAAGTGTTGAAACATCGGTGGAATTATCGAAACTTATTCCCGATAAATTTGTAAAAATCTCAGAAAGCGGATTGGCAGGTGCAGCAGAAATCAAATATTTGAAGGAAAACGGGTTTAAAGGATTTCTGATTGGCGAAACCTTTATGAAAACTGAAAATCCGGGAGAGGCTTGTAAGAAATTGATTGAACAGTTATAACTAACACCGTCCTTTAGGTAGGTGATTCAATGATAATGTAAAGAATTTTGGCGTGACTTTTTGTGGCGCCAGCAAACAAAAATCATGACAAAGAACCTTAAAATAAAAGTCTGCGGAATGAAATTCACCCAAAACCGTGAAGCGGTGGAAGCATTGGATGTCGACGTGTTGGGCTACATTTTTTATGCTCCGTCGAAACGTTTTGTGGGCGATTCTCCTGAATCCGGGTTGTTTCAGTCAGGCAAACCGAAAGTGGGCGTTTTTGTAAACGAAAATGCTTTTGAAATTCTGGGGCTGGCAAAGAACTTCGATTTCGAATACGTTCAGCTTCACGGGAAAGAGAATCCGAAAACCTGTGGAATGCTAAAAAAACAGGGGCTTAAAATCCTGAAGGCTTTTCCGATGAACGAGGCATTCGATTTTTCATCAACAGAAGCATATGAAGGAGTTGTTGACTATTTCCTTTTCGATACCAAAACCAAAGAGCACGGAGGGTCGGGAAAAAAATTCGACTGGAGAATTCTTGAAAAATATAAAGGCGAAACACCCTTCTTTTTAAGCGGGGGAATCGGTCCCGACGATGCGGAGAGTATCAAACAAATTTCTCATCCCAAAATGGCGGGCGTCGACCTCAACAGCGGTTTTGAAGATGAACCCGGATTAAAAAATATTGAAAAACTTAAACAGTTTATAAACGAATTAAAAAAGTGAACACCCCCATTTCAAAAATGGCCCGGTCAAACCGTTCCATTTTTTCAATTGTCCCCCTAAAGGGGGACAGAAGCTGCGAAAAGAGCAACAAAGGTGCATAGAAAAACAAAGAATAAAAACATGAAATATCAAGTTAACGAAAAAGGATATTACGGCGAATTTGGCGGGGCCTGGATCCCGGAAATGATGTACACCAACATCGACGAGCTGAAACGCCGTTACCTGGAAATTATGGAATCTGATGAATTTAAAAACGAATTCGATCAGCTACTCAAAGATTATGTAGGACGTCCATCTCCGTTGTATTATGCCAGCCGTTTATCGGAGCATTATGGCAGTAAGATCTACCTGAAACGTGAAGATTTGAACCACACCGGCTCGCATAAATTAAACAATACAATCGGGCAGATTTTACTGGCTCAAAAACTGGGAAAAACGCGGATTATTGCTGAAACCGGTGCCGGTCAGCACGGTGTGGCAACAGCAACCGTTTGTGCATTAAAAGGAGTAAAATGCGTAGTTTACATGGGAGCGTTGGATGTGTCGCGCCAGGCACCAAACGTAAAAAAGATGAAAATGCTGGGTGCTGAGGTTATTCCTGTTCACAGCGGGAACAAAACCTTAAAAGATGCCACCAACGAAGCCATGCGCGACTGGATTAACAACCCGGTTGATACGCACTACATTATTGGTTCGGTAGTGGGACCTCATCCCTACCCCGACATGGTTGCTCGTTTTCAGTCGGTGATCAGTGCCGAAATGAAAGATCAGCTGAAAGCGCAAACCGGTTCAGAATTCCCAACCCGGATTCTTGCCTGTGTAGGAGGCGGTAGTAACGCTGCCGGCGCCTTTTATCATTATCTAGACGATGAGCAGGTGGAATTAATTGGTGTGGAAGCAGCAGGAAAAGGAATCGACACGGAAGAAACAGCAGCCACTTTAACCGTTGGTTCACCGGGAGTTCTACATTCGAGCAGGACAATGCTCATGCAAAACGCAGACGGACAAATTACCGAACCTTATTCCATTTCGGCAGGGTTGGATTATCCCGGAATTGGACCGTTACACGCACATTTACATAAAACCGGGCGTGCAAAATTCCTGGCTGCCACCGACGAAGAAGTTTTACAGGCCGTTCTCCTACTGACACAAAAAGAAGGAATTATTCCGGCACTGGAATCGGCACACGCATTGGCTGCGCTGGATAAAATTAAAATGAATCCTGACGATGTAAATGTGGTGAATCTCTCGGGAAGCGGTAACAAGGATATGGAAACCTATTTAAATTATTTTGGATATTAACGAGCAAAGGGCGGAGAGCACAGCGCGCAACGTTTTCGTGCTTCGAGCTACGAGCTTCCAACAAAAAATAAAATGAACAACAGAATTAATCAACTTTTCGAAAGAAAAAAAGAAAATATACTTTCGGTGTACTTCACTGCCGGATATCCAAATTTGAACGACACCGTTGAAATTATTCAGGAACTGGAAAAAAACGGGGTCGACCTCATCGAAATAGGGATGCCGTTTTCCGATCCTACTGCCGACGGCCCCACTATTCAACGTACCAGCGAGAAGGCTCTCCGTAACGGAATGAATATCAAATTGCTGTTTGAGCAGTTGGAAAAAATCCGCGAATCCGTTTCCATTCCGTTGGTTTTAATGGGTTATTTCAACCCGGTATATCAGTTTGGAGTAAAAGAATTCTGCGAAAAATGTGCAGAAATCGGAATCGACGGAACTATTCTTCCTGATTTACCTTTGGATGAATTCGAGGCTGAATATAAAAGTATCTTCGAAGCAAATAACCTGCACAATATTTTGCTGGTTACTCCGCAAACTTCGGAAGAACGCATTCGTCAAATCGACGATGCCAGCAGTGGTTTTATTTATATGGTATCTTCGTCGTCGACTACCGGAGCAGGCAAAAAAGTGGAAGACTTTCAACAAGACTATTTTGAACGTTTAAAAGCAATGAATCTGAAAAATCCGCGCATTATCGGCTTTGGAATTTCGGACAATGCCACCTTTACAAACGCCTGTAAATATGCCAATGGAGCGATAATCGGAAGTGCCTTTGTCAGTTCTTTTAACGATGAAATTAAAATTGCGGATTCCATTTCGAACTTTGTTAAATCAATAGTTACATCGGCATAAATACCGAAGAATTCTACGGAGAAAATAGTAAAGAATAATAGCATGTTCTCTAACATACATACTGGCATTTTTTCTAAAATACACTCATTCAGAACAATAGAGAAACAAGTAGA
Organism: uncultured Draconibacterium sp.; assembly: GCA_963676265.2. Classification (GTDB taxonomy): domain Bacteria; phylum Bacteroidota; class Bacteroidia; order Bacteroidales; family Prolixibacteraceae; genus Draconibacterium. Next base: position 2,082,874 of record OY781067.2, read on the forward strand.
AAAAATCGCAGTTAATTAGTGTTAAAGGATATTTTACAACATACTTAAATCAAAATTTGCATGTTACATTCATAACGACTTAAAACAAAAAAGGCCATGTTGGAATATGCAAAAGTAATTCTGCCCAAGGTAAGTTTTAGCAGGGAATTGTTCAGGAAAGAATTAACCAAATGCATTAATTGGGTAGAACCAGAGCAGGTACAGGATTTATGTATCTGGTGTTACAAAAATTTTAATCACATGTATCCCGATGTTTTGGCAAAAGCATTTGCCGACATCGCGGCTTAAAAAGTATTAATCAGGCGGGATTATTCCCGCCTTTATTATGTTTATACCTTTCCCCTGATCTGCAAACTACACGTTTTCACCTACTAACCCCCGTCAAAAACATGACAAACGTCATGTATAATATTACTATACATTTGCCCCTCCTATTCTGCATTTTGTTGAAAATTTCAAAAACCAAAACCTCTTTACTTTACCTTAAATCAAAACTTTAGATCAAAAAACACTTAATTGAAAATTACTATCTACAAAAAAACAGGGGAGTTCGGGGAAATCAAATTATAAACAGGCACTCCATTTTTACATTATAAAGGCTTTCTCTTACATTTTGTAAAAGGTGCAATATCTGACTGGCTGGCAGATATTTAAACTCCCGTTTCCCCGGCGGGAGTTTTCATTATTGTTGAAAGGTATTTATATCCTAAATATTAATAAAAACAATTATTTATGAAAAAACTCATTCTATTAGTTTTGGTTTTGTTTGTTTGGACATCAGCTGTCGTTGCCCAAACAAAACAGATTACCGGAACGGTCACCTCTGCTGAAGACGGTACACCACTTCCGGGAGTTTCGGTGGTAGTTGAAGGGACTACCAATGGGACAATCACCAATTTTGAAGGAAAATATTCTTTTTCTGTTCCTGAAAATGAGGTGTTGGTTTTTTCCTTTATTGGTATGAAAACCGTGAAAGTCCCAATCACCAGCGCTACGGTTTACGACCTGGCAATGGAAACAGAAGCAATTGGCGTTGAAGAAGTTGTGGTTACAGCCATGGGGATTCAACGCGAAAAGAAAGCACTTGGTTATGCGGTAACCGAGATTGGAAACGAAAAAATTGAACAACGCGGACAGGCTGATATAGCCAGGGTACTGAGCGGAAAATCATCAGGGGTACAAATTGTACAACAAAGTGGTTTATCAGGCTCCGGAACCAATGTAGTGATTCGCGGGTTAAGCTCGTTTAGTGCAAGCAACCAGGCACTGTTTGTTGTTGATGGGGTTCCATTTAGCAGCGACTACAATTCGATGGGCCGCAATGGCGACCGTCAGGATTTTGTTAACGGGAACAACGGTTCAAGCCGCTTCCTCGATCTCGATCCCAACAGTATTGAAAGTGTAAGTGTTTTAAAAGGCCTTGCAGCTTCAACACTGTATGGATCCGAGGGAAGAAATGGAGTAATCCTTATTACAACAAAAGCAGGTGCTGCTGGAAAAGCTCTTAAAAAAACAGAAATTACTGTTTCTTCTTCGTATTTCGTTAACGAAATTGCATCGTTGCCCGATTACCAGGATGAATATGGCAACGGCTATGACCAGGCTTTCGGCTGGTTTTTCAGTAACTGGGGACCAAGTTTTAAAGAAGACGGCCCGGCCGGTTGGGGCAATGTTCCTCAAATTGACGAGAACGGAACATTGGAACATCCCTACTCTACATCAACTGCTGAAATCATTGCAGCTTTCCCCGAATTTCAAGGCGCTCGCTACGACTGGAAACCGTATAACGGGGTAAAAGACTTTTTTAATAAAGGGCACATTATTAATTCAGCTGTTAATATAAGAGGAGCATCTGATGACGGTAAAGTGAATTACAACATGAACTATTCGAACCTGGTTGATAAAGGTTTTACTCCTAATAATAAGGTTAACAGAAATACGCTTGGAATTGGAGGAAATGCAAAATTGTCGAATAATTTCAAAGTAAGCGGTGTTTTAAATTTCTCGCGTACTGAATTCGTTTCACCTCCCGTTGCTTTAAGTACAGGTAACGGAGCTGAGGGTACCGGTTCTTCAGTATTTGGAGATTTATGGTTTACACCACGAAGCATTGATGTAATGGGGCTGCCATACCAGAATCCAATAACCGGAGGAAGTGTTTATTACCGTCAGAACAACAGTATTCAGCACCCCTTGTGGACCGTTAATAATGCTGAAACCTCGCAAATTACCACACGTGTATTTGGAAAAGCTGCAATTGATTACCAAATCGACAGTCACCTTAATTTAAGCTACCGTGTTGGATTGGATGTCTACAACGAAGCAAACACAAATTACCAAAATAAAGGAGGTGTTAACAGCAACAGCGGCGATGTACGCCTGCTAAGCGGTTTTTACGAAACCTGGAACAACATGAATGCCATTTGGGACCACAACGCTACATTGAGCGGCAACTACGATATTAACGATAAATTAGAACTCTCGTTTAACCTTGGTGCCACCATTAAACGCGAAGAATTTAACCAAAGTGGTGTTGCCAGCGACAATCAACAGGTTTTTGATGTACTGAAACATTACAACTTCCTTAACCATGTTGAAATAGAATCGTATTTCGAAAGAAACATTGTTGGAGCTTATGCACAGCTTGAATTGGCTTACACAAATTACTTATTCCTGACTCTGGCCGGAAGAAAAGACTGGGTGTCAAACTTTTCGAAAGATAACCGGACTGTATTTTATCCCAGTGCCAGTTTATCATTTCTACCAACTACCATGTTTGAACAAATAAAATCAGATGCGGGTTTGAACTACCTGAAACTTAGAGTTGGCTATGGAACATCGGCTAACTTTGGCGATAAAGGTTATCCTGTATCCAACACCTTATTTCTTAATACCAAAGATTTCCAGGATCAAACCGGATCTAACATTGTTACCAACACTACGGGAACCATACTTGGAAACCCTGACCTGAAACCTGAATTACTTTCCGAATATGAAATTGGAACCGAAGCAGTTCTGTACCACAACCGGGTGAAACTGGACCTGTCGTTATACAAAAGGATAACCAAAGATTTAATTATCAACCGTCCTCTCGATCCTTCATCAGGTTACTCATCAGTTAGAACCAATATCGGAGAAATCCAGAACAAGGGTATTGAATTAAGCCTGGGAGTTGATTGGTTTAAAAATACAGGACCGCAAAGCCTGAGTTGGAATACTTCCTTAAATTACACAACCTATAAGTCAGAAGTTACCGACCTTGGAGTAAACACCGATGTTGTGGTTTACAGTGGATACAGTGATTTGGGTAATGCGGCTATTCAGGGCGAGGCTTTAGGTGTATTTTTTGGAGGAAGAGTTGCACGACATGAAGGCACGGGCGAAAAAATTGTTGGTAACGATGGATTATATGTACAGGATTCTGAAGATGGCATAATCGGCGATCCTAATCCTGACTGGGTTTCAAGCCTCACCAATACCTTTTCGTACAAAAACTTTACTCTCGATGTCCAGTTCGACTATACTCACGGAGGCGATGTATATTCTTCAACCATTGCAACACTGCTTGGCCGGGGACTTATTACAGAAACACTCGATCGTGAAAACACTTATGTTCTTCCCGGAGTAGATGCGAATGGAAATCCAAACACCTACCAGATCAATAATTCCGATTACTATTTTAGTAATGTACTTTTCGGTCCTGACGAGTTACAGGTGTACGATGCAACTACTATTCGCCTGCAGGAAGTTTCTCTTTCATATAAACTGCCGCAACGTATTCTGAATAATACACCATTTGGATCTGTCTCTATTACAGCCTCAGGATTTAATCTTTGGTACGATGCAATTAATACGCCCGATGGTGCCCGCTTCGATCCGAATACTTCAGGTTTAGGTGTGGGTAACGGAATCGGATTCGATTTTATTAACGGTCCGAGCTCAAGGAGATATGGTTTAAGTGCTAAAATAACATTCTAAAATCTGAAAAAATGGAAACATTATATAAATACTTTAGAACAATAGCCATAGTTGTTTTCGCGTTGGTTGCTTCGTGTAATTCTATTGATATGGATCTTACAGAGAACCCGAATGCACTAACGCCTTCGCAGGCTGATGTCGACTTTTTTCTGAATTCAATACAGGAAGATTTTGTACGCCACATTGATGGTGATGCCGATTATGACCTAAACGACAATATGCAATCAGGGAGTGTTCAGAATGGCGATGGTTTTTCGCTGTTTGGTGCTGAACTCACCCGGGTTTATTGTTTGAACAACTCCGTTTCGAATCAATACCGAAGCACTTATGTGCCCAGTACATCCGACGACGAATGGCTGAATGCATACTTAGGTATTTTTGCCGATATTAGGGCAATGACACCACTTGCCATAGAAAAAGAGATGTCTAAACACATTGGCATAACACAGTTTATCGAAGCTTATGTATTGACTACTCTGGTTGATTTTTATGGCGACGTTCCTTATTCAGAGGCAATATTGGGAAGCGATAATCTGAACCCGGTATTGGACGATGGCGCCGGATTATACGATGTTGCTTTAGGCTTACTTGATAATGCAATAACAAACTTTCAGGCAGAGACCTCTGTGGAACCGGCAGTAGATATGTATTACGATAACGATTACGATAAATGGATTAAGGCTGCCAATACCTTAAAAATGCGGCTTTATCTGCAACGCCGACTGGTAGATTCCAATGCTGCGGCAAGCATTAATGCCATCATTAATTCAGGGGATTACATCAGCTCTACTGATGACGACTTTGAGTTTAAATGGCCGGCTACAAGCTCTACCGGACCGGACACCCGCCATCCTCGTTATGGTTTTAATTACACTCCTACCGGTGCAACCGATTACATGTCCAACTGGTTTATGCATCAACTAATGGTAACCAGCGATCCCCGGATCAGGTACTATTTCTACAGGCAAACACCGTATGTGCCGGGAGCAGAAATCGATCCCGACGAACAGCTTCTGCAATGTTCATTACAAAGCGCTCCGCCCCATTATACAGCAGGAGGTTTCACATTCTGTTTCTTAAACAATGGCTACTGGGGCCGCGACCATGGCGATACCGACGGAATTCCGCCCGATGGATTATATCGTACAACTTTTGGTGTATACCCGGCCGGCGGTCGTTTCGACGATGATACTTTTGAACCCGTATATAACGGAGCCGGAGCCGGAGGAAAAGGAATTACTCCGATTTTAACCGCAGCTTGGGTTGACTTCATGCAGGCAGAACTGGCACTTGCAGATGGTATGACATCAGAAGCCAAAGATTTTATGCTGGCAGGAATAAGTAAATCAATAGAAAAGGTTCAAAATTTTGGAACAAGAGATGCTGATGCCGATCTTTCTTATGCTCCAACGGAAACTGATGTAAGCGATTTCCTTGATTTTATTGGTACAACTTTTACTGATGCCGATCTTGGAAGTAAATGGGATATTCTCGGCGAACAATTTTTTGTGGCTGTTTATGGAAACGGAATCGAATCGTACAACTTCTACCGAAGAACAGGTTACCCGAGAACCCTACAACCAAATCTTGATCCGAACCCGGGAACATTTATCCAATCGCTATTTTATCCGGCCAATGCTGTGAATACAAATTCGAATATCTCCCAGAAAGTTGATCAGGCGCAACCTGTATTCTGGGATACAAACGGAGTTCCTGAAGCGAATTAATTATTTAAAATCTGAAAACATGAAAAATTATATAAAAAGAATTTTGTTTTTGGTCTTTGCATTTACACTCATGCAGGCCTGTGAAACAGAAGATAAAGTCATCGATGATGTTTTTAATAATGTTGAAAGGGGCGCTATTTTGCGTACAGTTGAGACGATCAATCCAACATTCGACTTCAACGATACTTCTTCTGAATGGGTTGTAACAATTGAAGCGCAGGACGCTGCCAATGGGAAATTACTTTCGCAGGTAAATATTTACTCTGCTTTTGTTAACGACGGCACAGCAGGTGAGGAACTATTTATTAAGTCAGTTCCTGCATCACAGTTCACCGAAGGTCCTTATGGTTTGCCTCGTGCTGATATAGCCATAATGCTACAGGAAGTTCTTAGTGCAGCCGGATTACAACCGGGCGATTTCGACAGTGGTGATTCTTTTAACATCAGGCTTGAGTCTGAACTCACCGATGGAAGAACATTCTCTTACAGTAATACAGCGGGTACCGTTACAGGCGGATCGTTTTTCTTATCCCCGTTTTTATACAGTGTACAGTTTTTCTGTGCTTTGGAAGATGCGTCGATGTTCGATGGCAATTATATTGTAACCGTTGATGCCTGGGCAGACTATTCCCCTGGCGATATTGTTCCGGTACAGTTTGTTTCCGGTTATACATTCCGGATATTATCGACAAACAATGCATGGATAAACAATACAACAACATCATACATGGAAGTAACTATCAATCCTTTAGATGGTAGTGCTGTTGTTTCTTCTAATGAATGTTTCGACACCAACTGGGGAGGAGGCTGTCTTGATGTAACAGGTGCCGGTTCGGTTGGTACATGCACCGGCGATATTAATGTGGTTATCGATGTTGGAAGCTATACCAACAATGCATTTAGTTTAGTAAAACAATAATCATATGATTAATATAGAATTGAAAGGGAAACCTGTCCGGGTTTCCCTTTCTTTCTTAAATCAGAAAAAACAAGTCAAAAGTCTTTAAAATTCTCCTCCAAATAAATCCATTCATCTGCAAACAACCCATTTTAAACAACAAACGACATATAACCTTATGTTAAAGGCGATGTATAGCAGTTTTATCAATTAACCGGTAGAATCATGCAGTTAGTTGATAAATTATCACAGACATAATTCCTATCCGTAAGTTTGAACTAAAAGCTAGATTATTCGGAATTGACGCACACGATTTTTTAGTAATAATAGAATAAAACAGGGGAGTTCGGGGAAATAAATGGTTAATAACAGCACTCCGATTTTTTACATAGAAATAGAATTAAACAGCATTAAAAATGTAAAAAGTGCAAGTATCTGGCTGGCTGGCAGGTATTCAAACTCCCGTTTCCCCGGCGGGAGTTTTCTTTTGGTTAAAATAAAAAGCGAAGGGTAAATATCGCTAGTGTATTAACATAAATTATTATCTATGAAAAAACTACTTCTATTAATTGTTGCATTGGCAATTGGAGTGAGTACCATGTTCGCCCAAACCAAGCAAATTAAGGGGAACGTCACATCGTCAGACGATGGTTCACCTATTCCCGGAGTTTCGGTTTCCGTAAAAGGGACAACATCCGGAACTGTTACTAATTTCGATGGGAACTACAGTCTTATTGTACCCAATTCTGCTGAAGTACTGTTATTCTCATTCGTAGGAATGAAATCACAGGAGGTTCAAATCACCGGAACAGAATTAAATGTGGTTATGACCCCTGATGTAATCGGAGTTGACGAGGTATTGGTTGTCGCCTATGGTACCTCCAAACGTTCATCATTTACCGGATCGGCACAAAAAGTGAAGGCAGATGAACTGGTTGGGACTTCAACTTCTGAATCCATTGACAAAATGTTATCAGGAAAAGTCTCCGGCGTACGTGTAAGTTCTACAACAGGAGCTCCGGGTGCTGCAGGAGAAATTCAAATTCGGGGTATTGGATCGATTAACGCATCAACTACTCCGTTATATGTAATTGATGGAATACCTCTGGAAACAGGCATGTATGGCTATACCGGATTTTCTACCGACTTGTTATCCACGTTAAATCCTGAAGATGTAGAAAGTCTCACCATCTTAAAAGATGCTGCTGCTGCATCACTTTACGGTTCACGGGCAGCAAATGGTGTTGTATTAATAACCACCAAGAAAGGAACGAGTGGTAAAACCAAATTTAATTTCAAAGCAACTTTAGGAACCTCCAAAACAGCAATGAACAAGGTATACCAGCCCATGAGTTCGGAACAATATTTAGATTACGTAAACGATGCACTTATTGGAGCTTATTTGTACTGGTACGAGCCCGGTCTCTATCCTGGTGAGGATGGTTACCAGGATCCGGAAGTTCTGGCACGTGCAATAGAGTATGCAGCTGAAGACCCTGATGAAGGAAGATGGGGAATTGCATCACCTGCATCAAACACCAACTGGCGCGATGTAATCTACAAAACCGGAAAAACCAGGGACTACCAGTTATCAGCATCGGGTGGTAACGATAAAACCACATTCTACACCGGTGTTGGATACAATAAAATCGATGGTATCATCATCGGTAGTGATTTTGAAAGATACTCGGGTAGGTTAAATGTAAACCACAAAGCAAACAACTGGTTGGATATTAGTGTCAAACAAATGTTATCACACACCAATCAAAATGGTTATGGCGATCAAACCGACCAGGAACAAGGTATTGGTTACATGTCGCCACTAAGTATGATTTTCTCAATGAATCCAACGCAACCGGTATACAACCAGGATGGTACTCCAAACCTGGATGCAGGAATGGGAAATGTTAAAAATCCACTTATTGCACTCATCGGAACGGGTGAAAGTACCGATCAAACCTACAAGGTTGAGCGCTACAGAAGCTTAACAAATGCAAGTGTAAATATGCAGGTTTTACCTGATTTAGCCATTCGATCGACTTTTGGCCTTGATTACTCGGACTCAAAAACATTTATTTGGTGGGCTCCTGCCAGCGTTGATGGAGAAGCTTACGGAGGACTCGGTGATCATCTTACGTACACCACAATCGTTAAAAATGCATCATTTATTGCCAATTACAATAAAACAATTGATAAACACAATATACAGGCACTGGGAGGATATGAAGTTGAAGGATCAACATTCAGACGGCTTCAGGCTTCTTCTGAAAACTATTCAACCTATAAACTTCCCGAACTTTCAAATGGTCAGCCACTGGGAACAGGAAGTGAACTTTCATCATCAAACCTAATGTCTGTAATTGGAAATGTAAACTACAACTTCAATAGTAAATACTATGCTTCTGCCAGTATCAGAACCGATGGTTCGTCTCGTTTAGGAGCCAATAACAGGTGGGGAACTTTCTGGTCGGCCTCTGCATCATGGCGTATTTCCGAAGAAGACTTTTTAGCTGATGCTGAATGGCTTAGCGACTTAAAACTTCGTGCTTCTTACGGAACCAACGGAACATTACCAATTGATTATTATGCCCACCAGGGATTATACGCATTCGATAGTGGCTATGGTGCTGAAAGTGCCATTTTCATTAAACAGCCCGAAAATGCAAACCTTAGCTGGGAAAGATCAAACAATATGAACTTTGGTGTTGATCTTGGCCTTTTTGATCGTGTAACAACAACTATTGAATATTACAATAAAAAATCGACAGATTTATTAATGCAGGTACCTCTTTCCTACCTCACCGGATTTGAAACCTCGTGGCAAAACATTGGAGAATTAACCAATAGCGGAATAGAACTTGAGATTCACTCCAATAATTTCATTTCAAGAGATTTTAAATGGACTACTGATTTTAATTTCACTACTATCAAATCAATAGTAGATAAACTACCAGGAGGAAAAGATATTCTGAAAGGTGACGGAGGAATGTATCTGCTTCGCGAAGGAGAATCAATCAGTACTTTCTATTTGCCTACATGGATTGGCGTTGATCCTGATAACGGTATGGCTCAGTTCTATCTCGATCCTGAAAATTCAGACGAGGTTACTTATTACCGAAATCTTGCAAAACAGGAAATTCAAGGAAAGGCTGTTCCTGATTTTATGGGTGGTATAACCAATACTATTACATACAAAGCATTCGAACTCTCCTTCTTATTTACTTATCAGATGGGAGGAAGTTTATTTGACTATCCAGGATATTTTTTCCACCATCATGGAGTTCGCCTGGGATCATTCAATGTTGCAAAGGATGTAGAAAACAACTGGTGGAAACAACCCGGCGACGTTGTAGATAATCCACGCCCAGTTGGCTGGAGTTCTGACCGTCCTGATCGCTGGTCATCACGTCATGTACTTTCCACTGACCATATTCGCCTGAAAGATATTTCGTTAACTTATACATTGCCTAAAAGCATTGCAAATAAATTGTACATGAGCAATATTCAAATATTTGCTAACGGAAATAACATTTGGACACTGGCGAAAGAAGACACCATTGAACCGGAAGTAACATTAAACGGTTACCGGACTGTTGATACGCCAATTACCAAAAACTTCCTTTTCGGAGTTAATGTTGAATTTTAAATAAAACGAAATGAAGAAGAACATACTATATACACTTATTTTGGGATTTGCTATAGTTTTCCAAAGTTGCGAAGACTATCTGGAACAAAGTCCATCTGATGCCTTACCATCGGCCGAGGCTATTACAACTGTTACTGACTTAAACAACGCTGTAAATGGAATTTATACAGGTATGATTGATTTCGATCTTGGTCTGGGACAGTATACTGAACCTTATTCTTATTATGGTGGAGACTTTATCGCTTATGCTGATTTAAAAGGTGGCGATATAAATTATACCGCTTCAAACAACCAAATTTCGCCAATGGCAAGATACGAACACGGAGTTGAATCGGATTTTGCTGAACACTACTGGCAAATGCCTTATACCTTAATTGGTAGAATAAATGATGTCCTTTCGGTTGCCGACGATGTAGAAATTGCAACCGGAGAACAGGAGCAATACGACGATTTAAAAGGTCAGCTTTATGCTTTACGCGCACTTTGCCATTTCGATTTAGTTCGCCTTTTTGCCAAATCACCGGCAATTAGCGATGTGAATGCTGCAAATTCAGGCATTCCTATTTCAGACGAAAAATATCCGGTTGATTATGAGCCCGCTCGTAATACGTTAAAAGAAACCTACGATTTTATTAAAAGTGAATTTAATGCTGCTCTTGGTCTTCTTTCAAGAAACGAAAATCTGGGTAGAATTAACTATTGGGCTGCAAAAGGCTTACTTGCCCGTGTTTACTTATACAATGAGGAAAACAATGAGGCTTTAGCTGCCGCCGAGGATGTAATCAACAATTCTCCTTATTCATTATACACAATTGATAATTATCTGAATGTTTGGGGAATAGAAGGTGCATCTGAAGCAATGTTCGAAATCCTTACAAATAGCTCACATAACTCACAGCGAAATTCAATCGGTTATTATACACACGCCGGAGGTTATGGTGAATGTGCCTTTTCAACTCAAGGTTACGAATTGCTGACAGCTAACGAAAATGATATCCGCTCGCAACTTATCGAGTGGGAAGATGACGAAGCTGACACCGAAGGATATTATACTCAAAAATATCCCGGACGAGATGGAAGTCTTTATTTAAATAATCCCATTGTTATTCGTTTATCAGAAGTATATCTGATAGCTGCTGAAGCAAAAGTAAAAGGCGGGTCAGGTGGCCAAAATGCAAGCTGGTATATTAACGAACTCCGTAAAAACCGAATTACAGAGTACACTGATGTAACAGAGATTTCTTTAGACGAAATATTAATTGAACGCAGAAAAGAATTGGTTGCAGAAGGACATCAATGCTGGGATGCATGGAGAAATGGTCGAAGCGTTACTCCTCCCCGATTAAATCAGGAAGTAGATGGTTCTTATAATCTTGCTATTTTACCTATTCCAAAAAGAGAAACTGATATTTCTTCAAATCTGATTCAAAATCCGGGGTATTAACCCACTTCATAAATTTGTAAAAAAGCGGCTTTTTCGCCGCTTTTTTTTTATACAAAACAGTACTTCAAAGATTATGGCTTTCCTCATAAATTTTGTGGAATATTATATTTTACTTGCACTGTAGTTTATAAAATAACGTTTTCCAAAAGGCATATTCAACACAAAGACAAATGAGACATTTAAGAAGATTCCAATTTCTGTTCATTCTATTGTTGCTGTCAGCAATTACTTTTTCGCAGAACACACTCAAAGCTTTTCTCGAAAGTCAACCCGAAATTAAAAGCATTGAGCAACTGTCCTGCAATGACTTTTTTAAGGAGAAATACAAAATCATGGTTGAACAGCCTCTCGATCATACTGATCCCTCAAAAGGAACCTTCTTGCAACGCGTAATTATTGCCGACAAAGGTATAGACAGACCTGTTGTTTTTATTACAGAAGGATACAACGGAGGGTATTCTGAGCGATCGGGATACATTAACGAGTTAAGCCCGATATTAAATGCAAACCAAATTTGTATGGATCATCGTTATTTTGGCGAGTCAATGCCCGAACCTCTTAATTGGGAATATCTGAACGTACGAAATGCCGCTGCCGATCATCATAAAATCATTCAGATGATGAAGAGATATTATAAGCAGAAATGGATCACAACAGGAATCAGCAAAGGAGGACAAACTGTTGTTTACCACCGCTGGCTTTACCCTAACGATGTTGATGTATCTGTTCCTTATGTAGCTCCTTTAAATTTTGGAGTTGAAGACGGACGCCACGAACCTTTTATTGCAAATACAACCGGCACCAAGCAAAGCAGGGCCAAGGTACTCGCTTTTCAGTTGCAAATTCTGAAAAACCGCCAAAAATACCTGCCTCTGTTGAAACAATATTGCTCCAATAACAACCTGCATCCGCTAATAAACAATAACGAAATGCTGGATTACCTGGTGTTGGAATACTCATTTGGATTCTGGCAATACGACAATTCGCCCAATGATATTCCGGAACCGGATGCTCCGGCTAAAGAACTATTTGCTCATCTTGTAAAGGTTTCGTCACCCATGTATCTTTCAAGCGAAGGAGTGAATATTTTTAAATCATTCTATGTGCAGGCAGCCGGTGAGTTAGGATATTACGGATATGATATAAAACCATTCAAGAAATACTTATCAATAAAAAGTGCAAAAGGCTGGCTAAACCGCCTCTACCTTCCTGAATTAAATATAAAATACAACAAAAAGACAGCAAAAGAAGTAGCAAACTTCATTCAGAATACCGATGCTAAATTCCTTTTCATCTACGGTGGCTGGGATCCGTGGTACGCTTCTGGATTTGAGGTCCCCGCCAAAGAAAACTTCCTGAAAATTGTAAAACCAGGAGGAAGCCACTCAACGCGTATTACCAACCTGCCTGAAAATCAGAAAAAAGAGGTAAAAGAGACACTGGAAAACTGGCTGCAACAGGACCTTCAAATTCAATAATCAGCTTTGGTTTATTCCTGAAATTTTCCTCTCATAAAAAAAGGAAATACCAAATTTTGGCCTTTTTTTCATAATTATCGCGAAAAACTTTCAAATGTGATAATCGAATTATAATTTAGGGGGAACTAATCTTACTTAACTATGGCCGGTAGCAAACTGGAAAGACGTCTCTTTCTTAAATACTGTGCAGCATCTGCCGTGGGTGGCAGTCTGCTCACAAATCCCATAACCTTGTTGGCCAACGACACCGATAAAAGAAAAAGTGAAAAGTTCAAACTTTCCATTCCAAGATGGATTATATACGATAATGGCAGCTATGATTTAATTTCAAAAGAAATCATCCTAAAAAACTGCAGGCCTGCTATTAATGGGCAAGGTGTTATGCCAAAAAACGTATTCCTTGGCGATTCGCCCAAAGGCAAGAGAATTGTATACGAACTACCCGGCGGATTTCTCATGCTCGACCTGAAAACCAATAAGGATTCGGTTTCCATTGGTGCAGAATTTAGCGGATTCTCGCAAACCCCACGATGGTTTTATCCCATCTCTCAGGCTGAAGTTTTTGGAGTTAAACAATTTTTCAGGCAGGGTTTTGGCACCGATGGAGCTAGTGGAATTTATACTTTGCCTGGGAAAGAAAAAGGTGAAAACTTAATTGAAAGCTACGACAGTTACATGTCATTTGGCTTTCTTGGCGATAAAGAAACAATTGCAATTGGAAACATCGACCACTCCAATTTTCATCAACGTTTTTCGATTTACAATCGAAGACATTCGCAAGAAAATTTCAACCTAAACGATGAAAACCAGATATTTTTCGAATCGGGTATTTTGCTTGATCAAACGAAAATAGAAAATGAATATATAAAACTCCCGGAACTTCATTTTTTTACAGGGAACAAATCGTTGGATACTTTCAGACAACTGGCCTGGCAAACCAGCGAAGCAGAAGACTCTCGCAAAAATACACCGTCAAGTTATCACTGGATACTATCTCCGGGTCTTATAAACAAAGACACCGAGTGCAGAGACTACCTAAAAAAACAACTGGACTTTGTGAAAGCAAAAAACATTGCTCTGCATTCATTCTGCGTAAAAAGTTATTGTGTGGAAGGTGATTGGCTGGAACCTGAAAAAGAATGGTCGGGCGGATTAGATAATGCAGCCAGAACAATTTACAAGGAAGGCTTGAGGGCTGGTATATCGCTGGCGCCTTTTAGGGTTTCAAACAAAAGCAAAATATTTAAAAACCACAAAGAGTGGATTATTAAAGATAATTACAACAATATTATACCGGAAGAAATACACGAAGACGAAAGTTTTTATGCGCTGGACATTACAAACCCGGGAGTGCAAAAATATATTTCAAAGGTTTTTAAAACCTTGCGAAAAATGGGCTTCATCTTCTATGAACTCACTCATCTTCACTATGGACTGAAAGATTCACACATGGTAAATCGAAAGGTTTACGGGAAATCAAATGTCCAGATATTCAGAGAAACCTGTCAGTTGATTAGGGATGAAATTGGACCAGGAAGTATATGGATGGCCAATCAAACACCATATGCGCCCGTTATTGGTTTTGCAGATATTGTAAAAACAAGCAGTTGGGATGCCGCAGAAGGCAATACTGCATCGTTTTCTGATATTATCAAAGAATCGTGGTATTCATATTACTTTAACAATATTTACTGGCAAAACTCTCCTGGTGAAATTATTCTCAGCGAGAACAGTATGTTTAGCGAAGATGAACAATTGAGTCTCATGCGGTGGACGGCAATTCTTGGCGGAGCGGTCGGCACCTCCGACGATATGACAAGCTGGAATGAAGAGCAACTTGAACGATTCCGGTTTCTTGAACCTGATCGGCGCCCACAAAATGCCTACCTGCCTTTCTGGCCCGACAAATCACCTATCAGAGTTGCGGTAAGAACATACAAGAATAAAAATAGTTGGGGAATTTTATTTGTAAACGACACCAGCATTGAACAAAATCAAAGTTTTGATTTATTTGATTTGATTGAAAGGGAAAATGCTTATGTTTTTTCATGGGATCAAACAAAAATCAGTTTTGGGGAACAGGATCACATTTACATCTCGCTTCAACCTGGCCAATCAAACTTGTTTTACGTTTGCGAAGAAAATGAAGCGCCTCATCCTTTGTTTACACTTGCAGGTGAATTGAGGGAGAATACATTGTAAAGTATAAGCCGAAAACTTACAGAAAAAACAAAGCAACGCCGCCAACTGTAATTATGGCGCCAACAATTTCCTTCCAGTTAATTTTCTCTTTAAATAAAATTACAGAAGGGCCAATTATAAGCACCGGTACAATAGCCATAAGAGTGGCTGCAATACCTGTTTGTGTATGTTGAACGGCCAACAATGAAAAGGAAACGCCCAAAAAAGGCCCGAAAAATGCCCCCAACGAAATCCTTTTCATCGCCGGAATATTTTTAATGGCAGCTCCAACTTTATGCCAGCGTTTTATAAAAAAGAATAATATCGAAAAACCAACAATACCGGTCAATATCCTGATTTGAGTTGCAGAAAAAGCATCGTAGTCACCCATTCCTTTTTTACTGAGCACCAAACCTGCAGCTTGCCCCAGGGCTCCTCCAAGTGCCAGCAATATTCCAGGCAATGAATAATTCGATTTTATTTTTTTTACTACAGTTCCGTTTTCTTCTGTTTTTTCACGTTTAAGTATTACGATTACAATTCCGCTCATGGTAACTGCCATCCCCAACCAACCCTGTGGAGTAAGTACTTCATCAAGCAACAACCAGCCGATTAAAGCGGCAAATGGAGGTGCCAAAGCCATTAATAACATTGCAATACGGGCACCGATTACAAGGTATGACTGAAACAATAATAAATCGCCAATTACAAAACCGATTAAGCCGGAAAGCGCCAACCACTTCCATGCATAAAAAGTAGCATCAGTTGGGAAGAAAAAACCACGACTTATCCAACTATAAGCCCCCACCAGAAAAAAAGCGATAACCAGACGTATAAGATTGACCGCCAATGAACCTACTTTTTTCCCTGCTGACTCAAAGGCCAGCGCAGTTATAGTCCAAAATACTGCAGTTAAAACACCTGCTATTTCTCCAAAGTGATTTTGCATGAAGTAAAAATATAAATTACCTCGGTTGTAATGAGATTTTGCCTGAATTTGAATAAGTAATTTAATATCTGAAATAGATTCAGGATTTTAATAAGAGAGTAAGTGTTACGTTGAATCCATAAAAAAAATCCCGGCGCCCATTCCGGGATTTTAATCCTCTTCTCTTTCACACATTCTAAATTGTGGATTTAAAATTTCAACTTAATTGAACACCACCTAATTTCTTATTGGGTTTGTACAGTACAAATATATGCTCACAAAAAATATTCAAACCATTTTTTGTACTGATTTGCAAGCACCTAAAGCCTGAATATTGATGGCTATTTTCGGGACTTTCACATCAAAAAAACCTTAGTTTAAACAGAATTCTATCTATTCTTACCTCAGAAAAAAATGGGATCAAATTATATAAAAGAAGATTAAAAACCGGAATAGGCAAACAAAAAAATCCCGGCATATTACCGGGATTTTTTTATCCTCTTTGTCCGAAACACCTTGGCAATCCTACTCAACAATAAATCTTATCCCATCTACTCTGCAAGGTGTCATCCACACATCATTAGGTCTTTTTATCACAACTTAATTGAATACCAACCTTTTCTCTATAGGGTTTGTATGATACAAAGATATTTCTCCTGCACCAAATATTTCAATTCTAATTGCTGATTTTCAGACAGCTAAACACTGATTTGTTTCACTCTCTTTTGCTGAGTGACAATGGCCGGATTATTCAATACTACAAAAAATGAAGGCTAATAAAAAAATAACCTGGCTTGATAACAAACCAGGTTATTAAAGATATTTTTTAAAATGCTTTATTCTTTTCCCAATATCTCGGCAACTGCTTTCCTTAATTCAGCTTCGCGCTTATTTTTAGCCACAATCTCCCCTTTTTTATTTACCAGAAGATTTTGAGGTATACTACTTACTGCATATAATTTAGCAGCCGAATTATTCCAGTATTCCAGGTCTGAAACATGTGTCCATGTCAAATTATCATCGCTAATTCCTTTTAACCAGGCCTCCTTTTCTCTGTCGAGTGAAACACCAAATACCGTAAATCCAGCATCCTTAAATTCGTTGTAAACGG
Source organism: uncultured Draconibacterium sp. (assembly GCA_963676265.2). GTDB lineage: Bacteria > Bacteroidota > Bacteroidia > Bacteroidales > Prolixibacteraceae > Draconibacterium. Next base: position 2,100,265 of record OY781067.2, read on the forward strand.
TCACAACATTTGGATTTTCCCTTCGACAAGGGCCGCACCACGAAGCCCAGAAATCAAGCAAGGTAAGTTCATGATTTGAATAGATATCTGAAAATTTAACAGGATTTCCATCCGGATCGTTCTGAACAAAATCAGGCGCAATTTGCCCAACAGCGACCTTCTTCATTTTCTCAACCATGCCTTTCAAATCAATTACTGTCTGAACCTGGTCCAATTTCGGGTCAAGCGCATTTAACATAGAATCGAGTTCTTCCATGCTCTTGTCATACTGAATTCTCGATAAAAAATAAGGTGTAACATACGAGGCAGGATTGTTTTTTACAAAATTTTCCTGAACGGTGTTGGTATTATTGTAAAGCTCTTCCACCTTATTCATAAGCATCTGTGCCTTTGCAGTATCTCCTGCTGCTGATGCTGCACGCGATTCCTGGTAAATAGCCATATACTCTTCGCTTATTTTACGAATCTCGTTCTCAACATTTTTATATTCATCGTGTGTCTTCGAGCCGCTTATCTCAGCAAAGTTGATGGAATCGGCCTTACCTGTCATTTTAATATTGGAGTTTTCGACAAATATCAATGCTTTTGCTCTTTGTCCTGCCAACGAAACATAGTAAATTCCGGGAAGCTCCAATTCTCCTTCCAATATGGCTTTCCCGTCAACAACTGTAGCAGAATCGATTAACACCCACTCTCCCGACATCCTTTGTTCGAGCACCATTTGACCATCAGCGCCTTCAAGATTTACTTCTATTTTAAAACCTTTTTGTTGAGTGCAGGCAAAGAGAATAACACCCAAAACAGGAATTAGATACTTTTTCATATTTAACAGCTTTTTATGTGATTTTGCACGAAGATAATTAAACAAAATTCAAATATTCTTACAAACCCGTTTTTTATAATTTTTCAAAACATTAAATTGCGATGCATGAACTCAAATTAAGGTAATGAAGGATAAAATTGCATTGGTACTATCTGGCGGAGGTGCACGCGGAATGGCACATATTGGCGTAATTGAAGAACTGGAAAAAAGAAATTACGAGATTACTTCAGTTGCAGGTACATCGATGGGAGCCCTGGTTGGCGGAGTTTATGCCATGGGTAAAATGGAAGAATTTAAAGACTGGATGATTTCGATGGACAGGCGCAAGGTTTTTAATCTTGTTGATTTTACTTTAAGTATGCACGGGTTGGTTAAAGGTGATAAAGTTCTACAGGCCATGCAGGAATTTATTCCCGACAAGAATATTGAAGATCTTCGTATTCCTTATTCGGCTACGGCTGCTGATATTGCCAACAACAAGGAGGTAGTTTATCGCAGCGGAAGTTTATACGAAGCCATTCGTGCGTCTATTGCCATACCTACAGTTTTTACACCCATCATCAATGGTGATTCTATCATTGTTGATGGCGGAGTTTTAAATAATATTCCCATAAGCAACGTTAGTCGTGAGCCCGGCGACAAACTGGTTGCAGTTTATGTGAATGCCGACATGCCCGTATACAAACCGGTAATTCACGAGAAACAAGAGCAGGAAAATCAATCGCTCTACAAAAAATGGCTCGACGATTTTAATGAGCATTTACATCAGATTCTTCCTAAAAGCAATAAAAAAGAACGATTAAGCTATTTTACACTTATTGATAAAACACTCACTGCCGGCATGTTACAAATGGCTAAACTGACCATTGAAAAAGGAAATCCAGATATACTGATTAACGTGTCGCGCGATGTATGTGGAACTTACGACTTTTATAAGGGAAAAGAATTAATTGAAATTGGCAGACACGCTGCCATTACTGAACTCGACGAGATAGAAAAAATCAATGCCTGAAATACTGATTGTAAATAATGCAGAACCCGGAATTCGTGAATTTGCCGAGCCAATTGAAAAGATTATTCGGGAAGTTAACTCAACCTCCACATTTATCGAATACAAACAATGTTTGAATTTTGATTTCACCAGTTTCGATGGTGCTATATTAACGGGATCGCCCCGGGGAGATGATATTGTTGAACATCATCTACCCTATTTTAAATGGATAAAAACATTTGGGAAACCGGTTTTCGGTATTTGCGCCGGACATCATATCGTAGGTTTTATGTACGGTTCAAAATTGTTACGTAGCGAAGAACCGGAGTCGGGGAACTTCGAGGTTAGCATCGTAAAAAACGATCCCATTCTAAAAGGACTGTCAAACCCTTTCTTAGTAAAACAAATGCACAACGATTCTGTAACATTACCCCAAAATTTTGAATTGCTGGCCACTACAAAAACCTGTAAAAACCAATTAATGAAACATAAAAGCTCGCCCATTTACAGCAGTCAGTTTCACCCCGAATTTTACAACCACGATCTGATAAAAAATTTTATTAAGTTGTGCGAATAAGGATGTATTAACCAAGCCGGTTAAATAAGTTGAATCAATTGTTATGCGCATAAAAAAACCACCCGTATTACAACAGATGGTTTTTTGAATTGATTGATATGGAATAAAATTTATTTCTTCTTAATATCACTAAATTTAGCACCCTGGGCATGCACATTATTCACTGCCCGGCCCGATGGGTCTGCATTTCCCTGGAACGACTCATCCCATTCCAAAGCGGCTGCCGTACTACAAGCAATTGATGCTTCCGACGGAACACAAGCAGCAGCTGCATCCGACGGGAAGTGTTCGCTATAAATTTCACGGTACACATACTCTTCTTTATTCATAGGTGGATTAACCGGGAAACGATATTTTGCATTTTCCATCATTTCATCGGTAACCTTATCGTTGGCAATTTGCTTTAAAGTATCAATCCAGCCGTAACCGACACCATCAGAGAATTGTTCTTTTTGTCGCCATGCTACACTTTCCGGCAAATATTTGGCAAAACCTTCGCGAAGGCAATGTTTTTCCATCTTACCATCTTTGGCCATTTTGGCTTCAGGATTAAAACGCATTGCCACGTCAACAAATTCCTTGTCGAGGAAAGGCACACGTCCTTCAACACCCCATGATGCCAGCGATTTGTTAGCACGCAAACAATCGTACATATTCAGGCGGCTAACTTTACGTACACATTCTTTATGAAACTCTTCAGCATTCGGAGCCTTATGGAAGTATAGGTATCCTCCGAAAATCTCATCAGCACCTTCACCGGTTAATACCATTTTAATACCCATCGATTTAATTACACGGGCAAGCATATACATTGGAGTAGACGCACGAACAGTTGTAACATCGTAAGTTTCGATATGGTAAATAACGTCGCGAATGGCATCCAAACCTTCCTGAATTGTATAATGTATTTCGTGATGTACAGTACCAATGTGATCAGCAACCACGCGTGCAGCAGCCAGGTCGGGCGAGCCTTCCAAACCAATTACAAAGGAGTGTAACTGAGGCCACCACGCATCTTTTGTTCCTCCGTCTTCAATTCGTTTTCCGGAATATTTTTTTGCGAGCGCTGATGTTATTGAAGAATCAAGACCCCCTGAAAGTAGCACACCATAAGGAACATCAGACATTAACTGACGTTGAACGGCATCTTCCAACGATTGAGACAGCTCTTCAATACTTGCCGGATTATCTTTTACATTCTCATATTCCTGCCAGTCGCGTTCATACCATCTCTTAATTTCGCCATCTTTGCTGTACAGGTAATGTCCAGGAGGGAATTCCTCTATTTTTGTACAGAATCCTTCCAATGATTTTAATTCCGAAGCAACATAGTAATTACCCCATTTATCCCATCCCTGGTATAAAGGAATAATTCCGATGTGATCGCGACCGATTAAATATGCATCATTTTTTTCATCGTAAAGAGCAAAGGCAAAAATCCCGTTCATTTCGTCCAGAAAATTCTCCTTTTTATCATTGTACAGTGCCAGTATTACTTCGCAATCTGACTTTGTTTGAAATTCATACTTTCCTTCGTATTGTTTTCTGATTTCGCGGTGATTGTAAATTTCACCGTTTACACCCAAAATCAGAGTATGATCTTTACTGTACAAAGGCTGACCTCCCGACTCGGGATCTACAATAGAAAGACGCTCGTGAGCGATAATTGCTTTTTCACTGCAATATATTCCCGACCAATCGGGTCCACGGTGACGAACTTTTTTACTCATCATCAGCACCTGTGGACGTAAATCTGCTGCTTTAACTTTTAAATCAAATGCTCCTACAATTCCGCACATATTTTATAAATCTTATTAGCTGTTATTAATTTCTCCCCAAAAATATACACTTTGTAAACACTACAAAATTATTATTGACAAATTTCTATTTTAAATAACATTAAATACACAAATTAAAACACAATCCAAACTTTTTGGAACATTTTACTAAAATCACAACTTTAATAATTGCCCCCTATTAAAACAAGGGGTATCACAAAAAAAAGATACAATTTCAAAGCCACCCCCTAAAAAATTACATTATCTGATTTCAGATTTACATTAAATATAAAACATCCCTAAAAACAATATTGACTATCTAAATGATTTCACATTCAAAATTAATCAACAAAATAAAAATCAAACCGATAGAAAGATGACACTTCCACTAATAAATTATAAGAACCAGGATATTACATATATATTTGGAAGTAATCTTTCTATCCGGATTTTAAGAACGAGAATATATTTGAATTGTTTAATAAATGTCAGAATTTCATAAAGTCTGTTAATCTGCTTCCGGGCCTGAATACAAATTCATAACTTGTTTAAAAATTGAATCTTAAACCATGAAACGAACTCTAACCATTCTGTTGTTTCTGTGTACGGTGCAACTTCAGGCACAAACTGGTTCTGAAGAAAACAGGTATTTACTGGTACTTGATATCCAAAATCACTTTACTTCCACTATTTTCCCCGAAGAAGAGAAAAGAGCCGGGTTTATTAAAACAATTAATACAGTTATTGAAAATACAAACCCTGAGAAAGTAATCTATGTTGAATCAATAAGTGCTCAACTTGCTTTATCTTTTAGCAGACCCAAAGTTACCTTTCCATTCGATTTACATCTTGATAACCACTTAAATATAGTTAACCAAAACTATATTATTAAAAAGCACCCCGATGTATTTCAGGAACAGGAAATGTTGAATTTAGCCCGGAACAATAACATAACCGAATTTGTGGTAATTGGTCTGGCTGCCGAACACTGTGTGCTGGAATCGTTGCTTGGAGGACAAAAACGAGGATACAAAATGACAATTATCCCTGAGGCAGTTGCTGGCACAACTCCGGAAGACAAAAAGGAGGCCTTAGAAAAAATCAGGGAGGCCGGGATTTCAATCGTTCAGATCGATGATTTTTTATGAGAATTTAATCTGAATATTTTCTCCCTCCTGCTCAAGCGAATAAGAACTCCCCTTTTCAAGTATACACTTCTTTTTCTTACATTCATCGCTGAGGTTGGCAAAAATATTCCTGGCATCAACTTCGTTACAATCCAGATGAAAAAAACAGTGTAGTTTGTGGTTATTTTTATCGTCGAATTGTATTATAAAAGCACCATGCTCGGGAAAAACCAAATCTTCATAAGCATAACTAATTTCCAGTCCGGTTGCATTATTTACAATTTGCCTTACGGCTTCAAGATCTCTGTAATTCATATAAAAACGTTTATAATCTAAAGTTGGAAGATATAAGTTCTTAACTCCAGAACCGATTCATAATTTATAAGGATAAAAACCACATGCGGATTTGCTGATACACTTCAGCCTGCTCGTAGGTTTGACATTTAACCAGCTCCATATTAACCGCATCATCAAATTCTACTTCATCAAAGCCGATTTCCTGCATCAAAACCTCTTTTGAAGCAGCTTTGTAACATTGCTTTCGGAAATCGCTTTCGGAGGTCGCCTTCTTTACAAATTTTATTGCTTTATCAATAGCCATACGCATTAATTTTTACATGAAGTTGAACTGCAGGAATGACAACCACTTTCGCATCCCCATAATTCGCGGGCAGTTTGCGAAGTGAACGATTCCAATTGATTCTGTGTGAAAAAATCAATATTTTCAGTAACATTGGTTCCCCGTGCTTTAAACACCTGCAACCCATTACGAGTAAAAATCTGCAATACCATTGGTGGCAAATAACTGCTAATTATGGTATCAACACCCAAACGTTTTAACTCGCTGGTAAAATCGCCCGGTCTTGGACTAACTTCAGCGGCCTTCTTCCATTCAAACGATTTTCCTTCCAAATCATAAATACACACATAGCTGGCATTATGAAATCCTCTTGCTAGCTTTTCTCTTCCTCTTTTCTTTTCCGCAACGGGCAACATTACTTTCATAATTTACTTTTTTAACTTGTTTGCCACAAACGGGCAAAAGCAATACCAGAAATCACATTTCACTGAAAAACAGAAATTTGAATATTTTGATGATTCCCAAAACATTTCCTTTTTGTAAGAAATTTGTGCAGATCCTACAAAAATGTAATTTTTATATCGAACAGATTTACACAACACCGACGAACAAAAATCATTTTAATTAACTTTAATCCATAGTTTAAAAATCATGAACAAGAAAAATATAATTGTAACCGGAGGTGCCCAGGGAATTGGGAAGCACCTGGTTCTGGTTCTACTCAATAAAGGTTATGCGGTATCGGTATTTGAAATCGATGAAGAAGCGATTTCGGAATTCCGGGAAGAATTTACCGACGAGATGGTGCAACTCTACCAGGTTGATGTTTCAAATGAAGATTCAGTAAGAACAGCTATCAGCAAGTCAATGGGACTTCATGGTAATATTTACGGACTGGTAAACAACGCTGCTTTGAATATCATAAAACCGTTAACAAAACTTACACTTAACGAGTGGAACAAAGTGATCGGCACTAATCTTAGCGGTCCTTTTATTTGTTCGAAATATGCCGCCCCGTTTTTAAAAGAATCGAAAGGAAGAATCATTAATATTTCGTCGACAAGGGCATTACAATCTGAACCTGATACAGAAGCCTACTCGGCAAGCAAAGGAGGAATTCTTGCCCTAACACATGCGATGGCTGCCAGCCTTGGACCTGAAATCAAAGTAAATGCAATTAGTCCCGGCTGGATTGATGTTTCGGCAATACGGAAAAGGGCCAGTGCCCGTCAATATCCGATTAGCGAAGAAGACAAGAAACAACACCCAGTTGGAAGAGTTGGCAAGGCCGAAGACATTGCAAGTATGGTTCTATACCTTCTTCAACCGGAAAACGATTTTATCACAGGCCAAAACTTTGTAATTGACGGAGGCATGACGAAAAAGATGATTTATGTGTAACTAAATCTATTTTGCTTTTATTGTTACCTCGTACAACCCGTTAGTATCACGATACGAAAAGTCTGCGTTCATATGATTGGCAATTGTAGACAGAATCCCCTCTGAACAAACCAAAAATTCGTTGTATGAAATTCCATACGCCGGCCCCTGTTTAAAAAGCAGATTCATATTACTCATCGTAAATCGGATCATCTGTTCATTCTGTTCCTTAATTTCCATTTCGCTGTAAGGATTTACTCCTTTTAAAATAAACATGATCTGATTGACAAAAAACACAAATCCGTCCTCAGGAGTCCAAAACACCTTAAACAGTTCTCCGATAAATTTACCGTATTTTTCAGGTGACACATCATTTGCTTTAGCCATATTAATTCCGGCGGCAAAATAAGCCACAACATGATTGTATAAAACTTCCTTTTCCTGCTCAGGTGAAAGCTGAGGGACACTAAATGGGTTCTGTGCCAAAAGTGACGACAACGAAAAGAGTCCTGCAAAAACAAAAGATAAAAATTTCATAAGCCTGATTTTTTAATAATATGTGGATAATTTAAAGAACCCGCCCCGGGAGCAAAGGGCGAGTTTCACGCTGTGATTTTTAATTTAAACAATGGAGGTTACGATATTCTATTTCTAAAGTTGCATTACTATTCGGAATAATACTTCTGGTTATTTGCAATTAAAAAACAATCCTTCCCGTGTATTAATTCTAAACCTACCAAATGACCAGGACAGACTTCCGATTTTATTATTACAAAAAAAGCCACCTCCCGTCAATCGACGGAAAGTGGCTTAATATTATTGCGAAAAAACTATTAGTCTGCGACTTGTAGTTTTTATTGCATTTCAAATTTATAATCACCCATATCGCTCAATTCTGAAGAACGGATAAATTCAGCATGAGCCTTTACCTGAGCTTTTGCAAAACTAAGGTATGTTTTGGTCGATTTAAGGAACATAGCTTCGCGGTTGGTATCCAACAACAACAGGTAACTCATAATAATATGCCCTGCCATTTCAACCAAACGACGTGCATGAAAATCTATAAACTCGTTATTAGCGCTTGAAGTTACCTTTTTAACGGCTTCTTCATAGTCGGCAGTTAAAATGATTAAAGTACGTTTCAGATGTTCCAATGTTGGCGAAACCTTTTCAGCCTCGTATGCACGAATCTGAGCAAGATAACCACCGGTAGTAACACCACGTATAGCAGCAACAACCTGCAACTGGGTAGTTCCTTCGTAGATAGAAGTAATACGGGCATCGCGGTAGATACGCTCAACCGGGTAATCTTTCATAAAACCTGAACCGCCGTGTATCTGAACAGCATCGTAAGCCAACTGGTTACTATATTCACTCGACATACCTTTTACAAGCGGGGTATAAATATCAGCCAAACGCTGGTATTTTTTCATTTCATCGCGTTCTTCTTTTTCCAGTTTACGTTCCTCGGCAATGTGCATATATGTTTTGTACATGTCAACAAAACGCGAAGTTTCGTACAATAAAGTTCGCGAAGCATCAAGTTTTGCCTTCATCAACGACAGCATTTCGTAAACTGCCGGGAATTTAATAATGGCCTTACCAAACTGCATACGTTCTTTTGCATAAGACAGTGCTTCGCGGTAAGCTGCCTCGCTTACACCCACCGATTGCGCTGCAATACCCAAACGCGCACCGTTCATTAATGCCATTACGTATTTAATCAGTCCCATTTTACGCGAACCCACCAATTCGGCAGGAGCATCTTTAAATACCAGTTCGCAGGTAGGCGAACCTATAATACCCATTTTATGCTCGATACGACGAACAGTTACTCCACCGCTGAATTTATCGTAAATATACATCGACAGACCACGTCCGTCTTTTGTTCCAGGTTCTGAGCGGGCCAAAACAAGCGAAATCTCACCATCACCATTGGTAATAAAACGTTTTACCCCATTCAACAACCATGTTTGTTTTTCTTCGCTCCAGGTAGCTTTTAACTGCACTGCCTGAAGGTCGGAACCTGCATCAGGCTCGGTTAAGTCCATAGCCATGGTGTCGCCGGCACAAACACGTGGTAAATATTTTTGTTTTTGCTCTTCTGAAGCAAACTCGTTTATGGTTTCAGCACAATCCTGCAAACCCCAAACGTTTACAAAACCTGCATCGGCGCGCGAAACAATATCGGCAGCCATGATATAAGGAACAATTGGAAAGTTCAATCCGTCATACTTGTATGGCAAAGACATTCCCATTAACCCAGCCTGATTCAAGGCTTTGATGTTTTCTTCTGTTCCACGGGCATATTTTACACGTCCGTTAATAACCTGAGGTCCTTCAGCATCGATGCTTTCGGCATTTTCAGCAATAATATCTCCACAGATTTCGCCAACCACTTCCAAAACACGGTCGTAGTTGTCAATTGCATCTTCATAATCGTGAGGTGCAAAATCAAACTCGTCCTTGAATGCATATTCGCGTTCTTTCAATCGAACAATTTCCTTCATTAAAGGGTGGTTCAAATGAAATTTTAACTCGCTGTTATCGTTATAATAATTTGCCATTTTATCGTAATTTAATGTCGTGACTACTTGGTGTTCTTTTTATAATACTTAATCATTTTAGGAATGACTTCAGCAACATCTCCGGTAATTACATAATCGGCAATTGCATTAATCGGAGCTTCAGGATCGGTGTTAATTGCAATAATTTGTGCCGATTCTTCCATACCTGCTGTATGCTGTATTTGACCAGAAATACCGCAGGCAATGTACAATTTTGGACGAACCGTAACACCTGTTTGGCCCACTTGTCTGTCATGATCGGTATAACCTGCATCGACAGCTGCACGTGAAGCACCTACTTCGCCACCCAATACTTCTGCCAATTCATATAACAAACGGAAATTCTCTTTCGAGCCAACACCATAACCACCGGAAACAATAATTGGGGCAGCTTTAATGTTAACCTTACTTTTTTCCATGTGGCGTTCAACGATTTCAACTACAAAATCTTCGTCGCCAACATATTTCGAAACATCAAGTTTTACAATCTTTCCCTTGTAGTTTTTATCCAGAATCTCTTTTTTCATAACCCCTTCGCGAACAGTTGCCATTTGTGGACGACAATCGGGATTAATAATAGTGGCAATAATATTTCCACCAAAAGCCGGCCTGATCTGGTACAACAGGTTTTCGTAATTTTTATCCTGCTTTTTATCGTAATGATCGCCAATTACAAGGCTGGTACAGTCGGCTGTTAAACCACTGTGTAAAGCCGATGAAACTCGTGGGCCCAAATCGCGACCAATTGAAGAAGCACCCATCAGTGCAATCTGAGGTTTTTTCTCCTTGAACAAGTTAACCACAACCGATGTGTGAGGTAAAGTCTGATATGGATACAAACGTGCGTCGTCGGCAATATAAACTGCATCCACACCGTAAGGAATTATTTGTTCGCCAACACCATCCAGTTCACTTCCAATGGCAATGGCTTCCAGTTTACAATTTAATTCATTCGCCAGCGCCCGACCCTTTGTCAGCAACTCTAGACTAACATCAGCTACCTGGCCATCTTCTATTTCGCAATAAACAAATACGTTGCTCATTTCTTCAAATTTTAATTATTCATTTAAATGGCGTTAGCCAATAGTGTGACTCTTAATTAACTCCAACATCATGGTTTCAATTTCTCCATCAGCAGCTGAAATTACTTTGGAATCTTTTGCCTGAAGTACCACGTTTTCGATTGACTTAACTTTTGTTGGAGAACCCGACAATCCCAGTTGCGATGCATCTGACTCAATATCATTTACCGTCATCTCCTGAATCATCAGGTCGGGACGTTCGTTGTACAATGCAGTGTAGTCTTCGTTTTCTTTTTGAAGTTCGGTAACTGTTCTGGCTCTTTTGTATTTCATGAGGCGTTTCGAATTGCGCGAACGGCAATCAGGAGCCGAACCATTAACGGTCATAACCAAAGGAAGCGGTGCTTTCACTGTTTCCACACCGTTTTCCAAACGACGCTTAACGGTTATGGTTTTATCCTTTATCTCAACAATTTCTTCAACATAAGTTACCTGTAATAGTCCGAGTTTTTCGGCAACCTGTGGTCCTACCTGCGCAGTATCTCCATCAATTGCCTGACGTCCGGCAACGATAATATCAAAGTTACCCATTGTTTTAAGCGCCTGCCCGATTGCATACGAAGTTGCCAGGGTATCAGAACCAGCAAAAGCTCTGTCGGTTAATAAAACACCACCATCGGCTCCGCGGTACAAACCTTCGCGAATAATATCGGCAGCCCGACCGGGGCCCATTGTTAAAATCTTAATGGTAGATTCAGGATATTGGTCTTTAATTCGTAATGCCTGTTCCAATGCATTCAAATCTTCAGGATTGAAGATAGCAGGAAGCACTGCCCTATTCACCGTTCCGTCAGCCTTCATTGCATCTTTCCCAACATTTCGTGTGTCGGGAACCTGCTTCGCTAAAACAATAATGTTATAAGCTTTCATTCAATATGTTTTTTGATTATTATAAACTCTTTTCATCCCCTCAAAACATCGGAAAAAGTATACCCCTCCGATTTGAAGGCTAACAAATATAGAAATCGATGGAAAACTAACCAAAAAACGATATAACCCAAGTTCATTAATGTTTGTTAAAAAGCTGATACAGCAAGGACTTTGGGACAAAACAGGCACCTAAAACGCAAGGCTGGCAATACTTTAAAACAATTTACTTCTATATTCTAAAATTCTGTCTAAAAAAAGTAAATTTTAATTTAAAACCATTTTAAGTTATTATCTCGCTAAAATCATCCTTTTTGGACCTTCTGATGTGAACTTTGTTCCGATTTTCAAATGGATTTTATTCTCTTAGTTAGGAACAAAACAGTTTAAATTATTTGCTAAGTGAACAACTCTGAATAAATAGAATTGTACAAAAGATATGTTTCTTTTCTCTGGTAAAAAATCGACACCCAAAAAATTGATTAAACAGGATTAAATCACATGAAATAACAAAGATGCACGACTAATAAACTTTTCATTAAGTACAACTGACAATAAGAAATCGAACAAATCACCTATATACGCTTAAACACCTATGAAACTAAACATTACATAACACCCTCTTCATCAAATCAAAATAAAAATATGAAATAATAAGTAAAACAGAAAAAGCAATAAAAGATATATCGTTGTTGTATTTCAATAATTTTACTATCTTCAAACCCGGTAAATTCAAACCAAATCTAACCAAATTGATTCCAAAAGTCGGTCTGTAACAGATCGGCTTTTTTTGTAGTATTGCACCATCTTCAAGCTCTATGGCATTTATTCCTTGCTAGTTAACCACTGCAGCTTAAAAAGTATCCCAACAAGAACTTTTACTTGACTTTTACTTGATGTAGTTCTTTGAATCACAGAATATGGTTTAGGGATAAAAAAAGAGGAACCAAAAACTTGATTCCTCTTCATTTATAATCGCAAATAACTTATGCTTGAGCAGTAGGACCACCAAAATTCATTGGCGGCATCATTGGGTCAGAACCCGGTTTTACATTTTTAATAGGGCCATGTACACTTTCATATTTTGCAATATTATCCTGCAAGGCCATTAACAAACGTTTAGCGTGTTCTGGTGTGAGAATAATCCGTGATTTAACATTCGCTTTTGGAATCCCAGGCATAATCCTGACAAAATCCACCACAAACTCAGAACTTGAATGGGTTATCACAGCCAGATTGGAATAAGTTCCCTGAGCTACTTCTTCATTCAACTCGATATTTATTTGTTGCGACTTTTGTTTGTTATCTTCCATAATAAAGCGTGTTAATCATTACCCGGGTTTCTCATGTCCACCAACCTGTCGTATTCAGCTTTTGAGCCAACAACAAGGTTTTTATATTCTTTTAGTCCTGTACCAGCCGGAATCAGGTGACCACAAATTACATTCTCTTTCAAGCCATCCAGGTAATCAATTTTACCATTAATAGCTGCTTCGTTAAGTACTTTTGTAGTTTCCTGGAACGATGCTGCCGACAACCAGCTACGTGTTTGCAGTGCAGCTTTCGTAATTCCCTGAAGAATCTGACTTGAAGTTGCAGGGATAGCATCCCTTGATTCTACAAGCTTCTTATCTTTTCTTCTTAACTGTGAATTTTCGTCACGTAATCTTCGTGCAGAAATAATCTGGCCAGGTTTCAGTGCATCAGCATCACCTGGATCTGTAACCACCTTCTTGCTGTAAATCCAGTCGTTTTCTGAGAAGAATTCGTTTTTATCCACTACTTGTTTTTCAAGGAAACGAGTATCACCCGGATCAACAATTTCTACTTTACGCATCATCTGACGGATGATAACTTCAAAGTGTTTATCGTTAATCTTCACACCCTGCATACGGTAAACATCCTGAACTTCGTTAAGGATATATTCCTGAACAGCGGTAGGTCCCTTAATTGCAAGAATATCGGAAGGAGTAGTAGCACCATCAGACAATGATGTACCCGCCCTGATATAATCGTTCTCTTGTACAAGAATCTGTTTTGAAAGCGGTACCAGGTACTTCTTAACGTCACCTGTTTTTGTAGTAACAATAATTTCGCGGTTACCACGTTTAATTTTACCAAGTGAAACTTCACCATCAACCTCTGAAACAACAGCAGGGTTAGACGGGTTACGTGCTTCGAATAACTCGGTAACACGTGGAAGACCACCGGTGATATCGCCCGCTTTACCAGCGGCTCGTGGAATTTTCACCAAAATAGTTCCCGATTTAACCTCCTGACCGTTATCAACGGAGATGTGACCTCCAACCGGCAAGTTGTATGAACGAATCATCTCTCCTGAGGCATCCAATACTTTCAGTGTCGGGTTTTTGGTTTTATCACGGGTTTCTATAATTACTCTTTCGCTGTAACCGGTTTGTTCATCCGATTCCTGTCGGAAAGTAATACCGTCGATAAGATTTTCAAATTCGATAGTTCCGTCGAATTCAGTAATAATTACACCGTTAAATGGGTCCCACTCACAAATAAGTGAACCTTTTCTTATTTCCTGTCCGTTTTTCACATACAGTTTAGAACCATATGGAAGCGGATGAGTTGATAATGGAATATTGGTGTTTTTATCAATTATCTTTAATTCAGCTAATCGACTTACTACAATTTCTACTCCCTCGCCTTCATCGTCTTTGTAGCTAACTGATCTTAATTCTTCAATTTCACAGTAACCATCGTATTTCGACTCAACGGTAGATTGCGCAGAAATGTTACCGGCAATACCACCAACGTGGAATGTACGAAGTGTAAGCTGTGTACCAGGTTCACCAATCGACTGAGCAGCAATAACACCAACGGCTTCACCTTTCTGAACTTTTTTACCGGTGGCCAGGTTACGTCCGTAACACTTGGCACAAACACCAACTTTCGATTCGCAGGTAAGTACCGAACGAATTTCAACTGATTCAATAGGTGAATCTTCAATTACTTTAGCAATTTCCTCAGTAATTTCATCACCCGATTTGATAATCAACTCTCCGTTAAGCGGATGGTAAATATCGTGAACACAGGTTCTACCAATAATTCTTTCGAATAATGAGGCAACAACCTCTTCGTTATTTTTAACATCACTTGCTACCAAACCACGAAGTGTTCCACAGTCATCTTCTGAGATTATTACATCCTGAGCAACATCAACCAGACGACGGGTTAAATAACCCGCATCAGCTGTTTTTAATGCGGTATCCGCCAAACCTTTACGAGCACCGTGGGTAGAAATAAAGTACTCAAGTACCGAAAGACCTTCTTTAAAGTTTGCAAGAATCGGGTTTTCAATAATCTGAGAACCTGTGGCACCAGACTTTTGTGGCTTTGCCATCAACCCCCTCATTCCGCATAACTGACGAATCTGTTCTTTCGAACCCCTCGCACCGGAGTCAAGCATCATATAAATTGAGTTGAATCCCTGACGGTCAGAACTCAGTGTTTTCATCACCGACTGAGTCAGTTTGGCGTTGGCATGTGTCCAAATATCAATAACCTGGTTGTAACGTTCATTATTGGTAATGAAACCCATATTATAGTTATTGATAACTTCTTCAACTTCGGTGTAACCTTCACCAACGATTTCCTCTTTAGCTTCAGGAATAATAACGTCTCCCAGATTAAACGACAAACCTCCACGGTATGCCATTGTATAACCAAGATTCTTTATATCATCGAGGAATTTAACCGTAATAGCATTACCACTTGTATTAAATACGTCGGTAATAATCGTTCTCAACGATTTTTTAGTTAATAACTGGTTTACATATCCTGCCTGACGAGGAACAACCTGGTTAAAAATTACGCGGCCAACAGTAGTTTCAATAATGTGATTGAAATATTCACCATTTTCATCCACATCTTCTACTTTCACCTTAATAATAGCATGAAGATCGATCGCTTTTTCTTCGTATGCAATTGTTACCTCTTCTGCTGAATAGAAAGTCATACCTTCTCCTCTACAACCCTGACGAGGTTTGGTCATGTAGTACAGACCTAAA
This sequence comes from uncultured Draconibacterium sp., assembly GCA_963676265.2. Lineage (GTDB taxonomy): Bacteria > Bacteroidota > Bacteroidia > Bacteroidales > Prolixibacteraceae > Draconibacterium. The sequence continues at coordinate 2,116,074 of OY781067.2, forward strand.
ACCATATCCTGCGAAGGAACCTGAATAGGTGCCCCATTTGCTGGATTCAAAAGGTTATGCGAAGCAAGCATTAATAATTGTGCTTCCAGTACAGCGGCATTTCCTAACGGTAGGTGAACCGCCATCTGGTCACCGTCGAAGTCGGCGTTAAATCCGGTACACACAAGCGGGTGTAACTGAATTGCCTTACCTTCAATCAATACAGGCTGGAATGCCTGAATCGATAAACGGTGCAGAGTGGGAGCCCTGTTTAACATTACCGGGTGTCCCTTTAATACATTCTCAAGAATTTCCCAAACAACAGGGTCTTTTCTGTCAACAATTTTCTTTGCCGACTTCACTGTTTTTACAATACCTCTTTCAATTAATTTACGAATTACAAAAGGTTTGTAAAGTTCAGCTGCCATATCTTTTGGAAGACCACACTCATGAATCTGAAGTTTTGGTCCAACAACAATTACCGAACGTGCTGAATAGTCGACACGTTTACCTAATAGGTTTTGACGGAATCGACCTTGTTTCCCTTTCAAACTATCTGAAAGTGATTTTAATGCACGGTTATTTTCGGTTTTAACGGCATTAGATTTTCTTGAGTTATCGAATAACGAGTCTACAGCTTCCTGTAGCATACGTTTCTCATTTCTTAAAATTACCTCAGGAGCTTTAATCTCAATCAATCGTTTCAAACGGTTGTTACGGATAATTACCCTGCGGTAAAGGTCATTTAAGTCGGAAGTTGCAAAACGCCCACCATCAAGCGGCACTAACGGACGCAAATCAGGAGGAATAACAGGAACTACCTGTACGATCATCCATTCCGGACGGTTCAGGTTTTTGCTAGCCCTGAATGCTTCAACTACCTGCAAACGTTTCAAAGCTTCGTTTTTACGTTGCTGAGAAGTTTCGGTGCTTGCCTTGTGACGTAAATCGTATGATAATTCATCCAACTCCAAACGACTTAAGATGTCAAATAAAGCTTCGGCTCCCATTTTGGCGATGAACTTATTTGGATCATCATCGTCGAGGAACTGGTTTTCTTTCGGAAGTGTATCCAGAATATCAAGATATTCTTCTTCTGTTAAGAAGTCCAGATTTTTAACACCATCTACTGCTTTTACTCCCGCCTGAATTACTACATAGCGTTCGTAATAAATAATAGTATCGAGCTTTTTAGTTGGTAAACCAAGAAGGTAACCAATTTTGTTAGGCAACGATTTGAAATACCAAATATGCGCTACAGGAACAACCAGCGAGATATGTCCCATTCTTTCGCGACGCACTTTCTTTTCAGTAACTTCAACACCACAACGGTCACAAACAATTCCTTTGTAACGAATACGTTTGTATTTACCGCAATGGCATTCGTAATCTTTTACAGGTCCGAAAATACGCTCACAGAACAAACCATCGCGTTCAGGTTTGTATGTTCTGTAGTTAATTGTTTCGGGTTTCAGTACTTCACCAAACGAACGTTCCAGAATCTCTTCAGGAGACGACAGGCTAACTGATACTTTTGCGAAACTACTTTTTGCTTTATTATCTTTTTTGAATGCCATACATCAAATTAATAATCAATTAAAACTGAACCTAACATAAATTCTACTCCATTCTTACACTTAAACCAAGTCCCCTTAGTTCGTGAAGCAGTACATTGAGCGACTCCGGAATTCCTGGCTGTGGCATAGGCTCTCCCTTAACGATCGATTCGTATGCTTTTGCCCTACCCATTACGTCGTCTGACTTAACAGTAAGAATTTCCTGCAGAATGTGAGAAGCACCAAATGCCTCAAGTGCCCAAACTTCCATCTCACCAAAACGCTGACCACCAAACTGTGCTTTACCACCTAATGGCTGCTGCGTAATTAATGAGTAAGGTCCGATTGAACGAGCGTGCATTTTGTCTTCAACCATGTGGCCCAGTTTCAGCATATAAATTACACCTACAGTTGCTGGCTGGTCGAATGGTTCACCGGTTTCACCGTTAATCAAGCGTGTTTCTCCATAACGTGGAACACCAGCTTTATCGGTATATTCAGAAACCTCTTCCAAACTAGCACCATCGAAAATAGGTGTTGCAAATTTCAAACCAAGCTCTTTACCGGCCCAACCAAGTACAGTTTCGTAAATCTGTCCAAGGTTCATACGCGATGGTACACCAAGTGGGTTCAATACGATATCTACCGGTGTTCCGTCTGCAAGGAATGGCATATCTTCGGCACGTACCACACGCGAAACAATACCTTTGTTACCGTGACGACCCGCCATTTTATCACCAATCTGAAGCTTACGTTTTTTAGCAATATAAATTTTAGCTAACTGAATGATACCTGCCGGAAGCTCGTCTCCAATTGTAACATTATATCTTTCGCGACGAGAAACCGCTTCGGCTTCTTTGCACTTCATGATATAATTGTTGATTACACGGAAGATTAAATCGTTTTTGTCTTTATCAGTTGTCCATTTTGCAGGATTTATTGACATGTAATCGATTTCCTGTAATTGTTTTAAAGTGAATTTTACACCTTTCCCAATTACTTCTGTTCCGTAATAATCTTTAACTCCCTGCGAAGTTTTTCCGCTAACCAATGTAAAGAGTTTATCTTCAAGACGAATTCTTAATGCAGCAATATCCTTTTCAAGTTTTTCGTCTATTTGGTCCAGCAAAGCTTTAGTTGCTTTTCCTTTTTTATCTTTCGCAACACGCGAGAATAATTTTTTATCGATAACAACACCCGAAAGTGAAGGTGATGCTTTTAACGAAGCATCTTTTACATCACCGGCTTTATCACCGAAAATAGCACGTAACAGCTTTTCTTCCGGAGAAGGATCAGATTCTCCTTTCGGAGTAATTTTACCAATAAGAATATCGCCGGGTTTTACGTTGGCACCAACTCTTATCAATCCATTCTCGTCGAGATTACGGGTTGCTTCTTCACTCACGTTCGGAATATCAGAAGTAAATTCCTCAACACCACGCTTGGTATCGCGAACTTCAAGGCTATATTCATCAACATGAACCGAAGTGAATACGTCTTCACGAACAATACGTTCCGAAATTACAATAGCATCCTCGTAGTTATATCCCTGCCAAGGCATGAATGCCACCTGCAGGTTACGTCCCAGGGCAAGTTCTCCTTTTTCAGTTGCATAACCTTCTGTTAAAATCTGACCTTCTTTTATACGTTGGCCTTTTTCAACAATAGGTTTCAAATCAACTGTAGTTCCCTGGTTTGTTTTAGTATATTTTTGAAGTTCATAGGTTACAACATCAGGATCGAAACTTACAAATCGATCTTCTTCTGTAACGTCGTAACGTACAATAATCTGTTTAGCATCTACAAACTCAATAACACCGTCGAATTCTGCTCTTACAAGAATTTTTGAGTCGGCTGCTGCCCTGCCTTCCAATCCTGTACCAACGATAGGTGCTTCAGGACGAAGCAACGGAACTGCCTGGCGCATCATGTTCGATCCCATCAATGCACGGTTCGCATCATCGTGCTCAAGGAACGAAATAAGAGATGCTGCTACGGAAGCAATCTGGTTAGGACCAACGTCCATCAGTTCAACTTCTCCGGCTTCTACTACAGGATAGTCACCATCTAAACGTGCTTTAACACGTTCATTAATGAATTTTCCATCCTCTGCAATTGGCGCATTTGCCTGAGCAATAATTTTTCCTTCCTCTTCTTCAGCAGTCAGGTAAACAGCGCCTTCTTCCGAAAGGTCAACTTTACCTCCTTCTACTTTTCTATATGGTGTGGAAATAAATCCAAGATCATTAATTTTAGCGAAAACACATAATGAAGAGATCAAACCAATGTTTGGTCCTTCAGGTGTTTCAATCGGACATAAACGACCGTAGTGAGTAAAGTGAACGTCACGAACCTCGAAACCGGCACGTTCGCGTGAAAGACCACCTGGTCCCAAAGCCGACATACGACGTTTGTGCGTCATTTCAGCAAGTGGGTTGGTTTGATCCATAAACTGCGAAAGTGCGTTTGTTCCAAAGAATGAATTGATTACCGAAGACAAAGTTTTCGAGTTAATCAAATCAATCGGCGTAAACACTTCGTTATCGCGAACATTCATACGCTCACGAATTGTACGAGCCATACGAGCCAAACCTACACCAAACTGGTTATACATTTGTTCGCCAACAGTACGTACCCTACGGTTACTTAAGTGGTCGATATCATCAACATCAGTTTTCGAGTTTACCAATTGAATGAGGTTCTTGATAATCTCAATGATATCCTCCTTGGTAAGTACCCGATTTTCCATATCTACATCGATACCTAACTTCTTATTAATCCTGTATCGACCAACTTCTCCAAGGTCGTATCTCTTGTCAGAGAAAAATAATTTATCGATTACGTCGCGTGCAGTTGCCTCATCGGGCGGTTCTGCATTACGAAGCTGTCGGTAAATATGTAATACAGCTTCTTTTTCAGAGTTACAAGGGTCTTTCTGAAGTGTATTGTATATTATGGCAAAATCCTGCTGATTTTGCTCTTCCTTGTGCAAAAGAATTGTTTTTACACCTGAGTCGAGGATTTCATCAATATGATCATCTTCCAGTTCTGTTTCACGATCGATAATAACTTCGTTACGTTCGATAGAAACAACCTCACCGGTATCTTCATCAACAAAGTCTTCTACCCATGATTTCAGCACACGTGCTGCCAATCTTCTGCCTACAACTTTTTTCAGTCCTGTTTTAGAAACTTTAATCTCATCAGCAAGATCAAAAATCTCTAATACATCTTTATCACTTTCGAATCCAATCGCACGTAATAAAGTTGTAACGGGTAATTTCTTTTTACGGTCGATATACGCAAACATCACACTGTTAATATCTGTTGCGAATTCGATCCAGGATCCCTTAAACGGGATAATACGTGCCGAGTAAAGTTTTGTACCATTAGCGTGTAAACTTTGTCCAAAGAATACACCCGGAGATCTGTGCAACTGAGAAACGATTACACGTTCGGCACCATTAATAATGAAGGTACCACGATCAGTCATGTAAGGCACAGTTCCTAAATATACGTCCTGAACTACGGTGTCGAAATCTTCGTGTTCCGGATCGGTACAGTACAATTTTAATTTTGCTTTTAGCGGCACACTAAAAGTTAAACCACGTTCAATACATTCGTTTATTGAATAACGAGGAGGATCGACCTGATAGTCGATAAATTCCAACACGAAATTGTTTCGAGTATCCGAAATTGGAAAGTTTTCTTCAAAAACTCTGTATAAACCCTCCCCTTTTCTTTTGTCAGGCGTGGTTTTTAACTGAAAAAAATCTTTAAATGATTTAACTTGTACTTCTAAGAAGTCAGGGTAATCAAACCTGGTTTGTGTTGAGGAAAAATTAATCCTCTCTTGTCTTGTATTTACTGACATGCATTTATACAGGTTAATTATAAAAATATAAATACACAAAAAGGTTTAGAACCTAACTTGCGCCAGGTTCTAAACCATATTACCTTAATAAATTAAGGTATATTGCTTATTTTAATTCTACTTCAGCTCCGGCTTCTTCCAACTGAGCTTTCAATGCTTCAGCTTCGTCTTTAGAAACTTTTTCTTTGATAGCTTTTGGAGCTTCGTCTACTACTGCTTTAGCTTCTTTCAAGCCAAGACCAGTTAGTTCTTTTACGAGTTTAACAACTGCAAGTTTCGATGCACCTGCTGCTTTTAAAATCACGTCGAATTCTGTTTGTTCAGCAGCAGCTTCTTCGCCACCACCTGCGGCTGGACCTGCAACTGCTACTGCAGCAGCAGCTGGCTCAATACCATACTCATCTTTAAGAATTCCAGCTAATTCGTTAACCTCTTTAACAGTCAAGTTTACCAACTCTTCTGCAAGCTGTTTTAAATCTGCCATTTTATTACTTTTTAAATATTATTTCAAAAAAATTATTCTTTATTTTTCAGTGTTTCAAGAACACCGTGAATTGTATTACCACCTGACTGCAACTGTCCAATAACAGTTTTCATTGGTGATTGTAACAGAGCCACAACATCAGCAATAAGTTCGTTCTTAGACTTAACAGCCACCAGAACATCTAATTGGTCTTCTCCTACATAAACCGATTCTTCAACATAAGCGGCCTTTAAAACAGGCTTTTTATGTGTTTTTCTGAATTCTTTAATCAGTTTAGCGGGAGTATTACCGTTTTCAGTGAACATCACTGAGGTGTTTCCCTTTAGCACATCATAAAGCTCTGTTGCATCCTTTGCAGAATTTTCCAAAGCTTTACGTAATAGAGTATTCTTAACAACAACCAGTTTTACTTCCTGGCCGAAACATAGTCTCCTTAAACTACTGGTATCTTCAGCATTTAAACCACTAATGTCAGCCAAATAAAAATGATTGTATGAATCAATCTGTTCCTGTAAATTATTTATAATAACTTCTTTCTCCGAACTCTTCATAATTCCTCATTTTTAGTCAGCGAATGACTTAGGTTCAACTTGAATACCAGGGCTCATAGTACTGGAGAGGTATATACTCTTTATGTAGGTACCTTTTGCGGCTACAGGTTTCAGTTTATTAATCATGTTAATAAACTCAACAGCATTGTCTTTAATCTTGTCGGGAGTAAAAGATACTTTACCGATAGATGTGTGAACAATACCAAATTTATCAACTTTAAAGTCGATTTTACCCTGCTTAACTTCTGCAATTGCTTTACCAACTTCCATGGTTACGGTACCACTTTTTGGGTTAGGCATTAAGCCACGAGGACCTAAAATACGACCTAACTGTCCAACTTTTCCCATAACCGGAGGCATAGTGATAATAACATCAACATCAGTCCAGCCACCTTTTATTTTTTCTACATATTCGTCTAAACCTACAAAATCAGCACCCGCATCTTTGGCTTCCTGTTCTTTGTCAGGAGTAACCATTGCAAGTACGCGTACTTCTTTTCCAGTTCCATGGGGTAACGAAACTACGCCTCTAACCATCTGGTTAGCTTTTCTTGGATCAACTCCCAGTCTAACATCTATATCTACAGAAGCGTCGAATTTAGTATAGGTAATTTCCTTTACCAATTCAGCTGCTTCATCTATAGAGTAAACTTTTCCTTTTTCGAGTTTTTCCAAAGACGCTTTTTGATTTTTCGTAATTCTGCCCATCGTAAAAGATAATTTTTAGTTATTGAATGGTGAAGCACCTTTTACAGTGATTCCCATACTTCTGGCAGTTCCAGCTACCATCCTCATTGCTGATTCAACTGTAAAGCAGTTAAGGTCAGACATCTTGCTTTCAGCAATTTGTTTTACCTGATCCCATGTCACCGAACCCACTTTTTTCACGTGAGGTTCAGGAGATCCGCTTTTTAGTTTCGCAGCTTCAAGTAATTGTACAGCCACAGGAGGTTGTTTAATTATGAAGTCAAAAGACTTGTCTGCATAAACAGTAATAATAACAGGAAGTACTTTCCCTGCCTGGTCTTGTGTACGACCATTAAACTGTTTGCAGAACTGCATAATGTTTACCCCTTTGGCACCCAATGCTGGTCCCACCGGTGGTGACGGATTAGCGGCACCACCCTTAATCTGTAATTTAATTAATCCAGCAACTTCTTTCGCCATAACAATAAATTAAAGCGTTACTATTCCTTTTCAACTTGCATAAAGCTAAGTTCTAAAGGAGTTTTACGTCCAAAAATCTTCACCATCACCTGCAGCTTTTTCTTCTCTTCATTGATTTCTTCAATGGTTCCGTTAAAGCCGTTGAATGGTCCGTCGATTACTTTCACAGTTTCTCCTACTACATAAGGGATATTGATTTCTTCGTCGTTTTCCGATAATTCGTCAACACGACCTAAAATCCTGTTTACCTCGCTTTGCCGCATTGGCACGGGATCTCCACCTTTGGTGTCGCCTAAGAACCCGATTACGTTAGGAAAATTCCTTAGTGTGTGTGCAACTTCACCCACTAATGCAGCTTCGATTAAAACATACCCCGGAAAAAAGTTTCTCTCCTTGCTAATTTTTTTACCATTGCGAATTTGATAAACTTTTTCGGTTGGTATGAGAACCTGATCAACATACCCCTTCAAGTCACCAACCGCGATTTCGTTCTCGATATATTCCTTTACCTTCTTCTCTTTTCCTCCAATTGCACGCAGAACATACCACTTTTTACTATTTTCGCTCATCTCGACCTCAGGGTTTTTTGATTAATAAAATAATCCATAAATAAAATCCATTATGTTTCTGAATGACAGATCCATAACGAATATAGCTAATGATATTATAAAGGAAGCAATCATTACAACCAACGCGCTACTTTGTAGCTCTTTCCAAGTAGGCCATGTTACTTTGTGTACGAGCTCATCGTACGCCTCTTGTAAATATAGTTTTAATTTCATTCTAAAAATATCTGTTTAGTACGGATGGTAAGAGTCGAACTTACTGTTTAAACAACCACTCCCAACCATGAGTTTCATCCGAAAATAGTCCCGGGCCGAAACCCGGGACTTATTATCTTATATATTGAATTTCGTATTATTCAATAATTTCAGTTACCTGACCAGCACCAACTGTACGACCACCTTCGCGGATTGCGAAACGAAGACCTACGTTGATAGCTACTGGGTAAATCAATTCTACTTCAATAGTTACGTTATCACCAGGCATAACCATTTCGCGACCTTCTTCCAAGTGAATTTCGCCAGTTACGTCAAGTGTACGCAGGTAGAACTGAGGACGGTATTTGTTGTGGAATGGAGTGTGACGTCCACCTTCTTCTTTTTTCAATACATAAACCTCAGCTTTAAATCTTTTGTGAGGAGTGATTGAACCAGGTTTTGCCAAAATCTGTCCACGTTTGATTTCTTTTTTGTCAACACCACGCAACAACAAACCAACGTTGTCACCTGCCATACCTTCGTCCAAAATTTTACGGAACATCTCAACTCCTGTACAAACAGTCTTACGACCTTCAGCGCCAAGACCAATTAACTGCATTTCATCACCAGTGTGGATTATACCAGTTTCGATACGACCAGTAGCAACTGTACCACGACCTGTAATAGAGAATACATCTTCAACAGGCATCAAGAATGGCTTATCAACGTCACGTGGAGGAAGTGGAATCCATGTATCACAAGCTTCCATTAACTCTAATACTTTTTCTTCCCACTCTGGTTCACCATTTAATGCACCAAGTGCTGATCCCATGATAACAGGAGTATTATCACCATCGAAATCGTAGAATTCAAGAAGTTCACGAACTTCCATTTCTACAAGTTCTAACAACTCTTCGTCATCAACCATATCCACTTTGTTCATGAATACTACCAATTTAGGTACGTTTACCTGACGAGCAAGAAGAATATGCTCACGAGTTTGAGGCATAGGACCATCAGTAGCAGCAACAACAATAATAGCACCGTCCATCTGAGCAGCACCAGTTACCATGTTTTTAACGTAGTCGGCGTGTCCAGGACAGTCAACGTGTGCATAGTGACGAGTAGCTGTTTGATACTCAACGTGTGCTGTATTAATAGTAATACCCCTTTCTTTTTCTTCAGGAGCGTTGTCAATTTGGTCAAATGCTTTAATTTCTGACCAACCTTTTTTAGCTAAAACCATAGTAATAGCTGCTGTCAGGGTTGTTTTACCATGGTCAACGTGGCCAATAGTACCAATGTTTACATGGTCCTTATCCCTGTTAAAATGTTCTTTAGCCATAATTGCAAAATTTTAATTTATTATCTTTTAAATCATCAGAGCCGAAGACGAGAATTGAACTCGTGACCTCATCCTTACCAAGGATGCGCTCTACCCCTGAGCTACTCCGGCCTTAAACACACAAAGAGACGGGAATTCAGAGTAATCTCTTACTCAAAATTCCAATCTCCGAATTGAGCGGGAAACGGGACTCAAACCCGCGACCCTTAGCTTGGAAGGCTAATGCTCTATCAACTGAGCTATTCCCGCTTATAGTCTCTCGGCAAAAATTTGCCGTGCAAAATTACAACTTTTTTCCAAACAACCGAACATTTTTTTCACTTTGTGTATTTTTCCAAAAAACACACCTTCGTGTTTCAAAAAGCACCACTTTAAACACGCATCCAAACGACCGGTTTTTCTCTTAAAGTACTGCATTTTCAGCTGTTATAAGAACGTCCCTGAAAAGGGTGTGCAAATGTAAAAATATTATTTTAAAAAACTAAAAATAATAAGGCATTTTTTAGTTTTTATTTACTCTTCAGTTTTTCCTTGTATTTACCCAATTGTTTTTTAATGGCATCAATAGCTAAATCAGTAGCTTCTTCAAATGAATTTGCTTGTTTTTTTGCAAATAAATAGTCGTTGGCCGGGATAGAAAGTTTTAACTCAGCAACTTTATTGTTTGCTGCTTCGGGTTTAGCAACTTTTAAGGTTACTTCAACATTAATAATGTTGTCGAAAAAAGTATCCAATTTGTTTACTTTTTTAGTTACAAATTCAACCAACTTCTGGTCGGCATTGAAATGTACTGAATTAATTTTTACTTCCATAATTAATCATTTTTTCCACCTCGCGGGTGGGCTAGTTTATAACTGTCCTGCAGCTTTTCAAAGGTGGTATGAGTATACACCTGCGTTGCTGCCAAATTTGAATGTCCTAATAATTCTTTTACAGCATTAATTTCGGCACCATTATTTAAAAGATGCGTTGCATAAGAATGCCTCAAAACATGCGGGCTTTTCTTTTCCAGTGTCGTCACCAGTGAAAGACTGTTATTAACAATACGGTATACGAGCTTTTCGTAAATCTGTTTGCCTTTATCTGTTACTAATAAGTATTCTGGTTGAAAACCCAACACCTTGTTTCTTTCTACAAGGTACTCTCCCAACAAAATGTTCACCTCTTCGAGATAGGGAACATATCTTTCTTTTCCTCTTTTGCCAAGCACCTTTACCAAACGGTCCGACTTGTTGAAGTCAGATTCTTTTAATCCGATCAATTCAGCCCTTCTGATTCCGGTTACATACAAAAGAAGAATAATCAGCTTGTCGCGTAATCCGGTGAAATCTTTTGCAAAGTTACCGTCGTCGAGCAAATGGTGTAGATTATTTGCCCCAACAAACTCCGGCAACTTTTTTCTGATTTTCGGAAGCGCCACATTTGCGGTCGGATTATGTTTTACTATTTCTTCTTTTTGAAGAAAATTATAAAACGATTTTAACGCACTGACTTTTCGGTTAACAGTTAATGGTGAATCGCCTTTTTCCATTAAAGATACAATCCAGCTGCGAACGAGCTTAGAATCGACCTTTTTAACAATAAAATCCCCGACCATCTTTGTGCTAAACTCCACAAATTGATCGAGGTCATTTTCATATGCAATAACAGTATGAAGAGAGTACCTCTTCTCATACTTCAAATAATGGATAAACGATTCCTGATAACTCATTAGCCATCTCCCACAATAAACCAGGAACCACTAATATCAATTAGTCTTCCTGTTGCTGCAAACTCTGAACGTAAGCGGCCTTTTTCAATTCTTCCCTTCTCTTAACTGAAGGTTTTGTGTACTTCTGACGCTCGCGTAACTCTTTGATTACACCAGTCTTTTCAAACTTTCTCTTAAATCTTTTAAGAGCTCTTTCAATATTTTCGCCTTCTTTTACAGGAATAATAATCATACCTATCGGTTTTACATTTTAAAAATCGAGGCGCAAATTTAGAAATTATTCACAGTATATCAAATTTAAAGTAAAAAAATAATATTTCCTATGCATAATTTTCAAGTTTAGTTTTTTTAACGGCAGGTAATATAAGGCGAAACCTTCTTAATTGTTTCAGCGTCAAATCCTTCTACATCTCTCAGCTCATCGATATTTTTAAAGGGTCCATTCTTATTCCGGTACTTTAAAAGGGCGCTTACTTGTTGTTGGTTCAGGTATGGATGTACAATCAAATCGGAGTATTCAGCAAAGTTTATCCGTGATTTCTTAACCAGTAATGTATCAGCATAAATATTATTGCATATTGCCTGGTATGTTTCTTCCGGGAAGTTATAAATTTCTTTTACCTGCTCACCGCAATAATAACCACCCAATAGTTCTCGGTACCGAAGAATACGCCTGGCATATGACGGTCCAATTCCTTTAAGTTTTACCAAAGCAGATGAATCGGCACTGTTCAACTCAATCCAAAGTGTATCAATATTTGTAGTTTCTTCAAATTCAGATGCATTATCTAATTCAATATAATCGGCAATATTCATATAAAAGGCTGAATCTACCCCATATATTTTTAATAAATCAGAAGCTTGATTGAATTCTCCTCCACTTTGCCGGTAGCTAACCAAATTATTTGCCTGGTAGTTTGAAAAACCTAGTTCAATCAACTCTTCAATGTCTGCAAGGTTTGGATTGAAATTATGCAATAAAATTACTTTGTCATCGGGTTCTTTATTGGTTGAAGGAGCACTACTTTTTTCCGGAGTTATATGAATATAGCTTTCCAGTAATTGAAATACGGAATCATTCATTCCATAAATTTTAATCATATCCTCCGGTGTTTTAAAAATACCTCCAGCATTCCTATACCGAATAATATTTCGTTTGATGTTATATGGAATAGTTAACAATGCCAACTTCTCTTCAGAAACCAGGTTTGGATCAAATTGAAAAAGGATTATTGAATCAACTTTCTGCTTGTTTATTTCACCCATTTCCCACTCATCAAAAAGCTTTTTAATGTCAGAGGTTTCTGAATAAATTTCGGGATCGAAATTGCGGACAACAATATTGACAATTACTACTAAAAAAATTAGTATACAAAGAATAATAACTGCATTGCGGTCAGAACGAGAATAAGCAAAAAGTCCCTGCCTTATTTTTTGCCATGCTTTTTTCATTGTATCCGGGAAAGAGAATATACATTACTAAAATACAACTTTACCTTAGTAAAAACAACTCAGATTCCTGTATAAAAGCGTTTTACACAAAATCTAAAAAGTGACAATCGTCTGATAAATGTCAATTAAAAATTGAAAATGGAGTGAGTTAAACAGGTAAAAGCATAAAATTACAGTTCAACCTAAAATAAAATATTGATGTAACCTTTCCGGATAAGATATTTCGCCTAAAACTTCAATAACCCAAAATTATACAACATCACAATAGCGATGGCAACCGGTGCAATAAATTTAACCAGGAACATAAAAATCGAAAGCAACGCACCAGATAATGTGCCTCCCTGCGAAACTTCTTCCTGCACTTTTTTTCGCCCAAAATACCAGCCAATAAACAATGCGATAAACATTCCGCCAATAGGCAACAACAGGTTTGCAGAGATCCAGTCCATCAGATCAAAAATATTTAAACCAAAAAAGGTAAACGGCGATAATACTCCCATTGAAAGTGAGCACAAAACACCTAAAATAGAAATAAGGACGGTAGCTAAAACGGTAGATGCCTTTCTGCCCATTTTAAATTCTTCCATGAAATAGGCTACCACAACTTCCAAAATTGAAATGGAAGAAGTTAATGCAGCTACTGTTAATAATATAAAAAACAATATTGAAAAGATATAACCACCCGGCATCTGGTGAAATACATTTGGAAGAGTAACAAATATTAGTCCCGGCCCTTTGCTTGGAGCTATGCCAAATGCAAATACTGCAGGGAATATTGCGATACCTGCTAAAATTGCAATTACAGTATCGGCGACTGTTACATTTATCACAGTACTAACAAGGTTGTTATCTTTCTTTATGTACGATCCGTAAGTAATAAGCGTTCCCATTCCGAGACTTAGGGTAAAAAAGGCATGTCCAAGCGCGCTTAATACTCCTTCGCCACTCAGTTTTGAGAAGTCTGGTTTAAACAAAAAATTTAATCCGGCTTTTGCCCCGTCAAGTGTTACAGACTTTACACATAAAAAAAGCAATATTAATACTAACAATGGCATTAAAATCTTGGTATACTTTTCAATACCTTTTTGAACACCCACAATAACAATTGCAGCAGTGAGAATCATAAAAAACAACTGAAACAAAACAGGTTTTATCGGCGATTCAATTAAAGTAGTAAATAATGATCCTATTTCATCGGGACTTTTACTCGAAAATCCATTCTTAAGAGATAATACAATATACTCAATGCTCCAACCAGCTACAACCCCGTAGAACGAAAGAATAAGAAAGGCTGCACTTACACCCAGGATACCAATATATCGCCAGGGTGTTCCGGGAGCTAAAACTTTAAAGGCCCCAAAAGCGTTCTTCCTTGAACTTCTTCCAATTATCAACTCCGATAGCATTACCGGCAATCCAATAGCAACAATAAAGGCAAGGTACACAAATAAAAAAGCGGCACCGCCATAAACACCGGTTATATAAGGAAATTTCCAAATATTACCTAATCCAACAGCAGAGCCTGCAGCTGCAGCTATCACACCAAATTTTGAGCTAAACGAATCTCGGTTACCAGAGGGAATATCCGCCATAAAATTCTATTTATAATTTAAAATGCCTTAAAACTTTCAAGTTTTTAGAAATAAAGCTCCAAAAATGCAAAAAAATAATTCAGCAGGAAAAAGTTAAGTAAAAAAAGCAGAAAAATTAAAATGGATAACCAATTGCAAAAGACAGAGCAAAATCGTCGCCTGTAAGAGAACGATCTCCAATTATCCACCTGTGTCCCGGTTCGTTTGACGGATCACGGAGTTTCATCCCCAGATCAACCCGAAGAATAAAATAATTCAGGTCGAAACGTAATCCCGCACCTGTTCCAATAGCAAATTGCTTATAAAACTTGCCAAATTTGAATAGAGCCCCTTCCCTGTTATCGCTTTTGTTTATTGCCCAAATATTTCCACCATCTAAAAACAGCGCCCCTTCTAACGATCCCATCAACTGGAATCGATATTCAACATTGGCTTCCAGCTTAATATCAGAAGACTGATTAGGATATGCACCTTCGTCGGCTTTATATGTTCCTGGCCCCAGCGATCTTACCTGCCAGGCGCGTATTCCGTTTGCGCCTCCCGCGAAATATTGCTTTTCAAAAGGTAATAAATCAAAGTTCCCGTAAGGAATACCAACTCCTGCAAAAAAACGGCCAACAATTGAATTGTATTTATCGAGCCTGATTGCCCTTCGGAGTTCAATATCTGATTTAACATACTGCGCAAAACGGGTATTTAGAATTTTGTAGTATTCAGAAGTTTTGTTGGTAACTGTGTCTGTTTGCTGAGATTTCTCCATTCCGCTAATTTCAGAGAAAGCCCAAAGCAAATTCCCGGCCGATTCGACATTTAACCGCGCATATGTATAATTCTTTTTTGATTGTAGTCGCTGATTATTGTATATAACAGAATAGTTCATGGCAGCAATCAGGTGATCGGTAAAACTACTTTTAATATATAAGTCTTTTATTGAGTTAATAAAATCCGGATCGAATTGTGACAGACGAACTATATTCAAATCCAGGAAGTTGAATAGATTCTGGACATCCTGTGTTCTTTTCCAGTCATACCCCAATTTCATATTAGCAATAGTTCGGGTATATTCAGGCCTTTTCTGATAATTGTAACCAATATTTAGTACAGTTTTAGGCAGATACCTCTCGAAACTTTTAATATATTTTCCAGGTCCCATCAACTTGGGGATAATCAGGTTCGATTCTACACCAAATTCACGGGTATTGTAATACTGGGCACTTCCACCTACTGTGCGCTGGACTCTCTCCACGGCTCCTCTAAACCTTAATTGAAACACTTCTGCTCCATGAAACAAATTTCGGTGCTGATAATAAATGTTTCCTGCCACTCCCAGATTCCCCGAAGTATTGGTACCTTCTATATCGAACGACGTGGACTGTTTATTCAACGGAGCAAGACGAATATTACAATCCAGTAAATTTGAATCCTGTTCTGAATTTGGCTCTTTAAATTGTATATCGACAAAACGAAACTGGCGCAGACGGTTAAAACCGTTAAATGTATTTTCAACTTCGGAAGATCGATACAAATCACCGTTTTTCATTTGGTTGGTACGTTCGAACAAACTTGCAGGATAACTGATTTGTTTATTCATATACAAATATGAATTATCCCAGTGCAAAGTATCCGAAAAAGTTTCGTTACTACCCCTGACAGATGTGACAGGAGTATTTCCTGGCATAATTGAATAGTAAAATTTGTTAAGGTAGAATGGAGACAGTATTTTCGAGGAATCAATCTGCGCATTCTCAACATCGCCGATAAATAAATCGAGCACCACCTCTTTATTATATAATGTAGTATCGGCCAGATAATGTACCTGGTTCTTCGAAAAGTAATAATATCCGTTATTCTTATATAGATTAACAATCCTGTTCTGCTGATCTTCCAATTTATAAATATCAAATGCCGAACCCGGGCGTAAAGAATAGGTTATCGAATCTTCGAAAAAAATATTTCTTAATTCGCTGTTAACAAAGTGGTACCTTGTATTACGTATTTTATACTGTTCGCCGGTTGTAATCGAAAACTTCAAGTCTGCCTTTTGTTTTTTCTCATTAAAGTCAACCGAAGTATTAATATCTGCCTGGTAATATCCCTTGTTATCCATGTATTGCCTGAGCTGCTCAACCGATCGTTCAGTCATTACTTCATCGTAAAGTTGCGGGGCTTCTCCAATACGTTTAAGCCAGTCGTCGGTTTTATTCTTCGACGACATATTGTAAAGAATCAGGTAAAATTTCAGGAATCCAAGAATTTTATAATTCTCCTTTTGCCTTATAAACGAACGTGCCTCTTCCTTGTTAATAGTAGGTTCATCAACATCGAGGTAAACTTTTTTAAGCAGGTAATCTTCTTCGGCAACAAATCGTGTCTGTGAGCAGGAAGCCAGAAATACAACGGATAATAAAATTACCCATTTAATCATTCGTTGTCTTTTTTTATACTTCTTCCCTGTCAATTCTGTTTTCTTTTATTCGACAAAAATAAATAAGAGTTCTGTTAGAAACAGTAACTTTACCACTTTTATTATAAAAAATCACCGCAAAATAGATGCTTAGTAAAAATACAATAAAACTTATAAAGTCGCTTGGAATAAAAAAATACCGAAATAAAGAAAATTTATTTGTGGTTGAAGGCGACAAAATGGTTTTGGAAGTCATTAAGTCTGATTTAAAAATTACAGAGCTGATTGTTACTCCTCAATTTTATTACCAGGACAAAATACACCATAAAAACATTGCTAAAATTACGGAGGTAGAACACAGGGAATTAAAACAATGCAGCTTTTTAAAAACCCCTCAAAATAGCCTGGCGGTTTGCGAAAAGCCGATTAAAAATGACCTCCCAACTACACTCACCGATGGTCTTTCCCTCTTCTTAGACGGAATTCAGGATCCGGGAAACCTTGGAACCATTATCAGAATTTGTGACTGGTTTGGTATTGAGCAGATTTTTTGTTCTACTGATACAGTTGATCTGTACAATCCAAAAGTTATTCAGGCCAGCATGGGTTCTTTTAACCGGGTAAATATGTGGGATTGTTCTTTTGAAGAAATTCAGACAATAGCATTAAAATCGGGCACTGCTATTTATGGTGCATTTATGGACGGAACCAATATCTACAAAGAAGAACTCCCAGATAACGCACTTCTGGTTGTAGGAAACGAAGGGAATGGTATAAGAAAGGATGTAGAAGCATTGATCGAGAAAAGAATTAGTATTCCAAACCTCTCAGCTCATAAAGCAAAAGCAGAATCATTAAATGTGTCGGTAGCAACAGCAATTATTTGCTCTGAATTTAAACGCCTGAAATAACCTATTCGAAGTGGAAAGAAAGGGTAAAAATTTTCGATCGTAAATCTTTAATCGACTGCGCATAGAATTGACGTTGAGTTGAAGCTGGCAAGTCTCCAAGTTGGTTATTCAGTCCGAAACTGAATTTAGCCTCAATAGAAAAACGGAAGAACGGGAAATAATGGTCCCAGCCACCGCCGACTTCTGCATAAAAACCACTGCTTTTTAATTTTACCAGGTCGTCTTGCGCCGTGCGCGAAATATCCTGCCTAAAAGCGCTTCCAAAAATTACATATGGCCTGTCGTTATTTATTCTTCGTGCCTTGTACTTAATTAGTAACGGGAAATCGAGATAGGTTGATTTAATGGAATAAAATCTCGGATATTCTCCGAACGAATAGATATCTGCAACCGGGACATTATATGTTAACTGTCTTTCACCAAATGATAGTCCCGGCAAGAAACGAAGGTTAAAATCTTTTGATAAACGTAAACTGGATATTATTCCTACAGTAAAACCGGGGATCAGCGTAGCTACATCGGAGCGAATGTAATCCGCTTTGGAAACAGAAAAATCATTTATATCGCTAGGATTAGCTACATAATCTACAAAATCGGGATTTTCTCCAATGGGATTATAGTTGGTTAAAGCAAAGTCAAGAGTATTAACACCAATAGTAAAACCAAAGTGAATTAGCTTATCATCAAATGTAGTTAAGTAATTCACCCTTTGTTTTTGAGCAAATACTGAAGTTATTAGCAGTAATAATACTATGGAAATAAATAATCTTTTCACTTTTGGTTACTTCTATATCATGAAACCGGAAAACCCTGAAAATATTGTATCGATCTCAAATTATTCAAACGGTTTATGAGCTTCATAAATGGAGGCAATACCAAAGGTTTGCCTGTAACATTTATTTTTAATAAAGCCGGTTTTGGCTAAAATAGCTAAAAAAACATCACCATCCGGAAATTCATTCACCGATTCAGGCAAATACGTATAGGCTCTCTCATCTTTCGAGATTAATCGTCCAATAAAGGGTAAAATACGTTTAAAATAAAACCAATATAATTGTTTGAAAGGAGCCTTGGTCGGGCTCGAAAATTCAAGTACAAAAAACTGTCCGCCCGGTTTAATTACCCTGTTTATCTCTGACAATCCTTTCTCCAGGTTTTCAAAATTTCGGACACCGAAGCCTACGATAGCAGAATCGAAAGAATTTGCCTCAAACGGAAGTTTCTCTGAATCAGCTTTCAAAAAATTAATCCTGCGTTCGAGTCCTTTCTTTATTATTTTTTTTCGGCCAATATTTAGCATACCTTCCGAAATATCAATTCCGGTAATTTCTACATCCTTCAGCTTCGCAGCTGCAACAGCAAAGTCACCCGTTCCGGTAGCAATATCAAGTATGATTGAAGGATCATACGCTTTCAGTTTCTTTATGGTCCTTCTTCTCCATATTTTATCAATATTCAACGAAAGAATATGATTTAAGGCATCATACCGGTGAGAGATATTATCAAACATCTCTTCAACTTGCTCTTTTTTTGATTGGGTAGATTTTTTATAAGGAAGAGCAGCCATTAAATATTCGCAGTCATTTTATCAATATAGCCCAACGACTCATCATCGACACGGATTTCGCCTTTTGTTACGTGCCCTAAGGTAAAAAACGGGACTTTCATTTCTGTCATGGCATCAACAAATTCCTCTTCCACTTCTGGATTTACACCAACAATAATACGCCCCATTGCTTCACCAAATAAAAAAGCATCGAGCCGGTTTTCTGCGTCTGTGGTGATATCGAATCCCAAATCGGTTGGTATAGCAGCTCGAAGAAGGGTAAAGAAAAGACCTCCCTTGCCTACAGGACTAGCACTTTGAATTAAGCCATCGCGGTTTAGCCGCTTTAAAGTATTTTGAATTTTAATTTCATTCTCAATATCGAATTCAGGTAAATCTGAATCGGTAATACCATGATAAAATTCCAAATATTCTGAAGAATTAATATCATTACGTGTTTTGCCTATTAAGAAAATATTATTCCCTTTATGTTTAAATGAATGCGTTATTAACCTTTCCTTACTTTCAATTTTAGCCATTATACTAATAATAATAGTCGGCGGCAACTGTACATGGTTAGGAAAGTGATCGAAACGAATCTTTCTGTCTGATATTTTAAGATTAAATTTTTGCGCTGCATTCTCCAATCCTTTTTTGGCACCGGAAGCAATAAAATGTCCGTTTGGATCTGCAAAGTCAATATGATACAAAAATGCGCTAACAGCAACCGGTTCTGCTCCCATGCACAACATTTTTCGCGTTGCCCTCGAAATTAAAATTTCTGTTGCCTTTTGCGGATCGGTCTCAAGATGATGATGAAAGGCATGAGTGCTCATCGCCATGGTATTGCCATTCGTGTCGAAATCGAATAATCCGGTTTCGTCAGTATCGCTATCTCCTATTGATTCCGGAGAAATATTTTGCTCACTAAAATCATTAAAATAATTTATAGTCGAAAGATTTGGATTGACCATCAAAGAGAAGATGACTTCGTCAATTTTCTCAGGTTCAGGAATCATATCGATCGAAAATTTTTTTGCGGTTTCAACAGTATCACTCATAAATCATTCGTTTGTTTATCGCAGAAGCAAAGGTAATTAAGTACCCCATTATTCCACAAAAAATAATCTGTTTTTTACTAATTCTTCGCTGCAAAATACAACAAATAATTAGGAATCCTCATTTTTTTATGAATACAAAAAGGTGAAGCCGAGTTTTTAAACCAATAAGTTTTATCATGATTAATGCCATAATTACCCCTCAAGCAATTATTTAATTAACTTTGCTGCACAAACGAATTGATATGCCGGAAGCCATAATAATAACACCTGTTAAAGATTCTCTAACTACTGTAAAAAAAACCATTAAAGCAATTGCAGAATCAGAAGGAGACTTCGAGTATTATGTTTTTAATGATTACAGTCAACCTGAAACCAAGCAATATCTTGAAGAAGCCCAAAAACAATATCATTATCAACTTATCCACCTCGAAGATATTACCAACACACCTTCGCCAAACTACAAGCTCGTTTTAGAAATAGCGCAAAAAATGGCCCTGGAGAAATCCTGTCCATTGGGAATAATAGAATCGGATGTAATTATAAAAAAAGATACAATTAATAATTTGCTGGAAATTCTGCATTCAAAAGAAAAAGCGGCCATGGTAGGTGCCATTACAGTAGACGAAGAAAACAACTATAATTTTCCTTACACTTTTGAAAAAACAAAAAGTAATGAAATAATAAGCACTTCACATAGCCTGAGTTTTTGCTGCACTTTTATGTCTCAACCCTTTCTGTCGAAATTTAGTTTTAAAGAACTGGCCAATAATAAAGACTGGTTCGATGTTTTCATTAGTAGACAGTCGAAAAAACTGGGATACAATAATTACCTTGCGAAGGGAATTGAAGTTTTGCATTTACCGCATTCCAGCAGACCCTGGAAAAACCTTAAATATAAAAACCCACTGCTGTATTATTTTAAAAAATTCATTTTAAAACGCGACAGAATTTAAAAATGCCTCAACGCATTCTAAATAAAAAGTATAAAATAATTGGTCACATATTATTCTGGCTGGCAGGAACAGCCTTTTTATGCTTTGTATTTTATTTTTATAGCCGACAATTTAACCTGTCTATTATAGCAAAAGCGGTTATCACAAATATTGGATTTGCCCTGGCCGTATACATAAACCTTTATGTATTAATACCAAAGTTTCTAAAACAGAAAAGCTACATCTTCTATATCTTCTGGTTAATCATTTTATTATCGGCCAGTAGTGCTTTCATTCAATTCATAATCGTTTACCCCTTACATCGCATTTTAGACGTCTCCGATCGTTTTGCAACCTTTAATTCAAACACCCATTCAGCTTTCTTTTTCGCTACATTATTTTATGTTGGCATTTCTTCATTTCTGAAGTTTGTAAATGACTGGATATCGCTCCAGGATTTAAACTATAAGCTGGCACGAGCCGAAAAAGAAAAACTTGAAGCAGAGCTAAAAACACTTAAAGGACAGCTTAATCCTCACTTCTTGTTTAACTCTTTAAATAATATTTATTCTCTCGCTTTGAGTAATTCGGATAAGGTTCCTGATTTAATACTTAAACTTTCGGATTTGATGCGTCATATCATTTACGAATCGCGGGAAAATTATATTTCACTAGAAAAAGAAATTGAATTTGTAGATAATTTTGTTGCTCTTCAAAAAATAAGAACATCAAGTCAGACCAGAATTAATTATAACAAAGCAGGCGATATTCCATCAGGTAAAATTGCCCCCTTGTTATTCGAACCATTTATTGACAACGCATTTAAACATGGCCTGCCCGGAACAGAAAACGATGACCGGATAGACATTTTGTTTACTTTTAAGGGATCTGAATGGGTTATTTTTAGTATTCAAAATAATTACGAAGAGTCAGAAAACTGGAACAAAAGAAACTCAGGAATCGGAATTGAGAATGTGAAACAACGGTTGCAGCATCTTTACCGACCCGATGAATATAAGTTAAGCATATCAAAAGATAATCTTACGTTTTCTGTTTTACTGGAATTAAAAATTAAATAAAATGGAGATAAAGGCTGTAATCATCGACGATGAACCTCTTGCGCAGAACATAATTAAACAGTATGCTTCCAAACTTCCTGAATTAAACATTATAGCGTGCTGTAATGATGCTATCTGTGCGCACAAAGTAATAACCGATCAGGATGTGGATTTACTTTTTCTTGACATAAATATGCCAAAAATGTCAGGGATTTCGTTTTTGAAGAATCTGAACAATCCACCTCTGGTTATCTTCACAACAGCCTATTCGGAATATGCTTTGGAAGGTTTTGAACTCAATGCTATTGATTACTTAAAAAAGCCGTTTTCATTCGATCGTTTCTGTAAGGCTTATTACAGAGCAGAAGAGATTATTCGTTTAAAACAAACTCAAGAGGTTTCAACAATCGCGGAACAAAACAGTGATTTCTTCTTTATTAAATCAAACAAAAAAACGATTAAGATAAATTTCACCGACATCCATTTTATTGAAGGATTGGGAGACTATATAAAAATCCATCTCTCGAATGAGAAACTGGTTACCAATTTGTCAATGAAAAAGATTCTGGAATTATTACCAGATAAACATTTTTACAGAATCCATAAATCCTTTATTATCTCAATTGATAAGATTGAAAATATTGAAGGCAATATGGTTGCTGTTAACGGGACAAAACTACCAATAGGCAACAGTTTTCGTCAGGATTTTCTTGGTTTTATTAATTCCTTTCTTGCGGAATAAGTCTAAATAAATCCCTGTTCCTTTAGAGTTTCAAGCATTTTTTCGCTAAAAAACTCGTTCTCTGCCTTTTTGTATCTTACATCTGTAAACACCTGTGCAAGTGTTTCCTTATTGTTCTCCTTAATAAATTGCTGTGAACTCGCCAATTCTTCTTTAAAGGCATATAATTGACGAATATCAGATTCAGTATAGTTCTTATACACTTCTTTATGAATTATGCCTTCTAATGGTATTCTATCGGTTAATTCAGGTGTTTCTGAAGGATATCCTAAAGCAATAGTTGTAATCGGAAAAGTTAGCTTGGGCAATTCCAGTGCGTTAATTATTTCTTTTGCATTATAAGTAGTCGTTCCCAAATAACAAATACCTAATCCATTATTTTCAGCCGCTATACAAACATTCTGCGCTACCAGAAGAGCGTCGATACATGCAGTTGTAAATGACAATAGATTATCGTAACCAGGTTTGCCATCATTATATTCACACCACTTGGAAAAGCGATTAAAATCAGCAATAAATGTCAACAGAACAGGCGCAGTTTTAGCTACAGGCTGATTAAAATGAAAGGGTGCTAGCTGCTGCCTTTTATGTATATCGCGGGTTACTACTACACTATAAAGTTGCATATTCCCGGTAGTAGAAGCTCTCGTTCCGGAATAAAGCAGACTATTCAGTAATTCATCATCAATTTGTTTTTCTGAAAATTGACGAATAGAAACGTGATTGTTTAACAGTTCCATATTCAAATATTATTAGCAATAAAAAAGGGAAGCCTGTTGGCCTCCCCTTTTTAATCAATCAATTCGGTATTACCTTTTAATAATCCTTGCTGATTCCACGATGTTATTACCATCAAATAATGTGATAATGTAAACACCTGTAACCAGTTCTCCAGTTTGGATTTCAGAACTTGGATTTTCAATATCTAGTACTCGCTGACCTGCGATGTTAGTCATAACAACTCTTGTCAGTTTGTCGTAGTTATCAATTTTAATATAACTGTCAAATGGGTTAGGATATACATTGAATTCAATAGCATCTAATCCAGGAACAATTTCAGTTGCCCAGTCAGGACCAGTTGTGAATTTCCATTCGCCTAACTCACCTTCTACGTCACCATCCCAGGTAAGTCCGTCTCCTACTACAACACCGCTATCTACAGCAACAACGTAAGTAGTATTTTTATCTAAGCCTAGCTCACCTTCACCAACAACGTATGTTACAGTAATTGTATTTCCAACAACCATTGGTTCAGTGATCATAATGCTCATGTATGGTTCAGTTTCACCTTCAGGTGTTACAGTCAGGTAACCTGCTACTGAATCGTTGAAGAATACGTCACCATCGAATACAATTTCGAATGTTGGGTGATTATCTTCAAGAGTATCAGTTGGAGATACTTCTACCAATGCTGGCATGCTTCTATCTTTAGCTGAAACAACAACAGTTAATGTGTTTTCACAAGTTTCATCTACATCGTAAGTGAATTCGTGAGTTCCAGCCTCAAGAGCTGTATCTAAACCAGCTTCTACGTCAGAATAGTCAACAGTTTCTCCAGTGTAAGTCCATACAGAATCAACACGAGCTAATGGGTAGTCTAAAGTGATAGTTTTAGCGGCTTCACATTTAACGTGTGAATCCTGAACAAGAATATCATGTACTCCACCACCTAATACTATGGTCATTTCAGTTGTTACAACATCATCAACCCATACAGTATATGGAGGAACACCACCCGCAGGAGTAATAGTTACTTCAGTTCCGCAACCACTTACTTCACCTTCTTCAACTACTACGCTAACACTTGCTTGAATCTCATCATTGAATGTCATTGTATCAATTTGTGCTGATTCACATCCTAATGTATCAAACACAGTTATTTCGTAATGAGAATCTGAGTGAGTAGCATCATCATCGAAGATGAACATTGTATCAATATCAATAGTTTCAGTGAACCATTTAGAAGTACCTTGATCTACTGGCACATTATCTTCAATTTGGGTCCATTTAACTTTGAATGATCTTCCTTCTTCACCTGTTGCAGTTACGCGGATTGAACCTTTAGGATCACCGAAACAAGTAATTTCGTCAACAGTGAATGTAATAGGTTCTGCAGATTCTACTTTTACAGGTACATCCAAAGTATCAGTACAACCATTGTAATCCATTACAACGAAACTATATGTACTATCAACCTTAGCAAGGAATGAATAATTAGTTTGGTATGCCGGTGTGAAAACTTTACCGTTTTTCCAAATTTGGTATTTATATGGTTTTGTTCCACCTGTTGCAACAGCTTCCATGTAACCTTCAATAGCTTCAGGACATGTAAATTCTCCGTCGCCTAATTCAAGTGCAATTGCTTCTAATACTTTAGGTTGAACTATTTCCACTGTGTCAGATCCAACGCATCCGCTTTCAGTATCTTTAACCCAAGCCACGAAGTAAGTTGTGTCAGTAGCTGATCCCATAACTAATGTATCGTTTTCAGCTAAAACATTCTCTTCTAAGTCAGTGAACCATACAGTGTATTCACGAGCTCCAACAACACCATCGATTTCAACATCTGACGGATAAACAATAACAGTTGCGTCACCTCCATTACATTGAATTTGCTCTTCTATTGTTGCAACAACCTCAATATTAACAGTTGAATCTAAAATTGGCACACGCCATTCGTTGATTTCGACATCGTTATCATCGTATTCTCCACCAACAATACATCCTGCTGCATCCTTAACCCAAACTACCCATGTTCCTGCTTCTGGTACAGAGAAAATGCTGTCTGGCAGCCATTCATCACTGTCAGGATCAGGTAATAAAATATGTTGCGGGAATTTCGAAATTGCGGCATAGTATTCATATCCAGGTGTTCCACCAGCAGCCTGTAATGAGAACATTCCTGAGTCCTGACAAGTAAGATCCTGTATTTTTGTTACACCTAATGAAAGGTATTCTTCAGGTTCTCCAATTCTTACTGAATCAGTAGCAGGAGTAGTCCATTCACAAATTGTATCATTACCAGGAGATTTAACTTCATCACGAATGTAAACTTCGTATGCACCAGCTGGAAGACCTGTAATCTGATCATTCTCATCTAATGTAACGGTTTCGCCATTCAGTTGAACGATATAAGTACCGGTTCCTCCTGTAATACTCAATTCAATAATACCTGTAGAATCACCTTTACAACTTACCATTGAAGTGAAATCAGTTACCTCAGCAACAATTCCTCCTTCATCATAAACTGCGATATCTTCTTCAGTCATCTCACACGGACTGTCAACACCAAGTTCTGTTAAAACAAGACTGTAAACGCCGTTTTCTAAATCTCCAAAAGTATATGTTGCATCAGTACCGCTATAAATATATACAGTATCAGTTTGCACCACTGCTTCCAGATCGTCAATAATTTCAATTTCAACAGAGTCTGCTTTACCACCAGAAATTGTAACAGTAATGAAACCATCGTCAATAGTACTACATGTTGTACTATCATCACCAATAGCTTCAATAGTCAATACCGGAGGCTCCATAATATCAAATGTACGAGTTGTTCCGTCACATCCAGCTAAATAACCGGCTGTATCAATTGCTGTAACTTCGTAACCAATACCTGGTTCAAGAATGGTAACGTTTTTAGTCCAAACGTTATGTCCAAGATATGTATCAAATGGTTTCCAGTTAGCAGTACCCAATTTAAACATAGGAGCACCACCCTCGGCATTTTCCATTCTCAATACAACCTCTCCGTCAGCATTTCCAAAACAAGTAATATCTGATGGTACCGCTGTGAAAATAAGATTAGGTTGTATAATTTCTATTGCATCAGTCCAGTCACCTTCACAAGTAGCTGGTCCTAAATCGGTAACCTCAACATAATAGGTTCCTGCATAAAGTTCACTAAATACAGTATCGGTAACACCAACATAACCGTCAACTGTGTCTGCTGCAGATGTACCATCTTTGTATAATGTATAAACCAGTGTACCTGATCCACCTTTTGGTGATTTTAATTTAATTTCTCCGGTGTTAGCATCGTAACATACGATATCGGTAACACTAACAACGTCACCAATAACAACTTCACCATGTCCGGCTACATCAACTTTTCTGATAACTCTGTCACCACATTCGCTATCGTAAAGTACAACCCAATGCTCTCCTCCGGTAACCTGAATATAAACTTCTTCAGCATAAGATGGATCAACAGATGCACTCTTTTCCTGAGATTCGCTAACCTGAGCTGGTATATTTTCCACCGGCCAACAAGTCATAGAACTTGGATCTTTTAATAAAGCTTGCTGATAAGTTGGAGCAATTCCATACATGAATGAACCAAAACAATCAGGTGTATTATCATCATCTCTAGATTCAAGAGTTGCACTCTTTTCTTCAGATACAACAAGACCACCCATAAACAGATTCAACATGGATTGATTACCACCAGACATTGTAAGTTTAATTAAACCATCGTTGGTTCCTGAACATGATGCAGAATCAACAACATCAACAACTAAGTCTAATGGATCGTATTCATCAATAACAACTGTTAAATAATCACGTGTTCCATCAGCCAGAGTATCAAATACACAACCAAAGGTATCAACCGCCCAAATGTAATAAGTACCGGCTGTTAAATCTTCAGCAGTCCATTCTAATCCAGCATCCCAATGTACTTCGTTACGTTCTAATTCAGTACCTGTTTCAAATACGTCATCAATGTCTGTTGTATAATATGCCCTAATATTTCTTTCATAAATAGCTTCAGCATTATATCCGTATGACCATGAAACCAGGTCTACTTCAATTTTTGCTGTAGCAGCACCATTACATATAATTGGGTCAGTATCATGTGTATCGATTTCAATTACATTTGGAATTTCATTAACGGGCTCCGTATCCCAATCAAGATTGGTCGGACAAACTGCATCTCTAGCAAATCCTCTGTAAATTCCGGCAGGTACATTAAATGTATTATAATTATACCAATTAATACTATCAATTGAATATTCATAGATTCCAGTACCACCGCTGGCATAAATAGTAATAAGTCCATCCGATTGTCCGGCACAAATTGGGTCAGTTGTTTCAGCATTAACTTGTACTGGTTCATTTCCAGTAATAATGAAAGTCGTATCAGTATCACAACTTGCTTCAACCAAACTATCCTGAACAATTACCTTATAATAATTACTTCCATAAACTGCCGGTAAATACCATTTCTCTACATCATCATTAAATGATGTTAAAACAGTTGACAATGTAAGACCAGCCCAACGTTCCAGTTGAACTTCATATGAACCAGATCCTCCATCAACATTATCCAGCCATACCCACATGCTGTCACCTAAACATGGAATAGAATCCATATCATTTTCGAAAACAACATCAAAAGTTATATCACCAGGTGATTGCAGACTAATAAAGTTTCCAGCTTCATTTGGATTTTCATACGGAACTGAATCGCAACCATTTGTAGAATCACGAACATATAGTGCGTAATATACTGGCCACAAACCATCAATAGTCAATGAATCTCCATCTAAACTAGTCCATGTATATACTGTTTTATCAGTTGTATCCAAACTTACAATTAATGCTTCGTAAGTTATTGTATCAACATAAGTCGACGGATCAATTTGAACAGTTATTTCTCCGTTATTACCACCAAAACAGTCGATTGATTTAATGGCAATATCAAATTTAACTGCAGCCGGTGCAGTTAAAGTAACACTAATGGCAGATTCATCATCGCAACCAACACTGTCAGTTACAATTGCAAAATAAGTTCCTTCTGGTACATCAGTAAACACTGCGGTATCGTTAGTCACAGCTAAAGAAGCATAAACGTCATCTGTTCCTTGCATCAGGTCTACCATTAAAGTATCTCCTGAACCACCGTGAACAATAACTGTTACACTACCTGTTCCTTCTGCACATACCGGATCTACACCCATAATGGTATCTAAAACAACAGCAGGAGTAGTTTCATTAACAACTACACTATCCCATGAAGCAATATCAAGAAGGTCTGTTAAACAAACCAGCGAAGTATCCTTATTCTCAAATACTGCTACATAAAAAGTATCAGCACCTGTAGCAAAGTTTGGAGAAACATCGGTGTAAGCCGGATAATAATTAGGTCCTCCCCAAGCTGATTTTGGTACAATACTGTACAAATAAGGATATTCGATACCACTAGCAGCGAGATAATCACTATCGTAACCACCGCTAAACATAGCAGTTACTTCACCCATTTCATTTCCACACATTGGGTGCTCTGCTGTTGGCTCCTCAATAACAATAGGACTGACAACTTCAGAAAGGAACTCATGGTAATCAGAAATACAAGTATCTCCATCCACAACTTCCATTACCTGGATATACACCATTTTTCCTTCCTCAATCTTGAAAGTAGGATTATCGGTAAAACCACCTGTCCAGTTCCCATCGTGATTGAATGCATAATACGTAGTATCTGCAAAATCACCGACAACCTTAAAGGTAACGAGTGAACTGTCACACACTGCAGAAAGAGCGGTAACAAGCTCAACATTGCTGTCATCTAATGATATTTCCAAACCGCATTCGTTTGGCGGCACCTGGGCTCTGCCCACCATGCTAAACATCACCATAAGCAACATCAAGCCAAAAAGCTTTGTAAACATTTTTTTCATAGCAATTTGCTTTTAAATTGAACTTAATTGATTGATTGATTTTAATTTATTTAATTCTTTAATCATTTATCCTTGACTAATTAGGTCTATCCTTTGGTAACTAAACTCTACAAACGTATAAAAATTTGCCTCAATGTACAAAATATATGCTGCATAAAATGCAATCTTTTACGTAATGTTTTCAACAGGCCCATGCTAAAACCTACACTTAATTTTTAATATCTCGATTTTTTTTGGGTTTGAACACTATCCAGGCTCTGTATTTATTTCATAATTTTATGCAATTTTAAACTTATTTTTCTTAAAACCATACAATTTTTAAAATATTTTTTCGCTTATTTTATATGGTATACCTAATGTTTGGCTAAAATTCGTTCATTTAATATGTAAAAATGGAATTAATCAAAATACTCTTTTAAAATACAATTAAAAAAATAAAGATGAAGACTATTCTTTCGAATCAAAAATATAAACACATTGCCATTGCCCTTCTTATTTTTTTATGTTTTCTTATCTCCTCATGCAAATCGTGCCACTGCCCGGCATACAGCATAAATACTGTGGAAACAGAGAATCACCACTCTTAATTTGGCAATTAATTATGTTTTTCAATTATCTGACTTCATTTTGAGAACACAAAAAACGACCACAAGCTTTTAATCATCAATATTCTAGCGCTTTTTTAAGCCTCTGAGAATTCAATATTTCCGACAAACCTGACAATCCCCGGTTAAAATTAAAAATATGCGATTCTAAACACTTTAATTAATTATTAAGGTTAAACAGAAATAAAAATGACAGCTTGACACAAACCATAAAATGTATTTACTTTGTGTGGCTTTTAAAAAATCAGGTTTTAAAATCTGACAATTAAAGAATTACGATAATTTTCTTTTAAATAATTAAAACTTTCTCAACTATGATTAAAATAGGTATTAACGGATTCGGTAGAATCGGACGTTTTGTTTTCCGTCAGGCAGTTGCCAAAGGAACAGTACAAGTAGTTGCTATCAACGACCTTATTGATGTTGACTACATGGCTTACATGTTGAAATATGATTCAACTCACGGTCGTTTCAACGGTACTGTTGAAGTAAAAGACGGTGCTTTGGTAGTTAACGGAAACGTTGTTCGCGTTACTGCTGAACGTAATCCTGCTGACATTAACTGGGGTGCTGTTGGTGCTGAGTATGTTGTTGAATCAACTGGTCTTTTCTTAACTAAAGAAAAAGCTCAGGGTCACATCGACGCAGGTGCTAAAAAAGTAGTAATGTCTGCTCCATCAAAAGACGATACTCCTATGTTCGTTATGGGTGTTAACAACAAATCATACACTAATGATATGACTTTTGTTTCTAACGCATCTTGTACTACTAACTGCTTGGCTCCTATCGCTAAAGTATTGAACGACAACTATGGTATTACTGAAGGTTTGATGACTACAGTTCACGCTACTACTGCTACTCAGAAAACTGTTGACGGTCCTTCTATGAAAGACTGGCGCGGTGGACGTGGTGCAGGTCAGAACATTATTCCTTCATCAACCGGTGCTGCTAAAGCTGTAGGTAAAGTTATTCCTGAACTGAACGGAAAACTTACAGGTATGGCATTCCGTGTTCCAACTCCTGACGTATCAGTTGTTGACCTTACTGTAAACTTAGCTAAAGGTGCTTCGTACGAAGAAATTTGTGCTGCAATGAAAGCTGCTTCAGAAGGTGAATTGAAAGGAATTTTAGGTTACACTGAAGACCAAGTTGTATCTAACGACTTCGTTGGTGAAACTCAAACTTCTGTTTTCGATGCAAAAGCAGGTATTGCTTTAACTGACACTTTCGTAAAAGTTGT
This sequence comes from uncultured Draconibacterium sp., assembly GCA_963676265.2. Taxonomy (GTDB): domain Bacteria; phylum Bacteroidota; class Bacteroidia; order Bacteroidales; family Prolixibacteraceae; genus Draconibacterium. The sequence goes on from OY781067.2 coordinate 2,147,725, forward strand.
ATCATGGTACGACAACGAAATGGGTTACTCAGCAAAAGTATGCGAATTGATCGAGTACATGGATTCAGTAAAATAAGCTGAATTTTAGAAAATATTTAAAAGGGATGTCCGTCAACCGACGGATGTCCTTTTTTTATGGACTGAAGGATTGAGAGACTGAAGGACTGAATGCTTTAATGCGATAATGCTTTAATGCAGAAAAGGTCAGCAGTAGGCAAAATGCAATGAGCAAAAACTTTAAACTTGAAACCTGAAACTTGAAACTTTCAACTACTCATACCTAAGCGATTCAATCGGATCGAGTTTCGAAGCTTTTTGTGCCGGATAAAAACCTGAAACAATCCCAACTCCAAAACAAAGGATTACTCCAACAATTATCCATTTCCAGGGAATAACAAAAGAAGATCCGATTAACATTGATACCATATTCCCAACAAAAATCCCAAAAATAATTCCGACAACACCTCCAATTTGCCCCACCACAATTGCTTCAACCAAAAATTGTTGTTTTACCGTAGAACTTTTGGCACCAATTGCTTTTCTTACTCCAATTTCGCGAGTACGTTCGGTAACAGTCACAAGCATAATATTCATTAAGCCCACAGCCGCACCAAACAAGGTGATTAATCCAATAATGGTAGCCACCAAAGTGATATTTTGTATATTCTCCAATAATAAATTGGCCAGGTTATCGCTCTTTTCAATATTAAAGTCAGATTCATCAAGAGGTTGCAGGTTACGAATTACCCTGAAAGTAGCTTCTGCCTGCCCGGTAGCAGCTTCCATCATCTCTGGTCGATCGACTTTTACCTGTATGTCGAAATTCATATTCGGCCTGGAAAAATAAGTCCTTGAATTTGGATAGGGAATAAAACAAACCATATCACTGTTCATACCAAACCCACTACCTTTTGAAGAAAGGACTCCCACCACTTTGTATCTTCCACTTCCTATACATATAACTTTTTGCAAGGGATCTTCTCCACCTTTAAAAAGTCGTTTGGCAAGCTCACTCCCCAATAAGGTTACTCCCCTTCCCGATTCTATCTCATCAACACTAAAACTGCGGCCTTTTTCAATGTCGTATCCTGAAGCGGAAAGATAATTCTCGTCGATTCCTCTTACCGAAATATTGGGATTGGTTTTTTCTGACAAATACTTCAAAGTTGCTGCCCCTGTCGATGAAACTGAAATTGCGGTTTGCGCGGGGAAGTCATACATTTCCTTAAATCCTTTAGCCTGATAATAAGAAATATAAGCATGGTTTTTTGTACGATAGCGGATATTGCCCTGCCCCATAAGGCCTCCACTGGAAATAGAAAAGGTGTTGGCTCCCATAGTAGTAAATTCTTTAGTAATGGAATTCTTAATGGAATCAATTGCTGTTAAAATTCCAACAAGCGCCGTTATTCCCACCGCAATTATGAGTACAGTTAATATTGTCCTGAGAAGATTTCCTCTGATTGAACTCAGGGCAATTCTGACATTTTCGAACAAAAGCGCGCTACTACGCATAAACTTTTCCTTTTATCTGTTAAAAGTATAAATTATGAATGAAACGACCATCACTAAAGTATTTTCTACTACTGACAATAATTACAATTATAGATATTCCATATCCAAAAATAAGTACACAATTTTTAAAGATGAAAGTCCGTTCACTCTTCTTATGGAAAATAAGTACAGGAAAACCGAAAATAATTACCCAATAAATAAAATATAATGTCATACATAATAATCGATAACAATTATTAAAATTTCAAACCGTTAATTGCCAAAAAATTACCTTATATTCGCAAACTTAATTTGAGAACGAATTACACATGTCTAAAATTGATTTAAACGACGAATTACAAAAATTTAGTTATGCATTAGGGTTAAGTATTTCTGCCAACCTTATTCAATCGGGAGTAAAAACCATTAGTCCGGACGCCTTTATCACAGCGTTGAAAGATACCTATTCCGGAGTTCAACCCAGGGTAGCTCCCGAGGAAGCGAACCAGATTCTGGAAGCATTTATGACAAAGGAACAGGAAGGTGCAGGAAATAAAAACCTGGAAGAAGGACTGGCATTTTTGGCTGAGAATAAAACAAAAGAAGGAATTGTAGAACTTCCAAGCGGACTTCAATATGAAGTTATTACCGAAGGTGAAGGCGATATTCCAACTGCAAACGACCAGGTAATATGTCACTATCACGGAACATTAATTGACGGAACAGTTTTCGACAGTTCAGTTGAACGTGGACAACCTGCAACTTTCCCTGTAAACGGGGTTATTCAAGGTTGGGTTGAAGCACTGCAATTAATGTCAACAGGTTCAAAATGGCGTCTGTTTATTCCTTCAGAACTGGCTTATGGTTCAAGGGGTGCCGGCGGTACTATCGGACCAAATGCTGCCTTAATTTTCGAAGTAGAATTATTGGATATCGTATAACATTAACAAAATAGTCGTAAGACAAAAAAATTTATCACATGAAGAATAGTATTATTTATCTTTTAGTAGTTGGTTTAATCGTTGCTGCTACTTCGTGTCAGCCGGGAGGATCAAAGAGTGTAAAAATGGAAACCGTTGCAGACTCTGTAAGTTACGCCATTGGTGTATTAGTGGGTTCGAATAACAAAAAACAACTGGAAAGTGCTCCGGGAACCGACGAAATGAATCTTGAAATTATGGCAAATGCTTTCCGTGCTGCTTCTTTAGGTGAAGAAGCTAAAATTTCGGAAGAAGAAGCAAATGCAATTGTTCAGAAATTTTTCAGAGATGCCAGTGAGAGAGAAGCGCAGGCAAATCTTGAAGCCGGAAATAAATTCCTTGAAGAAAACGGAAAACGCGAAGGTGTAACAACTACCGAAAGTGGTTTACAATACGAAGTACTTACCGAAGGCACAGGTGAAAAACCAGCTGCTACTGATAAAGTACGTGTACATTACCACGGTACTTTAACAGATGGAACTGTTTTCGACAGTTCGGTTGATCGCGGAGAACCTGCTGTATTTGGTGTTGGTCAAGTTATTAAAGGTTGGACTGAAGCATTACAATTAATGCCTGTTGGATCAAAATGGAAAGTTTATATTCCTTCTGATCTTGCTTACGGTCCGCGTGGAGCCGGTGGCGATATTGGCCCTAACGCAGCTCTTATTTTCGAAGTTGAATTACTCGAAATTGTGAAAGAATAAAACAAAAGCAAAAGCTTTGTTGATAAAAACCCGTTGCCTGAATTTAGACAACGGGTTTCTTTTTTTTATCTTCGTTCCGAAATTAAAAGACAAAAGATGGCTTTAAGCGTAAAAGGAAAAGTTGAACAGATTTTAAAACCCGAATCGGGAGTCAGTCGTGCAGGGAAAGAATGGAAAAAACAAGAATTCGTGATAGAAACAGACGAGCAGTATCCGCGCAAAGTCTGTTTTACATGCTTTGGTGAAAAAGTTGATTTAATAAGCGGTTTATCTGCCGGAGAAGAAATTGAGGTTTCTTTTAACGTAGAATCGCGCGAGTATAACGGCCGCTGGTTTCATAATATAAATGCCTGGAAAATTGATAAGGTAACAGCCGAGGGCAACCTGCCTGAACCACCTCCTGAATTTGGAATGGCTGATATACCACCGGAGCCATCGGACGATGATGCAGGTGATTTGCCATTTTAAACGATTAAGGATAAAGGATTAACGATTAATAAAAAATGCCAGTTGAGTTTTCAGCTGGCATTTTTGTTCTATACTGCCCAATTTCTCCTCCTGCCAGGAGGAGTACCGCTGATGGAGTGCAACTGAATCAGTGGGGAGGTGGTGTTCTTGTTTCCGAAATCGCTTACCACCACACCGCTGTAAACGCGGTTCCCCCTCCTGGCAGGAGGGGAAATATGCAAACGGGAATAAACACTTTACCCCTTTGGCTTTAGCCATTTCCCCTTACAAGGGGAAAAGAATAAGAAAAGTCAGAGACTTTAATGTTTTGTAGAAAAGCTGTTCACCGCATGCTCCCCTCATGAGGGGAGCTTCCGTCAATTGACGGATGAGGGTTACAGATTATTTGCAAACAAGTTACCCCCGAGTGAAAATAGGATTACCGGGTTTCGAAAGCCTCGGATTAAACACATACTCTTCAGCATCAAAAGCCTGCAGGTCGTCCACATTATCAATGTCGTTCTCAACAATAAAACGTGTCATTAGTCCGCGTGCCTTTTTGGCAAAAAACGAGATCATTTTGTACTGTCCGTTTTTCATGTCTTTAAACTGCGGCGTTATAATCTCTGCATCCAGTTTTTTGGTGTCGATACTCTTGTAATACTCGTTCGATGCCAGGTTGATCAAAACCTTACTCCCCGATTCATCAAGTGCTTCCTGCACCTTTGGCGTAATCTTGTTTTTCCAGAAGGCATACAGATCAGCCGAACGCTGAATTTTGATTTTTGTACCCATCTCAAGGCGGTACGGTTGCATCAAATCGAGTGGACGTAATACACCATAAAGGCCGGATAAAATCCGCAACTTCGACTGTAACTTTAGCAGTTGTTCTTCGCTCATTGTGGGTGCTTCCAGTCCCTGGAAAACGTCGCCGCTAAACGCCAGCACAGCCTGTTTGGCGTTTTCGGGTGTAAATGGCTGGTGCCAGGTTTGAAAACGATCGTAATTCAACTGTCCCAGGCTTGCAGAAATACTCATCAAATCAGAAAGTTGCTGAGGTTTCATTTTCTGCAGTTTTGGGAGTATCTTTTCCGACTCATCAAGCATGTCGGGCATGGTATAAATATCGGTTACTGGTGGTGTTTTATAATCCAGCGACTTGGCCGGAGATATTACTATTAACATATTCTGATTTAAATTTTTTTCAAAATGAACAAAAAAGATGATATCGGGTTCAACAAATTTCAGCTAAATAATACTTAATGTAATCTACTATTTATATATAAATCCTATTCAATTTCGACTGTATTTAAAAACAAAATGAAACCGAAGCCATCGGACCTGCCAGGTGTGTCTTTAGCAACAATTCATCTTTTCCCGATTTGTCACGATACTTAATATACCAACTGTTCCAACCAAACTTAAACGATAACAGATTACTTAATCTATAATTAGCCTGTAAATTCATCTGGTAAGAGAATCTTTCATTTATCCAAAAACTTCCGATATCTCCATAAACTAGAAATTTCCAATTTTTAAATATAATTTCATTTCGGGCACCTAAAATCGGTTCAATCCAAATAGGCGAGATTTTTAAGTAAGTTTCGATATCATTATTTCCTGCCTTTATATAAAAACTATACAACCGCGTACCAGTTATCCCGTAAAGTTGGTATTTTCCTTTATCTGACAGAACTGATCGTTCAAAAATATTATATCCCAGTCGAATATGTGCCAAATCAGCATTTACACTTGCACGAATAAGTTTATAATCTGAAGTTCTGAAAACGAGAGATGATCCTACCGAACCGGTAAAGGCATCTATTTCGCCATAAAAGCGTTGGTCGTCGTATGAAACACCTATTACAAAAAAGTAATTCAGATCGAAACCTGTTCGGAAGAGGCGGTTAAAAACATCACCAAAATCAGGCCTTTCAATGGGGTGTTCAGGTTTAGGAGTTGTTCCATCTTCTCCTTCAATTCCAGCTTGTCCATATGCAAATTCGCCACGAAACCCCGGAATCCAAACAGGTAATTCAACTGTCCATTTACGGTCTTCTTCAAGGAAGCCTACCTTATTTCTGGCTTTTCCCTTACTTTTTGAATCCTGGGCATAAAGATGTGAACTCAATAGTAGAATCAGAATCGTTGCTATGTAAACAGTAACCTTCAACCTGATTAGTTTTAGTTATAACAAATTTACAGCTATTTTTTGCTCATCGAAAATAATTATTATTCGGATAAGAAACCAAAGCTAAATGTATCGAAATTAAACAGGTATAGCTCCTTCCCGGAAACTGACTAAATACATTATAAATGGAATGAAGACGGAAGTCCGAGGTCGAAAAAGAGGAATGTACTCAACTTCTCAACCAACCTCGGGCTTCAAACTTTCTATGTAAATTAAATCTACAGCAACGAAAGTGCAGGAACCAATTGAAAATTATATAAAGCAAATTGCTGGTTTTTAGTCACTAAACAATAAGTGACTGAATTCTTGAGATGACGAATATCGTTTAAGCGATCCAGTAATTCGATAAATAATCATCACGCCCTTCATCACCACTGGAATTTGAATCTTCTTTTCGAACATTATGTGTCTCTTCCACTCCGATAGCATCAACAAAACCTTTATGCAAGACATGTTTTGCCAGCTCTTTCTGCTCACGGAAAGTTTCCAGGATTACAGGCACCGAAACCTTTGCTTTCATTTTGTTAACCAAAATAAGGTTGCGTTTTAACAAATAACTGTTGGATTCGTCAAATTTATACGTAGATGTTGTAATATCGAAATTGAATGCATCGAATCCGGCAAGCTCCAGCTTACTTACCCCATTTAAAATAAGATCGATCCCTGAATTCCACTGCCATGTACTCTTCCCTGAGAATTGTTTTTTTGTAAGAGCGATAAAATCATCATTGATTTTAAAATTAAGCATTACCGGGAAATCATCGCCGCATACAATTTTAATAGATTCCACAATTCTGCCGGCAAATGCAAATCGCTCAGACACAAATCGAACCAGCTCATCTGCAGCCGAGGTGGTATAATCCATAACATATTTGTACCGGTTACTTAAGCTCTGACTGGCACTTATATCAACCTGCACACCGTCGAACCCGGCAATTTTAGCGACGGTTGCCAACTTAACATATTCTTCAATTTCTTTCTCCTCCTGGTTAAAAGAATTCATGACAACCTTATTGCCATTTATCTCTTTTGTTTTGGTAGTATTTGAGACCCTACGTACCAATAAAAAGGATGGTAGAGTACAATTATGATCCGAATTGATTTCAGCAAAAACCTTGGTGCCAAAGTGGTGTACCCGTTCAACCATCTTTCGCAATTTTGTTACCATAACAGAGGCCTGATTTCCGTATGAACTCCTTGAAGCATAACTGCTTTTAGTATAATTCGTTGTTTTTTCATTTTTCGCAACGATCAACCCGACACCTTCGCTGGCCTTTTGGATATAATAATCCTCCGATTTTGTGGTGTACATACTATTGATACTTATTTCTGAGGTGGATTTTCTAACTCTTGATACAAATCGATTTTTAAGGTGGCAGCCATTTATAGAATATGGGCTAAAAAGATGCATACTATTTTCCTTCATATTGTTTTGTTTATAAATTTTATTTGACCGCGAAATTAAGGGGCAGATCGGGTAAATTTTTATCCAATTGGCTCGTTCAATGTCCCATTCGAACCAAGTTCAGTTTTTATGAATATTCCATAAAAGCAGGCTGAATATTCAGTATAAAAACAAACAGAAATTAAGGAAAAACAAATAAGTAAGACTGAACAAAAAAGTATCAAAATGTCCAGACACAACATAAGAATCTTTGTGAATTTTTATTTTAAATTGAAAACACGTAAAAAGTAAAGGGGCAGACAATAAAATGCCTACCCCTACTTCTAAACTTACAGTAATAACAAACGACACTAACTGTTATTTTTCGTTATATATATTTCTTTTTGTTCGCTTGCTAACTGTTCAAGTGCCTGTCATTTGAATTGTTTTTCCGTTTCGTATCAGGTATATTTATATGTTATCAGCTATGTATTTAAAAGCCTCCATTCGAATCTTACTGGTTTCGCGGGTGGCATTCGAAGCCGTTTTCGCACTCCCGAAATGGGCAATTACCAGGTTTTTACTCTTATCAATATAAAGTCCCTGACCATACACACCACGCGCGGTCATAATTTTCTTGTCGGGATCGTGAATCCACCAAAAGTTTTTATAACCTGCCAGGTTCCTGTCATAGGAAGGCGCCTGAGTATTGTTGCGGTAATTACTTCGTTGTCCGGCCATAAACTCCCCGGGAGTTAAAGCAAAAGTATCATCGATAAAATATTTTGGAATAACCTGTTGCCCGTTAAAAACCCCGTCGTTTAATACCGTAAAGCCAAAGCGAGCAAAATCGCGAAGTGTAGTTGTAAATCCACCGGTTGCAATGGGATTAAATGTTACATCAGCTAAAAACTGAGCGTCGTGTTCAACGCCAAGCTTTTGCCAGATATGTTCCGATACGAGCTCTTCCAACGATTGATTGGTCACCCTCGAAATAACCATTCCTATGATATCAACATTGGGTGAGTGATATTCATATACTTCTCCAGGAGTTTTATTGGCATCTCTTTTTATATTGGGAATATATTCCAGATTTCCTCTGGGTGTATCGTCAGTTTTCGGATCTAATGCCATCAAATCAAAAGCCGGAATCATACCCATTCTGCGGAAATATTCATAGTTCACATTCCCTGGCTGTAAATCTTCGTATTCCTCCGAATAATCAAGAGCACTGGTCATATTTAATACATATTGAAGGGTGAGGCCTTCAAAACCGCTTCCTTTCATTTCCGGAAGGTATTCTTCCACACTTTTGCTTAAATCAAGTATTTCTTTGTCGGCCAGAATGCCTGTTAACATTCCAATGAGCGATTTTGTAGATGAAGCCCACATGTGAAGATTGTTTTCCATAAAATCACCAAAGTACTTTTCGTACCTGATTACACCTTCCTTTATCACAATTATTCCATCTGTATCATCGGCAACAAAAGCCTCCAAAACAGTTTGCCCATTTCCTCCCGGGAACTCTTCGTTCTCAAATGCGGGAGTTATGTTTTTAGGAAAGTTAACCACTGCCCCGGAGCGCGGAACCATTAACGAAGGGAAAATACCCATATTACGAAATGCCCATTTACTGTATGGTTGCGTAAACGCATTCATAAACGTAACCTGTGATTCAGCACTTGCAGGAAAACCATCCATCGGCTGAACATTACTCATTTGCTCTTTTTGAGCCCTTTCCTGTTTTATAACTTTTCTTGTTGAAATAGAGTTGGCAATAAGCATAAGGCCCGCCAAAAAAATAAGGCCAACTGCCCCTCCTTTAATGATTATTTTTCTGTTCATGTCGATATTCTTTATTCGTTATTACTGATACAAAGGTGCCTCTTCCGGATTGTCTTTCCGGCTCAAAAAAGTTCAAACCAAATCCCAATAAGTTCAAGCATTTTTCTCGCCTCTAATAAATAATTATGGAAAATCACCACCAGAATAAAAGTTTTTCAAAGCTTCTGTGAACTTCCAAAAACAGAATTGCAGAAATTTAATCATCAATAAATTCGTTTAATACTCTTTGTTTAATGATTCCAATTCTTAACAGGTAAAAAAAGGCGAGATTCGCTCCTTTTACAGAACAAAATCTCGCCTGGTGAACATATATTAGTTGGCTTTTTGGAGTATGAAGTGTACTTTTCCGACATGTCAACTTGCATCCCCAAACGCCTCTTATTGGTAATTCATACTATCCAATTATCTCATCCGCGATGGAGCCGGTACCGGGCGAACCATTGGTTGACTGGGTTGGACTGCCGGCTGACTTGGCCTGTGAATTGGCTGCGACGGCCGAACCGAGGGCTGACTTGGCATAGGCTGTGTTGGCCGCACATTTGGATACTCGGGCATAACAGATGGTTGCGCTGGCCTGGTTGACGGATGCACCGGTCTTCTGTCGGCCTCTACTGGCAATGTAGATGGTTGTGCCGGACGCGTCGGTCGCTCAATAGGATGCTCTGGTTTTACACCCGGAGGTCTGTGGTGAGGCGGACGATGAATAGGCGGACGGTACCCGTACCAGTGCCAATGCCAGTTCCAATTCCACCCCCAGTGCCAATGCCAGTTCCAGTAAAATGACGAGTGGAACCATGGCGAATATACCGGAACCCAACCATAAAAAGGATCGTAGAAAAATCCATATCCATAAGTCATTGGGTGATGGTAGTAATAATGACCATACCATCCGTGGTAATGGAAACCGGTTCCGAAAACAACGGTAGGTCCGTAAATATACGACCCGGTGTAACCCGATGTATATCCGGTGTAAACAACTCTGTCAGTATTCTTATAAATCTGAACATACTTTATATTATAGAGCGGATTGTCAGCCGGGATATGTTCTACACCTGCAGGACGCTCTATGGCAATCTGCCAGGGTCCGTAAGGAGTTGAAGAATTATACCATACAGCATCCTCAACCAAATAATATTGGTCATTCCAAAATAGTACAGGGCTTGATGTATTCACAGCATACGATAAGGCTGTTCCATCAATAGCAGCAAACTCAGGATCTCCATTATAATCAATATTCTTATTCAGAATTGTTGAGATATCATTCTTGGTAATGTTAGGAACCTGGGCATCCCTAACTGCATTTCTTGCTGCATCGGTTCCGGGTACACTTACAAGTACATTTGCCTTATCGTGATTCTCTGGTATTTTGGCAAAATCAGCAGGCAATTCACCGGGAGCTACATATTGCCAGTTTCCTTCCAATTTATCAGAAACAAACCATCTGCCCGAAAACAGCGAGTAATAATTATTGCTGTTTAAATCCCTGAACAATTCGGCGTCCGAGTTTTCAACATATACCAGTTTGGTATTCGGAATAAGAATATATTTCGGACTGCCATCGGTTGAAATAAGCTCAGCAGGTTCGGTTGTTACAATTAAATCAGGAACTATCCTTGCCTGGAATTGCTGGTTTTGCATGCTGTCGTATAATTCGCGTGCATGTTTCTTCATAACATTACTTACCCGGTTGGGAACATTGTCGTTATATTCCCATCCTGTCAACGCATTATCGGAAGAAAACCAAAGACCTCCACCGTACATGTAATACACATCTCTTTTGTTGTCTTTTACAATAAAAGCTGCCGCATTCGATACCTTGGAAAAGCGCTTATCCAATTCTTCATAATAAGGTTCACCATCAATAACAATCAAGGCCGAAGGCTGATTACTATAGATAATGGTTGGTGCTTCGTTATTAAAATCTGAAAAGGCACTTTTTCCAGAAGATTTCAAAATCCTGTCGACCACGTTTTTTGGAAAAAGATCATAGTTGTTCTCCAATTCAGCATAAAAGGCATTTTCTATTTCTGCCATTTCCTGTGCTGATAAGTCTTCAGCCAACCTGATATCGTTGATATTCCAGTTTTTTACCTCATACATACCGGCTCCGTTTTGATTGCCAACTTCAAATTCGGCCCAAAACGAGCCAAACAGCTCTTCCGACGAGTTATTCTGCTTTGCAAGAAAAGCACTGCTCATCTCAATGGTTCCATTTTCACCTGCATTAAATTCAGGAGAAACATTCAGTAATTCTACCGTAAATTCTTTACCCGGGCTATTCGTTTCTTTTTCCCCGGAATTTTTGGGTGATGCACTTACACCTAGTGAAAGCATCACAACAAGTAGTGTTCCTAATATCGCTTTCATAATATTACTTTTTTAATTGTTATTACTGTTGCAAATTTGCTGGTTTGCAATCCCATTTTTTAATCGAAACCGCCCAAATATTATCCAAAAAGGATCAAAAGAAATTTTTACAGGCAGGGAAAGAATAAGTCGTCAAATCAGGCGAAGTATGTTACTTTGAGAATAGAAACAAAAAGCCCGGTACCGAAAACGATGTTTTCAAAGTACCGGGCTTTTTGTCAATCAATTGTTCAATCTAAATGCAAATTCTATTAACTGCCGTTTAGAAATTGTAAGGCTCAGGACCAGGCTTGGTCGGATAATCAGTTCCCGGAGGAAGCGGCTTAATTTTTTCCGGTTCCTCGTAATAATAGTCGTCCGAACATGACGCCATTCCAACTCCAATTCCTGCTAATAATACAAATGCTACTGCTAATCTTTTTAATTTTTTCATCGTTTTAAATTTTAATTATTATTACTGTTTGTTTATTTGTTCGATACAAAGATGCGGGCTTTTCACCCGGCATTTTACTCCTTCAAGACCAGGTAAAATCCCAAATGGCTCAACACGTAAAAAAGAGTTGATTTTAATCGTAATGAAAAAGGCAGGAGGATTAATTTTCAGGAAAAAGGGGGATTTTGCAGGTAATCTTAGGTATCTCTATTTTCAAACCGGTTACCAATGATTTCCATTCCCCTTATGGTTGCATATCTCATTTGTTCTTTATGCAAAAGCCAACCACCAACGGCACCGATAGCACTTCCGATAACGATCTCCTGGAAACGTAATATAATAAGCAGATTGGGAGTGTCAATAATTGGATTGGCAGCTTCCGACAAGAGTATAGCCAGTGGTGTTATAAAAATTACTGCCAAGGCATAATTCCGCACTACCAGCAATTCTACAATTAACTGCAGCAGTATGATAAAAACACAAAGCATAATTATAGATTGGGAAATACTCAGAAGTAGCCAACATAAACCCAGTCCCAGAAAAGTGCCCAGGATCCGGTGAAATGTTCTTTGCCAGATATGATACCGCGATGCCCCTTGCATAACCGCTGCACATGAAATAGGGATCCAGTATGGATTATCCATTTTCAGTAGGTAGCCGCATAATAAAGACAGCGCCATAAATCCGCCCATAATAATCGCTTCCCAAAAGTCGGCGTAGGTATTCTTTTTGAGTATCCGATGGGGTTCGGGTTGCACCTCCCAATTCACTTTTGTGGATTCGTAGACCAGGTAGGCTAAGGTTAACAAGCTCGCGAACATCAGGCCCAGGCTAATCAAACCTACCTTTGTTGGTATTTCATTAATATTAAACGGCTGACAAATAGATATGGCAGCTATGAAAATAAAAAAGAAACTCCGCGGCGGGGCTGTTTTATAATACAGAATAATCAAATGTATGGTCATGGAGAAAACGCCAAATACAACTACCGAAACCAGGTGATTAAAACTAAACAACTGCCCAGTAGAAAAAGCTAAAATGAAGCCAAATGAACTGATCAGCAGTGTAGATATTTTATTGGTTAAACTACCCGAATCGGGGACATACAGGATTACCATGCCGCTTAAACATGCGGTGAGACCGGCCCTGATATTACCGAAATAAATACCTGCCATCAACGGAAAGCCCACGGAAATAGCAATTAACAGAGGTATCTGCCATTTTCGGCTCGAATCCTTTAGCGTAATTAGCTGCTTTAGCTCAGTATGTATCTTATTCCTTAGTTGCACAGTACTTATTCCCATATGACACGAAACGGTCATTGATATGTTTTTGTTTCGGATTTTTAGCGGGTGAACATTCACTTGTATGTGGCCGGGGGATTTCCAAAAGAATCCTGTCTCGCCGCAAAAATTACTTCAACGCTGCAAAGTTATTAATTGTAGTATCTTTGCAGCGGTTTAGAACAAAAACAGAGGGGAAGCGTTTTGGTAGCAATGTGCTCTTTTATCCACGGTTATTATTTTGTGAGCCCTTGTTTACCTTAGAAAACGATAATGAAATTTGAAGATTTAAAATTACATCCTGCCATACTAAAGGCATTAAAGGATGAAAACTACTCGGAACCAACCTCCATTCAGGCGCAGGCAATTCCACTGGTATTAGAAAGAAACGATGTATTGGGAAGTGCCCAGACCGGAACCGGTAAAACGGCTGCTTTTGCCATTCCTATCATTCAGCATTTAATAAACACTACCCGACACGAAAAGGGTAAACGACACATAAAAGCGCTGGTGGTTACCCCTACCCGCGAGCTGGCCATACAAATTGGCGAAAGTTTTAATGCGTATGGCAAATACAGCAACCTGCAAAACACGGTCATTTTTGGAGGGGTGCCGCAAAACCCGCAGGTTCGTCAACTGCAAAAAGGCGTTGATATACTGGTGGCCACACCCGGCCGCCTGCTCGATTTAATCAGTCAGAATTATATTTCGCTTCGCGATGTAAAGTATTTTGTGTTAGACGAAGCCGACCGCATGCTCGACATGGGTTTTATCCACGACATTAACAAACTGCTGAAAATACTACCCAAACAGCGGCAATCGTTGTTCTTTTCGGCTACTATGCCAACCAAAATACTGAAGCTTTCGCAACAAATTCTGGTGAATCCGAAAAAGGTGGCGGTGAACCCGGTTTCCTCAACTGCCGAAACCATACAACAGCAAATCTATTTCACCAACAAAAGCGATAAAAAAGACTTGCTGTTACACATTCTTAAAAACGAAGAAATGGAGCAGGTACTCCTGTTTTCGAGAACCAAACATGGCGCCGACAGGATTGTACGCAACCTGCGGAATAAAAATATCGAGAGTGCGGCCATTCATGGTGAGAAGAGTCAGAATCAACGCCAAAAGGCCTTATTGCGGTTTAAAAAAGGAGAAATACGTGTGTTGGTTGCCACCGATATTGCGGCAAGGGGAATTGATATTGACAAACTGCGGTATGTGATTAACCACGACATACCCAACGAGCCCGAAACCTATGTACACCGTATTGGCCGATGTGGCCGGGCCGGCGAAGAAGGTGTGGCTATATCGCTGTGCGAACCGGAAGAAAATGTCTATGTGAAAAGCATTGAGAACTTGATAAAACTAAGAATTCCAGTAGTCAATAATAATCCTTTTCCGCAGACCGAAAAGCCGATGAACGCCAGCGAAAAGAAAGAGTTTGAAGCAGAAAAAAAACGTAAACGGCAGGAATTTTTTGAAAACCGAAACAAAAAGCGCGGAAATCAAAACCCGGGATTTAGACGGAAGAAAAGGTAAGAATTGGTGGCACCGCTGGTGCGGATTCCTGCCTATCGCAGCCATGTGTAATCAGTACCTCAGCCACAGGCTGATAAGTTCATCTCGATTCTATCAAATTGAACACCGATTGCAAATCGACACTAACCGCCGCTGGCGCGGATTTGCAATCCGTGCCATTGCTGAAAGCAATACTATTTTATTACAATTACATCCAGTAAACCGTTTTCTCCAGCGTAATCAATAGCACTGCTATAAACATAGTCCTCGGCTTTAAAAACCAAACCTTCTTCTACCGGGTTTTGGTGGATGTAGTCAATCTTTTGATCAATCACGTCATTGCTCCATAATTCTATCGGATGGTTATCTTTTCTCCAGAAACGAAAACCTTCTGGTGTTTCGAACTGTTTTAACAACCATTCTTTTCTACTTTCCCGAATATTCTCAGCTACAGCCGTTCTTATTGCCTTACTGGTATGTTTCTTATAATCACGTAAAATTCCGGGCAAGTCGGCACCTTCTTTTGCCCGTACTACCAAATGCAAATGATTGGTCATTATGCACCAGGCAAATAACTCCAATCCTTTGTGCTCCTGACAATATTTTAAATTCTCTACAAGCAGATTCTTGTATTCGTTTCGTGTAAAAACATCAACCCAGCCCATTGTTGCGAAAGAAACAAAATAAACACCATCCGGATTATGAAACTTGTATTTCCTGCTCATGTTATGCTTGTTTTATTCACGGTTAGTTGCTACAGGGTTATATTCTTCATAATTTATTTCTGGTCTTATCGACCAGGGCACGGATTACAAATCCGCGCCAGCTGAGGGGAGAAGTTATTGCTTTCTAATTAATTTGTTGATTCCAAAGCAGGTGTAATCTTTCCCGAAAGAAACATCAAAAACAGTTTCAATTTCATTCTCGCTTATTTTTTTAATTGTCCATTTTGCTTTTCCATTTGGAACAAAATTTTCAATGTATTCAGTTTCAAAAACCAATACATTCTCATTTGAAATGGAATCATTTAAAACATACTGATTGTAGTATCCTTCATTGTTAAATTGTCGGAAAACAATTGATTTTCTGCTTTTATCAAAACTCATAAAACCTTTATCGATATGATGCTCTCCTTCAGGATTCCTTTCTGTAGGTTCAAATTTTGACTCATTCTTTATTTCGATATACTGTTCATCCATTATTAGATGAAAACTTGATTCAATTTTCGATTTATTATTTCCAAAGCCGCTACCGGTACCCGTCCAGTCTCCAATTATAAAATCAATTTTTTCAAACGGATTTGTTTGAGCAAAGGAAATTCCAAACAAAAGGATAAATCCTAAGACCAGAATAGTTCTTCTTTTCATATCAGTTTTGGTTATCAAGTTACCAAATATACTAATTACCGATGCCTTTTTTAAGTTTTCAAACGGTCACTTGTATATTGTTGCTTCGGATTTCGAAAAGAGAAAGTGGCCGATAGATCAGAACTCCGATAAAAGAATCGGGAGTTGATAACTTCATCACCTCCTGCCGGTGCGAGCGGGAATTCGTATTTTTTCAGCTATCCAAATCTATTTTATAGATACATCTTTCATCTCCTCTTTGAATGGATGATATTACAGTTGCCTTTGCTGAAACACCGGCAACAACAGAAAACATTTTTTCGGCAAATCCTTCAGAGCAAAAACAAATAGCAGACTTATTTTCGTTATCCTTATTTATCATGGGGCAAACACAGTAATTTTTATTTTCATCAGCCACAACTGTTTTTTCGGTTTTATTGTATTCAACCTTCCAGCCCCATTTTTCCTCCAGGAATCCAATAAATCCTTCTAAATTTCCAATATATGGCAACAACACATCATCCATCTTCAAGTTTTCATAATGAACCATTGAACAGCTTTTCAAAACACTTCTCTTAGCCTCCTCATCCAGCTCCTGATCCAGATTAGAAAGTAAGTTAGATATCCAGGTTTGAATCAATAGTTGATTCCCATCCGGAGTCTCTTCCGACTGGTCAGCACTTTCGCTTTTACCTGACAGGGCAACGGAGCTAAATCCACACATACATATTCCGGTGAAACATGCTTTTTTCAAAAAATTATTTCTGCTTATTGTTTTCATCGTTTTTCTATTTACTGATAATTTGGCTGCAGAGCGGATTTTAGAGAGCTTTCAAAATCGCTAAAACCCCGCCACTACTAATACAAGGTGTTGTGTCCCCTGCAAATTTTATGTTATCATCTATCGTTAGTTGAATATTGAATCCATTTAAGGAGATATCCGTTTGCAGATAAATATTCTGTTCGTTTCAACTTAATCGCTTCGGCAAGATGAATGGGCTCCCAGTATTCCCCTTTTACAGAAGATGTTTCATCAAATCCGAGAATCTGTGCTCCAAGATCAATTAAACTATATTTTATCAATTCAAACCTCCTGCCTTTTTCAATGCCAATAGGCCAGTAAATTGTACCGTCTTTTTTATATATGGTGCTTTCACCGTGCCAGACATAATTGTTAAAGTTCCCATAAATGCGGGAGCAATTAAATGAATTTACAGAGGGAACTGGCTGGCCTCCTAACTGAATGTACAATACCGCTTCAATAGAATGACGCAGGGTGGCTGCCATATAATCAGGATTGGGATATGCGTAGTGATTCCCGAGGGCTCCCAGCGTATCCAAATTGTAACCCGAAACCCAGTCTTTAACCATTTTGCCTTCTACTAAGGTTTCATTTTCTAAATCGGTTGGCATTGCCACAGATGCAAGCCTGTATTCGTATGATTTCTCTAACCAGGCATTATAATTACTATGATGGGGAAGCATGGCACAAGTAATTTGTAATGCTGTAGCATCCCACCCTACTTCTTCGGCATTGGTATTAAACATATAAAGCCCGTTAGCATAGGGAGGTTTATGTTTCAAAAATCGATTCGCCTCATATTCAATCATTCGGGTTACATTGTTTTTGTCCTCTTTATCAAGATAATCCCACATTAGCCATCCGGCAACAGCAACTTTACCGGCCCATTGCGCCGACTGCCACTGGTCGCCCCATGAATGGTTTATCCCTCCATTTACTTTATGATCTTTAGCAAGGGATTTAATAATCAGTGTTGTTCGATTAATAATTTCAGATTTCGGCATCTCAATCATCATTGATTCATATGAATCGGTAAATAGTAAAACCGCCAGGGTATAAGCAAACTCGGCAGGATACCGAATACCGCCTTTGGTTTCCTGACCAAACTCTGCCTTTTTATTGTTATTTTCCAGATAGCCAAAATCAATGAAATCAATATTTTCAGTTTTCTCATGTTTGTCCTGCAGGTCGGGTATTGTATTCCACCAATTATACAGAATATCTTCACATGAAGATTTAAAAAGTGTATGCCATTGATTAAATACCGAATCGGCAACAATTTCGTTGCCAAATCTCGATTTGTCGATTGGTACAACTTCGTTGTTACTGTTCTGTGCAAAAGAATTTGAGATAGTTACTGCTGAAACGATTAAGATTAATAAAACCCTGTTGTGATAAATGTGTCTTTTCATAAGCTTAGTTTGTTTTCTGATTTATATTATTTTCATATGCTGTTCTTATTGTAGAATGGTCACTTGCAAGTTGTCAGGGCGGATTTCGGAGAGCGTTCCTGTCCGCCAGCTGGCGGACAGGAACTGCGAAACGAGAACAGCAGTTGGCGTACCAACGAACCCCGCCCTGCAATATGTACCTTGTTCTATGCCGTACTTTATTTCAGAACAATCTTTTCATTTAGAATATCACCACTATTTGTTGTCAGCTGAATAATGCAAATACCTTTATAATTAAGATTTATCACATCTCTATTGCTGGATAAGTTTTTGTCGCAGAATATCATTCTTCCTTCAATTGTGTAGATTTTAATTTCAACAATTTCTTGCTGATGCTGAATTGTAAATTTTCCGTTAGATGGATTTGGAAATATAGTAATCCCAAATTCTCCCAATTTATCAATATCAGTTGTTTGATTTACAGTAATACTAATATTTTTGGAATGAAGCGTTAGATCAGGTACTAGCGTATTTGTTATTTCACAATAATAAACACCTGCATCAGTGGTTGTCACATTATTGAGTTCGAATTCAGGAATAGTTAATTTCTGACCTAACGACACACCATCCTTATACCACATGTACTCATTCTGAGCGCCGCCGACTTCGATGTTTAATTGATAATCTGAACTTTCATCAATTGAAATCGTTTGTTCTGTTCCAACCTCTTTCTGTGGAGAATAAGAAAATTTTGAAAAGCCATTAGTAGTAGGAGTGATTTTTATATTTAAGTTAGCCTCTAAATCTTCAAATGTGAAGTTATTGTTTGAAATATCAAACATATATAGATTTTTGAGAGAAGACATATCAGGTAAATCGGTGAAAAGATTACCATTAATAACGAATTCATCCAACTGTATAAGCAAAGAAACATCGTTTGAAATTGAGCCACTAAAATTATTATTGGCAAGATGAATTCTTTCTATTCGCTTAATATCATAAAGAGAAGAAGGAATGGAGCCAGTAAGCTTATTTTTATCAAGATTCAAATAGGATAGACCTTGCAAATTTCCTATTTTATCAGAAATAGTACCTTCAAGTTGATTCTCATCTAAGAATATTTGATTTATATTTTGTATTTCATAAAGTTCTTCAGGTATCTCTCCCGATAACTCATTGTTTGATAGGTATAGATTATATAAACCTTGAATTGAAGAAATAGTGGTTGGAATATTCCCACTAATTTTATTAGACTCCAATCCTAGTGTTTCCAACTTTGTTAAATGCGTTAAAGAGGAAGGGAATTCTCCAGTCAAGTTATTAGAACGAAGTATTATTCTTTGAACCCGATCTTCAACCAGAGATACTCCATACCAATCTTTCACAGGTGCATTCAACCAGTTCGTATTATTGATCCAGTTTGCTCCGTTACAATCATTGTACAAATCGACCAACGCCAACGAATCTGAAGGTAAAACGTAGGGAGCAAAATTAACATTAATGGATGCAGTGACGGGTTCCGATTCCCCTTCATCGTAAACCGCTGTTACCCTGTAAAACAGATCCCCAGTAAAATCCAGCGTATCATTGAAAGTAGTTTCAGTAATTAACTGGCTGTTTAATTTTGAAGAACTTCCAACCTTATATACGTTGTACCCTTTTGTATTTTGAGATGTAGGAGAATCCCAATTTAACTGAATGATATCTTTATCTTTTGTTAATGCTAGATTTTTAGGGGCTGGTAATTTGCTTAGCTCTTCCACTTTAAACGAAATAGTCTCTCCCAAATCTCCTATTTCTGTTATTTTAATTCCTCCCAGATCTCCGTTTGATAAAAAGCACGAAGGATTGGAAGTGTCGCTAAATGTAGTCCTGCCTGAATTTGCAGAAAATGCAGCTTGATGCAGTTTGCCGTTTTCCTGTGGCATTCCGTCGGGCCTGTACATATACACTTCGTCTTTAGGTCCGGCCTTATTGCCTTCATACAAGGTATTTATTCGATAAATAATTAGTCCTTCGTCGTATCCACGAGGATATCTTAAGCTATCAATTAAACCTTCACGTTTTCTATATTCCAGCACGAAATATTCTGTAGTGCTGTTCGGGGATTTTATTTTGTAACATGCAAACGGGTTCTTTGATAATGGTTGCAAACTGTAAGTTCCGGGCTCTGTAATTTCAGGAATTTCATCAAACCATTTCCCATATTTCAATTTCATATAAGCAAGAGAGGTTCCGCCACCGGTTGCCATTATGTCAAAGGAACCAACAGGCATTAAAAAATAAGAGTTATACTGATATAAGTCCGGTGCCCCGAGCGAATGGTAAAATTCGTGACAAATGGTTCCAACAACGTTTATAAAATAACCTGTATTATTTACATTGTAGATTGCTTTTTTACCTAAAACTGTACAGGTAGAATACCTGTTCGCATGTGGGTATATAATGTGTGAATTTATATCGCTTCCCTGGATAAAGAAATTTACATTGTCAATAACACCATCATTATTCGCGTCGAAATCTAAGCCACTGGCTTCTAATTCGTCTTCTACAAAGTTTAAAGCTTTTTGCAAAAGCTCTTTTTCTCTTGTCTGCCAATCATCTGAGGGATAACCATCGGGGTTGGTTGCTTCATCATACCAGCAATAGTAATTCCGTGGTTTGTCATCCTGATATTCCAGAATCTCATTAGTCGTAGTTTTTGGGAAATAAGTTGAATTAATAGATAACTGCCCATTGCTTGTCTCCATGAAGTATCTTTTAAATGACAGTGTATTCATATCATTGAAAATACTATCATAAACCTGAACATTTAGTTCAGTTTTTGGTTGGTCAGCAAAACGAATGGAAATAACAATGTTGTTTACAACTCCCTTATTGGGTGTTATTGCGTTTGTTGTATTCTCGTTTGCAAAACTAAAACTTCCTTGTTTCGTTGCCGCATTTCCTGCAGCCTCAAAAATTAAAACGGAAATTAGAAGAAAAAAAAGTAAAACTTTATTCATTAGTGTGAGTTTTAAAAAGATTATTAATAGGTTATTTTTCGTGTCGATATGTTTTTTTCATTTAGTATGGCAAAGAACGGTTGTACAACCCAACCAGTTGGGTTATTTTATTATTGTTAGGTTGGGTTATAACGCCAATACGGGGGGATAACCCAACTTTTTGTGTAAATCTTATATTTGGGTGTGCATTCAACGGTTTTGTTTTTTAATTGTGTTTAAAGTTAGCAATCTGTTTAACAAAACCAATATGGGTTCAACGAAAAGAATAGGAATACAAAAACAAGGGCTAAAGCCCTGTACGCTATAGTGATTCACTACTCGCAGGCTACTGATTCGGGCTTCAGCCCTTAAGCTTTATTCTCGTATATTTTCTTGCAGCTCTCCCATCGTAAAAAACGTCAATCCCTTGAAAACAGGGACTGCTCAGGTGCCGGGTGAGGATGTCAAAACATAATTTTCTATCGCCCAGGTGCAGGAGAAGACCTTAAAATGCTTTTTTTACTTGCCACAAGAGCTGAGCAAAGTTTCAAAGAAGTTTTGTCCGGCAATCCTATACATGCGGCAGTAGTTCTACATGCTTTTTTTACCTGCAGCACATTTTCTGCACCAACAAAAAATACTTTTTGCTTATGTCAACAGGCATTGGCTAAAGGCCAAAACTGTTCTTTCGTATGCCCAGTTGCCATGACATTCGGTTTAGGCACTTTTCTGCTATTCTTTACATTGTAACTTCAGTTAAAACACATTCCTTGCTTGGCCCGGCATGCCATGGGATTACAGATACCATTCTTTGCACACCTACCGCTATGCATAAGAATGTATTACGAATGTATTTTTTTAGGAAACACTACCGACAAAACAATACTAGCCATTAAAACAAATAAAATAACATAAAGCGAGTATACGGGTTTAAATCCCAGATGTACCAACCATTCGTGCAACATCAGTTTTATTCCGACAAACACCAGCAATATGGCCACCCCAATTTTTAACAAATAGAATTTTTCTACCACCTTTATTAAAAGGAAAAACAAGGAGCGCAAGCCAAGAATTGCAAAGATGTTTGAGAAAAATACAATATACGGGTCGCGGGTTACCGCAAATATGGCAGGGATGGAATCTAAGGCAAAAATTAAGTCGGTAAACTCAATTATCATAAGAACAATGAATAAAGGCGTTATGTAAGCCATTCCGTTTTTGCGAATAAAAAACCGGTTGGCAACATACCTGGGAAAAACATTTAAGCGTTTCGACATGAATTTTACAACAGGATGGTGCTGTGGTTCAATCTTCGTCTCTGAATTTCGTTGCACATACATTTTAATCCCCACATAAATAAGATAAACACCAAAAATATAGAGCAACCATTCGAAGCGGTAAATTAAGGCGGCACCTGCAAAAATAAATATGCAACGCATTACAATTGCGCCAATAATTCCCCAAAAAAGAACCGGTTTATAGTCTTTCTTTTTTACCGAAAAAGCTGTTAAAATGGCCATCATTACAAACAGGTTATCCACCGATAACGATTTCTCAATCAGGTATCCCGAAAGAAAATTAATGGCACTGTTCTTTCGATATAAATTCAAACTATTTTCGAAACTATTGGCATCGAGTGTTAAAAAGGGAGCATAATGTTGAACTACCCGGTTTAAATCATCGAAATTTTGAATGCCGTGAATAAATTCGGCATAAAAACGAAGAAATACGGCAAATGCCAAGGCTAAAACAATCCAGATACTACTCCAGATAGCAGCTTCGCGAACCGATACCTCGTGCGATTTTCTGCCAACCAGCAATAAATCGAGCAACAATACTGCTACGATAAATATTACGAAAGCGATAAAAAACACTAATTCACCTGACATATTCTAGTCTTTTAAATTCAGTTGATTTCCTGTTGCCGGTTCTTCGTCGATATCTGAAACACCGCCCGACACAATAAATTTCATTACAATTGCCGGATTTAAGTCAACAGGGCGCACCTGCTCTCTCGGGACAATAAATAACTCTCCTGAAAAATTATACGAATGCGGAAAATACACCGCAACCTTATCTTTTTCATCCAGGTTGCTTAAATCTTCCTGGGTTAAAAATCCTAATTTCTCCAGGTTCGATATCGGATTAACAAGCACCATAACCGGTTTACTAAATTTCTTCTCTTTTCCAACAAAGGCAGAAAACAGGTCGTTCATTGCTGAGTAGATCAACTTAAGTAGAGGTACTTTTTCAAGTGATCGTTTAAATAATACTTTAACAGGACGGGCAATAATACTCTGGCCCACTATACCAACAATCACCAGAAAGAAAAAGATGATGATTAATCCTAATCCGGGAATATCAGTTTTTAGATATTGCTCAAGTATATCATCCAATAGGTTGTCGACAAAACTGAATATCATGTAAACAATATAGGCCGTTACCCCAAAAGGAGCTATATAAAGTAAGCCTTGCAGAAAATAGTTAATTATTTTTCTCATCTGTTTAAACTTTAATCTTTGGCAATTCGCCTATCGGCTAAGATTGGCATATTTATTTCTAATGTAAATCAACATTTTCATCCTTATTCCGTAAACAATTTGAATTGCAAAAAGATAGGATTATCCAATATCCAAATCATCTAATTCATCTATTAAATCATCTATTTTCTGAATAATTAATCTTCTTTTTGCCCGGGCTTTATCAATAGTCTCCTGCGAACTTTTACTACTTTCAATCTGACTATTGTAGTAATTTATCACCGTATTCATAGCATTCAACTGTGCAGTAAGATGAGTTTGTGCTACCTGTTGTTTTAAAGCTTCCTGAGACTCTTGTTGGGCTTTTACTGATTTCGACAGTTCATTTCTACTTAAAGCTATTTCAGCCCTGTTTAGTTTTATTTCATCTCGTTGTAATTGCAGCGTAAATAAAAGAGCGGCAAATGCAAGCCCAGAAAATAAGGCATTTACAGCTCCAAACATATCACCCATAGTTCCTCTGTCACCCCAATTGTCTGACATTAAGTATATTATCAAACCCGAAACTGACCATATCAGAAAAACTAAGGATATGGCAATGATCAGGAAATTTTTTCTTTTTATTTTCTTCTCCATATTTATCGGTTGTAAGTGTTATTCAATTCTCAAAGAAACAAACTCAATTTGCTATTTACAAGTTGAATTATGAAACTAGAAATAAGATCAGGCTAACATTATCATAAAATTTAAAGTATGGATTCATAATGCCAGGTGCCTGAATTTTAGTTCATTAAAAATAAACATAAATAATGTATAACAAATGGCAAATAAGCAAAATGTCGGGCATGTGTACTCCCCAATTTTACGTTAAACCAGAAAAATAAAATTATCATATTCGTATAACACTTTGTAGCATGAAAATAGTATCTATGTTTTGAGGGACAACCAACTTGCTGTGCAACATGTTGACATAAAACATTATATGCCGTAATTTTATCTAAAAATAATTATCCGCAAACATGTTTTCAGTTCCCAAACAGAAAACTTTTCGGAATACTTACTAACAATCACCAAAACAAAAGATTATGGAAAAAATTATTAAGTTAATTTTGTCGCAACTGCGCAACAACGAACATTACCAGTTTATGTCTGACGTAAAAAATGCCGTTGACGCGGCCACACCGGCTGCATTAAACCTTGAAACGGTATACAACGATTTCAGCACCGCACATGCCGGACTGAATTCGGCCTTACTGGTAGACCAGGGGAGCACCAAAACCGAACAGCTTATGGAACTCGACATTTTACGCGACCGAAGCTGGAGCGCCGTTTATGCCCGTGTAAAAGCTACCCTGACGTGCCCCATTGAAACCGAAGTGGAAGCTGCAAAAGCAGTAAAACGCATTTTTGATTTATATGGAAATATGCGCACCCTGTCGTACAACGAAGAAAGTGCAGCATTAACCAACCTGCTGGAAGACCTTGAGAAACCCAAAAATGCAGCGCATTGCACCACCATGGGTATAAGCAGCTGGATAGCTGCATTAAAACAGCAAAACACCGATTTTGTAGCCTTAATCGACGCCCGTAACACAGAGCTGGCGAACCGCCAAAGCGGCGATGTAAAAGCTGCACGCGATATTATAGACCCAACATACGAGAAACTGGTAAAACGTGCCAATGCACTGGTTGAACTGGAAATGGCAAGCACCGAGTTGCAAAGCTTTATTCGTGAGCTGAATCAGCGTATAAAATATTACAAAGAAACACTTGCTGCGCGCTCTGGCAGAAGCGAAGCCGGGGAAGAAGGACAGGATACTACGGAAGTCCCACCGGAGGACTAACGTGTTTGAGGATTACGTTTAAAGGCATTCCTGTGGGAATGCTTTTTTTATATCCTCATAAAATAAAAACTATAGCTAACCATCTCTCTTATGTTGGCATGCTACATTTAAATGGACATTAGATTAAGCCCTTATCTATAAATTATTAGAGCAAGGAAACCTGAACAGAGGCTGATAATAGCAAAGACATTTTAATACCATTTCATATTCGCCAAATGCCGCGTTGAAAACGGTAGCATTTAAAATAAGCTAAAAAACCTTATACCAATTATAACGGAAATAACAAATATATTAGAAACGTTATTTGGCTTAAATAACCCCATTTCCTATCGTACACATTTACACGGCAAAAAGGAAAAATGAATTAATCCGAAAGAAGTGATGCCGGTTTAGGATTTAAAGTTTTTCGACTTTAAAAAGTTTAATTGACTAAATCACCAATCGCCTGAAACTGCAAAAAATAAAGTTCTGCAGCGTATTAAAAGGCGTTTTATGATCGACTGTAATACACTTGATTTTATTGAAAAAATCCCGTAACAAGTTTGTCATCGTATTTTCCGAGTACTGCTTTATCTCGATGCCGCTGCATTTTGTCGGGCCCTGTTCCGAAAACGTTCCCAATACCAGATAACCACCCGGTTTAACATACGAACGGATCGTGTCGACATAATTACTGATTTCCTGCTTATCGGTTAAAAAGTGAAATGCTGCCCTGTCGTGCCAGAAATCGTAGGCTTCGGTCGGCTGAAATCCTGCTGCATCAGCAACGATCCACTTCACCGTTTTGGCTTTTTCACCCAGCCGATCCTTTGCTTTATTAATGGCAATTTCAGAAATGTCGAGCACGGTAATGTTGCGGTATCCCATTTCCAATAAACGGTCTACCAAAAAACTATCTCCCCCACCCACATCTATAATTTTTGCCGATTGTGGTAGCTTAAACTCTTGAACAAACTGAAGTGATGTTGTGGGTGAAGCCTGAAACCAGCTCACCTCCGTTGTATTCTTACTTTGATAGATATTCTCCCAATGCTTCTTTCTGTCCATAGTGTTTCTCTTTTTCGTTCAAATCCGAGCCCGGGAAGAATTGGCATTAAAGTTATAAAAAACATTGGAATTCTCAGATTGCGAATAGTGTGGCTTAAAACGAAAAATAATCCCCCTTTGGGTCCGCCTTCGCCAAGGGGGACAAGAAGCCTCATCCTCCTTTATTTAAATGAGGTGTCCCTATTGTATCGGGACGGAGGATTAGATTACTTCTCCGTCTACTTACGAATCGTAATAACAAGCAAGTCGTAGGATAAGTGCAGCGGACTGTATTAAATCGTGCCGGAAGGATATATTTCATTGTCCGCTGCCGGATTTCGTTATCACATTTCGTCATTACGAGCGAGGAACGAGAGAAGCAATCCCATTAAGTTGAAGTTCCACTCATATATTTTTGAACAATGCGAATCAATTCGTCCTTAATAATAGGTTTTTGAAGGTAGTCGTTGCAACCAATTTCAAGGAATCTTTCTCTGTCGCCATCTAAAGCAAAGGCTGTTTGGGCAATTATTGGAACATTCTTGTTCGTTTTTCGGATCATTTTCACCACAACGTCGCCCCTAATTACAGGTAAAGAAATATCCATCAATATTAGATTTACATCCGGATTCCTTTTGTATAAATCAATCGCCTCTTTACCGTCGTGTGCAAAAAGAATGTTATCGGTTAATCTCTCCAATATTATCTTTAATAAGTATTCAGCCGTTGGATCATCTTCTACCACCATCACTTTAAAACTGTCGGGAGATGAGTCTAAACGGTAAAACTGTTTTTGCTCTTTAACCAACTCGCTGATTTTGCTGTTCTCTTCCACAGGTAGAGTAAAATAAAATACGCTTCCTTGGCCTTCTTCACTTTCTGCCCAAATATTTCCGTGAAGAATTTCAACATATGCTTTACTAATAGCCAGTCCCAGTCCGGTTCCCTCAATAGTATATTGATCGGACACGCGGCTACGGGTAAAACGATCGAAAATAAATCCAATGTCTTCTTTTGGGATACCAATTCCGGTATCGCGCACAAAAAATTTCAATACCGGTTGATTATGATAAAATTCCAATTCGTAACCAAATTCAATCTGTCCGTCGCTGGTGTACTTTATGGCGTTTTTAATCAAATTTGTTAGTATCGCATCAAATTTCCTGCGGTCGGTATCAATAACTGCCTCATCATCCGAAAGCCCATTTTGCAGGTTCAATTGAATTCCTTTACCGGCAGCTTCGTGGTTAAAGAAACCATACAAATTATTCAGCTGATTATTAATATTTACCCTGGTTATATTTTTAGAGACTATCTTTGATTCGATCCGTGAAATATCAACAATGTCATTTATCAATTCAAGCATTCGGGTCCCGCTTTTTTCAATCAGCTCTATAAACTCCTTCTGCTTTTCTTCGGGTAAAGTATAGTTTTTAAGGATATCGGCGAAACCCATGATACCGTTCATCGGGGTACGTATTTCATGGCTCATATTAGCCAGGAATGCCATTTTTAAACGCTCACTTTCTTCGGCTTTTAGTTTGGCAGCTTTCAGCTCTTCATTCAGTATCTTAATTTGCTGATTTTCTCTGTCAGTTTCTTCTTTCAGCCGAATATCATCAATCATCATATTAATGCCCATTCCTAAAGCATCAATCTGATCGTAATTTTCTGATATTGGAACCTGAACTGAATAGTCGCCACGAGCTACTTTCATTATAGCCTCAGTTATATACTCGATCCTTTTACCGTTTTTTCCCTCAAACATATATTCCAACTATTCTTTTACAGCAATCCAATCGAGAGCCTCCTGCTCAGTATAAAAAAAACGAAGGTTCTTTCCCTGGTATGTACCAATAACAAAATTGGCAATAACCTTCGATACCGGGTTCATCCCAAAAGTTGCCACTTTGTAGGTTTTTGGATGCCCGCTTAATTCTTTCCAGGTGTTTCTGGCACACGGATCGTTTTTACCACACTTGTTTATATCGATTAAAAAATTGCACTGACCTTCGATTTGAGACCAAAGTTTCTTACAAACTTCTTTAATTTCAAATGCCATTTCACATGTTTGAGGCCCTGTTACTTCAGCGTGAATAATATTATTCTCACGGAGGTAAAGGGTATCGCCGCCAACACGAAATTCAGCTCGTTCTGAATTCTTCATTTTCCTAAATATAAAAGTATTATCCCCCTTGTCTATTACAGACTAGCCACAAAAATAATTCTATAAATGAACTAAACAAATACAGCAATACAAAAAATAGAATTTCGATATTTCTTAACTATTCCGGATTGGAAAGTAACTGCCAGAATAAACGTTACAGAAGTTTAACCAAAGAAACAGATAGGCTGGAAACCGGTATTTCCTGATTTTTATAAGCAACTATGAATAATGCCCCTACATACTCTGTTGCAACATGGTTATTGATTGCTGCAAAGCTACCCTGTCCTGATCGGAAATACCTTTTACTCCCAGCGCATCTTTATATAGCTTTAACGCCATATTTTTATTTCCGTCGCGCAGGTAAATATCGGCAAGGAAGGTGGTGGCTGTTAAAAATTCAGGATTACTCTTAATAATTTTCTGAAGGGTTTTTATTGCTTCGGCTTTTTGCCCGTTTTGCATTTGATAATAAGCCAAAGTATAACCATAATCCGGATCATCAGTTCGTGCTTTGTATGCCGCATCGGCGTATTTTACTGCTGATGCCAGGTCTCCGCGCTGTGCAACAATTACACTCAAATTTTTTGCCGCAACAGCCTGTCCTTCAGGATTAGCATCATAAGCAGTTTTAAGCGCCTTTTCTGCTTCATCAATACGTCCCTGTTCTGCCAATAAAAGTCCCAAATTTAAATTAGCCGCTTCATTCGAAGGATCAAATTTCAGTACCTTTTTCAGGTTTTCTTCTGCTTTGGCATTATTTCCAACATAGGAATACAGAACACTGCTGTTAATTAAAGGCATAACAGAAGGCGGATACAAACGAGCTGCCGTTTCGTACGATTGAAGCGCCTCGTTAATACTTCCCTTGTTCTGATGATATATTCCCAGGTTGTAGTGATTACTCCAGTTGTCCAATCGCGAGGTTAAAGAAGTAATATACTCTTGTTCGGCCTTATGGATTACGGTTTGCTGGTCAGCAGAGAAACTCTCCACCGGAAACATTAGAATCGCATTTACAGCCTGAATACGAACTAGGCGAATATCATCTTCACATGCAGTTAAAAGCGCATTTTTAGCCTCATCGGTAAAAATCCCGGCCAAGGCATAGGCTGCCGACGATCGTACCAACTCTGATTTGTTATTTAGTGCTGTTATCAAAACATCAGCTTTCGAATCATCCTGATAGTTAACAAGCAAACGAATGAATGAATTCGCAACCACTTCGTTGGTTTCAGGATTTCTGATATAATCGAATATTTTGTTCACATTTGTCCAATCCTGGTTGCGGGCTTCTTTTATTAACTGTGCCCACTTTAAGGTTTCTTCCTGGTAATTCCCGTTAGGGCGTTTTTTAACGATACTGTTCGCCCACTCGGGTGATTTATTTTTATGACACTGGTTACACGCATTCGGTGAGCCAAACTTAATGGTAGCTTCCGGCATTGGAGGGCGGAAAGAATGATCGCTGCGAAGAAAATGCCCTACAAACTCGCGTTTCGGCATGTGACAACTCAAACAGGTTAATCCGGCCTCTGCTTTATGTCCGGTATGGGTTTCTAAATCCTCATTCCTGTTGTTGTGGCAGGTCAGGCAGGCCTGGTCGGGATTATCCTTAAACCGGTCGCGCCCGCTCGATGTATGACAGGTAACGCAGTGTAATTCGCTGTTGGCTACACATTCGTTAAGCTTCCAACCGGTGAGCGTGTAGTTTTCCCCCAGGTCACGACCATCGGGATAAAAGTCGCGGTCTTCCAGTGTGGTGAGGTTATAGTTGTCAAAAAACTTATCGCCCGGCATATAACTGGGTGTAATCGGATTCATTTTTGCATGGCAAGGAGCACAGGCATCATTATGTTGTTCTTGAGTAAAAACTGACGTGCTTATCAGTCCAAGTTCTTTTGCTTCTTCTCCCTCCTTTAAGGCCTTGAAAATGCGCACATGTTCTCCTCCCGGCCCATGACAGGTTTCACAATTGATCCCTGCTTCTCTCCATGTAGTGTGATAGGTTTGGGTTTCAAGATCGAAATTTGTACTTAGCTGACTAATATGGCAACTATAACAACCTGTATTAAATGCAAACATATCGTCTTTCCAAGGTAGTGCTTCATCATCGGGATAATCGTCGCTAAAATGCCGAATACCGGCTTCAGGATAATTAAACCATTTTTTCCTGTTGGCATCGTAAGCAAGCGGAATATTCTGAAGTTTTCCCTTTTCGAAAGGTGTAAGAAAACAGTATACATTATGACCTCCCATTGCCCATAAAACATCATAAGTTTCTACTAAATCTTTACCATCTCTTTCATACATCACAACCGTTGAATCTTTAAATTCAACCTGAAACATATGTCCTTCCACGTCAATGGGTTCGCTGTTAGGTAGCTTATGCTTTGCAATAAATTCACCATTTACAGGCATCATTGCCTGCCCGTGGTATGACGGTTCCCACAACTGATAAAAATTCTCATGGCATTCACGACAGCTTTCCGAGCCTGAATAATCATTTTCGCTCATTGGTTTTGTTCTTGTATTACAAGAAAAAAACACGAATACAGACACCAGGAAGATAACAAGCTTTAGAAGTTTAATCATGATTTAGTTTGCTTTATTTATTACAAATATTGTGATTATTTGTAAAAGAATCAGTCTAAATGAGGCTACCCGGATTTATTTAAAATCTGAATTACACATTACATAGGGCAACCAGAATTAAACAACTGATAGTCGCAATATCCAGAAGATAGCTTAACTTTGTATTTGAACATAAAATTATTCACAACCGGTTTCAACCATAAACTTTGTAACATGAAAATAGGTATTCTCCGAGAAGGCAAAACTCCACCCGACAAGCGCGTTCCGTTA
The DNA here is from genome assembly GCA_963676265.2 of uncultured Draconibacterium sp. GTDB lineage: Bacteria > Bacteroidota > Bacteroidia > Bacteroidales > Prolixibacteraceae > Draconibacterium. The sequence goes on from OY781067.2 coordinate 2,179,276, forward strand.
ACACCACAACAATGTGTTGAGGTAATAGAAAAATTTCCTCATGTTTCTATTTCGGTTCAGCCAAGCCCAATCAGAAGTTATAAAGATGAAGAATATGCTTCTCTCGGGATACCGTTAAACGAAGATTTAAGCGATTGTGATGTGCTGCTCGGAGTAAAAGAAGTTCGAATCGAAGATTTTATTCCCGGAAAGATTTATCTGTTTTTTTCGCACACCATAAAAAAACAGGAATATAATCGCAAATTACTGCAAACTGTTCTGTCGAAAAATATCCAGTTGGTAGATTACGAAGTACTAACCAACAAAGAAGGATTCCGTATTATTGGATTCGGACGTTTTGCAGGTTTGGTAGGGGCTTACAATGGTCTTCGGGCCTTTGGATTAAAAAATGAGTTATTCGATTTAAAACCGGCACACGAATGTTCAGACCTGGAAGAAATGTTGCAACATTTAGATGCTATTAATTTGCCACCCCTAAAAATAGCCGTTACAGGAGATGGAAGGGTAGCACACGGTGTCCTCGAAATTCTAAATCATATGAACATTATGCGGGTTTCGCCCGAGGCCTTTCTAAATGAGCAGGAACCGGAGCGTGCCATTTATGTTCAGTTATTACCGGGTAATTACGCCAAACGAATCGATGGAGAAGCGTTTGATCTCATGCATTTTTTTAATCACCCAACAATGTATGAAAATGCTTTCCAGCCTTTTGCCAAAGCAACAGATATGCTGATTGCCTCAGCTTACTGGGATCCTAAAGCACCGGTACTTTTTACGGCTGACGAAATGAAAGAAGACGATTTTCGGATCAGTGTGATTTCTGATATTACGTGCGACATTGAGGGCTCCATTCCATCTACAAAACGCGCAGCAAGCATTGCCGATCCGTTTTACGACTACAATATAGAAACCGGCGAAGTGGAAAAAGCATTCTCCAATCCGAACCACGTTTCGGTTCAGGCGGTAGACAACCTGCCATGTGAGCTTCCGAAAGATGCCTCGCTTGATTTTGGCCGCAACCTGATTGACAAAGTTTTTCCGGGATTGTTTGGTGAAGATACTGATGGAATTATCGAACGGGCATCGATTACAAAAGAAGGTAAACTAACCGAAAGGTTTTCTTATTTACAAGACTTTGCTGATGGGGAATAATACACACCCTAATTATTACAGATAACTATTTCAAATAAAAAAGATCCGATCTGTATTCGTTTAAAATAACTCAGATCGGATCTTTTTTTATTGCGGCAGGTAAAAATACAAACGCCGATCCTTCAATTATCGGACCGGCGTCATTCATCACTCTCCCTCGACCATGTTCCTGTAACCAGGAACACTCACTCTACCTTATTTAATAAGTTCTACACTTCTCTTTACAAATTTATCAAGGTCGGCTCCTTTTAATAAACCGTTTGCCAAAAGTGCCAAATCAACCATTTGTTTAGCAAGCTTGTTGCCTTTTCCGAAATCAGTTAATTTCTCGCGTTTTGTTTCTTCCAATTTGGCTAATTCTGAATTCAACGACTCCAGTTTTTCTTTATCAGCCGATGGAATTTCCTCTTCTTTTTTACCCTCTTTGGCTTTTTCAAGAACAGCAATTTCATCTTTTTTTGCTGTAATTTCACCCAGCATCTCTTCCAGTTTACTTCCCAGTTTTTTGTCTTTGGCATCCAATACTTTTTGCACCAAAGGATGTGAAGTATTAACTACCAGGTTTAACGAATCAGGCAAATCACCGTAAATGTTCATTCCTCCCTGAGCAGCACTCATGTCTTTCATTCTGCGCATAAATTCGCTACGTGTAATTACCATTGGCGATCCTGCTTCACCTAAATCCTGGAAATCAACAATAAACTGGAAATCCTTTGTTTCGGGGCACACTGCCTGAAAAACCGGAGATAACTCCTGTTTCTGTTCCCAGGTCCACACGTCATTTGTGGTATCATCTTTTTTAATAAGATTTTCAACCACATCCGAGTCAACCCGCACAAAACGTTTATCGGTATATTTTTGTTCGAATTTGTTAATCAGGTGAGGAGCCAGCACATCATCCATCACAATAATGTCGTATCCTTTGTTTTTTGCCTCTTCAACAAAAGTAAACTGTTCTTCAACGTTGGTAGTATAGAGATAAATTGTATTATTATCCTTGTCAGTCTGACTTTCTTTTACCAGCTTTTCATATTCTTCCCATGTAAAATATTTGCCCTCGGTATTTTTAAACATGAAGAAATTCATGGCACGGTCGTTAAATTTTTCCTCAGTTAACATTCCGTATTCAATAAAAATCTTCAGGTCGTCCCATTTGCTTTCGAAATCTTCGCGGCTATCTTTAAAAATTTGATTCAGACGGTCGGCCACTTTTTTATTAATGTGGCTGCTGATTTTTTTCACATTCGAATCGCTTTGCAAGTATGAACGCGATACGTTAAGAGGAATATCAGGTGAATCTATCACACCGTGCAGCAATGTCAAAAATTCAGGAACTATTCCTTCCACCGAGTCGGTAACAAAAACCTGGTTGCAATACAACTGGATTTTATTTTTCTGTACCTCAAAGTTGTTCTTGATTTTTGGGAAATATAATATCCCTGTCAGGTTAAACGGGTAATCAACATTCAAATGGATATTAAACAACGGCTCTTCTGCCATTGGATATAACTTCTGGTAAAAACTCTTGTAGTCCTCGTCTTTCAGATCAGCGGGAGTTTTTGTCCAGGCAGGTGCAACATCGTTTACCTGGTTATCTTCATCGGTATCAACCTGCTGACCATCTTTCCACTCTTTAACCTTTCCGTAAACAACAGGCACGGGAAGGAATTTACAATACTTATTCAGGATTTCTGAAATCTTGGCATCATCAAGGAAACCTTTTTCCTCTTCGCTGATATGCATTACTATATCAGTTCCAACGTCTTCTTTTTCAACTTCCTCAAGTTCAAATTCAGGACTGCCGTTACAACTCCATTTTACCGCTTTAGCTCCGTCTTTATACGATTTAGTAATCACATCAACTTTATCGGATACCATAAACGAGCTATAAAAACCCAGCCCAAAATGTCCGATAATGGCATTGGCATCGTCCTTATACTTATCAAGGAATTCGTTTGCGCCAGAAAAAGCAATCTGGTTAATGTACTTTTCAACCTCATCGGCTGTCATCCCGATACCATTGTCGGAAACCGTAATCGTTTTGGCATCGGTATCTAATTTAACAACAACCTTCGAATCGGTTACATCACCATTGTATTCACCCCTTCCCGCAAGTGTTTTAAGCTTTTGTGTAGCATCTACTGCGTTGGATACAATTTCACGTAAAAAAATGTCATGATCAGAATAAAGAAACTTTTTAATGATTGGAAAAAGATTCTCACTGGTAACTCCAATTTTTCCTGTTTGCATTTTTCTATATTTTTAGTTTTACTATCAATTTTTAATGCTCGTCCCAGAATCAAACCCTGTGCCAAGCCCTTTTTGTGACGATTTGACAGAATAGAAATTTATAAAGGGTGAAAAATGGTCACAATTTATAAGTCAATTTTATTTACTTTAGATTTTAGATTAAAAGAACTTAGCATATTTTCAAATGAAAGAAGAAATAGTAAACTGGCTTGCATTAATAGAAGAGAAAGATGGAATCCCTCCGGCAGAAGTGGTGGTTTTTAATCTAGGAATTTACGAAAGTGACGAAGGTTATGTAATGTACCTGGTTGGTGGATTTGAATACACGGAAGAAAACGACGGTTGGGCAACGCTGGAAATGCCAAAAAACGATTACCGCTATTTGTTGCTCCCTGAACACGTTCAAAACAAACCCATGCCACTTGTTTTGGAATATTGCAAGAACACCTTGAAAGAGTTGGAAGAGGATGGAACTTTCAGAAAAAACATTTTGCAAAATGCGACTGCACTAACAACAGGTTTCGACGATGGAGAATTATTCAAGATCAGATAGCAAAAGAAATTTTGCAAATTGTAAAAAACCGGAAAAACTATAAATATCAAAACTGTAACCTAAATCACTAAGCTTGCTTTGATTTTATGATATTTCCCCTGCAATTATTTCACCCAAATACCTTTAATTTGTGATCTTATAAAAAACACGCTGCATGAGTAGTTTGGAAAAGCATTTCGGGAAATTCAGAGAAAATATTGTTGGAATCGATAAAGAATTCGAATCGCCGTACGGAAATAAAAAAATTGTTTACGGCGACTGGATTGCCAGCGGACGTTTATATCGTCCCATCGAATGCAAAATTACCGACGAACTGGGGCCTTATGTGGGTAACACTCATACCGAAACCTGCGAGACAGGAATTAGAATGACCCATGCTTATCACAAATCACATCAGCTAATAAAAAAATATGTAAATGCCGGACCAAACGATGTAATAATTACTGCCGGTTTTGGAATGACTGCTGTAATTAACAAGTTTCAGCGGATTCTGGGATTAAAATATTGTGGAAAGGTGTCGGGGAAAAGTTGTATTGCTGAACGCGAACGTCCGGTGGTATTTATCACTCACATGGAGCATCACTCAAACCAGACTTCGTGGTACGAAACCAGCGCCGATGTGGTAGTAGTTGAGCCGGGAGAAGGTTTGCTTGTTAATACCGACAATCTTAGAAAAGCGTTGGAAGAATTCAAAGATCGTCCTTTTAAAATAGGATCGTTTACAGCCTGTTCAAACGTGACAGGAGTAAGAACACCCTATTTTGAAATGGCAAAAATTATGCACGAATACGGTGGTGTGGCGTTTATCGATTTTGCAGCTTCTGCACCATACGACGAAATAAATATGCACCCCGAAGATCCGATGGAAAAACTGGACGCAGTAATGTTTTCTCCGCATAAATTTTTGGGAGGTCCGGGATCGTCAGGTGTTATCGTTTTTGATGCATCGATGTATAAAAACGAAGTTCCCGACAATCCGGGCGGAGGCACTGTTGACTGGACTAATCCCTGGGGACGATATAAATATGTTGACGATATAGAAGCCCGTGAGGATGGTGGGACACCGGGATTTCTGCAATCCATCAGAACGGCACTGTGTTTCGATCTGAAGCATAAAATGGGCATCGAAAACATCCGGAAACGGGAAGAGGAACTACTGGAAAAAGCATTTAAAGGGCTGGATGAAATCGCAGGATTAAATATTCTGGCCGACAATGTTCGCGACCGGCTGGGTGTAATTTCTTTTTATGTAGAAGGAATCCACTACAACCTGCTGGTTCGTTTGTTAAACGATATGTACGGAATTCAAACCCGCGGAGGTTGTGCATGCGCAGGAACTTATGGCCATTTTCTGCTGGAAGTTTCGTATGAAAAATCGCAGGAAATTACAGATAAAATTAGCCACGGTGATTTATCGGAAAAGCCGGGTTGGGTGCGCTGGTCGCTTCATCCAACAATGACCGACGCTGAAGTTGATTTAATGATTACAGCGTTAAAAGATATTATTGCCAACATCAGCACATACCAAAAAGATTACATCTACGTAAATAAAACAAATACCTTTTTTCATAAAAATGAAAAAAACGATGATGATCTTATGAAGCAGTGGTTTTCACTCGACCACGATTAATCAAATTGTCTCTATTTACGCTTGCCAAGTTTTGTAGCCACAAAGCTGATAATAAGTATTTGTATAGGGTGAAAAATCATAATCGGCAGCAACATAATTCCGGTAGTTGCCGACTGCTGAAACAATATTTTTGCAAAAACAGTTCCGTGTACCAACGATTTTTTTGTTCCGCAGAATTGTGCTGTAATCTGATCTTCAATATTAAATCGTAATAGTCGGGATACTTTAAGCGTTAGGAAATAAATTGCAAAAAACAGGATAATAACAGCCGTTACAATCAGAAAAAGATCGAAGGCATTAACGGCGCTAAAAACATTGTTTTCGAAAGAATGTGAAAAACTTTTGAAGATAATCAGCAGGATAACCGATTTATCGAACAAAGTTAAATAACGACTGTATTTTCGGGCATAATCGCCCCAATAACGTTGCAAAACAACACCTATAATAACAGGAAGAAGAATCTCGGTGAGCAGTTTGAAATAAATTTCGCCGAGGTCAAACTCAATAGTTGTCTTTGTTAAAAACAGCCCCATCCAAAGCGGAGTTATCACAATACCGATAAGTCCCGAAATACTGGCGTTAAAAATAGCAGCAGGAATATTACCTCTTGCAATTGAAACCATTACAACCGACGATGAAACAGTGGACGGCAAGGCTGCCAAAAACAAAAAAGCAAGCCAGATAGTTTGTCCATTCTCGTTTTTTATAAAGGGATAAAAAGCAAGAACAATCAAAGGAAAAACAAGAAAAGTAGTTGCCTGAACTACCATATGAAGTTTCCAGTTCTTTAATCCCATTTTTATATCGTGCGGACTCAGTTTTAATCCATAGAAAAAGAAAATCAGCGAAATTCCTATACTTGCAATTAGATCCAGAGGTACACCATTTTCCGGGCTTCCCCATCCGGGGAAAAACCAGGCCAGAATAATAACACCAATAATGGCTAAAACGAATTTATCTATTTTCATTATTTAATAATCGTAAGATTACTGCAACTAACTTTTTTCTGTAAGTCGGTAAAAATACTTTTGTAAATTTCTTTTCCAAAATAAATATCAAGCATTACATCTAAAAACTCTTTTTGTTAATACGATAACAAATGATTTTCTAACTTTGAAAGGTATGGCTAAAAAGTATAAAACAGGTTTGGTTTTGAGTGGTGGCGGCACACGTGGATTTGCCCATCTGGGAGTTATTGCAGCTCTTCATGAGTTGGGAATTTACCCTGATGTTATTTCCGGAGTAAGCGCAGGAGCAATTGTTGGAGCATTCATTTCAGCAGGGAAAACACCCGAACAGGTACTTAAAATTTTTAAAGGAGGCTGGTTCTTTCAGTACACAAAAATACATTTGCCGGTTGACGGACTTTTAAAGCTGGATGGTGTTAAAGAAATTATTGAAAAAGAAATTAAGGAAGAACAGATAGAGGAACTTCAGACACCATTTTATGTGTGTGTATCAAATTTAAATAAAGGGACTGTTGAATACCGCAACACAGGGCCTCTGGGCGAAACTGTTTTAGCATCATCTTCCATTCCGGTACTTTTTGCACCGGTAACCCTTGGCAGAGATTCGTATGTTGACGGAGGATTAATGGATAATATCCCGGTTGAACCCATAAAAAAAGAATGCGAACAAATTATTGTTTCAAACATCAGCCCTATTAATCCAAAGGCCAAAATGAAAAATCTGGTTCAGATTGCCACCAGAACGGTTTATATGAGTGTAAACCAAAAACTGGAGGAGATAAAAAAAGAAGTTGACCATTACATTGAACCAAAAGGAATAGACAAGTACGATTTATTTCTGCGAAAACATGCCGATGAATTATTTGAACTTGGTTATAACGCTACTATTAAAACAATAAAAAACCGTTCCAACTAGCATTGAAACGGTGTACATATCTTTTATACAACATCTGCTTTATTCAAACAAATTTTCATCGCGTATTATCATTAGTATAGCTGAATGAGGCAGAATAATATACTTCTCGTTATTAAATTCAATTTCGTGCCCGCTTTTATTTAAATAAATAGCCAGGTCGCCAATGTGCGTTTGCAGAGGTACATATTTAACTTCCTCTTTCTTTTCTTTCCAAACCTCATCCTCTTCGCTCATTGCGGGAATCGGATAACCCGGGCCAACTTTTACAATATAACCGCTTTGTACCTTTTCGTTCTCCTGCACCGTTGGAGGAAGATACAACCCTGATTTGGTTTTACCGGTTGGATTTTTGGGTTTCACCAAAACACGGTCTCCAACCATTATGAATTTTTCTAAATCCTTTTCTTCAATTACTAACGACATAATTTATTCCTTTTTCGAAACTGCAAAGATAAAATTTTCAATATCGTAATTAAAAATTGAAACATTGATAAAATTATTTATCTCATTATTTTCTGTGAAAAACGATAAAAACAAAAGATGTTTTTCGACTTTGTTAACATTAAGTTCAAATATTAAATTTAACAACAAACCACTTAATACGCTTTATTTCTGCACATTACAATTTTTTTGGATAATATTTTTCAAAAAAATATACTACTTTGTTTTGCATAGTACCATTTTTTGTATTTATATTTGCAATACCAAGTTCAAGTTAAAAGAAAGTACATTTTAAAAAAAAGTTCTAAAATTTTTGTAACGAATCATTTTTTTAAGCGTCTTAATAACGAAAACAACAGAACGGAAACTAGAAAACAACAAAGTCAGAAAAGCAAAAAACAAGAAAACAAAAAGCAGGAGGAAAAGTCATGAAAACAAAAAACAATGTTCAGAAAACAATCACAAAAACACTGGCCGTAATTATTAGCTTAGTATTAATCAGTTTAACAGTAAACGCACAGGATTTTTGGAGAACCGTATTAGAGAACAACAGTTTCAGCCATATAGCAATAGCAATGGTTGACAAGAATGAAGCCGCTACATTAGCTGATTCATATTCAGACGACTACTTAAAATATGGTGCAAACGATAATGATAAGGCCCTGGAAATTGAAAACTGGATGATGAATGAAAGCAACTTCTTCACTACATTAAATGTTGAAACAGATGAGGAAGGCACTCTTGAAATCGAAAACTGGATGACAAACGAAGGTCTGTTCAATGGAATAGCAACACTCTCTGAAACTGAGCAGGATGAAATTCTTCCCGTTGAAGACTGGATGAAAGATACCGACTATTTCGGAGTTGTAACAGTAGAATTAGAAGAAGAATCAGACAATACATTACAATTGGAAAACTGGATGACTGACAGTAAAGTCTGGTAAAAAATATACGAATAATTACTCAACTTAAAACCGTTGTTCCTGAGAGGGGATGGCGGTTTTTCTTTGTCTTAAACTCAAAAAACACAGCTTTGAACCTTTTGGAATATTTGTTGAGCCAAAAGGATAAAAAGAGATTTAGACTTTGAAATATGTTTGCATCAGAATTAACAACAAAAAATTTTACACTATGAAAACAACAAACAAATTTCAAAAAATCGTAAAAAAACCGATGCTTGTTTTAATCAGCCTGGCGCTGTTTAGTTTAACGGTAACCGCAGTTTCATTCAGCAAAAGTAAGGCTTCAGTAAGTAACATGAACAACAGCTTCAATATAAATTATTTTGAAGCAGATGAAACAATGGAATTAGAGAACTGGATGTTAGATGATGCGAACTTTTTCAATTCAATTTCAATTGAGAATGATGCAGATGATCAACTCGACATTGAAAAATGGATGACCAATGAAATTATATTTGATGTTACAACAACGTACTACGAAACAGATACAGAAGAGGCTTTAGAACTGGAAAACTGGATGAAAGACATTAATGTTTTTGCAATAAGCACGCTCTACTTCGAAATGGAAGCCGATGACTCCCTGGAGTTAGAAAGCTGGATGATAAATACCGGATATTTTGGAGTAGTCAGCGTTGATATTATCCAGGAAACAGAAGAACCTTTGGAACTGGAAGCATGGATGATAAAGAGCACTACATGGTAATAGTGATTATGGATAATTCGTTTTTTTAACCGCTGTTCTTGTAAAAGAATGGCGGTTTTTATTTTGGTTCAATAAAGATTCAATAAATCATTCTTAGGTAATCGGATACTCATCGTGGATATCGGTTAAAACCTCGCATCCCGTTTGAGTTACCAAAATTGTGTGCTCAAATTGTGCTGAAAGTTTATTATCGATAGTTCTTGCAGTCCATCCATCGTTTTTATCGATTTCGGCCTTAGGTTTACCCTGATTGATCATGGGTTCGATGGTAAAAATCATTCCCGGTTTCATTAAAGGGCCTGTGTTACGTCGTGAAGCGTGATCGACCTGTGGCTCTTCGTGGAACTCAATTCCTACTCCATGCCCACAAAATTCGTAAACCACGCTAAAACCCTGCGCTTTTGCATAACGATTAATAACAAAACCAATATTTCCGAAACGATTGCCGGGGCGAACCTGTTCAATTCCAAGATTCAGGCAATGCCAGGTGGTATCCATTAAATCTTCTGCCTCTTCGCTAACCTCACCTACCGAATACATTCGCGAAGTATCTCCATAATAACCATTCAAAATGGTAGTGATATCGATATTAAGTATATCACCTGGTCTTAGAATTGTTTTCTTCGAAGGAATGCCATGACAAATTACATCGTTCAACGAAATACAACTTGATTTGGGATACCCGTTGTAACCTTTTGTAGCGGGTATTGCACCATGGGAACGAATAAACTCCTCAATCTTATCGTCTATATATTCAGTATTTACACCTTCTTTTACCAACTCTCCGGCAAAGTCTAAAGCCTGGGCTGCCAGTTTCGAACTTTGCCTTATCCCTTCAATCTGCTCAGGTGTTTTAATTACAATTCGTCCCATATAATTTAATATTTGCTGCAAAATTGAACATTTGTGATTGATTTTCAAAACTGAACAATAAATTTGCTGAAAAGTTTATGAAAGATGGATGTCAGAAGTCGGAAGATCGAAGAATTTATCCACCTGAACAAACATAATTTCATTTAATAACAAAATCAGGCAGACGAAAGGACTCAGGCCAGTCGTTAAAAACTCTGACTTTGCCCTTCCGGCTTCCCATATAAATAAAAATGAAACACAAACAGGAACTATCAACAAAGTCATATTTTGTAAACCGATTCGGGAAATTATCTACTTCATTTATGTTTTGGCAGATCCAGGATATTGCCTGGGAACATGCCGAAAAACTGGGTTTGGGCTTCGACAATCTTCAAAAGGAAAAACAATTCTGGGTATTGTCGCGCATGCTGATAAAAATCAAGCGTCGCCCAAAATGGGGAGAAAAATTTACAGTAGAAACCTGGCCCGCCGGGATTGATGGTTTGCTGGCTATTCGTGATATACATTTTATTGATGCCAATGGTGAAAGTATTATTAAGGCAACGACAAGCTGGCTGGTACTCGATTTAAAAACCAAGCGTATTATTAAACTTGAACTGGGCTCGATTCCAATACATGATGAACGCGTTTTTGAAACCAATGCCGGAAAGGTAAAACCGGTAAAATCGGACAAAGAAATAACATTTACACCAGCACTTTTTAACGAAATTGACATAAACCAGCACTTTAACAGCGGCCGTTATCTGGAAAGAATTATCGACAGTTACGACTTTGATTTCCATGAAAAACATGAATTGGAGGAACTGGAAATAAATTTTGTAAAAGAAGGTGTACCGGAAGATTATCTGGGTGTGCGTCGTCAGATTATTGACAAACAAAATCACATATGCAGCGTAGTTCGTCAAAGCGACGGGCAAGATCTAATCAGAGCACGCCTGGTTTGGGGACCGAGATCGTAATTAAAATACGAAAATAGCTAATTAAAAGCCCGGATTTCTCCGGGCTCTATTAATAACTAACTAAATATGAATATAAGAGGTGTGATTTATATTATTCCTGAACAGTAGTTTCGTAAGAATTGTAAGACCATGCCGAGAAAAATCCCAAAATTCCATCTCCAAAATTCGATGTAGGATTGTATGTAGTTGAAGAAATTATCTGTCCACTTTCATAAAGATCGTTTAACTGTTTGTAATAATTATAAGTGTCTTCATTTATTCTGTATACATAAACCTCAACCTGATCATTCTTCTCAAAATCTATACGTGCAGTATTGTATTCCAGGTAATCTTCATCGGGATAATAGCTGCTGTTTGCCAGTGCATACCAACCATCTTCGCGTTCGCCATTTATATAAAACCTGAACAAATAATAAGAATTTTCCTGTTCCGTGTCATTCGATATAGCGACATGTATTCTGTATTTTGCTTCATCATCATCGTCAAAAATGTTATTATCGATTTCCTCAAACCAAACACTTTCTATATCAGGGGCAGGCAATAAAGTTGAAGTAGCTTTGTATACTTTGTTTCGTATGTACAACAGCATAATGTAAGAGGTATTAACCTGCCCTATAATATTTTTCCCTTTGTACTCTCCATTACCTTCGTATGATAATGTATCAAATTTACCGTCTCCGGTAGTAATGTATACCGATGAATTTGTAATGTAAGTAATGTCGTCGTCAGAGAAATAATCAGAAGTATAACTTAACTGAAGTTTGGCAACTTCTCCGGGCTCAATGGAACTTTCGGCCACAACAACTTTACTAACACTATCAAGATCAACATCAATCACTTCTTCGCACGCTATCATTCCAATGGCGAAAAGTGCCATTAATATATATTTTGATTGTAAACTTTTTATCATGACTCTTTCTGTTAAAATTTAAAATTCCAGGTTACTGAAGGTACAGCTCCAAACAAACTCAACTTGGTTGCTTCATTTGTTCCAGACACACTGTCGCTTTCGCTAAAAGTTATTTTATAAGCATTGAAGCGGTTATAGGCGTTATAAAGCGAAATATCCCAGCTCGACTGGAAACGTTTATTTTTGTTTCCATCAACGTGAAGATTTAAATCGAGGCGATGATAATCGGGCATCCTGTAACCGTTGCGTTCAGAATAATATGGCCAGGTCTGCCCATCAAAAGTATATTGTGCGCTGGGAAATGTTACGGCATTTCCGGTGTAAAATATCCAATTGGCCGACAAGCTTAACCTGCCGGAAAGACGATACTTACCTACAACTGCCACATCATGGGTTTTATCGTATCGCGAAGGATACCAATCGTACGAATTCAAACCATCAATTTTATTCTCCGTTCTCGACAAGGTATAACTGATCCATCCGGTAAACCTTCCGGTATTTTTCTTTAGGTTTACCTCTACGCCATAACCCCGTCCATCGCCCGAAAGTATTTGGGCTTCGATGTCCTGGTTTAGCAAAATGTCTGTACCGTCTTCATAATCGGTAACATTATCAAGGTCTTTGTAGTACGACTCCAGCGAAAACTCCCAGGCTCCTTTTTTAATTTGTCGTGTATAACCAAAGGCAACCTGCGAAACAATTAAGGGTTTAATATTATTTGTGCTGGGATACCACGCATCGGTTGGTTGCCCCGATGTGCTGTTGGAAAGGAGGTGCATATACTGAACCATCCGGTTATAAGAAACTTTCATTGAATTATTATCATTAACCTGATAATTGAAAGAAAATCGGGGTTCATATTCAAAATAAGTCTGCATCAACTCTCCACTACCAAACCATGTTGAATCGGTTTTGGTGTTTTCCAAGCTATAGGAATTCTGCCATCCTTGCCCAAACTGGTTAAACATGGAAAGCCGAAGGCCATAATCCAACAAAAATTTATTGGATAATTTCCTAACGTTGGAAAAATAGAGGGCGCTTTCAAGTCCTTGTTTTTGCTCAATTAACTTCTCGCTATTTGCTGCAGCATTCTCAACAACCAGTTCTCCCGGATTAAAAGTGTGGTAAGTTGTACTTAAACCAAACTTCATCGTATTCCGGGGACTTTTATAGAACATAAAATCATGTTTCAGACCATAATCAACAATCCCAGACTTCATCGCCGCTTCACCGGAAATATTAAAACCATAATCGTAGTTGCTGTAAATTAGCGAAGTATTGGAGAACATCTGACTATTCCAGATATGATTCCAACGTAAAGTGGCAGTTTTATTACTCCAGTTAGTAGCCATATCTTCATAGCCAAAATCATCTTTTCCAAAGTATCCCGACAAAAAAATGCGATTATTCTCATCAATTTTATGATTAATTTTGGCATTCAAATCGTAAAAATACGAGGTCGTTTCATTACCGATAAAACCGGCACTTTTGGCAAGCAGGTCAGCGTAACTCCTTCTTCCTGAAATAATAAATGAAGTACGCTCGTCTTTTCCAATAGGCCCTTCCAGCGTAAGCCTCGATGATACCAGTCCAATGCCGCCCGAGACCGAAAAATTTTTATTATTTCCATCTTTCATACTAATGTTTAGTACAGAAGAGGCCCTTCCTCCATATTCGGCAGGAATACCACCTTTGTAAAGGGCAACGTCTTTCAACGCATCAGAATTCATTACAGAAAAAAAGCCAAGCACATGAGAAGCACTGTAGAGAGGGGCTTCGTCGAGTAATATCAGGTTCTGGTCGAATGAACCGCCGCGAACACTAAATCCACTGCTCCCCTCGCTGATTGTACTGATTCCGGGAAAAAGCTGAATGGTTTTTAAAACATCTTTTTCACCAAACAACACCGGAAGCGATTCGAGTTGTTTCAGGTCAATTTGTTCTTTATTACTTTGTGCGATATCAGCTTTATTACGCGAACGAACCGTCACCTCTTGTACCTGATTATTTTTTCGAGAAAGTGAAAAATTAATTTTTTTGTCTTCAGACAACTCGATTTCCTGTACCACATCTTCGTAGCCAGCATTACTCACTACAATCTTGTAGTTGTTTCTGCGTAGTGTTAACGAGTAAAAACCATAGGTATTGGAAACGGCTCCATGCGGCGTGTCGTAAACAGCAATACTTGCACCGGCCAAAGCTTCCCCCGACGTGGCATCAATAACCTCCCCGTTTAATGTAAATTTCGATTGTGCTTCTGCAAAAGTGGAATAGCAGAGGAACACAAATAATACGATCAATCTCAAATCTCCTGTTTTCATTTTTAATTCTATCATAATTTTAAATTGTCTAGCTAAGTTTTAAGCAAAACAAAATCCGGGACTCGTATGGAGTCCTTCATCTTTTTCTGAAGAATTAATTTTGAGATTGATAGTAGCCTGAATTGGCACCCAAATATGCCTAATTTTTTTGATATAGTGTCACTACTTCACGTTTATTCACATTCTTTATAAGAAATATACAATAAGAACAAATGATTATTTACAATATCAATCACACAAAAACAAGTGTAAACACCTCTCACAAAAAAGGTTAACAATATATTTAAAAGAGAATGACAATAAGTTTCGGATTCTGATCATAGAATGAATTAGTTTAAAAAAGGATAATAGTAATTATCACATGAAAATATTTTTCTGACACTTTCCTTAAAAAAAGACTTTTAAAACGAACCTTTTTTGATAATAGACTATTTATTAGCTAATGATTAATTATTACCTTGCTGATAATTATTCACAAAAATTACCTGTAAAAATTAAGTAAAGTAAATTCCTGATGGTTGAAGATAAAAAAGGCACAATTTTCGAAAAACTTCAAATTAACCGGCTAACACTGGAATTTAAGGATAAACTAATTGAAGAAAAGTTCAAGTTCGAATATTTTAAGAAATCCATTTTTTCATTTCGTCTTTCCTTTCTAATTGTAACAATACTTTACGCTTTATTCGGGATTTTAGACTTGTACACATCAAAAGAATATGTTGGAGTATTTTTCACTATTCGGTATGTAATAGTTGTTCCTTCGCTTGTGTTAGTCTGGCTCCTCTCTTTTTTGCCTTCGTTCAACCGATTTTGGCAATGGCTGGTAGCGCTTTGTTATTTGGTTGGCGGCCTCGGAATTGCCTCAATGCTTGTTATCAACCCCGAAAACACCTTTTATTACGGAGGCCTTTTTCTGATATTTATGGCCGGGTATTTTTTCATAAAACTTCATTTTAAGTGGGCTGTAATTCCGGGCTTTCTCATTATACTAATTTACAATGCAGCCCCCTATTTTAATAGTTCGTTGTTTAATTCAAACCTGCAATTCCTGTTTATAATTAATGCTTTTTTTATTGCCGCCAACATTATTGCCGCGGTTTCGCTGTACAACAGCAACTTAGTTGAACGAACTGAATTTTTTCAGCGGATGCAGTTATCAAGCCAGCGGGAAAAAATAAAAAGCATTAACGAAAGTCTGGAAGAAAAAATAAAAGAGCGTACAGAACTTCTGGAAAACAAAAACAAAGTTCTGAAAGATGAAATCGATTATCGAAAACGTATCGAAGAGAAACTGATAGAAGCGAAACAACAGGCGGAAGAAAGTGACCGGCTTAAAACTGCCTTTTTAACCAACCTTAGCCACGAAATCAGAACGCCAATGAATGGAATTATCGGCTTTCTGGATATGATTAGCGAACCCGGTATTAATTCAAAAGATCAGAAACATTTTATTGATATTGTAAAACAATGTGGAAACCGGCTGCTGCAAACCATAAACGACATAATCGAAATTTCAAGGATTGAAGCCGGAGAATTATACGAAACAATTTCGGAGGTTGACCTGGAAAAAACCTTTTTTTATCTTTCAGAGCTATTGCTTCCCGAAGCACGGGCAAAAGATATTACGTTAAAATTCCCGCAACCGGGCAAAAGACACATCATTCAAACCGACAGTTATAAACTGGAAAACATTCTTATTAATTTAATTCGAAATGCCATTAAATTTACGGAAGAGGGTTCGGTTGAAATTGGCTTCGACGTAGTTATCGACAAACTTCGGTTTTATGTGAAAGATACCGGAAAAGGTATCCCATTCGACAGGCAAAAAGCTATCTTCGATCGTTTTGTTCAGGCCGATTTAGGATTAAGCAGAGGATACGAAGGAACAGGTCTGGGACTTTCAATCTGTAAAGCATACACCGAGGTATTGGGAGGTAAAATCTGGCTGGAGTCGGAAATGAACAAAGGAAGCGTATTTTATTTCACCATTAACTACAACCCCGTTGCATATCCAGAACTGGAAAATGAAACATTACAAACAACGGCTCGTTTAGACTCAGAAAATGTGGTAGCCTTGGTTGCCGAAGACGATGAAATTAGTTTTAACCTCATTAATACCATCCTCGAAAACGAAAAATTCAAAGTGATTAGAGCCTACAACGGTCACGAAGCCGTAGAACTGTTTAATACAAACACCGACATTTCCATCATATTTATGGACATAAAAATGCCCGTGATGGATGGTTTGGAAGCCACAAGAGAAATAAGGAAATACAACAGGGAAATTCCGATTATAGCTCAAACAGCCTTTGCACTTTCGGGCGACAGGGAAAAAGCTATGAATGCCGGCTGTAACGACTACCTGTCGAAACCGCTAAAAAGAGCAGACCTAATTCGAATTATTGAGAAATTTATGTAATTCGTATTTCTCTTTGAAAAGATCAACCGGTTACTATTGTATTAAACGAATAACTTCTTCCACCTTTTCATCCATGGGCAAATGCCCGTTAATCCAATGAATTTTGGTCCCCCTTTTTTCCATGCCCCGAAACCAGGTCATTTGTCGTTTGGCAAACTGATGGATGGCAATTTCCAGTTTCGAAAACATCTCGTCGAAGCTCAGTTCTCCAATTAAGTGAAGCGTCAGAAATTTATACTCCAGCCCATAGTAAATCAGCTGCTCCGGTGTTAATCCTAAATCAAGTAAACGTTGCACTTCATCAAGCATCCCCTCTTCCAATCGCTGTTTTAGCCGGGTAGTAATTCGCTGACGCCGCATATTACGATCAAAATCGATCCCAATATTCAGACTGTTTATTTCCGGCATTTCCGATTCTTCCTGCGGATGTTCTCTGTAATAGTGTTCAATCTCAATAGCTCTAATTGCACGCCGATCGGTTTCCACATCGGTTTCATTGTGCAAAACAGGTTTCAATTCAGTTAGAATTTGAGTAAGTTCTTCCAGTGTTTTCCCTTCCAGTTCTTTTCGCAGCTCTTTATTGGGTGGCACCTCAATTAATCGGTAATTTTTCAGAACGGCCTCCAGGTAAAGTCCGCTCCCACCACATAAAACCGGAAACTTATTTCGTTCATTTATGTCGTTAAATACTTTTATAAAATCGGTTTGAAAACGGTAAACATTGTAATGAACACCGGCATCTTCAATATCAACCAGGTGAGAAGGGACTTCCACGCCGTCGACAAAATAATCTTCGTAGTCTTTCCCGGTTCCTAAATCCATTCCACGATATACCTGCCTGGAATCGGCAGAAATAACCTCTCCGTTAAGTTTTGCCGCCAAATGCGCTGCCAAACCAGTTTTACCGGTTGCAGTTGGTCCTAATATGGTAACTAAATTGAACTTCAATCGTATCGTTTTTCTGATACAAAGAAACAAAATATAATTGCTTATCCATTTTTTCGGAATATGAAAACCAGGATCAAGACTTCTTAAAATTTTTACAAATGTTAGTTGGTTTTTATTAAATTATTACCAAATGATTTATCTTTGAGCCATGTTACTTAAGGAAACATCATGATAAAAGAAGCCTGTGTTGAATCATTTGAAGAAGCTAAAATCGCCCAACAAAAGGGAGCCAATCGCATAGAACTGTGTTCCGATTTAGCTAACGACGGTTTAACACCATCGCCGGAATTGATGAAAAAAGCCTGCTCAGAGCTACAAATTCCGGTAATGGTTATGGCTCGTCCCAGGGCAGGTAATTTTGTACACTCCGATAAAGAAGTTGAGCAAATAAAAACAGCCATCGACGAGGCAAAAAAAGCCGGAGCATTTGGAGTTGTTTTTGGATTGCTGACTACAGATAATCAAATTGATGAAAAAAACACCCGTGTACTGGCTGAATATGCCTACCCGCTTCCTGTAACTTTTCATAAGGCCATTGATGAATTAAAAGATCCGGTTGAAGGAGTAAAAATTCTAAAAAATATTCCGAATATTAAAAGAATACTCACATCGGGAGGAAAAGCCACTGCACTGGAAGGACAGGAAACCATTCGTCAAATGATAAAAGAAGCCGAAGGCAAAATAACCATTTTAGTAGCCGGAAAAGTTCTGGATTCAAATGTGGAAGAGATTCAACAAATTACCGGCACTGACGAACTCCACGGCAGACGAATCGTCGGAGAGTTACATGATTAATTTCCAGGTGAACAATAAATTTTGAATTACAACAATTAAATATATATACGATGAAAAAGTTACTATTTATTATTCCCGTGTTACTGGCATTTATGGTAAATGCCCAGCTGGAACACGAAGTTACAGGTTATATTTGGCCTGAAGACAAAGAGGTTTTGCAAAAACTGGAAGACTGGCAGGATCTTAAATTTGGATTATTAATGCACTGGGGTGCCTACAGCCAGTGGGGAGTTGTTGAATCGTGGTCGATTTGCCCCGAAGATTACGGCTGGTGCGAAAGAAAAAAAGGCAGCAACCCGGATGATTATTTCACATACAAAAAAGAGTACGAAAACCTGAAACTGTCTTTTAACCCAACCAGCTTTAATCCGGGAAACTGGGCAAAAGCTGCGGCTGATGCAGGAATGAAATACGTAGTATTTACGACAAAACACCACGATGGATTTTGTATGTTCGACTCGAAATATACCGATTATAAAGTAACCAGCCCCGAGTGTCCGTTCAGTGTAAATCCTAAAGCAAATATTGTGAAAGAAGTATTCGATGCTTTCCGCAATGAAGGTTTGTGGGCAGGCGCTTATTTCTCGAAACCCGACTGGAACAGTCCTTATTACTGGGATCCTAAATTCCCGCCGATGGACAGAAACGTGAATTACGATCCGGCTACCCATCCTGAAGAATGGGAAAAATTTGTTCAGTTCACCCAAAACCAGATTATGGAATTGATGAGCGACTATGGAAAAATCGACATTCTTTGGCTCGATGGAGGATGGGTGTCAAAAAAATCGCCGGAACAAATTAAAAACTATTATAACAGGGTGGCAAACAATGCAGAATCAGGATTCCCGATATCTCGAGCCGTTAACCAGGATATTCGCATGGATGAAATTGCCGCCAAAGCCCGCGAGAAACAACCCGGACTTATCGTGGTAGACCGTGCCGTTGAAGGCCCTAATCAGAACTACCTGACACCAGAAAACAAGGTACCTGAAAAACAATTGCCCTACCCTTGGGAAAGCTGTATTATTGCCGGTGGTGGCTGGTCGTGGGTACCCGACGCCTCTTTTATGACACCAAAACAGGCAATTCACATGCTTATCGACATTGTTGCAAAAGGCGGCAATCTATTATACAACATCGCACCGGGACCTGACGGTAAATGGCCGGAAGGTGCCTATGATTTACTTCAGGCAATGGGTGACTGGATCAAAGTAAATGGTGAGGCCATTTATTCTACCCGCGCCATCGCTCCTTTTAAAACAGATAACATCTGCCTGAGCCAGCAAAAAGATACCAAAGCCGTTTACGCCATTTATCTGGAGCAGGAAGATGGAAGCGGATTGCCGGCATCTTTTACGGTTAAAGGAATCAAAGCAGCGAAAAATGCAAAACTTACCATGCTGGGTTCAAAAGGCAACTTGAAATGGCAAAACACCAATGAAGGTATCCAAGTATTTGTTCCGGCCAGTGTTAGAAAAAACCTGCCGTGCGATTTGGCATGGGCTGTTAAAATTTCGGCTGTTCAATAAAAGACCATAAATAAAAAACATCCGTTTCTAAAACAAACTGATTTTAAAGTCATTAAAAGCCCCGTTTGGTAAAAATTACAGAACGGGGCTTTTATTTTTCCACTTTACCCAAACATTAATAATCCCAACCAAAAACATGCTCTATAACACATTTTTCAAAAATTGATCTATTTTCGCGCCCTCATTTTAGAAGACAGTAACAGAATATCTTTTTGAATTTTTAAATAATAATCTATCGGAAGAGACCACAGACAAAACCAGATTTTGTCTCCAACCAGCCACAGAGCTGGGGTCTCCAATCTTCCGATTCTTCCCATGAATTACTCAGAAAACAAACAGTTTTAATCATATGAAATTCCAATTTATAGATAAAAAACAAGGGAGTATCAAAGACGATATCCTTTCTGGACTAACCGTTTCTCTGGCACTGGTGCCCGAAGCAGTGGCCTTTGCCTTTGTAGCAGGAGTTTCTCCAATAGTAGGGCTTTACGGGGCATTTATGATGGGATTGATTACCTCCATTTTTGGCGGCCGCCCGGGAATGATTTCAGGGGCAACCGGAGCTATGGCGGTAGTTATGGTAAGCCTGGTTCAAAAAGGAAATGCTATGGGAGAAATGCAGGGCCTGCAATACCTCTTTGCGGCTTTAATTCTTGCCGGAACCTTCCAGGCACTTTTCGGAACTTTTAAACTTGGTAAATTTATTCGTTTGGTACCCCATTCAGTAATGATGGGCTTTGTAAACGGTCTGGCCATTGTTATTTTCCTGTCGCAGCTGAATATGTTTAAAACTGGTGGAGAATGGTTAAGCGGAGCGCCGCTTTATGTAATGATCGGGCTGGTTGCACTAACCATGGCAATTATGCTTATTCTTCCCAAAATAAGCAAAGCTATTCCGGCAGCACTGGTTGGGATTCTCATTGTTTCTGCCTTTGTAATTTTCGGCAATATTGAAACAGAAACCGTTAAGAGTTTCATTCAAAATGGTGGTGGACAAAGCATTAAAGCAGGATTACCCACATTCAATGTTCCGGTTATACCAATTAATTTAGAAACATTAAAACTCATTCTACCTTATTCGCTTATTCTGGCTGCGGTTGGTTTAATTGAATCGCTGATGACTTTAAGTTTGGTTGATGAACTCACCGAAACACGCGGAAGTGGAAATAAAGAATGCATCGCACAGGGAGCCGCCAATATTGTTAACGGATTTTTTGGAGGAATGGGCGGTTGCGCCATGATCGGCCAGAGTATTATCAACATCAAATCGGGGGGCCGAGGTCGTTTGTCGGGCATTTTTGCAGCCATAATGTTGTTAATGTTCATCCTTTTTGCATCAACCTACATCGAAATGATACCGATTGCAGCACTGGTTGGAGTAATGTTTATGGTAGTTATTGGCACCTTTGCATGGAGTACCTTTAACATCATCAATAAAATCCCTGTATCCGATTTAATTGTAATTATATTGGTGACAGCTTTAACTGTAATCTTCGATTTAGCTATCGCTGTTTTAGCAGGAGTTATCGTTTCTGCACTTGTGTTTTCGTGGGAAAATGCAAAACGAATTCGTGCACGCAAACGAATTGATGAACACGGTATCAAACATTATGAAATCTTCGGGCCGCTATTCTTCGGATCAACTACCCTGTTTCAAACCAAATTCGATATACAGAATGATCCGGATGAAGTAATTGTTGATTTTAAAGAGTCTCGCATTATGGACCAGTCGGCCATTGAAGCTATTAACAAACTGGCCGAACGTTACCAGAAAGCAGGAAAAAATATTCATTTACGTCACCTCAGTAATGATTGTATTAAACTGGTTAAAAAGGCCGAAGCCATCTGCGATGTTAATGTGCTGGAAGATCCAAATTATTTTGTAGCAATAGATAATTACAACCGGGTAATTAAACACAGTCAAACACCATTTAAATAGAGCAGATTTGAATCAAAGCAAATTATAAAATAAATTGAGCCATAATTCGAAGGTCTGAATTCCTCAAATTGAATGTTCATGAAGTGGCAGAGATAATTAACCTACTATAAAAACGATATTTTTTTCACGACATTGCAACCCTCTCTTTTTTATCTTGTCTTTTAGTATATCAGAAAAAACGAATAGAATTTAATGCCTGATTACAAGCCGGTCAATTAAGTTCAATTCGAATTTTATAAATTTATAGAAAAATAGTGTCATGAAATTCTTTATCCTCACTCTACTACTTACTGTTTTGTTTGCACAAAGCTTCTCACAAAGTAAGGGTACGCTAAATACTTCGACTGTTCAGCTTACTTTAATAACCCCGGTAGGAACAAACGGAACAAATTCAATCAATACCGTAAACAATTTATCATTTAACATTCTTGCAGGATATCATTCGGGTATAGAAGGCGCAGAATTTGGCTGTATAGCCAACTTAAACCGCGATTTTGTGAATGGATTTCAGTTTTCAGGAATTGTAAACTATACCGGAGGCACAGCAAAAGGAGCTCAGTTTTCAGGTGTTACAAATGTCAACCTGGGAGAAACCAATGCTTTTCAGTTTGCAGGTGTAACCAATGTCAATTATTCTGATTCCCGGACATTTCAGTTTGCAGGAGTTACCAATGTAAATCTTGGAAGCTCTCAAATATTTCAGGGTGCCGGGGTGATTAATTTTACCATGGGAAATTCAAATTTAATTCAGGCTGCCGGGGTAGCCAATTATGCTCACAATATTACCGGAGCTCAACTGGGAGGTGTAACCAATTTTGCAATTAAACACATTCAGGGAATACAAGTGGCCGGTGTTGTAAATGCAGGGAAAAGCATTAACGGGGCTCAGATTGCAGGAGTGGTGAATGCCGCCGAACAGGTTGAAGGAGCTCAGATTGCAGGAGTGATAAATGTTGCCGAAAAAGTTAAAGGTGTTCAGATTGGAGTTCTGAACGTAGCCGATAGCATCACTTCCGGCATACCAATTGGCGTATTAAGTATTGTAAGAAACGGATTTCATGAATTTGAAATTGGATTCAGTGAGGGATTAAACACCTACGGAGCTTTAAAACTTGGAGTAAACGAATTCTATAACATTTTTGCAATTGGCACACAATTTCTAACCGGCGACTTTAGATGGGCTGTGGGGTATGGAATTGGAACTCATCTGGTTAATGAAGATTATTTCAAGGTAAACCTGGAAGTGATGTCTTACCACATAAACGAAGGAGCTAATTGGACCAATGCCTATAACGGACTCCAACAAGTAAAACTAACTTTTGCAGGTGGTCAGAATAAACATGTACAATTTTATGCTGGTCCAAGTTTAAACCTTCTCGTTTCAAAATATAAGCACCCAAATGGTAAAATCGGTTCTGATTTTCCACCCTATTCAATTATAAATAAAATGAGTGGAAAAACCAATTTAAGGTTTTGGATTGGAGTAAATGCGGGAATAAGATTCCACTAAAATTTTTGCATTGCAGATATTAAGATTTTCAGGTTCAAGAAAAAGTCAAAAAGAGAATCTAAACATCGTATATCAATCTTCTTCAACCTGATTTCTTCGGTAAAAGTGTTTCGAATCGCCCCATTCACCATAGCCAATTTCCGATCCGGCAACATGAATGCGGGCTTCCAGGCAATTACGACAAAGCTCAGCATCTTCATCCAAACAAGGTTTGTCTTCGTAAAGTTGATATTCTTCGCGGTAAGCTGTTGGAGTAAGATTGGGCATAATAACATTGGCGCCAACGGCAATTGCTTTTTCGCGACCGGCCGGGTCAATGGCCTGTAGAGCAGTTGCTGCCGCAATGTTTATGTCGGGCATCAGTATTCGTAAAACGGCAATCATATTCAGGGCCAGATTAAAACGCTCCTGTTTTGTTTTTAACAAATGTCGGTACTGGTAAAGCGGGGTATCCTCGTGTTCGATATAAGGTCCCATACCACACATATCGATATCGAGTTTTTTGAAAAACAGTAAATCATCGGCCAGGTGCCCGAAATTTTGAAACGGCAAACCAATCATAACACCCGTACCGACCTGGTAACTCGATTCTTTTAGTGAGCTCAATGCTTCCAGTCTCTTTTCGAAAGAATGTGTTTCATCTTCAGGGTGGATTTTATAATACAAATCGCGGTTCGACGACTCGATGCGCAGCAGGTAACGGTGAGCACCACTTTCGAACCAGCGACGATAAGTTTCCAGACTTTGCTCGCCACAACTTAAAGTAATTCCGAGTTCTCCGTTCGACAATTGTTTGATCTTTTTCAGCAAAGAATCCACCCTTTTCACAAAGGCAGGCGACGACAATTCGCCCGATTGCAATACCACAGAAGCAAAGCGATTCTCATATGCAAAACGGCACGATTCCAGAATCTCCTCATCGCTCACATTGTACCGAACTACCTTACTGTTTCCCTTCCGTATTCCACAATACAAACAATCCTTCCCACAAATATTCGAAAATTCAACAAGGCCTCGGAAAAAAACTTTTTTGCCTACCTCATTCTCCTTCACTTCCTGCGCACGCTTTAATAAGGCAGTCCGCTCTTCTCCTGTCGTCTGAAGTAATTGTATGATTTCCTGTTTGTTCAAATCCATTCTTTTATGAAGACAAAAGTAAAAGTTTTCTGTTCAAAACACGGAAACAATGTTTTAACTGTCTATGTTTTATAACTAAGCTCAATAACATAACGCTTCACAACATTATTCATGTTTATCAAATAAATTAATGCTTACTTTTGTCTCACTATCCTGCGGGAAGGCTACGGCTGACTTTAGGGAAAATTTGAAAGGATTAATGATTAATGACGAAGAATTAGTGATTATTCTGCCTCCCTGTATTTTTCCGCAGAACTTTATTTAACAACTGTGTGTAAAGTAATTTCATTACTCAATACTCACATCACATAACTGTAAAAGTGAAAAGATTAGGTTTTGTAGGAATAATAATAGAAAACAGAGAAAAATCATCGCGAACAGTGAATGGTATTTTAAGCGATTTCTCGGATTTAATACTTGCCAGAACAGGACTGCCAAACGCTAAAGAAAATTACTCTGTGATTACCCTTGTAATTGATGCAACAACCGACGAGCTGGGTGTTTTAACGGGCAAGCTGGGAAATATTCCCGGAGTCTCGGTAAAATCCGGATTAGCCAAAAAATAAACTACTGTTACCACAACTTTGAACATTACATTTTAAACATTTAACTCAAAAAGATATGTATAACGTTCCTGCCGATTTTATTAACGAAGCCAAAGTTTGGGCAGCTTTGGAAGCAAACCAAAACCCAGAGCCATCACAAGTAAAAGAAGTATTGGCAAAAGCAGCCGAAATGAAAGGTCTTAATTTGGAAGATGTTGCGATCCTTACCAGTATCAGCGACCCGGAAATGCTGGCCGAACTTTTTAATACTGCCAACCAGGTAAAGGAAACCATTTACGGAAAACGCCTGGTATTATTTGCCCCGTTGTACATTTCAAATCTTTGTTCAAACGAGTGTTTATATTGTGCATTTCGGGCAACCAACAAAGCTATCGAACGCCACGCCTTATCGCAGGAACACATTGCCCGCGAAGTTGAAGTATTAATTAACCATGGACACAAGCGCGTGTTATTGGTAGCCGGCGAATCGTATCCGCAAAAGGGATTTCAGTATGTTCTCGATTCAATAAAAACCATTTACAGTGTAAAAAGCGAACACGGCGAAATACGCAGGGTAAACATTAATGTCGCACCGCTAAGTGTTGATGAATTCAAACTGGCAAAAGAAGCAGGAATTGGCACCTACCAGATTTTCCAGGAAACCTATCACCGCGAAACCTATAAAAAGGTTCACCTTGGAGGTAAAAAACGCGATTACAACTGGCGCGTTTGGTCTTTGCACCGGGCAATGGAAGCCGGAATCGATGATGTGGGAATTGGAGTACTTTTTGGTCTGTTCGATTACCGTTTCGAGATACTGGCAATGATGCAGCATATTTTTGAACTGGAAGAAAAATTTGGAGTTGGACCACACACCATCAGTGTTCCCCGTCTGGAACCGGCAACCAACAGCGACCTGGCTTCTCACCCGCCATTCCCGGTTTCGGATATCGATTTCAGGAAGATCGTTGCCATTCTTCGACTCGCTGTTCCTTACACCGGCATCATTATGTCAACCCGGGAAACGGCCAAAATGAGGCGTGATACTTTTGCGTTAGGCGTAAGCCAGATTTCAGCAGGCAGCAAAACGAATCCCGGAGGTTACGAAGAAGACGACGAAATTTCGGGTCAGTTCAGTCTGGGAGATCATCGTCCTCTCGACGAAGTAATCCGCGATGTGGCTTCAATGGGATATATTCCGTCTTTCTGCACCGCGTGTTACCGACTGGGAAGAACCGGACAGGATTTTATGGATTTGGCAAAACCCGGAGATATACGCTTGCACTGCGGCCCCAACGGTTTGAGTTCGTTTAAAGAATACCTGCAAAATTATGCCTCCCCCGAAACGAAAGAAATTGGCGACAAACTGATAAAAGAAACCATTGCAGGATTGACCGGTGTGGCAAAACAAAGGGCAGAAAAACTGGTAAAACGCGTTGAAGCCGGGCGAGATGATGTATATTGCTGATAAGTAACGAGTGGCAAGATACTAGTTGCGAGTTAAATAAATCATGTAATCAAGCAAATCATGGTACAAACTAGAATAGAAACAGATTTACTTGGACAAAAACAAATTCCTGCCAACGCTCTTTGGGGAATTCACACAGCCCGTGCTGTTGAGAACTTTCCGGTTACAGGTAGTAAGGTTCACCCTGAATTGATAAAAGCTTTTGGCGAAGTAAAACTGGCCTGTGCCCAGGTGAATCACCAACTTGGTTTTGCCGACGGAGCCATAAAAACAGAAGCCATTGAACAAGCCTGTTTCGAAATAGCCGGAGGAAAACTCTCGGAACATATTATTGTTGACGCATTGCAAGGTGGTGCAGGCACTTCAACTAACATGAATGTGAACGAAGTAATTGCCAACCGAGCCATTGAACTACTCGGAGAATCTCCCGGTAATTATTCTGTTGTTTCACCGCTCGACGAAATCAACCGCCATCAATCCACTAACGACACCTACCCTACCGCTTTAAAAATTGCCGCTATTCGTTTGCTGCGCATTTTGGAGCAAAACGTTCTGGACTTGCAGGAAGCCTTTCAGCAAAAGGAAAAAGAATTTGCACACATTGTAAAAATAGGACGGACCCAATTGCAAGATGCCGTACTCACAACCCTTGGAAGAGAAATGAGCGCTTTTGCCGAAGCCTTTAACCGCGACCGCTGGCGAATTTATAAATGCGAAGAACGTTTGCGAGTAGTAAATCTTGGAGGAACGGCCATTGGAACCGGGTTGGGCGCTCCCAAACAATTTATTTTCCGGGTAGTTGACAAGCTGCGCGAGAATACAAATATCGGGCTGGCACGTAGCGAAAATCTCATCGACGGAACACAAAATGTGGATGTTTTTGTAGAAGTGTCAGGAATATTAAAGGCCTGTGCAAGCAACCTTCTAAAAATCAGCAACGATTTACGCCTGCTTTCAAGCGGTCCGGATGCAGGTTTAGGAGAAATTAATCTTCCGGAACTCCAGGCAGGATCTTCTATCATGCCGGGAAAGGTAAATCCGGTAATTCCCGAAGCCGTGGCCCAGGCTGCTATAAAAGTAATTGGAAACGACCAGATAATAACGCAGGCCTGCAGCTTGGGGAACCTTGAACTCAACCAGTTTTTACCACTGATTGCACATTCTTTAATTGAATCTCTCGATCTTCTTTCGAATGCCTGTAATATTTTTACCCATAAATGTATTTCCGGAATCACGGCTAATGAAACAATCTGTATAAAACAAGTAGAGAATTCTACTGCAACAGTTACAGCTCTCATTCCATCCATTGGATATAACCGGTGTGCCGAAATTGTACAAATTGCCCGCGAAAACGAAATTTCAATTAAAAATGCAACGCTGAAATCGGGCTATTTAACTACCGAAGAGTTTGAACAATTAATTACTCCTGAAGCAGTTTGTAAGCTTGGACATTAATCGATCTTAATTTTAACAATGCATTAACACTTAGTAAGTCACTAGAATACAATATTTTATGTTATTTTTCATAATTAAAGATATAAATATCTTAATTTTTATTTGCATTTAATCCTAATAGTTATTAATATTGAGTCTAAATAAAAATTAAAAAGAAAATTTATTTTATAACTTTAAATTGTGAATCATGAAAAAAGTACTATTTCTACTAGCGTTTGTTGCAGTTTACGGAGTATCATTAGCAATGACAGAAACAACAGTTATTTCTGCTGACGAAACAGTTCAGGTTGCAACAGACTTTGATAAAGCTGAAAAAGAAAAAGAAGACGGTAAAAAAGCTGCAAAAAGTGAAGCAAAAGCCGAAGGATGTTCAGGAACCAAAGCGAAAGCTGACGGATGCTCCGGAACAAAAGCTAAAGCAGATGGTTGCTCAGGAGAAAAATCAGCGAAAAAAAGTGACTGTAGTAAAAGCTGCGGTGGCGAAAAATCGGAAAAATAATTTTACCGAATATAAAAGAAAGTCGTTCATAAATTCATGAGCGACTTTTTTTTAGCAGTTAAGGATATATCCAACTTTCACGATATTTTCGATGGAGATTGAAGGATCTTCAGAAAAATACTTCCTCAATTTCGAAATAAAAACATCAAGACTGCGACTTGCAAAATAATCGTTCTCACCCCAAATTGCGGTTAAAATATCTTCGCGTCGTACCACATTTTTCTTCTCCTTACAAAGCATACGTAGTACTTCTGCTTCGCGGGTTGTTAAACGTTTGGTTTTTCCGTTGATGTGGAGTGAAAGGTTTACAAAATCAAATTCATAATTTCCAACCTGGTAAAGTGGTTCCGTTTCGTTTTGTACAAAATCGCTCCTGTTACTAATTGCCACAATTTTGCACCACAGTTCATCCTCGTCGAAAGGCTTGGTTATGTAATCGTCTGCACCAATATTATATCCTTTCATTTTGTCATCTTTCATGGCACGGGCAGTTAAAAAAACCACAGGAATCTTTGGTTCCAATGCTTTCACTTTTTGAGCAAGCGAAAAGCCATCCATCTTTGGAAGCATCACATCGAAAATACAGAAGTTAAATTTACCACTTTCTAAAAATCCGTTTAACGCTTCTTCCCCATCGCGAAAAAGGCTGACATTCACACCCTTACTTTTTAAAAAATCTTCCAAAAGGTCCCCCAGGTTCAAATCGTCTTCAACTAGAATAATATCCAGGTTTTTTCCGTCCATGTTCATGATTTTATTAAAGGAAGTTCAATTGAAAAAACAGTTCCGCTGTCTACTACACTCTCCACAGAAATAGTTCCGTCGTGGGCTTCAACAATTTGTTTTACGTAAGCAAGCCCAATTCCGAAACCTTTGGTATTATGCACATCGCCGGTTGGCACGCGATAATATTTATCGAAAATATATTTCTGAAATTTCGAAGGGATTCCGATACCGTTATCCTTTATTAAAACTAAAAGTTTGTCCTTGATTACTCTGGTCTCAATGGTGATCTCAGGAGCGTCTTTGGTATATTTTATTGCATTCGAAAATAAATTTACAAACACATTCACAAAATGCAGTTTATCTGCTAAAACCAATGCCATTTCTGTTTTAAAATCGTAGGTAATTTTACCCATCTTTTCATTCAGCAGGATTTCACAGGTCGATACCGATTCTTTTATAATATCCTCAATCGAAACCGGTTCTTTGTTATAATCAAATTCATTGCGTTCCACCGCTTCCAACCTCAATAAACTTTCAACCAGATTCTGAAGTTTGCTGTTTTCTTTCGATATAAGTTCAGCATAATGAATCAGCTTGTTGTCGTCGGTTCCATAACGCTTTTTCCTGATCATGTTTGACGCGAGCGCAATGGAAGACAATGGCGTTTTAAACTCGTGACTGACATTATTGAGCAATTCTTTGGTGTGGCGGGCTATTCGCAATTCCCGGTTATACAGTCGAAAAACATAAAACAGCGAAACAATAAGCAGAAAAATAAGAATAACCGAACCAAGAAACATCAGACCAACTTTCTCGAAGAAAAAACGGGTACGCGACGGAAATTCAACAACAAGTTGATATCCTGCATGTCCTAGAATTCCCCCCAAACAACGCGCATAATACAAACCATTATCGAATTGCGCCTCCAATGCTTTCAACTCTTCCGATTCGTTTTCGAGGATATACATTTCATAATCCAGGTCGATATCGTATGATCGGAGTTCTTCTTCAATGGCATCGTGAATTTTTTGCCAGACACCCGCAGTGGTCAATTGTGTTTTTAAACGAATTGAGTCGCAGTTCACACAAGCCTTCATCATACTGCAAAGCGGTTTGTCGGCTGTTAGCGTGGTCATGGTTTCGCTTAAGGCCAACTCCACACTCTTTTCGAATACCTTATCCTGAAATCGGATGGAATAAACAATCCACCGGATCTGGGTAGCCAAAAGTGCCAGAATAATCAGCAAGGCCAAAGCAAATGTGTATTTTCTGAATACCGGTTTCACAAAAAATTATTCTCTTAAAACTTTTGTTCTTCTATTCTAAGGTATCAAAAGTAACCATTAAAGCGAAAAAGTCTTTGGGAACTTTCGATGTTAACCTCGCGTTAACGCCAACTTTAAACAGTTTTCAATATGTTTGTAACACATTCATAAAATAAAACTAAAAATCATGAAAAAAGTTCTCATTGTTGTTGCTCTGATTGCTGCCTTCGGTATTGCAATGGCTACCACTAACACAGTTGTAAAAAGTACAAAAAAATCTGAAGTTACAGTAGTAGCCAATGATAACGACGGTATTACAATCAACAAAGTAGAAGACGAAAAGAAGACTAAAAAAGAAAAGAAAGCTTGTTGCAGTTCAAAAGCTGAAGAGAAAAAAACAACAGGATGCAGTGAAGCACAAAAGAAAAGTTGTGCAGCTGCCGGAAAAAGTTGTGAAGAACACGAAGCTGAACCAGTTGCAAAAAGTTGCTGCGGTGAAAAAAAGAAATAATCAAAAATTACAATGTGTTTTAAAGGGTGCAGATTGCACCCTTTTTTATTGCTTGTTTTTGCAGGTAATATTTTGAATTTGTACTTTCAACACCCTAATTCAACCATTATGAGGGCACCAAAATCATTTCGTTTGCACATTGGAATTTTTGGCCGGAGGAACGCCGGTAAATCAAGCATATTAAATGCTTTGACACATCAGAACGTGTCTATTGTTTCCGACGTGGCAGGAACAACTACCGATCCCGTGGAAAAACCCATGGAACTACTGCCGCTTGGCCCGGTATTGTTTATCGACACTGCCGGAATAGATGATGTTGGAGCCCTGGGTGAAAAACGAGTGGAAAAGACCCTGGCCGTTTTCGATCGGACAGACCTTGGTGTAATAGTATCCAATTTTAGCGAATGGGGAAACTATGAAGAGTCGCTGATGAATGAATTTAACGACCGAGCTATACCCTTTGTTGTAGTATTTAACAAGAGCGATGTGTACGAAGAGAATTTTGATTTAATAAACGGACTGGACAGTGCAAAAATTAAGTTTACACAGACCTCTGTTACCGAAGCAAAAGGATTGCTTGAACTCCGACAGCTTCTGCTCAACTCTGCTCCGGCAGATTTTATTAATCGACCGAGTATTCTTGCCGATTTGGTTGGTCCGGGAGAGGCCGCTATTTTAGTGGTTCCTATCGATAAAGAAGCACCAAAAGGCAGACTTATCCTGCCCCAGGTTCAAAGCATCCGCGATTTGTTAGACAACGACTCGTTTTGTATGGTGGTGAAAGAACGTGAACTTCGTGAAGCCTTATCGCGATTTAACAAAGCACCCAAGTTGGTGGT
This sequence comes from uncultured Draconibacterium sp., assembly GCA_963676265.2. Classification (GTDB taxonomy): domain Bacteria; phylum Bacteroidota; class Bacteroidia; order Bacteroidales; family Prolixibacteraceae; genus Draconibacterium. The sequence goes on from OY781067.2 coordinate 2,211,499, forward strand.
TACCGATTCACAAGCCTTCCTTAAGGTTGCAGCCGATACACCACCTGAAATCCCCTTAACTTCTTTCTCCATATTATTTGCCCGTTATCAGGGCGACCTGAACGAAATGGTTCGTGGCGCCATGGCTATTGATCAGCTAAAAACCGGCGACAAAATACTTATTGCTGAGGCCTGCTCGCACCATCCCATTGGGGAAGATATTGGTACAGTAAAAATACCACGCTGGCTAACACAATATGTTGGAGGAAAACTTCAGATTGACAGTACACGCGGACACGATTTTCCTCCCAATCTATCGGAATACAAACTAATTATTCATTGTGGCGCATGCATGTGGAATCGTAGAGAAATGCTTTCAAGAATAATGAAAGCACGACAGGCTGGTGTACCCATTACAAATTACGGATTAACTATTGCATACTCGCTCGGCATTTTCGAACGAGCTTTGCAGCCTTTTCCTGCGGCACTGGAAATTTTCAATAATCAATAAAAACTGCTTGATTCATTTGTAATTTTATGTCTTATCGTTCATAGTTTTGTTTACAACCTTTCTGAAAAAACCGAAGAATTCAATCTTTCCCGCTTTGTCTTTCTTCAAAAGTTTCAGATCTCCTTTATTAAAGGCAAACTGAAATTTTAAATCATAATTTACATCCCCGGAATGATTACAATAAAGATAATTCCGGGAGATACTCCACTTCAGTTTGTCATTAATATTTAATAATTCTACAGGAGAATTTCCAGTAAGGATAAGTTCATTATTCTCGAGAAAAGAAAGGAAAAAGAGGACTTTGTTACTTTTTAAAGATCCTTCATCAAAATGCAATAATTCATCTTCTTTGTCCATGTAATATTCAAACAACTGCCATTTTCCGGCAATTCTCTTTTTCGGATGTTCCGGCCATTTAATCTTATGGTACCAGCGAAGCAAAGCAGAGAAGATTGTACTTTTTTTCATGTTGATCCGTATGAAAGTTATAGTTTGACTGAAAGAGACTTAAAAAGTTTAAGAAAAGTATAAATATAATTTACCATTTCACAACGCATCCATAAAGTAGTATGAAAGGCCGAATACCAGAAACGACCCAAAAAGAAAATTAACACCTCACATACAGCTAGTTATACTGCAATGCAGAAATTCAAAAAAACATTGTGATAACAAGTTTAAATACCTTTTTTAGCTGAGTTTCACAGAAATTAAATAAAGCTCATTTTGTAATAAATTTGGAAAAGAATTATATCGCCTGTAAAAAGAAAAGGGTAGCCCAACAGCCACCCCTCACATTTAGATGTATAATGATAAAAAATAAGGGTACTGCAAGTATAACAATCTCATTTGAAAACTACCAATACAAATACCTCCAACTTATTAACAATCAGAAGTTAATAGTTAAATATATTTATCGAATATCTCGAAAATGCACGATGAGAAGACAAAAATAAGTGCTTACACTTACTCACCTCTCTGAAAAATCCCAATGACTTTGATATTACAAAATCATCTAACTACCTAAAATGCAGAAGATCATTTCAAAATGAATGCTAATTATGTGTTTGTGAATCAAAATCTTTTAATTACTTTTGCGCCGAATTAATTTTATGCCGTTTCTATTGAAAGCGATGTTGCGGCGTAAACATTGTATAACAAATAGTTCTTTTAAAAATGTATTTAACAGGAGAGAAAAAACAAGAGATGTTTGCCAAACATGGCAAATCAGCTCAAGACACAGGTAGTGCAGAAGGTCAAATTGCATTGTTCACATTCAGAATCAACCACTTGACTGAACACCTGAAGAAAAACAAAAAAGACCACAGCACTCGTCGTGCATTGATTAAACTGGTAGGAAAGCGTAGAAGTTTGCTCGACTACCTGATTAAAAAAGATATCGAACGTTATCGTGCGATTATCAAAGAATTGAACTTACGTAAGTAAATTATAATGAAAGGCAATGCATCGGTATTGCCTTTCTTTTTGTAAATTGCAAAACCTCACCACCCATTGTAATTAACAAAGGCCGCTTACAGGCCGCAAAATTTTTATTTAAATTATGGTAAACGCTACAGTTAAAACAATCGAACTTGCCGATGGCAGGACGATTACCATTGAAACCGGGAAATTGGCAAAACAAGCCGATGGAGCGGTTGTGGTTCGAATGGGTGACACCATGTTGCTGGCAACAGTTGTGTCGGCAAAGGAAGCTAAAGAAGATGTAGACTTTATGCCGGTATCGGTTGATTACCGCGAAAAATTTTCAGCCGCAGGACGTTTCCCGGGTGGTTTCCTGAAAAGAGAAGCCCGTCCGAGTGACGAAGAAATTCTGGTTGCACGTTTAGTAGACCGTGCCCTTCGTCCGCTTTTCCCGGATGATTACCACGCAGAAACTGCCGTGATGATCTCTTTGATCTCTGCAGGAAAAGAAGAAATGCCGGACTGTCTGGCAGGATTAGCAGCATCAGCTGCGATCTCGGTTTCTGACGTTCCTTTTGAAACACCAATTTCAGAAGTTCGCGTAGCTCGAATTGATGGCGAATTTGTTATCAATCCGTCTCTGGCTAAGTTAGCCGAAGCTGATCTGGACATCATGGTTGGTGCATCGTACGAAAACATTATGATGGTTGAAGGCGAAATGGATGAAGTTTCGGAAGAAGTAATGCTGGAAGCTATCAAAGTTGCGCACGAAGAAATTAAAAAACATTGTAAAGCTCAGGAAGAACTGGCAGCAGAATTGGGCGTTGTAAAACGTGAATACTGTCATGAGAACAACGACGAAGAGTTGCGTACCCAGGTAAAAGCTGATCTTTACGAAAAAGCATATGCAATTGCCAAACAACAGATTACCAACAAAAGCCAACGCATGGAGTCTTTTGCTGCTGTTGTTGACGAATATGTTGCAGCTTATCTTGAAGCAAACGCCGAAAATGAAGAACTTGACCTTGTTGCAAACGAAAAATTGATTCGTCGTTACTACCACGATGTTGAAAAAGAAGCGATGCGTCGTATGATTCTTGACGATGCTATTCGTTTGGATGGACGTGCAACTAACGAAATCCGTCCTATCTGGGGAGAGGTTGATTACCTGCCCGGAGCACACGGATCATCAATTTTCACCCGTGGAGAAACTCAATCGTTAACTTCGGTTACATTGGGTACCAAAATGGACGAGAAAATTATCGACCAGGTAACCGTTCAGGGAAAAGAGAAGTTTTTGTTACACTATAACTTCCCTCCATTCTGTGTAGGCGATCCTAAAACACCACGCGGAACCAGCCGTCGCGAAATCGGTCACGGTAACCTGGCACACCGCGCATTAAAGAAAATGCTTCCGGCAGATTCTCCATACGTTGTACGTGTTGTTTCAGACATTCTGGAATCAAACGGTTCATCATCGATGGCAACTGTTTGTGCCGGAACAATGGGATTGATGGATTGCGGATTGAAAATCAAAAAACCTGTATCGGGTATTGCAATGGGATTGATTACCGATAAAGGTGCTGAAAAATACGCCGTTCTTTCTGATATTCTGGGAGATGAAGACCATTTGGGCGACATGGACTTTAAAGTAACTGGTACTGCCGATGGTATTACTGCAACTCAAATGGATATTAAAGTTGACGGACTTCCTTACGAAGTTCTTGCTGAAGCACTTCAGCAGGCAAAAGAAGGACGTTTACATATTCTGGGTGAAATACTAAAAGTAATTCCTGAGCCACGTGCCGACTTTAAACCAAATGTACCACGTATCGAAACCATTAATATCCCTAAAGATATGATTGGTGCGGTTATCGGACCTGGAGGAAAAGTAATTCAGGCTATTCAGGAAGAAACTCAAACAGTCATCGTGATCGAAGAAACTGATGAATATGGTGTTGTTCAGATTTCAGGTGCAGGGCTTGAGCCAATTGAAGCTGCAAAAGCAAGGGTAAAAGCAATTACCGCACTACCTGAAGTTGGAGAAGTATACCAGGGAAAAGTAAAATCAGTAGTTTCTTTCGGCGCATTTATTGAGATCATTCCTGGAAAAGAAGGTCTGTTGCACGTATCTGAAATGGCTTGGGAACGCGTTGAAAACGCAGAAGACTTTGCCAAAGAAGGTGAAATAGTTGAAGTGAAACTGATTGGCATTGATGACAAAACAGGAAAACTTAAACTTTCACGCAAAGTATTGCTTCCAAAACCGGAAGGTTATGTAGAACGTCCGCCAAGAGAAAACCGCGGACCTCGTGGAGATAATAACAGACGCGACGATCGCAGAGGTGGCGACCGCAGACGTGATGACCGCAGACGTGACGACCGCAGAGGTGGTGATCGCAGAGACTTCCGTCCGCGCCGCGACAACGATGCCCCAAGATCAGAAGACTAAAATTTTGATTCTATATTTAAAAACGCTCTGCCTTTTGGTGGGGCGTTTTTTATTTCGTATTGGATTCGGGATTTATAAATCGACTGTGACAAAAGTCCGATGCACTTTCATTTCCTTTTTTTAAATTCGCAACTTAAACAATATAAGAATGGAATCCTGGTCGGAAGAATTACATCAGCAAATCGATAACAACCTGCACGAGGCTAGAGAAAAAGACCTCCGCTTTTTTAGAATCGACGAGTTTAAACGGAATATTTCCCGGATAGATCAATTCTCTCATTCATGCCCTGATTGCAAGAAGGAAATGATTAATATCTCAGAAGCGGTTAAAGACATTACGGAAGCAGTAAGCGTTCCTGGGAAAAAACGTCGCCAGTTAGATCGTTTAATGAGCCGTTTGTCTCGACACATACAAAAAACACACGGATTCTATCCTCCCTACTACTATACATATCTGATCTCTTTTTTGGGAATTATCGCCGGATCGGTTTTGGGATACTTCCTCATGCAAATCAATCCCAAAGTAAAACTTGAACTATTTTCACTGGGATTCGTTATATGTCTTCTGCCAACCTATTTCTGGGGGCACATAAGAGATAAAAAGATTAGAAAAGAGAAGAAACTGATGTAAAAAAAGTTAAATTTAATCCACTGCATAAAATCTTATTCATATGAAAAAATTGTATTATTTACCAGTATTACTGGTTCTGGGATACGCTTGTACCCAGCAACCCAAAATTGATTATCCCGTGACAAATAAAATTGAAGTAACGGACACCTACTTTGGAGAAGAAGTTGTTGATCCGTACCGCTGGCTCGAAGACGACCATTCAGAAGAAACCGGAGAATGGGTAAAAGCCCAAAACAAAGTAACATTTGGATATTTAAACCAAATTCCCTACCGAGAAGAATTAAAAGAAAGGCTGTCATCGTTGTGGAACTATGAAAAAGTTGGAGCGCCTTTTAAAGAAGGCGACTGGACCTATTTTTACAAAAACGACGGGCTGCAAAACCAATACGTGGTTTACCGTTTTAAAACCGGGGCAGATGAATCTACTGCTGAAATTTTCCTGGATCCGAATACTTTTGCTGAAGACGGAACCACTTCATTAGATGCTTTAAGTTTTTCAGAGAGTGGTAAAATTGCCGCTTATTCTATCTCCGAAGGTGGTAGCGACTGGAGAAAAATAATCATTTTAGATACTGACTCCAAAGCTCAAATTGGCGACACCCTGATTGATGTAAAATTTACCGGTATTTCGTGGAAAAGCGACGAAGGTTTCTTCTATTCGAGCTACGATAAACCGAAAGGCAGCCAGTTGTCGGCTAAAACCGATCAGCATAAATTATACTACCATAAACTGGGTACGGCTCAGAAAGATGACAAGGTTATATTTGGTGGAACTCCTGAAGAAAAGCATCGTTACGTAGGAGGAGGTGTAACCGACGATAATCATTACCTGGTAATTACAGCAAGTGTTTCTACCTCCGGAAATAAACTGTTTATAAAAGACCTTACCAAACCGAACGGCAAACTGATTACCATTATTGGAACCGATGAAAGCGACACCTATGTGATCGACAATGTTGGCACTAAACTATACCTTGTTACCAACCTGGATGCACCTAACCAAAAAGTTGTAACTACCGATGTTAGTAATCCTACTCCTGAGAACTGGGTTGACTTTATTCCTGAAACAGAAAATGTTATGTCACCGTCAACCGGATGTGGTTATTTCTTTGTTGAATACATGATTGATGCTGTTTCAAAAGTTTACCAATACGATTACGACGGGAATATGGTTCGTGAGGTAGAATTACCGGGAGTTGGAACTGCCAGTGGATTTGGGGCAAAAAAGAAGGACACGGAAATGTATTACACCTTTACCAACTACATTACGCCTGGCAATATTTACAAATACGATTTCAATACCGGAGAATCGGAACTTTACCGCAAACCGGCTATCGACTTTAATCCTTCTGATTACGAAAGCAAACAGGTTTTTTATGCCTCGAAAGACGGCACAAAAATCCCGATGATCATCACTTATAAAAAAGGCACAGAACTGAACGGGAAAAACCCAACCATATTATACGGATACGGAGGTTTTAACATTAGTCTTACTCCAAGCTTTTCGGTAGTGAATGCGGTTTGGCTGGAACAAGGTGGAATTTATGCAGTTGCCAATTTGCGCGGCGGTGGCGAATACGGTAAAAAATGGCACGATGCAGGTATTAAAACGAAAAAACAAAATGTATTCGACGATTTTATTGCTGCTGCCGAATACCTGATTGCCGAAAACTATACTTCGAGCGATTACCTGGCCATAAGAGGAGGCTCGAACGGAGGATTACTTGTGGGAGCAGTTATGACACAACGCCCCGACTTAATGAAAGTTGCACTTCCGGCAGTGGGCGTGCTCGACATGCTTCGTTATCATACGTTTACGGCTGGTGCCGGATGGGCTTACGATTACGGTACCGCAGAAGAAAGCAAAGAAATGTTTGAATACCTGAAAGGATATTCTCCGGTTCACAATGTTAAAGAAGGTGTTGAGTATCCGGCTACCTTAGTAACAACCGGCGATCACGATGACCGTGTGGTTCCGGCGCATAGTTTCAAATTTGCTGCACAATTACAAGCAAAACAAAAAGGAAATAATCCGGTATTGATAAGGATAGAAACAAATGCAGGTCATGGAGCAGGAACACCGGTGAGCAAAACCATTGAGCAATATGCCGATATTTTTGGGTTTACTCTGTACAACATGGGCATTCAGTCGCTGGCTGAAAATTAAGCAACGATTCCCTGAAATTTTGGGATAAAAAATACTACTTTTGAATTCCCGGTAACGAAATGTCTTACCGGGAATTTTTATGTGTATACAATGCAATTTCTGGTAATTGAAGGAAATATAGGAGCCGGCAAATCAACGCTTTCTAAAATGATTGCCGAAGAATACAATGCCAAACTGGTGTTGGAACAATTTGCAGATAATCCCTTCTTGCCAAAATTTTACAAAGATCAGGAACGGTATTCATTCCCACTGGAACTTTCATTTTTGGCCGACCGCTACAGCCAGATAAAAAAAGAGGTATTGAACCTCGATTTATTTCACTCGTTTATGGTGGCCGACTACTATTTTGCCAAAACAGCTATTTTTGCACAAAACACATTAAAACAAGACGAATACCATTTGTTCCGGCAAATTTTTGATATCGTTTTCGAATCGATGCCCAAGCCCGATTTATATGTTTACCTGCACTCCGATGTAAATCGCTTAATGAAAAACATAAAAGAAAGAGGTCGCGATTACGAACAAAACATGGATCCGGAATACCTTGAAAAAATAAAAAAAGGTTACTTTAACTTTTTTAAACAAATTTCCTCCTTCCCCATCCTGATTATCGACATTAATGGCATCGATTTTGTTAAAAATCCGGATCATTATCAGCAATTAAAAACGGCTATTTTTAATAGTGAATATAAATTAGGGATAAACCGTCTTTTATTGTGATAAAAACTTAGTTTTCAGCTTTCATTTAATAAAAAGCTTTTTATTTTTGTGGGCTTAAGTATCAAAAATTTTAAAATTCATATAAATTATTGTCTGTTATGAGAAGAATCAACTTAAAACCTACAGTACTTGTAGTACTCGTTGCTGTGCTTCTGTCAAGTTGTGCAGGACTTAAAAAAATGAAAAAGAATGCCGATCAAATTAACTTTCAGGTAACTCCTGAAGTGCTTGAAGCACATGCAGGAGATGTGGACCTGGCAATCAGCACCAGATTCCCTGCAAAGTATTTTGATAAAAAGGCAACTTTAACAGCTACACCGGTATTAAAATACGACGGTGGCGAAACGGAATATAAAGCTGTTACAGTTCAGGGGGAGAAAGTTTCAGACAACAACAAAGTAATTGGCTACAACGGTGGTAGTGTTAATTATAAAGATGCTGTTGATTATGCTAAAGCGATGGCAAAATCTGAACTTTACGTAAACATTACAGCTTCAAAAGGTGCGAAAAGTGTAGATTTCGACCCAATTAAAATTGCTGACGGTGTTATCGCAACCAGCGAAAAAGTAGTTATTATTCCTAAAGCAATTTTAGGTGTTCAACGCGAAGAAAATACCACTGGAAAATACGATCCTAATATCGATGCATTCCAACGTATTGTTCCTGATGAAATGACAGCTGACATCAAATACCTGATCAACAAATCAAATCTTCGCAAAGATGAAACATCAAAAAGCGAAGTTACTGCTTTGGAAGATTACACTAAAAAAGCAAACGAAGACGACAGAATCGACCTGAAAGATGTTGAGGTTTCAGCTTACGCATCTCCAGACGGTGAAATCGACTTTAACACTGACCTGGCTGCTAAACGTAAAGAAACTTCTTCTGCTTTCCTTGCTAAAAAATTGAAAGAAGCCGGTGTTGCTGTTGAATTGAAAACCAAATACACTCCTGAAGACTGGGACGGTTTCAAAAAATTGATGGAAGAATCAAATATACAGGATAAAGAATTGATTTTACGCGTACTTTCAATGTACAACGATCCAGAAGTTCGTGAACGCGAAATCAGAAACCTGAGTGTTACTTTCACTGCTGTTGCCGATGAAATTCTTCCTCAGTTGCGTAGAGCAAAAATGACTACAAGCGTTGACCTGATTGGTAAAACTGATGCTGAATTGAAAGCTGCTGCCAAATCAGATCCTGCTTCATTAAATCCAGCTGAATTACTTTACGCGGCTACATTGTTCGAAGACTTAAACGAACAACTTTCAGTTTACAACTCGTTCATGAAAGTTTATCCTAACGACTGGAGAGGTCCGAACAACGCAGGTTACGTATTGGTACAACAGTATAAATATGCTGATGCAAAACCAATGTTCCTTAAAGCCGAAAAACTGAAAAATAACGAGCCTATCGTTAAAAACAATGTAGGTGCTGTAACTTTAAAAGACGGTGAAGTAGAAAAAGCAGAAGCTCTGTTTGGTGCTGCTTCAGGTGCAGGCGACGAAGTTAACTACAACCTGGGTCTTGTAAGTGTGAAAAAAGCAGATTACAAACAAGCAGTTAGATATTTCAGCAAATTCCAGGATGTGAATTCAGGTCTTGCTAAATTATTGGCCGGCGACAACAACGGTGCTGTTAAAGATCTTGATGCATGCCAGATTGAAGGTTGCTACATGACTGAATACTTCAAAGCTGTTATTGGCGCACGTACTGCAAAAGAATCATTATTATTCGACAGCCTGAAAGCTGCTGTTGATATGAATGCAGGATTGAAACAAGTGGCAAAAACCGACATGGAATTTGCCAAGTACTTCGACAACGCTAAATTTAAAGCTATCGTTGACTAATTCAATCAAATTAAGATATTGATGAAAGGGCAGCCGGAAGGTTGCCCTTTTTCTTGCCCAAAATTTCCCGGTTTATGACATTTTAACTTTTTTAAGAACTTTGAAAAGCCTATTTTTCAGTTTAAATTTTTCAAGCGAAATTCAATAAAAATTATGGAGTACATTAACACGTATTTAGAAGAAAATAAAGACAGGTTTATAGAAGAATTATTCGGATTGATACGGATTCCTTCAATCAGTTCTATTCAGAGTCACAAACCCGACATGTATAAAGCTGCGGAATACTGGAAAAAAACGTTACTCGATTCGGGAGCAGATAAGGCTGAGGTTTACGAAACCGACGGGAATCCTGTAACCTATGGCGAGAAAATTATCGATCCTTCCCTACCAACTGTTTTGGTTTATTCGCACATGGATGTGATGCCTGTCGATCCGCTTGATTTATGGCAAACACCACCTTTTGAGCCGGAAATCCGTGAAGGAAAAATCTGGGCCCGTGGTGCCGACGACGATAAAGGACAGGGAATGATGCATGCCAAAGCCTTCGAATTGATGGTAAAAACCAACACACTTCCCTGCAATGTTAAGTTCATGATTGAAGGAGAAGAAGAAATTGGCTCACCAAACCTTGGCAAATGGTGCGAGCAGAATAAAGAAATGCTGAAAGCCGACGTAATCCTGGTGTCAGACACATCGATGATTGCGGCAAATATTCCTTCTATTACAACCGGGTTAAGAGGTCTTGCCTACTGGCAGGTAGAAGTTACCGGACCGAACCGCGACCTGCACTCAGGTCTGTTTGGTGGCGCTGTGGCCAACCCAATTAATGTACTTTGCTCCATGGTTGACCAAATGGTAGACGACAAGGGAAAAATCACCATTCCCGGTTTTTACAACGATGTGCTGGAAGTTTCAGCCGAAGAACGTACGTTGCTGGCAGAAGCTCCTTTCAACATAGACGAATATAAAAAAGCCATTGATGTAGAAGAATTAACAGGAGAAGAAGGATACACCCCGAGTGAGCACACGGGTATCAGGCCATCGTTTGATGTTTGTGGAATCTGGGGCGGATATACAGGTGAAGGCGCAAAAACCGTTCTTCCATCGAAAGCTTTTGCCAAAATTTCATCGCGATTGGTCCCCAACCAGGATCACGAAAAAATTGCAGTTCTTTTTAAAGAACATTTCGAAAGCATTGCTCCAAAATCAGTAAAAGTTGAGGTTAAACCTCTTCACGGCGGACCGGGTTATGTATGCCCTATCGATATTCCGGCGTACCAGGCAGCTGAAAAAGCATATACCGATGTTTTCGGAAAACGTCCGGTGCCGGTACGTTCTGGTGGAAGTATTCCTATTATTTCCACTTTCGAACAAATTCTTGGAATTAAATCGGTTCTGATGGGATTTGGACTGGAGGCTGATGCCATTCATTCTCCCAATGAAAATTACCCGTTGGAACAATTTTATAACGGAATTAAAACCATTCCTCTGTTCTACAAATATTTTGTTGAGATGATATAAATTCAACCTTTCTGTATCTTGGAAATGAGATTATAAAAAAGGGCTTCGAATAATTCGAGGCCCTCTTCCATTTATATTCATCTGAAAGATTTATTACTTTTGATAGATCAACAATAAAACAATGAACAAACTAATTCTTCTGGTCTTGTGCCTCATCCTGTTTTCCTGTTCAACTAAAAAGCAGCCCAATTTTGTTTTTATTCTTGTTGACGACCTGGGATGGGCCGACGTAAAATGTAACTACCCGGGAACGTTTTACGACACACCCAACATCGACAAACTAGCAAAAAGCGGTGTTCGTTTCACCAACGCTTACGCAGCCAATCCGGTTTGCAGTCCAACCCGGGCAGCTATAATGACGGGCAAGCATCCAAACCGTGTAAATATTACTGACTGGATTCCCGGATCTGATCCCAAAAAGAGACGTTTACTGGGCCCTCAGGATGGAACAGAACTAGCTATGGAAGAAATTACACTTGCAGAAAAGTTGAAAGAAAAAGGCTACAAAACCTGTTTTGTTGGCAAGTGGCACTTGGGCGACAAGGGATTTTTCCCCGAAGATCAGGGCTTCGATATAAATATTGGCGGACACGATAAAGGCAGTCCTCCCGGAGGCTACTATTCTCCCTACAATAACCCTAAACTTTCTGACGGACCGGCGGGTGAGTATTTAACCGATCGTTTGACAAATGAAAGTATTCAATTCATAAAAGATAACCAAAAAGATCCCTTCCTGCTATATCTGGCATTTTATACAGTTCATACACCCATTGAAGCAGCCAACAAATACATCGACACTTACACAAGCAAACGCGAAAAGCTACAATTGGAAGAAGTTCCTCACAAAAAGGAAGGCGATGGCTATACAAAACTTATTCAGGAAAATGCCGCTTACGCTTCCATGGTCAGGGCAATGGACGAGAACGTGGGGCGTGTTTTAACTACCATAAAAGAACAAGGACTTGACGACAATACCTGGATAATATTCACCAGCGACAACGGTGGACTTTCTACCTTGTACAGAGAAAATGCCCCGACAGCCAACGGCCCGCTGCGTGCCGGAAAAGGTTGGTGTTACGAAGGTGGCATCAGGGTACCACTGATTATTACCGGCCCGGACGTAGTTGAACCTGGACGTACAGACTATAACCCGGTAATCAGCATGGATTATTTTACAACCATATTAAACCTCGCGGGAATTGAACATGAAAAAAATGACGGAGAAAACTTACTCCCTGTTTTAACAGAGAAAATGCCTTTGCAGCGGGACGAATTGTTTTGGCATTACCCACACTATCATGGCAGTGCCTGGGAACCCGGATCTGCATTACGAAAAGGAGATTGGAAACTGGTGGTACATTATGAAAACAATCAATATGAACTGTTTAACCTGGCAGAGGACCTGGGTGAAACTACCGATCTGGCTGCAGTATTCCCTGAAAAACTTAAGGAGTTAAAGACCATTCTTGATAAAAAACTGGCTGACACTGATGCCAAATTCCCGGTTCCTAATCCTGATTTTGACCCGAGAGATTAGCCAGCAATTAAAATTCATATCATAAAATCAGACCTTCAAGGTTTAGTTTCCCTGAAGGTCTGACGATTGAAATATTTATATGATTCACCGGCAGAACTAACAGGATGAAAACATCAATACCTGAGTATTACACATTCATCCTCTTTGCCATTTTTTGGGCAGTTAATGCCAATTCGGTGGCAAGGAAACAATGTGACTGAGTCATGGCAGTTTCTGTACGGTTAACAACGTCGTTAACCAGTTGCTCTCCGTAAGGCATATAAACCTGTGAACAATCGTAGTATTTCACCTCTTTTTTATTCACCAAAAACAGGTGATTTCCGCCTTCACGGCCGGCAATATCCACATACTTACGCATTTCGATATAGCCTTCGGTCCCAAGTATAAAAGTTCTTCCATCTCCCCAGGTTGGCAACCCTTCAGGAGTAAACCAATCGATTCGGATATAACCTGTAGCATGAGAACTTCGAACACTCATATCTCCAAAATCCTGGTAGTTCGGGTAGTCGCTTGTATTAAAATTGGCAATCTGCGAAAAGTTTACATCAGCCTCTTTTGAGTCGGTATAAAATAAAAACTGGTCGCACTGGTGAGAACCGATATCAGTAAGTATTCCACCGGCTTTTTCAGGATAAAAAAACCAGTCGGGACGTGTTTCGGGACGCATCCGGTGAGGACCAAGCCCAATAGTTTGAACCACCTTACCAATAGCACCTTCTTTAACCAAATCTCCGGCTTTTACCGATGCAGGATTTCCAAGCCTTTCGCTGTACATGATGGAATAAATCCGTCCGGTTGCTTTTTGTACTTTTTTTACTTCATTAAACTGTTTGAAAGTGGTTATCCCGGGTTTATCAGACATGTAGTCTTTTCCTGCTTTCATCACACGAATTCCCAGCGGCGCTCTTTCAACCGGAATAATAGAACTTGCCACCAGTTGAATGGACTCATCTTCCAGTATTTCTTCCTCGCTTTTGGCAACCTTTACATTGGGGAAACGGCTGGTGAATTGCTTCAACAAATCAGGTTCCTTCACATAAACCGATACCAATTCGCCACCTCCTTTTATTAGCGCTCCAACCATTCCATAAATGTGACCGTGATTAACACCAATTACTGAAAATTTTATTGAATTCTCAGGAGTCGGACGATTCCCCGGTTTAAGAACTATTTCCTCTGGACGCATAGTGCTATGGAGTCCGTTACCGTACATATCGTATGGCAAAAGAGATGCAGCGGTAATTCCTGCTGCCGATGCAAATGATTTTTGTATAAAATTCCTTCTGTTAAAGTTCATATCGTAGGTTTTAAGTTTTAAACTGTTAGCTAAACTTACAATAAATTTCTAAAGGATTATACAATCAGGGTGTCCATCATTTTAATATTTACAATTTCCTTAAAGGTTCATAAATACAGGTCACATAAAAAGATTCATTTTCCTTATCTCATTCAACATAATGATTAGAAACTGATATTCAGTACATTCTATAAAAGACTAGAAATTGAGTCGATATTTAACGGATATATTTTAAAATTCAGGGAACAAAAAAAGGATCCCACCCGACAACTAACGAATGAAACCCTTCTTTATATGTAATTTATTTTACTTCTTAATCAACTCCAGGTACATCAAATCCACTTCATTCCAATTTTCTTTATCCGGGTTTATTGAAATAACCTGATCGCCCGTTTCTTTTACTTCAATCTCTCCAAGTTTCACAATATCAAAGTTATTTCCGGTTGGCGTGAACTCTGTTTTCACTTCTTCATCCCCAAGTTTTACTGAGGCGCCGGCGTTTTGCAAAACTTGCACCAAAGCTTCCACCCGGTATGTTCCCGGCTCAGTTGCACTAAACATCCATTCTAATCTTGACCGGTTATCAATCCAATTCATAATCACTGAATTTGTTCCGGAGCCTTTTAAAACAGCATGGTCGCCATATCCCGGATTATGAATGTCGGCAAAATCAGCCGGTAGCATAATACTACCGTTCTTCAGTGTGGGCTTATTACTCGTAACCTCCAAATCTCCGGCTGTTTTTACCACAACAACCGTATTTATCTCATCAAAAATGACGGCCGGAGCATGTATATGGACGTCGCCGTTTTCAAATTTCCAAGCAAAATGCTGTTCAGGATTCGACAACAAATAAACATCTTTAACATTCGCTTTTAAACCGGGCACTTTTAACACCCCGTCTTTAGGCCAGTCGAACACATGCAGGTACAAACGGGTGTTGCCTTTTACCTCTTTTGTTGTACACCTTCCCCAGGGAAGTTTAAAAAACGGACTCGCCGAAGTTCCGTAAATCGACTCACCGTTTTGCTGCATCCACTGTCCCATTTCTTTTAGCCGTTCGATACTGGCTTTGGGGAATTCACCTTCGGCAGTAGGGCCTACATTCAGGAGCAGGTTTCCTCCTTTGCTGGCAATATCCACCAACATTTTAATCAACTCTTCCGTTGATTTCCAGTTCTCGTCATACCATTTGTACCCCCAACTGGTATTCATAGTCATACACACTTCCCAATCGTAATCGAGACCGGTTGGAGGAACATGCTGTTCGGGTGTGGAGAAATCGCCTGGCCACGGTCTGTACAAGCGGTTATTGGTAATCAAATTCGGATAATCATCAACAACGTCCTGTAATGCCTGCGCAGCCTCTTCCGTCATTCCTCGTGGTGTATCCCACCATAAAATGTCAAGGCCTCCGTAATTTTCGAGTATCTCTTTTACCTGCGGAACAGCTTTCCCGTTGATGTAGTTCATTAAAGGTTCACGTTTTAAATCCGGATCCCAGTGAGGTTTACCTTCTTCAATATTAAAATATGTTCCTCCGGGCTCGTGCCAGTCCTGCGCCTGCGAATAGTAAAATCCCAGCCTGATTCCCTGTTTTTTACACTCATCAGCCAGCTCTTTTAACGGATCGCGATCGAAAGGTGTAGCATCCACAATATTGTATTTGCTGGCTTTCGAATGAAACATAGCAAAACCATCGTGATGTTTCGAAGTGATGACGATGTATTTCATTCCTGCATATTTGGCCAGTTTCACCCAGTATTCAGCGTTATATTTTTCGGGGTTAAAAGTCTCGGCTAATTTCTCGTATTCTTTTACAGGGATTTCAGCACGGGCCATAATCCACTCACTAATTCCGGGAATCCGTTCACCTTTCCACTCACCGGCCGGTTCGGCATACAACCCCCAGTGAATAAACATTCCGAACCGAGCCTCCCGCCACCACTGCATTTTCAGATCGTGCTCACTCAGTGTTTCGTCTTTTACTTTTTGATCTTTGGAAGAAGGATTACAGGAAAAAAGCAGGGCTACGATTGCCAGCAAGGTGATTAGTTTATTCATGGTATTCGATTTTTAAACTTTAAATTAAAGGTCTGATTTTTTATTCATTTATTACAGATTTTCCCAACGGATCTATTCCTTAAACGGAGTGGCCACATTCCAGGTTTTTAAAGCATTATTAAATCCGCCGGGACCATCTCCTGTGGCACAATACAGACAAACAGGTTTCCCGTTTACAATCAAAAGCTGAGGCCGTTCAAAACTCCCCAAGTTCACCGAAGTACCGTCGTCCCATGTAATTACTCTGGAATATGCTTTGGCCGGACTGCTTATTGTCCATTCCATTCCATCTTTCGATGTCGCATGAACTCCGGCATGGTATTCATCGGTTAATGTGCCCGATTGATCTTTGGCAATCATTTCGTAATGATCTTTTACCCACCAGATATAAGGATCTTCCACGTGAAATTCCATATAATCATCACGAATTCTTTTGAAAGGTGCACCCGGCTTTTCAGCTTTTGCTACACCTAAACGAGTCCCTTTACCGGAAACATTTGAGCGGTAAACCAAAAGAATCGATCCGTCATCTGCCACACAAGGTGCAGGATTAGTGGTTACGTTGTCGTCCCATTTGCCTGGGCGAGGTTTTAAAACAGGCTCGTCCATTCTTGTCCACGGACCAAATACCGATTTTGACGTTGCCACTCCAATCCGGATTCTGCTGTACACATCATTTTTGAACTTTTTAATTTCTTCTGAAACAGGTTCCTGCAAAACATCCGGTATTGGCGCGTCTTCATTAAACGTAGTTCCTATATAAAATAGCATATACGTATCGCCAGATTTATGAATGGTGGGATTATGAGTCATTTTCCCATCCCAAAAGCCGGAACCTCGTTTTTTCATAACTACTTCCTGAAATTCAAACGGGCCTTCAGGTTGATCCGATACTGCCCTTACAATTTCAGAATAAAAAATATAACCATTGAAAAAAGGATATTTTTTCGGCCAGCGGGAGGCAAACATGTGGTATTTTCCGTCTTCTCCTTCTATTACCGAGGCTCCCCAAACCCAGTAATCTTCCATTTCAAACCCTCCTCTTTTAACTGAAGGTAAAAGCTGATCTATAAAAGCTTCATTTTCCTGTTGAGAGGAAGCGCTTAAAACGATACTAAAGAAGCAGAGAAAAGTAATAATCCTGAGAATCATAAAAATAGGTTTAGTTATTGCACCGACAAATTACAAATTTCCTGTAACTCTGTAAAATCAAATTGTTATCTTGTGATAATTTAAATAGCCAAAACCAATGAAACGAAAGAACTTACTCCTGATTATTTTAGGGTTGTTCCTGCTACAATCCTGTTCAAAAGAAAATACCAAACCCAACATTATCTTAATCAGCGCCGATGATCTGGGCTGGAGCGATATCGGCTGTTACGGCAGCGAAATAAAAACTCCCAACCTGGATAAACTGGGCGAAGGAGGAATGCGATTTACCAATTTCCACAATACTTCAAAGTGTTTTCCGTCGAGAGCCTGTTTAATTACCGGTGTTTATGCACAACAAAACAATTACAACAAAACGCATACAAATCCCATAACCAATGCTGTAACCCTGGGTGAGATTTTAAGAACGGCTGGTTACCGAACTCTTTGGTCAGGCAAACACCATGGATTAGAGAATCCGTACACAAGGGGATTCGACCGTTATTATGGATTAAAAGACGGTGCCTGCAATTATTTCAATCCGGGGGAACAACGCGAAGGAGAAGGTGTTCCGGCACGCAAAGGTAAGCCGGGGAACAAAAATAAACGCGCCTGGTGCATCGATGACAAAATGTTTACACCATACACACCCGAGGCTAAAGATTTTTACACCACCGATTACTTTGCCAACTACGCCATCGATTGGATGGAAGAATACAAAAACGAAGAAAAACCTTTTTTTCTGTACCTGGCATTTACAGCACCGCACGACCCTCTAATGGCCTGGCCCGAGGACATTGTCAAATATAAAAACCGCTACAACAACGGTTACAGAGAAATAAGGGAAGCCCGTTACAAAAAGCAACTGGAAATGGGTTTGATTGACGAAACATACAAACTTTCAGAACCTACTTACGCCAACTGGCAGGATATGGAAGATTCCATCAGAACAAATGAAATCAAAAAAATGGAAGTGTATGCAGCCATGATCGACAGGCTTGACCAAAACATCGGGCGGGTTCTGAAAAAATTAAAAGAAATAGGCAAAGACGAGAACACCCTTATTATGTTTGTTTCTGATAACGGAGCCTCTGCCGAAATGGTAAATCTTACCGATGATTATGGAGAAATAGGCATCATGACAAAATGGAGTTCACTGGGCGAAAACTGGGCCAATGTGGGGAATACGCCTTTTCGCTACTATAAGAACTTTAGCTACGAAGGAGGAATCAACACACCATTTATTGCTTACTGGCCGGGAAAAATTAAAGCTAATTCCTTTTCTCGTTTCACGGGACATTTTATCGATATGATGGCGACCCTGGTAGATTTGACTGGCGCAGAATATCCCTCCAGATTCAACGAACAAACCATCACTCCCATGCAGGGAGAAAGTCTTATCCCGGTTTTTAAAGGAGAAAAAAGCAATCGCGAAAAACCTATTTTCTGGGAATGGCGCCGCGGGCAAGCTGTTTACAACGACGGCTATAAAATTGTTAAAGAAGGATTGGATAAACCCTTTGATTTATACAATGTAAAAACGGATCCCACAGAAACCAAAAACCTGGCTAAGGATCAACCTGAAAAGGTGAAAGAAATGGAACAGCTATTTAACGACTGGAAGGCATCCTTACCTCATTTCAATTAAAACCGAACGAATGAAACCATTGCAACGACTCAGTATCCTCCTTGCTTTATCTTTTCTTGTTCTTTATTCGTGCAATAATCCGGAAAAAACCGATGGACCCTATTTTGGGAACGGTTTTCACAACGGCTGGGCCGATCAACATTCCATTGTTATATGGACCCGCTTAACAAAAAATGCGGAAGGAAATGTCAACGGTGCCAAATTCATTGAAATTTCTTCACAGGAAGCAAAAGCGCTAAGTAAAGAAGCAAATCCGGAAAAGATTAACAAAGCACAAATTCCCGAAGGCCTAACTTTGAATGATATGGAAGGAGCCTGCCCGGGAATGCCAGGAGAGGTGCAAATCACTTATTATCCGTTAACCCGACAAAATGACAAAACAACAGTGAATTGGGTACTGGTTGATACTGCTAAAAACTTCACCACTCAATGGAGACTTGAAAACCTGGTACCAAACACCAAATATGTGGTTGAAATAGTGGCTCGTAAAAACTCAAAATCGGAAATTTCGGATAATGTTAAAGGATCGTTTCGTACACCTCCGGAAAAAGGAGAGGAACAAGAAGTTGAATTTTGCGTGGTAACCTGCCACGATTTCTGGAGAAAAGACACAACTGACGGACATAAAATCTACGATGCCATGCTTAAACTCTTCCCCGATTTTTATGTGCATACCGGTGATGTGGAATACTACGACAAACCACAGCCATGGGCGATGACAGAAGAGATGATGCGTTTTAAATGGGATCGATTATTTGCCCTTCCGCTACAGCGTAAATTTTGGGAACAAACCACAAGCTACTTTATGAAAGACGACCACGATGTTCTTTGTGATGATGCTTTCCCGGGAATGAGTTACGGCACAGTTAACTGGGAACGCGGACTTGAAATTTTTGGAAAAGAACAATTTCCTACACAAGATAAATTCTACAAAACTATTCGCTGGGGAAAAGACCTTCAGATATGGATTACTGAAGGCCGCAACTACCGAAGTAAAAATACGATGCCTGATGGCCCCGGAAAATCAATTTTTGGGGAGGAACAAAAACAATGGTTATTTAAGACTTTAAAAGAATCGGATGCAACCTTTAAAGTAATTATCAATGCCAATCCAATTTTAGGTCCTGACAGAGACAATAAAAAAGATAATTATTCCAACTCCAACTGGAAATTTGAAGGAGACGAAATCCGCGAATTCCTGAACCAATTCGACAACGTCTACTTATGCAACGGAGACCGGCATTGGCAATATGTAAGTCATTTTGCGGGAAGCAACCTTTGGGAATTTAGCTGCGGCGCCGGTGCCGACATGCATGCCGGTGGTTGGTCGCAACAGGATGTCAGGCCGGAACATCAATTCCTGAGAGTTAAGGGAGGGTTTTTACGGGGAAATGTTTCTCGCGAAAATGGCATGCCAACACTTCGTTTTCAACATTTCGATGTGGATGGAAATATTGTACATGAGGAAGTATTTCTGAAAAAATAGCGCACGCTTTCAAATTCTATTTCGACTCAGCTAAAATCTCCTCTTCCCAGTGAATCTTTTGCAATTCGTTTAATAAAGAATCTTTCACTGCGATGTAACGCTCCATATTTTCGTCTTTGACCGGAGCCACCGGATCTGCTTTCATTTTTAAGGGATCAATCGGTTTCCCGTACATATGCACCCTGAAATCAAGATGCGGTCCGGAGGCTAAACCTGTGGCTCCAACATACCCAACTACCTGCCCCTGACGAACCCGGGTGCCGGTACTTATTCCTTTAGCATATCCCGATAAATGCATGTAAGTTGTAGTGTAGGCAGAGTTATGTTTTATTTTAAGATAATTTCCGCCTCCACCTTTTTGATAAGCTTTGGCTATTACAGTTCCGTCGCCAATACTCATTACAGGTGTTCCTCTGGGCGCTGCATAATCAACTCCATGGTGTGGGCGACGAATTCGTAGAATCGGGTGCATTCTTCCGTTCGAAAAACGCGAACTGATGCGATAAAACTCCAAAGGAGCTTTTAAAAATGTCTTTCTCAGGCTCTGTCCTTTCTCATCAAAATAATCCCAAATACTATCCTGCTCAAAATTAAAAGCGTAATTGGGCTCACCGTAATGATCAAATTCTACAGCATAAATCTCACCTATACCAATCGAGACCGAATCGACATATTGTTCGTCGTAAATCACCCTGTAACGATCACCTTTCTGTATTCCAAAAAAGTCAATGGTCCAAGCAAATATTTTTGACAGTTCCAGGGCAAGCATAGGATCCTGAGCATTATCGATCATTGCATTCCACAACGATGTTTCCACCACCCCGTGAACTGTATTTATCCGGGTCTCAACATCTTTCTGTCCCTGATAAATACCAAGTGTATCAGTCAATTCGAAAACAGTATATTCTACCGGAGAATTTTCATAAACAAAATACTTTGCCACGGGAATCGAATCGAGGGTTGAAAAGATGGAATAATTCTCTCCACTTTTTATTTTACGTACATCGAAAACCTCTTTTGATTTACGGGCAATCTTATCGATGGTACCCATTCCAACACCTCGTGTATTTAAAATCTGGCTTAAGTACTGATTATTTTTTACAATACCATTCTCAACGTTAAATGAATCAACCGGCAGACCATACATCAAAACCGGCTCTTCAACCTCAACAATGGTATCTTTTATAGTTTCTTCTGCTTTTTTTGATTTATTTGTTGTACACGAAAAAAACTGGCCTGTTACAAAAACAAGCATCATCCCCGCAAAAATCAACCGAACAAGTTTAGTTACTCCCATTTTTCTCATAAGTGGCAAAAATAAGAAAACTAAAAAGATATGGTATTTATTATGCGGGATTAAAATTAAAGTTTGAGTTTTTCAAATCCTTTTCCGTAAACACCCATTACGCTAGCCATGGTTATAAAAGCCTCCGGATCGATTCGTTTAATTTCGCGAAAGATAGCTGATGTTTCCTTTTTACGTACCACCGACATAATTACCTTCGCATCTTCGCGGGTATACCACCCCTTCCCTTCGAGCAAAGTAACTCCCCGATAGGTCTCCTCCTTAATATAATCTGCTATCTCCGCATAATGTTTAGAGATGATAAACATTTGAGCCGATCGGTTTGCTCCACTTAAAAAAGAATCGAGAGAATACGAAACCACCCACATGGAAACATAGCCGTACACCAGTTTTTCGGGCGAGCGAAATACAATATAGGAAGAAGCAATAATAACAACGTCGCAAAGCAAAATGATACGCCCGGGACTGATATTGCGGTATTTGTTTATAATCATCGCAAAAATATCGGTACCTCCGGTACTTCCACCTCTCGAGAATACAATACCAAGTCCTACTCCACCCGCCATTCCACCAAGAATAGCAGAAAGAAAAGTATCATTCACCATCGGTTCTTTCAAAACATTCTGAAACAAAGCAAAAAATCCGGTTAGAACAAGAATACTATAGATGGTTTTTACCCCAAAATTAGCCCCCAATATTTTAATGGCAACGAGCACCAGAAAAGTATTTATCGCTAAATAAGTGATACTCACAGGAATTTTTGTAGCAAAATAAACCACCGCTGCAACACCACTAATTCCACCACCTGTAATCTCTGCAGGAATAAGAAACAACACCCAGCCGGCTGCAAATAAAAGTAAGCCGAAAGTAATGATGGCGTAATCCTGTAAAAGACGAGCCAATCTGGTGTTTTTAGATAATATCTCCTTAACCATTTTCTACTTGTTTTTTCGTTTTGAAAATTCGCGCAAAAGAACAAAGCCTTTTATGAAAAAATTGTGATGATTGTCAGGGATTTGCGAAATAATATAGACTTAATAAATGAAAGGGCCTTTAAACTATTATCCTTTCAACTATTTTTCAATATTTCTAAATGAAGATAACATATTATGACAACAATAATAATTTTTCATACCTTTGCTTAACCGGTTAAGCTTTTTGTTTTCCATTTTAAAAATGAAAAGAGGTAGGGAATAAAAATGCTTGAAACATCAAAAAAAGTATTAACGATTTAAGTTAACAATCGTTAGAGGGCAATAAGTACAATCAGAAATAGCTTAACGGCGAGGGAAATCTTATAATACAATTTTTAATTGCTTTTGATTAATATTGTATAATCTATATGTTAAATTAGTAAATTGCTCAAAAGAATGCTGTTTTGAATAAAGGAATTAATGAAGAATATTGGCAAATCATTTGGGAGAAATTTAAATCCGGAGACAAGGATGCATTTCAAACCATCTACAATGAATTTGTAGATGTTCTGTTTTCATATGGAATGAGAATAACTTCCGATCGGGATTTGCTTAAAGACTCGATACAAGATCTTTTTCTTGATGTTTATACATATGGAGGAAAATTACGCCAACCGCAGTTCCTCGAATATTACCTTTATAAATCACTAAAACGAATTATAATAAAAAAACTGACAGAAAGGAACCGCTACACATCCATTCAGGAAGTTACTGATTCCTTTGAATTAAAATTCTCGATTGAAGATAAAATTCTGGATGATAATTCAGAAGAAAATCTGAAACTTCTTCAAAAAGAAATCTCAAATCTCGATTCAGCCAAAAGAGAATTATTGTTTTTAAAATTCAATAGTGCCATGACTTATGAAGAAATTGGCAAGCTTCTTAATATTAAGCCAGACACAGCCAAAAAGCAAGTACACCGTGCTCTGAAAAACATTAGAAAAAATTTTGCCGATGCCGTCATTTTCTTTGTGACAACATGCTATAAAACATAAAAAATATTTAAAAATTAATGTCCCCTTTTCCTTCTTTCCTCCTCTTACTAAAAAAACACGATAACCTGACTTATGAATTTGTATCATCGCATGATCGAAAATCCTCTTTTTTATAAGTGGATTTACCATCCTTCTCCTGAAATCAATTCCTACTGGGATCATTTTTTAGAACAGCATCCGGATGAAGCAGAGATAATACTTCAATTAAAAGAAGGTTTCGAGAAACATCTTAAGTATAAAACAGAACAACTTTCAAGATTCGAGAAAAAAGAGCTGGCCAACCAAATCCTCAGACAACTGAAGGAAAAAGAAAAATCCAGAAAATATAACCGAATTGTATATTTAACCTTACGCTATGCTGCCGTTGCTTTCTTCTTCCTGTTAATCGGAAGTGGAATAACATATATACTTATAAACCCAAAAGCGGAAAATCATTTTGCGACATACAATCCACCGGCAACTATAAATCTGCAGAAACCAACCTTGATTCTTGATAATAAAAAAGAAATTGTTCTTAATCAGGGAAAATCGGAATTGTCCTATTCTGAAGATGGTAACATAACTGTCAACGGGAAAAAGATTATTGAAGGGAATGAGAGCAATCCTGTGATTATGAACACTTTGGTCATCCCTTATGGTAACCACTCAAACATCACTTTAGCAGATGGTACCAAAGTATGGTTAAATGCAGGAAGTCGGCTTATTTATCCAACTAATTTTGTGAACAAAACCAGGGAAGTATTCCTGGTAGGAGAAGCCTTCTTTGAAGTTACAAAAAACGAGAAGAAACCATTCCTGGTAAAAACACCCGATGCCGCTGTGAAGGTACTCGGAACCCAGTTTAACATTACAGCTTATACCGAAGATCAGATTGTACAAACCGTTTTAAAAGAAGGAAGTGTTGAAGTTGGTTTGGCTAATTCTGGACTTTTTGAAAGAAAAGTTGAGATTAAACCCGGACAAATGGCTGTGCTTAATAAAACAGATAAGAATACCAAAGTTTACGATGTTGAAGTTGAATACTATACAAGTTGGAAACAAGGATATTTGAGTTTTTACGACATTGATTTAAACCGGGTTGTAAAAAAACTTGAACGATATTTCGACATAAATATAAGATACGAGGATCCTCTTGACGGTACCCTGAAAATATCTGGGAAACTGGATATAAATAAAAGTCAGGATATTGTATTTGAATATATGAATTCATTAACCGGATTAAACTTTATAAAAATTAATGAAAATAATTACCTGATAAGATAAAATAAAGAACCGGCATATGCAGCAACATATACCGGTTTTAATAACACCATCTAAAATAGTATTAATATTTAACGAATCAAATTTATGAAAAAAAATGGTTTATGTGATTCCCATGACCCGGGAATCCTTAAGAAAACACTTAGAGCTATGCGTCTAACTATGATTCTGATTTTTGGAACCCTCTTTACAGTAAACGCGAGTAACACTTATTCTCAAAGTACCTATTTGAGTGTAAGATTTACAAATTGCACAATTCTGGATGTGTTTAATTATGTAGAAGAAAACAGTGAGTTTATTTTTCTGTATAGAAATGAAGAGTTGAATATCAACAGAAAGATGAACGTTAATCTGAAGAACGCTACTATCCAAAAAATTCTTGATGAAGTATTGGAAGGCCAGGATGTGAAATATGAAATCTATGACCGCCAGGTGATCATCAGAAAATCGGATACTAACGATTCTGACAATCCTCAGTTCAATAAGGAATTAACCGGGATTGTCACCGACAGTGAAGGAGTACCACTTCCGGGGGTAAGTATTCTTGTTAAGGGAACGACCATTGGTGTTGTTACCGATTCGGAAGGAAACTTTGTTTTAAGAGTTCCGGATAATGCACAAGAGCTGCAGATTTCATTCGTAGGAATGAAAACACAAACAATTTCAATAGCGGGGAATACCAATTTTATAATCACCATGGAAGATGACTCCATCGGTCTTGACGAAGTTGTTGCCGTTGGTTATGGTACAGTTCGCAAATCGGATTTAACAGGTTCTCTTGTTTCATTGTCAAATGAGAAATTTAAGGATTTACCACAAGGCAGTGTTACTCAAATTCTTCAAGGAAAGGCTGCCGGTGTAAATATTACAAGTACCAGTGGTTCTGGTAATGCAAATATTCGCATACGTGGAATCACCTCTTTGAATAAGAGTAGTGAACCTCTTTGGGTTGTGGATGGAGTTATCGGTGGAACAATAGGAAACTTCTATGACATTGAATCCATCGAAATTTTGAAAGATGCATCATCAACTGCCATCTATGGTTCGCAGGGAGCCAATGGTGTAATTCTGGTTACAACGAAAAAACCTCAGACAGGAATGAACATAACAATGGATGCACGTTTTGGATGGAAAACAATGCGTAATAAACCAGACATGCTAAGTCCATATGAATATGCAACTGCTTTAAATGATGTTTTTGGAACAGGTACAGTTTCAGAAACAGACGTAGCTGCATATAAAGCAGGAACAAAAGGAATTGACTGGATCGATTTGATGACACAAACCGGTTTCTCTCAAAATTACAACCTTAATATATCAGGTGGTAATGATAAAACAAAATATTCTGTTACCGGTTGGGGTGGAGATACCAAAGGCCAATGGCTAACGGTTACTTCTCGGGATTATAATTTAAAAGCAACCTTAAACTCAGAGATTACTCCATGGTTTAATTTATCGGGATATTTATACGGTGGTGTTAGCAAGTCTCATAATGGAACCAACCAAGGACAATTCTCCAGTGTTATTGAATATTCGCCTTGTATGGAATTACAGGATGAAGATGGAGTGTATATCCTCGACCCCTACGGGTCATTAAGTAGAAACCCATATGCATCCGTTAAAGCTGAGTATTCAGATAGTGAACGAAGTGATATGGATGGTTTTGTTGATTTTAATTTTAAAATCATTGACGGATTAACCCTTTCTTTGCAAGGATTTTATACCCGCCACCAAAATCTTTATCGGAGTTTCAGATCAACTAAAGCATATCCGAATGCTCAAAATTATGCGACTAACCAGTCCGATCAGAGTTACCGCTGGAGGAACATTAATAATTTAACCTACCAAAAAGACATTGGAGAACATCGACTGACAGCTATGGCAGTTTTGGAAACCACCAAATATGAATGGAGCAGGTTATCTGGCACATCCTATGATCTTGTTAATGAACAAACGGGATACTGGGATTTAGGATCGGCCGAAACACAACAGGTTGGAAACGATTATACAGGCAACCAAATGGTATCTACTTTCGGAAGGTTAATTTACAGTTATAAAAGCAAATACCTTTTCACAGGAACATTTAGAGCCGATGCACCTTCGCAATTTAAGGATAAAAATAAATGGGGATATTTCCCATCGGTTGCACTGGGATGGAATATTGCTGAAGAACCTTTTATGAATAAAGATCTGATTCAACAATTAAAACTGCGTGCCAGTGTAGGTTCTTCAGGTAATCATGGTGTGGGTGCATACGCTACTTATGCTATGTTAACACGCGACTATGTTAGCTACGGAACATCACAACAGTATTTCGGATACTGGCCGGAAGAATTTAGTAATCCCGATCTTCGCTGGGAAAAAACACTGCAATATGACCTTGGATTCGATTTAAGTATTCTCGATCAGAAGGTAAGTTTAACAACTGACGTGTTTTTGAAAAAAACTACAGACCTGTTATTTCAAAAGGAACTACCAGATTATAACGGAGGAGGAAGAATTTGGACAAATCAGGGAGAAATTCATAACAAAGGGTTGGAATTTACTTTAAACGTAATTCCTGTTCAATCAAAGAATTTTACATGGGAAAGTAACCTTACTGCCACTTATACACAGAATATTGTGAAAGATTTGGGAGATGTGAATCGAATCGTGCCTGATGCAAGCCGTGGAGGTATGTACCAGGGTGGTATTTTTGTACTGGAGGTAGATAAGCCGGTTGGTTCATTCTACTTACAGGAATGGGCCGGATTTAACGATGAAGGTGCCAACCTGTATGTAACAGCCGATGGAGGCTTAACAACTGAAAATAACACCGAAGACAAAAAGGTAATGGGCAATTCAATTCCAAACTGGATATTTGGATGGAACAATTCATTCAAATATAAAAACTGGGATATGAATATATTTTTCCGCGCCACTGGAAAATATGACAGATTAAATCTTTCTCGTTATGTACAAAGCTGTATGGTGGGAGCATCAAGATTTATCTCTACACGCGAAGCCTATTATAGAAGTTGGGACAAAGTAAGTGACAAAAGTGAAGCATTATTCCCAAGTCTTACGAATTCGAACAACCAATATGTTGCAGGGTCTACTCAGTGGCTGGAAGATGCCGCATTCATTCGCTGCCAGAATTTAACAGTTGGCTATACCATTCCTGAAAAACTTACAAAAATTGGCAAAGTCCACCTTTCACTTAGTGCTGAAAACTTATTTGTGCTGACCAAATATAAAGGCATGGATCCGGAAACTGTTTCTGAAGTAAGTTCTTCTTACTACGACACAACATTTGGTTTGGATAACGGATCATTTCCATTACCCAGGACATTTATGTTTATGATACGTTTTAATTATTAATCAATAACAAGTTAAAACATTAAAAAATGAAAACATTTTTATATAAGATATTGATATTAGGCCTGTTCACGTTCTGGACAGTTTCATGCAGCGATTTTCTGGAAGAAGATCCCAAAGGGAAACTAATGAGTAATGCTTCGTTCTCACAGCAAAGCGATTTGGAAGGATCTGTTAATATTCTTTACAGGCGTGTTGGCCGTTCAACATTTGGTCTTACCCAATTTATTAATGCCTTTATGGGCGACGATTTGTCGACACACCCTGCAAGTAATAAGGCTTCAATACGCGAATGGGATAATTATAATATTTCAACGAATAACGATCGTCTGTTATGGTGCTGGGAAGACAAATACCAGGTTATTAAGGCCGCCAATTACATTATTAATGGCGCCAGTGAAGCACCTGATGCAACCCAGGAAGAAATAGATTATGCTATCAACCAGGCTCATTTTTGGCGTGCATGGGCTTACTTCTATCTTGTTCGCGCATTCGGTCCTCTTCCTAAGATTACTTCACTTGAAATTGATTTTTCTATTGGATTGTCTACAGTTTCCGAAATTTTCGACATGATTGTCAGTGATTTAAAACAAGCTGAGAACCTGCCTGTTAGTTATACTGAAGCCCCAAAAGCAATGAATGGCGTGAATGTGGTGGCCAGTAAAGGTGCAGCGCAGGCAATGCTGTCGTATGTATATATGTCTATGGCCGGTTGGCCTTTAAATAAAGGCACGGAATATTATAAACTGGCTGCTGATAAAGCATTGGAAGTAATTGAAGCTTCTGAAAATGGTACCTATTATTATTCACTGTATGACGAATTCTGGAAAATCCATTCAAAACAAGAAAACTGGAGTAATAAAGAATCAATTATAGCCGTCTATTACAGTACTGCATTTGGAGGAGGAGACCGCAGTGAGTCTGCACGAGGTGCAATTAATGATATTCAGGATTGTAGTGGTGGCTGGACAGATTCGCGTGCTGAAGTTGGATTTTTCTGTAACTTCCCTGAAGGACCGCGAAAAGATGCAACTTATCCATCGGTTACATACAATAAAGGGGATGGTAATTCGTATCCTTGGTGGAGTGAAAATATTCCTGAAGCTAACCGTTTACCTTATTTTGGTAAATCTGGATTTACTTCCGACAATAACAAAGCCGGCACTTATGAATATGACTTCTCTATATATTACAATGACCAGGGAAATGGATGGAGTGAGCAAATTCACCAGTTAATCCGTTTAGGAGAAGTATATTGCTGGTATGCTGAAGCTATTGGCCGTTCGGGAGAAACCAATGCAAAGGCGATCGAACTGCTAAACAAAGTTAGGAATCGTGCTGACGGACATGGTCCGGTTGATGATCCTTCAATCAACCACTATTCATCGAGTATGTCTGCTGATGAATTGGCTGAAGCTGCATATGATGAACATGGTTGGGAAATTGCTGGTTGGTACTGGGGAGCAGTTGCACCACGCTACAATGACATGCAAAGAATGGATCGGGTTAAAGACCATTTTAATACCCGGGTTGCCAATCCTGAATACATAATCCCCGGATCGGGAGGTGTTACAGCTAAAGAACCTTTTGGTGCCAGCGGAACCTGGAGTCAGGGAAAAATGTATGCACCTTATCCTGCCGAAGAAATTGAAAGAAATCCTGATCTTAATATTTCACCAGAAGATAAACTAAACCTAATAAATTGATATTTTGGTTAAATTAGAAAAAAGGAACAGCGATTTTTCTCTGTTCCTTTTTTTGATCTGTAAGAACCTGGTTGGATTATCAACTTTCCAATTGCAAATTCAAATTGGCATATTTAAAGTACTGGTAATATTTAGTATGAAGCTGTAAAGGTTAACCCGAAATCGGTGTTCACAAGTGATATAAACAAAAACTTTTGAATAACTGAAAATCAATCAAAAGACGTAAAGTTTTGAAACAGTTACTTTCTGACTAACAACTTATTATCAATCAATTTTTATATATTAACTTTAAACAAATTCATACTTAAACCAATGAAAAATAAAGCAACTTTACTCTTCTTTTTAATATGCCTTTCTGTTTTTGTTCATGCCACAGAATCGGTGAGTATACAAAAATTTAATGTGAAACCTGAAAACAGTTCTGCAGTAAATAAACAAAATCTTCAAAAAGCCATTGATTGGGCTTCAGCCAGCGGTGCGGCTTTATATGTTGAACCATCTGAGGAACCATATCATATTGATGGAGGTATTATCTTAAAGAAAAACGTTTCTTTGGTAGGAGTGCATGGTCCAACGCCAAGAGGAACAGTGAATCCATCGAAAAAGCAACCGGTGGGCAGTGTTTTTAAGATTACTGACAGGGATAATCCGTTTATTACCGTTGAAACTGCAACCCAGATAAAAGGCATTCAGTTTTGGTATCCTGAACAAACCATAGATAATCCTGACAAGATTATTCCCTATCCTGCAACTATCCGGGTTGATAAAACAAACAATGCCCAGGGAGTTTATTTATCGTGTCTCACTTTTTATGGTGAATACCTGGCAATGGATTTTAATGCCTCACCACAAAAGGCATGCGAATTAATGACTTTTGAACATTGTTATGGCTATCCTTTAAGCGGTGAATTTATCAGGATAAACTATTGTTATGATATTCCACGAATTTTGCATTGCCACGTAAATCCTGCCATCCAACGATTTATTGGTGGCCAATTCAGTCCTTCTGTTATCGATGCAGTTATTCGAAAAAAAACATTTGCCTACTCACTTGATCATACCGACAATGCCCAACTGATTGATTTATTTACGTTTGGCACTTATGGAGGAATACTTTTGGAGGGAGAAACTTATGGACAACTCACCAATTTTAATTTCGATTGCGTCAATACCGGTATTCATAAAAAAGGAAACAATACAAAAAACCGGAACTGGCAACTTTCTCAAGGTTCGATTATTGCAAATTGTGGAGAGAATGTTCAGGATGTGCATCCCATAATTATTGAAGGACAGGGACATACTTCTTTGTGCAATGTTGAAGCATTTTCAGGAGCCAACGCTGCGTTAACAACTGTGCCTGAAAATCAATCGTGGGATTATATGCTTGTAAAAGGAGATAAAAAACTAACCATTTCAATTGTTGGTTGCAGAATGAGAAATTATATTTCTGATAACCCAATAACAATTAAAAATGAAAAAGCTCTTATACAGCTTGTTGCTTGTATTGATAAAGATGAAAACCTTTTGAACAAAATTTATGAAAATGATTGACAGCTAGAATTATCAGCTGCAATAGTCAATTAGAGCCCCCTTTTTATATTAACGAATAACCTAAATAACTATGAAAACTAAACTGTTATATATTTTGATTTTTATCAGTACAGTATGTACTGCACAGGTGAGTTTAGTAGAAGAAACCATCACCCTGCCAACCTATCCGACAAAAGCTCCCGACAAAAGTCCGGTGTTTTATATTCCACAGGAATCACAATTGGCCGAGAGGCATATTTATCCGTATCCGTTTATAGAGGTTGGCTCTTCGGATAAAGTGGATAAGGAATATAAGGCCTTGATTTTAGAGAATGAATATTTGAAAATTTGTGTTACCCCTGAAATGGGTGGACGTATTTATTATGCCCTGGATAAAACGAATAACTATGATATTGTATACTACAACCGTGTTGTTAAACCGGCACTTATTGGAATGATCGGTGCATGGACCTCTGGTGGGACAGAATGGAATACTCCTCATCATCACCGGCCTACTAGCTTTTTGCCGGTTGATTATACGCTGTGCGAAAATGAAGACGGGAGCAAAACAATTTGGGTCGGAGAATATGAAAAACGAAGTCAGACCCGTTGGTTGGTGGGATTAACACTGGAACCGGGAAAAGCGTATTTAAAAACTGAATTTAAAAGTTTAGATGTAACACCGTATCAGTATCCAGCCTTATTCTTTTCAAACAATGCAGTTCATGTAAACGATGATTATCAGTTTATATTTCCTCCGGATGTTGAAACTATTAACTTCCATTATATGGTTGAATTTGCCCGCTGGCCTGTTCTTAATCAGGTATATCAATCGCACGATTATACTCACGGAGAAGATCTTTCGTGGTGGAATGCTGCCAAACAACCTGTTTCCTTCTTTGTATATAAAAGCGACCAGGACTTCCTGGGCGGCATAGATCATGGGAAAAAGGCCGGGGTTGTTTTTATTGGAGATCATCAGATATTTAAAGGCAAAAAAATATGGAACTGGGGAAAGAATGAACAACAGAGAATTTGGGATACAAAACTTACAGATTCTGACGGGCCATATGCAGAATTGATGGTTGGTTTTTATTCCGATAATCAACCTGATTATAATTTTGTGGCTCCATTCGAAACAAAATACGGCACACTTTATATGTCGGGAATAAAAAACCTGAATGGAATTAAAGAAGCCAATAAAGATCTCATCTTAAATCTTGAACTTCAGGACAAAAAGGCGTTAATAGAAATTAATGCAACTTCAGTACAAAACAGGGTAAAGGTGATTCTTACCGCCAAAGAAGAGGTTTTATTAGAGGAACAAGCTGATATTAGCCCCGAAAAACCATATCAAAAATTAGTGCCGATTTCGGAATCCGTAAATTATGAAGATTTAAAAATTACAGTTGTGTCGGATGATGATAATGAATTGATTTCATGGCAAAAGCAACCCGAAAAAAATGAGCCATTTCCCGATGTTTATGAAGACCCGTTGGATCCCAAAGAAATCAAAACAAATGATGATTTGTTCTTCGCCGGTTTAAAGATTGAACAATTTGGGAATACCAATTTCGATTACATGAAATACTACGAAGAGGCTCTTGCACGCGATCCGTATGATGTAAAAGTGAATACCCAGATTGGTCTTGTGTATTTAAAAAGAGGATATTATGAAAAAGCAGAGGAACATTTAAAACGAGCCGTTGAAAAAACTACAGGAAATCATAAAAAGGCACAGGACGCTACTTCGCTGTATTATTTGGGTGTTTGTTATATGAATCAGGGGAAAACTAAGGAAGCGCTCGATATGCTTTATCGATCGACATGGGCTTATGCCTGGACTTCCGCAGGTTATACACTGGTGGCAAAGTTAGAAAGTTCACTGAATAATTGGGAAAAGGCACAAGACGCTGTAATAAGAGCATGTAATGCAAATACCCAAAATATTGAAGCTTTAACAACAAAAACCATTGTCTTTCGACATTCAATAAATTTAAAGGAGGCTGTTCTTTCAGCAAAAGAAGCTTTAAAAGTTGATCCTTTAAGTTTTGTCGCCATAAATGAAATGAGGTTATTAAGCGCTGATATTTCAACAGGCAAAACTGCTTCAGAGTGGATGTCCTATTTGTTAGAACGTATGCGTGACGAACCCTATAATTTTATAGAAGCTGCTACCAGGTACAGTCAAATGGGATTGTATTCAGAAGCAGCCGAAATAATGTCTTTTGCAGCAGAGTCAGACAATCCTGAATTGAATCAATTTCCAATGGTTTACTATTCCTTGGGAATGTATCTTGCACTTTCCGGGAACTCAGATAAAGCAGAACAAGCTTTAAAAAAGGCAAGTAATCTTTCTATCGATCATTGTTTCCCCTATGGTGAAGAATCGATAAAAGCCCTGGAATTTGCTATATCGAAAAACAGCAACGATGCAACTGCCTGTTATCTTTTGGGAAATGCTTTGTGCAACTTTAAACCTGAAAAATCGGTAGAATACTGGGAAATGGCTTCCAAAAAAATGGATAAAGAGGCCATTGTGTATAGAAACATTGCCTATGCCGAAGCAAATTATATGAAAAATATGCCGAAAGCACTTGATAATATTTACAAAGCAATTTCTTTAGCACCTAAAGAAACACGTTATTACAGCGAGGCAAATATGTATATGTCTTATGCCGGAATGACACTTCAGCAGTTGCAGGATTTTTATACTCAACACCAATCATTAGTAGCAGGAAATGTTGATCTGCAATTGTTGGGTGTAAAAATTAACAACATGTCGGGGCAATACGATAAGGCTATCGAAATTATGGGGAAAATGGAATATCACGAAGAGGAAGGTTCGAAATTTAATCCTCATGTACTTTGGTTTAATGCAAATCTGGCAAAGGGAATCGAATTGATGAACAATAAAAAATTTGCTGATGCAGAAAAAAGCCTTCTAAAAGCAATGGAATTCCCGGAAAATTTGGAGATTAACAGAGATGGAAAAATTGGTATCGCTTATTATTATCTTGGGTTGAACAGCAAGTTATCGGGTGATAAGAAAAAAGCAAAGTCATATTTTAAAAAGATGGTTGATTATAGTTATGCTGAAGGCTGGGGAGCCGGAGTTTTTCCTGAGCTCGCCTATTTTAAAGCGTTGGCAAATGT
Organism: uncultured Draconibacterium sp.; assembly: GCA_963676265.2. Classification (GTDB taxonomy): domain Bacteria; phylum Bacteroidota; class Bacteroidia; order Bacteroidales; family Prolixibacteraceae; genus Draconibacterium. The sequence goes on from OY781067.2 coordinate 2,246,214, forward strand.
AGAATTGGGAGATGATAAAAAGGAAGCTGCAAAGGTTTTTGAGAAACTTATTACTGATAGCTCTTCATTTGTTGCTCCGGTTAAAGATTCTCGCCATGTTACCGTTAATGTTGACGAGTCGCATTCGGCACGTACTTTTTTAATTCGTCAGGAAATCTATCGCAAGTCTCTTAAGGTTTCAGCATCTTATTTAAAAGGTTTGGGTTATGCAGGTCTGGGAGAAGAAGAAAAAGCTCGTTCGTGTTTTGAAGAGGCTTTAAAAATTGATCCGATGCATTTTGATTCTAAGTTAATGCTTGAGGAGCTTCGTTAGACTAATTTTACAATAATATGGAGCTATAAAATACCTTGGACTCCGTTCAATAAAAATAAATTGAGAGGTGTTTATTCTCTTTATTTAATGATATTCATTACGGGTAATTGTGTTATCTGAATTAATAGATTACCGATGTTTATAGTTTAGCAAAAAAAGAGGCTGTCGCGCGACAGCCTCTTTTCAATATTTTTTTCGTAATAAACGATTTTATCCAATCGCTATATTAATAATCTTCTTAGGCACAAAAATGAATTTCCGAACCGTTTTGCCTTCCATCCATCTTGCTGTTCTTTCATCGGCCAAGACAGTTTTTTCAATCTCGTCTTTTGGCATATCCATAGGAAGCTCGATTTTAAAACGCATTTTACCGTTAAACGATACCGGGTATTCATAAGAATCCTCGGTTAAGAGACTCTGATCAACTGCCGGCCATGGCTCATAGGCCAAAGTTTCGGTATTACCGTAAGCTGACCACAACTCTTCTGCCATGTGAGGTGCGTAAGGTGCCAGAATTTTGACAAAGGTTTCAGCCGTTTGTTTAGTAACCTTTCCTTTTTTAATCGCCATGTTATTAAATACCATCAACGCAGAAATACCGGTATTGAATTTCAGGTTTTCAATATCGTGTTCCACCTTTTGAATGGTTTGATGAAGCAACTTGGCCACTTCTTTATCCTCTTCACCATCAACAATTTTATCATTATCCGCAAAGAAACGGTATGCACGGGCCAGGAAGTTAAATACACCTTTTACGCCATTTTCTGCCCATGGTTTGCGTTCGTCAAGCGGTCCCATAAACATTTCGTACAAACGAAGCGAATCGGCACCGTAACGTTCAATCACATCATCGGGGTTCACAACATTCTTCAGCGATTTCGACATTTTGGCCACAATCTGCCTCAGCTCCTCTCCTGTTTCAATGTGGAAATATTTTCCATCCTTTTCCTCAACAAGGTCAGATGCCACTTTAGCCCCTGTTGCTGTTTCATATGCAAATGCCAGGATCATTCCCTGGTTAAACAATTTCTGGAAAGGCTCATCGGTAGAAACCACACCCAAATCGAACAACACCTTGTGCCAGAAACGTGAATACAATAAGTGAAGTACAGCATGTTCCGCACCACCAATATATAAATCAACCGGCATCCAGTACTGTTCCTTTTTCACATCAAAAATACTTTCCTCATTATTAGGATCGATATAACGCAAATAGTACCAGCACGAACCTGCCCACTGAGGCATTGTATTGGTTTCACGGCGACCTTTACGTCCGTTTTTATCAGTTACAATTAACCAGTCGTCAGCATTTGCCAGTGGTGACTCTCCTGTTGCACTGGGTTTGTATTCTTCCAAGTCGGGTAATTGTAATGGCAGATTTTCATCTTCTACCAAACTTACTTCTCCATCTTCCCAGTGAATAACTGGAAATGGTTCTCCCCAGTATCGTTGACGGCTAAACAACCAGTCGCGCAATTTAAAATTAGTAGTTGCCTTTCCAATGCCTTTACCTTCCAACCATTCAACCACTTCTTTGATACCAGCAGCTTTGTTCAGTCCATTAATATCCAAACCGGTCTCTTCACTTGATGAATTGATATAAGCTCCGTCCTCTGTCCAGCAGGCATCACCTGCAAGAATTTCGTCGCGGTTCTCCACATCTTTCGGATCGAGAATGCAATTGATCGGAATATTAAATTCTTTTGCAAAATCGAAGTCACGTGTATCATGAGCAGGAACAGCCATAATAGCTCCCGTTCCATATCCCATCAAAACATAATCTGCAACCCAAATCGGTATCAATTCCTTGTTTACCGGATTCACTGCGTAACGCCCCGTAAATACACCTGTTTTTTCTTTGGCCAGGTCAGTCCTGTCCAAATCCGATTTTAAAGCTGCTGCCTTAATATATGTGTCAACTGCCTCTTTTTTATAGGCAGTAACAATTTCATTTACCAACTCGTGCTCGGGGGCAATTACCATATAAGTTGCTCCAAACAAAGTGTCAGGACGGGTGGTGTACACACGCAGGCTTTTCTCCAAGCCATCTATTCGAAAATCCACTTCTGCACCGGTCGATTTACCAATCCAGTTGCGTTGCATATCTTTTACACCTTCGGGCCAGTCAAGGCCTTCCAGTCCGTTTAACAATCTTTCGCCGTAATGCGGAATACGAAGCAACCATTGTTTCAGGTTTTTCCGAATTACAGTGTTTCCGCATTTTTCGTGAGAACCATCAGTAAGAACCTCTTCGTTGGCACAAACAGTTTTACACGAATCGCACCACCAAACCTGCGCGTTATCGTAATAAGCCAAACGTTTTTCGCTGATGAATTTCTTAACGGCCTCCTCCCCTTTTTCTTTTATCTCTTCAGGAATAGCTAACTCTGAAATAGGGCGTCCCTTCTGTTGTTCCTCATCGAAATAAGTATCGTAAAGTTTCTTAAAGATCCACTGGGTCCATTTAAAATATTTCGGGTCGGTAGTTTTAATTTCGCGGTCCCAGTCGTAACTTAATCCAATGGCTTTAATCTGACGACGGAAGTTGTCACAGTTTTTTTGCGTTGTAATTGCCGGATGTGTTCCGGTTTGAATGGCATACTGTTCTGCCGGAAGGCCAAATGCATCGTACCCCATTGGGTGCAGCACATTAAAACCTTTCATTCGCTTGTAACGGCTTAAAATATCGGTTGCCGTATACCCTTCAGGGTGGCCAACATGCAACCCCGCTCCCGACGGATACGGGAACATATCCAGTATATAATATTTTGGTTTTGAATAATCGTCTTTTGTTTTGAAGGTTTTGTTATCCTCCCAGTACTTTTGCCATTTCGGCTCTATTTCCGTGAATTTGTATTCCATTTTATAATTGAATAGCGTTCAAAATTAAAGGTCACAAAGATAAATAATTTGTTGGATGTAAAAGGCTCTTTTACACTTTCATAACAAATTCAACTCTCTGCTTGTGATTTAACATTCACTTACTTATTAAAATATCAGTTTATAATTTTCCACTCATTTTAACATGCTCAAAAACAACCAAATAGAACATAACTTTTTCGTAACTTAAACATATAAAAAATAAAACCATTGAAATGAACACTAAAAACAGTACGTCGTTTATAAACGACTTTATGAACTATGTGAAAGCAAAAGATCAGGGACAACCTGAATTCCATCAGGCTGTACACGAAGTAGTTGAATCATTAGCAGACTTTCTTCTGGACAATCCACGCTACATTCATGCGAGAATAATGGAAAGAATGGTAGAACCGGAAAGAATCGTTCAATTCAGGGTTCCGTGGCTTGATGACCGGGGCAATATTCAAATTAACAGAGGGTACCGTATTGAAATGAATAGCGCCATCGGTCCGTATAAAGGAGGGTTGCGTTTTCACCCCACTGTTAACCAGGGAATACTTAAATTTCTGGCTTTCGAGCAGGTACTAAAAAACAGTCTGACATCGCTGCCAATGGGCGGAGGGAAAGGAGGTTCCGATTTTGATCCAAAAAACAAATCAGATAACGAAGTCATGCGTTTCTGCCAAAGTTTTATGACCGAGCTCTCGCGTCACATAGGACAATATACCGATGTACCGGCAGGTGATATTGGCGTTGGCGGCCGTGAAATTGGTTTCCTTTTCGGGCAATACAAACGAATAAGAAATGAATTCACCGGCGTGCTTACCGGAAAAGGAGTAGAATGGGGAGGTTCACTTATACGACCAGAAGCAACCGGTTACGGAACTGTTTACTTTGCCCAGGAAATGATGAAAACCCGGGGAGAAAGCTTCCAGGGAAAAGTGGTTGCCATTTCAGGATCAGGTAATGTTGCTCAATTTGCGGCTGAAAAAGTGATTGAATTGGGTGGCAAAGTAGTAACCCTTTCCGACTCCAGCGGTTCCATTTTCGATCCGGAAGGAATTGATCGCGAAAAGCTCGATTATGTGATGGAATTGAAAAATGTACACCGGGGAAGAATTAAGGAATATGCCGACAAATACAGCGTGCCTTATATGGAAAAACAACGCCCCTGGAGTGTGAAATGTGATGTGGCATTACCTTGTGCAACAGAGAATGAAATAAACCTCGAAGAAGCACAAATGCTAACTCAAAACGGTTGTTTTGTTGTTGCTGAAGGTGCCAACATGCCGAGCACCGAAGAAGCCGTTCATCATTTCCTTAAAGAAAAAATTCTGTACGGACCGGGAAAAGCTGCGAATGCCGGAGGGGTTGCCGTGTCGGGTCTTGAGATGACACAAAACAGCATGCGACTGGCCTGGAGCCGAGAAGAAGTTGACACCAAGCTACACTCCATTATGAAAAATATTCACGAAATGTGCCTAAAATACGGTAAGGAATCGGCTGAGTTTACAAACTATGTAAAAGGAGCCAATATCGGGGGATTCGTAAAAGTTGCCAATTCAATGTTGGCACAGGGACTTGTATAATTTGTTGATTTTTTCAATGATCAAATCCGGTTTGTTTCAGACCGGATTTTTTATTGTGCTACACTCAGAGTTTATTAGCCATAATTCATTTAACTCATAACCCAAACAATATCGAACAAATAAACACACTAATCAGAAGACAATAAAACAAGGTGCTTCCAAAAATCAGAGGTGAACAGTACCATTCATTATCATTTTATAATTTCTTCACTTCACAAAGGGTACAATTTTTGTTGTGCGGCGCGCATTAATAACTTTGTTCAAAAATCATCTTTCGTGAAAAAACTATACTTAATCGCAATAATTCTGCTTATTGGAATTTATAGCTTTGGTCAAAGCTATGTAAAAGTGGTAAATGCCCAAACCGGCCAACCCATCGAGAATGTAATTCTATTTTCTGATCATTTTTCAACTCAAACTAATGTTGAGGGGAAAGCAAATCTGGATGGTTTTACTGAAAAAGAAAAAATACTGTTTAAACATTCCTCCTTCCTCAGCCAAACGTCGACACGTGAAAAAATAGAGAAAAGCGGAAAAGTAATTTTACTGGTTGAAAATCCGGTAAAACTCGATGAGATCATAGTGTCGGTGAACCGATGGAAACAAGATAAAACAGAAATTCCGCACACGGTAAAAACCATTCAAGCCGAAGAAGTATTACATTACTCTCCCCAAACTGCGGCCGATATGCTGGGAACTAAAGGAGGCATTTTTATACAAAAAAGCCAGATGGGTGGCGGCAGTCCCATGATTAGGGGATTTTCGGCAAACCGGGTATTGATTGTGGTTGACGGAATTAGAATGAACAATGCCATCTACAGAAGCGGAAACCTGCACAACGTAATTTCGGTTGATGCACAAAGTCTCGAAAACACAGAAGTGATTTTTGGCCCCGGATCGGTGATATATGGAAGCGATGCGCTGGGAGGTGTAATGAGTTTCAACACGCTGAATCCCCGCCTGACAACAACAGATAAATTTGAATCGTTCGGAAAAGTGTACTCCAGGTATTCGAGTGCAAACTTCGAGAAAACCATTCATGGAAGTTATAATCTGGGAGGAGAAAAATGGGCAGCAGTCATCAGCTCCACATTTACCGATTTTGATAACTTAAAAATGGGAACATCCGGCCCTGATGAATATTTACGCCCGGAATATGTATCCGATAAAAAATATGAAGGAGAAGATGTAATCCGTCAAAACAGCAACAATCGAATTCAGAAATACACTGCCTATAGTCAATTTAACCTGATGGGAAAAGTTCGTTACAGACCAAACGAAAACTTCAATTTTATTCTGAGCGCTCACCATTCGCAAACAAGTGATATTCCACGTTACGACAGACTTATAGAATATTCAGGAGATAAATTAAAATACGCTGACTGGTATTACGGACCACAAAAATGGACCCTGGTTTCGGGCCAGGCTCTTTATAATAAAAAACATACGTTATTTGATAAAGTGAATATCCTTGCCGGATATCAGTCTTATACAGAAAGTCGCTGTGACAGGAAGTTCAATAAAGACGCATTGCGCAGCAGGGAAGAAGATCTCAACATATACTCCTTTAACCTTGATTTTGGGAAGGAGTTTGATAAAAAAAGTGAACTTTTTTATGGGATAGAAGGCTACTTTAATGAAGTGGGCTCCACAGGTATTTCCAAAAACTTGTTAACGGGAGAAACTGAAGATGTTGCCCCTCGTTATCCCAATGGGTCGGAATACTCAAGCCTTGCAGGTTACTATTCGCTAAAATTTAATGCAAGCAAGAAATTTATTCTTCAGGTTGGATCACGATTCACTTATACACATTTGGCAGGAGAATTCGATCCACAATTCTATAACTTCCCATTCGATGATTTCGAGATGAACAACTCCGCTTTTAACGGTAACCTGGGGCTTGTATGGCACCCCACTACTGACTGGCAAATTAATATTCACGGTTCAACCGGTTTCAGATCTCCAAATATTGATGATGCAGCAAAAGTTTTCGACTCGGAACCGGGAAATGTTGTTGTACCAAATCCTGACCTGAAGCCCGAATATGCCAGAAATCTGGAATTAAGTATTCTTAGAACACATAACAACAAGGCTAAGATTGAAATTACGGCTTTTTACACCTGGTTGAAAGATGCAATGGTACGCCGCGATTTTTCGCTGAACGGACAGGATTCGTTACTTTACGATGGAGAAATGAGCAAGGTAGAAGCATTGGTTAATGCAGAATCGGCTACCATTTACGGTGCCAGTTTTACATTCGAATACCTGTTTACCAGTAACTGGCGAACACGCCACGATATTACACTCACCGGAGGTGAAGATTCTGACGGATATCCTGTCAGACACGTACCGCCAACCTTTGGAAATTCTCATCTTATTTATGAAAATCAAAAATGGTTTGTGGACCTATATGCCAATTACAACGGACAATTCGATTACAACGATCTTGCTCCCGACGAAAAAGACAAGCCACATCTTTATGCCACCGACGAAAACGGGAATCCGTATTGCCCGTCGTGGTGGACACTGAACCTGAAATCAAGCTACAAACTCAATAATACAGTTACACTGTCAGGAGGAGTTGAGAATATTTTTAACAAACGATACCGTCCTTATTCTTCGGGAGTGGTTTCAGCCGGAACGAATCTGGTACTTTCGGTATTGGTTAAAATTTAATTAAAAAACATACTAAATTAATGGATACAGTACGCCCCCAACCTCATTTATTAATGATCAGCTAATGCAATTATATTTGAATTCGGTTGAAGGTAGTCAGAGAATCTTTATCACTGCTATTCCAAAAGAATGTGAAAACCTATTTGCTGTAAAAAATTTATTCATTAAAGGGACTGAAAACCTGATCATTTCATTAAATCTATAATAGCCATCAAATAATTATCATACTAAAAACTGACATTAGTCGTTTTTTAGTGAGAAGGCAGAAAACAATCTTTCGAGAGAAGATTTTCATTTATTTAATTCGGTATTGCCTTCAAAGGGACGCCAGGCGTCCCTTTTTTGTAGATTATAATCACTCGTTCATTGAAAAAAACAGGTAGCAGATATTTATCAAATCCTGAATCCCTAATTTTATACAAAAACCGCTATGAAATTAAGGTCTCTTTCACTTTTTATTTGCGCCATTTTAACATTTGGGTCGATGGCTCAAAACAAAGAATTGCCTGTCATTCTAAACTATGAAAACACGTCAGGAGAAAAAGGCATCAGCATTTTTGAATACGACGGACTGCAAAGAATGATAAAAGGCAGGTGGCAACTTTTAGATACCAGCCGATGGTCGACCAACTACTACAGATACAACACAGACGGACAACTTATTGAAAAATACCGGATTTTTTCGGATGACATGACCTCAAGCTTGAAATATGAATACGATAATTCGGGCAAAAAATCGGCTGAAATATTCCAACGTTCAGACGGTATTTTTGGTAAATCGACTTTTGAATATGATGAACAGGGCCTACCCGTTCGTATCATTTGCAACAAATACTACGGCTGGTTCGACGGAGAAATTATATACACAAATTATTCAAACAACAAACCGCTAACGGCAGCAATAAAAAGAGACGGAAAAGAACTTGGAACCATTGAATTTACATATACAGAAACTGGACTGATAAAAACCGAAATATGGATAACACCTCGATGGAGCCAAACCTTTTCGTGGGAGTATGCCGTACTTCCCTCCACCTACACATCTTCAAACGTTTTTATTTTGGAGAACAGCCGTTATCGTCCGGGCAACGAAAACTATTCTTTTAACGGCGAAAACGGAGGACCTTCCCATTTTTATTATTCCGGAAACGGGATGCTCGATAAGAAAATATTTGCACGTTCTGACGGGGTTGAAACGCATACACGTTTTTTTTACGATGAATCAGGAATCCTAAAAAAATCAATACGAAATTACAATAACGGCGACTCCCTCATTTTTACCTACGAATATAATTCCGACCGGAAACTGAAGAAACGTGAAGGGGTTCATTCCAACGGAGAAAAATCGATAGAAAAATACTACTACGATAAAGACCAACTGGTAAAAGCAGAATGGACAAACTTCGATTTCTGGCTGACTGGAAACCTGAAATTTGAACATGCAAATACTGGGTTAATTGCTGCCGGAACTTTTACGGGCCAGGACTTTAATGCTGATCTGATATTCAAATACGACGAATCCGGAAATCTTTCCGCCATTCGCTGGAATTTTTCTTTTGGAAAATACCAGGAATATACGTTTGATTATGATGAGCAGCCCCCTTACATCAGGCGTTAAATTTAAATGTGTGTTCAGGATAATTTCATTGAATTATAGAAGAATGAAGTTTTTAAAGGACTACAACCAACAATATCCTGACAACTTTTTAGAATTAAATTTTATCGCATTATTCTTCTTTTTTATCTTTATCAAAAAAGCACATGCTCATTAACAACACAACCTCACGTTTTTTAACCGGTCCGTATATTTATTTTGGCCTCATCCCTCTTCTCATTGGGATAATCGGGTTACTGGATCAACAATGGATTGTAGCAATTTTCTGCCTGACAATTGCCTGGTATTTGTTTGGAACCAACTCCGGGATGGAAATCAATACTGACAAAAAAACATTCAGAGAATACAACAAACATTTCGGTATATTTAAATCAGGCCAATGGAAATCAATAAACCAGTTTATTGGGTTAACAGTTGTATCTATGAAATCTGTGTACAAAGTTTACAGCCGTTCGAATCGAACAAATGCATCATCAAAAACAGAATTCAGAGTTTATTTTGTAAATGAGCACAAAAAACCTGAGCATCTGATAAAAAAATGCAACACCCAGGAAGAAGCTCAAAATAAAATGGATGAGCTGGCCTTGTGGTTACACTTACCGGTTTTCTCCATTAAACATTAAGCCTTTCTTCAGGTTATTGTATTGAAATAAATCAATCATACTAAAACATAAATATTATTTTTCAGGATTTTGCGTTATTTCATTAAACAATTACAGGAGACAAAAATGAGAACAGTATTAGCAGTCCTTCTTTTATCACTACTATTTACTACCTCTTTCGGACAGGCCAAAAAGCGTGGCAAGGTAAAACGCAAGTATACAAATGTTGAAACCGTATCGAAAGAATTGCCCAAAGTATTCATTCGCGGTGCTGTTTACGACGAGGATTACAATCCGCTACCCGGTGCTACGGTTACCATCGATGGTACAAAAAAGGGAGTAAACACAAATGCCGATGGGGAATACCTTGTTGAAAATCTGGTAACCGGACGAGCCAGGGTAAGGGTTTCGTTTATTGGTTATAAAACGCACACTGCTGACATTATTCTTCGGGCCGGAGAGAATGAAAAAAACGTAATGCTCCCACTCGATAACATTCATCTCGAACCAATTTTAGTGAATGCACAAAAACGGGAACAGCAAATTCTCGATGTCCCAACGGCTATTTCATCGGTAAGTAACAATATGATGGAGCAATCGAATATAACTGAGCTGAGCCAGTTGGGGGAATTTGTGCCGGGAATATACATACGCGAGCAGGGAGCCAATCGCCCCACTTTTTCTATCCGGGGTTTAAATAGCGACGAAATCAGTCCGGCATCACAACCCCGCGTGTCGGTTTATTTCAATAATGTGCCCATCAACCGAATGAATTCTGCGTCGCTGGAACTTTACGACATGCAACGCGTTGAAATTTTAAAAGGACCTCAAAACACCCTCTTCGGCAGAGGTGCTCAGGCCGGAGCAGTTCATTATGTCAGCAATAAAGCCGGGCATGAATTTATCGGAAATATTTCAGCCGGATTTGGCGACTATGGACAAAAGGAAGTTAGGGGCATGATAAATATTCCCATCGTAGAAGACAAACTTTTTGTGCGCGCCGCCGGTATCTACAACTACCGGGATGGTTATGTTAAAAATACCTTTGGAGGAGACTTAATGGGGAAAAATACTGTTGCCGGAAGATTCTCAGCCCGGTTCAGGCCCAATTACCGGCACAACGTTGAGCTGGTTCTGAATTACCAGAAAGACGATACTCCGGGTATTGCTTTTATGCCCGACAGCCTTCCGAACACCAATGGAAAGATTGGCATATTTAGCGGAGTGGCTTCACATGAACAGGGAGAAAACCTCTTTACGGGAAAAGAAATTTTCGACGCAACACTGAATTACAAGTTCTACATCACCGAACATACCTACTGGACTTCCATTACTTCGTACCGAAATACTGAAGCTTCATCGCGCTGGGACGGAGACGGAACTGCATCAGAAGCTATCGACATGGCTGAATATGCCGGAGCCACACAGTTTTACCAAGAATTAAGAGGAAACTTTGCACAAAACAGCCGTTTAAACGGCTCGCTGGGAGGCAGTTTCTGGTGGGAGAAAGCCGATCAGAACTACCAGTTTTCAACCAACGAACAAAACATGGCTAACTTAATGCTGGGCCAGACTCCAATGCCAGTAGTAGATGATAACGGAAATCCGATTTCAATTCCTGCGATTCCCAGTTACGATCCTGTGTTGGATACCACCTTTTACATTTCTCTGCCTACCAGCCATGAGGAAATGAGCTACAGCCAGGCACAAAATATGTCGTACGAAGCTTTTATTGATTTAACTTATCAAGTATCACGAAAGTTTTTGGTTTCAGGGGGAATACGTGGCATATACGATCGTTACAAATTAAATTACTTTTCAGAATTTACCGGTGGATCTGAATCAACTCTTGATCAAATTATAAGTGGAGCCCAGGAAAATTATGTTAGCAGAGCTCCCAACTTGTTTTTTATGCCTGTATCAAATCGTGAGATAAAAAAAAGTACGCTCTCGTTTACCTGGCGCGGAGGATTAAAATATCGATTTAACGAATACGGAAACCTGTTTGCCAACTACTCGCGAGGCCGACGTCCGAATATTTTACAGTTTACCTCAACGGGAGAGGAGGAAGAACTGGCCGCCGAAATTCTCGACAACTTTGAACTGGGATTTAAAGCCGCGTTATACGACCGTGTTTTTATTGATGTTACCGGATTTTATCAACTCTACAAAAATTTCCAGACCCGCGCCTGGATAGCAGACAACGAAACCGGTGAGTACAACCTCATTTTTAAAGATGCCGGAAAAGCCAATGCCTACGGTGCCGAAGCAAATCTTCGCGTGGCAGTGGTGAAACAACTCGATTTTTTTGCCAATTATGCGTGGTTAAAAACGGCTTTCGATTCCACCGACGTAGACGGACAGGAACAGGCTTATGCCGACAATGTTTTCAGCCTGGCACCGGAGCACAGTTTTACCGTTGGAATAAATGCCCATGTAAACATTACTCCTACCATTAAATTGTTTGTAACGCCTTCGTATTCATACAAAACACATTTGTTTTTCGAAGATGCCAACACCGACGGATTGGAACAGGATGCTTACGGTTTGCTAAATATAAACGGAGGTTTGGAACTGGATAAACCGAATTTTATTTTATCGGTTTGGGCAACAAACGTTTTAGACGAGCAATATATTACCAGCGCCGGAAATACCGGAAGTTTGTTTGGTATTCCCACTTTTGTTCCCGGACCTCCACGGATGGTTGGCACAAAACTCACATGGAAATTTACGAAAGAGGAGAAACGAAAAAGAAGGAAAAGATAAACTGCTACAGAAAATTCCATTTCAACGTTAGAAGACAAAATCTATTCCTGTCTATTTTAACACATTTATCGGGAGCAAGTAGTTATCATTTCTGTTAAAAACCCATAGCTTTTTTTATAACTGTCATATCCTCTTCTGAAGTCAGCATTTTTAATAATTCAAATGCAACTTTTGGAGCTGTTTCCGGACAGTATGACGTAATAATATTACCATCAACTACAACCGGTTCATTCACCACATTCACTCCAAACTCTTTCAGCTTTTCCTGGTAATATCCGTTTTTTAAATGGTATGTAGTTGCTTTCCGATTTTTAAGAACCCCACTCTTTCCCAAAGGAAATGCCCCCGAACAAACTGACGCAATAATTTTACCCTTCGCATCAAATTCCCGTACTAATTTTAAAAATCGTTCATCATATACTTCTTCATAAAAACCAAATTCTCCGAAACCTCCGGGAATTGCCAGGGCGTCGTATTCGTCAACGTTTATTTCTCCAATGGTTTTATCTACCAGTACAGGTATATTAAAAGTGCTGATAACTTTATCTGTAAATCCACAGGTATCAACAAACAAATTATGTCCATAATCGACCCTAGCCCAACCAAGAACATCTATAAAAACACAAAACTCCATAGTTTCGAATGCCTTTGCCAGAAACACTAATACTTTTTTATTTTGCATACATGTTATAATTATCACATTATTTAAATCCCTAATCGTTTTGCGATTTTCTCCAATGGTGTGAATTTGTAATCAGAACGCCAGTCAAAGACTGAAATTCACTGGTGTCAATTCCTCAAAATTAAACACCCATTACAAATTGGATGCAATATTTTTATCCGATCTGTGATTTTCAAAAACTTCAATCCCGGTCTTTAGAAATCCAATAAACCCAATTCCCAATACAATAATGCCGGATGATACTTCCTTAATGATTTTATTAGAAGCAAGGAAGTATCCGAAAATCCCAAACAGCATTAATGAAAAAACCAGGAACACTATAGCAATAATGAACATTTTTCCTTTTTTAGGATTTGTCCATATTCTTTTTTCGAATTTAAGGGAAGTCTTTTGGGTATCCTGAAGAGTTGCAAAACTAATAGCTATACCAAAAAATATTAAAGAATAGTTGAGTTTCGTCCAATCCGGATTTCCACTTGAAAGGGCAATTAAAAAAGGAACATAAAACCATAGGGCACCCAAAATTAAAGGATACTGTAAATAACTCATGATATGAAACAGCTGTTTAATATTCTTCATTTTCTAATAAAATTTCATTTACAGTCATTGCAATTTCTAAAGCAACTCGTATGTATGCCAACTAATAGCACACAATACTTCCAAATCAGGGAATAATATCAACCGTGTTTTATTTAGAGATTTTGTTTTCTATTCTTATTCCAGAGCGCATTATTCAAAGAATGGTCTTTAGGACACTAAAAATAAATATAATTTTTATGCTTACGCCGGTTATGAAGGGGCAATTATTAACATAAAGAAATTTCATATAGTAAAAGCACTGCTATTTATTATTATCTGTTTTCAATTGCCAAAATAGAATGACTATACTATTTAATAACAAAAGCCCGGCAACTCCGGGCTTCAACTAACTAAATCATTTCCTATAAAAAGAAATATATAATGTCTTAATTCATGTTAAACGCCAAACTAATTCCATCAAAAGATTTAAAAGGATTCTGCCTTACAACGACAAGAAAATATTCTCTTTCAGACTCTGTCAAATTTTAACTAGCTATTACAAACGAAGGGAAGGAACTTTGAAAGCAACCTTGACAAATAACTTTAATCAATTGTGAAACATTCTATGTTGTCCGGATTGATACCTGCGAAAAACAAAATGTCTTCAACATGACTAATCTTCTGTTTTGATACATCTTTACTGGCCAGTATCGAAACTTTACCTTTATCTCCGGTTTTCATTATAAAATCGATTATCTGAGAATTAAGCTCTTTTTCAGAAACAACTTTTTCTGATAAAAGAATTTTATCATTTTGAACTTCCACTTCGAACATTGAGGAAGAAGGAGACTTTTTCTTAATGAGCATAACTTCTACAAACATAACTTTCACCTCTACTCCTTCAATTTTATTCAATTCTTCTTTTACCTTTTCTATAATTTCTTTCGAAAGATCATCAGGTTGGTGCAATACTAATTCCACTGTTTTAATGTCAGGATTTTGTTCGACATATTTCTGAACTTCGCTTTTAATATTCTCTATTTTACAAAATTTCCCCTGAAAATTTAATTTGTTTTCATTGAGATGAACGACAACCTTTTTCAGTTTTTGATTTTCAATTTTAGCAAGTTCCCTATCAACTTTTGCCTTGTTTTGTTCTTCATTGAAAGTGAGTTCATGCTGACTTTTAATTTGATTTGAAGCTTCGCGCATTACCGAAATATTTTGAAATCCAATTTCATTCAAGACTTGTTTTAATGATTGTAAATCATCTTCTTCAACTCCGGCTTCACATGTAACTTCAACCTTTAAATTGAACTCGTAACCATTTTTATTAAATGTTTCTTTTGCTTTCTCAAAATTTTCTCGAAACACAGACTCAAAACCATCTAAGGAATATTCAGTACTTCCTAAATTAATTTTACCATTCTTTGTAAGAAGAATACTAAGAGGCGGAACAGGTTCCGGGGAATACACGTGCACACTGTTATATCCAAAAAGAATTGGAACAACCTGATCGATTATTTCTCCTTCATTTTCGTTCAAACTAAAATAATCCTTATCGTAAAAGCTTTTTGCTTTTTCTTGCCGAGCGTCTAAATAAGCTTCACCAATTTTTCGCAAAGCAATTTCTCGCACTTCAACCGAAGACTCCTTGTCGTAAGAAAGAAAAATCCAAGTTTTAAAAACTTTTGTTTTGCCGATTGTAGGAATATCTATTTCCTGAAATTTTACAGTTTTGTTTTCTTCCGGGTTTACACCACAGATAAATTGCGTTATCTTCTTTTTTAAATCCTCTCCCGATACATTTTTATTTTCAAGGTAATAACTGTTATTACGATTGAGCGTTATTATTAATTTATTATGTTCTCCCAACTCTTCTCCTTTTTTCAATCCAAAGGGCTGGTAAATACCATGTCCAATATTCGCAACAGTCCATTTCGAGAGCCAGTGCTCTGCCGTATTTTCAGTATAACGTACCTGAATAAAATCATCTGACTTTGTAATCAGTTCGGGTCGTGCAAATGCCTGTAGCAGCACAATTAATAAGGGCACAAAGAGAAAAATCTTCACTCCGCTCCAACGTCGATGTTTTGTTTTCTTCATCATTTTTAATCGTTTTAAAATGGGTTTTTGGGTAAAATGGTTGGCCATGGCAAAACGTCTTTCACCAACGGCCTTCTCCAATACCAGCAACTGGTATTTTTGTGCATCGATGCCTTTTTTAAGAACGGCCTCATCGGCCTGGTACTCGTGGATGAGTTTCAAATCGCGGCGCAGCAACCACATAAAGGGGTTAAAAAACTGCATCACCGTAAACAGCTCACAAACCACCAAATCGACAGCATGCATTTGTTTGATGTGCGCAAGCTCGTGAGTCACCACGATATCTTTGTTTTCTTTAAAATCTCTTTCAGAAAGTACGATCCTGTTTAAAAATGTAAATGGCTGAATAACGTCTTTCACTACTGCCAGAACAATCTTACGAAAACGTCGTTTATCTGATTTGCTTATTATCTGAGTTACTTTTACGATGGATATAAACAAACGACTAAATAAAACCACTATCACCAAAATATAAAAAAGAAGCCATGGATTAATAAAAAGTGTTTTTTCAGCGACAAACGACGGTATGGATTCTGTTTGAAACGCTTTATCCGAAATAGTTGGGGTGACGAATTCCTTTACCACTTCCATTTGTGTCAAAGGAATCTCATCATAAAAAAACTGCACATTTAATAAAGGAATTAAAGCAGAACCGTTAAGAATTCCAAGTAATAAAAATCGATTGAGCGAATGGTTTCGTTCATTTCGCATCACTAACCTGAACAAAGAATAAAGCAATGCCAGGCTTATTGACGATTTTATGAGGAAGGTTAAAAACAGGGTCATTACTCTTTACTGCTATTGTTTTCGATCTCCGAAATCAGCTTTTTTAAATCTTCCAGCGAAATATCTTCTTCTTCCACCAAAAGCGATACAACATTCTTATACGAATTATTAAAATACTTTTTCACCAGGTTCCCTAGGGTCTTCTTACTGTAATCTTCTTTCGAAACAGCAGCAAAATAGCGGTAAGTATTTCCGAAATTCTCGTGGGCAATAAATCCCTTTTCTTCAATAGCGCGCACCATTGTCGACAGGGTATTGTAATGCAGATTCTGATCGGAATAAAATACTTTGAGTTCTTTCACAAACATGGGACCTTTTTCCCAAAATAAATTCAGGATCTCTTCTTCTTTAGGTGTCAGCTTCTTCATGGTTTATACTTTTATATGTAAACACAAAACAAATATAACTATAATTTTTAGTTATGCAACTATATTTTTTAGTTTACAAACTATTTTTCATAGTTGCTAATAAAAAATGCCACCTGCTTTTTAAATCAGATGGCATTCTTAAATTATACTTTTCTGTCCCCATAATATTGGGACGTACCTTTTTAAAAAAATTACGAGCTCATGACTCTTTGCTCGCAAATCAGAAGTAAACTTACTCTTTCCATTCGGGTAAACGACCCGGAGTCCATGGAGCATTCATTTTATTCAGTTCACCTTCAACTGCAGGTATTTCAACTTCAACAATACGTTTTAAGGCATCTAAAACAGGAGGGAATTCCTCTTTCAATATTTCGTAAGCCTGTTTTTCAGTAGTTGTAATTCCGGTGGTTGATCCCATGTGCGTATATGTTACAATCCTCAAACGGTTGTTTAGAGGAACCTGTGCCGGAGGAATTTCTTCAGAACTTGCCTTGGCAGGAACACCGTTCATTTTGAAATCCAATTCTTCCAACTCCGTACTAATAGCACGTGCTTTATCCATCAGCTCCTGACTGGCACCCGGAGTAGCATAAATGGCTTGTTTAATCTGCTCAATTTTATCAGTCGATTCACTAATCATTCTTTCGGTTCCCACTACGGCGAGAGCCAGCTTATTCACTTTTTGAGCAAACTCAACATTCTCGTTGTAATCTTCGGCAGGAAGAACGGTGTTATCCAATCGTTTACAGGTAAACTCAACCGGTTCAACCATATCTTTTAGTTCACCTTCGTGCCACAACTTAAGACCCACTTTATAGGTTCCGGGCATAACCATTATACCGCGACCACCTCCTGTTATCGGATCGAACTTACCTCTAATTCTTGTATTTGCCGTTGAAGCATAAGTCATGTTCCAGGTTACACGGTTCACACCTTTCGAAGGAGCTTTGGTAAACTGATTCACAACGTTTCCAGCCATATCGTAAATCGTAAAAATTAAGTGCGATTTTTCCTGCTGTCCTTCCAGTTGCAATTCTCTCCAGCTAGGCTGAGGAATAGGTTTCCCTTCTTTAAACAATTCCTTTTCCTCTTCCTTACGAAGTTGTTTTTTTGTTTTCGGAACCTCTTTCAGGAAATAGGTAAACGTAGCTCCATATTCAGGATTAGGTGAAGTAAAATAGGTATCTCCCTGGTTGTCTTTACCACTGGTTTGAACAAACATCAGGGCATCCTTAACAGGGAAAATAGCAGCTTCTTTATTTTCCAATTCAGCTGATACTTCGCGTAACGGACTATAATCATCCATAACGTAGAATCCACGTCCAAAGGTTGCAATTACCAAATCGCTTTCACGCTCCTGAATAGCAATGTCGAATACCGGGATAGTCGGAATTCCCGATTTCATCTGTACCCAGTTTGCACCTCCATCTACAGTGAAGAAAATACCAAACTCAGTCCCTACAAATAACAAATCAGGGCGAACAAAGTCCTGCATAATAGTATGTACCGAGCCGTTTTCCGGCAGGTTACCACTAATAGATGTCCATGTTTTTCCCTTATCAGTACTTTTGTAAACATATGGTTTAAAGTCATCGCGCTTCAGATTATCGAAAGTAGCATAAACAACGTTTTCATCAAAACGGTCGGCACACAAGTCGCTTACAATAGTTAATTCCGGCACTCCCGGAAACGATTTTACCTGGGTCCAGTTAGCGCCACCATCTTCAGTAGCAGAGATCACTCCGTCGTCAGTTCCTGCATATAAAAGACCTTCTTTCAGTTTTGATTCCTCGAGAGAAACAATAGTTCCCCATTGCGAAGTTGACACATCTCTTACAACTGCTTCGGCCGGCCAGTACTTGCCCATTACAGGGATGGAGGTACGGTCGATTTGTGCAGTAAGATCATCGCTGATTACTTCCCATGTATTTCCACGGTCATCGCTCCTGAAAACTTTATTGGCAGCAACGTATAAACGGGTATTTTTATGCGGACTAACAAACAAAGGTGTATTCCAATTCCATTTGTAAGTTAATTCACCCTTACGCTCTCGAGGTTTAATATTTATGGTTTCGCCACTCAGTTTGTCGTAGCGGTACATATTTCCATACTGATACTCGGTGTAAACAATATTGGGATTTCCGGGTTCGGTAGCTGCCCAGAAACCGTCACCACCCATGGTAACAAACCACTCGTCGTTAATTACACCATTGCGACTGGTTGTTCGCGACGGACCGCCCATTGAGTTATTATCCTGTGTTCCGCCATAAACATTATAAAACGGTTCGGCATCGTCAACATGAACACGGTAAAATTGTGTTACAGGCAGGTTCTCTTTAAAATCGAAAGTAATACCATCATCCCAGGTTTCGTAAATACCTCCGTCACCACCAATCATGAAGTGCTCGGTGTCCTTTGGATCAATCCAAATGGCATGATCATCCACGTGGCGACCTCTTGTACTAATATTCTTCCATGTTTTACCACCATCAACAGTAACTTTTGTATAGGTTTCGGTTGAATAAACTTTATCAGCATTTAGCGGATCGCAAACAATTTCGTTATAATACTGACCACTGGAACTGTAGTCGCCCATTTTGTCCCAGCTTTCGCCTTTATCAGTTGAACGGAAAAAACCGCCTTTTCCTTCAGCCGCTTCCACAATCAGGTAAACATAGTTTGGATTAACCGGCGAAACATCGATGCCCATACCACCAATATCAACTCCGGGAAGACCTTTGGTAATTTTTCTCCAGTTCTCGCCACCATCGGTCGATTTGTAAACTGCTGACTCAGGACCACCACCAATTTTCGTAAATGAAGTACGGCGACGTTGTTCGGCAGTTGCATACATAATATCAGGATTCGAGGGATCCATTACAACATTGGCAACACCTGTATTTTCGCTAATTTCCAGAACTTTGTTCCAGGTTTCGCCGCCATCGGTCGATTTATAAAGACCACGTTCTTCGCCCGGTCCCCAGGCAGAACCTTCTGCTGCAACAAAAACGATATCCGAATTACGAGGATCGATTACGATTCCACCGATCTGACGGCTTTCTTTTAATCCCATGTTTTTAAAAGATTTTCCTCCGTCGAGCGATTTATAAACGCCATCGCCATAACCTAGTGCACGCTGATGGTTGTTTTCACCGGTTCCTACCCAAACCACATTCGGGTTGTTCGGATCGAGTTCTACTATACCAATGGAATAGGCACCATAATTGTCGAAAACAGGTTTCCAGGTAGTTCCGTTATTGGTCGTTTTCCACACGTTACCCGAAGCAACACCAACGTAATACTCCTTCGTATTTTCAGGATTTACAGCAAAGTCGGCAATACGACCACTGGCCCATGCCGGACCTATGCCACGCCATTTTAAACCGCTCACCAATCCTGAATTAACAAATGGCTTGGGTTCTTCTTTCTTTTCTTCTTCTTTCTTTTTTGAAAAGGCTACTGTTGAAAATAAAAATGCAGCAGCCATTAATAGCACGAGTTTTTTCATTTAAATATATTTTGAGATAATAATTCCAACAAAAAACATTTGGAAAATTTGAGATTCGGGTACCAATCCTAATCTTCCGGTTGTTTTCAGTGTAAAAACGCGGGTTAAAATACTAATTATTAGATTTACGAAAGCAGATAAATGTCACATAGAAATTTTTTCAATTTCTTAAACAAAATATAAAACCAATCCGGGAAGGGAAATAGATTTAGCCAGCATTTATTCGGATATGGTTGTCCAGCTTCTTAGATATCCCATTCGCTTCCTGGATAATTTCTTCAGGATAATCGTTTATTTCAAGAATGCGGATCGCATTTCGTGTTTTCAATTTTCCGTCCTTAATCTTATAATCAAAATCAACGGTGCTGTTTTTTACCTTCTCGCTGAAATGGTATAAATCGTACTCATCTTTTAGCAGATCTGCCAATTCAATATCATGAGTCGAAACCAATACAATATTTTGGTCTCTGTTTAACGATGACAAAACAGCTTTACCTGCCGAGATCCGTTCAACAGTATTGGTTCCTTTAAATATTTCATCAAGTAAAAACAAATTAGGTTTGCCCTCTCTGGCAGTGTCCAGCATTTCTTTTATTGTGAGTACTTCTTCAAAGTAGTAACTCTTATCGTTTAATAAATCATCGCTGATACGGATGGCTGAGAAAACCCTGATTTTAGGCATCGAAAAACGAGCGGCGAAACAAATATTTATCGTTAAACCGGTTATTGCATTTATTCCGATAGTTCTGATAAACGTAGTTTTACCCGACATATTTGACCCTGTGAGCAAAATTGAGTTTTGATCGATGTCTATATCATTCTCAACACATTCGGGTAATAACGGATGAAATACTCTTTCTGCCTGAAGGCGCTTAT
Source organism: uncultured Draconibacterium sp. (assembly GCA_963676265.2). Lineage (GTDB taxonomy): Bacteria > Bacteroidota > Bacteroidia > Bacteroidales > Prolixibacteraceae > Draconibacterium. The sequence goes on from OY781067.2 coordinate 2,267,482, forward strand.
CCTGCTCTAAAACCTCGGGAATACAGTAACCCGGAACAGTTTTCCTGAGAGAAGCGATGGAATACATTACATCAATTTTTCCAACAAAACTGAATATTTCTTCCATTTCCTTACGTTTGGAATCGAGCTTTCTTAAAACGTCAAAAAGCAAAAGGGGCTCAACGAGAAATAATATTTTAAAAAGCTCAATTAAACCCCACGCCAGGGCAGCCAGATCATTATTCATTTTTGATTCTACCCGAAAAAACGACATTTTGGTTTTCAGGATGGAAATACTTTTCAGCGAAGCAGATAATCCGGGACTCTGATTAGCAAGACGACTGTCGTTACGGAGTTCTGACGCAATGTTTATTAAACGTAACAATTGGGGTATCGACTCCAGGTACTGATACAAATTTCGTTTATTCCATAAATGAATGACCAAATTAAGAATGAAAACTCCAATTAAAATAAATATAAACCTGGGAAAAAACAGTATTAAAAAAACCGACAGTAAAACGGCAAATAACAAAACCCTGGTTATAAAAAACCATTTTGGTTCTTTTTGGTGTGCATCCTGAAACAGCGTACTGATATAATAAACATCGTCACTTTTCAGCTCCGATAATTTTATTTGAACCGAGCTTCTGAAATCAGCATCATTTAAGAACTGCTCAATCAGTTTTTCGTCGGTACGATGAATTGATTTTGGAATGATGCGAAGTGTTTGATACAGATACTGCTGACCAACTTTCGAACAAGTCCGGTCTAAGAACATAAACAATTCGTCAAAGTCCAAATCGTTGCAGGTTTTATCAGAAAGTGTCTGAAATGAATCTGAATTATCCTTTGCCCGAAAATACTTTTCGATTAAATCAAAATGAAAAGATTCGTCTTTTATTTTTCCAAAAGACTTCTGTTGTTCCTCTTTGGTCTTCCTTTTTCTATTAAAAATCACAAGGTTTTCTATTTGAGGAGAACAGAATTATACATACAAACACCCCTCCCGCTCTGGTAATTATCATAACTAATTCGTTAATCCGGAAACTAAAAGTTCAGCACTTCCTTCAGGTTTTTATACCCGGTTTTACTGACTTTTAACTTTGTTTTATCGTGAAGAATAACAATATACGCTTCCTTTTCATACTGTTGAATTTCAGCGATTTCGTCCACTTTCACAATGTAGCTTCGATGAATGCGCACAAAATTTTTCGGATTTAGTGCGTTTTCAAAATACTTCATGGTTTTTTGTTTCATCCAGCGGCCCTCGGTGGTATAAATCATCACATAGTCGTCCATCGATTCGATATACCTTACGGCATCAACGGGTGCAATATGAATTTTATGACGGTCTTTAACAACAACACGATCGAGATATTCATCTCTCGGATAATCACTCACGCGATCAACCATATCCGATTCTTTTCCTTCGGCCTGGATTCGCTCCACTACTTTTTGAACGGCCTCTTCCAAACGGTCTTTCGAATAAGGTTTTAACAAATAATCGGCTGCGTTATAATCAAAAGCCTTTAGGGCGTACTGATCGTAAGCGGTGGCAAAAATAATTTGTGGTTTGTGCTCTAACAATTCCAGCATTTCAAAACCTGTAATCTTTGGCATTTGAATATCAAGAAATACCAAATCGGGTTTTAATTCATTAATTTGTTTAACACCTTCGAATCCGTTTTCGCATTCGGCAATTAACTCAATCGATTCGTTATTGGCCAAAAAAGTTTTCATCAGTTTGCGGGCCAGCTCTTCGTCTTCTACAATTATGGTACGCAGTTTTTCGGTCATTATTTCAAATTTTGAGGAATGGTTAAAGTTACGGTAAATTCGTTATTCTTGTTTTGAATTTTTAGTAAATGAGGGTTTCCATAAATCACCTGCATACGGTCGCGAATGTTTCGCAGGCCAATTCCTTCGCCTTTTTTGCTTACAACATTCTTATCGTAGGTATTGCTTATGGTTACCTCTAAAAGGTCGTCGATACATTTACAGTGAGTAATTACATCAACAGTTTCGGTGGCTTCATACACCCCGTACTTAATAGCATTTTCGTACAGAGGTTGAAGAATCATATTTGGGATTTCGGCCTTTAAACAGTCCTCCTCAATGGCAAATACCGGATTCAGTTTTTTGCCAAATCTCACTTTCTCAATACTTAAATACAATTTATTATTATCGATTTCCTGTTTAACACTCACCTTCTCATTTTGATCATGTTTTAATGAATAACGCATCAGTTGCGACAGATTAATTACCATTTCCTGAGCCTTAGCAGGATCAGTCATTGTGAGCGACGAAATACTGTTCAAACTGTTAAACAAAAAATGTGGGTTAATCTGAGACTTAAGCGCGTGCAGCTCGGCCTCTTTCACCAAAGCCTTCAACTTTGTTTCGTTCTTCGATTTCTCGGTAAAAGCGAGGTAATAATTCACTGCATAAAAAAATACGACATTGAAGGTATAAAGCAGATATCCGTTGTATAAGCCGGTGAGAATATTGCCTTCTTCGTTTAACTGACTCGGGTTTATCAACTTAACAATTACAATCCCAATATACAACCAGATAAAAACAATAATAGTAGCTGCAATAACATGTGCCAGAATAATACGGCCGATACTGTTATCTTCGAGTGTGCTGAATTTTATTACATACCAGATTGATGCTCCCAAAACACTGAACAAGATCGTATAAACAAAGCGCTCTGAAATAGCAGTACTAAAATTGCTTTCACCAATTGTAACCACTACCAAAACCAGTGCAACTGATAAAATTAACCAGAACGCCCCGTAAGCAAATGCCAACCTGGGATTAGTAAAAAAAGGATGCCGATAATCCATGCTACATATATTTTATCTCTACGCCTCCAAATGCTGCAAAACCTTTAATAATAAGAGTCTTTGAAGGATCAGAAATAATTTGATTCATTGAAGTTCCTCTTTTATCGGTAAAAGCACCAAAAATGGCTGTAACTTCATTTTTTACTGTCCAGTCGGGAGGAACCTTAAAACCACAACCACCAAACAATGCAAGGGTATCAATAACAGCACCGTTCTCTGAAAGTCTTGCCTGACGAAGATCGTATTCTGTACCTCCAAAAACCGAGGTGCTTCTCCCCCCGTAAAATCGTTGTGAATCGACATAAACCTCGCGTCCACCAAAAATTACAAAGTCATCGAAATAGTCCATCCCCTTTGTTTGTGTATGTTGTCCGGTTTCAAATACCGGAGGTTCCTTTTTGCGTTGCCCGGTTTGTGTAACCAATATGGCTACACCTATCCCTACAATCAACAATGGCCATCCTATTCGTCGTATTTCGTATGGAATATGAGTTATTTCCGGAATAAGAAAAAATGCTCCGATAACAATCAGGATTGTTCCGGTTGTTCTGTTCCCTCCTATTAAAGAAAATACGCCTATTCCGATTAACAACATCTGCCACGAAATGAGAATATCGTTCCAAAACGATGGTATAAGATCAAGTCGCTGCAAAATCCATATACCTCCAACCATTATCAGGAATAATCCTAAAATTACTCTCCTGTTCGATGTATCCGGTTTATGCTCCATGTTAAATATTTTTACTGTCCTAAATATAATGTATCTCTACGCTTTTTTGTCCCCTTTATCCCGAATTTATTTAATCGGATTTTTATTCTGTTATTAAAGCAACCTGGCAATCAATGCAATTCCTAAAACAATTAATAAAACAGGGAAAATGAAAAGGAAGGTAACTCCTGTAAGAATAAATATTTTAGGAAGTATGAATATTCCCCCAATTATAAGCAGCACCAATCCTCCTGATCGTTTTCCGGCCATCAGAACCAAACCGATAATTATCAATATCATGGGCCACGAAAAGAAAAAATGGCCAAAACTGTGAAAAGAATGACGAACGGGTTCGAAAATATGATTGAGCCTTAAAAATGGAAATTGAAAAAACATACCTGTTTGTTTTAATAACCACAGGAGTCCGATTCCTATTAAAACCAATGCCAATATTTCGTTGGAATTCTTCTTTCGGGGTGTTTGTTCGTTTTGTATTCTTTCCATCATCCTGCATTTTATATTTTACAAATTCAAAAGTAGAGAAGCAATCCATTTTGTTTAGTTAACATTCGGTTAACGTAACCTATAAATCGGTAAATGGATTATTTGTCCCTTAAAAGTTTGTCAACCTTATCTATGAATGCTCAATAGAATGATGAATTTCGATTAACAATTTCTGATTGATGATTTGACACTTCTGCAATCATAATTCGTTAATCACCATTCTATATTCAAGGTTAATTGATGAATGAGGAAAGACCTTAGCAATAAAACCGGCACTATAATATTTTTGCGTAAAAAAAAGAAACAGGAAGGTCGTAGAGATATTGTCTACCCAAATCCGCTTAGCGTTCTCTACGTGAGATTCTTTCAACCTCAAACAACTTTCAGAAAAAAAGCGGGAGTAGTTCCCGCTTTCATATTTATTTATTCTGAGCTTTTGCCCATGAGTCTCGTAATGCAACTGTTCGGTTAAAAACAGGTTTATCGGCTGTTGAATCCGGATCCATATTAAAGTACCCCAAACGCTCGAACTGAAAATGATCGAGTGGTTTCGAATTTTTAATAAACGGCTCGATGTAACATTCAGAAAGTACTTTGAGTGAATCAGGATTCATAAACTCCTTAAAGTCAACATCCTTATGTCCGTCCGGCTCTTCGTCGGTAAACAATCGGTCGTACAAACGCACTTCCGATTTAACAGCATGTTTAGCAGAAACCCAGTGTACCACACCTTTCACTTTTCGTCCGTCGGAAGACTTTCCGCCTTTCGATTCAGAATCGTAAGTACACCTCAGTTCGGTTATATTTCCCTCTTCATCTTTAATTACTTCGTTACATTTTATCAAGTAACCGTAACGCAAACGAACTTCGCGGTCGGGACCCAAGCGGAAAAATTTACGTGGAGGATCCTCCATAAAATCATCACGCTCAATGTACACTTCATTTGAAAAAGGCACATCGCGGCGTCCCATCGATTCATCTTCAGGATTATTAACCGCACTTAACATCTCTTCCTGATCTTCAGGATAATTGGTGATCACCACTTTCAGTGGATTCAACACCCCCATCACACGCTGAGCTGTTTTGTTCAGATGTTCACGAACACTGAATTCCAACAACGAAACATCAGTGGTTCCATCCACCTTCGTTACGCCAATTTTATCAGAAAAATTACGGATTGATTCGGGCGTGTACCCACGACGACGTAACCCTGAAATAGTAGGCATCCGTGGATCGTCCCAGCCATTTACATGTTTGTCTTTTACCAATTCCAGTAATTTACGTTTACTCATTACCGTGTAGGTCAGATTCAAACGAGAAAATTCGATCTGCCGCGGACGGTAATCCGAATCCATTAACTGATCGACAAACCAATCGTAAAGCGGACGGTGAACTTCAAATTCCAGTGTACAAATCGAATGGGTAATTCCTTCCCAGTAATCACACTGCCCGTGTGCAAAATCGTACATGGGGTAAACGCACCATTTATCTCCTGTTCGGTGGTGGTGTGCTTTCATAATCCTGTAAATAATAGGATCGCGCATGTGCATGTTGGGCGAGGTCATATCAATTTTTGCACGAAGAACCTTTTCTCCTTCACCAAATTCTCCGGCAGTCATACCTTCAAATAAACCGAGGTTCTCTTCGATGGTACGATTACGAAACGGACTTTCAATACCAGGTTTCTGAGGTGTTCCTTTTTGCTCGCTAATGGTTTCGGCATTCTGGTCGTCGACATAAGCTTTCCCTTCTTTTATCAACTGAATAGCAAAAGCGTGCAGTTTCGGGAAAAAGTCGGAAGCGTAATACAAGCGGTCTTCCCAATCGAATCCCAACCAATGAACATCTTCCATAATTGACTCAACGTACTCGGTCTCTTCTTTCGAAGGGTTGGTATCGTCGAAACGAAGATTGGTTTTACCTCCGTATTTCTGGGCCAGACCAAAATTTAAACATATCGACTTGGCATGACCAATGTGTAAATATCCGTTTGGCTCCGGAGGGAAACGCGTATGAACACGTTTATCGTTTTTCCCGGCTGCTAAATCGGCATCAATTTGGGCATGAATAAAATTCGCCTTTTTTGTCTCAGCATTTGAGTTTGTAGTTTCTGCCATATTTTTTGAATTAACCCCTATGATTAAGCCTACAAAATTAAAAAATGATTTGTGAGAACGATAAACACCTGTTCAATTTATTACTTTTGTTGCCATAATTTTATTATTACATGGGAGTTATTGAAATTGAGGGAATGAAGTTTTACGCCTATCACGGACATTTTGCGGCTGAACAGGTGGTGGGAAATAACTTTGAAGTGTATATTCGTTTGGAAACAGATTGTAATGCCGCCGCCCAAAGCGACAACCTTGATGATGCACTGAATTATCAGGCCGTTTACGAAACCATTAAGGAGGTAATGCAAATTAAATCCTCTCTGCTCGAAAATGTGGGAAAACGAATGCTTGATATTCTTTACGAAAAATATCCAGCCATCGAAAAAGCTAAAATCAAAATTTCGAAAATGAATCCTCCCATGGGCGGTGAAATTGAACGGGTAAGCGTCACTCTCGAAAGATAGTTGACAGTCCCAGTTGGCAGAAATATCACCCACTTACTCATTCACTCAATTACTCGAAGCTCGCGACTCGAAGCTTAAACCATTTTATGTTATTAAATATTTAATCTACAGCCAAATACTGACATTTATCAAATTATTCAAACTTATTGTTTGTATTTTCGAAACTATAATAATCAACCATTTAACCGATGTTTTACAGTACGAATACTTTAAATGAAGGAGGTTGCCGCGATAAGTGTGAGGAAGGTCGCAAGCGGGAGCTCAAGGAGGGGAAAAATCCAAGATCAACAAACACCAACTGGAACACGACTTCCAATAGTGCACACGTGAATTCAAAGTGGCAAAAATTAAGAAAATAATGTCGCCTTTAATTTTCCTGTTGCAGGAACTATAAAAATTTATATTTTTGCAGTCCGAAACGTACAAGGTTCCTTGGCCGAGTGGCTAGGCAGCGGTCTGCAAAACCGTGTACGGCGGTTCGACTCCGCCAGGAACCTCAAAAAAGAGAATCTTATGATTCTCTTTTTTCTTTCTAGTCACCACGTCAATTTTTGAGTTTTAAACTTTTCCCAGCCACTAATGTTTTACAATGGTATATCATTGATGAAAGATATATTCCTTTGCAATTATGGTATTTTAGAATTTGCAGGAATAACAATCGACAATTATCTTAGATTAAAACCGGAGCACAACAAACGAAGACAATTGAATGGAAAAACAAAAACCTACCGAAAAAACAATTGCCGTTCTGCCATTTGTGAACATGAGTGGCAGTGAAGATATGGAATATTTTAGCGATGGTATTACCGAAGAAATTATCAATGCGCTGGCCGGAATCAAGCAGCTGAAAGTTACTTCAAGAACATCTTCTTTCTATTTCAAAAATGAAAATATTCCCATTCGGGAGATTGCCGAAAAATTAAATGTAGCCACTATCCTGGAAGGTAGTGTCAGGATGGCGGCGAACACCGTTCGGATAACCGCACAGCTGATTCATGCTGAAGAAGACTTTCATTTCTGGTCGGAAACCTGGGACCGAAAGCTGGATAATATTTTTGAAATACAGGATGAGATCAGCTTATTGATTGCCGAAAAAATGCGCGAACAATATGGACACTTTGAAATACAGGACCATTTGGTAGAAAAGAAAACAGATAGTATTGAGGCCTACGAATATTTTTTAAAAGCCCGGTTTCATTTTAATAAATGGAACCCGGTTGATGCGCAAAAAGCAATCGAACTTTACGAAAAGGCCATCGCACTCGATCCGAAACATACCGATTCGTATGTGGGTTTATCGGATGCCTACAGCTTTTTTGCAGTAACGGAATTGATGCCCAAAGAAGACGCCTGGCAGAAATCGAAGAACTACATGGGAAAAGCATACGAGCTGAATCCTAATAATGCAGGCGTTCATTACCAGTTCGCAAACTATTCATTTTTTTATGAAGCTGATTTTCAGGGAGCATTAAATCATAGCCTTAAATCGGTGGAATTAAAGCAGAATTACCCCGAAGCACAACAGTTTCTGTCGTTGTTGTATTTAATTTCGGGGGATACAGAAAAAGCGAAGCAACACCTGGAACTGGCGCGCAGCATCGATCCCCTGTCCCAGGAAACCTTGTTTTACAAGGCATATTATCACTATCGTACAGAAAATTATGAAGACGCCATTGTATTATTTGATGAGAACCTGGAAAAAAATCCTCATAATATTCCGGCTTACACAGTGCGCAGTTATTGTTTGCTGAAAATGAACAGGTATGAGGAAGCCATCAGGTTTCTGGAAAAAATGCCACAGGAAATTGTTGTCCATAACGAGCGTTTTGGAACACTTTGCCTGGCGTATATTTTGAAAAAGGACACAAAGGAAATTGAGAAGTACCTACCTCAATTAAAAGAGAATGCAGAAAAAACAAACTCTTTCCAATCGCATTCATATTTATACCTTGCCTATGCTTGTCTGGGAAAACCGGATGAGGCTTTTGCATGGCTGGATCAGGCATTGAAATTAAAATCTTCGGTTTTATTACTTAGTTATAACGATCCGTTGGCAGATAAGCTGAAAGACGATCCCCGGTTTGCAGAGTACAAAAAAAAGATGTACAACCAGCCGCTGATTTCTATTAAAACGACGAAAGAAAAGGCATCGCTTCTGGATAAAAAAACAGCTGATTTGTATTCTGAAACTCTCATTCGTTTTATTGAAGAGGAACAACCATTTTTAATCCCCAACCTTTCACTTCGTTCTCTGGCCGACCAGGTGGAAATTCATCCAAACAAATTATCGTGGTTGCTTAACGAGCGAATGGGAAAGAACTTCAATGAATTTATTAATTTTTACAGGATCGAATACTTCAAAGAACTGGCAACCAACCCTGAAAACAGCCATATTTCTTTGATCGGGCTGGCATACGAAAGTGGGTTTAATTCAAAAACAGTATTTAATACATACTTCAAAAAAGAAACCGGAACCACACCAAAGGAATTTTTGAAACAAAACAGTTCGCATTTATAATTACGACCCCATGAGTGTGAATTACGTTCTTTTATTTCTCTTACAATGCCTATTCTCGCTCAACATTTAAAATTACAGAATTACACAGGAGCAATTTGAAAAAGTGCTTCATCCAGAAAAAAGAAGACATTATGAACAAGAAAAAGATTGTAAGAATACTCCGAATCGTAATGCCTGCAGTTGCATTAATCAGTTTAATCATATTTCCACCATGGGAGCTGGTTCGAACCTGGATAAAGCCATTGCCTGATACGGTTCACGAACAGGTTAACGACGCATTTGAAAATGGATTTGACGGAATTATTGTTTATGTAGACAAATCAGGAAAACCACCTGCATTTTATACCGCCGGCTGGCACAACCGTAAAAATAAAATCCCGGCAGACCCAAAAGCCTTATTTAAAATTGCCAGCATCGGTAAATTATACGATGCAGTTGCCATCACCAAATTGATACGCGCTCGGCGCTTGTCGTTGGATAAAACGCTAACTGATTACTTCCCTGAATTGGCAGGAAGAATTGAAAATGCAGATAAAATCACCTTAAGAATGATGGTGCAACACCGGAGCGGAATACCCAATTTAACAGACACGCCCAACTTTTGGACGAATCCACCAAAAAACAATAAAGAAGCACTGGAACGAATACTTGACCTACCAGCTGAGTTTCAACCTGATGCTAAATATAGTTATTCAAATACAAATTATTTATTGATTTCCGAACTCATAGAAAAGGTAACGGGGGCAGGCAAATTCCAATATATCAAGGAAGAAATCCTAAATCCTCTTGAGCTTAGAAATACCTTTGGGTCTATACACGATGTGAATATCGACGATGTGATGAGCGGCTATTACGTTGGCATTGAAGAAGATATTAAAACTTCAGATTACGGATCAATGTTAGCAACAGCAGAAGACGTGGGTGTATTTCTGCGGGCACTAAACGATGGATCCGTTTTTAATGAAGGAGAACAGGAAATCTATTCGTCTATTTTTGTATATGAACATACAGGTTTGATTCCCGGCTATCAGAGTATTGCCAAATACCACAAAGAAATCGACACGGTTGTTATTCAATTTGTGAATACAACCAATTTCAGCGATCACACCTGGACCTTATCTGAAATCGTTTATAACCGGATTGTAAAAATCATGAAAAAAAGTAACTCTTAATTCAAGTCAAATATTTAAAATTAAAATCATGAAAGCAATTAAAAATAAGTCATTAAAAAAGTTAGCAAGCTTTTCAATCATTATCGTATTCGTTACAAATGTTTATGCTCAGCCGGGTAACAAAGCAGAAATGGAGTCAAACACCAATTCCACGAAGTCAACGGTTGAGAAACCGGAAATGAATATTCAAACTGCAATACTCTCCGACAACCTTGAAATTGTAAAACAACACATTGCAGCCGGAACAGATCTCAATATAAAAGACATGTTTAGTGGCTCAACTCCCCTAATTACAGCTGCAACCTTTGGCAGAAAAGATATTGCTAAAGCATTAATTGATGCCAATGCAGAACTGGACATTAAAAATAATGAAGGTTCAACGGCGTTGCATGCTGCCGCATTCTTTTGCCATATTGAAATTGTGCAGATGTTGCTTGATGCCGGAGCTGATAAAACCATACAAAACAATTATGGAGCAACTGCCCGGGGATCGGTTATCGGGGCATTCTCTGAGATGAAGCCCGTGTATGAAATGATTCAGAAACAATTGGAGCCTCTTGGACTAAAACTCGATTTTAAGCACCTGGAATTAACCCGCCCCATGGTTGCCGTTATGTTGCAATAATTTATTTGGTCCGGCTTTATAATTCCGAACCTCTGTAAATGAATTCCAAACGAATATTTCTTGCTGTTCATTTAGTTTTGTGGTACGATTTTAAATTAAAATAAAATGAAGAAAGCAATAAAAATTATCCTGACAACACCGATTATACTGATTTTCCTGTTTCTGGTAATTCTTTCAATAAAATATTCTCCAACCTACGTTTATCGATTAATCACCCAGAACGTTGCCGATGTTTACGACTACCAGAAATACGAGAACCGCGTAATTAAAGGCTCAACAGATACTTTCCAATTTGCAAAAGCTCCTGACGGAATTTATGTGGAATCATTATTCAGCGACAGAGTTAAAAATTCAGGCTTTAAATCATTTGATGAATGGGCCGATAAATCGCAAACCACTGCCTTAATATTTATTAGAAAAGACACCATCCTTTACGAGAAATATTTTAACAGTTTTTCACGTGATTCTTACTTTCATTCTCAATCGATGGCGAAATCTTATATTTCGTTCTTAATTGGTGCTGCCATCGACGAAGGTCTTATTTCTTCTGTTAACGACCCGATGACAAAGTACATTCCCGAACTGAAAGAAAGAAATCCGGATTTTGAAAAAATCACCATAAAAAACCTGCTCGAAATGCGCTCGGGACTAAAGTACTTTACCGGTTATTTTCCGGGAACGTACATTCACCTTCCTTGGCACGACGAAGCAGTTGGATATTATCATCCCAATGTTCGGAAGCTGCTGCTTAAAAAGGTCGACATTGCCTCAGAGCCGGGAAAAACATTTCAGTACAACAACTACAATACAAGTTACCTGGGATTGATTATTGAGCGAGCTACAAACAAAACCGTATCAGCATACCTGCAGGAAAAATTATGGTCAGGAATCATGGAATACGATGCACTTTTCTCCATCGACAGTAAAAAATCGGGATTTGAATACATGCCCAGCCGGCTGATGGCACGTGCCATTGATTATGCACGTTTTGGCCGCTTGTTTTTAAACAATGGGAACTGGAACGGGAAACAAATCATCTCGAAAGAATGGGTTTTGGAATCGACCAGGGAAGACAAATCCATTCCGCGTAAAATTTACCCCGACTGGCTTGGTGGAGACAATTGCGAGCACACCTATTATACGTACCAATGGTGGGGAGATGCGAACTGCGATTCAACCTTCCAGTTTTTTACCAACGGAAACCTCGGGCAAAATATTTACGTCATTCCCGATAAAGAAATCATTATTGTACATTGTGGCAATTCGCTGGAATATTATAACGAAGGAGATTTAATACATGTAGCTGATAAAATCAGGGAAGTTCGATGACACCTTTATTTCTTAACTGAAGAAAAAGCATGTAAAAAGGAGTAATCGCTATTGAATTATCGCTAAGCTAGCAGTATTATTATTTCTAAATTCATATAACTATTCTTCCAATTCAGACTTTTTAGCCCACAATTATAAATCAGAACCTCTGTAGTGTTTTCCCGAACGACTTTCATTCATACCTGCCCTACTTTTGTTTTACTAATTCATTGAAGATCAAATTAAAAGTAATTCAAAAAAAATAAATAACATGAAAACAATGAAAGCAATTATCGCCACCGCTTACGGAGGCCCGGATGTGTTAAAAGTGCAAAACGTACCCAAACCTCGCCCCGCCGAAAACGAGGTGCTGATAAAAGTAGTTGCCACAACTGTAACAACTGCCGATAGTTTTATGCGAACCGGCAAACCTTACTTTGGTAGATTAATGACCGGGCTGCGTAAACCCAAACATGCGATTCCGGGGACAGGATTTGCCGGTTATATTGTAGAAACAGGGTTAAATGTAAAACAATTCAGCCCCGGGACCCGGGTATTTGGAGAAACTACTTTAGGGATGAGTGCCAATGCAGAATTTGTTACAGTTAACGAGACCGGAGTAATCCTGCCCATGCCGGAGAACATGAACTATGCCGAGGGAGCAACCTTTGGAGACGGACATGTTACCTCTCTGAATTTCCTGAAATACATTGCCCTAATTAAACCGGGACAAAAAATACTGATTAACGGAGCTTCAGGCAGCCTCGGCACAGCCGCCGTTCAGATTGCAAAATACATGGAAGCGAATGTCACAGGAGTTTGCAGTACACGTAACGTTGGTATGGTTAAATCGCTGGGTGCCGACCATGTGATCGATTACACAAAAAAGGATTTTACAAAAGGAAACGAAAAGTACGATATTGTTTATGATACCATCGGGAAAAGTTCGTACAAAAAATGCAGAAATATTTTGACTGATTCGGGATTGTACCTGTCGCCAGTACTTAAATTTTCGCTGCTCATTAGAATGATATGGACCTCTGCTTTTAGTAATAAGAAAGCCAAATTCGCGGCAACCGGACTTCGTAACGACAACGAACTTCGCGATTTCTTTTCGGAGTTGACAGCTATTTTTAAAGAAGGTCGACTAAAAACCGTTATCGACCGCCAGTATCCATTAGAAAAAGTACCTGAAGCACACACTTACATCGCTTCGGGCCATAAAAAAGGAAATGTTGTAATACTTACTGAACCTGAAAATAATTGATATGAAAACAAGTAGAAAATCGGCATTAACAGCAGGCTTTGCATTGGTTGTAATGGCAGCCGTAGCAGCCTTTACTTACGGATATGCACATAATGTACTCGTTATTCCAAACAATCCGGAAGAAACTTTTAACCTACTGAATTCTAGCAGGATACTATTTCGCACAGAAATTTTAGGGTGGTTTCTTATATTGATTCTTGATGTGGTAGTGACATGGGCCTTGTATTCCTTTTTCAAAAACGAAAACAAAAAACTTTCAATTTTTACTGCAGGATTACGAATCATATTTGTCATCATTTTCGCTGTAGCCTTTTACAATTTTATATCTATTCTTGAAATTTTGTACCAAAACCCAGCTCTGGTTCCGCAATTGGCTAGCCGGCAAATTATGAATCACCTGAATTCATTTGAATCCACATGGTCGTTCGCGCTGATCATTTTTGGATTTCACCTTATATCGTTGGGAGTCCTTTCATTTAAATCTCAAAGTATTCACAATGTCTGGGGCATTCTTTTGGTATTCGCCGGCGCATCCTACAGCCTCATTCATGGAACAAAAGTTCTTTTTCCCGCATTTGAAAACCAGATAAAAACGGCTGAGATGATTCTCAGTTTGCCCATGGCTTTTGGCGAAATTGGTTTTGCATTTTGGCTAATTTTTCGGGGTGGCAAGCACAAAATAAAATATAAAGTAGCACTGGAATAAGACCATCAATAATTCAGGAAAAATACCATTAAAACATAAGCTATTCAAAAGTCACGAACAATTAAAATAGCAAAACATAGGGATTAACATTTTATTTCAAATCGTAATAAAATATGAATATGTCCAATACCGCTTTGTGAAACCCGAGGTGACCGGACTTTTCTATTTGCACCTCTCCATTTTTCAGGCTTCAGGAAAAGTTTTATATTTAACAAAATTTTTTCTACCATTAACTAAAAGACTATGAGACGCATTTTAACTTTACTGTTTCTGGCAGGGCTATTATTTGGATGCTCCCTGTTCGATTCTCTCTTTGACGAAGATGAAGCACCAAAACTTGATTCAGCAGAATTTTACGAAACCGGCGATTCGGAATTTCCGGTAATTGCAGTTGACGAAACTCAAACTATTTTCGGATTCAGCAGTAACCTCGATCAATTATTTGTACAACTTCCTGAAGGCGACCAATGGATTGTGGAAATGGGCACCAACGGCTACCCCGAATCCATGTATGTACAAAAAGGCTCACTGGATCTGCTTTTACTGTTTTCTGATTTCGACGGAAACAACTGCAATGTCGCAGTGATTAATCAGGGCAATGGAACAACAGAATACTTTTACGACATTGAGTTTTCGAACATTTCAAAAACTTCTTCCCTGTTTGCCCTGGCAAAAACCGATTTGAAATCGGCAGCAGAAACCAATGAAGAAATTGAGAGTTGGTGGGACACTTATGGCGAAGCAATGAAAAAAATGGTTAGCCCGGTTCTGGGTGGCATTGGTTGCGGAGTAAGTGCGCTTGCAGCTACAGGCTCAGGAGGTATAGCTACTCCAATTGCCATACTGAGTTGCGGATCGTTTGCCAGTTCCATTTCGGGTGATGTTGTAGGAAAGACTTCAACAGATGGTGGCGCCTTATTTAAAGGTGGTGCTGTTGTGGGCAAGTACGGCGAGATGGTTTTAAAATGTGGTACTCAAAACTGGGGATCGTGTGCCCTGGCTATTTGCGGTGAGATTGGTGCCATTAACAACATGTATAAATACGCAAAAGAAAAGAATAGCACAACTGAGGCAGAAAACCACTTAACAGCTTACACTCAGTCGGGCGGACTGGCAGGTACCTGGACAAGCGAAGAAATATCAATTGCGGGAGGTTCCTATTCGGCAGAATACTACTTCGGGCTGAATGCCGGACGTTACAGTCAAATAAATAAACAAACAGGAGGAGGTGCAGATCTAACAACCAAAACCAAAGTTACTTTCAGCTATTCTGTTAACAAAAATACCCTTACCACAACAATGACCCGGGTAGAGATGGAAGTAAACGGCACACAGGCTGGCCAGTCCATTTCACAAACCTTTGGCCCGTGGACTTGGGAAGAATTTATGCAAACTGCACAGTATCAAAGTGGCGGATTCCAAAGTAGTACAACTACTGTAGATTTTGAAATAAAAGACAATGGCCAAAAACTTGAACTAAATAATGGCCAGACTTTTACCAGAACAAACTAGCACTTAATATATATTATAACAGAAGCCATCCGTTCAAAAAGTCGGATGGCTTCTAATTATCCCATCCATTCACCTGTAAAAGAATAACCTACCTCCTTTTTACCTTGTATTAATCGAATTCTGCATGTCGGCCAAATCTCCCAACACAAGTTCCTGATCTTTTTGGTGTCAAACAAATTAGCGTACTCAGAACAACTGAGAATATAACCGTTACGACCCTGCCAAAATATTTTTTTTATGAAGGTAGGGGTAAAATAAAATCGTTCGGTATATGAGTACAAGTTCGAAAAATAACTTGGATAAGTTAAGAAAAGAGAGTGTTTGTATTGTTTCTGTGAATTCAGAAAGTTCATTTTAAGGATCAGTTAAAACCGGGAAAATTGACAAAAAGCGAGTTTAAAAAATTATTTGACAAACAGTTTGATCGAATAAGAAATTACATCTATTACCGATCGGGCAACAAAGAGCTGGCAACAGATATTGCACAGGATGTATTCCTGAAATTTTGGGAAAAAGACTTCGAATACCATCCTCAGCAAAATGTTCGTTTGCTTTATAAAATGGCCGCTGATTTATTTATTTCCACTTATCGTCATGATAAAATCGCGGAAAATTATAAAAATCATGTGCGGTTTAGATTGAACGAAGACGAATTAAAACCCGACGAGGTAATGGAATATGAACAGCTGAAAGAGGAGTATGAAAAAACACTTTCTGAAATGACAGAGAAACAGCGAACTGTATTCTTATTAAGCAGGCACGATGGTTTTAAGCAAACTGAAATTGCAGAACATTTGGGCATCAGTATTAAAGCCGTCGAGAAGCGAATGAAAAATGCTTTGAGCCTATTACGGGTACGATTAAATTATAATGGTTAACAAAACAACAATGAAAAAAGATAATACAGAAAGGTTAAACCGGCTGATAAAATTATCAGATGTAGATTATTCTCAATCGAAGGATGACATCTGGAATATGATGGAAAGCAAATTGACAAAGCAAGCCAATGAAACCGGAAAAATCAGGAGACTTACTTTCCAAAAGTGGGCCATTGCTGCATCCATTGCCATTTTGCTGGGCATCGGATCATTCCTGAAATTTTACCATGTTGAATATTCAACACTTGCCGGTGAGCAATATACAGCTCAACTCCCCGACGGATCTATGGTTGAACTTAACGGACAGTCAAGTATACAATTTCACCCTTTCTGGTGGAAAGTAAACCGAAGCCTGAAATTTGAAGGTGAAGGTTATTTTGAAGTGGAAAAAGGCAAACGTTTTTCAGTGGAAAGTAAAAATGGCGTAACCACTGTTTTAGGTACCAGCTTTAATATTTACGCCCGCGATACCAACTACGAGGTTAATTGTATTACCGGAAAAGTAAGGGTGGAAGTTTCCGATGGTCAGCAACAAATTATATATCCAAATCAGCAGGCAAGACTGGAAAACAACCAGCTACAGGTTTCAGAGGTGAATGCCGATCATTCGACTGACTGGAGAAATCAGAACTTCTATTTTACTTCGGAAACCCTAAAAAGAGTATTTCGTGAAATAGAAATTGCCTATAATGTGCCAATAAAAACACAGGCAGATGAGACCTTGATCTACAGCGGAAGTTTCAACAAACTTGAGAACATTGAAGATGTATTAACAATAGTATGTATTCCTTTAAATCTTAATTTTGAGAAACAACCTTCGGGAGGTTATGTAATAAAAAGCGATGAATAATTGAAACACCTGTATTTATTATATATTCTGTTATCGTTGACTTTAGTCGTTCATGCTCAGAATGTTCACATAAGATACGATAATGAGTCGCTCGATAAAATCCTGCTTGATTTGAGAGATGGCTACGGAATTGATCTGTCATTCAGTAACAACCAGCTCTCGCAATACCATATTACAATCGACAAAAATTTTTCCAATGTTCAGGAGGCATTGGAATTTTTGCTTACAAATAAATCGCTTGAATTGCAAAAGCTTGGCGAGGTTTACATTATAAAGCACGCTATAAAATCAGAACCCAGACTCTTTGTTTTATCGGCTACGGTAATTGATAAAAAATCGGGAGAGCGTTTGCCTTATGCGCATCTTTTGATAAATGACAAACCATTAACCACAAACCAGGATGGGAATTTCTCGGTGAAATCAAAAAGTGATTCCTTGTTTCACGTTATAGTCAACTACCTTGGATTTTATATCTGCGACACCACACTCTTAGCATCGGCTCATAACGAACTGGCTCTTCGTCCGATGACTTATGAAATTGAGGAAATAAAAGTAAGTACCATGCTGGCGACGCACAAAACCGGCGAAGCAGATATACCGGGAAGCATCAGGCTAAACAGTTTTGTATCGAATTATTTACCCGGAAACGGCGATCAGTCGGTATTTAATTTATTGCGATTGCAACCGGGAATTCTTGCAGCCGGAGAACAATCTTCCGACCTGTTAATTTGGGGCAGTTACGAAGGGCAAAGCAAATTACTCTTCGATGGGATTACCCTCTTTAACATGAAGAATTACAACGACAATATCAGTACTATAAATCCGCTAATTGTTAAAGATGTAAGTGTTTTAAAGGGAGGATATGGAATTGACTACAACGGCAGAGTTGGGGGAATTGTTGATGTTACTGCCCGCGATGGAGACAGACATAAATTTAGTTCAATGCTAAATATCAATAACCAAACACTTAGCGGTAAGGCTTCTGTTCCCTTGTTTCAAAAGCGGGCAACTCTTCTGGTGGCTTTAAGACAGACCTATTACGAACTCTACGATAAAAGTAATGTTACGTTGACGGTAGGTAAAAAAGAGAGCACAACCGTCGATCGAACTCTTTATCCCGATTATAATTTCAGAGATTTTAATTTAAAGCTCTCGGGAGAATTAAGTACGAATACAAACTACAAAATCAATTATCTGAGAGGAAAAGATGATTTTGAATATGCACTCAACTTAGATGGTGTTCAATCAAATTTTATTTACGAAGATGCGGAGCATAATATCCAGTCGGGCTGGTCAGCACAATTAAATCACAACTGGCAGAACGGCAGAACTAGCCGAATTCGGGTTTCCGGATCAATGCTGACAAAAAATGTAAATAACCGACAGCAAATTGGAGGAAGCACATCCGGATCGAGACCAAACGGGACAGCAGCAGGAGGCACTTATCAAACCTTGTTGAACGATCAGATTGAAAACCATATCGAGGAGAATAATGCTGAAATTGAAACCCGAACACAACTTGGTGAACACCATCACTTAAAATGGATTATCGGATGGAATCATCAACAAACAAGCTATAATGAGGATTCGGTTAACATTCAAATCCATCAGCTTTCAAACAAAATAAACAGCATCAATTTCAGGATGAACGATAGCTGGTCAATCACTCAAAAACTAAATTTAAATGCCGGAATAGTATACAATTATATACTTGATTACAATAAAAATTATTGGCATCCGCGGGCCAGTTTAAATTATGCCTTATTGCAGAACCTGAACGTTAGTCTCTCGTATGGAACCTACAATCAATTTGTCACACAACTTCCCGAGGTCGACGACTTCAAGAAAATCAGATACTTTTGGATGACCAGTGATTTCGAAAATATTTCCGTTCAAAAAGGGCGTCACAAAGTATTGGCATTTAACTATCAGCACGAAGGACTAAAACTGAATGTGAACCTTTTCGAGAGGAACATCTCCGGATTAACACGTTATGGCAACTATTCATACCAGTCAACCCCGTTTAACGGAGAAAGCCGGTCGAAAGGATTTGATGTTCTTTTGAGCAAAACATACCGAAACCTGAATTTCTGGCTCACCTATTCTTACAGCAAAACCCTGGAACATTTCGATTATTTTTTAAGCGATGAATTTACCAGGGCCATACACGATCAGCGGCACGAAGCCAAAGGTGCTTTGGTTTATACATTAAGAAACTGGCACTTTTCGGCCAATTATGTATATGGATCGGGATTTCCGGACGTATTTGATAATATTGTCAAAAATGATTACCAACGTTTAGATGTTGCTGTAAACAGGGCATTTAAACTAAAGAAATTAGATATAAATGCAGGATTCTCGATACTAAACCTGCTTAATCGTAAAAATATAAAATACGATAATTTCTATCGACTGGAAGATGAAGACGGAGAAATAACCCTTCAAACAGAGGCGGTGCCTTTTACTCCAACCCTATACTTCAATATTTCTTTCTAAAAAAACTCGCACACAAATACCCTCTATTTCAAACAATTATACTCACACGATTAAAAAAAAGAAAAATTTTTAATTCAAAAGGTAGGGGTAAATTCAGGCAATGCGGTGTGGAGATGTAAAACATTTATAAACATTTAAAATTTAACAATCATGAAAACATTAATGAGTCTTTTCACAGCAGTTTTATTCTTAGCAGCAGTTTCTAATTCAGCTTTCGCACAAACCGACGAAACAAGCACAACTTGTGACGGAACAGGAATCCAACTTCACCAAAACGATGGTTCAGGAGCAGGATTACAGGGAGCCGGTAACGGTGTAATGTCGCAGTTAAAAGAAAACGGCGGAGATTTTCAGGCAGCATTCAGAGCTACCTTAACCGAAGAGCAGCTGGCTATTATTGAGAACATGGAATTGACCCGCGAAGAAAAAAGAGAAGCGTTGCAGGCTACATTCAGCGAGGCACAACAAGAATTGTATTCCAGCCACATGGCCGAAGTTGCAGAACGTCAGGCCCAACGCGGAAGCAATGCATTGAGCCAAAGTCAGGCAGAATCGGCTGCTAAAAACGGATGGCAAAAAGGTCGCAACTAATTAATTGTTCCAAACAATAAGAAAAGGCACTTCACAGTGCCTTTCTTCTAATTTATAAAGCCATGAAAACAATTGTTTACATTCTATTCATTCTGATGCTTTTTCCAACCAGATTTTACGGCCAGGAAGAAAACATTGTTACCACAGTTCTCGATACAGAAAGAGAAGCCAGAATTGACTCGTTGCTCAACGATCTTTTAGTGAATGATCCGGAGCTGAAGAGTTTACTTTCAGGCGGTAAACAACTGAATATGCACTACCTTTATGTAAGAAGTTCGTTAAGTACCCGAACGATATTTGCCGGCCGCGAAATTGGCGAAAATCAGATCAATTCTGGAAACCAACTCTTCTACTTAAACGGTACCGGTTTATATGCAGGAGTTTCGGGTGTTTGGTACAATCAACTCGATCCGGGATATCGCACAACCGTTTTTACCGGAGGATTCAGCAACACTCTGTTTAAAATTAAACCACTTCGGGTACGCATTTCATACCAACGTTATATATCACATATTTCTGATCCGGATTACGTAGCACTTTACACACAAGGTTTAAGTTCAGGATTCACTCTCAGCAACAAGTCGATTGGTTTTAGAATGGACGGCTCTTTAAATTTCGGCGATTTTGAAATGGGCAAAAGCCTTTCGGCCGATGTGTACGGAAATATTGTTTTGTATAAAAACGGAATCCATAAAAAAATCAGGCTGCGTCCCGAAGTTTCTGTTTCTTACGGACTCGATTATAAAGAATTCATGCTCGACGAAAGTTTGATCGATCCTTTTACGGGAATTGAATATACTTCCTATTACAAGGATGTATTTGGTTTAATGAATATCCAACTCACCTTACCTTTGTATGTCAGCTACAAAAATTTCGATTTTCAGATAACTTATCAATATAATATGCCACAGAATTTTGTCGATGACAATGATCACCCTAATTTGTCGGCATTCCAATTTTCAATGGGTTATTTCTTTCGTATAGGAAGCTGAAAGCAACCTTTCGAATTTCTTAGTTCTGAATTCAAAGTCCTCCGTTCGGACCATCATGTTTATAATGAAACCAGTCGAAAAGTGCTGTTCCTTCTCCGTCTTTTGTTTGATAGCTGAATAATCCAACCCGGGGGCCTTTCCAGTTACCGAATGTGGCTGAAAATTGATCTCCCAAGGGAAAATATTCTTTGTTGTCGGTGCTGTAAAAAAAACGGTGAGAAACACGCCTTTCTGCTGCAGACATTTTATCTCTTCCTTTAACAAGAATATCATCTGCTTCTGAAACAATTTCAACCCGCAGAAATATCTTTTTACTCTTAATTGACTTCGTAGTTATTTCTCCGTTGATATCTGTAAACACCTTCAAACTACCGTCTTCCTGTGCAACTCCCAAAGAATTGTATTGTTTGCCAAACAAACTAAGTCCTGCTTTTTGTCCGTCATCCATTTCCTCAGTAACCAGTAGCGTTGTTACCTCGCCCCAATTACCCATAACTTTTTGAGTGAGTGTATTTCTGGCCTGCTGCAAAGAGGCTCCGTGAAGGGCTTTTAAACTAAGGTTACCCGGTTTTTCTGTTAATGACCAGGCCTCATTTACAGGATTGTGATTCCATGCCCATTGAAAATCAAGCTCAGGTTCGTTAAATTCATCTGAAGATTGTGGTGCAGAAATCGGGTATTCCACTCCAACATCCGGTTTTTTCCAAACATAAACGGGCTCTCCTATTCCATTTCTGTCGATATCAACTCCCATTATCGGCCAGTCATCAATCCATCTCACCGGCTGCAGATGGCAAACACGACCCAGCGAAAAAACATGCTGAAAATGAATAAACCACCAGTCACCGCTTTGTGTCTCGACAATCCCTCCCTGGTGAGGTCCGTTTATTTCAGTCGAACCGGTTTCAAGAACCACTTTCTTTTCGTATGGCCCATAAATATTTTTTGACCGAAGTATTGTTTGCCACCCTTCAGTCACTCCACCTTCGGGAATACTAATATAATAGTAACCGTTTCTTTTGTAAAATTTCGGTCCTTCGGCCACGGGACCTGTGTAAACGGTGAATCCATCATCAAGAAGTTCTTTTCCGTCATCGCTTAATTTATGAATAATGATTGGTCCGGCTCCGTGCTGGCTGCGGGCCAGATACCCCTGACCGTTTTCATCCCATACCGGGCACGGATCTTCCCACTTCGGAACCCGTACAACCTCTGTTAATGGTTCCCATGGACCTTCCGGTTTTTCAGCAGTGGACATATATAAACCTTCATGAGGTGTACAAAAATAAACCCAAAACTTATTATCGTGGTAACGAATAGATGGTGCCCAACTTCCTCCGGCATACCTCTCCATGGAATCAAATTCAGGGGAAAACTTAAATTCATCGTAAATGCGGCCAATTATAGTCCAATTGACTAAATCTTTTGAATGGAGTACCGGCATTCCCATAAAATGAAATTCAGAACAAACCATGTAATAGTCTTCGCCAACGCGTATTACATCCGGGTCAGAATAATCGGCATTTAATATCGGATTAATATAAGTCCCGTTACCCTGATCTCCCCATTTACCTGCTTTTGAATTTGAATCCTGTGCAATTGAGATATTTGCGACAAACAATAAGAGCAAAAAGAAGTTTCTACAAAAGTTTATTTTCATCGGTCTAATTTTTTATGGTAAAAGAGTTTGATAGTCAGGTTTAATAGATGCACAATATAAAAAAATTATGTCCAACCCGGAGCGGTTCCCTATAAGTATTCAATATGAACAAGGTAAAACAAGATTGCATAAAATTTATGTGAGACTCATCAATTGTCTGATTATGGATAAAGAAGAAAGATCGGGAACCAATTTGTTCATAGGTACAAGTAGATGAATTTTCAATTTTGAAACAGAAAGCCATCCGTATTTCGACGGATGGCTTCCATATTTTATGAGAAATAAATTACAATTTCCAGGGTTCGCGATACTGGTAATGCATTTTTTTAACTGCTTCCTCATCGTTTCCGAACGACTGAGCCTTCGGATCCCAGATAACTTCACGACCCAAATCGCAGGCAATATTACCAACAGTACACAAGGTACAAGAACTATGTCCTATTTCAACAGGCACAACAGGATCGACGCGGTTTTTTACGGCCTCGATAAAATTAACCTGATGAGGAATTTTTGTTTCATAAGGTGTATCATCGTCAGCTCCTTCAGTTTTAGGTGGCAATAATAAATCATCCGAAGCCAGGTAATGGCCTCTCGAAACTTCAATCCATCCGTTATCGCCATGGAATTTCACGCCTTTGGTTTTCTTTTCATCAAAGGTTTCTGAAGTCAAAATTACTCCGTTGGCATATTTAAACTGCATGAATTCAGATCCGTCGCTAATTGGAGCAGCCCAAACCGGACCGTTACGATCCATACCAAGCCCCCACTGAGCAATGTCGAACATGTGAGCGCCCCAGTCAGTAGTAAATCCACCTCCCATTTCTTTGTACCAGCGCCATGCTCCCCATATTTTTTCATCCTCTACAGGATCAAGAGAAATAGGTGGATCCAACTCGTTATTGAAATGAATATCACCGGGAAGAGGTCCCAACCAACGATCCCAGTTCAAATCTTCCGGAATCGTTTCTTCCGGCAAATTATAAGGAGTTGGAGGAGCTCCAACATAGGCGTTTACCTTTTCAATTTTACCAATCTTGCCGGTTTGTACCATTTTAACGGCATGTTGAAAATTAGGATCAGAACGTTGCTGACTTCCAATACCAAGAATTCGGTTGTTGGAACGAACAGCTTTTATCAATTCCTGCCCTTCATGAATAGTAAAAGTCATGGGTTTTTCAAGGTAAACATCTTTACCTGCTTTACAGGCGGCAATGGCAATTAATGCATGCCAATGATCAGGAACAGCAATAACCACCGCATCAATATCGGGGCGGGCTAACAAATCCTCAAAACGTTCGTACGTTTTCACATCAACTTTTTCCTGTTTTTCGGCGTAAAATGCGTTTACCTTATTTTCGAAACGGGTTCTTTTGCGGCCATATACATCGCATCCGGCCAGCACTTTCACTCCAGGCACCTGTAAAAATCCGTTTAACAGAAACATTGACTGACGTCCCATTCCTATAAATCCAAGACGAACAGCTTTTTCTGCCGGAGATGTTTTTGTAGCACACGAATGCAACGAAGGTAAAATGGTTATTCCGGCCATACTTACTGCCGTAGTACCTATAAACCTTCTTCTCGATAGATTTTTGTTACTCATACAATATTTTTTAGGTTTCGATTATTTTGCATAAAAATACTCAATTCCATTATATTGTAAAAACAACAATTTAGAAAAATGACCTCTTAGAAACAGAAAACAGATTTGAGGTTCTTTTTAAATTCTTTTAGCATATTTGTCAATATGAAACTTTTGCGAAATATCGTTTTTTCACCACTTGCCCTATTTCGGTTATTCGTTGTGGTTTTTATGTCAGGCCTTGTTACAATTCTGGGATGGTTATGGATAATGTGTTTTGGATTCAGCCGAAAACTTCAAAATACGATTATGCAAGCCTGGGGAAAAACCATTATGTTCCTTTGCGGAATAAAAATTACACGAAACGATTTACCCCAAAACGGGCATTTTATTTTAATGCCCAACCATAGAAGTTATATCGATATTTTTATTGTTGCAGGTCTAACCCCGGCAGCAATGGTTGCAAAAGCAGAACTTGCCAAATGGCCTTTCGGGAAGCTGGCAATCCGTGTTACCAATTCCATTCTGGTAGATCGTAAAAGTTCGCGAAGTTTAATCAACACCATGAAAAAAATAAAGGAGTCAGTACAGCAGGGAATTCCCGTGGCTCTTTTTCCTGAAGGAACCACCTACAAAGGCCCTTTGACCAAAAAATTTAAAAACGGTAGTTTTAAAATTGCTGCAGATACTGGTATTCCTGTTATTCCAATGGCTATCGACTATGAAGATAAAGAAGACGCATGGGTTGATGACGATACATTCATTGGTCATTTTATCCGACAAATGGGGAAACCTATTACCAAGGTGAATATTCGTTACGGCGAACCCATTTCTGATTCCGATTATACAAACCTTCAGGATAAAGTAAGAACTAGTATCGACAACATGTTACGTGAAATACAGGGAATTTAATGCCTCTGTTTTCGCTTAAACAGGAAATAAACAGGCACTCCGGTTAACGCTGTCAAAATAGCAACCGACGACTCCAATGGCTTCTCCAGAAAGGAAAGTACCAGCATTACAACTCCACTCACAATAAAAAAGATATGCACATAGGGAAAGCCGGGAAGTTTTAATACGCTCAATTTTCGTTTGCGAAGAACAAAAACACCGGCAACAGCAAGTATAGGAAAGATACCCAACGAAAATCCCATATAAGTTAAAATCTGTTCGAAAGTACCCGACATCACTAAAATGACAGCAATTATTCCTTGCAAATATACTGCGTTTGACGGCACCTTAAACCGGGGATGAATAGTTGCAACCGACTTGAAAAAATAACCGTCTTTTGCCATTCGAAAGTAAACCCTCGGACCCAATATAATAAAGGCACTTAAAGATGAAAAAAGTGCAAATGAAATTAACATCGATATTACTGATTCGGCTGTTTTACCAAACGCTTTACCCGCTGCCAAACCGCCAATTTCGGGTTCGCCTACCATTTGAGATGCCGGAACTGCATAAACAAAAAACAAATTCAGTAATACATACAAAATCATCACGATACCTGTAGAAATAAATAGTGACCATGGAATAACTTTTCCAGGATTACGAATCTCAGACCCGATGTAGGTTGAAGAATTCCAGCCACTGTAGGCAAATGAAATAAACAAGAGCGACAAACCGATGGCCTTCCAGTTTTTATAGGTAAAATGAAAAGGTTCTGCTGATCTGATGTGCTCCAGGCTTCCCTTACCAACAGAGAATCCGGCTACAATTAATCCTACAACCAATAAAATCTTTAATAGAGTGAGACCATTCTGGACATTTGTACCCAGCGCAACTCCTCTTGAATGTATAAATGTAAAAATCAATACAATAACAATTGCAAGAAACCTACTGAATAATTCGGGGCTCAGAACACTGCCTAAAAATAAACTATCCTGGATATCGGGGAATGCCCAGATAAAATACTTGCTAAAACCAATTGCCGAAGCGGCAATAGGCGCCGAGAATCCTACAATCAAGGATAACCATCCACTTAAAAATCCCAGCATTGGGTGAAACAATTTCGAAACAAATACATACTCTCCTCCAGCTTCAGGGAACGCGGCTCCCAGTTCGCCAAAAGCAATAGCACCGCAAAAGGCAATTATCCCTCCGACTACCCAAAGAGAAAGCATTAAAACCGGATTTTGCAGGAACTCCATGAGGTAGCCTGTGGTTGTAAAAATTCCGGCACCAATTATATTGGCGATTACAATATTTGTAACCGGAAACAGCCCCAGCCTACGCTCCAGTTTTTTATTACTTGTATTCAATGATGGTTATTTAGCCTTCTTATAACTTATAGAAATACCAGAATAACTGTTATGGTTGATTGACGTATCGTAATTTTCAAGTCCCTCAATATAATCCAGAAAATCACTAATACCATTCACTCTTGTTGACGTATTATGTGCAGTGAAACATCCGCCCACTTTCAACTTAGGGTCAAGAGCAATAAAATAATTTTTATACCAGTATTTATCAGCATCAGAAAAAACAAAATCATACTCGCCTTCAAGTTTGGGGACCAGATCGTGGGCATCTGCAAGTCGCACATCAATAAATTTTGAAACTCCGGCCTTTTTAAAGTTCGCCTTAGCCTGCAGGTATCTCTTCTTATCGATTTCAATAGTTATCAATTTGCCCCCTGTTTTACTCAGGGCCCAGGCAATCCAAATGGCCGAATGTCCTGTAGATGTGCCTATTTCAACTGCGTTGGTATAACCGTTCTCAACAACTATATCGTATAAAATTTTACCGTCGGTAAGCGGCACATTCATATCGTACCAGTTGTTGGCATTTTCTTCCAGAAACGATTTTATTTTTTTATCGAGATTGTTCTCAATTGGCGGATATTGAGCCATTCCATTCAAAGAAAGAAAAATTCCGATAAGGAAGATTGCAAAACTCCTGTAAACTACAACTAAACGATTCATTGGATGAAAAGATTCTCGTGATATTACTGTAAATTTCATCATACTTCCGGTATATTATTCACGACAAGTTTAATGAATATTCTGATAAAGTTACCTATAAAATTAAAACAAAATAGTATACAAAACCTTTACTGTGTGAATGATTTCATTCAACCGGGAATTCAATTTCAGCTAATTATCGAACTTACATTTCACAAAAATTATTGAAAAATATTTACAATGAGAAGAATCAGTTTTATATGACAAAAAATATTCTTATCTTTGTAGCGCATTTGGGATTCATCCCATATTGTGTGTTTGGGGGTTAACATTTAGGAAGGAGACTGTTGAGTCTCCTTCTTTCTTTTATAAAGGTTAATTTCTGAATTAAAATTGGAGCAGAACATCCTGCATAGATTTTTGACATTTATCCACTTGCAAAACATTGTACTTCTTAAAAATAGCAGTTATCTTTTATTTCGAAAGTCGAGGAATGCTTTATCATTAAGCCATGATAAACGTTGTACAAGCATTGAATTCCCCATATTTTGTTCAACAATTCAGACATTTAAGATTCTTTAACAATTGAATGCACAGTAGAATAAGATTGAATTTTGATCAATTTTTCTACTTTTGTGCCCGAATATAAGAGAAAGGAATATGAAAATAGCTGAAATTCATACCTCGAAAGGAGTTATGAAAGTAAAATTTTATGAAGAAGATGCCCCGGGGACGGTGGCTAATTTTATAAAATTATCTGAATCGGGATTTTACGATGGACTAACATTTCACCGTGTAATTCCGAATTTCGTTATACAAGGTGGTTGTCCTGACGGAACAGGCGCAGGTGGACCAGGATATTCTATTGATTGTGAACTGGACGGAAACAACCAGTACCACGACAAAGGTGTTCTGTCTATGGCTCATGCAGGACGAAATACCGGTGGCTCCCAATTTTTTATATGCCACAACCGAGAAAACACCCAACATCTTGACCGCCATCATACCTGTTTTGGCAGAGTTTACGAAGGTCTGGATGTAATTGATGACATCAGACAGGGAGATGAAATTGAAAAAATTGTGATTACCGAGGCGTAAGCACTTACTGAGGATATAGGAAAGGGGAAATGACAGACATTTCCCCTTTTTTATTGATGAAAATAAAATGTACTTTTCGGGAACATTGGTTTTACGCACAAATGATTAAAGAATTTCGTTTCAATTTTGAAGATCTGCAGGTACAGGCTGAAGATTTACATGAACTTTTGGGTTTTGATAGTAATACTATTCCGGCCCCCTTCCCAGAATACATTAACATGGCGCTGAAGAGAGCCGGGGAATTGTGTCAGATTAAAGGAGGGTATAAAATTTTTGATCCCATCAGGATTTCGCAATCAGAACAAAAACTACATATTGACAGCACAATATTTAATCCGGCGAAAATTGTATGTACTCAACTAAAGGAGGCAAGCGCAGGAGCCATTTTCTTGTGCACAGCTGGCGAATCTATCTCTCTCCTGTCGAAACAACTGCTTGCAGGAGAAGATCCGATGCTGGGTTATGTATTTGATGTTCTGGGTTCGATAACAGTTGAAAAAGCTACTGATAAAATTCAGCTCCATCTAAATGAAGAGGTTAAAAACAACGGATTAAATATTTCCGACAGATATTCGCCGGGCTATTGCGAGTGGAGTGTGAATGAACAAAAGAAACTTTTTGCCCTTCTACCCGACAATTTTTGTGGCATTACACTTTCTGAATCATCGTTAATGCACCCTATTAAATCAGTTAGCGGAATTATCGGCATTGGTAAAAAGCTCAAACAGAAGGGTTATCAATGCCAATGGTGCTCCGATCCGAATTGCATTTACGGAAAAATAAGGAGGAAAAAATAAGAATTCGCCTTTTCAAACTTCTGACTCAAAAATCAAACTTGAAGAAAAATAAAAAAATTAACCGTTGCCTATTGTAAATGTCGTTTTGAAGATATTTATTTGTTGAGAGATTTTTACTGATTTGTCAAAAAAAGAAACAGCAGCAAAATTAGAATTAATCAGGTTATTTAAGTTTCATTTTTAACGAACTACAACATGGCAAATACCAAACCCAAAGTAATTAAAGATTACAACAAGCTTGACAAAGAAATTCAACAACAAATTAAATTGGTTTATGCAGACGGTTTTGCAGATAACCTGATACATTTTTTCGATAAAAACGGTCAAAAAATTACAGTTTTACCTTTTGAAACGGAAGATAAATATTACATGCTCCGCATGACGGAAAACGAAGCCATTGCCCTGGTCGACGACGACGACGATTTCGATGACGACGGATTCTTAAAGGATGAAGTAAAACAGACATATGAAGAAAAGTATGCCGAGCTTGACCACATTGCAGACAACATAGATGATTCGGATGAATAAAAACAAAAGGCTTGCACACAGCAAGCCTTTTTTAAGTTTCTACACAAGGTAAAAATTCAAATCAATCTCTTAAGCTAAAAGCGCTTTTACTTTTACCGAAATATCTTTACCGTCTGCCTTTCCGGCTAACTTTTTCGATGCAATTCCCATTACTTTTCCCATATCTTTCATACTGCCGGCACCAACTTCGTCGATGATAGCTTTTACTGCAGCTTCCAACTCTGCATCCGACATTTTAGCAGGGAGGTAATTTTCATAAACAGCCACCTGGACCATCTCTTGTTCATAAAGATCATCTCGTCCCTGTTCTTTGTAAATTTTGGCTGAGTCGGAGCCTTGCTTTGCCAACTTCGAAATTATTTTTATTGCTTCTTCATCCGAAAGTTCATCCCCGGCTCCTTTAGCGGTTTTAGCCTCCAGCATAACTTTCTTAATACCACGAAGTGCTTCCAGTTTTTCTTTCTCACGGGCTTTCATAGCCTCTTTAATGTCGTTGTTTATTTGTTCAAACAGTGTCATAATTTCTATTTTTAATCTACATTATCGTGTAAATAGCTGTTTCTTCCGGAAATTAAATTATCGCGGGTTACCGAGTACCCCGATATTTTTTTTGAATACTTTGGATCGTTCATCCTGATTTTTCTCCGCTCGTATGCCGGAATCTTTTCCAGTGCATCAACCTCTTCATCGCTCAGCACGGCATAGTCGGATAATTTCACTGAAGTGTCAGACGAATCGCGCTTTTTTGATGTACTTGGATACAGCGAAGCAAAATCGTCATCTTCCTTATCACGCGAAGTATTAAATTCAAATGTTTTTTGTCCCGGCCCTACAGTGTCTTGTGTTTCAATAGTCGTTGGTTCAGAACTTTTCTGAGTTTCTTCCATAGGTGTTTCCAAATGGTGATTTTTGGTATTACCCTGACTTTTTTCAGCCAACTCTGAGATAATACTGGTAGGGAAACCAGTAGCAATTACAGTTACCGAAAGTTGCTCACCAAGGCTTTCATCTTTGCCGTTACCCCAAATCAAATCGGCATCGAAACCAGCCATATTCTGCACATAGTCGGTTATTTCACCTACCTCATCCATCGTTACTTCCTGTTTCCCGGAAGTAATATTTACCAAAATATTTCTTGCCCCCCTGATATCATTATCATTCAACAATGGAGAATTTAAAGCTTTCTCAACGGCTTCAACAGCTCGGTTTTTACCTTCGGCGATACCTGTGCCCATAATGGCCATTCCACTTTTGCGCATAACGGTTTCAACATCGGCAAAATCTACGTTTATATAACCGGGAACGGTAATAATCTCGGCAATACCTTTTGCAGCAGTAGCCAAAATATTATCTGCTTTGGCAAAAGCTTCGGAAATTCCAAAGTCGCCAAACATTTCTCTGATACGCTCATTATTCACCACCAGAAGCGAATCGACAAAACCGGCCAGTTCTTTTATTCCTTCGTAGGCCTGTCTAATTCTCCGTCGTCCTTCGTTCCTGAAAGGTATGGTAACAATGGCCACGGTTAGAAATCCCATTTCTTTACATAGCTCGGCAATAACAGGAGCAGCTCCGGTTCCGGTTCCACCACCCATTCCGGCTGTAACAAAAACCATTTTTGTTTTTTCACATATGGCTTTCTTTACGTTTTCAAGGTTTTCCTGGGCGGCAGCTCTGCCTACCTCCGGCTTATTACCTGCTCCACGACCTTCCGTTAATGCTTCGCCCAGCTGTACCTTTATTGGAATTTCACTCGACTGCATGGCTTGTGCATCTGTGTTACAAATCATGAAGTCAACATCTCTGATTCCATGTTTATACATGTGATTGACAGCATTACCTCCTCCGCCTCCTACTCCGATAACTTTTATCTCAGCAGCAGGCGTGTTCTCCATTACAAAATTTGCCAGTTTTTCCATTTTCTAAGTCTCCATTTTTTGTTTAGTCCAGAGCCTGATCTTCGTCGTCGTTAAAAATTTTACTGCCAAAATTCTTATAAAACCAATTATCGATATTCGATTCTACAAGTGGAGCATCTTTTTTCGATTTACTTTTTGATACTTTTTCCTTTTGCCGCCAACTCTTTTTCTTGTTTTTCTTTAAAGCGGGTTCTGCTGCAGGAGGCGCAAACATTATGGTTTCCTCCACTTCCGGTTCAACCTGTTTTTCTTTTTGTTTAACAGGGGATTCTTCATGTTCAAAGACTGTTTCTTCCGGGCTTTCTACTTCTTGCTTTTGCCTGAAACTTTCTTCTTCCAAATCAAAATTCTGAACCTGTTCCGGAGGTTGAAATTCGCGGTTTGGATTTGTATCAAAACCGGTGGCCAAAATAGTTACACTAATTTTGTCTCCCAATCTTTCGTCATAACCATTACCCCAAATAATATCTGCATTTTCACCTGCTTTTTCCTGAAGCGTTTCAATAATCTCTCCAATCTCTCCAATTCTGATTTCCTCGCTTCCGGAAATAATATTCAGAAGTATGTTTTTTGTTCCAAAAATATCGTTACTGTCCAGCAATGGTGATTCCAGCGCAGCCTGTACTGCATCCATGGCACGTCCCTCGCCGGTAGCAAAACCTGTTCCCATAATAAACACTTTACTTTTGTGCATAACAGTGTGCACATCGGTATAATCGATGTTTACATTTCCGTGAACGGTTATAATCTCAGCTACTCCTTTAACCGCAGTGGCTACAATATTATCGGCCATTTTAAAGGCCTGACTGGCCGGCAATTCGCCGTAAATTTTATGGAGACGATCGTTACTGATAACGAGCATACTATCCACATATTCACCCAGTTTTTTAATTCCTTCCCTGGCCTGCTCGCGCCGTTTTTTGCCTTCAGCAGGCGAAGGGATGGTTACCACCGCGATAGTTAAAATATTTAATTCGCGGGCAAGACTGGCAATAACAGGTGCAGCACCGGTTCCGGTACCTCCTCCCATTCCGGCAGCAATAAACAACATTTTGGTGTTGTCGGCCAGAACATTTTTTAAATCCTCGTAGTTTTCGCGCGCCGCTTCTTCACCCATTTCTGGTTTATTACCGGCGCCCCTGCCTTCAGTTAGCGTTACCCCCAACTGTATCTTAATGGGTACGGGACTGTTCTCCAACGCCTGCGAATCGGTGTTGCAAATAATATAATCAACACCATTAATTCCTTCTTCAAACATATGATTGACCGCGTTGCAGCCCCCACCGCCAACTCCAACAACTTTAATTATTGAAGACGATGCCTTGGGAAATTGAAAATTTACTAATTCTTCGGTCATATCTTATTATTTAATTTAATTCTAAGTCTTCATTATCATCTTCGAATAAGTTTAGTGCTCCTTGCAGTGCACCTTTAAAGAGTCCCCATCCCGGTTTTTTAGTCCTGGTACTTTCAGGTAAAATTCTCGAAGGTACTTCTTCCTTAGCCAGACTGAGAGTTAACGCTCCCAAAGCAGTAAACAAGGCCGGATCTTTAACCTCCTGTTTCCTGTTTACGGGATGAATAACGGAATGGGCCATGCGTGCATCCATACCGGTATGGTATTTCACAAGCGTTATAATATTTTCAAGATTAGCTGTTCCCCCCGTAATAACAACACCGGTTCCCAAATCCTCTTTTACCCCTGATTTTTCAATTTCGGTATTCACACATTCTACAATCTCTTCAAGCCTGGCCTGAATAATGTAAGCAAGGCTTCTTATGGTAATTCTTTTAGGTTCCCAGCCATTGTTTTTGGCAATAGTTATCGTGTCTTCGTGTTTTATCTGATCACCCAGTGCCTGCCCGTATTTCACTTTTAAAAG
This sequence comes from uncultured Draconibacterium sp., assembly GCA_963676265.2. Classification (GTDB taxonomy): domain Bacteria; phylum Bacteroidota; class Bacteroidia; order Bacteroidales; family Prolixibacteraceae; genus Draconibacterium. Next base: position 2,301,383 of record OY781067.2, read on the forward strand.
CTCGGCCTTTTCAAGAAATGTAGCGCATCCGCATTTTAAATCGTTAGTAATAACATCTCCGGCAAAAGGCACCACTGCAGTATGCATCAATACATTATCGTGATAAACTGCCAGGTTGGAAGTTCCTGCGCCAATATCCAGCACAACAGTTCCCATTTCCTTTTCGTGTTTGGGCAACACTGCTGCAGCAACAGCTAATGACGAATGATATACTTCACCCAGTTCAACGCCCACGCTGTCGAAAACCCTCCTCAGATTTTGCAAAAGAACTTCAGGAATAACCAATAATTTATAGTATGCATCAATCTTTTTACCGGTAACACCAACGGGTTTCAACTCCTTTATTTCATCATCGATTACAAAAGAGGCAGGAATTACCTTTAATATTTTTAATCCTTCTTTAAGATTTGCATTTTGGGCCTCGTTATACATTTCGTCGATATCGAAGTTGGAAACTACTCCACCCTCGCCTGTAAAACGCGATGCCTTATAATCAACCATTATCATATCTTTCCCGCCATAAGCCACGTTAACTGTTTCAATTTCGTCCTCGATCTGATCATCAAGGAGCTCCAGCACATTCGTTACTGACTCAATGGCGTCGGCCAGATTAAAAATTACTCCACGTTTGATACCTTTTGAAGCAACGCGGGCAATTCCAAGAATTTCCATTTTCCCTTCGGGTGTGGCCCTGCCGGCCATCGCTGCCAGTTTTGAGGTACCGATATCAATAACAACTGAAAGATCTGATTTTGATGCCATAATTACTTTCTTTTTGCTATTACCTGGTTTTTATATTTTACACTAATTGATTTATACTTATTCCAATTATCGTTGGCTAATACCTGCTTATAAAAAGCCTTCATGTTCCTTAGTTTCTCCCGGTAATTATCAACCTTACCAAACTCAACTATATGTTCTCCCACCAAAGGGATGAAAACAATGTCACCGTTTTTAGCCACATCAACCTGTTGAATCTGGGCATTCCAGAACTCATCATTCTCAATATACAGAATGCAGGGAAGCAACTTTTCCCTGGCAAAATCTTCACTCAATGATCCCGTCACAACCAAAACATTAGCGGTATAATTTGTCGAAACAGGAATTTTACCTCCCAATCTGTCGAGATAATAATTGCCTGAAGTCGACATGATACGTACCACCGGTTCACGATGTTTCACCTTTACAGCAAGAACACCAGTATATTTTGAACTGTCGGATTTGGTTACTACTTTGTATACCTCGGCTGATAAAACGGCTTCGTGCTGTTCAACTGCCTTTTCAATCTGTCGCGCATCTACTTCCTCAAGTTTTTTACCCAAGATTTTATCGTCGGCTTTTTTTACCAGATTCACCAAATCATCCTTATCAACCCGGATTACTTCATCTTTTTCGTAATTTATTTCAATATTTCGGCAAGTGGCGTTTCTAAACTCCAGCGAAGTGAATGCCAGTGTTGCAACTATAAACAGTGCAAACAAAACTATACCTGCTATTTTAATTAGTCTCCGAAACATTCTTTACTTTTCTAGCATTCCCACAATATCATTTACCATTCGGTCTATATCGCCTGCTCCCATTGTTAAAATAATTTGATTCGGGTCATTTTTCAATAACTCCAGCGCTTCCTGTTTCTCAAGCATAACTTTATTTTCCAATTTCATCTGCGTAAAAATGATCTCCGAGGTAACTCCCGGCATTGGTTCTTCACGTGCCGGATACAAGGGAAGCAAAATGGCTTTATCGAGCAAATCGAGACTGGCTGCAAATTCCGTTGAAAAATCCCGGGTACGCGAATACAAATGAGGTTGAAATAGTCCCGTAATTTTTCTTTCGGGGAACAAGGCCCGAACCGATGTAATAAAAGCTTTCAGCTCTTCGGGATGATGGGCGTAATCATCAATGTATATTTTATTCTCTGATTTGTAACGGATGTCGAAGCGGCGAGCCACTCCCTGGTAATTTTCAATTCCTGCAAGTATTTCATTTGCACTCGCCCCGGCCAGCCAGGCCAAAGCACTTGCCCCAATGGTGTTCTCCACATTTACCAGTCCCGGATAATTCATCCGGCAATTGGCAATAATCCCATCGGGCGTTTTTAAGTCGAACTGATAAAAACCTGTTGCATCGTTTAACCTGAGATTTACAGCCTTAAAATCGGCATCTTCATTTAACGAATAGGTATATATCCGGGCACTGGTTTTTGTGCGGTCAATTTCCACACCCTTTTTTATTACCAACTTGCCGTCTTCTTTAATTTGAGAAATAAACTTCTCAAAAGACTCAACAATCTGTTCTTTTGCACCATAAATATCAAGATGATCGGCATCGATAGATGTAATGAGTGCCAGTTGTGGTTTTAAATTTAAAAACGAACGGTCGAATTCGTCGGCTTCGGCAACAATCCATGGCGAATCGCTTTTGGGCAACAACAAATTGCTTCCAAAATTTTTAGAGATGCCACCCAAAAATGCACCACACCCTTTTTCTGTTTCGTTCAGAATATTGGCCACAATAGTGCTGGTGGTTGTTTTGCCATGCGTTCCGGAAACGGCAATTCCACTTTTCTCGTTACAAATCATTCCGAGAACTTTTGCACGTTTAAATAACCCTATAGGTTGACTCCGGAACCAAGCCAGCTCTTCATGGTCGTCGGGCAAAGCCGGCGTGTAAATGGCAATGGTATTTAACGGGTTCCAGTTTTTTGGAATATACTTTATATCGTCCTCATAATGAACGTCGATACCTTCGGCACGCAACGTTTCAGTAAGAGGAGTTTGTGTGCGGTCGTAGCCTGCAACATTGCGCCCGATAAATTTAAAATAACGGGCCAAAGCGCTCATCCCAATTCCCCCGATTCCGAGGAAATACACATTCTTTATATTTTGAATGTCCTTCATTCTACTAACTTTTCAACTTCGTCAACAATATTTTTTGTGGCATCAGGCTTTGCCATTTCTTTAATTTTATCTTCCAGGACAGAACATCTGTCCATATCGTTTACAACTTCCAATGCCAGCGGAAACAGTTTTTCATTTATTTCATTATCGCTTACCATCAGGGCCGCATCCTTCTCAACCAGCGCCATGGCATTTTTAGTCTGGTGGTCTTCCGACACATTGGGTGATGGTATTAAAACAGAAGCTTTTCCAACCAGGCACAGTTCGGAAATAGTACCGGCACCAGCCCTTGAAATCACCAATCCTGCCAAAGCGTAAGCCAAATCCATTCGTGAAATAAACTTATGAATTTGCAGATTTTCGGGTTGCGATGATTTCAATTCCTCCATTATCCGGTCGTAATAAATCGCCCCGGTTTGCCAAATCACTTTCACTCCTGAACCGGCAATCGTTTCAATATTTTTTAATACGGACTGATTGATTGACCGGGCTCCAAGGCTGCCTCCTACAATCAATATCACTTTATCATCGTTTGAAAGCCCAAAATATTCCAGGGCTTCCTTTTTATCTTGTTTCTGAATTAAATTTTCCCTGACAGGATTTCCTGTAAAAACTATTTTTTCTTCCGGGAAAAACCGCTCCATTTTATCGTAAGCCACACAAATTTTATTAACTTTTTTACTCAATAATTTATTGGTAATACCGGCATACGAATTTTGCTCCTGTATAAGCGTTGGTATTTTCTTTTTGGCTGCAGCGCGTAACAGCGGGCCACTGGCATAACCTCCTACGCCAATTGCAATATCCGGGCTAATATCTTTCACAATATTTCTAGCCATTGATGCGCTTTGTATTAACTTTTTGATAAAGATGAAAATCTTCAAACTTGGCTTGCGCGGAAAACCCATTACAGGCAATCCAACAATTTTGTAACCGGCTGCAGGAACCTTTTCCATCTCCATTCTTCCGAGGGCTCCAACAAACAAAATCTCCACCTCCGGATTCCGTTTTTTAATCTCGTTGGCAATAGCCAGGGCTGGAAATATATGCCCCCCGGTTCCTCCTCCGCTTAATATGACTTTATTTATCTTTTGTTTCATCTCATTGAAGTTTAACACTTTCAAAGGTATTCGATGGAACTCGCTTATAATGAACCTCTTTAAAATGATATCTTTTACTTGCTCGTTTCATGTTCTATTTCGTAATCTTCGTCAGGTGCTTTAATCATTATTGGTTGCTCGGCAACCTCCCTGTTCTTTTGATCCTGATGACTAACACTTAAAATTAAACCGAAGGCAACCGACGTAAATAACAGCGATGTTCCTCCAAGGCTGATCCAGGGCAAAGGTTGTCCGGTTACAGGAAGTGCTCCGCTGGAGACGCCAACATTTATCATGGCCTGAAACACAAGCACCAGGGTGAGGCCAATGACTAAAAATGCAGGGAATGTCCGTGTTGCCCGCCGGACAATAATTACTCCCCTGAAAAAGAATATCAGGAAAAGCAGAATTACTATTACTCCACCAATCAAACCATACTCTTCCACAATAATGGCAAAAATAAAATCGTTGTATGCTGCTGCCATGTAGTTGGCAACATCAGAGTGGCCCGGTCCTTTACCAAAAATACCACCCGAATAAATGGCCAACTTGGCATAATCTGCCTGGGTTATTCCATTTTCTGAGTTTGGATCGCCGTGTACAAATCGTTCGATACGCCCTTTCATGGTATGAACCCGTCCAAGACTTTCGGGCAGCAAATCGGCAGTAAAATAAATAACTACCACCAAAGCAATACCAGCTCCAACAACCGACAGAAGATATTTCAATGGAATCCTACCGGCAAACATCATGGTCATTACACTGGCAAAAAGAAGGGCAGATGTTGAGAAATCGGATATAAAAATCAAACCACAAACAGCACCAGAGAAAAGGATTATACGTTTAAAAGCATCCCACAAATCGGCTTGTGTTTTTTGTCGTTTGCCCAAAACCTTTGCCGTATAAAGTATCAGTGAAATTTTTGCCATTTCGGCCGGCTGAAATGTTAAACCAAAAAAGTTAAGTGTTCGTCCACTGGTCGATACAAACTGTGTTCCCCTCATTACAAAGGCAAAAAGCAAGAAACCAATACTTGCCCAAACTGCCCACAAAGCCAGTTTTGAATAGAGTTTAACAGGCAGCCAATTTACCATTACCAGAATTACAGCCACACCGCCACCCAAAAACATAATTTGCCTGATCAGGTATTTAAACGTATTACCCGATGCAACGCGATATGCCAAAGCTCCGGTTGCGCTGTATACAATTAACAACGATAAAAGCGACAACAACATCAGCACCATCCAAATTACACGGTCGCCTTTAAATATTTTCCCTACGGAAAGTTCCATTATAAATTCCTTACTTCTTTTTTAAACTGGTTTCCGCGATCTTCATAATTTTCAAACAAATCGAAACTGGCGCACGCCGGAGATAATAATACACTATCGCCATTTCTGGCCAGGTAATAAGCTGCTTTCACAGCTTCTTCCATACTCGAAGCGTCGACAATATCCGATACCAGATCGCCAAAAGCATCATGAAGTTTCGCATTGCTTTTTCCAAGGCACACAATGGCTTTTACCTTATTAACAACTAAACCTTTCAACATGGAATAGTCGTTTCCTTTGTCAACACCACCTGCAATCCAAACAATTGGCTTGTGCACACTTTCAAGCGCATACCAGGTTGAGTTAACATTTGTAGCCTTCGAGTCATTTATAAACTCAATGCCATGCACTTTCAGGAAGCGCTCCAAACGGTGCTCCACCCCGGTAAAGTCAGCCAAACTCTCTCTCAACTGCGCATCGCGAATTTGAAACACCATGCTGGCAATGCCTGCAGCCATACTGTTATAAGTGTTGTGTTTCCCCTGTAATGATAAATCCAGAATAGACATACTGAATTGATTTTGATTAAAGTTTATAATTATCCGATTCTCATGTATTCCTGCTCCCGGCCCGGCAGCCTCTCCCAACCCAAAAGGAATTTGAACAGGTTTTATCTCTCTTTTTTGTAATTCATTTTGAAGGACTTCGTCGTCGCTGCAATAAACGAAGTAGTCGTTTTCGGTTTGATTCTGAAGAATTCTGAATTTCGAGTCAATGTAGTTCTGCATGTCGTAGCCATAACGATCAAGGTGATCTGGTGTAATGTTCATTATTACCGCTACATCAGCTTTAAATTCGTACATACCATCCAATTGAAAACTACTCAGCTCAATTACGTATATATCGAAGTTTTCTTCAGCCACTTGCCATGCATAACTTTTCCCAACATTTCCAGCTAACCCGACGTTTAACCCGGCATTTTTCAGAATATGATAAGTTAAAAGTGTAGTTGTAGTTTTTCCGTTACTTCCTGTAATACAAATGGTCTTTGCGTTCGAGAATCTTCCCCCGAACTCAATTTCAGAAATTACAGGAATTTTCACCTCTCTTAACTTCGTAATTAAAGGTGCATTTTCAGGAATTCCGGGACTTTTAACGACCAACCCGGCTCCCAGTATTTTGTCTTCAGAATGTGTCCCTTCCTCGAAATCTATTTTGTAACCGTCCAAAATGGTTTTGTATTTGTCTTTTATTTTCCCAAAATCAGAGACAAACACATCGTATCCTTTCTTCTGTGCAAGAATGGCTGCTCCAACCCCGCTTTCTCCAGCTCCCAATATGGCTACCAATGTTTTCAAATTACCTCATTTTTAATGTTGCAACTGTTATAACCGCCAGGATAATTCCAATAATCCAGAACCTGGTTACAATTTTCGGTTCGGGGAAACCTTTTTTCTGAAAATGGTGATGAATGGGACTCATCAAAAACACGCGACGTCCTTCGCCAAACTTTCGTTTGGTATATTTGAAGTACGACACCTGAATAATAACAGAAAGATTTTCAATAAGAAATATTCCACACAAAAGCGGGATCAAAATTTCTTTTCGGATAATAATGGCAAAAACGGCAAGAATTCCACCTAAAGCAAGGCTTCCGGTATCGCCCATAAACACCTGTGCAGGAAAAGAATTGTACCATAAAAACCCAACGGTAGCACCTATAAAGGCTGCAATAAATACCGACAATTCACCAATATTCGGGATGTACATGATGTTCAGGTAGTCGGCATAAATAATGTTACCACTCACATAGGCCAGTATTCCCAGGGTTGCCCCGCTGATTGCCGAGGTTCCCGTTGCCAGCCCATCAATCCCATCGGTGAGGTTGGCTGCATTCGAAACCGCTGTAATAATCAATATTATTGCGATGGCGTAAATCACCCATTTTAACCACGAAGATGCATCTCCGGTCCAGGCAACCAGCCACTCGTAATCGAATTCATTCTTTTTGATAAAGGGAATTGTTGTTTTGGTTGATTTTACATCTTCGGTAACAAATCGTGTAATATTTTCACCTGTCGACGGATCCTGAACCTCTTCTGTAAGATTTTTGCCATTGATATCTCTTACGTGTTCACGAACTTTTACGTCATTGCTAACAAACAAAGCAGCAGCAACAAAAATTCCCAAACTAACCTGTCCCAGAATTTTAAAACGTCCTGCCAAGCCTTTTTTATTTTTCAGGAAAACCTTAATATAATCGTCAACAAAACCAATTAAACCAAGGAATGCAGTCGTAATCAACATCAATAAAATGTAAATATTATCGAGTCTGGCAAACAACAAAGTTGGAATAATAATACCCATCAGAATAATAATTCCGCCCATGGTTGGGGTTCCCTGCTTTTGCATTTGGCCTTCCAAACCAAGGTCTCTGATTTCGTCTCCAATCTGCTTTCGCTGCAGTATTCTTATCATTTTTTTACCGAATACGGTAGTAATAAACAATGATAAAATAATTGCTGCAGCCGAACGAAAGGAAATGCCGGGTAACATTCCCCACCCCGGGATGTCGTATTGTGCCAGTAACTCGTATAACCAATAAAACATATTCTATTTTTTAATCTTCAATACCAAAACAGTTTTTAATCTCCTCTTTATCGTCGAAATGATGTTTCACACCATTTACCTCCTGATAATTCTCGTGGCCCTTTCCGGCAATAAGAATAATATCTCCGGGTTGTGCCAACATGGCTGCCGTTTTAATCGCGTCGCGACGGCTTTCAATCGATACCACCTTATTTTTAAATTGAGCCTCAACACCCGCTTCCATGTCTTTAATAATTGCAGCCGGGTCTTCAGTCCGCGGATTATCTGATGTCAGAATAACTTTATCGCTGGCCAAAAGCGCTTCCTTAGCCATCAGCGGACGTTTGGTTTTATCACGATCGCCACCGGCCCCAACAACTGTTATTACCTGCTCGTTTCTGGTTCTTATTTCGGTGATGGCAGCGAGCACATTTTTTAAAGCATCTGGAGTGTGGGCATAATCCACAATGGCATATTTGCCATCTACACTGCGAATGGTTTCAAAACGCCCCTGCACCGGTTGCAGATTACTGATTATGGACAGAACCTCTTCTTTATCCTGTCCCAATAAAATGGAAGCAGCATAAACAGCCAGCAGGTTAGATGCATTAAACAGACCAACAAATCGTGTCCAGGTTTCCTGACCGTCGACATTTAAAAGCATCCCATCAAAATGACTTTCCAACACCTTACATCTGAAATCGGCCATAGCCCGATTGGAGTAAGTATGTTTGTCTGCTGCCGTATTTTGAAGCATAACCAATCCGTTTTTATCGTCGATATTGGTTAAGGCAAAAGCTTGAGCAGGCAAATGGTCGAAAAACTCTTTCTTCGCTTTTATGTAAGCTGCAAATGTTTTATGGTAGTCGAGATGATCGTGTGTGATATTTGTAAAAACCCCACCGGCAAATTCAATTCCTGCTATTCGTTTTTGATCGATGGCATGCGAACTCACTTCCATAAAACAAAATTCACATCCCTCATCTGCCATTTGCGCCATAAGCTCCTGTATTTTTATTGCATCAGGAGTGGTATGGGAAGCTGTTTCTTCCTGTTCGTTTATTTTATATGTAATCGTTGAAATTAGCCCAACGTTGTATCCCTGCAGTCTGAACAATCTGTGTAGCAAAGTAGCAATACTGGTTTTACCGTTTGTGCCGGTAACGCCTACTACTTTCATTTTATTAGAGGGAAAGTCATAAAAGGCAGCAGCAATTTCTCCTAGTATTGAATTGGTATCATTTACCTTTACGAAAGTGACATCATCAGAAGATTGAGCAGGTACCTCCTCAACAAAAAGTACGGTTGCACCATTTTCGATGGCCTTAGAAATAAACCGATGACCATCGACATGTACTCCGCGCTGGGCAACAAAGGCACAACCCGGCTTCACCTTTCTAGAGTCGAATTCTATTCCATTTACTTCTCTTTCAACGGAGCCGATCAACTCAACATCCTCAATATTTCCAAGTAATTTTTTTAACTTCATTTTATCCCAACGACAGATAAACCGTTTGCCCGGGTCTGCATTTCGTCCCCGGACTCAACGATTGCTGTTTAACTTTTCCTATACCTTTAACTTTCACTGTTAAGCCTGCATTTTCAAGCAGGTATATGGCATTGCTGGCCCCCATTCCCCGTACATCGGGAACAGCACCATCAACAATTTCCTTTTCGCTTAATACAACTGTACTATCAACTACAGAAGTAGTGACAATATCTGAGCTCGGGGCCCCCTGAACATTGTCCAGATCGAGCTCCTCTGCCAACGCCAGAATATCAGTAGTCTTCCCTGACTTGATCTGTGGAACATCCTCTTCGTCACCTTCTTTTTCTTCGAAACCGCCAGTCATTATCTGGTTGGCAAAAACTTTCTCAGAAATCTCTTTAAAAACCGGACCGGCCACTGAACCACCGTAATAAGCCCCCCGAGGATTGTTAAAAGTGACAATTAATGAATAGACAGGATTTTCAGCAGGAAAGTAACCGGTAAACGATGCCAGATACATTCCCTTGCTATAACCAGAGCTACTGGTCGCCACACGTGCAGTTCCTGTTTTTCCGGCCACTTTAAAATATTCGCCCTGAATTGAGCGACCTGTTCCGTGTTCACAAACCCCTTCCAACATGGCTTTTGCTTTCCCGATAGTTTCTTTGGAAGCAATCATCGGATTCAGGTATTCGGTCTGAAAACTTTTTACCAGTGCTCCGTTATTGCGAATTTCTTTTACCAGTTGGGGTTTCACCATTTTTCCATCGTTGGCTACAGCATTATAAAAAGTCAGAATTTGAAGTGGGGTCATTTTGGTTTCGTAACCATATGACATTCCTGCCAGAGTGGTTCCCCACCAATCGGCATCTCCGGGATATTTAAAATAAGGTTGACCTTCGCCAATAATATCCAACCCGAGAGGTTTATTAATGCCAAAACTATATACACGATCCACATATTTGCGTGGATTATTGGCATAATTGGAAGTGATAATTTTTGCAGTTCCGATATTTGATGACTTTTCGAAAACCTGCTTCACTGTTAGTTTGCCATATCCATGTGTATCAGTTATTACCCGGCCACTATTTGCCCATCGTCCGTTCCCGGTATCAACCACATCACTGGTATCGACCACGCCATCTTCCAGGGCTGCTATTAACGAAACCAATTTAAAAGATGAGCCGGGTTCGAAACAACCACGATGACCGAGGGCATAATTATCTTTTTCGTAATAATCACCTTCATTCGGATCCTTGCCTAAATTAGCAATGGCTTTTATTTCGCCGGTTTTAACTTCCATTAAAATAGCTGTAGCCCAATCGGCATTCGACCTAACCAGTTGGTTATATAGAGCACTTTCTGCTATATCCTGCAATTTTACGTCAATGGTGGTAATAATATCCATCCCGTTTTCGGGTTCGATCTCAATCCGATTTACCCATCTCCCGGAAAGATTCTGTTTATAGCTCACTCCATTTTTACCACGCAAATACATCTCGTATGAACGCTCCAATCCGTTATGCCCTATCGGCACAGGAGTAAGTGCATTCGCCTTATTCATGCTTCCGATTGTTCGCGATGCCAAAACACCCAGGGGATTAATTCGTTTGTTTTCCTGTTCAACGATCAATCCTCCGCCAAATCGTCCGCGCCTCAGAATAGGGAATTTCTTAAACTGCTGCAGGTCGTTATAATCAATTTTTTGCGGAGTCAATAAGAATCCACGATCTCCTTTGTTATATGCCGATTTTAATCTTCGGAGATAGGCACTTTTTGAAGCATCTTTATGAAAGGCGGAAAGATAATATGCCAGAGAATCGCACTCTTTATCGAATACCTTTTTTACTCCGTCGGCTGCTAAATCAATGCGAATCCGATACCCCGGCACAGAGGTTGCCAATACACTGCCGTCGTCGGCACAAATGGTTCCGCGAACCGGAGGAATAATAACGGTATTATTATTCAGGTTCTTTTCAATCTGTGCCCAACGGTCGTTATTAATTTGTTGCACCGAAACCAATTTCACAACCACCACACCTCCAAACAATACAAGTATGAAGTAAACGATCGCAATACGTGATAATATGGTTTTTCTTATTCCCACTCTATTCCTCTTCTTTAACAACAATTTTCTTAGGAGGTCTTACTCTTTCTTCCAATCCAATACCGGCCTCTTTTACCTTTTTTACTACTTCGGAAGGACGACTGGCGTCCATCAGCTTCGCTGACAAGGTAACCGACTCTGAACGCAATTCGTACAACTCATCCTGCAACACCTCAATTTTTCGAAGTGTGCGTTCCGACCAGTTTCTGTTGGTAATTAAAAGAATACCTAATCCCACCAAAAACAAGATAAACGGTACCTGTCGGGTAACCCGCTCATCGGTTAAAATTGTTCCGCCGATAAACGACTTTACTCCCGGTCTTTTTTTTGTATTTTTTTCCTGAACCGCCATTTTAAATTCTTTCTGCAATTCTTAATTTGGCACTGCGCGAACGGGGATTCGATTTTAACTCCTCCTCGTTGGGCGTAATCACCTTCCTGTTAATTAACTTAAATGGTGAGGTTACTACGCCATAAAAATCCTTCTCAACCTTTCCCTCAAAATTTCCGGCACGCATAAAATTCTTACAGAGTCTGTCTTCAAGACTGTGATAGGTAATAATCACCAATCGACCTCCCGGCTTTAATAACTCGAGCGAATCTGACAAGAACTCTTTTAAAGCTTCCATCTCCTCGTTAACCTCAATGCGAAGTGCCTGAAACACCTGGGCGATGTATTTATTTTCGATTGCCCTGGGCGCACACTGTGCAGCTATTTCTTTTAAACGAGTTGTAGTAACAATCGGCGCAACAGCCCTCTCCTTTACAATTACTGCCGCAAGTCGTCCCGCATTCTTTATCTCACCGAACATTCTGAAAATCTCTCTCAGTTTTTCTTCGCTGTATTCGTTCACCACCTTTGCTGCATCTATTTCAGCATCACGGTTCATTCGCATATCCAGCTTTCCATCGTACCGAAACGAAAATCCTCTTTCTGGTACATCAAAGTCGTGCGACGAAACTCCGAGATCAGCAAAAACAGCATCTACTTTTTCAACACCAAAGTGTCGCAAAAAATTCTTCGCGTAACGAAAATTATGTCTTATAAAAAAAAGCCGGTCATCCTCAAAGGCATTCCCGGCAGCATCTTCGTCCTGATCGAAGGCAAAAAGCCTCCCCTCGTTCAGATGGCTGAGAATAAGCCGGGAGTGTCCTCCGCCACCAAAAGTGGCGTCAACCACATTAGAGCCGGGCCTCAAATCAAGAGCTTCAATGCTTTCTTTAGCCAAAACCGGTATATGATACGCTTCACTCATCTTCCCTACTCGTCAACCTCTTTTAACATTTCCAGATAAATATCATCAGACGCATCTTCTCCTTCACTCTTAGAGAGAGAGCTCAAACTAATGGATGCTCCCATTCCCAAAAAAGACACCTTGCCTTTTAGGTCGGCATACTCAAGAAATTCATCAGGAATATTCAATCTTCCGTTGGCAGCCAGCCCTACCTGCGTAAAATTCCGGTAAAACATCCGCAACATTTCATAATGTTTTGGATTGGTATTTGGCCTTAACTTCGATTGAAAATCCGCAATTTTTTTCTCCCAGGTTTCTATCGGATGGATATCAAGACACTTGCCAAGACGGTTTTTTTCCAGGATGAGCTGATCAACCTCCATAGAACCCAGCGCTTTCTTAAAAGCTGCCGGAAGGACTACACGCCCTTTATCGTCGATGGTTGCCGTATGTGTTCCTGCAAAAAGTGCCATAAAACGTAAGTTGCCTATCTATCAAGTGTAAAAATACAATTTTATTCCATTTTATTCCATTTTATTCCATTCTCTTCCACTCCTTTTTAGCACATTTTTGTTAATAACCAGATAACAAACTGTTAAAAACTAATACTAGGCTGTTGAAAACAAACACTAACAAACAGATAACAAGAACATTAACCAATAAATATTATTTCTCATAGGCACGTTAATAACTCAGATTAAAAATACATGAGCTCTTTTGTCTTACCCACCTTCCTAAAGCTACCAATACTACAACAGGAATACCGGCAGATAATATTTTTTTAAGGAATTCAATAATGATTTCTCAGATTGCGCAATTTTTAGTTAATTGCTCTGATATTTTAGAGGAATGAGGGAAGATAAAAAAACAAATACTTTTAAACCGATAAACATAAGGGAGCTGTTTGCCAACAAAAGCCCGGGAATCGCCAAATTCCTGCCAGGTTTTGTTTATCGATACCTGAACCACATCCTGCATCTCGACTATGTGAACGCTTTTTTTAAAGAAAACGGTCATCTGTCCGGGATAGAATTTGTTGACAAAGTAGTAGAAGACTTCAACATAACTGAACACATTCACAACATTGACAATATCCCAGAATCGGGAAGATTCATCTTTGCAAGCAACCATCCTATGGGAGGCTTCGATTCTCTTTTACTGATGAAAAATGTGAACAAAAAATTGGGGGAATTAAAATTTCTTGCCAACGATATTTTGATGAACCTGCCCAACCTCAGCCCGGTATTTGTGCCGGTAAATAAACATGGTGGACATCCAAAAGAGGCGGCCCGATTGCTCGGAGAAGCCTATTCCTCAAATGAACAAATTCTCATTTTTCCATCGGGATTGGCAAGTAGAAAAATTAAAGGGAAAATTGTTGATCTGGACTGGAAGAAACACTTCATCCAAAAAGCTATCCAATACAAACGCGACATTATTCCGGTTTTTATCAGTGGAAGAAATACAGAACGCTTTTACAGGCTGGCAAAACTGAGGAAATTTCTACGGTTAAAATGGAACATCGAAATGTTTTTTCTTGCAGACGAAACAATGCGACATAAAAACTCAACCATCCATTTATACTTTGGAAAACCTATTCCATATACCACATTCGACCGCTCCAAAACACCTACAGAATGGGCAAATTGGGTTAAAGAAAAAGTGTATAATTTACAGGTAAAATCTAATTCTTCGAATTAAAGTGCATTATAAAGTGCGCATTCGCTGGAATTTATTAATTTTGTAACCCGTTTTTCTAGTGAAACATAAGTGAAGGACAACAGGAATTTGAATTTAGTGTGGAAAATCCTGATCTAAAAAACAGGACATAACGGCATTTTGTTTCAGGAAAAATAAATGTTTGAACTCATGAAAGAAATTATAAAACCACTACCAAAGGAACTAATAAAAGCAGAACTCACCCCAGACAAAATGCTTCGGAAAACCAATAAAGGCGGTAATGAAATATATATAGTAACTGCACACGATTCGCCATCTATCATGCACGAAATCGGCAGATTACGGGAAATTACATTCCGCGATGCTGGTGGTGGCACAGGTAAGGAAACCGATATCGACAACTACGACACTGCCGAATTCCCATATAAACAACTACTTGTTTGGGATCCGGATGCACAGGAAATTCTGGGTGGATATCGCTACATGCTTTGCAACGAAGCCCCGAAAGACGAAAATGGCGACATATCAATGGCCACATCACGGGTGTTTCATTTTTCGAAAGATTTTGTAGAAAACTATCTGCCCTACACACTTGAATTGGGGCGTTCGTTTGTACAACCAGCTTATCAATCGAGCAAAGCAGGAGCCAAAGCACTTTTTGCTCTCGACAACCTTTGGGACGGACTTGGAGCACTTACTGTCGACCATCCGGAAATGAAATACTTTTTTGGAAAGATTACCATGTATCAGCACTTTCACAACGAAGCAAGAAATCTGATACAATATTTCTTTAAAAAATATTTCCGTGATAAAGAAAACCTGGTATACCCGAAAGACCCGGTTGAGTTCGACATTGACATTGCCGCAATGAGAAAAATATTTGTGGGAGAAAATTACAACGAAGATTATAAAATTCTGGTTCAAAACGTGAGGACATTTGGAGAGAACATTCCTCCGCTGGTTAATGCCTACATGAATCTGTCTCCTTCGATGAAGACATTTGGTACCATCAAAAACGAAAAATTTGGTAACGTTCTGGAAACGGGAATAATTGTTACCATTAAGGACATTTACGATTTTAAAGTAAACCGTCATATTGAAACATACATAAAAGATAAAGAAGGAGACAACGAGTGGCCTGAACCCAGATAAAACCAAATGGATTTCTATTCTACACATCCCAAAATACTCCTTGCCGTTGATTCCATTATATTCGGATTCAATGAGAACGACCACGAACTAAAGCTTCTTTTGCTAAAAAGAGATTTTGAACCGGCAAAAGGCGGCTGGTCTCTAATGGGTGGATTTATCGATCCTGAAGAAAGCCTTGACGATGCAGCAAAAAGAATTGTTTATCAACTCACCGGTCTGGAAGATGTTTACATGGAACAACTTTACGCTTTTGGAGATCAGAATCGTGATCCGGGAGGAAGAATAGTTTCGTTGGCTTACTTTTCGCTTATTAAAATTAACGAATACGATAAACAACTGGTAAAAAAACACGGAGCCTCTTGGTTTGCTCTCTCAGAATTACCTGATTTAATTTTCGATCATTCTGAAATGGTAGAAAAAGCCCTGAGAAAACTTAGAATACGGGCCAGGACACAACCAATTGGCTTTGAATTGCTCCCTCAAAAGTTTACAATACCACAACTTCAAAGGCTTTATGAAGCCATTTACCAGACACCTTTTGACAAAAGAAATTTCAGAAGGAAGTTACTCTCGATGAACCTGCTGGAGAAACTGGATGAAAAGGAAAAAGAAACCTCAAAAAAAGGAGCATTTTACTACCAGTTTAACAGCCAGAAATACGAAGAGCTTCTTTGTAAAGGATTTAACTTTGAACTTTAAATCTGCCACACTCAACAAATATTAGTTCAGAAATCTTAAATCTTCTGGACAATAGCTAGTAAGCTCGCTCGTCTTTCCCTTCAACAAAATTGATAAATGAACCGTTTACAACCCGGTTACCACCCGGCGTAGGATAATTTCCGGTAAAATACCAATCACCCAAGTCGTTCGGACAGGCCTTGTGAAGATTTTCAATTGACTGATAAACAATTTCTACTTCCGCTTTACAATCCTCCGGCTTCAATAATTCTGCAATTTTCTCAGAAACCTGTTCAGCAGTAAAAGGTTTGTAAATCTCACGAACATAGTTTACCATCTCTTCTTTTGGCAAATTCTCCTGATCTTTACATTTTTTGTAAACATCCTGAATAATCGACTCCATTCCATGATCTTTCAGCAACTCAACAGCCGCATTAAAAGCAATAAATTTGTCGAGTCGGGCCATGTCGATTCCATAACAGTCGGGGTACCGAATTTGCGGAGCCGAAGAAACCACAATGATTTTTTTAGGATGCAGTCGATCGAGTATCTTTAAAATACTGTTTTTCAGCGTTGTTCCACGAACAATTGAGTCGTCGATTATAACAAGGGTATCTTTGTCGTTATTTATAACACCATAGGTTACATCGTAAACGTGCGCCACAAGGTCATCGCGACTGGCATCGTCAGCAATAAAGGTTCGCAGTTTTACATCCTTAATCGCAATTTTTTCAACCCGCGGTTCAAACGAAAGAATTTTTTTGATATCGGCATTACTTAAACTGCCGTTCTTCTTCTGAATTTGTTCGATTTTCCAATCAACCAGGTGACTCCTTACTCCTTCAACCAAACCATAAAATGCTGTCTCTGCAGTATTTGGAATATAAGAGAATACTGTATTCTCATAGTCAAAATCAATTGCTTTCAGGATAACCGGAGTAAGCAGACGCCCCAATTCTTTACGCTCTGAATAAATGGCTTTATCGCTACCACGCGAAAAATAGATTCGTTCAAATGAACATGATTTCCTTTTGTGAGGAACCCGAATCATTTCTTTTTTAATCTCACCATCTTTTTTTACGATTAAGGCTTCACCCGGACCAATTTCTTTCACCGCATCATAACTAACATTCATAACGGTTTGAATAACCGGGCGTTCAGAAGCTACTACTACAATTTCATCGTCGTAATAATAATGTGCAGGACGAATCCCCCACGGGTCGCGAACAACGAACGAATCGCCATGACCGATTAAGCCAGCCATTGCATAACCTCCGTCCCAGTCTTTCGATGCACGCTCTAAAATATTCTGAATATCGATATTTTTCTCAATTAACGGAGAAATCTCATTGTTGTCGTAACCTTCATTTTTATATTTTCTGAACAACAACTGGTTTTCCTCATCAAGGAAATGCCCAACTTTTTCCAAGGCAGTTACCGTATCGGTATATGCTTTCGGATGCTGCCCCAGATTAATAAGTACATCAAAAAGCTCATCGGTATTGGTAAGATTAAAATTACCTGCCAGTACAAGGTTCCTCGATTTCCAGTTATTTTGGCGCATTACAGGGTGGGTAAAATCAATACTGTTTTTACCAAAAGTACCGTAACGCAAATGCCCTAAATAAAGCGATCCGGCAAAGGGGTAATTTAATTCTGCCCATTCCGGATCGTTAATGTCTATATCTGCTCGTTTGGCCTTTTTCAACATTTTGTTGGCCTTATCGAAAACATCTTTTATTGGATTCTGCTCCACCGAACGGTGTCGGCTGATATATGGATTACCAGGCTCCAGGTTACTTTTAACACAGCAAATTCCGGCTCCGTCCTGTCCGCGATTATGCTGCTTCTCCATCAAAAGATAGAGTTTATTCAGGCCATACTTCCATGTCCCGTACTTATTTTGATAATAAGAAAGTGGTTTCAGTAATCGAATTAATGCTATACCACACTCATGTTTTATCTGCTCACTCATACTGGTTTGTTTTCAACAATGGAAAATTTATAACATCTGGAACAATAAAGGCAGCCGGATAATCATCCTGAATCATTTTGTACAATTTCCAGGCTTCATTTTTCGTTCTGAAGTCTCCAACCCGAACCCGGAAATTAGGCGCAATAAATTTAATATGTACCGCATAATCGGGGTATTCTGACAGAAATTTGGTTTTCACTTCAAGTGCCTTTTCTTTAGCGTCCATTTTTGAACTGAAAAAAACTTCAACTCTGTAACCATCCATCCCCTCCATTTTTTTGTTCTTTTCAATATGCCACTTTAACATTTTATCCAGCCTGGGATCGCGCTTTATATCCAATCCTTCGAGAATGGCGATTTGTGTTGAATCCTCCATCATTTCTTCGGTATCGAACTCCTGGGCAACTATTGCCTGACTGGCAAAAAGGCTTAATAGAAACAAAAAAAGTATCCTCATTATTCCCTTTTTATTGAGTGTGCAAATATAGTTTAAAAACATATAAAAACAGAACGGATTTTTCCACAGGTGATTGCGTTTAAACATTAAGTAATATGAAACCCGCAAAGTTCAGCAAACACTGCCTGTTAATAATTCATCTTAACACAACATTCTTCAATAATAATATCTTTGCACCAAACAAATTATAGTAGTATGGGAAAACTGGTAAATGAATTCAATGAGTACAGGACAAAAATGAACGATAAAATTCTGGGTTCTGACAACAAAGTAATGAAACGTATTTATTCGCTCGATACATTAACATACCAGGAGGGCGCCTTAAGCACAAAGGTGAAAGAGATGCTTGGCCTGTCAACATCACTGGTTCTTCGTTGCGACGATTGTGTAAAATACCACCTGGAGAAATGTTTTGAACAGGGTGTAACTACTGAAGAAATTTTCGAAGTGTTTGCTGTGGCCAATGTTGTTGGAGGAACCATTTGCATTCCACATACAAGAAGAGCTGTGGAATATTGGGAAGAATTAATCGGCAAATAAAAGTGAACAATTTTGATTTATTTTGTTAATATTAATGACCAAAATTTCAGAATTATGAGTAAGATATATGCTATCACATCGACAGGAAAAACAGAAAAATCATTCTTAGACCTGCGTTTTGGGAAATGTGAATATGTGGTTTTGTACGATGTCGCTAAAAATCAGTATTCCATTTCAGAGAATCCTTTTATTGGGGAAAAACACAGCGGCGTAAAGCTGGTTGACTACCTGAAAGAACAGGGGGTTACTACCATCATTACAGGCGAAGTTGGGCCAATGGTAAGTTCCCGCCTCGAAAAAGAAAAGCTTCAATTGGTTCTTTTAGCAGAAGAACGAATTAAAATTGAAGAGGTGATGGACAGAATTTCGGGTTAATATAACCGGGGATTGATTAGAGGAATTAAAGCCAGCTGAATGGCTTGTTTATACAATTCGGTTCTTCCAACTGCATCGTTGGTAAGAATACCTACAGCCCCGTTTTTCTGTTTCGAATTCTCTTTCTGAAAGAGTATGTCGTTGGCACTGCCCAATTCGTGACCTTGTTTAATTAATTCAACCACCGAAGGTGGCAATTGAAAGCTAGTGGTTCTTGACTCTCCTATGTTTTTACTGTTTCGTATAACAATCCATGCAAATGCAATCCACTTCTCTCCCAATACCTGGATCCCCCCTTCAACCCCGACCCAAAAGTCGGCATCAGAAACCAGATTCTTAGCATTTTCAGAACGCAAATGAGCTCCTTTTAACGTTTCTTCATCACTCATGGGCTGATTGGAAACACCAGAATCAACATCCGCACTTATAAGCTCAAATTCAGCAAAATAGCTTTCGAACCCAAGTCGGGTTGCATTTATTTTTACAGGATTCTTCGATGCAACTACGATCTTCATTTGCTATTCAATTTAATTATTATTGGTATTGGAAATGGGTTCTAATTACTCCAAAAAATATCGTACAAACAAATTATGGGAATAAAAATTAAAAAGCAATGAAAAACTTATACGTAATTTATTCATTAGTCAGGAATTATTATTTTCGTTAACCTTAAAACAGAAAAACATGAAAGTAAGAAAAGCAGAAACAAACGATCATCAGAATATTGTATCCTTCCAGCTGGCTATGGCACACGAAACTGAAGGAATTGAACTCAACAAAGCAACGGTTGAAAAAGGAGTAGAAGCTGTATTGCACGACCCGAACAAAGGTAATTATTATGTTGCCGAAATAAATGGGCAAGTAGTCGGCTCATTATTAACTACATTTGAATGGAGCGACTGGAGAAATGGTACTATTTTATGGATACAATCGGTTTATGTAAATCCTGATTTCAGACGCAAAGGAGTTTATCGGAGCATGTATTCCTATCTAAAAAAAATGGTATTCTCAGATAATAAACTTAACGGAATACGCCTCTACGCTGACAAATCGAATTTTGCAGCACACAAAACGTATGAAACCCTGGGAATGAACCAGGATCATTATATTACGTTTGAGTGGATGAAATAATAATGCAACAGAAACTTTAGATTAAGGACAGAATTACAAAAAAGATCTTTTTTGAATTTATTTATTGACAGGTCTTACCGTTGGAACTCTGATATTATTACAGATGGGGAATAGTTATTTATATAGACGAATTGAAGAAGGAGAGCATCAACAGCAGGATTTTAAGTTTTGCATTAACGACTCGAAAAAAATCGCCAAATCGCTGGTGGCCTTTGCCAATACCGATGGTGGCCGGCTGTTGATTGGTGTAAAAGACAACGGAAAAATTGCAGGAATTAGCAGTGACGAAGAGTTTTACATGATTGAATCGGCAGCTAAAATATTTAGCAAACCGGCCATAAATTTTACCACTACACAATGGCACATTGAAGGAAAAACGGTACTGGAAATTAACATTGAACCGGGAACAAAAAAACCTTATTTTGCCAAAGACGAAAACGGAAAATGGCTGCCCTATGTCAGAATAGACGACGAAAATGTTTTAGCCCACAAAATTCAGGTTGAAGTATGGAAAAAACAAAAAAGCTCCAGGGGAGTCTGTTTCACATACTCAGCACCTGAACGATTTCTCATTGAATATTTGTTACAACGCGGAAGCATTTCGTTTTCGAAATTTATGCGACTGGCACAGATCAACAGGAAAAAGACAGAGGAAATATTGAGCAATTTTGTAATAATTGATATTATAAAAATACATACTACAACCGAAGGAACATCCTTTCTTTTAAATGAGAATTTCGATCAGGATCAGCTAACTAATTTTAATTGAACCAACCAAAAACATTCACAATAAATTATTGTTATAGTAATTTACAAAACATCAAAAAGAATTAGATTTACAATTCATCAAAAACATACAACAAAAAATGATTAAGAACTTACTGATAATGTTAACCTTAACCGGAGTAACATTACTTGCATCGGCTCAAGAAAGCTACATGGATGCCAAATCCAAAGAGATAGAAAAAACGTACCAGGGAGGCGAAGCTTATAAGGTTAAAACGTATCCTCAGAAATTTAAAGTTGATAAACCAAAGAATATCATCTTTCTAATTGGAGACGGCATGGGCGTTTCACACGTTTTTTCAGGTTTAACTGCTAATCATGGTAAATTATTCATTGAAAATTGCAGACACATTGGATTTTCGAGAACTCAGTCAGCAAGCGATTATGTAACCGACTCTGCCGCCGGAGGTACCGCATTATCGTGTGGTAAGAAAACCTACAATGGAGCAATTGGAGTTGACACAGATACTATTCCAATAAAAACAATTCTGGAAGAAGCAGAGGATAATGGATTAGCTACCGGATTGGTATCTACTTCTGCAATTACACATGCTACACCGGCCTCTTTTATAGCACATCAAAAGAACAGGGGTATGTATGAAGAAATTGCAGCGGATTTTTTAAAAACTGACATTGATGTTTTTATTGGCGGTGGAATCGACCACTTTACCAAAAGGAAGGATGGCCGTAA
This sequence comes from uncultured Draconibacterium sp., assembly GCA_963676265.2. Taxonomy (GTDB): domain Bacteria; phylum Bacteroidota; class Bacteroidia; order Bacteroidales; family Prolixibacteraceae; genus Draconibacterium. The sequence goes on from OY781067.2 coordinate 2,323,539, forward strand.
CCTCGCTACTGAATTGGAAAATAAAGGTTACGTTGTAAAAAACGATTTAAATGAAATTAAAAAAGTTAAAAGCGGGAAACTGGCAGGTTTAACTGCTCCTATTCACAACGGAAGGATGGACGAACGTGGTGACATGCTTTCTGTTTCCACACAAACAGCTCTGAATATTCTCGACGACAATGAAAAAGGATTTTTCCTTATGGTTGAAGGCTCTCAAATCGACTGGGGAGGACACGCTAACAGCACCATCTATGTGGTGGAAGAGATGCTCGATTTTGACCGTGCCATCGGAAAAGCCCTTGAATTTGCCGCCAAAGACGGAGAAACGCTGATCGTAATTACAGCCGACCACGAAACCGGAGGCATGGCCATTGCTGACGGCGATATGTCAACCGGGATGATAAGAGCCGACTTTACAGGAGGAAGCCACAGTGGAGTTATGGTTCCGGTATTTTCATATGGCCCTGGAGCAGAAGAATTTATCGGCATAATGGAAAACACCGAAATTCATGATAAGATGAAGAAATTATTGCTTGGCAAGTAATTTCATACAAGAAAAAAAGGAAACCGGCAAAGATGAATCTGACTCTTTGCCGGTTTTTTATGTTTTTTCGCTTTAGTTTTTTAACTTGGGCTGCCAAATACTAGACTTATGAAGGAAGCTCTAACCATTTTAGACCATGTCAGGCTAAACTTTTCTCCCTCCGGATTATTCGCGCTAAATGTTACCATTGCTTTTATTATGTTTGGTGTAGCACTGGACATTAAGTTGCAACATTTTAAAGAGCTGCTCATGCGCCCAAAGTCAGTAATTATTGGAGTGATTTCCCAGTTCTTGCTTTTACCGGCGGTTACCTTTCTTTTTATTATTATTCTTAATCCAACGCCAACTGTTGCTTTGGGGATGATTCTTATTGCATCGTGTCCGGGAGGTAATATTTCAAATTTCATGAGTGCCCTTGCTAAAGGCAACCTGGCCCTTTCGGTTAGTTTAACGGCAATTGCTACACTTGCAGCAACCTTTATGACTCCCATAAACTTTGCACTTTGGGGCGATTTATTTATTGACTTTTATAATAATACCGGTGCAGGCGATTATCTCGTCCCCATAAAAATCGACTTTTTCCAGATGGTGCAAACGGTGGTAGTTCTACTTGGTATTCCGGTTGCTGCCGGTCTTTTGTTTGCACAATACTTACCAAAAATTACAGCTAAAATCAAGAAACCGATACGGCAATTATCCATAGTTATTTTTATTGGTTTTGTAATTGCATTATTAAGTGCAAACTTCGATAATTTTATACGTTTCGTTCATCTTGTATTTATTATTGTTCTAATACATAATGCACTGGCTCTGATGGCCGGATTTACCATCAGTTCGGTATTCAGTTTACCAAAAATTGATAAACGAACCATTACCATCGAAACCGGAATTCAAAACTCAGGATTGGCACTGGTTTTAATGTTTAATCCCAAAATATTTCCCCCGGAACTGGAATTAGGAGGAATGACCATTATTGCAGCGTGGTGGGGCGTTTGGCACATTATCAGCGGATTTGGTGTTTCTTCGTTTATGGCACGGTTTAAATTAACCAGATAATCTTATTTTTGGAAAAATTTAAAGTTTATGAAATATGAAAAATGGTCGTGGGGGTATTGGACTTTAAAACAATACATCCGCTTCATCGACTGGATTATCCATAAACAGGTTGTTACCAACGGAAAAGAGAACATACCCGAAAGTAAACCAATTCTTTTTGCGCCAAATCATCAGAATGCACTGTCTGATCCGATGGCTGTGTTATTGCACACACGTTTTCAACCGGTTTGGCTGGCGCGTGCCGATATTTTTAAACCGGGTATTGTTATATTAATCCTTCGCTTTCTGAAAATCATGCCGGTTTATCGAATTCGCGATGGAAAAGATCAGTTGTCTAAAAACGATAAAACCTTTGCCGATTCCATAAAAGTACTTGAAAATAATTCTGCCCTGGCTTTATTTCCCGAAGCTGCACACTCGGGTAAAAGACAAATGCTGGCACATAAGAAGGCTGTTCCTCGTATTGTTTTTCTGGCTGAAGAGAAAGCAAAAAACAACCTCGATATTCACATCATTCCAACCGGAATTTATTACAGCAGCTATTGGAAATTCAACCGCAGCGTGCTGGTTAATTTCGGAAAGCCAGTTCGGGTAAACGATTTTCTCGATGAGTACAAAGATAATCCCAACCAGGCAACCCTGAGTTTGCGCGATGCCATTTCAAAAGCAATCGAGCCACTGATTATCAATATCAACAGCAAAGAACATTACGAAGATTTTGAGCTCATTCGGGAGATCTACGGAAACACTTTTTTAACGAAGTCGGGTAAAAAAACCAACTTTATTAACCGGTTTTGGTCTGACCAGGAACTGGTGAAAAAACTGGATAAACTGGAAACAACCCAACCGGAATCCATCAAGAAAGTATGCAAACAAGCACAAGCCTTTCAAAAAGAAGTTAGAAAACGTAAACTAAGGAGCTGGTTGATTGAAAAACCAAATCAAAATTTCCTGAAGCTAACCTTTAACAAACTGATTTTAATGGTAGGCCTGCCCATATTCCTGTTTGGTTTTATTTTTAATGCCATTCCTTTTTTCAGTATCGACTTTGTGACCCGAAAAAAAATAAAAGACATCGCCTTTTGGAGTACCTTCCACCTGGTTTTGGGAATGATAATTTTCCCACTTATCTATTTGCTGGAACTCTGGGCATGCTCTGCACTTTTACCCGGTGTTTGGTTTAAACTACTGTTCCTGATCAGTTTACCTTTTGCCGGAAAGCTGGCATTTCGCTGGTATATTGTATTTTTAAAATCACTTGGACGGACTAAACTTTTGTATCTAAAAATCTTCAAAAAACAATCCTGGATTACCTTAAAAAACAAGCAGGAAGAACTCTTCGAAGATCTGAACAAACTAATACGTTAAGCAGAAAATTGTAATCTGTTACCCAAAAATCATGGCAGAAAAACTTAAAGACATCCTCTTCCCCCTTGAGAAAGTGCAACTATTCGGGAAAATTTTAAATGAAGTTTATCCTGAATTTGAAACCGAAAAGTTTGTAGCATCGGTGTGCGATGCCGAATGGCCCGAGCGGGAGTTAAAAGAAAAGATGCGGCATACCACTTTATGCCTTCACAAATTTCTCCCGGATAATTTTGTGGAGGCAGCACAGATTCTGGTCGATATTGTGCCCAAAGTTACCGGTTTTGAGGCCATTGTTTTACCTGATTATATTGAGCTTTACGGACTCGACCACTGGGACATCTCCTTGCCGGCACTGGGCGAACTTACCAAATGTGGAAGCTCGGAATTTGGAATCCGTCCGTTTTTAAACAAGGATTTGGAAGGTGCCATGAAATACATGCTCAAATGGGCCGACAATGATGACTTTAAGGTGCGTCGTTTCGCCAGCGAAGGTTGTCGTCCCCGACTCCCCTGGGCTTCGGGAGTACCAGCGTTGAAAAAAGATCCGTCACTTATTTTGCCTATACTGGAGAAATTAAAAGACGATCAGGAAGAATTTGTGCGTAAAAGTGTGGCCAACAACCTCAATGATATTTCAAAAGATCATCCTGAGCTGGTTTTGGATATTTGTGAACGCTGGCAGGGTAATTCGAAGAACACCGACTGGATTATTAAACATGCCTGCCGAACCTTATTAAAACAAGGAAATAAAAGAGCGATGCTCCTTTTCGGTTTTGCCAACCCGGAGTTAATGAAAGTGGAAGATTTTAAACTTTCCAACACCTCTCCGAGTATTGGTCAGGATATTTCATTTAGTTTCAGCTTCAGACTAAGCACCAAACAAAAACAAAAAGTTCGCATCGAATACATCGTTCACTATGTAAAAGCTAATGGAAAAACATCACCTAAAGTTTTCCAGATAAAAGAAGTGGAAATGAAACCGGGGCTACACAAAATCAGCAAAAAACACTCATTAAAAAATATGTCTACCCGAAAACATTACCCGGGTGAGCACAAATTTGAACTCGTTATTAACGGAGAGGTGAAAGCTTCGTCGAGTTTGATTCTTAATGAATAGCCTGACTTGAAAGAGATTGATAAATGATTGTATTCAGATTGATGAAGATTGAACCAATCCATTGTTAAACGAGAAAAAAAATAAACATACTTTTTTGAGAAGACAGTAATAATATGAATTTCAACATACGAAAAGCCGACGAAAAAGATTTCCCAGCCATATTTGGACTGATTAAAGAACTGGCCGAGTTTGAAAAAGGACTCGACAAAGTGAGCAATACCCTGGATTTGATGTATGAGCAGAAAGAATACTTTGAGTGTTTCGTGGTGGAAACGGAGTCGAAAGAAATTATTGGCATGGCACTTTACTTTTTCACGTATTACACCTGGGTGGGAAAATCGTTGTACCTCGAAGATTTATATGTGAAAGAAGCCTGGCGCGGAAATGGTATCGGCACCAAACTGATGGATAAAATGTTTGAAATTGCAAAAGAAGAAAAATGTAAACGCATGCGCCTGCAAGTATTACACTGGAACCAGCCTGCCATTGATTTGTACGAAAAAAACGGATTTACTGTTGATAAAACCTGGTATAATTGCGACGTTCACAATTTATAAAAAAGGATTACTTTTTTAACAATTTCGATTTAAAAGATACATCGATTTAAAAAAAAGGAGCCCGAAAGCTCCTTTAATTAAAATTTGTATTTTCTTTTTATTCTGTCAGGTTAACTACTTGGCCAAACACATCGGCGTTTTCATCAACTTTTTGGTCATTACCATAAACACAAATCGCATCCTGCGACAATATATCTTCTACCATTTTTTTCATTCCTTTCAGGTCATCAGCAGTGGTCGACAAAATGGCTTCGCGTTCAGACTTTAACCATTCAGGGGAAGTCTTCTCAAAGTAATACTGAAATGCTGTATTTCCTTCCTGAGAAGCAGTCATCGGACCATCGATATTTGAAATAGTTCCAATAATATAACGGGTCATTTCTTTTTCGTCGGCATTAAACCCATCAAGATAATTTGGGGTGTTATCGTAGTTCTCCAGCGTTTCCTTCAGGTTTGGATCGCGGTACGATGCAAAATAGACATTCCCGTTGGGCGAAATTCCGGAGAATCCACCATAAGCACCTCCGATCACACGAACCTGGTTTTGCAACCAGTCGGTGGACAATATCTGATTCAACACTTTCATTTTACCATTGTAGTCGTAACCCAATTTTTTATAGTCGTAACCTTTAACAACATATTGTACTTTTGATGCTGATTTTAATCCTTCGTTTTTCTTTTGCAAATCAAATTTCCAGTCTGTTAATTTTACTGCTCCGTCATCTAATGTGCCGGATAAAGTGGTTAATGCCTCCGAATAAGGCGCATAATCTTCTTCACTGCAAGTAATTCCTGCAACAAGGTTTTCTTTGGCAAAAAGCAGCTGAGCTGTTTTTTCAAGTTTCGCAACAATCTCCTCGCTTTTTGCGTCAAAATTTTCCGATAAATCTGTTACGAACCGGTAATAATCCAAACCATTCATTTTCTCGTTATACATCCCGGAGTTGGAATAGTACGAACGTAAACGGGTCATGGCATAATTCAATCCGTTATTTTTAATATCAGAGTCAACACGCGCCTGGTGACGGGTAATCAATTCTTTTAAACGTTCCACATCGCCAAACTTAGATTTATGAATCACCTCATCGGTCAACTCAAACATTTTATCCGCTTTTTCGGCGGTTGCCTTCGAGTAAACTACAAATTTTGGCAGCATTTTGTCCATATCCTGATCTTCGTAAAAATTGCTGGTGTATGTACCGAAACCTCCTGTATGAATATTCAATGCATTGTCGAGCTCTCCAAAAGAATAGTTTTCGGTACTTAGCTTCCCTAAAACATTGGTAAGTAATTTGGCGTAAGGAATCAATTCTTCAGGCAGCACGCGGACATCAAAATACATGTTGCTGTACAAAATATTATTAGTAAAAGTGTTGTGATGTATAACATCTACTCCGGCCACCGATTTTTCTTCAACATCAAACCATTCAATCTCAGGGCTAATATCAGCCAGTTCGAGCATAGGAATGGTTGCCAGCGCTTCGGGAGAATCTTCTTTTTTCTGGTATTCGATTAATTCCTCAGTTTGAGTAATCAGTTTATCCATGTCTTCGTCACTTAATCCCGCTTTATATGCTTTTAATTCTGCTTTGGTAGCGGCATCGAGTTTTGCCTGCAGGCCCGGTTCCGGTTTTAATACCATCAATAAGGAGTGTGGATTATTTACCAAATATTCCAACGTGGTAGTTTCGAGCAGATTGGTATTCATCGCTTTTTTTGCCTCTGCAAGCGGAGGATTAAATTCGAGGCCAAGGAACGGATCATCAGCAAACATCCACGATTGATAACTCTGGAAAAGACACATCAATCCTTTTTGAGGATTATTTCCCTCTTTCATATTAAACTCCATACGGTTTAAAATACCTTCTACCATTTTTTTGTCGAAACCTTCCTGGGCAACCTTTTTCATGGTATTAAAAACGATTTCCTTAAACAGATCACGGTCTTTCGGATTTGCATTTTGCACTGTAATCTGGAAAATATTTTGCTTTGATTCGTTAAACGAAGCCCGAACATCTTTTCCGATACCCGCTTTTTGGATTGCCAAACGCAACGGGGCTGATTCGTGATTAACCAACGCTTCTGCAAGCACTTCAAAGGTCATAACCAGTGCACGGTCGGTACTCGATCCGGCGACAAAACTAAGGCTTAAAAAAGTTTGATCTTCGGTGGGAGCTCCTTCAGGTACGGCGTAAGTTCCTTCGGCCACCTTCATTTTATCGAATGGTTTCTGCAGTGGTATTTCCACTTTTTGATTCGACAAATCGTATTTCGACAGGTATTCAGTATCGATAAATTCCAACTCTTTATTTAGGTCTGCATCTCCGTACAATAAAATATAACTGTTTCCGGGGTGGTAATATTTCTTGTGAAAATTGATAAAATCTTCGTAAGTAAGTTTTGGAATAGCAGATGGATATCCGCCTGAAGAAACGCCATAAGTATTATCGGGGAAAAGTATTTTATTAACTTGGTATTCCAACTCCCGACTTGGACTTGAATAGGCACCTTTCATCTCGTTATAAACAACTCCCTTGTACACCACGTCACCCTCTTTGCTTTCCATTTCGTAATGCCAGCCTTCCTGCTGAAGGATTCTTGGGTCTTTATAAATGAGTGGATTCAGCACGGCATCGAGATAAACGTGCATCAGGTTAAAATAATCCTTATCGTTCATACTTGCTACCGGATATGTGGTAATATCCGAGCCGGTCATGGCATTAAGGAAAGTATTAAGCGACCCCTTCATTAAAACATCGAAAGGACTTTTAACAGGAAAATTTGTTGACCCGTTCAGCACTGAGTGCTCCATAATATGTGGCGTCCCGCAATCATTTTCCGGGGCAGTTTTAAAAGAAATATCAAAAAGTTTATTGGGATCGTCGGCAGCAATTTTTAAAAGCTGTGCCCCGCTTTTATCATGTTTAAAAAGTAAACAATCGGCATTTACTTCTTCTACAAATTTTTTCTCAACCAATGTAAAACCATGGTATTTCTCACCGGTTTTAAACTGTTCTTTGGGCGCACAGGCAGTTAAAAAAGCCAGCACTGCCACAAATAAGAAAAGTGCAGTGTTTCTCATAATAATTCTGTTTATTTAATTGATGAAAATATTTTTTGTTTAGATTCTCCCCGATACATTATTTAACATCCAAACTGATTAACAATCTATTCGTATAAATTTGATTAAAAAGTTACAAAAAACTTTGGTTATATTTTATTCTGTGATTACATCCTGGTTTATCAAAATATTTTCAATCGATAATTTCGAAGGACATCGATCCAAACTTATTTGCAACTATATTTTACATGCTATTTTTGTTTTGCAATGCTTTTTAATAATTTAGTGTATTACTCGCAAAAAAGAGGTTATTAAGCAGTATGTCGACTTTTACTTATTGTTTGACGACATAGAAAAAATGAATCCTATAAATTCCATTTTATGGCAAGGTTTTTAAAATCAAAAAAAGATACAATCGGCCTGTCTCCCGACGAGCTTAAATTTAGCGGGGAGAAAAAAATTGACAAAACGCGTTTAAGATGTATCAACTATAATTCGGAAAGCTTATCGGAGGTTGAATTAAATAGTATTGCAGAAGCTGTAAAATGCTATAATTCAAACTCTATTACTTGGCTAAATATCGACGGACTTCACGATACAGAAATTTTACAGCAAATTGCCACGAGTTTCGATGTGGAAGCGCTCATAATGGCCAACGTTTTGGAAATATACAGCCGCCCCAAAATTCATGAATATGACAACTGCATTTATTTATCGACAAAAATGCTGCAATTCGATGAAGCCAAAAATAAAATAACAGCTGAAAACCTTTCAATCGTTTTTAAAGACAACCTGCTGATTTCTTTCCAGGAAAGAGTTGGTGATGTGTTTAACCCGGTACGTGAAAGGCTGCGAAACAATAAAAAACGAATCCGCGGTTCAGGCTCCGATTACCTCACCTTTGCCCTGCTTGATATTGTTATCGACAATTACATTCATATAATCAGTCGATTGGGCGATAAAATAGAAGAATTGGATAGCGAGCTAATACTTAATCCGTCGACTAAAAGCCTCGAAAAGATAAACAAATACAAAGGTGAAATAAACTACCTCAGTAAAACCATAAATCCTTGCCGCGAAATGATACTGAATTTTGGCAAACTCGACTCGGAATTTATTGATGACGAAATGGAAAGTTTCCTTCATGAGTTGCAGAACAACATTTTACTGGCCCATGAATCGGTTTACAATTACAGGGAAATTTTATCTGATCAGTTGAATATTTTTCATACAACCGTAAGCTATAAGTTGAATGATATTCTGAAATTCCTGACCATCTTCTCTGTAATATTTATTCCAATCACGTTTATTGCCGGTATTTATGGGACCAACTTCGACAACATTCCCGAATTACATTTTAAATACGGTTATTTTATAATGTGGGGAATAATTATCCTCATTGTTCTGTCGATGATCGTATACTTTAAACGAAAGAAGTGGCTGTAAAAAATATTACCAAATAACAAGTAAAAAAGAGAGTGTTAACTGTAACACTCTCTTTTTTACTATATCAATCTGTCTGAAATTAAAATGCTTTGTGCACTTTTTCAATCCATTCTGTTTTATCCAATGAAAATGGAATTTCTGCTTTAATATCGGATGACGATGCACCTACCAAAACTTTGTAATCGCCTGTATCTGTAATCCAGGCTTGCTCCAAAGTATTGAAAGAAGCCACATCTGCTTTCTTAAAGGTAAGCGTTACCTTTTCACTTTCACCGGGTTGCAGCTCTGCAGTTTTGGCAAAGGCTTTTAGTTCTTTTAGTGGTTTATCGGCATACTTGCTTTCAGGAGCTGAAACATACAACTGAACCACTTCTTTACCTGCATACTCACCGGTATTTTTAACATTAACAGTCACGGTATAGTCTCCTTTGCTCTCACTCAGCTTTGCACCACTGTACTCAAAAGTTGTATACGACTTTCCGTATCCAAACGGATAAGAAACCGGAACTTCATATTTATCGAAGTAACGGTAGCCAACGTAAATATCTTCGGCATATACGGTGTAATCAACATTTCTTTTTTTATCACTCACTTTTCTTTCGGCGCTCATAAAACTTTTCAAATCCAGTTTTTGCTCTTCCGGAGTTGACGGAAAATTTTCTGACGACCAGTGGTCTTCGAATTTAATCGGATAAGTCGCTGTTAATTTTCCCGACGGATTTACTTTCCCTGTTAAGGCATCGGCAATGGTATTTCCTCCCTCCTGGCCGGCCTGACCGGCAAGCAATACGGCATCAGGAATATTTTTCCAACTGGCAGTTTCAATTACACCTCCTATATTCAGGATAACAACAGCTTTTTTACCGGCATCGTGAAAAGCTTTACTCACTGCAGAGATTAGTCCCAGTTCATTCTCGGAAAGATTAAAATCGCGATCCAGCTTACGATCTCTAAATTCGCCGGAAATTCGTCCTATAGTAATTATCGCCACATCGTTTGACTTCACCGCTTTTGCCAGCATTTCTTCTGATGGAACAAACTCATCGGGACGAACCTTAGGCATAAAAGCTGACAACTCGCCTTGCTCCTGATTTAGTTTTTTAGTTTCCTCAGCCAAATAAGTTTCGTATTCTTGTGTTATGCTCTTACTTAATTTGTAACCAGCCCCAGTTAAACCTTCAATCAACGATACAGTGTAAGCTTTATGTACATCTCCCGATCCTGTTCCTCCGGCAATCATATCATAAGAAGTAATACCAAAAGCAGCAACTTTCTTAATCGACGATTCCAAAGGCAAAGTCATGTCTTTATTCTCGAGCAGAATCATTCCTTCGGCAGCCGACTGACGGGTGATCTCAGCATGAGCCTTCAAATCTGGTTTGTTCGAGTATTCGTAACTTTTAAAACGTGGCGAACGAAGAATCAACTCCATAATGCGGCTTACACAAAGATCAACATCTTTCATGGACAATTTTCCACTTTTCATGGCGGCAACCAATGCACCATATTGTTCCGGGCGTCCGGGTTCCAACAGGTCATTACCGGCCTCAATCTGTGCTACTGCATCAGTACCACCGAACCAGTCTGTCATCACCAATCCCTTGAATCCCCACTCATCGCGTAAAATATCAGTAAGCAAATCTTTTCTCTCTGAAGTATAAGTTCCGTTTACGTAATTGTACGAGCTCATTACTGTCCATGGATTGGATTCTTTTACCGCAATTTCAAAACTTTTCAAGTAAAGTTCGCGCATGGCACGTGGCGAAACACGCGCGTCATTTCCGGTGCGATTTGTCTCTTGGTTGTTGGCTACAAAGTGCTTGACAGATGTTCCAACACCATTGCTTTGTACACCACGAACCATGGCAGCAGCTATTTTGCCTGAAACAACTGGATCTTCCGAGTAATATTCAAAGTTTCGTCCGTTAAGCGGGTTGCGCTGAATATTCAATGCCGGAGCCAATAATACATCTGCGCCATATTCCAACACCTCATTCCCCATGGCTTTGCCAACCTGTTCAACCAGCTCGGTATTCCAAGTACAGGCCATTACTGTTCCCACCGGAAATCCGGTGCAATAATACGTATTTTCGTCACCTTCGCGTGTTGGCGAGATACGTAATCCGGCAGGGCCATCGGCCAAAACTACTGCAGGGATTCCAAGACGCGGTATTGGATAAGTCGTTCCTGCGGCACCTGGCACTAACGATTTTGTCTCTCCCACCACGGCATCGTTTCCCGATGCTTCAGCCATTCCGGTTCCAATCAAAAAATGAGCTTTCTCTTCAATGGTCATCGCTGCGATCACCTTTTCAACAGGAGCCTTTCCCAGTTGGGGAGTATCCTGTCCAATACTGAATTTTGGAATACCAGTAATTGCCAGAAACAAGGCAATGCTGATTGCAAAAAATCTTTTCTTCATCTGTAATAGTTCTTTTTGATTAATATGTTCTATTGATTTTTTTCGTAGCATTTTTCCAAAAATAGGTTCAATCCTAATTTTTGCATTTGATCTATATCAGAAAATAAGGATGAGCGGTTTTTCTTTCAATGGCTTTCTTTTTTATTTTTGTTATTCATACACTGCAGCGATAAGTCTGATTATGGAAGAAGCATTACAAATAGTAAAAACATTGGCGAATAACCTTTTTAAACTAGACAGGAAGGAAGAGGAATTGCTGGCTTCCATTATTAAAAGGCGAGAGGTAAAAAAGGGCGAACTTATCCTGAAGAAAGGTAAAATTGCAAAAGACATTTACTGGATAGAAAAAGGGATGTTAAGGCAATTCTATTATAAAGACGGACGAGACATTACCGAGCATTTTGCCTGCGAAAACCAGGGTGCGCTGTGTATTAGCAGCCTTTTCAAACAAGAAGGTTCGGAGTTGATGGTTGAATCGCTGGAACCGGGAGTAATTTTCCAAATTCCATACAAAGAGTTTGTTCAACTTTCGAAGGATCATCCTCCAATTGCTAATTTATTGCGCAAAATGCTGGAAAGTTCATTAATTATGTCGCAGGAAAAAGCTGACTCGTGGCGCTACGAAACCGTGCACGAACGATACGAACGCTTTCTACGCGAATACCCCGATGCAGCCAAACGTGCATCGGTAAACCACATTGCCTCCTACCTTTTAATGACACCGGAATCGCTTAGTCGCGTTAGAGCCGGAAAATTGTAATTATACCCATTTATGATACAAATAAGAGAAGCCAAACCCGAAGACGCAGGAATCATCCTCGATTGTATAAAAGGCCTTGCCGTTCATGTTAATCAATTGGATATGGTAACTGCCACAGAAAAAGACATCAGAGATTCGATTTTTGCACCCAACACCCATGTAAAAGTTTTTGTGGCCGAAAACGAGGAGATGAAGATTTGTGGTTTTACACTTATCTTCAAATCCTTCTCAACCTTTAAGGCCATTGCCAATTACCATATCGAAGACCTGTTTGTTTTTCCTGAATACCGTAAGCTCGGAATCGGGGCAGAACTTATGAACTACATAAAAAATTATGCAAAAAGCAAAGGAGCAAAGGTGGTTGACTGGTACGTAAACAATAAAAACCTGAGTGCCATGGATTTTTATGACAGAATTGGAGCCCAAAAACTCGATTACAAATCTATTTATTACATGGAGGTTTAAATATGCCATTTTAATCATTTCAAGTTGATGCACAATTCTGATAAATAAAAACCCGAATAGATTTCAAAATATGCAGCAAAATTGTAATTAACCGACATTATATTTAATTTCGAATGTCGCAATACAATGAAGCCAACCAAATAATGATTTTCAAATACCAAATATTATCTGATCTTAACCTGATTGTTGAATATTTCAAAGGAGAATTTGAATACAAAGACATGTTCGACTGCAAAAAAATAGAGATTATGGATAATAATTGGAGAGATCATTATCATATTCTGGCTGATATTAGAAAGGCAAAAATTACGTTAACAAACCATGATTTAGTTAATTTACATCAGTACCTCGAGAATCATCAGGAAATTAACGCGAAAAGAAAATCAGCAATTTTAACCGAACTTCCCCATCAGGTAGTTTATGGAACACTTCTAATAGGACATAACGATATCCAACATTCATTAATTCAACCTGAAGTATTTAGTACGTTGAAAGCTGCCCTTTCATGGCTTGACATTGATAAAAATGAAAACGAAAGAATAACAAATATACTTTCACTTCTTTCAAAAGAGATAGACTAATAAATTTTCGAGGGCAAAATAATACAGTACTTGAACACAAACACACCTCTTCATACACGTATTACACAGAAGATAATATTACATTAATCGCATCAGGCATGGGTGGAGGAGTAAAAGATAATATAGTCATCGTAGAAGTGAGTGGCGCCAAAATTAAATACAAACTGATTAGGCTAAATGATAATTCTCTGGAATGGGAAACCTAAAAAGATATAAATTGCCATGAAATTAAACGATTTTACAACCGTATGCCTATAAAAAAAGGAGCCCGAAAGCTCCTTCAATTTTATCTTAGTATTTGTATTTTACTACTTACGACTTCTTGTTCTTCAGTTCAATTTTCAAATTCAATTCGTCTAATTGTGCCTGAGCAATAGGTGCAGGCGAATCGATCATCACATCGCGTGCGGCATTGTTTTTTGGGAAAGCAATCACGTCGCGAATAGTATCCAATCCGGCAAATAACGAAACCAAACGGTCGAAACCAAAGGCGATACCAGCATGTGGCGGTGCGCCATATTTAAAGGCATTCATCAGGAAGCCAAACTGTGCTTCGGCCTCTTCTTTGGTAAAGCCAAGCAAACTAAACATTTTTGACTGCAAAGCAGAATCGAAAATCCTCACCGAACCACCTCCAATTTCAACACCGTTAATAACCAGGTCGTAGGCATTGGCACGTACTTTTCCAGGATCGGTATCCATAAGCGCAATATCTTCGGGTTTTGGAGAAGTGAACGGGTGATGCATGGCGTGAAAACGTTTAGTTTCTTCATCCCACTCCAATAGTGGAAAATCAACGACCCATAAAGGTTTAAATACTTTTTTATCACGCAATCCCAGCTGGCTACCCATTTCAAGGCGTAAGGAACCTAGTGCATCCAGCATGTGGTCTTTATCGCCACTCATTACAAGAATCAGGTCGCCGGCTTCAGCACTTGTTTGTTCCGCCCAAACCTTCAGGTCGTCTTGTGAGTAAAATTTATCTACCGACGATTTAAAAGAACCGTCTTCGTTGCATTTTACGTACACCAAGCCTTTTGCTCCTATCTGCGGACGTTTCACCCAGTTGGTGAGCCCGTCGAGCTGTTTGCGGGTATATTCTGCACATCCTTTTGCACAAATGGCACCAATGTATTCAGCCGAATCGAACACCACAAAGTCCTTTCCTTTTACAGTTTCAGTAATGTCAGAAATCAACATCTCGAAACGTGTATCAGGCTTGTCGGAACCATATTTCTCCATGGCTTCTGTATATGGCATCCGCGGAAAATCACTCACTTCAACATTCAACGTATCTTTAAACATGAATTTGGTAAGGCCTTCGAACATATCCAACACGTCATCCTGCTCAACAAAGGACATTTCGCAGTCGATCTGTGTAAACTCAGGCTGACGGTCGGCGCGCAGGTCTTCATCGCGGAAACACTTTACAATCTGATAATAACGGTCGAAACCTGCAACCATCAACAATTGTTTAAACTGTTGTGGCGATTGAGGCAGCGCATAAAACTGGCCTTCATTCACACGCGAAGGAACCACAAAATCGCGGGCTCCTTCCGGAGTTGATTTAATCAGTACCGGTGTTTCTGTTTCGATAAAATCTTTCGAATTCAGGTAAGAACGCACTGCGTGTGCCATTTTTGCACGCAGGATCAAGTTTTCGCGCACGGGAGTACGACGCAGATCAAGGTATCGATATTTCATACGCAGGTCGTCACCACCATCAGTATTATCCTCAATGGTAAACGGAGGCGTTTCTGCCGGGCCTAAAACTTTAATTTCCGACAAATCAATTTCAATATCACCCGTAGGAATGTTCTTATTTTTGCTCTGACGCTCACGAACTGTTCCTTTCACCTGAATTACAAATTCTCTTCCCAACTCTTCCAACACTTCGGCAACTGCCTTGTCGGTATTTTCATCAACAACAAGCTGAGTAATTCCGTAACGGTCGCGAAGATCGACAAAGGTCATGGCGCCCAGGTCGCGAATGCGTTGCACCCATCCGGCCAGGGTTACTTCATTTCCTGTATTTTCTATTCGAAGCTCGCCACAAGTATGAGTTCTGTACATGATATCTTTCTTTTATTTAGGTTGCGAAAATAAGGATATTTTGGCAATTTTGAACGTGATCTTTTACAGGATTTCAAGAGATTAACGATGGAATACTTTCCGAATGCAGTTGTCAAATCGGATTGTTACGTCTTAGAAACATATATTTACGCTAAACAACAAAAAATATGAAACGTGTAGCTATAATCGGATTTGGTTTTATGGGAGCAGTACACTGCCAGAATATCCTAAAGTGTAACGAGCTGGAATTGGCAGCTATTATTGAAAAAGATACAGATTCTGTAAAACAAAAGATAAACGATCCGGGAGGCAATTTTTCTACTGAAAAAGCAGATCATGAAGCCTTGCAAAAAGTTCCTGTTTTTGAAAATCTGGAAACCTGTTTAGAAAAAGTGAATCTGGATGCTGTGCATATCTGCGTCCACACCAATCTGCATTATCGGCTGACAAAACAGGCTCTGAATGCAGGGTTACATGTTTTGGTTGAAAAACCTTTTGTTTTAGATGTGAATGAAGGTGAGGAGTTGATTCAACTGGCAAAAGATAAAAACAAGATATTAATGGTGGCACATGTGGTTCGTTTTATGTCGCCTTATAAAAAACTGGTTGAAATGTTGGAAAGCAAACAATTCGGGAAGCTGAAATTTTTATCTCTGAATCGTTTTTCGGGAGTCCCGGCCTGGGGACAATGGAAAGAAAAACAAAAAGATTTCGGGAGTTCGGGTGGAGCTTTATTTGACCTGGTTATTCACGATATCGATTTTGCAGCCTATCTTTTTGGAAAAGATCCGGATGACATTCAATGCTCCGTTTTACCGGGCAAACTCAGTTTGAACGATTACATAAATGCCAGCTGGAAATACCATAACGAAGATATTAGTGTAAACATTGAAGGTGGAAACATCTTCCATACTCAATTCCCTTTCAGGGCAGGCTACACTGCCGTTTTTGAAAAAGCCACTGTGAGTTATTCAACCAACGATTCTGAAAGTATTTATATTAATAACGACACTGAACGCAAATCAATACCTGCCAACGATTTGGGCGACGGGTATTTCAACGAAATCCAACTGTTTGCCGAGAGTATGATTTCGGAGAAATTACCCGAAAAGTTCTCCGCAGAAACAGCATTGGACACCATTCGTTTATGTTACCGGCACATTGATCAGAAGAGATAAACTATTCATTCTTTTTAACATTCAACAAATTCATCGAATGATTCATTAAAGATAAAGTTACTTTCAACGTTCCGCTATTATCTGTGGTAAACGAATACGCATTTGTTACCTGTAAATCACCGGCTTCCTTCAGATTTGTTAAATCAACATTCTCAGAAGATGCAGGTTTCCCCATTTTTTCCCAGGTAGTGTAAGTATTATTATGATCCTTATCCAGCAGCGTTTCAACGATTGAATAGTTTGTATTTGGCTGAAGTTGTTTTATTTCAACCAAAACTTCGTGGTTCTCGTAATTTTTGTCTGTTTCTTCGTAATTATAGGCTACCAGCGTAACTTCGCCTTTCTCTGATTTTGTAGCCAACACACCATATCTGCTATTAACAGGAATACTTTCCACGCTAATTCTTTGCTCGTTTAACCTTGCCAGTGTTTCAAATCCGGTTTGTATCGGTTTGGGTGTATTTCCTGCCGTTAAAAGCTCTCGCTTCCCGACAAAAAATTCATCTTCATCGGCTTCCCACGAAAATCCCCAATACAACAACAGCAAGGTTGGGAACTTGTAATTGTCTTCGATCTGGTACAAAGAATTCACTAATTTTACAAGAAACAGTGCCGACTCCATGTTATTACGATACACCAACTCGGGGTAGTCTTTTACCTGGCGGTAATAGTTGGAACTCATCCCCCACTCGTTCAGATGAAATTCAACATCCTTTAATTCAGGGTAACCGGCCAGTAACCTTTGCAACCACAAAACTCCTTGTGTGAATCTCTGCACCTGCGGTTGGATACGGGGTTCATTATTCAGCCAACTACCTGACAATCCGTAAATATGATAGGATACAAAATCGATTCGTGTTCCTTTTTCTCCGGTTACGTAATTTTTGCCGTTCACAACGTGCTCCAAAAACGGCCTTAAAAAATAATCGTGGTAGCAGGCCGGACCTCCCACCTTCAACTCTGCATCAACAGAAGTTACTGCATCAACAAAAACATCGTACATTTTAAAAAATACGTCAAGCTGATCAACAGGCCATCCATCGGGCTCATTCCACACCTCGAAATACCAGGTTCTCACTTCCTCTTTTCCGAAAACATCGATAAAATTACGCGTGGCAGCTTTCATTAAATCCGACCATTTCTTCCAATCATTTGGTCCCATATTTTTCATAATCATCCCCTCGTCGTTTCCGGCAGAACCTTCATTTCCTGCTTCCAGTTCGGCAGGGAGATAATCATACTCCACAATAGGTTTTAAACCTCTTTCAACCAATTCTTGGTACACTCTATTAACGTTCGAAAAATCATAGACCGGATTGCCGTCTTTGTCTTCGGAATACACATTTTGACCGCGTGGAACACCGTGCCTGATATCTTTGGTGAATGTATGGTGCGATCTTAAATAAACATGCGAACCGGTTTTCTCCATCCTGTCGAGAAGGTACTGTCCTGAAGGTTGTAATGTATGATAAAAAAGGTGATCGGAACCTGCTGCTTTCCAAAACTCAGTATTCGATCCAATAATATCAGATGTACTCACAAAAAAATGAGCATCTTGCGCAAATGTTGTCATTCGGAAACTTGAAAGAAAAAAGAATATAAAAAAGTGTAGAGCAAATTTCTTGTTCATATCAGTTCTGTTGGTTTATGTTGTAACCGATTCTTTCGGTTTTTTACTCGCGCAAAATATCACTTTTTATGGTATTATACCAATGAAAAAGTGATGAAAACTTTTTCCCATCTCAAAGACAATAAATTACGATTATCAGATTTCCGGATTTTCCCAGGTAATGGGTTCCGGGTGGATGGTAACAATGTAACCAAACTCCTCATTTATCACGGCTTCAATTTTTGTACAGATTCCGTGTGCCTTCTCCAACGACATCTCGGGAGGAAGTTTTATGTGACAGCTCATTTCAGTATGATTGCCGTAATTATGCAAATGAATATGATGCAGATGAAGTGGAAAATTACACGCTTTTTGAGCCTTCTCACGAATAGAATAAAGTAGATCTTCCGACGGACTTTCCCCGATCAGGGCTTTAATTTCCTGTGAAAGAATTTCATAACTGGCCCAGGCAATCATAATAGCCACAATAAAACCAAGTACAGCATCTGTCCACCAGAAATATTTCCCGAAAGCAATACCAACCAAAATTACTACCGAAGAAAGTGCATCGGTTCGGTGATGCCAACCATCAGCCTTTAAAATGGAAGAATCGGTTTTTCGGGCACCCCAAAATGCATATTGAGCCAAAATTTCTTTTACAATAATAGAAACAATGGTAACTACCCAGGCGATAGTTCCAAATACCGTCTTCTCTTTTGTCCCAAATTTTTCAAAGGAATTCACCATAAAATCGAAGGCAACAATGGCCAGCAAAACGCCAATTATCATGGCTGCAATATGTTCGGCTCGACCATGTCCGAAAGGATGATCATCGTCGGCAGGCTTACGCGATATTTTACCTCCAATCAACACAATTACCGATGATACAGAATCGGTTAAGGTATGCCAGGCGTCTGCAATTAAAGCAATAGACCCGGTAACAATTCCGGCCCAGTATTTTAATCCGAATAAAAGAATATTGGCAACAATGGAAATCCAGCCTTCGCGGACAATGTATTTGTTTTTGTCTTCCATAAGTATTTGTACAGAATTTAAAAATAGCAAAAACAGTTGGAAACAGGAAAGGTTTAATGATTATGAAGCAAATCATTCAACAACGGTTTGTAATTTCTGCCAACCGGAAGTTTCTTCTTATTGATTTCGACAAAACCCGGCCCAACTGATTCAATTTTACTAATGGAAACAATGTAGCTGCGATGGATTTGCAGAAACTGTTTTTGCGGAAGATTTTCAGCCAGGAAACTGATTCGCTCTTTGGTTACAATTTTATTACCAACTGTGAAAGCAATAACATAATCGCCAAGGCTCTCGAAATACAAAATATCATCGAGGTTAACCTTGTAATGTTTTTTATCGGCTTTTAAAAAGATAAATTCACGTGCTTTCTCCTGCTCCGAATGTTCCGGCGTTTCACTTTGGTTCACTTCCCATTCCAAGAAATGATTAATTGCTTTTGTAAAGCGTTCGAAAGAAATGGGTTTCACCAGGTAATCAATCACGTTCAATTCGAAAGCGTCGACAGCATAATCGCGGTATGCCGTTGTAAAAATAACCTTTGGAGGCCTTGCCAGCGACCTTACAAAATCAACTCCGGTAATTTGTGGCATCTGGATATCACAAAATAGGAGGTCCACTTTTTCTTTCAGCAAAACGGGCATTGCTTCCAATGCATTGCTGCATTCAGCCACAACCTCAAAGTTGTCGAAAGCCGATAAATGATTTCGAATTACCCTGATGGCAATAGGCTCGTCGTCTATGATTACGCAGCGGTACATTTTACTCCTCCAGTTCCAGCGTTAAATTTACAGAAAATGTTTCGTCTCCGTTATTTATCTTCAGAATGTATTTCCCTGGATAAATAAAATCCAGACGCTTTTGAACATTGCTTAATCCTATTCCCTTCGAATAGCTTCCTTCTTTCACCTGAAGCGGATTCTTCGAATTCTCGATCTTGAATATCAATGTGGTATCGTGCAAAGTAATACCGACTTTCACAAATGCCTGCCCGGGATTGTTGCTAACTCCGTGTTTAAACGCATTCTCAACAAAAGGTAAAAGCACTAGCGGGGCAATTTCTAGTTCATTATTTATTGCTGGAAAATCAACCCGAACCTGCAATTTATCGGAGTACCTGATTTTTTCAATTTCGATATAATTTTTCAGGTTTTCCAGCTCATCGGTTAAAGCAACACGTGGTTCATCACAACCATACAAAATGTAATTCAAAATTTCCGACAAACGTAAAACCAAATCAGGTGCTTCATTCGACTTTTCTAATGTTAACCCGTATAAATTATTTAAGGTATTAAACAAAAAATGCGGATGAATCTGAGCCTTTAAAAGTTTCAACTCTGCTTCCTTTAGCTTCAATTCCATATTTAGCTGAGTCTTTTCCATTTCGTTTTTTTCCTGTTGCATAAAAAAGGCTCGCTTTATTTGCTTAACAGCAATGGCGAAAAACACAATAAAGTTCAAAGTAATCACCTGCCACTCAGGGTGCAATACCGATGTATCGATAGCTGCTTTGTTATTTAGAATATAAATTAGGGTGTAGAAAATAATCAGGAATGAAAGCCAGATTCCGACCAGCAAAGTATAAAAGCTAAAAAGAAAAAATCGGGCATAACGTTTTTGTGACAGATAACGCGGCACGAGGCTGTAATTGAAAAAATAACTCATTCCGATGGCTACCGGCAATAAACCTGCCGACAAAATAACAGATGCTTCTTGGTATTCGCTGTTCCAGCTAAAAAGAAAAAAATAAAAGAAGGCAACGATGATCCAAAAAACGATATGAAAGACAATCCTAACGGCTCCCGACCGTCTCAAATAAGAAATTATATTTTGTAATCTTTCTGCCATTTCCCGGTTAAAAGAACAAGATATGTCAGTTTCTTCTTATTTCGAAATTCTGTCGATTAAATTCATAAAAATGAAGTTGAACAACAGCATTCAAAATTGTTTCGTAGATTTATTGATAAAATGTCGTTCTGTTTTGAAAATCTGCTGTTGAACGATATTATTGTGTGCGAACTACGCAAATGGAATAGCTTGCAACCGTAACATTAAAAAACAAAAATTATGAGACTTTTTGATATGTACAAATGGGGCGGGCCATATATGAATGTTATTTCAGTAATGGCGTTATTAATGCTGATAGTTGCAGGTATTAAAATTTACCGGATAGTGGCATTAAAAGAATTTAACTTTAAACTTCTTGACTTAATTCGAATGGCTGGATCTTTTGCTGCAGCCATGGGAATTTTATCGCAGATTATTGGAATTGTTCAGGCACTTGAGGCCATTCGGGCTGCATCTGATATCTCACCACAAATTGTTATGGGTGGAGCCATTGTTAGTTTCTACAGTACAATATGGGGTTTAATTGTACTCTTAATCTCTCTTCTTTTCTATTATATTTTAAAAGAAGTTATCAAAGCCAGGATTCCTGAAAACAATTAAAAAATGTTGATAATGAATGTGGGGTCGGTTCTTTAACAGGGCCGGCCTATTTTATTTTATCCGACACCTTACCGATGAGTTTATTTAAAACCGGGATGTCTCCAAATTTTTCGAACAAACTTCCTTTTCCGTAATGCAAAAGTATATTTCTGAAGTAAACAAATAAACCCAAACTGTGAGAGGCAAACAATACCGGATCGAGACGTGCAATGGAATAGGTAAAGATCATTAACGAACCTGCAGTACTAATAATCCAGAATCCAAGGGGAAATAACGATTCTTTTTCCTTTTCTGAATGGATCCATTGATAAAAAAAGCGCGAAATAAATATAATCTGTGCAGTGGTGCCCCAAACCATCCAGAATAACGACACATCTTCGTTTTTAAAGATTGACTTGATATTACCGGTATAAATTAACCATGCCCAATACGCCAATGGTATCATTACAGCTAACCCTCGCGATATAAAAGGCATTTTATTCCATACTTTTTTAAGCTGAAGGTTTCGGATATAAATGCTGTAAACCAGTGATTGCCCCACAACAATAGCGAAATCATTTCGCAATATTCCGTAAGTCAGCATAAGAATAGACGCTACCAGACTAATTTGCCAGTAAACAACCGGAGAAATTACTTCACCTTCTTTTTCCGACTTAAACCACTGGGCTATCGTTCGTATAAAAAACAAGCCCTGGGCAAGAAAACCTAATGCTATTATCAAGATGTTACTCATTTATCTAAAATAGGGTGCAAATATAAAAAGAAAGCATTTGATGATGATAAAAAACTACAATTCGCTCAATTTCTTTAAAGTTTCGTGGGCTGCGTTTTGGTGGGCTTCTTTTTTTGAAGTACCGCTTCCCTTGCCAACTTCTTTCTCATCAATCTTGACAACCGCCTTAAATTTGGGTTGTTTTAATTTCTCATCGGTTTCCTCAGTGGTTTCGAATTCTATCTCGCGCTTGTTTTTCTGACTCCACTCAATCAACTGGCTTTTATAATTGTGATCTTCCTGTTCAATTTCATTCAGATCGACAAACTGCGATAAAATTCGTTTGGTAACGAAGAATTTAGCTGTTTGATAGTCTTTATCCAGATAAATAGCACCAATTAAGGCTTCAAGTGCATCGCCGTAAATGTGGCTTTTATCAATATTTTTGGTTGTGTTCGAATCGATGAAAATGTGCAGTCCCATGTCGTGGGTTAACTTGGTAAGAAAAGCACGATTAACCAGTTTTGATCTCGTTTTGGTAAGAAATCCCTCATCTTTGTTAGGAAAACGATTATAAAGGAAATCGGCTATGATGGCACCAAGAATAGCATCGCCCAAATATTCGAGACGTTCGTTGTTAACAAAATTACCCTGAGAATCGATAGACGAAGCCGATTTATGAACAAAGGCTAAATCGTAGAGCTTCAGGTTTTGCGGATAGAAGCCAATTAATTCTTTTAAAAACAAGTAAAACTCTTTTCGATCAGACGAAAAGAGTTTTACACGTTGTACTATTTTCCTAACCACAGTTGCCTATAGTTTTTTAAATACAATAGTTGCATTATGTCCACCAAAACCAAATGTATTACTGATGGCAATGTTCATTTCCCTTTCTTTGGATTTATTGAATGTAAAATCCAATTTACTGTCAATTTCAGGGTCATCGGTAAAATGGTTAATAGTGGGCGGAACAACACCGTTAATGATTGCTAAAACACTGGCTAGTCCCTCAACAGCACCAGCTGCCCCTAATAAATGGCCGGTCATCGATTTGGTTGAACTAATGCTTAGATTATAAGCATGTTCTCCAAATGTTTTGAGAATGGCTTTTGGTTCAGCAATATCACCAAGAGGAGTAGAAGTACCGTGAACATTAATATAATCCACATCTTCGGGTTTAATGCCGGCATCTTCCAATGCCCATTTCATCACAAGGTTAGCCCCTTTCCCTTCAGGATCAGGAGCTGTCATATGATAAGCATCGCCCGACATACCACCGCCAATTACTTCTGCATAAATTTTTGCCCCTCGTTTAACTGCACTTTCATACTCTTCGAATATAAATGCAGCCGCACCTTCAGCCATCACAAATCCATCGCGATCTTTGTCGAAAGGACGAGAGGCTGTTTTCGGGTCATCATTGCGGGTTGAGATTGCCCTCATTGAGTTGAATCCGGCAATACCGGCTTCATTAACTCCTGCTTCAGAGCCTCCGGTTATCATCACATCAGCTTTTCCCAGTCGAATCATGTTAAAAGCGTCGATCATAGCGTGAGATGCAGATGCACAAGCACTAACTGTAGTATAGTTAGGACCTCTGAAACCATACCTGATTGAGATTAATCCTCCTGCAATGTTAGCAATCATTTTAGGGATAAAAAACGGAGAAAATCTTGGTCGTTCTTCTTTGTAAGCCCGCACTTCTTCAAAAAATGTTTGCAGACCCCCGATTCCGGCTCCCCAGATTACACCGGCTCTGTCGCCATCAAAATTCTCAAGGTCGAGCCCACTGTCAGTAACAGCTTGCTCAACACCTGCAATACCATATTGTGTATACAAATCGTATTTGCGGGCGTCTTTTCTATCCATATATTGTGTAGCATCGAAACCTTTTACTTCGCATGCAAATTGTGTTGTGTGCTTCGAAGCATCAAAATGGGTAATGGGGCCAGCCCCACTAACACCATTCTTCAGGTTTTCCCAATACTCCTCAACTGAATTTCCCAGAGGATTGACGGTTCCTACGCCGGTAATAACTACCCGTTTAAATTCCATAAATGAATTTTATGAATATAACTTCTTATTGTAAAAATTAAACAGCAGCTTCGATGTGAGCGATTGCTTCACCTACTGTAGAAATTTTTTCAGCTTCGTCGTCCGGAATAGCAAGATCAAATTCTTTCTCGAATTCCATGATTAACTCTACGGTGTCAAGAGAGTCGGCACCAAGATCATTAGTGAATGATGCTTCTGGAGTTACTTCGCTTTCGTCAACACCTAATTTATCAACGATTATTGCTTTTACTTTTGCTGCAACGTCAGACATAATTCTTAATTTTAATTAATACTAATTTTTGTTTTAAATAATTCGCTGCAAAGTAATACATTTACGCTTTAAATCTCCAAGAAAAAAATTAAAAAAGATGTTAACACAATAACATCTGGTGAATATAATACCCTAAATTTGAACGTTTTATTCAAATATTCAAAGGGCAAAAAAATGTTAAAATGAATAAAAAGAGAATAGTGATATTTGCATCCGGCTCAGGTTCTAACGCTCAAAATATATTCGAATATTTTTCTGGCAATGAGAAAGTTGCAATAGACTCGCTATGGAGTAACAAAGCAGATGCTTTTGCTTTAAAAAGAGCTGCTAATTTCGGTATTGAGCATTTCGTTTTCGACAGAAAATCGTTTTACGAATCGAATGATATCGTTGATACATTAAAAAATCGTAAAGTGGATTTAATTGTACTTGCAGGGTTCCTATGGTTAATTCCTGCTGAGTTAATTAATAATTTCACCATAATTAATATACATCCGGCACTTTTACCTAAGTACGGAGGAAAAGGAATGTATGGAATGAATGTTCACAAAGCGGTTGTTGACAATAATGAGAGTGAATCGGGCATAAGTATTCATTTCGTGAACGAAAATTACGATGAAGGTGCCATTATCTTTCAGGCAAAATGTATCGTAACCGAAGATGACACACCTGAAATGGTTGCCGAAAAAGTACATGAACTGGAATACCGCCATTTCCCGAAAATAATTGAGCAGATACTATTCCCCGTAGAGGATTAATTGTCATTTTTTTTAAATCTGTTTAGATTCAGGTTAATAAAATTTACAAATTAACATTTCCTGTTAAATAATGTTAAGCACGATGTTTGCGGCTTTTCTATAAAATTATCTTTGCTCCATGAGTCGAAAAATGCTAATAACATTGATTATTCTAATGGCTGTTGTACTAACAGGCTTGATATTGGTTCAGACATCCGTTATTAAGTCAGCCTCAGACATTAAGGAAGAACAATTTAAACAGCTTGTTTACAATGCTCTTGATATTGTAGCCATACAGTTAGAGCTTGATGAGCAACGCCTCGCCAGGGAATATGCCGCCCGGGGAATTATTCCCGGAGACAATAGTCACGCAGGAGATATGGGGGATGTATTTCCACGTAACAATCCGGCCAGAAGTTCAATTAAATATCAGCTTAGTTATTCAAGTAACGGAGTTCAGGGAACAATTGAAGAAAAACTCGTTGAGCAGGTTATCGATTCGGTAGAAGCCGGATCATTAACCGGGATTGAACATTTTATGCAACAAAGCCTGGAACAACAAAGGCGAATGCAAAACTGGATTAGCGATGTTAAATGGCAAAATTACGAGGTTTTACTTGAAGGCAGGCCTTTAGCCAAACGAATCGACTCTGTTCGCTTACACAATATTTTAACAACCGCCATTGCCCAGAATGAAATCAACCTGAATTTTAAATACGCTATAAAAAACTCAACACTGGGAAAAGAAAAAGTTATTTTTGGTGACCGCGACTACAATCCTCGCAATAAGGAGGAATTTAGTCAACTATTATTTCAAAACGACTTTAATGGCTCAGAACCCAATTATTTATATGTGTATTTCCCTGACAGAAAAGCATTCCTGGTCAGACAAACCGGATTGACAATTATCCCCACCATTATATTAACGGGCTTGCTTATTGCGATTTTTGGATATGCTTTACTGGTGATCTTCCGGCAAAAAAAATTATCGAACATTAAAAACGACTTTATAAACAATATGACTCACGAGTTGAAAACACCTATTTCAACGATATCGCTGGCAAGTCAAATGTTGCAAGACGGTAGTATTGCAAATACGCCTTCAACCATTGCGCATGTATCAAAAGTTATTAACCAGGAGAGCAAAAGACTTAGTTTCCAGGTTGAAAAAGTGCTGCAAATGGCCGTTTTTAATGAGGGCAGGCTGAAATTAAAATTACGCGAATTTGATGTAAACAAAATGGTTGAAACGGTTACTGCTAACTTCGAATTGCGTGTTAATAATAAAAATGGTAATTTAAAAACCGAAATTCTGGCAACCAATGCATTTATAAAGGGTGACGAAGTTCATATCACCAATGTTATTTTCAATTTACTCGATAATGCGATGAAATACAGCAAAGAGGTGCCGGAAATTAAAGTGACCACTGAAAACAGGAAAGACAAAATATTGATTTCTGTTCAGGACAACGGGATTGGAATTTCCCGCGAACATCAGGCACAAATTTTCGACCGGTTCTACAGAGTACCAACCGGAAATGTTCATGATGTTAAAGGATTTGGACTTGGATTAAGTTATGTGAAAAAAATTGTTGATCTACACAACGGCACCATAAAAGTTGAGAGTGCACTAAATAAAGGAACAAAATTTAAACTCTATTTCCCACAAATAAATAATTAAACATGGAACAAAAAACAAAATTATTACTAGCAGAAGACGACGAGAATTTAGGATTATTATTAAAAGAATATTTGGTTGCAAAAGGTTACGATGCTGAATTGTACCCTGACGGAGAAGCTGCCTATAAAGGTTTTATGAAAGAACACTACGATGTATGTGTTTTGGATGTTATGATGCCCAAAAAAGATGGCTTTACTCTGGCAAAAGATATTCGGGTGGTAAATGCCGAAATCCCGATTATATTTTTAACAGCAAAAAATATGAAAGATGATGTATTGGAAGGCTTTAAAATAGGTGCCGATGATTACATCACAAAACCTTTCAGCATGGAAGAGCTGATTATGAGGCTCGAAGCAATTTTAAGAAGAACTACTGCCGAAGGTCAGGCAAGTACGCAACAGGTTTTTACATTGGGGAAATTCACTTTCGATACAAGGAAGCAAACACTTTCAGAAGGAGATAATTCTGTCAAATTAACCACAAAAGAGTCAGATCTGTTAAAATTACTCTGTCAGAATGCTAATAAAGTTCTGGAAAGAAATTACGCACTAAAGTCAATCTGGATTGACGATAATTACTTTAACGCACGAAGCATGGATGTGTACATCACCAAGCTGCGCAAGCACTTAAAAGATGAACCCGGCGTTGAAATTATCAATGTACATGGTAAAGGGTACAAACTAATCGTTTGATTCGGGAGTCGGACTATTTTAGTCCGACATAACTCCCCCGATTTTTAATACTTCTGCAGTTGCTTAATCCAGCTTAAGCACGGCTAGGAATGCTTTCTGAGGAACCTCAACATTTCCAACCTGTTTCATACGTTTTTTACCTTTTTTCTGTTTCTCAAGCAGTTTTCGTTTACGGGTAATATCGCCACCGTAACATTTTGCTGTTACGTCTTTGCGAACAGCCTTAATGGTTTCGCGCGCAATAATCTTTGCACCGATTGCGGCCTGAATAGCGATATCGAATTGCTGGCGCGGAATTAATTCTTTAAGCTTTTCGCACATTCTACGACCAAAAGGATAAGCGTTGTCAAAATGTATTAACGTTGACAAAGCATCTACCATCTCTCCGTTCAACAAGATATCGAGACGAACCAATTTGGCAGGTTTGTAACCACTCATGTGATAATCGAATGAAGCATATCCTTTTGAAATACTTTTCAGTTTATCGTAAAAATCAAATACAATCTCACCCAGTGGCAAATTAAATACAAGCTCAGCACGTTCGGCGGTAAGGTAATTCTGACTAATTAACTCTCCACGTTTATCGAGACACAAATTCATTACAGGACCTATAAATTCGGAAGCTGTAATAATATTGGCACGGATATACGGTTCATCAATCTCTTCAATGGTCGTTGAATTAGGCATTCCTGACGGATTGTAAACAATTTGAGTATTCCCGTCGGTAAGATGGACCATGTACGAAACGTTAGGTACGGTAGTAATCACATTCATGTCATACTCGCGCTCCAGACGCTCCTGTATAATTTCCATGTGCAGCAATCCAAGGAATCCGCAACGAAACCCGAACCCTAAAGCAGCCGACGATTCCGGTTCGAATGTTAATGATGCATCATTGAGCTGCAATTTATCCATTGCAGTTCTTAAATCCTCATAATCATCAGCATCAATCGGATATACTCCGGCAAAAACCATAGGTTTCACTTCCTCAAAACCTTCAATTGCCTTATCACAAGGGTTACTAACGTTTGTAATTGTATCACCAACCTTAACCTCTTTGGCTGTTTTAATTCCTGAGATAATGTAGCCCACATCTCCGGGACCTAAAACATCTCTCGGAGCTAAACCTAACTTTAAAACACCGATTTCATCTGCATCATACTCCTTACCCGTCGCCACAAATTTTACCAGATCCTTTTTCCGAATCTGTCCGTTTTCAATCTTGAAATAAGCAATAATCCCCCTAAACGAATTAAAAACAGAATCAAAAATCAGTGCTTGTAAAGGCGCATTCGGATCTCCTTTAGGATGAGGAATTTTATGAATAATATTCTCTAGTATTTGCTCAACACCTTCTCCTGTTTTACCACTTGCCCGAATAATATCTTCATGATCACAACCAATCAAATCGATGATCTGATCTTCAACCACTTCAGGCATTGCATTGGGCAAATCCATTTTATTCAACACCGGAATAATTTCAAGATCGTGCTCAATGGCCAGATAAAGGTTCGAAATTGTCTGTGCCTGGATCCCCTGGGTAGCGTCGATAATTAACAATGCTCCTTCGCATGCAGCAATAGATCGCGAAACTTCATATGAAAAATCTACGTGTCCCGGAGTATCAATCAGATTCAGTTTATACTGAATTCCTTCATAAAGATAGTCCATTTGAATGGCATGACTCTTTATTGTAATGCCCCTCTCCTGTTCCAACTCCATACTGTCAAGAACCTGATCATGCATTTGCCTTTCACCAACTGTTTTTGTATGCTCTAAAAGCCGGTCGGCCAATGTACTTTTTCCGTGATCAATATGTGCGATAATACAAAAGTTCCGTATATTCTCCATTTACTACCTGTTATTCTTATTATATGGCTGTCAAAATTCAGCGCAAAGATATTTATTTTTTGAAATTTAACGTTTTAGAGAGCACCCTGCTGATCGATTTTTTATTTCAATAACAATACTGACTATTAGCCGGTAAGCAAACATTTCTGCCTCAGGCCATTCACTTAACCTCGGCCCGGCAACATTCAATACTTTTACATTGTTCTCAATCAACCAATTAAGAATCAAATCTACATTATTGTCTGACGAAACAATCTTTAAAGATTTATAATATTCCGCTGTATACTTCTGAGTTAACAGAGTTCCTCCTTGCAATTCACCCGGAGATATAATAAGGGTTGCATCCGAATCAAAAACATTCCTTAGGGTGCGGTACTTATATTCTGTTTCCTGAGTTTCTTTAAGTGGATAACGATCCGGAATTCTGCCATCTTCTGCCAATCTGCCGGCCGGACACCAACCTCCACATTGGAATCTTAAAAACAAACAAGCATCAAGCGCACCACGATCAACCCCTGTCTGTCCTCCTGTTATAATTTTTTGGCACGGTATTTGTAAATTATTTTTTACCATGAAAACAATTAAACGTTTAGAACAATTTTAAAAAAATAACGTTTAACAGAAAAAAGAACAATAATACTTCACAGCAATTTGCTGTTTTTTCATAAGTTTGGTTTAGTTAGGTTTAGTTTGGATCCCGGTAGCAGAGGCGCCGGGATTTTTCTTTATACCTCTTTCTTCTTAAAATATTCAACTTTACCAGACAAAGCAAAATTCTTCACTTTGTCAATCAGAATTGTTCTTTGTTCCTCAGATAATTTTGAAAAAGAACGTGCCAATGCAATTTTCTCACGCATGTAAGTGGCATTTTCATTTCCGGAAATAAGCACGGTAACAGGCAGCGACCACACAAAATGCATAGCTTCTTTTATACTCAGATAGTTTGGAATTATCGGATCATCAGTTGTCCAGTTTGCTCGCTCTTTTTTAGCAAAAAACCTTCCGTCGGCCAACGATTTAATGGATAAAATTCCCAT
The DNA here is from genome assembly GCA_963676265.2 of uncultured Draconibacterium sp. GTDB lineage: Bacteria > Bacteroidota > Bacteroidia > Bacteroidales > Prolixibacteraceae > Draconibacterium. Next base: position 2,354,295 of record OY781067.2, read on the forward strand.
ATTTCTTTCCAACGCTTTAGGCATCACATTCTTTGTAAAACTAAAATACGTTTGATCGAGAACATTAACCGGCATTAGTACTGTATCGAAAATATCACTTTCTGCCGTACGTTCCAACATACGAGTATGAGCATAAGGATTCTGATGCCCTGTAAAACCCAAATATTTAATCTTTCCTTGTTCCTTAGCTTTTAGAAGAACTTCAAGAACTCCGTTTGAAATTCTTTGATCGACATCATCCGGCGTTCTGATAGAATGTACCTGATATAAATCAATTTGATCGACGTTTAACCTGCGCAAAGAGCCTTCCAAATGCTTTTGAACAGTTTGGGCATCACCCCCAGTAGATTTGGTCATTAAAAAAATCAGGTCGCGATATTTGGGCGTTAAATACTTCCCATATCGCTCCTCACTAACACCATTGGAATAACTTTCTGCCGTATCGAAAAAGCGAACTCCACCTTCCAGCGCCGACTCAATAACTTCCTGGGCATCACGTTCGGTTGTCCATCCAATATGGTAGCCACCTGTCCCCAGCATGGTAACATACTCTCCTGTCCGGCCAAGTTTTCTTTTGGGTAAGATCTCACCTAAACGATCTCGTGAACTTTCCTCAGAGAAAGAGGAAACTGGTAATGACAGGCCAGCTGTAATTCCTGCCATCGATTTTAAAAAGTGCCTTCTATTTGCCATAACTAATTATATTTTAATACATTAAACACAATCATCTAGCAAAAAAGTTCAATATCACATTATATCATAAAACATGTTACAACTATATCAAGATATAATAACACAATACTATCATGCTATAATTTACCTCCCAAAAAGGATTCACAATTATAAATAATTGTCATTAGAAAATTAGATGTAACAAAAATTCCATTTCATGTTTATCTTAAACGAATTTCTTATCCCATTATAAAATCCGTATATAAGAATTTAAAGCCCTGGGTTCTTATCATCTAAACCAGAGTACACCCCATACTTATGAAATGAAGTTTTGAATAGTTATTATCCGAATATTTCCCTGATTTCTAATCCTTAAGAATAAAAAACCACATATTTCTTCTTAATTCCTGGAAACAATCAGTTTCTTAACTAATGTTTTGTTTTCTGTTGATTTTACCTGAACCAAATAAATACCATTTGGCAACTCATCAAGTTCAAGTTGAATTTTATGTTCCGGCATATTGTATTTTATCAGTCGTACCTGTTTTCCGGTAATATTGGACACACGAATTTCTTTAATTTCATCGGAACCGTAATCTATGGTGACTTTATTGATTTTACATGGATTAGGATACACCTTCAAAGTAATATCCTCCTTCTCCATATCATTACCTGCATTACCCCAGGTATTTTGCGAAAAGACAGGAAAATACAGGAATGAGATTAATATGATAAGTAATAATTGTTTCATAACTGAATTCTGTTTAATTGTTTTCATGTGGAGACCATACAAATAATATGCCTCTTTTATTAAATGACAGAAAAAAATTAAAACAGTTGCAAAGCTTTTTCCAAATCTTCGGGAGTATCAATTCCAATGGATTGCATTCGTGTTTCAGCAGTTTTTATTTTATATCCATTCTCAAGCCACCGCAGCTGTTCGAGCGACTCAGCCAGCTCGAGCTTCCCCTGCTTCAACAATGTTATCTCCTGTAAAACCCTGGCACGAAAGGCATACATACCAATATGAGCCCAAAAATCATGAAATAAAATCCAGTCCTTTTCTTGTTTACTTCTTATATGAGGAATCGGTGAACGACTAAAATACAGGGCATTTTGATTGTTATCCAAAACAACTTTGGGACGGTTGGGATTAAAAATTTCTTCCGAATCGTCAATCTTTTTTACCAAAGTTGCAATATCGGCATCCGAATCGAAACAGGACTTTAACAACTCAATCTGATCGGCTTGTATAAAAGGTTCATCTCCCTGGATATTTATAACTACATCAAAATCAATTTCTTTTGAAAGCAATTGTGCTGCTTCTGCACAACGATCAGTTCCACTCTGGTGAGTTGGCAACGTTTTTATCGCTTTCCCTCCAAAAGACTCAACCGCATTAAAGATTCTGTCATCATCAGTTGCAACACAAAGATAATCCAACGCTCCGAGCGCATTTTCATATACCCACTGAATCATCGGTTTATCCTTTATCATTACAAGCGGTTTCCCCGGGAAACGGGTAGATTCATATCTGGCGGGAATAATTCCAACAAACTTCATTTTCTGTCAATTAATTTATTTTCAGTAATAGCGGAACAAAGATAACAATCGCATCAAAAATACTTCATATCAAATCAATCGCTGTTAATAATAAAGCATTTAAAATCCTAAAAAACCATAATTGTATGTTGCGAATTATCATTGCCGGCTAAAAATTGTAAATTTGCAGACTGTTGACACATAAAAGCATGGATGTACAAGCAATAAAACAAAGGTTTGAGATAATTGGAAATACAGCTGGATTAAACCGCGCTATTGAAGTGGCAGTGCAGGTAGCACCCACTGATTTGTCGGTGCTAATAACCGGTGAAAGTGGTGTTGGTAAAGAAATATTTCCTCAGATTATACATCAATTTTCGAGTCGCAAACACGGAAAATACATTGCAGTTAACTGTGGTGCGATACCTGAAGGCACCATCGATTCTGAACTTTTTGGGCATGAAAAAGGGGCATTTACAGGAGCACTGAACGACCGAAAAGGATATTTTCAGGAAGCGGATGGAGGAACTATTTTTCTTGATGAAATAGGAGAATTACCGCTATCAACCCAGGTTCGGTTATTACGTGTTCTCGAAACAGGAGAATTTATAAAAGTTGGTTCATCGAAGGTTATAAAAACCAACGTTCGTGTTATTGCTGCAACCAATGTTGATATCCCGGTGGCTATTGACGAAGGCAAATTTCGTGAAGATCTTTATTACAGGCTTAATACAGTACCGATTAAAATTTTACCACTTCGCGAACGCAGCGATGACGTTGTCCTGTTATTCCGGAAATTTGCCCGCGATTTTGCTGAAAAATACCGCATGCCTCCCGTTCGGCTAACCGACGATGCTCGCTCAGTATTGGTTAATTTTCGCTGGCCGGGAAATATCAGGCAACTAAAAAACATTACAGAACAAATATCAATTATTGAGCAGGAGCGGGAAATAACGGGAGATGTTTTACGTACTTATCTTCCAATGGATGGTTCAAAAAACCTACCGGCAATTTTATCTACATCGAACGAAAATGCATCGTTTGCCAACGAACGGGAGATCTTGTACAAGGTGCTTTTCGATATGAAAAATGATGTAACCGATTTGAAAAAACTGGTACTCGATTTAATGGAAAACCGCGACGCACCCATCTCAGGAGACCAGGCCCAGATTATTAGAAACCTTTACAATACAGAAGACGGAGGATTTGCGGCAAAGGATCATGTACAAAGTCCGATTCATATAACATCTGTAGAAAAAGATAATATCCAGGATACTGAAGAATTTGTTGAAGAATCACTTTCTCTGGCCGATAAAGAGATTGAACTAATTAAAAAAGCACTTGAAAAGCATCGTGGAAAACGGAAATATGCTGCACAGGAGCTGGGCATATCGGAACGTACCCTCTACCGAAAAATTAAAGAATACGATATTAAGGGATAAATTTATGTATAAAAAAATTGTACTGTTCTTTGTTGTAAGCATTCTTCTCGGAAGTTTGGCAACATCGTGTAAAATCAACTACTCTTTTACCGGAGCAAACCTGTCGCCGGAAGTAAAAACCTTTACAGTATACTATTTCCCGAACAGGGCTCGGTTGATTAATGCTTCATTAAGCCAAAATTTTACTGAAGAACTCCGCGAGAAACTTACTCGCCAGACTTCACTTAAAGAATTATCAGAAAGTGGCGACATTGAATTTGAGGGGCAAATTACAGACTATGATTTTAGGCCGATGGCAATCCAGAAAGATGACCTGTCTGCACAAACACGTTTAACAATTTCTGTGAAAGTAAAATACACAAACCATAAAGTTCCCGACGATAATTTCGAAAGGACTTTTACCGCATATGAAGATTTCGATTCAACACAAGATATAAGCAGTGTTGAAGACGACCTCTCTCTGGAAATTATTGAAAAAATTATTGAAGATATTTTCAATGCCACGATTGCAAACTGGTAAAAATGGACAAAACGCAATTACAAAACTATCTGGCAAATACAAATGCCCTGAATGAAGAATCAGAGGAAGTGCTAAAACAGCTCACTGTAACATTTCCATGGTTTCAGGCAGGATGGTTATTGTATGCAAAAAATCTGAAAAATACCGGTTCTGCCAATTTTAACAACACCTTAAAAAAGGTTGCCGTTCTCGTTCCCGACAGGAAGAATCTTTATAAATTTCTGAATTCTAATGGACAATCAAAACATAGCCAACCTTTAAAAACCAACACGGCTTCCGTTTTATATAAACTGGAAGAAGACCAAGACAACAATAACGAGAATTCACTTATCGATAAATTTTTAAGTTCAGAACCGACCGTACGAAAAAAAAGAAATCTACCGGAAACCAACACTACACCTGTTGAAAACAGTGGCATTCTGGAAAAATCGGTAACTGAAAATGACGAAATTATTACAGAGACACTGGCTAATATTTATGCCCAGCAAAAAAACTATGATAAAGCATTAAATGCTTATAAAAAATTAAGTTTGAAATATCCGGAAAAAAGTGTTTACTTTGCAAGCCGAATTAAAGAAATTGAAGTATTAAAGAATAATATTTAAAGAAGATGTATATTTTAATCACCGTTTTATTATTTATTGTTTGCATCCTTTTAGTATTAATTGTATTGGTGCAAAACTCAAAAGGTGGGGGTTTAGCAAGCAACTTCCAGTCATCTGGACAAGTAATGGGTGTTCGTAAAACTACCGATTTCCTTGAAAAAGGAACATGGGTGTTAGCAGGTGCTTTGTTATTTTTATCAGTAGTTGGTGCAGGATTCATTCCTCGCGAACAAACCGAAGCAGAACAATCAAGAGTTCAGCAACAGATTGAAAATACGGTTGATCCAACTCAGGTTCCATCTTTCCCAACAACCGCTCCTGAAAATAATCAGGAAACTCCTGCATCTACAGAAGAAGGAAACAACTAGAGAAATATAATACCTAGATAAAAGAGCCATCTGAAAATTCAGGTGGCTTTTTTTATTCGCTTGTCTTCATCAGGAACGACCTGATACGTAAATGTTGTATTTATAAAAACATCCTTCTTGTTTACAAGGTAAATCGGGGTGTTAAAACTTCATGTTCGATTAATAATGGTATTTCTATTTTAGAAACAGCTGAAATAACACTTTCGGAGTTACCATACAATACCAGCTTAATTAAGGTATTCGGATTATTATCTATTTTCTCGATTAAGGGTAACAATACTTCACCAAGATTTATTTCCGTATCTCCCCCACCAGAAAGGCTTTCAGACAGAAGAACAACAGGGCTTTGCATCTGATATTCCTCATCTCCCAATGTGGCGTATCCCCACTCTAAATTTAATTGATATAGTTCTCCGGTAAATGCCGGGAAAATCATTTTTGCATCCACATCCGGAGTAACATGTAAAATATTTTGAGGGCACCTGTACGAATTGTCTTTATTGGCAAGACAAAAAACAGTTTCTCCTTCAAAAGAGTACACATCAGTAATTTGCATACTTTTTAATTCTGATGGCGAAAGCGAGATGAGTAGTTGAATTTTAGTTTTTGTTTGAGTTGTAGTGTCAGGGTCTTCACACGCAATTAAAGGGAGAAATAGCACCCCAATCCAAAGTAATTTTTTGAGTTTCATGGCTTCTAGTTTTAAAATTTCTAACAAAAGTCCAAGTGGACCAGGCAGTTTTCAAAATGGCTTACAGACAAATGGTTCTACGATATTCGGGAAATAATAGTTTTAATTATTCGAATATATTTTCGAAATATTCGACATTATATTTTCCTTTAAAACCATATTAGACAAAAGAACAAAAAACCATATTCATAAAATCTCAATTCCACCATCACTCTCTCATAAAAATATGATTTGTCGTAAAAACACAAACATCAAAAACTAAAATGCGAACAAGAGAAAATTACTCCAACTCTGTACATTATTTTCTTTTTGTTTCGGCCTACAATTCTCAATCAGGATTTATTACGTGACGCTATCAGCATTTTACCTAGAGACACTTTCAAAAATGCCCTATCCAGGCTAAGCATTTTGCTGAATTTATCAAAATAATATTGAGTATGGTGGTTTGATTAATCAAGATTAACGAACTTTACATTTAAGAAATCATTTGGGCAAAGTTGGTTGGACAAACACCAGAAAAACAGCAAACTTTGTTGCCTCTTATGAAAGCTAAATTCTAAAATTAAAACAATTCTTTTTGCTCTTATTGAGCGCAATACACGATATCAAAGGCAGTTGTTGAACTGCCTTTTTTAATTGATCATCTTACAAAATATATTTTAACCGGCTGGAGCATTAACGCCGCATTAAAACGAGAATAAAAAACAGGATTCAATATGTTTTAATGTAATTACGCTAATTGCTTTTTGAGTTTACGGTATTTTATTACCTCCGTAATATCCTCGATTATCAGAATGATATATTTTTCTTTTTCGAACGAAAATAACCTGGAAGAGAATTGTAAATCCTTATATTCCTTTTCCTGTTTGTTATTCATAAAAGGACGGTTAACATGCTTCTTGTAGGTTACTGAATTGTTCAAATAAGTATCGAGAGCGGCTAGCCGAAGTTCGCAGGTATCACATTTTGTTGTTTTGCCACAATCTTTTGCTTCCTCAATCTGATAAGCACATCCAATAGCTTCTCCACAACGCATATATAAAAGGTCTTCGTTTTCCTTATTCGAAAAAATTGTTTTTAGTGCATCGTTAAAAGCCTGTAGTTTTACATGCTGGTCAAGCAATAAAATACAACTATTAATATTGTTTAATACTATATTTAAAAAATCTCCGGATGCGGCCAGCCTTTCGAAACTGTGATTGGCAATTGTTCTTTTGCTATTCATAACAAGGTGATTAGGTATTAATAACTAAAGTTAAAAAGATTACCCCAAACCGACAACATAATCAAGGATATATCTGAACACAAACGAGATAGAAAATCCATTTAACACTTTATAATTTTGTAAAAAAAATACCTGACAGATTGCAAACCGGTTTTCAACACAACAATTAGTGGATATAAATAACAGAAAAACTACTTGACAATATCTTGAAGGACATAAAATATTGTACAAATTATTAATCTGCCACCGTGTCAGCATCTCTGACACCTTGTTCAAACAGCTGAAAAACAACTACTTTTACACTTTACACAAACAAACGCCAAATACAACGGTGTAATTTTGTCCTTGTTTTTTAAGCATTTGTTATCATTTTCGCATTGGCACAAAATGTGATAAAAAGCCGATGTCGATTAAAAAAAATGTTTAATAAATAAATGAAACTACAATGGCAGATTTAAAAGGTAAAATTCTGGCGGGCAAAATCCTGGTTCAACCAAAGGAAGCCGAAACTAAAACTTCTAGCGGAATTATCATTCCCGATTCAGCAAAAGAAAAACCACAAGTTGGTACTGTTGTGTTAACCGGTGCGGCAAAAGCCGACGAACCGATGGAAGTAAAAGTTGGAGACACTGTTTTCTACGGAAAATATTCAGGTACTGAGTTGAACATCGACGGAATCGATTATTTGTTAATGTCACAAACCGATGTGATGTACATTTTGTAATCAAGTAAAAAATTAAAAGTAAATAAAGATGGCTAAAGAGATTAAATTTGACATTGAAGCACGCGACTTGCTAAAAAGTGGCGTTGACCAGCTGGCTAATGCAGTAAAAGTAACATTAGGACCTAAAGGTCGTAATGTAGTAATCGAGAAAAAATTTGGTGCACCACAAATAACAAAAGATGGTGTTACTGTTGCAAAAGAAATTGAATTATCTGACTCTTACGAGAACCTGGGTGCACAAATGGTTAAAGAAGTAGCATCGAAAACCGGCGACGATGCTGGTGACGGAACTACTACAGCAACTGTTTTGGCTCAATCAATCGTTAATGTTGGATTAAAAAACGTTACTGCAGGTGCTAATCCAATGGATTTGAAACGCGGTATCGATAAAGCTGTTGAAGCTGTTGTTGCAAGCATTGCCGAGCAAGCTCAAACTATTGGCGACGATTATGCAAAAATTGAATCAGTAGCAAAAGTTTCTGCAAACAACGACAGCACAATTGGTGCCCTTATTGCAGAAGCAATGAAAAAAGTTCACAAAGAAGGTGTAATTACCATTGAAGAATCAAAAGGTACCGATACATATGTTGATGTTGTTGAAGGTATGCAGTTCGATCGTGGTTACCTTTCTCCATACTTTGTTACCAATCCGGAAAAAATGATTGCTGAACTTGAAAATCCTTTCATTCTTATCCACGATAAGAAAATCAGCACCATGAAAGACCTTCTTCCTGTATTGGAAGCTACAGCTCAAACTGGTCGTCCGCTGATGATTATCTCTGAAGATGTTGACGGTGAAGCTTTGGCAACTCTTGTTGTTAACCGTTTACGTGGTTCGTTAAAAGTATGTGCTGTTAAAGCTCCTGGTTTTGGCGATCGCAGAAAAGAAATGTTGGAAGACATTGCCATCCTGACCGGAGGTACTGTAATTACCGAAGAAAAAGGAATGAAACTGGAACAAGCTACAATTGATATGCTTGGTCAGTGTGAAAAAATTACCGTTGACAAAGAAAATACAACTGTTGTAAATGGTGCTGGAGCACAAGAAGCAATTACTGCTCGTGTTAACCAGATTAAAACTCAAATGGAAACAACTACTTCTGACTACGACAAAGAAAAACTGCAGGAACGCTTAGCCAAATTAGCCGGTGGTGTTGCAGTTATCTATGTTGGAGCTGTTTCAGAAGTTGAAATGAAAGAGAAAAAAGATCGCGTTGACGATGCATTGCACGCAACCCGTGCTGCAATTGAAGAAGGAATCGTTCCTGGTGGCGGTGTTGCTTTGGTTCGCGCTATTGAAGTACTTGACAAAGTTGAAGCCGACAATGACGACGAAGCAACCGGTGTTGAAATCGTAAAACGTGCGATTGAAGAACCACTTCGTCAGATTGTAGTAAATGCAGGTAAAGAAGGTGCTGTTGTTGTACAAAAAGTAAAAGACGGAACAGCCGACTTCGGATACAACGCACGTGTTGATGAATATCAGAATTTATACGAAACAGGTGTTATCGACCCTGCTAAAGTTACCCGTATTGCTCTTGAAAATGCTGCTTCAATTGCAGGTATGTTCTTAACTACTGAGACAGTAATTGTTGAAGAAAAAGAAGATGCTCCTGCAATGCCAATGGGTGGCGGTATGCCAGGCGGAATGGGCGGAATGATGTAAAAAATCAACTCATCATATATTAAGAAAGCTCTTCCTGTTTAGGAAGGGCTTTTTTATTCCTGGTTCTTTTATTAAATCACAAACCCAATAATAATCCTTTCCAAACATAAATCCCTTTACAAATAATTCTATTTTTCATTTTGAAAGCGAAATACCCAAAAAACGTTAAAACCTGAAATCCGATGATATTTGATAATTTCCGGATTGAAACCAGAAAACAAAAAATGCTTTCAATCACCTGTTTTTGAGAGCATTTAAGGCATGATTGTCAAATTCCTGACATCCGTCAGAAAGTGTTTTTTAACATCTTGCCAAAAACACATAACAATAAGATTTATAACAACTTATCTCTTACCCAAAACTCAAAAAAATTCTTGTTTTTTCACTATTAAGTTGTCTACCTTTGACAAATTATTAATTGAAGGTAAAAATACCTTCGTTTAAAACATCGGGGGTCCGTTTTAATCCCGATAAAAACAAACAGTATGAAAACAAATATAAATGAATTCATTGCGAATTTGGAGAAAAGAACTCCGGGAGAAAATGAATTTCACCAGGCAGTTGAGGAAGTAATTGGTTCGGTTTGGGAATATTACGAAAAAAATCCACGCTACCAAAAAGCAAAAATCCTTGAACGCATGGTTGAACCCGAAAGAGTAATCATGTTCAGAGTTCCATGGGTAGACGACCGGGGAGAAGTACAAATTAACCGGGGATATCGTGTAGAATTTAATTCAGCCCTTGGACCATACAAAGGCGGGCTACGATTTCATGCCAGCGTAACATTAAGTATCCTGAAATTCCTGGGATTTGAACAAACCTTTAAAAACAGCTTAACCACACTGCCCATGGGAGGTGGAAAGGGAGGCTCCGACTTTAGTCCAAAAGGAAAATCAGATGGAGAAATTATGCGTTTTTGCCAATCGTTTATGACCGAATTATACCGCCACATTGGACCAAACACCGACGTCCCCGCAGGAGATATAGGTGTTGGCGGCCGCGAAATCGGATATTTATTCGGACAGTACAAACGACTTAAAAATGAATTTACCGGCGTGTTAACCGGAAAAGGACTGGCCTGGGGTGGAAGTCTGATTCGCCCTGAAGCGACAGGATTTGGAGCCGTATATTTTGCCCAGCACATGCTGCATCGTATCGGAAAAGATATTGATGGACAAACCGTATCAGTATCAGGATTTGGAAATGTTGCATGGGGAGCCATTAGCAAAATTAATGAACTGGGAGGGAAAGTGGTAACCATTTCAGGACCCGACGGTTTTATATACGACAAAGATGGAATAACTGGTGATAAAGTTGATTACCTGCTCGAACTTCGTGCAACAAACAACGACATCGTTCAACCCTATGCAGAAGAGTTCGGGGCCGAGTTTCATGCAAACAAACGCCCTTGGGTGGTGCCGGTTGATTTGGCTATGCCTTGTGCCACTGAAAATGAAGTTGGACTAGAGGATGCCAAGGAATTAGTTAAAAACGGCTGTTCCATGTTGGCAGAAGCTTCAAATATGGGATGTACAGCCGAAGCCGTAAATTATTTCCTCGAAACCATTGATTATGCACCGGGCAAAGCGGTTAATGCCGGAGGTGTTGCTGTATCCGGACTTGAAATGTCTCAGAACAGCATGCGTATTAACTGGCCACGAGAAGAAGTTGACGCTCGTTTAAAAGGAATAATGAAAGCAATTCATGAGACTTGTGTTAATTATGGCAAAAACGGGAACAAAATAGACTATGTAAAAGGAGCAAACGTTGGAGGATTTGTAAAAGTTGCCGAAGCAATGCTTGCACAAGGAGTAGTTTAGATCGAACTTAAAATACTTAACCTGATGAATCCGCTGGTAATCCGGCGGATTTTTTTTTGCTTTTCAGTACCCGAGTATTAGGTAATGTTAAATTTAATTTTTAGGTAATCTAAAAAAGCACCATAGCACAAAACACTTTTTTACATTTGTCGAAATTGTGATTTTAATATGCTAATAGATACGCATTCCCATATATACTCTGAGGATTTTTTGCACGACAGGGACGAAGCCCTGCAAAGAGCATACGATGCAGGAATCAAAAAAATTATTCTTCCCAATATCGACTCGGGATCAATAAAGCACATGATCGATTTAAGCGATGCATACCCACATCTGTGCTTTCCTTTAATCGGACTGCACCCAACCTCAGTTGATGAAGATTACCGGGAAGAACTTCATGCCATAGAATACTGGCTTGAAAAAAGAAAATTCTATGGCATCGGAGAAATAGGCATTGATTTATACTGGGATAAAAAATTTATTGAAGAACAAAAAGAAGCATTCCGACATCAAATAAAACTTGCAAAAAAGCATCAACTGCCAGTGGTCGTCCATGTACGAAATTCATTCAACGAAACCTATCAAATCATCGAAGAGGAACAGGATGGAACATTAAAAGGAATTTTTCATTGTTTTTCGGGTGATGAAAAAGAGGCACAAAAGGTCGTAAACATAGGGTTCCTCTTGGGAATAGGTGGAGTAGTTACTTTTAAAAACAGTACACTCGACCGTGTAGTAAAAACACTTTCGCCTGAGAATCTGGTTCTTGAAACAGATTCACCATATCTTTCACCCGAACCTAAACGAGGAAAAAGAAATGAATCTTCATATTTAATATATGTTGCCCAAAAAGTGGCTAAAATCTATTCAAAACCTGTTGCAGAGATAGCTGAATTAACTACTGCAAATGCACGCAATTTGTTTGGAATTTGATAACTTGCAGCTTCTAATTTCATATTGAATGAAGCCAGTTTCAAACAAAAAAACTTCGATTCTTATTATATACACCGGTGGAACTATCGGAATGGTGCAACATCCGCAAAACGGCACATTAATTCCGGTTCGTTTTGAAAAAATCCAGGAGGTTGTTCCTGAATTAAAAAAATTCGATTTTAGAATTAAAACCATCACCTTTAATCCGGCAATCGACTCGTCGAACATGAATCCTCTTTTCTGGATTAAAATTGCCCGGACCATTGAACGCAATTACAACAAGTACGATGGTTTTGTTGTCCTCCACGGAACAGATACAATGTCGTACACAGCGTCGGCATTAAGCTATATGTTTGAAAATCTTGACAAACCGGTAATTTTAACCGGTTCTCAATTGCCCATAGGAATGATCCGTACCGATGGAAAAGAAAACCTGATAACAGCTGTTGAAATTGCTGCAGCGAAGAAAAACGGGGTAAGTATCGTTCCCGAAGTTTGCATTTATTTTGATTTTAAACTCTATCGGGGCAATCGCACTGTCAAGCGTGATGCCGAACTGTTTAGTGCTTTCCGCTCGGTTAACTACCCCGAACTGGCAGTTGCCGGTATCGATATTAAATATAGTTCCGAATTTATTTATTATCCCGAAAACAAAGGGATACTTAAAGTAAATACCGACTTTGACGACAACGTGGTTATCTTAAAATTTTTCCCGGGGATTAACCAGAATGTGCTGAATTCGGTACTCAATACTCCCGGATTGAGAGGCATTGTTCTCGAAACATTCGGCTCAGGAAATCTCCCCACATCACGATGGCTGATAACCTGCATTAAGCAGGCGATTAAAAGAGGTGTTATTATTCTGAACATTACACAATGCGAAGGAGGGAAGGTAGTGATGGGTCAATATCAAACCAGCCTGGAATTACTAAATGCGGGTGTAATTTCGGGCAAAGACATGACTACTGAAGCGGCAATAACCAAACTAATGTTCTTGTTGGGACAAGGCCTTAAGCCTGCTGAAATAAAAATGTATCTGAATAAAAGTTTACGAGGGGAAATTAGTGAATAGCAAAGTTTTTTTTTCACAATTTTTTATTAATTTGCACCCCTCATTTTAGGGAAGCCAGTAAAATCAATACTGGAGAGGTGCAGGAGTGGCTGAACTGGCACGCCTGGAAAGCGTGTGTACCCCGAAAGGGTACCGAGGGTTCGAATCCCTCTCTCTCCGCTGTTTCACTGGGAAAGCGTTCTTAAATGCCAAAAAATAGAATTAAGGCATATTTTTTGTTAGAATTATATTTTATAATCATACAAAGACAAATTCAAAAAGATTATTAATTAAAAATTCAAATCAATTATGAAAAGACTATTCGCGTTAATAGCCGTATTTGGGATGCTGTGGTTTATGGCATCAAATGTAGCGGTTGCTCAGGAAGAAGAAGCAGCTGCAACAGAAACAGCTACCGAGCAGGTAGATTTAAGTGCTGATGCAGAAGAAGAAGCTGCTGCTGTCGCAGAAGAAGGACAATCATTGCATAGCCAGTTAAAACAAAAATTCATTGAAGGTGGTCCTACTTTCATGTCATTCGTATTAATTTCTCTTATTTTAGGTTTGGCTTTCGCTATTGAAAGAGTTCTTTACCTGAACTTAGCAACCAGCAACACTAAAAAATTATTGGCTAAAGTTGAAGAAGCTTTGGAAAATGGTGGTGTTGAAGCTGCAAAAGAAGTTTGCCGTAATACTCGCGGACCTGTTGCCAGTATTTTCTACCAAGGACTTGACCGTTTCGACCATGGTATCGACGTAGTTGAAAAAACCGTTATTTCATACGGTGGTGTTCAAGCCGGTCTTTTAGAAAAAGGATTAAGCTGGATCGCACTTTTCATTGCTCTTGCTCCTATGCTTGGTTTCATGGGTACAGTAATCGGTATGATTGGCGCTTTCGATGCTATTGAGATTGCTGGAGACATTAGCCCTTCGTTGGTAGCAGGTGGTATTAAAGTGGCTTTGATTACAACTGTAACAGGTCTTATTGTTGCTATTATTCTTCAGATTTTCTACAACTACTGTGTTGCTAAAATCGATAGTATCATCAATAACATGGAAGATGCTTCCATTTCTTTATTAGACTTGTTGGTAAAACATAACATGAAAAAATAGGAGTTTGAAAAAATGGGTAAAACAGCAAAAATAGTTACTATTATTCTGTGGGCTCTACTCATTGTTTCAGCGGTTCTTATCGTTTCGTTGATTGTAAATATTAACGAAGATGTTAAAACCGATCCAGCAATGTTGAGTTGGGTTAACTCCAATTTAGTTTGGGCCTACATACTTGTAGCTTTTGGTGCCGGTGTAGCGATCTTTGCATCGTTATTCCACATGTTCACCGATAAAAAAGCGGCAAAAGGAGGATTAATTTCAATTGTATTCCTCGGATTAGTGGCGTTGGTTTCTTATTTATTGGCATCACCAGAAATTCCACAATTTATTGGTGTTGATAAATTTCTTGCCGATGGCACATTAAATGAGAGTGTAGCAAAATTAGTAGATACTGGTTTGTATGCAACATACATCTTGCTTGCTTTAGCAATTGTAGCAGTGGCATCGTCATCAGTAATGCGTTTGTTTAGATAAGTTTAATCGTGGTATAAAAAACAGGAAAATATATTATGGCTAAGAAAATACCTGAAATACCAGCAGCATCGCTAGCAGACATTGCATTTATGTTGCTGATCTTTTTCCTGGTGACAACCACGATGGACGTTGACAGCGGTCTTCGAAGAAAACTTCCACAATGGGCTCCGGATCAGGAACAAGATGATGATACGCAAATTAATGAGCGTAACGTTTTTGTCGTTCTTGTAAATAAAAACAACGACCTGTTGGTAGAAGGGGACTACGAACAAATTGGAAATCTAAGAGAAAGGGCAAAAGAGTTTATGGCCAATCCATACAACGATGAGAATTTGCCCGAGAAAGAACCTCAGGAGGTACCATATTTTGGAGAATATATGGTAACCAAAGGTGTAATTTCTCTGCGAAACGACTTGGATACTCAGTACGGAACATATATCGCTGTTCAAAACGAACTGGTTGCTGCCATTAATGAATTAAGAGACGAATTGGCAAAACAGAAATTTGGTAAAGCTTACATTGATTTAGATGAAGATCAGCAAGATGCTGTCAAAAAAATCTATCCTTCAAGGATTTCGGAAGCTGAACCAAAAGGAAAAATTTAAAAGAATATATTATGAGCAAGTTTAGAAAAAACGACGGTAAAGAATTACCTCCTATTTCAACGGCATCATTGCCTGACATCGTGTTCATGCTATTATTCTTTTTTATGGTTAGTACAACAATGCGTGAAGTAACTCTAAAAGTAAAAATGCGTCTTCCTGCAGCTACTGAATTAAGTAAATTGGAGAAGAAGTCATTAGTGAGTTACATTTACATTGGAGAGCCTCAACCATCGTTCCAAAAAACGTTTGGAAAAGCTCCGCGTATCCAGTTGAACGACCAATTCGCTATGGTATCTGATGTACAAGATTACATCATTGCCGAACGTGAAGCAAGGGAAGAAGCTGAACAACCATTTATGGTTACTTCTTTGAAAATTGATGAAAACACAAAGATGGGTATTGTAAACGATGTGAAGCAGGAATTGCGGAAGTCGGCTGCTTTGAACATCAACTATTCATCAAGGCAAAGAGTTGATAGATAACTCATATGAATCTATATATACAAAAAAGGGAAGCAATGCTTCCCTTTTTTGTTTCTTGCTATATCGAATATTGTTTGTAATCTTTTTATACTAAAATCAGAATCAGATAAACCAGACTTCCAGTTCCGAATTTATTATTTCCTTTTCTTTCTTTTTTGGCGTGCCTTAGTTCTGGCAAACCGATCTTCAAAAGAACGTTTTGATGAACCTTTTCTCTTTTTTTGGTGGAACGCCCCCTGGAAAGTTGGATCATCTATCTTTCGTTGTCGGTCTATTTCGCGTAATTGATCCTGATTTTCCTTGAACTCAGTTTCAATTACTTCAACGTCTTCGGGTAATTCCTGCAAATTGACTTCCATACGCATTAAACTCTCTATCTTTTTCCAGTGCCATTCATCAGCAGGATCGATTAACGTTATGGCATCGCCTTTATTCCCGGCACGGGCAGTACGTCCAATTCTATGAATATAGTCATCGTAATCGTTTGGCAAATCAAAATTAATAACGTGACTAACCTGGCTAACATCCATTCCACGCGCTGAAACATCAGTGGTTATAAGTATTCTAACATCTCCACTTTTGAATGCATTAATTGAATTTATTCGGGCATTCTGTCCCTTATTGGAATGCAAAATACGTTTCTCCCCTTCTGTTTTTCGTTCAATAACTTTAAACACTCCTTCGGCATGTTCCTTTGTTTTTACGAAAATTACCACACGTGTAAACTTCTCTTCGTCATCCAAAAGATGTTTAATAAGATTAAGTTTTGTACGATAATTGGGTACCCGATAAGCAGTTTGAGTTACCTGCTTAACCGGTGTTGCCGAAAGGGCAACCTGAAGTTTCTCGTAATAATCGAGAAACTCTTCAGCCAGCTTTTCTATACTCTCAGAAAAAGTTGCTGAAAAAAGAAGGTTTTGTCTCTTAGCCGGAAAAATCTCCTGAAGCTGAAGCAGCTGGGGTAAAAATCCCATGTCCAGCATCCGGTCGGCTTCGTCAATAACCAAATATTTTAACTTTTTCAAACGCAATGCACCTGACTGGTAAAGATCCCATAACCGTCCGGGAGTTGCTATCAAAATATCTATACCCGGTTCCAGAAGAGCAGCATGTTTGGTCCATCCAATACCACCAAAAACAGCGGCATGACGTAACTCCGAGTAAGTAGTCAATTCCGCAATATCTTCGCCCACCTGAATAGATAGTTCCCGGGTTGGAACCAATATAACAACACGAGGATCAGTCCCCTCAGGTTTCTTCAACTTCGTTAATAAAGGCAGAAGATAGGCCGCAGTTTTCCCAGTTCCGGTTTGCGCAACCCCAACAATATTTACTCCCGAATTTATTTTTGGTATCGCCTTCTCCTGAATTGGAGTTGGCTCTTTAAAACCAATATCATCCAGAGCTTTCAATATGGATTTTGCAACTTTTAGTTCCTCAAATGTCTTTTTCATAAAAATATTTTATCCTGCACATTTGCCTGTTCAGTCTGCAAAATTAGAAAAATCAGAGGATTATACTGTAAGACAACAAATTTCAACCAGGTTTTAACAATAAAGCTTGTATGACAATGCCAGATTTTATTTCAATTTATACATTTTCCCGGGCAAAGCGATGAGTACATTTTTGAACTCTAGCCCTAACAACAAAGCAGAAATCCGGCTAACTGGAAGTTGTGCCGCTGAAGAAATCTGGTCAACAAAAAGTTTGTCATTGCTTTTTAAAAGATTCACAATTTTTTCTTCTTCAGGCGTTAATTCAATAAATAAACTCGATTGAAAGGCATCGTTCTTCTCTTCTCTCTCCCACCCCATAAAATACTCCAAATCTTCAATACCCTCAATTAATGTAGCAGAGTTATTCTTTATCAATCGGTTGCATCCTTCCGAATAAGTATCTCCGGCGCGCCCCGGGAAAGTAAAAACATCGCGGTTATACGACGAGGCAATATCGGCCGTTACCAAAGCACCACCTTTTTTTGCAGATTCAACTACTATCGTTGCGTCAGCCAATCCGGCAATAATTCGGTTTCGTTTTATAAAATTCGACGGATCGATTTTCGTTTTACTTGGAAAATCGGTTACAAGACCTCCATTCTCCAACATCTTTTTTGCAGAATCTTTATGCAACGAAGGATAAATCTGATCCAACCCATGAGCGATAACCCCAACCGTTGGAATATTATATTTTAAGGATGCACGATGTGCCTGAATGTCTATTCCGTACGCCAATCCACTCACCACAAGAATCTTATAATTACGTTCGTAAAATGCTTTAACCAAATCATCCACAAGCTTTTTACCGTAATCAGTAGCTTTTCGGGTACCAACGATACTAACAACACGTTGTTCGTCAAGGCACATGTCACCTTTGGTGTAAATAAGAATTGGCGCATCAATACAACTTTTTAACCTGCGC
Organism: uncultured Draconibacterium sp.; assembly: GCA_963676265.2. Classification (GTDB taxonomy): domain Bacteria; phylum Bacteroidota; class Bacteroidia; order Bacteroidales; family Prolixibacteraceae; genus Draconibacterium. The sequence goes on from OY781067.2 coordinate 2,372,646, forward strand.
GGAAAGTTCGTATCGGTATAAAAACGAACTCCGATATTATGTTTTGTAATAAAATCCAATTCTGTCTCAGCCCCTGGCAGAACATTTGCATTTTTTATTTGCCTCGCATTTAATTCGCCTATGCCGGGTATTTTTTTCAAAGCCTGCAACGACTGAGAAAAAATTCCTTCCACACTCCCCACATACGCAACAAGATTCCGGGCCAGAACTCCACCAATTCCGGGTAGCATCGAAAGTGCAATTTTATATTTTAATTGATCATCCATGTCGAGGGGCTTATCTCTACTGGTCTATTATTTTATTCAAAGAATCCTGAATCATTTTTCTGTGTTTTTTCGAAACAGCAGATAAACTTACCGATGGATATTCAGCTACTCCACGCTTGGTCTTAACAATAAAAGTAAGATCTGACAGTTTCCCGAAAACAGAGTCATCAAAAACCACTTTTCTTAATAGTTGCTTTGGAAATTCTATTGAGTTATAGGCTTTCCCTCCGAAAGTAATTGCCTTGTAATAATGAAGTGAAATTTTATCACCTTCGTCTGAGTATTCAATATATTGAAAGTCTGCAACATGAAAAAACAGGTACCAAATTGAAAATATTCCGCCACAAATTAGCGCATACGCATTATGATCAAGTAAAAAGAATGCCAATACGGCCAAAGCAATTAAAATGCTTACCAAAAAAAATATCTTTTTAATTCTCGCGGTTTGTTTCTCGTTTGTAATAACCATGTTTTCGTTATTAAATATCTAAAAGTTCCTGCTTTAGCAATCCTTCAAAAAAGCGTAACCTATTTTTATTGTAACTTTACTGCAATTTAGCAGCTACTTATGGGAAATTCAACAATTTACTCTAAAATAATTTATAGCCGGGAACTGGAAAAAGAATTAAAACCTTTTATCGCGCAGTATCCAAAAGGAAAAATATTCCTGGCAACAGAAGAAACAGTTGACCAGTTATGGGTTTCAAAATATTCCATATTTTTCGAAGAGCATGGTATTAAAAAAGTTATAGTTCAGGCAGGCGAAAACAATAAAAAGATTGAATCGGTGACCAAAATCTGGGAATTCCTCTCGAAAAACGGGGCCGATCGAAAATCTCTGCTTATCAATATTGGCGGAGGCATGCTAACAGATCTTGCAGGATTTGCAGCTTCAACCTTTAAACGGGGGATGGATTTTTTAAATATCCCAACTACCTTGCTGTCGCAGGTTGATGCTTCAGTTGGAGGAAAAACCGGATTCAATTTTAACGGGTTAAAAAACGAAATTGGTGTTTTTAAGGAACCCGTGGCAGTGTTGATTAATACAAATTTTCTGAAAACCATCGACCGCAATAATTTCATTTCAGGCTATGCCGAAATGATCAAACACGGCTTGATTCATAGTCCCGAACATTTAAAAGAATTAAAAGAATTTAAGATTGACAATATCGATTACGATTTGTTGCAGGAAATAATAAAGCATTCGGTTCAGGTCAAAGAGTATTTTGTTGCCAACGATCTCACGGAAAACAATATTCGCAAAGCACTGAATTTTGGACATACCGTTGGACATGCTTTCGAAAGTCTGGCGATGGAACAAAATCGTCCTGTTCTTCATGGTTACGCAGTGGCCTATGCCATGATTGTTGAACTTTTCCTCTCGGTAAAAATGTGCGGTTTTCTACAGCAGGATTGTGATAATCTGACAAATTGGATGTTGGAAATTTACGGCAAATTCGAGATTGAAGAATCAGACTTTGAACGTTTGTATCAGTTTATGACTCATGACAAAAAAAATGAGTCGGGACGAATTAACTTTACACTTTTACCGGCAGTTGGAGAGATTGCTATTAATCAAAACTGCGGAAAAGAATTGATTTTTGAAGCCTTAAACTTTTATCGTAATTTGTAAAATACCAATTATCCGTCATTAGTTAGAGCCAAATGATTTACCAGGTTTCAGCCAATAAAAAAGAAATAAAAGGAAGCATTAATCTTCCTGCATCAAAAAGCATCAGTAATCGTGCATTAATTATAAATGCACTGAGTTACAGCCCCTATCCAATCAGAAACTTGTCGGATAGTGACGATACAAAAGTGTTGGAAGCTGCCCTTTTTTCGAACAGCAATAAATTCGATATTGGACATGCTGGAACAGCGATGAGATTTCTTACCGCTTTTTTGGCTAAAGTTGTTGGAGAATGGGAGATCACCGGATCTGAAAGGATGCAACAGCGCCCCATTGCCATTCTGGTGGATGCCTTAAATCAGTTAGGTGCTAAAATTGAATATTTGAAAAACGAAGGGTGTCCTCCATTAAAAATCTTTGGCTCGCACCTGAAAGGTCAAACCATTGAATTGGATGGAAGCGTTTCGAGCCAGTATATTTCGGCGTTATTGCTGATCGCTCCAACAATTGAGAATGGACTTACTCTGAAATTAAAGGGAAATATTACCTCACAATCATACATAAAGCTGACGCTGGAACTAATGGCTCAGTTCGGTATTGAATACAGATGGAACGGCAACGAAATTATTGTTCCTGAACAAAATTATTTTGCACGCGATTTTACGTGCGAGGCCGACTGGTCAGGAGCTTCATACTGGTACCAGATTATGGCAATGGCTGATTCAGGCGAAGTTCTTTTAGAAAATCTTCACCTTAAAAGCCTGCAGGGAGACGCAAATATTGCCGATTGGTTTGGGCAGTTTGGAGTATCTTCCACACAGACAGAAAATGGTGTTTTACTTTCAAAAACTGAAAACATCCAACCAGAAAGCCTCGTACTGGACTTTATTGAGAATCCTGATGTTGCCCAGACAATGGCTTGTTTATGTGTAGCCAAAAATATTCCGTTTCTGTTTTCTGGATTAAAAACCCTGAAAATTAAAGAAACTGATCGTATTGCTGCTTTGCAAAATGAACTTGCTAAATTCGGAGCTGAACTTTCGGAGCCGGAGCATGGAAAATTACAATGGAACGGATTAATTAACCCGGAACTTAAACAAGAAATTCCAATTATAAAAACCTATCACGATCATAGAATGGCTTTGGCTTTCGCACCAATGGCAATAGCCGGATTACAATTACAGATAGACGACCCGATGGTGATCACCAAATCTTACCCCGGATTTTGGGAAGATCTTGAGGCTGTTGGTTACCTAATTGAAAAATAATTTAACGTTTTTGTTTGAAAAACTCTTGTAATAATTCGCGACATTCGGTTTCGAACACTCCCCCCACGATTTCGGTTTTAGGATGAAGCGCCTTTTCGGCAAACTTTTTAAATCCCCGTTTCTCGTCGGAAGCGCCATAAACTATCTTACTAATCTGCGACCAGCCCAGTGCTCCGGCACACATTACACAGGGTTCAAGAGTTACATAAAGAGTACAATCATTTAAATATTTTCCTCCCAGCATATTAGCTGCGGCAGTAATGGCCTGCATTTCGGCGTGTGCTGTTACATCGTTTAATGTTTCGGTGAGATTATGTGCACGAGCGATAATTTTTCCCTGAGATACAACTACTGCACCCACCGGAATTTCTCCTTCGTCAAATGCCTGCAAAGCCTCCGCAAAGGCCTTTTTCATAAAATATTCATCGTTAAATGGCTCTATCATATTTCTATAAAAACTCAAATTAAACAGATATTTTCAATCTGTCGAACATCTTTTAGTTAAACTCCACTCTAGTAATCGCTCCTTTTGCTCCCGCTGCAAAACCATATTTTTTCCCCGGCACTGCACGAAAAGTATAATACCCTGTTTCGTTTACGAACTGCCAGTTTATTCCATTATCTAACGAAATATCGCAACCGGTTTTTCCTATTGCAAAAGAAAATGATTTTTCTATACTTTTTACCTGCTGTACACACGAACGGTATTCTTTTGGCATGGTTACAGCCGGTAGCCAATCTTTTCCTCCATTAACAGTATAGCATGCAATATTTGTATTTAATTCGGGCTGGTCGTAAATACCTCCCACAATCATACCTGCATGATCATTTATAAAAGATATAGAAAAAATACCTGACGAAGAAAGTCCACGAACCATGGGCGTTTTTGCAACATTCCAAGACTCACCAAAATCTTCAGTATAAAAAACACGGGCAGCTTTTCCACCACTGGCAATCCATGCTTTTCCTGAAGGTAAATATTCGATACAGGTATTCGATGCTGCAAAGTTGGCTTCTCCCTCCTCAACCGGAGGCAAGTTAGAAATCCTGTTCCAGCTGGCACCGCCATCTTCGGTCCTCAAAACAAAAAATTTCCCGTCGATGGGATCGCTCACGGCCAATCCGTTTTTAGCATCGGCAAACTTTACCGAGTTAAAAAAGAGTCCTTTTGTGGTGTCCTGAAAAATCACTTCCCAGGTTTGTCCACCGTCCATAGTTTGGTACCCAAATTCGGGTCCGAGAACTCCGAAAACCACTGCCCGATTTGCATCCCAGGCGTGAATACTTCTAAAATCATTTTTTTCTGCTCCGGGAATTCTATTTACGTTCCAGCTTTCTCCACCATCAGTTGAAAGCAAAATGGTACCTTCAGATCCACTGGCCCAAATTACATTTTCATCAACTACATGAAGTCCGCGAAAACTAGCTTCTGTATTTGTGTCCAGCTGTGTAAAAATTGCTTCTACGCTCTTTCGCGTTGAATTCGAACACGACTGAAAAACAAAAAGTAAAATGTTCAGATAAAAAAAGATTTTATTCATGCCAAAATTGGATTTAATCCCGTGAACGGGTAAAACTAATAAAATTGTTTTATCGATTTCCTGAATAATAGTAAAATGCAGTTCTGGTAAACTAAGTTAATATTCGGGTTTTTAATGAACTAATTGATTTAAAAAACATAATTTTGAATTCGTACAATCTAATCTTCACCTAAAATGGAAAACTTCACCAATTCTATATTAATTCCCGAAGACCTCCCGAAAATTGACAAACAAACTTTTACACCACTTGATAGACGTTACCTAAAAATTCTGTTTATCCGAATTGGAATATTCTTCTTACTACTTGTCGGATTTTTTATCTCATCCACGATTTTATCCGATGAGAAAATACCCAAGCCACTATTCATAACAATTTGGATAGGGCTTGCTGTAGTTATAATTTTCACAGTAATGATTACAATTATGGCTTTCCCCCGGAAAGGATATTTGGTGCGTGAAAATGACATTTCCTTTCAGCGCGGGCTCATTACTTATAAAGTAACCAGTATACCCTATAACCGAATTCAGCACGTTGAAGTAAACCGCGGGGTGCTTGCCAAGCTGTTCAACCTTTCGTCTATAAAACTTTTTACTGCAGGCGGAAATGCCAGCGACCTTTCCATTCCCGGACTGCCCCAGGAAGTGGCCTTAAACCTGAAAGCCTTTTTATCAGAAAAAATAAGCGAGCATGAATAAATTAGATTTATCCACGCCCACGCGGCAATCGGTAAAAGGCTTGATCTTTATCCTGATCCAGTCTGTCCGACAGGCTATAAGAATGTTTTGGGCACTGTTGGCGGTAGTTGTGCTTCAAAAGAACTTATTCGCCAATAAAGGTGTTATTTTTATGGTAGTCGGATTTTTAGTAGTTGCATTAATTGTCCATTCCATATTGTATTATCTCCATTTTTATTTTTATGTGAAAGACGGAGAATTTATTCTGCAAAAAGGCTATCTGCGAAAGAAGGTACTCACCATTCCTCTCGATCGCATTCAAAATGTTAATACCAAACAAAACCTTTTTCAACAGGCGCTCGACGTTGTTGCCATGGAAATTGACACCGCAGGAACCATTGGGAAAGAGTTAAAAATACACGCTCTTGAAAAATCGTATGCCACTGCCCTGCACGAACTGCTGAGCGAAAATAAAAATGCAGACGCAACTACGGAAGAAGAGATTGAATCACGCACTGCTACAACGTCTGAAAAATTAATTCTGAGGTTAGATCCCATCGATTTAATAAAAATCGGAATCAGCCAAAACCACATACGTACCGGGCTAATTATCATTGCTTTCGGATCACAGATTTTCAACCAGATACAAGATTTATTTCAGGAACAAGCAGACACCTATTCGAACGAATTCATGAATTTCATTTCGGGTTCCAGTCTTGTGCTGATCATTTTTCTGTTGATTTTCTTTCTCATCTTGTCAATCCTCTTTTCACTTTTCAGAACCCTTATAAAATACTTCGATTTTAAATTACTGAAGAAAGAAAAAGCTTACCGTGTTGAATCGGGACTACTTAATAAACGAAATGTGATTTTACCCCACAATAAAATTCAGCAACTGAACTGGGAAACCGGCCCTGTTAAAAAATTGTTTGGAATTTACTCCCTTGTATTTAAGCAGGCCGTAAGCGGACAAAACAAGAGAGTACAAATTGTTGATGCGCCGGGTTGTTTGACTGAGCATTTGGAATTATTGAAATACGATTTATTCGGCAAAGATGAACTCAGCGAAGATGCAAAACTTTGTACCGATAAGTATTATTTCCGCCCGCTTTGGATTCTTTCAGGTTGGCTGCCTGTAATTCTGGCAACTCCTTTTGTTTATTCTGAATGGATATTCTGGATAGCAGCTCCATGCTGGCTATTACTCACAGCCGGCTATAATTCTCTCGTTCTGAAACGGAGTTATTTCTGTATAAACAACGAGCAAATCAGGGTTTCGTCAGGGGCTATCTCGCACAATTGGAAACAGATGGAATTGTACAAAATTCAGTCGGTAAAGTTTAAACAAACCTTTTTCCAGAAACGGAGATCACTGGCCACCTTGAAATTTATGAATGCTTCCGGTTCCATTCAAATTCCCTACATCAACGAAAGTATGGCCAAACAGATTTACGATTACCTTTTATACCACACCGAAATTTCAGAAAAACGCTGGATGTAAGAGGATTCATTAACTGCAAAACAAATGCCCCGGCATAATCATAAAACAATCCCAAAAAATAATTCTATTTTTATGTCGAAGTTGCATTTTTCGATTATCGATATTTAAAAATGTATACTGAAGTATTTTTCATTAACCAAAACCGACAAAATGAGACGAATCTTTATTCTGTTTTTTATTCTATTCCTGGCAAACATTTCTATTGCACAGAAATACAAAGCCAACTGGAAATCCATCGACAGCCGACCGGTTCCGCAATGGTTTGAAGATGTAAAATTTGGCATCTTTATCCACTGGGGCGTGTACTCTGTACCTGCCTGGGCACCCGCTAATGCCGATATTGGCGTTTATGCGAAATATGCCGAATGGTACGGTTTCAGAATCAACGACGACAGCAAAGCAGGAAAACTGTTTCGCGAATACCACAACAAAATGTATGGAGAGAATTTCCTTTACCAGGATTTTGCACCCCGCTTTAAAGCGCAGCACTGGAATCCGGAACAATGGGCCGATTTATTTAAACGCGCCGGAGCAAAATATGTGGTTTTAACATCAAAACATCACGAAGGATTTACACTTTGGCCCAGCGCTCAAAGCTGGAACTGGAACAGTGTTGACATTGGCCCTCACCGGGATATTTGCGGCGACCTGACCAAAGCCGTAAAAGATGCAGGTTTGCATATGGGCTTCTATTATTCGCTATACGAGTGGTACAACCCGCTTTATCACAACGATCTTGAAAAATATGTGGACGACCACATGATTCCTCAAATGAAGGATTTAGTAACCAGTTACGAACCCGATATTTTATGGACCGACGGCGAGTGGGACCACCCAAGTGAAGACTGGAAAAGTACAGAATTCCTTGCATGGTTGTACAACGATTCTCCGGTTAAGAACCAAATTTGTATAAACGACCGTTGGGGAAAAGAAACAAGAAGTAAACACGGCGGTTATTTTACTACCGAATATGACTTAGTACACGAAGGGGAAAAAGGCGAGATCAGTAAAGCATGGGAAGAATGCAGGGGAATTGGAACCTCGTTCGGCTACAACCAAATTGAAACCGTAGAAAATTACATGACCTCTGAAGCCCTTATTCATATGCTCATTGAAAAAGTATCGGGCGGCGGAAACCTTTTACTTGACTTGGGTCCAACTGCTGACGGCCGAATTCCTGTTATCCAGGAACAGCGCCTGCTCGACATGGGTGACTGGCTCAATATCAACGGTGAAGCCATTTATGAAACACGCAAATGGGATGATTCAGACAAAAACGAGATTTCAAATGTATTCTTCACAAAAAAGGGAAAAGACCTTTATGTGATTTGCACTAAATACCCCGATTCGACGTTGGAAATTAAAGGCATTAAAAAAGCTTCGGAAGTGAAACTGCTGGGATTGAACCAGGACATTAAATTCAAAAAATCGGGAAAAACCATTAAAATTACAGCACCTCAGCTTTCACCCAACTCAGAACTAAACAATGCCTGGGTATTTAAAATTGAAAATGCCTTATAACGAATTCATATAAAACAAACAATTCTATAAATAACTACTATGACTAAAGCAAATGATTTTTTAAAATCACACAAAATGACTGCCGGCGACATTAATATCAAAGAGCTGGTGAATGCTTTTTTAAGCGAAATGGACAAAGGTTTGGCGGGACAGGACAGTTCGCTACTGATGCTCCCAACCTACATTGAAGCCGACGGTGAAGTGAAAGCCAACGATCCCGTTATTGCCATCGATGCGGGAGGAACCAATTTCCGTGCGGCTAAGATTTATTTCGACAACAACCTGAAACTGGTTACAGAAAATATTCAAAAAGCCAAAATGCCCGGCGTTGACACAGAACTCTCAAAAGAAGAGTTTTTCAGCACCTTTGCCAATTACCTCAGTGATTATAAAACCGTATCAGAAAAGGTAGGTTTTTGTTTCTCATACGCTGCCGAGATTTTCCCGAATAAAGACGGCAAACTAATAGAATGGAGTAAAGAGGTTAAAGCCCCGGAAGTTATCGGAACAATGGTTGGCGAAGAATTGCTAGCTGCCATGGGAACGCCTGAAAAACAAATGGTTTTAATGAACGATACCGTTTCCACTCTACTTGCAGGAAAAGCTGCACGTGCGGTAAAGGCTTACGATACTTACATTGGTTTTATTCTGGGAACTGGTACCAACACCAGCTACATTGAAGCCAATAAAAACATCACTAAAACCGACGGCCTCAATATGGAAGGCAGCCAGATTATTAATATTGAATCGGGAGCATTTACGTTGGCTCCACGTACCGACATTGATTTGGCATTTGACAACACTACTAAAAATCCGGGGCGTTATGCTTTCGAGAAAATGTTCTCCGGTGGATATTTTGGAGGTCTTTGCACTACTGCATTAAAAACAGCAGCAGCAGAGGGAGTTTTCGCTGATCCATCGGCTTTCGAAAATCTTGAAGAACTAACTTCAGAAGAAGTGAATAAATATGTACATGGGATTGAAGATGCCAAGAGTGTTCTTCCCGGCGTTTTTACACATGAGTCGGACAAATTGATTGCAGCAGAAATTATCGACGGTTTAATTGAGCGTGCGGCCAAACTAGTTGCTGCCAACCTTGCGTCGGTTATCCTGAAAACAGGAAAAGCCAAAACAGCTGAAAAACCTGTGTTAATGACCATCGAAGGAACAACCTTCTATAAACTGCATAATTTTCAAAAAATGTTTGAAATGTACCTGCAGGAATTCCTGTCGGGAGAAAACAAACGTTATTATGAAATTGTGGAAGTGGAAAACTCCAGTTTACTGGGTGCTGCTATCGCTGCTATTGTAAATTAATTTTCAGTCGCAGCTGCACTTCATATTCAAAGAATGCCATCCGTTAAAGTATTACATACACGGATGGCATTCTTTTTATTCCTTCCTCTGAAAACACAGACTGCAACTTAAACTACACCAAAACAAACACCTTTCGGCGAATCAGATCAAAAAGAAAAACATGCTGAAAACGCGATTCAAAATGCTCATTCAAAACTTTATCGATCAAATTAAAACTCTTTACACCTCTTAATCTGTCGGTGGTTATTAGCAACCAATACTCATCGAGATGCTGTTTTTGATACAGGCGCAGTTTTTCATCTTTTTTATGAATTGCGCGGCGGATATCATCCACCACATCATTGGAAACTCCCAGATTATTTGAACGCTCCCACACCGAAGTTTCCAGGGCCGGATGATGCGCAACAAGCACCTGTTTTAATCCTTGAGGAAGAACTGTTTTATTTAAAATCATGGAGAATGAACTTCGTGAATTCTTGTTTTTTATCTGCTCACGAATCAAACTCACGGTTCTCGCTTTTACTGCCAATTCTCTTTCAGGAGTTATCGCACTTTTTGTGGAGAACAGAAATTTGACAAATAATTTCATGTCTGATCCGCTTTCAAAAAGTTCTTTCATTTCGTCAACCAAAGTATCACGAAATTCATGTTCCTTTTTCTTTTGTTCGGTATTGGGTAATGCACTTGCCGGATTTAAACGTGTCAGTTCAATACCAAGCGACTTTGCATTCTTCATCTTCACCACAAAATCAGGCGATTCTGAAGCCACTATTCTCCCTTTTGGAAAATCAACATAACATTCCCTGAAAAAGTTGACAAGTAAAACCTCCAACTGTTTTTTAACTTCCTGCATATTACTGAACCATTAATCTTTGGGGGAGGTTTTTGCCATCAATTCAAACAAATCATTTACAATGGCATCGCGATTAAAATTTTCCCAGTAAATAACTTTTTGTGAATTATCAGGTAGATCAACCCAGGCATTGCCCACCAGTTTTGGAGCAGGTATTTCTTTCTTTTCACCCCAGGTTTCATTTTTCAAAACGGCCAAAACAACCATATCGAATAATGCACGTGATGGAGGATTCCCGTGCATTTCGGCATTGGCAAAAAGATCGGCTGAATAATCTCCAAAACGATTAAATTCACCGCCATGACGCCCAATAATAGTATTTTTCGATACCGGACCTTTACCTTTCATGTAGGTATTAACTTCGTCGGGAACTACAGTTACAGCTGATGTTCCGCTCGGCTCTCCATAACGAACTGTCACCATTTCAAACTCCACGCCCGATTCAATTACCGGATTTACAGAAGTTGTATCATTCTCCAGATTATATTCTCCCGGATTGGGGTAATTCCCGCCCAGCCAAACCACTCTGACTTTATCAATAATTGCTGGTTCTTTTTTGATTGCCAGTGCGATGTTTGTTAATTTTCCTACAGGAGCCAGGATCAGTTTTTCATTCTCCATTTTCATCGCTTCCTGAATAATAAAATCCACAGCCGGCTGACCATCAAATTCTGACTGATTTATTGTCGGGACTATTTCTTCGTAGCTTTTATCCGCACCAAGGAATAACGGCACTTCGTTCTCGAGATTGAATAATTTTATAATCCGTTCTGCCTCATCGTATTGTCCCTGAATGCCATATCCGTTCCGTGTATTGTTAACGGTTACACCCACAACATCGAACACATCCTTATTCAAAAACGCATAAGCCAGCGCATGTTGGTCATCAAGCTCGTTATTGGCATCAGTATCAATTAAAATTTTTATTCTATCAGATTGTTTTTTCTGTTGTACATTTTCGCAGGAAATAAGCAAACTAACTACGAACAGAATTAGTAAGGTTTTTTTGATCATAATTTTAAAGTTGATTATCAATCGGGTATAAACAAATCGGTTAAAGATAAACAGAATATTGAAAATCATGGTCAACCAAATTCACTTGTAAACGTTACAATTCGTAAATAATTTATTGCGGTTTGAAAATTCCGGAGTATTTAAATTAAATAACGAAAATGTATCATATACTTTTAAATGCACATAATGGTTTTCGATGGCTGGTATTAATTGCCCTTTTCATTTCCTTCTCTTTAAGCATTTCGGGCTGGCTTACAAAACGGCAATGGGCCAAACCTGATCATATCAGCAGCTTGGTCCTTGTAATCGTAATGGACATCCAGTTTCTGCTTGGAATAGTTCTGTATTCGTTTGTTAGTCCCGTCACAAAAGCAGCTTTTGCTGATTTTGGGTCAGCCATGAATAACAGCGAACTAAGATTTTATGCAGTTGAACATTCTTTGCTAATGATATTGGCACTGGTACTGGTGCATATTGGCCGGGCAAAATCTAAAAAAAATGTGTCATCATTGAAGAAATTTCGAATGGCCGGAATTTATTTCTCACTTGCGCTCATTCTGATATTATTGGCAATTCCCTGGAACAGGGCATTGTTTTAAGAATAAATTTTTGTGTCGTAAAAAACAAAAAGGTTGTAAGAATTCTTACAACCTTTAAAAGTTTGGTTCAGCTCGTGCTTTCGCACCTGTTTCTTTACAGCTTAGCTTTTGGCTCCAACTGAATATATATCATCAATTAAGTGCTGGTATTTTACCGAAATAATATTTCTTTTTAGTTTTAATGTTGGCGAAAGTTCTCCAGTACCGGGAGTCCACTCTTCCTGCACCAGACGAATGCGGTTAATTTGCTCGTGTGTTCCCAGAGTTTTGTTCACCTTAATAACCTCTTTTTGCAACAGGCTGTTCACTTCCGGTAACAGAATAAGGTCTTCGTTGTTCTCGTAATGGAGTTTTTGTTGCGCTGCCCAATCATGAAGAATAGGGAAACATGGTGAGATAATGGCGCTGGCAAATTTTTGGTTAGCACCAATAACCATCACCTGCTCAATAAAATCAGACATTTTCAATTTATTCTCGATCATCTGCGGGGCAATGTATTTCCCTCCCGAGAGTTTAAAAATTTCTTTTTTACGATCGGTAATTTTCAGGTATTTATCATCAACAAGAACGCCAATATCACCTGTATGAAACCAGCCGTTTTTGTCAATCACCTCGTCGGTCAGTTCTGGCGCCTTATAATATCCCAACATTACTCCGGGGCCTTTACACAGAATTTCTCCATCCTGGGCGAATTTGACCTCATAACCTTCCAAAATTGGGCCAACAGTTCCAACCATCATCTCTGATTTTATAGGATTGTTAACCGCAATTACAGGAGAAGTCTCGGTTAGTCCATAACCTTCGAGTGTAGTAAGTTTGGCCATTCCTAAAACCCGCGCGATCCGAGGTTGAAGGGCTGCACCTCCTGAAACTATATATGTAATATTTCCCCCAAGGGCTTCTCTCCATTTCGAATAAATTAGTTTGTCAGCAATCGAAATTTTTAGTTTCATAAACGGCCCAAACTTTTTGTTATACTCAAAATGACGGGTTAAACTCAGTGCCCAGAAATACAATTTCTTTTTTATTCCTGACAATTCTTTTCCTTTTGCCACAAATCCATCAAACACCTTTTCTAACAAACGAGGCACAGAGTTAAACATGTGAGGTTTGACCTCTCTGATGGAAGAAACAATTTGAGCCAGGTTGCCAACATAGTAAACACCCATTCCCCTGTATTGAAAGTGGTAATTCACACTGCGTTCGTATACATGACAAAGTGGAAGAAAACTTAAAGCCCTGTGTTCGATTCCAAGTTCATGCAACTTTGCATGGGCAGTAAAGTTAGAAACCAGGTTTTTATGGCTCAACATAACACCTTTGGGTACCCCGGTAGTCCCAGACGTGTATATTATAGTAGCGATATCTTCAACTTTTATATCCTTTTTAATCGCTTCCAGTTTATCAGCAAACTCACCTCTCCTATTTTCGCCAAGCTCCAGAATCTGCTCGTAATTTTTGGCTCCTTCAACTTCCTCAAAGGTGTAAACAGCATCAACTCCATCAATCATGTTTGCCAAAGGCAACATACTTTCATAAAGTTTTTTATCGCCTGCCAGAATAATTTTCACCTCGGCGTGTTTCAAAATATACTTGTATTCGTCTTCGCCAAGAGTTGGATAAATAGGGACATGTATTATTCCGGCCATGGCAAGCCCCATATCAGCAAAATTCCATTCGGGCCTGTTGGTAGTAACCGTAGCAACTTTGTCACCGCGTTTTAAACCCATTGCCATAAGTCCCAATGCCAGTTGGTGCGATTTGTTATAGTATTGTTCAGTTGAATAGGTGTACCATTCGCCGCCTTTTTTACCAGCTAAGGCATCTTCACGGGGAAATTCATTTAAAATCCTTTCAAGAATATCAAATGTGCGAGTAACTGTCTGTCCCATCTTTTATCTTTAAAAAACGGCGTAAGTTAATAGTTTTGTTCTGCCCTGATTTACAAAAAGATAAAAGGAATTTGCCGCCAACTCTATTCATACCCATTCTAAATAAACATAATTTACTGATTTACATATTATTACAACAAGAGACGTCGACTATCAGAGCGAAAAAGTCCAAAAATCAAAAATTATGTAAAGCTGATTTACAGGAATTAATATGAAAAATAATGCAACTTTTGTTTCAAAATTTCATTACAACTTTTCTTTTTCATATTTCGAATCTTTTAAATAGGCCCATAAAATTAAACCTCCCAACAACAAAATAGCGACCGGAAATGCCGGGTTAACACTGTCGGCAACTCCTTTCCCATACGAATGTAATCCGGTGAGGTAATAATTCACTCCAAAATAGGTCATCAGCACCGAACTAAAAGCAATAATAGACGCAAAATTGTAATTAAAAATACCTTTCAGTGAAGGAATTAAACGCATATGAACCACAAAAGAATAAATCATTATTGTAATTAGCGACCAGGTTTCCTTAGGATCCCAGCCCCAGTAACGGCCCCAGCTCTCGTTGGCCCAAATTCCACCCAGAAAAGTTCCAATGGTAAGAAAATACAATCCCACGGTGGCTGACATTTCGTTAATGGTAGTTAACTGCTCAATAAAACCGTTTACCTTTTGCTCATTAATCTGATTACGCATTACCATCAAAATCATCACCAGAATCCCCAGGAACATACTCAATCCGATGAATCCGTAGCTGGCTGTAATAACCGCAACATGAATGGTTAGCCAATACGATTTTAACACCGGAACAAGGTTGGTGACTTCCGGATTCATCCAGCTTAAATGAGCTACAAACAATGCTATTCCTGACAAGAATGCAGCGGTACCAACTACCATCGGGTATTTTCGTCCAAAAATTAAACCGGCAAGCATGGCAGCCCAGGCCACATAAACCACCGACTCGTAACCGTTACTCCAGGGAGCATGCCCCGAAATATACCAGCGTAATATCAAGCCTCCGGTATGAACTAAAAACATCAAAAAAATCAGACCAAGGAAAGTGAAACGTAATAATTGCGGCAGGGGTTTCTGCCTGAAAATATTTACAAACAGTAAGAACAACAAAAGAAATCCAAATAAAAGGTAGAAAGGAAAAATCCGCTTAAAAGGATTGATTTTATTGAATAAAATTTCGGTCTTCTTTTTTGATTCGGAAGGCAACAATCCGGAACCGTATTTTTCCTGAAAATTGGACACAGCATTTAAAACCTGCACCGCATCACCTGCATTTTTATCGGCAATAGATTGCACCAGTAACTGAAACCCGCTTTTAATAAAAAGAGAGTCTCCTGCAGTGTATTCCAATGCATTAGCTCCGGGAGAGTACCATGTATCTTCCTTTTTCTCCCGGGGAAAAAGATGGAACAACGATCCCTGTAAAACCATATAACAAATATTCACACGCTCGTCAACATAAATGTATTCCTTCTCTACACGGTTTCTCAACGCAGGAGTTTTCGCGTAAGCCGCACGAACAGCCTCCGAAATCTTATAATTTCCCTGTGCGTCGAAAAACGACTCTATTGTAATGTATTTGTTTTGGGCTCCTAATGTTGTTGCCAACGTTTTATTTTTCACTTTTACCATGGGCACCGAACGCCACAATTCAGGATAGGTTATCATACTTAAAATAACCTCATCGGCATTTCGTCCTAAAAACGATGATTTCCCGGTTATTTTTCTAACGATCTCACTGTTTAACGTTGACACCGGTTCAATCCGGCCATCAACACCCTGAACCCATAGTTCACTGAATTCTTTTACTACATTATTATCGATAGTTGGAATTCCTGCACCTAATCCAGTTTGTGCATTGCCGGAGAAAGTTAAACCTATAAGGAACAAAATCACAGCTCCTGTTTTTACCGAACTTTCCTTCAGTTTTCGAACCAGGTGTTGAAAATAGGATCCTCTGTTAACCAGCGAAGTAATAAAGCCAAGAATCATTAAAGTATATCCCAGATACGAAATCCAGGTTCCCCAGAAATCGTGATTCACCGATAGGATTGTTCCTTTTTCATCCATATCGTACGATGACTGAAAAAACTTATATCCCCTATGATTTAAAGTATTATTCATAAATATCCGGATATCCTGATTAATCCCTTTTCCTTCGTCTTTTAGTACCACTTCTGAAGCAAATGACGACGGTGACTGCGAACCGGGATAATGCTCCAGCTGGAAATCTTTCAGGTAAATACTAAACGGAACTTGCAAAGGCAACGCACCGTAGGCCAGCTTAACGATTCCATTATCCAGCGGTATCTGAACAGTATCGGGTATTACACCTGAATATCCGAAAACCGGAACAGTTTGCTGTCCGTTTGCATCAGAGATCTGAACCAAAACCGCATCTTCTCGGGTTTCAACCTGGCTTTTAACTGCAGTAAAAGTAGCACTGGGGATAAATTTTCGCATTAAAAAACGAAAATCACCGGAACCATACAAAAGCATCGGTTGAACGGCAATCGTATCGCCGGCCTCATGTACTTTTGTTTCCTGGCTCGCCATGGTTGTTTCATCCAATTGAATTTGTGATGCCATAAAAAGCTGGCCGTTCTCCATAAAAAAAGAAATGGTGGATCCGCCAACAGCTTCAAATCCGGCAGTAATACTCTGCAAACTTAACCGTTCTCCTTTTTTCAGCGAATAGGACTGCATACCTTGTCCTCCCGGAGATGAAAACACCAAATCGATAACCGGTTCTCCTGAAGCAGATGCAATGGCCCTTTTTTCAGCATTCTGAATAAATCCAACCACTTTCACTTTCACATCTTGTCCTTCGGAAAAAAACTTCGTGGAAAACTGTTTTGGTGCCAGTTCCGAAAAACGCACCTTCTTCTCTGTTTTCTGTTCGCCCAGAGAAGCATAAAAATAATCGTCGGATGAAAGAATGTAGTTGGCGCTTTCGCCTTCACGGATATGCATTATCCCTTCGTAACTAAAGTAACGGGTTATGGCAGCTCCCAAAATCATTATAATGAAAGATATATGGAACAATCCCAGCGTTAGTCTTCGTGTTGTGAAAAATCGGTAACGTATTATATTATTAATCAGATTTAAAGCAAACAAACCCCACAAAAGCTCAAACCAATGCGTATTGTATACCAGTGCACGTGCCGTTGAGGTTCCAAAACGACTTTCGATTAAAGTTGCCGCTGCCATGGCAAATGCCAGTGCCAGAAATAAAAATGCCATAAAAGGCAGGGAAGTTATGAAGGAGTAAAATTTTCTCATTTTTCGAAAATTTAATCCGAAGTCGGAAGTCCGAAGCCGGAAGTTTGAAGGGTTGAAAATAGGTGTTATTTAGAACAATTCAAAAAAAGAAAGACCCGTTTAGCATATTTTTATTTAATGCCAAACGGGTCTTTCTTTTAAATCACAGTGGAAATCTCATTTAATGTATGAGACACCATTAAATCATATCTTATTGCAAAAATGACAATGCTTTTTCTATTGCAGCCTGCAATCCGGCAACATCTTTACCTCCGGCAGTTGCATAAAATGACTGACCGCCACCGCCACCTTTAATTTCTTTCCCGGCTTCGCGCACAATCTGGCCGGCATTTAAACCTTTATCAGCAACCACATTGTCCGAAATCATCACCGTTAAATTTGGTTTGCCGTTAATATCAGCTCCAATAACTAAAAACAGGTCTTCCACTTCACCTTTTAACTGAAATGCAAGGTCTTTCACAAGACCGGCATTATCAACGGTAATTTTATCGGCAATAATATTAATTCCGCGTTCGAATAATATTTTACTCTTCAGGTTAGCCTTGGTAATTTTCAGGTTTTCCTGCTGGAATGTTTCAATTTGTTTCGACAACTCTGAGTTTTGCTGAATCAGAGTTGTAACGCTGCCCAAAATGTCTTTCGATCCTTTAATAACCTCCTGAATATTTTTAAGAATGTCCAGTTGCTCGTTTACATACTTTTCTGCATGCGCGGCAGTTATAGCTTCAATCCTGCGAACACCTGCAGCAATGGCACTTTCAGAAACAATCTTCAGCATACCAATTTGTCCGGTAGCGGCAACGTGTGTTCCACCGCAAAGCTCTACCGATTCGCCAAACTTAATCACACGAACAGCTTCACCGTATTTCTCGCCAAACAACATCATTGCGCCCGTTGCTTTGGCTTCTTCAATTGGCATGGCACGATTTTCTTCCAATACCGAATTCTGACGTATTTTTTCGTTTACCAATTTCTCAACCAAAGCAATTTCTTCGTCACTCATTTTTTGAAAATGAGAAAAATCGAAACGCAAATGATCTGCATTCACCAACGATCCCTTTTGTTCAACGTGTGTACCCAGCACTTCACGTAAAGCTGCATGCAACAGGTGCGTTGCAGTATGGTTATTGGCAATATCAAAACGACGTTTCGTATTAACAACCGCATTAAAAGTTTCGTCGGCATTTGTAGGAAGCTCATTCACCAAATGAACGATAAGGTTATTCTCTTTTTGCGTATCGAAAATCGATGTTTTTACACCATCGAATTCGATATAACCGGTATCGCCAACCTGACCACCCGATTCGCCATAAAACGGTGTTTGATCGAAAACCAACTGGTAAAACGATTTTTTCTTTTGCGTTACTTTCCGGTAGCGTGCAATTTTAATTTCGGCTTCCAGTTTATCGTAACCAAGGAATTCTGTTTTTTCAATTTTTCGGAGTTCTACCCAGTCGTCGGTTTCCTGCGCGGCAGCATTTCTCGAACGGTCTTTTTGTGCCTGCATTTCAACGGCAAAACTCTTTTCATCTACACCCAGTCCGTTTTCACGCGTAATCAGTTCTGTAAGGTCGAGCGGGAAACCAAATGTATCGTAAAGTACAAAAGCATCTTTTCCGGCTATTTCTTTAGCACCTTCTTCTTTTGCTTTTATAATTATATCATCCAACAACTTAATACCGGTTGAAAGAGTGCGCAGGAATGATTCTTCTTCCTCTTTAATCACCTTTTCAATCAATGTTTGCTGGCTCACCAATTCGGGGAACGCTTCGCCCATGGTATCTTTTAACACTTCAACCAGTTTCCAGATAAAAGCCTCTTTGAAACCAAGGAAAGTATAGCCGTATCGCACAGCACGACGTAAAATCCGACGGATTACATAACCAGCCTTGTTGTTTGAAGGTAACTGACCATCGGCAATAGCAAAGGCAACAGCTCGCAAGTGATCAGCAATAACGCGCATGGCAATATCGACTTTAATATCCTCGCCATATTTTTTACCACATAACTTACCAATCTCAGCAATGGTATTCTGAAAAACATCGGTATCGTAATTTGACTGAACGCCTTGTAACACCATACATAAACGTTCAAATCCCATTCCAGTATCAACGTGTTTGGCTGGCAGACTTTCAAGACTCCCGTTGGCTTTTCGGTTAAACTGAATAAAAACGAGGTTCCAGATTTCAATTACCTGGGGGTGATCCATGTTAACCAAATCGCGTCCCGAAACTTTTGCGCGTTCCTCTTCCGAACGAATATCTACGTGTACTTCCGAACAGGGGCCACACGGACCGGTGTCACCCATTTCCCAGAAATTGTCTTTTTTATTCCCATTTAAAATTCTGTTCTTTGGCAAGTACTGTTCCCAAAATCCGGCCGCATCGTTATCGCGTTCCTGATTATCATCAGCGCTACCTTCAAAAACAGTTGCATACAAACGGTCGGCATCAATCCCCATACGATCTACCAAAAATTCCCAGGCCCAATCGATGGCTTCTTTTTTGAAATAATTACCAAATGACCAGTTTCCTAGCATCTCGAACATTGTATGGTGATAGGTATCAAGCCCGACTTCTTCGAGGTCGTTATGCTTTCCTGAAACACGTAAACACTTTTGAGTATCGGCCACGCGTGGATATTTTACCGGCTCGTTTCCCAGAAACTGATCTTTAAACTGGTTCATACCCGCGTTTGTAAACATCAAAGTAGGATCACCTTTTACAACCATGGGGGCTGAGTTCACAATCTGATGTTCTTTCTCCGTAAAAAAGTCTAAAAATGCTTTACGTATCTCCTTAGAAGTCTTCATTTTCCGTCTGTATGATTTATTATTCTGTTAAAAAATTCTAATGCAAAGAAAACAAATTCTCTAATTATGAGTTATTTACTTAAATTTGCACCGCAAAAAGTCATGATTTATTAAATCCATGCAAAGTTATAGTATTTAATGAATCATTAATTAGAAAGACAAAAACTAGTCTTTTATATGGCAAAAAAGAAATATAAATTTAATTCAGAAACGTTAAACTACGAGAGCGTTGGTTCCGATTTAAAATCGAAATTAACGAAAGTGTTAGCTTACCTGGCAAGTAGTTTGGCCTTGGCTCTGGTTATTACGGTAGTGTTTGTAAATTTCTACGAAACACCCCGATCAAAAGCCTTAAAACGGGAAAATAAAAGACTGCTTACGCAATACGAATTACTTTCGAAAGATCTTGACAAAGTTGAGAGTGTATTAAGCGAGTTACAACAACGCGACGATAATATTTACAGGGTTATTTTTGAGGCAGAGCCCATTCCATCATCGGTTAGAAATGCAGGTTTTGGAGGAACGAACAAATATTCTCACCTGGAGAATATGGATAATTCGGATCTGGTAATTGAGACTGCCAAAAAACTGGATGTTATTTCAAAACAGGTGTACATTCAGTCGAAATCATACGACGAAGTTTTGGGAATGGCACTGAACAAAGAAAAAATGCTGGCTTCGTTGCCGGCCATTATGCCAATTACCAATAAAGATTTAAAACGAACTTCGAGCGGTTGGGGGTATCGAATTCACCCAATTTACAAAGTACGAAAAATGCATTGGGGGCAGGATTTTACAGCTCCGGTTGGCACTCCGGTTTATGCAACCGGTGATGGTACTGTTACTGAAGTGCAGGGTTCGAAAAGAAGCAGGGTTGGACTTGGTCAAAATATTAAAATTGACCACGGTTTTGGTTACGAAACCGTTTACGGTCACCTCAATGAATTTAATGTAAAACGTGGACAAAAAATAAAACGTGGCGACATTATAGGATATGTTGGAAATACGGGAGGATCAACTGCACCTCACTTGCACTACGAAGTACATAAAGACGGGAAAAAGGTGAACCCGGCATATTACATGTTTAAAGATCTTACTCCACAGGAATACGACAAAATGATCGCTATTTCTTCGAATATAGGACAATCATTAGACTAGAAATACTCAATACATAACAGAGATAAAATTTATAAGAAACTTCCATCGGTAATTCCGGTGGGAGTTTTTTAATTTCCGGCCCGGGACAAACAGATACATTGGGTTAAAAAATAGAATTGAATTTATATCATATTCTCACCCCTTTCTGTTGCCCTGATTATGAAAACTGATTATCTTGCAATTCAAATGCAGAAAAGGTGCCATATAAAAAACCCGAAATAGAAAAAATCTACTACTCAGTAGGAGAAGTCTCAGAGATGTTTGGACTGAACCCATCGCACATTCGTTATTGGGAACAGCAGTTTGAAGCATTAAAACCCTTTAAAAACAAAAAGGGCAACCGGCTGTTTACCAAGGAAGATATTGAAACTATACGGTTGATTAATTATTTGGTAAAAGAACGTGGTCTCACCATAAAAGGTGCCCGGCAAAAACTAAAAGAAAACCGCGACGAAACCATTAACAACTACGAAATTGTTAAACGCCTGCAAGATATAAAACAAGAACTTATTGAAATTCGAGACAGTTTAAATGATGAAGATTAAAGATATAACCCGCTTTTTCGAAAACTTAGCTCCCCTTCCGTTGCAAGAGTCATACGACAACGCCGGACTAATTGTTGGAGATCCGAATATGGAGATTGATTCGGCATTAATAACGCTTGATGTGACTGAAGAAGTTGTTGATGAGACCATCGAAAAGAAAGCCGGATTAATTATTGCCCACCACCCCATTGTATTTTCGGGCCTGAAAAAAATTACGGGTAAGAATTACGTTGAACGAACCCTTTTAAAAGCCATTAAAAACGACATTGCCATTTATGCCGCACATACCAACCTCGACAGCATTGAAGGTGGTGTTAACGGAAAAATCTGTGAAAAACTGGGATTGATAAACTGCCGTATTTTGCAGCCATCTGGCGGGCTACTAAAAAAACTGGTAACCTTTATTCCTGTTGATCATGCTGAAAAAGTTCGTGAGGCAGTTTTCTCAGCCGGTGCAGGGCACATTGGCAATTACGATTCATGTAGTTTTAATGCTCACGGCCAGGGAACTTTCAGAGGAAGCGAAACAACAAATCCATATGTTGGAAAAAAAGGCGAACAGCATTACGAAAACGAAATTCGATTTGAAACCATCTTCCCCTCCTATTTGCAGGGAAAAATTATAAGCTCACTTGTTCAGGCACATCCTTACGAAGAAGTTGCTTATGATATTTACCCGCTCGACAACAAATTTAACAAAGTCGGGATGGGAATGATTGGTGAGCTTCCTGAAGAAAAAGAAGAAAAAGAATTTTTAACCCAATTAAAAGAAACATTTAGAACCGGAACGATTAAACATACTGCTCTGAGAAATGAAAAAGTGAAGAAAATTGCGGTTTGCGGAGGGGCTGGTTCCTTCCTTCTAAATCAGGCTATTGCAGCCGGAGCTGATTTTTTTGTGTCGGGAGATTTTAAATATCATCAGTTTTTCGATGCAGAGAATAAAATCGTAATTGCAGATATCGGACATTTTGAGAGTGAACAATTCACTAAAGAACTTTTTTATGAGTTACTTACGAAAAATTTCCCTAAATTTGCAGTCCGTTTATCAGAGGTGAATACCAACCCGGTTTTTTACTTCTGATTTTTAGTGTTGGAAATTAAACATTTTAAGCATGAATGCACCATATTCAAGGCAAGACGACAAAGACATTTCAGTAGAAGAAAAACTACGCGCACTGCACGAATTGCAAAGTGTTGTATCTGAGGTTGACAAAATAAAAACGCTGAGGGGAGAGCTTCCTTTAGAAGTTCAGGATTTGGAAGATGAAATTGCAGGTTTAAAAACCCGTTTGGTAAACCTCGATGATGAAATTAAAAATCTTGACACCGCCATTAACAACAAAAAAATCGCGATTAAAGATTCGCAGGCATTAATTGCCAAATATACCGAACAGCAAAACAATGTTCGTAATAACCGCGAATTCGACTCGCTTTCGAAAGAAATCGAATTCCAGAACCTGGAAATTGAGCTTTCTGAAAAAAGGATTAAAGAGTTTACTGCAGAAATGGCCATTAAAAAGGAAACCATTACAAACTCTAAGATGGCTTTAAAAGAGCGTGAAGAAGATCTGGACAGAAAGAAAAACGAACTGTCGGAAATTACCGAAGAAACTAAAATTGAAGAGGAAAAATTAAAATCCAAATCAGAAAAAATTGAAACGTTTATTGAAGCACGATTACTGCAAGCTTTTAAACGTATTCGTAAAAATGCACGTAACGGGTTAGCTGTTGTAACTATTCAGCGTGATGCCTGTGGTGGTTGTTTTAACAAAATTCCACCTCAGCGCCAGTTGGATATCGCCAGCCGCAAAAAAATTATCGTTTGCGAATATTGCGGACGAATTTTGGTTGACGAAAAAATCAATATAATTGAAGATATTGCTGATTAAGTAATAAGAAAATATTTCGCGAAAGCCGGTTCTTTTATGAGCCGGCTTTTTTATTGGGTGATACAGGCACAAAACAGCATAAAAAAGGATCACATTAAAATTCGGGTTGTAAAAGAATAAATTGAAACATTGTTGAATTTTAATAATTCATAAAATGAAGAATAGGATTAAGGTTATTCTCCTGCCGGAGGCCTTCATCTTTGCCTTGAAGCAAAGACGAAGCAGAAAATTCAAGACTGCTTTTTATCTTCACCGTCCATCTTCTCAAAACTTAAGTTCGGACGGGTGATCTCCTCATGCTTCGGAGCTTCCCGCTCTTACTAAAGTTTTGTTTCGATTCCAGGCTCGATAAAAAGAGGCCATCGCCCGAAAAAGTATTGTATATAAAATGTACTTTGTTGCACGCCCCTAGCCGCCTTCAGGAAAATGCGTTAAGAAAATAAATGAAGTGAGCGTTAAAAAATCAAGGTTATATGACCAACGTTAAGCCTGAGGTACGAAGGACTAAAAGGAGGAGTTCCTTGATTTTAGGGAATGGAATTTATTTTTAGCTTTTTCATGTCAGCGGCAGCATTTTTGCCAACTTTTTTTGCTGTAGAAAAAAGTTGGTAGCAGCGAAGCGAGAAGAATTTATTACGAAACAGATAATAAAGTATAGCGTATTATTTTTTCAGGCAATATTAACTTCACCGAGTTTTTAAAGAAATCCTTAAAATTTATACGTAAACATTATAAACAACCCGAATTATGAACTGATCCACAAAAATAAAAGCTGCCCTTAAAAAGAACAGCTCCCAAAACCCGAACATTGTTTTATTGTTTCAAAATGTTAAACTTTAAACTCGCAACATTAAACTTTAAACATTGAACTTTAAACGAAAGTTTACCAGCTTCCACCGGCACCACCGCCTCCGAAACTTCCGCCTCCGAAGCCGCCAAATCCGCCTCCGCCAAAGCTTCCGCTTCCCGAAGAAAAGTTACCAAATGAACCTGAAGAACGATGACTTCCCGACATCATTCCCATTGCCAGCCAGAAAGGCAAACTTCTTCCCGGTGAATAAAATCTTCTGCTACGTCCTCTTCCGAAGATGGAAAATAATACGATAAACATGATAATAAAGAAAGGGATGCCACTACCGCCACTACCGGAGCTTACTTTTTCCTGATAATTTTCTGCAGTGTATTCGCCTCTTGTAATATCCATAATCACATTTAATCCGGCCACAAGACCTCCGTAATAATTATCTTCCTTAAAGCGTGGAATCATTTCGTTATTTACAATTGTACTGTTTACAATGGCGTCGGGCAAGACTGCTTCCAAACCGTAACCGGTTGCTATAAAAACCTCTCCCCTGCTATTTCCCACTTTGGGTTTCAATAAAACCACCAAACCATTGTCTTTCCCTTTTTGTCCGACACCCCACTTCTCGCCAATCTGATAAGCAAAATCTGCCCGGTCGTAACCTTGCAGGTCGGGAACGGTAACTACCAGAATTTGTGTTGATGTTTGTCGAGCAAAATGAGCCAGGGCATTTTCCATTTTCTTTGCCTCATCCTTACTCAACACTTTAGCAAAATCATTCACCAACCGAGGTGGTGTCGGACGATCTGGTATTTGTGCCAACAAACCGGAAGTTATTGTAAATGCTGCGATTATTAATATCACTAATCTTTTCATACTTTTTTATTTAAAATCCTTCGCCGTCTGCCCACTTTCTTTATGCAGGCATCTCCCGTTTTCCAGAGAAAAAGCGAAAGTGATTATTCCTTATTTTCCAAACGAAATTTCATCCGATAACTCATTTACATCATCATCCTGATACGGGAAGTGTGCCTTTAATTGCTCACCGGCCATTATAATACCATTGGCAATAGCTTCGGCATATAAACCTTCTTTCAATTTGGCAATTACGGTTTCTTTTGTGCTTTCCCAAAAATCCTCAGGAACCTTTGCATTTATTCCTCCGTCACCCAGTATGGCAAATTTTTTATCTTTTACGGCCAGGTAAAACAAAACTCCGTTTCGCAACTCAGTTTTGTGCATTTCCAGTTTTTCGAAAATATATGCAGCCCGATCCAAAACGTCTCCTTTACAGTTATTCTCAATATGAACCCTGATTTCTCCAGAAGTATTTGTTTCTGCAACCCTGATTGCATTGGTTATCTGCAACTTATTTTGTTCTGTAAAATATTTATGGACACCCATGCTAATTTCCTTTTAGAATTGAACTTCCGGAGCTTTCTCTGCACCCTGTTGCGCTTCAAAATAAGTTTTCTTCTCGAAGCCGAACCAGCCGGCATAAATTACCCTTGGAAACTTTCGGATGTATGCGTTATACGTTTGTGTGGTTTGATTAAACTTCCTACGCTCTACTGCAATACGGTTTTCTGTACCTTCGAGCTGCGCCTGCAAATCCATAAAATTCTGATTTGCTTTCAGATCGGGATATTTTTCCACAACTACCATTAAACGACTTAAGGCTGAAGATAAACCTTCCTGTGCCTGATTAAATTGCTGAATGGTTTGCGGATTTAAATTCGTTGGATCGATATTAACCGATGTGGCTTTCGAACGGGCCTCAATAACACCTGTTAAGGTTTCCTGTTCGTGGGCGGCATAACCTTTTACAGTATTTACCAGGTTTGGTATTAAATCGGCACGACGCTGATAAACGTTTTCAACTTGCGCCCAGGATGCCGTTACCTGCTCATCCATTTCCACCATTTTGTTGTAACCACAACTCGAAAATAAAACTGCACTTACCAGTGCTATTAATACAATTTTTAACCTTTTCATCTATTCAATTATTATTTGATTTTCCTTTTTAATTTATTCTACACCTACAAATATTTTTAAAAGATGTGAAATATCAGAAGTAAATTCGGGGAAAGGCGATAATTTGCCGTTGTATTTCATTTTAATTAAGATTAAAGAAGAGGGATTATGAATTTAGCCGCATTCAAAACAGCCATTTTACAAGGTATTCCGGAAGTACTCCCATTACCGAAACCCGATGAAACCAACATTAACCATGCACCGAAAAGAAAAGACATATTATCGGCGAATGAAAAAAAACTGGCTTTAAAAAATGCGTTACGGTATTTCCCTGCTAAATTTCATGAAGTGCTGGCCCCTGAATTTTTAAACGAGCTAAATACATTCGGCCGTATTTATATGTACCGTTTTCGTCCGGATTACAAAATGTATGCACGTCCCATTGATGAATACCCTGCAAAATCGAAACAGGCAGCTTCCATTATGCTGATGATCCAAAACAATCTTGATTACGCAGTAGCCCAACACCCGCACGAACTGATCACTTACGGCGGAAATGGTGCTGTTTTTCAGAACTGGGCACAGTACCTGCTTACCATGAAATACCTCGCAGAAATGACCGACGAACAAACGCTGGTGATGTATTCGGGGCACCCGATGGGATTATTCCCGTCGCACAAAAATGCACCGCGCGTTGTGGTTACCAACGGCATGGTCATTCCCAACTACTCAGGCCGTGACGATTACGAACGTTTCAACGCGCTTGGCGTTTCACAATACGGACAAATGACCGCCGGATCGTATATGTACATCGGTCCGCAGGGAATTGTTCACGGTACCACTATTACTGTTATGAATGCTGCACGCCTGCACTCGCCCGGCGATTTTGGCGGAAAAATTTTTGTTACCAGCGGACTGGGAGGCATGTCGGGAGCACAGCCCAAAGCAACGGTTATTGCAGGTATGATTTGTATTGTTGCCGAAGTGAATCCGAAAGCAGTGGAAGTTCGGCACAGCCAGGGGTGGGTGGATGAAGTTTATACCAACCTCGATGAGTTGCTGGCTCGTGCTCGAAAAGCACGTGAAAATAAAGAAGCCGTTTCGCTGGCCTACCAGGGTAATATTGTTGACTTGTGGGAAAAGCTGGCTGAAGAAAATATTCCGGTTGAACTGGGATCGGATCAAACATCGTTACACAATCCGTTTGCCGGAGGTTATTACCCCGCCGGATTGAGTTTTGAGG
The DNA here is from genome assembly GCA_963676265.2 of uncultured Draconibacterium sp. Taxonomy (GTDB): domain Bacteria; phylum Bacteroidota; class Bacteroidia; order Bacteroidales; family Prolixibacteraceae; genus Draconibacterium. The sequence goes on from OY781067.2 coordinate 2,400,452, forward strand.
AATCGAATAAAATGATGGCCGAAGCGCCGGAACAGTTTAAAGAAGAAGTACATAAAACTTTACGCCGACATGTGGCTGCAGTGAATAAACTCACCCAAAATGGAATGTATTTCTGGGATTATGGTAACGCCTTCCTGCTGGAAGCCAGCAGAGCCGGTGCCGATATCACCAAGGTAGATGGTGAATTTAAATACCCGTCATACGTACAGGATATTATGGGACCGCTGTTTTTCGATTACGGTTTTGGTCCTTTCCGTTGGGTGTGCACATCAGGAAAAGCCGAGGATTTGGAGACTACCGATAAAATTGCGGCAGATGTACTGACTGAAATTGCGGCTTCGGCACCGGAAGAAATTACAGGCCAGATGGAAGATAACATCCACTGGATAAAAGAAGCAGGAAAAAATAAACTGGTGGTGGGATCGCAAGCGCGCATTTTGTATGCCGATTGTACCGGACGTACCAAAATTGCCAAAGCATTTAACGACGCCATTGCCGACGGAAGAATCTCTGCTCCTATTGTTTTGGGGCGCGATCACCACGATGTTTCAGGAACCGACTCACCTTATCGCGAGACTTCAAATATTTACGACGGTTCATCGTTTACAGCCGACATGGCTGTACAGAACTTTGTGGGCGACGGTTTCCGTGGCGCCACCTGGATCTCTTTGCACAACGGAGGAGGTGTTGGCTGGGGCGAAGTTATAAACGGTGGCTTTGGAATGACCATCGATGGCTCTGCCGAAGCAGAAGAACGCCTGAAAATGATGTTACACTGGGATGTAAACAATGGTATTGCCCGACGCAGCTGGGCGCGCAACAAACCGGCACGTTTTGCGATTGAGCAGGCTATGAAAGAAAATCCGGGATTAAAGGTTACACTACCTAACGAAGCGAATGATGAATTACTGGATAATTTGATGTAAGAAAATGTACTTGTGAAAATTATATTCCATAATCCGTAAGACGAAATAATCAAGTTTACAAAGGCACACTAAATTTAAATTCGCTACCCACCCCAATCTGGCTGGTTACTGTTATTATTCCACCGTGTCTCTCTACAAATTCCTTGCAAAGCACCAGTCCCAAACCAGTTCCTTTTTCGCCATCGGTGCCGCGGCTTGTTATATTACTGTCGAGCCTGAAAATCTTTTCCATGTTTTCTTCAGGAATTCCTACCCCGGAATCTTTTACACTTATTTCGCAAAACCCGTTTGAACGTTTTATTGAAACAGATATTTCTCCATCCTTGTCAGTGAACTTAATGGCATTTGCCAGCAGATTTCTAATTACTGTGGAAAACATATTCACATCAGCTTCAATTTCAATTTCCTCACGCGACAGAACCTCAATCAATATGTTTTTCTTTAGCGCAGTTTCTTCGTGGTAGCGCAAAAGTTCCCTGATTTTAGCAGCTGCATTGATTCGTTCAGGATGAAACCCAATAATTCCGCGCTGCAATCGTGCCCATGTCAGCAAATTGCCAAGTAAGTCGTGAGCAAGGACAGACGATTTATAAATATTAAAAATATGATGTTCCCGTTTATCTTTATCCATATTGGTAAACCCGGAAAGCAGATTCTCCGAGAATCCGATAATAATGTTAAAATGGTTTCGCAAATCGTGCCCGATAATGGAAAAGAACTTGTCCTTGGTTTTATTCAACTCTTTAAGTTGCTGGTTTTTAGCTGTAATAACCCTGTTTTGTTCTTCTATCTGAATGGTTCGTTCAAGTACCTTTTTCTCAAGAAGTATTTTGTCGTATCTCAATCTTCGTTCACGCAATTTAATAAAGGCAAATATTCCCAGCGAAATGATCAGTAAATACCCTAAATAAGCATACACACTTTTCCACCACGGAGGTAATACTACAATCCTGAGGCTTATAAAATCCTCATTCCAAAGGCCATCGTTATTCGCTCCTTTTACATTAAATGTATATTCGCCGGGAGGAAGTGCAAAAAACGGAACAAATTTTCTGTTGCCAATATCAATCCATTCATCCGACACACCCTTCATTTGATAGGCATAACTGTTCATATGCGGATTCGTAAATTCCAGGGCTGCAAACTCAATGGTAAAAGAATTGACATTATGGTCGAGGGTTACTTTATTGAGTTGTTCAGGATTGATTTCGCTCTGAGTGCCGTCGGAGGTAGTTTGAAATGAAGTAAAAACAAGGTTGGGAACATATGGATTGCCGGCCAGCGAATCGGGATAAAAAGTATTAAATCCGTTCATTCCCCCAAACAGCAATTCTCCATCGGGGCAAACATAGGCTGCACGTAAATTAAACTCCGGACTTTGAAGTCCGTCTTCAGGAGTAAAAATCTGTAAAATGTCTTTTGAAACATTATACCTGCACAGCCCGTTGCCGGTTGCCAGCCAGAGATCTTTATTTTTATCCTCAACAATTTCGTAAATATAGTTACTTGGCAAACCTTGCCTTTCGTCGAAATATGTAAATTTCTGAGATTCTTTATCGAAAATATTAATGAAAGCATTCGTCCCAATCCAGATCCTACCCAATCGGTCTTCACACAGCGAAATCACAAAATCGCTGGTTAATCCATCTTCACTTTTATTATAGGATTGTAAAGTTTTGGAGAGCGGATTATAAACATCCAGTCCGCTAATGGTGGCAATCCAGATTAAACCATCACTATCTTCCAGTAAACTGTAAATCAAATTGGCACTAATCCTGTTGCTTTCATCCATTTGCTGCCTGAATACTTCCACCTCCGACTTTTCCAGATTTACTTTATATAATCCGTTGGATGTTCCAATCCAATAGTTCTTTTGCCGATCCTGAATAATCTGATAGATTCTGATATTGTCAAGAACAGGCAGATTACTGTTACCAAAAAACCTGTCCCACTCCACAAAGCTGTTGGCCGATTTATTGTAAATAAAAATCCCGTCTCTTGTCCCCAGCCAGATATTTTTATCAGCATCTTTAAAAATGACATGAACAAAATCGTTTGGCAAATAATGATTCCCTTTTAATTCGGAAGAAAAATGCTCTACTTCATTGGTTTCAGGATTCACAAGGTTAAGTCCCTGTCCCCAGTTGCCAATCCACAAAATGCCATCGTCGTTTTTTAACATTCCACCAATGACATTATCCAAAAGATTTGTAGAATTGGGCGCATTACTGTTTCGGTAAAGTTTGAAATTATTTCGTTTTAAATCGGTTTTACTGATGCCCGACAAGGTTCCAATCCATAGATTTTCCGACTTGTCGATTAATAAAGACTGTACAATGTTGTGACCGATCGTACTGTTTTCTGAGTTATAACTCTGAATCGAATATTTTTCATCGGGATTCTCAGACAAAACAAACAACCCGGCTCCTTCGGTACCAACAATCAGATTCCCTTCACGATTTTCAAGAATACTTCTCACACAATGATCAAACGAAAAATACTTGCCGGATAGTAGTTGAAACTGAACCTCTTTAAAACAATTACCCGATTCCGACAACTGAAATAAACCGGTAGTGGTTCCCGCCCATATTCTTTTCCTGCTATCCTGAAACAATGCCGTTACATTAGCTTCTTCTATGGTATCTCTTTTACGATTAAGAAAGGTGAATTCAACAAAATCATGCGATTTAATCTGAAACTTTGAAAGGCCAACAGTACTGCCAATCCAGATGTTGCCTTCAACATCTTCCATTACCGGGATTTTAACATCCTTAACCGCACCATCATATTCCTCTCCTGAGGTAAAATGTAAAAATTGGTCGGTCTTAAAATCAAATATTGAAATCACCGGAGACGTACTAATCAGAATATTACCGTTTTTTAAACAAATATTATTATAGCTGTACAAAGTAACATCTTGCTCGAAGCCGGTATTATAGTCAATTCCCTCAAAAATATCTCTTTCCCTGACGTACCTGTTTAAACCGCCTTTGGTTCCTATCCAGAGGTTGCCTTCCGCATCCTCCGATACTGCATAAATCCAATTATTGGAAATCGAACCCGTATCGGAAGGACTAAAACGATATACTTCAAAAGTCTCTCCGTCGAAACGATTCAATCCGTTTTGCGTACCTATCCAAATAAACCCTTTTGAATCCTGAAAAATACAGTTTACTACACTTTGCGAAAGGCCCTCGTTAAGAGAATAATTTGCAAAATTGTAATGTTGGCAATAGATTTTAGGTATTAGCGCAAAGCAAAATATCAGAATACAGCACAATTGTTTCATGACATAGTTTTAGGTAAATTGATATACTTAACCCAGCGCAATGCGAAGTTCGTTATAACTTCGCGTATTTCAAAATATGTATTTTATATTGGCAAAACATTACAAACCTGGTATTACAGAGAATAAATAATCCGATCTTTAACACTTGTTGAGTGCAATCTAATCTATAGTAGAACAAAGAAAGAGGCCAACTTCAACAAGTCAGCCTCTTTTTGAAAAAACCACTAGGGATATTTTCCTTTGCCTAGAGCGGAGAACTCTAGTATTATAAAGATAAAAAATAAGGGTCTCCCCAACATACTACGGTTATGGTCGCTGTTTTTGATAAATTACTCTGCCAATCTGGTTATTTCCATTTTGGGTTAATTTATAAATATAGATACCTGAAACCGCATCAGTAGGTACATAGTCTACTCTATTCATTACTCCGTTATATACATAACGATCCATCAGTCTAACCACACGCTGACCGGTAATATTGTACAATTCAAGTACAGCATGTCCGTCTTCGCCTGAAACAAATTCGAAAGTAACTTTGTCGTTAAACGGGTTCGGGAATACTTTCAGTTCGCTTGGTGCAAGCAGACCCGGGATAGTAGTCTCCAATTCAGCTGCTTTTTCTTCAGTTACAGTTGGCAGTTTTGGACCGCAGTAAACAGCATGGATAACTACATAACCTCCTCCAAACAGAATCATATCTCCTTCGTAATTTTTCCATTGTCCCGGAGCTATTTTTTCAGGGAACATGGAGGTACCAACCCATATATGAGTTTGATCCAAACTAAACTCTGGGTACAGTTCCAGGTAATCAACTGTGAGATAAGTACCGTCGTATGTTACCAGAACGCTGTCAACAAGATGGCTGTCCCATACAGGCGACGGATCGCAAGTTGGTGCACCGGCATACACTGCAAACTTATAGATTCCCGGTTCAGGAATTTCGATTGACCAACCCCATTCACTAACAGGACCTCCGCAGCTACTTAAGAAACTGTGGCTTATATCATCTTCACCATAAGCATATGCAGTGTTACATTCACCACAGTCAGGAACAGTAAATGTGCAGGTTACTGTATCACTTGTACAATTATCATAAGCGTAATACTTAAAGGTAAGTGTACCTCCTGTTGCAAGATTAATTTCTGACAGTAATGGTACGTCTCCAATATTATCCAGAACCATACCTTCACAACCACCTTCATAGGTGAATCCATTTACCCAGGCGTCATAAGCTCCCTGAATATCAACATCATTACATGTTAATAATGTATTATTACAGTGAACGATGATTGCATCACGTGCACTTGTTCCAAAGCTGGCACTTACGGTGGTGGTATCACACAAATCGGTGATCGTCCAGGTGACAAGTATTGTATCGCCTTCGCATAACATCGGGTATACTTTATCCCAGTCATCGTCTACCTGCGGATCACAGCCCTGATTGCCAATCTCGGTCTCGATTGCAAGCAACGAGGCGGCCATCCAGCTGTCAAATGCGGCTGATAACTGAGTCTGGTTGTCGTAGTCGCACGAACTGTTGTCCTTGTCATCTGCAGGATCGGTGACTACCAGATCATCTACTCCGCTTACGCCAAACGACGCACTTGCAGTGGTCGTATCACACAAATCGGTGATCGTCCAGGTGACAAGTATCGTATCGCCTTCGCATAACATCGGGTATACTTTATCCCAGTCATCGTCTACCTGCGGATCACAGCCCTGATTGCCAATCTCGGTCTCGATTGCAAGCAACGAGGCGGCCATCCAGCTGTCAAATGCTGCGGATAACTGAGTCTGGTTGTCGTAGTCGCACGAACTGTTGTCCATGTCATCTGCAGGATCGGTGACTACCAAATCATCTACTCCGCTGACGCCAAACGACGCACTTGCCGTAGTCGTATCACATAAATCGGTGATCGTCCAGGTGACAAGTATCGTATCGCCTTCGCATAGCACCGGGTATACTTTATCCCAGTCATCGTCTACCTGCGGATCACAGCCCTGATTGCCAATCTCGGTCTCGATAGCTAGCAACGAGGCGGCCATCCAGCTGTCAAATGCGGCTGATAACTGAGTCTGGTTGTCGTAGTCGCACGAACTGTTGTCCATGTCATCTGCAGGATCGGTGACTACCAGATCATCTACTCCGCTTACGCCAAACGATGCACTTGCCGTAGTCGTATCACACAAATCGGTGATCGTCCAAGTGACAAGTATCGTATCGCCTTCGCATAACATCGGGTATACTTTATCCCAGTCATCATCTACCTGCGGATCACAGCCCTGATTGCCAATCTCGGTCTCGATTGCAAGCAACGAGGCGGCCATCCAGCTGTCAAATGCGGCTGATAACTGAGTCTGGTTGTCGTAGTCGCACGAACTGTTGTCCATGTCATCTGCAGGATCGGTGACTACCAGATCATCTACTCCGCTTACGCCAAACGACGCACTTGCAGTGGTAGTATCACACAAATCGGTGATCGTCCAGGTGACAAGTATCGTATCGCCTTCGCATAACATCGGGTATACTTTATCCCAGTCATCGTCTACCTGCGGATCACAGCCCTGATTGCCAATCTCGGTCTCGATTGAAAGCAACGAAGCGGCCATCCAGCTGTCAAATGCGGCTGATAACTGAGTCTGGTTGTCGTAGTCGCACGAACTGTTGTCCATGTCATCTGCAGGATCGGTGACTACCAAATCATCTACTCCGCTTACGCCAAACGATGCACTTGCCGTAGTCGTATCACACAAATCGGTGATCGTCCAGGTGACAAGTATCGTATCGCCTTCGCATAACATCGGGTATACTTTATCCCAGTCATCATCTACCTGCGGATCACAGCCCTGATTGCCAATCTCGGTCTCGATTGCAAGCAACGAGGCGACCATCCAGCTGTCAAATGCTGCCGATAACTGAGTCTGGTTGTCGTAGTCGCACGAACTGTTGTCCATGTCATCTGCAGGATCAGTGACTACCAGATCATCTACTCCGCTTACGCCAAACGATGCACTTGCCGTAGTCGTATCACACAAATCGGTGATCGTCCAGGTGACAAGTATCGTATCGCCTTCGCATAACATCGGGTATACTTTATCCCAGTCATCGTCTACCTGCGGATCACAGCCCTGATTGCCAATCTCGGTCTCGATTGAAAGCAACGAAGCGGCCATCCAGCTGTCAAATGCTGCTGATAACTGAGTCTGGTTGTCGTAGTCGCACGAACTGTTGTCCATGTCATCTGCAGGATCAGTGACTACCAGATCATCTACTCCGCTTACGCCAAACGATGCACTTGCAGTAGTCGTATCACATAAATCGGTGATTGTCCAGGTGACCAGTATCGTATCGCCTTCGCATAACATCGGGTATACTTTATCCCAGTCATCATCTACCTGCGGATCACAGCCCTGATTGCCAATCTCGGTCTCGATTGCAAGCAACGAAGCGGCCATCCAGCTGTCAAATGCTGCTGATAACTGAGTCTGGTTGTCGTAGTCGCACGAACTGTTGTCCATGTCATCTGCAGGATCGGTTACTACCAGATCATTTAGTGCAGGTACACCAAACAATGCTTCGCAACTATCCTTCACACCACAGTAATCGGTAACAACCATTTCAATCCTTATACTGTCGCCACATACAGCCGGTGCAACAGCATTTCCAATATCATCCACAACACCGTCTATCCTATAAATGGTATCTCTGAATTCTATTACCGGCGTTCCATCGCTCAGTACGACAGTACCTCCGGTAACATGGAATGTAGTATCCAGCCAATTGCTAAAAGCGGTATTAATTTCAGATTGATCCAAACAAGGATCCACTATCAAATCAGAACAATCAACCACAATTGGTATTTCCGGTGTTTCTGTAACTGTATCTAAACAAGCAGTTGTTGCCGGATCCCAGGCATCATTTATGGTTGCCCTGTAAACGCCGGGTTGCAGACCAATTACATTTCCAATCGTATCGAAAACACTATAAACATCGGTGTGAGTTATTATACTGGTCTCAAAAATACCGTCAGGTGGATTTGTCAAATCTGCTTCCCACACAACTGTATATGGTGGCCAATAACCATTTTGAAGAGTATCGATTACTGCCACGGCCATTCCGTCGTCTGCACCATAACATTCAATATGCGTTGCATATACATCGCATGTAGGTGCAGTTGGGGTCCATTCAATTGTATCGTTACAACTGGTTTTACACCCATTGTCGTCGGTTACCGTTACATAATATATACCTTCGCTCAATCCGGTTATCATCGAATCAAATGAGATAGAATCTGTTAAGGTTCCCTGAATCTTTGAAGACCATACATATGAATACGGCGGAGTTCCCAAACTTGGCACTACTGCTGCCGTACCATCTCCTGCCAAACGATGGGTTTCATCAGTAACTTCAACGTAACAAGTCGGGTTCTCATGTATCCTTACCAATACAGAATCACTTGTTTTTGTGCAACCTTCAACACCTCCATTTGTAGCCTCAACAGTTACCTTGTAGTAAAAATCGCCTACAACATCTGCCGGTGCATTATACGTTTTTGTATGCTCAGCAACCACAGTCCAAAATCCTGGTGACACTTGTTTTTCCCATATATAATTATATACTACACTGGGTGTATCTGCTGGTGGTGAAATTCCCAGGTCTGCTTCAAGTGGAACAGAAGGATCATACTGACAGGCTTCTCCTCCTGTAAGAAATACTTCTAATTGAGGTTTATCTCCCAAATCAAACGGTCCGCCCATATCTTTTAACGATGATGGGAAGGATGCAGATGAACGTGATTTTACAATAACACTTCCCAGGGTAGAAACACAAGGATCATCACCCGACCGGGTATCGAATCCTAATGCTGTTGCGTTTACTGCAAATTCAACCAAAGTATTGGTTGCATATTCTTCAACCCTTTTCCCTTTTGAATCTATTGTTCCCCAGGGTGGTGCATCTACCGGTCCGGCATCGTTCAACTGTGTAAATACAGCGTCTTCCGGCAAATCGCCCCTTAATTGAATCATGTGATAACCAAAGTTATCATCTTCGGGATCCTCATCAAAAGAATTGGTACATGCATAAAAAGCATCGTTTGCTATTACAAATTCAAATGGCCTTCCTGGTAATAAATTAAATGCCTCAAGGTCGGCATCATCAGGAAAATCTCTTTTATCGATCCAGGCAAACATACTAACTTCGGCATTAACACCTCCATTCACATAATCAACAGAAAGAGCCACATCGCCATGTATTTCTACACTTCCATCAGGATAGAAACTATAAGCCGTGTGTCCGCAATCACCTCCGTCATTTTCATCTTCATAAACAATTTTATTATCTACAAAGTCGACCCTCTTTCTGAAGTATTCAAAATCGAGGTGGTTACTTCCGTCTGCATCTGCTGTAGAAGCTCCAAAAATGGCAAACTCATCATCCGCCGGTGGAGTAAGAGGAAGCCTGCGAATGTGACCGTAAACATCAATGATGTCGGTTTTTCCTGGTACGTCACCTTCTTTAAAGCCCCAGGACCTTGGGTCATCGAAATTTTTATTGATCTTCTGATCGAATACGGTGATGTCCTGGTTTCCGCCGGCAATGTTCTGGTCACGGATATACGCAGCATCAACCCATGTACCATTGTTATCAGGCGCAGTATAAACAGGAGCTGACATCCGTAGTTCAATGCCCACATTTTGTCCGGCCGATATTTTGGCTATTTCAGCCACTGCTTCGGCAGAAGTTACATCAATAACCCCTGCTCCGGTTGCGGTATTCCCATCCGGAGGTGTAACAAACCAGTCATCTGTACCTACTTCAGGAGCAGGCGATGATGGATAGAATGATAAAATATCCTCCCACACATCTCCGTCAATACCAAAATCTGCTTTAACAGTGGTTTCGGTATCAATTAATTGTTGTGAATAAACCGGGTTATTCAAACAAAACATGAGCAAAAGAAATGGCAAGAAAAGCAAATGGCGCCAATATCGGAGCCACAACTTTTTTTGCCTGACGAACAACAACTGTATGCCATCCGTGAGTTCAACGTAATTGTTTCTCATAATCTGATAATTTTAAGTTTTAATGTGCTTTAATCATTATCAAACCATCTAAAAAAATTACGCGTCCCTTAACTAAGATTGGTTGTTGGGATTTAATCAAGAGGAAAAGAATTAAGTCCCTATTTTTATCATTATTTCGTGAAAGAAAAGTTACGGCGGGTTAACAAGGAAGTCAATCGGGTTTTATACTGATTTATTACAATGAATATTTTAAAATACCAAAAGGTCTTTTTTATAGATTTTATGACAAAATGCGATTATGAAAAGCATAACGAACCATATCGGCAGTTGAGTTAATTTTCAGCTTTGCCAGAATATTTCGTTTATGCGTTTCAACGGTACGCGGACTAATATTCAGACTCTTACCTATTTCTTTATACGTTAAGCCACTTGAAAATAATTTTAATACGGCAACTTCCCTGTCAGTAAGGACTTGATCTTTTTTCTTTGAATATTTTCGCTTTTGTATGGAAGTTTTAAACATCTCCCAAACCTTTTTCCTGAAGAACTCACCGCCATCCTTTAACTTTTTAATGGCTTCAATCAGGTCGTTCCCTGTGGCATCGCAAAATACAAAGCCTTTCACGCCTAATCTCAAATATTCTTCAAAACAATCGGAATAGTTTTCACTTAGTATTAATAATACCGGGACCTTTGGGTAAGTCCTTCTTACTTTTTTAATGTTTCGCATACCCGAATTATCTCCGTGTATGACATCCACTACTATAACATCGGGTTTTACATTCTTTAGTTGTTTAAACAGATCGTTGCAATCTACGGCCTGAACAATTACATCGCACCCGTTCGATTCTCTAAGTACTGCACGTATAGCTGAAGCAAACAGGGTAAACTTATCTAATATCGCAATTTTACACATGGTTGTTGAATTAAATAGTCAGTGAAATATCCCTGTTCAAAAATCCTCATTTTCAAACAAAACAATATTTTCATGTTGCAAATAAGTATCTCAAATAAAGTATTCTCCCCTTTACTTTATTTGCGTCTTTATCACATCATCTAAAAAGCAGTATCTGAGAATTGATTTTGAGAAAGGGATCCTCCGGTTTCAATGGACATACAAGTTACAACAATATTCTTCGCAATTCAATACGGAAAATTCCGTATTCTTTCATTGGAAATTACGTATTTAAAACGCAAAAAAGATACATAGATTTACGTACTGAGAATGTCACTTTTTATATACAACATATAAAAAACAAACATTTATTTAATGGTTTGGCTCCATATTTACAGAATCATATACTACTCATTTCATATTAAGTTCTCATAAAGTTCAAATAAATTATCATCAGATTCGATGAGCTGAATGAATTACAAAAGTCACCTTCTGTTATCTCTCCTTTCTTCGTAACTTTCAATAAAAGGGAAGAAGCGCTAAAATCCATATTACAGGGTCAAACATAAAACTTAAAAAAATACGAAGGTCTTGCTTTGTATTTCATTTTTTTGTACGTTTATCATGCATTTGGGAATTCATCCCATATTGTGTGTTTGGGGGTTAACATTTAGGAAGGAGACTTTTGAGTCTCCTTCTTACATTATAAAACATCCACAAATTAAACTTCGACTGTCCAGAGTAATACTTTAACTCCCTGCAATATATTCATATTCCCTGCATGGATTTTACACATCCTGCTTCATTTTTTGGTTTTCCTGCGGCATTTTTTATGTTCCTGCGCGAATTTTGAGCGTTTCTGCAACCTTTTTATCCGTTCTGCGGTAATATTTTTAGATTCTGCAGCGCAGGAAAGCATAAAATCCATGCAGGGAAGGTTATAATAAAGCAGGGCGCCCAACATAACCGCAGGACGCCCCGATATATTGCAGGATGTACTTATTCATCTACTTCAACGCTGGAAGCACTTTGTTTCCGGTGTAGTTTTCGCCAGTATTCGCTTGAATAACCTTTCAAACGGTTTTGATCCTTGCGGAAAACATATTTTCCGGCTTCGCGGATTTCGTCAACCAATACCTTCAAATAAATATAGGCCTTGTCGCGAATAATCTTTGATTGGTTTGGATCGGCTTTGTCGCCGTTGGCTTCGGCCAACAGGTCTGCCAGTTCGTCGGCGCGTGTGGCTGCCAAATCGAGCTGATCGAGATCGAAACCTATGGCCGTTAACAGATCAGGATTTTCGCGGCCCAAAACAGCAATGTCATTCAGGTCCTGAATCATATCGGCATGTCCGCTTCCCTCGGTAATGGCGCTCACCCTGCTTAACAGTGCATCGTCTTTTCGGTAAGCAAAACGCATAGTAGCCAGCAGGTCGTCGCGAAAGTCATAGGCCAGGGGCGCCTGCTCAGCCCATTCTTTTTGTGCTTCCTGCTGCGAACGGTAGTCTTTATTCCAGATCGATTGTGCCTCGCGGCAAGCACCGGCCCTAACAGCCAGGTCTTCAATCATAGAGGATTCAATTCCTACTACTTCTAACTTTTCTGCATCATCTAAACTCCAGTGATGCAAATTTTCGGCTTCCTGCAAGGCAACGTCAACAGGCATACCAGGGTCTTTTACTTCATCATCGGGAATAGCCTGAATTTCGGCTAATTTGGCATTGTAGTCATCAATGTTTGCCATTTTTTTTAATTTTAAACGGTTAATAATAAAATACTGTTGTTAACTATGGGCTGCCCTTTATGCTTCCAACGATAAGGGCGGCCTTTTATATCGCCAGCCATTTTTCTAAAAGCTGGTGTACACACCACAGCAATGGCATGTGAATAATAGTTTGAGTTAAAATGAAAGTCGATATAAACAATCGTTTTGCGGATTTAATCGTGCTTTGGTTTTAACTGTTATACAAATTATAAAAAATTAGAATCGAAATCAAGTTGTTGTTGGGCAGATTATTAAGATTGCTTTGAAATCGTATCTCACCTTTCCACTACTTGTGCTGATACATATCAATTATACTTCCCTGTGAATGATAAGTCTTCCTGTAAAAATGAGAGATTTTCCCCATTAGAAACCAGCTATTTTATACGTTATTCACCTGAAACCCTATTTACATAAAAAAGCCTCTGTTTACAATCTTTCTGTTTATCAGTCGATTATGGAATTATTTTCGTTTTTTTTATTTTTTTCATCTAAGAGCCAGAACATCAGCAAACACTGCTATTTCATCTACTTATGAACAGGGTTTTGCTTCCCAAAATCCTTCAGTGTTTATAAAAACGCTTGGATTACAAGAAACAAGCATCTACTTTAGTCAGGCAAACCTATTAGACAACAATCATAAAATGTCGATGGACAAACTATCTATTTTATCCACGCATCTTTTGATTTGTAGAGATTTAAATTGTTGAGGTATTAATTTTTATTAAGTTGTGAGAAGAATTTGATTAGGGGTGTTTGAAGTTTTACAAACCCACTGTTTGTATTTGTAGCAAACAGATCAAAAAAAAGGCAGAACCATTTAATCACTTTCAGAGGTATGCTATGAAAAAATCAGGGCTATTGGCACTGCTGGTTGTAATAATCAGTTGGGCTTCGTTTGGACAAAATTCAGACGAGAAATTCAAAAAAGAAGGAAAAAATTCTCAATCCATTAGTATCAATCAAAGTTTTTCTGAATCATCGGAAATATTCCCTTTCGGACAAAACGGAGATATCATTTACGGGCTTGATGCCACGGCTGATATTGAACTGAACAGCGAAAACTCGCTGGTTAGAATCATATTGGTCGACAATAACTTTAATGAATATCTCATTTACGAAAGTTATAATCTGTTACTGGAAGAGGCCACTTCTTTCTCTGTGAAAAATATTTGTGAAGAAACAAGTATCCTGGATGGAGTAAAACCTTATTCCGTTCAGATTGAGATTAAAAATGCTCAGCTGAAACTAAAAAGTATTAGTTATTCGTCTGATATTGATTCCGGATTTGATATTGAAAAGGTAAAAAAGGAAAAGAAAAAAAATCAGAATGAGGTTAAAATCAAAAAAATCAATAACAACCTCAAAAAGAAAGGGAAACATTGGATTGCAGGAGTAACCAGTGTATCGGAATTAAATTATGGAGAGAGGAAAAAGTTGTACGGACAAAGCTCCTTCCCTGCAGGATTTGAATATTATACAGGAGGAGTAATAACAGCCGGAAGTACAGAAACAGACCAAAGCACCATAAAATCAGCCACTACAACAACTGAAAGTCTTTATGTAGACGAATGGGACTGGCGCAATCGGCATGGCAAGGATTGGATAACACCGGTTACCAACCAGGAAACATGCGGTTCTTGCTGGGCTTTTGCGACAACAGGGGCAACAGAAGCGATAGCAAATCTCTATTTTAATCAACAGCTTAATCTGGATTTGTCGGAACAGGAAATATTATCTTGTACCGGCCCCGGGAATGATTGCGGAGGCGGTTATCCCAAATATGCTCTGGATTATATAACAAGCAACGGTATTGTTGATGAAGCAACCTTTCCCTATTCGTCAACATATGAACCTTGTGAGAACAAAGGCACCAATCCGTCAGAAAAAATAAAAATTGGAGGGAGAATTAATTTTGATCAATGGACTCAGACAGAAGATGAGTTAAAAGATATGCTGATTAAAACAGGGCCTGTTAGCGGAGGTGTTGTTAACTGGAGTCATGCCATGGTACTTGTAGGATATAAAGTAATTAAAGAAGGAGACTTCTTGTACTATAGTGAGTATTCCACTGGTGACAGATACTGGAAGTCCGTTCTCGCAGATGATCCTTTAATTGGTAAAACGGTATGGATTTTTAAAAACAGCTGGGGTTCCTCCTTTGGAGATCAAGGTTATATTTATATTGAACAACCTATTGAAGACTTTTACTGGACACATGCAATAAAAACGCCTGTAACAAGTGTTATCAATAATTATGAAGTTAAATGCGTTGATAATGACGGTGACGGTTATTATTACTGGGGTTTAGGAGAAAAACCAGCCAATTGTCCCGAATGTCCTGACCTGGCAGATGGGAACGATGCAGATGAGAATCTTGGTCCACTTGATGAGTATGGAAATTGTACTTTATTAACAACAAAGTTAATTCCTGAAGCTCTTTTTTCTTCAAATAAAACAGAAATAACCATAGGCGACAGTATTACTTTTAAAGACTTATCTGAAAATAGTCCTACTAAATGGGCATGGACTTTTGAAGGTGGCACACCTGCAACCTCTGATTTACAAAATCCTACAATAACTTACAATAACTCTGGAACATTTGAAGTCACATTAACAGTAACAAACTTAGATGGTTCTAGTACAAAAGTTGTAGATAATTATATATGGGTTAATGACCTCATCGTAACCCCTATCGCAGATTTTACAGCAGACAAAACTATAATTACCAAAGGTGAAACCGTTCAATTTACTGATATCTCAACCAGGAATCCCGATGAATGGTACTGGATATTTGCAGGAGGGACACCCGGAACCTCAAGCGAACAAAATCCAACTGTGACCTATAACAGTACAGGTTCTTTTAAGGTTACTTTATATGCCATTAATGAAGCAGGATGGAATGGAAAAGAAGTATCTAACTTTATTACAGTTAATGAACAAACTTCAATTTCTATTCCGGTAGCAAATTTTACAGTTAGTGAAACAACCACAAACACAGACAAAAGTATAACATTCACCGACCTTTCAACAAACTCTCCAACCTCATGGGAGTGGACTTTTGAGGGTGGAAACCCGGCGACCTCAACTGAACAGAATCCGGTTGTTACTTACAATACTGCCGGCACTTATTCCGTAACCTTAACCGCAACAAATGAGGCGGGGTCCAATACTCAGGTAATGGACAACTACATTGAAATAACTGAGCCTCCTGTTTTTCCGGTCGCTAATTTCACTGCCAGTACCAGTTCCGTACTTGAAGGAGAAACAGTAACATTCACAGATTTATCGTCTGATGCCAGCTCGTGGAATTGGATATTTGAGGGTGGAGCACCTGCTACATCAACAGCACAGAATCCGACGATTACTTATGCCACTCCCGGAAACTATTATGTAACACTGATTGCAACGAACAACGATGGTTCAGATACAACAACTCTGGAAAATTATATACAGGTAAATGAAGCAGGTGTAGCTCCTACAGCTGATTTCTCTGCAAGCAAGACCAGTATTACAGCGGGTGAAACAGTAACTTTTACTGATTTGTCGTTAAATGAACCAAGCTCCTGGAGCTGGACATTCGAGGGTGGAACCCCGGGCACTTCAACAAAACAAAATCCATCTGTTATTTATACCTCAGCAGGGACGTACAGTGTAACTCTGATTGCGTCGAACGAGGCTGGACCCGACACCATAATTATGGAAAATTATATCCAGGTAGACGAGTATATTCCTTCCTATTGTATTCCCACAACAAATGCAGGCACTGAATGGATTGCCGGCGTTGAGATTGATGGCCAGTCCAATACTTCCGGATCAAACGGTTATTCTGATTTTACCTCTTTTGGTTTTGAAATAAAAAGTGGCGGAAACCAAAACATAGTACTCACTCCCGGATTCATTTCAAGAAGCAAATTCGAATACTGGGCTGTATGGATCGACCTTAACCAAGACATGATCTTCTCTGACTCAGAAAAGCTTTTCAGTTCATCAAAATCAAAATCAGAAATTTCAGGTACACTATTCATTCCTGCAGGGTTGAATATAACTACCCGAATGAGAGTAGCCATAAGTCCAACGGAACCTTCTGCCTGCGACGATTTAATTGGAGAGATTGAAGATTATTCCGTGCACATTTTCGAACCTGCTCCCGTGGCTGATTTTACTGCCAGTAGTACAAATGTGGCGATAGGAGAATCAGTTCAGTTTACAAATACTTCCCTGTATAACCCGACAAGTCTTTTATGGAATTTCGAAGGTGTCACCAACAGTGCAAGTTCTTCTGAAAATCCAATTGTTTCCTTTGATAGTCCGGGAGAGTATTTAGTAACCCTAATTGCTTCGAATGATGCAGGAACATCACAAAAAAGTATGGCAATTACTGTTTATAATGTGGATAACAACACAACATTAGAATACTGTTCGCCGGAAAATGTAAGCAGCTCTCTAAACTATATCAGAAGAATCGTATTTGCAGGATTCGACATTGAATCAGGTGCCGACGGTTATCAACTGTCAGCATCTGCAATGGATAATATTGTGGCCGGACAGGATTACACCGTTGAACTTTATCCATATTCGAATACTACCCGCAATTACTGGCAGATTTGGATTGATTTTAACAACGATGGCGACTTTGATGATTCGGGAGAAATGGTTCTCCAAATCAACAATAAAAAAGGAGTAGTCATTGGCACAATATCGATACCTTTTGATGCAAGCGAATCTACCCGAATGAGAGTAGTAATGAAAGTGGGCAGTGCACCACTTAGTTCCTGCGATGCCGGTTTTGTTGGAGAGGTGGAAGATTACGAGGTAAGTTTTGATGCACCAAGAGCTTCTGCAGGGAATCCATTTGCAGAATCAGATTTGGAACAAAACTCCATTGTTGTATATCCTAATCCTACCGTCGACTACATAAACATTAACATCGACAAAATGGGATTCAACAATAGTTATTCGGTCTTCAATATTAGCGGTAAGAAAGTGATTGAAGGTGAAATAAACTCTTCTGTTACAAGGGTAAACCTTTCTGAATACCCGTCAGGTATTTATTTAATAAAAGTGATGAACGATAACCAAAGCTGTATCAAAAAAATTATTAAGAAAGATTAAGAGTACTAATAGGATTAACATAAAACCAGATGAAGAATGAAAAGGTTCTCAAAAGTTTAAAAAGATTTTTGGGATCCTTTTCTTCTTTTTATCCCCTTTGAATCCGGGGAAAAAATAAAACCAATTAATCAGCATTCGCCTGTAAATGCTCCCAATAACTCAAAGCCAACCGCAATTCCCCGTAACTTACCTCTTCACCAAAATGTACTTTTGCCGTTGCAAAGCTCCTATCTTCTTCCTTCCCGAAATATTCAGAAATTCTTTTGAGTTTGTCTTCGTCCATCAGCTTTTTTACATCCAACTCGCCCGACTTCACAAAATAAGCCAAATGATTTTCGATGGTATTGCTTGTTAGAGCCCGCAATTTTGCAATTTCTTGAATGGTTTTTCCTTCTTTAAAAAGGTTAAAGCTTACCAACCTGGTATCTTCTTTTGGTTTCTTTTCTTTCTTCTCCTCCTGCAGGGGAATCTCTCCTTTATCGATATTATTTTCAGTACAGTAATCGCGGATAATCTCCAGTATTTCACCTCCAAACTGCTCAACTTTTCTGTTTCCCAATCCATTAATTAACTTCAGAGAAGCAGAATCAGAAGGCAAATAATTGACCAGTTCGTACAATACTTTCTGCGAAAAAATCATATAAGGTGGAATTCCTAATTCTTTGGCTTTTTCGGTCCGGTATGTGCGCAGCGAATTAAACACCTTTGGGTGCGGAATATTTTCAAAATCAGTGATCTCTTTAGCTTTTTGCTTCACCTTAACGGTACTTTTGGCAACCATTGTTTTAGCCCGGGCATCCATAATTCTTCTGACATCGAATCCTTCAAGGCATTCTTCAAAAGCCGACAATTTGATTAGAGCTTCCTCCTTTAAATCAGCCACATACCTTTTCAACTGACTTTTAACAGCCTTGTTATCAATATCGAGATCAACTTTTTTTAATGAGTCAGACAAAATTCCCTGTATCTTTTCGCCAAAATAGGCAGCTGCTTTTTTTATCCGTTCCTGCAACTCATCATTTTTCAACACATCGGGTTCGCGGCGCAGATAAGCAGTGAGCTGGTTATGAAACTTTGCGGCCACATCAATCACTTCATTTTGTGTATCGATGCTCATTTTTTCGAATTGAGACACTGTAATTTCGGGGAAAGCTCCTTTGTTTTCTCGAATCAGTGTTGACACGGAACGCAAAAGATATCCTACCCGTGAAAAACGAAACATATCAGTTAACTGTTCCTGCTGATAGGCCAGCCTCGCTTCATTTAATTCCTTTTCGCCCGGTTGATTTTCCTCCACTTGTTTTGTAAACCCGGTTACCGTTCCATCATTTACAATACTGCGGTTTGCAATTGGACTTGACAATACCATCCCCTCAAGGGTTTTACACCGGCTTAAAGCCACATAAACCTGCCCATGGGCAAACGAAGCTTCGGCATCGATAATGGCTTTTTCAAAGGTTAATCCCTGGCTTTTATGTATGGTAATTGCCCAGGCAAGTTTTAAAGGGATCTGTGTAAATGCTCCTTCCAGTTCCTCCTTAATTTCGCCGGTGTTTTTATCAATTGTGTACTTGTAATTTTCCCAGGTTTGTGGTTCTACTTCTATTTCCGTTTCATCACCCGGACACTGCACAAATATTACATTATCGCCAATGCTTTGAATCTGACCTATTTTGCCATTGTAAAAACGTTTCTCCGGTGCCGAATCATTTTTAACAAACATCACCTGGGCACCTACTTTTAATTCCAACTCAAAATTTGTAGGATACGAATATTCAGGAAATTTACCTTCAACACTGGAAGTGAATACCCGTTTTTTGCCTGTTAATTCATGCAGCTTCGAATCGTTAATTCGCTGGGCGCTAATATTATGAGTACATAGCGTAATATATCCTTCCTCATCATCGGGCACAAAATTAGGAACATAACGGTTGTTCAGTTTTGTGCGCGCACTTTCATCCAACCTGTTTTCGCGAACCTTATTTAGCAATGCAATAAACGCCTCGTCTTGCTGACGAAATACCTCGGTTAGTTCAATACTCACATATGGAAATTCTTTCAATGCCTTACTGCTAAAAAAGAAGGGAGTTTCATACTCACGTCGAAGAAGTCCCCACTCCTCCTGTTTAATCACTGGAGCCAACTGCTGCAAATCACCGATCATCAGCAACTGTACTCCGCCAAACGCTTTCTTCCGGTTTTTAAACCGTCGCAATGTACGGTCAATTGCATCCAAAATATCTGCCCGAACCATACTGATTTCATCAATCACCAGCAGATCGAGCGTACGCATAATTTTTATTTTTTCTTTGGTAAAGCGCTGCTCGGCACTGTGCTCACTCTCACTTCCAATTTGAGGTGCAAACGATAACTGAAAAAAGGAATGAATGGTTACACCTCCCGCATTGATGGCTGCAACACCGGTTGGAGCTACCACAATCATTCGTTTTGGCGACCGTTCTTTTAAACTTTTCAGAAAGGTTGTTTTACCGGTACCGGCTTTCCCCGTTAAAAAAATATTTTGCCCGGTATACTGAACAAAATCGCAGGCAAGCGTTAATTGTTTGTTGGTTTGCATGAAACTTTTTTGTTTCCCCGAAGATACTATTTATTCGGTTTTAATACCAATTCATCATACTCACTCCCATCAACATGTGCCTCAATTACAACAGGTCCTTCAGTATCAAATGCCTTGAGAAGCGCGTTTTGATATGAATCACAATCCGTTGCCCGAATTACCGGTACCCCAAAGTAATGATTGGTTGGATTCTCTGAAAGCAGAGTCAAATCAGTTCCGTAATCGGTATCATAATCCTTTTTGCCTTGTTTAATCCTTATTAGCGTTAAACTATTGTCGTAAATAACCACAAAAACAATATTCAGATTCAGGCGTTTGGCAGTTACCAGTTCTCCAACAGTCATCAGAAATCCGCCATCGCCCATAAGTGCTACAACCGGCAAATCGGGCTGACACATTTTGGCAGCAATTGCAGCAGGAAGGGCAAATCCCATACTCGACCACCCGTTAGTCATCAATAGCTTATCCGGTGCAGGAGTAATCCATTGTTGACCAATTAAATGAAGGTGCGCTCCAACATCTACTGTTAAGATACCTTCTTCAGGAAGAATTTTTCGTAACTCATGGACTACTGCCAATGGGCCAAACGTTCCCCGCATTGGTGTAAGTTGCTGCAAAATTCCTTTTCTGTTATTCTGCAAAAAATATAAATCCCAACTGCCGGTTTTTTTGTCGATTTTTAACAGTTCACTTAGCGAATTCTCAATATTTCCGAGTACGTTAAACACCTCTGGGATCAGCCCTGCATCCACATCAGCTTCCTTCAAATCAATATGGATCAATGGTACACCCGGTATCCAATCTTCGTAATTAAATTCCACCGGATCGTAACCAATACCAATAACCAAATCGGCCTGCGAATATATCTTTGCCACTTTATCAGAAAGAGCATGAAAAAGTACACCGGCATATAAAGAATGATCTTCGGGGAACATTCCTTTTGCCATTGGAGTTAGCACAACAGGCACCTGATATTTTTCGGCAATTTCGATAATCTGTCCTTTCACTCCGGCCCTGACTGCAGAAAGGCCAACAGTAATTATTGGTTTTTCGCTTTTCTGCCAGAGTTTCTCAACTTTTTTTATTTGATCCGGAACCAGCGGTGACCAAAGCTTTTTTTCCAGTCGTAAATAATCAACCTCAGCATTCGTTTTTAAGCTTTCTTCATTTCCAATTCCTGCCGGAATGCCAATGTGAACCGGCCCCGGAAATTCCTCTGTTGCAATTCCGGAACCTTTCAGTATAATTTCTTCTGCATTTACAGCATTTAAACGGGTTGTCCACTTAGTAAGCGGGTAAAAAAGTTGCTGATGATTGATATTCATCTGCACCGTCCTGTTTAACAGGTGATCAGGCATTTCATCACTAAAAGCGAGCAAGGGATAACGATCGAGGAAAGCACAACCAACACCGGTACTCAGGTTGGTGGCACCAGGGCCAAATGTTCCAAAACAAACTCCCGGTATTTCGGTCAATCTTCCGCATACACCGGCCATTATTGCGGCATTGGTTTCATTACCAACCAAAACATAATCGATGTTTTCCTCCCGACGAAGTGCCTCCATAAAATCGATCATGTTTCCACTGGGCACACCAAATACAAAGCGCACACCAATTTCTTTTAGGGTGTGGGCAAATATTTGAGCTACTGTCGACATGAAACAAAGTTAAGAAATCATCTTCTTTAACTCATCAAGATCAAAATCGGGTTCGGTGATCTGGTATTTGGCCTGCAAATAGAATTCGTTCCTTTTACTCAGGGTTTCATCGATGAAGTCGACTAACTCTTCTCGCGATTTTCCTTTTATAAGCGGACGTTCAGTTTTAGAATTCAAAAGCCGGTCGGCTAAAATTTGCGGATGAATATTCAGATATATTGTCTTTCCTGTAGTATTCATTAAGTCAATATTATCGAAAAAACAAGGGGCACCACCACCGGTTGCGATAACAATATCGGTAAATTCAGATAATTCTTCCAGGGCTTTACGTTCCTTCTTCCGGAATTCGGTTTCTCCTTCTTCTGCAAAAATCCGGGGAATAGTTTTATAATTGCGTTCCTCAATATAATTATCCATATCAACAAACTGCATTTCCAGGTATTCCGACAACCGTCTTCCGAGAGTCGACTTACCACACCCCATATATCCAATCAGATAAATTCTCATTCTATTCACTCATTTTTATACCCGGAAATATTCCTAGAACAACGACATTTGTCCGGGATCATCGTCATCTTTACGCGGACGATTGATTTCAAAAGGCACCTCATTAAAATCCTCTTTTTCTGAGGTCTTTTCTTCGTCTTCTGTTACTTCCTGGTCTTCTTCATGATGATCGTAATCATCTTTAACAACAGGTTCTATTTCCTTAATGTTTTCAACTTCATAATTGGAAAGACGTTTTCCTTTTGCTTTCCACGATTTTATACCGATAAACTCTGATACTTCAATGATTTCAGGATCGCGCTCCGCATTTTTACCGCCAAATGTAAGCTCTAGTCGTGGATAATGAACCCAGGTTATACTTACCAGTTTATTGTCATCATTCTCTCCGATAAAACGAATGAGCTTGCCTTCCGGTTCATCAATCTCAAAACGTTTTACGTAGTAATATTCGTGTTCGGCATCGTAATAAACCACTGACAGAATTTTCGCCTTATTAAATTTCTCAATAGTTAAAATATCCTGTCCGAAGTGGTTACTCAAGTCGTAGTTATACAATTGGAACGAGCCATTTTTATAGATAACCAGGATCTGATCCTCGCCGGAAAATTCTCCCAGATATTTTCCCCGGCCATCAGCATTTAACCGAAGTACGTCTTCGTCGAACCATATTTTTCTTCCACCCAGTGTGGAAACGCCTTTTTCTTTCAGGGTAATCTTATGTACATCGTTTTTAGTAAGAATATTCCCCATCGATTGGCGTCCTTTAATGGCCAACTCTCCCAAATCCTCTTCAAAGATCAGTTTTTTCAGACGTGGTTTTGGTTTTAAAACAATCCTTAACACTTCTGCTTCTCCGTTAGGATTGTCGGAGAAATAAACGATTCTCGACCCCTTGGTTTCTTTGGTCAGGTTGTACTCTTTATCACGCGTTACGCCGGTAACAAAAAACCGTTTCATGTAGTAATACCCCGTTTGACCGTCTTTGTACACTACATTGTAAATGGTTCTTTTGTCGTTCTTTCGATATACGGCCAGGTGAATGATATTCTTACCGATAAAAGCTTTATCAGAGACCTTTGTTATAAAGTATGAACCATCGCGTCGGAAAATAATAATGTCGTCGATATCGGAACAGTCGCAAACAAACTCCGCCTTTTTCAACGAGGTTCCCATAAAACCTTCTTTAAGGTCGACATAGAGTTTTTCGTTCTTAACTACCACCTTCGTGGCAACAATATTTTCGAAGCTTCTGATTTCAGTTTTTCGCTCACGTCCTTTGCCATATTTTGTTTTCAGATGCCTGAACCACTTTATAGTGTAAGGAACAATATTTATGATATTATTCTCCACCTCGGCGATTTCATCTTCAATGGCTTTCAGCTGATCGTTGGCTTTGTCCTTATTGAATTTCAGGATCCGGGCCATACGAATTTCCATCAGCCTCAAAATATCTTCGCGGGTAATATCACGGTGAAGTTTGGGTTTCCACGGATCCAATCGATTATCGATATGAGCAATGGCCATATCCATGTTTTCCGAATCTTCAAACTTCTTATCCTTGTATATTCTTTCTTCAATAAATATCTTTTCGAGCGACAGGAAGTGCCACTGTTCTTCAAGCTCCGACTTTTTAATTTCCAACTCGGTTTTAAGGAGTTGAAGCGTGCTGTCGGCCGATCGTTTCAGTATTTCTTTTACACCGATAAAAAGCGGTTTATCCTTCTCAATGATACACGAGTTTGGAGAAAGAGAAACTTCACAATCAGTAAATGCATAAAGCGCATCAATGGTTTTATCGGAAGAAACTCCAGATGCCAGATGAACCAGTATTTCTACATTCTCGGCCGTGTTATCATCAATCTTTTTAACCTTTATTTTACCCTTGTCATTGGCTTTAATGATCGATTCGATCAGGCTTGAAGTTGTTTTACCAAAAGGAACCTCGGTAATCACCAGGGTTTTGTTATCGCGCTTCTCGATGGTGGCCCTCACTTTTACTGAGCCTCCCCTAAGCCCGTCGTTGTATTTACTAAAATCGGCTGAACCACCTGTCGGGAAATCAGGCACTAATTCAAAATCTTCACCTTTCAGATAAGCAACAGAAGCGTCGAGCAGTTCCAGAAAGTTATGTGGAAACAATTTTGAGGCCAGACCAACAGCAATACCATCAACTCCCTGTGCCAACAGTAACGGGAATTTTACGGGAAGCGTTACCGGTTCTTTTTTCCTTCCGTCGTACGATAATTTCCATTCGGTAGTTTTAGGATTAAAAAGTACCTCCAGCGCAAACTTGGTCAGGCGAGCCTCAATATATCGAGGGGCTGCGGCTCCGTCGCCTGTAAGAATATTCCCCCAGTTCCCCTGGGTATCAATCAGTAATTCTTTCTGTCCAAGTTGTACTGTGGCATCGCCAATTGAAGCATCGCCATGCGGGTGGTATTGCATGGTTTGCCCGATAATGTTCGCTACTTTATTGTAACGGCCATCATCCATTTCTTTCATAGCGTGCATTATACGACGCTGCACAGGTTTTAAGCCATCGTTAATATAAGGAACGGCTCGCTCTAGAATTACATACGATGCATAATCGAGAAACCAATCGCGGTACATTCCCGACAAATAGGCTACTTCCTCTTTTACATTTTCGTCCTGAATTTCTTCGTAATTTATATTCTCTTCTGACATTCTTCCTCCTGAAATTATCGTGCTTCCCCGGATCGGGAGTATCTTCAATTAGGCCACTTCGTCTTTCTCAACGTACAGGTTATCGATTATAAATTCCTGTCGCTCGGGTGTATTCTTTCCCATATAGTATTCCAGCATTTGCGATACCGATTCGTGTTTTTTCATCTGAACGGGTTCCAATCGAATATCTTTGCCAATAAAATTTTTAAACTCGTCAGGCGATATCTCTCCCAAACCTTTAAAGCGGGTTATTTCGGGTTTGCCTTTCAGTTTCGTAATGGCTTTCACTTTTTCCTCTTCCGAATAGCAGTAATAGGTTTTTTGTTTATTCCGCACCCTGAAAAGCGGTGTCTGCAAAATATACACATGTCCCTTTTTAACTAAATCAGGAAAAAACTGAAGGAAAAAGGTAATCAGCAGCAAACGAATGTGCATTCCGTCAACATCGGCATCGGTAGCAACAATTACTTTGTTATATCTTAAATCTTCCAGGCTTTCTTCAATATTCAGTGCAGCCTGTAAAAGGTTAAACTCTTCATTTTCGTATACAACCTTTTTGGTTAAACCGAAAGTATTAAGGGGTTTCCCCCTCAAACTGAATACAGCCTGAGTATTCACATCACGTGATTTTGTTATGGAACCACTTGCAGAATCTCCCTCGGTTATGAAAATGCAGGAGTCTTCTTTCCTGTCATCTTTATCGTTAAAGTGAATTCGGCAATCACGGAGCTTTTTATTGTGCAGACTTGCTTTTTTAGCCCTTTGTTTTGCCAGTTTTTTCACTCCGGAAATTGCTTTTCTTTCGCGTTCCGACTCAACAATCCGCCTTAAAAGAACTTCTGCTGTTTCGTGATTTTTATGCAGGAAGTTATCCAATTCCTTTTGCAGGAAGTTGGCGACGTGTGCCCTAACCGTAGGGCCATCCGGACCAATATCTCTTGAACCAAGTTTGGTTTTGGTTTGCGATTCAAAAACAGGCTCTTCGACTTTAATGCTAACGGCTGCCACAATTGATGCCCGAATATCGGACGGATCAAAATCTTTCTTGTAAAACTCCCTGATCGTTTTCACTAAAACTTCTCGAAAAGCCTGTAGGTGTGTACCACCCTGGGTTGTATGTTGGCCGTTAACAAAAGAATAATAATCTTCGCCATATTGGTTTCCATGCGTGATGGCAACCTCAATATCCTCTCCTCGCAAATGTATAATTGGGTAAATTGGGTCGTGATCCATGTTTTCTTCCAGCAGGTCGCGCAAACCATTTCGCGAATAAAAACGCTCGCCATTGTATTCGATGGTAAGGCCGGCATTCAGGAAGGTGTAGTTCTTCATCATGTTCACGATATAATCGTTTATATACCGATACTTTTTGAACACACTTCCGTCGGGGACAAAGGTAACCTGGGTTCCGTTTTCTTCACTTATTCCCTGATAATCCTTTTCTCCGGTTTTAATTCCTTTACTGAAATAAATTTCTTTTGCAACTCCTTCGCGAACTGCTTTTATGGTAAAATCTGAAGAAAGGGCGTTTACGGCTTTAATCCCGACACCATTTAGCCCTACCGATTTTTTAAAAACCTTATTGTCGTATTTGGCACCGGTATTCATTTTACTGGCAACATCTACAAGCTTGCCAAGTGGAATACCACGGCCGAAGTCGCGAATGGTAACCTGATCCTGATCGACACTTACGGTAATTTTCTTTCCAAATCCCATCATAAATTCATCGATGGAATTATCCATTACCTCTTTCAAAAGAACATAAATACCATCGTCGGCAGAGGTACCATCGCCCAGTTTCCCGATATACATTCCCGGACGCCTCCGGATATGCTCCTGCCAATCTAATGTTTTAATTGTACCTTCGTCGTAATTTGCGCTCATATATCTTTCTTCTGAATCAACCAATCATCTTTTGGATTGTCCCTATTATTAGCATCCTCCAATCCCGGGATTTCAATTCCGTCATCAAAAATTGCAGAATTTACCCCATTGTGACAAATATAACTAAATCATGCACTTTTCAGCAGCTTTGGCGGGCTCTTTAACTAACAATTGACGGTTGAAAAATATTGGATAAGTCGCACATATCAGAAGGCCATTTTCTAAAGAAAAATCAGTGGCGAAGGCATGCATCCAAAAACAAGACAGGATGTTAATTCGCAGGTCACACTACAAATTAGCAACTAAACATAAAACACTCCTGACTTCTTGAGAAACTTTTAAATAATTCCCATTTTTCGCATCAGAAAGGTAGCATTCATGGTTTTGGTTACGCCCTGTGAAAGTTTATAGTCGAAAATCAAATCATCGTTCTCGATCCTTATTTCGAAACACCTGTTTGAGACATGATCAGGAAACTCCCGCTCCATTTCACTGAGCTTCAAATCGTGGGTAGCGATCAGCGAAACAGCCTTCTGCTCAACCAGTTTCCGAATTAATTCCTGCGAGCCATTTAATTTATCGATGGAGTTGGTCCCTTTTAACATTTCATCCAGAATTACAAAAATACGTTCTCCGTTTTTCAACCTGTCGAGCACGCCTTTTATGCGCTTTAATTCAGCAAAAAAATACGACTCATCGTCTAAAAGCGAATCAGTAGTCCTCATGTTTGTATAAATATCAATGGGTAAAATTTTCATCTTTTCAGCACACACAGGAGCTCCAATCAAAGCGAGCACAAGGTTAACACCCACCGTACGCAAAAAAGTACTTTTACCGGCCATGTTTGCACCGGTAACAATCATCACCTGCGACAACCCGGCAATTTCAAAATCGTTACAAATCCTTTTGTCCGGCTTCAATAAAGGATGACCAAGATTTTCGGCCTTATATATAAAATCACCTTCTTTTATTTCAGGATATACAAATTCGGGGAGATTCCCTGCGTAATTACCCAGACTAATTAAAACATCAGTTTCAGCAATAACATCGAGCCACACCGATAATTTTGTATGATTGTTCCGGTGCCACTCCCAAAGTTTATACACGCACCTGATATCCCACAAAAAGATACCATTGAGAACCAGGCCAACTAAAATATTCTGACGGTACTCAAATTCTTTAACCAGGCTTTTTAACTGCTTAAAAAGATTGCCTGCCGATGGATGCCTTACCTTATTTTGTAACCCCTGGAGATATTCCGATTTAAACTCTTTATTCTCTATAATATGCAACAGTTGCATGTATTTTGAGAGCAGTTCCGATTTTCTGCCAAAAAACAAAAAATACTGGTTGATTCTCTTCCAAAAGAAATACATTAATACAAACTGCAAACTTGCCATTACAATCAAAAAAAGATAATTCCCCATTACTGCCGGGACAACCGACACAACGGTTAAAACGGGCAAAATCCGGATCAACCATTTTACCCTTGCAGGATGATTCAACGCCAGCTCCATACCCGACCATGACTTTATTTCCCTGCTTAACGCTTCGGTTTCATCAAACAAATTACCGGCCGCTCTGAATTCAAGCCGCCAATCCGGCATTGCAGATAATTCTTTCACAGCCTCCTGCCGTTGTATGATCTCCTCCCTGACTTTTGACGGGCTAATTAACCAGGATGCCAGTTTCTGTGTGCCTCCAACGGTTGTAGTACGGTTCAAAAACTGAAACAAGGAACCACGCCCAAACAAGTCAAGATCGTAAGAGAAAAAATGCTGCGTATTTAAAAACTCTTCCCCATCCTTAAAATGCAGGAATGAATGTTTCAAAGCCTTCTGCTCATTTTCTACCAACTTCTTTAATACCTCCAGTTTTTGCTTTTGTCTTTCCATCCTGAGGTTTATTTTAACGAGGAGAAAAAATAATCCAACAAGGGCAACCATCATTAGCCAAACAAACCAATGCCAACCAAAAACTACAGGTGGAACGATAATAGATAAAAAGGACAAAAGCCTATACCAGGTAAAACGTTTTAGTTTTGACGAAACATTTTGAAGCTCAATAGAATATTTTTCAAACTTTTCGGAGTAATACCTTGCATTTCTGCTCATTTACAGATAATTGTATTTGTGAAGGATAAAAGTTACAATAAAAACAGTCAGCATCAACACAACAAAAACCAACCATATAATACCTGACTGATCGTATTTCAGAGCTGTCTTTTCGATTTTTGGTGAACGGGAATAAAAAAAGTGATTCTCAATAAACATGGTAAGCTTATAAAACAGAAGCCCCAAAAGCCATCCTAACAAAGCACCACCCAGCAAATCTGTTGGGTAATGCACACCGGAATAAATGCGCGAGTAACAAAACATAAGCACCCACAACAACAACAAAGTATAATAACTGCGACTTTTAAAAATACGAGAAGTAAAAACCAGAATGGCCACCGAATTAGCAGCATGTGAAGAAACAAATCCGTACAAACCTCCTTTTCGTAAAACATTATGTACCATATCGGCAATTACAGGTTCGTACACCGGACGAAGTCGCTGTATTGTTTCTTTCATTAATACTGAAAGCTGGTCGCTACTTAAAATTAATAATGCCAGTGAGATTATGATAAGAACAGCTTTGCTGCGGTAATTTTTTATTACATAAAATAAAATTATCGCATAAAAAGGAACCCATGTTTCCTTGCGGGTAATCATCAACATTATGGTATCCCAAAAGTCATTATGAAAGCTGTTTAGAAACAAAAACAACTCTTTATCCAGCTCAAGTATTTTTTGTAGAAATTCCATTAACTATTCAGTATCTCCCAGATTTTATCTTTTAAAGGTTGAATGTTTTTACCGGTTACCGATGAGAAAAACATATGAGGAATATCTCCCAGTTCCGCACTGATTTCTTTCATTAATTCATCGTCGAGCATATCCGCTTTACTAATAGTCAGAAAGCGTTCTTTGTCCAGCAATTCCGGATTGTATTTTTCCAGCTCGTTTAACAAAATATTATATTCTTTTAGATGATCTTTACTGTCGGCAGGCACCATAAACAACAACATCGAATTCCGCTCAATGTGCCTCAAAAACCGCAATCCTAAACCACGACCTTCGTGCGCACCTTCAATAATTCCCGGAATATCGGCCATAACAAACGAACGTTGTTCGCGGTGCCCCACAATTCCGAGGTTCGGCACCAGGGTAGTAAAATGATACTCTGCTATTTTGGGTTTTGCTGCAGAAACAACAGATAAGAGTGTGGATTTACCAGCACTTGGAAAACCTACCAGCCCCACATCGGCCAGAACTTTCAATTCAAGTATTTTCCACCCTTCCTCACCTTCTTCTCCAGGCTGGGCATAACGCGGGGTTTGATTGGTAGACGTTTTAAAATGGTCGTTTCCAAGGCCACCTCTACCTCCTTTTACCAGTATTTTCTGTTCGCCGTGATTAGTGATCTCAAAAAGGAATTCACCAGTTTCCACATCTCTGGCAATGGTTCCCAGGGGCACTTCCACAATAATATCTTCTCCGTCGGCACCGTGACTTCTTTGCTTCCCTCCAGACTCACCATTACCGGCTTTAATATGTTTCTTGAATTTCAAATGCAGAAGAGTCCACATATGAGAATTTCCTTCCAGTATAACATGTCCGCCACGTCCTCCATCACCACCGTCGGGACCACCAAAGGCCACATATTTTTCGCGCCGTAAATGAGCTGAACCGGAACCTCCGTCTCCAGACTTACAAAAAATTCTTACGTAATCAACAAAATTTGATTCAGCCATTTTATCTGTTTTTATTCACACTTTTATTCCGCAAAAACAGGAATCTTCTGACAATAGTCCCAAGATTCCTGCCTGATCCTGACAGATACTTTTAAAACTTAAAGTTTTGTAACAACTTCTTTTAATCTGCCGGCAATTTCCTCAATCGTTCCCATTCCTTTAATATCGTAATGTTTTCCCTGAGGTTTGTAGTACTCGATTAACGGAAGTGTTTTTTCGTTATAAACATTAATCCGGTTTTCGATTACAGCCTGATTCTGATCGTCGGCTCTCCCCGAATCTTTTCCACGATTCAACAGGCGACTAATCAGCTCCTGTTTTTCAACCTTAAGGCAAAGCATTCCTGAAATTGGAGTTCCGTTATTGTTCAGTAACACATCCAATGCTTCTGCCTGGTCAACAGTACGTGGAAAACCATCAAAGATGAAACCTTTGGCATCCTGATTACTTTCCAGTTTCGACTTAATCATTCCAATAACTACGGCATCAGGAACCAGTTCTCCTTTATCCATAAAGCTTTTTGCTTCCAACCCAAGTTGAGTTCCGGCAGCAATTTCGCTTCTTAGTAAGTCTCCGGTAGATAAATGGATCAACCCAAATGATTCAATAAGGTACTCAGCCTGTGTGCCTTTTCCTGCCCCGGGAGGTCCAAATAAAACGAGATTCAACATAATTTTTGGTTTATTTTAAATTAAACAACAGAGTATATATCTAATAAATTGCGGCCATAACCATCATAGTCAAGACCATAGCCAACAATAAAGTCATTAGGAATTTCCATCCCCACATACTTCAATTCAACTTCTTTCTGAAGAGAGTCGGGTTTTAGCAAAAGTGTTGCTACCTGAACTTCTTTCGGATTCATTCCGGCAAGCTGTTCCTGAATATTATTAATGGTAATCCCGGTATCAACAATATCTTCCAAAACAACTACTGTTCGTCCTTCAATTTCCTCATTTAACCCGATTAACTGTTTTACTGTTCCTGTGCTAGAATCCCCCTGATAAGACGCCAGCTTAACAAATGATATTTCCGATTCAACAAAATTGATGCGTTTGTAAATTTCGGAAGCAAACATAAACGAACCATTTAAGATACAAAGGAATAATGGATTCTTTCCCGCCAGTTCCTCGTTCATGGTATCGGCCATTTGTTCAACAACTGATCGAATTTTTTCATAAGGGATAAATAGCTCAAACTCTTTATCCAGAATTTTCACTCTCTTCATGTACAACTTTGATTTTTATTAATAGCTAATTTGCTGTATTTTCGTATAAAAAATAAAAGGTACAAAGTAACAAATAAATTATAAAACATGACTCCAAAAGTTAGTATTATTATGGGTAGCACATCCGACATGGGTGTGATGGAAAAGGCGGCTAAACTGTTCGACGAGTTTGAGATTCCGTTTGAAATTAATGCCCTTTCGGCACATCGCACTCCGGAGGAAGTAGAACGCTTTGCTAAGGGAGCAAAAGATCGCGGAATAAAAGTAATTATTGCCGGCGCCGGTATGGCTGCACATTTGCCGGGTGTTATTGCCGCTATGACTCCGCTTCCGGTAATTGGAGTTCCGATTAATGCAAGTCTTTCAGGATTTGATTCTATTCTGGCCATTCTTCAAATGCCTCCGGGAATACCTGTTGCTACGGTTGCAGTTAACGGGGCGATGAATGCAGCGATTCTTGCCGTACAAATGATGGCAACAGGCGACGAGGCCCTGATGCAAAGACTAATAGAATACAAAGAGAACCTGAAACAAAAGATTGTAAAAGCCAACCAGGAACTTGCAGAGGTGAAGTTCAAATTTAAAACGAATTAGTTTTAACAAAATATTTCGTAACTTTAAAGAGGTGTGTTTTAGCAACATACCTCTTTTTTATGTATCGACCCTTTTATATACTACTCATTATTTCATTATTCCCTTTTTTCACATTTGCTTCAGGGAATTATTATTCAGGCGCCCGCCCAACTGCCCTGTCCGGTGCATTTGTTTCTATCCACGATACATGGAGTACATTTCACAACCAGGCCACTCTGGCCCAACTGGAGTCCGTTTCTTCCGGAGTTTATTTCGAATCGAGATTTCTAATTGAAGAACTTTCTTTGGCTGCCGGATCAGTAGTTCTCCCTGTTCGTTCAGGCACATTCGGACTATCGTTGTACCAGTTTGGAAAAGGAAGCTATAAGAATCATAAAGTCGGAATTTCTTTTGCAAAAAAACTATCCGACCGGTTAAATGCGGGGATCCAGCTCGATTATTTCTCGGAACATTATCCGGAAAATGAAGGAGCATTTGGTTTTGCAACTTTTGAAGTCGGCTTGACTTGCCGGCTAACCGATGAATTCATTCTGGGTGCTCACATGTTTAACCCGATAAAAAACGGAATCAGGCTTTCGCAGGGAAAACAAAGAACAGAGGGAATTTACAGAATTGGAGGACATTACCAATTTTCGGAAATGGTATTATTGTGCATGGAAGCTCAGTTAAATTCAGATAAACCGGCTATTGTTAAAACCGGGCTGGAATTCTCTCCGGCAAAAGAACTTTTCTTGCGGTTTGGCATTTCAGG
The DNA here is from genome assembly GCA_963676265.2 of uncultured Draconibacterium sp. Taxonomy (GTDB): domain Bacteria; phylum Bacteroidota; class Bacteroidia; order Bacteroidales; family Prolixibacteraceae; genus Draconibacterium. The sequence continues at coordinate 2,434,146 of OY781067.2, forward strand.
ACGCCCTGTTCAATATACTGCAGGCTTTGGATATTCGCATAAAAAAATTACAACTGACGTTGCTTTCAGCTACCACGGAAACCTTGGAATTACACCATCTGTATCCATTCAATTTACACTTTAATGAAAAGATTGAAAAAACATATTATCCTTTCTATCTTTTTAAGTTTTCCGATAATCGTATTAAGCCAGGAATTAAAACCGGAAGCCATAATCGAAAGCATTTTAGAATCGCAGCTTCAAAACCTGGAAGAAGGCACCGATGCGGCTCTCATCATTGAAGACCTGGAAAAGCTGGCTGAGAATCCTATAAATATAAACGCTACATCAGAATCAGAATTGGCACGACTCTACATTCTCAACGACATTCAAATTACAAAGCTACTGGAATATGTAAAAACTTATGGCCCAGCCTATTCCATCTACGAACTGAATACCATTGATGGTTTTAATCCAGAAATTTTGAAAAAAATACAACCATTTATCTGGTTCGGGCCAAAAGCTGAAGAAGACCAATCATTTCGGGAAGAGCTTAAGTACGGGAGGCATCAATTACTGGGACGTGTAACAGGTACCATGCAAAAAGCTCAGGGCTACTTCCCGCGTGAAGACAACTCAATACCTTACGAGGGAAATCGTTTCAGGTATTATTCCCGATACAATTTTGAAGTCAGAAATAAATATTCAGTTGGAATTACTGCCGAAAAAGACCCGGGAGAAGCTTTTTTTAAAGGCTCCAATAAATCCGGGTTCGACTACTATTCCGGTCATGTTAGTTTTAAACTTAGTAATACCATCGCAAATATTTCGCTTGGCGATTACGTGGTTCGGGCCGGGCAAGGCCTGGTTTTATGGCAGGGATATACCACAGGTAAATCGGAAGATATTATGGCCATTACAAAAAACGGACAGGGTGTGCGGGGATACACTTCTGTGGATGAAAATTTATATTTCAGGGGACTTGCCACCTCTCTGAATTTCGGGAAAGCCGGACTCAACTTGTTTTATTCCCGCAAAAAAGCCGACGGGAATTTGACAGGCACTCAAATTGAAGGGGAATATTTTACCAGTCTGCAAACATCAGGCTACCACCGAACCAGCAATGAAATTGCAGATGAAAAATCGGTAATGAATACCAACATGGGAGGATTCCTGACCTGGAATTTCCAACACCTGAAAATAGGTGGAACATTTGTTTATCAGAAGTTCAACATCCCTTTTAAAAGGGAAGATCAGCTCTACAATAGGTTCAGATTTCAGGGAAATGAAAATTATACTACCGGCGTGGATTACTTGTGGAACAAAGGCCGACTACGGTTATTTGGAGAAGCGGCCATGTCGAAATCAAAGGGCAAAGCCATTACCCAGGGAATGGTAACCCGCCTCAACGACCAGCTCAGCTTTTCAGCCCTATTTCGTCATTTTGATAGAAACTATCATGCACTTTGGGCCAATACTTTTGCAGAAGCAAGTAATATTAGCAACGAAACCGGACTTTATCTGGGCACCCGTTTTTTACCAGGTAAATATGTAACCATTTCTGCCTATTCCGACATCTACAAATCCAGATGGTTCAACTATTCAACTGCTGGCCCAGCACATTCATGGGATATTTTTGCCCAGGCTAATTTTCACATATCAGAAAAATTCAGTTTCTACACCCGATTTAAAAATGAAGAAAAGGAACAGAAATTTAAAGAAGAGCAGCGCTATGTAAATCTCCCTGAACGTACACAAAAAAGCCGAATACACTTTCAGTATGATTTGAGTGAAATAATCACATTAAAACTTAGAGCAGAACATGCATTTTATAAAGGTAAGGATACAGAAAATGGTTATCTTGTTTTTTACGACATACAACTTTCACCTCTTAATTTCCCGATTAGCTTTACATCCCGGATTGCCTGGTTCGATACACAAAGTTACAATTCAAGAATATATGCTTACGAAAACGACCTGCTGTATACTTTTTCCATCCCCGCATATTACGGCAAAGGTTTCAGAACTTATCTGAATCTGAAATATAAGATAACGGATAAAATAGATTGCTGGGCAAAGGTTTCGAACACCCATTTTACCGACAGGGAAATCATCAGTTCCGGGTATAATGAAATTGAGGGAAAAAATAAAACTGAGTTAAAATTCCAGCTTCGGTTGAAATTCTGAATTCGAATGTGTTACTTTGCCCAGTCAAAATTAACAGAATGCATACACATAATTTCGATGATATTCGTCCGTATTACGACAAGGAAGTAAAAGCAAAAATGCGTCTGCTCATTAAAGACCCTGTATTTGATGAGGTTTTACTGCACATGTTTAAAAACCGTCCTAAAGTTGAAATGGTAAAATTTCAACTCCGTAGGGTAAGCAGTATCAAACAACTTCAGGGGGTGTTTATTTACGACCTTCTTCACTGGTTGATAGACAAAACTTCAGACGGATTAAAATGTACCGGAATTGAAAAACTGGATAAGAATAAACCATACCTGTTTATTTCCAATCATCGCGATATTGTTCTGGATGCTGCCTTATTAAATTTCCTGATTTTTGAATACGGGATGAACACCACCCAGATTGCAATTGGAGATAATCTTCTGTTGTATAACTGGATTGAACATACCGTTAAACTGAATCGCGCATTTATTATTAAACGCAACCTTCAGCCGCGGGAACTGATGCTGGCGTCAAAAAAAGTTTCAGCTTTCATCCGCAAATCAATTACCGAAGACAAAATGTCGGTATGGATTGCACAACGAGAAGGGCGCACGAAAGACGGGTTTGACAAAACCCAGGACAGCGTTTTAAAGATGCTGAACATGAGTAATAAAGGTGGAATTTCAGATGGATTCAACGAATTAAATGTTGTCCCTGTTTCTATCTCGTATGAAATTGAACCGTGCGGTATGGCCAAAATGAAGGAGCTCATTAAGAAAGAACATTATGGTCAGAAAAAAACCAGCAAGGATGACCTGAAAAGTATGTCAATGGGAATGTTTACCCCAAAAGGAAGAATGCGTTTTTCTTTTGGTGATCCTATTGAAACTCATTTCCAGGTTACCCAAAACAACGAACAACGAAATAAATACATCAAAGACCTGGCAGAGCTCATCGACACACAGATATATAAAAACTTCAAACTCTGGCCTAATAATTACGTGGCCTACGATATGTTAATGCAGGAACACCGTTTTAAAGGTAAATACACCGACGAAGAAGAAAGAAGATTTAAAATGATGGTGGAACAAGCCAATATTTTTATCGACTATCCCATTACTGACATCACGGAACGGTTTCTGAAAATTTATGCCAACCCTGTTATTAACAAACTAAAAGTGAAGAATTTGTAAATGCAATCTATTATCTGGGACTGGAACGGAACTTTATTAAACGATCTTGATTTTTGTATTTCAACCATTAATATACTGCTGAAGAAAAGAGAACTTCAACAGCTGACACATGATTCGTACAAAGAGGTTTTCTCATTTCCGGTAAAAGACTATTACGAAGCCATCGGATTCGACTTTAGCAAGGAAGATTTTTCCATACCTGCCCGCGAGTTCATCGATATTTACGATGCAGGAGTAAAAAACTGTTCGCTGCACAAATCCGCCATCGATATTCTTTCCCACTTTCAAAAGAAAGGAGTCAAACAGTTTGTACTTTCAGCCATGAAACAAACAATGTTGGAACAGACCTTACAACAGCAGGGAATTTTCGGTTATTTTGAAGGTATTGCAGGTTTAAACGACCATTACGCTGTTTCGAAAATTGAACGAGGCAAACAACTTATTGAACAGTTTGACATTAACAAAACTAAAGCAACCATTATCGGCGACACCCTTCACGATTGGGAGGTGGCTCAGCAGCTTGGTCTCGATTGTATCTTGATTGCCGACGGGCATCAATCAAAAGAAAGATTACTCTCTTCGGGAGTTCAGGTTATTGGGGAACTACAGAATTTAATGGAATTACAGGATTAAAAAATATCCCGTTTTTTAATATCACGCACAAACAATTGCAGGTTTGTTTTTCCACGGTACTCATTTTCGGTAATCGAATAGCAAACATCAAACGGCGAACCGGACGTAATCACATCATAAGCATCACTTTGGTTAAAAGCAATACCCGGAAAAATTCCTGAATTCACATCTGGCTCTACCAAGTCTAGTTTTAAGTGTTCCTGATTTTTCCCAACAAGACGACTGGTTCCGGCATCAAAAACATCTTCGGTAACAAAAATTGGAGTCATGTTGTGAGGCCCGAAAGGCGCAAACTGTTTCAAAATCCGATAAAATCTCGGGGTGATTTCGCTAAGAGTAATTTTAGCATCAACCTCAATGGTTTGCACCTGCTGTTTGTCGGTAATCTGGTTGGTAACAATTTCTTCGAAACGCCTTTTAAACTCTGGAATATTTTCAATTTTCATGGTAAGGCCTGCAGCATACATGTGTCCTCCATACGATTCCAGCAGGTCGCTGCATTGTCCGATAGCTTCGTACAAATCAAAATCACGAACCGATCGTGCCGAACCGGTAGCCAATCCATTCGACTCAGTTAAAATAACTGTTGGCCGGTAGTAGTGTTCTGTTACCCTTGAAGCCACAATCCCTACAACACCTTTATGCCAGTCGCGGTTGTACAGAACAGTGCTGTTCATTTCTTTCAGCTCCTCACTATTTTCAATGGTATCGAGTGCTTCCTGGGTAATATCGCGATCGAGAGTTTTCCGTATTTCATTAAACGAGTCGATTTCTTCGCCTAATAAATCCGACTTATCTTCGTCGTTCGAAACCAGAATCTGCACCGATTTTTTACCGTGTTCAATCCTGCCTGAAGCATTCAAGCGCGGACCAATTTTAAAAACAATATCACTGATCGTAATCTCTGTTCCGTTGATACCTGCAAAATTTATTATAGTCTGCAAACCAATACCCGGATTCGAATTCAGTTTTTTGAGGCCATAATAAGCCAGCACCCTGTTTTCTCCGGTAATCGGCACAATGTCAGCAGCAATACTCACGGCTACCAGGTCGAGTAAATCGTAAATTTCCTCGTAGTCAATTTCATTTTTTTTGCAAAAGGCCTGAAGCAATTTAAAACCAACTCCACATCCCGACAGCTCCTTATAAGGATAATTACAATCAATACGTTTTGGATCTAACACGGCCACTGCATCCGGAATTTCATCATCGGGATTATGGTGATCGCAAATTATAAAATCTACGCCCCGTTCTTTCGCTTTGGCTATTTTCTCAACAGCTTTAATACCACAGTCGAGGGCAACTACCAGCGAAAATCCGTTTTCAACTGCATAGTCGATACTTTTTGGAGAAATTCCATAACCTTCGCTGTATCTGTCGGGAATGTAATAAACAATATTATTGATTCGCTGCTTTAAAAACAGGTACATCATAGCCACCGAAGTAGTTCCGTCAACATCGTAATCACCGTAAACAATCACTTTCTCCTGATTCTCAATGGCTTTTTCAAGGCGTTCAACAGCTTTATCCATATCCTTCATCAAAAAAGGATCGTGTAAATCGCTCAGCCGCGGACGGAAAAAAGCTTTTGCCTCCGAATAGGTTTTGATGTCGCGCTGCACAAGTAATCGTGCAATCACCATATTAACATTTAACGCCGCCGAAAGGTGTTTCACCTCGTTTTGGTCGCCTTGTTTTTTTAAGTTCCAAATTCTTTCCATGCTGCGTTTCGTGTTTTTCAAGCCGTGAATGCGCAAAGATACAAAATGCAACTTCATAATAAAATTAAACATTCACTTCGAAAATTATTTTTTTGCCCGATTCGCATCTATAACACCAATCACAACCAAGTAGTTTTATTATCTTTGCCCAAATTTTTTAATTAAGGTGAGTTTCACCTACTTGAACTTCCTCATTAGGGGAATTCTTTTTTTAGAAAAGCTGCAAAGACTTCGAGAGATACGAAAATAAAGAAAGTTAAAATGAGTAATCAGGAATTAAGCGAACAAGAGATTATCAGAAGAAATTCGTTGCAAAAACTACGCGATCTGGGAATCGATCCGTACCCGGCTGCACAGTACCATGTAAATACCAATACCAAAGAGATAAAAGAAAAGTTCAACGAAGAAGAAAAGAACTTTCAGGATGTGGTTATTGCCGGCCGTATGATGAGCCGCAGAATTATGGGAAAAGCAGCGTTTGCAGAACTCCAGGATCATGAAGGACGCATCCAGATATATGTGAACCGCGACGAAATTTGCCCCGGTGAAGATAAAATCATGTATAATGAAGTATTTAAAAAACTTCTCGACATAGGTGATATTATCGGCGTAAAAGGTTTCGCATTTATTACACAAATGGGTGAACTAACCGTTCATGTAAAAGAATTTACTGTTTTGAATAAATCGTTGCGTCCACTTCCGATTGTAAAGGAAAAAGACGGAAAAACCTTTGATGCATTTACCGATCCTGAACAACGTTATCGTCAGCGTTATATTGATTTAATTGTAAATCCCGATGTAAAAGATACATTCAAAAAGCGCACAACTATTTACAATACCATGCGCCAGATGTTCAACGAATATGGCTACCACGAAGTGGAAACTCCAATTCTTCAGCCTATTCCGGGTGGTGCAGCGGCGCGTCCGTTTATTACACACCACAACGCACTGAACATGCCACTTTACATGCGTATTGCCAACGAGCTTTACCTGAAACGTTTGATTGTAGGTGGTTTTGAAGGTGTTTACGAATTTTCGAAAGATTTCCGTAACGAAGGAATGGACCGCACCCATAACCCGGAATTTACGGTAATGGAAATCTATGTGGCTTACAAAGACTACAAGTGGATGATGAGTTTCACTGAAGAAATTTGTGAGCGAGTGGCAATTGCTCTGCATGGCACAACAAAGGTTCAGCTGGGCGATAATATTATCGATTATAAAGCGCCTTATCCGCGTGTTACCATGGCAGAAGCCATTAAAGAATTTACAGGTTACGATATTACTGGCAAGTCGGAAGATGAGCTTCGTGAAATTGCAGACAAGCTAGGCATTGAAACCGACGAAACCATGGGTAAAGGAAAACTTATTGATGAAATTTTTGGCGAAAAATGTGAAGGCAATTACATTCAACCAACGTTCATCACCGACTACCCGGTTGAAATGTCGCCGCTTACCAAAAAGCACCGCGATAATCCGGAACTGACTGAGCGTTTCGAATTAATGGTAAACGGAAAAGAGCTGGCCAATGCGTATTCGGAACTGAATGATCCGATAGATCAGCGCGAGCGTTTTGAGGATCAATTGAAGCTTTCTGAAAAAGGTGACGACGAAGCCATGTTTATCGACCAGGATTTCCTTCGGGCACTGGAATACGGAATGCCGCCAACTTCGGGAATGGGAATCGGAATGGACCGTTTAACCATGTTTATGACCAATAGCCCGTCAATACAGGATGTACTTTTCTTCCCGCAAATGAAACCCGAGAAAAAAGCGGTTGAATTGAGCGAAGATGAGAAAGCTGTTTTTGAATTGCTAAAAGCTGAGTCTCCGGTTGAGTTACCTGCCTTAAAAGAAAAAGCCGGATTGAGCAATAAAAAATGGGACAAAGCCATTAAAGGATTAACCAGTAAAAAAGTGGCTAAGGTTGAAAATACCGATGCAGGTTTATTGGTGTCAGCGTTGTAAAAAAATAAAACCAGATTATATTTTGAGCCTCTTCGTCAGTATAGTTGACGGAGGGGCTTTTTTTCGATTATTAATGCAGCGTAAAATTTTCAGGTGTGAGTCTTTTCCAAAAACTCAATCCACAAAAAGGGGGGACTTCCAAAGGCACTAAGCCCGGGTTATCAGTTCTGTTTTAAATCGCGGTAGCTTAAATACATCATAACAGATACCAACATCAGAAAAAGAACTCCATAGGTAATAATTGCTATCATAATCTTAGAATTTAAGTTGAAACTCTAAACAATCTCCATTATTCAGGTATGAATTTACAATGGAAATGATTTGGTTGTCCTCCTGCCAGGCAAAACTTATCAAAAGATGTATGTTCATATGTATAAATAAATTACCGAAATGCTCACCTTTTCAGAATGGTTATATAAGCACCAAAAATGGAAAAACCAAAGCAAGATGTACCATATAAAACGAATAAATCGAGGCGTAAAAACGTGTCTTTAAAACATATGTTTTCGCCCCATTTCAAATAGCGAAAACCAATCAGAATTTTTAATATTGTAATATAAATCACTGCCTCTTTAGCTCAGCTGGTAGAGCAGCTCATTCGTAATGAGCAGGTCGCGGGTTCGAGTCCCGTGAGAGGCTCCTAAAACAGATATCAAAAGATTGATTTTTTCATCTAATCTTTTTTGGGAGTAAATTGTTGTTTAGGTATGGAAAAGCAGGATTTTAACAAAGAATTTCATTTAAAACTGAATACCGAATTCATTAAAATCGAAAAATTAATCAGGGAGTTCCGGTTTGAGTTTATTTATGAATTATCGCGTTTAATCAAAACAACAAATCCTGATCTGTTCATCAACGATGCTGTTCAAGACAGACTTCTTGACTACGCCAATAGAATATTCTCCTGCGCCGAGTCGGTATACGACAAAGATCGAAACTATAGCGAGATCCGTTTAAAAAATGAATTAACCGACATGACTCGTGCAATTGAAAAATATCATGCAAGTTACCACAATTATGAAATTGCTGAACAAACAAACCGAAAAGCAAAAGAGATGATGGTACATTTTTTCCCTGAATTGATGGAATTATCGGGAAATGGATTCAGGTTGTTAGAGAAGTATTGTTTATTGTACAACTACGAATTCATCTCATCTTTAGAGATTGTTTAAAACAGCTTTTAATTTTAAAGATGGTAAAAAGAAGTTAACTTCCATCCCGTTTCCGGCTCTGCTTTTTCCTTTTTTACAAACTAACATTATCGTCACGTAGACAGAAAATATTACGTTTTTAATACCAGCAGGTTATTCCTGGATTCCCTGATTAACAGAGAAGACTTTACGCCCACACACATAAAAGCCACCAGCCTCACTGGCTTCAACGGTTAATACATGTATTTTCCCCAACAAGTTAGGCGGTAGTTTTCCCTGCCATAAATGTGGCGAAACCGATCGGCGCAAGGCGGCCTTCCGGCTAAAAGAAGTTGGGTAAGCATCCAAACTATTGAACTCAACGTTTCGGGCAACATTTGGATCGACCAAATCGGCTTTTTGCATTAAAATCCATTCTCCGTTATCAACCTGCATTCTCACCTGCGTTTCTTCGGAGCCCGCATAAATATTAGCAACAACAATCCCCTCTTCTAATTCCTGCAACATAGGAACATATCTGTCGACAGAATCCTGATCATCCACCCAAATTGTCATTTGTTGCGATGAGTCGAGCCCTACTCCTTTAAATTGGAAGAGGTAATCACTCTTATTAAATTGAATAAGAAAATAATTTCGTGGTGATCCGCACTGCATCAAGGCCGATGGAATTCCCTGCCAGTCTCGCTCTCCTGTCCACCAGTTGCCACTTGAAGCACCGGCAACAATCTCCATGATATTTGAGTTTAAATAATGCCGGCTAACACGATGTGTATGTCCTGAAAATATCAAAACTTGGGCACGTTTTTCGAGCAAAGAAAGAATTTCGTCTTTGTTTTTTACTACAACCATGGGGATATGCTGCGCAATAACGACCAACTTGTTATCTGAAACCAGTGCTAAATCATTCTTTACAAAACGTAGTTGCCTGGCGGTAAATCGTCCCTCGTATCCCCTCTTTCCTTTTGGAAATACATTATTTAAAACGATAAAATGAACGTCTCCGTAATTAAATGCATAATCTGCAGCTCCGAATAGGCTATTGAATGTTTGCTGTTGGCTGCCTTCAGTCTTATCCCTATCGTGGTTTCCGGCAACCGTCCACGATTTTGCAGGCAGTTTTTCCAACATTTGTTTTAAGGTCGCAAGATCTTCAACGTTCTCGTTAACCAAATCGCCCAGAAAAATGTTAAAATCGATATCAGTACGCAAAGCCAGTTCCGACATTACCGAGTTATTGGCGTATCCAGTTTCCTGTATGTCACTCACCTGCACATCGCCTATGGCGCCCATTTTAAACTTTGATTTCCTCTTCGTTTTTTCTACACCAAAAGAAAAATTGCCTGATTTATTCGCGCCGCCAGAATAGCCGAAATTTGCATTCCCGATAGATGAACCTGTGCTTTGTAAATTTGCGGGTAATATGGGAAATATGCTGGAAGTTGAATCCACAAACAAAGAAAATTCTCCACTTCGTGATGTAGTAACAATTGTATCGCCGTTTGAAACCGGAATACCTTTAAGGCCTTTTTCTCCCCGATCGAATATTCCGTTGCCATTTGCATCGAGAAAAACATGTCCGCTTATTTGTTGTAAATTCTTTTGAGCGAATGTGAAGAAAAACAACAAAGAAAAACAAAGAAAAAGTCCTGCCCGTTTCATTCTGTTAAAATTGATTGTTGACGATCGAAAGGTATTTCTATAAGGAGTACCAACTTTAAAAGAATTGAGGACACCTTTTGTAAAAGGTATCCTCAAAACCATATTATTTATATGTAATTATTTTCCTGCCGGAATATCGTACTTACAAAGTACAGTTTCACCGGTATTAGAACTGGTATATACAGCATAAGCAACCCCATTTGGAGCAAAATCGAGGAACAGGTCTGCTGATTCAACAGCTGCAAGCTGAGTAGGAACAGTCCAGTCCTGAGCATCTTCATCAAATGAAGCTACTACCGGGAACATGCTGTCATCTCTATACATCAGGAATGGTGTACCTGAAGGAGAAACAGAAAGACTAAATTCACGTGTAGATGAAAAATCTACAGCAATTGGTGTTCCCATTTTACTCCAACTTTCAGTTGTAGCATCATATTTCAATAATTTAGGACGGTAAATACCAGCACCCGACTGATCATCAGCAATACAAACATATACATTGCCATCACGGTCAACATCCATATCAAAATCGCGCAAGTTGGCTGTTGTGGCACCTTCATCCAGGTAAGAGTCTGCAATTGTGGACCATACACCATCCTCATTTTTATATACTGAAAATGTTCCACTATTAGAGTTGTATACACCTAAATAAATCACTCCGTTTACATTTACAGCCGTTGGATAATAAGCGTAATCTGTAGATGGTCTGCCTGGTAATGGTGTATTTGCAGTCCACACGTTTCCATCAAAATCAGAAACATTCAATTCGCGGCGAGCCAATGTTCCTGCAGCGTTGTTGTATGCGAAAAGCATTGGATTACCATCGCTCTTCACTACTAAATCGTTATAGGTAATACGCACATCGGTTACACCTTTACTTCCCACAGTTGACCATGCAGAACCGTTGTATGACATTACTGTTGCCGAATACGTTGTACCACCGTCGGTACTGTAAGGATCAGCATTTGTGTAATCAGCAAAAGAAACAAAAGGATTTCCGTTACCATCGAAAGCTATTCCCGGGTATGTTGCACGTCCTTCTGAAATTGTTGCAGATCCAACATTTGCAAGAAGTCCTTCTTCCAAGGTAAACACGCCCACTTTTTCGTCTGCGGTTTCTTCCATGTCTAAAGCATAAACGATATAAGGCATGTTATTTACCGGATTCACCTTCATTTTAAAATCACGAAGATGTGTAGTATCAACTAAAATCTGAGACCAAACAGCATCAGGTAATTCATCTACCGTTACGGTATACCTTGTATTGTTGGTTCCTTCAGAAACAATGTAATCAAGAGGAGAAGAAAAATCGTTTACAGTAACACCGCTTTCTTGCAATACGTTTTCTATAGTTACGGTATCGTCTTCAGTAACTTCAAACCTTGCCACAAGAGCTGTTTTGTCAACATAATCTGGAAGTGAAATTGTAAAATCAACTTCAACACTTTCAATAGTATAGTCGTTGAAAAGCACGCCTTCGTTATCTTCGGCATAAAAACCAAAGCTGATCATTTCCGCATCACCATACTCAATTGGTGGTTCAACAATTGGATCATCATCTTTACAGGCTACTACCACTACCAGCAAAGCCAACACATAAAATAGTCTAAAAATTTCTTTTTTCATTTTCTTAATATTTACAGTTAATAACTCTATTTAAATTGTATTTTATTATTCATGTTTTTCTATTGATTCTTTTGGATTGAGCACTGATTTTATCACCGGGGTTTGCAAGAAGCACTCGTCGATATTTATGCTTATGCGTGAAGCAGGGAGTTCTTTTACCAGACGATCGACATTTAGCAGGTAGTCCCAGTCCAGGTCATTATTAAATATGCTGTTTCTTATCGCTCCCGACCAATAGGTGTTGCGCTGCTTGTTTAACTCGAAGTCTTTTAACTCATTTTGTTTTACATCCGCCAGTTTTTCCATCATGCTTTCCGGATCTTTGGCCATTTCCTGCAGCTGATCCATGGTGGTACTTATTAAAGTATCAACATCTTCAGGCTTACAGGAGAAGCTAATTGTAGCACGCCGGCGGGGCGAGGGATATTGTGTTTGACTTATTCTTACGCTTACGGTATAGACCATACCCATTTTTTCGCGTAACACTTCAAGCAAACGTCCGCGAACCAATTCAACTGTTATATCATTGATAAAGTCGGCTTCGTTATAACTGTTTACACCTTTATTCGATTGAAAAATGAGCGAAACAACCGACTTTGCATTGTCACCTACATTTTCAACAATTGAAGTATCGGCACTAACATTTTCGGGATAATTGTACTTGTATGCATGACTAATTGAAGGCCCCGGCAAACTGGCAATGTATTGTTCTATGTATGGTTTAATTTCTTTTAACGAACAATCGCCAACAATGACAAAATGGAAACCGTTTGCCGAGCCAAACTGCTTGTTATAAACAGGCAAAACCCGGTCGAGCTGTAACTGTTCTTCAAGGTCTTTATCACTTACTTCACGGGTTGTGTAATTCTTTCCATTTACCAGAAAATTTAAATCGCGATAATACTGAGTTTCCGAAGTTTCATTTTTTGTTCGGAATTCTTCAATTGCTTTTCTTTTCAGTTGATCAAATGTTAGCGAATCCACTCTTGGATAGTGCCACCTCAGGTATAGCAACTGAAACATCAATTCAATATCCTCCATATTACTGCCGCCAACAACCCCGGCTCGTGTTTTGGCAACGAGAAAACGCATTGATGCCGATTTCCCGGCGGTGTAAAGATTTAAGCTCTCACGAGAGAAATCGCCTGCACCACTCATTCCAACCACGCTTCCGGCATACAAACCGGTTACATAATCGGTGCTGTCTAAAGCATAAAGTCCTCCCTTCCTGAAACCACTCAAAACAACATCGTCTGGCGAGCGATCAGAAGACATAAAAGTTACCACGGCTCCGTTCGAAAGAAACAGCTGTTCAGCATCAATTTCAGGCAAATGTTTTGTCTTTAACACCTTACCGGCAGTTGGCATTTGCGGCAACAGCTCTTCGGGCATTTCCACATCTTTTTTATACGGCTGAATATCGCTAGTTCGTACACTGTCGAAAATAGCGGTAAGCATTTCGCCCTGTGGTATTTCGTCTTTTACATCATCAAAAGCAGTAATCAGGTAATGTGTTTTTTCGGGCTTCCGAAGCAACTGAAGCTGGTTTAGCAGTTTTAGCGAATCAATTGCATCGATGTATTTTTCGGCAAGTTTATATTCATCTTTTGCCGTAACAATTTTGTTGCCCACATAAAATTCGCTGTAAATTTCGTCCATCAGTAAACGGGAGCGCGTAAGTTCTTTCGACTCTGCTCTTCTCTTCAGACTACTGATGTAAACTCTCTTTGCCTTTTCAATTTCAGGAGCTGTAAAACCATACTGAAAAAGTTGCTCTGATGCCTCAGCAAAATCAACAATCCCTTCTTTTATTTTTGTTGGTGTAAGTTCAACACTTCCGTATAAAATACCTTTTGTATTTATAAAGCTGCTGTATCCATAGCTTGCAGAGCTATAAGCAGGATCGGCATACGACAATTCTGAGAAACGCGCTTTTATTAAACGATTTAACAAACTGCGTTGTAAATATGCCGGATACTCTTTTTCTGAAGTAACAGGCGCTGGCTTGTCTAACAGCTGAAGTACGTTCAGCTCAACACCTTTTAGCGATTCGTGACTTACTACTTTCACATCTACATCGTCGTAATCAGGAATGGAATATGTAGGCAAATCGCCATTATGAACCGATTTTAAATCGCCAAAGTATTTTTTGATCGTGCGTTTTACCTTCCCGGGTTTGACATCTCCTACTACAGCTACAGCCATAAAAGAAGGATCGTACCAACTTTCGTAATAGTTGCGTAAATCATTCAACTGAAAGTTTTTAATTACTGCCGTGTCGCCAATTGTTAAGCGCTCACTATAACGCGAGTCGTTCAGCAATTCAAGCAGAAACGCATTTTTTGCATCGTATTCGGGGCCTACACTAAGTAGCCATTCCGATAAAATCACGCCGCGCTCATCTTCCACTTCGGTGCTGTCGAGCAATAGTCCGCCTGCCCAATCGGCCAGAATCATTATTGTACTATCAACAAAAGCCTGGTCAGACGACGGTAATTGCAACTTATACACCGTTTCGTTCATCGATGTATGGGCATTTAAATCGGCACCAAATTTTGCTCCTTTCGATTCCAGAAAAGCTGTTAAAGCATTTCCGGGAAAATGTGTTGTTCCATTAAAGGCCATATGTTCCAGAAAGTGAGCAAGTCCACGTTGGTCGTCCTTTTCAAATACTGATCCTGACTTTATAAAAAGCCGGTAGACAGCTTCTCCTTTGGGTTTTGGATTTGGATAGATATAATAAGTAAGTCCGTTATCGAGTGTTCCTTTTTCCAGCTTTTTGGGAGCTTCCAATTGCTGTGAAAAAGCAAAGCCGGTAACAAAAAAAAGTATAATTAAGCTAAGAAATAGTGGCCTCATTTTTATATGAATAATTCTCGTGGATTGATTTTAGAAGGGCTTACCCTGGTTTTGTCTGAAAATCAGATTAATTGATTTTTGTAATTATAAACTCGCGTTGCTTCTCATCCTTACCCGGAAGCCCCATGGTAAGTCCAAGACTGTTGCTCTCAATACGAATGATCAAACTGTTGTCTTTTGTTGGGTCTACAGTGTTTCGCATCCAACGTATACGAACCGGCATATCATAAATACCCGGGAGAAATACCACTTCATCAGAAGAATTAACCACTTCGTAATCTACTCCCTCTTGTAATCCATCACCCGCAGTAACAGAATAAACAACTGTTAAATCTTCACTCAATGGTTTTGAACTCAAATAGATTCTGTATTCGCCTACGGTATTTGCTCTGGAAGAAATTGTTGTTCTAGAAATTTCATCCCGCATAATGTGGATAAAAGGATGATCATAAGGTTCAAATTCATCTTTTCCACACGAGAAAAGAACCAAAGCCAGCAGAAATGTGATAATATATTTTTTTGTCATCATAGCCAGATTTTAATTGTATGAAGAATTTTGTACCATGTTAGGATTAGTATCCATTTCCTTTTGCGGAATTGGCAATACGAATAAATCGCTCGGATACTCGATTCTTGTTACAGAAGAGTTTGTTGATGCTGACCGAACCAAGTCTTTTTTCCAACGTGTAATATCGAAAAACTGATGTCCCTCGAAACAAAGCTCTTTTGCTCTTTCCTGTTCGATTGCGAGAGCTAATTCCTCGTAAGTTTCAGAAAGTTCAACCTCAGAAACGTCCACTTGCAAACCACGAGCAATAATCGCTTTTACATCAGCAGCGGCTTCGCTCAACATATTTTTATTAAGATATGCTTCCGCCCGGTTCAGGTACATTTCGGAACAGCGCAGTACAAAAGGATCGTAATGTTTGTTCTCTTCAGAAACATTTGCAGTGATGAAATACTTTTTACAAACCGGCGATCCATCTTCTTCGGTTAAGAGTTGAAGGCGAATATCGGTTGTATCTTGAAATAAATTTATCAGTGTATCCTCTGGTACAGCAGAAGGTGAACGTGGTGCATAAAAAGTAGCCAAACCGGAACCTTTCAGCGTTCCGTTCAATCTGAAAATATTTTCATCTCCCGCTTCCAGATTATTATACATACCGATATAATTATCACCATACGAAAGCGGAATCCGATCGATCACCTTCGTCGCATATTCGATTACGTTATCCCAATCTTCCATATACAAATAAACTCTTGCCAGGAGAGCATTGTCGGCATCAGGCGAAGCATAGTAATCTTCACGTGGAGTGATCCCCTCAAAATACGCAAGCGAACTTTCGAGATCACTTATTATTTGTTCATAAACTTCGCCAACTGTATTACGCCGCAGGTTATCGTCGGCACCGGCAACTTCCAGTACAATCGGCACTCCCAAATGTGATGCATCATCGGTATAATTATAAGGTTGTGCATAAACCCTACAAAGATCGAAATGCCCTAATGCTCTCAGGAATAAGGCTTCTGCCATTATTCGATTCAGTTCGTTGCTTTGCTTTGGAAACTCAGCCAACAAACCGGGTTGATATTCAATAATATTATTGGCATTTGCCAACGCCTCGTAGATGTATCGCCAGAGAATTCCAACCGCCCTGACCTCTTCATCGGGATCAGACGAAAAATTGTATTGACTCATCATGTCTGAGCCATCACTCACAGAACTTAATCGCAGCATGTTACCGGCAACTTCAGGATACTTGAAAAAATCATCCTCATAATAATCATAATAAGTACTATAAGTTCCGGGAAGTGCAGCCCGAATTCCATCAACATCAGAGAAAAGAACCGGAATAGAGGTTCTTCCAATGGGATCTACTTCAAGAAAATCACAAGCTCCTGCAGAAATCACCAATAAAATGATCGCTGTATATCTTAGAATAATATTCTTCATTTGTTTCATCATATTCAAATTATTCCTACCTCGCATTTAAAAAGATAAATTCACACTCAGAGAGTACACCTGTTCTCTAGGAAAACCAGACATTAGCTGTCGGTAAGAATTCCTGTCTTTACTGTCATGCCGGGTCCAAAGCCCCAGGTTATCTCCGATTAAGCTTATACTCGCTTTACCAAGTCCAAGCGTATCTAAAATATGGTCGGGGAAAGTATAAGTGAGCGCAATATTTTGCAGTCGAATATTCGTTTTCTCATATAAAAACCGCGTAGAGTTCATCATCGACTGTGTTGACACTCCCCAAATGGGTTTTGGGTTTAAAGCTATATCTCCCGGATTCTGCCATCTGTCCAACTGATTTACCGATTGATTTTGCTTCATAATACTGCGGCCATCCGATACTACATTACGGGCATAAGAACTAAATGCATACCCTCCTATTTCGTAATTCAATAGCATGGAGAGTGAAAAATTCTTGTAGCCAACTGTATTTGTAGCTCCTCCTGTTAAAAATGGAGTAGAAGATTTCCCGGGAACACGATTATCGTAACTGTAGGTTCGTGTAATGTTTCCATCAATATCGTACCAAAGCGGTGCACCATCACGAGGATCGACACCGGCCCAACGCACAAGAAAATAGGTATCTACTCCTTCACCTTCTTTCCAAAGTTTTTCATCCACTGTTTTCGTAATATTCTCGTACAATTTCAGCAACACATTTTTATTATGTGCCATGTTTATACTTGTATTCCAGAAGAAATCAGTTTGCTTTAGCCATTCCATCGCAATTGTGGCTTCAATCCCACGGTTTCTTATTTCTCCCACATTACGGGTTATGCTAGCACTTCCGGTCGTTCTCGATGCGTCAATTTTACTCAGCAAATCAACAGTCTTATTGTTGTACCATTCCGCATCAATATCCAAACGGTCGAAGAGCCGTAGCCTTACTCCAATGTTGGTCATTTGAGTTGTTTCCCAGCTTAAAGTTGGTTGTGGAGAGCTTTGCATCGCAGCTCCTTGCTCGTTGTAATAATTATTTGAATCATCATAAGCATAAATTCCCTGAGCAGTTTGCGTCCCCAGACGCGAATTACCATTCGTACCGTAACTTGCTTTTAATTTCAGAACATCAATTACCCCACTCGAGAAGAAATTTTCGTTATGGATATTCCATGAATAACCCAGGGAATAGAACTTTCCCCATCGCACATCCTCTCCAAATGCAGAATTACCATCAGCTCTTGCATTAAAAGTTAAGAAATGGCGACTATCGTATCCATACGTAACTTGTCCAAAAAACGACATGGCATGATCAATATCAGCACTACTCGAACCACTCCGGTCTACAGCATAAGAAACCTCCTTAATATGGTCGTTTACAAAACCAGATCCTCTAGAACTGGTTGTACGGTACGTTCTTGAATTAATTTCCATTCCAAGCAAACCGCTGATCTCATGTTTACCAAATGTTTGCGAATAATTTAAACGATTTATATTTGTTACTAATAGTGTATTTATATGCGCACGCCTGGAGTAACCTGATGGCGTACCATCCAAATCCATTCCTGACCAGTTTGTTCTTGCATCGTAACGGTCTTCAAATCGGCCCTGGTAGTCCATTCCAAGTTGTGTTGTAAATTTCAGGCTTTTCAGAATATCATAGCTTAACATTAAGTTGGCATTCGACATAAAAGCTCTTTGCCGGTAATCGTTTTCTTCACGCTCTGCCACACTGTTAAAAAACTTTTGTTCTATCCAGTTGGGGGCCCCGTTTGCAGTGCTTCCATCGATTATTCTATTGTACAACCGGAATGTTCCGTCAGAATAATAAGGGCTGTAAATCGGAAGAAATTCGTAATAATCTCTTCCCATATTGAAAATATCGTCGACACTATAGGAAGCAGACAATATAAACGATACCGAAAGTTTATCTGTTATATTAATCTTATTATTGGTACGGAATGAATACCTGTTAGTATTATTACCTTTTACTGTCTGATTTTCGTTATAATAAGAACCGGAAATATAGTAGCTCGATTTCTTGCTGCCACCGCTCATCGCCAAATTGACAAGGCTGTTATTGCCTACCCCAAAATATACATCAGACCAATCTGTTGATGTTCCACTGTACTGGTTAAGATCGTTATCCTGAAACGGAAAATAATCCATATTGAGTCCTGCATTTTGATACGCCTCTTTTGCCAACATAAGGTAATCCTTACCATTCATCTTTTTCACCAAAGTTGATTTGTCAATCCTGGATATACCATAACGAGCCTGAACAGAAAGTGAAGGTTCTGATTCTCCACCACTTTTTGAAGTAACAAGAATAACTCCATTAGCTCCGTTGGCTCCGTATATTGAAGTAGCGGTTGCATCCTTCAGTACTGTAATCGATTCAATATCCTGAGGATTAATACCGGCAAGAGGAGAAATAGATGCGTCCACTCCAGGTATAATATTGGTATTTCCACCGGTATACATTGGCGTTCCATCAATAATCCACAACGGCTCATTTGAGGCAGTTAGCGAAGCTGTTCCTCTGATGCGTGTAGTAAAACGGGTACGCGTAGTCGCAGGATCATCCGTGTTAGGTTCTATTTTCAATCCCGGAATCATACCATCCAGCAAAACATCAACACGTGTAACCGGTTTATTTTTAATTTGCTCAGCATTTACCTGGTAAGCACTCCCCACCATATCAGTGCGTTTTTGCAATGTTCCGTACGCTCCAACAACTGTCACATCATCTATCTCATATTCCTCAGTTTCCATTACTACATCGATAATTATCCGGCCATCCACCTTAATTTTTTGCGTTTTTAACCCGATAAAAGAAAATTCGATAATTGTCTCCGGTCCCATATACCCGGAAATTTTGTAATGACCGTCAACATCGGTAATAGTACCTTTGTTAGCATCGCGAACGACTACCGTTACCCCAGGAATTGGAGAACCCGATTCATCAGTTACAGTTCCCTGCACAGTTTGTTGCTCGAGTTTTGTCCTGGCCGGAACATCTTCTTCTTTTGGCCTTTTTGAAAGAATCACGACCTGACGATCGTGTACTTCATAGTAGTTATAAGTATCCCTAAATATTTCATCCAGGATCTCGTTAACCGACATGTCTTGTACATTAATATCAACTTCCCTCTCCAGGTCAATATCATTCTCGCTGTAGATAAAAATATATTCACTCTGTCCCTCAATTTGTTTGAATACATCCTTCAACGACTTACCTTCTACATGAATACTGAACTTTGCTTGCTGAGAATAACTATTCGCAGCAACCGAGGCTAAGCTTATACAAATAAGCAGCGTTAGTAATTTCATTTTCAATAAAAAATTTGTACTCCCTGCAAGAGAGTAACTGTCCCACTTTCTCTTTTTTTTCATACTTTTATGACTTATCGGTGCATTATTATTGATAATGCATAACTAACTGAAGGAGAATAAGGGCCCAATCCTATTCTCCTTTCTTTCTAAAACTCTATGTTATTCCGGTATTGATAGAATAACCTTATCTCCTAATCTTTGATATTCGGTTTTTGACACTTTTGCAAGTACAGAAAGTACTTCATCAAGCGATTTCTTTAGTTCAAGCTTCCCACTAACTCGCGAACTATTCGAAATAACGTCATCATCAAATTCAAATTGAACGTTATAAAAACGCTCCAGTTTATGTGTTACATAGGTTAGATCAACATCCGAAAACTGGTACCAGCCCTCGCGCCATGAGGTGTAAAGCTCAGGTGTTTGGGTTTTTTCCAACGAGATGTCTTTATTTTGCTTGGCATAAATTGCTTTTTGCCCCGGAACCATTAAAGTTTCTTTTTTGAACAATGACTGATTCTCGACCAACGAGATGCTTCCTTCAAGCAAAACGGCTTCAGTATAATCATCATTACGATAAGCACTTACATTAAATTTTGTCCCGTATACTTTCACATCAACGTCGTGTGTTGAAACAATGAAAGGTTTATCGCTATCCTTTACCACTTCGAAATAAGCCTCTCCCTCAAGATGTACTTTTCTTGTGTTTGTAAACTCGGTTGGAAATGCTATCCGGCTCCCTGCATTCAGCCACACCTTTGTCCCATCGGCTAATTGCAGACTGGTCTCATCTCCATAGGGAACGATTACTTTATTCAATTCCTCTTTTCGATTTTTCTTTTGTATTTGTTCTTCTACTGAGACTATTTGATCCCCGTCAATAAGGATTGCTTTTGCACTGTCTAAAACAGTTAAGGAAGAACGCTCATTTTCCAGTGCTACCTGATTTCCGTCGGATAAAATAAGTGTCGATTTTGCCAGCTCAGGTTTACCACTTGCATCAGTGCTTTCAAAATACCACTGATTGCTCCTGCTCTCTCTCAGATACAATCCGGTAGCCAACACAGCTGCAAAAAAAACTGCAGCTGCAACACTACGGTATAAGTATATTTTTCGCAGAGTTGTTTTAGTTGATTGATTATAATTGTTTATTTGCTCCCACAATTTTGCTTTTCGCAAAGTATCAAGAGGCAACTCTTCATTAACTTCAAATAATCCGATTATTCTTTTGGCTTCAAGCATGCTCTGTTTACAGTAAGCATGATTGTCCAGAAATTCGTTCCATGCTTCAGAACTTAGCGTTCTCACCTCCTGAACAAACTCATGGTCTAAAAGAAAATCTTCTACCGTATATCCCTCGTATTGCTTCCGTTTTGACATTTTAATCTCTATTCTTTATCACTATAAGACAAAAAACAGCACTTTGTGACAAGAAATGTTAAGATTTTTGTGGTTTGTTGTGCAAACAGATAATAAAGAAAGCCAAAACTCCTGATGGTAAGCTCTTTTTTAATTGCTTAATTGTTCGCGAAACAAGCTGTCTTGCAGTGCCGTATGAAACCGACATGATCTCGCAAATCTCTGAATAATCGAAACCGCAAGTATATTTATAATACAAAATTTCCTTTTGCTGATTATTTAATTCTTGTATCGCCTTTTTTAGCAGTTCTGCCTTTTGCTGTGTTTCTTCTTGCTCTATAATTTGTTCCTCAATTGAAAAAGTTATTTCAGGTACAGCCTCATTCAACTCTGTATCGACCATTCCAAGCTTTCTGTTTCGCTCAAACATACGAAGCAGTTTTCTTCTGAGTGTTGTCAACAAATACAACCTTATATTACTAGTTATTCCCAGGCGATTACGCTTCTTTATCAGTTCAAAAAAGATATCATGAATAGCGTCAAGCACCATGTTTTCGTCTTTTGTAAACTTCTTACCGTAGTTATACAAAAAATCAACATGATCATGATAAATTTCAGATAAAGCAGAATCCTTACCTTTTTGAAAATCTTCCCATATTTTGAGATCATCTCTCATAGCCACTATGCAGAATAAGACAAAGATAGAAATTGTAAAAACAGCTGACATTTCTTCGACTGGTCTGAGACGTTAATTTCAGATTTAGTAAACAATTCTGAGAATCAACTTCTTTTACTGATAGAAAAAGCGAATAAACGATCTTGCTCCAAATCGATAAAAAACATATTTTTTGATACAAAAATATTCTCAGACTCGATTTGGCCCCCAAAGAAGAGTTAACATTCTTCTGCGCCGAGTCACATAACCATAATAAGATCCGTTTAAAAGATGAATTAATTGATATGACTAGTGCTATTGAAAAGGCTCATATCATTTTCAGGAATCTAATATTGCTATTCAAACTCACCAAAAAGCAAAGGAGGTTGTGACCCGGTTCTTTCATAAATT
Organism: uncultured Draconibacterium sp.; assembly: GCA_963676265.2. Taxonomy (GTDB): domain Bacteria; phylum Bacteroidota; class Bacteroidia; order Bacteroidales; family Prolixibacteraceae; genus Draconibacterium. The sequence continues at coordinate 2,456,825 of OY781067.2, forward strand.
AAGTGATTTATAGGAAGATGGTTTTCGCAAGCTTGAAAAACACTATATAATGTATAATCATGAATTTATGTTGTCGATGGAGCTCGAGTAGTACTACTTTTTAATGATATATATTTCTCCTGTAAGGCATCCGGAATGCCAAATTCATAACCCAGATATGTTCCGGAATACGACTCCCGGATCGTTGTTACTAATCATGTTTTAAATCCCGATAGCTTAAAACCACTTCCATAATGATTAATGCTACCATTACAAGTGCATATATCAATAGTACCATAACAACAGTTTTTAATAAGTAACACTTCCTTCTTCACCTGGCTTTCAGGAGAAATTCCGGTGAAGCGCAATACAGAAAAATTCAATTTTCCCATTTTATTTATCATTTATTAAACCCGCTTATTTATACGAAAGAGAGTACTAAAAAGATTACCTTTTTAATGATTTCAGAATATATAATAAAGGACGCAAAACAAATTATTATTTACCAAACAAAGTCAGGATGAACCTAACGACATAATACAGTGTTGAGTTTATTGTATTTTCATCGTGTATTATGTAACTTGTAGAGCATTTTCCCTTTCCCGCAATATGTTGATGATATTGGTGTGTAGTAATACAAAATGATCGCATATGAAAAAAATTTACATTTTAAGAAGACAATTATTTGCACTGGCAGGAATCCTGCTTGCATTTAGTGCAATAAGTCAGGAGAAACTGGCAATTACCATTGAAGATCTGGTTCTAGATCCGGATTCAAAGATCGAAGTTACAGCTGAATATCACGACAGTAATAACACGTTGATTGAAGATGCAAAGATTAAATGGTATACCGAACCGGGATATCTTGGCAAGGTAGATAAAGACAATGTTTTAACCACAAACCATTCAGGAGAGGGGTATCTGATTGCCAAATACAAAGAACTTCGCGATTCGGTTGCACTAAAGGTTAACGGTACTGTGAAAGATGATGATGACGACGATGATGATGATCCTGACTACAATATGGAAGACGAATATCCGAAAGTAAAAATTATACCCGATCATATAAAAGTTGAAATAAGTGATTCGGTTGAACTTCGGGCATTCTACATCGATACTGTTGGTGTTAAAATAGATACCACATTTACCTGGTCAGTTGAACCATCAACTCTTGGAATGTTCAACGACCCGGAAGTACCGATGTTCTATTCGACTGATGAAACCGGAAAAGGTATTGTAATTGCTACCCTTGGCGATTTGGCTGACACTGCTAAAATTACAGTATACGAAAGCAAGTCGAAAAAAGAGCAGAAAGAAAAAGAAAAGAATATCGAAAACAATAAAGGAAAGCAGCTAACTATTTATCCGGGAGACACTGTAGTTTACGTTGATGCCGAACCTATTTTTTATACTGCAGAATATAAAACCAACGGCAATAAGCATCAAAATGCAGATTTTATCTGGAGTACTTCAGATACCAGCGTAGCGGTAGTAGACGAATTAGGAATGGTAACACTAACTGGCGAAACAGGTATGACACTGGTGAATGCAGAATACAGCAACTTTAAAGCTTCTGTTGAATTACTTGTAGTCGATTCAACTGTTGACATGAATGTGAATACCATTTCCATCCGAAGAGTTCTTCCCGACGGACATGAACTGAAAGCAAAAACATTTAAGGAAGGTGAATCATATAAAATAACAGGATTGCCCTACCCACTGAGTATATTGAACGCCGGACAACTTCACTTCCCGTTTGGATGTATTGATGAAGATGTGGAGATTTATATGTTTATTCCGGAAGAATACGCACACACCTGCGACACTTGTGAAGAAGTATCTTTTACCGATGACATTATTACCGGTGTCAAATTCAGTGTGAAACCTATAGGTTCCGATACGATTGTGGAACCATATTTCTTTAACGAAAATGTACCTGTAAACCTGAGTATGGTATTCAAACACGAGTTACTCGACTCGTTGGGTGTTACACCGGAAGAACTGAATGTTTTCTTTGCTGAAAATACCGGCTTTGAGGAAGTTGGTGGACATGTAGCGGTTGACACAGTGAAGAATAAAATCTACGCAAATATCATTCATTTTAGTACCATTGTAGTAAAAGAAAACGATGATGCAACCTCGGTAAAAGGCATAGTTCCGGTAGAGAATAATCTCGACATTTATCCTAACCCGTTCAGCTCATCGGCAACCATACAGTTTAGCATGGAAAGTGCCGGTAAAGTGAACATCGAAATCTTCAATTTATTCGGACAAAAGGTTCAGGTTCTGGCCAACCAAGAATATTCAAAAGGAATTCATAAAGTAGTTTGGTCAGGAAACGAACAGGATAACTCTCCGGCAACATCTGGTATTTACTTGTGCCGTTTTACAATAGATGGACAAGTAAAACAAATTAAAAAGATGGTATTGAATCGTTAACGAATTTCATAATAGTAATTTTACCGGGCCTTTCACCTTGCGGGGTGGAAGGCTCGTTTTTTTACAAAATCCGATTGTTCATTTGAAAACCGAATTAACAGGAGAAATATACCTCCGGTTTATATTCAAAATCGGAATGAGTTTAAATCTGAAATTACTGGCGAGATGACACAAAAAAAGAGGTCACATTTCTGCGACCTCTTTAATATATCTTAAAAACTCTTATTAAGCGTTCAATGAATAACGATCAAATGCAGTAACCGTTAATTCAGCATCAGATTGCTTTAAGAAATCTTTGATAGAAATTTTACCGTCTTTAACGTAAGTCTGATTTAACAGAGTAACGTCTTTGTACCATTTGGTTAATGATCCCTGTGCAATTTTTTCAAGCATTGCTTCAGGTTTTCCCTCTTTGCGGTATTTTTCTTTCGCGAATTCTAATTCTTTATCAATTTCAGCCTGAGGAATAGAAGCTTCATCAACAGCTACAGGAGCCATTGCAGCAACCTGCATAGCTACATCTTTACCAACCTGCGTTTCTACTTCTTTGTTGAAAGCAACCAAAGTAGACAATTTGTTTCCAGGGTGAATATAAGGAACTACGGCCTCATTGCTTAAACATTTGTAGTAAGAAAGGTCAAGTTTTTCACCGGTAACACCAGTTTGTTCAGTAACCATTTCTTCGATAGAAGTTCCATCTATCATAATAGCTTTTAAAGCCTCAAGACTTTCAACTTTGTTTTCCAGTGCTGCATTCATAATTTTTTCAGCAAAAGCGACAAAGCTTTCATTTTTAGCAACAAAGTCTGTTTCACAATTCAGTACTACAATTGCACCAAATTTTCCATCCTCAGTAACTTTTGCCAAAGATACACCTTCAGCGGCATCTCTGTCTGCACGTTTGTTAGCAATAAGTTTACCTTTTTCGCGGATAATTTCCAGTGCTTTGTCAAAGTCACCATCGGCTTCTTTCAGGGCATTTTTACAATCCATCATCCCTGCGCCGGATACTTTACGTAATTTTACTACGTCAGCTGTTGTAAAAGACATGTTAAATCTCTTTTATTGTTTATATAAATTCTAACCTTAATTATTCTTCCGAATCGTCATCTGCGTCAGCTTCTTCTTTAGGAGCATCAACAGTGTCATCTTTTTCCTTTTCAATTTTGCGCTCATTCAATCCTTCGCCAATAGCATCGCACATAGCACCTACAATTAAACGGATTGACTGTGAAGCATCGTCATTGGCAGGAATTACAAAATCAACATCATCCGGATTTGAATTGGTATCAACAATTGCAAAAACAGGAATTCCCAGTTTTTGAGCTTCGCGAACAGCGATTTTTTCCTTCAATACGTCAACTACAAATAATGCAGCAGGTAAACGGGTAAGATCGGCAATTGAACCTAATACCTTTTCCAATTTGGCACGTTGCCTTGTAATTTGTAATTTCTCTCTTTTCGAAAGGTTATCCCAACTAGTATCTTTCATCATTTTATCGATGGAGATCATTTTTTTAACCGCTTTACGGATTGTTGGGAAATTGGTAAGCATACCTCCAGGCCAACGTTCAGTTACATAAGGCATTCCTACACCTTTAACTAAATCGGCAACCAGTTCTTTTGCTTGTTTCTTTGTTGCTACAAATAAAATTTTACGACCTGATTTTGCAATTTGCTTGATAGCTGCAGCCGCTTCGTCGATTTTAACTACGGTTTTTTGCAGGTCGATGATGTGGATACCATTTTTTTCCATGAAGATGTAAGGCTCCATGTTTGGATTCCACTTTCTTTTCAGGTGACCAAAATGTACACCTGCATCCAATAATTCTTGAAAATTTGTTCTTGGCATCTGTTTACTTTTTTTATGTCCTAAAAGCAACCACTGAGTAGTCCCGTGCGAACGGAAATCTCAGCCGTTTTAGATCCATATAATTTGATAAATAATATTAACGTTTTGAGAATTGGAAACGTTTCCTTGCTTTTGGTTGACCCGGCTTTTTACGTTCCACTTCGCGTGGATCCCTTGTTACGAATCCGGCTGCTTTTAACGAAGGTCTTGATTCTGCATCAATTTCCATTAAAGCGCGAGTAATTGCCAAACGCAATGCTTCAGCCTGACCTTTAGGACCACCACCATTAAGATTTGCTTTAATATCATATTTTTCAGCCACTTCCAAAAGATTTAATGGCTGTAATACAATGTATTGTAATGTTTCTGCAGGAAAATATTCTTTTAAATCCCTTTTATTAATGGTAACATTACCTTTACCTTCGCTTACGTAAATACGAGCTACCGCTGATTTTCTACGTCCTATTGTGTTTACTACTTCCATTATTTAATCGTATTTAAATCAACAACTTTTGGTTTTTGAGCCTCATATTTGTGCTCAGCACCAACTACAACATGTAAATTTTTGAATAATGCACGTCCCAGTTTATTTTTAGGGAGCATACCTTTTACTGCTTTCTCAACAATACGCTCAGGATATTTAGCTAAAATATCTTGAGGAGATTGAGAACGTTGTCCACCCGGGTAACCTGTGTGACGCAAATAAACTTTATCAGTCATTTTCTTACCAGTCATCACAACTTTCTCGGCATTAATTACAATTACATTATCGCCACAATCAACATGTGGAGTAAAACTAGGCTTGTATTTACCTCTTAACATTTTGGCTACTTTTGAAGCCAAACGCCCCAAAACCATGTTTTCAGCATCAATAACCACCCATTCTTTGTTAACGGTAGTTTTGTTCGCCGAAACTGTTTTATAACTAAGTGTGTCCACTTTTTTAATTTTTTATTGTTTAAACACTTCTGATTTTACTCTTCGTCGCATTTTTTGTCTCAACGGAATTTTTTCGACAAACTGCTTTACTCTAAGAAAATCAACTATTTACACTCCTTATTACTAAGGATAATAATCGGGACTGCAAAAGTATTTTCTTTTTTCGTAATTCCAAAGAAATAACCATCAAAAATTCAATTAGTTAAAGGCTTTTTAACCGAGACATTACATATATTTTATTTTCACAACACAAATAACTGATTACAAGAAAATTAGCAAAAACATCATTACTATTGCATTGTTAACAAAGTAATGTATATAAGTACAATAATATTGGCTTACAAAGGTTTAAAAAATATTTACATTTGCTTTTGATTGATATTTGGCTCGCATGAAAAAATCGCATCCTAAGAAAATTAAAAAACGTTTTCTCAACTCCTGGATAACATCGTTAATAAATATTTCACTTGTACTTATTTTATTAGGGATGTTGAGCCTGGTTCTTTTAAATGCCCGCCAACTATCGGAATACGTGCGAGAAAAAATTGGCTTCACTCTGGTGTTAAACGACAATTTAAAAGACGTTGAAATAATACGAATGCAAAAAGTTTTAAGTGCCAGTGAGCATGTAAAATCAGTTCGTTTTATCGACAAAGAAACAGCAGCCAGAGAATTAACCGAACAACTGGGTGAAGATTTTGAAGGCTTTCTTGGATTTAATCCACTCTTTGCTTCGTTGGATGTCAAACTGTTCGCCCCATACACTGAACCGGACAGCCTTGTTATGCTTGAACAAAAATTCCTCGCTTACCCACAGATAGCGGAAGTATATTATCAAAAAAACCTGGTAACATTAATTAACCAGAATGTAAAAAAAATAAGCGCAGCTATTCTTATCATCAGTGCACTTCTTACCTTTATCTTTTTCGGATTAATAAACAACACCATACGCGTTCTGATTTATTCTCAGCGTTTTACAATAAATACAATGCAAATGGTAGGTGCCAGCCGAACCTATATCCGCAAACCATTTTTACTCAGAAGTATATTTCTGGGCACCTACGGTGCATTAATTGCCAACATGGTTTTAATAGCCGGAATTTATTCTTACAAAAAAGAACTTCAGGGATTAATCAACAACAGCGACCTTAGTACAACCATAATAACAATAGTAATTGTATTCGTATTGGGGCTGATTATTTCATTTATATCAACGTGGTTTGCCATTAACAAATTCCTCCGTTTGAAATTTGATGAATTGTTTTATTAATTATCTTTACCCCTCCAATTTAAACAACAATGGCGAAAAAAGTTAAAGAAACAAAGGAAGTTAAGACAAATACCGGATTTGCTCTTGATAAAGAAAATTATAAACTCATGGCAATTGGTTTTGCTGTTATTATACTTGGTTTCATTTTGTTAGCAGGTGGTGGAAGCGACGATCCCAATGTTTTCAGCGAAGATATTTTCAATTTTCGCAGGCTAACTATCGCACCACTAATTTTATTAATAGGTTTTGCATTTGAGATATACGCCATAATGAAAAAACCAAAAGAAAATAAATAATCCGGAATAATATGGATTCACTCCAAGCACTTCTTCTCGGAATTATTCAAGGTCTTACAGAATTTTTACCGGTTAGCTCAAGCGGCCACCTCGAAATTGGTCATGCCTTATTAGGAATTGAAGGCCAAAACAATATTATTTTCGATTTGGTGGTACATGGTGCTACCGTACTAAGTACACTGGTTGTATTCAGAGCCGAAATAGCCAGTCTCATTTTGGATGTATTTAAATTCCAGTGGAACGAATCAACCCAATATGTCAGCAAGCTTTTAATTTCGGCAATACCGGTTGGTTTGGCCGGCGTGTTGTTTCAGGATGAAATTGAAGCATTTTTCTCGGGCAACCTTATTTTAGTAGGGAGCATGCTATTAATAACAGCCACCCTCCTCACCTTTGCATATTACATGCGTCACGGAAAACGAAAAATTGGCTACCTCGATGCTTTTGTAATAGGGATTGCACAAATGTTAGCTGTTATGCCGGGTATTTCACGTAGTGGATCAACCATAGCTACAGGCATGCTACTGGGAAACGACAAAAACAATTTGGCCAAGTTTTCATTTTTAATGGTGATTATTCCGATTCTTGGAGCCAACTTATTAAAAATTGTTTCGGGCGACATATCGGCTACCGGCAGTGTGGAAGCCATTCCATTATTAGTGGGTTTTGTTGCTGCATTTGTGTCAGGGCTACTGGCCTGTTCCTGGATGATTAAAATTGTAAAACGCGGAAAACTAATTTATTTTGCCATTTATTGCGCTCTTATTGGGCTAATTGCTATCTTTGCAGCCTGATTTTTCAGAAAAATTCTTAATCTTCTGAATGATAGAAGTTTACAATGCCCGAGTTCAAAAAGAAATACGATTTTATCGGAGGAGAAGTACTCCTCTTCGATAAGGATTTGGAGTGGACGTCGTTTGATGTGGTCAATCGCGTTCGTTACATTCTCTGCAGAAAGCTGGGTATTAAAAAGTTAAAAGTTGGTCATGCCGGCACTCTCGATCCTCTGGCAACAGGGCTGGTTCTTTTGTGCACAGGCAAGGCAACAAAGAAAATAGAGGAACTGCAACTGGGTGAGAAAGAATACATTGCAACTCTAAAACTTGGAGCGACAACTCCATCATTCGATCTGGAAACAGAAGAAGACAATACGTACGATTTCTCGCATGTAACACGTGAAATGGTGGAAGATGCAGTTAAAAGATTTATTGGAGAAATCGATCAGGTACCTCCTGTTTTTTCTGCGGTAAAAATTAAAGGCAAACGTGCTTTCGATTATGCTAGAAATGGAGAAGAAGTTAAACTAAAAGCGAAACGAATTGTTATCCGAATGATTACAATTGAAGAGTTTAACTTACCGGAATTAAAATTAAAAGTAGTTTGTGGGAAAGGTACATACATACGTTCACTGGCCCGCGATATTGGAAAAGAACTTAATTGCGGAGCTTATTTAACCGCTTTAAAGCGAACAAGAATTGGCTCATATAGTTTGGACGATGCTTTTAAAGTGAACTTTTTTTTAGAAAATTTAAATTTTGATGAAACTAATTGAAAATTTCGCCGTATATCGGGATTCCTGATAAAAAAACCGGGAATCTATATTACTTTTGTCAATTACTTAAAAAATAAAGACTTATAAAAAATCATAGCGCGCCTGGAATATTTAAGGCAGTTTTTTTGTCAGTCGCAGACAAAAACTCAGATACAAATAAAAAATTAAAAATATAAACGAATGAAATTATCAAGATTCAAGTACGATTTAGATCCTGAAAGAATTGCTTTGCATCCTACCGACAACAGAGATGAATCGAAGTTAATGGTGTTGAATAAAGCAAATCGAACAATAGAGCACAAATTATTTAAAGACCTGCTTGATTATTTTGATGATAAAGACGTAATGGTTTTTAACGACACTAAGGTTTTTCCTGCACGCCTATATGGAAACAAGGAAAAAACAGGTGCAGAAATTGAGGTATTCCTTTTACGCGAATTGAACCGCGAACAAAGATTGTGGGATGTTTTGGTTGATCCGGCAAGAAAAATACGTATTGGAAACAAATTATATTTTGGAGACGACGATCTTTTAGTTGCAGAGGTAATTGACAATACAACTTCGCGCGGTCGTACTTTGCGTTTTCTTTTCGACGGACCATACGACGAATTCAAAAAGACGCTTTATGGTTTGGGAGAAACACCACTTCCAAAATTCATAAACCGCCCGGTACAACCTGAGGACAAAGACCGTTACCAAACCATTTTCGCAAAACACGAGGGCGCTGTAGCAGCACCAACCGCAGGATTACATTTCAGTCGTGAACTTTTAAAAAGACTTGAAATCAGAGGCGTTGATTTTTCTTACGTTACATTGCATGTAGGTTTAGGAAACTTCCGAAGTGTTGATGTTGAAGACTTAACCAAACACAAAATGGATTCAGAGCAAATCTGGATTAAAGAGGAAGCCTGCGAAATGGTGAACAATGCCAAACAAAACAAAAAGAATGTTTGCGCTGTTGGAACAACAGTTATGAGAACCCTTGAGAGCTCAGTTTCCACACAAGGTTTCTTAAAACCATTCGAAGGCTGGACAAATAAATTTATTTTCCCTCCATACGAATTTAGTGTGGCCAATTCTATGATCACTAATTTTCATTTACCATACTCAACATTGTTAATGATGGTTGCTGCATTTGGTGGTTACGATTTTGTTATGGAAGCATACCAGGAAGCAATAAAAAACAATTACCGTTTTGGAACTTATGGAGATGCGATGCTGATTATTTAAAAGCTATTTTGATTCAATAATAAAAAGCCTCATTAGAATATGTCTAATGAGGCTTTTCTTTTACCTTATTCCAGGGTGTAACTAAGTAATTCTCCATTCTTACTACCCACTAACAGACTTAGATTCTGGTTATTTATGCTACCAATACTAAATTCGCTATTGCCCTTTAAAGGGAAACCGGCATGCAGTTTACCATTTGGTGCATACAAATAGATTTCATTTTCTTTTACATCAGTTACACCAATTTCTTTCTGCTTAGCTGAAAACGAATACAGATTTGCCCCAAAATCCAAAGAATGGTCAAACTTATTTGAAAATAGCTTTTTACCGTTTTCATTCATTACTGTCATCTCATTTCCATCGGTAAATACAAAATCAGTAATACCATTCCCGTCTAAATCAGAAGCAGTAAAGAAATGATCTTTACTAAAATGTCCTGTATTTTTTTCGGCATATTTCCCGTCGAAATACAAATAATACACTTTCCCGTTTTTATCGCTCACTACCATTTTAGGTGTATTATTCATGTCCAAGATTACGGCATTTTTAGAGGGTTCAAAACTGACTGAAGGATTAACCCTGGTTTCACCTCTTCGATTTTGGATATAAACTTTTTTATCGTCTTTAAAAACAATGTAGTCTTTGTTATCTACCCTGAAATGCTGTACAGGAGTCGTAACTACACCATTTGTTTGCCCAAACTTCCATCCCGTAATTATTTTCCCTTCGTGATCATAAGCATACACTTTGCGATTTTCGCAAGCCACAAAATAACGGTATTTACGGTTATTGTCGTAATCAAAAACATTAATCCCATTGGTGGCGGGCGATTTGAATACAATGGGAAAATTAGCCACAAATTTTCCGTCCCTGTCTAATAAATACAATTTCTCTTTTGTGTTAAAAAGGTATTGAAGTTTACCATTGCGGTAATAATCTATCTGGTGAATCTCCCCCAGAATCTTCCCATTAATAGGGGCACTCCAAATAATTTTTCCATCGGCTCCAACAAGGTGAAGTTTGTTGTTATTATCCTGGACAACAACTTCATTCTCAGTCTTATTCCCGTGGTTTATTACAATTTGTGGTTTAGAACTGATTTCAGCCCCCAGATTAACACTCCAGCTAGAACGAGCATCTGATTTCGGACGAGAACTAAAACTTAGATTAATCGAGTTAAAAAAGATATCCTTCTCGCAAAGCACCTGCCAGCTTAAAGCACCAAATTTCCGAAATATCTCCTGATTCTCCTCAAACCCTTTTGCAATCTCAGAATTAAACAAAACTTCGTTAAACGAATACCCCTGGTTAATATTTAAATAAACACTAAGGTTTGCTGCATTTTCAATGGATTGTTTAAAACGCGAATAATTCAGATCGTTTTTTAATGTATTTCCACTCTCCAGATCATTTACGTATTGTTCGAGTGCGCTCTCTGAACTGGCAAAAACCAAATGATTATCATGGAACGCAGCATAATTGGCCTCAACAAAACTATACATTTTGCCTAACCAGATTCCGGGCAATGAAGGATAAGGAAACCTGTACACGCGGACAGTTTTACCCTCCCGGGTTTTAAAATCCGAGGTTAGTGTTTCCACCTCAATTTTTTTACTCCCTGCATAGTTTTGCAATAAACTTTCAAACTGTTGCCTGTTTTCATTTCGCGAATCATTATTTACAATAAACAAGCTTGTAGCTTTGCTGTTATCGCCGGGAGGTGTGGTTATTGCAGCAATTACATGATTCTTTACCAAATTCTTTAGGATATTCCGGCTTCCCTTTCCGAACCTTTTTTCTATCTCCTTCATATGCGCCTCTCTTGAAAAGTAAGAGTTTGAAAGCACAAAATATTGTTCCAGGTTCTGGTAAAACAAATCCTTGTCAGAAAATGTAAATCCGGCGAAAAAGCTGGTATTCCGAGGAAGCATTCTATCGGCCTGACAATTAACCGGATCCTGTCCGTTAAAAACAGAGAGGAAATGATTTAATGAATCATCGGCTACGGTTATACCGTTCAAAGAAATAAGGTCTTCTTTCAAGGTCAAATCGAGCTCTGTCCAGCTGGCGTAATTTCGGATTCCCCGTACATCTCGTTTCAAATTTGTTTTTACGGTTTCGCCAAACTCGTTTTCAGCAGATTCTGTTTTTGGATTCAGATAATTAGCCCAAAGTTCAGGGAAACGGTTGTGATTAATATACCAGGCAAAATCAGATTGAGAGGTTACAGTTTTATTTACCTGACTAAATGAGTGAACATCTGTTAAATTCTGTGCACTCAGCTGGCGTATACTTTTTTCAACCAGAATGGGTTCAGGACTAAGTATTAACAGGCCGGAAACCGCACAATAATGAATCTCCTTTTTATTTTCGGTTAAAACCACATCAACAATCCTGTGCCCATCGTATTTTCTATTCTGAAATGAAGTGACCGGAACTCCCAGCACCTTGGAAAGCAGTTTCTCGAAACCTTTCAACTCATCAGCAGTTCTGAGCTCAGTTATAAGTAAAGGACTCAATACATTTTCACCAATGAAATCAAAGGCAAGTAAAAATGGCTTCTTTGCCAGTTGGTTTTGAATTTCCTTGTCTCCTTTAATGGAAGAATCAATTTCTTTGATTTCTTCTAATATCCACCCAAAATCTTTAATCCCAGCCAGTTCTTTAAGTACCGGATTTTCGACAGGGATTGATCGAATCGAACTTATCTCAACAAAAGCAGGCGCCGACAATGGCACTGCCTTGTATAATGAAGTTTCTTTCGAAAACACCACCTGGTCTTTGGTAAAATATATATATCCTGCAATTGCAGTTAACAAAACAACAAGAATAATTATGAGGTTCCGCTTCATTTTTATCTCTTTTTATCAAAAGTAGTAATTAGCTAACGCTAAAAGAGGTCTTTTTCTTTTATATAATGAAAAGTTGATTGTTAATAAGTTAGGAGTCAACAAAAAAGGCCGGAAAAACCCGGCCTTCATATCTTCATTTTAAATATTTTACAGCGATTTGGCAACCTCAATTTCGTGGTATGCTTCCACATGGTCACCAACTTTTATGTCGTTGAAGTTTTCAATATTTAAACCACATTCATAGCCATTTTTCACTTCTTTAACATCGTCTTTAAAACGCTTCAGTGATCCAAGTGTACCTGAATAAATTACAATTCCGTCGCGAATAATCCGGATTTTTGAGTTCCTCATTATTTTACCGTCGCGAACAATACAACCGGCAACGGTACCAACTTTGGTAATCTTAAAGGTTTCCAGCACTTCTACAGTACCCAGAATTTCTTCCTTAATATCTGGTGATAACATACCTTCCATTGCCGCTTTAATCTCGTTAATCGCATCATAAATTATCGAGTATAATCGAATGTCGATTTCTTCTCTTTCAGCCAGTTTACGTGCATTTAACGAAGGTCTTACCTGGAAACCAATAACAATAGCTTCTGAAGCGGCAGCCAATAGAATATCAGATTCTGAAATCTGTCCAACCGCTTTGTGCTTAATGTTTACCTGAATTTCTTCAGTAGACAACTTGATTAACGAGTCAGATAAAGCTTCAATTGATCCATCCACATCACCTTTAATAATCAGGTTCAATTCCTGGAAGTTACCAATAGCAATACGTCTTCCGATTTCATCAAGTGTAATGTGCTTCTGTGTACGAAGACCCTGCTCGCGAGCCAGCTGCTCACGCTTGTTGGTAATGTTCCTTGCTTCGCGCTCGTTATCCATAACATTAAACTTGTCTCCTGCCTGAGGAGCACCGTTTAATCCAAGAATTATTGCTGGTTCAGCAGGACCAACAGTGTCTACACGCTGATTTCGTTCGTTGAACATTGCTTTTACGTGACCAAAATATTGTCCGGCGATAATAATATCGCCCACTTTTAAGGTTCCGCTTTCAACTAATAATGTTGAAACATATCCACGACCGCGGTCAAGTTCTGATTCAATAATAGTACCTTGAGCTTTTTTATTAGCATTCGACTTTAACTCAAGCATTTCAGCTTCCAGAAGTACTTTCTCAAGCAAATCTTCAATGCCGATTCCATTTTTGGCAGATATGTCGTGCGACTGATATTTACCACCCCATTCTTCAACCAGGTAGTTCATATTAGCCAGTTCTTCTTTTATTCTTTCAGGATTTGCTCCCGGCTTATCAATTTTGTTGATTGCAAAAACAATTGGGACACCGGCGGCCGCAGCGTGGTTAATCGCCTCAACAGTTTGAGGCATCACATTATCGTCGGCAGCAACAATAATAATAGCAATATCGGTTACCTGTGCACCTCGGGCACGCATTGCAGTAAATGCCTCGTGCCCCGGAGTATCAAGAAAAGTTATCTTTCTTCCGTCTTCGAGACTCACGTGGTAAGCACCAATATGCTGGGTAATACCCCCTGCCTCACCAGCAATAACGTTGGTATTACGAATGTAGTCGAGTAACGAAGTTTTACCGTGGTCAACGTGTCCCATAACGGTTACGATTGGCGGACGAGGTTTCATATCTTCCGGATTATCTTCCTCTTCCTCAATTGCTTCCTGTATTTCAACACTCACAAATTCAACTTTGAACCCGAATTCCTCGGCAACTACAGCCAAGGTTTCGGCATCCAGTCGCTGGTTGATTGAAACAAACAATCCGAGCGACATACACGACGAAATAATTTCGTTAACACCAACATCCATCATGGTTGCCAGCTCGGCAACTGTAACGAACTCGGTAACTTTCAGTATACTTTGTTCCTTTATTTGCTGTTCCATATCGGCCTGCATTCTCTCGCTGGCCGCAGCACGTTTATCTCTACGGTGTTTCGAACCTTTCGATTTTCCTTTGGTGGTTAAACGTGCAAGAGTATCTTTAATTTGTTTTTGTACGTCCTCCTCGTTAACCTCTTTTTTAAGAGGTCGTTTTTTCTTTCCGCCTTGTTTATTGGCCTGAAATTTACCTTTAGGTCGGTCGCCTTGTTGCTGCTGTTGTTGCTGTTTATCTACAGAAATCCTACCAGACTCTTTGGGAATTCTTTTGCGGCGTTTTTTCCTGGAAGAAGACTGATCGGAAGAAGCTTCTTTTTTGTCGGGTAAATCGATCTTACCAAGAACGGTAGGCCCACTTAACTTATTAACTTTTGCTTTGATAACACCATCATCCCCTTGAGGTGATTCTGTATGTGTCCTTTTTTCTTGTGCCTTTTTTTCAGCTTCGCGCTGACGCATTCTCTCTTTACGCTCCTTTTCCTTTTCCTCTTTGGTCTTTTTGGCAGGACGCGTTTTCTGGTTGATATGCGTAAGATCTATTTTACCAACTACTTTTACTTCTTCCACTTTGGGTACTTCTGTTTCAATAACCTTTTCCTCTTTCTTTTCTTCAGCAACTACCGAAGGAGGAGTTTCTTCTTTTTTAATGATTTTTTCTTCAACAACCGGTTTTTCTTCCACCTCTTTTTCCACAGGTTTCGGTTCTTTCTCTTCTTTTACCTTTTCAACAACCGGTTCTTCTTTCTTCTTGGGCTTATTAAACTGATCCAAATCAATTTTCCCCAGAACCTTTACCTTTTCTTTTTTCTGTTCGGGTAATTTTACTTCAGCAGGCTCAACTTTCTTTTCTTCCTTAGCTTCGGCGGCAGGTTTTTCCACAGTAACTTCTCTTTCTTCCGGCTTCTCAGTCTCATCGGAATCCATCGAAATCACTTCTTTCCTTGGACGCTGACTCTTCAAACTTATTTTTTCCGATTCCTTCTTAATTGTAATATCAATCTTATATTCCTGTTCAAGAAGTTGCACGGCGTCTGCTGTCACCTTAGTATTTGGATTTGAATCAATTTCGAATCCTTTTTTATGCAAGAACTCAACAATGGTGTGAATACCAACGTTAAATTCTCGCGCCAGTTTACTAAGTCGTATTGTATTGCCTGCTACCATATATTAATCAATTTATATTCTAATTTCCCGGACAATTCTTAAGATTATCTTTTCTGTTCTTATTCAAATTCTGATTTTAGAACTTTAAGAACATCATCAATAGTTTCCTCTTCCAGGTCTGTTCTTTTTATTAATTCAGCACGGGGAATATTAAGTACGTTTTTGGCGGTGTCGCAACCTATACCTTTTAACGCATCAATTACCCAGTCTTCAATTTCATCGGCAAATTCATCAAGGTTAACGTCTTCTTCATCTTCTTCCATTTCACGGTATACATCTATCTCGTATCCGGTTAACTGGCTTGCCAGACGAATATTTAAACCTCCTTTACCAATAGCGAGCGAAACTTCTTCAGGTTTCAAATAAACCTCAGCTTTTTTATTCTCTTCAATAATTTTGATAGAGTTAATCTTTGCCGGATTCAAAGCTCGTTTAATAAATAACTGAAGATTTGCCGAATAGTTAATCACGTCAATATTTTCGTTTCTCAACTCACGCACAATTCCGTGGATACGCGAACCTTTCATTCCCACACATGCACCTACCGGATCGATACGTTCGTCGTACGATTCAACGGCAACTTTTGCACGTTCACCAGGAACCCTTACAATCTTTTTAATGGTAATTAAACCATCAAAGATTTCAGGAATTTCAAGCTCGAACAATCTTTCGAGGAAAGCAGGAGCCGTACGCGAAAGAATAATCAAAGGATTATTATTGCGTAATTCCACTTTATATACAATGGCACGAACGTTGTCGCCCTTTCTAAAATAATCGGATGGAATTTGTTCCGATTTTGGAAGAATAAGTTCATTTCCTTCATCATCCAAAATAAGAATCTCTTTTTTCCAAACCTGATAAACTTCACCGGTTACAATGTCACCAATTTTGTTTTTGTATTTTCCGTAAATGTGGTCTTTTTCCAATTCCAGAATTTTACTGGCCAGATTCTGACGTAAATTCAGAATAGCTCTTCGCCCAAAATCAGCAAGTTTAACCTCATCGGTCACTTCTTCGCCAACTTCATAGTCATCGTCTATTTTCAGAGCATTGGTCAGAGTAATTTGAAGGTTCGGATCTTCCAGTTCGTCGTCTGCGACAACTTCACGGTTTCTCCAAATTTCAAAGTCACCTTTATCAATATTAATAATCACATCAAAGTTCTCATCAGTACCATACTGACGGATAAGCACACTGCGAAAAACTTCTTCCAGTACACTCATCATGGTAACCCTGTCAATGTTCTTTAGCTCCTTGAATTCGGCAAAAGTATCTATCAGGTTAATATTTTCCATCTTTAAAAACTTTATTTAAATGAAATAACCGCTTTCGCACTTTTTATTTCGTCGTATTTTAAATTATATTCTCTTACCACCAATTGTTTTTTCTTGTGCCCCTCAACTTTTTCACGTTCCGAAGTCTCAAGAATTATGCCTTCGTCGTCACTTTCTTTTAATAATCCTTCCAATTTATCATTTTCGAAAGTAAGAACTTCTATTTCTTTACCGGTATATTTAAAATATTGTTCTTTTACTTTAAAACTTTCTGTTAAACCCGGCGAAGAAACCTGCAATTCAAAATCTTCTTCCTCGCGATCTAAATTGTGCTCCACATTTCGGCTGATTGCAACACACTGATCAATTGGCATACCCTCGAAACCATCAACATAAACGTGAATGACATTACCCGTAGTCACCTTTATATCAACGATAAACATATCGTCGTCGAGCTTCTCCTTTACCAGTTTTACAACCTTCTCTTTATCTATCATAGCCGTTACATGTAACAAAATAGGGAACCAAAGGCCCCCTAAAAAACCGCTTTTTTAGAAAATTCTCCGCAAAAGTAGTAATAATTCCAATAAAAACAAATAAGTAAGCCGGCTTAAAACCCTGATTTTAAAGTTCAAAATACACTAACAATTCATGTCTAAACCAAACCTTACTTATCCTTTTTATTATCATTAGATTCCGTTTTTAAAAGCTTGCTTTTGTTTTTATTAAAGTTTTGTAATTTAGCATGCTTCAAAAAAATCATTTTGTGCCACAACTTCAGTTAAATAAGAAGAAAATAATCAACGACCCCGTATTTGGATTTATCAACCTACAGTCGGAACTTATTTTTGATTTACTGGAACATCCTTTTTTTCAACGTTTAAGAAAAATCAAGCAGCTCGGTCTGTCATATTTGGTTTTTCCGGGGGCCAACCACACCCGATTTGAACATGCCATTGGGGCGACATATTTAATGCGACAAGCCATCTCGGTTTTAAGATTGAAGGGACATGACATTACAGAAGAGGAAGCCGAAGCTGTTACTGCTGCTATATTGCTACACGATATTGGACATGCCCCGTTTTCACATGTTCTTGAAAATACCCTGGTAAAAATTCCGCACGAAGAAATATCGTTACTTCTTATGCAGGAACTGAATAGAGAGTTCAACGGGCAACTCGATCTTGCCATCCAAATTTTTACCAATCAATATAAAAAACAGTTTTTACATCAGTTGGTTACCAGTCAACTCGACATGGACCGTCTTGATTACCTTAGCCGCGACAGTTTTTTTACAGGAGTTGCAGAAGGCACTGTTGGAATTGAAAGGATAATAAAAATGCTGAATGTGCACGACGACAAACTTGTTGTAGACATTAAAGGCATTTATTCTATCGAGAAATTTCTTATTTCAAGAAGATTAATGTACTGGCAAGTTTACTTACACAAAACTGTTGTTGCCGCCGAATTTTTATTAATTAATGTTTTAAAAAGGGCAAAAGAACTGATATCGAAAGGAGAAAATCTTTATTCAACTCCTACCCTCAAAATCTTTCTTGAGAATAATTTCGGACCTGATGATTTTAAAAACAATGTTCAGGTTTCGGGTAAAATGGCTTTAAACTGGTACACTTTGCTCGACGATAACGATATTCTTATTTCGGTTAAAGAATGGCAAAACTATTCTGACCCTGTGCTCTCAATATTGGCCAAAAACCTAAACAACAGGAAATTACCCCGAACAATACTTCGCGACAAACCATTGTCGGAACAGGCAGAAAAGCGTTACATGAAAAAGATTACGACACATATTATTAATGACCACGAAATGGCCGATTATTTTTTAATGACGGGAACAATTAGTAATATGGCTTACAACAAACACGATGAAAATATTTATGTATTAACTAAAGAGGGAACCTTAAAGGGGATAAACGAAGCTTCAGACATAAATCTTACAGCTTTAACCAAAACAGTAACCAAGTATTTTGTGTGTTATCCCAAAGAATTGGACATTTATTAGTTAAAAGCTATATTTGCATCGCCAAAAAAACAAATGATGGATTTTAAAGCTACAGACATTGCCGCTTTTTTAAACGGAGAATTAGTTGGAGAGGGTAATGTAAAAGTATCTAATGTTTCGAAAATCGAAGAGGGAAAACCGGGAACTCTTGCATTCCTGGCTAATCAGAAATATGAGAATTACATTTATACCACCAAGGCTTCTATTGTCTTAGTGAATAAAAGTTTTGTCCCTAAAAAAGAGATTTCCGCTACACTTATAAAAGTAGATGATGCCTACGAATCGTTTGCTTCGCTTCTTGAATTGTACATGCAAACAAGAATGTCGGTAAAAATTGGAATTGAACAACCAAGTTACATTTCTGAAGAAGCCACTACCGGAGAAGACATCTATGTTGGAGCCTTTGCTTACATTGGTAAAAAAGCACAAATTGGCAACAATGTAAAAATATATCCACAGGTACATATAGGTGAAAATGTAAAAATCGGTAACGATTGTATTATCTATGCCGGTGTAAAAATTTACGACGATTGTATTATTGGTGATCGTTGTATTATTCACGCCGGTGCGGTAATTGGGTCGGATGGTTTTGGATTTGCACCTCAAAAAGACGGCGCTTACAAAAAAATTCCGCAGATTGGCAACGTTGTACTTGAAGAAGATGTTGAAATAGGAGCCAATACAACTGTTGATTGTGGAACTATGGGATCAACTACCATCAGAAAAGGAGTAAAACTCGATAACCTGATACAAATTGCCCACAACGTGGAAATTGGACAAAATACTGTAATGGCGGCACAAACCGGTATCTCAGGCTCAACTAAAGTTGGACAAAACTGCATGTTCGGAGGCCAGGTTGGTCTTGCCGGACATATTACAGTTGGAGACAAAGTTATATTGGGTGCACAGTCGGGAGTAGGTCAGAGTTTAAAAAGCGACCAAACATTGCTTGGATCTCCGGCTTTCGATATAAAAAAGGCAGTTAGAGCTTATATGCTTCTAAAAGAGCTTCCTCAAATGAGAATGGACATACAACAACTCAAAAAACAGATAAACACAAACAACGAAAAATAGTATAATTCTTATGGTTGTTAAACAAAAAACACTTAAGAATCCGTTTAAAATTGAAGGCAAAGGTTTGCATACCGGGGTGAATGTAACTATGAATTTCCTTCCGGCACCTGTTAATCATGGATTCAAATTTAAACGCGTAGATTTAGAAGAACAGACAATAATCCCGGCAGATGTCGATCTGGTTATTGACACATCTCGTGGAACCTTGCTGGAAAAAGACGGAGCCAGAATCGGAACAATAGAACATGCCCTTGCTGCTTTAACTGGCATGGACCTGGACAACGTATTAATTGAAGTGAACAACGAAGAGGCCCCGATAATTGACGGAAGCTCGAAATATTTTGTTGAAGCAATCGAAAAAGCGGGAATAGTTGAACAGGACGCAGAGCGTGACTACTTCGAAATAAAAGAAAAGATTGAATACTTCGACGAAAAATCCGGTTCGCATATTATTGCTCTACCTGATGAAAGTTATAGTCTGAATGTAATGATTTCATTTCCTTCTGCTGTATTGAATAATCAATATGCATCGTTGGAACACATCAGTGATTTTAAAACAGAAATTGCAGAATGCAGAACATTTGTATTTCTGAGGGAAATCGAATTCCTTTTAAATCACAACCTTATAAAAGGCGGAGATCTTAACAATGCCATTGTCATTATCGATAAGGAAATAAGCCAGGAAGAACTCGACAGGCTTGCCGACTTAACCAATCATCCAAGGGTAGAAGTTAAACCTCAGGGTATTCTTAACAACCTTGAACTTCATTTCGACAATGAATGTGCCCGCCACAAATTGCTGGATGTAATTGGAGATTTGGCTTTGCTTGGGAAACACATAAAAGGACGAATTATTGCTACTAAACCTGGACACGGGCCCAACACTGCTTTTGCCAAAGTTTTAAAGAAACATTGGAAAAAAACAATCGATGCAGCCCCTGTTTACAATCCGGGTGCTGAGCCAGTGATGGATGTTAATAAAATCAGAGGACTGCTTCCTCATCGATATCCTTTTTTACTGGTTGATAAAATTATTTCTGTTACAGAAAATGAAATTATTGGAATTAAAAATGTAACAGTTAACGAACCTTTTTTCCAGGGTCACTTCCCCGAGGAACCTGTAATGCCTGCTGTACTTCAGATAGAAGCCATGGCTCAAACCGGAGGATTGTTGGTTTTAAACCAGAAAAAAGGCAAATTTTCAACCTATTTTATTCGCATAGATAATGTTAAGTTCAGAAAGAAAGTAGTCCCCGGAGACACGCTCATTTTTAAATTAACATTAACTTCGCCAATTCGTAGAGGTATTGCCAATATGAAAGGTGTTACTTATGTTGGAGATAAAATAGTATCTGAAGGCGAATTTATGGCCCAGATTGTTAAACAAGAAGAAAATAATTAAGAATAAATCAGAATGAAACAACCACTAGCGTATGTTCACCCCGATGCAAAAGTAGCCGATAACGTTGTTATCGAACCTTTTGTATCTATCGATCACGATGTTGTGATTGGTGAAGGGACTAGAATTGGTTCCGGAGTGACTATCTTGCCAGGGACCAGAATTGGTAAAAATTGCAACATTTTCCCGGGAGCCGTAATTGGTGCAGTTCCTCAGGATTTAAAATTCAGAGGTGAATACTCCACCGTTGAAATCGGAGACTACAATACCATTCGCGAGTTTGTAACCATTAACCGTGGCACAAGCGCCAAAGGCAAAACTGTAATTGGAAACAACTGCCTGCTTATGGCATATGTACATGTGGCACACGATTGTTTTGTAGGAAATAACGTAATCCTGGTTAACAACACTCAACTTGCAGGAGAGGTAGTTGTTGACGATTGGGCGATCCTTGCCGGAATGGTTGCAGTACATCAGTTTGTTCGCATTGGTTCTCACGTGATGGTAGCTGGTGGCTCTTTGGTTCGAAAAGATATACCTCCTTTTATTAAAGCAGGCCGCGAACCTCTTTCTTATGTTGGTATTAACTCTATTGGTTTGCGTCGCAGACAATTCTCGAACGAAAAAATTCGCGAGATACAGGATATTTACCGCTACATTTATCAGAAAGGGTTAAATACCGCA
This sequence comes from uncultured Draconibacterium sp., assembly GCA_963676265.2. GTDB lineage: Bacteria > Bacteroidota > Bacteroidia > Bacteroidales > Prolixibacteraceae > Draconibacterium. The sequence continues at coordinate 2,478,766 of OY781067.2, forward strand.
CAGGCAGCAGAAATAATTGAAGCAGAAATGCCAGCCTCGCCAGAGCGCGACGAAGTTCTGCTTTTTGTAAAAGACTCGAAACGAGGAATTATTCGTGGTTATTTCCCCGATTAATTTTCTATAAGATACTAAATGGAAAATGTCACCTGTAAAAGCGGGTGGCATTTTTTATTTGGCATGATTCCATCCCTGGGCCTCCAACGGCATGGTAGAACCACCGGTTGTTATCAGATTTGTTCCTTCTGCAGCTTCTGTCATATGCCCGATGATAGTAAAATCAGGATCATTTTTAATTTTTTCATAATCTTCGAGCGGAAGAGTAAAAAGAAGTTCATAATCTTCACCTCCGTTTAAAGCAGCAACCAGAGGATTAATACTCAGCTCCTCGGCCATCTTTTTAGTTTGATAATCAAGCGGAACCTTCTCCTCAAATAAACTACAACCAAGGCCTGAATTCTTGCATAAATGCATAATTTCGGAAGAGAGCCCGTCAGAAATATCAATCATTGATGTAGGTTTGATCCCCAGTTTATTTAAGGCAGCAATTATATCTACTCGTGCCTCTGGTTTTAGCTGGCGTTCCAATATATAATCATATCCTTCCAGTTGAGGTTGCATATTCTGATTTACTTTAAAAACTTCATTCTCTCGTTCCAGTAACTGAAGCCCCATGTATGCACCTCCCAAATCACCTGAAACGCACAACAAATCGTTCGCATTAGCGCCCGAACGTTGTACAATTTTGTCCTTATCTGCTTCACCAATGGCGGTAATACAAATCGTTAATCCGGTTAATGAACTTGTGGTATCACCTCCCACCAAGTCAACATTATATTTTTCGCATGCCATGTGTATTCCTTCGTACAATTCTTCCAAAGCCTCAACCGAAAACTTACTTGAAATGGCAATACTCACGGTAATTTGTTTAGGTGTGGCATTCATGGCGTAAATATCTGAAAGATTCACCACAACCGACTTATAACCAAGATGTTTCAATGGCACATACATCAGATTAAAATGTACTCCTTCGGTTAAAAGGTCGGTAGAAACCACAACTTGTTTGTTCTTGAAATCAAGAATAGCAGCATCGTCACCTACTCCTTTAATCGTACTTTCATTTTTTAACTGAATATCTTTTGTTAAGCGGTCGATCAGGCCAAATTCACCCAATTCCGAGATGCTGGTTTGTTTTCTTTCTTTACTCATTATTAATTAAGGACAAAATAGTATGTATTAAAATATCCAAACCGCAAAAATACCCATAGTTTTATATCTTTGCAATTAATATTGAACAGGAAAGACAAACTGTTGTTATAAAAGCAAATTTGTTGTTTTCGCCGTTACCTGAAATGTGAAGAACTCCAGTAATCAAACATCGGTTGACAAACTAAAATGGTGACAAATTCATAGGTAGTTTTATAAACCTGGTTACTATTAAATCTTCAAAACGGAAAAACAATAGCATACGAACAATAAGACGAATATTCAGAAGATGGAAGAACAAGATAAAATATTGAATGACGTTACGCAGGGAGAATATAAATATGGTTTTGTAACAAATATTGATACAGAAATCATAGAGAAAGGATTGAACGAAGACGTTATTCGCTTGATATCTGCCAAAAAGGAAGAGCCGGAATTTATGCTAAACTTCAGATTGGAAGCTTACCGTAAATGGCTAAAAATGAAGATGCCTAACTGGGCATATCTAAAAATTCCACCGATTGATTTTCAGGAAATAAGCTATTATGCAGCTCCAAAACAAAAGCCCAAATACGAAAGCATGGACGAGGTTGATCCTGAATTGATTGAAACATTCGACAAACTTGGAATTCCTTTAGAAGAGCAAAAAGTTTTAGCCGGAGTAGTTGCAGTTGATGCTGTTATTGATAGTGTTTCGGTTAAAACAACTTTTAAAGAAACACTGGCAGAAAAAGGTATTATTTTCTGTTCATTCTCTGAAGCTGTAAAAGACCATCCTGATCTGGTAAAAAAATACCTTGGACAGGCGGTTCCGGCTGCTGATAATTACTTTTCGGCATTGAACTCTGCCGTATTCAGCGACGGATCGTTCTGTTATATTCCAAAAGGCGTTCGCTGCCCCATGGAATTGTCGACTTATTTTAGAATTAATGCTGCCAACACCGGTCAGTTTGAACGGACATTGATTGTTGCCGACGACGACAGTTACGTAAGTTACCTTGAAGGTTGTACCGCACCCATGCGCGACGAAAACCAATTACACGCTGCAGTAGTTGAAATTATTGCCCTCGATAGAGCCGAAGTAAAATATTCAACGGTTCAAAACTGGTATCCGGGCGATAAAAACGGGAAAGGCGGAATCTATAATTTTGTAACTAAAAGAGGCGTTTGCCGGGGTGTATCATCAAAAATTAGCTGGACTCAGGTTGAAACGGGGTCGGCTATCACCTGGAAATATCCCAGCTGCATACTGATGGGAGACAATTCGGTTGGAGAATTTAACTCGGTAGCTGTTACCAATAACCACCAACAGGCCGACACCGGATCGAAAATGATTCACATTGGTCGAAATACAAAATCAACAATTGTTTCAAAAGGTATTTCTGCCGGAAAAAGTGAAAACTCTTACCGTGGATTGGTAAAAGTCCTGCCCAAAGCAACAAATTCAAGAAACTTCTCGCAATGCGATTCGCTTCTGCTGAATGATACTTGCGGAGCTCACACGTTCCCATACATTGAGGTCGGAAACAAATCGTCGGTGGTTGAGCATGAGGCAACAACTTCGAAGATTGGAGAAGACCAGATTTTTTATTGCAACCAGCGAGGAATTGATACCGAAAAAGCAATTGGAATGATTGTTAATGGTTATGCAAAAGAAGTATTAAATAAACTTCCGATGGAATTTGCAGTAGAAGCACAAAAACTTCTGCAAATCAGTCTGGAAGGAAGTGTTGGATAAACGAATTTAATAAGTAGAGTTGATAAACTTCAGGTATGTCGCTCAAAACAATATAGAATAAGCAAGATGTTAAAGATAAAAGACTTATATGCATCCGTTGATGGGATGGAAATTCTAAAGGGAATAAACCTGGAAATTAAACCCGGAGAGGTTCACGCCATTATGGGCCCAAACGGATCTGGAAAAAGCACACTTGCCAATGTACTGGCAGGCAAAGAAGATTATGAAATAACAAAAGGAGAGATTACTTTTTTAGGAGAAAACTTGCTTGATAAATCTCCTGAAGAACGCGCAAAAGATGGATTATTCTTAAGCTTTCAATACCCTGTTGAAATTCCGGGAGTACCAATGGTAAACTTTCTGAAGACTTCGGTAAACGAACATCGGAAACACAAAGGATTAAAAGAGTTGACAGCCGGTGAGTTCCTGAAGCTCATGCGCGAAAAGATGGACCTGGTTGACATGCATACCAAATTAACCAACCGTATGGTGAACGAAGGTTTCTCGGGTGGTGAAAAAAAGAAAAACGAAATTTTCCAAATGGCACTTCTCGAACCCAAACTTTCTATTCTCGACGAAACCGATTCGGGTCTTGATATTGATGCGCTTAAAACAGTTGCCAATGGTGTTAATGCTCTAAAATCGGCAGATACTGCCTCAATCGTGGTTACTCATTACCAACGGTTACTCGATTACATTGTTCCCGACTATGTTCATATCCTTTACCAGGGTAGAATTGTAAAAACAGCAGGAAAAGAATTAGCTCTTGAACTGGAAGAGAAAGGATACGATTGGATTAAATCAGAAAACGGAAATTAACATGAGTGTATTAGTTGATAAAACTGATTCTTCGTTAAAATATACCGCACATTACAACAAGGTAAAAGAAGAACTTTTCGAAGGCTCTTCCGAAATCCTGAACGAACAAAGAAATAAGGCGTTTCAGCAGTTCGTACTGCAGGGTATTCCAACGCGAAAAAACGAAGATTATAAATATACCAACCTGAATCCTTCCTTTTTCCCTGATTATGAATTCAAACACAAAAAGGAAGAAATACATGCCAATCTGGGAGAAGTATTTCGCTGCGATGTGCCGCAATTGAATACAAATCTGGCGTTGGTTTTTAATGGCTGGTTTTACAAAAACAAAGATGAAAAAGGGAATCTTCCTGATGGTGTAATTCTTGACAGCCTGGAAAGTATTTCGAAAGAAAAACCAGAATTGCTCGAAAAATACGCCAGCATTGCAAATGTAGAAAACGACCCGCTGGTTGCATTAAATACAGCCTATGCAAAAGATGGATTCTTTTTATATGTTCCTAAAAATGTTGTTGTTGAAAATCCAATTCAGGTTATTAACCTGTTGCAGAATGATAAAAATACATTCTCAACGCAACGCAATTTTATTTTAATTGAAGACGGGGCAAAGGCTCAGGTCTTATTATGCGACCACACACTGAATCTTAACCAGTATCTGAACAACTCGGTTACCGAGATTTTTGTTGGCAACAACGCCGAATTCGAATTCTACACACTGCAAAACCAACACAACAAAGCCACTAACCTTTGTTCGGTTTTTGTAGAACAGCAGAGAGATTCTCGTGTAACGACACACACTGCAACGCTTCACGGAGGACTAATCCGCAACAACCTGAAGGTGCTTCTTAACGGTGAAAATGCAGAAGCCAACATGTTTGGCATGGCCTTTATGGACAAAAAACAACATGTCGACAATTTTACCCAGGTTATTCATGCCAAGCCCAATTGCGAAAGCAACCAGGTATATAAAAATGTTCTCGACGAAAGTTCATCCGGAGCATTTGCCGGCAGAATTCACGTGGTACGCGATGCACAAAAAACAAATGCTTTTCAGCGTAACAACAACCTCTTGCTTACCGACGAGGCAAATATGCAAACCAAACCTCAGCTCATTATCGATGCCGACGATGTAAAATGTAGTCATGGTGCTACAGTTGGACAAATCGATGAAGAAGCACTTTTTTACATGAGGGCACGGGGAATTGATGAAGATAAAGCACGCCTGATGATGATGAATGCATTTGCCCACGAGGTGGTTAAAGAAATAAAACTGGAGCCACTGCGCGACAGAATTGACGAATTGGTTGACAAACGTCTGCGGGGAGAAGTTGCCCGTTGCCACGACTGTGAATACCAATGTGACTGTTAAAACAAACTACGTAATATGAAATATTTGAAGCCAGATAGTTTTACTATTTGGTTTCTTTTTTTCTGAAAAACAATTTTAAGTACCTTCGTTTTATGACTTACGATATCGAAAAAATAAGAAGCTACTTCCCCATTCTGAAAAAAGAGGTGTACAACAAACCATTGGTTTATCTCGACACCGCAGCTTCGTCTCAGAAACCCATACAGGTGCTAATGAAAATGGAGCAGCTGCACAACGACTATTACAGCAACATCCACCGTGGAGCACATTACATGGCCGATAAAGCAACGGTTGAATACGAAGGTGTTCGCGACAAGGTTCAGGAATTTATCAACGCCGCGTCGCGAAAAGAAATCATATTTACTAAAGGAGCAACCGAAAGTATTAACCTGGTTGCCAGCAGCTTTTGCGAAAAATTTGTATCAGAAGGCGATGAGATTATCGTGTCGGAAATGGAACACCACTCGAATATTGTTCCATGGCAAATGGCAGCCGGTAAAAAAGGAGCCAGAATCGTAATGTTGCCATTCAACGATTCAGGAATCCTTGAAATAGAAAAACTTCCCGGCCTGATTAACGAAAAAACCAAACTCATAGCTGTTAATCATGTTTCCAATGTACTTGGCACAATCAATCCTATTGCCGACATCATAAAAATTGCACATAAAAACAATGTTGCAGTAATGGTGGACGGAGCACAGGCTGCACCTCATATCAAACTCGACGTACAAAAACTCGACGTTGATTTTTATGCCTTTTCTGCGCACAAAATGTATGGTCCTAACGGAGTTGGCGTATTGTACGGAAAAGAAAAGTGGCTGGATGAAATACCTCCATATCAGGGAGGTGGCCAAATGATTTCGGAGGTTACATTCGAAGGTACAACCTTTAATGAGCTTCCTTATAAATTTGAAGCCGGCACACCCAACATTACAAGTCTGGCAGCATTTGGAGCTGCAATTGATTTTGTAAATGAAATCGGGTTGGAGAATATTGCAAAAAATGAACAAGAACTATTAGCCTATGCCACTTCGAAACTGAAAGAAACAGAAGGAGTCACCATTTATGGAGAAGCGCCAGATAAATCGGGAGTGGTATCATTTAATATTGAAGGAATCCACTTTTACGACCTGGGAATGATGATAGACAAAATGGGTATTGCCATCCGTACCGGACACCATTGTGCCGACCCAATTATGAAACATTTTGGAATACAGGGATGTGCAAGAATCTCGTTCGGGATGTATAATACCAAAGAAGAAATCGACAAATTTATGGAGGCTCTAGCCAAAGTGAGGATGCTGTTTTAAGCCCAAAACATTACTCCTGTTTTTCTTCTTTCAAAGTTTGATCCTTCTCGTTTTCTGACTTAGCTTTTTTTGGATTATTCACAAAAACATAACCGATTAATCCGCCATACAGCGTGCTCGTATGCCAATGAGATTGTATCGGACAAGTGCCCGAGTTACATCCCACATAATAATAGTACGCGTAACCGGCTATCATTCCTACGATTGTGCCAACAATTTTCCACTTATATAATTTTACGAAGTCAGTCATTTCAGAATTTTTACACAAATAAAACCTTAGTTTTAGAACTGAAGTGTGACCTGGATTACAAACAAAAAAATCCGGCCCATTTCTGAGCCGGATCTTAATTCAATGTTATTAGCTACTAATAATTTGTTTCCTTGATTTCAAAATAAGACTGAGGATGTTGGCAGGCCGGACACATTTTCGGAGCCACGGTTCCTTCGTGAATAAAACCACAGTTGCGGCATTTCCAAACTACTTTATCACCACGTTTAAATACCTTACCTTCTTCAATATTAGTATACAAAGTACGATAACGTTCTTCGTGAGCTTTTTCTACTTTGGCAATTAATTTAAAGGCCATAGCCACTTCTTTAAATCCTTCCTCTTCGGCAACTTTTGCAAATTCAGGATAAAGCTCAGTCCACTCTTCATTTTCTCCTTCGGCTGCTGCTTTCAGGTTCTCGAGGGTCGTTCCGATCTTTCCTGCAGGGTATGTTGCAGTAATTTCAACCATATTGCCTTCTAAAAATTTAAAGAACCTTTTGGCATGTTCTTTTTCATTTAACGCAGTTTCATCAAAAATGGCTGCTATTTGTTCTAATCCTTCTTTTTTTGCCTGCTTGGCAAAATAATCGTAACGCATTCTTGCCTGCGATTCTCCGGCAAAAGCCTTCAATAAATTCTGTTCGGTTTTTGTACCTGCTAGTGATGCCATATAATTGATTTTTTGAGTTATTTTGTTCATTAAAATTAATTAAAATTGACAGATCAGCCTCGTGCTGTTATCAATTTTGAAAGTTTCTTAATAAGCAGGGTAATATCATTGTCAGAAATTAAAAAATTACGAACTTTACTGGCATTAAAACAGTTATTGTATGACAATTGAAGAAGTTCAACAAGAGATAATAGAAGAGTTTTCGATGTATGAAGACTGGATGGACAAGTACGCTTATCTCATTGAATTAGGAAACGATTTGCAGGAACTTGATGCCAGCGATAAAAACGACCAGAATATTATTAAAGGTTGTCAGTCGCGCGTTTGGCTGGTTGCAGACATGGAAGACGGTAAAATAAATTTCAAAGGAGAAAGCGATGCCGTAATAGTGAAAGGCCTTGTGGCACTGTTATTACGCGTTGTTTCCGGAAGAACACCAAAAGAGCTACTCGAAAACGAACTTCATTTTATAGATGATTTGGGCTTAAAGCAACACCTGTCGCCTACCCGGTCGAATGGATTGCTGGCCATGGTAAAACAAATTCATTTGTATGCTGTTGCATATAGCAAAATTACAGGATAAACAGAAAAGCGATGGATAAAAGAATCGATTTAATTATAAATAACCTGAAAGAAGTTTACGACCCGGAAATCCCGGTAAACATTTACGATTTGGGTCTCATATATAATGTTGATGTGGAAGAAAACAATGCCAACATATTAATGACCCTTACAGCACCGGGTTGTCCCGTGGTTGACATTCTGGTTGACGATGTTACGCAGGCCGCCAAATCGGTTGAAGGAATAGAAAATGTGAATGTGGAACTGACTTTTGAGCCCCCCTGGGATAAATCGATGATGAGTGAAGAAGCTCGCCTTGAACTGGGATTCTTTTAATTCTATATTTCTTCCCCACGTGGGGAGAAAAAAAGAGGCCGTCTAAAAACAAGTATTTTAGACGGCCTCTTTTTATATATAAATTAATTTCTATTCAATCTTCATCGGCTTTTCCACCTTTGCTTTCAACATAGCTATATCCAACACATCCATAATAGTGCCAACAAAATGAAACTTCAATCCTTTCAGGTATGCGTCTTTGATATCTTCAAGGTGTTTTTTGTTTTGTTCAGAAAGAATGATCTCGGTGATACCTGCACGTTTGGCCGCCAGGATTTTTTCCTTAATCCCACCTACAGGTAATACTTTACCACGTAAAGTAATTTCACCTGTCATGGCCAGGTTCTTTTTCACCTTACGTTGTGTAAATGCCGAGGCGAGCGAAGTAACCATTGTTACACCTGCCGAAGGACCATCCTTTGGAATCGCACCTTCCGGAACGTGAACGTGAACGTTCCATTTTTCAAAAACCTCAGGTTTCAAATCAAGTTCTTCAGCGTGCGACTTCAGGTATTCGTGCGCCAGCATAGCCGATTCTTTCATCACATCGCCAAGGTTCCCGGTTAAAGTAAGTGCACCTTTCCCTTTGCTCAAACTGGTCTCCACATAAAGTATTTCTCCGCCAACAGCGGTCCAGGCCAATCCGGTAACCACTCCTGCAAAATCGTTGCCCTGATATTTTTCTTTAGAAAACTCGGTAACACCAAGGTATTCGCGAATATCTTCTTTGTTAAGTTTTTTATTGTATGCTTCTTCAAAGGCAATCTTGCGAGCAACACGACGAACAACTTTAGCAATTTTTTTGTCGAGTTCGCGTACACCACTCTCTCGTGTATAGCCATCAATTATTAATTCAATAACATCCTTTGAAAAACTAACATCTGATTTTTTCAGTCCGTGGTTCTCGAGTTGTTTTGGAATTAAGTGACGTTTGGCTATTTCAATCTTTTCTTCAACCAGGTAGCCGCTTACTTCAATCAGCTCCAAACGGTCGCGCAACGGAGGAGCGATAGTACTAAGCGAGTTTGCAGTAGCAATAAACATCACCTTCGACAAGTCGTAATCCTGCTCAATATAATTGTCGTGAAATTCTCCGTTTTGCTCAGGATCGAGCACCTCTAATAATGCCGAAGCCGGATCGCCGTGAAAATGTTTCGAAACCTTATCGATCTCGTCCAATATAAAAACAGGATTCGATGATTTGGCCTTCTTAATATTTTGTATGATACGTCCGGGCATTGCCCCGATATAGGTTTTTCGGTGACCACGTATTTCCGATTCATCGTGTAATCCTCCCAAACTCATTCGGGCATATTTTCGCCCAAGAGCTCTTGCCACCGATTTCCCTAACGAAGTTTTACCAACTCCAGGAGGGCCGTATAAACAAAGGATTGGCGATTTCATATCGTTTTTCAACTTCAACACAGCCAGGTGTTCAAGCATTCTTTCCTTAACCTGTTCAAGTCCATAATGATCCTCATCGAGAACCTTACGGGCATGTTTCAGATCAAAATTATCGCTGGTATATTCATTCCAGGGTAATTCAAGAAGGGTTTGGCAAAAAGTGTATTGAACCGAATACTCGCCGGCGGCAGGATTTAAACGCCCCAGTTTTTCTACTTCTTTCCCGAAAAATTTTGCAACGGCTTCTGTCCATTTCTTTGCCTTTGCCTTTTCTTTTAAAGCGTTAATTTCCTGTTCAACAGGATTACCACCCAGTTCATCCTGGATGGTTTTCATTTGCTGATTTAACATGAACTCGCGTTGCTGCCTGTCCATGTCGGTTTTCACCTTCTTCTGGATATCCTGCTTCAGTTCCAGCATCTGAACTTCCTTCACAAGAAAACTAATAGCCTGAACTCCCCTATCCTTCAGACTTTCAATCTCCAATAATCTCTGTTTATCGTCAACACTGATATCGGTATTGGAACAGATAAAATTAATAAGGAAGGTTGAGTTCTCGATATTTTTCACAGCGAATGTAGCCTCAGGCGGCACATTGGCTGAAAATTGAGCAATTTTAATCGATAAATCTTTCAAGGAACCTACTATGGCATTGAATTCATTATCATCTTCTGAGCTGGTATCATTTAAAGGATCGACCGCAGCTTTAAAATATGGATCTTCGCTTACAAACTCCCGAATCTGATAACGGCGTTTCCCCTGGATAATAACAGAAGTCGATCCATCGGGCATTTCCAGTACCTTTAATATTTCGGCAACTGTTCCAACCTGGTAGAGATCCTCTCCCCTTGGATCATCAACCGTATAATCTTTCTGAGCAACAGTTCCCAATAACTTGCTTCCGCGATTCACATCACGAATAAGTTTTAAGGAACGTTCGCGGCCCACAGTAATAGGTAACACAACACCCGGAAACAAAACGGTATTTCGTAATGGAAGTATTGGAAGGACAGATGGAACATCCGTATTTTTTAAATCTTTATCGTCGCCGTCGGCAATAATCGGAAGAAAATCCGATTCATTATCCATCATACCGCTGGCAAATATATTTTGAAAAGCTGAGTTTTTAATTTTTCCCATAAACAATAATTAATGACATTCTGTCGTATTCAGACTGTTTAATCAACAGACACAACTATTTGCAATAGCCGTGCCATTTAAACAGACTGAAAAGAAAGCCACTTTGTTCATCACATTTGACGAAAAAAACGACAAAATTGCATTTTTAGAAAATAAAAAAGCACCCGCCTGCTGACGGATGCTTTTTCTGTATCTTAAAGAAAAATTACTTTTTCCTGTTTTCCATGTGCTTCCCGTAACGGCTCATAAACTTGTCAACACGACCTGCAGTATCCACAAGTTTGGTTTTACCTGTGTAAAACGGGTGTGAAGTGTTTGAAATTTCCAGTTTGTAAATTGGATATTCAACACCGTCGATTGTTTCTGTTTCTTTGGTATCAACAGTAGAGCGGGTAATAAAAGTATGTCCGTTCGACATATCTCTAAAAGCTACCAGTCTGTATTCCTTTGGATGAATGTCTTTTTTCATTTTATCTGCTTTTTAATGAATGGTTACATTCGTTTTTATGTAATCCATTCTTATCGTTTTTACTTCTTTATTTCAATTTTCGGCCTGCAAAGATAAATATTGTTTAGAACTTTCCAAAAACTTATCACATTTATTTCCTTATTAATTAAGTCGTTAATTAACCCCGATAAGTGCCGCTTTTACAACCTTTTTAGAGCGATCGAACATATAGCGCATGGTATAGTGTGTTTTGGCCTTTTTTGCACCGGTTGCTTCGTAAATGGCAATAATCTTCGGGTTAAAATCCCCGGCCCACGATAATTCCACTTCGGTATAATGAAGGTGCGATTTTTTCTTCATAATTTGTTCCTGGTGCCAAAAAATGCCCGACTCAATTCCTGAACGTTGATATTTGGCATCAACACCCATTAAAATAATTCGTGTTCGGGTCATTGTTTTTGTTTTCTTGTAATACAGAAATTTCAGAATTCCCAACAAATTCAGTTTCCCGTTTAGTTTACGAAGAATTTGGTTGATATCAGGAATCATCACAAACATGGCGATGGGCCGCTCTCCATCATAGGCAAACCAAATCATTTTAGGATCGAGAATTGCTTTCGATTCTTTAATAAAATCATAAATATCTTCCGGATCGAGAGGTTTATAATGTTCGTGAGATGACCATGCACCATCGTAAACGGCACAAAAATCATTTACAAGCTTTTCAGTTTCGTTAAAATCGAAATGTTTGAACGTATATTGAGGTTTTTTAGCCACCCAACCGGCAATCTTCCAAAAACGCTCGGGGAAAGGCACCGTGTAATCAAGATGAAAACTATATTGTTCGAAATACACTTCGAATCCAAAACTCCGAAATAATTTTTCGTAATAGGGCGGATTATAAGGCATTCCGTAACCCTGTGGCATAAAACCGTCAACCAGCAAACCATGATTAACGTAATTCTCACCAAAATTTACAGGCCCGTCAATGGCTTCCATGCCATGCTGTTTGTTCCATTTAACAGCCGCTTCGAAAAGCAGATTTGCTGCATCCTGATTATCGATACATTCAAAAAAACCACAACCTCCGGTAGGTTGTTCATAGGTTTTAGCAAGGTTAAAATTGATGAAGGCAGCAATTCTTCCTATTACGTTTTGTTCCTCATCAAGCAAAATCCAGCGAATAGCATTTCCGTTTTTAAAACTTTTGTTTTTCTGAGGATCGAAGATTGCTTCAATCATTCCTTCAAGGGGCGCTGCCCAATTCTTATCTCCAGCATAAATTTTATGTGGAATCTGATGAAAAAAACTTCTGGTCCTTTTATCTGTAACCTCTACTAGTTGCATATATTTTTTCGCTGTTTTCAGTATGAAACAAAAAAACAACTTTTTAATGAATAATTGGTGCTTTCGTAAATTCTTTTTCTCTGTCGAACAAATAGCGCATTGTGCGGTGCGTTAAAGTTTTGCTTGCCCCAATAGATTTAAACAAAGCATTCATCTTTGGATTAAAATCTCCCACCCAACTCATTTCCATTGTATTGTACCACGATTTTCGCAGCATTACATTTTTCAGGTGGTAAAAAATACCTGATTCTATTCCTTTTCCCTGATAACCGGGAATAACGCCAAGAACTACTACACGACATCGGGTAATTGCCTTACGTTGTTTATAATAAAAAAGCTTGAATCCTTTCCAGATATTTACATTACCAGACTTTAGCTTTTTTAGAATCTGGTTCAGGTCAAGAATCTGCATAAAAAAAGCTATGGGCCTTCCATTGTGATAAACATACCAGATGAATTCTTCATCGATTATGATTTTAGCATTCCTAAGCAACTCTTTTAGCAGCTGAGAATCGATGGGTTTATAATTTCCATGCCCTCCCCAGGCTTTTCTGTGAATTTCGATAAAATCACTAATAAATTTATCCTGATTTTTAAAAGTAAAATGTTCGAAGGTGTAACCGGGCTTTTGGGCTACCCAGCCGGCAATTTTCCAGAAACGTTCCGGTAAATCAGGATTTGTAATATCAAGTGAGTAACTGTATTGTTTATAGTAGGTTTTAAAACCATAGGCCTCAAATAAATCACGATAATAAGCCGGGTTATATGGCATTCCGAAAGTCTGAGGTTTAAAACCATCGGTAAGAAGTCCCCAGTAAAAAAAATTTTCATCAAAATTAACAGGTCCATCCATGGCTTCCATACCACTTTCAAGCAGCCAGTTTTTTGCAGTATCAAATAACAAAACAGCAGCCTCCTTATTATTAATACATTCAAAAAAACCACAACAACCGGTAGGCTGTTCATATCCCGATGCATAGTTGGCATCGTAAAAAGCGGCAATTCTTCCAATATATTTACCGTCCTTTTTTAGAATCCAACGCCGGGCATTGCCAATTTCAAAACGTGGATTTTTCCCGGGGTCAAAAGTATTTTCAATCATTATTCGTAATGTGGGAATATAGTTGGAATCGCCGGAATAAATTTTTTCCGGCACTTTGTGAAATTCATCTACTGTCTTTTTATCGACAACCTGAATAACCTGCATAAACAAAAGGTTTAAAAATTAATTGAAGCCCGAAAATAAAATTTTGACGGGAAAAATAAAAAAGGGATTTGCCCTAAAACCCGACAAATCCCTTTTCCAATTCTATTTATTCGATACGTTAATCCCTGCTTGCAACTTTAGAGAGTAAACGCAAAATCTCGATGTACAGCCAGATTAATGTTACCATTAAACCAAAAGCACCATACCATTCCATATATTTTGGGGCACCCGACTCTGAAGCTTTTTCAATAAATGCAAAATCGAGTACAAGGTTCAATGCTGCAATGGCAACTATTACAAGGCTGAGACCAATACTCAGATTTGAATTCCCGTAAAGAAAAGTCATATGCATACCAAAAAGACTACCTATAAATCCAATCAGGTACACAAGTGCCACACCTCCTGTTGCAGCAAAAAGTCCCATGGCAAACTTACGGGTAACTTTAATTACTCCGGAACGATAAAGAAACAACATGACCATAAAAACGGCCAGCGTTAACATAACTGCACGCATTACAATTCCTTCGTACTGCGCATTAAACATGGCAGAAATACCACCCAGAAACAAGCCTTCCAGAATGGCATAAATCGGAGCTGAAATACCGGCACTTTTTGGCCGGAAGGTAGTTATCAGTGCAGTAACTAAACCACCAATTGCCCCAACCGCCAACCAGGGAGCAACTGTCGACATGGCAAGCTCAGGGTTTGATGACAAGGCATCAAAAAACTTATTCCAGGTGAACACTGCACCTGCAATTACCAGTAAAAGCATTAATGCTGTTTTATTTATTGTCCCATTCACAGTCATCACATCCGACTGCGAAGTATAATCGCGGCTAAAGACTCTGTCGTTTAAAACCGGATTTGAAGATTTTGTAATATTCATCATTTCTTTTTTGTTTAACGTTTCGTGCTCAAAGTTGAAATGGCTTTGAACCACGGGCAATAGTTTAACAAATTATCTGCCACGAAGTTTTTTCATGACAGCTTTGCAGTTAAATAAAGTTAAATGGAATTATCTTCGAAGCGTTCCCTGAAATAAGGGCTTGTTAATTCCCCGAAAAGTTGTTCTCCCAATTTTATGGCGTTCTCAGAATCGCTCAACTGACATGTTTTCGCCAATTCAACACACTGGTTGTTCAAATATTTCGAACGGGCGCCCATTGCAATTACTGCACGATAGAGAGGGGTAAAAAGCTTAGTATCTTTTGCCAGTGTTGGTAATTCGTCGAAAAACGGATCAAACATTTCATCAATGGCTTGCTTGTCAACAATAGCCAGACGCCCCATTAAATGTACTCCGGTGAACCGGACAATGTGTTTTTTTCCACGGCACCACTCAAGGGCTTTTATGAATGCAAATTTGCTTTTCACCCATAAATTTGTTGAAGCCTGCTCTGCTATTTCGGTATTAACAAAACTCTTTGTCCAAAAATCCATCTGCTCTTCCGAAACCTCAGAAGGTTCATCCAAAAGGGTTGCCAATATCATGGTTTCACGCCACTGCTTGTTCCAAAGCTTCAGTGCTAAAAGATGGTCTGACTCGTAGTTTTGTGCAATTTCACGAAGATCGAGCAGGGAAACTCCCCAGTTTAATTTATACTCAATACCCTGTTGCCCCATGGCCTCCGAAACCTCTCCGCTTTGCCGAAGTTTGATTACTTTAAGAATTTTCTGAAATTTATCTTCTGTCTCTTTATTATCAAGTAAAAAGTCCATTATCAATAATTATTTCGGTAAAATTAGCATAAATGCATACAATATGTTATCAGAAAGAAAAGTTTAAATTTACAGCGAATAATATTTATTTCATTACCAACATTGCTCTTTAAAAATTATATAAACAATATTTCAGGCCTTCAGTTTTTCCAGCTAATGCGCTTTGGCACATTACTACTAATTAACATTGCTTTTGCCAAAAGCCATTTAACAACTGCAGAAATCGGATCGTACGAAATTTTTCTCTTTGTTACAGCACTTGTATGTTCGTTTTGGCTCAATAGTTTAATTCAATCATTTTTACCATTATACAAGTCAAACGAAACGTTCAAAGAAAAAAACAAAAAGTCGCCGGAAATCTTTAATGCATTTCTACTGATAAGCGTTTTGAGCTTAATTGTGGTTATCATACTTTTTGTATTTAAAGGAACTTTTTCAAAAATATTTACACCCAACACGGGCATCCCCTTCTTTGGCCTGATCCTAATTTATATCGTTTTCAACAGCCCGGCTTTTCTAATCGAATATATTTATTTGCTCAGAGACAGACCAACCCACATTATTTACTATGCTATAATAATATTTTCGCTACAACTGATCGCTGTTGCTTTGCCTCCCATTGCAGGATACCAAATGATTTACAGTATTTATGGTTTAGTCGCTGTTTCTGTATTAAAATATGCTTGGCTAATTATTCTACTAAAAAAATACGCTTTGTTTACACCCTCCGCTTCGTTTATGAAGGAACACATCCGCTACGCCTCGCCTTTAATTGTTAGCACATTAATGGCAAGCTCGGCACATTATGTTGATGACTTTTTGGTATTAAACAAATTTGACTCAACAACCTTCGCTATTTTTAAGTACGGAGCAAAAGAATTTCCGCTGGTATTGTTAATGGCAAATGCCCTAAGCGCAGCCATGATATCTGAATTTGCCGATAAAGAAAAACTAGCTGCTTCTTTAGCCCTGTTAAAAAAGAAATCATTGCGATTGATGCACCTGCTATTTCCAATTTCGATAGCATTTCTGCTTTCGAGCAAATGGCTGTATCCAAGGGTGTTTAACGAGAACTTCATAGAAAGTGCTTCGGTATTTAATATTTACCTGTTACTGGTAATAAGCCGTTTGGTTTTGCCACACCCAATAATTATCGGGTTAAAAAAGACCAGAATTATTATGTACGCGTCGTTTGCCGAGCTCATTGTAAATGTTTCTCTCAGCCTGATACTTCTTCAATACTGGGGCATCGAAGGAATTGCTTTTGCCACAGTTATTGCCTTTGCTTTGCAGAAAATAATCTGGATTGTTTACAACAAGTCGCAACTAAATATTAAGGCAAAAAGTTATATCCCCATCTTTGAATTAGCAGCTTATTCTGTTATACTGTTATCAACTTTTTATTTTGTAACTACCATTTAAATTGTAATAAAAGACCGATGATTGATATCAAGACTCTAAAATGTATTAAATGTAATTCGGAAAGTTTACTGGTCGATGAAAAAAACTCAAAAGGAAGCTGCTCGAATTGTAAGCAAACCTTTTTAATAGAAGAAAACATTCCTCTTATGCTTGTTCCTGATGAAGAATCGGAATTAAAGGAATCGGATATCCATCGTGCACAGGGCTCTAAATTTGATTACAAAGAGCACTATAAACAAGATGCTATCGACTTCGATTACTTTCAGGATCGCGATAAGGGAACCATGCACAGTGAGAAAAGGGTTCACGAATTCATTCTTTCGCATGTACCAAAAAATGCAGGCAGAATACTCGACGTGGGCTGTGGAAAAGCCTGGGTTGCAGAAAACTGTTGTTCAATTGCCAAAGAGGTGGTCTCTTTAGATATTGCATTTACCAATGTCGATAAAGCCCTAAAAAAATACTCTTTTCCGAATCATTCCGGAATAGTGGCCGATTCACTTAATTTACCTTTTAAAGAAAATTCGTTTGACATTATTATCGCATCCGAGATTATTGAACATATTGTAATGCCTGCGAAATTCGTTGAAAATATGATAAACATATTAAAACCTGGAGGCATACTACTGATTACCAGCCCTTATAAAGAAAAACTACAATTTAATCTTTGCATTCATTGCAACAAGCTTACTCCAAAGCATGCACATATACATTCCTTCGACGAAAATTCTTTTGCCGCAATGCAAAAAGATTCAGGCAATATTCAGTTTTCGTATAAAACATTTGGCAGTAAAGTGTTAATGCATTTAAGAACCCATATTTTTCTGAAAATACTGCCATTTAAAATATGGCTTACCATTGATAAGATCGCCAATTTTATATACAAAGCACCGGCAACTATATTTGTCAAATGGGAGAAAACCAGCTATTCGCAAAAACTAAGTCCGATACACAAAAAAGTTGAACACAGATAATCTGGTTAAATGATTCGATTCGGAAACATTTTCAGTTATATTTGTTAAAAACAACCCAAAATGATACAAATAAAAGGCTGGACACGTAACACTCTTCTTGTAGTTGGATTTATTTTTGTTGCGTTTTTGGTTTGGTATTTCAGTGCCATTATAACATACATACTCATTTCAGTAGTACTTTCATTCATCGGCAGACCATTGGTACGATGGCTGACAAAAATCAAATACAAAAGATTTAAGATACCCAAAGGACTTGCTGCGTTTATTACACTCGTTATAATATGGATTGTATTTGTTTCATTCTTTCGTTATATGATCCCACTGCTTTATAGCGAAGTGGAAACTTTGTCGCAAATTGACTTTACACTGGTGCTCGACTCCATTGAAGAACCGCTTCTGAATCTGATGCAATTTTTCAGCAAGGATCCGGTCGCCATCGAATCAAAAACCTTTCTTGATATCGTAACTGAAAACCTGGGAGCTCAGATTGATTTCTCACAAGTTTCAAACTGGTTTGGACTGATTGCCGGCACCATTGGAGAATTGCTAATTGGCTTTTTTTCTGTTTCGTTTATCACCTTTTTCTTCTTGAAAGAAGAAACCATGTTCCGTCAATTCATCATTTTGCTGGTACCAACAAACCTTGAACAAAAAGTAGCACATATACTCGACTCCATTTCATTCTTATTACGCCGTTATTTTATCGGCTTATTATTTGAGGTTTTTATGGTTATGCTACTCGACACTGTTGGGTTGACAATTGTTGGGATTCAATTTGAACACGCCGTGGTTATCGGATTATTCGCCGGTATGTTTAATGTCATCCCCTATTTAGGGCCTTGGATGGGTGCGGCGCTTGGACTGTTAATTGGTGCAGCTTTACACATTAATGCCGATTTTATGGCTGTAACGCTTCCAATTCTCGGCTGGATGACGCTGGTATTTATTTCTGTACAGGTTATCGACAATGTTTTGTTTCAGCCTCTTATTTATTCAAGCAGTGTGAAAGCTCATCCGCTGGAAATCTTCCTGGTAATTATGGCAGCCGGAAGTATGGCCGGAATAATTGGAATGATACTGGCAATTCCGGTATACACAATTTTAAGGGTTATTGCCACAGAATTTTTTGAAAACATGAAGCTGGTGAAAAAGATCACAGAAAATATGGAAAAAAAGGAAACTTAATTACCTTTCCACTTCATGATCTTAATTCAAAGTGTACCAACAGTTCTAAAAGACATTGCTGTTCTAAAGCACTTTTTATAATAAATGTACAATTATGTATTGGTGATCATTTTTTAATCAATTAAATTGCCCGTGTTAAAATTTAAAACTTCAAACATGTTTTTAAATTCAATTCTTCCTGACTGGTCACAGATAGGACTTTTCGAACAAGCTTACTGGATTGTTGCCATTCCCGGAACAATAATTTTCCTGATATTATTGGTCCTGACTATTTTTGGAGGAGATATGGACAACGACGTCGATGTTGATACCGACATTGACGCAGAAATTGACAGTGGAGATACAATTCCGTTTCAGTTTATATCATTAAAAAACATTGTTGCTTTTTTTACTGTCTTTGGATGGTCAGGCATTGGATTTATTAATGTCGGACTTGCCCCGTGGCTTGTAATTTTGTTATCCATTCTGTGTGGACTTTTGATGATGTTTTTAATGGCTGCGCTATTTTACTTTATGTCTCAACTGGCTGAGAGCGGTACGTTGAAAATGAAAAATGCCATTGGAAAACTGGGCGAAGTTTATCTGATCATTCCTGCTAATAGAGGCGGGATGGGAAAAGTTCAGTTGAATGTGCAGGGTTCAATGCGAACTCTCGACGCAATTACTGATGATCTATCCGACATTCCAACATCATCCATTATAAAAGTAACCGATGTAATAGATGAACACATTCTTCTTGTAAAAAGACAAGGAAACTAATTTTTAAACAATTACCCTTAAAATCTGTAATCACATGAACGATTATTTTGTTATTCTAATCAGTGTAGGCGCACTGTTTCTATTTATTATTATTGTAGCAATGATGCGACGTTACAAACGTTGTCCATCTGACAGAATTCTGGTAGTCTATGGGAAAGTTGGCCGCGGAGCAGACAAGGAAACCCGCTCGGCAAAGTGTATTCACGGAGGGGCAGCATTTATATGGCCCATTATACAATCGTATTCTTTCCTCGACCTGACTCCAATCTCCATTGAAATTAATCTTACCAATGCACTTAGTAAGCAGAATATTCGTGTTGATGTCCCTTCGCGGTTTACAGTCGGGATTTCAACCGAACCCAATATTATGAATAACGCAGCTGAACGTTTGCTTGGTTTGTCGCAGGAATCAGTTAGCAACCTGGCAAAAGACATCATCTTTGGTCAGTTGCGCCTGGTTGTTGCAACCATGGAAATTGAAGAAATCAACAGCAACCGCGATCTGTTTCTGGCAGCAGTTTCATCAAACGTAGAGGCAGAACTCAAAAAAATCGGGTTAAAGCTAATAAACGTGAATGTAACCGACATTAACGACGAATCAGGTTATATTGAAGCATTAGGAAAAGAAGCCGCTGCAAAAGCCATCAACGATGCCAAAAAGAGTGTTGCAGAAAAGAACCGCGACGGAGAAATCGGTCAAGCCAAAGCCCACCAGGAGCAAAGGGTACAGGTAGCCGGTGCCGACGCCAAAGCTGTTGAAGGGGAAAACGTTGCAAAGGTTACAATTGCAAACTCAGATGCTGACCGTAGAGAAAAAGAAGCAGAAGCCACACGAAGAGCTGTAGCCGCAGAAAAGGTTACAGAAGCCCGGGCATTGGAAGAAGCATATGCCGCAGAAAAGCTGGCTGAACAAGTTCGTGCCGAAAGAGATAAGGCTACTCAAGTTGCCAACATTGTGGTACCTGCTGAAATTGACAAACAAAAAGTTGAGATTGATGCAGAAGCAATCGCTGAACAAAAACGCCGTATTGCCAAAGGTGAAGCAGATGCTATCTTCTTGAAGATGGAAGCAGAAGGAAAAGGTATTTACGAAATTCTGAGCAAACAGGCTGATGGTTTCGATCAACTGGTAAAAGCTGCGGGCAACGATGCCCAAAAAGCTGTGCTTATGATGATTGCCGACAAACTACCGGAGTTGGTTGCAACGCAGGTTGAAGCGATTAAAAATATCAAAATCGATAAAGTCACTGTATGGGAAACCGGCAATGGCAAAGATGGCAAAACATCTACAGCTAATTTTATGCAAGGCATGCTTGGATCAATTCCTCCGCTTGATGACATTTTTAAATCGGCTGGGATGGAACTTCCGAACTATTTAAAAGGCAAGAAAAAAGAGGAAGAATCTGATACTGAAAATGCTGAAAAAAAGTTAGACGATAACGACTTTTTTGACGGATCAGAAGTAATCGACCCCGAAAAATAAAGTTTCGTATAAGAAATACAACAGTTCACCGGTTTTCTTTGGAGAACCGGTTTTTTTATTTTTTTCTTTAAATAAAAATCAAAACCAAACCTGTAATTTGCACAAGTTAATTCATACTATTCAATAAAATCGACATGGAATTATTCGAAGCACGTAATGTAAACAAAGTTTTTGCCACAACGCAGGCATTAAGTAATGTGAGCATTTCGGTTAAAGAACAAACTATTTTTGGACTTTTAGGTCCGAACGGAGCTGGTAAAACCACGTTAATCAGGATTATTAACCAGATAACGGCGCCCGACAGCGGAGAAATTTTTCTCGCTGGCAAAAAAATGACCAGAGCAGATATTTCACAAATCGGATACTTACCTGAAGAACGTGGTCTCTACAAAAAAATGAAAATTGGCGAGCAAGCTATCTACCTGGCGCAATTAAAAGGGATGCCATACAACGAGGCTAAACGTAACCTTAAGCACTGGTTCAATAAATTCGACATTATGCCCTGGTGGAACAAAAAAGTGGAAGAACTTTCGAAAGGCATGCAGCAAAAAGTTCAGTTTATAACCACCGTTGTGCACAAACCTAAACTCCTCATCTTCGATGAACCTTTCAGTGGCTTCGATCCAATTAATGCCAACCTTCTGAAAAAAGAAATTTTGCAACTCAGAGATGAAGGTGCAACCATTATCTTCTCTACTCACAACATGGGGTCGGTTGAAGAATTGTGCGACAATATTGCTCTCATTAATAAATCGGTAAAAATTGAAGACGGCCCAACCGATGCCATCCGCGAGAAATACAAATCAAATACCTTCGATGTGCGTTACCGGGGAGAGTTTAAAAAAATAGATCTGGCGCTTGGTACCGACTATCACATTATCGAACACTCTGAATCGGAGAAAGAGAACACGTTGAAAGTTCAGTACCTAAACGGAAACTCAAATAATGATCTCATCAGAAAACTAATTCCTGCTGCAGAAATTATTGCGTTTGAGGAGATTATTCCAAGCATGAACGATGTATTCATTAAAGCTGTAGAAGAGTCGAACAAAAACTAAACACAACGAAAAATGAACAATACATTTTTAATATTAAAACAAGAGTATTTAAAAAGGGTGAAGAAAAAATCCTTCATCATTTTAACCATATTAACACCTTTTTTGATTGCAGGAGTTTACGGCATCGTTATTTATTTCTCAATTAAAGACGATACAGAGGAAAGAACTATTGCCGTGTACGACGAAACGAGCCTCTTCCTCGGAGAATTTAGTGAAGCAGGCACTACCAAATACCATTTTGTACCTAAGGAAGAATATAGTGAGTTAAAGTCGGAGCTTAAAAACACCGACTATTATGGATTACTCTACATTCCCCGCGATATTTATTCGAATAATAAGGCACAATTAATTTCTGAGAAACAGTTGCCATTGGAACTTACCAATCAGATTGAGAGAAAACTAAGTAGGTTTATAGAAAACGACAAGCGTCAGAAGGTAATTGATGAAGCGGGAATTCCTGATCTGGAAGAACGATTGGCACGAACTAAAACACAGGTAAATTTAAGTACCCTTAAAATATCAGAATCCGGAGAAACCAAAAAAAGTTCGTCGGTGGTTGCATTCATTGCCAGTTACGCCATGGGGCTTATTATTTACTTTTTTGTGTTTATGTATGGTTCGATGGTAATGCGCAGCGTAATGGAAGAGAAAAAAAGTCGCATTATCGAGGTTATTATTTCATCGGTTAAGCCGAGCCAGCTTATGGCCGGAAAAATTATCGGTACTGCTTTGGTTGGATTAACCCAGGTTGCCATCTGGATTATTCTTGGTGGAATTGCCTTAGTGGCAGTTCAGGGATTCTTTACACCGGAATCGGCTCAGCAAATGGGCCAGAGCCTGATGGAAAGTCAGGGACAAATGAGCCCTGCCATGACACAGGCTGCAGAACCCAACAAAATGATGGAGACCATGGAAATGATCAGCAATCTGAATCTGCCTCTCATTTTATTCTCGTTTGTGTTTTACTTCCTGGCAGGATACCTGCTATACAGTGCATTTTTAGGTGCGGTTGGTGCAGCTGTTGATAACGACGAAGATTCGCAACAACTGGTACTTCCGGTTACATTCCCGCTGATTCTTTCTATTATGTTACTGTTCCCTATCGCGAAAAACCCGGAAGGAACTCTGGCTTTCTGGTGTTCTGTTGTACCATTCACATCGCCGGTAGCCATGATGGCACGAATCCCATACGGATTGCCTGCATGGGAAATAATCCTGTCGATGGGTTTATTGGTTCTTACCACAGTTGGGGCAATAATGGCTGCGGCAAAAATATATCGTGTGGGATTACTTATGTACGGCAAAAAGGTAAACATCAAAGAACTGGTTAAATGGCTTCGGTATAAAAGTTGATACCATTTTTAACCGAATCATGGTTAACACGAATATTAACAAACCGGCAAAAACATGAAAAAAATCACAATTCTTATTTGGAATCAATAAAAATTACATATATTGCCTTTCATATGATCAATACTACAAAAAATACAATGATGTGTTACTGTTGTTTCCTAAAATCAGGAAGGAGTGTTGATCGTTTTTAAAATTGAAAATTTAAAAAAATGATAAGCAAAAGCCTTCCTGGAAATCCGGGAAGGCTTTTTTTTAATAAGAGAATTACAAACAGATTTTATAACAAAAAAGATTTGAAGGATTTAGGTGGTAATAGTTCCGTCTTCTAACTTCAGTCTTCCAATTTTATTAATTATGAAAGCAAATAATATTCTGGAAACCATTGGAAACACGCCCCATGTTAAAATCAACCGTTTATATCCACAGGATTATGAGGTATGGGTTAAAGTAGAAAAAACTAATCCCGGCGGAAGTATAAAAGACAGGATTGCACTGTCGATGATTGAAGATGCTGAACAAAAAGGGATCTTAAATAAAGGCTCTGTTATTATTGAGCCCACATCGGGAAATACGGGAATTGGTTTGGCACTTGTGGCAGCGGTTAAAGGTTACCGCCTCATTTTAACAATGCCCGAATCGATGACGATTGAACGAAGAAAAGCGCTGCAGGCTCTGGGAGCTGAACTCGTTTTAACTCCGAAAGAAAAAGGGATGAAGGGTTCAATTTCCAAAGCTGAAGAACTGGCAGCCGAGATAGAAAACTCATGGATTCCCTTTCAATTTTCCAATCCGGCAAATGTGGAAGCTCACAGAAAAAATACAGCACAGGAAATTATTAACGACTTTCCCGACGGATTTGATTATTTAATAACCGGGGTTGGAACCGGCGGACATATAACAGGAGTTGCTGAAGTGCTAAAAGAAAAATTTCCCAATCTTAAAGTTTTTGCTGTTCAACCTGATACCAGTCCGGTAATTGGAGGAGGCCAACCAGGACCACATGGAATCCAGGGGATTGGTGCAGGATTTATTCCTGAGAATCTAAATACTGACCTGCTGGAAGGCACCATTGAGATATCGAAAGATGAAGCGTTTGAATATGCCAAAAAGGCAGCCAAAAAGGAAGGATTGTTTGTGGGAATTTCGTCAGGTGCATCGCTGGCAGCAATTGCAAAAAAAATTGAGGAGATTCCGGCCGGATCAAAAATTCTGACATTTTCATACGACCATGGCGAAAGATATTTGAGTGTGGAAGGATTATTTTAATATCAAATGACTGTTTAAATAGAGACATCGTATCATTTTTCCTTTCATATAAGAAATATCGAAGCTGACATTTAAATTATCAATCAAACAATAGCGACAACTTATTGTTTTTGTTTGTATTATTTAATTAATTGTTTCAAAAATGAAAGGAATAAAAATATTTTTAGCAGGATTATTAACAGGTTTGGTAATTACATTATTTGCGATTATCGTGATGGTTCCAAAACAAATGTTTATAGTAAACGAAAGCAAACTCGATTTCAATGCAACGGTTAAAACCATTGAACAATCAGCGAAAGAAAATAAATGGAGCATACCACACCATTACGATTTACAGGCTACGCTAGATAAACACGGATTCGAGGTTAATCCGGTTCATGTTTATTCTATATGCAAGCCTGATCTTGCCAACAAAATATTGGGCAGCGACGAAGAGCGTCTGGTATCAGCAATGATGCCCTGCCGCGTTGCAGTTTACGAAAAAGGTGGAAAAACGTATGTATCAGTTCTTAACTCGGGATTCTTTTCGAAATTCATGGGTAAAAAAATAAAAGCAGTTATGGGTGATGCCAGTAACGAGACAATGCAAATACTTGCCCCGGTTGTGAAATGAACAGTCAGTACAGGAAAGAATATTATTTAGTCAGATAAAGCAATAAAACAGGCAGTTATAAAGTTAACAATGTTAATTACTTGAAAGATTTACTATATGATTGTATAATTTTATTGCGTATAATTAGGCATGGTTTTTGATTAATGCCAAATTCATATAAAAGCCACAGAAAATATTAACAGGTACAACGATGAAACAGAATTTAAACAACGGAAAACTGGATTTAAAAGATATAGGGCCGGTATGGATGGTCAAAATCAATATTCACACCGGAGTTTCTGAAAAATCAATCCAGGTATTTGAGAAAACGAAGAAATTAAAATTAAAAGTAATTTTAAATTAAAAAAAGCACCGAAATTAATTTCGGTGCTTTTTTTTATATGATTTGCTACTGTTCTTAAGCCTTGTATTCATCCCAGCTTTTAATCTTGATATCCTCAAGACTGTACTTACAAACGCCATACAGGAAAGCACTTGCAACACGAGCATTGGTTATAAGAGGAATATTATAGTCAATTGAACTCCTTCGGATTGCATACCCGTTTTTCAGCTCTCTCTTCGTATGATTTTTAGGAATATTAATGACCAGGTCAATTTTCTTTTCCTTAATATATTCAATGGTATTCGGTGACTGACCTTCTTCATCCGGCCAGTGAATCAGCGTATTTTCGATACCGTTATCACGGAAGAATTTATGAGTCCCTTCCGTTGCATAAATATTAAATCCTTTCTCAACAAGCATTCTGGCACTGTTCAAAAGTTCCAGTTTTCCACGTGAAGGACCTGATGAAATCAATATATTCTTTTTCGGGAAGTTATATCCTACCGAAAGCATCGCCTTCAGAATTGCTTCGTAATACGATTCTCCAATACAACCAACTTCACCGGTCGACGACATATCGACACCTAAAACCGGGTCGGCTTTTAACAAGCGTGCAAACGAAAACTGCGGTGCTTTAACACCCACATAATCAAGCTCGAACAACGATTTATCCGGTTTTGGAACATCGATTCCTAACATTACTTTTGTGGCAATCTCAATCAGGTTAATTTTCATCACCTTCGAAACAAACGGGAAACTTCGCGACGCCCTCAGGTTACACTCAATTACTTTAATATCGTTATCTTTTGCCAGGAACTGCATGTTAAACGGACCTGTAATCTCAAGTCCTTTTGCAATCTCGCGAGCGATCTTTTTCACCCGGCGAATGGTTTCAACATATAATTTTTGCGGAGGGAATACAATGGTAGCATCGCCCGAGTGAACCCCAGCGAACTCAACGTGCTCCGAAATGGCATAAGCAACCATCTCTCCGTTATTGGCAACCGCATCAATTTCTATTTCCTTTGCCTGTTCAATAAATTCAGTAACCACAACCGGGTGTTCTTTTGATACATTGGCGGCCATCTCAAGGAAATGTTCCAGCTGATCAGGGTTGGAAACCACGTTCATGGCTGCACCCGAAAGCACATACGAAGGACGAATCAATACCGGATAACCTACCTCATCAACAAATTTGTGAATCTCTTCGATAGTTGAAAGGCGTGCCCAGCGTGGCTGATCAACTCCCAGGTTATCGAGCAATGATGAAAACTTCTCACGGTCTTCTGCATTATCAATTTTCACTGGGGAAGTACCAAGTACATGTACGTTTTGCCCGTGTAATTTCATTGCCAGGTTGTTCGGAATCTGACCTCCCATTGAAACCACAACTCCGTGCGGATTTTCCAGGTCGTATATGTCCATTACCCGCTCGAAACTCAACTCATCAAAATAAAGGCGATCGCAGGTATCGTAATCCGTACTCACAGTTTCAGGATTGTAGTTGATCATTACCGAACGGTAACCTTCTTCTTTAATGGTGTTAATAGTGTTTACACTACACCAGTCGAATTCAACAGAACTACCAATTCGATACGCCCCCGAACCTAGCACAATCACTGATTTTTGATCACCAAAATAGTGAACGTCATTCTCGCTGCCATTGTAAGTCAGGTACAGGTAGTTTGTTTGTGCAGGATATTCACCTGCCAGCGTATCAATTTGCTTCACCACCGGAATAACGTCATTTGCTTTACGGTACTCACGAACTTTTAGCAAATCATTATTTATTTCAGTATTCGAACTTTTCATCACCAACCTGGCAACCTGAAAATCGGAATACCCGGTTTGTTTGGCTGCTTTCAAAAGTGGTATTGGAAGTTCATCCAGCTTATTTATAGCCTGAAGCTCTTGTTTTATCTTGTAAATATTATTTAGCTTTTGCAGGAACCATTTATCAATTTTGGTTTTGTCATAAATTTCATCGATGCCATAACCTTTGTTAAATGCTTCGGCAATGGCAAAAATCCTTCTATCCGTTGGATTCACCAATTCTTCCTCGATTCCTTCAATGGTAATCTCCTCGCGGTTTCCAACAAATCCATGCATTCCTAGACCAACCATTCGAATTCCTTTTTGAATAGCCTCTTCGAAATTGCGCCCAATGGCCATAATCTCACCAACCGACTTCATCGAACTTCCGATGTTTTTAGAAACACCTACGAACTTGGACAAATCCCAACGAGGAATTTTAACCACACAGTAGTCGAGTGCAGGTTCAAAACAGGCAGTAGTTACCTTGGTTACCGAGTTTTTCAACTGATGCAATCCGTAACCCAATCCCA
This sequence comes from uncultured Draconibacterium sp., assembly GCA_963676265.2. Taxonomy (GTDB): domain Bacteria; phylum Bacteroidota; class Bacteroidia; order Bacteroidales; family Prolixibacteraceae; genus Draconibacterium. The sequence goes on from OY781067.2 coordinate 2,507,088, forward strand.
ATTTCGCAGCCACAAAAGCCAGCGGATAACCGGTTGCTTTCGAAGCCAGTGCAGAAGAACGCGACAAACGAGCATTCACCTCAATTACCCTGTAATCTTCCGAATTAGGATCGAGTGCAAACTGAACATTACATTCTCCAATTACTCCTACACGGCGAATAATTTTTATCGATATGGCACGCAGTTTATGATATTCGGAGTTGGACAGAGTTTGCGACGGAGCCACAACGATACTTTCTCCGGTATGTATTCCCAGCGGATCGAAATTTTCCATATTACAGACAGTAATACAGTTGTCAAATTTATCGCGGACAACCTCGTATTCAACCTCTTTCCAACCTTTAATTGATTCTTCAACCAAAATCTGCGGAGAATATGAAAATGCACTTCCTGCCAGTTTCTCCAGTTCTTCTTCATTTTCGCAGAAGCCCGAACCAAGACCACCCAATGTATAAGCGGCACGAATAATTATAGGAAAACCTACTTCTTTGGCTGCAGCTTTGGCTTCAGCCATATTTGATGCGGCAATACTTTTTGGAGTTTTCACCCCAATTTCGCCAAGCATGTTGGCAAAAATATCGCGGTCTTCCGTGTCAATAATCGATTGAACAGGTGTACCAACTACTTCCACATTATATTTTTCAAGAACTCCTGATTCGAATAATGCTACCCCACAGTTTAATGCAGTTTGCCCGCCAAATGCAAGAAGAATCCCCTGTGGTTTTTCCTTTTTAATTACCTCTTCAACAAAGTGAGGAGTAACAGGGAGGAAATAAATTTTATCTGCAATATTTTCCGAAGTCTGGATGGTTGCAATATTCGGATTGATTAAAACCGTTTCAACACCTTCTTCTTTCAAGGCTTTCAGTGCCTGTGAACCCGAATAATCAAACTCACCGGCTTCCCCGATTTTTAGGGCTCCCGAACCAAGAACAATTGCTTTTTTAATATGTGTATCTATCATGATATTTTTTTTGAATTTCGAATTATGATTAACGAATTAAGATTTCAGATTTATCATTCAATTGTTACTTGTTTTTATTACTTTTGGCCGTTTCAATACTTTTCACGAAGATCGATATCAACTCATTATTCTCATTGTAACAATCATCAAGCAAATCCATATTTTTGACCAACCCCGAATGTTTAACTATTTTTATTGCAACAAAAGTTTCTCTTAATTCTTTTAAACAAACACTCATTTTATGAATAAAGTCGTTTTTACTTTCAGCACCTTGTGCTTCGCCATAGTTAAGTGCAGGTGAAGTACCTGATCTAACGATTTGACCTTTCATATGATTGCCGATTGGAGAATTTGGAAGCAAATCTGCAAACCTGATAATCAGGGCTGCGAATCTTATTAATCTTTCCTCCAAATCAAACTTATTCATATCTGCAATCATCAATCGTTAATCGTCATTCTGCGGTTCAAGCTTATTTTTTGCTCTCTTCAATATTTTTAATAAACTCGTCGAACAGGAATTCTGTATCAACAGGTCCACTCGACGCTTCGGGGTGGAACTGCGTAGAAAAGAAAGGTTTGCTTTTATGCCTGATCCCTTCGTTAGTATCGTCGTTTACGTTGGTAAAAAGCGGCTCCCAATCCGAAGGAAGAGTTTCTGTTCTAACAGCAAAACCATGATTTTGTGAAGTAATGTAACATTTGTTGGTTCCTTGCAGCAATACCGGCTGATTGTGGCTTCGGTGTCCGTATTTCAGTTTGTAAGTTTCAGCGCCGGCAGCAAGGGCCAGCAACTGGTTCCCCAGACAAATTCCCATAATTGGTTTCTGATCGCCAATCACCGATTTTATATATTTTACAGTTACATCGCACATAGCAGGGTCGCCCGGGCCGTTTGAAACAAAAACTCCATCGTAATCTTCTTCGGTGAAGTCGTAATCCCATGGCACACGAATTACAGTAGCTCCCCTGTCGAGCAAACAACGGATAATATTGTTTTTAACACCGCAGTCGATTAAAACAACCTTGTGTTCTCCATCGCCATAAACTTCACGCTCTTTGCAGCTGGCAACGGCAACCAGGTTTTCTTTGTTGGGGTCGTAAAAATCAATTTCGTCATCAAATTCAATTTTTCCGAGCATCGATCCTTTCTCACGTAAAATTTTTGTTAAGGCTCGCGTATCGATATCAAATAAACCCGGAACATCGTATTCTTTTAACCAGTCGCTCAAACTTTTTTCAGCATTCCAGTGACTGAATTCAAATGAATAATCGGATATAATTAAACCGGTAATATGCAGTTTGTGAGACTCGTAATATTTGTGAATACCGTTCTCTCTTTTGTTGAAAGGAACACCATAGTTTCCGATCATCGGGTAGGTCGATACCAGAATCTGACCGGTATAAGACGGATCTGTCAAACTCTCCGGATAGCCCGTCATTGCTGTATAAAAAACAACCTCTCCGGCTACCGCTTTCTCGCTTCCAAACGATTTCCCCGTAAAAACGGTTCCGTCTTCAAGTGTTAATTTTGCCTGTTTTACTTTGTACATATTCCGATTTAATAATTAAAAAAAATGCGCTTGCCCTAAAATAGTTCAAACGCATTTCAGTTACCTTCCTTACATATTTTTAAATACACTTTCTTTCTCATAGAATGATAAGAACATGAAGTTAAAATCATTTTCCGCTGCAAAAATAGAAAATATTCTCAAATTTTTCTGTTTTATTTCATCGAAATGCATATTTTTGCATCAATAATGAATATTTATTCAATGAAGAATAAAGCACAACGTCAACTGGAAATAAGAAGAATCATTCAAAAAGGCAATGTTCACAGTCAGGAAGAGTTGCTACATGAACTAAAAGAAAATGGATTCGACTTAACACAGGCGACTTTATCGCGCGATTTAAAAGTTTTACAGGTTGCCAAAGTTCCTCATCCGGCAAAAGGATATGTATATACCGTACCTGATGGCGGACAGTATGAAAAAGCAAACAAAGCAGAACAAAATCGCGTAAATTACCTGGCTGACGGTTTTAAAGACCTTCAGTTTTCAGGTACCCTGGCAGTAGTAAAAACACTTCCGGGTTATGCAAGCAGTATTGCAGCAGTTATCGATCAGGCAAATCCCTGGGAAATAATAGGGACAATTGCCGGCGACGATACAATACTAATAATACAAAGAGAGGGAATATCGAAAAATGATTTAATGAGGGCATTAATACAAATAATGCCCAAGCTTAAAGAGAAATTGTAATTCGGACGATGAAGAGTTTGAAAAATATCAAAGTTGAAATTGCCGACGAACGTCATTTAAAGTTCATCGACGACATAAACGATGCCATCGACAGTGCATCGAAACAACGCGGAACGGGTATTGCCCGTCGTACGTTTGAATACCTGGCAGAAAAAATGAAGCAGGGCAAGGCTATCATCGCTCTTGAGAACGAGACATTTGCCGGTTTCTGTTATATAGAAACATGGCAGGAAAAAGGTTTTGTGGCGAATTCAGGATTAATTGTGGCTGAAGAATTCCGTGGAATTGGTCTGGCAAAGGAAATTAAGAAAAAGGCTTTTGAATTATCGAGAAAAAAATACCCTAATTCAAAAATTTTCGGATTAACAACCGGGCTGGCTGTAATGAAAATTAACCACGAACTGGGTTATCGTCCGGTAACTTTTTCAGAGTTAACCATGGACGATCAATTTTGGAAAGGCTGTCAGGGATGTGTTAATCACGACATCCTGGAACGAACCGGAAGAACAAAATGTCTGTGCACCGGCATGCTTTATAATCCGGAATGGGAAAAACCAACTTTCACCAATGGTAACGGAATAAGAAAACGCAGTTTGCTTGATCTAATTCCGAAACGCGTATCTGGAATAACAAGAAAAAAAAAACTATTAAATAAAAATAAATAGAATGGCGGCTTTCATATAGAAACAGACAGCTACAGATTTTGGAATTAGAAATAGCCGTCATTCTTTTTAAAAATATTACAACATGAGTAAAAAATTGGTTTTGGCATTTAGCGGAGGTTTAGATACTTCATTCTGCGCTAAATACCTGAAAGAAGAGAAAGGTTTTGATGTTTACACCGCCATTGCAAATACAGGCGGTTTTTCCGATGAAGAACTTAAAGCCATCGAGGAACGAGCGCTGGCCCTGGGAGCTATTGAGCATGTTACACTTGATGTAACCAACGAATACTACGAAAAATGTATTCGTTATATGGTTTTCGGGAATGTGTTGCGTAATAATACCTACCCTATTTCAGTTAGTTCGGAACGTGCATTTCAAGCTATTGCAACTATCGAATATGCCAAAAAAATCGGTGCCAAATATATTGCTCATGGCAGTACCGGTGCAGGAAACGACCAGATTCGTTTCGATCTCACTTTCCAGGTTTTAGCTCCTGAAATTGAAATTATTACACCAACCCGAGATATGCTTTTAACCCGCCAATACGAAATTGACTACTTAAAAAAATATGGTTATGAAGCTGATTTCACCAAAATGGAATATTCCATTAACCAGGGACTTTGGGGAACCAGTGTTGGTGGAAAAGAAACATTAACCACCAATAAAAATCTGCCGGAAGCAGCCTACCCAAGTCAATTGGAAGAAACCGGCGAAAAAACGATTGAGTTGGGATTCGAAAAAGGCGAGTTGATTTCGCTTGATGGAGAATTCTACGAAAGCGGCCCCGAAATTATTCGCGCACTCGAAGCAGTGGCATCAAAATTTGCCATTGGCCGCGATACACACGTTGGCGATACCATTATTGGTATTAAAGGCCGCGTTGGTTTCGAAGCTGCAGCTCCGCTGATTACGATTAAAGCGCACCACCTGCTCGAGAAACATACCTTAACCAAATGGCAATCGTACTGGAAAGAACAACTGGGCAACTGGTACGGAATGTTCCTGCACGAGGCTATGTACCAGGAGCCGGTTATGCGTAACATCGAAGATTTCCTCGAATCAACCCAGGAAAATGTAACAGGAAAGGTAATTGTAAAACTAAAACCTTACCATTTCGAATTAGTTGGAATTGAGTCGGAACATGATTTAATGAACTCTGGTTTTGGCCAATATGGCGAAACGGTTGAAGCATGGACTGCAGACGACATAAAAGGATTCACAAAGATTTTATCGAATTCACTGAAAATCTACAATAAGGTAAACAATAAGTTGTAAGAATGTTGAATGATGATTAACGAATACTGATTTAAGAAGGAAAAATCTGAAATCAAAAATCGTTAATCTACAATCGTTAATCAAATGATTAAAGTTGGAATAATAGGAGGAGCCGGATATACAGCCGGAGAGTTGTTGAGAATTTTACTGAATCATCCGTTGGCAGAAATTGGTTTTGTCCAAAGTACCAGTAATGCCGGAAATCTGATCTCTGATGTTCATATTGATTTATTGGGCGAAACTGAAATCCGTTTTACCGATCAAATGCCGTTCGACGAAGTTGATGTAATTTTCCTTTGCATGGGGCATGGCAAGTCGATTGAATTTATGGAGAAAAATTCTTTCCCAAAATTTTTAAAAATTATTGATTTAAGCCACGACTTCAGGTTGAAAAGAGAAGGCAACAATTTTGTTTATGGCTTACCTGAATTAAATCGTGAAGATATAGAATCGTCGGAAAGAATTGCCAATCCCGGTTGTTTTGCCACCGGTATCCAGTTGGCTCTTTTACCACTTGCAGCAGCCGGATTATTACAAGATGAAGTTCATGTGCAGGCCATAACCGGGTCAACAGGTGCAGGCCAGAAACCAACAGCTACTTCGCATTTCAGTTGGAGAAGCAGTAATGTTTCGGCTTACAAGATTTTTCAGCACCAGCACGAAGGAGAAATTCTGCAAAGCCTGACTCAATTGCAACCCGATTTTGAAAAAGATTTCAATTTTGTGCCCATCCGAGGAAATCACACACGCGGTATTTTTGTATCGTGCTATACCAAATTCGATGGAACGCTGAAAGAGGCTAACGAATTATATGAAGATTATTACGCCGGTCATCCGTTTGTATTTGTAACCGATAAAAACCCGGGAGTAAAACAAGTAGTAAATACCAACAAAGGCGTTATTTATTTGGAAAAACACGAAAATAAACTGGTTGTTATCAGTTTAACCGACAACTTAATAAAGGGCGCATCCGGACAAGCGGTTCAAAATATGAACCTGATGTTTGGGCTGGATGAAAAAACCGGCCTGAGTTTAAAACCGGTTGCTTTTTAAATATTGCACCGTCCTTTAGGGCGGTGATCTGAAACAAGAAAGCAAGATGGCTTCAGCCTTTAACCATCAAAATTAAAGGCTAAAGCCAAAATGCAATGAATAAATCAGACACCAAGCTAAAGCATGGTGCAAAAAATAAGAACTAAAAAACAGGAACGACTTCTGTCTTCCGACTTCAAGATATGAAACTATTTGACGTTTATCCACTATTTGATATAACCCCGGTAAAAGCTGAAGGATGTTATGTTTGGGATGCCGACGGTAAAAAATACCTCGACCTTTACGGAGGCCATGCGGTAATTTCAATCGGACACAGCCACCCTGCTTACGTTAAAAAAATCTCAGAGCAGCTTTCTCAAATCGGATTTTATTCCAATTCGGTACAGAATCCTCTTCAAAAAGAGTTGGCTGAAAAACTAGGAAAATTATCCGGTTGCGAAAATTACCAGCTTTTCCTTTGCAACTCGGGAGCAGAAGCCAACGAAAATGCATTGAAACTGGCATCTTTCATTACCGGTAAAAAGAAAATAATCAGTTATAAAAAAGGATTCCACGGTCGTACTTCGGCGGCAGTAGCCATCACCGATAATCCTAAAATTATAGCTCCGGTTAATGAAACTGAAAATGCTATAATATTGCCTTTTAATGATATCAAGGCCACTGAGGAAGTATTGAAACAAGGCGATGTTGCCGCGGTTATTGTTGAGGGAATTCAGGGGATTGGCGGAATCCATGTTCCGGATACCGAATTCCTGAAAAAACTGAAACAGTTAACCGAAAAATACGTGGCCGTTCTTATTCTGGATGAAATCCAGTCGGGTTACGGACGAAGTGGAAGATTTTTTGCTTACCAGTACACCGATATTCATCCCGACATTGTTACCATGGCCAAAGGGATGGGTAACGGATTTCCTATCGGCGGAGTACTTATTCAGCCAGAGATTGAGCCGTGGTATGGTATGCTAGGAACAACCTTTGGAGGTAATCACCTGGCATGTGCTGCTGCCATATCGGTTCTGGATGTAATCAAGGATGAAAAGCTGGTAGAAAATGCCGAAGAAGTTGGTTCTTACCTCATGGAAAAACTCTCGGCTATGAATGCAGAATTTGAGGTCCGTGGTGAAGGTTTAATGATTGGTCTCGAATTTAAACAACCAATAAAAGAAATACGACAGAAACTACTTTTTGAATACGGAATATTTACTGGCGTTTCAGGACAAAATATAATCAGACTGTTGCCTCCGTTAAGTTTAACGAAAGAACAGGCTGATCAATTTTTGACTGCATTTGAGAAGGTTTATGCAGATTTCGATATTGTTTAAAGGAAAATAACTGACAAAAGTCATATTTTTCTATTTTTGCAAAATGAAACGAGCATAAATGAAGATTTAAAGATTTATCAAAAATATGCTCGCGACATCCGTCAGCTGACGGACCATTAATAAAACAATACAAAACGAATGGAAAATAAAAAAATAGCAATTATCGGAGTAGGAAACATGGGTGGCGCTATAGCTATTGGATTGGTAAAATCGGGATCGGTTTCACCAACTGATATTTTTGTTTCCGACAGAAAAGAATCGACACTCAAAAAAATGAAAGATATGGGTATTCATGCTTCTGAAGACAATCTGGAAGCAGCAAAAGATGCTGATGTAATCATTGTAGCTGTAAAACCATATCATATCGAAGGTGTAATTAATGATTTAAAACCGATTCTGTCGCCCGATAAAATCTTAATTTCTATTGTTGCCGGAGTTGGCATTGAAGACCTGGGCAATATGGCAGGAGAAATTCCAATTTTCCGGGTAATGCCAAACACTGCCATTGCTCTGCAGGAATCGCTTACCTGTATTTCTGCCAATGGGCACACCGAGCCACATCGCGAATTTGTGGTTGAATTATTCAACAAACTGGGTATAACAATTGAAATCCCTGAAGAACTAATGGCAGCAGCTACAGTTCTGTCATCATGTGGTATTGCTTACGCATTGCGTTATATCCGTGCAGCAATGCAGGGTGGAATTGAAATTGGATTCAGTGCTGAAATGGCACAGTTAATTACCGCTCAAACGGTGAAAGGCGCCACAGAATTACTGTTGCAATCCGGACATCATCCTGAATGGGAAATCGACAAAGTAACCACTCCAATGGGTGTAACTATTACAGGCCTGAACGAAATGGAACACAAAGGATTTAGTTCTTCTTTGATCCAGGGAGTTATGGCTTCATATAAAAAGATTAAGGACAAATAAGACATTGTGCAAAGTCGCTATCAGAAAATAACAGTTAAAGTTGGCAGTAATGTTCTTGCAAAAAAGGACGGTACCTTAAATGTATCGCGCATTGCACATATTGTCGACCAAATTGCTTTTCTCCATAAAAACGGAGTAGAAGTGGTGCTGGTATCTTCCGGTGCAGTGGCTGCGGGCCGGGCTGTAATGCGCGAAACAAAAAAGTCGGATGCCGTATCACAGCGACAACTATGGGCAGCACTTGGCCAGGTGAAATTAATTTCCCGTTATTCTGATTTTTTCCAGGAAGACGGGCTCACATGTGCACAGGTGCTTACAACCAAAGAAAATTTTTCGAGCCGGGGGCATTACCTCAACATGAAAAACTGCATTACTACCCTGCTTGAAAATAAAGTTATACCTATTGTAAACGAAAACGACACCATTTCTGTAACAGAATTAATGTTTACTGATAACGATGAATTATCAGGGCTGATTGCTTCTATGGTAGATTCTGAAGCATTGATTATTCTGAGCAACATTGACGGTGTATTTACCGCCCACCCCGACAGTGAAGGGGCAGAGTTGATTGAAACAATCGACACCTCAGACAGAGAACCTGAAAATGCCATTTCATCGCGACAGTCGAATTTTGGAAGAGGTGGAATGCTGACCAAATTCCGGATTGCAAAAAAAGTTGCCGGCGACGGGATTGGAGTTCATGTGGCAAACGGCACACGCGAAAATGTACTTATCGATTTGGTTGATAAATCGAAAAACTTAAAACATACCTACTTTGTGCCTAACCAAAAGCCTTCGAGTGGCGTAAAAAAATGGATTGGATACTCCGATGGTTTTACAAAAGGTCAGGTAATTATTAACGAAGGAGCAGCGAAAGCACTGATTTCAGAAAAAGCAGTAAGCTTATTGCCTGTGGGAATAACAAAAGTAGAAAGAGAATTTAAAAAAGGAGATCTGATAAAAATACTGGACAATTCGGGAGGAACAATTGGAATTGGGAAAGCCTCCTACGGATCAGATAAAATTGAAAAAGAAAAACAATCGGATAAACAGAAGCCGGTTGTTCATTACGATTATTTGTATTTAGAAAATAAAACAAACGGAAGTTCTTAGCCTGAATGACATAAGATTCGGGTGAATCCCGGCTGCGGCAAATTTATTTGATGAAACATTCAAAAAAGCCGTAGCCGCTGTAACAAACAGGAATAAAGAAATTATTAGGATTTGACATATTGAAAATATAAAAACAGCTCAGGGTACCTTTACCGGCTTGCTTTCAGTGCAAGCTATTCATTCACCCTTTTTTTGATGCCTTAATTTGAACATATTCTGAGCTCCCTCTCCCTCCCCCGGGAGAGGGTTATTTTTTTATAGAAAATTGTAATAAGGAAAAACGAGTAAGAAAGTAAATATCGCTCAGAAGATCTTTCAACTGTCATATTCGGTTTCTTATGAAGTGAAAAGTAACATAACATGAAGATAGAACAGCAGCTAAAAAAAACTCTGGATGCCTCGCGCAAACTTAATCTAATTGAGGAGGATCTGGTAACGCAGGTTCTGCTTGATTTGGCAAAACAGGCGCGTAATAACACTGATTTCATTCTGGCAGAGAATCAAAAAGATTTAGACAGAATGGATCCTGCTGATCCCAAATTCGACCGTTTAAAATTAACAGAAGAGAGAATTGAAGGTATCGCTTCCGATATGGAAAATGTGGCACGCCTTGAAAGTCCTGTTGGAAGAATTCTGAAAGAAACTACCAGAGATAATGGTTTAAAAATTACAAAAGTGTCGGTTCCGTTTGGAGTAATTGGAATTATATACGAAGCTCGTCCGAACGTTACTTTCGATGTTTTTGCGCTGTGTTTGAAGTCGGGAAATGCCTGCGTTTTAAAGGGGGGCAGCGACGCAATTTACTCTAACGAAGCTATCGTTTCTGTTATTCGCAAAGTATTAACGAAATTTAATCTCGATGAAAATACCGTAACCTTGCTCCCTGCAGGACGCGAGGAAACCAACGAAATGTTGCGTGCTCACGGATACATCGATTTGATTATTCCGCGAGGAAGTCAAGGCCTGATAAATTTTGTACGCGAAAATGCGACTATTCCGGTAATTGAAACCGGAGCCGGAATCTGCCACACTTATTTCGATGAGTTTGGCGATGCCGAAAAAGGCCGCGAAATTATTTTCAATGCAAAAACCCGCCGCGTTTCGGTCTGTAATGCGCTGGATTGTTTGGTAATTCACGAAAGTCGTTTGGATGAATTAAATGAATTTGCCAAAAAACTTTCCGAAGAACAGGTGGTGATTTATGCCGACGAAAAAGCATACAAACAAATTCAGTGGATCTATCCGGCAGAGCTATTATTTGAAGCCACTGAAGAATCATTCGGAACAGAATTCTTATCGATGAAAATGTCGATAAAAACAGTTAGTTCTTTCAACGAAGCTTTGGATCATATTAATACACACTCATCAAAACACAGCGAGGCCATCATTTCGGAGGATGCTGATCGAATTCAAATTTTCCGCAAAATGGTGGATGCTTCTTCTGTGTATTCAAATACATCAACCGCTTATACCGACGGTGCACAATTCGGATTGGGAGCTGAAATTGGCATCAGCACGCAAAAATTGCACGCCCGAGGCCCGATGGCACTGGAAGAATTGACCAGCTACAAATGGATAATTGAAGGAAACGGACAAGTACGTCCAAGATAAAAGGCAAAAGTAAAAAGGCAAAATATAAACATTGGAAGCTAAAACTTCGGTCTTCGTGCTTCCATCTTCAAACTTATAATATGAAAAACTTTACATCAGTAAAAGATATTCCCAGCATTGAAAAAGCGCTGGCAACCGCATTCGAAGTAAAAAAGAACAAGTTTGGATTTCAGCACCTGGGTAAAAACAAAACTATGGTTTTGGTATTTTTTAACTCAAGTTTGCGTACGCGTTTGAGTACACAAAAAGCAGCCATGAACATGGGCATGAACACGATGGTGATGAACGTTAACGAAGACAGCTGGCAGCTGGAATCGGAAATGGGCGTAATTATGGACGGAAAAAATGCCGAACACCTGCGTGAAGCTATCCCGGTAATGGGAAAATACTGCGATGTTATTGGCGTGCGTGCTTTTGCCAAATTCGAAAAGCGTGAAGACGACTACGCTGAAAAAATATTGAGCCAGTTTGTTGAATATGCCGGCGTTCCAGTGGTAAGCATGGAAGCCGCCACCCGCCACCCGTTGCAAAGTTTTGCCGACCTGGTAACCATTGAAGAACACAAAAAGGTTGAAAAACCAAAAGTGGTTCTTACCTGGGCACCTCACCCGCGCGCTTTGCCGCAGGCTGTTCCAAACTCGTTTATTGAGTGGATGCGCGAAACCGACTACGAACTGGTGGTTACTCACCCAAAAGGTTACGAACTGGCACCTGAATTTATAGGCGATGTAAAAGTGGAGTACGATCAGAAAAAAGCTTTTGAAGGAGCTGATTTTATTTATGCAAAAAACTGGGCGTCGTACACCGATTATGGCCAGGTTCTATCGAAAGATATGAGCTGGACAGTTGATGAAGCAAAAATGGCGTTAACAAATGATGCCAAATTTATGCACTGTCTGCCGGTACGTAGAAATATGATCGTTACTGATGGCGTTATCGACAGCCCGAATTCAATTGTTGTCGATGAAGCCTACAACCGCGAAATTACTGCCCAGGCAGTGTTGAAGATGATTCTTGAAAATGCTTAATTCTGCTACCTTTGAGGCCTTGCGGATGGAGAGAAATAAAAAACATGACCAAAAAAATAGAAATAATTCCTGCTATCGACCTGATTGACGCCAAATGCGTGCGACTTTCGCAGGGCGATTACAACCAGAAAACGGTGTATAACGAGAATCCGCTGGAGGTTGCCAAAATGTTCGAAGATGCAGGAATCACACGTTTGCACCTTGTTGATTTGGACGGGGCAAAAGCTAAGCACATTGTAAACTATAAAGTACTGGAAACAATTGCCGGAAAAACCAATTTGGTGATCGACTTTGGCGGCGGATTAAAATCGGACAATGACCTGCAAATTGCTTTTAACTCAGGGGCAGCAATGGTTACAGGCGGAAGTATTGCTGTAAAAGAGAAGGATACTTTTCTAAGCTGGCTGGAGAAATTCGGCAGCGAAAAGATTATTCTGGGTGCTGATGCCAAAGACGGTAATATTGCAGTTAGTGGCTGGCTGGAAACGACCGAATTGGCGGTTATCGATTTTATTTCAGAATTCCACAAACAGGGAATCAGCAAAGTTATTTCAACAGATATTAGTCGCGACGGTATGCTGAGCGGTCCTTCTTTTGAACTGTATACTGACATTATGAAAACGCTTCCCGAAGTGGAAATTATTGCCAGTGGCGGAATTGCCACCATGGACGACATATTAAAATTAGATGAAATGGGCGTTCCGGGTGTAATTACAGGAAAAGCCATTTATGAAAATCGCATAACTTTGAAAGAAATTGAAAAGTTCATTGCGTAATGTAAATTTCAATGAAAAAAGTATTCATTTCATCAACATATAAAGATCTAAAACATCATAGGACGGAAATCTGGAAAAGGATCCAGAATTTAGATATTGAGGTTTTAGGGATGGAGAATTTTGGAGCTCGCAAAAGCTCTCCTCTTGAAACATGTCTTGAGGAAGTTGACAGAAGTGATATTTACATCGGAATTATTTCAATGTGCGCAGGTACAATTCATTCGGAACTTAAAAAATCTTACACCGAACTAGAATACCAAAGAGCACTTGAAAAAGGAAAAGACATCTGGATATATCTAATAGATGAGAATGATGGCGTTATAAAAGCTGGGGATATTGAATTTGGAGAACGGCAAGAATATCTAAAAAAGTTTAAAGAGCGACTTAAGAGCCACACTGTTGATTTTTTTATTGATGAAAAAAACTTAGCAGAAAAGATATTTAAGAAACTCAAATCTGTCGCTCCTAAAATAAAAAAACTTGCAAAAAGACCCCAACAATTAGAATGCACCATTTTTAAATTTAAGTCCAAGAGATACAAATGGTACATATTTATGTCATTCTATAATCAATTACCTTACGAGATTTTTTCAGGTATTAATGATGACGATTATAATGGTATCCTGCTTCCTCAAAGTGTTTCAAATGGGATTGTTATAGAAAGTCAAGAGACTAAAAACATTAAACGCTATGACTTCCAGTATATTAATAAAAGAGGATACAAAACTACTTTAGAAGGAATCAACTATCCATTTATTCCAACTATTTCTTCGTACGATAAACAAATCACAAAGCTGCTTCAAAACAATGTTTCGTTGTTGGTCATTTTGGAAGTTCTGAGAGAAATGCTCGTCGAAGATGAAGAACAAAAGATTTGGAAGAAGAATTTAACACAAATCATAAGAAGATTTAAATAAGATGCTTGCAAAACGAATAATACCATGCCTCGATATCCGCAACGGACAAACCGTCAAAGGAATCAATTTCGTAGATATTAAAGAAGTGGGCGATCCGGTGGAATTAGGCGCAAAATATGCTGCTGATGGTGCCGATGAACTTTGTTTCCTAGATATCACAGCGACACACGAAGGCCGCAAAACTTTTGTTGAACTGGTAAAACGTATTGCAGCACATATCAACATCCCGTTTACAGTTGGTGGTGGAATCAGCGAATTGAGCGATGCCGAAAAGCTATTAGCTGCAGGAGCTGATAAAATATCGATTAACTCATCAGCCGTTCGAAATCCAAAACTGATCGACGACCTGGCACTGAATTTTGGAAGCCAGTTTGTGGTAGTTGCCATCGATGCGCGCGGCGATGAGAACGAACACTGGACAGTTACAGTAAACGGTGGCCGTATTCCAACCGACAAAGAATTATTTTCGTGGGCAAAAGAAGCAGAAGACCGTGGTGCGGGAGAAATCCTGTTTACCTCGATGAACCACGACGGAACTAAAAATGGTTTTGCCAATAAAGAGCTTTCGAAAATGGCCGATATGTTGAAGATTCCGATCATTGCATCGGGCGGAGCAGGTACCGAAGAACATTTTGTTGATGTTTTTACCAAGGGAAAAGCAGACGCCGGACTGGCTGCCAGTATCTTCCATTACAACGAAATACCAATTCCGGTTCTTAAGAAATACTTAAAAGAAAAAGGCATTGTAGTTCGATAGCCAATCAAAATAGTAACTTCGCAGCACAATTACAGAATTAATAATTGCTCCGGGCTTCAGGCTTCGGACTTCCGACTAAAGATTATGAGACAGCTAACAGATATTTCAACGATCGATTTCAACAAAATGGACGGATTAATTCCTGCCATCATTCAGGATGCCGAAACGCAAAATGTACTGATGTTGGGTTTTATGAACGAAGATGCCCTTGCAAAAACACAGGAAATTGGCAAAGTGACTTTTTTTAGTCGCACCAAAAACCGCCTGTGGACCAAAGGCGAGGAATCGGGAAATTTTCTGGATGTTGTTTCAATGGCAATTGATTGCGATAATGACACACTTTTGATAAAAGTAAATCCTGTAGGCCCGGTTTGCCACAAAGGCGACGATACCTGTTTTGAAGAAACCAACTCGGGCAGCGATATTCAGTTCTTAACTTACTTGCAGGATTTTATAGACAAGCGCAAAGCAGAAATGCCTGAAGGTTCTTACACCACTTCCCTATTTCAAAAAGGAACACGAAAAATCACTCAAAAAGTTGGCGAAGAAGCAGTTGAAACAATTATTGGTGCAATGGCCAACGACGATGAAAACTTCATATACGAAGCCGGAGATTTGCTTTATCACTTAATTGTGCTGCTTACACATAAAGGCTATCGCATTGAAGATATTGTTCGCGAGCTAAAAAAGAGACACAAGTAAGGAACTAAAAAACAACACCTTACAACAAAATAGCGTTATAAAATCGCAACTCCTAAAACTCGAATCAGAATATAATTCGCTGATTTTCAATATACCCTACAACATGGTTAAGAAACATAGTTCCATAACATAACTATAAAACATTGAAGATTACACTGTTATAATTAGGCTCGTTTAAAGTATAGTCCTTAGCTTTGTTATATCTTCTAACTTCAAAAAACCGTTTTATGGAAACTCTAACCATTTGTCCAACCAGTACAGCAACCATCCTTGCTTGTCAGAAAATTGCCAGAATTTTCAAAGAAAACATTTACGAATTGTCCAATGTACGTAGCGAATGGGATCCGGAGTATGCTACCTCGTTAAATGTGTGGATTGATGATACTATTGAAAAACACTATTCCGACAATGTGGATGCAATTGCGAATGAAAGATACAGGCAATGGCACGAAATTATGGTAGCTGGATTACAACACCTGAAAGTTCTTCGTGCTTCAATGAAAGTAGATTTTAAAGACGACAAACAGTATCTAAAAGATTTCTTTCAGAAAACAGGCTACACCGACTATTTCAGCGATGCCAAGAACGGCGATCATTTAAGTCTTTTCAAATTTCTGAAGACTTTTGCCGCTAACCTGGACGAACCAACCCGGCAGAAAATTGTTGAAAAAGGTTCGCTCGACTCTTTGTTTGATAAGATTCTTGCATGCGCAAACCGGGTTACTGAATTTGAAGATTGTTTTGTAGCGCTTGAAGAAGATAATGATCTTGACAACTATGGAAAAAAAGAAGTGGCTCGTATTTACGAAAGCATACAGGATATTTGCCGTATTGCCATTGCATATTTCCAGTTCGATCCGATTATGCGCGACAAGTTCAATTATTACAAGGTTTTGGTAAACCTTTAAAAAGCGTATTATAATAAAATAATTTTTCTACCTAATAATTAACTTAATAAAAACAGTCAGCCCGTCTTTTGACAGGCGGGCTGTTTTTTATTATGCTTTTTTATCAGATAGTATTATTTAGCTTTTCTATTCTGCCGACTTTTCTTCGTCTTCTGGTTCAGCAATATTCTCTGGTTCAGAACTTTCGGATGCATCGTCTTCAAATGGATTTATCCCGTCGGTAAAAATTGGATTTTTCTTTTCTGTTTTTTCCACTGGAACGTACCCTTCCGGAACCATCGATTCAGAAGGTTCATAAGGAAAAACATCAACAATCTGACTTACTGCGAGTGAAGAAACTACATATGGAATAACCAGGTAATTTAAACTTTCGTCAAGGCGGGTCAATGCTTCCTTTATATCATCGGCCATTATTAAATAATAAGTCCTGAGCTTTTTTTCCTTACCCGCTTCTTCATCAACAGTAACGAGATTTATGGTTGCCTTGAACCACCACTCACCATCATCGTACGGAAAAACCTCAGCAATACGCGATTTTTTAATATCAACAATAGTAAATTCGCCGCCTCTTACCATTTGCTGCATCTGTCTGATAATACGAGTTTCTGCATCAGTATAAGAAACAGCGTCTAAAAGAAAATTTTCAGTTACCAACGACTCGTTTCCGCTTTCGGAAACCTTCATATATTTTACTTTACTTTCGAACCAGGTCTGCATCATAACATTTTAATTTTAGGCAACAAAAATAAGCAACCATCTCATTTCAGTATCGATTATCCTGTATTTTTTTCAATAAAAAAACCGGCCGCTTTAACGACCGGTTTCCGATTCTCTTCTAATCTAATTAAACCAACTACCCCTTTGACCTTAATTGAACGTAGTGATATATCTATTATTAAGTTAAGTGCTTAAGAGAATGTAACTGAAAAATGAAAAAAGGCCCCGCCCTCCGGCGGGGCCACAAACAGACAGCTACAGACTTAAAAGCTGAAGAAGATTAGTTGTAGGCACTTTCACCATGTTCGTAAACATCGAGGCCTTCTTCTTCAATGCGCTTAGAAACGCGCAGAATATTTGCTTTCTTCAATACGAAGAATAATATCAAACCTAAACCAAATGCCCAGGCAAAGAATGCTAAAACACCAATCGCCTGAATACCCAGTAATTTTGCTCCATTACCGTAGAATAAACCTTCTGAAGTTGAAAACAAACCAACAGCCAATGTACCGAATGCACCACTCACACCGTGAACAGAAATAGCACCAACAGGGTCGTCAACTTTTAATACTTTATCGAAGAATTCTACTGCGAACGGCAGAATGAAACCAGCTAAAACACCAATTAATACAGCTCCTACTGGATCAACAGCGTCACAACCGGCAGTAATTGCTACCAAACCAGCCAACGCACCGTTCAATGAAATAGACAGAGAAGGACGTTTGTAACGAGTCCAGGCAACCATCATTGCGGTAACAGCACCAGCTGCAGCAGCAAGGTTAGTGGTAACTGCGATATGACCAATTGCAACAGCATTGTCAGTACCGGCAGCAGCTAATTGAGATCCGGGGTTAAATCCGAACCAACCAAACCACAGGATGAATACACCAAGTGCACCGTAAGCCAAGTTGTGACCAGGAATCGCAGTTGGAGTACCGTCTTTTTTGTATTTACCCAAACGAGGTCCAATAATAGATGCTCCGGCCAAACCAACCCATGCACCAACAGAGTGAACGATAGATGAACCTGCGAAGTCGTGGAAACCAAGCTGGCTTAACCAACCACCACCCCAAGTCCAGTGACCTGAAATAGGATAAATAACTACTGTAATAAATATACTAAAAATCAAGTATGCTTTAAATTCAGTTCTCTCAGCCATAGCTCCCGAAACAATGGTTGCTGCTGTTGCGGCAAATACTGTTTGGAAAAACAGATCGGCATAATCAGAGTAATTGTCGCCAAAACCTTCACTAATGAAAAAGAGATCCGGCATTCCAATAAATCCTCCAATTGAGTCTCCGTACATAATTGTAAAACCGATAGCCCAATAAAGTAATGAACCAATTGCAAAGTCCATCAAGTTTTTCATTAGAATGTTTGCGGTGTTCTTCGAGCGGGTAAAACCAGCTTCCACCAGGGCAAAACCAGGTTGCATAAACATTACGAGGAATGCCGCAACCAATAACCACATATTGTCGATACCTATTTGTAGGCCTTGTAAAGTTTCTTCCATGATAATCTAATCTTTTTTACAGTTACTATTCTTCTTTTCCTTTAATGAAAAGCGATTCGTCGCCATGCTCTCCAGTTCTGATTCTATATGATTCTTCAATAGGAAGAATAAATACCTTACCATCACCTATCTCACCTGTTCTGGCCGATCCTAAAATGGCTTGAACAGTTTTATCAATGTTCTTATCGCGTACAATAATCGACAACTTTGTTCTTTCAATAGAACTCGTATCATAACTTACACCACGGTATACACGACCTTCGCGAGCCTGGCCAACTCCTCTTACATCCCAGAAAGAGAAAAATTCAATTCCTGCTTCGGAGAGGGCTTCCTTTACCTCTTCGAATTTTGATTTGCGTATTACTGCCTCAATTTTTTTCATTTTTATAGAATTTTATTGATTACAACGAAATACCAACTGCAATGTGGAATCCTCCGGTTGATGGATTCAGCATAACTGCTCCAGACACGGGAAGAGAAAAGCTTTCGGTAATTTTAACTTCTTTTGAAGTTCCAACCATAATATTACAGATATTGAAATCTCCATCATCTGTATATTGTCCGTCACCTCCACCTAAAGTGATATCAACAGGACCAGCAGAAACAGCGGCTTCCAAATAAAGATCGCTAATTCCATTAATCTCTTCATCTCCCAATCCTTCCATATAAGCTGCAGTGAAAGTAAAGGCACCTACTCCCAAGCTAACCATTGGTTCAAAAGAATGCGATTCGCCTGCTGTCCAATCTGAACCGGGGAAATAATAATCAGTTAAAGTAAAACTCAAAGAAGCATTTTCTCCTAAATCCAAACCATAACCCATGTAAAGGTCGGCTTCTGCTGCTTCTTCAGAACCTGTGCTGTAAGATCCCCATGCACCAATAGCGAATCCTCCTGCACTAAATTCAACTCCAGGTTGAAATGCTGCGCCTGTACCAAATTTTGCACCACGCCACAAGTAAGAACTGTAAATGTCTAATCCAGTACTCCATTCCTGAGCTTTTACTGATGGAGTTAAGATCGTCAATAAAAACATCATGCTTGCTGCAATCAATAGTGTCTTCTTCATAATAGTAATTTTTAAAGTTAAACTGTATTTTTTATAACTATCTCTCACTGTCCTTTCAAAAAACAGGGTTATTGTTGAAATTTTAGTCGTTTTTCAGAAACAGACCCCGTTGTTTTTTGATTTCGATTCAAAGAAATACATATTTACGAAACCACACCCCTATTTTTTAATAAAAAAACACTTCGCTTAACAAATTATTAATGCAAGCCATTATTTTTTATCATTTAGACATATTTAACTGCTCTAAACAACATATTGACACCAATAAAGCAACCTAGCTTACTAAAACACAAAAATCAATCAAATACAATATACACGCGAAACAATACATAAAAGATAAGTTTACGCTTAAGAAAAGAATTAAACAAACCTTCCTCTTAGGACAATACTTTAACTTTTAAATTTTGAATAAAGTTGGGAAATGACTAAACAGCCATCTACCGCCTGCACAGCAAATACCTTTTAATTTTAATTAAAATGCCATAAAAGCTTTTAGTAGCAACAAGAAGCCAAAATAGGATTACAGATAACAGGGAATTCAAAAACTAAGCGATAGAAAATAATTTTGGGGAACTCACCCCTGAAGACATAAAATTATTTGGGAATTCCGATAGATTTCGAATCAAAAAGAAAATTCCTATATATTAATATATATACTTTCAATTTTTTCTTTATTTTTTTCGACACCCCCCAGTTTAACCAGGTACATATCTTTAAGACTACTTTCACGAGTAGCAGGATTTATAAATTTACCGGTAAACCCTGAAAGTCCACGATGTTTATACGACTGCACCAAACTGTAAACAGCTCCACTTTCTTTAATTTCCTTCAATCCTTCGGCATTGGTATAAATCCAGCCCTTACCCTTTTCCAGACATTTTTCCAGATCGTCGTGATCATATAAATAATATCCTGGATTTTTTGCATAGAAAAATAACTCGCGGTGCTCCGAAAGGTAAGAATTCAACATTTCGCCTTCTTCTGCCTGTTCGTTAAATAACTCACAAGCCGGTAATACAGATTGATATTTAAACAATTCAGGAAATACATGTGCATTTATAGCAAAACTAATGGCGATAATCGACAACACAGAACGCCTTATTACGAGGTCGAGCTGATTTCTCCCTACAGGAAGCACTACAAATACCCCCAATACAAGAATCCCCAACCAAAACCACACACTTTTCGACGGAAAACAATATGCACTTAATACCAGCAACAATATCCAAATTAACACAACCGATACATTCTGAATAATGACTGCCGCACGACGAATTTTAGGGAACTCAACATTTTCGAAAAAACGAACCATCCATTTTGCCGTCAGCACGGCCATAAAAGGAGAGAGCACCATAAAATAATGAGGTGCCTGTGCGTGTGAAACAGATATAACAATCCAGTAGAAAAAGATTCCACCGAGACTGTATAATTCTTTGTTTTTAAATTTGAGAAGCTCCTTAATTTCGAAATAGGCAGCTAAAAAGAACAAAATACCCCAAGGCAGAAATATGTATAATGTGGTGTGAAAATAAAAGAAGTAATCAACGCTTCTACCTTTAATGCGGCCTGCAATACGCCCGGCATTATTTTCCCAGAAAAAGAATTGCAGACCTTCCCATCCGAATTGATTATACAAACCTGCCAGTCCAATTGCTAAAATAACAATACAAACAAAAGCCCCTGCCAGCAATTTAAAATCGAAAACATATTTTATCTTTTTAATGAAAAGCAAGTGGGCCAGAACCGCTGTAACCGGAACAAATACACCAATGGGGCCTTTCGTAATCATTGCCAGCCCAATACCCAATCCGGCCAACAAAATGTTCAACAATTTCTTATTGTTAAAATATTCAGCCAGTTGCCACATGGCAAAAATCACATTGGCAGTTAAAACCGCATCGGTGTGAATATCGTTGTGAAACAAGAAATAAAATTCGCACGTGGCCAACAATAATGCAGCCAGCCGGGCAACTTTTTCTCCATAAAAAATACGGGCAAACCGATAAGTTGAATAAAATGCAATAAGAGAATACAACAAAACCGGGAGCTTAAAAGAAAAAGCCGACGGACCTAATAAGAAATAAAAAGGTGTAGTAATCCAAAACAATAGTGGAGGTTTCTGAAGATAAGGTTCGAAATGAATGGTCAAATTCATCCAATCTCCTGTTTCGTATATAATTCGACTGATTGCCGCATATTTTCCTGCATCGCTGGTAACCGGGATCAACAACCCAAGCACATAGGTTAACACAAGAAAACTTCCAATTACAATATCAGATATCCGAATAAAACTTTCACGTTTCCCCCAATTTATTGTTTGCATTTTTTATGATTTTGGCGTGGCTATATAATATTTCTCACCCTTTTCTTTCAATTCAAGTAATGCCGGCTTCATAAAACCAGGGAATTTTTCAGCAGGCACCCGGCTCCATTCTTGGGATCCTAATTCAGTTTCGTAATCACTTAAATCAAGTCGTCCCAAGTCTTTCTCATTAATTACCAGAACATGTTTGCCGTTATCAGGCAAACGGAAATCATTTTCCATACTAACTACCTGCAATGTATTATTGCTATGCACCCGAATACTGGCTGCAGTACGGATATTTCCATACACAAAAACCTCTTCGTTTTTATCCGAAATCTTTGAGATAATATTCCCGCTTAACTGTTTCCCGTTATTTGGAATTAAAAGAGGATATAATAATATACACGCATTGAAATACAAAAATGCAACAGAATTGGCAATCAATATTTCTTTTGAGCTTCTGTGGAATAGCTTGGAAAAATAGGCCACAATTAATAAAAGACTAAAAGTAATTCCCAAAACCGAAACCCAATCGCGCGCGATAAATCCGGCATAAACTGTTGCAAGAGCCACAACAACCAAATTAACAATCAGGAAAACGCGAAACCAGGTATTTTTATATGAAGTGTTTATTCTGGTGAAAACAATCGAAAGAAAAACGGAAATTAATGGAACAACCGGCAGCAAATACCTGTCGTAGAATTTAGAAACTGCTCCCGACATTAATACAACCATCACAATCCACAAAAAAATGAAATAAAATACTGATTTCTCGGGATTGCTATTTTTCTTGAAAAACAACTTTAATTCTTTGGGTTTCGAAAACAATATAAAAATCCAGGGAATAAAAAAAGCTACCAGGAACAAAACAGCCAATCCAAGATTTTCAAATACCTGTAAGATTTTAGACGAAACTCGAATTCCAACCTGATCTTCAAAAAACATATCCCAATACCCTGAACCATGTATTATATACATAACAACAAACCAGCTTACTGCAATCAAAACCGACACAATAATGGGCAAAGGCTGAAGTAGTTTTTTTAAAGTTACTTTCTTCCATGGATTCAACAGCAAAAACAACATACTAATTCCGGCAAAGGCTGCTGCGGGAAATCCTTTTGTTTCGAAAGCGAGAGCTGCACCGCCATATGCCATCCAGTAAAATTTTCGCTTGGTGGTATCTGAAAGCATAATTTCCAGAAATCCCCATGCACTGATGGTCAGAAACAAGACCAGCAAGATATCAGGTATAGTACGATTGGCACTCATCAACACCA
The DNA here is from genome assembly GCA_963676265.2 of uncultured Draconibacterium sp. Lineage (GTDB taxonomy): Bacteria > Bacteroidota > Bacteroidia > Bacteroidales > Prolixibacteraceae > Draconibacterium. The sequence continues at coordinate 2,530,253 of OY781067.2, forward strand.
AAGGGTTAGCAGCAGTAATAAATGCAGCCAGGCTTGCAGCTTTTTTATCTCCCGAAAGGGATTTTGCCATAAACCAGGCTACCAAAACCAATAAAGCACCAGCCACCCAAAAGAATAGTCTGGATGAAATCCGGCTAACACCAAACATTTTGTAACTGGCCATTAATACCCAGTAGGTAACAATTGGTTTTTTAAAGCGTGGGGAACCGTCGGCCTGATAAGGAGTAAAGCAGTCATCCTTTTCCATCATCTGAATGACCGAATCAGTGTAATATTTTTCATCAGGAAAAAAGAAAAGGTAATCGAGAGCACCAGGAGCCGAGTATATTAAAAATAATACGGGTATTATTATATATGACCATTTATAAACAATGAACTTTACCATTCCTAATATTTGATAAGATACATATCCTCCCGAATCCGGTCTCTTGTTTTGGGATTAAAATAAAGCCCAGCACTTCTCATGGAGTAATGATCGTAATGAATAACAGTATCGGGTTTTGACCGCAGTTTGTCCAAATCGGCAAGACCTTCGCTTGTAGTGAATATCCAGTTGCCTTCTACTCCTGCTACATCTGCTACGCTACCAACATACAAAACTTCAAGAGCCTGGGGTTCGCTGTAAAAAAACAGCTCGTAACTGCCGTATCTGTAATTATACAGGGTATCACCTTCGTTTCTGTGTTCATTAAAATACCTTGCTGCTTTCGAAGAAGCCTGCAAACCAAACATTTCAGGATAAATTGATGAATTCAAAATAAAAGTGAGTGTGATAAAAATAATTGCAGGAGGTACTAATATGCGCTCTACTCCGGGCGAAACAGAAAAACAAACATAAAAAGTTGCACCAATCGCCATGGCAATCAATACATAATAATACCAGTCAAGTCCCTTAAATACATAAAACACCAGCAACAAAGTAAAAACCCCTAACAACGCTGCGATAACAGTTTGTATAGAAGAAAACACTTTCAGCATTTTTGATTTTTGCTCAGCCACCTTGTCAATCCATTTTGAGGTCAACACCGCTATTAATGGCATGATTCCAAAAATATAGTTGGGCAGCTGACTTTTTGAAGTATTCAAAATGATAAAAAATATCCAAATTCCGGCTAAAGTAAAATATTCTTGTGATCGAAATTTATTCCTAAATAAATCGCGAAACTCGAAAAACGCTGCCATATAAAACAATATACTCCAGGGCAGAAAAAGATAAAGAAGGCTATGGGCAAAAAAGAAATAATCGTTAAAGGTATTGGTATATGCCCCGGTCATTCGGCCAACGTTATTATCCCAAAAGAAAAACCGAAGGCCTTCAAATCCAAACTGATTCCACAAACCAATCAGAGCCGGACTTACTACAATAAATGCCAGAACCAAACCAACATACCACCTGATATCTGTCAAAAACCGAAAATCCTTTTTTATCAGAATATGCCCCAAAACGGCAAATCCAGGTATAGCCGCACCAATTGGCCCCTTCGACAACATGGCTAATCCAATGGCAACAAATCCAATAAACCAGTTAATGTTTTTTCTTGTTTTTATGAATTCAAACAATTGCCAAAGTGCCAGGGTAACAAAAGCCTGCAAAGGAGTATCAGTATGAATGTCCATACTGTACATCGTATAAATAAACGAGCAGCCCATTAAAAAAGAAGTCATCCATCCTACCCGCCTGTTATACAAACTCTCTCCAAGTCGAAATGCCCAGTATAAACCGGCAAATACCAACAACAATATTGGCAGCTTAAACCAAAAGTTAGAAACATGACCTATAGCAAAACCCAGAGCTCCCAACCAGAAAGTCATCGGGGGTTTCTGATCGTATGCCTGTCCCAATACAGTTAAATTCACAACATTACCATGTTGATATATTTCTTTCGAAACGGTAGCATATTTACTGGCATCGCGGGTAACATCAACATATAAACCTGAAATATAAGCTGCGAATGCAAGCAATATTATCCCCCAAAAAATGATATTAACTGTTCTTTTTTCAAACATTCTACTGTGTAATAAAAAGGAAAAACAAAAATCGCATTTTTTTCCGGTTCTGTAAAACCAACTTTTAAAACCTTTCGTTTTTTCTAAAGTTTTAACATTTTGCTATTTCCCCAATTCATGAATCGATAACAACCAAAGCTTTTCGTTTGAAATCATATCTTTGTATCACGTAAACATTAACCGAAGTACGGCGACAGCTTTTGGCAGTAATTTTCTTCTTCCAACATATGTCTCCCGTCTTCCAATTCTTGAAGAAAATGAAACTCTGGGATAAAGGAACACCCGTCAATAAGGCCATTGAAGAATTTACGGTTGGAAAAGACCGCGAACTTGATTTATACCTTGCAACACACGACATACTTGGCTCAATGGCACATATTACCATGCTTGAATCGGTAGGTCTCATCGAAAAAACTGAACTTCCGGTTTTGCTTGAGCAGCTGAAGAAGCTCTACCAAAAGGCTAAAGATGGAAATTTTATCATTGAAGACGGAATTGAAGATATTCACTCACAGGTTGAATTTTTGCTTACACAGGAACTTGGCGATCTGGGTAAAAAAATCCATAGCGGACGTTCGCGTAACGACCAGGTATTGCTCGACCTAAAATTATTCACACGAGATGCCATCAGGGAAATTGTCGAAAGCTCGTCGGAGCTTATCAGCACACTTCTTGAACGTGCTGAAGAAACCAAAGAAATATTAATGCCGGGCTATACCCATTTACAGGTTGCCATGCCATCATCCTTTGGTCTGTGGTTCAGTGCCTATGCAGAAAGCCTGACCGACGATTTAGAATTACTTCATTCAGCATACAAAATTACCAATCAAAATCCGCTTGGTTCTGCTGCCGGGTACGGGTCTTCTTTCCCGCTCAACAGGCAAATGACCACCGACCTGCTCGGTTTCGACAACATGAACTACAATGTAGTTTACGCCCAAATGGGTCGGGGAAAAGTGGAAAAAATCGTTTCGTTTGCCATGGCAAACCTGGCCGCAACCCTATCAAAACTTGCCTACGATGTTTGTTTATTCATGAGTCAAAACTTTAACTTCGTGAGCCTTCCTGTTGAGTTCACAACAGGATCGAGCATTATGCCACACAAAAAGAATCCCGACGTTTTTGAACTTACCCGCGCCCGATGTAATAAACTGCAGGGCATCCCTGCTCAAATCGGGTTAATAATAAACAACTTGCCAAGCGGATATTTTCGCGATCTCCAAATGGTTAAAGAAGTTTTTCTTCCGGCCTTTAAAGAAATAAACGACTGCTTAAACATTGTGGGGCTGGCCGTAAAAAATATGTCTGTAAACAAAAACATCCTCAACGACGACAAATACACCTTCCTCTTTTCGGTGGAAGAAGTCAACAAGCTGGTATTACAAGGCATTCCTTTCCGTGAGGCCTACAAACAGGTTGGTGCACAAATAGAAAACCAACAGTTTTACCCCGAAAAAAAGGTGAACCACGTCCATGAAGGAAGCATCGGCAACCTTTGCCTCGAACAGATACAAAACAAAAAGAAAAAAATAATAGAAAGCTTTAATTTTAATACAATCGAAAAGGCAATCGAAAAACTATTGTCGTAAGTATTTGTAAATGTGACAAATGTCATATTTCCATATTGAATCGACATGATTTCCCCTTAAAATCAAGGTTAATTGTATGTTATTTAACACAATTTCCTCTAACTTTAATTGCAGTTTTTCAGTTGTTTAATTATTTTTGGTTTCACTTCGTAAGTAAAAATTGATTTTCGCTTACATTTTTGCAGTAATTCGATGAACAGACAGCGTCGCGTTGCTGTATTTTATGCGAAATTATAAATAGAAAGGAAAGATGATGCAGACAAAGAAACCTGTAACACAGGGATTGTACCGCCCAGAATTCGAACATGGAAGTTGTGGAATCGGATTTGTGGCAAACCTAAAAGGCAGGAAGAAACACGATGTGATTTCTGATGCTTTGTCGATGTTGTCCAGGATGGAACATCGTGGGGGTACTGGATTTGACATTAAGAGTGGGGACGGCGCTGGAATTTTACTACAAGTTCCACATGAGCTTTTTATGGAAGAATGTCCGAAGGAAGGAATTAAAATACCAAAATTTGGGGAGTATGGCGTAGCCATGATATTCTTTCCAAAAGATGATACGAAACGTTCCGAGTGTAAAGATATAATTGGTCGAAATCTTAAAAAGTTTGGCTTACCATACCTGGGATATCGAAAGGTACCTGTTGACAATTCTGATCTGGGGCGCGATTCATTGGCAACCGAGCCGTATGTGCAACAGTTATTCATCGGCAAGCCAGATGGAATGAGCGTGGAAGAGTTTGACCGAAAACTATTTGTATTTCGCAAATACACCGAACGTTTAGCGCGTGAATCTGTTGCTGGTTTGGGTTATAACGGTATGAACATCATTTCATGTTCGTACAAAACAATTATATATAAAGGACAGTTAACTACCGACCAGGTGTCGCTGTACTTTAAAGATCTTACCAATCCGCTGGCTGTTACTGCAATTGCCCTGGTGCATTCGCGGTTCTCAACCAACACTTTCCCGTCGTGGAAACTGGCTCAGCCTTTCCGTTTTATTGCTCACAATGGAGAAATAAATACAAACCGAGGCAATATCAATTGGATGCGCGCACGTGAAGTTCTGCTTGAGTGCTCAAAATTTACCAGGGAAGAGCTTGAAATGATTTTCCCGATCTGCGATATCAGGGATTCTGACAGTGCAAACCTTGATATGGCAATTGAGATGTTGGTTCTGAGTGGCCGTTCATTGCCTCACGTAATGATGATGCTGATACCTGAAGCATGGCAAAATAATCCGGATATGGATCCTAAGAAGAAAGAATTCTACGAATTCTATTCTGCCATGATGGAGCCCTGGGATGGTCCTGCATCGGTATGTTTTACCGACGGAGTACTTGTAGGTGCAACTCTGGACCGTAATGGCTTGCGTCCGTCGCGTTACTGTTTAACCGAAGACGATACATTAATTATGGCCTCAGAAACCGGCGCTATTGATGTACCACACGATCAGGTTAAAATCCGTGGCCGTTTGCAACCCGGAAAAATGTTTGTTGCCGATCTGGAACAAGGCCGCATTATTTCCGATGAAGAAGTAAAATCTGAAATTTGCTCACGTCAACCTTATGGCGAGTGGGTAAGTAAAAATATGACTTATCTGGATGAGCTTCCATTCTTGCCAGACTTGGAGCTCAAAGAGCCGGATAAAAAAACACTGTTTAAAAGACAAAAAGCTTTCGGTTTCACGAATGAAGATATTGAAGTGATTCTTAAGCCTATGGCTTTAAACGGAGGTGAACCTCTTGGTTCAATGGGAGCCGACAATCCGCTGGCTGTACTTTCTGATCGCCCGGTACACCTTGCGCATTATTTCAAACAATTATTCGCACAGGTAACCAATCCTCCAATCGACCCAATAAGGGAACGTATTGTAATGGATTTAAGAACTTATCTGGGAGGATTCAAAAATATTTTGACTGAGTCGCCGGAACATTGTCGTCGTATTGCAATACATCAGCCTGTTCTTACCAACGAACAACTAATTAAGTTGAATTATGTGGACCATACTCATTTTCAAACCAAGAAAATCAGTATTGTTTTCCATGCCGACGAAAAAGAAGGGACACTTGAAACAAAACTGGAACGTTTATGTCAATACGTTGAGGATGCCATTGATGAAGCTTATTCAATCATCTTGTTGTCAGACTTTGCAATAAGCACCGACCATGCGCCTATTCCTTCCTTACTTGCTGCATCTGCTGTTCACCATCACCTGATTCGTGTGGGGAAACGTGGTAAAGCAGATATTATTATGGAAGCAGGTGATGTGCGCGAAGTACATCATTTTGCAACCTTGCTGGGTTATGGAGTATCAGCGATAAATCCATACATGGCAATCGACACCATCAGACACATGGTTGAAGATGGTATTCTTGGAGATATTACCAAAGAACAAGCTATTCAGAACTATGTAAAAGCCATTGGCGGCGGATTGTTGAAGGTATTCTCAAAAATGGGTATTTCAACGTTAGCCTCTTACCAGGGCGCTCAGATCTTCGAAGCTGTTGGTATTAAAAAAGAGGTTATCGATAAATATTTTACAGGAACCGTTAGCCGTGTTGAAGGTCTTAGCCTCGATGACATTGCCAAAGAAGCAATGATGAGACACCGTCAGGGATTTCCAACACGTCAGGGAGGTTCGAAAGTTCTGGAACCCGGTGGAGATTACCACTGGAGAAAAGATGGAGAACGTCACCTGCTAAGTCCTGAGGCCATTCAACTGCTTCAGGAAGCAACACGAGAAAATAATTTCGAAAAATATAAGAAATACTGTGAGCTGGTAGATGAACAAACGGAGGCTGCATTTACCCTTCGCGGATTAATGGATTTTTGTTCTGAAAATAACTCCATCCCCATTGAGGAAGTTGAATCGGCAAAAAGTATTCTTACCCGATTTGCAACAGGAGCCATGTCATTTGGATCCATTTCATGGGAAGCACATACTACTCTTGCCATTGCGATGAACAGAATTGGTTCTAAATCGAACTCAGGTGAAGGTGGTGAAGATCCGATTCGTTATACCAAGCTTCCGAATGGAGACGACATGTGCTCTGCAACCAAGCAGATTGCATCAGGCCGTTTTGGTGTAAACAGTTACTACCTGAGCATGGCAAAAGAGCTTCAGATTAAAATGGCTCAGGGAGCAAAACCCGGCGAAGGAGGTCACCTTCCCGGACATAAAGTAAACGGATGGATTGGACGTACACGTAACTCCACTCCGGGGGTAGGCCTTATTTCGCCTCCACCTCACCACGATATTTATTCGATTGAAGACCTGGCACAGCTTATCTTCGACCTGAAAAACAGTAATCGCGATGCGCGTATTAATGTAAAACTGGTTTCTGAAACAGGTGTTGGAACCGTAGCTGCAGGTGTTTGTAAAGCAAAAGCCGATGCCGTTCTTATTTCCGGTTACGACGGAGGAACTGGCGCATCGCCAGTTAGCTCTATAAAACATGCCGGATTACCCTGGGAACTTGGTTTGTCGGAAACACACCAAACCCTGGTAAGAAACCGGTTACGTAACCGTATTGTTGTTCAGGCCGACGGGCAGATGAAAACATCGCGCGACCTTGCCATTGCAACCCTGCTGGGTGCAGAAGAATGGGGAGTAGCAACAATGGCTCTGGTTGTAGAAGGTTGTATTATGATGCGTAAGTGTCATAGTAATACCTGCCCGGTAGGTGTTGCTACACAGAATGAAAGATTGCGTGGCTTATTTAAAGGGAATCCTGACCATGTGGTTAACTTCTTTGAATTCCTGGTTGAAGGTCTTCGTGAAATTATGGCCGAGCTTGGTTTCCGTACCATTAACGAAATGGTAGGTCAGTCGCAGTGTCTTAAATTTAAAGAAGACGTAGATCACTGGAAATACAAAGGTCTTGATTTGAGCCCGATTCTTTTTAGAGAAACTATTGGAGAAGAAGAAGGATTATACTGCACGAAAAAACAAAACCACCAGATGGAAGACATTCTGGACTGGCAATTTGTAGAGGCGGCTCAAAAAGCGATTCACAACGGAGAAAAAGTTATAGGTGAATACAAAATTCAAAATATCAACCGAAGCGTTGGAACAGTATTGTCGCACGAGGTAACCAAAGTACACAAAGGCGAAGGCTTACCTGACGGAACCATCCATTTTAAAATGAAAGGTTCTGCAGGGCAATCGTTCGGGGCATTTGTTTGTAAAGGTATTGAACTGGAGATTGAAGGTGATGCCAACGACTATTTTGGTAAAGGTTTATCAGGTGGACATTTGGCGATTTATCCTGCGAAAAACGTACAATTCATTCCTGAACAAAACATCATTGTTGGGAACGTAAGTTTTTACGGAGCAACAGGAGGTGAAGCATACATTCGCGGTGTAGCCGGTGAACGGTTCTGTGTGCGTAATTCAGGAGCCAAAGTAGTTGTTGAAGGTATTGGCGACCACGGCTGTGAATACATGACAGGTGGTAAAGCGGTTGTTCTGGGTAAAACCGGTCGTAACTTCGGTGCAGGTATGTCGGGAGGTATTGCTTATGTGCTTGACATCGACGGAACATTCCCAAAACTTTGTAACATGGGAATGATTGTTCTTGAAAAAGTTGAGACTAAAGAAGAACAGGAAGAACTGAAAGGAATGATTCAGAAACATATGGAAAAAACAGGATCAACTGTTGCAGAGTATGTACTTTCTGACTGGAATGAGACAGTAGGTAAGTTTGTAAAAGTAATCCCATCTGATTACAAACGCATGCTGAACTATATTGAAAAAGCCCGTGGTACGGGTAAATACGAGAAGGAGTCTGATATTATTGATGCTGCATTCAACATGCATCTTGCAAACCTGTAATTAGAGAATAAGACATGGGAAAGCCAACAGGATTTTTAGAATACAAAAGAGTTTCCAACCCTACCCGCCCCGTTGAGGAGCGACTGAAAGACTGGAACGAAGTATATATATTACGAGATAAAGAAACTTGCGAAACACAAGGAGCGCGCTGCATGGATTGTGGCGTACCTTTCTGTCACCGCGGAGCACTATTACATAACGGAGCATCAGGATGCCCGGTTTACAATTTGATACCTGAATGGAACGACCTTATTTACAAAGGTCGTTGGAGAGAAGCACTCGACCGTCTTCATCATACAAACAACTTTCCGGAATTTACAGGAAGAGTTTGTCCGGCTCCTTGCGAAGCAGGTTGTGTTCTTGGAATTAACGAACCTTCGGTGACCATTCACGATAACGAACGTACCATTATTGACAACGGGTTCGACCAGGGATGGGTAGTTCCGGAACCACCGGAATACCGCACCGGAAAAACCATTGCGGTTGTGGGTTCGGGGCCTGCAGGGCTGGCTTGTGCAGCACAATTAAATAAAGCAGGACATACCGTTACCGTATTCGAACGCGACGATCGTATTGGTGGTTTGCTAATGTACGGCATTCCGAATATGAAACTTGATAAAGAAGTTGTACAACGCCGTGTTGACATTCTGGAGGCTGAAGGAATTATCTTTAAAACCAATACTGAAGTTGGTAAAGACATCCGTTCGAAAAAACTTCTGGAAGATTTCGATGCTGTTGTTTTAACCACCGGTTCAACAAATCCACGCGACTTAAAAGTTGAAGGTCGCGAACTGGACGGAGTACACTTTGCCATGGAATTTTTGGCGGCCAATACAAAAAGTTTACTCGACAGCAAACTGGAAGACGGAAAGTATATTTCGGCAAAAGATAAACACGTGATTGTAATCGGTGGTGGTGATACCGGAACCGACTGTGTTGGGACTTCACTTCGTCATGGATGTAAGAGTGTAACTCAGCTTGAGATTCTGCCACAACCACCAAAAGAACGTAACCGCGAAACGAATCCATGGCCCGAATGGCCGGGTAACCAAAAGATTGACTACGGCCAGTACGAAGCCATTCTTACAAAAGGAAAAGATCCTCGGAAGTATTCGGTGATGACCACAAAAATAGAAGGCGAAAATGGTAAAGTTAAGGCTCTTCATACCGTTCAGGTAGAATGGGTGAAGAACGAAAACGGCGGAATGATGCCTCAGGCAATTGCCGGAACCGAAAGGTATGTAAAAGCCGATCTTGTATTGCTGGCCATGGGATTCCTCGGACCTGAAGATAAAATTGCTGAAGATTTGGGTATGGAACGCGACGGGCGTTCTAATTTTAAAGCAGATTACGGCACATTTAAAACCAGCGTGAAGAGAGTGTTTGCCGCAGGCGATGCCCGACGTGGACAGTCGTTGGTGGTTTGGGCCATAAACGAAGGTCGTGCAGTTGCACGTGAAGTTGACAAATACCTAATGGGTGATACAGTCTTGCCGTAAGTTGCGGCAAATGATTGTTCTGTGAAATAATAAGATTAATCCCAATAAGCACAGATTAAAAAGAAAATAATCGAAATAGTCTTTTAAATTGACTAGTGTGATTTTTTATAGTGCAGTTTTTTCTGGAGGACCGGCAAGTAGGATATTATCCGTAAAATCACCTTCCCTTGACCAGAACGTGAATCGCCGGTTCTCCTTTTTTTAGAACGATTCTTTTACTAAGATAAAAGGGTTTCCAAATTGGAAACCCTTTCTTTTTTAATGATTTGTTTTTTATACCTGAAATTTCCTAACAACTTCTACCTGTGAATTTTAATCCATTCAATACCAGAATCCTCCTTAAATTTTATTACCATGGTAGTAGTATGCAATGGCCAGACAATTAGCCTGATTTGTGCCACTCTGTAATAAAAATAATTTTCATTAATACGGTCCGGATTTCCCAATAATTTAAGAATTTGAGTCTTATTCAGCGACCGGATAGTATCGTTATAAACCACATCATTCAGCATCTTTTCCCTGAACGGATAGTCTTTTCCCTCCTTTACTTGCCATTTGGTTTTATCGAATACCATTTCAGACGAAGGCTTTACACTTCCCTTATCATAGTTTTCACCTCCTTTTTCGGAACAAGCCAGAAAAACGACGATTACAAATACACTCAAAAATAGCTTGATTTTCATACCTTATTTTTTATTCTGCTCTTTACAATTTCCAAAAACTCCTCTTTATTTGAAAGTATCGCCGGATGATTCCCTTCTTCAAACAAATGAATCTCGAGATGGTTGTTCTTTTTTTTCATATCTCCGTAAATTTGGTCAAGATGGTCGCAATATTCATCTTTCATACTTCCTGTAAGTAAGGTCGGAACCTGTAACTCTGATATTGATTTATGAAAAAACGAATTGCCGGTTTTTACAAATTCAATATTTACATCAGTATCCAAATCCACAATCTTTTTCCAATCGAATCCGTGGCAATAAAACCAGATTAATTTGGCTAATATCTTCTTTTTATCCCTTTCTCTGTCGGATTCCAGCGAATCGATGTAAGAAGGCAATGGATATTCACCCTCAAAACTGTCGGCAATTAAATAATCTATTTTTTCGGGATGCTCCAATGCCAGATTAATGGCAACCAGTGCCCCCCCACTTGTTCCTACAACTGACACTTTATCGAGTTGCAAATGTTCGATTAATGCATAAGTTGCCTTAGCGTTGTAAAACCAAAAATCCGTTTCGAATTTCGCCACTCTCTCCGATTTTCCGTGTCCTGGAAAATCAAGAAGAATTACCTGAAAATTTTTTGAGTACGCTTTTACAACCTGAATAAACATTTTAGAAGACACCGTGTTGCCGTGCAATAACAATAGTGGGGAACCTTGCCCCACTATTTTATAAAAAACCTTTTTGTTATCGAAATTAAAATATGCCATAACAAACATCCTTTATTTTGATGCGATAGTAAAAATTACATTGTGGCCATTCCAGATATCACCCGAAGGTAATATATCGTCTCTGAAACTAATTCCTGTAAATTTATTTCGTTCCAGCATATTCGTTAAATCATCCTGATTAAAAAAATGAGTCCAAAAACGATAGGTTTCAGTATTTTCATCAAAATCTGTTACAATGTGCTGGTAAAGGATTACTTTTTGCTCTTCGTATAAAAACGATTCCGACAATGCCAGGTAAGGAGCATCTTTCCAAAAACCGGTTTCAGTAAGTTCCCAGTTTTTCGGAGTTAAGCGTTGTTCCAGATCACCATCCTTTAATACATCAAAAATAAAAGTCCCTCCCGGCTTTAAAACCTTGTAAGCCGTTTTCAACAAAGTTTCCCTTTCTTTGGGATTTAATACCCCCAGATCGGTATAAATCAGCAATATCAAATCGTATTTACCTTCATCAAGAGAAATATCCAGGTAACTGGCATTGATGTATTCGATATCGAGCCCCTTGTTTTTTGCTGACTTTCGGGCATAATCGATCGAGTTTTTTGAAATATCAACTCCTGTAACCCGATGCCCCCGTTCTGCCAACAGTTCTGTGTAAAGACCGGGACCACATCCTAAATCTAAAATGTTTAACTTTCTATTTTCAGTTTGAGTATCTAAAATCCAGCTAACTGTTTTTTTTATGCTCGACTTTTTCCTGCTTCCCAGATCAATATCCGGATTAAGGTGAATATCTAATATTTGAGTCGAAATATATTTGTCTGTCCACATAAAAGATGAACCTTTTTCATAAATAGCCGGTTTCCCCAGCTTTGAAATAATATCTGTAATTTTCATTTGTACTAATTTTTAATCCCATTTTATGAGATTAATTTTTAAAAATAATTATTGATTATGTACACAAGAATTATCGAAGCATTTTCAAGCTTCGTTTTTGTGTAATCTTCCCTGAACAGGGTTGTTGATATGTATTATGCTGTTTTCAAAGTACTTCAAAAATAATACTAATTTTTCAAACAGCAATAATCTTCTTTTCGCGGAGTATTAATCATCACGAACAAACCCACTTGCATCTAATGTTTCGAATCCGTCAGCGAGTAGCAATAAAACTTTTTTATCTGCTTTAATTGTTTGTCAATTAGGCTATTCGCCCCAAGTGCCCGAAACTTAATCCGTCGGTTCAAATCACAAACTCCACTTCCTTAAACATAAACTCCATAATTTCTCCGGTTCTGCTTTCGAGCTGAAGCTGACCAAACTCACCAATTCCAACAATACGGGCATCAAATGTGTTTCCGTCTTTGCGGTAAGGGTTCCACTCTCCTATTCTATACATTTTTTCAAGATAAGCATGATCAATTACATCCAAGTCTCCATTCTCGAGAATTGATAAGAAGGATTGAAAATGAATAAGCAAATCATGAAGCACCTCGTTAACATCGTAATCATTTCCGGTAAGTTGAAATAAAGACACAGGATTAGGAGCATTCGACAAAAATACTTCTTGGTTAAGATTAAGTCCAACGCCCACCACCGAAGAATCAAGGGTCCTGCCCTTAATGGTATTTTCTATTAAGATTCCTGCAATTTTTTTATTCCCAACATAAATATCATTGGGCCATTTTATACTTACATCCCCGGTTTTCGCCTCCAAACATTTCACCAAAGCCAGGCTGATGGCTTTCGAGATTGCAAATTGTTTTCCTGCATCTAAAAATTGAGGATATAATATCAGGCTCATCAAAAGATTTTTCCCTGCCTCACTTTCCCAGTAATTGCCAACCTGTCCTCTTCCTGTCTGCTGGAAATGTGCCAAAACGACAGTACCATTTTCCACTCCTTGTCCAACCAACTGCTTGGCATAGTTGTTGGTACTGTCAACTTCCTTTAATACAAGTATATTTTTATCAGTTAAAAACATATAAAAATCAAAAGTAAAGCATTATTTCAGAAAATAGTAAATGAACAAAAAGATTATCTTTGCAAGGAGCAAAAAGATTTTATGAAGAAAAACGAAGGAGAGATCAGTTTATTGAAAGAAGCAATTATTGAAGGAATACAGCGCCTGAAAGGAAAAAATATAAAAATCGTTGACCTCGAAAGCATACATCATACAGAATGTGGATATTTTATCATTTGTCATGGAACATCATCAACACAGGTAGGTTCAATAGCCCATTCTGTTGAAAATACAGTTAAAGAAATTGCGGGAGAAGATGTTTGGCACAGGGATGGATACCGCAACGCTTTATGGATATTACTGGACTACGGAGATATAATGGTTCATGTATTTCAGGAAGAGGCTCGTGATTTTTACAATCTTGAAGGATTATGGGCCGACGCAAAAATAACCACAGTTAAAGAAGAAGATTAATAACAGAAAATGGCAGATAATAACACCGATAACAAAAAAAAGGGACAAAACAACCTGAACAATCCCTTTGGTAAATTTAACGACAATAAAAAAGGCGACGGCAAACCAAAATTCAATGCCTATTGGATTTACGGTATTATTGCCATTGTATTTCTGATTGTACAGGTATACATTACCAACAGTCGAGGACCTGTTGAAACCACATGGAGCAGGGTTAAATCGACCATGCTTGCGAACAACGACATAGAACGTATTGTAGTTGTAAATGATAAAGTTGCAAATATCTACATAAAAAAAGACAGGTTAAAAAACTACGAATCTGAATTTGAAGGCAACTTCTCTAAACCATCTGATGTTGGTCCACACTTCTCATTTAATATTGGTTCTGTTGAAACATTTGAGAATAATTTAAGCGAAGCACAGGAAGGTTTATCCAGCGAAGTACTTCCCGAATACAAAGAAGAAACCAACTGGATGCGCGACGTTGTTTTCTCGATCGGGCCTTTTGTTATTATTATCCTGATCTGGTGGTGGATCTTCCGACGGATGAGCCGAGGTGGTGCCGGAGGTGGTGCCGGGGGTATTTTTAACGTTGGAAAATCACAAGCCAAAGTATTCGATAAAGATCAAAAAGTAAATACAAACTTTAAAGATGTTGCGGGATTGGCAGAGGCCAAACAGGAAGTTGAAGAGATTGTTGAATTCCTGAAAAGCCCGGCAAAGTACACCAAGCTGGGAGGTAAAATCCCTAAAGGAGCCTTATTGGTTGGCCCTCCGGGAACCGGTAAAACCTTGCTGGCAAAAGCCGTTGCAGGCGAGGCCAACGTTCCGTTCTTCTCCATGTCGGGTTCCGATTTTGTTGAAATGTTTGTAGGAGTTGGAGCATCGCGCGTTCGCGACTTGTTTAAACAAGCAAAAGAAAAAGCACCTTGTATTGTTTTTATCGATGAGATTGATGCCATTGGTCGTGCAAGGGGCAGGAATCCAAACATGGGTTCAAACGACGAACGCGAAAATACCCTGAACCAATTGTTAACAGAAATGGATGGTTTCGATACCAATAGTGGTGTAATTATTCTGGCAGCAACCAACCGCGCCGATATCCTCGACCGGGCTCTAATGCGTGCCGGACGTTTCGACCGTCAGATTCATGTTGAATTACCCGACCTGAACGAACGCGGAGAAATTTTTAATGTACATCTGCGTCCGTTAAAATTAAGCGAAGAAGTAAAAGTTGATTTTCTGGCCAAACAGACTCCCGGGTTTTCGGGTGCCGACATTGCCAATGTTTGTAACGAAGCTGCCTTAATAGCTGCACGTAAAAACCGCGATGCAGTTACCAAACAGGATTTTCTGGATGCAGTTGACCGTATTATTGGTGGTTTGGAAAAGAAAAATAAAATCATTTCTCAACAGGAGAAAAAAACCATTGCCTATCATGAGGCTGGTCATGCAACCATTAGCTGGCTGCTTGAACATGCACACCCGCTGGTTAAAGTGACCATCGTTCCCCGAGGAAAAGCGCTGGGTGCAGCCTGGTATCTGCCAGAAGAACGTTCGATTACAACAAAAGAACAATTGTTGGATGAAATGGCATCGGCACTAGGTGGTCGTGCAGCCGAAGAAATTATCTTTGGTAAAATCTCGTCGGGAGCTCAAAACGACCTGGAAAAAGTAACCAAGCAAGCTTATGCCATGGTTAGTATTTTCGGCATGAGTGAAAAAGTAGGCAACGTTAGCTATTACGATTCAACAGGTCAGTCAGATTATTCGTTTACTAAACCTTATAGTGAAAAAACGGCAGAACTGATCGATGAAGAGGTAAAAATATTAATAGACAGCCAGTACGTCAGGGCAAAACAAGTGTTGACAGACAATGCTGATGGACATAAGAAGCTGGCAAACCTTCTTCTTGAACGAGAAGTAATTTTCAGCGAAGACCTGGAAGAAATTTTTGGAAAACGTCCGTGGGATAAAAAACATGTTATTTCGGAAAACGGAAACGGAGACAAAAAAGTGTTAGAATCTGAAGTGAAACCGGAAACAGAAACCGAGGTGGATAAAGATTCAGAAAAAGAATCAAATAAAGAATAAAATGGGATCGGCTCGCGAGGAGATATTAAGCAGGCTGAAAAACGCCGTTCACCCTGAGCCGGAAAAACCCGATTTTGATGCTCCCGTTTATCATTCCATCGATAAACCTTTGGAACTTGCATTCAAAGAGAATCTGGAAGCGGTAAACGGGAGTGTTCATTTATGCTCATCGCAAGCTGAAACATTTCAAAAACTAAATCTCCTTCTCAATAAAATTCCGGCAAAGCATATTTTCTGTACTGAAAAAAGCCTGCAAAAACTATTGGAAGAGAATCAAATTCAGCATTCAATTTATAAAAACAAGGCTGAAGAAATGGAAGCTGGAATAACTTCCTGTGAATTTCTGATTGCCCATACCGGGTCGGTAATGGTAAGTTCTGCACTTGAAGGCGGAAGACAGATGTCGGTTTATCCTCCCATTCATATCGTTGTGGCCAGAAAAGAACAACTGCTTAGTTATCTGAAAGATGCTTACAACAGTATCCGTGAAAAATATGCTGACAAGTTACCGTCTCAAATTACTTTGATAACAGGCCCCAGCCGCACAGCTGACATCGAAAAAACACTTGTTATGGGAGCGCACGGCCCGCGCGAGTTGCATGTGTTTATTTACGAATAACAGCAGTTTCCATCTCTTTTATATTTTACTAACTTTGCAGCATGGAAAAAGGATGGCAAGAAATTTATATGACCACTCACGAATACAAAGCCGAAATGGCAAAAGATATTTTGGAAAGTGAAAATATTAAAACGGTAGTTTTAAATCAACACGATACGGCCTATCAAGCATTCGGAGAATACCGGGTTTACGTAGCTGAAGAGAATTTCGAAAAAGCTGTTGAATTACTCAAAGACTTAAAAGGTGAGTAATCTGGTAAAAAGAACCTTATGGGGTGCTGCTTATGTTGTGATAATGCTTGGCGGAACAATCATTCATCCTTATTCTTTCGCCCTTATTTTTGCCGTTCTGCTGTTCTTCTCTCAATATGAATTTTATGCTTTGGTTGAAAAAGCCGGACATAAACCATCACGTATTATCGGTACTATTTTTGGCGTCCTGTTTTTCCTTGTTTGCTTTGGCATGGCCATAAACCTGCTACCGGCTTCCTTTGTGTTTACATTCATCCCGATTATTGTATTGCTCTTTATTATCGAAATATTCAGGAGCAACCAAAACACACTGGAAAATGCGGGATTCAGCGCACTGGGTTTTGTCTACATTGCCGTTCCATTCAGCTTACTTAACTTCATTATAAACACTTCGTTCGACGGAAGCAATAATACTTTTTATCCCTGGATACTGGTTGGACTATTCCTGATTATTTGGGCCAACGACTCGTTTGCCTACCTTCTGGGAACAGCATTTGGGAAACACAAAATGTGCCCGAATATTTCACCAAAAAAATCGTGGGAAGGATTTATCGGCGGAGCAATTTTTGCTGTGATTATGGGCATTCTGAATGCCGTACTTTTTCAGGCTCTGAGTATGACTAGTTGGATTGCGATTGCTTTAACTGCGGTAATTTTTGGCACCTTTGGAGATTTATTCCAGTCGAAAATAAAAAGAGAAATAGGAGTAAAAGATTCTGGTAAAATTTTACCCGGGCATGGCGGTTTTCTCGACCGTTTAGACAGTCTTCTTTTTGCCATACCTGCTATCTTTGTATGGTTAGTTTTTTCAGGTTTATTATAAGATGAAAAACATTATAAAACAAATACCCAATTTTATTACTTCGCTCAACCTGGTATCAGGAGTAATGGCCACTATTTTTGCCGTTGACGGACACCTGATCTGGGCCGGGATATTTATTTGTGCCGCATCTATTTTCGACTTTCTCGACGGACTTGCTGCACGCGCTTTAAAAGCTTATTCTGAAACGGGGAAACAACTCGACTCCTTATCAGATCTAGTATCGTTTGGAGTTGCTCCCGGAGCTATTCTTTTTACATTATTGGAATTTTCGCTTTACGGAAAAAACCAGCCTATTTACGAAATTAGCGGACAATGGTACGAATGGATTATTTTATTCTCCTCGTTCCTGTTGCCGGTATTTGGAGCTATCAGGTTGGCACGTTTCAACGTATTTTCCAGCGACGAGAAATTTTTCAGAGGATTACCCATTCCTTCCAACGGTCTTTTCTGGGCTTCGATGGGATTAATGCTCGAATTTCCACGTTATCAGCAATATTTCGAGCACATTTATTCTACCCGTATTTTGGTTATGCTGGGTATTTTTACAGCCGGAATGATGGTGATTAATCTCCCGATGTTCTCGCTTAAAATGAGTAACCTGAAATGGAGAGACAACTGGCATCGGTATATTTTTATTTTAATGAGCGGTATAATTCTGTTGGTCCTCAATGTTTACGGACTTGCGGTAATCATTCTTCTTTATATTCTCCTCAATCTGATTTTCTATATCTTAAAAGTAAGGGTATAAAAAACCTCTGAAAACGGAAGACAATATTTTCCCGAGGGAAAGATAATAATACGCCATGACAAAAAGACTTCCGAAATCAGAGGCTAATATCTTCATGTACTTAGAATACCAATAAAAGCACATTCGTTTTAATGTAACAACAATGGGGTAAAGATGTTTTTGAATTCAGAAAATTTATTTAATTAAATTTATTTTAGAGGGGCGGCAAATTTCACTACGTCATCTTCATTAATTACCTTGTCGCAAAGAATAATAAGCCTTTCAATCACATTCCTGAACTCTCTGATGTTCCCTGTCCAGTTTAATTTTTGTAATTCTTTTATAGCTTTTTCTGTGATCTCTTTTTCAGGCATTCCGTATTCACTGCAAATTTGTTTTGTAAAATGATTGGCTAAAAGCGGAATATCTTCAATCCTTTCGTTTAAGGTTGGAACATTTATTAAAATAACACTCAGCCGGTGATACAAATCTTCGCGGAACTTATTATTTTCAATTTCTTTAGCCAGATTTTTATTGGTTGCAGCCACCACACGCACGTCCACTTTAATATGTTTGTCGCCTCCAACTCTGCTGATAATACTTTCCTGCAGGGCCCGTAACACTTTTGCCTGTGCTGACAAACTCATATCTCCAATCTCATCCAAAAAGAGAGTCCCTCCGTTTGCCTGTTCGAATTTTCCTTTTCGCTGTTTTACCGCCGAAGTAAATGCACCTTTTTCGTGTCCAAACAATTCGCTTTCGATTAATTCTGAAGGAATAGCAGCACAGTTCACCTCAACAAAAGGACCTGATGCCCGGTTGCTCTGGTCGTGAATACGTCTTGCAACCAATTCTTTTCCCGAACCATTCGCTCCTGTTATCAAAACACGTGCATCGGTTGGAGCAACACGATCGGCCATTTGAATAATCTCAGTAATCGCTTTCGACTCTCCTACAATCTGATATTTCTTGTTAACTTTTTTCTTCAAAATTTTGGTTTCGGTAACCAGGTTCGATTTATCCATCGCATTACGGATGGTAATTAACAAGCGGTTTAAATCGAGTGGTTTTTCAATATAATCGAAGGCTCCTTTTTTTATAGAATCTACTGCCGTATCAATATTTCCATGGCCGGAAATCATAACAACAGGTGTGTCGGGTGCTAAAACTACCAGCCGTTCAAGAACTTCAATTCCATCCAGCCCGGGCATTTTAATATCACAAAGCACAATGTCGTATTCTGCCGAACGAATCTTTTCAATCCCCTTAGTTCCATCTTCCGCCAAATCAACTTCATACTTTTCGTACTCCAAAATATCTTTTAATGTATTCCGGATACTTCTTTCATCATCAATTACAAGAATTCTTGACATGTGTTTTGTTTTTTTTTGATTGTTGTAAAAATAAGTATAGCTGTTGGCTTAACAAAAATGATTCCAAATAAAAAATCCTGAAGAATAATTCTCCAGGATCCTCACATAGAAATTAAACAGCGTAAAATTATTTCAATGCCGGAATCTTAACATCCTCCGGCTGCCACATTGGTTTTTTCCCTTCTTCTAACTTGTACTGGTTTATTTTCAGTATCTGAATTTAAAGAACTTCCTTCTTTCGGAGCTGCCATATCAGCATAATCAAATCGTGGAAATCCTTTAAAATAGGCGTCATCATCGATAGTTGAATACAAATCGTCCTTATGTTCTTTGTAATAAGAATAGCCACCCAACAATAATTTTATATTATCGAAGCCAACCTGACGGAAAAGCATCCAGGGGCCATTGGCCTGCAACTCGTCTTCGCCGTATAAAACCACAGTTACTCCCATATCGCGAAGATTTTTCAAACGTTCAATATTTTCCTCTTTTGTTAGATTATTGGCTGACATATTTTCGGCTCCGGGTATATGACCTTGCCCGAAAACAAAATTATCACGAATATCAAAAAGTAAAATACTGTCAGGCTTATTACTAATTATTTCTTCCAATTCCCATGGATAAAGGTAGTCTTCAGACTCGAATAAAGCGTCCACACTTTCATTCATGGTTTTTTCATAGTTAAGCAAACTCTTTGGCATGGTAAGAAAACCAATTACCAGAATGATAACGAACACAGAAAGAGCGATTAGCGTTCTCCATGGATTTAATTCGTGTATATGCATGATTTCAGTTTTTTTCGTTTATCAATTAACAACCTCCGGCAGCAACCGATGTTTTTTCTCTGCGCCTGACATTCACCTCAACTTTGCCTGCATCCGACTCATCTGTTCCGGCTCCGGTAAAATAAATCTGAGCACCCCTTCTGAAGCTATAGGTATCAAACTCTCTTTGGGCAGCATCTTCATTTGGTCTTTGCGGATCGATAATGGTTTGCATCCAGCAATTCAAACCGCCCTTCATTACGTATGTGCTGCCGTAGCCTAACCTTTTGGTTAAAACCCAGGTTTGGTCAGCTTTAATATCGTCGTTTGAAACAAATACCACCTTGGTTCCGGGAATTCCGAAATACGCCATGTTTTCTTCATTCATCAGATTTTCGAGAGGTACATTTACCGCTCCGGGAATGGAATATTCCAGGTATTCTTCTTCCGGACGCACATCAATCATCAAAAGCGACGGGTCTCCTTCTATAATTAATTTTGCTACCTGATCGGTTGTAACATATCTTGTTGGCTGAATGATTTCCTGCAATAATTCTTCCGGATCAATTTGTTTTGGTTCGTCATCCATTGTCAGGAAAAGTGTTCCGGCTGCCAGAACAAGCATTAATATGGTGAGAAAAATATAATTTCTGTTCATCGTTTTTAGAATTTATATTGTTTCATATTCTTACGTACACGTTTCTCAATAAACATGGTTATCCAGAATGCGGCCAATGCTACCACCGTAAAAGTAAGGGCAAAATAAGGTGCCGGAATACCTGTAACATCTGTTAAAGTTACATTCCCAATAAATCCTTTGTCGTAAAAACCTTCGAACAAAGGGAATGCCAATGAGAATAACAAAATCCCGACATATAAACCAATTGTAAAAAAGAGTGCATCGAGTTTTCCAATTGCAATTCCGGTAAAACTGGTACCCGGGCAGTAACCTCCAAGAATAAAACCAAAGCCCATTATTACACCGCCAACAATCATCGGCCCCAGGTAAGTTGGGAGAATAAATATTTTAGAAAGGTCGAGCCAACCAAGATGGTCAAAATACATCAGGCCAACCATTGCAACTATTAGTGCTGTGAAAAATACGCGAAGAACCACAAAGTTGTAACCGTAGAATACACCGGTAAGATTTCTCGACGAAGAGAATCCGGATGCTTCAAGAATAAATCCAAAAGCGATTCCGAGTAAAATAGCAATTACAAAATCCCAGCCTTCACCAATTATGCCGTTAGGAATTAAAGGTCCCATTTTATATTGTTTTTATTTTGATTACTAAATCCAAAATTTTCTAAAAAAGTAGGCAATTGCATAACCAGTACCAAAAATGCCGAACATTACAATTACACCACCGAGTGCAAAAGTTGCACTACCACTTAATGCAGCACCACTTGTACATCCACGGCCAAACTGACTGCCTATACCAAACAATGCTCCACCTATTGTTGCAATAATCAGACGTTTCCGGACTGTTATTTTCGGACCATGGTCGGTTCTGAATTTTTTAACACGACCAAAAAGCAACCCCGATAACAAACCTCCAAGTAAAACACCCAACGATTCGAAAACCAGCCAGGTATACATTGGCGAATGGTCGTCGGTAACAAATTTCCCCATGTAATCGTTGTGACGAGTCATTTCGGGAGCGATTGTATTGGCAGTAGTTACTACTGCACTTTTGATAGAACCGCTGGCTCCCAATCCGCGCCCGGTAATATAAACCGTTAACAGAATTAACAGCCCCAACAAAACTCCACCCAAGTATGGATTGATATATTTCGGTTGATTGCTTACAGCTTTATCTGTACTCATAATTCAATCTTAAAATGTTTTTAATATAAATAACGTGTTATTTGTCCGGCTTCTACCATAATAAAACGGAACATAAAACCACCAAACAATATCATTGCGGGAGGAATCCATTTTGGTACGTGAAATCCCCAGATTTCGATGGTTTCGAAAACAGCGGGAAGAACCAGTCCAATTAAAACCACAAATACCCAAAAGCTTACGGTAAATTCTCCGCCAAGGAAAAGGTTAGCCGCTTCGATAGCAGTTTGCGATCCGGCCCTGAATCCCATAAATAAGTGAACAATCAGGAAAATCTCAACAATAATAAAAATCAGGTCGATGCGACTTAATTTTTTCCGTTCCTTTTCATCTTTACTAATCCATATAATTGTAGCAAGTCCGGTTGAAAATCCTGATACAAGGAACAAAGGCCCAAGTATTGACGTGTTCCACAACGGACGGGCATTAAATGCTGACAATAAAATACCGGTGTAAACCCCTAATATTACAGCAAGAACCATCATGATCCATGCCAGCGCCACACGTTGTTTTATCACCCACGCTTCAAATTTTTCAATTAATTCAAGTTTCCAGTTCCAGCCAGGAACCAGTTCTTTCATATAACTGGCCACCCAAACAAACGACAATGGAGTAATGGCCATTAATGTCCACGCTCCCCAACTCATTGGCGAATCGAAACGAACGGTTGTATACAATTGCCAAAAGAACAGCTTGTGTTTTAAATCCCAGAAAAGGGCTCCCAAACCCAGCGCCAGCGCTATCGGAGCGATAATTGGAGCCAGTTTAACAGTCGCCTGCATTTTATCTGCCCTACCCCTTACAGTATAGAAACCTGCAAAGAAAAGTATCCCTGCGGCCAAACCACCTAAAAACAAATAGAGAGGAATCTGCCAGTGCCAGATATTCAGGTAAGGATCTATATTGGGAATATTTCTTCCGCTTACAAATAATTCTTCCTTCATTTTAATCGGTTTTTATTATTAGGTAAGAAAATACAATTGAGGATCGGTACCGGCTTCCGGTGCCAATACTTTCCATTTACGGTCTTTAATTGCCAGAGAAACGTCGCTGTTCGGATCGTCCAGATCACCAAAATGAAGACATTTAGTAGGACACACATCAACACAGGCAGGATTCTGACCTTTTTGCACGCGATGTAAACAGAATGTACATTTATCAACATATCCATCAGGATGCGAATAACGAGCATCGTACGGACAAGATTGAATACAGGCACCGCAACCAATACATTTATTGTGGGTTACCGTTACAATTCCGCCATCTTCAATATGACTTGCTCCGGTTGGGCAGCAACGAACACATGGAGAGTTATCGCAATGATTACAACGTTCGGAACGGAATTCCAGGCTCAGGCTGGGATAGGTTCCATCCACACTTTCCACAATCCAGTCGCGGCAATACCCGTGTGGTACATTATTCTCTGTTTGACAGGCCACTACACAGTCGCCACATCCGACACATTTTTTGGTGTCGATTGCCATCGCATATCTCATGCTTTAACCTCCTTTTCTTCCAGTGCAGGATCTTCTGTTAAAAATGTTATAAAGTTTCCTCTCATGCCGGTTCCACCCATTACCGGGTCAACCACCACGTTTGTTATCATTTCTGTATCGCTGGCTCCGCGACCAAATGCACGCGAAAGCTTTTTATTTTTATGACCAAATCCATGAACCATGTACACAGAATCCCAGCGAATTCGCTCGGTTACCCTAACTTTTACCGGGAACGAGGTTACATGCCCGTCCTGATTTTTCAACCATACTTCCTGACCCTTTTTCAGTCCCCACAAATCGGCCACTTTAGGATTTACCCAAACACTATTCTCACTCATTAAGTCAGAAAGATTCGGATTGTTTGAAGTACGGCTGAACGTATGCATTGGAGCACGGCCGTATATCAAACGATAGAAATTTGGCTCAGGCTCAGGATGCTTGGTGAACTTCGGAAGAGCATCGAACCCATGATCGGCGAAGTCAGTTGAATACAATTCAATCTTCCCTGAATTTGTATTAAACGTGAAATCTTCACCATCGCCAAGGTACAACGGTCCGCTTTTTCTTGGATATTTCTTCACTCCGATTTTCTTCATCTCTTCCAACGAAGTACCCAGCTGTTTTAATTGCCAGTCAATTACTTCGGCATAATCGTCGTAATTAAAATAATCGTGCAAGCCCAAACGCTCACCAATTTGTTTGGCAATCCACCATCCCGGTTTCGAATCGTATTTAGGTTCAATAGCCGGCATACGCAAGGCAACATTCGGTTCGCGACCGGGAGCTGCCCGTAAAACATCGTAACGCTCCAAGTAGGTAGCTTCGGGAAATACCACATCGGCATAGCCGGTAATATCCATTGGCATGGTATCCATCACCGCAATAAACTCAACCGAGGCAGCCGCCTCTTTAAACAAAGGCTTATCAGGCATCGATAGCGGCAGATTTGTTCCGGCCACTAACCAGGCTTTTACCTGGTGTTTATAATTATATCTTGGGATGGATGCTTTTAATAATTCAGTGGTAATACCCATTGTTGCCAGCGGATATCTTCCTTCGTTCCAGTCTTTCCATGTCCATTCCGGTTCAGGGAAATGTGGATGCGGAAATTTAGGAACAGAAACGCCTTCAGGGAAATAAAATCCACCACGTTTTCCCCATGCACCCAATAAGGCAGTAAGAATTGCCATTGCTCTTTCGCGCTGGGTATCGTCGCCGTACCAAACCACGTGACGTCCCGGATGAACAATAACCGAAGGTGCAGCGCCCGCCATAGCACGTGCTGTTTCCCTGATTTTTTCAGGCTCAATGGTGGTAATTCCGTAAGCCCACTCCGGGGTCATATTTTTAACATGATCTTTCAGGTATTCCAACCCGAAAGTATATTTCTCAACAAATTCTTTATCGTAAAGACCTTCATAAACCAGAACATGAATCCAGGCCATTAAAAGCGCAATATCAGTGGCAGGTTTAATGGGTAACCAGTGTTGCGAATGTGCAGCTGCTGTCGAAAATCTCGGATCAACAGTAATTATAGTTGCTCCTTTATCAATGGCATCCGACATTTCCTGTACCTGCGAATTGTGCATGTTTTCACCTATATGCGAACCAATCAGCACCAAACATTTGGTATCACGGATATCTGTGTTTTCCGGCGATCCGACATAGGCACCAAACGTGGAAAAGAAAGCAGAAGAACGTGGTCCGCGACAATTGGCAAAAGCAGGCTCGGCATTACTTTCCGATCCGTACGCTTTTAAAAGATGGTGAAAATGTCCGCCCGGAGTTCCGTGATTAAATAAACCAAATGCTTCCGGTCCGTACTTTTCCTTCACCTCTTTCATTTTATTGGCAACCTTATCCAAAGCTTCTTCCCAGCTTGCTTCGCGGAAATATTGTTTGCCATCTTTGCCTGTTTCGCGGATGAGCGGTTTTTTCAAACGATCTTCGTCGTAAACCATACCAACTCCACCGGTTCCCCGGGGACACAACCGGCCATTACAATGTGGATCATTTTTATTTCCTATAATCTTACGCACCCTGCCACTTTTATCGACATAAGCCCAGGCAGCACATTTCCAAAAACATACTTCGCAATACGTTGGATACGGTGTAAGATCCTCATCACTTGCCGGCCCCTCCGATTCGGATTTAAATAACCCAAATTTATCAGAACCAAAAGCCTTAAAACTTAACGCTGCAGCTCCGGCTCCGGCAGTTGAAATTTTGATAAAATCCCGTCTTGTTTTCATTCCTGAATTATAATTTTTTTAGGAGCTTATTTCTGATATTTTTCTATAAAAACTAAACCAGAAATTACTCCAAAATTCCAATACTTTCAGTGTATCTAACTATTTACATGTTTAGATATGGGGCAAATATATAAATGATTTTAATTAAACATTGTCTCACATTGCTTATTTGAAAACATTAAAGATAAGCACCTTACCTCACACGGGGTCCTTTTTGAACTATTGCCAAAAACAAACACACTTAAACACCTGCAAAAAAGATGGTCCGAATTTTTAAATTACAATTCCACTGTTTTAGTCGTGCAAAAAATTAGGTTATTAAACATATAACATATCTTAAATCAATGAAAAATTCACCCAGCGGTGGTTGCATCTAATTCCAGAGCATCCAAGTTTCCTTCAATACATTTAAAACAGAATTCGAAATCGAAATGATTATTTCCATTTTATTACATTTGCCGTAAAGTAATTCAAAATGAAGGCTGAAAACAGGAGGACATTTTTGAAAATTGGCGGTGCCGGAATTCTTGCTTTTTTTGCATTAATATGGAATAAACTTACGCTAAACCATATTCAAATTTCAAAGCAAAAAGAAGTGGTTGTTCCTGTCAGCAACAAGGAAGTTACTTTTACCGACGATTATATTATTATACAGCAAAACGGAGAGACCACGGTGCTTTCGTCGCACTGCACGCACCTGGGATGCAAAATTAACGCTACCGAAAATGGTCGCTTACTTTGTCCGTGTCACGGATCTGCATACGATCTTCAGGGAAAAGTTCTTCAGGGGCCCGCATTTAAAAATCTGGAGCGTATTTCTTCTGAAATTTCGGCCGATGGAAGACAAATCATTATAAAAGGATAAAATGGCGAAGAAAAAAGATAAAACAACATTTGGAACAGTGGCAGTTGCCATGTTTTGGCTGGTTATTTTATCGGGCGTTTTTCTGGCTATTCCTTTCGATGTGGCTTCGCCATATTCAAGTGTAAGTAACATAATGGTGAGCAATCCATGGGCTTCATTTATCCGGAATTATCACTTTTGGAGTGCCCAGTTATTTCTAATTCTGAGTCTCATTCACCTATACGATCACTACCACTATAAAGAAAAAATCGGGCTAAAAAAAGGCATGGCTTTTCGGCTGAGTATTGGTGTACTAATCATTTTCCTGGCCATGATTACCGGTTTTTTGCTGAAAGGCGATTCCGACAGTTTACAGGCCCGACAAATTCTGCAAACACTAGCCGAAAGAATTCCACTGATCGGAAGGTCGCTGGCTTATTCTCTTCTTGGCCCTTCAGAGAGTTTTCAACTTATTTATGTGCACCACATTGCCACCTTCACCGTATTTATTGCCATAATTATGGTAGAACACAGCCGGAAATACTGGCCGTCGGTGCTCGATTTTATAGTATCCTTTGCCGGTATTTTTATACTAAGTTACCTGTTTAGCGCACCACTACACGACAACCTCAATCCGGCAGTGAAAGGACCGTGGTATTTTGTGGGGTTCCAGGAAATACTGCATTGGTTAACACATCCGGCATGGTCGCTGCTCCTGTTTTTAGCATTACTCATTCTTATTTACCTGGTTAATTCGGCCAAAGGAAAGGTTGTTTTTTTCAGCAAAAGAACCCTGCTGATATTTACAGGATTTTACCTGATCCTTACCATAATTGGTCTTTTTTTCAGAGGCGAACGCTGGCAGTGGAAAAATCCTTGGAATGAAAATTACACCTACGAAGTACTGCATAATTTTAAAACACCGAGAGTGAATTTTGCACCCGAGTTTGGGCAGGAAGCAGCCATTTCGTCACCTGAAATTATAGGACGAAAAGAAAGCTGTCTGGCCTGCCACACCGAAACTCATGGATTTACAGCGTCGCATTCACCGGAAGCCATTGGCTGTGTTTCCTGCCATGGAGGAAATCCTTTTGCCACCGGCAAAAAACAATCGCACAAAAACATGATTAACATTCCGGGAAACCTGACAACAGCCCGTCAAAGCTGCGGGACAACACAATGCCATCCGGAAATAACAGAAAGAGTACCTACCGGATTAATGGCAACTTTAAGCGGAATGATCAGTGTTGACCGCTTTGTTTTTAATGAACAGGACAACCCGGATATTTTAACTGACGTGCACCAACTGGGCAACTCTGCTGCCGACGAACACCTACGAAATCTTTGCGTTCGCTGCCATCTCGGAAATCCGAAAGACGAATATGGTCCCATAAACGAAAGCAGTCGCGGAGGCGGATGCCTGGCCTGCCATTTAAACTACACGTCGGAAGCAGAAAATGACCTGCCCCAGGCAAGCCAACAACTCGTTCAAACACATCCTTCAATTAGTTTGAGTGTTACCAATAATCACTGTTTTGGGTGCCACAGCCGCTCCGGGAGGATTTCAACCAGTTACGAAGGCTGGCACGAAACAACTCTGGAAAAACATCAAATGCCCAACGACGAAAACCACCGACTGGTTGAAGACAGCCGTGTGTTCGAAAAGCAACCCGCCGATGTTCATCACGAACTGGGAATGGAATGTATCGACTGTCACCATTCGTACGAATTAATGGGCGACGGGAACCTTTACGCCCACAAAGAAAAACAGTCGGATGTGCAGTGTTCCGATTGCCACATCAACGGGCTAGCCAGAAACATAGCAGCCGAAGATCTCGACAATGAATCGGCATTAATTGCTTCGCTTCGTTTCGGGAGTATTTCAGGGAAAAAACTATTACTGACTGAAAAATACAATCGTGCACTGATTAATACTTTTGCAGAAAACGACTCGATTTTCCTGGTCACAAAAAACAGTGGAATAAAAATGGCGATGAAAGCTCCGGCAGAGATTTGTTCGCGCGACAATGCCCACTCAAGCCTTGCCTGTTCAAGCTGTCACACGTCATGGGTACCAACCTGCATCGGGTGTCATAGCGAATATGATCCGGAAGAACCGTCGTACAATATGATTGCCAATAAAGAACAAAAAGGAGGCTGGGTAGAATACATTGGTGAATATGAAGCCAAATTTCCGGCACTGGGAATCAGGAAAGAAGGTGACAAAAACGAGGTTATCCCGGTTGTTGCCGGCATGATTCTTACCATCGACAAAAAGTCATATACCAACAATAAAAAGGACGAGGATATATTTCAGCGACTTTATTCGCCGGCAGCTCCGCACACCACTTCTGCCGAAGGCCGAAGCTGTAAAAGCTGCCACAACAATCCTTTAGCACTGGGATATGGAGCAGGCGAACTGGTGTACACCATTAAAGACGGAAAAGGACACTGGGAATTTAAGGCGCTGTACCAACACGATGTAAACGACGGACTTCCGGCAGATGCATGGATTGGTTTCATGCAAACAAGAACCGGAAAAGTTGCTACACGAAGCAATGTTTTTCCTTTTAGCGTGGAACAACAAAAAAGAATTCTGGAAGCAGGATCCTGCCTGACTTGTCACGACGAAGATTCAAAAATAATGAAGGCCAGCCTCAAGAATTTTGACGCACAAATAGAAGCCCGCAGTCCTAAATGTATTCTTCCTTCCTGGAATGAATAAAAAACTTCGTTATCAAATAATATCAAAAAAGAATGGCCACCGAAATGCTTCGGCAGCCATTTATTCTATTGTTAATTGAACAAAATATTCGAATATCGCTTCAGCCTATTTTTTTACAATTACCTTTTGTGTATTAATAAGTCCGTTAAACTCCGTTTTAACAAAATAAATTCCTGCCTCATATTCAGACAAATCTATTTGAAACCTGTCAGTAGCAAAGTAATTTTTATGAATCAGCATTTTACCGTTCATATCAAATAAAGTTAATGCAGATTCGTCGGCAAAACTTCCCAGATTAACAGTTAACGTGCCCGTTGTTGGGTTAGGATAAACATTGATATTAGCTGATTTTTGTTCACCATCATTTGCTCCTAAAACATAGTCTAATGCACATATAGTTATGGTATCGGTTGCATAAAGTCCTTCCGGATCAATTGCTTTTACCACAATATTTACACAGCCCGTATCTGCGATAGCCGGTAGACAGGTAATTGAATCTTCAGCATAACTTATCCACGATGGTAAATCCTCAGTTCCTTCCGTATAAACCTCAAAACTTAATTCATCGCCATCAGCATCGTCGAAATATTCGCCTAAAACTTCACTAATATAAATACTCACCGAATGATCGGCGTGAACTTCAACATCCTCTGCAGCACTTACTAAAAAGGGTGCACTATTTACCGCGCCAACTTTTATGCTGAAAGTCTCTTCAGTTTTTCGTTCTTGATCGTCTTGTACAGTAATAGTAATCATGGATGATCCTTCCACATCATCTGCCAATTTAATTTCAAGAATCGCTTTTGAGTTATTACCGCAATAAATTACGTTTATGTACGATATAAGGTCTGTGTTTTCAGCAATGGCACTAACCGATAACTGGCCTGCAGTACAAGCATTTCCATAAATCCCTGTAAGTACCAGGTTTATATCCTGAGTAGCAGTAGTTACCTGCATATCTTCCATTGCATCGATTACAGGATTCTCGTTTTCTGAAACAACCAAAATTGAAAAAGTAAGGGTATCAGTATTACCCGACTTATCGATAGCTACCCATGTTTCATCTGAATTACCAACCGGAAAGCTCGCATCAGGCCCAAAACCTGCAATAAGTTTTATTGTATCAATACATGCATCATCTACAACAAGTTCAGGATAGTCAACTGTGGTTTCGCAACTTCCGGCAGCAACTATTACTTCCATATCCTGAACCGGCTGAAACACCGGATCAACGTTATCAATTAAAGTAATAACCTGTGTGAACTCATCGCTAATATTACCTGAGTTGTCTGTAACAATCCATGTATTGGTGTAAGTTCCCATCTCACTGCAAGTTGCATCCGGCACAAATTCTCCTGATGTTTTAACGATATCGGAAACATCCGGATCGCAATGATCACCAGCCACAGGAGCTAAACTCTGTGCTTCCACAAGAGCATCATTATCGCTGTAAATAACAGTTCGGTTCAAACTGTTAGCGCCGGTTACCCAATACGGAGCATCATCTCTGATGGTAAACACACCCTTATTAAAAACGAGAGTATAATTGGAACTCAAACTTAAGGTTCCCTGTAATATGTCGTATTCTCCAAGTTCTTCGCCAGATTCGCGACTAAGGGTTCCGGAAAAAGAATCACCCGAAGCCAGGCTTGGTGAAAAGGAATATGTTAATGTAGGATCGTTCTGATTACAATCTTTACTTCGATTGTTTGCTGTTACGGTAATTGTCTTTTTGGTGATGTTTGCGCTCAAACCTGTTGGCTGGGATAAAGAATAATTACCACTGCTTGCACCGGTTAAGGTGATTGCCGCTGTTACCGAAATATTATTTCCTACATTTTTCTGACTAAAAGTACCAACTGCATTTCCAATAGATACAGCGTCGCCAGAAATTGCCCCAACAAGTGTGGCACCGGTAATAGAGGCACTGGTCGTTCCATCGTAAACTTTGTTGGCAGCAACAGCATTTGCAACGGTCAGGCCCTTTTTGGTAATTGAAGCGGTTGTACTTTCCACTTTTGTAAATTCGTAATTCCCTGCATCGGCACCCGATACGGTAATCGTACCGGTAACTGTTTTTCCGGTACCCACACTACTATTATTAAAACTACCGTTACTGGCAGTAATAGTAACATCGCCTGTAACAGAACCACCTTCAATAGTATAACCAACTCCCGCACTGGTAGTGGCATCATATTCCTTGTTGGTTGCCGTAAGGCGAATAGTACGTTCTTGTTTTACAATTACATTAACCGGTATAGTTTCCGTATCGGTGAAAACCGTTATTGAGCTTAAAAACTCCACCGATGCATTGTACTCACTTCCGGCGCTAGAATCCCAAACCTTAATACTGATGTTGTGCCCAGCTGTATAACCCGGCTGTGTGGTTTCAGCTTTTCCTGCCGCAATTGGTAAAGGATCAGAAATGGCTTCTGTCAAATACAATACACCACAACAAATGCTGCCATCGAAAACTGCAATTTCATCCCCACTACCCAAATTTACACCCCCAATTTGCGCTTCAGAAACAACTACATGACAAAAGGTTTTCGGATTAAGAGTATAATCTACGGTAAAATGTTGGGCCAACAAGGGTAAGGTTGCCCATACAAATCCTGTTAAAATTAAAAACTTTTTCATTTTTTAAATCTTTTGAATGATTAAACCGGAATTTACTCCAATAGCGTTTCAATTCCGGTTTTATTCATTCGATTATTGTTTTAATACATTTCCACTGTAATTTCCATTTACCCGGATGTAATACACGCCCGGTCGCACTTGCGTGCCAGATTGGTTGTTTCCATCCCAGTGTATTTGATCATGACCTGTAGATGTACCATAATCAATGCTTCGGACTTTTCTTCCCTGAACATCATAAATGTCAACCTGTATTTTCTCTCCAGTCGGCTGTGTAGTTTCTATAACCATCATTGTTTTAAACGGATTCGGATACAATTTTACACCATACGCATTTAAAATCCTGTCAACATCGGTTATATCCAATTGATTTGAAAGGGCAACGATAGAAGTGGCACCTACTTCAAACCATTCATCTCCGAAAAGTACATCAAACTCAACTGTTTGTTCCTGGTTATCATGCAGGATCCTGATTGAATATTCGTTTCCGGCGATAAAACCATTTGGATCTTTACCCATACCATCGTTCGACGAAACCGGGATACTAATCATATTATTCAAATAACTGTATTCATCGAGGCTAACAGCACCCACACAACGATTACCATCGAATATTCCAATTTCATCGCCCAATTTCAAGCCTGATTCATACAATCCGCTTAGGACAATGTTCATGTGGTTGTAACCATTTCCAATGAAGGCAGTATTGTACTTTGTTGAAGCGAGCAACTCAGGAACTTTAACCAATGATTTCTCTGTGCTCTCAGAAATTGTAAGAGTACAAGCTTCTGAAACCTTAACATAGTATCCTTTCCCGGGTTTAAAGTTGCCGATAAAGTTATACCACGTACCAAACAGATTATCAACAGAACCTCCAATTTCGTCCATTACTTTCAAAAGGTATCCCCCGTCAATCAAACCCTGAAGTATATCCATAGCATCTTGCTCATTTAATGAAGGGAAGGAGACCAAATTCCATCCAGGAATAAGATCAATCTCTATTGGTAAATCAACCGGAATTCCTTTAACTACGAGAGAAGTATTTTCACTAACTTTAACTTGATAACCTTCGGTAAACATCAAGTCCCCAATACCATCATACCAAGAGTCTCCACCAAAATTCTCGATAATTCTTCCCCGTTCATCCATTACTTTCAGTAAGGTTCCGGCATCAATAAGTGGTTGAAGTACATCAATCAATTTCATTGATTCGTTTGGTTGAATACCTAACGAGATTATATTCCAACCGGCAATTAAATTAAGGGTTTGTTCTCTTTGCAGTGAAACAATACTTGCTGTAGCAGAACCGATTGTTGAAGCCAGTATATACTGTCCGGCATCTGAACCTGTAAGAGCAATTCCTGTAACAGTTACATTCTTATTATCACCAATCTCTGCATCGTCAAACTGTGCTGTTGCAAAAGTTAATGCCACATCGTCGCCGGTAATAAAATTACCTGACAAGGTAACTGTAGCATCTGTATTTCCGTCGTATTCTTTATCTTCAGCAGCAATAGTTACAGTTATTGGAGCCTGAGAAATAATACGGTTCGGGCCGGTTTTCCAGTGGTCTCTTTCGCTTTCGAGCACGTAGTTATTCATATCGGCTCCACCTGAAATAATAACGGTGTTGTAAACAACCACTTTATTCGTACCAACAGCTGCATCTTCGAAGTCAGCATCGCGCTGGAACGAGAGGTTGTCTCCCGGCACACGGTCATCGTCGAAACCTAAACCGGTAGCAGTGGTATTTCCATCATACTCCTTGTTATCTGCCGCGAAGTTGGTAAGGTGAAGAACACGTGTCTCTACAGTTAAAGTAGCAGTGTCATAAGAAACAATGTAGTTCGAAAGGCTAAAACCTCCACTTCCGCTTTCACTATTTGCATCAATCGAAATTGTGTACGTTCCGATATCTGCCAGGCGAGGTTCACCCAAACTAGTAAAGGTTACTCCATCAATTCCTTCACCTGTAGCCAATCCATCGCCATCGATAGAACTTACAGTAAATTCGGTTGTACCCAATGTCCAGTAGTCTTCATGTCCGACTCCTGCTTCAGGACCATCACCATAAGTTTTCGTCTGGTTATTCGCAACGAGGGTAATCGGTCGTTTTGTAATCTCAAAACTACCACTTGCAAGCGTAATACTGTAGTTTGAATTCGACAACGAACCTAAGGTATAATCATACGTACCAACATTTTCTCCTGCATCACGATCAAGAGTTCCGGTAAATTCAATAACAGAATCATTGGCCAGAACAAAGTCAACTGCAGGACTCGATGTATAGGTAAAAATTGGATCAGCTTCTCCGTAAGTTTTACTCTGATCAGCATCGGCTGTTACTGTTACTGCCAACTGATTAATTGCAAAATTATTACCTGTATAAGTAATGTTGTAATTGGAATTACCCAGTGTCCCCTGGTTAATTGCATAAGTTCCAACATTTTCCCCTTCAACACGTACAAGTGCTCCGGTATATTCTATCGTTTCATTGTTAGCTAGTGTAGCTCCAACCACAGGGTTTGAAGTAAAAGTAAACACAGGATCTAAATCGCCGTAAGTTTTACTTTGATCAGCATCAGCTGTTACCGTTACATCAAGCTGGGTAATTTCCAAACTATCTTTCACATAAGTAATGTTATAGTTTGCATTATCCAGCGTTCCTTGTTCAATAGTATAGAAACCTACCTCTTCTCCTGATACACGGGAAAGTAATCCGTTGAACTCAATAACAGAATCATTGGCTAAAACATAGTCAACTGCCGGATTAGAAGTATAAGTTAAGACCGGATCAATTTCACCGTAAACCTTAGTTTGACTAGCATCGGCTGTTACAGTAACATCCAACTGCTGAATCTCAAAATCATTAGATGTATAAGTTATATTGTAATTGGTGTTATTGAGTGTTCCCTGGTTGATTGTATACAAACCAGCATTTTCACCGGCAACACGTGCCAAACTACCTGAAAAGTTAATAATATGACTATTGTCTAATGTAGTTCCAACGGCGGGAACTGAAGTGAAAGTTAATCCAGGATCAAGTTCACCATATATTTTATCCTGGCCTGCATCAGCAGTAACCGCAACTTCCAGTTGTGAAATTGTAAAGTCATTTAAATTTTCATACGTGACATTGTAGTTTGACTCAATATTATTTTCCACTGGTTCAACAACCATCTGTTGAAATTCCAAATCATTTGATGTCCAATCGGCTCCTGATGATGTATATATCTCATCAGCCCCATAATTATTAATCCACGCAAATGATCCTATACCCTTATAACCATTAGTAAGCAGGGACGCCCGTATTCCATATGAAGTTGCCTTCCAAATAATAGTAACTTCAGGGATATAATCATGTACATAACAATAATATCCATCTCTTATTCCTATATAATGGTAGACGGCATTTAATTCGCTATAGTCCCCAGTTATACCAGTAACGACTAAACCTGTATCAACAATAGTTAAGGTATTTTTATTAATCGTATAGCTATCTACATCCTCACCAGCATCACGAGAAAGCTCTCCTGAGAAAACATCTCCATCTGCAAGGCTTCCTGCAGTAATTGAATAGGTATATACAACAGGATCATTTTCACCATAAATTTTTGTCTGGTCTGCATCAACTGTTACGGTAAGAGCTCTTTGGCTAATTACACCGGAATTGTCATCAACGTATGTAATACTATAGTTGTTCCCGTCGTTACCATCATCAATAACTGTTCCCGATGGAGTAAGTATTTTGGCTGTGCCAACTAACTTCGTATCGAAAGTTTGCGAACCTGCAGTTACAATGGCATCTCCGGTTAGCAATACATCTACAACAGGTATCACAACTGATGAAGTATTTCCGTCGTAAACTTTAGTAGCAGGCTGAGCTGTTACATCAATCGGATATTGACTAATTGTTGCCATTGTGGAATCGAGCCATGTGGCTGAGGTTCCTTTATTGGCACCATCAATAGCAAACTCGTAATTTCCGGCATCACTACCGCCTGATATCTCAATACTGTAAATAACTGTAGTATCAACAGCGGCAGTACCATTCCAGTTAACATGACGACTAATAAAATTGGCAGTGGTATCAAATAAAACATCATCTCCACTAATTAAGTCAACATCAAACGAACTGATATATGCAGTATCGATAGCATCATATACTTTATCATCCACAACAAAATTGCTCAATGCTAAAGGATACTTAGTAATCTCAAACTGATTGTCGTTCACAAAAGTGATGTCGTAATTAGCCATTTTATTTGTTGCTCCTTCCACAATGCCTAATCCTGTCAGGTAAACATCGTAGAGTCCCACATCTTCTCCTGCTTCACGAGTTAACGCTCCTGTAAATTGATCTCCATTCACTAATGCATCAAAGGGTGATGCCGATGTTATTGCATAAGTAAACGTTGGATCTGTAGTATTATCATTACTATAAACCTTACTCTGACTGGCATCTACCGTTATTTCAATAGGTCGTGGTTCAACGGTAAGCGTACCATTTGTGTAAGTAATATCATAATAATCAGGATTAAATTCATTTATACCTGTTGCATTAGAAGGAATAATTGCATGATCTCCGGCCAGTGCTGTTGTGGCAGTACCGGTACTGGTAAGTGTAACACCTGTTATCTGCTCAACACCTGCATACACACTTGGATTTTCATAACCAGTAATTCCACTGGTTACTGTAAATTCAGTGCTGCCCAAATCATAAGAATCACCGTAATATTGTTTGGTTTGGTTATGAGCCGTAATAGTAACAGGTCGTGGCAATACTTTTATTCTAATTTGAGAGCCGTATTTTCCAGGCTGTGCTAAATCCATAACTGTAATCCACCACTCGTTAGTAGTTGGGTAATCAGGATGTTCAAAACTTGGACGTTCGAAAAGAATAGCATCAGTAAAGGTGTGAATTCCACTATCTGCCATTGAGAATGTATAGTCAACAGGGTAATTGTACCCGGCATCTGACGGTTCATTTGCCTCCTCATCAGTTAAACTGAAAGTAATCTTTCCGGTATAATTGATTTTTCTGTTACCAAAAATATCAATAGCCTCCACGGTCAGCGATTGCCTGTCTCCATAATAATGTTCAGTCCAGCCATCTCCCACATCGGTTCCTACTCCACTTACAACAAAGTGATCAAGAGCAGCAGGCTTAACTTCCAAATCATAGTCAGCATCATTTATTCCTGCATCACCATCAGCTGAAGTTGCATTATCTGAAGCAGAGATTCTATGCGTTCCTTCATCCTGCGAATAATACCAGAAATCTTTTGTGGTATTACCATTAGTAATTCGAATTGTATCGAGAGCAGTACCTCCACTGGCCACATTAAAGAATGTTGAGCTAACATCCGGGCTATCTGAATACAAGTAAACAACTTCTGGATCCGGACTATCAGAACCGTTACCTAAAACCAGGTTGTCTACCTCGTTATCGTAAGCATCATAACGTTTTACGGTAAATTTACCCCGCTGACCACCTGCGTATATATAGGCAGGGAAAGCAGTATATGTATAATAATCAGTCGCATTATGGTCAACGGTTATATTCTGCGAAGTAACTGTAGCCAAAACAGAAGCATCAAAATTAATCGAGATGGTCTCCATCACTTCATAACTTAAATTGGTAAAATTTGCAACACCTGCAGTTGCAGTAATTGTATCGGTGCCTACCAATTCATCGGTGCCTGTATTTATGCTTGCAATTACCAAAGTAGTATCGTCTGCTGTAGTGACATTACCATATGCGTCGCGAATGCTGATAACCGGCTGCTGAGCCAGTGCATCACCTGCCCGAACATAGCTTGATGGTTCGGTATCAATCCGAAGCTGAGTAGCATCATTCGGCGTAACATTAACCAAGAGTTCAAGTCCTGTAGCAGTTTGCGTACCATTGTTAACATCAACCAACGCATCACTTGTTGGATTAGCGGCATCAAATAAAGTCATTGCAACATTTGAAGCAATACCGTTTACAAACGATACTGTTGTTGCGTCTCCAAAATTAGTTATTCCAATAACCGGAATATCGCCATCCTCAGAAGCTGAAGCACCAGAGAAAGTCAGTGACATATCGCCATCGTAACTTGTCGCAATATTATTGAAGGCATCGTACATGGTAACAGTTATGTTTTGAGCAACACCGGCAACTTGCGTTGCACTACCTGTTACAGCAAAATAATTATTGGCAGCATGACTAACAACTACTTCCAGGTCGTAATCATCAGAAGTGGTGATTAAACCTTCGGTTGCTTTAACTTCGGCAGTTTCAACTTTTGTTAGTACCATCGATCCGGTAGCAACACCTTCAGTAAAAGTCATTGATGTAACAGAACCAAAATCAATATCAACAGAAGGTTCTCCATTATTTGAAACTGTTGGAGATACTGCTGCTTTAGGTGAATCAGGAGAATCGGAGGCCCCGCTGAACGTAACATCTTTTGATCCCTGATAACCGGTAGCTTTGTTATTCCAGCTATCGTAAGCAGTAACGGTAATCGATTGTGATTCACCGGCTGTTTGTGTTCCGTTTCCGGTAACAGCAAAATAATTAGCTGCTGCCGGAGTAACTTCTACCGGAAGTTTATATACATAGGTTACTTCACCTGATGTTACATTGTCGGGTGTTGTAATACCGGCAGAGCCACTGGTATAGTCGGTAGCCGTTACAACGGCATCTTCAACCTTAAACAATGACAGAGAAGCTGTTGCAACACCAGATGAGAAATCAATATCAGTGTTGGTACCAAAATCCACGATATCCACATTCGGATTAGTAGATGGAGCATCGGATGCCGAGGCACCGCCAAAACGGATTTGTTTTGTTCCGTTATAGTTGGTAGCCACGTTATTAAACTCATCATACGCAGTAATCGTAATCGTTTGAGATGTTCCGGCTTCCTGGGTTGCATCACCGGTAATCGCCAGATAATAAGAATCTGCCTGAGATACTTCCACTTCCAATCCATTCGGACTACCTGCAGCAATGGTTAAATTAGTTGCACCAGTATAACTGTCGGTGTAAGCTGCATCTAAATGGCCAGCTTCAATATATGCTGTTTCTTCCTTATAAAGAATCATACTTCCGGTGGCAACACCATCAGCAAACACAAGATTTGTTGAAGTACCAAAAGCAGTTCCGTCCATTGTTGGATAATATGGTGGTGCCGGAGACACGTTAGCACCTGCAAACATCAATGGCTTGCTTCCATCGAAACGAATTGCAGGGTTGCCGTATTCGTCGTAAACTTTAATAGTTATTGTTTGAGAAACACCAGCGGTTTGCGTTGCAGAACCAGTTATTTCCATGTAATCCGGTACATTGTGTACTACGGCAAGGATGTCTGAAGTAACGCCTGTTAAATCACCTGAAGTAAACGCAATATTCATATCCTCAGCAATTTGGTAATTCAAACCACTAAAGGATGCCACACCATTTGTAACTGTTGCAGATAATGTTCCCAGCAAATTGCCGGATCCAACTGAACCAGTTGCTGCGTAAATCGTGGTAGTATCATCAGCGGTAACAATATTGCCCCACTGGTCTTGTACACTTACTTGTGGTTGTGTGCTGAATACCACACCTGCAATTGCTTCTGTGGTTGAATGTGCAGGCTGGGTTTCAACTGCCAGTTGAGTAGCTACACCATGTAACACTTCAACCTGTGCATTATCAGTAATTGCATTGTCATCAAATTTACCGGTAATGGTAGCAGTTCCAACACCTGCGGCATTCAATTTAAATTTAGCAGTATATGCTCCTGCCGATTGATATATTGCAGTAATATTAGAAGAACCTGTAGTAACACCATTATCTACGATACCAATTGGGGTGACAGATAATGTTACAGTTCCCCTGTTATTAATAACCAGGTTACCAAACTGATCTTTTAACTGAACAGTAATAACTGTTGAATCATCAGCAGTTATAGATGCGTCGGCTACACTAATATCGATTGTAGTCACATCAGGCAATCCTTCATAAATTATCACCTGCTCAACCGTATTAGAAGGAGTTGCAGCACCATCATTAAGATATCCTGAAACGGCCAAAGCTGTGCCTTCTCCAACAAAATTGGCAGTTAAATTTGCAGTTCCTACTCCATTAACTGGTAAATCAAGAGTACCATATAATGTAGCAACATAAGCTCCTGAGCCCGCGTACGAAGTGATAATATTCAAACCACCTTCACTGCTACCCAAAGCTCCTAAATCAGTATACAAAGTAATTTCACCCCTGTCATTTTGGATAAGGTTGCCCAAATGGTCTTTCAACTGTATCGTAATTAGCGAAGTTTCATCTGTAGTAATTTCATCATCACTGGAAACAATGGTACTTGTTGTAAGATCGGGCAAACCTTCGGTAATTTCAACAGTTGGCTGAGCAGTAAAGTCTCCGTCGGTATGAGTTTCGCTGGTAAAATCAGCTACAGCTGAAATAGTAGCTGTTCCCACTCCATGTGTTGTTGCATCGTAACTGGCAAACAAGGTTGCTGTATATGCTCCGTTGCCTGCATAAGTTGATACATAATTAGTAATAATACCGTTATTTGCGCCAAAACCACCTTCAGTAGTGCTGAACGTCATGGTACCGTCATTAGTTGTACGGTTATTACCAAACTGATCTTTCAACTGCAGGGTAACTAAGGTATTTTCATCGGTAGTTATACTATTTTCAGCCGGTGTTATAGTTGAAACAATCAACGAAGGAACATCAGGCTCAGCAATTTCAACACTTAAAGAGGTTGATAAAGTTGTACCGTTTACACTTGCTGTAATGGTATTGGTTTGCGACATATCGGTAACGCGTACCAATGCGCTATAAGTACCGTCGTGGTTATCAAATACGGGGATAGTTACCAGTGCCGGCACACCATCTTCAAAAGCACCATCATGATGTGTATCCACACCGTTAAGCATCACACTAACAGTCTGGCAATCACACAATAGGTTATCTCCCGCATCGCGTGGAGTAATGGTTACCGAAATATAATCTCCGGCCACTACCGCAGGCGAGGAAGGATATGTTGTAACCTCAGGATAATCGGTAAATACCAATTCTGAATTTGTTTCATCCTGGGTATTTGGAGCCACTATTATATTTTGCAGTTCGCCGGTTTTAAAAGCATCCGGAGAATCACCTACACGCAACCAATACGCTCCGATGGTTGGTATAGTAATGGCATTTGTAAATATTTTAATACCGTTGTCGTCAACAACAAACTGTTGCAGAGTTGTTGGCATATCCACAATTGCATCGTTTGACGATTTAAAGTTGATTCGCCCGGTATAATCACGTTTAATATTATTGTATTGGTCTCTGGCCGTCACTTTTACGCTAAACGGAATAGTAGCAGTTACACGAACACCACCTATTGACTTATTTTGAGCAGGTTCTTCCTGTACGAGAAAATTATTTAATGCTTCCGGCCAAACTGTAATCTCCGGAGTTGTTCCGGCACTACCTGTCAAGGTCTCCGTAATTGTAATGGTTGGTGTTTCCTGAGCATTATAGAATGTAAAGCCAGAAATAGTTGCAATCCCTGCAGTAAAAGTGCGTACGCCAGAGCCTGGCAGCACAATTGTATTACCTAAAGGAGAAGGTGAAGCTGTACTTCCAAAGGTTACATCCAAATCACCTGTAAAATCTTCTTTCAAGTTGGCATATTCATCGTAAAGTTCTGCCGTAATACTAAACTCTGTTCCGACAATAATATTTTGCTGCTCAGGATGTGCAGCAACATTCGAGTTTGCAATAATAGTATAATAATTTAGCGAGGCTGACGATACAGATATATCGCTTTGCTGCCCTTCTGCAGATGTTACAGCAACATCATTTACTTTCACATAATAGGAGCTGCCGTACTGTTTCAAACTCACACCATTGGTAAAAGTTTTAACCCCCTGGTCACTGCTCAGGAAAGTATAATTTCCTGGTAGAACGGTAGGTTTACTTTCATTCCGGCTAACATTATCAGAACTGAATGTAATGGTTCCGGTATAATCATACTTTAAGTTATCAAATTCATCGTATGCTGTAACGATTGGGCTAGTTGTTTCGCCAGCCTCATGCGGGTCGGCAATACCTTCAACGGTAAAATGATGAATTGCGGCCGGTGTTACTGTGAATGAAGAAGAATTCAATGGACTAAAAGTTCCGTTTGTTCCTCCACCCTCATCTGTTACGGTAAGGTAATATTCACCTGTAACAGTAAGTGTTGGTCCAGCGATAGTAACTACACCGCCAGAAAGTGTTCCTGACAATGTTTCAATAAGGGTTCCATCAATTTTCCTTACTGCCACATTAATGGCACGGTCAGAATTTGTAACCCGATTACCCAGATTATTAATTGCCTCCACCGTAAATGAATTTTGCACGCCCGCAATTATATTAGAAGGTTGTGTGGCAAAACGGAAAATATTTACTTCAAACGAAGCTGAGCGTGAAAAGCTGGAAGTTACATTGGCGTCACTTCGGGGATTACTAGTATTGTAATCACTCCAACGCAAAAAATGATACCCGGCGTAAGGGACAGCTGTAACAGGATCGGTAGTACCACCATGATCAACAACCTGAGTAGTTGTACCACTAATACTACCATTGGCTCCGGCAGTATACGTAATGGTATGGTCGGTATAAAAACTGATTGAGCTGCCATATGTTCTTCCTCCATCATTTTGAGCCCAGGCCCTTACATAATATCGAGTTGAACCGGAAAGGCTTGTTTCATTGTATGAAAATGCACCTGTTCCCTGGGTGCCCGAAAGCGTTCGTGTTGTAGCCCCACTGAATGAAGAATTGGTACTAAACTGAAACCCCCTGCTAACACTCTGCCCTCCGGTACTGGTTACATTTCCATTAAACGTAGCACTTGTTTGTGCAATATTTGTAGCATTATTTGTAGTAACACTTGGAGGAGTGTAACTCTGTGTGGTAAACGAAATCTGCGGACCGTATGCTGTACCAACACTGTTGGTTGCATAGGCACGGGCATAATAGGTGGTTCCGGGATTCAAGCCTGAAACCGCTTGACTAAAAGATCCTGTTCCGCTTCCGCTAGCAACTCCAGTAGTTGGATTTGATGAAGTTCCGTAAGCAATACCTCTTGCTGTAACTGTAGCACCACCATCATTAGTTACGTTACCCCCCAGAGTAGCTCCGGTTGAAGAAATGGATGAGGCAGAATTAGTAGTTACTGTTGGCAATAACTTCACAGTTTCAGCACTAACTCCATCTCCCGAAATACTAAAATAAACCGTTCCCGATCGTGTTGAAGAGCTATAACTGGTTACTACAATAGTGTATGTTCCAGTAGCAAAATAAATGCTGGTACAGCCACCTATCTCCGACAATAGGCCACTCCCGCTATCATCGTCTCCAATCTTAAATCCGCTGGTGGGAGAGGATGGACTAAAGCTATTATAAACAAATAGCATGGGGTCGCTTGCAGTGGAACTGGTTACTGTAATTTTATAGTTACCTGCTGTACTAACGGTAA
Organism: uncultured Draconibacterium sp.; assembly: GCA_963676265.2. Classification (GTDB taxonomy): domain Bacteria; phylum Bacteroidota; class Bacteroidia; order Bacteroidales; family Prolixibacteraceae; genus Draconibacterium. Next base: position 2,573,981 of record OY781067.2, read on the forward strand.
ACGACTGTGTTGCATAAGCAAAATCAGTACTGGTATTTGATCTTATGCTTGTAAAGTTACCAAAGGTTCCTCCACAACTATAACCATTTGGGTAAGGTTTTTTGAATAGCTGGTTAGAAGATAATGTAGAAGAGAAATTTATTGTCCCAGCCAATACGCTACTCAAGGTTCCTACGCTGAAAAGGAGAAGTAGTAAAAGTTTTTTGAACCTAACTTCGTCTTTTAAAAAGTGACGCATTTTATATAGTCTTTTCATAATATTCATTTTTAACGATCACTAATTAATTGCTGAATGGTTGCGGATTATCCTCCATAATAATTGGAAGCCCGGTTAGCGATTCCAGCTTTTCTTTTAATGACTCACCTGCTATACCGCTAAACACATCTTCGCTGCGAATAATAATACTTCCGCTAACGTGTTCGGCCAAAAAGGTTAGGTCGTTGGCATACTCATCAATAGTTGATGACGAGACATCTCCTGAGCCGAATTTTAAAACACCCGGCTCTGTGGGCACATAAATAAATAATTGATCTACTGTTCTTCCTTCGCTCATCTGACCAAAAACATACAATGCAGGTTTTGGGTTAGAGTTAAAATAAACCTGCGTATTATTGGCAAATTGCTGTTGTAAAGAATGAACATCCTCAACAGTAGTTTCTACAAATACAAAATCTGTTGTTGCCTGAGAATAGCCTTTTATTGAAAATGTAAAAATCAACAAGAAGCTAATAAAAGTTATTTTGATAATATTTTTATTCATGATATTTTTTGTTTGCTGTTATACATTTTCAATTAATTGCCCAAAATCATTAATGGGTTTGAAGAACCAGAAATTGTCACTTCGTTTTCGGCAACTATAGTTACCGAAGTGTAACTGGCAGACCCAGTTCCACTGGCATTTAATGTAACAGTTGTCGTTTCTGAAATATCAGTATATACATGAATTACAATATCACCTGTATGAGTACCGCTGTTAATTGCAGTATAAGCAGCACTAAGTGTCGCATATCCTGCCTTTGTAGTACCACCTGTCGATTCAACTACTACATTAGATATTGTTAATGTTCCGCTAGCAACAGTAAACGTGTAATTGGTTGCTGATAAATCTGAAACGACTGGAGTGACCGTATAGCTTCCTGCAGCCGTTGATCCGCTGGTATTATCTGTAAATGTTACGGTTCCTGAAAGTGAACTTGCTGTTCGCAGACCTGCTTCAGTTTCAGCATTTTTAAAACCAGTCATCGTATAACTGAATGCAGGAGTTGTTTCTCCAACTCCGCGTATGATATTATTTGCAGTAACCGTTAGAGTTACAGCGGTAATCGTAAAGTCATTGGCAACATAAGTAAAACTGTAGTTATCATCTACACCTCCATTTACAGTAATTGCATCGGTATGCGTACCTACATTGGTGGTAGCGTCAACGGTGGTTGAGGCTGTTGGTTCGGTATTTAATACAGCTGATGTTTCACTGTTAACAAAACCTGAGTATTGGTATGTTAAAGCCGGATTCGACTCTCCGTAAACCTTTGTTTTTGCATCTGCAGTTACAGTCAGTTCTTTCTTAAGAATATTACCGCTTGTTTCCAAATCGGCCATGCTATAGTTCGAAGCATCGCCAGTTGTTCCATCAGATAATGAATACGATATTGTAGTACTCTTATTGTTTTCAGCAGTTGCTGTTGCATAATCTGTAGCACTGACTGTAATACTTAAATCTTCTCCTGACACCCGGTTACTTACTGTTCCAAGATTAACTGTTCCGGTAACAGAAGAACCATCATAAATTTTATCATCAATTGTACTCAATGCGGTTAATGGTCTTGGAGTTATTGTTAATGTTACCAATGTTCTGCCGGCACTAATACAGCCAGTAGATTCAAATATAGCCTCAGCCCATGCGGTATAGGTACCCACATTGGTCGCTGTTGGAGCAGTCGTAGTTGTTGATCCGGTTTCATCTGTAAACCAGTTAATAACCGCAGCCTCAACTCCTGCAATAACAGTTGAAGAAGCACCTGCAACCATTTCTGTACCATCGTAGGTCACCGTATTATCAACCGCCGTTGGTGTTTCCGGTAACGGATTTACAGTAACAACAACTGTAGTTGGTATTCCATCTCCACAACCACTTGCATCCGTTGGTGTTACAATGTATTCAACAGTTCCGGCAGCCGTATTTGATGGATTCTCTAAAGTTTGTTCAATGGTTGGACCAGAACCATCAGATGATCCGGTAATGCTACCGCTTATTGTACCAACTGTCCATGTGAAAGTTGAACCTGCAATATCTGCATCATGAATAATCGATGTCGTTTCTCCACTACAGATAGAATAAGCACGACTACCTGTGTAATTAGGTGATGCATTAATAGTGATTTGAGTTGATGCACTAACTTCTTCACAACCACTGCCAGCCTGTATGGTATTGGTAATAGTATAAGTTCCGGGAGGCGTAAATAAGGTGTTAACTGTACCAGGATCTACCCCATCGCCTTCGGCAAACACAACAACCGGATCGTCGGCCGTAAAAATACCGATATCATTGGTTACTGAAGGAGAAACTTCACCCGCAGTCGGACAAAAATCGGGTGCACTATAAGCAAATGTAGCAACCGGCAATCTTGTAATAACAACCTCGGCTGTTGAAGAGTATCCGTTTAAGGTTTGTGTTACGGTATAGGTGCCGGCAGTGCTGCTGGCTAAAGTAATCTCTCCCGTTTCTTCATTCAAATCAAGGTTAGAATCGGTACAACTAAAAGTACCGGATGTACTTCCTGAAGGACTTGCAGTACCACCATTGGTGCAATAAGGTGATCCTTCATAAGCAAAATCCACATTTGGAATCTCATTTATATTTATTGTAACCGATTGACCTGAAATATCAACTGTACAACCATTTGCATCTGTAACACTAAGCAAAGAGTAAGTATATATTTCAGCCACTTCAGTCGATTGAGTCATTGTGGCAGAAACGGTTGATGCATCAGCGGTTGTTATCTCAATTTCTGATTCTGTTATATTTTCTCCACTTCCAACTTCAAGTTTGCCGGTAAAAGTATAAGGAGCAGGTCCTACGCTTCCTGTCATTGTAATTACGGGTGCAGCCTCACCTACAAACTCGCTGGTTTTATCTGCCGTAATCGTAGCCGATGAAACAGGATAGATAATTATTTCGGTAGTTTCTGACACTTCTCCACAAGGCGCTGCTGCCGGAATTGTATAAGTTATTGTGTATGTTCCGGGAGTGCTATTCGAAGGATCAACAGCACCATTTGAAGTATTAAGATCTAATGTTCCTGTTCCGGTGTAACTGTAAGGTGTTGTGCCGGATATATATTCATTTTCTACTGATAACGAAGGAGTTTGCAGTTCGGAAGATGATCCGCAAAATGGGCTGTCGTAATAAAATGCTGTAATCACGGGGAGTTGATTAACATTCACAGTTGTAGTTCCCACAACAGGAGAACAGCCTCCAACACCAGGCACAGTATAAGATACGGTATAGCTACCAGTAGCACTACTTGCAGGTGTAATAGTACCCGTATTCTCATCAATTGTAAGCCCTGAAGGATAGGCCGAATAGACTCCACCATCAGTACCAGCTGTTTTGATCACACTTACTGTACCAGAAGTAGAACAATATTCTGTTTCGGGATAGCTAATTTCAGGATCTTCAAGTGCTTCTGTAATATTTACAGTTGTACTTACCGGCGATGTATTACATCCGATTACATCTACCGGATCAAAAGTTATAATATAAGTTCCCGGGTTTGCTTCATTAGGATTAAAAATACCGGTTGAGCCATTCACGGCTAATCCTGTTTCAGGTGAAACAGTAAAGGTTCCGCTTCCGGCTCCAACAATAGTTGGATTAAAATCCTGATCAATATTATTACAAATAGTCAAATAACTATATGAAATCTGCGGATCGATTACATTGTCGTTAATTACTGCCCGGAGTAGTAACCGATCGCACTGGCTACATCCATCGTCCCCCACATAATCAACATAGTAAGTTTGCGTAAACTCAATGTAACCTGTATTATACTCTAATCCGGTTGCAATAGGTGTTCCGTAAAAAGGTACGGTATACCATTTAACTTTTGCCGGGTCGAAATCGGCCACAACTCCTGTATTAGAAACCAAAAGGGTTAACTCACCCGCACCGCAACGAACTGCATCACTTCCTGTAATAGGAAGGTCATAAGTTTGTGCGAATGAGGAAGTGCCCCACCATAGCAGTACTCCTAAAAACAATGCTAACCTATGCACTGTCCTATTTAGAAGCTGTTGTTTGTAAATTTTCTTCATAGTTCTATATTGTTTTGTTTTTATATTGCCATGTATGTCAAGCATGTTTGTCTAATTTTATTAAGGAATTATGGTTTCCATTTTAATCCCGGCACCAGCTGCTGCAGTACAACTGCCAGCCACCGTTAGCTTGCCTCCTGACTCCACAACTATACTGTTATTTACAGTGGAGTTGATTGTTATATTTTTCACCTCTGCATTTGTGCCTGAATATACTTTAGGATAATTCGTAATTCCGCTGGCAGGGATGATTACATCAATATACGCAGTTGGCACTATCGCAGGGCTCCAGTTAGAAGCAGTGTTCCAGTCAGAATCAGTTGTGCCGGTCCAAGTAACCTCCTGTATGATATCAACACTCATCGTATAGGCAGCACTACTAATTCCACCTTTTGAATCAAATACCTTAAAAGTGAATGTAGAATAAGGAGTTCCTGAAGCATCGGATGGAGAACGAAATACCAGTTTTGTGATATCATCAATAATAGATTCATTGAACACGTCTGATCCATTATATTCAAGGTCACCGGCTGTTTCAGTTGTTTCAATTCTTATTCCGCCAAAGTTATCTTCTGAATCCGCATCAGTAAAGGGGAAATCGCTTACGGTAAAAGTATAATTCGCATTCACACTTGTAATAATTGATGCGTTGGCACTAGTTGGAATATTGTTACTTAAAACTGAGATTGAAAATGTTTCTGTTATGGATTCTCCAAATAAATCGGTGGAAGACACCTCTATTCCATAAGTTCCTTGTGTGAGACCTGAGTTGTTTACAAGTAATTTATTACCACTCAAAATAAAGTTTCCACCATCACTGTTTGTGAGAACATAATCATGCTCGTCTTGCGGGTTATTAGCATCAGTTGTGGAGAACTCGCCAATTACAGCATTTAATGGTGCTCCCTCACTCACCTCATTATTAGACAACTGAATATCAGTAGGAGCCTCATTTGCATCAATGATCCCGAATGTTACTGTTCGAACTGCTGACTCTTCTAATGTACCATCTTCAACAAGTTTGTAGGTAAACTCATCAGCCCCCTGGTAATCGGCAGTAGGTGTATAACTAAAACTACCATCACTCAAATCGAGCGTTAAACTACCGTGACTAACATCAGACACCAATTCGATAGTAAAACCATCCAAATTGGCATCATAATCATTTTTTAAGATACCGTCAAAACGGTCAACTGTTAAAGTTGTATTTGGAGACATTCCGTAGGAATAATCTTGCGCAGTGGGTGGCATAGCCTCATCAGATCCAGGGGCTGTTTGCTGATTACCAAAAGTAACATTCCCTTGTGAATAATTGTAGAATCCAAATCGTCCTGCAGGAAATTCAGTAATGCTGGCATCAGAAGCCGAAACATCAAATTTTTCCACTCCATCAACTTTTATTCGTATCCGGTTGCTGGTGTATAATATCTCAACTTGATATGTTTGACCATCCTGCCAACGCTCAGATTCACCATCGACAACACCAAGTAATACTCCTGGAACTGCAGTAAAACTTGGAGTTGAAGTCTTATGATAAAGTAAATGTCCCCCATTTGTTCTGGTGGCCATTGCAACACCTCCTTTGTCCCAGGACCATATATATGTATTATTTACCTCTTGAAAACCAAAAGCAAAACCAATGTCATCATTGTCGGTCTGGTTTAAATCTACTTTAATGGTGCCCTTGAAAACTTTATTAATTACACTTGTTTCTGTGCTCAACAAGTACACCGGCATTGATGTATTTGCCGACTGATAGGCTGTTCTCCCGGTTCCATCAGGATAGGTCCATACACCATCTCCTGCAGTACCTTCATCTACTTCTTCATAATTTCTTAGATCAGCATAATATAAACCTTGTAAGGTATTTTCATAGTTTTCAACATCAACAGAAAATGCAATAGCCGTTTCAATGGTCCCGGCAGTATATTCTAAGTTCCAGTCGCCTCCCAACGACACGTGCCCGGTTAAATTTGTTGATGCTTCAACATCCATTCCTGTAAGAGATGAAAGATTTTCTACAAATTCTTTACCTTCATCTGTACTTGCAATTGAACAACCATACAGCATTAAATCGGCATCTGAGGAAACATAATTTTTCCAACTTTCAAAAATGGTACGATTGGCAAATATATCATCACCATAAAAACTATCGTTTCCGATGAATAATTCGGCAGGATTACCGTGCCCTACAATATGAATAGATTGAATATCTTCATATTTTTTTATTTCATCAGTCATTTTTACAATTCCCTCGTGTTTCACTGGGTCTATATAAATGACTTCTGTTGAAGGCAAATCAATATTTTCGATCAAATATTCGACATCAGATAGCGATTGGTCAATAAAAATCAAATTATTGGGATTCGATGTATTTCCCAGAGAATTGACTGAGATCATCAACCCAAAAGATAGAATCAAAAAAATGGTTGCAATTTCCTTCATATTTTATATTCTTTATATTCCAAAATATTTTCAGGTAATATCTATCCGAAACAGTTCCAACTTTAATTATTGTCCCTTGTGCAGCATAACGATCACCTTATTATATTTAGTTTTGTTCTTGTTCTCCTTTTTTTATTCCGGGTTATTCACAACAATCTTTCCCCCGGAACCAAACTGCATAGCATTATCAATTTGCATTTTCACGGTATTGGGCACGATAACCGTCTGATTGGCATTAATAGAAACAGTACCACTGGTCTGCAGTCGCATATTATCTCTAAAATTCACACTGTTCAAATTGACATTACCACTCTGTGAACTGCCACCAATTGTAATCTGACTAAAACCATCGATGAAGTTTGTAGAAAAATAAGTTGCTGGCAGAGATAAGGTGCCTGTTGCTCCGGCAATCCCAATTGGTGCTGTAACTGTAGTAGGATGTAGCATTAATGTTCCGCCACTTCCTATTCTGGCATCCGAAGTGCAATAAAGAATATCGGCCAGCAAACTCAGATTCCCTGTTGTACTGCTTAATAATCCGTTTGATTCCAGTGCAATACCTTCCGATTGATTTTCTGCTAACGAATAACCGGTAAGCAAAATAGCACCGGACGTGCTTTGCATGGTTCCGTCGATTCGTATTCCATCGCAATTGGCTGCAGTCCCTGTTGCATTTCCACCGTATCCATCCAAACTTATTGTTCCGGTTGTTGTACTTAATGTTCCTCCACTTAAAAAGATGCCATAGGAGCTACTACTCGATGAAGTACTTTTTCCGGCCATATAAATATTTCCAATACCGGTATTTAGTGTAGGGCTGTTAAGTGAAATTCCGGTTGCAGAAGCATTGATAGCGTAATCATTTCCAACTGTTAACCCATTCCAACTTTCAGATCCCGAACCTCCACCTATCCATAAATGCCCCCCATTGGTAACAATACTGCTCCCACTGAGCATATTGAAATATCCGCCGTTTGCATCCGCATTGGCCCACAATATTGTATTCAATTTTCCATTTGAAGAAGAAATACTACTGTTTGTTTCAAAGACAATAGAGGCAGAAGCTTTAATGGTTAGTGTAGCATCGGCACCAGTTCCGTTGCTTATTATTTTGTCTGAATTCAATGTAAAATCGCTGGGTGTATCAAGCATCGACAATATAGTACTGGCACTTCCCAGAGTAATATTACCTGAATAGCTTTGCCCACCCTCGGCAGACTCACTTTCTGTTATAATCCCCCCTCCATTGATCGCCGTATTTGCAGCAGTAACGTTTAAACTTCTTAATGGTTTTCCCGTTCCAACCGGGCCATTAAAAGTTACCGTTCCTGTACCTGCGCTAATCATCAAGGCCGAAGGCGAAAGTTCTGTTTCCACGACAGCTGCTAAAGTTCCCGAAGTCGTTGACAGGTCATTCCACTTTCCATCCGTATTATTTCTTATTTGTAATGCATCTTCATCATCACCAGAGTCATTTGGTTCTCCTTCATTCCAATTAACATAGCTTTCATTGTATCCAACATACCCTGACGCCCCAACCGCATTTTGACCAGAACTCCAGAAAATAGTCCCGGCATCAGGACCTGTAACCCATTTCCAAACTCCCTCTATCTCCTGATCAGATCCGCCCAACCACGCACCTCCTGACGGAACAACAGCCATTACGGCAGCCAGTTCCATACGAGAAGCTACCGTAGCCAAATAACTGGTACTAGTATTATGATTTGTATATGCTTGAGCCCATGTACTTACTGTTGCATCAAGAGAATAACTGTTACCAGAATTTATGGCTCCGAAAAATGTAACGTTTGCATTACTTGTAACAATCGAAATACCGAAAGTGTTACTAAGCGTTACCTCTCCGTCAAAAGCTAAAGATCCAGCTCCTGTGCTAATGTTCTGAACACTTGTTCCGTTAAAAGTTACACCATCTTCAAAAGTTAAAACACCGCCATTTGTAGTCAGAGTGGAAGAAATTGTAATGGCCCCGATATTATCAACATCGGTGTCTGCATTGAAATCCAGGGACAGAGTATTGCTACTACAAGTGATACTCGACTGAACGAAAATATCTCTTCCTGCATTAAATAAAAGAGTGGCAGCACTCCCACCAGACTTATTAACAGCATCAGATAGTCTGATATCTGTTCCGGACACAACGGTCACACTTATTCCGTCGTTCAAATAACCGGCAATAACAGAAACGTTAATATTGGCATCTCCTGTGGCCTGAATAATTACAGGGCTACTTCCTGAAGTACTCCAATTAGTACCAGAAGTACCTGTCTCACCAATTGATGAGATGATCAAAGTCTGAGCATGTAATTGACTACTGAATCCTGTAAATAGAAGCAACAACAAAACAAATCTCTTATAAATTATTGTCGCTTTTTGAAATATATTTTTCAGGTAAAACTTCATTGTTCTATATTTTTTTCTGTGAAACCATTCGTTTTATAAATTACTTCTCGAAAGAAAGATTGCGCGGAAACGCATGTTAGTGAAGTTACCTCAATCGGTAAAGAAGCGTCACCTCTTTTAAAAAACCAATTTCCGGTAAAACGGATCTGCTAAAAACAGCCATTTTGGGGCATAACACATGTAGGTAATCTTTTTTCATTTAAAGTTTGATTTAGTACATTTCTTCATTTATATAATATACATACTGTTTATCATAACAAATTTTACACCTCAAACATTAATAACAAATGTTAGTAATATTTAATCAAAACCCATCAAGAATACCTGCCATGATTCTGACAGCTAAGACTTTATATGCTGTCATATTCAATTTATATATATATTATGTGTTTTTTATCTTCGTTTGTAAATTCAATGGCCACTAATATATATTGTTAATTATTGTTCGATATTATAATTGCTGCTGATTTTGCACTAAGCAAATTGCTGATTCTTATATCAGGTATAGTAAATTCAATGTAGCCATTAATTACAGCCCCACTAATTATTAAATTAGTTGCTATCAGAACTTCGGGAAGACACGTATTCTACATGGAAGCATTTTATAAAGAGAGGAATATGATAATACAATATTCAACTTATTCTATTATTTCTTTCTTCAAAATTCTATATCTATATTTGGAACTCTATCAATATAGTAGCGGAATCGCCATAATGCATACGTTAAATTTAAACTGAGGCCTTGTTCAATCTTATTTATAGCCGACAGAATTTTGGAAAGCAAATAAGGAATTTTTATAGTAGAACACATAAAACCTTATTAACGACTTTCAAACATGAAATTTTATACTGAACTAAAAGGATTTAAATTATTAATATTTATCAGATGAATCGTTTTAAACTCACAGCTGTCTTATTTTTATTTGTATTCAGCTCCTTTGCCCAAAAGCCACTTCTTCAACTCGACTACGAGCGTAATTATACACCAACGTATTACGAGGTAATTGATATGTATAAACTTCTCGATTCGCATTACGAGAATGCGAAATTATTGGAGAATGGCCTTACAGATAGTGGAAAACCATTACACACCTTCATCATCAATAATGAACAGGAGTTCAATCCGGAAGTTATTAAAAAGCAGGGGAAATCAATATTGCTAATTAACAATGCCATTCACGCAGGGGAACCTTGTGGTGTGGATGCCAGCCTTGAATTTGCCGACGACATTTTACGAAATAAAGACGGACTGGCAGAAATACTTGACAATACCGTAATTGTAATTATTCCCGCATACAGTATTGGTGGACTTTTAAACCGCAGCGCTTACCACCGTACCGGCCAAACTACACCTTATGAAACCGGATTCAGAGGTAATGCAGGCAACTACGACCTTAACCGCGACTTTGTTAAATGTGACTCGGAAAATGCCAAAAACTTTAATCGCCTTTTTACCCAATGGGATCCGGATGTATTTCTCGACACGCATACAACCAACGGATCAGAACATCAATACCATGTAACATTAATTGCCCCGCAACCCGATTTATTTCCTCCAACACAGGAAAAATTCATTCGCGAAACATTATTGCCTGAACTATTCGCTAATATGAAAAAGGGAGAATATGAACTTACTCCTTATGTAAGCTGGATGTACCCCGATCCGAAAATGGGAATTAAAATGACACAGGAAACCGGTCGATATTCATCGGGATATGCCAGCTTTTTTAACAGCTACGGAATGATGACCGAAAACCATGTTTACAAAGATTACCCTGACCGGGTAAAATCGTGCAAACAGTTTATCGAGGTACTGGCAAAATTTACAGCCGATCATTCGAAAGAAATTATGGAGAGCCGCGAAAAAGGGATCCGGGAATCGATGTCGGCAGAAACTTTTGCCATAGATTACGAATTGGACACAACCGCATTCGACCTGATCGAATTCAAAGGCTACGAAGTTGACAACCAACAAATCAGTCCGCTTACCGGATTACCTCGTTTTGGATACGACAAAACAAAACCCTATACTGCCAATATCAGGTTTTACAATGTTTACAATCCAACAGAAGAAATAAAAATTCCGGAATACTATATTTTACCGCAGGCGTGGAAAAATGTAGTTGATCGTCTTGTAATGAACGGCGTAAAATTTAATCTCTTACCCAACGATACTACGCTTGAAGTTGAAGTGTATTATATCGACGATTTTTCAAATGCCCAGGGTCCTTCAAACGGACACTATTTCCATAATACACTTTCTACACGCACCGAAACTCAAAAAATAAAGTACTATGCCGGCGATCTGGTAATTCCTGTGCGTCAGAAAAAAATTAAATACCTGCTCGAAACCCTGGAGCCTAAGGCCCGCGATTCTTTTTTCAGATGGAACTTGTTTGATAATATTCTGGATGCCCGTGAATATTTTTCATCATATGGTTTTGAAGAGAATGCCTTGAAATACCTTGATGAACATCAGGAATTTAGAAAGAAATTTGAAGATAAACGAGCCACTGATAAAGAGTTTGCAGCTGACCACAGGGCACAATTGAGCTACATTTACTACAATACAGAATGGGCAGAAATAACGTACAAAAGATATCCGGTTGGAAGAATTTATAAATAAAATGAATGCCGGGCTCTAACCCGGCATTCATTTTATTTGGTTTTGATTTCAATCACTGTTTTCCCGTCTTTATCAGTCTTCTTTATTTGTTCCACTTCGCCGTCTTTTAACATTTGCTTCACTTTATCACCTTTCACTACTTCTCCATTAATATAATAAATGGTATTTGTATCGCCCGGTGTGCTCAGAAAAACAGGTTGACGGCCATACCTTTCGGCCATTTCACGATATTTCTCAGCCATTTCAGCTTGTTTCTGTGCCTCAAACTGAGCTCTTTTTTCAATCTCTTTGATTTGCTCGTCCGACAATTTTTGTTGTTCAGCCATTTCGCGCGCCCGGGCTGCCATTTCTTCAATTCGCTCATCCGACAAATTCAGATAGTCGTTACGCAGAGCTCTTCCATAAAACGCACTACTGCTGTTATCGAGTTTGTAAAGGTTTTCCAAACCACGCAAATTCATTGCCTTACTCAATGATGCGACATTCGCCAAATCGATATCATCACCCTGCAACTCAACCAGGTTTGTCGACACTGACGAATTGGTAACCAGAGCTAAAGCAGTAACTTTTTCATGTGCCTTTTTCAAATAAACCTTTACATCTTCGCCCATCCGTTTTTCCGTCTTTAAAAGAGAATACCCGTTTGCTTTATAATAATTGAGCATTTCTTTATGCATCAGCTTTGCATTGTCTTTCTCACCTTCTTTTGAACTTTTCTCAGGTTTTTCATTTTGATTGAAATACCCCGACACCCAACGCGAACCGGTCATGTTACTTTGCGATACAACAAGGATATTATCCAGCGTATTCAAGGCATCAGCCACCTCTGACGTTTCATCAACATTCTTCTTTTTCAGATACAAGTCAAACATGTCGCTGGTTAGCATACTGGCGCTAAAACCATCCTGCTCGGCGTATTTTTCTGTCAATTGTTCAAAAAGGCTTTGAGACTGCTGCGCCAGTGCCGGAAACCATATTCCAACCACCAGCATTATTACTAATAACTTTTTCATCTTATTTCATTTTAATCGTTTTTACTCTTTGTACAATTCAGGCCTGCAGCAACCTTTATTATTAATCACTTTTCAAATTCAATTTCTTATCCTCATTTACGCATTCACTCAATCAATAAATTTCTAACCTTCAATTTATAATTATCTCCACATCATCATCTACCCACAGCACCAACATATCATCTTGTTCCTGTGGAGGTTGTAGACTATTGGAGATCTGAAACAGGGCTTGTTCCATCACAAAAAAGTTGTCTTCCATTTGGCTGCGTTGTTTACTTCTGAAATCGAGATAAACGGAAACAATAATTACGAACATGGCAGCAATAGAAACTGCTGAATATATTCGCATTCGAATGGTATTCTTTTTTCCTGTTTTTTCATAAATGCCGGCAAACAAGTCTTCTTCCAAACCTGCCGGGATATTTGCTTCCTCCTCATAAAAAGCAAAAATATCCGTTTCAGGAACTTGCATTTTATCCTCTGCAAAAAGGATTTTTAGTTCCTTCTCTTCTTCAAGATTTGTTTCTCCTTTATAATATTTGTCGAGCAAATTTTTCTGTCGTGTCATAATCATAAATTTTTTCAACTTCCTCTTTCACCTTCTGTCGGGCTCGCGAAAGGATCACCCGAAGGTTTGGTATTTCATATCCGGTCATTTCTTTTATCTCCTCAAAAGAAAAACCGTCGATATCACGCAGCCGAATTATCGTTCTGTATTTTTCCGGCAAATCTTCTATAACTTTTCGAACCTGTTCAAACTTTTCTTTTACATCATGATTGGCGTCGTTGGCTTCCAGATTCATTATTTTATATCCTTGTACATCATCCAATATGGCAGGTTTTTTCTTTTTCAATAAATCGAAACTATAATTCTTTGCCACTGTAATGATGTAAGCCGACCGGTTCGAACAATTATCCAGTTCCTTTCTCTTATTCCACAGCCTGAGCATCAATTCCTGCAAAGCATCGCGCGTTTCTTCTTCGTTTTTAAGAATACGAAACAACATCGGGTAAAGCTTTGCCGAATATGGAATCACCGTATTTTTAAACTCTTCTGTGGTCATCTGCTATATTTGACGAATTACTTCTGAATTTATAACAAAAAGACATACAAAATTTATTTCTCCATTAGGTCCGGATTCAAAGTTCATTTTATGAACTGTCTGAAATTTCGCTATTTTTGCCCCACGAAATGACAACAACACAATTCATAACCTTTTTACTTATTGGGATCGGCTTGAGTTTCGATTCGTTTGCCGTATCTGTTTCGTGCGGATTAATGAAACGCGAAATCTTGTTTAAACAGGCAATTGTTGTTGCTTTTTCTCTGGCATTTTTCCAGGCCGGATTCCCGGTTATTGGCTGGCTGGTGGGAGGTGCCGTTAAAAATCTTGTCGCCTCGGTCGACCACTGGATTGCCTTTGGACTACTGGTTCTTATCGGTGGAAAAATGATTATTGAAGGTATAAAAGAAGATGGCACGTTAAAAAATTTCAATCCATTTCAGTTCAGCGTATTAATAGGATTATCAGTTGCCACAAGTATCGATGCACTGGTTGTCGGGTTGAGTTTTGGCTTTCTTGAAATACCCATATTGTTTCCGGTTCTGGTTATCGGCAGTGTAACTTTTATTGCAGCCATGCTGGGAATGTTATTCGGGAAAAAGATTTCAGCAAAAAGAAGTCATCATTCCATTATCATTGGAGGAGTAATATTAATTGCAATCGGAGTTAAAATATTGATTGAACACCTCTATTTCTCACCAGTTTCTTAATTTAATCTACCAACAAATTCTATTTTATCATATAAACATGGTGAAAATTTAAACCTACTTCCTAAATCAATAATCCAAACCTGTATAAAACTTTACCTGTGCCTGTCTGTTTTTAAATGTTGAATTGGCATTTAGTCAGCATGAATTTTGAAAAATAAGCTGGAGTCATCAATAAAAAAAACGTAATTTCACGCATTCAATAAAAGAATCAGTTTCATGACAAAAATAAGAGTTACCAAAATATTTCATTTCGAAATGGCGCATGCTCTTCTTGACTACGATGGGTTATGCCGTAATATTCACGGCCACACCTACAACATGGAAGTAACCTTAATTGGAGAACCACGAAATGCACCCGGCCATCCGCGCGACGGCATGGTTATGGATTTCGGCCGTTTGAAAAAGATTGTAAAATCAAAAATTGTTAATGTTTTCGACCACTCACTTGTTGTTAACGCAGCAACTCCCAAAGAAAATATACAAGCCTTTAATAAGCTAACGGAAAGACTTATTGTTCTTGATTTTCAACCTACTTCTGAAAACATGATTACATACTTTGTTGGACTCCTTCAACCTGAGTTGCCTGAGAATGTTATACTTTTCAGTATGCGTTTATACGAAACAGCAACCTCTTATGCAGAGTGGTTTGCCTCCGACAATGAATAATTAATTTGGTTTAATAAACTAACACAGAACAAAATTCAGCAGAAAACCTCCTTTGGAATTAGCTGAATCGAATGAATAAAATTTAATATTATGCCTGAAAAGAACCAGCAAAAACTTTTTCTACTCGATGCTTACGCATTAATTTATCGCAGTTATTTTGCTTTTATCCGCAATCCCCGTTTTAACTCTAAAGGCGTAAACACTTCTGCAATGCTGGGAGTAACCAACACCATCATTCAGCTTCTCGAAAAAGAAAATCCGGATTATGTGGGTGTGGTTTTCGATGTTTCAGCACCTACATTCAGGCACGAAATGTACAAGGAATACAAAGCCAATCGCGAAGAAATGCCCGAAGACCTTCGGAAATCAATACCATACATCCGAAGAATTATCGAGGCTTTTAATATTCCCATTATCGAAAAAGCAGGATTTGAAGCCGACGATGTAATCGGCACACTTTCGAAAAAGGCAGAAAAAGAGGGTTTCATCACTTATATGATGACACCGGATAAAGACTATGCCCAGCTGGTTTCTGACAATGTTTATATGTATAAACCAGGAAAAGGCGGAGGAGATGTGGAGATTTGGGGGCTTCCAGAAGTTCAGGAAAGTTTTGGTATTGAAACGGCTGATCAGGTAATTGATATCTTAGGATTAATGGGCGACACTGCGGATAATATTCCCGGCTGTCCTGGAATTGGCCCAAAAACTGCCCAAAAGTTGATTTCCGAATACGGAAGTATCGATGGAATTTATAAAAATACAGATAAGCTAAAAGGCAAACAAAAAGAAAACATCATAGAAAACGAAGAGCAGGTTCGTTTATCAAAAACACTGGCCACCATAATTACTGATGTCCCCATCGAATTTGATAAAGAAAAACTTACGAGAGAAGAATTCCACAAAGAGGATTTAAAAAAACTATTTGAGGAGCTTGAATTCCGCACACTGATAAGCCGGTTAAACCTTAGTGCAGCCCCAGTAGAAACAGCCATGCAGGGAACTCTTTTCGGAGCAGTTGAAGTTGAATCGGTGCAAACAAAATCGACTGAAAATATCGAGTCAGTACCTCATCAGTATTACCTGGTAGAAAACGAAATGCAACGGGCCAGTTTACGTGCAGAGCTTTCAGTGCAGAAAGAATTTTGCTTCGACACAGAAACCACTGGCCTCGATACTCATACAGCCGAGATAGTATGTATGTCATTTGCATTCAGAGAGCACGAAGCTTATTGCGTAACACTGCCCAATAACCGCGAGGAGACTCAAAAAATAATGGATGAGTTCAAAGAAATATTTGCCGACACCAACATTACCAAAATCGGCCAAAATATAAAATACGACATCCTGATTTTGAGCAACTACAACATAGATGTAAAAGGGAAACTGTACGATACGATGCTGGCTCATTACCTGATTCAGCCCGACATGAAACACAACCTGGATCTGCTGTGCCTGCAATACCTGAATTACGAAAAAGTTCCAACCGAGAACCTGATTGGTAAAAAAGGAAAGAACCAGCTCACCATGCGTTCCGTAACAAAAGACAAGTTGCGTGATTACGCCTGTGAGGATGCCGATCTTACATTACAGTTAAAAAATGCAATTGATCAGGATCTCGATAAAGCCGGGGTTCGCGAACTATTCGAAACGCTTGAAATGCCGCTGGTTCCGGTTTTGGCAAGTATGGAAAATGCCGGGGTTAAATTAAACACTGAAGAACTGAAAAACTATGCAGAAGTTCTTCGTGAACAAATTATTCAACTGGAAAAAGAAATTATAGAACTGGCCGGTGAAGAATTTAATGTTTCGTCGCCCAAACAGTTGGGCCCCATTCTTTTTGAGAAACTCAAAATCGACAGCAACGCCCGAAAAACCAAAACAAAACAATATTCAACTGCCGAAGAAGTTCTTCAACGTTTGGTTGACAAACACCCTATTGTTCAAAAGATTTTAGATTTCCGTGGCTTAAAAAAATTACTGTCGACTTATGTGGAAACCTTGCCTCTGCTGGTGAATAAAAAAACCGGAAAAATCCACACTTCATACAACCAGGCCATTGCTGCAACGGGGCGTTTAAGTTCTGTAAATCCGAACCTGCAAAATATCCCAATCCGCGATGCTGCCGGTCGCGAGATCAGGAAAGCATTTATCCCTTCTGATAATGAACACACGTTTTTATCGGCCGACTATTCGCAAATTGAATTACGGATTATGGCCGCTCTCAGTGGCGATGAAGAAATGCAGCGAGCCTTTAACGAAGAAAAAGACATTCACTCCATTACTGCCGCAAAAATATATAAAGTTGACGAATCGGAAGTAACTTCAGATATGCGCCGGAAAGCCAAAACAGCCAACTTCGGAATTATCTACGGCATCTCAGCGTTCGGGCTTTCGCAACGATTAAATATCCCGCGCACTGAAGCGAAAGAGTTGATTGACGGCTACTTTGAAAACTTCCCGAAAATCAAAGAGTTTATGGACAAACAAATTAAACTGGCACAGGAGCAGGGATTTGTTGAAACCATAAAAGGCCGCCGCCGGTACCTGAATGACATCAACTCGGCCAATGCAGTTGTTCGCGGAGTTGCCGAGCGAAATGCCATCAATGCCCCTATCCAGGGATCAGCAGCCGACATTATCAAAATTGCGATGATAAATATTCATCGTCAAATGGAAGAAAATAAATTAAAATCGAAAATGATTTTGCAGGTTCATGACGAATTGAACTTCGATGCATATAAAACCGAATTAGATCAGCTTCAACAACTCGTTAAAATAGAAATGGAAAATGCCGTAAACATTGGCGTACAGTTAACTGTTGAAATGAATGCAGCTGATAATTGGCTGGATGCACATTAATTCTATGAACTACGAAATTGAAACAGAAGATGATTACAGAGATGCTTTAAATCGCTTTCTGGAAATTTGCAATGAACCAAAATCAGAAGATGAACTAAAAGAAATGTATCTGTTAATGAACCTGATGGAAAAGTATGAACGAGAAAACTGTTCTAATTAAATTCTGAAAAAATATTCCTGACCGCCGTATTATATTTATGAATGTTTCCTGATTTTTTGATCTGCTTAAATACCTTGGGTTGATTTTTAAACAAGTGGCTAAAATAAATCCAGAATTGTTTCATTTTATTCAGGGCATTTCCTTCGTTATCCATTACTTCCCGGTAGTTTTCCCACATCAGTTGATGAAAACACTCCTTCTTCTCCATTTTTTCCGTTTCAGAGATAACAGCTCCATTTATCTGCATAGGCAAAAAAGGATTCATTAGTATTCCTCGTCCCAGCATCCAGCTTTGAATGTTTGGAAATTGTTCCTTTCGCCGTTTAAAATCTTCACAGGAAAAGATATCACCGTTATAAACCAGCTTATGTTTTAAGTTCGCCTGCAAACAACGAAATGCATCATTCTGGATATCGCCGGAATAAAGCTGGCTAGCAATTCGGGGATGGAATATTACTTCTTTCAGGGGAAAAGAGTTTAATACCGGTATAATGTGTTCCAACTCTTCAGAAGATTTTAATCCTGCCCTGAGTTTTACAGAAAGTTGCAACTTATATTTTTCAAAAAAAGCATCTAAAATCCGCTGCAACTCGTCGGGTTGATTCAAAAGACCGGCACCTTTTCCTCGGTTAGTAACCATTGGATACGGGCATCCCAAATTCAGGTTTACCTCGCCATAACCTAAATCAAACAACAAACCCGATAAATAAATCATTTCATCACTGCCGGCAGCCAGCACCTGAGGAACAGACCGGTGTTGTAAATTATTTTCCGGAAGTATCTCATTCTGATATTTTTGCAACAGTTTACCACCTTTCAACGTGACGTAAGGAATAAAAAAGGCGTCAACTCCTGAAAACACCTCGTGATACACCTTTCTGTACACAAAATCAGTAAATCCCTGCAAGGGCGCCAAATAAATCATAAAAACAAATATAAACCAAAATACAACATCGGGATAACGTACACAGGCAATGGAATTTTCTATCTTTGCAATCAGCAAGAACTATGGGGGCATTGGCAACATATCAGCAAGATTCGACAGGGATAAAAAGCCTGAAAAATACACTTCCTGAAAATACAGGATTACAGGATTTGATGACTACCAAAAAGCCGGTATCATTACTTAATATGCCCGAAAGAAAGACGGAACCCACCAAACCTGCCCCAAAGCAATATACAGATGCGCAAATACGAAACTGGCAAATCCAGCAGGAAAGAAAACTACTGGTTGACAGTTCGAGATTTATTACTCCACGATCGGTTACAGAATTAAGTTACTCGGTACCCGAAATGCCAGGTTTTGTGTTACCCATGAAACAAATTCACCAAACGTCAACCGACTGGCTAACAGTTCTAATTTTTTTATGTCTCGCAATTTTTGCAACAATGAGATATGCATACCAAAAATATATGGGACATCTTTTTCTGTCAGTTTTTAATTATACCACCTCAGTTCGCATGCTGCAGGAAAAAAAATATCCGGTAATTCATGGAGCATTTCGACTTGACATTATCTTTTATATCACTTTCTCGTTATTTATTTTCCAGCTATTGAACCTCATCAAATGGGAAAATGCCATAACAAGCCCTTCGTATTTTTTCATTATTCTGGGCCTGGTTTTTCTTTATTACCTGATTAAAAAACTATTGTATCTTTTTATCGGACTTTTGTTTGAATCGGTCGCGGAAACACGTGAATTTCTTTTTAACATGGACAATGTTAACCGAATCTTAGGATTAATTTTGCTTCCTGTTGTTATACTTATTTCTTTTTCACCTTTAGCAAGCCCTGTATTCATAGTGTTTTCAGGATTAACAATTGCTATCATCTTTAACCTTTTGTTACTTCAGAGAGGTGTTTTTATTTTATTAAAAAAACAATTTTCTATATTTTATCTCTTTTTGTACCTTTGTACCCTTGAATTTTTACCCTTGCTTTTAATTTATAAAGTAGTAGTTGAATAAGAAGGGAAATGTTTCATTAAAAGCATAAAATTTTGAAAGTCAAGAGCATTTTAGTTTCGCAGCCAGAACCCAGTACGGCAAAATCGCCATATTTCGAATTGGCAGAAAAGAATGGCCTGAAAATAGATTTCAGACCTTTCATTCAGGTTGAAGGTGTGCCTTCAAAAGAATTCCGTCAAACCAGAATTCAGATCCTCGATCACTCTGCTGTAATTTTTACCAGCAGAACAGCCATCGATCACTTTTTCAGAGTTGCACAGGAATTGCGTATAACTGTGCCTGATTCGATGAAGTATTTCTGCATTTCGGAAGCCACTGCTTTCTACTTACAGAAATACATCGTTTACCGAAAAAGAAAAATCTTTTATGCTGATGGACGATTCGCAGATTTGATTGCTGTTATGAAAAAGCACAAGGATGAAAAATTCCTGGTACCACTTTCTGATATTCACAAACAGGAAATACCAATGTTGCTTGACAAAGAGAAATACAATTACACTAAAGCGATTCTTTATCGCACAGTTAGTGCCGATTTGTCTGATCTGGCTGATATCAAATACGATATCCTGGTTTTTTTCAGCCCCTCAGGAATTAAATCTCTTTTTCAAAACTTTCCCGACTTTGAACAAAATTCAACCCGCATAGCCTGTTTTGGACCTGCTACAGCAAAAGCTGTTCGCGATGCCGGGCTAAGACTCGACATTGAAGCGCCAACATCGCAGGCACCTTCAATGACCATGGCTCTTGAGCAATATATCAAAAAGCAGAAATAGTAGAAAAAATACATTACTTTTAAGGCTATCTATCTGGTGATGGATAGCCTTTTTATTGAAATAATGGACGACGGCATAGAAAATAACACTAAAAAGAGGTTTACGCTGAAAAAAACCGAAAGGCTTTCAAGCAAAAAATTAATTGAGAAGCTTTTTGCAGAAGGCGAATCTTTTTTGCAATACCCTTTAAAAATTGTTTTCCTGCCAACAGATATCAAATCTGGCTCCCACGTACAGGTTGGATTTACTGCCAGTAAAAAAATATTTAAACGGGCAGTAGACCGAAACAAAATAAAAAGATTACTCCGTGAGAGTTACCGTTTAAACAAACATATTATTCCCGACAATTGTCCGGATACACAGTTGGTCATATTTATTATCTTTATTGGCAAAGAACTTCCTAAATACCGGCAAATAAACCAGGCCATGTGTGATGGCCTGAAAAAATTAACCAACCGACTAAAAACCTAAAATTTTGCTAACATGGCAAAAAACATTCAAGAACTTTTAAACCAACAAGATGCCTACTTTCGTTCACACGAAACGTTAGACCTGTCATTCAGAATAAAACAATTAAAAAAACTCAGAGGTGCTATCTCACATTTCGGCCCTGAAATAGTAAAAGCATTACATGCCGATTTGGGGAAAAGCGAATTTGAAGCTTTTTCATCTGAGATTGGAATGGTACAGAAAGAATTAGGCACTCACCTGAAAAAACTAAAAACCTGGGCAAAACCCAAAAGGGTAAAAACCCCAATAATTGCCTTTCCTTCATCAAGCTACATCCAAAACCAGCCCTATGGAAAAGTTCTGGTTATTAGCCCGTTTAATTTTCCTTTTATGCTGGCTCTTATTCCTGCAATAGGAGCCATCTCAGCGGGAAATGTTGTGGTAATAAAACCATCTGAATACACGAAAAAAACTTCGGAAATAGTTCAAAAAATTATTGAATATACTTTCGACGAAAAATATGTTGCTGTAGTACAGGGAGGCATTGAAGTGAGTCAGGAACTACTGGAGCAACGCTGGGATAAAATATTTTTCACGGGAAGTACGCGTGTGGGCAGAATAGTGATGAAGGCAGCTGCTGAATATATTACTCCGGTAGTACTCGAGCTTGGAGGTAAAAACCCGGTAATTGTTGACAGAGATGCCAATTTAAAGATTGCGGCAAAACGTATTATCTGGGGAAAATTGTTGAATGCAGGACAAACCTGCATTGCTCCCGATTACCTTTTTGTTCAGGAAACTATTTTTGAGGAATTCCTGCAAGAACTTAAAGCGGCCATTTTAAAATTTGTTTCAGAAAATCCTGAAAGCTGTAAGGACTATCCTAAAATCGTTAACGGTAATGCAGTTAAACGACTTTCTGGACTTCTTAAAGGTGCTACCGTTTATTACGGAGGCAAGCTCGACGAAGAAACTCATCATTTCTCACCAACCATTTTAACCGATGTCAGCAGCGAATCGGAAGTGATGCAGGACGAAATCTTCGGTCCCATTTTACCGGTGATGACCTTTTCAGAATTACATCAGGCTATTGATTATATTAACAAGGGCGAAAAACCATTGGCAGCCTATTACTTTGGCGAAAACAAAAAAACACAAAAAGAATTTTTGCGGGAAACCTATTCGGGCGATAGTGGCATTAACGAAGTAGTGATGCATTTTTCGAACCTGTGGTTGCCATTTGGTGGTGTGGGATTAAGTGGAATGGGCTCTTATCATGGTAAACGTAGTTTCGATATTTTCTCGCATCAGCGGTCAATAATTAAAACCACAACGAAAATTGATCTGCCCATCCGGTATCCTCCTTATAAAAACGTTTTTCTGAAATTACTTCAACAACTAATGAAATAAAAAAGCCCCGAAGAAAAATCTTCGGAGCTTTGCTTTCTATTTTATCTGCTACTCTACTCTTCATCCATAATCTCGGTTTGCATACGAACCGAATCTTCGTGAATTAACTGAAAAAGTATTTTAACAAAAGTCTCATTCAGGTTCATACTCTTCCCTAGATTTACACGATGCTCCATAAGCTGAGTCCATCGGTTAATCTGAAGCGCAGTTACGTTATTATCTCTTTTATACTGTCCGATTTGTTTTACAATCTCAACTCGCGACGATAAAAGCTCCAGCATCTCAGAGTCGATAGCATCGATTCGGCTACGAAGCATGTCAAGTTGATTTTCAAAATCGGGATTATTAGCGCTTTGATTTCGTATCACCAGTTTATCGAGCAATTTACCCAAATCGGCAGGTGTAAGCTGCTGGCCGGCGTCACTCAAAGCACACGATGGATCGCGGTGTGATTCAATCATTAAACCATCCATTCCCATATCAAAAGCTTTTTGCGAAATTTCCAACAGGTATTCGCGTGTACCGGCAATATGACTTGGATCGCAGATAATAGGTAAATCTGGCATCTTACGCTTTATCTCAATAACCGTTTTCCAGTTGGGGTAATTCCGGTACTTTGTTTCACGGAATGGAGTGAATCCCCTGTGAATGGCCACAATATTTTTGATTCCCGCCTGTGAAATTCGTTCAATGGCTCCCATCCATAGCTGAACATCCGGGTTCACCGGATTTTTGATCATCACCACCGAATCAGTTCCTTTCAGCACATCAGCTATTTCCTGCACCACAAAAGGACTTGCAGTTGAACGTGCTCCAATCCATAATACATCAAGACCTGCTTTTAATGCTTCTTCCGTATGTTGGGCATTGGCCACTTCCGTTCCAACAGGCAAACCGGTTTCTTCCTTCACTTTCTTCAACCACTCAAGACCTACAGATCCAACTCCTTCGAATGAACCGGGCCGTGTACGTGGTTTCCAAACTCCTCCGCGGAAAACAAATACGCGCTTATCTTTAGCCAACAAGCGGGCCGTTTCCAATGTCTGCTCTTCCGTTTCAAGGCTACATGGCCCTGCAATCAATAACGGATTATCGATATGGGGCAGCCACTCTTTTATCGGATTAATGTCAATCTTTGCTGTCATAATTATTTTGTATAAAATTTTGTAATTTTTTCTTCGTTCTTAACCAAATGTGGAGTTTTACCCTCCAGAATATCCCTGATCTTATTGGCACTGGTAATCAAATCCCACAATTTTTTGTCGTCTTTATCTCTCATACAATCGCGAAACTCGGTTAAATGTTTGATGTAGACATCCAGCGTTTCAACAACATAATCGCGGTTTTGTTGAAAAATAGGATGCCACATTGATCCTGAACTCTTTGCCAAACGCACCGTAGACCGGAAACCACCGCTCGCCAGATCGAAAATAATTTTTCGATCTTCCTTAGCCTGCACAGCATTGGCAAGGGCAAAAGCTGCGGCATGGGGCAAATGCGATACAAAAGCAGTACTGTGATCTTGTTCGTCAGAAGTCATATAAGCAATATCCATCCCCAGGTTCTGGAACATCTTTTCTATTAAAGCCACATGTTGAGGCCCTGAATCTTCCTGGTCGCATAAAATGGCAATTTTACCTTTAAACAAACTTTCGAGAGCCGCTGTTGGCCCGGAATCTTCAGTACCTGACATCGGGTGAGCCGGAACATAATTCTTTCTGCGCTTGTGGGTAGACACTGAATCGACCAATACCTTTTTTGTCGATCCCATATCGGTAACAGTTGTTCCACTACCGATTGCATCCAATACCTGAGGAAGTACAATTTTGGCTTTATCAACAGGTATGGCAATAATTACCAGATCGGCTTCGGATACTGCATCTACGAGTTCTTCAACCTTGTCGACCAGTCCGAGTTCTACTGCCTTGGCAGCATGTTCTTCATTCGTTTCAACACCAATCAGCTCGGTAGCAAAACCCGATTTGCGTAGATCCTTTGCCATCGATCCGCCAATAAGTCCAAGTCCTATAACTGTTGTTTTCATTCGTATATTTCTTTTTTCAAAAGTATTTCGTGGAACTTGCCCAAGTTCTCCGGACGAGTTTCCTATAATTATTAAATAAAAAAAGGCCCCGAATTTTTCGAGACCTTTCTGTAAAATATTTTCATTTTTAACAATACCCTACTTCCTGATCCCGATTTCAGAACCATAATAAAAATAAAAGTAGAAATAGTTATTATTAAAAATTGTTCGCATTTTGTATTCTTTATGTGAGCAAATATAGAGATATATTTTTGAAATAAAACGAATGAAGGCGATTTACTTAAAATTTTAAACGCATCACCTAAAATTTAGTTTTTAATTAACTTTTTCGAATACACCTGTTTTCCACTTTCACTTAACTTAACCAAAAATATCCCACTGCCCAGTTGCGACAAGTCAATTTCTTTATTCAGATACCCGAAGATACTTCTCTCTTCCAGCGAATAAACCACTTGCCCAAACAGGTTAAATACTTCCAGTTTCAGTTCATCAATACTCTCATCAGAATTAAGTTGTAGATTTATGATATTGTTAAACGGGTTGGGATAAATCTTTACATCATCTTCCGACAAACCGGTAATTCCTGCCGACAGAGGTTGCTGAATACTCAAATTATCAATTGCCCATCCCCAACCGGTAGCATAAGGATCGGAATATAACCGAAAACGTAAAAGAATGGTATCGCCTACTTCAAAATTTTCGTTCTGAAGCAATGAAATTTCTCGGGGTTTAAACCATTCTGACTTTCCAATTGCTCTGGAATCCATATCACTGAAGGAACTATTATAACTCTGTTCCCAAAGCGCGTTGTCTCCCGAATCGTAACCATCCACCAGAGGAAGCCAGGTTTCACCTAAGTCCTTACTTCCTTCAACAATAACATAATCCCACAATTGAAATAAATTATAATCATCATATCCTCCCGGTTCTACCAATACAACCTCATCATAGGTCATCGTTCCTGACTCATTTATAATGATGGGATGTTTTAATAAAGTAGAGAAATTATAATCTTCATTGTCGACTCCGGGATTTGGATAAGGATGCGGACTGTGTAAAGCACCATTTTCAAAATTATTGGCGGTATAAATATCAAAGTCAAAAATCAGGAAGTCTGGTGTTTGCGAATTAAAATCAGTAATATACTGATTAACAGGCTCAAAAACTCCTTCAACATTAAAAGACAATATTTCTCCTGTTTCAGGATGTTGCACCATATTTCTCGCTGCCGATGAATCAACTGCATATATTTTATAATAAATACTATCTCCATCATTAAGTGTCTCCAGGTTAAATGGGAATTCAGCACTGTAAGTATCACCCTCCTTCAAAGTCAAACCGAAAGCGGGTTGTAAAACAGTGTTAATCCAATACTCAACATAAACCGTGTCGATACCCAGGTTATCGTCTACCTCCGCGGTTAATTCAAGTGAATTGCCATTATTGAGAAAATAATTGATAGGCGTGTGACTGATAACAGGCTGTTCAGTATCCGGGCCAAATTTCACCTGATGGTATTCATTCGGGGCTAATGAAGGTGAATATTTAATGCGGTTTTTTACATCATTAGCCTCAACATAATAGGTAATAATGTTTGTATTTTCATCAGGAACTAAAGTTGCTGAAAACATCCCGTCCTCGCTTCCTGAAACCAGTTTCAGTGTATCAGACTGCGACTGAAATCCATCCGTTGAATAAATCACATACAAGGCAGAAGAATCCAGTGCGTAATCGCTTTCGAATGAAGCGTTGAAAACAATGGGCTGTACGATTTCCTTATCTTTGGGTGGATCGAAGTGAATCGTCAAACTCGACCAGCCAATGTCTTCCATAATACCCTGGGTTAAAGGTCCCGGATCGTGAATTGCTTCACTCCGTCCAATCGCATAGGTCATTAATGAATTCGGAGTTCCTGCAGGATAAGTGCTCTCATTCAAGTGATAAATACTGGAGCCGCCATCATATTCTGCCGGAGCATATAATCGTGGTCTGTACCCGTTATTTGCGTTCATTGCAACAGGGCTATGAGCATACAATCTTTCCGACTGCAGGGCATCTCCCAGGGCTCTTGAATAAATAGGATATTCCGTAGGATCTAA
The DNA here is from genome assembly GCA_963676265.2 of uncultured Draconibacterium sp. Taxonomy (GTDB): domain Bacteria; phylum Bacteroidota; class Bacteroidia; order Bacteroidales; family Prolixibacteraceae; genus Draconibacterium. Next base: position 2,601,007 of record OY781067.2, read on the forward strand.
AAGTTGTGTTCCGGAACTGTTAACTATTAATTGATCAAAAGAAGCAATATCGCCTGAATTAAAGTATCCGTAACCACCTATCGTATTATTAACAAAAAAGAAGCCCGTAAAACCAAGTCCATGTGCAATTTCATGAAGTACCACTGATACAAAATCATACTGATCGTCAGAGGAACCGCCATCTATTCCAAAGTACCAATTAATTTTACTACTAAAATTCGCAACAATATCATATCTCGAATCACCATTTAATTCTTTATTGGCAATTTTCTCTGCTAGAGCCACGGCATAAAAAACATTATCATATGGAGCATTTGGGAAGTTGGCATAATACGTTTCCGGCCCGCAACTCCCTAATACTTTGTCCTCTAAATCATCACTCCAAAGTGCTACCATACGAATAGTTACATCCGATTCGATAATGCTTTCCCATATTCCAACCGCATGCTCAAAAGCGATTCTTGCTTCTGTTGGAAAGGAAATGTAGTTAACCTCTATATTACTTTTGGGTTCACCTGATTTTAGAAGGAAACTTTCAGATGGTGGAATAAATGTTCTCTCAATTTTATCAGATGCATAACAAACCGGCCGCGGAAAGTCGAGCCCCGATTTAGATTTTAATTGCTGTCCGTTCGAAATTATTCCCGCCAACGAAAACAGTAAAACAATAAAAATACTTTTTCCCATTCTATTTCAATATCTAAGCTTAACCAAAAGAAGCAACAAATGTTCGTTTTTTGAAACAAAAATCAAATATTATTACAGATAAAAAATCTTATACCCTAAAAAAAGAATGCCGGGAAAAATAATCCCGGCATCTCCTAATTTAAGGTTGCAATACCAATCATCTAATATTCTAACCTTTGCGCTTTTTTTTCAGTCAATAATTTGTATAATACTACCGATGAGGTAATTAATCCAACAAGTGCAGCAACGAATGCTACCATTAATAAAGTTTCCATAATTATTAATTTTTAATGATTTTTTGTGTTATTTTATTTGATTGATTATCTGTAATACTTGCCAGGTAAACGCCGGGAGCGACATCGGGCAAGTCTATTTTTAGCTTTTGATTGTACCAGGCATCATTACGTGTTTCATGAAACACGGTCTTGCCCGACAGGTCAGTAATACGAACTTCAACATCTGAGGTATTGTCAGAAGTAAATCCCTCGATATAAAGGCTTTCGTTAAATGGATTTGGATATATTGTTACTTCTTTATTACTAACAACATTGTCGGCAGCTGTTGCAGACGACTGAATTCCCAGATTGTCGATTGCCCATCCCCAACCGGTAACGTTCTGATCTGAAGCAAGACGGAAACGGAAAATAACGGTATCGCCAGCTTCAAATTCGGTGTTTTCTGTTAAATCAATAGTTTGCTGAAGAAACATATTTTCATGTCCTGAAGCCTCAGAAACAGCACTCTTCAAATTGTTGGTAAAGTATGAATTCCATAATTCATCAACTCCAGAATCGTATCCATTTGTAACCGGCAACCAGCTTTTACCATTATTTTTACTTCCTTCAACAATTACAAAATCCCAAAATGATTCTTCCGTATAAGTGGTTCCCTCTTCTCCGGGTTCAACCAAAACTACCTCGTCGAAAGTCATTAATCCGTTTTCCTCAATAATAATGGGGTATTTCAACTGAGCGATAAGATTATATCTTTGATTTTCGAGGTCAGACTCAGGATAAGGACTGATAGTATGAAGATTACTACTAGAGAATCCGGAAGGTTTAGTTATCTCAAAATCTGCAATCTTGAAATCGTTATTATCCGAATCAAAATCAGTAAAATAACCTGTCAAAGGTTGTTCAGACTCACAAATTGCAACTGAATAATAGCCCGAATTGGGCGAATACCTTTTGTTTCCCCTGTTGGTATTATCAATTGCGATCAGGCGATATTCCAAAACATCATTACCTGACACGATACCTGATATTTCAACCTTTTTTGCATAAGAATCGGCACTTTGATAATCAAGGTCAACTTTGTCTTGAACGATACCGTTAATGCGATACTCAATCTGAACTGTTTTAATTCCAACATTATCAGTTGCCACCGCAGTTAAATCAAGTACAGATTCAGATGCAACTAACATTTTTTCTGGGTTGTGATTAATTATCGGTGGATAATAATCAGCGCCAACCCTGAAACTATAAATTCTTTCAGGAGCCATATCAGGATAAGTAAAGTCGATATGATTAACAGAGGTTGCTTTGTAATAATATTGAATCAGTCCTTTCTGAAAATCCAAAGGAAGCTCTCCTTCAAATTGGTTTGCGTTTGAATTGTATTTTAACGTTACTTTTTTCGAGGTGGCGAATTTATCAGTCGAGTAAAGTATTTGTACCGAAGAGCTGTCAACATCAAGTTCGCTGCTTACCTGAACAGAAACTGGTAATTTCTCAACTGCCTCTTCAAAATCTTTAATCCTTTCTCCTTCAATGTTTATTGATTTCCAGCCAAACTCAGCCAGCAACTCCATCGTTTTATCGCCCGGGGCATGAATTGCTTCGCCTTTAAAAATGTAAGGAGTCATTAAAGCATTGGCGTCTCCTTGTGCAAATCCCGCTTCAGGATAATGATAAATACTTGATCCCTGATTCCAGTTTGTGGGAGCATAAACATCTCCTTTAACACTACCATCATTTCCTTTCAAAACCAGGTTGTTTGATGTTAAAACATCTCCCAATTGATTTGAAGGAATAGAAAAAATGTCGTCATCAGCTAACTGCTGATTAAGATTATTATAAATATAAACATCGTAAATGCTTGGAACTCCGTTCGAGTTATCCATGTTACCAATACCGTTGTTAACATCGAAAAAACCAACAAAGCCTAGTCCATGAACCATTTCATGCATCGCTACAGTTACAAAATCGTATTGGCTCGACGGGCCATCACCATCTGTTCCCAAATACCAGCTCATATTTTTATTAAATGTGCAAATGATATCCGGTTCAGAACCGTTTAGCCCGTTTCCCGCAAGTTTTTCGGCTAAAGCCACTGGGTAATAAACATTGGCTAGTCGAGCACCGGTAAAGTTTTTGTAGAACGACGAAGGTTTTGTCTTTGCCAGAATATTACCGCCAAGGTTATCCCAAACAGCCTGTACCTTAACCGGCACATCCGAAGCAATTAGGTTTTCGTACATTGAAACCGCATACAAAAATGCAGATTTTGCATTTTCCGGGAAGTCGACAAATTCTACCTGAAAATCAGATTTTAACACAGCGCCGGATTTTAAACCAAAATCGGCAGATGGGGTAAATGATTTTCTAATTTCCTCAGAAGCGATGTTAATCGGAGCATTTACCTGGGTAAGTTTTTCCGGTTGTTGCTTCTGTGCCCATACATTGCAAGCGCCAGCAATAGTAAGGACGAGTAATACAAAGCGTCTCATTACAACTTAAATTAGGTTATGTTTCAAACTCTAATCGGTATTTTAACAAAGCGATGATTTGTAATCAGGCTTTCTGTAAGCTTTGCATGAAATCTGATGGTAATTCTGATATGCCGGGTTTGTTATGCATATCAGCGGGTTTGTTGTAAGTCAGAATTCCACCGAAACCTACTTTGCCTCAATCTAAATCAGGTAATCAATTTCTTTTGAATGATAAAATGGTCTTGCTTCATCTCAATCTAATTAGGGTTTGTACGTCTCCACAAATTTGGAACTTAATCAGCTAAACTTGAAAAATCTATTGCTGAAACTACATGTTTAAAGTCCTTAAAATCAATAGGTGTTTATCCGGTTTAGACAACTTTATTTCTTAAACTAAACCAGTGGGTTTGTAAAACAACTATATAAAAAAGAACTAAGCAGCTTTTTTTATAGCAACAGAAAATGCCTTTGATTTAATTTTTGATGATGATGATTTAACTTGAAAATCAAAAGCGTCAGCCAAAGAACGGTTCTACATTTATGGGTTTGTGGAAGTAAAAGTATGAATATTTTTTATAAAAGCAAATTTTTTTCATAAGTTTAGCCAAACAAGAAAAAACTAGAGATACAATTTTATGAACTTTTTATCAACATCCTTACTCGCTTTTACTCTGCTGGTTAGCACTTCAACCACAAAAAAGGAAAAAGAATATTATAACGAAATTTATCGTCCTCAATTCCATTTTACGCCGGAAAAGAACTGGCATAACGATCCAAATGGGTTAGTCTATTACGACGGAGAGTACCACATGTTTTACCAATACAATCCAAAAGGGAACGAATGGGGATACATGCATTGGGGTCATACCATCAGCAACGATCTCCTTCACTGGGAACACCAACCAATAGCACTTTATCCCGACGAAAATTCAGAAGACAAAGAATATTGCACTGCCTTTTCGGGATCAGCTATTGTAGACAAAAACAACCTGCTTGGTAAACAATCGGGAGAAGTTGAAACGCTGGTAGCTTTTTATACCAGCCAGCATTGCGGTCAACGAATTGCCTTCAGTACAGACAAAGGCAAAACATGGGAAAAATATGAAGGAAATCCGATTATTCCATTCGACGAAAACGATGAGGCCCGTGATCCGAAAGTGTTCTGGCATGAGCCTTCTCAAAAATACGTAATGGTATTATACCGAAAACTTTCGGGCAATGACAATTCAAAGGGGATTTCGATTTACTCCTCCAAAAACATGACTGATTGGAATTGGGAAAGTCATGTTCCGGGATTTTATGAGTGTCCCGACCTGGTTGAATTTAAAGTAAGCAACAGGCCCGATGAAATCAAATGGGTTCTGTTCGATGGAGACGGAAGTTACCTGATAGGAGATTTTGATGGCAAAAATTTCACCTCCGAATCGGGAAAAATGAAAAGCGACTGGGGAAAAAATTATTATGCCACACAAACTTGGAGCAACATTCCCGGAGACGATGGACGCATTATACAAATTGCCTGGATGCGAGGTGGAGAGTTTCCTGAAATGCCATTTAACGGTCAAATGTCCTTCCCATGCGAACTTTCGTTAACAAAATTCCCCAGCGGATATCAACTTATCCGAACTCCAATTCGTGAAATTGAACAACTGCACGACAAAGGTTATTCCGTAAAAAATAAAAACCTGATACCTGGTCTTACTTCTAATCAAATTAAAAAAGTATCGGGTGATTGTTTGCACATTATTGCGGAATTAGACATAAAAACTTCCGACAATTTCGGATTAATGCTTCGACATAGCAACAAAACTCCGGGTACTGAAATATTGTATAATGTAAAACGCGGAACTCTTTCGGTTTTAGGAAATACTGTACCTCTGCCAACAATCGGGAACAAATTAAAGCTTGAAATTCTTCTCGACAGGGCTTCAATAGAGATATTTGCAAACGACGGAAAAAAGGTAATCTCTAACTGTTTTACACCCAACGAAAAAGCTCTTGATGTAGTATTTTTTACCAATGGAGGTGAACTTGCCATTGACAAGCTTGACATTTACAAGATAGAATCGGTGTGGGCAGAATAAACCAAATAAAAAGATGAAGACTCGAATCCTATATTTCATTCTGCTAATTTGCCTGCCGTTTATTACTTTTTCGCAAGCAAAAAAAATCTACGATCCACTGGCCGATGCAAAAGCAGATATTAAACAAGCAGTAGAATTAGCTCAGAAAAGCAACAAACATGTCTTCCTGCAAATAGGAGGAAACTGGTGCCCCTGGTGTATTAAATTCCACAATTTTATTGAAGCCGATTCTGAAATAAAATCGCAGTTGGAAAATAATTACGAATTAGTAAGAGTTAATTACGACAATGAGAATCAACAAAAAGAAGTGCTTGCAGAATTAGAATTTCCTCAACGTTTCGGGTTTCCGGTTTTTGTAATTCTTGATGGAAACGGGAAACGCATTCACACTCAAAACTCAGCCTTCCTTGAAAAAGATAAGAGTTATGATCGCGATGTGGTACTTCGTTTTCTAAAAAACTGGTCGCCCGTTGCCCTAGATCCGGCTTCGTATAAAAAATAAGATTAAAAAATCATTGTAATAACCTGAACTGCTACTATTAGCAATACCATGGCAACCGGATAAACAGTTGCATATGCAATGGAATGAGCATTGGTTTCAGTCATAGAGTCGGCTGCTGCCAGTCCCGGTGTACTCGTCATGCTTCCGCTAAGTGCTCCCAGCAAGGACAATACATTCATTTTAAATATCCATTTACCTGCAAGTCCGGCTATTATCATTGGCAATATGGTAATCGCTGCTCCGTAAAGGAAAAGTTCAATTCCATATTCATTAAAGGTTTCAACAATCTTTTCGCCTGCACCGGTACCAACAGCAGCTAAAAATAATATTAATCCCAACTGACGAACCAGCTGATTGGCAGCCCCGGTCATTGTCCAGATTACCGGGCCGGTTTTTCCGATGCGACTTAGAACCAAAGCAACAATTAAAACACCTCCTGTTAAACCGAGGCTAAAAGTAAACGAGCCAAACGCGAGACTAATTTTTCCAACCAGAACACCAAGAATAATTCCCAGGGCTATCGGTAAAAAATCAGTATCGGAAAGACGCTTTTGATCATCTCCAAAAACCTTTGATACGATTCCCATATTCGCCTTACTACTTGCTATTACCAATTTATCTCCGAATTGTAATTTTGAACTTGGCGAAGGTGAGATATTAATTCCGGCTCTTCGAATACGTGTTATGGTGGCATTATAGGTATTGAGCAGGTTAATTTGCCCGATGGTTTTATTTACAACTTCTTTATTAGTAACCAATACCGAACGAACATCATATTTCGGGTCCAGTGGTATTTCTTCTTCCGTTGCCCTACCAATCAATAACTCAATATTTCTGAGTGCTTCCTGTGTTCCAACTGCTTTTATCAAATCACCCTTGTACAAAATGGTATCCGGATTTGGTGTAACTGCATTCCCATCGTGAACCACTCTTGATACGACAGCTTTTGTCATGAACCTTATGCGCAATGCTCCAATACTTTTGCCAACCACATTTTCATTTTCAACAATAAAATTTCCTTTTATTACTTCTGGAAATTGTTCTTTCAAATTTGATTCATAATCCTCTTCCGCCTTTTTTACAGAAATCCTAAACAATTTAGGAAGAAAACGGATGAATAATATTACACCAATCACCCCAAACGGATAGCCAACTCCATAACCTATTGACGCAAGTGGTGAACCGGTATAATCGATGGCAGCAGCCAAACCTGGTGTACTGGTTAATGCCCCCGTTAATAATCCCACAGCAATATTGGAGTCAACCTTAAAAACAGAAATACAAATAATTGTAATAAGCGAAGCAATAGCAATAAGCAAGATTGCAAAGGATGCCAACTGTCTGCCCTCTTTTTTAAACGAACTAAAAAAACCCGGGCCTGCCTGAATTCCAATAGTGAAAATAAACAACACCAGCCCCAGGTATTGAAAATCTTTAGAAATTACAATACCATAATGACCGAAAATAAGGGCTACAAAAATTACCGCAGAAACGTCGAGCGATAAGCCGAAAATTTTTATTCTTCCCAGGATAAAACCCAGGGCAACAATCAAAAATAAAGCGAAATAGCTGCTTGAAAGTATTTCCATTTTTACTGAATTTGAAACAAAGGTAGTGATTTGTTTGCTTCACATCTTTGATTAAAAATGAGTTTTAAAAGCCACATAATTATTCAATGCCAAATTGATCGTAAAATTGGTCTGACACATAGCTCTAAATTGGAAATAAAAAATCCGGACGCAAATGCCGCCCGGATTATGTTTATCGAATAGCGTTCTTATCCCAACAGAAAGTCAAAACTATCACCGGCAGACAACTCAATTGGCTCCTGACCTTTTTTGAATATTCTGCACTGACGTTCTCCGATTAATTCAAGTTTGTCGTTTTCAAGCTTAAACATGGTTCCTTCCCGTAATCCGGCCACGTAACAATTCGGATTGATTTCCAGAAATTCCTCAATACGTTGTTCACGGGTTTCTCCTCCATGCCCTTCAGGATTGGCATCAAGGTAGTGCGGATTAATCTGAAATGGTATTAAACCCGTACAATCAAAACCTTTGGGATCGATGATTGGCATATCATTAGTTGTGCGCAAGGTCGGGCAGGCAACATTTGAACCTGCACTCCATCCAATATAAGGTGTTCCGTTATACACTTTCTCACGAATCGGGTTCATTAATTTATGATCGTGTAACATGCGAACCAGTTGCCAGGTATTACCACCGCCAACAACAATGGCGTCAGCTTTTTGAATGGCTTTCACAGGATTGTCGAAGGTATGAATTCCCACCACGTGGTGACCAACTTCGGCAAACCGCTCTTCTACTTTCTCGCAGTATGTATCGAACGAAAAGGTAACAGCAGCGTAGGGAATAAAAACTGCGGTTACCGGTTTTTCTCCCAGAAATTTCCTGATCTCACTTTTCGGGTAATCCAGGTAAGGTTCACCCTTCATGGTTGAATTGCTTATTAATAGTAGTTTCATTTTATTTTAATTAACGGCACCAAGACAACCTGATACCGATGAGTAAATTATATTTAAGAACCAGTGTAATAACTTAATTTTAGAGCATTTATGAAATGATAATTGTTTGGATTTTTTAAAAGGTCACAAATTGTGATATTACTCTGAAATTCAGCGTGTTACTCTATTTTTCATATAAATCATCCAAATCGCAAGCAGCCAGTTCTACAAAATATTCAGCGATTTTTGTTGTCACATCGTCCACAAATCTTTTCCCCTTTTCGGCACTTGCTTTTTTAGGATTTCCAATTCCAGTGTCTTCCGAAACCTTATCCCACTGACGCGGTGCCCATGCCGTCTTATTTCGCAAACTTTCAAGCTTCCACTTCTTCTCCTCTCCTTCTCCGGCCTCACTCAACGGAAGCACCAACTCAGGATAATAGTGCATAATAATGCTGGTCTCCATTTCATTGGCATGATCACCAGCCTCCTCAAAATATTCTTCCTGATTCAGTATTTTAAACCATTCTACCAATGAAAGAAACATTTCCGGAAATTCAGGCTGCAATTCGCGGACTAAAGGTTTAAAATCGTTTCCGCCGTGCCCGTTTAAAATAACCAGCTTTTTAATTCTCTGACCGTTTAAAGCTGATACCAAATCTTTCAAAATCACCAATTGCGTAGATGGACGAATATGTAAACAAAAGGGCAAATGAATCTGCCCAACATTCTGCGCTCCAAGCGAAATAGTTGGCAACACCATTATTTTTGCGCCTCTCTCCCACGCCTTTAAAGCAGCATCTTCTGCAATGCGGGCAGTTTCAAGCGAATCGGTTCCGTAAGGAAGATGATAATTATGTGGCTCAGTGGCTCCCCAAGGCAATACTGCAACATCGAAAGCTTCCTGTTTCAACCGTTTCCAGTTGGTTTGTTCAAGAATATAAGGTTTCATAATAAATAGTAAACGGTATTAAAAACTCAACAGTGTCACACCAAAAGAGAAAGGTGTAATCTCCGGCCCTTTGTCGGCCTTAAAAAGAGGAACCAAATCACAGGTGGCAAAGACATTCAGCCAGCGGGAACCTGCTTTTACCATAACAGAATAATTAAATCGGTGAATTGAAAAATCCTCAACCACCTTCAACTTTTCTCTTCGTTCGGCTTTGTATTTAATCTTTGTGTGACTGTGCAGGCGCACGCTTCCCACCAATCCGGCTGATACATACATTCGGTTATCGAAATGATTAACGGGAATCTGGAATTCAACCAACAAAGGCACAGCCAGCGAGACAAGACTTAATTTTGATTTCTGATTGTTATCAAAATACAATTCTTCGGGATGAATTACGCCATTTCCATCTTTATAAATGGTGGTATTATCGTCGAGACGGTAGCTCTGCAAGTGCAGTCCAAGCCCTGTAACCATTCCGATAGTATTACGCGCCTTTTGAAAACCAATACTTTGCTGAATGAAATTAATATATGTTGTATTTGAACGAAAAACGTCGTTCTCCATAAATTCCGAATCATATCCTGAATAATCTTCATTCACAAACATATTAAACCCAAAGTCCATTCCGATAGTATTACGCGCCTTTTGAAAACCAATACTTTGCTGAATGAAATTAATATATGTTGTATTTGAACGAAAAACGTCGTTCTCCATAAATTCCGAATCATATCCTGAATAATCTTCATTCACAAACATATTAAACCCAAAGTCTACTCCTGCCCAGTGCCCGGCAAATTCATCCTGCCAGAAATTAATACCGTTCCTGGTAATACTTTTTAGATCGACCTTACGCAAAATCTTTTCAGGATCTTTATCTATAACATCAATTGTGTCAGCAATCTGTGCATTAACCTGAATAAAACACATTTGCATGACGATAAAAAATAATAAAGTCGGGAGATATTGTTTTGTTTTCATTGACGGTACACTATTCATACTTCATTATTTGAATTGAATAAGTCTAATAACAAAAGTAACAGAATCGGGTTGAATAAACAGGAAAAATGCTGTTAAAAAAGGATAATCATCTGTACAGCAAATTTCAATACAACTTTTCAATTAATACACCGAAAGTTAAATATCAGAAACAAACAACCATAAAGAACTGAAATACAAATAAAAAGAATACCTTTGCGCCCACTTTTAAAAAATGAACATGAGTATATTTGAATCAATGGGGTTAAAAGCTGAGATTTTAAGTGCGATAAAAGATCTCGGGTTTGAGAATCCCACGCCGGTACAAGAAAAAGCGATACCGTTTTTACTTGAAAGCGACCAGGATATGGTAGCATTGGCACAAACAGGAACGGGAAAAACAGCAGCTTTTGGCTTACCCATTATTCAACAGTTTGATAATTCGGTTAATGCACCACAAGCATTAATCTTAAGTCCGACAAGAGAACTGGCATTACAAATTGCCAACGATTTATCCAATTTTTCAAAAAATCTGGAGAAGACAAAAATTGCCGTACTTTACGGAGGATCTGACATAAAAAAGCAAATTAACGCTTTGGAGAAAGGAGCGCAAATTATTGTTGGTACTCCCGGACGAACCCTTGATCTTATTAAACGAAAAAAACTAAAGGTACATCAAATTCAATGGCTGGTACTCGACGAAGCTGACGAAATGCTTTCAATGGGTTTTAAAGATGATCTGGATGCCATTTTGGAAGATACCCCTGAAGAAAAACAGACTCTTCTCTTTTCGGCTACCATGCCTAAAGAGATTGTTTCTATTGCCAGAAAATACATGACCGATCCGTTTGAGATTTCTGTGGGTAAAAAAAATACGGCTGCAGAGAATGTAGAACACAACTTCTATCTGATTCATGCCAAAGACCGTTACCTGGCACTGAAGCGGGTTGCAGATATCAATCCAAATATTTACGGAATTATTTTCTGCCGCACCCGGGCCGAAACTAAAGAAGTTGCCGACAAACTCATGCAGGACGGATACAACGCCGATGCCCTGCACGGTGATCTTTCACAGGCCCAGCGCGACCATGTAATGTCGCGTTTCAGGGCTAAACATTTACAAATGCTTGTTGCTACCGATGTGGCAGCGCGCGGGTTGGATGTAAATGACCTTACACATGTTATCAACTATAACTTACCCGACGATCCGGAAGTTTACATTCACCGAAGCGGAAGAACCGGACGTGCCGGAAAACGAGGCGTTTCCATCACCTTAATTCACATGCGCGAGAAAGGGAAATTGCGCGACGTAGAAAAAAAGGTTGGCAAAAAATTTATTAAAGTGCCTGTTCCGCTAGGAAAAGAAATTTGCGAAAAACAACTTTTCAGCTTAATCGACAAAGTTGAAAAGGTTGAGGTAAACGAACAGCAGATCGGTGAATTTATGCCGGTTATTTATAAAAAGCTGGCCTGGCTAGATCGCGAGGAGCTGATAAAACATTTCGTTTCGGTAGAGTTTAACCGTTTTCTGCAATACTACGAGAATGCAAAAGACATAAACGTTGACGAAAAGTGGGAGAATGAGATGGCCCGGAACGAGCGCGGAAGAAAAGGCGGACGCGACCGTGACGACCGCGTGCGTGGTGATCGTGGTAAAGGACGACGCGGAGGAGGTTCAATGTCACGTTTCTTTTTCAGCCTCGGCAAGAAAAGCGGAGTTAACAAACGCGCTATTATCGATTTAATCAATCAGAATACGCCCGGAAAAAGTATCGACATTGGCAACATCGAAGTTTTAAAAGGCTTCTCGTTTTTCGAAATAGATTCGAACTATGAAAAAGAGCTTATTAAAGCATTCAGAAATGCTAAATTCAGAGGACAAAAAGTAAACATTGAAATAGCGAATAAAAAGAGATAAACATCCAGGTAACGAATGTGTGAATCTGCTTTGATAACACATTTGTTACTTTCTTTTTTTACTTGACTTGGCTTTTGGATTAAAATCAAGACAGCGTTTTACCCATTTTTCCAAATCCTCATCCATATCAATCCCGTCAGGAGATACATAAAGATAACCTTTCATTGGGCGTTTGGTAAAATCCATCATTCTGCATCCCTTCTCCTGAAGATAAATATCCTGATCAAGAGGGTCGATACGAACCATTAAATCGTTGTTGATTATACCAACACACATTTTATCGTTAACCAGAAAACAGATACCACCAAACATCTTCTTTTCTTCAAAAGGAGAATTTAGTTCTTTTAAAGACCTTCGTACCCGTTCTGATAAATACTCATTGTAAGCCATTTCTATCTATTTATCAATTCCAGCAATTTTGAATGTAATATTTTATTCGAAGCTACAATTTCAAAATTCCGATCATAATCTTCTTCGCTAATTGAAAAATTAAAAGCCTCACCTTTTAAATTTGTTGCAATACCACCAGCTTCTTCCATAAGCAGAACCGGTGCAGCGATATCCCAGATTTTTGTAGTTTGATTGGCACAGGCACCGAGCTTGCCCTCCGCTGTGTAACAGAAATCCACGAGGCAGTTTGTTGAACGCATATTTCGAACATGCTGAACCAGCCTTTGAATAATCTGTGCTTCTCTTGCCGTTTTTCCAGGCTCATCAGAAAAATCGAGAGAATAGGCCATCAAAATATTTTTTAATTCAGTTTCTTTTGAAACGGTAATCGGATTTCCATTTAAAAAAGCTCCTTGTCCTTTTTCAGCAAAATAAATCTTATTCTGAACCGGTAAATAACAACCGGACATTTGGGGTTTATCATTTTTTAACACACAAATAAGAATACCAAACCAGGGAATTCCGGCCGCGAAATTCGACGTGCCGTCAATGGGGTCGACAATCCAGGTATATTCTGAATTATTATTTCGAAATCCGGTTTCCTCACCCAAAAGATTATGCAAAGGAAATGTCTCTGAAATTATCTGCATTATCATCTTCTCCGATTCAACATCGGATTTGGTAACAATACTGCTCTGACTTTCTTTCACTTCATATTCAGAAATCTTCCCAAAGTTTTCCAAAAGAATATTTCCGGCTTCTTGCATTGCCAGCAGCAAGGTTTCTTTCATATCGTATATATTTTAATCTTTCAAAGGTCAGAACTTTCGAAAATATGTGCAAGCATTTTTCTTTCGTACCATATAAACTCCCACTCAGCAATTCTTTTTTCAGATGTTTTTATTGAATCGTTAATTGGCTTAAAACAGACACCTGTATTTTTTAGTACAAGTTTATTCTTTACGGAGATTCAAGAAAATCCCGGAAAGCCTGCTAAATAAGAAAGGGAAGCCTGATGACTTCCCTTTCTATTCCCTTATTTATTTAAAAACTTTTTATACCAGGCTCTAAATGCGAGGTTAACTAAAATTTTATACCAATGTAGCTTCCAACTCAATTGTTGCCGTTCCTCCGGCATACAAACGCGAGATCGGACATTTTTCTTTTGCAGCAGCCGAAAGCTCTGCAAATTTCTCCTGACTTAAACCTTCACATTTGGTTATATTGATTAACTTAATATTGGTAATGGCAGGTCCGCCATCCAACTGGCCGAGTGTAACAGCAGCCTCAGTTTCAACACTTTCGGGTGTAAGACCTTCGCCGCTAATTAATGCTGCCAAAAACATTGAGTAACAGCCTGAATGTGCTGCACCAACAAGTTCCTCCGGGTTTGTTCCCTTTCCGTCTTCGAAACGCGAAGCAAAAGTAAACGGGCCACTGTACCCGGTTATATCCATATTTCCGTTACCCTCTTTCAGGGTTCCTCTCCATTGCGATTTTACAATTCTTACTGACATGATTTTTCTTTTTTAAAGGTTATAAATTTTACAAAGTGGCATCTCCAGGTTGCCAGTTACATCCGGTTAGTCCGGGATTCTGAGTTGCTTCCAAAGCTCTGATTACTTCTTCCACATTACGTCCTGTAGCATCGTTGTTACAATTTACCCACTGAATTACTCCCTCAGGATCAACAATAAATGTTGCACGGTATGCCACGGCTCCTGGTTGTAGAATTCCTAGTTTTTTGCTTAATGACTTTGAGGTATCTTCAATTAATGGGAAAGTCAGTTTGGCCAATCTTGGATCATTCGATTTCCATGCCAGGTGTACTTCGGCAGTATCGGTTGATGCACCATACAATTCGGCATTCAATTCCTGAAATTTACTGTGATTGTTATTAAACTCAACTATTTCAGTTGGGCATACAAAAGTAAAGTCTTTCGGATAGAAAAAGATGACCATCCATTTCCCGTCTTTTTTGTGATCTTCTGAAGTAACAGTTTCAAACTGATTATCTGCCATTACGGCCTCTTTCTTAAACTTTGGAAATTTTTCTCCTACTGATTTCATAATTTTTTTGTTTTATATTTCTTTAATAAATTATCCAGACTAAATAAAAATTGTACTGCAAAAGTAGGTTTTCCAAAGGCACGTGTCAAATTGATTTTTTTTAAGGGGAATAGATAAAAATTATCCCCGAAAATTCATGAAACAATAAAAATAATACGTATTGAAAACAGATAGGTTCTGCTCTTGTATAAAATTCGATAGTTCTATTTAAATCTGTTAGGGAAACTGAAGTCTCAAAATCAGCTGAAGAGTATCCCTGACTGTGATTATATTAAACATCAATCTTTTTATCTCTGGTTTTATTTTTACCAATCAACTTGTATAAACAAACACAACGGAAATTGAATTTCAAGACCTTGACTATTATCTGAAAAATAAAAAGACACCTAATTAGTTTGTAAGCCCTGCGTAAACATGGAGATTCAATTAATGGAATTCTGATAGTTTTAAACTTTGCCTTATGTTACGCAAATTATTATCGCTATATTTAGGGGCTTTTTTAAAAAAAATGTTGGAAAGTAGATACCTATCCGATTAAAACTAAAAATTATTATGGAGAAAAAATCAGACAAAAGCATGGTTTCAAGAAGAGCATTTATTGGAACCACTGCGGCTGTAGCTGCCGGAATTACTATTGTTCCCAGCCATGCAGTTGCAGGTTTCGGGCATAAAGCCCCTAGTGACAAACTCAATATTGCCGGTGTTGGTGTCGGCGGAATGGGTTTCGCTAACTTAAAAAACCTGAAGTCGGAAAATATTATCGGCCTCTGCGATGTTGACTGGAAATACACTGGAGGTAACGGTGTTTTTGATACTTTTCCTAAAGCGAAAAAGTACAAAGACTGGCGCATTATGTTCGACGAAATGGGTAAAGACATTGACGGAGTTTTAGTTGCTACTGCAGACCATACTCACGCCATTGTTGCGGCTCATGCCATTACAATGGGAAAACACGTATATGTGCAGAAGCCATTAACTCACACCGTTTACGAATCGCGACTGCTAACTAAATTGGCAGCCAAATATGGTGTTGCAACTCAAATGGGTAACCAGGGTTCTTCAGGTGAAGGTGTAAACCTTACAACTGAATGGATTGCAAATGGTGAAATTGGTGAGATTAAAAAAGTTGAAGCATTCACCGACCGTCCAATCTGGCCTCAAGGATTAAATACTCCTGAAAGAGGAGATTGGGTTCCTGAAACCTTAGACTGGGATTTATTTACAGGTCCGGCAAAAATGCGTCCATACAACCAGGTTTATCACCCATGGAACTGGCGTGGCTGGTGGGATTATGGTACAGGCGCCCTTGGCGATATGGCTTGCCATATTCTTCACCCTGTATTCGTTGGCCTTGATTTAGGTTATCCTATTCATGCTCAAGGAAACTCAAGTTTATTGTTAAACGACTGTGCTCCGGTTGCTCAATCAGTAAAACTTACTTTCCCTGAAAGGAAAGCTAAGAAAAAAATGAAAATTAAACTTCCGCAGGTTGATGTGCACTGGTACGATGGTGGTATTAAACCAATGCTTCCTGAAGCTTGGCCTGATGGAAAAGATCCAAATAACTCGGGAGGTGGCGTATTGTTCCACGGTTCTAAAGACACCCTGGTTTGCGGATGTTACGGTAAAGACCCATGGTTATTGTCAGGTCGCACTCCTGATGCACCGAAATTCCGTCGTCGTGTAGAAACCAGCCACGAAATGGATTGGGTACGTGCATGTAAAGAAAGTAAAGAGAGTCGTGTACCAACTGCATCTGATTTCAGCGAAGCTGGACCATTCAACGAAATGGTTGTAATGGGTGTTCTTGCAGTACGTTTGCAAGCTCTAAATAAAGAATTGGATTGGGATGGTGAAAAAATGGAATTCACTAACCTGACTGATGACGAAACTATCAAAACAGTAGTAAAAGATGGTTTTAAAATTCACGATGGTCATCCAACATTCGATAAAACCTGGACAGATCCTGTTCCTGCAAAAGAATTTGCAGCAGAACTGATCAAACATACCTATCGTAAGCCTTGGAGCTTACCTGATATGCCAGCATAATTAAAGGTAATTACAAAATACAAAGGCACTTGAAAATTCAGGTGCCTTTTTTGTTGTGTAAATTTCACAAAATGCTTGCGTATATTCATTCAAATTTGTAAACTTGCACCCCGAAAATCGTATAGAACTATTACATTTTCACTCCGGGCCTATAGCTCAGTTGGTTAGAGCACCTGACTCATAATCAGGGGGTCCCTGGTTCAAGCCCAGGTGGGCCCACGGAATCCACAACGAAAGAGTTACAGAAATTTTCCTGTAGCTCTTTTTTTTGCACTAATTCTCATAAAATCCACGATTTAGCTTATCTATTTGGCAACCTCAAACGAAGGCCTTCAGAGCATAATCTTATCAAACAAGAGATTAAGAATGGGCTTCTATACTTCTGTATTGAACGATTTTTTGGAATATCGAGCAAAAAGCACTTCATTTGCAATTATTTAGCATAATAATATAGCATTTTTAAATCGCTTTCCTACTGAAGAATTTCTTTATGAAACAGAAGAATAATAAAAAATTAGCTTCAACTAAAAAATCATTTACAAGGAAACAACAAATACTTTTTAGTTTAATATTAATTGCTATTCCATTTATTATTCTGGTTATCATCGAAAACAGTCTTGTTGTTTCAAATTATGGACATGATTTACAATTATTTCAGAAGTCACAACTTTATCCCGATTATTATGAGATAAACCCTGATGTTAATCTTCGTTATTTTTCCAAAGTTCAAAAAACGTCTCCTTCAAACGATATTTTTCTTATTGAAAAACCCGATTCATGTTATCGAATATTTGTTTTCGGTGGCTCAACTACAATCGGGTTCCCTTTTCAGGAATCGATGTCTTTTCCAAGAATTTTATATTATCGTTTACAAGATGCTTTTCCATCAAAACGTATTGAGGTGGTTAATTTATCGGCCGCGGCTTTAAGCAGCTATTGTTACAACGATATTCTTGATGAGGTAATTGATATGGCCCCGGATGCAATTTTAATTTATGGCGGACACAATGAATATTATGGTGCGCTGGGTGTTGCTTCAGTTGAAAACATAGGTAATGTAAGGTGGATTAAAAAATTACGACTTAAGTTTATTCGCTTTCGTACTTTTCAATTATTACAAAACACGTTTAATAAAATTACTTCTGCTTTTTCACCAAATTATACCAGCCAACCAGGAACTTTAATGGAGCGTATTGTTAAGGATAAATACATTCCGCAAAATTCATCATTGTTCAAAAAGGGAATAGATCAGTTCGAAGATAATATTACTGAATTAGTACAAAAAGCAAGTCAGAATAATATCCCTGTTGTATTGAGTGAGCTTGTGAGTAATCTTAGCGACCAACCTCCGTTCAAATCAGACACCATAAATGCAGCGATTGATTATTATAATAAGGCACAAGAGAAAGAACAGGAAGAGAAAACAGAAGAAGCAAAAGAATTATATATAAAAGCGAAAGATTTAGATTTAGTGCGCTTTAGGGCTCCTGAGATTTACAACGATTTTTTGAACCGTATCGCAACAAAAAATAAATTAGCGATTGTCCCTATGAGATCATATTTTGAAAATAACTCTCCAAATAATATTGTTGGGCACGAACTTATGATAGATCATTTACATCCAAACGTTGATGGCTATTTTTTAATGGCTGATGCTTTCTTTAACACTATGAAAGCAAATGGTTTTATTGAAACATACTGGGATGACAATAATATTAAACCCAACGTTTATTATCGTAATAATTGGGGATATACCGAATTGGACAGTATGATTGTTGATATAAGAATTCAAACCTTAAAAGCGGGTTGGCCATTTAATTTAAATCAACATTCAAAACGTATACCCAAAGAATATCTTGCAAAAGGAGTTGTTGGCAAAATGGCTGCTGATTATTACAACGACAAAGCAAATCGGGCATATGAAGAAGGACATCTTGAACTGGCAACTCACTATGCCCAAAAAGAACAATACAAAAAAGCATACAAAGAATACCTTTCGTTAATTAAGCTCCATCCGTACTTAACCGAATTATATTACGATGCAGCCAAACTATTATTGGCTGATCAAGAATATACAAAGGCTTTGGAATTAATTAGTTCTGCACCGCTTTTAGTAAAAAACTTCGATTATTATTTTACAACCGGATATATACAACTGGAATTAAAAGAATATGGCCAGGCAATTAACGCGCTTGAAAAGGCGTACAAAATGAATATGATGAACGTTGAATCAACAGAAATTCTATTTCCGCTTTACAACGCATACATGAGTATTGATGATGAAAGTAACAGTAACCGGATTTTAAAACTTATTCAGGATGATATGCCCCGGTTTGATGAAGGCAGTATAGAAGAGAAGACTACCCAGATAACCTACGCTGAAATTTATGAACAGGCAAAACAGTACATTATAAATGAAGAATATGAACAGGCTGAAGAATTATTGAACGAATCCAACCGCTTAAAAGAATTGGCACCTTCATATAAATTACTGGCTATGTCGTACATTAAACAAAAAAAATATGCAACTGCTTTTGGCTATTGTGTAAAGTCATACGAACTGGATGCAACAGATACAGAAAATCTAATTAATTATTTTAATCTGTGCCTGATGAAACATGATTTTGATACAGCATCGAGATTATTAAATGAACTAATCTTGCAGCATGTTGATGAAGCAAAATTGAAACAACTGCAAGATTTGTTCAGTCGAAAACAGAAGGCGTATACTCAGTGATTTAATTTATCAGAGTTCATCAAAAGTTTTATTCGTTTTTCAATTTCGCTCAGGCGTTTATCTGTTTCACTTTTTTCCTGTTTTAATTTTTCGTTTTCAGCTTTAAGTTCCTCAACTGACTTTTTTAGTATTATCAATCCACTATCGGGAACTTCTTCAATTTCCCGTTTCTCGTTGATCATTGCATCAAGCCGTTGGCGAAGTTCTCCACCGTCGGGGCGGCGAGGAATACTGGTAAAGGGTTTAGTGGCCTTCTGTTCTTCAGCTTCTAACTGGGTACTTTTTAATGTGCCGGATCCCGTTCCTGCTGTCGGGAAAAATAACACCGTTAGATTCACATCATCAACTCTAACTTTTGCTGAGGATGTATATTTGTTTGCCCAAAGTGTGAAAGTTTGTGTTCCTGCACCAACATTAAAACATCGGTGCTGTGCAAAACCCACATACTGGTCGGAACTATCGGTGCAATTATAATCTGTGCTAAGATTAAGGTAACGGAAAAATTCGTTTTCGGCATCCCAACTTTCATTAGGATCAGTATTTCTTAAAATACTACTCAATAATAAATCCCATCCTTTACTCTCCCAGCGTATATATCCACTTGCCATTACAAAACATTTACCGCTACTTGGAGTGGTGAGTGTAACTGTGCGCACATTTTGATACCAGGCATAATTTTTAGTTATTTGACACAACTGGTTACCACCAACAGAATTTGCTAATGATTTTACGTTTGAAAGTCCACTGCCGTCACCATTCATAAGTCCTCTACCATCAACTCCAAAAACAACGTCGCCATTGCTTTTTTTCACTTTCAGATTACTGGTATCATCGTTTGTTGGTAAAATAAATTCAACACCTGTAGTATCAGCATTAAAAAATTCATCTCCTGCAACACTCATTCTTACAACGTCTTCATCCGGACTTTTCTCAACTTCGATTTTAGTATCATTATCGCTATCGGTTAACAACCCCGAAGTTGGTAATTTTACTGAGCCACCTTCCTCAAGAAAAATAGTATCATTGCTAATACTTAAAGCTTGTATTTCGTTAGTCGGGTCAGCGTCTTGTTCGTTAATAATAAAAGGGAGTTTCACACTATTTCCATTGGATATACTCAGGTAACGGGTACCACTGTAAAACGAGAGTTTTTGATTATCAGTTCCAACTCCATCCTGTATCACTGATAAATCAACAGTTGATCCATCTGATATCGACAAGTCAGTTCCGGAAAGACTAATATCCTGTAATTCATTAGTCGCGCTGGTATCGTTTAAATTAATCACTTGCGATAAATCAATCGAATTTCCATCTGTAATAGAAAGTTTATTATTTGAAAAATTAAGTTGCTGTAGCTCATTTGTCGAACTTGTATCATTCAAATTAATCACTTGCGAAAAATCGATAGTATTTCCATTGGTTATAGATAACTGATTATTTGAAAAATTAAGTTCTTGTAACTCGTTATTTGGATCGGCATCTGCATCTTCAACATTGTCAACTTCTACAGTTTTGGCATGCATTGCAAATGGTACACTCTGCACTTGAGAAGTTCCCATTACAGCTCCGCCAACCGATATTTGTATAAAAAACGGACCGCCACTCCAATCAATTGTTTCCATGTCGGCAGCATTAACCGATCCGATTTGCAAGTTTACCAATCCGAAACTATTGGTTGTAGCCGAATGTGTTTCGTTAAAAACTTCGCTACCAGTTTCGCTTCCTTGTAAAATGGCAATTCCAATTTCAACATCCTGGTTAGCCAGCACCTGCCCGCTTGCATCGCGAAGCACTGCCTGGTAATTTATTTTCTGTGGAGTCTGTGCAAAAGCAGATATACTAATTAGAAAAAATAAAATTGAATTAAAAATCGTTTTTTTCATTTTAAATTGTGTTGTTATATTAGGTTAGTTTTTAACTATCTTAAATGCTTTTATTACATCATTATTCTCCCGAACCTGCAAAAAATATATTCCAGTAGTATAATGATGCATTTTTATTTGGGTTTGTTTGGCTTCAATTTGTTTATTAACTAAAATTCTTCCTTCTGAGTTAATAAGCGAAAATCGAAGGTTGGATTCTACCTCTTTATCAAAGTTTAAATTTAGAAAATCTGACGTTGGATTAGGAAAAACATTAATATTGCAAATACTCTGGAAATTAGCTTCAATTGCAGTTACTACAATCTTTGATTGATGAAATCCCTGTGTAATTTGATTTTCACTACTCTGTTCAGTTTTTATAATTGTTTCTCCCAGAGTCCAACTTATTTCAAGATTATTATTTGAGAAGGAATTGCCAGCATTGGAAATAACCTCCTGTGCATCAATATTAATCAATAGGACCAGACATAAGATCGCCGTCGTAATTAATCTCATCTGTGATTTTTGCACTAAGTTATGATAAATTATATAAAATAAGAAGAAAATAGACAAACATCTTAGATGCTAGATGAGAATATCGATTTTGGACTTATGTAAATTGTGAGAAAGTCATTCTTTGACTTCCAGATATTATTTTTCATTAAAAAGATTCTCTTGTCTCTTTTTAATGAGCAATTAAGTTTTTGAATCTGTAGTTACTTCCAAAAACTAAGTGCAACTTACCCCAAATGCTCTCTTAAATTTGGTACAACTGAGTAATAAAAATGTAGTATGTAACAGAATATTCTTGATTCTATTTCTAGGTTTCATGTATAAATTCACCAAGTTTTTTCAAAAAATTCTTTATTTATGGATTTATTATATGCAATCCATAAACTACTTTTTTTATTTCTAAGATTCAGATTATCTCCTTTTCCAAATATTTTTGATAAAACAGCTAAAGGAAAAAGAACCAGATAAAAAATTAAACTCAGTAAAATATTGGGAATAATGTAACTTAATATCCTGGCAAATTTCATCCATAAAGAATCAATTAATTTAGATATTTTAGGAGAAACAATACCCAATGTGCCAACAACCAGAGAGGTGTATAAAGCCCATTTTAAACTGGTTATGGCAAATATAATAGCGAAACCAATGGATATGATTAATACTGTTTTTTCGGGATTACCTTTTTGTATACTCATCATTTCTAGAATAAGGTATAAATAAACGGAGCAACAGCACTACTTCCGCCAATAACAATCAAAATACCAAGAAGCAATAGAACCACAATAATTGGTATCAACCAAAATTTTCTTCGCTCTTTAGCGAAAAGCCATAAGTCTCGTAAAAAGTCCATATTATTTGTTCATAAGTGATTTTATAAATGTAACCAAAAATAATTCGTTGGAATTATTAATCCATTTTAAATTTAACCATCCATTTTTCTTTATTCTGCCAGTCTGGCTGTTCGGTTTTGTTATACACAAAATCATTGATAACTAAATAATCTATTTCCGTGCTCATAAAACAGCGATAGGCATCATGAGGCGAACAAACTATCGGTTCACCTCTGACATTAAAACTTGTATTTATTACAATGCCATAACCGGTTTGGGATTTAAACTCGTTGATTAATTTCCAGAATCGGGGATTGGTTTCTTCATGTACCGTTTGAATTCTCGCCGAAAAATCCAGGTGGGTAATTGACTGAACATCACTCCTTTTACAATACAATCTTTCCCATAAAGACAACTCATAATAATTATCAGGCAATTTTTCTCTCCTCTCTTCTTTTACTGGGGCTACCAATAGCATATATGGGGAAGCAGTATTTAAATCGAAGAAATCTTTATTGTCTTCTATTAAAACAGACGGGGCAAAAGGTCTGAATCCCTCTCTGTATTTGATTTTCTTGTTCAACTTTTTTTGCATTTCAGGGCTACGGACATCACCCAGAATACTGCGATTCCCTAAGGCCCGTGGTCCAAATTCCATTCTCCCCTGAAACCAACCAACAACATTTCCTTCCGAGATTTTGGATGCAATAAATGCGACTAGTTCATCAAACTTTTCATATTTCTTATAAACTGATTTGACCTTTCTATTCATCAATTCAATTTCCTTGTTGGAATAATCGGGTCCTAAATAAGCTCCTGACATCTTATCTGTCTTATTATCAGACTCTCTTTCCTCGCTAAAATACAAATAGTTCACTGCCAATGCTGCGCCAAGTGCACCACCGGCATCTCCTGCGGCAGGTTGTATGTATATATTTTTAAAAAAATTTTCTTTAAGCAATTTGCCATTAATTACGCAATTTAACGCAACTCCACCAGCGAGGCATAAGTTTTCAGCGTTTGTTATTTTTTTGGCTTCAATTGCCATCTTCATAACAATTTCTTCAGTTACTTTCTGTATTGCCAAAGCCAAATCACAATGATGCTGCTCTATATCAGATTCAGGTTTTCGTTTAGGGAAAGAAAAAAGTTTAGTCCATCTTTTTTCTTTTATCATCTTTAAACCTGTACTGTAATTAAAATACTTTTGGTTTAGCCATATCGATCCATCATTTTTTATATCAACCAATTCAGTTTTAATAATATCTATATACTTTTCGATATCCTCCGAATTAGGATTTCCATAAGGTGCCAGGCCCATCAGTTTATATTCTCCTGAATTTACCGTAAAACCCAAAAAATAAGTAAAAGCACTGTACAACAACCCTACCGAATGAGGAAAATGTAACTCTTTTTCAATGGTGATGCAATTTCCTTTTCCCCTGCCTATTGAGGCAGTACTCCACTCGCCGACACCGTCGATTGTAAGAATTGCTGATTCTTCATATGGAGAAGCAAAGAATGAACTTGCAGCATGAGAAAGGTGGTGTTCGGAAAAAAGTAATTTAACCTTTTTATTTTCATAATTTTCAATTTCTTTCAAGCCATCGTAGATAAGCTTTTTCAGAAACATTTTCTCGTTTATCCAAACAGGAATAGCTTTCAAAAATGAGATTAAACCTTTCGGTGCAAAGGCATAATAAGTTTCTAATAAACGTTCAAACTTTAATAAGGGTTTGTCATAAAACACGATTGCATCAAGTTCATCAATACTCAACCCGGTTTCTTTTAAACAATATTTTATCGCATTTACGGGGAAATCGGGTGTGTGTTTTATTCTTGTAAAACGTTCTTCCTGTGCTGCCGCTTTTATTTCTCCACCAATTATCAGGGCTGCGGCAGAGTCGTGGTAAAATGCTGATATTCCTAGGATTCTTTTCATATTAAGTTATTAGTCGCTCGTAGCATCTATCTCCTTCAAGATGTACTCAGATGTTTATCCACAAAACGTTTTTATGGTCTATTTTTTTCATGCTTGTTAAAAAAAATGACACGATGCTTAAAATCAAATCATCAATAAATAATTTTTTCTCTTTTTAAATTCTGGTATATCTGAAAACTGATATTGCGGTGCCCCTCAGGTGTCCAGTGATTTCCATGAGAATTGTATTTGTAGGGTGTTGATATAAAGAAATGACTAACATTGAAAAAATCGAGCATCATCCATGCGCTGTCGTTTTTGTTTTGGTCAGTTATAGCCAGATAAAACTTAGATCCTTTTGAAGTAACATATTTATTCATTTCATCAAAAATAAAAATAGTAGGGTCGACAGATAATCTGAAACCCGGATCTTTTTTATTGAAAAGCAATTGCATTATTCTACTCTTAAAAATTAAAGGATATTTCCCCGAATAATAATTCAATCCTTTTGGAACCGGAACGCCCTTTTTTATAAGTTTGAAATTATCATATTCGAAATACGGCTTGAAATAACCACCGTACCTGCTATTAGCCCTGTTATCTTGCCAGTCGTTAAGAGTAAAACAACAAATAACCACATCGGGCTTAATATTATCAAACCATTTTTGAAGTAGTAAATACTCCTGATCGCTCCCATAACCGCTTATTCCTAAATTAAAGATTTCCCAACCGGGTAGTTGCTTTTGAAGTTTATTGGTAAAACGGTCTTCACTTTCAACGTCGTACCCCCATACAAACGAATCACCTAAAAACGCTATTCTTTTCTTAAGTTTCTTCCCATGATCTATGTCTCTGAACCCGTTTTTATTGTTGGAAACATGAATTGACCTACTGCCTTCAAATTGTAATGTTAAATCAGGAATTGGAGACCATCCAAGTTCCTTATCATATTGGTATACAATGTTTCTTTCATCTTTTCTTATAAGGTCTGGGACAAATATCCTTGCTATTGTTTCGGATAATAAGAAACAGATTGCTAATGACATCACAACAATTATTGTAATATAGACCGACTTCTTTTTTGTCATAAATATACTATTGCTAAGTGGATAAAAAAGGGATCAAGTCAGTTCTAATTTTCTTATTCCCAAAAAGATTTTTCTGTTGCTTTGATATCAACCTATGCTTCATGTTTATCATCAAAATTGGAACTTAAGAGTTTAATGTACAGATTAGATAACTTTGGGCATTTAAAACATAAGGTAATAAATATTATATAATAGTTGGTCGAGGCTTGCACAATACATAACTTGCTTTTTATGTTAAAGTTTGCTTGGACTTATTCAAACTTAATCTCTCGCCAATATACAAATATTATCAGACATCACACGAATAACATGATACTCGCAAGCCATTAGCCGTTTAAAATATTTTATTTATTGGAGAACAGCATCTGAGTCATTTTTGGATGTTATGTCTCCATGTATTAAACAGGAATCCAGTTGATATTTTTTACTCGTATAATAATTCTGTCTTGACTAGCAATTTTATTAAAATTAAAGCTAAGTCTTAGTTTTCACATTTCGTTTTTATACTAAAAATGCATTTCCCAATTATAATTATCAGACGTGTACGTCTTTTCAATTTCATCTACTATTAAAAACCCTCATCAAAGCACATATTCCAATCATTAAAAGAATGAATGAAACTACTTTTTATGGCTCTGCTAAAAACTATTTGATCATTATCGATTTCAGTTCCATCAATGTTAAGGGCTTACCCAGAATTTTCCCGTCCCGATTAACAACAAAGATAGTTGGCGTGGCATAAACATTATAATCCAACACCACAGGACAATCCCATTTTTTCAGGCTTGAAAGATTATACCATCCTTCAATACCCAATTCAAACACCTTGTCCTTCCATTGTTTCTCCACATCATCAAGTGTAATGGCAATGATTTCAAAATCGGTTGTTTTTAGTGATTTTTGCCAGTTAAGAATTTGTGCTATCATCTCATTGCAATGCGGACACCACGATGCCCAAAACAAGATTAGATTTTTATCCTGCAAAACTTCCTGTAACCTGACAGGATCTCCATTGATATCATTTAAGGTGAAGTCTGGGACAACTGTACCAACTTTCATTTTTTGTTGCAGAAGTTTTCTTTCAAAGGTGGTAACCTCATCGGTCTGGCAAGTTGTGCCTGAGTATTTATCGGCAATGTATGTAATGAGGTTATCTAAACGAAGTTTTTCAAATCCCCTAACCAAATAATCAAGGATAAATTCATGAACCTTCTCATTTTGGTTGGTGTGAGCAACTATGATGTCTATGGCATTCTTGAATTCCTGTTCCTGTTGTTCTCTTGATAGTCCACGTTGGGCGTAAGACATTAGATATTTGAATACCTTCTTGGTATAGACATCACTATTCTTCAATGATTCATCGGTGAAGTCGAGATTGTTGAAGTATGTGGATTTGAACTGTTGGTCTCGTTGTTGCCGGTTAAGATTCCCATCCAAGAATGGTTCTTGGTACATTTTTATGAGTTTGGGTGCATAGAGGTCTGGGTATTGTTGCAATGATTGCCGGATAAGTTCTTCTCGGTCTTTTTGTAATCGGTTATATTGATTAATGGATTTTGAGGTGTTGGATTCATCATCCTGCTCCCGATAATAATCCAATTCGTCTGCGGATAGTTGCAGTTGATCCTGCAACGCCTTTTCTTTTTGGATGAAATCATACCAAACTTCATTTTCAATCGACTGGGCAATCTCTAAACTATCAAGCGGGTGTTTAAAATCGGTTTTAAGGGTGATGTCTTCATTGTTGTATATAAAATCAAGCTGCTGGGGTGGTTCATTCATTATTTGTGCGACTTTGGTTTGACCGAGAATGATCCGGTATACGCCAGTTTGTGTTTTGGGTGGTAGCTGGAATTGGATGGTGTTCTTAACCAGTTGAGTGGTGTCTATTGGAGTGAATTTGTCACCTTTTATATTACCAAGAATTATTTCATTATTTGGCTGGTTGTTGCACTGTATTGTGATGTTGCGATTCTGTGCCAGCAGCGTAAAATTAATAAAAATAATTGCTATTGTAAAAAAACACTTATCCATAAAATTGAATCACCATATTTGATTTAAGTAAGTAAAAATAACGGATTGATTTAACTTAAAGGATATTAAAATTAGTTACACTGCGTTTTCAGTTCAATTAATCTTTAACTCTTCGATAATAATAACTCTTCCTCTCTTCCCGAACATCATAGGTGTAATATTCAGAAACTTTATCGTTGTAGAATACTGAAAGAAGCCCGATATCTCCTGCACAGAAGAAACTGTGAACACTCATTACAATTGCTACAAAAAACACAGAAGAATGATTAAATAAAATGATGATTGTAAGAACACTTATAAACTTCACGACAACCAAAGGAGCCAATGCCACAAGGGCAAATTGTTTTCGATTTAAAACATGCCTATCGGCTTCGGCATAAAAAATAAACCGCCTTAAATAAGCTCCGTAATTCACTTTCTTTGCCCCGGTTATTTTCAAAGCAACTCCATGAATAAATTCGTGTATAATGATTAGCGCTGTAAAACAAAAAACGATACTTGCCAAAATATACCACACCGGATCGAGGTTTCCTCTTAAAGCCAATTGAATGGAACGAATTACTACAGCGACCCCAAAAAGAATCATTACAATCTGGTAAATCATAAAAGACTTAACCATTCTTCCTCCTTTTGTAATTTGATTGATTACAAATTCTTTTATTTGCTGATGTTCCAATACGGCCATCAGCAAAAATTTATCGCTGTTTTGAAGTTCCTCTATGCTAGGATTTGCCATTCTCTATTCGTAGCGTATAATTCTGTATATATCTTTCAGATTGAAAAGTTTTAACAGCACGGCAAACACAACCGATCCGCCAATCATTGCCAGGTAGCCGCTAAACCAATGCCCAATTCGCTGAGATAAAGATCCTAAAACGACAACAACCCCTACGAATAGAAGCAGTTGGATAATATAAGTAATTCGGGGTTTTAATTTAAAAATATAAAGCGCCAGCAACAGTTGTGTTGCACCGGTAAAAAGTTGCGTAGTCAGGCTGGCATAAGCTGATCCGAGAGCCTGTAACCTGGGGATAAGTATAAGGTTTAGCACAATGTTCAGGATCACTCCTGTAAAGGCCATAATGTTTAACTGTTTCATACTTCCGTTGGCGGTCAGCAAAGTTCCAAAAATATAAGTAGTAGCAATTCCTAAAAATCCTGTCATTAAAATGCCTAAAATCACGGAAGATTCTTCAGTGCCAGCGGTGTACATAACACCCATAATATCTGCGTGATAGTAAATGCTGGATATAGCAATAATAATTGCCGGAACAATTAATAGGGTAAATGAAAGCTGCACCATCTGTCCCACGTGTTCTTTTTCCTTTATCATTTTAGAAAAAATCGGGAGTAATAAACCGGCAAATAATACTCCCAGAATAGAAACAGCATCCAGCAAGCGAAAAGACTGGGCATAAATACCGGCCTGCTCTTTTCCAATCGGATCGGGCAGCATCCTTTCCAACATCACCGAATCGATACGATTATAAAACGACATAAGCAGAATGAGTAGGGCGTATGGATAAGATTTTTTGAGAAATACACGGAAAAAAGTCAAATCGAAACGGATTTTAATTTTCCCCGATTTTCTGAGCACAACGGCAAAAGTAATCAGTGCACTTGCCAGGTAGGCAAAGGTTTGCACATACACAAACCAGTTAATGGTAAACTCAATCCTGAAAATGTCGGTAAACAGCAATATACTGAATATAATGATCATTAAACTGCGATCAAGAATTGAAATCAGGCTATCGGTGCGGAACAAATGCAATGCACTGATATTCGACCTCAGGTATAGTGTAAACGATATTAGAAACTGGTTTAAAATTAGAAAGAAAAGCAAATGAAACTGAAGGTTATTGTAGCCAATTATTGCAGCAACACCTAGGCTGAAGATGGCATAAACGATGGCTAGCACAAACTTTAACCCAACAATATTTGAAAGATGTTTTGGTAAAAGAAAGTTATGTTGTGCGATATTCCTGTTATTAAAATTGGTAATTCCAACATCGAGAATAATATTTAACAGCATCGAAAAATTGAGCAATGCAAAATATAACCCGAAATTTTCATTTCCAACCGTATTCTGAACTGTACGATCGATTCCAAAAAGCCAGAATGGTTTTACCAGGAGATTGAGGAATAAAAGTAATATAAGGTTAGTTATAAATTTACGTTTCAAAACGCTGTATGTTTTAATCTGACAGAAATTGAACGGGTAAATGTAAGAAATATTGAACAGATCAAACCGATAAATTTTAACAGTTTCTTTGTACATTTAGCCGAATAATACCAAATAAAACCGAAAGCAAGTTATTTAAAGGAGCTAACCGGTTTAGCCTGAATATTGTGTATAGTTTTTATGGCGCAAAATTATGCGGTGTTTGGAAATTTTTAAGAATAAAAAATAAAATATGGTTATTGCCGTAAATACCCGTTTATTACTAAAAGGAAAACTCGAAGGAATTGGATGGTTCACTTATGAAACTCTAAAACGAATAACCCTGAGCCACCCGGAACATGAGTTTATTTTTCTTTTCGACCGACCTTATAATCAGGATTATATATTTTCCGACAATATTACCCCGGTTGTAATCGGTCCTCCCACCCGTCATCCGGTTTTGTGGTATTTGTGGTTCGAATACCAGATACCCCGAATATTAAAAAAATATAAGGTCGATTTATTTTTATCGCCCGACGGATACCTGTCACAACGGACGAAAATTCCACAGCTGGGGGTAATTCATGATATTAATTTTGTGCACCGACCCGACGATTTACCCTGGTTGAAGGCAAAATATTACAATTACTATTTCCCGAAATTTGCCGGCATTGCAAAACGCATTGCTACTGTTTCATTTTATTCGAAAGAAGACATTACCCGATCTTTTAAGGTTGATTACGACAAAATAGATGTTGTATACGACGGAATTAACCAGGTATTTCATCCTATAACTAAAGAGGAAAAAACAGAGGTAAGAGAAAGGTTTACAGAAGGATCAGAATATTTCCTTTTTGTGGGGGCACTGCATCCGCGAAAAAATGTTTGCGGATTATTAAAGGCATTCGATGCATTTAAAAGCGTGAATGGAAATTCGATAAAACTGGTAATCGTAGGAGGCGAAATGCACAAAACCGGCTCCATTTTCGAGACCTATGAAAATATGCGCTACAAAAAAGATGTTGTATTTACCGGCAGAGTGTCAACCTCTGATTTACATCATATAATGGGCGGGGCTCTGGCTCTTACCTTTGTGCCATTTTTCGAAGGATTCGGAATACCAATTGTTGAAGCCATGAGCGCGGGCGTGCCCGTCATCTGCTCTAATACAACATCAATCCCTGAGGTGGGTGGCAACGCCGTTATTTATGCCGATCCGATAAAGATTGACCAGATTACTGAGGCAATGATTAAGATACACCAGGACACTGAACTGCGAAATTCGCTAATTGAAAAAGGATTTATTCAAAAGAACAAATTTAGCTGGGAAGAAACAGCCCGGCTACTTTGGATGAGCGTGGAAAAAGCCTTGCAGTAATCAGTTGCAATTAAGTATTTGTTCTACGCATTATGCATTCTGCTCTTTGCAACAGATGCAAAAAAAGAAAGAATATGACCAAAAATAAATTACTTCCTTTTTTCAACAAAAATACAATCGAAGCCGGATGCGATGAAGCCGGGCGAGGCTGTTTAGCAGGACCGGTGTTTGCTGCAGCAGTAATTCTGCCGGCAGACTTCGAAAATGAACTGCTAAACGATTCGAAAAAACTTACCGAAAAGCAACGATACCTGTTACGGCCGATAGTGGAAGAACAAGCCTTGGCATGGGCTGTGGTTGCTGTTGACAACAAAGAAATTGACGAGGTGAATATTTTAAATGCTTCCTTTTTGGCGATGAACCGTGCCGTTGAAAAACTTGAAATGACACCCGAACATTTACTGATTGACGGAAACCGTTTCAGAACCAAAAATAAAATTCCGTACACCTGCATGATTAAAGGCGACGGACGATTTTATTCCATTGCTGCAGCATCGATACTTGCAAAAACCTACCGCGATGATTATATGGCAGAAATCCATCGGGAGTTCCCGTATTACGAGTGGCAAAAGAACAAGGGGTATCCTACAAAAAAGCATCGGGCGGCAATAAAAGAACACGGACCTTGCAGGTACCACCGCATGACATTTCGTTTGCTGGATGAACAGTTGGAATTGGATTTTGGTAAATAAACTCAAAAAGCAAAATCAAAAAGAGTAAACATGATCATAGCTAAACCTTTTATATTAATTGTTGCATTTGTTTGGTTTAACGGTGTCGCGAATAGCGTAAATGCTCAGGTTCCGAAAACCTGTAAAGACTCCGTTTACAATCTCCCCGGAGAAGAAATTGCCAACCTGGCCGAAAAGTACCTCTTCAAAAAAACTCCCCAGGAGGATTTGTATATGTATCTTCTTCGGTCTTCGAAAAAGGCGGAAAAACCATTGCCGGCCATTGTATATTTTACCGGAGGTGGTTGGGTAGAAGGTACGGTTTTCGGACAAATCCCAAACCCGGCATGGTTTCGCGACCACGGAATTATTGGAATTTCGGCAGATTACCGGGTAAAAAACCGGCATGGCACAACGCCGATAGAATGTATTAAAGATGCCAAATCGGCTATTCGTTTTGTACGTGAACATGCTGAGGAATGGGGAATCGATCCGGAAAAAATAATTGCTGCAGGTGGATCTGCAGGTGGACACATTGCTGCCTGCACCTTTATTGACGGAGGTGATGAAAAAAATGAGAATCCAAAAATTAGTTCGAAACCCAATGCCCTGGTGTTGCATAACCCGGTTTTGGGAGAAGGTTTTGGAGAAGAGTTTTTCAAAGAACATCCCGAATTTTCACCCATATTACAAGTCCGTTCCGGATGGCCACCTACTATTATTTCATGTGGAACTGCTGATGAAACTACGCCTATTTCAGCTGCTGAAAAATTTACACGATTAATGAAAAAAGCCGGAAATGTTTGCGAACTGATACCTGTTGAAGGAGCAAAACACTCTTGCGACTGGCCGGTAAGTAATCCTAATTTTTTGCCAACTATCTCGCGAATGTATTCTTTCCTTAAGGAACAAGGGATAGTTAAGTAAATTAAAATAAAATATAAAGGGCACCGGTTTGATTAACCCGTTGCCCTTTATATTTTTTAAAGTTTTTGAAAATGAATAGCTAACCCGGAATTGGAATCTATGTCAAATTTTAGATTCGTGTCTGCTTTTACCACTTGCTTTTCAATCTTCACTTTTGTTTTAACCGTTGACTTCGGGTCGTACGAATAAACGGTAGCTTCATATTGTACGGTTGGATCCAGGAACAACAAATCAAGATTCAATTGATGCGAATTGGCTCCTGTGAGCGATCCTAAAAACCAGTCGTTTCCGGTTTTACGAGTTATAGTTGCATACTCGCCAATTTCTCCTTCCAGTACTTTGGATTCATCCCAAACGGTGGGCATCTGCTTAAAAAATTCAAGCTCAGGTGTTTTAACCATAAAATTTTCAGAACCGGGAACTCCGCCAATCACATCTGACGAATTGGGCGGGCGGTCGTACCAAAACAAAAATTGCCAGGGGCTGTTCAACATTACTGCTTTTGCAAGCTGCGAAACATTGCCTCCCATTTTTTCCTGAACTCTTGGCGCGTAATAACAATTGGTATTATCTCCGGCACCCGCCAGCATACGAGTGAAGAGTGTAATTAAACTGTGTTCGTTGGTAGGCGATTCTTCATCGCCTCGAATTCCTTCCTGCGTCATCAGGTTGGGATAAGTGCGCGAAAAACCGGTGGGGCGGTATTCATCGTGAATATCCACCATTAACTGATGTTCGGCTGCCTTCTTTACCGCGTCGTGCAACCAATTTGTCCATTCCTGCGAACCAACCTGAACAAAACCATATTTAACACCTTTAACACCCCACGATTGATAAAGAGGCAAAACTTCATCGAGCTGTTTTTCCAGTGCACGCCGGTTAACATAGAGAATAATCCCTATTCCTTTGCTGTCGGCATAACTGATAATTTCATGCAAATCAAGTGGCCCGGGAGAACGTTTCGGATCGACGGTTATAGTGGTGGCATCCGACTCTTCGTTGTATTCGTGTCCATACCATCCGGCATCGAATTCCACATATTGCAAACCATTTTCTGCTGCAAAGTCAACACAAGCTTTTCCTCCGCGTGTGGTTAAGGTCACCTCCCTGATAACTTTTCCGGGCTTAATCCAGCTTACATCTTCTATGGCACATTTGTCATTCAGATTTTCCAACATATAATTATTTTCCAATAATTCGCCCGGACTATTACCAATCATAATTGTTCGCCAGGGCGTAGTGTAAGGAAATGAAATATTGGCTTCTCCGTGCAAAGAAGCCGTCAATGAATTTTCCGCTGTTCCTGAAATAAATTTCATACGTGCAAAGTCAATCAACCTGGCTTCCCCCAGTGCAACAAAAAAATCACCTGCTTCAATCACAAGTGGGCGTTCAACCGGCTCTGGAATGTCATTTAAAGCTTGTTTGCGGTATTCCGTTTGAGCTCTGTCTGATACCCAGCAATCATAATTGTTAGTAAATGCAAATTCTGTTAGTTCCTCTTTAATCTGAATGGATTCTGGTTGTTTATTGTCATCCGAACAAAAGGTATAATTAAAGGCAGCTCCTTCGTTATAGACTCTGAAATTCACAATAAACTCACGATTTGGGCTAACCGTTTCTTCCATATGAATTTCAACCTCATTGTAATGATTGGTAATCTCCGAACGTTCTCCATAAACAGGCCGCCAATTTTCGTTCACGGTTCTTTTCTCAGCAGATGTAATCTCCAGATTCTTACCAATGTCCATGGTTCCTTCAACGCGGAAACCTAACAAAGAAGGACTAATTACCGGAGTCTCGTTATAATTTACCTGGTAATAAGCAGTATTACTTTCATCAACACCGCAAATAATACGGATATTTCCATCGGGACTTTCTATCGTAACAGAACTTTGTTTACACGAATAAAATAAAATGAGAAGTGAGCAGAATAAAATCAGGTTTTTCATTTGGTTTAAATTGTTGGTTTTTATGTTGGTCGAAATTTGATTTCCCCCAAATATCAGAAAAGTTAGTGGATTTTTTCAGAGGAAGTATTAAAATATCTTCCCTCAATTTGGAGAAGCAATTTGCTCACCCATTTTAATACTGGTTTCCAAACCTTTTTTGGTATTCTCAATCAGATCTGAATTGAACTGTATTTTTCCTTCTTCGAAAAGTAAAACGAGGGTTGAACCTCCGAATGAAAAATAGCCTTTTTCCTGCCCCTTTTTTACTTCAGAGTTAGGCTGATAATTTTGTGTAATACCTCCAACCATCGTAGCACCCACATCTACTATCAGAATATCACCGGTATATTTTGTTTGCAGCGAACAGTACTCTCTCTTATTCTCGCAAAAAATGCGCAGACTTCCCCGAAGAGCAAATGGAGAAACAGAGTAGTAATGTCCTTTTATTTTTACAGATTCAGAGGCCACTCCCGATTGAGGGAAATGATAACGGTGATAATCAGCCGGCGCCAATCGGACAATGGCCATTGCTCCGGACGCATATTTTTTTTCAAGTTCTTTATTCTGCAGGAACGTTTCCAAACTGAACTTCGATCCCTTCACAAAAAATGAAGGAATATCCTTCAATGATTGAAATACCAGAATTTTCCCATCAGCTGGAGAAACAAGCCCCTCTCCAAGTGGTCGGGCATTCTTTTTTAGCTTTCGATAAAAAAAGTCATTAAATGATTTAAAATTTTGAATATCAACCGTTTCACATTCACTTAGATTAATATTATACTCGCTTACAAAAGCAGGAATTCGTTTTGCGGAAAGTTTAGTATCCATATACCAGCCCCCAAATGCCGAAACAATTTTGCGCTTAACCAACAAGTTTAAAGTAGCCTTACCTGTTGCTGACGAATACAACCATTTAAGCATCCCTTCGCCGGGAACATTCTCTGTTTTTATTTCCCCGCTTGCCTTTTCTATGTATTTTATGGTTTCCATTTTTTTGTTTGACTCAACATTTTGGCGATACGAGACAAGCACCAAAATCAGGCAGATCAAATTTAAGTATTTCATCAAACTTATTCAGGATTATAGCCAACATCTTCCAAAAGATCAGCTTTAAAAGATGCCTCCACAGCCAATTCATCGCAGCGTTCGTTTAACGGATTATTGGCGTGGCCTTTTACCCACACAAATTTCACAACGTGTTTTTTATAAATTTCGAGAAAGCGCATCCAAAGATCCGGATTTTTTTTACCCTTGAAACGTTTTTTAACCCAGTTGTAAACCCATCCTTTTTCAACGGCGTCGGCAACATATTTCGAGTCGGTGTAAATGGTAACTTCGCTCCCGGGAATTTTTAAACTTTCGAGAGCAACAATTACAGCCAGCAATTCCATCCGATTGTTAGTAGTAAGTTTATATCC
Source organism: uncultured Draconibacterium sp. (assembly GCA_963676265.2). Taxonomy (GTDB): domain Bacteria; phylum Bacteroidota; class Bacteroidia; order Bacteroidales; family Prolixibacteraceae; genus Draconibacterium. The sequence continues at coordinate 2,637,300 of OY781067.2, forward strand.
TTCAGAAAGTTCTTTTCGGTGCGGGCCTGAAAGAAGAACAATACCATAACCTCCGGGGCCTGGATTACCGCGGGCCGCACCGTCAGTGTAAATTGTTATTTGTGGTCGAGCCATTTTATTTTTAGTAGTGAAATCAAAAGTACAAAGTAGTAAGTATTCTTTTTAATAAACAAACTTTGTTTTCCTGTATTATTACCGACTTCTTATGATCTCATTTCTGGTCAAAAGAAAACCCCGCCAATACTGACGAGGTTTCTTCTTAAGTATAGTTTAAGATTATTTTCTTATTTCCATTTCGTCAATCAGGTTTTGGGCACCTGCATAAACATCAATTACCCAAAGCACAAAACGGATATCTACATTAATACAACGCTGCAATTCTTCTTCAAAATCAAGGTCGCCACTCATAGCTTCCCAGTTTCCGTCGAAAGCAATACCAATTAATTCACCTTTACCGTTAATTACCGGACTTCCTGAATTACCTCCGGTAATATCATTGTCGGTAATAAAACAGGTGTGGAGTTTTCCATCAGCATCGGCATAGTCTCCGAAATTATTCTCGAGCAAAAGTTCTTTCATACGAGCAGGTACATCAAACTCCTTATCTCCCGGAATTTCTTTTTCCAGATATCCATTAGTTGTTGTATAGTATTTATACGTCACGCCATCTCGAGGGTCGTAAGGCATTACAGTACCGTAAGTTAACCGCATGGTAGAATTGGCATCAGGATAGAATTTTTTATCTGGTTGCATTTCCATTAAACCTGCAACAAGAAGTCGTCGGCCTTTCTCCAGGTTGCTATTGCTGGCCGCCTGATCTTTAGAGATATTTCTGAAAGTATCAAAAACTTCTTTTGCAGCTTGAAAAGCCATATCTTTTTCCAGAACTTTTAAACTGGGATTATCGAGGAAAGCGGCTAATTCTTCCTGGCTGTCGAAAATGGTTTTACTGAACATTTTTGATGCAAACTTTGCATAATTGCCTTTGTACTTTTTCTGAATCTCAACATCAAAAGCAGGATGATATTTTGCAACTGTATTTTCTGAATAAACTTTTAGTAGCGCGCCTACAATTTTTTCATCAGTAGCAGCATCATAATCTTTAAAATAATCAGCAATACCCTCTTTCATACGGGCTGCAATCCGTTCAATTTTATCCTTATTTTCTTCCGGTTTTTCCAGCAAACTGGCTAAAGCCTGGGCGCGGTTGGCAAACATAAAAATCTCAGGCCCCATAAGCAATGCTTCCACCATATACTGACGGGCAACACTAGCGTCAATATCCTGATAGCTTTCTTCAATTAATTTTAAAGCTTCACCATACTTTTCTTTACGCGCAGGATTTTCATTTACCCATTTTGTAAATTCATTTTCCAACTCTTGTTTCTGAGCAATAATTCCCAGTTTTGCCAATGCTTCATTCTGACCGATCGCATTTTTATAATAGTTCGCACTACGTGCATGTTTTGATGCATATTGTATCCTTGCCTTCTGGCCTGATGCCATGTAATCATCAATAATTTCGAGTTTTTTCTCGCGAACAACAATCCGTGAAGTGTTGGTAACTTTCATCGAATAATCGATTCCCCATGATGTTTTGTAACGGTTAGTGCTTCCCGGATATCCGAACACCATGGCAAAATCGTCTTCCTTAACGCCTTTTAATGAAATAGGTAAAAAATGTTTAGGCTGATATGGGATATTATCTTCCGAATATTCAGCGGGTTTACCATCGGGACCACAATAAATTCGGAACATCGAAAAATCGTTGGTATGACGGGGCCACATCCAGTTATCGGTATCTCCTCCAAATTTACCTAAAGCCTGTGGAGGTGCTCCAACCAGTCGAATATCCCTGAACGTTTCAGTAAGAAAAAGAAAATATTGATTTCCGTTAAAAAAGTCGCGAACATAAACTTCGTAATGAGAATCTCCCTTGGCATCAACTTCAAGCTGATGAATGGCTTTGTCGATTTGCTGGTTGCGCTCGCGCACATCCATTTCGTCAGTTACTTCGGCCAAAACTTTATCGGTAACATCTTCAACCGAAATAAGAAAGGTAACTGTTTTACCCGGATTCGGCAATTCTTCCTCCTTCGACATTGCCCAAAAACCATCTTGCAGGTAATCGTGTTCTACACTTGAATGTGCTTGTATTTCGCCAAAACCACAGTGGTGATTCGTGAGTAACAATCCGTCTTTCGAAATAACTTCAGCAGTACACGAACCATGGTCTAAAGCAACAATAGCATCTTTCAGGCTCGAATTGTTAATGCTGTATATATCTTCGGCACTTAATTCGCATCCCATCTTTTGCATGGTGCCAATATTTAACTTATGAATGAGGGAAGGCAGCCACATCCCTTCTTTGGCAACTGCTGAACTAAATACAATAAGCGAAAGCAGCAGTAACAGATTTAACTTTTTCATGTACAATATTTTTTTATATAGTGTTTCTAATAAATAAATTATCAACTTTTTATTTCTAATCAATTGTTACGAAGGTGCAAATATAGTTTTTCCCGTTTCGTGACAACCTGATTTTTATCGTTTTTGTTCAAAAACCCGCCTAACCACAATCTTCAAATTATGGCCGCTTAACTAATACGTTATAAAATCAGAAGGGCTTTTCTGCCAGGTTTTGTCTATTTGTATTCAACCGAAAAAAATAATTACATTTTTATGGGAAATATATGGAATACAAAATATCGTTACGAATTATGCATTTCCGTTTTTCAATCAAATCTTAGTAAAAATCCGTGTTTCGATAAGGACACCGTCACATTTTAAGGCTTGGTTAAAAATAATTAAACATCAATGGTTTTAAGCAATTCTTGTTAAATTTGCACCACAAAATTTGAATGGGTGGAAGAAAAAAAGAAGTTATACGATAAATTAAAAAATCAGTACCGGTTAATCATCTATAACGATACGACTTTCCAGTCGGTTTGGACCATGAAACTTTCGAGGTTAAAGGTTTTTACAGTAACCAGCCTTGTGTCGGCACTCATTGTTGTTCTGGTTATATTATTGATTGCTACAACCGGTTTGCGTGAATATATTCCGGGTTATCCGAAAGCAGAATACCGTCAAATGCTTGTTCACAGTGCACTTAAAGTTGATTCTTTAGAACAGGAACTGGCAAAACGCGATCGCTTTTTCAGAGGAATAAAAGCCATTATGGACGGTGAGGTACCGGAAGATGACCTATCTTATGAGGAAGATTCACAAAAAACAGAAGTTACATTTCATCAATTTAACCACGATTCGGTATTCCAGGAAGAACTAATGGCTGAGCAGCTGAGTCTATCGCTACAAAACAACAAAGGCAATGCAGACGGAATAAATCAAATGCATTTTTTTGTACCTGTAAAAGGTGTGGTCACCGAACATTACAACTCAACGTCCGAACATTTTGGAATTGACATCGTAAGTGAACCCAATGCCAGAATTTCAGCAATTTTAGGCGGAACTGTAGTTTTTTCAGGATGGACGCTTGAAACCGGATATGTAATCTACCTGCAACACGACGATAATTTAATCTCGGTTTATAAGCACAACGCAGAACTTTTAAAAAATACGGGAGAAAAGGTGCAGGCAGGAGAAGCCATTGCTATAATTGGAAATACAGGAGAATATTCGTCGGGACCACACTTGCATTTTGAACTTTGGCACAATGGTTCTGCCATTAATCCCGAACAATACATCGATTTTTAAAATGAAAAAAAGAATTGCAATTCTTGGATCAACAGGTTCGATTGGTACGCAATCGCTGGAAGTAATTGCACAAAATCCGGAACTTTTCGAAGTTGAAGTTTTAACGGCCAATAATAATGTTGACCTGTTAATTCAACAGGCCAAACAATTCCAGCCCAATGTGGTAGTAATTGCCAATAAAGACAAATACAGGATCGTATCTGAGGCACTTGAAAACGAAGACATAAAAATATATGCCGGAGCCGAGGCGATCAGCCAGGTTGTGGAAATGGACACCGTTGATTTGGTTTTAACAGCAATGGTGGGATATTCGGGTCTTGTGCCAACCTATAATGCTGTGAAAGCCGGAAAAAACATTGCTCTGGCCAACAAAGAAACCCTGGTAGTGGCAGGTGAAATTATTACACGAATTGCCCACGAAAAAAAGGTGGATTTGCTACCGGTTGACTCTGAACATTCGGCTATCTTTCAATGCCTTGTTGGGGAATTCATGAATCCGATTGAAAAAATATACCTGACTTGTTCGGGAGGCCCGTTCCGGACAAAATCGTTGGAAGAGCTTCAGAATGTTACCGTTGCCGATGCATTGGCTCATCCGAACTGGGACATGGGAGCAAAAATTACAATCGATTCGGCAACATTAATAAATAAAGGTTTCGAGGTAATAGAAGCCCACTGGTTATTTGGTCTGCCATCCTCAAAAATCGACGTAATTGTGCACCCGCAATCTATTATCCATTCCATTGTTCAATTCGAAGACGGGTCGATGAAAGCTCAAATGGGACTACCCGATATGAAATTACCCATTCAGTATGCCATGGGATTTCCTCAACGAATTAAGAATAACTTCCCACGTTTCAACTTTTTAGACTACCCAACTCTTGATTTTGAGCCGCCTAATTCAAAAATTTTTCGTAACCTTGCACTCTCTTTTGAGGCAATGGATATGGGAGGCAACATGCCTTGCATTTTAAATGCAGCAAACGAGGTTGTTGTTGAAGCCTTTTTACAAGAAAAGGTTGGTTTTTTAGAGATGTCGGAAATGATTGAAATAGCAATGAATAAAATTTCGTTTATTACGAATCCGACACTGGAAGATTTAATTGAAACCAACAACGAAACAAGAAGGATAACAGAATTGTTAACAGAAGACAGAATTTAGGAAAGAAATTTGAATGGAGTCGATACTAATTAAAACAGCACAGCTTTTACTAAGCTTATCAATATTGGTGGTATTACACGAAGCGGGACACTTTATGTTTGCCCGTTTATTTAAAACCCGGGTAGAAAAATTCTACCTTTTTTTTAATCCCTGGTTTTCATTATTTAAAATAAAAAAAGGTGAAACCGAATACGGAATCGGATGGCTACCTCTTGGCGGATACGTAAAAATATCAGGAATGATTGACGAATCGATGGACAAGGAAGCCATGAAATTACCTCCTCAACCCTGGGAATTCAGATCGAAACCGGCCTGGCAAAGATTGTTTATTATGGTTGGAGGAGTTTTTATGAACTTCATTTTTGCCCTGGTTATTTATATTGGTATTTTATATGCCTGGGGAGAACAGTATTTGCCAACTTCAAATGTAAAATACGGGATCGTAGTAAATGAAGACGGTGAAAAAATAGGTTTTCAAACCGGAGACAAGATATTAACTGTTGACAACCAATACATCGAAAATTTCAACAAAATAGTTCCAACCATCGTTCTCGATGGTGCAAAATCGGTTCAGGTTGAGCGTAACGGACAAAAAATTGATGTGGAAATATCGGGCGAAGACCTGGCAGTTCTTCTAAAAAGCAAAGGAATTTGGGAAGAACGTCTTCCCTATGATATACAAATTGGAAAGTTAGCGAAAGATATGCCAGCGGCATTGGCCGGACTTGAGGTTGGTGATATCTTAGGGCCGGTTGATGGTAAAACATTTGACTTCTACGATGAATTCACCAACTATCTTGGAACGAAAAAGAATGGAGAGATTGAGTTGGTAGTTACACGTGACGGACAGAGTCTAACCAAAAAAATTGCGGTAACCGAAGATGGAAAGATTGGATTTAATGCTGCCTTTAACAACCCTGATATTTTTGAATTTAAAACCATAAAATACGGATTTCTCGAATCGATACCGGCAGGAATTAACAGGGGGATTCAAACTACAGGAAATTATTTGAAACAATTTAAACTGTTCTTTAATAAAGAAACAAAAGCATACGAGTCGCTGGGTGGATTTGCCACTATTGGTAATATTTTTGCGCCAACCTGGGATTGGGGTCATTTTTGGAATATGACAGCCTTTATCTCAATCATTCTGGCCATTATGAACCTTTTACCAATTCCCGCTCTCGACGGAGGACATGTGTTGTTTTTATTTGGAGAAATAATTACCGGCCGTAAGCCTGGAGAGAAATTTCTTGAGTATGCACAAATTGCCGGGATGGTATTATTACTTGTACTGGTACTTTATGCGAATGCGAACGATATAATAAAAATGATAAACGGAACTTTTTAATTCGCGAATCATAAAAAATACTATTTTTGTTGTTGAACCAATTAACTTATAAGATATGAATTTATTTGTTATTGCAGGATTTGTTGGGCCACAGGAAATAATAATCATTTTAATTATTGTTTTACTTCTTTTTGGTGGGCGTAAAATTCCGGAGTTGATGAAAGGACTTGGAAAAGGGATGAAGGAATTTAAAAATGCCACAAAAGAAGATGATTCTGAGGACAAGAAGTCGGATGCAGAAAAAATTGAAAGCTGATTAATAGTAAATCAGATAATCTAAATCCCGTTCTGTGATGCAGTTACGGGATTTTTTATATAAACTGGTAAGGTTTTTGTTAGATGCAACTAAAATCCAAAAAAGCTGATAATATGAAGACTTCTAGCCATCTTTTTCTTTTAGTGTTGATCGCCGCTCTTGTGGCATCTTGCGGATCCGATTCAACACAAATGCACAAAAATATTACCGGGAGATCCGGCGAACTGGTTGTTGTAATTTCAGATGAATCATGGGAAGGTGTTCCCGGGGATTTGATCAGAGAAACTCTGGCACAACCGCAAATTGGCTTACCCCAGGACGAACCTCTTTTTGATTTAATTAATGTCCCGCATGTTGCGTTTAAAGACATCTTTAAAACAACAAGGAATATTATTCAAACCAGCGTTTCGGCAAATGTTAAAAACGAAGGAGTAACCTTTGTGGATGATGTTTGGGCATATCCGCAGGCAACAGTTCAAATTCAGGCAAAAAATGTTGAGCAGTTTGAAAAATTGTTTAACGAAAACAAAGAAAAAATTCTATCGTATTTTATTGCGGCAGAAAAAGAACGAATTGCCATGAATTATAAAAATGTTTACGAAAAAGGTGTTTATAATATTCTCGATCAAAACTTTGGCATCACCATGAAAGTACCTCCGGGTTTCAGGGTTATGGAAAAAAAGAAAGATTTTTTATGGGTTCAGTATGATACTCCGGATATTTTCCAGGGAATTGTTGTTTATACGTATCCTTTTGTTTCCGACAGTGCTTTTACAGTGAATTATCAATTACCCATACGCGATAGTTTGTTAAAAACATATGTTCCCGGGCCAACAGAAGGAAGTTATATGTCAACAGAAAAACGACTGGATCAGGTTTTCAATATTAAAAGACACCACGGTAACTATGCAAGCGAAATGCGTGGATTGTGGCGTTTGGAAAATGATTTCATGGGAGGACCTTATGTATCTTTATCGGTATTGGATGAAGCCAACCAGAGGGTTATAAATGCCTATGGTTTTGTATATGCACCCAGCAAAGACAAGAGGAATTTATTACGCCAGGTTGAAGCCATGATTTATTCGATGAAGTTGAATAACCAGGCTGATAACGACAAACTAAATAAACAGGATGTTGAGGTTCAGGTAGAAGGATAAACCCGATACCGAATCAACAAAAAAAGGCATTGAAATTTTAAATTTCAATGCCTTTTTTATTCTCAAAACTCACATTGTTTTTAGAAAGCTGCCTTTACAATTTCACTAACGTTGTCTGAAATTCCATAAGTATAAATATGTAACGAAGGAACTTTGTTGGCTACCAGATCCTTCGATTGGTAAATGGCCCATTCGGTTCCTACACGGCGGGCATCTTCGTTATTTTTACATTTTGCCAGTTCCGTGGCAAGCTCCTGTGGCAAGTCTATACTGAATATTTTTGGAAGAACCGTCAACTGATTTTTTAGATTGATGGGCTTAATTCCCGGAATAATAGGGATTGTAATCCCCATCGCACGGCACCTGTCAACAAAATCGTAATATACTTTATTATCGAAAAACATTTGAGTTACAATATAATCTGCGCCTTCATCCACTTTTTGTTTCAGGTAAGCCATATCCTGTTCCATGTTTGGTGCTTCAAAATGTTTCTCCGGATAGCCTGCAACACCAATACAAAAATCCAGTGGCGTGTTATTTTTTAAGTCTTCGTCCATGTATTTTCCTTTTCCAAGATCCCGAATTTGTTTTACCAATTCGTTGGCATTAGAATGTCCGTTTTGAGTAGGTTGAAATACGTGTTGGCCTTTTAGTCCGTCACCGCGAAGTGCCAGTACATTGTTAATCCCCAGAAAATTAAGGTCGATTAAAACATGCTCGGTTTCGCTTTTGGTAAAACCACCACATAAAATATGCGGAACAACCGGAATACCATATTTATGCTGAATGGCAGCAGCAATGGCAACCGTTCCCGGGCGCTTGCGAACCGTTCTTTTTTCGATAGAGCCATTGGCCATCTCCTTGAATTCAACCTCGTCGCGGTGGGTAGTGATATTGATATATTTGGGATCGAATTCGGTTAAACTTTCAATGGTTTTGTATAAACGAGTTACATCGTTGCCTTTTAAAGGAGGTAAAAGCTCAAAGGAAAATACGGTGCTTTTGGCATTATTTATAGTGTCTATAACTTTCATGTCGGCTGTTTTTGTTAAATGCAAAAATAATAAAATCGTACCTGTTAGTCTGATATGATTTTCAAATAAAGAATTAATGACAGTTATTTAAACTATCGTTCGTTCTTCTGTTAGTCATTTCTATTTGTAATTCAAATTAACCGGAAGAAATTTCTCCACAAATTCTATGGATGCTCCTTTCCTCTTGGCATAATCTTCTACCTGGTCTTTCCCAACCTTTTCAAGGCTAAAGTAGCGTGATTCAGGATGAACAAAATATTGACCAGAAACCGAAGCATTTGGATACATGGCAAAGTGTTCAGATAAGGTAATTCCGATCTCTTCAGCATTCAGAAGCCGGAACAGATTATCCTTTTCGGAATGTTCAGGACAAGCGGGGTAGCCCATTGCCGGCCTGATTCCCTGGTATTTTATTTTCAATATTTCATCCAGCGAAAGGTTTTCTTCAGGTACATATCCCCAATAGTTTTTCCGAACTTCGAGGTGCAGCAATTCAGCAAAAGCTTCGCTTAAGCGATCGGCCAAAGCTTCCAGCATAATAGCTTTGTAATCGTTGTTTTCGTCGCGGTATTGTTTTGTCCATTTCTCAATGCCGATTCCGGCAGTGGTAGCAAATCCTCCGCAGTAATCTGTTTTTCCCGATTCCTTTGGAGCGACAAAATCAGACAGACAGAAATTCGCACTATCCCCTTTTTTCTTTTCCTGTTGACGCAGATGAAAGAATCGTCCGATTTCATTTTGGCAGGCTTCATCTTCGAATAAAACCACATCGTCGCCATCGGCCTGCGCCGGCCAGATTCCCAACGAAGCATTGGCCTGCAACATCTTATTGTCGATAATTTCATCCAAAAATTCATTGGCTTCTTTAAATAATTTCTTTGCTTCTTCGCCCTGTTTCTCGTCGGCCAGAATTTGCGGATAATGTCCTTTTAAACCCCAGGTGATAAAGAAGAAAGTCCAGTCGATATAATTCCGAAGTTCTTCCAGCGGGAAATCAATCAGGTGTTTTACCCCAATAAAATTTGGCTTGTAAATGGGTGTATTGTTCCAGTCGATCTGAAACTTATTCTTACGAGCTTCTTCCAGCGACAAATATTCTTTTGCTTTCCGTTGTTTCTGGAACTGACGGATTTCCTCGTATTCTTTATTCAAATTTTCAACAAAGTCCTTATTCCCCGAAATTAGATTCGCTACCACATTCACAGCCAAAGACGCATCTTTTACATGAACTGCAGGATTTGAATATTCAGGTGCAATTTTTACTGCCGTGTGAATTTTGGAAGTGGTAGCACCACCAATCATCACCGGAATGTTCATGTTACGACGCTCCATTTCTTTGGCAATGTCCACCATAATTTCCAGCGAAGGCGTAATTAATCCACTTAAGCCAATTACATCTACATTTTCTTTAATGGCCGTGTCCAGAATTTTTTCGGTGGGAACCATCACGCCAAGGTCAACAATTTCGTAATTGTTGCATCCCAGCACCACTCCCACAATATTTTTACCAATGTCATGAACATCGCCTTTTACTGTGGCCATTAACACCTTTTTCTGCGAGCTGGTTGTATTAAATTTCTCCTTATCAGCTTCAATATGAGGAAGAAGAAAAGCCACCGCTTTTTTCATTACCCGAGCCGATTTAATTACCTGCGGCAGGAACATTTTTCCTGAGCCAAACAGTTCGCCCACCACATTCATTCCATCCATCAACGGACCTTCAATAATGTTCAGGGCAGGTGAATAAATTTTTATCGCCTCAGCCATATCTTCGTCCACAAATTCAGGCAGACCTTTTACCAATGCATGTTCTATCCGCTTCTCCAACGGAAGTTCGCGCCAGGCATCTTTTTTCTCTTCTTTGGTGCTTGTCTCTTTCAGGTTTTCTGCAAATTCCAATAGCTTTTCTGTTGCATCCGAACGACGATTTAAAACCAAGTCTTCTATTCTTTCGAGCAGGTCTTTTGGAATCTCATCGTAAATCTGCAACATTCCCGGATTTACAATTCCCATATCCAATCCTGCATTAATGGCATGAAACAGGAACACCGAGTGCATGGCCTCGCGAACCACATTCATTCCCCTGAAGGCAAACGAAACATTACTAACACCGGCACTCACTTTGGCCAGTGGCAGGTTTTCTTTAATCCATTTTACCGACTCGATAAACGAAACAGCGTAATTGTTATGTTCTTCTATTCCGGTTCCGATAGTCAGCACATTCGGGTCGAAGATGATATCTTGCGGGAGAAAATGAACCTGTTCAGTAAGAATTTTATAAGCGCGACTGCAAATTTCTTTTCTGCGTTCAGTATTATCGGCCTGGCCTTTTTCGTCGAAAGCCATAACAATCACGGCAGCTCCGTAACGTTTAATGGTTTTTGCCTGTTGAATAAAAAGTTCTTCTCCTTCTTTTAAACTGATTGAGTTTACTATGGCTTTCCCCTGCAGGCATTTAAGGCCTGCTTCAATCACTTTCCATTTCGACGAGTCGATCATAACAGGAAGTTTGGCAATATCAGGTTCGGCCATAATCAGGTTCAGAAAAGTCACCATTTCCTTTTCTGCATCCAGCATGGCATCGTCCATATTTACATCGATTACCTGTGCTCCGTCTTCAACCTGCGCACGCGCAATGGAAATGGCTTCTTCGTATTTTTCCTCTCGAATAAGGCGGGCAAATTTACGCGATCCGGCTACATTACAACGCTCACCAATGTTTACAAAATTGGTATTCTCTGAAATGGTTACGGGTTCAAGTCCGCTTAACTTGGTATTCGTATTTGCCTCTGCCAGATGGTGAGGTGTGGCTTTTTCAGCAATTTCGGCAAAGGCATGTATATGATTTGGCGTGGTTCCACAACATCCTCCAATGATATTCACAAAATTATTGTCGAGATAATCTTTGATGTGCCCGGCCATAATTTCCGGTGTTTCGTCGTACTCGCCAAACTGGTTTGGTAGTCCCGCATTTGGGTGGGCGCTGATATGAAACGGTGCCTTCTTCGACAGTTCCTTTACATACGGCCGCAAATCACTGGCACCCAATGAGCAGTTTAATCCGATACTCAAAAGATCGACATGCGAAACGGAATTAAGAAAAGCTTCCAGTGTTTGCCCCGAAAGAGTTCGCCCACTGGCATCAGTGATGGTTCCCGAAATCATTAGTGGAAGCTTCAGATTCCTTTTTTCCAGTTCTTCTTCCACAGCAAAAATGGCTGCTTTGGCATTCAGGGTATCAAAAATGGTTTCGATTAACAATAAATCAATTCCGCCATCAAGGAGTCCTTCAATCTGTTCGCGGTAAGCGTCTTTCACCTCATCAAACGAAATGGCCCGGTAACCGGGATCGTTCACATCGGGCGAGAGCGATAATGTTTTGTTTGTAGGTCCCAGCGAGCCGGCTACAAAGCGAGGTTTCTCCGGATTTTTCTCCGTGAATTCTTCTGCAACAGCGCTGGCAATTTCTGCCGACGCCCTGTTCATTTCGTAAACCAAATCTTCGGTTCCGTAATCGGCTTGCGAAATGCGGGTTGCATTAAAGGTATTGGTAAGCAGAATGTCGGCACCTGCTTCCAGGTATTTTTGATGAATTTCTTTTATGATCTCAGGATGCGTGATCGACAAAATATCATTGTTCCCTTTTTGATTGTTGGGGTGGTTTTTTAGCCTTTCTCCATGATAATCGGCCTCCGATAATTTGTATTCCTGAATTAATGAACCCATTGCTCCGTCCATAACCAGAACGCGGGTTTTGAGTTCGTTGCGTATATCTTTTTTAAATTCCATTTTCTTATCCTTCTTCTTCTTCATTTTTTCCTAACCTCTGTTTTGTCTAATCTAACCTTGAGAAAGTGGTGATTAAATTCTGTTTTTGTCCTGGGGCGTTGCCCGGCTATATTATTTCGCACTTTCAGGGCGAATCTGTTTGTTTACTTCGGTCATCTGACTTCCAGCTTCCGACTTCTTTCTACTTCAATATCCTAATCTCATTGTCTCCCTTAATCCCTATTTTATCCTCACAGATTATCAATAACGATTGAATTTCGGAATAGTTCTCGGCTTGTTTAATTACCTTTTCCACATGGTCGGGCGATTTAACTTTGTTCCCGAAAGCAGTAGCCAGTGCATCGGCTAAAAGAATATCGTCGCAAACCACAACAACGGCATCTGCTTTACCGTAACTTATTGAAGGACCAACAGTTCCTGCAGAAGTGCAAATACCCAGTTTTGTGTCCTTTTCTGCCGGAATAACCAATCCAATTCGCTCCGATAAAATCGATTCCCCGGCAAAAACCGACAGAACCAATTCTTTTTGCAAAAGAACATAAATATCACCACCGTTTTCTATAACTAATTCCTGTGCTGAAAAGTTTCGCAAAATTTCTTCACCAACTTCACGGGCAAATAAACCTGCCACTGCCGACATTGGACCAATTCCAGCCTTTTCTGCGGCAAGCGCCATTTCCACGGCTTCTTTTGGCGCTGACTCAGATGGTTGAAAAGGTTTCAGGCTTTTTTTAAAAAAGGGTTCCTTAGCAATGTAGTCGTCGAACTCTTTTCGTAAGCTCTCCATCTTTTTCAGAGCTACTTCCTTCATCTTTTCATCAAAAGCTTCCGGATTTACACCAATCCATAAATCTGTTTCCAGGTGTTTTACTTCAAAACCTTTAAAACGTTCCGAATTAAACTGGGTGCGATAAGTTCTTTCTTCAAATAGGTTCATGTAAAAAAGTTAGAAGTCCGAAGTTGGAAGCGCGAAGTTGATCGGCATTCTCATTAAATATTTATCTAAAATCGATCTCAAATAAATTTAAAGGACAGGCCGGAATACAAAGTTCGCAAACCACACATTTACTTTTGTCGAATTCCAGTTTCCAGTTTTCTTTATTCATTGATAAAGCGCCGGCAAAACACACAGCTGTACAGTTTCCGCAATCGATACATTTTTCTTCCTTCCACCGGATACGTTTATCGAGCGACTCGCAAGTAATATTGTGGCTTTTAATGTATTCCACACCACTCTCGATATTTTCTTTTGTGCCCTGCAGTTCCAACAAAAGACTTCCACGTTTGCCCGGATAAACTTCGGCTTTCAGAATGTTAATGCGCAAATCGTAATCTTTTACCAAGTGATAGGTAAAAGCTTTATCTCCACTTTGAGGAGGGAAATTCAGAATATATCTTTTTTTAATCATTATCAGCCTCCGTTTCTGTTAATCCTTTTAACGATGTGTTACTTGGGAACATTTGTACCGGTTTTGTTACCTCGAACTTACCATCCTGTAACCATTTTTTCAATTCATCGGCAATTTTACGTGCCTTGGCAAGGCTTGCAACCGGGGCCGTTCTTATTTTCTTACCCTTCACTTTAATCGAGCCACTTTGTAATTCTTCGTAGTTAACCTGCCCCAGTTTTGGTGTACCAACCGTTCCGTAATCGAGCACCGAAGTTTCAATCTGGCTGTTATTAATCGAAACCCGTTTGGCAATGTCGGCGTTTAAAACCGGAATAGGAATTCCAATTCCAATGAACATACTAACACCATATTTTTCGTAATAAGCTGCCTGCAAATATTCCGACGACATCTCCTTTAAATTTCCCATAACTGCGATGGTTGCAGCATTGGTTACAGGCACTCCCAATTCATTTTTAGGGCGTGTTGCATGAAACTGTGTTCCCGGCCAAACCACAAATCCCTGTGTCCCTCCCAGAAAAATGCGTGTTCCCAGACCGATGGTTTTAAATTCAGGGTCGTTGAGCAGAGGACTTAACTCTCCCGATGTTGAATAAGTCGCATTCCGCAAATTGGGGAGCAAAGTTCCCATGTACGTATGCTTTATGGTTGAGGTTGTATTTACGGCCACATTGTAATTCTGATAGGCATTCCTAGGATTAAACAAGGTAAATTCGTTTACCGTATTGATGTTGATTTTGGTTTTGATATGCTTTCGCGGATAACAATCCGTTCCTTTTGCCCAGGCTTCCAAAATCACGTCTTTACCTTCAAGTAAATCCTGGATAACGTGTGCGCCACCGTATTCCGGGTTGTCGGGATCACAGGCTGTTGCGCCAATGTACGAATCAACAGCAGCAAGTCCTTCGTAACAGGGAACTCCGTTCAACCTGATTTTTTCCATTCGGATGGGAGGATTGGCATGCCCGAAATTTATAATGGCTCCGGATGAACACATTGCCCCAAAGGTAGCAGTGGTTACCACGTCAACTTTTTCAACAATCTCTTCGGGCGACATCGTTTTCGCCATCTTCGAAACTTCTTCGGCAGTGAGCACAACAGCTTCTCCTGCCTTTAGTTTTCGGTTAATTTCTTCGTATGTTTTTGTTTTTGACATATTTTAAAAAGTCGGAAGTTGGAAGACTGAAGTTGGAAGTTTAATCCACAATCATCTTTCATCTTCGTAATTACGCGATGAACAATTTTGTTAAATCTCACAATATGCGGCTATAACCGCTGGTGCATACACATATTTGCCCCATGCAAATAGCTGGTAAAAAATAATTTGTAGTGTAGTTTTTTCATGACCGTGTTAAAATTATAGTTCCGTTACCGGCCGGGTATTGGCACCTTTTCTTCCATTACTTAAAGGAGAAGGTTGCCAGAGTTTCTTTGAGCCCGCTCTCTCCACTCTTCTGTATAATCAAACACCCTTCTTGCAAAAGCATATTTGATGATGCTGCAAAGATAATCGATTTTATTATTTCGCAAATTAGCTAAGGCTTCCGGATAAAATTTTACAGACCAATTCATATTTTTTTAATTCTGAAAGATTATAATTCAAAATATGGATAAAATTTCGTCAGAATTTTGTTTCATCATGAATGAAAATTAGATTTGTAATAACTCGAAGAATAATTACCTAATAGAACTAAAAATGAGAATACGAAATTTTATACTTGCAAGTCTGCTACTCTTCATTTCCGGAATTGTTTCTAACGCAAAAGACATCAATGTCGTCGATATGGGAGCCAATCCTGACGGCAAAACACTGAATACCCAAATTATTCAAAAAGCAATCGATCAGTGCTCCGAAAGTGGCGGCGGTGAAGTTATTTTCCCGGCCGGGAAATACCTGACAGGTTCCATAATTCTAAAGAACGGAGTAACCCTTCATATTAAAAAGGGAGCGACTCTTTTAGGAAGCACCGATATAAAAGATTACCTCAGTATAAAACCCGATTACCTTGCATTAAGAACTCAAACCAAAACCAAGCAGCTAATTTTTGCTGAAGGCCAAAAAGATATTGGAATTACAGGTGCCGGCACCATCGACGGACAGGGGAAAATATTTGATAGAATAGGTGCAGACGAAGGAATCAGACGCCCTCACGGAATTCAGTTAATTAACTGTAAAAATGTGAAAATCGAAGGTGTTTTTATGACCAATTCAGGTGCATGGATGCAGCATTATCTGGCTTGTGATAATATGCAAATCAGGGGGATCCGTGTTTTTAATCACTGCAATTACAACAATGATGGAATTGACATTGACGGGTGTCATGACGTGGTTATTTCAGATTGTATTGTTGATTCTGACGATGACGGGATTTGCCTGAAAAGTACAAGTCCCCGTTCCTGCAAGAATGTAACGGTTAGTAACTGCGTTGTACATTCTCACTGTAATTCGCTGAAGTTGGGAACAGAAACTACAGGCGGTTTTCAGAATATTCAAATCTCTGATTGTGTGGTGAGCCCAAGCCTTGATAATACGATTTATTACGGACAGTTAATTGGTCAGGCAGCGATTGCTGTTGAAATGGTAGATGGAGGTTCGCTCGACCAGGTAAGCATCGACCGTGTAAGTATCATGGAAACGGGCTGCCCCATTTTTGTTCGACTGGGAAATCGTGCTAGAAAATATGCTGAAACTGCTTCACAACCGGGAATGGGGACATTAAAAAACGTTTCTATTACCAATATTACAGCTACTACTACATCGAAAGTTACTTCGAACATTACAGGAATTGAAGGAGTTTACGCCGAGAATATTTATCTGGAAAATATTTCCATTACCAATTTGAGCAACGGAACTGCTAAAGAGGCAGCCGGTGAAGTAAAAGAAGCGGATAAAGATTATCCGGCGTACAATATGTTTGGAGAAATCCTGCCTGCCTCCGGTTTTTATGTGCGTCATATTAAAAATATAACTTTCAATAATATCAGGGTAAATACTGCTGATGAAGAAGCACGCCCTGTATTTGTAATGGACGATGTGAAAAATGCAAGGATTCTCTATCCGCAGGTTCGCTCAAAATCAAATCCGGAGTTGATTAAGGAGATAAACACGGAAAATATACAAATTACGAAATAGCAAAAAGAGTATCTAAAGTTCTGCGTACAGTTGTGCCACCATACCCATTCCCATTTGGGCAATCACGCGATAATTGCTTTCCTGAAGTGCAACACCCCCACGGTTGTCCTGGGCTACACCTTTTAGAAAGCCGTCGGGAGTAATATAGTTTTGCAGAGCTTCCCAGCATTTTTCTGCATGAATGCGGTATGTCTTCGGAAGAAAACCGTTGTTAATTCCTGTAAGAATAGCAGCACTTATTCCGGCAGAACCTGAAGTATCAGGAAGACTGTTTTTTTGATGCATAAAGCAACTCCAAAGTCCGTCTTCCCTTTGTTTCGACACCGCAATGTGAACTGCTTCACTAAATTTCTCAATAAGATCGGCACAGTCTATTTCATCTTTTAATTCAGAAATGGTTCGTGCGAAACCTAGCAAAGTCCAGGCTGCACCCCGCGCCCAGTTGGGGTAAGTATATTTTCCACGCGTATCATATCTGAGATACAGGGTCTGATCATTTATCAATACAAAACGATGTCGAAGTTGTTCCAGTGCATTTTTTTTCAATATCTCATCGTTCCAGGCTTTTCCGATAACGGCCATGGGGTAGGCAACAGTGTAACATCCTTCAGCAGAAACTGTGGTTCCATCAATCACCATTCCGTTTTCCTTTTCCAATTCGAGCCAGCCTTTTGTTACCGTTTTTAGTATCGGATGGTCCGGATATAAACGTGCCAGGGTTGCAAATGGGATGGTTGATTCTATGCCATCAATCCGATTGTCGTTTGGTCTGCTATGGCCATTTTCATATACCAAATTTTGCTGCTCATCGAAAAACAAATCTAAATGTTGATGAAGGGCTTCCAACGATTTTTTATTATTTATTTTGGAGTAAAGTTGCCACAAGCCATCAAGCACTGTCCCCTCGCGCCATCCAAAAGCCTGCACCGAATTTACAGAAGTAAAACAATTTAGAAATTCGTTGACGGATCCTTTTTCACTTTCCGAAGAAATAATATGTGGAAGAAAAGCCTGGTTGTTCAAATTTGTTGCCGGTTGGCTAAAAAACCAAAATGGACTTTTACTTTCCAGTGTCAGTTTCAAGCCTTGTTTGTTAATTTCTCGTATGTATTTTTGATTGATTTTGACCTCGTATGGAACGAGTACCGATGAAAAACGAATATCGACGCTTCCCAGGTATTCTCCGGAATTGGGCAAATATAAATGTAATAATTTTTCATCCCGTATCTCCTGTGCCACTGAAATACGAAACCAAAGATTTCCATTTGAAATCTTTTCAGCAGTTTTTAAGACAACTGATTCACCGGGATATATGCCTGACGCAGACCAACCAAAAGGAACTCTTTGCTGCTCCGGAAGTTCATGCGAAAGAAAATTGTTTGATTTTAAAATGACTCTCTTAAAATCAGATTTTTCTGAAGCAGTTGAACACGCAATCGTCGGAGAAAGAATAACTCCGAGACTTCCGGTTTGTACCAAATGGATGAAGGTTTTTCGATTCATTTTACTATTGTTGGAAAAGTTCCCAGTTTTGCCCAAAATAAGCTTTTAAAGTTTTGTCTTTTAGCACTTTGTTATTTGTGTCTTCTGCTAGATTATAAATATCCGTAAATAGATAAAATTGCAACCAATAACCAAAACGATATTTTTCGTTCAGGCTTTTTGGATGCATAATCTGGGCATACCATTTGTAATTTATATTGGCAATTTTTGCAGCTTCAATGGCCATTCCGGCTTGTGCCCACATATTGTTTGCAGCCTTTTCGAAAAGCCGATTGAGGTCTTCCGGATTGTTTTCTCCCGGATTATAGATTTCTGAAGATGTTTTGATACCCATATCATTCAGGCGGAATGTTTTTTCGAAAATTGTGTCACCGTCCAAATCGTATTTTACGAGGTCGAGGAAACCATCGTTGTTTGTGTCTTCGTATCCCACAGTCGCAAATTTTTCAGGAATTTTCTGATCTCGCTGGTATTTCCCGGCATACAAACCTCCCCAACCCTGGTAGGAATTGGCATCCTGGTCGATTCTCCAGTATCCTTTTTCAGCGCCGTAAAGGTGAATCCGGTTATCGAATCCGATGTAGAGTTTTCCTTTTCCTGAGTTATCAGTGTCCCATTCACCGCGGTCACCGCTTGCATCGGCCTGCGGATTATTATCGATTCCTCCTTTTTGCATTCCAATTTTGAATGGATCTCTGGGTTGATAAAATTCCACACGTTCCCATCGTTCGCAGTCGTCGTCTTCATCAAAAGTGAGCCAGCACTGTTCCCAGTTGCCTTCCTTGTACACCTTTTCCCAGGCTGCTTCGTGGTCGGTATAAACCAGTTCGTTCATTTTTCGCCAGCGGGCATCGTAAAAAAGAGATTCGGCATCTGGTAATCCGGGCATGTTTTTAAATGACTGCACCTGATCTTCGTACGAAAAACCTTCACCGGCAAAATAAATACTCAAATCGAAATCGAATTCGTTGGAAGGAGCGTTATCGTTGTCCAGATCGAACGACATGTAAACATGGTCGATATTTTTAGTAGGATGAGCAATTTTCTCATTTGTTCCCTCTTTATCTTTGAATTCGCCGCTGTCTTCAAATCGAATTGCCATTTCAGTCAGGCCGTCGTCATCAGAATCATAAAAAAGGAAAGGATTTTCCCAGCTGTATCTCAAATCACTGAAGCGATAACTATGTATATGAGCTTTCTGGAAAAGTGTCTGCCCATGGTAATCTTCGTAAAACTGGGCAGCTCCATAATGTTCCCAGCAACGTAAAACCAACTCTTTCCAGTTCACATAATTGAAAGTCTCATCCTGTTCCGGATCAATAATCCACATGTAGTTGCTGCTCCATTCCCAGCGGTCTACAATGTTTGGATTGCTGTTTTCAACTACCACCTGCATGTCGGCAATTCCGTCGTTGTTGTTATCCACCCAGTCGAGACTAATGTCGCCAGGGCCGGCATAAATCCCATCGTTGTTCCGGTCGACAAGTAAGCAGTCGCTATCTAAATCGCCCTCCCTGTCAGAAAGTTTCATGTCGTCGTCGTCGTCAACCCAGATAATTGGAATAGAATCAAATATAGTCGAGTAAATTAAATCCGGATCACCGTCGTTATCCAGGTCTTCTGTTCTCGGTACAGAAGTAAATTCGGGTTTAAACGAGCGGATCAACGAATTTTTTATGCCGAAATTTTGAGCCGAAATAAGAGTAAAAGAAAAACAAATTGCAAGCAGTAAAACTGTTTTTTTCATAAATAATGATTATTAGGTAAAGTTTGGTAAAAGTAATAATTTCCTTTTTTCACCTTGCTATTATATAGTCAATCCTCGTTGAATTAACATATTGAATATGCTTCGAATAGGATCTTAAAATTGGTTATTCTGATGATTCAGTTATTGCTGGCCGATTTTTGAAGCACAAGTATCATATCGTTTTCAAAATCGTGCACAAACTCTAATCTGTTTGTCAGATTTTTTGTGTTGTCAGTTTTTGCCTCAGAATATTTGTTCGTAACCGGATTAAACCATTTTGCTGAATACTGATATCCCTTTGGATTGAAAAGAACCACTTTTGTTTTATGAGGAATGTAGGCCAGAATTGTTTTGTCATCTGAACTTTTCACCACAGAAACCCAGTGATTAAACTGTTTTTTGCCAGGTTGTTCTGCAAGAATTTCGTTGGCAGGAAAGAGGTTCCACCACTCAAATTGATTGATAAATTCAGCCAGGTATCCCATTTGAATACTACCAGGGAATTCTATACTTTTTCGCCAATCTGTTACTCCTTCTTTATAACGGTGATTTAAGATTTTTTCCCCCGGACGCAACCATGGCCACACTCCGTTTGCGCCATAAGTAACTCCGGCGATTGGCGTTGCAAAAATGCTCCAATAGCTGGCATTCCTTACATCCTCTGCCGTAATTTTAAAATTAATTTCTTCATAATTGGGCTCCATGTTAATGTAAGGCATGGCTTTTAATTTTGCCCACATTTTCGACATCGGGCCTTTATTAATCCAGTTTACCACCCGCTCGCCATTGTCGTGTGACGATTGATACCCCATTAAATCGTACCAGTCTTCCTGGTTGTAGATATCACCAACCCAGGAACTTCCCTGCGGGTGTAGGGTTACAGGAGCGTGGTCGATGTCGTTAAAAACCCTGCGACCGATTTCTTTCCATTTTGGCTCTTGCTCATCGCGGTACTGTCCGTCACCTCCAAGTGTCCAAATTACTTGGTTGCCCTGATAACGGGCTACAATATATTTGGCCAGCAATACAGCTTCTTCCAGAGGCAGACTATAACCGGGACTTAGATGACGCCCATCTCCCGAGGGTAAGGCCCATAATACCACAGGAGCTACAAGCAGCCCTTTTGCATTTGCTTCATCAATTTTCCTGTCGATTCGTTTAAAGAATTCAGGATTGATTTTCATTTCTGCTGTTCCGTCAAAGGCGGTTAAACCTTCTGCATTTTTATCGCAGCCGCGCCATTGGGTTGTTACCAGTTGAATAACGTTATAGTTATTTTGCTTTCGCTGGCTGAGATAATGTTCCCACTCTTCATCGGTCGATTTTAAGGCCCCGTTCCAAGCAGTGCAAGCCAGCCAAAAAAATGGAGTTCCGTCGTTGTACGACAAATAAAATTTTCCGGCATCATGTTTAATGGCGCCATGTTTATAAATCAAATCTTCGGTGTTATTTTTTATACAAAGGAACTCTCCAGTCCTACCATGCAGCCCGAAATTTAGGGAGTCTGTACAAAAGGTTTTCCAACTCCAGGTACCAGGTTCGTCAGGTTGAAAACGTATTTTCCAGTCGGTTCCACCATCCCAGAAACCGCGGACTACCTTTGTTCTGCCTTCCGGTGATGTAAAAATAGTTCTCAGTTCTTCAACTTCGTAAATAGGATTATTATACGTTTTAGAACTGCTAAGCGAAATCTCATATTTTGCCCAGATGGGAGTTTTGTCAAGGTTGTTATCCTGACTTATTTGGGCAAAACTATTAAACAGGATTAAACTTAATACAATAGCTGCATATAATTTTTTCATAGTCACATTCTTATGAGTAATAAAACAACAATGAAGTTAGACCATAATTTTCTTTATTTCAACTTATCAGAGATGTTTTAAGACTTTTAAAGAAGCACCCGGTTTTAGGCCGGGTGCTTGATTGAATTAATTGATTAAGGTTATTTATTTTTTAGCTAGTATCCAGGATTTTGTTCCAGTAAATCATTGACATCTAATTCGCTCACCGGAATTGGCATTAACAGATCTTGCGGGAACTCACATTCAGTGCCTTTATACATATCATCAACACCGTAGCGAACCAAGACTTTATTTGAATTAGGACCTGCTCCCAATTCTTCTTCCACAATACCCCAACGACGAAGGTCAAATAACCTGATTCCTTCCAGGTTCAGCTCTATTCGGCGTTCATGCCTTAATTTTGCTGTTGCATCTTCTTTGCCCGATGCCGTTACTGCGGGCATATTAACTGAAGGACGAGCCCTAACCTTATTAATTTGTGCCATTCCTTCTGAATATTTTCCATTTTCGATTAAAGCTTCGGCATAAAAAAGAAGTAATTCGGCATAGCGCAAAAGAGGAATATCGTAGCCACTAGCCTGTGTTGTGCTCAAACCTTCGATTGACGATACAACCTTACGTGTACTCATGTGAGAAGGAGACCAACCGGCCTGATAGAAAATGGTATCTCCATCATTATAAGTATATGAATCTCCTGTTACGGGATTCGTGTAATCCGTGGTCTCTCCATGATGAATTCCGTAAAAATCTCCGGGAACCCACATAGAATATACCCTGCGGGGATCACCTGGCTCAAATTCATCGTACAGGTCGCGGGTTGGCATTACATAGCCCCAGCCATCGCCGCCCATAACAGCATAAATTACAGGGGCAAGTGTTGGCCCGTTGGGAGTATCACCTCCGCGAGGTAAACGTTCCACCATACCCTCAAACATATTCCCGTTTTTACTCCAGTCATCATTCGATTTAAAATTCAGGGTAAAAATAAATTCCTTATTTGGCTGCGACGCTTCAGACATCATATATTCATAATCATCCATGAGTTCGTAACCTGATGCATCAGCAATTTGAATGGCTTCTTTTGCTGCTGTTTCAGCATTTTCATAATCTTTATCGTACAAATATGCTCTTGCCAAATAACCTGCTGCAGCTGCTTTGGTTGGAAAACCATATTCATCGGAAGGCCATTGTGCCGGAAGATGTTCTTTTGCATAAATCAGATCTTCAATAATCAGATCATATACCTGGTCAACCGGAGTCCTGGCCTTGTAGCCGTCTTCAATATTACTAATGAATTTATCGTGCAAAGGAACAGCTCCATATAAACTGGTTAAATAAATGTAGCTAAAAGCACGCATAAACTTTGCTGCACCAATATATTGATTTCTTTCCTCTTCGGTGAATTTTTCATCTGATGACGTTGGAATATATTCGATACAGAAATTTGCATCGTTCACACTTCTGAAAATATAAATCCACCAGTCTTTAAATGCATCACCGGTTGTATGATATTCCTCATATGTGTAATTATTAACTAATGCACGGGTGTCTTTTATTCGGGTATAAGCATCGTCTGTCATAATATCCAGATATTTTAACATCCACCGCTGATACATGGTATAACGTTTATTCCAGTTTGAAAAGATTGCAGCAACAGCTCCACTGGCTGATGTCGCATCAACAAAATAATTGCTAACATTAACAGCATCCTGCGGATACTTATTTAATAATTCGGATTCGTTGCAATTATTAAAAACAAGCATCAAAACCATAATCAGTGATATGCCTGCAATTTTATTTTTCAATTTTATTTTCATCGTTTTTCTGTTTTAGCTTTAAAAGGAAAGTTTCACACCCACTGTCATTGTTCGCGGCAGAGGCATTTTTTGCGACGGATCGCCATAGTAGCCACTAGTGTATGTAACATCAGCTTCAACACCTCTATAATCAGACTTTGTGAATGTATAGAGATTTTGAGCAGTAAAATAGACTTGAGCATTTTTCAGTAATACTTTGTTGCAAACTTGTTTCGGCACATCGTACGAAAATGTAATGTTGCTTATTTTCAGGAAGGAAGCATCGGAAAGCCAGAATTCTGAAAATGAGAAGTTCCCTGCCGGGTCGGACGTTTGAATTCGGGGCATATTGCCATCCGGATTTTCCGTTTGGTGCCAACGGTCGAGTATAAGGGAGCGGTTGTTTTCCGGATTTCCCATATAGTAACTGCCTGTTGTATAGGGCAAATCAATTCCGTTTACTCCCTGCAATTGAACACTTAGCAAGAATGATTTATAATAGAAATTTGAAACCAGTCCATAAGTGAAATCAGGATAACGTTTGCCAATTATTGTTTTGTCTGCATTATCGATAACCCCGGTTTCACCTTCGTCGCTTTCAACATCCAGTAACCACACATCTCCCAGCGCCAGATTATTTCTTGAAGGAGCAGCAGCTAAATCAGCTTCGGTTTTAATTATTCCCTTACTTTTAAACCCATAATAAGAATAAACAGGTTCTCCAACTTTTAATCCTGATGTTGTCAGATCTTCACCGAGTAAATCAATCACTTCGTTTCTGTGTCGGGCAAAATTCATGTTTATATCATAAGCAAAATCACCTCTTTTACCTCTGATTCCGAAATCAATTTCAAGTCCGCGATTCTCAACTTCGCCTCCATTAACCATCAATCCGCCACTTTTTCCTGAAGACGGAGGTAATGGTTTTGAGAATAGAAGATCGGTTGTGTTTGCAACAAAATAAACAGCAGAAAGAGATAGCTTAGAATCGAGAAATGACATGTCAATTCCAAGATCTTTCTTTTTGGTTGTTTCCCATTTTAAATCGGTATTTACTGCCGATCTGAAACTATAGGCAGGAACAACTGTTTCGTTAAGCACATAGGTAGTTGTAACAAGCGAAGCATATGTAGGATAGTTTCCAACAGCAGAATTACCAACGGTTCCATAACTGGCTCTTATCTTGAAGTCATTTATTGTGGTTTTGATATTTTCAAAGAAATTTTCTTCGGAAATACGCCATCCTGCCGATACAGATGGAAACGTTGCCCATCGATTGTCTTCTGAAAAACGTGAAGATCCGTCACGTCTGATTGTTGCCTGAACAAGATATTTACCGTCATAATCATAATTAAAACGGCCGAGATAAGAAACAAAAGACCAGTCGGAATACCCATTTGAATTGGCAGCTGTTGAAGGGTCGGCTGCGTTAAGATAAGTAATTGAATTTAATGGTGTATTATCTCTTGAACCGGTTAAATATTCATAGGTTGATTCTTCCTGTGAATAGACTCCCAGAACTTTAAAATTGTGCTTTTCATTTACTGTTTTTTCGTATTCTGCCATAAAATCGGCTTGCCAGTGCAAGCTGTTACTTGATGATTTACTTATATGGTTTACGTCAATTGATTCTGTCCCTTCAAGGTGCACAGTTGGGGTAAATGTGGCAGAATTAGTAAATCCTTTTGTAACACTTATTTTTGGTGTTATGCTAAGTCCATTTACTGGTTTAATCTTAACGTATATATTTCCGGAGAATCCATTATAGTCGGACGAACGTTCATATTCATTTGCGATTAAATGAGGAGGAATATATCTGTATTCAATACCCTCGTAACGTGTATATCCATAACTTCCATCTTCTTCATACGGTCTTGTTAAAGGTGTTTTTCTTAATGCACCCAAATATGGATTCGGTGAATTTGGATAGTTTACATAACCAAGATTTGGCAGACCAAAATTCTTGTAGCTATGAAGGGACAAAGTGTTTCCAAACTCCATAAAATCTCCTATTCTATGATCGCTGTTAAATCTGAAATTAATTTTCTTTTGTCCCTGGCCAATGATTACACCATCTTGTTTCTGAAAATTTGAAGAGATAAAGTAATTCGATTTTTCACTTCCTCCACTTACCGAAAGGTCGTAATATTCCAAACTACCGGTACGCATTATCACATCAATCCAATCGGTATCAATAATTTTTCCATTTGCATCTCTGTAATATTCATTAACCAGTTCGCTTGTATTAGGAACTTCCTGACCAGAGTTTGCATAAGATTCTTCCAAAAGGTGTAAAAAATCTTCAGAATGTAACATGTCGGGTTTCAAATTCGATTGAGTTTGAATTCCGTAGTAAGTGTGAAAGGTAATTTGAGGAGCTCCTTTTGTTCCACGTTTTGTGGTAATTACAACCACCCCGTTTGCAGCCCTTGAACCATATATTGCAGTAGACGATGCATCTTTTAATACCGAAATATTTTCAATATCATTCAGGTTAACGTGTCCCATTCCGTCAGAGATAATTCCATCAATAACATAAATAGGATTGTTGGAAGCATTTATGGATTGAATTCCCCTGATATTTATCTGGACATCGGCTCCCGGCTGTCCGGAAACCGGAGTAATGGTAAGACCTGCCGCTTTTCCTTGCAATGCGAATAAAGGATTAACTACCGTGTTCTTGCTAAGATCATTCCCTGTAACGAATGAAACAGAGCCTGTTAAGTCAGCTTTCCGCATTGTTCCATATCCAACAGCCACAACTTCTTCCAGAGCAATGGCATCATCGTTCATTATTATATCGAAACTTGATTTTCCTTCAACTGATATTTCCTGTGTTTTCATCCCTATAAAAGAGAATACCAGTGTTGCGTCTTCAGGTACTTTTGTTAGAGAGAATGTTCCATCGGTTCCTGTCACAACACCCTGGTTTGTTCCTTTTATTATGATGGACACTCCAGGCAGGGGTACTCCCGAAGAATCACTCACTTTCCCTGAAATTGATTTTTGCTGCTGAATACTTCGGAGCGTTCCTTTGGAGTTAATAGGAGCAAGAATTATCTGGCGCCCCATAACCTCGTATTTAATACCAGCTTCTTCAGCAATGGCATCAAGAATTTCTGTAATTTTTTGATTTTTAAATTCTCCCGATACCTGTTTATCGACATTAATTTCTCCTGTATAAAAAAAGCGGAATTCACTTTGATTTTCAATTTTTATCAGAAATTCTTCCAGACTTATTTTTTCAGCTTTGAGTGATAATCTGGTAGTTTGCGAATAAGTTTCAGAGGCAAAGACTCCGATAAAGGTTGTCAACAATAAGAAAACGGTTAGCTTCATAATTTTAAGCATTTTCAACACACACGGACTTAGCCCATGGATAGTTCGATTATTTTCCATAATTTTGAATTGGTTTGAATAAGTAATATTTATTATTTATCAACTACTCAAGAAGCAGGAAGTACGAGTTCTTGCTTCTTTTTTATTATAACCTGGCAGTTGAGCAGGACTTAGTTTCTTTAGGTCATAAGCAATTATTGTTTAGTCTGATTAAATTATTAGTTCGTTGTTATTTTTAATTACTTTGATTTTATAGTAAACACACGCGTTTTACTATTGAAATTATAAGATACAGGAGCAGCCTTGCTAATCATTTCCATTACTTCACTGATACTCTCCATTTCGATGGTACCAGTGTACCATAATTCATTTAATGCCGGGTCGGTATATTCTATTTTTACATTGTACCAGCGTTCGAGTTTTTTAATGAAAGAGGGAAACGACTCGCGATTAAAAATCAGTTTGCCATCTTTCCACGAGGTGAAGTATTTGGTTTCAACTCTGTTAATTTCGTATCCATCAGAGGTATTTATTATTTGATCTCCGAGCTTCAGGGTAACTTCATTCTTTGTGTTTTTTGCGGTAAAAGCAACAATACCTTCAACCAATGTGGTTTCAAAACTATTGTCATCGTCGTAGGCCTTTACATTAAATGAAGTCCCCTTTACTTCAACATCACCATATTTTGTAGAAACAATAAATGGTTTAGAATCTTTAACTACCTCAAAAAAAGCCTCCCCAACCAAAGTAACCATTCTTTTTCTTCCAAATTTTGAAGGATATGAAAATGTTGATCCGGAATTCAGCCAGACTTGTGAACCATCGGGTAAAGTGTAGTTTGTTTTTGCTCCGTAAGGAGTTGTAATTGTTTGCATTTGCCGGGTCAATATTGTCTTCTTCGATTGATGTAAAAAGAAAACATTGCTAATAAATAAGGCAACAATAAAAACGGCTGCAACTCGTAAGCTCCAACTGTATAGGCTTATTTTTTTGTTTGCTTTTTTCTGTTTATCAAGGAAGATGGCCTCTTTTATCCGGCTTAAAAGCTCTGGATTTGTAGGTCGATCAACATTTTCGTTTTCCAATTCTTGCTCCCAGAGAGGTTTGATCCATTCAGAAATAAGGGATTCGTTTTGGGTATCAGCCATAAAATCAGATACCTTCGAAAACTCATCAGGATGAAGAATGGAATAATAGTATTTCTTGAATATACTTTTCATTTTTGTGCTTCTCTATTATTGATACACAACAAAAAGGTCTATCCCTGGCGAAAAATTGAAAAAAATTAGAAAAAAAGATAAAGATAAAGTAGTGACATAATGCCCAATTGCTGTATTTTAGTTTTTAGCTCTTTGATTGCCAGGCTTATGTGATATTCAACGGTTTTTGTTTTTATTCCAAGTTTTTCTGCAATTTCTTTATGCGATAAACCTTCGTTTCGGCTTAATATGAAAATTTCTTTTTGACGTTCGGGCAATTCGTTTACTATACCATCAACCTTTGTTTTTAACTCGTGGTATTCAACTTGCTCCGATAAAGAATTTTCAGGAGCGATGGAACGCCTCTTTACCTCCTCTTTCAAACTGTCACTGTTTAGCTGTCTTCTGATTTCGTTTAACAACAGATTTCGGGTAATGGTAAAAATGTAGGAATTAAATGTAGCAGCCGATTTTATGTTTTTCCGGTTTTGCCATATTTTTAAAAATACTTCCTGCAGGATATCATCTATCCCGCTCTCGATTTTTAATATTGACTTTGAGAAGTTGAATAACCTGGGATAATAATAATCAAATAGTTCTTCAATTGGCTCTTCATTATTTTTTGCCAAATCAGTAATTATTTTATCCAGGTTTAATTTTTCTGACATTGTTTAATCAGGCTAGATAACAAACATAAATATTTTTGTTTGAAAATCGGAACTTCTCAAAAGATAACTTCTTCTGATAAATTGAATTGTTTCTGTTTCTCCCGGCTACAAAAAAAGGAGAGAATTTAATCTCCCCTTTTAATATTCCATATTTAATGTTCTATACAAATTGTGGCGAAGGAATATCGAATTCTGCATTTCTTGGATCTCTTAACAAACGATTTGCTTCTGTGGCATAATCACCAACAAAATGTTCTGCTTCGCCATCGAAATTCAACCATGGACCAACAATATAGTCGGTACTGTCTTGTGGAATTCCCATTCCATCTGTGGCAATGTCATGAATTTTCATAAACTCTTCGAAAGCGAGGGCATTGTCGCCAAAACGTCCTGCTTTGGCATTGAAAGGAACTTTTTCGCCGAGACGATACGAAATATTCATTATATGTCCCATAGCTGAACTGTAATGTGCATCGTACATGGTTCCATTGGCCATTTTAGGATCGTTGGCACGACAGGCAGCTACAAAACTTCCAAATGGACCGCCGGGAGTAAGTTCAATTTTTTTCACATCTACGTTTCTCGGCTGGCTTCCATTATTCGAAATGTATTCTCCATCCCATAGTTTACCTCCGTCTTCGAAATAAAAACGGTTGGTAACTTCACGCTTATAACCTTCATGATTCACATTCCTCACGTTGAAGAAAACATACTGTCCGTTCGCAAATTCGGCAATGGCAAACATGGTATTCGGTGTTTCGGCCTGGTCGCCCCATTTAAAACGTCCACCCAAAGCCATTACCCGTTTGGGATGAGTATTTTCAATTTCTTCATCGAGTGCCCAGTACGCCACATCCAATTGGTGTGTTCCCTGGTTGTTCATTTCTCCGTTTCCGGTTGGCCAGAACCAGTGCCAGTTGTAATGCACCAGGTTTTTATGAAAACGATCTATAACTGCCGGTCCTTTCCAGAGTTTCCAGTCAAGTTCTGAAGGTGGATTCGAATAAGGTTCAAAACCAATTCCGGCACGTGGTTTACAGGCAAATCCGTGAGAAACCAGCATCTTCCCGTATTTCCCTGACCGGATGTCGGCCACCTGATTGGCCCAGTTCTCTTCGCTTCTGCGTTGAGTTCCGTGTTGAACCACAATTCCGTATTTTTCGGCTGCTGCCAGTGCAACACGACCTTCATAAATATCGTGACTGGCAGGTTTCTCCACATAACAATGTTTTTTTGCCTGCGCTGCCCAAATTACCATTAATGAATGCCAGTGATTTGGAGTGGCGCAACTTATAGCATCGATATTCGGATCGTCTAATACATGGCGAACATCGGTAACTCCTTTAACGCGGTTGCTATTTTTTGCACTTTCTTTTAGCGCCCCGACTCTTTCTCCCAGTATTTTGCTATCAGGATCAACCAGATAAGCAATTTCAACATTGTCAAGTTCGTCGAAACTTTTAATGTGGGTTTTCCCACGTCCGTTTACTCCGCAAACTGCAATGCGAAAGCGGTCGTTGGCTCCCATAATTGATGCATACGATTTTGCACTAAAACCCATGCCGCCAATTGTTATTCCGGCTGTTCCAAGAATACTCTTTTTAATAAAATCTCTACGTTGTGTCATAATATATAGGTTTATGGTTTAGAATTCAGTTGAATACTAAAATTAGGCTCGCCTAAATTTATAAAAATTTATGAGAAGATAAAAAATTGAATATCCAAAAATAAGGACAAAAAAAAGGCAGCTTCTACAAGCTGCCTCAAAGCCATGAAAACAATTAAACAATGTTCAGAAAACAGAAAACTAGAAACAATTAAATAGTCATAATATCTTTTTCTTTAGATCTAACTAAAGAATCAACTTCTTTGCTAAAATCATCAGTAAGCTTTTGCACCTCTAACTCTGCATCTTTTTCAAGATCTTCAGAAAGTCCGTCTTTTTGCAACTTTTTTAAGCTATCATTAGCTTCTTTTCTTGCTGACCTTAGGCTTACTTTTGCAATTTCGCCTTCCTGATTAGCTTGTTTTACCAAACCTTTTCTTCGTTCTTCAGTAAGAACAGGAATATTTATCCGAATGATCTCTCCGTTATTATCAGGATTAAATCCCAGGTTTGCATTTAAAATTGCCTTTTCAATAACAGGAATTAAATTCTTTTCCCATGGTTGAATAGCAATCGTCCGTGCATCAGGAGTACTAACATTCGACACCTGATTTAGCGGAGTCATATTTCCGTAATATTCCACAAGAACTCCGTCCATCATAGTCGGAGATGCTTTACCTGCGCGGATGTGAATCAACTCCTTTTCGAGGTGCTCTACGGCTGCCCCCATCTTTTCTTTACAATGTTCTATAACAAAATCTACTTCTTCTTGCATCTGTAAATACTGCCTTTCCAACCTTGGACTGTTAGCAAATATAGAAAAAATATATTTACGCGAAAATTTTTTAATTAATTTATTCCTAATTCAAATAAGAAAAATGTCAATTATACACTAAGGTCCCGATCTCCTCTCCTGCCATAACTTTCTGTAAATTACCTTTTTCATCCATATTAAACACATATACAGGCAAATTGTTTTCTTTACATAAGGTCGTTGCAGTCAGGTCCATAAT
Source organism: uncultured Draconibacterium sp. (assembly GCA_963676265.2). Lineage (GTDB taxonomy): Bacteria > Bacteroidota > Bacteroidia > Bacteroidales > Prolixibacteraceae > Draconibacterium. The sequence goes on from OY781067.2 coordinate 2,668,981, forward strand.
CCGCAAATTACGGTTATAAATTTCATCGAAACTTATTTTATCAAACTTAGTGGCAGAAGCATCTTTTTCAGGATCGGCAGTGTAAATTCCGTCTACCCTGGTACCTTTTAACATTACTTCAGCTTCTATCTCAATCCCCCTTAAAGCACTGGCTGTATCCGTAGTAAAGTATGGGTTTCCGGTACCTCCGGAAACTATAACCACCTCTCCCTGTGACAGTAACTCAACCGCCCGGTCTTTTGAATACAATTCTCCAACCGGTTCCATTCGAATGGCAGTTAATACTTTCGACTTTTGCCCGATATTTACCAAAGCAGAATTTAACGCCAGACTGTTAATAACTGTTGCCAGCATTCCCATCTGGTCGCCTTTTACCCTGTCGAAACCTTTGGCGGCGCCACTCAATCCGCGAAAAATATTTCCGCCTCCAATAACAATTCCAACCTGAACACCCGATTTCACAATAGCTGCTATTTCTTCAGCATAATCATTCAGGCGATTTTGATCGATACCGTATTGTTGATTTCCCATAAGCGATTCGCCGCTTAACTTTAACAGAATTCGTTTGTATTTAGTCATGATTGTTATTTTTCTTTGGCAAAGATAGTCTTTCCTTAAAAATGAAACGAACATGAATTTTAACATTTCAAAATACACTCAATAAAATGATTAAAATTCATCGGGAGTTACATTTTATATCTAATGAATATACTATATAAATAAGATAAAAAAGCCATTTGTCTTTGAAACAAATGGCTTGAAAAAACTCTGTGCTGTCTAATCTATTTACCCTTCGTAAAAGTAAAATATTCTATGTCTGTTGTTCTGAATGGCCGCGAAGGTGATGTTTTTCCCAAAACCAAAACATGACAAAAATCAGACGCTAATTAACCCTGACCAAACGCGTTTTACAGCTTTCAAGACGAATTGATATTACGGAATCGAAATGGAGATAAAAGATTAAAATGAACATAAAACTGACATTCTAAACCTTAAATACATTTTAAAATGAAAGATGAAATAAAAACAGACTTTTCTTATTGATAATTTCAATAAGAAACAAAAACCCCATAAGCAAAAATGATAATTCCAAACAGTCCTAAATAATTTCAATACCTCTTTCTTTACAAAGATCTACTGACAATTCACTCAGCTTGTATTTCTGAATTTTACCACTGGCTGTCATCGGAAAATCATCGACAAAAAATATGTACTTTGGAATCTTGAACCGAGAAATATTTCCTCTGCAAAAATCAGTTACTTCTTCTTCGGTTAACGACATTCCATTTTTTAGCTTTATAAAGGCTCCAACTGCTTCGCCATATTTTTGACTGGGGACACCGGCCACCTCAACAGCTTCAATTTGCGGCATGCGGTACAGGTAATTTTCTATTTCGCGTGGATAAATATTTTCCCCTCCACGAATGATCATATCTTTTATGCGCCCGGTAATCCGGTAAAATCCGTCTTCATTCTTCACAGCCAGGTCTCCCGAATGCAACCAGCCTTCTTTGTCGATAGCCTTAGCCGTTTCTTCAGGATTATTATAATATCCTTTCATTACATTGTATCCGCGACAACAAATTTCGCCCTGCTCTCCCTGTTCACAATCTTCCCCTGATTCGGGATTCATAATTTTAACTTCCACATTCGGATACTCGAAACCAACTGTAGTAGAGCGGACCTCAACGGAATTATGCGCCCTGGTAGCTGTCATTCCCGGAGAACTTTCGGTCAATCCATATACAATAATAATATCCTTCATGTTCATTTTGTCCATCACCTGCTTCATCGTCTCGATGGGGCATGGAGCTCCGGCCATAATGCCTGTGCGCAATGATGAAAGGTCAAACATATCGAACATGGGGTGATTTAGCTCGGCAATAAACATGGTTGGTACTCCATATAAGGCTGTACATTTTTCTTTCTGAACAGAAGCCAATACCAACAAAGGATCAAAATCTTCGGTAAAAACCATGGTCGCTCCATGAGTAATTATTGCACAAACAGCCAGCACACATCCGAAACAGTGAAACAGAGGAACACATATTAAAAGACGATCATCTTCGGTGTATTTCATACATTCTCCGGTGGCATATCCATTATTTAGAATATTATGATGAGAAAGCATGACTCCTTTAGGGAAACCTGTTGTGCCTGAAGTATACTGCATATTAATAACGTCGTGGCAGTTCAGACCTTCCTTCACGCTTTCCAGTTCCAAATCATCCATGTGACTCCCCAGCAGTATCAATTCATCGGTATTGTACATGCCGCGGTGTTTCTGCTGACCGATGAATCCTACATTCTTTAATTCAGGATACTTTTCACTTTTCAACTCCCCTCGTGCCTGTGTTTTCAGTTCAGGGACCAGTTCAAAAATCATTTTTACATAATCGCTGTCACGATATCCGTCGAAAAGGAAAAGTGTGTTTAAATCGGCATTCTTCATCAGGTAATCCAACTCGGCCAATTTATAATTGGTATTTACCGTAACCAGAACGGCACCTATTTTTGCTGTGGCAAACATAAGGGTAGTCCAATCGGGTACATTCTTTGCCCAGACACCCACTTTATCGCCAGGGCGGATACCGATATAAAGAAGGCCTTTTGCCAGCTGATCAACACGGTGATTAAACTGGCTGTAAGAAAAACGCAAATCACGATCGGGGTATACAATAAAATCTTTGTCAGGTGTTTTGTATGCCCATTTCTCAAGCATTCCACCTAATGTTTCGTTAAGTAGCTGCATTGTTTTATATTTTTATAAATTTTATACAGGAGTATAAACCACAGCCAATATTTTGGCTGACTCCTCTCCTGCTGCATGTACGTTGTGTGTTACAATAGAATCGAGATAAATGCTATCGCCTTTTTCAAGCTCATATACATCTTTACCATAATTTATTTCAACACTGCCTTCCAAAACAAAAATAAACTCTTCTCCTTCGTGCGATGAGAGTTTAAAATCCGACTCAGCCGCAGGCTCTATCTTAACAATGAAAGGCTCCATGTGTCTACCGGCTTTTGCCGGTGCAAGAGAGAAAAAATTCAGATGTTCGCGACTGCTTTCGTCATTCGTTGAAAAACTCAGACTTGCCTGGTCTTCTCCTGCTTTCACAACAGAAGGCCCGATGTTCTCCTGATCGTCGAGAAAAGTACCAATACGCACACCAAAAGCACGCGAAATTTTAATTAAGTGACCTAAGGAAGGAATTTGTCCTTTTTCTTCAATCATCTCAAGTTGAGCAATATCGAGATTTGCTTTTAAAGCTAAATCTTCGCGTGAAATTGTACGAAACTCACGGAACTCTTTTATTTTCTTTCCAACTTTTTTATGATCCTTCATACGGTTTAAATTTTGAAGAAAGCCAAACATTATGGTAATCAACTCTCCCGACTCAATCAACCTGGCTTTGTTAGTTAATGTCGGAATTATTTCAAAATAATTTTCGTGTAAAAATAATAGTTTGGTTGAAATGTAAAAATGAAGAATGTTTGGATTTGAGTACCTAATGATTTTTGAAACATATGTTGCAAAACTTCGTGCTTTCATTCTTTTTTTAGGTCTTTTGAATTTGAACCTTCATCAATGAATTTGCAGGAGATTTTCGTTGAAATGTAAAAAAGAAAGGTGTCCTTTTTCTGAACACCTTTCCATATATATTTATCTGTAAATACTAGTTAATCCATTTTACATACCTGAAATCCTGTTGATGAGCCAGGTTTTCATTTTTGGCGTATAACCTGAAACTGTAACTGAACGATCCGGGATGATCAGGTTTAATCACATTTCTGAACGCGCAAATTGTTCCTTCACACTGATGAGGTTCAAATTCAAGCGTTGTCACAATTTTTTCCTGATCTCCATTTTCGCTTTCCGTAATTACCAACTCGCAACCAACATCCTTACAGGTTAATCCTTTCAGATCGACCTTAACAACAACCGGGTATTTCTGCCCCATCATCATCTGATTGGTAATACCGTCGGTTATTTCAATTCCGGTTACTTCTATTTCGTTCCATTTCGCAGCAACGTCGGCCTTCCACAATGCCAGTTCTTTTGCTACTTTAAAGTCATCTGCCTTCACTTTTTGAACCTGCGCGAACTGAGGATTATAATAACGATCCTGGTAATCGCGCATCATACGGGCAGTTGTGAAATTCGGAGAAACGTTGGCAAGTGTATTTTTAATGTATGAAATCCACTCTGTTGGGACATCTTCAGAGTTCCGGTTATAATAAGCCGGCACAACCTCTTCTTCAAAAATGTTATAAATGGTTTCTGCATCCAGTTCATCCTGAAAATCCTGCACATCATAGGTACGTTCAGCAGGCAAAGCCCAGCCGGCATTTTCCTGGTAACCTTCTACCCACCAGCCATCAAGAACCGAGAAATGAAGCGTTCCGTTCATAACGCCTTTTTCGCCACTGGTACCCGAAGCTTCCAGCGGACGTGTTGGAGTATTCATCCAAACATCAACACCTTGCAACAACATTTTAGCCAGGTTCATGTCGTAATTCTGAACAAACAGAATTTTTCCACGGAATTCAGGTCGTTTCGAAACTTCAACAATATTTTTAATTAAATCCTGTCCGGCTTTATCGGCAGGGTGAGCCTTACCTGCAAAAATAAATTGTACAGGGCGCTCTGGATTATTTACAATTTTTGCCAAACGATCGAGATTCCTAAACAACAAGTGGGCTCGTTTGTATGTAGCAAACCTCCTTGCAAAACCAATAGTCAGGGTGTTTGGATTAAGCTTACCCAAAATTTCGTTAATGAGTTTTGGATTCTCGGAACGTTTAATCCAGTTATCGGTAAAACGTTGTTTGATATAATTAATAAGCTTCTGGCGTAACTTTTTACGTAGTTCCCATATTTCATTATCAGGAACATAGTATATGTTTTTCCAAACATCAAAATCCAATTGATTTTCAGGGAATTGTTCTCCAAAATATTTTTTATGAATCGCTTTCCATTCCGGTGCTGCCCATGTCGGGTAGTGAACTCCGTTGGTAACATATCCAATTTCAAGTTCTTCTTCCAAATATCCCTGAAACAAGTCTTTCAAAACAGCCTTGCTCACATCGCCATGCAGCATACTCACACCGTTAATGCCCTGCGAAAGATTACTTGCCAGGTAACTCATATTAAAATGATCTTCCTCTTTACGGGCTTTCCCTAACATTTCAAACTCATCCCATTCCAATCCTAATTTTGCAGGATAATCGTTCATGTAATGCCTGAACATATCTTTATAGAACGAATCGTGTCCGGCCGGAACCGGTGTATGTGTAGTAAACACGGTTGAAGCGCTTACCACTTCTTTTGCCTCGGCGAAAGAAAGATTCTGACTTTCCATCAAATTAATGATTCTTTCAATACCGATAAAGGCAGCGTGCCCTTCGTTACAATGGTACACATCCGAATCGTAACCCAACTTCTTCAGTGCCTTAATACCACCAAGCCCCAGAAGCATTTCCTGTTTCAAGCGGTTCTCGTTATCACCTCCGTAAAGGTGGTGTGTAACAAAACGGTCCTGATCAGCATTTTCGAAGTGATCGGCATCAAGCAGGAAAAGTCTTACTGATCCCACATTGGTTTCCCAAACACGGGCTTTTAACACCCTTCCCGGGTATTGCACATCAACACTCACCCAGTTCCCTTCAGCATCAAGCGCAGGACTTACCGGAATCTGTGTAAATTTCTGAGCATCGTAATTGGCCATCTGCTCGCCATGAAGGTTTAGCGTTTGCTTAAAATAACCGTAACGATAAAGCAGCCCAACGGCAACGAGATTTACTTTCATATCGCTGGCTTCCTTCAAATAGTCGCCGGCAAGAATTCCCAAACCTCCGGAAAAAATCTTCAGACTGTCGTGCAAACCATATTCCATACTGAAATAAGAAATCTCCGGTCCTTTCAGGTTCATTCTTTCCTCCAGGTATTGTTGAAATAAGCCGAATACATAATGCATTTTCCCAACAAAATGTTCGTCTTTTTCCAACTCCATGTAACGATTGTAACCAACTTGCGATAATAAAACAATTGGATTATGCTCGCATTCTTCCCAGGTTTCAGTATCGATATATTCGAATAACTCGCGGGCCTCGGTATTCCAAACCCACCAAAGGTTTTTCGACAAATCTTTTAGTGGAGATAAACTTTCCGGAAGGTTCGACTCAACTACGATACGCTTCCACATCGGTTCTTTAATAACCGGATTCTTTATAAATGGTACTCTTTCTGTTTTCATTTCTTTTCTCTTTTATTGTCTGAATTTCAAACTAATAAATTAAGTTGCAAAATTATAGTTTCAATTGTATTAACTGTATTTTTTACAATTATCGTTAAGACAATTTAATGTACTCTCTATTTTTGAATCTTTCACCTTTTCCTTCGTGAAGGATTATTTTTTTGTTTTGACTGTTGAATACGCCTCAAATCGGCTTCCAGTTTTTGTATTTTAGCTTCCTTCTCTTCAACCAAACGGTGCATGGCTGCAAGTTCATTCTCTATTTCATTTTCAGGAGAAACAGCATTAAGCCTGATTTTAAAATCGCTTAATACATTCATATAATTAATAAACGCCTGATAAGGAGTATCGAAAGGATTAAAAGACCGGTGTACTTCTCCGTCGGAAAAATATTTAGTCGACATGTAGTAAAAATGATCACTCACCTGAAGATAGTTCCAATCTTTTAAAAGGTCTTTATCATAGCATTTTGCCATTTGCGGTTTTAAATCATACAATTTTTCAAAAGCTTCCTTTTGCATTCCATTACCCAACCAGGCTGTGAGATCCCGCTCCTCATCGGCCCAGGAAATTGGATGTGGCACACTAACCACAGAAACCGGTTGTAGTTGACTGACCACCTCGGAAGGAGTTGCAAACTTTAGTTGGTCGTTGGCAACAATTTTTTCGCAGAGTGCTTCAAGGAAATTGAAAATTCCGCTTTCCTTTTTTTGCCGTTCACCAAATGCCTCGTAGCTCAGGAACAAATTAACTACCTCTTCATGCTTATCGAGGTTCTCCAGCCACTGAATATATTTATCGGCTGTTAACGGAAATTCAGACCAGTTACTATTGGAGAATCGAAAGGCAATATCGTCGCTGAGTTTAAAATTCCGCATCAGCACCTTTAGCCTTGGATTGATTGCATTAACATATAAAAAATTAGGGCTTTTCCACCCCAGAATATGTTTTGCACCTTCAGTTAACATCGCTGAATAGCCCATTTCTGCAACCGTTTCACCTATTTCATCAGAATAGATCATTTCCGTATTCCTGAACACCCGAGGCCTGCATCCAAAAAGACCAAAAATACGTTCGTCGTGTTGTTTCACCTGCTGGCTAAAAATTTCTTTATCTTTTAATGAAGTTAAAGAATGCGAATAGGTTTCGGAAAGGAATTCCACACAGCCGGTTTTTGCCAGCTTTTTAAACGACTCCAAAACTTCGGGGGCATATAACTCAAACTGCTCGAGTGCCACACCGGTAATAGAAAACGAAACTTTAAATTTGCCCTCCAGCTTATTAGCCAGTTCCAATAACAATTTATTTGTGGGCAAATAACATTTTTCGGCAATATTCCGCATGATGGTTTCATTGGAATAATCATCGTAATAATAGTGGTCGTTTCCAATATCGAAAAACCGGTACCGGCGATAACGAAATGGTTGATGAACCTGGAAAAACAAACAAACCGACTTCATAAATATTACTTTGTAACAGATATCAGATGTACTTATACTAAACTCACCTGACATCCGTTTATTTACGCACTAAACTCTTCTTTCTCTCTAACAATTCACTAAAGACTGATAAACATCTTTTACATTATTGGCCGAGTGTATCCATTTTAATGTTTCAACTTCAGTTTTCCCTTGCTCTTTAAAATGCCTGGCCAACGAAGTATAGCTCAAAACTCCATAAATGGCATCAGCCATAGCGTAGGTATCCCAAAAATCAATTTTTATCACATTCTGAAGGATTTCTGCTACTCCCGACTGATTTGAAATTATAACCGGGACATTCAGCTGCATAGCCTCCAGTGGTACAATACCAAAAGGTTCAGACACAGATGGCATTACAAACACGTCGGTCATTCCAAATAAATTTTGCACGTCAGCTCCCTGCAAAAAACCGGTAAAGTGAAATTTATCGGCTATTCCCAGTTCTGCAATTCGGGAAACCATTTTATCCATCATATCTCCGCTGCCGGCCATTACAAACCTTACATTTTGCATTTTCTTTAATACAAGATGAGCTGCCTCGATAAAATATTCCGGTCCCTTTTGCATGGTAATACGGCCTAAAAAAGTTACAATCTTTTCATTTACGCCTTTAATGGGGAGTCTGCTTTTTTCATTTTGAACAGGCTCTACGGCATTGTAAACCGTTACCACTTTCTCTTCCGGAATACCGTATTTCTCGAGAACAATTTTTCGGGTGAGATTGCTAACAGTAATAATCTTATCAGCCATTTCCATACCGTCGCGTTCAACAGCATAAACATTGGGATTGACATTCCCGCCGCTCCTGTCGAAATCGGTGGCATGCACATGAACAACCAACGGTTTGCCCGAAGCTTCTTTAGCTGCAATTCCTGCAGGATAAGCAAGCCAATCATGCGCATGAATCACGTCAAAATTGTTTTCCAAAGCAATTAGGCGCGCCACCACAGCATAATTTTTTATTTCCTCTAACAGGCCGGGACCGTATTCGCCACTAAAATCTATTTTAAAATCGCCATCGGTTTTAACGAACTTTGTCGCTTTAGGATATTTTCCGCTTTTCATTTCCCAGAAATCATCCTCGCTTACGTATGGAATAATGGGAGAATCAACTTCCAGGTATTTTATTTTTTTATCTGTTCCAACAAACTGAAAATCTTTTTGACTAACTGCTATTTGGTTGGCTCCGATTAATTTAATACCTGACTGATCTTCATCTCCAAAAGCTTTTGGAACTACAAAGGTAACTTCAATGTCATCAATTTCAGATAAACCTTTCGTCAATCCGTAACAGGCTGTTCCCAGTCCACCGGAAATATGAGGGGGGAATTCCCATCCAAACATTAATACCTTCATTTTTTCAACTTATTACGTTCCATTTAACCCATTCCTCAAACAGTAAATTCAGTATCCGCAGGTTAATCGTTGTAATTCTGAATCAAACGATGTGCATACAGCACTCCTGCTACGTTCCAGGCTTGCGAAATAGCTCCTTTTGCATTATGTGGAGGATCAGAATCATACATCTCCGAGATATTACCTACACAATGCTGGGTCATTTCGTCTTCAAAACTTTCTATAATTTGTTTCACAAACGGCAATCCTCCCCGCTTATGAATTTTTAAATATCCTTCCACAAAAAACTGAAATAAAAACGGCCAAACAGCTCCCTGATGGATGTTTGCATCCCGTTCTTCAGGTTTTCCACTAATGGTTCCCTTGTATCTTAAATGATCTGGCGATAAGGTTCTCAATCCCCTGTTTGTTAACAGCTTCCGTTTTGCCACGCTAAGCACCTGCTTCTGTTGCTCTTTTGACAGAGGTGTATAATCCATAGCTACGGCAATTATCATATTAGGTCTAACCGCCCATTCGGGTTGCCCCTCTGTAACCACGTCAGCCAGATATCCATGTCCATCGCTCCAGAATGTTTTCAAAAAGGCTTCTCCAACCTTTTTACACATGTGTTTCCACTCTTCAACAAATTCATAATCGCCGGCCATATCAGCCAAGTCAAGAGCAAAACAAATAGCATTAAACCACAATGCATTCACCTCAACCGCCATTCCGCTGCGTTGAACCACCGGGTTCCCGTTGAAATAGGAATCCATCCAGGTTAATGCAACATTTTCTTTTGTGGCAGTAATAAGCCCCTCCTTTGTCATTCTGATGTAATCGTTAGCAGAATCTTTGTAAGCAGATAATATCCGCTTGATGGCTTCACCATAGAACGACCAGATTATTTTTGGCGTATTTTGTTTTTTAAAGTATTGCTGTATTACCCAGATAAACCAAAGCGATGAGTCAGCTGAATGATATGTTAATTCGTTTGAGTTTATCCTGTCGGGGAAAAATCCGTCGTTAAAATACTTCAAATACGAATCGAGGATTTTCTCGCATAATTTTATATCGTTAAACGAAAGACACAGTCCGGGCAACGATACAAATGTTTGCCTTGTAATACTATCGTACCAGGGAAAGCCGGCAATAATATCGGCAGTGTATTTCTGGTGCAGCACAAATTGCCGGGCAGCCTGTTCAAGCGAACTCACAAAGGTTTCTTTGCCTCCCCTTTTCTTCAATTCTCTTGTAAACCGTTGTTTTAACGACACCGGATTGGATTCGGTTAATCCACCTGAGAATACAATCGATTCACCCTTTTTTATTGAAACTTCGAAATAACCGGGAACAAACAAATCTTCAAGATAGTCGTACCCCCGGTTTAATTCCTTCAAATATTCAATATTGTAATACCAGTCGGGAACAGGGACAAAATCGGCTTCTTTGCTAAATTGCATATGAAGATCGGGATAGCCGTCGTAAAGCCGGGTACTGATTCCGTTTTCAATATTCTGATACTTGGTATTAACAAACATATTTGCCTTACTCAATTGGTGAATGTTTCGAAAAGCCAGAAAAGGCTTAAAGCGCAGTTTGGTCGGCGACTTTGCTTCTTCCAGCGTATATCGGATCAGTATCTGTTCTTCTTTTTCAACCAGTAATCTTTCTTTACTTAAAACAACTCCTCCTACCCTGTAAGTAATTTTGGGCACGCGGTCGAACTCAACATTCTGAATGTATTTATGCCCTTTTGGCTCGTAAGAACCTCCCTGATACCGATGAATACCAAGGTTAAACTCGGCTCCGTTCTGAATAACTGTTTCATCTAACGAAGACAATAATACATGTTTCTCGTTATTAAATTCCTTTATCGGGCAAACCAGTAATCCATGATACTTCCGGGTATTGCAGCCATTAAGCGTGGTACACAAATACGACCCGGCCCTGTTTGAACGAAGAATTTCCCTGTATAATGAATATTCAAGGTTTACTAACTGCTCCTTATCGAAATTTAGATAATGCATAACAAATTAATATATGGCTTGATAATTATTGGTGTAGTCGAAAGTCGTGCATCAGGATTAATCCGCTTGTTAAAAATAACTGTATTTTATCATATTATATTCAGGTTACATTAAAATCGCTGATTTGTTCAATAATATACCCTTTTTCTAACTTTAAATTAAGAAAAGGGTTCTTTACTTCAAGTTCGGACATTTTTTTCAAAACGCTTTCCAAAAAATGAAGAAATTCAGATGACGATCTGTTTATCGGCCTGTGATTAACTGCATTTAAAATTTTTTGCACCTCCTTTGCCAGGGTTCGGCTTTTTTCATCTATAATGGCCTGTTCGAAAATATCCCAGATATGATTTACGGCTACATCGTTTAAATGAAGCATATCTTCAGCATAAAACCGGTAATCGCGCAGTTCATCCATAACTATCTCATAGGAAGGAAAATAAGCTGTTTTCTCATCACCAAAAATCCTGATCATCTCATCGATACCCAAAAGTAAGGTCGCCTTACTCCGCTGATTTTCTATAGCACCATCTTTCCAATGACGAATGGGACTTACGGTAAAAACAACTTTTAACCCCGGATTTATCTCCCAGATACGGTTTAAAATACCGGTATATTTTTCAACAATTTCATTTACTGAAATCCTCTCTCTCGTAAATTCTTTTGCCGGAATTTTATGGCAGTTGGAAACAACGTCTCCGCTCTTTTTATACCTGTAAACCCAGGCTGTCCCAAAAGTCAGGAATAAATAATTGCACGAGCGTAAATATTCTGAAGACTGTTTTATTCTACTATTGATTTTCTCCAAAGCTTCATCTGCTTTGAATGCTGAAAACCGCCCGTGATGCGAAAAACTTTGCCATAATCCGTTATGCTGAATCAAATCGTTTTTGCTGAACAGATGCTTTTCAAGTAAGATATCTAGTCCATTGGCTACCGATAAAGGATTATACAAAATTCCAAAAGGATTTATATCGGTATCGTATTTTAATGCCGACATTTTATTTCCCACATTTTCTGTAAAACACGAGCCCATAAAAAGATGTCTCTTCCCGTAACCTGTTTTCCAGTCATAATCTGGAATATCAACTTCTGTCTGGAATTTTGTCTTCCTCATTATTTACCTCACCTTTGGAAAATCAACTTTTTTAAATACCAGTGCAGTGCGTGCAGGCAGATACAAGCGTAAAAAATGCTGACTGTCAATGCCTCCTCCCGGAAGAGTATAATAACTAATGTCTTCATCCACCAAATCGTTTCCACCAAACCTCCCTGAGTCGGTATTTAAAACAACTTTGTATTTCCCGGCTCCCAATGGAATACCGTAATCGGTAAACGACTGGGTAGGATTAAAATTAAATACAAACAAAAACAATCCGCGGTGATATGCCAGCACTTTATCTGGTTTGTGTTCATACACCAGGTCAACAGAAGGAATGGTAAGCAACTTATTTTCATTAATAAGCTGGATCATTTCCTTATCGAAATCGTACAACCAGTGAAATTTCAATTCAGGATCCTCGGCAATACTCCAGATTCTCCTGGCGTGGCTATACGACCAGTTATTACCTTCCCGTGGAAAGTCGATCCATTCGGGATGGCCGAATTCATTTCCCATAAAATTCAGGTAAGCACCACCAGCTGCAGAAGCCGTTGCCAGGCGTATCATTTTATGAAGGGCAATTCCCCGCTCAACAATAAGGTTGGGCTGGTCTTTCCGCATACTAAAATACATCTCCTTATCAATTAACCTGAAAATAATGGTTTTATCGCCCACCAAAGCCTGGTCGTGCGATTCGGCGTAACTTACAACTTTTTCATCGAGGCGTTTCGAGGTGAGCTGGTAAAAAATGTCTCCTACATTCCATTCGTCATCCGATTTTTCTTTGATGGTTTTAATCCAGAAATCAGGCATTCCCATTGCCATTCGATAATCGAATCCCAAACCACCATCCTCAACAGGGACAGCCAGTCCGGGCATACCACTCATATCTTCGGCAATAGAAAGCGAATTGGGTTTAACCTGTTTGATAAGCTTGTTTGCCAATTTAAAATAGGTAATTGCCTCCTGATCGACATTGGCATTAAAATAATCATCGTAACCGGTAAAAGCAATTTCCAGTCCATGATTAAAATACAGCATACTGGTCACACCATCAAATCGGAAACCATCAAATTTAAACACCTCCTGCCAATACTTAATATTTGACAAAAGGAAGTGTAGAACCTCATTTTTATTATAATTGAAACAATACGAATCCCATGCCGGATGTTCTCCTTTGGGTCCGTCGTGGAAAAACTGAAAGCGAGTTCCGTCGTAACACCCCAAACCTTCCACTTCGTTTTTAACCGCATGCGAATGAACCAGGTCCATAATAACAGCTATGCCTAATCCGTGTGCCTCATCTATTAATTGTTTTAGTTCTTCAGGAGTGCCGAACCTCGATGACGGGGCAAAGAAACTAGAGACGTGATAACCGAAACTTCCATAATAGGGATGCTCGGGGATAGCCATTAATTGTATGGTATTGTATCCGTTTTCTTTAATTCGCGGCAACATCTTTTCCCTGAACTCATTATAGGTATGAACTCTTTCCTCTTCGCCCGCCATGCCTATGTGCGCCTCGTAAATGAGAGGAGGTTCGTTACTGTATTCGAATCCCGGATTTTGCCATTGATATTGCTTCTCAGGTGCCCAAACCTGAGCGTTAAAAATATTCGTATTTGTATCCTGAACCACCCTGTTTGCCCAGGCCGGAATACGCTTCCCGTGGTTCAAGGCCCAGTGAATATTAAGTGCATATAAATCTTCGTGTTTCAAATATTCCTCCTCCAGTTCCAACTCCCATACCCCATTATCAAGATATGTAAAAGAATATTTAGCCTCTTCTTTCCAGTTATTAAATGTCCCTACCAAATAAATATGGGTAGCATTGGGTGCCCATTCGCGAATAATCCATCCGCCACGAGTTTTATGAAGTCCAAAATACAAATAGCCAGATGCAAATTCCGACAATGATTTTCCACCTGTCAACTCCTTTTCTTTTCTTTCCGCAATAATCATCCGGTCAGAAATAATACCGGAATAAGGTTCCAGCCATGAATCATTCTGAACTAGTTTTGGCAAATATTTCTTCATAAGCGCTTTTTTTATAAAGATATGTATTCGGAGAGGAAAATTGTTCTAATCGAAGAAAAAATACGGGAATTTGTTAACAGAAAACAGAAAAAACCATAGCGGGGGAGCCATGGTTTTTATGTTAAATTATAAACGCTGTTTAATTAATAATTTAAACTTTTGTTAGTTTAACAATAATTATGCCATCCGATATAAAAAAAAGATGAAGTTTATCATTAATAAGCAATCATAACTGTTCCATTACGAACTTCTCCATTACCAAGTTCGAGTACATAAACGTAGTTGCCGGCAGGTAATCCACCTGATCTGCCAAGGGTTAGTCGGTTTTCGGAAGTACCCCACCACCAGGCATCTTCCCAACCCCAAACATCGTAGTTACCGTAATTTTCTTTTTCGAATAATTTTTGTCCGTTACGGTTAAATATCATCAACTTGGCCTCCGGATAACGTGGATAAATACATAAAATCTGGAAGAAATCGTGAACACCATCATCATTCGGTGAGAATCCTTCAGGAATAAACAACTCGCAATTCATGTCAGTATCCAGGTATTCAGGTCGTCCATCCAGGTCGAGGTCATCATCGCTGTAATCGCCGTTGCCGTTGATGTCTTCCACATAAGTATCATATGGATCGTCTTCATCGTTGGTATCCCTCCAGTCGCGAACGCCATCTCCATCGAAGTCTTGCAACGGAGCATTACTTCCGGTTTCATTACCAGGCATTGCCCATCCCGTAACATCGTCGTAACTATCATCCAAACCGTCGAGATCGGTGTCAATGAAGATCCTGATTACATCGGCAATACCATTTGAATCGGCATCGCTTCCTTCAATATAGTCGAATACGCCATCGTTATCAGAGTCAATATCAATGAAGTCAGGCATTGTATCTCCGTCAGTGTCTGTCAAGTCTAAATCGAACGGCCAGCCGCCACTGTCGGGATCATAGGCATCGTCCCAGCCATCACCATCCGAATCGCGACCCAGAGGAGGAATATAATTATCCTCATCCTGCCCTTCAATATTATCGAGAATTCCATCATTATCAGAATCGATATCCCAACTATCCGGAATTCCGTCGTTATCGGAATCGATGGTCATATCTCCCTCATATATATCACGGATACCATCATTATCGTCGTCGATATCATCTACATCAGCAATACCATCGCAGTCGTTATCAGCAACACGGGTTATGTAAACCCACGCAGAATCGTAAAAATTAGGAATTCCATCGTCTCTTATTTCATATCGGAAACTGTCTATTCCTTCAGTAAAATCGACAAACGGTTCGTATTCGAAGTTTCCGTTTTCGTATAAAATAACTATTCCATTTCTAGGATGTACTACCGGAATAGGAACAACATAAATACGGTCTCCATCAGGATCATAGTCAGCTCCTAAACCGTTATCTTCTTTAACATTACCTGTTAGGTTACCACAAGGCAAATTGAAAGAATCGTTTATAGCAACAGGTGGCTGGTTGGCAGGAAGAACCGTAATAAATACCAGCGCTTCTCCACACATTGGCACACAAGGAATACCATCATCGCATATACTGTACCTGAATACATCGGTTCCTTCATAATCAAGATCAGGAGTATAGGTTACAATTCCTGTATTATTATCGACTACTACCGAACCGTGAGATGGATTAATCAGTACCCCAAGGGACGAAATATTTATTGATGTTTTCAAGTCGTAATCGTTATTGACCACATTTACCGCAACAGGAATATTAACCGCTGTTACAGCCGTGTCGTTTTGCACATCAGGCGGTGTGTTTCCTATAACGATAAATTCAGCAGTACAAGATCCTTCGTTTCCACTTTGGTCGATTACAGTGGCTCTAATTTCAGTAAGGCCAATATCGTCACATGTCAATAAATATTTATCCAGTTCCCTGCTAACAATTTCGCAGTTGTCCCATTCCGAAGTAGTTACCATTTCCCAGGTAAGAGTATAGGTTCCATCTTCTTCACTTAACTGAATGGTATCTCGTACTATACAGGTAACCTCCGGATTGATAACATCGAGTACGGTAACCGTAGCATAGCATGTGTCACTGTTTCCGTGGGCATCGACCGCAACAAGGCCAACCGTATTATCGCCGATCTCGGTACAATCGAACTGATCTTTTAATAACATAATGGTGTCGAGTTCACAGTTATCGAACGAACCGTTATCGATCATATCAGGTGTAATGCCAGCAAGTCCATTTTCATCCAAATAAATGGTTGCAGGCCTACAAAGTGCTACCGGTGGAATATTGTCAATAACAATTATGTTCGCCATACAATCGTCCCAGTTTCCTGCTTCGTCGGTTACTACCACGTTAACGATCCTGCCATCCTCAACATCAAGACATGTGAAATCGACCACATCCACATCAATAATCAAATCTTCTTCGGCTGTACAATTATCGGATGAACCGGCTGCAATATTGCTTATATCGACATCTGTAAACAGGTAGTTTCCTTCATCGTCGAGATAAACTGTAATATCGTTACATTCCGGATCAGGAGGAACCGTGTCGGTTAAAGTAATAACCTGTTCGCAGGAATCCATGTTACCGCACATATCTTTAATACTGTAATGGAAGGTTACAGTTGTATTTCCCGGTCCGTGATATTCAGTTTCGGAATAAACTTCAAATGACGTTGGATCAATCTCGCAATTATCCCATATTTCTCCGCCGGCAAGCTCGAATTCTGTAATAGAGGTAATATCGTTTACTACTTCCGACAGACAAATAACCGATGAGTCAGGAGGACAAGTCATCACCGGAGGAGTAGTATCATGAACAGTTATCTGGAATGTACAACTCGATGTATTACCACAAATATCACTTATCTGGTATGTTCTATAAATTATTAACGGACAGGAAATTCCCACAAAACTATCAGGCAGGTGAACGAATGAACTTGAATCAAGAGCGTAATTATCCCAAACGTATCCGCCTGCAGCAATAAAGCTGTCGAGTTCATTATAAACAGGAGGCTGACCATGACACTCTACAAATACATCAGGCATACAGTCTATCACCGGATCGGAAACATCGAACCTGTAAATGGTATATGAGCAGAGGTTCGACCAGTTGCCGCAATAGTCGGCCACCTGATAAGTATAAGTTACAGACTCATTACATGGAATAGTAACTGAATCGACACTAACAATAGTAAAGCTTGCCGGATCAACCTCGCAATTATCAGATGCGGTGCCGCCCAGTGCATAGAAACTATCCAAAGTCGCAATAACAGATGGGAACGGCTCTGTAATATCGATGGTATCACCTGGAGGACAAGTCAGCACAGGCGGTATTGAATCTACAACCGTAATAGTATGATATGTCCAGCCACGGTTACCACTCATATCGTAAATTTCGAAGTAATTCCTGTAATATCTCGGACAATTATCTCCGATGGTATCTCTGTCGAAGAGTTTAAAGCTACTGGAATCAATCTCACAATTATCGCTAAACCAGCCACCGAAATCAAAGAAATCTTCGAGTGTTACAACCGCAACAGGATCGCAATCCAATATTGAATCTGGAATTCCGATTAACGGCGGTTCTTTGTCCAGAACGGTTATCTTCTGAACGAAATCGGAATAATTATCGCACTCGTCAACAAAACGGTAAGTACGATAAACCAATCCCGGCTGCGAAGGACCTGCAACAGAATCGCCCATGTATACCATATCGAATGTTCCGCAATTTTCAGTTACCCAACCTCCATTATCTACAAACTCATTGTAATCAGCATATGGTTCCGGCATATAACATTCCGTATTAATATCATCAGGTGTGCTTACAATGACCGGAGCAATTGTATCGTGAATAAATATTTTTTCAGTAGTATATTTCCAATTATCACAATCATCCCTCACCCTGTATATACGTTCAATTAATGCAGGACAAGTTCCAATCGGATCTGATTGTTCAACAAGATATACCGTTGCACCGCTCATATCAGTACAATTGTCGGTGATTGTTCCGTTTCCATACCGTCTTACATCATCATAATCACGATACCTCCTTGGCATAGGATCAGTACACAAAATATTTTTGTCAGGTAATTCAAATTCAGGAGGTGTTTGGTCGTCAATAACAAATGTCTGAGAACACCATTCAATATTACCATTTTCGTTTCTGATATAATAAGTTCGTGTTATTGTTTCTGGACAGGTTCTTCCATTACTTACATCAGTTGTCCAGAAGGAGTCTATTGCAAACGGATTACTATACGCATAACCTCCGTCATCGATAAATTGCTGTAAAGTACTGTATTTTGGCAAATCAGCTTTACATTCATAAGATCCCGGCGGAAGGCCATTACACTCGATTACAAAATCGAACGACATGTAAACTTCAATTAGCTGTGTACAAGTTTGAACATTTCCACAGTAATCTGCCACCTCGTAGGTTCTGGTAATTATCTCAGGATCAGATCCACCATCCGAAACATCTGGCCCAACCTGGCGGAAGCTTACTACTGCACAATTATCGTCGAAGCTACCGCCTGCAGCCAGGAATCTGGCAGTATCAGCATAAGCGGCCGGTATTATTCCATCGGTTACAGTAATTGTTGGAGGACAACTTATTGTGGGTTTTTCAGTATCATTTACTATAACGTGCTGCTCACAGTAAAAAATGGTATCACCTCCGCAATTATCAAGTAAGGTATAGTAGCGAATTTCTTCATAACAGAAATCACTTCCACTGACAACAGTAAAATCAGAAGTGAAACTTGCAGTATCTATTCCACATCCCGGATCGATTTCCTGACCGGGTTTCATATGAGTTAAATAATCCTGGAATGTTTCTATTAACGGATAATTTACAAGATCTTCAAAACAGATCAATGTCGTATCTTCTAAACATGGAGTCAACTCCGGTTGAATGATTTCAAATGTCTGTTGAATCTCACAATCATTCGCATCGATTACTGTTAAAGTATATTTTCCGGCAGGCTGGTTATACAGATCCTCAACCGAGTCAACCACAATTCCAGCTTCATTAATCCACAAGTAATCATAGTCAGGAGTTCCTCCGTCTACTGTAATTTCTATACTTCCAGTTGATTCTCCGTTAACAAGCACATCGGTAATAACAATGTTATTAACAGTAATTAATTCGGGCTGCTTAATCTCAATCTCCAATGTTGTCATACATTCAAGCGTATCAGAGAGTGCATCGGTAACCGTTACAGTATAGCTTCCGGCCGGTAATCCACTGATGTTTTGAGTGGTATCGCCATTACTCCACAAGTAGTTATACGGCTCGACACCTCCGGTTACTGATATTTCGATAGAACCGGTGCTATCACCATAACACAACACATCTACCGGATCGGCTACAATGGCAGGATTACTGATAACCAGATGCAACCAGGTAGTATCCGGACAAGCCGTTCCGCTTCCAAGGGTATAGAGATAGTCATCGGATACGTAATAAGTATCTCCGGTTCCATCCAACCAGGTATATTCTACGCAGGCATAAACAGTATCGTAAGTAAGGTCTCCATTAATTAATGTTGTTGTTAAAATGGCCACCGAATCACAACCCGACTCAGTTGGCACGGTTGCCACATACACATCTTCAAAAGTTGTAGAAACGGTGTATCCGTTCCAATCATATTCCGGATCCCCCACGCAAAGCGTATCATAATGCAGAGTTGTATCCGGAGGCAGAATAGTTACATCATAAATCAGCGACGAATCGCAGCCATAACTGTTCATTATGGTATCGAAGTAAATCCTCGATTGATCTGAAGTAATCGTCACATTATTTAATGTTGTATCAGGAGCTCCGGCACAAAGTGTTAGCGGAATTATAGTATCGGTTACCGGAAAAACAGTAACGACATAATAAAGCAGGGTGTCGCAACCCGATACATCCGGGATGTTATGAATATATATACTGTCTTTCTCTAAAGAAATGGAGTGTTCGTACCAGTCAGGCAAAGGTTCCCCGAAACAAATTGTTTCCGGAATTGTGTCTTTAAAGGCCGGGACAATATCGACTACTAATGTTAAGGTAGAATCACAACCCCAAACAGTTAACCACGATGTTGTGTAAGTGCTATCAATGAATGTGCTTACATCATGCCCTTCCCATTCAAGAGAGTCACTTCCTTCACACAAAGTCATATACATGGTAGTATCGTACAACGGGTGTGAAATGACTTCTAACTGAAGACGTAACGAGTCGCAACCCTGAACATAATAGAGAGTATCAAAATACATGCTGTCGCGATCACCCGGAATCCAGGTTCCATTATTCCAGAAGAAAGAATCACTGGCACACAAGTCTACAGTTAGCATACTGTCGAGAGGACGTAGTATACGCACATCCAGATAAACAGTCGAGTCGCAGCCTGACTGATTTTGAAGAATGTCGGTATAAATACTGTCGGTATAAGAATCAACCTGGTGGATGGTGTTAACACCCCAGGCAAATATTGGTTCTCCTTCACAAATTGTGGTATCAATATTCGTAGTATCCGGAGGAATAATGGTTACATCATAAGTAAGCAGCGAGTCGCAACCAAACTGGTTCGCACCAACGAGTGTATCGAGATATACCCGCGATTCATCAAAAATAATTTGTCGGTTATTCAAAGTGGTAAATCCAGGGCCGGCACAATACTCTAAATCAAGCAGGGTATCGGTTACCGGAAGTATATAAACACTCATCTCAACAACAGAGTCGCAACCAAACTGATTTGTTAAAACAGCTTCATAAGTACTATCGTGTTGTGTTAATATTGTAATTTCATTCCAAACAAATTCCGGTTCATCCTGACAGAAAGTGGTATCAACAAAGAAAGTATCTGGCGGAATAATCGTTACATCATAAGTTAGCAATGAGTCACAACCAAAACTATTTTCCAGCGTATCAAGGTAAACCTGACTCGAATCGGTTTGTATCCAACGGTGGTTCCAGGTAAATTCATCAGCGCCGGCACAAAGTGTAGTATCCAAGTCAGCATAGGTTACGGGCTTAGTAAATACCTCAATGGTAATCAACAATGAGTCGCAACCTGATTCAACATACGACAATGTATCAAGGTAAATGCTGTCGCGGTCGGGTAAAATTGTAATATTTCCGTAAGGCGCATAGGGTTCTTCATTTTCGCAAATGTATATAACAGTGTCATATGTTTCCGGGAAAAGAACGGTTACATCCAATGTAAGAATAGAGTCACAGCCATATTGATTCATACCATATAAGGTATCGAGATAAGTGCGACTCATATCACTGGTAATCATTCGGTTATTCCATGGAAATGGATCTGATTCCGCACAAATTTCCATCGAATCGTTACTATAAGTCGGTGGGTAAACAATTATTTCAAGAGTATCGGAAGCTTCACACAGGGCTTCGTCAACAATACTAAAAATTAATGTATAAGTACCAGGAGGGGCTCTAAATACCACATGTCTGAAATCACGTCTATCCAGATAAGACCTTCCGTCTCCACTCCAGGTGAATGTAACCTCTCCGGTTCCTCCTGTTATGATCCCGGCAATCGGTAACTCTTCGAAGGAACAAAGAATAGAGTCTTCTGCCTCAATGGTGGCCAATAATAAAGGAGGCTCTTTCAATTCAAACTCCCGGAAGAGTTCACAACTATCTTTATCCGTAATGGTTACCTGGTAAATGCCTGAAGGAATACCAATCATATCCTGAGTAGTATCTATTAATACGCCACTTGTATCGGTCCAGGTATAGGAATAAGGAGGTCGTCCCAAACTTACTTCCAGATCAATATTCCACAAATCTCCGTAACACAATGCGGTATCTATGCTAACTGTCATTTCCATCATTGGAATTTCGTTCACATAAACACTTAGCGTATCCTTACATCCCAGCGAGTCGGTAACGAACACCGTGTAATACTGATCCCCGTCTAATCCGGTAATATCTTTGGTTGTAGCAATCAGGCTATCGGCTTCATTACGCCATTCGAAATAATAATACGGTGAATTCGCCAGTTGATTTCCTCCGGTAACTTCAAGATGAATTTCCCCGGGTTTATCACCATCACATCGGAAGTCGATGCTATCGGCAGTTACCAGGAGTGGTTCGGGCTCATCGATATAAACCGAATCCCATGCCATACATCCGTTTAAGTCGGTAATGGTTGCGGTATACCAACCGGGGGCAAGATCGTAAGCCCAGGCCGAATCCAAAGCAGGATCATGGCTCCACGAATACGTATAAGGCCCTGTTCCGTCGGTTACAACAACATGTGCATAACCATTATCAAATCCGTAACATTGTACATCTACTGCACTATCTATTACTGCAATAAGCGGATCGGGTTCATCCACAATCACGGTATCGTATAATTCACAACCATATTCATCAAAAATCCGAAGGATATATTCACCTCCCGAAAGATTATAGATTGAATCCTCATTGGCAGTATAACCATCAGGGTCGGTCCATTCAAACGACAACTGACCTGTTCCTCCTTCGGCATGCAAATAAATAAAACCGTCGGCGTATCCATAACAACTTACATGATGTATACTGTCGATGGTATCAACCAGTTGAAGTGGATTAATAAGCTCAACAGTATCTTTATCAATACATAAATTGGCATCGGTAACCGTTAAGATGTAAATACCAGCCCATAATCCACCAATGCTGTCGGTATCTCCTGCACTGAACCCCGGAGGACCTTCCCAGCTGTAGGTGAATGACGGCAGCCCTCCATCAACAGTAGCTTTTATATAACCAGTGCTGTCGTTGTAACAAATCGGATCTTGCCAATCTAAAGTAATTTCGGGGGAACTGAATTTAAAGGTAACACTATCTATTGCAGGTTCGCAGGTTCCGTTACCGGCGTAACCATCGGCTTTTAAAACCAGTGTAATCTCTCCAGTCGTTATATCATTCGTTCCAAAATAGTAAACAGGATGCAGGCTGCTGTCAACAGAAAAAGTTCCATCGCCAAGCGTTTCCCAGTAAAGTGCACTATAGTTCCAAGCCGTATCTCCTGATAATACCATTTCGGCCATCTGATCACAAAGAATTGTATCTCTGCCGGCATATACACCCGGCAATTCAAACACTTTAACCTGTCCTTGTTCCAGGGTATCACAACCGTGCTCGCTGGTAACATAAACAATAATATCGTATTCGCCCTGTTCATCCCAAAGATGCTCAATTTCGTTACCCCAGGTTGTATCGGTACCAGCCACAGCCACAAAATCGGAACCTGTTGGATAAATGGTATCGGCCAATTGCCGGTCAACAATTTCCCAGTCATAGGTATAACCGTCTTTACCGTCGCGGGCATATGTGCGTTGAGCCCCCACACATACCGAGTCGATGACATAGGTCTCCTGGGCGAATAGATTTACCGCCATAAACAGGAAGAATACTATGTACATCAGTTTTTTCATATTTTTTATTAGCTACGGGCTGCGAGTCACCAGCTACGAGCTTCTATTTTTAGCTATTAACAAATTGCAAAACTGTAATATTGTATTTTCTGCCTACTGCTATTTGCATATTGCCTTTTCTTTTTAAGCCACTTGCTGCAAGCTTTTCTTCTTTGTGTGACTTAGTGCTTTACTTTGTGCAACCTTGTGTTTCTATTTTTTAACCACAAAGGCCACGAAGTATTCACAAAGTTTTATTCTCCATTAAACGCTTCAAGGTTTTGTAAACACTTGAAGGTTTCTTCTCCTCTCTGCCAACTGTACACTAATCACTTTCTTCTTCAATTCTGCAATCTTAAATCATCATTTGTTAATCGACATTCAAATTGTTCACTTTCCTGTCATCGGTCATTTGACACTGGTCACTTGTTAAAAGCTCTTCCTAATGACTATTGACTAATGACTCTTCTTCTCATCTGCCAACTGTACACTAATCACTTTCTTCTTCAATTCTGCAATCTTAAATCATCATTCGTTAATCGACATTCAAATTGTTCACTTTCTCGTCATCGGTCATTTGACACTGGTCACTTGTTAAAGCTCTTTCTAATGACTATTGACTAATGACTCTTCTTCTCATCTGCCAACTTTATCCTTAATCATCAATCCTTCATCCTTTAAATTTACTCCTTTCATCCTCCATTCGCTAATCGTCCTTTAAGTAGATTTTCGACTTTTCTGGTTTCGGATAAATAAGAATACCAGAACCTGGTCTTTCATCTTCTGTAAATTCGCGTGCTATTCCGCAACCATCCACCACTTCCATAATCCAGAAAGTATGTTCACCAACAGGCAACAAATCAGTAATTGGCACTGTTACCTCAGGATTCTCTGCATGTCCTATTAAGTTTACGGTATTCACACCGTCACTGTATGCATATTCAAAATCCCACGGACCGGTACCGGAAAAAATTACTTTTACCAACGGGACTTCTCCAATACACAAACTATCGCCAATTACTTCCGGTGGCGGCGGTTCGACCACCTCCATACGGAATACCATCAGGTTATTGGTACATTGAACCTCATCCCAGGCAGTAACCTTTACAAAATACTCTCCTACAGGAAGATTAATAACACGCACAGAAGAAACATCTCTGTAATCCCCATTTTCGAAATAAACAGCTGATTCCATATCTCCCTGACTAGTTGCAAAGTTACTTTCACTATCGCCGTATATATCCCAGGTATATTCATCACCCGGCATATCTACCACTTCCAGTTGCAAAGTATCGCACTGAGTAACCTCAAAAAACGGCACAGCTTTACTTCCATCCTGCGCCAGAATATTGGCACAAGTCATCAGTACCGGGAGTATTCCCAGTGCCCATTTAATGATATGGCGTTTCAGTTGTATCATTTTTTGCTTCGAGTCACGAACTGCGTGCAACAAGCTTTTCTTTACTCTCTTTTAGTTTCGAGTCACGAGTCACGAGCTAGGAACTTTTCCTCCTACTGACTATTGACTAATAACTCTTCTCCTCTGCCAACAAACAAAACCCTCCTGCAAGCGTCCATCTTCCGTGCAGTCCACGCGGCTCTCCTTTGTCAGATTCACTGCATAACATACCCAGTTGCGCCTTGTGCTCTTCTCATATCCTGAATGGTCTATCATCTGATAAAAACCACCAAAGACATAAAGAAGGCACAAAGGCTCACCAAGGTTTTTCAATCTATCATGTTGTCTGTTCACGCAATTAAGAAACCACGTGTCACAACAGGCAACCGGCAATTGCGACCCCGATTTCATCAGGATTAGTTCAACTAACAATTTTTGGTTCGTTGTCACTTCCAAAATTTGAGTTTCACTGAACTGATTACTCACATACGGTCCGTCGCGAAAATTAAGCAGCAGCCTACCCCCGGTGTTCAAGTCGAAAGTTTCTTGTTTAAAGTTTAAAGCACTATACTTTCCACTTTCAACGTTCAACTTTAAACCTGCCACAGGCTTACCCCTAACCAGGGGAGGCGCATTGCTTTTGCCATTATGTATTTCTTTGTTCACATTGTTGAATATTTTTTAATTTCTATTCACACTCTTATCGTATTTCCGTTTGACTTTGCCGCCTCCGGTTTTCTCATAAACTCCATGCGCCTGGAAGTTTCGAACTCCTTAGCGCGTTATTAGCGCATTTTGCTTTTCATAACCTTTTAGTTATTGGTCATTTGCCTCTGGCCATCGGTAAAAACCTATCCGAATAACTATTGACTATGACCTTTTTCAACTTCGAGCCACTAGCTTCCAGCTTTTTTTCTTATTAAAGCATTTTAGCATTCAACTCTTGCCCAGGGCGAAGAGCAGAGGGCGCTGTGCCCCATGCTCGTTACGCTCTGTGCTATATCTTGTCCGTCAACCGACGGATCCTTAGGTTATGAAAAAGCAAACCTCATTGTTAATTTCGTTGCTTATCAATTACATCTTCAGGATCAACAGCAGGAGTATCAGTATCTATTGTTGTTGTTCCTAGGTCAGGAGTACCTTCGATAGTAGGACGAGGAGTAACAGTTTCTGTCGCTTGATCATCTCTATCATAAGTTGCTGCTGTCGGATCACCACAATCGCCATCATCCATATCCCACTGGTCACTTGCATCAATTCCATCCACAGACAAAGTAAGAGGCTGTCTTGTGAGTGACTCATATGAATTGTTATGAACAACGACCCTAACCCAGAATGAAACACCGTTAGTGATATCATCGGGATCAGCAGCTGTTAGTTCAACACCTCCAAAACTTGTACTATCTGATACTCCGAAATCAGTAACTTGACCACTTCCTAAAAAGACTCCTCCTTGAGCATTTAATAATGAAGAAGCGATCCCGATATCTGCTGTTTGGCTTCCAGTTAAACCTTCCTCTAATGTTAAAATAGGCGTAAAGCTGGTTACAAAGTTGGCGGCAGCAACTTCGAAATAAATAGTATCAACACCATAATCCATTATCAGAGAATCATCAGTACTTCGATACCACGCACTTGCAATAGGAGATACACATATTGAATCTGCAACTTCCCAATCCAATGTGGTTCCAGAGGCATCGACATTTGCTATATCAATTACAAATGCAGGTACCGGATTAATCTCATACACCTCTATGTTATCTGAACATAATCCTTCTCCATAAGCAACAACAAATGTAGCATCACCAGCATCTCCTTCATAATCCGTGTTTGCTAAAATTGTAGAACTCCACGTAATTGATACAGTATCCGCATCACCTGCAACTCCATAATTACCACTTGCATCAAGTAATTGGCCAGAAGTAACTAATAGTCTTAAATCCTCTCTGGTTCCAGTTCCATCAATAAAGGTTGAATCCTTTGTTGCCCACCAAGTCCATGATTGTACTGGGTTATTCGGATTATCATCACCATCCATTTGATAAGTATATGGTACACCCGGCATTGGATGTAAAGGCAATGATGTTGCCGCACATGAAAGTGGATCGATTGGTTGAGTTACACCATCTGCTGTAACACCCGGTGACAACTGCCCAAACGCAGTAGTAGTACCAGCTAAAATAGCCGCGACAAAAAATGTCAAAATTAAAATTTGCTTTTTCATAATTTAAAAATTTAGTGGTTCATCGAAACTCTGATCGGATCTGTTGCCGTTAGATTGCAAACCCCATTGTCAGTCAGCTGACTGACACCTGACTGCCGTCAGGCAAGTTTTCCCTTCCAGAAGGGAAAAAGGTTTGTGCTCCCGGCACCTCTCTTTTCAGTATTTCTCAGAACGTGTTTTTACTTGTTTGTTGATCGACGCTTAGGTAAAAGTTAATTGTCAATCAGTTTTTTACTTAATGATTTTCAAGTATACCCCCTCCCGACTTTGTCGGTACCCCCTAAAGGGGGAACATGCATCTTATGCTTCACGAGCAGTTTTGCAAGGCCTTCAAACAGGAAGGAGCTTTTCAATATTTCAAATAATCACCCTTTGCTTTTCGTGCATCTCCTGAAAGGGAGAAACCAACATCGGGTTTTTCAGCATCCGTCAGTTGACGGATCGGGTCATCGAATCAAGGGGTTTCGTTCGTCAGTTGGCGAACGAGCCCCTGATTTTCCTACTAAATGGCCCGGCTTCAGGGAGGAGTGGTGTTATGGTGTATCGTCAAAAATACTTGTTGTTGTAGAGAAAAATAACACCTGCTCTACCCTGCTGCCGTAGAAGCTAACGCTTCCATACAGAACCATACTCTTTAATCCTCGGTTAGCGGATTAAAAAGATTTTTACTTTTAGTCATGTTTCATAGGCAACTTGCGGTTTAAAATTGTTAGTGACTGTCCCAAGTCCCCCTTTCCCTTCGGGACTTCCCCCACAGGGGGAAGAAATGAATAGGGTGCTAAAAATCAGGAAGAATGGGAAAAAATTATTATCTCCTGTGCCCACAATCTCCAACATGGAAAGATGGGCGTTTTTTGTCGTACCCGGTACCCTTCTTAAGGGCGGGTTATTATATTTCTTTGTTAATATGTTAGCTTCGAACTTCGAGCTTCGAGACACGAGTTTTGAATCAACCTCCTCCCACAGCTTTGCTACGTACTCCTCCTGAGAGGAGGAGAAATATTCTTTTTTCAATTCCATATTTTGGAATACAAAATAAATTTCATTGCACGAATGTTTCCCCTCCTCAAGGAGGGGGGTACCGCGTTTACAGCGGTGGTGTGGTAATACCGGCCCATTCTTTTTCATTTCCGAAGCATTTTTACCTGTAGAATGCCTAACATAGGCAATGGGAGAAGTGTTATTCCTTCGTTCCGAAGAGTTCTGATCAAGGGAATCATAGATATTCCCTAAGGAATCATCCTTTATACTTAGAGAATACCTATCATGAACAAGGGGAGAAACGTTATTCCCTTGCCCCGAAGGCCTTGTACCAAGTGAATCCATATGCTTTTGCACATTTGAATTGTGTGGCTTGTTTATTACTATTATATTATTTGCCACGCGATGGAATCGCGCGGTAGCAGTGACCTTACTACTAACCTCGTGATACAATCGTTCGGTAGCAGTGGAGATCTCCGGACTTCCGGCTTCACGCTTTAATCTTTTCTCTATGTCATTGGCTCTTCTCATCAATAAAAATTCTCTTTTACAATTTTCGGGCGAGGTGTAACAACAATCTTTCGTTGTCCAACCATCGAGGTATTTCCCGCACAATCGGTTGCATAATAACTTACCCAGTGTTCCACATTTCCCATATAAGTTCCGTCTCCCGGGAACTGCATGTCAGTCGGATATTCAGAGATTTGTCCTGATCCCCAATACACACTGTCCTGCGGAGCATGATAAACACCATTTTGATCGGTGTAATCAGAAAAATCAATTACCCATGTTATACTATCAGCACAGTTGAGTTCGCAATTATCTTCGTATTCATCAATTACAGTTAAATTAAGGGTTGTGTCACCCTGCTCAAGTACAATATAATCAGGGCGGTCGGGATAATACAGGTCTTGTTCGTCGGCACTGTAAATAGCATATTGAATGACTTCCATACAATCTTCGAGCGAATCGAGTTCGTAAATTACTGGTGGAGTGGTATCAATCACTAATATTTCGTGCCAACAGGTATCTGCTCCTGCAAGATTTTCCGCAGTCCAGGTTATATTTGTTGTTCCCAATTGGAACGGGTACTCATTTGGAGCATTCGAAACGATTGGATCGGGGAAATTATCCCCGGCATACGTGGTATCCAGTCCGGATAAAATAGTTCCATCAGGGTTGGTCAAGGTCCAGGTCCACCATACCGGTTGCGCCCCACTTATTAATTCAGCCTCACCGGGATAAAATAAGTATTCACAGTTATTATCGGCATAGAAAGTATCACTTGGCGGACATTCGATGACAGGCGCTGCTTCCACTACAACAATAAATGTACAAATTACAGTATGAAGGTGCTGATCGGTAAATTTGTACTCGATCCAGGTGGTATCCACATTAAAGGTTTCCGGTCCGGAAAGAATATTTATTCCGTTGGTAGCAGTATCACCATAGGTTAAAATTGTAGCACCCCATGTTCTCCAGGTTAGAGTAGAATCGGGACAGTTGTCGTGGAAAGTTGGGGGATCGATAGTAACTCCTGTAGCTACTGTATCATTATAATCTGCAGGGATTATAATATCATCGGGACATTCAAGCTCTGGCAGGTAATCGTTAACAATAACATCTACCTGACAACTGTCTACATTACCCGACAAATCGCTGATAAACCAATGGAAGGTAGTTGTTCCGATAGGGTAAAAACCGCTGGCATCCATTGAATCAGTTCCATAAGGCGAGTTGTGCCAAATAGAATCGAGTGCATCACAAACATTCGTAAGAATAGCCAAAGTATCGAGCGAAAGATAAGCCTCGCAACTATCACGTGCAGCGTCAACCTCCCAAAGTGGTTGAGGACATTGATATAATCCTTCCGGAACATTAGGTTGTTTAATCCAAACCTGGAAGTCGCAATAATCTACATTACCCGCCGAATCAGCCAAAGTGTAGTACACCTGAGTTTTACCGACAGGGAACGGATAACTGCTTGCAAAACCACTATCAGCTGCCAGGAAGCTTCCTTCATGATACAATTCGTAGGTCAGGCTCAACGGACTACAATCACCACTAAATTCCGGATCCTGGATATTGTCCGGTATTTTATAACAATCTTCTGTGACAATGGAATCTTCCACATCAGGTGGACAGTAGGTAAAATATGGAGAAATAGTATCGTAAACAATTACCGTTACCTCACAGGTTTCAACTGTATTTGCATAGTTACGAACATACCAGTGGAAAGTAGTTACTCCAATTGGATAATCACCACTTGCATTAGTTGCTGTTACCCCAATAGCCGGCGAATCGTGCCATACCGAATCAATGGCATCACAGGTATCGGTTACTACCAACGAATCCAATGCCACAAAGGCCACACAGGTTATGGAATCGGCATACTCTTCAAACGGTCCGGGAGCAGGACAGGTATAATCATAACCTTCGTCCAGGTCTTTTTTAACCGTTACTGTAAAATCGCAGTAGTCCTCATTGCCTGCAGTATCTGCCAAAGTATAATAAACATGCGTGGTTCCTACCGGGAATGGATAACCCGATGCAAAACCACTGTCAAGATATGTGGTGCTATCAGGTAATAATAATTCATAGGTCAGAGATAAGGGGCTACAATCGCCACTGATTACCGGATCCTGAACCAATGCTGAAACCAGGTCGCAATCTTCATTTAGTAAGCTGTCTTCAACCGAAGGTGGACAAAAACTAAACGATGGGGTTAAGGTGTCGTAAACGATCACATTTACTTCGCAACTATCAGTAATTCCGGCATAATTGCGGACAAACCAATGGAAAGTTGTTATTCCAATTTCGTAGTCGCCACTGGCATCTCCCGGAGTTGTATTTAATGCCGGTGAGTTATGCCAAATGGAGTCAATGGCATTACATGTATCAGTAACTGTTAGTGTATCGAGACTCACATAGGCCAGACAGCTTGCATCAGCCCAGGCTTCATGTGGCCCCGGATCGGGACAATCAAAGTCGTAACCTTCATCCAAATCTTTTTTAATGGTTACCGTAAAATCGCAATAAACTTCGTTACCAAAAGTATCGGCAAGTATATAAAATACCTGTGTAGTTCCAACCGGGAAAGGATAATCAGTTGCAAATCCACTGTCGGCATATGTACTGTTATCCGGTAAAATTAATTCATAGGTCAGCGATAACGGGCTACAATCGCCTCCAATAACAGGATCTTCTACCTGATCAGAAACAAGGTCACAGTCGTTATTGGTTAAGCTGTCAACAGCATCAATCGGACATTCTATAAAAATAGGTTTTGTTGTATCGATCACGTAAACATTCACTTCACAGCTGTCAAGTGTCTGTGAAGTAGTGTGTATGTACCAGTAGAATGTAGTTACCCCTACTTCGTAATAACCATCGGCATTGGTCGGGGTAGCCCCATCCGCCGGTGAATTATTCCAAACAGAGTCGATTTCGTCGCAAGGATCATAGATAGAAACGGTATCCAGGTCAACATAAGCGTTACAATCAACCGCGTCAGCGTAAGCTTTCACGGTATCTTCATTCGGACAATTGTAGGCAATCGGATCAATTTCAAGGTGTTTAACCCAAACGGTAAATGAACAGGTATCTACTAAACCTGCATCGTCAATTGCTTCATAATAAACATATGAAATTCCTACATTGAATGTTTCATTATTCACCTGCCCCATCCCGGAATAGGAAGTTCCGTCGGGTCGCACTATCGTCCAGTTTAATTCAGGAACAGAACAATCATCTTCAGCCCAAACCGTATCCAAATTAAGTGTAGTGATTGAACAACTGTCCGGACCTATTGTATCCTCAAAATCACCAGGACAATATAATACCGGTGCCACCGTATCAATCACCGAGAATGTAGCAGTTGTAGAATCGACATTACCGCAGGCATCGGTTACATAGAAGGTTACGGTCCGTTCGTTATCGGCCGGATCCCATGTCCAGTCTGTAAAGGCAGTATCTACCGACCATGTAAGAACCGGGTCGCAAACATCGCTTGCAGTAGCCCCCCCATGATTGGCTATCCATGCCAGGAAGCCCGGGTCCTGGCCGGGATCAGTGGTTGAACACTGAATGGTTGAATCTATCGCAGGCGTTAAAACAGGTTTCGTGGTATCTATTACAACAATATATGCATATTCTATTGTATCGTTTGAACACTGGTCCATAGCTGTAAACTGTACACGAACGGAATCTCCGCAAATCATAGTAACAGGTCCGGAAGTGGAGTAATAATCGTAATTAACCGGAGTAGAAACGGTATCACCATCAGCATTTATATATTCTGCCGAAGGAGATTCCAGCCAATTATAAATAATATCGTCATAATTTGGATCATTACATTCGAGGAATAAGGTAGGTGGTGTATTTTTAATGGTTGGACCGGTATAGTCGTATTTCATCTCAAAATTAATCGTGTCGGTATTACAACCCAACCCGGTAGCATTATCCGTAACAATTACCGAATACCAGCCATTACCAAGAGGTGTAAACGAAGTTTCACTTCCCAACCATGTTCCTGTAGCATTCTGTCCACTGTACCAATCCAGATCGTACACTCCTGCCGGATAAATAGTTGGAGTTATAGTCGGGACACTATCTTCACAAATCAGATCCGGATTAACATTCAGGTCCAGACTAATAGCCTCGTGCACATAAACATCAATTGTATCGCAAACCCATCCTTCTGCATCAGTAAAACAGAGCGACTGCGATAATTGTCCGCAAACCTGGTACTGAATATGAGGAGGTGAACCAATTTCAGCATTAAAATACTTTAAGGTATCCGATTCTCCCGAAAGTAAATGGTTGTAATCACCCACAGCTCCCGGGTAAACACTGTTCCATGTTATATTATCAAAAGTACCGTCTACTTCCAGTATTTTATCACATTCCTCACGTGTTTCAATATCTCCTCCCTCGAGTAATCCGCTAATCGAACGGAAAGTATAATCGTTTTCCTGCGGTTCTTCCGATTCAGCATGTTTACAGAAAGTAAATAAGTGGAAACGTCCGGGCTCCAAACACACTACCTTCCCTCCGTCAACCTCTTCACAGTCCACTTGCCAATCCTGTCCCGGCGGAGTAACATGATCAACCAGAATCTCAACACCAATAGCGTAAGGATCTATTTTAATATTGAAGGAAGCACAATACAGGTTATCACCTCCCGGCTGATTTTCTGCACCACAACACTTATCTCTTTTTACTACATCGTAAAAGGTTATAGATGAATCGGCATTTCCTGTCAGATCGGCCCAGTTATAAGTGTTATCATACAAACATTCTTTACATGCCGGACAGGTATCTCCTTGCGTAATTACTATACTTTGCACGAACTGAATTGAATTATTACAGTCATCGGTTACTTCCCATGTTCGGTCAACTTTATAAGGACAGTAGCCTGAAACATCGTCGATACCCCATGCATATTCATCCACCAATTCAACGGTATAGCCACCACAGGCATCTTCAATCCCAAAATTTGGAATCTGCCAGGCCTGAGGTAAATCGCCCACACAGGCAAGAATTGTATCCTTTTCGTCGTAAACCAGCGGAGGTGTAATATCACTAATGGTTATTACCGTTGCTGTTGAGGCCGTGTCAACATTTCCGCAATTATCGGTTCCGATCCAGTAACGGGAAACAGTGGAATCTCCGGCACAAGTTCCTGCAACTACAACATCGTAATAACTAACAGTAACATTATCGTCGCAATTATCGTCAAAGCTTGCCCAGCCCAAATTGTCGGGATGACGACTTATACCGCAGTCGATTATAACATTAGCCGGTCTGTTCGCAATAACCGGAGGTGTACTGTCGGCGATCGTAATCAACTGAGTATCGAGGGCGATATTCCCTGCCTCATCCATAACCTGCCATGTACGCATAAAACTGAAGTTACACCCTACATCAGTTGTATCATGATCGAAATAAGAAACATCAAGATCTGCCACATCTGTACAGTTATCATCCAGGTTATCAGGACTTCCTGTACTTAATGGACCTACAAATGCAGTACAATTAGCATCTGCTTTACGGGTTTTATCAGAAGGTACATCAAAAGTCGGAAGTGTATTATCGAAAGGATAAATTGCAATAACATTACTTATTATCGATCCGCATGACGGATCTCCCACATCTGTTGTAATTACCCTGTAATATGTTGTATCAATCAGCGCCGGAGGATTAATACTTGTGCCAATATCCCCTGTACTTACCCAGGTGCCTCCAGAGGTGCTATCCTGCCATTCATAAGTATATGGTTCCGATCCTCCCAGAGGTAATGTTACCATGTAAACCGAATCGGGAACATAATTGTAACAAATATCAGGATTGTCGATTGTAATCTGCGGAGCAACTAATTCAGGATTAATAATAATAGTATCCTCATACATATCCTGTACACAAAATCCCGATGTACTAACTGTAAACGGATATACCCCGGCCATTGTTGGCGTTCCTGATATCACGAATTCCATGGAATCGGCATTAAAACTGCCCGTAAGCCCCGGAGGAAGATCTCCAGCAGGAACAGTAACATTATCTGCACCGCCATCAATATTATACTTAACATTAACATCCGTCGAATTCAGACAAAAAGTACGATCAACATCAACCGGAGTTATTGTTACATCTTCCATAACAACCAGGATACCCGGTGCAGAAGTGGTACTGTCGCAGGTATACCCCTCCATTCCGGTTATAAATACAGTGTAACTCCCGGCGTCGGCCAGTGTAGCATTATGTATTTCCAGTTCATTTCTGGTTGAATCAGTAATATCAATATTATCTTTCAACCATTGGAAATTCAGCTCACCACCCGGCTCTGCTACAATGGAGAATGTAATATCATCGCCAATACAAATGGTATCAGATAACAGCGGAGTTATAATTTCAATTTCCTGATCAACATTCAATGAAACCGTATCTGAAACAGACGCTCCGCAGGCAACATCACTGTTAATCTCCACATAGTAATCTCCAGCATCAGCAGAAGTTGCACTGTTAAAATGCAGAGTTGAAGTATTTACTCCCGTTATAAGCGAATTATTTGTTAAAGCAATATCTGGTGAAGCAACCTTATACCACTGAAATGTAAGGTTATCGCCCACTGCATTTACAAATAAATCAGTAACGTGTAATGCACAAACTCCGGTATTAACAGGCTGAGTGGTTATTTCAATCCTTTCTTTAACAGTCAGGATCATTGTATCGCTTACCAGTCCACACTCTCCTGAAGGTCTTTTCGTTGTATAAAGAATGGTAACCGTTTCGTTAAATACATCACCATTACCCGGAACATAGTTTGCCGTAGGTAAAGAATCATTTGGAATAAAATATCCTGTTCCGTCAGTAGTCCATGTACCGCCGTATGCAGGTTCATTTATTCCCTGTAACTGAATGGTGTCATCTTCGCATATCATGGTATCCGGCCCTGCGTAAATAAAAGGAACAGGATCAATCCTTAACTCCATGGTATCAGACAAAGCGCTACAACTTGTTCCCGGATCATCAGAAGTTAAGATTAACAAAATAGTAGTATCCGATTCTCCTAATGCAGGAATATATGTAGCATTTAAAGCACTGGAATTTGGAGAGAATGTACCATTTCCACCGCTCCATGCCCCCGTAGAAAGAGCTCCACTGATACTTCCTTCAAGTACAATGGAAGATCCGTAGCATATTCTCTGATTGATACCTGCATCAACCTCCACCAGTGGATTAATAGTGATCATAATTTGATCAGAAACCGTTCCACAAGGACCTACAGGATCGTCGGAAGTAAGCGTGAGTGTTACAGAACCTGAAGCAATTTCGGAGGCACTTGGAGTATATTCAGCCAGCAAATCAGTTATATCACTAAAGGTTCCTGTTCCACCACTCCAGGTTGCAGAAGTTGTTGCCCCTCCAATCGAACCGTCAAGCATAACCGTAGAGCTGGCACAAATGATTTGTGATTCTCCCGCATCTACCCAGGCAGCAGGATTTATTGTTAGAGTCATAGTATCCGACAAAGCACCGCAGCTTGTTCCCGGATTGTTGGTCGTATAAATAAGATAAACCCATCCGGCGGTGCTATCTGCTACACCGGGCGTGTAGACAGCTGTAGTTTTGGTATTGTCATCAAAGGTCCCGTCACCGGAAGTACTCCATGTAGCAGAAGTGGCCGATCCACCGAAAGAGCCTGCCAATAATGCTGTGCTACTGGAGCAAATTGTATCGTCGAGCCCGGCATTTACCAGAGGTGCCTGATCGAAAGTAAAATCTACCTGATCTGAAACTGTTCCGCAAGGCCCGTCAGGATCGCCACTGGTGAGTATTAATGACAAGAACCCGGCATCTATTTCTGCCTGTGTTGGTATATAAGTGCCGGTCAAATCTGTGCTATCGGTTAAAAAGGTACCTGATCCTCCGCTCCATACTCCGGTAGTATCTGATCCGGTAACAGATCCATTTAGCAATATTTCAGGATTATTTGAACAGATTACCTGATCATCACCTGCATCAATAAGCGGCAGGTAGTTCACTACCACCACTGCTTTTCCTGAAATACTTTGAGTACAAGTTTCAGTTCCGTAAATTCCTGATTGGTAACCAATCCGGATCAGGTCGTAAGTCGTATTCTCTGTTAACGGACCGGTTACAATAGTGGCTATTCCTGTTTCACCTACATCAACTGTCCCCTGATCTTCAATATCGATGATGTATGTAACTTTTGTATTTGGAGTGGCCGTAATGGTCAATGTTGCTGATTCTCCCTCGCAAACCGTGTCGGTAGTAATTGTTGCTACCGGATCAGGCAAAATATATATCACCATTGTATCCGAGACATAACCACATCCTCCAACATTTTTGGTGGCATGAATGGCAATTAATATAGAATCACCTGGGCCTACATTATCGATGGGGCCTTCAGGATCTTCATTCCAATGAAAAGTAAATAATGAATTCAGGGCATCGTGGTTGTCGATATAGTGAATTTGGTTTGTCTCTGGATAATTCACCGACTCCCACTCCCAGTCTTGTTTATCCTGAATAGCTCCACCAATTTGACCGGCAAGATAGACTTGCATAATATCTTCACAAACATATTGATCGGGGCCAGCGTAAACTGTTGCGTCATTATCTACCGATACCTCCAAAGAATAAGCCTCACTGGTATCACAAATATTATAGGCAGCTACCGTAACATTACCAACATCGGCCACTCCAACAGGAATGGTAACCTCCAAAGTTTGCGTTCCCTGTCCCCCATCAATGTTCCATCCAGCCGGAACAGTCCAAAAATAACCATCTGCACCTGTTACACTATCAACAGTATAAATAGTTGAAAGAGCCGGACAAATAGCCAACAAACCGTCAACACTATCGGGAGGACTGAGAGCCTGTGTATTCTCAAGGGTAACCCACACCCAACTGGTGTCAGTTTCGCCACAACTGTTCTCAGCATAAACCCAAATGTATCCATCAGTAGCTCCGGCAGTTACTGTTATTGAATTTGTGGTATCCAATCCGTTAATTGTCCAATCGCCAGGAACTCCCCAGTTGTATTTGGTTGCGTTGGTTAACGAAGTGATGGAATAAGTATCACTGCTTCCTGCACACAATTCTTCTGTTCCGGAAATAGGACCAGGATCGTCAGGTTGCCCCGGATCAACTGTAACAGACAGAGTTGAAGCCACACTTGTACCACAATAATTTTTAGCGGTAACCGAAATATTTCCGTTCTGCCCGGCAGCACCAGTTGTTACTGTAATCAAAGTATCACCCTGTCCTGAAACAATCGTCCAGCCACCTGGGACACTCCAGGCATAAGAATTTGCATCTTCCACTGAGGTAATGTAATAGATTTCCGTTTCACCGGGGCATACAGGTGTATTTCCTGTTATAGCTCCCGGAACAGAAGGAGTGGCTGGATTAACGATTACATCGACCGAATCACATGCGGTGATATTGCAAAATCCTTCAGCACGCACATAGTAAGTAATTGTTTCACCAGCGAGAGGATCAACAGTGATAGATGGTCCTGATCCTGCCGGTGTTGTACCACAACCATCAGTAAACCAATTCCATGTTGCACCTGTTCCCAAACTTCCACCATTTACAGTAAGTGTTTTTGCAGTTCCATAACAGGTATTATTATTAGTTACATTAATTCCTGTTACCGGCACAGATAAAGTATATACAGAAACTGCCAGACTTTGTGCAGCACTCGTACCACAATCGTTTTCGGCAGTAACTGAAATTATTGCACTGCTTCCGGGATCACCTGCTGCTATGTAAACCGTATCGTTTCCATTACCTGAAACAATATTCCAATTTGTCCCGGAAACGGACCAGCTATAAGAAGTTGCATCGGTAACAGAAGCGATCGCGTACATCAGTGTATCATCCGGACAAACCTGTATGTCTCCGTCAATAGTTCCCGGGATTCCTGGCGTACCAGGTTTAATGGGAGCAATAATTGTATCGCTGTTTACAGGATTATTAATCGGACAATCAATATTTGATGTCATCACCACCCAAACCTGATCTCCACTCACCAGTGCAGCACTTGAATAAGTTGGCAGATTTGTACCAACATTATTTCCATTCAGTTTCCATTGATATTGAGGATTGGTTCCTCCATTAACCGGCGATGCAGAAAACTGAATAGTAGTACCCGGACATACGGCGGTATCAGGATTGGAAGTAATGGTAACAGAAGGATCAAGTACAGGATTAA
The DNA here is from genome assembly GCA_963676265.2 of uncultured Draconibacterium sp. Classification (GTDB taxonomy): domain Bacteria; phylum Bacteroidota; class Bacteroidia; order Bacteroidales; family Prolixibacteraceae; genus Draconibacterium. The sequence continues at coordinate 2,707,966 of OY781067.2, forward strand.
CATTTATCTCAATTGATTCGCTAACTGTATCTACCGGACTCGCACACTGAGCGCTGGATGTTAACAATACCCTAAAATACCTTGGCCCTGATGTTAATGTATCAATCGAAAATGCTGAGCTGTCAGCTCCGGCATAATCTGTCCAATCGATATTATTATTACTTATCTGCCATTGATAATCAGGATTTGCTCCCTCGTTATATGGAGTGGAAATAAAGCTTACCGTCGTTTCTGCACAGATCTCATTATCCGACTCTGTAATATCAATATGAGGAACTACTGTTGGATTAACCGTCATCGTATAACCAAAAGCAGAAGCAGTATCGAAACATGGAGCACTTGGCGTCCAGACATCGAGCGTAACTTTGTCGCCATTCTGTATACTACTGGAACTAAATGTTTTTCCGTTTGCTCCCGACACCGGGGTTCCGTTAATTTTCCATTGGTAAGAAGCATTGTATGTGCTGGTATCATCAACAACCGAAGTAAATGATACAAGTTCTCCCTCGCAAATGGTTGCACTACCCGTTGTAATTTGAACGTATGGGCTGATGATCGGATTAACGGTAATTGTTACGGTCTGAGTATCGCCTACACAACTTCCCACATTAGAAGTTGGAATTACATAATAAGTTATAGTTTGTACATCATAAGAGCTAACACTTATTGTCAGGTCATCTGTAATTGTTGATCCGGTTTGTTCGTTAAGACTTTCTCCACTAACTTCAGAGTTATCTGATGCGGCAACCCAGGTGAAAGTTGAAGGAATATCACTAATCAAAGTTAAGTTCACTTCTTCTCCACTACAAATGGTATCAGTATTCGAACTGGTCATTGTTGGTTTTGTATAGTAATCTACAGTTGCAGAACCTGAAGTTGTCCCGGAACAATTGACATCGCTCACGGCACTAACAGTATAAACACCGGCATCTGAAGCATCAAATGTGTATGGACTTGTCGTTATTCCACTTTGTGTCACATCACTTCCTCCATCCAACTGATAAGTTAAGGACCAGGGCTGTGATCCTGTCAAGGCTACACTGATTGTTGTTGTTGAACCATCATCGCAGATCGTTGCATCTCCGCTTATTGTTGCAGTTGGATTTGTATAGTAATCAACAGTTGTTGATCCTGAAATTGTCCCAGAACAATTGGCATCGTTCACAGCACTTATCATGTAGACACCAGCTGTAGAAACATTAAATGTATATGGGCTGGTTGTAATTCCACTCTGAGTAACATCATTACCTCCATCGCGCTGATAGGTAATACTCCAGGGTTGAGTTCCTGTTAAAACAACACTGATTTCTGTTGTCGATCCATCATCGCAAATTGTCGCATCACCACTAATACTTGCTGTTGGATTTGTAAAGTAATCAACAGTAGCAGAACCGGAACTGGTACCAGTACAATTAACATCACTAACCACACTCACGGTATAAACACCGGCTGCAGAAACATTAAACGTGTATGGGCTAGATGTAATTCCACTTTGAGTAACGTCACTACCGCCATCACGCTGATAAGTCACCGACCATGGCTGACTACCGGTTAATGCAACACTGATTTCTGTGGTTGATCCATCATCACATATTGTAGCATTGCCACTGATTGTGGCCGTTGGCAAAGGATTGACAATTACATCAATTTCATCCGTTGCGGTAAAACCATTTCCATCGGTAACTTCTACAGAGTAATTAGTATTTGCTGTTGGCGAAATAGTTACACTCGCTGAAGATGCTGTAAATCCTGAAGGATTAGATGTCCATGAATAAGTCCAACCCGGATCACCGGTTGGAACTGCTGTTAATGTAACGGAAGATCCGCTACAGATTGTTTCGTTGGCTGCACCTCCGTTTATAGTAACTATTGGAGCATCTAAAGTAATTCCGGTAAAATCAATAGTTGACTCGGTTATTCCTGTTGCTGATATTGTATTTCCAGAGGCTGTGTTGCCTTTAATCCATGGTAAACTACTATTCCAAACACCGGCAGCTATTTCCGATTCTATTCCTTGAATATCAGTGTTCTGATAATCGGCAGACACATCGTAATTAGGACTGGTAATATCATTTACCGTTATCGTCCAATACTGGTTCAAATAATACGAGGTACTGGCGTTATTAGGATGTTTGCTGTCGGTTGTAGTAACTTCAAAATATGGATTGGCGCCCAGTGTCCCCGAGTTTAATGTAATTGTTACTGAAACTAGGTTACCATTACTATCTTCAATCGGATAAGAATAAGTTGTTACAGAACCGGAAACCGTTTGTCGCAAAACAAAACCATTTAAATCTATTGAAGTTGCACTATTTAATGCCAGGTTATTTACCTGAATGTCGCCTATTAAAACCAGGTCGGCATTAGATGTAGATGTAACATTGTCTAAAACAATTTCGCTAAAAATATTAAAATCTGAATTTGCAGGGGTTGATGCATTTCCAAACTGGAAGGTGCCTCCGGTAGTCGTTTTGGTACCTGACCCATCTATTAATCCCAAATCAAGCTCTGTGGATGCCGTACTCGGATTCTGGAATACAATGGTTCCCCCGGTGAAATAAAAATCACCACTCGAAGTCACATTCAACGATCCTACCCCACTTAAGTTGTTTCCGGCAGTTGAAAGTGTTACGATTCCTCCTTCAATTGTAATTCCAGAATTCACTCCTAGAGGACTTAAAGTTCCACCTGCAGTGCTTTCCAGTCTACCTGCAATATTTACTGAACCGCCTGAAACAATAAACGCACCGTTGTTTTGTGTGTGAACCGTATTCCCTGAGTTGACGCCAAAATTCGCAGTTCCGGAACTGACACGAATCAGCCCATTATTGGTAATTGAAAAGTTACCTGTCGACAAAGTTCCTCCGGTAACATCAAATCCGGCAGTAATAGGAATAGTTAATCCTGCACTGTAATCCAACGAGAGACTTCCTCCCGATGCAATGGTAACCAAACCACTGTTCAGGGTTAAACCTCCTCCGCTGGAAACTGTTGTATTTCCATTAATGGTTAAAGTGTTTAAAAGGCTGCCTTTTGAAATAATCAGGTTTTCGAATGTTGTTGTACCGCTAATACTTTCATTGCTTGTACCGGTAAATTCAACGGTGCCGTCCGTCCCCGCATTAAAACTGCCACTATTGGTCCAGCTGCCACTAACCTGCAGAGTATATGAACCGTTAATAGCCAGACTGCCTTCTATTTGAATATCATGGCAAACTGCAAGCGGAGTAGATGAATTAACTGTAACGGTAATTCCACTGGGAATAGTCACATTATCTCCAGAATTGGGAACTACACCTCCAACCCAGGTACTCGGATCGTTCCAATTCCCGCTTTGAGCAGCAGAAATATCGGTAGCGGCAGATTTTAAACCTGCATCATCACTTTCCACTCGGATATGATGATCAACTTCTGCAACATTCCCGTTTTCATCCTCGATCAAATATGTTCGTGTAATAGTAAACGGACTTGTAACACTTGTCCTTGTTTCCTTTAAGAACCTAAAACTACCCTCATCAATCTGACAATTATCGGAAGCAGTTCCCCCTGCATTAATAAATTCTTGTAATGTTACAAATGCTTCAGGAACAGGATTCCCGTAGGCTACTGTCACTCTTCCAGGAGGACTAACCGCTGGAATTTCATTATCCATCACATTAACAGTAACATGGTAATCAGCATCATTGTCACCATTTCCATCATCAAAATGAAAGGTTATTGCAGTTTCTCCCACCGGGAACCAGCTTCCTGAAGTATGCGAACCTGTTACAATTATTTCACCGGATTTGGCACAATTGTCAACAACTACCGGCTCGGGCCATGAGACTTCTGCCCCGCAATCACCGGTAGCTGCTGCCACAAATATAGAATTAGAGAAATTAACGAGTCTTGGAACCTGGTTATCCACAACAGTAACCGTAAAAGTGCACGATACCGAATTGTTGTAAAGAGTTGTACCGTTATACGTAATTACTGTTGTTCCCTCGTTAAAAGTGTAATCGTTTATCTGGTTAATACCTGTAGTTGGCGAGTTACCTTCAGTAGCTCCTGTCATTTGCCACGACAATGAAGCAATTATCTGATTCGGATCTTCAATATTGAGGCCGGAACTAATCAGTGCCTCGCAGGAATTTATATCGGTATAAGAAAAAATGTCTTCCGGGCAAACTAGTGCTAAAGTATCGTTATAAGAAAAGCTGTTTTTTTCAAGAATACCATTCAACGAACTAACCGATACTGACGCAATATCAGAGCTGTATACCTCTATCGAAGGCATATAGCTCTCCCTGTCTACAGATTTAGCGTCTATAATACCAATTAAAACAGCCATAATTATTAAAGCTATTTTGAAAGTCCGGTTATGTAAGGTTCCTCTCAACTCAAATAGTAAATTAATTAATCGAGTTATTTTCAACTCTTATGTTACTATTTCCTGCTGCATCTACCAGAATTAAAATTCAGATTGAGCATTAAAGAATACCTTCAATAAATTTTACTCTGGCATTTTCCACATTCACCGGAATTCGAACTACTAGCTATAGTCCTCCTTTCCGGTTAATAATCTTACAATTTCATTCATCTCATATCGTTTTTTGGGTAAAAACACTTTTTTTAAAATCTAATCAGTTGCATTAAAAATATCTTGCTCTTAAATAACTTCGTCCAAAAAAGTCCATATCGAAACCTACCGTAAACTCAAAGGTTCCATTCTGATACGGATATATATCGGTGTAGGTAATGTCCATGGCAAAACCTACCCTCAGTTTGTTACTAAACATCCAGTTGCCTGTAAAACAGAATGCATCGCCCGAACGGTACATAATACCCAACCACAGTTTCTCGCGTAAAAGAAAATTGGCCGCCAGGTCGAATTGTAAGGGAGTACCCCAGGTTGCCCTGACTAATAGTGTTGGTTTAAAAACGAGAAAATTAAGCGGATCTACAGGTAGAATATATCCTCCGTTCAGGTAAATCGTCCGAACTTCGGCACTGGTGGAATAGTTATGAAAATTCTCTTTTAAATCATTTTCAACGAGTTTTGGTACAGAGAATCCCATATAAAAATTATCCTGATAGAGGAAAAATCCTACCCCAAAATTGGGTAGAAACTTCAAATCTACGTCCTCATCAAAAGCTACATCGTACTTATTATCAGGATATAACAAATATTCAGTCAAGGGATTCTTATAGTTAACAAATCCGAATTTTAATCCAAAACGCAATCTTGTTCGGGAAGAAAGATATACCTCGTAGGCATAATCGGCCAACACACTCAGTCTATTCTCCAAAGCAAACTGGTCGTTTATAATATTTAAGCCAACACCTACGGCATCGTTTCTAAGGGGTGAATGAAATGAAAATGATTCAGTGAGCGGAGATCGGTTAATACCGGCCCATTGTTTTCTTACTAATGTAGTGAATCCGATTTTCTCCCACATTCCGGCGTAGGCAGGATTAATTACCTGGCCATTATACATGTAGGAACTAAAAATAGGGTCTTGTTGTGCACTACACCTAAGCGATATTAGCAAGACAAATATCCCTAATGCAACAATTCTTCTTATGACGATACAATTTTCTCTTTACAACAAGGGCAAACTACGACATTTTATTAACAAAAGCAATAAAATGTGGATTAAAAAGATATTCACAAAATCCTATTCTCATCAGCTTTTTAGAAGTTCGCTTTGTTAATTGTCCCGATATGGGAATTGTTAATAACTCTATTCCACACAATAATTCCGGTAACGGTTTTTCAAACTTCGCCAGACAAATTATGTTTTCTTTACAACCATTTTTACGGGATTCATATTTTATTTCAATATAATACCTCTGTCATAAAGCGCACTTGAAGAATAAATTCTTCAAAAAATCAACCAGCATTCTTCCGTATTATTTGGAAGATAATTCACCAATCAAATCAGAAAAACTTACTTGAATTAAATGCGTCAGGGATTAGTTAAGTTTAATTATTTGCGGTCTTGGGGTCACAACAATAAGCTTTGTAATGGGATCAGAGACGCTCCCATTACAGTCTTCAATCCAATATCTTATACTATGCGTGACCTCTGTAAAATGTACCCCGTCGCCCCATAATTTAATATCAGCACTATATGTTGAAGGCTGGCCTGTACCGCTTATGGTATCATGAGACATCATTGCTAGGCCTGTGGGATCAAGTGGATCAGGAGTATCTGAAAAAATAATTTCCCAATAGATTGTCATATCGGTTGAGTCGCAGCAATTATCTTCCAAACTTAATAAGTCAAGAGAGGTGTCTCCGGCTTCAAAAGTCCTGTAATCGGGGCTTGGAGTTATTTCAAGATTTTTTCCAACTCCATAAACGGGATTTGGATTTGTCGGATTATATAAAGCCCAATGTATGGGATCGACACAATCTTTAAAATCCGGTGTTGTAAAAGCAGGAGGAATAGTATCTATCACCTCCACCCAGTGTGAACAAGTATCAAATCCGGAAACATTTTCAGCCCGCCATTCGATTGTGGTTGTTCCCACCTTGAAATTATAATCTCCAAACGGATCGGGTTCTGGATCAGGGGCATTTTTAACATAGGTATCAGTTACTGTTGAACCATCGGGATTCGTAAGCGTATAAGTCCAGGTTATTGGAGGCACCCCCTCTATTAAATCTGCTACCCCCGGATCGAAGGTTGCCTGACAATCGTTGTCAGAAGCTTCCAGGTAGATTGTAGTATCAGGAGGACAATCTATTTCCGGAGCTGCATGTACTGTTACTGTAAAGAAACATGAATCCTGATTACCACCCGAGTCGGTAACTTTGTACCAAATAGTAGTTACTCCCACCCAAAAAGTATCAGGGCTAACATAAATACCATTTCCTGAGAGCTCACTATTGCTGTATTCTGTTTCATAACCCGGAGGAGGAACCAATCTCCATGTAAGCGCAGGATCAGGACAATTATCACTATACGTTGGATTCTGTAAAAAGACTGATGAATTGAACATCTCATTATAATCAGCGGTGGTATCAACATCGGGTGGACATACAAGATTTGGCGGTAAATCCTTTACAATTACTGTCACTTCGCAACTATCGATGTTTCCCGAAATGTCGGTTATATACCATTGAAAGGTTGTTGTTCCAACCGGATAGTTACCACTGGCATCCATCGGGTTTGCACGATAAGGTGATTCATTCCAGACAGAATCGATTTCATTACATGGATCGACATAAGTTAAAGGATCGAGTGTGACATAGGCTTCACAACTTCCAATACCGGCAGTAGCAAATACTGAATCCTGAGGGCAAGTATAATTGGCAGTGGGGATATCGAGATGAATAACCGAGACATCAAACTCACAGGAATCAGCGTTCCCGTCGGGATCAGAAACAATATACTGAACCGTTGTAGTTCCAACATGAAACGTTTCTCCAACAACAGAACCGCTACCGGAACCATTAGTTGCGCCGGTCATAGTCCAGGTTAAACTTAGCGAATCCACCGGCCAGCAATTATCTGAATAAGTTGGATCAACAATCGTGGCAGGAATCTTAGAACAATTGTTGGCAGCTGCAGTATCGCTCACATCAACGCATCCTCCAATTTCAATTCCTGGAGGAGTAACATCTACAATAGTTACCGTAAATGAACATGAATCCTGAAGTCCATCCGGATCAGTAATTGTATAAGTAACAAATGAAACTCCAACATTATAATTTACAACTGCTGCAGATCCTGTCCCGCTTACTGTTGTCGCACCGGTAACAGAATAGGTTAAAACCAAAGAGTCTGTTGGCCAACAATCATCTGAGTATACAGGATCGAGCATTGTGTCGGGCACTTTTGAACAATTATTAAGAGCAGCTGCCTCTGTAACATCCTGACATCCGTTAATATCGATATTTGGAGGAATAGTATCTACAATAGTTACCAACTGCATACATGTTGAAGTGTTTCCACAATCATCGGTTGCTGTCCAGGTCACTACAGTTGTGCCTACAGGAAGTTGCGCCGGTGCGTCGTTTGAGATTACAATTGAATCATCCGGCGTACAATTATCGGTAGCTGTTGCCAATCCCATATCCATTCCGGTTTTATGACATTGATTCGGATCAGCATATTCGGAAGCATTGGCAGGACAAACAATTTCGGGAGGCAATGTGTCAAGCACATTTATTATTTGCAATTGTGTTGTGTCATTCCCGCAATTATCAGTTACAGTCCAGCTGCGGTAAATAATATACTCACCTAAACAAGATCCGTCTGCTATACTGTCTACATAGGAAACGAGCAAACTATCTTGTGTACAATTGTCTTTCAAGTTAGCAGGATAACCTGTTATTAACGGATCTGCGTCATAACTACAATCAGCATCGCTGTATAAAGAAGCAGATCCCGGCACCGTAAAAGAAGGAATTAGATCGACATTAAGCGGAATATCAATGGCAAAAAATGCAGCCCTGGTTTCTGCCTGCCCGCAAGCATCAGTTGCCGAATAATTTACAATTATTTCTCCGCCACAAATATCAGGAGCTGTAAACAAAGAAACATCAGTAGCCAAAACATTACAACCTCCGGAATAACCAAATCGACTTATCCAATCGGCAAAGGCAACATCGATATCCAGCTGACTTTGACAGGCATCAAGCAAAGTGTCTTCGGGAAGGGTGATAACCAAATCCGGAGCCTCAACCTGGAAAAATGCAGAACAACTATCTGCCTGTCCACATTCATCCGAAACAATATAATTAACAATAACAACACCACCACATGTAACGGGTGGTGTATAAATTGACAAATCAGATTCGTTTGCATTACATCCCCCGGTATAGCTAAACTGAGCAATCCAGTTATTAAAAATAGTCTGAACTTCTATAGCCGTGCAACCTTCAACAATAGTGTCGCCGGGACAAGATACCACTAAACTATCTGCCGTGCCTATCGAGAATGTTGAAGTACAACTATCTGAAGCAGTACAAACATCTCCACTATTTTGTGCCACAAAAGTAAACGACAGCTGGCCATCGCATAACAGGTCTCCAAGAGGAGGAACCTCGTTAATGTTAGTACTTATATCGCATCCACCCAAAGCAGTGAATCCATCTACCCAATTATTATAGGCATTGGTAATTGCGATAATTCCTGCGCATCCGGGTAAATTCGGATCAGCCGGACAAGTTAGTGTTAGAGGAGGTGGAGCAATAACAGAAAATGAGGATGAATCAGTGGCTGCATCTGCACATTTTCCTGAGCCGTTATGAGCCATAAAAATAAATGAGATTGAACCGCCACAGGTGAGATCAGTAAGCTCGGGGATAGAATCGATATTTGTTATTACATCACAACCGCCTGTTGTAGTAAACGCAGCGGCCCAGGTGTTATAAGCCGCGCGAATCGATGCGGTATCAGAACACAATGGCAGCGATGCATCCGGAGGAACAACAACCTTAAGATCTGAAGGCGATTCAACAGTAAATGTGCTGTAACAATCGACACTGTTCGGACAGCTTGGTGAACCAAGATTTACAACATACCTGAATTCAATCTGTCCACCACAGCTCAAATCACTTAATTCAGGAATAGAATCAATATTGCTGGTAACCGATGTACATCCTCCGGTATAATCAAATTGTGCTCTCCATGTTTCATACGCCAATTTTATATCAGAAGTATCTGTACAAGCAGGCAGAACAGTATCATTCGGACAACTCAGTGCAAGATCTTCTGCTGCCTGAACGACAAAATAAGAAGTACAAGAATCAACCTGTCCGCAAGCGTCAGAAACAATCAACGTAAATTCAATTTGCCCTCCACATGTCAGATCGGTTAATACCGGGAGTTCGTTCAAATTGTCAACTACAGTTTCACAACCACCCATAAAAGAGAACCCGGTTTTCCAGGCATCGTATGCTGTTTGTATGGAAGCCACATCAGAACATGCCGGCAAGGTATCATTTAACGGGCAGTTTAATTGAATAGAATCAATCACCGACCATGTAATTCGCTGGGTAAAAGTATTCGATTCGCCACCACAATCATCAACGTAAAGCCAGGTACGAACCTGGGAATTCTCACAATCACTTGTAGTAACGACACTGGTGATCGGATAACCTGTTTGCAGCCTGAAAGTATCACAATCATCATATACCATAGGTTCAACAAAAGCTGTATCCGGATCAAAACCCAAAACCTGACAGTTGGCAAATTCTATTAATGTATCACCATCAGCAACCGGAGGATCATTTGGAATATCAAGATTACATATAATTAATTCACCCGGACCTCCTGTATTAAAATTGGTTGATACCGCGAAGGCAATATCTTCACCGCCCGAAACAGGCACCGATACACTTCCTGAGGAACCATCAGTATCGCTTAAAAGAACAGGTGTAGATCCTGTTAGATAATAGGCAGCATCAACATCCGGTGTGGCCGGATTAATAATAAAAGTGTGCGCCGCAACATACATATTATAACGATTTCGGGTGTTATAACTTGGCCATGAAAAAGTCTGCTCTCCCGAAGACCCGGTAGTAGTAATTATTTGTTGAGCCACCCTTGCAGTAGTCTCGTAATCCTCGTAATACATGGTTGTACTTCCCAGCGGCGAATTTATGTATTCCACATCCCCGGAAGAACCACTGATATTTATGGATAATGCGGAAACCAACATCGAATTGGAGTTAGTTACGTTGACAGCAGGGATCGTTGCATTCATATAATCTCTTGTCGGGTAGGTAAGATACTGTGCAATTCCACTGGTATTCCCAATTACTGTTGCCTGATTCTGATCGGCACCGGTTACACGAACCGAATATATCCGATCGTTACCATCTACATTCGAGAGGTTGAATCGGTAATCTGAAGTTCTTCCAACATCAGCAGCTGTTGCTATTTTATAGAACGAAGCCAGAGTTACCTGCCCCGAATAAGTATCTCTTCTGATTTCAATAAACTCACCGTCGTTATCGGAAATAGTGCCTGTGCTGTTATTTACATGAATGGTTACAATAATCAAATCTCCCTCTTCAATATTTGTTGGAGGAGCCACATACAATCTGCTACTGTAACCATTGTTGCCCCCCTCCTGTTGATCTTCCTGATGCCAGACAATCTCATTCACAGGTGCAGTAAAATACCAGTCGAATGATAAAGTTCCCGCCCCCGCACAATGAGCAATACCAAAAGATCCTGGACTTCCCGAAGAATTATCGCTTCCAACAATAGTAACTGCGCACGAAGCCTGGTTGTCATCCAAATAACCGTTGTGTCCCGGAGAGCCTGTTTGATTCCACGTCAACGGATCCAAACAATCATCAAATGAGCCGGGAGGCAATATATGAATAATCCGTTCATCGGTTAAAGGAACACATTCACCGGAACCATCAGGATCACTTGAAGTAAGTGTCAAGGTCACATCTCCAACATAATCAGCGGGAGGAGTGTATGAAATACTACCGGGTGTTGTGTTAGCACCGGTTGAACTTAATGTTCCATTGCTTCCGTTTGCAGGATTCAAACTTGTTATCGACCAGGTACCCCTCACCGGAGGACTGCTGATTAACCCACCAACGTAAGCGCCTTCGAGTGTATAGCTTGTGGGAGATGATGAAGAACAAAGAAAATCAGGACCACCTGCTTCGATCTTAAGAGATGAAACAATATTTAAAATAGCCGGGTGACTATATTTTATACATCCGGTGTTGGGATCAGTAAGTTCAACAATAAAATAATGGTAGCCTAAACGGTCGTTAATTGCAAAATCCACAATCCACTGGTAGGGTCCTTCAGAATCGTTCCATCCGTCGCCACCTGCACCTTCACCATGCGGAGCCTGCACCCATGGACCTTCTTCCGACTGACCATATAGTATCCTTGGATTCCATCCTCCGTTAAAATAACTACCATTTATTAGCAATCCGTTACTATTAAAATACCCTGAAGTTCTGGTTGGATGAAGAATCTCAAGGTCGTTACTACTTAAAGCCTGCGCACCGGCACAAACTTCTATAAAATCTTCAATAAAATTCGAATTCCACGAATGCTCCAATTCTATAATTGAAGGTTCAACGGTAACAATTATATTAAATGTTCCGCTACAGCCATTATGCAAAGCCGTAACTTCATAAACAACGGTACCCGGATTCCCTGTAGAATACACCGGTTCTGAAATACTGGAGTTAACTAAAATATCAGTAATAACAGTGTCGCATGATGAATTACAATCTGTAAATCCGGAAACAGAGGCCCCGCCTCCTGAATTGTCGTAGGCTGTCCAGATAAATGCTGCATCCGGAACGAGATCATTCAGATGAATTTCAAGAGCACTTTCGCTGCAAACAGTGATATACTGATCAGAGACTACTGGTTGTGGATCTACCCTTATGTCAAACGTGCAGGAGCTTATACAAGAACTGTCGTTCGTATAAGAATAGGTAATTGTGTGCGTGCCTGCATCGGCAACCAACGGATCGAAAGTATTTCCGGAAACACCGGCTCCGGAAAAAACACCTCCTGCCGGCGATCCTTCAACGAGATTAACAATACCGGCATTTACGCAGAAGGAAGTATCATCAGGACAACTTACCGGGGTTAGCTCATTAACAATGACATTTTGAATATTTGCCGAAGTAGCGCGACATCCGTTAGAATTGCTATAATTTACACTCACAGTTTGCGGACCAAGAATATTCCATTGTATATCAATATAGTCATCATTCGAACCACCACCGCTAATAACAATTGCTCCGGAAGAATAAATCCACTGGTAATTGGTCATTCCCGGTTCAGTAGTGTAAGTATATGTAATGGTATCGAGGCACGTACTTGTTGCCCCGCTAATAGTTGGATTTGGCATTGGATCAACCTGAACATCCTTATCCGTGACAATTGAATAACATCCATTGGTACTTAAATATCCAACACTTACAGTTTGCAAACCGGCAGAATCCCATAAAACAGTTACCGAACTGCTGGCAGAATCGCCACCCGAAACTATAGAACCACCTGTTATTATCCAATCATATTCCGACATCCCCGACTGTGTGGTATAGTTTCCGGTGTTACCTTCACAAACCGTATCAACCCCGGTAATAGTTGGGACTACTTCATTCACTGCCTCAACACTTTCAGTGGTTGGAGTAACTGCATTACAGTTGTTCTCATTTGTATAATCAACGCTTATGGTATGATTTCCAATTGTGTTCCAGGTAACATAAACAATGCTGTCGTTTGCACCACCGGTTATGGTACCACCGGCAGAAACGGTCCACGAATAATTTGTCATTCCAGGCTCCGTTCGATAGGTTGCATTGGCAGATCCGGCACAGATCAGTTTAGGTCCGTTAATTACAGGTTCCGGGCTTTGATGAACCTTAACTTCAAATATAGAATCTGAGGAGGCTGAACATCCTGCCGTATCTATATAATTAACACCAATGCTTTGTGCTCCGGCCACATTCCATCGTACTGTAGCGGTGTTATCGTTAAAGGTTCCTCCAGATAGAATATTACCACCGGCAGAAACGGTCCAAATATAATTAATCATTCCTGCATCGGTTGTGTAAACATGTTCTGTTCCCGTACATGCTGTATCAGCTCCATTCAGGGAAGGTTCCGGTTCAGGATTTACATAAACATCATGTTGCGTAATACTTAATGTTGCACTGTCGGCCGTACAACCATTTCCGTTGGTATAGTTAACACTAACTGTTTGATTTCCGGCACCACTCCAATCTATCGTGACAAAATTATCGGTTAATGTACCTCCTGTAGTTATTGTACCTCCTGCTGACACTACCCATAAATAATCTGCCATCCCTGATTGCGTTGTATATGTAACGGTCTCATCTTCGCAAACATTTCCGGAACCGGTAATGGTAGGCACAGGAGTAGCATCTACAGTAACAGGATAAATTGTGGACATACTGGCCGAACACGAATTGCCATCGGTATAACGCACACTCACATTTTTACTCCCCGGAGTATTCCATGTTATGGTTACCGTATTACTCAGCGAATCTCCACCTGCAGTAATAACTCCTCCTGATGAAACATTCCAAACATAATCTGTCATTCCTGCTTCGGTAGTGTAAACATGCCCGTCGGTAGCCGCACAAACCTCATCTGGTCCCGATATTGTTGGCACAGGAGGTTCAATGACTACAATTTGTGCAGTATCGTTAACGTCGGTAGTAAAACAATAGGGCTCGGTTATATAGGCAACCTGTATTAATTCATAAGTAAAAACTCCGGGATTATTGGTAGGAACAGGTATTTGAACCGGAGTAAATAAAGGAATAACAACCGTATTGGTGTCAGTACCATTAACCGTATAAGTAGCTTCAACTATCATTGATGAAGTGCTTTCGAACACCAGATTTGTAGCAAGAGCACCCTGACACACTGTGTCGCCACCCGATATTGTTGCATCAGGCGATTCCACAACAAGTATATCAAAAGTAACCGGCGTTCCGGTACAACCATTTAATTTTGGAGTTAAGGTAATGGTTGCCGTTCCTGCAACAGGATTAAATGATGGTATTGCATTAACGTCTGTTGCATCGGAGAGTCCGATGGTAGTACCACCCAAAATATCAAAAACAACATTCGACGGAATTCCTGAAAGGGGATACGGATTAGTAAGTTCCGCATCACAAAAAATTACACCAGTTGGCGCAACAGCTTCAGGTAGCGGATTTACAATTATGGTAAATGTGTCGGTTAAGCCGTTACAATATAAACCGACTGGGGTAACAACAATCTCTGATGTTACCGGAACCGTATCAGTATTTATTGCCGTAAACGAAGTAATATTACCGTTACCACTTGCTGCAAGGCCAATACTAGTTTCATTGTTCATCCAATCATATGAAGTTCCTGTTCCGCTAAAATTAATCTCGGAAATAGTCTCTCCGTGACATACAATAATGTTGGAAGTAGAATCTACGACAGGTAAAGGATGAACGGTCAGATTTCGCACAAAAGTTTCGCTGCTTAAATCACAATCTGAACCCGATGAAGGGAAAGTAACGATAACCCGATACTGCCCGGATTCTGCTGTTGTTGCTCCGGTTAAAGCAAGCTGGTCGGTGTCGACTCCTGAAATAACAGTGCTATTGGAAAGATCATCCCAAATGCCGGCAGAATCTATTTGCCATTGATAAGAAACAGGTGTACCGCCCGATGTGCTTACCTGAAGTGAATAATTCCGGCCTTCACAAATTTCCTTATTCTCCGCATCAGGTGTAACCGCGATAATTTCATTCACTGTCAACGTAACAGTATCCGAAATAAGTACAGCACAATTATCAGAAATAATAACACGATAACGGGTACCATCAGGAGCATCAGCATTTCCAATATTCAGGAGTTGCAAAGAATCGGTATCCTGATTCAACACATTTGGGTCACCAGGAATAGTTGTAAATGCACCCTCCGATGGTTTCATTCGTTGCCATTCGTAGCTAACTGTTCCTGCTCCGCCGGTTATACCAACCCCAATAACCACACCTGCCCCCAAGCAATCAGTAATATCTCCAGGTTCGGAAACAATGTTTAAAGCAGGAGGTTCGGAAAGAACGAGTGCCGGATCAAGAACGATGTAACAGGAAGGATCAGTAATGTCGCGAATACGAACATCATAGGTTCCGGCATATAATCCATTGAAAGCCGTATCGGTTTGCCAATTGGCTCCTCCGTCAATACTAAACTCATAACTACCATAACCCCCGTATAGATTGGAAAGAATAATTTCACCATCGTTATTTCCGCTACAGGTTATATTCGCGGAGTCGATATCGGCAGAAAGTATTTCGGGTTCTGTCAATGTCAGGCTTGTGTTAAGTATTTTTTCACATCCGTTGGTATCGCGCATTCGCACATCATAATTACCGGGAGTAAGGCCTGTTAAGTTTGGATCAGATGTCCAACTGGTTCCACCGTCAATACTATATTCGTACACACCTGTTCCGCCGGTAGAAGAATGTAAAGTTATGGTTCCGTTATCGGCGCCAAAACAGGTAATATTTGTTGAATCAATTGTGGCAAACAAACTGTCGGGCTCCGGAATTACCAACATCGTATCCAGCGGAATAACGCATGAGAGATCGTTGGCGTCTCTTATCCATACATCAAATGTATCTGCAACCAGACCCGAATAAGTGTATGTTCCTGAAATATAATCGTTCCACGTAAGACCACCATTAATTGTGAACTGATAGGAACCTGACCCTCCATCAGGATTTGAGATGGAGATTGCGCCATTGTTTCCTCCGTAACAATCAACATTTGTAACGGTAATATCGGCATCCAGAATAATAATTTCCAAAGCGGGATCGAGCACCACAAAACAGGTAGGGACGTTCGCATCACGCATTTGAACATTGTAAAAGCCGGGAGAAAGTCCGGTAAAAATAGTGTCCGAATCCCAGGTGCTGCCTCCGTCAATACTAAATTCGAATGCGTTTGAACCTCCGGATGCAGAGATCCTTATTTCGCCATCGTTTCCCGAAGAACAGCTTGCATCCAGCGAAGCAAGTAAAGCCTGAAGAGGTTCGGGTTCCACCACCTCGAAAGTTCCTGTTGTGTCGCCGCAACCAAAGGGATCGATAACACTCCACGTATATGTTCCGGCACCAATTCCGCTAAAAGTATTTCCCGGCTGCGAAACACCGTTAAATGTGTAGGTTAAGGAACCTACTCCTCCCGAAACTGCAATGGAAATATCTGCTACATCGCCATTACAAAAAATTTCGGTTTGAGTAACGCCGGCTGAAATGTCCACAGGAAAATTATCATCGGCAAGTGTTACAGTGGCCTGGCAGGTTGAATCATTGCCATAGGCGTCGGTAGCTGTAAGCGTAACTGTATTTGACCCCAGATTTGTACAGTCAAAACTATTAGGAGATACGTTTAAGGTGGGAGCTCCGCAATTATCCGAACTTCCGTTATCGATATCGGCAGCAACTAAACTCGCAACCCCATTCGCATCGAGTTGAATAGTAACGTCCTTGCATCTGGCAATCGGGTTTTCGGCATCTTCAACCGTAACAGCAGCCGTACAAGTTGAGCTGTTACCATTATCATCAACAACAGTAAATGTTACAGAGTTTGATCCAACTTCACTACAATCAAAATTGTATTTCGATATAAAAATGGTATCAATTCCGCAATTATCGGTACTGCCGTTGTTTAAATCATTTGCTGATACAGAAGCGGAACCCGTTCCATTGAGCTGAACAGAAATATCCTTACAAACTGCATTGGGAGAAATCGTATCAAGGATATTTACAAATGCATTGCAGGTATTTGAATTTCCATTATCATCTGTTACAGTTAGTGTAACTGAATTAGCCCCCACATCATTACAGGTAAAATCGGTTTCTGATAAACCAAGAGACGCTATTCCGCAATTATCTGAACTGCCATTATCAATGTCACTGGCAGTAATACTTGCCTGTCCGTTAATATCAAGATAAACATCAATATCCTGGCAGGAAACAACAGGTTTTACAGTATCCTGAACAGTTACTGTTGCTGAACAACTGGCTTCATTTCCATATAAATCCACCGCAGTTAATGTTACTGTATTTGATCCAACATCGGTACAATCAAAATCATACATATCCAGCCTCAGACTATCCAGCCCACAGCCATCCGATGATCCGTTGTCAATAGCTGCAGGTGTTATTGAAACCACTCCCGCATCATCTAATTGTACTGTAATATTCTGGCAAATTGCTGATGGTTGTTCATTATCGGCCACAGTAACGTCAAACGAACAGGTATCCGAAACATTACCGGTAGCATCGGTATAAATATATTTAACGGTGGTTACCCCAATCGGAAATTGAACACCTGAGGCCAAACCTTCAACCAGGTTACCGGAAATACCTGTTCCATCGCAATCATCGTCGAAAGTAGGTACCGTATAGGAAACAGTTGCATTACACAGGCCGGCATCGGTATTTACAACGATATCAGCAGGGCAGGTTGCCTGAGTTGGCATGGTCGTATCTCCAACAGTAACAGCAACAGTTGTAGTTGATGGACATCCGTTGGCAAGTGCCGTAATGTTGAATGTGGTTGTAACCATCGTTCCCGGCGTTAAACTGTTCAGCACACCAGTTATGGTATTTCCGGTACCGCTGGCCGGGATTCCTGTTAAAACTCCGGGATTATCGCGTGTCCACGAATAAGTGGTTCCGGGTGTACCGTTAGCATTGGAAAGATCGATTTGAGTGATGGAGCTTCCAGGGCAAATGGTTTGAAAAGGAATACTGGCTACAATATCCGGACCTTCGTCAACGATCAGTTCGCCGATATCGACAAACGAACTAAGGCAGGTTGTAATTCCTGCACCGTTATTATTGGGTTGGGTAATGTTAAAAGTAACCCGTGCCGAATAGGTTCCACCTTCGCTAACCTGTGCATTAGTAATAGTTAGCGTTTGTGTAGTTGTTCCGGAGTAGACTGCATTATCAGTAATTGTTACACCTTCCAATTGCCATTCGTACGAAACAGGAACACTGCCCGAAGTATTCACACTAAAAGTTGTTCCTTCATCCTGACAAACAGTTACCGAATCGACATCAGTGGGGAAAATAATTTGATTAACCGTTAAAGTGGCAACCGAAGAAGTATCTGCATTTCCGCAAAAATCAGTCACAATTACCCGGTACTGAGCCTGATCGGGATTATTGGAATCACCAATATCTGATACAATTATCCGGTCGTCTGAAACTGCAATATTACTTACTGTAGAAGCAGGCCCCCATGCATCAGTCAATGAAGGACGCATTTCCCATGTATACGAATATGGTGTTTCACCACCACTTGCAACAAGTGAAAATTCAACACTTTCACCAAAACAATCAGTCTGACTGGCAGGATTTACTGCAATAACCGGAGCTGACGAAACAGTAAGTACTGCCTTTGAAGATGTTGCCGTACCACAACTGTTGGAAACAATTACATCGTAATTACCGGCATCGCTTGGCTGAACATTGGTAATGGTGAAGAAAGTATCTGTGGCTCCCGGAATATCCGTTCCTTCAAATCGCCATTGGTAGCCTGGCGATGGGATGCCGGCAGCCGATGCAGTAAACGTTGCAGAACCATTTAAGCAAGTAGAAACATCAACAGGATTTAAGACAAAACCCGGAGCTTCGGTAATAACAACATCAAACGAGCAAGTAGAATTATTGGCGTTAATATCAGTTGCACTCCATGTAACTGTTGTTGTGCCAACATTAAACTGAACATTGTTTAACGATGATCCGGTTCCGCTACTTGCCCCCGATAAAGTATAACTCAGATTAATGACACCGGGACAATTATCAATTGCAACTGCATCCCAATCGATACCGGTTTTTAAGTAGGTACCTCCGTAAGGAGCACATCCAGACTGATTGCCAACACATGTCATATCCGGGCCGTTTGAATCAGGGAGTATGGTTACATCAAAGCTGCAGGTAGTGTCATTTCCAGCAGCATCTACAGCGTAATAAGTAATTGTAGTTGCACCTACCGGAAAGACATCTCCGCTGTTAAACCCTGTGCCATCGGTTCGCGTAGCCGATAAAATTCCATCACAGTTATCGGTAAAAACCGGATCGACAAATGTCACGGTATCCCCACAAACAAGTGCACTCATATTCTGTGTCACATCCGATGGGCAGGAAGTGACATCAGGAGCCTCGTTATCATTAACAGTTACGTTAAATGAACATTCGCGATAATTCGAAGGACTGCCGGTTTCAGTTGCCCTGTAGGTTACAATAGTTGTTCCTGTGAGAAAATCGTAAGCAGAAATTATCCCGCTTCCTGAATCATTTGACGAACCGGACATGGACCAACTAAGATTACTGCCGGGGTCACAACTAACAGCAGGTGTACCGGGCGATAAAGTGGCATCACAGTCGCCATGATCAGTGTTTATAATTATATTCTCTGGACAACTAATTGCAAAAGGCTGAACAGTTATCGTTATCTCATACGCATCGCCGGCACACTGTGACGACCACGAAGTCCATGAGCTACAAGATGTTCCTCCCCAAAACCTCCACTGACAACTTCTTTCTCTTGAGTACGACCAGGGAGTAATAGAAATGGTAGCCGTTTGTTCAACATCTGTATAGTTAATTAAAGAAATTGTCAGATTTGTTAATGCGTCAGGATCAGCAACAGAACCATTTCCAATCGGTCCTCCACTTGTTGTTACTGCAACATTAGGGTTATCAACATTCCATAAAAATCGGGTAACCCATTCCAATTCATCCCAATTAGATCCCCACCATTGTTGGAAAGTATAATTAATTATAGATCCTGCCCCCTGATTACTTGCCCTGAAATTCAGGGAAAAATCCTCTCCCTGACAATAATTCGCAGGAGGTGTAGATTGCGGATTTACTTCTAAATCGTACTCTGATGAAATTATATCAACATCGGTTGTAAGAAGATCGCCAATACAACCATCAGTGGTTCGTGGTGTAATTGTATAGGTCACATCTGCAGAGATAGTTTCTTCAATAATATTACCTGTTCCGAAACTCCCATCGCTGCCGGTCCAGTCGAAAATTGTCCCCGCCACATTACTGCTCAACACAATACTGGTAACACCATTATCACATAAAATAGGAGTATTATTGGTAATGTTTAAAACCGGCTTCGGATTTACCGTAATGGTAAAAGTTTCGGGAACTCCCGAACACCCTTGCCCTGTATAACGCGGGGTTATAGTTACTGTTGCGGTTACAGGGGCATCACCACCATTATTTGTTGTAAAAGCCGGAATATTGCCGGTCCCTGAAGATCCGGCGTCCCAAATCGAATCAATGTCAATCGCCCAATCATACGAATCAGCGTTACTTCCGGAAATAACAATTGAGCCCACTGAAACATCATGGCATTCAACAATATCTGATATCGGATTGACTGACGGAGTTGGGTGAACAGTAATATCGATTGAGCCCGAAACAGAACAGGCATTCATATCTGAAACCGTCAAAATGAAAGTGCCATCGAAGCTTACATCTGCATTAATAACCGTCGGATTTTGTGCGTTGTTAACAACCGATCCGTCAGGGTATTGCCAGTTGTAGGTTAATGTGCCTGATCCTCCGGTTGCCAACGATGATAAAACGATGTTCTCTCCTTCACAGATTTCCGTATCAGTTGCCGAAATACTTGAAAGCTGAAGTTCTGCAGGTTGAGTCAAATCATAGGTTCCTGAATAGATGCAGGCATTGGCATCCACCACCTGCCAGGAAATACCGTTTGCCGCAGCCATAGCGGGAAATGATCCGGTAGCATTTGAATTCCCATCAAAAGTATAAGTATAAGGAGAAGTTCCTCCGCCTGCATTAATTTGTATATCTGATGTCTGACCAAAGCAAAGAATATTTGTAGCATCAACTGAGGCTGACAATGTTGGAGGCTCATTCACAATGGCAGATGCAGTTGTACTACACCCGTTTCCGTCAACTATGTTAACAGTATATGTATCAGCCGTTAATCCGGTGGGATCTTCACTGGTTCCTGCTCCGTTGTCCCAGGAAAAAGTGTAAGGCAAAGTTCCCCCAGCAACCGTTAAATCAATAGAACCGTTATTTCCTCCATTACATAAAACATCGGTTGCAACTACTGAGGCTGTTAAAACATCAGGAGAAATCATATCAACAGGAGAACCGGAGAAATACTCGCAACCATTGGCATCGCGCACACTCCAGGTTAGGTTTACACCTGCCATAATTCCGGTAAACACATTGCTGCTCTGGGCCACTCCATTAAAAGTATATTCATACGGAGGTGTTCCGCCCGAAGCACTTATTGTTACTTCTCCGGTTTCTCCGCTGCAATCAATCTCATCAGTAATAGCAATAGTTGCCGTAACCATCGGTGGTGCTGTAATATTAATTGTACCGGTAACGGGTTCGCAGCTGAGAGCATCTGTGACACTCCATGTGTAAGTTCCTTCTGTAACATTTTGAATTATTCCGTCGGAATCAGAAATCCCGTTAAAAATGTAAGAATACGGAGGTGTTCCGCCATTTGCAGCTAAAGTAACTGTTGAAGAACCGCCTTTACATACAATCGGTGTTTCTGTAGCAACAACCGTCAACTCTGTAGCAACATTAATCTCAATCACATTACTGTATTCAGTTCCACAGGAAGGGGTTCCTGCATCAGTAACTTCCAGTCGGTAAAAAGTTGTTGATGTTAATGCAGGAGGTGAATATACTGCATTTGTAGCGCTAGAAACATTACTCCAGCCAGATGTTCCATTCGAACTTTGCTGCCACTGATGATTGTATGGGGCACTGCCTCCTGTTGCTGCTGTACTCGCCAAAGTCTGGGGGACAGTGTTATAACAAATGTCCTGACTGGAAGAAATTACTGGTGCCGTTAATAAATCACGAATTGTTATAGTCCCGCCGGCAGAAGCAGTATTGCAAGAATTTCCGGTTGTGGTAACGGTATAGTTGAATGTGCCGGACTCGCCCGGAGTACCACTAATCGTGAATGTTCCTCCTGAATATGTACCACTTACTCCATTGGGGAGACCGCCTACGGTTGCTCCGGTTCCGCCACCTCCTACTGTGTATGTTATGGCAGAAATCGCTTCGCTATCACAAATAATCTGGTTATCCGTTCCAGTTGTAGAACTTAAGGAAATGGTATGATCAGGATTTACAGTAATTGTAAATGTTTGAGGTGAACC
The DNA here is from genome assembly GCA_963676265.2 of uncultured Draconibacterium sp. Lineage (GTDB taxonomy): Bacteria > Bacteroidota > Bacteroidia > Bacteroidales > Prolixibacteraceae > Draconibacterium. Next base: position 2,730,670 of record OY781067.2, read on the forward strand.
GGAACAATCTACACCCAGATTTGTATAGATAGGTGTTACTGTTATTGTCGCAGTTACGGGTGCAGAGCCCCCGTTTGTAGCAGCGAAAGGTATAATATTTCCGTTACCGCTGGCAGCCAGACCAATGGAGGTATTATTGTTGGTCCATGAAAACGAATTTGCAGTACCTGAAAAATTTACGGTAGTTGTATTCTCCCCATTACAAAGATCCTGATTTGACACCGGATTGACAGTTGGAACAGGTGGTTCGGTCAGATTTACTCCTCCTAAAAAAACAGCACATAATGGATTTGCAGCATCACGTATTTCCACTGCATAAGTATCGGGCGATAGACTGGAAAAGTTCCCGCTACTCTGCCAGGTTCCCGAATTTACTCTGTATTCGTAGGTACCATAACCACCTGCTGGCGAAGAAACGGTAATTGTACCGTCGTTGGCTCCATTACAGGTTATATTCGTCGACGATACAGATGCATTTAGTTCATTAGGTTGATTTACGGTAAAATTCTGAGAAAAAGTGCCGTCACCGTCTGTCACACTAATTCGATAAGTTCCCTCAGATAATCCTGTTAAATCGAGGCTTGTTGGACCATGATCCCAGACAATACTCGTAATCGGACCGTTTGTTGAAGAGGTATCCAGATCTATACTACCGTCGTTTCCGCCGTAACAGCTCACATCAACTAATTGTACCAGGCTAATTGAAACCGATTGATTTCCTGTCCCTGACTTTAAAACCTCCTTCGCTTCTGTTTCTTTTACAGTGGGCTGATCTTTTACTTTTTCTTCACCTGTAACATCAATAAATTGTTGAGTCTGACTTTCATTCCCGTTAACATCAGAAATTTTGTATGTACGAACTACTGTGTATGGGCAATGTACTCCGCTGCTTGCCTGCCTGATGTATCTGAAGCTTGAATAATCAACTTCACAGTTATCGGAAACACGACCTCCAGCATTTTCGAATTGCTCCCAACTCGTGTATGCGTCCGGAATCGGATCACCACATTCTGCAACAATTCTCTCAGGGGCCACTAACTCAGGGGCCTCATTATCGATAACAGTAACCTCAAAGGATTGAGTAAACTCATTTGCCCCGTCGCTGACAATATACCGAACCACTGTTGTTCCAACCTCAAAATTGTCGCCCGACTTGTAATTGGAAGAAATTCTGATATCTCCGGCAGCAACACAATTATCGGTAAACTGTGGTTTATTCCAGTTCACCCTGGCGTGACAGGTTCCTTTAATATTGAACAATGTAATATTTCCCGGAAAGTAGATTGCTTTTGGAGGCTGGTTATCAATTACCCTTACCGTAAATGAATGTGTAAAGGAATTATCATCTTTATCTTTTCCACTGTAATTTACGGTCGTTATACCCTTATAGAATGAAAAAGTATTCATCTGGTTAACTCCGCTTTTTGCAGACTCAGCAACAGTTGCCCCTGTCAATTGCCAGGTAAGCAGCTTCAGACTATTGTTTCGATCAATAATATTCAATCCTGAGGTGATAAAACAGGAACAACTGTTTTTGTCAGTAGAGCGGGTAATGTTTTCAGGATAGACTAAATTACGAACATCACTACTCAATTGATTTACAGAAGGATAATTCTGAATTTTACAAAAAACATCGTGATTAAAATTGTTAGAAAAGAATGTTGAATTTTCAGGCAATACAATAGCATTGACACATTCTGCCGAATTTATCTCCATATTGCTTAGGAAAATACCTGCTACTAAAAACAGAAATATTTTCCTGATTGGGTTATAGTAACTTTTCGTCACCAATAATTTCAGGGTTTATTTTGCTCCCTTTTTTATGTTCTGAGAAAGCGTCACCTCAGAATATAAATTTCAGGAACACAAAATAATTTTAGTTTACATTCACCCCAAAATTAGCTTAAAATTATATATCTAACAAAAGGTAATTCTAACGGGCACTGGCTACTTCAGCAAAAACCCGAAAGAAATTTCCTCCCCACACCTTGGCTATTTCATCTTCGGTGTACCCGCGTTTTAACATTTCTGCAGTGATGTTTGGCATCTGGCTCACGTCAGTACAGTCGGCCAGTCCGCCGCCACCGTCAAAATCGGAACCAATACCAACATAATCAATACCTACCAGATTTTTTACATAGTCGATATGATCAACATAATCAGCTACAGTTGGCTGTTGTTTTGGATAGTTTTTATCCAAAGCCTGCCACTGCGCCCGAAGCTCCTTTTGTTCGTCTTCGGTCATTTTATCGTACTGTGTATTAAATAAATTACGAAGCTCTTTCTCCTTTTGATAACGAACAGTAGTAGTATCCGGATCTTTTACATAAACGTCGAGCAAACAAATTTGAATGACACCACCTTTTTTCGCAAGGGCTTTAATCATTTCATCGCTCATGTTTCGGTTATGATGAGCAATGGAACGAACACTAGAATGCGAAGCAAACACGGGAGCTTTGCTCATTTCTACCACATCAAAAAAAGATTTATCAGAAATATGCGAAACATCAATTAACATACCTAATCGGTTCATCTCCTTAACAACTTCTTTTCCAAAGTTGCTCAGTCCATTATGTTCTGGTCCTTTTTTATCGGTTGACGAATCACAAATATCATTGTTCGACGAATGGCATAAAGTAATGTAACGCACTCCCCTATTGTAGAATTCTTCAACTCTGTCGATATCTTGTCCAATGGGAAATCCATTTTCCATTCCAATATAAATAGCTCTTTTCCCTTCTTTCTCAAGACGAACCACATCTTCAGGATCAGTAGCAACTTCAGCCATACCATTATATTTTTTGCAGACTTCATAAGTCTTATCAATCATCTGATTGGCCATTTTATACGCTTTTTCTGTATTCTCAGGAGTTCGTGTTCTCTGACCTGTAAAAGCCGCGAAAAAAATGGCATCTAAACCGCCTTCTTTCATTCGCGGAAAATCAACCCGGCTTTGGGGAGCCTCATTTTTTACCCCCACATCAAAACCATCCTCAATCAGTGCCATAGGAGTGTCGCAATGAGTATCAACTGTTATCACTTTTTCGTGAACCCGTTTTACTTTTTTATCGGTTGTTTTACCATATGCTGAAGCGTTTGCCAACAGTCCCCCAACCGTCAACAGACCAAAAATTACCTTAATCATTTTTAATCTTGATTTTAATTGATGCTATCTGCAATATTAACAATTCCTGCTAATTGCAATATCAGTTTGACATAAAACATTCCAATTATATAACAATAACTAAATTATCGGGATAATGTATCAAACCCTATATTTGCAATTCAGTTGTGAAAACGATGAAACAAATAAAAAATTCGAAAATACGATTCCCTAAATGGATCATTCTTCCGACATTGGCCATTGCCACATTCCTTTGTTCAAGAATAGCCTTTAGGAATCCGCAATGGATAGAAAGATACTATTCTGAAGGTTTGTATCCTTTTCTTGCACAATTCCTTTCCGTTATAAGTTCGCCGATACCTTTTTCTCTGGATGATATTTTCTATTTAGTTCTCATTTTCGTACCATTTATATTACTTTTTCTTCTGCTACTTAAAAAAACATCATTAATACGTAGTGGAATACAACTACTTAATTTATACTCCGCTGTCTACATTCTTTTCTATTTGCTGTGGGGCTTTAATTATTTCAGGGAGGGGCTTGCTGAAAGAATTGGATTAAAAGAAGCACAAGTGAGCCAGGATGAATTTAACCGGGTTTTGGAACAACTTATTGGCAAAACCAACCAATTACAGTGTAACTTTGATGATTTTGATAGAGAAAAAATCGACCAGGCGATTGAAGAATCGTACAAAAGCCTGTCGCCTGTTCTAAAGATTCACTACCCTATGGGCAACCGAACTGATAAAAAAATCACCTTCAGTCGTTTTTATGCAAAGACCGGAATTACCGGTTATTTTGGCCCGTTTTTTAATGAAGTTCATGTAAACAAAAAGGTTCTTCCTGTAGAATTCCCTTATGTGCTGGCTCATGAAAAAGCACATCAGCTGGGAATTACAAGCGAGGCCGAGGCCAATTTTTATTCGTGGTTGATTTGCTCCAACAGTTCATCGCAACAGGTACAATATTCAGGTAACCTGTTCATTTTATATCACTTTTTGCTGCAGGGCTACGAATCTGACAGATTCAAGGAAATGGTAAATAAATTGTCGCCCGAGGTAAAAAACGATTTCAGAAACATTCAGCAACACTGGAAAGAATTACGAAACGAAACCCTTGATAAAACAGCTTCGAAAGTGAACGATGCCTACTTAAAAACGAACAAGATAAAAGAAGGCATAAAGGATTATCGTGGAGTGGTGAAGCATGTTATGAACTTTTCGTTAGATTCCACCTTTCAACAACAGCACAATCTAATGTACCGCTAAAATCAACTACTTTTGCAATGCATAATAATAGTTGGGAGTAAGGCTGCTGAGAAAACTTCGGGCATCCGTCTTCCAACTTCAAATTTTTTAAAATGAAACTAATTCCGGTATCAGCAGGTCATTTTCATTGCGACGGAGGAGCATTGTTCGGAGCCATTCCGAAGATATTGTGGAACAAAGTTTATCCCTGTAACGAAGATAATTTTACCCAACTCACGTTACGTTGTTTAGTAGTTGAACAAGGCGACAGGAAGATTCTTATTGAAGCCGGAATTGGGAATCACTATCCGGAAAAGCATTTAAAAAACAACGGCGTAACTTCTGTAACCGACCTGGAAAAATCGCTGGAAGAAAAAGGTTATTCCGCAACAGATATTACTGATGTATTTTTCACCCACCTGCACTGGGATCACTGCACCGGAGCTGTAAAAAATGTGGAAGGGAAACCAGAACTGGTTTTTCCTAATGCAACACTTTGGAGTAGCAAAATTCAATGGGATCATGCAAAAATTTCAAACCCAAGAGAAAGGGCAGCCTACCATCGCCCTGTTCTTGACTTTATGATGGAATCAGGAAAATTGAAGCTCATTGAAAAAGAAGAAGAACTAATTCCGGGATTTGAAATTCGGATGTTTGACGGGCACACTCCCGGTCAAATGCTCCCGATTCTCCACACCGAAAAACATTCTTTTGTTTACACTTCCGACCTGATGACCACCGCTGCAAATGTTCCTTTACTGTGGATTTCTGCTTACGACCTCGATCCTGCTAAAGTGATGGAAGAAAAAGGTGAGTTTCTAAATGAAGTGACCGATAAAAATTACGTATTATTCTTCGAACATGATTATTACACCGAATGTGCCACGGTGCAACGAACTGAAAAAGGTGGTTATGCCCTAAAAGAAAAATTCCGCTTGTCAGAATTAATTTGAAATCCGGGACAAAACAATAAAACCCCAGCCTGGAACAATCAACGAAAGTTCTTTATCGTTAATGGAGAAGGAATTTACCTGGGGCAACATACCTACTAATTTTTCTGAGAAATCACTATCACAACACATCTTTGTACAGATTGATGTTGATATATTTATGTTGTCATCTGAATCTGAAACATATTCTCCGGAACACCCGTTAACATCTAAAACCAAAGTATAAGTCCCGTCATTTCTAAATGTAATAACCGGAGAGTACTCGTCATCTTTAGGATAGCCAGTAGATTCCAATGACAAAAAGCTTTCTGTTTTCCATTCTCCAATAATGGAGCCGTTACAATCGCAATCCGTATCATCTTTACAAGCATTAAAAAATAATGCTGCAATAATTAGAACCAAAATAAAAGCCGAATTCTTCATCATAATCGTTTTTTATGAGATGATATGACAAGCAGTAAGGTTGCGCCTTACAATAAGTTAGACAAAAATAAGGCTTTAATCGCGGAATTTAACTCCATAATTACCAATAATATTATTACTTCCCGGGGCTTTTATTCTTTCTCGGGAAATTAATTACATTTACATTTTCGGATGCATATTATGAACAAAAGTGTAACGATCACACTCCAGCCACTGGGACAAAATATTAAAGTGAATAAAGGTGTTTCTCTCATCGACATACTCCACGAGTTTGGAGTTGAATTTCCGTGCGGAGGAAAAGGCACCTGTGGAGCTTGTAAAATTAAATTACTGGAGGGCGAGTTACCCGTTGATACTGTTCAGAAGGAACGCCTGCGAAAATTAAATCTTGGCGAAAACTGGCGGCTGGCATGCTATTGCCGGGCAGAGTCTGATCTGACTTTGGAAATCACCCAATTTGAAAACATTATACTGGCCGATAATTCAAGTTTTGATTTTTTGCCACAAAAAGGTTTTGGAGTTGCCGTCGATTTGGGAACAACAACCATCGTTGTACAACTCGTGAATCTTACCAACGGGCACATTTTGGATTCTGTTTCTGATGTAAATCCCCAGGTAAAATTCGGAGGAGACTTAATCGCACGCATCCAGGCTTGTCTCGATGGAAAACAAACCGAAATGCAAATGCTTATCCGATCAAAAATCGGAAAAATGATCCGGCAAATGCAGACGAAACATCCGGTAGAAATTTCTAAAATGATGATCGTTGGAAATACGGTTATGCACCACATCTTTTGTGAACTGAATGTTCAGCCTCTTTCCCTTTATCCGTTTGAATCGCCGGAACTTGGCACGCAAACTTTCTCACCGCAAAATCTGGAATGGGAACTCCCGGCAAATTGCGAAATCAGATTCCATTCATCTATTGGAAGTTTTGTGGGCAGTGATATTTTGGCAGGAATTGCAGCCACAAAAATGGCAGAACAGGAAGCATACTCCATTCTTATCGACCTTGGAACAAACGGGGAAATAGTAGTTGGAAACAAACACAAAATTGTGTGTGCATCAACAGCAGCAGGGCCGGCTTTCGAAGGTGCCAAAATAAGTCAGGGAATGCGGGCTACCACGGGCGCTATTTCTTCCGTTCAGCTGGATAATGAACAAATGCAACCGCATGTAATCGGGAATGTAAAAGCAAAAGGTATTTGCGGAAGCGGACTGATCGATGTCATCGCCATTTTACTTGAACAACAACAAATCGGGATGTTTGGAGAAATTAATTCAGCAGAAGATACAATTCCTTTAACCTCAACTGTTTCACTAACTCAGCAAGACATTCGTGAATTCCAGCTTGCCAAAGCGGCCATTGCTACCGGAATACAAATTTTGCTCAACAAACTACAAATAAACATGGATGATATTGAAAAGGTGTTTATTGCCGGTGGTTTTGGGAACTTTCTAAATATTCAGAATGTCATCCGAACAGGGTTGATTGAGTGCGATGAGGGAAAAATAATTAAACTCGGAAATACCGCTTTGATAGGGGCTAAAATGTTCTTATTTGAAGATGACGATTTCACACAAAAAATCCTGGCTAAAACCAGTCATATCAACCTTGAAGGCGATCCGGCTTTTCAAGATATTTATATTGAGAAAATGATGCTGATCTGAAATACCAAAAAAGTTACTTCACCAACTCCTTAGTAGAAAGCAAACCGCAGGCTGCATAAATATCCTGCCCGCGCGAAGCACGAACAGTAGTTAAAATTCCTTCATTATTCAATGCGTCTTTAAATCGTTGGATGGTTACTTCGCCCGGACTTTTAAGAGGTGTTCCCGGAACAGGGTGAAAACGAATCAGGTTGATCCGGCACTTTAATCCTTTAAGCAAGCGGGCCAGTTCATTTACATGTTCCTTTGTATCATTTAATCCTTCAAATAAAATATACTCGAACGACACGCGGCGCTGGCGGCCAAAGTCCCAGGTTTTAATTTCTTCCACCACTTCTTCAATGGGGTAAGCTACCTGAACTGGCATAATTTTCTGGCGTTCTTCGTGAAATGGCGTGTGCAAACTCACAGCCAAATGAGCATCGCTTTTTTCGAGGAAGGTCAGCATCCCGGGAATAATACCGATTGTAGAGACTGTTATTCTTCGCGGGCTCATGGCAAAACCCCATTCGGAAGTAAGAATCTCAAGGCTTTTTAATACCTCGTCGAGGTTATCAAAAGGTTCGCCCATGCCCATGTAAACTATGTTGCTCACCTCTTCCACCTCATCGATACTTTTTATCTGGTTAATGATCTCCCCAGCTGATAATTGTCCCTGAAAACCTTGTTTGGCCGTAAAACAAAACAGGCATCCCATTTTACATCCCACCTGCGAACTCACACAAACCGTTTTCCGGTCGCGTTCAGGAATCATTGCCGTTTCAATAAATTTATTCTGAATTGTTGGGAAAAGGTATTTCCGGGTGCCATCGATACTGGCCTGTACTTTAGTGTACGCGGTCAAACCAAATTCAAAGCGTTCATTAAGCAACTCGCGGGCTTTTTTCGAAAGATTGGACATCTCATCAATCGAGCTGATTTGCTTTTTATACAGCCAATCGGCAATTTGTTTTGCAGTAAACTTTGGTAAACCCAATTCCAACACCAACTCCTGTAACTCCGATAATGTCTTTCCGAATAACCTCTCCTTCATAGCCTCTAATTTGCTGCAAAGATAACGCAAAAATCCTTAGTGAAACTTTGTGCCTTCTTTGTGAATCTTTGTGGTAAATATTCTTAATAAAATACTACTCCATCAACGATTTCTTATAATCCAAGATTATTAAACAGCTAAAAAACAAGGAGAGATCAAACAATAAAAAAAGTGCCGGCAGTCCAAAAACCGCCAGCACCATAGATAATCTAAAATTTACAGTATAACTTAACTTCTTTTATGATTTTGTTATGCCGGGTTTAACGGCAATTTCTTCATTTCCGCCTTTCCAGCTTAATTTCAGTGTTAATTCAATATTCGAATTAATTTCAATCGATGGTTTTTCGCCGGCTGATTTACGGGCCAAACATTTAAACGAAAGCATTCCGTCAGGTCCGATTGGGTAACGATCGATTCCGTGCTCTTCCAGTAAATTAACATCCCAGGTAATTGTTTTTTTCGGATAATCAGTATTTATTCCGAAAAGCCCTTCAATTAATACTGCAATGGGAGGCAGACCTGTCCAGCCTACAAAATCAGGACGGGCAAGCAAGCCCGGATTTGCACTTTCAGGCGCATAATACTCCCAGAAAGTACCGGTATCCTTAAAAACCTGAAAAATCTGATCGTGATGTTTTTGAGCAATATCAAAAGCCAAATCTCCGTATCCGTTTTTCTGAAGTCCTTTGATAATCATAAAATTGGTTGGCGCCCAGATTCCACCCTGCCAGTATCGTCCGTCTTCCTGGTACAATGGATTATCAGCAGAAATGGAAGGCACCGGAAATTTACGGTTGAACAACTCGGGATCCGATAAATGTTTAACTAATTTATCCAACTGATCTTTTTCCAGCACGTCTGCATGTAAAGCCCAGTAAGCGCCAATACCTTTGGTCGTTCCAAGGCTTCCATCGGCATACCTATCATAAAGGAAACCTGATTCTTCATCCCACAAATATTTCTTGATATAATCGGTTAGTACGCCAATTTCGTCTTCTATATCCTGAATTTCCTGCCAACGTTCGAGCACAAAACCAAACTGCAGCAGAATGCGGTCAACCATTAATTGCTGTAAACAGGTGTCGAGCCAAACCATGTGCCCGTGACTGTAAATCATGTTGTATTTTTTCTGAACACGAGGCATGTTATCCATTCCTGTTCCCCAGCCGCTCGACCAGTACGAACCATCGCGCCAGGTGCGGTTTAATCTCAACCACTGACTAAAAGCCGACAACGGAGAAAAAACGGCATTTACCCTGTCCCAATCTCCAAACTGGTTGTAGTATTCCAGTTCACTCCACGGGATAATATTTGGGCCGGTGCTCACCGGGTCGTAACGTTCAAAACAATCGTCGCCGGAAGCCATAATCTCGCGACAGATAAAACCATCGAGATGTTGCAATCCGTAGAAGTTATCTAATGTGCGCTGAAACGGAAACAAGCGTTGTCCGTAGCGGGCAAAAAGCGTAATAAAAGCAGAATCCCACATAAAAAGGTGCCCGTTATATGCCGTATCGATATAGCTTGAAACAAAACCCGAATCTTCCTGCGGCTTGCGAATGTGCTGTATTCCTATATCCCAGGCTTTCCAGTACATTTCGATGGCTTCCTCGTGACCTTTCCAGAATGGAGCCGGTAACACCTCTTTCGCCTTATCGAAAGTTGGAGCCTCAATTACTGTCGGATCCATTCTACGGAATTCATTCTCGGCAACAAATAAATTCTTTACATAGGTATTTTTATACGGTAATTTATATTGTGATTTCCGCTCGGCAGCAGAGCCTGCCAATGGCGACAAAGCCAGTGATGTTCCGGCCAGTGCTCCCGCTTTTAAAAAATTTCTTCTGTTGGTTTTCATTTTATTTAGTTTATTGATTAGTAACAAAGTGCAGCCGCACCGTAAATGCCCTGATTTTCGATGGAAGAAACGCGAACTTCCAGTTTTTTCATCGAATTGGTATATTCAAAGTTCATCATCTCCTTGAACATGGCATCTTTAAACAATTCGAAAGATTTTGAAATGGCGCCACCAAAAACCACCATTTGCGGATCGATGGAAGCCACAATTAGTTTCACCAGGTTTGCCAGATGAAAGCCAAATTCATCGAATATCTTCTTTGCATCTTTATCGCCGCTTTTCATCTTCTCATACAATTCTTTTCCATTGGTATCGTACTTGCTAAAAAAGAAACTGCTGCAATAATCTTCGTAATTGGAGTCGCTGTATGGAACCACACAGAATTCGCCAGAGCCACAGTTGGCATCTTTTAAAAGCCTACCGTTTTGAATGATTCCGGCACCCAAACCGGTTCCCAACGTTACGCCTACAAAATGCTGAAAATCTTTTCCTTCGCCATAAATTTTTTCGCCAATGGCAAAACAGTTGGCATCATTATTCACAAAAACCGGAAGATTCAGTTTTTCTTCGAGCATACTTTTAATGGGCACCTCTTTCCATGAAGGAATATTCATTACATCATAAACAATTCCTTTTTCCACGTCAACAACACTCGGGATGCCAATTCCTATTGCACTTGTATTATCGGTAACAACTTTCAAGATGGTTTCAACAATGGCATCTACCACCATCATTGCATCGTCGGTTTTTGGTGTGGGGCTAACTGCTATTTCTTCAATTTTCTCGTTTCCTACGCGTCCCACTTTTATCGTTGTTCCGCCTAAATCAATTCCTATTACTTCTTTCGCCATTTTTCTTAGTTTTTTATGAATAACATGTCATTCGGGATTGTGGTCTCACGAATAGTCAAACCTGAAATACCAACTTCCAGCTGCTGTCCTTCGTAATCTTCGAAATACATTAATTTTAGTTCGTGATAACCTTTCTCTAGTCCGATTCGCCCGTCGACACGCCTTGCATTATGCGATCCGTCGTTGTTAACCACAGGTTTTCCATCTATGTATAAAATCGCTCCATCATCTGAATAGAGGTAAAAAAGATATACTCCCTTTTTATCGATTTTCAGGTATGATTCGAACTCAAAACCGAAGTGATCTTTTTGATCTGCCGGGGCAATGGATATATTTTCCAGTGTTCCGCTTTTTAATTCTTTGGCAGATTCCAGGTCTTTTGCTGACGAATAATTGCCTTCGTAATAATTATAATGAACTCCTTGTTTTAATGCGTCTACTTCAACAGCCGGACTGTAATCTGCATTCTCATCATTGTATTGCAAACCTGCCGGGTAATTGTATTTAAAGCTAACGCCTTTATCAGTACGAATCCATGTATCAAAACTGTATTCGCCTTCTTTCAATTCAATAATTCGGGCGCCTCGATCCAATTCTCCGTAAGTGTCATAACCGGTTACTTCAGAAAAAGCAAGCGCAATATTATCATGAATTCCAATGTAGTTATTATCGTGATCGTGCCCCACAAAAACGCCCATCACGTCTTTCATATCCAAAAACGAAGCAAAAATCCCTGAGTTGACATGCGACGATGCAACTCCTTCATTTTTTATTCCCACTGTTGAAGGTTGTCCAACAACCTCGTTGTATTCCGGAATAGGAATGTGAAAGAACGCCAATGAGGGTAAAGGGTAGTTATTATTTTGTGTGGTATATTTTTGACTGGTTTCGCGGTACCAGTTTATCTGGTCGAAATGAATCCAGTCGTAATCTTTGTAAATAATCCGGTTACTATTGTTCGAGTCGATGCAGTAAAGTACCGACTCCACTTTTTTATTATCCGACGACCATACAGGAATATCGTAATTTCCACAACCATAAAGTTCAGGACCTTTCTCTCCTGCAAAATACGGGAATGTTACCAGCAACTCAAATATCTCATCGCGAGATGGACCGGGCTCACCATCGTGATTTCCCAAAACCACGGCCCAGGAAGTTTTGCTATCGATAAAGGGCTGCGCGATCGCTTTCCAGCCTTCTTCTGCCGGAGACGCTGTTACAATGTCACCCGTTAAAACGGCCAGATCAGGCTTTTCTGTTTTTAATACATTCTCGATTACCGCCATTGTTCTGGGGCAATTTTCAGAATTATTATCCCAGTGAATATCTGAAAACTGGGCAATTTTAAACGTTTTATTTTTTCTGAATTGAAAGTGTTTTCCCGCTTGAGCGTTAGCAGAGAATGCACCTAAAAACAGATATCCCGCTAAAATTGTATACAGAATTAAATATTTTGATCTCATTCCTTTTCGTTTAGTTGATTTTTAATTCGGATACTTTTACAACTGAAGTGCAGCTTTCATTTTTTCAAAAAGGTCGGTATTTTCATAAATGCCGGTAAAATCTTTTGCTCCCGGGCCGAAAGAATAAACCGGAACCATCACACCACTGTGATGAGCTGTAGAGAAATTCCCTTCAATTTTACCCTCTTTAATATCGCCGCCAACTAAAGTTAACCCACCGGTTTCATGATCGGCAGTTACAACCACCAACGTTCCCGGATGTGTTGTGGCCCAGTCGAATACTTTTCCTACTGTTTTATCAAAGTCTGCAATTTCTTCCATCAGGTGAGGCAGGTCGTTAAAATGTCCGTAGTCGTCAATCATCGAACCTTCCACCATCAGGAAAAATCCATCTTTATCTTTACTCAAAATATCGAGAGCCTTTTTTGTTCCCTGCCACAATTCATCACCACGTTCTGCCGGTTTTGCCATATCAACTTCGGCAACGGGAGCAAATACTTTTCCACTGGTTACATTTTTTAAATCTTCCATTGAAGTAACTACCTGGTAACCGTTCTTTTCAAAATCGGGCAACAGATTTTTGCCATCTTCACGTTTGGTGAAATATTTCAGGCCTCCACCCAAAATAAAGTCAATACCACAGTTTACATACGATGCTGCAATTTCTTCCTCTTTATCGCGGTCGATATTTTCTACTGAAAAATCAGCAGGAGTTGCATCAACCAGGCGGCAAGTTGCAATTACACCAGTAGAAAGACCTTTATCGCTGGCATATTCGCAAATGGTTTTTAACGATTCGCCGTTAGGGCCAACACCAACGTATCCTTTATTTGTTTTTTTACCTGTAGCCATCGCCGTTCCACTGGCTGCTGAGTCGGTAATCAGATTGTCGGCACAATACGTCTTTTGCAAACCAATAAAATCAGCATTCTCAAGGAAAAGTTTTCCTTTGTTGGCAGTCCAGGCAGAATAAGCATGCATTAAACTCATTCCGTCGCCGATCATAAATATTACATTTTTCACAGGCCCGTCACCCGGAGAGGTAATTTTTGAAACCGGATATGAATTCGGATTTTCATACACATGAATTACTTCACTTGACTTTTCTTCGTATTTAACTTCCTCTTGTTTTTTGCTTTCCTGGCACGAGAACAATAATGTTCCCAAAAGTGCTATTGCTAAAAATTTTCTTTTCATTACAGTGTTTAATTTATTTATTATAAAATCTAACTGAGTGAGAAATACATCCCAAAATCCAGTAATAATTAGTTATCTATTTTCCTTATTCACAATCGCTTTTATCTGCTTTTCGCTTAATGCCGAAGCAAATATTTTAATCCCGTCAGCTTGCCCGTAAAAAATCCGTTGCCCCGGGAATTCTTCATTTTGCCCCACATTCCAGTTGGCATTATTTTTAAGATCGGCTTGCTTATTCACTTCTGTTGAAGCAATTAAATTCCCGTCCAGGAATAATTTCAAGGTCATACCATCGCACACACCGGCAATGTGGTGCCACTCGTTTGTCAACGGTTTTTCGAGCGAAGCATTGCAGGTTCCACGCCCCCAGCCTCCGGCAAAAAACTCGATATCGCGGTTCCCCGACATTTGGATCACATTAAAATCGCCCTGCGTTAAAATGGAACTTTGCCCTAAATTTTCGTCTGAAGGTTTTATCCAAACCATCATTGTTATTTCATTGGTCAGGGCTTTAAAAACGGGCGTATTTTCAATTTCAATGAAAGTATTTTTATCCAGATTGAAATTCGGATCCTTTTCGCCAAAACCGTGCAAAATGCCATTGTTTTCAAATCCCGACTGATCGACTAAAACCGTGTTTGTTTTATATTGAAAATTGAGGTCGGTTAACAGCGCTTCCAATGGATTGGCGACCACTTTGTACAGCCCCTTCAATACATCTACCTGAACTGTATTCGAACCTTCCTGCCCGTCGGCAAAAGAATAAGTCAATTGTTTTTCTTCTCCAGGCGCCAAACGAATTTCGTCAGCCAAAACCGGCTTTTTATTTTGAATGATTTTAACTTCTTCGGAATCTTGCTGACCACCAATATTTTTTACCGAGAAACTAATTTTTTGCTCCTCGCCCGGTTTTAGCAGCAACTTAATTTGCAATGCTGAATATTCAAATCCCGGAACACCGGAATCTTTCACTTTTACAGATGTTGTTTTCGAACTGCCAGAAATCTCCAGTTTCTTTTTTCCGGGGATATACAATCTGCACGAAACAGAATCGCTAACCGTTTCATTTTCTTTTACGAATACATTTTTTCGGGCCAGCTCTTTTCCATTTTCCAGCAAGCGAATAATTTTAACGCCTGAAGCACCGCTATTTTTAAGTTGGAAATTCAGAGTAAAAGCTTCGTTGGAGAGCACTTCCTTTTTCGATGAACTCAATGAAACAACTGAAATTTCACTTTCCTTTTGCGTAATTGAGAAGGCATCTTTTTGAGGATCCGCAGCCCAGCCGGAAGGTTGATTTCCCATCTCGAAAACCAGTTTTGCACCGTTTTCCAAATCTATGTGAGAGAACCAATAATTATCCAAAACCCGGCCATTCAAAGTGGCTGATTGAATGTATCTGTTTTCAGCAGACACCTTGTTCCCTTCAATAACAAAATCATTTCCGTTGGGAAGATGAATCGTAACTTTTTCGAACATTGGCGTGCCGATGTTATACTCGGGCACTCCGGGAGTTACCGGTAAAAAACCAAGTGCATTAAAAAGATACCAGCTCGACATCGATCCCAAATCGTCATTCCCGGGCAAACCTCCTGCCCCATCGGTGAAAAGTTCTTCCCTCATTTCGGCAATCAACCTCTGCGTTTCCGACGGTTTCCCGGCATAATTAAACAAATACGGAATATGAAAATTGGGTTCGTTATCGAAGATAATGTGCTTACTAACAATGGCACTATCCAAAAGCTCCGCAAAGTTTTTGTCGCCGTCCATCAGGTTTATCAAATCGCGGACATTCTGCGGCACAAAAAACGAATAATTCCACTTGTCTCCTTCTTTGTATCCGAATTCAGTATCGGAAAAAATAAATCCATCCCCATTTCGCGGTACCAGGAACATTTGTTCCGGGTCGAATAAATTCCTGTAGCTCAACGCTCTTTTCTGCAATTTATTCTTGTCATCCGTTTTATCCAGTTCTTTTGCAAACCTTGAGAGCGCCCAGTCGTTGTAGGCATATTCAACGGTACGCGTAACCGACTCCTGGTAAGTTGCCGGCACAAAACCGTTGGCAATATACGCAGGCATATCTTCGTATTTCCAGGGACTTTCCATCAACGACTTTCGCATGGCTTTATACGCCAGTTGATGATCGAAATGATCGCATCCTTTAAAATACGAATCAACAATTACGGGGATGGCATGAAATCCGGTCATCGGATCGTTGGGAAGCTGTCCTTGTTGCTGGTAAACGTCCAGCATCGACTTGATGATATCTTCCTGCACCTCGGGCGCCAAAATGCACAAAAGCGGATGCAGCGAACGAAAAGTATCCCAGGGAGAAAAAGCACCGTATTGATTTTTTCCTTTTGTATTATATAATTTCCTGTCCCAGCCTCTGTAACTTCCGTCAACATCGGAAATTGTCCACGGCATTAATAAAGCATGATAGAGAGCAGTATAAAATTTTGTCTTGTTTGTTGTTGATTGATCCGTAATTTCAATGGCAGAAAGTTTATCGCTCCACTGTTTGTGTGTTTCATTTTTTAACGCATCAAAATCCCATTTGGGAATTTCCGTGTCCAGATTCATTCGGGCATTTTCGAAACTTACCGAAGAAGTACTCAACTTTAATAAAATTGATTTTTCAGCAGTAACATCAAAGGTAAAAATGTACCCGTCGCCATTTGCTTGTGTCTCTTTCCATGGAATATTAAACTGAATAAAAACATTCCTGTTACTGCCTTTTACAATACGGTTTTGTTCCAAATCGATGTCACCAATATCGCCTACAAAGATTTTTGCTTCAAGCTTGTTTTGATATGAAAACCGAAAAATTCCGGAGCGAACTGACGCCGTTGTTTCAACAATTGTATTGTTATCGCTAAACGAAACCTTATAATATCCGGGTACCGCCTTTTCGTTCTGATGAGAAAAGGGGCGGGAATATTTTTTTGCCGAGAAACCGGAATCATTTTCCAGTGGCATAATTTGTCCGTGTCCCGACGAGCCATTTGGGTAACCGCTGTAATGCCCACGGAAACTAAAAAAGTAAATTCCGGAGTCGCTGTAATCGTATCCTTTTTCTGAAGCCACACGTGTTTCGGGAGTTAAATGAATAAACCCGAAAGGCGCTACAGCACCGGGATACGTGCGTCCGTGACCATCCCATTTCGAAGGATGAGTTGTTGGAGCAGTTCCAATAAATGGATTGACATATTTATCGTTTTCCTGTCCGTTTGCAGAAAGGAAGGACAATCCATAGCAAAAAATCAGTATGGTTAAAATTTTATATCTCACAGTTAAAATACTTTATCAGAGCAACTTAACAGCTCTAATCACTTGTAATAAGAAAATTTTGTAGTTCTTTTAGGTTATCAGCACCAATTAAACCGACCTGTGCGTTTTTCAATTCTGTCCAAACCGCATTTCTTTGGGCTTCTGTTCGGTTGGGTGTTCCCCAAAAACGAAGAAGATATCCGCGCTCTTTTGCCTTTTGCGCTAAATCATTAAGCTTTTTCTTTTCGGCATCAGGTATTTGCCCGGTTCCGTCCCATTTAAAATATTCTCCCCAGGCATTACTAACCACCGGCATCAAAGAAGACGAAATCCCCGAATCAAGATCAGACAATCGCCCATCGTAACCGGCGTATCTTATCTTCTGCGCTTTCATAAAATCGAAAGGTCGTTCACCGGAAACAACAACCATAATGTTTCGCTGAATCTTTTCACCTTCATTAAACTCAGTCAAAACCGATTTATAATTCTCCAGAATCTTGTGCAGCAACTGATAGGTTTTTAGCCCGTCAACTTTTATATCGATAAACAGAATCACTTCTTCACCGTCGCCATAAACCGAACCGTTGTTCTTTTCAATCTCCTGCATCAACGGGTCCAGATACAATTTCCGTAAAGTTCGTCCGGGTTTAATATCCTCATAATTATGCGCAACAAACAGTGAATCGCCAATAGGAAAAACATCGGCTTCAATACTTTTAAAATGACAATCGAGCGCATCAAACAAAGGACGAGCGTGCTCGTAATCGTTGTGCGAGTGTCCCTGTACAATTTGTACGTTTTCTTTCTGCTTACAGCCGAAAACAATAACGGCAATGAATAAAAATCCGGCTAAATATTTTACACATTTTAAAGTCATAACTCTACTCTTTTTTTGCGGTGGTTACTAATACTTTTTGAAGGTTATATTTTGCATCCTTAAATTCAGGATCGATACTTATTGCTTTCTGAAATTGGTCGACAGCAAGCTCATTTTGTTGATTTGAGGCATAAATTACTCCAATATAGTTGTGAATCAGAGCCTGATTCTCGCCCCATTGATTTCTAAGCAATTCTTTTAAATCGTATTTACTAAAATCGATATCATCTTTCTCGTTTTTGCTTAAATCCTGCAAGTTGGCATATATTTCAGGATTTAATCTTTCCGAGTAATTCTGCATTTCGCGGTGCAACATCTCTTTCCATAAACGATACGAAGAAGGCATTTCAACTGCAATTTGATAATACTGAAGTGCCGAGCTTTCATCTTCGTAAACAAAGTTGGAAATATTGGCCAAGTTAAAACAGGCATCTGTACGATAAAAATCATCGGAGCAGCTCTTTTTATAATACTTCTCGGCCATCTTGTAATTTTTCAGATGATGGGCAACTACACCAACATTATAAAACACCTGTAACGAATCGGAATACTTTTGATTCAGGGCCCGATTATAAAATTCAATGGCCTTAAAATAATCGCCTTTTTTCTCGTAAGCACTTCCAATTTTTGCAAACAATTCAGGGCTCAGTTCCGGCAACTTTTCTACAATTTGATTGTAATAATATATTTCCTGATCGTAACTTTTATTAACTGAAGCCACGTAAGCTTTTGCTAACATTTCGTTCTCAAAATCGGTATCAGAATGTTCTTCAAGCCCCGGAAATAATTTAAACAGCAAAGGAAAAGTCAGCAACAAAACGAGCAGTCCCGCCAGCAACGAGAAAATAATTTTATCCAACAAACTATTTCTATTTCCAGGCTTCTTCATTTTCACAAATCTTTATGGAGTACGAATAAGGTTTTTAGTCCTTTTTCTGAAAGCTCATTATACTTTATGCAAGCCGATTTCGAATCGAGAATAATCACCTGCACCGCTGAATTCGTGTATTTATTATAAATAAAGTGCGACTTCTCTTTCATCGGAAAACCATTTCCTCCTTCCATTTTTCCGCCTGCTCCAATCAGCAAAATATCAGGCTTGTATTGCAATAAGGTTTCTTTGTCGGTCTTATTGAACTCGGTTTTTTTATCGGCGAAACGAAAAGTGTGATCCGGATAAAAAACCACATCGAAAAAAGCAAGTGGAATACCTTTATAAATCGTCAGGAAATTATTGTGAAGTATAAAATTGTGGTTTCTGAAAACACCAAACAATACTATTTGAGTTGCGATTATAAACACCAAAACAGCATGAATCCATTTTTTTGTTTTTCCCTTGTAGTAACTCAGAATCAAAAATACGGGTAAAAATAAAAGGATGGTAACTCCAATAACATATCCAACATACACCGAGCCGGTTAACAGCGAACTAACAACTAAAAAACAAATTGAAAAAAACAGGATATACCATAAACTCCGGTGAATTCCGGATAATCGCAACTGCTTTTGTTGTCCTGCTTTAACTTTGTCGGGTTCACGAAAAATATTTATAAAAATCAATCCGAGCACCACTCCCCATAAATCTTTGGCAACATCGCTCAAATCAAAAATCCGTTCCGATAAAAGATTTTGAAAAATCTCATCGAACAGTGAAATACAGGCGGCTAGCAGGAAAATAGTATAGTTAATTCGTTGCGCCGATGCATTCTTTTTTTTCAAGTATGAATGAATTACAAATGCAAAAACAAAATAGGCGAGATAATGCCAGTTGTTCTGCAAATCGTAATAAGAATAATTAATGTAGTAGTCGGAGATATATTGTCCTAAAGCCAGCCAGACAAAAGCAAACAACACACTTGCCAGCACTCTTAAGGATAATTTCTTTCGGAAAACAACAGCGACGAGCAAAACAATTACAGTTGCACTTAACAATACAATCGGAACCTGTAACGAACCGAGATGTACGTGAAAAGAAGACAAACTTTTCACCCAACTCTGTAAATAATTTTGCAACATTATAAACGGAGTGGCAACAAGTAAAACCGCGTAAATCAGCAGGTTTACTCCGCTTAGATTGATATTTTCTATTTTGTTGCTCATTAACCGTTCAAAACATTATAATCCGAAAGTATTATATGCGAACTTGCCCTCAGCAAATAATCACCGGATTACCTTTTTCTTTTTATCATTTCTCTGATCGTTTGGGCTTTTCGCATTCCCGGCTCAATTTGCAAAGCCATGTTACAGTCTACATCAGCTTGGTCGAAAAGTCCAAGGTTATATTTGGCAAAAGCACGGTTGCTGTATGCGTCAGAAAAATTGGACCAGTAACTCAAAGCACTATCAAAATCGGTAATGGCTTTGTCGAAGTTTTTCATTTTTCCGTACACAGTTCCACGGCTGTTGTATATTAAAGCCAACTCTCTTTTCGAGTCGGCATCGTAAACAGAAATTGCTTTCGAAAAATGTTCCAGTGCTTTGTCCAGTTCTCCCTGAGCATCATAAATCTCTGCCAGTTTCTGATGTGGTTCGTAATAACCTGAATTTATTTCGATGGCTTTCTTAAAACTTGATAGTGCCAGTTTTTTATTTCCAAACCGGTTCGCATAAATCCCTTTCAGGGTGATGTATTTCACATTTCCCGGTTCAAGCTCAAGTGCCTTGTTTATATTCTGAAGCGTCTTTACCTGGTCTTTTAAAAGGCCGTAGACTTCGGCACGGTGCATATAATAAAGTGCATAACCGGGTTTTAAACGAATGGCTTCCGACAAGTCGGAAACAGCCTTCGTATAATCGGCCGACATCTGGTAAATTCCGGCACGATGGGCAAAAAGAGCTGCATCTCCGGGTTCTAATTCAATTGCCTTACTGCAATCGTTAATTGCTCCGGCATAATCGCGCATTTTCACCTTTGTATTTCCACGGTGGATATAATAGTCGTGCTCTTCAGGTTTAAGCTCAATTGCTTTTGTTAAATCAGCCAATGCACCTTTTAAATCGCCCAGTTCATCTTTTGCCTTTCCACGATTGGCATAAGCCTGTGCATCGTTTTTATTCACCTGCAAAGCTTTATTAAAATCGATAATGGCATTTTTAAAATCGCCAAACTGAGCTTTCGATGTTCCTCTAACATTGTAATCAGCTACGTCAGAGAATTTGTCAATAATTTTATTGAAATCGTTAAAATCAGTATTCACAAATTCCGGAATATTGGCAGCGCGGTTATCAACATTCAGGTATTCTAACCAAACAGGAGGAGAATCTACACCATTTTCATCGATATGGGTTAAAAAAAGCTGGGTGTAGGCTCCAAATTTTTTTGAAGAAAATACCATCCAACGATTATTTGGCGACCACGAATGCCACGAATTCATATTCGAAGTGTTGCAGTTCATTAAACGCGGTTCGGCAGATCCGTCGGTTGGCATAATATAAAGTTTACTATCGGGTTGCAGCAACATGTAATTTTCAGCCCGGCAGAAAACCATCCACTTTCCATCGGGAGAAATTTTTGAAAAATAGTTACTCATTCCATTTTGCGAGGCTCCTTTTACCATCTCGGGTTTGCCTCCTTTGCCTTCGTTAAATGCAATTTTCATTACATCGAACTTAAATTGCTTTTGGGCCATCAAAAAACTGTCGCGCATGGCCTGAAATTTATTGATATCATAAATCCCGGTACCATAAGTCATTCCGCTCTCTTTCCTTTGTACAGCTTTGGTTCGGGCAAAATAGATGTATTTATTGTCAGGCGACCAGTTCGAATTACTTTGCACATAAGTAGTATCGTCGGCTCCGTTCAAAGCATAAAAGCTTTTATTTTCGATATCGTAAACAGTAAGAATTCCTTTTATCGGGAAAAACAACTGAGAGTATTCAAGTTCATCGCGCGATTCAAAAATTTCGTTGTCATCCAGTGTACTCACCACATATTTTCCGTTAGGCGAAACCTGTGACAACAATGCCATGGTTGATTTTTCCTGAAAATCGCTCCAGGTAATAAAATTTTCGGGCTGCATTTCCACTTCTTTTTCCACGTCGGCAATCAGGTAAGAACCTTTATCGCCAAAAGCATCCACGTCCATGGCAAAACGTTTTCCGTCGGGTGAAAAAGAGTGGCAGTTTCCGCAAACCGGTAAATTTTCAAGTAAAACTTTGGGTTCGTGGTACGATGTTACATCGCCCAACATGTATTTTATTGAGTCGAGGTGACTCGTTGCATATTTAAAGGGTAAAGGAACGGCCCTGAAAAAAATCGGAGCTCCAACCGGATCGGTAGAAGTTGCAATCTCAATCTTTTCGCTGCTAAAAACTTCCTTATTTTTTTCGGGGTTAATTCCTGCTACTGAAATTACTGCCGTACCGGAAGTTGAATTTTCCTTCACCTTTTCCCAGGTTTCAGCATCCGGTTTATATTTCTTTTCAGAAACAATTTCAGTAAGTATATTTTCCGATTGATTGATTGAAATATTGATCAGCCACATTTTGCTTTGGCCCGAATTATCGTCCCACATAATAGTTGGTTCGGGGAATCCCGGAGGGAAAACAGAACCATTAACAGGATTTTGGAAAACAACTTTTCCGTTCACTCCCGCGTTAAGTTTTGAGAGGTAATTCTCTTTCAACTTTTCCCGGGAATTACATCCTGCCAGAGCAAAAAGCACAACTAATATTAAAGACCAATACTTCATAAACATCTATAAAATAACGAAATAAAAGATTAAGAGAGGCCAAATAGCCTCTCTTAACTATTTCTTACAACCGGCATTTTGTACCAGTTCTCCTTCAGTTCCAATACTTTTTTCAATTTCGTTAGGAGGTAAAGGCCAAACGTGATGATACAACGGATTATAGCTACGTGCAGGCCACACTTCGGTAACCTCAGTACTAACTAAGTTATTATTATCGTCGTATGTACCAATTAAACCATGCAAAGGTTTCGCATAAGCTTCCTGCGCATCTCCCCATCGTACAAGATCGAAATGCCTGTCGGCAAACTCTCCTGCAAGCTCGCACCTGCGTTCGTGTTTTAAATCTTCCAGTGTACAATTGCTTTTAGGAGCCAAACCAGCTCTGTCGCGAATCATATTAATTTCTACGTCGCCGGCACCAGCACCATTCAGCATAATTTTAGCTTCAGCTTCCATTAATACAACATCAGCATAACGAATAAGCGGAATCCACAAATCAGTTGTAACGTAGTCGCCACTTGTATTAATTGTGTTGCCAATAGGATCAGCATTCTGATAAGGATCGAGGTATTTACTCCACATAAAACCAGTCAGGTTATTAGATGTTTGATACCAGGTAAAATCTTCGCCAAAGAAATTCTCGATTACATCTCCGTGAGTAATCAGTGTTGCTTTACGACGGTAATCACCTGCTTCAAATTCATCATCCAAATCTTTTACCGGCTGGAAATATCCCCAACCATTGTATCTTCCCCAACCTTTGTTTTCGAGCACAACGCCGGGCAACATACTTCCTTCGTTTTCGTTTGAAACTACTGACCAAAGGTATTCGCTTGATAAATTATTTTCCACTTTAAATACACTGTGGAAATCTTCTTCCGGTGTATCGGTATCGATTAAAGCTCTTCCCGATGGAGAAGTGCTGATCATATCAGCATAGTCGATTACATCTTGCCATTTCTGGGTAAACAATGAAATTTTTGTCATAACAGCCAATGCTGCATCTTTATGTGGACGTCCCAGATCTTCGCTGTTCATTTCGTTTAAATAAGGCAACAGATCATAGGCTTTTTCCAGTAAGCCCATGGCATAATCGTAGTTTACCTGAACATTGGCTTCGCGCGGACGGAAATAATCCAGCGGATCATCTTCACTCAAAATCGGAATTCCCATTTTATCGTCACCATAGTGATACGAAAGTTCGAAATACATATAACCCGACATAAAATAAGCTTGTCCCAGACAGTTATCGCGCACATCGGCAGAAATCAAACCATCTTCATCCATTTGTTTGATGCTACGAATTACATCGTTACAAACTTTAATGGTTTTCCAGTGTCTTCTCCATGAATCGTTGATGTATCCAACATTACCATCGGAAGTAAAATTTTTCAATTCGCCGGCCACACCTTTGTTACGGCCGTCAATCATATCGTCTGATGCATTAATTAGCCACATGTAACCGCGGCCATACATTTCTTCAGCATCCATTTCAGCATAAATAGCATTGGTCCCCAAAATGGCATCGTCATCACTTTTCCAAAAGTTAGAACTCGATGGGGCACCTTTGGGCGATCTCTCAAGGAAATCTTCAGAACAGCTGGTAAGCTGAATGATTAAAAATAGCAGTGCTATATATTTTATATTTTTCATAACTGTTTTCGGTAAAAATTAGAAATTAATATTTGCTCCAAACATAAAGGTTCTTGATTGTGGATATTTCAACATATCCAGACCATTTGAACCAACTTCAGGGTCAAATCCATCGTATTTTGTAAAAGTCAACAGGTTTTGTCCGGTGAAGAAAAGTCTAACTTTTGAAGTACCAACAATTTCGTTAAACTTAGCTGGCAAGGTGTATCCAATAGTTAAGTTTTTCAATCTCAGGTACGATCCGTCTTCCAAATACCAGTCAGATTCGGTACTGTAGTTACGGTTCGAATCGATCAACTGTAATTTTGGAATATCTGAGCCGGTATTTGTTTCCGACCATGCATCAAGTGCTTTGTCAATCAGGTTGTAACCTTGTGTTGGCTGATAAGTTGAAAGTTTGTATCCGGCAAAAACATCAACATTTTGAACTCCCTGGAAGAACAAATTACAGTCCCAGTTTTTATAAGAAAGCGAGAAATTCAGACCGTAAGTAAAGTCAGGATAATAATCACCGCAGAACTGTTTGTCTTCACTATCGATTTTTCCATCGTTGTTATAATCAACAAATTTCAAATCGCCTGCTTTTGCATTTGGCTGGATCATTTCACCGTCTTTTGTGTATTCCTTAGCTTCATTATCTGTCTGGAAAATACCATCTGTTTTAATCAAGTAATATGAATAAAGAGGTTGTCCAACTTCTGAACGGAATGGATACAGTGTACTTCTTACGTGATCGCTGTGTACTTCAAAATCTTTGTCATCAGTATATTTCACTAACTCATTTTTGTTATGAGAAAGGTTAAATGACACTCCGTAATTAAAGTCACCGGCTTTGTCGTTCCAGCCAATCATAAATTCAAAACCTTTATTCTGAACTTCACCAACATTAATCCAAGGAGCATTATCAACACCGGCAAACTGGATAAGTGATGGTTGCACCAACATATCGGTCACTTTTTTATTGTAATAATCGGCTGTTACAGTAAGTTTTGAATCAAGCATGTAAGCATCGAAACCAACATCGGTAGTAGTTGTTGTTTCCCATTTCAATTCACTGTTACTGATACCATTCATATAATAGGCCTGGTTATAAATAGGATCTGCTCCTGCCAAAACATTCGTTCCGCTTAAAGTCACGTCGAATTCGTAGTTACCCAGCGGACTGATGTTACCCATACGTCCCCAGCTACCACGAACTTTTAAGTCATCAATAAACTGTACATCCTGCATAAATGCCTCTTCCGACAATCTCCATGCAAGAGAAACTGAAGGGAAAGTACCCCAACGATAATCTTTAGTAACTTTAGAAGTACCATCACGACGAACAACGCCAGTTACGTAATATTTATCGGCATAAGTATAAGCTACACGTCCAAGCATTGAAACCAGTGAGTTATCACCGTAACTAGACCATGGCTGATCTGTATCGTAATCGCCGGCATTTATATACTCCTGTGCCCATTCTGCTTCTGAAAGAAAATCCCTGGCAGAAGTACCAAAACCCTGGTTTTCGTATTCTTCTGCAGTATAACCTGCAAGGGCAGAAATGCGGTGTTTGCCAAAAGTATTTTCGTAAGTTAACAACTGTTCAGCCACCAACGATTTGCTTACGCCTGCCGATGTTTGCAGTTGGTTATAGTCATAAACTTTACCCGGTTCAAGTATGCGGTATGTAAACGCTTTATTGTAATCCTGAGAATAATTGTAAGATATGTTTGATTTAAACTTTAAACCATCAATCAAATTAATCTCAACATAAGCATTTCCCAAAGCGTTAATATTCGGATTCCTACCATCTAAACGATCAAGGATTGCGTATGGATTTAAAAGGTCACCAAACTGACCGGCAAGGCTCACATCTACATCGTTAGGATCTACAACCCCACTGTAAATGCCATTTGCTTCATCACTCCAAACTTTAGCTGATGGTGGGTAATAAATAGCACTCAGAATAGCACCAGTGTAACCACTGGTAGTATTTACACCTCTGCTCTGTCCAGTTGTTACCGACAAATTTTCTCCAATTCTAATACGGTCGTTGATCTGATGATCTGATTTGATACGAATACGACCATCTTTTGAGAAAGTGTTGTGCAGTGTTCCGTTTGTAACTTTCCAGTTGGCAAAAACACTAAAAGTTGATTTATCAGAACCACCGCTAATCATTAAACTGTAATCTTCATTAGTAGCTGTTCTGAAAATTTCATCCATCCAGTTTGTGCGGGTTGTTCTGAAGTACGGATCACTCAACAAAGCAGGAACTGTCTGTCCTGAGTTTTGATATACCTGAGTGTACAAATCGCAGTACTCTTCGGCGTTAAGTGCATTCAGTTTTTTCCATGGTTGGCTCCAGCCATATTTTACATCCAAAGAAACTTTTAAACCTTTTTTACCCGATTTGGTAGTAACAAGAATTACACCTGCTGCTGCACGTGTTCCGTAGATTGCTGCCGATGCATCTTTCAAAACAGTCATCGACTCGATTTCGTTTGGAGAAACGCCGTTATCGTTAATTACTCCGTCAACAATCCACAGCGGGCCTTCCGAGTTCAAAGTACTCAATCCCCTGATTCTTACGGTTGCACCTTCTGCAGGCGAACCACCGTTGTTCGAAACAGTAACACCTGCAACCATTCCCTGCAATGCTTCAGAAACACTGGCAACCGGTCTGTCACCCATTTCATCAACACCAACATTAACAATAGAACCGGTAACATCTTTTTTCTTAGCCGTTCCGTAACCAATAGCAACAACTTCTTCAATACCGATCGACTCTTCCTGCATGGTAACATTTACCTGAGATTGCTCTCCTACAGCAATTTCCTGGGTTCTCATTCCAACAAATGAAAAAACAAGAACCGTTGAAGGTGAAACTCCGGCAATATTAAACTCGCCATCAATGTTTGTAACAGTTCCGCTTGTAGTTCCTTTAACCAATACGGCAACACCGGGCAAGGGCAATCCGCTGGCATCAGTTACTTTTCCGGTTACTCCACTTTGCTGACTTGCCTTTCCGTCAACGGCAGTTTTGTTACGTTCGATTAAGATAACGTTGTTATCCATTTCCTTAAAAGAATAAGAAAGTTCTTCGAACACATCCGACAAAATCTCGCCAATTGTTCCATCGTGCACGTCAACACTAATTCTCTGATTAACGTCTATATCGTTATTATTGTAGAAAAAACGATATTGACTGTTATCCTCAATCTGAACCAATAATTCCTGTAAAGATTTATCGGTTACCTTAACGCTTATTTTTGAAGTTTGGGACCACAAAGACGCCGAAGCGCTAAGGGTAAAAACCAAACTCAGAAACCATGTAAGCTTCATAGTTAAAATTAATTTTTGCATCCTTCTTCCACTTGTGAAAAAAGGAATCTTTTGATAAAATTTCATAAATTTGAACTCCTTTAAAGTTAAACTTCGGTTTAATTTTTTTTGAAGGGGAAGTGTGAGAGACTTCCTCTTCTTTTTTTGTTGTTTTTATTACATCCTTTATTACTTAATTTTTAGACCCGCAATTTATCCCGTCACTTTCAATATCGAATTAATTTGTTATTACTGATATATTAATTTTATGGTAAAACTCATTCCCTATCTTTTTGATTCGTTTGCAGAGAAAAAGGTTATTTCATTACCTTTTATACTATAATCAACATATTTCGAAAACTTGAAATAATACAGAGCATCTAAAATACTCTCCCGTTCCAAACTACCTGTAAAACATTGCTTTTTAACCGCTTCGTCAGCAAATGCAATATCAACATCGAACCAACGCTCAAGTTTCAACTCCAACGATTCCAGCGATTCGTTTCGGAAAACCATTCTTCCATCCTTCCATTCAATCTCCGGATATGAATCGGACAGCTTGTACACAGTTGTCTTCTGGTTGTTTTTATTATATACCAATTTCTGATTGGGAAGCAGCGTGGTTTTTTTCTGGCTGGAAGAGAAATTAATTTTACCTGTAATTAAAGTTGCACTGACTTCTTTTTCTTCCGGGTAAGCTTTAAGATTAAATTCTGTACCTAAAACTTCAACCGAAGCTTCAGGTGTTGTTACCCTAAAAGGTCGGGTTTTGTCTTTCTCAACTGAGAAATAAGCTTCGCCTTCCAGAAAAACTTCTCTTTTCCTTTGCTGAAAATTATTATTAAACCTTAATGTACTTCCCGAGTTTAACCAAACTTTCGAACTGTCGGGGAGCACCATTGCTGTTTTATCGCCAAAGGCACACGTAATTGTTGTGTACGTATCATTCACATTCCTAAGACTATTATGTCCCAGAAAGTATCCTCCGCCAAGGGTCAATAAAAACACAATTACAGCCGCATATTTCCTGAAACTATAGAGAATTACACGCCGATTGTTTTTGTGAATGCGTTTTTTAAAGTGCTGCAGCTCACTTGAAACCATTTCAGAGTCTAGTTCATTTCCCTGCTGCATTAAAGCCCATAAATTCCGATATCCGATGAACTTCTTTTTGTTCTCTTCCGATTTTCCTACCCAGTCCAATAATTCGTTCGGTTCTTTACGGTAGTCTTGCTGAACGATATGTCTTATAATTTTTTCTTCTTCCATCTTTTACTCTTATACAATAAACAACTGCCACGAAACCCTATGTCGGATTGTAAAAAAAATTGAAAAAAATTGAAAACCCGGAGAAAGTTATCTACTAACAAACAGTAAATAAGCGACTAAAGGCAAATAATCTTTTAAGCTATTTTTGAAAATTTTTAATGCTTTTGTGATTTGTGCCTCAACAGACTTTAGTGATATTCCCAGCATTTCAGCAATTTCAGAATTTTTCTTGCCGTTGTATCTGCTTAATACAAAAATTTCTTTGCACCTGGGAGGAAGTTCTGACAGAGTATTTGCTATTATATTTTCAATTTCGCGAAAAGCATCAATTGAAGTATCCAGTTGATTCAGTGAATCTATATCCAACTGATTAACCTCTTTAATAAAGGATTCCTTCAACTTTTCGCGCCGCAGAATATTCAGGCAGTTATTTTTAACAGCCGTATACAGGTATGATTGCAGTTGATATTCATTTTTGAATTCAGATCGACTTTCCCAAAGCCCTAAAAAGGCATCTTGTACCGTATTTTTGGCTTCGTCCCACGAAACATATTCCTTGGCAAAAGATACTAACCGGGGGAAAAAAATACCAAAAACAATATCATACGCAGCTTCCTGCTTCTTATTGAGTAGGTTAATTACTTCCTGAGATAGCACATCCATCCAAATACTCTTTTCAGGGCAATATTAACTATTTAATTTAAGCCAGAAACGCAAAAAAAGAATTTATTAAATTTTGTTAAAGTTGAATAAGCGATTACATAAAGCGGGTATTACTCATCAAGGAAAACTTATTTCCTCTTCAAAAAAGAAAATCTTTCCAAATTGCTTAGAATTTTATTAGCGGTCGAGCCAAAATTTAAAATCGCGCACACGTTCGCGGCTAACAATAAGATCTTCATCCGGTTTGGGTTCTGCATCAATTTTCAAACGGCTGTTAAACCATGTATGAATATTTTGTATACTCTCAAAATTCAACATGTATTTTCGGTTTACACGAAAAAAATCGTCCCTGTCGAGAACATCACAGAGCTTATCCATGGAATAATTGACCGGAAAACGGGCCTCGTCAAAAGTATAAGCAAATGTGACTCCTTCGTCGAACATAAACCAGGCAATATCTTCACTTTTCACCGACCGATACCGATCTCCCAGTTTTACAAGAAATCGTTTTTTCACCTGTCTGACATTGGGCAGAATAATGTCTTTTAGCAACTCTTTTTCCGGCAACAAAAAAAGATCGCGCAGGCTTTCAAATTTTTCGAGTGCTTTTTTAATATCATCGAAGTCGTAAGGTTTTACAATGTAATCGATACTGTTCAGCTTAAAAGACTCCAAAGCATATTCATTATAAGCTGTTGTAAAAATCACCGGAACATTTATTTTCACCGTCTCAAAGATCTCAAAACAGTTGCCGTCGTTCAATAAAATATCCTGGAAAACAAGATCAGGCGCCGGATTATTTTTATACCACTCAATTCCCTTGCTAACCGAACCGATTACACCGAGCACTTCAATCTCGTTACTGTATTTTTCAAGCAACTGAATTAACCTTGTAGCTGTATGTTTCTCGTCTTCAAATATTAAAACCTTCATAGTCTGATTGATTTAATACCGGTATTTTAACCATAAACTCTTTGGCAGTTTTTAGAACTTCAACCTCTTTATCACAAATCAATTTATATCGTTTCGATATATTCTTCAATCCTTGCTGAGTTGTTTCTTTTAAAATGGAACGTGGATTCAAATTATTTCTTACGATAATCATATTCCCATCGGTTTCCAGAATAATTCTCAACGGCTGGTCTGGATTATAGGAATTATGATTGATTGCATTTTCGATTAATAATTGCAAAGTAACAGGAGGAATATAAGTGGATCCAATAAACGATTCATCCAGTCTGTTTTCAAGCAGAACGCCATCTTCCAAACGCGTTTTAATTAAAAAGAAATAGGAGTCGAGAAACTCCAGTTCCTCACTTAAAGTAACGAGGTTAAACTCATTTTTCTCGATAATATAACGCAGTGTTTTGGAAAGTTTGACGATAAAATCTGCCGAATGATCGGCATCTTCATATACCAGCGATGATAAAACGCTCAGACTGTTGAACAAAAAATGTGGTTCGATCTGTGCCTTTAATGCTTTATATTGTGCAGTTATGTTTTCCTTTTTCAGTTGTTCTTCGCGCAATTGTTTTTCCTGAAGTTTGGTATGCATTCGCGAATAACCATCGAAACCATAAATTAGAAGGTAAAGTGCAATTAACGACACCGTCATTTCAGGATTAAACACAGAAATATCTTCCCATAAAAATGCTTTATCGAAAATGTAAACATCGCCCAGACGATAAAAAAGATTAACGGTAAACATTAATCCGTAACCAAGAAAAGCATGAAATAAAAACAGTGTGGCTGTTTTCTTTCGATTTCCCTCAGCATGCTGAATTCTTTTTTGAAGTTTTTTATCGAACCATTCCGCCACGTACCACACAATCAGGCCATAGCCAATAAAATATACCGAAAACCAAAAACTCCGCCAATTGAGTTCGAAAGGCCCTTTGGGAAACGACAAGTCGAAACTTTTAATGGTAATGTGAATTAAAAACACCACCAAAAAACGAATCCAGAGTTTATTAGGTTTTACCATTTTATTCTTTAAAATATTTATTGGCTTTGAACCACAAGATAGCCTTTTCTGCGGAATCGGAAATTGGTACAATTTTGAAATCAAGCTCCCTGCAAGCCTTTTCTGATGAAAAATAATTATCGAGGCACAGCATCCTTGCATTGGTGTATGTCAATTGAACCGGATTTCTAAAAACCTTTTCAACCATGGTTCCAAAAAATCCGGCAAACAACAAAATCCATTTGGGAACTGGAATAAAAAAGGCTTTTTGGTTGAGCAACTTGCTCACCATTCTAAAAAATTTCAGGTAAGAATAATTTTCTCCTGCCAGCAAATAACACTCTCCATTCTTCCCTTTTTCTAAAGCTCTAATTACTCCCTTAGCAGCCATTTGTGCATCTACAAAATTTTTACCTCCGGGAGGATAAAACACAAACCATTTGTTTACTACATGATTAAAAATCTGCCCACTACTGGGCTTATAATCATTCTCGCCCAAAATAAAAGTTGGATTAACTACAACAGCTTCCAGGCCTGTTTGAGTCTCTTCCAAAACCATTTGTTGAGCCAAAAATTTACTGTAAGCATAACCGGAATTCTTTAGCCAGGGTAAAAAAGGAGTTTCTTCGTTTCCTGGATTTTCTATAGTTCCATTTCCAAAACAGTTGGCCGTACTTACCTGCACCATTCGTTTTACTGAAAAGTGTTTACAGGCATTTATAATAAACTTTGTACTTTGGATATTTGGTTTTTCGAAAGCCGTTAACCTGGAAGGAACCTGTGCTGTGCGGGCAGCAGCATGAACTACATAACTACAGCCATCCACTGCCCTGAATACATCATTTTCTGAAGTAACCTGCCCGGAAAAATACTCGACATTGAGATTTTCAAGCGCACGTAAATCACTGCTCTCGCGAACCAACACTCGAACTGCATAATCTGTTTTTAAAAGTTCACGAACCACATGCGATCCCAACAATCCGTTTGCACCAGTTACCAATACTTTATCTTTCATGCACTCTAAATCGGTTGAACTATCTTTCGGGAATCCCGAATCTCATTTTGTAATGAATTTCGCATAATTTTTAATCTCAGCCAAACAGGAATCATTTTTAAAAGCAAATAACTCAATTTATTCATACTCCCCGGAATAATTAATTTATCGCCTTTCAAAGTCTGGCGAATACAAATCTTTGCCACTTTATCCACCGACAAGGTGGTTAACTGAACCAATTTACTGTGCCGCTCAATGCGCCTGGTTACTTCGTAATTGGTTTTCATTCCTCCCGGATGGGCAACTGAGACAGAAACACCTGTTCCCTTCAGTTCCGATCCCAATCCCCGCGAAAATGAATAAACAAAAGCTTTCGATGCAGGATACACTGTTTTAAATGGCATTGGGCCAAAAGAAGCCATGCTGGCAATATTCAGGATGTACGATACTTTTTGCTTTTTCAACACAGGTAACAATAAACGAGTAAGCAACACCAGGGCACGCATATTTAGCAGAATAATCTGGTCGATATAAACAGGCGTGGCTTCCATAAAAGGCAAGGTACCTCCAACTCCTGCATTGTTGATGAGCATGTCAATTTCATACTTATTCTGAATAGTATCAACCAATAATTCTACTGAACCCGTTTGAGTGAAATCAGTTTCATAAGAAAGCACATCAACATTGTATTCTGTTGAAATTTGTTTCCTCAGTGAGTTAATATTTTCACCTGGCAATGCCGTTAAAATTAAATTCCTGTTTTGCCGCGCACACTCGAAACTCAGCTCTTTACCGAGCCCGGTACTTGCTCCTGTTATAATCGTATATTTTTTTGTTTTCATTTTATTTTGTTTGTTCTGATTTCACCAGCTTTCTGTTCAATATTAAAAGTGAGATATAATAAGCCAAAAACATGGCAATAATCCCGGTAATTATTCCACCAGTCAACAACGATAAAAACACATCAGTTCCTGCTTCTATTACGATTTTTGCGAAACTTAGGTTAATCTTATCAGGCATTTCAAAAGCAGTTTCGATACCCAGAACCTTTTTCCCCAGCCAAAAATTAAAAGCAAACACAAATGCGCCTGTAGCCAGGTTGGTATTAAAAACCCCTGTGATGGCTGCTGCTTTATTGTATTTTAAAACCGACGCAAAGGCAGCAGAAATAATTACCTGAAAACCCGGAAATGGCAACATCCCGATGAATGATCCAAGGGCGAATCCTTTTGCCACGGTTTGCGGATCGCCCTTAATTTTAAAAAGCGAACCCGAACCTTTTCTTTTTATGAAGGCAATAATTTTCATGAAGCCTCAGCCAATTGAATAAGTTCAGAAATGGATTTTAGGGTTATTCTTTGAATTACTGAATCCTGAATAGCCCTAGGAAAAACCGGTTTTTCGCAAGAAACAACACGGTAATCAACACTGGTTGTTCCGTCATCGTTTGGTATCAGCGTCCATGTTCCTGAATAATCTTTTACACGTTCTATCCCTTTTAACTCAGGTTTATATTCAGGCACTGCCAAAATCTGTATCAATGTTGAATCCTTATACTCTTCAATCAGGTATCTGGTAATTAAATCTTTTTTACGCAGTGGCCAGGGATAATTCATAACTGTATACGTGTACCACAAAGCATTATTTACCTTTTCAATTTCACATTCTTTTATTCCTGCAGCCCATTGCGTGTATTTTTCAGGTGTTGAAAATTGCTCTATAAACTCATTGATACCAGCATTTACAGAAAATTGTATTTTCATTTCTCTCGTTCTGGTTCCATCATCAAGGTCGATCCACCGATAATACAAGGAAACATCATTACTTTCTCTTGCCAGCGCCCACTCCGAATCACCGACTTCGTTGCCCCCTGCCACGAAGGGGCACAAAAATCCCGTCAACAAGCAAGTCAACAGCAGTAATCTAAAATTCTGTCTTCTCATTCGAACTTGTTTTAATTGTTTTCATCAACAAAAATATCTTCCGCCTCTTTTTTGCAAAAGATCAAAATGGTGAGTTGTTGCCTCAACCTTTTAACTGTAATTTTTCAGGATTAAGTTGTAGCCGTATTCAAATGTAAAGACAGAATAAATGGGGAATAGTGTAATAAAAAATGTAAAGAATTGTTAAACCAATGAATTTTAACAGAATAAAGATAGCCGGTTTGATTTTTAATAGTTCCGGTTAATCCACTCGATGGCCTGGTTTATATCCAGATCTTCCATACATTTAAAGTGCTTTTTGGGGCATTTTTGATTACCAAGTTTCGAACAGGGACGACATTTCAAGTCTTCAATCTGCATTAACAATGACGATTCATCAGGTTGATACGGCACCATACCAAATTCAGGAATAGTATTTCCCCAAAACGACAGGATTTTCTTTTTAAAAGCTGCTGCAATGTGCATCAATCCGGTATCGTTTGTTAGTACTACTTTGGCGTCGCGTACGAGCGAGGCAGATTGATTCAGTGATATTTTTCCGGCATAGTTTAGTACATTCCCTTTCGATTGTGAAAGTACTTGTTCTCCTTCGTCGTATTCATTTTTCCCACCTAAAAGGATAACAGGATAAGGAATTTTCTGACAAATCTGAGAAACCTTTGCCGGTGGTAGTTTTTTTGTAAAATAAGTCCCGGCGATAACAAAAGCAACATATCCGTTTTTAAAAGGTTCAGGCAGTTCTGCGAATTTAAATCCATTGCCATTCTTAATGAAATAATCAAGTCCTTTTCCATCCTCCTTAACATCGAAGATTGAAACTGTTTCCAGATAGCGATCAACAATATGCTGCTCGGGCAACCTGTTTATCTTGAAGCGAACCATCAACATTTTCTGCCAGTTCAGTTTATTAAACGAATAGGCCTGAGCTTTTAACCGGCGCCTGATTTTATTGCTTCTGAAATTCTGATGAAGATCGATGATATAATCAAAGTTTTCTTCTGCCAGTTCGTGGATAAGAATTCCAATGCTGCTACCCAGTAGATGAACTTTATCGATATACGGATTGGATTCTACCAGGCAAGCGTGTTTTTCTTTGGTAACGAAATGAACTTCAGCATTCTCAACTTGCTCTTTCAATCCACGTACAACCGGTGTTGTGAGTACAATATCACCTATCGAGCTAAAACGTATGACTAAAAATTTGACTTTCATTTTAAGCAGAAGGATCGAAGATATTGATTTTTTAGAAAAGTCCTTCTTTTATAAATAAAAAACCCCGCAGAAAACTCTACGGGGCATTATATTTCGATCAATTGTTTTATACAGATTCCACAAGAACTATAATCTTATTGGCTTTATTTTCAACTACACCGCCATCTACTTCAAAGAGTTGTTCCTCATTATTTTCGTCCTTAATCTTGATCGTTCCTTTCTCAAGTGTCGAAATAATCGGGGCATGGTTTTTAAGTATTTCAAAACCACCTTTACTTCCGGGAAGTTGAATGAGCTTCACTTCGCCTTCGTATACCTTTTTATCGGGTGTAATTATTTCCAGATACATTTTGTTCTCAATTAGTTTTCAGCCAACATTTTCTCGCCTTTTTCAATGGCTTCTTCAATGGTACCAACAAGGTTGAATGCTGCTTCAGGATATTGGTCGACCTCACCATTCATAATCATTCTGAAACCTTTAATGGTATCTTCGATTGAAACCAGTTTTCCTTCCAACCCAGTAAATGCCGAAGCAACAAAGAAAGGTTGTGAAAGGAAACGCTGAACACGTCGCGCACGGTGAACCACCAGTTTGTCTTCTTCCGAAAGTTCATCCATACCAAGAATCGCGATAATATCCTGTAATTCGGTATAACGCTGCAATAACATAATTACATCCTGTGCACAATTATAGTGTTCATCACCCACAATGTCAGGAGTAAGAATCCTTGATGTTGAATCGAGCGGGTCAACCGCAGGATAAATACCTAACTCAGCAATTTTACGACTCAATACCGTTGTTGCATCGAGGTGGGCAAAGGTTGTTGCCGGAGCAGGGTCGGTCAAGTCATCAGCAGGCACATAAACCGCCTGTACCGATGTAATTGAACCATTTTTGGTAGATGTAATACGTTCCTGCATCACACCCATTTCTGTAGCCAGCGTTGGCTGGTAACCTACCGCCGATGGCATACGTCCAAGAAGTGCTGACACTTCTGAACCAGCTTGTGTAAAACGGAAAATATTATCAACGAAGAAAAGAATATCGCGTCCCCCACCTGTTGATCCGTCGCCATCGCGTAAACTTTCAGCAATAGTCAATCCTGATAAAGCTACACGGGCACGTGCACCGGGAGGTTCATTCATCTGACCAAATACCATGGC
Source organism: uncultured Draconibacterium sp. (assembly GCA_963676265.2). Classification (GTDB taxonomy): domain Bacteria; phylum Bacteroidota; class Bacteroidia; order Bacteroidales; family Prolixibacteraceae; genus Draconibacterium. The sequence goes on from OY781067.2 coordinate 2,767,498, forward strand.
CAGTTTCGATTGCTTTAATTTTTCATTATCTACTTTCGAAAGGTCCCAACTACCTTTTTCCATCGATTCTTTGAATTCTTCACCGTAGTCAACGATGTTGGCTTCAATCATCTCACGAAGCAGGTCATTACCCTCACGGGTACGTTCACCAACACCAGCGAATACTGATAAACCAGAGTGAGCCAAGGCAATATTATTAATCAGCTCCTGGATAAGTACAGTTTTTCCAACACCTGCACCACCAAACAAACCAATTTTACCACCTTTGGCATAAGGTTCAATCAAGTCGATTACCTTAATACCGGTGTAAAGCACTTCGGTTTCAGTTGTTAAATCCTCGTACTTCGGCGGTTCGTTATGAATATTCAAACCTTCTTTTGGCAACTGTTCCAATCCGTCAACCGAATCACCTACAACATTTAACAAACGCCCTAAGGCAACTTCTCCTTTTGGCATTATTATCGGGCTCCCCAAAGCAGTGACTTCAGTTCCCCTTTTTAAGCCATCAGTTGAGTCCATAGCCACACATCTGATCGTGTTCTCACCAATGTGCTGCTGACATTCGATAATTAAACTTTCTTTACCTTCACGTGGAATTTCCAGTGCATCGTAGATAGAAGGAAGTTCGCTTCCCTCCCTTTCAAAACTTACATCTACTACAGGACCGATAACCTGTAAGATTTTTCCTATGCTTTGAGCCATATTGGATTAAGTTTAAGTCCGGTTTTCGGATTTATTATTTTTTTTATACGCCCAACAAATTTAGCATTGTTTTATTCTTATGCAACTTTGGGGTATCCTTTTTCGGGGAAATTTAACTTTTAGAAACAGACGTCACGATTTGCGTGTGAGCATTTTACCTGCCAGCTGATGCAAGGGGTGTTTTACAGCATTTTTTAATTTCACAGAATCTAATATTTCTATGGCCCGGTTAAAGAAAAAATCCACTTTTTCTTCGGTCTGTTCTTTTACACCAATCTGAAGATAAAGCCTGGTAACTGCTTTAATTTTTTCTTCCTGATCAAAATCCTCTTTACTAATCCAGCTTAAAAGGTCATTTTTTTGCGTTGGATCAGCCTTTCCCAGAGCATTAATTAAAAGGAAAGTTTTTTTATTGGCCACAATATCACCGCCAATTCTTTTTCCAAACACTGCCTGATCGCCAAACGAATCGAGCAAGTCATCCTGAAGCTGAAAAGCAAGCCCAAGATTAATCCCGAAATCATAGAGTTGATTGGCAACTTCATTCGATGCATTACCAAGAACAGCTCCTGCTTTTAGACTACAAGCCAAAAGAACTGCTGTTTTCAGCCTGATCATTTCAAGATATTCTTCTTCGGTAACATCCAAACGGCTTTCGAAATCCATATCGTATTGCTGTCCTTCGCAAACCTCAATCGACGTTTTGGTAAACAAATCAACCACTTCGGTTAAACGCGGAGATTTACATTCGAGCATGTATTTATAGGCTTGGAAGGCCATGGCATCGCCGGAAAGAATCGCTGCATTTTCGCTGAACTTTTTGTGCACAGTCGGACGGTTTCTCCGCACATCTGCCTTGTCCATTATGTCATCATGGAGAAGAGTGAAATTATGAAAAACCTCAATCCCGAGAGCTGCAGGCACAGCAGAAGAAACATCCCCGGCAAACATGTTATAAGCCAGAAGCAACAAAACCGGTCGTAAACGTTTCCCTCCCATGTCGAGCGAATAAGCTATGGGATTATAAAGACCACCGGGTTCCTGAACGGTCAATTCCTTCGAACGCGATTCGATCTCTGTGCTAACTAATTTTTGAAGCTCCTCTACGGAATACATTAATTTTGCAGATTAAGTTGTTCATCAGGTACAATTTCCAGATCTTCCAGTTCAATATCTTCTTCTTCGTCGTAAATATGAAGCAAAGGTTCTTTAAAGGCTTCGGTAGTCGTCAAACGTTCCAGTCCGAACAACAACGATGGCAACAACAGTAAATTTGAAGTTACAGCTACCAGCAACGTTAATGATACCAGAATTCCCATGGCCTGTGTACCTCCGAAATTAGATATGGTAAAAATGCCAAATCCAAAAAACAACACTACCGAAGTATAGATCATACTTACGCCTGTTTCCTTTAATGCCAGCACTACCGACTTTCGGATATCCCAGTTGGTTGCGTTCAACTCCTGCCTGTATTTAGCCAAAAAGTGAATGGTGTTATCCACCGAAATACCAAATGCAATGCTAAACACCAGGATAGTAGAAGCCTTAATCGGTATTCCCGAAAAACCCATAATTGCTGCTGTAAAGATCAGAGGAATAATATTTGGAGTAAGCGACATTATCACCATCCGCCACGAAGAAAACATAACGGCCATAAAGATTGAAATCAACAAAATGGCTAATCCCAGACTGGTAAATAAATTCTTTAACAAATACTGGTTCCCTTTGAAAGATAAAATACTCGAACCGGTTACAATAACATCGTATTTGTCGGGAGTAAAAATAGAATCGACATCGTTATTGAAACTGGTATACAGTTCTTCCATTCGTTTTGTACCAACGTCTTTCACGCGAATACTAATTCTGGTGGTCTGCCTTGTACTGTCTAAAAACGAATGCAGAAGGTTGGCATTTTCTTCACCGGTTGCGGCATATTGCAGGATAAAATTCTTTTCGCGGTTATTAGGTAAACTGTAATATCTTTCGTGACCGTTATAAAATGCCTGTTTCGAAAATTTCAACAAATTCAGCAAGGAGGTGGAAGCTGACAATTCGGGGTATTCTGCCAAACGTTCTTCCAGCTTTTCAATTTTATGGAATGTAGTTAACTGCATTACTCCCTGTGGCTTTTTGGTATCAACCATAATTTCAAGGGGCATTAAACCATTAAAATTATCTTCAAAAAACTTTAAGTCTTTGTAAACCGGGTCGCTTTTTGGAATATCATCCACCATATAACCGGAGCTTTTCATTAACGAAATTCCGTAAATCCCCACTGCAACTACGCCAATAGTTACCAGGTAAACCACCTGCCGGTAATTTTGTGTAACGTGCGTTAGCCGGCGAATAATGGTAGATACAATTTTATTATCGAGATGACCAACATGACGGGTTGATGGAGGTCCAATCATGGTAAATATGATCGGAATTAAAAGCAATGACAGAACAAATAATCCCAAAATATTAAGTGACGCAATAATTCCGAATTGACGTAAAATATCACTTTTAACAATAATAAAAGTTGCAAAACCTGATGCCGTTGTAAGGTTGGTTAAAAAAGTAGCTTTCCCGATTTTTATAATTACACGCTGCAGGGCTTTAACCTTATTGCCGTGGCTCACAAATTCGTGATGGAATTTATTGAGCATGTATATACTGTTCGGAATACCTATTACAATCAACAATGGAGGAATCATGCCTGAAAGCAAGGTGATTTTGTAACCAAACAACGACAACATCCCCATGGCCCAAACAACACCAATCAGAACAATAAGCACCGGAACAAAGACGGCTTTTAGCGATCGGAAAAACAGAAACAATACGATAATACAAATAACTAAGGCCAAAGCACTGAACATATACAGTTCGCGCTTAATCTTAATCGAATTCACCACACGAATGTATGGCAGACCTGAGTAATGCAATTTTACATTTTCATCTTTCTCGAACGCCTGACAAACTTTTTGAATTCCAAGAACCATCTTTTCGCGTTCCTTGGTTCTCATTTTGTCCTTGTTTACCGTGATGGCCAGAATATAGGCATCGGATTCATCGTTATATACCAACTTCCGGTAAAAAGGTAATCTCTTGAATTGTTCGGCATAAACATCCAGTTCTTCCTGAGTAGAAATAGAATCTGGAAATGCCATCTCAACCTCAAACTTCTTTTCGTCTTTATTTTTTCTGAGATTATAGGTGTTCGATACAGAAAGGAGGTTTTCAACGCCTTCAACTTTTGTAAGTTCGTCACAGAGTCTTTCCCAACGATTAAAATGTTCCAAAACAAAAAAATCGGGGTCCTGAATTCCGACAATAATCAGATTACCCTCTTCGCCAAATACCTCTTTAAACTTCTGATAATCTTTATATGCCTGATCCTTCTTTGGCAATAACGAAGCATATTCATACGACATTTCAACCTTTTTGGCATGATAACCAAAGAATATGGTCAGCACTGCCAAAACGGAAAGAAGGAGGATTTTATTTCTTAGGATAATGCGGGATACTTTAATCCACATGGTTCTTTTTCTAAATAACCCGACGAAAGTAGTATATTTTCTCCGATTTAGAAAAATAGCACACAGTTGAAACCGCCTTTTTTAACCTTTATAAACCAAACCTAATCTTCAGTCTTGGATAAGGCAATTAAATGACCCGCTGTTCTGAATAACAAATAACCTTCTGTAATAGCAGGAGTTGACATACAAACTTCGTTCAGAATGTTCGTTTGCAACAATTCAAATTCGGGACCCGCTTTCACAGAATATACATTTCCATCGTTATCGGTAATATATAGTAGTCCGTCGGCAGCTACCGGCGAAGAGGTATAACTATTCCCTTCTCCTACTTTTTCTGAATAAATTTCTTCGCCTGTGCTGGCATTGTAACAGGTTAACCTTCCGTTCCACCGGGCGTTGTAGAGGTAGTCTCCGTATAACAACATGGTTCCCATGTATGCGCCTCCCCTCAGTTTTGCCCATTTTATATATTCACCTGTGGTTTCACCTTCGCCTAAAGTGAGGTCGCCAACGGCATTTTTCCGGATAGCATAAATGGGTGAGACCTTTCCGTGAGCGCTGTTAAAATAAACGAACTCTTCGCCAATTATCGGAGTAGGAATCGGAATATCGCCACCACCGGACATACGCCAGATTTCTTCACCAGTATTAAAATCGTAACCTCCTCGGTGCTTGTACCCGTTAACGGCTACAATGTCTTTTTCTCCGTTGGAGTATACATTTGGAGTTGACCAGCCCGGAAATTCATCACGCTGTTGCTTCCAAATCTCTTCACCGGTCTTAATATCATAGGCAGCTACAAAGGAGTTATCTTTTACATCGCACTGAATGATTACTTTATCCTTATGAATAAGTGGAGAACTTGAAAATTCCCATTCGGCCGACGGCACAAGGAAAAATGTAGATTTTAAAACACCAAAGTCCTTCGACCATTGCAGATTTCCTTTCATGTCGTAACAATACAATCCTTCTGATCCAAAAAACGCAACAACATATTCGCCATTGGTAGCAGGTGTACAGTTAGCATGCGACGACATGGGGTGACGTTTTTGCTCCGGGATTCCGGTATATGAAGTCTGTTCCCACTCAATCTCTCCCGATATTTTATCCACACAATACACTCTCCATTCATGCACTGAACTATCCTGAACGGAGCCGATGGAGCCATAAATACCGGTTTTAATATCTCCCTCATCTTGCGGGCTGACGGATGTAGTCACAAAAACACGATTTCCCCATACAACAGGGCAGGAATGCCCCAGTCCGGGAATGGCTGTTTTCCATGCAATATTCTCATTTGTTGTTGCATTCCATGTTTCGGGGAGACCGGCCTGATCTAAAACACCGGATGCATAATACCCTCTGTACATGCTCCATTGCCTCGACGGATCAACATTTTGCGAACAAGCCGATAAAAATAAAATACCAATGAATAAGATAAATAGTGAATTAATTTTTAACATGTTAGTAGATTTTGGATTTGCCAAATTAGTTAAATTAAACTTAACTCAAACTATCTAAAATTACTATTTTTACAAAGAATCGATTAAACCTGTACCAATGAAAAACCTGTTTTTCCTTTTACATTTCCTATTTGTTTTGTTCCTGTTCCTGGCATGTAATCATCCTGCGAAAGAAAAAATAATACAACAACCAAACATCCTTTTTGCTTTTGCTGATGACTGGGGTAAGTATGCCAGTTGTTATGAGCAAGTAGAAGGCAGCGAGGCCTGGCAGTCTGTTGTTAAAACACCTAACATCGACCGGATTGCAAGCGAAGGAATTCTTTTTAATAATGCCTTTGTAAACGCCCCTTCGTGTACTCCTTGCCGGAGTTCGCTGTTATCAGGGCAATATTTCTACCGAACCGGACAAGGTGCTATTTTACAGGGTGCTGTCTGGGATGAAAGTATTCCGACCTACCCGCTCCTTCTAGAAAAAAATGGCTACCATATTGGCTATACCTACAAAGTCTGGAGTCCGGGAAATCCCATTAATGCAGGTTATGGAGGAGAAAGAACCCGTTACGAAATGGCCGGTAAAAGTTTCAATCAATTCAGCCAGAACGTAACTAAAATGGTTGCAGACGGAAAATCCATTGACGAAGCAAAACAGGTTTTACTGGATGAAGTGCGTGGTAATTTCCTGTCATTTTTAAATGACAATAAAGATGGCAAACCATTCTGTTACTGGTTTGGTCCCACCAATACCCACAGGAAATGGACCATGGGCTCGGGAAAAAAACTTTGGGGAATTGAACCGGATGATCTGAAAGGGAAACTTCCCCCTTTTCTTCCTGATGTGGATACCGTGCGCGAAGACTTTGCCGATTACCTCGGCGAGTCGATGGCTTTCGATGCCGGACTCGGTGTTTTGATTAAAATGCTTGAAGAACGAGGAGAACTTGACAATACGCTGATTGTGGTTAGCGGTGATCACGGAATACCGGGATTTCCACACGGCAAATGCAACCTTTACGATTTTGGCACAGGCGTGGGATTAATGGCACGCTGGCCCGGTGTTATAAAAAGCAAGCGCGTTGTAGATGACTTTGTAAATCTGATGGATCTGGCACCAACTTTTTTGGAGATTGGCGGAGTTGAAATCCCGGAAGTTATGACCGGGAAAAGTTTACTTGACGTTTTCAAAAGCAAAAAAAACGGACAGATTCAGCAAGAAAGGAGTTTTGTAATTACAGGAAGGGAACGTCACGTGGCAACGGTACGCGAAGGGAATCTGCCTTATCCGCAACGAGCGTTACGAAACCGCGATTTCCTTTACATTATTAACCTTAAACATGAACGCTGGCCTATGGGAAACGAGGCCAAACTAAATGACGAGAATCCACCCGACTTTAATGAACTGGCCAATAATACTTTCGCTGCTTTCGGCGATTTGGATGCCAGTCCCACCAAAGCATGGATTATTGAAAACCGGAATCCCGAAAATGAAATTTACTTTCAATACGCTTTTGGTAAACGCCCCGAAGAAGAGTTGTACGATATTAAAAACGATCCTTTCCAGATTCATAATCTGGCCGGCGACCCTAAATTTCAGGACATAAAAAACCAAATGAACGGACAGCTCATTTCTGAATTAAAAGCCACCGGCGATCCGCGTGTAACCGGCGACGGATTAACTTTTGAACGTATGCCGTATATTACCGACAAATGGTAAACTGAAACTTTCCCTACGGGTTTTTTGTATAAGGGGGATATGAACCAAAATATCCTGATCCTGACAGCCGCTTCACTAGGATTTGTGCATACGGTGCTTGGTCCCGACCATTACATTCCTTTTATTGCCATTGCAAAAGCAAAAAACTGGCCGGTGACGAAAACCCTTGGAATTACTGCACTTTGTGGAGTCGGTCATGTTCTGGGAAGTATTGTGATTGGGTTTATCGGCATCTTTTCCGGCATCGCCCTTGATCAACTTACAGTTATTGAATCATTTCGTGGGAATATTGCTGCGTGGTTGTTAATCGGGTTTGGGTTGAGCTATACTATTTATGGCTTACGAAAAGCGTATAAAAACAAACCCCACGAACACTTTCACACACATACCGATGGTACAGTGCATACACACCGGCACACACATAAAAAAGAGCACACACATATCCATCCGGAGAAGGAAAAGAAAAGCATCACGCCATGGATTCTATTTATCATTTTTGTGTTTGGGCCTTGTGAAGTTCTGATTCCGCTTTTGATGTATCCGGCAGCACAAAACAATTATCCCTTATTGATAGCAGCAATCATTGTTTTCGCCATCTGTACTATTGGGACCATGCTTTTAATGGTTTCGCTTCCGATGCTCGGATTTCGTTTGTTCCATTTCAACAGAATCGAAAAATATTCATATGCTTTGGCCGGCGTTCTGATTCTGATCTGCGGAATTGCAGTTCAGTTTTTAGGAATTTGAGATATAGCTGAGAGCTTCTAGCCACGAGTTTCGAGTATCAGTTTTTAGCTATTCGGATGTTCGTTCGTCAAAAACAAAAATTAGACTTTCCGTTTCAACCACTCAAACCATTCTTCCATCCCCTCTCCCGTTTTTGACGACATTTCAAAAAACACCATTTCAGGATTTAGCTGTTTGGCTACTCCTTTTGCCTTTTCCACATCGAAATCGACATAAGGCAGCAGGTCGGTTTTATTGATGATACAAACATCGGAAGTGTGAAAAATCAATGGATATTTTTCCGGTTTATCATCGCCTTCGGTTACGCTGAAAATAACAACACGCTTTTGTTCACCCAGATCGAACATGGAAGGGCAAACCAGGTTTCCGACATTTTCTATTATCAATATGGAATGATTTTTAAATTCCAGTTGTTTTGCGGCATCGTTTACCATTTGTGCTTCCAAATGACATCCGTTTCCGGTGTTTACCTGAATAGCTTTTCCTCCTGCTTTCTGAATTCTTTGTGCGTCGTTCGATGTTTGCTGATCACCTTCAATCACATAAATATTTTGTTCCGATCCAATTGCTGCTAATGTTTTTTCTATGATCGAAGTTTTCCCCGATCCCGGAGAACTGACCATGTTCAAAGCAAAAACATCCAGCGCTTCGAAATATCCCCGGTTACGTTCGGCTAGCAAATCGTTTTTGGTCAGAACATCCTTTTCCACCGAGATTTCATGATGATGGTGTTCGCTATGGTGGTGGTGATGTCTCACTTCCTTCTCGTGAGAATTATGATGTCCGGCCTCGTTTCCCGGCTCGTAAATTTTCACTTTTCCACCGTCTTCGCATCCACAGGTATCGCACATGATTTTTAATTTTTAAATTCCTTTTTGCCCCGTCCTTTAGGGCGGGGCAAATAATATCTTTCCTCTACATACATTCATTTTCTCTAAACTACTAACGATTTTATCCGAAGCTGTTTCCCATCCACAATTCGATAATTGGCCTGTTTGCATTTTGGGCAAAAAGCCAGCAAGTCGTTGGTTTCAAACTGACAAAAACATTCTTTACATTCTGCTTTTCCGTTAATTTTCAGGTAATTGATTTTTGCATTTCGCAACCTGGTATTTTTTACCGTAATCTCCATGGCAAAATTAAGGGCATCTAGCACTACTCCCGACAAAGCTCCGACTTCAATGTCGATGCTTTGAACCGAGTCGGCTTTTTCCTTTTCTGCCACTTCTTCCGCCAACTCAACAATCGATTGAGCAATAGATAGTTCGTGCATATTTCTTTTAGCTTCTAGTCGCTAGCCACTAGCTTTTAGCTTTTCTTCGGTCTTCTGACTTCCCGGCTTCCAGCTCTTCTAACATATTCTCGGTAACTGGTCGCCCGTTAACATATCGATTATACGTTTCCCTCCGATTTGGGTTTGCATCACAACTTTCCCGGGATGCTCAGCTACAACCTCTCCGATTATCTGAGCCTGCTTACCGTATTCATTCTTTCGCACGGATTCAAGCACATGCTCAGCATCCTCTGACGGAACAATCATTACCACTTTCCCTTCATTGGCAACATACAAAGGATCGAATCCGAAGAACTCGCACATTCCACGAACACTTTCGCGAACCGGCATTTTTTCTTCGTTCAGGTGAATCCCAAATGTTTTGTTCTGTGTTATCTCTGCCAGCACTGTTGCCAGTCCTCCACGCGTGGCATCGCGCATAAACCGTATCTTTTCAGAAACTGTCAGTGCATCTGCAATCAAATGATTTAAGGGTGCACAGTCGGATTTTACATCAGCCTGAACCTTTAATTCGTTTCGGGCGCTCATAACCGCAATTCCATGATCGGCCAGAACCCCATTAATCAATATCTTATCACCCGGCTGAATTGTTGCACCGCTACTTATTGTTTTGAACCTTAAATCCAGCTCGCCCACGCCGCTTGTATTGATAAAAAGCTTATCACATTTTCTGCGGTCCACTACTTTGGTGTCACCGGTCACTATTTTTATGCCGGCTTTTTCTGCGGTTTCAGCCAGGCTTTTTACCACCTGTTCCAAAACAGAAAATTCCAGGCCTTCTTCAATGATAAATCCTACACTTAAGAATTTGGGTACCGCACCCGAGACTGCCAGGTCATTTACCGTTCCACAAACTGCCAGTTTACCGATATCGCCTCCAGGGAAGAAAAGCGGATCAACCACAAAGGAATCAGTAGTAAAAGCAAGGTTCTCAGAACTTATTTCAAGAATAGCCGAATCGCCACCGGCAACAAGAAGTTCATTATCGAAATAACGATAGAATAAATCCTGTATCAGATCGTGGCTCCGTTTCCCTCCGCTACCATGACTCAACAATATTTTGTCTTCATTCCTCATTCACTCAATCACCCATTAACTGCTATTCCCTCATATCTAAAATAAGCCTGACAAGCCCCCTCCGAAGAAACCATACAAGCCCCAACCGCATTCTCGGGAGTACACACTTTTCCAAATAATTTGCAATCAATTGGTCTTTTCAAACCTTTTAAAATGGCTCCGCAAATGCATCCTTTTTCTTCCTTCGGTTCCGAAATATCCAGGTTGAATTGCCGCTCTACATCAAAAACTTCATATTCTTTTCTTAATTTATATCCACTCATTGGAACAACTCCCAAGCCCCGCCACCAATCATCTCTGAGCTCAAATACCTCATCCAATAGTTGTAATGCTTTACTATTCCCTTCCGGTTTTACGGCGCGTTTGTACTGAATTTCAACCTTGGGATTTCCCGATTCAAACTGCTGCACAAGCATCAAAATTCCCTGCAACAAATCCACCGGTTCAAATCCGGTGATCACACATCCCAATCCAAATTTCTGCACAATTCCGGTATAAATCCCCGATCCGGTTATTGTACTCACATGCCCCGGACAAATGTAACCGTCGAGTTGTACCTCTTCGTCTATGAGCATTTCCATAGCGGGAGGCATAATTTTGTGGGCACTCAGCAGAAAGAAATTATCCAGTCCTTTTTTTGCTGCCTCCTTAACAGCTACAGCGCTTGCCGGAGATGTAGTTTCGAAGCCAATTCCCAGAAATACAATCCTTTTCCTCGGATTCTGTTCGGCAATTTCCAACGCATCCAACGGAGAATAGATCATTCGCACATCGGCTCCTTTGGCACGCTCTTTTTCGAGCGATGAATCCGAGCCCGGAACAAGCATCAGGTCGCCATAAGTAGTGATAATCGTACCAGGTTCGTTTGCCAGTTTTATGGCTTTATCGATAAATGATTTTTCGGTAACACATACCGGGCAACCGGGTCCGCTCAATAATTCGATGGTTGGAGGAAGCAGGGCCGGAATCCCAAATTTACGGATGGCCATGGTATGCCCGCCGCACACTTCCATCAGGCGCACGTTCGTTTTGCTGATCTCCCAAATTTGTTTTAGTAAAAGATCAACCAGCTTTTTATCCCGGTATTCATCAATAAACCTCACTCGTCCTCTTTTTCTTTTTCAATTACTTCGTTCAGCAAACGCATGGTTTCCAGGGCTTCTTCCTCATTAATTTTCTGAATGGCAAAACCCGAATGCAGTAACACATAATCGCCAACTTTTACGTTATCGACCAGGTTCAACGCTGCATTGTATTCGGCTCCACCCAAAGAAACCCGGGCTTTGTCACCTTTAATAGACAATATTTTTGCAGGTACACTTAAACACATAATGGTTTTATTATTGACTATTTATTACTTCCTGAAAACTGAGGCTGCAACTGCCAACTTCTCCTTTTAGCTGCTATCGCAAGTTGTCCCAGCGAAACTCCTCCATCGTTGCATGGAATTGAGCAGTTGCCAAAAACCTCTAATCCCAGACTCTCCAGTTTGTTCTCCGTCCGTTCCAAAAGGTACCGGTTCTGAAATGTTCCTCCAGATAAAACCACCTTTTTCAATCTTGTTCCCTTATTTATTAATTGAACTCCATCGACAATTACATCGCAAATTGTATTGTGAAATTTAGCGGCAATGATCCCGACATCCAAGTTCCGGTTCAAATCATTTATAATCTCAGAAAACATCTCCGAGAACTCAACGACAGTCGATATTCTATAGGAATAGCTGCCGGTTTCATTTTCTGCTATTTGATTCTCTAAACGCATGGGTGCCTCCGCCTCAAAAGTTGAATGCAAACACAATCCGAGTAAGGCAGATACAGCATCGAACAAACGGCCGGCCCCGCACGAAAAGGGACAGTTCAATCCTTTTTGAATCGCTTTGATGCCCCAGTTGATTTCTGTTGCAGGAATGGACTTTAAGAAGTTCAGATCAAACTCTCTGAAAGCATTGCCAAACACTTTGTAAAGCCACGAAACAGCAATCCGCCATGGTTCTTTTACTGCCAGATCGCCACCGGGAAGCGGGATGTATTCAAAATGAAGTTTCCTTTCAAAATCTTTCAAATCACAAACCATAAATTCAGAGCCCCAGATATTCCCGTCACTTCCCAGTCCGGTGCCATCGAAACTGACTCCAATTACCCGTTCATCCAAACCATTTTCCACCATCGCCGAAGCAATATGTGCAAAATGGTGCTGAACCTGCATCATTGGCAAGCCTGACTCCAAAGCATATCTTGTCGACAGGTAGTCAGGATGCAGATCGCTTACCAGCAGTTTGGGCTCCACGCGGAACATCATCGTTAACTGTTCGATGTTCTTTTCATAAAAGGAATACGTTTCAAAATCTTTCAGATCGCCGATGTGCTGACTTAAAATCGCCTGGTTTCCTTTTCCTATGCAAAAGGTGTTTTTCAGTTCAGCGCCGGTTGCAAAAATGCCATCCACCCTAAAATTCAGATAAACAGGAGCGGGAGCAAAACCTCTCGAACGCCTCATCAAACGCGACTTTTTGTTGACAACCTGTAACAAAGAATCGTCAGTGCGATTGTAAATTCTCCGGTTATAGGTAACCACCGCATCACTGATTTTCAACAACTCACTTTCTGCTTTTCTATTTGAAATAACAATGGGTTCATCGGAAAAATTACCGCTCGTGAAAACGATAACCGGAGTTTCCAGCTTCTCAAAAAGCAGGTAATGAAAAGGCATGTACGGCAACATGGCACCCACCGTATTTATGCCGTTACTGATGCTTTCAGTTAAACGTTGCTTCGATTTCAAAATTACAATTGGCCGCCTCCAGGAACTTAGAACATCCTTCTCTTTCTCTGACAAAAAACAGAAATCCTCAACACTTTCTTCATCACAGAACATAACAGCAAAAGGTTTCCCTTCGCGGTTTTTGAGTTTGCGCAAGCGATTAACAGTCTCATTATTTGTAGCATCGCAGGCGATAAAAAAACCACCGATCCCTTTTATCGAAACAATTTTACCGCTATCGATCAAGCGAACCGTTTCCTCTAAAACATCGCTAAAATTCTCTGTACTACCTTCTGCCGAGAAAAATTTATATTGTGGCCCGCAGTTCAGGCAGGCAACGGGCTGTGCATGAAAACGCCGGTCTGCAGGATTTTCGTATTCACTTTTACACACGCCACACATTTCAAATACATCCATGGTAGTTAATTGGCGGTCGTAAGGCAAATCGCGGATAATTGAAAAGCGCGGCCCGCAATTGGTACAATTTATAAACGGATAATTGGTACGGTGTTTCTGTGTTTTCATGTCTGCCAGACAATCGGAGCAAACGGCAATATCAGGACCAATCTGTGTGATTTCATTTTCAGGATGATTGTGTTCGCTCAAAATAATGCGAAATCCTTTTTGGTACACGGTTGCTGAATCCAACACCTGAAAATCGTGAATCTGAGCCGCAACTGGAACCTCATTTTTTAAATCATCGATAAACGAATTTATTTCACTCAAATCGCCTGAAGCCTCAATAAAAACACCATCCGACCGGTTTTTCACCCATCCTGAAACCTCGTTTTTAACAGCAGTTCGATAAACAAACGGACGAAAACCAACTCCCTGGACGAGGCCTTTTATCTGAATTGCTATATTTTTCGTCGAAACGATTGCCATGATTCACCTCTTCTGTTCCATTTCACATAACCTTAATTTCATGGTTCAACGAATCCTGTTTTTGAAAAGTTACCTGGACGGTGTTTTAGTATGTTACAGATTTGAGATCAGTTCAAAAATCGTGTGGAATAAATATTCCCTGAAAAAATAATACGACACGCTTTCTTATCTGATGCACTCTAACTTTTTCTCGCTTCGCTGCGACCAACTTTTTTCTACAGCAAAAAAAGTTGGCAAAAATGCCGCCGCTGACATGAAAATCGCTAAAATTTCGAGAACTCCGCCAAAAGAAAAGAACTCCACTGACGCTCTTTTCTCTCGGTCAGTGTCAAACAGCTTTTCTTTTTTAACGCTGCATTCACTAAATTTATTAACGCATTTTCCTGAAGGCGGCTGGGGGCGTGCAGCAAAGATCAGTTATGCAGAAAGGTTCCATGGACGATGGCCTCTTTTTCTCGATCCTGGAATCGAAATTTGGCCTTAGAGAACACGAGAAGCTCCCAAGGAATCTGAGGAGATCACTCGCGTGAACTTAGGCCGGATAAAGATGAAAGGTGAAGATAAAAAGCAGCCTTGAACTTTTTGTTTCGTTTTTGTTTTAAGACAAAAATGAAGGCCTCCGGCAGGAAAATAAACTTAATTCCACTTTTTGATTTTCACCAAGTTATTTTATTCCTCCTATTTTTCTATTTAATCCTTTACATCCTCAATGTCATACTGATCTAAGATCTGATGAAACTCAAAAATCAAGCAGACTAAAACCAGAATCCGATTTTTAACGTACAAACAATTACTTTGAGTGGCTTTGATCTGATTATTATTTGCAATGAATAACGTTTAACCAAAATTTTCACACCATGAAAGTAGTACGGCCATCCTGTCCCTCATGTTTAGCCAAAGCACTTTCATTTTTTAGTGAACTTGACTCATTCGACCTCAAAAACCTCAGCGAAAACAAAACCTGCAATTTTTACAAAAAAGGGCACATTGTATTTTACGAAGGACGCATTGCAACCGGCGTTTACTGTCTGGAACACGGGAAAGCAAAAATTTATCGCGTCGGGATGGATGGCAAGGAACAAATACTTCGGTTGGCCACTACCGGAAGCCTTTTGGGTATCCGGGCCTTGCTCCGGGAAGAACGGTATTTTGCATCGGCGGCAACACTCGAAGATTCTGTCATTTGTTTCATCAACAAATCGTTCTTCTTCCACCTGATGAATAAATACCCAAAACTGAATGCTGAGATTGTGGGTTATCTGTGCAAATTATTAAAAGAAGCCGAAGACAAAATCATCTCCATCGCCCAAAAACCGGTTCGCGAACGGCTGGCCGAATCGCTGCTTATATTAAATCGTGTTTTCAGGCCAAACGGCAAACCCGAAATAAAACACAACATTTCGCTTCCCCGCGAAGACCTGGCCAACATTGTGGGCACTG
Source organism: uncultured Draconibacterium sp. (assembly GCA_963676265.2). GTDB lineage: Bacteria > Bacteroidota > Bacteroidia > Bacteroidales > Prolixibacteraceae > Draconibacterium. The sequence goes on from OY781067.2 coordinate 2,783,101, forward strand.
CAACAGAAACCGTTATCCGTTTATTGCATGATTTTAAAGAGGAGCAACTGGTAGAAATCGACGGACGCTCGATCATTCTCACCGATATTGAAGGGTTAAAAAAAGCCGCGAAGATATTCTGCTAAAAATGATCTGCATCAGTTTATTGACTGATTACAATCACTTTATCCGCTGAGCCGCATCATTCCAAAAACAGCTCTTTTTCAGTAACTTGAATAATGCTTTAGTTATTCTGAACAGATTAAATGCATTCATTTATAACCATGAATTAATAAAACAATGGAACAAAAAGAGCTTACTGGAATCTTTATGAACCACCCCGGAAACGGACATGTGGGGAAACTTAACTTTAAAGAACTGTTCAACTATGCCGAGACACACGATCAGGTAGCAATTGTTTGGGATTCGCTCACTTTTCCTGTTTGGGATTTTGAACACCTGAAAACACAAATCCAACAGAATAATCTGACCCGCATTATTATAACCGGTTACGATACAGGAATGATAAAATCTGTTTTTAGCCGGGCATTTTCGAGCCTGAATTTAAATGTTGAGAACATTGTTCTTACCGATTTTCAGGAACATGGAGTTTTGGAAACGGGGAACAACGAGCTAGCAAAAGCGCTAATTACCTGTGCCGTTTATAATGTGCCGCTTGAAGAAGTTGTTCAGGAAGAAGAATCAGATGTTTGTTCCGAAACAATGGTGATCGGTGCCGGGATTGCAGGTATTCAGGCAGCGCTTGAAATTGCCAATGCCAATCAAAAAGTCCACCTGGTTGAACGAACCGGAACCATTGGCGGCCACATGGCCATGTTCGATAAAACCTTTCCCACGCTCGACTGTGCCGCGTGTATTTTAACACCCAAAATGGTGGAAGTAGGGCAACATCCTTATATAAATTTGCTCACATACAGCGAAGTGCTAAGTGTGGAAGGATCTCCCGGCAATTTTAAAGTACGGGTTCTTAAAAAAGCCAGGAGAGTTGATCTTTCGAAATGTATCGGCTGCGGATCGTGCGCCGAAAAATGTCCGGGCAAAGCTGTCAGCGAATTCGATGCAGGAACTGCCATGCGCAAAGCCATCTACCTCCCGTTTCCACAGGCTGTGCCCAATAAATACCTGATCGATGCTGATGCATGCCGTTACGTGCAGGGGAAAAAATGCGGCGTTTGTGTAAAAAACTGTCCGGTTCCGGGCTGCATCAATCTCGATGAAAAAGATTCGGAAATCGAAATCAACGTTGGAAATATCATCATTGCAACCGGTTTTAAAACCTTCGATGCAGCCAAACTCGATAATTACGGATACGGCAAATTTCCCAACGTGCTCACCTCGCTCGAATTTGAACGACTGATCAATGCTGCCGGCCCGACTGAAGGAAAAATTACCTTCCGGACACAGGATAAAAAAGGCAACTGGATATTTTCTCCCGGTAATGATTCGCCCGAAAGAATCGGGATTATCCATTGTGTTGGCAGCCGCGATGTAAACCACAACAAATACTGTTCGCGTGTGTGTTGCATGTACTCTCTGAAACTGGCCCATCTTGTAAAAGAAAAAATTCCTTATGCCGAGGTTTTCGAATATTTCATCGACATGCGATCGTTCGGGAAAGGTTACGAGGCATTTTACGAACGGATAAAAAGAGAAGGCGTTCATCTTTTGCGCGGCAAACCTGCTGAAATCAAACAACTTGGCAACGAACTTCTCATCAGGAGCGAAGATATCGATCATGATCAGTTGCTGGAACAAGAGGTTGATATGGTTATCCTCTCCGTTGGATTGGAACCGGCAAATGGATCAGCAGAAATTGCAAAAATGTGTGATGTCGCCGTCGACACTAATGGATGGATGGACGAAATGAATTATGTCACCAATCCCATAAACACTTTTGCAGAAGGTATTATGCTTGCCGGATTGTGCCAGGGACCGAAAGACATCCCCGATACCGTGGCGCAGGCTTCGGCTGCTGCTTCTGAAGTGCTTCAACACATCGAACGGAAGAAAATGAGAAAAAACAATACGGAAATACGGCTTTCGGAATTGAAAGAACGTGCAATAAATTTATCACTTAAAAAGGAGGACAGAAAATGAGCCAACGAGTGAATCCGGAACTAAAAGAAGAACTCCATAAATTCGGGAAAAAAGACTGGAACGACTGTTACCATTGCGGAAACTGTACAGCTACCTGTCAACTCACCGAAAGAGATATTTTGTTTCCACGAAAAGCGATCAGGCAGGCCCAGATGGGATTAACCGAAAGCCTTGCCGGAAATGCCGATCCCTGGTTGTGCTACTACTGCGGCGACTGCTCCGAAACCTGTCCGCGCGATGCCAACCCGGGAGAAATTATGATGACTTTGCGCCGTTACCTTACCTCGGTGTACGACTGGACCGGATTCTCCGGAACGTTGTATAAATCAGCCAAAGCCCACATTTTCACAGTGCTGTTCTTATTTATTGCTGTGGTTGCCGCCTTTCTCCTTTTTGGCGGGCCGATGATTACAGAATTAACTCCCGAAGGTGGAGTACAACTAAATATTTTTGCCCCGGCAGAAACCATCGCTGTAATCGACCATGTGGTTTTACTCACGCTATCCTTTTTCCTGATAACCAATATGATCAACATGTATTACAAGGTTGTTTTGAGAGATAAATCGATTCGGATACCCTGGTATTTGTACCTTACAGAAATTGGAGAAGCAGCCATTCATTTTGCCACTCAGCTGCGTTTTTCAAAATGTAATAAAAGCCGGATGTATTGGTTCGGACACTGGTTTTTAATGGTGGGTTATGTCACCATGTTCGTTCTTATCATCTTCTTTTTAAGCTGGTTCCAAACCGATAATATTCACGCCTGGTACCATCCGCAGCGATTACTTGGATATATCATCACTGCCGGTTTTCTTTTCGGAACAACCTTTTTTATGATCGGTAGATGGCGAAAAAAGAGAGAGATCTTTAAGTATTCTCATCACAGCGATTGGATTTTTGTAGTGCTGTTGTTTTCAGTGGCATTTACAGGAATTCTGATCCACCTGTTCAGGATTAACGGAATGCCTTACGCCACCTACTATGCTTATATCATTCACCTGGCTTTTGAAGTGCCGATGGTGGTCACTTTTGTGGCTTTTTCCAAGTGGTCGCACCTGGCTTACCGGCCATTGGCTATTTATTTTTCGAACATAAAAAAGAAAGCGCGTGAATTACAGATGAAGTCAAAACTTTCGGTTTCCTATTAAAAACAGAATAAAATGGATGAATTAAAAATAGGCGTTTATGTTTGCTGGTGCGGCACCAACATTGCAAAAATGGTTGATGTGGACGAAGTGATCAGGGAGATTGAATTTCTTCCGGGTGTCTCCATTGCCAGAAACTATAAATATATGTGTTCCGATCCCGGGCAGGACATGATCATCAGAAATATCAAGCAGCACAAATTAAACCGGGTAGTGGTTGCGGCCTGTTCGCCACGCATCCACGAATTGACTTTCCGCAAGGCAATTGCAAAAGCCGGGCTGAATCCAATGATGTTCCAGATGGCAAACATTCGCGAACAGGTTGCATGGGTACACACCGACCGCGAGAAGGCCACTAAAAAAGCGGTGTCATTGGTACATGCAGCCATTAACCGTGTAAAATGGCACGAGTCGCTCGAAAGGCGAACTGTAGAAGTCAGACAGGAAACACTGGTGGTTGGAGGCGGCGTTGCCGGAATGTCGGCAGCACTCGAAATTGCCGAAGCCGGTAAAACGGTTTTCCTGGTTGAAAAAACCGAAAAACCGGGAGGTCACGCTGCTGAAGTTGACCTGACTTTCCCTTATTTTTTCAGTGCTCAGCAACTGATTCACCCTTTGATTCATCAGGTTGAAAATCACAAAAACATACAGGTATTCACCAATTCTAAAATAAAAGAGATATTTGGGTACGTTGGAAATTTTGAATCCACCATTTCAAATAATGGAGAAGAGCAAAAACTTAATTTCGGAAACATCATTGTAGCAACCGGCCTGCAAACGTTCGATCCGTCAGTTATTCCTGAATACGGCTTTGGCAAAATTCCGAATGTGATCACTTCGCAGCAATTCGAGAAAATGCTTCGACGCGGGAAGATTGAAACCCAAAGCGGAAAGGAACCGAAAAACATTGCCATTATTCATTGTGTTGGAAGCCGCAATACCAGTTACCACGAATACTGCTCGCGTACTTGCTGTATGACGGCGCTAAAATTTGCCAATCAAATCCGTTCAGCTCTGCCAAAAGCCAACATCTTTGATTTATATGCCGATATGCGTGCTTTCGGAAAAGGCTGCGAAGAACTCTACACCAAAACATCGCGAAAAAATGTAATGTTCCTGCGTTTCGACCAGCAAAACAACTTGCCGGTAATCCGCTCCGCGAATGGCGATTGCGAATCGTCGATGCTCATAGAATTCAAAGAACAATTCTCGAAAGAAGAGATTGAAGTGCCCGCCGACCTGGTAATTCTTATGGTTGCCATGGAAGCCCGCCCCGATGCCAAAGCCATTGCACACGCTGCCGGAATAAGTATGTGCGGCAACCAGTTTTTCATTGAGAAGCACCCGAAACTTGATCCTGTGGCAACCACTTCCGACGGGGTCTATATTGTTGGCGCGTGCCAGGCACCCAAAGATATCCCTGACTGTGTTTCACAAGCCAGAGCTGCGGCTGCACGCGTTCTGGCAACAATCCATCTGGGGAAAGTTGAAGTGGATGTAATTACTGCCTCCGTTAACGAAGATATCTGTTGCGGTTGCCAGACTTGCGTGAGCGTTTGCCCGTACAAAGCCATTTCGTTTAACGAAGAAAAAGGCGTTTCGCAGGTGAACGAAATTCTGTGCAAAGGCTGCGGAACATGCGGCTCAACCTGCCCAACAGGAGCAATCCGGTCGAGGCATTTTACCGATCAGCAAATCCTGTCACAAATCAGGGGACTGCTATCAGAACCCAATGAACTTGAAAAAATTTAAGCCATGGAATTTGAACCGACAATCGTATCGTTTTTATGCAACTGGTGCTCGTATACCGGCGCTGACCTTGCAGGAACATCGAGAATGAAATACTCGCCAAACGTAAGAATTATCCGGGTAATGTGCTCCGGGAGGATCGATCCGACCTTTGTTTTGGAAGCGTTCAAAGACGGTGCCGACGGCGTGTTGCTCTGCGGATGCCATCCGGGAGACTGCCACTATCAATCGGGCAATTACAAATGTTTGAGGCGTTACGATATGCTTCAAAAATATTTTGCACAGCTGGGAATCAATTCCAAACGAATCAGGCTGGAATGGATCAGTGCCAGCGAAGGAAAACAGTTTGCAGAACTGGCCGACTCCTTTACGGAAACGATCCGGGAACTCGGCCCGTGCCGCATTAAAGAAGTAATTGAAAATTATACATAGGAGGAAATGTGATGGCAGAAAATACGAACAAACCAAAATTAAAACTGGCCGTTTACTGGGGAGCTGCCTGCGGCGGTTGCTGTGTTTCGGTGCTCGATGTGCATGAAAAACTGTACGATGTGGTTGCCAATGCCGACCTGGTTTTCTGGCCGATAGCGCTCGACATAAAATATAAAGATGTTGAAGACATGCCCGATCAACATATCGATGTAACCCTGTTTAACGGCGCCATCCGCAACAGTGAAAACGAGCACATGGCCAGGCTCCTCCGCAAAAAATCGAAAATACTGGTTGCTTACGGTTCATGTGCTCATCTTGGAGGAATTCCGGGGCTGGCCAATCTGAGTACAAAAGAAGAAATATTCAAACGTGTATATTCCGAATCAGAATCCACATTAAATCCTGAAAAAACCAGACCCGAAGAAAAAGTCGAGGTTTCCGAAGGAATCCTTACCCTACCGGAATTTTACAACGATGTTCGTTCTCTGGGGCAAACCGTTGATGTGGATTATTTCCTGCCGGGTTGTCCGCCACAAACCGAACGGCTGCTGGACGTTTTTATGGCAATCGTTAATGGCGATGAGCTGCCTCCCAAAGGTTCTGTAGTTGGTGCCGGGAATAAATCGCAGTGTGATGAGTGTACCCGAAAAAAAACAGACAATAAGAAGATAAAAGAATTCCACCGCCCCTGGGAAATTGAAGACGATGGCGAAACCTGCTTCCTTGAACAGGGCGTTTTGTGCATGGGACCGGCAACCCGCACCGGCTGTGGCCACCGCTGCATAGAATGCAATGCACCTTGCCGCGGATGTTATGGCCCGGCACCCGATGTGATCGATCCTGGAGCAAAAATGATGTCATCAGTTGCAACGATGATTGATGGCGACACACCTGAAAAAATTGAGACGATACTTGAAAACGTGATTGATCCGGCCGGTTATTTCTACCGGTTTAGCATGCCTGCATCTATTCTGAGAAGAAAAATACCAGACCACTTACAAGCCAACCCTAGTGTCCGGAAAGCACAAAACGTTGAACATTGAACTTTAAACTTTGAACATTAAACTTTGAACTGTTATGAGACAGATTACCATAGATCCGATAACCCGCCTGGAAGGACACGGAAAAATTGAAATTTTCCTTGATGATGCCGGCGATGTGGAAAATGTATATTTCCAGGTACCGGAACTCCGGGGCTTTGAAAAGTTTTGCGAAGGCAGGCCGGTGGAGGAACTCTCTCAGATTGTAACTAAAATTTGCGGGGTTTGCCCGGGTTGTCATCACATGGCATCGGGAAAAGCAATCGACGCTGTTTTTGGCGTTGAACCTCCGCCAACCGCTAAAAAACTGCGCGAGCTGTTTTATATGGCACACTTTGTTCACAGCCACACGGCGCACTTTTACGCACTGGCCGCTCCCGATTTTGTTGTGGGTCCAACAGCTGCAAAAGCCGAACGAAATATTCTGGGAGTCATCAATAAAGTGGGAACAAAAACGGGAACCGAAGTCATCAGGCAACGTCGCCTGGCTCAGGAAATACAAGCCATGCTTGGAGGTCATCAAACACACGTAGTTATGAATATGCCCGGCGGAGTTCGGAAAGGAATTACTGAAGAACAGCGCGATGACATTGAGAAAAGGGCTGTCGGATTTATCCAGTTTGCACAATTCTCGCTTAACCTTTTTCAGGATGTGGTTCTTGAAAACAAAGATTATGTGGATATCATTCTGAACGGTCCTTATTCATTAAATATCCATTCCATGGGTTTGGTCGACGAGAACAACCACGTGAATTTTTACGACGGCAAAGTGAGGGTGGTTGATACCGAAGGAAAAGAACACTGCAAATACAGTCCGGAAGAATACAAGGAATTTATAGCTGAAAGAGTTGAACCCTGGAGTTACCTGAAATTTCCATATCTGAAAAAAATCGGATGGAAAGGATTTGTTGAAGGACAGGATTCGGGTGTTTACCAGGCAACGCCACTCTCGCGTTTAAATGCTGCCGATGGAATGGCTACAACACTTGCCCAGCAGGAATACGAGAAAATGTATGGCGTGCTGGGTGGCAAACCTGTTCACGCCACGCTTGCCATGCACTGGGCACGGTTAATCGAGTTGTTATACGCTGCCGAAAGAATGTACGAACTGATCACCGACGAAGACATAACCGGAAAAGAACTTCGCACGCCAATTACAAAAACCCCGAATGAAGGAATCGGAATTGTGGAAGCCCAGCGCGGAACGCTAACACACCACTATTTTACCGACGAAAAAGGTCTTGTTAAAAAAGCCAACATCATTGTGGGAACCACCAACAACAACGCAGCCATTTGTATGTCGCTAAAAAAGGCGGCGCAGGGATTAATTAAAAGAGGAGTGGAAGTTACCGATGGAATTCTGAATATGATTGAAATGGCTTTCAGAGCTTACGACCCGTGCTTTTCGTGTGCTACTCACAGTTTACCGGGAGAAATGCCAATGATCGTTAATATCCGCGAAAAGGACGGAACATTAATCCGTTCCGTGCAACGAAAATAGTTGCAAATACGTAATTAGAAATATGAAAAAAGGTAAAAATAACACATTGGTTTTGGGTATCGGCAACGATATTTTAACCGATGATGCCATTGGTCCGAGACTCTGCGATTTTCTTAAAAAAAAATTCGATCAGCTTCCCGTTGACTTCGAAAAGATGAATGTGGGAGGACTCGAAATTCTGGAGTTTATTAAAGACTACCAAATCGTTATTTTTATCGATGCCATAAAAACCGCCGACGGAGAAATTGGAGACGTAAACCTTTATACACCCAACAATTTTAAAGAAACGCTCCATCTCTCGAACCTGCACGATACTAATTTTATAACCGCGCTCGAGCTGGGAAAATCTCTTCAGTTTACAATCCCTCTCAACATGTTCATCATTACAGTTGAGATTAAAGAAGACATGGTTTTTTCAGAATATTTTACAGAGGAACTGGCAATTAAATACGATGAAATCAAAGAAAAATTAATCGCGATTTTTCAGGAGCTGATTCCCGAATTTCAAAAACACGGAAAACAAAACAAAGGTGAGTATATTCAATAAAAAAGGAATGATGATTTTCCCCAATCCCCTGCGAAAAGAGGAAATCTGTAACGAGGAAAAATTACTTGTTTTCACTGAATGTTATTGTCCCAATGGGCATAGTTTAATTTCGGAAAACGTTTTTTTTAACGGGTTCAAAGGTATTCTGCTAAAAATTTCGAAGGATGACAAAAAAGGGCAAGTAGCATTAAGTCCGGTTTATGGTTGCAAAAACCGCATAGCCATTGATATTGATTTAAAAGAGGGAGAACTGTACACCTTTAGTTGTTCTGAATGTGGTGAAATCCTGCCCACATATTCAAAATGCCACTGCGGCGGAGATATCTTCACTCTTTTTCTAAACCGGGAAGGAAATTTTAATTCGTTTGTGGGAGCCTGTAACCGTATCGGTTGTAACAATGCTTACATCCAGGTTGGAAAAAAATTGATCACTTCTGTCAGATTGGATAGTTATTGAGATGAACAAATATCGCTATGAAAAAGGTACATCTGTACATATTGATTTTATTCATAACACACATCGTTTCATCGGCGGCACAGATACCCGAACCCGAATGGAACAAACAGTCGGGCACAAGAGGCTGCGATTTTTATACCGATGTTATTGAAGATGCAAACGGCGGCTACACAGTAACAGGTGCAGTAAAAGTTGCAGAACACTCATTCGATTTTCAAATTGTTCGTTTTGCCGAAAATGGCGACACATTGTGGTCAAAAACTATCGGGACAGAAAAAATGGAAATTCCCATGAGACTCACGCAACTTACCGATAAAAGCTATGTTCTGCTGGGAACTTCTTACGAGGATGATTCACGAAGTTGCCTGTTGATCAGGTTAGATGAGAATGGAAAGGAAATCTGGAGGAAAAAGTTAAGCAAAGAATACCTGGCAGCTGAAGACATTATTTCACTGATAGAAAACCGCTTTGCCATTGCAGGATCAAAAAGCGAAGATCCGGACAACCCACATATTTGGATGGCAACCTTAAACGCAGATGGTGAGTTCACTTTGGAAAGTTCATTCATGACAAATATGATGGGATGCGCCCATTCGATAAAAAAACTTCCGGATGGCGATTATGCGCTTGCAGCACAGGTTAGCGAAACAGGAAAGAACAACTGTGATATTGTTGCCATACGTGCCACTTACCAGGGAAAAGCAAGATGGTATTCGTGGATTAAAACTCCCGACCAGAAAGTGTGGCCCGAGTGTATTTGCTGTTCTCCCGACAGTGCTTTAATGATTGTTGGCTGGAATGGAAAATGTTTAAATGACATCAACTCTGCCGATCCGATTTTCGATTACGATCTGGTTTTAAATAAAATAAATCATACCGGCGAGATTATGTGGACAAAAAGCGTTGACCGTGAGGGTTCTGAAGGAGGGAACGGTCTTACAATTCGTCCTGACGGAACATTTATAGTTGCGGGAATTAAAGCGACATCGTTTCTGGGGAAAATTGGCCCGTGGTTGTTAACCATCGATCCAGACGGAAATGAGCTCAATGAAAAATTACTCAAGCTGCGCTTTAATAACGACCATGCATCGAGAATAATAAACAGCTCCGATGGTGGTTTTGTGGTGATTGGCCCAGGCCTTCAGGATGAAACAAATACTCGCAGCGATGGCTGGATTATGAAATTTGGAGCCTTTTAGAAATAGAATTCGTTTTATATAAATATTAGATTTTAACCAAAAATTACTTAGTCATGAATATCGATGAATATCTGCATTTTGCCAACGACAATCCGGTGTGCTTTTTAGCCACATCAGAAAACGACCAGCCCCATGTACGTACCGTAATGCTTTACACTGCCAATAGAAACGGATTTTTCTTTGGAACGCTTTCACCTAAAAAACTTTCGAAACAGTTACACAAAAATCCTAAGGTGGAAATTTGTTTTTACAACAGTCCCTATGATTTCGCTCATGCCAAACAAATGCGCTTAACCGGGACAGTAGAATTTGTTGACGATCCGGAACTCATCCACAGTATTCACGAAGATCATCTGTTTATGGATGAGATTGTCGGGAAAGATTTGGAATCAATAAGCGAAGTTTTTAAAATTAAAGGTGGAAATATGCATTTCTGGACCATGGGTGATGTAATGAACGAAGAGCATCTGGAGCACCTGGTGTTTTAACGAAAAGCTAGGTTCAAGCATGCTAACTCCCGGCATACATAAGCAATAATTGGAACGTTATTTTTCCTTTAATTGGGAAACGATCCATTCTACGTTGTTACGAACTATTTTTGATGAATCATTTTGCATGGTTTCGACCTTCTTTAAAATCCTTTCTTTTTCGAAACGAATCAAACTTACCGCAGCTTCGGTATGCACCAGCCAGCTTTTATTTTTCAGTGCATCGCATAAAAAAGGAATGTTATCCGGATTTCTCTGTTGACCAAGGACATAAACAATTCGCCACTGAACCATTTCATTTGTTGCCGGATTTTGATATACCGAAAACAACTTCTCCGTTTCAAGATGGGGAGAATTAATCAGGCTATCCATGGCCAGGTTAGCAGTCATCCAGTCTTCGCCAGACATGACTTTTAAATACCAATTTGTTGATTCATGTGGCCGGATACTGACCAGTTTTTGCAGGGCGTTTTTCTGAATATGACCGTCTTGCGTACGATAAAGTTCTTTAAAAGCTTTGTATGCCAGTGCGGTGTCTGCATTCATAAGCAGGTTTGCAATATTTGATTTATGAAATTGATTCTCGGTAGTTAAAAATAATTCCCAGAGCTCCTTATTTACATGCGACAAATCGAATCCATATAATCCGGCAGTTACACGATTTCTGATTTCAGGAGTTTCATCCTCATTAAATAGAATTTCAAGCGCAGGCTCAACCCAAAGCTTCGAATGGATGCTATTAAGTGTTACCATTAAAACCCTTCTGTTCCATTGGCTCAAACTTGTATCTTGTGCATTTTTAATAATGACAGGCACAGCGGGTTCTCCAATCTTTATTAAAGGTTCTGCGTAATTATTCCATTCCCGTCCTGCCGTTCTCAACTTAATTACAAGCGAATCGATTTCAGCTTGTTGGCTTTGCGCCCCGGTATTCAGAAAAGAAAGCAGAAGAACCGCCGTTATCAAAATAGTCACACCTTTTTTCATTTTACTCCGGATTCTCAGTGAAGTGCGTTGTGAAATAAGCGTACAAATCACCGTTGGTTGCCCGTTGAAGTTCTTCGATAGATCTCAATCCAAACAGAAAAGCCACTGTTACCGGATCGACACGATACTCGTTATGCCCTTCATAAAAACCATAGCGATTAATATAGAACAACACCATTTCGCCAGTGTGCAAATAAGAGAGCATCTTTTTAAATTCCTTCATTTGATCTGCCGTCAAGTGCTTATAATTTTCCTCCAGAAAAACTTGTTCTTCTGAAGTTAGTTGTCGCCACAATCGAATATGTCCCGTTCCAAGTATCTCGTCGTTAAAAATAGATTCCTGCCATCCGCGGCTTCCCTGTACATCAAATTCTATTTCGTGGCCGTTATACAGAAAAGAAGATAATTCAAGGCGGGTGTTTGTTTTTGAATCAAGACTGACTTTATCAAAATCATGGATCGTATTCCAGAAATGAAAAAGTGGCCGTGCTATATCGGGATGGGTTAATTCCAACTTCTTTACGGTTTGGTTATCTGCCCAAATCACAGACATTATTGTTTCATCATCAGCAATAAAACCAACTCCAGAAGAGCCCCAGGGACGCGCATCAACAGTAATTTTTGCCACCGACAACCCCGTTATAACTTTCGTATTACGCAATTCTTTATCGGAATGCAGTCCCGTTTCTGCCAAATGCGGGAAATCCTTTTCATCAGTCATTCGTTGATTTCCTTTTCCATACAATTGCTTTTTATAATTAAAGGATTCTCCGTTTTCAACAGTCACCTCCATCCATGTGTATTGGTTATCTTTTGTTTTTAGCAGAAGCACTTCTTTTCCGTTTACAGTAATGGCAGGAGAGGGTAAATCCGGTTTCTCAAAAAGAAAAGCAGGAGCAAACTTCAGGTCTTTGGCATTAATTTCAGGAAGAGTCTGACGATACCTGGTTTTATTATCTCCACCAAGAAAAAGGAAGAATATACCAAGCAAAACAACTAATTTTTGCATCAGATGATTTTTCTTATTAATCTACAAAATAATCTACTGAAAAACAACACTTTAACACATTATTATTAGACTGAAAACCTAAGGTTAACACAAAAGATTTTCACCTGATTATCGCAAAACAGTAGCCTCAAAAGGGATGTTAACAAGAAGTTAAAACCCTGTTTTACAACACAAATAGTCGAAAAATGATATTTGTCAGAATTGCTATTTCATCCGACTTATTATATTTGTCCTATAGTTTTTATAGGATTAGTAGTTTAACAAAAACAGTTATGAAGAAACAAACATTAAATTATCTGGTAATTAGCATACTTGTAATGCTTTTTCAAAACTATTCAAGTAATGCACAAACCATTTTCCATCAGGATGATGCCTCGAGCAAGCTAAGAATCAGCGGCACATCATCACTTCACGATTGGGATATGAATGTTGAAAAATTTGATTGCTCTGTAGCAATTAAATCGGATGGTGAGGACAAAATATCCGTTCAGTCGGTGGATTTTAAATGCCAGGTTAATGACCTGAAAAGTCACAATAAAATCATGGACAAAAAAACCCATGGAGCATTTGATCCCGATCATCATCCGGAAATAAAATTCGTAACAGAAAATAATGCTCAAGCTGTAAACGACACACTTTCCACAATCAAAGGAGAATTATTCATTTCAGGCGTGAAAAAAGAAATCAATCTGAATTTTTCAAAGGTTTCCAAAAACGAAGACCAGTTCATTGTGAAGGGAAATATTCCACTGAAAATGAGCGATTTTGGCATAGACCCGCCAACAGCGATGATGGGGACATTAAAAACAGGTGATGACATAGTCATTCACTACGAAGTACTATTCCGCAATGCACAACTTGGAAGTTTAACCGATTAACTATTAAATAAATCAGAGTATCACAATTAAATTATTCGAAAATGAAAAAATTATCTTTACTACTAATTATTGCTTTTGTAAGCACATTAGCATTTGGACAATTTGAGAAGGCTAAATTAAATCCGACTGAATTTGAAAAATTGAAAGTGAAAGTTGGAGCAGGTTTTGCCATACAACTTCAGGCACTCGATCATGAAGCAGATGTTGAGTTGATTGATCTGAAGAATAACTTCAATCTTCCAACCGCGAATCTAAGTGTAACTGCCGATCTGGCTCCCGGGATTCAGCTTTATATTAACAACTACATGTCGTCACGTCATCACAACGAGGCCTGGGTTGAAGGAGGATACCTGCTTATTGACTACATGCCGTTTTTAAAAGGCAGCGAAAAATTAATGGAGTACCTTACCATTAAAGCCGGTGTAATGATGCCGGACTATGGTGACGCACATTATTTTAGGAGCAACAATGGCGATGTGCTTAGTAATCCTTTTGTTGGCAACTGGGTTATGGATGCTTACACAACGAATCCCGGATTGGAATTTATGTTCAGAAACAAAGGATTTTTAGCTGTTGCAGGTGTTGGTAACGGACGTGTAAATTACGGACGCGGTAACGACATTGGAGACGACCTTACCTTTAACTGGAAATTGGGTTACGACAAAGATATAAATGAAGATTTAAGGGTTCGTGCAACCTTGTCGGGTTTCCATGGGGCAAAAGACCACAGTGGAATATACCTTTGGGATGGCGATCGCTCCGGTGCACGTTACTATAACGTAATGCAAACTGCTGCAGCAGAGGGCGACAATTTCCGTTCGGGCAGATGGAGCCCGGGAAGTGGACAGAGTGAACTGAACAGTTATATGGCCAATTTATTCTTTAAGTATAAAGGCCTGGAATTATTCGGTGTATATGAAACAATGAACGGAGTGAAAAGCGGTAATGATCAGGACTTCTCTCAGGCAGCTATTCAAGCCTTATACCGTGTAGGAAGTTTCTATCTGGGAACACGTTACAACCATGTAAGCGACGGCAAAGACTCAGAAGTTAACCGCACAAATATTGGTGGTGGCTGGTTTATGACAGAAAATGTATTGGTAAAACTCGACTATGTAACACAAAAATATGAGGGTCCGGCACACGGAGATATTGATGGGGGCAAATTTAACGGAGTTGTTCTTGAAGCAGCAATTTCGTTTTAATTGAGATGGTCTAATGGGAAAAGAGAGGTTGCCCGAGATTTCGGGCAACCTAACCAATTTTATGGAAAGAAAAAATATTACATATTATCTGTATTTTACACTGTGCTTCTTATGCAGTTTCCCGGCATTTGCTGGTCAGAAATGGAGTAAGAAAAAACCGGATAACTGCGAGAATTATATTATCGTTCAAGGTTCATCGAATATGAACAAATTTGAACTCTTCCACGAACAGATTGAACTTCTTGAAGAAAGCGACCAACCCAAACAAGCATTTACAAAAAGCATCAATGTACCGGTTGATAAATTTTCGGCCCAAAACCATATGATGTTGAAAGATTTTTTGAAGCTGGTAAAAGCCGATGAATTTCCGTGTATAAAAATACAGGTTCAGTTGAAAGATCTTAATAATAAAACCATTAGACATAAATGTGATTCTTTGGTTTCGCAAATTACAATGGCAGGGAACTCACAAGAATACACCATTCCTTGTAAGTATATTTTTTGCGATTCATCAAAAGTATTGATTCAGGGTATCTTTAAAATAAAACTTTCTGATTTTAACCTGGAACCACCAACAAAAGCTCTTGGGGTAATAAAAGTTGATGATGAAGTTTTTATTACCTTTGCGTTTACTCAAATAATAAACAATAACCAGAAAAAAACATAAGTTTTGAAATTTAGCACAAAAACGAGATATGGTGTCAGAGCAATACTTGAGATTGCGCTAAATGATTCTGAGAACGGAATTTATCAAAAAGAGATTTCAACGAATCAAAATATATCGTATAAATACCTCGATCATATTATTACTTCGCTCAAGGTTGCCGGGCTGGTTACAAAAGCCAGCGGAAGAAGAAGTGGTTATATTCTTACCCGGAAACCTTCAGAAATTACAATAAACGATATACATAATGCTTTCGAACCCGGAATATGTGTAGTTGATTGTTTGTCGAACAACTATTCGTGCAAGCGCGACGGACAATGTGCATCACAGGGATTCTGGGGGAAACTAAACACCCAAATTACTGATTACCTGAAATCAACTACTCTTCAGGATCTGATGGATGAACAGGAAACACTTGACGATTTTGTAAATTAAATTGCCAGGTAAATTCTTTACGATCAATAGATAATTAATACTCTCCCCCTTCGTTATTCAACATCGGAACAAAACGGACAGGTAGTACTCCTTTCTCTCTTATTTTCCCATTCTTTTTCTGCAGAAGAACTAATTGCTGAATACGCCCCTCTCCCACCGGAATAATCATTCTTCCTCCTTCGGCCAGTTGATCTTTTAACGGTTCAGGAACATGAGTTGGCGAGCAAGTAACAATTATGGCATCAAAAGGAGCTTTTTTATTCCACCCCTGATAACCATCTCCAACCTTACAGTAAATATTCTTATAACCGAGTTTATCAAAAACTTTTCTGGACTGTATGCTAAGGCTTTCAAACAACTCTATGGTAAATACAGAATCACAAATCTGAGCCAGAATTGCCGCCTGATAACCCGATCCTGTGCCAACTTCAAGAACCCTGTCGGTCGACTTCAAGTCCAGAATTTCGGTCATAAAAGCGACAATATAAGGTTGTGAAATAGTTTGTCCTTCGTTAATTGGCAAAGGCGAATCGGTATATGCAAATCTGATATAATCGGCTGTAACAAATTCGTGTCGGGGTACCTGTAAAAAAGCATTTAATATTTCCTTGTTCGAAATTCCACGCGCTTTAATTTGCTGGCTAACCATTTGTTTTCGCTCATTAAAAAAAGCATCAGACTGTGCAAAACAAGCACCTGGAATGGCTAATAATATCAGAATAAAAACCGGATTTCGCATAACACCATTTTAACGAAAAGAAAATGAATAATGTTCCAATCGTACCAATAGCATATGGATATGTTTGAAATTCAAAAAAAATATTATCTTCGCATGCAGATATCTAGATATTTAAATATTTGAGCTATGAATAAATTTTTCACTTTTATAATCGGAATTCTTTTCCTGGCTTCCTGCAGCGCAGGTCCGAAAGAAAAAACAGAAGAGAACACAGAAAACAAAGTTTCGGTTGTTGAGACATCCCTCTCTGGCGATACTGAAACCACTGACAAAGTGGTGCATCTTACTACAGAAACTTTTAAGCAGAAAGTTTTTAATTACGAAGCAAATCAGGAATGGAAATATGAAGGTACTGTTCCGTGCATTGTTGATTTTTATGCCGACTGGTGTGGCCCGTGTAAACGTGTAGCTCCGATTCTGGATGAATTGGCAAAAGAATATGAAGGAAAAATAATTATTTACAAAGTGAATACAGAGGAACAGCGTGAATTGTCGGCTGCCTTTGGAATTCGCAGTATTCCAACTATTCTTTTCGTTCCGGTTGAAGGACAGCCTCAGGCAGCACAGGGAGCCTTACCAAAAGAAACACTTGAAAAAGCAATTAGTGAGGTTCTTTTGCAAGAGAAAAAAAGCAGCTGAAAATTATAAGAACTACATAAATAAAAAACGGTCTTCGAATATGAAGACCGTTTTTTTGTTTTAATAATTCAGTAATAATAAAATTTTCAATCAGTAAGAAGAAACTGGAATTAATTCGTTTTAATTTTTGATTGAAATCTAATATTCTACCGCATTATAAATGTATCACTTCACAAAAGAAGCTTTATTTAAATAATCGAAACATCCTTTTACGCCCTCAAACTGGGTCATATCGTCTTTCCTGATTCCTTCTAATTCAACAAAGAATTCATCCAGTCCGTTTTCGTACGCCTTATTAAAAATGTTTTCAAAGTTCATCATGCCCGACTGGCCTAAAACAGAACGATCTTTAATATGAAGTACAGGGAAACGGCCTGCATACTTTTCGAAATACTCCAATGGGTCATTCGCTCCCATAACAGTCCAATACACATCCATTTCGAAGAAAACCAGTGAAGGATCCGTTCCGTTTAACATCAAATCGTAGATAACATCGCCAACACGTGACCACGGATTCTTCGCCTTTTCTTTATCCTCGGGCTTTACAACACGCTCAAATTCGTGGCTGTGATTATGATATCCCCATTTAATTCCGGCGGCTTTAGCAATTTCACCCGCGTTGTTAAATACCTCACAAACCAAGGCGGCATCGTCATGCGATTCAATTTGTGGCATTCCCGGCTGAACAAGGGTAGTTACACCCAGTTTAGCATGATCTTCAACGGCGGCCTTCCAAAAATCAGAAATTTCGCCTTTGTTTTCTTTCGAATATTTACGAACCGGAGGATTTACATGCGATCCGCTTATTTTTAATCCGGCATCGCCAGCCATTTTCCTGATCTCGGCAACATCCAATCCGTACATTTTTCGATCGCCATAACCCGCTGCTTCAGCATTTGTATAACCAATTTGGGCTACTTTTTTAAGCCCTCCGGGTATGTCGGCAGTTAATTCTTTTCCTAGCGAATACAATTGCAGCCCAATTTGTTTTTTCTTTCCCAGTCCGCTACTTACCGCCGAAGCTGCGCTGGCAGGTTTTAATGAACCGGCAAACATTCCGCCTGCAGTTAGCAAACCTAATCCTTTTAAAAATTCTCTTTTATTCATTTTTATTAGTTGGTTGATTTATAATTTGTAAGAACCACGGTATTTGTAGTGATACAAACGATGGTTCCATGCTTCCATATCATCGCCAAAGCTATGAGTTGCAGGATTCCATTTTACCGGACGTTGAAGTTCAGTTGCCATGTTACCTAAACAACAAGTAATAGCTGTGCTGGCTCCCACTTCAACCGGCGCGATTGGTTTTTTGCGCGAACGAACGCTGTCGATAAAGTTTTCCATGTGAGGAGAACTGATCTCGAAACTACCGCCACCTTTGGCTTGCGCTTTCTGCATTTTTTCGAACATTTTCTTACGCTCTTCCGGAGTAAGGTTTTGAGGACGGTTTCCTCTGAGTTCGTCCGGAATCAAGTCAGATTTTGAACAAGCCAGATATCCACGGGCTACTTCAATCCAACCATCATCTCCAATGAATTTGATACCTTGAGCACCCGGCATATCTTCCAGGTAAGGTTGCTCAGTCATCACCACGCCATTCAGGTATTTAAAAGTCAGGTATTCAGCACCGTCATATCCTTTTGGAATAATTTCGGCTGGACCTGAACCGTCCATACCAATGGCAGCCTGTGCAATATCGAACATGTGCGCACCCCAGTCGGCAGTAAAACCGTTACCGGTTTCGAGGTACCAACGCCATGCACCCCACAACTTTTCTTTTAATGGTGGATCAAGCGAAATAGGAGGACATAAATCAGGATGATAATGAACTTTTGGATCGTTCAATGGTCCCATCCAGAGGTTGAAATTCAGGTTTCCGGGAATTGCTTCTTCCGGAAGATTAAGTGGCGTTGGCGGATCGCCAACTTTGGCGTAAACTTTATCGATGTGTCCGATGGCTCCTGCCTGAACAAGTTCGATAGCTTTTTGAAATTCTTTACTGGAACGTTGCTGGCTCCCCACCTGAACAACACGCTTGGTATCGTTGGTAACGCGAACGATTTTTTGTGCTTCAGTAATGGTAAAAGAAAGTGGCTTCTGCACATAAACGTCTTTACCGGCCTGGCAAGCATGCACTGTCATCAGGGCGTGCCAGTGATCAGGAGTACAAACTTCAACTGCATCGATATCGCTTCTTTCAAGAATATCTTCGTAACGTTCGTACTTGTCGCAGCGAGGCGCAAGCCCCTTCGACTTTTGCCACTCTTCAACCCGTCTTTTAAAACGCTCGGTTTTCATTGAGTCAACATCGCAGCCTGCAACAACCTGCACGCCGGGAACAGATGAGAAACTCAGGAAATCATTCATTCCTTGTTGTCCAAGTCCGATAAAGCCCATAACAACCCTGTCGCTCGGGGCTATTTTAACACCGTTCATTGTCCAACTTGGTAAAATTGTTAATCCGGTTAATCCCATTGCCGAAAGGCCCAGGAATTTTCTTCGGTTCAATTGATTTGATACTTTTTTAGTCATTAGTCTGGTTTTCAATTAAAATGCGAAACAATTTTAAGAAAAAAATAGCAATATCCATAACAATTGTCTGAACGACACAATGTTTAATTTTTTTTAATCTTTTAGCTTACTGTAAATCTGACAATTAGTTGGGGAAAAAATCAAGAAAAAAATACAATTAGTTGCGTCAGACAACAATTTGTCTGTTAATGATTGATGAATTTCTTTATTTCATTTTTAGCCTCTTGCAAGTTATTATAATATACAAGATTAAGATTTGTGCATCCGGCAATCATGGCTGAAAGATTTTTCCCCGTTGAAGGTCGAAAAAGACAAAGAACAGATTTCCCCGATTCCACAGCACGGCCAATTTCGTATCCAACTCCCATAGAAACGGTGGTTACTTCGGCGACAATTAGATCGGCCGACTGAAGCCATTCCAAATCGCGGTCGTGAATAAACTTATCGGTTGGGCCATCATCTCCTTTGCTGGTAAGCGCGGGATCACCAATGTGCTCAGTTAAAACCTCTCCAAATGTTTTCAGGTATTCAATAATTTGTTGATACAAAGCTGCATCTTCTCGCCCTCCTCTAATTGAACCGGCAAAATAAATTTTCATATGATTAAAATTGTTCGTTATTCGTTGTATCATATGTAACTCGCAAGGTAATCATTGCCTTTTATGTTTAGAAAAACATGCTCGTTTCATTGTTAGTTGTTAGTTTTTTTCCGAATGATATCCTTCGCCTTGTGCGGATCAATACCTTCACCTTCTACTATTACGCGGGTTTTGGGTAAACTTTCAGGGTAATTCTTCTGAATAAACTCAATAAGCTTCTCCCGAATAAACACACGCAAATCCCATGCAGTTGGAGAATCTTTTGCACTCATCAGTGCCCTGATTTCAACCCCATACTGTTTGGCATCGGTAACTTGTAGCACATTCACTTTCTTATTCCACAATGGCGTACTTTCCAATAAGCGGGTTAATTCTTTACGCAGTGCATCGAATGAAACATGATAATCTGTATAAAGAAATACCGTTCCTAAAATCTCAGCAGAACTTCGTGTCCAGTTCTGAAATGGCTTTTCGAAAAAATAAGTAGAAGGCACCACCAAACGACGCTGATCCCAGATTTTTACAACCACATAAGTGAGGGTTATTTCCTCAATTCTTCCCCATTCGTTTTCAATAATAACCACATCGTCGATACGAATTGGCTGAGTAATGGCAATTTGAAGTCCGGCCAGTACTGTAGCAATAAGCTTCTGGGCAGCAAAACCAATAATAATACCGGCAACACCTGCTGATGCAAACAGACTAATCCCCAGCTGCCTCACTTCTTCGAATAACATTAGCGCCGAGCCAACGGAAATAAGAATAATGAGGAAATAGATAATACTTTCCATGATATTAAACTGGGTAACAAATTTACGCGACCGAAGATTGTCTTCCTTAGATGTATCGTATTTGGAAAGCAGTATTTTTTTAGAAGCCCTCAGAACTGCAATCGACGCCCAGGCAATACTTACTATCAATAAAATTGAACCTGTTTTATCGAAAAAATCGAACCAGTCGGAATTCACTAATTCGTATTTTTCAATGAATATTTTAAAAAATATTGAAAATAATATCAGTATAAAAGGAATAATAAATTTGATTATTTTCTTCATAAAGGAATTCGTTTTGAGATTTTAACCTACTTAGAAGCAACATTCGTTTTAATATGCACATCTCGTTGCGGGAAAGGAATTTGCACTCCGTGTTTTCGGAACTCATCGTCTATGGCATAACGCATTTCACTTTTGATATTCTCCACCCAAAAGGATTCGCGCACCCAGAAAAAAATCTGAAACTCAAGTGCTGAATCACCAAAATTATTAAACCTCACAAAAGGCTTTGGATGGGTGGAAATATTCTTATTCCGGTTTGCACAATCGAGCAAAATCTGGGTCACCAACCTGGTATCTGATCCGTAAGCCACACCAACATCAACTGAAAAACGGGTATTATAATCCATTTGACTCCAGTTGATAATTTTTTCGTTTACAAATTTCGAATTGGGAACTACCAGGATAATATCGTCTCTTGTTTTTAATTTCGATGTTCGTAAACCAATATGAATAACCTTCCCAACTGTTCCATCCTGCAACTGAATAATATCGTTAATCTGTAAATTTCTTTCAACCAGCAATACTATTCCTGAGGCGAGATCGCTGAACAGCTGTTGAATACCAAAACCAACACCAACCAAAAGAGCAGTGATACTGGCAAGTAAAACAGAAACTTTTAAACCGGAAGATTCCAGGAGAAGAATGGTTATAATCACCCAAACAACGTACCTGAGAATCAAATAAATTGACCAGTAGGAACGACGTTCCGCTTCCTGCTTTTTTATAAAACGTTTAAAAAACCGTTTAATAATGTTCAGAATAATAATGGTGGCTAACACCACTATCAAAATCAGGAAGATGTTATAAACAGTGAGAGTAAAATCTCCTTTTTTCAATAATTCAGTATTTAGAAATTCTTTAAAACGCATAATTATCCTGATAATATTTGGTGTTCTTAAAATAAGAAAATTAAGCTGATCAGAAAAGTTTTATTGCTGTAGAAGATATTGTTTAATAATTATAACATCTATACAAAAACAAGGTTTAAAAAAAGAGGCTTTAATAAGCCTCTTTAAACATCAAAATATTTTAATAAAATTTCTCTTTCAGTCTATTAAATCAACTTCAGTTACGATTCAATAATTACACTTGGTTCTTCTTCAGGTGCACTATAAGCGGGAACCAAATAACGATGCGGATAGATGGACGCAATTACAGTTCCGGGAGCAAAATACGAAGAATATGCAGTTTCTGAATTCAATTCTTCGGTTGCTTTTTTAAGCCCTTTGTCGTCTTTCAGCGATGACTTAATGGCACCTTTTTGGTAATAATAACGGGTAATAATTTCATCTTTAAGTAATTCGCTGATTTCTTCGCGGAACTCTTTCAGATCTTTGTCAAGATTGGGTTCAAGTTTTGTCTTTAGTGCTTCAAACTCGGCTTCTGCCAATCCAAAATATTTTTCTCTTTTGGCTGTTTTTAAAGCTCCTCAAAATCGGCTTGCGAATCTGAATCGTATTTAAAATCGCTTGCTTTCACATAATCGGTAAATTGTTTATAGATTTCATCATCTATTTCAAAAACTTCAGGAGCCGCAATCGATTCGTTTTCGTTCGAATATTTTGTTGCAAAATCAAATGTTTTAAAACTTGTAACCAGTTCAATAGCCAGTGTACTTAGCTGGTCTCCTTCAATTTTAATGTCTGGCACTACTCCGCCGCCGTCGTATACTTTCCGGCCTTTTTTAGTCGTAAACTCAGATATTAATGAATCGGGAACTTGTCCAACACTACCATCTTCATTACGATGCGAATAGTCCAGTGCCTGAATACAACGTCCGCTTGGAATGTAATATTTAGCGGTAGTGACTTTCAATTTTGTATTATAACTCAAATCGCGAGTAGTTTGTACAAGGCCTTTTCCGAAAGTTCTTGAACCGACAACAATACCACGATCTAAATCCTGGATGGCACCTGCAACAATTTCTGAGGCTGAAGCTGAACCGCGATTTACCAGAACGGCAATTTTAATAGTGGTATCTATTGGTGCCGAAGTGGCTTTATAAATCTTATCCCACTGTTTTACTTTTCCCCGGGTGCTAACAATCTCCTCTCCCTGTGGCACAAAAAAGTTTACAATCTGAACAGCCTCCATCAAAAGTCCACCCGGATTACCTCTCAAATCGAAAACCAGTGATTCAGGATTATTTTTTTTCATCTCGAGAAATGCCTTTTGTACTTCATTACTACAATTGGCAGTGAAACTTGATAAGCGGATATAAGCCGTTTTATTATCGAGCATCCCATAATAAGGCACAGCATTTATTGAGATTTTTTCACGAACAACATCAACAGTAAACGGTTTTTTCTGACCGGGACGCTGCAATTTTATT
Organism: uncultured Draconibacterium sp.; assembly: GCA_963676265.2. Taxonomy (GTDB): domain Bacteria; phylum Bacteroidota; class Bacteroidia; order Bacteroidales; family Prolixibacteraceae; genus Draconibacterium. The sequence continues at coordinate 2,806,830 of OY781067.2, forward strand.
TTAACGGGCTTATTAGCCGACCCCTTTAATAAATTACTAACATCCTCTGTATTCATCTCTTTTGTTTCTTTCCCTGAAACCTCCAGAATTTCGTCGCCAGCTTTAATTCCAAACTTCTGTGCCGGAAATCCTTCATATGGTTCTGCAATAATTACCTTATCGCCTCTCTTACTAATTAAAGCACCTATACCTGCATACTCCCCGGTTGTCATAAACCTGAAATCTTCAATCTGGTCCTCTGAAATATAATTTGTATAAGGATCGAGTGATTCCAGCATTTTATCGATGCTCGTTTTTACCAGGTTATTCGGATTTACCTCATCTACATAAAATGTATTCAACTCTCTAAACAAAGTATGGTAAATATCCAGATTCTTGGCTATTTCAAAATTCTTTTGGTCGCGGGTAAAACTGAAAAAAGTAAGCCCAACTACTACAACTATTGCTATTCCTGTCCAAAATTTCCTTTTCATGCTGTCTCGCTTTTTTTGAATTAATCTTTAATGACAATTCAGTTTTGAACTGCCAAAAGTAAAAAATCTTACCTGATATCTGTCACAAACATTCAAAATACATTACGTTAATTTATATTAAAACCAGCATATTATACAATGTGTTCAAATTTAAACGGTAGAATTTTGAGGTTAATAAAAGTTAATTCAGAATTAAGGTTAAACCTTTAAAATAACTCTCAGTCAAAAAAGGCACAATTTAGAAACAAAAAAAATAGAAACATGAAAACTAGAATTTTAGGCATGGCGCTTATTGTTGTTTTAGCAATTTCAACAACAGCAATGGCACAAGAACAAGGCCCCCGAAACAAAAGAAATCCCGGACAAAGGGAAATGATGGTAGAACACAAAGCAGATATGCGAAATCGTGTTGAAAATTTCTTTACTGAAGAACAACTCGAAAAAGTAAAAGAATTGCGTTTGGAAACAGCCAAACAAATAAAGCCGTTAAGAAACGAGCTGAATGAACTGGAGGCCAAACAGCAAACCCTGACAACTGCAGAAAAAGCCGACATGAAAGCGATTAACAACAACATTGACCAAATGTGGAAGGTTAAATCTGAAATTCAAAAGATCAGGGCCAAACAACATCAGGAAATCAGGGCTATGCTTAGCGAAGAACAGTTACTGAAATTTGATGCCATGAAAGGAAGAAAGGGACAAAGACCAGGAAGGTTTGAAGGGCAAAGACCAGAAAGAGGAGAACGCCCTGATTTTCGCGCAGGAGCATAATTAGAAACAAAAATTTAAAAAACGAGCCGGCTTTTAATTTGAAAGCCGGCTCGTTTTTCTTGCACCTGGCTATTCACCGATTAAATTACCCGGTTTAACGAATTAATTTCTACAAAAAACATCATTTCTGATACTTTGCATCAAATTAAAGCCAAACAGTTAAAGTATTAGTTATGAAACGTAATCTCGCAATTCTCCTATCGTTTATTCTCCCAATCATTTTTACTTCCTGCATTTTTTCACCTTCAATTAAAGGAAACGGACAGGTGGCTGAAGAATTCCGTAAAACAAAGCCATTCGATGAAATAAAAGTTAGCCGCGGAATGAATGTTTATATCAGCCAGGGAGATGAGACTCAGATTAAAGTTGAAGCAGATGAAAACCTGCTAAGTGTTATTGAAACAGAAATTCAAGGTGATGTTCTTTCCATTAGCACCAAAAGTAACATTAAAAAAGCCAAAGTGAATAAAGTATATGTAATAACTCCCAAAATTTCAGCAATAAAATCAACAGCAGGAAGTAACGTTTATTCCGAGACTCAGGTAAGATCAAAACACCTGGATATTTCTGCAACTGCAGGAAGCAACATTAAACTCGATGTTGATCTTCTCAGCGGAAATGTTTCTTCAAGTGCAGGTTCGAACATCATGCTGGAAGGAACTACTGAAAAAATACAATGTAAAGCGAGTGCAGGTTCGAATATTAAAGCAGAAAATTTACAAAGTAAAGAATGTTCGGCCCGTGTAAGTAGCGGAGCCAACATATGGATTGCTGTTGAAACAATGCTCGACGGGCAAGCTAGCAGTGGAGGAAATATTTTCTATTATGGTAATCCCGAAAAAACAGAAATCCAGCGTTCTTCGGGGGGCAATGTGATAAAAAGATAGACTGAACTGTAACTTCAACAAATATAAAGCGTCATTCTTACAGCATAATTAAAAAACGTTCAACATGAAAACACTTAAAAACATTATCCTTTTTACATTTCTAATCGTAATCAGTGCCGGGACAACCCTGGCCGGGAACTTCGAAAAAACCCAAAAAAGGCAGGTTTCAGGATTTAATGCCATTAAAGTTTCAACCGGAATAGATCTTTACCTGACCATGGGCGATAAAGAAGAGGTTACCATTGAAGCCGACAACGATATTATCGATGATATTTATACCGAAGTTAAAAACGGAACCCTTCATATTTACATCAAACAAAAGGGTTGGTTTAACTGGGGAGCAAACAACCGAACTAAAAAAGCCTACGTTACAGTAACAGAACTGGTAAAACTAAATGCCTCGTCGGGATCGGATGTAAGAAGCGAGAATACTCTGGAAGGAGAAAGCCTTGAAGTGGGTGCCAGTAGTGGCAGCGATGTTAGTATAGATGTACATTATAAAAACTTAAGGGTAGACACAAGCAGTGGATCGGATGCCAAGCTAAGCGGTAAGGTTAAAACCCTTGAAGCAAGCAGCAGCAGTGGTTCAGACATTAAAGCCAGTAAACTTGAAGCTAAAATTGCCAAACTAAGTGCAAGTAGCGGATCGGATATTACGGTTACTGTAACCGACGAACTTTATGCTGATGCAAGCAGCGGAGCTGACATTAATTATTACGGGAATCCGCAAATTCGTGATATCGACGAATCGAGCGGCGGCGATGTTCACAATAAATAATCTCAAAAAAATTAACGATCAGGGGTGTTTATATTATATTAAACACCCTTTTTTATTTTAAGAAGAAAATGAATAAAAATTAAAGCATATTTTTGTGGGAAGCCGTTTTTTATGAGAAAACATATTCGAAAAGAAAAGATATACCTGTTTTTACTGCTGGCGACGATGGTTCTTTCTGTTCGGGCACAAAATAGCAATGGCTTAACATTTCTTTCGAATGTCAGCCAGGCTTCCCTCATTAATCCTGCCTACCAAAACACAACCGAACAATTAGTTGTTGGACTTCCTGTTATTTCAGGAATGAATATGCAATGGGATAATAATTTTGCAATCAATAATATTATCAGCAAAAACTTTGTTATCGATTTTGAAGAATTTTACCAATCTGTTGACGGTAATCCTGTGGCTTTTGCCTCTTCTTCACTTCCCTTAATATACTTGTCGTTAAAGCGAAACAAACAAACCTTTGGCTTTAGTATTTCAGACAAAGTTGTAGCGAACTCGTATTTCGACAAAGAAATTCTTCAATTCCTTTCTGAGGGTCTTCTCCCCTATTACGGAAGAGATGATTCTTTTGATCCAATATCATTTAAAGCAAAATATTTCAGAGAGCTAAGCATTAGTTATGCAGTACAGGTTCAGGAAAAATTAAGTGTCGGAATCAGACCAAAAATACTTTTTGAAAAATTCTACTACCACATCGACAATTGCCGGATTACTACTACAACCTATGCGCAGGAAGAAAATTTTGCGGTAATCCCACAGGGAAGCTACATGGTTTCAGGGCCAGTTGAAATAATTTACGATGAAGAAACTGAATCGGCTTCGGTTAAACCAAACATTAAACCAGCAGATTACTTTTTCAAACTAAAAAATATGGGAGCTGCTATCGATCTTGGATTAAGTTACAAACCCAACAACCAAAGCGAAATACAGTTTTCAGTTACCGATCTTGGATTTACCAGCCACAAAAAAAATACATACCATATTATTTTTAACGATAGTCTACATTATCAAAAACACGAGTTGTATCAGTCTTCCGACAGTTTGGCGTCCAACTACCTTAGCCCCGAGCAAGCGATACTCCGTTTCAGGAATTCTGTTCCGTATATAACCACACCCGACCTCGTTACAAAAAGAAGGTACGAGCTTCTTCCAGTTCAAATCAACCTACAATTAAAGTATAAAGTTTCAAAAAATACATGGTTTGGAGCTTCTAACAATTACATTGGGTATAAAAATCATTCAAACAACTACCTATCGGGATTCATATCTACTTTTTTTGGAACCCATTTTGAAACAGCGGGCTCTTTAACTCTTAACAATTTCAAAAAAATTTCTCCGGGACTTAGCTGCTCTTATACAGGCCAAAAAGCTCAAATTTATCTATCTACCAATAATATTCTGACAATGATTAAACCAACTTCGTCAAAAAATTTAAATTTGTGCTTTGGTGTGAATATTTTATTTACAAGCAATTAAAAAGATTTTACAAAATGACTTTATTCATCACATTATATATCGTAAATTTTCTCCGTACCCTCATTGTAATTGCTATAATCTATTTTGGATTCCGTTTTATTAGCAGGTATATTTTCCCATTGCTTATAGACAAAGGCATGAAAAATATGCAACAAAAAATGCAGGATCAACAAAGGCAACAACGTCCCAGCCGTCAGGAAGGAGAAGTGACTGTTGAAAAACCTCGTTCGAGTTCAAAGAACAACAATAAAGACAATGGGGAATATGTTGATTTTGAAGAAGTGGACTGAGGAACAGTGATCAGAAGAAAGAGTCATATGTCACTAGTCATTGGGAAAGATAAAGAGCTGGAAGTTGGAAGCACGAAGCACGAAATTGGAAGATAAATGTCGATGCAATTTCATAATTCGAAATCAATTTCACTACTGAATTTTGCCAATTCACTAATTTCAATCTGTTGAGTTTAATACAGAAACCCTGAATCCTGAACTTTAAACTTTAAAGCTTAAACCCTAAACTTTAAACTCTCATCCCTGAACTTTAGAATTTTATCCTATTTTTGTCGTTCACAATTCAGAAACTTTATATAGATGGCACAGGAAGATATTTTCAAGAAGTTAGTAGCACACTGCAAAGAATACGGATATGTATTTCAGTCGAGTGAAATTTACGACGGGCTTGGAGCAGTATACGATTATGGACAAATGGGTGTTGAACTGAAAAACAACATCAAAAAATACTGGTGGGACAGCATGGTTCTGCTACACGAGAACGTGGTTGGCTTAGACTCAGCCATTTTCATGCACCCAACCATATGGAAAGCATCTGGTCACGTTGATGCTTTTAACGATCCGCTAATCGACAATAAAGATTCGAAAAAACGTTACCGCGCCGATGTGTTGATTGAAGACCAATTGGCTAAGTACGAAGAGAAAATGAATAAAGAAGTTGCCAAAGCTGCAAAACGTTTTGGCGATGCTTTCGACGAAAAACAGTTTCGCGAAACAAATCCACGAGTTCTTGCAAATCAGGAAAAATGGAATGCATTGCATACACGTTTTTCTAACGCACTGAACGATAACGATCTGGCAGAATTAAAAAAGATAATTGAAGACGAAGGTATTGTTTGCCCGATTTCAGGCTCACGAAACTGGACCGATGTACGTCAGTTTAACCTGATGTTTTCTACAGAAATGGGATCGACTGCTGAAGGAGCTTCAAAAATTTTCCTTCGCCCTGAAACAGCACAGGGTATTTTTGTGAATTACCTGAACGTGCAAAAAACCGGGCGTATGAAAATTCCGTTTGGTATTGCACAAATCGGTAAAGCTTTCCGTAACGAAATAGTGGCGCGCCAGTTTATTTTCCGTATGCGCGAGTTCGAGCAAATGGAAATGCAATTCTTTGTTCGCCCTGGCACCGAACTGGATTGGTTCGAAAAATGGAAAGAAACACGTATGAAATGGCACCGTGCACTTGGGTTCGGCGACGACAACTACCGTTTCCACGAGCACGAAAAACTGGCTCACTATGCCAATGCTGCTGTCGACGTTGAATTTAAATTCCCATTCGGTTTTAAAGAAGTGGAAGGAATTCACTCTCGTACCGACTTCGACCTTTCGCAACATGAAAAATACTCGGGTAAAAAAATCCGTTATTTCGATCCTGAACTCAACGAATCGTATGTTCCTTTTGTTGTGGAAACATCAATTGGAGTTGACCGCATGTTCCTGCAGGTAATTTCTGCAAGTTACTGCGAAGAGCAACTGGAAAAAGATTCACGCGTAGTGTTGAAACTACCTCCGGTACTGGCTCCTGTTAAGCTTGCCGTTATGCCGCTGGTAAAAAAAGACGGTTTGCCAGAAAAAGCCCGCGAAATTATCGACGAGCTGAAATTTGATTTTAACTGTCAATACGACGAAAAAGACTCAATCGGGAAACGTTACCGCCGCCAGGATGCTATTGGAACACCATTCTGCGTTACAATAGATCATCAAACAACCGAAGACAACACTGTTACCATTCGTTACCGCGACACCATGGAACAGGAACGTGTTGCCATCGCTGAATTAGGTAAAATTATTGGTGAACAGGTAAGTTATAAGAAGTTGTTTGGGAAATTATAGAGAATCTCAACAAAAGATAATAAGAGAAGGGGATAGGTATTTGGCTGTCCCCTTTTCATTTGATGACAAAAGCCCAAAACAATTTAGATTAAATCTAATATCTTTACTTTTGAAAATAAATTTATAGCCATTTACATCTTTTAAACATGCAAAAGAAAAAACAGGGAAAAAGAAAAATTGCAATTGTTGGTTCGGCTTATCCTTTAAGAGGAGGTGGAATTGCCACTTTTAACGAGCGAATGGCCAAGGCCTTTTTGGATAATGGCGATGAAGTAAAAATATACACATTTAGTCTCCAATACCCGTCAATACTTTTTCCAGGGAAAACTCAATACTCCGAAGAAGCAGCTCCAGAGGATCTGGATATAGAAGTAATGGTAAACTCCATTAATCCTTTTAACTGGATTAAAGTTGGAAGATACCTGAAAAAGCTGGCTCCCGACCTAGTGATACTACGTTACTGGATACCATTTATGGGACCTTGTTTGGGAACAATCTCCAAAATTGTTAGAAAAAACAAAAAAACAAAGGTTATCGCCATTACCGACAATGTGATTCCACATGAAAAAAAGCCGGGAGACACATTGCTATCAAAGTATTTCGTAAAAAATGTAGATGCTTTTATTACGATGTCAAAAAGTGTTTTGAAAGACCTGAATCAATTCGATACTGTAAAACCTCGTAAATTTACACCTCACCCACTCTACGATAATTTTGGTGAAACAATTCCCAAGGAAACGGCTAAAGAACAGCTTGGGTTGGATGCAAAAACAAATTACATTTTGTTTTTTGGTTTTATCCGTGATTACAAAGGATTGGATATTTTATTGGAAGCTTTTGCCAATAAAGAACTTCGTGAACTTCCGGTAAAATTGCTCATTGCCGGCGAGTTCTATTCCAAGCCGGATAAATACATGGAGCTTATAGAAAAGCTTAAACTGAAAGATCATATTGTATTACGAACCGACTTTATCCCAAATACCGACGTTCATAAATATTTTTGTGCCTCCGACGTGGTCGTTCAACCATACAAAACAGCCACTCAAAGTGGAATAACACAAGTTGCTTATCACTTTAATAAACCCATGATCACTACCAATGTTGGAGGTTTATCAGAACTCATACCAAACGAGAAAGTGGGTTACGTTGTAAACACCGATCAACAGGAAATTGCTGATGCCATTTTAAAATTCTATGATCTTAAAAAAGAATCAGAGTTTAGTAAGAACGCAGCTAAAGAAAAAAAGAAGTATTCGTGGGAGGTATTTGTTGAGAATTTATTGAACCTTCAATAAAATGCTAATAAAATAATAATCCCCCATAAAAATCTATAATCTCTACTTGCTATCCGACATAATTAAGTAATAGACTGCGGTTGTAAAAAAATTCCGTACCCAGGGAATCTTGCTGATTATTTTAAGTTGCGCACGTGGCTTTAATCCGAATTTCACTTCATAATTAGGATTAATAAAATAATGTGTTTTCTGCAATATCGAATAATTCTCTTTCGCAACAATTCTTTCAAAACGCTCAATTGAGATACCTGTTTTTTTTATTGATATTAATTCATTGATGGTTCCTTCTTTCTCTCCAAACAATTTGAGAACAGCGGAGTATATCACCCCAGGTAATAAATGGAAATACGGAAGTTTCGATAAAATTCTATTGTGACAAATTTGCTGATGCCCCCCAAAAGGATTTTGCCAGGGAGGAAATCCGAAAAAAACAACACTTCTATTATGAACAAAATGTTTCAGAAAAGACATAAACATCTCCTGATTAGGCAAATGCTCGATGACATCGCGCAGTATTATTACATCAAAAATGCCAAGATTCTCATTTTCGTATATATTACCATAAATAAGATTTACATTTGCCTCCCATTTATTCTCTTTAAAATATTCAGTTCCCTTCTTAATTTTATATTCTGCCAAATCTATACCGGTTACTTTACAACCCATATTTACAAAAGGGATTAAATTTCCTCCTTCGCCACAACCTATTTCCAGAATAGTGGTTTCAGAATTTACAGGCATATTGGAGTTTATATAAGGAATAACATAGTTTTCTGATGTGAAGGCTTGTTCTTCAAAATATTGTTTGTTGTTCAAATGACGTTTTTGCATAGATGATGAAAGTAATTACTATTAATTTGGTCAAGGGAAACAAATATAATATTGTTATGATACAAATTATTGTATAAAACTTATTTTTGTCCATTCTTAAAGGCATATGGTTGATAACTTAAAAGAAAAAGCAGCAGAAGGGATTCTATGGAAATTTCTCGATCAGGGGGGAACCCAGGTTATACAATTTATTTCAGGTATATACATAGCCAGAATATTATCACCCGAAGATTATGGCTTGATTGGTATGATGGCAATATTTTTGGCAATCTCCCAAGTTTTTATCGATGGTGGATTTAAGGCCACTTTAATACAAAAAGGAGAGAGCGTTACCCAAGAAGAATATAATGTTGTATTTTACTTCAATATTTTCATAAGTATATTTTTTTACCTGCTTATTTTTTGGGGAGCAAAACCTATTGCAAATTTCTACAACGAACCAAAACTGGTAAATGTTGCAAAAGTCCTCGGTCTAAATCTTATATTGATTTCATTTGGGGCCATTCATCAGGTTACATTTGAGAAAAGGTTAAATTTCCGTACAATTACAAAAATTAAGTTGACAGCTGTTTTATTGTCAGTGGTATCCGGTATCTTGCTAGCAAATAATGGTTTTGGGGTTTGGGCCCTAATCTCAATGGTACTGTTAGAGAATTTCATTCGTACTGTTCTTTTTTGGATTATCAATAAATGGAGGCCCAATCTCTGCTTTAAGACCAAAGTTTTTAAAAACTTGTTTTCAAACGGATTTAAGATATTATTAGGAGGAATTATAGGCCAAATCAATCAAAATATTTTTTCTTTAATTATCGGCAAATATTTCGCAACTACAGATGTTGGTTTCTATAGTCAAGGAAGAAAATTACAACAAAGAGTTGGTGATTTTATATCCTTTTCCATTCAAGGAGTTATGTTTCCTATACAATCTCTTATTAAAGATGATATACCAAGACTAAAAGCCAGTGTTAGAAAAAATGTAAATATAGCTTCACTTGTTGCTTTCCCTGCCTTAGTAGGACTAATAACGGTTGCGAAATCATTCATTGTTCTTTTTCTGACAGAAAAGTGGCTTGAAAGTGTTTTTTATTTACAAATTGTATCCTTTGCCGGAATCATTTTTATTGTTAATCAGGCCTTAAAAAGTTTCTTAATACCTCTAGGCAAATTCAATTTTAGTTTAATCTATGTATTAATATCAAATATAACTTTGTTGTTCTTAATTACATTATGTATTCTACTAAATGCTGGAATTAAATGGATTGTAATTATTAAAGTCATTCACGAATTTCTTCTTTTAATCGCCAACGTAATCGTCTCAAAGAAATTTATAAAATACAACTTGAGGGAGATTCTTTATGATCTTTTTAAACCATCAATTTTCTCTTTAATAATGGGTGGAATAGTATATTTTGTTTACAAATTGGGTGGAATTAATTTTTATATATTTGCTTTACAAATTTTTCTTGGTGTAAGCATTTACATTTTATTGAATTTGCTTTTTAATTATGAATTTTTTAATGAAATCAGACTGTTATTGAAACAAAGAAAATCAACATAAGGGGATGAATATATCTCTAAGTCAGATTTTATAAACAACTATATTCGCAGATTAATATAAATAAAGATTTAACATAACTCAACCATTATAATCAATTTAATCAGAATTAAGATGATAATCAAATACGGAAAAATAATTTGGGGGGAAATAAAAAAAGAAGTAAGATTAAAACAACATAAACAAACTTTTTCTCCCAATCCATTACATGATGATATTTATTTGGTAGAATTTCCAAAAAGTGGTATTACATGGTTATCATTTCTTCTTGCTAATCTCATATTGCTAAAAAATGAAAAAAGAGAAAAGGTGACCTTTTATAATTACTCAAGATATATCCCAGATATACATCAGCTAAGGGGCGCAGAAATAAACAAACTGGAAGATTACAGATTTATAAAATCTCATTCGGAATATAATCCACTTTATAATTCTGTAGTTTATATTTTAAGAAATCCTATCGATGTAATGGTGAGCTATTATAATTATTTACAAGATCACGGTGCTAGTATTGAATTTGAGAAATTTGTCAAATCAGAAAAATTTGGAATAAAAACCTGGGGAAATCACGTTAATAGTTGGTTGAATAATTCTGATAAAGTCCAAAAAATTCATTTAATTAAATATGAAGATCTACAAAAGAATGCATTAGCTTCAATGACGGAACTCTGTTTAAATTTAGGTATTGATGTTGAGGAAGAAACAATTAAAAAAGCAATTTTAAATTCAGATTTGAAATCAATGAAAGAATCAGAAGAACTATATAGAAAAAATAATCCATCATATAATGTGTCGTTTGTTGGGAAGACAAATAAAAAGAAGAAAGAAGAACTAATAACTCCCAAGATAAAAGATTATATAATATCTGAATCTCACACCATACTGGAAAAATATTATAATCCAGATACTTATATTTCAAGAGAATAAAACACAAGAAAAAATAGGTGATATTTAACAGTATTTTGTACAATCCTTAACTAAAAAAAGATGATAAAAAAAATCATTTCATCTCTTTTTGAAAAAAAAGAAGTTCTTCTAATAAAGGCTACAGAGAAAAAAAAAGTTGCTAATCTTATTGAGAGTCTTTATCCATTCCAAATCCAAAATGATTTAATAAGGCTCGGGCCAAAAGGAGATGGAGGTTATTTGATACCAGATGATTTAGAAGGTATTGAAGCGTGCTTTTCTCCCGGTGTTGATAAAGTTAGTGAGTTTGAATTAGACTGTCTAAAACATGGCATGAAAATTTTTTTAGCAGACAAATCTGTTGAAAAACCAAATTTTGATTTACCACAAGATAAATATGACTTTTTAAAGTTATTTGTTGGATGTACAAATAATAACAGCTTCATAACCATGGATGATTGGGTAAATTCAAAATGTCATTCTAAAGAATCCGACTTATTATTACAAATGGACATCGAAGGAGGTGAATATAATACATTTATAAATATGTCTGACTCCTTAATGAATAGATTTAGAATTATGGTTATAGAATTTCATTTATTAAATGACCTTTGGAATCCTCATTTTTTTAACTTAGCCCAAACTGTATTTAATAAAATTCTACAAACACACATTTGTGTACATATACATCCAAACAATTGTTGTGGTAATGATTTTCGATTTGGGCAAGAGATTCCACGCGTAGCCGAGTTTACTTTCATTAGAAAAGATCGTGTTAAAACTAAAAGTTATGCATATAGCTTTCCACACAAATTAGATTATAATAATACTAAAAATGAACCTATCGCCCTTCCCAAAAGCTGGTATAAAAGCACATAATGTAATATAAGAATGACGAAAGTAAATATTGAAGGATTATTTCTCGCACGGACATTTGTAAGATAAGCGATGAATTATATTCGTACAGCTTATATGAAGGAGTTCAAAAACTATTATGGAAATATAATTTAAGCTATGTTGTAACCTTTCCTGAAAATCGGATAGTTTAAAATTAGTCAAATTGTTGAATGTTAGATTCATTCTATCGATGTTTCTAAATAAAAATTGATTTTACAGAATGAAAGCAATTTTTGAAAGTTCTCTAGATGGTCACCGGATAGAATACATCTATCATGTTTGTGAATACGTAGAAATCCTTGACATTCAAGATGTATTGGTAATTGGACCTTATAACTTTTATGAAGAGCTACAGACCCGCTTTGTCTGTTCAAAAGATAAAAAATATCATTTCTTCAAACCAATTGAAAAAGATGATCTCAACTCCTTATCTCAGAAAAAAAAATTCCGCAATGGATATGCAACAATAAAACTGCTTAACAAGCTTCAGCAATCATTTGGCATTACTGAATACTTTCTTCTATCTCTTGGTTTTGCTTTCGATGTTATACCATTTGTAAAAACATCATTTCAAATGTCAGGAATAAAGTATCATTTTAATGAAGATATTGTTAATCCGAAACTATATTCAAAAAATTTGAGGAGCAAAGCTAAACAAATTCTCTTTTCAAAATGTCTGTCTTCGGATACATTAAAGAAATTATATATACTTAACAATACAACACTGACAGCCTCCCTATCTAAAAACTATTCAAGTTCTAAAATATTCACCTTAAAAGATCCGGTTTTAAATTTAAAACAATTCTTTAGCGCTACTGAAGCTACCCCTTCTATTAAACGAATAAAATTTATTCACATTGGACTTCTAACCGAACGCAAAGGAACAAACGAGCTGATACAAGCGGTAAAAGACATACCCTATTCTTATCATGATAAATTTGAAATAATAATAGCTGGAATGGCAAAGATCTCATACTTTAAACAACTTCAACAAACGTCAAAATATATCAGGGAGCAAACAGGCTTTAATAACATTACGCTTATAAATAAATTTCTCTCCAACTTAGAAATGCATAATTATTTGAAATCAGCTGATTTTGTAATTCTTCCCTACAAGTTTACTGAAATGTCTAGCGGCATTGTCGGGCATTCTATCAATTACAACATACCGCTAATTGTTCCTGATTCTGGTTTTTACAAACAACTACTAAATCATTATCAAATAGGATTCGCCATGTCTCCCGGTAGTGATGGAATCGTAAATGCGATAATGGATGCAATAGATAATGGATATAACTATAATAAAAAAGATGCCGAAAAATTCTTAGATCTTAATTCTCCGGAAGCATTTTCTTCGACAATTATTAATTCATTTAGTAATTAATCTGCTTCTCCAGTTTCAGTTTTAAAAAAGTTCTTTGCATAAAATCCCAACAGTAGAACTACTAATAAGAATAAAGTAATCGAACTCCACTTCCCAATCGTATTTCCCAGAACATAAGATTGTGGTTCAAATTTAAATTCAATTTTATGCTCTCCGGCAGGCACTTTTAATGCACGCAACAAATAATTGGCACGGCAATAATCTGCCTTTTTATTATCAACATAAACATTCCACCCGGCCGGATAATACAACTCTGAAAAAACAGCCAACATATCGGTATTTGTTACAGACGAATAGCTTAAGTGGTTGGGCTTATAATCAACTAAGCGAATAACTGCAGTGGAATCGTAGCCAAGATTGTCTAGTCCCTGACTTTTAAACTCGTAATGAAGAACAACTTCATTTTGTGGTTCAATGCTTTGCATAGCTTCAAACTCTTTGTTGGCATCGTCTACCCAGTTAATATCCTTAACGAACCATGCATTACCCAAGGCCCCGGTATTAAAATAAACAGGTTGTTCTTTATTATATATCACATATTTTGTATTCAACATGTTTAATACATTGGTCTTTCCGGCATTGGGTTTATTCTGCATTTTTCCAACTAAATTCTGTATTTCTTTCACCAATACTCCCTGATCCATTAAATCCTGATAACGACGCAATTTAGCAGGGCTATAACCACTTAACGATTTATGATAAAATGATGTCATTGCATCGGAAAAGTTTATTCCCTGAGACAAGTTTAACACCCGGTAATCGGTAGTCATATTTAAAGCCGTTAATTCCGGTGATTGCCTCTTTTCAATTTTTGGATAATCAGCTCTGAATTTTTCCACTTTTTCTTTAACCTCAGGATTTTTTATTTCCATATTAAATACTGACATATCAGCTTTTGACGGTATAAAAGCAGCATTAGAAGTTCGAACAGTTTTAAAATCATCGTGCGATACAAAACGGGTTCCTATCATTCCAAGATCAAGAATCATTAAAATAGCCATGGAAGCATACAAAACTTTACTATTCATTTTTTTCAAATGATATCCCCACAGCACACCTGCACCTGCCAAAACAAAAATTAATGAACGTAAAGCATCGTTGCGCAACAAGGTTTTTCGATCAGCCATTAAGGCGTCAAGAAAAGGTTGATTACCGGCATATCGTGCGTCTGCAGGCCCTGAGAAGCTGCCAGCAATTCCGGGAAGTAAAACGAAAAGTAAAGCAATACCTCCAGTAATTCCCAAAGCCCATTTTAATGATCGAATAAATTCTTTCCTGTCGTAATCAGTGAGCATCTGATTAATAGCAACAATTCCCCAAAAAGGAATAAGAAACTGAACAATTACCAATATAGTGCTTACTGCTCTAAATTTATTGTATAATGGGAAATAGTGAAAAATAAAACGATTAAATGTTTCGAAGTTGTTGCCCCAGGCAAGCATCAAAGCAAACACCGATATAACCAATATCCACCACTTTTCTTCTGACCGAATAAAAAACATAGCAAAAACAAACAAAAATAAGGCTAAAGCGCCCATATATTGAGGTCCTTCGGTACTAGGCTGATTTCCCCAGTACAAAGGCATTTGTTTAATAATTTGTTTAGCCTGATTTCGATCTTGCTGACTAAATAATTTATACACTTCTGAATTCTCGGACAATGGTCCGCCAGAACTTCCCCCTTTAAAGTTTGGGATAAACAAGTTGAATGACTCCGAAATACCATAACTCCACATCGTTGCATAATCAAAATCGAGCCCTTCATCTTTAACTTTCGCTGCTCCTTCTTCCTCTTTCTGGGTTAAAACTTTCCCACCTCGCGCAGAATAAGGAGTATATTCCTGGGTTGTCCATACCGAGCTAATATTAGTAAGACCAGCCAACACAGCAGCGATAGCTAACACCCCAGTGGTTTTCAAAAATTCACGAATACGCTTATTTTTTATCGCATTTATCAATTCATTAATTCCCAGCCCAAATACAATTAGAATAGTGTAATAAATAATCTGATAATGTCCGGGGCCGATTTCTAATGCTAAAAAAAGGGCCATAATAGCAGCTCCCAGAAAAATCTTATTTTTTCTATATGCCAGATATATACCGGCAATTACCCCAGGCATGTAGGCCAAACTAATTACTTTGGTAATGTGCCCAGCCCCAATAATTACAATAAAATAACCGGAAAAGGCATAAGCAAAGCTGCCGGCAATACTCAACCAAGGATTTACACCATAACTGAGAAGCAAAATATAAAATGACATCATGGCAATAAACAGGTAACTTACAGGTCCTCTTTTCGCAAAGACATACATCACTTTTTCTATAATCTTTAATGGAGCATCTTTTTTTACCCAAATGGTATAAGCCGGCATTCCCCCAAAAGCTCCATTGGTCCATGCAGGGTAGTCTCCGGTTAAGGAAGTATAGGCCATGATCTCTCCCTGCATTGCTTTAGCAGTGTAGTTATCTGTTCCCTGAAGTACTTTTCCTTCCAGTGCCGGGAAAAAATAGATATAAGAAACAACGAGGAATAAAACAATTGCAAAAATATGTGGTGTGAAATTTTTAAATAGGTTCTTCATCGGAAAGTAATTTTGGGTATATTTTTCTGTAACCCGGTTTTAACTTTAATTCTATTAAGAGAAGTTCAAATATAAAAACTATATGGGAAAGAATACATTGTAACAGTCCAAAATTCGTTTTAAGAATTACCCAGCGTTCAAGCCAGCTGTACCATTTATTCTGAGTAGAAAATCCACCTGTCACGAAACTGGAAATAATACTTTTGGTGAATACAATCTTTTTGGCTTCTCTTAAGGCATTTAACACCCAATCGATATCGGCAGAATACTTAAAAGTTAAATCATAAAATCCGGCTATTTTCTTGCTTACAAAAATAGACTGATGACAAACCACCATCCCTTTTTTGAAATGTTTCCAGTTTAAATAATCCGGTAGTTTTTTTTGCCGTAATCCGAGTGTTTCGCCTCTTTCGTCTATAATAAGAGTTTCGCCGTAAAAAATATCAGCATCAGGATTTTTCGCGAATGGTATATTTTCCAAAGTATGCCGGTTATATAATGTATCGCCCGCATTTAAAAACAGAATATAATCACCGGTTGAGACCTTTAATCCTTTATTCATGGCATCGTAAATGCCTTCATCGGGTTCACTTATCAAATAGCTAACTTTTGTTTTATTTGCTTTTATAATATCAAGGGTGCCATCGGTAGAACCACCGTCAATAATAACAAATTCAATATTATTGTAGGTTTGCGAAACAACAGAACTGATGGTTGTTTCTAATTGTTCTTTACAATTATACGTTACGGTAATAATACTAATCTTTGGCTTCATCAGCATTTAAAATACATTTGTAAAAATCGTCAAACTGTTTGGCAACTTTGTATGGGCTAAAAGTACTATCGATTTTCTGAATTGCATTGGCAGATAGCATTGAATTATTTTCATCTTGAAGACACCATTCGATCCCGATTGCTATATCTCCAGCCTCTTTATAATTTGCTAAATATCCATTTTTTTTGTGGTCGATCATATCAGGCATTCCTCCCATATTAAAAGCAACAACCGGAGTGCCCACTGATAAACTTTCCAGGACAGTATTGGGTAAGTTATCTTCTATAGAAGGATTAACAAAAACATCCGCAGCCTTATAAATTTTTCTTATAAATATTTCATTTGAAGAGTATCCTAAAAAATGTTTATTAATTACCAAATCTGATAACAATTCATTCTTTTTCCCAAAAACCATCAATTCATACTCATCAATCCTATCAATTTTAGATAGTGCTTCCATTAGAAAATTCGCTCCTTTCCTTTTGTGGTTCAGATTAAATGCACCAAATAATATCAACTTTTTATCTTTCGGCAAACCCAGTTTATTTCGAATTTCTGATTTTGTTTGATCAATAATGATTTTATTTAAGGCATTTGGGATCACTTCTAAAGGCACATTTTTTAGTAAACTACTTTGCTTAGCACATGAGGCCAACCAACCGCTTGGAGTTACTATATTCAAATTTCCGATAGAATAGACATCATTCTTTTTTTTCCAAAGACGATATGATAGATCTTTATTGGAGTGTATTTTTAAATACTTACAATTACCACAATTATTTATGTAATTAACACATTGTCCTGCATAATGGCAACCACCGGTAAAAGCCCACATATCGTGTAATGTCCATACTACTGGTTTCCCCAAATTCAAACTTCGTTTAAGGCCTTCTAAAGAAATAAAACCAGCATTATACCAATGGAAATGAATGATGTCGGCTTCTTTAAGTATTTCAAGATTGTAGATAGACTCTCCCGTATTTGCTAAAGAAAACTGGAAACGATATTTCCCGGATTTTTCATAAAAAAGAAAGATAAATTTTTCCCATGCATGACGTATGAAATTAGAATGTTTTTTAAATTTCGATTTTGTTGTTGAGTATACATAATACTGGAAATCACCTGATTCCTGAGTGATTACACTTGCTTCAATACCAATTTCTCTTTGAGCTTCAACCAAGCGTTTGCATGCAATTGCCGCTCCTCCATGGTTATATCCAGTTGTAACATGAACTACTCTCATCTAAAATAATATATTGTTTTAATTAAATTCAACTTCATAGAAACTATGAATTAATCTCTATTCAAAACAAATTTCCAATACAGTTTCTGAAAAAATTTGTATAAGTGTAGAACTTTTAAAATTTTAATTCCGCTATCATGTATCGATTTATAAATTTTAATTTTTGAATACAACAGCTTCTGCTTTAAATTAAATAATTTCAACTTAAAGTTATCTCGACTTAAAAAAGCTTCCATCAAATTACAATCTATATAATCTTTCTTTTCATTTCTCCTTTTTTTCATATGATACAGCTGATCAAATGAAACAAACTTAATTTCATTATAGTAAAAATGAAAATGCGGGTCGTAAATTAGAGTATTCTTATTCTGTTTATGATATTCTAATTCATTGTCATGTTTGTTGAAATTAGGAAAATTATTAAATATTTTCAATTCTTCATTAACGAAGTAATCCACATCTTCAGTATTTCTTAGCCCATAAAGATATAAAGTCTGCCCCCCATCAACTAAAAAATCTTCATTTTGAATATTATTCAAATCCAAAAATTCTTGTAGTTGACTTATTCTCGTTAAAGTTGATTCAAATTTCCATGGAGAAGCATAATTTAAAAAATGCCGCCCATTTTCATTAAATATTAATTTTGCAATACGGGTTGCTTCCTCTTTCGTATCTGTAATATGAATCGAACTATAACCGATATTGTATATTTTCCTGATTTCATCTTTGATACTTCGAACTTTGTTAATACTGTTTGATTGAAATACAACAATATCAAAAGAATCAAATTTAGGAAAACACTCTATAAGCTTTTGTTTTGCCCCCCTAAAACCATTGACCTGATCTCCAAGCCAGTTCATATGTTTATATAATTCAATAATTAGATTCAATCCTCCCTGTGGAGTAAATTTTATCTTTTTATGATAAACAACATTATTGAATTTACTAAGAGCTTCTTCTTTTCTATCATTCCCTGAAGGCCACAAAAATGCAATATATGTATCTTGTGCGTACTCAATAAAGGTCTGCACAACTATCTCTAAAATATCTTGCGGCACATTTCTTTCTAAAAAATATCTATAATCACATGTAACAATTGGCAATTTTGTATCTATACATTTTACTGTCTTATTAAGATGAACTGCAGAAGCTATTCTATGCGCTCCATTCAAAATAGTATATTCTTTTGATAATGGTATTAAAGATTTTTCAGGATTGAAACCATTCGCTCTTATATCGTCATAAGTTTGTGCGAAAGCTTCTAAATATTTAGGAAAATCATTTTTTTCATTATTATCAAATTCTTCAAAGCTTCCTAATGTTTGAGCTTTTATATCCTGCTTATAAACCTCATGTGCAAACTCTCGAATTCTGTCTTTATTATCTAAATAAAAGAGCTTAAAAGCTAAATCAAGTCGGTTCCATGTAAGAAGTTTTATCGCCATAAGATCTATGACTTCATATTTATTTTCTTCTCTTAGCTTTTTTAAGATTGAGGGTTCTACTTGCGCTTTAAGGTTTTGTTTGCTATACATATAAACTTCTAAACTTTATTAAAAATTTTTTCCACAATGATTCATCGGATAAATACTTAATATCATATTTCATATCCGGGACAATAAAATTATTTTCTCTAAGAGGAAACTTTATATCATGTCTTTTTACATTGTTAAGATTATTTCCTGTTGTGTGAGTTGCATCTGATCCAAAACCAATATTTTCAATTAAACTTAAAATAGGAACACAAGCCAATCCACGATTCTTATGTCTGGCATAAGCCCATTGATAATCCCATGCATCTTGTTTTTTTATTTTAATATTTTTATAAATACTATTTTGTCGTTTACGACCTAGCTTTTTCCCAAGTTGATTAACAAAATGATGTTGTTCAATAAAATCTTCAATATCTGGCATATCAATATCATTATAACTCCACGCTCTTCGCCAAGATGCCCATCCCCATATTCCACCAAAATTGGAAAAGAAATAACTTGAATTACCAGATTTCCATTCTTGCAGCTTATTGTATCCACTTATCAGCATTATTCTTGAATCGGTTCGGTATAATTCTAATAATTCTTCACAGTACCAAAAAAAACTTTGCGATGGCAGACAATCATCTTCAAGAATTATTCCCATCTCTTCATTCTCAAAAAACCAATCAATGGCAGTGTGAGGCCCAAACTTACAACCCAAATTATCTTCCCTAAAGAGTGTTTTAACTTCACATTCCCAGTCAATATTTTTCATCACATAATCCCGAACCTGTTTCACCTTTATTTCTTCTCCTGGTCTATTCTTTCGAGGGCCATCAGCTGCAACATATAAACGGGGAGGTTTGGCTTTTCTAATTTCCTGAAAAACCTTTTGAGTTGTATCCAGTCTATTAAATACCACGAATAAAACTGCATTGGATAAAGCTCCATAGGGATTAGAAGTTATATTTGCCATCATTTATTCTTTTCAATTACATAATTATCATCAAAAGTAATCAATACTTTCAATTGTTATTGAGCTGAACGAGTTCGGATTAATCTAAAAAAAAAATATTTATGCCATTTTAATCTTTATCGTCCTTCACGACCCCAAAACGAAAATGGTACCAAGCCCGTTCGTGGAAATAGTATAACACAATTTTTATTACAACATCAGCAGCCCCGATTGCCATACCAAAATCCAGATCTCCTGTAACGATCCAACCAATAATAAAAGTAGTTAATGAGGCAACGACACGCCATGTTAAAGCTTTCGCCAGATGGCGTTTTGGTTTTACGGTCATCCTTTTAACTTATTGAGGTGTCAATTCTAGTTTTTATTACCTTAAAAATCGCCTCCACCGACTCTTCTAGTGGCACAATAGAGGTATCAACAACCACATCTGCATCATCAGGTTTTTCGAATGGAGCATTTACCCCTGTAAAATCTTTAATTAATCCTTTTCGTGCTTTTTCGTACAATCCTTTTACATCGCGCTGCTCACAAACTTCAATTGGGGTATCAACAAATACTTCAATAAAATCATCAGTTCCTATTATGGTCCTTGCCATGTGCCTGATTTTATCGGTTGGACTGATAAATGCACAGAGTACAATCACCCCGCAATTCATGATTAACTTAGAGACCTCAGCAATACGTCGTATATTCTCAAGGCGATCTTCCTGCGAAAAACCTAAATTGTTGTTTATTCCCGATCGAATATTATCTCCATCGAGCAATTGGGTAAAATACCCCATCTCGAATAATTTCTTTTCAAGAGCCGAAGAAACTGTTGTTTTCCCAGAACCGGAAAGACCTGTAAACCAAATTACTTTTGCTTTTTGTTTTAGTCGCTCTTCTTTTGCTTCGCGCGATACTATTTTATCAAAAACAGGATGTATATTTTTCATTGTCTCTTTACTTTATTAATTGTGCGTTATTCAAAACCTATTTTGAAATCTGTTTATCACGATGTAAAAATAAGTTTCGTATAATATCAATTCTCAGTGTACTATAAAAAAAGGATTTAACAAATTCTCTTTATTGTATTTAAGTGGTGTTTTATGGTCGACTAAGGTAACATTTTTCCCGGCAGCAACAGCAATAGCTTGCCCGGCACCGGTATCCCATTCCATGGTAGGGCCAAAACGAGGATATACATCAGCACTTCCTTCGGCTACCATACAAATTTTAAGTGAACTCCCTTTCGAAATAACTTCAATCTTCCCATGTTCTTCTTCCAGTTTTTTCATATATGCTGTTGTTTCTTCGTTGTTGTGCGAACGGCTTCCAACAGCAGTATATTTCCGGTCATCATTACTAGCCGGAAGCTGTATTCCATTCTCTTTCAGCCAGGTTACACTCATATTATCACTCTCCGATACGGATTCCATTTTCCAGGCACCTTCTCCAACCTGCCCCCAATACAAAGTTTGTAAAACAGGCACATAAATGATTCCCATAATAGGATTTCCATTCTGCACCAACGCAACGTTAACGGTAAATTCATCGTTCTTTTTGATAAATTCCTTGGTGCCATCGAGCGGATCAATCAACCAAAACGTTTCCCAGTTTTTACGTTCTTCGTAAACTATTTCCTTTCCTTCCTCGCTAAGAATCGGATATGGTGTGTTTTGCAGTGATTTGGCAATTATTTCATGACTTTTTTTATCGGCAATGGTCAAAGGCGAATTATCAGACTTTTTCTCCACCGAGAAGTCCTGTTCCGGGTCGTTATAAATTTTTAAAATTTGTTTTCCGGCCTCGATAGCTGCTTGAAGAGCTAAGTCTGAAATATTCATTTATTTCTGTATTTTCCTATTTAATTAAAATTACAAAATTATACTTTTTAAAAGAGGTATACCAATTAATTATTTGACAGAAAATGATTCGCGAATATTTTCGGTTAAAAGAATGCTTTCCCTTGCATGGCTGACACCAAATCCATTACCCGCCAGAATATTTTGATATGAAACAGTATGTAAATCGGTAAACCCGCCACTGAATTCAATTTCTTTCCCTTCGACTTTAATGGAGCGCCAGGTTCTCTGACCCGCGTTAATTTCCATTTCAGGAAGATCGTTCGAATCGAGACTTAAAAACCAACGGACTTTTGCTTTCTTTAAATCAAGTTCGCCCGACGCTTTTGCGGCCTCATAAAATGTAACCTGATTTTGCAGCACATCTCCAAAAATCCAGATCAGCATGTCGAAAAAATGAATACCAATATTTGTGGCAATTCCTCCCGATTTTGAGACATCGCCTTTCCAGCTTTTATAGTACCACTTTCCTCTGGTGGTAATATATTGCAAATCGATATCAAAAAAATCTTTATCCGATTCTTCTATTTCCTTTTTTAACTTCAAAATAGTTGGGTGATAGCGAAGCTGTAATACGGTATAAACTTTCTTCCCAGTTTCTTTCTCCAGCTTTTCAATTTTAGCCAAATCGGAAGAATGAACAACAAGCGGTTTCTCGCAAATTACATTGCACCCGTTTTTTAGTGCCAGTTCAATATGTTTTATATGAAGGAAATTAGGTGAGCAAATACTGATATAATCGACCGGTTTTTCTTCGTTACGACATTTTTGAATAAACTGAATCAGTTCATCTTCCGACGTAAAAAATTCAGCATCGGGGAAATAGCTGTCCATGCGCCCCATAACATCGAATAAATCCATGGCAGCAACCAATTCGTTTCCCGTTTCTTTAATCGCTTTAATATGTCGTTCGGCTACAAATCCGGCAGCCCCTATAAGTACAAATCGTTTCATATTTTTAATATAAAGACACTAAGTAACAAAGTTGTTTTTGTGCATTTGTAACTTAGTGTTTCATAATTTATATACTTTTTCTGAAGCCTCTTTTATAGCATTCCGCAAATCAACAATCAGTTTCGAATGAGCCTTTATAAAATCAATGTCAAAAACAGAATGATTTGTAGTGATCACTACGCAATCTGCTTCCCCGATAACTTCCTTAGTTAACTCAACAGATTCATAAACATTCCCTTCCTCTGTTTTAACAGAAGGGACAAAAGGATCATGAAAACTCACTTCACCACCTTTTTTAATCACCTCATCCATGATTTTTAATGCCGGAGATTCGCGGTCGTCGTTTATATCCGGTTTATATGCAACTCCCAGAAATAAAATTTTACTGCCATTTATCGGCTTTTTATATCGATTAAGTGCCGAGGTAATTTTTAAGGTCATTCTGTGTGCCATCAGCAAATCGATATGCCCGGCTGTATGAATTAAGGACAAATCGAACTTAAACTTTTTGGCAATGTGTTCCAGGTAAAACGGATCTAAAGGAATACAGTGTCCGCCGATTCCCGGGCCGGGGTAAAACGCCTGAAATCCAAACGGTTTTGTTTTGGCAGCGTCAATAACTTCCCAGATATTAATATCCATTTTCCCGGCAAGCAATGCCAGTTCGTTAACCAAACTGATATTTACCAAACGATAGGTATTTTCCAGAATTTTTACCATCTCTGCCACTTTGGGTGAGCTTACTTTATGCACCTCATCCACAGCCAGCTGATAAATCAATTGGCCAATTTCCAGGCCATCCTCACAAAGAGCACCCAATACTTTTGGGGTATTTTTGGTTGAAAATTCTTTGTTTCCGGGATCAACCCGCTCAGGAGAATAGGCCAGCCAAAAGTCAACTCCTTCTTTTAAGTCTGACTCTTCTTCTATAATTGGCAAAACGAAATCTTCTGTTGTAGTTGGATAAGTGGTACTTTCCAGGCTTACAAAAGTCCCGGGTTGAATTTGTTCCGCAATTTCCCGGCATGCCGCATCAATGAACGACATATCCGGCTTTTTGAATTTATCGAGAGGAGTTGGAACACAGATAAAAATAGCATTGCACTCTTCTAATTCATCAAAATCGGTTGTAGCAGAAAGCAACTGATTATCAACCACATTCCTCAATACCCCATTGTCAATATCTGAAATATAATTCATTCCTGAATTGATGTCCTCAACTTTCTTATTGGCTGTATCAAATCCTTTTACCCGAATATTCTGCTGAGCGAAACTTACGGCCAAAGGCAAGCCAACATAACCAAGGCCAATTACTCCAACCTTTAACTTTTTATCCTTTATCTTTTGTAAGAGCTCTTCTTTTTTAGTCATCCGTTTTTAGTTTCAGTTCGTCGTTTTCAATATAGTAAACTTCTCCCGTGGCCGGACAAATCAGATCATCATTTAAAATCTCTCCATTTCTACTTATCCACCCGGTTTGTTTTGCAGGAACACCAACCATTAACGCAAAAGGTTTTACATCTTTAGTTACCACGGCACCGGCTCCGATCATACAATATTCACCCAATGTAACTCCGCAAATTATAGTAGAGTTGGCTCCAACTGTTGCTCCTTTTTTAACCAAGGTGGCTTTAAACTCGTCTTTTCGCTCAACAGTGCTTCTCGGATTAATTACGTTGGTAAACACCATCGACGGTCCAAGAAAAACATCGTCTTCGCAAACAACTCCTTCGTATACCGAAACATTGTTCTGCACTTTCACATTGTTTCCAAGCTTTACTTTTGCTCCAATAAAAACATTCTGTCCGAGAATACAATTCTCACCAATTTCGGCAGAACCCATTACATGAGAAAAATGCCAGATTTTGGATCCTAATCCAATTTGAGCTCCCTCATCAATAATGGCTGTTTCGTGTATAAAATATTCCTTTTTCATATTTAGTTAGCTGCCTGCTCTAGTGTTATTCAGTTTCGAAGAATTTCTTCACCATACTAATAATATACATCATTTGCTCCTCATCTAACTCAGTATGCATTGGTAACGACAAAACCGTTTTTGCCAGCTTTTCGGCAACAGGAAAATCTCCTTCATCGTAGCCCAAACTCTTGTATGCTTCCTGCAAATGCAAGGCTTTTGGATAGTATACCATCGAAGGAATACCATAAGTTTCCAGATACTTTTTCAATTCATCCCGTTTTTCAGTCTGAATGGTATACTGATGAAAAGTATGGGTGCTGTAATTTACTCTTTCGGGTAGTTTAATTTCCGCCAATTCTTTTAACCCTTCATCGTAAAACCGAGCTGCTTCCTGCCTTGCCTTAATATGTTTATCGAGATATTTCAGTTTCACTTCCAATATTGCAGCCTGCATACTGTCGAGCCTCGAATTCATTCCAATCCGTTCGTATTCGTATTTGGCAATCATTCCGTGATTAGCAATCGACCTGATTACATTAGCCAAATTATCATTGCTGGTGTAAACCGCACCTCCATCGCCAAAAGCTCCCAGATTTTTTGATGGAAAAAAAGAATTACATCCTATTTGTCCAATAGTTCCGGCCTTTTGTTTTCTCCCGTCTTCAAAAATATAATCGGTACCCAAAGCCTGGCAGGCATCTTCAATCACAAATAACCCGTGTTTTTCTGCAACCTTCAGAATCGCCTCTATATTGGCACACTGCCCGAACAGATGAACAGGTAAAATAGCCTTGGTTTTTGGGGTGATCGCTTTCTCAAGTTGCAAAATATCCATGTTATAAGTCCCGGGCTCAACATCAATAAAAACAGGTTTAACCCCCATTAAAACTGCAGTTTCCACCGTCGACACAAAAGTGAAAGGCACCGTAATTATTTCATCTCCGGGTTGAATTCCCAAAGCCATGTACGAAATCTGAAGAGCATCTGTCCCGTTTCCGCAGGAAATAACATTCGTATTGAGATAGGATGATAACTTTTCCTCAAAATCCAGCACCTTCCCACTTTTTACAAAACGTGTAGATTTGATCACATCCTGAATAGCTGCGTCAATTTCCTCTTTCATGGTCAAATACTGCCCGTAAATATCGGACATATGGATGGTTTGCATACGCTCAGCCTGATTTCTGAATAATAAACTTTAAAAATATAAAATTAGTGTGCAGTAACAGCCAACATGAAGTTTTTTATTCAATCAAGTCATGCTAAATCGCCAAAGGGGATTGAAATATATTACTGAACGAAAGTCTACTTCCTCCCGATCACAAACCTATCATACAGCCAAAGCAAAACAACTGCCGAAACCGCAATGCCCGAAAATACCATCCATATATTGGTTGGATGATAGCTTTTCCATAGGAAATTGGTGAGCTCCACCTGCGACATGTTCATCTTTTCTGCTGCCTGAGAGAAAAAATCATTTTTAGTAAATGTATCTGAATATTCCGAAGGGAAGTCAAGTCCACGTTTGGCAACTTCTTTCTGCAACAGAAAAAATTTGTCGGAAATGCCTTCATAAAAATCGCCCGATAACCAACCAGCCACTTTGTGACCTGCTGCAACAGGCAGGAATGAAGTTCCCATGTACAATGCTTTCTGGTCGGCTGGTGCAATTTTACCAACGTATTCGGTAAACTTAGGCGAGCTTCCCATTTCTCCCAAGGCAAATATTAATATTCCCAAAAGAATTAAATAGCCACTTTGGGTTGAGAACATTAAACACAAACCTCCTCCTAAAACCAAAATACCGCCCATCATTGCTGCCAGAGGGCGGAAACGCATTACAAATGCCGAGACCATAATCTGAAAAACAATAATAAAAAACGAGTCCATACTGGTCATTGTAACTGCGCTGATAGTGCCTTTATCTCCAATAGTTTCGGCAAGCCAGGGCCAAACCGAATGTAAGCCGTTATAAACGCGAGTGGTATCAATCCACTGATCAACAAAAATTCCAAAAGAATAATACAACTGGTTAAAAGCACTCCAGAATAAAATCATTATCACAAGGAACATTACATATTTCCAGTTTTTCAGTGTGATAAAAATATTTACAAATGCCTTTGAAATATTCTGTAACAAAGAAGTTCCATCGTCTTCACGTCCGGGTTCTTTAAACATAAACAGTGTTAATATCACGTTCACTCCAATGGCTGCTATTGCCATGTAAAACACATACGACCAGCTCAACTTTAGTAATGCTCCGGCAATGAATGGCCCGATAAAACCGCCAATATTAACCATCATATAAAAAATTCCGAAACCAATAGAAGATGTTTCATCGGTTGTGGTTTTAGCTATCATCGCCGAAATAATTGGCTTAAACAAAGCACCTCCAATGCAGGTCCACACAAATGCAAAATATACTAAAGTGTAACTATCAAAAATATTGATCATATAAAAACCTGAAGCATAGATTGCAAATGCCAGCAACAGCACTTTCTTATATCCAACCTTGTCGGCAATAGCCCCGGTAATAACGGGTAAAAAATAAAGCAATGCTGAACCGGTTCCCATAATAGCGCCCTTTTGTCCGTTGGAAAAACCTAGCGCGCCGGTATCGGTAGATCCTACCAAAAAAATTGGAAAAGCCAGGTAAAAACCATACCATGCCCATCGTTCGAAAAGTTCAATTGTATTCGAAGTCCAAAAACTTCTGTTATATCCTTTTAATACCGAAACAAATGCCATAATCCCTTTTTTGATGAAGCGCGCAAGGTAGTAAAAAAGTCAGAAGAGGGGTGACTGAAGCCAGAAGAAAAAGACATGAACTAATCTATCAGGCCTTCATCTCTTAAAATTTTACCGGCTTTTGTAAGCGCGTCAATATCTTCCTGCGGGAAACTACCATCGGGTAATGGGCCAACATTCATCAGGAGGTTGGCATTTTGAGACCAGGTTTCCTTTATTATTTCAACCAACTCAGTTGCAGTTTTGTGCCTGCCATCGGTACTTTTATTGTATCCCCAGGCATGTGGTTGTAAGGTATTACAAATCTCTTTAGGTTTGTTCTTATTCTTCTCGTAAACCATTTTTGCTACCTCAAACTGCGAACCTACAATGGCGCCGGCGTTTCTTTCAGGTGCTGAAAAATCCTCATCTCCATTTGCCCCCTGTTTAAAAGAAATTAGTGCGTGCGGACTCAAGTTTCGTATTAATGCATAAGTATCTTCTACAGGGAACAAATCCGGTCGGTGGTAGAGCCCCATAATAGGGTCGAACCAAATTCCGGCGATGGTTGGATATTGAGTTAAGAGTTCTTTTAATTGTTCATGAACATAATCGACATAAATCCGAAAATCTTCGTCTTTTTGAAATTTATATTCAGGTTGAGGTTCTTTATATGCCGGACGAGCATTTTGCCAACCGGCGTCGCGACTATAAAAATACGGATGTTTCCAGTCGGCAGCATATGAATAATATAAAAAAAGGCCCAGCCCTTTCCGATTACAGGCGTCTGCCAGTTCTCCAATTAAATCGCGTCCACATGGGGCATCCAGACTGTTAAAATCGGTCTGAGCCGATTCAAAAAGACAAAAACCATCGTGATGTTTACTGGTAATAGTAATATATTTCATACCCGCTTTAATGGCCAGATCAGTAATAAAATCCGCATCAAATTTATGGGCAGTAAAAGAATCCTTAAGTTTTGCGTACTCAGCAACAGGGATAGTATCGCGCAATTGCACCCACTCCCCTCTTTCCAACTGTGCATAAAGACCGTAATGGATAAACATTCCGTATCTGGCATCGGTAAACCACTTTAAATTAGCCTGTCGGGGATTAATGGAATATTCTTCAGAGTAGTTTTTCAGGTAATTGGGAACATCCGTTTTCTTAATTGAACAAGAGGATAAAAAGAACAATACAATTCCCAGTAATATTATTTTCCCTGTCATAACAGCCTTAGTTGATTTAGAAAGTAAATAAGACTCCAATGTACTTCGCGCACATTGATATTTTATAAAGAAAGATTTAAATAGCTTATACTATACCTGTGATTTTCGATAAATCAAAATTCAAGATCGAAAAATATAGAAACGAACATGATAATCATAATAATCAGGAACAACATGATAAAAAATCCTATTACTCCAATTTTAAATCCTTGAGAGGTTTTTTCTCTTTTCGTATAATTAATCAACTGATTTATTGAATTCACCAGTTTATAAGGCGCTTCATTGTTTTTTACAATGTAATCTGCTGCACCAATCTTCATAATCTTAACAGCCACCCCAACATCATTCTGCCCGCTAATAAAAATGAAATCTATTGCAGGATAGTCTTTTTTTACGCGAACCATTAACTCCAGGTTATCTTTACCCCTGGCAGCATAATCACAAATAATTACATCCGGTTTTTCTTCAATGCTTTTCAAACAGTCCTCTCCTTCACTGAATACTTTTATTTTAGTAAAACCCTGTGATTGAAGATAACCAACAATCAAATCTTTGTAAACAACGCTGTCTTCAATCAGATAAATGAGAGGATTTTTGGTATTTTGCATAGCTTCCGGTTTGATATTAGATATTAAGCAGTGTCACTAAAAATAATACTTTTTTTAAAGAAAACAATCATTCAGCAGGGTACTAATTTTTTAACGTTGTATTTTTGAACTTATTCTGGATAAAAAAATATTTAATAGCATACTTTTTCGATGAAGTATATTGCCGATTTACATATTCACTCGCATTATTCAAGAGCAACAAGTAAACTACTTACACCCGGGCATCTTGATTATTGGGCAGGGTTAAAAGGAATTAAAATAGTTGGAACCGGAGATTTTACACATCCGGGATGGATTGCTGAATTAAAGGAGAAACTAGTGCCCGACGGAAATGGGTTATTTCGGTTAAAGGAAGAATACAAACTCGATTCGCCTTTTGGCAACAACGAAACGCGCTTTGTACTAAGTGCCGAAATAAGTAATATTTATAAGCGTGGCGACAAGGTACGAAAAGTGCATAATGTTGTACTGGTTCCGGGATTTGAAGAGGCAGAGAGGATAAACAACCGGCTTATTAACCTGGGTGGCAACCTAACTTCCGACGGCAGACCCATACTCGGTCTCGATTCACGCGATTTACTGGAGATTGTTCTTGAAAGTGGCGAGAATAACTATTTTATACCGGCCCACATTTGGACCCCCTGGTTCTCGATGCTGGGATCCAAATCGGGATTCGATAACATTGAAGAATGCTTCGGCGATCTTACTTCTCACATTCAGACCATTGAAACAGGCTTATCAACAGACCCACCAATGAATTGGCTGTGCTCTGTTCTCGATAAAGTTACACTTGTGTCCAATTCCGACGCACATTCGCCCGACAAGCTGGGTAGGAATGCCAATATTTTCGATACCGAATTATCATACATTCATTTAACCGGGGCGCTAAAAAGTGGCGATCCTGAACTTTTCAAGGGGACCATCGACATGTTTCCTCAGGAAGGGAAATACCATTATGATGGGCACCGCAAATGTAATATTTGCTGGGATCCTGCAAAAACCCTTCGCAGCAATTACATTTGCCCTGTTTGTAAAAAACCTGTCACAGTTGGCGTAATGAATCGTGTGATCCACCTTTCCGACAGGGAAGATATTGCTGAACGTCCAAACCGCTTGCCTTTCCGTTCTATTATTCCCCTTAAAGAAATCATTGCTGAGATAAATGAGGTGGGTGTTGCCTCTAAAAAAGTAGAATCGCAATATCTGTCTACTATACAAAAACTGGGCAATGAGATTGATATACTTCTTGATGTTCCACTTGAAGAAATTGAATCAAATGCAGGTTCAACACTCGCCGAAGCCATAAGGCGAATGCGTAATCGTGAAATCTACATCCAGGAAGGATACGACGGAGAATATGGAGTAATAAAAGTTTTTAAACCCGGTGAAGTCAAAAATTTTCAGGCATCAAATGCTCTTTTTCAGGTCGAAAAAATTGCACCGCCGGAAAAACGGGCACTTATTAATTTCGACTTGAAAGGCATTCAAAAACTATTAACACAAAAAAGCGAGATTGAAAATCTGGCAGCTGAAAAACAGGAGAATTACCAGTCACAACCGACTGAAAAAAATAATTTCAACAACCTGAACGACCAACAATTTGAAGCGGTGCAACATACCCAGGGACCATCCATTATTATTGCAGGCCCTGGAACCGGAAAAACAAAGACCCTGACAGGAAAAATTGCCTGGCTTATTTCAAATCATATAGCAACACCTGATGAAATTCTTGCCATTACTTTTACAAACAAGGCAGCAGGAGAATTACGCGAGCGCATTCGTTCAATTCTGAAAAACAAGAATAAAGCGGAAAAAATTACGGTTTCTACTTTTCATGCTTTTGGTCTTTCGGTATTAAAAGAACATTACTCCTGTTTCGGCAGAAGCCAAAATTTTATATTGGCAGATGAAGGAATAAAAAATACTATTTTAAGAGATTTCCTTGATGACAAAAAGGAAGTGAAACAATATTCGAACCTGATTTCCAAAATAAAAATGGGATTGGCCGATCCGGAATCTATTTTTGACAGGTATGAAGCTGAACTTAAAAGGCTAAATGCTTTTGACTTGGATGACCTTATTTTTAAACCCGTTATTTTATTTTCCGATAATAAAGAGATTGCAGATTCATTCCGGCAAAAACTTAAATACATCTTTGTTGACGAATACCAGGACACCAATAACAAACAATACGAATTGATTCGGCAACTTGCTCCTGCAGAGGATGCCAACCTGTGTGTTGTTGGCGATGCCAACCAATCTATTTATGGATTTAGAGGAGCCAATGCCGGCAACATTGAACTATTTAAATCGGATTACAAACAGGCAAAAGTTTTTACTTTAAATCAGTCGTATCGTTGTTCTCAAAATATCCTTTCAGCATCGGCAGATGTAATTGAACAATCATCGGGCTTTTTAAAGGGATTAAACGAAGGGGTGAAACTATCCCTTTCGGAGCAGGCCAGCGATGCGGCCGAAGCCGAATTTATTGCCCGGCAGATTGTCGATTATGTGGGAGGTGTCAGCTTTTTCTCCATCGACAGTTCGGTTACCAAAGGTCAGAAAAACGAAACCATTAACAGCCTGAGTGATTTTGGAATTTTGTGCCGTACCAAAAGCCAGTTCAAGGCACTGGCAACTGCATTGAAAAATCATCAGATTCCATATCAGGAAGTCGGCACACTGCCGTTTTTCAGGAAAGAACCGTTTGAAAGCCTCAGTTTTTTACTCGAAATAATATTGCTTGAAAATTTCGAGGAGGCACTTCCTCTGCTTCAGGTTAAAAAATCATCACTTAACCGGTATCAATTTGAACAGGCTCAAAAGAAAATATCAGACAATGATCTTCCCGGGCTGCTGCAATACATCAGAAATGAACATTTACCAAAAGAAAACTTTGAAGAGCAGGAATGGCAGCGATTTACAGATATGGCAAAACAAGCAGAATCACCGGAAAATTTTCTTCGTTTTATTAAACTGGGAATTGGCGCCGACACTTTTGACCAAAACCTCGAAGCCGTTTCGTTAATGACTATGCATGCTTCCAAAGGACTTGAGTTTGAATGTGTTTTTATACCCGGATGCGAAGATGGAATTTTGCCCTATAATCTGTATGACCGGGAGAGTGATTTGAATGAAGAAAAACGTTTATTGTACGTGGGAATGACACGAGCCAAAAAGTTGCTTTTCCTTACCAATGCTAAAGGCAGGCTCATAAATGGCAGAAAATTCAATTTAAACAGGAGCCCGTTTATCGACTCAATAAAAAAGGAATTAACCGAACAATTAAAAAATAATCTACCGAAAAAAGAAAAGAAAGAAGATAATCAGCTAAGTTTGTTCGGGTAAATACAGTTTTTCTATTTAAAAATTCATTATGCTTTTAGCAATCGATATTGGAAATACAAACATTGTTTTCGGAGTTTTTGACAAGGGTGAATGGCAGAACCATTGGCGCATTCAAACTGATCCGCTAAAAACAGCTGACGAATACGAGGTCATTTTTCGTTCGCTTCTTACTGCCGGCAAAATCTGCCGGACAGAAATAAAAAAAATAATTCTTAGTAGTGTGGTTCCATCGCTGGTTTACCCTTTCAAAGAAATGCTCGAAGGATTATTTGACGGCGCTGAAACCAATACCGTAAATCCGGAAATATACGACCGGTTTCCGGTTAAAATTCTGAATCCTTATCAAATTGGAGCCGATCTTGTTGCTAATGCCGTTGGGGCTTTTCAAAAATACGGGAACAATACCATGATCATTGACTTCGGCACAGCATTAACCTTCACAACTATTGGAAACAATGCTGCAATTGAAGGAGTTGCAATTGCCCCGGGACTGCGAACAGCGGTGGGTGCATTAGCCGGGAAAACAGCCCAACTGCCACAAATCCATTTAACACCACCTCCTTCGGTTCTGGGAGAAAACACCGTTCATGCGATTCAGGCCGGCGTTGTTTATGGATTTGCCGGACTTGTTGATTCAATTATCGAAAGAACCCAGCAGGAATTACAAAAAAAATTAACGGTAATTGCAACCGGAGGCCTTAGTGCGATAGTGGCTCCACTTACAAAACATATAAAAACGATTGAACCCATGCTAACCCTTGATGGATTACAATGGATTAACTCTTTTATTTAAGTTACACAGAATGAAAACAAAAAGGGAAAACCACACCTTTATCATTTTTTAAAACCTAAGAAAACACTTCATTTACCCTGAACAAAAAATAAGTTTCAATTTATTTGAACAAACAGTAGGTGAGTAAATGTTATCTTTGCAATTATTTTTGTGCCGATGGATGAGATTAAGGGAAAGCTACTTGAAAAAATAAACAACCCTGACGATTTAAAACAAATAGAGCCGGAGCAACTTGAAACAGTTTGTCACGAACTTCGGGAACTTATCATTGATGTGCTTTCGACTAACCCCGGACACTTTGGGGCGAGCCTTGGTGTAGTTGAACTTACCGTGGCTCTGCATTACGTTTATAATACTCCGTACGATCAGCTGATTTGGGATGTAGGCCATCAGGCATACGGGCACAAAATTTTAACCGGCAGACGAGACATTTTTGACACCAATCGCCGATTCAAAGGTATTAGCGGATTTCCTAAGCGAGAAGAAAGTGAATACGATGCTTTTGGTGTAGGTCACTCTTCAACCTCAATCTCCGCGGCCCTTGGTATGGCAATAGCCTCAAAATTAAAGGGAGAAAACGACAGGAAAATAGTTGCCGTTATCGGCGATGGTGCGATGACCGGAGGAATGGCTTTTGAAGCCTTAAACAATGCCGGTGGTCAAAATTCCGACATCCTGGTTATCCTGAACGATAACAATATGGCAATTGATCCTAGCGTAGGCAGCCTGAATAAATATTTACTGAATATTTCAAAATCAAATACCTACAACCGTTTTAAAGACGACGTTTGGAAAGGTCTGGGGAAACTGGATGGCTTCGGGAAAAAAACCAGAAGGATTATTCAGAAAAACCAACACGCCCTGAAAAATATGATTCTGAAAGAAAACAACCTTTTCGAATCGCTCAACTTCAGGTACTTCGGCCCCATCGATGGTCACGATGTAGTTTATCTCACAAAAGTATTGCAAGACCTGAGAGACATTCCCGGTCCTAAACTTCTGCACGTTATTACACAAAAAGGAAAAGGTTTTAAACATGCAGAACTCAATCAAACAAAATTTCATGCACCCGGCATTTTTGACAAAGAAACGGGAGAAATATACAAATGCGATTGCGACCTGGAAAAAGCACCAAAATTCCAGAATGTATTTGGTGAAACACTAATTGAACTTGCCGAGCAAAATGAGAAAATAGTAGGAATCACACCTGCCATGCCATCAGGTTGCTCCATGAACCTGATGATTAAAAAGATGCCTGATCGTGCCTTCGATGTGGGAATTGCCGAACAACATGCGGTAACTTTCTCTGCAGGTCTGGCAACCCAGGGGATGGTTCCGTTCTGTAATATTTATTCTACCTTCATGCAACGTGCCTACGATCAGGTGGTACACGATGTGGCCATCCAGAATCTGCACGTTATTTTTTGCCTCGACCGCGGCGGACTTGTTGGTGAAGACGGGCCTACTCACCATGGCGTATTCGATATTGCATACATGCGTTCCATTCCAAACATGATTGTTTCGGCTCCGATGGATGAAATTGAACTACGTAATTTGATGTACACAGCACAATTAAAAGAAAATGCCCAGCCATTTTCAATCAGGTACCCACGCGGCTGCGGAATAAAACCCAACTGGCGGAAGCCCTTTGAGAAGATCGAAATCGGTAAAGGACGAAAACTTAGTGACGGAAAAGATATTGCCATACTAAGCATTGGAAAAACAGGAATCTTTGCTAAACGTGCTGTTAAGAGCCTGGAAAACAAAGAAATTTCAGCTGCTCATTACGATCTTCGTTTTGTTAAACCTCTTGATGAAAACCTTTTGACAGAAGTATTTGAAAACTTTGAGAGAGTGATTACTGTTGAAGACGGCGTTATCCGGGGTGGTTTTGGCAGCGCAATTTTGGAATTCATGGCCCAAAACGGATATTCGTCAAAAATAAAGGAACTCGGAATTCCCGACAAATTTATTGAGCACGGAACAACAGAAGAGCTTTACAAAGAATGTGGAATAGATGCCAAAGGAATTGTAAATGCCACCCTCGAAATGCTGGGCAAAGAACAATAATCACATTTCGCAATAATATTTCTATCTTTAAATCGTTTCCAACTTTGTACTTTAAAACAATTTAAATTGGACATTTATTTAAAGAGACGCCGGGGAAAAATTTTACTGTTAATTGCTGCGGTAATGATTGGTGTTGCCTCACTTCTGTACACGAACTGGCTTACCAAAAAACTGGAATTGGAAGAACGCAACAAAGTTGAACTCTGGGCAAATGCCATTGAACAAATCAGCGGCACCAAAGAATTAAACTCAGAATACCTTGGATTCCTCCTGGAAGTGACACAAAAAAATAAAACCATTCCCATAATTGTTTTAGAAGCGGATGGCACGTTTAATTCTGTTGCCAATATCACCTACAAAGAAAACCGTAAAGAGGAGGTTCTGGAAAAAGAACTGAAAAAAATGAAGGCACATGCAGAACCAATCCGCATCAATCTTTCAGAAGATGATTACCAGCTGCTTTATTACCGCGAGTCAAGCATTTTACGCAACCTGAAACTTTATCCGGTTATTCAGCTTATCGTAATTCTCATTTTTATTATTGTCGCCTACTTTGCATTTCATGCTACACAACAAGCCGAACAAAACCAGGTTTGGGTAGGAATGTCGAAAGAAACGGCTCACCAATTGGGAACTCCCATCTCGTCGCTGATGGCCTGGATCGAGTTATTAAAACTTAAAGAAGTTGACGAAAATCTGGTTACAGAACTGGAACGCGATACGAAACGATTGGAAAGGATCACCGAACGTTTTTCAAAAATCGGTTCCAAACCGGAGTTACTTCATCTGAATGTAATTGAAGCGTTGAACTCAGCAGTTAGTTACCTGAAAAGCCGCTCGTCAGACAAAGTAAAATTTGAAACAAAATACGATACAAACGCCACTCTTGAAATACCGTTAAATGCGGCACTTTTTTCCTGGGTTATAGAAAATATTTGTAAAAATGCCATTGATGCAATGGGGAATAACGGCTCTATTACCATTGATTTGAAAGAAAAAGACCACCAGGTTTATATTGATATTACTGACACCGGAATAGGAATATCTAAAAGTCAGCAGAAAACAGTTTTTCATCCCGGCTATTCCACCAAAAAACGGGGCTGGGGACTTGGACTCTCACTGGCAAAACGAATTGTTGAGATTTATCACAACGGAAAAATATTTGTTAAATGGTCGGAAATGGGTAAAGGAACAACATTTCGAATTATTTTGAATAAATAAGCACTACCGAACTTTCCCCGGATTCTTTTTTACAAAATCGGCCCAATTTTTATATTCTTTCGATTTTTGAGGTTTATTCATTTGAATAAAATGACAAATGGCTACAGCTACGGCATCTGTTTCGTCGAGGACTTTATCGATGTCTTTTAAATGATATACTTTCTGAAGGAAATAAGCTACCTGCTCTTTCGAAGCACGTCCCATTCCAGTTATCGACTGTTTCACCAACAAAGGGGCATATTCGTGAATAGGAACATCGTGTACCAATGCTGCAGCCATTAACACTCCCTGACCACGTCCAAGTTTCAGCATCGACTGTACATTCTTTCCATAAAACGGAGCCTCAATCGCCATAACATCGGGCCGGTATTCTTTTACCAGGTGCAAAGCCCTTTCGTGTAAATGCTTTAATCGCTGGTAATGATCGGAAAACTTCCCCGGTGTAATATTCCCCATTTGCAAAATTACCGGATTGTTGTTTCTTATTTCAACCAAACCGTAACCGGTAACAGTGGTTCCGGGATCGATTCCTAATATCCGTAATGGTTTATCCATTCGATGAAAATACAAATTTGTTGTAAGCTGCTAAAATTTAAAAGGAGTTTATTATCGCTTCCTGTCTAATTGCTGAATCAGAACCCCGGAAACGATAAAAACCAGCCCAATAAAAGTGGTTACATAAATGGTTTCTTTTAAGATGAGGTGAATAAAAACCAACGACAAGAATGGAGCAAAAAATACCACATTTCCAATTTTGGCATTACTGCTGGTCAGGTTCATGGCTCTTAGCCACAGAACATAGGTGATTCCCACTTCAAAAATCCCTGAATAAACCACCGCACCAAAACCGGCTCCCCAACTAACCTTGAACGATGAAAACAAGACAACAACAGGAATCAGGTAAATCATTCCAATAGCAAAATTGAGAAAGAGTTTAACTACCTCATCGCGACGGTCGCGTACATTAAAAATCCAGTACAAAGACCACAATATAGAACTTCCTACAGCCAGTATCACACCCAAAGGATTGGTATTTCGAAAGCCATCGGTACCGCCCTGCGAGGAAATAAAAAATACTCCTACAAAACTAATCAGCAAGGCAACAAAACTTATCCAGCCAATTTTCTGTTTTAACAAAGGAACCGAAAGCAATGCCAGTGTTATGGGCCAGATCATATTTAACGGTTGTGCCACCTGCGCCGGAAGCAGGGAATAAGCTTTAAACAACACCAGGTAATAAAGAAGGGGATTAAATGCTCCCATCAGAAACGAATACAACCACTGACGTTTTGTTTGTTTAAATATTAAATGTGTTTTTCGCTGAAAAAGTAATACAATAAAAAGCAAAACAACAGTTACTGCAGAAACATAAAAGATAAGTTGAATAAAATCGTATTCGCGAAGTGCAAGCTTAAATGAAGTTGCCACGGTTGACCAAAACAACACAGCCAGTCCGGCATACAAATATGTTTTAAAAGTTCGCGACATATTGTTCGTAAATAAGAGCACCAAAATAGTAAAAGAAAATGGATTGACTTACCCTCAAAAGTTAACGACAAAGATGCAAGCGCTTCTTTTTATAATCGATGACAGCTTTGTTTTGCACAAGAAAGTCGCTTCCAAGGAGACCACAAATTTCCAGTTCGGTTACTTTGGAGTACAACTCGTTGATATGGCTCATATCGAGCAGCGCCACTTTCATATTCTCAACATCAAACTTGCCTAATGAAAACTTTTTAAGGTATCCCAGAGAAGTTTTTAGTGGTTCCTCACTAATGTTTGCGGCATGTAGATCTTCGGTTTCATCAACCACCGAAAGAATTTGTTCAGCTTGATTCTTATCAAAAACTGTTTTCGATGCACCTGTATCGATTACCCAATAACCTTTTTTACCATTCATAAAATCTGCAGAAACTACCGGATGGTAGTTCCCCCATTCAATTTCAACTATCTCAATAGGTATTTTGTAGCGCATGCGATAAAAATAGTTAAAATAATAAGAAGCCTGTGTTTATTGTAACTCCTGATTGAAATAATGATTTCTAATAACCTGAATTCGATTCTAAAATATGATCACAGAAAATTATAAATGCGACTGGTTAAAATCTGATCTTAAAACTTTTATTGTTCCGGGAATAAAAAACGGCTGATTCCGAAGAACCAACCGCCTGATATATGAATTCTTTTGTTGCTTACAAAATGTTCATTCCGTCAAGAACGTCCATAACGCTCTTAACTGCGTTTGCAGAGTCGTTCAACAATGCTTTTTCATCTTCGTTCAAATTCACTTCGATGATTTGTTCCACACCGTTTTTACCCAGTTTAACAGGAACTCCAACAAACATGTCGCTCAATCCGTATTCACCTTCCAGTTTCACACAGCAAGGGAAAACACGTTTTTGATCCATAACAATAGCTTCAACCATCTGAGCAGCAGCTGAACCCGGAGCATACCATGCAGATGTTCCCATCAGGTTAACCAATTCGCCACCACCTTTTTTGGTGCGATCAACAATAGCTTCCAGTTTTTCTTCGTCAATCAACTCAGTTACAGGAATACCGGCAACAGTAGTATAACGAGGAAGCGGAACCATAGTATCACCGTGACCCCCCATTAACAAAGCTGAAATATCACGAGGTGATACATCCAAAGCTTCAGCAAGGAAAGCACGGTAACGAGCTGTATCCAAAATACCGGCCATACCCATTACCTGGTTTTTAGGCAATTTGGCAGTTGCGTAAGATGCATAAGTCATTACGTCGAGCGGATTAGATACGATTATGATTTTAGCGTTTGGCGAATATTTTACAACGTTTTCAGTAACGCTCTTTACAATACCTGCATTGATTGAAATTAAGTCGTCGCGGCTCATTCCTGGTTTACGTGGTACACCTGAAGTAATAACCACTACTTCTGAACCTGCAGTTTTAGAATAATCGTTGGTAGAACCAACCAGGCGAGAATCATACCAATTAATTGGGGCAGTTTGCCACAAATCAAGGGCTTTCCCTTCTGAAACACCCTCTTTAATATCTAAAAGAACCACTTCTTGTACAATGTTCTTTTCAGCTACAATTTGAGCGCAAGTTGCACCAACATTTCCCGCTCCAACTACTGTTACTTTCATCTTACTAGTGAGTTTTTATTGTTATAAAATCTTTTTCTTTATATAAACAATTAGCTGTCAAATTGTTTAACGGCACGCAAAGTTAATGTAATTTCCAAAAAAGGGAAATAATTTGGGTAGCCCAAATGCGGTTTAACAATTAAGTAAAACATTTGTTAATGAGTGTAAAAAAAGGGGATGGAAAAACTCATTAATCTGAGTCGCCATCCCCAAGTAGAATCGTATTTCTTTGGGAAATACTCATTCCACATTTACTCTGTTAAAGGTATTATTCATTAGTTAAACCAATATGTCATTTTCAAAACGATGGCCCTGTTGCGCGGCCCCCAGTCGCCTGCAAAATAATTATCGGTATAAACCAGGTAAATATCAGAAACCGGTTGATAGCGCCATTGAAAGCGGGAATTAATATTCAGGTTATCCATTTGCTCATTATACTGAACAAAGGTCGACCAAAAAATTTTATCGGAGAAAGTAATATCCATCTTTGGCCCTACGAGCCACAATTTCTCGCGGTTAAATGATCCGCCAAGATCCATGTCGGTATAATTAAAATTCATGGTAAGATTAACGTAGGGTTGAAAACGATAACCAATTTCTCCCTCAATGTACTGAATATTTCCGCTGTAGAAACTACCTTTTGCAGCTTCCATCTCCCAGCTGAACATTTTCTTTCGGGTAGATTGATAATTAACGAAAAAACCTCCGTAATCATATTCGCTCCCGGCAGGCAGAGCCACATCGTTAAGATGTGTCGGATCAAAATCATTTTCCAGTCTTACATAAACGTCCTTATATCCTAATTTCAATTGCGAACGATCTTGAAAAACAAATTCATAGGCATAGGTATTTTCCTGATCCAATTTGTTAAAATCAGTGTCGTAATACAAGTTGCTCTCCAATGAAATACCGTGGCTGACTACCCGTTTGTTAGGTAAAAATATATACGAAATCTCAGGTCCGAAATGATGGTATCCGGTACGGGTTACATAACCACTCTCGGCCTTATAATTTTCGCCTACCGAACGTTGACCGAATTGTATGGAAAAACGCTTTTTACTGAATGCGAGCGATGCCCCTTGTGCATATTGATCGTCAGGATTTCCGGGCTGAAACGAACGATGATAGAAAAAATTCCCCGTCCAGATATTGTCGCTGCTTGCCAGGTTGTAATCAACACCAATAACACGGTTATAAAGAGAGGTGTCGGTTGGTTGATTTAGATATTCTTTATTCACGAATATAAGTCCGATGTTGGAACGTGCAAACACCTTTTTTTGTACAGAAGCAACTGTATAATTTCGGGCAAGGTAATTATCGTTCTTCTGTGTTGTCATGTTCATAAAACCTACACGCCAGTCGTTGCCAATTTTTCCGCTTAAGCGGGCACCTCCACGAACCGGCGCATCCAAACCAATTCTTCTTGAGAAAAAAGGAGTGGCATTGTAGGCTCCAAAACCTGAAAATAAATCGCTGTTTTCCAGAAAGAACTGCCTTTTCTCCGGGTAATACAATTCAAAACGGTCGATATTTGTAACCTGCTGGTCCACCTCAACCTGGGCAAAATCAGGATTAAAAGTCATATCAAGTGTCATCGATGACGAAATACCAACCTTGGCATCGAAACCATATTCTTTCCGATAAGTTGCGTCACTGCCTTTTGCAAAATCTTTCGAAGCACCTCCCAAAATATATGGGATGAGTGAAAACTGAACCTTCGATTTTGGCAAAGGATCTTCGAATTTCATCACTCCGGCATAGGCCAGTGTTGAGGTTGGAAACTGTCGGGGTACCGGAGCCCAAGCCGATTTTTCGTTGGTTTTTAAATCGAGACGACTGAAATTGGCATTCCACATTTTAGTTCCTGTCGGATAACGCACTGATTTAAAAGGGATGCGCATTTCTCCAATCCATTTATCGTCATAATGTTTCACTTTCGATTCCCATTTGCAATCCCAGTTCAGGTTGCTGCCGCTTCCATCGTGCATTACTCCGTCCCACTTGGCACCCGATGCCGATAAACCAAAAGTAAATCCTCCCGTTTGATCTAAAAAGGTGTCAAAAAAAACAAGAAAATTGTCGTTATTATTAAAAAGAAAGTCGCGTCGAAACGATTCCATTATTCGTTTACCGGGAATAGAATCATAAAAAACAAAAGCCAGGTACAAAGATTTATCATCGTA
Organism: uncultured Draconibacterium sp.; assembly: GCA_963676265.2. Lineage (GTDB taxonomy): Bacteria > Bacteroidota > Bacteroidia > Bacteroidales > Prolixibacteraceae > Draconibacterium. Next base: position 2,849,289 of record OY781067.2, read on the forward strand.
TGTCATGTAAACTTCTGAAGGTTGTTTAGAAAAACCGGTATCAATGGGTAATACCGTATGAAAATTCTCAGCTTTTTCTGCCACAAGCCAGTCCGATTCATCAAGAACACCGTCAATCTGAATGGCAGATTTTGCCTTTTTAATATTTAAAATGAAATCTTTGTTGAAAGAATTGATGGTAGTATCACTCTTTGATTTTCCTGACTCTGTTGCTTTTACAACAACTGATAAACAGAAAAACATAAGTATTAATGAATATCTCATCTCTGAGTTCGTTTATTTAGACTTAGGTTTAGTTTTAATGTTAACAAAGATATTCAAATAGTCAAGATGACAAAGTAACGATGTAATGTTTCGAAAAAGTTTAACCTTGAAACACCAAAAAGCCCTGACGGTAACCGCCAGGGCACAAAAAACAATGTTCAAGCAAGATCAACTACAAGGTGATGGGTACACCGTTGTAGAAATCAAGTATTTTAGTTCTGAAAATATATTCGTATTTAGCCTGCAACAGATCCGACTGTGCATTGGTTAAATTGGTTTTACTCTGGTTGTATTCCACCGAGTTAATCATTCCCACATTAAACTTTTCTTCGGTATAACGGAAAGCCTCCTTCATCGAAGTTACAGCTTTATCGGATGAAATATATCGGTTTAGAGCTGCCAAGGCATTGGTGTAAACCATCTCTATATCTTTTCGAAGAACATTACGCGCTTGTTGCAGTTGGTATTTGTAATCTGCAATCTGCAGTTCAGAATTGGAAATGTTGTTTTTAACCTGAAACTTATTAAAAATCGGGATGCTTAACGTTAATCCAAGGTTCGATCTGCCATTATTGTTTAGCTGATCTCCAAAACTAATTTTCTCACCATAGATATCAGTATACCGATTGTTATATTGATTGTAATAATAGGCTCCAAAACTGAGGCTCGGATATCGATATCCTTTTGCCACATCCAGCTGTTTCATCGCACTCTCAACACGAAGCTGGGCTGCTTTTATTTCCGGCCTGACATTAATGGCATTATTAAATACATCGAAGGCATTTATCATAGTAAGATTTGCCTGAATCTGTGGCAACGACGGTTTTTCAATTTTAAAACTTTCAGAAACAGGTAATTCCAAAAACTGATACAGATTTAAATAAGCCAGTTGCACACTGTTTTGGGCATTCACCAGTTCCAGTTCTTCACGGGCAAGTTGCGCTTCAATTTCAAGCAGTGCTCCTTTTGCAGCACTACCTGCATTTACCAATTGCTGTGTACGTTCTATCTGACTTTTTGTGATTTCAATATTTGCCTGGGCAACCAGTTCTATTTCTTCGGCAAAAAGAATTTCAAGATATTCTGCCGCAATTGATAACATAATATCATCTTTAGTTTTTTCCAGATCCATCAGTGTGGCTTCCAGGTCAAGCTCATATTGTTTAACGGTGTTGGTCAGCGTCATCCCGTTAAAAAGAGTCAGGTTGGTGTTGAGTACTCCTGAAACACTTGTGGAATTAATATTATCGTAGGTATTGTCGTACTGAAGCGAACGGCCAAAACTATAATCATTGCTTAGTTCAGCATTTAAATTAGGTAGTTTATCATCTTTGGCTTGTTGCACCTGGTTTTCGTAATACTTTGCATTTACACTTTGCCGTTTAATCTGAATATTATTCTCCATGGCATAGTCGAAACACTTCTGCAGATCCCATGTATTCTGCGCCTGTGATTCAGACACTACCACTAAACATAACATTCCAAGGAATAAGGTTAAAAGACTTTTCATTATATATTGTTTTTTGTTTGCACTAATTTACATAAAGCTTACTGAACTACCTAGCTCTATCCATTGTTAGCTTCACCTTCTTTCAATTTTTTTGGATCGATTTTTTCGCCTTTCACCTTGTCGTCCAGCTTCAATCCTTCTGTAATTTCAATATTTATCCCATCTGAAAGGCCGGTTTGAACCATTCGTTTTTCGAAGCTGGGTTCTTCATCGGTTCCCACATTTATCTCCACAAACGATGAATCATTTTCAAATTTCAGCAATCCCTCAGGAATAACCATCACACTGTCCTTACGTTCTAGAACGATGTTGGCATTGGCGCTGTATCCGGCACGAATAAACTGGCCTTCCTTTAATTGCACATCTGCCTTAATTTCAAACTGAATGGCTCCGTTTTCTTCCACTCCTTTGGGAGCAATGTGTTTCAGTTTTGCATCAAACTCTTCTTTATCAATGGCTCCGATAGTGAGAATTATATCCATGTTCTCGTGAATTTTCCCCACTTCGGTTTCGTCAACGTTACCTTCAAAAATCATGTCGTTCATATTAGCCACAACGGCAATAGTTGTCCCGTCGTTAAAGGTATTCGACTGAATAACCGAGTTACCTACTTCCACCGGAACATCGAGCACCATTCCGTTAATGGTTGACCGAACAAGTGTATTAGTAGCTGTTGCCGCCTTTTTTGTTACACCGTTTTTAATTAATTCCAGGTTATTTTCAGCTGCGGTCAGTTCTTCTTTTGCTGTTTCATAAGAAACTTTTGCCGTTTTATAATCTTCGTATGAAATCACATTTTTATCGAACAACTTTTGTTGGCGATCAAAATCAATTTTTGAGTCGTCGAGACTTATTCTTGCTTTGTTTACACGGGTTTCGGCTGAATTTAGCGTTACCATGTCGGGTATAATTTTAATACGGGCCAATACCTGGTCTTTAACAATTTTATCGCCAGCCTCTACATACAACTCATCAATAATTCCGGAAACCTGCGGAACAATTTCGATTTCGTAACGGGGAACAACCGAACCTGTTGCAACAGTTTTTTTGATAATGTTGTCGATTTTAGGTGTTTCGGTTTTAAATACATCGGGTTGCTTTTTCGATTTTGAATACAAGAAATAGAAGGTTCCGAAAAGCGAACCGATAATAATTACAATTAGTAAAATTTTAAAGAATTTTTTCATGGCTGAATAATTATTTTTTGTTTTAATTTTCTGTTCTTAATGCATCAATTGGTTTTATTTGAATGGCTTTGCGCGCAGGAATATAACCGGCAATAGCTCCTGAAATGATAAGGATTATCAGGCACGAAACAGCGATGGTTATATTTACTTCGGGATTCTTGATAAAAATTTCTGCACCATTTTCAATAGCACTATTAAGGCCTTTGTTGGCCAGTTCCAAAAGGAATATTCCGCTAAAGAGTCCGATATATCCGGCAATGGTTGTCAGAAAAACACTTTCAGTAATTATTTGAGCAATAATTACACCGGGAGTTGCGCCAATGGCACGCATAATTCCTATTTCCTGAGTTCGTTCTCTAACAATTACCAACATTATATTGCTAACTCCAATAACTCCTGCCAGCAAGGTGCCTATTCCCACAATCCAGGTCAGAATTCTAATACCTCCAAATAACATAGAGAACTGTTTGAATTGCTTTTCAATATTTACATGACCTACTGCCTGCACATCGTCGGGAGCAATTTTATGTCGTTTCTTCATTACTGAAATCACTTTATCCTCAACAGCACTGGCACTCAATCCCTTAGTAGCAGTAATACCCAACATGTGAACATCATTCCCGTAATTATAGGCAACCTGCATGGTTGTGAATGGCAGGAAAATACTTTCATCAGTACGTCCGTTCATGTTAATATTCGAAATGGGATGAATAACTCCGACAACCTGGTAATAAACACCTCCAATTTTCAGATATTCACCAATAGGTTCCTCATCTTTTGAAAACATTTCATCAAAAACTTTTTCTCCAATAACACATACTTTCCGGCGTTGCTGAATGTCTATTTCGTTTAACCAGCGGCCTTTTGGAAATTCAGCCGGATCGATATTTGCCCATTCGGGATAATCGCCTTTAATATTGAACGAACCGCTTCTTTCTCCCCTGATGGTATTATTCCCGCTTAACCACGAGCCAAAAATACGGGGAGCCAGGGTTTCAACTTCCGGAACATGGGCGCGAATATATTCCACATCTTCATTATTGAAATTCCAGTTTCGGCCGCGCCTGAATCCTTCATAAGGTTTTCCGGTTCGTTGTGTCCACATAAAAAATGAATTAGTGGCGATTTTACCAACACCGTCCATAATACCGGACTCAAGTCCTTTTCCGGCTCCTGCCATTATTATCAGCATAAATATTCCCCAGAAAACGCCAAAGGCAGTTAAAAAGCTACGGAGTTTATTTTTCTTTAAGGCATTAAATATTTCGTTAAATCTTTCTATCATCGTGTTCAGTTTTATTCGTAGTGAAGTGCTTCGATAGGTTTAATTGAAGCTGCTTTTTTTGCAGGGATGTATCCGGCCAAAGCACCGGCACTAACCAATAGCAACAACGAACTAAGCGCAATTCGCAGATCAACAGTCGGATTCATAAACATGGTAAATTGTCCCTGGTCGCCATTCGAAGCAGCAGCAGTTTGTTGCTCCATAAAGAAATTAATCAGCTCCATTAGCGAAATTCCGAACAACATTCCAATATAACCTGCCAACAGTGTTATAAACACCGATTCGAGAAGAATTAATCCGATAATTGAGGATGGTGATGCTCCAATAGCTTTTCGAATACCAATTTCCTTGGTTCGCTCTTTTACCACAATCAGCATAATGTTGCTTACACCCACAATTCCGGCAATCAGGGTTCCGATACCGATTAACCAGATAAACATTTTTATGGCTTTAAAAATATTCATGGTTTCGATGTAATCTTCCAGCGAATTGTAAATACCAATTGCCCGGGTGTCGTTAACATCAACCTGGTGATTTGCTGCTAATAATGCTCGAATTTCCTCTTCAATTTCAAGACTCCTCTTTTTTGAAACATCAGTCGTAGTAACTGCCAGATTATGAACCCGGTCACCAATATTAAATATTAACTGGGCTGTTGTAATTGGAATCAATCCCTGGTTCGCTCCTTCGCGTGGATCCGACTCACCATACACACCAATAATTTTATATAAAACGCCCCCAATGTTCAGGTATTCACCAATCGGATCAAGCTTTTTAAAGAGTGCTTCCTTAATATCTTTTCCAATTACTACAACTTTTCGTTTGTATTGGATGTCAATATCGTTAATAAAACGACCTTCTCTAATGTCTAATTTCTCAATATCACGATAATCGGGATGACAACCCTGTGTCGTATATTGCCCGTATTCGTTTTTGAATGAGTAGGTGCGCGAATTGCTGAAATATCTGGCTGAAATTTTATCGATGTCATCCATCTTTTTAATGTCATCGTAATCTTTCATATTAAAATAAATCCTTCGGCCTGCTTTCAATCCTTTAAAAGGAATGCTTGTTTCGCGACTGTTCATCCAAATTGCATTAATTGCATTGCCTTCAAAGTTTGAACCGACACCGTTGCTCAAACCATTGCCTGCACCAAGCAAAACCATCAGCATAAAAATCCCCCATGCTATTGCAAATCCGGTTAAAAATGTCCTTAGTTTATTTTTTTTGATGGTGGAAAAAATCTCCTGCCATTTATCAATATCGAACATGATAGATTAAGTTAAAAGTTGAATGTTTAAAGTTCGAAGTTCAACGAACTGAAAATTATGAGAGCGACTAAAATCTGATTAGGCTGTTTCCAGCTCTTTGGCATACTGATGCTGAAAGTGTTTTAAATCGCCGTTTTTGATGATTTCATCAATGCGGCCATCTTTCAAACGGACAATTTTCTGGGTCATGGCAGCGATATCGTGCTCGTGTGTTACCAGAATTACGGTGATTCCGTCGTTATTAATTTCTTTCAGAATATCCATTACCTCGTACGAAGTACTTGTGTCGAGTGCGCCGGTTGGTTCGTCGGCAAAAATTATTTTTGGCTGCGAGATTAACGAACGGGCAATGGCAACACGCTGTTTTTGTCCACCCGACATTTCGTTTGGCTGGTGATCTGCCCATTCCAGAAGACCAACTTTATCGAGGTATTCCATCGCAATTTTATTTCGTTTTTTACGAGGCACTCCTTTATAATACAGTGGAAGCGCCACATTTTCCATGGCATTTTTAAACGATATGAGGTTGAATGACTGGAAAACAAAACCAACTAACTCGTTACGGAGTTTAGCTGCTTTCTTTTCCGACATTTCTTTTACCAAAGAACCATTTAAATAATATGATCCTTCATCGTAATTATCTAAAATACCAAGGATGTTAAGTAGAGTAGATTTTCCTGAACCGGAAGACCCCATTATGGAAACGAATTCACCCGACTTAATTTCGAGGTCAATTCCCTTCAAAACGTGTAACGAATTACTTCCGGTTACATACGATTTGTGAACATTGTTAAGACTAATCATGGCTTGAACTTGATTTCTGTTATTGTTTTTTGCTTTGTTTCAGGTATAAAATTGTATAAAATCAGGATTACTCTTTCTATTTTTTCGATGAACACCTGATTTTAACATGTGAAAAAAAGTTTTTCGGCGTTTTTATATCCTCATGGCTTTAAGGCAATCGTTTCTGATTTTGTATTTATGTGACGCCTCAGTTCAAAATTCGTTACATTTAATATCAAAATCTCTGCCAAACCTTTTCTGAATCTCCTTTCGTAATTTGTGGAGTATAATAATTTACAGAGATTCAATGAAAATAATTAACCTTATTTATTCCTGCCGGAGGCCTTCATCTTTGCCTTGAAGCAAAGACGAAGCAGAAAATTCAAGGCTGCTTTTTATCTTCACCTTCCATCTTCTCAAAACTTTAGTTCGGACGGTGATCTCCTCATGCTTCGGAGCTTCCCGTCCGAACTAAAGTTTTGTTTCGATTCCAGGATCGATAAAAAGAGGCCATCACCCGAAAAAGTATTGTGCATAACATGTACTTGTTGCACGCCCCAGCCGCCTTCAGGAAAATGCATGAAGAAAATAAATGGAGTGAGCGTTAAAAAATTAAGGTTGTTTGACGAACGTTAGGCCTGAGGTACGAAGGACTAAAAGGAGGAGTTTCTTGATTTTAGGGAATGAAATTTATTTTTAGCTTTTTCATTTCAGCGGCAGCATTTTTGCCAACTTTTTTTGCTGTAGAAAAAAGTTGGTCACAGCGAAGCGAGAACAACGTCTATCTTATCACGAGATTATAACTTCAAATATCTCCTGGATTTTCAGGCGAAACCTTTTCTTTCCATGTTTTGTTCTTTACTTTTGAAACGAAACAAAACAAACATGGGAGTAACAACTGTAACACTTAAATTACCTACCAATTATTCTGACGACCAGCTTCGTTCTAAAATATCGAAAGCATTAAAAATCAAAACTTTTACTTACGAGCTGGAGACAAAAAGTTTGGATGCACGGAATAAATCAAATATTCACTGGCTGGTAAAAGCATGCGTTCAGTCTCCCCAATTAAAAAGTGGCGAAACGGTTGAAAAGGAAGATTTGCTTATCCCTTACAAAAAGAGAAACAAAAAAGTAGTTGTAGTTGGAAGCGGGCCTGCCGGATTCTTTAATGCCTTTGTTTTACAAAAGGCAGGATTCGATGTTACACTTATTGAACGGGGTTCTGATGTTTCAACAAGAGGGAAAGCCATCTCCAACTTCGAAAAAACCGGTGCTTTTAATGCTCAAAACAATTATGCTTTTGGCGAAGGCGGCGCAGGAACTTTTTCCGATGGCAAACTAACATCCCGCTCAAAACGTATTTCGAAAGAAAAACAATTTATTCTGTCGAGCTACGTGGAAGCCGGAGCACCGGAAGAAATTTTATACATGACTCATCCGCACCTGGGAACCGACAATCTACGTAAAATTGTGCAGCACCTTCGCGAGGCTTTTGAAAATCTGGGTGGTAAATTTCTATTTGAAACCATGTTGGAGGATGTGGTTATTGCCAAATCAAAAGTGAAAGAAGTTATTACTTCGAGAGGTAATTTACAGGCTGACGCACTCTTTATTGCTCCGGGTCATTCTGCCTTCGAGACCTATAAAATGCTCATTAAAAAAGGGATTCCTTTCCGCACAAAAAACTTTGCCATTGGCAGCCGGATGGAACACACGCAGGAAACCATCAATCGTGCCCAATGGGGCCAACCGCAACTTCCGGGAGTAAAAGCCGCTGAGTACCGACTCACTTCACAAGCCGACGGGAAACATTCGGTTTTTTCATTCTGCATGTGCCCGGGAGGAATGGTTGTTCCGGCAGCGGCCTACGAACACACCAATATTGTTAACGGGATGAGTTACTACAAACGCAACGGAAACTTTGCCAATGCTGCGTGTGTGGCTGCCATTCATCCCAACGAGCTGGCAGGAAAAACAGTTTCGCCCATTGAAGCTCTGGATAACCTGCAAAAACTGGAAGAAAGTTTCTTTCAATATTCTGATGGATATGCAGCACCGGCATGTTCCATTAACGACTTTCTGAAACAAAAAGGGGGAAAAGCACAATTCGAGACAAGTTACCCATTAGGATTGAAACCGGCTCCGCTTTGGGAACTTCTACCCAAACCCGTTGTTGAATCGATGCAATCAGGGTTGCAGGATTTTATTCGTAAGATGCGCGGATTCGAAAACGGACACCTTTTAGGTTTCGAAAGCAAAACGTCTTCACCCATCCAGGTTCTCCGCAATCCGAACGGTTTGTGCGAAGGATTTGACAATATTTATATGGTTGGTGAAGGCAGCGGATACGCCGGCGGAATTATTTCCAGTGCTGCCGATGGAATTAAGGCAGCAATGCATTATATCGAAAATGTATAATTGTAAACTTCCGGTTAATTTGCATGTGCTTTATTTAGATTCATTCTACAAAGTTCGCGAAAAGAATTAATTTTGTAGTCCTTATAATAATACGACAAAAACATGGCAGTTAAAAAATTACCTTTCAGCAAAGAGCAGCTGGAGAGCATAATAGAAAACCACCCCACTCCATTTCATATTTACGATGAAAAAGCGATGCGTGAAAATGCACGCGACTTCAAAAAAGCCTTTTCATGGAACGACGGATTCAAAGAATTTTATGCCATAAAAGCATGCCCGAATCCGTATATTATGAAGGTTTTAAGAGAGGAAGGTTTTGGAATCGACTGCAGCTCGATTGCCGAATTGGAACTGGCAAAGCGTATTGGGATGAGTGGTGAAGAAATCATGCTGACTTCCAATGACACTCCTGCTTACGAATTTCAGCTGGCTAAAGATTTAGGTGCCATTATTAACCTTGACGACATTTCGCATATCGATTTTGTTGACAAACACGTTGGACTACCCGACACGATCTGTATGCGATACAATCCGGGCGACTTAAAACAGGGGAACCTGATTATCGGACATCCGGAAGAAGCCAAATACGGTTTTACCCACAGTCAGATGATTGAAGGATATCGTATTTTAAAAGAAAAAGGCATTAAACGTTTTGGAATCCACACCATGGTAGCATCGAACGAACTCGACCCTAAATATTTTGTGGAAACCGCGGAACTCCTTTTTAAACTTATTGTTGAAGTTTATAAAGAAACCGGTATAAAAATTGAATTTGCCAATCTTGGAGGAGGTATCGGAATTCCATACAAACCGGGCGAAAAAGCTGTCGATCTCGATTTTGTAAGTGCCGGGGTGAAAAAGCATTACGATGAATTGATTGTTGCCAACGGTATTGCTCCGCTTAAAATCTATTTTGAATCGGGTCGTGCTATTACGGGGCCTTACGGATACCTGGTTACCAAAGTGCGTCATATTAAAAAAACATATAAAACCTTTGCGGGACTGGATGCCTGCATGAGTAACCTGATGCGTCCGGCTCTTTACGGAGCATATCATCACATTACAGTAATGGGTAAAGAAGATGCTGCTGCCGATGTAAAATACGACGTAACCGGTTCGTTATGTGAAAACAACGACAAATTTGCCATCGACCGCATGTTGCCCGAAATTGAGCCGGATGACATTGTCGTTATTCACGACACGGGAGCACACGGACATTCAATGGGTTTTAATTATAACGGAAAACTCAAGTCTGCCGAGTTACTGCTTCGCGAAAATGGCGAGGTAGCACAGATCAGACGGGCCGAAACGCTGGAAGATTATTTTGCTACTTTGGATTTCGACGGTGTAAAGAATTTTGAAGTTTAAGATTTTTTAAAAAACAAAAATATTCAGGCCGGGAAACAAACCCGGCCTTTTTTGTATTTTAGGGCAAGAAATACAGACAAACATGAAAATTGGATTCGACGCAAAAAGGGCTTTTTTAAACACCTCCGGTTTGGGAAACTATAGCCGAAACACCTTGAACGCCCTTCAAAAATATTTTCCTGAGAACAATTACACCCTATTCACTCCTGAACAAAAAATAGGGATGTTGGAAGAACAGGCTAAATTTGAGATCGTTGCCCCGCCAAAAAAAGATTCAGGTCTGAAAAAATCAATCTGGCGTTCTTTTCAACTCAGCGAGGAAATTGAAGGCCGTAAAGTAGATTTATTTCATGGCTTAAGCAATGAACTGCCCAAGGGAATTCAAAAAACATCTGTACCTTCTTTGGTTACCATTCACGATCTGATTTTTATAAGATATCCCGAATTTTACAAAACACTCGACCGCGCCATTTATTTCCGAAAAACAAAATATGCCTGCAATGCCGCTGATAAAATTTTAGCCATCAGTCAGCAAACAAAGGACGACATAATCGATTTTATTGACATTGATCCTGAAAAAATAGAAATACTACATCAGGCAATTTCTCCCTTGTTTTTCGAAAATGCGAACACCGGAAAGGTAAAAGAAAAGTATAATCTGCCCAACGATTTCATTCTGGCAGTGGGCACAATCGAAGAGAGGAAAAACCAGCTATCGATTGTAAAAGCCATACAGGAAAAAGGAATTGACCTGCCGCTCGTTTTTGTGGGAAATCCGACCTCATATTGCAACGATATTCATAAATACCTTGCTGATAAAAAACTCACCAAAAAAGTAATATTTCTGAAAAATATTCCTGAGAAAGATCTCGCCGCGATTTATCAGTTAGCCAGGCTATCAATTTATATTTCAGTATTTGAGGGATTTGGGCTACCGGTTATCGAATCGATGGCATGTGGCTGCCCGGTAATTACATCCAATGTATCTTGTTTACCTGAAACAGCGGGAGATGCAGCAGTTTTATGTTCTCCTGATAATATTGAAGAATTGGGAAATAACATCGAAAAAATTGCCAACGACACGAACTTCAGAAAGGAACTGATCTTAAACGGACGAATAAGAGCCAATGAGTTTCAACCTAAAAAATACGTTGAAAAACTGATTTCTTTGTACGCCGATTTAATAGGTGAAAAATAAATTCCACCTATCATCACTTTTTTTGAGACTGGAACATCGAAGAAGAGACAGGAGTTATAAAAAGCTACACAAAAAGAGACTATGCACGACGATTTAAAAAAGGCAGTTGAAGTTTTAAAAAACGGTGGAATAATATTGTATCCTACCGACACTATTTGGGGAATTGGATGCGATGCCACCAATAAAGATGCAGTAAAACGTATTTACGATATTAAAAAACGTGAAGACTCGAAGAGTATGCTGGTTTTAATGGAAAACCCGGCACTGCTTGACCGATACGTAGAAAAAGTTCCGGAAGTTGCCTGGGACCTGGTTGAAATTACTACTACCCCATTAACTGTAATTTATTCCGGTGCGAAAAACCTGGCATCAAACCTTATTGCCCAAGACGGAAGTATTGGCATCAGGTTTACTAAAGAAAAATTCACAAGCCAGTTGCTTCAGCGTTTTCGTCGGCCTATTGTTTCAACTTCGGCCAATATTAGCGGAGAAAAATCTCCGGCCTTTTTCGATGAAATTTCGGATGAAGTAAAAAACGCAGTTGATTATATTGTTGAATACAGGCAAGATGACCTCACTCCGTCAAAACCATCAAGCATAATAAAACTGGGCCCGGGAGGACAGATTGATATTATCAGAAAATAAAAAAACTGCCTCAGGTGCGAGGCAGTTTTAAATTTGTAGATAATAGTACAGTTTATTTTAAAAATCACTCTACAATTTCTTGTCCGTATTTTGTACCAAACTTTCGGTACAATCTTTTATGTCGGTTATCCAAACTAATCTCACGACCATTTATGTATGCAAACCTTACTTTATTGGTTCTCATATCAAGCAAATCGCCATCAGAAACTACAATTTGAGCATCTTTTCCAACCTCAAGGCTACCTGCTTTATTGTCGATTCCAAGAATTTTGGCAGCATTCAGTGTTACGGTTTTTAATGCTTCTTCTTTTGTTAAACCGTAGGCAACTCCCTGACCGGCAACAAATGGCAAATTCATACTGTAGGCAGGAGTTGCGTATGTTAAAGCCACCAGGATACCTGCTTCGTTAAATTTTGCAGCCATTTCGTAAGGGGCTTTGGTGTATGAATCTTTTCGCTTAGGCAAACGATGAATGTGGGCACAAATTACCGGAATATCATTTTCTTTCAGAAAATCTTTCACCATTAATGCATCTTCATCAGCTCCTGCCAGAACTATTTTCTTCACACCCATTTTTTTAGCAAAGGTGATACTTTCAATCACGGTTTTCACATAATCAGCCTGAATGTATAAAATGGTTGAACCATCGAAAAGACCTTGCATGGCTTCCAGTTTTGAATTCACAGGAGAACCGGTATACACTTTCGCTTCATTAAAGATACTCTCCAACTTTTGCACATTTTCGGCATACGATTTATTTTCCTCCATGGTCTGATCAGGTCCCCAACCCCGTCTGCTGTAATATGCAGGCCACGAAAGCCACATTCCTTCGTCCTGGCTGTAAATTGCATCTTCGTAGTTCCACGCATCCAGGTTCATTACCGATGACAAACCACACAATGTTCCTCCCTGCGGAATAACCTGGGCGAGCAAAACACCATTGGAACGAACCACCGGAATAACTTCCGAATCGGTATTATAAGAAACACATGACCTTACACTTGGATTCATTTCTCCAATTTCGCTTGCATCAATGGTTGCTTTAACGCCTTCAATTTCGACCAAGCCAATCTGTGAGCTCATCAAAATCAATCCCGGATAAACTTCCTTTCCGGCAACATCCACTTTCTTGTAGTCGGCATATTTACTTCCCATATCAGAAGCCTTCCCCACAAAAGTTATCTTTCCTTTATCGAAAGCTATTGCTGCATTTTCGATTACCTCGCCGGTTCCAAGGTGAGCTGTAGCGCCTACCAAAACAGTTGCCTCTCCTTGTTCTGCGGCCGGAGCAGGAACCTGAGCAAAGGTTGTATATGCCAAACTCAGGCATAAAAATGTGAAATATATATTTTTAATAATCTTCTTCATTTTCGTACTATTTTGATGATTCTGAAATGGTAAAATCCGTAATGTCTTCATCGTCGTATAAATACTGATCGTTTACATGCATTAGTGGTCTTTTCATGCCGGGAGCGCCTTTTGCTCCGCCACCTTCTGCCAGAATCTTGTTAATGATACGTGAGCGTTCTCCCTGTATCGACTGATACATTTCCTTATCCTTATCTTTATCGAAATAAACAGTACCATCAATAAATGTTTTAGCAGGCATGGCATAAACCGAAAGCGGATGATCTGTCCACAAAACCATATCAGCATCTTTGCCTGGCTTCAACGTTCCCATTCTGTCATCGAGGTGCAGGATTTTTGCTGGGTTTTTAGTCACCAGTTCCATCGCTTCAATTTCCGACAATCCACCGTATTTTACAGTCTTTCCGGCTTCCTGATTCAAACGACGTCCCATTTCCTGATCATCAGAATTGATACACACCAAAACACCTTCGTTATGCTGTAATGCTGCATTGTATGTAATGGCATCATACACCTCGTATTTATATATCCACCAATCAGCAAACACACTTCCGGCCGCACCGGCTTCCGCCATTTTATCAGCCACTTTATACCCTTCAGTATTGTGAATTAAGGTATGCGGTTTAATACCAAATTCCTGGGCCAGTTTCATAATCATGTTTGTCTCACTTTGTACGTAAGTATGACAAGCCATAAAACTCTTTCCTTCGAACTCCTCTACGATGGCATCGAGTTGCAAATCTTTTCTTGGAGCCGGAGTACTTGCTTTTTCATTATCGGAAAGCGCATTGTAAGCATCCCATTTTTGCTGGTATTCTTTTGCGCGGGTATAAACATCTTTAATCGACTGCTCCACTCCCATTCGGGTATTCGGGAAGCGACTGCTCATTGGCATACGCGATTGTTTAACGTTTTCGCCCAATGCATGTTTCAGGAAACCTACCTGGCCTTTTACAAACATTTCCTCGGCGGTTTTACCCCAGCGAAGTTTAATCAGTACCGATTGACCACCAATTGGATTAGCCGAACCGTGCAACAAATGTGAAGTGGTTACACCACCCGCCAACTGACGATAAATAGTAATGTCTTCAGGATTTAAAACATCGCGCATCTCAACTTCCGAAGTAATTGCATTCGATCCTTCGTTGGTACCGCTCAGCGCCATGTGCGAGTGCTCGTCAATAATTCCGGGAGTAACATGCATTCCGGTTCCGTCGATTTCCCATACATTACCGGCTTTCAAATTTTTACCCACTTTAGCAATTTTTCCATCTTTTACCAGCACATCGGCATTTTCGAGAATTCCCTCATCCTCCATGGTCCAAACCGTGGCATTTTTAATGATGTAATCTTTGTATTGAGGTTTCTCTTCGTTTCCGTAAGCCACAAAGGGGTAAATAACTTTTCCGGGTTCAGAAAGCTCTTTTTCTTTCTTTTCATCTTTTTTCTCTTCGCCTGCTTTATCAAAGGTCATTTTCCAGGTAACATTTTTACCATCAGGCAAGATACCTGTTCCTGCCAGTGTTTTTCCTTCAATCCAACCTGAAAGGCGTGTCCATTTTTTATCTGTTGGAAACGACAGTGAAATGAGATTCTCGGTTACGCTAATTTTTCCCGATTCGGTTTTTTCTTCACCCGTTTTTACTTTTAACGAATAAGAAGATGGTTTTCCATCGATGGTAAGCGAGTATTTTTCATCGTTGCTAAGAGCCAGTGTGTATTCACCTTTTAACTCAGGCAATTTACTATCGGTAATCTCGTATTTTTTCCCTCTCACCCAGTTTTCGTAAATCACACAATCTGTTGAAAATAGCTCTTCAGAAGTGATCAGGAAGTTAGCCAATTTTCCGCTTTCGAGCGATCCAAGCATGTCTTCGCAACCAATCATTTTTGCCGGAGTAATGGTTAAAGCCTTTAACGCATCCTCTTTCGACAAACCACATTCAATGGCTTTCTGCAGATTTTTACCAAATTGTTTTTTATCCATTAAACCATCGGTTGTTAAAGCAATTTCAACATTTGCGTCAGCAAGTCTTGCCGGGTTGTAAGGAGCCAGTTCCCAATGTTTCAAATCTTCCAAAGGAACAAGAAGTGCTTTATACGGATCAGCAACGTCGGGTGCTGCCGGAAAGTTAATCGGTACAATCACCGGCGCTCCTGTTGAAGCTACTTCATTAATCAGCTGATATTCATCTCCGCTACCTTTCATGCAGAAATCGATATCGAATTCCTTTCCTAACCGGGCAACATCTAAAAGATTAGTTTTATTTCTAACCTGGAATATAGAAGGTAGTGCACGATTTTCATTCACAGCTTCCAGCGATACATCATAAATATCTTTATCGCTGTTGGCTGCATACCAATCGGCATCGTAAAAAGTCTGGCGTATTAATGCAAACGATCCCATTAGCGAATTGGGATAGCTCATTGTTGAGCTCCCTTTATTAAAAGAGTAACCACTTGCAGCATGACCTTTTAAAATTACTTTCGATTCTTTTTCCTCCGACAAGGCTACCAACGCTGAGGTTCCTTTCATAATTCCGTCATTCTTCTGAGTAAGAACGGCACCGAATCCAGCTGTACGAAAATCGGCTGCATCCTTTGCATTTACGTGAAAAGATTCGTCTGCATTTATATAAGATTTTATAGCATCGTTCCAATAATGAGGCCCGCCATTCGGCGACACATAATTTTGCGCACGCATAAAATACGACATCATTGATCGGGGAGCAGAAGCCTGAGTAATTTTACCAACTCCGTATTCAGTAAATAAATCGACAAACGAAGGATAAATATATTTTCCTTCCAGATCAATAACAACAGCATTTTCAGGAATTGTAAGATTTTTCCCTACATCCACAATTTTGCCTTTTTTAATGATCATTACAGCATCTTTTAACACCGTTTGATAATCGGGGACCACTGTTGCATGTGTAAATGCATACACTTCTGCCCGTTCATCGCCCACACCCAAAACAGGAGAAAGATCCTGAGCCTGAGAAACAGCAAAAAGTGCCAGTGTAAAAAATAAAGAAAAGAGTTTTTTCATTGGTATATTTTTAGATATCTAATATAAAAGTTGATAACGTATAGATCATGAGTTTACCCTTTGGTTTAAATCGTTGTTTGTGTTTTATAAAAATAATTTACAATTTGCGATAAGTTAGAAGTATTTCCTAACAAATTTATCGTCCAGACTGAAACCCGATAACACTTCACAAGCAATATGGTCAAAAATGAAGAAAATTTCACATTAAAACTTCCGAAAAAGATCAAAGTGCCAATAAACCTGACATATGTCATAATCACACTTTAGTTCAGGGCATTAAAAAAGGTCACTGTTAAGAACAATGACCTTTTCGTGAAACCAGGTGGACTTATTAATAATTTCTCAAATAAATATCTCCGCTAACCGTTTTTAAATTCACTTCGGTATTCCCTCCATTGAGCGAAAGTTCCTGGTTGGTTCCCACCCACGAAATTTCTTTCGAAAGTGGATTATCGAATTTCACATTGCTGTAAACATCTCCGGTTACAGTTGATAATCCAATATTAGCACGGTGAGTTTTCGGAATGGAATAATCGATAAATCCACTGATAGATTTAATCGTCATTTCGCCCTGGCATCCAATCAGTTCAACCTCGCCTGATATGGTTTCCAGTTTTATTTTCAGATCACCGGGAACTTTTAGCGAATAATGAATATCGGAATTAAAATTACAATTGTTTTTTCCCCCTTTTAATTCCTTGATCTTATCAAAATCAATATCCTCAATAAATTCAACTCTTCCGGAGCCTTTGTCGATATTAAGAGCATACTGATCGTTGTATTTGTTCTCATCAATATCTACCTCAACATGAAGCTGAATGTAATCCTTATTCCATGCTTCCAAAACGATATCATCGGCAAAGCTGAATTTCATGGAAGCTTCTTTCCCTTTCACATCAATTTCCTCGTCGATAATTTTCTGCGAAAAAGCAGCAATTGTTATACCTGCCACAGCGACAAAAAGTAGTATTATTCGTTTCATCGCGCTACTTTTTTCTCAGATAAATATTACCAGACACACTTTTCAGAAATAATTTCTGACCACCGCCATTCAGGGTATACTCCGAATTATAGCGCGTTTTCATTTTTTCCATTCCATCGGCCCGCTCATCTTTATCGGCAACATTTTTCAAATCGAGGTTATTGTAAATATCCCCTGTAATATTTGAAATTTGTATATTTGCTTTGGCAGAAGCGGGTAACGACACATCTACCAATCCACTAATCGACGCCAGAGAACTTGGGTGTTCCTGGTTAAAATCGCTGAAAACGGCTTCAATATCGCCACTAATGGAACTCACAGTAAAAGGGCCTGTGCAATTAACAAGTTTTACACTGGCGGCAAGTGTCTTCACCTCAACACTTCCTTTATACGATTCCAGAACAAAATCGTCGCTTGCAAAAGGGCTGTGGTAATCCACATTAACATCTATCCCGTTAGGTACAGAAATAGTATAGGTGTAGTCTTTTACTTTTTTGGTAACCCCAAATACTTTTACAACACCGTCTTCTTCCGAGATATTAATCCCAAGATCAGTATTGTCTTCTGATGCTCCCAACAACTGTAATCCCTCTGCCCGTTCAGGTTTGTCGAGATTAAAGTCTGATTCAATAGTGATGGCATTCCCATCCGCATTTTTCAATATGATTTTACCCAGGAGATTGGTTACTTCCAGCTTGTTCTTCACCTTTGGAGTATATTCATATTTATTTTCCTGACTAAGTAGTACGAGTGGCAAAGCCAGTACTAGCAATACTAATTTTATACGTTTCATTTTTTTTACTTTAATGTTGTTTAATTGTTTTTACGAAAACGATTTTGCCGGCATTCATTATCGTTTTCTATATGATAGTTTTAACCATATCCTTTGCAAAACTCTTTACGTTTGGATCAACATCGCTTTTATTTGATAAGATCTCAATATCATCTTTAGCCTCTTTAACTCCCGATTGCGTCAGCACCTGGATGAGCGAAATCTGCAGCAGAGGTTCATCCTGCAGTCGAAGAGACTTAATCAATTCATTCTTTACCGTGTCATTTGTTTCAATCATACCCGACAAAACATTTAAAGCAGCAAGCCTGACATTCACATTTTTATCGCTATTGAGTGTAAACAGTAAAGCATCTATCAGGTCGGAATTGGTACTTCCGGTATTGGCAGCATTATAAACCGCTTCAATTTTTTGCGGTCCGGTATAATCGCGAAGCCCGGCCAAAAGCACCTGCTGTTTCAGGTTGTCAACTTCAGCCATCAACTGTTTATCATCAGCACTCCCCGATCCTGCAAAATAACCTGCAGCAAAAGTTCCGAAAACAATAACCAGCACCGCCGCAATTTTAAGCCACTCCGGAATTATCATCATAACTTTCGCCTTTTCTTCGTTAAGGTCGGCCATTAACATGAATTCTTCTTTCATCCCTTGAGGAGGCTCTATTTCAGGAAACGAACTTGTGAACTTTAAGAATGAATTTAACTCCTTGTAAGTTTCGTTACACGACGGACAACCCTGAAGATGTTTCTCCATTTCAGACATTTTCTCAGGATCCATTTTCCCGTCGATATATTCTGGCAGATTTATTTTTACTTCTTCGCACTTCATCCTTATTCCATTATAATTTTTGTATAAATCTCTTTCAGCTTTTGAATGGCCCTGAACGTTTTCACTTTCACGGCATTTTCGTTCGATGCTATCGTATCAGCAATTTCCTTGTAAGAAAATCCCTGGAAACGATTCAACTCAATCAATTCGCGTGCACCCGGCGGAAGTTTCGACATGGCTTCCAGCAGAAAGTCGTACGACTCTCTAATCTCCATCTCCCGAACCGATTCCTCCCGGTCTTTTTCAGCCACATTCATTTCATCTTCCAGGGCAAAAAACTTTTTCGATCCTTTGTGATAGTCAACCAGCACATTTCGGGCAATCCGGAAAAGCCAGTAGGCAAAAACCTTGTCTTCTCGCCAGCTGTGGCTGTATTTCAATATTTTCAAAAAAACGTTTTGTGTGAGATCGCGGCTCGCTTCTACATCGTTCGTCATCCTAACAAAATACCCGTATACTTTTTTATAGTTCCTGTCGTACAATATGCCTGCCGCCTGTTTATTGCCACGGGCAAGTTGTTTCATTAATATTTCGTCAGCAGGTCTTTCAGTCATCAATTGTCAATGTCTTTTGTCTTTTATTAATCAATTAACTACATACAATACTTTCGAAAGTCGCGATTCGTTACATGGGTGGAAAATTTTTATGAAAATAGTTAGATGAATTGAAAATAAAAAAGCCGGTTCCATCCGGAACCGGCTATTATACCCGCCTGTACTCACTTTACATTTTTCTCACTTTACCCGAGCCTGCAATTGCCGTATCGATACTCGGATTTCCACCGTAATAGATACTACCCGAGCCTGCAATTCGTGCTTTTATGGAACCGTTGGAATACACCTTGCAATTGCCCGAACCGGATGTATGAACAGTAACTTCTTCAGCTTCAAAATCTTCACCGTCAAAATTACCCGAGCCTGATATGGAAACAGCAAGTTCATTTGCCACACCGTCACCTCCCACACTAATATTTCCGGAACCTGAAATGGAAGCTTTTGCTCTTTCCGAATTCAATCGATCAACTTCAATATTTCCGCTTCCGCTTATGGCCATATCAATAATCCTTGACTTCAATTTCTTGGCCATAATATCTCCCGAGCCGGATACACTGAGCGCATCTACCTCAGGAACTGAAATATAAATCTCTATTTTCCCCGGTTTAAAATCCCGAAAAAACTTTGTTTTATTGGGAAAACGAATAATCAACCGACGACCTTTTACTTCGGTAATTATTTCCTCTAATGTTGATGAACTTGCAACAATGCGCACACTTTGTTCACTGCCCTGCTCTAAGTATAATTTAGCCGGAACATTTAAAGCTATTTCTGAAAAAGTAGATACATCTCGTTTTTCTTCTTCTGCCCAGCTTTTGTTCACTGCAAACACTCCTGCCAAAAACGCGCTTAAAAATAAAATTCTGATTTTCATGTGTTTCAAATTTTTGTTTACTCAGAATAAAAACAAAAATTTCCGCACCCATGGAACCACTTCGCTTTCGCAAAAATTTTAATCATATGCGAAAGGTTCAGATTCGGATGCTGAAAATTTATGCTCATTTCATGTTAAATTATTTTCTGATTTTAAAAGTTCTGATGTAATGACGGTGAAAGATGTATAAAGTTGCATACGAATTCAAAAAAAATTGCACTTTTATTGCTTCAACTGGAGATTATGAATAAAGAACACAGCATTCCGGTTCAGATCAGGTTTAATGATATTGACCTGATGGGCCATGTCTATAACGGAAAATACCAGGAGTTTTTTGACCTCGCCCGGATAAAATATTTTGAAGAAGTTTTGGGAAGCCTGATCAGCTGGACTCACAAGAGCATGATTATTGCATCGATAAAAGTGGATTATTTACAATCTACATTTCTGGACGATGAATTAAAGGTGGTTACCCACGTTACTTCGTTGGGTGAGAAAAGCCTTGAGATGACACAGCACATTTATAAAAACGGACTGAATGAACCAACGGTTATTGGCAAAACCATTATGGTGTGTTTCGATATGAAAGAAAGGGTTTCGGAAGTAATTCCCAGTGAGTGGAGGGAAAAGTTTATGGCTTTCGAGCCAGACTTAAAGGTTAATAATCCCGTCGGGTAGATTTAACTGAAGTATTTTTTCGTCTTCATTAATCGAAATCAAAAAATCTTCGTTAAACGGTATTAACAATTCCTTCCCGTTACTATTAACGGTTAAAACAATATTTCCTGCATAATCATCAACCTGCTCGATACTCCCTATTTCTCCTATTTTGCTGTCGGATAATACAAAACCAACCAAAAAGTTTGTGTTGTCTGACGAAGCATCCACAATCTCTTCTTTATACAAAAACACGGGGCATCCGATTAATCGTTTTGCATATTTTTCGGAATCTACCCAATCGAATTTAATAATGGCCGACTTTGATGATTTATAACGAAATCCTTCATCTGCAATAAAAAACGGGACAAGTAAACCTTCCAGCTCTACAAAAAAGCGCTCAGCGTCCTCAACCGAGTATTCAAAGTGTTCTTCAAACTCAAGTACTACTTCACCATGAACCCCATGTGTTTTTCTGAAGAATCCAATTTTTTCGCAATCGCTTTTCGGTATTGTTTCCATAATTCAAAAGTAATCGAAATTCAGCTACAAAAAAACCACCTGCCTGTTGGCAAGTGGTTTTCTATAATAAGATGAGTTGTCTTTCTTAAGATTCCGCACCTTCTTCTTTTGGAGCTTCTTCTTCTGCTGGTTCTTCGGCAGCTTCTTCAGCCTCTTCCTCTGCGGCTTCAGCTTCAGCTTCGGCAGCCAATTCTGCATTTTTAGCAGCGATTGCAGCAGCTCTGTCTTCTTTGATCTTAGTTTCAGCTTCCAATTGTTTTTTAGCTTCTGCAGCAGCATCACCGGCCAAACGGTCGATTTTTGCCTGAATCTTCGCGTCTTTCTCTGCAATCCAGCTTTCCAAACGTTTTTCAGCTTCTGCTTCATCAAAAGCTCCTTTTTTAACTCCACCGGCAAGGTGTTTTTTGTACAATACTCCTTTGTAAGATAAAATTGCTCTTACAGTGTCGGTTGGTTGTGCGCCTTTAACAAGCCAGTCGTAAGCTTTGTCAAAATCGAGATCGATAGTAGCAGGATCAGTGTTAGGATTGTACGTGCCAATTCTTTCAATGTACCTGCCATCTCGTGGCGCCCTGCTATCAGCTACTACAATGTGGTAGTATGCGTAGCGTTTGCGACCGTGTCGCGCTAATCTCATTTTTACTGGCATAATTCTATTTTTTAATTTTGAAAAATGTGGCGCAAAGATAGTATAAAAATCTGTTTGTGAAACTTTTGACTTTATTTTTATAAATAAGCTTATAAAAAAGGATGTCATCTTTTTAAAAAGATGACATCCTTCCTATTTCATATTTGCTAAGTTCTATCAGAAAAGGTAATCAATAACAAATCAGATTTACCTTTTTACATACTGTTGCTCGTAGTATTTCTGGTAATCGCCTGAAGTTACATTTTCGAGCCACTCGGTATTTTCGAGATACCAATCAATGGTCTTTTCAATGCCTTCTTCAAACTGAAGCGATGGCTCCCAACCCAGTTCATTTTTAATTTTGGTGGCATCGATAGCGTAGCGTAAATCGTGTCCGGCACGGTCTTTCACATAAGTGATTAACTTTTCCGATTCACCAACAGGGCGTCCCAGCTTTTCATCCATTTTTTTACACATCACTTTAATCAGCGCAATATTGGTCCACTCGTTAAAACCGCCAATGTTGTATGTTTCGCCAATTACTCCTTTATGAAAAATTACATCGATGGCGCGGGCATGATCGACTACCCAAAGCCAGTCGCGTATGTTTTCGCCCTTACCATAAACCGGAAGTGGCTTGTTGTTTTTAATATTGTGAATAAACAATGGAATCAGCTTTTCAGGAAATTGGAACGAACCATAATTATTCGAGCAATTTGAAATAACGGTTGGAACTCCAAAAGTATCGTTGTAGGCACGAACAAAATGATCGGAACTGGCTTTCGATGCCGAATACGGGCTGTGTGGATCGTATGCTGTTTCTTCAGTAAACATTCCTTCTTCACCCAACGAACCATAAACCTCATCGGTAGAAATATGGTAAAAACGTTTGCCTTCAAAGTTATCTTTCCAAATGTGTTTTGCAGCGTTCAGCAAATTAACGGTGCCTATTACATTGGTAAAAACAAACTCTGTAGGATTAGAAATCGATCGGTCGACATGCGACTCAGCGGCCAGATGAACCACTCCGTCGAATTCATTTTCTTCAAACAACTTTTGAATAAACTCACTATCAACAATGTCGCCTTTAACAAACTCGTAATTAGGCTTATCTTCAATATCTTTCAAATTAGCAAGGTTTCCTGCATAGGTTAGTTTGTCGAGGTTTACAATTCTGTAATCGGGGTAGTTATTTACGAATAACCGAACCACGTGAGAGCCAATAAATCCGGCACCACCTGTAATTAGTATTTTCTTCATTCTATTAATTTTAAATGAATATTTATTTACCGATTAAAAGCGCGTTCCAATCGCAATGCCAAATTTAACAAAATCCTCGGTAACTTCATCCTGCAAATGTTGACTTGTTGCATTGAATAAAGAACATGCATAAATCCGACCGAACCATCTTTCCGATTCATGCCGGAACCCAAACACCGGAGAAAGATATAATTCAGTGCTCAATTCTTCTGAATCAGGGTTCTCTAATTTACTTTGAAAGACAAAAGTCGAACCGACTCCCGCTTCGATGTAAAAAATGCTTTCGCCAAAGTTACATGTAAGCTGACAAGGAATATTAAATGGCCAGTTTGATTGTGCCAGTTTGGGTGTCCATCCTAATCCCAATTGCGAGATTACTTTGAATCGTTTATGAGTAAAAACTGTTTTTCCAACATTTGCTGAAGCTACAATTCCGCTTCCCCCTCCTTCCAAGGAAAGATAGGTTTTAGCTTCCTGACTTCTGCAAAACAATGGGATAAAAAAAATGGAGAGTGTTAAAAGTCGTAACATTTATGATGGTTTCCTCTTTTAACGGGGAAACCATCATAATTATTATTCAATTCCGCGAACCTTTTTTTCCCAGTTCCATGCAGAAAGAAGAGTTTCGTTGAGGCCTTTTTCGGCTTTCCACCCCAATTCTTCGTTGGCGTAGGTTGTGTCGGCCCAAATTTGTTCCACGTCACCGGCACGCCGATCAACAATCTTGTAATTAAGCTTAACACCAGTGGCATTTTCAAAACCTTTTACAACTTCCAATACCGATAATCCGTCACCGGTTCCAAGGTTGAAAATTTCGTAGTTAGCCTTATTTTTGCCTTCCAGTAAACGCCCGATAGCGACCACGTGGGCTTTGGCAAGATCAACTACATTTATGTAATCGCGGATAGCTGAACCGTCAGGAGTATTATAATCATCGCCGAATACTTTTAGTTCATCTCGTAAACCTGCCGCAGTTTGCGTAATAAACGGAACCAGGTTTTGCGGAACACCTAAAGGTAATTCACCAATAAGTGCAGAAGGATGAGCCCCAATCGGATTAAAATAACGAAGTGCAATTGCCTTTAACTCGGGATAAGCTGCCACACTATCGCTTAAAATATCTTCGCTCACGCGCTTGGTATTTCCATAAGGAGATTCGGCATCCTGTCGGGGAGTAGATTCGGTCACCGGCAGTTTTTCAGGTTGTCCGTAAACCGTACACGACGACGAAAATACCATATTCGGCACATTAAACTCTCGTTGGCAATCCAAAAGATTCATTAACGAAACCAGGTTGTTTCTGTAATAATTCAGGGGAATCTGAACTGACTCTCCAACTGCCTTGAAGGCTGCAAAATGAATGATCGCATCAATTCCCTCATTTCGTTTAAAAAAATCAACCGTTTTTTCTTTATCGGAAAGATTAAACTGCTCGAAAGCCGGTTTGATTCCTGAAATTTTTTCGATGTTATCCAAAACATCGATACTTGAATTTGACAAGTCATCGACAATTACTACCTCGTAGCCCGATTCCTGCAGTTCAACAACTGTATGAGAACCAATATATCCGGTTCCGCCTGTTACTAAAATCTTTTTTGCCATATCATTTTGGTTTGAGCTGCAAAAGTAGAAAAAACATGGTATTGATTCTACAATAATAGAAACGATTACTGAAGCATTCTTAAAAACTTAATCTTTATATCGGCTCACATCTGAAAGATGTTTCTTAATTTTACATCCTAAATTTTTAATTGTGGATTTTAAGAAATACCTATACGAACTTCTTTTGGAAAACGAAACGGTAATTATTCCGGGTTTCGGGGCATTTATTTCAGAATACAAACCTGCCGAAATCAATCCTGAAACAGGAGAGATTGCACCTCCTTCCAAAATTATTTCATTTAGCCAGCAAATAAAAAATAACGATGGATTGTTGGTAGGACATGTAGCTGAACAATTGAATATTTCACACTTCGAAGCCTTATTAAAAATTGAAAAAGAGCGTGAAAACATTCTGTACAAACTCGACAACGGAGAACAGGTACAACTTGAATCAATCGGCACATTATTTTTCACAAAGGAAAATCAGATTGCTTTTACTCCTGAAGAATCGGAGAACCTGCTTCTCGACTCTTTTGGGCTGGAATCAACCAATATAGAAGCTACAGAACCAGTAGAGGAAACAATTCCAGAAGCCGTTATTGCAACTGAAGAATTGCCGGAAACTTCTGAACCTGAAGAAATCATCGAAGAGATTCAGGAAGAAGAACCGGTTGAAGAAGAAAAAGAAGAAATTGAGGAGACAAATATTATTCCTGAAGAAAATCAGGAACACGAACCAGCAGAAGAATTGCCAACCAATGAACCGATAGATGAACCTGTTCCTCCAACTCCTCCGGTGCAGGAAGAAAAAAAGAAAAAAAGAGGCTGGTTATGGTTGCTGATACTTATTCCACTCGGTGCAGTGGCGGTGTTTGTTTTTATGAAAGGCAATATGGATGGCTTTTCGGGCAAAACTAAAGTTGAGGAAAGTTCAATCAACATAATTGA
This sequence comes from uncultured Draconibacterium sp., assembly GCA_963676265.2. GTDB lineage: Bacteria > Bacteroidota > Bacteroidia > Bacteroidales > Prolixibacteraceae > Draconibacterium. The sequence continues at coordinate 2,875,288 of OY781067.2, forward strand.
AGTTCCTGATACAGTAATTTCAATGGATACGGTACAAACAGATACAATTGCACCTCCTGTTATGGATTCAACAGGCGTTGAAACCCAGGACAATGAAATAAAAGAGGAAGAAGGACCAAAATTCTACCTTGTTGGAGGAAGTTTTTCGGTAAAAGAAAATGCAGACACATACTTAAATGAGTTAAAAGCCAAGGGTTTTAACGCATTTCATGCCGGACAGAAAGGGAAATTCTATTGTATTGGCATAGCCGTTTTCGATTCGTTCAGTGATGCAGAAAAAGCTCAAAAAGAATACATGATAAATAACCCGGGCATGGAACTTTGGGTGTGGAGAAAATAAATCCCGCCATTCAATACCGGTTAAATCCGCAAATCTCTTCAATGGGTTTGCGGATTTTTTTTCGTTGTTTGTAGCCAATAGGGGCATAACCAAATGTTATTACCAAACCCACTTTCCTCTTTTTAGGTATATGCAAAAGCTCCTGTATCCTTTTTTCATTGAACCAACCTATCATACAGGTCCCCAGTCCCAGTTCGGTTGCCTGTAAACAAAAGTGTTCGGCGGCAATGCCAATATCATATTGCGGATATTCCTGGTTCTTAATACTTCCTCCAATTTGTGCAACCAACTTTGCCTTTTCAATTACAAAAACTGCTATTAAAGGGGCTTCAACGGCGAATTTATTAAATGCAAGAGGTTTACTGAACGTGGCCTGAGCAACCTCACTTCTCAAATCGGGGTCATCAACTATAATCAATTTCCAGGGTTGCGAATTACAAGCTGATGGTGCTAGATGGACAGCTTCGATAAGTTGCTGTATTTTTTCCTTTTCAACAGGTTGATTTGTATATCGTCTTACACTTTGTCGTCGTTCAATTAATTCTCTAAAAAACATAATGTAATAATTTGTTTGAATATCAAGTTTTTACTTAAATTGCACACCAAAATACAAACTCTTATCGTTATCCTTTAAATTCTCGGTCATGAATATAGCGCTTTGGATCATTCAAACTTTACTTGCTGCTTTTTTCCTCACGGTAGGATCATTAAAACTTGTTCTTCCAAGAGAGAAGTTGGCTAAGGTTTTTGAATGGATTGACGATTTTTCAGAAAATAAAATTAAGGCCATCGGGGCATTTGAATTTATTGGAGCACTGGGGCTTTTCTTACCGGGAGTCTATTCTACCGGGCTCATTTTTATTCCCTTAGCAGCTGCAGGACTGGCAATTATTATGGTACTGGCCGCATTAACACATTACAACCGAGACGAAAAAAAAGAGATTATCATTAATATTATTGTCTTCTTTTTTCTCACAATCGTTATTATCGGACGTTTAGCCTTCTAGTGTTACTTTCCCTTCCTATCACTTTATTTAAATAAGAAATACGCATATACGGGCAAATACGTAAAGAAATAAAACTATTCTGTTAGAGCAACGTAAAAAATAAAACCTTTCAGAATTAGATTTATTAATCTTTAAAATTAAATGTCATGCCTAACAGTGTTTATAAAATTATTGAACTGGTTGGAAGCAGCCCGGAATCGTGGGAAAAAGCAGCAGAGAGTGCCATCGCTCTGGCATCAAAATCATTGCGCGATCTTAGAATTGCCGAAGTTTGTCAAATGGACATGCACTTAAACGACGGAAAAGTTGAAGCCTATCGTGTAAAACTTAAAGTGTCGTTTAAATACCAGGATTAATTTCAAAACCGGGGTGGACAGAGTCTTTTCAATATATAAACAAACTTATATTTCAACTTTTATGCTATCCTGTCCATCCCATGTATAACCCCACTGTTTCATGTATTCCTCTCCGGGAAGAAAGTCGTCGTTTGTCTTTTTAAGTAACTCCCGCAAATGTTTTTCAAGGTCAATTTGAATGAACTTATATTCATCCAATCCAACCAAGTTGTTTATCTGGTACTGATCTTCCAAATTATCGTACAGCAACCATGGCCCGTTTAAATCGCGCACGTATGTGTACCGTTTTGTTCGTACTCCGCGGTATTCTCTTCCTCCATTCGAGTAATTCCACTGATGAAACGGAACGGGGCACTGAATCAGAACGGCTTCATTTGCCGGTTCTTCTTCGCCGGTTATTACTTTTGAATTATCTAATCCTTCAACCGTTTCCGGAATTTCCAGACCCGATAAACCTAAAAGAGTTGGCAAAATATCTGGTGTATTTATTGGCATCTCGATTTTCTTTTGATTCATTCCCAGTTTTTCCGGGTATCGTAAAAGAAAAGGAACCACTAATGATTCGTCCCAAGGTTTTTGTTTTTTGGTCATACCGTGCGAGCGCAGCATATCGCCGTGATCGGATGTAAAAACAAGAATGGTATTTTCAGCGATTCCAGCCTCATCAACTACCTTCAGTATTTCTTTCATACAATCATCCAATGCAGCTATGTGGGCATAATAACCGGCAACTTCCTTTTTGGCTGTTTCTACCAATTCTCCGGGAACATTCGGGCGCAATTCAATATTATCGTGAGAGTACATCTTCCTATATCGTTCTGGAGCTGTTTCGTACGGAGCGTGCGGTGGACCCCACGAAAGCATTAATAAAAAAGGACTTTCTTCTTTCGATTTTTCTTTGATGTAATTAATCGCCGATTTTGTTTGGGCAATGGCATCGTAATCCTCCCATTTCTTCCGTTCGGGAGAATCTTCGTAATAATAGGAATTGTTATAATCGTGTGTACATTCCAGCACCTGCCAGAAGTCGAATCCCTGGCGGCGCTCTTTTGGTATAAAACGCAAACGCGCTTCGCGGGAATCTTCGCCCGACTCGTGACCGTTTAAATGCCATTTACCAATGTAACCGGTTGAATAACCGGCCTTTTTATAAATTTTTGCAATGGTATTTGCTTCCGGGTCGAGAGGTTTATCGTTATAGAAAACCCCTGTAGTTAAAGGATACTGCCCGGTAAGTAAACTGGCCCGGTACGGGCAACAGACCGGACACCCAGAAATAGCATTCAAAAAAACCACACTTTCTTCCGAAAGTCTATCCAATGTTGGAGTATAAACCTGCTTATTCCCGTTGTAACCAATATCCTGTGCCCTCCACTGATCGGCAAAAATGTATATAACATTGGGTTTTCTAATATCGTTATGATTACAAGCAGAAAAAAACAATAAAAGTATCAGAATAATAACAGGATGAATTTCTTTCATTTTATTAGCTAGCTGGTATTTACAACAAATATAGCATGAATTTCAGAAAATTAAGTCCGAACAAATTGCAGAAAATGAGCCATAAAAAAAGCGGCCTCGATTAAGATGCCGCTGCAATTTTGATAGCCAACAAGCAGGATGGCTGATATTATATAGTGCTAACTGAACGGTAAAAAGAACTTTGCTTTCATGGCTTTAAAGCAGTTGCTTTTACAAACACAAATGCTGTGCCAAAAACAAAATCATTCAAAAGCACTTTTACTTCATCGATGAAATGGTTTTTACGAGTAAGGCAATTACATTCTCCACATTCTTATTAAAAACCTTCAGCACCTCTTCCCAGGTAACCGGATCCTCGTCGGTTTTCCAGCAATCGTAATCGGTACTCAAAGCAATAGCTGCATAAGGCATGTTCAACTCATTAGCCAGAATACATTCAGGTGCGGTGGACATATTTATCACGTCGGCGCCCCATAATCGAAACATATTCGACTCAGCACGGGTTGAAAAACGGGGTCCCTCAATGGTAACTACCGTTCCGGTTTTATGAAAACGAAGATTCAAACTTTCAGCATTTTCAATTACTTTTTCGCGTAATGCAGAGTCAAATGGGTCGGCCATCGGACTGTGATTCAGTTGACCATCTGCAAACTCCTCATGAAAAGTTACATTTCGTAAACGGGTGAAATCGATAAACTGGTCGAGAATAACCATGTCGCCTCTTCCAATTTCTTCGCGCAAACTTCCACATGAGGTGGTTACCAAAATATGGGTGCAACCCAACTCTTTTATGGCCCAAATATTGGCCCGGTTATTCACTTGTGTTGGAGGAATGGAATGATCGCGTCCGTGGCGCGAGAGAATGGCCACATCAACTCCACCTATTTTACCGCATTTAAAATCCGATGAAGGATTTCCGTAGGGAGTTTCAACATATACTTCTTCCGGATTTTTCAGGATGGCCGGATCTTCGAGACCAGAACCTCCGATGATTGCTACTTTTACCATATTTCATTCAACGAAAGACCGAACTTAAAAGTCTTAAATTCATGCCTCCCGGTTTTATTAATATTATTCTTTTATGTTCTCGGGGAACAGATTTAAAATGCTCTCCCTTTCTGCCTTACAAATTCCTCTTTCGGTGATTAGACCGGTAACCAACCGTGCGGGTGTAACATCGAAACCATAATTGGCTGCTGCGCTTTTCTTCGGTATCAGGCGAACCGTTTGAACTCCAGTATCCGTCCATCCATCAATTTCAGAGACTTCATTCGCATTTCGCTGTTCAATGGGAATTTCTTTCACACCATCTTCTATTTGCCAGTCGAAAGTTGACGAAGGCAAGGCTGCATAAAACGGAACATTATTATCGTGTGCTGCCAGTGCCTTTAAATAGGTACCAATCTTATTGGCCACATCTCCTGTAACGGTTGTGCGATCACTGCCAACAATTACCAAATCAACCAACCCGTGTTGCATTAAATGTCCGCCGGTGTTGTCGGGAATTACCGTGTGTGGAATTTCTTCCTCACCCAGTTCGTAAGCCGTTAACCTTGCGCCCTGATTTCTTGGCCGTGTTTCGTCGACCCAAACATGCACCGGAATTCCTTTTAAATGGGCTTTATAAATGGGTGCAGTTGCCGTTCCCCAATCGATGCAGGCCAACCAGCCGGCATTACAGTGCGTTAAAATATTTACGGTTTCTCGTTTTTTCTTATAGATTTCTTCGATAAGTTGAACACCAAATTCACCGATTTTATCACCAAACTCAATTTCCAGTTCTTTTAATTGATGTGCTTTCTCCAGGGTTTTCTTTAGTAAATGTCCATCATCGTTCTGACTCAAAATAAAGTCCGTCATTTCATCCACAGCAAATGCCAAATTTACCGCAGTTGGCCGCGACGATTTCAGGTAATCGGCCTTTTCTTTTAAATAGTCTTCAAGCTTTTCTTCCTTTCTGTTCAGCAATGCAAGATACATTCCGTAGGCTGCAGTAACCCCAATTAAAGGCGCTCCGCGAACCACCATTTCTTTAATGGTAAAAAAGGTATCCTCCACCGTTTTCAAATCAAATATTTCAAATTGAAAAGGTAACTTTCGCTGATCGATGACCTGAACCACTTTCCAGTCATCTTCTTTTGACCAAATAGTATGATAATGTTTTCCCTGAATCTTCATAAAAAAGATGGAAGTTGGAAGCCGGGAGACCGAAGTTCCCGAAATTCGTTTTCCTGATTTTTAAGTTTAACATGAAATTAAAATCAATCCTTCAGAATTGATTATTTTCGTTTGCTAAAATAAATAAAATGAAGATAGACCTCGCAGGAATTAAAAATATCATTTTCGATTTAGGAAAGGTTTTACTGAATCTTGATTTCGATGCATCGATAAAAGCGTTTCTTGAACTGGGAAGCGATGGCGAAGTTCTGGATCATAAAAATGCCTATGCCGATCCGATCTTTTACAACCTTGAAGTGGGGAGAATTACTCCCGAAGAATTTAGAACAGGCATTAGAAAACTGCTAAAAAATGAAGAAACCACCGACTTGCAAATTGATGACGCTTGGTACGGAATGATTAAAGATATTCCGGCTAACCGGGTAAAAAAGCTACATGAACTGGCAAACAACTACAGACTTTTTCTTTTCAGTAATACCAATAAAATTCATATCGACAGACTGCTGGTTGAGTTTAAAAATCAGCACAATATTGATTTCCCATCCTTATTCGAAACCGCCTATTATTCGCACGAAATTCACGACCGGAAACCTGAACTGAGCTCCTTTAAAAAAGTGATTGAGCTTTCGGGAGTACATCCTGAAGAAAGTATTTTTATCGACGATCTGGAAAAAAATATTCTTGCAGCCCAAAAAGCCGGGTTAAAAACCTTTTGGTTGAAAGAAGGTATGGAAATGGCTGAATTATTTTAGTATCCTCACCCGTTTAATCCGGATATCTTCAACGGGGCGCCAACGCTGATCAGTTTCCACTTTAACGATTTTATCCACCACATCCATCCCCGAGATTACTTCTCCAAAAACGGTATACGTTCCATCAAGATGCGGTGCTCCTCCCACCGTTTTATATACCTGGCGTTGTTCAGCCGAAAACTTATAATTATTTTGTTCTTCCAGTTCATCCAAGCCTTTATCGAAATATTTTCGGCCCGAAACAATATAAAACTGCGAACCGTCGGAACGTCGTCGTTCGTTTTGTGTGTCGGGTTTACGTGGCGAACCTATCATTCCTCGCTTATGAAACAACCCGGGGACAATGTGTGCAGGAATAGTGTAACCCGGACCTTTCCAGCCAACGTTTGCACCGGGTTCGGCATAACGGGTATCGGCAGCGCCACTCTGAATACCAAAATCGGCAATTACCCTGTGTATTAACAGGCTATCGAAATAATGCTCTTTTGCCAGCCGGATAAAATTATCGCGGTATTCGGGCGTTTCGTTAAACAATTTAATGGTAATATTTCCGGCATCGGTTTCCAAAACAAGACCTTTGATTTTCTTGTTCTCGGCAGCCACTTTTGAGTTAGATGATACCTTCAACTCTTCGAGTGCCCGTGCCGGTTCTTTTTTATTCAACATTTCGGCAATATACATCGACGGTATGGCAAAACTCTGCATCTCGTAATTTACAGTGGCAGAATAAGCAATTCCGATGGCCTTTTTATTGGAAACAAAAACAGGTGTTCCGAATTGAGAAGGTCTTATTCGGTTGGTAATACGATATAATTTGTTTCCGCTAACCGTAGCCAGGTTCAAAACCTTGCCCGAAAAAAGCTGGAGTGTTTTTCCGGTTTGAGGAGCAATGTACATCGATTTGGCAGAGTTAGGTGCCTGTCCCGAAAACAATTCTATCGGTTTACGTTTAATACTGTCGACTTCGAGAATAATCAAATCATTGATCCGGTCGAAAGCAACAAACCGGGTTGAGATGTACTTTTTATCCTCATCGAAAGGTTGAATGTGCACATTGGTTGCCTGGTTAAGAAGAGAATATCGGGTAGCAACAAGATTTTCTTCCACAAAAAAACCCTGACCTGATTCAAGAATCCGCTCACCGTCGTATGAATCGATTTTAACAATTGACGAATATGCTTCCTTCCATTCATTATCTTGTTGCTGTTGAGCTATATCCGCTTGCTCTACTGCAGGAGCTGACGATTTGGGTTTTTTCTCCTTTTTCCCACAGGCTGCTAACGTAAATATCAAAATAAGTATGTAAGCTAGTCGATACATTATTTTATAACGGTTACTTTTATTTTCACATCTGTATAAGGACGATTGTTTTTATCGGTATTTAAAGCTGCTATTTTGTCGATGGTGTCAAATCCCGAAATACATTCTCCAAAAATGGTGTATTTCCCATCTAGTTCCGGGTAACCCCCAACAGTGGCATAAGCTTCGCGCTGGGCTTCTGAAAATTCAAGAGTTCCGGGCGCCAAAGTATATTCAGTCTCAATTTTATCTTTTACATCATTGGCAATAGCCCTGAATTCATCTACTTTTTTCTCTTCTTTCAACTGTTTTAACTGCGCCCTGATTTCGGGAGTCATATATTTCTGAACAATCTTTTTTCGAATGGGAACATTTACTGCCATTTCCATTGTATCCAGAGCCCCGGCTGTATGTATGCTCCCTTTCACAATAAAAAACTGCGATATATCGGATTGTTTAAACGGGTTAATTTCATCGGGTTGCCTGGGCGCACAAAGCGAACCCTTTTTATGAAAATAATGCGGAAGAATTTCATCATCTACAGTTTTGTCAGGATCGCCATACCCGATACGCTTACCGGGAGGTGCATTTCTCGAACTCTTTGATCCGCCCTGAATGAGGAAATCCTGAATTACACGATAAAAAAGAGTTCCATCGTAATATCCTTCATTCGCAAGTTCAATAAAAGCATCGCGATGTTTAGGCGTGTCGTCGTACAATCTAAATTGCATTGATCCGAAATTAGTTGAAATCTCAACAATTTTTGTTTGTCCGTTTCCACTAATAAAAATGAAGCCTGTAAGAATAAAGATGAGAAAAAAACGTACCATACTATTTTATCAATTCTACTTCCATTTTTATATCGATTTTCGGCCGGTCGTATTGGTCGGTTTCTACGGCAGCAATCTTGTCCAGCACATCTAAACCTTCTACTACTTCACCAAAAACAGTATATTCATTATCGAGCGAAGGATAACCTCCTAATGTTGAATAAATCTCTCTTTTTTCGGGAGAAATCTTTACTTTTTCCCTTGTCTCCCAGATACTATCAACCTCTTCCCTCATTTCAGCAACACGGATATCGAATCCAACCTTATCGTTATTTTTTCTAAACTGGCTTAACTCATCCGATGCTGCTGTAATCCTTTCCTTCATCAGTTCATTTTTTGCCCGGTTATTCATTGACATTTCCATTGTATCGAGTTTCCCTTCTGAAAATACAGCACCCTGAACAATATAAAATTGAGAACTGCTCGAGCGTTTTTCAGGATTCGACGGACCTCCTTTGCGGGCAGCAGCTAAAGCTCCTTTCTTGTGAAAATGATTGGGTAAAATTTCGGCAGGAATAGTATAGTCGGGGCTGCCGCCTCCCAGTCGTGCACCGGGCTGTGCATTCTTCGATGCCGGGTCGCCACCTTGTATCATGAAGTGATTTATTACCCGGTGGAAAAGCAAATCATTGTAAAAACCCTCTTCTACCAGTTTAATAAAATTCTTTTTATGCTCGGGAGTGTCATTATACAATTTCAACTTGATATTACCCATTTCTGTTTTTATCAGCACCATCGTGTTTTCATCCCCTTTTTCGGTATGACTGCACGAAGTTCCTACTCCAACTATTACAAATAATATTAAAACAATAAATTTCTTCATTCTGCAATTTTAATTAAATTGAACCCTTCAAAATTACGGTAAAGATAAAAAGATGATAAAAATACTACCCAAATTGCTGGTATTGTTCCTGTTTTTTTCGTGTAACAATTCCGAAAAAAATCAAATAAATGAAGGAACAGAGGAGGAAAAAGCCATACAAATATTAACTCCTGATTTTTTCATTACCGACTTATCGGATGAACTACATGAGATTTCGGGTTTAATTTCTTACAACGATCTTTTCTGGGGTTTTAACGACAGTGGTGGAAAAAACCGGATATACGGATTCGACGAATCAGGAAAAATAAAAAAAGAGGTTGAAATTGAAGACGCTAAAAACAGAGACTGGGAATCGATAACACAGGATGAAAAAAATATCTACGTCGGAGACTTTGGCAATAACTATGGAAGCCGCGACAACCTGTGCATCTACAAAATCAAAAAGAAGGATCTGAAAGATGAAAAAGAACAAAAGGTTGATTCAAAAAAAATAGAATTTGAATACTCTAACCAGGAAGAATTTTCATTTTTCGGAAGATCTACTCCTTTCGATTGCGAAGCAATGACTGAATTCAACGGCAGTCTGTATATTTTTAGCAAAGACTGGAAAAATTTTACAACTACTGTTTATAAAATCCCCACGGATAACGGAGAATACAAGGTTCATCCGTTGGATTCTTTTAATGTTGACGGGTTAGTAACCGGAGCCGATATCAGCCCCGACAAAAAGAAACTGGCCCTGGTTGGATATAAAAACTTTAAGTCATTTATGTGGCTTTTCTCCAATTTCCAGGACGATAAGTTTTTTGATGCAAAAAGCATCTATTACCAGTTAAACAAACTCGACGGGGCGCAAACCGAAGGAATCTGTTTCAATGACAATACAACCATCTTAATTTCGTGTGAAAAATCAGGAGGATTCAAGCAGCAGGTTTTTAAAATAGATTTAACCCAAACTGACAATGGAACACCTTAGGATCAATGAAAAAATTCGTCTCGAACAAATAAAATTATCGATGGCGCCTGTCATCTTCGAAACCATTGATCGCGACAGGGAATACCTGCAGGAGTGGCTTCCGTTTGTAAACTTTACGCAGCATGTTTCCGACACTGAGGCATTTATAAATAGTATGCTTGAAGATAAAAACTCTAAAGACCAGGTATTCAGCATCTGGTACAAGGAAGAGTTTGCCGGATTAATTGGATTTAAGGATACCGATTTGGCTAACCGGAAAACAGAAATCGGTTATTGGCTGGCAAGAAAAATGCAGGGGAAAAGAATTATAACTTCATCGGCAGAAACTCTTATAAAATATGCCTTTAAAAAGCTGAAAATGAACCGTATTCAAATAAAAGTTGCTGAAAACAATATTAAAAGTGAAGCCATTCCAACCAAGCTGGGATTTAAATACGAAGGAATGGAACGGGAAGGAGAACTGAACAAAGATAAATACCTTAACCTCAGAATTTTTAGTATTTTAAAAAGCGAATGGCAATAACCCTTGCAACCATTAACTTCTTTTCTTGTCGTTAATTTTAGTGGTCTGATATCCCATTACAAAGTTAAATTTTACTTAATCAGTTAATTACTCATTAAGAATTTATATATTTGACCCAAGAATTCATATGTTCGAATTTTTAAGCTTTGAAAATGAAAATAGAAACTGAAACAATTGAAGAAAAGTCGATCAGACGAAATCTGTACAGAGTACTCCGAAAGACTGGTGTTACAAAAGAAAACATCTGTCTCAGTGCTTCGTTTATTGAGGATCTGAAATTTGACAAGATTGACTGGACCATCTTTACTTATTATCTCGAACGAATATTCAATATCTCAATAAAGGACGAAGAAATAAGTAAATTCGATAGTGTAAGAGATACTTTACACTATCTGCGCGCTGAGCTCATTTTCCTGAGTAATTAATGTGCAAAAAGAAATTACATTTGAATAGACTTCTAAAAAGAGGTCTTTTTTTTTGAACAAATCTGAAGTAATAATTGTAAATTATACCGATTAAATTAAACAAAAAACATTATGGAAAACCTTTCAGAACAAATCAATGAGATAGTATTTGTTTACGGTCCGAAACTCATAGGCGCAATTATTACGCTTATCATTGGTATGTGGATCATTTCTGTTGTTACCCGCTCGTTACGTAAACGATTCGAGAAACAAAATATGGAACCCTCGCTGCGCGGATTTCTGAACAGCATGATCGGAATACTTCTCAAAGCCCTGTTATGGATTAGCGTAATTGGCATGATGGGAGTACAAATGACCTCGTTTGTAGCCTTGCTCGGTGCTGCAGGTCTGGCTGTTGGCATGGCCTTGTCGGGAACGTTACAAAATTTTGCAGGTGGAGTAATGATTCTAATTTTTAAGCCTTTTAAAATAGGAGACTTTATTCAGGCGCAGGGCCACTCTGGTATTGTTAACGAAATTCAAATTTTCAATACCATATTAAAAACACCTGATAACAAAACGATTATCATTCCTAATGCAGGATTATCCACGGGCTCTATGATTAACTTTTCATCTGAACCAAAACGCAGGGTCGATCTTGTTTTTGGTATTGCTTATGGCGATGATGTGGACAAAGCAAAAGAAGTATTAATGAAACTGATAAAAGCTGATGAACGGATCTTAAACGACCCGGCAGAACCTTTCATTGCCGTTTCTGAACTAGCCGACAGTTCGGTAAACCTCGTTGTACGTGTTTGGGCTGAAGCTGCTAATTATTGGGGAATATACTTTGGGCTTACAGAGCAAGTATACAAAACATTTGAAAAAGAAGGACTTAATATTCCATTTCCTCAAATGGATGTACATGTTCAAAACAATAAATAAAATTTGATTTTATAAATCTGGATAGGAGGAAAATAAATTGGTTTTCCTCCTATTTTATTTTCCGGGCTCTTACTCCTTGTTCTCGGTTATAACTTTTGCAATTTAATTAGATTAATAAATTCTATTGAAGCTAATGACTAACAAAAGATTTACTAAGCCTGCATATTGCGATAAACAGCTAACAAAAAAAGCGGGAGTATCACTCCCGCTGTGTAGTATTAATTGCTGATGATATATTTGTCTGCCTATTCCACTTCCTTTTCGCATTTAATGACGGGTGTCTTCCCAGCCAAAAAGCATTTTACAAGGCAAGTGTTTTTGCAGCTTTGTTGCTTTCTAAAACTGTGCAAAACCAATTTCAAACCTGATTTGCCTATTGTTTTATTTGCAACAAAGATGAAGTAATTCTGCCTTGCATTTTATCCCATTCGGATCAATGAGAAATCCAAAAAGCCAGGAAATGAAATATCACATATTTAGCTATAAAACTTAGATCCTGAAACATATACATGAAATGTTTTCACAACTCCAATAATGATTAAACTCCGGAATAATCCGCATCCGAATCACTCAAGAATTTAAGTATCTTTTTAATCGCAATATCCGAATCACAACCAATCCATAATAAATGTCCCCACTCATTCTTAAGGATTTCAAGAGTAGAGTTTGTTATCAATTTATGGGCGTGCAGGGCATGTTCCTGAGTGACACTATTATCATTTTCGCTATGAATAATCAAAGTGGGGCACTTTATTATTTCCAGTGTATTTTCTCTAATATCTTGTTGGATGTCATTCAAAAACCCGGATTTAGACTGAAAAAGTTTCATGGCCGAAACCAATTCTCCTATATCTTCCTTTCTTAATTTATGTGCCGGATTTTTTGAAAACTGGGAATAAAAACTCTTTGTTATCATACCCGGTATAATACCTGAGAAGAAACGAATCAAACTCCATGTATATTTCTCTGACTTAGGATTGAAAATTCTTTTCGCTGTTTTATATACTTTCCCATTTTCATCGAGCCATTTTTTTGATACTGCCGATGCCAGTATTAATTTACTAACTCTGTCGGGGAAATTAGCTGCCAGCACAATTGCCGTTAAACCTCCTGCCGATATTCCATAAACAATAAACTTTTCGATGGATAAGGCATTCATTAATTCGATAAACAACTGTGCTGTTTGACTCGGACTACCGTTATTATTTGTTAAAGAAGTTTCTCCATATCCAGGCCGGGAAGGTGTAATTAAGCAGAACTTTTCCAGATCAAATCCTTTACGAAACAGTGTTTCATGACAATTTGAATGTCCGCCATGGACAAATAATACAGGAATTCCTGTTCCTACCGAACAATATTCAATTCTACCCAGTTTTGTATTAATAATTTTTCTTACCATAAATTGCTATGCGGAATAAGGAATGAAAAAACAATTGAAAGTTACAATTTAAGACCTTCACTGCTTCTCCTGTTTGAGTCAATATTTTAGTGATTCTAACTTGCGACTGAATTTTATGACTTAAGATATTTCTGTAACAATTCAAATAAGTACTCTCTGTTAATGGGTTTTGAAATATAATCGCTACATCCCAGCTTAATAAATTTTTCCTTGTCTTCTACCATTGCATAAGCCGTTTGTGCAATAATAGGAATTTGCTTATTAAATGTTCGGATCAATTGTGTTGCTTCTTCTCCACTCATTCCCGGCATTCTGATATCCATTAGCACCAGACATATTTCCGGATTATTCCGAACTGCGTCAACTGCATCCTGACCGTTGGTAACACGAATTAATTCCAGGTTATTATCTCGCAGCAGGTTATTAAGAAATAAAAAGCTTATTTCATCATCTTCTGCAACCAAAATTTTAAAATTCCTTTCCAAATTCTTATCGATTGAAGTTTTACTGTTCTCGTTACTGATGATCTCTGGCTCTATTTCTTCAAACGGTAATTTAAAATAAAAAGTACTTCCCTTACCAAATGTTGATTCTACCCACAAATCGCCTCCCAGAATATTGGCGTAAGCTTTGGCAATCGAGAGACCCAATCCTGAACCCTCATGCGTTCTGTTCATATTCAGGTCTGCCTGAACAAAACGATCGAAAATGGCATTTAATCTGTCTTCAGGAATTCCTACCCCGTCATCTTTAACAAAAAATACAATATCATTATTGCTTTCATTTCTGCCCAATTCGATGGTTCCCTTCTCTGTAAATTTTATGGCATTGCTAACAAGATTCGAAATAATACTATCAAGTAAATGTTTATCGGTATTTACAATAATTCCGGGTTCAAGCAGTTCATCCGAAACTTTCAAAACCAGGCCTTTTTCGTCGGCTTGTTTTTGGAAAAAAGAAAGATGATGATTCACAAACTCCAATACATTTACCGGGCTTTTCCGAACCTTTATTTGTTTGGTTTCTATTTTAGATATTTCGATTAAATCGTTTACAGTATTTAATAAGCGCTCGCCACTTTTATTAATGATTTCCATGTATTGATCGTGGCTGTGAACCTCATTTCCAGTTTCTTTAAGTAAGCCAAGAAAACCAAGAATACCATTCATTGGTGTTCGAATTTCGTGACTGATATTCTGCAGAAATACACTCTTTAACCGGTTACTTTCCTCGGCTTTCTCTTTTGCACTTTTCAATTCATTGTTTAAGTCCTCAAGTTGATTGATACTTTGGGTAAGTTTTGCATTTAAATCCCTGAGCTCCAGATTTTTTTCATATAACTTTTTATCTGTTTCTTTCAAAAGTGTAATATCGCGGATAACGCCCATTACAAAATATTCATTTTGTAATTTGATTCTTTCTCCTGACACCAGAGCAGTCTTGATTCCACCGGTTTTTGTACGAAATTGAGTTTCATAATTATCAACTTTTTGCTGTGTAGCTATCAATGCTGAATATTCATTTAGCTGATTCTCATTGACCCAAAATTTCGGACTTAATATGGATTGACCAACCAACTCTTCTTTATCGTAACCGGTTAATATGCTTGCGCTTTTGTTCACATCTACCATTAACCTGTCGGATAAACGGGAAAGTGTTATTGCATCGGGACTAGACTGAAATAAACGGTTGAATTTATCCTCCGACTTTTTAAGAGCATCTAATGCTTTTTGCTTTTCCGTAATATTTTCGCCGATACTGGCCAAACCCTTTATTCTCCCGTGTTTATCCTTTAAAACTGAATTGTTCCAGGAAATGTGCAGTTCCTTTTTATTTTTTGTTAGTATCCTGTTCTCATTGTGATTCATGCTTGAATAGCCTGAAACAAAGTTTTTAAAAACCTCCTTCAAATTCTCTTTATCTTCATCAACAATAAACAAATCGAACCAGTTTTTACCTATTATTTCCTCTTCCGTATATCCGGTAACATCAATCAAATATTTATTGCATGTAAGTACGTTTTGGCTGGCATCAAACATTACATAAATAACATCAATATTATTCAGGATTTCAGTAAACCGACGTTCGGATTCTATCAAGTTGTCTTTTGCTTTTCTGTTCTGCCAGTCGGCCAGGTGTTTATTCATTAACAAACCAAGAAGAATTGTGCTAACAGGATAAACAGTTAAAACCGGAATGGCAATGGATTTTAAAGTAGGTAAAAATTTTTCTGCAGGTAAAAGAGCTGTACATGCCAACATTACCAAATGAACCGTAACCCCGAGAACAAGAAGGCAAAGAACCGATTTTTTAGCTTTTATTTTTGATAAATAATACCTGCATAATAATCCCAGCATGCCTGATAAAGTAATCACGGTTATTCCCATAAGCATTCCATCTCCTCCCATGTAAACACGGTACAAACCGGTAACCAATATGGCAGTGAGTGTTGGAACAGCCCCCAGGTATAAACCTGAGATTGACAATAAAACAGACCTGGTGTCAAAAACAATTCCCGGAGCGTAAGTCCAGGGTGTGTGCATTAAGAAAATCCCGATAGCACCAATAATTATTCCTGAAAATACTTTGGGCCATAGTTTTTTTGTTTGTATGGAGTCGATCCATTTGAAATCATACAAAAAGCTAAAAACCAGAAGTAATGAAACATTTTGGACCAAGCCTGCAAAAAAAGAATTTTCCATAAATAAGGTTCAAATATTCAACATAATATGCTGAGAATATATAAATTTACGAGAACTTTTTATATCAGCGTAATTTTGATTCCACAGAAATTGATCATAAAGATATAGAAACTGAAGTTGAACGTCTCATTAAACCATTAACTGAAAAATAATAACGATGAAAAAAAGCATATTTATTCTTTGTTTGACAATAAGTTTATTGTCCGCATTTTCCGGATTTTCGCAAAGAAGATTTACTCCCAGGGAAAATATACCTATAGATTCTATTATATTAAGCGATCCATGTATTCTGGCTGACCAGCAAACACAAATGTACTACATGACCGGTACAGGTGGAATGTTATGGAAAAGCAAAGATCTTAAAACCTGGAGCGGACCTTATCATGTTGCGAAAACTAACCCCGACTCGTGGATGGGGCCACGCCCAATGATTTGGGCAGCAGAACTTCATGCTTACAAAGACAAATACTATTACTTTGCAACTTTCACCAACAGGGAAGTAAAAATCGACACGGTGGCTGGTAATGTTATCGAACGACGGGCAAGTCATGTTCTGGTTAGCGATACACCCGAAGGACCTTATACTCAGATGAAAGATCCAACATATTTACCTCCTGAAAAACCAACTTTGGACGGAACATTCTGGGTTGACACCGATGGTAAACCTTACATGATTTATTGTTACGAATGGTTACAAGCCCTGGATGGTACCATTGAAAAAATAGAATTAAAACCCGATTTAAGCGGCTCAATCGGAGAAGGGAAGTTACTCTTTCGTGCCAGCGATTCGCCCTGGAGCAAAGATAAAGACAGCAATGGAAATCTTATACCCCACAAAGTAACCGACGGACCATATTTATTCCGCACCGAAACCGGGCGACTGGGAATGATATGGACCAGCTGGGTTTTTGATGTTTACACACAAGGTGTTGCCTATTCAGAAAGCGGAACTTTGGATGGCCCCTGGATTCAGGAGAAAGACCCCATAACTCCACCCAATTTCGGACATGGAATGTTGTTTCAAGACCTGAAAGGGAAGTGGTTGATGTCGGTTCACAGCCATAAATCAATTAATGGAAGATTTCACCGTGTTCCACATTTGTTTGAGATTGATTTGTCGGGGGATAAACTGGTTGTTAAAGGGCCATATCAGCCTTGACAAAGCTTACAGAAAACAGTTGTTTAATTTTGTTTACAAGGTGAACAACTTAGTCGATCCATCATAAATAAGCCAAACGGCAAATAGCGCAAGGAAAACAGCACAGGTTCCTACCAGGATTCGGTAAGTTTTATTGCCAAAAAATTTTCGACCTTTTCCAACTGCGAAAGAGATAGCCGAATACCAAACCAAGTCGCCCAAAATGTGTCCGACAAAGAAAAATACAATACCTGCAAAGCCCAGCTTCTGAGAATGCAGCACGTAACCGAGACCAATGGTTGCCCACCAAATAATCCAGTAAGGATTTGCCAGGCTCATTAAAATTCCTGCCAGATATAGGTTCATACTTTTCGAAGCTGTTTCTGCAGTTTTTATCTCAAGCCCGGGTAGTGAACGGAACATGCTCTGAGCCATCCAAACCATTATGATACCGCCCAAAAGCGCTATAATTATAAAAAACAACTCCTGTTTAAACAGCGGCGCCAGCCCGTAAAAAAGAGCAAACAATAAACCCACTTCCAATACGGCATGACCGGCAATCATTTTGGGGCCAACCCACGGTCCGTTCCGGGCACTTTCACCAATGGTCATGGTCATTAAAGGCCCGGGCATCATTGCCCCGCTAAAGGCAATAACAAACGACGAAGCAAATATGGTGAAGTATGCAAGCATGTCTCCAAAGATAACTTTGCAGGTTTAAAGTACAAAGTTTTATGGCCACGCAGAAAAATAAAAGGCCGGTTCGTCAGTCGACGAACCAGCCTTTTTGTCTGTTACGCTGTTTAATTATCTTCTACTTCTGTTCTTCTATCTCCTCCTCTACTTCAACATCCACCTTCATTTCGCCTCCCTCTTTACGTTTTTTAATGATAATTTTTTTACCATCTTTTTCAATTACCTTGGTTTCATCGCCTGCTTCAACAGTCCAGACTTTGCCGTCTTCAAAAATCTCAACATGCCCTTCATCATCGGTAATTACTTTAATTTGCTTGGTTTTTTGAGGTGCTCCTTTTGCGCCGTGCATAATAATTTCCTCGTGAATCTCCACATCCTTTTCTGTTGGTTTTTCACGAACAATAACAATCTTTTCCTTGCCGTCTTTTAAATCCTTCTTTTCAAAAGAAATAATTCCCGGATCGCTCAAATCAATAACATTGCCGTTGTTTTTATCAATACGAATCACGCGTGGAGCTTTAACTCCGTGAGGTGCAGCAAAAATCATATCTTCTCCTCCGTCGCTGTGCCATTCCAGCAAATCCTCACTATTTCCATCGGCAATCACTTTCATATGAATCTGTTTTACAGAGTCGCCTTCATTCGTTTTAATTTTATAAACCATTGGTTTTCCTTTGCCTTTGAAAACAAACATGTTTCCGTCTTCATCAACATCAAGGTCCAGATCCATATCAAGGTCGAAATCTCCTTTCCCAATCCATTTCAATTCTTTTCCATCTCCTATTGTATCACCGTTCCAGATAAAAACTTCGTCGACTGCCAGTACGGTATCAATCTCCATTTTTTTCCCGTTATCGTCCACTTTAACCATCTTAATGTGCTTTTTCCCTTCCTTGCCACGGGGAGGATCCTGTGGCATTTCACCAATTGATATGGCAGATGTAAATAAAACTGCAAAGGCTAAAATTCCGGTAATTGATAAAATTTGTTTCATGTCGTTTATTTTTAAATGATAATTTTCTTGTCGTCTCTTTCAATTTAATTATTTGAAATCAAATTATGATTCCCGAAACAAATATACGTTTCAACTTATCAATCAATCCGTTAAGGTCCGGTTAAAATCTGTTAAGGAAAAGTTAAAGTCTAAAATTTGCACTTCTTATTACCTATATTTGAGTCATGAATCGTAAACTTTTCACCGGATTAATTATTTTGATGGGCATTTCCATTTTAGGAATTATTGCCGTACAACTGGTTTGGATGAACAACGCGATTAAAGTGAAAAACGAAATGTTTGAACGCGGAGTAAACCAGGCCCTTCATCAAACAGTAAGCAGGTTGGAAGACATTCATAATCTGGGAGTGGTAAACGAGATGGTTCTAGCCGGCGATTCTTCAGATTTAATTCATAATGTTGATGAAATTGAATTAGATTTTGATGTGGACACAGATATGGATGTGGAATGGAATATGGCTCCTGCCAAAAATAAAATTATTAGAAGCAGGACAGATTCATTAAATCGTCCGGTTCGAATTATCCGTGAATTTACACCCGAGCACGAAAAAGCGGTAATAGAAATCAGGGTCGATTCAGATTCCAACAGCTCGAAAGTTCAATCGTTTTCGTACAACATCAATACTAAAACAAGTAACAGCAACCACATTATTATTGCTGATGGGAAAGAAGAAAAGAATGGGCTGGTTTTCATAAAAAGAGATACCATTTTTACCGATGCTGATTCACTTTATACCATTAGCACCATAAAAATTGATTCATTGCTTACCGATTTGGATACCTTTCAAATTCTCCGACCTGATATTTCAAAAAGGGTAAAACTGAAAGCTACCGATCTGAAACGAATGGCCAGCAAGGTGGTTACAGAAGTATCAACCTGGGATATTCGCCAAATAGATGAAGACCTTGTTTACAATGTTCTGAAAAAATCGTTGAATGAAAACAACATCCCTCTTGATTTCGAATATGGCATTAAACAAGGGAATACCACAGAGTTTCCAAAAGCAGTAAGCGATTCAACAAAAGTGGCCGGAAGCATCTTCCAGGCCAATTTGTATCCCAACGATATTTTTCAGAAAGGCATTAAACTGGCGGTGTTTTTCCCTGAAAGGGATAGTTTTATTTATCGCTCGTTAAATTGGTTGCTGGTAGCATCATTTCTGTTTTCGCTTATTATTTTACTGACTTTTGCCCTAAGTATTTTTTATATTCTGAGGCAGAAGAAAATCTCAGAAATGAAGTCGGATTTTATTAATAACATGACTCATGAATTTAAAACTCCCATTGCAACCATATCAGTGGCTACCGACTCCATAACCAACACAAAAGTTATGGGAGATCCCGATCGGATTAAATATTTTGCGGGAATGATAAAAAAGGAGAATAACCGCATGAATCGCCAGGTGGAAGACATTTTAACCATAGCTCGTCTCGATAGGAAAGACTTTGAATTCAACTGGGAAACCATTGATGTGCACGATTTAATACAAGATTCAATACAGGGAATTAAACTGCAAATTGAAAAAAGAAACGGTAAAATAGAAGTCAGTCTTGATGCAACAAACTCGATGGTTACTACCGACCGCATTCACTGCACAAATGTAGTTTATAACCTCATCGATAACGCGAATAAGTATTCGGCAGAAACACCACATATAAAAATAACTACAACTAACCGCCAAAAGGGTGTTCTTATTTCGGTGGAAGACGAAGGAATCGGGATGACAAAAGCGGTACAAGCCAAAATATTTGAACGATTCTACCGTCAAACCAGCGGAAATATTCACAATGTTAAAGGTTTTGGGTTGGGACTGAGTTATGTAAAAGCAGTGTTGGAAGCTAACCGCGGAAGCATTTCTGTGCAAAGCGAACCCGGGAAGGGAAGCAAATTTGATGTATTTTTACCTTTTGTGAGGGAATAATAACCACCTCCCTCCCGATTTTATCGGGAGTACTCCTCCTCAACGAGGAGGAGAAATGGGAACAGTATTTTTAGGAAAAAGATGACAATAAAACAACACATATTTCTGGTTGAAGACGACCTCAGTTTTGGGGCGGTTCTAAAATCATACCTCGAATTAAACGACTATGACGTTACCTGGGTAGACGACGGGAAATATGCTGTTGAAAAGTTTAAAAACGGGAACTACCATATTTGCATCCTCGATGTTATGCTTCCCAATATTGATGGGTTTACCATTGGAACAGAAATTCGCCGGATCGATAAAAACATTCCCATGGTTTTTCTTACGGCAAAAACCTTAAAAGAAGATATTCTGAAAGGTTATAACGTGGGAGCAGATGATTACATTACCAAACCTTTCGATACAGAGGTATTGCTTTGTAAAATTCAGGCCATAATTAAACGTCAGTCAACCGAACCGGTAAACGATGAAATCCTTTTCGTTCTGGGAACATATAAATTCGACTCCAAACTTCGCAGCATTTCACGCGATGGAGAGAAACAAAAACTTTCGCCAAAAGAAGCCGATCTTTTAAAATTACTTTGCCAGAATAAAAACGAATTGCTTTCACGCGAAACAGCATTGCGAAAAATCTGGGGAGAAGACGGTTATTTTACTGCCCGAAGCATGGACGTGTTTATCACCAAACTGCGTAAATACCTGAAAGACGATCCAAACATTGAAATAAAAAACATTCACGGCAGCGGTTTTCTGTTGGAAGTAAAAGATTAACATCCTAATTCTGCAATATCTACCCTCCTCTTTTATCTTTAGTACCCAAATACAATAAGATGAAAAACAAAATTGCCTTAGTAACCGGTGCCGGCAAAGGAATTGGGAAAGCCATCGCTTTTGGACTTTCAGAATTAAATTACCAAACCATTCTAATCGGGAGAAACAAAGAAGATTTGAATTCTGTGGCAAAAGAAATTGCCGAAAAAACAGGCAACACATCCACTCCAATCCGAATGGATATTACAGATTTTGCACAGGTTAAGAAAACCATTGAACGGATTAGAAAAGAAATGGGTCAAATTAATGTATTGGTAAACAATGCCGGAATATATTTCGATGGAACGTTGGACATTGAAAAAGAAGACTTCACAAAAATGCTGGAAACCAATCTTACTGCACAGTACAATATATTGAAAGAAGTGGTACCAATTATGAAAGTACAAAAGTCGGGATACATTTTCAATGTGGCATCCCGGTCAGGCAAAGTAGGTTTTGCCAGCAGCGGGGCCTACAGCGCTTCTAAATTTGGACTGGTTGGCTTAAGCGAAGCCCTTTACCGCGAATTAAATCCGTTGGGAATACGGGTAACAGCATTATGCCCGGGTTGGGTGAACACAAAAATGGCCTTCGATGCAGGTACTCCATTGGAGGAAGAACAAATGATCCAGCCGGAAGATCTGTTTAAAACCATTAAATGGTTACTCGAATTATCGCCGGGAGCCTGCGTAAAAGAGGTAATTCTGGAAACTCCTTTCAGCATTTCATAAGCACGACTGAGTATCTGTAAATTTTATTGCTAACTTTATCACTATTGAAGAACGATAATAGTTAACAAAGTGAAATCAATTTTTGGCTTTGTTTTTTATTAAAATTTGAAGGAGCATTTAAACTTTACCTAACGAAAATAAACCTAATGAAATCACGTCGTAATTTCGTAAAGTCAATGCTGGCCGTTCCTTTTATTGCCGGCAATATTTCACCTTTTGGAGAAAGCTTTGATTCCATCTCAAAAGACTTTGGGTATAAATTCAAATTAAGCCTGAATGTTTATTCCTTTAACAGTCTGCTTCGTGAAGGGAAGATTGATCTGTTTGATCTGCTGGATTTTTGTGCAAAATATAATTTCGATGCCATTGATCCGACAGGTTACTATTTCCCGGGCTATCCCGAAGTTCCTTCTGATGATTTTATCCGGGAATTTAAAAGAAAGGCTTTCCTTCTTGGACTTGATATCAGCGGCACCGGAATTAGAAACGATTTCACCAATCCGGATAAAAAAAGCAGGGAAGCAGATATTCAAATGAATGAAAAATGGATTATTGCTTCTGCAAAAATGGGTGCTCCTCTTCTGCGAGTCTTTACCGGCAAAAGCGAACATGAAGGATTTTCGAAAGAACAGGCTTTTGAATGGATGGCCGAAGATTTTACTACCTGCTGCAAAATAGGAGAAAAATACGGGGTAATTGTGGCATTACAAAATCACAACGAATTTCTAAAAACCGCTGACGATGTGAACAAAATGATGAAATTGGTGGATTCCAGGTGGTTTGGATTAAACCTCGACATTGGAAGTTTCAGAACCGGCGACCCCTACGAAGAAATAAAAAAGACCCTACACCATGCAGTTACCTGGCAGATAAAAGAAAATGTTTGGATAAACGGAAATGAAACGCCAACAAATTTTAATAAGCTTTTTAAACTTATTAAAGAAAGCAATTACAGAGGTTATCTACCCATGGAAACTCTTGGAGCCGGAGATCCTTACCAGAAGGTTCCGGCCTTATTAAACAAAGTTCAATCAGTACTCGATAAAATTAAATATGCCTGAATTAAAGGAAAAACCAAATCTCCCCGATTATCAAAAGTACGTTGCAGAACTGGAAACAGAACGGGGTTTTGCCTCACAAACTACCATTGATAAATGCTTACTGCTTGGAGAAGAAGTAGGCGAATTATTTAAAGCAATTCGAAAAACAGAAGGATTATTGGTCGACGAAAACTCGAACTTCTCAGAAATCGGCGACGAATTAACCGATATTTTTATTTATCTCTGTGCCATTGCCAACAGAAAAGGTATTGACATGGAGAAAGCATTTTTAGAGAAAGAAGAAAAAAACAAAAAACGAATCTGGAAATTAATGTAGTATGGAACAAATCAGAGTCTCTTTTGAAGAAATGAAATCAGTTTTTAAACGGGTTTTATTGAAGTACAATTTAGAAGAATCAAAAGCAGAAAAATGTGCAGATATTTTTGCGACCAACAGTTTAGAAGGAGTTTATTCTCATGGGGTTTACCGCTTCCCCCGGTTTATCGAATACATTCAAAAAGGTTATATCAATATTGATGCAGTTGCAGAATTAAAAAGTGCAACAGGCGCTTTGGAACAGTGGGATGGGAATTTGGGTCTCGGCCCGGTTAATGCGGAGATTTGTGCTAACCGCGCACTGGAACTGGCCAGCAAAAACACAATAGGTTGTGTTGCAATCGGAAATACCAACCACTGGATGCGGGCAGGATTGTACGGCTGGCAGGCAGCTAAAAAAGGTTTTGCATTTATTGCCTGGACGAATACCATTGCCAATATGCCGGCGTGGGGTGCTACCGATTGTAAACTGGGAAATAATCCGCTGGTTTTTGCAGTACCTTTCGGCGAAAGTGCCATCGTTCTTGATTTTGCCATGACACTTTTCTCCTATGGAAAAATGGAAGCTTCAGAACTGGAAGGTAAAAAACTTCCTTTTGAGGGCGGATTCAATGAAAATGGAGAGTTAACTAAAGACCCTAGCGAAATTTTAAAAACCTGGCGGGCGCTTCCAATCGGTTATTGGAAAGGTGCAGGATTATCGTTGTTACTTGATATTTTTGCAACCATTTTATCTGCCGGGCTGTCAACACACCAAATTACGGAACAAAAGGTTGAATATGGTGTTTCTCAGGTTTTTATTGCCATCGATTTAAAAAACCTTCAGAATTATCCTGCCATCGAAAAATCCATCAACGATATTATCGCTGATTTTAAAAGTTCAATTACGGAGAACGAAAATAGCAGCATTCGTTACCCCGGAGAAAGGATTGAAAAAGTGAAAGCTGAAAACCTGGAAAAAGGAATTCCGTTAAACAAAACACTGTGGGAATCGATCGTTAATATTTAATTCAAATCGAAGTTTTAACAAAAAGCAACTAACAGCCTTAATTATAAAATTGAAGAATCAGAATAAATTCTATTTCTCAAAATACTTAATGACTTGTTAATGCAATCTTTAACGGCGAACTTTTAGAACTAATTTAAGTATTTTTAGCATCTTAAATCAATTATAACCTATTGTGGCAACAAAACAAAAATTCAGAGTCATAATTACGATTATTATAATTCTCGTAATGGCGGGCATAGTTTTATACCCAAAACTCAAACCTTTGCTATCAGACAAAGAAAAGGTACAACAAACAGGGAGACGTGCAGGAGGAGGTCAGCCACTTATGGCAAGCGGTTATGTTCTGGTTCCTACAGAAATGAGTGAACTCAGAAAGGCGGTTGGTTCGCTTTTACCTGACGAAGAAGTTGATTTGGCTTTTGAAACGTCAGGTAAAATTGTAGATATATTTTTTGAAGAAGGAAAAAGAGTAAAAAAAGGCGATCTTTTAGCAAAAATAAACGACCGTCCTTTACAGGCTCAACTGCTGAAACTACAAGCTCAGTTAAAACTCGCTGAAGAAAAAGAATTCAGACAGCGCCAGTTGCTCGACCGTGACGCCATCAGCCGTGAAAGTTACGACCAGATTTCAACGGAACTACAGTCACTTCAAGCCGATATTCAATTAATTGAAGCACGAATTGCAGAAACTGAATTGAGAGCACCTTTTGACGGAATAGTTGGGCTGCGAATGATTAGCGAGGGAGCTTTTGCGACAACACAGACCAAAATAGTAAGGCTTGTAAAAATAAGTCCGCTTAAAATTGAATTTTCAATTCCTGAGCGCTATTCAGGGGAGGTAACTCCGGGCTATCCGATCTCATTTAATGTTGATGGCTTTACCAAAGAATTTACCGCAAAAGTTTATGCCATAGATCCAAAAGTGCAGCTTGAAACGAGAACGATTGTTGTAAGGGCACTTTATGCCAACAGAGATGAAGAATTAAAACCCGGACGATATGCAAGTGTTACGGTAAAGCTTTCACAAATCGAAAATGCTGTTTCCATTCCAACAGAAGCTGTTATTCCTGAGATGGACGGTGAAAAAGTTTTCATTTATAAAAACGGGAAAGCAGAAAGAAGAAACATAGTTACCGGTCTTCGAACAGAATCGCATATTCAGATTATAAGCGGATTAAATTTTGGCGACACACTGCTGACCACAGCAACTCTGCAGCTACGGGAGAGTCTTCCCGTTCAGCTTGATACTTTAGTAACCAACGACAATTTAGTTCCTTAAAGCTATGAGTTTATCGTCGTTAAGCATAAAACGCCCGGTATTGGCCACTGTGTTTTCATTGGTCATCTTGCTTTTTGGGGCCATTGGTATGACCTATCTCGGTGTAAGGGAATTTCCGAGTGTGGATCCGCCAATTATTTCGGTAAGAACATCATACCCGGGAGCCAACTCGGATGTTATTGAAACACAAATAACTGAACCACTGGAACAATCCATCAACGGGATTCCCGGAATCAGAACTTTAACCAGTTCCAGTAGCCAGGGTAGCAGTAGAATTACTGTTGAATTCGAACTTTCTGTTGATTTGGAAACTGCGGCCAACGATGTCCGTGATAAAGTTTCTCAGGCACAAAGATATCTTCCCCGCGACTGCGATCCTCCCACTGTTTCAAAAGCTGATGCCGATGCCAGTCCGATAATGTTTATTGCCGTAAAAAGTGCGAAACGTTCGCTACTCGAACTTTCAGAGATTGCGGAATTAACCTTTAAAGAGCAATTACAAACCATCTCCGGTGTTAGCTCTATCAGCATTTGGGGCGAAAAAAGATATGCCATGCGCATTTGGCTCGATCCGGCAAAACTAGCAGGTTACCAAATGACTCCACTCGATGTTCGAAATGCCATTATGCGTGAAAATGTCGAGCTTCCGGCAGGAAGTATTGAAGGTAACTCTACGGAACTTACCATCCGCGCGCTGGGACTGATGACCACCGCAGAAGAATTTAACAGCCTGATTTTAAAACAATCGGGCGAGCAGTTAATTCGGGTTCGCGACATTGGCCGCGCCGAAATCGGTCCTGAAGATATTCGCGGAATTATGAAAATGAACGGAATCCCGATGGTTGGAACTGTAATTATTCCACAACCGGGTGCCAACCACATCGATATCGTTGATGATGTTTACGAAAGGCTCGATTACATCAAAAAAGATTTGCCCGACGATGTTGAGATTGAAATCGGATTCGACAATACAAAATATATCCGGACCTCAATCAGAGAGGTTCAGACTACCATTTACCTGGCTTTCTTTTTAGTGGTGGTTATCATTTTTATTTTCCTGCGCGACTGGCGAACAACCATTTTGCCGATCCTGGTGATTCCTGTTTCGCTGGTAGGTTCATTTTTTATCATGTACATTTCCGGATTTACAATAAACGTTTTAACGCTGCTGGCCATCGTTCTTTCCATTGGGCTTGTGGTGGACGATGCCATTGTAATGATGGAAAATATCTATGTAAAAATAGAACGGGGAATGTCTCCCCTCGAAGCCGGAATTAGTGGAGCCAATGAAATCTTTTTTGCCATTATTGCAACAACCATAACACTGGTTGCCGTATTCTTTCCGATCGTTTTCCTGGAAGGTATGACCGGAAGACTTTTCAGGGAATTCAGTATTGTTATCGCCGGGGCTGTTACTATTTCTTCGTTTGTTGCACTGACCCTCACCCCGATGCTATCGACAAAAATCCTGAAAACAAGGCATAAAAGAAGCAAGGCTTATAACTACACTGAGAAATTTTTTACTCGCTTAAACAATGGTTATCAAAAATCGCTGGACTCTTTCCTGAAGAAAAAATACTTCACCCTGCTAATACTGGTTGCATCCGGGGTATTTATCTATTTCTTCTGGAAAATCATACCTGCGGAAATGGCTCCATTGGAGGACCGTTCGCAATTAAACATCAACATTACTACACCTGAAGGTTCAACTTACGAATACAATTTTGCTTATGTTGAAGATGTAGTAGCTTTAGTGGACCGTCTGGTTCCGGAAGTTGACAAAGTTACTGCTATGGTTCGTGGTAGTCGGGCATTTGTTCGGGTAGTTTTGGTCGATCCTGCAAACAGAACTCGTACACAACAGGAAATTGCAGCTCAATTAACTCCCGAACTGCGCAAAATGACCAAAGCCAGAGCCAGTGTTATTCAACAATCCACTTTTGGAGGAAGAAGAGCCGGTCAGCCGATTCAATATGTTTTGCAGGCTCCTACCATCGAAAAGCTCCGCGATATACTGCCCGAGTTTATGGCTGAAGTTCAGGACAACCCGGTTTTTGAAATGGCCGATGTAAACCTGAAATTTACTAAACCCGAACTTCAAATTGTCATCGACCGCGACAAAGCCAACTTATTGGGGGTGTCGACACAAAACATTGGGCAAACACTGCAATTAGCACTTAGCGGACAAAGATTCGGATACTTTATAATGAATGGAAAGCAATACCAGATTTTGGGAGAACTTGCTCGCCAAGACAGAAATAAACCACTTGATTTAAAATCGCTTTACGTTAGAAACAGTCGCGGAGAAATGGTTCAGCTCGACAACTTTGTTACCTTGCAGGAATCAACTGCACCACCACAACTGTATCGTTACAACCGCTTTGTTTCTGCCACAATCTCGTCAGGATTGGCTGAAGGCAAAACCATTAGTGAAGGCTTGGCGGAAATGGATTTGATTGCAGACAAGGTGCTCGATGATACTTTCAGAACAGCACTGGCCGGCGACTCCAAAGATTTTATGGAAAGCTCATCGAGTCTGATGTTCGCCTTCCTTTTAG
The DNA here is from genome assembly GCA_963676265.2 of uncultured Draconibacterium sp. Lineage (GTDB taxonomy): Bacteria > Bacteroidota > Bacteroidia > Bacteroidales > Prolixibacteraceae > Draconibacterium. The sequence goes on from OY781067.2 coordinate 2,903,842, forward strand.
CCATTGTTTTAATCTTCCTGGTTCTTTCGGCGCAATTTGAAAGTTTCAAAGACCCGATAATTGTAATGATGACAGTGCCACTAGCATTAACCGGAGCGCTGTTTTTTATGTGGTACTTTAATATTACCATGAATATTTTCAGCCAGATTGGTATAATAATGCTGATTGGTCTTGTTTCTAAAAACGGAATTCTTATTGTAGAATTTGCGAACCAGCGAAAAGAAGCGGGGGCTAATAAATTTGATGCCATCCGCTTTGCTTCAGCGGCAAGATTTCGGCCGATATTAATGACCAGCTTATCAACTGTTTTAGGAATTCTGCCATTGGCAATGGGTCTGGGAGAAGGAGCACAAAGCCGGGTGGCAATGGGTATCGCAGTTGTTGGAGGTCTTACAATTTCAACATTTCTAACCCTGTATGTTGTTCCCGGTATTTACTTATTTATTTCCAGTGAAACAAAACCTGGTAACGATGAATTGAAAAAATCTAAGCAAGTAGAATCAGATGAAAATGAATAGAATATTACTCCCTGTTTTAATTATCATTTTTACTTTTCAGAAGAATGATGCGCAGGAAGTTTATAATTTGAGTCGGTGTGTAATTACAGGTCTTGAACAAAACTTCTCTATACAAATTGCTCAAAACCAGGAAGAAGTAGCAAGCAATAATTACACAAAAGGGAATGCCGGATTTCTTCCTTCAGTAAGTACCACCAACCGTTTTGGAGGAACACTGAATAATACACATCAGAATATCAGAGAAGGTGGAACCAACGATTACAACGGAATACACAACACAACCGGGTCTGCTGCCATAGATCTTGATATTACTTTGTTTAACGGGTTTAACGTTCAAACAACTTACAAAAAACTAAACGAGCTTAAACAAACCGGAATGTTAAACACGCAAATGAGGATGGAAAACCTGACTGCGGAGATAATTACCGAATACTACTACTATATTCAGCAACTAAACCTTTATAATAACATGGCTTATGCCGTTGAACTTTCGAGGGAAAGGGCAAGGATAGATGAAGAACGATATTTATTGGGAGCTTCATCAAAACTTGAATTATTGCAGTCAATCGTATACCTGAATGCCGACAGTTCTACTTATTCGAAACAAAACGAAGTTCTTCGTGCCTCTCAAATCAGGTTAAAAAAGTTGATGGCTCTGGATAATCTGGAAACAGAAATTACTTTGCAGGATACAAACATTACCATCAACCAAAATTTAAACTACGACAACCTGCTTAATTCAACACTCAGCCAGAATACGGCACTGCTTATTGCCGAAAAAAACCAGGTTATTTCTGAACTCGACTATAAAATAATAGCTTCAAGAGCTTATCCGTATTTAAATTTCTCAACCGGGTATTCGTACACAGCAAACACATATGGTAGAGGAACAAATACCAGCCAGCAGGTAAGGGGAATGAATTATGGACTTACCCTGGGAATGGATATTTTTGACGGTTATCAGAGAAAAAGGGAAAAGACAAATGCCTTAATAAATGTTCAGTCTCAAAAATTTCAGTATCAGGATGTGGAACAAGAGGTTAAAGCTGATTTAATGACTGTATTTTATGCCTACCAAAACAACCTTAAATTATTGAAGCTGGAAGAACAGAACCTGGAAGTGGCACGCGAAAACCTGGGTATTGCACTTGAAAGGTATAAACTGGGTAATCTGTCGGGCCTGGAACTTCGTGAAGTACAGAAAAGTTTATTGGATGCAGAAGAGCGATTAATATCGGTAAAATACCAGACAAAACTGGCAGAGATATCGTTGCTGCAGATTTCAGGAAGAATAATGGATTACGTTTAATACAACTGAATTATAAAAAGGAAGGGGAATTCTTTCAATCGAATTCCCCTTCCTTTTTTATTCGTATTCCTGAATGATTGTTCCGGTAAGTTGCAATAGCGAAGTATGCGTATCAATAAAATTGTAGATAGCCTGTAACTTGGCCAAAGCCGAATTTAAATACATAGCCTGAACATCGCGGTAATTAAACGAATTAATAGCCCCTGATTCAAATTTCTCTTTCGAAATCTGCATATTCAGTTGAGCTGCCACCAGATTTTCATCAGCTACTGTTAGTAATTCTTTTCGAACCAGATAATATTCAAAAATATTCGACAAGCTGTTTTTTAAGTCGTGCTTCATTTCATCAATCCTAACCATACCGGTCTGCTCATCGATTTGCGCTATCTGAACCGCTCTTTTCCGCTTACCGCCACTAAACAGATTAAAACTAAGCGTAAAGTTTCCGTACAGTGATGCCGATTGATTCCAATTGCTGCCGGAATCAACATATGAAGTGCGGGCACTGTTACCTGAAAGTCCTCCGTTAAAACCAACCGATGGAGCAAAAGCACTTTTTGCTGCAGCAACTGCATTTTCGATTAAACGCTGATTAATGTATTGATTCTTCAAACTCTTGTTATTCTCGAACATCTGAGCCTCCAAATCGGCTTTGGTATAGTCAACAGGAATAGCTTCAAATGTTTCAGTTAGAGTGTAAGTTGCTGAAGCATCCTCTGCCATCAGGTAATTTAAATCGCGCTGTGCATTTTTAAATGCTACCTGCTGCAATAAAAAACTGGCATGGTCTGCCAGATATGAATTCTGCGCCTGCAAAACATCGTAGGTAACGTAGGTTCCAAACTCCTTTCGGTATTTTGCCTGTTCATACCTGTCTTCCGAAAGCTTCATTACCTCTTCATAAACATCGAGCTTCTCTTTTTCGAGCAATACCGAATAGTAGGCAAGAATTACAGACTGAATGGTATTTTCAACCATAATGGCTGTATTTTGTTTCGACATTTCTTCCAGCTCTTCAAAACGCTGTTTATTAATCTTAACAGAAAAACCATCGAAGATTGTCCAGCTAACACTTGCATCGCCCGAAAAACGATTATTTGTATAATTTTCCGATTCTACCATATTGAACGAATTATTATCGCCCAACGACAGGTTGATATATGGATAACGACCTGCATCTCCCCAGTTATTTTCAATCTCTGCAACGCGTTGGTTATTGAGCATGATTTTCATCTGGTAGTTATTCTCCAACGCCTTTTCGATGGCCTGGTTAAGACTTAAATCTTGCTGGGCAACGGCAACGAATCCCGTTAGCAGTATTAATAGTATGATTTGAATTTTTTTCATTTTCCTAATTCTAAAGCTTTGTCTTCTTCGTCTTCTTTCTCATCTTCTTCCAATGTTCTCTGAGCATGAATCCATGCTATCTCAACTTCCTGTTGTGAGAATTCTCTGCCATAGTAAAGTTTTCGGGTCATTCGTCTGATATCATTTAAAATCAATATCAGCGGCGGGAAAAACAAAAGAATAAATATCGTTCCAAATGCAACTCCATATACCAAAGAAATGGCCATTGGAATAAGAAACTGAGCCTGGAAGCTTCTTTCCAGAATAATTGGGAACAGCCCCAATGATGTTGTGATTGAGGTGAGCAAAATAGGTCGCAACCTTGTTTTTCCTGCATTCACAATAGAGTTGAAAACATCGCCACCTTCCTCTATATATAAATTAAATTTTGAGAGGAAGACGACCGCATCGTTTACAATAACCCCGGTTAAAGCAACAATTCCCCAAAGACTGTTTACTGATAAAGGTTTACCATGAATTCCGTGGCCCCAAACAGCACCAAGCACAGAAATTGGAATCAACATTAAAATGATGAGAGGCTGTTCGAATGATTTAAAATGGATCATCAACAAGAAAATGATGGCTAAAAATGCCGGAGGGAAATAGGTCATTAAATCATTACTACTTCTGGCACTTTCCTTTTGTTGTCCCTGGTATTCAATTGTTAATCCCGGGAAATTTTGTTTTAGCTGAGGAATTACCCCCGCTTTTATTTCATCCAGAATTTCAATGGCTGAGTCATCCGGGTCAACCATCTCGGCTTCAACCATAATTTGTCGTTTACCGTTAAAACGGTTAATAGTAACGGGCCCCCTTTCCAAATGATAATCTACCAGTTCGTGCAAGGGATATTCGCCCGAAGAAGTTTTAATTTTCATTTTCTCCAGCTGCCCGATTCGCTGACGGTCTTCTGAAGGATAACGAACCCAGATTCTTAACTCATCTCTACCTTCCTGCAAACGCTGAGCCTGTCCTCCATAAAACCCTTGACGAACCTGGGCTGCAATGGTCGCTTCGTCAAGACCAAGCATATAAGCTCTTGGTTTCAGGTCTAAACGAACTTCCTGTTTCCCCAGTGCATTGGTATTAATAACATCTTTCAGCCTCGGCATTTCAAGAAGTTTTTCAATTAAGAATTCCTGTGCCTGATCAAGTTCTTTGGCATTACTCGAAAGCAAGCCAATGGCAACAGGCAACCCAAATCGGTTACTCCCTCCAATCGTGAATTTTTCCGCCTCAGGAATGGTTCCCACTATCTTATTAATTCTTTGAATAATTTCGTAAGCACTAATTCCTGATTCTTCCGAATCGCGTGGCGACACTCTGATGTTACCTGTGTGAGCACCACTTTCATCACCGTCGAATCCGCTTCCCAGTGTAACAATACTATTTTCAATTACATCGAGTGTGTCGCCGTATTTTTCCTTTAACTCATCGTTAACCACCCAAACAATACTATCTAACCTTTGCAGGTATGCCATAGTTTGTTGCTGTCCGGAGCCCGGAGTAAAGGCGATATTAATATTAAAATCGTCGAATTCCATACGAGGGAAAAATGTGGTCTTGATAATTCGCCCACCAATTAAACCTCCTGTAATTATCATCATTGCCAACGGAATTCCAATAACAATATATCTCCATTCAAGAATAAGACGTATTACCCTGTCGTAAGCATAATCTTTCAACCAGTTTATGGCTGCTTCTGTGTATTTTCTGATTCCTTTGGTTTTTGCACTAAATACCTTACGGTTTAATACAACATGATTGCCAAGGTGGGCAGGCAGAACAAAAAAGGCCTCGAACAATGAAAATGTCAAACTTAGTATAACAATTACGGCCATTTCGAACATCATTTCCATTCGTCCGGTAATAAAAAGTAAAGGAGCAAATGCAACAACTGTTGTAAGTACCGATGTTATAACTGCCGGAACAACCTCAACAGTCCCGTCGATGGCTGCCCGCATAGGGCTTTTCCCTGCTTCGAAATGCTGAAAAATATTTTCACCGATAACAATTCCGTCGTCCACTAAAATCCCGATTACGAGGATCATTCCGAACAACGACATCATATTAATGGTAATCCCCATAAGGTTGGCAATGATGAACATGCCCAGGAATGATGAAGGGATTCCCCATGCCACCCAAAGCGAAAGTCGGGTACTTAACATTAATCCAAGTACCAACACAACCAAGAGTAATCCTTGTCCACCATTTACATATAAAAGTTCCAGACGACTCATCAGTACACTCAGGAAAGATCTCATTACTTCCACTTGTACCCCCGGTGTTTTGGCATTGAAGTCTTCTACATAATCTTCAACATATCTTGTTATTTCTACGAGGTCTTCGGTTATTAACTTTTGAATATTTATATATACCACCGGTTTCCCTCTTTTCAGAGTCTTGCGAGGTGTATCCGAGAATTTCTTTTTAACAACGGCAATGTCTCTGATTCGAATAACACTACCATCTTCGTTGGCCCGCAAAATAATATCGCCTATTTTATTAGGATCGGCACTTCTGGATCGCAGCCTTACGAGTAGTTCTTCTTCCATTGAGCGAATCTCACCACCCGAAACGTCCCTGTTATTATTTGCTATTGCAGTTGAAAGCTCAGAAAAGGTGATTCCATAACGCATCAAATCATCTTCTTTAGCTTCTACCGAAATTTCTAGACTTGGGTAACCCGATAATGTTACCTGACTAATTATTCCTGAAGCAAGAAATTCTTCCTCAACTTTCTGTGCGTAACTCTTTAAGGTCTGAAGGTCAACATCTCCTGTAACCAAAAGTCTCATTGCCGGAGAAGTTGTCCTCCGTTTATAAACAATCGGCCGTTCAGCTGCCGACGGGAATGAAGAAATTCCATCTACCGCATTTTTAACCTCAATCAACGCTTCATCAATATCGTATCCGGGCAGAATTTCAATAGAAACGCTGGTGCTGTTTTCCGAAGAACTTGAATTCAATTCATAAATTCCGGGAATAGCACGAACCGCTTCTTCAATACGCGAAGTAACACCTTCTTCCATCTCAACCGGCGATGCTCCGGGATAGGAAACCCTTACAAAAATATACCTGGACGGACGTTCAGGGAAAGAGGACATTTTCATTGTGTACAGGCTGTATCCTCCAACAACCAATAAAAAAACTATAATCAGGTTTGCATAAAACGGAAACCTGACAAACAATTCAATCGCTTTTTTCATAAATCTACCTCCCCGCTTCAGTTTGTGCTCCCTTAGATTGTTTAATTTCCTGCCCTAAAATATTTACAGGACTATTCTCCTTCACATTCACAAGAGCTTCGGTTACAACATACATTCCTTCGTCCAATCCATTAAAAATGAGGGTCGATTCATTCCACTTTAAAATGTTTATCTGTTTCTTTTTCAATTCCCCATCTTTTACTATAAATACTTCATTGGTATTGAACACACCGGCACGGGGAATTTCCATGGCCGCTTCGATTTTTTGGCCCGGGAATTCAACCTGAAGATATTGTCCTTTAATCAATTCTTTTGAAGAACTTGGAATTGTAACAAAAATGCTTCTCGACTGAGTAGCAGGATCTATAAAGTTTGATTTACGTGTTACAAAACCCTTGTTTAACACGTCTCCGTTTTCATAGTAGATATTTACCTTATCCCCTATTTTAATCCATTCGCTGTGACGGTATTCCACAGGAACTTCTATTTCCAGTTCATCGGTTTGGATCATCTGGGCAATCTGACCTCCTGTATTCACATACGAACCAACTTCATAATTTACATTGGTAAAAGTCCCGTTAAAAGGAGCATACAACGAATGGCGGTTTAACTGCTTCTCATCCTGTTTTATATTGTAATATTCGCTCAGTACTCCCTTACTCGATAAAAAAACTTTCAGTTTTACATCCTTAACTTCCGGAAGTTCAGGTAAATCTTTATCAATATCTATCGATTGAAAAAAGTTGTAATAAGCATCAAGGTTATCAGGAAAATCAATTTTCAGATCAGGCAGGATGTTCGATAAGGTATTAAGGAAATTACTTTTACTTGCCTTTAAGGCCAATTCAGCTTCGTCACGATAAATGGTTCCTAAAAGTTGTCCTTTTTTAAATGATTCGCCATCTTTTAAAAGTACAGAACCTTTTTCAATTTTACCCGATGCCTCAGCAACCAGCATCACCTCCTTACTCGAACTAACTCTCCCCGGGCGCGTAACCGGTGAAATAACCTCTCCATATTCAACCTTCTCTGCCAGAACCGACCTGATTAACTCAGGTTCAACCGCCTTTTTAGGGTTCGGTTTCATGGAAATAAACAAAAGAGAAAGTCCGGCCGAACCTCCCAACAATACAATCAATGCTACGACAATAAAGGTAATTTTTCTCCAACTCATGGCTTTCGTCTTTTTTAAATGAGTGTCTAATTAATTTAGGTATTTATGTTTTTTCAAAATTATGTGCAAAAATCAACAAAAATTTCAATCATAAAAGATAATTGTGTGCATTTTACACAATACTTAAGATTACTGTAAAAACAAATTTGAACTAATTATTTAAAGACCCTGAAAAATTCACAAGGTTTAATTTGATTTATATTTTTTTTAGATTCGTCATTCATTATAATAATTAATCTATGCTTACCAGAAAAAATACGGTCAGTTACAGAACACTGCTCGAAGGGGTAAAAATGAGACCTCTTGTTTTCGAAGAAAAAACCATTTTATGTGAGTTTGAATTAACTAAAGGTCATGTGTTGCCTTCACATAATCATCCGTATGAACAAACAGGCTACCTGATTTCAGGAAAACTTAATCTCAGAATAGACGCTGAATGGCAAATAGTGGAAACAGGAGACAGCTGGTGTATTCCCGAAAATGTTGAACACGAAGTTGAGATTTTGGAAAATTCGCATGTATTGGAAGTATTTTCTCCCATACGCCCGGATTATCTTCCTTAACATTAAAACCAATCTTGACAAAATTTAGGTTTTTGCATAAAAGAAATGCTAAATTTGCACGCTTGTCTATAAAAAAAGGGCAAGATACAAATGCAAATACTTGAATTTGACACGGTTGTAATTGGCAGTGGACTAGCCGGTTTGTCGGCAGCCTTTCATTCGTCAAGCTATGGATCGGTGGCTATTGTAACTAAATCGCAACTCGATACCAGCAACTCATATTATGCACAGGGAGGTATTGCTGCGGCAATTACGAATGACGATTCTCCCGAACAACATGCACACGACACAATAGTAACGGGAAGGGGTCTTTGCGACCAGGATGCTGTTGACGTTTTGGTTAACGAAGGTAAAGATCGTGTATTAGAGCTTGTAGAGATGGGAATGCCTTTCGATCGCGAAGGCGACGACTTTGTCCTCGGGCTGGAAGGAGGCCATACAAAAAGGAGAATATTACATGCAGGTGGCGACGCTACAGGAAAAGAACTTACCTGTTTTAAACTTGGATTAATTAAAAAGCAAGACAATATTCAAACCTTCGAATACGTAGCTGCCTTAAAACTTTTACACAAAAAGAATTGTATAGTCGGAGTTCAGGCCTACGATTTTAATACCAACAAAAACATTCTTTTTAAAGCGAAAGCTGTAATATTAGCTACCGGAGGACTATCACGGGTTTTTGCACGCTCAACCAATCCGCATACAGCTACAGGCGATGGTATTGCCATGGCATACGAAGCCGGGGCCCGCCTGGCTGATCTGGAGTTTATTCAGTTTCACCCCTCTGCTCTTTATTTACCAAACAGAGAAGCTTACTTAATAAGTGAAGCAGTAAGGGGAGAAGGTGCATGGTTGCTTAATCATAAAGGTGAGAGATTTATGAAAGATATTCATCCTCTTGCTGAACTGGCTCCACGTGATGTGGTGGCATACAGTATCTTTCGTCAAATTCAGAAATCGGATGAAAAGTATATTTACCTTTCATTAAAACATCTAAATAAAAACAAAATAAAAAACCGCTTCAAGCATATCAATCTCCATTTAAAAGAGTTTGGTTTTGATTTAACCAATGATTTATTGCCCATTGCCCCGGCAGCTCATTATATGGTTGGAGGCGTTAGAACGAACCTTGATGCAGAAACCAATATTTCAGGTTTGTTTGTATGCGGAGAAGTGGCATCAACAGGGGTAATGGGAGCAAACAGGTTGGCCAGCAATTCATTGCTCGAATGCCTGGTTTTTGGCAAAAGAGCCAGCATCAAAGCAGCAAAACTTAAAAAACAAAACTGCACCATTGCTACTCCCGAGCCGTTTGTTTTGGATAAGGAAAACGAAAATTTGTTTCTTACGTATCAAAACGAGTTGGCAACACTTATGAGTGAGAACCTGGGAATAGTTAGAAACAAGGAATCGATGGAATATGCCTTGTCCCGTTTTAACGAAATTTCGAAAGAATTTGAAAACAGTAAAAATGAATACAACCTGTTAAAAATAAAGAATTCGGTTAGTATTTGTAAACTGATTACACAAGCAGCATTAATTCGCGAAGAAAGTAGAGGAGGTCATATCCGGGAAGACTATCAAAAAGAAAATCCGGATTTTGAAGTACATATAATACAACAGAGAGACAAAAAGATTCAATTTGAACCCATTAGAAAATAAAATAATGATGGACGAAAAAGTATTAAAATCAGCTGAAGTGCTTTTTGATTTGGCATATGCCGAAGATATTGGCGATGGAGATATCACAACCAATAATTTAATAAACGCAAGCGAAAATAAAACGGCACAACTAGTTGCAAAAGAGGCAGGAGTTATTGCAGGATTACCTGTGGCAAAAATGGTTTTTACAAAATTCGATAATAACCTGGAATGGAATGAAATTATGCCCGACGGCAGTCATGTAGTGCCCGGCGACATAATTGCAGAATTTAAAGGAAATTACCGGGCTTTGTTAACCGGTGAAAGAAAAGCTTTAAATTTTCTTCAGCGCCTTTCGGGAATAGCCAGTTATGCCAACTTGTGTATGAAAGAAATAGAAGGAACCAAGGTTGAAATTCTGGATACACGAAAAACCTTACCCGGATACCGTTACCTCGATAAGTATGCAGTTAGAATGGGTGGAGCATCGAACCACCGCTTTGGATTATACGATATGGTAATGATTAAAGATAATCACATTCAGGTAGCAGGTGGAATTACCGCTGCAGTTGAAGCCATTCGTAAAAAAATTCCTAAAAGCATTAAAATAGAGGTTGAAACTACTACTATCGATCAGGTAAAAGAAGCTTTGGCGGCTGATGTTGATATTATCATGCTCGACAATATGCGTTCGACAATGATGAGAGAATGTGTTGAAATTATAAATAAACGTGCCAAAATTGAAGCCTCAGGTAATATGACGATTAAACGAATCAGCAAGGTTGCTCATACGGGAGTTGACTACATTTCAATTGGTGCTCTTACACATTCTGTTAAGGCACTCGATATTAGCCAGCGCATCATCGATTAAAATGAACCTGGCTATAGACATCGGTAATACACGAACCAAATTTTCGGTTTGCACGAAAGGCGAAATTCTAACAACAACAGGTGTTGACGAATTTCTGCCTTCCCATATTGATGTTTTAAAAAAGGAATACCGGGAACTCGACAATGTAATTCTATCGACCGTAAAGGAATATTCGGAAGAGCTGAAAAAAGCTCTACAACAAAATTTCAAAAAATTTATAGAATTAGGGGCAGAAACTCCTTTACCTATTGAAAACTGTTACGAATCGAAAGAAACCTTAGGGAAAGATAGAATTGCTGCAGTAGTTGGGGCTTACGATCTCTTCCCCAATTCAGATATATTAATTATTGATGCAGGCACCGCCATTACTTACGATCTGATAACATCGGAAGGCAAATACCTGGGAGGGAATATTTCGCCCGGAATTGAAATGAGGTTTAAAGCTTTAAACCAATTTACCGGGAAACTTCCACGAATTAAAAAAGCTGAACAAAACCTGTTATACGGTAAAACGACAGAGCAGGCTATCAGGGCCGGTGTTCAAAACGGTACAGTTTTCGAAGTCGACAATACAATCGACTCATTTAAAAATCTTTATAGAAATTTAATAGTTGTTATAACAGGAGGAGATGCCAAATTCTTTGAAAAGAAATTAAAAAACTCTTTCTTTGTACGCCTAAACTTAATCAGCCAGGGATTAAACCGGATTCTAGATTATAATGAGGAAAATAATTGAAATATTCTTGTTATTGCAAAAAATCACTTTTGCTTCTATTGACTTATGGTGTCAATTTAGAACATACTGGCAACATGAAAGATATGACAGAAATATTTGTTTTCATTCTAAAAAAAGGTCTATTTCGATAAAATCATTAGAAAAAAATATTTTTTTACCAGATTTAAATAAATTTGCACACAGCATCAAATGGCAGTCCGAAAAAATTTCATTAAGAAATTCAGATCGTTTTACTCCTGCAAGTACGAGTAGCAGTATTTTGAACACTCTGAAAACACCGGGCTTAATTTTGGCATAGGTTTTGGGGCATAATGTTTTAAGATAATATTAGCCACAACATGTGAACAAGAGAAAATAAATATTCTGTTTAAATTATGCAAAAGTTAATTTAAGCAAAAAGGTAAACGACAAATATTTAGGAGCAAAAAAAAATAAGTATCTACGCGAAAAAGACAAAAAAAACGAATAACTATTATGAAAGCTATTTTACGAATAACATTTTTACTTGCCGCAGTTGTAATTATCGGCGTTACATTTGCACAGGCCCAGAGAGTTATTAAGGGGACTGTATACATGGATGGAGAACCTGCAGCCGGAATTAACGTTGAGGTCCATAAAGGAGGAGCGATGATGACCAGTTTCGACGGAAAATACGAAGTTGAAGCAGATGCAAAATCAAAGTATATCAAGTTCACATTTATTGATGAATCTAAAAAACTGGAAATTGAAGGTAAATCAGGAGATGTATTCGATTTTGCTTTTACCGGAGAAATTCCTTCTGCAGACGGAAGCTCATCGGTAGCAGAAAGCGGTGAAGTAAATCTTAGTTCTGCCGAAGATCTGATTAAAGCTCAGGATAGAGACTTCATGAACGAACTAACACTTTATACTGAATTCTTTAAACAAGACGACTATAAATCAGCAGAACCTCACTGGAAAAAACTTTATACGCAATATCCAAAATCAACCCGTAATCTCTACACTCAGGGTGGCAAAATGATGGAATACAAGATTGAGAATGCCAAAACCGATGCAGAGCGTGACAAAATCTTGGACGAGTACATGAAACTTTACGACAAAAGGATTAAATATTTTGGAGAAGAAGGTTTTGTTTTGGGCCGTAAAGGTACCTCATGGTTAAAATACAAACTTAACCAGGGAAGAGAAAACACACCAGAGGGTGACGAGTTAAAAGCCGTACACAAATCAGGTTACGAATGGCTTAGCAAATCGGTTACTTTGCAAGGAAATGAAACTGAACCGCCTGTATTGGTTCTGCTTATGCAAACAACGGTTGCCCTGTTCAAATTAGGCGAAATGCCAAAAGAACAAGTGGTTAAAAATTACGAACAAGCCTCGCAAATTGCCAAAGCTATTGTTGAAAACAACGAAGACGAAAAAGTAGTTGCTCAAACTCAGGAACAGGTAATTCCTTATATTGAAACTATTTTTGGAAAATCGGGAGCTGCCGATTGCGAAGCACTTGAAAATATTTATACTTCTGAATTCCAGGAAAAAGGAGATGACATCGACTTTATCAAAATCATGTTACGCCGCTTAGGCCGTGCCGGATGCACTGAGAGTGAACTTTTCGCTCAGGCAACAGAAAAACTTTATGAACTTGACCCATCTGCGGAAGCTGCATTTAACATGGCTCGCCGTTACCTGAGAAAGGATGATGTTGAAAAAGCAAGAGAATACTATCAAATGGCAATTGACCAGGAAACTGATAAAGAATTACTGGCCACTTATTACTATGAGCGTGGTATACTTCGTTATATAAAAGGAAGCAATTATGTTGGAGCACGCAGCGATGCACGAAAAGCTTTGGAACTTAATCCTGATTTGTGTGACGCCAATATGCTCATTGCAAATATTTATGCTTCTGCATCACAAAAATTTGAAGGTACAAGTCTTGAAAAATCAGCTGTATTCTGGCTGGCCTGTGACTATTTTGCCAAAGCACGCCGTGGAGAAGACTGTTCAATTGATGCTGCAGAAAACCTAGCAAAATACAAAAAGTATTTCCCAAATAAAGAAGAAGCATTTATGGAAGGACTCCAGGAAGGTTCTACTTATCATGTGGGAGGATGGATTAATGAAAATACAAAAGTCAGATTCTAGAATAACATCATTGTTAAAAAATATTCGTATTGCAGTTCTCGTTTTGGGGACTGCAATACTTTTCTTTGCCTGCGAAAAAAGTAATATTGAGCAGATTAAGGCTTTTAGTTCACCTGAGAATCTGCCTATAGTTGAAGCAAATAACTTCGAAACCCTTTACACCGATTCCGGTACCATTCGTTTTTTACTCAAAACACCTAAATTACTTCGTTTCGAAAACGATGGAAAAGCCTATTCTGAATTTCCCAACGGCGTTCATATCGAACAATACGACAATAATCAAAAAATTACGTCAAGTATAACCGCCGACTATGCCAAACAATTTGAGAAAGAGGAAAAATGGGAAGCCAAAAACAATGTAATTGTGACCAACTCAAAAGGTGATACTCTAAAAACAGAACACCTGATCTGGGAAGAGAAAACTGAAAAAATATATACTGAGGAATTCGTTAAAATTATTAGCGAAGACCGCGTTATTACTGGCAAAGGCCTGACTTCCGATCAGGATATGCAAAACTGGACCATAAAAAAACCTCAGGGTGATATTTACCTGAAAGTAGATAAAAAAGAAAGTCTACAGGTTGAACAACCCAAAGAATCGGAACTTAGTCCTGTGAAGCTTGGTAATAAAAATAAACAAACTGTTGATCCAACTTTACTATTTGAATAATAACTGATAAACGAGCATGGGAAAAGCAATTACATCGGTTAATGATTATTTTGATGCAAGTTACACGAGTTTATGATCAGAATTGAAAAAATAAACGAATGAATTACTACTTGCTGATCATACTCACAGTTCTGCTCTCTGCATTTTTCTCGGGAATGGAGATTGCTTTTGTCTCAGCAAACAAACTGCGTCTTGAACTCGACAAACAGTCGGAACCTTTTAAATCGAAACTTTTAAAATTCGTTACAGCCGATGCCGGCCATTATATAGCCACCATGCTGGTTGGCAACAATATTGCACTGGTTATTTACAGTATTGCTTTTGCTGCCTTACTAAATCCTGTTTTTCAAATTTACTTTCAATCCGATTCACTCATACTTTTAATGCAAACCGTTGTTTCAACAATGGTAATTTTGGTTTTTGCCGAATTCCTGCCTAAAACTTTGTTTCGTCTTTTTCCGAACACCTTATTAAATATCTTCTCGCTACCACTGGCATTTTTTTACATCATCTTTTTCCCAATAACCAGTTTCTCAATTAGTATTACCAATGTACTTCTAAAAAAGGTTTTTAAAACCGACGCCAAAAAAGGAAGTAAAAACCCCGTTTTTAGCCGCATTGATCTCGACGAATTTGTGAAAGAAGGCGAACTGGGTCAACCCGAAAAAAAGGAAAACATTCTTGAAACGGAAATAAAACTTTTTAAAAATGCACTCGATTTCTCGAAGGTAAAACTTAGAGAAATTATGATTCCACGGACCGAAATAGAAATGCTTGAAATAGGTGCTTCTGTTAATGAATTGCGTCAAAAGTTCGTTGAAACCGGTTATTCGCGCATCCTGTTCTACAATAACAATATCGACAATATTATCGGATATGTTCATTCGTCCATGATTTTTCAAAATCCTAAATCAATCGAACCTTTTATTAAAAAGGTATTAATTGTACCGGAAACCATGCCTGCAAATAAACTACTCGGAACGTTTATTCAGGAACACCGCAGTATTGCCATCGTTGTTGATGAATTCGGCGGAACTTCGGGAATGGTAACCAGCGAAGATATTCTGGAAGAAATTTTTGGAGAGATTGAAGACGAACACGACACCAAAGAAATTATTGAGAAAAAAATCAGCGATAACGAGTTCATTTTTTCGGGCCGGGCTGAAATCGACTTGCTAAACGAAAAATACTTTATTGGTCTTCCTGAAACAGAAGATTTTGAAACCCTGGCTGGTTTTATCCTCTATCATCACGAAAGTATTCCGAAAATAAATACGGTTATAAAGATTGGGAACATACACATAAAAATCCTTAAAGCAACCAATACAAAAATAGAATTGGTAAAGCTCACGCTAACAGAAGACTAAAAACTCCGAATCCACACATCTCAATACACTAAAAATCAGACAATTGCATTTAACATTTCCGTGAAACTAAAAAAAAAATAAATCACTGGGTTAAATACTTAAAATTGTTATCTTCGTAGCTCGAAAAAATTTAAATAAATATTGCATAAAATAACTGTAAATCAATGGCAACGTTACAAAAGATTAGAACGAAAGCAGGATTATTAGTAGCAATTGTAATCGGTATTTCATTGGCCGCATTTATACTTGGTGATATGTTAAAGGGAAGTTCATCTTTAATCCAACGCGACCGCCTCGAGGTTGGAGTAATTGATGGAGAATCCATACAATATCCTGATTTTCAGAAAAAAGTTGAAGAACTTGGAGAACTGTTTAAACAAAACTACGGAGTAAATCAATTAGACGATAATATGTGGTCGCAGGTGAGAGAGCAAGCCTGGCAAACCACCATTAGCGAAATAGTTATGGGCGAAGCCTACGACAATTTGGGTATTGAAGTTAGTTCTGACGAACTATTCGATATGCTTCAGGGAGCTAATCCTCACCAAATTGTTCGTCAGATTTTTACCAATCCGGAAACGGGTCAGTTCGACAGGAATTCGGTGGTTCGTTTCTTAAAAAACCTGGAAACCGGTGTTGCTGCCGACCAACGAGCTTATTGGCTTAATCTTGAAAAACAAATTGTTAACGAGCGCACACAAAGCAAGTACGCCAACATGGTTGCAAAAGGAATTTATGTAACAAGCGAACAGGCTCAGGCAAGTGCAATAGCTGCCAGTAAAAGTGTCAACTTCGATTATATCTCTTTAGCTCACAGTACAGTTGCTGACGAAGATGTTACTGTTACCGATAAAGATTTGAGAGCATATTATAACGATCATCAGGACGATTACAAAACAGACAAGAGCAGGAGAATTGAATACATTACGTTTCCGGTTACTCCTTCTGATGCCGACGATAAAGATGCACAAGACTGGATTAACGATATTAAAGCTGACTTCGAAAGTACCGAGGACAACGTTCAGTTTGTAAATGCAAACTCGGATGTTAACTTCGAAAATGTTTGGAATAAAATAGATGACCTTCCAGAAAATATTGCCGCATGGATTAGCGAAGACAAACCGAATGTAAATGAAGTTTTCGGTCCATATAAAAATGGAGACGCTTATACACTGGCAAAATTACACAAATCGGAAATGATGCCCGATTCAGTAGAAGCCCGTCACATTTTATTACAAGCCAATAACCAAGCGGAATATATTGCTGTTCAGGCATTAGCTGACAGTTTAAAAACCATGATTGACAAGGGTGCTGATTTTGCAAAACTGGCCCGTGAAAACTCTGCTGATCAGGGTTCAGCAATCAATGGTGGCGATTTAGGTTGGTTTAAAAGAAACCAAATGGTAAAACCTTTCGAAGAGGTAGCATTTACCAATACTACCGATAGTATTACCATTGTAACAACGCAATTCGGTATTCACCTGATTCAAACAACTAAAAGAGGAAAACTTACTCCTCAATACCAGGTGGCATATTTAAGCAGGAACGTTGTTCCAAGTACAAAAACATACCAGGATGTGTATTCTCAAGCAAGTAAATTTGCCGGTGAAAACACAACCCGCGAACAATTTGATGCTGCTGTTGCTGAAGAAAAGCTTACAAAACGTGTAGCAAATGTTGGTGAAAACGATCGCCAAATTACTGGTTTGGAAAACTCAAGACAATTTATCAGGGCAGCATACGAAGCTGAAGTAAACGATATTCTGTTAACAAACCAGGAATCTCCGATTTTTGAACTGGGCGACAACTTTGTAATTGGAGTTCTAACTAATGCTACCGAAGAAGGTATTGCATCGTTCGAACAGGTTAAAGCAAGGGTTGAACTGGCTGTTATTAAAGAGAAGAAAGCCGAATACCTGGTAAATAAAGCCGACGAGGTTTTAAAAAGCAATTCAGATATGGCAAGTATTGCATCTGCCCTTGGTGCTGAAGTTCAAAACGCTACTAACATTAACTTTAACTCTTATTCAGTTCCGGGAATCGGACTTGAACCCAAAGTTGTTGGAACAGCCACTTCAATGGACGTTGATAAAATTTCGGCTCCAATTGCAGGAAACAGCGGGGTGTATATTGTTATGGTTACTTCTGTTAATGAAGGTGCCGGTGTTAATGTGGCAGCCGAACAATTACGTTTAGCTCAAACCAACAGCTATCGTATCGGTTCGCAAACCTTTACAGCACATAGAAACTCAGTTGAGATTGAAGATAAAAGAGCTAAATTCTATTAGTAGAAGCTCCAAAAAAATATTGAGAAGCCGTTCCGTTTGGGACGGCTTTTTTGTTTTAATAAACACTCATTTTTTAAGCATGTACGAATCACATCGTTGTTATTCTTACTTTGCCGGCACCATCCTTTAACAGATCTCCATCAACCTGATATCAAAACTTAACACTGCATTTGGCGGGATTTTATTCCCGGTGCCCTTTCTTCCCCAGGCCAAATCCGCAGGAACCCAAAATTTATATCGACTGCCCACACCCATCATAGTCAGTCCTTCCTGCAAACCATCAATCAACTCTTCAACTTTAACCTCATCGGGTTGATTCTGCCGGTAGGTATCTTCAAGAATTTTTCCATCAAGCAAAAGGGCACGCTGGTGTATTTTAACCGTATCGAACAAACCGGGTCTTTCACCTTTTTTCTCTTCAACAATTAAATATTGCAAACCGGAATCTGTTTCTACCACACCCGATTTTTGCCTGTTATTTAATAAAAAATCTTCGCCCGATTTGCGATTATTGCCAGCCGAACCTTTGCTTCTTCCTCTATTTTCGCGCTTTGCCATATTTGCAGTATATTAAGAAATAATGGCCAAAATAAGTTAAATTCAAAAAAAACAGGAAGCTTACCCTTTATTTCAACAGAAAATTTATCTTTAACCTCCACGACATCACGACTTTTTAAACTTACCGACAAAACCTAATAAGGAAGGGGACAACTATGAAATTACGTACTCTGATTATTTCCATTTTATTTATTTTTTTAGGCTGCTCTGATACATGGGCTTCAAACGAATCAAAAAAAGATAATCGCTTTAATAATCCTGCCAAACCCGGATACGAGAAACGAGAAAGCAAAATTAAAGTGTTTATTGAAGGAGTTTACCTCGACATGGATTATATGCGCCGGAATATGCGTTTTGTTGATTTTGTAAACGATCCTGCTGTTGCCGATGTTCACATAATTATCAGTAGAAGGGTTAGCGGCTCTGGTGGAATGGTTTATTCTCTGATGTATAACAACCTGAGTTTTGAAAATTTCAGCGATTTTACCATTACCAGCACAACACTTTCGAGTGATACTTTTGAAGAAAAAAGAGAGAAACTAAAAGATGCTATTTCTCTGGGATTAATGCCCTTTATAAACCAAACTACTGCTTCAGATCAACTTGTTTTTCACTACAAAAGCAAAGATGAAGAAATAAAAAACGTTCCGGTAGATGACCCATGGAATAACTGGACTTTTCGTGGAAACATAAACGGAAATATCGATTTGGAAGAAAGCAAAAAAGTTTACAACTACACATACGTATTAAGAGCCGACAAGGTAACTGAAGACTGGAAGTTAAGAAATAATGCACGGCGGACTGTAAATACAAAAAACTATACCAGCGACGGAGAAGAATACACTTCCAACAATACTTCAAATTACATTTCATCCAGTGTAGTAAAAAGTCTTTCAACGAGATGGTCCACCGGAATATTTGCCAGTTACTACAACAGCAATTATCGTAACACCGACTATTCAATTACAATTAAGCCAGCTATTGAATACAACATTTTCCCGTGGGATATTTCAGATCGCAAAGTATTTACCATTGCATACTACATCGGTCCGGAATGGAAGGGGTATTACGAAGAAACCATCTACAATAAATTTAAAGACAGCCTATGGGAACAAAGTCTGCGCCTTAATCTTCAGATTATTCAAACCTGGGGGGAGGTTCAGGCGGGGCTAGACGCCACCAATTACATGAACGACTGGAATAAAAACCGCATAACTTTCGATACCAATTTGTCAGTACGAATCATTCGTGGTCTATCTGTAAATCTCGGATTCCAGGTTGAAAATATACACGATCAGATTTATCTGCCAAAAGGAGAAGTTTCGCTTGAGGATATATTATTAAACAAAGTTCAGCTGCCTTCTACGTTCGAAATCGGAGCCGATTTTGGAGTGCGTATCCAATTTGGCTCCATATATAATAACATTATAAATAACCGCTTATAAGACGTTATAATAAGGTTTTTACTTATTTACTGAAGCAACAACAACAACACGTGTTGGCATTTGAAAACCATACTTTTTAAGTGCAATTTCTATTTCGCCAACTTCATCCATCAGCATTGGGTATTCAGGTTGATTTTGAACCTGCTCAACCAAACTGCGGATTTTTGTTAAACGATCGCCAATTTCTTGCTGCGAAATGGACTGCAACTCGCTTTCGTTGTCGAAATGCAGCTCAATTTTTAATCCTGATTTTTCAATTATCTGGAGAATTTCTTCCCGCTGAAAAGTTTCGTTGTGGCAGACACCCAGCATCCTGTCAACTTTGCTCCTCAGGTGATGCATCTGCTTGCTTACAGTCTGTGCCTGGCTCAGGTTATCACTAAACAATTCATTAATGATTATCCACCCGCCGGTTTTCACTATCCGCTGCATTTCTTTCAGCGTTTGCAGGATATCGGGCAAATGATGCAGAGCCATTGATATACTGGCAACATCGAATGAATCATCGTCAAAATCGAGTTTTTCTCCAGTCATTTCCTGAAAAGCAACATCCTGAAACCGATTACGTGCTTCGAGCAACGATTCGGTATTTGGATCCACTCCTATCATTTCAGCACTTGAAAAAACATTTTTTAAGACCTCAATAAAATTGCCTGTTCCGCATCCTACATCTAATATAGAATGTACCTTTTTATCACTAAAGAAAGATTTTAACTGTTCCATTATATTAAAAGTAAAAATGCCGAAAGGGCAGTTACAATAAATACTGCAGTACGGTATAATTTTTCTGAAATTCGTTTCACCAATGTAATACCCAGAAAGGCTCCAAGTGAAATTGCAGGCAGCAGTATTACATCCAAAGTAAGAGTTTGAACATTTATGGTTTTCCAAACGAAAATATGCAATGGAAATTTTGAAAAATTCACAATAAGGAAAAACCATGCTCCCGTGCCAATAAAACTGTTTTTAGGCAAGTGCATGGCCAGTAAATAAATGGCAAAAATAGGACCGGCCACATTCCCAATCATTGTTGCAAATCCGCCCAGAATTCCCATTAAGGCCGCAAACCACCAGGTATCAGGAAACAGCTTATTCCCTTTCTGACGATCTTTCCACAACATTAAAGCAATACAAAGAAAAACCAGTATAGCAATGATATTTTTAAACCAGACATCATTAACCACTTCGCCAACCCACAGCGCAATAGCAATTCCAATAAATGCCCAGGGCAGGAGTTTCCATAAATATTTCCACTCGGCGTGCCTGTGGTAGTAACTTACACCGAAAATATCGGCCATCATTAACATTGGGAGAAGGATGCCTGTTGACGCCTTACCGCCAAAAATAATAGCCAGTGTTGGCACAACCACCATTGAAACACCGGGAACACCAACTTTCGACATGCCAACCAACATAGCACAAAACGCCAGCAAAATCCATTGTAGGAGCGAAAACTCAAGTTCTAACATAGTAATAGATAAAGGGTACTAATGTATTGAAAAATAACAAAACTTCGCGGAGAATGAAGAAAAAAGCCCCGCTAATGCGGGGCCGTCCAAGCTAACTATTTGAAGGATTCAACCTTCAAAAAAAAACAAAAAACAAAAAACAAAAACCATATTTACAGTTTGACTTACCAAATTGAAAACACCTTTAATTAGCTCAGTAGTTTTCGTTATTGGTCAACTGTAAATTCTAAGTCACTTTATTATTTATGTATCCAAATATATTCATGGTTTCATACATATCTTTGAACACAAACAAAGCATATGCCATAAGGCACAGAAATGCAACACTTTAACCTACATTAACCAAATAGTGAAAAAACCTTAAAGGCCTAATTTTTCAATTTCCTGGAGTTCTCCATCATCGATTTTGCCAAACCATTCGTTAAGTTTGGCGCGGGCCTTTTGTTTTACTTCGGGAGTAATATTGGACGATACCTGAGAAAGCGTAAAAAGTAAAACGCCTAGGTCGTCGGAGAAACCAATTACAGGAGTCAGATCGAAAATAACATCAGTAGGCAATATGAAATAGCCAAGAGCAGCTGCAATGCTCAATTTTGTTTTTAATGAAACGCTCTTATCCTGCATAATATAGAACAATACCAAAACGGCATAAATAACCTTCTGTCCGGCTTCTTTCGAAAACTGTTTAATTTTCTCCCAAAGCGAATTCTCAGAAAAATATTTTGAATATTGATTATCTGTCATTTTAAACTTGCTTTTGAGAAATCGAGCTCAAAGTTACCATATTGTTCCACAATTTTTTCGAGGATTACATTCACTTCCTCGTTTGTTTCAGCCCGGAGCAGGCTGACTTTTAAATCGCGAAAATCAGGTAATCCGGGAAAATACTTGGCAAATTGCCTACGCATCATCAATATTCCGGAACGTTCATTATCTCTCCACCTGAGGTTTAAATCGAGTTGTTCTTTTAAAACATCCACCACCTCAGTTACTTTTGGCAGTGGTAAATTCCTGCCGTTTTGCAAATAGTGTTTCACCTCACGAAACAACCAGGGTCTGCCAATAGCTCCTCTTCCAATCATCAACGCGTCAACCCCAGTTTCATCGAGGAATTTTTTTGCCTTCTCGCCACTGTTAATATCTCCGTTGCCAATTATCGGAATCCGGATTTTCTGATTGTTCTTCACCTCCCCTATCAAGGTCCAGTCGGCCTCACCTGTGTATAATTGTTCGCGTGTACGCCCATGAATAGCAAGAGCTTGTATACCGGCATCCTGAAGCCTCTCAGCCACCTCAACAATGGGTTTGTTAGTTTCTGTCCATCCCAAACGGGTTTTTGCTGTTACCGGTACATTAACCGCCTTTACAATTTCAGATGCCATCTTTTGCATTCCCGGAAGATCCTTCAACATAGCAGCACCTGCACCGTGTCTGACAATCTTTTTCATGGGGCAACCAAAATTTATATCAATAAAATCGGGGTTACTCTCTTCGGCAACCTGGGCTGCACGAACCATTGAATCGATATTATGTCCGTATATCTGAATGGCCACCGGGCGATCGAAATCAAAAAGGTGCATTTTCTGCCTGGTTTTCTCGATATTTCGAACCAGGGCTTCCGATGAAATAAATTCGGTATACATTACATCGGCACCAAATTTCTTACACATCCACCTGAACGACTTATAGGTAACGTCTTCCATAGGAGCTAAAAACAAAGGAATCCCTTCTAATTCAATGTTGCCGATTTTCATACCTTTTTAATAAAAACGGGGCAAATTTAGCTAAATATTTTTGGAAGTGCTGATTTTACAGTAGTCGCTTAACCTTTGACTTTTCCGTGAATTTCATTTGTTTAAAATCGACACCTGTAATAAGATTTATGCCGGGTTGTTTTCCCTTATCAAAAGTCCCAAGGACATTATCCATTTGCAGAGCTTCAGCACCTTTTAATGTGGCCCACCTAATCAATTCTTCAATTGGAAGCGACGGAAAATAAAGTTGAAGCGTTAACATTTCTGTAAGCAACGAAAGAGCATGATTGGAAGCAAGGCTATCGGTTCCCAAACAAATATTTAGTCCTTCTTCAACAAACAACTCAACCGGAGGCAATTGGTTTTCGATGTATAAATTCGAATTCGGACACAGAACAAAGGAGGTGTTCTTTAGTGAACGTTTCTTTTTCACAGCATCCAAATCTTCTTTTGCGGTAAAAGTATTGTGTATTAAAAGCAGATGGTTTTTCTCAGGGATATATTTAAGAATTGATTGCAGGGAACTTTTTCCAGTGGGCTTCCAGTGCGAAATATCAATACCGAGATTATCATGCAAATGCCGCGCAATTGAGCCGGTTCCGTTGAAGTAAAACTCCGATTCTCCCGTGCTTTCCTGGTTATGAATGGAAAACAAACCTTTTTGTTGAATAGATTCAGCCTTTATTCTTTCAAACAGTTCTTCAGAAACCGAATATGGAGAATGCGGAACAACAGATGCCTGCTGCTGATTAGAAACAAATTCCCGGCAAACTTCAAGTGCATGAGAAAATGATTTTTCGGCCCGCGACGGATGAAAACCAAAGGCTTCTACAAAGGTGTGGTAATGTATTTTACTCTTCTGTTTAACTGAAAGTGAAAGACCGGAATTGGAAACATCGCCAACTGCAGCAATGCCAGCCGCCCACATTTTCCTGTCGGCAATATCCATTGCTTTTATTCGTGTATGTTCATCTTCCTCCCTAAGGCGGTTAATTCCCCCGATAAAGTCACCAATTCCGGTTTGCTCCTGAATTTTCCCTTTCAAATGAGAAAGTTCCAAATGACAATGGGCATTAACAAAACCCGGACAAAGAATACCACTGTAAAATTCTACACCGGCTTCTTCCCTGAAATCGTTTTTCTTTTCAACGATATCCACAATTGTACCGTCTTCTTCGCAAATAAGAATTCCATTTTTAAGTGGGGGCCTGTCTCCGGGAAAGATATATGTGGCCGCAATCTTTCTCACAACTACTTCTTATTTTTCTCGTCTTCGAACTTCAGAATTTCTTCCTTTCTTCCAGAGTATTCCTGCTCCAATGCACTAAGTTCGTTCATTACCTTACGGTACATTTTTTCGAAATTCTTTGGCGCGCTGGCATAATACACAAACGACTGCTCGAAAACCGAATCGGGGAGATTGTATTTATCCAATACCGAATAATAAAAATTAGCGGAAGAATTATCCTTCATAATTGAATCGTACCGGAATCTTTGAAAGGTAGCTTCTGCCAGATGAATATCAACTAAAATATCAATCATCTGCTTTTCTTTAATCAGGTTCTCTGGTTTCGGAACCACCGGTTCGTCGCACGATGATACAACAAAAACCAGGAATATTAATATTGCGGCTATTTTCTTCATCATTTTGAGGGAGCCAAATTATAAATACTTAAGACACATTTCAAAAAAACGAACGTTAAAAAATATTATTTAATGGAAAATCCTTCAAATTTCAGGCAAAAATGGTTTTAAACACTTCTTCTACCCTGCTCACTTTAACAATATCTATTTTGAATTTTCCGGTATCAAATCCTTTATTAAGTGAAGGAATGTAAATACGTGAAAAGCCCAGTTTCGCAGCCTCTCCTATTCGTTGTTCTATACGACTTACAGCTCTGATTTCACCGGTTAGCCCTACCTCACCTGCAAAACAAATTTTATGGTTGATGGCAATGTCGATATTCGAAGAAAGGATGGAACATATAACGGCCAGATCAGTGGCCGGATCATTAATTTTCAAACCACCTGCAATATTTAAAAATACGTCTTTGGCAATGAGCTTAAATCCTGCCCGCTTTTCGAGCACAGCCAGCAACATGTTTAAACGTCGCAAGTCGAAACCGGTGGAAGAACGCTGCGGCGTTCCGTAGGCTGCCGAGCTAACTAAGGCCTGAATTTCGATCAAAAATGGGCGAACTCCTTCAATAGTGGCTGCAATAGCTGTTCCACTTACATCAACGTTGACTTTCGAAATCAGCTGCTCCGAAGGATTAGTCACCTCTCGCAAACCGTCGCTACGCATTTCGAAAATACCCAGCTCGTTGGTAGATCCGAAACGGTTTTTGTTTGAACGTAAAATACGGTACATGTAGTTGGTATCTCCTTCGAACTGTAAAACAGTATCTACCATATGTTCCAGAACTTTTGGCCCGGCCAGGCTACCTTCCTTTGTAATATGCCCTATTAAAACCACGGCAACGTTATTCTTTTTCGAATACTTTAAAATGGCAGACGTACATTCTCTTACCTGCCCCACTGAGCCGGGAGAAGATTCAATCATCTCGGTTGAAATGGTTTGAATGGAATCAAGAATTAAAAGATCGGGCTGGCTTTGTTCGCTGTGTGCCAGAATATTTTCGAGCGATGTTTCGCTTAAAAACAGGCAACTGCTCTTTTCTTTACTTAAACGCTCTGCTCTTAATTTAATCTGCTGCAAACTTTCTTCTCCTGAAATATACAGTATCTTTTTTTCTTTTAATCCCAATGCAAGCTGAAGTGCCAGTGTTGATTTCCCAATACCCGGATCGCCGCCCAAAAGAACAAGTGAGCCCGGAACAATTCCTCCTCCCAGAACCCGGTTAAATTCTTCAATTCCGGCGAGAATACGATGATTTTTAATAGTCTCAATATTATCGAGTGTTATTGGCTGGTTACCTGACAATTGTACGGAAAGCTTCCCAGTACTCAGTTTCTTTTCGATTACCTCTTCAACAAAGGTGTTCCACGCCCCGCAAGAGGTACATTTTCCCAGCCATTTGGGCGATTGAGCTCCACAATTCTGACAGGTGTATATGGTTTTTGTTTTTGACATGCTATAATATCGAATAATTCAAATAAAGAATATTTACTGCAAAGGGCACAAAGGATTTACAAAGTAATTAAAGTCGTTTGATTCGTTCTATTATTTCGCTGGTTGAAATTCCTTCTACCAGATCAAGAGTTTCAACTCTTCCGCCGTTATTTAAAACCTTGTCGTGGCCGGCAATTTCGTGTATTTCGTACTGGGCACCTTTTACCAGCACATCAGGAATAATTTTGGCGATAATCTCTGCCGGAGTTTCTTCGTCAAAAATAATTACCGCATCTACACACTCAAAAGCCGCCAAAACCTCAGCACGAGATTGTTGATCCAAAATCGGACGATTTTCGCCCTTCAGTTTTTTCACTGACACGTCGGAGTTTAAACCAACAATAAGCCGGGTTCCAAAAGCTGCCGATTTTTGCAGCGAATCTACATGTCCGTGATGAATAATATCAAAACATCCGTTTGTAAAAACAACGATATTATTACTCCCCTTCCAAATTTGGAGCATGGGATTAAACGAATCAAAATCGCGATAGATTTTCGACTTACTGGTTAAATTCATAAGTATAAAAATAAAAAAACCTCGCGGTTAATAAACCACGAGGTAATATTAAATTTATGATATTAATTTATACTACCGTGTTTGTTTCAATATCAGGGAATATTAAACTTGGCTTAAAGGTTTTGGCTTCTTCAAAATCCATCAGTGCGTACGAAATGATAATAACCACATCGCCAACAGCCACTTTCCTCGCCGCAGGACCATTTAAACATACGGTTCCTGAACCACGCTCACCTTTAATAACATAGGTTTCGAGGCGCTCGCCATTATTAATATTTACTACCTGTACTTTTTCGTTTTCAATCAGGTTGGCTGCATCCATTAAATCTTCGTCAATGGTAATACTACCAACATATTGCAGGTTCGCTTCGGTAACGGTTACCTTATGAATTTTCGATTTACAAACTTCAATTTGCATAACTATGCTATTTCGGTTTTAAAACACAAAATTATCAATTAATCTTATTTCTCCGCAGTAAGCAGCAATACAACCCACTTTAGTGTTGTTTTCGTCCCAGCTTTTTACGGCTTGTAACTGCTCGTCGTCAACTATTTCAAAATATTCAACATCCAGGAACGGGTTCTTGTTTACAGTTTCAATAACCCAATTTGTAAGTTCTTCTACGGATTTTTGTCCTCTAAGTTCTTTTGCTCTAAATAATGTTTCGGAAATAGTGACAGCATTTTTGCGTTGTTCGCTGGTCAGCAATTCATTTCTTGAACTCCTTGCCAATCCACTTTCTTCGCGAACAATATCACAGGGAACTATCTGAACAGAAAGATTCAGTTGCTTCACCATGTTTTTTATAATGGCTAACTGCTGAAAGTCTTTCAATCCAAAATAAGCTTTATCGGGTTGAACTATATCAAATAACCTGCTCACGACTTGTGCCACACCGTTAAAATGTCCCGGCCTGTGTTTTCCCTCCATCACTGTTTCCAGCTGCCCGAAATCAAACTTTCTTGTATCCGGTTCAGGATAAACTTCTTTTGCATTAGGGGCAAAAACGATGTCACATCCGGATGGTTCCAGTAATGTTAAATCTGCTTCAAGTGTACGCGGATAACGTTCCAAATCTTTGGGATCGTTAAACTGGGTTGGATTAACAAAAATACTTACCACTGTAAGCTCATTTTCGGCTACAGCCCTTTCTACCAAAGATAAGTGCCCCTCGTGCAGTGCACCCATAGTTGGCACGAAACCAAGTTGCCGGTTATGACCGCGCTTTTCAATTTCGTTTCTGAGTTCCTTAATCGTTTTTACCAGTATCATTCTCAAAAAATTGCGGGTGCAAAGTAAGTAAATTTAATTGTTAATATGCCATAAAAATTATTGAGAGTAACTGATCCTAACGAACTTATCTTGAATATTCGTTTATTTTTATTACTTTTGCACCCTGTTTTTAACTGCACGATTGGTTAATGGAAAAGAAAAGAATCCTTTATATTTCACAAGAAATTACGCCTTATTTACCTGAAAGTGAGATGTCGGAAATAGCCCGGTATTTGCCGCAAGGTGTTCAGGAGAGGGGTAGAGAGATTAGAACATTCATGCCCCGGTATGGATGTGTAAATGAGCGTCGTAATCAACTTCACGAGGTAATTCGCCTGTCAGGTATGAATTTGGTGATCAATGATACAGATCACCCACTTATCATTAAGGTTGCTTCTATACAGGCAGCCCGCATGCAGGTGTACTTCATTGATAATGAAGATTATTTTCAGCGAAAGGCGGTGCTGAGCGATGACGATGGCAACGAATTTGAGGACAATGATGAACGTGCCGTATTTTTCGCACGAGGTGTTTTAGAGACTGTTATCAAGTTACGTTGGGCACCCGACATTATTCATTGTCATGGATGGCTAACTTCGCTGGTTCCGCTTTACATTAAAAAATATTATTACAACGATCCGCTTTTCAAAAATTCAAAACTCGTTTACTCTGTTTACGATGATGATTTTAAAACTACTCTGGATAAAAGTTTTAATGAAAAACTTCTTTTAGAAGGTATAACCCAAGAAGATGTAAAAGCGGTTGAAGAGCCAACCTTTGAGAATGTAAGTAAAATGGCAATTGACTATTCTGATGCCGTAATTCAGGGAACAGAAAATATTAATTCCAATGTTAAAAAATACATTCAGGAAAACGAGAAGTTATTTTTGGATTACCAGCCAAAAGAAACATACATTGATGCATATAATGAGTTTTACGACAAAGTTTAAGGTAAGAGCTTATTAGTTCAAATTATAAAAAAACAACCACAGTAAATTAAAATACTGTGGTTGTTTTTTTATTACCTTTTCAGGTACAAAGATTACCGACCTGTTTAAAGAAGTTTCCCCAGATTTGCAAATTTATTGTTGTAATCTTCAACCGATAAACGCACAACTTCCATTGCTTCTTCTGCACCGTATGTGTCAGTAATTTCTGTATTGCTGTCAACACCTGGCATATCCTTATAAGTAAGAAAATAGTGTTCAAGCCGTTTAATAACTATCTCAGGCACTTCTTCGATATTTTGAAAGTGCCCGTAAACGGTATCATTTTTCAGCACAGCAATAATTTTATCATCAGCCTGATTACCGTCAATCATTCTGAAACCGCCAATCGGCCTTGCAGTAACAAGAAGGTCACCATGTGCCAGATCTTTTTCAGTAAGAACACAAATATCAATAGGATCGCCGTCGCCCCGAATATCTTTTCTGCCTGTTTTACTATTACAGTAATTTCCCACTTTATCTCCACAATAGGTTTGTGGTATAAAACCATAAAGTGCGGGAACCACATTTGAAAATTTTTGCGGACGATCAACCCGCAAATATCCGCTGTCTTTATCAATTTCATACTTAACAGTATCGGTTGAAACCACTTCTATAAATGCGGTTAACTCTTCCGGGGCATTTTGTCCAATATATACTCCGTGCCAGGGATGCGATTTATAACGAAGTCCCATTAATCTTCCAATGGGATCTGAAATTCTATCTACCATGTCAGTTTCAATTTAGTTTTCTTTATGAAACCCAAAGTAAAAATATATGTTCACCAAAAAGAAACTTTTACCAGGGTTTTTTACTATGCAAGTTTTATTTCTGATCGGTTTCCGGCTTTGTCAACGGCTACTACTTCTATCTCTCCCAATTCTTCAAGCAGAAATGAAAACGGTTTGCTTTTTAAAATCTGTGGCTGATGTTTAACCTTACCTGCTTCTTTTCCGTTAACTACAATCTCATAATGCGAAATGGGCTCATCATCGGCTAAGGCCGATTGCCAGGTAAGCGATTTTCCATCCAGTTTTACATCTCTTGGAGCTGAAAGTTTTGATTTTTCGATAACCTGGAAATAATTACTTTCCGGTTTTACTGCCTTTGCCTGTTCCTCAATTCTTTTTCTTTCGGCCACGCTCATTCCATCAGGCGCTACCTGCGCTGCATAAAAATTCTGGACCAACTGACATTTCATCGGATCATCATCAATATGCCCAATCCCGATTATCAGTGTGTGAACTCCAGAAGTTGACAATGCATACTCAATAAGAGGTTTGCTGGGTAATTCGGCTGTTCCAACTTCCATAAATACATCTTCCGGCGTTTGCGACCAACGCGGTTCTTTATGATACATGGCGGCATCGGCAAAAACTTTCATTCCAATTACTCCCATTCCTTTTGCTTCGGCAACCGGAATAACATTGTGTTGCATGTTCATTTTGGTTTTGTCGTTGGCATTAATGGCAATTAGCATCCCGTCCAGAATACCGTATTCATCACGTTGAATCATATCCATCATTGCAGGAGGATTAGCATGTCCCGAAAATCCAATATGTCTAATCAACTTCTCATTTTTTGGATTCATCCCGGTCAGATTGGTTCCGTCGCGCAGATCGCGCAAGGCAACCAGCGCTCCGAAATTACCATTTGGATCAAGTGGCGTTTCCAAGCCTTCATAAAGCACATCAATTTCTTCGGTATTATGCAAAGTATGGCAGAGAACCATATCAAGATATGCTCCTTCAGGATAAAAATCTTCTCCATCACCAAATATTTGAGTCAAAGAACGCCTTACATCATCGACTGCACATTTTACGTTTTCACCCTGCGACCAATTTCGTACATTTTCACGCTCTGGGAAACCTGGGTTCCCCCAGCGCATGGCTGTTTTACTCGTTAGCCAGATTGATTTCCTCAGTTCCTCGTTATAGCCATCTTCTCCCGGAATCAGGTTCAACTGTTTGAAAGCCTTATGATAATTGAGCTGACTTTTAAGGTATAAATTGGAAGTATCGAAATAATTGACTCCCAATTCAAAGGCTTTTAAAATAATCTTCTCCGGTTCTACTCCTTCAGGAGTCCATTGAATTGATGCCTGGCCTCCCAAACCCAAAGTTGTTACATTAAATCCCAACTTTCCAAAAGGACGTTTCATTGGTTCAGGAAGTTTTTCGGAATTGCAACTGCCCAGGCCCATAGTAGAAACTGCTGCTGTTGTTGCTGCTGAAACTTTTATAAAATCTCTTCTCGATACAGGATACTTTTTGTTTTTCATGTCTGATTATTTTAATTATTCTTTTAAAATACAAATGAAATAACCTACTTTCCTAGCCGCCCCAGTTCTCCCGGTCAAGGCTACGGTAATGAATAGCTTCAGAAATATGGTGAGTCTGTACATTTTCCTCCCCTTCCAGGTCGGCAATGGTTCGCGAGACTTTCAGGATACGGTCGTAAGCCCGGGCAGAAAGCCCGAGTCTGTCCATGGCATTCTTTATCAATTCGTTACTTTCTTCGTCCAGCATCACGTATTCACGAATTAATTTCGAGCTCATTTGTGCATTGGCGTAAACTCCTTTATGCTCTTCAAATCGCTCTTCCTGTATTTTCCGGGCTTGCATCACCCTAACACGAACGGCTTCGCTACTTTCAGAGGATTCCATTTCCGACAACTTTTTAAAAGGAACCGGTACAACTTCCAAATGGATATCAATGCGATCGAGCAAAGGGCCGGATATTTTATTCAGGTATTTCTGAACTACACCCGGAGCGCAAACACAATCCTTCGTGGGATGATTGTAATAACCGCAAGGACATGGATTCATGGATGCCACTAACATAAAACTGGCCGGATACTCCACCGAAAATTTAGCACGCGAAATAGTAATATTCCGATCCTCCAACGGTTGACGCATCACTTCCAGAACAGTTCTTTTAAATTCAGGAAGTTCATCAAGAAATAGAACACCATTGTGCGCCAGCGAAATTTCTCCCGGCTGGGGATAATTTCCACCTCCAACCAAAGCGACATCAGAAATAGTATGATGTGGCGACCGGAAAGGACGTCGGGTCATTAACGAAGTTTCTTTATCTATTTTGCCGGCAACTGAATGGATTTTTGTTGTCTCCAAGGCTTCTTTTAATGAGAATGGCGGCAATACTGTAGGAATTCGTTTCGCCAGCATCGTCTTTCCTGATCCCGGCGGCCCGACCAAATAATGTTATGGGAACCGGCTGCGGCAATCTCCAGAGCTCGTTTCACATTTTCCTGTCCTTTTACATCGGCAAAATCAAGCGGATTGTTGTTCACCTGCGCATAAAACTCTGCACGAGTATCAATGATTGTTTGTTCCAGATTTTCTTCCCCATTCAGAAAATCAATAACCTCGGTAATATTCTCGGCTCCATAAACTTTAAGTTTATCAACAACTGCCGCCTCACGGGCATTTTGTTTGGGGAGAATAAATCCTTCAAAACCTTCCTTACGTGCATTAATGGCAATGGGCAAAACTCCTTTTATGGGTTGTAACGTTCCGTCGAGAGAAAGTTCGCCCATCATAATATAGCGATCCAGTTTTTCAGAAGCAATCTGGCTTGAAGCAGCAAGAACAGCGGCTGCCAAAGGTAAATCGTATGCAGAGCCTTCTTTACGAATATCGGCGGGAGCCATGTTAATTATAATTTTCTTTTTGGGCCATTTATATCCATTTAAACGAAGAGCTGATTCAATACGTTGCTGACTCTCTTTAACCGCACTGTCGGGAAGACCAACCAGCAGAAATTTAATTCCGGTAGTCACGTCTACTTCAATGGTAATGGTTGTGGCATCGATTCCAAAAACTGCGCTTCCGAAGGTTTTAACTAACATAAACGGGGATTTAATTGATAATCAGTTAAAATTAAAGAATTTGACTGACATTAAAAACTGAATTGTTTACAGAAACATTACATTACCTTTTGTTTCGCCGAAATCGATGTTCAGAAATAAAGAATACAGTACTTTTGCAGCCTTGTTCAATAAAAATAAGGATTGTTGGAAATGAAGGATGCAGCAGCTGATGCACAATCAGCAGGGAATATACTCCTGGAAATAGGAGCCTTACTTATGAGTTCGGGCGCAAGCACACACCGCACCCGCATAACCATGAAACGAATTGCAAACAGTCTGGGGTATGGAATTGAACTGCTTATTACCCAAAGAGCTTTAATGCTCACCATTATAGAAACAGACCAGCAGTATTTCTTTAGCCGGATGAAACGAATCTCTCCGCTTCACCCTAATTTTAAAATGGTTAGTGGAATCAGTCACTTAAGCTGGAATGTAAAAGAACAAAACTGGTCTGTTGAACAAATCAAGTCAGAATTGCAAAGACTGAAGTCTTTAACACATTACCCCCGATGGATTCTGTTAGGAATGGTGGGTGCTGCCGGTGCAGGTTTTTGTAACCTTTTTGGCGGAGACGCAATAAACATGGGAGTTTCGTTTATTGCAACAGTTGTTGGGCTTTTCATCCGACAGGAAGCTGCACGAAAGAATTTCAACCCGTATTTATGTGTATTCTTTGCAGCACTGGTGGCTTCGTTCATTGCAGGCTTATCAGAGCTTTTCGAGATTGGGAGCGACCCTGAAAAGGCGGTTGCAACCTCGGTGCTTTTTCTTGTTCCCGGAATACCGCTAATTAATTCAGTAACTGATATGATTGATGGAAATATTCAAAACGGTGTTGTTCGGGCAATAAACGGATTAATGATTGCATTTGCCATTGCATTGGGAATTTTTACTTCCAGAATGATTTTAAATTTTTGATATGATATTACTCGATATTCTTATAAAAGCTTTTTGGTCGGGAATTGCAGCTATAGGATTTGCCATTCTGTTTAATGTCCCGCAGCGCACGCTCTTACCCATCGGTGCCATGGGAGCAATCGGAGGGTTAATAAAGTTTGGAGGAATGTCTCTGGGATTGGGAATTGTTTTTGCATCCTTTTTAGGGGCTACCATTATTGGCATAATCAGCATACAGCTGGCTCATTTAAAAAAAAGTCCGCCATTGGTGTTTTCCATTCCGGGAGTAATTCCAATGGTTCCCGGAGCCTTTGCCTACCGAATGATGTTGGGATTTATTGCATTAATTGACCTTGAGGGTAAGGACACTTATATACAAACATTAATCGATACAGTTAACAACGGTGCGAAGATGGTATTTATACTCCTTTCACTGGCTATCGGCGTATCGTTGCCGATGCTAATCAGCCGAAAAGAATCCATTAAAAAAACGAATGTTACTGGGAATACGATAATTGGAGATTGATATTCTTTATCAGATACCGGCTAGTACAACTTTTTACGCTTAACCAGATACGAAAACAGCACCTCTTTAAAATCTTTATTGATATCGGCTTCTGCAAGGTCGATCTGGTATTGCCCACATTTCACTTTCAGGTCGTCGAAATAATTACTGACTGTTGAAGTGTAGTGTTGTTTTACTTCCCAGGGATTAAATTTTACAACCTGCCCGCTTTCGAGATCCACAAACTTATGTGGGCGGTTCGAAAATTCGAATTCCCGCTCCAGAGAATGATCGGTTACGTGGAATAAAATTACTTCGTGTTTGTTATAGCGAAGATGTTGTAATGCAGAAAAAAGCTCTTCTGTTTTTGAGCTATCCAACATATCGCTGAAAATGATTACCAGTGAACGTTTATGAATGTTTTCGGCAATCTGATGAAGAACTTGCGTAGTATTGGTGGTTTTCCGAAGGGTTGCATTTTCCGGCTGAATAAGTTCCGAAAGTTTCCCGTACATAATTTCAGCATTTACAGAAGAAATACGAGGACTCGAATGAAATTCAATTTGGTCGGAAAACAAGGTTAATCCCACAGCATCGCGTTGTTTTCGCATCAGATAAATTAATGCTGCGGCTGTGTACACCGAAAATGCCAGTTTATTTTGAAGGTGTTTTTTCCCTTTAGTGTAAGGGAAAAGCATAGATGAAGAAGTATCGATAACCAGTTGACACCGAAGGTTTGTTTCCTCTTCGTACTGCTTCACAAAAAGCTTGTCGGTTCGGGCAAACAGTTTCCAATCGATATGCTTGGTAGATTCTCCCTGGTTATATAAGCGGTGTTCGGCAAACTCAACAGAGAATCCATGAAACGGGCTACGGTGCAAACCGGTAATAAAACCTTCAACAACCTCATGGGCAATCAACCCCAGGTTGTCGAACTGGTGAAACTGTTCTATATCGAAAATATTCTTCAAAATAATAGAAAAAGAAAACTGTCATTTCGAATAAAAAATCCGGATTAGCCAAAAGGAGAAATCTTATATCGAAATGACAGTCAAGTTAAGATTATATCTTACAGTAAGGCATCAAGCTTTGTAGTGAAAGCCTGCTTTGGCGCAGCACCAACCTGCTTATCAACTACTTCGCCATTTTTTACGAACAATACAGTAGGAATATTCCTGATTCCGTATTTCATGGCAATTTCCTGATTGTTATCCACATCAACCTTTCCAATTACTGCTTTACCTTCGTACTCGGTATACATTTCTTCAACGATTGGTGCTATCATCCGGCAAGGGCCACACCAAACTGCCCAAAAATCCAACATTACCGGTTTGTCAGAATTCATTACCAATTCCTCGAAATTGGCATCTGTAATTTCTAAAGCCATAACTTATATTTTTAAAATTATTGTTCTATTAATAATCACAAAACTAATTAATTCTGTAACTCATCTCAGGCTGATCCTCGAAAAAATTCAGAAATCTGTCTGAAGGATTTACCTTTGCTGTTCTTGAAAACATCTCAATAAACATATTGTTTTCAGGATCGTAAACATTAAATTTCAACAAAGCCTTCCCCTTATGCTCAACAGCCAGATTTTCAAGCGTTTTCACCATTTTTTCAGTTAAGCTTGAAAGAGGTAAATTCACAGTAATACTCTTTACGTAGTTACTCCTCACATCATCCAGCAGTTCAATGCTGTTGACTTTGAATTCGTAAAAATCGCTGTTAAATCGTTGCTTAACAGTGCCCCTCACCATAATAAAAAGACCTGATTTACAGTACTTACTAAAATTAACATAGTCGTTACCAAAGAAAAACAATTCTTTTGAATCGGTATAATCCGAAAGGGTCATAACCGCATACATATTTCCATTTTTCGACTGTCCTTCACGGGCAGCAGTAACCATTCCACCAAAAGTAAAATCTTTGTCTTTATATTTTTCAATATCGTTATTCAGATCTTTCAAAGCGGCATCGCGCGAACAGAAATTGCTTATTTCCAGTTTATAATCATCAAGAGGATGCGCTGTTAGATAAATCCCGATCAAACTTTTTTCCTTTTCAAGAAGTATCACTTTTGCCCATTCAGCTACGTTCGGCACCGGTGGTTTTTGAATATCCTGAGCACTCCCCATGCCTCCAAACAAGCTTTGCTGTGCACTCTGTGCTTCCAATTGAACACGATGTCCGTAACGAATAAGCTTCTCGATAAAAGTGGTATTGTCGTTTTCATCCTCTCCGGCAAAAAAGCTGCTTCGTTTCACTCCATTAAGAGTATCAAAAGCACCTGCCATTGCCAGTGCCTCGAGGTTCTTTTTATTCACAGCCTGAAGGTTTACATTTTCCACCAGGTCGTATATAGTTTTGAAATTTCCTTTTTCTTCACGAACGTCAATAATATTTTGTACCGCTCCGGAACCAACCCCTTTTACGGCTCCCATGCCGAAACGAATATCACCTGCTTTATTGGCAGTAAATTTCACAAAACTCTCGTTGACATCAGGACCAAGAACATTGAGTTTCATTCTTTTACACTCGGTCATTAACTTGGTAATATCAGCGATATTGTTCAGGTTGCGGCTTAAGTTGGCAGCCATAAACTCGGCCGGATAATGTGCTTTCAAGTAACCTGTTTGATAAGCAATGTAGGCATAACATACCGAATGCGATTTGTTGAAAGCATACGAAGCAAACGCTTCCCAGTCTTTCCAAATTTTTTCAATTACCTCTTCAGTTTTTTTCCCTTTATTTTTACACTCGTCAACAAACTGAAAATTGGCCTTACATCCTTCTACAAATTTCACCTTGAGTTTGGCCATAACCGCCATAATCTTTTTACCCATTGCCTTTCGCAGGGTATCAGAATCACCACGGGTAAAGCCGGCCAGTAAGCGCGAGAGTAACATCACCTGTTCCTGGAAAACGGTAATACCATAGGTGTCGCTGAGGTATTTTTCCATCATGGGAACATCGTAGTCTACCTTTTGTCGTCCGTGTTTTCGCGCGATATAATCAGGAATATATTCCATCGGCCCCGGACGATACAAAGCGTTCATGGCTACCAGGTCTTCAAAACGGTTAGGTTTCAAATCCCGGAGGTGCTTTTTCATTCCGTCAGATTCAAACTGGAAAATAGCAGTTGTTTCTCCCTGGCTAAACAGCTGAAAAGTAACCTCGTCATCCATGGGAATATTGTTGACGTCAATTTCTATACCCTTCGACAGACGAATATTCTCCAAACATTCTTTAATAATCGAAAGGGTTTTTAATCCCAGGAAGTCCATCTTCAGCAAGCCGATATCCTCCACAAAACGCCCGTCGTATTGTGTTGTTAAAAGATGCTCCTCATCTTTTGTTGGCATTAGAGGAATGTGGTCAGTAAGCGGATCACGGCTAATCAGAATCCCACAGGCATGAACTCCGGTATTTCGCACAGAGCCTTCAAGATCTTCAGCATATTTTAATGTCTGTGAAACCAGTTGAATCTGAGACTGCTTCTCTCTTTCCAGTTCCGGACTTTCCTTGTATGCCTTCTTAAAACTCATTTTTGGCGCTTCGGGCACCAACTTCGCCAATCGATCAGCTTCGGGCAAGGGTAATTTTAACACACGGGCCACATCGCGAATCGACGATTTGGTGGCCATGGTTCCGAAAGTACAGATGTGTGCAACCTTGTCCTGTCCGTATTTATTCGTTACATAATTTAAAACTTCCTGCCGGCCGTCATCATCAAAATCGATATCCACATCGGGAAGCGATATACGATCGGGATTCAGGAAACGTTCGAAAAGAAGATCGTATTTTATGGGGTCGATATTGGTAATTCCTGCGCAATAAGAAACAGCAGCACCAGCTGCCGAACCACGTCCGGGGCCAACAATTACACCATTATCTTTGGCCCAGTTAATAAAATCCTGAGTGATAAGGAAGTAGCCCGGATAACCCATTAACTTAATAGTATTAAGCTCAAAATCGAGACGTTCTTTAACCGATTTCTCCAGTGGGTCTCCATATCTTTCTTTAGCTCCTTCAAAAGTAAGGTGTTCGAGAAATGCTGATTCGAGTTTTACACGAAGCACCTTCTCGTAACCACCCAGACGCTCAAAAACCTTTTCTCCAAATTCCGTTTTAAGGTCTTCTACCGAATATTTTTCCCTAAATTCCTCCTCTGTACCAATTTCCTCGGGAATAGGAAATACGGGCATAATTGGCGCAGAATTCAACTCAAATTGCTCAATCTTTTCGGCTATCTCGTTGGTATTCTCAAGGGCTTCAGGAATGTCGCCAAACAATTCGTTCATTTCAGCCTGAGTTTTAAACCACTCCTGCTTTGTATAACGCATCCTGTTAGGATCATCAAAATCTTTTCCTGTATTTAAACAGATAAGTAAATCATGTGCCTCGGCATCTTCTTCGTTGGTGAAATGGACATCGTTGGTGGCAATTAGTTTTACACCCAGCTTCTTTGCCAAAGGCACTAATTGTTTATTTACTTTCACCTGCCAATCGTACACTTCTTCTCTTTCGCGCTGGCTTTCTGCCGGATGGCGCATCAACTCCAGATAGTAATCTTCGCCAAACAGGTTCTTGTACCACATAATTACATCTTCGGCCTCTTTCATGTGGTTGTTCATAATCAACTGCGGAACTTCTCCGCCCAGGCATGCAGAAGATGCAATCAGACCCTCGTGGTGTTTCTCAAGTAATTCCTTGTCAATTCGCGGCTTATAATAAAAACCGTTCGTATTTGCCACCGAAATTAAGCGGATAAGGTTTTGGTATCCTGTTTTGTTTTTAGCCAGCAAAATAAGGTGATGGCCAGATCTGTCTACTTTTTCACTTTTACTATTTATAGAGCGGGCGGCAACATAAGTTTCACATCCCAAAATGGGTTTAACCTCAGCCTTGTTGCATGCAGCATGAAACTCTTTAATACCGAACATAGAACCATGGTCGGTGAGCGCCAATGCACTCATATTGTCCCCCTTGGCCTTTTCAACCAACTGCCCGATGCTGGCTGCCCCGTCGAGAATTGAATATTGTGAATGTACGTGTAAGTGCGTAAATGAAACCATATATCAACCTTTCCTAAAAAGACTTTAAAGGTACTTATTTTGAGGGCTCGAATTGGTTGGTGTTAATAATTTTTGATTGATTTCTAGGGCAAAAAAAAACCTGGTTTCTACCAGGCTCTTAGTCAATATTTTCAGAAATCAATTTCGTGATCTCCTGAAATTCTTCAGGTGTGAATTTCTTTTTCTCAGAAAAGTTAAGCAAATCGCCTTCGTTTTGCATTGGCACCAGGTGAATATGTGCGTGAGGTACTTCAAGCCCTAAAACCAGAACCCCAACCTTCTCGCAGGGTATGGCTTTTTTTAATCCTTTAGCCACTTTTTTAGCAAACATTTGCAACCCCGCATAGCTTTCATCATCCAAATCGAAAAGATAATCTACTTCTTTTTTTGGTATTACAAGGGTATGCCCTTTGGCTACCGGAAAGATATCAAGAAATGCAAAATAATTTTCATCTTCTGCAACCTTGTACGCAGGGATTTCACCATTAACTATTTTAATAAAAATGCTTGCCATCTTTCCTACAGTGAAATTTCAACAATCTCGAAAGGAATAACGCCAGAAGGAACTTTGATTTCCACCTCATCGCCAACTTTTTTCCCCAGCAAACCTTTTGCAATAGGCGTTTTTATTGAAATTTTGCCTTCTTTCAGATTTGCTTCAGTTTCAGGAACCAAAGTATATTGCATAGTTGCATTATTCTTTTTGTTCTTGATGGTTACTTTGTTCAAAATCTGCACTTTGGAAGTATCAATCTTTGATTCATCCAAGATACGTGCATTAGCTACTTTACCTTGTAATAAAGCAATCTTAGCCTCAAGCATTCCTTGCGCATCTTTGGCGGCATCGTATTCCGCATTTTCCGAAATATCTCCTTTTTCAATAGCCTCACCAATTTGTTTCGAAATAGCAGGACGCTCAACATTTTTTAAATGTTCCAGCTCTTTTTTGAGCTGCTCCAAACCTGCCTTTGTTAAATATGTTACTTCGGACATAAAACTATCCTCCAAAATTTTTCTTTAAGTTTCTTGAGTTTCTATAAAAAAATAGAAAGAATCCCGGATTTCCCGGAACTCTTCCTTCTGCAAAATTATATAATTTCTTGAAATTAAAAATAATCTGACAGAAAAAAACGCTAAAATCAGTGATTTATATTTAGTTACGTATATTTTCTGTTCAAAATTTCACTGTAAACTACTGCATCGCGTAACGAAAATTTTCGTTGTAACCTGTTCTGTCTCACTTTTGGTTTTGTAATGGCAATGGGCTCGGCAGACTTCATTATGTCAGACAAACTACCTCCTGACATTGTATTCTTAGTTTTAATCTCAGCAACTGGTTGTTGCTCTACTATTGGACTCATAGTGTCTGGCTGCTCATGAATAACAGTCTGTGGTTGCGGATACTCCTCGTCTTCCGCTATTAACTCGTCCCAAAAATTTTTCTTAGTCGGGGTCTTCCCAGCCTTCGATAACTGCTGTGCTTTCTTCTTCTTATTTTGACTAATGGCGCCTACCACAGTAAAAATCAGCATTAATATAATTACGAGAACATCATCCATAACTCCAGCTATTTATTTACTTTTGGAATTATAAAAGTAAGAAAAATGAAACAGTTGTTATTAAAAAGCAGAAACTATTTAAGCATATTCCTTATTATATTATTTTTATTTCTCTCGTGTGATAAAGAGGAAAACCAATTCCCCGAAATTCCGGTTGGATTTACCATCAACCTCGATCAATATAACGACCTTCAATTCCCCGGCAATTCTATCTATTTGCCGGGAGCAGGATATGGTGGGATAATAATTTGTTGTCATATAGAAGGAGAATATTATGCCTTTGATGCGGCATGTCCTCACGAAATAAGCCAACAATGCACACTCGAAGCGGACGGACTTACAGCCACTTGTCCCTGCTGTGAATCAACATTTACACTGTTTTACTCAGGAACCCCCATTGATGGCCCGGCCAAAGTTCCTTTAAAACAGTACAACGTTGAAATTATCGATTCAAATACTCTTGGTATTTACAATTAAAAACGGGCTCCAAATCTGAAGCCCGCTAATAATTTTATTTCTTTTTTTGCTTTTAGTATCTGTAGTGTTCAGGCTTAAATGGTCCTTCTTTCGAAACACCGAGATAAGCTGCCTGTTCGTCGGAGAGCTGAGTCAATTTTACACCAATTTGCTCAAGATGTAAACGCGCTACTTCTTCGTCAAGCTTTTTAGGTAAAGTATAAACACCAACTTCATAATCATTCTGCCAAAGCTCAATCTGAGCAAGAGACTGATTTGTGAAAGAGTTACTCATTACAAACGACGGATGTCCGGTTGCACATCCAAGGTTTACCAAACGTCCTTCTGCAAGCAGAAAAATACTGTGACCGTCTTCGTAAGCATATTTATCTACCTGAGGTTTAATATTTATCCTCTCTATTCCCGGCCATTTTTCAAGGCGGGCTACCTGAATTTCATTATCAAAGTGTCCGATATTACAAACAATGGCCTGATCTTTCATCTGAGCCATGTGTTCTCCGGTAATCACATCCTTGTTTCCGGTGGTTGTAACATAAATGTTTCCTTCAGCCAGCGCATCTTCCATAGTCTTCACTTCGAAACCTTCCATGGCTGCCTGCAACGCACAAATTGGATCAATTTCGGTAACAATTACGCGGGCGCCATAACTGCGCATTGAATGAGCGCAACCTTTACCCACATCTCCATAACCGGCAACTACCACAACTTTTCCGGCAATCATTACATCGGTGGCCCGTTTAATACCATCGGCCAATGATTCGCGACAACCATACAGGTTATCAAATTTCGATTTGGTTACCGAATCATTAACATTAATTGCAGGGAATAATAATTTCCCTTCTTCTTCCATTTGGTACAAACGGTGGACTCCGGTGGTAGTTTCCTCAGAAACTCCTTTTATTTCCTTTGCTACCTTGTGCCAACGTTCCGGATTTTCTGCCAAAATATTTTTCAGGATATTATTGAGCTCCTGCTCATCTTCACCTCCTGCTGGACGATCGAGAACCGATGCATCATCTTCTGCTTCTACACCCCGGTGTATCATTAGCGTTGCGTCACCCCCATCATCAACAATCAGATTTGGGCCAACACCTTCACCAAAGTTAAGTGCCTGTTCTGTGCACCACCAATATTCTGCAAGAGTTTCTCCTTTCCAAGCAAAAACAGGAACACCTGCTTTAGCAATGGCTGCCGCTGCATGGTCCTGAGTTGAAAAGATATTGCAACTTGCCCAACGAACTTCAGCACCCAGTTCAACCAGGGTTTCAATTAACACTGCGGTTTGGATTGTCATATGAAGGCTCCCCATAACCCGGGATCCTTTTAATGGTTTTTGTGGCCCGAACTTTTTACGTATCGACATCAGGCCAGGCATCTCTTTCTCTGCAATTTCAATTTCTTTCCGGCCAAAATCAGCCAATGAAATATCTGCAACTTTGTACTCTAATTTTTCTGTTACGGAAACAGTCATAATCTATTATTTAATTGTGTCAATAAAAATGCGGTGCAAAAGTAACAAATTTCGCAATTAAAAGGTTGTGAATATTTTAAATGGAATTAGTTACCCATATCAGAAAAGAATTTTATCCGCATTAAACGAATATCTTCTTCAGAGTATTCATCTTCGCCTAATTCTTCCAATGCTTC
The DNA here is from genome assembly GCA_963676265.2 of uncultured Draconibacterium sp. Lineage (GTDB taxonomy): Bacteria > Bacteroidota > Bacteroidia > Bacteroidales > Prolixibacteraceae > Draconibacterium. Next base: position 2,946,849 of record OY781067.2, read on the forward strand.
TTCAACCGAATCCGTTTGTGCTTCCCTGAAATAATCAAAAATATCATCCTGATGATCTTCATCGAGCACATCGTTGATATAATAATCAATATTCAGTTTGGTTCCTGAATGAACGATAGCTTCAACCTCCGAGATTACATCTTTTACCTCCAGGCCTTTGGAATCGGCAATATCTTCAAACGCCAGTTTTCGATCAATACTTTGAATGATGAAAACTTTCATCTTCGATTTATTGGCAACAGTACGCACCACAAGGTCATCAGGCCTTTCAATTTCATTTTCCTCTACGTATTGTTTAATAAGCGCAACGACTTCCTTCCCGTAGCGTCGTGCCTTACCCTGACCAACACCCTGAATTTTTTGTAATTCCTCTAACGAAATAGGATATTGTATGGACATGTCTGCCAACGAAGGATCCTGGAAAATAACGAAGGGTGGCAGATTGTGTTTTTTTGCAATCTTTTTTCGCAAATCCTTTAACATGGCAAATAGTTGCGGATCACCACTTGCGCCTCCCGACGGAGCACCCCCTGCATTCGTACCACTATCGTCTTCCTCCTCGTATTCGTGATTTTTCACCAGCATAAAATTCTGGGGTTTAGCCAGAAAATCATGCCCTTTCTGTGTCACTTTCAGCAAACCATAATTCTCAATATCTTTATTAATAATACCGGCAACCATCGATTGACGGAATACAGCATTCCAGAATCGTTCATCATGTTCCTTCCCGCTACCAAATGATTCCAGTTGATAATGTTTGAAGGATTTAATAGCAGCTGTTTTATTACCTATTAATATATTGGCAATGTGATCGCCTTTGTATTTTTCATTAACCTCGAGTATGGCTTTCAGTGCAATAACAATTTGATCTTTTGCCTCAATCTGCTCTTTTGGATTCAAACAATTGTCACAGTTACCGCAATTATGCTGCTCATATTTTTCACCAAAATAATGCAGTAATATAATACGACGGCAAATGGCCGACTCTGCATACGAAACCGTATCGAGCAGAAGTTGCTTCCCAATTTCCTGCTCAGCCACAGGTTTGCCATGCATAAATTTTTCTAGCTTTTGAATGTCTTTATAACTATAGAATGTCAGACATTGGCCCTCGCCACCATCACGGCCGGCACGACCTGTTTCCTGGTAATAACCCTCCAGACTTTTGGGAATATCATAATGAATAACGAAACGTACGTCCGGTTTATCTATTCCCATTCCGAAAGCGATGGTTGCAACAATTACATCCACGTCTTCCATCAGGAATTTATCCTGGTTTCCCGACCTTGTAGCGGCATCCATTCCGGCATGATACGGTAAAGCCTTTATGCCATTTACCTGGAGTGTCTCTGCCAGTTCCTCAACTTTTTTCCGGCTGAGGCAATAAATAATCCCCGATTTACCTTCGTTTTGTTTAATAAAACGAATAATCTGGTTTTCTGTTTTCACCTTGGGGCGAACCTCATAATACAGGTTCTCGCGGTTAAACGATGCTTTAAACAATTTCGCATCGAGAATTCCAAGGTTCTTTTGAATATCGTGCTGAACCTTAGCAGTTGCGGTTGCGGTTAGTGCAACAATAGGCGATTGGCCAATTTCTTCAACAATAGGTTTTATCCGGCGGTACTCAGGCCTGAAATCGTGCCCCCATTCTGATATACAGTGTGCCTCATCAATAGCATAAAAAGAAATTTTAACCTGCTTTAAAAATTCTATATTATCCTCCTTGGTTAATGATTCAGGAGCAACATACAGAAGCTTTGTTTTCCCGTTCAAAACATCCTCTTTTACCTGGGCAATAGCAGCCTTCGATAAAGATGAATTCAGAAAGTGGGCAATATTATCTTCCGCATGGATTCCCCGGATGGAATCAACCTGATTTTTCATAAGGGCAATCAAAGGCGATATTACAATGGCTGTTCCATCCAAAATCAAAGCCGGAAGCTGATAAATCAGTGACTTCCCGCCACCGGTTGGCATTAATACAAAAGTGTTATTCCCTTCTAAAACACTTCTTACGGCTTCTTCCTGTTTTCCTTTAAATCTGTCGAAGCCAAAATAATGCTGCAGCTTATCTGTTAATGTAACATTATTCTCCATATTCCTTCACTCTCAAATCTCACTCGATTTATTACATAAATTCTAAATTATTAAAAGTAAGCAAAATGGCAATGCTTTTTAATAATTTTTATGAATAAACAATTAATGGTTTAAAGTTTTACAAACATTCTGCTTCCCAATCAAACATGTATCCCGTCTTTTAAAAGCCTGGTTATTTTAACCTTACAAAAAGATTTAAATACCAACTACAACACCTTATTTAACAATTCCAAAGCATTTAAAAAGATGTATTTTAAATGAAAAAAAATCGTGTACATTTGTGAAGATTTTTAGAAAACATAAGATTTAATGAGCGAAGAAAATACAAGGGAAGAACAAACGACAAAGAAAAAAGGGAAAAAGACTCCCGAAGCCGAGATGTCGTTTTTAGACCACCTGGAAGAATTGCGCTGGCATATTGTACGCTCAGCGGCAGCAATTATGGTTTTTGCCATTGTTGCATTTATAATGAAAGGTTTCATTTTTGACGTAATTATTTTGGCACCGCGTACTCCTGAATTCTGGACAAATGCAATGTTTGCCAAATTAGGAGACTTGGTTGGATCCGAAGCACTTAAAATCAACCAGGTGCCGTTAAAAATGCAGAGTATCAAAATAGCCGGTCAGTTTTCGACTCACATTATGGTTTCAATCATTGCCGGTTTAATTATTGCATCGCCAGTTGTTTTTTATGAATTCTGGAAATTTATTAAACCGGCGTTATACGAAAACGAAAAGAAACATGCCGGTGGTGCTGTATTCTTCACTTCGCTTTTATTTCTTCTGGGTGTGCTGTTCGGATACTATCTTATTGTACCGCTTTCCATCCACTTTCTAGGCACATACCAAGTAAGCAGCGAAGTTGAAAATACAATTAACTTAAGGTCATATATAGGATCGGTCACATCAATTTCTTTAGCGGCCGGAGTCGTCTTTTTGATTCCGATTTTTTCGTACTTCTTAAGCAAGGTAGGGCTGATTACGCCAGAGTTTATGCGGACTTATCGCAGGCACTCGTATGTAATTATGTTATTGGTTTCAGCCATTATTACTCCACCCGATATTTTCAGCCAGGTGATGGTGTGTTTTCCATTGGTATTCCTTTACGAGATCGGAATCGTGATATCTAAGCGTGTGGTTAAAAAACGTGAAAAAGAAATGGAAGAGCTGTAATTCAGCAGAAAAATTACGTTATTTGAATGAATTATGATTCTTCGAGCAGAAAAAATAGTAAAAAAGTATCGGAAACGGACTGTTGTAAAAGGAGTTAGCTTCCAGGTTGAACAGGGCGAAATTGTTGGATTACTGGGACCAAACGGTGCCGGAAAAACAACTTCGTTCTATATGATCGTTGGTTTAATCCAGCCCTTCTCAGGAAATATTTATCTTGATGATGAAAACATCACCAAACTGCCGGTTTACAGAAGGGCACAACGGGGGATTGGATACCTGGCACAAGAAGCTTCTGTTTTCAGGAAATTGAGCATTGAAGACAACCTGAAAGCCGTGTTGGAGATGACCGATTATCCGAAGCAGGTGCAACAGGAAAAACTGGAGAAACTCATCGACGAATTTGGACTTCAGCATATTCGTAAAAGCAAGGGAATACAGCTTTCAGGGGGAGAGCGAAGACGTACTGAAATTGCACGTGCACTGGCCATCGACCCAAAATTTATTCTTTTAGACGAACCTTTTGCCGGAGTAGATCCTATTGCAGTGGAAGACATTCAGCAGATTGTAACGAAACTAAAAGAAAAAAATATTGGAGTATTAATTACCGACCACAATGTACACGAAACTTTAAGTATTACAGACCGTTCGTACCTGCTGTTTGAAGGGAACATTTTAAAGGCCGGATCCGCAGAAGATCTGGCTAACGACGAGGTTGTGCGTAAAGTTTACCTGGGTCAAAATTTCGAGCTTCGTTAAAAAAATCATTTTTTTTTCTTTTTTGTTTGCAGATTAAAAAAAACTACTTTTCTTTGCAGCGCTAAAATTAAAAACGACCTTTTTAGCGAAAAACGGTTAGATTTTAGCAAAAAATATTTCCTGATAAATTTGGTGATTAACAAAAATGAAGTATTTTTGCAGTCCCAAAATTAAGGGAATAAGCAGGAAGGCCCGTTCGTCTAGGGGTTAGGACGCCAGGTTTTCATCCTGGTAGCAGGGGTTCGAATCCCCTACGGGCTACTAATTTTAAAAAAGAGAAAGAACAAAAATGGCACATCATAAGTCAGCTTTAAAAAGAATCCGTCAGGACGAAAAGAAAAGAGTACACAACAAGTACTACGCAAAAACTACTCGTAACGCGATTAAAGCTTTGCGTAACGCTTCTGACAAAGCAGAAGCAGAAAAGATGTACCCTGAAGTTGTTGCTATGATTGATAAATTGGCAAAACGCAATATCATTCATAAAAACAAAGCTTCGAATCTGAAATCGAAATTAGCCGTACAGGTTAACTCGTTGTAAGAAAGATCAAATAATAAGATACAAAACCTCTTCGTGTTACGAAGAGGTTTTTTTATGCCCTAAAGCAAGCAATCATATGTTCTGAAACTATCATTTGTCACTTTCGAATACCATTAATTATAGTTAAATTACCAATCACATCCTTTCATTGCGTTATTCGGAAGATTTTTAAACTCCATGGCAAATGAGTGAATACAAAAAATTAAACATTAAAGACTGGGCTGTTGAAGACCGTCCGCGCGAAAAACTCCTTTCGAAAGGAGCGCGCGCTCTTACTAATGCCGAGCTCATTGCCATTTTAATTGGATCGGGAAATATTGAAGAAACAGCTGTTGAACTTTCGAAACGAATCTTGTCGGCAGCAGATAACAATTTAAATACCCTCGGAAGAAAAAACATCGATTTTCTAAAAACATTCAACGGGATTGGAGAAGCAAAAGCCGTTACTATTTGCGCTGCGCTTGAACTGGGAAGAAGGAGAAAGGACGCCAATGTATTCGATAAGAATAAAATTACCGGGAGCAAAGATGCAGCCGATTTTTTTGTGCCTGTTATGAGCGATTTAAATCATGAAGAATTTTGGGTGATGCTTCTGAATCGTGGAAACAAAATTATCGATACATTTATGATCAGCCAGGGGGGTATTTCGGGAACAGTAATCGACGTTCGCCTGATATTAAAAAATGCCCTTGAAAAAATGGCAAGTTCTATTATCCTTTGCCACAACCATCCCTCGGGTAATTTACAGGCATCGGATGCCGACCTGAGAATTACAGCGAAAATAAAGAGTGCCGCCGAAATAATGGACATTTCGGTACTCGACCATATAATTATCGGGCAAAACAGATACCTAAGCCTTGCTGATGAAGGAATGTTGAATTAAAACATATATAAAAAATGATACTAGTTTACGCAGAAGAAGTAACCCCAAGAATAGAATATACTTTTAAATTGATTTTTACTCAGATTCTAAGAGTTGGTGTAGCTTTTACCAATAACTCTTCAAAATTTGAGAAGTCGGATCTGCCCAAGATTAACTACTCATTTGAAAAATTTAGCGATGAATTTTACCTGAAACCGCATCGTTTAATTTTTCAGAAAGCAATGATCACACCCGGGATTAATCCGGTTTGGTATGAAGGGGAAAAATATTTCTGCGAAAGTTCAAGAGACTCGGTGTTACCCTTCGATCCTTTTGCTGCTTCGTTTTATCTCGTAACGCGCCACGAAGAATATGTAGAAAAAGAACTTGATAAGTTCGGGCGATATCCGGCTCAGAAAAGTATATTATGGAAATATAAATTGCTCCAGAAACCGGTAGTAAACATCTGGGCCAAATTGATAGCCCAGAAATTTAATGAAAAATATCCCGACTTTGTGTTTCCTGAAAACAACTTCAGGTTCATCTCAACCATCGATATTGACAACGCCTTTGCATACGTTGAAAAGGGATTCCTGCGTACGACAGCTGCACAAATCAGGTCTTTACTCCAGGGGAATTATTCTGAATACAAATCTCGAAGCAAGGCTACAAATGGCGACGCTGAAGATCCATACGATACATACGATTACCTGGACTCTGTATTTATGGATAACGAAGACAAAGTAAAATTTTTCTTTCTTCTTGGCGATTACGCCCGTTATGACAAAAACATATCGCACAAAAATAAAAAGTACCGCAGCCTGATAAAAAAGACCAAGGAAAAATACGATGTTGGATTACACACATCGTTTGCAACAAGTAAAAAAGGAGGAAAGAAAAAAGTTGGTATAGAAAAACACCGGCTGGAAGATATTCTAAGCACTTCGGTTAATAAAAGCCGACAGCATTTTCTAATGCTCAGGTTCCCAAAAACCTACAGCCGACTGCGAAAAGCCGGAATTCAGGAAGATTATACAATGGGATATTCAACAGAACCGGGTTTCAGAGCCGGCATCTGCACCCCTTATTATTTTTACGATTTGAAAAACGAAACCATTACCGACCTGAAAATTATTCCTTTCCAGATTATGGATGGAACTTTAAACAACTACCTGCAGCTTTCTCCGGAAAAGGCTTATGAAGAAATTGAAAAAATAATGATTGAAGTTAAAAAAGTTGGAGGTACATTTGTAAGCATATGGCACAACGAAACCGTTAATAATCTTGGAAGGTGGAAAGGTTTCCGGGAGGTTTTCGAAAAGATGAATCAACTTGGTTTTGATTGGGCCAACGAAAGCAAAAGTTGATACGCTTACTAAATGGTGGAAAATAAAAGTTTCCAATACATAAAACATCCAAATATCGATTCTGAAAAATGGAACCGATGTGTTGACATGGCGCCGAATAGCCGCATTTATGCCAACGATTGGCATCTTAACCGAACAGCCCAAACCTGGGATGCTCTGGTTTGGGGCGACTATGAATACGTGATGCCACTCCCATATCGAAAAAAACTGGGTATTAAATACCTTTACCAACCTCTGTATTCGCAACAACTAGGAATTTTTCCGACACCTCCTAAAAGCGTGGCAGAAGCATTTTACGATTTTCTTGTTTCACAATTCAGGTTTTCGGATGTGCATCTTAACGCAGAAAATTTTCCTGTGAAGAATGACAACAAATTAGATTTCCTGCCCCGGCACAATTATTTGCTTCCATTAAACCACGACTATACAACCATTTCGCAGGCTTTTTCAAAAAATACAAAAAGAAATATTGCAAAAGCCAACAAACACCACCTTTCGTTAATAAAAGGAATAAGCCTGGAAGAATACCTCAGACTAAAAGAGAAATACCTGCCGGCCAGTATGGGAGAAAAAGAACTGGCAGAATTAAAAAATCTGATTGCTTATGGTCTCTACAAGGGGGTTGGTAAAATTTATGGAGTATATTCAACCCACAATGAGTTATGTGCTGCTGTATATTTCTGTCGCTGGAAGGAAAGAGTAATTTATTTTAATGCTGCCTCCAGCGAGGAAGGAAAAGAAACGAGAAGCATGTTTTTTCTGATTCAAAAATTTATAGAAGAAAACGCAGGCAAAAATCTTATTCTCGATTTCGAAGGTTCAATGATTCCGGGTGTTGCACGATTCTACGATGGTTTTGGCGCTAGTCCCGAAACCTATTTTCAACTTAAATTTAATCGTTTACCTTTGCCTTTAAGATGGTTTAAACGATAAATGGAATGGTACATTTTCCCAGATTTGTAAGTAAACAAATAGCCGGATTTCTGGCAGATGATAAAGTATTTCGTTATGCTACTCCTTCGTTTTTGCCCTTTTATCATGTTGTTAGTGCCCAGAAACTGCCGCATATTCTCAACTATCCGTATTTTACACCCGAAGAATTTGAACAGCAACTTGATGTTTATCTGAAATATTTTAAACCTGTTGACCTTGACTACCTTGTTCAGAATCCAAATTCTAAAGAAAAAATCTTTCATTTAAGTTTCGACGATGGATTACGCGAATGTGCTGAAATTGTCGCACCGATTCTGTTAAAAAAAGGAATACCCGCTACTTTTTTTATTAACTCGGCTTTTGTCGATAATCAGGAGCTGTTTCATCGGTACAAAGCCAGCCTGATTCTTGATGAATTAAAAAAACATCCGTGTTCTCAGGTAGAAAGTTTTCTGTTGCAGAACGGATTAAACCGCGAAAATATACTTCAAGCAACTTATTCAAAAAGAGATATTCTGGATGAAGCTGCCGAACAACTGGAGCTTCATTTCGCCTTATATTTAAAAAAACACCGCCCATATTTAAGTACAAAGGAAGTAAAAGAGTTACACCGAAAAGGATTTACAATAGGAGGCCACAGCCACAAGCACCCCGAATTCTGGAGAATTTCAGAAAAGAAACAATTGAAACAAGTTCGGAAAAGTATGAAGTGGGTAAATGAAAATATCAATCCCAAAATAAAAGCCTTTGCCTTTCCGTATACCGACGATGCAGTATCAGCAAGCTTTATGCACAAATTAAGGCACGAAAATATTTGTGACATAACTTTTGGTACGGCAGGTTTAAAATTCGATGAAATGGAATCGCATTACCAACGTTATCCGGTGGAACAAATCGGAGATTTCAAGGAGAACCTGAAAGCAGAAATTGTGTATTATAAATTACGAAAAGCCATTGGTAAAGAAACTGTAAGCCATTAATTGACCTTTACTACCTCATCCAATGAGAGAGATCCTTCTGAATCAGGTCCTGCAACTTCAAGATATCTGCTCTGAAAAAATTTATTAACTCCAACCTGGTTTCTTCATTTATGGTTGGTTTTACCATTTGTTTCTCTCCCGTTATTCTGTTTCGAACCAATTTAACAAGCTTATCGGGCACTATTTTTTTTACAAATTCGATTAATCCTCTTGAAGTTTCGAGTTTGTATAACATTTCATTTTTGGGATCACCTGAAACATTATACTTATAGCTTGTATCAAAATTAAAATCCGGATTCACGCCAATAAAACTGCATATCTCGTTTAATACTTTTTTCTCATCCTTTCTGAATTCATCGAAAACAATAATTTTAACATTTCTGAAATAATCAACATAAGCCTTTACCTGTTCATAATACAAGCCCGAATTTTTATATTGCCATGCCCAAATCCAGTTTTTATCGGCTCTTTCTTCTTCTTTTGTCAGCGCTTCCTCGAAACTCAAGGTTTCACGTTTGTCTCTTTTAAAATGTAAATAACCCGAAAAAGCACGTTCTACAGGAGAACGAAGTATAATGATTATTTTCACCTCTTCCGGAAGATGCTTTTTAATAAGCGGAATACAATTGTTATAAAAATACAGATACTCAGGTGAAATATCGCCAATGGCCTTTTCATTGCTAACCGATGAAAAAAGATTTTTGTAATCATCTAATGACCTAGAAATACTATCATCAATCCTTAAATCTCCTGGCCCTTGATAATTCCCTGTCATCTGAGAAAAAAAACGTCCCTCCTTTTGTTTTTCCGATAAAAATATCTCCGGATGCTGGTTGAGATAATGATATAAAGAAGATGTTCCGCTTTTTGATGCACCTACGATTAGAAAATTCGGAAGATTATTCATTCTTCAGATATTATTTTAATATTTTTGACAGGCCAAATTAAGGAATAATTTTGCTGTTTTTTTGAAACTATTTTAATAACTAAAGATAAAACTTCATGGAAGTTCGAATTCTAGGCAACAACCATTCAATTTTAGACCAGTATCTTTCGGAAATACGCGACATTTCAATTCAAACCGATCCTCTTCGATTTCGTGATAATTTGAACAGGATTGGAGAACTGTTTGCATACGAAATTAGTAAAGAAATGAAATTTGAGGTAAACAATGTGCAAACACCACTTGGAGTGGCGCGGGTTCCGGTTTTAAAACAGCAGCCGGTTTTAGCTACCATCTTGCGTGCCGGGTTAGCCATGCACAATGGTTTGCTTCGTATTTTCGATCGTGCAGAAAACTGTTTTATTTCTGCATTCAGAAAATACACCGACAGCGGCAATTTTGAAATTGAATTTGAATACATGGCGTCTCCGTCATTAAACGATAAGGTGGTGATTTTGTCGGATCCGATGCTGGCCTCAGGCAAATCAATGGAAATAGGCTATAATGCACTGTTTAGTAAAGGAAATCCGTCTCACATTCATCTAATTGCAATAATTGCCAGCCAGGAAGGTGTTGATTACGTAATGGAAAACATTAAGGAAGATAATGTTACATTATGGCTGGGAGCTGTAGATCCGGAGATGACGCCAAAATCGTATATTGTTCCGGGACTTGGCGATGCAGGTGACCTGGCTTTTGGTGAAAAAATTGATTCGAAATAATTGAAATAAAAAAGCCATTCTCCTGAATGAGAATGGCTTTTTTATTTCAAACGATTTTCTTAAAAATAAACTTCAACATTAATGTTCTCGCGTCCAAATCCTTTCTCACTAAGGATTTCCATCGAATCAAATATCATATCGCTGTTGCCACAAAGATAAAAACAAGTGTTCTTTTCAAACTCCGTCTTTTTCAGGTAATCAGTTATTCTACCGTTAAAATCACCTTTTTTATCTCTCGATGAGCAAAGTGTATAACGATCGCGACTATATTCATCTTTTTCGTAGGCTTCTTCAACATAGCGCACACCATGAATTAGCTTGTAATTCAGATCGGGATTACTTTTTATCATACTGTGGAACGGAGCAATACCTGTGCCGCTGGCTAAAAATACGTGTTGATGACTTTGAATCTTCTTTTCATCCAGTCCAAACTTACCAAATGGGCCATGCACTTCAACGGTATCGCCTTCTTTCAAATTTTTCAATTTAGGTGAAAAATAGCCACCGTCAACTTCTTTCACCAGTACTTCAAGATTTTCGCTCTTTTCAGCACTATAAATAGAGTACTCGCGACTTTGGTAATCACCCTTTATCGATAGTGAAATATGCTGTCCTGCCACGTATTCGAACCTGCTCCTGGGGAGGCTCAACACGAAAGTGTGTTCTGTTAAATTTCTGATCCCTACAATTTTATAAAAATTTGTATCAATTTTTAATTCTGGTTTCGTATCTATTATCATGGTATATTATTTAATTTTTCTACAAAAATATACAAACTTTCTATTTAATACTCTTTTGTCTTTTATTTTGACCGATTATTACAGAGTGTTAACCGATTTTTAACCATATTGTTTTTTTTATGTCCATATTTTTGATAGATATTTTTGAAAGGAAATAACATTTCCCGATGACCTAAAAAAAATCAGAAAACAACTTTAGCTATGAAAACATTAATCGCCTACTGTACAACACATGGTTGCACCGAAAAAATTGCCCATAAAATGAAAGAATCACTGGGCGGTGAAACCGATCTCGTTAATTTAAAAACGAATCCAGACCCCGACCTTAATAATTATGGCAGGGTAATAATCGGAGGTTCGATACACGCCGGACAAATTCAGAAAAAAGTGAAGGAGTTTAGCCTGAAAAACAAAGAATTGCTGATTAACAAAGAGCTCGGTCTGTTTATTTGTTGTATGGAAGAAGGAGAAAAAGCCCACAACCAACTATTGGAAGCATTTCCCGAAGAGTTGCTCCACCATGCAAAAGCAAGCGCATATTTAGGGGGAGAATTCGATTTCGCTAAAATGAATTACTTCCAAAAAATGATTGTGAAGAAAGTAGCCAATATTAAAGCCAGTACATCAAGAGTCAATAACGAAGAAATATTGGACTTTTCGAAAAAGATGAGCAGAATATTTAATCCTTTTCTATTTCTGATTTAAATATAGAGGTAGAAGTCACGGGTGAGTTCTTTATATGATTCTGACCAAGTTCCATCCTCATTGTAAATGCTGAGGTTTTCTTCAACCAACGGTGCTTTCTTTTTACCAAAGCTCAATAAAACCCTGTTACAAACTTTCCCGGGTTTAGGTTGTACATTAGCTTTTTGTTGCAAATTAAAGCCGGCTGCCATTGCCTGCTGTTGAAATATAACACTTGCCTCGCAAGGTAAAATTACTGCCAGTCGGCCGTCGGGCTGTAATAAGCGCGAACTACACAAAATCAATTCAGAGTAGGTAAGGCTGTCGGTATGCCGGGCCATTGTCCTCGAAGTATCAACCGACTTAAATGAATTGGAAAAAAAAGGTGGATTGGAAACAATCAGATCGAATTTATCTTCAACCTGATTTGCAAATTTCTGAATGGAAATGAGGTTCACTTTAACCCTGTCTTTCCAGGGCGATTTACTTACATTCAGCATCGCTTCGGAAGCAGCATTTTCTTCAATTTCAACAGCTGTAATTTGTGCATCTGAACGCTGGGCCAGCATGAGTGCAATCAACCCGGTACCGGCTCCAATATCCAAAATGTTTTTAGTGTTCTGAACATCGGCCCAACTTCCCAGCAGAACGCCATCGGTTCCCACCTTCATGGCTGCCTTCTCCTGGATAATGGTAAATTGTTTGAATTTAAAATAGTTGTTAGCCATGTTTTAAAGCGCCTCTAAAATTTCTCGAAAACTCCCAAACCAAAAAGTGCAAAATCATATTTAATCGGATCATCTGGATCGAATTCTCGAAGAGTGCTTGTAATCTCTTCAACCGCTTTCCAATCGTTCGATTTTCGAAGTAGCAAGCCGAGTTTTCGTCCTGTATTACCGGTATGAACATCAAGTGGCAGCATCAGTTCCGACTGTAAAATGCCTTCCCATAAACCAAAGTCCACTCCCCTTTCATCATTTCTTACCATCCAGCGCAAAAACATGTTCAGGCGTTTCGCTGAGGCTCCCTTTTGCACATTGGAAATATGCTTTCGGGTGCGTTCTCCTTCCAATTCAAAAAAGACAGTGTAAAAATGCATGAGTGCCGATTTGACCGTTTTATCAACATCAAATCCTTTTTCAAATACCGGTTGTAAACCGCCATGGTTTTGATAAATATTTCGCAGCGATCGGATAAAATACATACAATCGTCGCCATTAAAAGTACGATGAACAAATTTGTGTAACCGTTTCATTTCTTCCGTTGAAGATTCTGTAACAAATTCATAGGGCTGAAAATCCATTACCCCCATTAAACGCATGGCATTTTTAATAATGGCCGGTCGGTTTCCCCAGGCAATGGTAGCAGTTAAAAAACCGGCAATTTCAATATTCTCCTTTTCGGTAAATTGTTTTGGAACCTGAATGGGGTCTGTTTTAATAAAAACAGGACGGTTATATTCTTCAACCTTTTCATCAAGAAAGTCTTTTATACCGTCAATTTTTTCCATTGAAATCATTTTGAGAGAGGACAAATACCGAAGACTCGAACCTGAACACAACTATCATCTGCATAATTCTCGCTTCAGATTGTCTCTATTACCCCGTCTTTGATATGAATAATCTGATCGGAGCGTTCAGCAAAGTTGTCGTCGTGGGTTACAATAATAAATGTTTGCCCAAAATCGTCGCGTAATTTAAAAAGCAGTTCGTGTAATTCTTCCCTGTTTGCCGAGTCGAGATTCCCCGAAGGCTCATCGGCCATTACCACCGAAGGATTATTCACCAAAGCACGAGCCATAGCGATCCGTTGTTTTTCACCCCCTGACAACTCTGAAGGTTTGTGTGTTAATCTATCGCCTAATCCCAGGTATTCGATCAGCTCTTTGGCCCTTTTCTCTGCCTCAGCCTTCGATTTTTTTGCAATAAATGCAGGAATACAAACATTTTCGAGGGCCGTAAATTCAGGTAATAAATGATGAAACTGAAATACAAAACCAATTTCTCTGTTTCTGAACCCTGCGAGTTCCTTTTCAGAAAAAGACGAAACCTTTTTATCGTTAAAATAAATATCTCCGCTGTCGGCCTTACTTAAAGTTCCCAGTATTTGAAGCAAAGTTGTTTTACCTGCACCGCTTGCCCCTACAATGGAGTAAACTTTTCCTTTTGGAATTTCAAGGTTAATCCCTTTTAATACCTCCAGTTGTCCAAACGACTTTTTTATGTTTTCAGCTCTAATCAAAAGTATTGTTTAAAATATTAAACCCAATCCGTAAAGATTTAGTATTTCGTTAACCACATAAAACAGGTAAGCACCAATTAAAACAATTCCTGTTGGTTTACCTACCTTCCAGCGCATGGCAAGCAGCATTACAATCAATAAAAAAACCGACGCCGATAGAATCAGAGCAGAACTTATCAAATCGCCACCCGATTCGATAACCCCACCGGAAAAAACCATTACAATAAGGAAAGGTAAACCAAGTCCCACCAGGATGTCGAAAATATTTGATCCGATGGCATTACTCACTGCCATATCTCCCCTTCCCTGCCGCGCAACAATTACGGAAGAAAACAAATCGGGAATAGATGTTCCAACTGCCAGAACCGTTAAAGCGATAATGGCTTCCGGAATATTTAGTAGATGCGCAGACGCAACTGCCACTTCTACCAAAACATAACTTAATGCTGCAATCAGAATAATTGAAATAGCAAAAACCAGGTAATATTTTTCTTCCGAAGGAAATATTAAATGCAAAAGTTTATCTACGGGTCTGGAGATCTTACTGTGCTCGCCATGTGGGTCTTCAACTTCTGTGCTTTCCATGTCGGCATAAGGGAGCCATTTTCTCCAATAAACCACTGCCACAACATACAAAACATAAACACCCAGAAAAATAGCAGTTTCATTTATGGTCAACTGTCCGTCCCAGATAAAGGCAACCAATAATGCTACAGAAAGTGTATAAAAGAATAGATCGCGGACCATAGGTTGCCAGGTTAATTTAACCTTTTTCACATAGGCGGCAGCACCAACAATAACCAGTAAATTAAAAATTGCACTTCCAACAATACTCCCAATTCCAATTACCTGGTGATTACCGGGTTTGATAACCGCAAAAAGAGCGACAAACAACTCAGGGGCGCTTGAGCCCACTGCCATTAAAGTTGCCCCTGCAGCATCGTTCGATAAACGCAAATCTTTCGATATTTTATCGAGAGAAGAAATAAAGTACAAATCGACAACGCGGGCAAGCAGGATAAAACAAGCCAGCAATATCAATATGTAAATAGCTATCATCTATGATATCTTTTTAAGGGTTGAATTAATCTTCAAACTGATCGGTAATCCCCTTTTTAATGTCGTCGGTTTCTTTTGTCACTGTTGAAGTAACATCGTCGATATCCTTTTTTATGTCTGAAGAGTAATCGTTTAACTCACGTTTAATTTCGTTGGTCGCCTTCTTAAATTCACGCATCCCTTTCCCTAAGGTTTTCGCTATATCGGGAATGGCCTTTGAACCAAAAAACAGAAGTGCCAAAAGCATCACCAATACAATCTCTCCACCGCTTATAAATAATATATAATGCATCTTTAATTGATTTAGAACACAAATATATAAAAAGTTGGAAGTCAGAAGTCGGAAGCTCGAAGTAAAAAAAGATGTCACCCTCGTAAGAATGACATCCTTTATATCACACTCCATCTTCCGACTTCGTGCTTCTATCCTCTAACTTCTTTTATTTCTTACGTTTTGCAACCACCTTTGCAACACGGTTACGTGTATCGTAAGCAATAGGAGTAGCAATAAACAACGATGAGTAAGTACCCACTACAACACCCACAAGCAAAGCAAATGTAAATCCACGAATGGTGTCTCCCCCAAAGAGGAAAATAGCGAGTAATACCACGAAAGTAGATAATGAAGTACTAAACGTACGACGTAAGGTACTATTTAATGCTTCATCAGTATTTAATTCCTGATCGCGTTTTGGGTGAAGTCCCAGGTATTCCCTGATACGGTCGAATACAACCACGGTATCGTTAATGGAATAACCCAACACGGTAAGAATAGCTGCTATAAATGCCTGGTCAATCTCAAGCGAGAATGGAAGAACACCATAGAACAGCGAGAAGATACCCAACACAATTAATGAATCGTGGGCAAGTGCAACAACTGCTCCCAAACCATATTGCCAGTTGCGGAAACGAACCAGAATATAAAGGAAGATAATAATCAGCGAGAAAGCAATCGCCAAAGCAGCATCCCTACGAATATCGTTTGAAATCGTAGGTCCAACTTTTTGCGAACTTTGCTGATAATCATCGGTGAATTGTTCCAGTGTAACTGATTTATCAATTAAATCAGCATCCTGTAAACCTTTCATCAACAGTGCTTCTACTTCATTGTCAACATTTTCACTATTATCATCAATCTTATAGTCGGTTGAAATCTTAATGTCTGCGCCTGAAGTTTTCACCTCCGGAGCTTTATCAAAAACAGCTGCCAATGCATCTCTTACTTCGCCGACCTCAACTTCTTTATCAAAGCTTACAATATAAGTACGTCCTCCTTTAAAATCGATACCGTAGTTCAAACCGCGAACGAAGAACGAACCGATAGATAACAGGATAAATGTACCTGAAATGATATAGAATAATTTTCTTTTCTCCAGAAATTTAATCTTCATATTACGCAACCAACCTTCAGTAGCAGTTGATGCAAACAGAATACGTCCACCCTTTCTCAATTGCCATTCGAAAATTAAACGGGTTAAGAAAATAGCACTAAACAACGATGTTAAGATACCAATGATAAGGGTAGTTGCGAAACCTTTAATCGGACCGGAACCGAATAATGCCAATACAACACCGGTTAACAAAGTAGTTACCTGACCATCGATAATTGCAGAATAAGCATTCTTGTAACCATCGGTTATTGCAAGTTTAATTCCTTTACCACCACGTAATTCTTCCTGAACACGTTCGTAAATCAGCACGTTGGCATCAACCGACATACCAATAGTAAGTACGATACCTGCGATACCCGGCAAGGTAAGAACGGCTCCCATTGAAGCAAGTACTCCGAAAATAAAGAACATGTTGGCAACCAATGCGATGTTTGCAGCCAAACCTGCATTTTTACTGTAGAAGAACAACATGTAAATAAGTACCAGTGCGAAAGCAATAAGGAAAGAAATTAAACCACTGTTAATGGCTTTCTGACCTAAAGAAGGACCAACAATATCTTCCTGGATAATACGTGCAGGAGCCGGCATTTTACCCGACTTCAATACGTTTGCAAGGTCTTTTGCTTCTTCAATACTTTCCAAACCGGTAATACTTGAGCGACCTCCTGGAATTTCTCCGTTAACGCGTGGGAATGAACGTACATAATCATCTAAAACGATAGCGATTGATTTACCAACGTTTTCTTTGGTCATACGTTGCCAAACTTTAGCACCTTCGGTATTCATTTGCATTGATACTTCAGGATTAGATCCAAACTGATCATAGTCCTGACGGGCATCGGTAATAACGCCACCATCTAGAGGAGCACGTCCGTCACGGCTTGTAACTTTCAGGGCGATCAAACGGAAATAATTTCCTGCCTCATCAACCGATTTGGCAGACCATTTGAACATTACGTCACGTGGGAAAATACTTTTAATCTGCGGATTATTAAGATATTCATCAATTTTCGCCATGTCTCTTGAATTGGCCATACCTACTGCTGGACCAGGGAAAAGTTGTCCACTCTGGTCGGTACTCGGATTCAAAAGAGCGAAAAGAGGATATTGTTTTTTGAAATCTGCCAGGTTATCAACTCCTGTTGAATCTTCACCTGCACCTGATTCCAATTCAGAAAGCAATGAATTTTCGCCTTCAGTTCCTTCTGCAACAGATTCTTCCGTCCCAGCATCTCCGGCTACTTCTGTAGTTGCTTCTTTTTCAGATGCAACTGCTTCAAGTTCTGCGATTTTGGCGTTGGCCTGAAGCATATATGGATAAATCTCCTCGTTTTCGTAGGTTTCCCAGAATTCAAGATTTGCTGTTCCCTGTAACAGGTTACGAACACGGTTTTGGTCTTTTACACCAGGAAGTTCAACCAAAATACGGCCACGAGTTTGTAACTGCTGAATATTTGGTTGTGCTACACCGAAACGGTCGATACGAGTACGGATAATGTTAAAGGCATTATCAATAGCTGCATCGGTTTGTTTACGAATAATATTCAAAACATCAGCATTTGAAGTGTTAAAGTTGATCTGGTCGCGTAATTCAAGAGTATTAAATATAGCTGCCAGTTTAGCATTAGGATCAACTTCTTCAAAAGCACGTCCGAAAAGAGTTACATAATCTTCCTGCGAATTTGTTTTCATTTCATCGGCCAAAGCTAAAGCTTTCACAAAAGTTTCATCTGTGCTGTAGTTCGACATAGCACGGATGATGTCTTTTACTTCCACTTCCAAAGTTACGTTCATACCACCTTTAAGGTCAAGACCCAGGTTAATTTCAAGTTCCTGAACATCTTTGAACGTGTATTTTTTTAATCCAAGGAAGTTATAAACCACTTCGCTTTTCATTGAATCAAGGTATCTGAATTCCAGGTCAGGATCACCTTGAGCATATTCCACTGCAGCTTTTTTTATCTGGTTCGATTTCCAGGTAAAAGATAACTGGAACAAACAAACCGCTGCCAACAGAATTGCTAATGTTAAAATTGCACCTTTGTTTTGCATTTCAATTTAATTTAAATGTTTATTTTGAATAAATATTATTTGATAATTCATTACAGATAAGCCCATTACGAGCCGTACAAACAGATTTCCTTTAGTCTTTATTGAAAAAGAAAAGGGTTTATGACAAAAGATGTTCGTCGGGATTGGTGTAGAAATAATTTTGGAAAACCAGGTAATGATACGACTGAATAATAGGAACGGCGTGTGACTTCACTTCCGCTTTTAAAACCTGGTAGTTTCTTATTTGGTGATATTTCCTTAAAAATTTGTCGTGTAACTGGATGTTTGAATCGCGTGTAGGTGATTTATGAACCGAAGTTTTTAAACTTAACGATCCACTTTGAGCAATTATATAAATGCTTCCCGGTTCGGAAGCGTGTTTTTGCGATTCGGCCTGTGTTTTTTCAATTTCTTTAGTATTGTTTCCTGAATAAACATCAATAATTAATGCAGCAGCTACAACCGCCATAAACAAGGCGAATTGCACAAGCATTCTTTTAGTTATGTTTATTTTTAGTTTCAATACATTATTTTTGAGCGGAGCAAATATACCGAAATCCTTGAGGTTTCCAAAAACGAAACCATTAAATTTGAAGTACTCGGGTTAACATCAATGTTTTATGCAGAATGTATTTGTATACGGATCGTTACTTTTTACAGAGTTGGCGGAGAAACTTTGTGAAAAATCACTGGAAATGAAGGCAGCCAGTTTATCGGGATATAAACGCTTTTCGTTAAAAGCTGCGGATTATCCGGCCATTATTCCGGACAAAACGTCAACTGTTGACGGAAAATTAATTACAAATCTTAGCAAGGAAGATCTTGATATTCTGACTTTCTACGAAGGCGACGAATATTTATGTACGCATGTACTGGTTCGAACTGAAAACGACGAAATTATGCCGGCACTTGCTTTTACATGGATTGCCGGAACCCACCACCTGGCTGCAGACGACTGGAACCCGGACGATTTTAAAAAGGAAGCCCTGGAATATTATTTGAACGATGTTATTCCTGAAACCCTAAAAGCATTTTCCGACCAAAATAGTCCCTTCTGATTTTAAGAGTTATACCAATATTTGCTAAAAATCGGTATTCTCAATTGCCCGTTCGAACAAACCGTCTTTTTCTTCAGGTTCTTTATCCGGATAAACTTCACGAAGTTCCCTGTATTTTGCCCTCGATTCTTCGATAAAAACACTTCCCGGATAACTCGATAACATTTGCCGGTAGAGATCTTTTGCTTTTTCCTTTTCGCTCAGTTGATAATTATACAATTCTGCTAACTGGAACAGCGCATCGTCGCCAAGCAAATCGTAACTATAGTCTGTTGTTATCGTTTCCAGGTATTCAGCCGCCAAAGCATAATTCTGTTTTTTAATCTCGATTTTTGCCTTGCGATACAGAATGTCGTCAACCAGTGTATGATAAGGATAGAGTTCGGTTATCGAATCCAAAACTGCCAGAGCTTCATTGTCCTTTTTCCTGAAAAAAAGTAAATCAGCCTTAGAAAACATCTGCAAAGGAACTGCAGTTGTATCGAGGTTCAGGTTATTGCCGATCATCATCGACAATTCCATGGCATCGTTGGCTGTTAACTTCGAGGTACTGGCCTTAAGCACATCCAATTGGGCCTTTGCCCAGCTGAAATTGCCCATGTAATAACCCAACCTGGCCTTTTTAAGCTTCACTTCATCACCCAGTGTATTCTTTTTGTTGGCATCAATCACCTGCGAATAAACCAGCATGGCTTCCCACGGATCGTTGGCATAAACATAAATATCGGCCATTTCGGTTTTCAAAGAACCAATCTGATCAACTTTAAGTTGTGGAATTTTCAGGCCTTCGTTAATAACCTGAATTGCCGTTTCAGTGTCGTCGAGATAAAAGGCAAGCAAATGGGCATACTCCTGAATTAAATTAAGAGTTGCCGGCCCGTAATTCAGAAAATCCATCCCCTTTTTAAAATCATTACCCAAAGCCGTTCCCTTTTCTTTATCGTCGGGAAACTCATTCACATATTCAAGGTACCTTGCGTGGATACTTCTGGAATAAGCCTGTGCATAAAACGAACTCTCCGTCCCTTTATCCATTAAATAATTGTATGCTTTAATTGCCTCGGCATATTCTCTATTTCTAAGGGCCATATCGCCCAGCTGAGCAATTTGCCCGGCTTCAGCCCCGGTCCTTTTATCAAGGGCAACCGACTGCCTGAAAGCACTCGAAAACTTTTTCTCCTGGAGAAAAAACCAGATTAACAAACGATTGTAACCGATAACCTGAGGTTCGGCCTGGATTCGTTTTAGAACCTGCCCCCTGAACTGGTCGCGCAATCCATCATCGATATCCAAACGCATGGCCGACGACAAACTACTTTGCACCCTTGCCAATTGTTTTTCGCTGGCCTTTAACATGTTCAGGTATTCTTCCATCATGTTATTGTAATCGCGCAAATACAAATAAGCACGGGCAAGCTCATAATTAAACTGTTCAGGAGCCAGTACTTCACGTCCTTTCAAGTAGGTTTCTTTAGCATATTCATACTCACCATACATTAAAAAACTGTTGGCAGTATTAATATAACTCCCTTTATTGGGCTGAATATTTTTTATGGCTTCTAAATATTTTGCTTCAGCTTCTTCATCCTTTTTCTGAATCTTCAAAATGTGTCCCCAGTGCACGTAATACTCTGGGCGGGCATTTTTTTGTCGTTTTATCTCTTTCTGAACTTCTTGTTCTGCTTCATCAAATTGCTTCAACTCGGTTAAACAGGTAAGATAATAACGGAAATAGGTACTGTTTTTGGTTAGTTGGTGCACTTCTTTAAGCAAAGGCATGGCTTTTTCGTAATCTTTTGCACTATAATATTTAATGGCCAGACTCGACTTGGTTTGAGTCTCCGATACTTTGCGCTGCCCGCTCGCCTCGCTCAAACCTAAAACCAGAATCAATATTATTAAAAAGTATCTCATTGTAATTTCTGTTGGATACAAAAATAACACAGTTGTTTAAACTTTAGTTTTTTTGAAAACAATTTTGCCATCAGGGAGTTTATCAAGTTTAGTTTGTAATTAAACTTATACATTTGCAAAAATTATTTTATTATGGCACACGAGTTGAACGGCAGACAGCGTTTGCCGAGGTGGATGAAGATGAAAATGCCCAAGGGTGAAAGTTATTCGAAGGTGAAAAACCTGGTTGACAAGCATGGCTTACACACGATTTGCACAAGCGGAAATTGCCCCAATATTGGGGAATGCTGGAACCGTGGCACTGCCACCTTTATGATTTTGGGTAATATTTGTACCCGAAGATGTAAATTTTGTGCAGTTCCAAATGGCAAGCCACTTCCCCCCGATTTAGACGAGCCAAAAAAACTGGCTGAATCGGTGCGGATTATGGGCGTTAAACATTGTGTGATTACCTCGGTCGACCGTGATGATTTGGAAGATCAGGGTGCAGGAATCTGGGCTGAAACCATACGTGAGGTTAAACGTGTAAATCCGGAAACAAAAATTGAAGTATTGATTCCTGATTTCAGAGGAAAAACAGAATTGATACAACAGGTAATCGATGCCGGACCGGATGTGATTTCGCACAACCTGGAAACCACCGAGAAGCTGACTCCGTTTATTCGATTTGCTGCCAAATACCGAAGAAGCCTGGAAGTGATCAAATACATTGCCGATAATTTCAATGTTGCAAAATCAGGAATTATGCTGGGACTGGGCGAAACACACGAAGATGTGTTACAAACCATGGACGACCTTTTGGAAGCAGGATGTAAAGTAATGACCATCGGCCAGTACTTGGCACCAACAGCCAAACACATGCCTGTGGTAGAATACATTGAACCTGAAAAATTTGTGGAATACCGTAATATCGGCATAAAAAAAGGATTTAAGTTTGTTGAAAGCTCTCCTTTGGTAAGAAGTTCTTACCGGGCAGAAGAGCATGTGAAAGCCTGAGAAAGTTCAAAGTTTAAAGTTTAAGGTTAAAAGTATAAGAATTCAATCTTATCAATCTTTTTTCATTCTAATTCATTTTTAAGAAATGGCAAATTTCAATTATATCGACGTTGGTTTAAAGGAATACAAAGCGTGCTGGGATTACCAGGAAGAATTACTGAAAGAAGTTTCGGACGATAAAAGAAGCACCAAACAACCTTCGGATAAAAACTATTTTCTGCTTGTTGAACATCCACATGTATACACACTTGGCAAAAGTGGAGATGAAGCCAACATGCTTGCCAATTCTGATTTCCTGAAAAAAATTGAAGCCACATTTTATAAAATCAATCGCGGCGGCGACATCACTTATCATGGACCCGGACAGCTGGTTGGATACCCAATTATTGATCTGGAGAAATATAAAATAGGGGTACGCGAGTACATCGAAAAGATGGAGGATGCCATTATCGCTACCATTGCCGAATACGGATTGGAAGGCGGCAGAAAAGAAGGTGCCACCGGTGTTTGGCTGCAAGCCGACCATAAAGTGCGCGCCCGAAAAATATGTGCCATTGGGGTGCGTGTAAGCCGTTATGTAACCATGCACGGTTTTGCGCTAAATGTAAACACCGACATGCGCTATTACAATTATATCAATCCATGTGGTTTTGCCTCATCGGCGGTAACTTCCATCCAGCAGGAACTGGGAAGAGAAATTTCAATGGATGAAGTTAAAAAACTGGTACAGGAAAAATTTAATTCGATTTATTAATCGAAAACAAATTCACCGGGTGAATCAATCATCATCCGGTGAAAAAATATCTTCAAATAGATACAGACACTCCCAGCTAATTAGTGCCTCTCATCATATTCCTTTATCTTTTTAATCACAACCGGTTCGGCGTTGTCGTACATTTCCCTGATAAACGGATCGTTAAAAGGCATGGTCCGTTCTTCAAAGGCCATTTCATTAACTCGCTCAAACAGTCGTTCTTTAGCTGCCTGAATATCTTTGCCATAAATATGGTACGAATCGGCCTGCCAGTTCATCCGGCCCAGTTTTACAGTCTTCCCGGTTTTTTCGGCCACTCCGGCAGCAATTACTTCTTTATTGAATTGAATAAACCCGAACATATTCATAAAACTGGCACCCCAGGCATCGTTACTTCTAAAGCGAATATTACAATTTAGCCAGTAAATACCATCCTCATCTTCCAGAATACGGTACCAAAGCGATTGTAAACAGGGCGGATCATAACATGTCAAGTCGTGGTTGGGCATCCAGGTTATCATTTGTGCTTGCCGGGTAAAAGGTTGCTCCGAAAGTTTATTTATTACATTTTCAATTTGATCAACTTTAAAAGGTCCTACTTCAGTAGATTCACCATCAACCAAATCTTTCCAAACTCCATAATTCTTCAGACGCCCGTGATAAGTGTACTCCCACCGTGTATCATCCTTATCGTTCATATTTTTTACCCAGTGGTCTTTATATCCCTTTAGTTCTAGCACATACTCCTTCAAATCGTCTACTCCTCCAGGAAATGCCATGTGAATCATCGGATCGCTCTCAGGTTCCATAATCGTCATGTTCATGGTACAATCAATACTCAGCGGGTCTCCCGGCTTATCGTACTGGGTTTTAAAACGGGTTCCTTTTCCGTATAAATAAATCAAGGCTGTTTCGTATGTTTCTGCTAACGATTTTCCGGAAACTGTAATTACAGGTATATTCTTCATTCTCAAAAAGTTTAGTTTCGATATTAGTTTTATGGACTTTTTAAAGATAAAAAATGAAACTTTTCTTCTGTTACAGCCGGCATAATAGTTTTAAACAATTTATTAGAGCGAAATGAATTCCTCCGACATTTTTCAGTCAACATCAAAAAAATGTCATCACCAAATTAATTTCAAAATACGCACTATGTAACCTCGGGAACTAATTTCGTTACATCGCGAACAGTACTACAAGTCTTTTTTCTATTTTTGTTGCTATGCGATATTTTTACAGATCAGATTTGTTTAAAATACTTGTACCAGCTATCCTGATTTTATTGCTTTCCTTGCAGTCTTACGGGAAAAACAGTCTGGATGATCTTGTATTTCTGAGCTGTAAAACCGATAAAAACATCACACCCAATTTAAACAATGGTTATCGTGCATTTATCCTTTCCGACAACGCTCCTTTCAAAACAATTTTTGGCGAAATCAACTCTTTTTTAGATAATAACGAAAATGAAATAATAACACTGATTATTGAATCAGAATCCTCTGAATTTTTAAAAGAACTGGAACAAAGCAATAGTAAACATTATCTGGCAATTCCTGAACAGCAATCAATTTACGATCTTGAAGACTGCAAAACAAAGAGCAAACGTTTGTTTGTATTTACTCCTGAAAAGACCCGATTCTCTTATGCATATGGCAATTTCATTTGCAACTACAATGTTCCTCCCGGTTTCCCGAATGATATTTATGGCGGCTTTGATGAAAGACCGGAAAACGACCTGGTCATCTTCAGCATGGATAATTTTCTAAAAGAATCTGAAGACACATTAAACCAACATCCTGAAAAAATACCACAACTTTTTAATGCGAACACAGGCAAACTTCCCAATTTCTTTGTAACCCGGCACCAGGAAATCTTCTCTGCTTATCATGAAGCATTTTTAAAACAAAAATGGTATACGGCAAGTGTCGAGTACAACGGAGAACCATTGGAAGGAATAACCTGGAAGAACATGCCGCAAATGACTTCTTTTGGCAAAATTCATACAACACAGGGTGAATTAAGCCCATACAAAGTTGGCTTTCATTTTTCGCCAGATGTGTTCAACTTTAACAGCCAAACTTCGGAGAATATCAAAAAATTTTATGCCAGGCAAAAGGATTTGGAGGATGAAATGATTCTATTACTCCATTTTAATCAAAACATCGACAATGAAATCGCAAAAGTGAGCGAAATCCCGTTCAATAACATAGAGTACAAAAAAGATAAATCAAGAGGTTGGTGTGCGGTATTCAATGGCTCAGATAATTACATTGACTATGGAACTGATATTGACCTGAGTGACAATTTTACCTTGAGCGTTTGGGTTAATCCTACCAATTTAAATGGTAACAAAAGTATCATTGGGAAAGGGAAAGCTTTGTCTGTAAAATTCCGTAACGGGAGCCTTCTTTTTACAACTCCTGGGCTGAAAGATCACGTTATGGATTCGGCGGTTGTACAAACAAACCAATGGCAGCAACTAACCTATGTAATTTCAGCGGGCAACACTGTTCGTTTTTTCCGCAACGGTGAAATCGTTGGAGAACAAAATGCAGGAGAAATCAACTCAACCGAATATTCGCTACTAATCGGAACCAATCTTTGGGATGAATTCTTTAATGGTATGATGGACGATCTCACCATCTGGAACCGTGTTTTAAGCGACGACGAGGTAAAACGTTATTATCAGGTTACGAAAGAAAAAAACGAAAAAAATATACATCAACGTAGCAGGAATATTGGTCTGCTGGTGGTTTTACTGGGTTTCTCCGTAATACTCCTTTTAAATAGGAGAAAAAACAAAAAAACTCAAGTAGAGGTAGCAATAAAACACCAGAATCCTATTTCCTCAATTAAATTGAAAAACAAGAATAAATCTTCCATCGAACTGTTTGGAGGGTTCAAAATTATCAACCGCGACGGCGAAGACCTGACCTCCAGGTTCTCTCTACGACGGAAGCAGTTTTTTATACTGGTGCTCATTGAAACCATCAAAAACAATGGCGTCAGTTCGAAACAACTAACCAATTATATCTGGGCCGGGTATTCTCCGGAAAGGGCAAAAAACAACAGAAGCACACAAATTCTTCGAATCCGCGAAATACTTGCTCAGAACAGCGGAGTGAACATCGAGTTCAACGATAAAAAATGGACTTTAACACTCGACGATGATATTTATTGCGACCTGGCTGATTATTTCAATTTAATGGAGCAGTTGAAACAATTTCCGACACCTTCATATAACACAGAATTAATTTCTGCAATACTAAAAATCGTCGAAAAAGGAATGCCGCTTCCCAATATGGATGACGAATGGCTCGACAACTTTAAAAGTGAAATTTCGGAAGAATTGCTGGAAACCTTTTTACCTCTTTACTCGAACAAACAGTTTGCAGAAGAGTCGGATCTGATAATTCGGCTTTCGCATGCACTTCTTATTTACGATCCGCTTAACGAGACAATCCTAAAACACAAGGTAAAATCGCTGGTGAGACTTGGAAAAACCAGCACTGCCCAAGAATGTCTGGATCACTTCGACAAAGTGTACCAACAATGTTATGCACAGCCATTTCAGAAATCCATAACTGATATTATGGAAATGGATTAAGCAGAAATTCATTCTTCTCTTTCATTCAATTATCTCAACATTTTTTTTGTACTTTTAAACTTGTTACCCCATTTGTTACCCTCATTTTTGACCTGCTGAACATTATCATTGTCATTTATTAAGTATCGTACTATAAAATTCTAATCATAAATTATGAGTAAAAATCTAACAACAAACCGGAGAAAATTTCTGAAAGGAGCTCTTGCTGCAGGAGCAGGAATGGTTATCGTTCCGCGCCACGTACTTGGAGGAAACGGCTTTCTTGCACCATCCGACACCTTAACAAAAGCGATTATTGGTGTTGGCGGAATGGGCCGCGGCCATATTCCTTACGAAGGCACCAAAGTAGTTGCCATTTGCGATGTCGACAAGCTACACCTGGAAAAGGCACAAAGTATGATCGACTATAAAGTGAAACAATTTGAAGACTTCAGAGAAGTTTGTCAGTTACCCGAGGTCGATATTGTACATATTGCCACTCCTCCACACTGGCACGGTTTAATGGCTGTTGAAGCGGCCAAAGCCGGAAAAGATATCTGGTGTGAAAAACCGATGACCAGAACCATTGGCGAAGGTAAAAAAGTAGTGGAAGCGGTGAATGCCCACGGCCGGATGTTCCGTCTGAATACCTGGTTCCGTTTTAAAGATACATTCTACGGACTGGGCACCGATGTTAAACCACTAAAAAAGGTGATCGACAGTGGTATTTTAGGCTGGCCATTAAAAGTTACCGTTAGCGGAATTACCGGTTACAATTGGAAATTCTACTGGAGCGGCCAACACAACCTCACTCCCGAACCCATTCCTGAAAACCTGAATTACGACATGTGGTTAGGACCTGCACCTTATAAACCTTATAACCATTTACGTGTACACGCCAACTTCCGTGGATACTGGGATTACGACGGTGGTGGCCTCGGCGACATGGGACAACACTACCTCGATCCGGTTCAGTACATGCTGGGAAAAGACGAAACCAGCCCGGTTAAAATCGAAGTGGATGCACCTCAACAACATTACGATGCAGTGGGTTCGTGGAGACGCATTACCTACACTTACGCCGATGGTTGTCAGATTATCCTCGATGGAGAGAACCGCGACAAAGATGCAGCGTACATCGAGGGCCCGAATGGTAAAATTTACCAGGGATTCCGTTCCGACATACCAAATCTGCAAAGTTTTATTAAAACCTTGCCGGAGCCTGAACCACAAATTGGAATATTCACCGAATCGGTAAAAACACGCAAGAAGTTTGCATTGAATGAAATGAACGGATTCCGTTCGGCAACCCTTGTGAATCTTGGAATTACTGCGGTTCGTTTGGGACGCACACTGCATTTCGATCCTGAAAAACTGGAATTCATCGACGACGAAGGAGCAAACCGACTGATTGACCAACCGATGAGAGCACCGTGGACGATTTAAAGGATAAAGTATTAATGATTAATGAATACGAAACCGCTTTGCGCTCTGCGCCGGGCTCTTGACAAAAACAAAATCATGAAAAAAAATATATTCCAATTTATAGCAATCCTGATGCTGGCGATCTTCAGTACAGGAACTTTCGCACAAGATAACCGAACGCTTGACACAAAGGTTGCCGATGTGCTGGCACAAATGCCGACCAAAAACCTGACTCACCGCGACAAGGCGATGAACGAAATCTATTTGATGGGAGACGAAGGATTTCAAAAATTAACTGCAGAGCTGGTACCTCTTGGAACCGGCGACGACACTGCCGTTCGTTTTGCCTTAAACAGTTTCTCGCGTTATGCCAGTGAGTTTGGGAAAAACGATGAACATGCATTTGCCGAAAACAACCTTCTGAAAGCTTTAAAATCTCAAAAGGATATCGAAGTAAAAACCTTTTTAATGAATCAACTGAATCTGGTTGCCGGCGAAAAAACGGTAGACCAGTTGAAATCCTACCTTACCGATGAAGCGCTGGTTGAACCGGCCACTCAAACTATTTTGGCCACCGGCTGTCCAAAAACTGCGGAGGTGTTTCTGGAAGCGTTGCCAAATACTTCAGGAAACGAGCAAATGACTTTGGTTCGCGCTCTTGGTCAACTAAAATGCAAAAAAGCAGTGCCGCTAATTACACCGTTAATTAATGCCGAAAACAAGTCGATGCAAAAAACCGCGCTGGCTGCGTTGGCAAATATCGGCTCTGCGGATTCATACAAAACCTTGTTAAAAGCTGCTTCGGATGTTAATTTCAAATACGACGCCACCAATGCGGCCGAAGCATTTCTTACCTACACAAAACGTTTGGGAGAACAAAACGAGCTGGAAACAATGAAAAAAGCGTGCAAAGCTGTTTTCAAAGCAAATTCGGCAACTGCCCAGTTACATAATTATTCAAGTGCGTTGAGTATTTACGCGAAGTATTTGGGCTACGAAGCCACTCCCCTTCTTTTGGAAGCTGTTGATTCACCAGACAAAGCATTCAGATATTCAGCTTTGAATCTGGCAGAAAAAACAGGGGGTATTGCCGACACACGCAAATGGATAGCCAAAGGTGAGGCTGCAAATCCGGAAGCAAAAGCCGAAATTGTTTCTATGCTGGGTCGCAGAGGATGTTCTTTGGCAACTGATTTTGTTGCAGAAAACCTGAACTGTACATCAGAAGCAGTTCGCAAGGAAGCAGTGGTTGCTCTGGCTAAACTTGAAGGAACAAAAGCAATTCCGGCAATAGTTGCACACATGACAAGCGGCAGCGATATCGACGCAACAAAAGCAGTATTAAATACTTTGCTTGATAACGATCATTTATACCAGCTTACCGGTGAATTAGCAAATACAAAAGGTCAGGCCAAAGCTGCTTGCATCGATTTAATTGCTGCCAAAGCCGGGACACAGTATTTCGATGAAGTACTTGTTGTTACTTCTTCGTCGGATGCCGATGAAAAAGCCGCTGCGTTTAATGCGCTGAAACGCGTTTCGGACTACAAAGACACTGATGCATTACTGAAACTTCTGCTTTCAGTTTCTGATTCAGCTGAGATTGCCGAAACCCAAATGGGCATAGTTTCTGCTACTGCCAGAGTGGAAGCCGAACAAAAAGCCGACGGCAAAGTTTTATCAACTCTCGAAAAAACAAACAAAAAGGCACGAATCTTCCCCGTTCTTCCTGAGATTGGCGGAGACGTGGCGCTGGAAACGGTTACCAACTACTTTAACACTTCATCGGGTGAACAGAAAGAGGCCGCCTTTGAAGCGCTAACCAACTGGAAAGATTATTCGGCTGCAAAATCGTTGTTTGATATCTGCAAAACTTCAAGCGGAGATTTCAAAAAAATGGCATTCAGCAACTTTGTTCGTATGGTTCGCACTGCCGGTCTTCCTGACGATCAGAAATTACTGCAATACCGCAAAGTGATGCCTTACGCCTCATCGGACGAGGATAAAAATAATGTGATTTCATCCATCGGTTTTTTAAAAACCTTCCTTTCGCTGGTTTACCTGGAGCAATACCTGGATGAAAAAGAATTATCGGAAGCCGCTTCACGTTCCATCATGAAAATTGCGCTTCCAAACAGTGAAGGCAAAGATGGATTTTCGGGAGATGTGGTTCGCCGTATTCTGACAAAAGCAGAACAGGCTTTAACCGGAGAAGATAGCCAGTACGATAAAATCAATATCAAAAAATACCTGGACGAAATGCCGAAAGACAAAGGTTTAGTATCGATGTTTAATGGCAAAAACCTGGACGGATGGCAGGGCATGCTTCTGGATGGAAATCCAATAAAAATTGCAAAACTAAGCGATAAAGAACGTGCCAAAGCACAGGCCGAAGCCGACATAAAAATGACGGAAAACTGGAGCGTGAAAGACGGCATGATTGTTTTCAACGGAAAAGGTGCTAACCTGGTTTCTGCAAAAAGATACAAAGACTTTGACATGATTGTGGATTGGAAGATCACCAAAAAAGGCGACAGCGGTATTTATCTTCGCGGAACGCCACAGGTGCAAATATGGGATACTTCGCGCGTTGAAGTTGGCGCACAGGTTGGCTCAGGTGGTTTGTATAACAACAGTAACGGCAACATTAAAGATCCGATTCTTGTTGCCGACAACCCGATCGATGAATGGAATACCTTCCGCATTACCATGATTGGCGAAAACGTAACCGTTTATTTGAACGGAGAGCTGGTAGTTGACAATGTTCGCATGGACAACTACTGGGACCGCAGCATCCCGATTTTTGAAGAGGGAACCATCGAACTGCAGGCCCATGGCAACGAACTGGCTTTCCGCGATGTGTATGTGCGTGAAATCAACACAGATGAAATCGGGCTAACACAAGATGAAATCGACGAAGGATTTGTTTCGCTGTTTAACGGCAAAAACCTGAACGGATGGCAAGGCAACCTTACCGATTATTATGCTGAAGACGGTGTTATGGTTGTTAATCCGAAAATGGGCGGACACGGTAATATTTATACCGAAAAAGAATACAGCGATTTTAATTTCCGCTTTGAGTTCAAATTAACTCCGGGCGCTAACAACGGATTAGGCATCCGCGCGCCGCTTGAAGGCGATGCCGCTTACGTAGGCATGGAATTACAAATTCTGGATAACTCGGCACCAATCTATGCCAATTTGCACGAATACCAGTATCATGGCTCTGTATACGGCACCATACCTGCCAAACGCGGATTCCAGAATCCGGTTGGAGAATGGAATACGGAAGAAGTAATCGTGAAAGGCACTAAAGTTAAAGTGATCCTAAACGGTGAAGTAATCCTTGATGGCGACATTGCCTACGCCCGCGATCATGGCACAAAAGACGGGAAACAACATCCGGGACTGAAACGCGAAAAAGGATATATCGGCTTCCTTGGACATGGCTCTGAATTGTATTTCAGAAATATCAGAGTTAAAGATTTGAGCGAATAGAATCAATTTATTTGAATTACCGAGAAGCCATCTTTCCTGAAATGGAGAAGATGGCTTCTTTATTTAGAATCAAATTCCTACAGGATTCTTACACCTGCCAACGATCCTTGTTATTATAATCAAACTCGTAGCGAGTTAATCTTAAAACAACACACAAATAGCAGAATTCATTGATAAGCAGGCTTCCCGCAGCCGTGTAATTTACCAGAAAACTTTTTGGCTCGCTTCCTGCAGCGCTGCAACAACAAAAAAAATATTTTGGATTGCTTCCCGCAGCCGTGCAACAGGCAAGAAATTCTTGAAGATTGCTTCCTGCAGCCTTGTAACACGGCAAAAACTTTTGCAGCTACCCTCCTGCAACTTTGCGACAAAGAAAAAACTTTTGTAGCTAGCCCGCCGCATTTCTGCAGCAAACGAAAAACGACTGTGGTTTGCTTATTTCAGCCGAAAAAAATAGTGATACCCTCGATTATCACTATTACCCAAATACAAAAATGCCATCTTTCTACATAATGTAAATAAAGATGGCATCTCTTAGGAATTGTATTATTTCTAGTTCTTCTTCACATACTGAGTAAGAATTACAATCTGCTGGCCGTTTACTTTACCTTCAATTTGCTCAGGATTATCGTGTACCAACATAATATTACGAACAGCAGTTCCACGCTTGGCTGTGAAACCACCACCTTTTACGTTCAGGTCCTTAATAAGTACAACTGTATCGCCGGCCTGTAAAACAGCGCCATTGCTATCGAGGTGTTTTACTATATCGTCCGGATCGATTCCTTCACCGGTTGCTTGTGCCCATGCATGAGTATCTTCGTCGAGATAAAGCATATCGAGCAGGTCTTGTGGCCAACCTTCGGCTTTCAAACGGTTCAACATACGCCAGGCTACCACCTGAACAGCAGGAACAGTGCTCCACATGCTGTCGTTCAAACAACGCCAGTGGTTGGAATCCATTGTTTCCGGGTCGTTTATCTGTCCCGAACAGGTTGAACAAATGTAAATGCTGTCTTTTTCACTTTCCTGTGTTGCCGGTGGTACGGTAAATACTCCCAGGTTATCCTCCGATCCACACAATTCACAAACCGAAGTACGTTTTTGTAATTCTCTTTCTATACTCATTATTCCTTATTTGTGACAAAGGATGGCATCCGTTATGTTTCAGCTCATACAGATGCCATCCTTTTATTTCTTCAGTCTTTCGACTTCTAGATTATATTTTTCTAAAACAACTTCTTAAACCCAATTACATCCTTCACTTCCTGCAAAGTTTTGGCGGCTGATTCGCGTGCTTTTTCAGCACCCATTTTTGCCACTTTGGCCAGGTAAGCATCATCTTGAAGAATATCAATAATTCTTTCTCTGATTGGCGCGGTGTAAGAAATAATATCTTCTGCCAACTGTTTTTTCAAATCACCATAACGAATCTCGCACTTATTATACAATTCATCGAAATGAGCCACAGTATCAGGTGTGGAAACGATATTCAACAGTGTAAACAAATTCTGGACTGCCTCAGGTTTCTCCTGGTTCATCTCTGTTGGCCCCGAGTCAGTAACGGCACGCATTACTTTTTTACGAATTGACTTTGGATCTTCGTATAAGTTAATGGCATTTCCTTCTGACTTACCCATTTTCCCGCTGCCGTCGAGCCCGGGAACTTTAATCATATCGCCGCCACCGAATGTAAACGGACGTGGAATAGGAAATACGTCGGCTTTATACATGCGATTAAAACGCTTGGCAAACTTACGTCCCATTTCAAGGTTCTGCTCCTGGTCTTTTCCTACAGGTACAAAATGAGCCTTGTGAATAATAATATCAGCGGCCATTAAAACCGGGTAAGTTAACAATCCGGCGTTAACATTATCCGGATTCTGTCGGGCTTTATCTTTAAACGAGGTGGTTCGTTCCAATTCGCCCAGGTAAGCATTCATATTTAACAGGGTGTACAATTCCGTCACTTCCGGAACATCGCTCTGAATAAAAATGGTTGCCTTTTCAGGATCGATTCCACAAGCCAGATATTCAGCAAGAACCTGTCGTACTCCGGCCTGAAGGTTTTCAGGAGTTGGGTGAGTTGTTAATGAGTGAATATCGGCAATAAAAAAATAGCAGTTAAAGTCGTCCTGCATTTTCAAAAAGTTCTGTACAGCCCCAAAATAATTTCCGAGGTGCAAATATCCTGTCGGTCTGATACCGCTTACAACTGTCGGTTTATCCATTTTTCTTTTTTCGCTAAGCGCAATGCGCATGACGCAAAGCGTTTTAATTTTTTAGTGAGTGCAAAAATAGGGATTCATGTTAAAAGGCAAAAATTTATTTCGCCTGCTTCAATACAATTTTACTACTCTTAACTTAATCTGGTTTCGACATCGCCCTTTTAAAGGAACTTACTGAACCAAAGCCGCCTAGAGTTGCCAGTTTTTCGTTGGAGGTACCGGGGTAATTATTTAAATAGTTCTTTATGTATTTTACCCGGTACCGATTAACAAAGGTGTTAAAATTTACACCGAAACGATTATTAATCAAACCCGATAAATACGTACGGTTGGTTCCTATATTTTTACACACTGTGGTCAGGTTTAAATCGGGATTCAAATAAGGTTTGTCTTTTTCGAAATAACCGAGCAAAACTTTGGCGAGAGCTTCTTCGTTTGTTACCACATCATCATTTTCTAATGACACCTCCTCCACTTTATTCAAATCACCTGCTTTGGGTTTCTTTTGTTTAAAAGCCCAAATTCCTATAATCCACATAAAGGTTGAGATAATAAAAAGGAAGGTTACCAGAAAAAGGTCATTTTTCTGATCAAGAGGATTAAACACATAAAACGAAATAGCCAGAGTTCCCACCAACACAAAAGCAACATTAAACCATTTTACCCAGTTTATCGAAAAATTATCGATGTTGGAATATTCCTCCTTTAATTTCTCATGATATCTATACGGCAGCCTTATCATTTCAATGGAGTAATAAATCACCTGCAACACAATCATCAATACGTCTACCATTCGGAAAATATAAACCAGCTTTAACCGAAAACTGGTAAACTCAATTCCACTGCGGTAATTCAATAAATAATAAATTCGCTCATCCTGATTTAGCAAACCATAAAAAAATACAGCCGACAATACACCGAAAATCAATCCTGGAAGCAGGTGAAAAGTCTTCATCCTAAACGTTGCTTTATCGGAAATAACTGATATCACATATAAATACACTGATGGGAACAACCACAACACAGATGCAATATGAAGACCGTGAACAATAATGTAGGTATGAATCAGGTGGCGGAAATAAAAATAGTTGGCCAGAAATACAAAAAAGGCATTAAACAAGGCCAATGACATTATCTTTTTCGGGAAACTTGCTCTTGACTCAACCATTATAGTTACCGATAAAATAAAAGGAACTATGAATGAAGCGGTTAATAATATATGTTCAAAATGTTGCATCTGATACTACTGATATTATGTGATCTACAATTTACATCAAACACATTTTTGTACGATTTGACCTCCCAAATTTTACGATGTGAGCAAATTGAATTAATACATAAAAATATATTTATCGATCCATTAATAAAACCAAAAAATGATTATGAAAACAAAAATTAACACACTATTCTTAATCTCGATTTTTTTATTGAGTCTCGTTTCATGCGATGACATTACCTCCGATAAAAATGATATTGGTGGCACCCAGTCGGAATTTGGCGAAATTGGACACGAAATTGATTTTGGCCCCATCCAGGGTATATCCAGTCCTGAAGTTTATGTTTCTGACCTTGAAGACGGCGTTTCAACCTATACGTGTTCAGCAAATGTTACCAATTCAACTTACATCGATTTACTGGAATTAGTGCCGGAAGCTTTAATTCCCGGTTCGGTGAGTATTACAGGAAACACTGTTGAAGCCAATATTAATATGAAGGTTACTGATAAAGGAGCACAGCTAATATTTAACAGCGGCGAAAAACTCACCCTTATTAACTACGACGCAAAAGTGGGTGATAAATACTCTGTAAAAGTGGATGGTACCACGCTGGCAAACGAAGTGACCGAGAAGTCAAGCGAGGACGACTTCTACTGGGGAGGCATGTACATTAAAGTAATTAAGGTGAAAGCAAAAAGCACAGTTCCCGGTATCTCTGATGTCATTCTCATTTATAACCACAAATTCGGACTTGTTGGTGCCGATGTATATTTCGAAGATGGATCAGTTAAATATATTGGCATTTT
Organism: uncultured Draconibacterium sp.; assembly: GCA_963676265.2. GTDB lineage: Bacteria > Bacteroidota > Bacteroidia > Bacteroidales > Prolixibacteraceae > Draconibacterium. Next base: position 2,982,875 of record OY781067.2, read on the forward strand.
CTGTTAAACACGTTTCACATCGAATAAGCGGGTGTATTTATGAGTCTGTCTGTTTTTAATTACAGGATGAAATTTCTGGGATTAGCCTTCATTCTATTTTCAATCCCTTTTGCCTACCTGTATTTTTGGGGTGGAAGACCCGATTTTTTCCAGATTAAAGTTTTTGCCATTGTTAGTAAATACATGAATACAAGGTATTTTGTTATAGCTCAAACCAACATTCTTGACGAATTAGCGGCAATCCTGTTTTTATCAGGGCTTGCCCTGATTTCTTTTTCGAAGGAAAGAAAAGAAGAAGACCATTTTGAAAAACTTCGAATAAAAGCCCTTATTAATTCCCTCTATATTACCATTGGTTTTTGGTTGCTTTCTTTTCTATTCGTTTACGGAATGTCGATAATATTTGTCTCTGTGTTTGTGTTCGTTCTGTTTCTTGTAACATATAACATCTTATTCCGCCTCTATTTAACCAGAAATAAAAAGAAAATACCACTGACGCAATAAATATCTGTTTGTTGCTTAAAAGGTTTAGCTGTTATTTGTTTGATTCATTAAAGATTATAATTAGATTTATGCCGCTTTAAACGAACGAAATGTACAAAATGCCTTTATACGGAAAAGAATGGCACTGGCGTAACGTAAAAATGGAAACGCGAGATGCATCTATTATTTTTCAGATTTAGGCTGGAAAAGGGATTTGCTGCGCATATGTGGCAAATCCCTTTTTTATTGTATTTAAGTGAATGACAAAATTAAGAAATAGATTCCTCGCTTTAGATGGAAACACTTTATGTGGTGTAATTCCAGATGGTTGAGGAATCTGATAAATGGATACATAAACCTATAAAATAACAAATCATGACCAGACAAAAGAAAATTTATCTTGAAGAGTCGGAGTTTCCAAAACAATGGTATAACCTGGCACCCGATCTGCCAACTCCGCTAAATCCGCCACTAGGCCCCGATGGGAATCCGGTTTCGCCGGATATGCTGGCACCTGTATTTCCAATGAACCTGATTGAGCAGGAAGTTAGTCAGGAACGCTGGATCGACATACCGGAAGGAATTCGCGATATATTAATTCAATGGCGACCTAGTCCACTGATTCGTGCTTACGAATTGGAAGAAGCTTTAGGAACACCGGCTAAAATCTATTATAAAAACGAAGGTGTTTCTCCTGCCGGAAGTCACAAGCCCAACACTGCAGTTGCCCAGGCCTGGTACAACAAAGAGTTTGGTATTAAAAAACTAACCACTGAAACCGGTGCCGGACAATGGGGATCGGCATTGTCGTTTGCCTGCGCACAAATTGGCGGTATCGAATGTAAAGTATTTATGGTTCGTGTAAGTTTCGACCAAAAACCTTTCCGCAAAATGATGATGGAAACCTGGGGTGGCAAATGTATTGCCAGTCCAAGCACCGAAACTCAGGCCGGACGCGATATCCTAGCGCAGTTTCCTGATACTCCGGGAAGTTTGGGAATTGCCATTTCGGAAGCTGTTGAAGCAGCAGTTTCTGACCCAACCGGCGGAACACGTTACTCACTGGGTTCGGTTTTAAACCATGTAATGTTGCATCAAACTGTAATTGGACTGGAAGCTAAAAAACAGTTGGCAAAAGCGGGTATCGATAAACCTGACGTAGTTATTGGTTGCTGCGGTGGCGGAAGTAACTTTGCCGGAATTTCATTCCCTTTTATGTACGACAAAATTCATGGAGCAGATATTCAGATTATTGGAGCAGAACCATTTAGCTGCCCAACTCTTACCAAAGCTCCTTTTATTTACGATAATGGTGATGTTGCTCAAATGACTCCGCTACTGGCGATGAATAGTTTGGGACACAACTTTATTCCTGCGCCAATTCACGCAGGCGGATTGCGCTATCACGGTATGGCACCGCTTGTAAGTGCTGCTCTCCGCGACGGATTAATGGATGCGATTGCGGTTCATCAAAGCGAATGTTTCGAAGCCGGATTACTTTTTGCTAAAACAGAAGGAATTATTCCAGCACCGGAAACAACTCATGCCATTGCCGCTACTATTCGTGAAGCTAAAAAAGCCAAAGAAGAAGGAAAAGAAAAAGTTATTCTTTTCAACTTTAGCGGACATGGTTTAATGGACTTAGTGGGTTACAATAAATACCTGGCTGGCGAATTGCACGATTACGAATACCCGGAATCGGAAATTGCTGAGAACCTGAAAAAACTGAAAGGATATCCGTTACCAAAATAGAATTTAAGAAATACACGAAAGAACACCGGGACAATTTTGTTTCGGTGTTTTTTATTGCCCCAGAATGACAACCAGAAGCCAGGGAAGCGCTGTTAAAATGCTAACCGCAATTCCGATTTTGGAAAGCGCCCTGTACTTTTTACCTCGCATGGAAATGATCCCAAGAGTGATTCCGACAATACTCCCCATAAAAACCAGGATGATTCCCGACAAACCGACCAGAATAGAAGCTTTTGCCAACCCCTGCTTTTCGTTATTTTCCTTACTTTCCTGCAGATAAAACCGGTAGAGCCGGTAAATTGAGATCAGGGCTCCACCAATTCCGGAACCGATTACTATTGACCAAAAGGTATCCATGTAGATTTTGATTTGAAGATTATATATTTAAAAAAATGAGTATATCAATGATGGAGTAGCACTTTGAATGATCTCTTTCAGCACACTTTCAATGTCCTCATAATAATGTTGCTTTCCGGCTAATTCCAACGTAACTTCCTTACGCTGTGTTTCGGTGAGCAACGAACCTTTAAGAAACACCGATTCGATGACACCTTTTTTCACTTCCAATTCAATCTCCATATTCCCACCATCCGATTGAAAGAAGTTTTTGAAACTGTATTTTGGTGAGTAACCAAAATTCCAATCCCAGGTAGAGAATTTTTCTTTAACCAGTAACTCAATTGCATACTGATCTTCTTCATTCAACACATAAAACGAATTGACAGGATTTATAAGCTGAACATCGAGTAAAAACCGGGCAAACTCTGATACCGACATTTCCTTTTCAAGAAAGCCGGAGATATTTGCCACTTTGCTTCTATTGGATTGAACAGCTTTGCTCATGTATTTACCCGGTTCCACTTTTATGGCTTGCCCCAGGTTTTCCAGATCGGAATTAAACAATAAAGTACCATGGTGTAACACGCGGTTTTTAAAAACGTGCTCGGCATTACCCGAAATCTTTAACCCTTCTATCAGCAAATCGTTTCGTCCTGAAGTTGTGGCTTCTACATTTAATTTAGCCAGGGCCTCCACCACGGGTTCGGTAAATTGTTTAAAGGATATCTCTGCAGGACTTTTTACGTTCTTGATAAAGGCAAAATTCACATTGCCGGAATCGTGATAAACCGTCCCTCCCCCTGAAATGCGCCGTGCAACGGTTATGTTATTTTCCCTGACAAAAGGATAATTAATTTCGGCCATCGCATTTTGGTGTTTGCCAAGTACTACCGTTTTTTCGCTCTGCCAAAGCATAAAAATGTCATCCTCGAAATTCTTTAGCAGGTATTCTTCAGTAGCCAGACAAAAAAAGGGATCGTTATTCTCTAAGTTGATGCAAAGCATGGTCGCAATTTACATCATGTATTTGATATTTGACATTTTTATGTAACAAAAAACCATCCCTGAACAGAGATGGTTTTTTAAATGGAAAAGATTCCATATTGTCAGTTTACAGGTTTCAGCTTAACATCTATCTGACCAGAAAAAATATCGATAGTCTTTTCCGTTTTATTCTTTTCGTAGGAAATATAATTTGCAACAATGTTGTATTCGCCTGGTGTAACGTCCTCGAAAACGAAGTTTCCGTCAAAATCAGTATATACTTTTTTGTCGGTTCCTTCCAGTTTTACTTCAACGCCAACAAGTAATTCGCCGGTAAGTTCATCTGCTACATTCCCCGTTACCATTACTTTTAATGGTTTATCACCATTTGCCGGCTTATTATCTTTATCATCAGCTAAGCCGCTGAAGAATAATCCTGCTACTAAAACCAGTGTAAGAAAAATTTTCATTTTATCCTCTTATATCTTTAGCATACAAAAGTAGATCAGGGATTTTACACAGTAATTACACAATTATTACAAAACGATTAATCTTGCACCAGTATATAAAAAAACGTCTGACTACGAATAGTCAGACGTTCTATGCAGTGTTTAATGTAACTTCAAATCTTAAAACTCGGAGTAGTTTCTTTCATTAACAACTACTCCCATTTCATCGTAGCTTTTCCAGGTTCCGGTTTTTTCACCGTCTTTGTAACAAAGTTCATACTTCAAATTACCTTCATCGTCCCACACGTACCAGTTGCCGTCTTTTTTGCCGTTTTTGTAACCAGCTTCTGCAACTTTTACTCCTTTTGTGTTGAAAGTAAGCCAAATGCCGTGCATTTCGTTGTTTTTGTATGAACGAACTTCGTTAAGTTCACCTGTTTCGAAATACAGTTTGCACTCACCATCTTTTTTACCTTCGATAAAATTTGATACCATTTTTACATTACCATTTTCAAAATGGGTAGTGTATTCTCCCGAGAACAATTCAGAATCCTGGTAATACAAACCATCAACTTCCTGCAGTTTCTGTGCAAAAACTGTAAATGCTACAAATAAAACTCCTACTAACAATGCTAACCTTTTCATGGTAGCCTCCTTTCTTTTCTAGTTGTTTGACGTTACTTTAATTAACACAAAGTTAACATTTATGTTACAATTGCGTAACCTGATTGTAATCATTTTGTAACATTTCTGTAATTTTTACGCAATCTTAATATTCACAAGGAAAGTTTGGAACAAAAAAAACTCCGGGCTTTCACCCGGAGTTTAAGGTAGGCTCTGCAACCTACCTGCCATTAAACACTGCGTATAGCATTATAAGATTTGGAGTAAACCTCCAAATTTTCATTCGTTGTTCTCATTTAAAATTCGTATCCGGTCCAGCCAAATACGTCAGATGAAGCACCAGTATTACTGTCAGAGATAGTAACTGTTGCATTTGAGGTTACGCCATCTTTTTCACGTTTGATTTCACTTCCAGAAAGAGTAACACCTGAATAAGTTGCTGCGACACTTGACGCGTCAGTTGCATTTCCTTTTCCATCTGTTAAATCAATCAAATCGATAGCTTGTCCACCTGTTATTAATACATTTGAGATATTTGCGGTAGCCAATCTGCGAACTTTGATACAGTCTTCCATTTCATAAGAAGAATTATTTACGATAGTTAAACCATCAACTGTAAAATTAGATTGAAGGTCATAAGAAGGATAATCTCCATCCAGGTTACCATCAGACTCAAGCCCACGAGGGTCATCTTCCGTACTTGTATAACCACTTTCCCAAATACCGTAAGCATTTGTTAAAGTACCGCTCCATCCCTGGGTAACATCAAACATATCATCATCTTCGTTAACAACCAGAATGTTTTCAACATCAACAGTTCCACCAAAGAATTCGATACCGTCATCAGCAGCTTCAAGAACATAAATATTATTAATTGTTGTTCCGCTACCAACACCATATAATGTTAAACCATTATGCTCTGAAGTTCCTGATTCACGAGCACCAGTATATTCAATTTTAATATATGATAAAATACCAGAATTATCTTCAGCATCTGAACCACCGTAAGGAATAGACACGTCAGTTTCAACAGAACCGGTTCCACCGGCTGTTGCTGCAGAAATTGGAGCATATCCACAAATAATGATGCCTCCCCAATCGCCAGGTGCAGGTGTAGAACTGGAAGAGGTGAAGGTAATCGGCTGTTCGGCAGTACCTTCGGCAATAATTGTTCCTCCTTGCTTAACAATCAGTTGTTCCTGGAAACCATGTTCACCAGCTCCTTTAATTGTTGTTCCGGCAGGAATTGTTAATACACCACCATCTTCAACACTTAACATTCCTGTTAATGTATAATCAATAATTGCATTAAGAACAGTCTCTCCTGTTATTTCACCTTCCAAATTTTCTGCAAAATGTTCGAATTCATAACCTGTCCATGCAAATAAAGCTTCATCTGTACCGGTATTGTCACTAGAAAAATCAACAGTTGCGTTTGTTGTTGCGCCATCTTTTGTTCGTGCAACTTCTTTCCCTGTGTATAATACTCCGGCATAGGTTACGTCCACTGAACTTTCATCAGTTGCATTACCAGAACCGTCAGTAAGATCAATTACATCTTTTGTAGAACCACCCATTATTAACGCATTGGTAATTGAAGCGGTTGCATGACGGCGAACTTTAATACAATCTTCCATTGTATAAGAAGAATAGTTTTTAATAGTTAAACCATCAACTGTAAAATTTGACTGGATATCATAAGTTGGGTAGTCACCGTCCAGGTTACCATCTGATTCAAGTCCGCGCGGATCATCTTCAGTACTCACATAATCAGGTTCCCAAATTCCGTAAGCATTTGTCAAAGTACCACTCCAACCCTGGGTAACGTCAAACATGTCATCATCTTCGTTAACAACCAATATGTTTGTAACGTCAACTGTACCACCAAAAAACTCAATACCATCGTCAGCGGCATCCAATACATAAATGTTATTGATTGTTGTTCCACTACCAACACCATATAATGTTAAACCATTGTGTTCAGAAGTTCCTGATTCACGCGCACCTGTATACTCGATTTTTACATATGAAAGAGTACCTGAGTCATCGTTAGCATCAGATCCACCATAAGGAATTGCAGTATTTGTTTCTACTGATCCTGTTTCACCGGCAGACGCTGCTGAAATTGGTGCATATCCGCAAATAATGATACCACCCCAGTCACCGGCCGCAGGAGTAGAATTGGAAGAAGTAAAAGTAATAGGAGCACTTGCTGAACCCACTGCTTCAATTTTTCCACCTTGCTCTACAATCAAACATTCCTGGAAACCGTTCACACCGGCTCCTTTAATTGTTGTTCCTGCAGGAATTGTTAAAGTAGCACCAGCTTTAACGGTATAAGTTCCGGTTAAAGTGTAAGTAACTGTTGGATCAAGAGTCAGATCTTCAGTTACATCGCCTGAAAGCTCACTCGACGGAGTTGGATCAGGTTCAGGAGTTGGATCATCATCGCAACTTGTAAAAAAGATTGCAAAAATTGAAAGTGCAAAAAGTAATTTTTTCATTTTTCTAAATTTTAGTTTTATAAAATTCTTTAACTTCTTTTTTTATAGATTAAAATTCATAGGATAGCCCCAGGCTAAATCCTATACCTTTTTTATAGCTACTTAATACAATAGGTTCAGCCCCCTCTCCAATTGGCTCACGGGTTAACTGATGTGTTGGATTTAAAAGGTTTTTTGCTTTCAAGCTAACTTTCCACTTATCGTTGAACTTTGCAGAAGTTATAAAGTCCATAACAACCAAGCCGTCTTCATTAATATCCTGAAAACCACCTGCTCCAACCGTATAAATTCGATCGCTATAATAATTTGCAACTACAGAACTTGTAAAATCAATTTTATCGTTTTGGTATTCATAACTCAGGTCTGCATTAACCAGTATTGGTGAAGCTCCCTGTAGTTCTGTCTTTTCATTGGTAAAATTCAAGCCATCATTAACCTTAACATCTGTTTTAATGTATGAGAAATTAATACCTGTACTTAATTTTGTATTGGTTCCATCTTCTGTTAATAAGGAGAAGATATTTTTCTTAATTTCTACCTCAATCCCACCAATTGTAGCGTTATCTGCAATATTTGCATAGGATAAGAAACCACCGGCACTTGCTATCTCAACCCTCGAAATAGGATCCTGCACTAACTTGGCAAAACCTGCAATTGAGAATAATTCGTTACGACTGAGGTAAAAATCCCATTTCAGGTCGATATTGTAGTTTGTGGAAGGCAACAGATCGGGATTACCCTGTGATTTCCATTGACGGCCAATATACTGGTAGGGAGAAATTTCCTTGGATTGTGGCAGAGTATAAGTACGACTTGTTCCAAATCGAAGTGAATTCTTATCATCTAAATCATACTTCAAGTTAAAACTTGGTAAAATAAAAAGATCTTCAAGCTTGGTTGTCCCAACTTTTGCTCCCCTGTTAACGTTATAGTCAACTGCAATGTCTACCAGGTCAACTTTAATACCGGCATCTAAAACTAAATCAGATCCGAATTGATAAACCAAATCTCCGTATCCTGAATGAATTCCTTTATCAACAGTGTAGTCACTTCTAAAAGGATCATTTGCAATTTTATTATTATCAAGGTATTCCTGATTAAAATAGGGATCCAACGTGAAATCAAATCGATTTAATTCAGGTAACTTTGAACTACCATCCAGTCTCGAATTATCCCATTCAACGCCTTTAAAGTCGTCATAAACCATGCGCCCCTTGTAACCTGCAATAATTTGTGAAGCATTATCTGCATCATCTGTCAACTTGTACGTGACATTAAGCTGAGCATTAATATCGTTGACATTCAGTTCTGTAAAATATCGCTGCTGGCGTCCGGTTCCCATTATGGGTTTCAATATATCATCTCCGTAATATCCCAAATGGTTAATTCTCCTGTCAGGCTCATTTCCTTGGGTAAAATTATAAGACACCCCAACATTTCCGGAAAGTCGGCTATTGAACTCTTTCTTTAAACGAAGCTGGTTAACTATTAATGTATTGTCGTTATTTTGCTGACGACGTATTAAACCGACATAATCATAATCTGCAGATGACTGAAAAGCGTCGTGTCTGCCATAATCGTCAGTAAGTAATTGTCTTGCAGAATGAACCGCGAAGAAATTATAACTTAAATCATATTTATTAAAACGATAGCTTATATTTGACATGAGCATATGAGAAGTGTTCTTTTCATATTCATCCGATAACTGATCCTGGTATATCTTTCCGGCAGTAGTTGATCCCCTGGTAATTCCGTTCACGTAACTAAAATCATTTGAATAATTACCAATGACATAAAAACTTAAAGAATTATTGGCATGCCCAAGCGTATAACTCTTACCACCTGCAAAACCAAAATCTTTTCCCAACTGAAGATCCTGACTACTCGGATCCAGCGAATTTGCATAATCATAAAACTCTTCTCCTGATGGCTCAGTACCATTTTTAATAAAGCCTAATGAACTGGCTCCGTCAGTTATCAGAAATCCCTTATGATTAACTGTTTCCGTATTTGCACTTGCCGATAAATCAATAATTAATTCAGATTCACCAACCAATTCCTTAGAGCTGATATTGATTTCAGCCCCTGCAACATCGCCTGACATTCTTGAGCTGAAAACCTTATTTACGTCAACAGTTTTAATAATATCTGAAGAAAAAATGTCGAGCGAAATATTTTTGTATTCAGGATCTTCCGAAGAAACCGGAAAACCATTTAGGGTTGTTGAATTGAACCGATCGCCCAAACCCCTTACAAATACGTTCTTTACTCCTTCCTGCTTTGAAATCCCCGAAACTTTTGTTACCGCGGCTTCGGCATCGCTGGCTCCCTTTCGTGAAATTTCCTGTGCACCAATTGCTTGTGTGGATATTACCGAATTCTTCTGCTCCAGTAGTAACATACTCTCCGATTCACGGTTTGCCTTGGCCACTACCTGAACTCCTTCAATTTCCAGAGTTGCCGGAGCCAATTCAACGTTTAGCTCCACATTGTTCCCTGATTTTACTTCAACCTGAAACTCTTGGGTGTCGTACGAAATAAATGATACCGCAATAGTATAACTACCCGGTTCTACATTAGGAATAATGTAATTCCCATCAAAATCGGTAATAGATCCTTGTGTTGTTCCTTTAATAAATACAGTGGTCCCGATGAGGGCCTCTTTTGTTTCGGCGTCGATTACATTCCCTTTAATTGTTCCTGTTTGGGCTGTAACCACCAATCCCTGAATTAGCAGCAGAATGCTAATAATGATTCTATTCATAACTAAAAAATGCAGTGTTAATGACTATTTTAAATGTTTATTTCTGCCGCAAAGCAATACCAATATTGTTACATCGTGATTAACATGCATTTAAACTATTATTACATTTAATTAACAGTTTTGTAATAATTCAAAACGTCACAATCCACTCATTTTCAGACAAAAATGAACACTGCAAAAAAGCAACACAAAAATTTAAAGGAATAAATGTGGGAAACAGGATGAAATGTTAATTCTATTTTTTCGAAAGGGAAAACAAAAACTCGACTCCACCGTTTGGACGGTTTTTAACCGAAACCCGACCGTTATGCAGGCTAATGGCATTTTTTACTATAGCCAGACCCAAACCGGTCCCTCCGGTAGCTCTCGATCGCCCTTTGTCGACCCTGTAAAACCGTTCGAATAATCGGTGTAAATGTTCTTCGGGAATTTTAGAACCTGAGTTATAAAAAGAAAAGTAGTAATATTTTTCGTCACTGTGATAACATTTAATATGTATCTGAATTCCTTTTCCTCCATAATTAATAGCATTTTCTACCAGGTTCTGGAAAATGGAAAACAACAACGATTCGTTTCCAACAATTGTAGTATCGGGTTTCACCTCGTCGATAAACTCGATTTCATTATATTCAAGTTTGCTTGAAAAATATTCGTAGATATCCTCGCAAATTTTCTTGATATCTACCTTTTTCATTTCGAACAGCTCGCCGGCATCTTCAATATTATTAATCAGCGAAACGTCGTTTATGAGTGTTGTAAGCCTTTCGGACTGGAAGAAGGCTTTTTCGAGGAAATATTTCAACTTTTCTGCCGGAATAGGCCAGTTGTCTATAATAGTTTCGAGGTAACCCCTGATTGAAGAAAGTGGTGTTTTTAATTCGTGGGCAATATTTGAAGTAAGCTGCTGTTTCATTAAGCGGCGTTTTTCGAGACGTGTTACATCGGTAATCACAACCTCAAAACTGTTATCGAAAAAAAGTATGGTTTGAATTTTATAATACTTCTCGTTCTGGGCAACATTATAAATAAGCTGTGGCAGCTTTGAAGCATTTTGCGGACGGTTCTTTTTTGTGGCACTCTCGATAAACGTATTCAATTTATCGAACTCCGGAATTTTTAAAATCTTCCCGGAAGAGGTCACTTCTTTTTTCGACAGGTGATTGACAAATTGTACAAAGCGCCCATTTGACAAGGTAAGTTTCTTATCTTCTGAGAAAAAGGCAATCCCCTCGTCAAGCGCATCAAGATGATTAAATAATTTTTCACGCTCATTGGAAAGATCGTCCTTTGTCTTTTTTAATTTATTGTAGATAGTTATGATTTGCGAACTAATAACACCCAATTCGTTATCAGGAAACTCATTTTCGTAGTTTGCCAACTCGTTTTTCCCGGCCTTAATGGCAAAATCTTTCAATTTTGTTATGGTGAACGACAGACGCAGGGTAACCAGGGTTAACATTAAACCAACAATAATAAAAAGTCCGATAATAAAAACGATAAAAACACGGCTGGTTCTTAAAAAATCCTGAACCTGTACATCGTATACCAGCGCCGTACGAATAATATATTCCGGATAAAGTCTGGCATAGTAATAGAATTTCTGGTTTGTAGTAGCCGATAACCTGATATTGGATCCGACACCATGATCACGGGCCTTTATTATTTCAGGGCGGTGACTATGATTATCCATCCCCGAATAATTTTCTACAAAACTATCGAACAAGACCTTCCCCGACAGATTGATAACTGTAATTCGGGTATTTCGATCGGGTAATAATCTGGCCAACTCATCGATACGCCTGAAATTATCATTGGCCATTAATTTATTCTGCTCAATAAAACTTCGTGTAATTTCAGTGGTGTAATTCAGTGAGGCCTCCAGTTGTGACGTTTTAAATTCTTTTTCGCGCTGATACTGGTACACCAGAACAGTGGTTGTAAAAAGAATAAAAATTACAATGTAGTAAAGAAATATTTGTCCGCGAAAATTCCTTTTCACTCTTATATTTATTTGAAGTTAGCTATTGAAAGCAGTAACCGTAGCCAGACTTACCTTTAATATTTGCGCCGTAATCACCAATTTTTTTACGCAAACGGGCAATATTAACATCCACATTTCTTTCGGTTACAATTACATCATCGTGCCAGATTCGTTTTAAAATTTCATCACGGCCAATATACTGACCTGTACTTTTTAGAAGTAATGACAAAATCTCATATTCTTTGCGGGTAAGATTAATATTTTCTCCCTTTATGGTTGTAATCTTCTTTTTTAAATCGATTTTCAATTCTTTAAAAGCCAAAATATTTGACTCTTCTTCCGCTTTTAAACCTCTTTTCAAAATCGCTTTTATACGTGCCACCACTTCTTTTATCGAGAATGGCTTTGAGATGTAATCATCGGCACCAACATTAAATCCGGTTAGGACATCATTCTCCTCAACTTTTGCGGTAAGGAAAATAATTGGTACGGTCAGATTCTTTTCTTTTCGAATAATATTTGCCACTTTGTAACCTGACAAACCTTCCATCATGACATCCAACAAAATCAGGTGGTATTCTTCAAGTGGTTTATTCAAAGCTTCTTCTCCTGAATTGGCAATATCAATGGTAAAACCTTCACTCTCGAGATTAAATTGCAGAATTTCGCAGAGATCTTTTTCGTCGTCAACAATTAAAATTTTGTAATTTTCTTCCATATTGACCAATTTTGAGACAAAGTGAATAATGGCGTATTAAAAATATGCTTAAGCATTTAAAAATCGAAAAATAATAAAAATACTCGAATTATTACGGAACGATTAACCACATTAAAAAGCAATTACATCCAACATTCGAATTAATATTACCTGTAAGTTATCAAGCAATTACATTTTTATTACATTTTTATTACAATTCGATTACTTTTATACAAATACCTGTTACAGAAAGATTAAGGATGAATTACACTTTGATTAAAAATTATATTTGCACCCGATTTTATGAAACACTGCATATGAGATGAGCGTGAGAACTAACTGATTTCTGCAACAGATAGCTCACGCAAATTCCATACGATGCAAAAAAGAAACAGACAAATTAATCGTATGAAAAAGACTTTACTGATTATTGCCCTGATGGTGGTTCTCATCAATCGGGGATTTACCCAGGATGACGAGTTTGTTCCATCCGGTTCGGGTTTTGCAACCATTTTTGCCAATTTCCACCAGGGAATCACTGATGCCTCAAGTGACGAATCGGCATTTGAACTAGTTCGGGGTTATCTGGGTTATGAATACAATTTCAGCCCAAACTTTTACGCCAAGATTAATCTTGATATCGGTAGCCCTGAAGATCTTTCGGAGTATGCGAAAGCTCGCCGGTATGCTTACTTTAAAAATGCCTTCCTGCGTTACAGCGAAGGAAAATTTAAAGTTGAATTCGGCTTGATCGGCCTGAAACAATTCAAACTTATGGAAACGGTTTGGGAACGCCGTTACATGATGAAAACCCTGGCAGACGAAAATAAACTAGGCGCATCTGCTGACCTTGGAATGAATATTAACTACAAGTTCTCGAAAAATTGGGATGTAGACTTTACGATGATGAACGGTGAAGGATACAATAATATTCAAACCGACGGTGTTTTTAAATACGCCGTAGGAACTACAATTAAATTCCCTAAAAATTTTACCTCTCGTCTATATTACGATATGACTAATGATGATATTTTACAATCAACTTATCATGCATTTATTTCGTACGACTTTAACGGTAAAGCCAACCTTGCAGGAGAAGGAATTTACAGGCAGAACGACGGATGGGATGAAAACTACGACAGGTATGGATTTTCATTATACGGGAAATACAACTTAAATGAAAAATATCAGCTCTTTGCCCGTTTTGATAAAATGAGTTCGAACAAATTGGATGGTGAAGAGAATCCCTGGAATCTTTCTGATGATGGAAGCGCGTTGGTTGCAGGTGTACAGTTTCAACCCATTAAGAATATTAAGTTCGCTTTGAATTACCAGGACTGGGTACCTTATGCCGCAAATGCAGATACAAAAGCCTTTATTTATCTGAACCTTGAAGTTAAATTGTAAAAGCTGCACAAATGAGACCAAAGATATTTATACTATTATTAGCTGTAACAGTTCTTGCCTCGTGCCGAAAAAGCGACTATTTACTTGAAGGAAGTGGTGAAACCATTACAGATAATGGTTTTGGAACAGGTACCGTTACCTGGAGTAAAGATAAAAAATATGTGCTTGAAGGACGGGTCTTTGTTAACGACGGACAAACGCTTACCATCGAACCCGGTACCGTAGTTCGTTTTAGAGTAGGACAAGCAGAAAATGCCAGTGCTCTTGTTGTTGCCCGCGGAGGAAAAATAATCGCCAACGGCACTCCAGACGAACCGATCATTTTTACCGTGGAAGGAGATGACTTAAATGGCTCGATTGATAAGAATGTTAAAGGCCTGTGGGGAGGATTGATAATTTTAGGAAATGCACCAATAAACTTAAGTGGCGGAGAAGGATCAATTGAAGGAATTCCCCTGGCTGAACCACGCGGAATTTACGGAGGGATAAATGAAAACGATAACTCCGGAATATTAAAATATGTGTCTATCCGCCACGGAGGAACCAACATTGGCGATGGAAATGAAATTAACGGATTAACATTAGGCGGTGTTGGAAGTGAAACTGAAATTGACTATGTGGAAGTGATTGCAAATGCAGATGACGGCGTAGAGATATTCGGAGGAACTGTAAATCTGAAACACATGGTAGTTTCAGGCTGCGACGACGATGCTTACGACTACGACCTGGGATGGTCTGGTAACGGTCAGTTTTGGTTGGGTGTACAAAATGGCCTGGTTGGTGACAACCTGATTGAAGCCGGTGGTGGCGTTGATCCGGTATACGGTCTGCCACATTCGCTACCCAATATTTTTAATGTTACCCTGGTTGGTAATGGCAATTTAAATGGTGGCAACCAAATTGTTTTCGACAAAAATGCAGGTGGACTGATTGCCAACTCCATATTTATAGAAAAAAGAGGAGGTGTTTTACTTGAAGTTAGCGATCAACAACACGACAGTTATTCGCAGTGGAAAAACGGTAAACTAGGAGTTAAGAACAATATTTTTTATAATACCGCAAATTTAACCGGGAACATTTTCAAGCTTTCTGGAAATTATACAGATGAAATGCAGAACGAGTGGACAGCTGCATTTAATACGTCAAAAAATCAGATTACCGATCCTTTAATCGATACCGACTCCGGAAGCTATTTACCTGAAGAAAAAATCGGAGGAGAACTGCTCGATTTTCCACTTCCGTGGTTCCAGATTGTTGACTTTAAAGGTGCCTTTGGCGAAGACGACTGGATACAGGGATGGACACTTCTGGCCAATTAAATCGCTTCCTTATCCTAAGAATGAAATTCAGAGGGCCCGGATCCCTCTGAACTTCATATTTTTGAATAAGAGAAAAGAAAATTTCCCGGGTACAATCCGGATATGCTATCCTGATATTTGTTTCTTCTGACAACCAAAGCGAAATTTTATCGTGAAATTGCGATGACTTTTCGACTACCGTCACACCCATCTCTGCCAGCATAGCTGCATTGCAAGCCTGTTCGTATTGATTTTTCATAGGAACAACGCACAACTTTTTCCCCATAAAAAGTGCCTCTGCCGGTGTTTCAAAACCTGCTGTGCAAATTACTCCACTACAATTAACAAATGACTTATTAAACGCCTCCAGCGAAACAGGATTGAAATGAATATTACGAGCTTTATATGGCATCGTGCAATATTTCGAAAATACCTGCCACGTATATTGACGAAACGGATCAAGTATTTCCAAAATCTTCTGATCGTTAAAAGCAGGCAGGTAAACCGTATAATGCCCCTTATTTCCAGGAACAGCGTTTCTTATTGATGAACGAATAACCGGCGTAAACACATTCTCGTCCAATTGCTTGAAATGAAATCCATACTTAACACTTGATGGAGCATAGTATTTTAAAATCCATTTTCCTAAAAGATCATTCTTTTTTGGTTTAGCAGCTCCGGTATGCAAAACTGCATTCTGATGGCTTACTCCGATACATTCTTTTCGCCACAGTTTACATGCCCAGGCTGTTACCGGTTCAAAATCGTTAATTACTAAATCGTAATCATCAACAGGTATTATTCGAATGTCTTTTATCAGGCGAAAGAGACGCGCTTTTAGTATGGTTTTCCAAATATCGACACCGCCATTTTTACCAAAAATGAAGCTAAATCCATTAAGTTTATATTTTACTTTAAACGGCAATTCAATATCACTCTGAATTCCACTAACAAGAATATCAATTTCACCCATCTCTTTTAATATGGGAATTATTTCGGTGGCCCTGGCTAAATGCCCATTGCCGGTTCCTTGTATGGCATAGAGAATTTTCACTGACGGGCCTGTATTAAATTTGAAAATGTGAGCTCTTGAAGTAATGTCTGGTAAATAGAGTGTTGAACCGGAATATCTACATCATCAGACAGGGATTCTTCTTCCGTTTCGATGTGTGCGTACAAATGCCATTCGTTATTATAAAATTCAGCAGCGGTTAAATGTTCCACCCAATCGCCGCAGTTGATGTACTGAATTGACTTACCATCGATGTTAAGATATTTTGTTTTAGGAATATGTGTATGTCCGCAAATTACAGTCTGATACCCCTGAGCAGAAGCCGATTATGCCAATTGTCTTTCGAATTTTGACGGTGTTCTTTTCTCACGAACAAAATTCTTTTTTATCGCCTTGTAAATGATCATTTCTTTTTTTCCAAAGGGAAACAGTAACCAGTTAATTAATTTATTAAAGATGGTGAGCAGTCCATAAAGCGCAGCTCCGAATTTGGCCAGTGGTTTCGATTTATGAATAACCTTATCAAAAATATCTCCGTGAAAAATCCAGGTACGTTTGCCGTTATGCTCAAAAATAAATTGATTGGCAATTTCAAGGAAACCCACTTTGGACCCACTGAATTTCCTCAAAAACTCATCATGGTTACCGGTAATATAAATTACCCGTGTTCCTTTTTCCATCATCTTTATAATTTGCCTGATCACTTTTAAATGATTTTTTGGAAAGTAATTCCTGCTAAACCTCCACGAATCAATAATGTCGCCATTCAATACCAGAACAGAGGTATGAATGGACTTCAGATACTTTAATATTTTTTTGGGTTTACAGGCATGTGTAGCGAGGTGTAAATCGGAAATTACCGCAACTTCAATCTCTCTGACTTCCATAAAATGCATTAATTGCTATGAAACGAAGAAAAGAAATAACTATTAACAGGTTGTTACACAACTGTTAAGTGTTGAATACATTTAATCATCTTCCATCGGTTTTTATGAAATAACGGGAAACAAATTATCGATATTTTAATTTTCGGCTAATAAACCAAACACAAGTATCCTTTATTTTTAGCTCGTATCATTCTGTCTGAAGTAATGGGGACAAAAAGAAAGAATATTTCCTTTTCTGACTTGTTGAAACATCCGGCATCTGCTTCTCTTTCGCACAGCAAAAGGGCTCTCTCGCTTACCTTTGGTTTTTACCTTGGCCTTTTCCCTGTTTTAGGTTGTACAACTGTTCTTGGTTTGGCAGCAAGCCTTACTTTCAGGCTTAATACATTTTTGGTAATGGGGATGAATATATTACTGGCCCCCTTCCAGCTCTTATTAATGTTTCCTCTTATAAAATACGGGCAACTTTTGTTCTTTAACAACAGTCGCCCGTATTCAGAAATCACATTTCAGAGTTTTTTTAGAACAAACTCGTGGAATACTTTTTACAGTCTTCTGGAATATGTTGCAGGAGGAATAATGCTTTGGAGCTTTCTCTGTCTAATTTCCGGTTTTTTTATTTATCGTTTATTCTTAAAATACAGCATTTTGGCCGTAAAGAATTAAAACTTTTTAATCAGTTTCTCAATTTCTTCCCAAGAAATATATTTAAAGTTTTGGCTCATCAATTCTTCACTATCGTAATTATAACCGTCCTGAACCACCAGCATCCCTTTCGAAAACCGATCGCCCAGTGGCACATTCGTAATATCAATTCCGTCGGTCTCTTCCGCTCCATCTGTTTCTCCATCCGATATTCTGAAACTGCCCAGGTATTTGTTATCTCCCTGACGTTCGAAAACGGCATACGAGTAATTTCCCTGCGATGAGGCCACCAGGTATCCTTTACCTACTCCGGAATCATAAATGGCAAGCCCTTCAATATCGTATTTAATATTTTGATTTTCCTCTGAACTGAATGGAATTAGTTTTCCTTCAACAGATCCTTCGGGCTCAGCATCGAACTTATAAATTCCAGCCACTTCTTCGCCGATGTACAATATCGCCATTTCGTCGTCGGCAACCATTCCTTCGGTTTGCGTTCCGAGGTTAAAAGAACGCACCAGGCGGGCATCAATTTTTTTGCCCATTTCAAACAATTCCCATTGTTCTGTTTCACCGGCCTTGCTGTTCATGAATACATAAAAATTACCCGTTTTAGGGCTTTTATACATGCACAGTCCATAAACATCATCTTGCATTTCAGATACTATTTCCCGGGCATGAACCTGCTCTAGTATTCCTCCCCTTTTTACCTCATACAAAGAAATAGAATGCGAAGATCGGTTACTGGCAGCCAATACATCAACTTGTTTATCGCCCAGCTGAAAACCGTAATGCAGGTCGCAATTATTCATATTTCCATGGGGATAATAATTCAATGTTTTTCCCTCAAGGTTGTATGTAGCCAATCCTCCTTTTTTATCTGTTCCGATAATAAATGAATTTTTTACATCAGTTGTATCTATCCAAATGGCAGGATCATCAGCCGAGTCTTCATTCTTATCCTGAGGAACAGGATCGGTTTCAACTATGGCCGCCACTGTGTTTTTTATGTGTTCGCCTGCCTTTTTCGATCCCTCGCTGGGACGGTTGGTTGTTTCACATGAAATAATGGTTGCCACAACAATAGCAAGCAAAAAAATTCTGTTTGCGTTACAATTCATCATCATATTTTTTGAAGTAAAAAGCTGAGAACACAAAATCTCATGTCCTCAGCTGCTGTAATTCTATAAATCTATTCTATGCGATAATCACTATCGTTTTTATTCACAAAGATTAAAAATTAAACTTCAGACCGAAATTTATTTTAACATTATAATACTCTGCCTGGTAGGTATATTGCGATTCTCCCTGGTAATAACGCAGCGGAGTGTTTAAAATATTATTTACCTCAGCAAACAGGGTAAAACTTTTGTTGAATTTAAAGCTTGTATTAAAATCAAGATATGATACCTGATCATAGTAAACATCTTCAAAAGCTTTGTCGCTGTACTCTCCAACAAACTCGCCGGCATAATTATACGAAAGTCTGGCCGATAACTTTTTCCCTTCATAGTACAACGAAGCGTTCAATGTATTTTCAGGAGTTCCCGGTAAAGTTAAATCGTCGTCTTCACGATCTTCGATCTGGAAATTGCTCACTGTTGATTTGGTATAGGTGTAGTTGGTGTAAAAACCAAACTGGCGGAGAATTCCGGGCAAGAAATCGAACTGTCGCTGGAAAGCCAATTCCACACCAAACAAAGTAGCATCGCCACCATTAATGGGCTGCGTAAACTTTTCCCAGGTCTGACCTAAATAATCGTAATCAGATTTTATTCCGTCAACAATAAAGTCGTTTATGTCTTTATAGAAGATGCCACCGGAAACCATCCCGATCGATTTAAAATAATGCTCTGCCATTAAATCAAAGTTCCATGATGTTGTTGGGGTAAGGTCGGGATTACCGATTGAAATTTCAACATCTTCGTTACTTATTTCAACCCGTGGAACAAGATCCATGTATTTCGGTCGGGCCAAAGTATTGGTAACGCTTGCTTTAAGATTGGTATTCTGACCAAATTGATATTTGAATAAAAGCGATGGTAATACATTCGTATAATTGTGATCTACTTCTTCGGTAGGAATCAAATCCTGTACATCGCCTTCTTCATCTAAAATCAATTCATTTCCCGAATACTTTATTGCAGTATTTTCAAGTCGTAACCCGGCAACAATATCCAACATGCCAAACGACTGGTCGAAACGAATATACCCGGCAGTAATGTCTTCTGATGCATCAAAGTTTCCGGCTAACTCTTCAAGATTTTCATCTCCTTCAAAATCAGCTGAACTCAAATCCAGGCCTCCCAGGTATTTAACATCAACATAGGTACCTGCTATATAATCTCCGGCCAGAAAATCATCTTTTGTTTTTACAATAGTATTGTTGAAAGCGTTGGCATTAAAGGCGTCCTCGTCTGTAGGCGCAATGTCATAAAAGTCGTTATCGCGATTTTTACTTTTGCCTTTGTATTTTGCACCAACCTTTAAAACACTTGTTCCGTTTTGGAACGGGTATTTAAAATCAAGCTTTAATGTTTTGTCGATATCCTCTGTATACTGAAATTCTTCGGTAATTTCATCGAACTTCCATGCACTGTTAAAATCCGTCGCTTCCGGAGTATTAATAATCACCTGAGGCTTTTCAGGATTAGAAACATTTTGACTAATATCAACATCCTTGAATTTATATTGAAGGTAACGTTCATTCGGACGATCTTCGTTTGCTTTCGAGTAAGAACCTTTCCAATCGATTTCAAGCGCGCCAATCTGGTGTTTCCCTTTTAATGCGAAATGATAAGTACGTTGATCTTCCAATCGTGCATTTTTATTCGTACCACCTTTTATCTGACGTTCAATTTTAGCCTCATCTTCATCCAGGTCTTTATAAACAACGCGGTAACGGTTTTCCCAATCGTTACGGTGGTTGTACATTACTTTTGCTTCAATTTTATTGTTTGCATTAAAGTTGTAATCGATGGAACCAGAGTAGCTTTGACGTAAACGTTGGATCTCATAAGTACGAACCTGCATTTCTTTCATTGTTCCATTGTCATCCCATTCAGCTTCCAGGTCGTCAGATCCCATCATGTGGTCCTGAACTGAAGCAGCAAGGGTAATTCCCATTCTATCGTTAAAAAAGCGATCGCCATAAAGAAGAGAAACATTAGGAGCAACCTTGTTACGAAGCGCGTTAAAAGTACCCCCAACTGATCCTGTAATACGACGCGTATACGGATTTGATTTTGTGATAAGGTTTACCGACCCTCCGATAGCATCAGCATCCATATCAGCAGTAACTACTTTATTAACTTCAATACTTTGAACCATATCAGAAGGAATAAGGTCGAGCTGAATAGAACGAGTTTCTGCTTCGGCCGATGGTATACGGTCGCCATCAATAGCTACCGAGTTGTATTCGGGTGATGTACCGCGGATATTTCCGAAACGGGCTTCTCCCTGGTCGTACTGCACATTAATACCGGGAATTCGTTTTAAGGCATCACCAACGTTTTGGTCGGGGAAACGACCTACCTGATCAGAAGAAATAATATTGGTAATATTCATGCTGTTCTTCTGCTGGTTCAATGCTTTCGACTGACCTTGTAAAGCGCCGTTTACTATAATCTCTTCGATGTCGACACCTGCTTCCAGTTCAAAATTAACCGTGGTGGTTTTACCCACTTCAACAGCAACTGTTTTGCTGGCGTCTTTAAAACCTATATAAGTAACTTTAACTTCATAATCTCCGGCTTCCAAA
Source organism: uncultured Draconibacterium sp. (assembly GCA_963676265.2). Lineage (GTDB taxonomy): Bacteria > Bacteroidota > Bacteroidia > Bacteroidales > Prolixibacteraceae > Draconibacterium. The sequence goes on from OY781067.2 coordinate 3,004,461, forward strand.
CCGGTTAAACGATAAAAACCGTCGACGTCGGAAACAACACCTTTTTTCAACGATTCGATTAGAACTGTAGCTCCGGGAAGTGGAAGGTGATCGCCATCAACAATTCGACCGGCGACGGTTCCTTTGTTTGCGGCATTTTCGTCTTCATTTTCGGAAAATCCTATAAAACTGGTTAAAACCAGAATGATAACTAATAGAAACGATTTGTTTTTCATTTGAACTTTGGTTATTTATTTGTTCCCACAAAATTCCTGAAAACACTTATCAAACTGGTTTCAAATCAATTAATTTGATATTAATTCAGTACGTAAATAATTAACGCTTCTTTAACGTTTTTGTAATTTTATTAATCAATTCGTTATGTTAACGAATAAAAAAAGGAGGCCATCAAGCCTCCTTTTCAATAATATTTTGTTCTGATTATTTCTTGTTATCTCGCGAATAAGAAACAAAATCGCGGTGTGCCTTAATTAAATGAATTGAATGTAATAACAGATTCTTTGTCTCGCTATTGATATTAAAATAGAGTACCGAATTCCTGGTATTCGCCTCCTTGGATTTAATTCGCTTGATTTGAGCTTTCTCCGTTTTTTGCAGGTATTCCAGAATAGAATCACGTTTTTTTGTTAAAGTATCAATCTCTTCAAACTTATTTTCCTTAATTACATGCAAACAAAGGTTATAGAACTCATCAATATAACCAATCAGAGTTCTCAGTTCTTTCTGCTGTTCCTCTGTGAAAGGTTTATGCTGGTTGTCCATGTGCTCGAAAAGCGGTTGTACAATAAAATTCAACGATTTTGAAATCTCACGTTGATAATCGACAACCTGAACATAAAAATGACCTGTATCCACATGATCTTCAATCTTAGACAAGGTTGAGAAAATTTTACTCTTAATTCTTTTTGATTTACTGTTTAACTCATCTTTAAGAGTAATACTTTCTTTTAATTGTGTGCGATCCTCCGTTAAAAAACTATCAACTCCGACAGAGAATACCTTGTTGCTGGTAAGAACGGCATTAAGGCAATGCTTTTTACATTTCTCCATAACCTTAACAACACCATCTTTTTCTTCAAATCCTTCGTCTTCGTCTTCTATTTTCTTAGCTCTTCGTTTTTTAAACAGAAACTGTGTTCTGATTACCATTAAAATAGCAACAGCAACAAAAACGAAAATCAGGAAAGAACCTCCGACCGAAATTAACAGCGCAATTATTCCTGAAACGGTAAATGCAATTAAAGCGGTTAAAAACCATCCGCCAATAACGGCAAATACTCCTGAAATACGATAAACCGCACTCTCGCGATCCCAGGCACGGTCTGAAAGCGACGATCCCATGGCAACCATGAAAGTAACATATGTTGTTGACAGAGGCAACTTTAACGAGGTTGCAATAGAAATAAGAATACTGGCTACTACCAGGTTTACTGACGCACGTATTTTATCGAATGCAGGTGTCGACGGATCTCCTGCCGGGCCTAGTGGTATTGGAGTGAATCGTTTTTGAACGGATCCTGAAACGGCTGATGGTACAAATTTCCCTAATTTTTTGTTAAAATTAATGGAACTGCGAACCATTAATCGAGCAATCATCGACGATCCGAAACGCTCCATCCCTTCCGACTGACGCCCCAGGTTTACCTCTGTTTCGGTTACTGCCTGTGCCTTTTTCGACAGGATTAAGGTAACTACCATAACTAATCCTGAAATGAGCAACATGTAAATTGGAGTGCTGCTTTTGCCTGCAAGCATCTCCATAGAGAATGATTCAGGAGACAGGCCACCAGCTGCGCGCCACGCTTCGAATGATTTAAAACCGGCAACAGGAACCCCAATAAAGTTAACCAGGTCGTTCCCGGCAAAAGCCATGGCTAAAGCAAATGTACCTATCAAAACAATTACCTTTAATATGTCGATTTTAAATATCCAACTTAATATCTGAATGATAATCGTCCATCCTACAAAACTCATCAACAGTACCTTTACACTATTGTGTTTTACCCAATCGTATAAGGTTTCTCCACCGGAAAGTTCCATACCGGCAAACGACGAACCTTTAATACCCTTAATCAGCATAAAATAGGTAATAGCAGTAATGGCCAATCCACCAAATGCCGATCCAAAATATTTTAACGATTTTCCATATTCAAATGAAAAAAGCAATCGGGCAAGGTACATAACAATGGCTCCAACTGAAAAAGCCACAAATACCGATAATAATATTCCTCCTATAATAAGAAGTGCACTGCCCGAATTTATATATTTGGCCAGTTCAGCTACTACAATACCTCCTCCTGTTTTAATTTTTACAATAGATACTGCCACTGCCGCACCAAGTAATTCAAAAACAATTGATACGGTTGTGGAAGTTGGCATTCCAAATGTGTTAAACATGTCGAGCAGAATAATATCAGTGATCATAACAGCAAGGAATATGACCATGATTTCGGCAAAGTAAAACTGATCTGGATGAAAGATCCCCTTCCGGGCTACTTCCATCATACCGTTAGAGAATGTGGCTCCAACCAGAATCCCCAGGCTGGCCATTAAAAAAATGATCCATTTGGGAGCGGCTTTCGAACCAATTGCAGAGTTAAGGAAGTTTACAGCGTCGTTACTTACCCCGACAATTAAGTCGGAAATTGCCAGTGCAAACAAAACGACAACGAGAACTAAATAAAAATTTTCCATTTATTTGTATTTAATGACGTATTTTCCTGATTCAGAAATAGTTTTTCAATATTTTATATTAAGCTGTAACTGTCGGCAAAGTTGCTCTAATCATTCAATATAAATGTTACATTTTTATTACAGTTCGATTAATTTTTTATTACACAAAAGTCATAAATAGCTGTAAAACTGAATATTAACCTCAAATACAATTTACAAAAAAAGCCGGAAAGTAATTCCGGCTTGTTAAAATATTGTTTATAAAATTGAGCTTAACTCTTAAGTCGGGTCTGAGTAATGAAGTCGCGATGGGCTTTTACCAGGTTAACCGTGTGTAATAACAAATGCTCAATCTCTGAAATAATCTTAAATAACAACTGCGAGTTACGTGTGTTAACCATCTTATTTTTAATACGTTTAATCTGACTTTTTTCAATTTTGTGCAGCTGATTCAAAATATCATCACGTTCGATAATAATTTGAGACAGGTTTTCAAAGTTCTTTTCTTTAACTGTATGTAACACAAAATTAAAGAAGGTGTCAATTTGCTCAGAAATAGCTTTAAGCTCTACAATTTGCTCCTGGATAAATGGTTTATGATTATTTTCCAAATGAACAATCATTGGCTCAAGCATAAAATGAACCGCATGGGCCATTTCACGTTTATGCTCCATCATTTGAACATAATAATGGCTGGTATCAAGAGTTCCATCTGTGAATTTGGTTACCGTTGAGTATACCTTGTCGCGATTTCGTTTTGCCTTTTTCGAAAAAGTATCACAAATTTCCTGAACCTTTTTCAAACCACTACGATCTTCGTTGATAAAACAATTAACACCCACGGTAACAATATGGCTGCTTTGGCTTATAGCCTTAATCATCTGCTTAGAACTCTTTTCCAGTATCTGCTCATGGGCGTCAGAATCTGCAATTTCTTCATCTTCATCCTTAATACGTTTTTCTCTTTTTTTCATTAAAGTATGCGTGCGAATAACCATTATTAAGGCAATCACAACGAAAACAAAAATCATAAATTTACCGCTAACCGCAATAATCAGGGCAACCAATCCGGAAACAGTAAAAGCGATTAAAGCAGTTAAAAACCACCCTCCAATTACGGCAAATACTCCTGATATACGGTAAACAGCACTTTCACGGTCCCAAGCTCGATCGGAAAGAGAAGTACCCATGGCAACCATAAAAGTTACATAGGTTGTTGATAAGGGAAGTTTTAACGATGTTCCAATGGCGATGAGGATACTGGCAACTACCAGGTTAACCGAAGCACGAATTTTATCAAATGATGGTGGATCTATTTCTTCTTCCAAAACATAGGAGTGCGGTGAGAAACGAGATTGGATTCCATTTGATACCTGTGCTGGCATGATACGTACCAACTTTTTATTAAAATTAGTTGCCCCGCGAACAATTACCCTTGCGGCAAACGACGAACCAAAACGCTCATCTCCTTCATTTTGCCGTGATAAATCCAAAGAGGTGGCAATTACCGATTTTGCTTTTTTCGATAATATCAAAGTAACAATCATTACCAATCCGGCTATCAACAGCATATAAGTAGGCGTACCAACTTTCCCTGCCAACATTGCCATTGTATACGAATCAGGATTTGTTGCTCCCTCGGCTATCCATGCCTGAAAAGAATTATACCCTGCCAATGGTACTCCAATAAAATTTACCAGGTCGTTACCGGCAAAAGCCATGGCCAAAGCAAAAGTTCCTACCAGTACAACTACCTTTAAAATTTTAATATTAAATATCCATTTAAGTAACTGAATAAACACAATCCAAAAGCCAAAACTATATAGCAACATTAAACCGGTGTGATGTTTAACCCAATCCTGTATGGTTTCTCCACTTGCCAACTCAATACCTGCATAAGTTGAACCTTTCATCCCTTTAATCACAATAAAATAGGTTATGGCTGTAATGGCTAACCCTCCAAAAGCAGAACCAAAATATTTCATTGGCCCCCGGTATCTAAATGTAAAAATCAAACGGGTTAAATATTGCACAATAGCTCCCACAGTGAATGCAATAAATACCGACAATAAGATTCCGGTAATGATGGCCAGTGCCTTACTGGAATTAATGTATTGAGATAATTCCATAACTACCGAACCTCCCGCAGCTTTAATCTTTACAATGGAAACCGTTACCGCAGCTCCAAGTAATTCGAATACAATAGACACGGTTGTTGAAGTAGGCATCCCGAAAGTATTAAACATATCGAGCAGGATAACGTCGGTTATCATTACTGCAAGAAAAATGATCATGATTTCGGAAAACACGAACATTTCGGGATGAAAAATCCCTTTTCGTGCTACTTCCATCATTCCGCTTGAAAAAGTAGCTCCAATTAGTACACCTAAACTCGCCATTAAAAAAATCACCCACTTAGGAGCAGCTTTTGATCCAACAGCCGAGTTTAAAAAGTTTACGGCGTCGTTACTTACGCCTACAATCAAATCTGATATTGCCAATGCAAACAATACAACTACAAGAATCAGATAAAAATTTTCCATTTATTTTTTAATTTAGATAAAGGTTGGCAAATATAAAGCAAGTAAAAAGTTTAATCGTTTTGTAATATTACTAAAATATTAACTAACCGTGAAATTACTATTAATCAACTATTAAAGCATTCTTTTTACTTCCTCTTCATCTGTAAATATGACAAATTTTAGCAAATTGCAACCAATTGTAACATATTTCAGTAATTACTTAATAAAAAAATGAAAACATATTCCTCCCGCTTTTTATCCATTATTGTATCTGTCACTTTAACAATTCTGGTTCTTGGCATAATGCTACTGGTTCATTATTTTGGAGAAAGAATTTGGGTGATTGCAGCCTCAACCCTGCTGTTTTTTGGAGCTGCGTATTTCTCCATTGTTTTCATCATGCAGAAATACATCATCGACCGAATCAGGCCTATTTATAATACCATTCGCGACCTTCCTTTAAGCGGAAAGAAGATGGAGGAGAAAAAACTTAATCCCAACAGCCTGCTCCTTAACGTAAAAGATGAAGTTGAAGAATGGGCCAAAACCCAGTTAAAAGAAATTGAACGTTTGAAAGAGCTGGAGAAATACCGAAAAGATTTTGTTGGAAATGTTTCGCACGAATTAAAAACTCCCATTTTTAATATTCAGGGATATGTTTTAACCCTTTTGGAAGGAGGTCTTGATGACCCGAAAATCAACACACTTTATCTTAAACGGACTGAAAAAAGCATAGACCGTATGGTGTCTATTGTTGAAGACCTGGAGTCGATTACCAAACTCGAATCGGGCGAATTAAAACTGAATATGGTTAAATTCGACATTGTAAAAACTGTTGAAGAAGTAATTGAAATGGAAAGCTGGCAAGCTTCCGAAAGCAAAATAACCGTACAGATTCTAAACAAAACGGACAAACCCATTTATGTAAAAGCCGATAAAAAACGAATTCTGGAAGTAGTTACCAACCTTATCGTAAACGCCATTAAATACGGGAAAAAGAAAGGTTACGTGAATATCCTTTTCCACGACCTGGAAGACAATATTATAGTTGAAGTAGCCGACAATGGAATTGGGATGGATAAAAAGGATCTTCCTCGTATATTCGAACGTTTTTACCGGGTTGATAAATCGCGTTCGCGCGAACAGGGTGGAACCGGACTGGGCTTATCCATTGTGAAGCATATTATCGAAGCGCATAACCAATCTATTAATGTACGAAGTGTAATCGATCAGGGTACAACCTTTAACTTTACACTCGAAAAAGCCAAATAGACAGAATATTTTACAGATACAATAAACAGTTTTTTGTTTTATCCGTTCAAGTAACATATTCTTTGTATCTTGCACCAATTCGGATAGCTATGTACAACAAACCGAATTTGTGATTATTATAAGTTTAAAGGAAAGTTAATTGTTCTTTAATAAGTAGCATCTACTTTTGTGTTAGAAATTTATACATTATGAGTGAAAATCAATTCAAAGTATTACTGGTTGACGACGAACTGGATATTTTAGAATTCCTGAGTTACAATCTTGAAAAAGAAGGTTATAAAGTATATACGGCCAAAAATGGTGTTGAAGCATTGAAAGTGGCTGAAGCAAAAGTTCCGCACCTGATTATTCTGGATGTTATGATGCCGGAAATGGATGGAATTGCAGCCTGTGAAGAACTACGCAAAATACCTGCGCTAAGCAGCACCATTATTGCGTTTTTAACTGCCCGTGGCGAAGATTATTCTCAAATTGCAGGTTTCGAGGCAGGTGCCGACGATTATATTACCAAACCGGTTCGTCCAAAAGTTCTGGTAAGCCGGGTAAAAGCTCTGCTTAAAAGAACCGGAGAAACAACACAGCCCGTTGAAGTTGTTGATTCGAATACCATTACCATTGGCAACTTGTTAATCGATAAAGAACGTTACCTGATTCGTATTGGCGATAACGAAATGATTCTGCCCCGTAAGGAATTTGAATTACTTTCTTTACTTGTATCGAAGCCAGGAAAAGTATTTACCCGCGAAGAAATTTATTATTCTGTTTGGGGTGAAAATGTGGTGGTTGGCGACCGTACAATTGATGTTCATATTCGCAAACTGCGCGAAAAAATTGGAAACGAACACATTAAAACCTTAAAAGGTATTGGTTATAAATTTGTGGAATAGAAAACGGCTCAGCTAAAGAAAATTACCAGATAAAGTATAACAAACCCCAAAGCATATCCGGCAATTACCTGCCAGATATTGTGTTTGTTTAAACTAAGGCGTGCTGTTCCCACAATTCCTGATAATAAAACAACAATGATTACCGAATAAACCGGGTTTAAACCTCCTTTAAACGAAAGGGCAAACATGGTACCGGTTAAACCTCCAACAGCCGCCATATGGTTGCTTATTTTCCATTTAAAAGAAATAATCAACAAAGCGACTATTACCAGTACCGAAGCAATCATAAATAGCTTAAACTCGGGAACGGCCTTCACTTTGCCTAACAATATAAATCCAAGGTAATAGAATGCAGCACTTGCCAGCAGCGGCAAAATGCGGTCTTTACTCCCCGGCATTGTAATATCGAACTTTGGATTCAGCGCTAACATTGCTACCATTAACATGGGCAAGATGCAGGTTGAAAGAAAAATAACCAGCAAAAGAAAACGTTTGGCTTCTATTGTAAGCAGCGAAAAGTAAAAACCGGAATTAAGTAATAACAAAAAACCGAGTGTCGGTATTAACACCGGATGAAATACAATGGATATAACTCTGGCTACTTTCTCCGACATATTATAATTCCTTTCGTAATCGGGCAACAGGAATTCCCAATTGCTCACGGTATTTGGCAACAGTTCGGCGGGCAATGTTATACGACTTTTCTTTCAATATCTGGGCCAGCTTTTCGTCGGTAAGTGGTTTATGCTTGTCTTCGTTACCAATACATTCCTGAAGTATTTTCTTTATTTCCCTCGTTGAAACTTCTTCTCCATCGTCTTTCTGCATTCCTTCAGAGAAAAAGTATTTTAAGGGATAAATACCAAAATGAGTTTGAATATATTTACTGTTCGACACCCTTGAAATGGTAGAAATGTCAAGGTTTGTCCGCTCTGCAATATCTTTCAGGATCATTGGTCTCAGTTTGGTTTCATCACCTTCCTGGAAGTATTCTTTCTGAAAGTTAATTATCTCCGACATGGTAAGCAACAAGGTTGTCTGGCGCTGTTGAATGGCATCGATAAACCACTTGGCCGAATCGAGCTTCTGTTTTACGAAAAGCATCGCTTCCTTGTCGGTTTTTTGAACCTTTTGGCTGGCGCTCATCGTCCTCAGCATTTCAGAGTAGGTATCGTTAATTTTCAGTTCAGGAACATTTCGCTGGTTTAACGACAAGCTTAAATCTCCGTCAACCAACTCCAAAATAAAATCGGGTACGATATGCTGATTCGATTTATTTAAAGGATTGCTGTAAGAACTGCCAGGCTTTGGATTTAATTTCAACACCTGGTCAATGCCTTTTTTCAACTCCTCTTCAGTGAGTTCAAGTTTCGACTGAATTTTATCGTAATGTTTTTTGGTAAACTCAGAGAAATAATCTTTTACTATTTTTTTTGCAAGCTTGTACGATTCTCCTTCTTTCCTTGACAGCTGCAACAACAGACACTCGCGCAAATCGCGGGCTCCAACACCGGGAGGATCAAATTCATGAATTTCTCTTAAAATCGCCTCCAGCTTTTCTTCCGGCACATCCAGATTCATATTAAATGCCAGATCGTCGCTAATTGACATTAGGTCGCGACGTAAATATCCATCGTCATCAATATTTCCAATGATATACTCTGCCAGTTGCTGTTGTTCTTCCGACAGATTTGCCATATGAAGCTGTTCGTATAAAAATTCGTGAAAGGTTGTTCCTACCGAAAACGGAACATCAATATATTTTTCGTCCTTCGAATAATTATTTACATTTAATTTATAGGTGGGAATCTCCTCATCCTCATAATAATCATCAACAGAGAATTCTTCGTTATCAATATCCGAATTGTCGTCGTTTTCGTTCCCTGCCACATCATCAACAGAGCTGGGATTATCTGATTCGAGTTCTAAAACAGGATTTTCTTCCAGCTCTTTTTTTATGCGTTGCTCGAGCTGCATAGTTGGGATTTCCAAAAGCTTAATCACCTGAATTTGCTGAGGTGATAACTTTTGGAGCAACTTCTGTTGTAAAAGTAATTTCTGCTCCATAATCCCAATTGTTAACCCCGTAAAAATAACATTTTTTTCGGAGTAGTTTTTCTAAATTATCACATCAAAATTCCGCATTCTTTGGAGTACGAGGAAAAGCAATTACGTCTCTGATATTACCCATTCCGGTAACAAAAAGGATAAAACGCTCAAAACCAAGCCCGAACCCGCTATGAACTACCGAACCAAAACGACGGGTATCGAGATACCACCACATTTCTTCCGTTGGCACATCCATCTCACCCATTCTTCTTTCCAGCTTTTCGAGGTTTTCTTCACGCTGCGATCCTCCAATAATCTCTCCAATTCCTGGGAACAGAACGTCCATGGCTCCTACGGTTTTGCCATCGTCGTTTTGTTTCATATAAAATGCTTTAATATCCTTTGGATAATCAGTCAAAATAACCGGGCACTTAAAGTGTTTTTCTACCAGGTAGCGTTCATGTTCACTTTGTAAATCAGTTCCCCAGTCAACCGGGAACTGGAATTTCTTTTTCTTGTAAGGCTTCGAATTTTTAAGGATATCGATAGCCTCGGTATAAGTAATTCTTACAAAATCGTTATTCAACACAAATTCCAGCTTTTCAATTAAATCCATTGAACGCTGATCTTCCGGTTTATTCTTTTCTTCCTGCTTTAAACGCTCGCCTAAAAATTTCAGGTCGTCCATGCAATTATCCAGGGCATATTTTATACACGACTTCAAAAATTCCTCGGCCAGATCCATGTTGTCTTTCAAATCGTAAAAAGCCATTTCCGGCTCAATCATCCAGAACTCGGCAAGGTGGCGTGTTGTATTCGAATTCTCGGCACGGAAGGTTGGTCCAAAAGTGTAAATTTCACCCAAAGCCATAGCTCCCAGCTCTCCTTCAAGCTGCCCCGATACCGTAAGGTTGGTAGGACGTCCGAAAAAATCCTGTGAATAATCAATCTCACCGTCCTCGGTTAAAGGTGGATTTTTTGGATCGAGGGTTGTAACGCGAAACATTTGTCCGGCACCCTCAGCATCGCTCGCCGTAACAATGGGAGTATGCAAATATTTAAATCCTTTTTCGTTAAAATATTTGTGAATGGCAAAAGCCATTGCATGACGAACGCGGAATATTGCACCAAAAAGATTGGTACGGAAACGCAGGTGTGCATTTTCGCGCAAAAACTCAAGTGTATGTCGTTTGGGCTGAATAGGAAACTTATCAGGATCGGCAGTACCCAACAATTCAATTCCCTTTGCATTCAATTCAATATTTTGTCCGCTACCGGCCGATTCAACCAATTCTCCACTTACAGCAATTGCCGCTCCACTGGTAATATCTTTTAATAAAGCTTCGTCGAATTGATCAACATCAACCACTACCTGAAGATTATGGATTGTAGAGCCGTCGTTTAACGCAATAAAATTTACATTTTTACTACCTCTTTTTGTTCGTACCCAACCTTTGGCAAGCACTTCGCTACCAGCCTTTCCTTCTTTTAAAATGTCATTAATCTTCAACCGTGTCATGATGTTTATTTTTTCTACCCTAATTAATCCCACCGCCATGGCGACAGGCATTTTTATTCAAAATTTGAGTTTACAAATTTATATTTTATTAGTAAACAATATGACAACTCGTAATAAATTAGAAAGTTTTTTAATACTTGCGTGAAATTTAAAAGCTTTATACAATCAGGAGGTAAACTCAAAACTAAACCACGATGTATTGGAAGTACATAGATTCTGAATAATGAATATCGAGTAACGATTTTTGATTTACGACTGTAAAGAAAGTTCAAGGAAATTCCTATTAGAAACTCTTCTGCAATCATAATTCGTTAATCATCATTCGATATTCAATGTTTTTAAAAACTAAAGTAGCTGCAAAGAAATTGCTTGGTTTTAACCATTAACTTAAAAATAAATAATATAAAAAAAGCTGCCCGATAACCGGGCAGCCACTCCTTCCTCAAATAATCATCGGATGATTACTAGTTCCTCTTCCCATTAGTTCCCCCGTTACCATAGGCATTTCCTGTTCCACTGCCGGAAACACCGGTATTTCCTGAACCGGTTTGAGTGCCGTCACATTCTTCGGTTCCGGTACCGTTTTGTCCTCCACCGTTTGTTCCGTTATTTCCCTTGCCTGAATATCCCTGTTTGTTTCCTTTATTGCCATTGCCTTTTGTATTTTCTCCGGCAAGAATCTCCTCAAATTCAGTAATTGTAATAAACTGCGGTTCATAAGTAGCGTCTAAAGCTTCCAATGCTTTTACAAAGGCTCTCATATGATTTTCTGAACCTGCCAAAAGGTTTTCATAAACCCGTTCGACATCTTCGTTTTCATTTATTTCCAAACGCTCTTTCAAATCTTTTATATCGAGATCTTCAATGGTAGCTCCAACGGTAAGCGCCTCCACCAATCCTTTTTCGCCTTCGGTTGTAAAACTTAAATATAGTGCTGCCAATTCCTGATTGCTGAATTCTCCTTTTTCCTCCATTGCCGGATCATCAATTTCATACCCTTCCAAAAGTTTTAAAACAGCATTGGTATGTGCCTCTTCGCTGTTGGCAATATTTTGGAAAATGGCATCAGCATAAATCCCGTAGAAATGGAGATAAACATCCCTGGCCAGTTTCTCTTCTTCCCGCATAAAAACAAGCCCCTCTTCTTCTTCAGGAGTTAAAATTCCATCGTATGTACAAGTGTCTCCCTGAACGTATTGAGCTTCCACACTTTTTTCGGCCAATGCCAAAGATTCATCAACGCTTTCTGTTTCTGAGCAGGCGGAGAATATGAACGCCCAACCTACCAATGCTAAAATTGCAAATGTTTTAACTGATTTCATCACTGTTTAATTTTCAAGTTCAACTATTTATTCAATCACTTTAAATCCTTCGGTACTGACAGAATCGGTTCGTATGCAAGAATCGTTACGGTAGTAGCGGTTATTTCCCCTGCCGTCGTGCCAGTTGTTTCTGTTGTTTCTGTTATAATTTTGCCTGGCATTGTTACCATTTCGCTGATAACCGGCATGTGAATAACAAGCACCTCCGCCATTTCCGCGTGCAAAGTTTCCTCGACCATTTCCATTACCATTTCCGCGAGTAAAGTTCCCATTTCCTCGTCCGGAAGCATAATTCTGACCTCTTCCCACATTCTGATTACGCCCGTAGCTGCCATTGGCATGAAGCTGATCGTACTGTTTTTGCTGATCGGCATTTAATACTTTACGAACGGCATTGCGATGCGCTTCCACTTTTTTCAGCATCTCGGTCCTGATTTCACTTTTCTCAACGGCATTAACTGTTGAACGCCTTTGGGTGCGTAAATCTTCCATTGCGAGCTGATGCTCTTCCTCCATCTGGTTAATTTGTTGTTGCTGCTGCTCGGTTAATCCCGAAATGTAGCTTAAACAATCACCTTTTTCGTTTTGATAGTACCTGTTTCCATTTCCACGTCCTTGTGCCAGAACGGTTGTGCTTACTAACGCCAGGGCAAAGAACACCCAGGCAATGTTTTTTAACTTGCTAGTTTTCATTGTATTAAAAATTTAATTGTAATTTATTCCACTCGTCTCCCTCTGCCTCTGCCTCCTCGCTGAGGCAACGAAACGTCTTCTTTTGATTTTGTCATCGACAGGAAAATTTCGTTCAATTTATCCTGTTGTTCTTCATTGCAAACCTCTTTCATATCGAGGTAATAATCAATGGTCAGATCTTTCAGGTTTTTGTGTAATTCCCCAATTTCGCTTGAGATGGAATGAAGTTTTACACTATCGGAGACATCTTTCCCCATTTCATCCACCATTTCAACTCTCAGATCAGTCATACGATTCGAGATCCGGCGTGCACTCCGGTTGTAATCTCGGTTCAAATTGCGAAACGAATCCACCTGGTCGGGTTGCAGGTTTAATTGCTCGCGGAAAAAACGTGTCCGTTGATCCGAAGGCATTTCAACCTTTTGCGCCTGAATTTCTGCAGCCTTTTTATCCTGTTGCCTGTGGTACCAGAACGAAAGCCCCATCGATAAGTTTGTTGCTGCCAGAATAACAACTGCCCAAATTAATATTCGATATGTATTTTTTGTTGCCATGTGTTATTCCATTAAAAACGCTTCAATTGGTTCGGCATCCATTTCATTCCAGTAAGGAACGATTTCCTGCTCGCTAAGTGTACTTTGCGCAAAATTTGTTGCAGGCGTTTGCCCCAATTTAAAACCACCATAAATACCCAGTAACAGGATAATTGAAAAAGCAACCGGTTGTAAAACCCGAACAAGAACGGGACGGGTAGCTGCTTTCTCGCTTTTACTTTCTTCCAACCTGACTTTTACCCGGGTAAAAAAGAATGGATTTTCATCTGTTACTTTATCCGTTTCTAAAATACTGAGTGTTTTTTTCATATCCTCAGCAAAAAGGGCGCAATCAGAACACTCACCCAGGTGTTTCTGAACCTGTTCCATTTCTGAAACCGGCAGCTCCTTTTCAAGGAAGAAAATTAATTTTTTATGTACTTTATTACACTTCATTTTTTCAGTATTTAAATATATGACACCTTCATTAATAAAAACTTGCGCTTACATGCACTTTTTTTTGTAGCACTTGTATAATTTATTCTGCAATCCCTTTTTCGCCCTGAACAACAGCGACTCTACCGACGAAACCGACAGGTCCATAACCTCTGCAATTTCCTGGTACGAAAGTTCCTCGTACTTGCTTAAAGTAAAAGCCACTTTCTGATTTTTGGGCAAACTGTCGATGGCTTCTTTTAATATAACAGCCCGCTGTTTGTTTTCCAGATCGTATTCCGGCTCGTCGGAGTCTGAACTTCTAACCTGATGAAGTTCCCTGTTTTTTGCTGCTGCCTCGTCTTCAAACGACTGAAACCACTTGTGTTTTTTATTATCGCGAATATGATTCAGCGAACGGTTAACCGCAATCCGGTACAACCAGGTTGATAGTTTTGCATCGGCCCTGAATTGCTGAATATTCCGGTACACCTCTACAAAAACGTCCTGCGCAATATCTTCGGCATCCTCCCGGTTGTGCACCAAACCATAACAGGTATTCACCACCAGGCTTTGATGGTTTTCAACCAGCTTTTTAAAAGCCGCCTGGCTTCCCTGCTTGAGTTGTTCTATGATTTCGGTGTCTGACATTCTGTTTAGAAAAATACTACTTTTTAACTGCCTGCAGAATTATTCGGATAGTAATTTGTAAACATCGCGGGGTGTAATATCATTATTTTCGCCAATGGTTCGCAGGGTTTCGCTTGGCTTAGCCTGAATATTATTTTTTTCGAGAATTTCAATTAACTCGTCAGCACTTTTATCCAGCTCTTTGGCAAAGTCATCAATGGTTTTGCGGCCAACGCCCATTCCCTGTCCCTGGTTTGCCGGTTGTTTTGAAATAATCTCGTAAATCTCCTGAGGAGTGGTATTATTTGTCTCGGCAATTTGTTGTAATGTTTGAGTGTGTGTATCCTCGTAGCTAATTTTATGACTGTCCAGTTTCCGGGTTATTTCATCAACCGGTTTTATATCGAGCTGATGAGCCAATTCGGTAAGTGTTAACAATTCAGCATGAGGAACCGGTGCCCGTTCTTCTGTTTTTTCCCACGAGTTGGTGGCACTTTCTCCCAAATCCATTACGGTTTGAAAGGGAGGAATACCAAATACGGTTCCGAAGAAAAACACCAGCACTGCCAAAGTGGAAAAAATAAATTCTTTTTTCTTATTAAACCCTTTGGCGGATTTGTTTTTCAGATACGAAACAAATGCTTTCCAGTTTACCGAAAACAGGTGAAATATGGAAAGAATAATAAACGCAAATGAAAAAATAGTATGAATAGCCTGCCAGCCTTCTTTCGAAAATCCTAATATTTCCCAGTTTACCCAATGTGCATAACGTCCCGGAGGGGAAACATACAAAACAAACCCTGAAACCAGGATAACCAAAATTGCATAGGTTAATCCAAAACTGATAAAAGCACGCCAGCTAAACTTTGTTTTCATTTTCTCTAATTTTTAAAATTTAAAGGTATGACACCGAAGTTATAAAAAACTTGCGCAGTTATTTATAACAATTTATTTTGAAGCCGGAGCTTTTCTTTTTTACTGTAGGCGGAAGGCCATTTTAGAGGCGAGGAAAACAATTTTTAGCTGGAAAATATTACCGGCATTGCGGATTATGTTTTTTACAGTGCCTACAAACATTTACATAATAATTGCTTACATTTAGTGCACTAAAAAACCAAAATCCGTTGAATACGCACCCGCAAATAAATTACAGACAAAAAGTTGGGTTATCCCCCCATATTGGCGTTATAACCCAAAGTGACAATAGAGATATAACCCAAAGTTTTGGGTTCCACGTACGTTATCATTCAGTTTAAATAAAGAGGTATGAATATTGAAATTGGATATTTAAATAAAAGGCTAAAAAACGAAGTAGATGTATTGAAAACACTAAAGCTTTGCAAAACTCTAAATGAATTAAATATTCCTTCATTAATGGGCGAAGAAATAAATAATTCTGAGTTTAGTTCGATAAATACAATTTCAAAATTATCTGAAATAGAACAAGAAAAAGTTGAATTTGCTATTTCTAAATTAATAGAAAAGAAATATGTCGATGTGAAAAACAGAGGGTTTAAAATAAATACTGATGGGTTAGCTTATTTGGAATTTAAAGACTTCAAAACAGACCAGCTAATGTTCATTATCAACAATCCCATGAGAAGACTTGATAATTGGATGAAAATATTATCATTTGTAGCAGCATTTATTGCACTCATAGCATCTTTTAGAAATTGCAATAGGGTTAATGAACTTGAGGATTCAAATTCATCCATTACCATATCGAATGCCACAAAAGCAAATAAACAAATAGCACATATAAATAAATACCCAACCAACACGGCTATCTTTTCCATTATAGAATGAAACATAAAATGAAGAACTAAAAACCGAATGATAACATTTTGTATATGTAATTAGACTTTGAATAAACTAACGGTAGTTAAAATTCGATTTGTTAAACATTAAATTAATTTTTTGTTAGTCTAACTACACATACAATTTCCCGTTACCAACAAGGCTAAAAAGACAGGAATTCTAAATGAAATAACAGATTAATGATGAGATTCTAAAATGACTGAAACGACAACAAATAATCTTGGTGCAATAAGTGCACTTAGAGGATATAAAGTGCAGTTTTTATATTCACTATTCAGAATTCTTTCATATAATGATTCTGAGTCGGAATTTCATCCAGAAGGTCAATTCGAAGATTTGGATATTTATAACCCAAACAAAGAAGTATCTGAGATTATTCAGGTTAAAGGCTATTCAAATACAATAACCCTGTCAAATATTTTATCAAACAAGGAAAATACATTTATACGGAGAGCATTAAAAGCCTACAGAGAAAATAAAAATCCTAAAATTAAATTAATTTCTTTTGGAGAAGTAAATGAAGATATAAAGAATCTTGGTAAGAAAGACTACTCTCAAAGCCTTGTGAAAAAATTGAAAAGTTTACATCTTAGTGAAAATGAGATAAATATATTGCAAGACAATTTTGAATTAGAAATTGTAAATGAACATGCTATCAAAAAGGAAATTGTTTCAAACATTGAAAAATGGAACTCATTTGCAGATATTAGAATTACGTTTGATTTACTACTATTTTGGATTTATTATGCGGCAGAAAAGCAAACTTTTATCACTCCAAAAGTGTTCAAAGAGCAATTTGATAAAATTTGTAATTTTCAAAGAGAACGAATTAGTTTCAATAAAACATTTAATTCCCTCATTCAACCTTTAGATAACGATTTTGATTTCGAAGATACAGAGCATTTAAAGTCAGACTTTTATCAAGGAATTTCAGCGACCTACAAACATATACTAGCAGATGTAGATGTAGTAAGGATTGACAAACAAAACTTAATCAAAGATAAATTTAATGACTTTAACATCGTATTTGTTCACGGAGCATCTGGACAAGGGAAAAGTACATTAGCATATAGATTTTTAAAAGAATATTGTGCAAGTACAACTGTCTTTGAGTTAAAGCATTTACCTGAAAATATAACTTCTATCTATGATGTTGTTGATTCGCTTGAAGGTATCTCAAAAGGAATTAGATTTCCCATTACAATATATATTGATGTAGAGCCAGGAAACAAAGAATGGATACATGTTTTAAGTGAATTGGCATCAAAGAAAAATTTCAATTTTCTGATCACTATCAGGGAAGAAGATTGGAACTCAATTGAAGTTGGCGACAGATTTAGTTTTTCTGAAATTGAGTTAACTTTTGAACCGGATGAAGCGGAGCTAATTTATGATAGTTTAAATAATTACAATAAGGATTTAAAGTTTGTTGATTTTAATAATGCATGGGATTATTTTGGTGGCAATGGTCCCTTGTTGGAATTTGTATATTTAATAACTCAAAATGAAAGTTTATCTGCAAAATTAAATTCACAAATCAGTAGAATAAGGAGTGATTCTTCGGATTTAAGTAAAGAAAAAATTAGGGTATTACGCTATATTGTATTGGCAGATTCTTACGGGGCAAAAGTAAAACTTAAAGAATTTAATCAGTTCTTACAATCAAAAGTTGAAATTCAATTTCTAATTGACCTACTACAGAGGGAATATTTGATAAAAATATCGGGAGATAAGTCTCATATTATCGGACTTCATCCAGTTCGTTCTGAAATAATCAAAAGATTGCTATTCGATAATGAAATTTATTTAGAATGTGATTTTGCCTTGGACTCTCTTTCATTTATAACTGATAATACCATTCTTAACTTTCTACGAAATGCCTTTAGATATAGTGGTCTTTTGCCCGACAAATTAATAAAGAGACTGGAAACATTCGAACCAAAATCCTGGCAAATGTACTTCTTGTTATTTAAAAGTTTGTTGTGGAAAGGTATTGCAGATTATACAGAAAAGAATATTAACATTTTGAATAGTATTTATGCAGATTACGGAAAAGGTTGGATTACTATTGTGAACTTCGATTTTGCCAATGTTATTGAAGGTGGGAGCATGATGGAAAATGCAAACATTTTCACAGAAGAACAAAGGCAATATGCTAAGTCAATGAACCAAAAGTTTTCAGATAAGAAAGAGGTATTTTTGTATTGTACCAATTGGCTTAAAACCCTTAACGCAATTGATATTATTCCTCATGGAAAAGACGAATGGAATTCTTTTGGATTATTCCTTTTTTGGCTGAATCATTTTAACCATAAACCAGCTATTGTAAAATTTAACGAATTTAGATTTGAGGAAGATTTAAGTCTTCAACCTTTAGAGGTGATTGCCCATACTATATATGCACTAAAAAAATATAATAATCAATCTTTCGAATATGTTGGAAGAACTGAAAAAATATTTCTTCAGAAATTATCAGAGCGATACAATATTATTTCCATAGACCAAAACGATAATGATATAAGTTGTTACTACCTCTTTGATATAATTGATGAGAATTTTGAGACGGAGGGAAGTGATTTTATGAATGCAAAATCAATGGAGATAATTGATTTACTCAGATTTGCTTTTCCAAACAAAGAACATTATAATGCCAAAGGTGTTGGACATCAATTTTCTTTTTTACCTTCAGATTACGATTCGACAATTAAACAAATTTCTCAAAAGAATCTTCCCTTTAAACCATTGGTTGAAATAAATGCAACATATATTGGTTTATTCGACTTTACCAAAAGACCAGATTCATGGCAATCATATGTAAATGATATTATAAATAGACGTCTTTTATTGGTCGATGCTCTGTCAAAAATGACAAAAGCGTTTAATTTATACCACAAGCAAAAACAGTTAAAACCATTAGCGGAATATGTTCACGATTATAGTGAAAACTATAACCAACTAATAAAAGATAAACACATTCCTAAATTACCTCAAGATATAATTGATGAATGGGGAGAGCATGGCGAAGGAAGTGCAAAAAGGGTTAAGTCAAATTTTGATTCGCCAGATAATCTTAATGAAAAAGAAGAATTAAAACAAATGCTTGCTACAAAAAAGTATTCTGCATTTATAGGGCTGTATCGAGATTTTGATAGCGCAGTTGAAAATTTTTTATGGCAGAGCGCAGAAAGCATTTTTCGTAAAATAAAAATGTTTTTAAAGGAAGATGTTTCAACAATGTCAGACAATGCAAGAGTATCTCTTGTTGGAAATCTTTTCAAAGCCTTTGAATTAGTCGATGAATTTCAAAAAGAATTTAGAACACATTTTGCAAAATTCGTTGAAACTACCCTTTTGAAAAGAATAGAAATTGCTGAAATTGACAATATTTCTATTCTCTGTTTTTTATATAGGCAATATATTCATTCTGATTCATTTATTGCTGGAAATGTAGGTAGAGTTGCTACTACCCGACTAAGGGAAACTGAATCAAATATTACAAAAAGAATAAGCAATGGGTTGAAGCAAATTGCCAAGGAACTTGAAATTAATATAAAAATAGAATTTAATGATAAGGCACGCCATTGTGTCGTCTTCGTGGATTATGATAATACAATTGAATCCTTTCAATTATTGGAATCGGTTTATAATAAACTTTATGACAGTATAGAACAACCTGACTATACGTCGATAAAATATCTAATTCTTAATACTAAATTCCCTGTTTTCAACATTGCCTTACTAGTTTCTGGAAAAACAATTAACTCTACTTGGTATGAATTTAAGACGTATAATCTACGAGAAAAAAGAATTGAAGAGTTAGAACAATTCAATTTAATTCCTCAGAAAATACCATTAGAATTCCTTGAAAGATACTCTATTGAATCGTGGAATAATGAATTAAGAGAATTCGAAGATTTAGATAAGCTATTGGAGAGCGCTTCTACAGCATATCAATTGGCATTCCATTTTTCACAGTTAAAATACTTTGAAGATAAAACACTTGAAGATTACAATGAAAGGATATTAAAACAATACGTTGTTAAAATAGGAAACTTATTTCAGGAAAATTTACAAAAAGCATCCGACTTGTTAGCCATTTATCTTGAGCTATGTAATAATGGAAATATAAAATTTGTAGATGACATTGAAGAGCAGGAATTTTATGACTTGTTAATCGATAGTCATAAATATTTTTATCGCAATAATACATTGTATGAAAAAGGAGAATCAAAACTAGTACTAGGAGTTAAGGAATTAGAAGAATGGATTCCAAGACTAGAACAATTAGTGAATAATGTATCCATAATTTATTATTTCCTAGCAGGTAAAATAATTGAAAAAGAAATTGTTAATTAAAAAAATAAAGCCCAGTTGGTAACAATCTGTATATGTCATAGCCGGTTTTGTGGGTAATTGCACGTTCATTTCCCGCATTTACTTCTTCTCGGTTTGACAGGGAAATAGCCCGCAGTCGGCTACGCCACATACAGGTAACCGTTATAAAACATTTTAAATCAAACAAATGAAAACATTTATTTCATATTCTTGGTCTAATTCAACTCATGAAAAGTGGGTTTTAGAATTAGCAACAGAATTGAGAAATTCCGGAGTTGATGTGATTCTTGATAAATGGGACTTAAAAGAGGGCCACGATTCGGTTTCATTTATGGAGGAAATGGTTAATAATCCTGACATCAAAAAAGTTATAATAGTTTCTGATAAAACATATTCAAAAAAAGCAAATGGACGTGATGGTGGAGTTGGAACAGAAACACAAATAATATCGAAAGAAATTTATGATAATGTGAAGCAAGATAAATTTGTCGCTGTAGTAGCTGAAAAAGATGAAAATGGCAAACCATATCTTCCAACCTATTATAAATCTAGAATATATATTGATTTAAGTGAATCAGAGAAATATGCAGAGAATTTTGAAACTCTGTTAAGATGGATTTTTGACAAACCGATTCATATAAAACCTCCATTGGGGAAAAAACCAGCATTCTTAGATGAAAAGCAAAACATCGAATTAGGAACATCATTTGCTCAAAAAAGGTTGGTTGTTGCAATTAAAGAAAAAAAGGAAATACTCGGTGGAGCACTAAATGAATATCTAACATTATTGGGTGAAAATCTTGAGAAATTTCGTGTTCAACAGCCACAGAAAAAGGAATATGACGATTTAATAGTTGAAACCATAGATGCTTTCAAACCCTATAAAAATGAATTCCTTCAAGTTCTTTTAAACTTTGGTCAGTATGGTATTAATGAGGAGAACACTTCAACAATACATCGATTCTTTGAATCATTGATACATTATCTCGAAAAAGATGATAATACACCAGATAGATACACGGATTGGGATTTCGACACTTTTAGATTTATTATTCATGAGCTCTTCCTAAATACAATTGCTGTTTTATTAAAATTCGAAAAATTTCAAAGTGTAAGTTTTCTGCTGTCACAAAAATATTATGTTGCTCAAAATTCAATGTATGGAGAAACTCTAAAGTCTTTCACAGTATTTCGTAATTATTTAAAATCATTAGAACATCGAAACAAAAGACTTTCACTGCGTAGACTTTCTGTAAGAGCAGACATGTTGAAAGAAAGAACCGATAGCTCGGGTTTGGAGTTTAGGTACATTATGCAAGCTGATTTTGTTTGTTTTTTAAATGCAGAATTAAATGAAAAAGGTGATTTATATAGTGGTTGGTGGCCTTATACTTTGGTTTACATAAGTCACTCTTATAATGCTTTGGAAATATTTGCTAGAGCTCAATCCAAAATGTATTTTGATAAAATGAAGTGTATTCTAAATATTGAATCTCCAGATGAATTGAAATTATTAATCGCGGAGTTTAATGAAGGGAAAAGACAACTTCCAACTTGGGAATTTAATTCTTTTAGTCCAGGAGTTTTAGTTGGAATTGAAAAACTAGCTATAAATAAATAAAAAACGTTTTATAACACGGTACATATTGCAGGGCGGGTTCGGTGGTACGCCAACTGCGGATTCTCGTTTCGCAGTTCCGTGTCCTTCTGACAGGAACGCTCTTCGAAATCCGCCCCGACACCATGTACCAACCGTTATGCGCAATTATAAATTCGCTATGATGAGCACTGAATTTAGCAGTGGATCCAAAATCTACTATACAAGAAATATAAATAAAAAAAGATGACAAAAATATTTATTTCTCATTCAAGTTTTGATTTTGATTTAGTAAATCAGATTACAAATGGTTTAATTGAGAGAGGAAATGAAGTGATTTTTCAAAATCTAGAAATTGGTCTTGACTTTATAACAAGTACAAAAAATGCAATCAAAGAGGCAAGTGTTTTCATTCTCCTTGTTACTAGAGAATCAGTTAACTCAAAAAGATTTTTAGATGAGCTTGTACAAATCACTGGATATGTAATAGCTTATGGTAAAAAACTAATTCCTATTTTTGAAAACGGAGTAAATTATGAAGGAATACCAGAGCCTGTGCGTTTCCTTAATGGCATTCATTTTGAAGGAAAAAATTCTACATCAATTATCCAACTTTTGAAACAAATTGATAATGAAATTAATCTTTTTTTAGGGAAAAAACTCGCCTCTGAGGAAAAAGTTCAAGTTATTAAAGATAAGATCGAAAGTAGTTATCCCGAATATATTAGTGAAACAATTACCGGTTTGACTAGTAGAGAAAAAAAATTAAAAAATACTGCCGTATTTTGGTACATCCTTGGTTTCGTATCGCTAATATCAGGAGTCGGTGCAGCTTTCATTTTTTCGAACAATGGTCTTAAGTATTTTGATGGAAATACCGAAAATTGGAGTAAAACGACATTCTTTGCAATAAAGAGTTTCATTGTTATCATTTTATTGATTTCAGCATCAAAATACTCATTCAATCTTGCAAAATCATATATGAATGAATCATTAAAAATTTCGGATAGAATTCATGCTATTTCATTTGGTAAGTTCTACTTACAAGTTTTCAATCAACAAATTGAACCGACTGAACTAAAAGATATATTTCAAAATTGGAATATAAATAACGAATCATCTTTTATTAATCAAAAATCTAAAGATTTTGACCCTCAGTTCCTTGAGAAAATTATTGAATTAATAGATAAAGTAAAGAATAATAAAAGCGCATAACAAAAGCTATATGTAATGCGGGTTTCAGCGGGTAATTCAACCGCAGTTCTTCGTTGCATCAACGCCAATTCGTCTTTGACGATTTGGCTATAAAAACTAAAATATGAATAAACGAATTGGCTCAGTGGCAGCCTGACAATGAAGTGTTTCAAAGTCCCGCACTCCACATAGCCAAACCGTTAGGCTTAATTTTAAATGAGGAATAAACAACAAATAGAACTATTGGTATTATCCGATTTTGGGTCAAAGGAGGAAGTCAAAAAAACAAATGTTTCGCTTCAAGAAATCCAAAGTGTAATGGATAACATTAATTGGGAGCATTTTCATCAAGTTGTACTGAGCCGAAATGATTATGACTGGATTGAAGTTGGGGGCAACTTAAAAGAAGATGGTTTAGCTTGTATATTCGAAAAAGATAATGAACAGTTTGTAATAGATGAAGCTCCAACTTCTGTTAAGCAAATGACAGAAATTCTAATCTCATATTTTCACAATGACGGAGAGTTTCTAAGGAAAAATAAATTTACAGGAGAGAAAGAAGAAAAAAAGAAAAAGGAAGAAGAATCTAAAAGATATAACGACTGGAAAAGAAAGTTTGAACAGGAATCAAAGAGAGAGAAAAAAGCTAGTATTCGAAAATTTCTTTTAGCTTCAATAATCCTGATTTTGCTAATATTCGTTTCATATAATTGGTTTACTGGTGAGTTGCAATTCTTTGGACAAAAGACAGGATACACTAAAGCAAAAATTGTAAATACTCAGATGCAACACTTTGGAAGAGGCAAATATTTCCAAATTGTGACATATGAATTTGACTAC
Source organism: uncultured Draconibacterium sp. (assembly GCA_963676265.2). Classification (GTDB taxonomy): domain Bacteria; phylum Bacteroidota; class Bacteroidia; order Bacteroidales; family Prolixibacteraceae; genus Draconibacterium. Next base: position 3,028,780 of record OY781067.2, read on the forward strand.
AAGAACCAGAAGTACTCTGGAAAATTTAGAGCAGGAAAAGGAATTGGCAAACAGGAGGTAGGTGGTTTTGTGAGAATTAAATTTTCTACTATAAATCCAAATCGTTCTTTAATGAAAGGAGTTTATAAAAATTGAGTTGACAATAAATGAAAAAAACTAAGCCTAACACGTGGTATAAGTCATGGCTGGGTTTGTGCGGATTCGACAAGTCGAATCTCGTCCCAACCTCAGTTTCGGTCGGACACTCAGACTCTCGTCTGACCGCCACGACCTCATACCACCACCGTTAGCTGCAAGCATGAACTGAACCCTAAATATTGGAATATTATAGAAAATTTTGAATCTGCTAAATCCATATTATTGCTTTTCTGAAAAAGGAGAAAGAAATTTTCCCTCCCTGGACGAAATATCACAAACTATTCAGTCTGGTGTTGAACCGATAATCTTTATAGATAGCTGTGTATGCTTACATTTAATTAAAGTTGTGGACTATGGGAAAAAAGCAACAAATGTTGATTTGAAAAAAATATTGTCATTTAAGCAATATCTTGAAAACAACCCCGTGACACTCAGCCCCTTTTTTGGTCTAATAGAACTTTGCTTAAAAGACGGGGATTTGGACAAGCATAAATATTCTGATTTTAAAAATAGAATCGATTTTTTTAGGCAAATACCAGTTAAAGATTTCAAAAGATTCAAATATAACTTTAGTCGAGATTTCCACATTTTTGAAACAATCACAGATAATTTACCCAATCCATATCAAGCCATTGAGCCCTCTTTGATGAATAGTTACTGCACTTTACTTAAAATTAGGAGTATTGCTCTAAAGGGCTTGCAAAAACAAAACGCTGAATCAAATATTGATTCACTTTTTAATTGGATGATAAATGAACTTGATTGTATGAGGGCAGTCGAATACAAACTTGCTTTAAATATTTTTGGAGGAAATACTGCATTTAGAAAGATGATTGCACTTGATAGCAAGAGTAGCAACGTGAAAAAAATATTAATCGGAACGTCATGGGATATTTATCATTCAAAAAACACCACAAATAGTTTCCGATTACTTCAGATTTTAGGAGATAATATTTTGCCATACTTTGTGACAAATGATTCAAATTTATTTGGTTTATTTAAAAAATACAACCTTACACTTATTAAAGACGGAGGAAAGAACTTAAATTCATCCTTTATCATAAATTCAGAATTTGACTTTCCTCATTTAAGCAATGATTTCATTGACAAACAAAACCGTAAAATGATGGAGTGCTTTGTCGAAAGACGAAACAATAACTCGAAATATGACAAACAGAAAATGGATAAGCTCATAGAAGAATTAGAAAGAGAAAATGATTTATAATAACAAAAAATAAATGCCAGCCGCTAACAAATTGTATATGGCAGGCGGGGGTTTTAGCGGTCTGACAAGTCAGGCCTTTTGCCCACTTTTCTGCGGGTCTGACAGGATTTCTTCCAGAAATCCCGCCCGACCACATACAAGTGACCGTTAGGCTTAATATTAATGAAAAGACTCATCCAAATAATTGCAGTATTAATGATGCTTGTTTCCTGTATCGGACACAATAGAAAGACCGTGGTTTTGACTGGATTTCAAAATCAAGAAACTGTAATATACAAAACCTCGAATATTGACTATTATTTGGGCTACGAGGATTTAGTGGATTATTGTAAAAAAGAAGATAACGGAGAACCCAATGATTTTACATTTAGGCAAATAATTGTCTATTTAGAAAGTTACTCAGACAAACCTGTTTTGATTCCCGACACGCTGGGGACAAAATTAGAAATGGAAAGTAAAGTTCTATTCACAGAAAGTGACTCACTAATTAGAATCCGAGACCAAGAACATCCATACGCCTATTTAACAGGAGAATTAAGATGGATTATTATTGATTTTGCAAAAAAAGGAAAACTGAAAATACACGTGAATGAGATGGACTCATTTGTTGACACTATCATAGTTGACAGAGTTGAGAATAAGGATTATGGCGAGACAAATTTGACATTTACGAACGATTCAATTTTCTTTTCACAATTGAGATGGATACGATAAAAAAAAATACTAAGCCTAACAAATTGTAATATGGCAGGCGGGGGTTTTAGCGGTCTGACAAGTCAGACCTTGCACCCACTTTCCTGCGGGTCTTACACGATTTCTTCCAGAAATCCCGCCCGACCACATACAAGTGACCGTTGTATTGCATTTTAAAAACCAAAAAACGAATTGAATAAATATCTAAAATATCTCGTTGGACTAGCAATTATCATCATCGGACTCTTGATAAAAACGACTCTAAATCACAATATGAACTATTGGAGTTTTGTGCGAGGATTTTCAATATTATCATTTGCAGTTGGACTAGTTCTAATGGTACCGAGAAGTTTAGAAAAGATAAATAATAAGGGAAAGAAATCTTTATCTCCCCGCTTGGGTAAAGTCGTAGCGAAACTAAAGCCGATAATACTTACAATTTTACTTTTTGTCGTCGTCCTTGGACTTGAAAGATTAGGAGGAAATCTAAATTACAGACTGAGAGATTATTTCTTAAATCACGATACTGCTATTGCAAATGGATACGCCAAAGGGATAAAGAGAATTGACCTTGTAAAAATTGGACACGAAGATTTCTATCTGATTGATTTTAATGTTGGTGACAAAGTACAATCTTCTGGATTAATGGTTGCTTATGCTGCGAAAGATTCAGGACTTTTTACAGAAATAAATCAATTTAAAAATAGCGAAGGACAATTGATAATTAATAATTTGAGGAGCGGGAATGTTCAAGTTAAATACTCGAAGAAATTTCCATCGTTCTTTAAAGTGAATGAATAAAAAACGCAATACAACACGGTACATATTGCAGGGCGGGGTTCGGTGGTACGCCAACTGCGGATTCTCGCATCGCAGTTCCGTGTCCTTCGGACAGGAACGCTCTCCGAAATCCGCCCCGACAACATGTACCAACCGTTGGCGGTAATTTTAAAAAAGACAAAATGGACACAATCATAGATACAAATATCTTCAGAAGAGACTTAAAGCTAAATGATAAAGGATTTGAGATTCTTATTGATTATCTCGCTAAGACTAATTCAAAATTGGTATTCCCTTCAATAGTTGTCGAAGAAATAAAGGGTTTGTATGAACGAGTATTAAAAGAGAGATTTGATGAGTACAGAAAAAGTACTAGCAAGTTGAAAAGCACTTTACTCTACACTGAAATGCCCGAGACACCAACTATCGATATCGAAGGAGAGTCAAACAGGTATATCGAGTTTTTACATTCCAAATTTGATACATCCTCAAAAAATATTATTCCCTACAAGAATGAATACCTTCCAGAATTAGTATCAAGAGCAATTCAACGGAAAAAACCGCTTAATGACAAAGGGCAACAATTTAGAGATGGAATTCTTTGGCTTACTCTTTTGGATTATGCAGAAAGTACAAGTGAAAAAATAATTGCCTTTATATCTGATAATCCAACAGATTTTTCAGATAAGGGAGAAAGTAAATTATCAAAAGAGCTTATTGAAGAGACAAAGAAAAGAGGTGTTGATATAAAATACTTCAGAACCTTAAATGACTTTGCCAAAGAACATGCCTCTGTAATTGATTTTATAACAAAAGAATGGATTGAGAAAAACATTGATAAAACTGTAATTGAAAAACTATTCGTTGAAGTTCTGGGAGAAACACAAGAAGAAGCCATCTTAGGCGATTTAAGTCTTGAAAGGAATGAAGAATCAACAGGTTACATAAATAGGACTGACTATATTGGTTCAAATCTCTTAGATTTTTTCGTGTATGAGAAGCGTGATGGAACAATTCTTTTAAATGTTGAAATGGAATTTGAGACAGAATATGAGATAGAAATTTCCAGGACAATAGAACATGCCAGTATGAGGTATGATTACTCTTATCGAATGAACTCAAGGACAGGTGAGCCAGAAATGGATATGGATTACATCCCATATTACGATGTTGAACAAGAAGCAGATTACAAATTTGATTATCCTCTATTTCGGGGAAAATTTGTCATTTCAATAAAGGACAAAAAAATTGACAAGTATGAGTTTAAAGATTGGGATTGGGGATAAAAAACTACCGCCAACAAAGTGTAAATTTCAGAGCGGGGTTGGTGGTTTTCGAGCCGCGGATTCTCGCATGAACGTCACGTCCTACCGGACGCTGACGCTCACCGAAATCCGCTCCGCAACTTACACCAACCGTTAGCAGCAAGCATGAAAAAGATATTGCACATATTGATACTAATTATTTTCTGGACTAATTTATCCTTCGGTCAATCATTGGATAAGAATTATATTGATAGTTGGATTATAAATACTTTCCCAAACTCACAAATTGGAGAAAATGCAATATACATCCTTGACGGCATTCCATTAGATAATGATTCTTTAGATTTCAAATTGTCAAAATTTAATCGGACAGATATTACAAGCATTGACTATTTAGACAAAGCATTGAGTGATAGCTTGGCCTTTTGTAAACCAATAGAGGGAGTCATCTTGATGATTTCAAAAGGCAATCAAATAAAACGGTCGATTAAAGAAACTTTCAAAAAAGCAAAATCAAAATATTTGCCCATTGGTTTAAAAACAACTGCTGATATAAACTCGAAAAAAGGAGAACCAGTATTGATTATTGATGGCATACAAATCAATCATCGAGAATATTATGCGAAAATCAACGAGATAAAACTTAGGCAAATAGTAGGCATACAATATATTGAGAGACCTGTTAATCCAAATATATATGGAGAAAATGCAATAAATGGATTAGTGAAAATTACGACAAATAATGAAAAATAAATAAAAATGCCAGCAGCTAACACGTGGTATAAGGCATGGCTGGGTTTGTGCGGATTCGACAAGTCGAATCTCGTCCCAACCTCAGTTTCGGTCGGACACTCAGACTCTCGTCTGACCGCCACGACCTCATACCACCACCGTTAGCTGCTATTTTAAAACAAGACGTTTACAATGAGTAATCATAAGACAATAATCTATTGACTACTATATTAATTGAAATAAAGAAAGTGATATTGCTTAAAAGCCTAATACTCAAAAACAACATAATTACAGAAACCATACAAAACCAATTTCATGAAAACACAACGCATTAACCACTCAAAAGAATTTCGATTTCAAACGAAGAGGGCAATTTTTGCCATTGTTCTCTTTATGATTGTGTACATTTTATTATTTGTATTTGCTCTTGCATTGACTGCAATTTGTACTTGGGCAGGGATTAATTTAATAATAGGCTTTCCACGCTTTATTACATTGGCAATTGGCATCGGTTTAGCCAGTTTAGGATTTCTTGTTCTAATATTTTTGCTAAAATTTATGTTTCAGTCACATAAGATTGACCGGTCTCACTTAACGGAAATTACCAATAACGATGAGCCTGAGTTATTTAAACTAATTGAAAATATTGTCAGAGAAGTGGGAACTGCTATGCCTAAGAAGGTATATCTCTCAGCAGATGTTAATGCAGCTGTTTTTTATGATTCCAGTTTCTGGAGTATGTTTCTTCCTATTCGTAAGAATCTTCAAATTGGATTAGGGCTGGTAAATACTGTAACAAAAGATGAACTCACAGCAATTCTTGCTCATGAGTTTGGGCATTTTTCTCAGCGCAGTATGAAAGTAGGAAGTTACGTCTACAATGTAAATCAAGTGATTTTCAATATGCTATTAGAAAATGACTCATACCATAATATGGCTGAAAGGTGGGCAAATGTGAGTGGATATTTTTCAATATTCGTAGTGATTGCAGTAAAAATAACAGACGGGATTAAATGGGTTTTACGTAAAATGTATAACGTTGTAAACAAAAGTTATATGGCGCTATCACGAGAAATGGAATTTCACGCTGATGAAATTGCAGCTCATATTACTGGTTACGAACCTTTAAAGAGTTCCTTGTTAAGGACCGATTATGCAATGCATGCCTATAACGGGGTATTAAACTTTTACAATGAAAAGATAGTAGTAAACCAAAAAAGTTCTAATATTTATAGTGAACAACTTTTTGTAATGAATTTTCTTGCCTCAGACAATAATATCCCAATTAAAAACAACCTACCCCAGGTAGATTTAGGACATCGTAATAAATTTAACCACTCCAAACTGATAATAAAAGACCAATGGGCTTCTCACCCTACCGACGAAGAACGGATAGCTCACTTGGAAGAAACAAAAATTGAAGCAAAAACAATTAGCAAAGAATCTGCGAACTTGTTATTCGTTCAAATTAGTAAATGGCAGAAGACCTTAACAGACGCTATTTTTGAAGACATAAAATATTCAGAGCAACCAATCTTTTTAGAAATAAATAACTTCAAAAAAGAGTATACTCACAACTTTGAGCGTGATACTTTCTCAAAAATCTACAATGGTTACTATGACAATAAAAACCCCTTGACTTTTGATTTAGAAACTGAACTTAATGAGTCAATTGAGTTTGATAAAAAGAGTCTTTTCTCAAACGATAATGTAAATCTTGTTTATAAACAAATAGCACTAAATCAAGACAAAGATGTGTTATCACAAATTGCAAATAAGCAGTTTAGGGTAAAAACTTTTGATTACGATGGTAAAAAGTATCCAAGAAAAGAGGCTGCTTCTTTGGTTCTTCAGATAGAAAAAGAATTTGAATCAGTTACGGAAAAGATTCAAAACAATGACAAAGCAATTTTTCGCTGGTTTGCCCACCTTGAAGAATCTCAAAAAGGACAAAAACAACTACTGGATTTTTATAAAAAAATGTTTCATTATGATAGTGACTATGATGAGAAATACAAAATCTACAATGAGTTGTCCATTCAGTTAGAATTTGTGAATCACACAACACCATTCGATAAAATCAGAGAGAACTTTTCTGCTATTGAATCAATTGAACTGATTTTTAAAAAGAGGATTAAAGAATTAATTGAAGATGAGTTATACAGTAAATTGATTACTGGTGAGGTAAAAGATAGTTTTGAACTCTACCTGTCTCGCATGTGGACATATTTTGGTTCTGAGACATATTTCGATAAAAATCTTGAAGTAATATTTTCAGCATTAAATAACTACCAGTATGTTCTTACTCAGAGTTATTTCAATCTGAAAAAAGATTTGCTACAATATCAAGAATCATTACTGGAAGCAAATTCAATTATGACTAACTACAAATCCACAGAAGCCTTAGTTTAATAGATTAATAATACAATGAGTTTAATAAAGAACAGAAAAATAATGTATGTAAAAAACAGCAGCTAACACAGTGCCATATTGCATAGCGGGGTTTGGTGGTGCGCCAACTGCGGCTCTCGCATCATCGTTCCGTCCTCGCGGACAGGAACGCTGCTCCGAAATCCGCTACGCAACATGCACCAACCGTTGGCGGTAATTTAAAGATTCAAGTTCAATGAAAAAACAAAACTTCTATTTATATATTTGAATTATTTTGGGAGGTTTAAACTAATATTTTAAATCAAACATTAATTTTAGTTAGATACTATACTTAAATTAAAAACATGAATAAAGTAATGTTAGATAATAGATTTCTAGATGATTTTACTGAAATCCAGTTAATAGATAATTTTATCTATCCTATTTTTGAAAAGAATAATTTTTCAAAATACTATGGGGATGACAGCATTAAAGTTAACATTAATAGTAACAGTATCCTCTTGAATACAGATAAAGTAAGATACGACATTACAGGAATGAGATTGAACATAATGAATGATTTTCATTTAGGTGAGTGGTTAGTTACTTCCAATATTAGTGACATTGTATCATCCGGAGGAACACCAAAGGGAATTTTATTGAATCTATCATTCCCCAAGAAATTTCCATTAAAAAAATTTATTGATTTATTAAATGGCATAAGTAATGCATGCATAAATTATCAAATGGATGTTTTAGGTGGCGATTTATCAACAAGTTCTGAGGTAAGTTTATCAGCTACTGTATTTGGTGATTTAGAAAATCGAAATTATATAAATAGGTCTAATAGTCAAATTGAAGACATCATTTTTTGCCAAAGATATGCTGGACTTACATCCACATGTTTGTACTATTATTATTCGGCTTTACCTAAAGGACTGAAATTAAATAAGTCTGAATTGGAAATCTTAAATAACTCGTTTCTAAAGCCTCCTATCTCTTTTGAAGCCTCTAAATTGCTATCAAGTTCTGGTTTGAGAATTAGTTGTATGGATAATTCTGATGGTTTGGGTCATTCTTTCAATGAAATTTCTAGAAAGAATAATTGTGGTTTGGATATAAATGCTCTTGAAATTCATGAAATTACATACAAAGTTGCTGAATTTCTAAATTCATCTGTTGAAACAATTGTGTGCGGTCCTGGAGCTGATTATACACTTGTTGGCACAATTGAACAAAATGGTTACAACCTTCTACAACAGTTAGAGAAAAACGGAATAGTAATGATTGGCACAGTGGATGATACGAATGAGGTGAAGGTTAATGGAGAACAGCTCTCCTCAGAAATCCTTTCAGGCTGGAATCACTTTGGTAACTGGCAAAAGACTTACAAATGATACTTACAAAAACAGAAATAATTGAGAACATAAAAAGTTGTAAAATTACAATTGATCCATTTGAGTTATCGAGCTTGAATCCGAATACATATAATTTCCGACTTGGTGAACAATATATGCTTTTAAATGAGAATAAATTATTAAATATTCCCGAGGACGGACTAACTCTTATTCCTAACCAATTGTATCTAATGACGACTTATGAAAATATTGGTTCATCAGATTTCGTCACTTTACTAAACGGAAGATCTTCTCTTGGAAGACTCGGAGTTTATGTGAATGCGGATGCAGACTTAGGGCATAAAGGATGTTTGGCAAGGTGGACGCTAGAGGTAAGTTGTGTGCAACCTGTCAAAATATATCCTTTAATGAAATTTGGGCAAGTTTCATTTTGGCACACCAAAGGAGACACTACAAGTTACACAGGGATTTATAATAAAAGAGTTGTTCCGTTTCAATCAAAATTTAAAACAAATGATACTTACCGGTAATGAAATTTTAAGGCAAGTCGAACAAGGGAAAATAGTTATTACACCATTTAATAAGGAAAATATAACGACAAATAGTTATGATATAAGTATAGGAAATGAAATAGCATTCTATGAAGATAAAATTTTAGATCCTAAAAAAGATAATCCTATATCTAAAGTTCCGATTTTGGATGAAGGTTTTGTATTGACTCCTGACAAAATTTACCTTGTGGGTACTTATGAGAAAATTGGAAGTGATTTTTTTGTTCCGATTTGTAAAGGTCGCTCAAGTACTGCGAGGTTGGGTATTTTTGTTCATATTACCGCTGATATTATTGATCTTGGTTCACATGCACACTGGACACTTCAATTAAGAGCAGTTGAAAGCGTTAAAATTTATCCTTTCATGAAACTTGCACAAGCAACATTTTGGAAGCCAATAGGAAATATAGATTTATACAATGGGAAATATCAAGGTTCGGAAGGATTGGTAGGGTCAAAGTTTTTCTTAGATTTTCAATAATTTGCGGTTATCAACTTCAATTATGTATGTTCTAATACAATAAATAATGGTTATTCCAGAAACATTAATTAACGAAATTGCAGAAAAAAGATGTGTATTGTTTGCCGGAGCAGGACTGTCTGTAAGTGCAGGATATCCATTATGGACAAGTCTCATAGATAGAATGATAGCGTATTGCAATAAGAATTATATTGATATTAACGAGTATAAAGATGATTTGGAAGCTCTGCAGAGATCTGGAGAGCTAATAAGTATTGCAGAATACCTACGCTATAAAATGGGGGAATATGAATTCTCCAATTTCATGAAAAGTGTTTTCATGAAGAGTTTAGATAAAATTCCCAAAATTCATCAAGAGATCAGCAAAATTCCATTTTCACAAATAATAACAACAAACTATGATAAATTATTTGAGCTTCAACTTCCAAGTGTAGAAAGTAAGGGAATAAATGATTTAAAAGATGCTAATGAGAAAATTAGAAGAAACCAATTTTTCATTTTTAAAATTCATGGCACGATTGATAATATAGATTCTATCGTTCTTGGTAAATCTGATTATTCAAACTTAATTTATTCACAACCTCTTTATTTAGAAACATTAAATTTAATTTTCAGGACTAAAACAGTACTTTTTCTTGGCTATAGTTTGCAGGATCCATATTTACTTAATCTTCTAGAAATAATTAAGATCAGATTAAGTTCAAATCCCCTAAACTATATGTTAGTTGACAAAGAAAAATATATAAAATTAAAAGCTGATCAATATGAAAAATTTTATAATGTAAAGGTTATTCCATATGATCCTAAAGATAATCATATACTCTTGACGAAATATATCAGTGAGTTATCAAAGAAAGTTCAGTACAAGAAAAAAATATTACAGGATAAGGAGCTTAATCTTTTAAACAAAAATACAAATGAATCTAAAAAGCCGGAATCGCCTTTCAAATATTTAAACAGCTATACTCAAGATGATAAAAATATATTCTTTGGAAGGTCAATTGATCAGGAAATCTTTATAAAATTGATTTCTACTGGCAGAATAATACTGCTCTTTGGAAAATCAGGAGTTGGAAAAACGTCTTTTTTGACAGCAGGCATAATACCCAATCTTTGTAAGAATTCATACCTAACTATTTATACAAGAATTACAGATTCTCCAATTGAAAAAATAAAAAAAGCATTATTTGAAAAATATAAAGACATTACGACAAAATGCCATTTAAGTTATGAAAATGATTTGTTATCTATTCTAAATCAATTGCATAACGATTACAATAAAGATATTGTACTAATTATTGACCAGTTTGAAGAAATTTTTATCACTTTAAATGAACATGACAGGCTTGATATTATCAAATTTCTTAAAACGATTAATGAGAGCTTTGTTCTAAAAGTAAAGGTAATTATTTCATTCCGGGAAGATTTCTTTGTAGAGTTTCACGAAATTGCCAAAAGTATACCTACGTTTTTCAACTTCAGATTTAGGTTAGAAGAATTAAAATACAAAGATGCTTCGGAAATTATTGAAAAACCGTTTGCACTATTTGGAATATCATTAGAGAAAAACTTAGGTGAAAAAATATTAAACGACTTATACAAAACAAATTCTAAAGGAGATAAGGTGATTGAACCACCTCAATTACAGATTGTTTGTTTTACCCTTTTCAATAAGCTAAAAACTGATGAAAAGATAATAAAAGAAATAAATTACGAGAATCTTGGGTGTGCTAAAGGTATATTAACAGATTACCTTGACTATGCGTTAGAAGAATTCCAACCTAATCAAAGAATATATTCAAAGTTATTGTTACAACATATGGTATCCTACCGTAACACGAAGGTTCCATTGAAAATGAGTGAGATTAAAAATATTAAGTTCACTTCAAATGATTCTTCTCATTTAAATATTAAACAAATACTTGTTGATCTGGAACAAAAAAGAATAATCCAAAGAAGTATAACAAAGGATAATGAGCAGTATGAGCTAACACATGAATATCTAATTATAAAAATAAAAGAATGGATTAATTCTGAAATTTATAAAGTTAAGGAAGCTCAAGACATATTAAGACAAGAAGAAAATAACTGGAAAAGCCATAAGAACCTTATGGAACCTTATAAATTTAAGCTAATCGATAAAGTCAAAGACAAATTAGTTTTAGATAGCTTCAAAAGAGGATTTTTACTTTATACCTCAATTATTCTTGATATAAACCTAGAATATTGGATAGAACAAAATATTCAAAATACTCAAGCCAAAGAATTTATTAATTTACTTTTAATAGGGAAAAATGAAGAAGTTAAAAGAAATGCAATTTTTTCCTATTTGTGTCTCTACAATACACCCAAGGATATAAAATTCGTTTTGAAACCACTTGAAAAAATAGGAAATCCAAATTTAGCAAAGAGAATAAAGACTTTCACCTCAACAACATTAAAAATTGACGAACAAGTATTTATTGATGTTTTTAAAAGTATCAATTATCGTTTAACAAAGAACATGGTACTTATTGAGAAAGGGGAGTTTATAATGGGGAGAGATTTGACTGAAGTACAGCAAATAATAGAATCAGGTGCGCATCATTCTATGTTTGAGGGAGAACATCCTAGAAGGATAGTTGCTATTGCAGATTATTTGATAGACAAGTATTTAGTTACAAATTTGGAGTATTCTGAATTTGACAAGAACCACACATTCCCAAAGGGAGACGAGACAAAGCCTGCTACTAATGTAAGTTATATTAACGCATTAAAATATGCAAAATGGATGCATAAAGAATTACCAACCGAGGAAATGTGGGAAAAAGCTGCACGAGGTAAAGATGGTAGATTATTTCCTTGGGGTAATGAATGGGATAGTTCAAAATGTAACACTAGGCTTTCTGGTATTTCTGGAACAACAGATATTAAAAAATATCCAGAAGGACAAAGTCCATATGGTTGTTTTGATATGGCAGGAAATGTATGGGAATGGACTTCTACCTGGCATAAAGCAAACAAATCCGTAATTGTGAAAGGTGGCTCATGGAGTAAAATGGGGATTTTACCTTGGACACCATACAGATTTAATTATGAGATAAACGAAGGTCAGCAAAACGTGGGTTTTAGATGTGTAAAAATTTTAGAATGAAAATAAGAAAATTACATAAAAACTACCGCCAACATTTTGTATAAGTAATGGCAGGCAATGTGCTAAATATCAAGGTTTATATCCCGATCAAACTGCGTAGCGGTTTGACAGGAAACTACCACGCAATCTGCCACTACTCATACAATTTACCGTTAACGGTTATTTGAAATAATAAATCTAGGTATGAAAAAGTTTAGACTATTAATCTACATTATAATTTTTCTTCTTTCATCCAATCTTCATGGACAAGAAATAAATAATCAAAACACAACTGATTATAATTTCGAGGAACTATTCAATCACATTTATAATGCCTATATAGAGAATAAACAGTTTGATAATTTATCCGAAAACTTATACGATTCAATTTTTCCAGAGTCACGTCTATATCTACAAACTGAAGAAAATATAGATAAAGATTCTATTAAAACTTACTTCAATTTTAAAAAATTGTATTTTGATTCTAAGAACCATGGAGATTATAGTTATGGAAATGTTTGTTCAATTATTATAAACACAAAGGATAGTATTTTTATCAGAGGGGAAACTTTTGATGAAGAGGATAAGTTCAACCAATTCATATATAATTTCTTATTAAATCCATATTATGATGTGGATTTACCTGAGAAAGAACCCAAAACCGTTCAATACTTTGGAGAAGTAATGGTTTCAAGGGCAATAATCTTTCTCAACGCACAAATGGTATCGGACAGTTTAAAGCAAAGAACCTCCATTAAAATACTATTAAAAAAAATAAACCAAATTATCTCATTGAATAATCAACTGCGAAATGAACTTGCTATATTAAAGTGGAATGAAACCTATAATGAGTTACAAATTCAAAAGAGATTAACTATTAACCAGATTTATCCATTAAGGATGAAAATTATTTTAAACTATGAAGTTCTACCACCACCACCTCCTCCTCCTCCACACGATAAGGATGAAGAAGATTTTTTTAATGGTAAATGGAAAAATAAAAAAAACAACCGTTAACACAGTACATATTGCAGGGCGGGGTTCGGTGGTACGCCAACTGCGGATTCTCGCATCGCAGTTCCGTGTCCTTCGGACAGGAACGCTCTCCGAAATCCGCAACGACAACTTGCAAGTGACCGTTATGCTGCATACGGGCAGACATAAATCCAAGGTAACATGACAATAAAATAAAAATGAAATCATACGATAGATTACAAATATCATTTAAACCAAACATTGATACTTATAACTCGATTTCGAAAATACTAGGAGTTCATCCAACCGAGCTGATTGATAAAAATGCTGTTCCTAGCGTTTGGATTTACGAAGTGATTGAGGAGCAAGATGATGAATTCTATGATTTTATAAACAAATTCCTCGATTTACTTGAGAGCAATTATAAAAAGCTTGCGGATTTGGATATAAAAAGAGAAGATATTACAATTTGGTATCTTTATGAGTATGACCAACAGTGCAATATGGAGTTTTCTCCATCTCGATTAAAACGATTAGGCGACAATGAAATTACTTTATGCATTTCGTGTTGGGATAGTGGACAAGAATTAAAACCAACGATAAATGACTAAAAAATTCTTAGAGGCATACCTTGATAAAAACAATAAGAGGACTCGAAAGAGGGAATTTATCATACCTGATATTTTTAATCTTCAAAACAGTTTTATCGGGATTGAAACCAAAAATGAGTATTCACCTGGGATTGTTTGTTTTACAGGAGTTGACTTGGATACTAGAACTGTAATTGACAGATTGATTGAAAACAAAATAATTCAAAAAACTCAAAATGATTATATTGCCATTATTGATAAATATCTAACTGATTTGAAGGAATGTAAAATCTCGAATATTATTACAATTGAATACATTGATAATAATTTCAGTTTGATAAAATCGGATATAAAAAGACGTACTATTAAAAACAAATTACCATAAATGCACGACAGCCTAACAAAGAACTGAGCTAAAAAGCAAATCCAACCCCATAATTTTTCTTTTGAAATAACCTTTTTTTGGGGGGAGGCTATTCCTAAAGAAAAATTATTGACAAACTATACGACTCCGATAATCCGGATCCCTGCTGGTGCGCGATTGTATCGCGTTCCATTCATAAACTACGCTTCTTTTGCCGGAGCCTTTTTTCTCTCTATCCAATAATACGCAATGGGCAAAACCAAAAGCGTTAAAAATGTTGATGTAACAAGGCCACCGATTACCACAGTTGCCAGTGGTCGTTGAACCTCTGACCCCGGACCGGTATTAAATGCCATTGGAATAAATCCCAAACTTGCCACCAGGGCAGTCATTAATACCGGGCGCAAACGGTCGACCGAGCCTTCGATAACCAGCTTTTTCAGATCGCCTTTTTTCTCCTTTCTCAACATATTAATATGGTCGACCAAAACAATACCGTTTAACACGGCAACTCCAAACAGGGCAACAAAACCAATACTTGCCGTAATCGATAAATACATTCCTCTGATCCACAAGAGAAGCACTCCTCCCGATAAAGCAAAAGGCAAATTCAACAATATCAGAATTGCATAGCGCATTTTTCCAAAGTTCAGATACATCAGGCCGATAATAATAAAAATAGAAAGTGGCACAACCAGCATTAAATGGCGCATGGCTCTTCGCTGATTCTCGAAGGTTCCGCCATAATCAATAAAGTAACCTGACGGAATACTGGCACTTTTGTCGATAGCCGCCTGCAATTGCGAAACATAAGTACCCAAATCAATATCTTTAATGTTGATACCAACGATTAACCTGCGCCAGCCATTCTCACGTTGTATCTCACGTGGCCCCTCCTGAAGTTCGATATTTGCTACTCGTTTAAGCGGAATATAACCACCACCCGGCAAGTGTACCGGCACTTCAGCAATTTTAGGCAACTCATCGCGGATATTCTCGGGATAACGAACCACTATTCCAAAATGCCTTTGGCCTTCGTAAAGTTGCCCGGCTTCCTGACCGCCAATACCTGCTTCCACCACTTTTTGCACTTCATCCACATTTAATCCAAACGACGCCACTGCTTCCCTATCGATATTTACCGTGAGATAGGGTTGTCCGGCCGATTGTTCCACATAATAGTTATCGGTTCCGGGCAGTCCCGACATTAATGCCGAAATATTCTCGCCAATCTGATCGAGCACAGCAAGGTCTTCGCCATAAATTTTCACGGCAAGGTCCGACTTCACGCCGCTGGTTAATTCATCAACACGCATGGCAATGGGCTGGGTGAAATTGTATGCCAGGCCCGGTTCGGTTTGCAAATAAGGCTCTATCCGGCTGATAATATCTTCTTTTGTTACACCCTTCGACCATTCTTCAATGGGTTTTAACACCACCCAAACATCCGTTTGATGTACGCCCATCCAGTCGTTAGCCAAATCAGAACGCCCGGTTTTGGGCACCACCGTTTTTACTTCCGGAATATTTTCCATTATTTTCCCTGCCAGCCAATCGGCATTCTCCATCGATTCTTCAAGTGTTACCGATGGCATACGAACCTGTTCTATCAGGATGGAACCTTCGTCCAGTTCCGGCAGGAATTCGGTTCCAAGTCGGGTCATTAAAAAGATTGAAAGTAAAAATATTACTACGGCTGAAGATCCCACAAACCATATCCGGTTCATGTTTTTTTCCAGCCCCCTCTGATAACGCGGACGCATCCATTCAATCAGGTAGTTTCTTCTGACTTTTACTTTTTTTCTGAAAACAATTGACGACATGGCCGGAACAAATATCAGGGCGAGTAACAACGATCCAAGTACAGCTGCTGCTACGGTTATAGCCATTGGCCGGAACAAAATACCTTCCATTCCCTTGAAGGTCATAATCGGGACGTAAACCATCAAAATAATCAACACCCCGAAAAAGATGGGCCGAACCACATGATTTGCAGCTTTGCGTATAATTTCATCCTTTGAATCCTTATTGTTATTCTTTTGCAAATCGTGCACAATATTCTCAACCATTACCACCGATCCATCTACTACCATTCCAAAGTCGATGGCGCCGAGACTCATTAAGTTAGCTGCCAGTCCAAACTCGCGCATTCCGATAAAAGCAAAAAGCATCGAAAATGGAATAACCATGGCCACAATCAGCGCTCCCGAGATCTCACCTAAAAGAAGTAGTAAAACAACAATAACCAGGAATCCTCCTTCAAGAAGGTTGGTTGATATGGTTGAGGTTGTTCTTTTAATCAGGTCTGACTGGTCGTAAAATTTTTCAACGCTGACACCTTCAGGAAGGCTTCTGTTAATTTCAGCAATTTTATCTTCTATTTCGGCAATTACTTCACGGCCGTTTCCACCGCGGAGCATCATCACAATTCCGGTAATCACCTCTCCCTGTCCATCCTTGGTAACACCTCCCTGCCTGATTTGCTTTCCTTCAATTACATTGGCGACATCTTTTATAAAAATGGGTTTATTATTGATGTTTTTCACAATAATATTCCGTACATCATCCATGCTGGTAATTTGCCCAACACCTCTTATAATGTACTGCTCGCCATTGTGCTGAATGTAATTTCCTCCCGAAACACTGTTGTTCTGTTCAATGGCATCCATCACATCAGAAATACCAATACTGTATGTACGAAGCAGACCCGGCTGAATAATCACATTGTATTCTTTTACAAAACCACCAAACGAGTTGATCTCGGTAACTCCTCGAACTATTTTAAGCTGTGGTGCAATGAGCCAATCCTGTATCTCGCGCAATTCCGACAACGAATAATTTTCGCCGTGTACCACGTACTGGTAAATCTCGCCAAGCGCTGTTGAGATGGGCCCCAGTGAAGGACTGGACACCCCGGGAGGCAATTCATCAACAATGGATTGAAGCCTCTGGCTAACGATCTGACGGGCAAAGTAGATATCCGTTCCCTCGTCAAATTCAACGGTAACTGCTGACAGACCAAATTGTGAAATTGATCTTACCTCGGCAACATTCGGAAGTCCGTTCATTGCCGTTTCGATGGGATAACTCACGAGTTTCTCCACATCGAAGGGAGAATAACGACCGGCTTTTGTAATAACCAAAACCTGCACAGGTGTTACATCGGGCTGCGAATTAATTGGTAAATTTATCAACGAAAAATAGCCGCCTATGGCCATTAACACAACCAGCGATAAGGCTACATATTTTTGTCGAACACTGAATGATATAATATTTTGAAGCATCAGCTTAGGATTTTAATTTTATTCTTCTGAGATAATATCGAATCTTGAAAGCGCTTTTAAACTGAACACTTTAGTAACGGCAATTTCTTCTCCCACCGTAAGACCTGAAGCCACAAAAACGAGTTCGTCTTTAATTTCTTCAATTTCAATGGGCCGACGTTCAAATGTATTCGCATCTTTTTTTACAAACACTACGGCCTGATTCCCGTCGTAAGTAAGGGCCTTCAAATTAATGGCAATAATTTCTTTTGGCGATTCAGACGTAATGGAAAGCCTCAGATTTTCACCCGGTTTGGGCCAGTTATTCTGAGATGGAATAATAATATTAACCACAACCGAACGACTGTTCTCGTCTAAACCGGGGTTAACGGAAGTTATTTTTCCGGTTATAGCCATTTCTTCCTGTTCGCGTTTCGAAATTTCCACTTTGTTTCCGGGTTCAACCAAAACAGCATCTCCCGGTGAAACATAACCGCGAATAAGTACCTGGCGTGTATCGAGAACCCTGGAAAGATTTTCCAACGCATTTACCGACTGTCCCAACTCAACAAAATTCTTTTCTATTACTCCGTTGATAGGTGCCACGATTTTTAAAGTCGGATCAAAACTCTCATCTCCTGATAAGCCTGCAATTTCTTTTTCTGGAACCCCAACCGCCCTTAGTTTAGCAGAAGCTGATTTTAAAGAAGCTGAAGCCCTTTGATACTCAGCAGTAGCTTGTTCCAATTCGCTGGTAGAACTGATTCTCTCTTCAACCAATTGTTTCAAACGTGATAAGCGGCTTTTTTGAAATACTTCCTGGGCATAAGCCTGTAGGTATTCAGAAATCAGATTACCATATTCCAAGCTCTGAATGCGGAACATTTCCTGGCCTTTATTCACCCAGTCGCCCTCATGCACATTAATGGCCAACACTTGTCCGTCAATTGGAGTACTAATAATACTCGAATGTCCCGGGGAAGGGAATACCACTCCCGGCGCCAAAATTTTATGATTGACAAACTCACTGGCAATCTTTTCCGTTTTTATGGAAAGTTCATTGCTTTCTTTGTCAGATAGCTTGACCATTAAAACTTCTTCGCTGCTTTCTTTCAAAGACGGAGGAAGTTCTGTCTCCATTGTTTTGGCGGCACTTTCTTCTTTTTTAGTGGTGTGACAACCTGCCAACGAAACGGCAAACAAAAAAACTATGATATATACGTAATTGGTTTTCATTTTTTATGGTGATTTAATAGATTAACTCCTGATCGATATACTGCTCTAATGCTGCTAATTGCATGTAATAATCCCGCAGGGCCGTTAAATAACGCTGCTCACTTTTTAAGTAAATCTGCTGAGCGTTAAGAAGTTCCAGCAGGTTGATTTCTCCCAGTTGATATGCTCGTAAAGTCATACTCTGTAATTTAGATGCCCGGTCTTTCATTGTATCGTGGTAGCGGTTAACAATAGAACGGCTTACGGAATAATTGTGCCAGGCATATTCAATTTCCTTTTTCATGTTTAACCGAATTTCTTTCTGATTCCAGAGCAACTCTTCTTTTCTGGCGTGAGCCATTTGTATTTTTCCTTTCTGCTCGAACGGATACCAGATAGGAATGCTTAAACCCACTTCGAAACCGTTAAAATCGTAGCCACTGCCATAATCCTGCTTGTACAAACTGAATCGAATATCGGGCAGAATATTACTTTTGGCTTCTTTCAAAAAATAGTCGGAAGCATTCAACATGTTTACCGAAGCTTTATAATTGGGTTGTTCTTCCTGAACGGCCAAAACCTGAATCTGCGAAATATCGATATCCGTTGCAAAAAGAGTATCTGCAAACTGGATGCTGTATTTTTGCTCATCGGCAGGTAAGCCAATTACATTAAAAAGCCCGTACCGTGCCTGATGCAATATCCACTCCGACTGATCCAAATCATTTCTGGCTTCATCCAGCTGAATTTCAGCATTTACCAAGTCGATACCATTACCCAACCCTGTTTCAAACTTGGTGTAAACAGCGTTGTAAAGTTCCTGGACCAGATTTAACTGGTTTCGCCGTGATTGTTGCAAGTAAAGTGCATAAATCACCTCAATGTATTTACTCTTTACCATCGCACTTATTTCTTTTTCCTTGGCAACAATCACATTCTGCTGTGCTTCAACCTCTTGTTTTAAAGCCTTTACCCGATAAACCGCCGTTAAAGGGAAATCTACTTCCTGCGTAACAGCTACACGCTTTTCGGCAAAAGGAGCTGAAGGATCGTCGCTGATTCCTTCTTTGAAATAACTAATCTCGGGAGCGGAGATTCCTGTGTTTATTCTCCATTCATTCTCTTTCTGAAGCAATCTGGCTCTCATTTGATTGAGCTCTGCGTTGTTTTCTATGGCCTGTTTAACGGCTTGCCTGATACTTAGCAACTCATCCTGTCCGTATAAATTACCGGCCAGAAACAGAAAAAGAACCAAACTGAATTTTGTTAGTCTGATCATGGTTTTTGAATTTAACAATCAAATAATTATGCATTAAGTTACAAAGACTTACTCATTTTGTTTATACAAACCCGTATAAAATATTTATGACCCATAGTCATTAACTATAAGAGCAAAAAATTGATATACAATAAGTATTTGACACATTAAATTGAAAAAACCTTCGTCCTGTTTTATGAATTTTCATCTTTCCCGTGGTAAGGCGACTGTAATTTACGCCCCCTGTAGGCAAACCGCTGCGACATAAAATATAAAATTTCATTTGCGGTGCTTTCGATAGGTTTGTTTGAAACATTGATCACCGTAAAACCACCGCGGTCGAAAACGAACATGGCTTTTTTGATTTCCTCACGAACAGCATGCCGATCGATGTAAGACTCATTTTGATAGTTTTTCCAGCTCGACAGCCGTTTTTGCCGATGTGCAATCAATTGGCTGGCTCCAATGTATAATCCAAACACACGTTGAGGATCTATTTCGAACAATTCGTCGGGAGGCAGAACTCCCGGAACCAAAGGCACGTTGGCCACCTTCCATCCATACATGGCCAGGTAAACACTGAGAGGAGTTTTTCCGGCCCGGGAAACACCTGTCAAAATAATCTCGGCATCCTGTAAACGCTGCGGACTCATGCCATCGTCCTGCGAAAGTGTAAATTCAATAGATTCGATCCGGTCGAAATACTGATAATTGATTTCACGATACAAGCCGGGATGAATCAGGGGTTTCATATCCAATCTTTTATCCAGGTAATCGGCAAGCTGTCCCATTAAGTCAATCACCGAAACCTTAAATTCTTCTCCCAGCTCATTAATTCTTCTTCGCAAATCGGGATTAACCATGGTGTGGGCAATCAACCCTCCATTGGCTTTGGCCTTTTTAATAATACCGAAAATTTCCTCTTCCGAATCTACTTCACCAAATATCACAACCGGCACATTGTTATTGGGATATTGTATCAACAGGGCCTGAACAAGGTTATTTCCGGCAATACCCTGACCACCTGAAACCACATATATGGGAGCTTGAGAGGATTTATTCATGTCCTGCTGTTTTGTTTAAACTTAAACAGAGAACAACCGGACATGGTTTAAATCCAGCCCAAAATTTCAAGCTCTATTTTCTACCCGGAAGCATTTTCATTTTATAAACTGAAGCATTTTCGACTTCCTCGCCGGTAAATAAATCAGAATGATACTGGTTATGTATATAGAGCTCTGTTTGATCGAGATAAAACTTGCTGGCCGGAATACCACTGGTTCCGGTTGGAATAACGGTCTCCGATTCATCCCAGTTTTTGGTACTGAAGATGTGCCGGTGCGAAGCCCCGTGATGCGTTTCGTAAAGGTTGGTAAACGAATAGGAATACGGACAAACCGTATGGTAACTTCCGGGCATTTCAAATGGCCCTCGATTCAACTTTAAAACCTTGTTGAGCACATCAACCACTCCCAGCGGATGGGCAATGGTAAACGAATGTATTTTTCCCCAGTGCCAATCTTCCACATTGTTGCCAAGTTCTGCTGTTAAATCCGCCACAGTTTCCTTAAACGACTGGAATATAATATCATCAAAGGTTTCCACTTTGTCGGTCATCACATTATCGGTCCATGCAGAATAATCGTCGGCCAGTAAATTAATCATCAGGTTTTCCAATAACATTTTTTGCCCCAGCATCCCTTTAAATAATTCGGGCGACAACTCATCCTTCACCAGGTTTTCCATTGATTTTCGGTAAAGGATTTCGAAAATGGATGCAGCCTGACTTTCACGGGTCAGGTTGTAATCCCAGTTACTCAATCTGGCAAATGCAGCCTTTTCTGTTTCGTTAAAATCCGATAGTTTTTGCAGAGACTTTACAAAAACCTGTGTCATCGTTTCTGCCGTTTTCGATTTCCAGTCGCTGTGCATGGCTTTAAAATCGTCGATGCCCAGTTTTTCTTTTGCCTCCAGCATTTCACGAATCCGGTCAATGCGGCTTGGTGTGGCAAACCAATGAGAAATATAATGCGGATAAGTATCAGGAACGGTTTTATTATTGGCTGACGAAACAAAACCCCGCTCGGGATTAAACTCGTAAGGAAGCTCCTCGAAAGGAACCAAACCCTGCCAGTCGTACTTACTGCTGTCGCCGGGATAAATCTGTATTCCGGAACCTGCGCGAACGGGCAACCCCGCACTACATTGAAGTCCAATATTCCCCTCAATATCTGCATATACTACATTCTGACTAACCGAAATAAATGTGCTTACTGCGCTTCGAAAATCACTCCAGTTTTTAGCCCTGTTCAACAAATACACTGTTCTGATTTCATTGCTCATTTCGTTACCCAGCCACCTTATAGAAAGAGGAGTTTCTTTTTCTTTTTTAAAGCGGTTTACCATTGGACCGCGATGAGTGAATTTTAACTCTTCTTCAAAAACTTCACCTTCTTTTGTTTTTATGGTTTCTTTCTTGACAAGGAAGTCATGCCATTCACCGTCGAACCAGTATTTCGTGGAATCCGCGTTCAATTTTTCAGCATAAAAGTCAAGATCATCGACCATCACATTAGTCATCCCCCAGGCAATATTGTTGTTATGGCCACAAATAACAAAAGGCTGACCGGGAACCACAACACCAGTTACATTCACTTTCCCCTCGACAACCTGGTGCATTTGATACCAGATACCCGGTGCAAAAAGGCCAAGGTGCATGTCGTTGGCCAGTAAAGGCATTCCTGTTTTGCTTTTTTTACCGGCAACTGCCCAGTTGTTACTTCCGTTAAAAATTTCGGCCCCCAGATCTTTTAAATTCTGCGTTGCAGAAAGAAGTGTCTCTGAAGCGTCAATATCAATATTTCCAAATTCAGGATAGATTGCAGTCTTATGATTTTTTAGATCGGGAATCAGCTCCGCAATTTTCTCATCCGAAACTTCGGCACGCAACTGATGCAGAAAGTACTCGGTTCCCCAGCCCATTGATAAATCCCACGACATGTAGCCTATCAGGTTAATTGAATGAACAGGCAGCCAGGGTTCAGGCTTGTATTGTAACACCTTAAATTCGGGAGGCAAAGGAGAGTTTTCGATATATTGATTAACACCGTCGGCATAGGCTTCCAATGCGGCAACAATTTCCGGTTTTGATGTGGCCAGAATTTTTTCCGATTTTTCCTGAATCCGAAGCGCCCGCATCATCAAATCGGTATTAAGCTGATCCTTGCCCAGGATTTCAGACAATCTTCCCTGGGTTACCCGCCGCAATAAATCCATTTGCCACAGGCGGTCCTGGGCCATGGCAAAACCAACTGCCCGGTACAAATCATCCTCATTTTCAGCATAGATATGAGGAATTCCCTGGGCATCACGAAAAACAGTAACTTCTTTTTCAAGCCCGGTAATTTTAACATCTTTGTTGTAGTTGGGAATGGCGGCAGTTTTTATGTTGTGCAGAAATACAACTCCAACTATTAAAACCAGAATAATCAAGCCAAGCAGCCCCAGCAAAATTCGTTTTATCATTCTCATAATATTTGGTTTTTCGGAAAAATTGAAATACGAATTGAATTTTATTTATATTTAGTCTCCTAAAAATAATTTAAAATCTAGATTATGAAAAAGTTAGCGATTCTTTTTTTCCTTGGAATTTATGCCCTGGCAGGATTTGCACAAGAAGCCGATAAAATTGTTGGGGTGTGGTGGAACGATGAAAAGACTACTAAAATTGAAGTAGAGAAACAAAACGGCAAATATATTGGAACCATTGTATACATGATTCCTGAAAAATATGAAAACGGAGCGCCTCCGAAAGATGATGAAAACCCGGATCCGGCCTTGCGCGAACGCTCTGTTGTTGGATTACAAATCCTCAATGGTTTTGAATACGACAGCAAGAAGAAAGAATGGAAAGAAGGCACAATATACGACCCCAAATCGGGTAAAACCTACGATTGTTACGGTTGGCTCGAAAGCAATGACTTGCTGAAATTAAAGGGTTTTGTTGCCGGTATCAGAATGTTGGGGCGAAGCTCTGAATGGTACAGAACGAGTTTATAGTTAAAAGTTGAAGGTTGAAGGTTGAATGTTTAAAGTTGAAAGTTGGCATAATCTGCAGCTTTCAACTTTAAACCTGAAACTTTGTATTGATTTATTACATCTGCGTTTTTAGCCATAACGAAAAATACCAGTCGGTTAAATGCACTCCATTTTGTTCAATTAAAATCCCCTTTTCAGCTAGATTTTTTATTGCAGTCCGCACCGAACTTGCCGGACCAAGATTATACTTTTGGATAAATTCGTTAGAATAGGGTTTTTCGATATGCGTTTCTTTGGCAACTGCCTTTACAATTTGATATTGTAGTCCGGTTAACAATTCACGATAATTATAGTAAACAACCTCATTTTCTTTTAAGATATCCGTAAGCATCTGATCTACCAACGAAGTGGATATTTCTTTTTTGCCATTTCCATAAAGCTTGTGGCAGTGATATTGCACATTATATGTTATACCATTATTTATTTCATAAATGTAAGCCGCAGTTTCATTATCAATTATAAAACCACCCCCTGAAAAATTTTGTATAATAAACAGAACATATTCTTGCTGCTCAATACGCCCCAGATTCATTATCTCTGTACTATTATAAAATGGCCGTGAATAGGCGCTAAACATAGCAATAAGTAAATGGGTTTGGCTACCACTAAATATGAAACAGGTTTTATTATCCTTTTGAATTTCAGAGCGAAGCTTCGCCTCTACATTTTTCTCGGGATATTTTGTAATTTGCTGAAATTCATCGAAAGCTATAACAACCTTTTTATCCGAATTACGAATGTACTCAAAAAGCAGGCTTATCGATTTTTCAGCCTCAATCTTACTATCTATCGAAAGTTCAAAGCTCGGTTTTCCCGATTCGGGATCGAAAGAAAACTTAGGATTGAGGGAAGAAAAAAAACGGGTTATCTTCCGAATTGTTTTGTCAGAAAAAGGCTCCAGTTTATCCAGAATTTTGGCAGAAAGAATTTGAATAAAATCTTTTAAGTGAAGGGTTGGATATAAATCGATATAAATAAAAATAATATCTTTTTCCAAAAGATATCCCACATGGTTTAACAGAGAAGTTTTACCTAATCTCCTTTCGGAAATCAAAGTAACATTCCTCGAATTTTTAATAGCATTCAGCAGCCTTTCTGATTCTTTTGACCTATCACAAAAAAAATGCGGGCTTTCATATCCTGAAATTAAAAATGGATTCATTTTGCGTTTCATTAATTACGAAACGTAATTTACAACATAAAAAAATAATAAACAAATTTAAAATCCAACACTTAAAACCTTATTATACAGAATATTAAGAATTGCGTTTTTTACGTTACGTTTATTACGCAATAAAAAACATCGGGTATCTCGACAAAAGAAACCTTTTAAAAAACGACATACCGCGTGAAGATATCCAATAAATTTTAATGAAACGAATGGACTGTTTACCCTGAAACCTGAACATCTATTCCCAGATTTCGCACACGGTCGGCGATGGAATTTAACTTATCAAGCGGAACTTTTTCCAGTGTTTCTATGGGCGTATCGCGGGCAATGGTATAAATCATCACCTGCAAAGGCTTAATCTTTTCGATAAGTTTCAGCCATGCCAAAATTTCTTCTTCAGTAGTATTATCGATGATTTGCCCTTTATAACTGCCCCGAACAAACATGGTTTGTATAATAACCTTTCCGTTGAAAGCGATCAGTTGCTCAATGGTATTAGCCAGGTTAAAATTCCCTTTCGGGCAATCGAGCAACTTCACGGTTTTTTCGAAAGCCGAATCCAGTTTCTGAATGTTATCCTTAATTTTCAAGAGGGCATCAAAAACCGGTTTTCTATGAATCATGGTCGCATTCGACAATACTGCAATGCGGGCGTTGGGAGTTATTTCATCTCGTAACTCAATGGTGTCGTCAATAATTCCCGGAAACTCAGGATGTAAAGTTGGTTCGCCGTTTCCGGCAAAGGTAATTACATCGGGTAGCTCGTTTGTTGCTACCATTTCGTGGAGCTTCACTTCCAACCTCATTTTCACATCAGCACGCGACGGGAAGGTTACTTTCTCTTCATACTCTCGCGGAGTAAATCCACATTCGCAGTAAATACAATCGAAAGAACAAACTTTTACATTGGTTGGCAGAAGATTAATCCCCAGCGAAACACCAAGACGGCGGCTTTTTACCGGCCCAAATATGATTTTATCGAATAAAAATGTTGCCATATGGGCAGCAAAGATAATATCATTTTAAGATGAAAGCTTAGGATAAAAATGATGAAATAACTTACTTTCGGAAAATTTTCGAACATGCCTGATTTAAAAATCATTCATAAACGAATGGGTTACGCCAATGCCGTTTTAATTGTAAACGGTTCAAAAGCTGTACTGGTTGATACAGGAGTTAAAGGCAACATTAACAAACTCAGAACACTGTTTCGCGAAGCAAATGTGCAACCTGAAGATATTAAGCTGATTATTTTAACCCACACGCACTACGATCATACAGGCAATCTCCATCAATTGGTTGACTATACCGGCGCCAAAGTTTTGGTGCATAAAAACGAATTTGAAAATCTGAAAACCGGATTCACGCCCATTCCTTTAGGTCAGGGCAGGTATTCCGGATTTATTTCAAAACTTGGCCGAAAACTTATGCCCCGGTTTGCTTCACCCCGGGCTTTCAAGGCTCACCTGATTAATGAAAATGTGTTTGATTTAAATGAATGGGGCATCGATGGAAAAATTATTTCTACTCCCGGTCACACCAATGGTTCTCAGTCGGTTTTAATTGGCAAAAACCTGATAGCGGGCGATACTTTTTTAAACATGAAAAACGGTCGGATTTTCCCGCCTTTTGTTAACGATCCGGAAACCCTTTTAAAAACCTGGGAAATACTTTTCGAACTGGATATCGAAACCGTTTATCCGGGTCACGGTAAACACTTCAACATCAAAAATGCAAAGCCTGATTATGAAAGGTGGAAGAAGAAGTTGAAAAAGTAAGCCTTATTTGATCTCAAAAGTTGTTTCACCAATTTCATTACCATCGGCAAACAGGTTAACGGTATAAATACCGGGCATCAGTTCCGGCTCGTTAGTATTGTCCCAGTAAATAGCTACCGGTAAATCTTTTCCTTCGTAAACCACCTCGCGCATGGCCGAATACTGAATTTTCAGATCTTCAAACTGAAAAACATTGTTTTCCGATTTTACCATTAACAGCTGGTCAGGACGCATAATACGGGCGTAAATATTTTTTGGCCCCCGCTTGGCAGTAGCATTCTGACCCAAAACAAAATAAACCTGAAGTTTAGCGGTACGCTTGGCAAATCTAGTTTCCTTACCACGGTCATTGATAGGGAAAGCACGCAGTTCTCTGGCTTCAAGCATTGCTGCACGTTTCAAGTTTTGCTGCAGTCTTTCCTTTTCTTTACTTAGCGCCACATTTTTTTGTTCAACCTCTTTGTATTGTTCTTTCACCTCTCGGTTTTCAGCCATAAGTTCCTCGTTTCTCCGGTTCAGCGAATCAATCTGAACCACAAAATCACGCATGATTCCGCGCAAAGTAGTAACCTGTTTCTGATACCCCGTAATTTTTGAATAGCTGATTTTTTTTGTTTGTTCTACTTCCAGCAGCAAGTCTTTTACCTTTGCCTGGGCAACAAAAAGCTGTTCATTTATAGTATCATTCTCTGTTTTTAACGAATCATAACCAGCCGAAATCTCAGATAACTGAAACTGTATGGAATCTTTTTCTGCTTTAATTTCATTTACGATTACCTTGTGATCGTGTCGTTGAAAGAAAAACAACACCAACACAATTAGCAATATCACAGAAAGAGCAATAACAATAATATTATTTCTTCTGTCTTTCGATTCCTTCTGAACAGTATCTATTTGGCTACTCATAGTTAAAAATTATTTGCTCCTGTAAAACTGGAACAAATTTAATAATCTTTTAGGCGGCGACAAACAGGTTTTGAAATCATTTGTATGAATAAATGAATCAATGTAAATACTTATAATTCTATTTAGAACCATTACGTACAAATTACCTTCGAAATTATGAGGGAAAGCTTTATAAATTGAATGAGAATGTGCGAATGTGTTCGGATGGATCAATTACATGGAAGTAAAAAAAGGAGCGCCCGGTAAATACCTGGGCGCTCAGGACATGTGAAAGGCTATTCTACTTTGTTCGACGCAGTAGCTTGCCATTCCAAATAAGCTCCATCGTAAACTTTCACGTTCGGATATCCTAGTCCTTTTAGTGCCAGGTAAAGTACACCGGCACGAACACTGGTTTCGCAATAGAGTATCGCTGTTTTATCTTTTGTAATTCCTTTCGATTCGAATAAAGCTTTCAATTGATCGTTAGATTTTAACAATCCCTTACTGTCAAGAACAGTTTCATAATTTACGTTCACTGCGGAAGGAATGTGTCCCTTACGCAATTCCGTTTCGGCAGTGCCGGCATATTCTTCAGGAGTACGAGCATCAACAAGTACATACGAAGCATTGCCAACAGCTTTTTTCACCTCATCCATTGTTGCCAGTTGATCGGTATCGGCTTTTGCAGTAAAAGTGGCCGACTTCGATTTGGTTGGGCTTCCGGTAATTGGCTTGCGGGCTGCTTTCCAGGCCTTCATATTTCCGTTCAGCACCTTCACATCTGAAGCACCTAAATACTTTAAAATCCAGTACATTCTGCTCGAATATTTACCTGAACCCTCATCGTAAACAACAATTTTCTTATCTGCAGACACTCCAGCTGCACCCAGATCTTTTGCCATTTCTGCAGGCGATTTTATCAGATTTCGTACCGGCTCGTTCGTGCAAAGTGAAGTATGTGGCACACTAACAGCACCGGTAATATGAACTTTATAACCATCACTGGCTCCGGCATATACCACTACCACATCGTTGTTTTTTGAAATCTTTGCCAGATCTGCTGCCGAAATAACATCTTGCGCTGATATGGCCGAAGCAATCAGCATTACTAATCCAAAAAGAAATAATTTACTTAAAGTCATTATTTTAAATTTTTTATCGTTATTCATTTTAACTAGAAGCGAACCTGTAACTGAACCATAATCATGTCGTTATCGATTTCGTTGGCCCATTCTGCCTTGTATTCGTAGTTCACCTGCAAACGGGTCCACTCATTAAAGAAATAATTAACACCGATAGTGGTAATATGTTCCATGTTATTGTTCCCGTCATAGTCGATATCATCATTATAATTTTCGTATTTGATAACCGGCTGCAAATTCCATGGCGTATTGTAAAGTGCCATAATCGACAGGCCTTCGCGTTTAACACTTCCCTGAACTAATTCGGGATCGCCGCCGCAACCTCCGCCTACAAGATAGGAGCCCACGTCTTTTGCCCAAATGTATTCGCCCTGTACAAGGAATCCGAACTTCTCAATTTCAAATTCAGCACCAAGACGGGTACGTTTATCAGGTTCGCTAACTGTTTCGTCTTCGCTAACCGCTTTGCCGTAACGGAAACTACCTCCCACATGCATCCAGTCGGTTGGCTGAACCAATACACGACCAACTACATCTTTGTAGGTGTCTTTATCCTCTACCAGTAAGCCGGTTCCGTTCATCAGAGCAACAGCATAACGAAAAAGCGTTGTATCAGAACCTCCAAGCAGCATTATGCCCATGTCGCGGTCAGGAGCTGTTAGTTCGTTAACAAACTTCGAACGATTAATGGTATGCAGCGAATGACAAGGAGTACTTAGTTCCTGTCCAAAAGGCGATTTAAAAGAACCTAAACTCACCTTAGCGAAAGAAAACCTACTATAAGTAATAAATGCATCAAGCAAATAGGCCTTTGGCCCGTCTTTCTTGAACGGACTGGTTTCCAGCAAAACATAGTAACTAAAATCATAAGGGATACTCCCCATTACACCAATGCGGGATCGGTTAAAACCAAAGCTTGATGTATTATCCGTTTCGGTAAATCCATAGTCGTATTGAGCCTGCAAAAACCCAAACACATTCACGCCATCTTCAGATGCCGGCTCTGAACAGCCCTGAGCCTGAACATTGTAACCGGTAAAAACGGCAGCAATGAGAATAAATAATATTTTGCGTAACATATTCTTGTCTTTTTTTGATTAAAAGAGAGGAAGAAATATTTCATTCCTCTCTGATGTATTTATTAATTAGATACTGTGGGTAAACTTTTGGGATTTGAATCGTATCCCCAGTGATTTGTTACGCCGCCGGTTTCCCAGAAAGAATTTGTATGCGACATGCCGTTAATTCCAAAAGTTAAACTATATGCATCAAAACCAAGAACATTCAGGTATGCAGTAATAACAGCTGAAGTTTGGCCGGTATAACAATACGTAACAATTTTTTCGTCAGGATCCAGTTTACTGCAGTGTTCAATCAATAACGGGCTTACACGAACCGCTCCATTTACATGGCCAAAACCTGTATAGTGATCAGCAGAAAAATAATTATTTACGTAATAATTTCCGGGCGATGCAAGAACATCGGTATTCGATGCAGTTTTAAAACCCGCGGCAACCACTGCTTCAACCCTTTCGGCCAAAATATCTGCGCCATTTGTATTGTTGCTGGTCCAATCCGGAGCCTCAAAATCTCCTGCACTGGCTTCACTGCTTGTCCAGTTACTGGCGGTGGTAAGCTCTTTACAGTTAGGAGTCCACTTATCAAATGCTGAATTCCATCCACTCATTCCCCATTTTAAAGCCTGCGCATCCTGGTATCCTGCCAAACGCAACAATGAAGTGGCGTAGCATGCCGTTTGTCCGGTATAACAAACTACCAGTATTGGCTTATCGGCAGTTGCAGCGGCGTTCAATATATCGGTAAACGGAACGTTATTGGCACCCTCTATGTGAGCTGTTGCAAAATCGGCTGCACTCCTGATGTCCATAATCCATTTAGAAGAAAGATCTCCATCAGCCGGTGCTCCCATAACAAATTTAGCTCCATCTGAATTGGTTAAAACATGATCAAGATCCATGTTGATCGATTTAAGATAGGCGGTTAATGTTTCATATGCTAAAGGTTCTGAACCAGAGCAATCGCATTCATCATCGTATTTACATGAGGTAAAAGAAAACGATGCAATAAATGCAAGTAATAGTGTGTACAAAACAAATTTTTTCATTGTAATAAAATTTAGATTATTTGTATAGTAATAGTTAGCATCCGGTGGTTGTTACTAAATGAGCCTCAATACGTTTGCATCCGGCAACATTCCCGAAAGTATTTTTTACATTGATCAGAGACAAACCATTCTCTGTCAGCTTTAATATTTTAAATGGATTCAACGAATGTTTTTTGATTACCCTCTTATTAGTTGCGTCAAACGCATCCAAATTTTCGCAACTATAAAAGATCCGAGACAGACCGGTGTGTGTTTGAAAAGCAAATACAGCAAAGCCTAACATCAATAAAATGAATGCCTTTCTCATGTCCTTTAAAAGTTTAAGTTCGACGAATAAAATCTACATCTCAAATGTATCTGAGAAAGTTGTAAGAGACGAAAAAACAGGATATTGACTCCTCAAATCAAAATCATTAGGTAGTCAGTGTATTTATTGATTTAAATCAAACTCTATTTTGACTTGTTAAAAAAATGTTAACTTTCGGGAAGATTTTTATTCAAAAATGGAGGAGATTATATGCCATTAAGTAAGTATGAAAAATGTGTTGGCTGTAAGTGCATGTCGGAGCCGTTTAAAAAACTGAGCGGAGAAGAATTAATACAAATCAACAAGAACAGGGTTGAGGTCAGTTTTAAACGCGGAGAGACCATTATTAAACAGGGGGCGATTGCCGGTCATATTGTATACATTAAAAAAGGACTGGTTAAGGTTTATCGCGAACATGCCAACGAAGAATTAATACTTTCTGTTGAAAACAGGGGCAAACTCCTGGGACTACAGGCCCTGTACTCCAAAAATGTATATCCCTATTCCATTAAAGCTTATACCGACACAAATGCTTGTTTACACGATATCCATTCCATTAATACGTTTATAAACCAGAATGCAAAATTTGCAGCCAGCATATTAAACCATCTGAATGACGAATCGTTGTTTTCATACAACCGGATGGCCTGTCTTACACTAAAACAATTACACGGCCGTTTTGCCGATTTACTTTTATGTTTCAGCCTGCGTCTTTTCCGCAGAAAGTCTTTCACTATTCCAATAACGAAAAAAGACATGGCTGCCATAACCAACATGTCGCAGGAAAGTTTATCTCGCGTTATCAAAGACTTTGTTTCGGAGAAGATAATTAAAATGGAAGGCAGTAAAGTTTCGATACTCGATTTCGAAAAAGTAAGACATCTCAGCCAGGTTGGTTAACCTTTGTGACGAATTTTTTCCAGCTTTTCTTCATCAACAATCGTTATCTGCTTCTTTTCGGTTTTTATGATGCCTGCATCATGAAATTCTTTAAATATACGCGAAACACTTTCGCGTGATGTTCCGATTAAAGCAGCCACCTCTGCCATAGTTAAATTAAGGGTGAAAGGATTTTGACCGTAAACTTCCTTACAAAAATACAGCAAAGTATTGGCAAGCCTTCCGGGAAGTTGTTGTTGCACGTTATTAACCAATCTTTCAAAATAGTTCATCTCATCGTTACAGAGGGTAGAAATAACTTTGGCAGCAAAATTCCCGTTTTGTTCCAAAAGTTTGGCAAAACATTCGGTATCGATAAAACATACCTCAGTAGAATCGATGGCCAAGGCCGAAAAATAATTATTTCGAGTATCCCGATTCAGATTTTGAAGGCCAAGATAAGCCCCTTCTTTCGAAATACTTAAAATAAAATCCTTACCGCCTATTCCCTTTTTTACCAGTTTCACAAAACCCTTACGGATATAGGTGATATGCCTGGCCGGACTTCCCTCTTTAAAAATGAGTTCGCCCTTTTGAAAGACCGTTTTTGAACAGCCTTCTTCCAAAACGCAAAGCTCTTTTTTATCTAATAACGAAACCGCACTCGATTTCAGGGTACAATCAACACAACTGTTATAAAAGATGTTCATGGACAAAAGTTCTTTATGCAAATGTAACATATCTCACATTTATACGCGATTAATCTCACTTTGTTTATTGAATCGTCGCGTCTAAATTATCGTATACTTGCACAAAAGATATAAATCATGAAAAAGATACTTGCTATAATCTGTTATAATTTAGGACTTTGGGGCATTTTAGGATTCTTTGCCACATTAATTCTTGGTTTTGTTTCCTGTTGCGCGAATTTGTCACCCAATTTCTTTTACGGTGCACTTATTTTGTTCGCAATTGTTGGAATTACAGCCACTACAATTTGTGTTTCAAGAGGATGTAAAAAGGTACAGTAATCCTAAGATTACTTCTTTAAGAATAAATCCTTCAGCCGCTTTATGTGGCTTTTTTTGTTGCTAAAAATTCAGCCGGAATTTCTAATGCTTCTTCTTTAAAGCAGGATATTTCTCGTTCCATGCATTGTAACCGCCCTCCAACGACTTAACATTGGTGTATCCCAGCATCATCAAGGTTTGGGCTGCCAATGCCGAACGACTTCCACTGCGGCAATAAAGAACAATAACATCCGATTTTTTGGGTTTCTCGTGATTAAAAGCTTCCCAGATTGCATCCTTTTCTATATGCGACTCTAAAACACCGCGCTGAACCAGAAATGCACCCGGAATTGACCCGTCGTTGTATTCAGCTTCTGTTCTTACATCGATTAAAATATAACCGGGTTTCCCGCTTTGCAATCCTTTTACATAATCCCGGTGAAGATCCTGAACGGAAATCTCAGTGATGACCTCCTTGGCGGCAGCCACCATTTCTTTGTATCCTGAAAATGTTTTCTTTTCCTGAGCTTGTGTTCCCATGGAGAACACAGCTACTAATGCTAATGCTAATAAAATTCTCTTCATTTTTCTTGACTTTGGGAGTATGAAGTTAATAATTGTTTTGTTTATTTAAGCTTACGAATCCGAACTTCTGTCGCTTCTTCACCATTCATTAACCTTAACAGTTCATCGGTATTGGTTTCTCCGAAATGATATGGATATAAAACTTTAGGATTAAACATTTTAGCAGCTTCAACCACCATTTCCGGAGTCATGGTATACGGCAGATTCATCGGAAGAAATGCTATGTCAACGTCTTTCAATTCAGCCATCTCCGGAATATTTTCAGTATCACCGGCCACATACACCTTTGTATTGCCAAAATGTAAAACATACCCGTTTCCGCTTCCTTTCGGATGAAACGGTTTTCCGGGTTCACGCTCGTTTTTAATATTGTAAGCCGGTACAGCTTCCACTTCAATCCCAGAAAAAGTTCCCGACTCACCGTTTTTCAGAACCGCAGTTCCCTTATATTTTTCATTACAAATGGGTGTTAAAACAATCTCGGTTCCATCCTTTTTAATAGCATCCAAAGCTTTGGCATCAAGGTGGTCGCCATGCTCATGAGTAACCAGAATCAGGTCGGCTTTGGGCATTTTTGTGTAGTCAGTATACCACGAAACCGGATCGATATGAATTACTTTACCATTGAGTTCCATCATTAATGTTCCATGGGCTATAAAAGTAATTTCAAGTTCACCCTGCGAAGTAGAAAATACATCTTTTTCAAAAGTTTGTGCATTTGAAATTATACCAGCGGTAAGAATAACAGAAAGGATCAAAACAATTTTCATAACCGGAAACTTTAAAATTCTATGAAAGATAGGTACAAATTTAAAATTTTGCATCTTACTAATAGGAAATCTGAACATTTGTGTCTGCATTTCACTGAATTTTATTTGTACTTTCGAAGCAAAATTTAATAAAACTATCTATTATGAAAAGAATACCTGTGTTTATCTTAATCATGAGTTTATTTTTTACCCTTTCGGCCAAGGAATATTCGGTTCAATCTCCTTCGGGAAAAATTGAAGTGAAAGTTGCAATTGGAGAGAGCACATCTTATTCTGTTTTGTTAAACGGAACTGAAATTGTTGCCCCTTCAACCATTTCTATGGAATTGGGCGACGGAACCGTTTGGGGCAAAGATGCCAAAGTTAAAAAGGCGAAAACTATTTCTGTTTCAGAAGAGTTGAAACCTGTCGTTCATCGCAAATATGCTACAATACAAAACGAATATAACCAGTTAACTCTTTCGTTTAAAGGATACAGCCTGCAATTCAGGGCTTACGACGAAGGAGCCGCTTACCGCTGGGTTTCTGACAAAGACGGTGAATACAAAGTAAAAAGCGAACTGGCCAGCTTTGTTTTTCCGGCCGATCACAACATCTGGTTTCCCGAAGAAGAAAGTATGATGACACACCAGGAACGTGAATACCTTCGCGAGAAATTATCCAATATCGGGAGTGACCGATTTGCATCAACCGGTTTGCTTGTTGATTGCGGCAATGGTGTAAAAACCTACATCTCAGAATCGAACCTGATGGATTATGCCGGAATGTATTTACGTGGTTGCGACGATAACCAGAACGCATTGGTTGGAAAATTCCCGGGCGTTGTTCTGGAAGAAAAACAACTGACTGACCGCGATGTTAAACCGGTAAAATATGCCGACTATATTGCTGAATGTAATGGTCCCCGTGAATTTCCTTGGCGTGCTATGATTATTTCGGAAAAAGATGCTGATTTGGTACAAAGCGAATTGATTTATAAACTGGCGCCGGAACAAAAAATTGAAAATACCGATTGGATTAAGCCTGGCAAAGTAGCTTGGGACTGGTGGAATGCTAACAACATTTACGGAGTTGATTTTGTAGCCGGTGTAAATACTCAAACCTATAAATACTACATTGATTTTGCTTCGAAATACGGACTCGACTACATCATCCTCGACGAAGGCTGGTACGTGCTTTCTGATATTATGAAACTGGAGAAAGACATGGATGTAAAAGAGCTTATCGACTATGGTAAAAAGAAAAACGTAGGCGTAATTCTTTGGGTGGTTTGGAAAGCGCTTGACGATAAACTGGAAGAAGCACTCGATCAATTTCAGGCATGGGGCGCAGCAGGTATTAAAATCGACTTTATGCAACGCGACGACCAGTGGATGGTGAATTTTTATGAAAAAATTGCCCGCGAATGTGCCAAACGCGAACTGTTGGTTGACTACCACGGCGCTTATAAACCAAGCGGTCTGGACCGTGCATATCCTAACGTAATTTCTTACGAAGGAGTTAAGGGCCTGGAAAATGCCAAGTGGTCGAATTTACCAGATCCGGAACACAACGTAACTCTTCCGTTTATTCGTATGGTTGCCGGCCCGATGGACTTTACACCGGGTGCTATGAAAAATGCCAATAAAGCAAATTTCCGCGATGTGTTTACCGAGCCGATGAGCCCCGGAACACGTTGTCACCAACTGGCCATGTACGCTGTTTTCGAAAGCCCGTTGCAAATGTTGGCCGATAATCCATCGAACTATTACCGCGAACCTGAATGTATGGAGTTCCTTGCTCCTGTACCTTCGGTTTGGGACGACACAAAAGTTTTGAAGGCCAAAGTGAGCGATTACATTGCAGTGGCACGCAGATCGGGCGAAACATGGTATGTGGGTGCCATGACCGACTGGGATGCACGTGAAATGGACCTGAAACTCGATTTCTTAGGCGAAGGAACCTACACCATGAAAGTGTGGAAAGACGGCCTGAACGCCGACAAACACGCCAGCGACTTTGCACAGGAAACGATAGAAGTATCTTCGGGTTCTACTGTAAAGGTTAAAATGGCTCCCGGTGGTGGTTGGGCTGCGATAATTAGTAAGAAGTAGCTGCGCGCCGCCAGCTTTTAGCTTCTAGCTTTAAAGATGCCATCCTTGCCTGAGATTTCTCAGAGGGATGGCATCTTTTTTTGTTCCCTTTGGTGAAGTGCCTGTCCCGATAGAAAAATAGGGAGGAATTAAGGGATATTGATTATCTGTTTATGAAAATTTTACATTTTAATCTTCCTTCAGCCAGCCGGCGGACACCTCCTTTTCAAAAAGGAGGATAAGCTTAAGTTTAAATGTTATAAGCAGGCAGTGTATCGAAACGTAACAAGGCAATAAACAGGAACTGATATATATATCTGTAGCACAACAATAGCCTGCCAACTGACTTTGGCGAGGTATTGTTACTTAACAGAAGCCAGCCAGCGATGCCGGGCAGTCTTCTGCATGCGCGCAAAGTCAGGCTCGAGTTGCCGAGAATGCTAGTGTCGGACAACAATAGTCTTCCAAATGTTGTAGCTTACGTTCTGTTGTTGCACAAAAGCTTGCCTCAGCACCTGAGCAACCTCTTGTTTTAAAACAGTTAGCGTATTTTCAGAAAGTAATAAACAAAATCAGCGGGCAACTATAATTATCATTATAAGTCGCCCGCTGAATTGTTTTGTGTTAGCTAAAAACTTACCGTTCTCTCTATTATTCTAGTACAAACTTAACAGTAACGGCAAGTGTTTTCCCTAGAAACTCGTCGTCTTCTATTTTTGGAAGTTGATTAATAACACGTTTTAATTCTTTATTAAACACATCAGATAAATCTTTTTTTGCGCTTTGAATTTGTATTTCATCTTCTTTCGGGCCTAATGATGTAGCTATAACTTCATCAAGATAAATCGCATCCTTCATTTTTTTATCAGAAACAGACTTAATAATCCCATCATCGCCAACTTTCACAAAAAGTTGTGCAATACCTTCCTGGTTTGCTTCTTGTGCAGACACCGGATATTTGATCTTTGAAGCAATAAATTTTCGAAATTCCAGCGCTGATTTTATGGATATTGATTTTGTTGTAATCAAAATCACTCCGTCTTTGGCTTCTTCTCCATAAGTTTCAATGGACGCAGGATCTTTTAGAACATCAACCGATTGAATACTTTCCGGATCGATGTCATCCATATCTCCGGAATATTTTTCTCCATCGATAAAAATAAGTGGATTACCGTTATTTGAATTATATTTTGTTTTAGTCTGAATGATAATTTTATCCTCTTCCGGTCCCTTCCCATCATAAATATTCCGGTCGGGCTGGTTTTTACGAACCTCAATACTGGAAATGTTTTCAACCGGAATATCATTTATATCTCCTTTGTATTCTTTTCCGTCAACAATAACTTTAGGTGACTTTCCATTGAATTCTTCAACATTTTTCGTTTTAATAATTATAGCTCCATTCTTTCCTTTTGGCCCGTACATTTTAGTTGCCGATGCATCTTTCAGCACATCAATCGATTCAATACTTTCCGGATCAAAATCATTGATATCACCATCGTAAATTTTACCGTCAACGATCATAAGTGCCTCGTTCAATTTTTCTTTTGGGGCAAATTTGGTTGTTACTATAACTACCCCGTTTTTGCCTTTGTCGCCATATAGAGCATTTGCAGTTTCACCTTTTAATACCGATACATTTTCTATTTGATCAGGTGCGAGCCAGTCTATATTCTTATTTTCTATTCCATCAACAAAATATAAAGGCTCATTTTGTTCTCCCGCTATATGAATCTTGACTCTCTCCAGAAGTTCCGATCCTTTTTTCTGTTCTCCATAACCAATCACTTTAATTTCATCCGGGTTAGCATTTTCATCAGCCTCAAGCACGACATCCACACGAGGTTGTTCTTCATAATCAACTTCTTTCATTTGGTAACCCACCATTGAAAACATCAGCGCACTTTTAGTTTCCGACTGAATCTGCAACTCAAAATTTCCTTCAAAATCGGTAATGGTGCCGGAGGTTGTTCCTTTTATAAGCACTGCTGCTCCGGGAATTGGCTCTCCTTTATCGTTGGAAACTTTACCTCTAACAGCATTTATTACAACTTCTTCACCTGTATCAAAATTTATTACCCGCCGATATTCTTCGTTCTCCACAGTGCTTTCATCTTTTGGAGCCACATTAATAATCCGTTGTCCGTTTTGTGTTTGAAGATCATTTTCCAATTCAACATTTATTTCTGTTCTGCCATCAACAACCACTTCCTTCTTTTCGAATCCTACCATTGAGAATATCAGAGTGCTGTTTTCGGGAGTGTGTATTTCATAATTTCCTGAAGGATCAGAGATTGTTCCGTTAGTGGTTCCTTCAACCAGCACCGCTACTGCAGGAACAGGTTCTCCTTTTTCATTGGTAATTTTACCTTTAATCGTAAGTTCTTTTAACGATTGATTCGAATATACTTTTACATTGGGTTTTCCGGTTTTTAGCTCCAACACAGAAGCATCGTTGGCTTGTTCGCCGTATTTTTCAACAGCATCATTCCCGGTTAGAATACTGGCAGATTCGTAATCCTGTTTTCCTACTATTTTCGCATCAGTAGTTTCAATTATTTTTCCATCAATCGCATAAAGCATTTTAGGGGCTTTATAAGACTCTACTCCACTTTGTTCGTCATCCGAAGTAATTTTATCAAATTCAGTATTACTCCCCGGCACATAATCTGAAGTTCGGATATAATAGGCCAGTTCATCTGTGTCTTCGTTAACATAAAGGAAGTTGGATTCCACTTTGTTCTTCAGCTTAAGAGCATCTACAATTTCTCCACCCTCAAATCCATTTGAAAAATCGATTGATGCCAGGGAGGGATCATTATTTGGAATCTCCTTCCCATCCACCACAATTTTCACTTCTTTTTGATTCCGGACAATTTCAGTCTTCACTTCTTTGTTCGACAAGCCCATTATCAATACGGCCAATAAGGGCAGTACAACCATCTGTTTCAGCAGGCTGTACCGGTTCTCTGTTTTCTTTTTCATCATAATAATACGATTTTTTAATTGAGAGCCGTTAAGCGCAGTCAGGAAGGGAGCCACTCCTTCTTTATGCGCTAATCCTACCATGGCCAGTTGGTAGGCTTCGGCATTGTTATTTTTAGTTATTTCATCATCGGTTTTAAATTCAAGGTTGTCTCTAATTGCCGCCTTTATCAACCAGGCAAAAGGGTTGAACCATTGAAAAAGGAAAAGAATTTCGGAGAAGAGAATGTCAAAGGTATGGTACTCTTGCACGTGTACCCTTTCGTGATCAACAATTATTTTCAGATTCGGGTTATCCAGAGTTTTCTCCGATAAAACAATACGTTTAAAGAATGAAAACGGGTGAACATCCTTTTCCGTTAGATTAACCCTTGCCCCAAAAAGTTCTTTCAGGCGGCTAAAACGGATAATATTTATGGCTTTGAGGTGCCCAAGCAACAAATGAATAAGAAAAACACTTATCCCAAAAATATAAAAGGCGGTTAAATAGTGATACCATTCAAGCTTAAATTCAGGCTCTGCAAGGGATGCCGATACCGGCAAATAGGCAAACGTGTTACTAACCGAATTAGTTTCCGGTGCTTGTATATAATGAACTGTTGTGAAGGTGATAAATGGAATGAGAAAACTGATTGCGAGCGAAACCGGCAAATAAATACGGTTAAAAACAAAATGTTTCTGGTGCTGAAACAAGGCCAGGTAAACCAGGTAAAACGCACCTGAAGCCAATGCAGCTTTTCCGATGTAAAACAAAAAGTCTTCCATTATTTTTTGTCTTGAATGAGCTTAATCAAATCCTCGATTTCTTCTTGTGAGAGGTTTTTTTCTTTTACAAAAAAGGCGACTGCGCTTTTTACCGAGTTGTCGAAATAATCGCTGACTACCTGGTTCATAAACGAACGACGGTACTCTTCTTTCGATATTAAAGGAAAATACTGGTA
Source organism: uncultured Draconibacterium sp. (assembly GCA_963676265.2). GTDB lineage: Bacteria > Bacteroidota > Bacteroidia > Bacteroidales > Prolixibacteraceae > Draconibacterium. Next base: position 3,069,901 of record OY781067.2, read on the forward strand.
AGTATTGCCATATTGTTTAAAACCAATTACACCCTTGTCCTGTAACAGGCGCACCAACGACGATATTGTGTTGTAATGTGGCTTCGGATCGGGATACATTTCAACAATGTCTTTTACAAATGCTTTTTCCAGTTTCCAGAGGATTTTCATTAGTTCCTCTTCCTTTCGTGTTAGTTTTTTCATCTTGCACCTTTTAGAAAATAATTCAACTTTTTTTCCCTCTGTCGATGGGTTTTCAATCAATCACATGAAATTCATAATCAAGTTCGAAATGAGATCAATTCATGATGAGAACAAACATACAACTGATTTTTCAGTTATCCAACTGATTTTTCAGTTATTATTCAAAAAATACATTTCCCAACTTTTATAAAAGTGTAAAATCCACCTGCTGTTCTGCTTTTTAGAGCAAATAAAAAAAATGCCATTCTTCAAAAAAAAGAATGGCATTCACTCCGATGCGAATTATCTAAAACAAAAATTGGTATTCTTCTAATATTCTCCTCCTCCCATATCCATTCCACCATCGCCACCGCCACGGTTTCCTCCACGTTCTTCTTTAAAATTATTCAGTTTATAGCTCAATGTCAGGAAAACAACACGAGGTTCCCGCTGCATTCTGAACGAACTTTTGAAATCGTCGCCCGTTGTTGTGCGTTTAAAGCGTGCAGTTCCAAGGGGATCGCGTACACTAACAGTAGCGGCAAGTTTACTATCCATAAACTCCTGGCGGTACGAAATATTTGTGAAAAACATGGCGTCTCTTTCTCCCTGTGCAGAAACTGATGGACCGCGGAAAAATGCTGTTGCCTGAAAACGGGAATCTTTACTGATTTTAAAAGTCGTATTCATTCTTCCACCCCAGTTTGTACTTTGCTGATCGATAGATTCACCGTTCAGTTCGCCGGTAATTTTGTAATCAAAAACATTCACGCTTGCATTAACAATTAACCATTCTCTGAAATTCAGATTACCGGTCACTTCCAGACCTGTTGCATAATCTTTATCAAAGTTATCGGTGTACAGGTAAAATACTCCGTCGTCGCCCAATTCTTCTGTCCGGTCAATTTTATTATTGGTAACACGCCGGAATAAATCGGCCGATACAAAAGACCTGCTTTGTCCGAAACGTTTCATTACACCAATTTCATAAGAGTTGGTATACTCCGGTTTTAAATCGGGATTACCAAAACGAATGGTATAACGGTTATAGTAGTTAGGAGTCGGATCCAGATCGCGACCATTTGGTCTGTTAATTCGTCTGCTATAACTCGATGTAATATCTGCCGACTTACTGACAGGATATGAAATGTGAGCCGTTGGGAACACATCGAAACGATTCAGCGATGAAATTTCAGCAGCCTTGGTATTTTTAATTTCCCTCAATGTTAGTTCGCCTCTTAAACCGCCCATGTATTCTAATTTTCCCCACTTATTACTGAACGTAGAATACACTGCATGGATATCGCGCTGAAAATCGGTGGCACTGGAATAATCATCATTAATAACCCATGAATTACTTTGTTGATCGAAGTCACGGAATTCAAGCTCTTCATTTTCGCTTTCCAAACGTCCCTGATAACCCGTCTCGAACCTTCCGCTTTCGCTAAACGGATAGGTATAATCCAATTTAAACCGAATATCCTGCTCATCTTCCGTTTCAAAAGTAGAAACCCTCGACAGGTATTCATCCGTTGGTATAAAATCGGCATTGGCCAACAGTTCTCCTTCAATTTCGTTATCGGTTCCGGTTTCGTTCGAATAGAAAGCTGAGGCTTCAATCCGACGCCCTTCATTGTTAAACTTATGCTGAAAATTCATATTCAAAGTATAAAAATCATTTTCCCTGTCCGAAGTCTCTTCACTGATAGAGAAAATGTGCTCCGAAGCCGGTATGGTAAAGTTTTCGGTTTTACCACCCCCTTCATTCGAATTTTTGGATATTCCGGTTTCACCCGAAAGTGTTAATGTAGACTGCGGGCTTAAATAAAAATCAGCGCCACCTTTAAAACTATGACCTCCCCGAATCCAGTTCCGGTCACCCGACATATTCAGGAATTCAGTGGTGTCGTTGTTATAGGTTTCACGCCTAATTCTCATTTCACCGTTATTCGTTTCATCTCTCCAGTCGGCGCCTAAAAACAGGTTCACTTTCTCAAAACGGTAATTCAGCATAAAATCGCCGCGATACTTATCGCCGGTGCCAACACTGGTGTTAACGATTCCGTTTAATCCGTTCATCGAATTCTTTTTCATTACCAGGTTAATAATACCTGCGGTTCCGTCGGGTTCGTATTTTGCCGATGGATTGGTAATAATTTCGATGTTTTCAATGGCCGACGAAGGTATCTGGCGAAGTGCATCGCTGCCACTTAAAACACTTGGACGCCCATCGATTAATACAGTAAAATTGCCTGAACCACGCAACGAAACGTTTCCTTCGATATCAACCTCAACCGAAGGTGTATTTTCCAATACATCGACAGCAGTGCCGCCCACAGCGCTGATCACCTGGCTTACATTCACCACCTTTTTATCGAGCTTGTATTCAACTGCTGCTTTATCGGCAACCACATTAACCTCTCCCAAAGCAACTGTAGAGGGGCTTAACAAGATGTTACCCACATCATAAACCCTGTTCGCCCGGTCGAGCGTAATATCCACAATGTTCCTTTTGTCGAATCCTATAAAATTTGCTTCCAGGTAATAATCTCCATAAACAATATCGGGGATTTCAAATTCGCCATTCATGTTGGTAATCCCTCCGGTTACCAGTGATGAATCTTTACGATCGTAAATGGCCACATTGGCAAATTCCATTGGAGAAGAAGTGTTTTTATCAACGATAGTTCCAATTACTTTTCCCTTTCCATCGTCATCTGGGTTTACTATCTTTTCTGTTCCTTTTGCATTCACATTGGTGAAAAAACCAATCAAAAACGCGAATGCAATAACCATGTAATTCTTATACATCATCATTGTTTAAGTTGTTTTTTGAGCTTTTAACTACATATTAAGACCATTTTGTCTTTTATTGGTTTAATCAAAAGATGTTAATGTGTTGTTAATATGTAAAAAGTGGTTAGTGTTTGGATTGAATTTGATATAATAACCCTCTATTATCATGTAAATCTTTGACGACTTTGAAATTTTTAAAGCATAAACTTTGTTATGGTCATTTCAACGTTTAACTTTGTTATTCACTACCTTTTAAACTAATATTATGAACGATCAAGTAACTCAACCGCAAGCGCCTCCTCCTAATTATTTGGTTTTCGCTATTCTGGTTACCATTTTTTGTTGTCAGATTTTAGGCATTGTTTCCATTGTTTTTGCCGCCCAGGTAAACTCAAAATGGAATGCCGGCGATTACGACGGTGCAATCAGTGCCAGTAAAAATGCTAAAATGTGGGCATGGATAGGTTTAGCCAGCGGAATAGCTGTCGCTGTAATTGTAACCATACTTTCATTACTTGGAGTATTGGCCGGATTCTCGCTGGGCAATTTCGATTTTTAGTGAATGAAGAAAATAATTAATCTGGGGTTGCTGTTTCTAATCATAGGAGTGGCAGTCCTTTTTTTTGCTTTAGATCCCACAAAACACTCCATTTTCCCCAGTTGTTTATTTCATTCCATTACCGGAGCTTATTGCCCGGGATGCGGTTCGCAACGCGCTTTACACAGTTTGCTGCATTTCAGGTTCGGCGAGGTTGTCAGCTACAATTTTTTATTTATTCCGGCAGGTTTATTTATCCTGTATCATTACATACATCCTTTGCTAAACAAAGCTTTTAACTGGAAACTACCCAATTTGTTTTATCAGAAAAATACGCCCTGGGTGGTTTTAACCATTGTTGTTATATTTTGGATTTTACGCAATTTGCCCTGGTATCCGTTTTCGATTTTGGCTCCGGGATAAAATTTATCAACTTACAGTTTTATTTCAACCGAGTTACTCAGTTTACTTTCGTTATTTAACCGATCCAAAACCGAAATTCTCACTTCATATTTCTTCTTTTTCCGGTTTAAACGATCAAATTTTATGTCATGGAATTCGGTAATGGTAAAAATCTGTTTACTGGTGTCAGAACTAAATGGCTTTCCTTTTTCATTCATATAAACCACAAACTGCCTGGGTTTGTCCATTTCGATCATTGTCTCAACAGTTTTCCACTTTACTTTTCTCCCCGAACTTTTGACTTTTAAAACCATTTGTGGAGCTGTATTATCGAGCCAGGGCATTGGAGGAACAATGGCAGGTTTCTGATAATAGTTTTGGAGTAAGCTATCTTGAAAACCGAGCAGATTGCTCTTAAACCATTTGCTGCTGTAGAAAGCCGATCCGCCTATTTCAGGAATACTCCTCAATACTTTAATCTGACGGGGAAGTTGATCTGGCTCAGTCCATTCCGGAATATTTGATTCAGGGTTAACCTTATAAACCCCGTGCCCCACATACATCGCCCTTCCATAGGCATGTTCTTTCCACCAGTTGGCAAGCAAGGTAAAATCAACCAAAGGATGCCCGATTCGCCAGTAAAGCTGCGGAAGGCAATAATCGATCCATCCCTTCTCCTGCCATTTAATAATGTTGGCATACAATTGGTCATAATTGGTAGTACCGGCTCTGGTATCTGATCCAAGCGGATCATCTTCCTTATTTCGCCAAACCCCGAACGGACTAATTCCGAATTTTACCCATGGTTTTGCAGCTTTAATGGAATCATTTAACATTTCGATAATAATGTCTACATTTTCGCGGCGCCAGTCGGCAATGTTCTCTTTACTGAATCCACGGCTATATTGTCGAAATGACACGGTATCAGGAAATTCTTCGGCCAGCGGATAGGGATAAAAATAATCGTCGAAATGGATGGCATCCACATCATACCGTTTTACGATATCGGAAACTACCCTGCATACAAATTCACGGGTCTGGGGAATTCCGGGATCGAAATACAATTTCTGTCCATATTTAATAATCCACTCAGGATGCTCAAACGCCACGTGACTGGTTGATAGAGGCTCATCGAATTTTTGAGCAACCCGGTAAGGATTTAGCCATGCATGCAATTCCATTCCTCTTTTGTGGCACTCCTCTATCCAGAATTTCAAAGGATCGTAAAAGGGTTGAGGAGCTTGTCCCTGAATACCGGATAGGTAACGCGACCAGGGCTCCAGGTCCGACTGATAAAGGGCGTCTGCTGCCGGCCGAACCTGAAGAATAATGGTATTCATTCCCAGTTTTTTGTTCATTTCAATTAACTGAATGGCTTCTGCTTTTTGTTGCTCGGAAGTTAATCCTTTTTGAGACGGCCAATCAATATTTGAAACTGTTGCAACCCAAACGGCACGAAATTCGTATTTAGGTTGTGCAAAGGTTATTCCGGCAAGGAATAAAAGAGAGAAAAACAGGCAGTGCTTCATGGCATTTTTTACAAATATTATGAGAAACAAAAATACTTTATTAAAAGAATTGATAAAATGAATCTTGTAGAATTTGACAGATTGGGTTTGATTAAAAAAAAATTCTATCTTTGTCCCATCAGAAGTACTGAAACGAATAAAAAGTATTTAAGATAACACCAGACTTACCGTTCTGGTAAGTTTGTGGTTTATTAGGTTTAGTTGGTTTAGGTTAAAAAGGCTGTCAGAAGGGCAGCCTTTTCTTTTTTGAAAAAATGAACGCAAAAAAGGCTCCCGGAAAACCAGAAGCCTCAATTCTATTCTTTGTAATTTCTTATTATTTACCTTTTCATAATGCCGTAGCACATAATTTTCAAAATGATGTCGACACTGCGTTCCAGGTTTACATCACTGTAGTTTCCGGCTGCCAAAGGCATTTCCAGTCCTTTAATTGCAGTTGTGATACCAATTGCCGCCAAATTAAAATCATAAATTTCAAATTCATTCTTTCTAACACCTTCAATCAGTATTCGCTTGATCATCCTGATTTCATCCTGCTCGTACTTAAGTTTTACCTCATCGATAAATCCAACGGCAGTAATATCATTTTCAATGGCGTGATAAAAATTTGCCAGGTTGCGAAAAGTAGCCATTTTCGTAAGAATATAATCACGCAGCTTATCAACCGGATCGGTATTTCTATTAATCACGATCTCAAGTTCATACGCGAGAATCTCCACTTCTTTCATTATTACCGCCTGGAATAAATCCTCTTTACTTTTAAAATAATAGTAAAGCGAACTCTTCCCTTTACGAACTGCATTGGCAATATCGTCTAAAGTGGTTTTTTTATATCCGTACTTACTAAAAATTTCGCGGGCTATTTTCAAAATATTCTCACGGTTGGCATCTTTCTTATTGCCGTTCTTGCTAATATCTTGCATTCTCAGATAGATTTCATAAAATAATAACAGGCAAATATAACCATTTATTTAAGCCGCAAAACATTTTTTGAACATTTTACTTTTACAGACGACAGCAATACAACTCGAACCAAATGCCTGTATTTACTTATGAATAAAATATTTAATATTCGAAATCCCTCTAATTTTCAGGGCTGGCAAGACGAAAATCAAGTTGTTTTCTCTCCAGATTTGTTCGCCATACCTTTATATGTATTGATTCGCCCAGCTGGTATGATTTTTTTGAATGGCGCCCTACCAAAGCATAATTATTTTCGTCGAAAATGTAAAAATCGTCATCGAGCTCAGCTATGGGTATCATTCCTTCCACTTTATTTTCCAGTTCAACATAAATACCCCAGTCGGTAACTCCGGAAATTGTTCCGGGATAAATTTGCCCGATGTGGTCTTGCATAAATTCTACCTGCTTGTATTTAATCGAGGCCCTCTCTGCATTGGCAGCTTTGCCTTCCATATCAGAAGAATGTTTGCAAAGTTCCTCGTATTTCTGTTCATTCACAGAGCGCCCGCCCTCAAGGTATTTCTCCAGAAGCCGGTGAACCATCATGTCGGGGTAACGTCTGATGGGTGAAGTAAAGTGCGTATAATAATCAAAAGACAAACCATAATGCCCGATATTTCGTGTAGAATATTCAGCCTTAGCCATTGTTCGAATAGCCAGGGTTTCAACCACATTTTGTTCGCTCCTTCCTTTTACATCGTTAAGAAGTTTGTTAAGCGAAGTGGTTATTGCTTTTGGTGTCGATAACTGAATGCCATGTCCGAAGCGCTTTATAAAGCTATTAAACGATACCAGTTTGTCTGGGTCCGGTTTATCGTGAATCCGGTAGACAAAAGTTTTCGGAGTTTTCTTTTCCGGAACCTTTCCAATAAATTCTGCAACGTGTTTATTGGCCAGCAGCATAAATTCTTCAATTAATTTATTCGATTCTTTGGCTTCCTTAAAATAAACAGAGAGGGGTTTCCCTTTTTCATCGATATTAAATTTAATTTCGATACGGTCGAAAGCAATGGATCCCTCACCAAATCTTTCGTCGCGAAGTTTTTGTGCCAGATCGTTGAGAGTTAGCAATTCTTCTGCCAGTTCACCTTCTCCCGTTTCAATAATTTCCTGTGCTTCTTCGTAAGTAAATCGTCGGTTCGAGTGGATGACTGTTTTCCCGAACCACTGTTTTTTTACACTTGCATTTTCGGTGATTTCAAAAATAGCCGAAAAGCAGAGTTTATCTTCATTTGGCCGTAACGAACATACTCCATTCGACAGCCGTTCGGGTAGCATCGGAACAACACGATCGACCAGATAAACCGAAGTTGCCCTGTCGCGGGCTTCGTTTTCAATAATTGTATTCGGCCGCACATAATGCGTTACATCGGCAATATGAATTCCCACCTCCCAGTTACCGTTACTCAGTTTTTTTAATGAAAGTGCATCGTCGAAATCTTTTGCATCCACCGGGTCGATGGTAAATGTGGTTGTTTCGCGCATGTCGCGACGCCTTTTTATTTCTTCTTCAGGTATCTCAAGTGGAATTTTTTCTGCTGCTTTGTCTACGTTTTCCGGAAATTTATGAGGCAATTCAAACTCGGCAAGAATGGCATGCATCTCGGCATCATTATCGCCGGTATCGCCCAGCACTTCTATAATTTTTCCGAACGGACTCCTGGCATTTGCAGGCCAGTCGCTAATTTCGGCTATGGCTTTTTGCCCTTCCTTAGCGCCATTTAAATTTTCTTTCGGGATAAAAATATCGAAGCCCACCTTCCCGGCAGGAATAAGAAATGCATAATTCCGCGAAACCTGAACCGTTCCGACAAACACCGATTTAGCACGTTCGAGAATCTCAATGACTTCCCCTTCCAGATCGTGCTTTTTCCGATGGGCAAAAACATGTATTCTCACTTTATCTCCATCCATGGCATGTTTCAGGTTTCTTGAGGATATGACAACAGGTCTTTCCAACTCGTCGCTAACAACATAAGCAAAACCCTGAGGTTGCATTTCGACCGTACCATTGGCTGTGCCGGTTTTGGCTTTCAACTTGTATTTTCCTCGTGAAATCTGGTCGAGATATCCATCTTCGGCAAGTTCCTGTAAAACTACATTTATTAGTTTACGCGTTTCGGCTTCTTTAATTCCCAGCGAACCTGAAATCTGGCGGTAGTTCACTGTTTTTCCCGGATTCTCGTATAAGGTAGAAAGGATGGCATTTTTTAATTTCTTCTTATTGTAAGTTCCTGTACGTTTCTTTTTCCTGAGTTTGTTCTTTTTCTTTCTTCCCATTTTTTCCGTTTAAAATCAAAAACAAGGTATAACATTTCTTAAACAAGTGGCACGATTCTTTTATGAAGTTTCCAACAATTATCAGTTTGTTCTTGTTCTGAAAAATTCATATTTACGCCGCACATGACACTTCGAACCACAGGTTCCATTTGGCCCGTAACTTTTCCAAGAACAGCCTTTGCACGGATTGATAAAGAAGAATTGAAGTTTTTTGGCTACTCCAAAAATCATAACTGCCCCAAAAATAACACCAAAGGGCCAGTGCCAAACCGGAATGGAATAAGTTGAAGGTCCTCCTACTCCATCTCCGAATATGAGTGGAACACAACACTGCTGAACAACCAACTCTCCCTGAACGCGGTAGGCGTGGTATTGATAATCGGGAAATATCAACTGGTCGGTAACCATTCCAGCAATTAAAGCCAGTACAAGGAGAGACAAAGCATAAAAAGCAGCAGGACGTAATCCCATTGATTTTCGGATTGCATTTAATTCTCCCAGATTTGTTGCCGGCCCGGAAATCATATAAGCGATGGCTGCTCCGGGCGTAGCCCCCAACAATAACAAACCCTGCACAACAACGATTGACGGAATACTACAGGCGTAAACCGGAATGCCTAGTAAAATAACATAAATAAGTGTTGTAATTTCCTGCTGCCCGAGCCAGGTTGAAACCCATTCGAGAGGAAGGAAAGTAAGCAATATTGATGCGATACCCAAACCGATTAGTATATCGACACTGACGTCAGCTCCCAAATCGGAGAAAGACCATTTCAGGGTTTTCGCAATTTTCAACTTTGGTTCTGTTTCACTCGCACAGCGATGATAATCAGGCTTTGAATTTTGGCGACCGACTTCTTTATCCGGATCATTAAAAATCCGGTTTCCCAAAAAACCAATAATGTACGACCCGATTACAGCTGTAGCCACCAATGCTGTAGTAAGTTTCCAACCCAGCAAATTTAGCGAAACGATAATGAGAACAGGAGAGAGAACCGGCGTTGAAGTCATAAATGCAAGCATGTTCCCAATGGTTGCTCCCGAGCGAAACAGCCCAATTCCCAATGGAATGGTTCCACAGGAACAAAGCGGTAAAACACAGCCAATACCCACCGATTTCAGAAGCGAACTTGGAGAACCTGATCCCAAATGATATTGTAATATTCCTGCCGGGACATAAAAACGCATTATTCCGGCAATTAAAAAGCCCAGCACAATGTAGGGAGCTGATTCCATTAAAGTATTAAATAAAACCGTAATCAAAATCGTACCTCCTCATTCTGAATAAGTTCAACACTGGCATTGTCGAGAAAAAAGGCTGATTCGTATGGTTTTTTAGTATCGATTCTGAAAATTCCTTTCACTTTAATCATTGCATCAATCATATCGGTTTTAGAAATGAGCCATTCTTCACTGAGATTTATCCGGATAGTCCACCGCATGGCAACTTCAGGTAAATGTTCACAAGCATTGGCTAGTCCGAGGGTTGGATACAGAAACAAAGAATGCACAGCAACATTTTCGCCTGCGGCCCTGCATCCCGGACCAAAAAAAACAGCGGCACCGGTTAGTTCCATCTCTTTCCCCACTTTTTGCTGAATTTTTTCAGGGATACTAAACGTTGCAGTTTGTCCATCGATTATGGTGGCCCGTACCTTATAAAAATCTTCCCAGTTTTGGGCTGCTTCGTCAAATTTAAGATCGTCGAGTGTTGGCATTGCCTCCGATGTTTTGTCGGATGTATCGATTTTACTGATCTCAATAAAATACAATCCGATAATAATTACAATCAACAATATGGCAATTGTCCACTTTTTCACTTTACAACGTGATTAGTTTAAACAAAATTAAGCCTGAAAAAATTAATTTAAAGAATCCAATTCCCAAACAATATTCCCTTCGTCAGTGCCTGCCTGGCGGATAGTTCGCGGCCAGCCCGGCATTTGTTTTGCCCCGGCTTTTGTAACATCGGTAGAGCGATCCCAGCTTTCAAAGGTTACACTCTTTTCGGCTTTATTAAAACGAACCAACCCAAATCCTCCACGTGTAAATTCATCTGTTGGATTCGCATAGGCGACCATGGTTATTTTATTTCCCATTCCATCGTAATAATCGCCATTAAAAGGCAGCGGACTCCCTGGCTCCGGATTCATTCCCGGCTTTTCATCTCCAGGATACCACCAACGTTTATAGTAATTATTTACGATTGCCGGAGCCACAAAAGCAAAAGGTCCGTCGCCAAATTCGTCGATACCGTGATGTACAATAGTTGGCAAATGCTGATCGCCCGCCAGGTGCACAGCTCCTGCAGCCCTGATCAGTTTTAATGCCTTTTTTCTGCCGGTTTGTGGCCACCCATTGCTGTCGAGATCGGCATGAAGCAGGTTGTTAAAATTACCATGACGGTGAGCACCACCACAAAATCCGGTTTGCGAAAGTACAGCTTTCAATTCAATGCCGTCCCACTGTTTTCCCCAATTTTCAAGAAATGCCAACTGACGGTCGCCCAAAAGTTTCAGGCCAGGAAGATCAATGCTTGAAGGATCGTATTCGGGATTACGAATATGATCGGGACGAGGGCCTTGCTGCGGAATTTTTCCGGCTGGGCCACTTTTAAATTTCCGGTCTTCAACAATGGCAAAATCAACACCCCCAACAGTTAAACTTGTGTAGTAAACGCCAATCCCCTGCTCAATTGGAGTTGGATCGTACGGATCAGGAAGGTGCGAGGTTTGGCATCGTTCAACCATTTTAACATACTCGTGGTGATAAAAATAGCCACCATCGTTTCCATCGGGGGTCATAGATTGTTTTCCGTTTTCTCCCCACAGATTTCCCTGGCCAATATCATGATCGTCGGGAATACAGATACAAGGCCGGTCGCGAAAAATTTCGCGGAACTGAAGGCCAAAAAGCAACCAGGCTGCGGTATGTTCTTTATGGTCGTAACTCTGGTCTCCCGCAAAAAAAAGTAAATCAGGATCTAAATATCTTAGATTTTTAATGTACTCATCACGTGATCCGCGGGTTTGGTTTGAATTACAGTTTAATGATCCCACAACAATTTCGTTTTTATTCTTCGGATCTTTCCTGATCAAACCTTCAAAAGAAGCATTCTTACCATGGCACAGACGGTATTCAACATCTTTAGTCTGGTCCCAGTTTTCAATTCTAAACTGTGCCGACCATCCAATATCATTTATTTTTTCGGTAACCACTTTCTTCCATTTGCCATTTTGTTTCAACTCAAGGCTCACTTCGCGGCTTTCTTTTGGATACAGCGGAAAAAATTGCGCTGTCATTTTCATTACTCCGTCCTGTGCAGTGTACATACCAAAACAAATTACCTCATCTCTTGGCACATCAACATCGATTATTTTTTTCGGATTGTCTTTAATTTCTGCAGCATGGGTCCACCAATCATTTACGCAATAAAGATCCAACTTCCCGAAAGGTGCTTTTACCGGTGGTTCTCCGTGCTGAGCCATAACCGGGAAAAAATAAAACACGGATAATACGATAATAAAGACTTGTTTTAGGTTCATTTTAGGTTTATTTTGATTTATGTAATAGAAACAAATTTATAATAAAAGTTTTTACCTTGTTTTGAAATCACAGGTATTCTGGGTAATAAGACCTTATAAAATTGCTGGTTTAACGAACAAAGAGATTATTTAACAACACTTAATACGCTGTTTTTTCAGGAATTTGTATGTTTGTACACCATTTTTTAACAATGAAGATTAAAGGTAAATTTCCAATATTATTTATTGCAGTCCTGGGCTGGATTGTTATTATTTCGTCGTGTGCTAACATTGGCATGCCAGAAGGAGGTCCAAAAGATTCAATTCCACCGGTTTTGGTGAATACCGATCCGGAATATCGTTCGCTGAATTTCGACGACAAAAGTGTAAAACTTACATTTAGCGAATACCTGCAAACAGATGGAATCTCTGAAGAACTGGTTATTTCTCCGCCACTCAATAAACGCCCGATTATTAAAACCAAGTCGAAAACCCTGATTATTGAGTTCAATGAAGAGCTGAAAGAAAATACCACGTACTCGCTTGATTTTAAGAATTCAATAGTAGATAACAACGAAAAAAATCCACTCCCGAACCTGCGTTTTTCCTTTAGTACAGGCGACGTTTTCGATTCGCTTCGAGTGGCAGGAAAAGTTCTCAATGCTTTTAATCTTGAGCCCATTGAAAAAGGGCTGGTGTTGTTACAAAGTAATTTGCATGACTCGGCTGTTTTTCGGGTAAGGCCTGATTATATTGCGAAAACTGACGAAAATGGACTGTTCATGATCGATAATATTGCAGAGGGAAGTTACAACCTGTTTGCCCTAAACGATTTGAACAACGATTTACTTTATAACGAAGGCGCTGAAGAAATAGCTTTTGTAGACAGTATTGTTATACCACGTGCTGAGTTTTATCCGGAAAGAGACACTCTTGTTAAAGGAGTAGATTCGATGCTTGTATTAGGACATACGCATTTTTTTCCGGAACCTTTTTACATGAGGTACTTTATGGAAGATATTTTCGAACAATACGTTGAATCGGCAGAAAGAGAATCACGAAACAAATGCCTGTTTTTATTTAACGAATCGGTGAAAGACTCCTTTAATGTGAAACTTATTGACGATCAGGCAGACAACTGGCAACTCTTTGAGTACAATACCAATATGGATTCGATTACACTCTGGATTACGGATACAACTTTAATGAAAAAAGACTCGCTCTACATGGAGTTGTCTTATTATTTGCTCGACTCTGTTTCCGAAAAATATATCCAGAAAGATACACTCTTAATGAGTTTCTCTGACCCTAAGGATGATAAAAAAACCAAAAAGCGGAAAAAGGATGACGAAACAGAAGAAGCGGAGCCAATTCCTCAGTTCGAATGGCAAAGCAATATTGCGTCAACCATGGAGTTAAACGGAAATATTAAATTGACCTCACCGGAACCAGTGGCTTCTTTCGACAGTACAATGATATTAATGTATCTTAAGGAAGACACGCTGAAAACACCGTTAAAATTCAATTTTCGCACCGATACATCCTCATACCGGAGTTATATAATCAATTATAAATGGGAGCCTCAAACCGAATATACGATCGAAATTGACTCGGCAGCATGTGAAAATATTTACGGAATAACCAGCAGCAGGCTTAACCGAAGTTTTAAAATTCGCGAAGAAGATTACTACGGGGCAATTTCCATCAAATTTAGCAGTGTTGAAATGCCCATGGTAGTGCAGGTTTTAAAAAACACTGAAGAAGAACAAATACTGCGTCAAAAGTCGTTCGATGAAGATGGTAGTGTATTATTCGATTTCCTGCCACCTGAAAAATATAAGGTGAAGGTAATTTACGACAAAAACAACAATGGCAAATGGGATGAAGGTAGTTACCAGGACAAATACCAGCCCGAAAAAGTAGCTTATATCCAGGAAGTTATAAAACTTCGTTCGAACTGGACAGAAGAGCACCTTTGGGATTTGTCACCCGATCCAACTTTCACAAAAAATGTAATCGACAAAGAACTTGAAGAACAAAAGCGGAAAGATGCCCGCGAAAAAGCAAAAAAAGAAAGAGAGCAGGAACAAAATAACAGCATGTTTCGGCCGGGATCGGGCAACTCCGGAAGTAATTTAAGGCAACTTCAATAAATGTTGTATAAACACAGTTAATATTTTCCTACCTTTAGTCAACTAATAATTTGAACTATGGCAAGCATTAGAAATCTTAAAAAGGATATCGATTTAATTATGTCGCTGGCATTAAGCGATTGTTTTTATGCGTTGGAATACAATTCAAAAATCGACGAAAAAGCAGTTTATGATATTGCCGGTGAGATTGTAAAAACTCATCGTGAGCTTCGCTTAAGAACCATGCACCCTGATGGAAAAGACAATCCAAAGCTCATTAAAGAATTCTATAAGAAACTGGTAAAAGATATGCTGACTGCAGCAGATGCAGCACTGGAAAAGCTTTCTGCAGAGGTAAAAAAAGCGGCAAAATAAAAATACCCGGTCTATTTTAAAATAAATGTTTTACTGGTAACCACCTGCCCCTGGTAATAAGTTGTAAGTTCCCACTTACCCAATTTATCCTCAAGAGGTTCCCATATACAATCTCCCAGGTAGAACTCAAAATCATTGGTACGAATAAATTGTTCGCCGGTAAATGGTGGACGAACATTCCCGTCTTCATCTTTAAATGGAGGATGTGCTATTTTAAACTGAATGCTTTCTCCTTTGCCATTTTTAATTTGCAGTACATACCCGAACTCGGTCCCAATTTCTGCCTTTATTTCGGTAGTAAAATTCAAAATCTTGGGAATCTCTTTGCTGTTACGGTCCCATTGCGAATATTCACCGTAGCTGTATAACTTAAATATGGGTCTTCTTTTTGCCATTATTAAATAATTTTCAAAAGTAAAAATTTTCTTATTTAGATTGAATAAAAGTTACTAGCTTAGCGATCTAAAAGAAAACGTGGCCTTTATCCGAAGAAATAGTAATCTTTTGTTTGTTATTGTTCTGCCGGTGTATTTGTATATCGTTCAGAATTCAATACAAAACAAGCATACCCACGTTTATGCCAACGGAATTGTAATTACACACTCGCATCCGTTTAATCACGACAACAATACCCCGGCAAATAACCACCACCACAACAAAAGGGAGATTTGTTTATTTAGCACTCTTCACTTCGATTATTACGAGAATCAGGATGAACAGGTTTTAAAAGTAAACCTGAATGAAAGTCAAAAAAGATATTTTATCCCTGAAGAAGCAGAAGTTTTTCTTCCTGCTATCCATCAAATAATCCCACGCGGACCACCTGCATAAACTCTTCATAACAAGCTGTTTCCCCCGAGATTTTAGTTAATATTATTAACCGACTTATTATTTTATTATGAAGTGGATATTAGCGCTTTTTGCGCTATTTATAGGTATTCATATTGTCAATGCCGATGAAGATGACGATAAAAGAAAACCTAAAACCGACGCTATGCTTTTTGGCGATGTGAAATCAGAAACCGAACATATTCCTTTTGCAACCATCACCATAAAAGGAACAACCATAGGAACTGCTGCTGATGCAACCGGACATTTTAAAATGGCAAACCTTCCTGTTGGCAAACAAACCGTTGTCATTTCAGCCGTTGGATACCAAACCCTCGAAAAAGAGGTAGAGTTAATTGCCAAAAAAAGTATTACTCTACTGGCCGAATTAGAACCAGATAATATTGGAATAGAACAGGTAGTTGTTTCTGCCGACCGAAATGCGAAAAGCCGAAAAGAAACACCAACAATAGTTAACAGTATCAATCCAAAACTATTTGATCGTGTTCAAAGCACAACACTAAGCGATGGTCTGAGTTTTTCGCCCGGATTACGAATGGAAAATAATTGCCAAAACTGCGGATTCTCGCAGGTGCGAATGAACGGTTTGGAAGGCCCTTATTCACAGATCCTCATAAATTCACGGCCGGTATTTAGCGGATTGGCCGGTGTTTATGGGCTTGAGCTGATTCCGGCAAATATGATTGAGAGGGTTGAAGTTATCAGGGGCGGAGGTTCGTCGATGTATGGAAGTAATGCCATTGCAGGAACCATTAACCTGATTACCAAAGACCCCATAACCAATAGTTTTGAAGCAGCTGTTTCAAATAGTTTTGTGGGTGTGACAAATGATTTTGATGCAGCCTACGATTATAACGTGAATATGAACGGTTCTTTTGTAACCGACGATTACAAAACCGGAATGAATATTTTTGGATTCCATCGTCAACGCGATCCTTTTGATGCAAACGGCGACGGATTTTCGGAGCTGGCGAGCATTAATAATACGACTGTGGGAGCACGTTTTTATCAGCGAGTGGCAAGCCGGGGTAAGTTAACTATCGACTATTTTAATATCAATGAAGACCGAAGAGGTGGAAATAATTTCGACCTTCCTTTACACGAATCAGACATTGCTGAAAGTGTAAAACATCAGATAAACTCGGGAGCTGCAAACTTCGATTTACTTCTACGCGAAAACGATAAATTCTCGGCCTTTGTATCCATGCAGGGTGTAGACAGGAACTCATACTACGGTGCGAAAAAAGACCTGTCAGCCTATGGAAAAACCGACGATTTCACTTATGCTGTAGGACTGCAATACATAAAAAACCTGGATTACCTGATTTTTGCACCGGCAACCCTGACATCAGGAATTGAAACCAATGGCAGTTCGTTACAGGATGAAAAGCTTGGTTACTACGATCCCGAAAAAGACATTCATTTTGGAAACACCCTGGTTGCTGATCAAAAAATGAGAACTCACGGAGCATTTCTTCAATCGGAATGGAAAACCGATAAGGTAATTTTCAGCGCAGGCCTTCGTTTTGATAATTATAAAATTAAGGAAGAAACGGAAGGCGAAGATGATGTTACCGGCAACGTATTAAGCCCAAGAGTTAGTTTATTGTATAATATATCCGAACACCTGCAATTCAGGAGCAGTTACGGAAGAGGTTTCCGCGCACCCCAAATTTTTGACGAAGATTTACACATTGAAACATCGGGTTCCCGTCAGGTTCTCCATGAAAACGATCCTGACTTAAAACAAGAATCGTCGAATAGTTTCACGGCCTCACTTGATTTTTCCGAGCATTGCGGGAAATGGCAGTATCAGCTTTTAGTAGAAGGTTTTTATACCAGATTAATTGATCCTTTTGCCAACGAATACGGACAACCTGACGAAAACGGAACGGTTATTTACACTCGTGTTAACGCCGAAGATGGTGCCAGTGTTCAGGGTATCAATCTTGAATTCAATGTATCTCCGTCGCAAAAGCTTCAAATACAATCTGGATTCACCTTCCAAAAAAGCAGATATGAAGCAGCCCAGGAATTCAACGAAAACCGCTTTTTCAGAACACCTGACAATTACGGTTACCTGAGTATGAGTGTTAATCCAACAACGCCCTTCAATATTTCAGTCACAGGAAATTACTCAGGGAAAATGCTCGTTCCGTATTTTGGGCCACAATTAGCTGATCCCGAAGCCGGAGAATTACGTGATATCAATTCCTTTATCGATGCAGGAATCAAACTGAGTTATGATTTCAGACTCACCGATCATACTAAATTACAACTGAATGGCGGTATGAAAAACATTTTCAACAGCTATCAGGATGACTTCGACACAGGCGATGAAAGAGATCCGGCCTACATTTACGGACCACTCGCGCCAAGAACTATTTATTTTGGAATTAAAATTGGAAGTTTATAGAATAATCAGAACTCATTTTATACGATGATGTTCTGTGATTGCAGACAAAAAGGGCGGTCTCAAAATGAATGAGGCCGCCCTTACTGTTTCTTTTCACATTCCTATTTTGAAATAGAATTGATATCTACCCTGTCGAGCATATTTAATTCAAGCTTTGGAATTTCCAACAGGTTATCGAAGTTGGAGATATCCAGTGATCCATCTGCGAAGACATCGTCAGCAGGAAGTATTGCAATTCTGAAAATCTGGTTCTCTGTTTCAGCCGGTTCCAGGTCATATTCAGGCACAGTGAATTCTAGAAATACCTGAACATCGTTATAGGTATAATCGAAGTTGTACTGAATTACACCATTATCGAGTACTACAGTTTGCGGACACAAACGCCAAACATCCATACCATCAACCACATCCCAGAGAATATACACTAGCACCACATCGGTATCATAAACAATAATATTTGAAGGAAATTGGGTATAAAGTGTATACTGGTTACCTGGTGTAAAATCGCCGTGCAATTCAAATACTGAACCGATAATTGTTTCACCCTCCGGTCCCTGGGGGCCAATTGGCCCTTCACAGGAAGAAAACATTGTTGCCCCTGCAATAAGCAAAAGGCCCATCATTTTTTTGATTGAAAAAATTTGAAAAAATTTAGTTGCTTTCATGATATCTAATTTTAAGTTTCTAATGGTTTCTTGATCTGCTCAAAACAAGTATAGTGCCAAAAAAAACCTCCGGTAATTTACCGGAGGTCCTGTATGAATTGATTGATTAATTTTATTAAATCCTATCCCTGTCTTTCAAGTGTACCGGGAACAGGAACTTTTGCATCTTTCATATAACCAATATCACCCATAATATAGGTATCCGGGCCAAGTTTCATATCAGAGTTCATCATTTCTTCGAAAGTAACCTCTTTTCCGGTATATGCGGAAACGCGTCCCATAATGGCAACCATTACAGAATTAGCTGTTGCTTCAGCTTCGTTGAAAGGAATATTCTGACGGATACAGGTAATCAAATCTTTGTGCTCCTGAACGTAAGGGCTGGTTTCGTGATCTTCAAACGAGAAAAGTTCATTTCCATCTAAATCGGTAATTTTTGATGTACCTCCCTGCGAAGTGTACGATTCTCCTCTTGTTCCTCTGAATACTTCATAAACACCTGTAGTACAACTATTAATCTGCCTACACATACTATGAATTTTCATACCGTCTTCGTAAGTGTAATCCACACTGAAGTTGTCGTACTGATCACCGGTTACCCTACGCTGACGAGAACCGAATCCCAAAGCTTTTACAGGATGTTTTCCCAAGAACCAGTTCGCCACATCAATATTATGTACATGTTGCTCCACAATGTGATCGCCAGATAACCAACACCAGTTCACCCAGTCGCGGATCATCCATTCCATTTCGCTCCAGCTTGGATTATTGTCGCGGTGCCAAAGTTTACCACCATTCCAATATACATTACCTCCGGTAATCCTTCCAATGCTGTCATTGGCCAATTCTTTATAAATATTGATGTATTTATGCTGGTGACGACGCTGTGTTCCGGTAACAACCTTCAAACCTGCAGCATCAGCCATTTTTGCAGCTGCCAATACCTGACGGATTCCAACAGGATCAACCGCAATTGGTTTTTCCATAAAAACGTGTTTACGCGCTTTAACAGCAGCTTCAAAATGTTCCGGACGGAATTTTGGAGGAGTAGCCAAAATAACGATGTCAACACCTGAATCAATTACTTTTTCGAAAGCATCAAAACCTACGAAACATTTTTCTGCAGGTACATCAACATCATTTTGTTTTTTCAGCTTGCCAACCAAATCATCGATTCTGTCCTGGAAAACATCGCCAAGCGCAGCTATTTCAACAGTACCATTGCCTGCTTCCAGACAGTTAAACGCAGCACCCGAACCACGGCCGCCACAACCAATAACGCCAACTTTCAAAACTTTTCCGGCAGGTACTTCGTCAAGTAGCGGTGGAAAAGTATATTCTCTCGATCTCCAGTTATAAATTTCAGTCGCTGCAGCTCCTCCTCCTGAAGAACAAGATGACAAGGTTCCTACTCCCATAGCACCGGCTGCTCCAACAGCGGCAGCACCTGCTAAAAATTTTCTCCTAGAAAAATTATTTTCACTCATGATAGAAATGTTTTAGTTGAAATTTAGGACACAATTATTTTAATTCTTTCCTGTATTTTCGTCAAATTCACAAACCACTCTAAAGCTGGCTGTATTACAGTCTGAAAGCCACCAGATACTTTTCGGCATCTGTGGATCAGTTTTCATCCATTCGGTAGTTTTGGTATAATCTCTCGAAGCGCTTCGCACCTCACCAATCGGGCTTTTAAACGAACCACCCCTGATAACATGCTCCTCTCCGGACGCAGGTCCTTTCGGGTCGGTTGCACCGTCTGCTAACTTTGAATATGCATCTTCGGCATACCAGTCCGAACAGTATTCAACTGCGTTACCCAGCATATTTTTCAAACCATATGGATTAGGTTCAACCAAATCCGGTTCGTTGGTCTTTAAACCACTGTTCTTCTCATATAGAATGTACTTATTTATGGTTTCGCTTTCACTTCCAAACAACTTCCCAAAGAATCCTTTTTCGCCAAAATCTTTCGGACTTCCTTCAAAGAAGAAAGGAGTTTCGGTACCACCGCGGGCGGCATATTCCCACTCAGCCTCTGTGGGCAGGCGATATGTTTTTCCGGTAACCTGCGACAACCATTTGCAATAGGTTTCAGCCGAATGATAACTCATTGTAATGGCTGGACGATTTCCTAAACCCCAGTTTTGATCGGGCTGGCCGTACGGAGGAGTAGGTCCTGTTATGGCATCTACATCTTGTTCGGTGCGCGTTCCTTCAGTATCGGTTGTACGACCTTCGGCAGCAGTAGCACTGTAAAATGCCAGGTAAGCATCCCATGTAACTTCAATTTCGGCCATAAAAAACGGACTGACTTTTACTGTTTTCTGTGGTCCTTCGTCGGGCTTGCGCATCTGCTCGCTTTCGGGGCTGCCCAACTTGAAACTACCGCCCTGAATGGCCTTCATATTAAAAGCAATAGTAGTTCCCGGAACCGTTTCTGTGTAATCTTCCAGAGCACTTACCTTTGCTGCTTCTGTATATTTCTCGGCATCTTCTACTCCCGTACTTCCAAAATCAACATTTTTTGCATGAAGTGCATTCGGGTCGTAGTGCCCAACATTCAGGTGACAATTGAGACAACTTAATTCTTCTTCGTTTTGAGAATAATATAAATGCGCATCCTGTCCTGCTTTTGTCAGCGAAAGAGGAAACAAATTGGCGTGACATTTCACACACGATTCCTTAAAAACAAAATGTTGCGCTTCTTCCAATGTCGATTTGGCTTCCCAGTTAAAGTCTGCACTGTCTTTAAATACATATCCGTAAAAATCTTTTGAAGCCGATTTGATTTTTTCCTTTAAATAACCATGCCCTTTTGGCGGCAGATGGCATTCAACACATCCAACGTGCATTCCAACACGATTATCGTAATGTACAGAAAGTTTCCATGAATCTGTTACATGTGGATGTACATGACACATCTCGCACGACTCAGGAGTTGAAGTTACTTCGATAACTTTGTTGGAGCCCAGGATAAAAAAACATCCGAGAATAAATCCGATTATAATTACAAGCAAAAGCTTCTTTCTCAGATATTTGCCTATTCGATGAAACATAGATAAAGTTGTTTATTAGGTAAATTGATTTTATACGGTTTCAAATTTAACAATTAATTGCAGCTAAGCCTTACCTTCATAATATTTATGCACAATTTATAAACATTCAATATTTCTCTAAAAACCCAAAAGCAAGGAGCTTTATTTGCTATTTAGATGACGCAAAGAATAATCAAACTACCTAATTTTAATTACAAAAAAAGGTTGCCGGGGAAATGGCAACCTGGGGAGTAAACTCCTGAGAGGAATACATGAGATAAGGAAATCTATAAATCAATTGCAAGATAAGACACCCTGAATAAAAACAATTTATCTAAAAATCAAGTGTTGTTTAAGCTATTGTTAGATGGCAAAGATTATGCTTAATTAAATGTTAAACGTATATTCATTTTTATTCGTAACTTTTATTCGAAATATGTTTGATTACGTTTGAAATTCAGACTATTAGCACTCAGGCTGATCAGATAAAAAGTATTACTCAAACAAAAGCACAAATTGAAAACCTTAAAAAATAGCCTTGCAGACATAGCGGAATTGTTTTTCCCATCGCTGTGTATCACCTGTGGTGAACGACTAATTTCGCAGGAGAAATTAGTTTGCTTTAACTGCTGGCAAGATTTACCCGTAACAAACTTCCACTATGACCATGAAAACAAGGTTGCCCAACTTTTTTGGGGTCGGGTTGAAATTGAATATGCAACTTCTTTCTTTTCATATAAAAAAGGAAGCAGATACCAGCAACTCGTCCATTTTATTAAATACAAAGGACTGAAAGAGCTGGGTTTTGAAACAGGAAGAAAATTTGGGCTCAGCCTGAAAGATTCGGAGAAATTCAAAAAGGTTGATATTATTGTTCCGGTACCTCTTCATCCGAAAAAAGAAAAAAAACGAGGATATAACCAGAGCGAATGGATTGCAAAAGGAATAGCAGCTGTTTTAAACAAACCGGTTTCGACAAAAAACATGTTTCGCCGAATACATACATCTACTCAAACCCGTAAAAACAGGTTCGACCGTTGGCAGAATGTGGAAGGAATTTTTGATATCCATTCTCCGAATGAATACAATGAGAAACATATTTTACTGGTAGACGACGTAATTACAACCGGATCGACACTGGAAGCCTGTGCCACTCAGCTTTTAAAAATACCAGGAACAAAAGTGAGCATAGCAACACTTGCCTATGCAGATTTTTAAATCTCGCCTATTCAATTGTTTATGAAAAATCCGTACAACCAGCGCAACAATTGAGATAATTCTTATTGATAAATTTTCTCTTTCAGCGAAAGAAACTTAACAAAAAAGTTCTTTAGTTAAAACTTTTATTGTTAATTGGTGGCATAAATTTTGACTTACACGAACAAACAATTTTTACAGAAAACATGAAAACATTAGCCACCTTATTCTTATTCACCTTAATGGTATCGTATAGTTTTGCTCAAGACCAAATCATCAAAAAAACGGGCGATATTATCCATTGTAAAGTTTCGGAACTATCGGCCTTTGAAGTGAAATATTATTACTCCGAAAATCCGAAACTGGTTTTTGGCATCGATAATGCATTGGTTGACCGTATAAAATTTGGGACCGGTGAAGAAATTAAAATTGGAGAGAACACTTTCGACAATCCGGAATACTATGCCAACCAGTCTAAAAATGCCCTAAAGATTAATTTTCTATCGCCACTGTTTGGAACAACCGAATTTGTTTATGAACGAAATATAAAACCGGGCAGATCGTGGGAAACAGCACTTGGCATTGTGGGACTTGGTAACGATATTCAAGATATTAACCCGAGAGGTGCCTACGGAAAATTTGCCTACAAATTTATGCGCGACCCGGATTATTATATCCACCGAATGCATTATTCACACCTATTAAAAGGCGCCTATATTGCTCCTGAAATTGCACTCCGTTATATGAAATATGAGGGTGAAACCTGGAACTACTACTACGATTCGAACGGCATGTATCACGAATCGTATTCGTACGACCGGGAAAATAAGGTGACATTGGCACTGATGTTGAAATTTGGAAAGCAGTGGATATTCGACGATGCTTTCCTCATTGACACCTTTGTTGGAGTTGGTTACGGCATTGGCGCCGACGATTACTACGGGTTGCCTTATGGTTTCCTGGTAGCACCCGAAGAATTCCCCATCGCCTTAACCAGTGGCATTCGAATTGGCTGGGTTTTCGGAAAATAAACTCAACAACTTTCAAATTCATTTGTTTTCTAGTTCAAAACGACTTAAAAATGGAATTTGAAATCAGTAAATATTTCCCGGGAGTTCGCCCGCAAGTGCCAATGCCTTCGCATCAGATGTTTCATCTGTTAAAAGAAGATGGGATAAGAAAAATGGTAAGTGACCATTATGATTTGCTGGCTCAAAGCTCCATTAAGGATTTATTTCCGAAAAATCCGATTGCTTTTGAAAAGGCGAAAGAACATTCAGCCGATTTTTTTATACAAATTTGTGGAGGCCCCGATTATTTCAATCAAAACCGTGGCTTGCCCCAATTGAATCGCAGGCACAGGCCTTTTAAAATTACTGCTGAAGGAAGAATTGAATGGTTGAATTGTTACAAAAAAGTACTTGCAAAGCTAGATTTACCGGAAGATATATTACGCTCGTTCTGGAACTACATTGATGTGTTTTCGAAATGGATGGTAAACAGCTAATCCTCCTTTGTTTTTCCCCATTCGAACGAATCGATATCGAAACCTGCTAAATTTAAAACACGCTCAATAACGGTTTCCACAAGTTGTTCAATATTCTGCGGTTTGCTGTAAAACGAAGGGGTAGCCGGGCAAATGGTAGCTCCTGCCAGCGTAAGTAATTTCATATTCTCGATATGAACCAGACTATATGGAGTTTCCCTGGGAACAAGGATCAGTTTTCTCCTTTCCTTTAACATGACATCAGCAGCACGCGAAATCAGGTCGTCAGAAACACCATGAGCAATACGGCCCAAAACGCCCATCGAACATGGACAAATAATCATCGTGTCGAATTTTGCTGATCCGGAGGCAAAGGGAGCGTAAAAATCATTCTTTTGGTACACTCGAAAAGGATAGACTAACTCTAACTCTTCGTTCAACTCACTCTTCCAAATATCAAGTGCATTAGAAGAAAAGACAACACCCACTTCATCAAGCTGATCTTTTATAATACGCAACTTCTCAAACAATATCTTCGCGTATATTGAACCGCTTGCCCCTGTCACCGCTACAATAATTTTCCGACTCATTTTTAATTTAAACTTCCCAGGTTATAATAGAATGCCAGCGAAATATTATTATTAAACAATCCGTTGTGGGTGTAATAATTTGATGCTGCCGGTTTATCGCTGCAATGCAAAACTGATATTCCAAGCCTCAAATCAACAGACAATCTTTCCAAAAAGTCGAATTGAAATCCAAGAAACGGTTGCAAATCGAAGGTATTAAACTCCTGCCTGTCCGGTTCAGGCAATTCACCATCGCTATTCAGTTCTTTAGATTGAAGAAGAATTCCCGGAGCAATTCCTCCGATTACCATTCCTTTATCGCTTGTCCTGAATCCAACAAACAAAGGAATATCAATATAATCCAATCGCATGATGTATTTATCCACATCAGGTTGTTTGGGATTATATTTTCTTCGCGAACCTTTCTGCGAATATTTAATTTCCATTCCTGCCACCACAGCGGGTGCAATATCGGTTTGTACAAAGGCACCGGCCAGTATTCCGGGCTTGTGATATCCCGAAAGATTATCGCCTTCCACCTGAGTTGCATTAAAACCGGCAATTAGTCCACCATCGAAACGTTGAGCCAGCGCTCCGTTTAAAACAAAAAACAATCCGACTGCAATAAATAGTTTACGCCACATATCATTTCAATTTTTCCAACTTTTCCTTTAATACTTCAATACCTTTCCCTGCTTTTTCTTCAATATACGTAACATTCTGATTAAAAACTTCGGGCCGGTTAGGATCTACAACAAAAACAGGCACATTCGGTTTGATGTAATGCACAAGGCCCGCTGCCGGATACACTGCCAGAGAAGTACCAATTACAACAAGAATATCGGCTTCCTGCACAATTTTAAGCGCCTTAGGCATTTCGGGAACACCTTCGCCAAACCATACAATATGAGGCCTTAGTTGACTCCCTTTCTCACAATTATCGCCCATGTCCAGCGCCCAATGATCGAGTTCGTAAACCAAAAACGGATCGATGGTACTTCGTGCTTTCATTAGTTCGCCATGCAAATGCAATACGTTTGTGCTCCCGGCCCGTTCGTGCAGGTTATCTACATTTTGAGTAACCACATGTACATCGAACCATTTTTCCAGATCAGCAATTCCCAGGTGACCTGCATTGGGTTCAGCACTGAACAGTTGCTTTCTTCTTTCGTTGTAAAAACGCAGTACCAGTTCCGGATTTTTATCCCATGCTTCAGGAGTTGCCACCTCTGTAACATCGTAACTTTCCCACAAGCCACCCATCTCCCGAAAGGTTTTTAGCCCGCTCTCCTGGCTCATGCCTGCTCCTGAAAGTACTACCAGTTTTTGCATAAATTCTTAATTTCAAAATAAAAGTAAGCATTAAGAAACAATATCAAAGTAATTTTTTAACGCCCGATAACACAAATCTTCTGCTAAAAAATGTCATAACTAAAATACGACTAAAATTCATTTGGTTCAAAAAAATCAAAAACCCATCTTCTTTCATCTAAATCTGATATTTTTGTAACGATGATTGATCATGCTACCATAGAGAGAATTTTAGACGCAGCGGAGATTTCAGATGTAGTTTCCGATTTTGTAACCCTGCGAAAAAGGGGTGTTAACATGCTGGGTCTGTGCCCGTTTCACAACGAAAAAACACCTTCGTTTACGGTATCTCCGGCAAAGGGGATATTTAAATGTTTTGGATGTGGCAAAGGAGGCAACTCGGTGAACTTCATCATGGAACACGAAAACCTCACCTACCCGGAAGCGTTAAAATGGCTGGCAAAAAAATACAACATCGATGTAGTTGAAGAGGAAGAGACTGATGAGCAAAAACAGATTAAGGACGAACGCGAAAGTCTGATGATTGTTTCGGGTTTCGCCCAGAAATATTTCAGTCGCTACCTCTGGGAAGAAAACGAAGGCCGAACCATTGGGTTAAGTTACTTCCGCGAACGCAGTTTCAGAGACGATATCCTGAAAAAATTCGAAGTGGGTTTTGCTCCCGATGGTAAAACTCCTTTTACTGAAGCCGCACAAAAACAAGGATACAAAATTGAATTTCTTGAAAAAACCGGCCTTACCATAAAACGCGACAACTGGATGCGCGACCGCTTTGCAGGACGCGTTATATTTCCGATACACAATCTGGCAGGGCGGGTAATTGCCTTTGGAGGGCGAATATTAAAAACCGATCCGAAAACAGCCAAATACCTTAACTCACCTGAATCAGAAATTTACCACAAAAGCCGGGTATTGTATGGGATCTACCAGGCCAAACGCGAAATAACAAAAAACGACAAATGTTACCTGGTTGAAGGATATACCGATGTAATGTCGATGCACCAAACCGGGATTGAAAACGTGGTAGCGTCGTCTGGTACCGCACTAACTCCCGACCAGATTCGAATGGTACGACGGTTTACACCTAACATTACCATTATTTACGACGGCGATGCTGCCGGCATAAAAGCTTCGTTGCGTGGAATCGATCTGGTCCTGGAAGAAGGTATGAATGTGAAAGTACTGCTTTTGCCTGACGGAGAAGATCCCGACTCGTTTGCAAAGAAAATGGGAGCAAGCGGATTTCAGAACTACATTGAAAAAAATGAAACCGACTTCATCCAGTTTAAAACCCGTCTTCTGTTAAAAGATACAGAAAACGACCCCGTGGCAAAGGCACGTTTAATCAGCGATGTTATACGGTCGGTAGCAGTAATCCCCGACACTATTACGCGCTCGGTTTACATTAAAGAATGCAGCAGGTTGTTGGGTGTAAACGAAGAGGTTTTATACACTGAGGTAAGGAAACAAAAATTTCAGCAAAGCGAAGAATTCAAGAAAAAAGAGCTGCGTGAACAGACACGAAGAAATACTGCACCTCCTCCACCGGCTCCGCCAACAACTCAAACTCAAACTCCACCTCCTGCAAAATTACGAATTGAAGAACTGGAGTTTTTACGTTTCCTTCTTAAACATTGTAAGGCAGAGCTTTGGGAAGAGGAAGACGAGGAAACCCGGGAAACACATATGGTAACGGTTGGAGAATTTATGATTGACGAGCTTGAAGCAGATGAACTCGTATCAAAAAATCAACTTTTTCAAACCATCTTTTATGATATCAGCGATCATTTGGAAGATGAAAATTTTGATCCCTGGAAACATTTTATCTATCACCCCGAAAGCGAAGTGAGCAAACTTGCCACTGACCTGCTTTCTGATAAATACATCGAAAGCAAACGCTGGACAAAGGCCGGTGCATTTACCGAAAAGGAAGAAGATATTCTTGATCTGCTGATCCCCAAAATTGTGAATGAATACAAGTTTAGAAAAATAAAAATAATGATGGCAGGAATAGAGAAAGCCATCGATGAAGCAGCGGCGGCCAACGATTTCGACAGGGTGATTGAAGAGCAATCGACTTATATGAACCTGAAACGTTTGGAAAAAACACTGGCTCAAAGCCTTGGCAACCGTACCTTTAACTAAATAATGCTATGCGTACACTATTTGTTGAGAAACGTGAAGAAATTGATGAGATAATCAAAGCCTGCCAAACCTGTTACCTGGCTATGTCGGATGAAAATATGCCCTATGTTTTACCGATGAATTTTGCTCTTGAAGGCGATACGGTAATTTTACACTCGGCACAGGAAGGCCGCATGTGGGAAACCATCAAAAAAAATCCGCAGGTTTGTATCAACTGGACACTTGGTGAAGAACTGGCCTGGCAGGACGTACAGGTTGGATGCAGCTACCGGGTAAAATCAAAATCGGTTAATGTTGAGGGCAGGGTTGAGTTTATCGACGACTTTGATGAAAAATATCGTTGTCTTTCGCTGTTAATGGGGCAGTACAGCGACCGCGAATTTAAATTCGGAACACCGGCAGTTAAAAACGTTGGCATCTTTAAAGTGCATATAGAAACAATTAAGGCGAAAATATTTGGGGCCAAAGCCGTTACCCCGTGGAACACTAAAAGCACTTCGAAATGATTTTCGTAACCGGCGGAACAGGATTAGTTGGCGCTCATTTGCTTTATGAACTCGCCAAAACAAAACAAAAAGTAAAGGCCCTGAAACGGGAAACCAGTAACCTTCAACAGGTTCTGAAAACCTTCATGTATTATTCAGAAAAAGAAGAAGCAAAGGAGCTGTTCAATAAAATTGAGTGGGTAAATGGCGACATTCTGGAGTACGATTCCATTAATTTGGCATTGTCAGGGGTGAAGGAAATTTACCACTGCGCAGCCATTGTTTCTTTCGAATCGAAGGAAAGGCAACGAATGATTTCGAACAATGTGGAAGGCACCGCTAACCTGGTTGATGCTGCCATCGAAAACGGAGTAAAAAAAATATGCCATGTCAGCTCAATAGCTGCACTCGGAAAAGTATATAACGGTGAAGCAGTAACCGAAGAAACCAACT
This sequence comes from uncultured Draconibacterium sp., assembly GCA_963676265.2. Taxonomy (GTDB): domain Bacteria; phylum Bacteroidota; class Bacteroidia; order Bacteroidales; family Prolixibacteraceae; genus Draconibacterium. The sequence continues at coordinate 3,099,237 of OY781067.2, forward strand.
GGGTTCCATCAAAAAAGAATTCAGGATATTCAGAAAGTAAATTTTTCTCTGAAACAGAAATCTGGCGTGGAATTGAAGAAGGTTTAGATGCCATTATTGTTAATCCGTCCATTATTTTCGGACCGGGCAACTGGGAAACAGGAAGTGCAAAAATCTTCAAAACCATCCAGGACGGAATGAAATTCTACACAAAAGGTGTTACCGGTTTTGTTGATGTAAAAGATGTGGTAAGACCAATGATCCAATTAATGGACGACAGCAACTTCGAAAAATGTAAAAACCAGAGATATCTGCTAAGTGCTGAAAATTTAAGCTACGAGCAGGTTTTCTTGGAAATTGCAAACGGATTGGACGTTTCCAGGCCAACGATTTGGGCCAACGATTTTCTTCTCGCTCTTGTGTGGAGAGTAGCAGCAATTGCCAGTATATTTACAGGTAAAGCGCCATTTATAACCAGGGAAGCAGCCACAGGCAGAAACGATAAAAACCAATACGACGGATCGAAAGTAACCCGCATGATTGGATACCATTACCAATCAATATCTGCATCGATCAAAAATACCACCTCATTTTTAAAAAACGACATAAAATAAAAAGGCAGGGATTCCTGCCTTTTCGTCTCCTGATTTTTTATCATTCCAAATGATTGCCCGATTTTGACAATTAGAACTAGGATCATTCTAATCATCTTTATATAATGTTAGGTTCTACTAGTACAAGTAGTTTGTTAGTAACCTTTTTATGTCTTGCCCACCTTCAGTTAAGACAAAAAGGGGCAACTCTTCGTCCAAAAAGCTGCCCATAATAAAAACAAAAAGATAAAAAATAAGGGTTTGTAGCTGCCAAAGTATGTTGTTGTTTTTAAAAAACCAAATAATTCAATAAAAATCTTATGAAAAATGCAAAAAAGAATATAAAAATCCATCCATATTTAACATAAATACAAAATATTGCCCATTTGTTAATAGCGAACCAATCGAAAACAAGCTGCCAGAAAGATATTCACAAATGGCTTTTCGAGAAGTATTTTATTTAACTTAATCTTCCATCCATGCCAGATCTTTTTTCAGGATGTAAAGGAAATTTCACAGGCTGATTATCACGGGTTGAACGATAAATGGCAGTAAACAATTCTACTGTTCTTCTTCCTTCCCGACCGTTTACCAAGGGTTCCCGACCCTGCTCGAGTGCAAGCAAAAAATCTTCAATCTGTCGCTCCATGTAATAAACCATCGGATCGATACTGTTAAAGTGTCTGGAATCCTTCTCTTTCCAGGTTTCAAGCTGGCTTTCTTCACCGGGCACCGACCATATATCATTTACAGGCGGCTCAAGTATATTAGACATTCCCGCAATAAACATGGCCCCGCCATCGGTTTGAACTCCAACAGAAGCACCGTTTTCGCCGTGTACATGAACTTTCCCATAGATGCCTGGCTTTTGTGAATTACTAACGATAATATTACCTATTCCTCCATTTTTAAACTTGATAATCGCCACTGCCGTATCTTCCACCTCAATATAAGGATGGTTTAGGTTGCGCCATTGTCCGTAAACCTCATCGATTTCGCCCATGTACCAAAGCAAAATATCCAACTGATGCGGAGCCTGGTTCACCAGAACACCACCACCTTCCATTTTCCAGGTTCCCCGCCACTCGTCGGCATCGTAATAGGCTTTATCGCGCCAACCCAACATATTAATGGTTCCAAAAACGGGTTTACCTATTTTCCCGTCATCAATAGCATCTTTTACACGTTTTACCGGCTCGTACCAGCGCCGCTGACTCACAACTCCCAGTTTAACACCTGCATGATAACAGGCAGCTATCATTTTATCACAATCTTCAAGGGTCGAGGACAGTGGCTTTTCAACGAGAACATGGGCGCCTGCATTAGCCGCTTCGATAGTTGGATTTAAATGAAAGGGATGCGGAGTGCACACAATCACCAGGTTGATCCTTTCTTTTCTGACCAACTCATCAATTTTTGAATAAACCGGAACCTTATATTCACTAGCGAATTCCTTTGCCGATTTTAATGTACGGCTCCACACACCGGCAAGGTTCGCATTCGGAAGATTTTCAATGGCTTTGGCATGTAAATGGGCCACCTTTCCACAACCAAGAATGGCGATATTGAACTTTTTCATGGAGTTAAGATTACTTTATTTAATCCGGGTTCTTTCTCGTAAAGTCTTTTAAACCAAATTGCTCCTTCTGAAAGGGGCGCAACAGCAGAGATTAAATTATCTACTTTTATCCTTCCCGAAGCCATTAAATCAAGACCAACTTCGTATTCACCATTTATGGCGCAACTTCCAAGTAAGGATAATTCGGTAGTAACAACCTTCTGAAGAGGAATCGTAATTTCCGGCTTGAGGTTGCCTACTAAAACGACGGTTCCACCTTTTCGTATGCTATCTATACAAAGGTTAACAGTATTGGATAAACCAACTACTTCAAATCCAACATCAGCACCTCGATCTTTGGTTAATTCTTTAATCTTTCGCTGAATATCTTTATCAGAACTGTTAAAAGTATGAGTCGCTCCAAATCCTTTGGAAAGTTCCAGTTTATTCTCATCCAAATCCACGGCAATTATTGGACCTGCTCCGGCAATTTCAAGCATTTTTATCACGAACATACCAACCATGCCTGCTCCAATAACAACAGCGCTCTGTCCGGGTTGGATATTAGAACGACTTACAGCATGAGCTGCCACAGCAACCGGTTCCACCATTGCCGCATGAGTAAAAGAAACATTGTCGGGGAGCTTGTACAGAATATGAGCCGGAACTGCCACAAACTCTGCAAACGCACCATGGCGTTTGTATTCCATTGGCGACACCCCCAGCACCTTTCGGTTATCGCTCAAATTATATTGTCCTTTTAAAGTATACCAGTCGTTTAGCGGATATATGGTTGAGTCGAAGGTTACTCTGTCGCCTTGTTTCCATCCTTCCACATCAGTTCCCAACTCCACAATCTCGCCCGATGCTTCGTGCCCCATAATAAGAGGTGTCTGCCTGCGACCGGTACTACCATCCATTCCGTGTACATCGCTACCGCATATACCACAGGCTTTTACTTTTATTAATACTTCGTCGGATTCAATTACCGGCTTTGCAAATTCGCGGTAGTTAAGTTCCATGTATTTATCGAGAACGAGTGCTTTCATTTTTGAAAAGATTAAAGCCGGAAGTTCCGTAAGTTAAAAGTTATCTGCAGTAAATGAATAAGTTTCTCCCTTTTGTGTGTCCTGTGAAATCAACTGGCCTGCATACCTAAGGTTCAGTTTATTGCCGAGTAAAGATTTTACTTTTAATGATACCAGTTTTCCCTCAGCCCAATTCATCTCAAATTCAAAACCTCCCCGGCCCTTAATCCCAGAAATTTTACCTGAAGCGAGAGCAGAAGGCAATGCCGGTAAAATATCCTGGTAAAAATCACCATTTTCGTCGCGGAGATGCGATTGTAACAACATTTCAGTAATTCCTGAAGTTGCTCCAAAATTTCCGTCTATCTGGAAAGGAGGATGGGCATCGAACAGGTTGTTGTACAATCCGCCCTGGTCTTTACCGGCTCCCGGAATTCGCGAAGGAACTACCAAATTTTTCAATAAAAGAAATGAATGATCGCCGTCTAAAAGCCTGGCCCAGAAATTAATTTTCCACGCCCGCGACCAACCTGTTCCACCATCGCCACGATGCGAAAGAGTTACCTTACATGCTTCTGCCAGTTCCGGTGTTGTTATCGGATGTATTTCGTTTCCGGGATGTAAACCCCACAAATGAGAAACATGGCGGTGTTCACTTTTAGGATCATCCTTATCTTCAAGCCATTCCTGTAACTGACCGTACTGGCCAATTTGATTAGGAGCAATTCTGGCGCGCTTTTCTTTTAATACCGAAACAAAATAGGCATCAACACCAAGAATTTCAGCGGCCTCAATGGTATTGGCAAAAAGATTCCTGATAATTTGATGATCCATGGTCGGAGCCATTACCAAACCTCCGTTTTCAGGACTGTTGCTGGGGCCGCTTACTAACCAATCCGGATGAGTTGGATCAGCAACCAGGTAACCGGCAAAAAACTCGGAGGCAGACTTTAATACCGGATAAGCGCGGGTTCCCAAATATTCTTTATCGCCGATAAACTGGTAATGCCACCACAAATGCTGACTTAACCAGGCTCCACCCGTGGGCCAGATTCCATGGTTGGCATGATTTATGGGCGCTGCACCACGCCAGATATCTGTATTGTGGTGAGCCACCCAGCCCCCAAGGTTATAGTGTTCTTTTGCCACAGTCCGCCCGGTCATCGAAAGGTCTTCAACCATGCTGATTAAGGGGTCTGTCATTTCCGATAAATTGGTAATTTCCGACAGCCAGTAATTCATTTCAGTGTTGATGTTGATTGTATATTTACTATCCCACGACGGAGCCATATCATTATTCCAGATTCCCTGCAAATTTGCAGGCTGGGTACCTTGGCGCGAAGAAGAAATCAACAAATATCTTCCGTATTGATATAACAACGCAACCATGCTTGGATCTTCGTCTTGCTGAAAGCTTGCCAGACGCTCATTAGTAGGTCGGAGTGAAATATCAGATTCTCCCAAATCCAATTCCACACGGCCAAAAAGTTCAGAGTAATCTGAAATGTGTTCCTCTTTTAACTCCGGGTAGGATTTCCCATCCAGCTTTTCCAGGTATTCGTTACAACGTTTTTCCGGGTCGCCGCTAATATCCTGATAATTAACAAAATTTGTAGCAGCTACCAGGACCAGGGTTGCAGTATTTGCATTTTTCACAGCAATCTTATTTCCGTCACTGATTAATTCTCCCCCGTCGGGAATCACTTTTAAACGTGCTTCAAAATTCAATTTGCTTTCCGGATAAGGAGCCCCTTCTCTTACTCTTTTCTGGGGATAATTATTGGCCTTTCCTTTGATGATTACCATGTCGTTTTCAACAGATACCTCGTAACTGTCTTGTGGAGAGTCCATCCCTGCAGAAAACTCAAGTGCCCCTTTTTTAGAAGCTTCGAGGCGAATTACAACTGCCTCCCCGGGATGAGTTGAAAATATTTCACGTTTATATGCAATATCACCAATGTTATATGCAACAGTCGATACAGCTTCCGCCATATCCAGTTTTCTTTCAAACTGAACGGGATTTTCATGTCCCGGAAAATCGAGCAGAATATTTCCAAACGGCTGATAACAGAGTTGACCAAGAGGCTCCGACATAAAACCTTCCATGGCCAGGTCTTCTGCTTCACCCTGTTTGCCTGCCCAAAGCAATTCCCTTATTCGTTGAAAATATTTATTGGCTCCTTTGTGTGCGTAATCATGAGGTTGACCTGTCCAAAGTGTCTCTTCGTTAAACTGAATTATTTCTTTATCAGACCTGCCATAAATCATGGCTCCCAAACGGCCGTTTCCAATGGGCAAAGCCTCTGTCCAGTCGCTGGCCGGCTGATTATACCAGAGAGTTAAAGACGGATTTAATTGTTTTTCGCCCTCCTTGCATTCACAAGAGAACATTAAAAAAACGCTCAGTAACAATACGGAAAAGGATATAAATTTCATCATCATAAGATTTAGGTATTGAATACCCAAACTTACGAATAATCATAAAAATAGCCTTAAAATTCCGTACTATTAAAAACAATATAATGACCTGCCTTTTCTGGTCATGGTGTAATTCTCAATGGCTGAAACTCTATACTTTTCTGCTAATTAGTCATTTACTACAAACACACACCTGTTAGGAGATTCAGAAAGTTGAAAGCCATTTTAAGGAAGGGAATCAAAAAAAACTATCGATATTTTTATATTTCTACTGCATGCTGGCTCGTCTTATTTTTTCAATAATGAATGAATATCCGTTATTAATTTATCAGAAAGATTCTCGTTGTAACTGTACCATTTGTAAATCTGCCCCGATTTATTGGTTAAAAGCATTGCGGGATAAGCATGCAACCCAAAGGCTTTTACAACCTGTTTTCCACCTGCACAAACGGGATAAGTTAGTGCCTCTTTTTCAGTGTATTTTCGTAAAACAGCTGGTGGATCGTACGGATAAAATGCAATCATCTCGAAAGATTGATTACCGGCAAATACCTCGTTAACAGCTTTTAAATGAGGTATCGATTTTATACAGGGGCAACAACTTATCATCCCAAAATAGAGGAGTTTTATTTTGTGGTTATCGGCATCAAGCTTCACCGGTGTTTCTTTTACCGTTAACTCTGACAAATCAGGAATTACATTGCCTTTCTTTAACAAGGTTAGTTTTTCTTTGTTGGGGTCAGCTTCATACTGAATAAACTTATCATCAACAACAAATTGATTTATGATTAAAGGATTTGCGAATTCTCCTCCTTCAATTTTAAAAAACTCATAATTCGAAATAGTTGTAGTGCTCATTAGCTGCGGTTTGTTTTTGACAAGGCGTGTAATTTCGAAAACCTTTACCGGAAGATAGGATTCCGAATCCATCCAAAATTCAAATTCATGGATTGGGTCTTCCATAAAAGAAAGCCGATAATACTTCTGATTTTGTATTAAAGTATCAGCTTTATGGGTGATCATACTCAAATCTCTTGTTTTAAGCGTTTGATAAAGATGAGGAATCTGTCCTAAAACACTATTTCTCAAGGCACGTTTTCCCGCGTCTTTCGAAATATCCTGAGGCCGATAGCTTGGATCGGGAATCTGATTATCAATGATCGGCTCATACGAAGAATAATATTGCCCGTTATACACCATACTTACCAGGTTGTCGAAATTAAATGTCTTTTTTCTCTTTTCGTAACGAAAGTTCATGGAGTAAAGAGAATCATATTCGCTCATCACATAATTGAATTTCGAAACAAATCTTCTTTTAATTATGGTGTCGGCGGGTGTGTTAATTTCGAATAATTGAGTGCTCTCGTAACTTGCACCTTTGGTTTTTTCGATGGCTGAAAGCGTTTTTGAAATCACTTCCTGTTTATTGGTTTGAGCGACACAAAACATGGAAATCAGCAAAAGTGGTAAGGTTAGGTATTTCATAAATTTTGATTTTCAAATCGTTTGCAAAAATTGAGCCAATGATCCATTGGCAAAAACTTGTAGAAGTACTCGCGACTAAAAAAAATCAGAAATATTTATTTCCCCTTCATTTGGGCATATAGTTTATTGGCAAAAATAAAGTCCTCCAGCTTTTTGTTTCCGGAATGGAGTATTTCGTGTTTGGTACCCACCCACTCCTTCTCTCCTTCGGAGATAAACAGTACCGATTCGCCAATTTCTATTACCGAATTCATATCGTGGGTATTAATAACCGTGGTCATTTGAAACTCTTTGGTGAGACTTTGAATGAGCTGGTCGATAACGGTTGCTGTTTCCGGATCGAGGCCCGAATTGGGTTCGTCGCAAAACAGGTATTTCGGGTTTAAGGCAATGGCCCGTGCAATGGCTACACGTTTTTGCATTCCACCGCTAATTTCGCTCGGATTTAATCTGAATGCCCGTTTTTCAATATTTACGTGATCGAGACAAAAATCTACCCGTTTTTGTTTTTCGGCTCCGGTCATGTTTGTAAACATGTCAAGTGGAAAACGAACATTTTCTTCCACCGAGATACTATCGAATAATGCGCCGCCCTGAAAAACCATACCGATTTCCTGGCGCATTTTTTTCCGCTGCTTTTCGTTTTGTTTTGTAAAGTCAACATCGTTATACCAAATCTCTCCGTTATCCACTTCAAACAATCCAAGTATTGATTTTAACAGTACAGTTTTCCCCGAACCGCTTCGGCCAATTATCAGGTTGGTTTTCCCTTGTTCAAATGTTGTTGAGATATCTTTCAGAACATGGGTTCCATCGAATGACTTATTTATATTTTTAAGCGTAATCATGTTAACAGCAAACGGGTTAGTATTAAATCGAAAAATAAAACAAGAATGTTGGTGTTTACCACTGCCTTGGTACTGGCCTTCCCAACTTCGAGTGCTCCTCCCTGAACAAAATAGCCAAAGTAAGCAGGAACAGAGGCCACTAAAAATCCAAATACCAGCGATTTAATAATTGAGAAAGTAATATAATAAGGTTCAAAGGCATATTTAAGCCCGTCGATGAATTCAGGAACCGTTACGACCCCGGCAATGGGCCCGGTAAACAATCCGCCTAAAATCCCAAAAAAAACGCTCATTATAAACAGAAACGGGAAAATAAAAACCACAGCAAATATCTTGGGAAGAATCAGATAAGAGGCTGAATTTACCCCCATAATCTCAAGCGAATCGATTTGTTCGGTAACCCGCATGGTGCCAATCTCAGAGGTAATATTCGAGCCAATTTTACCGGCCATAATCAATGCGAGCATTGTTGATGAAAACTCCAGAATAAGGGTATCGCGGGTTCCAAACCCAATCAATTCAGTCGGGTAAATTGGGTTCGACATGGAATAGGCAAACTGAATGGTCATAATTCCACCAATAAATACCGAGATTATAATAACAATCCAAACCGAATTTACTCCAAGAGTCTCGATCTCGTACAACAATTTTTTTAGATACATTTTATGCCTTTCGGGGCGGGCAAACACCCTTTTCAGCATCCAAAAGTACCGTCCTATATGAAAAAAGAATCCCATTCTATCAGATTAAGTTCAACGAGAATACGGTTAAAATTACAACTAAAACGGCTTAAACAAAATTTTTATTTATTGGTTTAACAAAGGCAACAATCCGGAAATTTCTACGTATTCCTTTCATAAGCTACTTAATTTAAATATTTTTGCGCCCGAAATAAAAGATTTTCAGATGACTAACAACTTTTGTGTGATTATGGCGGGAGGAGTTGGTAGCCGCTTCTGGCCCCTCAGTCGTACCAAAATGCCCAAACAATTTTTAGATATTTTAGGAATTGGACGTACCTGTATCCAACAAACTTTCGATCGGTTTGCTAAAATTATCCCCCCGGAGAATTTTCTTGTGGTTACCAGTGTCAATTACAAAGACCTGGTTATTGAACAACTTCCGGAACTGAAGGAAGAACAAATTCTGCTTGAACCTCTCCGGCGAAATACAGCCCCTTGCCTGGCTTATGCGGCCAATAAAATAAGAACCAAAGTTCCGGAAGCCAACCTGATTGTAACTCCTTCTGATCACCTGATTCTGAAAGAAGAAGAATTTATTCGCCAGGTTAAAAACGGGCTTGAATTTGTTACAGAAAAAGACGCTCTGCTTACTCTTGGAATAAAACCCAACAGACCCGAAACAGGTTATGGATATATTCAGGCAACCAAACGAAAAGACTTCAAAGATTTGGACAACCTGTATAAAGTAAAAACCTTTACAGAAAAACCCAACCTGGAAATGGCGACTATCTTTATTGAAAGTGGCGAATTCTACTGGAACTCAGGTATTTTTGTGGCTTCCCTGGAAAGTATTCTTGAAGCACTTCAACAGCATCTGACCGAGATTGCTCTGAAATTCGAACATGGCCGTAAACTAATGAATACATCGAGCGAGGAACCGTTTATTAAAAAAACATATTCTGAATGCCCTGCTATTTCTATCGATTACGGTATTATGGAAAAGGCAAAAAATGTGTATGTTTTAACTGCCGATTTTGGATGGAGCGATTTAGGAACCTGGGGTGCTTTATACGAAAACAAAGAGAAAGACCGAGAAGGCAATGTGGTTGGTGCCGACAACATTTTGATGTACGACACCAGCAATTGTATTGTCGATATTTCGAACGAGAAAGTAGCGGTAATACAAGGTTTAGATGGTTATATTGTGGCCGAATCGAACGACACTTTAATGATTTGCCGCCGGGAAGATGAAATACAAATTAAAAAGTTTGTTACCGATGTACGAATGAAAAAAGGCGACTCACTGGTTTAAATTAAAATGGACAGATATAAAAAAAACGGGCTGCAAAAATGCAGCCCGTTTTTTCGTACCCAGAATTTCTATTCTGAAATTTCTTCTTTTACATGAATATTATCTTCCGGCAAATTGCCGGTCCATTTTCGGAGCGTATAGTTAATCCGTATGGTAAGCATGTACATTACCGGTGAAATTAACAAGGTGAGGAACGTGGCAAAGGTTAATCCAAAAATAACGGTCCACGACATGGGGCCCCAAAATGCCACACTTTCGCCTCCTACTGAATACTGCGGATCGAAGTGAGTGTAAAGAGAAAAGAAGTCGAAGTTCAAACCGATAGCCAGAGGCAACAATCCAAGCACTGTTGTAATTGCTGTTAACAATACCGGGCGTAAACGCGTGCGGCCTGCTTCAACCAGGGCTTCAATCTGAACATCCTTTGGCAGGAAAGCATCCTCTGAATATCCCAATTCTTCTCGTTTTCTTTTTCGCAGAAGATCAATGTAATCGATCAACACAATTCCATTATTCACTACAATACCTGCCAGCGATATAATACCTATTCCCGTCATGATAACCACAAACTCCATTTTAAAAATTCCCAATCCAAGGAAAACTCCAATGGTACTAAAAATTACAGTGGCAATAATTATTGCAGGACGAATGAAGGAATTGAATTGCGTAACCATGATAATCATAATTAACGCAATGGCAATAAGCAACGCGAAAACGAGGAAATCCATACTTTCAGCTTGCTCCTGTTGTTCTCCGGTAAACTCGTACGAGTAACCCTGCGGCATTTTGTATTCGCTAAGCAATTGTGCCAAACGCGCATTAATTTCATTGGCATTGTAACCTTCAACAACCTCTGAAGATATTGTAATGACACGTTTAAAATCAATACGATTAATCTTATCGTAGGTGGTGGCATATTTAAAACTGGCCACCGCCGATATCGGAATACTGCTTCCGTTTACATGTATCTTTTGGTTCATCAGTGTCGACACATCATTTCGCGACTTTTCATTGAGGCGAACAAATATATCGTACTCGTCTTCTCCGTCTTTAAATTTACTGGCTTCGTATCCGTAAAGTGCATTACGGAAAGCCAGAGCGATCTGTTGTGTTGACAGTTCATACAAACGAGCCTGCTCGCGATCAACCTCAATTAACATTTCTGGTTGATTGGTGTTGATATTCAATTTTAATTCGTCGATACCAGGAATGTTATCGTCTTCAATAATCCTTAAAAAATCGTCGGTTATGGTAACCAGCTGATCGAATTCGTCACCCGAAATATCGATGTTAACAGGTGCACCGGTTGGTGGTCCGTTCTCTTCTTTTTCAACATAAATTTTAGCACCCACAAAACCATCCAGGTTATTGGTAATTTCCTGCATAACAAGGCTGGTATTTATTCCCTCTCGAAGTTTGTATTCTACAAATGAGATGGACGTGAGCGACTTATTCGGACTTGCCTGGTTTTCGAACATACCACCTTTACCAACGCCCACATTTGTGGTTACCGATTTTACAATATTTTGAACAGGCTCTAGTGTTTCCTTAATAATCTTTTCTACCTCCCGCGACACTTCATCTGTACGTTCTATGGAAGTTCCCAATGGCAATTCCATAGTAACATAAACAGTTGTTGGATCGGTAGACGGGAAGAATACCATCTTTGGATTTCCTCCAAAATAGAAACCCATAGAAAAAATTAATAAAACAACAGTTCCTCCAAAATAAACATACGGCCAGGGTCCTCTAAGAGCATGTCGCAACTGACGGGTATAAATCCCTTCCATCCAAACCAAAAGCTTGGTTTGGAACCAACGAGCCATTGGCCGAAGAATAAATAAATTCATTATCATAAGGAACGCTACCGTAGCCAGTAGATTTCCCAACAGGTAAACCTTTAATACATAAAAAGGAATGGAAATAGCGGTTAAAATTGCGGCATTTCTGAATATCCTTTTTGCATCGGCCCGCTTATTAATATCATCAATCCTCATAAAACTGGCAATAAATGCCGGATTCAGAATAAGAGCAACGAACAATGAAGAAGCCAATACTACAATTAAGGTTTGAGGAAGAATTTTCATGAACTCACCCATAACACCTTCCCATGCCAGCAGCGGGAAGAAGGCAGCCAGTGTAGTAAGTGTAGATGAAATAATCGGGTAAGCAATCTCGCTTACTCCCTGCTTTGTTGCTTTTAACAATGGATAGCCCTTACTGTAAAGCCGGTATACATTTTCGACTACTACAATGGCGTTGTCAACCAGCATCCCCAAAGCGAGAATTAAGCCGTAAAGTACCATTGAATTCAGGGTAATTCCACTCTGCTGCAGAATAACAAACGATAGGAACATCGATAGCGGAATAGCAAGCCCCGCAAACAGTGCATTTCGGAAACCTAGGAAAAGAAAGAGAATAAAAGTAACCAGGATCATACCAAGAATAATACTATTCTCAAGGTTTGAAATGGTATCCTCAATGTAGGTAGTCATATCATCGGTTACAATCACCTCAAGGTTAGGAGGCAGTTTTCCATCTGCCTTCATTTGTTCAATCCCTTTAAATATATTCTCTGAAGCCGATAAAATATTCTCGCCCGATTTTTTTGTAATGGAAAGCGAAACCACCGGTTTATTGTTTAATCGCGCAATGGTTTCCTGTTCTTTATAACCGTCAGTTACAGTTGCAATATCGCGAATGTACACCGGTTTGCCCATGTTCACCTTAATAATGGTGTTTTCAATCTGTTCCATGTTGGTGTAGTTCGCTTCGGTGCGAATGGTTCGCCTGATGTTGTCGGCTGTAAACTGCCCGGCTCCCATGGTAATATTCTCAAACTGAATGGCAAACGCTACGTCCTCGAACGAAAGCTCAACAGCTTCAAGTTTGTAGGGATCGACTTCGATCTGAATTTCACGCTCTTCTACTCCACGGATACTCGCTTCCGATATTTCCCGGTAACTTTCAAACTCATCCTGCAAATCTTCAGCGAACTTTTTCAATTCGCGCATACTAAAATCACCCGAAATATTCACATTCATAATCGGGAATTCCGAAAGGTCGAAATCAGTTACGTATGGATCGCTCGGTAAATCGGTAGGTAATTCCGACTTTGCCTTATCAACTCTGTCTTTCGTATCCTGCAGAGCCTGTTTTATGGTAACATCGGTATTAAATTCAACAACGATGGTACTCACATCCTGATACGATGCCGAAGACACTTTTTTAACACCTTTCAGCCCTTTTAACTCTTTTTCAATGGGCCGCGTACATAAATTTTCAATATCAACCGGCGAGTTACCGGGATAAAGTGTTTGGACAAAAATATAGGGAACCACAATTTCCGGCATTGCTTCGCGTGGCATTTGATTGTACGAAAACATACCAAAGAATACCAGCAGAGCAGTAAAAATGTAAACCGTGGTTTTATTCTTTAGCGCAAAATAAGTTGGCTTAAACTTGCGCGTAATTTCTTTTAATTTTGATTGTTTTTCTTTCTCCATCTCGAAGAATTTTGGGTCAGGTTAATTAATCTGAACTAAAGTTCCGTCAGCAATCTGGTTGTAACCTTCCGAAACGACTTTCATTCCGGCAGTGAGACCATCGACTACTTCTGTTATATTATTATTGGTAACACCCGGAGACACGTAAACTTTTTTGGCATAATCTTTCCCATTCCTGCTTTCAACAATATAGGTATAGTGCCCTGTAAAATCTTCCTTGACATAAAGGGCCGGAACAGAAATAGCTTCTTCGTTTACATAATCACGCAATTGTATTACCGAAACCAGGTTGGGTTTAATCAATTTGTCCGAATTATCCAGGTTAATCCTAACCCGGAACGTACGGTTGTGTTCATCGATCGTATTTCCAATCTGATCGATTCTGGCATCAACGGTTTCGCCCAGCGCAGGGAAACTCAGTTTAACCCTATCACCTTTATGAATTTTAGTGATATAGCTTTCAGCAATATCGCCATACACTTTAATCTGGCTAATATTTAAAACCTTTGCAAAAGGCATTTGCGGACTTCCGATATGTCCTTTTTTCTGGTAAACAATATCAACAACTCCATTAACCGGAGATTTCACTTCGGCCATTTCAATCTGAGTATTCAGGCTCGTGATTCTTTTTTCAAGACTTTCCTTGTTATTTTTTGCCTGCAGATACTGCATTTCAGAACCGATGTTCTGATCCCAAAGGTTTTTCTGACGCTCGTAACTGGTTTTTGCCAAATCGAGCTGTACTTCCAACTCATCAACCGAACGTTCAAGCAGGTCGGTGTTTAAGCGTGCCATTACCTGGCCTTTTGTAACACTCTGGCCTTCTTCCACCAGTACCTCCTTAATAACTCCTGATGATTCGGGACTTACATCAACATCCTGAACTGCTTCAACTTTTCCGGTTACTTCAATAAAGTGTTCAAACTTCTGCTTCGAGAGTTCAGCCACTTTAATCTGTACTACCTCTTCTGCTTTGTTTGCAGCCAGCTCTTTTTCAATGGCATCAATTTGCTGCTCAATATTATATTTCTCTTGTTTAAGTTTTTGCAGCTGTTGACGCTTTGCTGCTTCATCCTCAACTGTTGAACTGCCGCATGCCGACAGGATAACAGCTGTTGTTAATACAATTAAAATCTTTTTCATGATATCTGTTTTTTTTATTTTCTGTTTACAAAGCACCGGCGGCTTTCTTCAATTTTAAATCGGCCTGAAGCAGTTGCATGGTTGAACTTACCAGGGCCTGATAGGATTCGATATACTGCGATTCGAGTTGCGACAGTTCGGCACTGCTTACCATCCCGTTATCAAATTTTACATGGGTCTTATCAAGTATTTTTTGAGCCAAATCGCGGTTTTCGCGTACATTCAGAAACTGCTCTTTGGCTGTTTGCATTTCAGCCGATGCCGTTAAATAATCTTTCTGAAGAGTGATCTCAGCAAGTGTCCGATCGTTGGTAGCTTTCTCTAACTCCAATTGTGCTTGTTGAACCCTGGAGCGTTTCATTCCTGAATTGAATATGGGAATGTTAGCCTGAAAACCCACCAAAGATGAAGGATACCACTCTTCTTTAAACAGGTTTGCATTATTGCTGTACGCTGTTTTTGTATAACTGAAAAAGCCACTCAGGTTTGGAAGATATGTGGCTTTTTCCAATTTCAACAGCTTTTCAGAAACCTGAAAGTTTGAATTTGCCAATCGGTAATCGATATGATTACTAATATCGAGCTGAATGGAGTTTTGTTTCTGAACAAGTGGTAAAACAAAAATTTCAAGCTCATCTTTCAACTCTATTTCAGTCTCAAGATCGTACCCCATGGCATATTTTAGCACAGTTTTAGCAATCTGTAATTCTCTATCGGAACGTAACACTTCATTTTCAGCATTTTTCTGCAAAATCCGAAGCTGATCAACATCCTGTTCTTCGCGCAAACCATTTTCGTAATAAGCCTTTGTTTCCTCATATAAACGTTTGGTGTTCTCCAGGTTTTCCTGCATCACCACTTTATAACGCTCGCTTATCAGAACCATATAATAGGCTTGTGAAACGGCATCGCGGATATCAATTTCGGCTTTTTCGTTTGCCTGTTTCGAAAGATCGAGGTAGAGCTGTGCCGATCCGACACCTACAATCCACGATCCGTCGAATATCATTTGCGATACACTTAAACCAAAATCGGAGTTATAATCCTGTCCAAATTTAACGGGAATATAAGTGCCCGGGTCGCCTCCAACAAATTCAGCCGGAATTAACGATACCGGCAAATTCAGGAACATATTGTAATTGGCACTACCACTTACCTGAGGTAAACCGGTGGAAATTGTTTCCCAAACCTTTTTTTGCGCAATAGTAATATCCTGTTTTGTATTGCTTAATACATACGAATTCCCTATGGCAAACTGAATGGCCTCGCTGAGGCTAAACGACTTTGGTTCTTCTTGTGCCTGCACGGTACCAAAAACCATCAAGGCAGCTATTAGTAAGAATAAATTCGTTTTCATCTTATGTTTCATTCTGAACTTTATTTAACTGTTTTTTATAATATTTTATTCCTTTCTCAGTACAGATAGCATTCATATGGTAATCCATCATACTATCGAAAAATACAATAGAACTCAATTCATATTCTTCAAAAATGTGATAATCGGGATTTAGTGTATACAACATACGACCCAATTGAAGTTTGGCAATGAAATAAGCATCCAGATCGTGTCGGTAAAGCTTCTCTTCCATGCCCTGTTTTAAGTTTTCAATGGTACTATCCAAAATGCGTTGGTGTTTAACTTGTCTGATCTTCTGGTATAATTCCGGATATGACTTTTTCAAATCATGCTCAATACGGTTATTATAAAATTTAAGAATATAGGCAACATGCTTCCTAATTAAAAACATATTGTCGATGGCATTTCCGTTTCGTTGTTGCTTAAATTCATATTCTGCATCGTCGAGAAAATAATCGATAACCTGAGTAACTAAATCCTTTTTATCGGTAAAATGCTGGTAAAGGGTTTTTTTTGATATACCTAATTCTGAAGCCACATCGTCCATAGTAACGCTTCTGATTCCAAGCTTCAGATACATATGGGCGACCTTTTGAATGATATATAGTTTTTTTTCTTCCATTCTTCTGAAAATAAAGAACACAAAGGAAACTATTTTTGTTTGAAAAGTTTCCCTGTTGATAACAAAATATATTCGGCTTCTGTTAGATTTTTCATTTGTTTAAAATTTTATCTTATTGCAACTTTGAATAGAACTTGTTTGGAATAGTGAAAACATGTTTCATCAAAATAACGCAGTGCAAAACTATGAGAACTGAAAAAGTTTCCTGACCTTTTATCGGTAAACGGCGACTATTCTCCAATAAAAGCTTTTTTTTTGTGCGCAGGTAGAGAATCGGTGATATTAATAATAACGAAATTAAGCCTTGTCCTTTAAAAATAAAGCAGCTACACGAAGATCTTCAGGGAAAGTAATTTTAATGTTTTCGCGGTTTCCTTCTACCGGGAATATCCTGGCTCCGGTACTCTCCAAAACCGACGCATCATCGGTGAACCACTCGGAATAGTCCTGTTCGTAGGCTACTTTAATCAGGCTCGACTGAAAGGTTTGCGGAGTTTGTACGAGGTAGTATTTCGATCGGTCGAGGGCCTTGTTTTCTTCACCCTCTATCCAGCGTACCGATTCTGCAACCGGAACAACGGGCAAAGCGTTCCCTTTCTCAACCGCAGTTTCGTAACAATTACCAAGCGTTTTTGCCGATACAAGCGGACGAACCCCGTCGTGTATAAAAACAATTCCTTCCGAAGGTATAAGTTCAAGGCCATTTTTAACCGACTGAAACCTGTTTTCTCCACCCAAAGCTATTTTTACCGGAACATTAAAACTGTGCTTCAAACACAGTCGCTCCCAGTTTTCAATTTGGTTTTCTGGCAATACCAGAACAAATTCAATACTACTGTCGAATTGACGAAAAGTATTAAAAGTATGCATTAAAACCGGTTTCCCTTCCAGATCAAGAAATTGTTTTGGAACGGCATTTTGCATTCGGGTGCCACTGCCGCCCGCCATAATTAATGCAAACTTTTTAGTCATGTGCCTTGTTATTTTTATAATTTCGAAAACAAAAATAACTCAAATTAACTCCACAATGGAAAAGGTTCTTCTTTTTTTAAAAGAACTCGCAGCAAACAATAACCGCGAGTGGTTTCAAGACAATAAAAAGTGGTACGAAGAAAGCCGTGAAAAAATGCTTTTTATTACCGATGTATTAATCAACGAAATAGGAAAGTTCGACCCGGAAATAAAAGGTATTGGACCAAAAGATTGTTTATTTCGAATTTTCAGGGATGTTCGCTTTTCAAAAGATAAACATCCGTATAAAACCAACTTTGGAAGTTTCATTTGCAAGGGAGGAAGAAAAAGTATGAATCCGGGTTATTATTTTCATGTTGAACCGGAAGTGAGTTTTATTGCCGGCGGGATTTATATGCCTCCATCAGAAACGCTAAGAACAATCAGAAGTTACATGGCAGAACATGCCGAAGATTTTCTGAAAATAACCAATGATAAAGCGTTTAAGAAAGATTTTCCTGAGATGTATGACGACCAGTTAAAAACAGCACCCAAAGGTTTTCCGAAAGACCATGAGCACATCGACATACTAAAGTATAAATCATATATATTCTCGAGAAACATGGATGATAAGGTTGTCAGCAGCGATAAATACATTGAAAAAATGTTGGATAATTATAAACGTTTATACCCCGTTAATGAATTTTTATACGAAGCATTACGTTAATTAGAAGCTTTAAAAATTACAAATTTTCTTTAACGAGCGGATTACTTTTTATCTGTTTTAAGAATAGTATTATATAAGACCCTTATTTTTTATCTTCCCGATTTCAATGAATTGCCCCGGTTGTTCTTACCGGGGTTTTTTTATTTCTCTGCTTAAAACGAATGTTTGGGAGCAACCGTCTTCCTCAATACCCTTTTTCATAATTAATATTAACATATGATTCTTTGTATAAATATCAAGAGCGTATGATTTCAAACGGAAGGAATTTTTTCGAATAGAAATTGCTTATAAACAATAATATTAAATTATTTTTACTGCCAAATTTAACTTAAATATTTATGAAAAAGATTTTACTATTGCTTTCATTTTCAACAATTTTGACCATTACCCAGGCACAAAATGTTCAACTTCATTACGACTTTGGAGAGGGTAGAAAAATGTTGACCTCAACGGTTGAGATGTTCAAACCCGACAATTTCGGATCAACTTTCTTCTTCATTGATATGGATTACGGAGCAGAAGGTACTGGTATTGATAACGGCATTTCATTGGCTTACTGGGAAATTGCCAGGGCTTTTAAATGGAGCGAAAACCAGAAGTTTATGCCACGTGTTGAATACAACGGAGGAACAATGAGTGTTGGGCCTGGCGTATGGATTCCTATCGAGAATTGCTGGCTGGCAGGTATCGAAAGAACCTGGGCTTCGTCTGATTTTTCGAAAATATTAACCTTGCAGGCCAATTATAAATACATTAAAGATAAAGAAGATGCTGCATTCCAGTTAACAGCGGTTTGGACTATTCAGATGCTGGAAGGCAAACTAACTTTTACCGGTTTTGCCGATTTCTGGAAAGAAGGTATGGATTGGACTTTCAACGGAGAAAATGATACTGATTTCCGTTTCTTAAGTGAACCACAATTGTGGTATAATGCAAGCAAGAATTTTTCGCTGGGAACCGAGGTTGAATTTAGCAACAACTTTGTAGGCGATGAGTTTGCTGTTAAACCAACAGTTGCTGTTAAATGGACATTCTAATCTAATATAACCAGCTATGATTGATAAATTTTTTAGCATTTCAGAACGAGGTTCATCGTATAAAAAGGAAATAATCGGTGGCGCCACCACTTTTCTTACGATGGCTTACATCATTTTTGTAAACCCCTCAATACTGGGCGATGCAGGAATGGATAAAAGCGCTTTAATTACAGTTACAATTGTTGCTTCTTTAATTGGTACTGTTTTGGCCGGAGTGTGGGCAAAAGTACCATATGCAATGGCTCCCGGAATGGGACTGAATGCATTCTTTACTTATACCCTTGTTTTAGGAGCAGGTGTCCCTTGGCAAACAGCTCTGGGTGTTGTATTTATTTCAGGTGTAATCTTCCTGGCACTGACGGTAACAGGTATCCGAACAAAGATTATTCATACCATCCCACTGGCTTTACGTTTGGGAACCGGTGCGGGTATTGGATTGTTTATCTCGTTTATCGGATTTAAAAACATGGGATTGATTGTTGCTAATCCTGCCACTTTTATTGGTCTTGGCCAGTTCACTCCAACTTTAATCATTGGGTTGGCAGGTTTGCTTATTACTGCTATTCTTGAAGTAAAAAAAGTGCGTGGAGGTATTTTCTATGGTATTATTATTACCACCATAATTGCAATAGTTGCTGGTGAGGTTAAGGCTCCAGAAGCCTTTATTTCAGCACCTCCTTCAATGAGTCCACTTCTTCTTAAACTCGACATTTTATCGGCTTTGAGTTTTGGTTTGATTGGAGCTATTTTCTCCTTTATGTTTGTTGACTTATTTGACTCTGTTGGAACCATTGTAGCCTGTTCGTACGAAGCCGGATTTGTTGACAAAGACGGGAAAGTGGAACACGTAGACCGGATTCTTGAAGCTGACGCTGTTGCCACAGTTGCCGGTACTTTGCTGGGAACAAGTACAACTACAACTTACATTGAATCGGCATCGGGTATTGCCAATGGTGCAAAAACAGGATTTGCCTCAATTATTACGGCCGGATTATTTTTCCTGGCACTGTTTTTTGCCCCGCTAATTGGAATTGTACCTGGTTACGCAACTGCACCTGCACTGGTAATTGTTGGTGTTTACATGTTTAAAAATATTAAGGAAATTAATTTCACTGATTTTTCTGAAGCTATTCCGGCATTTCTTACCATAATTCTAATGCCATTAACTTACAGTATATCAACGGGTTTGTCGTTTGGTTTTATTTCATATGTTATTTTAAAAGCTGTAGCAGGAAAATTCAATGAAATTTCGTGGCTCATGTGGCTCATTGCTGCATTATCATTATTAAACCTTTGGTTAGGCATTTAATACAAAAAACATTCATCAAATAGAAGAGGTGCATTATTGTACCTCTTTTTTTTATACTTTTGGCGAAAATGAGGCATTAGCTCAGTTGGTTTAGTCCGTCAGCCGACGGATGACAGGGGTCGTTAGTTCAGTTGGTTTAGAACGCATGCTTGACAGGCATGAGGTCGGCAGTTCGAATCTGCCACGACCCACATTAAACTCCAATCTCATGTATTACACTTATGTCCTCTACTCTGAATCTTTCAACAAAATCTATATTGGCTACTCGGCTGACCCGCAAAAAAGATTAGCTATTCACAATTCTGGAGAGAATACAGGCTGGACAAGAAATTTTCAACCTTGGAAGATTATCCATATAGAAGAATTCATTAAAAAATCAGAAGCATTAAAAAGAGAGAAGCAACTTAAATCCTCCAGAGGAAGAACTTTTATAAGGAGTTTGATAAAGTAATTAAGAAACTATTTCTCTCCGGAATAAAGGCATAAGGTCGGTCTGTCAATTGACGGAAATCTACCACGACTCACAAAATATCTAGAAATTCAAAATTTAGCACATTGATATTGCTATTTAAACATCCATTTTTTTAAATATCATAATCTGATTATAATGAATGAATTTTCCAATAACCAGTATTTTGGCTATTTTTAAAATCAAAATATTAAACCACTAAATTTAATTCGATGACATCTCTATCAAGAAGAAATTTTATAAGCACCTCGGTTGTTGCCGGAACAGGAGCTTTATTAATGCCTGATATGCTTTCGGCTGTTATGAAACCGGCAACCGAACCGAGTTTGAAAGGCAAGAAAGTATTGTATGTTTACGGTGGATGGAAAGGACACGAGCCTACACAATCATTAGATATTTTCGTTCCCTGGCTACGCTCAGAAGGCGCAGAAGTAACCGTTTCTGATACGCTTGATTCATACCTCGATAAAAAATTGATGGACTCACTCGACCTGATTGTTCAAACCTGGACCATGGGAGAAATTACAGGCGACCAGGAAAAAGCGTTGCTGGCAGCCGTAAAAAGAGGAGTTGGTATGTCGGGCTGGCATGGAGGTACCGGCGATTCGTTTCGGAACAATACTGAATATCAGTTTATGATTGGAGGACAATGGGTGGCTCACCCCGGAGGAGTTATCGACTATTCAGTTCAAATCAGAGATAAAAAAGATCCGGTTACCCAGGGATTAAAAGATTTTGCCATGCACTCTGAACAGTATTACATGCACGTTGATCCGAATGTAAAAGTGCTGGCCACTACACGGTTTAATGCCGATCATTCGCCATGGATTGACGGATGTGTCATTCCGGTCGTCTGGAAAAAATATTATGGAGATGGTCGTGTTTTCTATTCGTCTCTGGGGCACGTGATGAAAGATTTTGAAGTACCCGAAGCACTTGAAATACAAAAAAGAGGAATACGCTGGGCAGCAGAAAGCAAGTACCAACCTAAAGAAAAATGGACAAGCCCAATTTACGGATAACAATAGCATTTACTATACACAAAAAACCCGGCAGTTGCCGGGTTTTTTGTGTATAGTAAATTAACCAAAACTAAACTATTATTACTTTTTCTTCTTTTTTATGAAAAAGAAAACAGCAGCGGCAATTACTACAACAGCAACAACAATAATAATTACTGTTGAATTTGAACCTGATGATTGTTCTACACCAGCTAATAAATCTTCGTCCATGTACGAACTGTCCTGAGCTCCTAAGTTATCGATATAAGTTCCATCCTGTGCCATTAAAATAGTTGGCAAACTCATAATAAACAGTCCGATAAGTGCAATTACTCTCTTCATCTTTAAAAACTTTTAATTCTACTTATTTAATCTCTAATTTGTCTTTTACTTTCTTTAATAGCGGGGCCGCATTCTTATAGCGGGGATTTACCTTAATTAAAGCATTTAGCTCTTTATAACTACCTTTGTAATCCCCCTGGTTATAAAGCTTTTGTGCATTAAGCAAATAAAACGGCTCATAATAAGGATGTATTGCCCTTCCCTGCGCTAATATAATATCAAAATTCTGAAAATCGTTTTGAGCTAGCTTGCTATTGGCCAAATTTACCATTAACCAAACATTGTTTGGATCGTTCTTAATTTCACTGGCCAAAAGTGCCTCTCCTTCTTCCCAGTTGTTTTGCTTGATTCTGTTTATTCCTGCCAGGTCATTTTTATCACCTCTTTCTAAAACAACAACCAAAGGATTTCCCTTGTGATAAAAGGTTTTTATTGTCTTATTCGATTGCCAGGTGTTGTTTTTCAACAGATAAGGGTGAATGTAGTTTACGCCAAACAAGGCATAATCCCAATCGGAAGAACTGCGCTCTAAATAACGCGTATATTGATAATTGATATTGGGTATCTTTTCAAAATAATTAGGCAGCTGGGTATTCATTGCAACCGTAACGTTCTTGTCTCCTACCTTCCCGATTAAATAATCGGCTGCTTCTTTCATCCCGTGAAAATAATAATCGTACTCGTAGTTGCTCCAGGCAGCTTCATTACCTCCTGATATGGCATTAAAATAAACATAATCGACAGGGAATGTGCTCGCCTGGTGCTGAAAAGGCAAAATCATTAAAATAAAAAATAAAACAACTGCCGGTAGTTTCAACATCCTTCGCGACCTGGTTTTTATCAGTTTAAACAATCCCAGCGAAGAAAGTACTGCAAGGATGGGAAGAATAAATAACATTTGTCGTAAACCACTATACAAGTTCGATCCAATTGCAATAACATAAATTGCCGGAAACAAAAATGTAAAAAAGACGAACAACTCAAAATAGAGTTGTTCGCTTAATGGTTTAGAAAAATTATAGGTTAAAAAGGCTAAAAAATATATAAACCCGAGTATGATAAACTCCGGGGTTGATATAACAATCCATTTAATAAGGTAATACCAAG
The DNA here is from genome assembly GCA_963676265.2 of uncultured Draconibacterium sp. Classification (GTDB taxonomy): domain Bacteria; phylum Bacteroidota; class Bacteroidia; order Bacteroidales; family Prolixibacteraceae; genus Draconibacterium. The sequence goes on from OY781067.2 coordinate 3,122,712, forward strand.
GGAGTGTTGAACTCCAGATTACCTGGCCTTCAAAAATTTGTTTAATACTAACCTTGTAGTGTTCCATCATCGACAGGCTTTCGAGCGGATGACGGACCACGTCCTGCAAGGCATAGGGCCAGAATAGCAATCCGATAAAATAACCGGTAATAACTATTACGAATCCCTGGCCCAATAACCTTACAAAACAAGGTTTAGTTGAAACGATATATTTAAGTAAAAAAGGCTTCAAAATTATAATGCCAACCAGTCCCAATCCCAGATAAGCGAACAGGATTAATCCGCCAATTCTCACCGAGCACGTAAATGCAATGGCTAAACCCAAATAAACTGCACTCTTCCATGTTGCTTTGGGGAGCTCTTTCAAATATTTTAATATGAAATAAATTCCGGCTACATAACCAGATGCAAACGGAATGTCTTTTAAATTTCCAAAAGCCTGGCCAAACAAACGTGGCATTAACATTAATGCTGCAACTATTATTGCTGAAGTCCAGTAAGAACCACTTAACTCTTTTCCTAACAAACCACTAAAAACCAACAGAAAGAAAAAGAAAAAAGCCCCGGTATAATGACGAGTCAAAAATTCGTTTTCGATTGAAAAAACGCGATTTACCAGAGCTGTAAAGTTATCTACCGATTGACCGTAATATTTAAGGTTATCAACTGGGGTATCTAAACACGAAGCATCTTCACCTCCTGTAAAATACCAGTTAACCACCTTTTTTGCATGTGGATAATGCAACATTTCGTCGACATTCACCGCAGCCTTTGGAGCCAGAAATGCCATTATTATTGCCGCAAGCACCAGGCCGGCAATAAATACATTTCTTGCAGTTAATATGTCAACAATCTTATTCATAAATTTCTTTTACCAAATATGTTGGTCGCTTTTGTACTTCTTTGTAGATGCGAAAAATATATTCACCGATAATTCCCAAAAAAGTAAGCTGTACCGATCCGAAAAAGCTAATGGCCAAAAAAGTGGATGACCAGCCAAATGGTGCTAATCCTGTAAATTTTGACACCAAAGTATAAACAATGGCGAGCATAAATACCACCACTCCCAGTAAACCCAGGTACAAACAAAGTTTAACGGGCCATTTCGAAAACGAATAAATAGCATCGGCGGCAAGTGCAAAAAGTTTTTTACGCTTCATTTTGGGTTGCCCTCCCTGCCTGTCGGGTCTTCGGTATTCAACAAAATCATGCTGAAAACCAATAAAATTGCGGATCCCGGGAAAATAGCGGTTGTTTTCGTTAAACTTTAACAACGCATCAGCTGCTTTTCTGGTCACCATGCAAAAATTTCCGGTTTGTTCCACCTGGTTGCCCTCAGAAATACTTTTAAAAAGCTTATGAAAAAGTCCAATATAAAGGCGCTTGCCCCATTTTTCATCACGCTTATTTCTTAAGGCGGAAACAACATCGCTGTTGGTTTCCTTTATTTTGGAGTAAAGCTGCGGTATCAATTCAGGCGGATCCTGTAGATCACCGTCCATGGTGACCACATAGTCACCCGATGCAAATTCGAGGCCTGCAGTTAAAGCTGACTGTAATCCAAAATTTCGTGAAAGACTAATTACTTTCACTTCACTGTTGTTTTCTTTAAACAGCAAAAGTTCTTTTAAGGTATTATCTGTACTTCCATCGTCAACACATACAACTTCGAAAGCCTCGCCAATGGCTTGCAAATTCTGATAAACTTCTGATAAAAGTCGGTTTATCAAAACACTTTCGTTGTATAATGGTATAACAACAGAAATCATTTCTCTCTCTTTTCGTTAAGCTTTATGTTGCGTTCCCGGTATCGGTAATGGGAATTCCATATCAACAGGTCCCATTTCATATTTATCTGGCCCCAACTTCATATTCGAAGTCATCATTTCATCCCAGGTTACTTTGTTGCCGGTATAGGCAGAAGTTCTTCCCATAATTGCAGTAAGTGTCGACTCAGCAGTACGATGAGCCTCGTTAACAGGTTTTTTGGTTCGAATAGATGTTACCAGATGAATGTGCTCCTGAACGTAAGGAGAAACGGCAACTACCCCGGTGGAACGTCCGTCTTTGTTTTTTGGATATTCATAGGTCCATTTTACTGAACCATCAAAATTGAAAATGGTATTCTTAGCATTGGTATAACCTTCGGTTCCAACAATAACTTCTCCCAATTGGTTTGCACAACCATCAATCTGGCGACAGAAACTATGAGAAGATACTCCATTACCATAATCAAAATCAACACTGTAAAAATCATATTGATCACCGGTCAGCCTGCGTGCACGACCGCCAAATCCAATAGCTTCAATTGGGTGCTTACCCATGAACCAGTTGATAACATCGATATTATGAACGTGCGTATCCAAAATAAAATCGCCACCTAACCAGCAGAAACTATTCCAGTTACGCAACATATATTCCATATCGCTCCATCCTTCTTCGCGGGTACGGAACCACACATGCGATTGCAGCCAAAAACCTTTTGCAGAAACAAGATCTCCGATTGCTCCTGAAGCCACCTGACGGTATGTTTCCAGGTAATCGCGCTGATGACGGCGTTGTGTACCGGTTATGACCGACAATCCAATATTCTCAGCTTTTTTGGCTGTAGCCATAATCTGTCTGGCACCAACAGGGTCAACACAAACCGGTTTTTCAAGAAAAACATGTTTTTTGGCTTGTACCGCTGCATCAAACATCATGGGACGGAAATGCGGAGGTGTAGCTAAAATTACTACATCAATATCCGTTTCCAACAATCTTTTATAGGCGTCAAATCCCCAAAAACAATTTGTTTTGGGAACATCAACACGCTGCTTCAACAATTTATCACGGCAATCCCAAACCTTATCTTCGAAAACATCGGCAAGTGCTGTTAAATGTAGATCGTGACCGGCAGCTAAAAAGTTCAGTGCGGCACCGGTTCCTCTGTTTCCACAACCAACCAGACCTGCTTTTAATTTTTGCCCGTCGGGAGCCAGATCGATGATGGGAGGGAATTCGTAATCAACTTCTTTCGTTGTCTTTTTACAGGAACTCAGGGCGTTCATTCCAATAACTCCGGCTGCGCCAATCATTGCCGACTTTTCAAGAAAATTCCTGCGTGATAGTTGATTTTTACTCATGATATAATTGTTTTAATTTTTTTCGGTACTAAACATTTCTTCATCGTATTCACAAATTACCCGGAACCCAACACTTTTTGTATCGGAATACCACCAGATACTTTTCGGAATTTGCGGATCGGTTACCAACCACGCATCCGTTCGTGTAAAATCGCGGCGGGCAACCCTCAGGTCTTTTGCTGTGTTCAGAAACGATCCGCCTCTTACAACATGCTCATTCCCGCTTCTTGGTCCTCTTGGATTCCTAACAACACCTTTAGGATATTTTCCGTAAACTTTAGGGTCGTAATAATCAAGACAGAATTCTGCCACATTACCCAACATGTTTTTTAATCCATAAGGATTGGCTTCAACTGATTCAGGTGCCTGAGTCTTATTTGGGCTGGTGTTTTGTGAGACAATATACTTATCAAACACTTCGGTATTACTTCCAAATAACTTTTTCAGGAATCCGTCAGCCTCAAAATCTTTTGGCGAACCATCGAAGAAGTATGGAGTTGAAGTTCCACCTCGGGCTGCATATTCCCACTCTGCTTCGGTTGGTAAACGATACTTTCGTCCCGTAACCTGGCTTAACCAGCGACAGTAGGTTTCTGCTGCATGGTGGCTCATGGTGATAGCAGGTCGAGATCCTTTTCCCCATCCCTGGTCCGGAGCTCCCCATGGAGGAGTTGCCCCAGAAATTCCATCCGTTTCTTCGTCAACTGCAACTGCCTCTTTTCTTCCCTGAGAACTGGTTGCCGTGAAAAATGCCAGGTATTCATCCCAGGAGACTTCAATCTCTCCCATCCAGAAATTGTCTACATAAATATCACGCACCGGACCTTCATCGCTTCTTCGATAAGGTTCTCCGGCAGGGCTACCCATCTTAAACTGACCTCCGGGGATGGCAATCATTTTGAACGAAACCGATGTTCCGGGAATCTTTTCGTCAAAAGTTTTAAATTCGGAAACAGTAGTTAAATTGTTAAAAATTTCCTTCGGACCTGCATCCTCATCAGTAGCAGTCAGAATTGAAGTTTCTCCGCGATAATGCCCAATGTTATGATGACACTGTAAACAAGAATTGTTTTCCGGATCACGAATATATTTGATATGTTGCTGACAACCCTGTTCATTCAAAGCTGCTGGAAACATATTTGTATGGCATTTCAAACACCCGTCTTCGTAAACAAATCGCTGAGCAGCTTCGGTAGAACGTTTCACAGCCCAATCGATTTCTTCAGGTTCCTTGGTTAAATAAGCATATAAATCATGAAATCCATGATATGCTTTTCTTGTTAAAAATTTAACGGGTTTATCTTCAGGAGGCAAATGGCAATCAACACAATTAATCGAAACTCCACTGGGAGTATTATGATGAACTGAAAGTTTCCAGCTTGTTTCAGCATGAGGATGAACGTGACAGGAATTACAAAACTCATTACTCGATGTGTAATGTATAGTTTTATTAAATAACAACAAAAAAAGAATTATTGTCAATCCCCCCGCAATAAAGAGCAAGTAGTGTTTTCGTTTAATTGTTTTATCAGTCATTCCGAATCTAAATTTGAGTCACAATTATACGCGCGCACAATTAGCTCTATATTAACCGACTAGATAAAACATACTTAACCCATACTTAATTTTATATTAATTTTTTACCTAACTATTTGAATAAAAAGACATTCGGTTGAAAATATTTTTTATGAAAAAAAATCAAATTTTCTCCAATTTTAATATATTTGAACTGAAAATAATATCAAATTAAGGGTAGTATTTACCCTAATTCGTTAAAAATGCAAATAAAAAGAGCCGTTATATTTTTAACCCTACTGGTATGTTTTATTTACACAAAGACAGCCAATGCGGTTGATTTTGCCGACAATTCCTTTTTAATTGCAAAAGCAACTCCCTATGAATACCAAAGCAAGCGATTCTGGACTTTTTTAAACGAAAACAAGTGGACAGGAATTGAACTCGACCTCGACAGCCTGGAAAATAATGCCTATATAAGAAATAGTCATATTCCGTTTTCTGAAGTACTTGAGAAAATTGAAAACCTGATTGCTGAAAATGAATCTCAAATAGTACCCGTTTTTATTAATTATTCGGGTAATGTAAAAATTCTCGACTCCATTATCGATTCATCATCAATTTCTTCGCAGGTATTTTATTTACCGCAGGGAGAAAAATGGCCGACCGATGAATATTTGGTTCAGTCAAACCGTAGAATTATATTTTTTATTGAAGGAGAAATAGAAAATCACAGCCAGATTTTACATCACTCCAGCAATTATTCACTCCAGATTCTGGCCAACCAAATCACACCCAACTCCGTAATTTTAAGCAACGAATCGAACATAAGCAAAGAGCTTTTCGAAATAAAGAACTTTCATCGTTTGCCAACCGGCTCATCACCGGGGCTTTCCCGCCGTATGGTTCCTGATTATATCAACTTCTTGCTTGAAAGCTGGACGAAATACGGGAAAAAACCCAATTTCATTTTCATGGGAACCTCCATTTACGATTTCGACTTTATCATAGAACAACTCAACTCTTTTAATACCATTAAAGGACTGGTTCGAACAATAGGGAAAAATATGGAGCGAATTTACTGGAATAGCCCTGAAATTTTAATTACCGGCGGTAAATTCAGTTTCCCGATTCTGGGAGGAAGCGAAATGATATTGTCTCCTTTTGCCCCGGGTTACAGCATGACTCCGGCTCAGATAATTGTAACGGCAGAAATGGCGCTGCCTGAAGAATATTCCATTGTAGCACACCCTTTAAATTTGAATGAAGGGCTAAAAGCCAGCTTCCATTTTAACGGACTCCTCCTTGATGAAATAAATCCAACGCGGGAATTCGAAGGAATAGGATATTCTTTTAGCCAGGATATTGACCGGGGAACAGTTTTAAGGTTACCTGAAAATGCAAATGTAAATCTGGGAGACCCAAACTTATACCATCTTCCCAACAGCAGTTTTACAGTAAGTTGTTTCGTAAAATTTACCGATATACTTGAATATGGCGACAATGCAATTTTGGGAAACGATGAACATGGGTACCGCCGTGCAATGCACCTGATATTACGTTCGGGACACCCGTATTTTGGGTTGTATGCCAACGATTATATGTCGAATGAAATACTTGAAGACAACACCTGGTACCACTTAACCTGGCGTTACATTATTGAAACGGGCCAGCAGGCTATTTTTGTAAACGGAAAATATGTTGGCGGTTCTGAAGGTCATCCGCCGTATTCCGGAACCAGCGATTTACATATTGGAAGTGCTCTTTCTGGCGGAGCCAGTCTTAGGGGATATATTGACAATCTTTATATCTGGAATCGCCCTCTGGGAAGCGAAGAAATTAACAGATTGGCCCTTGATGAAGAAATAGAATATTCTGTTCCTGAAGAGGGAGTCTCTTTAAGTACATCCAGAAACACAATAATAATCTTATCGGTGGTACTATTTATTGTTGTAATCCTGGTTCTTCTTATGTTCCGCAAAATAAATTTAAAGAAAAACCAGGAATTGGTTCCAGAATTAATAACACCTCAAAAGAACCGTATCCAGCTATTTGGAGAGTTTGTTGCCGTCAACAACAACGAAGAGGATGTCTCGGAATTATTTACTCCAAAAGTGAAAGAACTACTAATCTATACTATTATAAACAACTTGCAAAATGGAATTGGTGCATCAATTTCCGAAGTAAATGAAACACTCTGGCATGGTATCGAATCAAAAAAAGTTTCAAATAACAGGGCTGTTACGCTTAACAAACTGCGAAAAATATTGGTTCAGTTCGATAAAATTGAAATTATCTCGAACAGTGGTTATTTACAGTTAAAAACCAGCGAACCTTTCTTCTGTGATTTTATTGAAGCATTCAAGTTATGCCAACTCCCTGAGGAAATGTCTCGCCAACAGCTGGAAGTATTTTTCCAGTTGGTAAAACGAGGTAGGTTTCTAAAAGATACAGATTGGAGCTGGCTCGACGACATCAGAGGATACACCGGAAACCAGGTTATAGACAACCTGTTAAAGCTGGCCTCTATTTATAAAAAAGAAAATCGTCAACAGGAAGTTGAAAAAGTTGCCCGTCGCATACTCGAGTATGACGACCTAAATGAAGAAGCCATTTTCCTTCAGATTTGGGGATTACAAAAAGCCAATAATTCGCACATGGCCCGCTTTAATTTCGACTCGTTCTGTGCGAAATACGAAAAAAGCATGGGTGAACCCTTTAAAATGAAATTTAACGAATTCACCCGATACTACTCCGAACAATTATAAAGATTTTACCTGCTCCAGTTCGACCGAAAAATGCCTCATAATATGGGCTTCTTTTTTTATTCGGTAACCATGATCAATGGTTTCCCTGCGCTCGAAAATATTTTTTAACGCAACTGCCACAACTTCCATATGGTTATTTGTATATGTTCTGCGCGGAATTGCTAATCTTAACATCTCCAGTTTGGGGTAACGATTCTGTCGTGTAACCGGATCACGGTCGGCAAGCAATGTTCCCACTTCTACTCCCCGTACTCCGGCTTCAAGATACAACTCAATGGCCAGCGTTTGTGCAATGTATTCCTCTTGTGGAACATGACTTAAAAATTTCCTGGCATCTACAAAAACAGCATGACCACCGATAGGTTTTTGCACTGGGATTCCCCAATCAATAAGCTTTTGCCCAAGATAAGCAACCTGCTGAATACGATTTTCCAGGTAGTGCTCATTGCTCACTTCGTGCAAGCCCACAGCCAGGGCATTCATATCACGACCAGCCATTCCTCCATAGGTATTAAAACCTTCGTACATGATGTTAAAAACTGATGCCTGCTGAAATAAATCCTCATCCCTCATGGCCATAAAACCGCCAATATTCACAATACCGTCTTTTTTGCTGCTCATCGTCATTGCGTCGGCATAGGAAAACATTTCGGCAACTATCGTTTTTATATCAACATTTCGGTATTCATCCTCGCGCTGTTGAATAAACCAGGCATTCTCGGCGAACCGGGCCGAATCGAATACTACTTTAATTCCATATTTATTTGCAAGGTTGTGTACATCACGTAAATTTTGCATCGATACCGGTTGCCCACCTGAAGTATTACAGGTAAGCGTTACTATAATCATCGAGATATGCTCTGCCGGATACGAAGACAAAACGGCCTCCAGCTTTATTAAATCAAGATTTCCTTTAAAAGGATGTAACGATTCAGTGTCGAAAGCCTCATCAATTGTACAATCAATTGCTTTCGCTTTCCTGAATTCAATATGACCTTTTGTGGTATCGAAATGACTGTTTCCCGGAACCATGTCACCATCTTTCACTAAAACAGAAAACAAAACATTTTCGGCCGCTCTTCCCTGATGTGTAGGTAAAAAATAGTCGAAACCGAAAATTTCCTTTATCGCATCTTTGAGGTTATAATACGAAGACGAACCGGCATAGCTCTCATCCCCAGTCATTAATGCAGCCCACTGATTATGGCTCATAGCCCCGGTCCCGCTATCGGTTAAAAGGTCGATATATACCTGTTCGCTCTTCAGGTTAAAAAGATTATAACTAGCTCGTTTTATCCATTTTTCGCGCTGTTCACGCGTACTTCTGTAGATGGGTTCCACCATCTTAATTTTATATGATTCTGCAAATGGTAATTCCATTATTCCTTTTTTAAAATGAAAGATTATCAGACTTGCGCATGCAAGACCAATTTCTTTTCAGATGATTAAATGAATTGATTGGCAGGGAAGATTCCCTGCAGATTTAAGAATTGCAAAAAAGAAAAGCGTCCCTGTTCTTAATATTAAGGAAGCTTCGGTTGTGGAGATAAATAGCCATTAAAAACTTAATCATGACAATAACTATTCAGCATTGATTACAAAGTTAGTTAGCTTAAATTTATTTAGAACACGATAATTATCAGTTTTATACATTTTTGCAGTAATGTGTTGGAGAAATGCCCTAATTTTGTCGAAAGAGAACAAAAAAGGATTAGAAAATGGGAGACTTAGCTTTTGATGCCGTTATTTTCGACATGGATGGTGTAATCACAAAAACCGCCATTACTCATGCTGCGGCTTGGAAAAAAATGTTTGATGAATACCTGCAAAAACATGCAGAAGAAACAGGAAACGCATTTAAAGAATTTACACAAGCCGATTATCTGGCATATGTTGACGGGAAACCACGTTACAAAGGAGTTGCTTCTTTTCTTGAATCCAGAAATATAAACATTGAATTCGGCACAACCTCTGATGCTCCCGGGATAGAAACCATCTGCGGATTAGGCAACCGAAAAAACGAAGCGTTTAATGAAGTCATTGAACGAGATGGAGTAGAAGTTTACGAGTCAACAGCGCAGATGTTAGTTGATTTGAAAGCCGCAGGAATTAAACTTGGCGTTGCCTCATCGAGTAAAAACTGTGCACCTGTCCTAGAAGCTGTTGATATGCTTCAGATATTTGGAGCAAGGGTTGATGGCGTTGTTTCGGCAGAACTTGGCTTGAGTGGAAAACCGGAACCTGACATTTTCACTACAGCCTGCGAGATGCTTGGCTCAACACCTGATAAGGCGATTGTTGTTGAGGATGCTGTTTCGGGTGTACAGGCCGGGGCAAAAGGTAACTTTGGGCTTACACTTGGCATTGCCCGAGAAAACAACGAAAAAGAGCTGGCTGATAACGGAGCCGATTTTGTTGTTACGGATTTAGAAGAAGTAGGAGGAATAACTGGGTTAAACGAATTATTTCTAAAAAATAGCCAATAAATATCAAAGCCTTATTATGATTTTCTTAGTTCCTCAACGCTTTCTCTAAGAAAATCGCGGGAATAGTAATCATTATCCACAATTTCTTCGTTCCACATTACAATATCGAGATCAATACACCGTGGACCAAATTTAGGTGCACTACGATCTCTACCCATTTTTTCTTCGATCTCTTTTAACAGGAGATTTAGATCAACCTTGCTCAATTCTGTTCTGATTTTAACAGCGCCATTCGTAAAATCAGGTTGATTCTCAATTCCAATAGGTCTGGTTTTTACCATTATTGAAACCTGTAGCACCTCCACCTTTGATTTGAGAATATCGAGCATTTTTAAGATATTCTCTTCTGCTCTGATATTGGAGCCAATGCCAACAATCACGTTATTCATCTACTGGCCTCCATTTCCAGCGAGACAGATTCAGCAAAGCGCAGAGCATGTGGCTTATCCACTTCCACTTTAGCCCACTTAACTTTCTCGTCCTCCATAATAATATCAAGGATACTCTTTGTAAGTACCTCAAGTAGTTTAAATCGCCCCTCCTGAACGAAAGAAATAATCTTTTTAGTAATCACCTTATAATCGAATATTCCTTCAGGTTCATCAGCATCGAGCGCCGTGGCCGGAATATCTGTTTCAATTTCAAGATTAATCAGCACATCCTGTTTATTTACCAGTTCATCAGGATTAAAACCGATGTAAGTTCTGATTAGTAGATTCTTTACACGTATTTTAGCCATATTTAAAGGTTTTTTCCGAGATTTTCTCCACCGTCAGCAAACAACAATTGTCCGGTTAAGTGGTTGTTTTCCAAAATATAATCAATGCTTTTCAGTATGGGATACAAGCCACCGGGACGTTTCATTGGAATATCCAGAGCCAGCTGTAACAAATAATTTTCATCTTCGTCCTCGGGAGGAATCGTTACTCCGGGAGCAATGGCGTTCACCCTTATTTCAGGCGCAAACTCCAATGCTGCCATTTTTGTTAAATCCCAAAGTCCCTTTTTTGACAATGAATAAGCCGAATAATTTGATTTATTAGAAGTGACACGGGTATCGACAAAGTTTATAATATTTCCATTTTTAAAATAATTCGCGAAATCGCGCATTAGAAAAAACGGAGCTTTCAGGTTTACTTCCATCTGGGAGTCAAAAAGTTCTACCGATGTATCTTTGATATAATTTTTATCAAACACAGAAGCATTGTTCACGAGTAAATTAATCTCAATTTTGTCAGCAACCAATTTGGGGATCAAAGAGAGAACCTCGCTGATCTCAGAAAGATTAGCTTTTACTTTACGAAATTCCTGATCGGGATATTCCAATGAAAGTTCGTCAACCAATTCTTTTGCTCCAATTTCCGAAGAATTGTAATGTACAACAATATTCCAGCCCTTATCTGCAAGGTGTTGCGCCAGCGATTTGCCAATTCGTTTTGATGCACCTGTAATTAAAGCGGTTTGTTTCATACCGAAAAGTTACCCAATTTTTTGAAAACAACAGGCCAGTAAAACAGATGTTCACAAAAAAAGGCCCGAAACTCGGACCTTTTCAAAATTTATTTTCGTTTTCTTATTGATTGTAAGAATTCAATTTACTCAAGTATTTCCCGATAATATCGAACTCAAGGTTAATTACAGTACCCACCTTAAAAGTGTGGAAATTGGTCACCTCCTGGGTAAAAGGGATAATAGCCACCTGGAATGAATTATCTTTTGAATTCACCACCGTTAAGCTCACACCATTAACCGTTACAGATCCTTTTTCAACGGTCATATAACCTTGTTTCGCTTTATCAATATCGAATTCGTACTCGAATGTATAGTACCAGCTTCCATCAGCTTCGTCAACCTTAACACAGGTTGCTGTTTGATCGACATGTCCCTGAACAATATGCCCGTCTAAACGGCCATTCATCATCATACTGCGCTCCAGGTTTACTTTCGAACCCACTTCCAGTAAGCCAAGATTCGACTTTAAAAGCGTTTCTTTAATGGCAGTAACTTTATATTTCTTTTCAGCTTTATCAACCCAAACTACAGTTAAACAAACGCCATTGTGCGATAAACTCTGGTCAACTTTCAGCTCATCGGCAAAAGAACAGGTTAAAGTAAAATGTACATTCTCCTGATCCTTCTCAACGGCTACAACTGTTCCGTATTCTTCAACAATTCCTGAAAACATAGCTTTATATTTTGATTTGCGAATTTTGATTAACTATTTCATATTTTCCTCCATCAATCGCTAATCAACATTCATAATTCGACATCTATTTAATACTCCATTCCACACCGTCTTTGGTGTCTTTTAGTTCGATTCCGATAGCATTCAGCTCATCCCTGATTTTGTCTGCTGTGCCCCAGTCTTTATTGGCTTTGGCATCTCTTCTCAGGTTAATAAGCAACTCAACCGCACCCGACAACACTTCATTTCCTCCTGATCCGCTGTCTTCCTCCACTTTCAACCCAAGAATATCAAGTACGATTGCTTTATAAAACGATTTCAAATCTTCGAGGTCGGATGCAGTAATCTTTTCGTTTCCCGCCTTAACAGAGTTAATCATTTTCACTCCGTCGAACAAGTGTGCTATAGCAATCGGACTGTTAAGATCGTCGCTCAAGGCAGCGAAACACTTACTCTTTAGACCTTCGACATCCACTGTTGATGAATCCGAAGCTTCAAGTTCTTCTATTGTTTTAAGAGCACTCATCAAACGTTCCAATCCCTTTTCTGAAGCTTGTAGAGCTTCATTCGAAAAGTCGATGGTGCTACGATAATGGGCCTGCAAAATGAAAAAACGTATGGTCATGGGCGAATAAGCCTGCTCCAGAATTTCATGACTCCCGGTGAATAATTCATCGAGCGTGATAAAATTACCCAGCGAACGTGCCATTTTCTGACCATTAATCGTAATCATGTTATTGTGCATCCAGTATCGTACCGATTCCTGACCACGACTGGCTGTGTTTTGCGCAATCTCGCACTCATGATGCGGGAAAGTTAAATCCATGCCCCCACCGTGAATATCAAACTGTTCACCCAAATATTTTGTGCTCATTGCCGAACATTCAAGGTGCCAGCCCGGAAATCCATCGCTCCAACGCGATGGCCAGCGCATAATGTGCTCGGGAGATGCCTTTTTCCATAGAGCAAAATCGAATGAGTTTTTCTTTTCATCCTGCCCGTCGAGTTTGCGGGTATTGGTTTTAATATCATCAAGATTACGACCCGAAAGTTTTCCGTATTGGTAATCCTGATTGTATTTCTCAACATCGAAATATACTGAACCGTTTGCTTCGTAAGCATATCCGTTTTTCAGTATATCTTCAATAACCTTCATTTGCTCAATTATATGTCCTGATGCACGGGGCTCGATACTTGGCGGCAACACATTCAGGTCCTGCATATTGCGATGAAAAGTATTCATGTATTTCTGAACCACTTCCATCGGTTCCAGCTGCTCCAAACGTGCTTTTTTCGAAATCTTGTCTTCTCCTGCTTCTGCCTCCTCATCTTCAAGATGTCCAACATCGGTAATATTTCTAACGTAACGCACCTTGTTTCCAAGGAACGTAAGGTAACGAAATAAGAGATCGAAAGTGATATTCGGACGGGCATGTCCCAGGTGGGAGTTACTGTAAACTGTAGGCCCGCAAACATACAAACCAACTCTGCCTTCAACAAGTGGTTTAAAAGCTTCTTTTTTGCGGGTTAGTGTATTATAAATAAATAGTTGATTACTCATAATTTTTAAAAAAATCTTATGATTTTGCAAAGGTATAACAAAATGAATGATTTTACCGATGAAATAAGGCTCATCGGTTATTTTAAACAAACTGATAATCAACTACAACATCGTTCATGCTTCCGGTGCATGTTCTTGTTCTGAGACTTCTTCAGATTTTGTTTTTTCATCAAGCTTATTAAAATATTTTCTGTAGAACAATAAAATAGAAAAAATACCTACTGTAATGGCCGAATCAGCCACATTGAATACAGGTCGGAAAAAAATAAACGGATTGCCTCCCAGTTTAGGTATCCATTCCGGATATCGCCCTTCAAGCAAAGGAAAATAGAACATATCAACCACTCTCCCATGCAGAAAACTGGAGTAACCTCCTCCCTCGGGGAACAGGGTTGCTACCTGTCCGTAACTGTGATTAAAAATAATTCCGTAAAACAAACTATCAATAATATTTCCAATGGCACCTGCAAATATGAGCGAAATACATACTACAAAACCAAAAGGAACTTCTTTTCTCTTTGCGAGTTTAAACAAGTACCATCCGATTGCAACTACAGCCAGTATCCGAAAAATGCTTAAAAATATTTTTCCATATTCCCCGGCAAACTCAAAGCCAAATGCCATCCCGTTATTCTCAACAAAATGCAGAATAAACCAGTTTTTAAAGACTACGATTTCGTCACCGATTGACATGTTGGTTTTAATCCAGATTTTTAGTACCTGGTCAACAATTAAAATGGAGAAGATGATTATTAGCGATTTAACACTGCGCGACATATCCTGTACCTTTATAATAAAAATGCTCTCCGAATTTTGTATTTACAAGAATCTCGAAGAGCAATTCATTCTGTTTTTCTTCTACTTACTTTTGAGTCTTTTTTGCATCGATACAAAGCGTGGCATGAGGAACAGCGCGTAATCTTTCCTTCGAAATCAGCCTTCCGGTATCACGACAAACTCCGTAAGTTTTATTTTCGATACGAATTAAAGCAGCTTGCAAATGCTGAATAAATTTCAATTGGCGCTGTGCTAACTTGCCCGCTTCCTCTTTAGAAAGGGTAGCTGCGCCTTCTTCCAATACTTTAAATGTTGGCGATGTGTCTGAGATATCATTCCCGTCGCCCTGAGTGATAGAATTCTTGTACATCACATAATCTTCCTGAGCCTTTTCAAGCTTTTTCACGATTATTTCTTTGAATTCTTTCAACTCCTCATCCGTATATCTACTTTTCTCTCCCATAGTACGTGGGTTTTAGTTCATTCTATAATATCAAGAAGCCCCTAAAATAATAAAAAAGCATATCATTCCTGAGACTTTTATTAAAATGTTTACAACTTCTCAATGTCAATTACAGCGAAAACATCTTTGTCAATTTCAACCTCTTTTGCTTCGGCTGATTTTATCTCATCAACCAGCACCAAAGAGTCAGCCAAAGTCTGCGTACAAATATATTCTTTATGGTTCTCAACTGCATCATTGTAGCCTTCGTTTTTGGCCACTAAAAGTTTAATCCTGTCGGTTACTTCAAAACCACTTTCTTTACGTAAATTCTGAATTTTATTGATGAATTCACGTGCAATTCCTTCCTGCTTCAACTCCTCGGTGACGTTAATATCAAGAGCAATGGTCATTTGACCTTCAGTAGCAACAGTCCATCCCGGAATATCTTCCGTTTGAATTTCAACATCTTCCAGAGTTAGAACGATTTTCTCATCACCGGCATCAATCTCGTATTCACCTGCACTCTCAAAAGTTGAGATCGCATTCTGATCGAGCTGATTTACTGTTCCGGCAATTTGTTTCATCATTTTGCCATATTTTGGGCCTAATGTTTTAAAATTAGGCTTAATCTTTTTCTTTATTACACCGGCAGTGTCGGTTAAAAACTCTACTTCTTTAACGTTTACTTCTGCTAAAATAATATTCGAAACCGCCTCGAATTGTTCTTTAAAATGCGGATTTAACACCGGGACCATAATTTTTCCAAGCGGCTGGCGTACTTTTAGTTTTTCTTTACGACGCAAGGCCAAAATCATGGAAGATGCTTTTTGTGCGATGGCCATTTTTTCTTCCAGATCTTTGTCGATTAAAGTTTCATCGAAAGCCGGGAAGTCAATCAGATGCACACTTTGGTTCGCAACCTTTCCGGTAGCGCTATTCAAGTCGCCAAACAACAAATCAGCATAAAACGGAGCAATTGGCGACATTAATTTTGCCACCACTTCTAAACAAGTGTAAAGCGTTTGATATGCTGAAATTTTATCTTTCGAGTATTCTCCGCCCCAGTAACGTTTACGGCTTAAACGAACAAACCAGTTACTTAGATTCTCGGTCACAAATTCAGAGATGGCACGACCGGCACGAGTTGGCTCGTAGCTTTCGTAACTTTCCCCTACCTCTTTAATCAACGAATTCAATAACGATATAATCCAACGATCAATTTCCGGGCGTTGTTCCATCGGGATTTCGTCCTCAACATACCTGAAACCATCAACATTGGCATAAAGTGCAAAGAAGTTGTAGGTATTATAAAGTGTTCCAAAGAATTTACGTTTTACTTCTTCAACTCCGGCAATGTCGAATTTCAGGTTATCCCATGGCTGGGCATTGGTAATCATATACCAGCGCAACGGGTCTGAACCATAGTTTTCGATCGTTTCGAACGGATCGACTGCATTACCCAGACGTTTCGACATTTTCACACCGTTTTTGTCCAGAACAAGTCCATTCGAGATAATATTTCTGAAAGCAACAGATTCATCAATCATGGTTGCAATAGCATGCAAGGTAAAGAACCAGCCACGTGTCTGGTCAACACCTTCGGCAATAAAATCAGCAGGAAAAACATCTTTAAAATCTTTCTCCCATTCGAACGGATAGTGACGCTGCGCATAAGGCATGGCACCCGAGTCGAACCAAACGTCGATCAAATCTGCCTCACGATACATTTTCTGTCCGGAAGCCGAAACAAGTATAATACTGTCGACATGCGATTTATGCAGGTCAACCTTGTTGTAATTTTCTTTGCTGTAATCCCCAACTTCAAAACCGGCAAAAGGATTTTCACTCATAAATCCTGCCGCAACCGATTTCTCGATTTCTGCCATCAATTCTTCCATTGAACCAACGCAGATTTCTTCAGAGTTATCTTCAGTTCTCCAAATTGGCAGCGGTGTTCCCCAAAAACGTGAACGGCTAAGGTTCCAGTCAACCAGGTTCTCCAGCCAGTTTCCAAATCGCCCGGTTCCGGTAGATTTTGGTTTCCAGTTGATGGTGTTGTTCAACTCCACCATTTTATCTTTTACCGCTGTTGATTTAATAAACCACGAATCCAATGGATAATAAAGCACGGGTTTATCGGTACGCCAGCAGTGCGGATAACTGTGAACATGTTTTTCAATTTTGAAAGCCTTGTTTTCCTGTTTCAGCATCACGGCAATATCCACATCAACCGTTGGAGCATCATCATCCAGTTTGTCGTCGTATTCGTTTTTCACCGAACGGCCGGCAAACTCGTGGTATTTTTCAGTATTTACATATTTCTCAACAAACTCAGGATCCAAATCAATGGTTGGAAAGAAACGTCCTTTTCTGTCGACCAGTGCCTGACGTTTTCCTTCAGTATCAACAACAATTAGTGGCGAAATACCATGTTGTTTTGCCACGCGATCGTCATCGGCACCAAAAGTTGGCGCAATATGAACAATACCGGTACCGTCTTCGATGGTAACAAAATCGCCGGTGATTACCTCGAAAGCTTTGCCTTCCGGCTTCACCCATTCGATCAGTTGCTCGTACTGAACACCTTTCAGATCATTACCGGTATATTCAGCAAGAATCTGGTAAGGAATATTTTTATCTCCCGGATTGTAATCTTCCAATTCCAGTTCAGCATTTTTTGAATTAAAATAAACCGGGAATAAATCTTTTGCCAAAATCAAAGTAGCGGGCGCTCCTGTATAAGGATTGAAAGAACGAACCTTCACATAATTAATGTTTGGCCCAACACAAAGCGCGGTATTCGACGGCAATGTCCATGGAGTTGTTGTCCAGGCCAGGAAATACAAATCGGTTTCCACACCTTCGAACAAAAACTCTGAACGTTCGTTACGGATGGCCTTAAACTGCGCAATGGCTGTTGTATCTTTCACATCGCGGTAACATCCGGGCTGGTTCAGCTCGTGCGAACTCAAACCGGTTCCCGCAGCAGGCGAATAGGGCTGAATAGTGTACCCTTTATAAAGAAGACCCTTTTTATAAATCTGTTTCAGTAACCACCAAACCGACTCAATATATTTATTGTCGAATGTAATATACGGATCATCCATATTCACCCAATAACCCATTTTACGGGTGAGTTCTTCCCATTCGCGGGTGTATTTCATTACCTCTTTCCGGCAGGCGTCACTATATTCTTCTACAGTAATTTTTTTACCAATATCGTCTTTGGTAATATTCAGGGCCTTTTCAACACTTAACTCTACCGGTAAACCATGCGTATCCCACCCGGCTTTACGGTGAACACGAAATCCTTTCATGGTTTTGTAGCGGCAGAAAATATCTTTAATAGCACGAGCCATTACGTGGTGAATACCAGGCATACCATTTGCCGATGGCGGACCTTCGTAAAATACAAATGTTTCGTGCCCTTCGCGGGTAGAAATACTCTTATGGAAAGTATCATCGCTCTCCCATCGCTTTAAAACCTCTTTATTAATCTGCGATAAATCTAACTGCTTATATTCCTGAAATTTATTACCCATACGATTATCTTATAATCTGCTGATTTTAAAAAACATGCAAATATAGAAAAATTTTGATGGCTGTCGGGCTTTCAATTTGCTTAATGTCCCCTACATTAAGAAGCATTAAAAATCAAAGGATTTTGTTTTATTTTTCCCACATTTAAGAAAAAAGAAAGCCAGTTCTTAATTTAATAAATTGAGAAAAGTAGCTTGATCTGAAACCGAAAGAATTTATTTAAGTTTCTTTCTTAACTCTTCAACGTGTGAAATCAATTTTTTTACCCTGGTACCATCCACCTTGTTTTCCCAGTTTCCATCTTCCTTTAAGGATGAACCAATAATAAATCCGTCAGCATACTCCCAATACTCGCTAATATTTTTTTCATCTATGCCGGAACCGATGAGTACCGGAACATTCACAGTCTTTTTAACTGCCCGAACATCTGCTACTGATGCTTTCTCGCCTGTCGCATTTCCAGTTACAATAACCCCGTCGATGAGAAAAAACTCAGCAGCTTTCGCCGTTTCTTCAATCGATATATCAGCGGAGATTGAATGCGACGAGTGTTTCTTTTTAACATCGGTGAATATGCTGATGTGTTCAGCGCCAATTTGTTTGCGGTAACGCAACAATTCACCGGCATCACTGTTCATCATTCCCTCGTCGGCCAGATGGCCAAACACAAAACCTTCAGCTCGAATAAAATCAAAGCGGGAAGAAAGGGCAACCGCCAGAGCTTCTTTGTTTGCACCAGCCAAAATCTGAATTCCCAAAGGAACCAAAACTTTTTTCCCCAATTCGCAGGCAACGGCGGCCATAGCTGCAACTATTTCCGGTCCAACACACCTGTTCAGATAAGGCCGGTCGTGCATATTTTCAATCATAATTGCATCAACACCTTCCTGTTCCAAAACAAGAGCATCGGTAACTGCATCCTTAATAATATATTCGATGCTTTTGTCATTTTTAGGAGTCCCCGGCAGTGCTCCCACATGCACCATCCCGATAATACTTTTAACTGGTAAAAACATAAGTCGCGAATTATTTTTTTAAAGTTAAAAACGAAACATGCAAAAACCAATAAACATGCACTGTTTTCGGTTTTCAACTTTAAACCCGATATAAATAATAGAGTACTCGTAGTTTTATGACTGATCTTCTTCTATTTAAAAAAGCTATTTGTTATTTTTACAATTTTAAACCTAAATCATTTTCGTAATGAAAACTATAACCTATTATTTTATTCTGGGAATCTTTTTGCTTATAACATCCTGTACGCCAAAACCTGAACCCAATGTTCTTACTAAAAAAGAAATTGCTGATGGCTGGGAATTATTATTCGATGGGAAAACCTTTAATAACTGGAAAACCTTTAATGGAGGGGAAGTCACCGGATGGAAGGTGATCGACGGTGTTTTGCATAACTCAGGAGTTGGCTCAGACCATGGCGGAGATATAATCACAAAAAAACAATATGCCAATTTTGAACTCTATTTAGAATGGAAAGTAACTCCGGAAAGCAATTCTGGCGTTTTCTATCATGTTCAGGAAGGGCTGACTGATGCCATTTATGAATCGGGGCCGGAATATCAGCTTATCGACGATAAAGGCTGGCCCGAGAAACTGGACGCCGCTCAGTATTCAGGTGCGAATTACGCCATGGATGCTCCTCAAAATGCTGAAGTAAAACCCATAGACGAGTGGAACACCAGCCGGATTATTGTTAACGGATCACATGTTCAGCATTGGTTAAACGGAACGAAGGTGGTTGAATACGAATTTTGGACTGACGAATGGTATGCACATAAAAACGCTGGCAAATGGGCAGAAAAGCCACATTACGGAATGGCTAAAAAGGGACATATCGGGCTACAGGACCACGGCGGATTAACCATGTTTCGGAACATTAAAATCAGGGAATTGTAATAAAATAATGTCAAGGCTATGACCGTACGTATCGACATTAATTGGCACCAGGTCTTCACAATAGCTTCTTTCTTGTATATTTGCCACACAAATTTGTTTAGTTATGGCATTTACTGCATTTAGAGATACAAAACCTTTTCCTCAGTTAATTTTCGCGGCATTTGTAATCCTGGTGAGTTTTCTCGGATTTATGGTTCTTTCGGTTATTGTTGCCATTCCTTTCTTTGGATTGGACACTATCCTTCACCTTCCCGGACCTGCAGATCTTAGCAATCCTGAAAGTCTTTCCATTTTAAAATTCTTCCAGGTGATTCAATCAATAGGATTATTTATTATTCCTCCTGTTATACTGGGTTATTTGTTTCACGGAAAAATTCTGGAATACCTTTATCTTGATAAATCATTCAATGCCACTACTGTAATACTGGTATTGATTTTAATGTTTTTTTCAGGCCCGTTTATTAACCTGATTGGCGAACTTAACAGCAATATGTCATTTCCTTCATGGATGGAAGGTGTGGAAAGTTGGATGAAAAATGCTGAGGAGAATGCAGCGCAAATAACCGAAGCGTTTTTAAACGTAAAAACCATACCTGCTCTTGCTTTTAATATTTTTATGGTTGCTTTCCTTCCTGCTATCGGTGAAGAGCTTTTATTCCGTGGGGTTATTCAGAAAATATTTACCAACATGACCCGAAATCACCACTGGGGAATCTGGATTAGCGCCATTCTTTTTAGTGCTTTGCACATGCAGTTTTATGGTTTTATACCACGGGTATTACTGGGCGCTCTATTTGGTTATCTGCTGGTTTGGAGCGGTTCGATGTGGCTGCCAATTATCGCTCATTTTATAAACAACGCTATTGGAGTAACGGGAATGTTTCTTATTCACAACAACCGGTTAAATCCGGAGTTTGAAGAGTATGGCTCAACTAACGGAAGCTATTACATGGCAGCACTAAGCGTAGGCCTGATAATTATATTTCTGGTGATGATAAAAAGGCAGAATTCGGGAAAAGAAATCACCATTTCAAGCTAAAAAGCTAAGCAAAATCAAACAACAAATCTGTCTGCAATTCTTTAGACGTCAGCTTTTTCTTCTCGTTTCTTCTAAAAACATAAACAATCCCGTATTCCTGTGCAATCTGGCGTTTGGCTTTTGGATTGTCTGTTTCGATCCCCTCCTCTATTTCTGTCCAGAGCTTGCTTATAAAATCGTTTGTTGTCTTTCTGAGATTCTGCATCTTTTCGAACGATCGAAGTGTATTTCGCTTTAAAGTCTGCTGAAAAATTACAGCATCGTTTAACTCTTCTACTTTAAACTTAACCAGTGCAATCGACGGATTATAAATGGCACTTCCTCCATTCTGCATACGTTTTTGTTCTCCTTGCACCATTTTTTTGCCCCACTCCAAGACCTCTGCTTCAGTATTTAACGACGGGACTTTCCCTTCTAATTCTGAAAGGCCTTCGTAGTATTTTATTCCGCCATTAATTTCACCTCTTTCCGAAGCAAATAAGAGCACCTGAATAAAATGAGAAACATACATTCTGGCCCGGTCAAAAACCAGCTTATTCTCCTTTATATTGTCTGACTGAAGTTTGATATCAAGCTCGTACTGTGTGAGGTGATTCTCGAAGTTATTCTTTACGTTCTGAAGTTCTTCTACCCAATGAAAAGAAAATGGCAGTTTGTGCTCATTTTTTATCACCTTCCCAAGGGCTGCGTTCAGGGCCCTTATCCTTGCTTTGTCCGTAGTTGGTAAACGTCTGTATGGCATAATCTTCAAAGTGTTTAAGCGAAGTTATCAATTTGCCATACGAAATACATGCATTCGCCCCTGTACTTATGCACAGACAGCTGTGAATTACGATAATGATCTTTGAATAAAATCGGACGAAAACCAAAGAGCCGGGCTCACAAAACTGGCTTTATTCGAAAAATCAGAAACTTAAGAGTTTTCAACAAAAAAGCCTTCCCAAAAACGGGAAGGCTTTAAAATATAGTGCGAAACAAATTTCTTATTCACTAATTCTTGCACACAAATATTCGCGGTTCAAGCGAGCGATATTTGTAATAGAAATACTTTTCGGACATTCGGCCTCGCAAGCCTGAGTGTTGGTACATCCACCAAAACCGAGCTCATCCATTTTGGCCACCATATTTTTGGCACGGCTTGCAGCTTCAACTTTACCTTGTGGCAATTTAGCCAGGTGCGAAACTTTTGCCGAAACAAATAACATTGCCGAAGCATTTTTACAAGCTGCAACACAGGCTCCGCATCCAATACAAGCTGCTGCGTCCATCGATTCTTCAGCATCTTCTTTAGGAATAGGAATAGTGTTTGCATCAGGAACACCACCGGTGTTAACCGATACAAAGCCACCAGCCTGAAGAATTTTCTCGAAAGCACCACGGTCAACAATAAGGTCTTTAATTACCGGGAAAGCACGGGCACGCCATGGTTCAATGATAATGGTTTCGCCATCTTTAAACTTACGCATGTGCAACTGGCAAGTAGTTACTTCAGTGTCTGGTCCGTGCGGACGGCCGTTAATGTATAGACTACAAGTACCGCAAATACCTTCACGACAGTCGTGGTCGAAAGCGATTGGGTCGATTCCTTTTTCGATCAGATCGTTATTCAGGATGTCCATCATTTCAAGGAAAGAAGACCCGGTTGAGATATTCTCAATTGTGTATGTTTCAAATTTTCCTTTGGATTTGGCATTCTTTTGCCTCCAAACTTTTATTTTGAGTTGTTTTAGAATCTTATCTGCCATTTTCTTTTGATTTTAAGATTAATAGACTTGAGAGAACATTACTTATAACTACGTTGAGTTAACTTCACGTTCTCAAACACCAAATCTTCTTTATGCATAACCGGCTCCTGGCCTTCTCCTTTGTACTCCCAGCACGAAACATAGGTGAATTCTTCGTCGTTACGTTTTGCTTCACCTTCTTCGGTAGCCGACTCTTCGCGGAAGTGTCCACCGCACGATTCGTTTCTATCGAGAGCATCGCGAGCCATCAGTTCACCAATTTCAAGGAAATCGGCTACACGACCGGCTTTTTCCAACTCAGGGTTCAGATTGTCTAATTCACCAGGAATACGAACATTTTTCCAGAACTCTTCGCGGATTTCTTTAATCTCCTTAATGGCTGTTTCCAAACCTTCAGCATTACGGGCCATACCAACATGATCCCACATAATCTGTCCTAATTTTTTGTGGAAATAATCAACCGGTTTCGAACCTTTAATGTTGTACAATTTGTTAATACGATCAGTAACCGCTTTTTCAGCTTCGTCAAACTCATGAGCATTCACATCTGCTTTTGGAGTCATAATCTCATCAGCCAGGTAATCACCAATTGTATATGGCAGAACGAAGTATCCGTCGGCCAGACCTTGCATCAATGCTGAAGCACCCAAACGGTTTGCACCGTGATCAGAGAAGTTGGCTTCACCAATCGAGTACAATCCCGGAACAGTTGTCATTAGGTTGTAATCAACCCAGGTACCACCCATTGAATAGTGAATAGCCGGGTAAATCATCATTGGTTGTTTGTATGGATCAACGTCGGTAATTTTTTCGTACATCTGGAATAAGTTTCCATAACGTGCGGTAATTACGTCTTTACCCAGACGTTCGATGGAATATTTAAAATCAAGGAAAACTGCTTTTCCTTCGGCATTCACACCAAAACCTGCATCGCAGCGTTCTTTAGCTGCACGCGAAGCAACGTCTCGGGGAACAAGGTTTCCGTATGAAGGATATCTTCTTTCGAGGTAAAAATCGCGGTCTTCATCAGCGATGTCGTTCGGACCAATTTCACCTTTTTGCAATTTAACTGCGTCTTCTTTTTTCTTCGGAACCCAAACGCGGCCATCGTTACGCAACGATTCCGACATCAAAGTCAGTTTCGATTGCTGGTCGCCGTGAACAGGAATACAAGTTGGGTGAATCTGCACGAAACATGGGTTCGACATAAAAGCACCTTTCTTGTAACATTGCCATGCAGCAGATCCGTTACTTCCCATTGCATTTGTCGACAGGAAGAATACGTTTCCGTAACCACCGGTTGCTACAACCACAGCGTGCGCTCCAAAACGTTTGATTTCGCCGCTTACCATGTCGCGGGCAATAATACCGCGGGCTTTGCCATCTTTAATCACCACATCCAGCATTTCGTGACGGCTGTACATTTCAACAGCACCTTTCGAAATCTGACGGTTTAAAGCCTGGTAAGCACCAATTAACAACTGCTGACCGGTTTGCCCACGAGCGTAGAATGTACGACTTACCAATACACCACCGAAAGAACGGTTATCTAACAAACCGCCGTATTCGCGACCGAAAGGTACACCCTGTGCCACACACTGGTCGATAATATTTGGCGAAACTTCGGCCAAACGATAAACGTTAGCTTCGCGTGCACGGTAGTCGCCACCTTTAATTGTATCGTAAAATAAACGGAAAACCGAGTCGTTGTCGTTCTGATAGTTTTTTGCAGCATTAATACCACCCTGTGCAGCAATTGAGTGCGCACGACGCGGACTATCCTGGTAACAAAATGCCTTTACATTATATCCTAATTCGGCTAACGAAGCAGCTGCAGAAGCACCTCCTAAACCGGTACCTACAACAATAATTTCTAATTTACGCTTGTTATTAGGACTCACTACTTTAATGGCTGCTTTGTGTTTGCTCCACTTTTCAGCCAATGGCCCTTCAGGTATCTTATTTTCTAATATGCTCATAATTCTTTCCTTTTTTATTTATACAATCCGAACATGAAATAAAGTGGAATTATGGCAAAACCTACAGCAACAATAATTGCGTAAATTGTGCCAATTACTTTCCAACGGTTCAACCAGTGTTTGTTGTTCAAACCTAATGTTTGGAATGCTGACCAGAATCCATGAGTTAGGTGAACCCCTAACAACGCACCACCAAGGATATACAGGATACAGGCAAAAACACTAGTTTTAAAAAGTCCTGCAACTAAATCGTAATCACCTTTAGGCAACTGTTCTATTTCCTCCGGGTTAAATTTAATAACCCAGAAAAAATCCATGATGTGTAATGCAAGGAAAACCAACACCAAAGCACCTAAAACAAGCATATTACGAGAAGCCCAGGAACTCGCTCCGCTCATGTTCTTCTTAGCATACTTAACCGGACGTGCTTTCCAGTTCTGGTATTCGAGGAAAAACGACCAAACAATGTGAATAACAAAACCCAATCCTAGGATAGGCTCCATTATTTTAATCAGAGGGTTAGTAGCCATAAAGTGAGCTCCCTGATTAAACAATTCACCACTGTTGTCGAAAATCAGTAATAAGTTGAGGCCTAAATGGACTGCGATAAATGTTACCAGGAACAATCCTGACAGACTCATCACAAACTTTCTTCCAATTGAGGCAGTTAAAAATTTGCTCATAATCTATTATTTATTTTGGTTGTTTTTGAAATCAGTTATAAAGCCGCACAAATGTAGAATTACCCGATATTATGCGCAAAAAAGCTTATCTAAATTAGCTAATTTAAAACGATTCTACAACTGATTTAATTTTTGGTTTAAATTGAAATGAAAGAGAAACGCAACGGAGTACGGTCCGTTGGCTAATCACAAGGTGATATAGTATACAAAGCGTCGTGGTATTATTTCGAGCCGGAATTCACAGAAGCCAATTCTTTAAATGCCCGGTTCCACTCGCGTAAAGTAAAACGGTTGGTGAGGGCCACCAACTCTGTGGGATGAAATGAGTCCTCAACATCTGAAATATTTATTGAATCGAAAGTGCACTGAACGGCTGCTGTTTTACTATCTGAAAGTTTCACAAAACCTTTTATCCGATAAGCTTTGGGAGCCCATTCTCCCAGGAATTTTTGCAGTGCGTCCATTGAAATTGCCCGCGCACTCTTTATAACCATCGAATTAACTTCAGGACGAGGCATAGAACTTACATCAGTAAAATAAAATTTATTGATAGCTGCATTTCCTATTTCAAAATCGACATCGCAAAAGCAGGCATGCTTGATTTCGGTGAACGGATTTATCCTTTTAATTTCTTCATCAATATCCGCAACATTTCCCTCCAGCAAATCGATTTTGTTAACAACGGTTATATCGGCCATTCGAATTTGGTGCAAAACACGCTGTTTCATCATGCCAAGTTTCGAAAAGTTAAGTGCATCGACAATGCACCAGTTTGAAGCCTGGTAAATTTTTTCTGATAAAGCTCCAGCCGAAATAATTTCCGAAATAGTGGTGGTATCCGAAAGACCGGAAGCTTCTATAATAACTGCATCGGGATGATATTCTTCTATAAATTTATCGAGCGATTTAACAAAATCCCCCAACAGGCAAACACAAAATACCGAACCATTGTTAATCTCCAGTAAATTAAAATCTTTCCCGGTTTTTTGCAGCTCGGCCCCATCAATATTTGATGGAGCAAACTCATTCTGGACAATCCCGATTTTCTTTTGCGATGAGAATTGTTTGATGATCCGTTTCAGAAAAGTAGTTTTACCACTCCCCAAAAAACCGGACACAATATGGAACGGTATTTTATTCATTTATTTTTGATCAACTACCTCGCGAACCTTACAAATATGCCCGGGAGTTGTACCGCAACATCCTCCAATTGCATTTGCTCCGGCTGCTATTATTTTCGGAACAAGAACCGCCATTTCTTCGGGTGTTTCCGGAAACACAGTTTCTCCGTCCTGGTAAACCGGCATTCCGGCATTAGCATGTACCAACACCGGAATATCGGAATTTGCTTTGCGAATTTCTTCAACAATGCCAATCATATCGGCGATACCATTACCACAGTTGGCACCAATCAATTCTGCCCCGGCATCAATTATTGTTTGTACCATATCGGTTGGCGAAACTCCCATCATGGAACGAAATTCACCATCCAGTGTTTTTTCGAAAGTCATGGTGCAAAAAACCTCACAGTTGGTATTCTCTTTAGCGGCTTTAATGGCCAGACGTGCTTCGTCGAGGTCGGTCATAGTTTCAATCATAATGGCATCAGCTCCACCTGCTTCCAGACCTTCTGCCTGTGCTTTAAAAGCATTATAGAGCTCATCTTCGGAAACTTCCCCCATCATCAGAATTTTCCCCGTTGGACCAACCGAACCAAGCACGAATTTATCGCCGGCAGCTTTTCTACTGATTTCTGCTGCAGCTTTATTCAATTCGAAAACTTTATCACCAAGTCCAAATTTCTCTAACTTGTAAATTGTACCACCAAAGCTGTTGGTTTCAATCATATCGGCGCCTGCATCGATATAACTCTTTGCAATATCAAAAACATCATCAGCATGTGTCAGGTTCCATTCTTCGGGGCACTCTCCGGGCTGCATTCCCTTTTTCTGTAGAAATGTTCCCCACGCTCCATCAGAAACCAGCACTTTGCCTTGTTTCATTTGATCAATAATCTTTCCCATAACCTGATAAATCAATTGTGTTATAACGTTCACAAAATAACACAAAGGAATTTAAAAATCCATCCTAAAGTTCTTTAATCCACTCTTTCACCACATCAAGACTTGGAGAACCGCCTTCCGATTTCAATTTATAATTAACCGCGACAACGGCAGGACCTTGAGTTACACCAAACGTAGCCATTTGTGCTTTATCGGCAATAACATTAACTTCAACGTCTTTCCCTAATTCGGTAATCGCGCGTTTTATTTTTGATTTTATTTCCTTACAATCTCCTTCTTTTTCGCAAAGGATAAGCAATTCACTGCGTTTCGATTTAATTTTCAATTTCAGTTTTTCATTGATTCGGGCCTGAATGGCAGCAATTAATTCTGCCTGCGGAGGAATCTGCGAAACGAATTTAATCTGTCCGTCGATACAAATGGTCGGAATATTTTTCACCATTAATGAAGACATGAAGGTTACGGCATCCATCTTTTTTATGGCATGTTCACGCCATTCCACAACTCCTTCAAACTGAGGAGCTACCCTTCTCACTGCTTCAACCATGTACTGACAAGGTGCACACGATTCAGAATCGAGAGTAATAACATCAACAATTACCTTATCCGACTGGCCATAGTCTTTCATATTAAAAATTTCGATGGAGCTTTCCTTTTTCTCCATAGCTCGAACCACGTCTTGTTTATAAGGATCGTGCACCAGTTCGGTAACAGCCTTAATATTAGCAATTGGGGTTTCCATCGGAAGGTCGCAGCCCGGTGCAAGGATAAAACCTTTCTTTCCGCCAAGATCCAAACAGTTCAGAGCTTCTTCTCTTGAATCGTCTTCATTGCCCATCAACAGCACAACGGTCAGCTTCATATTTCCGCCAAAACTAATTCCTTTTTTAAGGGCGATATCTTTTACAAAATCAAGCGGAATATTCTCATCAATAGAAACATTGTCGGGCTGACAGTCGCACATGGCTTCGATGTTTTGCTGCGCATGCCCGCAAACGAAAAAGGAACTCAGCTTGTCCTGCTCGCGCACATAATCAAAGATTCGCGTTGCATAGGGCGTAACAAACATTTCAAAACTCATTGGATCAATCTGGCTGGTCATTGGATCAACCACCGCGACAATATCACAGCCTGCTTCAATAAGGTATTCCGACATTTTAATTCCTACTTGTGTGCAGAAATCCATTACCTCGTTCACCTCATCCGGGGCTTCAAAAAGTTTCATAAAAATATCGGTGCCCAAAAGGTGGAGAGCAAGAGTAAACGGACCGGTTATTAACCCGTAGAGCGCCACATCCGGATATTTTTCACGCAATATTTTTGTTGCCTCAACGGCAACCGGTATTCGTCCGTCGGTGGGTGCCGGTATCTTTAGGTCCGATAGTTTTTTACCATTTGCCAAAGGATGTGAAACCACAGCAGGAGGATTGTGAGGAGCCCACTGCAAATCGCATCCCAAAATTTCTGCCTCAATCTGAAGATCAAAAACCACCGGAACACCATCCGGATTGTATTCCTCAATTGCCTTACTTACTCCTTTCACAATTTCATCGGCTGATTTTAGATAAGTTTCAGCATCTGTTCCGGTCAAAAATCCTCCGTGAACACCAACAAAAGGCACCCACGGAACACGTTCCACTTCCTTCAGGTCGAAGGCTCTTTTTATAAGTTCTAATCCTTTCATAATTCTTTTGTATTGAGCATTTTTATTATTCGTATTGAAACCTTTTTTCAATAAAATCCGGAACAGAATATTCCCATTTTAGAAAACTCCGGTTTTCCAATCAACTTAATTTCAACAAGTTAATTATTTAATTCTCCGAAAGACTGGTCGATAAAGGTCTCATTACTCAGACCTCACAATCTGTAATCCGTTTTATGCTACCTGCGAATTAAGGTATTCAACCAAACCTTGCGGATCGGCCGAGTAAGCATCAGCTCCAATTTTATCGCAAAAATCCTGTGTAACAGGAGCACCGCCAACGGCAACTTTTGCATCGGGTAACTCTGTTTTAATGGCTTTTGTAATTTTTTCCATGCTAACCATTGTGGTAGTTAGCAGAGCCGATAAACCAACAAATGCATCTCTATTTTCTTTTAAAGCTTCGATAAATTGCTCTGCTTTTACATCAGTTCCAAGGTCGATAACTTTATAACCGTTTCCTTCAACCATCATCGAAACCAGGTTTTTACCAATATCATGCAAATCGCCTTCTACGGTGCCGATAATAAATGTTCCTTTTTGTTTAACATCACCAGAGGCAAAAAATGGCTTAAGATGCACCATTGCTGTACTCATGGCTTTGGCCGACATTAAAACCTGCGGAACAAAAACTTTATTCTCGCGGAATTTAATTCCAATTTTTTCCATCCCTACCATTAATCCCTTTGTAAGAATATCCTGTGCATTTACACCTTCGGCAATGGCTTGTGCAGTTAATTCGTCGGCGCCATCCTGTCCTTTCATTTGTGGAGGGAACGGAGCAGCCTTATTTATCTTTCCAAATTCAATACATTCGGCAATTTTCGATAATAATTCACTCATGGTTTAATTCTAGATTTTTTGATTATGATTTTACACAAAAATATCAGTGATTTTCTCTTAGAAAAATAGTATTTTTTTTGAAAAAGATGGAAAATATTACTGCATTTCGGCATTTTTTAGCATTTTTATCTTTGCATCAACTTTTGCAGCCCGATGATTAATAAAATCAGATACTTTACCATACCACCACCATTGGTTAACGAACAGCGCAAAAATCCGTTGGTTCTCGATTTATTTATTACTGAAACGGGTGAAATTGAGGTAGAACAAGGTACGATTTGGGGCTCGGCAAAACCACTCGAAAAATATCTGCTGGTTTATTGCACGAAAGGAAATGGTTTTGTGGTGATTGAGAATGATCAGATACCCTTGTCGAACGACCAGTTTTTTATCATCCCTAAAGGGCTCTCGTTTAAATTTTACTCGGTACTCGATATCAATTCCCGTTTGTTAATTGCCTATTTCGATGGATGGAAGGCCATGCGGCTGGGAAAAGAATTTGCCCTTGTGCGAAATCTTATTCCTTCGGTAAACAACATGGTGGCCAACCGCGAAATGTTATTCGATGAAATTTTCAATAACCTTTCGAAAGGCTTCCACGACGAAAACCTACAATACATTAGTTTTTGTTTTGGGCATTTGCTTGCCACCTTCATTTATGCAAATCGCACCAGCGATGATGCTGAGGCAGAAGCGAATCCGGTAGTGAACCGGGCCATAAACTTTCTGAACAAGAATCTCGACAAGAAAATCTCGTTAAACGAGCTCGCATTCGAAGTTGGTTACTCCCCAACTTACCTCACCACCATGTTTAAACGAGAAACCAATTACTCTCCCATCAGCTATTTTTCGCACTTGAAAATTTTGAAAGCCTGCGAATTTCTGGATTACACAAAAATGAAAGTGAAAGAAATTTCGTTTAAGCTGGGATATACCGATCCGTATTATTTCACTAAAGATTTTACACGAAAAATGGGAATGTCACCGCGCAATTACCGGAATCGGGTGGGTTAAATGTATAATCCGAATTTGACCTGACACATCTTTTATTCGTCTTTCGGAGGAACTTTTTTATTGTCCTGCTCAAACTTCAAAATAACGTCTACACCCGAATCTTTCGCACTTCCACTTTGCAAACGAAGAAAAAGCTTATCGTTTATCTCATACTCAATAGTAACCGTTTCGGGTGTTATTTCGTCGCCACTCACCTCACCAAAACCGCGCTGGTAAATAACGAATATGTCATTGGTAATGTACTTGCCAACAACAAAAGCTGCACTTTGCCAGTTTTCGGTGGTGGTTATTTCAATCATGTCGAGATTAAATTGCGAACCAATGGTTTTGCTCAACTGAGAAGAAATCAGACTGGTGAGCGCATTCGATCCGATCGAATTTAACAGTCCGTTTTGACCTCCGTAGCCAATTTCATCGCTGGTTGCCCCGAAAATCAGAATAGAAACACCATCGGTTTCTGTAATTTCTGTTCCATCGAGCAAAAAAGTAATATCCGGTTCCGAAAGCTCTCCGGTGATCTGCAAATCGAGATAACGTTTTTCCTTATCGCTTCCCCGGTAAACATATTCTGCCTCAATATTTAAAGTCGGGTCTATGTTTTCACCTCCCTGAAAGATGATCTCACTTTCTTTTAATGTAAGCTTTCTACCGTATAATATGTACTGCCCCCTAATTACATCAATGTTCCCAAACACCTCGAAATATGGTCCGTTTTTCACAATCTCCAGTTCTCCGCTAAGTTCCACACGCATGTCGTTATTTTTCACCCATGTATTTCTCGGAATCTCAACCTCTAACCTGCCTGTTAGCTGATCGATTAACCCGGAATCCTGCTTCTCTTTTATCTTCCTGGCATCTTCTTTCCCTTTTTTTATTTCAGTTGAATCCAGAGGTTGTTGCATCGCCTGCACAAGCAACGGGATGTCATTATCAACACTTGGTTTTGAATCAGACATTAAAGCCGGTAAAAACAAATCAGACCTGATAACCTTTATCTTTCCACCAAACTCCGGACTTTTGTTTTTTGATTTAATAAAAGCATTGGCATCGATTAAAACCTCATAGTTTCGGTGTTTGGTGAGAAAAAAATGATTGGCATCAATTTGTAACGACGAACTGGTTATTTCGCCCTGAATAAGCGTGGAATCGAAATCCAGCTCGCCAAAAACCGAAATCAACCCATTTTTCTGTCGCACCAAAATAGTATCGAAACTAACAGAACTCCCATTAAAAGTAAGCGAAGCAAGAATATCATTATAATCGATACCAAGATTTTCGTTGTAATAATATCCATCATCGAGATTGACTTTTCCAAAAATAAGCGGCTTTTGAAAATCGCCTTTGGTTTCTATTCTTCCATTTAAAATCCCTCTGATACTGTCTTTAGGAGTATAGGTCCTAAGAATTTCTGACAGATCAACTGATTTGAAAACAAACATACCATCGTATTCTTTGGGAGGGTCAAATACAAAATTCAAGGAATCGAGCGACAACTTAAACGGAACACTTAAGCTGGCAAAAAAAGAATCACCCATATCCGGAATAGTAAATTCCGCATTTCCATTTTCATTTATATATGAAAATTTCGATTCCAGTGAAGAAAAAGCATACTGGCTATAAGCAGGCTCATCTATTTCGAGCTGACCTTCAATAACAGGATTATCTGCCACACCACCAACAGTAATATCAGACTTTAAGTATCCCTTCAAATCAGCCCCTTCGTCCATAAATCGATTTAACTGGCTAAGATCAAACCGATTCATCTGTACTTTAAAATTACTGGTGTCGTTAACTGAAATTTTACCATTTGCCGAAAGAATAAACTCTTCCTGGTTATAATCTTTAAACATCAAATTCTCAACCTTCAGCGATTCATTGTTGTATAGCCACGTTCTCATTGTATCGGGCAGGTAAAAAGAAGCCAGCACTGTCTCCATTTCAAAATCGGAAACTTCAAACAAAATAGTATCTCCAATACTAATCCGGCTGCTTATCTGTGCAGCCAGCACATCCTCCCAGCGGACATCTGCCTGAATATCCATGTAATCATTGGTATAGGTATAATCAACATAAACAGTATCCACATAAACTGATTCTGTTTTCATTCCAAAGGCAACCGCATCAACGCTAACATTAGTTGAATCTCCATTAACAGTTACCGTGTACTGTCCCCGCAGGGAATCACCTTTTATGGAGTAGGCATTTGCTTCTGATACGTAAACATCGCCCCTGATATCGAGTTTGGTAACCGGTCCTGTAATACTGGTATGGGTTAATGCAGAATCGAAAGTAATCGGTAAATCAACAAATGAATCAATCATTTGCATTGATTTTATATCGCCGTACAACTGTGAATTCAGGTAAAGAGAATCGAGGTTTAACTGACCTTTGCCGTTAACAATTGCCCCTGGAACTGATAATAACAGCGAATCAATATTCAGATTTGATTTTTGAAAAGTTAGTGATGCTTCAAGAGTATCGAAAGGAATTTTATACACTGAACTTTCTGTTAGTTTTACACTACACAGGCCTGTCATTTCTTCTGGATTGAAACCACTCCCTTCCGCCTCCAGTCTCCCGTTTAAAGTAGTATTTAAAAGTTGCGGCACAAATTTAGTCAGGTCCAGATTCTCCAGATCGACCCAGGCTCTGTATTCGGGAACCTCAGAATTCACCAAAATTCCATCAATAAAAAACGAACCGTAATCCGATTTAAGGGCTACATGAGCATCAATACTATCGCCTGAATAAATGCCGGCCAACGAAATCGTATCCAAAAGTAAACCATTATATTCCGAATGCTTAAATTCCCCTTTTATGTTTGCCGCAGCAGTAAAATCTATCAGATTGTGGCCTTCGATCCCGATACCTCCATTAACCAACCCTTTTTGCGAGCCGGTTTCTATCCAATCCTCAATCCTGAAATTTTCAAAATTGATTGAGGCCTGATAAGGAATTTTTTTACTTCCGGCTTGCAAATTTGTTAATGACTCAAAAGAAATACTCGCCAACAGCGACTGATTTTGGTTCTGTAATTGTAGCGTGGCCGTAACAGAATCGTTTAAAACAAAAAGATCGGCTTTAAAATCTGGCGAACACAAAAGTTTAAATGATGGAACAAAAACAGACAGATCGTTTTTATCGATCTTCCCTGCCTGAATTCTTCCTTCGAGATTTTCGGCAGATTGATATCTTCCATGAAAATCGATATTTGAATTTCCGGCTACAAGCAACAGGCTGTCCACGCGAATTCCTTCCCGGGCTATTTCACAGGTACCGGTGAGGTTTTTTAAATCGATATCCGGACTTTGTGCCTTAAATCCAAACTGTGTTAATTTTACAAGTGTCTGATCCTTTTTACAGGCACTTTCGGCAACCAGATTAATATGACTTAGCTTTGACGGAATCATGTCGGAAAACGACAAAACATTAACTACTCCGTTTCTGATCGCTGCATGTTTCAAATAAACCTCAAAAGGAAATGTGCCTTTCCCTGAAGATTTTTCGCTGTCATTTGCCATAATCGAGTTTACATTCCACGAGCTGTCGTTTTCCTGCCACAGGTTGATCTTCGGGTTTTCCAGGAGAACAGAATCAATATAAATCGTTTGTTTTAAAAGAGGTTTGATGTCATAATTAATTTTTAAACTACGAAACGAAACCAAAACGGAATCTGCGTCGGATAATTTTACATCTTTAAAAACCAACTCGTTATAAAAATTTCCTTCTATTGACTCAATTTCAAATTCGAGGTTCAACTGTTTCTCAAGCAGTTTCACCATCTGACTTTTTACCTTTTCCCTGAAAAAAGAAGTCTGTGTCAATAACAATAATGATGTAATTAACAGTACAATTACTGTTAAAACTATCATTATGTATTTCCACGTTTTTCTCATTTATTTAGAATGTATGACCA
Organism: uncultured Draconibacterium sp.; assembly: GCA_963676265.2. GTDB lineage: Bacteria > Bacteroidota > Bacteroidia > Bacteroidales > Prolixibacteraceae > Draconibacterium. Next base: position 3,157,970 of record OY781067.2, read on the forward strand.
ATATTAAAATGGATCTGCCATCCGGTTTCTGTATCAAAAACAGGACGGGCAAAATCAATGCCTGCCGGTCCGATCGGGGTTTTCAACCTGATACCTATACCTGCGGCATAATGCAGGTCTCCCAGATAATAATCGAATGAACGCTCCCATACATTACCTGCATCCATAAACAGATTCAGTTTTAATTTTCTTCCCATATCTATCCTGAATTCAGCCGATGTCTCCAGCAAACTGTTTCCTCCAATCGGAATTCCGTTTTCATCATGTGGCCCCAAATCGCTTCGCGACCAGCCGCGGACCGAATGGCTTCCTCCGGCAAAAAACTTTTCTTCTATCGGAATAAAATTCTGATCATCGGTTCTGGTAATTCCACCCATTTTTCCTTTTAATGCCAAAACTACACCCCTGCGAAGTCCAAAGTAGGTTTTATATTCGGCCAGAATCCGGTAAAACGGTATTTCCCCCGAAAAAAACATATCGTTCGTTTTAATATTAAAGGAAACGGAATAGCCCTGAACCGGATCAAGAATAGGATCGGCATTGTTATAGATTCCACCTAATACAATACCCGTTTTTTTGTATATCGATTCTACATCAGAAGTTAATGTGACCTCAGGAATACCTGTGGTATCAACTTCTACATCTTCATAAATGAAGCCAATCGATGTATTTAGTTGCTCCGAAAAATTCTGAAGAAAGGTTAGGTTATAGCCAACACTTTTTAACCCATAACCCGGCTCATTCTGCTCTTGAAGAAAAGGATGAAGGGTTAAGGTATTTATTGGAAAGAGGAAGGAAGGTTGAGAAAACTTGAGGTAAATATTATAGGGTTCAAGCCCCGAATGCTTGGCATAGAAATTTAACCTTCCGGTGTTTGTTAAAAAACTTAGGTATTGCACATCAGTGAAGGCCCTCAACTTATCTTCGCGCCCGTAACCTGCACCAAACCGAACAGACCACCGCGGCGCCTCTTTAATATTAATTTGAATAGGTAGTGTGTCATTAAGTTCTTCTCCCAATTGGGTTCTAACTGAGGCGACCCGGTAATTGCCCTGGTTATAAATATGTTTTTGGGTTTGATCTATTTTACTTTTACTCCAGACTTCACCCGCTGAATAATCAAGTTGCCGAAGAATACTTTTTGTTGGAACCCTGCTATTTCCCACAATTGCTGTTGGTCCAAAATAAGATACGGGACCTCGATCGACAAACCAATTAACAGAAGTTGTGTTAGACAGGGTGTCAACATTTAATTTGTGCCCTACGCTGACATACGGATATCCGTAATTATAAAAGGCTTCGGCGATTAAAAGTTTATCATTTATGATTGACTCATCACGAAATATTTTAGATGTAACGGCTTCTGTTTGAAACAACAGTTTCTTCTTATCTGGCAAACGTAACACTTCGTTGAGCGAAAAAACAGAATCCACCAAAAAGGAAATATCAGAAATTAAAACCGGCTCTCCTTCGTCGATAAATACAGTTAATTCAACCTTGTTCTTTTTAGTAACAATAAGCTCGGGCTCACCAAACTGAACGTTTAAATATCCTTGTTTCTGATAAAATATTTTCAGCCGTTTCATATCTTCCTCATACAACGATGAAGAATAATAAACAGGATCTTTACCAAAAATCTTTCTCTTTATCCAGTTACTTGGCTCTATCGTAATTTCGTCCTTTAATCGATAATTCTGCAGATTTTTATTCCCGCGAAACTTAATTTTTCGCACAGCCATATTTTCCTGAGCCAGGCAAAACAAGGTGCTAAACAAAAAAACGATTAAAAGAAAAATTGGCTTCAATAGTAACATTTTAGTATTAACCAAAGATAAACAAGGAGATAGCTAAATGAAAAAGTTTAATGATAAATTTTCCCGACACTCGATCTTCAAAAAGTCAACAATTCAATTCCAGTTTTGCTCAAATAAATAAAGCAGAAATGTAAAATTACAGCAGGTTTTTACCTTCAGACGTTAATTCGACAGATAAAATTTGTTTAAACCACAACAAGTCCTAACTTTATCTGCGACCAATAAGCTAAACTTTATGACTACGCCTTTCATTATTTTTATTGTTCTCTCTGCCGTTGTACTTCTGCTTTTTATGGTGCTGAAACTTAAAATCTCAGCCTTCATTTCATTGTTAATTACAGCCATTTATGTGGGCATTGTTTCGGGAATGCCGCTGAGTAAGGTCACCGTTGCCATTCAGGATGGAATGGCAGGAACACTGGGCTTTGTTGCAACGGTGGTTGGGCTTGGTGCCATTTTTGGTCAAATGTTGGAGAGTTCAGGAGGAGCGGAGTCTCTGGCACATTACCTGGTAAAAAAATTTGGAACCGATAAAGCTTCGTGGGCTATGGTGATTACAGGATTTATAATAGCTATTCCTGTTTTTCTTGATGTTGGGTTTATTATCCTAGTGCCCATTATTTATGCACTTTCGCGCGACACTAAACGCTCGCTGCTGTATTACGGAATTCCTTTGCTTGCAGGACTGGCCGTTACCCACAGTTTTATTCCGCCTACTCCAGGACCAGTGGCTGTGGCCGACATTATTAATGTGCAACTGGGATGGGTAATTCTTCTAGGAGTAATTCTTGGTTTCCCAACTGCCGTAATTGCCGGGCCTATTTGGGGAAAGTACATTTCTAAAAAAATACATCTTGATCCTCCTGCTGAACTGAATACTCAACAGCAAAAAGATTACGACGAAAATAACCTGCCTTCTTTTAGGTTAATTGCGCTGATCATAGCTATTCCATTGGTTCTTATCTTAATCAACACCTTCACCGGTCTTGCTGTTAAAAAAGAACTTGTTGCAGCATCTATCTATACCGATATTCTCGAATTCATGGGGCATCCCTTTTGTGCTTTAATCATTGCCACTCTAATTGCCATCTATTTTTTATGTATAAAAAGAGGCATGGATAAACAAAAAATCCTTGATCTCAGTACCAAGGCGCTGGGCCCTGCCGGAATTATTATCCTCATAACCGGAGCAGGTGGCGTTTTAAAACAAATTCTGGTAGACAGCGGAATAGGAAAGATTATGGCCGAATCCATGGCCAATTCTGCCTTGCCGCCAATTCTGCTGGCGTGGTTGCTGGCAGCAGTTGTTCGCGTAACCCAGGGATCTGCCACTGTTGCCATGATAACAGCTGCCGGAATTATTGCCCCTGTGATGAGCGAATTCGGATTAAACGATCCGCAACGAGCACTGGTTGTTCTTTCCATTGCTTCGGGAGCAACCCTGCTTTCGCATGTTAACGACAGCGGGTTCTGGCTGGTGGGAAAATATTTTGGGATGAACGAAAAACAAACCTTAAAATCGTGGACAGTTATGGAGTCGATCATCGCGGTTTGCGGGCTGGCATTTACTCTTCTGGCAAGTTTGTTTTTTTAGCCGGGAGCTCAGGGCAAAGGTTAAGGCTTCAAAACAAAAATTATTATCATTGCACTACAATTCGCAGAGCTGATTGTACTTTGCACCATGCTTTTTACTATGACTTTTACTTTTAAACATTTTTCTGAGTTAACACTGAACGAACTTTATACTATTTTGCAGCTGCGTGCTGAAATTTTCGTGGTTGAGCAAGATTGTGTCTTCAATGATTTGGATAATCTCGATCAACTTGCTACCCATTTATTCATTGAAAAAGAAAACGAGATAATTGCTTATGCCAGGCTGTTAAAACCGGGTACTCGATTTCCTGATTATTCAATTGGAAGGGTGGTTGTAAAAGAATCGGAACGGGGAACAGGTTTGGGGAAAGAACTAATGCAGCAAGCCCAAAATTTCATATTTGAAGAATGGGGCGCTGTAAAAATCAAAATCAGTGCACAAAAATACCTTCAACGCTTTTATGAAGACCTGGGATTTAAAATTGTTACGGACGAATATCTTGAAGACGGTATCCCCCACTTTGGGATGATGTTTGAAAAAGAGACACATTAGAAAAATATTGGATGGAGTAAAGATTAAAAGCTTCCGGTACTAATCCCACAACTCATGCTGGCTGTAGTCGCGTTTAAAAGTGCGGCGATGACATTTGGGACAAATAGCACGTTTCAACCTGTGAATGTTTGTTAGTTTTAATCTCGATTTACAGTCTTTACAACGAAATTCGCTTTTGTGAACTACCGTATGATCGTTGTATACTGTTACCTCAACTTTATCATACAGCGTGCGACACCGGGGACACTTGTAAATCTGAAATCCGGCTTTCACGAATAACTCTTCATTATCTTTCGATAATTTTCTTAATAAATTGTGTGTTTTATAATGAAAAATCCGGTTGCGCTGTTTTAAGTACTCTTTTACAGATTGAGAATGGACCAAAAAGCCGTGTCCCTGGTTGAAATCTTCCCGGAATCCACAAAATTCACAGCGATATGCATAAGAGTGCCCCATAATCGATTAGCTTCCTCTAAGTTACTTATTTTCATATTGATTTAAAATAGTTTATGCGGCATAGAATTCCCTTCTCAAAAAAATACAAACCCTGAAAACATTTTTTGTACTTATCTGTATTCTATAAAAACAAAATACATTATTATGAAACTAATTCTTTTTACCATAAGCTTAACATTCATTCTCACAAGTCATGTTTTTGCCAATGATTTAAAAGTTGGTGATAAGGCTCCTGCCTTCAAAACCCTGGCCGACGACGGTTCGGTTTGGAACAGCGATGACTATTTCGGAAAACATTTCATTGTCGTTTATTTTTATCCGGCAGCCATGACAGGTGGTTGCACCCAGCAGGCATGTGCATACCGCGACTACAAATCGGAGATTGATGCGGCAGATGCGATTGTAGTTGGCGTTAGCGGTGATAATGTTGAAGGACTCACCATCTTTAAAAAAGCCCACAATTTAAACTTCACGCTGCTCTCTGACGAAACGGGAGAAATTGCTACAAAATTTGGAGTACCCACCAGAGACGGCGGCACTATTACCCGCGAAATTGAAGGAAAAAACTTCGACCTTGTCAGGGGAAGTACAGCAAGCAGATGGACCTTTATAATTGATAAAAGCGGCAACATTGTTTATAAAAATACGCAGGTTGACGTTAAAAACGATTCAAAAGAAATTTTGGAGTTTATCAAAAACAATTATTAACTTGCTCAGTATTACAAACCCATTAAATAAAAAAAATGAAAACACTTGCATTTTTTATTCTGCTTTGTGTTGGTCTTTCCTTTTCATTTCAAGCAGAATCACAAACAGTCACAATCACTGACAATGAAATGACATTTACAGTTGGTAATGAAACATTTTATTCTACCAGATCAAAAACGATTATTTTACCTTCAGGATTTATGGTAAAAACAGCTTCGTTTCAACTACCTAAAGACAACTACCTCGTTCCTGATAAAGGAACTCATATAATTGGAGTACGTTACGTAATTTCTTACTTAACTGACGAATATGGGAACTTTATTTTGGATGATAAAGGAAATAAAATTCCGGACGAATTTTTAACAGATGAAAAGGTTGATATTAACCACAATGGCAAATTTAATGTTTCAATGCATATAAATGGCGCCGGACATTTTTTACCACTTGGCTGGTACGATCCTTCATCTTACGAATAGTTTATTTCGCTAGTAAATCAAGACTATTTCTGCTGTTTTAGAAACAAATTATTCTATTTTTGCCCCAAAATCAGGCTTTGGAAACAAGTTCGTTTCTAAAATATTTTGAAGGGCACAGTAGCATAGCAAAGGCAGGCGAAAAATTAATTGCCCCCCCGGGTGAAAAAATTCACCTGCGTGGAATTATTGGATCCTTTAAAACAATACTTCTTGCCAACCTCTTTCAAAAGTCAGACAAAAATCTATTTGTTTTACTCAACGACCGGGAAGAGGCAGCCTATTTTTACGACGACCTCATCAACCTGGGATTTGAAGAAAACATCCTATTTTTCCCCTCATCGTACAAGCGCTCCGTACAGTTTAATCAGCCGGAGCAGGAAAATATCGTACAACGAACCGAGGTGCTTAACCTGCTGTCGAAAAACGATAAGCCTTACCTGATTATATCTTACCCTGAGGCCATCATTGAGAAAGTTATTTCCAATTCCAGCCTCGAAAGCAATACGCTTCAGGTAAAAACCGGTGATAAAATTTCCATCGAGTTTATTAATGAATTTTTGTACGAATATGGTTTCGAGCGGGTTGACTTTGTTTATGAACCCGGACAGTTCTCTGTGAGAGGAAGTATTGTTGATATTTTTTCTTTCTCACACGAGGATCCTTACCGGCTCGACTTTTTTGGAGACGAAATCGACTCCATTCGCAGCTTTGACATCGAAAACCAGCTGTCGAAAAACAAATTCAACCAAATTACGATCGTTCCCAATATCCAAAATAAACTGATTGAAGGTGAACGCGTTTCAATAATACAGTTCATTCCCGGAGAAACGGTGTGGTTCGGCAACAACCTGAACCAGTTTATCGACCGGGTATCCGAAATTTTCAGGCAAACCATTGTCGCACGACCTGACGAGGATATTGTTAATCGCATTATTTCCGGTAACGAAACACTGGAACATCTTAGTGAAGCTACGATTTTCGATTTTGGCAACGACCTGGCTTTCGATCCCCATGAGATAATCGAATTCAACAATTCAAAACAACCTGTTTTTAACAAGAATTTCGAATTATTAGGAGCAAACCTGACGGAGAATCGAAAAAAGGGATACGAATTATATATCCTGTCTAACCAGGAAAAACAAATAGATCGCTTAAAATCGATTTTCGAAGATTCGGATATGAAAATTAAATTTAATCCGCTTCTTTTTATCCTGCATGAAGGATTTATCGACCACGATCTTAAAGCCTGTTTTTATACCGATCACCAGATTTTTGAACGCTACCACCGCTTTAAATTAAAAAGCCGGAAAGCACAGCGGGAAGCCATTTCGCTTAAAGACCTCAACAAACTTCATCCGGGTGACTATGTGGTACATATCGACCATGGTATTGGTAAATTTGCAGGTTTGGCAAAAACAGAGGTCAACGGAAAAATACAGGAAGCCATCCGGCTGGTTTACAGAGACAACGACTCGCTTTTGGTAAATATCCATTCGCTTCACCGGATTTCGAAATACAAAGGGAAGGATGGAAGTGAGCCCAAAATTAATAAACTGGGTACCGGTGCATGGCAAAAAATGAAAAGCCGCACCAAATCGAAGGTTAAAGACATTGCCAAAGAACTGATTGCTTTGTATGCTAAACGCCGCGCCGAACAAGGTTTTGCTTTTACTTCGGATTCGTACCTGCAAACCGAACTGGAAGCGTCCTTCATTTACGAAGACACTCCCGACCAGGAAAAAGCAACTGCAGCCGTTAAAAGCGATATGGAAAAAACAATTCCCATGGACCGGCTGGTTTGTGGCGATGTGGGTTTTGGAAAAACGGAAGTGGCAATCAGGGCTGCATTCAAGGCCGTTGCCGACAGCAAACAAGTTGCAGTACTGGTACCAACTACTATTCTCGCTCTTCAGCATTACAAAACTTTTTCTGACAGGCTAAAGGATTTTCCGGCGCGTATTGAATATGTTAGCCGCTTAAAATCAACTGCAGAAATAAAAGCATCGCTACGAAATGTCAGCGAAGGAAAAACGGATATTATTATCGGCACACACAGGTTGGTGAGTAAGGATGTAAAATTCAGGGATCTGGGATTGTTAATTATCGATGAGGAGCAAAAATTTGGCGTTTCAGTAAAAGAAAAACTGAAACAATTTAAGGTGAATGTTGATACCCTTACTTTAACTGCTACGCCAATTCCACGAACCTTGCAATTTTCGCTGATGGGAGCGCGCGATCTTTCCATTATTCAAACTCCTCCTCCCAACCGTTACCCCATTGTAACCGAGGTGCATGGTTTTAACGACCAGTTGATAAAAGAAGCCATCTTGTTTGAAATGGAGCGAAATGGCCAGGTGTTTTTTATCCATAACCGGGTGCAAAATATTTACGAAGTGGAAGATACCATAAAACGTATTGTTCCGGGCGTAAAAACAATTGTTGGCCATGGCCAGATGGAAGGACCGAAACTGGAAAAAGTAATGCTCGATTTTATTAATGGCGAATACGATGTGTTAATCGCCACAACCATAATTGAATCGGGCCTGGATATTCCAAATGCCAACACAATCATTATTAACCAGGCACAAAATTTTGGGTTGAGCGATTTGCATCAGCTTCGCGGCCGGGTTGGCCGATCGAACAAAAAAGCCTTTTGTTACCTGATTGCTCCTCCTCTGTCAACAGTAAGTCCCGAGGCAAGGAGGCGACTTCAGGCCATTGAGCAGTTTTCGGAACTGGGCAGCGGATTTAATATTGCCATGCAGGATTTGGATATCAGAGGCGCAGGAAACATGCTGGGGGCCGAACAAAGTGGTTTTATAGCCGATATTGGTTTCGAAACTTATCACCGTATTCTGAATGAAGCTATTCAGGAATTAAAACAAGGTGAGTTCAAAGAGCTTTTTGCTGAAGAAGATCAAAAGCAAAGTGAAGCTTTCCTGAAAATCAAATATGTAAACGACTGTGTTATCGATACCGACATGGAATTACTTTTCCCCGGCGATTATATTCCGGGCAATTCGGAACGAATGATGTTGTATCGCGAACTGGATAACATTGAAACCCGCGAACAGCTCGACGAATATAGAACTGGACTGAAAGACCGCTTTGGAGAATTACCACGCGAAAGTTGCGAACTGCTGGACATCCTTCCTTTGAGATGGAAAGCCATCGAACTGGGAATGGAAAAAATTATTCTGAAAAACAAAAAGATGATTTGCTACTTTGTTTCCGATCAGAAATCGAGTTTCTATCAGTCGGAACACTTCCTAAAAATTGTTCAGTTTATTCAGAAATCAAGAACCAAAGGCCAAATGAAAGAAACCAAGGGCAAACTCACCCTTACTTTTTCGAATGTCCCTAATGTTGAAACCGCTGATTATATTCTAAAGGAAATCAGTTTATCTCTGAATGATTAGTTTTTTAACTCTTCCGGGAGAGGATTCGTTTCGGAGGGAATCTCGTTGGTAATGGAAATAATTCTCCATTTATCTTCCATTTTAACCAGAGAGATGTGGTCAACCCCCTGATTTTTCCTCTTTGTGCCAGTCACCTCAGCTTCGTATAAAACCGAGAACCAGGCTACATTTCCAAACACCTTTCCGTGTTTTTTTAAAATTGTTTCGGTAAAACCGGTTTCTTCCACATTCGCTGATTCAATAAATTTTTTGAAATCATTAATAAAACCATCCAAATCAAAAAGCGCAAGTTCGGTACGGCTGGTGCGCAACTCAATTACAGCCTCATCAAAAAACAATTGTCTTACTTTCTGCCAATCGGGGCTGTTCCCTTTTTCGAAACTTACTAGGTCGTAAAGTGTGTCTATTACCTGTTCTGCGCTCTTTTCCGTTTCACTGGCAATAGTATTTAACGAAGAGCATGTTAAAAAAAGCACCCAAAACATTGTACTTAGAAATCTGATTTTCATATCTTTCAATTTTAAATTTGTTTTTTCTTTACGCTTTTTTATAAATTTATAATTTTTAAACGCAACCGAAATACGCAATCTTCATCATATTAGTAGTGAATGTTCAAAAACTTATTAAACTTGTAAAAAAAATAGTAAAATGATTACACTTCAGAAACTCGGAAAATACTTCGTCGTATTAGTTTTAGCAACAGGATTATTTGCATGTAACGACGACGACAATACAACTACATTTACTGTTATTGGAGATGTTTATGTTACCAAACGCCTGATAGACGAACAGGAAATGTTTGCAAAATCGTACTTTGTATATGGGAACCAGGCAATGGAAGTTGCCAAAGTTACAACACCCGATGCAGAAGTTATTGACCTGGAAGCCACCAACAGTTATGAAGATGTTTTTGCAAAAGTTCCTACAAGTTCCGATTATACAACAGAAACTCCTGAAGAAGCTAACTACCAATTCAACGTAGTTAACGAAGGTATTCCACATCAATCCATTGATAAGCTTGTTTTCGACGACCTTCAACTCCCGGTAATGACAAAGGATACAATGGAAAATCATACATTAATCGTTGAATGGGATACCGATGACGATGTGGATGCTTATATGGTGCAACTGATTAACGAATCGGGAATTACCATTTTTAGCTCGCAGTTTTTATCAAATCAGGTTACTCACTTCGAAATTGAATCAATAACCAATGAATATGGTACATGGGCGACCGGATATCCTGTTGAAGACGACATTTATAATCTCGAATTATTAGCCATTACTTTTGATCCCGAGGCTGGTAACGCTGATTTTAGATACCACCTGCAGGAAATTGCTATTCGGGAAAAAGAGATAACCTGGAAATAAGGTAATTTTTAGAATTTAGCATTTATACAATACTTGTTCAGTAATAATACTCGCACCGGCGATCTTATTACTGAACATTTTTTTTATAATATTCAGAGAACAAATTATTTCCGATGATTTGCGGTAGGGACTTTATACGAGTAATTGTAATATAAACAGTTCCCTTTTAAACGACTATCGGTTTATGTCGTAACTCAGTTCAAATAAAAAACAGAGTAATGCAACAATTCAAGTTATTCGGAAAAATTATCAGTCTGTTTTCAATTACCATTGTCCTATATTCTTGTCTTGGCAACGAAATATCTTCTACCGAATTCTCTTATACCGGAGAAGTTTATTTTACCAAACGAGTAATTGACGACACCACCCGCTATGCACTGTCGTATTTTGCTTATGGAAGTTTTCCCATGTCGTCAGCTGTTGTTACCACAACCGACAACACGGAAATAACCCTTGAAAAATACGACGAATCGGGTTATACATACAGCAAAGTACCTCTAAGTACAGAATATTCGAAAGACGAGCCTATACCGGGCACTTATTCTTTTACTATAATCTATAACGATGAAGTATATTCGTGTATTGATGCCCTGGAGTTTTACGATCTGGAATTTCCGGATACGGTTTATTTCGAATATAATTCATACAATAATAGTATCTCACTGGAATGGAATACCGTGTATGGCGCCGACGGTTATATAGTTCAAATGAAATACGAAAACGGCGAAATTGTGTATAGCGGCTCATGGCTCGACAGCGAGTACACTTATGATACGATTGACTTAAACTCCGGAACCTGGAATGAAAATCCAATTTCGGGAGTCTCTTACATAGTTGAAATTATGGCTGTTCGATTTGAAAGAACCGCTTATTCTACAGGTGACGCTTATAACATTAACGAAATCGCCATCAGAGAGATTGAAACAGCCTGGGGAGAACAATAAAAATTAAATTCGGTGACACACTTTTCTTATTCTGTTATTATTGCTGGATCGATGCTTGTATTTCCTTAGGCATGAAGTCAATTTAATTACGACCTTTTAAAAACTATAAATCAACAGATTAGTCCCTTATTTGATTTCTTTTACTATTTTTATAGTAATAATACTATCAAAATAGTTTGATTCTATAATATTAGTACTATATTTGTAGTAGAATAATTATTTAGTATTGTTGTTTAACTACAATTCTATCGAAATACTCATTACGAAAAAATGAAAACACTGACAAAAGCGGAAGAACAGGTGATGCAAATACTCTGGGATTTAAAAGAGGGAGTTGTAAAACAAGTAGTAGATGAATTTGGGAAAGATAAACCTGCATATACTACCGTTGCCACAGTTTTAAATGTACTCGAAAAAAAAGGATTTGTAACACATCGGAAAATAGGAAATACGAATCTTTTTTCGCCGACTGTAAGTAAAAAGGAGTACACAAAAGTACAGTTCTCTTCTTTGCTCAAAAACTATTTCAATGGTTCTTTTCCAAAAATGGCCACCTTTTTTGCCAAAGAAAACAACATTAGTATCGACGAGCTAGAGGAAATGCTGAAGATCACAGAAAACGAGTTAAACAGCAAAAAAGAAAACTAAGCATGGAAACATTACTATTATACCAGATAAATGCATCAGCGGGGATTGTATTGTTTTTCCTGGTGTACTGGCTGGTCTTACGAAAAGAGACCTTCCATAAAACAATCCGCTGGTTTTTACTGGGCTCTCTTTTACTGGCCATTCTGCTCCCATTATTTCCAATTCACTACGAGGTGTTAGCTGAAAGTCAACCGGACAAAATGGCTGCTAAAACCATTTCAGACACCTTTAAGCACATTCCGGTTTTTGTTGATGGTGAAGAAACTTCAACTGCTTTCTCCTGGCAACAGGTCATTCTTATCGTTTATATAACGGGTGTTGTTATGTTCCTGCTTCGCTTGCTCACACAAACCGTTGTACTTATTCATTTAATGGTTAAATACCGTAATAAATCATTCAACGGAATACGAATTGTTGAGAACGAAAAATATGGTCTCCCCTTTTCATTCTTCAATATTGTATTTATAAATCCGAAATTTCATACACAGGAGAACCTGCCGGAAATTCTGGCTCACGAAAAAGTGCACATTCGTGAGAATCACTGGTTCGACCTGTTAATTATAGAACTGTTAACAGTCATCTTTTGGTTCAACCCATTTATATGGTTCTTTGAACGAGCAATTAAACAAAACCATGAGTACCTGGCCGACAAAGGTGTCATTGCGCAGGGGCACAATGCAGGCCGTTACCAGGCTTTATTAGTAAACCAGTTAATGGGCATGCAGATTATTGGCATCACCAATAACCTGAACTTTGCCCTTAACACAAATCGATTAAAAATGATGACGAAAAAGAAAACACCCCGAATATCCGGGGTAAAATTTGCATGGGCACTGCCTGCTGTTGCGCTATTGCTATTTGCGTTTGCAGAGCCACAGTACCTGTATGAAAAACCTGAGTTAATCGGAAATATAATTTCTGATACACAAACTCCGTCTGATAAACAACTTACTATTCACGGAAAGGTTGTTTTAAAGGAAACCGGAGAAGCTCTTCCGGGAGCCAATATACTTATAAAAGGAACCGCCATTGGCACTGTTTCTGATTTGGACGGAACATTTACATTGATAGATCCGAATCCGAACACAAAATCAGACGGCAGTCTGAATTCGACTGTTGTAGTCTCATTTGTTGGATTAAAAACACTGGAAAACAACCTTTCTGTTTCAGGGACAGATGGTAACAAGGCTAAATTTACCTTTAAGATGGAAGATGAAGTAATTCTTATTGATACCCAGGTTCCACCTCCTCCTCCACCACCTCCCGGAAAAGTAAAAGCAGAAAAGCTGGTAAAAAACAGTGATGAAAATGCTCCGCCACCTCCTCCTAAAGTTACGAAGGAGAAACTTATCAATCCGGCCAAATCCGGAGCCAAAAGCAGCGAATTTTGGATTGTGGAAGAAATGCCTCAATATCCTGGAGGCCAGTTGGCTCTAGCGATGCATATTCAAAAAATGCAGAAAAAACTGGCCATTGACAAAAATATAAAAGGCAAAGCCAAGGTCGTTTTCACAGTGAATTCAAAAGGCAAAATAACCGATATAAAAATAGTGGAAAAAGATAATGATCTGGCCGCTAAAGGAGCTTATGCCATTGCTTCGGGTATGGAAGACTGGTCACCCGGAAAACAACGCGGGAAACCGGTTTCAGTGAAATACCTTTTGCCCATAGAATTCAAGTAATAACAGAAAACCGGAATATTATTTTAACTCTTTCACCCAGTGACTTTCTGTCGCCGGGTGATTTTTTTTAGAATTATCCTTCAATAAAATATTTATCGTATAAAAGAAGCCATTCACACCGAATAGATATTTTCATATCTTGCTAATAATAATTAACTTAAAGCTATGAAAACACAATATTTTAAATCGTCTGAAGAGTGGAAAAACTGGCTCGACACGAACTACGAAAAGGAGTCGGAACTCTGGTTGATTTATTATAAAAAACACACTAAAAAGGCAAGTATTCCTTACGAAGAATCAGTAAAACTTGCGCTTGCCTATGGCTGGATAGACAGCCTGATTAAAAAGCTTGACGAAGATAAATATGCACGAAAATTCAGTGTGCGAAAAGCAAATAGCTTTTGGTCGGAAATAAATAAAAAAAGGATAAACGAATTGATTGATGCTAACCAAATGCATCCATCGGGAATGAAAAAAGTGGAAGCCGCGAAAAAAAATGGCTGGTGGGACAAGGTGATCGTTACGCCTAAATTAGACTACTCCGTTTCCATTGAATTTCAGGCAGCACTTAACAACAACCCAAAAGCCCGAAGCTTTTTCGAAAGTTTATCCAAAACTCAGCAAAAACAATTTACGCTGTGGATTAACATGGCCAAACGCCGGGAAACCAAACAAAAGAGAATAAATGAATCAATACAATTATTGAATAACAGAAAAATGCCGGGGCTCAAATAAAAAAGCGCCTGCAAAAACAAGCGCTTTTCACTATTTAAAATTTTAACCAACCTTTATTTAAATCAACTAAATAAGGCTAATCGTTTAGGCTCCTATCATTTTATTAAAAATCTGAAGTTGCTCCTTCATTGCAGCAACACGGTCATTAGGCTCAGTTCTTGCTTCCAGCAACAACCATCCGTCATATTTTATACCCGTAAACAAATCCATTAATTGCTGATAAGGATATTCTCCAACATTCAGTTCGCGAATATGAACAGTGTCGCCAAAGTATTTTTTAACCGAATTAAAATTTGGCTCCAATCCGGGAGGTAATAAATCCTGTTCATTACAATTCCAGCACATTTTTACACTCTTTTCAGTGATTTGATCAAAAATGGCTTTCATATTAGGAATCTGCTGGGTTAATGCACCGTGAACTTCTACACGAATTAACTGCCCCATATCGCTAGCTGCTTTTCCGCATTCGTTTAACGAAGCTGCAATTTGCGCTATGGTTTTTTCTTTCGTTACTTCTTTTGGAAGACCGTTTGGTTTCACTTTAATTCCAGTTGCACCTATGTCTTTACAAAGTTTCAGATAATCGATAGTACCTTGAATATTCTTTTTAACAAGATCCTGATCAACGTGATGATAATCGAAATTCGATCCATATCCCACACAGGTAACCGGACTATCATCGAAACGCTTTTTAACTTCTTTGCGTTCGGCAGCGCTCAACGATGTTTCCACACCGTGTGCATGTTGTGTACGTAATTCCACACCAAGCAATCCGGCTTCCTCACAGTTTGCGATTAAAGTAGGTAAATCCCAATCTTTTCCCCATTGGTAAGTAACCAAACCAAGTTTCATTTTTGGTTTACGGAGCATGGCCTGTGCCGATACCGGATCAAGCAAACTTAATCCGGCACCTGCGATAAGGCTGTTTTGTATAAATTTTCTTCGTGATTGATTCATTTTACTGGTATTAGGTTTTTAAATCTGGTTTACATACCGGCATATTCATCAGCAAGCTGATTTATCTGCTCGTCTGATAAGTTTTCTCCGGCCACAACAAACCTGTATTTGAACGTAACAGAATCTCCTTTTTTCAGTGAGAAATTCATTTCTTTCTCTCCGTTTGAGAAAATTTTCTGTCCCAGGGTGTTTGCTGCGAATAACCCATAATCGCGGGCATGCCAGTAAGTAGGATATCCAACGTTGTTTGGATGATCGATTATAACCAGTGATACATTTTCACCGTTAATTTCACTGCCAAGTTTCATCCATCTTCCACGGGTTCCCCATACTTTACCGCCTTCAATACCTTCAGAACTTCTGTAATTTCCTTTCACGTAAGTGTTATCCATTTCTTTTACTTCGGTAACTACTCCGTGCGAATCCATCAATTTAGAAGGTTTGTCAGAAGGCAATTCCAACTCACGGGCAACACGAATAGCAAACATACCTTCCTTATTATCGGTGAATTTAACTTCATCAATAAGAGCTGTTAAGGTAGTTGTGCGGTCAATAATTCTAACGTCGCCTTTAGCAATAAAAGAAAAACTGGTTTCATCATCCAACATAACGGTATTATCCGGCGCTTTCCATTCAGATTCGGTAACAAGCAATGCTTTACCTTTTCCGCTTTTGGCTTCCTTCACCGCTTTATGATAGATGGTTCCAAATTTATCTTTTCTCTCAGCCGGAATAGCTTCGGAATTATTCCAGAAGTCCAGTCCATTCACGTCGCCGTAGTTTAACCAAATACCCACGTGGTGTGGGTGGTCGGTACGATCGCCTTCCTTGTTCACCATAGGATAACTGCGCGTTAGCACGTTACCAGCCGGCGACATTACAGGCCATAATACCGGTTTCATAATATTATCGGGATAGATATAAGATGTAAACAACTTTCCATCTACAGTTACATCAATTTTTTTAGCAGCCTCATCCACTTTTAGATCAACCGAACTTTCGCTAACCGGACTTTGGCTATTACACTGGCTAAAAAGCAAAGATGTACCTATTAAAACAGTCATAAACAAGATTTTAATTCTCATGTCAATTAATTTGCTTTAATATTTTGTATTTCAATTTATTCAATAACAATTATCATTCTTAAACAATTTCGGGCACAACATAATCTCCCCTGTAATTACGGGTAAGCATTTGATCTGCCTCAGGATCGTTTACAAATGTTTCAGAGCTTGGATTAAAAGTTAATACTCTTCCCAAACGGTAAGCAATGTTACCAAGGTGAGCCAGGCCTGAAGATAAGTGAGCAGTTTCAACAGGTCCGTTCAAAATACTTGAATCATGTTTTCTTACTGCTTCAATAAAGTTTGCAAAGTGAGCATCAACACCACCAGAACCTCTGTCGTAACCAGAAGAAGCCAAATCGCCATCGTTGCCTGATATTCCGGGTTCACGCCTTGGTCCCAGGTAAGTTTTAAATTTGTTATAACCATCAACAACAAGCACACCTTTATCACCATAGAATATATTTCCTACCGTAACACCTTCTTCAGTGTTGGTATACCATGGACGCACTTCAAACTGGATAATTTTATCCTCATCCGGATAATGATAAGTAGAAGTCAACACCTCAGGAACTTCTTTACAATCGTCCCACAGGAATTTACCACCCATTGCAGTAATTTTAGTAGGTAAACCTACATCCAGTCCCCACATACATAAATCGGTTTCGTGGATACCTTGGTTGCCTACATCGCCATTGCCGTAATCCCAGTGCCAGTGCCAGTTGTAGTGTACCAGGTTTTCAGTAAACGGACGCATTGGAGCAGGTCCGGTCCACAAGTCGTAATCAACACCTTCGGGAACAGGAGAGAATCCCTTGTCGCCAATATCTCCTCTCATACGGAATACCAAACCACGTGACATATAAACACGGCCAATATAACCTTCGCGCAATAATTCAATCGCTTTATTTACTGAAGGCGAACTTCTTAACTGAACACCGTGCTGTACAATACGATCGTATTTATGAACGGCTTCAACCATTTTACGACCTTCCCAAATGTTATGAGAACCCGGTTTTTCAACATAAGAATCTTTACCTGCCTGGCAAGCCCAAATTACGGCTAATGAGTGCCAGTGGTTTGGAGTAGCAATACTGACTACATCAATATCCTTGTTATCCATAACCCTGCGCAAGTCTTGCTCTAAAGCAACGTCCTGGCCATACTTTTCTTTAAATTCTTTCTGACGTTCTTTAATAATGTTCATGTCCGGATCGCACAATACAGTTACCTGTACATTATCCTGGTTCATTAAACCAGCAACATGAGATTTACCACGACCATTAAGCCCCAAAACGGCAGCATTAATACGGTCGTTTGCACCAAAAACTTTAGCTGAAACAATTGTTGGAGCTACAATAGCTGCTGACCCTGCAGCAGCGGTTTTTTTAATAAAAGATCTTCTTGAAACTTCCATAATTTATATTATTTGAAATAGTTTTATTCATCTGTTAATAATAGTCTATTTAGCAGTAACAGATGGAATTTGTTTGTCATCATCCACCTGTGTGGCAACATTTGCCTTGCTCGTTTCTTTGTCAAAGTTTTATAGTAATACGCACAATCAACAAGTAAGTACCATATTTTTTTAGCAATCCTGTAATTCAGTGTCGTTTTTCAGAATTCAAGGGATCCTGGAAATAAACCAAAATCCCTTTTTCATCTAACCAAACCAAATGACTACATGAAATGAATCTTAAACTATATTAGATATTAGTTGGTATAAATTTAATTAAAAAAAACTCACCCGGTGCATAACACCGGATGAGTAAACAAATAAATATCTTATTCTCCACCTACTTCACCTATTGCTTCCATTGGGTCGGTGTTAGGAACACCTGCAGGTTGCACTACGTGAGTTAATGGTGTAATATTCTTTTCAGAACCATCGTAACCGGTAGTTTGGTTCAGAATAGCACCAACGTTACCAATTAAATAGTCTTCGTAAACAGGCCAGTAAATATGTTTTGGATCCATGGTATATCTTGTATCCGGATAAGTAGACCATGGTACATTGTCGCGGAAGAAATTGTTTTTCTCAATCTGTCTGTCGTAATAGAAACTAGAGGCTGACAATGATTTCTCCATATCAACACCATCCCACGAATACGTTTTACCGTTATAGCATTGTTTTCCTGTTTTTGCGAAAATAGCAGAGATACGTACCAATTCATCGTGACGATATTCTTCACCCCACAATTCACGGCAACGTTCGTCAAGAACTGCTCCGATTCCTTCGGTTTGAATATCAGCTGCTGTATACATACCAATTGTATTGGCACGTGCACGAATTACATTAAGGTCTTCGGCACATTCCTGATATTTACTTTGCCAGAATCTGGCTTCTGCTCTTACCAGGTATGCTTCAGCTTCTCTCATCAGATAAATGTTGGATTTACCACCATCCTGTCTTACAACCTGATCTTCCAGGTTTTCAGCGTAAAACTTATAGAAAGGATAGCCATACCAGCAACGGATGGAGTCTTCACACAACAAAGTACCGTCGGTATGATAAAGGCGTGCCCACTGACCAAAATATGGTGTTGTTGCTTCATTATCCAATAATCCGGGATTGTCATAAATTAACATGTCCATATCCATCCAGTTTCCTCTTTTATGGCGATAATCTTGTCTGTCAACAGTTCCTTTAAAATTCCAGATCTCATACTCAGCATAATTGGTTGGTCGGGCAAATCCTTGTCCGCGTCCAAATTTCATCATTTGTTTTGAGACTGTATTCTGCGCAGTATTCATACCTGTAACCGTTCCGGTTGGAGGTGCTTTTACACCTTTATTGGTACTAACAAAGTTTGCTCCCCATGCACGAACTCGTTGAGATCTTCCCATACTTCCATCAATAAAAGGCTCATTTACCAACATCCAGATTCCTTCAGGATTTTGCACTCTTTGAGAACCTTCGTCTTTAAAAAGTAAGTTCACAGGATCGGCGGGCTGATCGCAATCATAACCATCGAGTTTTTCCCCTGTTGAAGTATTGTAATTATTACCAACTCTTACAATAGTTATACCCGAAGCATCAACATCAGCCTGTGTAAATAAACGAGACTCAGGATCGTTTATAACAGTAGTCATTAATGCTTCTGCTTCAGAAAATTTCTGATTTAACATGTAATATTTGGCCAGCAAAATACGGGCTGCATCAACAGATGGTTGTCCAACAGGAATCTCGCTTCTTGGCTTCATCCATTTTACAGAATATTCAAGATCGCTTATCATCTGATCCCATATTCCCTGTGTATAAAATGCTTTAAAATCCTGACGGGCTTCAGCTACAACATTCAATAAGAAACCTACGTTACCAAAATCCATGGTTAACTGCATGTAGAAGAATGCTCTCAAAAAGTAAGCACTACCTAATAAGTGATTTCTGTCGGCATCGTTCTCTCCTTCAGCCCACTCCGGAATGTCGATATTATCGATTACTGTATTGGCATTTTTAATTTGCTTGTAGTTCTCGATATAAAAATTACGCATACGACCGGCATCATTATTCCTGGTATTGGTTGGAGTAGCATAAGTTCTCATATCCACACCCGGTGAGTTCGGTTTATCAGTACAGCTAACAACGGTAGCTTCACTCATGTTGTGGTTAAACATTAAATCACCAACATCAGTATTCCATTGGTTATACACACCTTTATTGGCAGCATCCAATGCTGTTTGCAAACCGGCTGCATCAATAAAAGTACTCTCAGGACTTAAAGTCGACATCGGCACTTCGTTAAGGAAGTCTTCACTACAGGAAAAAGTGAAGGTCAACAGGCTTATTAAAATAATTCCTTTAATGTATTTTATTTTTTTCATGTCTTAATTATTTATCAGTTTTTATATCATGTATAAACTTTTACACATCGATTAGAATGAAAAGTCCACACTTAAGGAATATGTTCTTGGCATTTCTCTCATAGATTCCGGGTCACCTTCAACCCATTTTGTCCATACGGCAGCGTTGTCAATATTAAATGCAACACGTGCACTGCTCACTTTTACCACCTCTAACATTTCAGATGGGATAGTGTAACCCAACGATATATTCTGTAGACGCAAATATGATTTTGAAACCCAGATATTTGCACCAACGTTATTGTTTGAATTAATCTTGGCTGCATTATTTATCTGATTATTCGGAGTCCAGTAAGGCATGTTGTACCAGTTGTGGTTTTTAATATATTCCTGACGGTTATTGAAAGGATAAGTTGATCCTCCTTTATAACCTAATTTACTAAGAAGAACTACTCCAAAATCGAAACCTTTCCAGGTTACATCGTTTCTGAAGGTAATATACCATGGATTTGAAGTTACTCCCTGGAATACCCTATCAGAAGAGTTCAGTACGCCGTCACCGTTTTGGTCAACAATACGGAAGTCACCCGGTACGTTACCGTATTTGGCAGCTTCTGTTGCTTCATCCATTGTGTAAACACCGTTTGATTCATAATCCCAAATCACATCCTTGTTTTCACCAATAAACCATCCATTTGAAATATCATCTGGTTCAGCCATATAAGTATTACCGTCAGCATCTGTCATTTCAACCATTTCACCGGTTAACGATACAATTTTGTTGGTATTCCAGTTAAAGTTCAACTGGCTGGTCCAAACCAAATCCGATTTTTCAACATTTATTGTATTCAATGAAAAGTCAACACCACCGTTTTTCAAACTACCTACGTTGGTTGTAATTTGTTCGAAACCTGTCATTACAGGAAGTTTTTTGTCGAGTAACAAGTCGGTAGTTTTTGAGAAATAAACATCTACAGAACCTCTTATCCTGCCTTCGTAGATACCATAATCAATCGCAAAGTTATAGGCCTGGTTTTTCTCCCATGCCAGCGATGGATTTGCCAAACGATTAATATACATATAAGGAGTAGCAAAGTACCCGTTATCGTAATTCAAATATTTATTATCACTAAGTGTTGCATAGGCTGCATAACTTCCCAAACCACTTGAGTTACCGTTAACCCCCCAGCTTGCACGCAGTTTCAGGAATTCGAGCCATGCAGGGCGATTAGCGAAAAATGATTCGTTTGTAATTGTCCATGCTGCAGATACTGACGGGAATGTTGCAAAAACATTATTTGAACCAAAGCGCGAATAACCGTCACGACGTATCGATGCAGAAAGGTTATATTTATTACCATATGCATAACTTAAACGTCCCATAAGAGCTGAACGGGTAATTACTTCATCATACGAGTCGAGAACCGAAACTCCGGATAAAGCCATTCCACTGTATCCCAGAGCTTCTGTTGGTGAGAAACTAGATCCCTGTGCATACGTATACCACATTTGATTCTTTTCACCGTTTACCAAACCGGTAAAATCAAACCGGTGTTCACCGAATTCTTTGTTCCAGTTTAGAATATTATCCGACTGCCATTCTAGCCCCTGATTATGACGACGGGTTGCATATCCTCCGTGTGCCCATCCCGGGTTTGCACTGTCTTCATAATAGAACCTTCTGCGGAAATCCAAACGGGTAGTCATTCTTGAGGTGAAGGTAAAACCGAAAGGAAGTGTTAATTTAGCATACATGGTAGGGAAAATCCGGTACCTGTCGTACTTTCTTGTAATGTAAGCAGGATCACGATATGGGTTACCACGGTTAGAACCGGCTCCGGCTGTTTTCAGGTATTGTCTTGGGAAACGCCAGGGATATTTTCCGGTATCTTCAATAGTTGGATCTTCCCAAACAATATTTTCCCATGGAGTATCGTATGGTGATGCAGAATAGTAACCTCCGTTACCGATGGGTTCGTCTCCTTCATCTTCGTACATAAAGCTGGCATTAAGTCCCATATCAAGGAAATCAGTAACTTTAACATCCAGGTTTAATCTCGATGTTACCTGCTTCCAGCTCTCATTCATTTGTACCGATTCGTTATTTACATATCCGAGTGACCAGTAGTAAGATACACGATCAGCACGTCCTGAAACACTCACGTCATAGTCTTGTTGGATACCGTTATGGAATAAGAAATCAGCCCAATCGAATTCGCGACCGGCAAGGTAATTTTCTTTTTCGTTTTGTTCGAAACCAAAAGCATCGAGCCATGCACCTGTAATAGCCACAGGGTTGGTTTCACCGGCAATACCATTGGCTTCTAACCATGCACTCTGGTATTGTGATTCAACATTTTCGAATTTATCGTATTTCGACCATGGATCCTGGCTTAAACTGTTAATCGACTCGTTCATATCGGTTAACCATCCCATTACATCGTCGCCGGCCTTATGAGCCCGAATATGCTTGCCACGTGTTACAACGCCTATTTTAGCGCTGGCGCGTACGGTTGGTTTGGCTGTACTACCTTTTTTAGTGGTAAACACAATAACCCCGTTCGATGCACGCGCACCGTAAATAGAAGCAGCACTGGCATCTTTCAAAACATCGATAGTTTCAACGTCGCTTACGTTAATCTCTGCAAGGTCTCCGTTAAAAATAACTCCGTCCACTACAATAAGCGGCTTATTTGCTGCCCTTTCTTCTTCGGAATCTCCGTCATCATCAGCATCAGCCTTAATTGTATTGTCACCCCTTACAAAAAATTCAGGACTGTTTTTCGCACTGGTACTGTAGCTCATTTTCAAACCCGGAACAGCTGAACGTAACAGTTCCTGCACATTTGAAGGACTGTACTTCTGAAGTTCTTCGGCCTTTACGTTAACAATAGAACCGGTAAGGTCCTTTTTACGTTGAGTACCATAACCAATGGCTACAACCTCTTCCAAACCGATCGCATCGGTTTCCATAGTTACGTCAACTTTGGTCTGATTTCCCAGAACAATTTCCTGAGTTTTCATTCCGACAAATGAAAATACGAGAGTGGCATCCGCAGGTACACCAGTAACGTTATAAGTTCCATCAGGAGTAGTTATGGATCCAATAGTGGTACCCTTAACAATTACTGTTAATCCCGGGATTGGCGCACCATCAGTTCCGGTTACTGTACCCGAAACTTCCCTTGTCTGGGCCAATGCCCCAAGTTGAGAGATAAGAAAAATCCCAACAAAGAATAACTTTGTAAGATGCGAAAAACGCATACCTAACAAAGTAAATTGCATTTTGCTTTTTTTCATAGGTTTTGATTTATTATTAATTAGAAAAAAGTGGTTACGTAGTTTGTTTAATTAAGCTATAAAGCAGCCTTCTTACGTTGTATATTATACAAGTAAAAATCCTTTGGTATTCACTATTCTGAATTCCTTAGAAACAAAGTTTCCGTTAGTCGGGAAATTTATTGAAGTGTTTTTATAAAACGTATGTAATTTTTATTTGGTACTGAAGGCACACCCATCCGTTAACGTTAACGGTGCTTCGTCAAGCTAAATCAGTCAATTAACAAAAAAAATCAATTATGTATGAAACGTGGAGTGTGTCTCTTTCCTGCCTTTCCCGAATTTTGGCACTTCCTGATTCAGACTTTAGCAATCACCAAGAACGGCGATATGCACAAATCTGTTAATCGATGTATACTTTTTCATAGGCGAACGTTTTAGTTAGATGTTAGTTTAAGAATAATAGATAATTTAAAGTCTAAGTATTTTTAGTTAGTTGTCCCTATTCAAAATTGTTCCCGTTAACGATAACGGTTTAACAAAAAAAGGTTTTATAAATTTAGGAAACAAATAAAATTTCATGCTTTTTAACACATTGCTAAAACGGTTAAGTTAAAGAAAAGTTTATAAGTGTATGATATAAATTACTTCAGCACAAGTAATCAAATACTTATCGCTTTGCTTTGTCTGTCAACATTTTTGAAGTAGTTCTAATTATAATTTTCAAATAATAATTCTGACGAAAGACTTACCTTTTGATCTGTTCTACAATAATTACTTTTTTCAAAAATGAACTTTAACCTAAAAGTTGAAAAAATACATTATTCATTAAAAAGTTCATAAATATCTCCGGTTAGGGAAGCGAGAATACTACTTGAAAAATACAAGCTTGTTATTTAAAACAATCTTATGAAAAAGCTTTTCCCTCTATAAATTAAGGGTGATCTTTTTTCTTGGGATTTCAGTTAACAGACAAATAGGGATAAAAAACGAAAGGCCGGTTCACCAACCAGCCTTTTCTCAATCAACCTAAACCTAAACTAAACCAAAAACCAAACCATCTTTATGGTATGAAAATCTTTATGAAAAAAGATTTGTACATGTAGAACATTAGTTTTAAAAAAAAGTTCACTAAAATGTATTTTTTTATTCTATACTGATTTAATTGAAAAAAGCTTTAGAATGCAGAGTTCTGTCAAGTCGGCATCATATGTACGCCATTATATCTTAAAAATAAATGACTCCAAACCAACTAATTCCAAATCAATTATTCCATTACCATCTTTAATAACCAGGTTATATTTCAAATTTCCCGAAAGCTGATCGGTTAAACTATAAGTTCCATCTTTTAATCCCAAAGCCTGAACCGTTTCAGAATTGAGTTTCAGTTGGAATTTATGTTTTGCGTCTTCGAAGTTGCTTACAATTATCAAACGATCCTCCCCATTCCAGCGAACAAATGAGAATAACTTATCGGTGTATCCCGCTGTATTTTTTCTGTTATAAGAATGAATTTCTCTGTACTCGCCCATTAAAGCCGATGATTCATGTGAGAAGCTCAATAAGGTTTTATAGAATTCATTCAATTTCTTCTCTTCGGGAGATAACAAAGCTCCGTCAAACTTCCCGAAATTCATCCAGCGTTGATGGGCAGGCACACCGCAATAATCGAAAATTGAGGTTCTGGTTTCGCTACCAAATCCCATATTACCGTCGCCGGGCTCGCCCACATTTTGCCCAAAATAGATCATGGTTGGCGCGGTGCTCAAACAGGTTGAAACCACCATGGCAGGTTTCCCCTTTCGGGCATCACCGGCAAAATCTTTGCTGGCAATTCGTTGCTCATCGTGGTTTTCGAGAAAATGCAACATGTGGTGTTCAATATCAGCCAGACCATTATAAATTGCCGGCAAATGATCGGTGCTTCCATGGCCCTGAACAATATGTTTTAAAGTGTCGTAAAGTTCCACTTTATCGTAAAGAAAGTCCATTTTCCCTTTGTGAATGTAATCGCAATACAAAGCCGGATTATACACCTCTGCTAAAAGAAATGCTTCCGGGTTTTTCATTTTTATGGCTGAATTCATATAACTCCAGAATTCAACCGGAACCATTTCGGCCATATCGTAACGAAAGCCATCCACTCCTTTATCGATCCAATACAACGCGATATCACGGAATTTCTTCCATGAATCAGGAACATCTTTATCTTTCCAAAACTCAGCGTGCGCTTTGTAATCTTTTTCGCCAAAATCTTCCGGCAGGATAACAAAATCATACGATCCATCAGGTTTCACACCATAGTTCACTTTAACGGTTTCGTACCAATCGTAAAAATGAGGCTGCGCTTTTCGCGAACCATTCCCGGTCCATTTGGCCGGGTTTTCATCAAACTGACCATCGGCGAGCGGATGTTCTTCGCCTCCCAGAGGTTGATATCCATTTAAACTCACGGGCACCTGAAACGGCTCGCCCGGGATATAATAAAAATTGTTGTCTCTTTTATATTCCAGTGAAGTATCGTCGTTTTCACCAAAATCAGACACACCCTCGGGTTTCGATATCGATTGATAATTACGGGCAACATGGTTTGGCACAATATCAATTATCACCTTCATTCCATGATTGTGTGTGCGGGCGACCAGAGCTTCAAATTCTTTTAAGCGGTTTGCAGGATCAACAGCCAAATCAGGATTCACGCTGTAATAATCTTTTACGGCGTAAGGCGATCCGGCACGGCCTTTTACCACGTCGGGATCGTCGTTCGATATTCCGTATTTGGTGTAATCACGAATCACGTCGTGATGTGGCACTCCGGTGTACCAAATATGCGTTACTCCCATCGATTTTATTTCATCCAAAGCACGGTCGGTAAAATCGTTAAATTTCCCTACACCATTTTCTTCGATGGTTCCCCAGGGTTTGTTGGTGGTATTAGTGTTTCCAAACAAACGGGTAAAAACCTGGTAAACCACAAATTTACCCTGTGCATTTTCAGAATGAACCGGAGCCGTTTTTGTTGTTGGCTGACAGGCAAAAAGTGTCAGAAGAATTAAAAGAATTGAAAGTTTCTTCATGATAATAAGATAAGATTGGAACGCTGACAACAATAATTTGGCTGATTGGCGCAGATAAATACTTAATGACTTTGAATCGACCATATCTATTTTTTCTACCACCCCGCTGTCGTTTCACTTCAGCACCCCTCCTCTTCTTCGAAAAGGAGGGGAAATTTCTTGCTTCAAATTTTATTCATCATTTCAATTTAAGTCTGCTAATTTCTCCTCCTCATCGAGGAGGAGTACGCAGCGAAGCTGTGGGAGGTGGTCAAGCTTTCTTTGTTATTTCTTCAACTCAACTATAATAGCTGATTTTGCAGGAACTACCACCTCCGAAATATCAGAAAGTGTTTTCCCTGAAATGATTTCCGTACCCGATTTATATTCGGCAATCCCCTGCTCAAATCGGCTGGTATCAACTGTTTTGGCTTCCTTGTTTTTATTCAGGATAACCATTACCGCTTCATCTTCGGTATAACGGAAATAAGCGTAAGTTCCATCTTCGGGAATATAATGAAGCAATTTCCCTTTATGAATGGCAGTCGACGTTTTCCTCCAGTTTTGAATGGTTGCCAAATAAGCGCGCATGTCTTTGGCTTTCTCGCTCAAGCCTTCTCCGGTGAATGCATTTATTTTATCGCCTTCCCATCCCCCGGGATAATCGGCCCGAATATCGCCGTGTTCACTTCCATCGTGACGCATCAGAATTTCTGTTCCGTAATAAATCTGAGGAATTCCGCGGGTGGTCAAAAAGAAAGCAACACCCATTTTTAATAAATCAACATCTTCGCCCACCTGAACGAAAAAGCGCGACATATCGTGGTTGTCGGGGAAAATGGTTAAATTTTCAGGTGCAGGATACTGGAAATCGTTTGACAGCCCCTCATAAATTTGGATGAGTCCTTTGTCCCAGCTCTCTTCGTTTCGCAATCCTTCTGAAACCGCACTTTGCAATGGAAAGTCCATCATGCTCGGTGCATAGTTTTTATAACCGTCGGCATTGTATTTTCCTTTTTGCCAGTACGAAACTATTGCCGGGTTCAAACTCCATTCTTCACCAACCACATTAAAATTCGGGTATTCTTCGAGCAATTCTTTGGTCCACTCCGACATCATATTTTTATCGGGATAAGGCCAGGTATCCTGACGGATTCCTTCCAAACCAACATATTCAACCCACCAAATACTGTTCTGAATGAGGTATTTTGAGAGGAAAGGATTTTTCTGATTCATGTCGGGCATTGCCGGAACAAACCAACCGTCAACCATTCCTTTAATATCTGATTGAGAAGCGTGTGGATCCTGGTTAACTGTGCGACGATGATTGGTAATTTTCATCTCCGGATAATTATTAATCCAGTCTTTCATGGGCATGTCATGCATCCACCAGTGCTCCGATCCACAATGATTAAAAATAAGGTCCATAATCAGTTTCATGCCTCTTTTGTCCAACTCTTCATTCAGTTTGCGGTACTCATCATTGCTGCCGTAACGTCGATCAACCTTATAAAAATCGGTGCAGGCATAACCGTGATACGACTCTTTTGACATGTCGTTTTCCAGAACCGGATTCAGCCAAACAGCGGTAAATCCCATCTCTTTTAAATAATCGAGCGAATTAATAATACCCTGCAGATCGCCGCCATGACGACCCCATTTATCACTTCGGTTCAAACCTTCTCTCATGCCGGCAACTTCATCGTTGCCCGGATCGCCATTAACAAAACGATCGGGGGTAATGAGGTAAATTACATCTGATGAATTAAATCCCTGACGCTCGGCTGAACCTTTTTCGCGTTCCCATAATTCATATGAATATTTATCAATTACTTTGTCGCCTTTTTTGAAAGTAAGGTCAAACAATCCGGGTTTTACATCTTTCGCAATCTTCAAATCAACAAAAAGGTAATTGGGATTTTCAACCTTACTTACCGATTCAATTTCAACTCCTGCATAATCAATCGATACATCAGCCGTTGAAATATCTTTCCCGTAAACCAGTAATTGCAGATCAGTTGATTTCATTCCTGCCCACCAGTTGGGAGGCTCAACCCGGCTAACCTCCTGTGCAATTACATTCAGGGTAATAAAGAATAATACTATTGTTATTAGTTTTTTCATCTTAAATATGTTTTCCAAAAAGCCGGTAGCGGCAAAGCACTCAACTTTCTTTATTTTACAAATTCGATTTTTGATCTTCCATTAATAAGGTGTTCGGTACCCCAGACAGTTGCCTTCACATCGGTATCAGAATGGTTAATAATGATAAACAGACTTCCTTGTTTTTTTACTTCGAGGTGTGCTCCTCCAAAATTAATCCTGAATCCGTATGACTTCCACGATTTTGGCAAAAACGGATTAAAAGTAAGCTTCCCGTTTACGACGCGCATTCCGCCAAAAGCCATTACAAACGACATCCAGGTTCCGCCCATACTTGTAATATGAAGACCATCTTCTGTATCGTTATTGTAATCGTCTAAATCGAGGCGCGAAGTCCGCAAATACATTTCGTATGCTTTCTCCTGGTAACCAATTTTGGCAGCCAATATTGAGTGAACACAAGGCGACAACGACGATTCGTGGACTGTAAGAGGTTCATAAAAATCGAAATGCCGTTTCAATTCTTCGCTGGTAAAGTCTTCCTGAAACAGGTATAAACTTTGCAAAGTATCGGCCTGTTTAATATATGGTGAACGCAAAATCCTGTCCCACGACCAGTTTTGATTAATAGGTAATTCCTCTTCAGGAAGCTCGGCCACCGGGGTTAAATCCTTATCCAGGAAACCGTCTTGCTGCAGATAAATACCTCGTTTTTCATCGCGCGCGAAATACATTTTTTCAATAATGTCGTGCCACCTTTCTGTTTCCTGTAATTCGTTGAATTTCCATTTTGGAATCATTTCTTCATACAAATACGGAAATTCCTGTTTCAGGTACTCGATAACTTCGAGGGTAAATTTTAAAGTCCAAACAGCCATGTAGCTGGTATGAAAATTATTATTGACATTATTCTCATACTCGTTGGGGCCGGTAACACCCAGCATCACATATTTCTGCTTATCCTCCGACCAGTTAACCCGCTGACTCCAGAATCGACTGATAGCCAAAAGGACTTCAAATCCCTGCGGAGCGAGATATTCTTTATCGCCGGTATAATTAATGTAATCGTAAATAGCATAAGCAATAGCACCATTACGGTGTATTTCTTCGAAGGTGATTTCCCACTCGTTATGACACTCTTCTCCATTAATGGTTACCATGGGAAAAAGTGCTGCACCATTTTTAAAACCAAGTTTTTCAGCGTTTACAATGGCTTTTTCGAGATGCTTACGGCGGTAAATCAACAGGTTTCTTGCTACCTGTTGCGGAGCCGTACTCAGATAAAACGGTAAACAATAAGCTTCAGTATCCCAATAAGTTACACCGCCGTATTTTTCACCAGTGAATCCTTTGGGGCCAATATTTAAACTCTCATCCTCCCCGGTATAGGTTTGGTTAAGCTGAAAAATATTAAAACGAATTCCTTGTTGAGCTGCCACATCACCTTCAATTTTAATATCGCTGGTTCCCCATTTTTCGAGCCAACGATTTTTATGACATTCAAACAGGGCATCAAAACCTGCCTCAACGGCAAGATTAATCCGGTCTTTGGCAGTCTTTACCAAATCCTCTTTTTCGTAATAAAGGGAAGAAACAGTTGCTGAGAATTTCTCCACAACTATTTCATCGCCTTCATTAACCGAGACAATTTGTTTTGCCTCAATATACTTCTCCCCTTCTCTATTTGTAATATTTGATTCTACCTTTTTTCCATTTTTAAGAACCTGAAACCACATACCGGTACATAAATGGAAGTCGGTTTTTAAGGTTTCAAGTGTAAGATATCCTTCTTGGCCATCAACGGCACGAGAAACTTCTACCCAAAATTTTTCGTCGTAGTTGGAATCTTCATTAACCACATCGCCATCGAGATACGGAGTAACCTGAATTTCGCCCGAAAAATTAAGCGCTTTAACGGTGTAACGAATAGCACCTATTTCGGTGGCACAGATACTTACAAAACGGTGCGAACAAACTTCCACCTGGTTTCCGTTTTGCAACTCGGCAACAAAACTTCTGGTTAACAACCCGTTCTGCATATCTAATTCGCGTCTGAACGACAACACCTTACACGTTGCCAGGTCGAGTTCCTCTCCATTAATATTTACTCCTATACCAATCCAGTTGGTTGAATTTATAATTTTGGCGAAATACTCGGGATATCCGTTTTTCCACCAACCTACGCGTGTTTTATCCGGATAATAAATACCGGCTACATAGGTTCCGTTCAACGTATCTCCGGAGTATTTTTCCTCGAAGTTGGCCCGCTGGCCCATTTTCCCGTTTCCAATACTGAAGATACTTTCCGAAATCCGGTTGAATTCTGGAATAAAACCTTCCTCAACGATCTTCCACTCGTGATGAATTATATAATCCTTCATCTTCTTTCTTTTTCTATAGATTACTTTTCTGCTGCTGCAACATCTTTAACAAACAGCACCATAAAGGCAGCTATCACCATTGAAACTCCACCAAATACAAGTGCCAGAATTGCTTCTCCGCCAAAAAAGTCCTGAACCAGGAACCCCAAAATTGTTGCAGCCAAAATCTGCGGAATAACAATAAAAAAGTTAAAAATGCCCATGTAGATACCCATTTTACGGGCAGGCAACGAACCGGTTAAAATGGCATAAGGCATCGATAAAATACTTGCCCATGCAATACCAACTCCAATCATTGGCAATATTAACCAGTTAGGATCTTTGATTAAATAGATGGATGCCAAACCCACACCACCAATCACCAAAGCGATAAAGTGCGTTGTTTTTCGGCTGGTGTATTTGGCTAAAACCGGGAGTGCAAACGCCACCAGGGCCGCCACTCCGTTATAAACAGCAAAAAGAACATTCACCCAGTCGGCACCATCGTTATACAATTTTGTAGTTGTATCTGAAGTACCATAAACATGACTGGTGATTCCTGCTGTTGCATAAATCCACAAAGCAAATAAACCTACCCAGGTAAAAAACTGAACCAGTGCCAGCTGTTTCATGGTAACCGGCATTCGAAGCAAATCGGAAAAGATCTCAACCAAAGCATTGTCTTCCTTTTGGTTTGATTTGAATACTCCGGCCAGTAACATTAATAACAGGAACAAAACAAGAATGCCACCAAGGATGTAAAGCTCCTCTTTCAGATGCAATAATTTGGTTAATACAATTATTACAAAACCGATTAACCCAAAAATGCTACCTGTTTTGACAAAGGCTCCCGGTTCCACCGGTGCTTCGATATAATCCTTTTGAATGGTTTGCTTTTCTTCGGCCTCAAATTCCTTTAATTCTTCCGGAGGGTATTCTTTTGTCGACAAGATCGTCCAAAGGATAGCCAGAAAAAATACAATACCACCAATATAAAACGACCATTTCACCGACGGAGGAATAATTCCTTCGGCTGCCGTGTTGGCAATTCCCAACCAGTTGGTCATAACATACGGAAGAAGCGATCCGATTACCGCACCTGTACCAATGAAAAAGCTCTGCATTGCAAATCCACGTGTACGCTGTTCGTTGGGAAGCATGTCTCCCACAAAAGCACGAAAAGGTTCCATTGAAACATTAATGGAGGCATCCATTATCCACAGCGTTCCGGCGGCTACCCACAAAGCGGGTGAGTTTGGCATGAGCAATAATGCCAGCGAGGCGAATATGGCTCCAAAAAGAAAATACGGACGCCTTCTTCCTAACCTGTTCCAGGTCTTATCACTCATATGACCAATAATGGGTTGAATTATTAACCCTGTAACCGGAGCTGCTATCCACAAAATCGGGATATCTTCAACTTTGGCCCCAAGCGTTTCGAAAATACGGCTGACATTGGCATTCTGGAGTGCAAATCCAAACTGGATTCCAAGAAATCCGAAACTCATATTCCAGATTTGCCAAAAACTTAGCGTAGGTTTTTTGCGCATAACATTCATTTTATTAATAGTTATACTGTAGTCTTATAAATAGAAATTACAGCAAAATGGAATTTCGCTGTCGAACATGAAGTATGTTAAGTAAGTTGATATTGCCTGCACAAATATACGTCAGAAAAAGTCAGAACTCCAAATACGCCGTTACTCAAACTCCTTACAATACAACGATTTTAGACCGAATAGAGCATTTCAAACGTTTGCGGAAATCGCAAAAATGTTTTATAACATATGATAAGTTTATATCAGAGAAGACCCCCTTACAATAAGATTAGCATTCAGAACTTTGGTTTCAAACGGGTAATCGTCAACTTCTGATGTAATTCTTTTGAGCAACATCTGTGTAGCAATGGTTCCCATTTCGTAACCGTGTTGATCTACCGAAGTGAGTGTAGGATCTGTTATACCCGAGAAACGACCATCTGAAAAACCAACCACAGCAATTTGATCGGGAATTTTAAATCCTTTCTTTTGGATGGTTTGCATGGCACCGATTGCTGTAAGGTCGTTGGTAGCAAAAACCCCATCAAAATGTTTATTCTTATTAATCAGTTTCATAATGGCCATTCGTGCCTTTTCGAATGAATCTGCTTCCAGTATTAAATCTTCATCAATGGGCATTCCGGCTTCTGTTAATGCCTTTAAATATCCCTCTTTCCG
Organism: uncultured Draconibacterium sp.; assembly: GCA_963676265.2. Taxonomy (GTDB): domain Bacteria; phylum Bacteroidota; class Bacteroidia; order Bacteroidales; family Prolixibacteraceae; genus Draconibacterium. The sequence goes on from OY781067.2 coordinate 3,191,208, forward strand.
ATGCTGTCCAATTATTAACGACATAGGACCTCCTAGGTGAGCAATACTGGTTCGTCCACTATCAATTAAATGTCGGGTGGCCCTGTACGAAGCGTCAAAGTCGTCGATAATTACCTGGTCGGCAAACAGACCCGGCACAACCCGGTCGTAAAAAACCATGGGCACCTTGTTGTCGCGCAGGTTATATAAGTGTTTGTAATCTTTGGTTTCTTTGGAAATAGAAACCAATACCCCGTCAACCCGGCTGGCAAGTAGAGTTTTGGCATTGGCTACTTCGCGCTCGTATCGCTCGTTGCTCTGACAAATAATTACATTAAACCCCGCATCGTAAGCAACATCTTCAATACCACTAATTACTGATGAGAAAAAATAATGAACAATCTCCGGAATGATTACTCCTATAGTATTACTGCGTCGTTGTTTTAAGCTAAGCGCAACTGCATTGGGCTGGTAATTCATTTTAGCGGCCAGTTCCTGAACAGCACGTTTGGTCTCTTCGCTGATATCAGGATGATTTTTTAAGGCACGTGAAACCGTTGATGCTGAAATATTTAATTCGCGGGCCAAATCTTTTATGGTCACCAATCCACTCTTCATACTTTATGATTATACAGGCTTATTTGATAAAATCAGTTCCGGTTTATGTCTATTACAAATGTAAGAAATTCAATTCAATTGCACTCATGTTATTTTCGATGCAAAGATACCAACCAGCAACCACCTGTTTTATAACATATTAAGCGCAAACGACACCGCAAACGTTTGCATAAACCCAAGTGTTAAAAAACGTAATTTTTTCTTAACAATTATCATACATTCGCCAGTGGAATTTAAGTTTTGTTAAACACGAAGTCTCTGTAACAAGTTGATTTATTGCCTAATATGATGAGTTAAGAGAATTTAACAAACTGAAAAAAATTCATAAACTAATAACATGTAAAATGAGGATTATTCGTAGAAATCTAAAAGTTATCTTGTTTTTAGTTGCGCTACTGGCTTATACAATAGGTTATGCACAACAAAAAACAGTTACAGGTAGAGTTAACGATGCCGATACGGGCGAGCCTTTACCTGGTGTTACCATTGTAGTAAAGGGAACTACTATGGGAACCATTACTAATTTTGACGGGTATTATACCGTTAAAGTAGAATCGGGTCAAACCTTATTGTTTTCGTATGTAGGTTATCTAAAACAGGAAGTTCTTGTTGATAATCAAACAAACGTTGACATAAATCTGCAAACCGACACCGAACAGCTGGAAGAAGTTGTAGTTGTTGGTTACGGTATTCAGAAAAAACGTGAAATAGTAGGTTCAATAGCTAAGATCGAAAGTCAGGACATTACTGACAAACTAACTTCTTCTTTCGAAGGAGTTCTTGCCGGCCAGGCTCCGGGTGTGAGTGTAACTACCGGTAGTGGAATGGCAGGCTCTAGTGCTATTGTAAGGGTTCGTGGTGTTGCTTCCATTAACTCTGCCGGAGACCCACTTTATGTTGTAGACGGAATTCCTATTACAAACGACATTTTTGGTCTTGGAGGAAGAACAGGTGGTATGAACATCAACCCGTTATCTTCAATAAATCCTAACGATATTGAATCAATCGAAGTCTTAAAAGATGCATCGGCAACCGGTATTTATGGTTCGAGAGGTGCCAACGGTGTTGTAATTATAACAACCAAAAAAGCAAAAGGGAATGATGTTAAAGTTGAATTCAGTACAAAACAAAGTTTCAGTAATCCTACTAAAAAGGTAAATATGACCAACTCGGCAGAGTGGCTGCAACTTTACCAGGAAGCATGGGAAAACGACGGAAATACAGGAATACCACAGGGATTACCAGGTGGACTTACCTGGGCTGAAGCTCAACTTAACGATACCGACTGGTGGGACGAAGTTACCCGTACAGGATATAAACAAGATTATAGCCTAAGTGCCAACTTTGGAATTGTTGACGATTTAATTGCAAGAATTAACTGGGGTGTTACCAATGACAAATCGTACCTGGTTGATAACGATCTGGAAAGAGTGAATGCCGGGTTAAACCTGAATTATACTCCTTCTTCGAAATTTAATGCGATACTCACATCAACAATTGCTCAAACATCAACTGCTCTTCCGGGTAATCCCTGGGACGGAGGTTTAGGTGCTGCAATGGGATATGCCTTGCCTATTTACCCGATTTACAATTCTGACGGTTCATTTTTTAATGGTGGCGGAAACTCCGGAAACCCGGTAATGATTAATGAACTCAGAGACGACAGCAACAACGAACTGAGAACGATAAACAGTATATCGTTAAACTATATGCCAACTTCAAAATTGTCGTTTAGTTTTTCGGGTGCGTTGGATTACATGAACTTTAAAAACAAAGGAACAGAACAGGCTGAGTTACGGTCTTCAAATGCAAACTACAGCTGGGAAAACAACCGAAAAGTTTATAACTGGAACTATAACCTCGTTGCCAACTATGATTTCAAACTTCCGAACGAAGACCATGACCTTAAAGCCATGTTAGGCCACGAACTTCAGGAATCATTAACAACCGGAACAAATTATAACTGGGATTACAGCAGGGAAGATATTGAAGAAAAAGAAAATCTTAGAGATGAACACTGGCGCTTTATCAGTTTTTTCGGAAGAATGAATTATATGTATAAAGGCCGCTATATTGCACAGGCAACATTAAGGACCGATGGTTCTTCACGTTTCGGGAAAAACAATAAATACGGTTACTTTCCTACCTTTGCCTTGGGATGGATTATGACTGAAGAAAATTTTCTGAAAGACAGCAACTGGCTTTCTTTCCTGAAACTTAAAGCAAGTTACGGTGTTACCGGTAACTCAAATATTCCGAATTACGAACACGTAGGAACTTACCGTATTTCGACAAACGAAAACCAGAAATACAACGATCTTCCGATCCGCTACCCGGAAAAATTTGAGAATCCCGATTTGAAATGGGAAACCACAAACAGTTACGACCTGGGTATTGATGCCCGCTTTTTCGAAGGAAGAATTTCTACCGAAGCCGCTTATTTCTTTAAAGAATCGAAAGACGTGTTTGTAAACCTTGCTATTACAGCATCGTCGGGCTACGGCAGCCAGTGGCAAAACCTGGCAACCATAGAGAACGAAGGTCTTGAATTTAGTATTACTACCAAAAACCTGGTAGGCGACTTCGAATGGGATACACAGTTTAACGTATCGACTTTACGCAACGAAGTTACCGACCTGGGAGGCTTAACTACTGAAGAAATCGGTGGTGGAACAAACGACACCAGGATTTTAAAAGGCTATCCGGTTGGAACAAACCGTTTGGTAAGGGTTTCAAGAATCGATCCGGCTGACGGCCGTCCGGTTTACCTGGATAAAGAAGGTAATGAAACTAAAACCTACAAGTTTGAAGGAGAAGAAGGTTTTGCAGTACCTGCCGGTAAAGTAATCCCCGATTTCACCGGAGGTTTTACAAACATTTTCAGGTACAAAAATCTATCGTTGAGTGCCTTGTTTACCTTTAGTGTGGGAGCACAGATTTACGATTCTTCAGCAAAACGCCAGATGGGACTGGCTTCGGACTGGAACTTCAGAACCGATATTTTCGACCACTGGAGACAACCCGGCGACGAAGCAAAATACCCAAGAATGTCGCGCGAAGGTTCTACTTACGGAAAAGACGGCGAACAGTGGTTTAACTCAACCATGTGGTTATTCGATGGCGACTACCTGCGTTTAAAAAACCTGACCTTGTCATACAATATTCCACCTAAAGCCCTGGATAAATTTGGTATTTCAACCACTAGAATATATGTAACAGGAACCAACCTGTTAACATTCACTAAATATCCTGGCGCTGACCCAGAGGTAGCAAGGGACCACGACGATGCCCGCGACCGGAATATGAGTGCTAACGTAAGCTTCCTTACTCCTCCTCAGGAGCGGGTATTTACACTGGGTTTAAATGTTTCATTTTAAAACTTTTGTACGATGAAAAATAAATTTCTATACATATTATTCATAATCGGTATCCTTTTTTCAGGTTGCGAAAGTTTACTTGAAATTGATCCGGAAGATGAAGGCGTTATCCTGAAAGATGATGCCCTGCAAGCAAAACAAGATCTGGTTGAGTTGCTAAATGCAGCATACGATGTAGTAAACGGTTTTTACGGAGGACACTTTCAAAGAACCTCCGACCTGTTAGCCGATAACATGGTTCTTCGCGATGGTATTACCGACGAAATGGTAAATATTTACAAACGCTACACAACTGGTTATTTCACCGATAATGAAACGCACGACCAGGCATACATTTGTATCCTTCGTTCGAACCTGATTCTGGAAAATATCGAGAATGTGTCGGGGATGTCGGAAGCAGATGCCAGTAAAATGATAGCCGAAGCCAAATTCCTGAGAGGAATAGCACACTTTGCAGTGGTTCGCCTTTTTGCTCAGCCTTACGGATATACTCCGAATAACGATCATTTGGGAATTATTATAAAAACAAATTCGAAAGTTGAATTACTTCCCAGAAATACTGTTGCAGAAGTATACCAGCAAATTCTTTCTGACTTAACAGAAGCAGAAACTGATTTACCTGACGAAAACTCAAATTTTGCATATGCTACAAAATGGGCAGCAAAAGCGGCGTTGGCACAGGTATATTTCCAAATGCACGACTACGACAATGCTTATGCAAAAGCAAACGAAGTAATCAGTACCGGACCTTTTACTTTTATTACTGATTTGGATGAGGCGGTTCCCGGATCGACTGAAGATATTTTCAAGCTGGTATCGAGCAATGTTACAGGGAAAAGTGTAGGAGGTGATTTTGGAGTTTATCGTTGCGATGGAACAAACATCCCGAATATTCGGATTGCTCCGGAAGTTTATAAAAATGTTGTTAAGGCAGGTTCAGGCGACTTACGCGTTGAAGCCTGGTACAAGGAATTTAATAAAGGGGCCGACAACGAATATGTTGCACTAACCAAATTCAATAATAATTTCCCAACTATACCCGTATTAAGGTTAACAGAACTAAAACTCTTACGTGCCGAATCTGCCATGTTAAAATCAACTCCGGATAACTCAACAGCACGTCAGGACGTAAATGATATCAGGGAAAGAGCTTACGGTAATGCATCGAAAAACTTGCCGGAAAATGCTACAAACGAGGCAATATTAAACGCTACACGTACCGAACGCCGACTGGAACTTATGGGCGAAGGTTATCATCTTCACGACCTGAAACGCAGGGGTGCAGATGGAGAGGATATTGTTATCAGAGGTGTAGACTGGGACTATGTAGGACTTGTGATTCAGTTTGCTGCTGCTGAAGCAAACGAAGTGTTTGTTCCTAATCCTGAACCTAATTAGTAACTTATTAATAAAGGAATATTAATGATTGAAACAACCATGAATGGATCAATTCAATATAGAAGTTTGAAATTAATACCAATGGTAGTTTCCTGTCTGCCGACAGGTGGACATGTGTTAACATTAACAATTCTAAAATAATAAACACATGAAAAATATAATAGCAATACTATTTGTATCACTTATCGTTTTCTCGTGCCAGCCGGATGAAATTCCGCCTCTTGGCGAGAAAACAGATTACATCCCTATGCTTGTAGGAACATGGGATTTGGACAAATTCGAACAAATTGATGCAGATGCGGAATCGAAAAGTTTCCCCGATTTTGCAACAGTTAAAGATCTTACAAATGTTTTTTCGGGACATCCGTATACCGATTTCTCGATTACATTTAACAACGATGGTACTTTTACATCAAATCCGGGCTCATCGTATATGCAGATGCTAACCAGCGGAAACTGGACAATTGACGATACTGATTACCCGTCTGCAATCATACTTTCCGACGGATCAGAGACACAAACCGTTGAACTGGCTAGTCTTGCCGATGTTATTTTAGGTAAAGTTGAGTTTAAAGAAGAACGCAAACAACCCGATACCGGTAAGATAAAAATCAAATACATTTATTCGCTTTCTAAAAATTAATGAGCCATGAGAAAAACAATCATATTATCATTATTTATACTGGGATCGTTTGTGTTAAGAGCACAAGATGCTGAACCAACATTTACGGTGACGCCTTCTGAAATTGACGCTTTGACCGAAAATGTTACGATTATTTTCGATGTAACCGGTAGTTCGGTAGAAGGGATCTCCGATGTTTATATCTGGTCGTGGTCTCCTCAGTTGAGTTCCCCTTCCGAAATGTTGATATGCTACGATGGGAACAGCTCCAATTGGGGAAGTATTTCGCAAAATGCTAAATTGACACCGGTTGAAGGACAGCCCAACAAATATATGCTTGCTTTGCCCATGACAGTTACCCGCGATAACGGAGAAGTAACCTTTAACAACATGGCTGAGCTATTTGGAGTAGGTGACACACCGGGTAAAATAAAAGAATTTGGATTCTTATTACGTTCTCAGGATGGAAGTAAACAAACTCCGGGAGATATGGCAACATCTGTTACTTTGCTACCTCTTGAATTTGAAGCTTCCTATTTCAGAACTTTCCCCTCGAAAGTTTCTGTAAACGACGTGGTGACAGCCTATCTGAATTTGAGCATGATTGAATCTTCTGAAGATCAAAAACTTCCGATTGCGGATAATTTTACTGCAGTTGTTACCCTTTTGGATGAAAACGGCACAAGCATAGTAACATCTGAACCGTTTGAAACAACGTTCACCAATGAAGAAGAATATGCTTTCTCATTTCTTGCTGAAAAGCTAGGCGAATTCCCTGAAGGAAAAACAGTTGAAGACATAGCCAAATGTCAGGTTGTTTTCTTTGGAGAAGTATACAACCAGGACGGTTCAGCTGAAACGGTTTCAACGAGTGCTTTTGAATTCGATTTTGAAGATTATGAATAATTTAAATTGAATTACAATGAATAAAACTATTAAATATATATTGTTTATCACCGTTTTAGCCCTATTCTCTTCGTGTATGGAAGAGGTAGGTGATTATACGGTAAATGGTGAGGCTATTACCGGGTTTGAGTTAGTTGGGCCGGAAAACAACGATACAATTAAAATCAATACCGAGGCGCTTACCGAAAATTTTGTCTTTAATTGGGGAGAAGCTGAATCAGGACTTGGAAGTCCGATTGTTTATACCATTCTTTTCGATTTGGCAGATGGCGATTTTTCAAATCCAATCTGGTCGAAAGTTTCAGATAATTCCGGTGCGACTGCAAAAGCTACTCTAACCTTCGAAGAATTGCAACAAGTTTACAGTGCTGCAGGAGGTTCGGGTGTAGCATCGTTAAAATGGAACGTAAGAGCCGAGAACGGTTCACCTAATATTAAACTGGCACAAGTAGCCAATTCCCTTAAAATTGTATTAAGTTCCGACGGGGTTAGTAATTTCGATCTTGTAAGTCCTTTAAACAAAAGTCTGGTACAATTCGACGGGACAATGGAAGATGAAACTTTCATTTTCGACTGGAACGATGCAACTACATCATCGGGTTCAGTAACTTACAAATTCTACATCGATGTGTTGGGAGGCGACTTCTCTGATCCTCTAATAACTCTTGATGCTGATAGTGAAGGCACAGCCAGCCAGATTTCAAAAACCCACGGTGAGTGGAAAACGCTATTGGAACAAAACGGTATTGAAGAAGGATCGTACAGCTGGACCGTAAAAGCTATCAGTTCCGATCTGGAATGGATGAATACCATTTATGAAGCGTATTTTGAATTTGTTAACTGGAGTGCACCTATTTATATTGTTGGAGAAGCAACAAGTGTAGGATGGGATATTGGTAATGCGCTTGAAATGACTTTTGTTGCTCCGAATGTTTGGATTGGTACCTATGAGCTGAAAGCCGGTAAAGAATTCAAATTCTTCCCGGAAAGAAACTGGGATAACGGTATCGGCGCCGACCGGTTCGATAACTTTATCGGATGTGCTGATCCGGGCAATGGCAATATTGCCAACAGCGGAACCTCTGACGGAACCTACTTCGTAATCGTCGACCTGAATACAAAAACCGTTACCGTATCCGATGGTCCTAAAATTCTGGGCGGTTCTATTGTTGCCGACTGGAATACCGGAAATGCTGTAGGTATGCAAATGGTTGAAAATGGCGTATTCGATACCTATCAGTATATAACTGTTGATGGTTGGGGATTCAAATTTGTGCCAAATCGTTCAGGTTGGGATGGTGACTTCGGAAGAAGTAAAACCATGGAAGGTTACCTGGATCAGGCCGATGAAGATAACTTAACTGTAGCTGCCGACGGTTTCTACCGCGTTCGTGTAAATACCAACGATTTCAGTTACTCAGTGCTTGAAACAACCTGGGGAATTATTGGCTCTGCTACTCCGGGCGATTGGTCAGAAGATACAAATATGACCCTGGCTTCTGAAACAAAAGGTGAATACAAATGGCTGGCCGACATCACTCTGAAAGATGGTGATATTAAATTCCGTGCCAACGATGGTTGGGATATTAATTTTGGCGATAACAATGCCGATGGTTCGCTTGAGTACGGAGGAGCTAACATTACTGTTACTGCCGGTACTTACCACGTTGAACTGATACTGAATTCGGAAACCGGATTCACTTATTCGCTTACAAAAAACTAACATATTTGTAAAAAACTGCATTTAAACAGGAATCCCTTATTTATGAAGGGGTTTCTGTTTTTCAATTTTTCAAAAAAGCCTTAAAAATATAATCATGTTCCGATTACTGTTCATATTTGTCTTTTCGCTTGGCCCACTAATTTTATCAGCTCAAATAACAACAGAACCTGCCATTCCTGTTGCATCAAATGCAGTAAAAATCATCTTCGATTCATCGCAGGATGATCGCCTTGGGTATTTCACCGGCGATCTGTACGCCCACACAGGAGTGACAATTGAAGGAAAAGGACAATGGCAAAATGTTATTGGAACATGGGGAAACAACAGTGTTCAACCCAAACTTACAAATCTCGGTAACGGAATTTACGAATTGGAAATTTCGCCTGATATTAACTCGTTTTACAGCGTTGCAAATGGAGACAAAGTGACAGAATTGTGTTTGGTTTTTCGCTCATCAACCGGCAGCCCACAAACAAATGATATTTTTGTTAATGTTTACGAAGAAGGACTGGTTGTTGAAATTGCCGAACCTAAAAACAATACAATTTTTACAATTTCAGAAACTATAACCATTTCGGCAAATGCATCAGTGGAGGCTGCAATGAAATTATTTGTAAACGATTCTCTTATTAATGAAACAACAGGAACTAATATTACGGACAACTTTGAATTCAATGAAAGTGGAAATTTCCTGATTATTGCTGAAGCTACCACAGAAACGACCGTGCGCGATACGGTTTCGGTAACCGTCCGCCCTGAAATTACAGAAGAACCAAAACCAACAACTTATAAAAAAGGCATTAACTACACCTCAAACAATTCGGTAGCACTTGTGCTTTGGGCACCTGAAAAAGAATTTATTTATGTAATTGGCGAATTCAACGACTGGCAGGTATCGAACGAATACCTGATGAAAAAAGACGGCGAAATTTTCTGGCTTGATATCACTGGACTTGATGTGGGAAAAGAATATGCATTTCAATATTACATTGACGGACAATTAAAAATTGCCGATCCGTATACCGAAAAAATACTTGATCCATGGAATGACCCATACATTTCGGAAGAAACATATCCCAACCTGAAATCATATCCAACCGGTGATGTAGAGGGCATCGTTTCTGTATTACAAACGGCACAGGAAGAATACAACTGGCAGGTAACTGATTTCGAAGTTCCCGATAAAAATTCGCAGGTGATTTACGAATTACTCATTAGAGATTACACTGCTGAGCATACTTTTGCATCGGTTATTGAAAAACTAGACTACCTGGAAGACCTTCGTGTAAATGTATTGGAGCTTATGCCTGTTAACGAATTCGATGCAAATATCAGTTGGGGTTATAATCCTTCGTTCTATTTTGCGCCTGATAAATATTATGGTCCGAAAAACGAATTAAAACGCCTGATTGATGAATGTCACCAGCGTGGAATAGCAGTAGTTGTCGACATGGTTCTGAACCACAGTTATAACCAGAGTCCTTTTGCCCAAATGTACTGGAACAGTGGCTTAAACCGACCCGCGGCAAACAATCCTTGGTACAACGAAACATCTCCGAATCCATCTTATTCGTGGGGAAACGATTTTAATCATGAGTCGGCAGCTACCGAAGAGCTGGTTGACAGTGTGAATGCTTTCTGGATGAGCGAATATAAAGTTGACGGTTTCCGTTTCGACTTTACCAAAGGTTTTACCAATACTCCGGGCGATGGGTCGGCAGAGGACTTGTCTCGTATCGAAATATTAAAACGAATGGCTGACGAAATCTGGAAACGAAAAAATGATGCCATTGTGATACTGGAACATTTTGCCCCTAATTCGGAAGAAATTGTTCTGGCCAACTATGGAATGATGCTGTGGGGAAACTTAAACTATTCTTACGGAAGAACAGCCATGGGCTATGGTGACAATTTAAGTTGGGGAGTTTATTCAAACAGGGGATGGACCGAGCCAAACCTGGTTACCTACATGGAAAGCCACGATGAGGAACGGCTCATTTACAAATGTCTTAATGATAATACTTCAAAAATAGAGGATTTGCCAACCGCACTTCAAAGAATCGCACTAAACTCGGTATTCTTTCTTCCGATACCAGGCCCTAAAATGTTGTGGCAGTTTCAAGAACTGGGCTATAATTATTCAATAAATACCTGCGAAGACGGAAGCACTAATAATGGGTGCAGAACCTCTCCGAAGCCAGTCAGATGGGATTATCTGGAAGAAACCGACCGCACCGACCTGTTCCGTGTAATGGCAAAACTGAACGAGCTAAAACAAAGCTATGAAGAATTTTCGCCCGAGTATACAGAATTTAGCCTGTCGGGATTAACCAAAAGATATAAATTAACCAAAGGAGATAAGCACGTAATTGGCCTTGGCAATTTCGATGTAACTCAACAGAATATTGATTTTATTTTCCCGGCAACCGGAAAATATTATGAATTTTTCAGCGGCGATTCCATTGAAATATCAACAGTTCAGCAAAACTTCTCATTTGCCCCTGGAGAATACCGTTTATATTCAACTACGAAATTTGACGATCCGGATGTGGCAACCAGTATTAACCCAATTCATTCCGGCAATACTAATGTACTTCTTTATCCGAATCCGGCACATTCTTCTGTTACCATTGCATCTGAACAAGTAATAAATAAAGTCGAGGTGTTTTCTATTTCGGGGAAACGAATGATTATGGAATTACCCAATACGATCAATCCTGAAATAAATACTGAAAATTTATCGCCGGGGATTTACTTTGTTAGAGTGTATAATAAAAACAGCGCTGCCTCTGAAAAACTTATCATACGTTAAAACCGTGTGTCTTATCTTCCACGTAGAGCAATCGGAATATCTTTGGCTCGTCGTTCGAACAGGTCGATATCGTAACTGAACATGATTTCGTGTGAACCGTTATTGAAACCACTTAACTCGGAAATGGTGATATCGTAAGAATAGCCAATGGTGATTTTTGGATTTGGCTTAAACTGGGCAATTAATCCATATGCTGCATCCCAGCGATACATGGTACCAACCCAAAATTTATCTCTAAAACCAAGCATTGCAGATAAATCAACAGAAAGTGGAGCATTTCGCACCCATTTTACCATGCCACTTGGTTTAAGTTGAAAATCGTCGTTCAAATCGAAACGATGACCGCCAACAATATAAAGATGCAGCTCCTGACTGTTCACATATTCCGAGGAGACATTTTCACGGGTTATATTGTTCTCTATCAGCTTCGGAACCGATAAGCCAAAATAGGTATTGCTGGAAAATAAGAAAAAGCCAACTCCCACATTGGGCAAAAAGTTTTCGTAAATGTCGTTATCGAATATCGGATCAGGGTCAACAGTTTGCAAATCAGTTAAGTTGGCCCGGTAAAAACTTACCCCGCCTTTTAATCCCATACCAAGCTTAAATTCGTCTGAAACCTGCAGGAAGTATGAATAATCGGCATAAACACCGGTTTGTTTTAAAGGTCCTATTTTATCGGAAAGTACGGAAAAACCAAACCCAACTTTTTTCTTTTCAAACGAAGTATTATAAGAAAAAGACCTTGTGGTGGGCGCTCCATCAAACGATACCCACTGGCTGCGGGATACCAAAAGCGCATTTCCAATCTCTCTGGAACCGGCATATCCGGGATTTATAACCAACAAGTTATCCATATACTGTGTGTACATCGGGTCTTGCTGGGCACGAATATCCTTACTGCTCAGAAACAATCCAAGAAGTGCAATTCCACAAAACCATATTTTCCTTAATCTCTTCATTTATCTGTCAATGTACACCGACCCGGCAATTGGCGGTTCTCCGTTTTTTAAGTCTAAAACATAAAAGTACGTTCCGGTCGGAAGGTCATCGTTTCCTCCTCCCCTGTTCGATTTCCCATCCCAGAATATTGGAGTGGAAGAGATGCCGTAATTTTCGGCTTCATATACTTTTTTACCCCACCGGTTCATTACCATCAGCTTATTTCCTTCATAAAGTTCAATTCCCAGAATCTCAAAATAATCGTTGATATTGTCACCATTGGGAGTAAAAGCTTCCGGTATAAAAAACGGTGCAGTTGTAACATAAACATAAACATGAGACTGGGCACATTTATCTGAGAAGTTACAAATACGATATTCGAAAACATCACCGCCAAGGAACCTGTCATTCGGTGTATAGGTAACATTATACATATCAGCATGAATATAAACCGAGCCGTTCAACGGATACTGAACAATATTTAAAGTCGAAGGATCGAGTTCGTTATCAGGATCCTCATCGTTAGCCAGAATTGGAATGGTTACTGACTTTTCGTAGGTGGTTGTATCGTAGTCGTCGCGGGCAACCGGGGCATAAATCAACCGGTTAACCACCACTGTATCGAAAGCCGAACATCCAAAGTAATCCCTTACTTCCAGGTAGTAGGTTCCACTACTGTTTATTTCGGGACTCGATGAATTTCTTCCGCTAACAATATTTCCATCAAATGTTGACCAGAAATACTGAAGCTGATCGCCATAACTTTGCGATGCATCCAATAAGACAGTTGTACCTTCCTCTGCGATAAAATCATCTCCTGCATTGGCATAAACCTCCGAAACAGCTATTTCTACTGTATCTTTCAAGATTTCTCCATCACCACTGGTAACGGTTAAAATAAATGTTGTGCTGCTTCCTGGAGTAAATACAGGATTCAGAATAGAAGGATCGTCGAGATTTTCTGCCGGCTCCCAGCCGTATGTTAATCCGCTTGTGTCAGAAACCGAAGACTGAAACTGATATGACATGCAGGAACCAATGGTGGCATTTTCTCCGGCATCAACAATCAATTGTGGGTCGTAAACCTGCACAACAATTGACTGAACCTTGACATTAGAACACCCTTCGCTATTGGTTTCTGTTACTTTCAGAAAATAATTTCCGGGAGCTTTCCAGCGTATTTCAACATTATTATTGTTTGAAGCTCCAATAAATTCATAATCAACATTAAGAGCCAAAACATCAGGGTTAAACCCGGTATAAACTTCCCAGCTATATTCGTTATCCGGATTTTCAAAAACAAAATGTGAGGTTACAGTACCTTCATAGACAATAGTATCCTCTCCGGCTGCAACAAAACGTGCAGCCAGGAGGATGAATATCATTATGAAAAGTACCTTAAACTTCATTCCGGTTTTTAGTTAAATCCAATTCCAACTGTTGCAGGACGCGCCTGAATAGTTTGTGTTTGAACAGCATTGGAAGTAAAATCGGCATTATCTGAATTAACAACCGTTGCCGGGATACTTCCGGTTCCTTCAACCGAAGACAAGGTAAGCTTGATTAACTGTTCTGAAGTGCCTTCATTGTGCGTTCCGTTGGTATCACCGTTATCCCACGAAACGCGAACTAATACTTCCTCGCTACCCGAAGAATTCTCTAGCACTGAAACCGGTGAACCTGAAGATAACGAACTCCATGAACCACCCGAAACCAGGTACTCAAAGCTTGGAGTTACACTTATTGTATTGTTAAAGGTTGGTGTAAACGACCAGTCGGTGTAAATACCCGACGCCGACAACTGGAACATTACTGTGTCTGTTCCATAGTCGTAGGTAATATCCAGTCCTGAAGCCGACAAAGCAATATCAGGTGCGCAACGTGAGAGGCTGTCTCCAATGCTGGTTCCGTTAGCCTCGAGTGCAACAAACTGAAGCTCGAAGTCGTTTTGCGGAACAACCGCCATTGCTTTGGTATTGGAACATTGGTTGCCGTCGGTATCAAATTCCTGAACAACAATATAAAAGGTGTCCTCAATGGCTGAAGCATTCCATTCCAATTCCAATTTGTAATTATTTACTCCTCCTGATTCGCCATAAGTACCGCTTACGACTGAAAAATCAGTTTCGGCATTTACCTGAACGTTCAAATCAGCAGGATTGGTGCTTACCCACCAGATAAAGGTATTGTTCACGTCTCCCAGGTCTTGTGAAGTACCATTGGTTGAATTTACATAATAAGAGTGCGTAGTTCCAACCGTAGGTTTGTCCCCGGTATTTTGAGCGAAACTACTGGTGCCAATTGCAGAAATAAAAATTACTGCCATTACTAAAACAAATCTTTTCATAATCTTCATTTTTTATTGTGTATGTGTTAGTTTGCTGAAATTGGTGAAGTTTGAGGTATTGCATAAACTACTCCGGTATCGCTTTTTGTTCCGTTTCCAAGGAAGGTGGAACTGAAATCATTTTCTTCCGCATCGGTAATCGTTAACAAAAGATTCTGTTGGCTAAAAGCGCTCCCTGTTACTTTCACATCAACAGTCACACTTCCCGATCCGCTTGTGCTCGATAAACCTGAAATAGTATAAGAACTACCACTTGCTGTAACCACATTGCCATCATTCGAAACCTCAGCCACTGTTGCACCGCCCAGGGTGAAAGTAACCTGCCAATCAGGACTCCAGGTGGTTCCGGTTGACATATTAATTACATAACTAATGGTTGTTGTAGTGTCGGTTCCTCCAAAATTCACAACTCCTTCTGCTGAGTTACAAACTGAATCAACAGAAGCCAGCGTAACATCAAAGGCACTTGTTACGGTTATGGGAACCTGCTTTACGGTTGCACACGATGTTGTTACATCGGTCTCAGTAAATGTAAGCGTGTAAGTTCCGGGTGTAGTCCAGCTAACATTTGCTGTTGTTGATGTGGCATTGGTTAATGTTCCACCTCCTGATAAAGCCCATTGAAAACTGTTTCCGGCATTTCCGGGTGTTACTGAATAACTGTGCGACGACCCTACGTAGGGACTCAATCCTCCCTGCGCAAAAGCCCCTACACTCAAAACCAGCATTGCAACCAGGGTAATTAAATAAGTTAATTGTTTTTTCATCTTTTTATAATTTTAATTTGTTTTGATATTCCACTCTTATTTCTCCTGTTTCGGGCAACGAATGAATGATTATTGTAATCGGATAAGAGGCGCTTTCGCAACCTGTTGTTTCATTTATTACCGTTAATACTGCGTTATATGTATCAGGAGTCCCGTCTTCGGGCACCGTAATCTTAATCAATCCACCACTAAGACTTACACCGGAAACATCAGTAAATCCTTCGGTTTCTGCCAGCGCATTAAAATCAATAATGTATTTGTTCGGGCTTCCGGTAGTTGCCGTATATTCATACTCTGCTTCTGTCTCACCAAAACAGGTTTCCGCCGAAGTTGAACCTAAAGTGATTGTTGGCAATGGATTAACCGACACAACAGCGTTGCCTTGCATGGTATTGGTACAATATGTATTTATATCATCGCTGGCCAGAATAGTATAAGTTCCCTCTGTAGTTATTCCGGTAAAGTTTAAAGATGAACCGGTGCCTGACAAAGTTGTTCCGGTAGGTGAGCCATTGAGATGAAGCTCGTAGGTAACATCGGCTTCCGAACCATCGAGCCCGACAGAAACACCAGTGCCACCTGAACAATAAGATCCCCCTCCGGTAACATTAAACTGAGTGAGAGTACATGGAGGAAGAATGTGAATGGAATAATCTTCCACTTCACCATAGGAAAATTTTTCGCAGGGTTCGGGATAAGCACCAGATTCGAACAATTCCCATTCTCCTATTTGTAAAATAGTTCCGGAATTATTTGTCATTTCCAGGCGATAATACTCGTATGCCTCTGTATTTTCAAAGGTAAACTCCCGGGTTAACCATCGGCTGGCAAAATCTTCACCCGTCCGTGTGTCCAGAGTTGTCCAACTGCTCCCGTCATTCGATCCCGACAAAACCCAATTTAAAGGATCTCTTTCTTCAAAATCGTTGGCAGATGTTAATGTATATTTTGTAACAACAAACTGATTTCCATTATTGAACTGGTACTGAACCCAGCCGGACGCATGGAATGTGAGGTATTTCGACAAATTTGACTGGTTCACCACATTGTCAACCAACTTATCAATTTCTTCTCCTGAAGGACTATCGTAATACTGCGCAGTAACATTTCCACCCGCCTCGGTTAAATCACCGGTTAACTGTCGCTTCATGGCAATGCGCATGGTAGTATTAACGGCTAAATCAGGAATGTTAACCGACCCGGACACAACTCCGCTAGAGGTTCCGCTATAAACTTCTTCGCCGGCATCCAGGTAATCTCCATCATTGTTGAAATCAACCCAAACTCTCCAATACAAGTCGCTACTAGCGGCCGAAAATGAAGGAGTTAAAGAAAAGGATTCCGTCGTATTTTGTGCCACCTCAATTACCTGCGACGTAAAATCGGAATAACCCGAAGCCCCTGATGTATATGAAAACGATCCTATTGAAACTTCCGATATCCATTCTTCTTGTCCTCCTCCGTTTATAGCCTCTGGCTCGCAAGATTCCACTGTAACATTAACGCTAAATGAACAACGATCAGAATTCCCAGAATCATCTGTTGCCGTGTACGTTACCGTTGTTGAACCAAGAGAAAAAGAATCGCCCGGGTTATGCGACTGACTAACTGTAAAACTGCAGTTATCGCTGAAAACCGGTTCAGTCCAGCTCACATTCGCAGTTGTGCTACCAAATGGAATTTCGATGTTTATGTCGGAAGGACATCCTGAAACAGAAGGAACAACATTATCTTCAACAGTTACCGTTGCAGTACACTGATTGGTTAAACCTCCTCCGTTATCGGTTACTGTTAAAGTTACTGGTTGGTCACCCAAATCGCTACAGGTAAAATCAACAGGTGAAACAGACAACGACACGGTGTTTCCACAGGAGGAGGAACTACCATTGTCAATTTGTTCAGCAGTAATGCTTGCATTTCCGCTATTATCCAATTCAACAGTAATACCCTTGCAAATAGCAGAAGGAGGTGTTGTACATGGTTCTGTTATGTTAATTCTATAATCTTCAGCCTGCCCGTAGCTATTGGTTTCAGTATTTTCACAAGGCGTTGTACTATAAAGGTTGTACCAACTGATTACACGCATCCTGGTATTTCCAGTTTCTGCACCTGAAGGTATCGCTATTGAAACCGATGCAGTTTTTCCGTCCAATCCGGTGGAGTTCCTGATCTGACCTATTTCATAACGTTCACCCGAATCGTCGAAATCGCCATCCTGGTTCCAATCGAAATAAACTGTATAATAGTAACGGTTATTGCCAGCAGTATATCCCTCAACAGTGATATCGTAGCTGTTTCCCGTCGTAAAATCTGAAGGACCAACTGAAGCTGTGTAATCTTCGTATTGATCAGAGGTAGCAGCTTCTGAAGATGAATTATCAATTCCACCAAAAACCACGTGAGTAATGGGCCTTACACCATCTTCTACTGAAAAAGTACAATAAGAATGTTCGCCTGTTGTAAACGACCACACCGAACAATCTGTTGGATTTCCCAGACTATTTTCCGGAACAACTTTCCAGTAATAAGTAGTATTTTGATCTAAATTAGCGCTAAAGGAATAAGTATTTGTATTTCCTAAATTACTTGCATTCAGAATATTATCAGGCGGATTATTTGTTCCAAAATATAAAACATAATCGGTTGCTCCCTGAGATGTTGCCCATGTCAAATCCACATTGGTAGGAACACCTGATTCACCATTATTTGGATAAACAGGAGATGTACATAAAGGAATAGTTGTTTCTTCTACCCATGAAAGCAATACCGCACCATCGGCACCATTGCCTCCGCCTCCGCCATTGTCACCGGCAGCTCCGCCACCGCCTCCATACGGATTTCCATCGGTACCGGCTCCTCTGTTTCCACCCCATCCACCTGATCCGCCATAATCCGAACCTCCATCTCCACCAACAATAACCAAAGCATCAGAACCATTTTCCTGATCTCCGGCACCACCACCACCGGCACCACCGGCATCTTTTCCACCATTCGCGCCACTACCACCGGAAAAACTCAGATGAGAAGTTACCGTTCCTGTAAATGAACCACTGCCACCACTTCCTCCGGCACCGCTACTTCCATCTCCTCCTAAACCTCCCGAAGCAGTTATCATTCCGGAAGAATGAGAAACCGTGGTATTTTGACCATCCAATCCGTTATCATTATTGCCTGAGCCTCCGCTTCCGCCTGATCCAACTGTAATTGTAATTATATCATTTGGAGCAACACTTAGAGCGCCACCGGCAAAGCCGCCGCCACCGCCGCCACCGCCACCGCGGTTACCGTCTTCATCGCTACCTCCTCCACCTGCGCCCCAGGCTTTAACCTGAACAGAATAAACATTGGCAGGAACAGTAAACGAGGTTACCCCAGGGGTGGTGTATGAAAGTTGTTGTTTTGATGTCAGACTAATATTATCTATTGCTGCGGGGGGATTTTCCCCGGTGTTGTTGTCGTTTTGCCAGGTAAAAATCAGCCGAAATGAAGTACCTGCCAAAGCAGGATCAAGTGTAAGGCTCTGCAGTTCGTATGTGGATAAAACTGCAGCTTGCTCAAAAACTAATGTTGCCCCCGGAAAATCTGTTGACCATAATTCCGGAGTACCGGCTGCAGGTGTTACTGAAGTTGGAGCCGTGTAAATCAACAAACGATCCCAGCCTTCTTCTCCGGTCCCTTTCAGGTAGAAACTCAGATCTATCACATCTTCTCCGGCGGGAACTGTTACATCGCGATAAAAATGGGAGCTTTGTTCAACATTAGTATTGTATTGATTATCGGTACCATTTTCTGAAATAAAGATCCCCGATGATCCTGAATATTTTACATTACTTCCGGTTATCCATGTGTTCGTGGCATCGTTGGCAACCAGCCAGCCATTGTCTGTAATTGCAGGGCCGCTTTCAAAACCTCCGTCTGTTGCCGGATCGATTAAAGTGGTTTGAGCTGATACCGAAATTGTTGAAAAGACAAGGACTCCGACCAATATAAAAACCGGATGCATTGAAGAAAAAAGACTTCCAGAAAAAGCAAAATCATGCCTACACCGGAACATTCTTCTTCCCCTATGAAAAAAGTCCAATATCTTTTTACAATACACGAAAATCAAAATTCTTTTTGCTCTTATTTATGCACCTTGATTGATCGGAAAGGATTACAATAATACTCTTCCAATACACGATCAAATTCGGAATTTCTTTCCTTTACTGTCCACTTTTGATGTGATTAAACAAACATATCGTCTTAAAGTTTTCGAAACTGTAAATCAGAGCTGCCTTAAACCACATAATAAATTGAATCACAATCAAGATACGTCGCAAATATAATTGCTTTTAATACTCAATCAATTGGGCCTAAAAGTAAGAAATTAACAATATAATGTGAAAACCACATGTCCTCGATCGGGATTTTTTGCCATATTGGGACAATTCTTTAGAAATAGTTAAAGAGGAAAAAACATATCAACATTTTCAATCAAAAAGAAGCCGTTTCAGATTTTATCCAAAACGGCTGTTAACAATATATTTAAAGGCGAGTTAATCGTCTGACATTTCCCTTCCCTGATCTTTCAGTTTATCGATATCATTTACGGTAAAATCTCCGTAAAAAGAAATAACAAACCGATTTCCTGCCGAATTCTCATTTTTAATAAATACGTGGCATTCAGTATATTTTTTTCGTTTACCTAATAACCAAATCTCCGCATCTGAGTCGTCGCCATCATCCTCTTCATATTTAGTATATCCTGACGGTAGCATTGCAATGGCCTTTTTTATAAAATCGCTACCACTTAAAGTACCCTTCTCGGGATTATACGACATAAATCGTACTTTATGCAGATCGCCAGTAACATTCTGCTCATCATCTTCTCCCAAATCAATATTGATGGCATCAATCATATTTTTGGTAAAGGAGAAACTGGTAATTCCATCCTTATTGGCAAAGGCATCGTACATCTTATCTGATTTACTTTGTCCGGCACACAGAAATGTTGCCAGCATCAAGCCCAGAGCAAAAAGAAATGTTGCAATTGTTTTCATATAACTAATTTTACTTACACAAGCGTTTTTATCTGATTTCTATCTTTCTCCATTTCTGAAAAATAACCAACTGCTTTCTCGATCTACCGCTTTTGTTTTTCGGTGAGACCCTCCGGTTTCATTTCCCAGTATTTTCCTACCATATCTCCATCCCAGGTGTGCGAAACATTCTCGATATCGTCAATTATTTTTACCATATCATCTCCCAGGTAAATAGCCTTACCTTCAGGTACTTTTATCCTAACATCCACTTCCTGGCCTCTCCATTTTGTATCTTCACCCAGGTAGAAATAAGGATCAAAAATCAAGGTTGAATCAGAGCGTTCGAAATTGTAAACAATCTCTTCGCAATTTTCTTTGGCATCTTCACGGGAATTACCCCTGGAAGTACTTTTAACAGTAACTACAAAATCTTTTGTAGATGAGCGCACCACATCCAGGCGCGGATAACCAACAACAACTTCTTCACCATCAATCACCACAACTTTAAAACCTTCAATATCCCAGTCAACTTCGGCATATTCTTTTAGTTTATCTTCACCCAAACGCAGGTATAAAGTTTCACACGAATCGCACGAAATGGTTTGGCTTTGTGTAATTGACGAACTCTTTTTGAAATTAGTAACCTGCCCCACCGATACTATTAATAAGGTAAACAAGGCAATTAACCATACACCTACCATGCTTAAGGCAATAATGGTATTATTCGATTTATATCTGAAAACCAGTTTTGTACCAATATACAACATGGCCAAAAACGGTATACCTACCAACAATCCAACCAAAACCAATCCCAGAGTTACAGTGCCTGGCTCAACAAAATGGTTCAATACATTAGGGACAAAAATCTCCGGACCCCAAATTAAAGGCATCCCATCCACAAACGAATGTCCGATAATCATTGAAGATATCATTCCCAGAAGACCAAAAAACCCGGATATGATAAGAAAAACGCCAAGTATAATTACAAACACTTTCAATATGACCTTAAAAATATTGTAAACAACGTCTCCCGCACCTTCCATCGATTTTTTACCTTTCGAATAGGTGTCTGATTCTTTAAACTTCCTGTAACTCTCTTTAACTTCTTTAACCTCCTCTTTTATCGACTTTTCGATATTTTTTACCGTAGCTTCCTGTCCCCTCATTTCCAGACGCTGGGCAGTACTAATCGCTTTTGGAACTGCAATCCAAAGAATAAGATAAGCGAGTAATGCTGCGCCTGAAGTAACGAAAAACAAAACAGCAAATATGATGCGCAGCACAACCGGATCCATACTAAAATAGGCCCCAAGTCCGCCACATACACCACCCAAAACCCGGTGATCAGGATCGCGATACAAACGCCTTTTACGTTTTGCTTCTGATGCAATACTTTCATCTTCGCCTTCTTCTTCAGCTGCAAAATCTTCGGGAGTTCCCATTGTTTCAATAACTTCGTTTACCCATTCAACGGTTATTACCTTTTTATCCTCGGTAGCCTTTGAACTGAAAAGTTCAGCGATACGGGCTTCAATGTCAGCAATGATCTCTCTGCCCTCTTCATCGGTTCCAAAATGATTTTTTAGGTTGATCAGATACTGTTGAAGTACCTCGTAGGCATCTTCCTCGATATGAAAAACAGTGCCGCTTATATTTATTGTGAATGTCTTCTTCATCTTGTTTTTTGTTTGAAATTTGCCAGGTTGTTATTGTTCCTTATTTACTTTAATCTTATCGACTGCTTGTACAAGCTCGCTCCATGAGTTCCCCAGTTCTGATAAAAAATCTCTACCCATGTCGGTTAGCTCATAATATTTACGTGGTGGTCCCTGTGTAGATTCTTCCCATCTATATGCCAGCAAGCCATCGTTTTTCAAGCGGGTAAGCAGAGGATACAGTGTTCCTTCAACCACAATCATTTTTGCTTCTTTTAATGCCTGAATGATATCGCTTGCATAAAGAGGTTTGCCATCGAGAACCAGGAGGATACAGTATTCCAAGACCCCCTTTCTCATTTGTGCTTTTGTGTTCTCAATCTTCATTATATTATTATCTTATTTGGTTCTTCAAATCATCTTTTTTGTATTCACTGAATATACTGATAAGATTTTATTTCCCCGCCATTAAATATCCGACAGATTTGTAAAATCTTTCGGCATCACTTACATCTCCCAAACAACATTATCAGTCATCCAGTTTTCAAGTTGCAATGCCTTTTCTGCATCAGGTATCGGTTGAAAAAAATCAGCGTTCAACATCCATCCCTCAAGACTTAAGGCTGTTTCTGTTTCTACTTCATATAAAGATGCGTAAACATCGAAAGTAGTTAAATCAGTCATCCAGGCTTCCATATCCATTGCCGGCTCAAATTCTTCTTGTAGATTCATGGCTTTGAGGCTTTTTGTTTCAGTCGGCAATTTGGTTTCACCCTTTGTATCGACCATCACCATTGCAATGGCATTAAAACTACTGTTTTCAAGAACGCGTCTCCAAAATTCCTGTGCATTTACTGTTAAACTAATTAATACAAAACTAATAACTACTGCACCGGTTCGTAAAATTGTTTTCTGAACATTGTTTTTTGTTTTCATTTTGTTTTTGTTTTTTGTTTCCACTGTTAGTTGTTTCCTCTTGCAATCAATTGTTTTTCTGTTTCTGTTTTTGTTTTCTCTTATTTCTCTCATTGATTGCTTTATTGTTTTCTGTTTAATTGCCTGCCTGCCGGTAGGCTGGTTTCCGACTTTAAGACGATGCTTTTTTCCTTTCGTTACAAATACAAAGAACTTTTTTTAAAAATGTACTTTTTTTTACATTGTTATTTGCATTACAAATATATATATATTTTATGGTACTATGCAACACATAGTACCATAATTTTTAAAAATATTTTTAAGTTTCATGACTAATAATCTGATTTAATGATAGTTATGATTTATATAATTTTTTAATAAAAAATAAAAAATTTCAAACCTCACAGACCTATTTAACAGTATAATTTATTGACGAATATAAAAACGAGGGAAACACATGATCTAAAAATGTTCATAAGGCCTTAATAACTTGTTAAAAACTATGTTAATTTTTTTAACAACTATATTCACGTTCATTTGTTTTTAAGTACGATTAGTAGCAAATTTAATCACACAATGGTAAGGCTTAAGGGAAAAGGATGCATTAAATAATTTAACTTCTGGTTAATATAAAATTTAATAAGAAAGGTTTCCTTTGCCCTGTTGTTTAAAGACGAAATAACAGGAAAGAAGGAGGAATAAAAACGCACTATTATTCACATGACTTTTGGTTATTTAAAAATAAAGCAAATACACAATTGGAAAACTTTGCCAACGCCATTGGCGTTCTTCAAACTCAAACACATTATAACCTGATAATGAGAAACATTTAATTCTATAATTATTTAAAATTCAAATTTATGATTAAAAAAATCAGTTTTTTATTAGTAGCATTAATCCTAACATCGGCTACTATTATGCAAGCACAGGTGACCTCCTCCAGTATGGGTGGACGTGTTACTGATGCTGAAGGAGCTGTAATAGGTGCAACGGTGATTGCTACACACACCCCTTCAGGAACAACTTATGGTACTGTAACCAACGTGGAGGGCCGATTCAACCTAAACGGTATGCGTGTAGGCGGACCTTATACTGTACAAGTTACGTTCATTGGATATGGAGCATACACACAAAACAACATTACGTTGAGTTTAGGTGAAAACTATGTAATGAATGTTGTACTCTCTGAAGAATCATTATCATTAGATGAAGTTTTGGTTACGGCGACCCGCACAAAATTCTCTAATGAGAAAACCGGAGCAGTGACCAATATAACAAACGAACAGATAGATAATTTGCCGACAGTAAGCCGTAGTATTATGGACATTACCCGTCTTTCTCCTTATGGAGGTGATGGTATGAGCTTTGTCGGTTCAGATGGTCGTACGGCTAACTTCACAGTAGATGGAGCTAATTTTAACAACAACTTCGGCTTGAGTGATGCACTTCCTGGTGGAGGTAATCCAATCTCTATTGAAGCTATAGAAGAATTACAAGTTGTAATTGCTCCATACGATGTGCGTCAAACTAACTTTATTGGTGGTGGTGTAAACGCTATTACAAAATCAGGTACAAATACCTTTAAAGGTAGCGCTTACGTTTATCACAGAAATGAAAACATGCGCGGAGACGCTGTTAATGGACAACAAATAGCAGGTGCACGCGAAAAAGACCGTAATACAACATACGGTTTCACTCTAGGTGGTCCGATTATCGAAAACAAATTGTTCTTTTTCGTGAATGCAGAGATAACTAACACACCTACAATTGCCAATCGTTGGAGAGCTTCAACCGATGGCGTTGCTGATGCAGACAATTATATCTCACGCACAACAGAAAGCGATCTTCAGGCAGTTTCTGATTTTGTAAAAAATAAATATGGATATGAAACAGGGTCTTACACAAGTTTCCCTGCCGATGAAAGCAACAAAAAACTTCTTGCTCGCCTAGATTGGAATATCACAGACAAACATCGTTTAGCATTGCGTTATAACTATACCAAGAATGCTTCATGGAGATCACCTAATGCATCTTCTATGGACGGAGGTACTCGTATGTCTGAGGCAAGAATGTCACAGGCTTCAATGTCATATGCCAACTCGATGTATTCGATGGACAACCTTGTTCATTCATTCTCTTTCGACTTAAACAGTCGTTTGTCAGAAAACATCTCGAACCAATTCCTGGCAACATTCTCAAAACTTGACGATATTCGTGGAACAAATTCTTCTGAATTTCCTTTTATCGACATTTTGAAAGACGATCAGGCATACCTCTCTTTAGGTTACGAGCTATTTACCTGGAACAATGGTGTTCACAACAATGTATGGAATATTAAAGATGAGGTGACCTATTACTTAGGTAACCATAAAATCATCGGAGGTATTGCATACGAATACAAGATGGCCGACAATGCTTATATGCGTAACGGTACAGGTTATTATCGTTACACAAGCCTTGATGACTTCTTAAACGAAGAAGCTCCTGCAATTGTAAACTTAACCTATGGATACGATGGAGAGAGCAATCCAGCTGCTCGTGTAACAAGTAACAAATTTGGAGTATATGGTCAGGACGACTGGAGTGTTAGCGAAAGATTCAAACTTTCGTATGGTCTTCGCCTTGATGCACTTGTCTTCGACAATAATGATTTGATAACAAATCAAGCGATCAAGGAACTTGATTATTCCGGTCGTCATATCGATACAGGGAAATGGCCTTCTGCCAATATCATATTCTCTCCTCGTGTAGGTTTTGTATGGGATGCTTCAGGTGACAAGAGTTTGAAAGTTCGTGGTGGTACCGGTCTTTTCTCGGGTAATTTACCGCTTGTATTCTTCACTAATATGCCTACCAACGGTGGGATGGTACAGTATCAGGCACAGATAAATGCAGCAAACGCAGAAGATAAGGGCTTCACAATGGATGAATTTGCCGGCGGTCTTGTAACTGACGCTGAAGGCAATGCTACAATATCAGCACTATATGATAAATTAGCAAGTTTAGGTTATCCTACAACTATTTCTCCTGAAGATGGAACAGTTCCTTCTTCAATTGCGGCTGTAGATCCGGATTTCAAAATGCCGCAAGTATGGAAAACTTCACTTGCTGTTGACTATGCATTCCCAACGTCTTTCCCATTCTCTGCAACAATAGAAGGAATCTACAACAAAACAATCAACGGTGTTTCTATTTCTGACTGGAGTATTCCAAATGTTGGTGGTTTTGCTCGTTTTAACGGTGCTGACAATCGTCCAATTTATCCTGATGGCTATCGTACCGGCACAAAAGCATTCGTTTTAGAAAATACAAGTCGTGGTTATGGTTGGTCAACCAATATCACTTTAAACGCTCAACCAGCAGAATGGCTCAGCATGATGGCTGCCTATACACACACAGTTGCTAAAGATGTAACCGGCATGCCTGGATCTAATCCGGAATCTGCATTTACATACGTTCCTACAGTAGAAGGCCCTAACCACATTAAATTGCACAACTCTCAATACACAACACCTGATCGTCTTGTGGCATCGCTTACCGCCCAAGACAAGAGCGGCAACCACTATAGCCTTATCTATGAAGGATGGCGCGGTGGATATAACTACTCATTTATGACGGTTAACAAAATGAACGGTGATGAATACAACTACGATGTAATTTATGTTCCAACTGACGATGAAGTGGCAAACAATGAATTCCGCTTTGTTTCAACAGACGATCAAACTCGTTTTATGGACTATGTGCATGCCAATGATTATTTGAAAAATCAACAAGGTGAGTATGCAGAAGCATACAGTGTTTACTCTCCATGGGTTCATAGAGTAGATTTAAGCTACAAACATGATTTTGCTCTTAATGTTGGTAATAACGAACACAAACTGCAACTTAGTTTTGATATCAAAAATGTGATGAACCTGTTCAACTCCAGTTGGGGTGTAAGTAAATATTTGAATCCGGAAATTGGTTCGGAAGCTCGTATCCTTAAATATGAAGGTGTTGATGCCGACGGTGTGGCTACATTCTCTACACCAGCTTCAATCCATGGAGATACTCAAACATTCACGCCAAATTACTCATTGGGTCAATGTTGGTACGCTTCTATTGGTATCAAATATATTTTCAACTAATTTAAAAGTATAGATAATATGAAATTAAAATATTTATTCCCAATATTCATCGCAATACTTGCCTTGATGACAAGTTGTAACGATGAAGAAACAATGACATTACTCGATGAAATTCAAGTATCGTCATCTTACGTCTCTATCCCTGTAAATGGCGGTTCTACAGCTATTACTATAACAGCTAAAGATAGCTGGACAGTTGAAAAAGTAACCACCGACAAAGATCAAGTTGAATGGTTGACTATCTCTTCAAGCTCTGGCAGTGCCGGAGAATCAACGCTTACATTTTCGGCCGAGTCTGCCTTAGACGGTCGAAAAGGAGAGGTTTTAATTCAATGTGGTGGCGCAACTCAGAGAATTAACATCATCCAGGGTTTGGCAACAATTGCACCTGCCACATGTGCGGAGGTAATTGCCGGACCTGATAGTAAAACCTATCAGGTAACCGGAGTTTGTACTGCAATAGCCAACACAACTTACGGTAACTGGTATTTGGAGGATGAAACAGGTACTATTTATATATACGGTACTCTTGACTCGAAAGGTGGAGAGAAAAACTTTTTAAGTTGGGGACTTGAAGTGGGTGATGAAATTACTGTTCAAGGATCAAAAACTACCTATTACGGAACTGTAGAATTGGTAAACGTAACAGTTATCAATATCAATAAATCACTCGTGAAAGTTGATTCGGTGCAAAACGCAACACTTCCTCTTGAAGGTGGTGAATTCACAGCTTACATTACCTGCAAAGGAGAAGGCGTATCGGTAGAAATTCCTGATGATGCCGAATCCTGGCTATCCATTTCATCTATCCAATCAGAAGGAACCAGTACCGTTGTAAAATTCAAAGCCGAAGCTAATACAACCGGAGAACGTGAAACAACTCTCACTTTCAACACTACTGATGGAACAAAAAACTACAGTGCACAAACCACTCTGACCCAGGCAGGAGCGATTCTTGATGTAAGTATAGCCGAATTCCTTGCCGCAGAAGTAGGCAATACACAATATCGTTTGAAAGGTGTTGTTTCCAATCTTTCCGATGCTACATCAGGCAAATTATACCTGAGCGATTTCTCTGGAGAAACATATGTATATAAAATTGCAGATTTTGCCGGTAACGGTATAAAAGAAGGTGACATTATTACAATTGTTGGAAAACGTGCTGCATACAATGGATCTCCACAAGCAAGTGGTTCTGTATTGGAAAACGTTATTCCTGTAACTCCTATTACTGTTGCTGAGGCGCTCACTAAACCCGACGATGAAAACATTTTCTATATGGTAACTGGTGTAATTGCACAAATTACCAGCGAAACATATGGTAATCTAGTTTTACAAGACGGAGATAGCCAAATCACTGTCTATGGTTGTTACCCGGGCTATGGTGCAACTGGTGATAACAGAAAAGGTTTGATCGCTGCCAAAGGTCTTAAAGTTGGTGATACACTAACATTAATTGGACCGAAGATCACCTATTATGGAACAATTGAACTTTCACCAACTTTTTATTTCAGCCACGAAAGTGCACAATAAAATATTCTTCCATTATTAATCTAATGGAGCAAATAAAGAAAGCCGCATGTGCGGCTTTCTTATTTTAGATACAGTAATTATACTGTTATTTTTTAAACCGAATTAAATAAATCCCGTTATTTGTCTTGTTAATATTTCAAAATAAATAAAATGTATCACTCAATAAGTTGGAAAAAATCAGTTGTCATCGCGTTTTTGATCTGCCTAAACGGAATTCTTTTAGCCCAGCCCATCGGGTATTATAATGGAACAGAAAATCTCTACGGTGAACAATTAAAGTCAGCTCTGCATGAAATTATCAATAACCATGTAGACTTTACGTATTCGCGCGTCCGGGATATCATTAATTACTCCGATGCTGATCCGAATAATCCCAATAATGTCATTCTCTTCTACACCCAGGAGTCTCGGAATGCCGGGCAGTACGGAAGTGGAGGTGACTATATTAACCGCGAACATGTTTGGGCCAAATCACACGGGTATTTCGAAGAAATACGATCTATGAATGGCGACGCGCAAAATCTTCGTCCGGCCGATGCCTCGGTAAACGAGGATCGCGGAAACAAAGATTTTGATGATGTTCAGCCTAACGGCACCAGACACCCGGAAGCGACTGAGTGCTGGTACAGTGCTACCGCCTGGGAACCCGGTCCCTTAACCAAAGGACAAGTGGCGCGCATATTATTTTACATGGCCACCCGTTACGAAAGTGAAAATGGTGAGATCGATCTGGAATTGGTTGACAAAGTGAGCAACTATCCACTACCTCAATTCGGAAAACTTTCAACACTTCTGAAATGGAACAATGAATATCCTCCAAACGACTTTGAACGCCGAAGAAACGAACGTATTTACGAAATTCAACAAAACAGGAATCCGTTTGTCGACAATCCTGATTTTGCAAATTTGATCTGGAACAACGGTTCATTAAAAGACATCCAATTCTCTGAATTGGAAATGACACCGGAAAAACCAGTAATTGGCGAAGAGGCTACTATTTCAGTAGGAATTAGCTCAACCACGGCTCCCGATAGTGTCATACTATTTTGGGGAAATACATACGACTCAAAAGAAAATAAAGCTGAAATGCCTCTGAATTCCGGAAAATACTCAGCACAACTTACTTTTAACGATGTGGAAGCCGGAGAAACAGTTTACTTTTTAATGCAGGCTTTTTCAGGAGAAGATACATCTGATATAAGAGGATCTTATATTTTCCCTGAAACCATTTCAGAACAAGATTTGAAACAGATCACTGAAGTTCAGGGAACATCTTTGCAGAGTCCGTTTCTTGGACAGGAAGTTACCATTGCAGGCCGGATAACGGCAAACTTTGATAACACAGTTTACATACAGCAAAAAGGCACAACAAAAAGGGCCGGAATTTGTGTCTACAATTCTTTAAAAACCGGAAATATTGGCGACAGTATCATCGTTAAAGGGACAGTTGCCGAATACTCTGGTTTAACCGAATTATCAGACATCGATTATTTCTTCAACTTTAAAAATAACGACAGCATAACACCGCTGCTTATAACCACTCAGGAATTAGGTGAAGATCTGGAAGGAATGCTGGTAACAATCGAAAATGTAACCTTTAAAAAAGCTGGGGAAACCGTAATCGATGCCAATACTTCGTTTACGTTTTCTGATGATTTTGGAGAAAGTGTAGTGTTTTCGGCATGGAGCTCCAGGCTTGTTGGCAACAAAATTCCGAGCGAAAAAGTAAATATTACGGGTGTTGTTTCTGAATACAATGGTACTTATCAGATTCTGGCAAGAGATTTCAACGACATTTCTCAAGTTTATACCAGTTCGCCACTTGTTTCAAAATCTGAAAACGACATTACAATCTACCCGAACCCAACCAGCAATCAACTCAATTTCTCAACTACAGAAGAAATAAGTTCGATCGAAATTTTCTCTGCAAACGGACAATTAAAGCTTAAAATTAAAAATCCGGCAGAATCAATCAACACTTCCGGATTAATCGATGGCATTTATTTATTAACTATAACAACAGATAAAAACGAGTTAGTCCACAAAAAATTTGTGATTAGCCGATAGATATTTCTTTCGAAGGAAACAGAAAGCTCAGCTTGACTAATCGTGTCAAACTGAGCTTTTTAATTTGTAAATTTCATATAAAGCCAGAGTGTTCAATCCCAAACATTTCAGCAGAATAGCTGTTTTTATTTCAGGAATTCGTATTTTTGCGGCCAATTTGTTGAGGAAATGCTGGTAAAATGGAACAATTAGAGATTAATCGGATGTTAGAAGAAAAGGGTTACATCGAAGAAAAGATTGATCCTGAATTAAAATTGGTAAACGAAATCAAGCGTTTGAAAGAAGAAAAAAACGCTGTTATTCTAAGCCACTTTTATGTTGAAGGAGAATTACAGGACATTGCCGATTATGTTGGCGACAGCCTTGGCCTGGCGCAAGCTGCTGCAAATACCGATGCAGACATGATCGTTTTTGTTGGCGTTCATTTTATGGCTGAAACTGCAAAAATCATCAATCCCGATAAAAAGGTTATTCTACCCGATTTGAAAGCGAGTTGTTCGTTAGCCGAATCGGCACCGGCAGATAAATTTGCCGCCTTTAAGGCGCAATATCCCGACCACAAGGTTGTGACTTATGTGAATGCAACTGCTGCGCTTAAAACCATGTCCGACATTGTTTGTACCTCAGCAAATGCCCAAAAGATAGTTGAAAGCTTCCCAAAAGAACAAAAATTAATATTCGCCCCCGATAAAAACCTGGGCAATTACATCAATAGCATCACAGGTAGGGAAATGGTACTATGGGATGGAGCATGCATGGTTCACGAGAAATATTCGGTTGAAAAAATCGTGGAACTGATGGATGAACATCCCGATGCTGAATTTATTGCTCACCCGGAATGTGAAAAGCCGGTACTCCTTTTGGCAAAACATATAGGTTCTACCACTGCCCTGTTGAATTACGTTCAAAAAAACAGTGCTAAAAAATTTATTGTAGCAACAGAAAGCGGAATTCTGCATCAAATGACCAAGGCTTGCCCTGATAAAATTTTCATTCCGGCACCTTCTGTCGATTCTACATGCGGGTGTAACGATTGCGAATACATGAAGCTGAACAGCCTGCAGAAATTATATATCTGTTTAAAACATGAATTACCGGAAGTTACGCTTCCGGAAGACGTGATTGAAAAAGCCAGAATCCCGATCCAGCGAATGCTCGAGATTTCAAAATAAATAATTGTTACCTCTATTTTTTTGTATCTTCACCTGAGCTAAAAAAATAACTCAGATGAACCGAAAACTATACATCACAGTACTGTTACTATTTTTATCCTTTCACCTCTCAGCTCAAAACAATCAATACGACCTTTATTTGCTTATTGGCCAATCGAACATGGCAGGCAGGGGCAAAGTTGAAGCTCAGGACACTGTTGTAAACCCAAGCGTATTTACCTTGAATAAAAATAACGAGTGGGTTCCGGCAAAAGATCCCATTCATTTCGATAAAAGTATGGCAGGTGTTGGTTTAGGCAGAACATTCGGAATTGAAATGGCAAAAGCACATCCGAATACTAAAATCGGATTAATTCCCTGCGCAGTTGGAGGCTCGCCCATTGATGCATGGAAACCCGGGGGCTATCACGAACAGACTAACTCGTACCCATGGAACGACATGGAAAAGAGACTGAAAAAAGCACTAAAAGACGGCACCTTAAAAGGCATTTTATGGCACCAGGGTGAAAGCGATTCTAATCCTGAAAAATGCTATGAATACGAAGCAAAGCTAAAAGACCTGATCGCCAGAGTTCGCAAATTGGCAGATGCTCCGGGTGCACCTTTTGTTGCCGGCGAAATTGGGAGGTTTCATATAAAACTCAATAAAGAAAAATATCAGAAGATGAAACCGGCACCCGCACAGGTTGTAATGAAAGCCGCGAAAAAAGTGGTAAAAGACGACAGAAATGCTGCATTTGTTAGCTCGAAAAATCTAACTCACCGAGGCGATGAAACTCATTTTAATTCAGCATCGTACCGCGAACTGGGAAAACGATATGCCAAAGCAATGCTTCAACTTCAAAAATAAGTATGCCCGGTAATAACCTGAAATTAGCGAATGAGTTTGCTCCAGATTACGATAAATCTGTTTTATCGAATAACTGGAATGGCCCGAAACTCATATTTGAAGCTACAAAGGATTTACTTCATTCTCATTCCGCAATTCTTGATCTTGGAATCGGGACTGGAGAAAGTTCCAGGTATTTTCAACAGGCAGGCCATCGGATAACCGGGATGGACGGTTCTGAAAAAATGCTGGAAGAGTGCATGAAAAAAGAAATTGGTTTCAACTTTATTCTTCAGGACCTGGAGAAAACACCTTATCCGATAAAAGACACACAATTTGACGCTGTCATTTCAAGCGGTGTATTTCATCTGATATATCCCATAAAACCTCTTTTTGCGGAGGTGAAAAGAATATTGAAACCGGAAGGTATTTTCGCCTTTACATACGAAAACACCGACGATACATCAGAATACCGGGAAATTCAAAAAGAAATATGGGAGAGAAAAACACCAACAGGCGTTTTAACCTATAAATATTCCAACAAAATAATCGATGAATATTTAATAGAAAATGGCTTCAGTAAAATAGCATATTCGCAATTTATAGCCTTCACAAATAAAGAAACTCAACAGGATATTCTGTTTACGGCAGTTGTTGCCCGACTACAGAATCGGTAGCCACAATGTTTTCAACCAACAAATTCTGCCTCGAAACTTCAATAGCCCTTAACAAGGTTTTATCTATTTGTTTTATTATCGGATAAAAGCCTTCTTCTCCAATAATATTTCGGGCTATGTAAGCTTTCATTTGTGTATCAATAACTTTTCCCGAAGCTTTTAATCCTTTCGCATCCTTTTTAACTCCTTTTTCTTCGGCGTATGCAATAAATTCATTCAGTGCGTTTTGTTTATCAAGATAGTTCTCAAATTCTTCGGCCCTGGTAAAACGACTTAACTCCTCTCGATGCGAATCGGCATAAGCATACGCAAACGAATAGATTAATCCTCTTCTGTAAATCTGGTTAAAATATTCCGAATTCCCGGTAGTATCAACCGGAACAAAGAAGTCGGGCATAATGCCACCGCCTCCATATACAATGCGCCCACCTTTGGTTTTGTATTTCAGCGAATCGACAAAATGAATACTATCGGCAACCAACTGTTCCATGTTATGAAAACGTTCGTAAATATTGTTGTAATATTCTTCATTCCCATTTTCGTAAGAACTTTGAATACAGCGTCCGCTTGGAGTATAAAAGCGCGCCACAGTTAAACGAAGCGCCGAACCGTCCATCAACGGAATCTGTTCCTGCACAAGTCCTTTCCCAAACGAACGACGACCAATTACGATACCGCGGTCGTTGTCCTGCATGGCTCCGGCAAAAATTTCGCTAGCCGATGCTGAAAACTCATCAAGCATTATATAAACCTGGATGTCGGCAAAAGTCTTCTTTCCCGATGCATTGTAAGTCTTACGGGGCTGATTGGTTCCTTCGGTATATAAAATAGGTTCACCTTTATCAAGAAATTCGTCCACCATTTGAAGCACTCCAACCAACGATCCACCCGGATTACTTCGCAAATCAACAATTACCTTTTTGGCACCTTCGTTCTGAAGCTTTACCATCCCCTCAACAAACTCGTTATACGTAGTATTGGCAAAGCGACTCACTTTTATAAAACCGGTCTCATCGTCAATCATATACGAAACATCAACACTATAAAGAGGTATGTCGCCGCGGGTAATTTCAAAATCGAGTACACCATCAAATCCTTTTCGAAGAATGCCAACTTCAACCTTAGTATTCTTTTTACCCCGTAATAAACTCATAACGGTATTATTGTTCACATCAACACCTGCAATTAGCGAGTCGTTAACAGAAACAATACAATCTCCCGGCAAAATTCCAACTTTACTCGATGGACCACCGGAAATAACTTCGATAACCCTAACTGTATCCTCCTGAATTGAAAACTGAACGCCTATTCCCGAAAAGTTCCCTTGCATCTCTTCCTGTACTTCCTGCATATCGCTGGCAGGAATATAGGTTGTATGAGGATCAAGGTTTTTAAGAATCTCCGGGATAGTTTTTTCAATAATATCGCTGGTATTAACACTATCCACATAACCCTTATCGATTAAGTCGAGAATGGTAGAAATTTTATTCGTCTGACCTAAACCCAAACCGCTAAAAACAGGCTGTGAGTTTCTGTTCATCATATTCCCGATCAGGATTCCTATAGATATGGCAATTGCAATAAGGAGAGGTATAAGTATTACTGTTTTCTTATTCATAGCAGAAAAGTTAGAAGACCGAAGTCTAATCTGTTTCTATATTTTAATTGTTCTTATGATGCTTCCAATCAAATATCAACCTGCACAACCTCAATATCGGCCCTTTTCAGCAGGTTAATTCCATCTTCCAGCCGGTAACTTTCGGTAAAAACCACTCTTTTTATACCTGCCTGGATAATTAATTTCGAACATTCCAAACATGGCGAAGAAGTAACATAAAGTGTAGCACCCTCGCTACTGTTCCCCGATTTGGCAACCTTTGTTATGGCATTGGCTTCGGCATGTAAAACGTAAGGTTTGGTTTTGTTATCCTCATCCTCACACACATTTTCAAATCCCGAAGGCGTTCCGTTATAACCATCAGAAATGATCATTTGATCTTTTACGATTAAGGCACCTACCTGCCTGCGTTTGCAGTAAGAATTCTGAGCCCAGATATCTGCCATTTTCAAATAGCGCTGATCGAGTAATAACTGCTTATTGTTTTCTGCCATCTTTTCTGTTCTTATTCAATGGGTATTCATTTTTTAAAACGATTACAAAAGTAACATTGATTTTAAATAATTACTTCTATAATAACACACTGAGCATGTTTGAGTTTGATTTTAAGATTTTTTAATGGTTACTTACAAAAAAAGCGCAGCAAAATGCCACGCTTCTCTTTATATTTTAGTTCTAATTTATTCTTTAATCAACAACCATACATCAGAATATTTGGGGAATGCTTGTCTAACCTGCGACACCCTGCTACGTGCATCCATTTCGCTTTTATACGAATTAACACAAACCCGGTAATAACCTGTTTCGCTGTGAAGAATGATAGGTGTAAATCCTTCGCCAAGCAAAGTTGTACGATAATTTTTTGCGTTTTCAAGCTGGCTGAACGAACCGAGAATTACAAAATAAGTATTTCCGGCGTTGGCATTTTGTTCATTCTGATCGGTAAAAGAAACCTGTTCTTTACGAATAGAAATTGGTTTTTCGTCGATAACCGAAGCTGGTTCTGCTTTAACCGGTGCCGGTTTTGCATCTTCCTTGGGTGCAGTTGCAGTTCCCGGAACCGTAAATACTTTGGTTTCGGTAGTATTGTCGGTGGTATATTCTGATTGCGCCGGTTTTTTCAAAGTCTTACAGGCACTAAAAACCAATACTAATGCAGCAAATAATACAAGTAATTTATTCATATTTATTCTGTTTATCTGTTTAACACTGGGCGAATATACGCAAATACAATACGCACATTCTTAATAAAGAACGTAAGTTTTTCACAGCTTGTTGTTCGCAACAATTGTTTTAACTAACAAACACAATTTTATTTCTTTCTTGCTCCTGCACCGCCACCTCCAAAAAACATCATTACTCCAAGCAAATATCCGAAATTGTACCACCCTCCTGTATTTGGAAAAGCATAAATTTCGTAATCGGTAAACAAGCTGGCGATAAAACTAAATAGCAGTATAAATCCATGAAACAGACCGTGTAAAAATCCGGGAGGATCAATTATGTTTTTAGGATTTTGAGTTGCACAAGCCGAGAACAGCAATCCGGCGACCAGAATAACCAGAACGAATGACAAATACTTTTTCATAAAATTTTTGTATTTAAGATAACGGAAAAAAACAGAAAGTACAATAACCGCTAAATTACTCCCAAATAATTCCTTTGAGATATTCGACAAACTGCGGATTATTTAAACGCGAATTTAACATCACAAAATACGGATTCTTCATTTCCTGTTTATTGTAGATCATGGTTTCGAAAGAGTCGTGAAGCAAAACCGCACCGCCAAACTCTTCCACCATTAACTGACCGGGTGCTGTATCCCACTCCGAACAGGGACCTGCCTTCAGGTACATATCTGCATTTCCCAGAATCATTTGAATCTGCTTCCTCGAACTGCCGCAGTGAAGAATCTGCACTCCAAACGATTTTTTCATTTTTTCAATGATCTCAGCTTCTCGTGGCTTAAAAAACGATCGGCTTGCAGCAATGCGAATTACCTCCGGATTATTCTCAACTTTTTCGAGTTTCCGAACCTCTCCTCTTTTATTAAACTCATAAATTCCTCGTCCTCTTTTGCAGTACCAGCCGGTTTCAATCAAGGGTTGATAGATCCAGCCCTCTACGGGATTCTTTCCTTTTATAATGGCCAGGTTTATACAAAATTCACCGTTTCGTTTAATAAATTCTTTGGTTCCATCCAGTGGGTCAATTAAAAAATAGCGATCCCATTTTGTTCGGGTTTCAAAATCTGGGATAATTTTTTCTTCGTCGAGGATGGGTATTTCGGGGAATAACTTTTCGAGTCCTGCGTTAATTATCTTACTGGAAGCCTTATCAGCTCTTGTAACCGGAGAATTGTCAGACTTCAACTCTGCATCGAAATCATCACTTCCGTATACTTCAACAATTGCCTTTCCTGCGTCGACAAGTATTGAAAACACCGATTTTAGCTGATGGTTATTCATTCGTTTTTTGGTTTGTGTAAATTTAAATCATCGCATTTTTTTTATTGCAATTCACTGATAAAAATCAAAATCATTTAAATGTTTCTTTACAATGCGCCACTCTGCTTTGGCGCATATTTTATTAGTATTTTACTTATAAACTCGAACAAACCAGATTAAATTAGTAACTTGATTGTTAGTAATGATCAAAAAAATGAAATTGCGCGATTCAAATACAAACGACCGCAAACCCGCCGTTGCCGGCCAATTCTATCCGGGATCGAAAAAGGAATTACAAACTGAATTGAAAAAACTGTTCCAGACTGCAAAAAGGCAGCAGGATACAAAAGGTACTTTAAAAGCTTTGATTTCGCCACATGCAGGATATATTTTTAGTGGAGGAGTAGCAGCTTCTGCCTTTAACCAGATTCCTGAAAAAAAGACCTACAAACGCATATTTATTCTCGCCTCCAGTCACCAGTTTAATTTTGGCGGAGCTTCGGTTTATACTGAAGGCAACTATGAAACACCTCTGGGAAAAGTAAAGGTCGATACAGAATTGGCAAACACAATTTCACAGTCCTCACAGCTGTTTAAGAATCGTGTTGATGCACATATTGATGAACACAGTCTGGAAGTTCAGCTTCCTTTTCTTCAGTACAAATTGGGCAAAACATTTAAATTAATCCCTATTGTTCTCGGGACAAACAACGCCGCTGATTGTAAAAAAATTGCAGAAGCCTTAAGGCCCTATTTTACTGCCGAAAACCTTTTTGTTATCAGTACCGATTTTTCGCATTACCCCGATTACGATGATGCCAATAAAATTGACTTGATAACTGCTAACTCCATATGCCAAAACAAACCCGAAGAGTTGCTGAAAACACTAAAAAATAATAGTTCGCAGAATATAAAAAATCTGGTCACATCGCTTTGCGGGTGGACATCGGTTTTAACCTTACTCTATTTAACAGAAAACGAAAAATACGTTTTCAAAGAAATTAAATATCGAAACTCTGCAGATGCCGGAGTTTTCGCTGATAAAAAACGAGTAGTTGGCTACTGGGCTATTACTGTTTATGAATCCAACCAAACTTTTACCATTAGCGAAGAAGAGCAAGAAGAAATTCTTCTTTTGGCAAGAAATACTATAACTGATTTTTTAAAAAAGGGTAAAAAAAGCAGTGCTGAGGCTCCAAAACCCGGCAGTATATTAAATCAAAAAGCGGGGGTTTTTGTTAGTGTTTATATAAACAATGAATTGCGGGGCTGCATCGGGGGATTTGAGCAGGGAAAAAGCCTGCATGAACTCATCCGCCAAATGGCCATTTCATCCATTCGCGATCGTCGTTTTAAAGCTGTAAAACACGAAGAACTGGGGGATATGAAAATTGAAGTTTCGGTTCTTTCACCGTTGAAAAAAATACAATCGGCCGATGAAATTGAATTAGGCCGTCACGGAATTTTTATTCAGGAAGGATTTAACAGTGGTACCTTTTTGCCACAGGTAATCGAAAAGACCAACTGGGATGTATTTGAATTTCTGGGACATTGTTCGCGCGATAAAGCCGGACTGGGATGGGAAGGCTGGAAAACAGCTGAAATGTTTACTTACGAAGCGGTTATTATAAAAGATAAGGGACTGAATATTCAATGATATTTTTATTCAGTTAATGAAACAGAAAGGATTCTACTCAAAAATCTCCTTTAAAACCTTTAACGATTTTATTTCTCCCAAACCTTCGAAATGCAATTGGTAATAATCCAGCAAAACAGACAGCAGGTAGTCGCGCATATTTCTTGAAATTTTTAACTGCCCCAACTCTCCCATTTTTAAAAGCGATAGTTTAATAAGATACTCGGTAGCTTCTTTATTTGCATATAACGGATGTGAAGGTTCAAAAGGCACCATAGCTCCTTTTCTTAAATCGAACCACGCTTCGAACCCCGGCTTTGTGGTGTTTGGCATAAATCCTAAATATTCCGTCAGCCGAAATAAAAAAAACAGATGAAAATTAGCCCAGCCTTCTTCCATTAAATCGAAATAGAGTAAGGTATTTTTCACAAAGTCATAAAGTTCTGTATAGCTCTCCTGCTCGTGCAGGGTTTTATACAATATTTCAGCGAGAAAAATAGCTTGAGTAGACTTCGTAATATCAAAAGGAATATTTTGATAAACCTGGTTAATTTTCATCTCCTTTATTCGCTGAATATCCCGATTCTCTTTCTGATAAGC
This sequence comes from uncultured Draconibacterium sp., assembly GCA_963676265.2. Classification (GTDB taxonomy): domain Bacteria; phylum Bacteroidota; class Bacteroidia; order Bacteroidales; family Prolixibacteraceae; genus Draconibacterium. The sequence goes on from OY781067.2 coordinate 3,230,996, forward strand.
TACAATATCAACCAAAAACAAGGGCTGTAGAAGTCCGGCTTTGTTAACTGATTTCCGACTTCTGGAGGCGTTAACCATATAATTTTGCCTGCCAAACTCGCGTGTAAAAATGGTAGCAATCACACTGCTCTCACCATATTTGATAAAGTGTAAAACTATTCCTTCCGCAGCCGCCAGCATGGTTTGTTTAAAGTTTAAAGTTGGATGTCGAAAAAAATACTAAATCATCACAAACATATACACCCTGCTTCTGTGTCATGTTAATTTATAAACAGCAACTTTGTTATATGTGTTTCTTCGCCATACTCATCGTTACAAAAAACCAGGTAAACTCCGGTTTTTACACGACGGCCATTCAGGTTTTTCCCGTTCCAGATTGCCTGACCACCTAGCGAAGTAGTTTTAAAAACAAGGTTGCCGCTAATATCAGTAATTTTTACATCGGTGTTAGGAATAAGACCGGTAATAGTAACAGGACCGTTATACGTTTCACGTACCGGGTTGGGATAAACATACACATTGCTGTAAGAATCGCCTCCTCCGGTTGCTTCGCTCTGGTACGATATTAATCCTTTATCAGTACCAAAGAAAACTTCGCCGTTTTTCTGATTTATGGCAATCGACATAATATTATTCGATAAAAGTGGACTGTTTTCACTATTAAAATGCAGTAACTCCTCTTCTCCAGTCTCAGAAACAAGATAGACCCCGGAACTTTTTGTACCCAGCCATTTTCGGTTGGCGCCATCAACGGCTATTGCAGTTACGGTTGCATTTTCAAGCAGCGGATGGTAAATACCATCATTTAAATCAAGACCTGGTTGAGAGCCGTAAAAAGTTTCCGAATTCCAAATTCTCGACGGATTACTGTAAACAGCCACGCCCTTTGAACTTCCTATCCAGACTGCCCCATCATTATCTTCTGCAATGGAATAAACGTCGTTCATTCTTGTGGTAATCTGATCTGTTCCATTGCTGAAATATGTGGTAACCAATAATCTTTTTTTCTCATCTCCGTTTTTATTCACCACGTAGGCATCGTGCCCTCCGGCAATCAGAACCCACTTATCATCGTTGCGGGTTACAATAACAGATGTAGCATCGTATTGATTGGCCACTGACGGAAGAACAAACGACTCCCAATCTCCCGAAGGGGTCAGTTTGTGCAAATTATGCGAGCACTCTGCATTCGTCATCCAAAGGTTCCCGTCTGAATCAAAATCCAGACCACCTACACGTGTATAAGGTTCATTTGGCTGTTGTGGCAAGGCTGATTCCAGCGGACTGTTCAAATTGTAATACCGGTCAACCAGTTCATCGTTACGGTATTCAAGTAGACCACCTCCCCAACTTGCCACAAAAAAATGATCCGGATCGTTTGGATCCACCTCAACGGCTAATATGTTATGAAATCCTGTTAGCTCGGGATGCGTATCTTCTGAAAAATAAGTCCACCCATCGTTGCTGTATCGCTGAAAAACAGGTTTCAGATATCCTTTTGTACTGCCGGGTGTCATCCAAATGTCAGAATTAAATGCCCCCACAAAAAACATATCGTTGGTTATTGGTCCGGGAGGAAGTGCCTGCTCAAAACTTTCACTATAATAGCGCACCAGTATTTCGTTGATATCGGCAATCCAAATGGATCCATCACTTGAAATCCCTGCACTTCGGGGATTAGCAGTATCGCTTGTCCGGTTGCTAAAAACATAATTACTTATCTGCCCGATTCTGTTATGATTACTATCGATTACAAATACAGAATTGCGACTGGCAACAGTGAGATATTCCCCGTTACTCTGCATATCATAGGCATATCGTATAGATGAATTGTAGATTTCCCAACTACCATTCTTTAAAATATACATTTGATCCTGACTCCACTCTCCTGCTGAATAGTTTGCAATGATACTGCCGGCATGATTCACAAGTTGGCTAAAAGCATTATCGGCATTTGGAATATTATCAACATGATTCCAGTTGGCATAATTTGCCAGGTCCGAACTGTTCTTTTCTGCCTGATAAATTCCCTGGCTTGTAGCAGCAAAGATCCAATTGTCATCGGTTTCAATATCGTTAATCTCCAGGGCTGATCCTCCATCGCCAATGTAATAAGTGTCTTTAACTTCCTGCTTGTCCAAATTCAAAACAACAATTCCGAAACCGCATGCCAGTAATGCTTCACTTCCTGAGAAACAAATATTGTTGATGATTTTGTTCCCCATAATTGTTTTCCTTTTTATATCCGAAAGATTAACTACCACTCCGTTATCGAAAAGCAGATCGATATTCGTATTTGAATAAGCTATTACCAACACCTGATTTTCTTCACTGTATGCAATGGTACTGATGCCAAAATCTGAAAGCTCAACTGCATCACCCAGTTTATTCACGGTATTGTCCTCCAAATTGTAATAAAATATTCCCCCTTCGGTAACGCAGTAAACCTTATCAGACGCTACAGCAATTTTACTTGCATTATTGTACGAAAGATAATCCTTCCAGGAGCCTTGTTGACGTTGTGCTTTGGAAGTAAAAACCAACAGTATTAAAACTGTAATAAGTATAAATCGATTCATCATTTAATCCAGCTTTTTCAAATAGTCAACCAGTTTTCGGACCGCCCTCCCCCTGTGACTAATCTTATTTTTATCATCGAGCTCCATTTCGGCAAATGAAAGATTAAAACCCTCGGGTTGGAAAATCGGATCGTAACCAAATCCGGAGCTACCGCGTTTTTCGCTCAAAATTTCACCATTTACAATTCCTTCAAATTGTTTTTCTTCTCCATCAATTACCAGTGAAATTACAGTTCTAAAACGCGCTTTTCTGTTATTTATTTTAGTCAGCTTTTCCAATGCTTTATTCATGTTGGCATCCGAATTTTTATCCTCACCGGCATAACGTGCCGAATAAACTCCGGGTTCTCCATTCAGAGCCTCTATTTCAAGGCCGGTGTCGTCAGCAAAACAACTCATTCCAAATTTATTGTATACATAAAATGCTTTCTGACTTGCGTTGCCCTCCAGTGTTGGCTGTTCTTCCGGAATATCATCAAAACAGTTAATATCTTTCAGACTTAACAAGGTAAAATGATCGCCCAAAAAGGCTTGTAATTCTTCCAGTTTATGTTTGTTATTGGTCGCGAAAACGAGCTTCATAGTTTCAAATTTTGGGTAAAAATAAGGAAAAAGGCTTACTTTCCGGGAACTTTCAGTTTTGGCCTTTCTGTGCCATTCACCATTTTTACTTTCAGGTTATCAATATCAAAACGTGTTTTTGTCAGGTTCCAAAAATAGATGTGTATTACGTCGCCCTCAAGCAGTTCTAAATCATACTCTTTTACAATAACAAAACGCTTCCATTCTCCTACTGATCCCGCAAAACGCCCTATATTCATTGTATAATAGTCCAATTGTTCCTTATCTCTTTTAACAGAAATAACCACATTCACTGCAGAATTCTTTTTCAAAAAGCGCAAATTACCTGCCACTGCAAGTTTATTTAACTCGTTAGTGTTTTCGTCGATAGTTATTTTCAAATCTGCGCCCCAGTCTTCATTGGATGCAAAAGTGTAGAACCGGTTATTTGTTATTGAATCCCGTTTGATTCTGTTTTTATTGGTCGACCACTCCGAGGTTGCCCCCGAGTTAAAATCCTCTTCATAAAAATATTGCCCGGGCTTACCATTCCCTGCCAATATAAATCCCGAACTGCCTTTTATTTCCATTTTTTCCACATCCGGGTAAAATGACGTAAGTAGTTCAACCACTTCGTTACTTACTGCACCATTCACCCATCCCAACGCAAACTTTGGAGTTTTTACTTTGTCCAACACATCACCAAAATCGGAAATATTTATATTCCCGTCGAGATAGAATTGATAATCAGCCTCAGGCAAAACATATTCAGATCCGGAGGCGTAACTCAGGAATGTAGTCGTCTCCTGTGGAGAGTCACTTTTTAATGATTTAAACTCCTGTTGAATTTCCGGAAGTAAACCTTTTTTATGCTTTTGATATAAATAGCGGTTCAGTATAGTAAAAACGACAAACAACAGACCGAAGCCCAAAACCAGAATTAAAACTTTTCGCCGGTTTACATTATTATTTTTAACTGACTGCTGTAACAATAAAACAGTTAAGGCCAGAAACAGCACCATGGAAAAAACAAATAACCATATAACCGGAGTGTTCTTGTACCGGAACCGGACAACATGCTCCCCTCCAGGAACCAGGGTTGACATTAAGGCAAAATTTGTTTTAAAAATTTCCTGTTTTTTGCCATCAACATAAACCTGCCATCCATGATAGTAGTTTTGCTGAAAAACAAGCATTTGATTATGTCGTGTTTCCGTTTGGAGAATGATATTATTTGGAGAAAAATCTATGATCTTAATTTGATCATTCTGGTCTGTTTGCAGATTTTTAGCTTTAACTTTTTGCAAGTCGGGTAACGATAACAACACTGGGGTTTCTCCTATTCCTGCAGTGTCAGTAAGCTCTTTTACATCATCGGAAAAAAAGAAAAGAGCCTGCTGTTTCATTGCATTTAAAACTTCAGGATATTTTTCGCTTAATAAATAGTAACCATCTGATTTAAAAGAAACCAATCCATCGAAAGTTACCCGTTTTGGAAAAACATTATTATTCCTCCATGTAAAATTGTTCGACGCATTTTTATCTGAATTTTCCACTATCGGATGCAGGTCAGGGATAGGAAATCCTTTGGGTTCCGAATCCAAATATGCTGCAAAGGAAACCGGATCACGATCGCTGATAACCGTGTGGTGAAGATTAAGTTGGGCGGAAACAATTCCATCAATGGCGAAGCATGACACAAAAATCCAGGCCAGGTGTTGCTGTTTCTGGATAACAATAACCAGCAAGAGAAAAACGCTCAACAAAATTAGATGAATAAATCCCTGCAAAACAAAAGCTTCATGAATTGGAATATTTTTCAGCCGGTCGACAAGAGACAGGTTTTTATCAAAAACGACCAAAGCATCAATTTTACCAATTGACCATATCATGACAGTCAGAATAAAAACCATAAAAAGTCCGACAATAATCACTAACCGTTTCTTATTAATCGAGAGAAGCTGTTCAGAATTAAAGTTCAGTCCGGCAAAGGCCAGAAAACAAAATATAGTCAACGATCTGAAAATAGCGGGATATTTAAACAGGTTCATGAGAGGGAAATAATCGAATAGGAATTCCCTTAAAAAAAACTGGTTACCCAAAGCCACCAGGAGGCAAAAAACACCCGAAAACAAAAAAAGCAGCGACACTTTTTCTTTTATCCTGCCAGTTAGCGCATAGAAAAAAAACAGCAACCCGAATAGTCCAAAATATGCATTCGACATGGATGCATCGGTATTAAAATATGCTGAATCTGCACCCGTAGTCATTGGAAACAGAAACGACCAGAAAGAACGAATGGTAAACGGATTCATTAAAGCCGATTCGAGTGTAAGGCCGCCGTAACGACTTAAAAATGGTCGTGCCTGAAAAAAGGCCAGCAAAAAAACGAGGCTGCCGGCAATTACCAATCCCACTAAAAGGGCATGGTAAACTAAAAAACGCTGGATGCTCTGTTTCTGATTAAAATATAAAATCAAATAATAGATAAAAATGCCAGCCAAAAAATAAGCAACAATAATTGTCAGGCCCGGATAACCGGCAAAAATCATTAGTAACAATATGAGTGCAACCCGCGCCAGGCTTAGTTTGTCGGGATGCCATACAAATTTTAAATAAGCCGCAACCAGAATGGGCAACAATGCAAAACCACAAATAAATCCCAGGTGCTGTGCATTGCCTATGGTAAATCCCGAAAGCATATAGGCAATTGAAAACGACAGGGCCAGTGACTCGTCGACTGCAAACTGACGTAAAAAATAACGAAACCCGATTCCGGCGATAAAAATGTAAGCAATGAATACAAATTGAAGCGTAATATTTGAATATCCAAACATGTTGGCAACAATCCAGAATTCAGGATTAAATACAGAAACCAAGTCGGCGTAAAAAGGAATCCCGTAAAGCATGTAAGGATTCCAAAAAGGAAAAATGTTATTCAAAACAGCCTCTGAAAAAAAATAGCGCGAAGGCAAATATGCGTCTACAAAATCCCATTTCATGCCATTCTTTAGAAAAACAATTTGCCAGAAAGCAATAATGCCTGTGAGCAACAGAATAAGACTTCCCTGTTTTTTTATGAAGCGGTTGAATTGCAATTTGATTGAGCTATTTTTCCCAAAAATAACACCAATTGCGAAAATGCTTGGGTTTTAGCTTTAAAGTTTTCAATTTTATACCAATAAAAAATGATTATGGTCGACAGTATTATTGCTTCCTTAAACCTATTTGCAGAAAAGGAACGTGCAGAGCGCTCAAAAGTGATGTTTCCTACAGAAATGAAAGTGCTGGGAGTACGCGCAGCAGGCATTTACAAGGTAACCGACGAGTGTTGGTCAGAATTAAAAAATCAGTCACCTGAAAAAACCCTGAAACTGGCGAAGAGACTGGTTTATACTCAAATTCTGGAGGCAACCCAGGTGGCCTTTTTGCTGCTGTGGAAAAATAAAAAAGCGCTCCGGCTAATTGGCTTGAATGACATTGAAGAGCTAGGACAAAATATCGACAACTGGGTTACCGTTGATACTCTTTCAGTAATGATTTCAGGATGGGCCTGGCGCGAAAATCAGATTGCCGATGCAGATGTTTTAAACTGGCTGAAATCAGATAACCGATGGTGGCGAAGAACGGCTATTGTTTCAACCGTTCCTTTAAACCTGAAATCAAGGGGAGGAACAGGCGATGCCAAACGAACTTTAATGATCTGCGAAAAAGTGATAGACGATAGTGACGATATGATAGTAAAAGCATTGTCATGGGCTTTACGCGAACTATCGAAAAGCGACAAGTGTGCCGTAGAACAATTCATGGAAAAATATGATTCAAGACTGGCTGCTCGGGTACGGAAAGAAGTTTATACTAAATTAACAACCGGAAGAAAAAACGGATAATTTATTTGATGACAGTTCTGCTGCTCATATCATATTTATCACCAGCCCTTAAAAAATAAAAGGCTTCACCTTCAGGAACCACTGGATTGTCATCGCGGCGCCAGAAATTACCGTCGTAAACGGCCACATACGATTTTCCGATAACCTCAAAGGTGTCTTTTTCGACCAAAATTCCCGTGCTTTCATCCAAACCAATTCCTAATAATTCAGAATGTTCTTTTAATATTCTGAACATATCAAAATGCCTGTTTCGCGCCAGTAAATGCTGGTCAATAGCAATATTCTTTACGAAAGAAAATCCTTGTTCATGGTCGCCCATCATTTTTGCATTACCTTCTGAATCACCTCTTGCCAGGTACGATCCCTGAATAGTTGCACCAGCCGAAGATCCTCCAATTATTCCACCTCTGTCTAATAAATTTATACATTCATCAACAACCTTAGTTCCCATATAAGCATCAACAAGTCTCCATTGGCGCCCGCCTGTAAACCATATTCCCGTAGCTTCTTTGAGCGGTTTAATAAACTCTTCGGTGTTGGCTGTTTCTGGATTTCTTGTGTGAAGAATATCGAGTGAGGCAACTCCTATTTCTTCTATTTCTACTTTAAAATACCAATTGTCTCCAAACTCCTCTTCTGTCCCAGCTGTTGGAATTACAACTATTCTGGCTTCATCGCCGCCAGCAATTTCAACAAATTGTTCGACCAAAGCATTTGCTTCACCACCTCCAACTATCATTAATGTTCCATTTGCCGGTCCTACATTCTGGGCTGGCGCAACAACCACATAAAAAAAGAATAATGAAAAAAGGATTCTTCTCATGAATGGGATATTTAATAAAAAAGCCACTAATAAAAATCAGCGGCCTAAATTATCGTATTAAAAATTACTCGCAAGTACAGGTCTCCAGACATTCAACAATCTGGCTGAGAATTGTATATTTCAGGTAATAATAGGTATTTTTTCCTTCCCGTTTCGCGCACAAAACACCTTTGTCGCGAAGTATTCCAAGGTGGTGAGAAGTGGTTGACTGCTCTATATTCAGCAATTCGTGTATTTCGGTAACTGTTAATTTCTTTCCTCCCTCCAAATGCTTTAAAATAGCAATACGCATTGGATGAGCTATGGCTTTTAACATACTGGCTGCCACCTCTAATCGCTCAACATTTAACTCTTTAACCCCAACCATATAAATATCTTTAAAGATGCAAATATATAAATATTTAATTTTGATAGAACAGAATCTTTGGGATGAAAAGATACATTTGAAAAAAATAACTTTTTTTAATTTCTTTTTTCTTAAAAAAAGCTGTTTTTATCCGAATTTATTCTATGTTCGTTTTTTAATTTGCTTGAGGATATTTTTGGAAAATGACAACGATTAATAAAATAAAGGCCCCTATTGAAAAGGAACTGCAAGAATTTGAGCCTTATTTTAAAAAATCATTGAAAAGCGACATCCCCCTGCTGGGAACAATCCTTAATTATTTGTACCGTACAAAAGGAAAGCAATTGCGTCCCATGTTTGTTTTTCTCTCGGCGAAATTGCATGGTGGCACAAACGAGTATTCGCAACTGGCGGCTTGCTCGGTTGAATTGCTTCATACTGCTACATTGGTTCACGACGATGTTGTTGATGAATCGTACGAACGACGCGGATCTTTTTCGGTAAAGGCTCTTTGGAAAAACAAACTTGCTGTTTTAATTGGTGATTATATTTTAGCTCGCGGACTTTTACTCCAGCTCGAAAGTAAAAAATACAACTTCCTGCATCTTATTTCACGTGCTGTTCAGGACATGGCAGAAGGCGAAATTCTGCAAATGAAAAAAAGCCGTAAGCTCGATATCGACGACGAAACCTATTTCGAGATTATCCGAAAAAAAACAGCTTCGTTAATTGCTACCAGTATGGCGATTGGAGCAGCTTCTGCTATCGACGACGAAGAAATCATAGAAAAGATGTACCGAATTGGTCAGGATGCAGGTATAGCTTTTCAGATTAAAGACGACATTTTTGATTACCAATCGAAAGGATTACTGGGCAAACCAACCGGAAACGATATTAAGGAAAAAAAGATTACCCTGCCGCTTTTACATGTATTGAATCATGCCGAAAAGTCGGAACGCCGACGCATTATCCGACTAATAAAACGCAAAAACAACAGCTCGTCGGTTATAAAAGAGCTCATTAAGATGGTAAATGACAAAGGCGGGTTGGAATATGCCGAGCAAAAAATGAACGAGTTTAAAGACAAAGCAATTACCGGGTTAAAAGAATTTCCGGAATCAGAAGCCCGCGAATCGCTGATCGAACTAATGAACTATATTTCTACCCGCAAAAAATAACCGTTGTGCTTTCTGATATTCAACACACGATTATCATCAAACAATAAATACTGACCTTTAATTCCCCCCAGTGTCCCAACTATTTCTGGAGTTTTATCAAAACCTACACTGGTAATCTTTGATGGGTATTGCTCAACAGGATATTCAATATTTACCACATCATTTTCAGTCTCGATATATTTTTGCAATTCGATTGGCAAAAGATTAATTACCCGTTCTTTTTCTGCGGCCAGATCAAAATCATTCAGAATTTCATTCTTCAGCATGGCGCGCCAGTTGGTTTTATCGGTAAAATGATTTTTTAGAAAAACTTCAATTACTCCGGCAATATGTCGATTCGGTGTCTTGGCCAGTTTGATGGCAGAACTGGCACCCTGATCGATCCAACGGGTTGGAATCTGATGATTACGTGTAACACCCACTTTTACCTCACTTGAAACAGCCAGGTATACAAAATGATCAATCAGGTCGTGCTTTTCGGCCCATTCCATGTCGCGTGCAATACCGAGATGCGCTTTCGAAAGTTCGGGCCTGATTACCGACTCGCTGGCTTCGGGAGCCGTTTGCAAACAGTTGTAACAGAATCCCTGGTTAAACGAAGTTTTGGTTCTTTTCCCGCAAGAAATACAATTAATCTGTCCGTCAAAATTCAGCGATATTTCTTTACCGATTAAAGCATTCATATCGACTAACTCTTCACCAACCGGAAGTTTATATTGAACCGGCGAAGCCAGCTCGGTTTGCATTTTTCTGATATTACCTTCGTATTGCATAGTTTGGTCTTACTTAAAATTTAATCATCAAAACCCGGCCTTTTAAAATCCATCACACCGGGAAATATTTTTATCAGTTGTTTTTTCAATTGCGACAACTCCTTTAAAAAGTTCAGGATGTTATCCTCCTGTTCTTTAAACTGAGAGTAAAAAATCGATAACGAGTTTATGGAACGATCAATGGCAATAATGGCTATTTTTGCCGATCCAAGATTGTCGGAATATACATTGTATTCATCATCCGGATTGTTTTGGCGCTCTTCCAAATCTAAATGTGCCCGATGAACTTTTGCACCAATAAAATGACCATACCACTGAATTACTTCCATGGCATCGCTGTACTTTATGAAGCTTGCCTCGTCGTTAATCATTACCAGCTTTTCGGCTTTGGCCGTAAAAAATGATTCATTTTCTTTCAGCCAGTTGTACATGTTTGTTCCGTAGTTTTTTGCCTGAATTTCCAATGGTGTTTCAATGTGTTCAGGAAGTTCAATATCTTCAACCTTCGATAAATCAACTCCCAACCGGTCAGCATCTTCTTCAATCATTTCCAACGTAACTTCCCATGCCAAACGAATTTGTTCCCAGAAGTTTTTATTTTCTTCATCAGGATTCATTGAAGCTGATTTTGGTCTCACTTCCTGTTCGTGAAGATACGTTAAACAACGCTGTGTCATGGTACAACGTTCGCACCAGCGATCGCAATAATTGTAAATGCCTGCAACAAGATCTTCCCTGTTGGCGAGATCGAGTAATGCACGTTTGTAGTTTTCTTTTTTTGATTCCATATAAGCGGGTAAGTATCAGCTTTTAAATGATAACTGACAAGTCCCAAAAAGGTTGAGTTGCTTTCCGTCTTTATTAACTATAATTTGCTGTCGTTTGCCACACCCAATACCCCAAGATAAAGCAATTTAGCGGCATCTTCCATAATTTCGGGAGTAAGCACATTGGTTTTATCCATTGGATGGTGATAATAAACGGGATAAACCGAATTTCGGGTCCACAATCCAAAAGTTTTTATTCCAACATTTTCGAAATTGGATTCATCAGAACGGGGACGGCCATAATTCTTTTGCACTTTTGAAGCACCCATTTCCCGATGAATATATTCGTTGTTTGCCTTTTCGAAATGTGCAAACAAATCGGTATGTGTCTGTCCTCCGCCCATAAAAAAGCCGGTTCCGTTTCCTACCATATCAAGGTTAATCATCAGTTTTGTTTTATCGATGGGGAACAGCGGATTTTCAGCGTAATATTTCGAACCGTACAAACCGCATTCTTCTCCTCCCAAAAGGATGAAAAGGACTGAACGCTTTGGTTTTACTTCGGAACTTGCCATGGCTTTTGCTGCCGCTAAAATATCACAAACTCCAGATGCATTATCGAGTGCACCGGGGAAAAGTACATCGCCCATTTGTCCCTGTCCGTCGAGATGACCACCAATAATTACAACCTCATCTTTTAATTTTGGGTCGGAACCTTCGATGAAACCGGTTACATTACACGCCTGTGCTTCGGGGAAATATTTTGTTTCGGCGCGGATAAAAACCTTTTGTTCTGCGCGTAAGGCAAAGGCTGGAGTTCCCATATTTTTCAACTGCAGCTTCACTTCTTTGTAATCTTTTCCGGCGTCAGCAAGAATCTGATTAACTACTTTTTCGTTCACATGCGCATAAATAAAACCGTCGAGATGAACCGTGTTTGGATTGGCAACCAAACTGTTGTAAATCATTCCAACGGCGCCATGTTTCACTGCATTCCTGAATTTATAACGATGGTAGGCATAAGGTGTCCAGTCCGCCAAAGTTGGATCATTTTTCGTATAGGGTGTTCCGCGCTCGATAATTACAATTTTTCCTTTTACATCGATGTCTTTGTAGCTGTCGTATCCAAGTTCGGACGCAGTAATTCCATAACCAACGTAAACCAGTTCAGCTTCAACAGTGCCGCTGTCGGAATTTGATCCGGGCAAATATTCGTCTGGAAAATCGAGGTACATTTTCTCTTTTCCGTTCATGTAGGTTACCGATCCTAAAGAATTTACTTCAGAAAATTCATTTTTAAAATATTGAAAATAACTGCCTTTATTTGCCGGTTTTACTCCCCACTCTTCAAATTTTGAGGCACACCATTTTGCCACATCCAAATACTCAGGAGAGCCAGATAAACGACCCTTGTATTTTGCCGAACTCAATTCTGTGGCATACTCCATTATTTCGTTGCTCGAAATGGAATGAAAGGTTTTTAAATCAACTTTGTTTTGTGCAAAAACAGAAAATGCCATTGCAGATAGCATTAAAACGAAACCAAACTTTTTCATACGATTATATACTTTTTATACTTCACAATTAACTTTCCGGTAATTCCTTCTAAGAATTTCAAAAAAAGGAAGGCTAAAAGTACAATTAATTTGAGGAGTATAAGAGAAACGCGGATAACTTTTAGATCGGATTTAGCCTAACAAATGCATATTCTATTCTTCGTCGTCGTAAATCATTTCTATATCATCGAGAAGTAAAACACTTCCAACAGCCCCTTCGAATTTTGCACCACCAAAACTCGAAGTGGCTACAAACGAAATATGTGTTGGTAAGATAAAGACTGCCGAATCGGCGCTGACAAAGTTGTGATCAGAAGGTTTCATATAATCGGGATACGAATTGTCGAGCGGCCCGTAAATCACCTCTATTTCTTTGGTTGTTAATTCCGATTGTGTTTCGTCGCTGCGGAACCAAGCCGTAGCAAGACGTTCAGTTTTTCCGCCAGCCCGAACTTCAAAAAGGGCATAAATATCGCAATTATCGAGGTAATCCAACACGTTGCCCTGTCTGTCTTTATTAACTTCTCCGGGGACATAGGAATACTTAAACCTGATTTTATCGGGCCTTCCCGTAAAAGGAGTTCCAAATTCGACGGCTGCCTCCGGATTCGTGGGATCGATGTTTCCTGAATCAAAAAAGCCCGTAAAAATTGAACCTGCTGATATGGGTGTTTTTAGAGGAATACCGGCTAACCCGTTGTCGAGTGTTTCTAAATGGGCAGCGAGATTATTGTCGCCCAAATCATATGGAGTTGTTGCCAATTTCCCAATAATCATTGACCCCGGGTTTCCGGTTGCCCAAATGGTAGAAGCAGCATCAGCTCCGGGCTCGTAGTAATTCGACGATGTTTTATACCATAAATTCAGGTCTCCGTTAACAAGTTGAGGAAAAGCAGAGGCGACAAATGATTGAATCGTCCAAACATGGATACTACCATCTTCAGCAGTCACATTTATAATTGCATCGTCTGATAAATCAATAGCATCTCCAATTCCTTTATCTGCTATTGCGTAACTCGATAGTTCCAGCTTTTCAATGGTAATTCCGCTTAAATCAACCCCTCCGGGAATCTCAACGGTAATCAATTTTGCATCGTTATTTATTGTTGCATTTCCGGCCTGGTTGCGCACTAAAAAACTTTTGATATTTCCGTATGGTGATTGTCCGAAATGATCTTCTTTTACACAGGAGAACAAAATCAAAACGATTAAAATTATATAAGCAAATTTTTTCATCTCTAAGATCTCCTTTATTTATTACCTGCACCAAAATAGTAAGCCAGTCCGAGTTCAAGCGAAAGCAGATTAATGTTAAAATCGACATTTTGTGTCACTCGCTTAGATTCAGGGCTATCATTTTTACTGCTTTTGGCAACATCAAGTTTATACCCCAGCACATTATTAAGCTGAACCTCGAAAGCAAAATTTTCCATGGCAAAAAAGGTAATACCGGGACTTAAGCCAACACTAAAATTGAATTCGGTTTTATAGGTTCGGTCAAACTCATCGATATTCTTAACGGTTTGCGTTAAAGAGCTGCTACCTCCAAAAGTTAGGCCCACTTCGCTAAAAAAACTAAGCCGCTCGTTTGGAGTAAGCGGAACATATGAACGAAATCCGGGACTAACTGCATAACCCCGCTTTAAGGTATTCGACTGCAAGGTGTCGGGATCCTGAAAAACGGTGCCTTCAAAACGATTCTGATAGTAATTAAGGTTGATTATGGCCATTACATAATCGCCGATAAAATACCCCGCTTTTACAAGAACATCGAAATCCAGACGCTCTCCATCAACCACCTCCTGAATCAGGTAATTGGTATTGGTAAGTCTTTTTTCGGTTACCGAGAAAGCCGATCCAACATAAAAATTACCTTTCTTAAATGGGTGAAAATCGTCAAGGTAATAACTCGATAATAATTCGCCGGGAGATAATCTTTCATTCGTTCTTATGGAATCTTGCTGGGCAAACAAATATCCCGGCAGTAAAAACATAAAAAGAAGGAATAAACATTTTGAACAAGGTTTCATACGAGAAGGTTATATACTGTAGTGAAAATAAACCTTTGCTCGCAAAAAAACAATAGCCCGATATCTTATCCCCCTATTTCCGCCTCTAATCCAAACTTTTCGAATATGGAAACGGCTCTATTTTGTTCTTCTTCGGTGGGCTCTTCCATATTAAACTCGTTGTATCTTGTACCCAGTTTGTTGTATTTATTGGCTGCAATGTTGTGATAGGGCAAAATACTAACTGCCGGTTTTTTACCGGGAAGTCCGGAAACAAATTCGGCCATTTCGGTAATGCTGTTGAAATCGGCATTCACATTTTTAATAAAAGGAATACGAATGTTGATATTTGCCCCGCTTTGAGCTAAAACCTTCAGATTTTTCAGGATGAGTTTATTGCTCACACCCGTCCACTTTTTATGTTTGGCGTCGTCCATCACCTTCAAATCGTACAAAAACAATTCTGCTCTTTTGGCTACTTCCAACAAGGTTTCCGTGTCGGCAAAACCGCAGGTGTCAACCGTGCGGTGAAGCTGGTGTTCGCCACACTCCTTTAGCATTTTCAACAGAAATTCGGGGTGCATTAATGGTTCGCCTCCTGAAAAAGTAACACCTCCATTGGATTGATCAATGTGTACTCGTTCTCTTTCGATGATCTGCATCAATTCGTCTATGTCGTATGTTCGTCCCGACATTTCGATGGCTTTGGTAGGGCAAACATCGGCACAAATTCCGCAAAGCGTGCAGGCTTCGTAATCGGTAACAATACCTTTTGGGGTGAGTGTTAATGCATCTTCGGGGCACATCTTCACACACTCCTGCGCGCCAATACATTTCGATTCGGTATACAGTTTCTGAACCGCCCGCGACTGACTTTCGGGATTGTGACACCATTTACACGAAAGCGGACATCCTTTCAGAAAAATCGTAATCCGGATACCCGGACCGTCGTTAATGGCGTATCGTTTTATATCAAATATTAATGATTGATTCATTTCATAACTTAAATATCATTTCGAAGAAAGAATGACTGAGAAATCTGCTAATAAAAAACAGATTTCTCCTCACAGACTCGTCGAAATGACAGGATTATAATACCTCGTTTTGAGTCCGGTCAATTACTTCCTGCTGCAGGTCGGCATTCATGTCGTTAAAATAATCGCTGTAACCGGCCATACGTACCAGCAGGTCCTTGTAATCTTCGGGACAGGCCTGTGCCGCTAAAAGCGTAGCCGTATCAACAATATTAAACTGAATGTGGTGACCACCCAGCGAGAAATAACTGCGGATAAGGTGCCCCAGTTTTTCCACGTCCTTGTCGCGTTTTAGCAAGCTCGGCACAAAACGCAGGTTGAGTAGCGTTCCTCCAGATTTGGTCTGGTCGAGTTTACCCAGCGAACGAATCACATTGGTTGGCCCGTGTGTGTCGCAACCATGCGACGGCGAGGTTCCGTCAGAAATTGATTTTCCTGAAAAACGCCCGTTTGGAGTGGCACCTAAAACCAAACCAAAATAAACGTGGCACGTTGTTGAAAGCATATTCAAATGAAATACTTCACCTTTTGTATTTGGTTTTCCTTCGATAGCAGCCAGCAGATCGTTGTACACCTGAACTGCAATGGTATCGGCATATTCGTCGTCGTTTCCAAAAAACGGAGTACGATTTAATATTCGCTGACGCAACACTTCTTCACCTTCGAAATTCTTTGCCACTGCCGAAAGCAGGGTATCCATACTAAAGGTTTTATCTTCGAATACGTGCTTTTTCAGCACCGAAAGGCTGTCGGTAACTGTACCCAAACCCGTACACTGAATGTAGTCGGTATTGTAGCGCGGGCCACCGTTATAATAATCTTTTCCTTTTAATATACAATCATCCATCACCACCGAAAGGAAGGGTGCCGGTGCATATTTGGCAAACATCTGGTCGATGTAATTACTCACACGAATTTTCTGATCAACCACAAAATTCAGCTGCTTTAGGAAAGCGTCGTAAAGCTCTTCATATGTTTTGAAAGTCAGTGGATCGCCGGTTTCAATACCAGCCACTTTTCCAGTAACCGGATCGATACCATTATTCAGTGTAATTTCAAGAACCTTTGGAACATTTAGATAACCCGTCAGCAGGTAAGCTTCTTTCCCAAAGGCACCTACTTCGATACAACCGCTGCAACCACCTTCGCGGGCATCCTGCAGGGTTTTTCCCTGGTTGACCAATTCCTGGATATACACATCGGGATTAAAAACCGAGGGATAACCGTGCCCCTGGCGAATCAATTTTCCAGCAGCCTGTAAAAAATCGTCGGGTGTAACCTTTGCAATATGAACAGAATTACCTGGTTGTAAAATATGCAGCTCTTCAATAACTTCCAACATGATGTAGGAAACATCGCTCACACCGTTACTCCCGTCGGGTTTAACACCACCAATATTAATATTGGTAAAATCGTTGAATGTTCCACTTTCGCGTGCGGTAATTCCCACTTTTGGTGGCGCCGGATGGTTGTTCACTTTAATCCAGAAACAGCTAATCAGTTCTTTTGCCTCATCTCGGGTCAGAGTTCCTTCTTCCAGTTCTTTTTCGTAGAACGGAGTCAGGTGCTGATCGAAATGGCCCGGGTTCATAGCATCCCAGCCGTTTAGTTCGGTCACGGTACCCAGGTGTACAAACCAGTACATCTGGATGGCTTCCCACACATTTCTTGGTGCATGGGCAGGAACCCAGCGGCATACTTCTGCAATTTGTTTCAGCTCGGCAACACGTTTGGGGTTGCTTTCGGTTTTTGCCATCTCTTCAGCCAAATCAGCATGGCGCTCGGCAAAAACAATAGCTGCATCGCACGATACGTCCATGGCTTTCAATTCCTCGAGCTTTTCGGTGGCTTCCGGGTCATTTAAAAAGTCGAGACGATCGATGTGATCTTTAATATCTTTTTTGAAATCGAGCATCCCTTTTCGGTAGATTTTACCGTCGAGGGCAGTGTGACCGGGCGCGCGCTGTTCCATAAACTCGGTGAACACACCGGCTTCGTAAGCACGTTGCCATTCATGCGGCACATGGTTAAAAATACGTTCGCGCATGGTGCGACCTTCCCAGTATGGAATGACATCGCTTTCGTAGGTGTCGATATCTTCCTGTGCAATGGTGTAACGCTGCTGGTCGCGGGTGTTTAACACATGAAAATCTTCCACGCTGTGGCAGGTTAATTCCGGGAAAGTGGGCACCGATTTTGGCACCGGACCACGTTCGGCAACAATCAACTCATCGTCGCCAATATAAAGTGTTTTTTGTTTACAGATTTCCAGAAAATTCAGTGCCCGCATCATGGGCTCCGAGTACTTGCCATAGTTTTCTTTGTAAAACTTTGTAGTAATTAAAGCTCGCTCGATGGAAAGTGATTCCTGTGTTTCGACACTTAATTTGCGCAAACGCTGGATGCGTTCGTTCATTCCCGGACCAATTTTATTTTCAACCTTTTTATAAAAATTTCCTTCGGCGCCGGCCGGACGTTCGGGGGCTTTTATGGTTGTTTCTTCAGCAAAAGACATTGTACCAAAAATTAAATTAAAAAACGATTATAAATACGGGGTTAAAAGAGAGCGCTATGTGTTTAGGCATACAAAATCCAACACTCGAAGAGGCATCGGTAAGTGATCAACAAATTTGATATGTGCAGTTTTTCTAACACTTAAGTTGCTTTGTTTAGTGGTGTAAATTTAATTAAAAGTTGGAATTGAATCAAAAAATACAACTCAGACACTAAAAATTTTTATAAATCACAAATAAAACAATATTTAATTTAACATTCTATCACTATGTACCTTAAGAAACCTAAAGAAGCTCTGCCCTTCCAGCTTTCGGAGTATGTCTGTCCTAAGCCAATGTGTTGGGGTTGGTCTGAAATAACCATAAAATTATTCTATTAAAAGGTTTGGTTAGTTAAGCTAACTGAACCTTTTTTTATAAGAGAATTTCAATATTCCTTGCTTGATGTACTTTCCCATTCCGAATCTTTTTCATTTGGCAATTCGGACTGACTTTTTTCTTCAGTTAATTCAAATCCCTCATTGTTTTCCCGGAAGTAAATCCACAGGGTTACTTCATTTTTTGTCTTGTTGAGCTTTGATATCTCAACTTTAAGCACATCAATTCCTGTATCTTTTCGTACTTCTTCGAGCAGCAGTTTGTTATCGTTTAATATTGCAAAACTGGATGGTGAAAATACCAGTGGCCGTTTTAAAACATAGCGTTTGGGAATGTAATATTCCATAAACAGCGCCGACAAAATAATTAACAGATTTACTGTTACCAGACCCAGCCAGTTAGCCACGTTAAACTCTACCAGCGCGTTAATCATTGAAACACCAATTACCAGAAACAAATAAGTCATTTCTTTCAAATCGATTGAAGGAGACCGGTATCGGATAATACCAAATATGGCAAAAAGTCCTAGCGCCAATCCCATGTTTAAACTTACCTGATCGAGAGTTGATGCAATAAAAAAGATCATCATGCCCATTAAAAAAAAGGTGAAAAGAAATGTAACACGGCTATTTCCTGGGTAATAGACAAAACGAATAAGAATAAATATAGAAACAATATTAACCACGAGTCTTAATAAAAAATCGAACCAGGGTTCCCCGCTAATATATATTTCACTATCGTTTATGTAATTCAAGGTATCCATACTGAATATTTAAAATGTAATATCTCTGCATTCTCTCTCTATAATACTCATTAACACATTTGGCCTTTCCACCAGCCAATAAAACTCATCGATGAAACGAACCAGTCTCTTTTTATCCTTTTCATTGAGATGGGTAAACGATTCAATGGTTTCGTAAACACTATCTTTCTTTTGGGCAAAGCATTCGATAGCGCGCAGGTAAGCCTCCTTATTATTTCTGCAATAACCAAGGTATTCTCGCTCGGTAATAGAATTAATGCTGGTCCACTCCTGGGGCATTGCATAATTTGTATTAACAAAACCCGAATAATCAAAATCATAGGGGACTGGTGTTATCCTGGTCGTCATTTCTGTCAAAGATTTTATGTACTTCATGTTATGACCTCCCTTTGCCCGCCAGTCGGTGTTAGCAATCATATAATGAAAAAGGGCAACAACATCCATTTCATCTTCAATAATATTTCCCGATTTAACAAAATCAGAATTAATTTCGACTGAATTAGTACGATCAATAAGTAATTCCAGAGGTTCGATTAAGAAACCAATCTGCTCATAATTATGATTTCTTTTGCCTGTATCAATGTATTTTATGTTTAGCAATTTTACCCTGAAACTTTTATCGGTAAAAAGGTTATACAACTTATAAACCAGATACTCTCGGAAGATGTAATTCTCATACGATTTTGATTGAGAGCAATGTGTTACCAGTTTCATTTTTCTATATCCTCCCAGCTCAGTATTTTCAATAGGATCTGTTTTAAAATTCAAATAAATAGGAGGAAAAAAACAATGTCCTTTTCTGAAATTGCCCCTGGCCTTTAGCCTGATATTCTTTATTATCGAATCTGTTTCAGTTAAATGTAATCGAAATTCAGCATTAATGTATTCACTTTTCATTTTATGCCTTATAAACGATGTAATGTCGTATTTTAAGGTAATACAGAGGGGGTCGCTATCTTCGAAAATCGTTAAATTATCGATGTTAGTCGATACCGGTTCAAGCAGTGAAGAATCTGCCAACCTGATACTCTCGATATTTTGACCGGCAACCCAAAATGAAATTGTAAACGTCAGTAATAAAAGTAAAAGCTTTTTCATCTCATTTTTATTTCTGTTACATATCTGGTATGTTGTATTCAAAAAGAATGAATACAGGTATTGCTTTTCTTAAATAGTTAATTTGAATTGAAAAAAATACACTGTTTTTGAGAATTACTTTATTAGATATTATTCCCATCATTCTGATATTGAAAAAATTATAGACAAGCGAATCGCCTGATCTAAAATTACAAGATTTTTAGCAAATGAACATGTTATCCGGTAATTTTTAAAGATATAAACAAATAGATTCAGCACGTTCATTAATAACTACACATGCTTACTCTTTGTCCAAAACAAATTGCCCTTGTTTTATTGATATATTTCATATCTTGCATTTTCGTTTCACTTAAAACACAATTTATGAAGCAACTTTCCCTTTTGTTATTGCTGGCTGGCGTTTTATTCACATCCTGCAGCACTTCAACCAAGCTAATTAATTCATGGTCGGACAAGGACAATACACCAAAAAGTTATGAAAATATCGGGGTTACTGTTCTTTTCCCTAACTCTTCGAACCGATATATAACCGAACATGCAATTGTTGACGAACTTAAAGCCAAAGGATTAAATGGCATGTCAACCGTTGATGTTTTTCCAATGGCAGAAAGAGTTGCAATGTCTGAAGATATAATGAAAAACTCGGAAGCAGTTCGCAATGGAATCGCTAAGAAAGTAAACGAAAACAACATTGATGCACTTCTGATTGTAACCTTGTTTAATCAAACCCAGGAGGAAAGATGGGTTAAAAATAATAATTTTGGTTGGGGAGGAACAGATTATTATGGAACGCCTCTCGGAATTCACGGATCGTATTACGATTATTACGCCTATTCGATTGGCACTATTTATAAACAAGGATACTATGTAGACAAAATCTCTTATTTTATTGAGTACAACCTTTACGATATTAAGACAGAAAAATTAATCTGGCGGGCGCAAACCAAAACCACCAATCTCAAATCGGTTGAAGAAGAGGCAAAAGCTGCGGCAGGTATTGTTGCCAAACAACTTACCGGTAAAAAAGTAGTATCGAAATAAATTTTTTGAAAAAAGAAAAAGAGCAAACAAATTTTAATTTGTTTGCTCTTTTTTATACTTTATCACATTCTTATAATTACAATTAACAAAAATACCTGGCAGAACGAAGGTATTTTGTTTTTTGAAAAGAATAAATTCTTTAATCCTGAAGTCGGATAATTAAGCCGGCTCCCAAATCCCAGTGAAGAATAGGAACATTAAAGTTTGCACCTCCGGAGCATCCACTGCCACCAGAACCAATACCGCACCAAAAACCAACTCCATCAAACTCAAGAGGCAACATTAAATTTGTAAATAAACGCAGTCCAACCCTGTCGGATAAAAAAAGCTTCGCCCCTGCTCCTACACCGGCAGAAAAAAGCCAAACGCGCTCATCTCCTCCCGTTTTTTGTGCATATCGCGATGTTCCCAGACTAACCTTGGTAAAAGGAACAACCTGTCCTGTGCCAAACTCACGAAGAAGTCCTAACTGATAATGTTCAACCGACAAATCAACACTCTCATAAAAACCGTGTCCTCGGGTATCGTTCCGTTCGTAACTGACTTCGGCAAACATCATATTATCGAACTCAACACTTAATAACCCTCCGTATAAAGCATCATCCATTATATCGAAATAACGGTTATAGTTATTAACCTTTCCGGCAAATGTATACCCAAATATTGGTGTTAACTCAATACTTTGCGCAGAAACTACTATTCCGGCAAATATCAACAGAACGAAAACAAAAATTCTTCTCATGATAAATTATTTTCAGTTTTTAATTTTTATGAATCAATTTCGGGCTTTTAATTGTGAATAGCAAATGCTTTTTGCTAAAGAAATTCCTTAATATTTTATATATTTAATCGAGCCTAACAATCATCGCCAAATGAAAAAACTAATAATCATTTTGCTTCTAACAACAACGGCATTAAGTGCTAAATCACAGATACTTATCTCCTTATTACTTGGTGACAAGCTTAATTCTCCAAACATGGAATTCGGAATGGAAGGAGGGCTTAACCTAACAAATATTCATGGTTTTGACAATACTTCTATGCTAAACAATTTGAACCTTGGTTTTTATTTTGATATACGAATGCAAAACAATTTGTTTTTATATTCCGGGGTTCAGGTTAAATCCAGTTTTGGAATGCGCGAGCTTTCTATAAAGGACCTTGAATTTCTTGATGCGGATATTTATGAGGTTGAAGGTACTTATAATCAAAAAATTAGTGCATTTATGGTCCCGATACTGGCAAATTATAAATTTAAAAACCATTTCTATATAGAGGTTGGGCCACAGGTTGGACTCATTTACAATGGATGGGTAGAATTCACATCAGAAAAGAATAATAAAGATTGGAAAATTAAGGATTACAACGACAACCTTTTAAATTGGTTTAATGCAGGAATTGCAGTCGGAACCGGGTACAAACTATTAAAAGGAGAAGGATGGACAGTGGGCATCCGCTATTATCAGGGACTAACTAATGTTTATAAATACCGATCAGGAACCATTCACAACTCACTTCATTTTAAAGTAAATATTCCAATTGGCATGGCAAAAGCTAAAGAAAATTAAAACTGATAAAAGTATAGGCTTCGATAAAGAAAATCTCTTTATTCAATTTCCTAAAATTTACTTCTTGACAGTATCTGATTCCATTAAAGTTTTTACCAAACTTTTTGAATACGTCTTTGATGCAGATTCAGATCCGGATGGATCAACCAATTCAGACTGACCTGACCAAACTACGGCTTCTTTGTTATTCGTTTCTTTTACGTCGTATAAACGCGTTTCGTAAACGTATGTTTTTTCTTCACGATATTGATCTCTATACATAAAATCGTAATTATAGAATATAAAACTACGATAACCATATCCATAGCGCCCTCCGTACATATATGGATAGTAGTGATAATCATTAACCCTGACATCCCTTGTATTCACTTCAATTAACGAAGTCACCAGAACAGCGTCGTAGCCTCCTTTTTTTATACGTCTTTCTATTTCCTCCTCGGTTAGATCCTTCATATTTTCAACAGGGGTAAATACATTTATTGCATTCGAAGCATTTATTCCTTCTGCCTTAAGAAAATCAACCACTGTATTCTCAAATAGCGTTCTTGACTTTAAATTTTTACTTATGGTTAACACCAATACATTCTCAAAACTTTTTCCTTTAAAATTATCCTTTGTCCATGTATATTTCATGGTAGTAGAGCATGACCATAAAAAAGTCAATGTAATCAGGCTTAAGATTATTCTTGTTTTCATATCCAATATTTTTAAAATTGTTTGCTTACAATTTAACAATCTCTGAATCGATAAGTGTTTTTGCCAACTTTTTTGAATAGCCTTTAATGGCTGAATCTACTGATGATGGATCAGTAAGTTCAGATTGCCCCGACCAAACAACATTTTCCTTTGTTGCCCGGTCTTTTGTGTCATAAAACTGTGTTTCTAAAACATATGTCTTCTCCTGACGATAATATTCAGGTTCCTGCATGTGTATGTAACCGGTACGAATTCTTCTTCCATAACGATATCTGACAGGCTGCATGTAAGAACCGCCCCCCTCACGAACTTCCCGCGAACTTGCGTCAACCAATAAACTTATTAAAACACCATCAATCCCAGCTGATAAAACTTTATTCTCTATTTCTTCTTCTGTGTGCTTATTTATTTCTTCTCCAGGTTTAAATACAAATAAACTGTTAACGGCATTAATTCCCTCCTTTTTTAACTGTTCAACCATTATGTTTTCAGCATTAATCCTACCGGTTTGCGATTTACTTTCTACAACTACCAGTATATTGTCGTATTCTCTTCCTTGGTATGTATCATTCTTCCATGTATATTTCATAGTCGTAGAGCATGATATACCTACCAATACTGCAAACATTAACATTACCAATTTTAGCTTTTTCATAATATCTGTTCTTTTTTTTGCATTAAACTCTTTTGTCTTTTAATCCTGAAATATCATTACTCTTTTAATACCTGCCTTCTGTAAATTTAAAAAGAGATCTTAATTCGACCTGATACATTTAACCATACTAAATCGTAAAAAATGAGATTAACGAAAATTCATAATAATAAATAAAGAAGTTATTTAAAGCTATACTCCAAAAACAGCACTTATCGAACTACAAATGAGCAAAATCATGTATAGTATTGCCATCTTTGAAACAGTATTTTGTAGTGCAAAAATCCTTATTATTCAACATTTTTGAATCTCAAACTTAGTTTTAATCATTAACACAAATTCAAATAGTAGATTCACATCATTTACAACTTTTCAAACTGATTTATAAACAACTTAAAACCCAACATTAAACAATAACAGGAACACTAAAATTTATGTAATTAATTTCCGGTCTTTGGTTACTATACAAGTTCTGACATTTTTGTTTAAAAACAAAAAGATTTTTTTCCAATTAATCCAGGCAAAAAAACATTTTAGAGTAAAAAGGCCGGTTCATCAACCGGCCTATTATGAATGTGTCTTTCTTAATGCCAATGTTTGACTATATACAGCACATTAAGTTTAACACCAACAAGTTACAAACTATTATTTAAAAAAAGTACAAACTTTTATCAGTTTTTACACCTAAAAAACTGAAAGACAGTATTTAACAAAAAATATATTGTTTTAAATTGTGTGTGCATTTTTTACCTGTAAAATATTTTTTAACGTTATCAAAATATACACTATAAAAACTGGAAACAGTTTTATTGAATCTTATTTGTTAGGATAGCAAAAAAGAAGGATCATTTAAACGAAGAAAGGGCAGTTCAACAACTGCCCTTTTACTAATGTTAACCCCCAAACACACATCGTGCTGAACGCACGATGGTACAAATGAACAAAATTACTTTGAGTTATCAAAAATTTTGAGAAAAATATTTAAGTTTTTTCTCGTATTATATACATATAAACATATATACATCACAAAACTTTTTGAAAAACAACATATAATCGAACTTAATACACTTATAATCATACAACTAAACAAAAAGTCAAATTGCCGGAATAATCCGCTACCATGATATGTGCTAAAATAAAAAAGGCTGAAAACGTAATGTTTTCAGCCTAATTCTCTATTTGAAGTAGTCCCGACGGGAATCGAACCCATATCTACAGTTTAGGAAACTGCTATTCTATCCGTTGAACTACGGGACCCTTTGTTTCAGGCTGCAAAAATAGATAAAAAACCTTATTACCGGCAAATCAAAACAAAATAATGTTTCGAGTTTTTACTGTCAACCGTCTGAATGATTATCTTTGCACCTCAGTTTAATTGTAGAAGGATGTTAGACAAAATCAAAGCATTACAGGAAGAGATTGAAAAAATTGTTGCTTCCAGCAAGGAAGAAGTTGAAGAGTTACGCATAAAATATATCAGTAAAAAAGGTGAGATAAGCCAGTTGTTTAACGACTTTAAAACCGTTCCTCCGGAACAGAAAAAAGAAGTTGGCCAAGCTATTAACACCCTTAAAAATTTTGCACTCGATAAAATCAATTCATTAAAAGATGGATTTGAAAACAGTGGCAGCGCCGAATCAGGAATAGATTTAACCATGCCTGGCGAGCCCATGAAATTGGGAACACGCCACCCTTTATCGCTGGTTAAAAACGAAATCATCAATATTTTTGCCCGTTTGGGTTTTACAGTTGCCGAAGGTCCTGAAATTGAAGACGACTGGCATGTATTTTCAGCATTGAATTTCCCACCCGAGCATCCTGCCCGCGATATGCAGGATACCTTCTTTATTGAGAAAGATCCGGATGTATTATTGCGCACACATACTTCAAGTGTCCAAATACGTGTTATGGAACGCACACAACCACCGATCAGGTCTATTTTCCCTGGTCGTGTTTTTCGTAACGAAGCCATTTCGGCGCGTTCGCACTGTATCTTCCACCAGATTGAAGGATTATATGTTGATGAGAACGTTTCATTTGCCGATCTGAAACAAACACTACTTCAGTTTGCCAAAGAGCTATTTGGTGCCGACACGAAGATTCGTTTACGTCCGTCGTACTTTCCTTTTACCGAACCAAGCGCCGAAATGGACGTTAGCTGTTCTATTTGCGGAGGAAAAGGTTGCAACGTATGTAAATATACAGGTTGGCTCGAAATTCTTGGATGTGGCATGGTTGATCCTAATGTTTTGGAACTTTGTAATATCGACAGCAGGAAATATACCGGTTTTGCATTCGGTATGGGAATAGAACGTATCACGATGCTTCGATACGGAATTAAAGATATCCGTCATTTCTTCGAAAACGATGTTCGCTTTCTGAAACAATTTGAATCAGCAATATAAAAAAGAAGAACTTAACAAAATATTAGAGGGGAGTTGACTACAAACTCTCCTTTTTTCATGTATATAACTAACATAAAATAATACTTTCTATTTGTAATTTTTTGGTATTTATTCCGTTCTATTCTGTAACATGCACGTTAACACGAATTTAACAAAACTGATTTTAGTCATATGTTTTATAGCATATTTTTAAAAATTGCCATATCTTTGCAGAAGACAAATTAGTCTTTTATTAAACAATGTTCTAACTCGATGAAAACGGTCCTGGCAGAGATTTGAAAACCATTTAGCTCATCTACTGCAATTTAAGGGACATCAAATATATATTGAATGGAAACAAAAACAAATCAGAATCAGATCATTATTAAGATGAATCCTGAGAATGAGAAAAAGATGCTGCCAATGAACTTTATCTTTACCCTGGCAGCAGGTGCAATTGCCGGAATGGCAATAATTTTTGCTCTCTTTTGGGGAGTGGAAAAATTACTTGGAATGTAATTTTTAGAATGATAAAAAACGGAAGGCCTGCAAATTGCAGGCCTTTTTTATGCTCTATTTCAAAATCTTTTCAATCATTTTTAGTTCTTCTTCTGAAAATGATAAATTTTTCAGAGTTGCCACATTATCCTCAATTTGTTGTACCGAACTCGCACCAATCAAAACCGATGTAATCCTTCTGTCGCGCAATATCCAGGCCAATGCCATCTGGGCCAGCGATTGTCCGCGTTCCTGTGCAATCGCATTTAAGGCAACAATCTTACCATGTGCCGATTCAACATCAGATTTCTTTAGAAAAACCTCACGCGTTGCTCGCGATCCCTCGGGAATTCCTTTAAGATATTTATTTGTAAGTAAACCCTGTGCCAAAGGCGAAAAAGGAATACATCCAATACCCTCGTCTTCCAAAACATCCAATAATTCATCTTCAACCCAACGAACAAACATCGAATACCGGGGTTGGTGAATCAGGCAGGGAGTTCCGAGATCTTTTAAAATCGTCGCCGCTTCTTTTGCCATATCTGCCGGATAATTAGAAATGCCCACATATAAAGCTTTCCCCGAACGAACAGCCTGATCGAGTGCCATCATCGTTTCCTCTAGCGGCGTTTCGGGATCTGGCCGATGGGAATAAAAAATATCCACATAATCAAGGCCCATCCTTTTCAGGCTTTGATCGAGACTTGCCAGAACATATTTACGGCTACCCCACTCGCCGTAAGGCCCCGGCCACATCAGGTAACCTGCTTTGCTTGAAATAATCAGTTCGTCGCGGTAAGCACTAAAATCCTGTTTTAGAATTTTCCCAAAGTTTTCTTCTGCCGACCCGGGAGGCGGACCGTAATTATTAGCCAGATCGAAATGTGTAATTCCCATATCAAAGGCCCGATGTAATATGGCACGGCCATTTTCGAACAAATCGATGCCACCGAAATTATGCCACATACCCAGGGAAACAGCAGGTAGTTTCAACCCCCATTTCCCACATCGGTTGTATTTCATCGAATCATATCTCTCTTCTGCAGGTAAATAAGTCATATCCTTCAAACTTTTAATGAACCACTAAAGATAACAAAATACCAACGTCGATAAAACGCGAAGATGCAACCTCCACCACCGTTTTCACGTAACCAAACTTGTTTAACTAAAAAATCCGAGATTATGAAAAAAATTAAACTTCTTTTCCTAGTATTCATCCTGTTTGCCGGATATTTCTCAATGAATGCTTTAGCCCAGGAAGCAGAAATTCCAACAATGTATTTAGTATTTGAAGAATCTGTATCTCCTGCCAATATGAGCACTTTCTTTGAAGTTCAAAGCAACGCTCTTGAGCAAATGAAAAAGCACGATGCCGATTTCACGTTCTGGACTTACCGTACCGAAAACAGCTCTTTTTATTGGGTAATGCCGCTCATGAATTTTGCATCGCTTGACCAATTTTATGAAAAGTCGATGAAGCTTCAGCAAATGATGAAAGAAGATGGCTATGACGCTGATAAAGAATTCCGTGAATTATCAACCATGCAATCAACCATAATTCTTTGGTCAAAAGAGTTATCGTATCACCCCGACGGGACCATGGGACAATCGAAGGAAAAGCCTTACTGCGAGTGGAGCTTTTGTTATATGAAGAGTGGCCATGAAAAGGAAGCATCAGATGCGGTAAAAAAATACATTGATTTTTACGACAATTCTGACATATACTACGAATGGGATATATATCAGGTTATACTTGGGCAAGATACCCCGTGCTGGATACTAATGGTTCGTGCCGAAGATGAGATTGCCTTACGAAAGCTGGAAAAAGAAATTAGCGCCAATCATAAAGAGGATATGCGAAAATTGTGGCAAAATTTTGCTCAACATGTTAGAAAAATTGAAAATAAAAGGGGCTGGTTCATGCCTGCCTGGTCGATGAATCTACCAGAGTAAGTAACAATATAAAAAACGCCGGTTATTTATGTCTGATTTTAGACTTTAACCGGCGTTTTATTCTTTTATTCATCTTCTTTAAAATCGATCAATTTCATTTAACCATTTTTCTTTTTCCTGTTCGTCAAGAAAACCGGCATTAAATGAATTTTTTGCGAGCTGAATTATATCCTCCTTATTTAAATCCAGGGAGTCAGTTACTGCTTTATAATTATCGTTAACATAACCTCCGAAATATGCAGGATCGTCTGAATTTACCGTTGCAACAATTTTTTCGTTAAGCAATACCTTTAGCGGATGATCGGACATTTGCTCTACCACCTTCAATTTTAAATTCGACAAAGGACAAACAGTTAGCGGCATTTCAAGTTGTGCCAACTCTCTTATAAGATCAGGATCTTCGACAGAACGCACACCATGATCGATACGCGAAACGCCAAGCATATTTATGGCGTCCCATACATTTTGGGCAGGTCCTTCTTCGCCGGCATGAGCTACGGTTAAAAATCCTTCAGACCGAACCATGTCAAATACTCTCCTGAATTTTGCAGGCGGATGCCCCACCTCGCTCGAATCGAGTCCAAAGGCCGCAAACATCTCCCCGAACTTTAATAATCGGGTAAAAGTAGAAATGGCATCTTCCTCGCTAAGGTGCCGTAAAAAATTGGGAATTAACCGATAAGAAATTCCCCATTCATTCCGGGCATCCATACACGCCTGGGCAATACCGTTCACCACATTTTCCAGTGGCACTCCTCTTTGAGTATGGGTTTGAGGATCGAAAAAGATTTCGGTATGTACCACATTCTCGTCTTTGCATTTCCTCAAATAAGCCATTGTCAGGTCGTAAAAATCCTGTTCGTAAAGCAATACATAAGTGCCAGCATAATAAATATCCAGAAACTCCTGTAAATTATTAAACTGGTATGCCGCTCGTATTTCTTCTACCGAATGGTATTTTAACCTGATATCATTGCGCCTGGCAATGGCAAACATAAGTTCCGGTTCGAACGTTCCTTCAATATGCAAATGAAGCTCTGCCTTCGGAATAATACCAATTAATTTATTTAACTCTTTGCTGATCATTTTTTCTTCTTTAACCAAATATATGAATACCGGAGCAAATGATTAATGACAAAATTCCTATAAAAACACCTTTACACACAAAATAAACACAAGAAGAACAATTACCTTTTTCCCAATTTACAAACATTCATTTCATGAAAAAAGCAGACCCAAACGAGCCTGCCTTTCTTTATATGCTTAAATTCTTTTGTTCTAAATTTTCGGCAATTCCCATGGAGCACGGTATTTTGGAACCAAGAACTCATTGGCAGCATCGTTATCAATAAACTTGCTGTTTTCAGCATCCCAGTATAAACGCTGACCGGTTTTTAATGCCATGTTACCTAAATGAGCAACGCGTGCAGTATTAGCAGCAATTCCAATATTACAATTTGTATTCTGATCGCCTTTTTTAATACACTTCACAAAATTCTCCATGTGATTAACCAGACCTTTTCCGTCGCCTCTGGTTAATTCAACACGTTCCATTTTTGGATTTTTCCCACCTTCAGGAATAACTTCCCAACCGCCACGATCAACTACCAGAGTTCCGTTATTACCCACAAAACCAACACCATGGCTGCGGCCATAATATCCACCGTCGATTCCAAGTCCATGATCCCAAAGCAGCGTATAACCATCAAACTCGTACAAAGCCTGCATGGTATCAGGAGTCTCGCAGGCATCATCAGGATAGGCATATTTACCACCCATTGCCATAATCGAATTTGGCGCTTTGGCTTTCATTCCATATAAACCGTAATCAATAATGTGTACACCCCAGTCGGTCATTAAACCGCCTGCGTAATCCCAGAACCAACGAAAATTAAAGTGAAAACGATTTGGATTGAACGGACGTGCTTTGGCTGGTCCTAACCAGAAATCATAATCAACTCCCTGCGGAACAGCCGAATCCGGTTTTACAGGAATAGACTTCATCCAACCCTGGTACGACCAGCAACGTACAGTCCTGATCTTTCCTAACTTTCCTGAATAAACAAAATCAACGGCATCTTTCCAGTGCGTGTCGCTTCGTTGCCACTGACCAACCTGAGCAATGGTTCCGTAACGTTTCCAGGCACGTTCCATAATGTTTATCTCTTCGATATAATTAGCCAGTGGTTTTTCACAATATATGTGCTTGCCTTCCTGTGCAGCATAAACAAACGGCAAACAGTGCCAGTGATCCGGAGTACCAATAATAATCACATCAATTCCCGGTTCTTCAAGCACTTTCCTGAAATCTTTAAAACCTTTGGGTTTAGTTCCCTGTATTTTTTCAACATCGGCAATACGTTTGTTCACCACATTTTCGTCAACATCGCAAATAATTGCACATTCAGTATTTTTTTGTGCCAAAAAGGCCTGTAAATCTGAAAAACCCATGCCATTGGCACCGATTAATGCGCAAACCAATTTATCGTTGGCACCGGAACAAGATTCCATAGCCAACGGCATTCCAGCAGCTATTCCTACTGCCGCTGTAGCCACTGCCGATTTTTTAATAAACTCTCTCCTGTTAGTCATTTTCAGTTGGTATTGAAGTAAAAAATTAAATTCATTTCGATAATGTCCTTCAAATTTGAATAATAATTTTCAGTATTCCACTTTCCCTTCCGGATTTTTTACTGAGTACATACTGAATATTAATCTACTTCGAAAAATAAAGAACCTAATAAAATGAGCTTATTCAAAATGGTGTTCCTCTCTTTTTCGGTAAACCGTTCCTTTAAAATGGGCAATCAGCAGGCCTTCCTCATTGCTTATTTCAACCAGGTAGGTTCCCAGCTTTCCGTTTAAAGAAATTTCTTTTGCCACACCGGTTAAAGTACCCTCTGAAACCGCTTTAAAAAAAGATATCTCGGCATCAATGGCCAAAGCAACCCTCCCGTGAGAGTTGGAAGCAACGGCAAAAGCAAAATCAGCGAGCGTAAACAAAGCTCCACCATGAACCACGCCCACTGAGTTATGATGGTCTTTACTAATCTCCATGGTGACTTTTGCATAACCCGGAGATGCATCAATCAGCTTAATTCCATTGTTTTTGGCAAACAAATCTTTTTCAAATTCCTTGTGGTATTTTGTTCTGCTATCACTCATCCCGAAAAGTATTCAATTTTGTTTAATAATGAAAAAGCCGGAAGTGTGTTTCGATTAAAAATCACATTTCCGACTTTCAGTTTATCTGTTATTTAATAATCATTAATCTTTCTGCATAGCATCATCGAAAGCCACATTTGAAGGAGCAAAGTCAACCTTTTTCACAAACTCGCAGGCTTCTGTTGCTCCGGCTTCACGATCCATTCCGCTGTCTTCCCATTCAACCGAAAGTGGTCCGTTGTAACCGATGTCGTTTAACGCGCGGATGATGTTTTCGAAATTCACTTTTCCGCGTCCCAGACTTCTGAAATTCCAATATCTGCGGTTATCGCCAAATTCCATATGCCCTCCGAAAACGCCAACACCCATTGGAGTATCACTCCAGTAGGCATCTTTCATATGCACATGGAAAATACGATCTGAGAATTCGTAAATAAAGCGTACATAATCCACATGCTGGTATCCAAAATGACTTGGATCGAAATTGAATCCAAAAGCCGGATGATTATCCAGTGCTTTCATTGCCAGATGTGCGGTATGAATATCAAAAGCAATCTCTGTTGGGTGTGCTTCCAGTGCAAATTTAATTCCCAGACTTTGGTACTCATCCAAAATTGGTTTCCATCTTCGGGCAAACTCGGCATATCCTTCTTCTATCATTTCCTGTGGTACTGCAGGAAAAGAATAAAGCAGGTGCCAGATTGGACTTCCAGTAAATCCATTCACCACACCAATTCCCAGTCGTTTTGCTGCTTCCGCTGTTTTTACCATTTCTTCTGCAGCCCGCTGACGAACACCTTCCGGATCGCCGTCGCCCCAAACATGGGTGCTGGCAATACTTTTATGCCGTTTGTCGATGGGATCGCAAACACATTGCCCGTCGAGGTGCGTTGAGATGGAAAATAGTTTTAAACCATATTTATCCAGAAGCGCTTTTCTGTTATCGCAATAAGCCTGATCGGCCTTTGCTATTTCCATGTGATCGCCCCAGGTACAAAGTTCCAGGCCGTCGTAACCAAATTCTTTGGCTTTCTGACACATGGTTTCAATGGGAAGATCGGCCCATTGTCCGGTAAAAATCGTTACTGGTCTGCCCATAACATTTAGTTTTAAGTTTAATGTTTAAAGTTTAGCTGCTTCGTGCTTCTAACTTCCGTCTTAAAGCCTTTTAGTCAACCATGTCGCCAAATTTCACCCACTTTACTTCATCGTTATAACCGGCACTAACCACCGTGTCGATGAATTGCATACCGCGTATACCATCTTCCACTCCGGGGAAGTCCAGCATTTCAGGTGTAGGTTCTTCTCCATTGGCCTTAGTACGAATCGTTAAAGCAAAATTTCGGTAGATATTTGCAAAAGCTTCCAGATATCCTTCGGGATGACCACCGGGAGTTCTGGTATTGTGTGCCGCAATTGCAGTATCCATACTGGTACCAACGCGCATTTTCTGCATGGGCTGATTAGTCCATTTCAATGTAAGAGTGTTGGGCTCCATTTGTTCCCAGTCTAAACCACCTTTTTCTCCGTAAACGCGAATACGAATAGCATTTTCTTCACCTGCAGCAACTTGCGTGGCTATTAAAACACCCTGCGCACCATTGTTGAAACGCATAAATGCAGCCCCGTCATCATCCAACATACGATTTGGAACAAATACATTCAGATCGGCACAAATTTCAGTAACCTTAAGCCCGGTAATGTATTCAGCCAAATGATGAGCATGAGTACCAATGTCGCCCATACATCCGGCCTTGCCCGAACGTTTCGGGTCGGTACGCCAACTTGCCTGGGCATTGCCCATGTCCTCTTGTTTTGACGACAGCCAACCTTGTGGATATTCCACAAATACTTTTCTGATTTTTCCGAAACGACCTTCTGCCACCATTTGTTTGGCTTGTTTTACTGCCGGATATCCCGAATAGGTATGTGTCAGCGCGAAAGTTAATCCGGTTTCGTCAATCTTTTCCTTTAGTTTTAATGCCTCATCGAGCGTAAATGTTATCGGCTTATCAAGCACTACATTAAAACCGTTATCCAAAGCCATCATTGCTGGAGCAAAATGCACAAAATTGGGTGTTACAATGGAAACAAAATCCATACGTTCTCCTTCAGGAAGCTGGGCTTCTTTTTCAAACATTTCCTGGTAAGTTTCATATACCCGGTTTTCTGGTAAAAAATATTGTTTTCCTGATTCTTTTGAGATTTGAGGATTCACGCTAAAACAACC
Organism: uncultured Draconibacterium sp.; assembly: GCA_963676265.2. Lineage (GTDB taxonomy): Bacteria > Bacteroidota > Bacteroidia > Bacteroidales > Prolixibacteraceae > Draconibacterium. The sequence continues at coordinate 3,265,451 of OY781067.2, forward strand.
GCAAACCAGTTCAATTTGATTATCCATTAAGGCTGCAAGGCGATGTATGGCTCCAATAAATGCGTCGGTTCCTCCACCAACCATTCCCATACGAAGTTTTCGATTCATCATGATATTTAGTTTATGTTGATTCAGATATTAAGTTGATAAAATTAAGAACTCTTTTTTTAGGAAGCAACAAAAAATATATGTAGCGCTGTTTTGTTCCGTTCTGACAATTTTGTTGATAAACAAGAACAGAATAAAAAACAACCTCCTTTAGAACTCTTAATAGTAAGGATTCAGAAAATTCGCGTTATACCTATTCGTATCTATTGATTTTAGAAGAAATCACATGCTGCATAGTCTAAAATTCTACAATTATTCCGATAGTAGGTAACACGGTTCCGCTCGTACTTTCAATTTTATTCAACACATAACGTTTTCCATTGTCGGTAAGTAAAAAATTTCCGTCAGCGTCTTCGGCCCGCACAATGATATCGTTTTGCTCTGCCTGAAAATTGTAGAAATTCTGAATATCGATATAAAATTTAGCCGTTATCTTATTGAGGTAATACGACTTGTCAATACGCAAATCAAGCTGATGAAAAGGCTTAAAACGCTCTGAATTCAGTTTTGAATAATCGGGATAAGGACCGCCAATCAGATTCCATGCTTCCACCAGCGAGGACTTATCAAAATCCCATGGAGTGTAAGGTAACCCGCCTACATACCTCCAACGTGCGCCAACGCGCCAATTCCTTTTTAACTCTTTGGTTCCTGTTAGCGAGAGAAGATGTTTTGAATCCCAGCTTGAAGGGATGTAATTGCCACTTCCATCGGTAAATTCGCTACGAACCAAGGTATACGAAAGATTCAGGTTAAAACCCCTGAATGCGTTTAAACGTGCCTGGAACTCGCCTCCGTAAGCCCGACCGTCCGATTCGGAAATTACTTCTTCGTCACCAACCACTCCATAATCTGCTCCTTTATTCGCCAAACTTATCTGATCATTTACAGATAAAGGATACTGAGAATAATACTTCCCAAAGGCTTCGACAGTGAATATTACATTTGAGACCGGGCGATATTCGAGCCCGCCAACAATATGATCGACTGCGATATATTTAAGATTATTGTTCTTGTTAACAAACACATCATCCTGCTTAAATCCAAGCGAAGTGTATGCCGGTAACTGATAATAACGACCGGTGTTAAAATTGAGACTCCACTGACTGGTTAAACTGTAAGACGCCGAAAACCGGGGAGAAAACTGTTCCAGCAAATTATTCATTCCCGACGAATAGTTATTGGCATCGGCCCTCATTCCCAGCGACAGGGCAAGCCGTTCTCTAAAAACGGTTTTACTCACTTGTGCAAACAATCCGTACTTTACCAGATTCAGGTTCGTATTGTAATTTATATCAATCGCTTCATCCCCATAAAATCTGCGCTGAAACGTATTGTTTTTGTAGGTAACGTAATCAAGATTTGCCCCGAAATTCAGTTTGAAACCATCCATCCTCATCGTGTTTTCAAACCTTAACTTATTTTCTATTTCTTCTGAATTATAGTCCAGTATTTTATTGTCTTCAGTACTTTCATCATTTTCAAGGTATTTATACGAACTGTTATTCAAATGACTCCGGCTGGCCACCAGTGTTTGGTAACTGTTTTCACGATAGTGTTTATATACCGCCCCGAGAGTATAATTCCATTGTTCATTAACCGGAATCTGGCTGAGGATATATTTTTGTTCTTCATCAGGATTTTCAATCCCATCATTCAATTCAAAAACATCGTTTGCACCAAGACCAATTAAAGTCAGCTCATTTTGTTTATCGAACCTTGTTTTTACCTTGAATTGCATATCGGTGAAGTTGGGAAGGAATGGAAGCTCCAGCGCACTAAATAAAAGTTGCAGGTACGATTGTCTTAATGAAAATACAAAGTTGGTCTTTTCTCCCAGCGGCCCGTCTAGGGTTGCAGCTATTTCAGAAGCCCCCAGTGTTCCATGAAAATTTACTTTCTCTTCGTTCCCGTCAATCTGATTGAATTCCATAACGCCACTCAAGGCATTTCCTCTGTTGGCAGGAAATGCTCCGGAATAATAATTCACTTCGCGGATAAAATCTGCATTTAAAATACCAACTGGCCCACCGGATGCTCCCTGCGTGGCAAAATGATTAATAAAGGGAACCTCAACCCCATCGAGATAAAAACGACTTTCCGACGGCCCGCCACCACGAATAACAATATCATTTCTGTATGCCGGTGTTGACTGAACTCCCGGGAATGACTGTATTACTCTCGAAATATCGCGATTGGCTCCCGGGCTTTTTTCTATTTCACCCACACCAATTGTTCGCAGCGAAATAGGGCTTTCCAACGTTTTCCTGAATGGTGATGCCGTTACAGTAACCTCATCAATTTCGGTTTTCGTTTTTTCGAGTTTAATTTCTAAGAAATGTGTACTCGCTACATTCACTTCTACTTCAGCCGAAATGGCCTTTTTGTAACCCACAAAAGATGCTTCAACCCGAATAAATCCGGGAGTTAAATTGTCAAAATCAAAATGTCCGTTCTCATCTGTAACACTTCCATTTGTTGTTCCCGATACAACAACATTCACAAATGGTAAAGGCTCGTTGCTTATTGCATCAACCACTCTTCCGCTAAGCGAAGCATTTTGACCTAACGTCCAGATAGAAATAAGAAAGAATAATAATGTTATGTTTAATGTTTTCATGTTCCTTTACTAAAATGACCAAACCGTCTATTAAATAGCTAAAATAAAATAATAGAGATGTCGAATAACTTTTTTATCATCCGTTCTTGTTTTGTTTAAAAATAAACACAAATCTTTAAACAGAAAACTAGATGAATTGTTGATAATGAAAACGACTAAATCATTTAAAATCTATTTTTTTACTTTCGAACTTCAAATAATTTTATGACAAATAGATGGTACCGATATACACGTCCTTATTCTATTATCTTGTTTTCCAGTCTCTCTGCTCATTATTTCAATAAGTAAGCAAAATAATATTCTCGAAATTCAACAAGATAAGAATTAAAAATATGTATACTATTCTACTCTGACTTCAAAAAATAGAACAGTCACTTGTAACAGAAAGCAACAGATAAGTAATAAACATCTCCCAAATGTTGTATTTCAAAATAAATTGTCAGCACATAATCGAATATAATAATAAAAAGATATCTTCGTGTCAGCTATGATTATTAATTAAACTGTATTTATTTTCCTTTTTTATTAAAAGGAAATTGTCTTTTCGTGTTACAATTTTTTCACACATAATTTTTAATCATGGGAGAAATTATCTAAAATAGCAGGTGCTATTTATACGAATCTTATCTTCGTAAACAATAAACAAATTATAGTAGTTTTATGGAGAATTTAAACACGATTAAGTCAAATATAAAAGGATATGCGATATAAAAAGGCTACATCTTTTATAACCAAATTATACATGAATGTCAGAAAGGGATCAAAATAACAAAAGAATGCTTGATTCTATTCTTTGGAAATCTTTCCTAAGAGGTGATGATGAAGCATTTAAAATTATTTACAGAACCCACGTTAGACAATTATTTGATTACGGTTTAAATTTTACACAAGACAGAGATTTAATTCAAGATCATATTCACGATGTTTTTGTTAATCTTTACAAGTATCGAAAAAAAATAAAAGAAACCGATAACATTAGGTACTACCTCTTTAAAACCCTTAAACATTCATTGTTAAAAGAGTTGAAACAGTCACAAAAAGTTGCTCACCCGGAACACCTTGAACATCCTTCAGACTACGAAAAATCATCGGAGGATATTCTAATTGAAAAGGACACAAAAACGCAACGAAAAGAACAAATTCAACAGGCCCTTTCTTCGTTAAGCGATCGGCAACGTGAGGCATTATTCCTTAAGTTTTATCTTGAACGAACCTATGATGAGATCTGCCAGATAATGAATATCAATAATCAATCGGCTCGAAACCTTATTCACAGAGGTCTTGAAAAGCTAAGAGAAAGCTATTGATTATCAGTCTATCCGCCATAAAATCAATCCCAATTCTCGCCATACATTCTACTCCCCGACTTAACACAATTTCACATATTTTAAATTTTATAAATATTTTTTAAAAAAAGTGAGTACAAAAGGATCAATAATTTCTTTTTATAGAAACTGTGTCCATTTTTCTTAATACTTCTTATGAACAAAAAATCTAAAAGTAGGATATCTCAGTTTCTTCATGATGAGAAATTTATTGATTGGGTTTTGAAGCCAAGCGATGAACTTGAACAATACTGGAATTCCTATAAAAAATCGCACCAGTTGGAAAAAAAGGATATGAAAAAAGCCATCTCCTTAATTAAAGAGATAAAAAATCCGGCTGGTACAATTCAAAATAACGAAATTGATATTCTTTGGGACAGAATAGAAGATACCATTAATAGCCAAAAGTCAAATAAATCAGTGTGGTACAAATGGACTGCTGCTGCCAGTATTCTAATTTTAATAGGTTTGGGCAGTTTCTATTTATTTACATCTTCACCCGAGAATGAAATTGATTATTCGAGAATAGCCCGGGTAGAACCAACATCAGACGATGTTGTTTTGATTCTGGCTGATAAATCGCGTGAAACTTTTTCTTCAGATAAGGTCGAAATCAAGTACGACGAAGAAGGCAACATAAATGTTGACAATAACAATTTGCAGATTCCTACAACAAAACAACCTGTTAATGAAGAAGAGCAACTCAATCAAATTGTTGTTCCCTATGGCAAACATTCCTTCATCGTTCTTTCTGATGGAACAAAAATGTGGCTGAATTCGGGAAGCCGCGCTATTTATCCAACAAAATTTGTAAAAAATGAACGTCAGATTTTTGTTGAAGGTGAAGCATACCTTGAAGTAACCAAAGATCCTAAACGCAGATTTATTGTAAAAACCAATGATATCGACGTAAAAGTATTGGGAACTAAATTCAATATCAGTTCCTATCCTGAAGATTCACACTCGTCGGTAGTACTGCTTGAAGGAAGCGTTGAAGCTTCGATTGACGAAACAAAGATCAAGATAAAACCAAACGAAATACTCAAATACGAAAAAGAAACCAGCCAGAGCAATGTAAGTGAAACTAATGCTGCTGAATACATTTCGTGGATAGATGGCTGGTTGTTGTGCAAAACAGAAAATATGGCAGAAATTTTAGTCAAACTATCCAGATTCTACAACATAGATATTAAAATATTAGATGAGAAGGTGAAATCATTAACCTTGTCGGGAAAACTCGATTTAAAAAGTGATTGTGAAGATGTTCTGAAAGCAATTTCCACAACTGCACCTATCTCGTTTAGCAAAGTTGATAATGAAATACAAATAACACTAAGAAACAACTAAATTAACACTTATGATAAACGGTCCGCCTAACTTTTCGAACCTATTGAATTAAGTAAAAAAAAGCAGGCTATACTGCAATATAACCTGCCGTTTACTTTATTCAAACATTGTGAAGTAGAATAAAAGTAATTAAAAAGCAAACAAATTTATGAAAAAAAAGAAGACGAATGCCCGGCTATTACCGGATTTAATGAAACTGGTCCTTGTTATGAAACTTTGCATAATAATATTGTTGGTTACCGGAGCAAATGTAATGGCTAATATTAGCTATTCGCAAAGCACTAAACTAAGTATGAATCTTCAACAAACTAGTTTGGAGAATGTCATTCAGCAAATTGAAAGTAACACAGAATTTATTTTTGTGTATTACGATAATATAGTTGATCTGGACAGGAAAGTTACTGTTAATGTAAAAAATGCAACAGTTGACAAAATTCTCGATCAAATTTTTGAATCAAGTGATAATGACTATAAAATCTTTGACAGACAAATAGTTATTACAAAAAAGGATACTCCTGTACCCAATGCTGTGGAAGAACCGGCAGAAACAAAGGACGATCAAAATCCTGTATCAGGGAAAGTGGTTGATGAAGAAAACCAACCAATTCCTGGTGTTTCAGTTGTTGTTATGGGGACAACACAAGGTACCGTAACAAATATTGACGGAGACTACACACTAACAGATGTTCCTGATGGAGCCACATTGAGGTTTTCATTTATTGGAATGGAAACTGTTGAAATTCCTGTAAATGGAAAAAACACTATCAATGCAACTCTTAAAACAGAATCTATTGGTATTGAAGAGGTAGTTGCCGTTGCTTACGGAACAATGAAAAAGAAAGATTTAACAGGATCTATTTCTACAATCAGCAACGAGCATATTGCTGCACAGGCTAACTCTACGGTAACAAAAGCATTGGAAGGTGCAGTTGCCGGTATCCAGGTTTCGGCTATTGACGGACAACCAGGTTTAGATATGGGTATACGTGTCCGCGGGTTAGGTTCAACCAGTCAAAATTATTCTAACGCTTTGATTGTAATCGACGGTGTTCCTGCCCAGGGAGATAATCCATTATCAACCATCAATCCGAAAGATATTGAAAGTGTTACCGTGCTAAAAGATGCTGCTTCTACTGCATTGTATGGTTCAAGAGGATCAAACGGGGTTGTTTTGGTTACTACCAAAAGTGGCACAAAAGGAGCCACTAAGATTTCTTTCCAGGGACGCTGGGGGGTTAACCAGATTGGCCCTTATAAGTATGATAAAATGGATAATCCTAAAGATATTTATGAATATGCATGGTTAGGTATCTATAACGACGTTCGTTATGGAGTTGATGAAACAAATCATACTTCAGGATTTCAAAATCCAAAAATGTCAGCCAATGATGCTGCTGCTTTTGCCAGTCAACACTTATTCGACTATGTTGGTTCAACCACGAATTTTGAAAGTAACCAGTTATCCAACTGGATGTTATACAATGTTCCTGGAGCAATATACACAACCAGCGGAACAGGATCGTCTGCCAGCGCGACCATGTCGGGGGCTTACCTCGTAAATCCTGACGGGAAGCTCAATCCTGATGCTGAACTGTTGTACAACGACAATTATGACAAATACGTATTGGAAAATGCATTTCGCCAGGAGTATAACTTGTCGGCTAGCGGGGGATCTGATAAAATGGACTATTACCTTTCGTTAGGTTATCTGGAGGATCCATCTTATATTCGCGGTTCCCAATTTCATCGCTACAACGGACGTGCAAAAGTTGATGCTCAATTGTACGATTGGTTAAGAGTTGGAACGAATGTAGCCTATTCCTGGCGCGAGACACAATCGCCTGCTACACGTTACGGTCGTAACCCGGGATCTGCTGTTGCCAATGTATTCCGTTTTATTAACGGACAAAACCCGTTAGTACAGTTGTATGCCCGCGATGAAAATGGTAATTATGTTTATGAAGACGGGGAAAAAGTTAGACACGTAAATGCAGGTGATTCCTATTCTCCACTTGGAAATACAGGTGCTGCACTTGCTACCACCGATCTTATTTATATGTTGGATCATGATACAGATGTTACAAAATCAAGCGACATTATTACCCGTTCGTATTTTGATGTTCAAATAACTAAAGACCTTACTTTTACCGGTAACTTAGGATTAGAAAAATATCATAGTACACGTTCCCGTTACTGGAATGGTATTTCAGGCCAGGCAACCGGTACGAATGGTGCTTTAGGTAAATATTTTACAAACACATCTATTTTAAACACTCAACAGTTATTGAAATATAGCAAGGATTGGGGAAAAAGTCACGTTGATGCCTTATTAGGCCACGAATTTAATAAGTATCAATACGAGCAGCTAAGATTCAGAACAGCTTACGGTTTATTAGGCGACGATGATTCGTATGCTAATTTTGTAGGTCGATATGTCGGTGGAACTTTTTCAAATCCGAGTGGTGCGGAAACTGCAAACGCGATGCAAAGTATGCTTGCCCGCGCGAACTACGAATATGATGATAAGTATTATGTTGAGGCATCTATCCGTCGCGATGGTTCGTCAAAATTTAAAGATGTTGAAGACCGTTGGGGAACTTTCGGATCTGTCGGTTTAGGCTGGCGAATTTCCAATGAAAACTTTATGGGATCAACAAAATCATGGTTGGATAATTTAAAAGTACGTGCAAGTGCCGGTGTAATCGGTAACCAAAATGGGGTAGCCGATTATGCCAATTACCGTACATGGTCCTATGGTGTAACTTTTACTGAGTCAACAAGTGGAACAGGTATTCCCGCCAGCTACAGATTAACCCAGGGAGCTGTTAAACCAGATATAACCTGGGAAAAAGCAAGAGTGGTAGACGTTGGTATTGAATACGGTTTGTTAGACTTTATTCACGGTACTTTCGACTATTATCATAAATATACATACGATGGACTTTGGGCAAGACCAATTGCCATTTCATTAGGACAGGCTTCTATTCAATCCAATGATGCTGAATTGAGCAATAAAGGATTTGAGCTAGAATTAACTTTGGATTTAGTAAAAAGCAGAGATTGGTTCTGGTCAGTTACATTCAACGGCACCCATTATACTACCATCTTAAAAGATATCCCCGAAGGTGTTGCATCTGATGAGCTGGATGGATGTTTTGTTCAAAGTGCCGATGCATGGAGTACTGCAGGAGCTGGTGGTTCTTCTGGTGGAGAATTCCTGAGAGGTGTTGATAAACCTTATTACAACATGTACATATATGAATATGCAGGTGTTGACAAAACCACAGGGCTTCCTTTGTTTAACCATAAAGTAAGCGAAAACGATCATGCAGAAGGTCTATATACAGGTTATAATGTTGGCGACAGAGTGGCAACAACCAATTATGGTCAGGCCAGTAAGTTTGAAAAAGGTTCTGCTATTCCCGATTGGATTGGTGGTTTCAGTACCTCTCTCAGATACAAAAACTTCGATTTCTCAGGAGTGATCGCCTACCAATTGGGTGGAAAATTCTTTAGTAACGAATATGCAAATAACCTATATCACCATAGTGTATTAGGTAGTGCAATTTCTGCCGACGTAGTTGGCAATACTTTTACCGAAGATAACCAGAATGCCGAATTCCCAATGGTATTCTATGGTGCAAGCAAATACACCAGTGGTGCAGAAATTGGAAGCTGGGCTTATACTGATATGTCATTGTTCAGTGCTTCGTATATGAACCTAAAAAACATTACGGTTGGATATAATGTGCCGGAAACATTCTTGAGAAAGTATAGATTGAGCAACATGAGACTTTATGTATCAGCTGATAACCTAATGATGATAAGTGCTCAATCAGGTATTGACCCACGCATGTCGTTGGTTGGTGGATTTGGAGTAGGTGCTTATTCTTATCCCTCAATGCGTACGATCTCTTTTGGTATTAACCTGGATTTATAAATCGTAAAAAATGAAAAATACTATGAAAAACTATATAATTGGAATTATATTCTTAACAGGTACTCTGTTCATGTGGTCTTGTGATTTAGACTATGAGCCGTTGAGTGCAACAACTGATGAAGAAATTCAGGAATTGCTTGCATCGGGCGACGATGAAACAATAGATTTGATACTGGGAAGTATGGCTAATGCTATGCCTACCTATTTTAATGCCAGCGGTTTAAGTGGCGCCGGCACTGCAGACGGACGTTATCGTAGTTGCCAGGGTTTGGATTATATGAGGTGTTTGGAAGCAAATGATATTGTTTTCGGCGATATTTCATCTATTGCAATTTTTGGTGCAGATGAGTATAAATTAGCAGATTATACTTCTCAGTCGATCGATAAAAATCAAATGTACTGGGTGCATATGTGGCAGCTTGTTACCAATGCAAACAAATTGTTGTTTTATCTTGACGACGAGACCATTCAAAGCAACGTGAAACTGAAAAAATACAAAGCATGGGGTTTGGTTGTTCGAGCATACGCTTACAATTACCTGATGGAAAATTATCAGGATTCTTACCTGCAAGGCGGAAGTTCCAAATTAGGTTTAATGATTTATGATACTTATGATCCCACCCAGGAAAACAAGGCGCGTTCTTCTTCAACTGAAACCTATAACTTTATTGTTGATGATTTGGAAACTGCCATTGATTTATTAAAGGAATACTACACTGACGTCCAGGAATCAGGCTATACAGCAGACCTTACAGATATTGATCTTGGTGTTGCTCAGGTTGTATTGGCCAGGGTTAAATTGGTTATTGGTGGATGGGATGATGTTATTAAACTGTGTGATGATATTTTAGATAACTACCCTGATTTTATTACCGAGGATTATTATGGCGGAGCCAATAAAGGATTAGAAATACGCCCTGAAGAAAATGCCTTCTTGTATAATGATGTAAATCCTGAAGTTATCCTTGGTTTCCCAAATGGAACAGCGCTTACAGCTCATACCGCATGGACCAATCCGTTTGGAGAAAGTTCAGGTGGTGTTAGTGGTGGTTATGCCCGTATCGATGATCAATTATTTGATAAGATTGCTGATGATGATTATCGTCAGGATTGTTTCCTTGATACCATGATTATAGATTATACATATCCTACAAATGGTACACAAGATAATATCCCTGCCTATACCAATCTTAAATTTGCTGCAACCTATGGAATTGGTACTGATGATAAAACACAGGTTGGTAGTTCAGAATGTTATTATATGCGTTCTTCTGAGGTATTGTTGATGAAAGCTGAAGCATATGCTCAGAATGGTAATGCTACCGCTGCAAAAAACACATTAAATGAACTTTTAGCTGCACGTACAAGAACTGGTGCAACTGCGTTGACATGTGATACTTATCCGAGCATGACAGGTATGACAGCTCTGGAAATGGTTCAATTGCAGACACGTATTGAGATGTGGGGTGAAAAAGGGCTTGAATATTATAATAACAAACGTTGGAATATTTCAATTGATCGTAACAGTTCTAATTTGCATACTGTTAAAATTACTTATGATGTTTCGAAAATGACATGCGATATTCCTGATGTGGAAATGTTGTATAATAATCTTTGCGAACAAAACTAAAAAGCAGTTTTTTTTATAGAAAAAGGGCGGAGGCATTTTGCCCCGCCTTTTTTTAAAATAAATTGATCATATCTATACGTTCCGTCAAACGTATTAAAACTATTTTTTGAAGGATAATAGAAATAAAACTATTAATTTTCAACCTGTTATATACAACTACCAATTTAATAAACCACAAGAAACCACTTGCTCTTTTACTAATTCTTGTTTGAGCAAAACTTAAAAATATGTTATGAAGAGAAGGGATTTTATTGCAAGCAGCTCTATTTTTTCAGCAGGAGCTTTTTTAACCACTTCACTCCCTGTTTTGGGAGCCAACTCAAACGGCAACCTTACAAACGCTAATAAATCAAGCATATACACAGGCTTTAAAAATCCTGGAGCACAATACCATCCCTTTGTTCGCTGGTGGTGGAATGGCGATAAAATTGAAAAAGACGAACTTATCCGCGAACTGCATCTGTTAAAAAAAGCGGGAATCGGAGGTGTGGAAATCAATCCCATCGAGTTCCCTTCATCCGGCGATGATATGGGCAAAAAATCATTGACCTGGCTCAGTGACGAATGGCTCGATATGTTACAGCTTACCTTCGACGAAGCCAAAAAACTGGATCTAACCTGCGATTTAATCGTTGGCTCGGGCTGGCCTTTTGGAGCCGAAACCCTGCCTCGCGACGAACGTGCCCAGGTCGCTATAATTTATGCTGAAACCCTCGAGGGTCCAACAACTTTTGAAACTTCACAGTTCAACATTTTCGACCATGTTGATCCGGGAGTAACAGTCCCCTGCCCTTCGCGGACATTTGAGATCCTCTCACTGAAACTGGTTCCGGAACCCATGGCCGGTTTGGAACAGGTGATTGATCTTTCAGAGAAAAAAAATGATGAAATTATCTCTGTTGATATTCCGGAAGGCAAACATGTATTTTATGCACTGGTAAAAGTAGATTCGTTTGCCAGCGTAATTAACGGGGCGCCCGGAGCAGCTGGGCCTATCCTCGACCACATGAATAAAGCAGCCGTTCGGAAATACCTCGACCACATGTCCGATACTATTCAAAAACGTACCGGTCCGCTTTCCAACCATCTTCGGGCATTTTTTACCGACTCCATGGAATTGGAAGGATGTAACTGGTCGAGCGATCTGGCAGAAGAATTCAAAAAACGCCGCGGTTACGACCTGATGCCTTACCTTCCATTTACCATGTTTAAAGTGGGCAGGCTGGGCGCAACAGTTGATGCAAATTACGGGGTTGAAAAAACACCCGAATTCAAAAATATTATAACCCGTGTACGTTTTGATTTCGAACTCACCAAAGCTGAATTGTTGAATGAACGTTTCACCCAAACTTACCTGGAATGGTGTAAAGATCAGAATGTAAAATCGCGTGCACAAGCCTACGGACGCGGATTCTTCCCACTGGAAACAAGCCTCGGATACGATATTCCGGAAGGCGAATCGTGGACAACCAACTGGCTGAAACACCGCATCGGCGAAGAAATGTCGGACGAAGACTACCGGCGCGGACGCGGTTATACCATGATCAACAAATACGTTTCGTCGGCAGCACATTTAACCGGCAACCGTATGGTTAGCTGCGAAGAAATGACCAATACATACAACGTATTTAATATTACCCTCGAACAACTCAAAATTGGATCCGACATGAGCATTATGTCGGGAATTACACACTCGGTTTGGCACGGATTTAATTATTCGCCAACCGATGCGCCTTTCCCCGGCTGGGTTCAGTACGGATCGTACTACAACGAATACAACAACTGGTGGCCCTATTTTAAATACCTGAACGAATACAAAGCCCGGCTTTCTTCGATTCTGCAAAATGTGGACATGTACACCGACATGGCCATTTTCCCAGCCAACTACGACATGTGGGGCGAAATGGGTCTTCAAACCGATCCGTTCCCCGAAAAACTAAATGTTCCTTACACATCAATCATTTGGGAATCAATAAATAAAAACGGCGGGGCAGCTGATTATGTTACTGAAATAATAATAAACGACGCAGAAGTTAAAAAGGGCAAACTTTATTATGGACCGAAAGAATACGATACGCTATTCCTCCCGGAAGTGAAAAGTATGTACCCTTCAACAGTAAAAAAACTGCTTGATTTTGTTTCCACAGGAGGACGTATTTTCTGCATTGAAAAATACCCTGAAAAATCGCTGGGTCTCAATAACTGGGAGCAAAACGATAGGGAAGTGAAAGAGATGGTGGAAAAACTAAAAGCATTCCCCGATCGCTTCGTTCTTCTTAAAAAACCCGAAGACAACCGCTTCCTGGAATGGTACGAAAAACTCATTCCTGAATACAATCTGTCGCATTACATGAGCATTGAAAAGCCCAATCGCTTTTTCATGCAAACCCGTTTCCGTGACGATGATAAAAACGAATATTTCTTTTTCCAGAACGTTCATAAACACAACGAGTACAGCACATTTGTTACTTTCTCGAAGGAAATTACAAAGGGACGTTATCCTTGGATATGGAATCCTGAAAACGGCGAACGTTATCGCATTCAATTGAGTAACAACCGTTTTAAAATCGATCTTGGTCCTGCAGAAAGTTGCATTGTTGTATTCAACAAAGAAAAAAACGGACCGGACTGGAATCCACTTCCAAAAACAGGAGAACATGTAAGCAACCTAAAGAACAGCTGGGAAGTTGAACTTCAGCATAGTCGTGAAAATTCGAAAAAATCGTTCACAATGAGCGAACTTACAGACCTGAAAGACACAGAATATGTAAACTTCACGGGCACGGCGGTTTATCGAAAAAATCTGAATGTGGGCGATAAAAAACCAAAATACATCAACCTCGGAAAAGTTTGGGGCGTGGCAGAGTTGTTTGTAAACGGACAATCGTGCGGCGTAAAATGGTACGGTAACCGCATTTACAATTTAACAGATCTTTTAAAAGAAGGGCTGAACGAAATTGAAGTGCATGTTACCACATCGATGGGAAATTATATGAAAACCCTTACCGATAACGAAACAGCACAGAAGTTTACTGTGAAAAAAAATAAAAACCAACCCATCCAGTCGATGGGACTGATCGGACCTGTAACTCTTTATTAATTAAATGATTAAAATTCCAACTAATATGAATAAACTAAAATCCATTATTTTATTGTTCGCTTTGTTTTGCTACCTGGGTGGATCTGCAAATGATTACAACGCATCCATCTTCGGAATCAAATCGAACGGAACAACTTTAAACACGACAGCAATTCAAAAAGCCATCGATTTTATACACGAAGAAGGTGGCGGACATCTTAATTTTTATGTGGGCCGCTACCTTACCGGAACCATCGAGTTAAAATCGGACGTGCAAATTATTCTGCATGAAGGCGCCATTCTGGTGGGATCGACCAATATTTACGATTACAATATTGAAACGCCCAATACTGCGTTGGTGTATGCAAAAAATGCCGATAATATTTCCATCACAGGTTTGGGTGTTATCGACGGACAGGGTCGCGAAGTGGCTTATAGCCTGATCGACCAGGTTCACAAAGGAATTATTCAGGACGAACTTAAGTACGACCGGCCGGCAAGGAGGCGCCCAAAAGGAATCTATTTGCGCGAATGCAAAAATGTTGAGATCAGTGGGATTACGATTAAAAACACGGCTGACTGGGTACAAATGTACGATCAGTGTGAAAATCTGAAAATCGATAAAATTACGGTGGATAGTAAAGCTTTCTGGAATAACGACGGGCTGGATATTGTTGATTGCAAAGATGTGTTGGTTACCAATTCATTTATCGATTCATCAGACGATGCCATTTGTTTTAAATCGCATGACGCGTCTAAAATGTGCGAAAATGTGGAGGTTCGAAATTGTGTAGCCCGCTCAAGCGCCAGCGGCATTAAATTTGGCACGGTTACCAGAGGCGGTTACAAAAACTTCAAAATAATAAACAACAAGGTCTACGACACTTACCGTTCGGCAATTACCATCGCCACTCCCGACGGAGGAAAAATCGAGAATATTCTGGTTGACAGCCTTAATGCTTATAACACCGGCAACGCCATTTATCTGCGCATCGGACAACGCTGGACAAAAAACGGAACCGGATCAATGAGCAACATTACAATTCAGAATTTATATGCTGAAATTCCGGCCACAAAACCAGATGAAGGTTACGAATACGAAGGTCCCATTGAAGACCTTCCACGTAATATTTCGCCGGCCAGCATTGTCGGACTTCCAGGATATGATATTTCCGACGTAACCTTGCGGAATATTGAAATTGTTTATCCCGGCGGAAGCAATCCAAAATATGCCTATTGCGGAACAAAACCTGCCGATCTGGACGGAATCCCGGAAATGGCTGAAAAGTACCCTGAATTCTCGCAGTTTAAAGAACTTCCTGCCTGGGGATTTTATGTGCGTCACGCCAAAAATCTCACCTTCGAGAATGTGAAACTTAATGCAAAAGACAGTGAATACCGCCCTGCCATTGTTTTCGACGATGTGAAAGGAGCAAGCTTGTCGGGCATGCAATACAGTGTTCCGGGCAAATTGAAAAAGCTTATTAAATACAAATCAACAGGTATTATTCAGAAATAAGAGAAACCATGGCATTTTACAAAACCGAAAAAACAAGAGAAATGAGTAATACAAAACATTTTATAGCTGCCATATTGATGCTGTTTGTTTTTCAAGTGTCGGCAAAAGATTATAATATTTCCGATTTTGGCGCAAAAGCCGACGGAATCACCCTGAACACCAGAACCATTCAGCGGGCTATCGATTTTATTAGTGAACACGGTGGCGGAAGGCTGGTTTTTGGCCCGGGAAATTATGTTACCGGAACGTTCTACATTAAATCGGATGTTACACTGCATCTTGAATATGGTGCGACGCTGTTAGGATCGACCAATCCTTTCGATTATGTGATCGATCCCAAGGTGAAATGGTCGTCGATGATTTTTGCCATCAACCAGAATAACATTGGCATTACCGGAAAAGGTACCATCAACGGACGCGGTTTTACAACAGCCAACAACCTGGTGAGCTACATACACCGCGGCATTTTTAAAGACAATCTGAAATACGACCGGCCTCTTGAAACAAGACGCCCGGAAAATATCTACTTCCGCGAATGTACAAATGTGAAAATTACCGACATCACTTTGCGCGACCCAGCCAGCTGGAACCAAACGTACGACCAGTGCAAAAATCTATATGTCGACGGTATCTATGTTGACAGTAAATCGTACTGGAACAACGACGGAATCGACATTGTAGACTGTGATGGAGTAATCCTGAAAAATTCGTATTTCGATGCTGCCGACGATGTACTTTGTTTTAAATCGCACGATTTTAACAGCATTTGCCAGAATGTGGTAGTTGAAAACTGTGTGGGGCGTTCAAGTGCAAACGGACTAAAATTCGGAACCGTTTCGCGCGGAGGTTTTCGCAATTTCAAAATTAAAAACATTACCATTTTCGACACCTTCCGTTCGGCCATTACATTTGCTGCTGTTGACGGAGGTTTGATAGAAAACATTGAGGTGGACAGTGTGCGTTCAATCAATACCGGAAACGTAATTTTCCTGCGTATCGGCGATCGCTGGAGCAAGGGTAAAAAACCGAGCATGAAAAACATTACCATTTCAAATGTCTATGCTGAAGTACCTTTCGGAAAACCTGATGCCGGCTACAACTACGAAGGTCCGATCGAGGACAACCCGCGCAACATTTCTCCGGCAAGTATTGTCGGACTCCCCGAATACCGCATTCAGAATGTAAAACTGAAAAACATCGAGATTGTATATCCCGGAGCCGGAAATCCGTTGTACGCTTACCGTGGAACCAGCACCGAAGAATTGGACAGCATTCCGGAGATGCCTGACCGCTACCCTGAATTTTCGCAGTGGAAAGAGTTGCCAGCCTGGGGATTTTATGTTCGCCATGCCGATGGAGTTGAATTTGAAAATGTGAAACTCGTTGCTGATAAAAAAGACTACCGTCCGTCAATTGTTATCGACGATGTGAACGGAGCCACTTTTAAAGATGTAATTTTTGATGAACCTGAAAGCGAAGGAAAAAAACAAATCATTCAAAGCCGGTCGAGCGATGTGACAGTAGAATAGATGCCGGTTATTCAAATTTTAACGACAAAAAAGAAACAAAATGACGAAATATAAATTATTCATATTCAGCCTGTTTTTCTTATTAACGTTGAATCTTTCAGCCAAAGATTATAAAGCTTCGCTGTTTGGTGTAAAATCCGACGGAATAACGTTGAACACGGGTTCCATTCAGTATGCCATCGATTATATCAGTGAAAATGGTGGAGGTCGCCTGGTTTTTTACGTTGGAAGATATCTCACCGGAAGTTTTTATCTGAAACCCAATGTTACCATTCAACTGGAAGAAGGCGCTGTTTTGGTGGGCTTTCACTCTGTTTACGATTATTTTAAACTGAACGACACCAACGCACTCATTCTTGCCGACAACGTTGAAAACATCGGCATCACCGGGAAAGGAGTGATCGAAGGAAACGGAAAGGCTGTTTTAAAAAGTATCAAGGAACAAATTCAGAAAGGATATCTTGAAGAAAGCGAAACGCAGGCAAAACCGGCTCTCATTTATTTCGATGGCTGTAAAAATATAACCATGGATGGCGTAATTATGCGTGAAGCCTGTGGCGATGCTCAGGTTTATTC
Source organism: uncultured Draconibacterium sp. (assembly GCA_963676265.2). GTDB lineage: Bacteria > Bacteroidota > Bacteroidia > Bacteroidales > Prolixibacteraceae > Draconibacterium. The sequence goes on from OY781067.2 coordinate 3,283,124, forward strand.
CGGTTGCAGCAATCTGAAAATTAACAACATAACAGTTGAAAGTACTGCTATTCCTGAAAGCAAAGGACTTGTTCTCTCCAATTGTGACGGATTTTCGTTGAGTGATTCATTCTTCGAAAATTCGGGAACAGAGCTTAGTTCTGCGGGAAATTCAAAAAATGTTTCAATTACAAATACCATTAATTCAAAAGGTAAAAAGTTAAAAGCGACAAAATAAGATGATCCGAAAAATAATTACACTTCTCCTCCTAACCATTTTTATTCAAACAGCCGGTGCACAGGAACGACCTTCGGCAGAAGAACGCCTTTCATGGTGGCACGAAGCCAAGTTCGGGATGTTCATTCACTGGGGTGTTTATTCCATGTACGGCGGAGTTTATAACGGATATCATCAGGCTTTTGGCGATGCCGCCTGGATTGAAAACCGTTGTAAAATTCCGGTTGCAGAATACCGCGAACATGCCAAAGATTTCAATCCTACAAACTACGATCCTGAAGCGTGGGTAAAACTGGCTAAAGAGGCCGGAATGAAATACCTGATCATCACAGCAAAACACCACGACGGTTTTGCCCTGTTCGACAGCAAAGCCAGCGACTGGGATGTAGTGGATGCTACTAAATACGGCAAAGATTTGCTAAAACCTTTGGTAAAAGCCTGCCATGAAAATGGAATAAAACTCGGCTTTTATTATTCGCAGGCCAACGACTGGACAAACCCGGGCGGTACGGTTGCCCGTAGACCAATGGAACAGGGCTGGCCCAATCCAGATTCGGCCCGCATCGATCAATATACACTGAAACACAACGGAAGCTGGGATCCAATTCAGGAAACATCTACTTTTGATGAATATGTGGATCGTGTTGCCGTTCCCCAGGTAAAAGAACTACTTACCAATTACGGCGAAGTATCTGTGTTGTGGTGGGATTATGCCACACAAATGAAAAGCTACAAAGGGGCTGTTAAACTGGAAAAACTTCTTGATATTCAACCCAATATAATCACTAACGACCGCCTGCATCCCGATTTTCCGGGTGATACAAAAACACCGGAGCAGGGAATTCCCAAATGGGAAGCGATTGACGAAAGCGAAAGCTGGGAAAATTGTATGACCATGAATAATTCGTGGGGATATAAAAGCTTTGATGACAAGTGGAAATCGTCAGAAAAATTAATCCAAAACTTGATCAAAAATGTGTCACGCGGAGGAAATTACCTGCTGAATGTGGGGCCAAAAGCCGATGGAACAATTCCTGAAGAAAGTGTACAACGGCTAAAAGATGTCGGAAAATGGATGGATATAAACAGCGAAGCCATTTACGGAACCCAGATTAGTCCTTTTGGAGAAATTCCCTGGGGAGAATGTACCTGCAAAGAGAAAACAGACAAAACAACCCTGTACTTTTTTGTGTTCGACTGGCCCGAAAACGGCAAACTGCAAATTAAAGGCTTAACAAACAAAGTGGTTTCTGCCCAACTTTTGGCGAACGGTCAAAATCTGGAAACAAAAAATGATTCTTCAGAAACGACCATTCTGATTCCTGAAAAAGCTCTGGATCCGGCTGCAACGGTTATTAAAGTTCAGGTTAATGGAAAAGTTGAAAGGCAGTGGTCTTCGAAGAATAACAAAAAAATACATACCGGGGCTATTGATTAACAGCTGACAAAGCAAGACTATGATGACAAAATATATAAGCTATTTTCTAGTATTGACTTATGTTGCACTCATTTCGTGTTCCAACAACAACACTGTTTTTGTCTCAGTGCAGGGGAACGATGAAGGAAATGGCACGATTAATAAACCTTTCTCAAACATTGAAACTGCGAAAAACTTCATTCGCTTGCAAAGGGCTAAGGGCAAAAATCAACATTATTCCATTTTGCTACGCGAAGGGGATTATTATTTTACACAAACAGTAAAATTTACTGAGGCCGACAGTAATCTCACCATCAAACCATACGAGCAGGAAAAGGTAAGATTTACCGGAGGATTATCTATTGACCCGGCCAATGCATTGCCTGTAACGGGAACGGAAAACGAAAAGTTATTTCCTCCTGAAAACCGTTCGAACATATTAATGGTTCAGCTAAAAAAGCTGGGGATTACCGATTATGGTGAGCTGCATCCCAAGGGATTTGGGCGACCAAAAATTCCGGTCTGGATGGAACTTTTTGTGAATGATGAACCCGGCCAACTGGCCCGTTGGCCCAACGATTCATCCATCGCAATTGGTACAATCTTAGAGGAAGGTTCTATCCCTTCCATTGGCGACGACCGAAATATCGGAGGGAAATTTACATACGATGTAAACCGCCCTTCAAAATGGAAATATTCGGACGATATCTGGATTTTCGGATTCTTTAAAGTTGGCTGGGCCGATGATGCCGTGAAGCTGGCTTCGATTGATACGATCAATAAAACATTCACAACTGCACAAGCTCATCGTTACGGATTTAATTCAGGAAAACCCTACAATAAATGGTATGCCTATAATATTGCCGAAGAAATTGACATGCCCGGCGAATATTATATCGACAGAAAAGAAGGAATCCTGTATTTCTACAATCCCGGGAAGGTTGAAACCATCGAACTTTCTGTTTTCGAAGATCCTTTTATCTCCATCAACGGCTCTTCAAATATTGTGGTTGAAGGAATTACTTTTGACTGTACACGGGGGATTGTAGCAGAAATGTTCAAATCGAGAAATTGCATTTTTCAGGATTGTTTCTTTAAAAATATTGGCATGTATGCCGTGAATATTAACTACGAGGAAGAGGCTGTTTTTAATAGTGATCCTGTTCTCAGTAAAAACAATGGGTTGAAAAATTGTACCGTTTGTCAGACCGGATCGGGTGGGATTTTACTGTACGGTGGAAACCGAAAAACACTTGAAGCTTCACGAAATTTTGTTGAAAACTGTGCCATTCACGATTTTAACCGCATCTCAAAAACCTATTGTGCGGGTATAAAAATTTCGGGAGTTGGAAACCGGATTTCACACAACGAACTTTACAACTCGCCACACGCTGCCATCCTGCTTTCAGGAAACGACCATCTGGTTGAATACAACGAATTTCACGATGTTTGCCTGGTTACCGACGATGTTGGGGCTCTTTATTACGGGCGCAATCCTTCGGAAAGAGGAAATGTGACACAATTCAATTATTTCCATAACCTGGGAGATAAGCACCGGACCACCGCTGTTTACCACGACGACGGTTCATGCGGAATGAAGGTTTTTGGAAATATTTTTTACAAGGCCGGAACTTTTCCTTCGCTTGTTGGCGGCGGTAGCGACAATGTTTACACCAACAATATGTTTATCGATTGCCCGGTGGGAATTAAAGTTGATAACCGCATGGAGGCTTTCGAATGGGCCAAACCCATGATTGCCAAAGGAGGTGTGATTGAGCAAAGACTAAATGAAATACATTACAATCAACCGCCTTACAGCACAAAATATCCTGAATTAGCAAAATACTGGGACGAAAATCCTGCATTCCCTAAACGGAACAAAATCGACGGAAATGTATTTGTGAATGTCGACCAGATAATTTTAAAAGTTGATGACGGCGTAAACTCAGACAAACAATTCCTCGATTTCACCGAGAACAATCTGATTACAAAAGAAGATCCCGGGTTCGAGGATATGGAAAACCAGAACTTCAAACTGAAAAAATCATCTGAGATCTATACTAAAATAAAAGGTTTCGAGCCATTGCCATTTGAAAAAATGGGAATAATAAAAGACGTAAATTAGATGTTTCGTTAACTGAAAAACTGAACGAATCATGAAAATCAGGAGAAGCGAATTTTTGAAAATGAGTTGTTTGACCCTGGCCGCCGGGATTTCAGGTAAGGCCTGGTCGAATGAAACAAATACAGAACGGCAAAAAAAAGGAGGGAAAACACCCGTAATCCATGCCACTGATTTGTATCATTTTCATTGCGATCCTGACGATCACTGGGATCTGGCAACCGTTTATTCGCTGGCATGGCTCGGGGATATCGATCTGCTTGGGATTTTAATTGATTATCCTACAAAACCTGATCTTGGCGATCCGGATGCAATGGGAATTGCCCAGATGAACTACATCACCGGAAAAGTTGTCCCTTTTGTGGTGGGAAGTCCGTTTCCGATGGTCAGCAGAAACGATGTTCAACCTCAGGCAACACCGATTGAACACCAGGGCATTAACTGGCTGCTTAAAACATTAAAAGAATCTGAAAGTCAGGTGGTAATAAATATTGTTGGAGCAGCTACAAACGTGGCAGTGGCCATAAAAAAAGATCCCGGCTTATTTCAGAAAAAGTGCAAGGCAATTTACCTGAATGCCGGTTCTGCCAACTCCCTGAAAGACAAAAAGCTGGAATACAATGTAAAACTAAATCCACTTGCTTTTGCTGCCATTTTCGATGCTCCGTGCCCGGTTTACTGGATGCCCTGCACCACCCGCACCAATATTGGAGAAGTGGGAGAATATGGCACTTATTACCGTTTTGTTCAGAAAGAGATTTTACCTTTTCTTTCCAAAAAATTACAAAATTTCTTCCTGTTCATGTTCGATCAAAAGGAAAGCCACGAATGGTTTAGCTATCTCAATGGCAATCCTGAAACGAATTTGCTCGATAAATTCAGTGAAGAGACCAGACACATGTGGTGTACAGCAGGATTTATTCATTCGGCAGGGAAAGGAATAACAGCAAAGGGAGAAATTGTTCCGTTTGACTCCGGCGAAAATTCAGTTTTCAGTTTTGTTCCGGTAAAAGCAAGTTGCGACAACAACGGTTATGTTGACTGGAAAACAGATCAAAAAGCAGGAAACAGGTTTATCTTTCATGTAAACGATATATCCAATTATCAGAAAGCAATCACCTTTGCAATGAAACAACTTTTACTTGAATTGCCGGGGTAAATCACAGTTATTTTTTGAACTAAAACCAATGATTATGAAACCACGCGAAAGAGTTTTAAGGGCATTTAAACGAATACCGGGATTACCCGACAGAGTACCGGTTCAATTTGAATTATGCCGCCAGTTGGCCGATCATTTTGGAAAAGAATTAAATATTCCGGTGAATTACACCGACAATTTGTACGAAGATGTAACCTATCGAATCAGCGCCAACGAGTTGCGCGTTGCAATGGGCAGCGACGTCGTGGTTACCGGCGCTTCTGTTTCCGACGATTTTAAGATTGAAACAGATGAAAACGGACACTGGCTGAACGAATACGGAATGAAAATGCGGCAGGGTTCTCTTTATGTTGAAGTGGTGGATTATCCGCTGGCACATGCAGAAACAAAGGCCGACATTGATAATTTCAGTTTTCCCGATCCTTTGGCGCCCGGTCGTTACCGCGATGCTGAAAATCTCATAAAAAAATACAAAGACGACTACCTCGTATTCGGCGATATTGAAGTAACCGTCTTTTCGCTGGGCCATCAGTTGGTTGGCATGGAAAAGTTACTCATCGACATGATGATGGAAACAGAATATGTCATTCCCTTATTTGAAGCCTGTGCTGAATTTCAGACACAAATTGGTTTACAACTGATTGAACGGGGAGTAGACGCCATTTGGTTTGGCGATGACTTTGGCACCCAGACCAGCCTGATTATTCCTCCTGAAATTTTTCAGACACAGCTAAAACCCATCTATAAAAAGATGGTTGACCGTTTTAAAGTGGCCAATCCGGATATCATCTCAATCCTGCATTGCGACGGCGCAGTTGCCGATCTGCTGGACGATATCCGCGAAATCGGTTTTGAAGTTTTTAATCCAGTTCAACCCGGTGTTCCCGGCCATCTTCCGGAGGATATGAAAACAAATTTTGGAGATAAGTTTGCGTTTTGGGGAGCCATCGATCAGCAGGATTTGTTACCCAACGGAACCGACGAAGAACTGGAAAAGGATATCATCGACAAAATAAATATTCTGGGGAAAGATGGCGGATACATGATTGCTCCTGCTCATATTTTGCAGAGCGACGTATCGCCCGGGCGCGTACTGAAATTTATCGAACTTTGTAAAAAACACGGTAATGTTTATTAATAATTAAATTCTTGAAAATTCATTGCTATAAAATCGGGATTATTAACAACTTTAGGCCGATAGAATCAAAAATATCAAAGAAAAGATCATTCAATCAATTCATCCATATATGTATCTAAGAAAAATAATTTCTCTTTTTGTTTCGGTTTGGGTTGCCGGAACCGTGTTGGCACAACACAACACTGAAGATTTAACCCAGTATGTTAATCCCCTCATCGGGACACAGGAAATGGGACACGTTTTCCCCGGCGCATGCGTTCCTTTCGGAATGGTTCAGCTTAGTCCTGATACCGACACCATTCCTTACGATTTTGAAGGAAAATACACAGGAACCGTCTATCGCTATTGTGCGGGGTACCAGTACAACGATCCAACGATTGTAGGATTTAGCCACACCCATTTCAGCGGGACCGGGCATTCCGATTTGGGTGATTTTTTAATTATGCCAACTGTTGGGAAATTACAATTGAACCCGGGAACAGCTGATAAGCCGGAAAGCGGTTACCGTTCGCGTTTTAGTCACGATGAAGAAACTACAGTTCCCGGATATTACAGTGTTCAGCTAAAGGATTACGATATTAAAGCTGAATTAACAACCAGAGAACATGTGGGATTTCATCAGTACACTTTCCCGGAAAGCGATGATTCTCATATCATTCTGGATTTAACACACGGCATTTACAATTACGACGGGAAAGTATTGTGGTCGCAGGTTTGGGTGCAAAACGATACGCTGGTAACCGGCTACCGGATTACCAGCGGCTGGGCTCGTACCAACTACCTTTATTTTGCCATGGTATTTTCGAAACCCATTGAAAACTTTGGATGTGAAAACCACGAAGACCAGGTTTACAAAGGATTCTGGCGTAAGTTCGACCAGGAAAACAACTTCCCTGAAATGGGCGGCAGAAACCTGAAAACACACTTCGATTTTAAAACCAAATACGGAGAAAAAATAAAAGTGAAGTTTGCCATTTCAGCTGTTAGTACCGAAGGTGCACTTAAAAACCTGAAAGCCGAAATACCACATTTCGACTTTGAGAAGGTAAAAACCGAAGCGCACCAAAAATGGCAGAACGAACTGGAAAAGATTACCATCGATGCTTCTGCTGAGAAAAAAACAGCCTTTTACACTTCGCTATACCACACCTTTATCAACCCGGTGGAATACATGGATGTTGACGGACAGTACCGCGGAATCGACCATCAAATTCATAAAGCCGAAGGTTTTGTGAATTACTCCATATTTTCATTGTGGGATACCTACCGGGCGCTGCACCCGCTGTTAACGCTCATTCAGCCAAAACGTACTTCGGATATGGTGAATTCGATGCTTGCCCACTACGACCAGAGTGTGTTGGGCATGCTCCCGGTTTGGAGCCACTTTGGTAACGAAAACTGGTGTATGATCGGCTACCACGCAGTGCCGGTAATTGTTGATGCCTGGATAAATGGCATTCGTGGTTTTGATCCGCAACACGCTTTGGATGCCTGCATTTCGTCGGCCACAAATAAATACTACGGAAACATTCCCGATTACATGAAACTGGGTTATGTTCCTTATGAAAAAAATGCCACCGGCTCGTCGATGACACTGGAATATGCTTACGACGACTGGACCATTGCACAACTGGCAAAATCCATCGGTAAAAACGATGTTGCTGCCACTTACGAAAAACGGGCAGAAAACTGGAAAATCCTGTTCAACGACGAAACAGGTTTTGTGGGAGCCAAAGACGGAAAAGGAAACTGGAAAACTCCATTCGATGCGCTGCAAACACACGACGAAGGTTTTATTGAAGGAAACTCGTGGAACTATTCGCTTTATGTTCCGCAGGATATTACCGGCCTCATCGAAAAAATGGGTGGAAATAATCGTTTTGCTGATCATCTTGATACATTATTCAACATGTATCTGCCCGACAAATATTTTGCTGAAACAGAAGATATTACCCGAGAAGGATTAATGGGTTGCTATGTGCATGGAAACGAACCCAGCCACCACGTTGCGTACATGTACAACTGGGCTGGAAAACCATGGAAAACTCAGGAACGCATCAACGAAATTGTAACCACAAAATACCTCAACAAGCCTGATGGATTATGTGGAAACGACGACTGCGGACAAATGTCGGCCTGGTACATTTTCTCATCGCTGGGATTTTATCCGGTTTGCCCTGGTTCGGGTGAATATTCCATCGGAATGCCATCGGTAAACGAAGCAAAAATTCAACTTGCCGACGGGAAAACGATGCATGTAAAAGCCAACAATCTTTCTGAAAAAAATATTTATATCAAATCGGTATTGCTGAATGGTAAGAAATGGAATTCCACTTCGCTTCCTGTTAATGAAATAAATAAAGGAGGCGAAATCATTTTTGAAATGGGCGCGAAACCCAATAAAAAATGGGGTTTGTAAAATCGTTCACCGTTTAAAAGGAAAGAGGCCGCAATAAAAATCAATTTTGTGCGGCCTCTTTTTTAATTTAATCCGTACTATTTTTTCTGAAAAACAAACTTGCCAGCCAACCTGCAACGAAACAGGAAATAACGCCGGTTGCTGAATAAACAATCAGATGAACCGGTTGATAGGTAGCAACAAAAATCTGAATAATCACGCTAATAATAATTCCAATTAAAACGCCATTTGAATTGGCCTTTTTCGATAAAATTCCCAGCAGGAAAACTCCTCCCAAACTACCAATAACCAAACCTAAAACCTTCTGAAATTCATCCCATAATGACTGAATATCCATGGTTGCCATCATAAAAGCGAACAGGGTTCCCGAAATTCCTACAACAAAGGTAGCTATCCGGGCCAGTTTCAAGGGATCTGTATTTTTACTCCATCCAAAACGAAAATGAATATCAGTGGAATACGCTGTGGCAGCAGAATTCATACTACTACTCAAGCTGCTCATGGCTGCCGCAAAAATGGCAGCGATCAGTAAACCCGAAATTCCGACCGGAAGCTGAGATGCGATGTACCACGGGAAAATCGCATCGTTATTTGAAAACGTTGGATTCAATTCTCCCGGAAAGCTTTTATAAAAAGCGAACAACGCAGTTCCAACAAAAAAGAAAATAATAGTGGCGGGTATCGTCAAAATAGCATTGGTCCAAACACTACGGTTGGCTTCTTTTTGTGTTTTTGTAGTCAGGTAACGCTGCACCATGGTTTGATCGGTTCCGTAGGTTGTAATATTGGCAAAAACACCACCCAATATCATTACCCAAACCGTAGGTTGTTTAAGCGATAGTGTTAAATCGAACACATTAAATTTATTGCAACTAGTAGCAGTTTCAACTATGGTTGAAAAACCTCCGTCGATTTTAAAAACAATCAGGGCCAGCGATAAAATGGCGCCACCGAGTAAAACAATTACCTGCATCACATCGGTCCAGATAACAGCTTCAATTCCACCCATCATGGTATAAATAAGTGCGACAATTCCCATAAGGGCAATACACAAAAAGATGTCGATACCGGTAACTACATTCAATGCAATGGAGGGAAGAAAAAGCACAACTCCCATTCGTCCAACCTGGTAAATGATAAAAGATAAACTTCCGATGAGCCGGATAGTCAGGTTAAAACGGTTCTCCAAAAATTCGTAGGCTGTGGTAACATTCAGCTTTCTGTAAAAGGGAATAAACAAAAGAATGATTAACGGAGCTACAAGGAAGATGGTCATGTTCAGCATAAAATACGACCAGTCGGTGGCAAAAGTTTTGGCAGGAATGGCCATAAAAGTTATTGCACTCAAAGCCGTTCCGAAAATGCTCAATCCGGCAGCCCACCAGGGAATACGGCCGCCACCTTTAAAATAATCGTCGGTATTTTTCTGTCGTTTCGAAAAGAAATACCCCATCCACGAAAGGACCAAAAAATATAAAGCGATTACGAAAATGTCGAGCAATTTCAAATGTTTGGTGTCTTTTATCACTTCAACTTTCAGGATCTCCGGCGTTCTGATACCGGGACGAATTTCGCCGGAAGGAATAATAAAATCTTCTCCCCACAGAACAGCCGTTGTGGTTACCTGCCCAGTTTTTGGGAGGCTTGCCATTTCGCCGGTTTCATAAGTGAGGGTATTAAAAGAGATTATTTTGTTGCCAAATCCCGGGTGATTTTCCAAGTGATTAAGAAGCTCTTTCTGCTTTTCTATCAGTTCCTGATCCTTATTTTCCATACCCTGCAGCTGAGCGATTTGCTCTTCAATGCACATCTGTTTTTTCATCAAATCGCCATTCGCGCCCGAAGCAAAAACAATGGTACTTGCACCAACCGGGAAAGCAGTACCGGCCATCACCGGAAATTCACAATTCTTCCCTTCAGAAATTACAGTCCATTTTTTTAGTGATGGATTGTAAACATGTGCATCGTAAAGAATTTCAACATCTCCGCTACCTTTTACATTTCTCCCCGAAAACAAATAAAAGCAATTGGTAACACCGTCGCTTTGTGCTGCTGCAACAGCGAAAGCGCGTGGTTGACCTTCCCATTCGGGCAGACTTTCCCATTTCCATGCAGAAGGATTAACGCCTGAAACATCCAGCGAAAGAAATAGCCTTTTTGAAGTTCCTCCCGGTTCTGAAATTCCACCTGCAACAAAAATTGTGTTATTCACTTTAGCGAAAGCAAAATTGGTAAGAGGCACCGGAAGTTGTGGTCCCCGGGTTATTTCAACATCTCCTTTCTCAGGAAAATAATCAATAAACCAACTATCAGAAATCACCTCTTTACTTGTATTTCCCCCAAAACAAAACAAGCCTGAAGGAGTGGAAACAGCTCCTCCGTAACCGGCAGCAAACGGTAATTTCACCTCCGATTTTTTCCACAAACAGTTATTTTCTTCTATTTTCTGTAAAATAAAAATTTCATTGTAATATACTTTTGCTCCGCCTTCCCAGGGAACTTTATCCGGGAAATTGGCTCCTCCGGCGACAATCAAAACATCATCATCAATTCCCGTGTAAGGGCCTGCCAGACCGGGTTGTATGGAACAACCTGTATTTGGCGGTAATTCCGGAAGCGACGAAAATCGGAAATAATCAGGAGATGCCGAAACACAAAGCGACATCACCAATAAAAATAAGAGTGGAAATAAGCTTTTTATTTTCTTGATTCTAACCATTACAATTCCGTTTTTAACAGGCTACCGGGAGAAAAAATTTGCTCCGGTTTAAATGACACGAACACTATTTTTTCGTAGGCACCCTTTTCTCCGGCCTCGAAGAGTATGCCGATTTTTCCATCGGGGAGTTTGGTTAAACAAGAATATGCCGAAGGTCCTTCATAAATCAACTTTCCGTTGCTCCAGCTTTTACAATCGTCGAAACTGGCTTTTATAGTCATGTGGTTTCTGCCGGAAGGAACTGCCGGATTCAAAAACAGGTGCATTTGTTTTTCATCATACTCACCGTAATTTAGAATGCTGGCCTGGCACTTTGACTCTACCAACTGATAATCGTGATCAATCTCCGACCAGCTTTCGCCACCATCTTTGCTAAAACTAATTGCCCGCGCGTGTTGGTCGTTGTACGATCGCATGTTCATTAATAGCGTACCATCAAAAAGTTCTGTTACCTGACTTTCGTTGCACCCGGGTTTTATGGGTTCGCTCATTTCCCATGTTTCACCGTGGTCGTCGGAAAACAAAACATGTGCTCCGTAACCGAACGGTCCGTTTCTAACGGTACTATTGGGATCGTCGTAACTGTGATTGGCCGGAATGACTAGTCGCCCTTTGTGCGGACCATTTTTCATTTGTATCCCAAATCCGGGTCCGGTGGCGTACCAACCCCAGCTCGTGTCACGACAGGTCTCGTTCAAACTTACAGGTTCCGACCAGATAAGTCCATCGTCATCGGAATAACAGAAATAAGGAATTCGGGGTAAATCAGAGGTTTTATGAATAATCTCCGATTCATGATCATCCCCTTTATTCCAGGTTAAAAACAACCAAATTCGTCCTGTCTCTTCGTCTATAACCGGACATGGATTTCCACAGGTATTTTGATCATCGTCCCAAACAACCTGTTCGTCGCTCCAGGTTACACCACTGTCTTCAGAACGTTTCAGCAATAAATCGATGTCGCCGGCATCGCCTCCTTCACGTCCTTCACAAAACGCAAGTAATGTTCCTTTTTGAGTTACAATTAAAGACGGGATTCGATAATTGTTGTACTCGCCACTTCCTTTTTCCCACAAAACTGATTGTTGGATCGCTTCTTTTTTTTCTGAACACGAAATGAATATGAAAAGAAAAGCTGAAATAAAAAATAGAAATAAGTTGGTTTTCATATTGTAATTGATTGATTTTAAAAGTTTTTACAATCCATTAACCACGGAAGATTAAATACCGCCACATTAATTTCGTCGTACAATTTCTCTTCGCCACCTTCGTAAAGCAGGTAAATGGTTCCGTCTTCTCCAACAGCCAGCGAAGAATAGGCGCTGAAATCAGCATCGATCAATCGTTTTACCGGCCAGGTTGAAGTTCCGTTAAACGAAGCCCAAACCGACATCTGGTAACGCCAGCCGCCTTTCCAGTCGGGCATACTGTACAACAACACATCATCGGCGTCAACAACTCCGTCGGGAACCCTTACCAGTCCGGCTTTGCAGCCGTAGCTGGGTTTGCTTCCGTATTTGAAATAAAACGGCTCACCTATTTCATAGAGTTCATCAGAAACTTGCCAGTCTACGTAGCGGTTTCCGCCATCGAAACTCCAGGCAATTCTACGTTTGTGATCAACCGACATGTGCGAACGCGAATTGTAATACACGCGCCCGTCGGATAATTCGGCAACTGCACCTTCACCTGTTCCGGTCATGATTGCATCGCTCACATGCCACGTTTTTCCGTTGTCGTCGCTGTAAATGGAGGTGTTGTAATTATACATCCAAAATTCCTGCGCATTGTCGCCATTCGGTGGTTGAATCCTTCCGGCAATGATAAGGCGGCCTTTGTGTTCACCATATTTCAACGTTATTCCGGGTTCCATTGAAATAATATTAATCGGAGCTTTTCCAAAGGTTCCATGGCCCATCACATTGGGTTTAATTTCAATACTCTCCTTTTCCCAGGTTTCACCTTTATCAGAACTTCTGTAAATACAGGGATTCTCATCAGATGGAGAAAGAACCAGCAATTCTCCTGTATTCTCATCCAGAACAGCATTTCCGCGAAGGTTTTCACCGGGTACGATTTCTTTTGCCGGCGACCAGGTTTTGCCATTATCAGTACTCTTTCTCAATAGCGAACCGGCATCGGCAAAAGCATATATTGTTCCTTTTGATGCAATAATTACAGGCATTCTTTTATTCTTATAAAGTGTTTGTAACTGGAAGAACGGTTCCTGATCTATTTTACTTTTTTCTACGATTTGTTTGGCAACCATCGCATCCAGTTCTTTTATCTGAAAGCGGGTGCTTACTACAGAATGTTTCCGCTGATCATTCCAATATTTAATGTAGGTTGTGGCTACGATTGTTCCGTCGGGAAGAATTTCCATGCCCGGATACCCACAATCACTACCTTTATAATTATGTAACAGTTTAACCCGATACCCACCGGGTTTTCCATTTTTTATATCGTCGTAAGTACCCACCCAGGCAACAAAATGACCTGAAGTAGGGCTATTCAGAGCCTTGTCGCGAAAAGCGATAACCAGCCGGCCATCTTTGGTGTAAACACCCATGTGGCGGTCGCCGGTGAGTCCCCACGGTGTATCCACCGGTTTGCTCCAGGTTTTTCCTTCGTCTTTGCTGAACATCATCAGACTTCTTCCCTTGTGAATATTTTCGCGCATCAAACAGCAAAGTTCTTTCTGATTGGGCGAACGAAAGACAAAAGGTTCACACGGTTTTTTCCCTTCCACTTCGGCAACCACTTCAGGGTCCGACCAGGTCATTCCTCCGTCTTCAGTTTTGGTTTGAAGAACCACCAACGATTCGTCTTTTCTTTTGTGATAAAATCCCATGTAGCTCCCATCTTTTAAGCGAACCACACTACTGAAGGTCATCACACATTCGAATTTCTCGCCAAGGGGAGGATATTCCTTCCATGATTTTCCACCATCCTCGCTCATTATACGCGGCATGGGTATTTTTTCCCCATCAACATTTTTAAATTGCGAATACACCCAAAGCCTCACTTTCCCGCTTTTCATATCCATCATTCTGTAGATACTAGGACAATTACTGTGCAACCTGAATCCGGCAGGCAAGATATTATCCATGCGCGACCATGAAATCCCTCCGTTGTGGCTAACTGCCATGGTCCCGGCAGGTCCACCGTGCCCCGTGCTCCAAACAGAATACATGGTTTTTCCGTCGGCCATTAACACTGTAGTTGGGTGCCCCTGGTAAATGTCTTCGGTTCCCCCGGCAATTACAACCTGTCGTTCGGTTTCACCCGAAATATCGATGATGGGCAAATCGGGTTGTTCCTGTGCAGAACTTTGCTGAGCAAAAATTAGCAACAACATGCTAAGTAGTTTAAAATAATTAAGATTGTGGTTCATTGTAATTGGTTTTAGTATTTAAAAAATTCTTTTGCAACAAATTTTGCTTCTTCAAAACTGCTTGCTTCATAAACCAGGGAAACTCCCGTCGGGAACATTTTCTGTATTTTTCCCGAAAGCAATTCATCCTTTTTGGGGCGAATTCGCAGTAAGGGTATTTTCTTATCCCGTGTCAGTTTATAGGCAAAATTTACATCGTTCAAATAGGATTGACCAAAGTCAAAACTCTGAATGGATGGGAGTTTGAAAATCTCATCCAGATTAAAATCTATTTTTCCACACGAATGAATGCCGCCTCCATTCATTTCCTTCAAAACAAATTCGTCGTGTGGCGCCACATGGTCTGCATACATTTCCGGAGAAATCATTATAGCAGAATCGTTTCTGATCAAAATATTTCCTTTGATGGGAACTGCGTGTTGATGCGAAAAACCATCTTCAATTTCAGTTGTATATTGCTGAAGGTGTTTGGCAAATCCCACCTGTGCTTCAGCCATCAGTTTCAGGCCCTTGTCAATCAGTTCAGGATCAAGAATAAAATCTGTATAAATCTCGCTTCCTCTCAGTAGCTCAAGCGAATCCAAAGGTCCCTGCAAATCGGGCAAAACAATTTTTATACATTTCTGAAGATTTGGAAAATCAGCAAGCGCATCGTTGTAAAACCGGTATCTTTCAACTACCTGCGAACAAATTCCCTGGGAAAAATCCAGAGGATCTCTCTCAAAAATGGATTTAAATTCATCCAGTGTTTTAAAGTGACGTACCCAGGGCGGATTATCTTCGCGTTGCTCCAGTTTCCCGCCAAACAAGGAAGCAATTATGACTGTACCAAAATTGGCCCGGATAGTAAAAGGGAGATCATCACCAATTTCTGAATGCAAAAAAATGCTGGTTTCGAAAGCATGAACAAGTTCATTAAAAAGCATCTTCTCCGGGTTGTCAAAAATTTCACGATGAGCGAAAGGCTGAACCTTTTTTAATGTTGGATATGGATAGGAAATAACCAGCGGAAGGCGTTCCACAGGTTCCCAGTTTAAGGCTTTACGATGAATGGCCTCAATTTTTTCCTGCTTTTCAGGATCGAGTTTGTCCTCCAGTATTTTTAGTATTTCACTTAACTTTTCGTTCATTTTCCACCTGCTAGGTTTGATCAACTCTTGGATAAATAGGCGGCAACTGATCCTTGTCAATAATGGCACCGGCTGCTCTTAATTTTTCCCTGAGTTCTTCGATATTTATATTTTGAAAAGAAATGTTTTGCGCTACCACTTGTTTTGTAGCCACCCCGGCTGCTTCACCCATTGCCATACACGGCGCCATAACCCTAACCGGTCCCAAAACCTGGCCTTCCACACTCACGGCTCTTCCCGGACAAATCAAATTTTCAACCGGTTTGGGTAACATCATCCTATAGGGAAGCGGCGTGCTCAATCCTTTTTTTATTTTATACTTGTAACCACTTATTTCATCGTTGGCAAAAGGTTGTACACTTGGTTTGTCGGGGTCGGGCAAATCCCAACCGTACATACTAAATCCAATACAATCTTCAAAGATTTTATCCTTCGCCAAATCGTCAACTGTTAGCATAAAATCGCCAACAATGCGCCGGGTTTCGCGAATACCCATTTGCGGAGCCATGGTTTTTATCCGGGAATTTTCAAATCCTGGAATGTATTTTTTGAAGATTTCCATCAACTTGTGATTCTCTTTTCTTCCGCGTTTCATCCCGTCTGAAAGTGACTTCCCGTCGGTTCCGTCAACACCGGTAAGTCGGTTGGTGTTGATATAAAATTCTCCGTCTTCAACCAGCTTGGTAGCAATAAAAATATCGTATGGAAAATCCCAAATCCCTTTCTCCCGCAATTCGGTTATCAATTTTCGTAGTTTGGGATCTTTCTCTTTTTCAATGTATTTTATCAGCGCTTCCTCATCAACATTATACACATGAAAAACAAGCGACGCAGGAGTCATTTTTCCATCTTCTTTTCTTCCTTTTATGGTCTGGCAACCTGATTGAAAAGCCACCTCGACATTTCCTGTTGCATCAATTACTGATTTTGTTTTTATCGCCTGAAGCCCGCCTCTGTTATAAATTATCAAATGTGAAATATTATTTTCTTCCAAAACTGCATCAACAAATTGTGTGTGAAGCAGTACATCAACACCTGCTGTTTCCATCTTTTCATCCAGAAATAAATCTACAGCAAACGGATCGAGCGGAACTCCGTGAATAAACCAGTTAAACCAACCATAAGGATGATATTTTTCACCTTCTTTAAGTCTCGGAATAACAGCAAATCCGCGACTGGCAGCTTCTTCTGCTAACGACTTAAACAGTCCGCCAACAACCCATTCGCCTTCCTGGGTTCTTCCACCAAGCCAGTGCGAAACCAGTCCGGTCACTGCCATTCCACCAAGCTGCCCCGTACTTTCAATTAGCAGGGTTTTTAATCCTTCTCTTTTTGCCGCCAGTGCAGCAGCACAACCAGAAGGACCTCCTCCACAAACGATCACGTCGTATTCAGAGCTGACAGTAATATTTTGCTGATATTTAATTTGTGTCATTTTGCTACTTCATTTTTGTTGGTTTTAACACCGAATAAATGGTTAATCCTTCGGTACTTTTTGCAGAAACGAAAAGGAAACTTGCCAGGTAACCAATTATTACACAGCTAATAATACCTATACCGCTATAAAGGAAAAAATGTAGTGAAGTGAAATTTTTAACCCAAAGAAGCAAAGCCGCACTTGTAAGAGTTCCGATTACAGCTCCTTTTCCGTTGGCACGTTCACTAAAAATTCCGAGGATAAATACACCGGTCATGGCGCCGGTAAACAGACCTGCAAATTCCAGAACAATATCCCACACAGAAGTGATATCAAAAAAGGTCATTACAATGGCAATTAATGTTCCCATTACACCAAGACCTGCGGTTATCCACCTTGCCAGTGACACTTTTCTGAGTTCCGATTTTGCATCAACCCGGCGGTGCAGAAAATCGCGCATCAACACTGTGGTTGAGCTGTGAATAGAGCTGTCGACACTCGACATGGAAGCAGCAAAAATTCCGGCAATAATAATCCCGCTAATTCCTGACGGAAGGTTCTGCCCGATAAAAAACGGGACAATTTCGTCGTTGGCAAGCGCCGGATCAAGCAGTTCAGGATTTACCTTGTAAAATACATATAAAGCAGTTCCCAATCCAAAAACAGCCAATGCCCAGGGAATGGAAACAGCAATATCGGTCCATAAAGCTTTTGCGGTTTCTTTCTCATCGCGGGTAGTCAAATATCGTTGTACCACCGACTGGTCAGTCGACATAGTTCCAAGCCGGTTAAAAATATTTCCAATAATTATCACCCAGAAGACGGCTGTTGTGAGATTGAGGTCGAAGCTACCTAAACTGAACTTATGGTCATTCCAGGCAACGTTTATAAACGTAGAAAATCCTCCGTCTACATTAAAAAATATGTAGAAGATTATCAGAAATATTCCACCGAATAAAACAATTGCCTGAATTACATCTATCCAGATAACGGCGTGCATTCCGCCTAAAACCGTATATGTTGTCGCTAGTAAGCCGATGATCAGAATACAAATTACGGGATCCATTCCGGTAACAGCCGACAGTGCGATTGCGGGAAGAAAAATGATTGCTCCCAGCCTTCCGATTAGTTGGAATAAAAGATAAAGGCCGGCTATAAATTTGCGAATAAAAGGGTTAAAGCGTTTTTCGAGATATTCGTAGGCGCTGGTAACATTCAACCTTCGGTAAAAGGGAACAAACGCATAAATAACAACGGGCACGGCAACAAACCATGTTAAGACGCCAGCAAAATAGCTCCAGTTGGTGGCGAATGATTTTGCCGGTATCGACATAAAACCGATTGAACTTACCTGGGCCGCCATCATACTCAAACCCGCGGCCCAGAAAGGAATTTTTTGCCCGCCCAGGAAAAAGTCTTTCGACGATTTGTTCTTCGAGGAAAAATAGTATCCCAAAAAAGCAATCAATCCCAGGTAGATAAATAACATGCCATAATCTAACGCTGTAAAATTGTCCTTTTTAGCAGTGTTGATTGTAGCACATAAAACTCCGGGTGTTCTTTTACCCGGTCGAAGTTCACCCCCGGGAATAATAATTCGTCCGTTCCAAAATAAAGCAGTTGTATTTACTACACCCCGGGGCATTTCGCCTGCTTTTATCCAGGAATTGGTAATTGTGTTAAACGATAAAATTTCGTTTGTAAACTTATAAGCTTCTTTTACTTCCAGTATTTTATCAACATTGTGCCCGTCGGAACCGCTAAAAATAAAAATTTGCGATCCGCCAACCGGAATTGCAGATGTAGCAAGAGCTGGGTAGGGCATATTTGTTTTCTTTTCCCAAGTGCAGGTTTTGGGATCGAATGAATAAGTATCGTTAAGATAGCCGGAGTTGGATTTCCCTCCGAAGAGAAACAGGCAATTGTATTCGCCGTTTGTTTGGCAAACCAGCGAGGAGCCAAATCGCGCACCTCCCGGACAGGTTTCCAGTTTCTCCCAACCACTCTCTTTATTATCCAGATTGATTCTCCAGAAATTGTCGGATATTTTTTCTTTCCCTCCTTCCTGAATTTTGCCCCCGAAAACATAAACAATGTTATTAATAGCGGTAGCAGAAATATAAGAGCCGGCAACCGGCAGCGAAGGAATTGATTGATGAATTTCTACGCTTTGTTTTTCACTGTTCCAGCTAAGCAGAAAGGCATTTTTATATTTATTGTTTGTCCCCTCGCCTCCGATGCACAATAATCCTTCAGGTGTTGAAACTGCCGCTCCGTGTGCAACAGGATAAGGTAAATGCCCCGCAAAATGCCACTGATAATTATCTCCGTTTTTAACACAAACAAAAATAGAATCCAGGTAAATTTTTTGACCACCTTCCCAAAGGGGTTTATCGAAGTAAGAACCTCCGGCAACGATCAACACATCATTATCAAGTCCGGTAAATGCACCGGCAACTCCGTTTTTTACAGGAATATCAGGAATAGAAGATGCTTGGAAACTGAGCCAGTTCGCAGAAGAATTATTGGCGGAATAGCTGCTCCAACCCAATACAATAAAGAGAAGAAAAAAAGTGAACTTCTTCACGCTTCTATTGATTTTTAATCCGATACTTTTTAGTTGTTTGTTAGCCATTCCAAATTAAAATTTATACAATAAACCGGACTGTTTTTTCCTGTTTCGTAGATCAATAAAACAGTGTTATCGGGTAGCAGGGCAAGATCGCTGTGCAAGACCGGCCCTTTGTCGATAACTTTGGTCACGGGCCAGCTTTGCCCCTCATCAGAGCTCATGCGCACCACTAAATTTTCTCTTTTATTGCCCGGCATTTCATTTTTGCTGTACAACAAAATATTTTTATCTCCATCTTCAACAGGAACAGAAAGGACTCCACCATCACAAGGATTAGTTGCCGGAAAATTGGTATCAATATGAATATCAGACCAGGTTTTCCCGCCATCGTGGCTAATACCTGTGATACGATGATTATCTGTTTGCCCTGATGTTATGCAGACATAACGAGCATTTATATAAACATCTCCGTTTTGCAGTTCCGCCAATCTCGATTCGTTCATATTCAAACCATCATGACCGAAGGCTGAACCAAACTTCCATGTTTTTCCATGGTCGTCGCTGTAAATCGTAGAAACTCCGTATTGTCTTTCTTCAATATGAATTGTGCCTTCATTTAGTTTTCCCAGGGCAATTCTGTTCCAAAATTGGAGCAGGAGTCGTCCTCCGGAAAGTTGTATTCCGTGTCCCGGACCGGGCATGTGAAATGCTCTTCCAAGATAATCGCAAGGAAATCCGTTTACGTCGGTTATCCAGTTGCCATTTTCATCTTTGTTGGGAGAACCGTCTTCTGTTACATTTAAAAGATCTGTTATTTCTGTCCTGTCCGACCAGTTTAAGCCATCGTCATCACTGAATTTGTAGAAAACTTTTGTGTACCGCTGAAGGTTTTGGCCGGCAACAGCGCCTTCGCTTAAGGAATAAAAGAAAAATATCCGTCCGGTTTCTTTATCAACAATGGGTGCAATATTTGTCCAAACTTCTTTTTTGTTCTGATCGTCCAAAGGATCAATTTCATTTTTATGATCAGACCAATAAACACCATCACATTTTTCAATATAAATATTATACGACCATGTTTTTCCTTTGTCTGTACTTCTTTTCAGGGCTATTGATTTGGGATCCTGATCACCACATTTCATACGTTCTTCGGTAAAAGCAAGCACTGTTCCTTGTGTGGTTACAACAATTCCGGGAATTCGGTAACATTCAGCGTTATTTTCCCCTGCTTCCCATACAATCGTTTTGCTGAAAATCTCTTTGGCTTTAAAACTATTACATGAGGCCATACTAAAAACAGCAAATACAATCAAAAGAAATAACATAAACCGACTCTTAAATCTCCTCATATTCAGTTTTTTATAAATTTGATCCATTAACATTTCATTTTTAGCAGTTACCTGTTATACAGCCAATTAATATTCATTTTTGTAATATCGATAATACAAAGACCTGTTCCCTGAGATTGTCTTCCGGCACTATAAGCGAGAAGAACATCTTCTCCTGAGAAATATATCGAGGTATAACAAAACCATCCGTCAGGATCGTCTTCTATTGTTTTTGTTAATTCCCACGTTTTTCCTTCATCTTTCGAAATGGCAATATTCAAAGGAGTTCTCTTCTGGTTAGAACCATTATTATTCCAAACCATAAACAAATCGCCGGTAGAAGGTATTCGTTTTATAGATGCAGGCGAACGAGGCGACACAATATTGCCAGGTTCAACAGAGCTCCAGGTTTCGCCTTTATCGTATGAATACGAAATATATTGAACACCCCTGTCTGTCCGCAAAAACATCATCAGTTGACCACCTTTCAATTCAACAATTCCTGGCTCCTGTATAATAACACCGTCAGTATTAGGTACTTCATTGCTGGTTTTCCAGGTCTGCCCGTTATCATCAGAGTAGTACGAAAAAATTTGTCCCTTCTTGTGAAACACAGAATCTTCAGGCGTTTTATGAAGAGAAACAGGCATTATCAACCGATTATTATCCAACTGAATAACCCTATCGTTGTTCAAAACAAAATACCCCTTTCTATCAGAAATACACGTGATTGGATCGCTCCATGTACATGCTTCATCTTTAGAAATCCTCATTGTCGGAATACAATCAGAATCGGAATTTTTCAGCAAGTAAAATAATGCGATATCCCCATTTTTTAAACGGAGGAGTGATACAGACATTACATTTTGGAGACCTTCCTGCTTTATAATCATGGAACTTTCATTGTCCCATGTTTCACCACCATCAGAAGAATATCTGCCGGCAAGATATGCTTGTCCGAAATCGCTGGATGATTTTCCTGTAAAATGGCTGTAAATAAAAAGTATTCGCCCATCCTTCAGCGTAATAAAACTACCTTCGCTATTCCGGGGATTATTTTCTCCCGGCGAAAGATGAAGTACTAAATGTTTACTTTCATCAGTCTTATTTGCTGGTTTACACGAAAACATAAAGCCCACTGCAAACAACACAAAACATATTGCAACATAAACATTTATAGTTTTTTTCATACGCGATTAGTTTTATAGTTTTCTACTTTTTGCATCATTCTGATGCAGGTCTGTCAGTTAGCCTGCAACTCCTAGTTTAATTGACCCAACTGGTAGTTTTATAAAATGGCTCGATAACATAGGTTACGGTTTATTGGTTTCTTTTCTATCAGGTAGTTTTTAGTTGGAATTTACAGGTTAAAAAAGGCCTGTATCTTTTATCTCTTTTATAAATGTTTCATATTCATTATCAGATAAATTACGCAACGGAGCACGGCATTTTCCACAATCAACTCCCACATATTTCATCAGATTTTTTCCCGATACAATTGCGCCGTTGTATTTGATCAAAACTTTAATGATTTCAACGGTTTTAAATTGTTTTTCTCTTGCCGCTTCAATGTTTCCATTTTGAAAATCAACAATGATTTTATTGTACAACGGAGCCATAAAGTTGTACGTGCTTCCAACTGCGCCTTTCGCTCCAAAAGAAAGTCCGCCCAGTAAAACTTCGTCATAACCATGCAAAATGTCCCACTTCCCGCCATCGAGGTTAAGGCATTGCTGCATTTCCATAAAGTTGTTGTGGGTGAATTTTATCCCGGCCAGATTTGGAATCCGGGGACCTCCAAGTGTCAGAAATTCAACCATCGAAAGATCAACTCCCGAAACAGATGGAATGTGGTAATAATAGAACGGCAAATCGGAAGCGCCCGAGGCCACTTCTTCACAAAACTCAACCAATTGCTCAACATTGCCCGGCTTCAAAAATACCGGTCCCATTGATCCGGTGCCATAAGCGCCAGACTTCTGTGCATGCGAAGCAAGTTCTTTTGACTGCTTTGCCGATGTCGTTCCTACATGTACAATTATTTTAAAATCATCGGTTTGTTCTTCAATCCATTTTTCGGTAACAGCCTTCCGTTCTTCGCTGGTCATCAACATTCCCTCGCCGGTTGTTCCGCAAACAAAAACGCCCTTTAAACCATCCTTTTTTAGTTTCGCAGCATATTTTTCAATCATCGGCAGATTGATGGTTCCGTCTTCATTCATCGGTGTAAACGGAGCTGCAATAAGTCCTTCTATTTTTTTCATTTAATTTTTGATTTTTTAATCGTAATTGTATAGGAAATCCCAGTAAGGTTTTAAGTGTTTTTGCACGGCCTTTTGGTATCCTTCTTTATCATTATTTTTAATGTATTGCAATAGATCTGCATGTCGGATTATTTCTCCTTTTTCAGCCAGCTTTTCATTAATTGGCTGGAAATAACTTTCGTAATTTTGTTTTGAGAATTCGAAAACCGGATGCATAATTTGATTAAACTGAAGAATAAAATCGTTACCGGCTATTTCATAAATTTTGGTATGAAAAACCATTTCATCTTCCACCGATAAATTGTTGATTCCAAGCGCTTGCTGGCGCGAAACAATATTTTCGAGTTCGTTTATAGCATCTTCAGTAATATTTTCGAACAGAAATTCTGCGATACCAATCTCCAGAGCAATGCGCATTCCCATCATCTCTTTGATGGTTTTAATACTGAGCAGATTCGGATCGAGCACTTTTTTGAATCCGTTCAATAAAGAAGGTTCTGTAACTATAATTCCTCTTTTTGTGCGCGACTGGATAAGTCCCAGCATTCGCAGCCTGCTCATAGCTTCGCGAACCACATTCCGGCTTATCCCAAACATCTCTGAAAACTGCATTTCGTTTGGGAGCGAATCACCGGGAACCAGTTGATTTTCTTTGATGTATTCAATTATCTTTTCTTCAACCTGATCGGCAAGAGTTTTTGACGATAAATCTGTTCTCATCATAAATTAATCCTATTTGTAGGACAAATATAACAAAATAAGTTTTGGTTTATAAAAGTGTAACTCTTTTCAGTGTGAGTTAAATTGAAGAACTGATTCGTTTTTTTAAATTAGCCTTCGAAAAAATCAGAATTATGCGCGTTGTTATTCAAAAAGTAAAAGAAGCTTCTGTAACCGTCGAAGGTGAAAAAATATCAGCTATAGAAAAAGGTCTGCTCATTTTAGTGGGGATTGAAAATGAAGATACACAAAATGATATCGACTACCTGGTAAAAAAATCGACCCAGCTCCGGATATTCGACGATGAAGAAGGAGTGATGAACCTCTCGGTGAAAGATGTTGATGGTGATATTATTGTGGTTAGCCAGTTTACTTTGCAAGCCAATACAAAAAAGGGAAACCGCCCGTCGTACATCCGCGCTGCCAAACCTGATTTTTCAATTCCGATGTACGAGAAATTTGTGGCTGCAATGGAAACGGCTTTGGGAAAGAAAGTTGGAACCGGGAAGTTTGGTGCCATGATGGACGTTGCCTTAATAAACGATGGTCCGGTTACCATTGTTATCGACTCGAAACAAAAGGATTTTTAAGGATCCAAATTCCTAATCCCACTTTTTTATATGAATTTTGGGATCGTAATCCCGATTTTATATGTAATTTTGGGAATATAATCCCAATTTTTATAAAAATGATTACGCGGTTACTTGAAAAAACTATTCAAAACAAAATAGGAAAAGGAAAGGTTATTATAATTCTGGGAGCTCGTCAAACAGGCAAAACAACTTTGTTGAAGGAGATATTATCGACAAAAACAAAACAGCCATTATTTCTTAACGCCGATAAACCTTTAGTGCAAAAACAACTTGAAACCTGCTCAGTTGAGGATTACAAACAATTATTTGGTGACTCAAAACTCATTTTTATAGATGAAGCCCAACGAATCAAAAACATTGGTATTGTTTTAAAACTGATGGTAGATGAGATGCCAGATATTCAAATTATTGCGACAGGATCATCGGCTTTTGAATTGGCAAATACAATTAATGAACCATTAACCGGGAGAAAATTCGAATATAAATTATATCCGTTATCATGGGCAGAACTCGTAAATCACACAAATTTTATTGATGCTTTATCGCAATTAAATCAGCGTATTGTTTATGGAATGTATCCGGAAGTTATAACAAATACCGGAAACGAAAAGGAAATCTTGTTGAGCCTGAGCGAAAGCTATTTATATAAAGATATTATTGCTTTTCAAGAGATAAGAAAACCTGAATTTGTTCAAAAATTATTACAGGCTTTAGCCTTTCAGATCGGGAGTGAAGTCTCATATAATGAACTGTCGAATATGCTACAAATTGACAGAAAAACAATAATACACTACATTGATTTACTGGAAAAAGCATACATTATTTTTAGACTTCCATCCTTTAGCAGAAATCTACGAAAAGAACTAACATCAAAAATTAAGATATTCTTTTACGATACGGGAATCAGAAATGCTTTAATTGAAGATTTTAAGCCGGTAAATTTGAGAAATGATATTGGCGCATTATGGGAAAATTTTGTCATTGCTGAAAGAATAAAATCGAACCATTATTCTTTCAACTATTGCAAAAACTATTTCTGGCGAACTCACCAAAAACAGGAAATTGATTACGTTGAAGAAAGTGATGGGACTTTAAAAGCTTTTGAAATAAAATGGAATCCGAATGCCAAAGCTAAAATTCCAAAAACATTCACCGATACTTATCCTGATTCAGAGCTATTTGTTATTACTCCTGATAACTTCACTAAAATAATACTGTAGAAAAAATTTTGAATATGAAAATAACTGACATCACTTTAGCTGAAGCCCAGAAACAGGTTGACAAGTGGATAAAAACCATTGGCGTACGCTACTTCAGCGAACTAACAAACATGGCTATTCTTACAGAAGAAGTGGGTGAACTGGCCCGGATTATGGCGCGAAAATACGGCGATCAGTCGTTTAAAAAATCAGATGAAAAATATAACCTTGCTGATGAAATGGCCGATGTGCTTTGGGTATTGATTTGTCTGGCAAACCAAACAGGCGTAGATCTAAACGAAGCATTTTTGAAAAATATAGAGAAGAAAACAATTCGTGACCAGAATCGCCACAAAAACAATGAAAAACTTCAATCTTAAAATTTCATACTTCTCTTATTTACAATCTCAAAATAAATAAACACTCATCCTAACAAACTATTATTTCGCCCAAATATTAAGAGGTTATAAAACATTTAGCCCTAGCAAGTTTCATTGACTTATATCGTATTCCGAATAAAGAAAATTTCTTTATTTTGTCTTGCGAAAAGAAGACAGCAAACTTTTCAACCTTAAAAACCGTAACGAAAAAGTTAGAAATGGAAAATCTCGATTGGAAAAATATTGGGTTTGGATACCGCGATACTGATTATAATGTTCGTTGCTATTACCGCAACGGCGAGTGGGGAGAACTGGAAGTAAGTTCATCAAATGTGATTAACATACACATGTCGGCAACGGCATTGCATTACGGACAGGAAGCATTTGAAGGACTAAAAGCGTTTAAGGGGAAAGACGGAAAAATCAGGATTTTCCGCATGGATGAAAATGCCAAACGTATGCAGAATTCTGCCGATGGTATTTTAATGGCCAAACTCCCAATTGAGAAATTTCAGGAAGCCGTTCGTTTAGCCGTAAAAAAGAACGAACGTTTTATTCCTCCTTACGAATCGGGGGCGGCACTTTACATTCGTCCGTTATTAATTGGCACCGGACCACAAATTGGTGTAAAACCTGCTGATGAATATTTATTTATGGTTTTTGTAATGCCGGTTGGCCCGTATTTCCCCGAAGGGTTTAAACCTACCAACCTCGTGATTTACCGCGAATTCGATCGTGCGGCACCACAGGGAACAGGAAAATACAAAGTGGGCGGTAACTACGCTGCCAGCATGTACGAAGGTAAAAAAGCCAAAAAGAATGGATTCTCTGCCGTACTTTATCTTGATAGTAAAGAAAAAAAATACATCGACGAATGCGGACCGGCCAACTTTTTTGGCATTAAAAATAATACCTATATTACGCCGGAATCGTCTTCGATCCTTCCGTCGATCACCAATAAAAGCCTGATTGTTTTGGCCGAAGAAATGGGTTTGAATGTTGAACGTCGCAAGGTTCCTTATGAAGAACTGGCAGAGTTTGAAGAAGTGGGAGCTTGTGGAACTGCAGCTGTTATTTCACCGATCAAAGGTATTTACGATAACGATAACGACCGTTGGTTTAAATACGGAAACCAGGAAGAAGCCGGCGAATGGTCGACTAAACTGTACAACAAACTTCGCGCTATTCAATACGGCGACGAACCCGATACGCATGGTTGGGTGGAGATTGTGGAATAATAACAAAAACACAAATATTTTAAAAGCTTCGAAAAAATTCGGAGCTTTTTTTATTTCTTCTGTAACTATCCCAAAACTTATCCGTCGTATCTTACGAACGTGGTTCAGAAACAAATGACAATTAACGAATATAACCTTGCTGTTGACAATTTCTCGGATCGTCTGTATCGCTTTGTGCTAAAAAGTATTAAAGATGTGCACATGGCGGAAGACATCGTACAGGACAGTTACGAAAAACTGTGGAAGAATGTGAATAATGTGGATGCGGCCAAAGTAAAGTCATATCTTTTTACAACGGCTTATCACACCATGATCGACCGCATACGCAAGGAAAAGCGTTCGTCGTTTGCTGATGATATGAGTTTGCCGGAGGAAGGCCATGAAAATAATTATTCTGATTTGAGTGAAATCTTAAACGAAGCAGTAAACAAACTTCCCGAGATTCAAAGGATGGTTGTTTTGCTTCGCGATTACGAGGGATACAATTACAAAGAAATCGGAGAATTGACAAACTTGAGTGAGTCGCAGGTAAAAGTATATATTTTCAGGGCCAGAATGTTTCTGAAAAAATATATCGGAAGTATTGAAGCAGTGGCGTAAAAGGAAGGTGAAGCATTATGGAAATTAACAGAACAAATTATGAAGCTTATTTTATCGATTACCTCGAGGGCAACCTCGATGAAGGATTGGTGGACAGCTTTATTGAATTTCTAAAGCTTAATCCTGATCTGAAGGAAGAACTGGAGATGTACGAGCCCGTTTCTATCACTCCTTCTTCTGTATCATTCGAAAATAAAAATCAGCTTTACAAAGAAAAGTTAGACTCTGAAGAAGAATTTAATCAGGCAGCTATTGCCAGCATTGAAGGAAATATTTCGAAAGAAACAGAACTGGAATTAAAAAAATATATTAGCTCCCACCCTGATAAAGAAAAAGAACTTGCTTTGTTCAGCAAAACAATATTAAAGGCAGACGAATCAATTGTTTTCAGGAAAAAGGACAAACTTTATAAAAAACCTCTCGGCAAAACCATTTTATTGTGGACAAGCCGCGTGGCTGCTGTTCTCATTCTTGCTATAGCAATTTTTTCTGTTATCCGAAAAGAGCCTGTTGAATTGATACCTGAAAACCAACTTGCCCAGACTAACCAAAACATTGAAGAAAAAGAGACTGTAACAACAAACAAAACTGAAATAGCCGAAAAAACCCAATCTGTTTCTACTATTCAGAAGGAAGAGAAAAGGTTGGAGCCAGTACTCGTAAAAACCAAAACAATAGAACAAAAACCGGTAAACTTACAAACTCTTGAAAAACAGGAAGAGAATGTTGCAATAAGAATACCGGTATATTTGCCCGAAAAAATGAATACACTAACGGCATCTATCGACATTCATAAAGACAAAATCACACTGGCGACTATGTATTTATCTCTTCCTGACGAATTATATGAAGAAGAATTTTTGGCCGACCGTGTTAAAGAAAAAATAAATATTGGAGGTATAACAAAAGCCGGATTAAACCTCTTTACAAGTATCTCGAACGAAAGATTTACCTACGAGACAGATAAAAACGGAAAAGTGACCGAATACAATTACGATTCACGGCTTTTTGCCTTTAGTATTCCCAATCGGCGTTCAAGTCCTGAGTAAAAACCACATTTAATAAAATAGACTGAAAAATAACAAGATGCTGTAACTTTTATTCTGACTGCCCGTCACAGCATCAAAACATTTAAACAATAAGATTATGAAACAGATATTTATTTTATCATTATGCCTTGCAATAGCTTTTAATTCTTTCTCACAAACCGATACAACCAAAGTAAAAGTATTAAAGAAAAACGTTGTTACCGTTGTTGAGGACAACGAGAAAGTTCATGTTAAAGTAGGCGAGGACCGGGGAATTGAAGTAGTTACCGACGAATGGGGAGATACAACACATGTTAGAGTTGGACGCCGTACATTTAAGGTAATCGACGGTAATAATGGAACTTATGTAAAAGTAGAAAAAGAGAAAAACTGGAACAATTGGTCGGGACATTTTAATCCGCACTGGGCTGGCCTTGAGATGGGTTTAAACGTTATGACAAATTCAGATTACTCCATCTATAACGGCACAGAATATGAAAGTGCAGGAGAATTTATGGATCTGAATCCAGGAAAATCATTGACGTGGAACCTGAATATTATGGAATTTGCTTTCACTAACGAGAAAAAAACGTTTGGTGTAGTTACCGGTTTGGGATTCAGCTTTAATGACTATGCTTTCGATGAGCGCAAATATACCGTTAGAAAAGAAGACGGAACAGGTATGATAATTCCCTGGGAAATAAATCCCGGAATTGACAACAGTGGAAATCCGATTAAAAAAACAAAGCTACACGTAAACTACCTCACAGCTCCTCTGTTGCTCGAAGTTAAAACTCCACTTCGGATGGGCAGCTCGCGTTTGTATCTTTCAGCAGGAGCAATTGGAGGTTTATACCTGGGATCCCATACCAAATTTAAATATAACAAAGGTGACAAAGAAAAATCCAAAAGCAATTACAATATCAGTCAGTGGAAATACGACCTCACCGGAAGAATTCATTTTGGCGACTTTACCGTTTTTGCCAATTACAGCATGACTCCATTATTTAAGGACGCCAAAGGCCCTGAGGTACATCCATTGTTAATCGGCATTTCGTTCCCGAATATTTAAATTTCGGGAACCCCCAATTAACATTTCATCATCCACCGACCAGTTTCTGCGTTTATGAACAAACGGATAATTATAATTTTAATTTGTTTACAAACCCTGATTGTTTCAGCACAAACAAACAAAACAGAGGTTCTGATTCTTGGCACAGCACATCTGCATCAGGTTGAAGGTTTTAAACAGGAAATGCTCCATAAGGTCATTCAAAAACTGGATACCATGCACTTTAATGTAGTGTGTGTTGAAAAAATGCCGGGGCAGCTTTTATACGATATAAAAAACAGAAACGATAATTCTTTCGATGAAGTTATCTCGGGAGGATGGGGAAAAACTTATCTCCACCTTGCCGATATTGTTCAAAAAGAATTCAACATCAGTTTTTTGGAAGCTGAAAAAAACATTGAAACAATATTAGAGAAGGAAAATTTATCAGGTAACGACCGCAAAGAACTTTTATACAACTACCTGGCTGCAACCGACTTGCCTTCTGCTGCATTGCAATATCAATTCATTCGAAATACCAGTGAATTATTTGATTCAGATTTTGACAAATACCTGACAGAAGTGCTCGAAAAAAGAATTAGTACCAACAATGAAATTTATTCGCTGGCCGGTCCTCTGGCCTACCATCAAAATATAAATAAAATTGAAGCTATCGACAATTTTCAGGATGAAGCACTGCTGCTTAAGTATTTTCCCGGGTTTATTCAGGATTACCAGGATCATTCTGAAGAACTAAACAAAATTCTTGAGCAACCGGTTTTTACCAAGATTCAGGAACTTACCCGTGAAGGAATCGTATCCGGGGATTTTTCAAAACTCTACGCATTTTTAAACAGCGAAGAATTTATGCGACAGGATTTTAATGCCCAATGGAAAATATGGCTAAAAACAAACTTTCCTTCCGGCTCCGATCGTGCAAGATATTCACTTTGGGAGATGCGAAACTTACAGATATCCGCAAATATTTTACATGTTATTTCGCGTCATCCAGGAGAAAAAATACTGGTTATAATTGGCTCTTCACATAAAGGTTTTCTTGAAAAATATTTGAAGCAGATAGAAGATATTCAATTGTTGAAATACATATAAAAGTTTAAATACCAGCAACCTAAAAAAATCTGAAACTGCTTTCTTAAAAAGAAAAAGATCAACTTCCAATCGAATTTTATCCTGATTTTTTTTGTAAACTGATTTTCTTCAGGTACTTTCGTTTTATGGAATCAATTCGAATAATGGCGCTATTGGGATTGCTGAATTTCTTCTATCAAATCACAGAACACTTAATAAAATTAAAAAAGAAGGGTATTTCAGCTTCAAAACAGAAGAAAGTAATAAATTCTTTTATTCGATCCATCGTTGTAATTGCCCTATTTCTTCTTTTCATGTCGGAGATGGCGTCGCATACTTCTTTTTATTCCTTGTCTGTTTTACCGGGCTTTTTAAGCCAAACTCTACACTCCAGCATTTACATTGCTTTAGTTGGAGTAATCACTCTTATTATCGCGGTTGTAGTATTAAATCTGACACTTGCGGTTTGTAATGCAAACTTGTGGCCCTGCTACCAATTAAAAAAAACAGAACAATTGATAACCAGAGGAATTTTTGCCTATACACGCAACCCGTTTTTTATTTCAATCGATCTTTTATTAATAAGCATCTCTCTGATTTATTCAAGCCCGTTTTTTATTTCATTTACTGTTCTGTCTCTGGTTGGATTTCACTTGTGCATACTTAAAGAAGAGCGAATTCTGAGTTTGAGTTTTGGAGAAAAATATCAGGAATACTCAAAAAGTGTAAAGCGATATTTTTAATAATCTAAACTCTTTTATCACATCATCAATTCTCCCCCGATCCGGATAAAACAGAACAAATTCCTGATCAATCTTTATGCGTTGAAAACAAATCACCTTCAACATTGTTTTTTTAGCTAGTTATACAAAGTAAAAACTGTCCCGGCAGTTTACGTTTCAAAAAAGTAAAACATGAAAAATCTTATTCTTTTTACTTTGGGGCTTTTGTTTTCGGTGAATTTAAACGCCCAAAACTGGGAAACCAATTTTGACAAAGCCAAAGAAAGGGCATCAACAGAAGGAAAAAACATTGTACTTGTATTTTCCGGATCTGACTGGTGTATTCCGTGTATGAAACTCGAAAAAGAAATCTGGAATTCCGACGAATTCATTAAAGACTCAAACGAACATTTTGTTTTATTTCGGGCCGATTTTCCAAAACGAAAAGCCAATAAACTTTCTGAAGAACAGCAGGAACAAAATGGCCATCTGGCAGAAATATATAACAAAAAAGGACTTTTCCCATTGGTTGCCGTTCTCGATAAAAATGGTGAAGTACTCGGTACAACAGCCTATAAAAATATAAGTCCGAAAGAATACATTGAATTGCTTCATTCATTTGAGAACTAAACACCGTGAAATCAATTGCCCTTTTTCTGTTTTTTGTCTGGCCGCTGTTTCTTTCTGCGCAGGAGAAATACACCCGGACTTTAAAATTAATGGGCAGCCGTTTCGAAATCACGGTTATTGCTGAAAGCGAGAAAGAAGGAAATAAATATATCGACCTGGCAGTCGAAGAAATCAGTCGTATAGAAAAAATAATATCCTCGTGGGACAGCCTCTCCGAAACTTCAAAAATCATTAAAAATGCAGGAATCAGGCCGGTAAAAGTAGATAAAGAACTGTTCGGTTTAATTACGCGTGCTATTAAAATTTCGGAACTTACCAGTGGCACTTTCGACATCAGCTACGCCTCTATGGACAGAATCTGGAAATTCGATGGCTCGATGACTGCTCTGCCAGGCGAACAGGAAGTTGCCGCTTCAATATCAAAAGTGGGTTTTAAAAACATTGTTCCTGATCCGGAAAACCAATCGATATTCTTAAAAAACAAAGGGATGCGAATTGGCTTCGGAGCCATTGGAAAAGGCTATGCTGCCGATATGGCCAAACATCTGTTAATTTCGGAAGGAGTGAAAGGTGGAATCATCAATGCTTCGGGCGATCTTACCACCTGGGGCACACAACCAGATGGTTCGCCCTGGATGATTGGAATTACCAACCCTCTTAACAAAGACAAAGTATTCTCGTGGTTTCCACTCAATAACAATGCAGTGGTAACATCAGGTAACTACGAAAAATTTGTAGAGATAGATGGAAAAAGGTATTCACATATTATAGATCCACGCACTGGGTGGCCGGTTAGCGGACTTACCAGCGTTACCGTTTTTGCTCCCAAAGCGGAGTTGGCCGATGCTCTGGCCACATCGGTATTTGTTATGGGATGCGATACGGGAATAGATTTCATCAACCAGTTACCCGGAGTAGAATGTGTGATTGTTGACGACCAGGGTAAAATTCATACCTCGGAAAATATAAAATTAAATTCAACGAAATGAAGAAACTAATTGTGGCCATTATTATCGTGCTTTCTATGGCTTCGTGTGTTACGGTGAAAGAATACGAAAAGGTTTACATTAATGATGCCGACATGAAACTTTCGGCTTATACCAACGAACGTTTTGAAACTAATTTCCAGGTTTATCGCGAGGGAGCCTCGGGTGCCAACGGAGGAAAAACAGGTGGAGGATGCGGATGCAACTGAAAAGTAACATGAATAAAATTCTAACTATTTTGTTTTTAGTTCTGTTATCAGGAGCTGGCTTTGCCCAGAATATTGATACATCGAACGAATACAAAAAAAAGGTGCTTGAAAATACAGAAGTAGATCTTCTTATGAGTCTGTATAAACAAGACGGAGAAAACTCAGCAGTTGGCGGAGGTGTTGGTACAGAAGAACTCACCGACATGACACCAACCATCGTCATCAGCCTTCCGTTAAATGACGACGACGTATTAACCATCGACGCGGGTATTTCGGCCTATACATCCGCCTCATCGAGCAATATAAATCCGTTTAACGGGAATAGCGGGGCCTCATCGCAGGGATTCAACTCAGAAGACGAATTCGAATATGAAGATGATGACGATGATTACGACGACGATGATAATGAACACGGTTCTTCTCAATTAGGAACTCCCTGGCTGGCTTCAACAGGAGCATCACGAAGCGACCAGCTTGTCACACTTCATGTAAATTACAGTCACAGTTCCGATGACCGGAATTTTATCTGGGGGTCAAATTTTTCGGTCTCAAAAGAATACGATTATTCTTCCTTTGGCTTTGGCGGCGATCTTACGAAATTATTTAACGAAAAAAATACCGAAGTTGGCGTTAAAGCCACGGTTTATCTCGACCAGTGGAAACCCATTTATCCCACCGAACTTCACGAATATGATCTTTATGGCAACAATTTTTTGTCGCAGGGTTATTTTTCGGGCGTGAATGTTATTAACCAGAATGGAACTGTCACCCAAAATTATTTGCCTCAGGACTTTACTTCTTTTGAAAATCGTTCACGAAATTCATATTCTGCTTCATTTTTCCTTTCGCAGATTTTAAGCCAGCGTTTGCAAATGTCTCTGTTTTTCGATCTGGTAATGCAGGAAGGATTGCTCTCAACTCCCTACCACCGGATTTACTTTGCCGATAAAGCGAATTATTACATTGGTGAAGCTGGTTATATTCCGGTTTACAATTCGCCTCAAAACCTGGGAGTCTTTCAACTGGCCGACGATATCGAACGATTGCCGTCAACAAGATTTAAGGTTCCCATCGGGGCTCGCCTGAACTATTATCTGAACGAAACCTTTGTGCTTCGAACATATTACCGTTATTACACTGACGACTGGGGATTGAATGCGCACACGGCAAACATTGATTTGCCTATTCGGTTTGGACCCAAATTTTCTATAACTCCGTCGTACCGGTTTTATACACAAAATGCCGTAAAATATTATGCACCTTACGAATCGCATCTTTCCACCGAAGAATATTATACTTCCGATCCGGATCTGGCAAAATTTAACAGCAATCAATACAGCCTGGCCCTGAATTACAACGATATTTTCAATAAAATAAAAATCAGTCGCTTCGGACTGAAAAATGCCAACGTAAAATACAGTCATTACACCCGCAGCGATGGTTTGCAGGCCGATATTGTTTCTTTTGGATTAAAGTTTGTTTTTCAGTAAAGCTCATTAACTTAGCCGGAAACAAGATCTTGATTGAATGAATATTTGGGAATTTATACCTTTTCTGAGTTTTTTGTTACTTTCGGGCATATTAACAGGAAGGATTTTTTCCTTGAAAAAAAGAGGTATTCAAACAAGTTCGAAGCAAAAAGGGAAAAAGAAATTATCACCTTTTCTGTTGCTGCTTTTTGGAGCCGTATTTTTACTCTGGCTTTTTGAAATAATTCAACCGGCTTTTAAATTTACTGTTCTTCCTGAAATCCTTACCCAGAAAATTGTCGAAAGCATCTACTTTCAGTTTTCAGGGACTGTTTTGATTATTCTTTCCCTGGTTATTTTAACAATTACCCTTATTCATTTCAACACTTCGATTCGTTTTGGATTGGATAAAAACAACAAGGGAAAGCTGATAACCAACGGAATTTTCTCTTTCTCGCGAAATCCCTTCTTTCTTTCGCTCGAATTGTATTTCCTGGGAGTTGCACTTGTCTTGCCCAATGTTTTTTTGCTTGTTTTTACATTGGCAGCATTTACCGGAATCCATTTTTTTATCCTGAAAGAAGAGAAATTTCTACATAAAAATTACGGAGAAGAATACCGGGCCTATCGACAAAAAACTAGAAGATATTTATAAAACACAACAGCTAACTGAATGGTTAGTTACAGTTTTGTTAGTTAAATATTTATCTGCCCGCAATTGTATTAGTGATCATTATTCAACCCGCTCAAACTTTATTTCGATGGCTGGCGAAACGGTTGTATCTGAAAGTATTAACGTAGAATTGTCGATAAGTGAATAAGCAATAATAATGGTATCTGTTTCTTCGGGAAGAGGCGAAGAATAAATAACAAATGTACTGTCGGTTCGTTCAAAATAGTCTTCGTTTTTTATCCCGGTATTAATACTTGGTTCATAAAGAATTTTTCCGTTGTTGGGTAGTCCAAGTTCATCATCAACAAAATTGCTGTAAAAGCTCAGTCGATGTCCGCTGCTAATATTTTCCCAACCCAACTCCCCGGTTTTGCTTCCTGTTTCAGTCCAGTTTAACACGTAATTGTACATTTCCCAATCAACAGTGAACTCGTCCGAGTCGTCATCGTTTGATATGCAAGAAGACAGGAACAAAAAAAGTGATAGTATTAAAGGTAAATAATTTTTCATGTGATTAAAGTTGTTTATTTATAAGGTATCACATGGAACTCGCTTTTTAAACATCTCTTTTTTGTGCGAAGTATTTCCATGCTCGTTTCATTTTGTTGTCATTGTTTTCAAGACGACAAAATCATTTTTTTGGTTGCGTTATGTTAAAATTATTGGGAAGGCTATTAAGAATAAAATATTTCCGCTAGCGTACAAAAAGCTTTTTCGAATAGCTCTGATGATCATCAGTAAGGATAACCAGAATAAACATTCCACTATTTATATTCGCTCTGTTCAATTCAATGGTATTATTTTCATAGTCAACATTCCCTGTTTGCCTTATCTTTCCCTTTATATCGAAAATGGAATATTCAAAACACTCTGTGTTCCGATTTTTTAAATCAATTGTAATTACATCTTCCGCCGGATTGGGATAAACGTCAAATGATTCTTCACTCATCTGAGTTTCATTTATACCGGTAATAGTCGCTGTTTTCAGTTCGTTATTAAAATTAACCAGAACCGAATCGGTATGAACATCCGGTACTTTAATTTCGAAACAATAGCCACACCCACAGGTTGTATGTTCGCCGGTTTCCCAAATTTTAACCACAATCGTATCGCCACTGTAATTTACGGTGGCCGTTTTTGTTGTTCCACAATTTCCGTAGTAGAATCCCGAAATCACCAGGGTATCATCTATTATCTCAAATTGCCTTTCGTATCCGCACGGCGAAGTCTGTGAATCTCCAAAACATTCAGACATATTCAATGGGAATTCTCCTCTTTGAGCGCTGTCTTTTACAATGATACACTCCGAGTAACCCTTTTCACAACCTTGTTTACTGCTCACATTTAAAACTACATACCAGGCTCGTGGTTCATTAAAAGTTATAGTTGGATTCTCACTTGTGTAAAGAGTATCATTTCCATAAATCTCCCAGGTATAACTTAATGAATCGCCATCAGTTTTTTCTGTGGTATTAAAAAACTGCACCGTCAACGGAGCAAAAAACAGGGAATCGCTCACCTCATACCGAAATGAAGGAACAGGTGCCTCGTAAACCGTAATAATACTATCCTTCTTTACGGAAGACATCACTCCATCTTTCCATAAATCCAGCTCTACACTGTAAGTTCCCGGTTTTGAATAAGTATGCTCGGCGCTGTTCGAGAAGTCGCTGTACTTTTTAACTCCGTCGCCATAGTGCCACACACATGAATCCACATCAATCGTTGTATTCCCGTCAAAATAAAAATGAGCCCGAACCCGATCGCAGTTTATGTAACTAATCTCATAATTAAAATCATCTACAGAACTCTGTGAGTATACTTTTACAGAGAAAAATACTAAGGTTAGCAGTAAAAATTTTTTCATTGCTTTCGTTGTTGAAGGTTGTTTTAACGACTCTGAAAATTAACCTTTACTGTTAATATAAACAAATGTTACATTAAAGGAACAGAATTCTTAAATATCAAATATTAAAACACCTGCTCCCCGTTCACCCAGGTACTTAAAATCTTTGTATCAAGAACTTCCTCCGGATTGGCCGTCATCAAATCGGTGTCCAGAATAACAAAGTCGGCATATTTCCGGGCTTCCAGGCTGCCCTTTACCTTCTCTTCAAACGACGCTTTTGCTGCCCAAATGGTCATAGAACGAAGAGTTTGCTCACGGGTCAGGCCTTCGTTTTTATGCCAGCCATCTTCTGGCCAACCTTTATGGTCGGTACGGAAAACAGAGGCGTAAAAAGTGTATAGCGGCTCAATATTCTCAACCGGGAAATCGGTTCCGTTGGGCAACCAGCCATTTTGCTGCAATAAAGTTTGGTAAGCATACGCACCTTTCAGGCGCTCCGGGCCCAGACGATCTTCAGCCCAATACATATCGCTGGTACAATGCGTGGCCTGAACAGAAGGCACAATGGAAAATTCGGCAAATTTTGTAAAATCATCAGGATTAATTATCTGCGAATGTTCAATCCTCCAGCGTCGGTCGTTTTTTCCTGTCAAAAATTTACCATAGGTGTTCAGCATTAAACGGTTGGCGCTGTCGCCAATGGCATGAGTGGCCACTGCAAAATGGTTTTCAAAGGCAAGCTGACAAATTTTATCATAATATTCCTGTGTTTCTATCTGTATACCAATATTCCCCGGATCATCAGAATAATCCTCAAGAAGCAAAGCGCCACGCGATCCCAAAGCTCCGTCGGCAAAAATTTTAATGGTGTTTATAACCAGTCGCTCCCCCTGTCTCGGGCCATTTTTTACAAAGCTTTCCAGATTTTCAGTTGAAGGACTCAACATGGCATTAATGCGCATTTTCAACGATCCTGAATTTTGCATTTCCTCCATTAATAATACTGAAGATTTACCCAAACCCGCATCGGTTACCGAAGTGAGACCGGCAGCGAAACAATTTTTCTGTGCTTCCAACAGTCCTTTTTCATGCTGTTCGGTGGTTATTTCAGGAATCAAATGCCCCACCATTCCCATTGCATTATCAATTAAAATTCCGGTAGGCTCTCCGTTTTTCAACAACACTTCCCCACCCTGAACTTTAGAGGTGGCAGTTATACCGGCTAATTCCAGGGTTTTTGAATTGCACCATCCGGCGTGTCCGTCAACCCGAACCAGGTAAACCGGGATATCAGGAAAAAGCTCATCCAACCTGCTTTTTTCGGGAAATGCCTTTTCGGGCCAATCGTTCTGGTCCCAACTACGACCTAAAATCCACTCTCCCCCAAATTTATCGTGATGGTCTTTTAAAATCTCGTAAATCTCTTCCGGATTTTCTGTTCCTCGCAGATCGGCATACTGCATCAGGTTAATCGCATAACCGTTAAAATGACAGTGTGCATCGTTAAATCCCGGATAAACAAATTTGCCCCCGGCATCCACCAACTTTTCACTTTGGTATTTTCCCAAAATTTCTTCGGCACTTCCGGTTGCAACAATTTTTCCCTGCATAACGGCAAAGGCTTCAGCTTTCGAAAAAGTTTCGTCAACCGTATAAACCAAAGCATTACTTACAATTAAATCGACTTTTACTTTATTTGAGCATGAAACCATAATAAGCATTATAAAAATAAATACAGTAGACTGTTTTTTCATCTGTTATTGATTTATAAATGTTCCCGAAACCTTGTAACTCCTAATCCAGACAAAAACAAATGTAGTTTATTTTAAAAATAATATGAATATATAAAGCGGTCGTTATCAGATTATAATATTACCTTTGCCTCTACTTAAAGTGAGTTTATGTTTTCAGTCGGCATTTTTACAACACACACCCCCTACGTATTGATGCTTGTTTTTTATGCCTGGTTTTTAATATCAGGCGTAAACAAAACCAGTGAAGGCAAAATAAATCTGACCGAAAAATCACTTACCATTCAGAAACACATTAATGGTACAGGTGATTATTCAAATATTGACACCTTCGCTTATTACTCCGCACTGACTGAAAATAATTATAAAATTTTCGACAAAATTACAACGTCAAAACAGAAATGGAAAAGATTGTATTACGATGATTTCATTTCTCAGGACGATTATGCCGACTCACTGTTTAGCAGACCTCCACCAGTTTCATAATAATTACTTCCCTTCTGTTTTATTAATTCACTCTTGTATTACAAGGGTAATAAATTATTTCTGTTCAAAAGTAGAACACAAACGAGTTCCTTCTGTTTATTGACAAAGGATAAGTTTACTGTCAGTGCGCTGGCAGACTTCTTGAACCATACATTTTGATAAATTATTATGATGAAAAGAATCATTTTCTCCATTTCATTAATTGCTTTAACAAGCACTTTCGTACTGGCTCAAAACGTACGAATTATAACCGATACCACACAAACACCTGATATAATTATCGATGAAGTAACCGTTAAATCGCCCAAAGAAGTTCCACAGGTAAGAGAAGTACCTGCTTCCATATCACTCATTTCGGCACGAACTCTGGAAAATAACGTAATACATTCATTGGCAGATATATCGTCAACAGTTCCCAACTTTTTTATGCTTGATTATGGTACCAAATTACAGTCCTCGGTTTTTGTCAGGGGAATAGGTTCAAGATTGGGTGCACCTTCGGTTGGATTATATGTTGACAATGTTCCTTTTGCTGAAAAAACAACCTTTGGTTTCGACTTCTTCGACATTGAACGGGTTGAAGTTTTAAGAGGCCCACAGGGAACACTTTATGGCCGGAATACCATGGGTGGAATCATAAATGTATTCAGCAAATCGCCGCTTTATTACGATGAAACCAATATTCTGCTAAGTGCCGGAAGCCACGGTTATTACAACGTAAATCTTAACCATTATAATAAAATAAGCGACAAGTTCGGATTCTCGGTAAGTGCCAATTACATGAATCACGACGGTTATTTTACCAATGAATTTAACGGAGAACCGGCTGACGACCAATACTCGGCAAGCGGCCGCCTTCGCTTAGTATGGCAAATTTCGGATAATCTAACATTTGAAAATATTGCATCGTACGAAAAATCGGAGCAATTTGGATTCCCTTATGCTTTGTACGACACAGAAACCAACACGGCAGGAAATGTGAATATCAATGACGAAAACGGTTACGAACGAGACCTGTTTTCAGATGGTTTGGTTTTAAAATACCGAAACGACGCTGTGGAAATTCTTTCAACCACAAGCTATACGTATTACGACGGTTTAATGGTTGCCGACCAGGATTATACGCCGGCACAGATTTATCTTTTTAATACGGGAGACAAACAAAATATGATTTCGCAGGAGTTAATATTCAAATCGCTGTCAAAGTCAAAATATAACTGGTTATTCGGAGGATATGGTTTTTACCAAAACATGGACCAGCGAACCACCGGCGACATATTTACGGCCAACATGAAACAGGACATCCGAAGTAAATTCGACATTTCGGGTTTTGCCCTTTTTCACCAATCAACTTTAAACGATTTTCTCATTAAAAACCTGTCGTTAACAGCAGGTATACGGCTTGACATGGAAAAAGACAAGTTGGACTATTTCTATCAGTCAATAGGAGGTCCCGGTGATGTTGAGAGAACTGAAAATTATGATGAAACCTTTACCCAGGTATTACCAAAAGCGGCCTTGAAATATCAAATTAACAAGTCTTTAAACACGTATCTATCAGTCTCTAAAGGTTATAAATCGGGAGGTTTTAATACAAATAGTTCAGTTGTGCTGGAAGACCGCACTTATGGTCAGGAAAACAGCTGGAACTATGAGCTTGGTTTCAAATCCTCAATGTTGAATCACCGTTTGTATTTCGACGCGGCTTTATTTTATATCGACTGGCAAGATCAGCAAATTGACGTTCCTGTGCCCGGCGGTCGTGGAAACATGAAAACCAACGCCGGAGAATCGGTAAGTAAAGGAGTGGAACTATTTGTTAAAGCACGCCCGGTAAAGAACCTTGAGGCCACACTTGGGTATGGTTATACAAAAGCTACATTTACCGATTATGTTGTTGACGAAACTGTCAATTACAACGATAATTACATTCCTTATGTTCCTCGTTCGACGGTTAACTTTGGAGTAAACAAAACATTTGATTTTAACGGCTTCCTGGAAAAAATGGTAGCACATATCAATTACCGCGGAGTTGGAAAACATTATTGGGATCTAACCAACTCGGTTTACCAGGAATACTACGGTTTGGTTGATGCCAAATTATCTTTTATTTCAGGAAATGTTCAACTCGATATCTGGGGCAAAAATATTTTTGACAACTCTTATAACTCCTATTATTTTGAGATTTCATCCTTACAAAATTCGTATGCACAGCTTGGCAAACCGGCATCGATGGGCGTTAATCTGAAAGTAAAATTTTAATGAATAAATCTACAAATTGCATATCAATAACCCCGTCCTTCAGGGCGGGGATTACGTCTTATATATGCCAACTTAATTTTGAAGATTTTTGTACTTTTCTATTTACAAGAATCTTCAAAATTCATTATCTAACCAACTACCGTATAATCTCCGCTCTAAAGGATGGAGTTCTTCTAAAATAATAAACCAAATGCAACAGAACGAAATCAAAAAATACTACACACTGCTGAGCCTGTACCTGGCACAGTCGATTCCAATGAGTTTTTTCTCAACGGTAATCCCAGTGATTATGCGTATGGAAAACTACTCGCTCGAATCCATCGGTTATATTCAGTTAATTAAATTACCCTGGATTATAAAAATGTTCTGGGCTCCTTTGGTCGACCGGACGAGCAAAACCAAACGCCAGTACCGAAACTGGATTATATCTTCGGAAATCTTTTATGCTCTGATTATAATGAGCATTGGTTATCTGAACCTGCAAACCGATTTCACCACCATTATTGTTATGATGATTATTGCTTTTACGGCCTCGGCAACGCAGGATATTGCCACCGATGCTTTTGCTATTCTCATCCTGAAAAAAAGGGAACGCAGCTTGGGAAACAGCATGCAGTCGGCCGGTAGTTTTATCGGCACCATGATGGGCAGTGGTGTTCTTCTTATTATTTATCACTATTGGGGCTGGTTGTGGCTATTACGTTGTTTGGGATTGTTTGTTTTGTTCGCACTTATTCCGGTTTCTTTGTACAACACCCGCAACGGAAAAGAGCTGGAGCGTTCAACAAAAAATGTGTCTCCACTTGAATTCATTCATTTTTTCAGACAAAAACAAATAGGTGGACACATTCTGTTGCTGTTTCTGTTTTACTCCGGATTAATAGGTATACTAACCATGATAAAACCCTATTTTGTTGATTTAGGGTACGACATTAAAGAGATTGGTATTATTTCGGGAATATTTGGTACTGCTTGCGGAGTGATAATGACCATTCCTGCGGGATTTATTATCCGAAAAAAAGGCATATTAAAATCGGTTTGGATATTCCCCATCATCAATGTATTGGTAGCGGGGTACTTTTTCGGCCTGACTTATACCAATCATGCCATTTACCTGGTATACGTTGGTGTAGCATTACTTTGGGGAGCCTATGCCATGTCGTCGGTATTTGTATATACAATGGGGATGCAGGTTGTAAGAAAAGGCCGCGAAGGAACCGATTTTACCATTCAGATTGTAATTACCCACCTCAGCAGTTTAATTGTTGCAATTATGAGTGGAAAAGTTGCCGATGCCATCACCTATCGCGGACTGTTTGGAATTGAAATTGGCCTTGGACTCTTGATATTGATTTTACTTCCTTTTATTTTTAAAACAAATTTTTACCTGAAAAATGAATATACCACAACAGCTGATTAACAAATACAATACTCCGGTTCCCCGATACACCAGTTATCCGCCGGCCAATTTCTTTTCGGGAGGGTTTTCTTCTGATGATTATATCGGCTGGTTGAAACAATCGAACGACGAGGCAACTCAAAATATATCCATTTATATTCATATTCCTTTTTGCCCGAAAATCTGCCACTACTGCGGGTGTAACACACATTTAACCCGCGACCAAAACAAAATGCAGGTTTATGTTGATGCCGTTGTAAAAGAGATTTTAATGGTTAAAAAATACCTCAATCCAGGCCGAAAGGTTTCCCAGGTTCACTGGGGAGGTGGCACACCCAATTCGCTGCCGGTAAAAATGATTGAACAGATTATGGAGGTTATTCATGCCAATTTCTCATTTATCAGCAAACCTGAAATTGCCATGGAATGCCATCCCGCCATGCTGGATGAAGCTTATATTGAAAAGCTTGTTCAGCTAAAATTCAACCGGTTTAGCCTTGGAGTTCAGGATTTTAATCAGGAAGTGCTTGATAATGTGAATCGCGATGCATCCATCATCCCGATGGAAGACCTTGTAAATATGATCCGAAGT
The DNA here is from genome assembly GCA_963676265.2 of uncultured Draconibacterium sp. Classification (GTDB taxonomy): domain Bacteria; phylum Bacteroidota; class Bacteroidia; order Bacteroidales; family Prolixibacteraceae; genus Draconibacterium. The sequence continues at coordinate 3,327,346 of OY781067.2, forward strand.
TATGAAAACACCAGCGTTAATCTTGATTTTATATACGGATTGCCTTTTCAGGATGATAAGTCGTTTGCCGAAACCATTAAGCGCGCCATTAACATTTCGCCCGACAGGTTGGTAACTTTTTCGTACGCACACGTTCCATGGGTGAAAAAATCGCAGAAAATACTAGAGGCAAGGGGTTTACCTTCAGCAGATAAAAAACTGGCGATGTTCGAAACCGGTTATCGTTTACTCACCGAAAGCGGGTACAAAGCAATTGGTCTCGACCACTTTTCAAAACCCGACGACGAACTATACCTGGCTCTTCAAAACAGAACTCTGCACCGGAATTTTCAGGGTTATTGTACGCGCGAGACCACGGGACAGGTTTATGCTTTCGGTGCTACCGGAATCAGTCAGCTCGACAGTGCTTATGCACAAAATACAAAAGACACGAATACCTATGTAGCTTCTATCAACGAGGGAAAATTCACGGTTGAAAAAGGACACCATCTGAATAATTCTGAAAAGATAATCCGCCATGTCATCAACCAGATTATGTGTAATTATTATATTTCGTGGAAGGACACTGAGCAGGTCTTAAATCTTCCATTTTCTGAAATAAAAAATACCATCGTGTACGACGAAAACATTCTGAAACAGTTTGCCGATGAAGGATTATTAACTTTTAGCAATGAAGAAATTACAGTAACCGACACCGGAAAATACTTTATCCGTAATATTGCTTCAAGTTTTGATCCCGCATTAAAAAACGCCAATAAAAAATTCTCGAGAGCCTTGTAAAATGAATAAAAATGAAACCAGCATAGCCGTAATCGGAGCCGGGTTAACCGGATTAACCACAGCATATTATCTGAAAAATAACGGACTAAATGTTCGCGTTTTTGAAAAAGCAGACAGAGCAGGTGGTGTGATTAAAACGCACAACGAAAATGGATTTGTTTTTGAATCAGGGCCAAACACCGGTTCTCTTTCGAGGCCGGAAGCAGCCGAACTGTTCGAAGATTTACAAAACGATTGTACATTAGAAGAGGCTGACGATGCTGCAAAAGCACGTTGGATATGGATGAAAAACAGATGGCATGCCCTGCCTTCAGGTCTTTTTGGAGGAATCGGCACCCCACTTTTTTCGTTTTCAGATAAGCTCCGTTTGTTGGGAGAACCATTTCGGAAACCCGGTAAAAATCCGGAAGAAACCATTGCTGACCTGGTTCGCCGAAGAATGGGAAAAACATTTTTACGTAATGCCGTCGATCCGTTTATTTCAGGCGTTTATTCCGGCGATCCGGAAAAACTGGTCACTCAGTATGCTATTCCAAAATTATGGACTTTGGAGCAGCAATACGGCAGTTTTATTGGCGGCACTTTAAAAAAGGGCAAAGAACCCAAAACCGATTTCGATAAAAAAGCCACCAGGGTTGTTTTCTCTGCTGAAGGGGGGTTGGAAAATCTGGTGAAAGCTCTTGTTAAAAATATCGGTGAAGAGAATATCAGTCTGAACTGCAAGGATCTTTCCGTTAAAAAAACCGATGAAGGAACCTATAAGTTAGACCATTCCGAACAAACATTTTCTCATGTTATTTCCACTGTTGGAGCCTATCAACTGAAACTACTATTTCCATTTCTTCCAGCCGGGAAGGTGGAACAGATTAACCAAATGGAATATGCCAGAGTTATACAGGTTTCGCTTGGTTTTAAAGAATGGAAAAGTATCCCAATTCGATCGTTCGGAGGATTGGTACCATCGCAGGAGAAAAGAGATATTTTAGGAATTCTGTTTATGTCGTCGTTTATGAAAAACCGCGCCCCAAAAGGAGGTGCTTTGTTTTCGGTATTTTTGGGTGGCGTACGAAAACCACATTTTATCGACCTGAGCGATGAAGAAATAATGGAAATGGTTGAAAGAGAAGTTAAAGCTATGATGAAGCTGGATAATTTTAAACCTGACCTGGTAAAAATATTTCGTTATCAACATGCCATACCGCAATACAGTTTCGAATCGAGACAAAAACTGGAAGCTATTTCATTCCTGGAAAACGCCAATCAGGGATTAATTCTTGCTGGAAATATCCGCGACGGAATTGGAATGGCTGACCGCATAAAACAAGGACGTAATATTGCCGATCAACTAGTAAAAGAGCTACAATGAACCAAGAAAAAACCGCTATTTTATTAATGAACGTTGGTAGTCCCGATGCTCCTACGAAAGCGGCAGTAAGGAAATACCTTTCAGAATTTTTAAACGACAAACGGGTAATTGACCTGCCGTGGTTGCTTCGAAAATTTCTGGTAAACGGTATCATTGTTCCTTTCCGGGTTAAAAAATCGACCAAACTTTACCTCCGGCTATGGACTTCAAAAGGCTCCCCGTTAATTTATATTTCAGAAGTATTAAAAGAAAAACTTCAGCGTAAATTAGGCGATGATTTCAGAGTTTTTGTGGGTATGCGATACGGAAATCCAGGTTATAAAAAGGCCATTTCAGAAATAAAAAAACAAGGATTTAAACAACTAGTTGTCCTACCCCTTTTCCCGCAGCACGCTCTCTCGACTACAGAAACAGCTTTTGTTGCGGTTGAAAAAGAAATACAAAGACAGGCTATCAATATCCAAATGATAAAGGTCGGGCAGTTTTACCGGAATCCTGAATTTGTTAAAGCCTTTGCCGAACAAGTAAAAAAATATCAACCGGATACCTTCGACCACGTACTTTTTTCATTTCACGGGATCCCCGTACGACAGGATATAAAAAGTCAACCGGATGGTTGGAATTCAAGGGAAACCTATCTATACAGTGAGGCTTGTTTCGAAACAGCCCGTCTTATTGCACTGGAATCAAACATACCTGTAGAGGACTTTTCAGTGGCATTTCAGTCGCGTTTATCGAAAAAATGGCTTACCCCATTTTCTGATGAACTTTTGCTGCAAAAACTGACGAAAGGAATCAAAAAAATATTGGTTGTTGCGCCCTCCTTTGTCACTGATTGCCTGGAAACCACCGTTGAAATTGAAAAAGATTATCAAAAAATGTTTTTGGATAACGGAGGTGAAAAGCTGCAGCTGGTACACAGTTTAAATGCTGAGGATGTATGGGTGGAAACCTTAAAAACACTCATTGAAGAAAAACTGCAGTAAATAGTTGAGACAAGTAAAAATATTTTCTCCTAAGTTTTACTATTCCTTCTCCAAACCCAGAGCCTAAAAGGCAAACTTTAATCATTAGCAACTAATGTATTACCCTGAATTTTAATATCTTTAATGGTCCTTTGAAACTTCTCTCGCTTGTAAATTAACACCAACAACTTCAATTATGAAAAACTGTAATTCTATACTTAAAGTTTTGTTCCTTCATTTTTCCGCAATTTCTATACTGGTTTCCTGCACGCCTAAAGAACAATTTGAAAATCTTAGCTTTTATCCGGCAGCCAACGAAAAAGGTATTAGCCCCGATACCCACCTAAAAATTACTTTCGATACGATACCTGTAATTGGCAACAAGGGCAAAATACAGGTTTTCGACTGTGAAACCGATTCATTGGTTGATGTTCTGGACCTGAGCATCCCTGCCGGTCCGACCGAACGTGTAACAAATCCAGAGGCAAACTATACAAAAATTCCGTATGAATATGCTTCTGGTAATTTTACCAATGCCAATACAAAGCCGGGCACGCCTTCAGGAACAGCATTGCCAACCCCCGACAACTATCAGTTGACCATTATTGGCGGTTTTACCGACGCATTTCATTTTTACCCTGTAATTGTTCATGAGAACACAGCAACCATCTATTTACACCACAATTTGCTGGAGTACAACAAAAACTATTATGTTTTGATTGACAGCACCGTAATCACCACAGAGAAGGGAGATTTTAAGGGAATTTATAACAAAAAAACATGGCGTTTTAGTACGCGCAAAAATGTTCCTGATCTTAAAACCGGCAAACTGGTAGTTGATGATAAGGGTAACGGTGATTTCAATACCTTACAGGGCGCTCTCGATTTTATTCCCGATAATAATAAGGATACAGTAACTGTTTTTATAAAAAACGGTTTATACGAAGAACTGATCTATTTCAGGAATAAATCCAACGTTATCATCCAGGGCGAAAGCAGAGAAGGAGTTGTTGTTCAATATGCAAACAAAGAGGTTTTTAATCCGCATCCCTGGAATCTCAAAACCAACGAGTGGCCCGGTTCATTTCCATCCAGAAGAGCTGCCTTTGCTATTGATAACTGCACAAATATTCAATTGCTGAATCTTACCATTAAAAATTTACTATTCGGGCAAGCTGAGGGTTTGCTGATCAACGGGAATAATATTATCGTGAAGGGAGTGAATATTGTGGGCACAGGAGATGCTCTGCAATCAAATGGAACCGTTTACTACGAAGATGTTAAATTAGACGGTTTGGGAGATACAATTCTTGGCCGCGGTCCCGCATTTTTCAGGAATTGTGCATTTACTTCGTATGGTCCGTTTATGTGGATACGAAACACCGAAGCAAATCACGGTAATGTATTTGTTAACTGCAGTTTTACCGGCACAGGTCCAAAAGCAACCACACTGGCCAGGGCACCTTTAAATGGAGGTACTTCATATCCATACAGCGAATGTGTATTGATTAACTGCTCCCTGAAGAATATTGTGCCTGAAGGGTGGGGAAAAGTTGCAGAAGATTCACGAAACGTACATTACTGGGAATACAACAGCACTAATATTGACGATGGAAAACCTATTGATGTGTCGAAGCGGGCTAAATTTTCCCGCCAGCTAACCATGGAAAAAGACAAGGATCTTATTGAAAATTATTCCGATCCGGCTTATGTTTTGGGCGGCTGGAATCCGAAACCGGTTTTGTGAAAGGATAGATCTTACCTCTCTTCGTTTTTGTATTTAATACCTGATTTATTAATCCGGCAAGAGATTAATTTTTAATCCGGCATTGAACACAAAACCGTCAGAAGGTGACCAAATATCAGGGAATGTTGGGGAATTATATGGAGGTAAAACCAGCGGCTCATAATTCGACTGAATTACATCGGTAAAATTCTCAAAATTGATAAACGCTGACAGTCGCTTAAAATGACGCATTACCATAAAGCCCATTATCCAGTAATCGGGTTTTGTGTTGTATTGTTCATCAAACTGAGTACCTGTATAATACAACTCATATCCTATCGACCATTTTTCTTCAGTTTCATACATCAATGCCAATCCTACATTGTGTTTTGGCGTTAGCGGTTTCTGATTGTTTAAATTATCGTACTGAAGTTTGGTATTTATAAAAGCATAATTGAAATAAAGCTTGAAATCGGCATAAGCGAGTTTGGCATTGGTTTCAAATCCGGAGCTTAAAATATTCCCATCGGCATTTTCGAAAAAGTAGGTGTTGTCAGCCTGGTTCTCCCTTAAAACAAGAGAATTTTTAAGTTGAGTAGCGTAGAACAGTTGATTAATTGAAAATATTAATTCATTAAATAGCACCGTTTTATAATTCAAATCGAAATTTCCACCTATCGACTTTTCAGGATTCATTTGACCGGTTGAAATAGGCTGAATATTGCGGAAATACATTTTTTCGGCGTCTTCGGTAAAAATGGATGGCAATTTATATCCCATTGCACCACCAATTCGTGAAGTAAGTTTTTTACTGGTTTTATAAAGCAAGGCAACTCGCGGAAGAACAAAAGTCCCGTAATCGAAATTGTAATCCGTTCTCAATCCGCCTTCAAACGTAAACTTCGGGTTAAAATCGGTTGTATTCTGTGCAAAAACACCAACTGTATTATGTGTATAATCCCTTATCGCATTCTCATTCACACCGGTTTCTTTAAACTGCTCGAAATAATGATTCGCACCAAATTGCCAATCAGAGTTTTCTTTCTTGTAAAGGCTGTAATTTATTTCTGAGAAGCTTGATAACTGATTTCCGGCAAACTGATAATCCGGGATTTTTAGCTCCCTGTTAAAATAACTCACACTATTTTTTACAGCAATACTTCGTTCATCGTTTATATTCTGAAATTTGAACTGCGTGGAATACCGCTCCGATTTATTTTTTTCAGAAAAAACATGTTCCTGATTTGCATTGCCTTTAATAACTTCCATATCGCCACCTGTCCTGGTATCAAAAGCCGAGCTGATTCCAAACAATATCTCCGTATTTGAATTGGGGTAGAAATAAACTTTTGGATTCAGATTATAGGTTGTCGACTTTGGAAGGTTTGAAAAACCATCATCATCCGGGTCATACGGAACCTGGTTATCTGCCGAACCGTATATCGTAATTCCGGTTTTGTTGAATTTTTGGGCATAGAAAAAATTACCTGTCGTACCCAAAGCGCTGGTTTGATTAAACATGAGGCTCAGCTCTGGTTTTTCTTTGGGAGTAATTGAAACAAGATTCACCAGCCCTGCAATTGCACCACCTCCATAAAGTGTTGAATTACTCCCTTTTATTAATTCTACCTGTCTTAAATCGAGTGGTGGAATCTGCATAATAGATAATCCACCGGCAAAACCGCCATATAATGGAAATCCGTCTTTTAAAATTTGTGTGTATCTACCGTCCAACCCCTGAATCCGGATATTCATGTTTCCCGAACTCAACGATGTTTGCTGCATTTGTACCCCTGTGGTTTCCTTCAAAAGCATTCCAATATTGCTTGAGTTCATGGCAGCTTGTTCGCCTAATTCTTCTTCGGTTATGGCTTCAACACGGGTTGGAATATCTTCAATTGTCCTGGATGATCGGGTGGCGGCAACAATCACTTCTTCAAGTTCCTCTCCCTCTTCCATTTCAACGGTGATAGATTTCTTGTTATCCTGAGGAAATTCAAGGGTAATTTTATTTGTTTCATACCCGATAAAGGATATTACAAAAACGGTTTTTCCATCAGCAATATTATCAAATACTGCAACTCCGTTTTCGTTTGAAACAGTTCCGGTTGTAGTTCCTTCAATAACAATATTTGCTCCGATTAAAATTTCATCATCTTCATCTTTAACTGTAAAAGTGACGGAATTCTGAGCTAAAGAATTAAAGGTGAATAAAATAGAAAAGACTAAGAAAAAATTTTTCATATCTGTTGCTAATATAACTTGTTGATAAAAATAAGTCTAAATGAAGAAAAACAACAATGCTATAAGAATTTCATTTCAAAAACTATATTTCCATAAAAAGGAAGAGACTGATAAAAATAAGTTTCTCCCTCGTGTACCGCGGCAGGAAACTGATCCGCACTCTATTACCAAAACTGGATTCAAAATCAAGTACGTCTACCAATTCCGCCACTCAAGCGGACTTCCTTTTTCTAAAAATTGGAAAAGAAAACAAATGTATTATTTTGAACTATTGAAATAATTTTATGATTAACAGGTGCTAATTATTTTTATTATATTTAAGAAATTAATTCTTCAAATAAAACAATTACACTATGAAAATTCAAAACCCAATCAAGATATGCTTCTTATTGCTTATCTCATTAGTGATTCTTTGCATTTCTTGTTCAAAAGATGCGGATAATAACGCGCCCACTGTTGGTTCTCTTGTGTTAAATTTTAAAAATATAACTACTTTAAAAAGTATAGAAACAGAGGATGTTTCAGCTGTTTATTTATCTATAAAAAATTCCTCAGAGGAATACGTGTACAATATGCAGAAATTTACGTTAATAAATTTTAATGGTGGATACATAACTGAGAATATCGAATTATTAGAAGGTTATTACACCATTGAAGATTTTGTTGTAGTTAACGACTTAGACTCAGCAGTTTATGTAGCACCAAAAGAAGGTTCAGAGTTTGCTTCATTGGTTAATTATCCTCTTCCACTATTTTTTACTGTATCTGCAAATAATACTTCATCTGTTTCTGTCCAGGTTATACCTTCAGATTTAGGAGATGCAGAAAAATATGGTTATACAATATTTACATTTGAGGTTGTGGACATAAATAATACATCGAGTTTAATTGCCTATTATCCCTTTAATGGTAATGCTAATGATGTATGCTTTCAACATAATGGAATTGAAAATGGAGTCCAACTCACATCCGACAGAAATGGCAATGCAAATTCTGCATACTTTTTTAAGGGTACGAGTAACATTGTTATTCAAGATCATGATTTTTTTAAAAATTTAGAAACTTTTAGTGTTTGTGTTTGGGTTTACCCAATGGAATTATCCGATGACCATAATACTATAATTTCAAAAGTGACACCTCAGCGTGATTTTGACTTAAAAATAAGAAAATCTGATATGAAATATAACTGTCGTTTTGTATATGATAATCCTTCTTTACTTTATCTCTGTAACAGTGAAGAGACAGTAAAACTTAATACATGGACACACTTAATTTGTCAGTGGACTGGAACTAAATTCCAAATGTATATCAATGGTGAGCTTTCAAAGGAACAAGATGAAACTGAAAATATACCGCCGTGGACTGGAACAATTATGACAATAGGAAGTATGGGAAGCTCAGAATACTTTACAGGAAAAATTGATGATATAAGAATTTATGATAAAATCTTATCAAACAATGAAATGCAATTAATTTATAGGTATTCTGAATAAAACCAAGTCTTATTATTAAACTGAATTTGATTGTAGATACTTTATTAAAAAACTGAATCTAAGGTTACCCTAGATAAAGCCAGTATCTATGGTCTTCAATTGTTTACAAATACACTTTTACTAACCAGTACTAATGAAATAAAAAAGCCTGATACTCATTTCGATTATCAGGCCTTTTGTGTACCCGGGGCGGGAATCGAACCCGCACTCTGTTGCCAGAACTGGATTTTGAATCCAGCGCGTCTACCAATTCCGCCACCCGGGCGGACTTCCCTTTGCGGAAAATTGGTGTGCAAAAGTAACTATTTCAACGGAATTCCCAAAAATCTGCAGAAAAAGATTTCTTTTCAATAAAAAAATACCCCATTGCCCGTTGGCAAAGAGGTATTTTCAGAGCTGATAACCAGCTATTATGCTAATTCTTTTTTCTTATCCAGTTTACGAACTACCATGCCGTAAATGATCAAAGCTACTGCCGAAACCATTGCAATACCTACAAAATAAAACCAGATGTAGTGAGCATTGCTGGCTGCTGCTGCCCATTCCTCGTGTGTGCCGAACAAGCGTGGATCAGGACAATATTTGTCCAATAAAAAGCCCGACATCACAAAACCCAGTATCGATGATATAAACGAGTGTAAATGGCTAAATCCAAGGTACAAACCTTCTTCTCCTTTTGGCGCCTGTAACGAGAAATACTCGAGAAAACGAGGTGAAATAAAGGTTTCTGCAAATCCCTGGAAAGCGATACCAACAACCATCATAAATGCTACCGGGTGCATTCCGATAATATTTCCTTCGGGCATCATATTTCCGGCGGCCATAAATAAAGCTGATACAGGCATTATAAACATCCCTACAGTCATACTGAAAAGCGCCGTACGTTTGCGCATAAAATGCGTTACCAGACCTACAGTGGTAAATACCACCAACGGATTAACGTTGGCATACCACGATGGTGATGCTCCTTCTCCGGCCAAACGAAGTACGTATTTTGGCATTGTTGCGTACATTTGGTGTTGCACCATCCAAAAGCCGGTAATGATTAAAATAAGCACTAAAAGGCGGAAATTGGATAACACACGAATAAAAGCTTTCCATAAATCACCAATGGATTTTCCTTCTCCCGAATGTTCTTTACTTTTATATAGGAAAAAAACTACAATAAATCCCATTAAGGTCATCACTGCCGAAAAGTAGCTGATCCAGATCAAACCTTCGTTTCCCATGGCCTCACGCAAAGGTTTTACAATGGTTTTACCCGAAAATGCGCCAATATTTACCATGGCATAAAAAATACTGTAACCGCGTGCCCGGTTTTCTTCTGTGGTTTCTTTGGCTACTGTTCCGGTAATTACCGATTTAATAAACGAACCCCCAAGTATAATAAGAGCCATGGCTGGAAGTACTGCATAACGCGAAAATGAGGTGTCGAGTCCCTTAAACACAGTTTGGTCGCCATATACCACAAGCCCTGACGATTCGAACATGGTAGGCAACACTCCCAGTCCGGCGTAACCTACTGTTAAAAGACCAAAAGCCAGCAATAACGATTTGCGGAAACCTATTTTATCGGCATAGGCACCTGCAAATGTTGGCAGAAAATATAAAATGGCTGAAAAAGTACCTGCAATAGTTGCAGCTTCAATATCATTAAAACCAATTATTCGCGATAGATAAAGTGTAAGTGCAATAAACAAGCCATAATAGGCAGCACGTTCAAATAATTCAACGGTATTGGCTACCCAAAACGCCTTTGGAAATTTCCAGGTTTCTTTTCTTTCTTTTGTCATTTTTTATAGTTTAATCTCACAAAAATAACAGCTTATACGGTTTATCAAAATGACTTCATTTTTATAAACATAATATTGCATGTTTCGTATCGAAATTCTTTTTCATACCTTAGCCTTAACCGATAGAACTGATTCGCCATGAACTCATTCGAAGAAAAAAACGTATTCGAAAATATCAAAGAGGGTAACAAAAAGGCTTTTGAACAGCTTTTTAAAACCTACTACAATTATTTATGTGCTTTTGCTACTACTATTGTCAATGACGATATTGCCGCTGAAGAAATTGTACAGGATTTTTTTGTAAAACTCTGGGAAAAAAAGGATCAGATTACCATTGAAACATCGGTTAAAAACTACCTGTTCCGTTCGGTAAAGAATCTTTGTCTGAACCAAATTAAACATAATAATATAAAAACAGAACACGCCAGACGGATCATTGCCGGAACCGATTCGAACGATTTCAGCCAATATTATATTGAGGTTGATTTGAAAAAGGAGATTGAAGAAAGCATCGAATCATTACCCGAAAAACGCCGCGAAATATTCAGATTAAGCCGTGAAGAAGGATTAAAATATCGTGAAATTGCCGAAAAACTCAATATTTCGATAAAAACGGTTGAAGCCCAAATGGGTCTGGCTATCAAAACATTACGAGAAAAATTAAAAAAATACAATACCTATTTATTCTTTTCTTTGCTGGTATTGAAAAAATAGATTAGGGGTAAATTATTTGTGTACTGTCATTTAAACGAGATGGGAAAAATGGAGAAAATAGAAAATTTTGATTGGGAACTGGTTACCAAATATTTAAACGAGGAAACCAATTCTCAGGAAAATGCTGAGATGGAGGCCTGGTTGAACCAATCGGAAGCCAACCGGGAGAAGATGGAGAAGATTGAACGCATGCTTCGTAAAATTGACACTCACTACCAGGCTAATACGTTTGATTCAGACGCAGCCTGGTCGAATGTAAATACACAAATAAGCCCAACGAAAGTAAAATCTATTCAGTTTTCAAAGAAAAGGAAGGAGGTTATTGCACATTTTTACAAATACGCTGCAATAGTTTTACTGGCTGTTTTATTGGGCTCAGTTGGTTATTATATTGGTTTCCGCAACCAAAATCGGGCCATTTATAACGAAATCATTTCGGCCGAAAATCAGGTGTTGAACGAATATGTTTTACCCGATGGATCGGTTGTTACTTTAAACAACAATTCGAAACTCACGTTTCCAAAAAAGTTTAGAGGCGACATCCGTGAAGTGACCATTGAAGGTGAAGCATTTTTTGATGTACAACGTAATCCTGAAAAACCTTTCGTTATTAATGCCGGAAATGCACAGGTTAAAGTTTTAGGTACCTCTTTTAGCGTTAGTGCATATCCGGGAGCGGAAACTGTTGAGGTAATTGTGGAAACAGGTAAAGTACAGGTAATCAGCAAAAACACTGAATTACTTACACAAAACAGGGAAGTATTTTTAACTCCCGGAGAAAAAGGAACATTCTTTACAGAGAATGAAATCCTTGAAAAAACCGTGAATAAAAATCCCAATTTCCTGGCCTGGAAAACACACGACCTCATTTTTAACAAAGTTCCGTTACGCGAAGTGGTAGAAAACCTCGAAAAGGCCTACCATATTAATATAACCGTGACAGAACCAGAGCTGAATGACCTTTTGTATGAAGGCCATTTCGATCAGAAACCGATAGATTTTGTATTGGATGTAATTCGGCTCACATTTAATCTTGAATTATCGGTTGAAAACGAACATTACACATTGTCGAGCCGTACTAATTAACAGTAAAACTTAAGTCATGAAAACGCTTATAAATAAATTTTTTCTGGTTACTGTTTTTGCGGCCGTTGCGTTAGTATTTTTGCCCAAAACGCAATATGCCCAGGAAGAGAAGAACCAGGCTCTCGACCAAAACATCACCATTTATGCTGAAGATGAACCTCTATCAGATGTAATCGAAAAAATATGCAAATATCTTAATCTCGATTATTCATACAATGCCAGCATTGTTGCTGACAAAAAAATTAGTCTGAATATTTCAAATAAGCCAATCAAATTTGTGCTTGATAAACTGATGAAGGACTTTTATCTTCTTTTCGAAATTGAAGATAACCTTCTGGTAGTTCGCGATTACGTGCCTCTTGACGAAAGTATCGATTTTGAACAAAACACACAGTATTTTTCAGGCGGAAGCCGTGGGTTTTTGTTCGACGATCAAAAGGAAAAGCGCATTACGATTAAATTTAAATCAGCAAGTAATCTGATTATTATTCCGGTAACCATTAACAATTCTGATACTTTGAATTTTATCCTGGATACAGGTGTACGCTATCCAATTATCACCGAATTGCCTTTTATTAACAAGCTGAACCTGAATTACATGATGCCGGTTGAAATAAAAGGACTGGGTGAAGGAACCAATCTTACGGCTTACCGTTCTGGCAATAACACCATGCAAATAAATGGATTAACAGCCAGAAACCAGGAAGTTCAGATGATTATCGACGAAAATTTCCAGATTTCGCATATTTTGGGTATTCCGGTACACGGCCTGATTGGTTTCAACCTGTTTAAAGATTATGTGGTTGAAGTTGACTATTTAAATGAAAAACTCACATTAAACAAGCCGGAATATTACAAGTACCGCGACAGGAACAAAGACATTGTAATGCCATTGCATTTTGATGGTAATAAACCTTTTGTTCGCACTACAATTGTTACCGATGAACTTAAAGATGTGCCTGTAAATTTACTGGTTGACACCGGTGCCAGCGATGGTTTGTGGCTCTCGGAAAACTCTGATGAAAGAATCAAGCTTCCGCAACAACACATCGAAACTTTTTTGGGACGTGGCTTAAATGGCGATTTATATGGAACTAAAGGAAGAATAGATGGAATTTGGGTAGGACCGCTTGTGCTGTCGAAACCAATTGTTGCCTTTCCAAATTCAGAATTAATCGACCAGTTAATTTCTTCGAATGACAGAAACGGAACTCTGGGTGCGGAAATTTTGCGTCGCTTTTTTGTAACCATTGATTACCGCAACAGCAGGTTAACACTGAGGCCAACACACAAAATAAAAGACGAATTTAATTACAATATGAGTGGTATGGAAATTACCAACCCAATGCCGGGATTTCCGATATACACTATCACCAATATTCGCGAAAATTCGCCGGCCTATTTTGCAGGATTACAGGAAAACGACCAAATACTTTCGATTAACAGCAGCAACCATAAATCGTTGGAATTAAATGATATAAACCTGTTGCTTCAAAGCAAGGAAAACAAAAAGATTAAAGTGAAAGTTTTAAGAAACGGTGAACAATTTAAAACCTCTTTTGAATTGAAGAAGGTATTTTAATGATTAAAAGAAAACATCTGGTCATATTAGCTGCCATCCTGTTGTTATCCGTTACAGTGCGGAGCCAGCAACAGGATGGTTCTGTTTTTGAACGACGTATTACCATTTATCAACAAAACCAGTCGCTTGAATTCATTCTTGAACAAATAAGCTGGCAGGCAGGTGTATTTTTTTCGTACGACGCTTCAATAATTAATTCGGAAAAAAATTTATCAATCGACGCTGATAATAAATCATTGTACACGGTATTAAATCAGCTAATTAATCCGGAACGTTACCTTTTAACCGAATTGCAAAACCAGATTATTATAACCCAAAAAAACGAACACAACCAACACGAAGCAGTCAAATCAGACAGTATTCCTGTTCAATACTATTTTTTATCGGGGAAACTTGTGGAAACCCGAAAAGGAAAACCGGTTCGTTATGCATCGGTTTCGGTGTTTAATAAGCCAATCGGTACAATCAGCAACACCGATGGTGAATTTATATTAAAACTGCACCCAGACTATATCAGAGATACGCTTATTATATCAAGTATGGGATATGCTCAAATAAGAGTGCCTGCCTATACCTTGCTCGATGAAGATTTATTTATTCTGGAGCCCGTTTCAATAAGAATCAAGGAAATTAAAGTTACTGCCATAACACCCGATGTTCTTTTGCAGAATATTCGCAATAACCTCCGAAAAAACTACAGCTCAAACAATAAATTAATGACTGCTTTTTATCGCGAAACAGTTGAACAGGACGATCGATATATTAGTGTTTCTGAAGCAGTTATGGAAATATTAAAATCGCCCTATATTAACACATCAAGGAACGACCTGGTCAGGCTTTTAAAAGGTAGAAAAAGCCCTGATGTTCAAACATTTAAATGGGTTAATTTTAAATTACAGGGAGGGCCATTTAACATAACAAAACTGGATGTTATAAAAACCGTTGAAACATTTATTAATGAGAAATACGAAAAACTATATCATTACGAAGTTTCTGATGTGGTTTGGTATAACGATCAGCCGGTTTATGTGGTTAAATTTTATCCTTTAATCAACAATTTCTACCCGGCATTTGAAGGCGAAATGTATGTTCACCGTGAAACATTCGCTGTGGTTCATGCCAAATACCGCGTAAGCAAAGCAGGGTTGAAAGAGGCACAGGAAATACTGATTAAAAGAAAACCGCGAAGTGTAAGAGCTCGTCCTACCTTTTTACAATACCAGGTGAATTACCAGCAATACCAGGGAAAATGGCACCTTGCAACGGCTCAGGCTTCCGTTAAATTTAAGGTGAGAAGCAAACGCGATAAAATTAATTCTGAATTTCATAGTATTTCCGACCTGCTGATAACCAACATTAACCCAACAGATTTAAAACGATTTACCAAACTGGAAAAATTTACACAAACCGATATTTTTGTTGAGGAACTGGGAAAATACGACGAAAAATTCTGGGAAAATTATAATATTATCAAACCCAACGAAGACCTTCGAAACGCCTTTAAAGAAGCTTCCTTACACTAACTTGATGTTGTTTTCGTGCATTTTGAGTAATTTTGGAGCTCAAAACAGTAAAAATGGAACAATACAGTACCCGTCAGAATAAAATTTCACGACTTATACAACGTGAAATGGCAGACATCCTCCTGAAAGTGAACAAAAGCCATTTCCTGGGAAAATTAATTAGCGTTACAGTTGTTCGTGTTACCAAAGATCTTGGCATTGCACGCATTTATCTCAGCATTTTCCCTTCGGAATTTGGTGCTGAAATACTGGATGAAATTCAAAATATATCGAAACATCTGCGGGGCGAATTGGGTCGGAAAGTTGGCAAAAGCCTCAGGGTAATTCCTGATTTGGAATTCTACATTGACGATAGTCTCGATTATATCGACAAAATAGATAAATTACTTGATTCGTAGTTCAAATATTCCCTTAATCAATTCGTTTTAAACAAAAGGTTATTCATTGAACTTACCACTTTTTATAGCACGACGGTACCTGTTTTCAAAGAAAAAACAGAATATAATTAACATAATATCATGGATTTCACTGGCCGGAATTATGATAGGTGCCATGGCTATTATAATTGTTGTTTCGGTGCAAAACGGGTTCACACAGTTAATAGGAAAGTTCTACAGCGATTTCGATCCTGACCTTAAAATTACCTCCGTTGAAGGTAAAATGTTTGATCCTGACAGTATTGATTATAACAGTCTAAAAGATATTCCAGGGGTTGTTTCGTACGCCAATATTATTGAAGAAGTTGCCATGTTAAAATACGGCAAACAACAATACTTTGCTACGGTAAAAGGTGTTCCCGACAATTATATACAATATACAAACCTGGATAAACATTTGATTGACGGCGAATATTACCTGAAAAAAGACGGTATTAACTATGCTGTTATGGGGCTTGGTGTGGCCAGTTCTCTTGGTGCCGGTGTATCTTTTTTAGAGCCCGTGCATATCTATTTTCCTAAAAAAGGCAATAAAGCACTACGCAATCCGGCCAGGGCATTTAACACCGATTATATCTTTCCTTCAGCAGTATTTTCGATACTCGAGGAGATTGATGATAAATATATTATTGTTTCCAATACATATGCCGCCGAACTCTTCGAGAGCGGCTCATTAATTTCAAGTATAGAAATTGCTCTCGACGAAACGGCCAGCATAAAAAAAACGCAAAAGGAAATAGAACAAGTATTGGGCGAAAAGTTCCACGTGAAAAACAAAGAACAACAGCGCGACTTGGTATTTAAAACGATGAAATCGGAAAAATTCTGGGTTTTCGTAATACTGGTTTTCATACTGGTTTTGGCTTCGGGTAACATGATCGGGAATCTTGCCATGCTCTATATCGATAAAAAAGAGGATGTTTCAATCTTAAGGAGTATGGGTTTATCGCTAACAGATATTCACCGGATTTTCCTATACGAAGGATGGCTGATTTCTTTTTTAGGTGGTTTCATAGGTACTCTGATGGGCGTTCTGATTTGCTGGTTACAAATTACTTTTGAACTGGTTAAACTTCCCGGGGGAACCAATTCCTTTATCATTGCGGCTTTCCCTGTTCGGATTATTTTTACCGATATTATATTCGCCTTTCTGGCCATTCTCGTCATCGGCTTTTTTGCATCGTGGTATCCTGTAAAATTTATGACCCAGGAAGAGCTAACCGAAACAAATATCAACTAATTTTTTGCTTCCATTTTTTCGGAGTTATCAGCATCGTCAGCCGTTCTTACAAAATTTCATAAACAATACGGATTAACTGATATTGGTTAGAATTTGGCCTGAAATTTTGTTATAACTTGCAGATCTAAAATAAAACAACATAAGTGTTAAATTCATGAAAGCTCTTGTTAAAAGCAAACCGGAAAAAGGGATTTGGATGGAAGAGGTACCAGTGCCCAAAATTGGTCCGAACGATATTCTTTTAAAAGTAAAAAAAGCAGCTATTTGCGGAACCGATCTACATATTTATAAATGGGATGAATGGGCACAACAAACGATAAAAACACCAGTAATTATCGGACATGAATACATGGGAACTGTTGTTGATGTTGGTTCCGAAGTCGATCGGGTAAAGGTGGGCGAACGTGTCACCGTTGAAGGGCACATTTCCTGCGGATTTTGCAGGAATTGCAGACGCGGACGTCAGCATATTTGCGACCATACTATTGGAATTGGAGTTAACCGCGATGGAGGATTTGCTGAATATATTTCAGTTCCGGCAAAAAATGTTCTGCATATCGACGATCGCATTTCAGACGAAATGATGGCCATAATGGATCCGCTGGGAAATGCGACTCACACAGCCCTTTCTTTTCCGCTTTTAGGTGAAGATGTAATTATAACCGGAATTGGCGGGCCAATTGGAGCCATGGCTGCAGCCATTTGTAAATTTTCCGGAGCCCGGAATATTATCGGGACCGACCTGAGCAAATACCGTCGCGATTTGGCACGTAAAATGGGTGCTACTCGTGTTATCGATCCTACAAAAGAAAGCATTCGCGAGGCCATGACGGTACACAATATGGTAAGCGGTTTCGATATTGGTTTGGAATGTTCGGGTTCGCCGGTTGCCTTTAACGACATGGTGGAACATATGTATAACGGGGGAAAAATTAGTTTACTCGGACTGCTGCCCAAAAGCACGACCATAAACTGGAGTAAATTGATTTTTAAAGGCTTAACGCTGAAAGGAATTTATGGCCGGGAAATGTACGAAACCTGGTACCACATGGAAATGATGCTTACATCAGGCCTTGATATTTCGCCAATTATTACACACCGTTTTAAAGCGGATGATTACCAGCAAGCCTTCGATATTATGGAAAAAGGAGATTGTGGAAAAATCATTTTGGATTGGGAATAGATAATTCAAACAAATCAAGGAAACACCATATTTCGATTAGTAAAATATGGTGTTTTTTATTTGTTCCACGTGAAAAACAGGTATGCGTGCCACTAAATTTCCTGATAAACAGCAGAAAAACTAACTTTGCAAAAAATTAAATAGCTTGAAAGAAGGATTAGTAATAAAATCGACCGGCAGTTGGTACACCGTAGAAGATGAAAACGGCAACACCTACGAATGTAAAATAAAGGGCAAATTTCGCATTAAAGGAATAAAGAATACAAATCCCGTTGCCGTGGGCGATCATGTTGGATTTACGCTTCAAAACGTCTCTGCCGATAAGAATGAAGCAAAGATTGGACTCATTACTTCTATTTCTGAACGAAGAAATTATATTATTCGCCGCTCAATTAACCTTTCAAAACAAGCTCACATTATTGCTGCTAATATCGATCAGGCAGTATTAGTTGTTACCATGCAGTACCCGGTAACCACAACCACATTTATTGATCGTTACCTTGCATCGGCCGAAGCATATCGCATTCCTGTTATGATTGTTTTTAATAAAGCTGATTGCTACAACGATGATGAAACGGAAGAGATGGAGCTACTTATGCAGATCTATCAAAATATAGGCTATAAATGCCTTAAAACGTCGGCTAAAGAGGGAATTGGTATTGATGAATTAAAGGACGCTTTAAAGGACAAAACCAATGTAATAAACGGTCATAGCGGAGTTGGAAAGTCAACACTGATAAACCTTATTCAACCAGGTTTAAATCTTAAAACAATGGAGATCTCCGATTCACACAAAACCGGGAAACACACCACCACCTATTCTGAATTATTTAAACTCAACTTTGGTGGTTACATTATCGATACTCCGGGTATTAAAGCCTTTGGTGTTTTGGAAATGGAACCGTGGGAAATTTCCCATTATTTTGTGGAAATATTTAAATTTTCGGAACATTGTCAATACAATAATTGCTCACACACTCACGAACCTGGTTGTGCAGTTAAAAAGGCCGTGGAAAATTATCAGATTGCTCCTTCCCGATTTAGAAGTTATCTTGGCTTATTGGAACCGGATGAAAAACATCGACCTGCATTCTAATTTTTAAAATTCTGATTAAAAACCTAATTTTAAAAATAATCGATAATAAATAGATTTTAATAGAAATAGTCTATTCTGAACTTTTTATGAATCCCCCTCCTACCAAACGACGTCCATCGTAAAAAACTGCTGTTTGTCCCGGCGCAATCATGGCTTCAGATTCTAATAATTCGACCTCAGCCACAGTATCGTTTAAAATATTCAATCTACAGAGGGTCTCCTGAAGTCTGTAACGCACCTTTACAATCAGCTCTTTTTGCAATGTATTTATCTGATTATCAATAAAATGATATCCATTAAGAACTAATTTTTTACGGTATAAATCGTCGTATTTTGCCAACACAATTTCGTTATCATCTAGACGAATTTCAGACACAAATAAGGGAAAATTTAGATTTAAGCCCAATCCGCGACGCTGTCCGATGGTATAATTGATTATACCCTGATGTTGTCCCAAAATTTCACCATTTTCGTCAACAAAATTTCCGGGCTTCGATTTAATACTTCTTTTTTCTAAAAATTTTCGATAATCATTTCCTTCAATAAAACAGATTCCAAGGCTATCTTTTTTCTCCGATAAAACATGAAAACCTTTTTCTTTTGCAATTAATCTGATCTTCGATTTTTCATATTTTCCCAAAGGAAAGATCAACTTATCTACAATCTCACGAGTCAATCCCCACAGAAAAAATGTTTGATCTTTTTCAGGATCTAATCCCTGATATAGATATTTCCTTCCTTGATAGTATCCCGTTTGAACATAATGACCTGTTGAAATAAAATCACAGTTTTCTTTTTGAGCGTACTCAAATAACGATTTAAATTTGAGGTGTGGGTTACAATAAGCACAAGGAAAAGGAGTATGTCCTTTACTATATTCCTGAATAAAATAATTGATTACAATTTTCTCAAAGTCTTTTCTCAAATCGACAGTTATATGTTTGATCCCCAATTTGTCGGCCAGATTTTTAGCATCAGTTAGAAAGTGATGATTTAACTCGTCGGTTCCGCTAAATAGAAAAGTTATACCAATTACTTCGTAATCCATCTCCTGTAATAAAATAGCTGAAACCGAACTATCAACTCCGCCGCTCATTCCAAGCAAAACCCGCTTTAGCATTTTATTTTTCAGCCTTTTTAAAATAGTTAAATACTATGCTTGCTTTAGCTTTTCCTATCGATTCACTTAATTCCTCTATAGACTTAGTTCTAATATTTTTTACTGATTTAAAATCTTTCAAAAGCTTCTCAGTGGTTTTCGCTCCTACTCCTTCAATAGAATTCAACTCCGATTCTATAAATGCTTTAGAACGCTTATTTCGGTGAAAAGTAATACCGAAACGGTGAGCTTCATCCCTTAAATGCTGAATGACTTTTAAGGTTTCTGAATTTTTGTTGATATAAAGAGGTACAGAATCTCCTGGAAAATAGATTTCTTCCAGTCTTTTTGCAATACCAACTACGGGAATTTCACCGCGTAAATTCAATTTTTCGAGCGCATTCACTGCAGAGGATAGCTGTCCTTTACCACCATCAATAACTATTAACTGAGGTAAGGGCTTTTGTTCTTCCTTTAAACGTCGATATCTTCTGTAAACTACCTCTTCCATTGAAGCATAATCGTTAGGCCCTTCAACCGTTTTAATATTAAAATGGCGGTATTCCCTTTTTAAAGGCTTAGCATTTTTAAATACAACGCATGCGGCAACTGGATTACTACCCTGCAGATTACTGTTATCGAAACATTCAATACGCTCGGGTAATACTGTTAATTGTAAATCATTTTTAATTGTATTTAATATCCTGTCAGTATGAACATTTGGATTTTTAAGTACTGATTGTTTATCTTTTTCCAACCTGAAATACTTGGCATTTCGCTGCGATAAATCTAATAATTGCTTCTTTTCACCCCTTTTTGGAACTCTAAAACTTACATTATCAAATATGTTTTCGAGTTTAAAAGGAACCAGAATTTCTCTGGCATTGCTAAATATTTTTTGGCGTATATCAATAATACCGGCTATTAGAAGCTCTTCTTTCGATTCATCAAGACCCTTTTTAATTTCTAAAGTAAAGGTTTGAATAATGGCTCCTTTAATAATTTTAAGGTAATTAATAAAGGCAAAATTTTCATCCTCTTCTATTGAAAATACATCAACATCGGTAATAACCGGAGATACAACTGTAGAACGACTTTGATAACGCTTCAAAGAATCATATTTCTCTTTAATTTTAATAGCTTCTTCAAAATTTAAATCAGAAGATAATTCGCCCATTACATCTTCCAGGTGCTTAATTACACCTGAAACATTTCCCTTTAAAATATCGGTAATATCATTAATTCCTTCCTCATACTGCATTTCTTTGATATGGCCTTCGCATGGCCCCGTACAATTACCAATATGGTATTCAAGGCAAACTTTATACTTCGAATTATCTATATTTTCTTTGGTAAGATTATAATTACAGGTCCTCAATTTATACTCAGATTTAAACAATTCAAGTAGAGTTCGCACGGTATAAATAGAAGTATACGGACCAAAATACTTTGACCCGTCTTTAATCAGGTTTCGCGTTTTGAAGACGCGTGGAAAAGGTTCATTTTTAACACATATCCAAGGGTAACTTTTATCGTCTTTTAATCGGATATTATAACGTGGCTGGTACTTTTTTATCAGGTTATTTTCCAATAATAAAGCATCCTGTTCGCTTTCCACCACCATGTGCCTTATATCAGTAATATTTCTGACTAACAGGGCTGTTTTCCTGTGTTCGTGATTTTTTGAAAAATATGAAGAGACCCGCTTTCGCAGGTCTTTAGCTTTTCCAATATAAATAATTGTACCAGACTGGTCGTAAAACTGATAAATTCCGGGTCTGTTTGGTAAAACAGTAATCAGGGATTTTAAATAGTCAAGTTGTTTATTTACTGTTTTGTATTTCAAAACTAATATTTTACCAAAACTTGTGTTTCGTATTCTTTCAATATTTCTTTGTTTGGTGTTTGAATAAATTCCAAGTCGCAAACAAAACTAAAATACACTTTTTCAACTCCACATTGCTGTACTAATTTAAGGGCCGCCATAGCCGTTCCACCAGTAGCCAACAAATCATCATGAATCAATACAACATCTTCCTTATTTACAGCATCAACATGCATTTCAACACTATCTGTTCCATATTCCAAATCATAAGTTTCACTAATAATTTTTGAGGGTAATTTACCTTTCTTTCGAATCGGAACAAAGCCGGCATCAAGGTCGTTTGCAACTGCTCCACCAAAAATAAACCCACGGGCTTCAAGACCTAAAACCTTTGTTATTCCCTTATCTTTAAAATGATCAACAATGGATGAAGTCACATATTTCAATGCATCCTTATTTTTAAATAGCGTAGTAACATCCTTGAAACTTATACCCTCTTTTGGATAGTCCTGAATCTCTCTGATTTCCTTTTTTAAATCCATAATTTTATAATTGTTCCACGTGAAACATCATCGCCCCAGCAAAACCAAAAGCACATTAATATCTGCCGGAGACACCCCTGAAATACGCTTTGCTTGTCCAATAGTGTCAGGATTTACTTTTGCTAATTTCTGTCTTGCTTCAGTTGAAATTGATTTCAGTTCAGTATAATTAAACTTATCTTTAATATTTATATCTTCAAATTTATCGAGTTTTTCTGCTAATTGCTTCTCGCGATTAATGTAACCTTCATATTTAATAGCTATCTCAGCACCCTCTAATATTTCCATTTTTCTATTTTCTGGTAGTTTGCTGAGAAACCTGGAAAACGGAGTAATTACTTCAATTAAATCAAATATCGAAATCTGAGGCCTTAAAATAATGTCATATAATTTTACACCTTGCTTTAATAAGGAAGTTCCTTTACTAGTAAGTAAATCGTTAATGTATTGTGGTTTTACAGAAAAATCTTTTGTGTATTGAATAATTTCATCAATCAAATTAGTTTTTTCATCCAGCAATCGTACCCGATCCTCAGAAGCTAATCCCAATTCAAAAGACTTCTTTGTTAAACGAATATCAGCATTATCCTGACGAAGAAGAATTCTAAACTCTGCCCTACTGGTAAACATCCGATAAGGTTCATCAACTCCTTTTGTCACCAGATCATCTATCAATACACCAATATAAGCTTCATTTCTCCGTAATATGAATTGTTTTGAAGTGTCATTTGCTTTTAGATGTGCATTAATTCCGGCCATTAAACCTAGTGCACCTGCTTCTTCGTAACCGGTAGTACCATTTATCTGACCGGCAAAAAACAAGTTAGAAATAATTTTTGTTTCAAGTGTATGGTTCAACTGAGTTGGATCAAAATAATCGTATTCAATTGCATAACCCGGCCTAAATATTTTAGCATCTTCAAATCCTTCAATTTTATGTAAACCATTTAATTGTACTTGCCACGGAAGCGATGATGAAAAACCGTTTAAATAAAACTCAATTGTTTCCTCTCCTTCTGGTTCTAAAAAAAGTTGATGTTTATCCTTCTCGGCAAAAGTTACCAATTTTGATTCGATACTTGGACAATAACGAGGACCAGTACTTTGGATAGTTCCATCGAACATAGGAGATTCATCAAAGCCTTTCTCCAATTCATCGTGAACATCAACACTTGTATGTGCTATCCAACAAGAGCGTTGTTTTAATTTACTTTCAGTATCAGGTAAATATGAAAATTTGTAATATCCAGAATCTCCCTTTTGTTCGACCAATTTCGTAAAATCGATTGTTTTACCGTTTATCCTTACCGGAGTTCCTGTTTTCATACGACCAGTAATAAAACCGGCATTTAATAACTGTTCAGATATATGATAAGAAGAGGCCTCGCCAATCCTTCCACCTTCCATTTTTGAAGAACCTATATGCATAAGTCCGTTCAAAAATGTACCATTTGTCAGAACAACAGTTTTGGATTTAAATTCAAGACCTATTTGAGTTTTAACACCTTTAACAACATTATCTTCAAGCAACAATTGTGTAACCGTATCCTGCCACAAGTCTAGACCATTAGTATTTTCTAATACTTTTCTCCATTCCTCAACAAAACGAAAACGGTCATTTTGCGAACGGGGACTCCACATAGCAGGTCCTTTGGATTTATTCAGCATTCTAAACTGAATAGTTGTTTTATCGGCTATAATACCAGAATAACCACCTAAAGCGTCTATTTCGCGAACAATTTGTCCTTTAGCAATTCCACCCATCGCGGGATTACATGACATTTGACCGTATTTAGTCATATCCATTGTTATGAGCAACGTCTTGGATCCCATATTAGCAGCAGCAGCTGCTGCTTCACATCCTGCATGTCCACCTCCAACAACAATTACATCATAAAAGTCTATCATTATTTCAAATTATTAAAATCAACCATTTTTAAATACAGGTTTTCTTTCTCTGTCATTTCCTTTTGTTCTTCATCAGTTTTATCGTTATAACCAATTAAATGAAGAATACCATGAAATACAACCCTGCACAATTCCACCACAAAATCAATATCAAAATTACTTGCATTTTCAGTTATCCTGTCCACGCTAATAAATAAATCGCCCGAAATTACATTATCCTCCTCATAATCAAAAGTTATTATATCAGTATAATAATCATGATTGAGATATTGTTTATTAATATCAAGCAAGTAATTATCAGAGCACAAGATAACTGAAATATCTCCAACAGAGGATAACTCTTTAATTATTAGAGTATTAATATACTCTTTAAGTTGCTTTTGATGAAACGAAAATGGTTCTGTTTCTTCGAAAAAAAAATTTATTTGATTCATTTACAATCAATTTGAAATCGGATACAATTGCCTTGAGGATTAAATTCTACGTTATTTGCAATAGATTTGATAATATGAATTCCACGTCCTGATTCTTTTAAAATATTTTCTTCCTTTGTAGGATTTGCAACATTATGATAATCAAAACCATCACCTTCATCAGCTATTTCCACCCACAGGCTTGTATTTTCACATTCGAGTTTTAATTCAATAATCTTATGATCGTATCCCTGGTTTCCATGCGTTATTGAATTATTAACACCTTCTGAGATGCACAAAAAAATCTTATTAAAACAATTCTCAGGTAAATTGTAATATTCCCACACCTCTTTTAAAAATCCTTCAACCTTTTGAAGCTCCGATGTTTTTGAACTTATTACCAATATGTTTGGTGGACGTTCTATCACTTCTTATTATTAATATTCTGCAAATATTCTTTGTATTTGCTATTATAAAAATTATTGAGTTTATGAGAATTCTTATTTAAATATTCAATTGAAAAATTCTCTTTTTCTTTATACTCAAAAAACAAAACAGGGTTACTATAAAAATCTTCTGCAGTTTCTGATTCTCTTTTTTCCTCGTATTCTCTTTCTAACTCAGCCTTTTCTGCCTCCAATAATCGAGTTGAAATAAGATGCTGACGGGCAAGGGTTTGAGCACTAATAGATTTATTCATTAACTCTTTTCTGTTTTGTTCCAATAAATCGTCTATTTGTTGTAAAGCATTTTTTGTTTCACTTCCAACACTGCCATTGTTCATCATTTCGCGTAACATTTGTTGCATCATTTCATGTTGCATCAAACTCTGTCCCATTTGCTGACTCATTTGACCATCCTGCCCGTTTTTCATTTGATCAATCATCTTCTGAAGCTGCTGACGTAAACTTTCAGAGGATTGTTTAAGTTGATTCATACCTGAATTGCCCTGACCGGGATTTTCGCATTGCTGACTCCCAGATTTACTGTTCGCCTGCATTTTTTCAAGGTTTTCAAGTGACTCGTTTAACAACAAAGCCAAATTATTTACTGAGGTAATAACAAACTGCTGACTAGACCTGGCACTAGGAAAAATGCCCTCCTCCATCTGCTCTTTGGCCTTTGTAAGATTTAATTCCAACGACACTAATTCGTTATTAATGGTACTTGAAATTTGTGGTGTACGTTTAGCCAATGCATATAATGAGTCGCGTATAATTACACTTTGATCAGCAATTCGCTTTTGTTTTTGATTCAATTCTATCAATTGCGGATCCTTTGTACTAATATCATTTAAACCGATTAAAACATCCTCCTGCTCAAAAGATAACAATATAAGATTACTCAATATTTGTTTCAGGTTTTCAATATTTTCCATGTTTTGTTGCTGAAAATTTAAATCCATCATTTGCTGCATCCCAAATGCAAGATTTTTCATTTGATCGCTGGCATTTTTTAAATCTGAACTTGACTTTTTCTTTTTCTTTTCACTAAGATTTTGTTTGTTTTCCTCTATACTTTTATCAATTTCATTAAACTCTTCTTCAAAATCATCCATTGATAAAGGCTTTTCTAATTGTTTATTGATATCCACAGCCTCTTTTAACTGCTTTTGAAGATCTTTAAGTTCGTTCTGATGTTTTTCAACCTCTTTATTTATTTCCTCGTAATTTTTATCTTCATTAATCTGATTTGCGAAGTTCTCCTCTTCCTGTGCCATTCTATTAACTTCATCAATAACTTCCTGAACTTTCTGCTCTATCTTATATTTTTTAAGCATTTCCAGATTCCTGTCCAGCTGCTCCTGAAGATCTTCCATGGTAACCTTCATATTTTGAGTTAATTGATTCAGCTTTTTACTATCAAAATTTTCAGCCAGCTTATTGAACTCCTCCATTAATTCTTTTAATTCATCAGTAAAAACATCCTCCAATAATTTCTCAATTTGTTTTTGTTTTTCAACAATATCATCATTTTGCTTATTAAAGGAATTCATGTATTTATTGAGGTTTTCATTATCCTTTTTGATCTGATCATATAATTGTTCCAACTTATTTTGTTTCTGAACAATATCATTCACCATTTGAGATTTTTCCCAGTCGGATATACTGGTATCCATATTTTTATATTGAAGATTTTTAAGATCTTTATCAATTTCTTTAGCAAGACGTTGACTTTCTAATACCTTTTTTTCGAGATTTTTATACTGTTCATTTTCACTGGCGAGTATTTCTTCCCTGTTCGGAAACTGAAAAGTAAAACTATTTGAAGTTGTAGTTTTATAATGGTTTATTACATCATTATCAGTAACAGAAAAATAGTATGAAATAACACCTTCCGCTTCAGGTATCCCTGCAAAATCGAAACTAAAATAAAATTCCTGATCATTCAAATTATTAACAAACGGTATAGAAATAGTTGAATCTTGTGAATCGATATTATAATGAAATTTTAATTGTGTAAAACCATAGTCATCTCCAATAATTCCTCTAAAAAAGAATCTTGTTAATTCTGAAGAATCAGCAACCTGAACAACTTCTATTTCAGGAAATAAATCTGGAATTACATCTATTGAATACGACAAAGCAAGTTCGGGTTCTGTAATCTTATTTCTAATAATAACACTGTATTCTGTTCCCTCAAAAAAAGAATGTTCCACGTGAAAAATAGGACTTTCATATTCAGAATTAAGTCTTATTGAATCCTGAATATCAATATGTAACGAATCCATATCAATCCCCTGAAACTTCCATTTTACTTTCGTTCCATGAGGAATCTGCAGATCTCCAATGTTCTCAAAAACCTGATCAGTTAAACCTGTATAAGATGGCGGTATAATTTCGGTGGTAAAAGAGGTAATACCTGGTTTTGGTAAGAGTTGAAGCTGATAAGTATCTGAATTGTATTTCTGATCGGTAAAATAAAACTGCACAGGATTAATAACAGATGCTATTTCAAATTGAAATGTTCCGGGTCCGGAGCTTTTCATTAAATAGTTATTTCCTTCTATATTGATATAAACTATTTGAGGAATTTCTTCACCTTCAGTATGCATGTTAAGGGTATAAGAATCGCTTTTTTTTGCTTTAAGATCAGTATTATCCAATATAAAAGTAAATGGTGCAGGTTTAACAAAAACCTCATTATAATGTACTAACCTGTGCGATGATTCAGTGAAAACATTTCTGTCAACAAAAAACACAACCAAAACAGCTAAAACACTGATAATAAAATAGGTAAGAATATTTAGAAGATTTTTAAACTGAATTGCTTCGTTAAAATCAAATACCTTTATTTCATCAATCTTTTGATCAATACTGGCTAAAACAATATCATTTGAATACTGTTCATCATTTAAAGTACTTAATTCAATGATATTCAATAATTTATCTTGTATATCAGTAAAATATTTCTGAATTAACTCTGATGAAGACTTCAAATCAATAGGTTTTATTATATGAAGCAACTTCAGCAGTGGTTTACCAACGAATTGAAGAAAAAGTAAAAATCCAAAAAGCAGGTAACCAAAAAATATCAGTTTTCTGATATTTGGTGAAAGGTATTCGAAGTATTCCAGAATCGAAAAAAGGGAAAAGAATACAATTAATAAGAATAACACTATTATAATTCCTTTAATTAAACGATATGAATAATACTTTACCTTAAATAATTTAAGTTTATTAACAAGTATGTTGAAATTTTCTGTCATATTTTTACAGAAGTCTATTTACCAATTATTTACAATTTTTTCGATTGTAGACAAAATGTGCATAAATCATTAAAAACACAAAAATAAACTTTAATACTAAAATTTGTTATTTTCATCATTTTATTCATATAAGTAGTACTTTCTAAAAACCATTCAATAAATAGTACTTTTTAAGGCAAATATTTCCACAATTAATTAACCTGTTTAAATCGTTATTAGTAGTGCTTAGGTTTTAATTAACACATGTTAAAAACAATTAATATATCCTTATTGTTTAGTAGTTTAGCAATTAATAAGGGTGTTTAAAACCTTTTAGAAAAAGTGTTAGTTTTTGACTTAAAAAAATTAGAAAAAATAAATTAACAACTATCAACAGGATATAATAACAAGTATTACTTTTATATTTGTTTAATTAAAGAATATAATATTAGAAGTTTGGACATACTTTTAGTTGAAGACAATATTTTAAACCAAAAAGTTGTATCCTTTAATTTAAGGAAATTTAATTACAACGTAGTTGCTGTAGGTAACGGTATTGATGCCATTGAAGAATTTAAAGCAAATTCGTTCAATTTGGTTTTAATGGATTTAATGCTACCCGGAATGAATGGGTATGACATTACCAAAGAAATCAGGAAATACGAAAAAGATTCTGCCGTGGAAAATCCTGTACCAATTATAGCCATTACAGCAAATACTTTGGATAACGACCGCGAAAAATGTTTCGAGGTAGGAATGAACGATTATTTATCGAAACCTTTTAATGCAAACCAGCTAATTGATAAAATACGTTTATTTTTGCCCGCAAAATAATGTACATGGAAGACATGCTGGATATAAGAGGGCAATCGTATTCTGATAATGAAAGGGAATTAGATAAAAGACTTCGGCCGCTGCAATTTAATGATTTTGCGGGTCAGAAGCAGATTGTTGAAAACCTCGAAATATTTGTAAAAGCAGCAATACTTCGCGGCGAAGCACTCGATCATGTTTTATTACATGGCCCCCCGGGACTTGGAAAAACAACTTTATCAAATATCATTGCCAACGAATTAGGTGTTGGTATTAAAATTACATCTGGTCCGGTATTGGATAAACCCGGCGATCTGGCTGGTTTGCTTACCAACCTGGAAGAAAACGATGTATTATTTATCGACGAAATTCACCGGCTCTCCCCCATTGTTGAAGAATACTTGTATTCGGCAATGGAAGATTTTCGTATCGATATTATGATTGATAAAGGACCCAGTGCAAGGTCGGTACAGCTCGAATTAAGCCCTTTTACATTAATTGGTGCCACAACACGCTCGGGCTTGTTAACGTCTCCCCTGCGCGCTCGTTTTGGTATTAAATCGCATTTGGAGTATTATGATGCAGAAGTATTGTCAGGAATTGTAAAACGATCTGCAAAAATTTTAGATGTGATTATCAGTGATGAAGCAGCTTACGAAATTGCTTTTAGGAGCCGCGGAACGCCACGTATTGTAAATTCGCTGCTCCGCAGAGTACGTGATTTTGCCCAGGTGAAAGGAAACGGAACCATTGATATGGATATTACCAAACACTCGTTGGCTGCATTAAATATCGATAAACACGGGTTAGATGAAATGGATAACCGTATTTTAACTGCTATTATCGATAAGTTTAAAGGTGGTCCTGTAGGAATAACAACCATTGCCACTGCAGTTGGAGAAGATGCCGGTACCATTGAAGAGGTTTACGAACCGTTTTTAATTAAGGAAGGATTTATTAAACGAACTCCGCGGGGACGAGAAGTAACAGAATTTGCATATAAACATTTAGGACGCATAAAATACGGCGACTCCCCTACCCTTTTTTAATGCTATAATGCGTAAATATTTTAATGCTTAAATTAAATCATTCATGTATTTTGGCATTAAAGCATTATTTTTTCTCAATGAATTTAACTTCGAAGAGCTTTGGCCATAGTTTTCCGGTTACAAACATGCGATCGTTTTCTTTATCGTAGGCAATTCCGTTAAGTACATGATCAGCGTCTTTTGGAGTGTTGTACATGTCTATTAATCCCGCCATGTTTATTTCTTCGAGAACCTTGCCAGTTTCAATATCAATTTTTACGATATAATCGGTAGTATAAATATTGGCATAAATAAAACCGTCAATATATTCCAGTTCGTTTAAAACCCCCATATTTCCGCGATCATTGGCAACCTGCAGGTTTTTTATAACGGAAAAATCTTTAGGATTCAGCCAGGTTAAAATATTCGATCCGTCGCTCATAATCAGGTTAGTTCCATCGTTGGTAAGACCCCAGCCTTCGTTGGTATGCGATTTATAAATAAAACTGTCGAGCACGGCAAATGTGTGAAGGTCGTATATAAAGCCTTTTTGAGCGTGATAAGTGAGCTGGTAAATTTTATCGTTTAAAATGGTAATTCCTTCGCCAAAATACTGATCATCCATATCGAAGGTCTCTAACGGTTTTCCGCTTTTTATATCAATTTTATAAAGCTTCGATTTTTCTTTTTGGCCTGTACCTTCGTATAAATAACCGTTCAAATATTCCAGTCCCTGGGTATACGATGTATTTAGGTGTGGGTAATTGTTAATAACCTCATATGTAAGTCGTTTGGGTGCAATATCGGAGCGAACGTTAAACGCTTTTAATTTAGTATTTGCCATACCATCGGTTTTTTCGGCAACTACCCTGATAGTAGAATTTCCAAGCTCGCTTAATTCAATATTATCGATTGAAAATTCGAGTTCGTCAGATTCTTTTATTAATTGATTATGATAATAAACTTTAACACTGGCAAGACTTCCGTCTCTTAGTTTTGTTTTTATTTTAACTGAAATTTTTTCACCGCAGGTATACCACTCTTTTACCGGTTTAATAACAACAGTACTTACCGGTTTTCGCGGTCGTTTATCGGAGCTGTTCGAGCAGGATATAAACGACACAAAAAAGCATAACACAAGTATTATCGGGAAAAAGTTTCGTTTCATTTTTAATTCATTTTGCATCCAAATATAAAACTAATTGCACAAAGGTTGTTTTATATTCAGGCACGAATACAAATGATTTTATTTTTATGTAATTTTAATTACTATCATGTACTGCCCTCTCCCCGTCTCTGCAAATGAGGGGCAGAGGGAATCTCAACCCGGTACGGGTTGGTTTATCATAGCAAATATCTGCGAATAGTGCCTGCAACCCTGTAGGGGTTGGATAGAATAATCAAACCCTTACGGGGTTTTTAAATTCGGGTGCTTTTTTTCTATTAGAATCGAATCCGTACCGGATTCTCTGCTGCTGTGCGAAAATAGAAGTATATAGGATTTTTCAGGTCACCGTCCTGTAGACTTTTTTGTCGCCCTGTACCTTTTTTATGGTTCGCTGTAGGTTTTTTTGCATCCCTGTAAGGATTTATATCGCCCTGTTGCGTTTTTTTTGAATCCTGTTAACTTTTAAGCTGCCCTGTTTAACAGGGACGCCCCAAAATGGAACAGGGAGGGGTAAAAATCAACAGGACACCCGAAAACGTAACAGGGCTTTGTCTTTCAATAACTTAGGTGTTATTGTTATTGTTTTTCTGAAACTTTTTCATTAGTAATCCCCTCTCCCACAAGAATCCTTTTGCATTATCTATCATAAAAGATCGTGTTTTTGTAGCATCAGTTAAAATTTTTCTTTCCGCAAAATAAAATTGTACCGAAAGAGAAATTTATCTTTACGCAAAATTTCAGATTTTGAATCCATTTAAGAAATTGGCAGGCGACACAGCTATTTACGGGGTAAGTAGCATTGTCGGAAGGTTTTTGAATTGGTGGCTGATGCCCTACTATTCGTTTATGTTTTTACCCGGCGAATATGCTGTGGTAACCAATATGTATGCTTATGTATCGTTTTTTCTGGTGCTACTTACCTATGGAATGGAAACCTCGTATTTCAGGTTTGCTTCCCGAAGTAAAAATCCGGAAGAAGTATATTCAACATCTATTGTTTCGTTGTTTTTTACTACCCTTTCGTTTGTTATACTGGCATCGGCATTTCGTCACCAGATAGCAGGATTAATACAGTATCCCGACCACCCGGAGTACGTTCTGTGGTTTGCCATAATTTTGGGAATCGATGCCTTTACTGCCATACCTTTTGCGCGTTTGCGCTTAAATAACAGGCCGGTAAAGTTTGCTGCTGTCCGGCTCATTTCCATTGCTTTTACCATTGGTTTTAACCTGTTTTTCATTTCGCTTTGCCCGAAAATCATTCAAAACAACCCCGATTCAGTCATCCGTTTCATTTATTCAGAAGATATTGGTGTTGGTTATGTATTTATTTCAAACCTGTTGGCATCGGCGGTTATTCTTCTATTGTTGTCACCCGAAATATTCAGGATTTCATTTACTTTTAATAAGAAATTGCTGCAGCAGATGCTGAGTTACGGTTTTCCTATTCTTATTGTTGGTTTGGCCGGAATGGTGAACCAGAATATCGATAAGGTTTTGCTTCCTTTTTTGCTCAGCGAAGATCAGCAGCCCATGGTACAATTGGGAATTTACGGAGCCAGTTATAAATTGGCAGTTTTGATGAATATGTTTATTCAGGCTTTTCGTTATGCCTTCGAACCCTTCTTTTTTGCCCGTGGCGGATCGAAAGACGATCCGAAAGTGTACGCCATGGTAATGAAATATTTTGTCATTTTCGGATTGATCATCTTCCTGGGAATGGTGCTTTATATCGATGTTATTAAAGTAATTATTGATAAAGAGTATCACGAAGGGTTAAAAGTGGTACCAATTATTTTAATGGCCAACCTGTTTTTTGGAATGTATTTTACCCTTTCGCTGTGGTATAAACTTAAAGATATGACGCGCTACGGGGCTTATATGGCTTTAACAGGAGCAGCTGTAACGTTGGTTTTAAATATTGTATTGATTCCGGTAATGGGATATATGGGATCTGCCATTGCCGTGTTTGTTTGTTTCTTAACCATGATGGTTATTTCTTATGTTTTGGGACAAAAACATTATCCTGTACCTTACGATTTAAAAAGGATTGGAATATATTTTCTGACTGCAACGGTATTTTTTAGTATATCTTTCGTAACAAGTTCATTTTCAGTATTTTTAAAGTATTTGATACATACAACATTTTTAGTTTTGTTTTTGTTAACTGTTTATCGGTTTGAAAAAAGAGAATTAAAAGGCTTATTTAAAACGAATAAAAAGAAATAAATATCAAAAAGTATTAATTTTGCAAATATGAAGCATTTAGAGGGAAAAGTAATTGCACTGGCCAGCGATCATGCCGGTTTTGCAAAAAAGCAGGTTATAAAAAAGTATTTTGAGGATAATAACATTGAATATAAAGATTTGGGTTGTTATTCAGATGAAAGTGTTGACTATCCTGTTTACGCTCACTTAATAGGCGAGGCCATTGAGAATGGCGATTACGAAATTGGAATTACTTTTTGCGGCAGCGGACAGGGAATTAGTATTGCAGCCAATAAACACCAGGGAGTTCGTTCAGGGGTATGTTGGAATGCCGAAATTGCTGCTTTGGCCCGCCAGCACAACAATGCCAATATTTGTGCCGTACCAGGGCGCTTTGTTACCGACGAAGAAGCAATTGCCATCGTTGAAGCATTTTTAAGTGCCGATTTTGAAGGTGGACGACACGCCCGCAGAATTGAACAGATTCCTGTAAAATGTAAATGACAAAACTAAAAAACATATTTCTCGAAGACTCCAAAATTGCTTTTGATAAACAACATCGTAAGACGTTAAATTTTAATATTTCGAAGTACAATGAAGCGGTGGCAAAAGGTAAGCTTCGTTACAGAAATATGGATTTGGCCAAACAAAGGGCTTCCTATTTAAAAGAACAAGTCGTATCAAATCTTTATTACTACCTCTGCGAATTCGAAAAAAATGCGGCAAATAATGGCATCGATATTATTTGGGCACGCGACAGTAAAGAAGCAGTTTCTGAAATTATCAAGGTTCTTAAAGCAAACGATACAAAGCTTTTAGTTAAAAGCAAATCGATGATTTCGGAAGAAATTGAACTGAATGAAAACCTTGAAAAATCAGGAATAGAGCCTGTTGAAACTGATTTAGGAGAATTTATTGTTCAGGTAGCCGGCGAAAAACCTTATCATATTTTAACTCCGGCAATGCATAAATCGAAAGAAGATGTTGCCGAACTTTTTCATGAAAAATTTAATACTCCACCGGGAGCAAGCCCAACCGAACTTACTCTTTTTGTACGAAAGGTTCTTCGCGAAAAATTTACTACGGCTCAGGTGGGAGTCACCGGTGCCAATTTTCTGGTTGCCGATGTGGGCGGCGTAGCACTTACTGAAAATGAGGGAAACGGTTTTATGTCAACCGCGTTTCCAAAGGTCCACATTGTTATTGCCGGTATCGAAAAAATAATTCCATCGGTTAACGAATTAAATTTAATGTTTCCCTTACTGTCGGCGCTGGGTACAGGTCAGCAGGTAACGGTTTACAATTCGTTGTTTACAGGTGCAAAAAAAGAAGGTGAAGCCAATGGCCCTGAAAAAATGGTGGTGGTGTTGCTCGATAATAAACGCTCTGAAATTGCCAACGAAAAAACACACTATAAATCGCTAAAATGCATCCGATGCGGGGCTTGTTTAAACGCCTGCCCCATTTATAAAAATGTGGGAGGTTACACTTATAATACCACCTACAGCGGACCCATTGGTTCGGTTATTACACCCTTTTTAAAAGGTTTTGAAGCATATAATCATTTAAGTTTTGCCTGTACGGTTTGCGGGGCCTGCTCCGAAGTTTGTCCGGTTAAAATTCCGTTACACAATTTATTGCTTCTGAACAGGAAAAAGAGTATTGAAGAAAATCACGGTAACCTATCCTGGAATATTGGAATGAGGGCTTACGAATGGGCCTTTAAGAAAAGGAAGAATCTTGATTTGTTAAATGGTTCAGCAAAAAACACCTTAACAAAAAGTAATAAAAAGGTGCTGGGAAAACAGAAAACATTTCCTGATTTTGCCCGACAATCTTATAGTAAATTGACCATGTTGAATTTAAAATAAATGCCATGTTATCAAACACTTGTAAATATGCACTGCGAGCGCTGATTTATCTTGGAAAGTTTTCAGAAGATGAAAAACGAATTGGAATAAAAAAGATTTCGGAAGATCTCCGTTTATCGTCACCGTTTCTTGGAAAAATACTTCAGAACCTGGTAAAACAAAAATTGCTGGTATCAACAAAAGGTCCAAATGGCGGATTTTCCTTATCGAGAGACGCATCGGAAATAACCCTTTGGGATATTGTTACCAAGGTGGATGGTGAAGAGTTTTTTACCAATTGTTTAATCAGTCTTGAGCCATGTAAAACGCACGATCCTTCAAGGCCATTATGCCCGGTTCATGCTCAATACGAAAAACTTAGAACCGAAATCAGAACCTTTTACCAGGAAACAACACTGGCTATAATTGGAAATGATATTGAGAAGTTTGAAGATTTGATTCAGATGTAATTTTCGGTTTTCTTCTGAAGTTAGAAAATGGATTCCAGTTTCTTGTTATTAACGAAGAAGCGGTAAAAAACGGTTGCAAAAATCAAACCGGCTGAATTTGCCCAGAAATCGTAAATGTCACTGTGTCTGCTTATTGTTATTTTTTGTTGTAAAAATTCAAGAGTTGCCGCAAAAAGCAGAGCAATTACCGGTGCCCAAAAATAGAAATTTGGAGTGAACTGTTTAATCGGTCTGAACAACAACAGACATAGAATAAAAAATATTCCGAAATGAACCATTTTATCAAAGTGGGGTATTCTTAAAAAAGGTTTCGTAGGAAGTTGTTGGGCGGGCATAAATAGCAGGTAACAAACAATAAGTAACCAAACAATGATTCTCCAATAGTGTGTAATTTTCATGGCAGGTATTTATATACATATCCCTTTTTGTCGGCAGAAGTGTTTTTATTGCGATTTTTATAAAACTGTGAATACTTCTTTACAACAAAAATTTCTATCAGTTTTAAAAGATGAAGCTAAAGTACGGAAAAACTTTATTCAAAATGAAGCTGTAGAAACGATTTATTTTGGAGGAGGTACACCGTCGGTGCTCTCTTCTGATGAATTAGCCGGGTTACTTGATTTTTTTAGAGATAGTTTTTCGGTTAAACCAGATGCTGAAATAACGCTTGAGGCCAATCCGGATGATTTAACAACAAGTTATCTCAATGAGATTTTTAATGCTGGAGTAAACCGGTTAAGTATTGGTATTCAGTCTTTTGATGATGAACATCTGAAAAAAATGAACCGTCGCCACAATGCAAAACAGGCGGTTAAGGCCATTGAAACAGCTGCAAAAGTTGGTTTTGCGAATATCAGTGCTGATTTGATTTACGGTTTGCCCGGATTAACGCAAAAACAGTGGGAAGAAAGTCTGAAAATCGTGTACAATCTTCCTGTTCATCATCTTTCAGCCTATCATCTTACCTATCACGAAGGTACTCCGTTTTACACCTGGTTGAAAAAAGGTACGCTAAAAGAAGTAAGGGAAGAGGAGAGTGTTGCACAGTTTAATGCCCTGATAGATCTTTCGGTTAAAAACAGTTTCGAGCATTACGAAATATCAAATCTGGCAAAAAACAGGATGTATTCTCAACATAATACTTCGTATTGGTCGGGTAAAAAGTATCTTGGATTGGGTCCTTCCGCGCATTCTTTCGATGGTGATTTCAGGCGATGGAATGTTTCCAGCGTCAATCAATATATTAAGGCCATTGAAAATCAAAATCCTTATTGGGAAGAAGAACAGCTTTCGGATAAGGACAAATTCAATGAATATATTTTAACGCGAATCAGAACCATGTGGGGAGTTTCCCTATCTCATGTAAATCAGATGTTTGGAAGCGAAATGAAAAACTACCTGATAAAACAGGCAGAAAAATTTTTACAATCAGGAAATGTAATTTTCGATCAGGATAAAATTTTGTTAAGCAGGAAAGGTCTCTTTATTTCAGACGAACTTATGGCCGAACTTATGATTATATAATTGTTAACCAATTAGTTGAATTAACAATTCATTATAATAAAAATAGTTAATCCTGCTGTATGGATTCAATATTTATCTATCTTAGCGGTTCTTTTTTAAAAAACAGATTGCATGCAGGTTAAAATAGTTAACAAATCGAGGAATGAATTACCGGCTTACAGTACAGAACATTCAGCCGGAATGGATTTACGTGCGAACCTTGAGGAGCCTATTGTGTTAAAACCTTTGGAAAGAAAACTGGTTCCAACAGGATTATTTATTGAATTGCCGCAAGGATATGAAGCACAGGTCCGCCCTCGCAGTGGTTTGGCTTTGAAAAAAGGAATTACGGTTTTGAATACTCCGGGTACAATTGATGCTGATTACAGGGGTGAAATAGGTGTGATTCTGATTAATCTGTCGCAGGAGGATTTTGTTATTGAAAACGGAGAACGCATCTGTCAAATGGTTGTTGCCGCGCACGAAACTGTGGAATGGGATTTGACAGAGGTTCTCGAAGAAACAGAAAGAGGAGCAGGTGGCTTTGGCCACACCGGGAAAAATTGACATGAGAAAAAGATTTATAGAAGGACTGGGGATTTTATTATTGGTTCTGGCAGTTTCGTCGTGTGCAACAACTCAAAAGGTGACCGAACAGGACGTGGCAAAGGCAGCTGTGACTGAGCCAAAAACAACAGAGCTTGAGGATAGTAAAAACAGTGAATTTCAATACCTGTTTGTTGAGGCGCTGAAACAAAAAATGTTTGGCAATGCACAGGAGGCTATTAGCTTATTATCGAGCTGCTTTGAAATTGATCCGAACTCATCGGCAGCAATGTACGAGTTGGCAAATATTCATGCCGTAAATAAAGATTTTACAAGCGCTTCGTTGTTACTCGAAAAAGCAATCAGCCTGAATCCTGAAAACAAATGGTATAAACTGTTGCTGGCTCAAATTTATCAGCAAACCCGTAAGCTATCAGAGGCTGCAGATATTTATGCAGGTCTATTAAAAGAAGAACCTGAAAACCTGGAGTACATTTATATGAAAGCTGCGCTTTATGCCAGCTCACAAAAATTTGATGAAGCCATTGAGGCTTATAATTTGTTGGAATCAAAAACCGGAATTAATGAACAGATTTCGGTGGCAAAACAGCAGATTTATGTTTCAAACGGTCAGGTTGATAAAGCTTTTGAAGAAATCAATAAATTGATCGACAGCAACCCGTCGGATCCTAAATACTACGGTTTACTTGCCGATTTATATCAAAGCCAGGGCGATACCGAAAATTCCTATAAATATTATCAAAAAATTCTGGATCTCGACCCCGAAAATGGATTTGTGCATTTTTCTTTGGCGAACTATTACATGGAAAAGGGAGAGCCTGAAAAATCATTCGCGGAAACTAAAAAAGGGTTCGCCAGCCAATCGGTTGAGGTTCAACCTAAACTTCAGCTTTATATGATGTTAACAGCAAATCCGGCTCAGTCGAAATTAACAGCTGAACAGCAGGAAGAGCTTATAAAAATTTTACTGGAAGTGCATCCCGACGATGCAATTGTGCATACGGTTTATGCCGAAAATTTATTGAAATCGAACAAGCTGAAAGAGGCTCGCATTGAGTTACTAAAGGCACTTGAAATAGAAAAAGATGATTACATGGTATGGGAGAGGGTAATGTACCTCGATAACGACCTTCAGGAATGGGAGGCATTATACGAACATACCAAAGAGATAATGGAACTTTTTCCGAATCAACCCCAGGGTTATTTCTTTCATGCCATTGCCTGTGTACAACTCGAGAAATATGATGAGACGATTACAGTTAGTGAAGAAGGGATAGATTATGTCGTTGATAATCCGCAGCTTAATGCCAATTTTTTGATGTTAAAGGGAGAAGCCATTTATAAACTGGGCAACAAACAGGATGCCTTTGGTATATTCGACAAAGCTGTTGACATGGATCCTGAAAATTACCTTACGTTGAATAATTATGCCTATTACCTGTCGCTCGAAGGAACCAACCTGGATAAAGCCGAACGAATGAGTGGTAAGGTGGTTGAGCGTTTCCCCGATAATTCAACATATCTCGATACCCATGCATGGGTTTTGTTTAAAAAAGGAGAATACACTCTAGCCAAGTTTTATATGGAATCGGCCATTAAAAACGGGGGAGAAGAAAACAATACCTTGCTGGAACATTATGGCGATATCCTTTATAAAGCCGGAAAGGTTGATGAAGCGATTGAACAGTGGAAAAAAGCAAAGGAAGTGGGAGAGGGTTCAGAGCTGTTGGACCGTAAAATAAAGGAAAAGAAATATATTGAAGAGTAGGAGATGAAGGCATTAAAGATTTTACGTTTTCCTTTATTTTTTATTGTTGTGGTTTGGGCGGTTACGTCTTGTAAGGCTCCGGCCGAACTTCCAAAAGTTATAGCCAAACCTATTAGTACAAACCGTTTGCTGAAGAAGGTTGAGGAAAATTCTTTTAATTACGAATATTTAACCATTAAAAATATCAGGTGTAATTTCAGCAGCAGTGATTCTAAAACCACGTTTAAGATAAATCTGAAATCGAAACAGGACGATCAAATTCTGGTATCCATCAGCAAATTAAATATTCCGGTAGGAAGGGTACTTCTCACTCCTGATAGCGTAAAATATGTGAATTACATCGACCGCCAGTTCTTTGTTGATGATTATACTTTCCTGAGTAGTTTCTTACATATTGATGTGGATTTTGGAACTATCCAGTCTATTATTTCCAATAACGCTTTTTCGTACCGAAACGATCCAAAAAACAGAGACTACCGGACGTTTAAGTCTTACATAGAATCAAACATGTACGTGCTCCAGTCTGAAAAAGAAAGGAAGATCGATAAACTGGATGAAAAAAATAACATCGATAAAATTGAGCGTCGGTTGAAACGTCTGGATGACCAGGCTTTTATTATTCAGCGAATGTTTTTCGAACCTGCAGGTTTTGCTCTCACCAAACTTGAACTCGACGATAAAACCAATCGCAGGAATATGAGTATGACTTTCAGCGAATTTGTTCAGGTTGTTGGTAAGGATTATCCGTCCTCAATGAACATGAATTTTATTTCGCCCGAGGAAAATATTAATATGCGAATTAAACTTAGCGGATTTTCTACCGAAGAAGTTAGCTCTTTTCAACTTAAGATACCTGAAAAATACGAACAGATACACGTAAAGTAGGTGCAAATCCGTTACATTAGTACAAACTTTTTTTCGGATGAGAATATTCTTTACAGTAGTAATTATAATTCTTTTTCATATACTTGGTTTTACCCAGTCGGTTTCTGAATTGCAGAAGAAAAAACAGGATGCTGCAAAGGAAATTGAATACACTACCCGCTTGTTAAACGAAACCCAAAAAAGTGAAAATTATTCGCTCGGACAGTTACGCTTGCTCAATACTCAAATAAGTCGTCGTAATGCTATTATTTCCACCATAAGTGACGAAATGAATATTTATGACGAATGTGTAGCCAATAACGAACTGGGCATAGAAATGCTTGAAACCGATCTTAAAAAGCTAAAAGAAGAATATGCCGAAATGATTCGTCTGTCTTATAAAAATATTCATTCGTCCGATATACTTCTTTTTATGCTCTCGGCAGAGGGTTTTAATCAGGCTTATCGACGTTTGCTATATTTCAGACATTATACCGAGTATCGCGAAAATCAGGCAAAAATTATTCAAACCCTTCAGCTTGTATTGGATGAAAGCAAAAAGCGCCTGGAACAGCAGAAGCAAACCAAACAAGAGTTAATGCGCGAAACACAAAAAGAAAGGCAAACCCTTTCCAGGGAGCATGGCCAGCAGAATACCGAACTTCAAAAATTAAAGAATCAGAAGCGACAACTTCAGCAAAAACTCAGAACGCAACGAAATATAGAACAAGAGCTTGAACGTGAAATTCAGCGTATAATAGAAGAGGAAGCACGTAAAAACAGGGCTGCCGGCGAACCGGGTTATGCGCTAACTCCTGAGCAGAAACTGGTAGGAGATAATTTTGAACAGAATAAAAACCGTTTGCCCTGGCCGGTTGAGAGAGGAGTAATTGTTGAACATTTTGGGGTGCATCGGCATCCGGTGTTAACCAACGTTCAGGTGCAGAACAACGGGGTAAATATTGCTACCGAAACCGGATCGAAAGTGCGCGCCATATTCAACGGTGAGGTGAGCCGGGTTTTTGGCATTTCAGGAGGAAATACTGCGGTTATTATTCGTCACGGGATTTATTTAACGGTATATTCCAACCTCCGCGAAGTAGTTGTAAAAAAAGGAGATAAGGTTTCAACCAAACAGGTTATCGGGACCGTTTATACCGATTACGACGAAAATAATAAATCGATATTGAAATTTCAGATTTGGAAAGAAAGTACAAAGCTAAATCCGGAAGATTGGATAGGAAAATAGCGTTTTTAGAATTTCTAATGAAGATTGATGAATTTTGAACGAAGAAGATAGCATTCTCAAATTCTCAATCTCAAACCGTTTATCAATATTCATTATTCAACATTTTTCTTGTTTTCTTCCAAAGTGGCTTTAATTTCCTTCAGGTTTTCAAGTATTTCCATGGTTACCGGATTTTCGGTGGCTGCATTACGCATCTCTTCCTTTCGCAAACCAAGTTTCGTGTCGAGACGTCCCAGAACCAGCGAAAAAAGGACAAAAACAACCATCATTACCGGATAAGTAAGCAGTTTATTTTCATCCAAAAAATTTCGGATGGTCTGGTCTTTAAAGTCGTTCAGGAACATAAAGGCAATCATCACAAAACTGATGTAGCCAATGTACATACGGGCCCGGTCGATGTATATTTTCCAACGAATAAATGTCCGTTTATTTAAGTGTATACCAAATAGTTTTACTTTTTTATTCATTTTATTTAAGTTTTATTGAATAATTTTTTGGTCTGACAGAAGAACGTAAATTAAGCACGAATAGATATGAGGTGAAAAAAAATCAATAAAAAAACCGGCATAGTGCCGGCTTCTTCTATGTTTGTAATATGTTATTATAAGTTTGCAACTCTCGTTAGGGTAGCGATATCTAAAAATTTAATTTTTCTTCCCTGTAACTCAATCAGTTTATCGTTTTTAAATTCTGATAGTAAACGAATTACCGATTCGGTGGCAGTTCCTACCATATTGGCAAGCTCTTCACGTGTCAGTGAAATTTGAAGTGTATTCTGGTTGTCGAGTTCAAAGTTTTCTTTTAACAAGAGTAATACTTCAGCCAGGCGTTCGCGAACGGTTTTTTGGGCAATATCAGTAATATAATCGTTGGCTTCGCGCAGTTCGCGACAAACGATCTGCAACATGTGATGCGAAAACTGCCAATTGCTTTGAATCAGGTAAAGCAGGGTTTGATAAGGAATGTGGCAGAGTGCAGCTTCTTCAATAACCTTGGCAGTTGTACAGGCCAGTTCCTGGCTAAGTAACGAGCGGTAGGCAATAATTTCGCCCTTTTTTGCAAAACGAATTATCTGTTCTTTACCGTCGATTCCGGTTTTGAATATCTTAATAATTCCGCGGGTAACACAGAAAAAGCCAGTTAGCCTGCTTCCTTCCCGATAGATAATGGTTCCCTTTTTGTATAGCGAACATGTTTTTTCGTAATTCAACCGATTGAATTCCTCCTCGGTTAATTTTTTAAATAATTGAAAACCATTCAAATCTGCTTCTTCTTCTGTAGGCCTTTTCATTGCACTTCTCATTTCCTGTTCTAATACTATGTTAATAAAATCTAACCTTAATTTTAAATAAAGTCTAAAAATACAATTATCTGGAATATTGGAAAAACTATTTATATAGATATTTAGATATTGTATATTTGCTGTTCAAAGAAATTGAAAACTATTTTAAATAAGGATGTTATGAAGCATATTGTTGATATGTCGTGGACCGACAAAGTGGCTTTTGAAGCAGATATGGACGGACACAAAGTTGTGATTGACGCCACAGAAGAAGCGGGTGGCAGCGATTTGGGACCTCGCCCCAAAAAATTAATGCTTACGGCTCTGGCCGGTTGTACAGGTATTGATGTGATTATGATTTTGAAAAAAATGAAGGTCGTACCCGAAGCTTTTAATGTAATTGTAGAAGGAGATTTAACCGAAGAGCACCCAAAATATTACAATAAAATGAAAATTATTTATCAGTTTAAGGGAAAAGATTTACCTATGGCAAAACTGGAAAAAGCAGTAAAACTTTCGGAAGAAAAATATTGCGGGGTGAGTGCGGTTTATCGTCAGGCAATGGAAATGAAAACCGAAATAAGGGTAATTGAATAAAATGTAGCGATAAAATAGTAAGGAAAAGGCAGGCTTTTTTTAGAAGCTTGCTTTTTTTTTTAATTTTAAAAGTTGCTAAAGACTCTGTGATATGTTACAATCCATAAATCCGGTAACCAACGAGGTGGTTAAAACCTTTGAGAAGCATTCAGACGAAGGCGTTGAAAAAATAATTAACTCCGTTGATAAGGGCTGGCACCATTGGCGAAATACATCGTTTATGTATCGGAGCCAGTTAATGCAGAACCTTTCGAGTTTGCTGAAATCGAATAAGCAGGAGCTTGCTTTTTTAATGGCACTCGAAATGGGTAAGGTTAAAAACGAAGGAATCGCCGAAATTGAAAAGTGTGCCTGGGTTTGCGATTATTATGCAGCTAATGCAGAGAGTTTTCTTGAAAATGAAAACATTCCAACCGGAGCAACAAAATCATATGTCGCATACCGGCCTATTGGAACAATCCTTGGGGTGATGCCATGGAATTTTCCCTTTTGGCAGGTATTTCGGTTTTTGGCTCCAACTTTAATGGCCGGAAACAGCGCGGTTTTAAAACATGC
This sequence comes from uncultured Draconibacterium sp., assembly GCA_963676265.2. GTDB lineage: Bacteria > Bacteroidota > Bacteroidia > Bacteroidales > Prolixibacteraceae > Draconibacterium. The sequence goes on from OY781067.2 coordinate 3,371,971, forward strand.
CAGTAACGTGCCCGGTTGCGCTATGGCCATCGAAGATTTATTCCGTGAAGCCGGATTTCCTGAAAATGTATTCCGTTCACTATTAATTAGCAGTAATCAGGTTGAAAAAGTAATAAAGCACAAGGCCATTAAAGGAGTGAGTTTAACAGGAAGTACACCTGCCGGCAGAAGTGTGGCCTCAATAGCCGGAGCCGAGCTTAAGAAATGTGTTTTGGAATTGGGCGGAAGCGATCCTTATTTGATTTTAAAGGATGCAGATCTGGATCTTGCAGCAAAAAAATCGGCTTTTGGAAGGTTAATGAATGCCGGACAAAGTTGTATTGGCGCCAAACGTTTTATTGTGGAGGAACGGGTTTATGCTCATTTTTTAGAGTTGTTTACCCATGAAATGAATGCAGCACGATTTGGCGATCCGTTCGATGAAGAATCAACTATGGGTCCAATGGCAAGGGTCGATCTTCGCGACGAGTTGCACCAACAGGTTGTAAAATCTATAGAAATGGGTGCCGAGGTAATTTTGGGCGGCGAGATTCCGCACCGAAAGGGAGCCTTTTTTCCTCCAACAATACTGGAAAAAGTAAAACCGGGAATGCCGGCCTACGAAGAAGAGTTGTTTGGTCCGGTGGCGTCAGTAATAAAAGTAAAAGACGAGCAGGAAGCCATTCGGGTGGCTAATGATACAGAATTTGGCCTAGGTGCAGCTGTATTTACTTCCGATAAGCGAAAAGGTGAAAATATCGCCGAAATGGGCCTTGAAGCAGGTGCTTGTTTTGTAAACGATTTTGTGAAATCCGATCCGCGTTTACCTTTTGGGGGAATTAAAACCAGCGGCTTTGGTCGCGAACTTTCCATTCACGGAATTAAAGAGTTCATGAATATTAAATCGGTTGTGGTGAAGTAGGAAACAGCTTGATCCTAGCTTTCTTACATTCTTAAAACACAATTTGATATGGAAGTTGAGCACTCCAATCTGAATGGAGAATTTAAAGTGAAACCTTCTCTCTAAGAATTTATAACGGAAATCAATTTAAAAATGAGCAAAGACTGTCTAAAAACTATGTATTCGAATTAGGACTGGCAAAGCGAAAATAGCTATCTTTATGTGTTTTAACTAAAGATCACTATCTGCAAATCTGAAGTGCGATGGTATAATAAAAGCAGGTTTTGCACCTCTTTTGCCATTCCTTTCTTAATTCGAAGTAAATGCTGCTAACTAAACTTCATATTCCTACTCCGTTTAAGGATACAATACATCGTCAGGAGCTTTTTAATTTGCTCGATCAGGCTCAAAACAAAAAACTTGTATTGGTTTCAGCACCTGCAGGATATGGAAAAACTACGCTTATCAGCGACTGGATAATTCAGAACAAAATTTCAGCTGTTTGGTGTTCAATTGATAAGCGCGATAATGATCCCATTGAATTTTTAAAACTTGTTGTTACCGCAATTCAGAAGCAGCATAACGAGTTTGGCGAAAGCGCCATGGAATTATTAAAAACACCCGGAACGGCCAGTGTTGAATACATAAGCGAACTTTTTATTAATGATTTACTGAAACTCGAAAGTGAGACTGTTCTTGTTTTAGACGATTTACATTTAATTACAAATAAACAGGTCTTTCACAGCATTTCCACATTAATTGATTATAAGCCCCCTAACCTGTTACTTGTTCTTTCAACCCGTTCCGATCCTCCGTTATCATTTTCACGTTTAAGAAGTCAGAATGAAATGCTGGAATTAAGAGCAACAGATTTAAGCTTTTCGAATAACGATATATCGTTTTTATTTAACAGAAGGTTGAAGGTAAAGCTGACTGAAAATGATTTGAATATTCTACAGCAAAAAACGGAAGGCTGGATTGCCGGATTGCAACTTACGGCAATTACTGTTCAGGGACAAAATGATATATCTGGTTATTTAAAGAAAATGGCAGGAGATAACCGTTACATTATGGATTATCTTATAGAAGAAGTTCTGCATAATCAACCTGGGGAGTTTAGAGAATTTTTACTAAAAACTTCTGTTCTCGATCAGTTTAACGCTCCGTTATGTAATTACATTCTTCAAATTGAACACAGTCAGCAAATACTTGAAGAGTTCGAAAAAAACAATTTGTTTATTATTCCTCTGGATTTTGAAAAACGATGGTTTCGATATCACCATTTGTTTGCTGATTTATTAAAACATCATTTACTATTTGAATTTAAAAATGAAATCGAAAAGATTCATTTACAGGCAAGCGAATGGTTTTTTGAAAACAACTTTGTTGTTGAATCGATAGAGCATGCTTTTAAAGCTGGTAGTAACAATAAAGCCATTGAAATACTTAATGAGCATGTTGAAAGTTTATGGGTTGCCGGACAACATTCGGTGATAATTGATTTTGGCGAAAAGTTAACAGAAGAAAAGATTATTTTAAATCCCAGATTCTGCATATTTTATTCGTGGATGCTAATTACAGCAGGAAAAACCAATGAAGCCCAAAACTATTTAAATGCAACTGAAAAAGTTCTTGTCGAACAGCAGAATTCAAAAGATGATTTTCAGGATATTCTGGGAAAATTATCGTTAACCTATGCATTGTTATATGCAATATTAGGACAAAAAAACAGAGTTATTCAATACTCTGATCAAGCCATAAAAAACTTATCCGATAAAAATCCTTTGTGGAATGGCTGGGCTTATTTAACATTTGGAGATGCATACCATATAAATGCAAATCTGGCAGAGAGTGAAAAGTTTTACTTATTGGCCGTTGAATATGGCCGTAAAGCTCAAAATCAGTACCTGGAAATCACCGCTAATTTCAGATTGGCCCTTTGTTTTGGGCGTCATGGAAAATACAAATCGGCTTTTAAAATTTGCAAGGAGCAACTGGATATAATACATGCACAGAAAAGTAAACAACTGGCAACCGAATATTATCTGACCGGATTTTATTTATTGTATGGCGATCTCCTGTTTGAATGGAATGAATGTGAAGAAGGAAAAAAGTATATCGAAAAGGGATTTGAATTATCTAAAAAGGCCAACGACATTTCGGTGAAAGTTTACAGTTATGTAGCAATAATTCACCTTTATTTTTCTTTGGGAGAAATGGATAAAGCCTCGGAAAAACTACTTGAACTGGAAACAGATCCTGAATACAGCCAAACAACTCCATGGCTGTCGATTCATATTACTGCATGGAAAGCCGAATTATTAATGCAAAAGGGAGAACTTGAAAAAGCCTCGGAAATTTTAACAGCATACGAAGAAAACCTGGATGAAGAAATAATTAAAAAACCGGAATATATTCAGCTTCGGTTGGTAAAACTTTATATCCTTCAGCGAAAACCGGAAAAGGCTTTGAAAGTAATAGACAGTGTTTTAAATCTTGCTTATAATCATGACAAGCATTACTCAAAATTTTATGGATATGTTTTAAAGGCTGAAGCTTATATCGTATTGAATAACAAAACAGAGGCAAAGAAAACGATATGTAAAGCACTTCAGTTGGCGCAGGAAGAAGATTATATTAGACTCTTTATCGAAGAAAGAGATATACTTTCCAACTTACTTTTTGAACTTTGGAACGATAAAAAAATTACATCATCCGTTGAACTGGATTCCATTTCAGATACCTACTTTTCAAAATTGATACAGGCATTAAATGATGAGAAAAGAAGAGTAAAAGAGCAGGTTGATGGTATTTTAACCAGCCGCGAAATTGAAACTCTACAGCTAATTGCCCGCGATTTAACGAACCAGGAAATTGCCGATCAGTTATTTATTTCACTCAATACAGTTAAAACCCGATTGAAAAATATTTTTCTTAAGCTGGAGGTTGATAGCCGAAGAAAAGCGGTAGAAAAGTCTAAAGATCAGGGGCTTATATAGAATAATGTTTCAATAGAACAATACTCACCCCATCAAAAACACCCTCATTTTCACCCGTGAGGGTGTTTTTTCGTTTTTGAGCACACCCTACTTTTGGAATAGAATTTCAAAACGAAAAATGATGTCAGGAAAAGTAAAAATAAAAGTAAAAGGTCATTTAGATAAAAAATGGCAGGATTGGTTTGAAGGGATGGAAATCAGTTTCGAAGGAGAAAATACCGTTTTGACAGGAAATATCAGGGATGAATCGAATTTACATGGAATATTGAATCAAATACGCGATTTAAACCTGAAACTTATTTCGGTTAATCCATATGAAATCAATTAAAAATAGCCATAACAACTAAAAATCAAACATCGTGAAAAAATTGAACGTAACACTTTTAATCTTTGCCTTGTCCATTTCAATTGCGTTTGGTCAAAACCAAACACAAAAGGAGGAAATAAAACACAGACATTCCATCGGGTCTTCATTGTTTATGTTATATAATCTTACCGAAGAATCTGCAGATTACGGTTTGTTGACCTACGGTTATCAGTTAACAAGCAAAGACCGGATATTTATAGAGTATAATACCTGGAAATACGAAGAACCAATGGGAACCTATGGAAATTCAGATGAATTATATCCGGGATATGTAAGAACTCATGGTATCGGGTTGGGTTATCAGCGTTTCCACTGGAAAGGTTTGTTTACAACCGTTCAGGCAACACCGTTTTATAAACAGTATTTCGATTTACAAGACGAAAAAATTCAGAATGGTTTTCAGCTTTATCTCCAACTGGCCCTTGGATATCGAATTGAGCTTTTTAAAAAGCGTTTTTATGTTGAACCGGCCTGTGCACTTAAATACTGGCCAATTGACACGAATATACCGTTAGATTTTGCCGAGGTAGAAGAAGGAACACCAAAAACAATAATAGAGCCCAGTCTCAATTTCGGGTTCAAATTCTAAGCATTTAATGAATAATCAAATCACAAAATCATGAAAAAATTAACTTTTTTACTAATTGGATTTATTTTCCTTTTTACAAGCTGTGCAATTCATTCAGGATTGACAACAAACTCAAATAACCATACTACTGAAGTTGTTCTGTCAAAGAAGAATTTTAAGGTAATTCAACGAGTTCAGGGAGAAGCAGAAGTGCGGTATATTTTTGGGATTGGCGGAACTAAAAAACAGGCGTTGATTGCCGAGGCACGTGCTAATATGTTGAAAAAAGCAAGTATTGAGGGTGGTTCAAAAGCAATAACGAATGAAACAATTGAAATGCAATATTCTTTGTTTCCTTTTGTAGGCAAACATAAAGTTATTGTTTCGGGCTATGTTATAGAATTCACAGGAGAGTAAAAAGGTGTACTTTATTCAAAAATATTACGTCAGGGCGAAAGATATGAATGCCTTAAAGCCAGCCAATACAAACAATGTTGATTTTATGCTTTCGCCTTCATATAATTGGTCGCGAAGTTATTCGCCGGGATATATGATAAGTAATATAGAAAAAGGAGTCTCTTTGCTTCGCCCATTTAATAATAACTATTCTTATGTCACTTATTGTGGCTGCAAATTAACGGCACAGATGGACACCATTCAGAATAAATATGGATTTATACTTAGCAATAGTCCCGTTGTAAATGGACTTAAAGGCTGGATCCCGAATTATATGGATTTAAAGCAAAGGTTAAGTTTTAAAATGGTGTTCATCCTGATTTGCCGGGCGGTGTTTAAAAAAGAAAATAAGATGCAGGTGACGGTTTTTTTTAAATATTCATTTTTATGGGCCTGGTTCGTTTTAAGGACATTAATAAAAGTGTCCTGTCAAATCATTCAGGAAATAATCGAATCGATTAAGAAATTATTTTAAGAAAGAGAACAAGGCCGTGAAACGCGCATGTATCTAATTGTTTCTAAAAGGATAATTTAATTAAGTGCGGGTTTCATTTTGGACAACTGGAAACAATCAATACTAAGATCATGAAAATAAGAACATTAATAATGGGGATCATCTTAATAATAATAACAGATTTATTCATTTTTAAGAGTTGCGAAAAAGCAGAAAATTTTGATGAAAACCCGCTGTCTCAATCTCCGATTGTAACTCATAATATCGTTGCTGACGAAATAATGGAAGAGCAGTATTTCATAAGCGGTGTTGAAAAAAGACAATCAAAAATGGAAATGTTTTGCAATGACGAGAGTGAGACAAATTTTTGTCCGTATGCCAGTTTTCGAGTCATTCCATTGTATCAGGAAAAGGTGGATTGTGGACTTAACTGTAACATTCCTCCGGCAGTTCCGGTGCGAAATACTTCTCCGTCACAGTTGAAACAAATCCGGTTATATCCGGCAAGTGAAATAAGCCCGGTTGTTTCAGCGAGTGGGCTAAAAGGTTTTACAGATGAATGGCAGAATATTACCTTTGAATTTAATTTTCAAGACTTTAACTATATTTATAAGTTTGATAAAAGACTGGAAAACTGCATTAATAATTGCAATAAATTCAGAAATTACCAGAGCTTCTATCCTCAAATTATTGATTACGTTAAAGGTTTTGTAAACTAGCTGATGCTTGTATTAAGTGCAAAATATTTCAATACATCATTGTACATTCACAAAAACCAGAAAGTAATATTACTGGGGAAAAACAAACACAGATTATAAAAAATTGAAAATAAAAAAGTATGGAACAAATAAAATCTCTCAAGGACTTAACTCACGATGAATTATTTGGAGCATTCCAAAATGCATTTGAAGATTACGAAATGCAGTTGGATAAAAATCAACTTGCAGACATGTTAAAACGACGAGGTTTTAATCCTGAATTGTCGTTTGGTGCATTCGACGGCGATAAGTTGGTTTCGTTCACTTTTAACGGAATTGGTAATTACAATGGTATACCTACGGCATACGACACGGGTACCGGAACCACAAAAGATTATCGGGGTAAAGGTCTGGCACAAAAAATATTTAACCATTCAATCTCTTTTTTAAAAGATGCCGGTATTCAGCAGTATATTCTCGAGGTGTTGCAACACAACCATGGTGCGGTGCATTTATATAAAAAAATGGGATTTGAAGTAATTCGAGAATTTGAATACTATGTTTTTGCGAAAAGCAAAGTGGTAAACGGAAACATGGTATTAAGCGGAGATTATGCGATTGAAGATAAGGTAAGTTTTGAAGGTTTGGATATGAATAATTTTTGGGATTTTCATCCTTCCTGGCAAAATAGCTTCGAATCAGTTTCCCGACAATTAGAGGCATTCCGTTCTGTTGGAATTTTCGAAAATGAGGAGCTTATTGCCTATGCTGTTTTTGAACCGGAAAATGGCGATATCACACAATTTGCCGTACATAAGAATTATCGTTCAAAAGGATTAGGAACCATTTTATTTAAGGAGATGATGAGCAGAATGGACAAGGAAGATTTTAAAATAATCAATACAGATCTGACCTGTAAGCCTGTTCACCAATTTATAGAAAGTTTGGGAATTGAGCTGACAGGAAAACAATTTGAAATGAGAAGGGAACTATAATTGAGTGTGCAGGAATCAAGAACTTTTGCAGAAACGTGATGGTAATTAAACTGACCACTCTTAATTATTATTGTAAATGGAAAATCCTTTAAGCAGATTACAACCGATTTCACTCAAATTATAAATCCATCCATACTGAGTTAAGTCACAGCCAATCCATGGTGTTGGAAGAAAACCTTCTACCAATTCAGAATTTTATAAAAAAAATGTAAACCCGTTTTAAATTTTGTTAAATGAGGTTTTTTTGATTTTTCAGGAAAATGATATTTCTTAAATTCGTTCCCCGAAAAAATCAAATAATATCTTAATTAGCAACTGTTTCATGCAGTTAGTAAAATAACACTAATGTAATAGGGTATGAAAAATTTGGTTTTCATATTTTGTTTTTTGGCCATCAGCATATTAGCAAAAGCTGCTGATAAAAAAGAATCAACGATGGCCGTTGAAAATGAAAGTCTTCAGTGGAAAACTCATTTCTCTGATGTTTCTGATAACCTGTGTTCCGATATTTCATTCGATGAATATGATTCGTTGGCAGAGGAAACAGAAAACTGGCAAGAAATCAGATTGGATGCTATTTTCGTTTTTTCAACAGCAACGAAACAGGGCAATAAACAAAACAAACGACTACCCTTTATTTACGACCTGCCACCTCCTGATATGTTGTAATTCTTTTACCCCATTCACCCTATTTTTTAAAAGACATAAACAAATAATTATAGTTTAAATTAAAAGTTTGATCTTAAATTATGGAGGATGATTTATGAAAAAATTTAATGTTTACTTCAGCAGTTTTTTACTTCTTTTTTTCTTTTCAACGGCAACTTTTTCTGCCCTTGCTGACACGTCAGACAGTGTTGAAATTTATACGCCTTACACCAAAGTTGCGGTAGCACCCGGAAAAACGGTAAGCTATAAAATCGATGTAATAAATAATGGAAGCAAAACCGTTAACGAAGATATCGTTGTTAGCAATATACCACGTGGCTGGGATTATTCGCTAACAGCAGGTGGCCAGAATATTAAAAAGCTGGCTATTCTTCCTGATGAAAAAAAGACACTCGATTTGAAAGTTGAAATTCCTTATAAAGTTCGAAAAGGCAATTATACATTTTATGCCAAAGCTGGTGATATGGCCAGTTTGGCAATTACCATTAATGTTTCATCAGCCGGATCGAATGAAACAGAATTGAGTTGCGACCAGAAAAACATGGAAGGTACGTCGAAATCGAACTTTTCATTCAGGGCTGTTTTGAAGAATAAAACAGCTTCAGAACAGCAGTATGCATTAATTGCTGATGCACCGCGGGGTTGGATTGTTGTAATAAAACCGAACCATCAGCAGGCAACATCAACTGAGGTGGAAGCCAACGGAACAAAAGATATTACCTACGATATAAAACCACCGGCAACAGTAAAAGCAGGAACCTATAAAATACCGGTTAAAGTGGTTTCGGGAAGTACTTCGGCAGGATTGGAATTTGAAGTGGTAATTACCGGTACTTACGAAATGTCGGTTGGTACTCCATCGGGATTAGTAAGTGCAAAGATGACCGCCGGTGAGGAAAAGAAAATAGAATTAACAGTGAAAAATACCGGTACCACTGAGCTGGAAAATATTGAACTCAGCGCTACAAAACCGCGCAACTGGGAAGCCACATTCGAGCCCGACAAAATTGAAAAACTCGGACCTGGTAAAAGCGAAACGGTTTATGCAACGATTAAGGCCGATAAAAAAGCCATTCCGGGAGATTATGTAAGCAAGATTACTGCCAAGACTCCGGAAGTGAATGAGACGCTTTCGTTTAGAGTAATGGTAAAAACACCAATGTTAATGGGATGGATAGGAGTGATTATTATTTTTCTGGCCCTGGGTGGAGTTGCTTTTTTGTTTAAAAAATACGGAAGGAGGTAAGCTGTGGCTGAACCGATTATTCAACTGGTTGATTTAACAAAGAAATACGGAGATTTTACTGCGGTTAACCGATTGAATCTTACCGTTGGTAAAGGAGAAATCTTTGGCTTGCTGGGCCCCAATGGTGCAGGAAAATCAACTTCTATTCTGATGATGTTGGGGCTAACTGAACCTACTTCGGGAGAGGTGAATGTTTGTGGAATTAATTCTACAACGCATCCAATTGAAGTGAAAACAAAGGTGGGGTATTTACCCGAGGATGTCGGGTTTTACGACGATCGAACCGGATTGGAAAATCTGATTTATACGGCCCGCCTAAATGGATTTTCGAAGAATGAAGCAGCAGAAAAGGCAGTACTCTTAATGAGGCGTGTGGGCCTCGGAAATGAAATGAATAAAAAAACCGGAAAGTACTCGAAAGGTATGCGACAGCGCCTTGGATTAGCCGATGTTTTGATAAAAAATCCGGAAGTAATTATTTTGGATGAGCCCTCTTCAGGTATTGATCCCAAGGGAGTACAGGAGTTTTTAGACCTGATTGTGGAGCTACGCGACGAGCATGAAATTAGCGTGTTGTTTTCATCACATAATCTGCACCAGGTGCAGCAGGTTTGCGATCGCGTGGGTATTTTTGTGGAAGGCAAACTGCTGGCAGAGGGGAACATCGAATCGTTAACAAAACAGCTGTTTACCCATGGCATGTATATGATACAACTGGGTATCGATAAAAATTCGGTTCCTAAAGGTGAAGAATTTGGTGCATCCTGGCTTAAAAAAGTACTAGATCCGATTCCGGGTATTCAAAAGGTGGAGAAAAATAACGATGTCTTTCAGATTGAATGTGAGAAAGATATTTCTCCGGCAATTGCCAAACGAATTGTGGAGTCAAACCTGGATCTGAATTTTTTATCCAGGAAAGAATACGGACTTGATGCCATTTATAACCGTTATTTTGAAGGAGGACTGAGTCATGCATAAAACAGTAAATCAAAGTATTAACTCATTTTGGGTGATTGTACAGAAGGAAATTTCAGATATTGTTAGAAGCTGGAAGTTTTTAATAATGCTGGGATTAATAATGTTAACATGTATGGGATCGTTGTATGCTGCCTTAAATGATTTTTCATCAGCCATTAAATCCAGTAATGCAGATGGCAGCTTCTTTTTCCTGAAACTGTTTACTCATTCTGATGGCACTTTACCTTCGTTTATTGTATTCGTTAGTTTCTTAGGACCTCTTTTGGGTATCAGTCTGGGTTTCGACAGTATTAATCAGGAGCAAAATAAAGGAACCTTAAGCAGAATTATGGCGCAACCCATTTACCGCGATTATGTATTGAATGCCAAGTTTCTGGCTGCATTAATTGTGTTGAGTATTCTGTTTGCAGTTCTCAGCCTTTTGGTTCTTGGTTTCGGTTTAATATTTATAGGGATTCCGCCAACAGCAGAGGAGTTCCTGCGGATTGTATTTTTTGCATTGGTTACTACATTGTATGTAGCTTTTTGGTTAAACCTGGCCATGCTCTTTTCTGTGAAGTTTAATCAGGCAGCAACGTCGGCTCTGGCCGGTATTTCAATCTGGTTGTTCTTTACCATTTTTTTTGGAATGATTGTTAACCTCATTGCCAAAGGTTTGGCTCCGTCTGTTTTTGTGAGCCAAAACCAGGTGGTTGCCTTTCAGCGATTTATACAAAATATTATGCGTATTAATCCCGGCCAACTATTTAATGATGCTACTACTTCACTACTTATGCCAACGGTTAGAAGCCTTGGCCCCTTAACCATGGAACAAATGAAAGGAGCCATACCAAGCCCATTACCTTTGGGACAAAGTCTTATATTGGTTTGGCCACAGGTTACAGCACTGGCTGCAGATACCATTGTGTTTTTTGCAATTGCATACACCTTGTTTATGCGGCGTGAAATACGCTCGCGCTAAGGGATAAGTTAGACAGATTTAAAAATGGCATTCTGAATTTTATTGAATGCCATTTTTTGTTTCAGGATGTTTTTTAATAAAGCTTTTTAAGTTAAATGAAAGTCGTTAAATTTATGGGTGATTTAAACAAGTAAACCTTCTGTTATGATTCCACGAATAACATCTGTCATTATATTGTTTTTAATAATTTTTTCCTGTAAACAAAAGGAAGACTCGGGTATTCCGTTGCCAGAGCATCCCATACCAAATTTCGAACGATCTGTTTGGCAAAACCTGAATGGTAGCTGGAAATTTAAAGCTGATTCGGCTGATACTGGATTAGGCGAAAATTGGCAAAATCAAGCCGAATTTTTTGATCAGAAAATAACTGTGCCATTCTCGTGGGCCAGCCCGGCGAGTGGAGTTGAGCTTCCCAATGTAAATGTGGGTTGGTATAGCCGGATTTTTACTTTTAACGATCCCGAAAAGTGGGCAACCAAAAAGGTGTTCCTGAATTTTTGTGCTAGCGATTTTAACACAACAGTTTGGGTGAACGGGAAGAAAGTCGGTGATCATTCAGGCGGATATACGCCTTTCGATTTTGATATTTCAGATTATTTGAACGAAGGAGAAAACCAAGTGGTTATTCGTGTTGAAGATGAGGAATTGAAGAACCGTCCTTCCGGTAAACAATATTATGGAAATGCAAAGGGAATATGGCAAACCGTGTATTTGGAGGCCCGATCGGAAATACATATTGAAAAACTTTATTTTACACCTGATATCGATAAAGAGGAAGTAAAGGTTAAGGTACAATTAAACAAGGCTGTAAGCGAAGGTACTGAGTTTATTCTATATGGATCGGGAATCGATTTTCAGGGTGAAATTCCTGCTAATAGTAACGGTGCTGAGTTTATTATTCCGATAGAAAATATGAAATTATGGGATTTGGATAATCCTTACCTGTACGAAGTAGAAGCTTCAGTAAAAGGCGAAAATGCGGACGATATTGTGTCTTCTTATTTTGGTATGCGTAAAATTTCAGCGCTTAAAGCACCTGGTCATGATTTTCAGTATGTGGCCCTGAATAATAAGCCTGTTTATATGAAACTAACTCTTGATCAGAGTTATCATCCCGAAGGTTTTTACACCTTTCCTTCAGATAAATTTATGAAAGAAGAAATATTACGTGCCAAAGCTTTGGGATTAAACGGATTGCGTATTCACATTAAAGCAGAAATTCCCAGAAAATTATACTGGGCAGATAAACTTGGCCTTTTAATACAGGAAGATGTACCTAACTTTTGGGGAGAACCCGATAGTATTGCAAAGGCCAACTGGGAACAGGTGGCAGTTAACGAAATTGCCCGCGATTACAATTCTCCGTCAATTTTTTCATGGGTGTTGTTTAACGAAACCTGGGGATTGTTTTCGACCGATGAAGAAGGGAAAAGAGAATACACCAAAGAAACACAGGATTGGGTACGTGAAAAGTATTTGCAAACCAAAGCATTCGATCCAACCCGTTTGGTAGAAGACAATTCGCCATGCAACTGGGATCATGTAATAACCGATATTAACACCTGGCATCGTTATTCGCCGGCACCACACTGGTCGGGTTTTCTGGATACTGCTTGCGCGAAAACTTATCCCGGTTCTGACTGGAATTTTATTGGAGGTAACGTTCAGGGTAACCAGCCCATGTTTAATTCCGAATGTGGAGCGGTATGGGGGTATTCGGGCAGTACGGGTGATATCGATTTAACCTGGGAATACCACATCATGATGAATGAATTCCGGAAACGACCTAAAATTGCAGGTTTCCTGTTTACCGAATTTCATGACGTGATAAACGAATGGAATGGTTATTACCGTTTCGACCGGACGAAAAAAGAGTTTGGACTCGATGAGCTTTGTGAAGGAATGAGCATGAAAGATTTTCATTCAGATTTATATATTGTTGCAGGAGATGACTTTTTTAAGAGGTACAAGGGGGGAACTGCTGTGGAGATTCCTGTCGGTATTAGCGCTGTTACTTCTGATATCCCCGACAATTTGAAAATGAAATATTCGCTTTACGGTTGGAATGAACTGGGTGAAAAAGAGGAAATCTCGTTCGGAGAAATGCCAGTCAGTGCAAAACCTTTTGCTTTTAACTCATTGCCACCGGTGCAGGTTGAACTTCCTGATAAAAATTTAACGGCTGTGTTTGCTACAAAACTTGTAAATGGAAGAGGAAGGGTCATTCAGCGTAATTTTGTTCCGTTCAGAGTAACATCCAATGCATTGGGCGATGTATTAACGGTAACCCAAAAACCATCTGATTTTAAGGAGGCTGACTGGAATGTAAAATACCAAACCCGGCAGAATGGAAATAAAGTTTGGGGAATGGGATCCGGATATTTTGAATATAGATTTAAGCTTCCGGAGAACCTGAAAGCAGATGAGGTTGAAGACATTGAATTCAGGGCTGAGTTGGCTGCCAGATATCCACAGGAAAAATACCTGGAAGACGGCGATGCTGAGCGAATTGGCATGACAGTGGTGTCAACGAAAGGAATTATTCCCGGATATGGCAAAAACAGTTATCCGCAAACCGATGAAAAAATTTATGGTTCGCTGGTGAAAGTGGTTGCCAACGATATCAAATTGGCAGAAATCCAGTTAAAAGATGATCCTGCCGACCATCGTGGAATTTTGTCATGGATGAATCAGGAACACGGCTGGGAGTGGGGAAGTGTCGACCACAGCAAACCCTGGCTTTTAGATGAGGCCGGTTCTTATGGTTATCCGGTGAAAGTAACTTTAGATGAGGTGGCTAAAAATTCAGCCCTGGAAAAAGGCGAAGTTACTATTCGGTTGTATGTCGACGAACAAACATCGAATAGGGGAGGGCTTTCCATTTACGGAGCAGAATCGGGCATGTATCCAATGGATTTAACTTTGGTAATTCGAAAAGATTGATAAAAGAATACGATAACAAGCTCAAAGTTTTAAACGATTATTAGGAATTATTCTGATGTCTTTTCCTGCGTTTGGGAATACTTTTTACTTATACAATCGTTTCTGAATTTTCCAGGAGTCTTTCCTTCGGCTTCTTTAAAAACACGTGTAAAGGAATTAACAGAACCGAATCCCGATTTTTCAGCAATATATTCCATTGTAAATGAATTGTTCTTTTCTCCACACAGTAAATCTTTAGCAGCTTTAACGCGATAGTTATTTACAAATTCATTAAAATTCATTTTAAACTCATCGTTTATTAGTCGGGAGACATAAGTTCTGTTGGTGTTTAACACCTCCGAAACATAGGTTATTTTTAGGTCAGGATGTTTATATATTTGTTTCTCCTCAAATAATTGAAGCAGTTGAATTTTAAGATGCTCTGTCTGATTTTCCTGATAAGATTCTGATTCCTGTATTATTTTTTCAGTGATAAGTTCCTCTTTAATATGAACTTGTTGATTGCCTTTTAATCCAATAACATACAGAACAGAAGTAAATATTAATGAAGGAAGTATGAGCGATAATTCATTACGGGCAAAATAACTTCTGCCAATGAGAGTAAACGATATACTGGCCAGTGATACAAGGATAATAACAACATACAATACTTTTACCCAATGCAATGTTCTTCCTTCTGTTTCCGAATAGTAATTATCAATCCGTTTATTATGCCTGTTAATCAGAACAAAAACCTTGTAAAAGTAGTAGATAACCTGGGGTAGGAAAATAAATCGCGCAGCGAAAAAGATATATCCTTTTAAACCAATAATTGAATTCAAATCGAGTCCTTTCAGGTTTTTATTTAGAAGCGTGTCCTGCACGTAGAAAATTCTTTCACTTTTACTCATGAATAGGGTTGTAATCAGTGAAATACTTCCAATTAAGATTGCCGGAATAAAATGTTTGAATCGTTGTTTGAAACCGGGTTTTTCGGTGGCAACAATTTGTAGATACAGATAAAACAGCGGATAGGCCGAAAGCATAGAGCTAAGATAAATGCTTTCTATAAATGAGTATACGTTGTAAAGACGGCTAAAAAAGAAAGTATGCGACAAATAAATAAAGAAACAATCAAGCATAAAGATGCCCAGGTAAATTTTTACCTTTCTTTCTGATGGGTTGCTTTGAGTAAAAAAAGCAATGGCCCAAAAAAGTGTCACCAAAACAGGAGCCAATAATGCTGCTGATTTAATCATTTGCTTATTCTATCTTGATTTAGCGAAAGTACAAAATTTTATTTTTATGTTCTATTTTACCATTTGAGGATTCTTTTTACGATTTGAGGGTTGATTTTGTAGAATTAATGAGACATTTGCATCCGGCTCAGGAAGTTCATTACATAAAATATTTGATAATTCTTAGGCTTTGAAAAAATAAGTCTAAAATTATCAGCCCTCCTCTAAAATATGACATTATATGCAAAAAAAGGTGGCCATTAGTAGCCACCTTTTTAATTTTTATCTTGTTGATTATCTTTTTTAGACTTCAAAAGCATCTACTTTTCTGTAGGCTTCAATAAATGCTATTTCGCCTTCTTTTCCTCCAATGCTTTTTCCGTGCTCGCAGCAAAGTGTTCCATCGTAGCCTTTGTCGTAAATATGCTTAAATATATTTAGATAGTTGATTTCGCCGGTGGTTGGCTCTTTTCTTCCCGGGTTGTCGCCAACGTGGAAAGCTCCAATGTAATCCCAGCAAATATCCATATTCATAATAAGGTTTCCTTCTGTAATTTGTTGGTGATACATATCGTCCACAATTTTACAGTTTGGATGATTAACGGCTACGCATATCATTTTCGCCTGGGCCATTTTTGTGAGGAATAATTTTGGATGGTCAACCTGGTGGTTTAACGGTTCCATAACCAAATCCAGGTTTGTTTTTCCTGCAACATCGCAGCATGCGCGCATGTGATTGATTACATTAATGGTTTGGTAATCCCAATCCATTTTTTCGTCGTAAATACCGAATGTTATCAATCCTGTTTTTGCACCTGTTCTTTTTTGCACATTAAGAGCTTCCTCCGTTTTTGCTACCAGCATTTTAGTTACTTCAGGATCATCGGTTACACCGTATTTGGCATGATGATCGGCATACACAATAAACGGACCTAAATCGAGCCCAAGGCGTGCAAGTTCACTGCCAATTTTTTCCTGCATTTCGGGAGTTCTTCCCATTAAACCATTATCAAAAACGGCTCTGAATCCCTGATCTGCAATGAATTTTATATTTTCGATGGGATCGTCTCCCACATGTGCTCTGAATGTTCCCAGACCCGGAGCGTACTTAAGTTTAAATTTTGCCGAATTAGATGTTTTCGATTCTGTTGCTCCGGCAGTCATCACCCCCGTTAATCCGGTTAGTGCAATTCCTGTAGCAGCAGTGTTTCTTATGAAATTTCTTCTTTTCATGGTTATGTGGTTTAAATTATAATTATTTACAGAGAAGATAAAAGTAACAACTTAAAAGGATTGTTACAGGCCTTCTCTGTAAATATTGACGAAAAAATCTAATTGCGTACCTAGTTTAGCTATTCGTTTTTGAAATTAAACCAAAGTTTTAGCGGATAATTATCGTCTCCTCTGCGGCCTTGATAAACGCCTTTCTGACTTTTTGGCCCCAACGCCTCAGCTTGTTTAAATTTGGTACCAATGGCAGGAATGTCATATAGGAACGAAATATCACCTTCAGGGAAAACAGGATAAGTTCCGCCAGCCACATGTTTTGGTTTACCCGGTGTAAACAGCTGGAAATATAGATTTGGCGTTTCAGTAATGATTGTAAAATCTGATTCGCTTGTTTTTAGCTTTGCCCAATACAGGTTCCCGTGATATCCTTTGAATTCTGGATAAATTAATTCGTTAAAACTATCGCCGGTGATGGAGTTGTTGTATTCTTTTTCCCAAACGCCAATATTATGCCCTTTGATTCTGTTTTTCCATACCCGATAAGGTCCGCGGCCCATCCAGGTTACTCCTTCACATTTTTCTTCAGGATAATTAAAAGAAATACCAATAAAATCGATATCGGTTAATCTTCCTTTTATCGGATCAGCTTCCAGTTTTACCAAACCGTTTTTAAATACCGTCCACACCATTGTGCCCGGATAACGCGAATAGGTTGCTTCTAACATAAAGTTACCTTCGTTGTTGGTTTTCCAGTTCACTTCTTTTAGTTCTGTTTCAACGCCAACGGGAACAGGTCCTCCCGTTAAGGAAATCAGGCCGTTTTTGTTTTTAACAGACTCAATTGTTCCGTCTTTTTTATTGAAAACGATTTCTACATCATTAGCTGAAACCGTAATATTTCCACCATTTTCGGTTACTTCTATTTCATTTCCATCCTTATTTTCAGGAATCATTTCCCGGGCTATTTCATCAGGCTGAACCACCGGCCAGCTCCATGTATAAAGTTCGTAACCTTCGCGATCAACCGCTTTAAACTTAAACAGGTCGGCTTCCTGCAAAACATCTTTGCAATCAATTTTTATCCGTGCAGTTTCGCCCGGTTCTGCATCGGGACTTTCAACCAAACCAGAACCAACCACGGTTTCTTTTGTTGTGCCCATCTCGGTTTTTACAGCTTGCCAGCTAAAACTACAGTCTTTTAAATTGGTGTAGATGTATTTGTTTTTCAGGTACATTTTACCATCCCATAATTTATTTACGGCAAGTGGCTCAACCTGAACAGGCGACCAGATTTCTTTAATGGTATAAAAGCTGCCTTCTTTTTCGTGGTTCGGACCAAGTATTCCGTCTGGAGCATGGTTCCCGTCAGAATCGTACACGGTTCCTTCTTTATCGGTGCGTAAAACAGCTTCATCGGCAAAAACCCAGAGGAAACCGCCAGCCAGCAGCGGAGTGGCCTCGTAACTTCTCCAGAAGGCTTCTAAACCGGCTCCGTGACCGCCATCATATAAACCATGCAGTAATTCGGTAGCCATAAACGGATCGTTACCAAAAACGTTTCTTCCAATTCCCTGGTTAAATTCGGGGTAGTGGTGAGTTTCAACGCCATTGTGCAAAAGCCATGGGCAAATTACCGGACGGTCCTGAATATCCCAGTAAGGCAGCCATTTTTCGTTTTCGAATAGCCAGCCGCCTTCATTACCGTGGTCCCAAATTACCACACTCGGGTGATTTTCGTCTTTCAATACCGTTTCTTTTATGAGTTTGGGCCCAACAATGGTGTCATAACCATCTTGCCAGCCGGTAACTTCATCCAGTACAAAAAGTCCAAGAGAGTCGCACAAATCGAGAAAACGTTTATCGGGAACATAATGCGAGCAGCGAACCGCATTCATATTCATTTCTTTTATCAGATTGATATCTTCAATAATATCTTCTTCGCTTAAACAACGACCTGTTTCCGGACGGAACGAGTGCCGGCAAACGCCTTTAAAAACAACTTTTTCGCCGTTGATATAAAAACCATCGTGTTTGTGCAGTTCAACTGTTCTGAAGCCGATTCGTTCAGAAATTTCATGCAATTTGTCGTCCCCTTTTTTAAGGGTAATCTTCATGTCGTACAAGGTTGGCCACTCGGCATTCCAAGATTGTATCCCGTCGAATTTGCCGGAAATTGTTTCTTCAGTACTTCCCTTTTTTATGTCATACTGAAGCGTATTCCCGATTTTGTTTCCCTGTAAATCAAATAAATCAACATCAACAGAATAATCAGCTTTTGATTGATTAAGTACAATTAGCGAGTTGAATGAGCCGTCGGCTTTAGCATTGATGGCAGTACGTTCCATGTGGGTAGCCGGTAGTGCTTCGAGAAATACCGGGCGGAAAATTCCACCAAAAATCCAGAAGTCGGCCTGGCGTTCTGCGCGATTAACCGACTCATTCTCCGAATGTTTGGCTACATCTACTTCCAGAATGTTACTTTTTCCGTATTTCAGTAATTTCGAAATGTCGTATTTAAAACGATAGAAAGCTCCCTGATGCATTACTCCTGCCGATTTACCATTGATTTTTACCTTGGTATCGGTCATCGAACCGTCGAAAACAATATTTATGGTTTTTCCTTTCCATGCATCGGGTACTTCGAACTCGTATTTATACAATCCGTGTTCTTTGCCCAGCTTCATGTCTTTGTTTCTCCAGTCGTGGCCGTAATTGTAAGTTCCAAATTTTTGCAATTCCCAATTCGAAGGAACCGGAATTTTTGTCCATTCGCCACTGTTCATTCCGTCGGTGCAGAAGAAATCCCATTCAACGGTGTTAGCGGCATCTGTTCCTGATAAAAATTTAATTTCAGTTTGCTGGGCAAAAAGGCCCGAAGTACAGCTGATAAAAAATAAAATCAGCAACAAAGTTTGTAAGTTTTGAAGAACTGATTTAGTCATTTTTTGATGATTTGAATTAGAATACATGGTTGTTATTTTATGTTAGTTTTTATTCTTTGTAGTTCAAGTTTAATCAATGTTGGAATGTTTGCTGAGAAATTAGTATAAAAACACGTTGTTTTAACCGTTAAAATCTGCTGTGTTGTAATTCTTGAAACTATTGATAATTAAGCCAAAGACAAAAATTTTTCTATTTTTGTTTTGAATGCAAATGGAATTCAGTAAAGAAGAAATATTAGCACAGCTTGAACGAATTATCAGTAGCAGTACTTTTGCGAAAACTGCTATTAATGTAAAATTACTTACATTTTTGGTTCATGCAAGTCTCAATGATACAGAAGTTAAAGAGGTTACCATTGGGAATGAAATGTTTGGCAAAAAATACGATCCCATTAAAAACGATAACAAGGTTCGGGTTTACGTTTATCATTTACGTAAAAAGCTGAAGATATATTACACGGAAGAGGCGGGGAAGGATGAAATATTATTTTCTATCGACAAAGGACAGTACCGGGTTCAGTTTTACAAACAAAATTCTACTAATAATAAGTATAGAAAAAGGATATATTGGATAGGCTCTGCGCTCTCCTTGTTTGCTGTTTTGACAATCATTTATTTTAGTTTTATAAAGAGAGAAGCAACTTGGTTTTGGAAGGATAACATAAATAAAAATTTTCCTACTACGGTGTTAATTGGAGATCATTACACCATGATGGGCCCATTGGAAACAGGAGGTTCAGGAATAATTCGCGACTTTGATATCAATTCCGATGCAGAATTTAATTCATTTATCCAGAAAAATTCCGAAAAGGCATCGGTTGTATCTCCCAACACATATACATACATTACTAAAATGGGGGCATATTGCAGCAAACACATCACCCAGTATTTTGATCAACAAGATTTAAACTTCAACCTGCTTTTAAGCTCTGAGTGGGAAATCTCGAACATGAATGACGAGAATGTAGTGTATATTGGACAATCAAAAAATTTACGTTCATTAAAAAATATGCTTGAAGAAAGTTTTCCTCAACTCAGTTTCAATAATTACAATATTGCAATAACAGATTCAGAAACAGGAGAAAAAGTTCTGTACAGCGATACTTCTTCAGATGTTCTGGTTGACTATTCTTTGGTTGCAAAAATTACCGGTCCTGCCGGAAATTCGCTTAAATTTTTCCTTTCGGAACACGACGGAGGCGTCATTAATTCGTTAAAATATTTTACCAACAAAGATTCTGTTGAAGCTTTTTACAATCAGCATCAGATTGGTGATCGTGATTTTATGGCTTTGTTTAAGGTAACAGGTTGGGAACGAACCGGCTACAATATTGAGTTTGTATTAATTGATTTTAAGGAATAGGTCTGGCATTATTTTTTCAAATTTCTTTCAGACTTTTATGGTTATCAGTTTAGATTTTCATTATTGAATTTCTAACTCACTACTGCAATTCAAACTTCCCTATAATTGGGAAATGGTCGGAAATATAAGTAACTCCACCATACATCCCGTTTATAACTTCATAAGAAGACAAAGTTAAATTCCGGTACCAGATATAATCAATTATCGAACCCGACGCCTCCCATCCATTATAAGTTGGTGCATTGTAATACTTTCCGTCGACAAACTGGTCTCTTAAATTATGCATGTAGGTGGCGAAATTAACAATATTGGCATTGTCAGGTTTCATATTAAAATCGCCTGTCAGGATAACGCAGGCATCGTCTCCGGCAATACTTTTTATTCTTTCTTTTATTAAAAGAAGCCCCTGCTCCTGAGCTTCTGTACCTTTATGATCGAGATGAGTATTTAAGAAATATATTTCTTTGTTGGTAATTTTTATTCTGAGATTTACCCAGGTACATATCCGGTAACAGGCTCCGTCCCATCCTTTCGACATAAGATCTGGGGTTTCGCTTAGCCAGAAAGTTCCATAATTTTGCATAGAAAAGATATCAGACCGAAAACACACAGAAGAATATTCTGTACCCGATCCACTCCCGTCACGCGCAACTCCAACGATTATATAATCTGTCAGATTTTCATCGAAATAGGTTTTCTGGTCAGGTCTTACCTCCTGCATGCCAATAAGCGCAGGATGAATGCTGTCAATCATTTCCAGACATGCAGCCTTTCGGTTATCCCAGCTGTGTTCTCCAGTATCGCCACCACTGTTCCTGACATTAAAAGACATCGCCACAATTTCGGAAACTGATGTACCGCCATTTTCTTTATCTGTGGGGGTTTCAGATTCTTCAGAGCAGGAAATTATTATCATACAACATATTATTATGAAAAAATAAAGTGTATGTTTCATTTAATAATTCATTTTTATGGGTATATCGTTTTTTAAAACAA
The DNA here is from genome assembly GCA_963676265.2 of uncultured Draconibacterium sp. Lineage (GTDB taxonomy): Bacteria > Bacteroidota > Bacteroidia > Bacteroidales > Prolixibacteraceae > Draconibacterium. Next base: position 3,393,933 of record OY781067.2, read on the forward strand.
TCAGGATCAATGGATTTGAATAACGATTTTCCTTTTAATCGAATATTAATTTTCGATTTTAGGGTAAAACTGATTTTTAATTGATGAGTGCCCTGACAACCACAGGCTGATGATCTGATGGAAAGCGCTGTTCCTTGTTGTCGGTTAATACACCATATTTTGAGATGCCGATTTGATTGCTTACAAAGATATAGTCAATTCGTTTGAGCATAGGAGCATCAAATTTGAATCCATTTGTTGTACCAACAGGCCCGTAAGGAGGCGTTGTTGAAATTTGACGGGAGTCCCTTAACAAGCTTTGCATGGTTTGTATTTGTTCTGTTTCCGGTGTTGAATTTAAGTCTCCAACGCAAAAAACCGGAAAATCTTCAGCTATTTCCTGAATTTTTTTCACCATCAATTTTGCCGATTCTTTTCTGGCTATCACTCCCTGGTGATCGAAATGAACACAGAAAAAATAAAACACTTTGGATGTTTCCTTATCGCGGAATTTTCCCCACGAGCAAATCCGGTTACAGCAGGTTGCATCCCATCCAAGACCCGGTTCATCAGGATTTTCTCTCAGCCAAAAATCTCCGGAGTCGAGTAATTTAAACCTGTCCTTTTTGTAAAATATGGCTGAATGTTCGCCTGCATCTTTCCCATCTTCACGACCATGTCCGGTGTAAGCGTATTCATCCAGTTCAAGCACCCCGTTCAACTGTTCGATAAAACCTTCCTGTGTCCCAAAAATGTCGAATTCATGAAAACGAATTAAATTTTTTACATCTTCTTTCCTGTTTGGCCAGGCATTGATCCCGTCTTTTGGGTTGTTCATTCGTAAGTTATAAGTAGCAACAATAATTGGTTTATTCGGACGCGCATAAACAAATCCAAAATTAACCAGGAAAATTATCAGGAATAAAATCGATCTTTTCATGTGTATAAATTTTTATTGAATTATTATTTGTTATATGTGCCTGGGTTTTTGTAAAAAAAACAGGAGGTTATTCCTTGTGAGATGAAATAACCTCCTGAATAATAGATTTAATATGGTTTAGTTTCCATCATTGGAAGCACCATTTTCCCAACCGGCATTCTGAGTAATGTTCGGATTTTTAACCATTACCGTAGCTGGAATTGGATATAAATATTGTTTATTGCCCCAAACCCGGTTATGGTCATTAGGCTTATCCCAGGTTAAGTGGTAACCGTCATCTCCTTCCACTTTTTCTACCAACTGAAGTTGACTGGAACTACCTTCACCTTCCTCAACATACACGGTTGCACATGTTGATTTTGCAGCATCCCAGTCTCCTGTTAATGCTTTTGCTGCTTCTAATCCCTCGTCAGAAGAATAGAAAATAACGTCGTATGTTCCATCATGGTCTAAATCCATCGGAGCATTAAGTTTCGGTATATACATACCATCCCAGCTCAACAACAACAGTTTCCCACATTTCCATCTTCTTAAATCATCAAAGCGGAATCCTTCGAGATTTAGTTCAACGGCACGCTCACGACGGATTTCAAGAATAACAGGATCCGTTATTTCAGGAAAGTAGGTTGATTGTATGTAACTATCAACTGTTGAAGGCAAACTTGTCAGTCCTCCGGTAATTCCTGCACGGGCCCTCAAGGTTCCAATTGTTTCTTCCCAGTCGGCATTGGTAATTGTTCCCAATTCGGCTTTTGCTTCAGCATAATTCAATAACACTTCGGCATAACGAAATAGTGGTAGTGCATTGGTATTTAGTGCTGCATCGTCGTAGGCTGATCCATCAAGGCAAAGTTTTATCGGTTGATAACCGGTAAATGAATAACCCGCAAAGTCTGGAGCTGCAGGCTTTCCATTTCTTGAATACCCGGGAGTACGAATGGTTTGGGCCAAACGACTATCGCGGCCTTGACACTCGGTATAAAAATCTTCGGTCTGCCATCCATCTTTACTGGTGTACGGGGTGCCATCGAGTTGAAGAAATGTATTGATAAACGTACGGGTCATGCTAAAACGGTTTCCGTATGTTGGTGATGTCCATTTCCAGTTGGTATTATGCAATACTCCAAGATCTTTACTTGCACATACAGCCATTAAAACTTCATCGGTTACCGGATCGTCGCTGGTAAATAATGCACGAAATGATGCATCGGTTCCATCACCGGTATAGATTTCTTTCCCTGAATTTTCCATCATATATGCAGACATATCAACGGCTCGTTGCAACCATGTGTCGGCTGATGTCGATAAACTCAGACTGTGATATTTACGAAATGTTCCTTCAAACAAACAAATGCGTGAAGCCAGTGCATAAGCAACCCATTTGGTAACCAGCGATCCGGTTGCATCGTTAGTTGTTGTAATATTCTGGCAGGCAAACTGAAGGTCTTTATAAACATTTTCCATTACCAGTTCGCGTGAATCACGAGGAGCATATAATTCTTCATCCTCAATATCCAGCGGCTTATCAATCCATGGTACGTCTCCAAATTTTCGTACTTTTTCGTAGTAAAAATAAGCACGGAAAAAACGGGCAAGCCCAATGTAATGATTACGAACAGATTCATCTATGTTCTCATCGGTACAATTATCAATAAAATAATTTACATTGCGCAGCTCGCTCCACGACCAGCCACTGCTGATTTCTTCGCCATATGCATTCAATGTAATAAAAGTATTGATACCATTAATTGCTCCAAAATCAACAAGATCATCTTCAATTCGATTCAAATCACTGCCCGAAGGTATCATGTCATAGAATGAATATGTGTAAGTTTCAAGTCCTGCTTCTGAACCAAAAATAGCTTCTTTACCCGCCTGATCCAGAGGACTTTCATAGAGATCACACGAGCTAAATAAGAAACTTATGACTATTAGCGTATAAAATATTTTTTTCATCGTATATCCAAATTAAAATGTTATTGATAAACCTAAAGAAATACTTTTCATTAACGGGTAGCTGTAATTGTCACCGCTTGTTCCTGATGTTAAATCAGGATCTGATCCCTGGGTGTTAGTTACATCAAAGTCGCGGGTACGTTTGTACAAAGGCGACCAACTCCAAAGGTTTTCACCACTAATATAGATACGTGCATTTTGCATGTGAATTTTTGAAGTCAGACTTTGAGGTATTGTATAACCTACCTGGAAATTTTTTAAGCGAAGGTATGCTACACTTTGCAGATATCTTTCTGCAACAACAGTTTTAAGCGAGTTGTTATAGCCTGCATAACGTGGCAGGTATGCATCCCGGTTGTCTTCAGTCCAGTAATTATTTAAATGCCATTTTGGTAAATTATTGTACGGACGGTTATACTGCCCCCAAAATCCTGATTCTTTTGAAGGATACCAATTTTGTTTTCCGACTCCCTGGAAGAATGCGGAGAAAAAGAATCCGTTCCAGTCGGCATCCAGCATGAAACTGTAAATATAACGGGGTTCAGAGTTGCCCAGGATTACCTGATCTCCAGGATTGTCAACTGTTTTATCTCCGTAGTCAATTCTACTGTTTCCATTAAGGTCAACAAATTTAATATCACCAGGATAAACTGTTCCGTTTGAAGAAGATTTTATAATTGTGTTTACATAGCTGTCGATTTCTCCTTGCGATTGGAATAAACCATCAGTTTTATAACCCCAGATTTCACCTAAAGTCATCCCTTCATAATAGTCACTTAAACTATTAGTGGCGTTGTTATAGCGGTCAATTGTTGATTTGTAATCGTGCAGAGTAGCACGAATTTGATAATTGAATGGTTTGTCTGCAAGTAAAAATTTGTCTTGCCAGTTTATAGCTATTTCCCAACCTTTTGTAGTCATATCGGCGTAGTTTCCTTTTGGTGATGATGCACCAAAAACATCAGGGAGTGTCATCCCAACGGTGTACATATCGGTTGTTTTTCGCACATAATAATCGCCGGTGAAACGAAGTTTGCTGTTTACCATACTAAAATCGAGACCAAAATCTGCAGTTGTTGCAGTTTCCCATGTTAAACTTTTAGGGATAACAGCCGGTGCACTTGTGTATTTATTTTTAGCGCCGTTTAAAACGCGGCCTGATGTATTGATGCTAAATAATTCCTGGAAACTATAAGAAGAAACATTTCCATTTCCCAACGAGCCATACGAGCCACGTAATTTTACATCTGAGATAATTCTCCGGTCAACATTCCAGAACGATTCTTCGGAGAGTCTCCACCCAAGAGAAACCGATGGGAAAAACGCGTATTGTTGGTCTTCCGGAAATTTAGACGATCCATCGTAGCGTCCGTTTACTTCCAGTAAATAACGGTCGTTGTAACTATAATTTAAGCGGAAGAAGGTACCGGCAATCCGCCATTTTTCATAGCCTGCCGAAGTGGTGATTGATTCTCCCAATGCCATATTCAGGCTTTCTGCATCTTCCAGTAACAAACCATTACGCTGAATGTAGTTCGATTCATATTCCGAGGTTTCATAGTTGTATCCAACCATTCCCTTGAAATAATGATTGTCGGCAAAAGTTTCTTCATATTCGGCGTAAATGTTGGTTGCTGTGTAAAACGTATTACGATCGGATACTTTATAGTCGTTGTATTTTTCACTCAGCCATACAGTTGTACCTGCCTTTTTGCTATAGGGTACCGGAACCCGTTTTTGTACAGAATTGTTATCGTAATTACGGAATGAAAAATCTCCGTTTATCCGAAGTTTGTCATTTAAAAATTTTGCATTAAAACCAGTTGTATTTTTTAATACTCTTTTTTGTGTATCAATTCCGTTTTTACCGTAGATAAAGTCTCCCACATTATAGGCCGACGACATGGTTAATGAGCCGTCGGGATTGTATATTGGTGAAGAAGGGTGACCTTCGTCGGCAATATTTCTCCAGATAGACCCACCTTCACCAACGTTTATCGGATTATGGTAAGTCATATCCGTAAACTCCATATTGTTGGTTATTTTCAACCACTTATATGCCTGCAACGATCCTTTTGCACGAATATTAGCAGTTTGGTAAACATCAGAGTTATATTGGAATAATCCGTTATAATCATACAAACGGCTTGAAATATAGAAATCAGAAATTTCATTTCCTCCCGAAATCATTACGTTGTGCTCTTGGGCAAAAGAATGTTTGCGATACAATACATCATAGTAATCAGTATTCCCGAAATAAGTATATGTGCCGTCATCTTCCACTACTACTTCCTCTGTAATGCCTTGTTCTTTTCTTTCTTTAAAAGTCTGTAACCACGCATCAGAATATGCCTGAGTTTTGTTAATCTTGCTTGGTAATTTTGAATAGTTGTTCCAGGCATAATAAGCTTCGCGGAAACGTTCGGACCAAACATAACCATCGGTTACATTATCCTGAAGAACTGCAGGACTTTGAATCGAAAAATTACCAGTGTAATTAACGGTTATCTTTCCTTTTTTCGGGGCTTTTGTCGTTATCAGTACAACGCCAAAAGTACCTCTGGCTCCATAAATAGAAGCCGACGCAGCATCTTTTAGAACAGAAACACTTGCTATGTCGTTCGGATTCAACAGAGAAGGATCTCCCTCAACTCCATCAATCAATACCAACGCACTACCATCTTGGCCAATCGAAGTTCTTCCACGCACATTAAAACTGGACGAGCGGGTTGGTTTACCATCCGATATCTTTATGTTTAAGTTGGGAACTACACCTTGTAAGGCTTGTGTAACATTCGAAACTGAACGATTTTCAAATACTTCTTCTGTTACCTGATCGACAGCGCCGGTAAGATTAACTCTTTTTTGTGTTCCATAACCAACAGCAATAACCTCTTCCAGTCCAATTGCATCCACTTCCAGAGTAACATTAATGGTTGTTCTGCTTTGAACAGCGATTTCCTGTGTTTTCATTCCGACGAATGAAAATTGCAGGGTAGCATCTATCGGTACATCCGACAAAGAGTAATTTCCGTCAATATCTGTAACGGTTCCGGTTGTGGTACCTTCAATTAGTATGGTTACGCCTGGTAAGGGTTGTCCGTCAGAATCGTTGACTTTTCCAGTAACAACTCCGGATTGTTCTCCTTGTAATGAAGTTTTACCATCCGCTACACCATCTTTGTGGATAATTATAAGTCGATTATCAATGGTGTAGGTGATATCTGTCCCCTGCAAAACCTCATCAAGTATAATTTCCACTTGTTGGTTTTTAAAGTCAACATCAACCTTCTCACTTAAGTCAACCTGACTTAGATTATAGATAAACGAAAATTCCGACTGATCTTCGATCATTTCAAATACCCGCTCAAGTGAGAGGTTCTTTCCGTTTAAATTTAGTCTCATCGTTTGCGAATAGCTTGAGGCTGAAACCTGAAGCAAGGCAACAAACATAAAAACACAAATTAATTTCATAATTCGATAAATTTTAGGAAGGTCGTCAAAGAGGCACCTTTCCCCCTGAATTCGTTTTTTTTTCATAAATTTGATGTGTTAATACAATGATTGAATATTGTTGTTTACTAAAGGTGAATTGTCCTGGCCGACATTTCACCTTTTCTTTTTTTATTCTTTTTTGGGTTTGTATATAATTTCGAACTTACGGTATCCTGTTTTTTTATAATCAATTGGAGACGTGAGCTTTAGGGCGTCAAGTACTTGCCAAATTGTTTCCTGGTTTTTAAAATTACCACTGTACGACATTTTTCCCAGTTCCGCTATCGAAAAAGTCAGATCAATATTGTACCAACGTTCCAGGCGTTTTATTAACTCAGGAAAAGCAATTTCCTTAAACCGGAATTCTCCATCTTTCCATGAGGACTCAAGGGTTACATCGCTTTCTGTTATTTCATATTTCTTTTGTTCTTTGTCAAGGTAAAATTGTTGACCCGGATTAATGTCTACAATTTCGTTGTTTTCACCCAGCCGGATTCCAACCCTTCCTTCCAACAATGATATCTTTGAAAAATCGTCGTCGGCATAAGAACAAATATTGAATTGCGTACCTGTAACTTCAACATTTAAATGGGAGATTTCCACAATAAATGGATTTTTTTTGTCCGATTTTACCTTGAAAAAAGCTTCTCCGCTTAGGCTAACCTTCCTGTTTTCATCGGTAAATATTCCCGGATATTTTAATTCAGATCCGGAATTAAGCATTACAACAGTTCCGTCTGGCAAATTTACCTCAGAACGTGAACCAAACGGAACCTTAAATGATACCTCTTTTGTTTCGATGTTTATTTTTTGATTCGATGAAATATTCAGTAAGAATAAACTGCTTAGCACAATAGCAAAAACAGCAGCAATACTCGCCACAGTTTTCCATAAGAAGATGATTTTTTTTGAAGCATTGTTTTTTGAAGCCTGATTTTTGTAAAATTTCATCAATGCATCCCTGGTATTGTCCTCTTTTTTTAATGATGCATCCCAGGCATCTTTTATCTGGTAGAATAATTTTCGATTTTGGTTTGAATCTTCCAACCACGACTTCAACATTTCATGATCGGAAGAATTGTATTCTCCATTCAAATAGCGAGCAATTAATTGTTCGATATTAGTTTTATCATTCATTTTTTATTCGTTTCTATAGCTATTACACTTCACTTTTAAAAACTACGTCACCTTACTTGACTTTTTTTTAAAAATCTAAAAAAATACACTTTCACTTATAATGAAAGGATTAGAAACTGTTGGAAAATAATTTTGGGGGGGAGGGATTAATCAGGTTTAATAAAATTAGAAGTTGTTTTTTTGTCAGAACTTTTTTCAATGAAGATAAAGCGCGGAATAAGCGAGTCTCAACCGTCCGCAACGGTATGTCCAGTTTTTGGGCAATTTCTTTGTTTTTTAAGCCTTCGAACCTGCTTAGCTCAATTATCTCTCTATAATCGCCGGATAATGAATCAATAGCAGCATGAATGTTTTTTAAATTCTCATTTTCGATCAGTGATTTCTCTCCACTTTCATAAAAATCCAATTCATTATATTTCTCCAATTCCTTATGCTTATCTATCACTGATTTGTGGCGAAGGTAATTTAAACAACCATTTCTAACAGAGTTAAAAAGATATGGTTTTAGATGAGATTCAGGGAGTTGATATTTTTTAGTCTCCCACACGGTTGTAAATATCTCCTGAAGAATATCATGAATGTCATTTTCATTATTTATAAACTTAAAGCCAAATAATAATAATGAATGGTAATATTTATGAAATATTTGATCGAAATTAGTCATGCCTAACTACTTAATTGAGTTTCCTCTTATTTAATCAAAACAGAATCTAATGCAATTTATTCCATTGTTCCGGCAAATAACCTAGCAATAAAAAAAGTCGATGCACTAATTAACATCGAAATTACAAGTAAAACTGATAATATGAATTTCCTAACAAATTTTTTAATCTCTTTGAGACTCAAAAATACGCCGGACTGTTTACACTGCGGTTACACAATTATCATAAAATGATTAACCTTAAAATAGATAGTCAGAATTTATGAATTGCTTCAAGGTAGGCTATAAAAAAACAGGGGCGCCCTTCTTGGACATCCCCTTTACCACGAGATTGTATCGTTATAGAATAGTTCTATAAAGTTGTATTACTTTAAATCCAACTCCCCGTCCATCACTTTTTTCACAGCGTCGAGATAGCCATAACCCCATTGCATATCGGGTAAAAGATAGCTTCCTTCCACCCATTCGTTCCAGGCATTTATGGTTATCAGTCTGGGTTGTTCGGGGTGGCTGTCGACATATTTTTTAGCCCTGTAAAGCAGTGCTGCGAAGCTATCCGGAGTGTTGTGGTAATGAACCACGTCTTTTTTCCCTTTTGCCGGAAAACGAGGTGTGTCGTCCCAACCAATAGAAACGCAGGGGAACAATGGCACATCTAATACAGAATCCATTTGCGCCCTTATTTTCACAGCATTATCGCCGTAAATCAGGTAATCTTCATTGATACCTCCCATGTTATACAGAGCTACCCCGTCGAAGTTCATATCCTTTATTCTTTGTGAAAATTGTGCTGCCCGTTCTTCCGATAAAATACTACCGCCACCTTGATTCCACTGGATATACAAATCTGGGAATCCGGCTTTTTTTACCTCTTCCCTGAAATAATCGAGTGCTTTCCGGGTTTCTTCCACGCTACCGCCAAAACCTTCAATCAGGTTGTCGACACTGAAAACTGAAAACAGGGGTTTACCATCGATTTTTAAATAATTGGGCTGTTTAAAATATTGACGAATAACTCTTTCAACAATAAGCTTAAAGTTGTCTAAATCCACAGCTCCATCCCAAAGCAGGGAAGTATCGTCTTTGAATTTGTGAACATTCCAGTAGTTTCGCTTCACATCGTGGTTGGCCCACATGATGTAAAAATTCATATCCGAATTGTTTTTTGCTTTCAGAAAACCGTCGTTAAGAGTGCTCTCCAGGAATGGGCCTCCGTCGAACCAGTACCAATCGAATACAAAGGTATTTACCCCGTGGCTGGTAGCTGAATTAATCCATTTTTCCATCACTTTCGGATCGTTATCCATTTCGTAGCCCCACAAAGGCAAACGCGGCTGGTAATGTCCTTCAAATCTGGGATTTCCTTTTTTTATCACTTCCCATTCGCCGGTGCCTTCAGGCCATAACATATCGCCAAAACGCTCATCGTGGTGGCACGAAGGCCAGATGTAGGCGGCTACATAATAATCGTTTTCAACTGTTGTTGGTGCATTTGTTTTTTCAGGTTGACTGCAATTCATCATCAGTAGAGAATTTAAAAAAGTAAATAAAACAATAAGCTGTTTTTTAGGCATTTGAAATATTTTCATCATCGAGTTTATTTTGATTAGTAGTTTATTTTATTCAATATAAAATATCATCTGTTTTAAATTGTACCTGTCTATTCCGAAATATTTATCGGGTTAAATGATTTTTGTGATTCAGAGTTTATTTGCTGTATCCTTCTGATAAGTCAAAAACTTTATTTTCGAATTCTTCGATTTCGGGAAGAACAAGTTGAAAATCATTGCTTTTGTCAATGCCTACTTCCAGGTTGGATGACTGAAATTCCAAAACATGCCCGGCTTTTTGTTCATCGTCGGAAATAAAATGCAGGTGAAATCCGGCAATATTTACACCTCCAACATATTCCGGAAACCAGAATCCAACCAGCGTTCCTGAGATATTTTTCCACTCAAAAGTTGGCCGGTCGGCAATGGCTTCGCTCAGGGTATTTTCGTAAGGTTTTTCCTGTTTATCGGCGCTGCCGCATTTCAGGTAATCAAAGGTTCCCTGAACCTTCAGGCCGTAAATAAAATTCCGTGAGGGGATTTCTGATTCAATCAGGCTTTTCATCTTCGGGTAAGTTATATCTTCATCTACCTTCAGAGTTTTGTCTGCTTCAAAGAATTTTAATACGGTAAACGGCACCAGTTCCGAATTTTTTGGTTGCCTTACCTTTCCGCTTGCCAGACACTGGTAAACATTTCCATTACAAACAATCATTTCGCCATCGAGTCCATTGTACGTTCCAAGTCCCAGATCCCCCTTTTCTTTTACTTCGGCAACCGTTAAATTGCCGTCGTAAATGCTGTTGGCCAGCGCGGTAAAGGGGGAATACTGGTAAATTATGTCGGGTCGGTTTTTTTTAACCTGAGCAGTGCATGCAAACAGTATTAAATTTGAGAGAATTAGTAATAAAGAAAATTTCATAGGTTTGTATTTGTGTTAATGTTGACAATTTGTAATGGTTTAATATTTCATCATGTTTTTACGAATGATGTTCATTATTTTATCGGGATTCGAAAGATTTCGCGGATAATAGTAATAGATTAAATGATTGACATCTGATTCAACAACTTCTGGTAACCGTTTTTCAAGAATTGGAATATCATTTTCTGCCATGTTGTGATTTTCAATCAGCCACAAAGAATTTTTATTGTTGGCGTGTGCGGCATCGATAAATCGCTGACCTACACCGTCGAGCAATACTTTCCCTTCACTTTCCAGCTTTCCTCCATCTGTTTTTCCCCACGGCCGGCCGTCGCAACCATAATCATCGAGGTATTTTATAGTGGCACATTTTTTTACAGTAAGATCGTTTTTGTTTGCATAAATAAACATGCCCAGTTTCTTGTCCGGAAACTCTGCTTTTATGTTCTTATTGATGTTTGAATAAAACTCAACATTCGCATCTAGAAAATCTTCTTCTGAAGGATTTTTACCCAGTTTTTTAATGGCTAGTTCGTGGTAATCGGGGCCTAGCGATTTGGGTTCGTCCCATATCAAACCTTTCATATCCCAGGTTTTGAAAACCTTTTTGGCGGTTTCCTGCATAAACTCCCCGGTTGCCGGATGAAAGATACTGCATATTCTTCCCGAAACCGACGACGAAGCATAGGAACCATCTTTATTTTTTTTCCAGGTTTCGATATTCTGAACGGTGAAAATACTTGGCACTTTCGGGGCCCCTGCAACCAGTCCTCCCCAACGCGAAGGAACTGCCCAGACTTCCATCCCGAGTTTTGTGGCCTCGTTACATATTATTTCAATATTTTCCACTGCTGCAAATAAGTCTTGTTCAATTACTGCCACCGAAACAATATTGGTTCCAACATCGGCCATCCACTTTAAATCTTCGCGAACGTGACGAGGCACCATGGTGTACATGTGTCCACGAAAATAATAGGCATTTAATTTTTTATGTAAAGATCTGTCTCCGGAATTTGAGAAGCCGCTCTTAGGAAATATACTCACTGCCGATGTTGCAGCAACTGTTTTTAAAATAAATTCTTTTCGGTTCATATTCTAGTCGTTTACAAGCATGCTTCCCCACCAGTTATTTCCCGGATCGAAATCTTTTGAAAGGAATTGTATCCTTTGTTTTTCCAGAGCTGGCCAGCGTTTATCAATAACGTTTTGTAAATATGCTTTTTCCCGTTCAGCTGTCCAGGTTGGATCTTTGGTTGGGAAGCGGGCGCCCATTTCATTGAGCCTGTCAAACAGTTTTTTACTCATTTGTTTAACAAGCTCCGGATTATTGTTTGAAACATCAACAGTTTCTTCCAAATCGGTTTTCAGGTTGTACAATTCTTCGTGGTCGTCTTCGTAATAATGAATCAGTTTCCAATCGCCTTCGCGTATGATTGATGAGGGTTCTCCTCCCTGGTTTCCATAATGCGGGTAGTGCCATATTAACGGGCGTTCGGCAATGGTTTCGCCTTTTAAAAGTGGAACGAGGCTCACCCCGTCATTGTGTTCTTCAGGTTTTAAATCGGCTCCGCAGAGTTCCAGAATCGTGGGATAAAAATCGGTCCCGGTAACCGGAGTGTTGCACGTTTGTCCCTTGCCCATTCCGGGAACTTTTATAAAGAAAGGTTCGCGGATTCCGCCTTCAAACTGGTAGCCTTTCCCGGCCCTGAGCGGTAGATTCGATGTGGAGTATGAATCTCCTGCAGCCACACCTCCGTTATCTCCGGTAAAACAAATTATAGTGTTTTCGTTCAGATCCATTTCTTCCAGTGCATTCAGTACATAACCCACTGCATCGTCCATGGCTTCAACTAAACCGGCATAAACCGGATTGTCCTGTGTTTGCCGGATGGGCAGGAAATGTCCCATCTCGAAACCGCTTTTGGCAATACCCATTTGTTCTGCTTTGGCACGATATTTTGCCCATTTTTCTTTTGTGGTTTGAATGGGTCCGTGAACAGCATAAAACGACAAGTAGGCAAAAAAGGCTGTGTCTTTATTGTTTTTTATGAAGTCAACAGTTTCTTTGGCCAGTCGCATGGAGAGGTTTTCTCCGTCGGGGCCACTGGGCAAATTCGGATTTTCCCAGGGCGAAAAATAACCACCTTTCGGACTTCCCACGTCCCATCCTCCTTTGTTAATGACGAAACCATGATCCTCGGGCCACGACCCTTTGCTTCCAATATGCCACTTTCCGGCAAAGAAAGTTTTGTACCCGGCTTCTTTCATCGCTTCGGGTAAAGTAATGTATTCGCGCGGAAGTGCATGTATATATTCCGGTGGAAGAAGTTGTGTGGCGCGTCCCTGTTTACTCCAGTTCTCACCTGTTGGTGCACCAATCCAATCGGTAATTCCGTGTCGTGCCGGAAATTTACCCGACATAATACTGGCACGCGAAGGGCTGCAAACCTGGCAGCATGCGTAACCATCGGTAAAAATCATTCCTTCGCGGGCAATACGATCAACATTGGGAGTCTCGTAAAATTTACTTCCCATGATGCTACAATCGTTGTATCCGTAGTCATCAACCAAAATAAATAGGACATTGGGTTTTTTGACAGGTTGGTTTTTTCTTTTGTTATTATTACTCTGGCAAGAACCAAGCAAAACAATCAGGAAGATAACAACAAATGAAACAGGCTTCATTTTGTTAGGTTTATTGATTTATGTTTCAAAAGTAGCATTTATCATATTTATTATCAATTGTGTTCGGGATTAATCTAAAATAAAAAAAGCCCAAAGTTTTTGAACTCCGGGCTTTCTGATCAATATAATAATTTGGTTTATGGTTGATTCGTCATTTTTTCCATTAGGGGCGCGTATTTATTCATCAGACTTTCGTTGATATCCAATGGCGGAACAGCATCTTCGGGTAAAAATGGTTTGTAAGGATGTTCCTTGCTGTATTCGGTAAATTCATCTTTTACTTTTTGTAAATCCTGAGGTTTTGTTAGCAAGTCGATGGCAGTTGCCGCCATGGCTTTTGCTCCGGCATTTAAACCTTTCCACGCTAAAGAACCGTAGTTACAGGTAACGAATGACCAGTGGTGACCAATAGAACCGGGAACTACACCGGGGAAACGAACTGTGGCAGTTGGAGCAACAAGTGTTACATCACCATGATCAGATGATCCTCCTCCTACGAAAGTTTCGGCAGGTGGTTTTATTTCGCCGGGCTCCAAAGGCATTCCTTCTTCATCTTCACCCAATGTTTTTTGCAGCGCTTTGGCAAATTCCTGCTCTTCTTCGCTCCATTCAGGCATTCCTATTTCCTGAATATTGGCATCCATAATTTCTGCCAGAGCTTTATTTTCGTGCTGCTGGTGAGCGGCTGCCATAACCCGAACTTCAGAAAGTTCAGTTCCTGATGCCAGAGCAGCACCTTTGGCGCAGTTCATTACCCTGGCGTACATGTCTTCTATTCGTTCATCGGTATTTCGAATAAAGTACCAGACACTTGCTTTGTCGGGCACAACATTTGGGGCTTCTCCTCCCTCGGTAATTACATAATGCATGCGGTGGGTGTAGAAAAGATGTTCGCGAAGATAATTGGTTGAGATATTCATAAGTTCAACAGCATCCAGTGCACTTCTTCCGCTCCATGGACTTCCGGCACTGTGGGCCGTTTTCCCGGTAAACGAGTAGATAACCGAAATCATGGCATTTCCTGTAACACCATAGCGGGTATTAAAACCGGTGCTTGTATGGTTATTGATCACCGCATCAACCCCTTCGAACAGTCCTGCACGAACCATATAAGGACGACTGATTAACATTTCTTCGGCAGGAGAACCAAATAATTTGATGGTCCCTTTGATACCGTATTTTTCCATCGCCTTTTTTGTGGCAATCGCTGCAGCCGATGCCGCTGTTCCCATCAGATTGTGTCCGCAACCGTGTCCGGGCGCTCCTTTTACCAACGGATCCTGTTCCGAAGTCCGGGCTTTCTGCGAGATCATTGGTAAAGCATCGTATTCAGCTAAAATTCCAATCACTGGCTCGCCCGAACCATAGGTAGCGACAAAACAGGTTGGCATTCCTGCAAGGTCTTTTTCAATTGAAAAACCTTCTTTTTCCAGCGTTTCAATGAGAAGGGCTGATGATTTGTATTCCTGTAAACCCAGTTCTGCAAAATTCCAGATTTGATCTGAGATTTTTCCAAAATCTTCTACAACTTCCTGTTCACTTAGCCAATTGAGTGCATATTTTTTTTGTTTTTGACTATAGGATGGGGGAGCGATACAAATGAATGTAATGAAAATAAATAGCAAAAAGTATTTCATAATAAACTTAAGTTGGATTTTAAGATGAATATAGTTTGAATATTTGTTATAAAAACCTAAGTAAATAAATCATTTTGAAAAATTAATATTAAAGAGGATAGCATTGTGTAAAACATGATATAATTCATTATTTCAGGCTACTAACCAGAGGCGGTGAGGCTCGTATAGGTTTTATCTTCTAATCAAAAAAAGCACAATACCGTAAAATTTGTATTGTGCTTTTTAAAAAGAATGCAGGTAATTTTATTTTACCGGATCAAATTGAAGCGTAAAGTTAACCGGTTCAGCTTTTAGCAAATATTTTTCAAGAGGAAGCGGCCCACAACTGTTGCCTCCTAAACCTCCTTGCCGGTAATCGATATGCCAGAAGGTTTTGTTTTCCCTAACCAATTCATAAGTATGAACGGCATTCGATAAGGCCCCCGTACTGTAATGATGTACCGAAGTCTCAAGAGGCACATTGCCCGAAACCTTCAAACCAATTCCTCCGTTATTAGTGAGTGCAGCCCAGCGTACATCAGTCTTATTGCCATTTTCCTGCGGAACCACGTAGTTGGTAAATTGCTCGTCAACAGTGCCGGCATAATGACCGATTAAGGCACCCACTTTTCGGTCACAGTAACTTTCCTGCGGCCCGCGGCCATACCATTCGAATTGATTAAATGTTTCATCGAAAATGAATTGAAAGCCTAGACGAGGCAAATTGGGCAACTCTCCTATCGGTATAACGCTTGTTTTCATTATGAAGTGCCCGTCGGCAAAAACCGAATAGTTCACCCGGTAATCGAAGCCGGATGTATTTTCAGGATTCCGCATTTGATACGAAACAACAAAGCTTGTATTACCTGCACCTGTAGACAGCATTTTAAAATCCATGAGTTTCTGCGTCATGTCTTTGAAACCGGCATCTAACCACAGTTTGCACTGTCGTCCGTTGTTTATGTTTGGAAAGTAAGAACCGTCGTTGTCGGTTGGAGCTCGCCACACACTTAAAAGCGGTCCGTTCTTAATCAGGCTTTTTCCTGCAGTTTTATATTCTGAAATCAAACCACTGTTCTTATTGAATTCAAATGAAAAACCATCTCCTAAAATTTCAACAAAAGCCTCATTTTCGGTGGTAATCATTTCCTGGTTCGAAACCAATTGTTCAGGATCGAAATTCCATTCTTTCAGCATAAACTGATCGAAAGCAATTTCGAAACCGGCCTTTGCCCAATTGCAATTTTCGTTCAGTCTGGCAGAAATATTCAGCAGGTATTCTTTGTCTTTTTCGAAAGAAAAATCAGAAAGCGGAAGTTTTACATTTTCGCTCAACCCGGCAGCAACATTCAGCCTGAAGTTGCCTTCTTTCACGGTTTTTCCGTTTTCCGTAACCGTCCAGAAAAAGGTAACGCCATCCAGTGCAATGTGTTGGTTCTTATTGGTAATGGTGAATGAGCCATTCTTGTCATTCAGTTTAAAACCGATATTTTGGTATACACGCTTCACCTCTATTGTTTTTGCCGTAACAGAAAGATCAGACATTACAATACCATTCAAACAAAAATTCCTGTCGTTGGGCTTGTCGCCAAAATCACCGCCATAAGCATACCACTCTTCGCCGGTTTCAGTTTTTTGCAGAATCCCCTGGTCAACCCAGTCCCAGATATGCCCGCCAATCACACCATCCACCTCTTCAAAAGCATTCATGTATTCCTGAAGATTTCCCATGGCATTTCCCATGGCATGGGCATATTCGTTCAGAATAAACGGGCGTGGATCGTCGGCATATTCGTATTTGTACAAATCGAAAACTTCGAGGTAGCGGCCTTGCCAGATGGGTGAATTCCCTCTTTTCCAGCCACCTATCACATCCGAAGAAATGGGCAGATCGGCGAAATGATAGTGAGTTGGCCTAGTTGGATCGAGTCGGTGCGCTTCATTGTTCATTGCCACCATGTTCACGCCGTTTCCAGCTTCGTTTCCATGCGACCACAAAATCACGCTGGGATGGTTTTTATCGCGTTGAATCATGGATCGGCAGCGTTGAACATGTGCCTTTTCCCAAGCCGGATCTTTGGCAAGTGATTCTTTTCCGTAACCCATTCCGTGCGATTCAACATTGGCTTCGTCGAGTAGCAGAATCCCGTATTTATCGCACAAATCATACAAATACGGATCGTGTGGATAGTGAGCAGTGCGGATGGAATTGATGTTGTATTGCTTCATGAGTAGCACTTCTTTTTCCAGAAACTCATGAGTGGTATGTTTTCCGTAAAGAGGATGATGTTCCACTTTATTCACCCCTTTAAACATCACCGGCTTGCCATTGAGCAGCAACTCGCGGTTTTTAATCTCAATTTCTCGGAAACCGGTGTTGCAGGCAACAACTTCAGAAATACTGCCTTTGCTGTCTTTTAGTGTAATAACCACCTTGTAAAGATTGGGAGTTTCGTGGGTCCATTTTAAAGGATCTGAAACTTTCCCCTGAAGGATAATTTCCTTGTTTTCGCCCGATTTTAAGGCTGATATAATTTGTTTGAGAGTGCCATCGACCTTTACTTTATTTCCGTCTAGTTCCATTAAAGTGAATTCAACGGAAGCATTTTTAATAGTTTGTTTATCGTAATTTTTCAGGTCGATTTTTGCTGAAATTATAGCATCGTTGTAGTCTTCGTCCAAATCGGTAGTAACAAAAAAATCCTGAATTTGGGTTTTGGGCGTTGCATACAAATACACATCGCGGAAAATCCCGCTCAGGCGCCATCCGTCCTGATCTTCAAGGTAGCTGCCGTCGCACCAGCGAAATACCTGGACCGCCAGTTTGTTCTCTCCTGTCTTCAAGTATTTTGTAAGATTGAATTCTGCCGGCGTGCGACTTCCCTGGCTGTAGCCAATTTTTTCGCCGTTTAGCCAAATATAAAAAGCCGATGAAACACCGTCGAAATGAATAAATATTTCCCGTTCGTCCCAATCTTCAGGAATCGTAAAAGTCCGGATATAAGATCCAACCGGATTGCCGTTGATCCCACCAATTTTAGGTGGATTTTTATCAAACGGAAATTTAATGTTCGTGTAAATAGGTGTTCCATATCCCTGCATCTGCCAGTTGGCCGGCACCGGAATATTATCCCAATTGGATGCATCGAAATCGGTTTTGTAAAAATCCAGAGGACGTTCATCAACATTGGCTACCCAGTTAAATTTCCAGGTTCCGTTCAACATTTCTACCCACTCCGAATTCATTCCGTCGGTAAAAGCCTCATCGACAGAACTCTGCGGGAAAAATGTGGCATGAACCGGTTCTTTGTTGATGCCGATAACCTGTTCATTTTCCCAGTCGTTTTGGGCAAACAGTGAGATATGAAAGGTAAAAATTAAAATCAGGGAAAAGATAAATTTCATAGTGATACGTTTAATTGCTTACTGTTTAGATTTTTAAATGTATTAAAAAGAAATCCTTTTTTTAAGCAAAACGAAGCAAAACTGAAACTGTACTAGTCCCCGGTGAAAATTGTTGTGGTTTTTTAGAATTTACTTATTGTTTAAAATTTAAAAACTTCAGAATCCGTGTGAGCTGTTTCCATTAATTGAAGCATTTCCTGCACAATTTCAGGGTGTTCATCCGCCACATTGTTTTCTTCTCCAATGTCTTCCGAAAGATTGTAAAGTTCAGTGGTTGTTTCTTCTGGTTTTAACACATTGTAGCGCACCAGTTTCCAGTCGCCTTTTCGTATGGCAGTTCGCCCTCCGCGTTCGAAAAACTCCCAGTACAAATATTCGTGTTCAGGTTGTTTTTCTCCAAGTAGCGTTGGCAGGAAAGAAATACCATCTATCTTTTCCGGTGCAGTTGTTCCTGAAATTTCAGCTAAAGTTGGAAATACATCCCAGAATGCCGAAATATGATCTGACTCGCTGCCGGCAATAATTTTACCTTCCCAAACGGCAATCATGGGCGCTCGTATTCCTCCTTCGTATAGATCTCGCTTGTAGCCTTTTAGCGGGCCATTCGAATCAAAATAATCCGGATCTGCCCCACCTTCCTGATGAGGACCGTTATCTGAAGTGAAAATGATGAGCGTATTTTCGTGGATTCCCAGTTCTTTCAGTTTGGCAACGATTTCGCCCACCTGCATATCGAGGTAATCAACCATGGCTGCAAAGGCAGCGTGCGATTCAGGCTGCGAACCATAACCTCCCTGTTTGTAATTCTCTCCGTCGTCTACACCTTTGAATTCGTGTTCAGGATCGAATTTGCCCCGGTATTTGGCTAAGTTTTCTTCCGGAGCGAATAATTCAGCATGAGGAATAATAGATGGATAGTACATAAAAAAAGGCTGGTCTTTATTGTCTTCCAAAAATTTTAATGCTTGTTTATGAATGACTTCCGGGCCGTATTCTTCTGTTTTTCTTCCTTCGTTTCCGGCCAACATTACTTTTTCCTGGTTGTGCCATAAATGGTACGGATAGTAATTATGCCCCATTCGCTGGCAGTTGTATCCGAAAAACTCATCAAAACCCTGGTTATTGGGATCGCCTTCCGATCCGGGATATCCCAGTCCCCATTTTCCGAAGGCTCCGGTTTTGTAACCGGCTTCCTTTAAGATTTCAGCAATGGTAACCGCTTTGGCTTCTAATGGATACTGGCCTTCCGGCTGGATTTCTTTATTTCCGCGAATAAAAGTGTGACCGGTGTGTTGCCCTGTCATCAAAGCCGAACGCGACGGAGCGCAGACGGTAGATCCGGAATAATGCTGTGTAAAACGCATTCCGGAAGCAGCCAGTTTATCAATGTTTGGAGTTGAAAAATGAGTTTGCCCGTAACAACTCAGATCGCCGTATCCCAGATCGTCAGCCAGTATATAAACAATATTTGGTTTTTTAGTCTCAGTTGTTTCTTTCTAGTTTTGCTTTGTATTTGTGCATGCCAACAAGGAAAAAAGAATGATCAATACAAAAAAAACAGGTTTAGTTGGTTTCATAGGTTAGGTTTATTTTTCGAATGAAAATACTTCGTTGGTCGTTCGGGCCGATTCCAGAAGTTCTAAAAGTTTAGTAGTAATTTCTGGATTTTGTTCGGCCACATTGTTTTTCTCGCTTGGATCATCTGCCAGATTATAAAGCTCAGTGGTAATTTTTTCCGGACTGAAAACATCATATCGAACCAATTTCCAGTCGCCCTGACGAAGTGCCTGACGACCGTTTTTTTCGTGAAATTCCCAGTACATATAATCGTGTTCTGCTTGTTCTCCCTTTCCAAGCAAAGAAGGAAGATATGAAATTCCATCAATGTTCTCCGGCTTATCGGTGCCAATAATTTCGGTAACTGTTGGCAGAAAATCCCAGAATGCCGAAATGTGATCGGTTTTTGAACCGGCAGCGACTTTTCCCGGCCACCAGGCAATCATCGGCATGCGAATTCCTCCTTCGTATAAATCTCGTTTGTAACCGGTGTAAGGGCCGTTGCTGTTAAAATAATCAGGATCGGCACCACCCTCAACATGTGGCCCGTTATCGGATGAAAATATGATAATGGTGTTATCATCGATTCCAAGCTCTTTTAATTTAGCTACAATTTCACCCACCTGGTCGTCAAGCAGGTTAATCATGGCAGCAAAAGCAGCATGCGTTTCAGGTTGCGAGCCATAGCCTCCTTTTTTATAACGCGGATCTCCAAAGTCTGAACCTTTGTATTCTTTTTCAGGAAGAAACTTGCCGCGGTATTTGGCTATGTATTCTTCAGGCGCAAAAAGTTCGGCGTGTGGAATTACCGATGGATAATACATAAAGAACGGTTTATCTTTGTTGTCTTCCATAAATTTAAGGGCTTGCTGATGGATTGGAATAGGCGCATATGTTCCTTGTCCGCTTCCTTCATTGCCTTCCAGCCAAACCGTATCCTGGTTGTGGTTAAGAAAATATGGGTAGTAATTATGTGCCAGCGTTTGATCGTTGTATCCGTAAAACTCGTCGAATCCCTGGTTGTTAGGATCTCCGGTTGAACCCGTGCAACCCAGTCCCCATTTTCCAAAGGCTCCTGTTGCATACCCGTTTTGCTGCAAAATTTCAGCAATAGTTACTGATTCGGCCGGAAGTGGCCAGTTTCCACACTCATCTCGTTTGTTTCCGCGTATTGGAGTGTGACCGGTGTGCTGACCGGTTAACAATACCGAACGCGATGGCGAACAAACCGTAGAACCTGCATAGTGTTGACTAAAGGTCATTCCTTCGGCCGCAAGTTTATCGATGTTGGGAGTCTGAAATTTGCTTTGTCCCTGGTAACTAACATCTCCAAAGCCAAGGTCGTCGGCAAGGATAAAAATAATGTTGGGTTTTTCGTTTTTTACCTCTTGCTTGGCTGGTTTGGTTTGACACGCAAACAGGATGAAGGTTAACAGGATAAAAATGGAAATTGATTTATTCATAGTTTTGATCTTTAATAACTAAATGACGATTATCAAAAGAATTTTACTTACTCCGGAATTGAAAATTCCACTTTTCTATTCAGAGCGAAGTTCCATTTTTCCTGTTTTCAGTCCCTTTCCTTTCACTTCCAAAGTTATTTCTCCTGCTTCTTCCTGCGACTGAACGGTAACCACCAGCTTTCCGCTAAATGTTTTCATAGTTGGCAGATGGAACAGCTCCAGCGAAGTGGCATCGCCATTACAAACAGCTTTGAATTTGCCTGCTCCTGACACTGTGAAATTTAAATGGTTTTCAGCATTTGGACACAGGTTTCCATCCTTATCAACCACCGAAACAGTAATATAACTCAAGTCTTTTCCATCGGCGGAAATAACATCTCGGTCAGCTTGCAGTTTCAGGTGATGAGGTTTCCCTGCAGTGTGTAACTCCTGTTCAGCAACCGGATTGCCGTTATCGTCGAAAGCAACTACTTTTAAAGTTCCCGGTTCGTATTTTACATCCATCCACATTAGTCGGTTTCTGGTAAGATTCGATTCTTTGCTTTTTTTCTGAATACCCTGGCTTTTGCCGTTGACAAATAATTCGGCGCTGTTGTAGTTGGTGTAAACAAACACCGGGGTGGTTTCGCCTTCGCGGCCTTCCCAGTTCCAGTGAGGAAGAATATGTAAGGTTTCATCTTCTGTATTCCAGCGGCTGCGGTACAGGTAAAAACGGTCTTTCGGCAAACCTGCCAAGTCGCAAATTCCAAAATAGGAACTGCGTGAAGGCCATGCTTCGTTGTACGGAGTTGGTTCACCCAGGTAATCGAAACCGGTCCAGACGAATTCTCCGATGACCCAGTCGTAATCGTCTTGCCAAACCCAGTCTTCATCGGGAATATTCGACCAGTTGCAGGCTTCCAAATCATAGGAAGAACTCTGAAAGTCGTCATAGGTTTTTTGTTTGTATTCTTCCACCGGGAATTTATAAATGCCGCGGGAACTAACCGTTGATGCGGTTTCCGATCCTAAGATAAAACCCTGGGGAAATCTTTCGTAAGCCTCTCCATATAAAGGTAAGCGGTAGTTTAATCCTGGGATATCCATTATAGCGCCAAAGCCGTTTTTCAGGGTGTTGGCCACCTGGTCCATTCCAACGGTTACCGGGCGGGTAGGATCTTCGCGATGGAAGATATCCTGCAGCCATTTGGCCAGTTTTACACCTTCGTTACCCCATTGATCCGGCACTTCGTTACCCGAGCTCCACATTACAATACAAGGATGATTGCGGGTGGCACGCACCAAACTCACTACGTCTTTTTCGGCCCAGTCGTTAAACCAGCGGTTGTAACCGTTTTTCACCTTGGGTTTGGCCCACTCATCGAAGCTTTCGGCAAGGAAAAGAAATCCCATTTCGTCGCAAAGTTCCAATTGCTCCATCGACGGCATGTTGTGTGACGAGCGGATGGCGTTGCAGCCCATATCTTTTAAAATGGTAAGCTGGCGTTTTAAAGCGGCTATATTCACGGCGGCGCCCAGTGGTCCCTGATCGTGATGCAGACAAACTCCTTTGAATTTGGTAACTTTCCCGTTTAATACCAGCCCTTTTCCGCGTTCATAAACCACACTGCGTATTCCAAAACGTATGCTTTGTTCGTCTTTTAATTCGTTATGGCGGTATAATTTCATGCGTGCAGTATACAATCGGGGAGTTTCCACATCCCAAAGTTTTGGATTTGGAACGGATAAATTCTGCTCCATTTTGTTGCCGAATATTTCGTCAGTGGTATTGGAAGCTACTAGTTTTCCGTTTTCATCCATTATTTCGGAAATCAGTTTTAGTCCCGTTCCGTTTACCTCGGTTTTGATATTTACCTGCGCCACATCGCTGGCTACGTATGGAGTGGTAATAAAAGTTCCCCACTGTTTAAAATTCACATCGTCTTTCACAATAATCTGAACCTTCCGATAAATACCCGCTCCCGGGTACCAGCGCGACGAGGAAGGTAGGTTTTCGAGACGTACAGCCAGCAGATTTTCTTCACCAGGTTTTAAATAATCGGAAATGTCGAAATAAAAATAGCTGTAACCGTAAGGGTTTTGTCCAACTTCCTGCCCGTTAATAAAAACGTGGGCATCGCTCATGGCGCCGTCGAAAACCAGGAGGGCCTTTTTGCCTTTTTTGAATGAAGGTAATTCGAAGGATTTTCGGTACCAACCCACACCAATGTATGGCAGAGCACCTGTGCGGCCGGTTCTCATCCGCGCTTCCTTTTCCATATCCTGTTCAACCCGTACTTTTTGTGCGTCAATTTCCTTGTCGAAAGGTCCTTTAATGGCCCAGTCGTGCGGAACAACAACGGTTTCCCATGTATCTGTTTTTAACTCCGGTTTTTCAGCTCCCTGTACCTCTTCATTTATGAATTTCCAGTCGGTTTCGAGTGTTATAACCGATCGATTTTGGGCATCAAGCTCTAAAAGAAGTGTTAGTGTAAATGCAAATAATATCAGCTTTTTCATGATGACTTGTTTTTATTGAAGAGTAAGATTTTTGTTTTTGTACCTAATTCAATAACATGATTAATATTTCATTCTGCTTACTTTATCGCGTAAATGTTTCGACAGATCCATAAACCCCGAATGAGCATCTATCTCGGTTAATAACAGACCACTTTTGTTTCGTGTTAATTTGCCATTTACAGAACCATCGGGACGGCAGACAAAAGCCGGAAATCCCTGTTCTTTCTTGCTGGTATTCGAAGCACTTATCCAGAGGTAGTTGTTTGCGGCATTTCCCCTAACAAATCCGGTGATGACTTCGCCCAGGTTTTTGCCTTCAGTTTTATAGTCATCCTCTGTATAATTTCCATCGTACCACGATTGGAAAA
This sequence comes from uncultured Draconibacterium sp., assembly GCA_963676265.2. Taxonomy (GTDB): domain Bacteria; phylum Bacteroidota; class Bacteroidia; order Bacteroidales; family Prolixibacteraceae; genus Draconibacterium. The sequence continues at coordinate 3,418,166 of OY781067.2, forward strand.
GAAGTTGAACACCCAGATGATAACATTGCCGGTATAGTTCGGGGTAACGCCACTCGTGGCAAATAAGTAAACCACATTTTATCCCTTTTATTTCAAATGTTCCGGGAATGTTTCCTGCTGAATACCAGTCTAAATCATATTCTGAAAGTAAACGTTTATCGTACCTGGTTTCGATTTCGCCATTCTGATTAATCACAAAAAGGCAGTTATAAGGTTTCTCCTGGTTACCTTCAAAATAATGGGTCCCAAAAATTGTCCAGAGTTGTAGCTGTTTAGCAAGTTGCTGAATTTCAGAAATACCTTTTTTTATCTGAGCTTCAGTTTCGGGGAGAATTTCAACAAAATCGAATCCACCGTAACCACTTAAGCAGCATTCAGGAAAATGAACAATATGTGCCTCTTTTTCAGAAGCAAGAACAATGTGTTCTTTCATTGCCTCCAGATTCTTACTGATGCTGGTTTCAATATCGAACTGGCTGGTAGCTACCCTTAATTTTTGCGACATTATTTTTAGAATTATGACATAATCAACAGTGCTTCTTTTCCCGGCATTCCTTCCTTCACTCCAAGTTTAGCGGCGGCTTCGCTAACTGCAACAACTTTTGCATCGAGCATGTCGTCGGGGGTTTTAACTCCTGTAACTATGGCACATACATCGCCAACACGATTGGCAACTTCTATGTTAATATAGCCACATCCAATAAATCCGTTCTCTGCTCCTATTATTAAAACAAAAGTGTTTGTAGTAGGAATGCTGTAAGCTGTAAATTCTTTTCCTTCAAAATTCATATTATCATAGTTATTTAACCCGTTGGAAGGCTGATACAGAAAAGACTGCCTTTGCCTTTTGTACTTTGAACCGATATTGTACCCTCGTTTTTTTCTACAAATTCTTTACAAAGAATTAGTCCCAGCCCGGTTCCTTTTTCATTGTTTGTTCCGTTTCGCTGTATGCTGTGTTCAATTTTAAACAATTTATCGAGATTTTCCTGGCTCATTCCAATACCGTAATCTTTTACGCAGGTTATCAGTTTGTTGTCTTTTGTCGATGTTGAAATTTCTATCTGGCTTCCCGGATGGGAAAATTTGATGGCGTTGTTCACTATATTCCGAATAATAAAGTTCAGCATGTTATAGTCGGCATAAACCTTATCTGTTGTTTTGGGAGGTGTGTATATTTTAATTTCTTTTGCTTTTGTCGTTTCGCTAAAGAACTTAACGGTGGAGTCAATAATATCGTCGATGGAAAAGGTTTGTGGTTCGAGTTTTAAGGACCCCATTTGCGAACGCGACCACTCCAGTAAGTTTTCCAAAAGATCGTGTCCGGATTTAGCTGTTTCGAACATTCCTAACATCAATTCTTCGTAATCTTCGGTGTTTTTTATTTCAGGATTTTGGATTAAAAGCTCTGAAATACCAATCATAGTATTAAAAGGATTTTTCAAGTCGTGAGAGATGATGGAGAAGAATTTATCTTTAGTGGCATTGAGTTCTGCCAAACGGATTTCGTTGTTTTTCAGATCAGAATAACTGGTTTCAATTAATTCTTTTTGATGGTTGATTAATTCGTAGTTCGATTCGAGCAGTTTGTTGTGATTTCTTTTCAACAAGTAAAAATAAAGAGCTACAATGAGAATAGATCCTAATAGAACAGATAGGTAAATGGTAAAATACAAACGCGATTTTATTTTAATCAACGCGTTTTCATTTTTCTGAACCTGAAGTTCTTTTTCCAGTTTTTGCCTGTCTCTTTCTTCCTTTAAGGCTTCTTCTTTTTCGAAATTACTCAGTGTTTCTGATAATGTGTTTCTAAGAGGCGACTCGTCCAGTTCATTTGCTTTAAGAAGAAATTGATATGCATCGTTATCTAAACCAATTCCGGAATATGCTCTGGCTTTATTTTTATATAATTCATATAAATAAAAGGTCGATCCCAAATTAGAGTACATTGTAATGGCGCTATCAAGAACCAGAAGACTGGTTTTGTACTTTTTTTCTTTTATCAGGACTTCTCCTCGTAGTGAAAGGACGTCGGCTTTTAATATTGGGTAATCGTATTTTTCGCAAATATCGAGTGCTTTCTGAATGAATTGGTTGGCCAGATTTAGGTTTTCGGTTTCGTTGTAATAAATGGCAAAACGATGAAAGAGAATGATTTGAAAATAAGGATTATCAATTTGAGATGATAGTTCACGGGCCTTTTGCAGATGCTGCAAAGCGTCTTCGTAACGGTGAAGTTTTATGTTAATATATCCCATGTCGGTATGAGATATGGCAACTTTTTCGCTAGTATTATAATGTAAATCTACTTCAAGTCCTTTTTTATAATATTTAAGTGCCGAGCTATATTCTTTTAGGTCAGAGTAAAACCCGGCAACATTGCTATATGCTTCTCCCAATGTGAATGAATCTTGTATTGCTTCTCCAATGTGAATGGCTTTTATAAAATATTCGAGGCTCGTTTTTTGGTCGTTTCCATAAGAATAAAAAGCGCCTAAATTGTTATAGCAACCCGATAAATGTGCTGAGTCTCCGATTTCGGCAAGTAGCTTAGCTGCTTGTTCCATGTTTGTTATTGCCTGTTGTGTATTTCCAATAACATCATAGTAATAACTTTTCATAAATAAAGCACCAGATTCTCCTTTCTTATACGATATTTCCCGGGCAAGCTTTGCTGCTTTGTCGAAGTAAGACAGAGCACTGTCAGGAATGTTGTGCGAAAATTGATTTGCAATAAGGTTTAGGTTGTCAACGATCTTTTTCTGATCAGTTTCTTCAATATTGCATCTTTTTAAAGAGTCGATTGCATGATAATCCTGCGCCAGTATTAAATCCGGGACAATCAAATTAATCAATAGAAAAATAAACAAAGGTTTTACTTTTCTGTCCATAAGCATAAAAAGTTGTAAGGGCGTTAAAGATAGCCAATTTTATTACACATTTATTTTAAAATTCTGCAATAAAAAAAGGGGTGCAATTTTTAATATTCGGCTATTTAGCAACTGGAGTTATAAAAAGGTATAGTAGCTGTTGTATATTTTTATTCTAAAATTTGTATTTTAAACCTTCGAATATTGACAAACTACAGGGAAACAGAGCAGATGAAACAAGGATTATTAAATTAGGCTTCCCTCTCATTTGGGCCGGAAATGAACGAAACCTCCGGCAGGTTGTTATTTTTAAAGAGATCATAATATTGAAGCCTATATTGGATGAACATTTAACAGGTTGTTTATGCAAAAACTGAACTTTAATTTTATACTGCTTATTTTATTTCTTATTGTTATTTCCTGCCAATCAAATACTTCTACAAAACGCCATCGGAAGAAGTCTTCCGACAAAAATTCTTCTGATTTGGTTGAGCGCGATTTGAAGGAAATTAAAGAAAAAGGAGTATTACGAGTGGTAACAACCTATAGCAGTACCAGTTATTTTTTGTACCGTGGACAACCAATGGGTTATGAATACGATCTGCTAAAGCGTTTCGCCAGGGACATTGATGTTGACTTAAAGATTGAAGTTTCAAATAACATCGATACGATGTACCAAATGCTAAATACCGGCAAGGTTGATTTAATTGCTTACGGATTAACAATTACCAATAAACGAAAGGAAATTGTGCAGTTTTCCGATTACCTGTATTTAACTCACCAGGTATTGGTGCAGAAAAAGCCGGATAATTGGCGCGAAATGAAATGGAGTGAAGTGCAAGGTTCTCTTATACACGACGCCATAGAGTTGATTGGAGAAACCGTTTCGGTGCGTGAGAATTCATCGTACATGAGCCGCTTGGAAAACCTGATGGATGAAATGGGAGGAAAAATTAATATCGACACCTTGTCGGGAGATCTTTCTACTGATAAGATTATTACAAAGGTTGTTAACGGAGAGATCAAATATACTTTTGCCGATAATAATATTGCGAGTATAAATGCATCCTATTATCCCATACTCGACATTCGGGTTCCGGTTAGTTTTTCGCAACGAATGGCCTGGGCTGTCAGACCAGAATCGAAATCGTTATTAAAGGAGTTAAACAGATGGATTCGTGAAATGAAAAAAGGGGCAGAGTATTATGTTATTTATAACAAATATTTTAAAAACGAACGCGACTTTCGACGACGGGAAAACAGTGAGTTTTATAGCCTTAATAACAATAGTATCAGCGAATACGACGATCTGATAAAGGAACATGCGGACTCTTTGGGATGGGATTGGCGTTTAATGGCTGCGTTGGTTTATCAGGAGTCGAGGTTTAATCCTGAGTCGGAATCATGGGCAGGAGCAATAGGACTGATGCAAATGATGCCTGTAACTGCCGAAAAGTTTGATGTTTCAGACAGAACCGATCCGGAACAAAGTCTTGATGGAGGAACACAGGTTCTTAAGATTCTCTGGGACAGGTTTATCGATATTCCTGATTCGATACAACGTATTAAGTTTACGATGGCTGCCTATAATTGCGGTTACAGTCATGTGGTTGATGCCCGTGCCCTGGCTGAAGAAGAAGGACTGGACAGTTACCGCTGGGACAATGAGGTGGAAGAAGCAATTTTAAAACTCAGTTATCCTGAAAACTATAATAAACCTATTATACAATATGGTTATGTTCGTGGTATTGAACCAATAACCTATGTGAAGCAGATTTTCAGTCGCTACGATCATTACGGAAGGTTTGTGGAATAGTATAAAAAAAACCGTCCCCAAAAAAAGGAACGGTTTTCATTATGTTGTTCTTCGTTTATTTTATTGAACATCAATTGCATTCAGATCCTCGAAGGCAACTTTCAAACGTGCAATCATCGATTCTTCTCCTTTGCGTATCCAAACCCTTGGGTCATAAAATTTCTTATTGGGTTTATCTTCACCTTCAGGGTTTCCGATTTGTCCCTGTAAATAATCGTGGTTAGCTGCTTCGAATGCACGAACGCCATCCCAGTAAGCCCATTGAGTATCGGTATCGATATTCATTTTTACTACTCCGTATGAAATGGCTTCGCGAATTTCATCGTGCGAAGAACCAGAACCTCCGTGGAAAACAAAGTTCACAGGCTTTTCTTTAGTTCCCAGTTTCTCCTGGATGTATTTTTGTGAGTTGTCCAGAATTTTAGGAGTTAGTTTAACATTACCCGGTTTGTACACTCCGTGCACATTACCAAACGATGCCGCAATAGTGAAGTTGGGCGATACCTTGCTCAATTCTTCATAAGCATAACACACTTCTTCAGGTTGAGTGTACAGTTTCGATGAATCAACGTCGGTGTTGTCAACGCCGTCTTCTTCACCTCCGGTAATACCCAATTCAATTTCCAGAGTCATTCCCATTTTCGACATGCGCTCCAGATATTTTTTGCTGATTTCGATGTTTTCTTCAAGTGGCTCTTCGCTCAGGTCGAGCATGTGTGAGCTAAACAAAGGTTTCCCGGTTTCGGCAAAATGTTTTTCGCTGGCATCAAGTAATCCGTCAATCCAGGGCAGCAGTTTTTTGGCTGCGTGGTCGGTATGAAGAATTACACGAACACCGTAAGCTTCGGCTAATGTATGAATATGTTTTGCTCCGGCAACTGCACCCAAAACTGCAGCTTGCTGGCCTTCCATTTTTAATCCTTTTCCGGCATTAAATACAGCACCTCCGTTCGAGAATTGTATCATAACCGGTGCATTCACCAGTTTGGCAACTTCCATAATTGCATTTACCGAAGATGAACCAACTACATTTACAGCAGGAAGTGCAAATTTATTGGCTTTGGCCTCTTCGAAAATAAATTGTACGTCGGCGCCTGTTACAACGCCCGGTTTTACGTTTTCGGCTATTTTTCCCATAACTAATCTATTTTACTATTATTTTTTTTGAACAGTATTAAAACACAAAATTACGGTATCGGTTCAGGCAAAACAATTTTTGCATGTTAAGGAAAATTAAAAAAAGGACTAAAATGTGTGTTATTTTCTTTTTTGTTAAGTATTTAGTGCCGCGGTTTTTATGAAAAAAATAATTGTTGTGAATTCTTGATTTTCATCAGGATGAATAATTATAAGTGCAAAATAAAACCGAATGCATCTGATTCTAAGAGTTATCGTTATTTAACGTTAAATTTCGTCTATGGGAAAAAGTGTAAACCACTTCATTTTCTGAAATTTATTTAAATTCACGCCTCGAAAAAAAATTAAAAATCACTGATTAATTCAAAAAATAAAATGGCAGTAAGTTACAAAGACTTAGGATTGGTAAACAGTAAAGAAATGTTTGCCAAAGCCGTTGAAGGCGGTTACGCTATTCCGGCTTATAACTTCAACAACATGGAACAAATGCAGGCTATTCTTCAGGCTTGTGTTGAAACAAAATCTCCTGTAATTCTTCAGGTTTCATCAGGTGCACGTAAATATGCCAACGCTACTTTGTTGCGTAACATGGCTAAAGGTGCGGTTGAATATGTGAAAGAACTGGGATACGAAATTCCAATCGTTCTTCACCTCGATCATGGTGATACTTTTGAATTATGTAAAGACTGTGTTGACAGCGGTTTCTCTTCAGTAATGATCGATGGTTCTCATCACTCATACGAAGAAAACGTTGCTTTAACCAAAAAAGTTGTTGAATACGCTCACGCTAACGGTGTAACTGTTGAAGGTGAATTAGGTGTATTGGCCGGTGTTGAAGACGATGTAGTTGCTGAAGAGTCAACTTACACAAAACCAGAAGAAGTAGAAGATTTCGTAAAACGCACAGGTGTTGATTCACTTGCAATTTCTATCGGTACTTCTCACGGAGCATTTAAATTTACTCCGGAACAATGTACTTTAAACGAAGAAGGTAAATTGGTTCCTCCTCCATTAAGATTCGACGTTTTGGAAGAAATTGAAAAACGTATTCCTGGTTTCCCTATCGTTCTTCATGGTTCTTCTTCTGTTCCTGAAGATCAGGTTGAAATCATCAATGCAAACGGTGGTGCATTAAAAGCTGCTGTTGGTATTCCTGAAGAACAATTAAGAAAAGCTGCTAAATCAGCTGTTTGTAAAATCAACATCGACTCTGACGGTCGTTTGGCAATGACTGCTGCTATCCGTAAAGTATTTGTTGAAAAACCAGCAGAATTCGACCCACGTAAATACCTGGGACCAGCTCGCGATTCTTTAAAAGAATTGTACAAACACAAAAACGAAAGTGTTTTGGGTTCAGCTGGTAAAGCTTAAGAAAAAAGCTCAATACTATAGAGAAGGATATTCGTCAACCGACGAATGTCCTTTTTTTGTTTCTAAAAACATTGAATATAGAATGATGATTAACGAATTATGATTGCAGAAGTTTTTTAAATACGAATTACCTCGTACTTTATTTTACAATCGTTAATCAAAAATCGTTAATCGATATTCATCATTCATTGACTTCAAATACATTGAATTTCATTCGATATTTAAAACCTATGTGTTTCCAATGCATAGTGGTTTATTTTTCTGATTTCTTATTTAATGTTTCGAAGTTTTTCTTTCGTAGCCTTTATTTCTTCTTCCTGATTCTTAATCTCTTTTGAAAGTTTCTTTTGTTTATCGGAATTTCTATCCATCTGATTCGTATACTTTTTCAGCGCTTTTTCTTCCTTTTTAATTTCTTTCTGTTTTTCTTTCATTTGCTCTTCAGTAAGAACACTCGTTGAGGTTTCTACCGATGCATTCATTGTTTTCAGTGCAGATTCACCTTCTGTCGATTTCCTCTCCAGCTTGCGGTTATCTTTATCGTAGCCGGAGTAATTGTTTTCCATTTTTTTGAGTTCCTTCTCCAGGTCATCCAATTCCTTCTGAACAGCCTCTTTGTATACTTGAACAGCATAACTTCTCAGATAGGCACTTGTCCTTTGTTCCATCTGGTTGTTTTCGTTGCTGCCAATGAATCCGGCCGGAGTTTTAAATAAAGCAGCAAAAGATATCCTGTCTTTTAAGGAAGTGATTCGAGTAAAAACAGTTAATGTATCCGGACATATTTCGTCGATGACAATTCCATTAATTTGCCATTTGCCCTTATCCTCTTTTTCCATCGATGGAAGTTTTTTAAAGGTACTAAGCAGGTTTTTTGGAACCAGCTGATCTTCCCACATTTTAATTGCAGTTTTATCGTCGGCTTGTGGAATTTCAACTACAAATGCAGGCTGCATTAAAGAATCTATCGCCAGTTCCGACATTTTTACTTCAATGTTTTCCTGTGCATTTATATACAAGGTTCCAAATAAAAGAACTGAGAAAATAAAGTATTTCATACTGTTTGAGCTAATGTTTTCCAGTTAAAAGTAAGCCAAATAAATGTTTAATGAAAGTCTTTAAGATGGTCGGTTCTTTATATGTCAACTTTTTGATAGAAAAATGTATTTTTTATAATGAATAGAAAAAGGCACCCACCAAACGGTAGATGCCCTAATAAATGTCAATCCTATCATTGAGGATTAACTGTCCCCCTTCACGGCTTTACGCCGTAGCTCCCATAAAAATTTCCAAATCTTTTTCTACTTCGGTAATACCTCCAATTCCAAAGTTTTCAACCAAAACATTGGCTACGTTTGGCGAAAGGAAAGCCGGTAATGTTGGTCCCAGGTGAATGTTTTTTACACCAAGGAAAAGTAGCGCCAGCAACACAATCACTGCCTTTTGTTCGTACCATGCAATGTTGTATGCAATGGGCAGATCGTTGATATCGTTCAATTCAAAAACTTCTTTTAATTTAAGTGCGATTACTGCCAGCGAGTACGAGTCGTTACACTGTCCGGCGTCGATAACGCGCGGAATTCCGCCAATGTCTCCCAGTGGTAATTTGTTGTAACGGTATTTCGCACACCCTGCTGTAAGGATTACAGTATCCTGTGGCAACTGCTCGGCAAACTGGGTGTAATAATCGCGGCTTTTCATACGTCCGTCGCAACCGGCCATCACAAAGAATTTTTTGATAGCTCCGGTTTTTACGGCGTCTACAATTTTATCAGCCAGTGCAAATACCTGGGCGTGTGCAAATCCGCCAACAATCTCGCCTGTTTCAATTTCCTGCGGCGCTGCACAACGTTTGGCGTGCTCAATAATCTGGCTGAAATCTTTCATTTTACCGTCTTTGCGGTCAGGAATGTGAATGGCTCCTTCCAGTCCCGATGCACCGGTGGTGTAAATACGGTCGGTGTACGTTGCAGATGCTTTTGGTGGAACAATGCAGTTGGTAGTAAACAGAATCGGCCCGTTAAAACTTTCGAATTCGGTGTTTTGTTTCCACCAGGCGTTTCCGTAGTTTCCGGCCAGGTGCCCGTATTTTTTGAAAGCAGGGTAGTAGTGCGCCGGCAGCATTTCGCTGTGTGTGTACACATCAACGCCGGTACCTTCGGTCTGTTTCAACAATTCTTCCATATCTTTCATATCGTGTCCCGAAATCAGGATGGCCGGATTGTTCCGAACGCCGATATTCACTTTTGTTACTTCCGGATTTCCGTAAGCGCCGGTGTTGGCAGCATCGAGCAGTGCCATCACGTCTACTCCGAATTTTCCGGTTTCGAGTGTTAACGCAACCAGCTCGTCCACACTTAAATCTTCGGTAGTGGCCACCAATGCGCGTTGCATAAAGGCGAATATTTCTTCTTTCCTGCTGCCCAAATTGTAAGCATGTTCAGCATACGCGGCCAGTCCTTTCACCCCGTAAATAATCAACTCGCGCAACGAGCGGATATCTTCGTTTTCGGTACTTAAAACACCTACTTCAGCAGCTTTTGCTTCAAATTCTTCGGTCGAATTTGCGGTCCAGGTTGCAATGGCAGGCAGTGTTTCGGGAAGAGCAACACCGGCTTCCTTGCACAATACATGCAATTCGTTTCGCAATTGAAGGGCTTTGATAATACGATTCGAAAAAACGGTTTTATCGAAGTTGGCGTTGGTAATGGTGGCAAACAATCCGTCGAAAACAAGTTTATCTACCTTTGCCGGGTTGGCGCCAACGGCACGCAGCTTTTCGTTGTACCAGCTAATTCCTTTTAAAACAAACAGCAGCGTGTCCTGCAAGTTGGCTACGTCGCTGGTTTTTCCACAAACTCCTGCAATAGTGCAGCCAGTGCCTTTTGAGGCTTCCTGACATTGAAAACAAAACATACTCATATTATTACACTTTTTGTTGATTATTGATTTTATTAATGCATCTGGTTTTATCACAATTTAATTGGGTGCCTAAATCCATTCTTCCGAAAGAATGTCTCCCTGAATTCCGATCATAACTTCTTTTACAGGTACTTTTCGTAATGCCATTTGAGTGGCCATTTCAACCATTCGCGACAGGCCTCCGCAGCAGGGCACTTCCATTATTACAACGGTGATGGTATTTACTTTTGCAGTGTCGATCAATGTTACCAGTTTTTGAATGTAACTGTCGGTTCCCTGGTCGAGTTTCGGACAGCCGATTACCATTTTTCGGCCTTTTATAAAATCGTTGTGAAAGTTTCCGTATGAAAAACCGGCACAGTCGGCGGCAACCAACAGGTCGGCTCCCTGGAAATACGAAGCTGCCGGATTAATCAGGTGCATCTGCACAGGCCACTGTGTTAAAGCCGATGGAACTTCGTTAGCCGGAGCAGCCATTTTTATGCCGGCCGCATCGAACGACATGGGTGCAGCACCCGGACAATTTCCGGTTGAGCAACTTCCTGCCGATTCGGTTTTTGGTGCTGCGTGCAGCAGTTCGTGCACTTCGCTGATTTCGAAAGGCATGGCTTCGCGGTTGGCTTTTATAAAATCGAGTGCCTGTTTCAGGTAACCGCTTTCGTTGTGGTCCTGTAAATGTTTCAGGTGTGCAAACATTGTCGCTTTCCCCTGTTTCACCATTTGCGAAATGGTAGCTACCTCGTCGTAGGCATCGGCTTCACGCTCCTCAATGGTGATTGCTCCCTGCGGACAATGTCCAATGCAGGCGCCAAGTCCGTCGCACATTAATTCGCTTACCAAGCGTGCTTTTCCTTCAATAATTTGTAGCGCTCCCTCGTGGCAGTTGGGCACACAGTTGCCGCATCCGTCACATAAATCCTGGTCAATTTTTATAATCTCGCGTATCATCTTTTTTCTCTTTTCTTTAAGTTTACGCAACAAAAATAGGGTGTGCCTGTTTTTGAAAATGTACCAATTGTTACAAAATGATCAATTATTCACTTTTAAGTCGCTGTCCGGTTTTTAATGGAATTCCCGAAGATGAATGCCGGACGATCTTATCTAAGATTCACTTCCAGGTAAAAAGTCTTGAAAAAGATGAAATTTTGGTGCATGCCGGAGATGAGGTGAAAAATTTGCTGATTGTTCTTTCCGGAAGTGTACGTGGAGAAATGATCGATTATTCGGGGAAAACGGTTAAAATTGAAGATGTGGAAGCACCTCTTCCACTGGCTTCTGCCTTTTTATTCGGGAAAGAAAATAAATTTCCGGTGACGGTTACTGCAAATGAAAAGACAAAAATGCTAGCCATTCCGGTTTCCGAATTTCTGAAGTTGCTACAAATGAACAGTGTTCTTCTCCGGAATTACCTGAATAACATTTCAACCCGGGCACAGTTCCTTTCTCAAAAATTGCATTTTCTGAGTTTTAAAACCATAAAAGAGAAGGTGGCGCATTTCCTGTTGAATGAGGCCGGGGATCAGTTTCATTCATTCGAATTAAAAAATACCCAGCAGCAACTGGCGGGTTTGTTTGGAGTTACCAGGCCTTCGCTGGCAAGGGTTTTGGGAGAGATGCAAAGCGACGGGCTCATTAAAATTGAAAAGAAAACCGTTACTTTGCTCAACAAAAAAGGATTAAACGATTTACTGCGAAATGGATAAGGGACGCGCACTGATTTCATACCGGATTTTTGAAAAATTTGACAACCTGCTTGCTTTCACCACAGTAAAAGAAACGCTTGATGTTGATAGTGTACGATTTAGTAATGAGCCGGGCAACAAACAAAAACTGGCTGAAGCACTGAATCTTCCGGATGAAAGCCTGGTTTTCCCAAAACAAACACATACTAATTGTGTACTTGAACTTTCGGAAAAACCCGATGATCCCATCGAAGAAACCGACGCGCTGTTAACCAATCAACCCGGTTTGTGCCTGTGTGTGCAAACTGCCGACTGTGTTCCGATTCTGCTATTCGATGCCGAAAAGAAGGTGGTTTCAGCTGTGCATGCCGGCTGGCGCGGAACCGTTGGAAAGATTGTGGAAGTGGCGGTTCAGAAAATGCTTCGGAAATATTCCTCCAATCCCGAAAATATCTTTGCGGCGATCGGCCCGTCAATCAGCCCCGAAATTTATGAAGTGGGAGATGAGGTAGTTGCCGCTGCACGAAATTCGATTCCGAACGCTGAACTGACTCTTTCAAAGAATGGTTCAGAAAAATTCCATTTTAATCTTTGGGAAGCCAACCGGCAACTTCTGATGAACAACGGCGTACCCGATAAAAATATCCAGGTACTGGCTGAATGTTCTTTTCTTGAAAAAGACAAATATTACTCTGCACGACGCGAAGGAGTTGATACGGGGCGAATGGTTTCAGGGATAATGTTGTTGTAATCTTGAATTGATAAACCATTTCCGGGCTTAGGTCTTCTTTAGTTGAATCCTGCGGATTCAAATGTTTATAGAAAAACATATGTATTTAATGGTACGACTCTGGCCGGAGTCGAATGTTGTAGCTATTGTATCATTGCTATAAACATCCGACACCTCCGGTGTCAGAAAATTCTGTAAGGTTTAAATTCTGTTCTCAAAGTTAAATCTCTCCTCAAGAGATTACGAGTGATCCGAGATCCTAATATTGCCCAATCTATTCAATCAGTTGGTTGAGGCTCTGTTTGCAAAAGGGAGCAAGCGGTGGGAAGCCGTTTTTTTGTCCGCCGCGAAACTGCGACACACCAGTAAACACATTTTTTTGTTTCCCGCAAAGCTGCGGCATGCCCGCCAATTGGTTTTTTTTATTCCCTCAGTTCTGCGGGAAGCCCGCCAACACGTTTTTTGGACTCCCGCAAAGTTGCGGCAGCCTCGCCAACACGTTTTCTTGTGTCACGCAGCACTGCGGGAAGCTGGTAAATCAAAAAGTTAGCTATGTTTGCTTGCGCTTATATGACCCAAAGCCACTATGAGCGGCTAGTTTCGGGGATAATGTTAAAGGTCTAATAAATCTTAAAATAAAATCTGGGGTTTATTGTTTACATCAAAACAGTTATCTTCGCAGCTATTAAAATATTTCACAAAATTTACGCTTTCAGAAAACATTTTAAAATGAAGCAATACAAACTGTTTAACAACGTGTTCGGCTGGGTAAGTTTTTTAATTGCCGCAGTAGTTTATTTAATGACAATCGAACCAACTGTAAGTTTTTGGGATTGTGGTGAGTTTATCACAACTGCTTTTAAGTTTGAGGTAGGACACCCTCCGGGTGCGCCCATTTTTATGATTGTGGGCCGGTTTTTCCAACTTTTCGGAGGACCGGAGAATGCTGCCAAAATGGTGAATATACTATCGGCGTTAGCCAGTGCCGGAACGATTTTGTTTTTGTTCTGGACCATTACCCACCTGGCCAAAAAACTTCTCCCTTCGAAAGATGAAGTTACCTTGGGGCAAACGATTTCTATTGTTGCTGCCGGTTTGGTGGGAGCTTTGGCTTACACGTTTTCCGATACGTTTTGGTTTTCGGCAGTTGAAGGCGAAGTTTATGCCAGTTCGTCGTTGTTAACAGCCCTTGTTTTCTGGGCAATTTTAAAATGGGAAGATGTGGCCGATGAGCCTTATGCTAACCGCTGGATTATATTTATTGCTTACGTTATCGGGCTTTCAGTCGGAGTTCACTTGCTGAACTTGTTGGCTATTCCGGCCATTGTTTTTGTATATTATTTCAGGAAATACGAGGTAACCCGAAAGGGAATTATCTGGGCATTGATTGCATCAGTTGTGCTTTTAGGTGCTATTATGTACGGAATTATTCCGGGTTTTGTAACCATCGCCTCCTGGTTCGAATTGGTATTTGTGAATTCTTTCGGATTGCCATTCCACTCAGGTACCTATTTCTACTTGTTGGTAGTAATTGCTGCTTTTGTGTTCGGTATTATTTATACCCACAAAAAACAAAAGGTTATCTGGAACACCATAATATTGGGTGTTGCAGTTATACTCATCGGATATTCATCTTTCGCTATAATTATTATTCGTTCGTCGGCTAATCCGCCAATGGATCAGAACAGTCCTAATAATACTTTCGCACTACTGGGATATCTAAACCGCGAGCAATATGGTTCGCGTCCTTTGTTTAGCGGGCAATATTATAATTCGCCTTACAAGGTGGGTAATCGTTTTTCAGAGGGAAGTCCAATTTATTCGCAGATTGATGGGAAATACGTGGTTACACACCACCGTTATAATCCCAATTACGATGAAAGATTTACTACTTTTTTCCCCAGAATGTGGAGTTCGATGGACCCCAGCCATGCCGAAGATTATATGGATTGGGCTCAGATAAAAGGTACTCGTATTCAATATCGTGATGAACGGGGAGAAACTCAAACCATTGTTAAACCCACTTTTACTGAAAACCTGCGTTTCTTTTTCCGATACCAGGTAAATCATATGTACTGGCGTTATTTTATGTGGAATTTTGTTGGGCGTCAAAACGATATTCAGGGACACGGCGATATATTAAACGGTAACTGGTTAAGCGGCATCAAGTTTATCGATGAAGCGCGCCTTGGCGATCAGGATAATTTACCCGCCAGATATGCCAACAATAAAGCCCGAAACACCTATTATTTTCTACCCTTTTTGCTCGGGATTTTAGGCATTCTGTTCCAATACCGAAAAGGGAAGGAAGGCAAAAAAGGGCTTTGGGTCGTATTCCTGTTATTTATACTAACCGGCTTAGCTATTGTTGTTTACTTAAACCAGTATCCACACCAGCCACGTGAGCGAGATTATGCCTATGCCGGATCGTTTTATGCCTTTGCTATTTGGATTGGGCTGGGAGTATTGACAATAGTTGATGCCATAAAAAAATACTTACCCGAAACCGTTGCTGCAGGTATTGTCGGATTAATTGCCCTTATTTTGGTTCCGGGAATTATGGCTGCCGAAAACTGGGACGACCATGATCGTTCGGGGCGTTTTACTGCCCGCGACTTTGGGGCAAACTACCTCGAATCATGTAAACCAAATGCCATTATTTTTACCAATGGCGACAACGATACTTTCCCGTTGTGGTACAACCAGGAGGTTGAGGGTGTTCGCACTGATGTAAGGGTATGTAACCTTAGCTATCTGCAAACCGATTGGTATATTAGCCAAATGAAGCGCAAGGCTTACGAATCGGAACCGGTTCCTTTTAGTATGGACATTGATCAGTACCGGATCGGAACCCGCGATATGGTTTATGTTGTCGATAATCCACGTATTCAACGCGACTATGTGGGGCTAAAAGAAGCTGTTGATTTTATTGCCAACGATAATCCGGCAACCAAGTTGCAAGATGTCGATTATATTCCTAAGAAGATTATCAGGTATAAGGTAGACAAAGAAGCTGTTATCAGAAACAAGGTGGTAGAGCCAAAAGATTACGACAAAATAGTTGATGAGATTGTAATAGATCTGACAAATAAAGACGCCCTATCGAAGGATGAAATGATGATTCTTGATTTGTTGGCGAATAACGATTGGGAAAGACCAATTTACTGGGCCATTACCGTTGGTCGCAATAAATACATGAATTTGAGTGATTATTTCCAGGTGGAAGGTTTTGCCTATCGTTTTGTGCCTATTAAATCAGTAAGTTCTCCACAGCAATTACAGTTTGGCAGAATCGAGACTGATTTGATGTATGAGAACCTGATGAACAGGTTTAAATGGGGAAATATGAACAACCCGGATGTTTATCTGGATGAAACAAATACCCGCATGATGACCAACATCAGGAATAGTTTTAACCGCCTGGCTTCTGCTTTAATTTCAGAAGGGAAAAAGGATTCGGCCATTGCTGTAATTGACCGTTGCAACGAACTTATTCCAAACGATATAGTGCCTTACGAATATTTTGCAATCAACCTGGCCGACAGTTATATGAAGGCGGGTGCAGCAGAAAAAGGGGCGAAAATGCTCGAGGATATCTATAATGGTTTTAACGATGAACTGAATTATTACCTGGCTCTCGATGTCAAGTATCGGGTGACTCGTGGTGTTATGGAAGAAACCCAGCGTAATCTGTTCTATCTCCAGACAATTGAACGAATTGCCAGAAATGCGGGACAATCAGAATTTGCTAAAAAAGTTGGAGAAACACTGGAAGCTCATTTCCGTACTTACAGCAACGTGCAGGCGAATTAAAACATTATTTTCAAGAAAGAAAAAATAGAATGACTATGGATATTTTAATTATTGGATCGGGAGGAAGAGAACACGCTTTGGGTTGGAAAATTAAACAAAGCAACAAAGTTGATAAGTTGTATTTTGCTCCCGGAAATGCAGGAACATCTGAGATTGGTATTAACCTTGAAACGAGTGTTTCTGACTTTGAAAAGATAAAAACTTTAGTTCTCGAGAATAATATCGATTTAATGTTAGTGGGGCCCGAGGTACCGTTGGTAGAAGGCTTACACGATTTTTTTGCATCCGATCCCGAACTTGCTGATGTGAAAGTAGTTGGTCCTAAAAAGGCTGGTGCTGAACTGGAAGGAAGTAAGGATTTTGCCAAGGATTTTATGGCTCGCCATGAAATTCCAACCGCTCAATATTTTACGGTTACTTCTGAAAATATAAGTGAAGGAGTTGATTTTCTGAAGACCATGACTTCTCCCTATGTTTTGAAAGCCGACGGTTTGGCTGCCGGTAAAGGTGTGCTTATTATCGACTCGCTTGAAGAAGCCGAAAGCTCGTTAAAAGAAATGCTGGCCGGGCAGTTTGGAGCTGCCAGTAGCAAAGTGGTCATTGAGGAATTTTTGAGTGGTGTGGAAGTTTCGGTTTTTGTTATTACTGACGGTAAAGACTATAAAATTCTTCCTGAAGCCAAAGATTACAAACGAATTGGTGAAGGCGATACCGGCCTGAATACAGGAGGCATGGGGGCCATTACTCCGGTTCCGTTTGCCGATTCCGAATTTATGGAAAAGGTAGAAAAGCAGATTATCGAACCAACAGTTACCGGCTTGCAAACAGACGGCATTGATTATAACGGTTTTATTTTCTTCGGATTGATTAATGTAAAAGACAATCCTTATGTAATTGAGTACAACGTTCGAATGGGCGATCCGGAAACAGAAGCGGTTATGCTTCGCGTAAAATCCGATTTTGTTGATTTGCTGGAAGGGGCCGCCACAGGAACTTTGGCTGAAAAAACCATAGAATTTGATGAAAGGGCAGCTGTAACAGTAATGATGGTTTCAGGCGGATATCCGGGCAGCTATCCAAAAGGTAAGGTTATTACCGGTACAGAAAATGTGAAAGACAGCATTGTTTTTCATGCCGGAACCAAAACCGATGGCGAAGATGTGGTAACTGCCGGAGGGCGTGTAATTGCAGTAAGTTCATATGGAGTTGGGATGAAAGATGCCCTCGAAACTTCATATAAAAATGCGGAACTAATCGACTTCGACGGAAAATATTACAGAAAAGATCTGGGATTCGACCTATAAATTATGTTGCTGCGCCGGCTTAAATCAAACCGATCAGGGAATTTGATTTTAATTCCCCTGGCAGCTCTGGTTTTTTGGAGTAAGAGTCTGCTTCATCCGTTTACGTACGGTTATTATGAAGGAGAAGGCAAAAATATCCTTTTTGCGCCGCTTATGAGGCTTTGCTCCGAATGGCCTTTATTGCAGGTTGTGTTGTCTGTAATATTAGTTATCGGTCTGACCTTTCTCATGCAGCTTATCAACGATAATTTTGGTTTTATACGGATTAAAAGTAAATTACCATCCATACTGTTTGTAATTATCCTTGGTGGATTTACTGAGGTACATACCTTGCACCCGGTATATTTGGGTGCCTTTTTTGTATTGTTTGCTATTTTCAGGCTTTTTCAAACTTTCGATAAGCCAAAATCCTATTCTGCTCTTTTTGAAGTTGGCATAATTCTTGGTACCGGCTCGTTGTTTTACACGGGTCTTATTGTTTTATTCCCGGCATTTGTAATAGGTGCGATTATTATTCACCGCGACAGAAAATGGAGGAACTACGTTGCTTTAATCCTCGGTTTTATGTTGCCTTTGGCTTTTGCTTCGTCCTACGCATTTTTAGCCGATAGTTTTCTGCAAACCGGCGACATTTTTGTAAAGAGTATTCTTACTCCTGTAAGTTATTTTAGGAACAATATTCTTTTGCAGGGATACCTTACTGTATTGGTATTATTCACGTTAACAGGCTCGGTAAATATTTTACTGCAGTACGATAATAAAAAGATTAGCTCCCGAAAATTTTTCAAGGCATTATTCTGGATTTTTATTTTCTCAATGGCAGGCTTTATTTTTGTTCCGGCTATTTCACAGGAAATGTTAATTATCGCAGCAATTCCGTTTACTTACTTAATTGCCAATCTGTTTGTGTTTATGAAAAGCAGGTTTTGGGGTGAATTTCTTTTTGCCGTTCTATTGGGATTTGTAATTTTCATTCAATTTGCTCACCGGTTTTTATAATGAATAAAAACAAGCCAACATTAGCTATTTATGGTATTCAGGATCGTTTGGATTACGAACATCCCTTTTATGTGCACGACCATAATCTGACACTGATGCAGGATGGCCGGGTGCAGCATTTTTTACAACAGGAAAGGATTTCAAGAAGAAAAAGGGATAATACCCTTCATATACAGTTAAAAGATATTTTAAAGGAAAAGCAATTACTGGGAAAGGATTACGACCTGGTTTTTGTGGATAATGTTGTTGGACGCACGTTTTTACTTCAAAATGGAGAAGTGAGGTTCGAGGCTCCGATAAATAACAGTTTATCTATTGAGACTGAAAAAGGACGTTGTTGGTGGTTTGGAGAGGAAAAGGAAGCTTACGTATTAAATCACGAGTTAGCACATATTTTTTCGTGTCTTCCTTTTTATGGAAATTTTAGGGAAAACAGCCTTTTGGTACATTTCGACGGGGGAGCCAGCCAAAGTAATTTTTCCGCTGCACTATTTAAGGAGAATAAAATTGAGTGGCTTGAGTACGGCTGGGAATTAAAACCATATTCTACAATTTATAATGCTAACGCGCTTGTTTTTGCGATTATAGGGGCAAAACTTTCCGAACAAAATGCTGTTCCCGGAAAGTTTATGGGATTTGCCGGCTGGGGAAAATACACGCCCGATCTGGAAGAATGGCTTTTCAGAAACAATCTTTTTCAAGACATATGGGGTAAAACCTCGGTATTTTTTAAAGCTGCAAAAAAGGATTTTGGGGTTGAATTAAAATCCTTCAACCAGAAGGATACTTTTATTCAGGATGTAGCAGCCACTTTGCAGCAGATTTTCTTTGATCAGATTCTTGAAAAGCTGAAACAACTGCAACAAAAAACCGGGGCAGAAACTTTATATTACACAGGTGGTTCGGCTTTGAATATTGTTGCCAACACAAAAATAATAGAGAGTAATATTTTTAAACAGGTTTTTATTCCTCCCGCAACTGAAGATTCCGGATTGTCGCTGGGCGCAGCTGCCTTTGTTGAATGGAGGAAACATGGTGAAGTGCATCACGGTCAGGCTTACCTTAACAACTGGGGGATTGAAAACTATGAATTTTCTGGTTCGAAGGAAGAGATTAAAATAGTAGCGGAGAAACTTGTAAAGGGAAAAACAATTGGCGTTTGTAACAGTTTTGGCGAAGCTGGTCCGCGGGCTTTAGGTAATCGTAGTATTTTGGCACTGGCTAAGTCAAAGGCCTTATCGAAAAAAATAAGCATGGAAAAGAAGGGGCGCGAATGGTATCGTCCGCTGGCCCCTGTTGCCCTCGAAAAAAATACAAAATACTTTACAGGAGAAACACAGATTCATCCATTGTCGAAACATATGTTACTCGATTTTTCGGTTCTACCTGAAAAACAAAAGGAAATTGAAGGAGCTATTCATGCTGATGGTTCGTCACGATTTCAAACCATCTTTCAACGAGAGGACAATCCGTTTATATTCGATTTGCTTTCGTATCTTGATGAGGAATATGGAATAAAGGCTTTGATTAACACTTCTTTTAATGCGGGAGGCGAGCCAATTGTTCATACCGAACAGGATGCTTTGGCTTCGGCAAAACAAATGAAACTAGATGGTGTTGTTTTAAACGGAAAGTTTGTTCAGCTTTAATTAATTTTGCAAATATTAGATAGAAAATAATACATGGCAATCATATTAAATATTGAAACATCAACCGAAGTGTGTTCGGTTACCCTGGCAGATAATGGCAATACTCTTTTTCATAAGGAAAGTACTGAGGGTTTAAATCATTCTGAGTTGTTGACCGTTTTTATCCGCGACCTTTTCGGGGAGAATAATTTTGATTTGAAAAACGTTGATGCGATTGCTGTAAGCAAAGGGCCGGGTTCGTATACCGGTTTGCGAATAGGTGTTTCCGTGGCCAAGGGGTTATGTTACGGGCTTAATATTCCTTTGATTGGTATTGGCTCGCTGGAGGCAATGGGCGTTTATACTTCTCAAAATTCGGCTGATTATCATTCATGCGAAGCGGATGGCGAATTGCTTTTTTGCCCGATGATTGATGCCCGCAGAATGGAAGTTTACACAGCTATTTATAATGCAAAAGGAGAGGAGATTCAACCGGTTTCTGCTGAGATTATTGATGAAACTTCATTCTATGATTATTTAAGCAAGAACAAGGTTTTATTTTTTGGAAACGGAGCAGAAAAGTGTAAAGAAAAAATAACCCATTCAAATGCTTTGTTCGCGGGACCGGTGAAAACATCGGCACGGTTTATGCAAAATCTTTCTGAAAATAAGTACAACAAAAAGGAATTTGAAAACGTTGCTTATTTCGAACCGTTTTATTTGAAAGACTTTGTAGCAACAATTCCAAAAAATAAGATTGTTAAATGAACCGACTGATACTAGTATTTTTACTGACTTTGCTGATAAGTCAAACTTCGCAAGCCGGTAAAACGCACATAAAATTTAATTTGAAATTTGGTTTTGTAAAAGGCGGCGAAGCAGAACTAATAATTACTGATACCACCTTCAACCGGAAACCGGCCATTCACTATTATTTTATGGGGAAAACCACCGGTTTTACAAATGCTTTATATGGTGTTTACGATATTTATGAAAGCACTGTAGATGCTGAAACTCATTTGCCGTTAAAAACCATCAGGAATGTGAAAGAGGGAAATTTTGAACGCTACAACGAAACCTTGTTTTATCATGATATTGATTCCATAAACAGCACGCGAAGCGGATGGCAGGCAGTGCCCGATGACCTGGTTGATATCCTGTCGGTTTTCTTTTATTATTTAAATAATGTTTCGTTCAATGATATTAGTCCCGGAGATGCTTTGGTATACCCAACCATTCAGGCCGAAGATATCACACCTGTTACAATAAAATATTTACGCGATGAGGAAGTAAAAACCAATATCGGAAAAATTGATTGTCGGGTTATAGCTCCAATTGCCAACGAAGGAAGAATTTTAAAACGTTTTAACCAACTTCGTTTTTATATTTCTAAAAATGATAATCTGCCTGTTTTTCTTGTCTTAAATATGAAAATTGCAGATTTTAAAGGAGTTTTAAAAAGTATTACCATCGATGGTGTAGAGGCCTGCGTGCACTAAACTCGTTGAAAAGAATATAGAATTAGTTGATTTTTAACGGATTTAATTATTTTTGCAGCGGTTAAAACAAGAAAAAGATTTATCATGGCTTCTACAGCAGACTTTAAAAACGGAATGTGCTTCATGTTCAAAGGTGAAATTTACACCATTGTGTCATTCCTTCACGTAAAACCGGGAAAAGGCCCAGCGTTTGTACGTACCAAACTTAAAAATGTAAAAACCGGAAGGGTAATTGAAAATACATTTAACTCGGGAGTGAAAGTTGACGATGTACGTGTCGAACGTCGTCCTTATCAGTTCCTGTATCGCGATGATATGGGTTTAAATGTGATGAATACCGAAACTTACGAGCAGATTTCTATTCCGGAGTCGATGGTTGAAAATAACGACTTGATGAAAGAGGGACAGGTTATTGAAATTCAATTCCATGCCGAAGAAGAATTGCCTTTAACAGCTGAAATGCCTGACAAAGTTGAGTTGGTGATTACTTCTACCATCGAAGGAGAGAAAGGAAATACAGCCAGTTCAACAGCATTAAAACCTGCCACTGTTGAAACCGGAGCTGAAATTATGGTTCCGATGTTTATTAACGAAGGTGACGTAATCCGCGTTAGCACAGCCGACCGTTCATATAGCGAACGCGTAAAACAGTAAACAGTAGTCTTGTTAAGATATTAAAGCCGGCTTTGGAATTCCATTGCCGGTTTTTTTTATGCTTTGGATATTATTCATTTTTGTAAAACAATGATCCTATTTTATAGCTTATAGTTCCTGTGATCAGATAATTGTGATCTTTATCGCCACTGCCCGAGTCGCTGTTGTTTGTCAGACCCCAGATGGCTCTTGCTCCAATGCTTAATTGATCGGACAAATGGTACCCTAAGCCGACGGGCAAACCCAGTTCAAAACCTTTCATATTATTTTTATAAGTATAACTTTCACCTCCTTCAATTTTGTCTTTGGCGCTAAGTAAAAATCCGGGTTGAAGTCCGGCTTCAGCATAAAAACCACCGCTGGTTTTATAATTGTAGAGCACCGGAAAATTGAGGTAAGTTGTGGAAACCGTTCCTGAAAATGATGCATCGTAGTCCGAATATCCGTAATCGTATTCGTCGACATACTCTTCTGTGTAGTCGGATCCCTGAAAAGAGAAATTGAAACCTGATCTAACTGAGGAATTTTCGTTCATTTTATATACTGTAGTTTCTAAACCAACTAAGCCACCAAGAGGATCTTCCCAGCTTTTTCCTGATTTTGAACCACCAATACCCGATTTTCCGGCCCCTGCAACAAGCGCGATATCCTCTGTTACAAAACTTATTGGTTCCTCGCTGCTTTCAACGGCACGCTGAAATTCCCTTAAAAAGGCACACGATTGGAAAAGAGAGGCAAGTAGAAGTATTACAAGAACTTTTTTCATGATAATTGATTTAAATGGTTAAACATGAGTCTGTTTCAATTATCAATCATACTTGATTTTTGACGCCTTTGTTGATCCGTAATTTATAGAATGGTTTTTGCGATATACGTTTTATTGAAAGAAAGGATTCGTTATTCGATTTAGGGCAAACTTTGTCAGGTTAGTCAATAGAAAAAAACAATGTTTAAATTAGGTGTATACAGGAAACAACTGCTATGGATATTTCGTATAACCAATGCTACTATAGCAAGGGCATAGTAGGCATTTTTTCATAGAACCTAGTGGGTTAGGTAGGCATCTCGGTTATGGGGAGAACCGGGATGCTTTTTTTATTTGGGTTTAAAAATAAAAAAGCCGGTAAAAACCGGCTCGATATCAATATTTTACGATGCTAATTTATTAATACTTATTCCAAATGTTTTCACATATCATCCATTGTTCAACTTTCAGTTCAGTGTCTTTCTCAAAGTTATTTACCTTCCAGTTTGTATCATCTGTCATCCAGTTTTCTATTTCCAGGCTTGTTTCTGTTTCTGCAATAATGTTGCTGTTGAAACTCCACGACTTACTGTCTGTCATCCAGGCTTCAAGAGCGAGCACTGTTTCTGTTTCCTGTGTAAATTCGGCAAGATTTATAGAATTCGTATTCCACAGTGTCTCGTCCATCATCCAGTTTTCAATTTGAAGTGCTGTTTCCATGTTTTCATG
This sequence comes from uncultured Draconibacterium sp., assembly GCA_963676265.2. Taxonomy (GTDB): domain Bacteria; phylum Bacteroidota; class Bacteroidia; order Bacteroidales; family Prolixibacteraceae; genus Draconibacterium. The sequence continues at coordinate 3,442,065 of OY781067.2, forward strand.
ACCTGAGACATTTGTTTTTGTTGCTTCTGCTTTTATACTTCCAACAAACATTAAGATGGCTGCTAATGTTCCTGTTGCTAATTGTTTCATTGTTGTTTTCATTTTGTTTAAATTTTAATTTGAATCAAAGCTACATTCGGAAAGTTATTTCTTAAAATGAAATAGAATTACAGGGCTTTTTTATCGACGGATTGGCTGATTGTCTCGCTGAGAAAAATATTTATTTGTGCAGAATGAGTGATTTTCGGGGCTGAAATTTGGATTATGACTGTCTGTTTTGAACAGGAAGGTTCGTTGTGTCTCCCATTTGGAAATAAAAAAAGCCGGTAAAAACCGGCTTCTAAGTAGCGGGAGCAGGACTTGAACCTACGACCTTTGGGTTATGAGCCCAACGAGCTACCAACTGCTCCATCCCGCAATATATTTTTTATTCGAATGAATTTCTTTGTGAACGCGGGTGCAAATATAATACCTTTTTTTTAAACTGCAAGTCAGAATGTTTTTTTTGCAAAAAAAGAACGGCTCTTTAAAAAAGAACCGTTCCGGGCGTATATTATACTTGCCCTCAGAATTATATTCCGAAAGTTTCTTTAACTGCGTCAACAAAGTCAAGTTTTTCCCAGGTAAACAATTCCAATTCCCTTGTTACAACCCCATTGTATGGCGATTCGAAGGTTCTGGTAATAATTTCCGGTGTTCTTCCCATGTGACCGTAAGCTGCCGAGTCAATATAAATCGGGTTACGGAGTTTCAATCGTTCTTCGATGGCTGCTGGGCGAAGATCAAAGATAGCTTTCACTTTTTCAGCAATTTCAGCATCTGAAATCTCTACATTCGAACGACCGTAGGTATTTACAAAAACACCTACAGGTTCAGCTACACCAATGGCATAGGCCAGTTGTACCAGAATTTCGTCGGCCACTCCTGCAGCCACCAAATTTTTGGCAATGTGACGTGAAGCATAAGCTGCAGACCGGTCTACTTTTGAAGGATCTTTTCCTGAAAAAGCACCACCACCGTGAGCACCGCGTCCACCATAGGTGTCAACAATAATTTTACGGCCGGTTAATCCGGTATCGCCATGAGGTCCGCCAATCACAAATTTTCCGGTAGGATTTACATGGTAAACGATATCATCGCCAAATAATACCTGCACACGCTCCGGCAACTGTGCTTTTACTCGTGGTATTAAAATGTTTATCACATCTTCTTTGATTTTGGCCAGCATGGGCACATCTTCATCAAACTCGTCGTGTTGGGTTGAAACCACAATGGTATGTACTTTCACCGGCTCGTTCGACTCGTTGTATTCGATGGTTACCTGCGATTTTGAGTCAGGACGGAGATAGGTCATAACCTCACCTTCGCGACGAATTGCAGCAAGTTCAAGCAGAATTACATGCGATAATTCCAAAGAAAGTGGCATGAAGTTATCGGTGTCTTTGCATGCGTAACCAAACATCATCCCCTGGTCGCCGGCACCCTGCTCTTTTTTATCTTCCTTATCCACGCCACGATTAATATCATCGCTCTGTTCATGAATAGCAGTTAAAACACCACACGAATCTCCGTCGAAACGGTATTCGGCTTTTGTGTATCCTATTTTGTTAATAACACGACGTGTTACCTCCTGTACATCGACATAAGCATTTGATTTTACCTCTCCGGCCACAACAACCTGACCTGTTGTTACCAGGGTTTCGATTGCCACTTTCGAATTAGGGTCAAAAGCTAAAAACTGGTCGAGTAATGCATCCGAAATCTGATCGGAAACCTTGTCAGGATGTCCTTCTGAAACCGATTCACTTGTAAATAAATAATTCATCCCATTTAAATTTTTAGCAGAATATTAACGAGAAACGTCATTCTGAACTTGTTTCAGAATCTTAGAGCCTGAAACAAGTTCAGGTTGACGAACTTTGCAAATCATCTGCATTCTGTTCAACATTAAAATTAGCTGCGGGATAGCGATTGTAATCAACGAAATTAAAGCACGATTGCTTTAGCATTTTTTTCAAGTGGTTGCAATCAATCTCAAATCTTTCCACGTAGCGGGGACAAATGTAATAGGTTTATTTCGAATAAAAAAGAACTTATTTAAAATAATTCTGAATAATAGGAATGACGGTAAATTTTGTGTCTTATCCCATCAAAATAAAATCTTTGCCTTCGGTGTAAGCTTTGTTGATGAGGAACTCTTTGATTTTCCTGCCGGCTTCGGGGTTTGTTACCATCGAAACAATAAATATTTTACCCGCATCGGGAATGTTTTTGTAATGTGTGGCATCAGGTTTCGAGGAAAGAATATCAATTCGGCCTTTAACCAGTAGTCCTTGATCTTCGAGTAAAGAGCTTCTTTGTCGCGTTTTGCGACCTGCACCCCCAAATCCATATTTCAGGATGAAAACGATTGTGTTTTTCCGGACATTTTTTGAAATAGGCAGCTTTTGGAAATATATTTAACATCAGAGCCAATGCTAAATAAAAGGGCAATATTACCGATACTTTCAAATTAATTTTTGTGTAAGTTGCTGGAATACGGTTTCCAGGTTTTGCTGTTGTTCCTGAAGTGTAATAAGAGTAAGGTTGTTTTTTACTGCAAATTCAAAAATGGCCGGACGAATATCTTCTCCGCCATTTGCCTCTATTTCCCAAAGTTTGTTGTTAAAAGCAGCTTTTTTAACTCCCGGGATCGTTAAGATTTGTTCTTTTGTTACCTGTGATAAAAATTCGACACAAACCACCTGGTTGTGTTGAATGCTACCGCTTTTTACTTCCGAAATACTTCCGTCGGCCACAATTTTTCCCCGGTTAATAATAATTACACGGTTGCAAATGGCTTCCACTTCCTGCATAATATGCGACGATAGAATGACGGTTTTTTCTTTGCTGATTTCCCTGATTAAAGCTCTTATCTCTTCCAGCTGATTTGGATCGAGCCCCGTTGTGGGTTCATCCAAAATCAGAATTGAAGGATCGTGAATGAGAGCCTGTGCCAGTCCAACCCGCTGTCGGTAGCCTTTAGAGAGTGCACGTATTTTTTTATGTTGTTCTTGTCCCAATCCTGTAAGTTCAACCATTTGTGCTACCCGTTGTTTTTTGTTTTTCAACTGATAGAAACCGGCGGTTATTTCCAGAAATTCTTTTACATAGAGGTCGGTATAAAGAGGATTATGCTCGGGTAAATAGCCAATTTGTTTTTTGTATTCGAGATTTTCGGTTGAAACAGGAGTTTCGTTCACTAAAACTTCGCCAGCGTCCTGGGGAAGATATCCGGTAATAATTTTCATCATTGTGGACTTGCCGGCGCCGTTAGGGCCCAGAAAACCAACTAGTTCGCCTTTGTTTACAGAAAAGCTAAGAGAATCCAAAGCTTTCTGTTTTCCGAACATTTTTGTTATATTCCTCGTTACTACTGACATAAAGACAGATTACAAAAACAAAAATAGCTGTTTCTTTTTATTTTAGAAGCATTACTTTAAATTTGCACCTCAGCTTAACTAATAGGGAGATGAAAGATTGCAATTTCAATTATATTAAGGACCTAACAAAATATCAGCGACAAGAAACGTCGGAGGTTATGATTGGTGGAGTTCCTGTTGGGGGGAGTAATCCTATCCGGATTCAGACAATGACTGATACCAGCTCGAAAGATACTGAAGCAACTGTTGAACAGGTTATTCGGGTTGTGAAAGCAGGTGCCGATTATGTTCGTGTAACTGTGAAAGGCATGCAGGATGCGGAAAACCTGAGGAATATTAAAAAGGAACTGGTGAGCAGAGGCTATGAAACTCCCTTAATAGCTGATATTCATTTTAATCCGAAACAGGCTGAAATCGCGGCAAAATATGTCTCAAAAGTAAGGATTAATCCGGGTAATTTTTACGATAAAAGGGCTCAGTTTAAAAATAACATATATACCGACGAGGAGTATAAAAATGAGCTGGAAAAGATAGAAGAGCAATTTATTCCTTTCCTGAAATTCCTCAAGGAAACCAATACGGCACTTCGTATCGGAGCCAATCATGGTTCTCTTTCCGACAGGGTTATGAGCCGTTTTGGCGATACCCCTGCAGGTATTGCGGAATCGGTGATGGAATTTTTGCGTATTTGTAAAAAAGTTGATTTCAATAACGTGGTTGTTTCAATAAAATCGAGCAATACACGAGTTATGGTTTATACCGTACGTTTATTGAATTTTAAAATGCGCCTCGAGGATATGAATTTTCCATTCCACCTTGGTGTTACCGAAGCAGGAGAAGGAGAAGACGGTCGTATTAAATCGGCTGTGGGAATTGGTGCCCTGTTATCTGACGGTATTGGCGATACCATTAGGGTATCATTAACCGAAAAACCCATTAACGAAATACCGGTTGCATTAAAACTGGTTAATCATTTTAAGACATATCAGAACCATGCCCCTATAACTGCGCCGATGATTGCTCAAACCAATCCGTTTGAGTACGAACGCCGTGATACACGACCTGTATTAAATATGGGTGGTAAACAATTACCAATTGTTGCTGCCGATTTAGGAGATCGTACCCTTAGGGAAATGATTCCGATTAGAGGAAAATTGATTCCTGAATATTTTATTTCAGGGAATAAAGTTTTGGATATTACAGGAGAAGAATATCCGGTAATTTCACTGGAAGAATACCTGTTTGAGAGTACCCGTTGGGGAAGGATGAAGTTTATTCGTACAAGCAAGGCCGAGTTCGACCGATTTATGGATATGCACCCCGAGATTATAATGAAGCTGAAACAAACCCGTAAAACAGTATTGATACTGGAAAGTTACAATGCCAATCCGATGGCAGAACTGCGGGCCTTCTTTATGGCGCTGGATACTCACATCTGGAAAGTTCCTGTTATTCTTTATCGCCGTTATAACGAATCGCGATTGGAGGATTTGCAAATTAAAGCTTCTGCCGACCTGGGAGGACTTTTAATTGACGGCTATGGCGATGGCATTTGCCTTTCGAACGATAATGAGAATATTACATTTACCGAATTAAAAGACCTCAGTTTTGGCATTCTTCAGGCCAGTCGTATGAGGGTTTCCAAAACCGAATTTATTTCCTGTCCCGGATGTGGTCGCACATTGTTCGACCTGCACGAAACCACCCGGAAAATTAAGGAACATTTTAAACACCTCGACCATCTGAAAATTGGTATTATGGGATGTGTGGTAAATGGTCCTGGCGAAATGGGAGACGTAGATTACGGTTTTGTAGGAGCCGGTAACAATAAAGTGAACCTGTACAAAGGATTAAAGCCTGTAAAACGTCACATTTCTTACGAAAACGCAGTTGAAGAACTCGAACAACTGATTCGTGAAAACGGCGACTGGAAAGATCCTGTAGATTAATCGGGTTATTTTTTGCAATCAATATTTATGGGATGAATTACCTGCTCTTTCTAAGAATGAGTGGATAGTTTGGCAATGTCTGTTTCTGGCATTTAGCGGTATTTTTTATTTTTGAAAATACAAAGAACATTTAATACGTTTAAAATATGGCAAGAACATATTGGAAACCGGGAACCATTATTTATCCGCTACCGGCAGTAATGGTAAGTTGCGGAGAAACTCCCGAAGAATATAACATTATTACCATCGCCTGGACGGGCACCATTAACAGCGATCCTCCAATGTGTTACATTTCGGTTCGGCCCGGAAGGCATTCTTACGATATTATAAAACGAACCGGGGAATATGTAATTAATTTAACCACTGAAGAGCTTGCCCGTGCTACCGACTGGTGTGGATGCCGTTCGGGGCGCAAATACAACAAGTGGAAAGAAATGAACCTTACACCAGCTCCTGCAAAAATTGTGAAGGCTCCAATCATCGAAGAATCTCCGGTAAATATCGAGTGTCGCGTGAAAGATATTGTGGAACTGGGTACGCATCACATGTTTCTTTCTGATGTGGTAAGCGTTTCTGTAGACGACACTTATATGAATGAAGAGCAGGCCTTTAGTTTTTCAAAGGCAAACCCACTGGTATACAGCCATGGCCATTACTTTGGAATGGGTAAAAGAATAGGAAAATTTGGCTGGTCGGTCGAAAAAAAGAAAAAGAAAAAATAGTCTCCCCAATCAAACAAATCAATCACTCAAATTGTATTAAACAGAGATCATTTATACTGGTTTTATGTCTGATATTTTATGATAAAACGAAATATAAGTGGTTCTGTAATAATTTCTTAAGACAATTAAAATGACAAATACATATAATAATCCTTTATTGGATGAGTTTCAAACTCCTCATCAAACGGCACCTTTCAACCTTATAAAAGACGAACATTATTTGCCGGCTTTTCAGGAAGCAATAAAAAAAGGAAAGGCTGAAGTTGAAGCTATAAAAAATAATCCGGAAGCGGCAACCTTTGAAAATACCGTGGTTGCACTCGATAAAGTGGGCCGTTTGCTTGGACGCACAGCCGGAGTGTTTTTCAATCTGCTTCACTCTGAAACCAACGATGAGCTGCAGAAGATTGCCCAGGAAGTGTCGCCAATGCTTACTAATTTTCAGAATGATATTTCGCTCGACCCTGATCTTTTTAGCAGGGTGAAAGATGTTTATGTACAGAAAGAAAACCTTGATTTAACAAGCGAACAGCAAACTTTGCTTGAAAACAGCTACATTGGTTTTGTTCGTAAAGGTGCCAATCTTTCTGTAGCCGATAAGAAAAAGTTTCGCGAACTAAGCACTGAGCTTTCGAAACTGACTTTAACATTTGGCGAGAATGTGTTGAAAGAAACCAATAGCTTTGAGCTTCACATCACCGATAAAAGCAAACTGTCTGGTCTGCCCGAAGGAACCCTGGAGGCTGCTTCCGGAAAGGCAAAATCGAAAAATAAGGAAGGATGGATTTTCGATATTACCATGCCCAGTTATCTTCCTTTTATGAAATATGCCGATAACCGGGACCTTCGTAGAAAATTATACCTGGCATACAGTTCCAAATCGTTTAAAGGAAATGAATTTGACAACCAGGATAATGTAAAACGTATTGTGAAACTCCGCCTTGAACAGGCAAAATTGCTGGGATATAAAAATTATGCCGATTACGTTTTGGAGCGCCGGATGGCCATGAATACTGCCGGTGTATATAATTTGCTGGAGGATTTATACGAGGCTTCGCATAAAGTGGCATTGGACGAAAAAACTGAAATTCAGCAGTATGCAAAACGGAATAGTTTCGACGATGAATTAATGCCGTGGGACTGGAGTTATTACAGTGAAAAATTGAAAGTCGAGAAATTCGATTTGAATGATGAGATGTTGAAGCCTTATTTCCAACTGGAAAATGTTATTGACGGTGTTTTTGGTTTGGCAACCGAACTTTATGGAATAACATTTAAAGAAAACAAAGAAATTCCTGTTTATCACGAAGAAGTCACGGCTTACGAAGTATTCGATGCCGATGGTACTTTCCTGTCGGTTTTTTATACTGATTTTCATCCACGTGAAGGCAAACAGGGAGGTGCATGGATGAATGATTACAAAGGACAATGGAAGGACGGAGATTTTGATTCGCGTCCGCATATTACCATTGTAATGAATTTTACCCGCCCTACGGAAACCAAGCCGGCCTTATTAACATTTGACGAGCTGGAAACCTTTATGCACGAATTTGGTCACGCTTTGCATGGTATGCTGGCCAATTCAACATATTCAAGTTTATCGGGGACCAACGTATATCGCGATTTTGTTGAACTGCCTTCTCAGATTATGGAAAACTGGGCAGTTGAAAAAGATTTTCTCGATCGTTTTGCCAAACATTATCAAACCGGAGAAACCATCCCTGAAGATCTGGTTGCAAAAATTGTTGCTGCACAAAACTACCTGGCCGGCTATCTTTCAAACCGCCAACTCAGTTTTGGCTTCCTCGATATGGCCTGGCACACACTGGAAGAACCAACTAAGGAAAATGTAAAAGAATTTGAAGAAAAAGCATGGAAGAAGACACAGATCTTCCCTGTTATCGATGAGGTTTGTATGAGTACGCAGTTCGGGCATCTGTTTGCTGGAGGTTATGCAGCCGGTTATTACGGTTATAAATGGGCAGAAGTGCTCGATGCCGATGCTTTCAGTGTTTTTAAAGAAAAGGGCTTGTTTAATAAAGAAGTGGCTGCTTCGTTTCGCGAAAATATCCTTGAAAAAGGAGGAATTGAACATCCGATGATTCTTTACAAACGATTTCGTGGCCAGGAGCCAACCGTTGATGCTTTGCTGGAAAGAAGCGGTTTGAAATAAATACGATTGTGCTCTTAAAAAAATGGTTTTAATGAAGAACATAAAATAATTAATAAGGAATATCGAACAAAGAATTCTTAATAAAGAATCTTAAATTTTCTGATTTATAGTTCCTTATTAATTATTTCTTATTTGAAATGTTAACCACATCATCTTTCAGACACACAATGTGATTTTGTTTAATTTAAAAGCTGTGGTACCAAATCTTAGCGTTTTCTGAATAAATTTTGTCAATTACCTCTTTCGGAAGTTTCAATCCTTTGAATTCTCCATCAATCAGATCGCTTTTCATTGAATTGTCGGTGGTAAGGTATTCCCAGTCACGCAACCAGGTTTCGTGCATTTTTTTTTGAAATGATTCTACATCCCCGCCACGGTCAATTATATCGGTTCCGTAAAGCAGGCGGTCCTGGTATTTAATAAAGAAATTGCGAACTTTTTCATGATCGTCGCGGGTTTGGAAAAAGAGTTGCCCCATTCGCGCAGCCAGATCAACGGCTGCGTTCGGATATTTATCGAGCCATTCCGACAATACGTCAACACTCCACTCCAGGCTTGCTAGGTGGCAGCCGATAAAAATAAGGTCGGGATTTTTGTCAAGCATCCGGTCGCGGGCAGTCATCTGTTCTTCGTAACTGGGGAACTCAGGATGTTTATACATGTGGTACTGTGGATTCCGCGAAAAATAACCACTGTCGTTTTTCGCCGTCATTTCATTAAGCGGTAGCCAGCAATTTTTGGGTTCGCCCAAATGTCCAACCAAAGGGATTTTATTTTCAGCAAGATATTTGAAAACCGGATCAAATTGCGGATCGTCAATCATAACCAAAGCACTGTCGGTGTTGCGGTATTCCATCCCGATATTTTTCCACACTTTAACTGCAATGGCCCCGTCGGCTATACTTTGTTTTAACCACAGCATGGTATTGTCGGTCCAGGCCGGGTCATCCCAGCTATCCATACAAAATGTAGTTGTATATTCTATTTCCTGTTGAAATTCCTGTTTAAGTTTAACCAGTTCGTGGTGCGTATTAACAACCCTTTCGCAAGTGCCCGAGTTGGTGTTGATAGATAGGAGTCTGAAATTGTCTTTTTCGGCCTGATCCATCGAAATACAATCAGAAGTGTAGATGTGGTAGTGGGCATCTATTTTGGAAACTGATGCAAAATCATTTATCGAATAATAATTGCCACAAGAATAAATGAACGGAATAAACATGGAAAGTAAAGCAATCCTGAATTTCATAATAGTACTGATTTAGTTGAGCAGATGAAGTTAAGAATTTTTTGTTTCTTGTTGTTGAAAATGTAAAGTTATGATTGAGCTGTTAAGAAACCGAAGAAGTATCAGAAAATACACCGGACAAAATGTTGAATCTTCGAAAGTTGAACTTTTAAAAGAAGCTGTTTTACGTTCGCCATCCTCGAAAAATATTAATCCCTGGGAGTTTGTTTTTATCGACGATAAAGAAATAATCGGTAAGCTAAAATCATGCAAGCCTCATGGAGTTGCGCCACTGGGAACTGCGCCTCTGGCAGTGGTTGTTTGTGCCGATGAAACGAAAAACGATGTGTGGGTGGAAGACTGTTCAATTGCTTCCATTTTGTTGCAATTAACGGCCCAGTCGCTTGGTTTGGGAAGTTGCTGGGTGCAGATTCGCGAGCGGATGCATTCTGAGGAAATATCGGCTGAAAAATACATTCAGGATCTGTTAAAAATTCCTGATAATTTTCGGGTTTTAAGTATTATTACTATCGGATATCCAGAACGCACAAGAGAAGGAAAGCCCTTTGAAGAACTTCAGTTTGAGAAAATCAGGATGAACGGATTTTGATGTAAATAAAATAAACCATCTGAAATAATTTTAAATTTTCGAATCTTGCCGATACTTTTTTGTTGTTCGTGGTACTTTTTTTGAAAACAGTCAAGAATTGTGAATAACAATAAACAGAAAATATCTGAGTTTATGCAGTTGTACAAACCTGTACAACATCGTCTTTCCGCTTACTGCAGAGTTGTTGCAGGAAATGAGGATAAAGCTTTGGAACTTATTCAGGAAACACTTGCAGCGGCTTACGAAAACTTCCAGACTATCAGGGATGCCAGTGCTTTTCAGTTTTTTCTAATTGGGATAGCCCGAAATTGTCATCTCAAACAACAGCGTCGAAAAAAGATTTTCAGAGAACAATCTGAAATAAAATCTTCAAACATTGGGATCTCATCTGATTCCATTGAAATGCAATATGATTATGAACTACTTCATCAGTGCATTAATCAACTAAATACAGTGCAGCGCGAAACAATTCTTATGTTTCACATTATGGGATTTCAGATTAAAGAAATTGCCAGGAACCTTTCCATCAGTGAAGCGGCTGTAAAAAATAGGTTGGTTCGTGGACGAGAAAGATTAAGGGTGTTATTTTCTGATAAGGAATCGGAACTGATACAGAATACCTCTGTTAACAAAACTAATTCGCATGCCAAATGAAAAATTATGATATAACAAATAGCAAAATGGAAAAGCTGTTCAATAATATCATCGAACAGGCTCCGCTGATAAGTGAAGAAGAGGTTGCATCAATGCTTTTTAATATTCCGGTTGCAAAGCCTAAAGGATCTTTAAAGCGATTCCTTTCAAATCATTTAAATACTTTACTGATTGGTACTGCTACTATTTTGATTTGTATTACAGCTACTATTTTTTGGCTAAACTCCGGGAGTGATACTTCAGAAACATTTACCGGTAATGACTTACAGGAGAACCTTGTTTTGCCCGTGGTTCCTGATACTTTTATAACTAATTCAGTTAGTCTTTCTAACCTTGATAAAAATCAAACAATCGGGGATACTGTTTCAAAAAAATCAGGGATTATGACAAGCCCGGCTGTTGTTAAAAAAGATTCTGTTTCTCTAGTCGATATTATGAAATACCACGGGAAAAAATCTCAGATTTTCAGCATCCGACCCGATAAAGACACGACGCTAATTTGTAAAGAAGGTACCTCAATTGAAATAAAAGCCAATTCATTTGTTTCGGAGAAGACCGGTGAAAATATAATAGGGAATATTCAGCTTGCATTTATAGAGTATTATAAATTGTCTGATATGGTTTTGGCAGGCCTGTCAACAACTTGCAACGACAAATTGCTGGAAACCGGGGGAATGTTTTATGTTTCAGCGAGAGCAGGAAAAAAGAAATGCGCGATAAAACCGGGAAGCGACCTTCGGATAGGCTTCCCTTATTCAAGCAGGAAAAGGGGGATGATTTTATTTAACGGGGAGTGGTTTAACGATAAAATCGACTGGCAGCCAGCAGAAGAACCTTTAATTGATAATGTTGTTGAAATTGATATTGCAGCTGCTCCCGAACCGGAAACACAGGTTTTTTTCATTGTTGAAGAAATGCCTGAATTTCGGGGAGGCGATAACGCATTAAGAAAATATGTAGAACAAAATACCGTTGTTCCGTATTCAGCCATAAAAGATTCTGTTGAAGGGAAAGTTTATGTGCAGTTTGTTGTCGATACAGAAGGTGCTACCAGAAATTTTCGCATTGTCAGGAGCTTGAATAAAACGCTCGATAAAGCGGCTGTGCACCTGATTAGCAATATGCCCAGATGGAAGCCGGGAAAACAAAGAGGAAAACCTGTTAACGTGTCCTACACCGTTCCTGTTTCTTTTTCCCCGAAACAGGGGGAGCTTACTGAAGAGGAAATCAGGCGGTCGAAGGAAATGGATGAAAAGTTGAAAGAAATAAAATACGATATGGAAGCAGGTAGTTTTTACCGGAACGGTAACGAATTTGATGAGCTTAAGAAAAAACTCAGTAAACGGGAAGAGGATGCTGAAGTTAAACGTTATATTTTTAGTGCAACTCAGCTGGGCTGGATAAATTGTGACAGGTTTATCAAAGAAAATAAACCGTTAACAACGATCAGTATTTTTGAAGATAAACCTGAAGAAACTTTGGTTACAGCAATTTTTCATCGTTTTAAAGGAATTGTTTGTGGAAGAGTCGAATCCGGTGAAATAATTTTTAAAAATGTTCCTTTGGGAGAAAAAATTACCATTGTCGCAATAAAAACCGAAGGCGATAAAATATATCTGGCAATTAATGAAACCGAGATAACCGATAATATGGAGATTATTCCTGATTATAAAAAAGTAACCATGAAGCTGCTCAAGGAAAGAATTGCAGTGCTTGATCAATATCGTTTCTAACTTACTTTGATTTTAAACTGCTAATTTCTTGTAGCTGGTAGCCCGGCTTTCTTCTAAAAGAAATCATCAAAATTAGCAGGATTACTGTCTTTTTTCTCTGTCTCGTCACAATCGAGATTAATATTAAAGTCGAGAGGCTTTTTAAATTCCATCTCATCTTCTCTTATTCCCAGCGATTCGTCGGCAAGCACCTTTTTATAGAAATAACCCCAAATAGGAAGCGCCATATTTGCACCTTGCCCCGACCCAATATTTTTAAAGTGTATACTTCGTAAATCAGCACCGGTCCAAACACCGGCGGTTAATTTTGGTGTAATGCCAATAAACCAACCATCGGAGTGATTTTGAGTAGTACCGGTTTTCCCGGCAATAGGCATCTTAAATAATCCGTATTCCTGTGTTACTCGTTCTCTAAACAAATTTGAAAAGCGTAAACGTATTCCAGTACCTTCGTTGATAACCCCTTCCAAAAGGTTAAGCATTAAATAAGCAGTTTTCGCGTCGATGGCTTCATGCCGTTCGGGTTGAAAACGCGCTATAACGTTACCATGGCGGTCTTCAATGCGCGTAATAAAATAAGGTTTGGTATACACACCTAGATTAGCATATGTATTAAATGCACCAACCATTTCGTACAGGGTTACATCAGAAACACCCAAAAACATCGAGTTAACAGGCTCTATCGGGCTAACAATGCCAAGGCGTTTCATCACCTCGACAACTGCCTGCGGATTATATTGTTTTAATACCCATGCCGAAATTCGGTTTTTAGAGTTAGCCAGGCCCCATTTTAAGGTAACCATTTTACCGTCCATTTCTTCATCAACATCCGAATCTTTAGGTTCATAAATCGATCCGTCCCACTGAATAAACTGCTGGTTCACGTAAGGCACTTTTGTGCAGGGTGTTAATCCGTTTTGCATGGCAAGAGTGTAAAGAAAAGGTTTAACGGTTGATCCAACCTGTCGTTTCCCGTCTTTAACCATGTCGTACATAAAATATTTATAGTTAGGACCACCCACATATGCTTTTACCTTTCCGGTTTCGGTATCAACTGCCATAAACGAAGAGCGGAAATGACGCAGGTAATATTTGATGGAATCAAGAGGAGTCATTAATGTATCCACTTCTCCTTCCCACTTAAAAATGGTCATTTCGGTTGGCTCATTGAACTTTTCTTTTATTTCACGGAAGCTTTTCCCGGCCAGGTTCATCACGCGGTAGCGTTCGCTTTTGCGAATTTCACGGTTAAGAAGATCTTCCACTTCCCCCTCACTCATGTTATCGGCAAATGGCGGATTTTGCAGGTTTTCCATACTTCCGTCAAATAGAGGCTGAAGGTCGTATCTCAGGTGCTGCTCCACCGCTTCAACAGCATATTTCTGCATGCGCGAATCAAGCGTGGTGTAAATTTTTAAACCATCGGTGTAGATGTTGTAGTTTTCGCCGTTGGGTTTTTTGTTTTTATTACACCATCCGTATAAAGGATTGTTTTCCCACTCATCCAGGTCTTCAATGTATTTTTGTTCCTGCCACGAAGCGTAGTCTTCTTTTTTGGGTTTGTCGGCAGAAATTGCCAGTCGCAGATATTCGCGAAAATAGGGTGCCGGACCCAGTTTATAATCTACTTTTTTATACTCCAGGTCTAGCGGAAGTTGTTTAATCGAATCGCGTTCGGCAGGAGTAATGTAACCGTACTTCTCCATTTGCGAAAGTACAACATTACGTCGCTGAAGTACCAATTCCGGTCGTCGTACAGGATTATACAACGACGAGTTTTTAGCCATTCCAACCAACATGGCCGCCTGGTGGAGTTTTAAAGAATCTGGTGGAATATTAAAATAAACATCAGCAGCAGAGCGAATCCCAACTGCATTATTAAGGTAATCGTACTTGTTTAAGTACATTAATATAATTTCCTCTTTGGTATAACTGCGCTCCAGTTTTACGGCAATTACCCACTCCTTAAATTTTCGTAATACCAGCTCAAAACTGCTGGAAAGATTGTCGCGCGGGAAAAGCATTTTTGCGAGTTGTTGGCTAAGTGTACTGCCTCCTCCTGAACTGGAATCTCCGGTAACAATACCTTTCACCACCCGAACGAGGCCACGAAGATCAATGCCTGAATGGTTATAGAAACGAACATCTTCAGTCGCTACCAAGGCATTTATCAAGTGAGGCGGTAAATTATCGTAGCCTACATAAGTCCGGTTTTCGCGACTAAAATATTTATCGAGCGTTTTTCCATCTTCAAAATAAATTTCGGAAGCCAGTATATTTTGCGGATTCTCCAGGTCTTCAAATGTGGGCATAAAACCCAGTTTACCTCCTGATATTAATACGAATAAAGCAATGGTAGCGCCTATGCCAAAAACAACAAGCGACCAAAACCAGATGATGTATTTTTTTAAATTTAACTTCTTTTCCTCCATGAATTGTGTGGATTTAAATCGGACAACAAATATATATGATTATGAATTCGCAACCACTGTTTTAACGACCCTAAAGTGATTATTATTTTATTTTAAAAAAAATAAAATCATCATTTTCAATTAAATAGAATTCAAAAAATCACATCATAAATTTTGAACTTAGCGTTTCATTTTCTTTAATTTGCAAAAATTTTTTGAACGGATTAGAAAGAATATGCACGAAAACCTGGTTATAGTAGAGTCGCCTGCAAAGGCAAAAACGATTGAAAATTTTCTTGGTGAAGGGTTTGTTGTTACCTCGAGTATGGGACACGTTAGAGACCTGGAAAAGAAAGATTTCGGGATAGATCTAGAGAATAATTATCAGCCTAAATACATTGTTTCTTCTGATAAAAAGAAGATTGTTTCAGAATTAAAGAAATTAGCGAAGGATGCCAAAATGGTATGGCTCGCATCCGATGAGGACCGCGAGGGAGAAGCCATTGCCTGGCACTTGAAGGAGGTACTTAAGTTAAAACCGGAGAACACAAAACGTATTGTGTTTAACGAGATTACAAAAAGTGCTATTCAGAATGCTATTCAGCATCCGCGCGACATCGACGATCATTTGGTAAATGCACAGCAAGCCCGCAGGGTTTTAGACCGTATTGTGGGTTTCGAGGTTTCACCCGTATTGTGGAAGAAGGTAAAACCATCGCTTTCGGCCGGAAGGGTTCAATCTGTCGCCGTTCGCTTAATTGTTGAACGTGAACGTGAAATTCGGGACTTTGAAACCGAAACGTGGTTTAGAGTAAATGCATTCTTTCTGGTTCCGGACAAGGATGGTAATACTACTGAGCTAAAAGCGGAGCTTTCGAAACGTTTTAAAACGGAAAAAGAAGCCAATGCATTTCTTGAAAAATGTAAAACAGCAGAGTTTACTGTTAGCGATGTAACAAAGAAGCCAGGTAAACGAACACCGGCACAGCCTTTTACAACTTCAACTCTTCAGCAGGAAGCGAGCCGTAAATTAGGCTTTTCGGTTTCGCAAACCATGGCTGTTGCACAGCGTTTGTACGAAAGTGGAAAAATAACCTACATGCGTACCGACTCGGTAAATCTTTCAAATCTGGCTTTAAATACATCGAAAAAGAAAATTGAAGAGCTTCACGGCGAAAAATATGTAAAAACCCGAAAATTTAAGACCAAAGCGAAAGGAGCACAGGAAGCTCACGAGGCAATTCGTCCTACCTATATGGAAAATGAAACCGTAGAAGGCAGCGCCCAGGAGCAGCGTTTGTACGAGTTAATCTGGAAACGCACTATTGCATCGCAAATGGCTGATGCCATTCTGGAAAGAACAAACGTTACCATTGATGTTTCCAATTCGCCGGAGAAATTTCAGGCCACAGGAGAGGTGATTATTTTTGACGGGTTTTTAAGGGTTTATATCGAATCGACCGATGATGAAAACGGAAGCAATGGAAACGGGCAGACACTAATTCCTCCCGTGCATGTAAACGATAAGTTAGGCATGACTTCAGTTGTTTCTACACAGCGTTTTTCACAGCGTCCTCCGCGATTTACAGAGGCTTCGCTGGTTAAGAGGCTTGAAGAATTGGGTATTGGGCGACCATCGACTTACGCTCCTACCATTACAACAGTTCAGAATCGTAACTACGTGGTGAAAGAAGAACGCCCGGGTGTTGAACGCAATTATACTGTACTTACGTTAAAAGACGGCGAAATTGAAGTGGAGGTGAAAACCGAAATTACCGGTGCCGAAAAAAATAAATTATTTCCAACCGATGTGGGCATGGTAGTAAACGATTTTTTGATGGATAATTTCAATCAAATTATGGATTACAATTTTACTGCCAGTGTTGAAAAGGAATTCGACGATATTGCCGATGGGAAAAAAGTCTGGAATGATATGATCGATAAATTCTACCAGCCTTTCCATGGCAGGGTAGAAGATGCTTTAAAAAATGCAGAACGTTCTAAAGGTGAACGAATTTTGGGAATTGATCCGAAAACCGGGAAAGAAGTTTCTGTTAAGATTGGTCGTTTTGGACCTTTGGCTCAGTTGGGAGAAGCCTCTGCGGAAGAAGGCGCTGAAAAACCTCAGTTCTCGAGCTTGCGAAGTGGTCAGCACATTGAAACAATAACGCTGGAAGAAGCCCTCGATCTATTTAAATTGCCACGCGAGGTTGGCGAGTACGAGGGTAAAAAGGTGAGTGTTGCCATTGGTCGTTTTGGTCCTTATGTGCGACACGACAATAAATTTGTGTCGCTGGGAAAAGAAGACGATCCTTATTCTGTTAACCTGGACAGGGCGATTGAGTTAATTGAGGCCAAGCGGGAAAAGGACAGAAATGCCGTTGTAAGGTTGTATGATGAAGATGCAGATTTACAGGTGCTTAATGGCAGATGGGGGCCTTATATCAAATATAAAAAGAAAAATTACAAAATACCGAAATCGGTTAAAGCCGAAGAGTTGTTGTATGACGATTGTATGAAAATCATTAACTCTTCTCCGGCACCAAAAACAAAACGCGGCGGAAAAAAATAATAAAATAAGGGCGGATGAATTCATCATTTGCCCTTATTTTTAAGCAAAAAAATATGAACCTACTCCACTATTTCAATCCAGTTGATTTCGATTTATTTTTGAAGGATATTTCATATAACTGGAATTATTCTTTGGGTGCCGTTATCGAAAAGCAAACCCTAAAATTGCAAGAGGGAACGGTTAAAAATGTTGAGATAGCCATAATCGGTGTTCCATTCGAAACGAGCGAAAGCGACTATAAAATAACCGATGTACCTGATCGAATCAGGAAAGAATTGTATCAGCTGGCTGGACTAGGTAAAATTAATATTATTGATTTTGGAGATTTAAAACAGGCAAGCAGCAACAAGGGAAATTACCTTGCTTTGCGCGATGTGGTTGATTATCTTAACGAATTAGGCATTGTGGTGCTTGTTTTAGGAGGAAGCCAGGATTTTTGTTATGGTATTTGCCAGGCTTTTAGAAACGAAAAATATTTTTCGTACAGTACCATTGATGCATTTCTGGACGTCAAAAAAGGAACAGAATCTTTTAGCCCGTCGAATTACCTTTCGAGAGTATTTAGCAATCAGCCCGATATTTTTCAGTTTAATTTGCTGGCTTATCAGGCTTATTATACGCCAAACAAATATTTTTCAAAAACAAAGGGAGTAAATACCCATTTGCGATTGGGACAAATTCGCGACGACCTGAGAGAGGTGGAACCGATATTCAGAAACAGCGATTTCGTTTCATTCGATTTTGTTGCCATGAAACATTCCGATGCCCCTGGAGATCATTTTATGCCCAATGGTTTGCGAAACGAAGAAGCCTGCCAGCTTTCAAGGTACGCCGGACTGAGTAATCGTTTAAAGGTTTTTGGTTTGTTCGGGATAAAGCCGGGTGTCGATCAAATTGAATTAACCTATAAACAAGCTTCGCAGGTATTGTGGTACTTTATTGAGGGTTATTTGAATAGAAGGCGCCTGAAACCTGATACTGGAGAAGGATTTGAAATACATCGGGTAGAAATAAAGGAATTGAATGAACCCCTTGTTTTTTACAGGAGCATCAGTACCGACCAGTGGTGGATTCAAGTGCAGGCTTTAAACAAAGAAATGATATATATTGCCTGTTCGGAGAAGGATTATCTAGAGGCGGTAAGTAATGAAATCCCCGAGTTCTGGTTAAAATACCTTCAAAAAATTGATGAATTATTAAAATAATACTCATAAAACAACGTTCTTTGCATACCTTGTTAACAGAAGATTGTTATAAACAACTTTTTTTAGTTGCTTTATCGGGAAGAAGAAAAGGCTAAATTGCCGCATGAAAGAGTAGTATGAAAAAAACTGTTTCTTTTTTATTTTTTGTGATATTAATTAAATTAGCGGCGTATGGTCAGCAAGATCCTCAGTACACCAATAATATGTTTTACAAATTAGGTGTGAACCCGGGATATGCTGGCTCAGAGGGCGCAATAAATGGAATTATTTTAAATCGTTACCAATGGTCAGGTGCAGAAGGTGCTCCTAAAACTATGGTTTTTAGTGTTGATGCTGCAGTTAATGCTTTTGGAACTCCAGGAGGAGTGGGGATTAATATTATTAGCGACCAACTTGGTTATTATAATAACATGTGGATAAATTTGAACTATTCTCATAAAATAACAACCTCGATAGGAACTTTAGGACTCGGACTTTCGCCGGGTGTTTATAATTTTAATATTAATCCTTCAGACGGATGGACTTCAAGCGATGATGTTTTGGGTGATACAGAGGGAGGAACAGGAGATGATGCTATTCCGCAGCAGGAAGCCAGTCAACTGGCGCTGGATTTTGGCTTTGGTGCATATTTGTATTCAAATAAGTATTATTTAGGATTGTCGGTCACACACATTAATCAGCCTGAGATAAAATATGATGAGCTGGCAACCGACTTTTTAACAAGGCATTACTATTTAATGGGTGGATACAATATTAAGATGTCTGATCCGTTATTTGAATTGCGGCCATCTTTTCTGTTTAAGTCTGATGCAGCCAGTTGGCAGTTAGATTTGAATACGAATTTGGTCTATAACGATAAATTTTGGGGCGGTATATCGTACCGTGTACAGGATGCTGTTGCATTATTAATGGGAATGGAGATGTTTAACGGATTACGAATTGGATATTCATTCGACCTGGTAACCTCGGCTATGAGCTATAGTGGTTTCGCGTCGCACGAAATATTTATAAGTTATTCGGTAGATTTGGATAGAAATCGTAACCAGAAATATAAGAGTATTAGGTTTTTGTAAATTATTATTAGATTTACCTGTTGGATAAGAAGGTAATATTTCATTATTTTATTGTTTATAAGTATTTTTGGCGTTAAACCAGTGCTCTGGATAAGAAAATAAATATACTATGAAAAAACCAGTATCAATTGCAGTTGTGTTAGTACTTGCACTAATTATGACCGGTTGTATGGGAGGATCGGGAGGAAACGGAGAATTAGTTGGAGTGCAAAAACGGCAGAGGTTTAAAGAAACACAACCCTACGGGATGGTATACATTCGCAGGGGTAGTTTCAATATTGGACCAAGCGATCAGGATGCAAGCAATGGAGGTGTTCCGACAAAAACGGTTTCGCAAGATCCGTTTTGGATGGATGATACCGAAATAACCAATAATGAATATCGTCAGTTTGTTGATTGGGTGAAAGAAAAAATGGCCCGCGAAATGCTCGGCGAACAATACCCTGAATTTTTAATTACTGAAGATCGTGAGGGAAATCCTATTGATCCGCCTGAAATTAACTGGCGCGAAAAAATTGATTGGGAAGATCCTGATTACCAGATGGCAATGGAGAATTTATATGTTCCTGAAAATGAGCGCTTTTTTGGTAAAAAGGAAATCGACACCAGGAAACTTGTATACGAGTATTGGTGGATAGACTTGAATCAGGCTGCAAAACGTAGTAACAGTTATAATTTCGAAACTCAGCGTTACGAAGGAAATGTATACAATGTAGAGGGAGATCTGGTACCAATCGAAAACCGTTCATCATTTATGATGCGCGATCAGGTACATGTTTATCCCGACACTTTGTGCTGGATAAGAGATTTTACCTATTCATATAATGAGCCTTTGGCAACACGTTACTTCTTTCATCCGGGATTCGACGAATACCCTGTTGTAGGTGTAACCTGGAAACAAGTGAATGCTTTTTGTAACTGGCGTACCAAAATTCAAAGCGATTTTTTAACAGAAAGAGGAGAAGCTACTTTGATGGAGTATCGTTTGCCAACAGAAGTTGAATGGGAATATGCAGCACGTGGAGAAAAGGAGTTTTCAATGTATCCTTGGGGTGGTTATTATACCAGGGATGACAGAGGTGTATTTTTGGCCAATTTTAAACCACTTCGTGGAAATTACGTTGAAGATGGTTCGATAGCTACCATTAAGGTGGGAAGTTACGATCCCAATGAATATGGCTTATACGATATGGCTGGTAATGTGGCAGAGTGGACCAGTACCGCTTACGACGAAGCCGGATATAACTATTTTAGCGATTTAAACCCAACTTTTACATACAATGCCCGTAAGGATGATCCTCCTGTAATGAAGCGCAAAGTAATCAGAGGCGGATCCTGGAAAGACATTTCTCAGTTTGTTCAGGTTTCAACCAGAAATTACGAATACCAGGATACGACAAAATCGTATATTGGTTTCCGTTGCGTTCGTTCAACATTTGGTGAAGAATTTTAGGTCCTAATTTTTAACTTTATTCCAAACGATATGAATATTGGAGAACTTTTTAAATCAAAACGCTGGAAAACATTCATGGGTTATGTTTATGGATGGGGTGCTGCAGTAGTAATGGTTGGTGCTTTATTTAAACTGGAACACTGGCAGTTTTCCAGTCAGTTATTAACCGTTGGTCTGCTTACGGAGGCATTTATATTCTTTTTATCTGCTTTCGAACCACCAATTGAAATTCCTGAGTGGGAAAAAGTATACCCGGAATTAAAAGAAGATTATGAGCTTGCTGAAATGGAAGAATTGCACCCTAAAAAAGGTGGATTGGAAAAACTTTTGGGGAACTCAAGTCTTACACCGGATTTATTGGATAGGGTTGGTAAAGGATTAAATGAATTGAGTAATACTGCTCGTGGCATAAGCGACATTTCTTCGGCTACACTAGCCACCGATATGTATGTTAAAAATCTTGGTTCAGCGTCAGCGTCGATGAATTCATTTGCCGAAATTAATAACAGGGCCAACGATTCAATAAATAAATCGGTTGATTCGCTCGTTAATTCGTATTCTTCAGCGGCCAGTCAGCTTTCCGAAACCGGGAAACGACTTTCGGAATCGTACGACAGATCTGCCCAAATCATTTCTACCGAGTTGGAAAATATTGGCGGTAGTTCAAAATTGTATTCGGGTAACCTCGAAAAATTAAATAAAAATCTGGATTCGTTGAATTCAAGTTTTGAAAGTCAGTTACAAGATACAAAAGCTCAATTTCAGGCCAGTCAACAGTTTAATAAAGAACTTTCTGAAATGAACTCCATTTTAACATCTTCTGTTGATGAATTAAAGAAATATAAAGAGAATGCGGAGATGCTCAACAAAAACCTGGAAGCCTTAAATACCATTTATGGCAACATGTTGGGCGCAATGAGTTACAAAAAGTAGAACTCTGAACTAAACAAAGCATATGGGTGCAAAGAACTGTCCGGAGACCCCGCGGCAAAAAATGATAAATATGATGTACATCGTCCTCACAGCAATGTTGGCGTTAAACGTTGCTGCGGAGGTGCTGGAGGCTTTCAGAGTTGTTGATGCCAGTCTTATGCAAACTCTGTCGGCGGTGGACATGCAAAATGATCAGATCTACGCTTCATTCGAACAGGCTTATGCTGAAAATCCAACTAAGGTTGCAGAGTGGAAAGCTAAGTCGGATGAAGTAAAACAAAGGTCAGAAGACATAATAACCTACGTTTCAAAATTAAAGGACGAACTGGTAGACTATTCAGGCAGTAAGCCTGTTGATGAGGATAATCCGATTAATGATGAAGATTTCTACCATGTAAAAGTTACAGGAGATACCGTTAAAATTGTTAAAAGAGATGATTTGAACGGGCCTTCAGAATTAATGATTACTCAGAAAAGAGCTAGTGAATTAAAGCAAGCTATCATAGACTATCGAGAATTTTTAATCTCGATGATTTCTGAAGAAGATGTAGAATTAAAACAAACTATATTAAGCGAGCTTGATATTTCTGATCCTGAAAAGAAAACGAAAAAAGATAGTAAGTATAAAACCTGGGAGTCGGAGCATTTCGAAGACAAGCCTTTGATCGCAGTTTTGACTTTGTTGTCGAAGATTAATATCGACGTTAAAAATTCAGAAGCGAATATTATTAAATATTTGTATTCAGAAATTGATGCAGGCTCATTTAAATTTAACCGTTTGGGAGCTCAGGTTATTGCTAATTCAAATGTTGTTTTGATGGGCGACAAGTACGAAGCTGCTGTTTTCTTAGCTGCCGAAGATACTACTCAGCAACCACAAATTTTTATTAATAACCGCGAAGTTGAGGTAAAAGACGGAAAAGCCACTTATGTTGGTAATACCGATAAAGCTGGTGTGTTTAAGTGGAGTGGTTTAATAAAATACAAAACTCCGGGTGGTATTATCAAAAGTTATCCTTTTGATCAGGAATACCAGGTTGCAAAACCCGCTGTTACCATGTCGGCCAGTAAAATGAATGTATTTTACAGAGGGCTTAAAAATCCTTTCGAAGTAGGTGGCGGAGGTATACCCAATGAGAACCTTGAGGTTCAAATGACAAACGGTAAGGTTACCAAAATTGGCGATAAATACGAGATTGAACCTACTGACATTGACGAGCAAGGAAGGAAAACCAAGGTGAGTGTATACGCAAACATTGGCGGAACCAGACGATTAATAGGTACCACCGATTGGAGGGTAAAAAAGGTTCCCGATCCGGTTGCGCAGGTTGCAAGTCAGGGTAGTGGAGATATCAGAAAAGAAACACTTGCAATTCAGGATGGAGTTGAGGCTGTTTTGGTTGATTTTGATTTTGAGTTTAAATATACCATTACAGAGTTTACATTAGAAACAACAGCTCAGGGTGGTTATACGAACCGATATCCTGCCAAATCGAATCGTTTCACGGCGGAACAGAAAGCAGCCCTTCAACGAGCAAATATTAATAGTATAGTTTATATAGGTGATATTAAAGCAAGAGGAGACGATGGTTCAATTAGGGATCTTGATGCGATATCATTTAAAATAAAGTAAGGAATTATGAGAAAGTTAGTAGTTTATCTTGGAATAGTTTTGTTTGCATTAAGTTTTGGTCACCAAAAGGCCGATGCGCAAATTGTAAACGGGGCTTATAAGCAAAACGACATATATGCAAAAAAGCCAATGCCGCTGATTTCAATTCGTGAGGCAGATGTTTTTTGGTCGAAAAAAGTATGGCGTGTTATTGATTTGCGCGAAAAAATGAATATTCCGCTTTATTACCCCACCCAGCCTATGGCCGAAAGGGTTAACTTGATTGGACTTCTTTTACAGGGAATTGAAAACGGACAGATTACTCCGTATGATGCGCAGGCTGATGATGATTTCAAGATTCCAATGAGTTTTGCTCAGGTAAAAGCCAGATTTGGTGCGGAAACAACGTATGAAGAGAAGCGCAACTTCGACACTGGAGAAATGGAACGAGTTGAGGTTGCAGGTGGTATCAGACCAACCGAAATTAAACAATACATGATTAAAGAAGAATGGGTTTTCGATAAACAAACTTCTGCTTTACATGTAAGGATTCTCGGAATTTGTCCCATTCGCGAATATGTACGCGAAGGTGATGCATCAGGTCAGATACAACGTCAAAAGGTGTTTTGGGTATACTTCCCAGAAGCCCGTCCTTTGCTGGCAACAAATCTGGCACTGAACCCATATAACGATGCGCGTCAGAATTCTTTCGATGATGTATTTATTAAGCGCATGTTTAGCAGTTATATCGTAAAGGAATCAAACGTTTATAACAATCGTGATATAACCGCTTATTTGCAGGGCAGAGACGCTATGATGGAATCTAAACGTATTGAAGACGAGATATTCAATTTTGAACAAGATCTTTGGGAGTACTAATAAATATAGTATAAAGTGACCAGCCTTATGGAAACATAAGGCTTTTTTTTGAAACAATTTACAGGAAGGAAATTCGTTTATTTATTTGTTGGAACGAGAATCTAAATGATGAAAAAAGTAATCACATATCTATTTTTTGCAGCAGTG
Source organism: uncultured Draconibacterium sp. (assembly GCA_963676265.2). GTDB lineage: Bacteria > Bacteroidota > Bacteroidia > Bacteroidales > Prolixibacteraceae > Draconibacterium. Next base: position 3,466,838 of record OY781067.2, read on the forward strand.
ATGCTTTTATCATCTTGTCAGAAAGAAAATACAAATAAATACCTGACTCTTGGAAAGGGAACAAGAGAAAAGTGGTTTGAACCTATCCCTTACGGGATGGTATATGTTCCTCGGGGATCATTTAATCTTGGTTCGAACGATGATGAATTATACGAAGAGGCTCCTGCCCGCACCGTGTCGACTGAAGCCTTTTGGATTGATGACACTGAAATTACCAACAACGAATACCGGCAGTTTGTATACTGGGTGCGCGATAAGCAGGCCCGGGAAATATTAGCACAAACTTATCCGGAGTTTCTAATTACAGAGGACAAATACGGCGCTCCTTTAAAGGAACCGCAAATCAATTGGGATGAAAGGATTGAATGGAACGATTATGATTTCCAAATGGCTTTGGAGGATCTTTATCTTCCTGAAGTCGATCGTTTTAATTTTAAGCGCGAAATCGACACCCGGAAACTGGTTTATGAATATTACTGGATAGATTACAAACAAGCAGCCAAAAGAGCAAACAGTTATAATTTCGAAACTCAAAAATACGAAGGGAATATTATCAATGAAAAAGGTGAACTTGTTCCGATAGCGAACCGAAGTTCCTTTTTAATGAGAGAATCGGTACCGGTTTATCCTGATACTTTGGTTTGGATTCGGGATTTTACCTATTCGTATAACGAACCTTTCACTCGAAAATATTTTTCACACGCAGGATTCGATGATTATCCGGTAGTTGGTGTAACATGGAAGCAGGCCAATGCATTTTGTAACTGGCGTACCGGTTTGCGTTCGATTACATCAACCAGGTTAAAGGAAACGCCGGCCCACGATTACCGCCTTCCAACCGAAACGGAGTGGGAAATTGCTGCCAGAGGTGGAATGCATAACAATATGTATCCCTGGGGAAGTTATTATTCCCGTAATGTAAGTGGTTGTTTTGTGGCAAATTTTAAACCACTTCGTGGTAATTATGTTGCCGATAGTCCAACAGCTACAAAAGCAATGAAAGTGGGAGAATTTGACCCAAATCCTTATGGTTTATATGATATGGCCGGGAATGTTGCTGAATGGACTTCAACAGCTTTTTTCGAAGCAGGCTATAATGCCATAGACGATTTTAATCCGGAAATGTCGTATAATGCTCTTCCGGATGATCCACCGATAATGAAAAGAAAGGTAATTCGTGGTGGATCGTGGAAAGATGTTTCTTATTATATCCAAACGTCAACCCGCACTTTTGAATACCAGGATACAGCTAAATCGTATATCGGATTTCGTTGTGTGCGAACTTCATTCAGAGATGAATTGTCGAAACAATAGTTTTGAACCCAGGTTTTCCCTTATAAATAACTATTACCTTGTAAAAATTAATTGTATTACAGATTATATTCTTTGAGTTTACCTTGCAAAAAGATTAAATCATTTTTCATGTAAGCCTCAATTTGTTCCCTGGTCATCGTAGTTTCTTTCCTGCCGTGTTCAGCTCCGCCCAAATCGTATTCATAATGTATGGTGATTGGACCTTGCACTTTCAGAGCTTTATATTCTTCAAAGTATTTGTCGAAATCAACCATGCCTTTTCCGAGAGGTACGTTTTTGAGCTTCCACTTACCTTCGTCAGACTCATTCCATATAAAATCCTTAACAACCGAGGTTTGAATCCAGGGAGCCAGTAGTTTCATTCCAACCGGCCACGACATTCCTCCTTCAACAGTGGCATGTCGGATATCGTATTGTACACCCAGGTATTTCGGATCGCAGTCTTTTAACAAATGGTATAAATCCCAAACCGGTCCTCCAACCCTAACGCCTGAATGGTTCTGGTAATTACCTGTAACACCAATGGCCCGATTGAGTTTTTCAAGTTTCTCAAAAGCTCTTTTGTGTTTGTCAAGATTCACAGGCATGGTTTTCCGGTTATCATATTCGAGATATCCCATTCGGTAATGCCGAATACCTATTGCTGCCATTGTGCGTAATACGGGTTTTAAATCAGGGTGTTCAGGGTCGTTAATGTCGGTTACAATCATATTTGTTTCAATACCTGCTTTTCTGAAAGTATCGAAAGCCTTTGGAAGTTCTTTTTTGACGTTTTCGGGCAAGATGTGACCTCCGGCCCTAACCGTTATGTCAGCCCCGTTAAATCCGTTTTCAGCAAGTAATTGAGCTGCTTCTTCGATGGGAAGAAATTGCAGACATTTTGTGAAGGCATAAACGGGGTGACTGCTTTTTGCCGCAAATGAACGACCAAAAGCTGAATGATGTGCCCCCAAGGTTATACCTCCGCCTATCAGCGAAATATTTTTTACAAAACTGCGACGCGATTGTACATCCATAGTATTCTGATTTAATGCGTCCACAATTTAACAAAAATGTAGCACGCACTAAAACACAAAATTAATACCTGCAAATACACATGTTCCCGGCATAGTATAAAAACGGTTTACTTCGTATTCGGTATTGAACAGGTTTTCGCCACTGACATAAAGGTTGATATTTCGTGAAAGGTTGTACATCACTTTGGCATTAAATAAGGTATAATTTACTTTGCTTACTGCAGGTGAAGCATCGTTGTCGAGATTTGCCACATGCTGAATATTTGCATTCAGAAGTACTCTGTCGATACGGTATTGTGCATTCAGGAACAAGTGTTGTTCGGGCGTAGCATAAACCGGGTTTTTCATGTGTGTGTAACTGTACGTTGCATTTAATTTCAATTTTTCAATCGGCTGGGCATTGAGTTCAAACTCGATTCCTTTATTTGAAATTTCGCCGGTATTTAAATAACCATCGGGTGGTCCAACATTAACAATCATATTATCTCCTTCAACAAAAAAGAGCGTTAGTTCGGCTTGCATTTTTTTGTTGAAGAATGCTTTTGATATGCCAGTTTCATAGTTCCAGATAGATTCCGGGCTTAACTCAGAGTTGTGGCTCCATAAAAATAATTCGCGAATAGTGGGACTTCTAAAACCCTCAGATACAGCTCCTTTCCAGGTTGTTTGTTTTCCGAGATCCAGGGCAAAGCCGACTGAAGGAATCCATTTCCCTCCGTATTTGCTGTGATTCTGATACCTTAAACCTGCATTTAATGTTAGTTTCTCGGCAACGGTCTGCTGTGTGAACGCATAAAAGGCATATTCAGTAATCGTTGTATCGGCGAAGAGCATTCCATTTCCATTCATGGCCAGAACATTTTCTGCCATGCCTCCATAGTTCATAAAATCGAAACCGGCTGTAAGGTTATTGCCTTTAAAAAGCCTGAAAGTTTCGTACAGGTTTAGACCGTAATTATGATCGGTGGAATGAAATCCGTCAGTAATATCGTGTTCGCCAAAATTGTAAAATACCTTTAAGCCCCCCGAGGCCTTTTCAAAATCGTTTAATAAAGTAAGGGCCCAGTATCCCCTTAAAATATCGATGGTTTCACCGGGTTGGGCATTCAGTGTATCGGGGCCCGGATCAGTTGCTTTAAATGATGCCAGGCTAACATCGGTGGATGCATGAAAGTGTTTATTTATATCATAGGCCAGTTTTAAATAACCATTGGTAATGTGAAAATCAGAATTGGGACGATGACCATCGGTTTGGTCGTGGTTTCCCGAAACAAATGCACTGAATTTGTCTTTTTTGAATCCTATTGATCCCATATATTTTTGGGTTTCGTATGAACCGTATGAAATACGGGCATTGCCATGAACTCCGTTTTCTTCTTGTTTTTTAGTGATGATATTAATTACACCTCCCATGGCATTCGATCCGTAAAGAATGGAGGCCGGACCACGAATAACTTCAACCCTCTCTACATCCGAAGCCACGTAAGAATCGGGCAGGGGATGCCCCATAATTCCCATAAATTGGGGGTGTCCGTCAATAAGCATCAGAACCCCTGTTGTCGGACTTCCTCCAATTCCGCGAATAGTAATTTGTCCGGCAGCTCCTGTTGCCACTCCAAATCCAGTTACTCCACGTTCTGTAACGAAAAGTCCTGGTACCCGACCATTTAAAATGGGAAGAAGTGCTGATTCGCTACTTTCTTCTATTTGGTTTTTGGTAACTACCGAAACGGCCATTGGAACATTATTCCGGTTTACTTTTATATGCGATCCGGTTACAATAACTTCATTTATTTCAATAGTATCTTCTGTTAAATAATGCATTTGGGCTTTTGTAATGTAAGATGCAAATACAATTGAGAGGATGAGGAGAATTTTAGGCAAAGTGGTTTTCATAATTTCGTCGTGTTACTTTTCAATATTTTCGTGTTACCAATTGAGTAAAAAAATTTTATTCGGCTTTGCTCATGATCAGTTTTCCGTGTTGAAGCCCTTTAATTCCAATAAGCTTATCGGAAATTTCTGTTAATACACGCGAAGGACCTTTAAGAGCAATTATTTCCATGTAATTAATGTTATTCAAATAGAATCCCTGACATGAAAGAACAAAGTCTTTGAATTGATATTGAATTTCTGATGATTTTTTGAGAATTTCTTTCTTATCCTGGTTGTAAACAAGTGTCACTGCTCCTGCAACAACATTATCGCATTTCCATTTTTCTTCCACCATGTTTTTTTCAATGAGGTGTCGAATGGCTTGCGAACGGTTGGCAAAAGCATTGTCTTCTACAAATTGATCAAGCGCTTGCAGAAGTTCTTCATCGAGAGATACACCAAACCGGGATACTGACATCGTGTTACTTTTTTTAGATTTAGTGGCACGAAGATAGGAAAATGATTTTGTGTTTAACTATAAAGTTCAAGAAAATAAACAAAAAACTGTGACTGCAAGGATTAACTTTCTTCTGCTTCCCAAAGGAGTTTTTTTCCGAAACCGAGCCTATTGTCAGTCATTTTAATATAATTCAGGTGTAAAACCCACAACGAGGTTTTCATGAGTACAGCATAAGGGAAGCGTTTCAGATATGCCTTTTTTGCTTTGCCTTCAAGATCTTTATCCGGACGTTCCATTGTTCCCCGAAACTGAATCCCCCTGATTTTTCCCACCGTTTTGGTTTCTAAAACAACACTGGCGGCTACGTTTTTATTTACCAATACATCCTTAACATGTTTTGTTGCATCGTCAGAAGTAAATACAAAACAGTTTTCTTCCTCCAGGTAAACGTAAAAGCAATTGGTACACCATGGATTGTTGTCGACAACAGTAGCCAGTGTTAACACATGGTGCTCGTTAATAAAATCAGTAACTCGTTTTTCTGGTAAATTCATGATCTTTTTATTGGGAGGCTAAAATAGTTGTATCTTTAAACATATACAAAAGAGATTCTTAAAGAAAATATGATTTTAAAATTTGTTTGATATGACGACTATAAAGACCATTTTTCTGGGAGAGCTGCGTACTGAAAACGAACACCTCCAGTCGGGAAACAAAGTAATAACCGATGCTCCAACAGATAACCAGGGAAGGGGTGAGTATTTTTCGCCAACTGATTTGCTGGCAACTTCGCTGGGCAGCTGTATTATGACCATTATGGGAATTAAGGCTCGCGATAACCAGATTGATATTGAAGGGACACAAATAGATGTTACCAAAATTATGGCTTCGGAACCAAGAAGAGTTGCAGAGGTTATTGTTGAGTTTACTTTTCCGAAGAAGGGATATACCGAAGAAGAAAAACAATTGGTTGAAAGTGTGGCCGGAATCAGTCCGGTGCCTTTAAGTTTACACCCGGATTTAAAACAAACGATTAAATTTAATTGGTAATTATTTTTTTTGAATGATCTGAAAATTAGTCTGTTGGGATTGGTTTTGATGAAGCTTTTTAGTAATTTGCTTATAATCCTTAATTAAAAACCAAAATTATGAAAAGACTAATTTTCTTATCTTTTGTATTTGTTTTCTTTTTGAATTCATGTGGAAATAAGAGTGCTAAAAATGAATCTGCAAATGAGTCTGCAAATTCGGTTGAAGAAAAGACCGATACTGTGAATTTAAAAAAAGCAGATAATTGCGATGAGTTTATCGACCAGTACGAAAAATGGATGGCCGATTATTTGAAGCTTCTTGAAAAATACATGAAAAATCCGATGGATGCCGCTCTGTCGCAACAGTATATGAACCTTGCCCAGGAAGCCATGAATTGGTATGAACAGTGGGGGAAACTGGCAACATGTGTTGCAAACGATAAATATCAAAAACGCTTTGATGAAATCTCAGAAAAGGCCGAAAAGAAAATGAAGGAACTCGGTCTTGATTAGGCGTTTACTGTTTAATAAATTTTAATTTATACTCCCTTTCTTTTGTATGAGCCATAAGTATGTATACTCCTGGTTGTAATCTTTTTGTTGGCACCGAGGCAGACACGTTGTTGTATTGGGCTATTAAATTTCCACTCAGCGAATAAATTTCTATTTGATTTATTGTTTGATTTGACGGGAAAAGCAAGTTTAGCTTGTCGTGAACCGGGTTGGGGTAAATAACCAAATTATTATTCATAGATTGTTGCGAAATACCGGTAATTGTGCCGGTTTTTGAGATCAACCATAAATCCGGATCAATAATAATCTCAGCTACTATAAATCCCGGGTTGATGATAAATTTCTGGTTGTTGCTTGTGTGGTCCAGCCGAATATCTAACGAATCGGATTTGGTTGAATTATACAACCGAACCGGAACGGGCATTTCGAAAAATCCGACTGAATAACTGGAGCTGGTTTGTGATAGTTCAATGATTAGTGAATCGTTTTTGGGTTGTACATAATTCAGATAATAAACCGGGTATCCCTCTCCGTAAAACCAGTCGTTAAAAAACTCCGTTAAGGTTGTATCGCCTGCCATTTCAAAATGCTTTATTACTTGGCTTGTTTGAGCAAAACCATTGGCAACTTCAGGATCTGTAAAGTAATTTTGGATGGCCGGGAAAAAAGCTTCATCTCCTAAAATCCATCTCAGCATGTGTAATAAATAAGCACCTTTGCTGTATGACAATCGGCTGCTGAATAGTCTTTGAACGTCAGCTGTGTCGTTCACAAAAACCGAACCTCCCGGCACGCTGGTAATTTGGTCAATCTTTTCCTTTTTCCAAACAGGCCACCAATATGGACTTAGGTTTTCGTAAGCCAATCCGGTTAAATAAGTTGCAAATCCTTCGTTCAGCCAGATATCCTGCCACGAACCAAGCGTAATATAGTCACCAAACCATTGATGTGCCAGCTCGTGTGCGATTAAACCAAAACCGAAAGACCCCATGAAACTCATTGTTTGGTGTTCCATACCACCGCTCCATCCAAATTGTGCGTGCCCGTATTTCTCCGCCGCAAAAGGGTATTCTCCAATAAGTTCATTATAAAGTTTCATTATTTCGATGGTGCGGGGCGTGTAGTCTTGGGCATTACTTAGATTTTCGGGGTAAACGTAATTCAGAATTTCTATTTTTCGTCCATCTTCCAATTCTACAAAATCTGAATAATCAACATAGTTGGTTACTGCAATGGCAACAAGGTATGCTGCAATGGGGAAACGGTGTTTCCAGTGCATGATTTGTTTTCCTGATTCTGTCTGTTCTGAGACAAGAACGCCGTTACTTGCTGTTCTGTATATTTCGGGTGAGGTAACAATAATGTCAATGGAGTCTATTTTATCGGCCAGCGATTGTTTGCAAGGCCACCAATCCATTGCTCCATAAGGCTCCGAGAGTGTCCAAATGACTGGAACAGAACCTTCTCCGTGTGTTGATTTTGTAAATGATCCATAATCTCTTTTATGGGGTATCCCTTGGTAAAATACAGAAACTGAATCGATCTGATCTTCTGACAAAGTGTAAGGCAATTTAATAATTACCTGATTTGAATTCCGGCTGAAGCTTAGCAGGTTTCCACGTTGAGTTATCGAGTCAACCTGCAGGTCTTCATATAAATCGAAATATATTTCAGAAAGGGAATCCTTTTTACTGGCAAACCAGGTCGTTATTTCGCCGGAAATATAATAGTGATTGGGATCAATTTCCCATTCCATTCGCTGATAGATAAAATCGGTTTCGTTGGCCTTTTTATTTTCCGTGAATAATGCTTTATTAATAAAGTGTTTGTTTTCTGCCAGGGCAATTTTATCTAAAGTAACTGCATCAGGAATTTGTCCTCCGGCAAGGAGCGAAATAATAAAGAAGGGAAATATTAGAATTACATAACGAAGCATGTTCTAAAGGTACAAAATGCAGAATTTAAAATCCAAAAAAAACAGGAACCAACGGCTCCTGTTTTTTTTAATATTTGGTATTTTTCTATTTTTCCAGTTCTTTCCAAACCAACGCACTGGCACCAACAATAGCAGCATCGCCAGGCTTTAATTTAGAAGGAAGAATTTTGATTTTATCTTTGAATATTGGAAGAAGATGTTTCTCCATGTGTTCTTTGGTTGGTTTAAAAATAAAGTCACCAGCAGCAGTTGGGCCCCCAAACAGGAATACGGCCTCTGGGCTTAAGTGGTGAACAGTATCGGCCAGGCCTTGTCCTAACCATGCACCGGTTTTTTCGAAAACTTCCAATGCAATTTTATCGCCTTTTTCAGCGGCATCAAAAATCATTTTAGAGTCTAGCTCATTGAATGACTTGTCAGCAAGTATACTGTCAGTAGCATTATATTGAACCATTAATTCAAAAGCAGTACGTTTCATACCCGGAGCTGAGCAATAAGCTTCAAGGTGTCCCAAGGCTGAACAACCACAAAGGCGTCCTCCTGGAATAAGTGTAGTGTGACCACATTCTCCGGCAAAACCATCGTGTCCGTATACCAGGTCGCCATTTACAACAATACCACTACCTACTCCGGTTCCCAGTGTAAACATCACGAAGTTTTTCATTCCTTTGGCACCACCGTAAATCATTTCACCCAAAGCTGCAGCATTAGCATCGTTGGTAAGTGCAATTGCTTCCATTTCAGGGAAATGTTTGCGAAGCATCTCAACAAAAGGCACCATTCCCCTGAATGACAGGTTCGGAGCATATTCGATAGTTCCGCTATAATAGTTTCCGTTTGGAGCGCCAATTCCTACTCCCAGGATTTCAATTTCGTCGTTTAGTAATTTCAGTGATTTGATTAGTTCTTTAATGGCATTTGCCAGATCCGTTATATAACGGTCAATGTCTCCGTGTGAAGGAGTAGAAATATTATCTTTTACCATTACATTTCCTTCGGCATCTACAACACCTATGGCGGTATTTGTTCCGCCAATATCAACTCCTATAGCTACTTTCTTCATTTGTAATTCGTTCTTATTTATATTTGGTTCAATTTATTTCTGAAACTCAACAAATTTATAAATATTATATCACACTAAAGCCTTAATTTTCGGTAATGGAATTAAATATTTGAAATAATTCCAATACTTAACGTTTTTTAATAATTATTTTAAAAACTTTTCGATCATGGTTAAACCATTTTATGTTGTAGATTTGTTATTGCAAGAATGAAAAAGTTAGGGGAAGTTTTACTTAAGGTGCTTGGATGGCTGTTATTGATTCCTGTATATATTTATAAATATGGAATTTCACCGTTCACTCCTGCCTCGTGCAGGCACGTGCCAACCTGTTCGGAATATGCTGTGCAAGCGTTAAAAATTCATGGACCGTTTAAAGGTTTTATACTAACCGCAAAACGTATTTCCCGATGTCACCCATGGGGAACACATGGTTACGACCCTGTCCCTCCGAAAGAAAAAAAGAAAAAGTAATTTTGTTTGCTTCACGAGAGAGTAATTTACAAAACAGAAAACTAATTTTGTACTACTTTGTTAAGTAGACACATTCAATTTATTATCCATGAGAAAAATAGTTTTATTTTTTGCCATTACAATTCTATTTGCATCCTGTGTTTCGAAAAATAAAAATGGAACCCCGGAAACAGGAGTAATTACTGTAAGTATTTTACCCGAGCGCACTTTTATTGAGAAAATTGCAGGTGACGACTTTGAGGTAAATGTGTTAATTCCTCCGGGAGCCAGTCCGGCAGCCTATACATTATTACCTTCGCAGTTAAAAGATATTTCGCGTTCAGCACTGTGGTTTCGTATCGGTTACATTGGATTCGAGCACTCGTGGAAAGATAAAATTGCACAGGCCAACACCAATATGAAAGTGGTTAATCTGGCTGAAGGTTTGGATTTGATCGCTGATGAAATTGAGCAGCATGGCGATCATGTTCATGCTGAAGGAGTGGATCCTCATGTTTGGTTATCGCCGACATTGGTGAAACAAATGTCAAAAAGAATATTGGATGAACTCATTCTATTAAAACCGGAAAGAGCAGAAGTGTATAAAGCCAATTATTCACAGTTTATGACAGAATGCGATGAAATTCATGCAGAATTAACTGAGCGTTTGCAAGATTATAAGAACAGAAAGTTTATTGTATTTCACCCCAGCCTTTCGTACTATGCCCGCGAATATGGCCTCGATCAGTATTCGCTCGAGTCGGGAGGAAAGGAACCAACACCGCAACACTTAAAAAATGTTGTTGATATGGCTCATAAAGAAAATATTAAAATTATTTATATTCAAAGTGAATTCGACCGTGAACATGCACGTGTTTTTGCTGAAGAAATTGGAGGGGATATTATTCAGGTTTGGCCACTCAATCCGGAATGGGCAGATAATTTGCGGCATATGACTGACTTACTTATTGAGAATTTTTAATGGAACCATTAATCGAAATAAAAAATCTGCAGGTTGCTTACGACAAAGTACCCGTTCTTCAAAATGTTAATTTGAGTGTTTTTGAAAACGATTTCCTTGGAATTATCGGTCCCAATGGTGGAGGAAAAACAACCCTGCTTAAAGCAATTTTGGGTTTGGTAAAACCTCAGGACGGGACCATTAAGTTTGCAAAAGACATGCAGGGAAGAAAAAAGCCGATTGGTTACCTGCCGCAGGTTAAACATATCGACAGGAAATTTCCCATAACTGTTTTTGATGTAGTAGCCTCCGGACAGATTATGAAAAATAATAAGATTTCAAAGGCTGAAGCAAAAAACCGGATTGATGGACTTTTGAAAGAGATGGGAATTATCGATATCAGTAAAAAGGCCATTGGAGAGTTGTCGGGCGGACAAATGCAGCGGGTTTTTTTGTGCCGGGCATTGTTGAGTAACCCAAAGCTTCTTATTCTTGACGAACCCGATACTTTTGTCGACAACCGTTTCGAGGGTGAACTGTACGAAAAACTGAAAGAACTCAATAAGGAAATGGCCATTCTTTTGGTTTCACACGACATGGGGACCATTTCGAGTTACGTAAAAAATATTGCCTGTGTAAACAATTGCTTACATTATCATGAGGGGAACAGTATTACCCAGGAACAACTCGACGGTTATAATTGTCCGATACAGATTCTTTCTCACGGCGAAATTGCACACACAGTATTAAAGCACCATCACGATTAACATGAGCGCATTAATTGAACTTTTTTCATACGATTTTTTTCAAAAGGCATTTCTTTCGGCTGTATTCGCCAGTATTTCCTGTGGAATAATTGGCGGTTATATTGTTTCGCGACGAATTGTTTTTATTAGCGGTGGTATTACCCACGCATCTTTCGGCGGAATAGGACTGGCCTTTTTCCTTGGATTTAATCCCTTACTCGGAGCGGTGTTATTTGCTGTTCTTTCTGCTCTTGGTATCCAGTTCTTTACCAAGGTTGCTGAAATTCGCGAAGATTCATCCATTGCCATTTGGTGGTCGCTTGGAATGGCCCTGGGAATAATTTTTGTTTTTCTCACACCGGGCTACACGCCTAATTTAATGAGTTACCTTTTTGGAAATATACTAACTGTAACCGTATCGGAATTATGGTGGATGTTTATGCTAAATGTAATTATCATTTCCTTTTTTGTGCTTTTCTTTCGCAAGATTCTGTATATCGCCTTCGATGAGGAATTTGCACGTGCCGCCGGGTTGCCGGTTTCGCTTTTTAATTACCTAACCATTACTTTGATTGCCTTAACCGTGGTGTTAAACATCAGGGTTGTTGGAATTATTCTGATATTATCACTGCTTACTATTCCGCAGGCCACAGCCAATTTATTCACCAAAGATTTCAAAAACCTTTTAATATTGTCGTCGGTATTTGCATTTATAGGAACCATTTCGGGTTTGTTTATTTCCTATTTTCTGAACATTCCTTCGGGAGCAGCCATCATTTTTACTCTTGTGGTTATATTTGCTTTTCTGCGAATTTTAAAAGTTTGGATATAATGGCATTAGGGCAAAAGAAAGAAAAGATATATACATGTGCGGACTGTGGATTTAGTTTTTCCAATCTTGATGTTCCGAGAACATGCAGCAACTGTTTTGCCTGCACCGGATGTGAAATTTACCTATGCCCGTCGTGTAAATCAGAGGTGGTAATTAAGCCTATGAAAGACATGAAAGGGAACGCAATAAAATAATTTTTCATTCGCGAAAATAATTTTATGGCTATTATTTCTGTTTTAAAACCTGTATGAAAGTTCTGATTCTTTTGTTTCAGAAAAAAAGAAAATGTATTTTCGGTAAAAATAGTTCCAATACCTATCAATTCGGGATTATCAATAAAACTGCCCACTCTGTTAAACAGGTGGGCAGTTATTTTTTTATCAGGAAAATATATTTTTAAATTGATTCTTTAAAGTATTTTACAGTGCCAACTTTTAGTTCCATGGTGGCATCTTCGTCGCAAACAATAATTCCGTTCGGATGAGTTTGAAGAGCCGATAATGTCCACATGTGGTTAATGCCGTTTTCAACAACATTTTGCAAAGCACGGGCTTTTTTATAGCCGTTTACAATAATCAGAACTTCTTTTGAATCGAGAACAGTTTGAACGCCAACAGTTAATGCCTGCTTCGGAACAAGGTCCAGATTGTTATCGAAAAAACGTGAATTGGCTACAATGGTGTCGTAATTCAAATTTACCAAACGGGTGCGCGATTGCAGTGGCGACCCCGGAATATTAAATGCCAGGTGACCATCTGCGCCCATTCCTCCAAGGAACAGTTCAATTCCACCGAATGATTTGATTTTTTCCTCGTAATCTTCGCATTCTTTATTCAGGTCAGCTGCATTTCCGTTTAATATGTTAATATTCTTCTTTTGAATGTCGATGTGATTGAAGAAATTTTCAAACATGAAGCTGTGGTAGCTTTCAGGGTGATCTTCTGCAATTCCAACATATTCGTCCATGTTAAAGGTTACCACGTTTTTAAATGAAACTTTTCCTGCTTTCTTCAGTTCAATTAATGCTTTGTAGGTGCCAAGCGGAGATGAACCTGTTGGAAGTCCCAATACAAAAGGTTTCTCTTCGGTTGCATTAAACTGATTGATTTTTTCTGCAATATAATTTGCCGCCCATTCGCTGAGCTCATTGTAGTTATTATGAATTACTAACTTCATTTTTATTAGATATGATTATTAAATTCCTGTCATTGCTGCTCCCAGTTTAGAGGCTTCTTCAAGAAACTGATCAACTGTTAATTCGCGGTGATAAATTACACCATGTGTTGCACGTAATAACGGCGATTCGTTTTGGTAGAAGAAGTTTTTGCCTAAAAGCAACTGGATTTGTTTATGTTGTTCGAACCAAACTCTCTGTGTTAGTTCGCTGAACTTGCCATCGAGCTGGTAGCTGGGGAACGACGCATTTACCTGAGTAATGTAACATTCAGTAAACGACTTGTCGAGTGTTGCCAGCGAGTTTAACGAAACAGGTACAATTACTTCCACATCCCACGGGTTGTATTTAAACCAAACGTTGCGGTATCCAACAATACGAAGGTTGCTTAAATCTTCTTCCTTGTTCCATTCTTCCACTGCCTGGGCAATTGCCTGTAATACTTTATAGTGCGTGTCGGGGCCGCTGCCTTGCGGATCCATTGCCAGACTAATCACGGTTGGTTTGTATTTTCTGAAATCCTCGAGTATTGGCAATACATCTTTATCGTAATTCGATTCGCCTGAATAGAATCCAAGACGCAGGTGGTGAACATTTTTCACCATAATTCCATAGTGCGCCCATACCAGTTCTTCTTCAAACTCGCGAATCATTCCCTTCAGCTTCTGAACTTTAGGAGGATTCTTTCCTCCATCGTAACTGTTCTTCAGAACGGTAAGTATTTCGTAAATGGTTTCGCGTAATTCATCCTGATTTTGAATGTTCCAGATAGAAACCAGCGCTCTTACTACACGATGACACACTCCACGACGCTTCTCTTCGTCGTTCATTGCAGCAATGTTGTCGAGGTAGTGATAAATGTCTTTATCCCATTTGTATTTGTAACCGTCCTTGAAAAAGTCCGGGAAATGGATCATTTCAATACGTCCGTGGTTAATCAGGTCTTTTGTTTCAACCAGCAGGTTATACAAAAAAGTGTTTGTTACAGCTGTAAAACCCGATGTGGCCACAGAAAAATGAATTTCGTTGCTGGCATCGCGCGACTGACGGTTTGTAGACGGCATAATTCCCAGCATAATATCGTCGTGGTGCGGGCCGGTATGATAGTAAACCTGGTTGGTTTCTTTTTCCATACCTTTTCTGAGTTTGGCTAAAACCGAGTCGATAACTGACTGAACTGTTTTCTCGTTCAGATCAGGAATCATTTTGCAGTATTTGTCTGCTTTCAGGTCTTCAAGTTCAAGTTTCGACCCGAACTTGTTTATTTTCTTACATAATTCGATAACGGCGCGTTCTGTTTTCTGATGCGTCCACGGACCACAATTATAATAACAATCAACACTATCTTCCAGCGTTATTGCAGCTCCTTCAGTTAAATAGAAACGGGCATTCTTAAGTTTGTGCAGCGAAGTTGCAGGATAGGTAACTGAAGGTTCACTTTCAAGCGATTCTTTAATGGTATCTGCAATAGCCTCTCCCGCTGCATAAATAATTGTCTTATTATTTGGATTGAAGCTAAGAGTACCCAAGCCAATTGTAATAACAAGTCGGTTTCGCGAAACTTCAATTCCTCCCAAATCGGCAGCTGTGATTGCCTGGGTTTCGAAGTTTGTTTTTGTTAAACGCGTTGACGAAAAATGGTCAGATCCTCTTGTGTTGAATGCGATGAGTCCGTCAGGACCAATTCCGCCAAGGAAGAAACCGATTCCTCCAAGAGCTCTGATTTTGTTCTCGTATTTGCTGCACCAGTCGTCTATTTTAAAAATAGATTCCTGCTGTAGTTTCTCCTGGCTCGATTTTGCCTCGCGATAACGCAATGTCAGGTCGATCGTATAATCGGGGAAAACCTCCGAGAAATGTTTCCCTTCAGCCAGTTTAATTTCGTCTGAATTAATCAGCAATGCCTTCTCTTCATTCAGGTTAAAAGCCTGGATGTATTGTTTAATCGCATAGTTATGAAGGCTGTTGTGCTGCTTTGGATCAATGGGAAAGAACTCGCCCATTTGTACAAAAGTAAGTTCGCTGAGGTCGGGTTTTTTATTCTCCGACATACCATATTTTTCTCTCAGATCTTTCCCTTTTTTGTTATTCCAGTTGTCGAGTATCAAATGGGTAAAATCGAGAAAATACTGAGCGGTTTTTCCTGTTGGAAGACTAACAACGCCTTCCGGATTTTCACCTGCCCACTCTAAAAAACTTAATGCTGAAAGCAATCCTAATTTTGGAAAACTTTCGGTAGTGATATAAGGAATACGGGTTGAGATCTTTTGTGACTTAACTTCGTTAAAAAATGCTTGCTCAACCTTTGTAAAATTGTGTTCCATTTATTGTTGTTTTGAAATTTGCTCTAACGCATAAGCGGCGGCTCCCATGGTTCCTGCCTTTGACCCCAGTTCTGAGAACATAATTTCAGTTTCGTTGCTGATGTCGCGGTTACTGAAAGTGTGGATGGCTTGTTGCACCGGAGCCAGAATAAACTGGCTGGCAACAGCAACCTGTCCTCCAATAATGATGAGTTCAGGATTAAAAATCTGAATCAGGTAAGCAATTCCCCTACCCAGCCATTTCCCTACTTCGGAGAATAGCGAAATAGCAAATTGGTCGCCTAAATTGGCCGCTTTTATAACTGTTGAAATATCGATTTTGTCCAGTTCGTTGTTAACAAGCTCCCTTATCAGCGACGAACTGCCGCTTAATATACCTTCGCGTGCCTGGCGGGCAATGGCGTTTGCCGAAACTACGGTTTCAAGGCAACCCTGTTTTCCGCAAACACATAAAACACCATTATCAACCAGAGGAATGTGCCCAAATTCTCCCGAAAAACCTGATTTCCCGGAATAAAGTTTGCCGTTTACAATAACGCCAAGACCTAAACCCCAATCGGCTTGCAGCATAAGAACATGTTTTTTGTCTTTTGCCAGTCCAAAATGCTGTTCTGCAAAGGTCCTTACTTTTGAGTCGTGATTGAAAAATACCGGAATACCAAAGATTTTCTTCAATTCGTCGAACAGGTTTTTTACATCCGGAAAGTAGGTTTTGTTGGTTCCTTCTTTCAGGTTGATTAAACCCGGAAGTTCGATGCCTGCTACCAATATTTTATCGTTGGGTATGTTACTTTGTTTTACTACTTCTTCCAGCTTTTCGTTAACCTGTTCAAATATTTTTAAGTCAGACTGCATTTTTATAGGGAAATAGTGAGGGCCACTAACTTCCTGGTTGCAACTGTTAAAAATTGAAATAATGGTTCGTGTAACGTTAATGGTTATTCCAACCACATAAAATCCGTTATCAACTAACCCGTAAATGTTAGGCCTTCTGCCACCACTTGAATCGCCACGGCCTAATTCTTCAACAAGTCCGTCTTCAATAAGCTCTACTAAAAGACTATTGATTTTAGGAGTGCTCAACTTAATTATCTTTGCCAATTCAGAGTTGGATAAAGGACCGTTAAAATAGATTGCTCTTAGAATATGTTTCTTATGAGCAATTTTTTTTAACTCAACTGCATGACTTTGGTTCCCCTGGTTTTTAAATAGTTTTTCCATAACTGTTGATTGCAAAAATCAGAATAATTTATATATGAAACAAGTTCCTTTTTAATTTTTTTAAAAAGATCGATGTAATTTCCCTAAATTTAACTATTCATTTACAATTCATAAAAAATTAATGCAGATATCTTTGATTCTTGAGTATCTTAGAGGATATTTAAAATGAAGATTTATAACTGTTAATTTAAATGATTATGTTTTGTAGAAAGTTGTTGATCGTACTGTTTGTGGTGTTGGGATGCGTTCAGTTTGGAAATGCGCAATCGAGAAAGATTATTGGCATTCCCGATTTTGGAGGCTATAAAACGTTAAAGTGCGATTTTCATATGCATACGGTTTTTTCCGATGGTACGGTTTGGCCTACTGTTCGTGTTACTGAAGCGTGGAAAGATGGGCTGGATGCCATTGCCATCACTGATCATATTGAATACAGGCCACATTCGAAAGATGTGGTTGCCGACCACAACCGGTCGTTCGAAATTGCCGAGCCGCTTTCAAAACAGTTGGATATCATACTTGTTCGCGGTGCTGAAATTACACGCAGCATGCCGCCCGGACATTTAAATGCCTTATTTATTCGTAATGCCAATCTGCTGGAGCGCGAAGATGTGAATGATGCACTAAAAGAAGCTCGTTCTCAGGGAGCGTTTATTTTGTGGAACCACCCGGGATGGAAAGCACAACAGCCCGATACAACCAAATGGTGGCAGGAACACACCGATCTTTTTGAAAATGATTTGATGCAGGGAATTGAAGTGTACAATTCCAGTTCGTATTATCCTGAAGCATTGGAATGGGCTAATGAAAAGAATCTGACTATGTTTGCCAACTCCGATGTGCATTCTCCCATGGATGTTGAAGAAGGTCACAGGCCTATGACACTTGTATTTGCCAAAAGCCGAACCGAAGGAGGAATTAAGGAAGCTTTGTTTAGCCGACGTACTGCTGTTTACTACGACGATATTTTGATAGGACAGGCTAAGTTTTTGGAACCTCTGTTTTTTGCTTCGCTTCAATACGATAAAACACCTCTGAAATTGACAAACGGCGAGAATAAAATGATTTATATCCGAAACAATTCCGATGTTGATTATGACCTCGAATTGGTACAACCAGGTGTTGGCTTCGATGCTCCGGAGTCGGTTGTTTTAAAGGCTCATTATGTTACGCCACTCCGGCTCAGTGGAAATTCAGAAGAGATTGGCAATTCGGGTGTAATTGATATTTATTACCGGATTAAAAACATGTTTACCGCTCCTGATGACAATCTTATAGTTACTTTTTCATTTAAAAACTAATGGTATCATGCCGGCAGGCAAAGTATTTAAGCCGTTTTTCTGAACAAAAAGGAACGTATTTGCGTTAACAGCGGGAAAAACTGAGTAGAATTAAAATGTCGAAAACAAGGAAAGAACCTCCTCTTTTTAAAAAGTTTATTACCAATAATACGGAGATTTCTCCCGGGGTGCATGTTTTGTCTTTTAAGCGCGATTTTGATTTTAAGCCCGGGCAGGTAGTAAAAATTGGAATCGACACCCACCATCCACCTCGTATTTACAGTATTTGCAGTGGAAATCGTGACAACGAGTTGCAGATTCTCTTTAATATTAAAGAGGATGGATTTTTAAGTCCTCAAATGGCAAAATTAAAAGCCGGTGTTTTCCTTTGGGTTTCTGAGCCTTATGGCAGTTTTTTGGGAAGTGCCGATCCCGCATGGCTAATATCGACCGGAACCGGGATTGCTCCTTTTTACAGTATGTTCCGATCGGGATTAAGTAAAAATAAGAAACTGATTCACGGGGTTTCGTACCTGAATCAGTTTTATTTCGAAGAGGAATTGGAACAGGCCATGGGAGAGAATTATATTCGTTGTTGTTCGCGCGAATCGGCAACATCTGTTTTTAATGGAAGAGTAACAGAATATATTGCGGGATTGAAAGAAATTCCACCCATCAAATATTTTCTTTGTGGAAAGGCGTTAATGGTAGTTGAACTTCGTGATTTGCTCATTGAGAAGGGCATTGCTTACGAAAATATCCTTGCGGAAATTTATTTTTAAAGAATCTTGTTTCGAAGTGTAATGTTTGTAAATTAGTGGAACGAATTATTAAACTCAATTTAAAAATAATGAAACGTATTTTAATTTTAACCGCCCTGATGCTGGTAGCATTTGCAGGCACACAAGCACAAACGCTGAGTAAAGTTCTCGAAAAACATTACGAAGCTACCGGACAGAAAGAAATGGCCAAAGTGAAAACCTTCAGCCAAAAAATAAAAATGAGTATGATGGGCATGGAAATGCCAATGGAAATAAAGGTGAAGAAACCTAACAAATTCAGGGTTGAAATGGATATGATGGGACAGAAAACCATCAGTGCTTTCGACGGAGAAAAAGGCTGGATGGTTAATCCAATGATGGGATCTGGCGTTCAGGATCTGGAAGGCGAACAATTAAAACAAGCCATGAACCAGGCCGATATGGAAGGGGAACTTTACAACTACGAAGCCAAAGGTTCTACTGTTGAATTGATAGGGAAAGTGAATGCTGACGGAAAAGAAGCATACCGCATAAAACTTACCGATAAAGACGGAGCGGTAAGAAATTATTTTATTGATGCAAATACTTACCTGGTTTCAAAAATGAAAACTAAGGTTGAGGCTATGGGACAATCCATGGAAATAGAAACCAAAATACTTGAATACGAAAAAATAGATGGTATTCAAATGGCAAAAAAAATGGAAGTGGTAATGCCAATGGGGACGCAATCATTGCAGGTGGAAGAAATAAAATTTAACGAAAATATGGATGATTCTATTTTTGCCCGTCCGGCAAATTAGTTCAGTATAAGATATTTGAAAATTACAAGGGCGGTTATCCGCCCTTTTTTCGTTTATTAACTTTTGTTACTTCTCAATTTAACTTCTGTTAAAACAATTGATGCAAAGAATAATTGACCTTTGTTAAAGTTTTAAAAATCAACAGGTATGAAAATCAAATATTTACTTTTAACGCTATCTCTGCTTTTTATCTTATGCGGTGTTCAGGCCCAGCAAACACTCAAAATCGGGCATGTGAATATACAGGAACTGGTACAAAAACATCCGGCAATGGATAGTATCAAGGTTTTACTTCAAAAAGAACAGACCGAAATGGAGGAGGTTTACAACGAAATGCTGGAAGAACATGAAGCCAGAATTCAAAAATTCGAGAACGAAAGTGATAGCTATTCCGATTTTGTAAAAAAGACCAAGCAGGAGGAGATTCTGGAACAGGCACAAAAAATACAGAATTATAACCAGAGTGCACAGCAGCAGCTGCAACAGCGCAACATGGAGTTGATCCAACCTATTTACCAGCAAATTAACCAGGAAATAACAAATATTGCCGGTCAAAACCATTTTACCTATGTACTTGATGTAAGCACAGGGTCGGTAGCTTATATTTCGCCCGAAAGTGAAGATATTACACCCCTGGTATTGGAGCGTATAAAAGCGAAATAAATTTTTTCTTGGTTCACGCAAAGATTAGAAGATCCGCGAAGTACGCAAAGAAGTTTTTCTGCGTGTTTTGCGAAACCTTCGCGTCTTTGCATAAAATTAATCCTTCATCATTAATCCTTTATCCTTAATCTTTCATTCTTTCTCCGCCGTTTAATAAATCAACTCTACCGTTAAATAAATTGCCCTTTCATTTTTCGATTATTGCTGCCAAATTTGGGTAAAACAATTTTTAACTGCTATGAAACCATTCGTTTATCTTTTTTTTGTTCTTCTTATTAATTGCTTTTTCTCATCAGCGCAGAACGAAAATATTTTGTTACGTCCTGAAAACGGAAAAGAATATTTCTACCGCTTTACCGATTCGGAATATGTTGCCAACAAGGAAGGTGAAAAGTTCTCTGAGTTAAGAAAGCAGAAAACACTACACATCAAATTTTCGAATGTGGAGCCCGAAAACAAGGAGCTTTTGCAAGTAAAAGTTATACAGAATAAAGCCGAAAAACCTTTGTCGAAACCAATTGAGTATAACGATTATATGTATCCGTATTTCGAAGGTGCTTATTTTGGAAACCGTTACGACAATTTTTACGAAGAACTTTTATGCGATATAGAGTTTCAGTACGAGTTTGATGATGTAACCAGCCAGGTGAAATTATACAACCGCCCCGATGTGTTGCTAAAAGTGCGTGAAACCTTAAAACGAAAGGAGTTTGATGAAAAAGGAATTGAGCGATACACTGCTGAATTCAATGAAAAAGGAATCCCGGAAATTACCAAACGATTGAACTCTATTTATCGCATCTCGAAGGATTTTGAAAAGGATATTTCTGATAAGGAAAAGTATGAAGTAGTTCGTCACGAAACCGATTCCTTGTTATCTGTTTCGGCAAAACGAAAGGTTCAGCAATCGGGATTAAACTCATTTGTTATCAAAACAAATAATGTTGAACATTATTTGAGGAAGTATTATTTGGCAATAATAGATTCATCAGGTCAAAATAAATGGCCGCTTATTCACGGAAATCAATTGTTTCGGGAAGAGGAAATATGTTTGCTTCGGAAAAAAGATTTGGGTGCGAACAGTTTTACTGTCACCGGGAGTATTGAAAACACGAAATTCAAAAAGGTTACACTGGCGACTTTGCGAAATTCATTTGGTTCAGATTTTAATCAGGAATCGGTATTTCTGGATGAAAACAACAATTTTGTAATGAATGTTGAATTAAATCATCCCGGAATTGTATTGTTACAGCTTGGACAAAGTAATCAGTCGCGAAACCTTCCGGTCCTGATGGTTTACGCAGAACCTGGTAGCCAGATTAATTTAAAAATTGATGGAGAAACTTTCCCGGGAGAGGTTCATTTTTCCGGGGATTTTTGTCGGGCTTCAGAAATGTTATATGAGTTTCAGGAGAATTTTTATCAAAATACAAATCTTGAAACCGAATCAATGTTTTGGAGTAGTAGAATGAAGTATTCACTTCTTCAAAACACTTTAGATGGATTCGATTTATTACTAAAAAAGTATGAAAATAGGGTTGATGAAAATGCATTTGAATTTATTGAAAAGGAGTTGAAGGCAAAAATTTTGGGAGGAGTACTTTTTAACCTGGAGATTGCCAAACGAGAGGAGAATAAACAAATTGCTTCCTATCTATTTCCCGACCAGGAAAAAATTGATGTTGACCGTTTAGAAGATTTCTTAGCGAAGAATAGGGTTTTGGATAATTATAATGATTATGGCATTTATTCACGACTTTTAGCTAAAAGTTATCTTTCCTACTCATCTTTTAACGCTATTCAAATTGAAAAGTTTTTTAATTTCTCTATTGATATTGGTTACCGAACATCTGCTTATTGGTATAATTTCAGTTTTCCACTGAGCATTGAGTTTTCAAAGACCTTTTTAGGTGGTCACGCTTTTTATTCTTGTATTGCCGACATTCTTCAGAGTCAAACATCTGACCTGAAACAAGACGGATCTCGGAATGCATTGTACAATGGGCAAAAAGTTGACGATTACTCAGATTTAATGTTGCGTTTGTGTAACAACCACGAATTTACTGATGAGTTTAAAAGTTTACTTTTTAGCTATAAAAAATGGGAAGATGCTAAATATATTCCCATGTTAAAATTTCTTGATCAGGAAGGAAAAGAATCTTATTTAAAAGACTTTATAGGGGAAAAACCGGTTGTCTTTTATGTGGCAAATAATTGGGGAGCTGAACGTTATTATTTTGACGATCTGGCCAAAGAAAATCCTGATATCAATTTCGTGATGGTTACCGAAGGAAATAATTTTCAGGAATGGAAAGATTATATGGAAAGAGCCGAGCCGGTGGCTTATCAGTTATTTTTGGCAAATCCTGAAAATCATTTAAATGCTATTTTTCGCAGAGCTTACCGCAATTATATAGTTTACGATAAAAACGGAGTGCGTTTTGCTTTCGCAACAAATCCGTTGGATGCAAAAAATTATGCCAAACAAAGTTTGGAAACACCTCAAAAAAAAGAACTCAATAAATCGCAATTGCAACTTATCATTTTAGTATTACTGGTCATCCTAACCACCTTCATTATAAGCATAATTAGTTGGAAATGGCGGGTTCGACAGCGGTTCCGAAAGGAGGCACTGGCCCGGAAACTCAAAGAATCAGAACTAACAGCAATCCGGTCGCAAATGAATCCCCATTTTCTTTTTAACTCTTTGAACTCGGTGCAAAACCTGGTTCAGCAAAACAAGGGCCGCGAGGCCCATTTGTATTTAAGCGACTTTGCCGGACTGATTCGGAAAGTGCTGAACAATTCCGAAAAGGAAGAAGTGTCGCTGGCAGAAGAACTGGAAATGATTCGTCAATACTTAAATCTTGAAAAGTTGCGTTTCGATTTTGAGTTTGAGATCGTGGTTGATGCGGGCATTGATCAATACAATACAATGGTTCCGTCGATTTTGTTACAGCCTTTTGTTGAGAATGCTGTGATTCACGGACTTCAAAACAAGGCGGATAACCGACTGTTAAAAGTGGAAGTTTCAAAAGAACTCTCCACGCGCTTAGCGGTTCCAAACCGCTTAGCGCATAATTCAGGAACTGTTATTAAAATTACCATCGAAGATAACGGAATTGGCCGCGAAGCAGCCAAAGAAATCTCGAAACAAAAAAACGGGAAAGGCACAAAACTGATGAAAGAGAGGCTGGAAATTCTCAGGGAACGTCAGGGCGAAAGTTACAGCATCAGCACTTATGATTTGAAAGAAGGTACCCTGGTGGAAATTATTCTGCCGGAAGAAAATTAAAAGCTTCGCGAGGCTTTGTGCCTACTTTGTGTAACTTAGTGGTTAAATAGAACCACAAAGGACGCAAAGGAATCACAAAGTTTCTCCAGGTATACAATGCATATAAAATCAATCATAGTAGACGACGAAAAGCACGGACGCGAAAACCTCCTCGGGATAGTTCGTTATCACTGCCCGGATGTTTTTGTTGCCGGTGAAGCGAACTCAGTTGAAACTGCAATTACTCTTATTCAGGATGAAAACCCCGATCTTGTTTTTTTGGATATTGAAATGCCACTAGCCAATGGCTTCCACTTACTTGAGCATTTTGAAAATCCCCGTTTCGAAGTCATATTTGTTACGGCTTACGACAATTACGCTATAAAAGCCATTCGTTTTTCGGCTGCCGATTACATTTTAAAACCCATTAATTACAACGATTTGAAGGCCGCGGTTGACAAAGTGAGCCGACGTATAATTCAGAAAGAGGAAAATAAACGAATCCGTGAGTTGAACCGCAATATGCAGCAGCCCGGAAATCCGCGTATTGGTTTGCCCACTGCCGATCGGATTGAGTTTGTTGATGTGAAGACCATTATTCATTGCAAAGGCGAAGGAAATTACACACATATTTACCTGGAAGATGGCCGGCATTTGTTTGTTGCCAAAACGCTGGTTGAGTTCGAGGAACTGCTGACTGAGTACTCTTTTGTGCGTACACATAAAACCCACCTGGTAAATCTGAAACATATTACAGCTTATTTAAAAATCGATGGGGGAATGTTGCAGCTTTCGAATGGTGATAAGGTGGCAATTTCCAGAAGGAGAAAAGATGAGGTTCTTAAAAGATTGAATTCAAAGGATTCTTATTCTCATTAGAAATATCAGATTATTACCCGGCAGTGTTGTTAATCCAATGTAAAATTATCGATAATATCTTCTGTACAATTTAATTTGCTTTGTTCATATTCAATCCTAAATTCTATATTTGCCGAATAAAAGATTAAAAGATGCGTATTTCTTTCGTTAATAATGACATCATGATGACAACACAAATGTGTATGTCAATGTGTGATATTATGACTTTACGGAAGAGATAAACCGAATATTTACATACTAATATAGTTTTTGAGGCTCTTCCGTTAGCGGGAGGGCCTTTTTTATTCATTATTAAAAATGTTTATTATGACCGATTTAAAGTTTTCCGTAACAGGACAAAATGAAAACCCCACAAAATTTGTTGCCAAAGCAAGGCATTTTCAGTTGATTATTGATGAACCGGAAGGATTAGGAGGAACTGATGCTTCTGCTAATCCGGTGGAGTTTCTACTTGCTGCATATGCCGGTTGTTTAAATGTAATGGGGCACATTGTAGCCAACGAGCTTAATTTTAAACTAAACAGTTTGCGAATTGAGTTGGACGGGAACCTGAATCCATCAAAGGTTTTTGGAAAAGAAACAGCTGACCGTGCAGGTTACAAAGAGATAAATGTGAACCTTATTCCCAATGCCGACGTGGATGCCGAAACATTGGCCAGGTGGCTGGAAATTGTTGAAAGCAGGTGTCCGGTGAATGATAATCTTACCAATCCCACACCGGTAAAAATTGCCTTGAAGCCAGAGAAAAAGAAAGCAGCATAAAAAAAGGGTAGCAAATTTTGCTACCCTTTTTAGTAATATTTAAATGGAATTCTTTTTAATAAAATCGATGAGCTCATCCTGATAGGCAAAAGCCATTCCCACAACCGTATCGGCAGCGCCGTAATAAACAGATACTTTTTCTCCGTCGCTTAAAGCAGCACAAGGGAATACCACATTCGGAACATCTCCGGCCAGTTCGTAGGGAGCGGCAGGTGCCAGCAGGTAAGGTTGAGTGCGGTATAACACTTTCGAAGGATCTTCAAGATCAAGAATGGCAGCACCCATCGAATAACGGAACCCGTTACAGGTATTAATTACACCATGGTAAAATTCCAGCCATCCGTCTTTTGTTTTAATCGGAACCGAACCGGCACCAATTTTAGTACACTGCCATGCGCTTAACTCAAACGGAGTCACTTTCATTACACAGCGGTGCTCGCCCCAGTATTTCATGTCGGGACTATAGCTGATGTAGATATCGCCAAAAGGAGTGTGACCATTGTCGCTGGGGCGGCTTAACATGGCATATTTGCCATTGATTTTTTCAGGGAACAAAACACCGTTCCTGTTAAAAGGCAAAAAGGCATTTTCGCACTGGTGAAATGTTTTAAAATCGAAGGTGTAGGCAATACCAATGGTTGGCCCGTGGTATCCGTTGCACCATGTAACCCAGTAACGGTCTTCAATCCATGTAACGCGAGGATCGTATTTGTAATCCGATTCGATCATATCGGTATTTCCGGCCACCATTTCAATGGGCTCGTGATTAATATCCCAGTTGATGCCATCTTTACTGAATCCTGCAAAAATATTCATCTGTACAGCTTTGTTGTCGCAGCGGAAAACTCCGGCAAAACCATCTTCGAAAGGAACAACGGCACTGTTAAAAATGCTGTTAGATGTTGGGATCTGGTAACGCCCGATTACCGGATTTTGTGAGTAACGCCACATTACGTCGGTACAACCTTCGGGGCGTTCTTCAAATGGTATATTCACTTTTGATGTCATTCTACTATATTTTTTTATCGATTAATATTCAACTTGAAATTCTTTTATCAAACAATTCTTACGCTGTTGACGCTTAATTGGTTTCTTCTGCTTTCTGTTCTTCTAAATTATCCGGGTTTCCGAATGGTACAAACCAGGCTGCTAAAAATGCCGGAATAGTTGCTACCAGAACCCAAACGAAGAAAATTTTATATCCGAGCATATCGCTGAAATAGCCACTTAACATGGATGGAATCATAAAACCAAGATTCATAATACCGGTGGCAAAAGCGTAATGAGCCATTTTGTATTTCCCCGGTGCCACCTGCTGCATCATAAATAACATCAGGCCAACAAAACCAAAACCATAACCAAAATACTCGAGAACAACGGCAGCTCCTATCAAGTACAGGCTATCGGGTTGGTAGTGTGCAAGTACAGCATAAACGATAAAGGGGAGGTTAAACGTGGCTACCAAAATAATTAACGCGCGTTTTAATCCTCGTTTGGCAATGAAATATCCGGCCAGGATGGATCCTAAAACAAAGGCTGCTGTTCCGAATGTTCCGTAAATCAAACCTATTTCTGATGTCGACAATCCCAATCCTCCGTCGGCCACAGCAGCTTTAAAAAATAACGGAGCTATTTTTATGGCAAATCCTTCAGCAAACCGGTAAAGAACGATGAACGCAATGTACCAGTAAATGTATTTTTTTTGAAAGAAGGTTTTTAATACATCCCAAAGTGTGGAAAAACCTTCCTTGAGCGATTGAACTTCTTTGGTTGTTTTGTCGCCGCCGGGCAACATTCTGATATGGTATAAAGCCAGTAGTCCCATTACTGCTCCAATGGCCAGCATGACTGAAACCCAGGCCTTCACCACGCCCATTTCATTTTCCAATATCCCGGCAAGGTATACAAAACCTCCGGCAGCCATTAACTTGGCAATGTTGTACGATGCTCCCTGCCAGCCAATATATTTGGCCTGCATTTTTGAAGATAGCACATCGAGGTAAACTCCGTCGGTGGCAATATCGTTGGTTGCACCGCTGAATGCGATAACCGCCAGCAATGCTATGGAGTAGGTGAAAAAGTTATTTAATGGAAGTGAAAGTGCTACCAGTGCAAAGGTAATTGCTGTTACAAATTGCGAGGCAACCACAAAGTATTTTTTCGATTTAAACATTTCCAGAACAGGGCTCCACAAAGGTTTAATGGTCCATGGAATCATAATTAATGATGTCCAGAAAGCAATCTGTGTATCTGAAACTCCCATGTTTTTATACATCAGAACCGATGCCTGGGCAATGGTTACAAATGGCAATCCCATAGCAAAATAAGCCGTTGGTACCCAAAGGGCTGGCTTGGTTTGTTTTCTTTTTTCCTTCGTCATTTGTTTTGTTACTTTATTTGAATTCCAAAATGTGGTTCGAAATTACATTAAAATATTTTTTTACAAACTTTTGGGAACATTTTAAAAAATTTTTAAAAACTTTTAGGACAAATTTTACAAAAGCGATACTTTTACCAACAAATTACTAAAAGTTTTGCAATGAAAATTTCAATTCTATCTGTTTTGTTTGTTGGGTTACTTTTTGTTGGATTTGGATGTAAACAGGCAGGTAAGCAGACCAGAGAAAATAAAGTTGAAAAAGAATACATGGTGGTGGCTTACGTAGCCGGTTATCGCGATTTCGATTTTACGACAATTGATGTTTCCGGTATCACACACATTAATTATGCGTTTGGAAATATTCGCAATGGAGAAGCTGTTTTCGATACTATTAAAATAGATGGTAAAAACCTTACTCCTGATGACATTGTAAAATTGAACAGTCTGAAAACCAAAAATCCGAAACTAAAAGTTTTGGTATCTATTGGTGGCTGGACCTGGTCGAAAGGATTTTCTGATGCTGCATATAATGCCGAATCGCGAGATAAATTTGCCAAAAGCTGTGCCCGTTTTGTAAAAGAATATAATCTGGATGGTATCGACCTCGACTGGGAATATCCCAATCAATCGGGAGCCGGAAATACTCACCGCCCTGATGATGTGCATAATTTTACCCTGATGTTAAAAGCTGTTCGCCAGGAGCTGGATCTGTTGGCCCATGAGGAAGGAGAGAACAAGCATTACCTGCTTACTATTGCCACCGGAGCCGATCAGATTTATGTGGAGAATACTGAATTGGGTGAGTTAAATAAGTATCTCGACTTTCTGAATATAATGACCTACGATTTTTATAATGGCTACCACAAAGTCAATGGCCATCACAGTAATTTGTACCCCTCTGGGAAACCGGAATTGGATATGAACAGTGTGGTAAATGCTGTTGATCTGCACGTAAAAGCTGGTTTCCCTGCAAATAAAATCAACCTGGGAATCCCTTTTTATGGCCGTATTTGGAATGGGGTAGAAGTAAATGGCGATGACATCTTATTCAATAAAGCAGAAACCATCGGTATGGGAATCGATTATATTGATTTTTGCCAGAATATTAATGCCAACGGATTTACCCGGTTCTGGGATGAGGATGCTAAGGCTCCGTATTTATGGAATCCGGAGGAAAAAACTTTTATTTCTTACGAAGATGAAGAGTCGATTGCCCTGAAAGTGGAATACCTGAAAAAACACGGACTTGGCGGTGCCATGTTTTGGGAATACAGTGCCGATAGCAACAAAACACTTCTAAATGCTTTGGTTACAGAAATGAAAAAATAAGGGCACCTGCTTTTAACAAATGCCCTTAAGAATGTGTTTTAAGTCGAATTAAATTTAAGTAAAAGGTAGTAATACGGAACTTTTCTTCAGATTCAAATCATTTGCTTTCAGTTCTGGTATTTTGAATAATCTGTGATTTAAATAGTTTATTGCACCAGATCTGATGGTGATCGAATCGTTTAAATTATCTCGAAAAATAAGTAGGAAAATCAGGGGACGAAAATTGCGATCTGACCAATTTTGAAGAATATATTTGTATGCATTCAGCTTTATTATATTTTCATTCATTTTATCGTTTAACATTGGTCAGATAATATTTTACAATTCCTGCATTTTATAGGAAGTAAATAAAATACTTTTTTATCCTTTATTATAATTTTTACAAACTTTTTTTTGTGAGGATATAAAAATTTAACAATAAGAAGCAATTATCATAAATTTCAAATCTGGTGTGGGTATATTTATACCATTCATAAAAAATATGAATGACGGAGTAATTGAAAATTTTGAAAAAATGCACAAATGATAAAAGCAGTAATATTTTTTACGGGATTGCTGTATGTAATTGCAGTATCAGCTCAGGAGACGCAAACAGCCAAACCGGTATTTGAAAATGGGGAGGCACAAATTGTCAAAGCTTTTGAAGACCCGGACCTGTGGATTAGGGAGGATTTATGGGTTGAAACTGAATTTGATTCTGATGGTGATGGTCGCCCGGACAGGATGCACGTGGATGTTACCCGACCGAGACAGACCGAATCAGAAGGTTTGAAACTTCCGGTAATTTATAACTCCAGTCCTTATTTTTCGGGAGTTTCCGGTAACAATCCCGAATTTTTCTGGGATGTTCATCACGAGATTGGTGAACAACCTAAACAACATGTACATCCACCCGAAATTCAACGCAGGGGAGAGAGGCCCGTTATTTCGAAAGCACATGTTTCAACCTGGGTTCCCCGCGGTTATATTGTGGTACATTCATCATCTCCCGGAACCGGATTATCAGATGGATCACCAACGGTGGGTGGCGATAACGAATCGCTGGCTCCCAAAGCTGTTATCGATTGGTTGTGCGGAAGGGGAAAAGGTTATACAACCCGAACTGGTAACGAAGAAGTGAAAGCCTACTGGAGTACAGGAAAAGTGGGGATGACCGGAACTTCATACAATGGAACCCTGCCTCTTGCAGCTGCCACAACGGGAGTGGAAGGTCTGGAAGCGATAATTCCGATTGCACCTAATACTTCTTATTATCACTATTATCGTTCTAATGGCTTGGTGCGTTCGCCCGGAGGTTACCTTGGTGAAGATGTAGATGTACTTTTTGATTTTATTCACAGCGGTGACCTGGATAAACGAGAATATGCCCGTAAAACGGTACGCGATTCAGAAATGAAAAACGGACAGGATCGGATAACCGGCGATTACAACGACTTTTGGGCCGGCCGCGATTACCTGAACGACATGGGCCCCATGAAAGCAGCTTTGCTAATGTCGCATGGTTTTAACGACTGGAATGTTATGCCTGAGCACAGTTTCAGAATTTATGAGGCAGCCAAGGCCAAAGGAATTCCATGTATGATTTATTACCATCAGAACGGGCACGGTGGTCCACCACCAATGTCAATGATGAACCGCTGGTTTACCCGCTATCTGTTTGGCGTGGAAAATGGAGTTGAAAATGATGCCAGGGCGTGGATTGTTCGGGAAAATGACGATCGTAATAATCCAACTCCTTACGCAGATTATCCCAATCCTGAAGCTCAACCTGTAAGGTTATACTTAACCGGCGGTGCTCCCGGAAAAGGAAATTTGGTAACAGTAAAACCGGCAATAACAAAAAATGAGACCTTAACCGATAACTATTCCTTTTCGGCAGAAGCCTTGGCAAAAGCTGAAATTACAGAACACAGGTTAATGTATGTTAGTCCGGTTTTGAAGGAGGATGTGCACATCTCGGGAAAAGCTTCGATTACCATAAAAGCTGCCAGCAGCAAACCTGCTGTGAACCTTTCTGTTTACCTGGTTTCGTTGCCCTGGAACGACAGGCGTGGTGCAAAAATTACGGATAACATTATTACACGAGGTTGGGCCGACCTGCAGAATTACAAATCGCTTACTGAAAGCGAACTGCTAAAACCCGGTCGTTTTTATGAAATGACATTTGAACTTCAACCTGATGATCAAATAATTCCTGCGGGGCAGCAAATCGGGTTAATGATATTTTCAAGCGACCGCGACTTTACACTTCGCCCGGAACCTGGAACAAAACTTACTGTCGACCTGAAAGGAACCAGCATCTCTATCCCTGTTGTGGGCGGAAAAGAAGCGTATGATAAGGCAATGGAATAATGAATTAATTTTACCCTTTTGGCTGTCGCCATCCCAAAAATTCGGGAGATTTTTGAAGATATTTTTGTTTTTTGAGGAACAATCTCTATGATGGCACCTTGTCATAATTTTCTAAAATATGACATAATTCAGGAAAAATGTCAGGCAGTCGTATGTTGTATTAACAAATTACTACTTTGTTGTTTGTTTGGGCTAATAATATCATAACGAGCTTTTATATTTGTCAGTCACGTTTTATTTCTGGTTTATAAAATTACCAAAAGGGAGATAAAAGCGGAAGGATCGAAAATGATCTGGCAAAAATTTAAAACAATTAGTATGTCACAAACTAATAGTTCATTTTTAAAACGTGCCGGTGCAGGCCTGCTTGTTGTAGTGATGTGCTCTTCCATTGCAGGGGCACAAGGTTCGAAATACAAAGATGAGATTTCAAAAAGGGCGAAAAAGGTCGAGCCGAAAGTCATCGAATGGCGTCATGATATTCACGAACATCCGGAGTTAAGTAACCGCGAGTACAGAACTTCTCAGATTGTGGCCAAACATCTAACATCTTTGGGAATGGAAGTAACTACCGGCATTGGACATACCGGTGTGAAAGGAGTTTTGAAAGGGAGACATCCCGGACCTGTTGTGGCGCTCAGAGCAGATATGGATGCTTTGCCAATTACCGAACGTACCGATGTTCCTTTTGCATCGAAGGTAACTACCATGTACAACGGGGCTGAAACCGGGGTAATGCATGCCTGCGGTCACGATTCACATACCGCAATGTTGATGGGAGTTGCAGAGCTGCTTTCCGGAATGAAAGATGATTTGCAGGGCACCGTAGTTTTTATTTTTCAACCTGCTGAAGAAGGTGCTCCTGCAGGCGAGGAAGGAGGATCTGAATTGATGATAAAAGAGGGTGTACTCGAAAATCCTACTGTGGATGTTATTTTTGGGTTACATATTCAATCTGGCATGGAAGTAGGTAAAATTGCCTACCGACCGGGTCCTTTAATGGCTGGGGTTAGCGATTTTAAAATTGAAGTGTTGGGAAAAGGTGCTCATGGTTCACGGCCTTGGGGAGCAGTCGATCCCATTGCCATTTCTGCCCAAATTATCAACGATATACAAACCATTGTAAGCCGGAATATTGATATCACACGTAATCCGGCAGTGGTAACGGTGGGCGCTATTAGTGGCGGAAACCGTTCCAATATTATTCCCGAAAAGGTGGAAATGCTGGGTACGATTCGCGTTTTCAGCGATGAAGATGAGCAACTTATTTACAGTCGATTGAAGTCTATTAGCGAAAATATTGCTTCTGCTTCAGGGGGACAGGCTATTGTGACAGTGCCGTATAGTTCTCACTTGCCGGTGACTTTTAACAATATTGAATTAACAAAAAGCATGTTGCCAACCCTCGAAAACCTGGTAGGCAAAGACAAACTAATTGAAGTTGTGCCAACAACCGGTGCTGAAGATTTTTCGATGTATGCAAAGGAAATTCCCGGATTTTTCTTCTTTTTGGGAGGTATGCCTGCTGGCCAGGATCAAGCTACCGCTCCCGGACATCATACACCTGACTTTTATCTCGATGAAAGCGCATTTGTTATTGGTGTGAATGCACTTTCAACCCTGGTGTTCGATTTTATGGATAAGGATATTAAATCAAAAGTTTCGATGAAGGAATAGCCGAAAGCGTTATTCTGAAAGCTGATGAAATAATGGGTTAATAAAATTTATTGCACCATGCTTTAGCTTGGTGCAATAAATTCTGAGAAATGGTTGATGAGCTTCAGCCCTTAATTAAGCCACTTGCAGACTGAACATCAGAATTGCAACTGGCTTTTTTAATATCTTTTGTGTTAGGTGAAGGATTTACCGGTTATCCACCTTCTCCGGATTGAGATCGTGGTTTTGCATACGAAACCAGGCCATTTCTTCGTATTTGGTTCCCGGTTTTCCGTAGTTTGAATATGGATCAATACTAAGTCCTCCGCGCGGTAAAAATTTACCCCAAACTTCAATGTATTTCGGATCCATCAAAGCGATCAGGTCTTTCATGATGAGGTTAATACAGTCTTCATGAAAAGCGCCGTGGTTGCGGAAACTGAACAAATAAAGTTTTAGACTTTTACTTTCTACCAGTTTCCCGTCAGGAATATAGCTAAGATAAATGCTTGCAAAATCGGGTTGCCCGGTTATGGGGCAAAGGCTGGTAAATTCCGGGCTGTTAAATTTTACCCAGTAATCATATTCAGGGTGCTTGTTGTCAAACGATTCCAACACATCGGGGCGATAGTTGAAATCGTAATGGGTTTCGTTTCCAAGGTGTTTCAAATCACTCATTTCTCTTCAATTACTCATTAACTTACTATATCAGCCCTTCAGCTCTTCAAACCTTAACTTAAACGGATTGTACGAAATTTTATAATCGAAAGTGTCAGCTCCTTCCAGGTTTTTCACTTTTGCAACTACCCAGATTGTAAGTGGAAGCACAGCAATTTCGTACACTGTTTTGATTATTGCCTGAGTAATAATCATGGTAATTATGGCTTTTGCCGGGAATAATCCTGTGAAAGCGATGGTAATAAAAATGGCAGAATCGGCACCTTCGCCAACAAGCGTAGATACAACTGCGCGCAGCGAAAATCCTTTTCCTTTTGTTAGTACCTTAAATTTGCTCATTACAAAAGCATTAAGGAAAGATCCCATGAGGTAAGCCAGCATACTGGCAGCCACAATTCGTGGAGTACTTCCCAAAATCGTAGCAAATGCATCCTGGTTTTGCCAGAAGGGCGCAGCAGTTACTGCTATTGCCAGACTGAAAAACAGCACAGCCATCACATTCACACCAAATCCGGCCCAAATGATCAGGCGGGTTTTTTGGTAGCCCCAAACCTCAACAATTACGTCGTTAATAATATAGGCCAGCGGAAAAATCAGTACTCCGGCAGGAGCCGACCACGGACCGATCATCATAATTTTTGAAGCAAGAATGTTGGAAATTAAAAGGCAGGTGGCGAAAAGAATACCTGCAAGCATAAACAGAACGGATACTTTGTTTTTCATTTCTCTTGTTTTTAACGTGGTTATCAAGAACACGTGGTTAATACGCCGCGAAGATATAAAATTTTCAGAACCAGGAGATATTTAGAATAAACTCCAGTAAATTAGAATTCCCGCACGCAGACCATTCCAATTGGGTTTAATTTTTTGGTTTGTTTCAGGATGGACAATTTCCATGTCGGAATCACCCTTAATGTGGTACCCCTTCCCAAATCCCACATGATACGAAACATTACCTGAAAGGATAAGATTTTTGCCAATATTTTGTAGGTATGTAAAGCCCGGTTCAACATAAAAACCAATGGCACTGAAATCCTCGTTGTCTGTTTGCTGTTGGTCATAAACCTGTATTTCTTCCTCAAAACTCATGGAGCTAAATGATGCGCCGGCCTCCATCGAAAAACAGGGGCCGCTTTGTTGTCCCGGAGCTTTTCCCACTAATGTTTTTAACCCAGCAAACCATGCTTTTTGGGTATTGTCGAAAGTATATTCTCCTGAATAGTCGGCCAGATGAAGACGCGAACCGGTTGAGGTGGTGGACAGTTTTACACCGAATGCCAGGGTCTTGGGCAAAGTGTAAAGAGCTTCTCCTGAAAAATAATACCAGCCCGGGAAATCGTCGGTGAGTGCAGGACTAAAAGGCAGGTTGTTCTGTACCCATTCGTTGTAAGACCGGGTATCACTCATATCGAAAGTGGCATAACCTCCTCCCGCTCCTAATAATAGTTTTTGAGCCACGACAAGGTTTGTAAAAAACACAAAACAAAGTATGATGTTTATTTTCAACAGATTTTTCATACGATTAAAATTGTTTATTTATAAGGCATCGTATGGAACTCGCATGAATTTTAATTATCCTCTTAGGTGTAAATATTTTACATGCTCGTTTCATAATTCTTAAAGTTTATCGCTTACGTCCAGTCTTCTTCCTTCGTTCCACAAAATTTGTCCGTTGTTGTATACCAGTTCCCACCAGCTATCTTCCTTTGTTTTTCCCAGAAAGGTACGTTTGTCGTTTTCAAGGTCCAGTAAAACCATATTCTCTCCCTCCAAAATAAAAAGCTCTCCGCTGCTTTTCACCACATGGCACACCGATGTTTCAACTCCCGACTCAAATTCAGAGCGAAACAATAATTCCTGTGTTTTGCAATTGTAAACGCTTGCGTGGTCATATGTGGCTACCACCACATGGGTTTGTTCGCCGGGGATAAAATCTGTGAACCGGATTCCGTTCTCTGCCTGCTTAATGTTTTCCAGCTCTGTTATGGTGTTGTTTTCGCACGAATACCAGGAATAGCCGCCATCGGTTTCAAGGGCAAAATAATTGCCATCGCCCGAGATATGGTTTTTGTGAAGGCCATTGTAATTTAACGGTTGTTCTGCCAGAACCTGTTCGTCAACAAAATTATATAATACTGCTGTTTGTCCCGAAAGAATAATTCCGGTTCCTTTGTCGGAAACTGAAACCAGGTGGCCGAAATCTGAAAATTGACTGTCTATATCAATGGTTTTATTGTTTTCCGGATGGGACATATCAAAGAGGAAAACATTGTTGCTATTGCGCTCTCTCCCCACCAGGTATTTATTGTTCGACGAAACATAAATACGAAAAAGGTCAGGAACATTATCCGGAAATTTCCTTTCCAAGGTCTCAGTATTAATGATACTCAGGCCGTCGTAACCCGCATAACCCAGCAGGTAAATTTTATTTTCAGTGCCGGTTTGCGCCCAAAGAAATTGCGGCGATTGCTGCCCGTAACTTGCCTGTACCTGCGATGCCAATTGAACCGGGCGGATCCAGTTTTCAACATAAGACGTTCCTGACGGATCCATCTGCAGCCAGAAATCGCGTTTAAACCCAAACCATTCATCGGCTATAACAAACGAATCTACCTGCGGATTATCGATCACATAAAGCGGAACAAAACCCGAACTTGTCCACGAAATATCGTCATCCAAAATGCGATAGCCTTTTAAGGCTGACCAGAACGAAGGTTTCTCCCAGTGCAACACAATGTTTCCTTCGGCGTTATTGGTGGCACTAAGCGCAGGCAGCGGCCCCTCAATCTGAATCGAACTTCCGCGATAACGTTCGTTTACCCTTACATAATAAATCGAGTTTTCGCCATGATAGTTTGGGTCAATTACAGAAGTCTGATGCTGATTAGTAACGGTGGCAACCAACTGATCGGGTAAAGCCGTTGGCTGAACATATTTGTATACCTTGTAGTTCTCAAAATTCAATCCTTTGTATTTCTCCCAATGTAGCATTAGCAATCCATTTTCGAAGGTTGTATCCACAACATTTGGAGAAATTTTTGAATCGTCAACAATAATAAGCACCCAGTCTTTTTGAAAGAGGAATCCTTCAGCTCCGGTTTTATCGGCAATACTTCCGGTGCCCGATTGCGTATAAAGTTGCATGCTTAGCGAGTGAGTCCCCGGCTCAAACCCCGGGAAATAAAAATACAGTTCCACTCCTCCTTGCTGCTCATCGTTGGGACTGGTCTCCTGCCCGTCGATAATAAACCGTGCCCA
Organism: uncultured Draconibacterium sp.; assembly: GCA_963676265.2. Lineage (GTDB taxonomy): Bacteria > Bacteroidota > Bacteroidia > Bacteroidales > Prolixibacteraceae > Draconibacterium. The sequence continues at coordinate 3,503,826 of OY781067.2, forward strand.
GTTTACTTTATCGCCGTCTTTTTTATAACTGAACATGATCCAGTCGTTATTATTAATGTAAAGGGTGTCGGTATCGAAATTCAGTTCCACCTCAACAGCGGGCGGTGTTCCGGTTGGGTCTAATTCCACAAAATGTTCTCCGTCGGGACTGAAAACGCATGCCGTAAAAATAACAAGAACGATCAGCAGGATGGATAGTCTCTGTTTCATTGGTTTAAATGGTTTTATTACTCGTTGTTTTAGGTATTAATGCATCAGGTAACTTGCGTGTTCCAAAATCCGGAATATATTCAGATTATAATTTAAGTCTCTCTGGTGGCTCCTTTTGTGTATCGGATAAATCTGTTAGCCTGAACACAAATATAAACTTTTTCACCTCTGTTTTATTGTGATCGTTCAGAATATTCGACGACTGTTTTTTTCTCTTTCGTTATGGGAACCAAAATAATGTAAGATGATTAAATAAGTCTTCATTATGCAATGTTTGATGCCGGCTTTTTCTTAAATTTATAAGACAAAACCAAAAAAACTATTCTTATGAAATCCTTAGCATTTTTCTGCTTATCCGCCCTTTTTCTTATAGTTTCTGCAAGTTTGTCAGCCCAGGTAAAAGTTCCGGCAAATGTACGTCCTCAACATTCCGGTGCCGAAAAAGTAAATCCTGATTTGATGCCGGCTCTTAAAATCGAGTTCGAAAATAAATCTCTGGTACCGGGCAAGGGTGTTGTTTTTTATCGCAACAAACAGCAATATTCAATTGGCTTGAAGGATCAGATTAATATTGTAGCCGAGGACGGGATAGAAATTACCGGAACATACCCAAATCTGAAAATTGGTTTGAAAAAGCATCAGATTGGTGAAAAATATAAAGACGGAACCATTTTTTATGTGGATGAAACCGGTCAGCACGGCCTAATCTTTTGTGGTGTTAATTCCAATACAACCTGGTCAACTTTTCAGTGGGAATACCCCAATGGCGATATTGATAACAATGAATTCAGGAATCTGAATACCTACTCTACCGGAATTGGCATGGGAAAGTACAACACCATGAGTATGATGCTGGCCGACGATCTTAATCTAAATGTGGTGGATCCCGGCGAACCTTATTCCATCCCATATTATGTGAAGTACAACAATAACGACTGGTATGTCCCTTCTTTTGATGAATTGAAGCTACTTTGCGAAAATCGCGAAATGCTGGGAATCAGGCTTGACTCAGATGATCGTATTGTATGGAGTTCTACCGAAGGAGGATATGTTTGCAAAGGAACAAGCGATGGGCCTCATGGTGAAAACATGCCATCGGGCTGGACTTTTGACGGATACAGTGGGCACAAAGTTGATCTTACTTCCAGTCCAGGGAAAGCGCCAAACGGTGTAAAGTGCATCGATTTTTATACGGGAAAAATGCTTAACATTGTTAAAACTTACGGAAAAACGGTAATGTTTATTCAGGAGTTTTAGAATTTTTTGGAAGGTAATTTAGTTTCGATAGAATTCTGCCGTTTCCTCCGGATTTTGGTGTATTACATCAGTGGTAATTGTTTTTCTTTGATGTAAACTGACAGCATTACTTCAGCAGAATACCGATCCGGAGACCTGCTGAAAAGGCCATCGGTAAATCTTCACCTAGTGTTGTAAATCCGTAAGGGTACGACCAGTCGAGATTGTCCAGATTATTGGTTCCAATTCCTATTCCCGAATACATATCCACTACAATGAGATCGTCGAAAACCCATTGTTCCCCCAGCACAATTAGAAAGGCAAATTTTGTTATGGAGTAGTTTTCTTTATCACCGAACAACTCTTTATTTGATTTTAAATCGTAGGCTGCAAAATCAAGTTCCAGTTTCACATATCTGCCCCTAAGAATGTGAGCATAACGCATTCCGGTTAAAAAATGATCCGGATTCTGCATAAACTTATAACCGCCACGCAACAATACTCCCGCCGCTTCTTCTTCTTTTAGCCCGAATCCCAGTCCAATGGCTCCGGCGGAGAATTCAATGCTCCTTCCCGGCCTCAGACACTGCTCGTAGGTAAGGCTGAGTGTATTTACAGCCAGGCCTAAAATATCGAGCTTTAGTGCTTTGTTCTTTTGGATGGCGAAAAGGTCCTCCGAATTTTGCTCGATGGTTTCTATTCTTGTATTGGCTTTATTAAATGTTTGTTCCACACCGTTGGAATAAACGATCCTTTCCACATCATTTTTCAGGATGGCTACAATAACATCCTCTTTTATTTGTGGTTGAACATACCGAATTTCCGATGTGCCAATTTCTTTTATTTTACACAGAATTGTTTCTCCATCCCTGGTAAAGATTGTGTCCTGTTCAGGAACTTGTGCCCAAATAGTAAAACACGAGAAAATGAGAATTAGTGCGGTTATGGTCAGCTTATTCATGGCTTTTGTTTTTATAGTCTATCTTACGAAATTGCCGATGATTTGTTATTAAGCTAACCACCTCCCCCGAACCAAAAACTTTGTTTAGTGTTTTAAGAGTATGTTTAAACAGATTGAAATGCAGAATAAAACAAAAATTCATATAAGTTGGTCGGTTTCACTTATTCTTATTAGCTTTATAACAAGTGGTTTATTTACAAGCTGTGTCGGTCAAAAAGAAATGATCAATAAAAGTGTAGTCAAAAAACTGGAGCTCCCAAAATATCTTGGAACGTGGTACGAGATTGCCCGTTACGATCATCGCTTCGAACGTGGATTGGTTGGTGTTACTGCCGATTATTCCATGCGCCCCGACGGTAAAATTAAAGTGGTGAACAGCGGATATAAAAACACCCTCGACGGAGAATACCGGGAAGCAGTTGGAAAGGCTAAAATTCCTGATCCCGAAAATGCACCGGCAAAACTCAAGGTTTCTTTCTTTTGGATATTTTATGGCGACTATTACGTTCTTGAACTTGATGAAGATTACCGGTGGGCAGTGATTGGAAGTAGTTCAGATAAATACTTGTGGATATTGAGCCGAACCCCACAAATGGCACCCGAAGTGTACAACGATCTTTTGCAGCGCATTAAGCAGCGCGGTTACGATACATCAGCATTAATAAAGGTGAAGCAAAAAGTATAAATTATGAGTTTTAAAACACAGGTTTTTAGCTATCTGTTAACCCTGGTTGTGTTTCTTGCTGTGGATTTATTATGGCTTGGTGTGGTTGCGAAAAGCCTTTATGCCAAATACCTCGGTGAGTTTTTGAGCGACAAAATTAACTGGACTGCGGCATTTATTTTTTACCTGCTTTTTGTGGTCGGCATTCTCATTTTTGCTGTCTATCCGGCCATCACTAAACAGTCTGTTCAACATGCCCTGCTGATGGGTGCATTATTCGGGTTCTTTACCTATGCCACCTACGATCTTACCAACCTCGCCACCTTAAAAGGGTGGCCTTTGCCCATTGTAATTATCGACATTGCCTGGGGAACAGTTCTTTCTGCTACGGTTGCTTACTGCGGATTTCAAATTACAAAATGGATCAGCTAAAAAACAGAAATATAAACGAAATGGAAGTTCCGGCTGTAAATGGTAAAATGCTTTATTATGCTTTTCTGGCAGGAGGAAACCGTATTTTACAACATCAGGCAGAAATCAATCACATTAATGTATTTCCGGTGAACGACAAGGACACGGGAACTAATCTGGCATCAACGGTGCGTTGGGTAATGGATAATATTCAGCCGCACAAGTCATACAAAACTACGGTTAAAAATATTGCCGATGAGGCCCTGAGAGGTGCCCGTGGAAATTCGGGGGTGATTTTTGCACAGTTTTTACATGGATTGAATTCTGAAACGGTTAATAAACAGAAGCTAACTCTCACAGAATTTGCCGATAGTGTAAAGAAATCAATCCCTTATATTTACGAGGCCATTGCCGATCCTGTTGAAGGTACAATGTTAACTGTGATTCGCGAGTGGTCGGAGTTTTTGCATAGCCGAAAACATGCCATCCACGAGTTTACCAAGGTGCTGATTGATTCCATGGAAGTGCTGGAGCGTTCGCTGGCCGACACCACAAATAAACTGAAGATTCTTAAAAAATCGGGTTTTGTCGATGCCGGAGCAAAAGGTTTTGTCCTGTTTTTGCAGGGCATTATTCACTTCTTAAAGCACCGAAATATCCGAAACCTGTTGGCTGCTCACGAACCGGTTTCACTTATTCACACCGAAGAATTAAGCCACGAGCATATAACCTGGCGCTATTGTACCGAGGCAATTATTAAGGATTTAAAGATTACAAAACCGGATTTACAGGAAGTATTGAAAAGCAATGGAGATTCGGTAGTAGTTGCCGGTTCTGAGAAAATGTGCCGTATGCATGTGCACACAGCTGACCCGGCAGATCTTTTTCATCAGTTGAAGGAGTTTGGAACCATCAGCTATCAAAAGGTAGACGATATGGTGCGTCAGCAGGAAGCAGTTACCAAGCGCAAATGGAACATTGCCCTGGTGAGCGACTCCACCTGCGATCTGTCGCAGGAGCTGATCGACAATTACCAGATACACCTTGTGCCGCTGAATCTGAATTTTGGAGAAAATCATTACCTCGATAAAGTAACTATTCAACCCAAACAGTTTTACGATCTGTTGGAAAGCAGTGATGAATTTCCCAAAACTGCACAAGTGAACGAGCAGACATTTACCAACCTTTATTCGCATCTGGCCTCGCATTACGATGCCATTATTGCCATTCATCTAACGAGTCAGTTTAGCGGTACTTTTGCCAGTAGCAAAAAGGCTGCACAGCGAATTACCGAAGAATTTGAGAAACCGATTTATGTTATCGATTCAAAAAATTTATCCGGCGCGCTGGGCCTACTGGTGTTAAAATCGGCCCAACTTATCGAGCAGGGAAACGAGGCCGACAACATTGCAAAAACTATTCAGGCTGATGTGGAACGGGCAAAGATTTATGTAAGCGTGCGAAACCTGAAATACATGATTAAAGGCGGGCGCGTGTCAAAACCAAAAGGTAAGATTGCGAATCTGCTTGGATTAAATCCGGTGATTTCGATGGATGAAAACGGCAAATCGCTACTGTTCGGAAAGACTTTTAGCCAGCGTGCCAGCCTTAATAAGATTTTTAGTCACATCAAAAAAACAAATAAAAACCAAGGTGTTTGGAACTACATTGTTTTGCATGCACACAATCCGGAACTGGCAACCAAAGTGAAAAACGAAATGCAGGCGATTACGGGAAAAGATCCGGTCTCGGTGGTGAACATTTCCCCGGTTATTGGAATGAATGCCGGCATTGGAGCGGTATCTGTTTCTATTCTTTATAATCCGTAAAAACACAATTATGCTGACTTTATTTTTACAGGCGTCGCTTCTTATTTTGCTATCAGTTACCATACTCTGGATTGTAAGCGTTATCATTACCAACGCCAGTATTGTAGATATTTTTTGGGGATTTGCCTATGTGCTGGTCAATGCCTTTTATTTTTTCAGCCTGAGTGAATGGCATATTCGAAACATGTTGCTGTTTGTTTTGGTAACGATTTGGGGATTACGTTTAACCTTGTATCTGGCTCATCGAAACTGGGGGAAAGGTGAAGATTTTCGTTACCGCGAGTTCAGGCAGAAATACGGCCCAAAACGCTACTGGTGGATCAGTTTTTTTCAGACCTTTTTACTACAGGGTATTTTGGTGATGCTGATTTCACTCCCATTGCTGGCAACGCAATTCAACACGACTGATTCAACACTGCATCTTTTTGATTACCTTGGTGTTGGTTTGTGGCTAATCGGGTTTATGTTTGAAGCCGGTGGCGATTACCAGCTGGCACGTTTTAAAAGCAATCCTGCCAATAAAGGAAAGGTTTTGAATACCGGTTTCTGGAGATATACCCGTCATCCCAACTATTTTGGCGATGCAGCTGTTTGGTGGGCTTTTGCCTTGTTCAGTATTGCGGCAGGCGGCTATTGGCAAGTTATAAGTTCAGTAATTATGACCCTCTTGCTTTTAAAGGTATCGGGTGTGGCTCTTCTCGAAAAAACATTAACAGAAACCAAACCCCAATACCGGAACTACATCGAAAAAACCAGTTCATTTCTACCGTGGTTTCCGAAAAAATAACAGGATAGTATGTACATAGTCATAATAATAGCGCTTTTGTTTTCTACTTACCTCTGGGGAAGTATTCCGGTGGGCTACCTGGTGGTGAAATATGCCACCGGAAAAAATATATTGGAGCATGGAAGCGGGAATATCGGATCTACCAATGTGGGACGTGTGGCCGATAAAAAGTGGTCGCTTGTTACACAGTTGCTCGACATGTTGAAGGGACTTTTACCCGTAGCACTTTGTCTGCTTTATTCTGATCAAATCAATTCCATAAGCAACATCCTGGTGTATCTGTTTGCACTGGCAGCCATTCTTGGACACAACTTCAGTGTATTTCTGCGGTTTAAAGGAGGCAAGGGAGTAAATACTACTTTGGGAGCAGCTGTATTGTTGGCGCCACTTGCTGTATTTAGTGCTGTCGCTGTATTTTTCATAGTGAAATGGTTGTTTAAATATGTTTCGGTAGGATCGATGGTGCTGGCATTAACCATGCCCGCCGTGGAGTGGATCCAAAACGGAACCTCGTATACTTTCTATTTTTTATTGCTGTGTTTTTTTTTCATTCTTATGCGACACCAAAGCAACATACGGCGTTTGCTCAGTAAAAAAGAACTTAATGCTTAAAACGTACAACTATGGCATTCTATCAATTTCGGCACGAACAATTTATTAAGAGTAGTATAAGTGAAGTATGGGATTTTATCTCCATGCCACAGAACCTGAGACGCATCACTCCGCCTTCCATGGGGTTCGATATCCGTACGCCCGATTTGCCTGATGCTGTTTACGAAGGGATGATTATTACTTACACCGTGCGGCCCTTACTCGGTATTCCAACTACCTGGGTAACCGAAATTACGCATGTAGTTCCGCAAACGTATTTCGTCGACGAGCAGCGGGTTGGACCATACAGTCTCTGGCACCACGAACACCACATCAAAGCGGTTGACGAAGGTGTGCTCATGAAAGACATTGTCAGCTATCAACCACCTCTGGGGCCTTTAGGCCTACTGGCAAATGCGCTGGTTATCCGTCGTAAGTTGGAGCAGATTTTCGATTTCCGTACAAAGGCTTTGCTGGAAATTTTTCCTGGGCAATAAATAGAGACGGGAGTTTCCCTTATTTTTTAATTTCTTATTCCGACTGATTAAAATCGTTCAAATTTTCTTTTATTTCTGGTCAGAGAAAGATGAATTCAAAAGGCTGGTTTTCAGTATAAGTGTCGGTCTGCAGACAGAAAGAGAAATAAAAATTCACATCAATTTTCAAAATTTCAGCTAACAAATCAGCGGTTTTATTTGTTTCTAACTGCAAACATTACACTATGAAGAAGATTTTTAGAACCGAAACGAATTCGGTAACACATCATATAGCAACACTTATACTCCGTTTGACTGCCGGGGGATTTATGCTCACCCACGGGCTACCCAAATTACAACGTCTCTTGTCGGGTGATTTTCAGTTTGCCGATCCTTTTGGTTTTGGGCCCGGAATTTCGCTGGGGCTGGCTGTATTTGCCGAGTTTGTCTGCTCCATACTTCTTGTTCTGGGACTGGGAACACGTTTGGTAACCATTCCGTTAATGTTTACCATGGCGGTAGCTGCATTTATTACTCACGGAGCCGATCCTTTTGGTCGTAAAGAAATGGCCCTTTTATACCTGACGGCCTACCTGGTGTTGTTCCTTTTAGGTAGTGGCAAATACTCCGTCGATAACTTTCTACAAAAGAAAATTTAAGAGGATACTTCCTTATTCTTGTTTCATTGGTTTTAACCCGCCATGCTGTTTTGTTCGTCCTTTTAATTCAGATTGTTATCGAAATAATTTTGTAAAGCGAAGGATACTTGTTCTTTTTGTGATCAATTATCGGTAACCTGTAAAACAGGGATCCGTTAAAGACATTTATGAATCAAACAAATCAAAACAGCTGTTATGTCAAAAACCAGGTTATTTTATATCGACAACCTCCGTATTTTTCTGATTAGTCTGGTTGTATTACTACACTTCAATATAACGTATGGAGCTCCGGGCGACTGGTATTACAACGAATCGGAAGCCGGAATGCCGGAAATGATTCTACAGGCCATGTTTAACATTACCAACCAGGCCTATTTTATGGGCATGTTCTTTTTTATTTCAGCGTATTTTACAGCGGCTTCATTACGGCGTAAAACAACGGGCAAATTTATTAAAGACCGTCTTGTCCGTTTGGGAATTCCGCTGGTAGTTTTTTATTTTTTGCTGAATCCGTTGACGAACTTTATTCACTATTATTTCATCAGACATGAAGCGGTAACTTTTGTTGGCTTTCTCACCAATCCACGTGCCTGGGGGGTCGGGCCCATGTGGTTTGTGGAAACGTTGTTGATATTTACTACAATTTACCTACTGGTTTTTAACCGCGAAAGAACGATAAAGATGAACTATCCCGGAACAGTTAAGCTGGTGCTGGGAGCAACTATCGTTGGACTCAGCCAGTATGTTATCCGTATTTGGTTACCCGTGGGATGGAGCATGCCGTTTACCAATCTGCAGTTCCCGTTTTTTGTACAATACATAGTTCTGCTTGTTTTTGGAGTTATTGCTTATAACAACAACTGGCTCGAAGCCATCAGTTTTAAAAGTGCAAAACACTGGTTTATTTTTGCGCAAATTATGATCTGGCTGGTGCTGCCCGTAATGCTTTATGTGGGTGGAAAAGAAAGTGGAATAGAAGCCTTTGTGGGTGGCGGAACCTGGCAGAGTTTTTCCTGGGCCATTTGGGAACAGCTGGTTTGCGTAGCCATGATTATAGGGCTGTTTGGTTTGGCAAAAAGATATTTCAATAAGCAAGGCGCTGTGGCGAAACAACTTTCCGGCAGCGCTTACAGTGTTTACATTATTCATCCACCTGTAATTGTAGGAATTAGTGCCCTTTTTGTGGGCTGGCAGGATATCAACCAGCTTCTAAAATTTATTGTTCTGGCACCCGTAGCTTTACTGGTGTGTTTTGCACTGGCGTGGAGTATCAGAAAAATTCCCGGAGTTGGTAAGGTGGTGTAGATTGCTTCTCCGTCAACTGACGGATCGCAATGACTGTTATATTGGGATGTATTGGGCAGCGGACAGGAAAGAACCGTATCTGTACCATTGTGGTTGTTGTCCGCTGCCTTTTTCAAACTTCAAATTTTGTCATTACAAGGGAGATACGACCGAAGTAGTCTCTCTTCCATCTTATTAGTCATTAACAGGTTTAGATTGCTTCACCTCCTTCGTCGGCTTTCAATGACTTGAAAGAAGGGATGAGTGGGCAGCGGACAGGAGACTATCATGCCCGGATGAATATGTTTGTTGTCCGCTGCCTTAGTAGAATTCGCATTGTGTCATTGCGAAGGAGTGAAACGACTGACGCAAACTGTTTTAATGATAAATATAACTTATAGGCGATAGCTTGCGATCGAAGCAATCTATTCTTAACTTTATCTGAAATTCCCAAAGCATGAATAAAGAAGTTTACGTTTATATTTTAACAAATGCAGGTAACTCTGTTCTTTATGTAGGTGTTACCAGTGATCTTACACAACGAATTCAACAACATAAAACGGGATTTTTCAAGTACTCTTTTACCTCGAGATATCGAATTAACAAATTGGTTTATTACGAATTATTTCAGGATATGACAGATGCTATTGCTCGTGAGAAACAAATAAAAGCAGGATCCCGGCAGGAAAAGATTGACCTAATAAATATCCGTAATCCGGAGTGGAAAGATTTAATGCATATGAAATAGATTGCTTCGCTACGCTCGCAATGACTGCGCTTTGTGGTTGTGGGAAGCGGACAGTAGACAATCGTGCATGGTTGAGTATGCTTGTTGTCCGCTGCCTTTATAATATTCATGTCCTGTCATTGCGAAGGAGGAACGACTGAAGCAATCCGTCTTTATCTGAGTAACTCTAACTGATGTTAGATTGCTTCTTCGTCAATCGACGGATCGCAATGACGTGTGCTTTGTGGTAGTTAGGCAGCGGACAGGAGACATTCATGCCCGAATAAATATGTTTGTTGTCCGCTGCCTCTATGTGTTTTCAAATTTGTCATTGCGAGGGAGTAAAACGACTGAAGCAATCTCAGCTGGCAAAAAATTGCTTAACAACCCGTTAACTTCAACACTTGTCTTGTTCAATCACTTTTTTGTTATTTTTGAAAAAAACCATATTAAAATCTTATCATGCAAAATCGACTATTTCTAGCCGTATTTACATTAATCTTAGTAAGCTGTTCGCAGCAAAAAGAAAATAACTGGCCGCAATACCTTGGCCCCGACAGAAATGCCTCAATAACCGATGCAGGGATTATGCGCGAGTGGCCCGAAGACGGTCCTGCAAAAGCGTGGGAATTCCCATTGGGATCCGGCTTTGGAGGAGCCGCAATATTTAACGGTGAGGTGTTTGTTCTCGACCGTTTGAAAGGTGAAAGCGACATTTTGCGTTGTATCGATCTGGAAGCAGGAACCGAAAAATGGAACTACACTTACGAAGCCCAGGGCGAGCTGCCTTACCCGGGATCGAGAGCAGTTCCGGTGGTCGACGAAAACTATGTGTGGTGCGTTGGACCGCACGGACATTTTCATTGTATCGATAAAAAAACGCACCAACCCGTTTGGATGCACAATTTGTTAGACGATTTTGGCGGCGAACTTGATAACTGGGGATTTTCGGTGTCGCCCATTGTAACCGGCAATTTGGTGATTGTATCGCCGCAGGGCGAAAAAGCCGGGGTGGTGGCCTACAATAAACTCAGTGGCGATGTAGTCTGGGAAAGCCGCAGGTTAACGGGTTATCGTTTTCATGTGTCGCCAACACTGGGAAATTATGGCGGTGTTGAGCAGGTGATTATGACCAGCTCGTGTGTAAAAGGCGACGGATTCACCACCGACGAGGTAGTGGCCTTCGAAGTAAAAACCGGTAAAGAACTGTGGAGTTATAAAGGCTTCGATTCCTTTGCCTGTATTGCACCCCCGGTGGCCGTTGACCAAACACATTTGCTGCTAACCTCCTGCGCTTACAAAGACAATTACGATCCGGTTACCATTTTACTGGAAGTGAATACCGATGGCGAAACATTCAGTCTGAACGAACTTTTCAGAAATGAAGAAGCAGGTTGCAAAATGCATCCTCCTGTGGTTGTCGGTGAATATATTTACCTGAACAACGGACGCCGTATAAACGAAATGGTGTGTTTAAACTGGCAGGGCGAGCGTTGCTGGCCCGAGAAATCCACGCCGGGTTTCGATCTGGGTTCTATTATTATGATCGACGGAATGATTATCAACCAAAACGGTAAAAACGGCGATTTGCACCTTATCGAGCCCTCACCCGAAGGTTATAAAGAAGTAGGCAAAGCTTCGTTTTTTACGATGAAAGGTTCACAAGCCTGGTCGCCAATGGCCTTTGCCAACGGCAAACTTCTCACCCGCGACAACGAGAAGCTGGTTTGTGTGGAGATGAAGGAAATATAAAAATTTAGAGTGTAAGAAATAGATTGCTTCTCCCGATAAATCGGGATCGCAATGACATGCATTGTGGGGGGTGTAGGGCAGCGGACAGGAGAGAATCATGCCCGGATGAGTATGTCATTTGTCCGCTGCCTTTTCAAACTTCAAATCATGTCATTACGAGGGATCCGTCAGTTGACGGAGACCGAAGTAATCTTTCTTCACCCAAGCAATCTGCAAATCCACCCACCCCAAAAAACCGTAAATTAGCCAAAACATTCGCCGTTGCCTGATGAACAAAACGGGTTTTGCAACCTTTTTCAAAAAGATCGTCTACTTAGTAAAGAACGAACTACAATGGAAAATAAAGACTACATACACATCGAAGCCGTCTGGAATGAATACTACGATCAGCTTTTGCGGTTTATAAGTAAAAGAGTGCCGGACAAGGCAACGGCAGAAGACCTGCTTCAGAATGTTTTTGTTAAAATGCTCACCAACATCGAGTCGTTAAAAGACAGTACCAAAATAAAAAGCTGGTTGTTTCAGATCACCCGGAATGCTATTGTCGATTATTACCGGAAAGCACAAAGACCGGGGAACATCGCGGAGTCGCTGCCCGAAGAAAACGACGAGATAAGCGACGATGTTATGGAAGAAGTAGAAAGCTGGGTGGCGCCTTTTATCAACCGGCTACCCGAAAAATACCGCGAAGCACTCATCTTATCCGAAATAAAGGGGATGTCGCAAAAGGAAATGGCCCTTTATCTGGGTATTTCGTATTCGGCGGCAAAAACCAGGGTGCACAGGGGCCGACTGCTGCTCAAACAAAAACTCACCGAATGCTGTATTTTTTACACCGACAAATATGGCAATATCATGAATTACGAATCGAATCCGAACTATTGCAAGTCGTGCAATAATTAGTGCTGCTTCAATCCCTTCCCGAAAAATTCGGGACAAGCTGTTGCAAACGAGGGTCAGAGGTGTTTACAAGCAAAAATAAAATCCGGAGGATTTAAATGTTTATAGAAAATATGGATGGAATGAAGGTACGACTCCAGCCGGAGTCGAATGTTTTACCTTGCTAATGGCTATATACATTTGATGCCTCTGGCATCTCTTTTACCCCTCGTTCTAAACAATAGGCTGAAGGTTTACAAGCAAAAATAAAATCCGGAGGATTTAAATGTTTATAGAAAATAGGGATGGAATAAAGGTCCGACTCCGGCCGGAGTCGCATTTTCTTCTCCTGGGTATTTTCTATAAACATTTTATCCGTTCGGCATCAATCATCCAGCCATTCAAATAAATATTCAGTTTTAAATTCAATGTCGAAGGCTTTCAAAAAAGCCAGATATTCTTCTTGAAAGGATTTCTTTCTATGGTGTTCTTTTTGGTTTTCTATGTATCGTATTACATCAGATAATTGAGATTGCCCGTACGAGAATGCTCCAAATCCTTGTTGCCAGCGAAATTGAAATTTTGAAAATAGATTCTCTTTTATAAAAGCATCGGATGACTTTTTTATCTCTCGAACTAAATCAGAAAGGCAACAGGCGGGTTTCATTCCGATTAAAAAAATGAATATGATTGGAAGTGCCGTTAATCGCTAACATTTTTTGCCCCCTGTTCTGGACAATGCCCGTTATATATTTGTTTAGTTCTTCTTCCCACTGAGGTTGTATAAGAGCTTTTCGGTTTTGTACTGCAAATACCACCTGGATATAGATTTGAGAATAGGTATCAGCCATAATTGTATGTTTTAGTTGTCTATTAAAGATACGCAATTCTCAAAAATTAATCCAACGGATTTATATGTCTATAAAAAATGAAATGTGGAATGAAGGTCCGACTCTGCCGGAGTCGAATGTGTTTTCTCTTGTCTAATAGCTATACACATTTGATGCCTCCAGCATCTTTTCTACTCCTTCCCGAAAAATTCGGGACAAGCTGTTACAAACGAGGGGCAGAGGGTTAATTAGTTTGCAACCTTTTTTTCTTTCTCCGTCTACCAAATAGACATTAAAACAATTACAATGCAAAAGAATCACGACGAGATCAGAGAGGCTGTACGCGAGAATTACAGCCGGGTAGCCGAAAATAGTGCCAACAGTTGCGGATGTGCCACCAACGACGGCAACAGCTGTTGTGCCCCCGCAGCGGCCGGTTCGTTTTATAACATATCGGCACAACTGGGCTATTCCGAAAACGAGTTACAAGCCATTCCCGAAGGAGCCAACCTGGGGCTGGGCTGCGGAAATCCACAGGCCATTGCTGCCATAAAAAAGGGCGAAACCGTTTTAGACCTGGGAAGCGGTGCCGGCTTCGATGTGTTTTTGGCGGCCAACCAGCTGGGAAATACCGGCCGGGCCATTGGTGTTGACATGACACCAAAAATGATTTCCACCGCACGCGAAAATGCCAGGAAAGGCGGGTATACCAATGTGGAGTTCCGCCTGGGTGAGATCGAATACCTCCCCGTGGCCGACAACAGTGTGGATGTGGCCATCTCTAATTGTGTGATCAACCTCTCGCCCGAAAAGCAAAAGGTTTTTAACGAGGTGTTCCGCGTGTTAAAACCGGGTGGGCGAATGGCCGTTTCCGATGTGATTGCCACCACTGTTTTACCCGAAAAGGTGCTGGAAGATATGGCCCTGTATTCCAGTTGTATCTCGGGGGCCTCAACCACCGACGAACTGGAGGCCATGCTTGCCCGGGCTGGATTTACCGACATTAAGATAAGCCCCAAAGACGAAAGCCGCGAGTTTATCCGCGAATGGGCACCAGGCACTAGCATTCACTATTATATTGTTTCGGCCACTATCGAAGCCCGTAAACCCTAAGGTGTTTTGCCTCAGCAGAAAGGCCATTAGCTCGGTTAAAGGCCTTTTTTATTTGTAAATTTGTGGAAGATGGATGTGCACGACAAACATACCCGCTCGTATAACATGAGCCGCATTAAGGGCAAAAATACTAAGCCTGAAATGTTGGTGCGGAAGTTTTTGTTAATTTGGATTGAGAACTTTGCTTTTTGTTGAACAAAATATAACTTTAAACAAAAGATTAAAATTCAACTTTACCACATATACTAATGGAAAATATCACCCGAGAAAGCATAGTTCAGGCCATTCAAAAAATTGATCAAAATCCTAATTTGAGAAATGGCAGAGAATCGAGTACCTATGATCTTGTTTATGAAAGGGAAAAATATCCGCCAATATTAGTGCTTTCAGAAGCAAATAAAATTCGGGGAGGTGAAGAACTTTATTTGGAAAGTTTTAATAATTCGGTGAAAGCGGCTTTCAAACCTTTGGAAAATAATGGCTTCAATATTATTCCTAAGATCAACCTTAATGTGGCTGATAATTATAAAGATAAAATTCATAAGAATAGAAAAATGTTAACAAAAGACTCGCTAACAGATGCAGTTGAACTCTGCAAGATATTCGATAAGGGGCAAAAAGATGGAACTATTACAAAAGAAACGTATTCCAAAAATTTTAGTAGTACCCATTTAGAACAGTTTAAGCAGAAATATAAGAATACTCCCAATAAACTAATACAGGAAGAACTTAAGGCATTTTATGACAAAGAAATAAAACATATTGACAGTAAACTGCATATTAGGAACTTCGGATTTTGGGGCAATAATATTTACAGCTATGTGTGGACCTGTATTTATTATGATTTTAATAAAGATTCATTACCTGCAAGCTATTCTCCTCAACTCTATATTCTTGTAAATAAAATGGGTTTAAAATTTGGTTTTTGCTATGGACATCAGATCTCACCAACCGACAGAATGGTTTCAATTGCAAAGGAGAATATTTTCCCATCCGAGATAAAACGAATTGTTAAATCTGGTATAGCATTTTTTAACTCAGACGAAAAGGATATTACAGCAAGACCTGAAGATCTTTTTGGTAAGGATGAAGAGATTTTAGTAGAAGATTCTAGTTCTATATTGAATAATTGGTCAAATAAAAGTTTATTGATTAAAGAATACAGAAAGGAAGAGATACCAAACAACATTTCACAAATTATTCAAGAAACATTTCACAGATTAAAACCTTTGTATTTGAATCTGTTACCTATTCGGAAAAAAATACCCGAGCAAGTAGAAGAAGTTTTTAAAGATTTCGATATTAATCAATTTTGTGATGATGTGTCTAAAAGTGATCTATTATTCTTCCCAAAAACAGAAAAAAGATTAGTTGCATCTTTGCTTACAAAACCTTTCCTAATTCTCTCTGGTCTTTCTGGTTCAGGGAAAACGAAATTAGCACAAGCTTTTGTTCAGTGGATTTGTCGCAATGAGGAACAATATAAAATTGTTCCGGTAGGTGCGGACTGGACAAATCGTGAGCCTTTATTGGGTTATGCTAATGCTTTGGATCAAACGCAATATATCAAGCCTGATAGTGGTGTTGTTGATTTAATTCTTCATGCACGAGAAAATGACCATTTACCTCATTTTCTGATTCTCGACGAAATGAATTTAAGTCATGTGGAGCGCTATTTTGCAGATTTTCTAAGTGTGATGGAATCGAATGGAAAAATCAGTTTTCATTCAGGTGATGATGATAAAAGTGGTGTCCCCGCTTCCGTTACTATGCCTTCCAATCTGTTCATAATTGGAACTATAAATGTTGATGAAACAACTTATATGTTTAGTCCGAAGGTATTAGATCGTGCTAATGTTATTGAATTTAAGATTTCCGAAAAAGAGATTACAGAGTTTCTTGAGAATCCATCAAAACCGGACCTAGATCAGTTAAAGGGTGAAGGTGGAGACATGGCTCAAAGCTTTATGCAAATGGCTCAAGCTACAGTGTTTGAAAATCCGGCCAACGGAGAATTGAACGATACTTTGATTAAGTTCTTTAGTGAGCTAAAAAAGACAGGCGCAGAATTTGGTTACCGGAGTGCATACGAAATTCATCGTTTGATTAATCAACTTTCTGTTATTGATCCGCAACTAAAAGATGAAGAAAAACTGGATATTGCCATAATGCAAAAGTTGCTTCCCAAACTACACGGCTCACGCCGTAAGCTTTGCCCTGTTTTGATTACGTTGGGTGGATTCTGCGTTCAGGAAGATTTAATTAAAGATGTAGAAAAAGAAGTCTTTGAAAAAGAAGAATTTGATTTTGAGACAGACGGCGTAAAATTTCCCTTATCGCTCGAAAAAATTACACGCATGCACAAAGGAGCTGTTGATAATGGTTTTGCCAGTTATGCAGAAGCTTAAAACGAAAACAATTTGACCTATCTGAACAAAATAGAGATTCCCTTGCCGTTTGATGACGAAGAAAAGTTTTGTCTGTTTGCCGAACAGGAGAAAAGAAATTCACTTTTTGTCATTGATACAAACGAAGCTGACGAGTATGGAGAAGCTTGTCACCAGTTGGTGGAAGGATGTAGCTATGAGTATTGTTTTAAAACCGATAGATACGAGTTACAAGCAGATGATGTTGTTTCTGTATCAAAAAGAGATAAGTCAGGCGGTCGTATAGTTCCAAATATTTTTGTTGGCCGTTTATCCTTAAAGGTATTTGATAGAAAAACGTCAGAGTTTGCAGGTAATATTGATTTAGAGGTGAGATCGGTAAAATCAAATTACCGCGACGATTATCGGTACATGTTGGAATACATTACTGAAAAATGTACCGAACTATTGCTGCAAGCCAGTTCTCCGGTAAAACAGCATTTAACTCCTGACTATTTAAATAATCCGAAAACGCTTTATCAACGATTTGCTTTTATACAATCGGTTATTCAAACCGATGAATTTGGTGAAGCAGTGCAACGTGTCATCAGTTCTCCAGTAACTCAGTGGAAAGAAGAGGCGGAAACAGCAGATATCAGAAAAGTAAAACGAATTTCTGGTAAAGAAATAAGGCAAATTGCTTCTGGCCGATCGAGAATGGATATTCCGGATGGTCATTTTTTGAGAGAAAAAGGCTTAACAAGTTTGCCAACGCATATTCAGCTTTATCGGAAAACCGATACAGTTGATACACCAGAAAATCGCTTTATTAAACATGCACTGGAAGTGTTTTTAAAACTTTGTCTCGACATTGAATTACGCACTCAAAAAGGAACAAGAATAAACGTTGAAGCCAATCAGGTAATTAAATCGCTCGAAAACCATTTGAGTCATTCCCTTTTTAAAGAGATATCGCGACCTGCAACACTTCGTTTAAACAGTCCGGTATTACAACGCCGCGAAGGTTACCGTGAAATTCTCAGAGCGTGGTTAATGTTTGATTTGGCTGCTCTTTTAGTTTGGAAAGGTGGCGACGATGTTTACGATGCTGGTAAACGTGATGTAGCAACCCTGTACGAATATTGGCTGTTTTTTACTTTACTCGATTTGTTTGCTGAATTGTTTCATCTAAAACCTAAAGATGTGGAAGATTTGATTGTCGAGTCTGCCGACGGACTTAGTTTAATGTTGAAACAGGGAATTGAAACAGCCATTAAAGGAGTTTATGATGCAGGAAGCAGAAAGTTAAACGTAAAATTCTGTTTTAACCGAAGTTTTGGTGGAGGGAAAAAGTATCCGGATGGTGGAAGCTGGACGAAAACTTTACGCCCTGATTATACGCTTTCAATCTGGCCCGATGGTATAGGAGAAAAGCAGGCGGAAGAGCAAGAGTTAATCGTTCATATTCATTTTGATGCCAAGTATAAAATTGATAATCTGACTCAGATTATTAACAGTGAAGAGGAAGACGAAAATGTTGTTCGTGGAAATATTCGTGGAAAGTATAAGAATGTTGATTTACTGAAAATGCATGCTTATAAAGATGCAATCAGGAGAACGGCTGGGGCGTATGTGCTTTATCCGGGAGATCAAATAAGTAAAGAAGCAGGATTTCGTGAAATAATTCCGGGATTAGGAGCTTTTCCCGTTCGGCCATCAAAATCAAACAATGGTACAGCAGAGTTAAAGGATTTTGTGAAAGAAGTAATTGCGCATTTCTTAAACCGTGCATCGCAAAGGGAGAAAATGTCGTTTCGCACTTACGATATTCATAAATCTGACTCTGATCAAATTGTTAAAGAACCGCTGCCTGAATTAATCGGAGAAAATCGAAATTTGCTTCCTGATGAAACATTTGTTTTAGTTGGATTTTACGAGGTAGATAAATGGCAGTGGATTACAAGCGAAAGATTGTATAATGCACGTGCTGACAGTAACCGTGGATCATTAAAACTGGGACCGAAAGAAGCTGGTGCAAAATATTTGCTTCTTCATACAAGAGGCGAGACTTCAACGGGTAGAATTCTAAAAATTGTTGATACTGGTCCTCGTGTTTTTTCAAAACAAACTTTGAAAAAACATAAATATCCGACCGAACCTTCACAGGATTATTATTTGGTTTACAAAATCGAAAATATCGTAGAAAAGGAATTATTAGGATGTAAATGGGATATTACAAAACTTAATGACTATAAGACTGGCCGAGGTTCTGGATTACCTTTTGCTGTTTCGTTGTCAGAATTGATGAAGGCCAAGGTATAATTCTCCGTTACCGCGCAATTCTGTTTAAAATAAATCACTATGGAATACTTCCAATCCGAAGAATTAATATTGGTGCTGTCGATGGCAGGTGTAGTGGTGTTAATATTGCTTTACCAGTACTATAACCGATATACGGGCATAAAAGCAATGGAACTATTACTTCGTGAATACTATCAGGAACAGAACATTGAGCTGGTAAGTATTTCAAAACTTAAAACGGCGGATAAATTAAAATATGGCGTTCCTATAAATCCTGTTATCAGTCTTTATACCACTCCATTTAAGATTTTCAGCGCTTTGGATGAAACTTATCACCGTATGCTGGAAACTAAAGATACTTCGGGCAAAGAACACCTTCGATATGTAGAAATCACTTTTTCGGGTAAAAAGGGCATGTTGGTAAATGAGTTCGACAGCTACGAATTTTAAGCATACCACCTCACCAGCTGCGCTGGTCCCCTCCTCCTGAGAGGAGGAGAAACTTTCGTATTACCGTTTAACTTTTTCAGTACTATATAGTCCCGTAACACGAACATTTCCCCTCCTTCCAGGAGGGGTGTATCCGTCAACTGACGGATGGGGTGGTGACTTAATTGCTTCAAAAACATTTTCTTTAAAGAAAAAATGAAACTCCACAATCGCAAGTTTTACAAGCCTATACGAAAACATTTACGTAATCACGGTACGGTTGCTGAAGCCACTTTGTGGAAAATGCTACAGAAACGACAAATTGGTGGATATAAATTCAGACGACAGCACTCCATTTGGAAATATATTGTTGATTTCTACAGCTATGAGCTCATGTTGGCTATTGAATTAGACGTAGAGGTTCATGCCGATTTGAACAGCATTGCCCGGGATACTAAACGGGATGAGGAATTAAACGAAATGGGAGTAACAGTATTACGTTATGAAAATCGCTGGGTGTATGAATATCCGGAGGTGATAAAAAAGGATATTATTGAATTTGGGGAGAAAACGAAAAAGCTGGAGTGAATTCACCACCTCGACCTTTTACTCCTGCGTCGCAAAAGCCCAATCTTCCTAACAGGAGGAGAAACTTTCATATTCCAATGGATATTGAAAGAACTTGTCACCTTTTTACCTGCCCTGCGCCACTTTGGGGGCTTCCTGTAGGTTTTTTTACGTCCCTGTACGATTTTTTATCGCCCTGTTGCATTTTTTTTGAATCCTGTTAACTTTTTAGCCGCCCTGTTTAACAGGGCCGCCCGAAAATGGAACAGGGAGGGGATTAAACAAACAGGGCGCCCCATTTGCTTACAGGGCGCCCAAAAACGTAACAGGGCATTGTTATTCAGCAACTTCGCTGTTGCTGTCGTCCTTTTTTCGGTTTTGTTTTCGCCAGTATTCACTCGAATAACCCTTTAAACGGTTGGGATTTTTACGGAATACATATTTACCTGCCAGGCGGATTTCGTCGACCAGCACCTTCATGTGGGAGTAGGCCTTGTCGCGAATAATTTTCGATTCGTTGGAATCGGCTTTGTCGCCGTTGGCTTCGGCCAGCAGGTCGGCCAGTTCATCAGCGCGCGTGGCTGCCAGTTCGAGCTGATCGGTGTCGAATCCAATAGCCGTTAACGGATCAGGGTTTTCGCGGCCTAAAACCGCAATATCATTTAAATCCTGAATCATATCGGCATGCCCGCTGCCCTCGGTAATGGCACTCACCCGACTTAATAGGGAATCGTCGTTGCGGTAAGCAAAGCGCATGGATGCCAGCAGGTCGTCGCGGAAATCGTAGGCCAGGGGCGCTTGTTCTGCCCATTCTATTTGGGCTTCCTGCTGCGAACGGTAGTCTTTGTTCCAGATCGATTGTGCCTCGCGGCAGGCGCCTGCACGTACAGACAGATCGTCGATTTGGTCTTGCGTAATACCTACTACCTGTAACCCGGCCGCATCGTCTAAACTCCAGTGATGCAGGTTTTCGGCTTCCTGTAGCGCTATGTCAACAGGCATGGTAGGTTCTTTCGCTTCTTCGTCAGGGATTGCCTGAATCTCGGCTAATTTGGCATTGTAGTCATCGATATTTGCCATTTTTGTTAATTTTAAAAAGTTAATAATAGAATCTGTTGTTAACTGCGGGCTGCCCTTTATGCTTCCAACGGTAAGGGCGGCCTTTTTATCGCCGGCTTCTGAATAATCCGGTGTACACGCCACCTCAGCGGCACGTGAACGGTTCGGAGTTAAAATGTTACGGTAATTTCAGAGGGTTCCGGGTTAACCGTGTTTTGGATTTTAACTTGTATGCAAATTATGAAAAATATGTCTGGAAGTCAAGATGTTATGAAGCAGAGGAGAACAACCACCTCCCTCCCGATTTCATTGCATTTCATCGGGAGTACTCCTCCTGGGAGGAGGAGAAACATTCTTTTTCCAATTCATTTTCAGCGCTTATAGCCACACGCATAATACAAATTTCCCCTCCTCCCAGAAGGGGTGGCAGCGATACAATATTTACGATGAAATAATAGAAATGAATTCGCTGGCGGGGTGGTTGAGTCTCCCTACTGATTTCTTCCCCCCTCTTTTGTAACGAGGCGTAGTCAAAAAGGACTGGATTGCTTCTCCCGATTCGTTTTACTCATCGGAATCGCAATGACAGGTATTATACTGAATCTTGTGCTGAGTCATGCCGGGATGAATAAGTCTATCGTCCGCGGTAGTTTATAGCTAAATAGCAATGTCATTACGAGGGATCCGTCAGCTGACGGAGATCGAAGTAATCTGGTCCGACCCTCGTTGCAAACTAGGGGGAAGTGGAGCTGCAAGATAACTATCAGTGATCAGGGCTCATTTTTTTTCCAATATTGAGGGTATAAATCCGGAGGATTTGAATGTCTATAGAAAATAGGATTCGTTGAAAAGGTACGACTCCGGCCGGAGTCGAATGTTTTATTCATGGTATCTTTCTACAAATATTTGATGCCGCTGGCATCCATCTGCTAACCATTCAAATAGATATTCATGTTTAAATTCAATCTTCCAATCCCTCCCCGCTACCGCGCCCCCGAAGTTTCGGGACTTCGCGTGGTTTACGAATAAATACACCATAAAAACCCTCCAACCGTAACCTTAAATCGCCCCTGCCGTTATTTTAAAAACAACAACAGACAATCATGTCTTAAAACAAAATAATATGGCAAAGTACCTGGTTTGTGGAAATTACATTGGCGAAGGAATTAAAGGATTAATGAGAGAGGGAGGTTCAAACCGGCGTTCGGAAATTAAAAAATTAGTGGCTTCGCTGGGCGGAAAAGTAGACTGTGTGTATTACGCATTTGGCGAATACGATATTTACGGCATATTCGATATGCCCGACAATACCACCATGGCGGCCTTTTCGTTACGGGCTTCGTCAAGTGGACTGGTAAAAGTAAACAGCATACCTCTGCTTACACCCGAGGAGATTGATGAGTCGGCGAAAAAAACAGGAGACTTCCGGCCTCCGGGAGTAGATTGGTTGCCGTAAGGAAATAGCTGTCACCACCTCGACCTTTTACTCCTGCGTCGCAAAAGCCCACTCCTCCTCAAAGGAGGAGAATTGAAAATCAGCGTAGCTAAATTTAGTCTGTAATTGAATTGGAAATGGGGAGTTGATTGGTAGCACCCAATTTCCCCTCCTGCCAGGAGGGGTGTCAGCGACCGGAAATTTGCCGGAAAATGTCAACCAATTTTTCGCTGACCCCGCTACCGCGCGAATCCTTTCGCGTGGTTTACGAATAAATACAGCATAAAAACCCTCCAACCGTAACCTTAAATCGCCCCTGCCGTTATTTTAAAAACAACAACAGACAATCATGTCTTAAAACAAAATAATATGGCAAAGTACCTGGTTTGTGGAAATTACATTGGCGAAGGAATTAAGGGATTAATGAGAGAGGGAGGTTCAAACCGGCGTTCGGAAATTAAAAAATTAGTGGCTTCGCTGGGCGGAAAAGTAGACTGTGTGTATTACGCATTTGGCGAATACGATATTTACGGCATATTCGATATGCCCGACAATACCACCATGGCGGCCTTTTCGTTACGGGCCTCGTCAAGTGGACTGGTAACAGTAAACAGCATACCATTACTTACACCCGAAGATGTTGATGAGGCAGCGAAAAGAACAGGAGACTTCCGGCCTCCGGGAGTGGATTGGTTGCCGTAAGGAAATAGCTGTCACCACCTCGACCTTTTACTCCTGCGTCGCAAAAGCCCACTCCTCCTCAAAGGAGGAGAATTGAAAATCAGCGTAGCTAAATTTAGTCTGTAATTGAATTGGAAATGGGGAGTTGATTGGTAGCACCCAATTTCCCCTCCTGCCAGGAGGGGTGTCAGCGACCGGAAATTTGCCGGAAAATGTCAACCAATTTTTCGCTGACGGGGTGGTGCTTATAAATCCCTCGGGAGAAATTAATTTTAACCACCTCCCCCCGCTACCGCGCGAATCCTTTCGCGTGGTCTAATAATCTATCCCTAAATCAGGATAAAGCCTAAATTGTTGCACAAAAAGGATTAATTTTATTAGTACATGTTCTCAAAACCAATCCACAATGAGCCGCAATTACAAATTTTATAATCCTGATGGCGTATACTTTGTTTCTTTTGCTGTTGTCAACTGGTTAGATGTATTTACAAGAAATGAATACAAAAACATTTTGCTAGACAGTTTGCGTTATTGTCAAACGAAGAAAGGAATGGAAATATTTGCATGGTGCATAATGACTAATCATGTTCACTTAATTTATAGAAGCTCGGACAAACAAAAACCGGAATTACTTCTTGGAGACTTTAAACGATTTACCAGTAATGCAGTGGTAAAAGCAATAAAAGCCAATCCAGTAGAGAGTAGAAAAGAATTTTTTCTTAAACAATTTCAAAAGGCAGCCAGTGATTCATCGAATGTAACACGATATCAGTTTTGGAGGCACGACAATAAACCAATCGAGTTATGGAGCAACAAGGTAATCGATGAAAAAATAGACTATGTTCATCAAAATCCGGTTGAGGAAGGATTGGTCTTCAGAGCGGAAGATTATTTGTACAGCAGTGCTGTTGATTATGCAGGAGAGAAAGGCTTGTTGGATGATGTTATTGTAGTTAAATAGGTAAAAACCACGCGAAGGGATTCGCGCGGTAGCGGGGTCCGCAGCAGTTTTAACGTTTGTCAGGGCGTCATTACGAGGAGGAACGACGAAGTAATCTTTTCCCTCTTGTAACGCTAATCTTTTTTGGTGATGTAAGAGATTGCTTCTCCCGATTCGTTTTACTCATCGGGATCGCAATGACAGGTATTATACTGAATCTTGTGCCGCGGACTGGAGTGAATTATACCGGGATGAATAAGTCAATCGTCCGCGGCCTTTTTAACGTTTGTCAGGGCGTCATTACGAGGAGGAACGACGAAGTAATCTTAAGCTTATTGCTGCCGCGCGAATCCTTTCGCGTGGTCTGACAGTTATCACAATTTTCCCCACCAGCGCCCTGCCTTGCGGAAGAGTTTTTTAGTGACATCTTCCAGTTTTTCGTCGGCTTTGCGGTAGGCTTCGCTCTGGTGTATCTTTTCGGCGGTTTCGTCGATTTTTGCTTCTGCCTTATCAATCCAGGTTTCGGGCTTCTCTTTCGGAGGTTGGCTTTTATTTTCTGTAGGTTTCTTTTTCTCTTCTTCCATTGGTAAATGGTTTTCCCGGTTAATGTTTCAAATGTAATAATTTATAATGCATAAAATAACGGAGAAGCAATGCTTGTTACTTTGGTGTATGTTGCGCTGCGGATAGGAGACCCTTTTGTCCGGATGAACAACCCGGTTGTCCGCTGCCGGTAAAATGAGAATGTTTGCTTTTACGAGGGAGGAATGACCGAAGCAATCTGTTTTAATGGGCAGGGTTTTCGTTCGGAAACGAAAAACAGTATGATCTCTCGTTACAAAAGAGGGACAGGTAGAACAATATCGCACCACTTTCTGAACTCTTTTCTACTCCTGGGGCCGGACTTTTATTGATTATAACCTTTTAGCTTTCAGTACGTAACTTAAATCATTGTAAAACCAGTAAAAATCAAACTTATGAAACTAAATGCCATTCTACTCATCGTAATCGCGATAATTTTCGTCCAGTGTTCTACCAAACAATCTGTTGAAAAACCACCTCTGGCCCCCGAAAAGCCGGTTGTGGATACTTATTTCGGTACTGAACTTACCGATAACTACCGCTACTTTGAAGACTCGGAAGATACCACAGCCCAGGCCTGGTTTAAAGCACAAAGCGAATATGCACAAAAAGTGCTGGGAAGTATAAATGGCAGACAGGCTTTGCTCGATAAAATGTATGAATTCGACGGCCGACGTGCCAATACCATTTATAATCTTAACATTACGGATAACGACACGTATTTTTATTTAAAATCGACACCGGAAGACGAGACCGGGAAATTATTCTATCGCGACGGATTTGAAGGCGAAGAACGGTTGCTTTTCGATCCGGAATCATTCGAAGACGATCCTAACACAAAATATGTGATTAATTCCATTGTTCCGACCAGCGACGCCAGATTTGTTGCAGTAAGCATAACGCCCAATGGAAAAGAGCTTGCTACTTCATTAATTATCGATATGGCAAACGATGAAATCCTGCCTGACAGAATAGAAAAAACATTGGGAATTACATCCTGGCTGCCCGGGCATAATAGCTTTTTATACGTGCAGGCAGGTTCCGACAATATTCGGGATATGACTTATTACTCGAAAGCAAAAACGCTTCTTCACGAATTAAACACTGATGCTTCAGATGACAAAGTCTTTTTTTCAAAAGAAAAATATCCTGAGTTAAAGTTTGAAGAGAAGGATATTGCTGTTGGCTTTTATGACAGAGATAGCAAAAAAATCTTTTGTTTGGCAGCGACTGTGGACAACAGTCAAAGGATTTTTTATGCCCCTGAATCCGAATTGGGTACTCCAAAAATTGACTGGAAACCTTTAACCGAAAGGGAAGATGAAATTTACGACTTAAATAACAACGAAACATATATGTTTTTGTATACACCTAAAAATGCACCTAATTTTAAATTACTGAGAATGCCCGTAAACGACCCCGATATAAGTAAGGCAGAAATCTTTATTTCGGAAGATCCGTCGCAAAAGCTATCGGGTTTTTCGCTGGCTAAAGATGGTGTTTATTATACCATGAAAAAGAATGGTGTGGAGGAAAAAGTTTATTTTAAATCGTTTAACGACAATTCGGTTAAAGAATTGAAACTGCCATTTGTGGCAGGAACTATTCGCTTACGTACCAAAGGAGTTCAATTTAGTGATGTTTGGCTTACTTTATCAGGCTGGACGAGCAGCAATAAAAGATACCGCTATGATTTGGCAAAGGATGCCTTTACCTTTGAAATGCTTTCCGACATGCCGGAATTTCCGGAATTTGAAGATTTGGTGGTGGAAGAGCTGATGGTTAAATCGCACGACGGTGTTGAAGTACCACTGTCGGTTATTTATAAAAACGGACTGAAGAAAGACGGAACAAACAGGCTGCTTTTATTTGGTTATGGTGCGTATGGAATTTCCATGGATCCGGGCTTTGGCCCCAATACACTGCAATGGTGTCTGGAAGATGGTATTTTTGCTATTGCACACATACGTGGCGGTGGCGAGCTCGGAGATCAGTGGTATAAAGCCGGACACAAAACAACCAAGCCAAACACCTGGAAAGACTTTATTGCCTGTGCCGAATACATGGTGGATAACAAGTATACATCAACCGATAAGATTGCAATTTATGGAGGCAGTGCGGGAGGAATTCTGATTGGACGGGCCATGACCGAACGACCCGATCTGTTTGCTGCGGCCATTCCTGCCGTTGGTGTAATGAATGCTGTCCGTGCCGAGTTTAGTCCGAATGGTCCGGGAAATATTCCTGAATTTGGTACAGTAAAAGATTCTGTTGAATTCTTTAGCTTACTTGAGATGGATTCGTATCATCATCTGAAAGAAGGAGTAGTATATCCGCCAACACTTATTACGGCCGGCATGAACGATCCCCGGGTTATTGCATGGAATCCCGGAAAATTTGCAGCACGTCTGCAGGCTGTCAACCAGGATAACAACCCGGTGATATTCAGAGTTGACTATGAAGCAGGTCACGGCATCGATAATACCAAAAGCCGTGATTTTGAGGAGCTGGCAGATATACTCAGCTTTGCGCTCTGGAATACCGGTTGTGAAAAGTATAAACCTGAAGAATACTGAAGAATTTTTTTGTTTCCTGCTATTGCCGATGAGGATGAAATTCAGATTGCTTCTCCCGATTCGTTACTCTGATTGCGAGGAGTAAGAGCCTGCCCGACTTTTCGGGAACGAAGCAATCTCAGATATCTTGGATTTAAATTGTGAACAAGGAGATGCCGAAGCTGATTGCTTCTCCGTCAGTTGACGGATCGCAATGACAGGTATTATCGTGAGCAGATTAGCCGCGGACGGGATTGAATTATGCCGGGATGAACAAGTCGGTCGTCCGCGGCCTTTTAACATTTAGCAGGGCGTCATTACGAGGGAGGAACGACCGAAGTAATCTTACCCGGTTTTCGGAACCCGTTTTTCAGACCAGACCATCAGTAAAATAGCAAATATCAGCAGCACAATACCGGTGGCGTATGTGTAGCTAAAACCTAACCATTCGTACAGTTTAATACCAATAACAGGAGCCATCAGTGCCCGAACGCCGGTTAAAAACAGGTGTACACTCTGGTAATCGGCAGCTTCGTCGGGTTCACAAAAATAACTGCTGCCAATTCCCCACAAAATGGGCATGCTACCCATAAACAATCCGTTAAAGAAAACGGCCATCAGCAACATATAATAAATTTTTATACCGAACACTTCGGTGTAGCCGCTGTAGTATTCGGTTAATGCTGTAAACAGGATAAACAGCATCTGCGAACCAAAAGTGATGATGCCAAAGCGCCGTGGGTCGCGTTTGCCGATGATCTTCCCGAAAAAGGGTAGAAAGGCGATGGCAATGATATTAAAAGCATTGTTATAAAAGGCGACACTCGAATAATTTAAGTGCAGGGCGCGTTCGTAAAAAATGGTAATTACAGCGTGCGTGCTCATCCAGGCAAAACCATAAATCATAAATCCCATTTCGAGGTGACGAAACGCTTTATTGTGTTTCAGAATCTGGAATATCCGCACAAACGACTGATGCAACGATTTCCACAAAGGAGTATCCACAATTTCCTCTTTCTGGATAAACTTTATTTTGGTGAGCTGGAAAATGGACACAATGGCCAGGATCCCAACAATGGGGTAAAATACTTTATATGAATTTGGATTCCAGTCGAGCAGCAAACCGGCAACGAAGGTGGAAAGCAACATGGCTACTTTTTGCACTGTAACGGAATAACCAAACAGGCGCCCGAAGTTTTCGTATTCGTAGTTGCCCTTTAAATATTGATTAACGGACGGAATAACCACGATCCTCGATATAAAATAGAAGAGAAATATGCCAAGAAATATGGTGTGGTAAATGGGTGGGAGTCCTTCCTGGTGACTTACATCGGGGAAAAATGCCAGTCCAACCAATGGCAGTTTCGAGATGATGGCAATACTGCGCAACAAGATTTTACGGTTGGTGTAAAGGCGTAAGATTTCATTGGCCACCATGGCAAATAAAAACACCACCATGTTAAACTGAAACAAAAATGCCAGCTGTACATTGCTTCCCCTCAGAGACTTGATAAAAATGAACTCGGTAAGCAACAAGGCTCCCGCAGCTATTCCTTCAATACCGCTGTAAAACAGGTGCAGCTTTAAGGTAAGGCGTTCCTGTGGATTTAAATCTTTAAAAATTCGCATGATTAATATAAGCGTGCAAATGTAAAAATGTTTATAGAAAGGGTGTGTCTTTTAATCATTCGGGCCTGCAGAGATAAAGATTTGATTGCTTTTGTGTCGTACCTAAGTTTACATTATTTCTTCTAAATGTAACTGCGGGACTGGTTTAGGGAGTTTTTTGCACAGAAAATTATTTAACCGTGGAAGTGGTGGAATCTATTGCCAGTCGCTGTAACCGGCATCTGTGATGAGTAATTTTTCAAACGAACCGTTTATATCCGTCACAAAAAGTCCGGGAATAAGCCGTAGTCCGTTATGTCCCGAAATTCCGGTGTACATAATGTATTTTCCATCGGGCGACCAGCAAGAGGCCAGACCATGGACATTGGGTACATTCGAGTATTCTCCCGTATTAGCGTCAAGTACTTCTATTTCGTTGTAGTACGCCGAAGTCGACAAGAGTAATTTTGAACCATCCTTATTCCAGTCGATATATTCAAAGTTATAAGACGCTACGAAAGGAGATGCAGATATCTTGTTTTTTAATGTTGTGGTGAAGGGTTCAAGCAGCCATATTTCATTGTCGTGCTGAAATTCGTGCCAGATGCTAATATTAACTGCAATATCTCCGTCGGGATGCCAGTCGAGTGCGGTTATTGCACCGCTTATTTTCTCCGAAAATTCTGTCTGAATGGTATCTCCGTTTTGTGTGTCATGATAGATGAGCCTGTTATAGGGATGTGCAAGAAAAGCAATTGTTTTACCATCGGAAGACCAGGTTAAAGGTCCGTTTAAGTCGAGTTGTACTGAACTTCCAATTTCCCGGATGGTTGTACTTCCGCTTTCCACATCTACGATTTTTATGACAAAATCAGAAGCTTCGTTGCCTGTTTCAATGGAACTCCTTAATTCGATGGCAGCAAATTTCGACCCGTCGTGCGACCAAACCGGTCGTGTGTAAGTCATGGCATAATCGTACGATGTTGAATTGTTCATCGAATTCACATCGGCCATTTTTAGTGTTCTCACGCTAACTTGCTGAAAGACGACTTTTCCACTCAGGTCATCGGGTTCAAAGGATGCTGATTCATCAGGCAGATCCTCATCAGAGCATGCATAGCTTAGGAAAGCTATTATTGAAAGAATAATATAAACAATGTTTTTCATGGGTTGCAATTTTGAGGTAAAACATTGTTGTTACGTGAACAGAAATATTTGGTTTCGTTTGTGGTGGCTAAGTAATTTTAAGTTGTAATCATGCATTTGTGATTATGAGTAGAATCATATCCCGACGGGCTGTTTTATAGATGGGTTCGCGTAACCTGGATAGGGAGAAAAAATATCTGAATTCTTACCCGGCTTTTGTTTTATGTTATTTCACTTTCTGCGAAAAACAATTTAGGATTGTATTTTTACGGAATAAGCTTCCGTAGCACATCTTTTATGCCGGTGTCATTGTTTAAAAGCAGGTATACTTCGCACAAACGGCATTCTTTGTTTTTACATTCCTGCCCTTTTTCCGATGCCTGCCAGCAAGGTTCTTCACCTGATGAATAGGCTTCGCAGTTTTTTCTCGATTGCGGCGAACAATTGGTAATTCTCCAGCAGGGTATCAGGGCCATTTGGCTTTTTATGCCGGCAAAGTTTAATCCGCGCTTTTCTATATTTGTTTTGATCCAGATCAAACGCTGAATATCGGAATTGGAAAAGAGATGACGTTTGGTATCCTTTTTATACGGAAGCAGCAAGCCTTTATCAATGTACTGCCGGATGGAATGAGGCGGGGTATTCGACAATTTAGCTGCAATACTTAAGGTAAAGATGGGTTCCGAATCGTTGTGTATTAACTGTGACATATTGATCGTTTAAAAGAAATGGTGAATTGTCTGATTCACTTTTTCCTCCTTAAAGTTATAAAATTCGTTCTTTATTTTCTTACAATAAATCCGATTATTTACGCCCAATTCATCAATTCTGGAGAATTGGAGGTGCTGAACATTTTAACATTCTAGTATAGTTTATATGAAGGTTTAAGCCCGATTGTATTGACTTTTATTCACAAAAACTGTATCTTGTAATACAGAAAATGAGAATTGAAGCACTCCTGACTAACTTTAATTGCTTCGATAAATACATAATTCCATGCAGATTAGTGCATGACAATGAACTTAACTGACCACAATTGATGTAATTCCATTTTTAACCCACATTAAACAGTATTTGATAATTTGATTTTTTGCGATCTCGAAAAAGCGGATTGTAAAATAATCACTTAAGTTCCGGAAGGAACCAGGTTAAAGTACAACAGGTAGTTTGTACAAGTGTTTTGTATCGAAATCAAGAAAGAGGGCCTGAAAACTACAAAATAGATTACCCGATTATTTATGTGATGACCAGAGGTTATTGTTTAACCAAAAATTATAATGATGAAAAATCTGAAAACATTAATGATGGTAGCGTGCTGTGTAGCTCTGGTTGTTGCATGCTCAAAAATGGTTGATGAAACTAGTCTGGCAGACCTGAAAAGTGGCAACATGTATGGTGCTGATAAGTCGGGTGAAGACAAAATGGTGTCTGTACCCTTTAAGGCTGATTTTTCGGTTTGGCGTGCCTTGCCTCCCGGCCAGGGTGAAGCCTGTGATGGTGGCTATTTCAGGGAAACTATGGAAGGAGAAGGCGAAATAATCCACCTGGGCGAAATGACCACTTTTATGACCTTTTGTGTAGATACGTTAACCAGTGAATATGCGCTCACCGAACTCGGTTATTTTGTTGCGGCTAACGGCGATACTTTGTTTATTGACGTGCCTTACGGGCAGGTACTTCCCGGATCGGACCTGGATGGTTACGTTGCACATTTTAACGACACCATGTATTTTATGGGTGGAACAGGTCGGTTTGAAGGGGCGTCGGGAAAAGCCTTGTCAAATGCTAATGTTTACGTGGGAGATGGCACAGAATTCAGGACCGATTTTCTTAGCTACGGGCATCTGACATTGAAAAAAGGGAAAAGATAAAAGAAAACTTAAATACCAAAAAAGGTTGTTAAAAAGTCTTTTTGTGAAAGATTCATTTGAAATAGTTTTACTTTTTAAACAGCCTTTTTGCTTTTATTTCCATCAGCCTGGTGATTAGGCGATTGGCTGTTTTGAGGTAGGTTGATCTTGCAATTGCAGAGGGGCTGAATAAGTCTCGATTACCTTCAAAAGCCGGTTATTCATTGTCATTTTTTTATGAAGTTTCTTTTAATCATAAAACTTTTTCAGGAATCTTTTTGTTAGAATAACTCAGACTTATCGCCTGAATACAGTGGCATTTCTCCCCGGATATTTCAGTCAAAAGGGATAAATGTTTTTGTTATACGACGAAAAGGTTTGGCAGAAAACAAGTTGGAAACATATTAAACAATAATTATGGTTAACAGAAAAGAATTAAAAGATTTTGCAACCTATTGCAGAACAAAATACAGCCTTCCTGTTTCAGAATTAATGGTAAACGATTATGTCGAATACCGAAATGTTATTAATCAACATGGTGTTGAAAAACCTGGTAATAGTGAACCGGATAACAATAAGTGTGGTACTAATGGAATTGCATGTTCGCATGTAGCTTTCAACACAGCCAAATGCAGCGAGTGTATGAATTAAAATAAAGCCTTTTTTAGGACGGGGCAATCCGACAACTAACGAGTCTGGATAATTGGTGGTTCAATAAAGAAATTATTTTTTTAGTGGATATGAATTACTACAGTCATTGAAAAAACATTTGGTTCACCAGGCAAAACCGACATCTCCGGAAATACATTAATGGAAGTGTCGTTTTTGAAAATGGTTTTTTCCTTTTTATTCGTGCCGATCAATGCGCCAATAGCCGCTACACCAAGGGTGCAGCCGACAATAATGGGTATTTCTTCTTTTTTAAGATCGTGCGAGTGCTCATCGCCGTTAATTTCGTCAATCAGCCATTCTCCGAACGAGCGGTCGGGATAAGCAATACTTCCGGCAGTAAAACCGACAACAAGGCCGGCAACTCCTCCAATAGCTGCAGCTTTTCCCGGAGATGTTGCACGTTTGTCGATATGGTGGATTTGAGTCAGTGATTCACCAAACATGTTTCCATTTAAGTCAGTATAAAATACGGTATCTCGTATAAAACTTAGGGTTTCAAATTTTGTGGTTTCTCCGTTGAAAAAATATATCGTTCCCTTTTTAGCATCAGTTTTTCGTGGAATTTCGAAGCTGTTGGTTTGCCCCCAAAGAAATAACGTACAACAAAGCAGGGTAGCCAGAATAGAGACAAATATTGGCAAAGAATAGGGATTGCTGTATGAAAAAATCTTTTCGGGTTTCATGTCAGTTCATTTTGGTTAATATCCTTATTTTACGGATAACAGTAGTGGAAGGATACAGCATGAATTTGATTCAAATGAAAGAAGTGGCATTTTCTTTTTTAAACATAATTTATTATATTAGAAGCATGTAAATCACCTCCTTATGTTTGGGTATCCATAAAAAATGCATTAAAACATGAGCTCAACATTAGTTTAATGATTGCTCGCGTGAAAGAGGCGAAAGCTTTACAATTATAAAACTCGTTTTTCACATAAATCTAAATTGAAAACCTAATCTAACAACTACTTCTGATGAAAAAACTAACAAACACTCTTTTTCTAATTTGTGCCACGTTATTGGCTTTTGCACAAGTAGATAACAACCTCTCCACAAAATTTAAATCAGCACAAGCCGGGAGAATGAGATTAGACAGTATTCATTATGAGCCATACAACCCAACCACTTTGGAGTTTAAATTGAGTTCAAAACAAGAGTTTATCTATGATACAAATGGGAATGAGATTGAAAAACGATATTATGGTTTAACTAATTCCGGATGGGATCTCTCGCGTAAAGAAGTCTATGAATACGATTCGAATAATAATTTGATTACCGAAATTTATTATCCGTCTAAAAATGCAGATGGTTCTTTACGGCCTTCTTCAAAATTTGAATATGCCTTTGATGATGCAGGAAATAAGACTTTAGATGCTGAATATTTCTGGTATCCCGACTTAAATAGTTGGGCTGGAATAGAAAAAGTTGAGTATGAATACGACTTGTACGGTAATAAAATTTTTGAAAAACTATATGGATGGTCTATCTCTTCAAATGATTGGTGGGGAGTTATGTACTTAGAGGATAACTATGACTCGAGCGGGGTACAAACGCTGGAATCGCGTTATAATTTTGATCAAGTTGGAAAAGTCTGGCATGGTGACTATAAAAATATTAAGAATGTCGACAGTAACGGAAATGTAACGGAAGAGTATATGTACATCTGGAATTTTGTGATCGATGACTGGGAATTTCTTGCAGGATTCAATCATGTTTATGAAACGATAAATAATCAGAAAGTTGAATTTATTCAAAATTGGAATAGCACTGACAGTACCTGGCACAACTCTCGAAAAGTTGAAATTATAGCACAAGCAGATACCCTATTAATTACGATTAACTGGAAGGCCTCGGGAGGAGGCTGGCAGGGAATATCAAAATCAGAAATAGGTTACGATAGTTTTGGCAACGAGATTTTGAATATTAGCTATAACTGGGATACTGATTCGAGCGATTGGATTGGTTATCAAAAATCGGAATATGCTTTTGATGCAAAAGGGAATAAGCTACTTGAAGCTCATTATCGTTGGTCGGTTGATTTGAATATATGGGTCGGTGATGGCAGTAAATATGAATTTGAATTTAATTCAAATGGTAACCAGGTACTGCTAATTTATTATTCATGGCTTAATGACTCAAACAACTGGATTCTTAGTCAAAAACTAGTTGATGTTTATGATGATAATGATAATCATATAGCAATAGAGAGATATAATTGGGATAGAAACTTAGGGGAATGGATCATGATATGGAAAAGGCCTCAATATTTCAATTCACAAAATTATTTAATTGGCTGGGAAGAGTTTACCTGGGAAACGGATTCGAACAGATGGAAGGGAAATGATAAGTATGAGTTTGAGCCCGATGAAAATGGAAATATGGTTGTGGGTATTGATTATAATTGGGATAAAACAACTTGTGACTGGATAGAAAGTAGTAAAGTTGAAACACAGCTTAATCTTGCATACAGCTATGAAGATTTAATACTTCCTACTTCTCCTTTAGCCTTTTTTTCAATTTTTTCTCCATGGTATTATCAAAGATTAAACAGCTATCGAAATATGGTTACACAATTAGTTGGTTATAACTGGAATAAAGATATCAACGATTGGCAGCCAGACGGAATACATAAATTTTTTTATTCGGGAGATGTAAACAATAATATTATTCAACTGGATGAAACGGAGATGCTGGTTTATCCGAATCCCGCATCTGATTTTATTACTATTGGCAATATTTCACATTCTACACATTTTCAACTTTTTTCTGTTACCGGCAAACTCGTACTCTCCAAAATACTCGAAAGCAGCGAGGATGTTTCGGTTCAGGGACTAAAACCGGGTATGTATTTTTACCGCTTAGAAACAAAAAATCAACAGCAAAAGGGGAAATTGGTAATTCAGTAATATTGTTTTGACTGATGGATGTTGTGGGTCAAAATCAATTTATCTTTTTGATACTAAATAAGTTGACTGTACGAAAATTTCCCCTCCTTTCAGGAGGGGGGAACCGCGTTTACAGCGGTAGGGTGGTTAATTTAATAGATAATTAAATGAATCCTCCGTCCTTCAGTTGACGGACACCTCCTTTAGCTAAAGGAGGATGCTTGTGCGTGTAACTTTTCTAGAGCAATCCAGTTTGTTGAAACAAAAAATTAAGCAGTAATCTAAGAGATTCACCTTCAAGTATCCCGGTCATTTTTTTTTCGGTCGCCCTGTCCCCTTTTGAAAAAGGGGAATTGACTTCATTACTTCTAACTGTTTTAAGTTAGAATGAATATTCGTAAATTGATATAAAACAATTCAAAATGAAATCCTCTTACAACAAAAGCCTAAAATCTTTTGCCAGAAGTAATCGAAAACAGGGAACCAAAGGAGAAGCTATTCTTTGGCGCGATGTATTGAAGGCTCGGCAGATGAAAGGATACCAGTTTAACCGGCAATTTATTATCGACAATTATATTGTTGACTTTATTTGCAGAAAACTCAATCTAATAATTGAAATTGACGGCTACTCACACTTTGTAAAATCAGAAGAAGATTATTATCGTCAAAAGAAATTAGAAGAATTTGGATATCGGGTCATCAGATTTTCGGAAGCAATGGTTATTTATCGAATCGATGAAGTTGTTCAGGATATTGAATATGCAATGGAATGTATTGAAGAGGAAATGAATATGAAGAAGATGTAAATGTAGCAATATCAGAGTAGATAATCGAATGAATCCTCCGTCCGTCAGTTGACGGACACCTCCTTTAACAAAGGAGGACAGAAGTGCGAGCAACTTTTTAAGTAGCAGCAAGGTTCGATAGAAAAATCAATCAGTAAACTAAACATCTTATTTTGAGTAATCTTGCCTGTTTGTTCACCAGTCGCTTCGTCCCCCTTTGAAAAGGGGGGACTAAATGGGGATTGATTACATCAACGATGTCAATCTAATCTTCCGTTTGTCAGTTGACCTACACCTCCTTTAACAAAGGAAGACAGAAGTGCGAGCAACTTTTTAAGTAGCAGCAAGTTTCGATAGAAAAATCTATCATTAAATTAAACATCTTATTTTGAGTAATCTTGCTTGTTTGTTCACCAGTCGCTTCGTCCCCCTTTGAAAAGGGGGAATTAAAGGGGGATTGATAATCCATCCTGGAAAATATTAATACTGACAACAGCGACTGCGACTGATCACTAAATACTAATGTCCGCCAACTGATGAAGGAGCCGTGGCTAATTTACCAATTACCACATCGCTTAGTACAATATTTTCGGTATCGGACATGCTAACCGGATTGTTAGCTGAGTCGATTTTCAGATTGCTGATATAAACATCTTTCACCTTTTTATCTGGGAAGCCCTGAATAACCAGCCCGTTCCCGGTAGCTGTCTGGCAGCTGATGTTATTCAGAAAAATATCTTTGATGTCGGTAACATGTCCTTCACCCTCGTTTTTGTAATAAGAAGTGATGTAAATACAATCTTCCACCTCGCCAAAGCTCACATTGTCGACATGGATATTGCGGATAAATCCACCACGGTCGGGATTGGATTTTAAGTAGATGCCGCGTTTTACCTTTCCGTCGAAATCGCAATCGCGTACAAAAATGTTCTGTACCCCTGCCGACATTTCGCTGCCTACCACAACTGCGTGCAGTCCTTTGAAATGGCAGTTTCGCATAACAATATTTTCCGAGCCATGATCGGCTGCTCTTCCTTCATCATCGCGCCCTGCTTTTACGGCCACGTTATCGTCGGAATTGTTAAAGTGCACGTTTTCGATAAGTACATTCCGGGCATATTCCGGATCAACTCCATCGTTGTTGGCATTGTAAGCGTTGTAGCGCACTCCCCTGATGATTACATTTTCGCTACGCAACAAATGCACGCACCAGAACGGACTGTCTTCAATCAACACATCTTCCATTTTAATGGTATTGCAATCGAAAAATTGGATCAGCTGTGGACGCAAAAAATGTCCTTCCCCAAACTTACGTTCTTCTATTGGTACATTGTTGTGGTTCATCTCGCGGCTCAGTAACTGGTCGTCGCGTTGTTTAGTTCTCCACATCGACCATGTTTCGGAAGCTTCACCATCAATGGCACCTTTACCTGTAATGGCTATGTTGTTGCATTCGAGCGCATAAATAAACGGACTGTAATTGTATAAAAAAGTTCCTTCCCAACTGGTTTTTACCATGGGCAGGTAGTCGGCCGGGTTCGAACCAAAATAAAGAGTAGCCCCTTCTTCAAGGTGTAATTCCAACTTGCTGATGAGGTGGATCGGTCCGTTAATCAAATATTTTCCGGAAGGGACATTTATTTTACCTCCGCCTTTTTCTTTTACCGCTGCAATGGCTTTATCGAACGCAGGTTTGCAATCAGTCAGCGAATCTCCAACGGCCCCAAAATCGGTCAGGGTAACCGAATAATCAGGAATTACCGGTTCGGTAATTTGGTTAACTATACTTTCTTCGTTTATTACGGTAGTAGGTTCGGGCTTTTGCTGGCATGAAAAAAGGTAAAAACTAAAGCTGGCCAGAAGGATAATTCGGTAAAGAGTATTCATCATAAAAAGTTAGTTGGTTCTGTGTAAAACTAGTAAAATCGTTTTAAAGTTCTTCTTTCGCAAAGAAAATATTAATCCGGGGAGTTCCTGAAATACTTGTTAGATCAATTAGCAGTTTTGTGTGATATTTTTACATGGTACATATATTATACTTTCACCAATTCTTTAATTATGAACTTAATACGGAAGATTGAACCGGTTCATAATAAGCTATATGGTTTCTATCGTTTATGCATGAAATACAAGCAGCGGAACGTGGGTGTGAAACACCATATTTCTCGCCAGGCTTGGGTTAAATAACCTCGATATCATATTTCTTTTATGCGTGGTTAGTGCCAATACATCAATATTCTCGTTCTCCAGGTAACCTTCCAGTGTTTCGGCAATGTCTTTACCCAAAATAAGTTTACACTCAAATTTCTTTTCGGAATACCGTTTGTTAAGAATGTCTTTCATGCCTTCCAGCCTTGCCAGGTCCCATCCGTATTTGTCGGGTTGTCCCACATGAGAACAGGTAACTTTTACATCGTATGGCTGCATAATTTTCATGAGCTTATCAACGGCAGTAAAGTCTTTCTCGTCGAAGTTCGTTGCGTACAATATTTCTTTAAAATCTTCGATACTTTTGTTTTCCATTTCTTTGGGAACGACCAACACAGGTACCGGTGCGTTGAACATGATATCTGCGGTTACGCTTCCTACGGTTCCGGGCCACGATTTATCGCCGCCCCGTCCGATCACAATAAGCCGTGGATTATGTTCTTTCGCGTATGCCAGAATATCTTCTTCTGCATATCCAGGTTTTACGATGTATTCCGGTTTTACACTTTCCCACTTGTCGATCCCTTTGGTGCGTACCAATACTGAAATAAAGTTTTTGAATTGGTTGTTTGCTTCCTCTTCAGCATATTTGGTTTGTTCCATAATGCTGGTGTCGTAAGGGAAAATATCGCCGTAGGGTATTGAAAACCGCACCGGGCTAATGTATGAATGCATGATTACTAGTTGTGTATTAAGGTGGGTGGCAATGTTAAAAGCAAGTAATACGGCTTTTTCAGCAACCGGTGAAAAGTCGACGGGAACCAAAATTGGTCCGGGTTCCTGTTTCTCTGTCGGTTGAACAGACTTGAGACCCAACAATACATCTACTTCCTTAAAGGCTTCGTTTAAGTCGTTTTCTAAAATTTTTACCCGTACAGTTGAGGTGGCTACTCCTTCGATTAAATGAACATCTTCGAGTTCACATTTAATCCCTTTTGCCTCGAGACGCATTTTTAGCAAATGGGCTTTAGCCAGAGGCAAAACTACAATGGTTATTAGTTTCTCGTTCATGGCTTAATTTTTTAAAGTTTCCGTATTGTTTTATATGTATTTAAGGCCCGATTAGTTTCAATTTTGGCAAGAGATTTTGGATTCGATGTTTTTGTTTGAGCTTTTGAAAATAAAAACGGGGCTAACCAAATTTTGATTAGCCCCGTTTTAACTGTTCTGATATTTTTTTATTCCGCAGAACTGCTCATAAAAAGTTCCAGTTTCCCGCCATTCATTAGGTCATCGTGCGAGAAGAATGGTACTTCAAGCTCTTTGCCGTTCAGTACTGCTTTTTTAACGAATTTGTTCGTTTTTGAATTGTTGTGTACCACAATATCGAACAAACCACCCGGAACACGGATTTTGGCCTCGTCAACCACCGGGCGACCAATGGTGTAAGTTGGATTTCCGGGACACACCTGGTAAAGCCCAATCGCATTCAGTACATACCATGCCGACATTTGTCCGCAGTCTTCGTTGCCAATGATTCCTGCAGGTTCGGGCAGGTAGAAATCGTACAATATCTGATCGAGGTACTTTTGCGTTTTCCATTTTGCATTGGTCCAGTTGTACAGGTAAGCCATGTGGTGACTGGGTTCGTTGCCGTGAGCATACTGGCCGATCAGCCCGCTGATATCGGCCGAAGCATTTTCTCCCAGAATTTCAGAACTGGTATTAAACAGGCTGTCGAGTTTTGTTTCGAACTGATCCTTTCCGCCATAAAGCGAAACCATTCCTTCCACATCGTGGGGTGCAAAGTAGCTCCACTGGTAAGCATTTCCTTCGGTGTAGTCGGCGTGGTTATGATCCGAGAATTTAGGATTAAAAGGGGTGCGCCAGCTGCTATCGGCATTTTTCCCGCGCATAAAACCGCTTTCTGCATCGAAATAGTTTTTGTAGTATTCTGAACGGGTATAAAATTCATCAGCAGTTTTTTCATCTCCTGCAGCCTTTGCAATTTCGGCTACACACCAGTCATAATAGGCCATTTCAACCCCATACGAAAC
The DNA here is from genome assembly GCA_963676265.2 of uncultured Draconibacterium sp. GTDB lineage: Bacteria > Bacteroidota > Bacteroidia > Bacteroidales > Prolixibacteraceae > Draconibacterium. Next base: position 3,544,301 of record OY781067.2, read on the forward strand.
CGAAGCAGTAATGGAGTCGGATGGAACGAAGCCATATTTCTCTTTAAAATAAATGTGTTTTGGCATCACCTCAGCTCCCCGGGTTCCTTTGTGAGCTTCTGCCCATTCTGCCTGCCAGGTGGCTGATTTTACTGCAGCTTCTTTCCAGTCGGCGAGGTTGGCATTTTTTGCCAGCCCTTTTGCAAGTGCATCAGCCATTACCGACGTGGCCGGATAACCCACCATGGTTCCGGTGTAATTCGATGCCAGAGGCCACTTGGGCAGCAACCCTCCTTCGCGGTATTTTTGTACCAGCGACTCGGCCCATTCTCCGGCTTTCTCGGGACGTATGATGGTGATGAGCGGATGAAAAGCACGGAAAGTATCCCATAAAGAAAACACCGAATAGTTGGTAAATCCTTTGGGTGCTGTTTTAATACTCAGGTCCATTCCCCGGTAACGGCCATCCACATCCTGATAGGTAAAAGGCGACATCATACAGTGGTAAAGTGCAGTGTAAAAATTGGTTTTTACATTCTTGTCGTCGGTGCTGATCTCAATTCCCTGAAGGGCAGTTCTCCATTCGTTTTGAGCCTGCCGAACAGTTTTATCGAAATCCCACCCGGGAAGTTCGGCCTGCATATTTTTAGCAGCACCCTGTTCATCTACTACCGAAAGGGCCACTTTCGCCAAAAGTGGTTCGTTGGAAGCTGCAAAATTGAAGTGCAATTTTATATCATGTCCTTTCTGAGTGGTTTCTTTCGTTTCTTGTCCATCTACAAAAGTGCTAACCGATTCAACCGGTTCTTTAAACTCCAGTCGGAAGGCAATCAGGTGGTCGGTGGCCCAGCCTTTTGTTTTGTGCATTCCTTCAAAGGTTTTGTTATCTACCTGGTGGATGCTGTTTTCTATTAGTTGATGTCCCCAGTTGGGTTGAAGGATGTGGCCCAAGTCGAGCATTACTTTACGCTCGTTGCTGTTTTCGAAAGTGTACCGATGAAGCCCCACGCGTTTGGTGGCAGTAAATTCGGCTGTAATGCCAAAGTTGTTTAGCCGCACTTTGTAATATCCGGGAGTCGCCGATTCTTCGTCTTTTATAAAAGTTCCAACTGGTTTGTTCTCATCTGTTTTTGAGTAAGGCAGCAGAAGAATTTCTCCGAGGTCGCCAATGCCGGTGCCACTGAGGTGGGTGTGGCTAAATCCGTATATCACAGAATCTTCATAATGGTAACCACTACTGGCATCCCATCCCATAATATGGGTATCGGGACTAAGTTGCACCATCCCAAATGGAACTGTAGCTCCGGGGAAAGTGTGCCCGTGAAAACCCGTACCAATAAACGGATCGACATAGTTTAATAAATCTGTTTTGTTTTCAACACTATTATTGGAAGTACATCCTAAAAGGATTAGTAAAAATGGAATGATAATTCTTGCCTTCATGGTAACATGTTATATTATAGAATACAAATGTACTTTTTAACTTTTTTAAGAAGAAATTTGATTGAGTGTATTCGAAAATTTAAAGTTTATAATTATTGATTTTTTTGATGGTGCAAATCTCACCACATATTAAAATATGGGCAGAGTAGCTTTCAGGCAATTAATGAGGTTTTAATTTTAATTCTGTTTATTTAACTGCCGGTTGTTGGGTAAATTTCAGACAAAAATTATAGGTTTAAAGCTTCATTTTTTCGTCTAAATAAAAAAATACCAAATGAAAATTAATCTGTTGGCTATACTTGCCTTAATATTTCTATTCTCAGCATGTAAACATGAGGAAAAACCGATTCAGCCGGGAGAGATATGGCCCGATAATAACGGCGTTCATATTAATGCCCACGGAGGAGGAATTTTGGTTTATAATGATACGTATTATTGGTTTGGCGAACATAAAACGGAAGGACAGGGAGGTAACAGGGCCAATGTTGGCGTACATTGTTATTCGTCGAAGAATTTAACCGACTGGAAAGATGAAGGTATTGCCCTTGCAGTTGTTGAAGGAGACGAAACTCATGATATTGCTTCAGGTTGTATACTGGAACGCCCAAAAGTGATTTATAACGAGGCTACAAAAAAGTTTGTGATGTGGTTCCATCTCGAATTGAAAGGCCAGGGTTACGATGCTGCCCGCTCAGGCGTTGCTTTAGCTGATCAGGTTACCGGGCCATATACCTATTTGAAAAGTCACCGGCCCAATGCCGGATTCTGGCCGCAAAATGTAAAAGAAATTCACAAACAACCCGTTGGCCCAGATGTGCAGGAGCATTATTGCGGAGGAATAGGTTGTTTGCCTTCACATCCCGATACTGTGAATATTCTGGGGCGAGATTTTGACAAAGGACAGATGGCTCGCGATCAGAACCTGTTTGTCGACGACGACGGGAAAGCTTATCATATCTATTCATCAGAAGAAAACAGCACATTGCATATTTCTCAGCTAACCGAAGACTATACCGATGATTCAGGGAATTATGTTCGTGTTTTTTCAAACCGGTATATGGAAGCACCTGCTATGTTTAAACACCAGGGGAAATATTTTTTGATAGCTTCCGATTGTACGGGCTGGGATCCAAATGCTGCACGTTTGGCATGGGCTCCGTCGGTATTTGGCCCCTGGAAAGAATTAGAAAATCCCTGCCGCGGTGAAGATGCCGACCTTACCTTCCATTCTCAAAGTACTTTTGTGCTCCCTGTTACCGGCAAAAAAGATGCATTTGTATACATGGGCGATCGCTGGACACCGGAAAATGCTATAGATGGGCGATACATTTGGCTGCCCGTACAGTTTGATGAAAAGGGAATACCTTTTTTAGAATGGATGGACGAATGGACACTTGATTTTTTTAATTGATGCCATTTAATACGAACCCATATTTTTACTTTTCGTAAATGGGTTTTATACTGTATTTTTGTCACAAAATAGGTACAAATCTCATTTTTACTGTTTATTAAAATAAGATCATTTATTTAATTATACTACCATGATAAAAAGTTCATTTTTAACACTAATCTTATTCTCAATTCTAATGGTTACATTGGTTTCGTGCAATCGTTATACTGACTATTCCAATGTACCTTACGAGGAGCCCGATCCAAAACCCTGGGAAGATCCTGGAATTTTTCAGGTGAATAAAGAAGCACCACATGCTCATTTTATTCCCTTTGCCTCGGCTGAACAGGCGCGTACCGAAGACAAGTGGCAGTCATCCATGTTGAAATCACTGAACGGAACATGGCAGTTTCATTTGGCTCAAAATCCATCGGAACGTCCGGTTTGGTTCTTTAAGAACGATTTTGACACCCGCGAGTGGGATCAGATTCAGGTTCCGGCAAACTGGGAAGTAGTTGGATTTGATTATCCTATTTACACCAACGTAAAGTACCCGCATGCCAAAACTCCTCCTCTCATTCAGGCACATTATAATCCGGTTGGCTCTTATAAACGTACTTTCGAAGTACCTGCCGAATGGGATGGAAGCGATATTGTTGTTCATTTTGGAGCAGTTTCATCGAATATGAACCTCTGGATAAACGAGCAATACGTTGGCTACAGCGAAGACAGTAAAACTCCTGCTGAATTTAATATTACCAAATACCTGGTTCCGGGAGAAAACACCATGGCAGTTGAAGTATTTCGCTGGTGCGATGCCTCTTATCTGGAAGACCAGGATTTCTGGCGCTTAAGCGGTATTACACGTGATGTATATCTTGTGGCTCGCGGCAAGCAGGCCTTAAAAGATTTTCGCGTTGGTTCCAACCTCGATGATTCGTACACAAATGGTTTGTTTTCTTTGGATGTTGAACTGGTTAACAGTAGCGATTTAACAGTTGAAGCTGTTCTTTCAGACAAGGGGGAAGCAGTGAAAGAATTTTCAGAAACGACCAAAGGAACAACTGTACATTTTGAAGCAGAAATTCCAAACGTAAATCAGTGGTCGGCTGAGATTCCAAATTTATACGAACTGCTTATTACGCTTAAGGACGGCGATAAAGTTGTTGAAGTGATTCGTCAGGATGTAGGGTTCCGCCGCATTGAAATTATTGATGCAACCTTGCGTGTGAACGGTAAATACGTTTACATTAAAGGTGCCAACCTTCACGAGCATAACGATAAAACCGGCCATGTTCAGGATAAAGAAACCATGTTGCTTGATATTAAAACCATGAAGGAAAATAACCTGAATGCAGTTCGGACATCGCATTACCCGGAGCCGGAATTGTGGTACGAACTCTGTAATAAATATGGTTTATACATTGTTGATGAAGCCAATATCGAATCGCATGGAATGGGATACGGACCGGAATCATTAGCCAAAAATTCTGACTGGAAAGAAGCTCACATGTATCGTACAAAAAATATGTATGAGCGAGACAAAAACCAACCTTGTGTGGTAATCTGGAGTTTGGGTAACGAAGCAGGGAATGGTCCCAACTTTATTGCCACTTACAGATACCTGAAAAAGATTGACGGAACTCGTCCGGTACAGTTCGAACAGGCACACGGCGGTGAGAACACAGATATTTACTGTCCGATGTATCTGCGCATGGGAGCAATGGAAAAATTCGCCAAAGAAAAAGCCGACAAACCATTAATCCAGTGCGAATATGCGCACGCCATGGGAAACAGTGTTGGCAATTTGCAAGACTACTGGGATTTAATTGAAAAGTATGATGTGCTTCAGGGTGGATTTATCTGGGACTGGGTAGACCAGGGCTTGTGGACCACAAACGATGCCGGAGAAGGTTACTGGGCTTATGGAGGCGACTTTGGCCCCGATACCGTTCCTTCCGACGGTAACTTCTGTAACAACGGATTGGTTGATCCGGATCGTACAGTAAAACCACATCTTTTAGAGGTGAAGAAAGTATACCAGCACATTGGTTTCGATGCTGTTGATTTAAGAAAAGGCACAATCTCAGTTAAGAATAAGTATATATTTATGAATACGTCGGCTTTCGACTTTTATTGGGAGGTAACCGGCGATGGAAAGGTTGTTGACAGTGGCGATCTGGGAAGTATTGATTTGGCTCCCGGAGAAAGCAAAAAAGTAACTATTGGCTTCAATGTGAAACCGAAAGCAGGTGTTGAATACTTTCTGAATGTTCATGCCAAATTAAAAGAAAACTGGAGCTTGGTTGAGGCCGGCTGGATTTTGGCTGAAGAGCAATTTCAGTTACCGCTTGTAGCTCCTGTTACTCTGGAATACAAGGAGGTTGAAATGCCGGATGTAAAACTGGAAGAGACTGAAGAAACAGCAATAGTATCAGGAGAAGGATTTATGGTAACTTTCGATAAAAAGGCAGGTATTATTTCCAGCTTTAAGAAAGGCGAAACAGAATTGTTGATTAGCGGACTGATTCCTAACTTCTGGCGTGCACCAACCGATAATGATTTTGGTAACGATTTATATAAACGAAGTCGTGTATGGCGCAAGGCTGGCGAGAATCGAAAATTAACTTATGCTTCTGTTGGCGAAAAAGGCAAGAAAGCGAAAGAAATCACATTCAAATTCGATATTCCTGATGAAGAAGGAAATACTATTGCCAAATACGAAACCAATTACACTGTTTACGGTACGGGAGAAATTGTTGTAAACAATCACTTCAAGATGACAAAAGACGACCTGCCGGAGATTGTTCGAATGGGTATGAACCTGGTTATGCCACGCAGTTTCGACCAAATGAGCTGGTTCGGGCGCGGTCCACAAGAATCATACTGGGATAGAAAAACCGGCGCCTTTGTTGGATTGTACAGCGGCAGTGTTGCCGATCAGTTTTGGGCTTATCTTCGTCCGCAGGAGAACGGTAACAAAACCGATGTTCGCTGGATGACTATCACCGACGGAGCAGGAAATGGTCTGTTATTCTCAGGAATGCCACTGCTGGAAACAAGCGCACATCATAATATTATGGAAGACTTCGAAAGTGTGGAACGCACTGATGGTCGCCAGGTACCGGGTGTGGAAGTTATAAATCGTCATATCAACGATGTGAAACCACGCGACCTGACTTCTGTTAATGTCGACTACAAACAAATGGGTGTTGGAGGAGATGACAGCTGGGGTGCCTGGACTCACGACGAATACCGTCTGACCGCAAAAGAATACAGCTACTCATTTAAAATGGGTATCATTTCAGGCGGTGACGATCCGGCTAAACAGGCTAAAATAGTTTATTAAGAAATAAATTTATTGAGATAAAGGCGCAGTGACACATGGAGGTCACTGCGCCTTTTTTATTGAATAACCCATGGAGTCACTTCTTTTTGTAACTCCTGTTTTGTTTGCAGGTTGCGAGGTAAATAAATAGGCCAAAGAAATGAGCAACAGAACACGATGAGTACCTTAAAATTCGTTTCGAATTAATTGGCTGGCTATTTATCGTGATTTGAAGGAAGTAAAATGCTGTTAAAAAAACGAAACGTCAAATTCTATTTTCCAACAAATCCAATACCTTTGCCCAAAATTCGAAACAATGGATATTCATAACCTTTCGTATTTGCTATTACTACTGATTTACCTGGTAATTCCGGTAATTCTTAGCTTTCAGAAAAGCGTGCGTTTTGCTTTTCGTTTGAGGTATTTGTTGCCTGCCACCATTTTTGCGGGGGCTGTTTTTGTAATGTGGGATATTCGTTTCACTGAGATGGGAATATGGAGTTTCAATCCGGAATACCTGACTGGCATCGATGTTTTAAAGATTCCGATTGAAGAGTGGCTGTCGTTTTTAATTATTCCGCTTTCGTCGGTATATATATACGAGTGGCTTAAAATTAAATTCGAAGATTTTGAGAAGCCAAATATTTTTTTGGTTGTTAGTCTTATTGTGCTGGTTGTAACAGCAGCACTGGCGTATTTTTACCGAAAAAATCTGTTTAGCTTTTTTACCTTCTTCTTACTGGCTATTTATTTAGGCTATACCGTTTTTCGGAATCGTTTTAAAAAGTATTACACTAAGTTTTACATGGCCTGGCTGGTTTCGCTGGTGCCTTTTATTACGGTTTCGGCCCTGTTGAATTCTATGCCCGCCGTAGTATATAACTCAGATCACGTAATCGGAGTTGCAATATTTGGAGTGCCTGTTGAAAAGATAGGCTACCTGTTTTTGCTGCTTCTCATTAATATTACCATTTACGAATACCTGAGCAATCGTCGTACCTTTTAACTGTTTGTTATATGAAACTGTTTTATAACCTGGGAGTTTTGCTGTATCGTTGTTTGATTTCGTTTGCAAAACCGTTTAACCTGAAAGCCAAACAATTTGTTGACGGACGCAGAAACTGGAGACAGGCGCTGGAGGCAAAAATGGAAAAGGACAACCCTTACATTTGGTTTCATTGTGCTTCTCTGGGCGAATTTGAACAAGGTCGGCCGGTAATCGAGGAGACTAAGAAGCAATATCCTGCGTATAAAATTATACTCACCTTTTTTTCCCCTTCAGGTTATGAAATTCGAAAAAACTACGACGGCGCTGATGTAGTTTGCTATCTTCCGGTTGATACCAAAAGTAATGCCCGGGATTTCCTGGATATTGTAAATCCGGATAAAGTCTTTTTTGTGAAATACGAATACTGGTACAATTATATCACTGAACTTAAATCACGCGAGATTCCGCTTTTTGTTATTTCTGCCATATTTCGCGAGAATCAACAGTTTTTTAAAAATACGCCCTGGGGTAAATGGTACCGTAAGATGTTATTTAGTTTCGAGCACATTTTTATTCAGAATGAAAATTCGGCAGCCTTATTAAAAAAGCTGGGAGTTGAGAATTTCACTGTTTCGGGCGATACCCGTTTCGACAGGGTTGCTGCCATTGCCGGTAGTGCAAAAAGCTTTGAAATTGTTGAAAAATTTAAAGGAGACAAGCTCTTAATTGTTGCTGGTAGTACCTGGAAGCCCGATGAGGAGCTGCTTGTGGAGTTTATTAACAGTTACAAAGAAATAAACAGTATCAAATTTATTATTGCTCCACACGAAGTTTCTGCCTCGAATATTAACAGAATTCACCAATTGTTGAAAAAAACGGCTGTTTCTTTCAGTCAGATAGAAAATTCGAATGTTGAGGATTTGGATGTGTTAATAATTGATTCCATTGGAATTTTATCTTCCCTGTATCAATACGGAAACCTCGCCTACATAGGTGGTGGCTTTGGTGTAGGTATTCACAATATTCTGGAAGCGGCAACTTTTGGCCTGCCGGTTTTGTTTGGTCCCAATTATCAGAAATTTAAAGAGGCAGTTGATCTTGTAGAAGAAAAAGGTGCATTCCCCATCGAAAACTTTAGTCAGCTGGAAGCGGCATTTAGCAAGCTTATAAATAGTAATTCGGAACTTGAAAAAGCATCTGCTGTATGCAAAAAATATGTAGAAAAAAATGTGGGATCAACAACGCTTATCATAAAAAAAGTTTTTAACAGCAAGTGAAAAATTGCACGCTTTTTGTTAGCAAAAATCTTCCCGAAAAATTGACTTTTTGCATCCAAGATTTTATAGATAAAAAGTTGAGGTTGGCAACATAAAATTTCAGTTTTGGTAAACTTTTCTTAACTATCAAGAATGTAAACCACATTCAATCAATCACATAACAAATTAAAGTTGATAACTTTTATTTTTTTTGTTTAAGAAAACTTTCCAAAATTTTGTTTTGTGTTTTATCTTGCAGTACACAATTACGTTGTTACAGGAGACCTGGAAATTCAGAATACATTCTATTAACTTTTAATTTACTTACAGGAAAAAAATGGCATTAAACGAAGTATCTGTAAAAGCCCCCGCGGGCAAAAAGATTTACTCTCAGGAAGAAGCAGTAAACGCCTCGCTCGAGTACTTCAAAGGAGATGATTTAGCAGCAAGAGTTTGGGTAAATAAATATGCCTTGAAAGATTCTTTCGGGAATATTTTCGAGTTAACACCCGATGACATGCACAAAAGGTTGGCGAAAGAAATTGCCAGAATCGAAAATCGTTATTCAAATCCTTTAACAGAAGAAGAGATTTACAGCGTTCTTAAGGATTTTAAATATATTGTTCCTCAGGGTGGCCCGATGACAGGTATTGGGAACAGCTACCAGATAGCATCGCTCTCAAACTGTTTTGTTGTTGGGAACGATGGTGATTCCGATTCCTATGGCGGAATTATGAAAATCGACCAGGAACAAGTACAGTTAATGAAACGCAGGGGAGGAGTTGGGCACGACTTGTCGCATATCCGCCCAAAAGGATCGCCTGTGAAAAATTCAGCGCTTACATCAACCGGTATCGTTCCTTTTATGGAACGTTATTCTAACTCGACGCGTGAAGTAGCCCAGGATGGACGCCGTGGAGCTCTTATGTTGTCAGTATCTATTAAACATCCCGACTCGGAAAGTTTTATTGATGCCAAACTTGAGCAGGGAAAAGTTACCGGAGCTAATGTTTCTGTAAAAATTCAGGACGACTTTATGCAGGCTGTTGAAGCCGGAACCGAATACGTACAGCAATACCCAATTAAAGGGAAAGCGCAATACACAAAAGAAATTGATGCCACGCGTCTTTGGAAGAAAATTGTTAAAAATGCATGGCAATCGGCAGAACCGGGAATTCTGTTCTGGGATACAATTATTAATGAGTCGGTACCTGATTGTTATGCCGACTTGGGATACCGCACCGTTTCAACTAATCCATGCGGTGAAATTCCTTTATGCCCATACGACAGCTGCCGTTTATTAGCCATTAACCTTTATTCGTATGTAGAAAATCCGTTTACTCCGGAAGCCAAATTTAATTTCGAACTCTTTAAAGAGCACATCCACTATGCACAGCGTATTATGGATGACATTATTGATCTGGAGCTGGAAAAAATTGATGCTATTCTGGAAAAAGTTAAGGATGACCCTGAAGGAGAAGATATAAAATTCACAGAAAGAAATCTTTGGGAGAATATTAAGCGCAAGGCTAATGAAGGGCGTCGTACCGGAATTGGTATTACTGCCGAAGGTGATATGTTGGCTGCTCTTGGTTTGCGCTATGGTAGCGACAATGCCATCGATTTTTCTGAAGAGATTCATAAAACCATTACCATTGAAGCTTACCGTTCATCCGTTCATCTGGCAAAAGAGCGTGGTCCTTTCACAATCTACGATCCTGAGCGCGAAAAGAACAATCCTCTTATTAATCGCATTAAGAATGCGGATTCGGGCTTATACGAAAAAATGACAAAATACGGACGTCGTAATATAGCCTTATTAACTATTGCTCCTACCGGAACTACCAGCCTGATGACACAAACCACATCAGGAATTGAGCCTGTATTTCTTCCGGTTTACAAACGTCGCCGAAAAGTAAATCCGAACGATAAAGATGTTAGGGTTGATTTTATTGATGAGGTTGGTGACCACTGGGAAGAGTACACCGTTTTCCATCATCATTTTAAAACATGGATGAAAATGAACGGTTACGACACTACCCAAGAATATGCGCAGGAAGTTTTGGATAAAATGGTTGAGAAATCGCCTTATTACAAAGCTACTTCGAATGATGTTGACTGGCTGAATAAAGTGCGCATGCAGGGAAGAATTCAAAAATGGGTCGACCATTCAATCTCTGTTACCATTAATCTGCCTGCCGATGTGAAAGAAGAGTTGGTTGGAGACTTGTATTTTGAAGCCTGGAAAAGCGGATGTAAAGGAGTAACTGTGTATCGAGATGGCTCTCGTTCGGGAGTTTTGATTTCGAACGACGAAAGTGATAAAAAAAATAAATCAGGAGCATTTCCAACCAAACGTCCTGAAAAACTGGAAGCTGATGTGGTACGTTTTCAAAACAATAAAGAAAAGTGGATTGCCTTTATTGGTTTAATGGATGGAAAACCATACGAAATCTTTACTGGTTTACACGACGATGAGGATGGAATTTTACTGCCGCGTTCGGTTACCAAAGGATATATTATTAAAAGTTATGAAGGAGATGATTCACGTTACGACTTCCAGTATCAGAACAAGCGTGGATATAAAACTACCATAGAAGGTCTTTCGCATAAGTTTAATCCTGTTTTCTGGAATTACGCAAAATTGATTTCCGGAACCTTGCGTCATGGTATGCCTATTCATAAAATTGTGGAATTGGTAACAAGCCTGCAATTGGATAACGAAACCATTAACTCTTGGAAATCGGGTGTAGCAAGAGCCTTGAAAAAATACATTCCTGACGGAACTTTAGCAGAAGATGCCAAATGTGGCGAATGTGGTTCAGACGAAGTTGTATACCAGGAAGGATGCCTGACCTGTTTGTCATGCGGTAATTCGAAATGCGGATAATCAATCAAAAAAAATAACCGGAGAAATATATAAATCCCGGTACAGATCTTAATTGGGTTCACAACTTATAGGGTTTGCAATAAAGAGCCCCGCCATCCGGCGGGGCTTTCCTTTTCCATATCATTGGAATTAGAAATTAATTATCGTTTTTATCTTTTCATTGTAATTTTTGCTGCACGAAATTTTTCTTTCTTTATCGCTTTTCATTACCAGTTCGTACCTGCCGTTAGCAAGTTTTTTCACCTCCTGAATTAATGTGCTGTTTACAATGGTTGATTTATGAACACGGATAAAAGCTTCGGGCAATTTAACTTCCAGGTCGCTGAGATTCGACTCAACAAGGTAATCCTTGCCACTAATGTCTGTTAAGAATAAGTAGTTGTTTTGGGCGGAAAAGTCAACAATTTCGTTAAACTGGATGAGGGTGATTTTATTTCCCTCTTTTACCGGGTAATATTCTTTGATGTTTTTCTTTGTGAAATTGTCGTCGCGGTATTTTTTAAATTGTTTTTCTACTTCATCTCCTTTCCACTTGCTTTCCTTTTCCTGATTTCTTTTTTTGTTACCAGTTATTACTTTGACAATAATAAAAACAGGCAGAATGATGACAAAACAGGAAAGAAATATGACAAAAATTTCTTGTGGTCCGATAAATCCTGCAATGAGAGTATTCATAATATAAGTTTTGATTTTTGGCCAAACTAATAGAAATTAGTGGTCATTTCAAAACTCTATTTGCCAAGAGGCCTGAAATTGTACGTAAGGCCATCGATTTTCCGGTTGAAAGACTTTGAGGTGGATCGTTAAAAAATGGAGGGCACAAAAAAAGCGTAACTTTTTGTTACGCCTTTAAAACAAATATCTTTATCCTTTTAAGCTTCAATCATTGCTTTGTAGGCTTCGGCATCCATCAAGTCTTCCAACTCAGCCGCATCGGTTATTTTAATTTTAATCATCCAGCCTTCTCCGTATGGATCTTTGTTTACCAATTCAGGATCGTCGGCCAGGGCTTCGTTTAGTTCTGTTACTTCACCTCCTACAGGCATAAATAAATCAGAAACTGTTTTTACTGCCTCAACGGTACCAAAAGTTTCTCCTTTATCAAGTGTTTCACCTTCTGTTTCAATTTCAACAAAAACAACGTCGCCTAATTCACCTTGTGCAAAATCGGTAACACCTACGGTGGCAACATCGCCATCAACGCTAATCCACTCATGGTCTTGCGTGTATTTCAAATCAGCAGGAATATTCATATTATTAGTTTTTAATTTTATAAATGGTCCGTCGGCTGACGGATGGAACTCACCTTTAAAAAATTACATTTCTACTAACCAAACGACTTGGCTCGTTTCATATTGAAATGTTTTATTTTGTGCCAAAATTAAAATAATTTACTGAAATACACGCCAGATAAACGAATGCATTTCCCTGATTTTTATCGTATTTTACGAATGAATCCCCAAAAATCAGGGTGCTTTTTGTAATATTGCAAAAATTATTACAGAGAATGTTTTCGAAAATTGTAAAATCGCTGGAAGAGCTTGACAGAGTGGCCGAAGAGCTGGTTAAATTCTATAAAGAAGATCGGGTATTCGCTTTTTACGGGAAAATGGGTGCCGGAAAAACTACATTTATACAGGCTATTTGTCGCAAATTGGGTTCTGACGATAACGTAACCAGTCCTACTTTTGCGTTGATTAACGAATACAACACAAAGGAAATGGATTCCATATTTCATTTCGATTTTTACCGTATCAATGATCTGGAAGAAGCTTTTGATCTGGGTTACGAAGATTACGTTTACAGCGGAAGTTATTGCCTTATTGAATGGCCGGAGATGATTGAATCTTTGCTTCCGGAGAAGCATGTTGAGGTTAAAATTGAGGTTCAGGAAGACGATTCGAGGCTGATTACAGCAAATGAAATCTGATATTTTTTGCACTTCTGTCTTCTGATTTTTGCCATCAAACTTTTTTCTTTGAAAACTCCCCATTTGCTTGTAAATTGGTAGTCGCGAAAAAGGGACTAACAATTAAAGTTCAACTATGGAAAAAGCTAAAGAAAAGATTTCGATTCCGAAGACCATGTTACTGCCCAAGGAGGAGATGCTGGAGGTGAAGAAAAAGGGGCAAAAAATTAAAATTGGGATTCCTTCCGATTTCTCCAAAGTAGAATACCGGGTTCCATTAACTCCCCAGGCTGTAGATCTTTTGGTGTCGTACGGGCATGAAATACTGATAGAAAAGAATGCCGGTAAATCGGCCAATTATACCAACGAAGAATACAAAAAGGCAGGTGCGGTAATTGTTGAAACCAAAGAAGAAACTTTTCAATGCGACATTATTCTTCGAATCGCTCCTTTCAGTTGCGAAGAAATTGATTCTTTGCGTGGTAATCAGGTAATTATTTCGAATATGCAGATTCAGGCACACTGCCAGGAGTCCATACAAAAAATGATTCAGAAAAAAGTTACTGCCATAGCTTTTGAATACCTGGAGAACGAAGAGGGTTTCCTGCCCTTTGTTCACCAGATGAGCCAGATTGCCGGAGTAACATCCATAACCATTGCCAGTGAATATTTGAGTAATTCAAGGAACGGCAAGGGCGTTTTGTTTGGAGAAGTTACCGGTGTAACACCTGCCGAATTAGTAATAATTGGTACCAGCACTGCTGCAGAATATGCTGCCCGTGCTGCCCTGGGATTAGGTATTTTTGTAAAAGTTTTCGATACCTCGGTGTATGACCTGAGCAGGATGGAAGAAAAATTGGGCCGCCGTATATTTACATCTGTATTTTATCCTAAAGTTTTGCGAAAGGCACTTGTTTCGGCCGATGCCGTAATTGGAGCAGCAGCCTTTAATACCCCACCTTCATTCAAAGTCAGCGAGAGTCTCGTAAAGCAAATGAAAGAAGGTTCGGTTATTATCGACCTTAACGTTAGTCAGGGGGGGTGTTTCGAAACCTCAAAGTGTACCGACTTTAATAATCCAACCTACGTTAAACACGGTGTTGTTCATTATTGTGTGCCAAATACTCCTGCGTTGGTGGCCCGTACTGCTTCTATTTCGCTAAGTAATATTCTAATACCGATATTACTGGCCATTGGTGATAATGGAGGGGTGAATAATTATATCAAAGCTTCAAAAGGATTCCGAAAGGGCGTTTACATTTACCATGGTATACTTACCAGTGCCGACGTAGGCAGGTTATTTAATATTCCGTCGAAGGATATTAATTTGTTGCTGGCCGTATTTTAAATTCAAACCAGAGGGCTACATGCTGAACTCATTAAACAAAAAATACCCGTTTAACGACAATTTGAAGATCAATGTCAGGTCGATTATTTCAGTGAGTCTGGGTGCTTTTCTTTTCTTGTTGTTTTTTCAACCTTTCAGCATTCAAAATCCCGATTTTAACAACCGATTGATTATACTGGCAACATTTGGTGCCATAACTCTGGTATTGCTTAGTATTTTCCGATTGGTAATTCCTTCCATTTTTTCAAGTGCATTTTCCGAAGAACGCTGGACGATTAAAAAGGAGATAATCATCGATTTACTTTTTGTGATTTTTAATTCGGTGGCTTTTACTTTTTTTGCCCGTTATGTGGGCCATACGCGAATTACTTTTCAGATTGTTATTTTGATTGTAATTATTTCAATTGTGGGTTGCAGTGTGGTGGTGGTTATCAATCAGCTTTATTTGCTCCGAAATCAGCTTGAAAAATTAACCGCACAACTCGCCGGTGAAGCGGAAGAGGAGGAAGAAAGCGGAGAAATACCTGCTGAAATTGAATTCGAGTCGGAGAATAAAACGGAATATTTTACGGTTTACGCTGAACAGGTTATTTTGATAAAATCAGCTAATAATTATGTGGAAGTGATTTACCGGCACGACGATAAAGTACAGAAAAAACTGATCAGGAATACACTAAAAAATACTGAACGATTTCTATTGAAGCATAAGGAAATGGTTCGGTGCCATCGCTCGTGCATTGTGAATAAGAACTACATTCAAAAGGTAGGCCGGGGGGCAAACGGGTTGGTATTATCTCTTTTTGATTACCCTCAACAGATTCATGTATCGCGGCAATATACCTTAAAAGTAAAGGAGGCTTTAAAAACCTAAATTCTTTAAATCCGGGAGTAATTTTACATAACTATTTGTCCCTGTGTCAAATTAGACCCACTTTTCGGGATGAATGACATTCGCCATGGGTAAGTGACAACTCTCCCAAAGTTTAGTTGTTAGTCACTAATTCCGGGCGCAAATCCCATCTGTTTTTAATGTTTTAAAATCTCTGTTTTCTTTGTTTTTCGAAAATTGTAACAAAAAAGTCAAATAGATGAAACAAGTGCTTGTTTTTATATAGGCAGACATTGTAAATCGTAAATATTAATAATGGAGAGTTATGAAAATATTATTGGTTTACCCGGAATACCCCGACACTTTCTGGAGTTTTAAGTATGCTTTAAAATTTGTTTCGAAAAAGGCAGCATATCCACCCTTGGGTTTAATTACTGTTGCTTCGCTTCTACCGGCGGATTGGGAAACAAAGCTTATTGATATGAACATTGAAAAACTTAGGATGGAAGACATCTTGTGGGCTGATTATATCTTTTTAAGTGCGATGAATACCCAGAGCCGGTCGGCAACCCAGGTTATTGACAGATGTAAGGCATTGCTGAAACCGGTTGTGGCCGGTGGACCTCTTTTTACTGCCGATTACGAAAAATTTGGAAAAGTTGACCATCTGGTTCTCAACGAAGCAGAAATAACGCTGCCACTTTTTCTCGATGATTTAGAGAAAGGATGTGCGAAAAAAATCTATCAGACAAAGGAATTTGCACGCGTTGATAAATCTCCGAAACCCGATTATTCGCTGGTAAAGATGAATCAGTACACCTCAAAAAGTATTCAGTTTTCGCGTGGTTGCCCGTTTAACTGCGAATTCTGCGATATTACAGCATTGCTCGGGCATAAATGCCGGATAAAAACAAGCGGGCAAATTATTGCCGAGTTGCAACAGCTGTATAATCTGGGCTGGAGGGGAGAAGTATTTTTTGTTGATGACAACTTTATTGGAAATAAAAACATACTTAAATCGGATCTTTTACCGGCTTTAATTAACTGGATGGACAAGCACGATCATCCATTTCATTTTACCACTGAGGCTTCGATTAATTTGGCAGATGATGAAGAATTGATGGGGCTGATGACACAGGCAGGTTTTTTAAGTGTTTTTATTGGTATTGAAACGCCTGAGGAAATCTCGCTGGAAGAATGTAATAAGGTTCAAAATAAAAACCGCAATCTTGTTGAATGTGTCAAAAAAGTGCAGCAGGCAGGAATGGAGGTAATGGGCGGATTTATCATCGGGTTCGACAGCGACAGCCCAAATATTTTTCGCCGGCAGATTGATTTTATCCAGGAAAGCGGAATTATTTCGGCAATGATTGGTCTGCTGAACGCACCCACAAAATCGAAACTTTATAAACGTTTGAAAGAAGAAGGACGTATTTTGGAGCGTTGGGATGGAGATAATACCAGCAGTGCCATGAATTTTATTCCAAAGATGGACAAAAAATTACTGAATGCCGGATTCCATGAAGTGATTCGTGGTGTTTACGGAGGTAAAGCATATTATGAACGGGTTAAGAAATTTTTGAGTGATTTTCATCCAAAAGTTAAGGGAAGAAACAAAGTGGATGCAACCAGGTTCAGGGCTTTTCTGCGCTCTATTTTTATAATCGGAATTTTCGACAGCCACCGTAAATATTATTGGAAACTATTTTTCTGGAGCCTGATACACCGGCGCGATTTATTCCCTATGGCAATTACATATAGTATTGTTGGGTATCATTATAAAAAGTCTTACGAAAAAATATTTTGATTTTATTCGTTCCGAATTAGTATTATAATTCAAACATATTAAGTAGGTTCTTCAAGGATGTATTAAAAGATTTAGATGCTCAAATCCGATCAGGTATAATTTATATTTTGAATCATTTTGCAGGAAATTAGGTTTTTGCCGGTTTGATTTTGGCAGTATCCTTCATTTTTATACCAGAGTAACCTCAATTCCCTTTTCTGTAATTATTTCTATGGCATTAGGTGGAGCTCCTTTGTCAGTAATAATTTGATGAATCTGATTTAAATCGCAAATTTTCCCAAACCCTCTCTTTCCAAATTTGGAAGAATCGGCCAAAACAATCACTTTTTGAGCCGCTTTTATCATATAATGATTAAGATGGGCCTCACTAATATTACTGGTGGTTAGTCCAAAATCAAGATCAATACCATCAACTCCGATAAATAATTTACTGCAGGTTATCTCGCTGAGAAAACTTTCTGCATAGGGCCCAATTACTGAAGCTGAGCTTTTTCGAACACTCCCTCCCAATTGTATAATTTCAATATTTGGTTTATAACAAAGATTATATGCAACTTTTACCGATGCAGTAATAACTGTTAGTGGGTCTGTAACCGTTATTTTTTCGGCAAAGCGTAACAGGGTCGTACCTGATGCAATAATGATCTCATCGTCTTTTTCCAGTAAAAGATTGGCAGCTTCAGCAATACGAAGCTTTTCTTCAACCTGTACCTTTTGTTTTTCATCAATGTGTCTGTCGTGTGCCAACGAACTAAGCTGACTTGCACTGCCGTGGTTTCGATAAAGTAGCTTTCTTCTTTCGAGATCTTTCAAATCTTTTCGTATAGTCACCTCCGAAACTCCTAAAAGCTCACTAAGTTCCTGTACTTTGACAAATCCTTTATCTTCCAGTTCATTCAGTATAGTTTTGTGTCTTTTAGCTATGTTTCTCATGTTTATTTGGAAATAGATTTTAGCAAAAATAGGAATTAAAAAAGAGAATTAACAATAAATATTTATATATGAAAACAAAAGTTCGTTATTACGGATAATAATTGCCGCTATGAATTTTATATATAAATTGAAATATTGCCAGTAGTTCTTTCAATAATTTTAAAGTATTCTTTATAGAAGTAATGTGTCGATTGAGTGTGCTTTATGATAAGAATAAATTAGGATGTTGAAGAAAGTAAGTGTCACATTTTTAGATGTTTCCTCAGAAAAAGCAACAGTACAGAGACGATATTTATCAGGTAGTATTCTTTTTTATTTGAAAGGCGTATGTGGAAAATTTTTCATTTTTCATCTTATTCAAAACCGATAAAGTT
Organism: uncultured Draconibacterium sp.; assembly: GCA_963676265.2. GTDB lineage: Bacteria > Bacteroidota > Bacteroidia > Bacteroidales > Prolixibacteraceae > Draconibacterium. The sequence goes on from OY781067.2 coordinate 3,562,775, forward strand.
TCGAATTATAACAAAAAAGTTTCGTTTTGATTTTGTTTGTTTTTGAAATGACATTATATTTACTCCCCATTTTAAGCAGTTCAGCTGCACATTTTAAGATATTAACCAGAGATGAAACGAGAAAATTACCTAAAACAACTAAAGGCATCGAAAGAAGAATGGGACTTCATTGTGATTGGAGGAGGAGCCACCGGGCTTGGCATTGCTGTTGACGCAGCCACCCGTGGATACAAGACTGTTTTACTTGAACAATCAGATTTTGCAAAGGCGACTTCCAGCCGAAGCACAAAATTGGTTCACGGAGGAGTTCGCTACTTGCAAAAGGGAGATGTTGGACTGGTAAGAGAAGCTCTTCGCGAAAGAGGATATCTAAGGAAGAATGCGCCGCATTTGGTAAAAAATCAACGTTTTATTATCGGTAACTATTTATGGTGGGAAAAACCATTTTATATGATCGGTCTTACTGTTTATGATCTGTTATCTGGGAAGATGGGGCTTGGACACTCCATTCCGATGAGTAAAAAGGAAGTAATTAAACACGTTCCGGCCATAGAGCAAAAGAATCTTAAAGGTGGTGTAGCGTATAAAGACGGTCAATTCGACGACTCCCGGCTGGCGGTTAATCTTGTACAAACTGCTGTCGAGAATGGAGCCAGTGTAGTGAATTATGTTAAGGTAACAGAGCTGCTGAAAGATTCGAATGGAAAAGTTTCGGGAGTACTTGCCTGCGATGAATTACTGGGTGATACATTTAAGTTAAACGGTAAGTGTATTATAAATGCAACAGGAATATTTGTCGATGACATTATTAAAATGGATGCACCGGAAGAAAAACCATTAGTAAGGCCAAGTCAGGGTGTGCACCTGGTTGTTGATAAATCTTTTCTGGGCGGTGACGATGCAATTATGGTTCCGAAAACCAGTGATGGCCGTGTAATGTTTGGTGTGCCATGGCACAATCGCGTGATACTTGGAACCACTGACACTCCGGTAAACGACTTTGTTATGGAGCCTAAAGCTCTTCAGAGTGAGGTTGATTTTATTTTGGAAACAGCAGGCCGTTATCTTACCCGAAAACCAAAACGAGAAGATGTGCTTTGTGTTTTTGCCGGTTTGAGACCATTGGCGGCACCACAAAAACTTACAGACGAAACCAAAACAAAAGAAATTTCACGTAGCCACAAACTAATTTCTTCCGACTCTGACCTGATTACGATAACTGGTGGAAAATGGACAACTTACCGAATTATGGCCGAGGAAACAGTTGATCTGGCAATAAAAAAGAAAAAACTTCAGCCGCGACCATGTAAAACCAAAAAATTAAAAATACATGGCTATCGTGAAAATCCGGATTATAACAATTGGCTTTATGTTTATGGCAGCGACCAGGACGAAATACTCGACCTCCAAAAAGACAACCCGGAATATGCCGAAAAATTGATTGATAATTATGATTTCACTGTAGGTGAGGTAGTTTGGGCAGTGCGAAGAGAAATGGCTCGCACTGTTGATGATGTGCTGGCTCGCAGGGTTAGAATTCTTTACCTTGATGCCAAAGCATCCATTAAAATTGCTCCCAAAGTGGCAAAAATTATGGCAAAGGAACTTCAAAAGGACGAAATCTGGGAAAAAGAGCAAATTGAAGCTTTTACAGAAATAGCAAAAGGCTATATCGCGTAAACGACTTCTCTAGTAACCTAAAGAAAATCATCAAAACGTAATTATAAAAATCCAATTATTGCTGATCTAAAAAACTTGAAAATCATATGTTTAACTTAAGAAAAATTTTATTGCCTCCTCCTCATAAAGAACAATTGCCTAAAGACAAAATTGATCCAACTTACAAGAAACTTCGTCTTCAGGTTTTTCTGGGGATTTTTATAGGTTATGCAGGATACTATTTGGTAAGGAAAAATTTCTCGCTCATCATGCCCGACCTCATTGAAAAGGGTTATTCCAAGGGAGAATTGGGAATAGTTGCATCAGCTGTTTCAATAGCCTATGGTCTAAGTAAGTTTTTTATGGGTGGTGTGTCCGATCGTAGTAATGCCCGTGTATTTTTAAGTTTGGGATTATTAATGTCGGCTTTAACGATATTCAGCTTGGGTACTATTCCTGTACTAACCTCTTCGGTTACAATTATGTTTCTTGTAATATTTATTAACGGATGGTTTCAGGGCATGGGTTGGCCTGCATGCGGGCGAACAATGGTGCACTGGTTCTCTACCAACGAACGAGGTACAAAAATGTCTATATGGAATGTTGCGCACAATGTAGGCGGCGGACTTATCGGACCTCTTGCAGTAGTGGGCGTTGCTATTTATGGAGATTGGAGCAGTAAACTCTATTTCCCGGCAATGATTGCCATTGTTATAGCGGCTCTGGCCTATTTCCTAATCAGAGATACTCCGCAGTCGTGCGGTTTGCCTAATATTGAAGCGTTTAGAAACGATTATCCTAAAGATTACAATAAAAGTTACGAAAAAGAATTTTCAGCAAAAGAAATATTCTTCACCTATGTGCTTAAGAATAAGTTTCTTTGGTTAATAGCCGTTGCCAATGCCATGATTTACCTTGTGCGCTATGGCGTGCTGGATTGGGCCCCAACATATCTCGATGAGGCCAAAGGTTTTTCTATTACAGAATCCGGCTGGGCTTATTTTGCATACGAGTATGCGGGTATTCCGGGAACACTGCTTTGCGGGTGGATATCAGATAAAATATTTAAGGGACGTAGGGCGCCTGCTATTATTCTTTACATGTTGTTGGTAATGGTTGCAATTTATGTTTACTGGAAAAATCCGGCCGGGCACATTGTTATCGACAATATTGCTCTAATTGCCATTGGCTTTCTTATCTATGGCCCCGTTATGCTGATTGGGGTGCAGGCTCTCGACCTGGTGCCCAAAAAAGCAGCGGGAACTGCTGCAGGTTTAACCGGATTATTTGGATACCTCGGAGGAGCATTATTTGCAAACATTGCTATTGGCTTTATTGTAGACTACCATGGTTGGGATGCTGCTTTCATGTTAATGCTTTTTGCCTGTGTAGTTTCAATTTTGTTTACCTCTTTAACATGGAATAAAGAAAAACAAAGATTAATGGAAAATAGAAAACTTCGTCCATCGCGGGTTCCGGTTCAGAAGTAAATCGTTCGAACTAAAGTTTATATAATTTAATAAAAAACTAACATGAATTTAATAGGCACAGACAGGTGCACAATTACATTTGCCAGCCAAATTACAAACATGTGTACACAAGTTTAACAGACATCAAACACTATAAAAAATTAATAATAAAACGAAATGAAAAAGTCCTTAATAATATCATCTCTAATCATTCTGTTCGTACTGCAAGGATTGCAAGCACAAACATATCGTACTGTTCGTGGATGGACAGATGAGGTGAATACCAAAATTGAAAGTTTTTTAAATTCTACACTTACAATGAATGAGCGAAAAGTCGCCGTTTTCGATTGCGACGGTACAACCTTCGGCCAGGTTCCTCATTACCTGGCAGACGAGGCACTTTATCGCTATGCCGATCAGGTATTGAGAAAAAGAAATGACAAAGAGGCAAAAGAAAGGCTTGAGATATTAGATCGTATGGTAAAAAACGGGAATAATGTGGGGAAAGTGTATGTAGAAGACCGGGTGCATTTTTTGGCAGGTCTTTCACCTACAGATATAGAAATGATAGGATACCATTGTTACCGTGAAGCTTATGAAGGCAAGTTTTTCCCTGAAATGAAAGAACTGATAGCCAATCTTAAAGAATACGGATTTGAAGTATGGGTACTTACAGCATCTCCCGAAATTCTTTATCAGAAGTTTGTTTCTGAGCAACTTGGCATTCCGGAAACCAATATTTTGGGTGCTAAATGTGTTGTAAAAGACGGGAAGACAACTGATGAAATAATTCTTCCAATTCCGCAGGACGACGGGAAAGCCCACACTATTGAAACTTATATTAAAACGAGGCCGTTGATTGTTGGCGGAAACAGCCGTGGCGATATGGATATGTTAAACGAATCGGCAGGATTGAAGATCGTTATAAATCCTGACGATAAAACGGTTCGAGGCCCGGAAGATGGTCCAATGAATGGCTTTACCGTTAAATCATATTGGGAAAAGGAAGGCGCATTAATCGTTAAATGTAATGATGTGGCTGATCCGTCAGTAAAATTCTCAACAACTGAATGGAAAATCAGACAAAATCGCCCCAATCCCAAATAGTGGAATTCAACTATTTCGAAAGCAAATTGGCCGGAATAAATGAATAATTCAAATAGATAAAATCATTAAACAGATAGCGATGATTGATATGTGGATCCGCATCATCCTGTTTTATAAAATTTTAATTATATGAAAACAACATTTCTTTTAATTTTCTTTATAACTACGAGCTTCTCCCTGTTGGCACAGGTAGATTTTGTAGGTCACCGTGGAGCTTCATACCTGGCTCCGGAGAATACTGTTGCATCAGCTAAATTAGGATGGGAACTGGGAGCTGACGGAGTTGAAATTGATGTATACCTGACTCCCGATAACAAGCTAGTGGTAATTCACGATAAGTCCACTAAAAGAACTACCGGGGCCGACCACATTGTTTCGGAAACAAAGTCAAAGGAACTGCGAAAATTAGATGCCGGAAAGTGGAAGGATAAAAAGTATACAGGAGAAAAGATTCCTTTCCTTAAAGAAATTCTCAAGGCGATTCCTAAAGACAAATATTTAGTGATTGAAATCAAAACCGGACCTGAAATTTTTCCAGCCTTAGAAAAAGTTATTAAAAAATCGGGCAAGGTAAAACAGGTTAAATTCATTGCATTCAGCTGGGAATCAATAACCACTGCGAAAAAATCATTTCCTGACAACGACTGCTACTGGCTTGCATCGAAGGCCCAAAAGCTGGACGAGAAAATTGATGAATGTGCTGTGGTAGGTCTTAAAGGTATTGATGTAAATTCCAACCTGGTTACTGCGGAAAACATGGCCAAAGCTAAAAAACTCGGATTGGATGTTTGGTGCTGGACAGTAGATAGCCCGGAAGAAGCAAAACGCGTTGCCGACCTGGGAGTAAGCGCCATAACAACCAACCGTCCGAAGTGGCTGTGCGAGCAGTTAAAATAACGACGAATTATACGGAACATTTACAGAAATTTCTTACCGAATAAGAATTGATACATTTTAAACGAATGAGAAAAATGACAAGTAACCTGAAATACATTAAAATTTTATTGTATTTAGTTTTGGCTGTAATTTCATCGCTGTATGCGTGCGAGGGCGAGGACGAAGAACCTGTAGATGATTTTATTATACAGATAAGCCTCCCGTCCTCAATTGATGTAACCAAGGGCGGTGAATATGTTTTTACGGCGCAAGACGGAGGCGGACTAAAAACGTCCGATTCTTTCATTCTGGAGTCGGGTGGCATATCTTATGTTTGTCCTGTCACCGCTGTTTCGTCTACAGGATTTACAGTAAGAATTTCAAATGATTGTGAAACTGGTAATTACAATGTATCTGTTAAAAGGGATACACGAAAGAAGCCTGTTGGGCAGATATACGTCAATATTGTTGATTTTTTGTTTACGCCGGACGAAGGTACTACTATATATGGCATCGTTAAATCGGACGAAGGCGGCTTGAAAGGCGTCGTGGTTTCAGACGGAGTGGAAGTGACCACCACAAATGAAGAAGGCATCTATCAGCTCAAGTCTGCGAAAAAAAGAAATTATGTCTTTATTTCTGTTCCGGGCAATTATGAGGCGCCCTCTTCGGGAGTGCTCCCACTGTTCTTTCAAACCTTAAAAACCAATGCCAATACCGTAGAACGGATTGACTTTACGCTTAATAAGGTTGACGGACAAGATGCCTACAAAGTATTTATACTTGGCGATATGCACCTTGCCGCCCGAACAAACGACCTTAGCCAGTTTTCGGACTTTACCACCGACCTGAACAACTACAGGAACGCCCACTCTTCTGAAAAAATGTATGCAATTGCCTTGGGGGACATGACCTGGGATTTGTACTGGTATTCAAATAAGTTTGCCTTACCCGAATACCTGAGCACCATAAATAGTCAGGTTCAAAATTTACAGATATTCCATACCATCGGCAACCACGATTATGATTATCAAGCGACTTCCGATTTTACTGCGGAATCCAAATACATGAACTATATCGCACCTACCTATTACTCCTTTAACTTAGGAAAAGTCCATTATGTTGTTATGGACGATATCGATTGCAGCGATTATGACGGAACAAATTCCCGCAATTACAAAAAACTGACTTCTGCAGAACAGTTGAGCTGGCTTGAAAAAGATCTCTCTTATATCGACAAGTCGACGCCTTTAGTTGTCGTGATGCACGCACAAGTATATTATCCTTCGGAAACTGCCGAATTTAAGATAGACCATGACATAACCAGCACCGAACAACTATTCAACATTCTGGATGGCTATAAGGTGCATTTTGTGACGGGGCATACACATATGAATTTCAATGTTACACCGCAATCTGAAATTACAGACGGACATGATTTTTATGAACATAACACAGGAGCTATTTGCGCCTCCTGGTGGTGGTCGGGAAACTTAACGCCAGGTGTTCATATCAGTCCTGACGGTACGCCGGGCGGATATGCGATTTGGGATGTTTCTGGGAAAGATTTGCAATATGTTTATAAGGGCACCGGATGGCCGGAAGATTACCAATTCCGCAGTTACGACCTGAACAATGTACACTTTTCGCTGGCAGATGTTCCGCAAATGCCATCCTCCGTTCCCGCTTCGGTTAAGAATAAGTATATGCAGTATGTTGATGCCTACCCGACAAACAATAATAACGAAGTGCTGATAAACATCTGGAACTGGAATCCGCGCTGGACGCTGACCGTAACTGACGAAGCTGGAAAAAGCCTGACTCCTGAAAAAGTCTGGGCATACGACCCGCTGCATATTGCCGCCCTTTCCGTGAAGCGTTTCAACTCGGCTAATCTTACGTCTACTCCCAGTTTTATTACCGAGAAGTTCACACACTTTTTTAAGGTGAAAGCCGATAATGCCGATACAGATCTCACCATTACCGTCAAAGATGAATTTGGGCACATCTGGACGGAGAATATGCAACGTCCTAAAGTCTTCTCTACAGAAGCTTATAAAATAAAATAGAAATTATTCAAATTTAAATACTTATGAATCAATGAAAGCGATCAAATTATTTATTCTGTTGCTAACATTATTTGCGGTGGAGGGCTTTTCAGTTCTTTCTGCCCAGAACAGAACGGTATCAGGAAAAGTTTTTGATACCCAGCAAGAACCTCTTATAGGAGTAACCATTCAGATCAGTGGTACCACTCAAGGTACGGTTACTGCTGCGGATGGATCTTTCAGTCTTCTGGTTCCATCAGAAGCTGTTGTTTTAAACATTTCTTATGTGGGCTACCTGACTCAAAAAGTCAATGTTGCCCCTGATCAAAATGACATCGTTGTTAATATGCAGGAAGATGTCATTTTAATGGATGAAATGGTGGTTGTCGGTTATGGAACACAGAAAAAGGTTAACCTTACCGGTGCCGTTACCACAGTAGAAAGCAAAGGGCTTGAAAAGCGTGTGTCACATTCGCTGACAAATATGCTGCAAGGCTCAGTCTCGGGACTTAACATTACTACTTCTTCGGGCGTGCCCGGTAGTTCACCCAGCATCAATATTCGTGGGGTAACTTCTATTAACGGCGCTTCGCCGTTGGTGCTGATCGACGGTGCTGTCGGTGACCTGAACCGTGTTAACGCAAACGACGTAGAATCAATTTCGGTCATCAAAGATGCGTCGGCTGCTGCTGTTTATGGCGCGCGTGCTGCTTTTGGGGTTATCCTGGTTACAACAAAATCGGGGTCGGCGCAAGACAATAAAGCCACAGTTCGTTACAGCGGCCGCTATGGATGGGAAAGCCCGACAACTTCTACCGATTATGAAACTACCGGATATTGGTCGGTATATACCATCAACAAGTTTTGGAAGGCCAACTCGGGAACGCTCTACGTCGATTATACCGACCGTGATATGCAGCAGTTATTGGCCCGTGTAAATGATAAGACAGAGAATCCCGATCGTCCCTGGGTGGTTGAAGAAATGAGAAACGGACGAAACCAATGGGTTTATTACGGTAACTACGACTGGTGGCACATGCAATATCGGGATAACCATCCTGTGCAACAACACAGTATATCCATCAGTGGCGGAACGAAGGACGTCAAGTATCTTGTATCGGGTGCCTATGATCGTCAGGAGGGTATCTTGAAAATGCATCCTGATATTTTCAATAAATACAATTTGCGTTCAAAGATCGACTTCCGGATTAACAAGTGGACGACGATGACAAATAATACCTCGTACTACGCTTCGCAATATACCTTTCAGGGAGATGGCAGCGTAGAGAATACGCTTGCTTATGGCGCAAGGCATGCACTTGCAAATTTCCCTATGAAAAACCCTGACGGGTCATGGCTTTACAGTACCCCATATCTGAACTATAAAATAGGTAACGGCCGCCATATTATTCTTGGCGAAGGGTCGCACCGTAACGTAAACAGGGCGTCTGATTTCTCTAACACTACCCGTCTTGTTGTTACTCCGATAAAACCGTTGAGTATTACAGCCGACTTCACCTATCGTCAGTATCAGACACGTAATTCAAGCCGTTCCAATAACATGTATTTCCGGGAATATCCGGATGGGCCGCTTGGCGAGTATGCAACTGGCGCCGGTGCCAACAGGCTCGATGAATCGGTTAATACCCGCAATTACTACTCTACAAATATATTTGCCAATTATAAACAAACCTTCGGTGAGCATAATCTGTCGGGTGTTGTCGGGTTCAATTACGAAACTCTAAAATTGAAAAATCTCTCCGCATACGGTGAATATCTTTCTTCTTCAACGCTGGATGACTTAGACCTCGTGGGTCAAAATTCGGAGGGTGAAACCATTACAGGTGTAGGAGGCGGACAGAATGCATACGCTCTTGCAGGCGTTTTCGGTCGTGTTAACTACGATTACAAGGGCCGTTATCTCCTTGAGGTTAGCGGTCGCTACGACGGAACATCACGTTTTGCAGCTGACAGTCGGTGGGGATGGTTCCCTTCGGCATCGGCAGGCTGGCGCATTTCGGAAGAGCCTTTCTTCGAATCGGCCAGGGGCACTATAGACAACCTGAAGCTGAGAGCTTCTTTCGGAAGCCTGGGTAATCAGAATGTTTCTTCTTATTATGCCTATTTGCGATTGGTTTCTCTCAATGACTTCTCAGGATATTCGTTCAACGAAGGCAGCACTATGGGCAAATATTCGTCGCTGGGTTCCCCTGTTGCTTCAGACCTGACCTGGGAAACGGCAGCGCAATGGGATCTTGGTTTCGACCTTGCTATGGCCAATAATCGGTTAAACTTTACCGCCGATGCTTATATTCGCGATACCAAAAACATGTTGACTGATGGTATTGAACTACCGGCAGTGTACGGAGCTTCCGTTCCGAAAATGAATACGGCCAACTTGCGCACAAAAGGTTACGAGGTGTCTGCTACGTGGAGGGACCAACTGGTTATGATGAACAAACCCCTGGAGTACAGTATTGGGGTTAATGTTAGCGACTATAAAAGTACCATCACTAAATATGATAATGCCGACAAAACTTTTGCCAAGAGTTATTATGAAGGTATGCGTCTTGGAGAAATCTGGGGGTTCGTTACCGACGGATTGTATGAGAGCACCGAAGATGCACAGAAATATGCCCAGGAGGTTGATTTGAGTTATATCAACAACCGGATTACCGGTGGTTGGCAGGCGGGCGACCTTAAGTTTTTAGATCTCGACGGGGATCATATATTAGGTATCGGTAGTAATAGTGTTAACGATCCGGGCGACCGTAAGATTTTGGGTAACTCGCTTCCTAGTTTTTCTTATGGCATTAATGCAAGTATTAGCTGGTATGGTTTCGATGTTTCCGCATTCTTCCAGGGCACCGGAAACCATTACTGGTATCCTACCGGACAGTCAATGCCATTCTGGGGACCTTATTCATATCCTTATCTCACTTATTTGCAGAAAGATTTTATGAAAGATGTATGGGCCGAAGATAACAAGGATGCATACTTTACACGACCAATGGCCTATTCAGCCACTTCCGGTCCTTTGAGCAAGGTCAATGACCGTTATCTCCAGAACCTTCGCTATCTGCGCTTAAAAAATCTGACCATCGGTTACACAATTCCGTCTGGTCTGACGAATAAAGCAGGTATTGAGGCGGTTCGTTTCTATTTCTCGGGTGAAAATCTTTGCTATTGGTCGCCCCTTAAGAAACATACGAAATACCTTGATCCTGAAGGGGCCATTGACAGAAGCGGCGCTGCCAACAACGCTTTCTATCCCTGGCAAAAGACAATTATGTTTGGCGTAGATATTACTTTTTAACACGATTAAGCTATGATTAAGATGAAACGTTTTACTATAGTAGCCATGACATTGCTTATGGGGCTTTCGGCTTGTAATGATCTTCTTGACCTGAAACCAATGAGTCAGATTTCACAGGCGGATTATTTCCAGACGGAAACAGATCTTCAGCTTTTTAGCAACCCTTTCTATAATAACCTTCTGGACAAATCACCTTACGATTTACAGAGCGATCTTTATGTCTGCCAAAACCTGTCGGACGAAATGTTGGGAGGCACCAAGCGCACCGTTCCCGCTTCGGGTGGCGGATGGTCGTGGACAGACTTGCGCAGGATGAACACATTGATAGCCTATGCTGACCAATGTGAAGACGAGAATGCTGTTATTAAATATACGGCACTAACCCGGTTCTTCAGAGCTTTTTTCTATTTCGAGAAAATAAAACGCTTCGGCGATGTGCCGTGGTACGAAGTTGAACTGGGTTCGGCAGATGAAGAACTCTACAATGCCCGCGATTCACGCGAATTGGTTATGACCAAAATGATTGAGGACATTGACTATGCCATTGCCAATCTTCCCAACAAGGCACAGGAAACAAGCAGTCCTTATCGTGTTAATAAATACGCAGCCATGGCGTTGAAAGCTCAGTTCTGCCTGTACGAAGGTACTTATCGGAAATATCACTCCATCAATCTGGAAGGACACGACTACAATTATTATCTGGAACAATCGGCAACAGCTGCGCAGAACTTAATGAATGATGGCGCATACCACTTGTACAGTACCAACCATCCCGAAAGCGACTATCTGACGCTTTTTGCAGAAGAAAATGCCGATCCGAACGAGTATATCCTTGCTATCAAATTCGACTACGGGCTTAGCATTTACCATAACGCAACTGCCCACACGCTGGTACCAACACAGGGACGACCAGGACTGACGCGTAAAATGGTGAATACTTATTTGAAAAAAGATGGTACGGCATTTACCAATCAGTCGGGTTGGCAGGAGATGTCGTTCATTGAAGAAATGACAGATCGCGATCCCCGTCTGGCTCAAAGCATTCGTACGCCGGGCTATACACGCATAGGTCAAACAACAGTGCTGGCGCCCGACCTTTCAACAAGTGTTACCGGCTATCAGCCTATCAAATTTGTACAGGATCCTAATGCATCGGGTGGCAATGTCGATCGTAACGATCGTTCTACTTGCGACTTGCCGGTTTACCGCTATGCCGAGGTGCTCCTCAATTATGCCGAAGCAAAGGCAGAACTTGGAACCTTGACGCAGGCTGACCTTGGCGAAACTATCAATCTGATCCGTCAGCGTGCAGGAATGCCTGACCTTGACATGAACGTTGCCAACGCCAATCCCGACAGATACCTTTCTGACGCGGAAACAGGCTACCCGAATGTTACTGGTGCAAACAAAGGCGTCATCCTGGAAATCCGCCGTGAAAGGTCCATTGAACTGAATCAGGAAGGATTCCGCTTCGACGATCTGGTACGCTGGAAGGCCGGTTATTGCATCGACCAATCCACTTTTGGCATGTATTTCCCCGGTCCCGGAGCATACGATCTGAGTGGTGACGGAAACGCTGATGTTACACTTTATGCCAATGGAACAGCTAAACCTGAAGTTACTTCCGGAGTCGCCTATGAAATAGGAAACGAGATCATTCTTTCAGAAGGCGATAAAGGATACGTTTACTATCATAAAAATATCGAACGCACTCCTTTCAACGAGGAGCGCGATTATCTCTACCCGATTCCGATTAATGAGCGTTCGCTCAACCACAATCTTACGCAGAATCCGGGTTGGAATGACGGTCTCTCATTTTAACTTAAAAATGGTAATTGATTAAAAATTGCAAAATTATGAAACGTATAAATTATATCATGCTCTCTATCCTGCTGGTGTTTGCAAGCTTCATAGAGGGGTGCAACGATGAAGAGAGCACGCTGTCCAAGGCTGTTTTGGCAAGCGTTGGCACGCTGAATTTTGAAGCGACCGGAACATCGGAAAAAACCATCACCGTTTATGCTGATGCCGATTGGGTTACGGAAGTTCCCGAGTGGGTAACAGTCACGCCCACTTCCGGCACAGGGACAATGGATGTTACAATTACAGTAACGGAAAATATCCACGAAGGCGCTGTTGACAATCCCCGCAAGGCTGCGGTTGTATTCATGGGCGGCACACTGGCAAGCCAGGCCGAAGTAATAATTTCTCAGGAAGGAGACAAATATCGCGACTGTCAGGAATATACGCTTGCAGAATTGGCAGCATTGGCAAACGAAACAGTTGTTATTGTTCCGCAAGTTACCGTAACAGCAGTTACAACAAAAGGATTCATTGTTAGCGATGGAACGGTGAATATTTTTATGCAAAGCTCTTCTGCTGTAAGCGTTGGCGACAATGTAACGGTAAAAGGGACAAAGCTCTCCGATACTCATTCGCTTCCATACGTTGAATGTGACGATGCTAGCGTTAATACTACAGGAGGTACGGTAATCTATCCTGATGCGACAGATATTACTGATGAGTTGGATACTTATACCTCCACTTCGAGAACTTTTATTACGGTTAGCGGCATATTGAATGGCTCTAATGTAACAGTGGAAGGCGCTAATAATTCTATTGCAATAACAGATGCGCCGGAAAATTTTGAGATTGAACCATTGAATGGGCATAAAGTAAAAGTTACTGGTTATTTTGCAGGAGTGGCTGCTCCTGTTATTAAGCTAAACGCTACTGCCATTGAAGACCTCGGTGTTGTGGAAATCATCTATTTTGCTGAAGATTTTGAGTGGTTGAACCCTTGGGCAGAAGCAAGCTCAGCCGGCCAGACAGTTGAGACAGACAACCTAGGCGCAACCGCCCCTAAGATATCAACTGCGGCTGTTGACGACGTTACTGCCAATGATGCTCTTCTCCAGAATGGTTATCAATTCCTGCGTGTTACTCCTTCGAGTACGGATGCGGGCGAGTGTATCTATCTTCAGAACAATTACCTCAAGTTCGGTAAAACGGGCTATCAGGCAGGTATCGTTCTTCCGAAACTTGAAGACATTCCTTCTGGAGTAACAACCGTACTGTCGTTTGACTGGTGTCCGATGCGCCAGGGATCGGGCAAAATAGATCCCGTTAACCTGGTAGTCATCGTTGCTAATGGAAGTGATGAAATGACATTCGAAATACCCGAATCGGGTTTTGAGAATGATCATGTACTTGAGTGGATCAGAGCTGAAGTTGAGCTCACCGGCGTTACGATTACCAATGATACCAAGATTACGATCCATGCGACTCAATGGCAGGTATCTACAGCCAACCGCTGGTTCCTCGATAATATTAAACTTGTAAAGGCTAATTAACAAATTGCCGGATAAATAGAGAGGCTGCACGATATTTTTTTGAACGGCCTCTCTATTATTTTTTAGTTGCTTCCGGTTATATTCTCGAAATCAAGACCTGACCTGATATTTTCCCGCTTTAGAAAAAGCCATAAAAAATCGGGCAAGGCAAAAACCGCATATTTTATCGACGATATCAAAGTTGGGATTATAATTGAATAGTAAGTTTAGTTCTGGTGTATTGAGAGCTAAAAACAGTTTGCTGTTTTTCAGCTCTCTTTGCATTTTCAATTAAATAAACATTCAATTATAGACAACAGGAAACAGGATTCAATCATTATAAAAAATCTCTTTTTTCTTATATTACATAGAGATCTTGTCTGTATATTATGGATAAGGTCTCTTTTTTAGATAGTAAAGAATCCTTTATTTTTTGCCAGATCTTATCTGTCTATGTTTTTCAGATTATTGCCAGAAGTAGCATCGATATCGGATCAACAGTAACTTCACCGTTTACTGTTTTTCCAATTCCTTCTTCTGAAATGATATTGCCGTTGGCTATTATTTTATACTCTCCTTCAGGAAGAGGAATTAGAGTATTTTCGTTGTTCCCGTTGAAAATAAGCAAGATCTTATCCCATTTATCTCCCGCAGATTTGCCATCGATACAGTACGATACCACTCCGATTTTATATTCGGTGCAAAAGCCAATGTTTCGACGGATTTGTTCTGCTTTTGTCATTCGTAATGCCGGATGGTTTTTACGAAGTTGAATGAGATTTTTGAAATATTCAAAAACATCGATGTATTCATTTTTCCGGCTCCAGTCGAGTTGGTTAACCGAATCGGGCGATTTATAGGAATTCCCGTTTCCGCCTTTCGTTCTGCAAAAATCTACTCCTGCATGTAGCAATGGTACTCCCTGAGATGTTAAAACCAGTGCTCCGGCCAGTTTTACCCGTTTCCGGTATTCTTCGTCAGAAGCTTTTGGAAGGCTCTGTTTTAGTTTGTCCCATAAGGTATAATTGTCGTGGCACGAAACGTAATTGATACACTGATTGGGTTCTTCAGCCCAGGCTGATGATACTGACTCAATGTAACCGTAATTTATTTGTGGGTGATGAACTGCTGCAGTTATTCCAAATTTAACACTTTCTTCCCTCAGTCCCAGACCACTCACAAAACCCTTCGATTTTTTATCGCCATGGTTTCCTTTCAAAGCATCGCGGAAATCGTCGTTAAAACTGGCTATGCCCGATAATGCCTTTGTGTTGTTTTTAACTGCCCGCATTTGTTCCGGCATCGGCGAATAATCAGCAGCCCAGCCCTCGCCGTAAAGGAACAATCCGGGATCAATTTTATTCAGGTCTTTGCGAATTTTCTGCATCGTTTGCAGATCGAGAATCCCCATTAAATCAAATCGAAATCCATCAATGTGGTATTCTTCCACCCAGTATTTTAGTGAATCGATGATGTATTTTCGCACCATTGCACGCTCTGACGCAATTTCATTTCCGCATCCCGATGCATTTGAAAAGCTTCCGTCCTGTTTTTGCCGGTAGAAATAACCCGGGACGATCTGGTTAAAAACAGACTCTTTTGCGTAATAAGTATGGTTATAAACCACATCCATAATTACGCCAATTCCATTATCGTGGAGAGCTTTTACCAGGCCTTTAAATTCTTTTATTCGTTTGGTTCCGTCGTATGGATCGCTGGAATATGAGCCTTCGAGGGCATTGTAATGTTGCGGATCGTATCCCCAATTGTATTTTTCCAGCGGCTTTTTTTCATCAATGGTAACAAAATCGTTTACCGGAAGCAAGTGCACATGTGTAATCCCTAACTGAATTAAGTGAGCCAGTCCTGTTTTTATACCTTCAGGCGAGAGTGTATCGGTTTCTGTGAAAGCCAGATATTTGCCCTTGTTTTCCATTCCCGAATTTTCGGCAATGGAAAAATCGCGAACATGCGTTTCGTAAATTATGGCTTCGGTAAAATTTTTGTAGCGCGGGCCGACATCGTAAATCCAGTTTTCAGGATTGGTTTTGTTAGAATTATAAATCATACCGCGCAGTCCGTTTACGCCAACACAACGGGAATAAATATCAGGAACTTCATTCAGCCAGTCGCCGTCTTTTATCCGAATAGTATAAAAACGGCCTTGGTAATCACCTTTGAGGATAGTCATCCAGGTGCCGTTGCTCCTTTTTTGAAGATTGGTTTTGTGAAATGCTTTACCGGAAGTGCCGTCCTTGTAGAGGCGCAATTCAACAATCTCGGCGGTAGGGGCCCAAATGCGAATGGTGGTTTTTTCAGGCGACCAGAATACTCCCAGGTCGTTTTTGGGGTACGACGGGTAAGTAGAAAAGTCGATATGGTTAAATTTCCAGTTTCTCATTAGAATTTCACGAGTGTTTTACGGAGAAATACAGCCTTGCTTGCCAGCTTTTTACCATTCACATCGCTAAGAATGATTTTGGCTTTCGGAAATTTTTTCAGCTTTTTATCGTGACTGTAAAAACGGGTTAAGTCTATCTGTAATGTATGTGTTTTTCCTTTTTCAAGGTAAAGCGGGTAAAACGAATGGTTATCCATTCCTTTTATTTTGAATTTGCGGGTCAGCCAGAAATTGTCGAACACCAATAAGGGCTGATTCAGATCAACATCCTCATTGCCACTATTCTTCACTTTCATTGTTAAATTGTCGGGGTAATAAAGGGCATCTTTTTCCAGCTCCAGCTTTATTTTTCTACGACGAAAAAGTGGTTTTTTCTGTTTTGCCCCGCTCTTTTTAAAAGGTTTGGCTGTGAACATAAAAACTGCCGATAATACGATTATTACCAGAAGAAGCCAAAGCAGCTTATTTCCTTCCGGGCCTATTTCGTTTTGGGCAAAAAGCAGTTGTGAACTGAGTAGAAAAAAAATTAGCATACATCCCTTTTTCATCCCTTTCAATTTAATGCAAATGTAATTCTTTTTCTTCTTGGGGATTATTTAAGATGCAAGTTTCAGACTACAAGTTATTTATCCTTAACATGTAGCCTGAAACCTGTTATTTATTATGATCTTAAAGCTTCCACTTCATCAATGGTTTTGGGTTTGGGTTTACCCAACAGTTTGGCTCCGTCCTCGGTCATTACGAAATTTTCTTCGTTTCTGATTCCTCCGAAATTACGGTAACTGTCTACTTTGTCCCAGTTAATAAAATCGTTGAATTTGTTTTCCCCGCGCCACAGGTCAATTAATTCAGGTATAAAATAAATACCCGGCTCAATAGTAAATACGTGTCCGGCTTTAAGTGGTTTTGCCAGGCGTAATGATTTTAATCCAAACTGAGTGCTTTTGGGCTGTCCGTCGTAGCCAACCCACACCTCGCCCAAATCTTCCATGTCGTGAACATCGAGGCCCATCATGTGGCCGGTTCCGCAAGGGAAGAAAAGCGCATGTGCGCCTGCCTCGAAGGCATCCATTGCATTTCCTTTGGTAAAGCCCATGGCTTTTAAACCATCAAAAATAGTGGTACAGGCAGCAATGTGTGCATTTTTAAACGGCTTGTTGAGTGCGAGTGCATCAACAGCCGCCTGATGAGAAGCAAGAGTAATTTCGTAAATTTCTTTTTGCTCAGGAGTAAACTTTTTACCGGCAGGAATGGTACTTGATAAATCTCCTCCATAACAGTAAGCATTTTCATATCCGGCATCAACCAGGAATAAGTCGCCTTCTTTAATTATATTACCGTGGTAATGGTTATGTAGGGTTTGGCCGTTAATAGTAGCTATTATCGGGAATGCAATGTCGCCACCTGCAGCCAGTGCCACTTTATGGATTTCGGCAGTAATTTCTGCCTCCGTTTTTCCCGGACGAACATATTTCATAGCTGCTACGTGCATATCAACCGATACGTCAACCGCCTGGTGCAGCTGTTCAATCTCTTCGGTACTTTTAATTTCCCGCTGGCTTACAACAGCTTTCACCAGGTCGAGAGAATAGGTATTATTTACATCTTTTGGTGCAATTTCGAGCAACTCGAAAAGTTTGATTTTATTTTCGGGGCGGTAAAGTGGAAGAAAGTGAATTTTTCTTCCTTTTTCGGAAGCCTCGTCTAAAATATCTTTCAATTTTGATGTTGGCATCACCTCTTCAACAGAACATGCTTTTGCCCGTTCGGCAATGGTGGGTTGCGGGCCCATCCAAACAATATCGTCGATAGTATAATCGTTTCCGAAAATGATTTCACGGTTATTTTCAATATCTATCACTGCCGCCAATCCCGGATGTTGAATACCAAAGTAGTACACGAAAGTACTGTCTTGCCTAAAGTGGTATGTGTTATCGGCGTAATTCATAGGTGATTCATCATTCCCAAAAAGGAGGATGATTCCCTTTTCAACCTTTTCTTTTAATTCTTTTCTTCGTTGTAAATATGAGCTAGAATGAAACATAATGCTGATTTTTTTTAATGAAGCGATGAAAATAGAAATTTTTTGGATGAAGAATTAAGACATGTGTCAGGATTTCCATAAAAATAAAAATAAATTATTTGTCAGATTCAAAAATGTTAGCTTATTTTGAGTTTCAAATATGGAACTTTGTTTCAAACCAGAAACCAACTAAAATGGAGAGTAAGGAAAAGTACCTGATTCCGAATTTGCAGAATGCGATTCAATTGATTGAAATGCTTTCCTCCCGCCCGGAAGGAATGACCCTGGCTGAACTTGTTCAGGATTTGAATCTTGCCAAAACTACAGTATTCAGGATTACACAAACATTGCAATATCACAATTACCTGTATAAAAATGAGGAAAATGGTTGTTTTATCCTTTCCCGAAAATTTATGCGTATAGGTTTATCTGCTCTGGGCGAACAAAGTCTGGTAGAAAATTCGCTCATTCATATGCGAACCTTGCGCGATAAAATTAAAGAAACAGTACTGCTGGGAACCTTGCTCGAAACTGAAGTTGTATTGCTCGAACAAATTATGGGAAACCATCCGTTTAATTTTTACCTCCAGCCCGGAAAACATTTTAACCTCTATGCTTCGGCTCCCGGCAAAGTTCTACTGGCATTTTCGGAGGAAAAGGAGCAGGAGCATATTCTGAAAAGGCTGAAACTGGTAAAATTTAACGAACGTACCATCACTACTGTTAAAGAATTGCGGGAAGAGTTGAAAACCATTCGCAGGCAAGGTTATGGTGTTGACCGGGCAGAAGAGATGGATGGCGTTCACTGCATAAGCGCGCCTGTTTTTAATCAGAACGGTTCAGTACTGGCAGCCATTTGGACTACAGGTCCTTCAGGCCGTTTGCCGGTGGCAGAATTTGAAATTATTGCCAAAGAAGTTATAAGTTGTGCTTTAAATATAAGTGTTACTTTTGGATATAATCCAACATAACCTAAGACCAATAAACCATGAGACGAATTCTTGTAATAAGCCTTATTCTTGCAAAATGTTTTGGGGGAATTGCGGTAACCACATCGGTTTCACAGGATGCTGCGAACCAACTTCCTGAAAAGATTTTATTTGTTGTCAGGAATCAGTATACCAAAGATCACCACAATACCGCCACTTTGTTCCAGACCGGTGAGATAAACACGAAAAGTTTTACTTCGGGTGCTGCGTTAAAAATTCTGGATACAAAAACCGGCGGAACAAGTATTTTATTTGAAACCGAAACCGGGGTTGTTCGCGATCCTGAAGTGTCGTTCAACGGGAAGAAGATTGTTTTTTCTTATCGGAAAAATATTGAAGATGATTACCATATTTACGAAATAGATGCAGATGGAAAGAATCTGAAGCAACTCACCTTTTCTTCGGGCATCTCAGATATCGATCCTCTGTATTTACCAAGTGGACAAATTATTTTTAGTTCCACACGTGAGCCCAAATACTGCATGTGTAACCGTCACATCATGGCCAATTTGTACCGGATGAATCCTGACGGATCGAATATCGTTCAGTTGGGGAAAAGTACCTTGTTTGAAGGACATTCTGCATTGATGAACGATGGCCGGATTATTTACGATCGCTGGGAATATGTTGACCGGAATTTTGGAGATGCGCAGGGGTTGTGGACAGTGAATCCGGATGGAACCAAACATGCCATTTTTTATGGCAACAATATGAATTCGCCTGGCGGTGTTATCGACCCACGCCCATTGCCAAACAGCAACCTGGTGCTTTGTATTTTTGGCTCCTGCCACGACCGTCCATGGGGAGCACTGGCTTTGCTCGATCGCTCAAAAGGTGTTGACGGAAAAGAGTCGGTTGTAAAAATATGGCCTGAAAAAACGCGCGAGTGGATTGGCGAAGGCAACTGGGATACATTCATGCAGATGGGAGAACGTTACGAAGACCCTTATCCGATTTCGTCGGAACAATTTCTGGTTTCGAAGACAATCGATCTGAATAAGAATGAAAAAACGGGATTGTATTTGGTAGACATGAGCGGAAGTGAAACTCTGATTTATGAGGACGAGCAACTGGGTGTTTTCGATGCCATGTCGCTTGCTCCGCGATTTCGTCCGAACGATATTCCTTCTGCCCGAAAATTTGATGAATCGCCGGGTTATTTTTATGTGCAAAATGTATATGAAAGTACACACCTTGAGGGTGTAACAAAAGGTGAGGTAAAATACCTCCGTGTTATTGAATCTCCCGAAAAAAGAAATTATACCCAGCCTTCATGGAACGGGCAGGGACAACAGGCTCCCGGTGTAAACTGGCACAGTTTCGAGAATAAACGTGTTCTGGGAACAGTTCCGGTTGAAGAAGACGGATCGGTGTATTTCGAAGCGCCATCCGATCGTTTTCTTTTCTTTCAGCTACTTGATGAAGACAAAAAGATGCTGCAATCCATGAGGAGTGGAGTGATCGTTCATCCGGGAGAAACCAATGGATGTATTGGCTGCCACGAAGACCGTTTGATGGTCCCTCCTGTAATGGCCAGAATGCCTTTAGCTTTGAGAAAGAAACCGGCCAAACTCTCTAATCCCGAAGAAGTCCCGCTTTACAGTTACATGCGCGATATGCAACCTGTGTTTGACAAACATTGCGTAAAATGCCATGACTTTGGAAAGAAGGCCAGTGAAAAACTGATTCTGGCTGCCGACCGCAATCCTTATTTTAATGCTTCTTACATCGATATTTACATTAAACAACAAATAACAGTAGTTGGAGGTGGCCCGGCACAAATTCAACAGGCCAAATCTTGGGGATCGCATCCGAGCAATTTGGTTAAGGTAGTTGAAGAGGGTCATCACAGCGTGAAACTTTCGCAGGAAGAAATGGAGGCGCTTTACACCTGGGTTGATTTGAATGCCATTTATTATCCATTTTATGAGTCGGCATACCCGAATAATCCTGCCGGCAGAAGTCCGCTCACTTTTGACGAACTCAACAAACTAAGCGAGCTGACCGGCGTTCAGTTTGACAAACTTTCAACCCATGACAGAAAACTGGGGCCGCAGATTGCCTTTGAACGCCCGGAACTTAGTCCTTGCCTGTTGAATATTCAACAAAACGGTGCCGGTTACCTGGAAGCTTTGACGATCATCAAAAAAGGGAAAGAACGTTTGGAAACCACTCCGCGGGCCGACATGGAGGGATTTGTTCCCTGCGAGGCACACCAGGTTCAGCTGAAAAAATATATGGAACGATTGAATATTGAAAAGGAGAACAACAAAGCCGTTTCCGAAGGGAAACTGGTTTATGATAAGTAGCAATAACAAAGGAAAAGAAATCGGGCATGAGAGTATTCCTTTTTATCAAAAACCAAATAACCGACACCTGTAAAATGAATAGATTCGTATTCGCGCTATCACTTGTATTTTTATTTCTGGCGGGGAATGCACAGGAAAGCAGGTACTTTTCTCCGTGCGATATTGAGATCGATAACAACAAACTTTATGTTGCCGGGAAAACTGCCAACGAAGTGAGGTTGTATGATTTGGTTAATCCCGACACGTATGATTTTTTGAAAACGGAAGATCCTCCGAAAGCACTGGAAATATTTGGTGAACAATTGTTTGTTGTCACTTCCTTTTCAGAAGGAAAGCTGTTAATTACCGATAAACACAATTTTAAAAAAATACAGAAGGTTTCTGTTGGAAACGGTGCCTGTGATGTAAAAATCAACAATACAGGGACAAAAGCTTACGTAGCCAACCAGTTTTCGAACGATATTTCGGTGGTTGACCTGAATAAAAAGAAGGAGTTAAAACGAATTCCGGTACTTCGTCAACCTACACAACTCGTTATTTCCGAGGATGAAAAGTATTTGTTTGTGGCAAATTTTTTAACTGCCGGACGAGCTGATGTGGATACCGTTGCGGCGGAAGTCAGCATTATTGATCTGGAGAGTGAAAGGCTGATTAAAAATATTCAGCTGGGCAACGGAAGTAATGCTTTGCGCGGAATGGCTCTTTCTGCAGATGGAAATTATGTGTTTATTTCACACAACCTTGGACGTTTTCAGGTACCAACAACCCAACTGGAACAGGGCTGGATGAATACCAGTGCAATGAGCGTTATTAATGCCCGGTCGCTGGAATTTGTGGCTACAGTTTTGCTCGATGAACCTGAATACGGAGCCGCCGGGTCGTGGGGAATTGATTGTTCGCCTGAGTACATCCTGGTGGTTCACTCCGGCACACTCGATTTCAGTTTAATAAATTATCCGGCTTTTATTGAAAAGCTAACAACGACTTCAAACAAAGCGAGCCTTTCGTATGATTTGCGCTTTTTATCGGGATTGCGTAAACGGGTAAAAGTATCAGGGAATGGTCCCCGTGTTGCAAAATTTTATGAAGGGAAGGTGTTTGCCGCCAACTATTTTTCTGATGTTATAGATGTGATCGATCCTGCTGATCCTGTTCCTTTGAATTATAAAAAAATAGTTTTGAATGAAAATCTGGAAAACGATCCGGTGCGGCTGGGAGAGATTTATTTTAACGATGCTACCTACTGTTTTCAGGGCTGGCAATCATGCAACGGATGTCATCCGGGAGAGGGGCGAACCGATGGAATGAACTGGGACCTGTTGAACGACGGTATTGGTAATCCAAAAAATTGTAAAAGTATGCTGGGCTCGCACGAAACGGCACCGGCTATGATCACCGGAATTCGCCCAGATGCAGAAACAGCTGTGCGTGCGGGTTTCACTCATATTCAGTTTGTACAAATAGATGAAGAACATGCCCGTGCTGTGGATGAATACCTGAAAGCATTAACCGCTGTTCCAAGTCCTTATTTGGTTAAAGGCAAGTTGAGTAATCTAGCGGAGAATGGACAAAAAGTGTTTGAGAAGGCCGGATGTACTCATTGTCACTACGGCCCCTGGTTCACTGATCAGAAACAACATGAAATGGGAAAACAAGGAGAGTTCGACCATCAAAATACCTGGGATACTCCAACCTTAATTGAACTTTGGCGAACCGGGCCTTATCTACACGACGGTCGTGCGGCAACAATGAAAGAAGTTTTTACCCGCGAGAAGCACGGACTCCGTAATGAACTTTCAGAAAATGATGTGGATGCGCTGGTGGAGTATATTTTGTCGTTGTAGGCGACATCATTTTGCTAGAAAAGATTCTGTTCGTTTTAGTGCATAAAAAAGGCTGTCCAAAAAATAAATGGACAGCCTTTTTCTAAGAAACAATGTATCGGGCTTAACTAAAAAAGTTTTGCCACTTTTTCTTTTACTTCTTCTTCGTTTGGATTAATGTCGAAAACAATTTCCGGTTTTAAGTAGAAAAGTTCATTTTCAGCTTTAAATTTTTCCTCTCCACCACCGGTAATATTCAGCATTACTACATCATCTTTTTTTACAATGCCTTCTTTCACTGCGTCAATTAAGGTTGCTGTGGCAACAGCTGATGCAGGGTGAATGTCATTGCCTTCCAGTTCCAAAAACAGTTTTCCTGCTTCGGCAGCTTCTTCGTTTGTTGCAAGCATAACATTTCCTCCCGCATCTTTCATAGCGTCGAACAAGCCTCCTGCAATTGGATAGGGTGGTTTGCGGTTCGAAAGTACTTTCGCTACAATCTCTTCTACCTGCACACGAGCCAAATTGTCGTCGAGGGGAAGCATGGCGCGCGAATCGGCTTTCCATGCATCGTGGATCGGTGTAAACGGCGTATTCTGCGAAACCATCAATTTCATTTTTTTGTTGCCAAAACGTCCGTCCTCAATCAAACGCAGGTTAGCTTCCCAGGCTGCAATGGCGCCGGTTCCGCTACCGATAGCCTGAAAATAATAATCAGGAATCTCACCAATTGTAGTGGCGGCCGATAAGGTGGTAGTCGCCATTCCGTCTCGGCGGGCAACATTTTTGGCTCCACCTTCAGCAACAAAACCTTCCATTTCTGCTACAATATTCGAAAGGTGAATCGCATCGAAATAGTCACTCCCTGATTTGCTGCAAATAAGTTTCACGCAATCGTTAATCGGTCCATCAAACCACAAGGCGTTAAGATTATCTTCCGGTACGCAAATTATTAGAGGAATATTATTTTCAGAACAAACCTTGGCAAATGCTCTTGATGTATTTCCTGCAGAAGCAACTACCAGAACCTGTTTCATATCTACAGTCATCCGTCCGCAAACCGAATACGCTTCGGTTTCTTTGAATGATGCGGTTTTCATGTTGGTGCCTTTTTCAGGCCAGTAACCACTGAAAGTGATCCAAAGATTTTCGAGTCCGAGTTTTTTTGCCAGCCCCTCGCTTTTGTAGGTTACCGGAGCTGATGAGCCTTCTAGGATTCGGCTAATGGGCAGCCAGTCGGCAAATTTATATAGTCCCCAGGAATCGTCTTTTACCTCGATTTGTTTTTTATCGTAAATGGCCCTGATTAAGCTTGGTTCTATTGCTCCCGGCTCATCAAGTGTCCAACCTGAATCTTCAAACTCTTTGCCGGTTTTAAATGATTTTAGTTGGTATTTTGTTGGTGAAAAATCCTTTTTCATCATAAGTCTGTTTTTTTATGAAAGACAAATGTAGAAAATGCAAACAGAAAACAAGGGAAAAATTTTAATTCTTAAACTCTTGGTTGAAAGTTATTGGTATCTTTAGGCGAATCGATTAAACCTGATAATGATATGAAACCATTCTTTGTTATTTGTATTTCCATGTTTTTTTTTATTGGTATTTCTTCTGCCAAAATAAATCCCACACAGCCAACATGTGAATATCTTGAGAACCCTTCTGTTGTGGATGTTATGAATCCACGGCTCGGTTGGATAAATATAGCCGATGAGGGAGAAAGAGCCCAGCTTCAAACGGCATGGCAAATTCGGGTGGCCAGTTCGAAAACGAAATTGGAAATTCCTGATTTATGGGACAGTAAAAAAGTTTCAGGGAATCAATCTACCAGAGTACAATACAATGGCAAAAAGTTAAGGTCGCGGGTTGACTGCTGGTGGCAGGTGCGTGTTTGGGATAAAAACGGAGAAGTGTCCGAGTGGAGCGAACCGGCTTGCTGGCACATGGGATTACTCGACGAAAAAGACTGGAAGGCGAAATGGATTGGTGCTCCATGGCAGGGTGAGAAAACGCTTCCAAAACCCTCTAGTCCGGGCGCGGCACTTCCTGAAGAATTACCTCCTCCTGCCCCGATGTTTCGCAAGGAATTCAATGTAAATAAACAGGTGAAAAAGGCCGTGGCTTATGTTACCGGACTTGGATATTTCGAGTTATATCTGAATGGAGAAAAGGTGGGTGACGATGTGTTGGTACCAAATCAGACCAACTATGGCAAACGCCCGGCCCTGTCGGAACAATATATTCCGTTAGACGATAATTTCAGGGAATACAAAGTAATGTATCTGGCATACGATATTTCAGAGAAGTTGAAAAACGGAGCAAATGCAGTTGGTGGTATGTTGGGAAATGGTTTTTATAATCCGGCCAAACATTGGGCTTTGGGTTATGGCACGCCGCGATTTTTGGCTCAAATTCATGTTACTTATACCGATGGCTCAGAGGATGTTATTGTGAGCGACGAAAGCTGGAAAGTATCAAAAAGTCCGATTTTGATGGACATGGTTTATTACGGCGAACATTACGATGCAAGGCTGGAACAGGATGGCTGGTGCACAGCAGGATTCGACGATGGAACCTGGAAACAGGCAACCTTTCGTAAAGCACCTGAAGGAAAGTTGGTGGCACACACTGCCTACACCGACAAAGTGGTTGAACGGCTGCAGCCTATTCGAATTGAAAAAATGTATAATGGAAATTATATCGTTGATTTCGGCGAAGAGGTTTCGGGTTGGGTGCGACTGAAAAATGTGGAAGGACCTGCCGGTCAAAAAGTAGATATCAAATATCTTTGCAATACGTTTTCGGGCGACAATTCCTACATTTTTAAAGGCGAAGGAAAAGAAAACTATGCAGCTCGCTTTAACTGGTTTATTTTCCGGGAAGTTGAAATTGAAAACTGGCCGGGTGTTCTGCATCCCGAGAACATTTGTGCAGAAGTGGTGAATACTGAAGTGGAGAAATCAGCTGAATTTCAAACTTCGAATACCATGTTCAATCAAATCAACAAAATCTGGCAAAGAACCCAAACCGATAACATGCATGGAGGAATTGCCAGCGATTGTCCGCACCGCGAGCGCTCGCCTTATACCGGCGACGGGCAGGTTTCGTGCGTTACGGTTATGCATAATTTCGATGCGCGGAATTTCTATCACAAATGGATTCATGATATCATTGGAGCGCAAAATGTTGAAACCGGTTATGTGCCAAACGGAGCTCCGTGGCAACCCGGTTGTGGCGGCGGAGTTGCCTGGGGTGCAGCGGTTTGTATTATGCCCTGGGAGTTCTACCTGCATTACGGAGCAAAGGATATGTTGGAAGATGCTTTCGAACCAATGACGGAATACGTTCGCTATATACAATCCTGGGTTGATGAAGACGGAATTATGTATTCGCAACGCGTTGGACGCGATGGCAAAGTATTAAGATGGTTCAACCTGGGCGAGTGGGTGACTCCGGGAGATTTGCCACCCGATGATTTGGTGCATACTTTTTATCTCTGGCGTTGTGCCGATTTTACTTCAAAAGCAGCGCTGGCATTGGGAAAAGATAAAGAATACGAAAAATATAAAGCACTTGCTGAAAAGACCAAAGATGCTTTTCACAAACGTTTTTATAATGCTGGAGAAGGGACTTATGGAAATTCAGGAGCCAATATTTTTGCGCTGAAAATGGGCGTTCCGGAATCGCAATATTCGAAGGTTGTCAAAGCATTGAAAGAAAATATTAAAAAGAACAAAGGGCATTTGGATACCGGAATTTTTGGGACACAATTCTTTTTCGAAGTGCTATCTGAAAATGGCATGCAGGATCTTGCCTACGAAGCGATGAATAAAAAAGATGAACCCGGCTACGGCAGATGGTTACAATTGGGCGCCACTACAACCTGGGAACACTGGGATACCAATAATTCGCACAACCATCCTATGTTTGGAGGAGGACTGGTGTGGTTTTACCGGAAACTGTCCGGTATGCAAACCGACGAAACAGAACCCGGTTACCGTCATATTATTTTTAATCCTCAACCCGTTGATGATTTGGAGTTTGCTGAATATTATAATCAGACATCTTATGGAAAGGCAGGTATTAAATGGCAAAAATCCGATGGGAAATTAAATGTTGATATTACCGTGCCCGTGGGATGCCGTGCTACTCTTTATTTTCCGGCAGATCAGGTTACCGAAAGTGGTAAGCAACCGGAACAAAATGGAGAGGTGAAGCTCATTGCTAAGGAAAAGAACAACCTGGTACTCGAGGTAGGCTCTGGAGAATATCATTTTAATAACTAATTGTTTTTTTTACAATAATGATTAAATTAAGGGCCTGAAACACCATAAACTTTAACTAAACTATAAACTATGAACTGGAAAAAACTCTTTATTACTGTTTTCAGAACCGCAATAGGCTGGCATTTTTTATATGAAGGTATAGCAAAATTACTCGATGGAAACTGGAGTGCAGCCGGGTATTTATCAAGCTCAACAGGGCCTTTGTCGGGTTTTTATCAATGGATGAGTGGTTCAGAAACCTTGATGAATGTAGTTGATCCGATAAATATTGCCGCATTAATTCTTATTGGCCTGGGGCTTTCACTTGGTTTGGCCATTCGTATATCGGCTATGTCGGGAGTCGCCTTGTTAGTGTTGTATTATTTTGCACACCCGCCTTTTGGAGGATCGTTGCTGGCCAATACCGAAGGAAGTTTATATATCGTAAATAAAAATTTGATCGAAGCCCTTGCTTTGCTCCTGCTATTTGTTTTGAAAGAGAAAGGCTGGGGACTTTATGCACTTCAACTGTTTTTAAAAAAGAAAACGGTAGAATCCAAAGAAGAAAAATCTACCGATCATTCCCGAAGAGAAGTTTTGAAGAACCTTGCTACCATTCCTGCTTTGGGAGTTTTGGGCTTGGGAGCCTTTAACGAAACCCGTAAGTTTGGAGTAGACACTCTTTCGGGCGCAACCATAAAAGTGGGCGGTGCCAATATTAAAGAATTAAAAGGTGATCTTCCGAAAGGGAAGATCGGGCAGCACGAAATCAGTCGGCTGGTGTTAGGTGGAAACCTGATAGGAGGCTGGGCTCATTCGCGCGATTTATATTACGTTCCGTCACTATTCAGAGCGTACAATACCGAAAAGAAGATTTTCGAAACGCTGATGCTGGCCGAGGAAGCCGGGATTAATGCCATTAATATTGGTTTTCCGACAAATGCCACAATGCAGAAATACAAAAGGTTGACAGGTAGTAAAATAAAAGTAATTACACAGGTTCATCCTGACCGTGAAAATAAAGATTACCTGGTGAATATTAATAAGGCGATCGATTTTGGAGTAGATATTATTCAGGTACAGGGAAACCAATGCGACTGGTTTGTACGCGATAATGAGCTGGATAAAATCGATCTGATGTTAAGTCACATTCGAAAAAACGGATTCACCGCCGGTCTGGCTGCACACACTGTTGATTCGTTGATTGCCTGCGAGGAAGCCGGGATCATACCTGATTATTACATGAAAACCATGCACCACGATAATTACTGGTCGGCACACCCGCGCGAAAACCGTGTGCCTTTTGAAGTGGATGGTGAAAAATCTCCGGATCATAACCGCTTTCACGACAACCTGTTTTGTTTGTTTCCCGACAAGACCGTTGAATTTGTACAACGCGCCACTGTTCCTGTAATGGGATTCAAGATATTGGCTGCCGGAGCTATTCAACCCGAAGATGGTTTTAACTGGGCTTTTCAGAATGGAGCCGATTTTATTTGTGTGGGGATGTTCGATTTCCAGATTGTAAACGATGTAAATATTACAATCGACACTTTGAATAATCTGCAAGGTAGAAATAGAAAATGGTTTGGGTAAAATAATTCGGAGATCAATCTTTTAACGTTGTGAAAAATCGAATACTTACTTTTCTAATACTCTTTATGTCGATTGGAGCGTTTGCACAAAATGACGATCAAATTTATTTACTTATCCGCACCGATGATATTGGTTCATTTCATGCGGCAAATCTCGCCTGCATTGAAACATATCAAAACGGAATTGCGCAGTCGGTGGAATTAATGGCACCTTGTGCTTGGTTTTTGGAGGCCACAAAGATGCTCAATGAAAATCCTGGTTTTGATGTGGGAATTCACCTGGTTCTGACCAGCGAATGGAGCAATGTTAAATGGCGTCCGCTTACCCATTGTCCAAGCCTGGTTGATGAAGACGGCTATTTTTTTCCCATGGTTTGGAAGAATGAAAATTTTCCGGCCGGCTCATCTATTCAGGAATCGGGCTGGAAACTGGATGAAATAGAGAAGGAATTACGCGCCCAAATAGAACTTTCGTTAAAACATGTTCCTCATATTTCACACATCAGCACGCATATGGGTTTTAATGGCCTGGATCAAAAAATTGCAGAACTGGTAACACGGTTGGCAAAAGAATATAAGCTGGAGGTTAACATGGAGGGTCTCAAACGTTTTTCGGGCTGGAATGGAAAAGATGTTTATGAAGATCGTATTGACAGATTTTGTGAGAATCTGGAAAAACTTTCGCCCGGGAAATACTTATATGTGGAACATCCGGGACACGAGGGCATAGAAATGGAATCGGTAGGTCATACCGGTTACGAAAATGTGGCCACCGATCGCGAATGGGTGACAAGAGTATTAACGAGCCCTAAAGTGGAGGAAACGATTCGGAAGAAAAATATCCAATTAATTAGTTACAAAGATTTAAAATGAAGTCAATTCAAAAGTTTATTGTTCTTGCTTTACTCTTTTTTATCGTTACCAGAGTAGACGCTCAAGATCCGAACCGTTATAAAAATGATGTTGAAAAGTTATATACAAAAGAATACAATTTCAATCCTGACAAAAAGCTGGTTGTTTTTGCAGGTAGTTCAAGTGTCAGAATGTGGAAAGATGTACAGGATTATTTCCCAGCTTACAATGTAATTAACAATGGTTTCGGCGGCTCGCATTACAGCGACTTGATTTATTTCTACGAGCAGCTCATTCTGAAACAGAAACCTGATATATTGTTTATTTACGAGGGCGACAACGATATTGCAAACCACAAAAAGCCTTCGAAAGTTTCGAAAGAAGCAAAGTCGCTTATTGAGAAAATTCAGGTGGACATGCCTGAAACCAGGATTGTTATCGTTTCGCCAAAACCTTGCATAAAACGCTGGGAATTGAGAGAAGACTATACAAAGCTGAATAAACGTTTGTATAAATTATCGAAGAAAAACGACATTGGATTTGCCGATGTTTGGACTGCTATGCTGGATGATGAAGGAGTAGTTTTTCAGGATATTTTTATTGAAGACGGCGTGCATATGAACAAAAAAGGTTACGATATCTGGGCAAAAGTAATTGGGGCTTACCTAAATTAAGTTTCATAAATTTCGG
Organism: uncultured Draconibacterium sp.; assembly: GCA_963676265.2. Classification (GTDB taxonomy): domain Bacteria; phylum Bacteroidota; class Bacteroidia; order Bacteroidales; family Prolixibacteraceae; genus Draconibacterium. The sequence goes on from OY781067.2 coordinate 3,593,526, forward strand.
TAGTTGAAGAGTACCAACCAGTAATTCGTACTTCAATAAAATGATCAAAATTATAATATTGCCATTTTAATTTTTATTCACCACATCCTTTATTGTTTCTAAATCGATATTGTTTGGATTCAGGTCGTTAAAATTTACCTCTACCCGCAGGGCTTTTAAACCCGAAGCGCCTTTCAGGTCTTCCAGTTCAAGCTCTTCCAGATTATTAGTGAGGTAGCCCTGAGCGATCATAAAATCGATGTATTTTTTATATTCTTTGATTTCGTCGCCGTGCGAGTAGATAATTGCTACTTTACCGACCTGCGTTATCCGCTCGGTGCTGTCTTTGATAAGTGCCTTGTCAATTCGTTTTTTGGTTATCTCGTACCTGATATTATAGGCTCCGGCCACATCAAACTTTCTCTCATCCTGACGGAATGCAATACTCAAAGGATTGGAGTGTACCAGAATAAGTTGGGAGATGTCGAGTTTGGTGGCCAATTCTGGCTGAATGGATCGTATTCTTCTGGCTATTTTAACTTTTACCATTAATTGCCAAAGTCGTATGTTTTTAAGGTAGATTTCGTTAAAAGCCAGGTTTTTCACCAACGACTGGCCAATATAGCCATTGTATTCAACACCGTCTGTACGGTATTTTTCGAAATAATGAGGGTAAATTTCCTGGGCTTTTTTCTCTTCACTTTCAATTATCCGGCTAACTTCTTCGTTAATTAAAGTCAGGCTGTCTTCAAAGTCTTTTCGTTTTTTATACAGTACTCCCAGTTCCGGATCGAGTGAATTAAAATAAGCCTGAACATAGTCTTTCATTTCAGGATAACGTTCCCTTAAAATGGCCAGAAAAGGATCGACATCTTTTTTCAGGAACTCGATAATAACCACTTCGTCGCCGGCTTTAAGGCCACTTTTTACCGTTTCGAGATGCTGGTTAATTTTGAAACAAATGTTATCGATAAGCGGCATTTCTTTTACCTGATTGCCATATTTTAATATTTCCAAAGCATGCTCCAATTGCTCAGAAAGGTCTGACTGGATGGCCCGGTTTCGTTCCAGTGAAGAACCGCGAATATCGGAGGCACCATAAATGGGAACAACATTATTAAAAACGATGGAATCGACATTTGTATTTTTGCCGTTTTTGTTTTCAGTCAGCATTTTGGCTACAGCCTCCCTAAATCGCCATTCAACCGTTGGATGTATCGCCGTAAACTGATCCTGAATAATCGCCCTGATTTTGTCGTTCCATTCTTCTTTCGATCGTTGCAAAGCAAGTGCAAAAGTGGGAAAAACATCGTGGAGCCGTTTCACTTGCAGCATACTAATATGGTTGGGAGACGAACATCCGAATTCCAGCATTCCAACCGGTTTTTCGTCGATGAACAATGGAACAACAGCAAGGCTGCGTATTCCGGCATCGAGCAAAGTTTCAACCACAATATCATGGGGAAGATTAGTGAGATCGGGCGAGTGAATGATGCGTTTTTGTGTGAATGCCTTTTCGTAAATTGATCCCATATATTGGTCGCATTTTAAATCCGATCGGGGAATAATGGTATTCCAGATCAGGTTTAAATTGAGAGTTGCATCAGCGTCGGGAGCTACGGCCATTCCAAATTTTAGTTCCGGATTGTCGAACAGGGCGCGCATCCGTTTTTGTAATTTTTCAAAGCCTTCATTGGTCTCCACCGTTTTTTTATTCAGCAAATCGGTTTTAAGCTGAGAGATCACATAATCCTGGGTAATGTCTGTTAACTTGAAATGAATAAAACCCCTGAACTCAAAGTTTTTTAGCGGAATTTTTTCATTCCACAGATCCAGATCTTCCCCGTTATTAATGAGTTCGGTAATTTCTTCGGGCGATAATCTCCGATGTTTTTTTAACTCTGTAACATCCAGGTAATCTGTAAATGCATGCTTCCGCATGTATTTAATCGTGCCGCTTTTTAAGTCGCTTAAACGGTAAGTAAAAGGTAAATCAATATCTACAGAGTAATTATAAAATTTCTCCAGAATGATAAGATAGGCGTGATATATTTTAGATACCAGGTTCAGGTCGTTGGCACTTTCGTAAGCGATTTCGAGTTTTTTGTTTTCGCACATTATGGTATCTTCCATAAGATAGGTGGAATAGAAAGGATCTTGCCCAAAAGGAGAAATTGCTGCAACCATTTCCGTTCTATCGTTCAGTGGATTAATAACAAAAGCCATTAACTGCTTCACAATTTCCGGGTGTTTTGCTAAAATGCCGGTATCTGAAATGCATTTTCTAAATGCCGGAACCTGGCTGATAGCAGTCATCACGCTTTGCGCCATCTCTTTCATGGGATGATATTGTGCTGCGCTGATTTGTTCAATCTTTTTAATGAGTATATCAAAGCTCAGCTCTGCCGTAAAGGGTAATTTTTTTAAATGACAATTGATATGATCGTTTGTTTCCATCTCTATTTTTCCGGTTGATTACTATTACTCCAATAATCTATAATTAGTTTCACTTGTATAAATAACACATTAAATGATATTTAGGTTTTGCTGATACTTTGGTATCGGACTGATAGCTATTGGTTTGGTGCCAAAAATATGTATTGATACGGTAAGGAAGATAAAAAATGTTTTGGAATGCTTAAAAAGGAGGATGAAATGACAAAAAGGATGAAAATAATACAGGCCGGAGAACATTGTCCTTCGGCCTTCAAGTATGATTTTATTTTGAATTTTAATTCCTGAAACCTCCTTTGGGAACCTTGTTGAACCGTCGGTTCATTTTGTGCTCGCCGTCAACATAAATTTCCATCACATAGCGCCCTTCTTCCAAATGTCTTAAATCTAATCCGGTTTGATCATCTTTTATATTTGTGAATTCATGTGTTTCCACATATTCGCCGTCTTTTGTTATGCGCACTTTTAGGGTGGAAGGTTTATTGGTTGTGGTGTAAATCGTTGCGTAATCTTTTACCATTCGTGGGTAAATATTAACCGACAAATGGGCGATGGTGGTATCAACTTTAAAGTCGTTGTCAGTTTTGAAAGCATAAAACTGACCGTTTCCGCAATCGCTTTCAAACAGGTGGATGAGGTTGCCTTCGGTATCTTTTAAACGCAGGCGTCCGTATCCGGCATCGGCTAAAAACCAGAATTCCAAACCTTCACCGGCAGTGTCTACCAGGTTCAGAAAGTAACTTCCTTCCTCCAGTTCTAATGTATCGGTGTATGTTGTGGCCGAGTCGAGCATTTCCGGTGTTTTCGAATAGACTGTATCGTAATTGCTGTTTACTATCTGAAGCCAGTTGTCTTTTGGCTTATTGTTGGTCATAAATTCAACCACAAATTTCGACGGGATTGTCGGGATACTCTCGAATTCGGCTTCCATGTTGTTATCTCCGTCCCATTCATCTTCTTTCCCATTAGGTTCTTCCAGAATTACCGAGAAAGTATTTACCCCTTGATTCATATCAATTTCTCCGGGAAGTGATACGATAGCCGCTTCATAAAATCCCAGGTTCCCTTTCCATTTGAATGTTTTCTCTTCAAAGCCATTGGTTTTGTAAACGATATTCAGTTTTTTAAGGTCGCGTTTGCCAAGGTTTCTGATTTTGATGATCGGACTGAATCCACGCGGGTTAAAACGGTTGTAATTGTCTTTCAGGTTGGGAGCAATAATTTCTTCAATGGCCACATCGTTATCGTTGTTGGGCTCTCCGTACTGAAAGAAATAGGAAGTAATCTGTTCGCGCGGCTGGTCCTTATCTGCAGCAGTAAACGGCTCCATATCCAAATCAAGTTCGTGGGTGGATTTTGTAAGAGGAATGTCAACCACATCGGGCACCTGTAAGTCTCCCGGACACCAGTAGGCGCGGTCGAAAATCCAGGTTCCTCCCTGCGGGTAAAGCGGGTTGTTGCCACAGTCTTTCCACATGTCGCGGTGATCAACTACTTCTCCATCGAATTTTAACTCGCGCCAGCGGCTGCAAAATTCGCTGCAACCACTTTTGCTATCCATTCCATGTCCGGTATGTTGAATACGAAAGCGTCCAAAGGCGGCATTGTCAGAAGCTTTTACAGATTTAGGGGCAAGCTGTTCTTCAATGGGTTGTTCAGGATCACCGTAACGATAATTTCCATCCCACATTTTTTCTGCCGATATAAAATCAGCTACTTGAGGACCAAAGGTAATATCGAAGTCGAGAGTTAAATCCCATCCCAGATCAGGCGATTCGTAACCGGAATGTATGTATTCAATTTCAACGCTGTCGCGTAGGAAAGTCTGGAAATCAGTAACATCTATGCTCCAGGTGTAGCTCCACCCTTCTTTAAAATTACTTCCGTAAGGGGTCAGCATTCTCCCAATTTCGTAATTAATCATTTCCCCGTTAACTCCTCCTTTGCGAAGAATTTTTACACGATCCATGTAATCCCAGTGGGCAATAGCCCGATCCTGAGGATAGGCAAGAGTCAGGTTCAGAACGATCCTTCGGATTTCCTTGCTTTTCGACGGGAAAACACCCCAATGGACAAAGCTTTTCACGCCTTGCGAGGGATCGGTATTGATAAGTAATTTGTCGTGTGTTTTAACATTTATGGTTTGTGCCATTGCTGCGTTTGTAGCAACAACGACTGCCAGAAATAGTATTAGTTTTTTCATGGTTTACTTTCCAAATTATTTGTTTAGAATAAGTTGAATATCCTGTGTGGGTTCGTTTTGTGTGGTAATTGTAAATTCCTTATTGATCTGATTTTCCGGATTGGTAACCACAAGTCTGTAGTCCGTTCCTTTTTTAAGTTTGAATTGAAGGAACTGGTTCATGTCATCGGTTTTGCGTGGTGAATAACCGAAATCAATGTTGTTTTCACCTTCAAAAACGTCAACACGGCAACTCATTCGCGAATCGCTGACATTGGTGTTTGAGTTAGCAAAAACCACTACATTGGCCATCAGTTCATCATCACTCAATTTGCTGTTTTTAATCGATTCCTGGTAAATATCGATATATCGCTGCGTTACATTATGTCCCCAGATATAAGGTTCTTTGTCTTCGGCATGTTCTTTCATTTGCTCGAAGCGCGGACGAATTTCTTCCGGTAACTTGTTAATGTCTACCACTTTCATAATATATGGACCATCAACGGCAGCATAGTAAGGCATTCCGGTTGGTTTGTACGATGCAGCATAAATCCAGTGCAACATGTTGTCAGGGTCAGCCTTTCCGGCATCGGCTACAAACCACGATTTGTTTAAAGTATCGGGATAGTATTCGATGAATTGCCATTCATTGTCCACCCAAACTTCATTCCAGGTGTGGTTGCCTTTGTAGTTGGTCCACATAGCTGTTCCTGCCAGTCGCGACGGAATTCCAACAGCCCGGTAGGCATCTGTCAGCAAAATGGAAAGGCCGGTACAAGTGGCCATGTGCTCTTTCATAGCCTGGAACGGACTGATGTCAACTCTCGATCGTTTGGTGTTATATTCCACATCAACTTCATCTTTAATATTCCGTGCTATCGACATAATGGCATCAACCATATTGTCCTCATTATCGGCATATTTGGCAAAACGGTTAAAAAAATCTTTCCGCCAGGCATCACGATCTTCCGATATATTGGCATAGGGCAGGACTTCATTTAAGAATATGGAATCAGGCAGATTGGCGCACCAGCTGTATTTTTCGCGGGCCTTGTAGGCATATTCAACATTTTCCAACAGGAAATCAGCTTTTAAGCTGGACAGGTCTCGTTCTGGCATATAACTAATCAGAAATGCCATACCTTCTTTTTGTCCGTCAGGCGTTTCTGCAAGTGCTTTTTCAAGTTCAGGAGCATTTTCTCCGGCCTTTGTCAGTGCCTGGTCTAAAAGACTGTGGTAATTTTTGGGTACACCCGGATATTTTGGTTGGCATGCCCATGTGATAAGAAGTAAAATTCCGATGAAAAGATATTTGTACATAACTTAGTTATTAAAAAATTTTAATAATAGGACAAATCTAGTAAAAATTTTAACTTACTGATTGTTTTGTTATAACCAATCCATCATGTCGAGCCAAAAATGTTGTCCCAGCCCAACAGTAAAAATCAGAAATCCTAATAATCCATGTAAGATGCTGACAAACAAAACACTTCTTGTTTTATCGTAAATCAATGCCAGGTAAATTCCCGCGAAAAAAGTCAGTATCAGCGAAAGGGTACTGAAATAAACAATGTGCACAAAACTGAAAGTAACAGCACTGGTCAGAATCATCGTCCATTTTCCTTTAAACAGAGGTTTGTAGCGCATAAACAGAAATTTCCGAAAAACAATTTCTTGTTCGTATGCTGAAAATACCGGGTAGAAAAAGAACATGGCTACCCATATGAAAGGATTTCTTTTTGGAAGGTTAAACAGGTTCTCCGGTTCGAAAATGAGAACGTAAATCAAAAGTAAGATTCCTATAAAAAGCACTATGAGCAATTGTTTCAACCACATGTGTTTCGAAATACCAAGCCTTATCAGGTCGCGTAAATGGAAATCTTTCTGCTTTCTGAAATACAGGACTAGTGCAAAAAGAACAGGTAAAAGAATGGAACTTGGGTGAACCAGGTTTTTATCGAAAAACAAAAAAAGCGGCACTCCGAAAAACAGGATGAGGAATTCGATAAAATATAAAGTTTTACGGGTGCTGTTTCGCATGTTTTATTTTGATAATAAAAAGATATCTTTTGGTTTCAGGATATTCAATGGATATCCTCTAATAGCGGAGTTAATCATTGCTTTTCCAACCTGGGTTGTGGTAACCACGGAATTGGGAGCCAGAGCTCTGATTAATTTTACCAACCACATAAAATAGTCGTAGACGAACTGGTAGCCTTTTGTTCTTGATTTGATTCCGCGCAAGGGAATAATAAAGCCCGGACGAAACATAAATGCTTGTTTAAATCCCAGTTTTATCAAGTCGTTTTCTGTTTTTCCTTTCACCCGCGCCCACATTATTCTGCCTTTCTCTGTGGAATCTGTTCCTTCGCCTGAAACATAAGTGACAGTCATTTCCGGATTTAACGTATACAATTCACGGGCAAGAGAAAGAGTGTAATCGTAGGTTACTTTTTTAAAGTCAGCCTCTTTCATTCCCATGGAACTAATTCCCATACAAAAGAAGCAGGCATCGTAACCTTTAAGTTTCTCGCTGACTCCTGAAAAATCCGAGAAATCGGAGTGAATCAGTTCTTTTAATTTGGGATGTTTTATTTCAACCGGATTTCTTCCGACAACCAAAACTTTGTCTATCGATTGATGGTCGAGGCATTCGAGAAGAACTCCTTTTCCCACCATTCCTGTGGCGCCTGTTACAATTACATTCATTTTATTCGGGTTTAAGGTTAAGTATGCTTATTTCGCTAATGGAACCAACGCGCATGGGCGGGCCAAAAGCGCCAACTCCCTGCGATACATATATTTTTGTCTTGTTATACTCGTGCAAACCTTTGTTGTATTCATAGACCATTTTTACCACAAAATTGAACGGAAATAACTGGCCATTGTGTGTGTGTCCGGCCAGGAATAAATCAACGCCATGTTCACTGGCATATCGAATTCCATCGGGGCTGTGATGGAGCAAAATGGTGGGTTTCCCGGGAAAAATATTCAGAATATTCAAAGTTGATTTAATAGTGGCTCTTGGGCTGGAGGCATGCATATTAACCGATTCTCCGTCAGGCCGCATATGATTTAAACCAATAATTTGAAGCTCGCTGAAATGAGTGACTTCATTTTCCAGCACCTGAACACCAATATCGCGAAGATTGTCTTTGATTTCTTTTGCACCTGAATATCCATCGTGGTTTCCTTCAACAAAATAAACCGGAGCATTTAAACGGGTCAATGGGTCGAGGCTTTCTCTGTTCAACCTGATTTTTCCGTCAAATAAATCGCCACCAATAAATACGACATCAGGGTTTTGGGCATTGGTAATATCAACAATCTTTTGTAGTGTTTTTACACCCCAGAAATGTCCGATATGAACGTCAGTGAGCAGAGCTGCTTTTATCTCTTTTGAAAGGCCTTTAATTTCTATGTCGACATTGCGAACCCGTTTTTTTGTGGCATTCCAAATCCCAAATCCCGAAATCAAAACCGCAAGTGACAGGGCAATTATTCCGAAAACTTTTGGGTTGGTCTTTACAAATAGTCTTGAAATATCGACAAGGATAACAGAGATCAACAGGTAAAGCATAAAACCCAACAATATTGCTGCGGCACTGTAGGCAAAATTCGCCAATCCGCTTTTAGCATTCATCAGTGCTATAGGAGCACCTATCATGAACAGGGTAATGGCTGCAAAAAGGATGTATAAAAAACGTTTGCCGGTAAAATCGAAATACCAGACAAATCGTCGGGCTAAATATATATTGGCAGCAACCAGAACACCAAAAAAAATAATTGTAATGAGTAATGGGATAAATTGTCGCATAGTAATCTTTTCCGATATTTTTAAGTTTTAAAGTTAACCAATTTTATGTTCGCTTTGTTCGAATAGCGAAATTGCAGACAGTGCTTTTTTTACTCTATTCACTTAAAAAATTTGTTCGAAATATCTCCGGAATAAAGATTATTGCAAGATTTAATAAAGCGTATTTTGAAAAGTGAATTATGAACAAAATTCCCCTAAAATGCTTATATTATAGTGTTTAATCTAAATCGGCTATCATGAATTTAACGAACACTTTCACTAAAGTCTCCATCATTTTTCTGTTTCTTTTCATATTTAATTTGAATACAAAAGCTCAGGACGGAGCACATTTGTATGGTCAGCACTGTGCGCAATGCCACGGAGCAAATTTAACCGGAGGAAATGCTGCCAGTTTAATTGATGGTATCTGGCAATTTGGTGCCGAAGACGGTTATGTTTTCCGGAATATTAAATTTGGAATTGCTCATTTGGGAATGCCGTCTTACCAATCATCATTAAACGATGACGAGATTCGGTCCATCATGTCATATATCAGGGATTCGGAGAAAGAAGTGGGAGCGGAGAAACCTCCAATTGCCAAAGAAATTGAAACACTGGATTATAAAATAGATGTTGAGATTTTTGCTGAAGGACTTGAAGTTCCCTGGGGCATCGATTTTTTGGATAAGAGTACTGCATTGATTACAGAGCGTCCGGGGCGTTTGCGGATGGTTAAAAACGGGAAGCTTTTGGCTGATCCGGTAAAAAATACACCGGAGGTTTTGAACGAGGGTCAGGGTGGTTTGCTCGATGTTGCCGTTGATCCTGATTATTCTGATAATGGATGGATTTATTTAGCATATAGCCATGTTTTAAAGGGAAATTTCGAAGGCGATCGCCCGCCGGCGATGACTCGCATTGTTCGCGGAAAGATTGAAAATAACACCTGGACTAACCAGGAAGTTTTATTCGAAGCGCCACACGAAACTTATCGTACAACACGCCACCACTATGGTTGCAGAATTGTATTTGATCCCTGGGGATATTTGTATTTTGCGATTGGAGACAGGGGTGCTGGTTACCAGGCCCAGGATTTCAAACTTCCCAACGGTAAGGTTCACCGAATATGGAAAGACGGTAGCATCCCTGAGGATAATCCTTTTATTGTGGAAGAAGGTTCAGTTCCGTCGTTATTTTCATTGGGGAATAGGAATATTCAGGGCATGGCCATTCACCCGCAGACCGGACAACTTTGGGTTACCGAACATGGCCCAATGGGCGGCGATGAGTTGAACCTGATTGAATGGGGAAAAAATTACGGTTGGGAGACCATTACCTATGGTAAAAATTATAACGGAACTATTATTACCGAAGAAACCCATAAGCCGGGGATGGAGCAGCCCAATCTTTACTGGAAACCTTCGATTGCCGTTTGTGGCCTTGATTTTTACCGGGGCGATTTGTTTAAAAAATGGAAAAATAAATTGATGGTTGGCGCTTTAAAATACGAAGAAGTTCGTTTGCTTCAATTAGAAGGCGACCGTGTAGTTCACCAGGAAGTAATTGTAAAAGGCCAGGGACGGGTGCGCGATGTTTCTACCGGACCAGATGGTGCCATTTACGTGGTGCTTAATAAACCCGGGACGGTGCTTCGCTTGACGCCTAAAGAATAATCACTTTAATCGAATAGAGTTTTCTGTTCCGTTTCAGGATAAAAAACAAACTCGTTCACATTGGGAATATTGTAACCGGTTTTTCTTAAAATTATTGATTTATCGATGGTGTGTGCATCCATTTTTGAGTCGTCGTAGGGTTGGCAGAGTTCCAAAACGGTTTTGTAATCTATTGCCGTGAGCCATTTTTCTTCATCTTCGGGAGCAATAATTGCCGGCATGCGTTGCTTTTTGTTATGAATGGTTTTCATTAAATCGTTGGCTTCGCAAGTAATAATGGTAAATGTTTCGTGTACATTTAAAGTGCCGGGTTCTGTCCAGCGATCCCACAATCCGGCCAACATAAACGGACTGCGGTCTTTCATATAAATGTAATAGGGGTATTTGTTTTTATTAATATCGCGCCATTCGTAAAATCCAGACACAGGAATGAGGCAATGCCTTCTTCCAACAAGATGTTTATATGAGGCTCTTTCTGTCAGAGTTTCGCATTTCGCATTAAGTGTTTTGGTTTTTATTTCGTTGGCAAAGTCCAGGTTTCTGGTTTGTTCAGGAATGAGGCCCCACGAAAGTTCGCGTGTTTTATATGGTTTTTCGTTGGTTATTACCATTACGGCCGGATTGAAAAAGCCCTTTAAAACCCATGAGTCGGGCATATTGTTAAAGTCAGCACGGCTAAGATAGCCGCGTTTTATCATCATTTCTATTTTTACCCTGACTTGTTCAACGTTATAACACATATCGTAATAACTATCAATTTCCGACTAAAGTTCAGCACATTCTGTTTTATATGCAAATTCTGATTTGCAATCCCGGCAATTTAAACTTATTTTGAAGTGAAAAGTCAAACTTCAAAAATTGGAATGAGAGAAACAATTGCGGCTATTGGTTTTGTACAGGCGTTATTCGGTATACTTATATTTTTAACGAAACGACCACGGCATCTTAGCTTTTACATAATTAGTTTGTGGTTAGCGATTATTGCTGTTTTTTTAGGGGCAAGATTCCTGCCTTTCGAAGTGGTTGATTATTTTAAACCGGGCATTTTCCCTGTTTTGTTTCTCTTCGGACCTCTGTTGTATTTATATGTCAGCTCGTTGGCGATAGAAAATTTTAAGCTCGACAAAAAACATTTGTTGCACCTGATTCCTTTTTTGCTTGTTTGTATTCATCGTTCATTTACCGATCCGGTTTCTATCTCTGCATCGCCCGGTTCAGCGCAGAGTAATGCTTTCTTTTATAATCAGTTGTATTATTTTATTATCCTTGTCTCACTGTTTATTTACTGGATTTTTAGTATCCGGATAATATTAAATCACAGGAAAAAGATACCCTATTATTTTTCAAATTATACACAGCGGATTACACTTAGCTGGTTGATTTTTGTAGTTCTTCTCTTCCTGGTTCTGTTTTTGGTTGACATGTCTTTTTCTACCTTGTCAAGGTTTCTGGGAGTCAGGATTTTTCGTTTTCTTTCAATATCGGCAAATCTTACCATCTTTACTTTTGTGGTGATGTTTTTTAGTATTAATCAGTCGGTTATTTATGATTTTAAAGAAGCAGAATCTGAGCCGGAAGAAGACGAATCGGTTGAAAAATATAAACGTTCAGCTCTCGACAATAAAAAAATAGAAGACATTAATAAAAAAGTGTGGGACTACTTAAAAACTAAAAAGCCTTATTTGAATCCGGAATTCAGTTTTCAGATGATGGTAGATGATTTGGGTATTTCCAGGCAGTACCTTTCTCAGGTAATAAATTCGGGTCAGAAAAAGAATTTTTATAAGCTGATTAACGAGTTCCGTGTTGAAGAGGTAAAAGAGAAATTAGCAGATCCGAAATACGGAAAGTACACTATTCTTGGGATTGCTTTTGAGTGTGGGTTTAACTCGAAGACTTCGTTCAACCGTATTTTTAAGGAGGAAACAGGTTTAACTCCTACTGCATACAAAAATTCGTTGTAAGGATTTCTTATAAAATGAAAATGCCGCCACCTCAACAGGCAGCGGCACATCAAAAATAAACTAACCTATTTTTGAAAAGTATACTCAAAATTTTTGCCGTAAGAACTCAGTACCAATTTGTAGTTACCGGCTTCCAGTTTCGAAAGGTCATATCCGGAAGTAATTGGAAAGCTTTTACCCAACTTCGCTTCGTAAACCACCAGGTCGTCGTTGTTTAAAATTTTCATTTTAAAGTTTTCCCCTTTTATGTTCAGGTACGAGAATTTTAATTCAGTTCCGTTAAAATCGAAATACGGTTCAAAATCAATCTTCGGATCAGTCAGGTAAATTTTTTGACTTGTTTTAGTAAAATCAGTTTCCTGAATGGTACCATCAACTTTAAGGTTAAGTTTATATTTTCCGTTTTCGAGATTGGTCAGATCAAATAGTTTTTGATACGACGATACCGGTTTTTCCGTCTGCTTGAAATAAACGATCTCTCCATTGTCGGAATAAATACTCAACTCAAAATTGGATACTTTACTGTTAAGGATAGAAACTACAACCTGGTCTGAATTTATGGGTTGCACATTCATCTTTGGGAGTTCAACTGCTGAGGCAAAGGCGGCTATCGCCACCGCTACCATTGTTAATAATGTTTTTCTTGTTTTCATTGTAAAATTGTTTTCTAAAATTGTTTACAGGAAAATAGACAGGCATTATTTCATATCGTTTAATCGTTCTTTCTCTTAAGTGGTACCATCAAATCGGTTGGGACGTACCATTCTTTTTATAAAATAATTTAGAGACTTTATTGGTACCTGAAATTGTATGATGAATAATATTCGGAAGTTGTTTCTTTCTTGTCTCTTACTACTGATTTACTTTTCCGGACAAGATTTAAGAGAACATTTTTGACAGTAAAAACGTAATTAACCTTTTTCAAATCAGTTTAATTTTTTGGAGAATTTATTTTAAAATCAAACAAGACTTTTTTATAAACTAAAACCTGATCCTTATGAGAACTTTTGTTGTACTATTTATTTTGTTTGTATTTGTTTTACAATCCTGTAATCAAAAAACAACCTTCATTCAGCCGGAATTGGAGACTCGTTCTGTAAAAATTATGGAACAGGACGGATATCGTTTTAAGGATTTGAACAAGAACAACGAGTTGGACAGATATGAAGACTGGCGACTGCCGGTTGATGATCGTGTCGCCGATTTGTGCTCCCAAATGACCCTGGAAGAAAAAGTGGGATTAATGCTTATCAGCACCATTAATATGGGAGGAAGCACCGGAATGATGGGACGAGGAATGGGAGGTGCTCCTCAGAAAATTACCAGCGATTTTTCGGAAGAAGAATCTTTAATGGAAACTAACTTTTTTACACGAAAACCGCTTCCGGTTCCGGCGTTATTCGTTTCGGGAACTACAAAGGGTGTTACCGAGCGTCATCTGCGCCATTTTATTCTCCGCGTAGATACCGATGCCAGAATCATTGCCGAATGGCACAATAAGTTGCAGGCTTTAACCGAAAGTACCCGCCTGGGAATTCCGGCAATTATAACGTCTAATCCACGTAACCATGTAACTATTGATAATTCAACCGGAATTAGCCTGGGCGAAACAGGTTTTTCTAAATGGCCGGGAGAACTGGGATTGGCTGCCATGCGCGATTTGGAACTTACCCGCGAGTTTGCCGAAACTGCTGCAAAGGAGTGGACTGCCGTTGGAATAAGAAAGGGATATCAATATATGGCCGATTTGGCTACCGAACCCCGTTGGGCCCGTATTGAAGGTACCTTCGGCGAGAACGCCGATTTAGCCGCCGACATGATACGTGAAATCGTTCTTGGATTTCAGGGAGAAACACTGGGATTACATTCGGTGGCTTTAACAACCAAACATTTTCCGGGCGGTGGACCACAGGTCGACGGGCAGGATCCGCACTTCGACTGGGGAAAAGACCAACACTATCCGGGCGGAATGTTTGAATACCATCTGAAACCCTTTATCGCAGCTATCGAAGCCGGAACTTCTTCAATAATGCCTTATTATGCCAAACCGATAAGCACAGAATTTGAGGAGGTGGCTTTTGCTTACAACAAAGGAATTATAAACGATTTATTACGAGGAAAGCTTGGTTTTAAGGGAATCATTAATTCCGATACCGGACCAATTTTTATGATGCCATGGGGAGCGGAAGATCTGGATATTTACGAGCGCTATCAGAAAACGATTAATGCAGGTGTTGACCTTTTCTCGGGGAATGCAGATCCTACATATTTGTTGGAAACTGTAAAAAAAGGCATGATCCCGGAAGAAAGGATTGATGAATCAATCAAACGTTTACTGAAGGAAAAATTTGAACTGGGAATTTTCGAAAATCCATATGTGGATGAAGAAACTGCAGGTTCGGTAGTAGGAAACGAAAAGTTTCAGGAACGTGCCGATTTGGCTCTGAGAAAATCGATCGTATTATTAAGAAATGATGTATCGGTTTTACCGTTAAAAACGAATACAAAGGTGTATTTCGAAAAACACATGATGTCAAGAGGTTCTGAAAATACTCATCATGTTATGATTCCTGATCAAAATAACTGGGAAGTTGATTTTGTTCAAACTCCGGAAGAAGCAGATGTTAACGTGTTGTGGCTTATTCCGCAAACCGGAGGGTTGTTTGGCTCGCGAGGCGACGATATTTTTATCGAACTGTCGAAGAATAATATCGACGTTGATTATGTGAATAAACTCAAGTCATCGAAGCCGACAGTTGTTATTATAAATTTTAGCAGTCCGTGGGTAATTAGTGAAATTGATAATGATAATATGGGCACACTGCTTGCCACCTTCGGAACAACAACCGATGCCTTGCTTGATGTGCTCACCGGAAAATTTAATCCAACAGGCAAGATGCCCATTTCAATTCCGGCATCAACCGAAGCAGTTTTGAACAATAAATCGGATGTACCCGGATTTATGCAGGGAGAAGATTATGCGGCCATAAAATTTGACGATGGAATAAGCTACTAAAACGTTCCGTTTTTAGTCCCAAATACACTAGGAAAGTTCTATCCGAACAGATGGGACGCACAGTGTATTTATATATTTTATTTTCGGCCGTATAGATAAGAATAGGTTGATTTGTTTAGTTAGATAGTACAAATCTTTAACCCCCCGGTGAGGCCGGGGGGCTTTTTATGCTCTTTTTTTCAATTTCTGCGTAAGCCCTTTTTCATATAAATCTGTTACGATTAAAACTAAGATTAGAATGGTTCATTACAAAAACAATAAAAGTATGCACCACAAGCTATCAAAATAAATTACTTATGTGCAGTTCGCAAAAACTTTAATACATTTGAAGCCCAAAATAACCGGTACAGAAAAGAAAATACCCGCTAAAAAACAAAAAACTTTTATTAAAGAGTCAGGGTAAAACTTTGATCTTCTCACTTCCGGCTGCCAACTTTTTTTGAATATGAATTACGAATGTCTTATTTGTCAGGTGAAAGCACTGCAAAAACGTATGGATAAATACGAAATTGCTGAAGAAAAAAGAAACGGATTGGTTAGTAAAATGATTAACGAAATATCGGGAATCGATCTCGACAACAGTTATTCGCCTGAGATTACCCGCAATATTTTGAAAAAGTTGGAAGGAGAATCGACCATAACTGATCCGTATGCCAAAGAAAAACAAGACAGCAATCGCGAACTGCTTAAACGCTACAATGAGTTTAAAACAAAAGTGAACGAATCGGATGATAAATTTGATACCGCTTTGCGTTATGCCATTGCCGGAAATATTATCGATTTTGGCCCAACACACCGGTTTGATGTAAATGAGACTATTGAGCGGGTTTTTACCACTTCGTTCGCAATTGACCATTCAAAAACTTTAAAAGAAAAACTTGAGAAGGCAGAAACCGTGCTTTATCTTGCTGACAATTGCGGGGAGATTGTTATGGATAAACTTTTTCTTGAGACATTAAAACATCCGAATGTAATATTTGCTGTACGCGATAAGCCTGTATTGAACGATGCCACCATAAAGGAAGCTAAGGAAGTAGGAATTCCGGAAGTGGCAAAACTAATGTCAAACGGTGACGATACGCCTTCAACTTTATTGCATCGTGTAAACGCCGGATTCAAGAATATATACGATTCTGCAGATGTAATTATCTCAAAAGGAATGGGCAATTTCGAAGGATTAATGGATGAAAGTGATCCCCGGCTTTTTTATCTTTTAATGGTAAAATGCCCGGTAATTGGTAAAAAGGTAGGTGCTGAAAAAGGCGATTTTGTAGTGAAACAAAGCAAAGTTGAATAAATACAGAAATAGGCGCTTAGCAGTTTCAAACCGCCAAGCGCCAAAATATTTACTTCTATTTTTTGGGAACCAGTGTAATCACCGGGATAATTATTTCTTCCATTGAAATTCCTCCGTGTTGGAAGGTGTCTTTGTAATAATTTGCGTAATAATTGTAGTTGTTCGGGTAGGCAAAAAAGTCGTCTCCCTGTGCAAAAATATAGCTTGTACTTACGTTGCGCGAAGGCAGGAAAATTTTTCTCGGATCGCGCACTTCATACACGTTTTTCGATTTAAAATTCAGGTTTTTACCCAGTTTATATCGTAGATTGGTATTGGTTTCGCGGTCGCCAATTACTTTCACCGCGTTGTTTACGCGAATGGCACCGTGATCGGTGGTAACAACTACCCTGATATTGTTTTCAGAAAGTGCTTTTAATAATTCCAAAAGAGAGGAATTTTTAAACCAGCTTAAGGTAATGGAACGGTACGCTTTTTCGTTGTTTGCCAGCTCCTTAATCATATCCATTTCGGTGCGTGCATGCGAAATCATATCCACAAAATTTACCACCATTACCGAAAGGTTGTTTTCAAGAATACTGTTCAGGTTGTCCGCCACCCAGCGATCCTTTCTTACCCCGGTTACTTTTTCGAAGTAAAGGCTTTCTTTTCGGCCAAAGCGCGACATTTGTTTTCGCAGTAATTCTTCTTCGTATTTATTTTTGTGTCCCTCGTTATCGTCATCTTCCCAGTATTCGGGATAAAGTTTTGCAATTTCGGAAGGCATTAAGCCGGCAAACATGGCATTTCGTGCATACATGGTAGCAGTTGGAAGTATCGAACAATACAACTCTTCTGTTTGAGTCCTGAAATAATCGTTGAAAACAGGACTCAACGTTCTCCACTGGTCGTAACGCAGGTTGTCAATAACAAGTACAAATGTTTTATTGTTATCGTCGAGATGCGGGAAAACGCGTTGTTTGAAAATATCAGTCGAGAGCTGCGGGCGGTTTTCTGACTTGCCGCTGAGCCACTCCTCGTAGTTATTTTTTATAAAACGGAAAAATGCTTTATTGGCATCTTCCTTTTGCATGCCAAGGATCTGATCCATTGCTGAATCTTCAGATTCGCTCAGTTCCAATTCCCAATAAACCAGTTTCTTATAAATTTCTTTCCATTCGTCGAAGGATAAACGATCGTTAATTTGCATACCAATCTGAGCAAACTGCATCTGGTACTTCGATGTGGTTTGTTCGGTAACCAGTCTTTTCTGGTCGATGTTCTTTTTAAGTGTCAGCAGAATTTGCTTCGGGTTTACCGGTTTAATCAGGTAATCGGCAATTTTGGCTCCCACTGCCTCGTCCATAATATTTTCTTCTTCGCTTTTTGTGATCATTACAACCGGCACATTTGGTGCAATGTCTTTTATTTTGGTAAGCGTTTCCAAACCGGTCATTCCGGGCATGTTTTCATCCAGGAAGATAATATCGTAGAAGTTGGAAGAAACTTTATCAACGGCATCCAAACCATTATTGGCAGTTTCAACTTCGTATCCTTTTTCCTGTAAAAAGATTATGTGAGCACGTAATAAATCTATTTCGTCGTCTGTCCAGAGAATTCGTGGCTTATTCATTATCATTCTTCTTTGTTTTCTGTGGTTAAAATTAGAACAAAAAAGGTACCGTAATAGTATATCGTTAACAAACTTTAACCAACAACTTTGTTTAGAGTTGGGAGTTTAGAGATGAAAATTTGAAATATTTTAATGTCGTTACTGCCCGAGATACACCTTTTTGTAAAAGTCCATGTACTCGATAATGTTCTTCTCTTTCAGGAAGATATCGAAGTTTGTGTTAGAAATAAGGAAATTACGGTATTGTGCATTTCCTAGTGATGTAAATAAATCTCGGTTCTGAACAATATTACTGAAATACTGGCGTGCGGTTTCTTTATCGGGCAGCCCTTGTATAATCACTAGTTGCCTGATATCGTCTAAGGCTTGCTCTTCAACTGTAAAGTTTGAATTTCTAAAATTGTCTTGAGTATATGACTTTATCCCCTCCATAAAAGCTGCTTTGTTAACACCGTCACCCGGAATAACAAACACCACTTTGTGTTCACCCTCAAGCTCTTTATTATAAGGCCCGGTTATTTCTTCCGAAGTGCTTTCTGCCTGCTGTGTATTCACATTTGTTGTGGTACTTGTTTGCGTAGCAGGTGTTGATGTTCCTGAACTTCCGGAAGACTGGCTAGCATTTCGTTGGATATAATTCGATCGGAAGAAATTGATATAGTCATCAACCTTGTTTTCGTCGATAAGTGCCTGTAGATTTTCGTTCGTAATCAGGAAGTTTCGGTAAGTTGCTTGTCCGAGCGGAGCAAAGAGACTTCGTGTTGTTACTACTTTTCTGAAGTACGACATGGATTCGTTTAACGACTGAATACCATTTATTACAAGCAACTGATAGTCGGTAGTTTGTTTCAATTGAAGCGCCAGGTTCCATGCTCTGAATTCTTTTCGGTTAAACTCTGAGAATTCGCGCAATATTTGACGCAACGACATTCCTTTGTCTTTAATCGCAATTACAAAGTTTTGTGTGGTGTCCACATTTGTTGAGAATAAGCTGGCTTTTCCGGTTGTAACCGTAACAAAACGTCCTTTTTCTTTCAAGGCATTGTCTTCGGCTTCTGCTCTTGCCATTAATTCTTCAGGTGAAATATCAGGTTCTTCGTCGCTGAAATTCGGGCCAATAAAGCGGCTGTAATTTTTCACGAAAAATTTCATGTAATCGGCAGTCGATTTTTCCTCTTTTATTGCCCTGTAGTTGGCCGATGAAATTACAAAATTCATGTAATCGACACCTTTGAGTGTTTTAAATACTGATGCCCTGCGAATAATGGCACCATGGTAAATCAGGGCATTTTCTTTATTGGTCATTGATCTTACCAATACAAACGAAAGTTTATCATCGAAAAATTCGGTTTCAATGTCGTAGTCGATTTTTGTGTAGTGGTCGATGTTGTAATTGGCAATATCAAACTTCAATCGGTTCAGGTCTATTTTATTTTCATCCTCGCGCGGGTAGGCAATAATAAAATAGTGAAGCAGATCTTCGTCGTATGAGAATTTGCCTCCAAACTCATCATCAGCCATAAAATTCTCGGGAAGGAGCTCTTCGTTTTGAATTTCTTCGTTGATATAACCCATTTCAACCAGCTTTTGGTAATCGGCCAAAGTACTGTCCTGTATGAGTGTGAGTATCTCTTTTGCCAGTGGCGAAGGTTCTTTTTCCGGGTATTTTTCGAGGTATGTTTTCAGTAATCCTTCAAACTGATGCACATCGGTTTGAGTTCCCTGTGCCACCGTTTCCATAAAATCAATTTTTGGAATAATAACACTGTCGGGCTTCATCTGTTTCATTTGTCCCGTCAGCGAAATGACATTGCGGTAATGACCTGTTTTGTAATTTCGGAAAGTCTCCTGGTACAGACGGTTCAGGCTGTCGAGCCGGGCTTCCATTTCCACAAAGAAGTTCGGATTTAACAGGTATTGTGCGAATTTACTTTCTGGGTATCCCGAAATAATCAGGTTGCGGTAATAATCGGACCTTTCCTTGTTCCCCAGCAGATCGTATGAATCGTACAAATCGAAATACGCTGACAGAAGGTACATATTTTCGGGGTAGCGTTTGTTGAGATCTTCAAACTGTTCGATGGAGCGGGGGTGGTCCTCAAATTCCGATTTAAAGATTTTTCCTGCGTTGTATAAAGCATCGCGAATTCTCTCGTGCGAAGCTTCCATTAAAGAATCGGTAAGCGGGAGATCCTGGGTGTAGAATTCCTTTTTTAAGGGATCTTCCTCGCGTTGTTCCTCTTGTTGTGCACCTTCTGCAGTCTCATCCGTTTCATCAAACGAAACGGTATTTTTATTCGAACGGCGCCAGTCATCTTCCAGCGTTCTCCGTCCCCACTGCTGTTGGAAGGTCACTTTTCCGTAGGTAACAGTTTGCGGATTGTAAAAATACCATCCTCCACCACTACTGCCTCCCATTCCCATCCGGTTACGGTTGGAGCGGTAATACCCCTGATTACGTGAACCCTGAGTGGCCAGATTTTCGAGATTACGTTGTTTTTCCTGTTCCGCCTTCATTAAGCCCGCAATTAAAGCTTCCCTTTCTTTTTCGGGCATTAAGGCTACTTTTTGCAAGCTGTCTTCACGCTCTACCAACAATAAATTGTCAACCAGTTTGGTAAGTCCGTTGTAACGATCAGAAACCTTTTTGTAATTCGGATACGTATCATCGATAATAATCATCGCACTGTCGTAATACGACTGTGCACCACGATAGTTGAGGTCTTCGAAATATAGGTCGGCCAGAGTAATAGATGAAAGAGCTCTCTGGTACTGGTTTTTAAAACTGCTTGATACAGATTCTTTGTAATTTTCTTTGGCCACTTCGCGGTTTCCTTCGCGGAAAAATACATTACCCAGCGCATAATAGATCTGATCTCTGAAATCGACATTTTTTTTGTCGCGCAGCATTTTGTTCAGCTCTTTTTTCAACTCTTCAGTATTCCCTTCACCGGAGAATATTCCTGCCGAATTGATTCGGGCGTTGAAAGCCATGGTGTAATCAGGATTCATTCGGGTAACTTTCCTGAAAGCTTCTGAAGCCTGTTCATTTTGGCCAAGCTCCTGGTACAGTTGAGCTACAATGTATTGCAGGCGCGCCTTGTTCTTTTTTCGGAAAGTCTTTTTTATGGCGATATCCAGCATTTTTATGGCCTCATTATATTCCTTTTGTTTAATATAATAATGAGCTGTTGCCACAGCCAGATCACGTTCCAGGTTTTTGGGGAAATTATCGTAAGCCTGAACTGCTTGTATCACTTCGTTTGCTTCAACAAAGCGTTGCAGTTCGGTGTATGCCCTGATCATCCAAACCTGTGCTTCATCGGCAGTTTCCTCATCGGGGTATTTTCGAACCACGTAGGAGAAGTTGTCGATGGCTGCAAAATAATTCTGTTGGTAAAAATAGGCCTTACCCATTAACAGGTAGCTGTCGTCTATCCAATTGTTAAATTCTTCCTGACTGGCAAACTCCTGGTATTTTCTGGAACCACCTCCTCTTTTACGTTTTGGTTTTTTGGTAATAGAGTGTAATTCAACAAGCTTTGCACATTTTATAATGGCATATTCCATATCGGATTTTACCAGTTTTGCTGCTCCCGGTTCGCTTTCTTTATAAAGCGGTAAAACGCGGGTGTAATCATCTTCAATGCGCTCTTCAATGGTTAAAACACCTTCTTTAACACTTTCTTTGGCGTTAAAATAGACGTTATAGCGAGAAGTGACATTATGAAATGTACGAGTTGCCCGGGTATTCTTTTCGGTTGAACAACCGGCAAACAGGGAAACCAGAAAAACGGAAAATATGGTATGTAAAAATATTCGTCTCAAACAGGTATTTTGTTAACTCATTGAATAAACTCAATATTCTCAATAATATTGTTTTTATCCTTATTTATTCGGTGTTTTAAACGCTGCAAAAATAAGAAAAAATGTATGTCATATTAAAATTCTGGATTACAAGAAGTAAATATCCGGGAATTCCCAAAAATTAAATATCAAAAAATAAAAAAATCACAAATGCCAACAATCGAAAAATGATTATTGATATTTGTGATTTGAGTCTTGACAAGTGAAAATATTCCGGTTTATTTTCTGGTAATCTTCACCTTTTTGGTTGGAGCCATCCGGATGTTCCGAATGTGAACAAAGTGTTTTACATTATTGGCCACCTCGGCAAAAGAAACGCCATTTGCCGATTCGCTTTCGTTGGCTATAGGATTACCCGAATCTCCTCCTTCTCTGATGCTTTGTACGATTGGAATTTGTCCAAGAAGTGGTAGCCCCAGCTTGTCAGCCAGTTTTTTTCCACCGTCTTTTCCAAAAATGTAATATTTGTTCTTGGGTAATTCGGCCGGTGTAAACCAGGCCATATTTTCGATAAGACCAAGTACCGGAACATCAACCGACTTACTTTGGAACATACTGGTGCCACGAACAACATCGGCCAGGGCAACATCCTGAGGCGTAGTAACAATAACAGCTCCTGTTACCGGAACCGATTGTACCAGTGTAAGGTGAATGTCGCTCGTTCCCGGTGGCAGGTCGATGAGCAGATAATCCAGATCTCCCCAGTTTCCTTCCGAAATGAGTTGTTTTAAGGCATTCGATGCCATTGGTCCGCGCCAGATTATGGCACTGTCTGGATCAACAAAAAAACCAACCGATAAAAATTTAACACCAAATTTTTCAAGCGGATTGATCATTTCGCGACCATCAATTTTAACGCCTGCCGGACGTTCATTTTCTGTTCCAAACATTTTTGGGATAGACGGACCAAAAATATCAGCATCAAGCAAACCTACTTTTGCTCCGGAGTTGGCCAGTGCCACGGCAAGATTAACCGCAACTGTTGATTTTCCAACACCACCTTTGCCCGAGGCAATGGCAACAATGTTTTTAACGTTTGGTAAAACAGGGCGTTCCATGTCGTGAATGAATTTCACCGAAATGTTATCCTCAATCTCCACCTGTTCGCCTACATATGTTTTAATGGCCTTTTCGCAGGCTAAAATCAACTCCTCAATATGCGGATCGTCGCTGCGTTGAAAAACCAGGGAGAAACTAACTCGTTGTCCGGCAATTCTTATTTCCTGTGGCATTTCCAATTGTACCACATCTTCCACGCTTCCCGGATATTTTACTGTGCGAAGTGCATCGCTTATATCTTTAGGGACAATAACTTTTCGTTTAATACCAGTCATTTCAATTTAATATTGATGAATGAATATTTATTAATTGCAGATGCAAATGTAATAATTGCATTTAGAAGAACACTTTTAAGAGGGAATTGTTTTATTCTTTTGTATTAAACTTTTGTTTAAATTATAACTCCCTGTTGTCTAATTCTGTTGAGGGATCCCAGAATTTCTGATTAAAGTCTGTTATCTGATCGCCATCCAAAATCAGTCCTTCTGCTTCCAGAAGTTCCTGCATGGCGTTGGGGTTGTCGAAATGATGTTTTCCGGTGAGTAATCCATTACGGTTGACTACACGATGTGCAGGAACATATTCGTGGTGTGAGTGGCTGGCATTCATGGCCCAGCCAACCATCCTTGCAGCACCCGGCGAGCCCAGATATGCAGCTATTGCTCCATATGATGTAACTCTGCCGGGGGGAATTTGTTTCACTACTTCGTAAACATCATTAAAAAAGTCGGACATCGTTTTGGATTTTCAGCCTTCTGCTACCGTTTCTGATCACTGTTTTATAAATCTCTCGCGCTTCTTCCAAAGCTGCGGTATTCGTCTCTTTCAATATCAATAACGGGCTCTGTAAATTCGCCTTCGTGCAATTTAAACGACAGGTATTTGCTGGTAATTCCACGATCAAGCCATTGTTTCTCGTAAAAAGTTTTAATCCGCAGAATATCGTTTAAATGTTCCCACTCGTATACATTTTCTGTTTCTGCCAGAATTTCAAACTTGTTTAGTTTTGCCATCTCGAGGGTATAAGTAAACTGAAAGTTACTGTCTGTTTTCAGATGTATAATACCATCCGATTTCAGGAAATTTCGATACTTATTTAAAAATGTAGTTGATGTGAGCCTTTTCCTTGCTTTTCTCATTTGAGGATCAGGAAAAGTCAGCCAGATTTCATCCACTTCGTTTTCACCAAAAAATTGTGTAATAAGTTCGATGTTAGTGCGCAAAAAACCTACATTTTTTAATTCACGTTCTTTGGCCTGTTTCGCTCCTTTCCAAAGCCTTGCGCCCTTAATATCAACTCCAATATAATTGATGTCGGGATTTAATGCAGCCAGCTCAACCGTATATTCTCCTTTGCCACAACCCAGTTCCAAAACAACGGGATTTGTGTTTTTAAAAAAATCGACAGCCCATTTTCCTTTTAATTGAAAATCGTTGTGTTCGATGGTATGAAACGGAACCTGAACTACATGTTCGAAGCCTAACATTTCATTAAATTTCTGCAGTTTACCTTTCCCCACTTCTAAAATCTATAAGTTAATCTGAATTTGTAATTTACTAAAAGCTGAGTTGCTTGTTTAAAGGAGTTAATTGGTTTTTTCTATTCGCAGCCCCACATCGCTTATTCCTTTTAAATTTTTTTCGCGCATTCCCTGTTGAATGGCAATTTTGTATTCTCCCGAGTGAGGAAAATACACATTACTTCGATACAAAGCCTGCCTGTTTTTTAGTCCTCCAAAGCCATGCCCCAGCCATTTTCCTGCCGGGTCGGCCAACACCATTTCGAATGTGTCTTTTATGGCCATTCCTCCAGGTTGTTCAATTTGAATAAACAACCATAAGTTGCTGTAATTGTAATCGATGCTATTTCGTATATTAATATACAGGTTGTGGTTATGAGTTGTGTCGGTAACCGGAATATTAAACATGACCAGAGAATCCTGTGACCATGTGGTTTGGTCGATGGAGTGGTATTTGTCAAATACCCTGTTTACATCGCATGCCCAAAGTGCAGACAGGAGTATTCCCACCAGGAATAATTGAAAAAAATATTTCATCTCTTTCTTCTTGGATTACGGTTCGAACCGGTGCTTTGGCGCTGATTCTGATTCTGATTTTGACTCTGATTCTGATTAGGTTTACGTCGGTTGTTTCGGTTTTTTCTTCTGTTTGTTGTTTTTGGTTGATCAAAACGGTTTAAATCTTCCTGCCCCACAACATTGTGGAAGGTGTCGTTTTGATGTGGTTCAGACTCGAATTTTTCAGAAACCAGTTTTTCCGGTTTTTTCCCGTTTCGGTTCATCCGCTGAACTTCTTTAACACGTCGCACCGGAACCGGAACCAGGCTTGCAGGGCTATTTCCCTGTGGTGCATACCAGAAAATGCCGCCAAAAATGTCGGCTTTCAGGAAGTTATAAACCAAATCCTTGGTTTCGAGTGGAATATTGTTGGGTGGAAAATTCCTTTGTGCATCAATGTATGCATCTACCTCAAAATTAAGGCAGCATTTTAATTTCCCGCATTGCCCTGCCAGTTTTTGGGGATTTAAAGAAATTTCCTGGTAGCGCGCCGCATTGGTTGTTACCGAAACAAAATTGCACATCCACGTTGAGCAGCACAATGCACGTCCGCAGGGTCCAATACCGCCAATACGGCCGGCTTCCTGGCGTGCACCAATTTGTTTCATTTCAATGCGGATACGGAAGGTTTCGGCCAGCACCTTAATCAGTTCCCTGAAATCAACACGGCCATCAGCAATGTAATAGAATATGGCTTTTGTTTTATCGCCCTGGTATTCCACGTCGCCAATTTTCATGTCGAGTTTGAGGTCTTTTACAATTTGTCTCGACTTGATCATGGTTTGGTGCTCCAGTGCAATGGCCTCTTTCCATTTATCAACATCGACAGATTTGGCTTTTCGGTATATTTTTCTGTATTCGCCGTTGTTAAGGGTTACTTTGTGGCGTTTCATTTGTTCATACACCAATTCTCCCATTAAGGAAATAATACCTATGTCGTGGCCCGGGTTACCTTCAACTGCTATTAAATCGCCAACCTTAAGTTTCAGGTTGTTTACGTTTAAGTAATAATCTTTTCGGGTGTTTTTAAATCGAACTTCAACAATGTCTTCGCCTTTATAAGCAGGCTGCACATCGCCAAGCCAGTCTGTCACCTGTAATTTTCCACAGGTCCCGTCTTTCGATTGACATATTCCCCGGTCTATTGTGTTCACTTCTTTCATAAGTCGTTTCGATGCCCATTTGTGCGGCTATGCCAAAATAAGCATTTTCACACAAAAGTAATGATTAATAGCCATTTGTCTGATAATATTTTTTTTTACTAAACTTTCATTTTGATGAAAAACAGTAAAGAATGTAGAATCTGATCTTTTGCTATTGCATATTAATATCTGATATATAATGTGTTAGTTGTTATTGAAGTGGTTTGAAGCCTGGTATAGAATGTGTCGCATCTTATTTAAAGGTTTTGTATAAAAATACGAGTGTTGCTATTAATTGAATGGCAATAGAAGTATCTCATTTAAATATCTTTAAGCTTTTTAAACATAATAGTAGGAAAGAGATGAATATCTTTGGCATGATTACAAGGACGTTGCAAAGTCCTGTAAATTTCTATTCGAAAAAATAGGTTTAAATGCAACAAAAACAAAAAGCTCTCATCACTGGAATTTTGGTAGTTTTAACAACGGTTGCTGTAGCTCAAAGTAAGGAGTTTAAAGCGAATTCTGTACATCGAAACGATTCGGTTTTTATGCTGAAACCTGAGTTGGACGAAACGGATTTGCTTAATGATGAAATAAACCTGCAGATTAGTCCTGAGTCTGATAATCAATCGGAAAGTATTCTTAATTTAGTCCCGGATCTTTTTTTGTCACCGGAAATTCATAAGGAGTCATTGACTTTTAGTAATTCGCATGAGCAAGGTGTTCTGCCTAATCTTGGCGTAACTCATCAGTATAAGGCAAATGTTTTTTACCAGGCAACCGGGAATCTGCAACTGGCGCTTGGCGGAGGCCTGCTTCAGCAAAATTCGGTTTTAACTTCCTGGGCGCCCAATTACCAGATGGATTTTAGTGCGTCGCTGGAATATCAGCTAAACAGCTGGCTGTTTGCCTATGTAAATGGTCAATACCTTTCTCCTGCATTTAATCAAAAAGGACTTTTCGATCCATTACAATTTATGAGTCCATTATTCCAGCAAAACGGTACTGAGAGCGGACTTCGTGCCAAATTCAAAAATGTAAAAGTTGATGCCGGAGTTAAAACAATCAACGGTTCCATGCAAACGGAAACCATGTCGAGCAGTTATTTTAAATCTAAAATTTCGGTTGGATTTTAGGGCATGTTACTTATTATAAAAAACCCAGTAATCATCGTTTTATCAACCTCACCATCCTCAAAGCAGTATCCAGAAAAACGATACGAGGATTACCGTTCATGGTAATGTGTTTGATACCTAACTCAAATTCGTCGGCAAAAGGAACAATGTTGCGTTCGTTAATAAAAGGTGCGAATTTTTTGCCCCAATCCTTTTCTGCCTGGTTCATGTACACAATTTCGTTGCGTTTCATGTTCGACACAAAATATTCGCGCACTAGCCGTAAAGCCGCCGCAAAAAAGGCTTTTTGTTTGTCGCGGCCAATGCCTGCCATTTCATCGGCCCAGTCAATGAGTTCTTTAACCTGCCGGGTATAAGCAAAACGCATCATTTCCTGAAATTTCTGAAAATAAAACTGTTCATCTTCGCCCGGCGATAAGTACTCGAGCGCTTTCAGGTAACTGCCCGAAGCCAGGTGAACGGCATCGGGAATAATTTGAGGATCAAAACCTTCCTTTTTCATCAAAGCATCTTTTAACGAGGCTTCGTCGAGAAAAGGAAATTTAACCAGTTGTGCCCTCGATCTGATTGTTCCGATTACACCTTCTTCGTCTTCGGTAACCAAAATAAACAGGGTTTTGCTGGGGGGTTCCTCAATCATTTTTAACAGCTTGTTGGAACAGGCCTGGTGCATTTTTTCGGGCAACCAAATAATCATAACCTTGAACTCCGACTCGAATGATTTCAGGTTCAGTTTACGAAGAATCGACTCGCTTTCGCGTTCATAAATCAATCCCTGCGCATTTCCGGCGTCGATGTAACTTAGCCAGTCGCTGAGTTCGAAATAAGGATTTTCGATTACTTTTTCACGCCATTGAGGCAGGAAATCATCGCTTACCGGGTTTTTCAGGTTTTTTGCATTAAACACCGGAAATACAAAATGAAGGTCGGGGTGGGCCAGTTTTTGGTATTTATGGCACGATGGGCAAACACCACACGAATCTTTATCGCCACGGTTTTTACACGAAACATATTGTGCATAAGCCAATGCCATGGCCAGTTTGCCGGTACCTGAAGGTCCTGAAAATAACTGGGCGTGACTGATGCGTTGTTCCTTAACCGAACGGATCAGCCGTTGTTTAATATTATTTTGTCCAACTACGTCTTTAAAAAACATAAGCCAAAAATAGCACTTTCTGTCGTTTCAAAGGCGGAACATCCAAGAAATATCCTGAAAGAAAAAGTTGGCAGTAGGCAAAAAGCAGCAGGTAAAGTTTAGTTGGCACTTATACAAATCCGGAAATATTTAAGCATTAAATCATTCCTGCATTAAATCATTCATAACTTCAATCCCTCAGTCCTTCAACCCTTAGCTATCTTATGGCAACATTAAATTATAAACACCCTGAATTTTCCACTGTTTTTTCGTGCTATTAATTTTTATCTTTGGTTGAATTTTTTGAAAAGAAGTAATTGAGTTCTTAAGTCTTTTTATTCGAACAGCATTTGTTTCGAACAGGAATTAAATCAAAAACTAAAAAATAGTAATATCATGCAAACTATTAGCAGCTACGATTTTAAAGGGAAAAAGGCCCTTATTCGCGTTGATTTTAACGTGCCTTTAAACGAAAATTTCGAAATTACTGACGACACCCGTATGCGTGCAGCGCTTCCAACAATTAAAAAAATTATTGAAGGTGGTGGTTCTCCAATCATTATGTCGCACCTTGGCCGTCCGAAAGATGGTCCGGAAGAAAAATTTTCTTTGAAACCATTAGTAGGTCACCTGTCAGAATTATTGGGTGGTGCAACGGTTAAAATTGCTCCCGACTGTATTGGTGAAGAAGTAAAAGCAATGGCCGATGCTATTCAACCGGGTGAAGTTTTAATTCTTGAAAACCTGCGTTTCTACAAAGAAGAAACAAAAGGAGATGAAGAATTTGCTGCTAAGTTGGCTGAAAATGGTGATTGCTGGGTGAACGATGCATTTGGTACTGCTCACCGTGCTCACGCTTCAACAGCAGTTATCGCTAAATTTTTCCCGAACGACAAAATGTTCGGTTACCTGATTGAAAGCGAAGTAGAAAGCCTTGATAAAGTGGTAAAAGAACCACAACGTCCGTTAACTGCCATTATGGGTGGTGCAAAAGTTTCTTCAAAAATTACCATTATCGAAAACTTGTTAAGCAAAGTTGACAACCTGATTTTAGGTGGTGGTATGACTTACACTTTTGTTAAAGCGAATGGGGGACAGGTAGGTAGCTCAATTTGCGAAGACGACTTTATCGAAACCGCCAAAAACATCGAGAAACTGGCAAAAGAAAAAGGTGTTAATCTGGTTATCGCAACCGATGTTATTGCCGCTGATGATTTCAGTAACGACGCAAACACTAAAATTTGTCCTGCCAATGAAATCGAAGACGGTTGGCAAGGTTTGGATGCCGGTCCTGAAAGTATCGAGAAAATGAAGGAAGTAATTGAAAACTCTGGTACTATTCTTTGGAATGGCCCTGTTGGAGTTTTCGAAATGGAGACATTCTCTGCCGGAACAAAAGCTATTGGTGCTGCTATTGTTGAAGCTACTAAAAAAGGAGCCTTCTCGCTTGTTGGAGGAGGAGACTCAGTTGCTGCAGTAAACCAGTTTGGCATTGCTCCCGGCGTTTCATATATTTCTACCGCAGGTGGCGCATTGTTGGAATACCTTGAAGGAAAAACGCTTCCGGGTGTTGCTGCAGTTCGTGGCGAGTAAACAAAAAACTACTACAATATTTCATAAACCCGGTTCGTTATTTTATCGAATCGGGTTTTTTGCAAAAAGGAACCTTCTAATCTTAAATTTCTTTGGCGTATGAATAGTAAATCTAAATTTGTTGACGAACGCTTTCCATTGCAATTTAACTGTGCACAAACGGTATTTAGCCTTTTTGCCAATGATTTGGGAATTGATGAAGATATAGTATTTAAAATTACCAGTGGTTTTGGCGGAGGGATGAAACGCGGTGCAACCTGTGGCGCTGTTACTGCTGCCTACATGGTTCTTGGCCTGAAATATGCCAATTTGGTAAACGACTCCGAAGAAAAAGCGAAAATGGAAAAATTGATCAAGCAGTTTAACCAGCTTTTTATTGAAAAACACGGAAGTTTGAATTGTAAGGATTTGATTCATTATGATATTTCTACCCCGGAAGGAAAAGAAGCTGCAAAGGCTGCCGGTGTTGTTGCCGACGTCTGTCCTAACCTGATTAAATCAGCTTGCGACATTCTTGAAAACGAATTTTGAACAAATAACACCTGCTGAATGTTTCTTTTGCTACAATAAAGAAAAGTGATATGAAAAATAATGTAGGTTCAACAGACAGGTTGGTTCGTATAATATTGGGTTTAATTATTGCTATTGTTGGTGCTCTTTTCGATAGCTGGTGGGGATTGATTGGAATTATTCCTCTGGCTACGGGGTTGTTTAAGTTTTGCCCCCTGTATTTGCCATTTAAGATTTCTACCAAAAATGATGACCTTTGAGATTAAATGCCGTCATCGATATCAGTAATATTGGCTGATATAATCTTCATAGTGTACATAAGTTTTACCATCAATGGGGTATTCTCCATGGGTAAAATTATATTGGCTGAAACTTTCTGAAGCCCAAATTCCCATTCCTCCTTCCACATTTGAATAAACAGGCACCGGTTCTGAAAAATAATCCTCATCGTACCAAAAATGATAGTTGGCAGAATTAAGGTAATTATAATACTCTTCGCTTAAAGAACTGAGGAAAAATTTTTTGGTGTTAAACGACCCCGGAGTTTGATATTCGTTCGACGTTAAATAGCTATAAGAAATTTTTAAGTTATATTCGGCGCCGTCAATATTACCATCAGTAAAAATGGCATATTGATTTACCGGTGCTCCCATTACAATTTCATTGGCTTCATTATTATTATCGTTAAAAATTGGATCTGATGTGCTAAAACCGGCATTTTCTGTGAAAGATATAATAATTGTATCAGTATAAATTGTAGTATCCGACTCGTGATATCCCAGAGGATTACCAATAATATTGTCAGTTCTCATACGATAAAAATTGTTAGTACTCCCCTCATCAGTAAAAGTAAAGGTGAAAGTGAGTAGAGTGTATTGATATGTTGCTGCTTCAAATTCTGTAGATGATGTGTCTACATTTGTTATCTGAACAGGTATAGGTACTGTGGTTTCGCAGTTTACGGTATTAAGGCCATCGCACGAAACTTCCAGGCGATAGGTTTTCCCAGCTTCAATTGTTGTTTCCCCAAAATAATTACCACTGTTATATATCGTTTTATTTGTAACACCGTATTCAAGATATTCTGTTAAAGTATCTACTTTCTCTTCGTAAAGCAGTGTTTCAACAAATGTTCCATCCACATATAAATCGGCTTTTGCATTGGTAATCGATTCAAAAAAATCAGCATCCTCTAAAAAGCTTTTACTTTCATATATACCTGCTGATATTTGCTCGCCAGGTCTTAGTATTCCATTTACTACAATTTGTGTGTTTGTCAATTCTCCTTCAAATTCAATTGTTTTTTCACATGAATAAAACAAAATAGCTATAAGAATCCCTGTTATTATTTTTATTTGTGTTTGCATGGTTTAAAATTTATAGGTGTAACTAATTGAAGGGATAATGGGAAAGAGACTAACCTTTTTTAATGCGGGTTCAGAATCTTCGTAATAGTATCCGTCGTTATTGTATCCGCTAATTGTATCGTATCCCCAATATAGGTAGAATGGATTTTGCCTGCTGTAGGCATTGTAAAATCCTACCGACCAGGTTCGTACGCCGTGTTTTTTCTGTTTATGAAAGTTCATGCTGATGTCCATCCTGTGATAGGCTGGCATTTTGTATCCATTTCTGCCATTGTAATAAGTAATTGGTGAATAACTTTGTGGTAGTTGCGAAGGATATTGCTGAACTCCGAGGGTTATTGAATTTCCGGTTCCGTAAACCCAGGTTAAACCAATATCGAATTTATCGCTGAATTTATGAGTTAACGCCAGACTTAAATCATGCCGCCGGTCGTATTTTGCCGGAAAGGTCTTCCCAAAATTCAGGTTTTCAAATTTCCTGTCGGCCCACGAAAGTGTGTATCCGATCCACCCGGTTGTTTTTCCAATATTTTTTTCCAGCAATACTTCGGCTCCATACGACCAGCCTTCTCCAACCTCAATTTTTGTTTCCCAGCCTTCGCTTACTCCCGAAAAAGAAGCTCCTTCTTTATATTCAATAAGGTTGTCCATGGTTTTATAAAAGCCTTCAACAGTTAAATCGTAACCCCTGGCCAGTTTTAAAGATGAACCCAGTGCAAACTGATGCGAATTTTGAGGTTTTACATTCGCCGTTGTTGGGAGCCATAAATCAGTAGGCAGGCTGATGGTTGATGAGCTTAATAAATGTACATACTGGCTCATTTTGGCATACGAAGCTTTAAAGGAAATATTTTTATCTGCCAGATACCTTATTGAAAGTCGGGGTTGTAAAGAGGTGTATGTTGTTTTTTGAACATTAAATAATGAAAAATGTAGTCCTAAATTGGCCTGTAGTTTGGGTGAGATTTTATAATTATCTTCAATAAATGCAGCGAATTCGGTGGCCGAAATATCGGTGTTTCCATATGTAGTATCAATCGCAGTAATCAAATTGTGAGTTCGGTCGTGATTTACTCCCGGTTTAAATTTATGCCAGATATTGGAAGCGCCAAATTTGATAGAATGTCCACCTCCAGGATAATAGTCGAAATCAAATTGAGCGGTCATATCCCGGATGCCGGACAGATATTGAAAAAAGTCTTCATAATACGTTTTGTCTTTGGTGTTTGTGTTTTTGTATTGCTCGTTAACATCGAAGTTATAAGTACTGTACGTTAATGTGGCATTACTGAAAAGTTTGGGATTATAAACGTAGTTCCAGCGAAGTGCAGATGTAATATTACCCCATCCAATTCCCATTTTATCTTTTTGGTCGTAACGGATATGTTCGCTTACGTAATAATAGTCATCGTCGGAGTAGGCCTTGTCTCTCCCCATATAAGTTGAAAGGTATAACCTGCTGCAATCTGAGAATTTGTGGTTTATTTTTGCATTTAAATCATAGAAATAGTACCCGGCATCAATACTCTCGCTGTCGTTTTGTTTGTTGGCAATGGCAATTACAGGTTTCGCCAACAGATCTACGTAGGTACGCCTTCCGGAAACAATAAACGACGTTTTATCCTTTACAATAGGGCCTTCAAAAGAAAAGCGGGAAGAGATAAGCCCGATAGAAAAGTCTCCCTTAAATTCTTTAAAGTTTCCTTCCTTCATTCTTATATCGATAACAGAAGAAAGTCGGCCTCCAAATCGTGCCGGAAATCCCCCTTTATAAAGCTTTACTGTTTTTACCGCAGAAGGATTAAATACAGAAAAGAAACCAAAAAGATGGCTGGCATTATAAACCGGAACCCCGTCTAATAAAAATAGATTTTGATCGGGGCCTCCGCCACGCACATAAATTCCACTGGTTCCCTCTGCTCCTGACTGAACTCCGGGCAGTAACTGAATAATTTTCAAAACGTCTGGTTCGCCCAATAGCACAGGTAATGTTTTTAATTGCGCCGATTGAATTTCAACCATGCTCATTTGAGTGTGCTCCACTTTCGATTTGTTGGCGCTCACTGTTATCTCGTCAAGCTCTCCATTTTGTTTCAATGAAATATTTAGAACAGTATCTTTTAGGACATTGAGTTTTAGTTCTTGTTTGGCATATCCGACAAAAGAATATTGCAGGGTAATTTCGCCCGGAGGTAGTGTTAAACTATAAAAACCATATACATTGCTAATGTTTCCGGTTTCAAGTGTTGGCTCATAAATATTTGCATTAATAAGCATTTCGCCGGTAGCAGCATCGGAGATGTGCCCGCTTATGGTTATTTTTTGGGCAAAAGAATACATACAAAAGCATGTAAAAAGAGAAAAGAGGGAAAGGCATTTCATATTGTGTGATAATTTTTCTGTAAAGGATTACATATTTTTTTGCATTTGGATTACAACGTCAAAACTAAAAAGATATTATGTAAATAAATGTTAGGATTTATTAATTAAACAGAACAGATTGTAATAACTGCAAACAAGGGTTAAATTCGAAAGATGCAAAGAACTGTCTTGAAAGTTGATTGTCGAAATAAAGAAGGAAGGTTGTTACGATAATTCAATTACATGTAAAATTCCGAACTTTTTATGAAAATAGAAATTTGGGTGCGGAGTTCGGGGATAGTATAAAAGATATATCAAATTGTAAAAAAAACAATATTAGATTATTTTTGGGCAATCTTTAGGTAAATCCTTACGTTTTTATCAAATTTGAGTACCAAAATTAACTGGATGACTATGATATCAATTCACCGATCGGCTTTGCAGGCCCTGTTATTGCTATTTATTGCAGTGGCGTGTAACGTTGAAACCGACCCGAACCTTATGATACAAAAAGAATTAAATTCCAACTGGACTTTTAATCAGGTTGGTCATGACGATTGGTTACCGGCAACCGTTCCGGGAACAGTGCATACTGATTTGCTGGATAACGGTAAAATTGAAGATCCGTTTTATCGTTTGAATGAGCATGATGTTCAGTGGATCGATAAGGTCGACTGGGAATATAAAACAACTTTTATTGTTGGCGACACCTTATTAAAACGCGATCGCGTGGAACTTGATTTTAAGGGACTCGATACTTACGCCGATGTTATGCTGAACGGAAAAAACGTATTATCGGCTAACAACATGTTTCGTGAATGGAAAGTTGATGTAAAAGATTTCCTGAAAGAAGGAGAGAATGAATTGCACATTGTTTTTCGATCGCCCATTAACGAAGGGATAAAAAAATACGATGCTCAGGGATACGTACTTCCTGTTTCGGATAACGATTTGGCTAAAATTGGTCAGGTGGAAGGAGAAAAACAAGTAAGTATTTACACCCGTAAGGCGGGCTATCATTTTGGCTGGGACTGGGGACCACGATTGGTAACCAGCGGATTATTGCGACCTGTGTATTTGAATGCCTGGGATGAGGCAAAGATTGAGAACCTTCAAATTGTTCAACACGAGGTTCGTGATGAAAAGGCAACTTTTACAGCAGTTTTTGAAATTGATGCAGCCGATAACAATAAAGCAAAATTATCTGTAATAAACGATGGAATGCAATTGGCAACAGCCTCGGTAGACCTGAAAGAGGGAGTGCAAAAATATTCGGTTGATTTTGAAATTTTAAATCCACAGCTATGGTGGACCAATGGTTTAGGCGAGGCGCATCTATACAATATTACCGGAGAACTTCATGTGGGTAACAGAACAACTGCTGAGAAAACACACATTGGTATCAGAACACTGGAATTGGTGCGCGAGAAAGACGATGATGGAACATCTTTCTATTTTAAATTAAACGGTCATCCTGTTTTTATGAAAGGTGCAAATTATATTCCCAATGATATTTTCCTTCCCCGAGTTACTGAGGAAAACTATAAAACGGTTGTTGAAACAGCTAAAAATTCGAACAATAATATGTTGCGAATCTGGGGTGGAGGAGTTTATGAAGAAGATGTTTTTTACGACCTGTGCGATGAAAACGGTATTTTGCTTTGGCAAGACTTTATGTTTGCCTGTGCCATGTTCCCCGGCGACGATGCTTTTCTTGACAATGTAAAGCAGGAAGCCATCGACAATGTAAAACGTCTTCGTAACCATCCGAGCATTGCCATGTGGTGTGGCAATAATGAAATTCTTGCCGCCTGGAAAGGTTGGGGATGGGAAAACACTCAGCGTGCCAAAAGTGAAGAAAATGCCGATAAAATGTGGAAAGCATACGAAGATATTTTTCACAAGGTTCTACCCGAAACAGTAAAAGAATACGACCCACAGAGGAGCTACTGGGCTTCCAGCCCGTCATCCGGAACCGGCATTCCTGCCGACCTTGTTAACGGAGACGAACACTACTGGGGTGTTTGGTGGGCTAAAGAACCTTTTGAAACCTATGCAACCCATCTTCCGCGTTTTATGAGCGAGTATGGTTTTCAGTCGTTCCCCGAAATTTCAACCGTGCGTAAATATGCTGTTCCAGAAGATTATGATATATTTTCGGAGGTAATGAAATCGCACCAGCGCTCATCAATTGGCAACGGAACCATTGAGTATTACATGCTGAAAGAATACAAAAAACCGAAAAATTTTGAGTCGTTTTTGTATGTGAATCATGTGTTGCAGGCTGAAGGAATTAAGTTTGGATTGGAAGGACACCGCAGAGCCATGCCTTTCTGTATGGGAAGTTTATACTGGCAAATTAACGATTGCTGGCCGGTGGCTTCGTGGAGCTCAACCGATTATTATCAGAAATGGAAGGCGCTTCAATACTATGTAAAAAAAGGATTTGAGCAGGTGTTGGTAAGTCCTTACGAAGATGAATTAAAATTTAAGGTAGGAATTGTAAACGATCGTTTGGAGCCAATGAATGCCGAGTTGCAGCTTCGTTTGGTTGATTTCGATGGCAAAGTATTCTGGGAAGAAGCCCATTTGGTTGATATTCCTGCAAATTCAAGTGCCGATTATTTCGATGTGAATAAATGGGAATTCAGGTACAAATACCGCAAAGAAATTAACGACATGGTATTTACTGCCGATCTGGTTGAAAACGGTAAAGTGATTTCAAGCAATAAATATTATTTCTTACCCTTTAAACAATTACGTATTCCGAAACCTACGCTGGAATATGGTATTGAAAAGACAGAAAATGGTTATAATATTTCGTTGAAGACCGACAAGCTGGCTAAAAACGTTTATTTGCAGATTGGAGATGAGGATGGTTTCTTCTCCGATAACTATTTCGATATGTTACCCAGCGACAAGGTAACCATCAATCTTAAAACTGATATTTCAGAAGAAAAGTTGAACGAAGTTTTAACTGTTCGCACTTTGGATGATGCATTCTAAGATTTTGATTGCGTCCAAAAAGTAAAGAAACAGTTTTGTTGAGGCTGACTACAATTTGAGTTCACGCAAAGACCACAAAGATTCACGCAAAAGCGCAAAGTTCAATAGTTAATATAACAATACTTTGCGTACTCTACGTTTTTAATCTTCGAGCTCTTTACGTGAACCTTTTATTTTTTTGTATCCAATTTTTCTGTTGACACCCACCTGTTTAAAACATTTTATATTTCTCTTTTCTTCCACCACAAATTCTTTCAACTTTGATAAAAATAGTTGATTGGATGAATCTGTTCGTGCTGCTTTTTATTACTCTTTTTTCTGTTTTTTCATCGAAACCGGCTGAAAATACCGAGGTTTACCTGGAAAAAGGAAAGCAGTTAATTGCTTTTCAGGCAACCGGTGAAAAAGGAAAAGTTTTGTTCAAACACCTGGATGAAGGAAGTTACCGCTTGCTTTTAGTTTTTCCGCAGCAGGAAGGTAAATACCTGAAAGAAAAACCAAAACACCAAACCCTGACCAAAGCAACCTACAATAACCGGACAAAATCATACTATTACCAGGGAACAGAAGGTTATTTTGAGGTGAAGTTTTTTGGGATTTCAAAAATTAAGAGCGAGAATTTCAAAGCTGTCTTTAAGGAAGAGCGCGAAGAGGAAGACAAGTATAATCTGATTGCTGAATTTGGCGCACACAAGGCCGGAGCATCCATTGGAGTTTCAGTGAAAGCGATTACGGCGTCTCAGTTTAAAAAGGCGGCCGAACGAATTGGCCAGGATATTTCTACGCAATCAATTCGGGGAATTAAATAGAAAAGGATGTCGCCTGTGTCGTTTAAAGCGATAACAGGTGACATCCTTAAATTTTTTTAATGCATGGATGCATTACCTTACATCTCTACATCGCAGAGTATTAGATTATCCCTAATTCTTTACCAATCTTAATAAAAGCGTCAACCGCTTTGTCTATTTGTTCGGTGGTGTGTGCAGCTGAAAGCTGAACCCGGATTCTGGCTTTTCCACGAGGTACTACCGGGAAACAGAATCCAATAACATAGACGCCTTCTTTTAGCAGTTCGTCAGCAAATTTAATAGCCAGTGGTTCGTCGTAAATCATAACCGGAACAATAGCCGTATCGCCTTTTACCAAGTCGAAACCGGCAGCTTCCATCCTTGTGCGGAAATGTTTGGCATTGGCCATGGTTTTAGCCGGAAGATCAGCCCCTCCCGAAAGTATTTCAATCACTTTTAATGTTGCTCCAACTGTTGCAGGTGCCAGTGTATTCGAAAATAAATAAGGGCGCGAGCGCTGGCGCAACATATCAATAATCTCTTTTCTGCCAGAGGTACAACCTCCGTTTCCGCCACCCATCGCTTTTCCAAAGGTGGTGGTTATAATATCAATTTCACCCAGAAGTCCGTAATGTTCTGCAGTCCCGCGTCCGGTTTTGCCAATGTAGCCTGTGGCATGCGAATCGTCAACCATAACCATGGCATCGTATTTTTTTGCCAGCTCCACAATCCCTGGTAGATTCGCAATATCGCCATCCATCGAAAATACACCGTCGGTTACAATCAGGCGATAAGTGGCTTCGTATGCATCTTTCAGACACTGCTCCAGTTCTTCCATGTTGGAGTGTTTGTAACGGAAGCGCTGTGCTTTGCACAAACGCACTCCGTCGATGATGGAAGCGTGGTTCAACTCGTCAGAAATGATGGCCGAATCAGCACCCAGAAGCGGCTCAAAAACCCCACCGTTAGCATCGAAACAGGCACAATATAAAATGGTATCTTCTGTTCCCAGAAACTCCGACACTTTTTCTTCCAGTTCTTTATGAATTTGTTGTGTGCCGCAGATAAAACGGACCGAAGAAAGTCCGAATCCCCAGTCGTTCATAATATCTTGTGCGGCTTTTACTACTTCCGGGTTATTGGCCAACCCCAGGTAATTGTTGGCACAAAAGTTTAACACCGATTCTCCTGTAGATACTGAAATACCGGAACTCTGCGATGAAGTTATAATCCGTTCGTTTTTGTATAATCCCTGTTCTTTTAATTCTTCCAGAGTATTCTGAAGGTCTTGTTTGATTTTTCCGTACATGTTTGTTTCGTTTTAGATATTATCTGTTCAATTATTATAAATAGGCAGTTGGCAAAATTGCAGTAGGCAAAGTTGTATACTTCATACAAAATAACGAAATCAGTTATAATTATACATTGATAAAAGGCATTTTTCATTTGGCAGTTGGCAAAATTGTAGTACGCAATAGGCAAAAACTCAATAATCAAAACTTTTTAAGAAATAGGCAGTTGGTAAAATGTAGTTAGCAAATTTTCTTACAAAAAACATACACTAATAACTAATTTTTTACATTCCAGAAAATATCCTCTGTGAGTTTTATAAAAACAAGAAATCATTTTATTAAATTGATAATCAAAATAATATCTCATGAAAAACACAATTGATAAAGGATTCCGTGGATTAACAGTCTATAAAAAATCATTTGCTCTTGCAATGGAGATTTTTGAAATAACAAAAGTATTTCCAAAAGAAGAAAAATATGAATTAACAGATCAAATCAGAAGATCTTCTCGTGCGGTGTGTCGCGCAATTGGAGAAGGTTACAGGAAAAGACAGTATCCAAAACATTTCTCAAGTAAAATGAGCGACTCTGATATGGAAAACACAGAGACACAAGTATCTCTTGATTTTGCAATGGAATGTAATTATATAACAAAAGAAACTTATTCATCCCTTATTGAGAAATCAGAAGAAGTTGGCCGCTTACTGAATCACATGGTTGAAAATCCTGAAAAATATGTGCCTAGAAGAACGGAAAATAATTAAACGCAACAGGAAAACAGCAACTGGCGGAGATTTATCTGCGAAATAAATGCATGTGTGTTAATTGCCTGTTGAACCTCTTACTGGCCTATTGCAATTTTGCCTATTGCCTATTAATATAGAAATATGAAGCTGCGACTTCGACTGCAAACTAATTTTCTATCTTTGTTGCGAATAAATAAAACGACAGAATGAGCGACAAGAAAGTACGTGTACGATTTGCCCCGAGCCCAACCGGGCCATTGCACATGGGAGGTGTTAGAACTGCTTTGTTTAACTACCTTTTTGCAAAAAAACACGGTGGCGATTTTATACTCAGGATTGAAGATACTGATCAAAACCGTTTTGTGCCGGGAGCAGAAGAATACATTATTGAAAGTTTGAACTGGTGTGGATTAACACCTGTTGAAGGCCCCGGAATTGGCGGCAATTTTGGACCGTACCGTCAAAGTGAAAGGAAGGAATTATATAAAAAATATGCCGATCAGTTGGTGGAAAGTGGTTGGGCGTATTATGCTTTCGATACTCCGGAAGAAATTGAAAAACTCCGGAATGAGGCTGAAGCGAATAAGGAAACTTTTTCATACGGAATTGGTACACGCGATAATCTGAATAACTCACTGAATTTATCGGAAGAAGAAGTTCAGCAAAAAATTGCTGCGGGCGAAGCTTATGTTGTTCGTTTTAAAATGCCCGAAGATACCGACGTTACCGAAGAGGATTTGATTCGCGGTAGTGTTACCTTTAATACCACAAAAAGTCTCGACGATAAGGTGCTGTTTAAATCCGACGGAATGCCAACTTACCACCTTGCCAATGTGGTTGACGATCATTTGATGGAAATAACACACGTTATTCGTGGCGAAGAGTGGTTGCCTTCGATGCCGTTGCACGTTTTATTGTATAAAGCTTTAGGATGGGAAGATACCAGACCACGTTTTGCGCATCTGCCACTGATTTTAAAACCGGTTGGCAAGGGAAAACTGAGCAAGCGCGACGGCGATAAATTGGGTTTCCCGGTATTTCCGTTAAAATGGATTGATCCGAAAACAGGCGATGTTTCACGCGGTTACCGCGAGGATGGTTATTTCCCTGAGGCGTTTATCAATTTGCTTGCATTGCTGGGATGGAACCCGGGAACGGAGCAGGAATTCTTTTCGTTGGAAGAGTTGGGAGGAATTTTCGGTCTTGAACGTGTAGTAAAATCGGGTTCGCGTTTTGATCCTGAAAAAGCCAAGTGGTTCAACAAACATTATTTCCAGCAGAAATCGGTGGAAGAACTTTCGGAATTGTTCAAACCCGTTTTAACCGAAAAAGGCGTTGACGCTTCTGATAAAAAAATAAATGCAGTTGTTGCTGAGATTAAAGAACGCTGTGAGTTTGTTTCTGATTTGTGGGAACAAAGCTCTTACTTTTTTGTAGCGCCAACCGAATACGATGAAAAAACAGTTAAAAAGCGCTGGAAAGAAGATACACCCGGGATGCTGCAAGAAATTGTTGCGATGTTCGAAACGGTTCAGGAATGGAAGGCCGATTCTATAAAGGAAGCTTTTTCAGGTTTTATGAATGAAAAAGGATGGGGCTTTGGAGTGGTAATGAATCCACTTCGTTTAAGCCTTGTTGGTGGAAATATGGGACCGGATTTATTCGTTATCTGCGAACTGTTGGGTAAAGATGAATCTTTGGCAAGAATTAACGCTGCCTTGGAAAAGATAGGATAGTTTAAAATCTAACACAAAATAAAAAGCCGGAACTAAAAACGAGTTCCGGCTTTTGTTTTATATAAAAGTTGTTTATCCGTTTAATGCCTCGGCACCGCTTACAATCTCCAGAATTTCTCCGGTAATAGAAGCCTGGCGGGCTTTGTTGTATTCCAGGGTAAGCGAACCAATTAAATCTGTGGCATTGTCAGTTGCCTGGTGCATGGCTGTCATTCGGGCACCGTGTTCCGCCGCATTCGAATCGAGCAGGGCTTTGTAAAACTGAATCTTCAGCGAACGTGGAATCAGTTCTTCGATGATGTGCTCTTTCGATGGTTCGTAAATAAAATCAAAGTTGGTTTCTTCAGCACCTTCTTCCATTTTAACAGGCAGAAATTGTTCAGTAGCTTGAATCTGAACTGCTGCATTTCTAAATTGGTTATAAACCAGTTCGATCCGGTCGTAATGCTTGTCGGCAAAAGCTTTCATGGCATCTTCTGCAATAGCTGAAACTTTATCGAAAGTAAGGTCGTCGTACACGCTATTTTCATTGGCAACAACCTTGTACCCACGGTGTTTTAGCTGACGTTCACCTTGTTTTCCGATACACATAAAATCGAGTTTACCCAGTTTTAATTGCTGGTTGTATATGGTATTTGCCAACTCAACTGCTTTTTTGGTAATGTTGGTATTAAAACCGCCACATAAACCCCGGTTTGACGAAACCAAAATAATGAGTACCGTTTCCGGTTCGCGTGTTTGTGTGTACACCGAATCTTCCACGTTTTCGAGGCTGGCACTTAATGAGGTCAGAATTTGGTGCAACTTGTCGGCATAAGGCCTGATTTGCATAATGGCATCCTGCGCCTTTTTTAACTTGGCAGCCGAAACCATTTTCATGGCACTGGTAACTTGCCTCGTGGTTTTTACCGATGCTATTCGTGTACGTATTTCTTTTAATCCAGCCATGTTTTAATCTTTGAAGGATTGAATCGGTGAAGGATTGAATTCAGTCCTTCACTCCCTCAATCTATACTTTCAGTCCTTAATTCTTGTATTTTTCTGCTGTTTCAGCAGCTACTTTTCTGATGGTTTCTTCAATTTCATCAGTGAGTTTTCCGGCTTTTATTTCGTCCAGAACCGGACGATGCGACATTTCCATTGCTTCCAGGAAGTCGGCTTCAAATTCTTTTACCTTATCGATTGGAACGGCACGAAGTAATTCTTTTGTTCCGCAATAAATAATTGCTGCCTGGTGTTCCACTTTTACCGGAGAATACTGGCCCTGTTTCAGAATCTCAACGTTTTTACGTCCTTTATCCAGAACGCGCATTGTTGCTGCGTCGAGATCGGAACCAAACTTGGCAAAAGCTTCCAGTTCGCGGAACTGTGCCTGGTCAAGTTTTAAGGTACCCGATATTTTTTTCATCGACTTGATTTGGGCGCTACCACCCACACGCGAAACCGAAATACCCACGTTAATAGCAGGGCGGATACCCGCGTTAAACAGGTTCGATTCAAGGAAGATCTGACCGTCGGTAATTGAAATTACGTTGGTTGGAATATATGCCGAAACGTCACCGGCCTGAGTTTCAATAATTGGCAATGCAGTTAACGAACCACCACCTTTTACTTTATCTTTCAAACATTCAGGAAGGTCGTTCATATCTTTCGCAATCTCATCCGATTCGATAATTTTTGCAGCACGTTCCAGTAAGCGTGAGTGCAGATAGAACACATCACCCGGATATGCTTCACGGCCCGGTGGACGACGAAGTAGCAGCGAAACTTCACGGTACGAAACGGCTTGTTTCGATAAATCGTCGTAAATAATCAGGGCGTGGCGACCGGTGTCGCGGAAATATTCTCCAATGGCTGCGCCTGCATACGGTGCATAAAACTGCAATGCAGCAGGATCTGATGCTGTTGCCGAAACAATTACGCTGTAATCCATGGCACCTGCTTTTTCAAGCGTTGCAGCAATGTTGGCTACGGTAGAACCTTTCTGCCCAACAGCTACATAAATACAATAAACCGGATTTCCCTGTTCGTAGAATTCGCGTTGGTTAATAATAGTATCGATGGCAACAGCCGTTTTTCCTGTCTGGCGGTCACCAATAATTAACTCACGCTGTCCACGGCCGATAGGAATCATGGCATCAACAGCCTTCAAACCTGTTTGAAGTGGTTCTTTTACCGGTTGACGGAAAATTACACCCGGCGCTTTACGTTCCAAAGGCATTTCGAAAAGTTCGCCGCCAATGGCACCTTTGCCATCAATAGCTTCACCAATGGTATTTATCACACGCCCAAGTACGCCTTCACCAACATTTATCGATGCAATACGACGCAGGCGTTTTACGGTGTCGCCCTCTTTGATCGCTTCCGAAGGTCCTAAAAGTACTGCTCCAACATTGTCTTCTTCCAGGTTGAGAACAATTCCTTTAATACCACTATCAAATTCGATCATTTCGTTCGATTCAACGTTCGAAAGTCCGTAAATACGGGCAATACCGTCGCCAACTTGTAATACGGTGCCCACTTCTTCCAGTTCGGCTACCGATTTAAATCCTTCTAATTGTTGCTTCAGAATTTCCGATACTTCAGCAGGTTTTATATTAGCCATGTTCTATTATTTATTTCGCTTATTGCTTTCGTTTATATTTCAGTTTCCAATAAGGTTTGTTTTACCTTTTTCAGTTGTGTTGCCACGCTGGCATCATACTGTTTGTCGTCGAGGCGCAAAACCATTCCTCCCAGTATATCGGGATTTACCTGTGCCATGAGTTCGATGGTGGCATTTAACTCTTTGCCCAGTAAATCTTTAATTTTTGTCAGAGTCGCTGCATTTATTTCCGAAGCGGTGGTAAGTACTGCCGATTTAATATTCTGGTCTTCCCTGGTGAGGCTCAGAAAATTTCGGCAAATGCCAGGAATATGCATTTCGCGTTTGTTTTGTGCGATCAGAAGTAAAAAGTTGAGTGTTAGTTCTTCAACCTTCCCTTCGAAAATGCTCTTCATTAAAGCCGATTTTTTTGACGTTTTTACG
This sequence comes from uncultured Draconibacterium sp., assembly GCA_963676265.2. Lineage (GTDB taxonomy): Bacteria > Bacteroidota > Bacteroidia > Bacteroidales > Prolixibacteraceae > Draconibacterium. The sequence continues at coordinate 3,638,346 of OY781067.2, forward strand.
ATCGGGCTTTCCAGTAGAAGAATAAAATCACTCGAAGTATTGCATACTTCAGCCACTAACTGAATATCGTTTTTGAGCTGGCCGAGTAGATTTTTTTCTTTTGCTGCTGCGAAGAAAGCTTTGGCGTATCGTACTGTAATTGCACTTTGATCCATACCTTAATTCAGCTTGATATCATCGATTAAACCATCTACCATTTTTTCCTGTTCGCCTTTGTTGCTGAGTTCTTTTTTGATCACTTTTTCAGCAATGCTCACCGAAAGTTCTGCCACCTGCTTTTTAATATCGTTGATAGCAGATGTTTTTTCGGCTTCGATTTGCTGACGGGCCTGATCGATGGTTTTTTGTGCTTCAGCTGCAGCTTTTTCTTTGGCTTCAGCTACAATTTTATCTTTTAACTCTTTGGCTTCTTTCAGAATGGCATCCTTTTCACGGCGAGCTTCAGCAATTACTTTTTCGTTGTCGGCTTTTAAACCAGCAACTTCTTTTTTAGCTTCTTCTGCCGAGTTTAAAGCACTGGCAATCGATTCTTCGCGTTCTTTTAACGCATCCAGAATCGGTTTCCATGCAAATTTCTTAAGGATAAAAACTACAATTCCGAAGATTATTAGCATCCAGAAAATCGTTCCCGGATTTGGCATTACTAAACCCATAATTCAAATTTTTGGTGGCAACTTCATCCCGGGCAATCCCCGGGATGGCTGCCTAATGTTTTTTGCTAAACGAAAATAACAAGTGCACAGATGATCACAGCGAAGAAGGCAACACCTTCGATAAGAGCTGCAGATACAATCATGTTAGAGCGGATATCACCGCTTGCCTCAGGCTGACGTGCAATAGCTTCCATAGCACTGGCACCGATTTTACCGATACCCATACCTGCACCAATTGCAGCTAATCCAGCACCCAAAGCAGCACCCATTTTACCGACTGTTGCGCCGGCGGCCGCTTGTAGCAATACAGTTAAAATTGCTGATAACATAGCATTTAATTTTAATAATTAATAAATCTCAATATCAATGATGCTCTGCTGTCGCCATTCCAAAATAGAGTGCCGACAAGAGCGTAAAAACATACGCCTGAATAAATGAAACCAAAACATCCAGCATTACAATAAATACCGAAAATGCGATGGATACAGGACTAATTCCAAAGCCTGCAGCAGGTCCCATTATACTTGCAAAAATAAAGATCAAACTAACGAACACGCTCACAATCATGTGTCCTGCCATCATGTTGGCAAAAAGTCGCACCATTAAAACAAATGGCTTGGTAATTACACCCGACAGCTCAACAATAGGCATTAGAGGGATAGGAAATTTCAGCCACCACGGAACATCTGGGTTGTAAATTTCTTTCCAGTAATGTTTGTTCCCGTTAATGGTGGTTATTGCAAAGGTAAACAAGGCCAGTACCATAGTAACAGCAATGTTACCGGTTACATTTGCCCCAAATGGTGGAATGGGTATCAACCCAATAAAGTTGTTTAAAAGGATGAAAAAGAATACCGATAAAAGGAAGGGCATAAATTTTTCATACTTTTTATCGCCAATGGCAGGCTTTGCCACTTCATCGCGAACAAATATGATAATAGGTTCCAGCATGTTTTGTAAACCGCTTGGTGCTTTTCCTGTATTTCGTTTTGCTGCTTTAGCTACCGAAAGCAAAATAATAATTAAGAAGATGACCGAAATGATTGCTTCAGCAATGGTTTTTGTTATAGAAATATCGATGGGTTTCCCCAATTCGTGACCATGGGCATCGAGTTCCACAATCTTTCCCTCGAATTCTTCACTTTCAGAAATACGAAATCCTTTGTATTCGGCGTGGCCGTGGTGGAATTTCGTCGACATAAAAACATGAAAGTTTTTGCCCTCATGCAGTTCGGGTTGTTTGCTGTAAAGAATTACCGGAAGCGGGATGCTAATATGGTGATCGCCCCACGAAACAATGTGCCAGTCGTAGGCATCGGAAACATGCTCTAATACGTATTCGCCGGCATTAAATCCTTCTTCCTCATGTCCGGCTTCGGCAGAATGATTTTCCGTTCCATGCGCTGTTTCTTCTTCATGTCCGTGTTGAGCTTTAAGCGTACCAAAACTAAAAAGTAAGAGGGCAGATAATATGACAGTGGCTTTACTAAGCTTAAGCATGATTGTTTGTTTTTTGTTTTAAAATCTGAATCCCGAAAGAATCAAATAACTTAGAATAAGAACTGTTTCTGTATTGCTTGAATAAAGCAAATACTTTATTCTAACGTCCACAAATTTAGAAGAATTTTTGAACCACGGATGAAATTTGAGGATTTTCGGCCGAGAATTAACAATGTTTAAAAACCTGTTTTTGGAGGAGAGATATAGATGAATTTTTCCAGGTTTTGTTTTTTTACTTTTGCGATGACTTCGAAATCCGCGTTATTTCGCTCACTTCAGCAAAGGTAAAAACCAGGTAAAGCAACATTAAACAAATCACAAACGGTATGGCATTTTCTTTATCGAGTGCAATATATATAACAGCTACCACAGAATATAAAATTAGTTTAAAAAAGGTAACCAGCATGTTGCTGCGGGTGAATTTGCCCATGTCTTTTTTTGCCAGGTTCATTTGATAGGCATGAACTCCAATGGTAGTTAGATAAAAAAACAGCAATAAAAATGGCAACACAGGTAAATAATATTCGGGCAATGCCAGCGAGAATACCAGCCATCCAATTAACGCCATGGCAAGAGTTATTCCGGTGAGTTTTACAATGAATGATTTCATTTTTTAATGGACGGAAGACGGATGACCGGAGACTGAAATTCTGGTCTCGAAGGTTTTGCGAATTCCTGATTTAAATATTGTTTTGTTTTAAACTGTAACTGAATACTTTATTTTTTGCCCGGTTTTTGATTCTTCTCTTCAGGCTTTTTTAATAAACTCCGGGTTCCGTAAATGATGGCAACCACTACACTAAAAACCATTAATCCAAAAGTAAAGCCTTTAAATTTGTTGCCCATCCATAGATCTGCTTTGTAGCCCAAAAAGGTAAAACCACCTATAATAGCCATCATCTCGAAACCGAGGCTGGAATAACGGATGAAATTATTTAGCTTGTTTTTATTATTTTGTTTTAGCTGGTTCATCTACAGTTTTGGTAACTGCCATGGTACAGGTTCCGGTAAATACAGCGCCCGGTTCTACCGATAATTTTCCGGTAACGATATCGCCCTCAATTTTCGATGAGGCTTTTAAAATTAATATCTCTTTGGCAGTTACTTTTCCTTTAACTAATCCGGAAACTTCGATGTTGGAACAGCGGATTTCGCCTTCGATTTTACCTTTTGGGCCTATAACCAGCTTTTCTTCTGCGGTAATATTCCCAACCAGTTCTCCATCGATCCGGGTATTTCCTTTGGCTAAAATATCGCCTTTTATAACTGTTCCTTCGCTAATCATGTTAATCGATGCATTGGTCACATCGCTGTAAACTTGTTTTGCCATTTTTTACTTTACTTCTGGTAATCACTATTTTAAAACTGCTTTTTTTGCAGTTTATTTAAAGGGCTTTGAAAATACAATTTTTTCTTCTTAAAAGAAAAAGAAAGCCAGATATCATTTCAGCAAAGTATAAAATTGTGAAACGATACAATAAAGGAGTCAAAAAAAATGAGTAGAACAGGGAGAATTAAGATGGATCGTAGGCCCATTTTAGGTAAGTACTTCCCCATGTAAATCCGGCACCAAATGCAGCCAGTACAATATTGTCGCCTTTTTTTAATTGTTTTTCGTAATCCCACAGGCAAAGTGGTATGGTTGCGGCAGTGGTATTTCCGTATTTTTGGATATTAATCATTACCTGGTCTTTGTTGATTCCCATGCGTTTTGCAGTGGCATCAATAATACGCATATTCGCCTGATGAGGTACAAGCCATGCAATATCGTCTGAGGTAATGTTATTTCTTTCCATTATTTCTACGGCAACGTCAGCCATGCTTGAAACAGCTGCTTTAAAAACAGCCTGTCCTTCCTGGTATAAATAATGTTCATCGTTTTGAACTGTTTCGATGCTTGCCGGTTTCAGAGACCCCCCTGCTTTTATGTGGAGGTGGTGTCTGCCAAGTCCGTCAACACGGTTGATATAATCGAACACGCCAACCTCCTCGATAGTAGGTTCAACAAGAACTGCAGATGCTGCATCGCCAAAAAGTGGGCAGGTTGTGCGGTCTTTATAATTAATTATTGATGACATTTTTTCGGCAGCAACAATTATAACCTTCTTGTAACGCCCCGATTCGATAAATTGAGTTGCAGTGGCGAGCGAAAAAATGAATCCGGAACAGGCAGCATTTAAATCGAAACTCCATGCATTATGAATGTTTGTTTTATGGGCAATAATATTTGCGGTAGCTGGCAAACTCATGTCGGGAGTTATGGTCGCACAAATCAACATGTCTATCTCTTCGGGCTCTGTACCGGTCTTTTTCAATAAATCTTCCACTGCCCAGGCTCCCATATCGCTGGTTGCCTTCCCTTCTTCTTTTAAAATACGACGTTCTTTTATTCCAATCCTTTGCATAATCCACTCGTCGGAGGTATCGACCATAGTGCTGAGTTCGTCGTTCGTTAACCGGTAATCAGGAAGATAAGCCCCAATACCTGTAATTGCTGCCCTAATGTTAGCCATTGTTCAAATAATTTTCGAAATACTTTAAGCTTTGTAATAAATAAGATGTAAAAAAACTGTGGTCGAATATAGAGTGAATAATAGCGATAAACAAAGAATTGGAATGAGGTTGTGCTGTGTAGTTAATAAATATTCTTCTTGACGTTGAACAATCAAAGCCAATAGTCGAAAATTTGTTTTTTTAGCTTTTTTGTTCGGGATAAGAATTGAACCAAAAATTATGCACTGCAAGGTTTAGGGTTCGGATCACTTAAAATAAAAATTCCATCCCTGTTATTAAGTAAATAACAAAGATGGAATTTAATTATTAATCCTGATTTCTCAGGATTCTATTTGCTTCAAGCAATTAGCTTAAACTGCAATTTCTTTTTCAATTACCTGTTTTCCTCTGTAGTAACCACATTCAGGACAAACTGTGTGGTATTTTACAGTAGTTCCGCAGTTTGAACAAGTTGCCAGAGTAGGGGCAGTAGCCTTGTAGTGGGTACGTCTTTTGTCCCTTCTCGCTTTCGATGTTTTATGCTTTGGATGTGCCATTTTAATATGTTTTTAGTTATTATTTTTTAAATTTTTTAAAGCCGCCCAACGAGGATCAATGTCTTCGTCATCTTTACTTATTTCGTCTTCGTTGTGCGTGTATTTGTTAATTTTTTCCAGCATTTCCTTATTGCAGCTGTTTTCTCCTTCTTCGTTAGGATGAACATGTCGCAAAGGAATACTAAGAACGATATATTCGTATATTACCTGGGCCAGGTTAATGGCATGTTCTTCGGGTAAAACCCAAATAACATTATCGCCTTCGTCGAACTCTTGTTCTTCACCAAACTTTACAAATAACTCGGTTTCAAGTTCAACATCCTGCTCGTAATTTTCAAGGCAGCGGTCGCAAATCAACTGTAACCAGCCGGAAATGTCAACCTTAAGTTTTAAAAAAGCACTGCGTTTTTCTAACTGTACTTTTGCTGTAACTTCGCCTTCTTCAACTAGGCCTTCTTTAAAGTGTTCAAAGAACGTACTATCAACTTTAAATTCGTAATCGTGCAGGCCCTCTTTAAGGCCTTTAAATTCAATGTTATATTTGCTTTTCCAGCTCACGATTCGAAAAAAGTGGATGCAAAAGTATAAATTTTTTATTAACAGCGAAAACGATGTGGTAATTTTTTGATTAAAGACGATTTATGAATTATTTGTTTCCTGATTAAACAGGTGCTATTATTAATATATTGTATTAAAATTTGTCCAGTCTTTAATCAAGTTAGCTGAATTATTTTAATAGAACTACCCAAACGCTTTTTCAAGGCGTTCAAGCGCTTCCTGTAAAATTTGTCGTGGACAACCAATGTTTATCCTTAGCCAACCTTCACCTCCTGTGCCGAAACGTCCTCCGTCATTTAAGGCAACTTTGGCTTTTTCAACTGTAAATTTACTCAGATCTTCATTGTTCATTCCATAATCCGAGAAATCGAGCCATACCAGGTAGGTCGCTTCCGGTTTCATTATTTTTATCCGTGGCAGCTTCGTGTTTATAAATTCTTCGAGCAGCAAATAATTATCCCATAAATAATCCAGCATCTGTTCCAGCCATTCATCGCCTTGCGAATATGCAGCTTCCAGCGCAATAGAGCCAAAAATGTTTCCCATTCCGTAGTGTCCCACTCCAATGGTTTTTTCGTACCTGGCCATTTTTACTTTGTTCGGAATTATTACCAGCGACGATGATAGTCCGGCCACATTAAAGGTTTTGCTGGGAGCCATGCTTACCATACAGTTTTGTGCAACTTCGTCGGAAATGCTTGCCAGCGGAATATGCTGATGTCCGTTGAATATCAGGTCTGAATGAATTTCGTCTGAAATAATCATAATGTCGTTTTCAAGACAAATGTTGGTGAGGTTGGTTAATTCCTCTTTCGACCAAACCATTCCTCCCGGATTTTGGGGATTGCTTAATAGCAGGAACTTTGTATTGCTGTCTATTTTCGATTTCAGATCATCAAGGTCGAATGTATATCTTCCGTTTTCAATTTTAAGTGGGTTTTCAATCATTTTCCGTTTTGTGCCTTTTACACAGTCGAAAAACGGGAAATATACAGGAGGCTGAACAATAACGCCCTGACCGGGTTTCGAAAATGTTTCAACTGCAATTGTGAGTCCGGCAACAACTCCGGGACTAAATGAAATCCATTCTTTTTTTATTTCCCAGTTATGGCGTCGTTTCATCCAGCCGATAACAGCGTCGTAATATGAATCGGGGCGAAAAGTGTATCCGAATATTTCGTGTTCGGTGCGTTCTTTTATGGCATCAATTATAAAATCAGGCGTTTTAAAATCCATATCTGCCACCCAAAGGGGTAGAACATCGTCTGATTTGAAAAACATTTTCAAAGCATCATATTTTATAGAATTGGTGCCCTTTCTTTCAATTATTTCGTCGAAATTGTATTTTTTCATTTAGTGCTGTATATATATTAATGTATACCGGTTGAATTCTGTTTTGGTCTTTTAATTTCAATCCTGTTCGATTTCAAAATTAAAGATTCTTGTTATTGTTAAGTTGTAATATGTATTAAATGTTGATTCTTTTCAGGAAATTTAATTGACCTTCTTTTTCAACTTTCAAAATAAAATCAAATCGATTCAATTGTAAACAAAGTTCAAAATCCTGTTGTGGCGACCAGTTTTGTTTATCAGGATCAAAAAAGCGAGCTCCGTCACCTGACTTTATGATATCTACCATTTTGTTGAAATCGTTTGGTTTACCTTCCAGTTCATTTTTTATGAATTCAGCACAAACCGTATCCTCTTGTGTTGGATACTGGCAGGCGTAACCCATACAAACCAGTGAAACTTCCCGGGGATTTTTCTTTTTAATATATCGGCAAATAGCCGAGGCATTTACAAAACTGCCTGTAATTATCTCTTCGGCATGAAGTGCATTGGCAATGCCTTGTGTACCCGAACTTGTTGTATGAATCATTTCTTTTGCAGAGATACAGGCGTTGATAAGCTGGCTTGGAGAATTGCCGAAATCAAATCCGTGGGGTTTTTGTTCGTTCCTTTCTCCTACCAAAAGAGAGCCGGGATTTTGTTTCTTTAAAGAATATGCCAAATCGATATTTCCAACCGGATATATTTTATCGATTCCTTTATCTATGGCGAAGCATGCTGTTGAGAAAGCCCTGAACACATCTATTATAACAGTAAGTCCTGTTGCCATTTTTGCGCCGTCGAGCAATTGTAAAATTCTAATAGTCATTTAAATAAGTTTGTGCGAATGTAAAAATTTTTAAGAAGTGTTATTTGTCTTTTTTTAGAGTAATGTAATTGTAATATTGACGATAAGTATTTGTAAATTGCTAAAAATGAGCATATTGTATTTTTGTTAGCATCCTTTTAACTTGGGAAATGTTAATTTTATATTTAATTAATCGAATATTAATATATGTTGTGCAGCATATATGTTGTAAAACATGTATGTTTGTACTGTCATTCAATTAGACATTAAAAAAAATGGTTATGAAAACAATTAGAACTTTATTAACAGTGTTGGCAGTAGCAATTGTAGCAATCGCAACTGCTGTAGAGAAACCGAAAATGAACGTAGTGCCTTTAACAGCCGACAGAGCTGTGGTTTCTATTAATAACGAAAAAGAAGCTATGTTCGAGTTAAGTATTTATGCTGACAATGGCGACTTGGTTTATTACAAACAAAGTGCTAAGCCTTTAAGCAGCTATCAGAAAGTTTTCGATTTTGCTAATCTTGAAAATGGTGATTATGCAATGGAATTGAAAATTAACGACACACGTTTGACAAAGAATTTTCAGGTAGGTTCAAAAGAAATTATTGTTGGCGAATCTAAAGTTCGTTTCGATCCTTACTTTGCTTTCAATGATAATTTGCTGAAAATGTCGTACCTGAATTTCGACGGACAAGCTTATAATTTGAGCATCTACGATAACAAAGGTTTAGTTTACCAAACAAAATTGGGTAATGATTTCAATCTTTCAACCGGTTACGATTTATCTCGTCTTTCAACTGGTAAGTACGATGTTATTTTGAGCTCTTACGATAATGAATTTACTTTTAGTCTAGAAAAATAGTTTAGAAAATGTTATTGGTTTATTGGAAGGCTGTTAATCAGAAGATTGACAGCCTTTTTTGTTTTTAAACAGCGCGAAAGATTATTGTTTTGATGTAAATGTCCTTCGACGCTTTTTTTGTGCCTTGTGTCTGTTTGTAAACGTTGTTGACCGAAAAAATATCTTTTACGCTTTTGTTTATGGTATTTTTAATAAGTCATTTAAAAACAATTAAAGAAAACAGTCATGAAAACAAAAGCAAGGATTTTTACAATCCTGGCATGTTTTATTGTATCAATAGGATATGCCACCGAATTTCCCAAACTTAATGTCATCTCACTTGAATCTGACAAAGCTTTGGTAGCTTACAGCTCAAACAGGCCTTACATTCTTGAAATCAGTTTAACCAATCGCCACGATGAAATAGTTTATTTTAGGCGCACTACCGAACACCAGGACACGTTTAATAAGGTTTTTGATTTCTCACAAATGGATGAAGGAGAATACACTGTTTGCGTTAACTATGGAAACATGAGTATTGTCAGATCGCTTGAAGTAAGCGACGAAAATATTTCTGTCGGTCCTTCACAGCAACTTTTTGAACCCTATTTTAAATTGTGTGGAAATAAGCTAAATGTATCCCTCTTTAACTGTCCGCAAAAGCAGGTGCATATTTCTGTTTTTCAAGATGGAAGATGTATCAGTCAGCTTAAATTGGGCAAAGAGTTAGCTATACAGAAACGACTCGATCTTTCAGGATTGGAAAAAGGAAAGTACGAAATTGTACTCTCCGATTTTTTTGATGATCATAGTTTTATGGTAGAACTATAGATTAGTGATTAAAATAATTTGAAAAGGCTTTGTGAAAACGAGGCCTTTTTTTGTAACATTCAGGCAGTAGTTGAGTCAAATACAAGGCTTCTGTGCGATTGTTGTATTTGTAATCGGGATCTCAGATTAAATATCCTGGGAAACGTTAACGAAGAAATTCAAAAAGAAGAATGATATAATTTTTATTGGAAATTATACTCTTTGTAATTTTATGTATTAAAAGTGACTAACTAAATTAAACGAATCAATACTTCGCTAGTCCAAGTCATTGTCTTTATTAAAAAAGTTTTGTGCTGTGCATATAAAAATCGAAAATCTAAATAAGATCTATAAAGGGGGCAGTTATGCTGTGAATAACCTGAACCTGGAAATTCCAAACGGGATGTTTGGTCTTTTAGGTCCTAACGGAGCGGGTAAGTCCACTCTGATGCGGATGTTGGTTACCTTAATGAAACCATCGAGTGGAAAGGTTTACTTTAATGATCTTGAATTGTCGAAAAACCGGAGGCAAATACGTTCAATGTTGGGGTATTTACCACAGGATTTCAGTTTCTTCTCTAAGTTAAAAACCTATGAGTTCCTGGATTATACAGCCAGATTAGCCGGTATGAAAAATGGGGCTCAACGGCGTACGGCAGTCGACCGGATGTTGGAAGAGGTTGGTTTGTTTGAAGCCCGCGACCGTAATGCCAATAAACTATCAGGAGGTATGAAGCGCCGACTTGGTATTGCACAGGCACTCATAAACGATCCGCAGGTAATTATTGTTGATGAGCCAACTACAGGTCTCGACCCTGAAGAAAGGATTCGTTTCAGGAACCTGCTGTCGACCATTAGTACCCGCGACGTTATCATAATCTTATCGACCCACATTGTTGGTGATATTTCGAGTACTTGCGATAATATGGCTTTGCTTAACAGAGGGAAACTGGCTTTTTCGGGATCTCCCGAGCAGCTGGTAAAAGAAGCAGAAGGACATGTTTGGTTAATTGAAGCCACAGAAAGAGAATACATGGAAATCAACGAGAAATACCCAGTTATTTCTACAATCCCTATCGAGGGAGGTTGGGAAGTGCAGGTAGTTGCGAATGAACTAAACGGATACCAGGCCAAACAAATCGATCCGAATCTGGAGCATGCCTATGTGCATTTTATGGAAAATAAACTTAATCAATGGTCTAACGCTTAAACTTTAAGGAATGATCTCACTTCATAATATATTTTCAATTGCGAAATACGAACGTAAAACACTTTTTCGCAGTTGGTTTTTCCGAATATTCAGTATTCTTTCTTTACTGGTGTTATTTGGAATGAATTTCGGAATGGTGATAGAAGGTGGCGGCGGAGAAGGTTGGGCCATTCGGGCAATTCCAAGTGCTATCCCTTATTTTAACCTGCTGATCTTAAATGTGGCGCAGGCTGTAATTGCTGTTTTTCTGGCATCCGACTTTTTAAAACGTGACAAAAAGTTAGATACAACCGAGGTAATTTATATGCGCTCGATGACCAATGGCGAATATGTTATCGGCAAAACACTGGGAAATATGCAGGTGTTTATGATACTTAACATCGCTGTGGTAATTCTGGCACTGGTTTTTAATTCGCTTGCCAAAAATACCTCCATCGACTGGATATCGTATGCTGCATATTTAGTATTAATAAGTATTCCAACACTTATTTTTATTATGGGCTTGTCATTCCTTTTGATGAGTGTTATCCGTAACCAGGCCATTACTTTTGTTTTGGTGCTTGGTTATATTGGAATTACCCTATTTCTGTTGCAGGCAAAGTACTATTACATATTCGATTATATGGCCTTCAATATTCCGATGTTAAGTTCCGATATTGTTGGATTTGGTAACATTGGGGTTATACTTGCTCACCGTGGAATTTATTTCGGATTGGGTGTTGGATTTATTTTCCTCACTATATTCTTACTGAAGCGTTTACCACAGTCAATTCCAATGACCTATTTTTCGCTGGTATTTAGTCTCATCTTTATTGGCGGTGCAGGGTATTTGGCATTTAATCATATAAACAGCTTTAAAAAGACCGAAGCTTTGCGGGCAGAGATTATTGATTTGAACAATCAGTATGTCAAGGAACCTTTGGCAGATGTACTTTCACATGATATTGTACTCGATCATAATGGTGAATCAATAAGTGTTTTGTCTACTATGATGCTTAAAAATGGTTCGCAGCAGCCACTAAATAAACTAATTTTTAGCTTGAATGCCGGTTTGGAAATTAACGATTTGAAAGTAAATGGAAAAACATCTCCGTTTGTACGCAAAAATCATTTGGTTATTATTTCCGACCAGATTAACCTGCAAGCCGGTGACAGTATAAAAGTAGAATTTTCATATAAAGGAACCATCGACGAGGGATATTGTTACCTCGATATTGACGAAGAAACAAGACAGGAGAAATACGGACAGTTTGTACTGAATGTTGACAAGCGTTATGCTTTTGTAACTCCTGAATATGTGCTGCTTACCCGCGAAGCTAACTGGTATCCTAAAATTGGTGTCACATACAGTTCAGATGATGTGAGTTGGTATAAACCCGAATTTGTTGACTATACTTTAACCGTTAATACTGCAGAAGGATTGCAGCCGGTTTCGGAAGGTGAAATGACTGAAGTTTCGGCTGGCAAATTCCGTTTCGTACCCAAAACACCACTAACCCAGCTTTCGTTGGCAATTGGTAAGTATGAGTATAAAAGCTTAGAGCACAATGATTTTCAGTTTGGAGTATGGCTCATTGATGGACACGATTATTTCAACGATGTTTTTCCAGAGTCGAAAGACACGTTGGCTGCTATTATTGCTGAACGTTTTGAAGACTTTAAACGTGGTTATAATCTGGAATACAATTCCGATCGTTTAGCATTGGTTGAAGTTCCGGCACAATTTAAAACCTACGAACGCATGTGGACCTCGGTGCAGGAAGTTATTCAGCCGGGTCAGGTTTTAATTCAGGAGAAAGGTTATATGTTTCGTGAAGCCGACTTTGCTCAGCAAAAAGAAAGAATGGGCCGATGGGGCGGACGTGGCGGACGTGCTGATATGACAGACCAGGATAAAGAATTGAGGGTGATCGGAGAATTTATGAATAAGTTTACGGAGGAGAATCAAACCGACAGGCAGTTTTCACGTGGGCAAATGAGTATGGAGCAAAAACAGAATCCATATTTTATTTTCCCATGGCTCTACAACTTTCAAAACAACATTCAATCAGATAAATGGCCGATTACCAACCGGGTTTTTGAGGCTTATCTTAAAAGTCAGACAACCGATATGCGATCGCTTTTTATGAGTAACATGAATGGCGAAAGTCCGGAAATACTTGCAAATATTGCTTTACAGGATTATTCATTCGAAGAAATACTTGCCGATCCCGATCAGAGTGAGGTTGTAAACGAGGTGATCAAATTAAAAGGAGATGTGCTGTTCTCCACCATTAAACTGGAGGCGGGAGAAGAAGATTTTGAAGATTTTCTGCGTTCATTACTTGAAAAATATAAGTATCAGAACATATCTTTCGAAGAATTTGATAAAGCAATACAAGACAAATTTGGCATTGAGCTGGAACCAATGATGCACAATTGGTTTAAAGCAAAAGCACTTCCCGGATACCTGGTTTCTCCGATAAATGGAGTAAAAGTAAAATCGGGAGATGCCATGAAGACTATGATCTCTTTAAAGGTTACCAACTTTTCGGATATTGATGGTTTGGTAAAACTTACCTTCCGACTTGGCGGAGGTGGAGGCGGAAGAGGCCCTCGTGGAATGGGATCAGAAGATACGGTCGATAAACTTGTTGAGTTAACGGCACATCAAACCAAAGAGCTCAGCTACTTGTTTGACGGAGCTCCACGAATGGTGATATTCAACTCAATGACATCGAAGAATATCCCGCAAACCTACATGGAACACTTCCGCGAGATAGAAGAAGACCTGAAAGCCAAACCGTGGGAAGGTGAGCGAATTAGCGCAACTCCGGTTCAAACAAAATTACCCAATGAGGAGATTGTGGATAATGAAGATCCCGGCTTTGAAGTAACAGAAAACTACCAGGTGAGTTTGCTGGAAAAACTTATTGTAAATGAAGAAGAAACAAAACAAAAATATTCAAGTGTTAACTGGTGGCGTCCACCGGTTAGTTGGACTGCCACTACCAGCGACGAGTTTTATGGCGAGTTCGTGCGATCGGCTTATTATATAAAAGGAGGCAATGGAGAGCAGGTTGCCCGTTGGAGTGTTCCTGTGAAAAAACCGGGATACTACGACGTTTATTACCACTTCTACAAAGGACGTTCATTTGGCCGGGGCCGAAACAGGGGAGATGAAAAAGGTAGTTTAAACTTTATTATTCATGCCGACGATGGTCCTGAAGAAGCTTTCCTTGAATCGCAAAGTTCTGAAACCGGCTGGATTCATTTAGGTTCTTTCTATTTCTCATCAGATAAAGCTGTTATAGAATTAACGGATAAAACCGAATTACGAATGATATATGCCGATGCAGTAAAGATCGTAGAATTATAAAAAATAAATCAACATACGTAATGAGAACAAAAATTAAACTTATGCAAAAGCTTGTGATAGCCATTGTATTATTGGCCTCTGTAACTTTTGCTGTTCAGGCACAAGAGGCCATTACCCTTCAAAAGGCACTAAGTATTGCCGAAACGGGTAGTCCCGATTTGAAGTTATCAGAGTTGAACCTTGAACGTTACCAGAAAAACCTTGAGGCACAACGTGCTGCCTTAAAATCGCGCTTTTCTCTTCAGGTTAACCCGGTAAATTACAGTAATCAGCGACGTTTCGACTCACGTGTTTCGGAGTGGTATACCAACGAAAATTTCGAATCGAGTACTATGTTTACTGTTGCTCAGCCCATTCTGTTAACCGATGGTACCATTTCGCTTACCAACGAATTTGGATGGTCGAGCAGTAATGCAACCACGAATTCGCTGGCATCAGAAAGTGAAGTATTTTTTAATAACCTGTATTTAAATCTGAATCAGCCGTTGTTTACATATAATACACTGAAGCTGGAATTAAAGGAACTGGAATTGAACTTTGAAAATGCCAGGATCAGTTATGCTATGCAGCGTTTAAACCTTGAACGCAGTGTTACAGAATTTTTCTACAATGTTTACATGGCGCAAATGAATTTGTCGATAGCAAAAGATGAGCTGGCCAACACCCAAAAAAGTTACGACATAATTAAAAATAAAGTTGAAGCCGGATTGGCTGCAAAAGAAGAAGAATATCAGGCAGAACTGAACCTTGCAACCGCAAAATCTACTTTGCAGAATAGTGAAGTAACTTTTGAAAATGCCAAAGATCAACTGAAACTTTACCTCGGCATGGATCTTTTTGAAGATATTATGATTTTAGCTGATGTAAGTGTTAATCCTGTTCCTGTTGATTTGGACAAGGCTATTGAAAATGGTTTACAAACCAGGATGGAGTTGCGTCAGCGCGAGATTGATGTGGAAACCAGTCAGTTCGACCTTATCAGAACCAGATCACAGAATGAGTTTAGAGGAGATATGAACCTGAGAGTTGGGATCACGGGAGATAATAAAGAGCTTGGGCAGATATTCGATAATCCAACAAGCAGCCCGTCTGTAGGTATCAGTTTTAATATTCCTATTTTCGACTGGGGTGAAAAAAAGGCCCGAGTTGCAGCCGCTGAAGCAGCAATACAGTCGCAGGAATTAAACCTGGATGAACAACGTAAACAAATTGTTGTTGATATTCGCCAGGTTTACCGGAATATTCAAAATCAATTAAATCAAATAGATCTGGCAAAGCAGAATGAGAGGAATGCCCAGTTAACCTACGAAATCAACTTGGAACGTTACGAGAACGGAGACCTGACCGGTATGGATCTTAACCTGTATCAAAATCAGCTGTCGTCGCAGAAAGTTGCATTAAGCCAGGCACTTATTAATTATAAAATCGAATTGTTAAACCTTAAAATACAGTCGTTATACGATTTCGAAAGAAATGAAGCTATTATTCCGTCGGAATTGTATTTAACCAAAAATCAAAAGTAAACCTGAAAATTATACCACAATGAAGCATATAAAATTACTTATCCTGTTAAGCGTTGTTGTTGCAGCCATTTCTTGTAACAATCAAACCAGTTCCGAATCAACCGAGTTAGCAGTTCCGGTTTCGGTAGAGACAATTAAACTTAAAAGTATTCAGCAATTTGTAAGTACCACCGGAACGGCCAAGGCAGTTTACGAAACAGAGTTGTCATCTGAAATTGAGGGAAATTATTTTCTGCAGATCAACCCTAAAACCGGTCGCAAATTTCAACTGGGAGACCGTGTTGAAAAAGGTCAGGTAATTGTAAAATTCGAGAATGCCGAATACCTTAACGGATTGAACATTGAATCGACAAAGTTAAATCTTGACATTTCGGAAACAGAATACGAAAAACAAAAATCGTTATACGAAAAAGGTGGCGTTACTCTTCTTGAAATGCGTAACTCAGAGGTGTCGATGATAACTGCAAAGAATAATTACGAAAGTGCTCAGATTCAATTGGCAAAAATGAAGGTTGTTGCTCCTTTCTCAGGTGTAATCGTAGATTTGCCATACTACACTGAAGGTGTTCGCGTGGCTGCCGGCCAAAGTATGTTTAGCCTGATGAGTTACAATAAAATGTACGTGGAAATTAATTTACCAGAAAAAAATATTTCGGATGTTACCACCGGACAGGAAGTAATGATTACGAATTATACACTTACAGAAGACACACTTATCGGACATGTTACAGAGTTGTCGCCAATTATCAGCGACGAAACCAGAACATTTGCAGGTAAGCTCGAGATAGAAAATCCTGAATTGAAACTACGTCCGGGGATGTTTATAAAAGCAAATATTATTACAGCACAAAGAGACAGTGCCATTGTTATTCCAAAAGATGTGATCATGACCGGATCGCGCGGGAAATATGTATTTATTGTTGGGCGTAACAGTGCTGCCAACGATCGACGCATAACAACCGGTATCTCTAATCAGGACGAAATAGAAGTGCTGGAAGGACTTAGCCAGAACGACAGACTGATTATTAAAGGATTTGAAACACTCCGCGATAATTCAAAAGTTAAAGTGATTCTTTAGTAGCCGGTAAAACAAAGACAAATCAGTTATGAAAAAATTAACGAAATTTTCTGTCGATTACCCGGTTACCGTTTTAATGGTTGTGCTTGGCGTTTTGTTGCTTGGCTACATTTCTTACGATAAATTGGGGGTCGACCTGTTTCCCGATCTGAATTCACCTCGCATTTTTGTTGAAGTGACATCGGGCGAGCGGCCTCCTGAGGAAATGGAGCAGCAGTTTGTTGAAAACATCGAAGCACTTGCCATTCGCCAGTCTGACGTAATACAGGTAACTTCTTCCTCAAGGGTAGGATCGGCGCAAATAACAGTAGAATACGCCTGGAATAAAGATATGGATGAAGCTTTTCTCGACCTGCAAAAGGCCTTGAATACGCTCACCCAGAATTCGGATATTGATGAACTTCAGATCTCTCAACACGATCCGAACACAACTCCGGTAATGATAATTGGGCTTAAGCACAACGAAATTACCAATATGAACGAGTTGCGAAAGGTTGCTGAAAATTATGTCAGGAACGAATTAGTACGTTTGGAAGGTGTTGCCGAAGTTGAATTATCGGGCCAGGAAGAGAGTGAAATAATTATTGAAACCGATATTTACCGACTCGATGCACAGGGCCTAACCATGGACGAAGTGGCTTCTCGTATCGAGAATTTTAACCGCAACGTTTCCGGAGGTCAGATTACCGATATGGGTACTCAGTACATTGTAAAAGGTGTATCGATGTTGCAAACCGTTGAAGATTTTGAGAACCTGATAGTTGGTTATAAAGCCGTTCGTAGCACAGAGACGACCACCACAACTCAAAACCGGGTTGCAATGGCTCCGGTTTACCTGAAAGATGTTGCATCTGTTTCAATCGGTAATAAGAAACCAACCAATATCGTTCACATAAACGGCGAACGTTGCTTGGGTCTTTCCATTTACAAAGAAACTAAATTTAATACAGTAAGGTCGGTTGAGCAGATCAACGAGGCTTTGGTAAATATTGAAAAAGCGCTTCCGGGTTATCAGCTTGTCGGAGTAACCAACCAGGGACGTTTTATCAGCAGTGCCATTGGCGAAGTACAGGAAACTGCTTTACTGGGTATTTTGCTGGCAGTGGTTGTTTTATTTGTATTCCTTCGCAGGTTCGGAACTACATTAATTGTTAGTGTTGCAATTCCAATCTCAATTATAGCCACTTTCAACCTGATGTATTTTAACCATCTCACCATAAATATAATGACGTTAGGAGGGCTCGCGCTGGGTGCGGGTATGCTGGTCGATAATGCCATTGTGGTACTAGAGAATATTTTCCGAAACCACGAAAATGGCATGAGCGTAAAAGATGCAGCAATTAACGGAACTGCCCAGGTAGGAGGTGCTATTACAGCCTCAACGCTTACAACTATTATTGTATTCTTACCAATCGTTTATTTACATGGTGCTTCGGGCGAATTATTTAAAGATCAGGCCTGGACAGTGGCATTTTCTCTGCTTTCGTCGCTGGTAGTGGCTATCTTTTTAATACCGATGATGTATCACCGTTTTTACCGAAACAGGAAGGCTCCTTTAAAATCAAAATCGGTTAAAGTAGGTGGTTATGGCCGTTTTTTGTCAAAAGTACTGGATGCTAAATGGCTGGTAATTATTTTAACAACGGTAATAATTGGTGCAGCTTTGTTATTAGTGCCACATATTGGTACCGAGTTTATGCCAAAAACACAAACGCATGAACTTACCGTAAACCTGAAACTGCAGGAAGGAACAAAACTGGAACGGACAGAGTCAACAGTTAAAAATATTGAAAGTATTTTGATGGATTACCTGGGTGATAATCTGGATAAGATTTATTCGCAGGCTGGTCCTTCATCAAGTATTTCGGGAGATGAAAACGCGGTTTTTGAAGGCGAAAATACTGCTGAAATAAAAGTAATTCTGAAAAATGATGCAACCATCTCAACCGAAAGTATTGTAAAAACACTCGATCAGCTAACTGCTAATATCGAAGGACTTGAGGTTAATTTCTCACAGGAAGAAAGTGCACTTCAGTCTATCCTGGGAACCGACGAAGCTCCAGTAGTGGTGGAAGTCAGAGGTGAAGAATTGGATGAAATAGAGCGCGTTGTTAATCAGGTGAAAGAGAAAATGCAGTCGGTGAATGGACTGTTTAATATTCAGACATCCATTGAGGATGGCGCTCCTGAGGTTGAAATTCACGTTGACCGCATGCGGGCAGGAATGTATAACATCGATATAAGCAGTGTAATTTCACAAATGCAGGATCAGTTGCAGGGTAAAGATGCCGGACAACTTGAACGTAGTGGCGAAATGCAGGATATCACCATAAAAGTTCCTGAGAAAAGTATTGAAGAAATTGGATCACTGATTATCACATCCGGTGATCAGGTTTTCCGTTTAAGTGAAATAGCCGATATCAGTTATGGCGTATCACCAAAAGAAATTTTCAGAAGGAATCAAAACCGTATAGGAAAAGTTACTGCTCAGTTGGAAGATGGAATTCCATTGGATCATGTGGCAGCTGATATCCGAAACCAAACAGCTACCATTGATTTGTTGCCTGAGTATCGGATTTTGGTAACCGGTGAAGAAGAAAAACGTCAGGAATCGTTGACTAATCTTACCTTTGCCTTGCTGCTTTCTATTGTGTTAGTTTACATGGTATTGGCATCTCAGTTCGAGTCGCTAATTCATCCGTTTACCATTCTGTTGACAATTCCGCTGGCAGTGGTGGGTAGTGTTCTTGTCTTCTTCATCCTCGGAAAAACATTCAACATTATGGCCATTATCGGGGTGATTATGTTGGTGGGTATTGCGGTGAACGACTCCATTATTCTTGTCGACCGGATAAACCAGCTCGTTCGTGAAGGAGTAGAACGAAAACAAGCCATACTGCAAGCCGGGCAGCAACGTATCCGGCCAATTGTAATGACCAGTTTAACAACCATATTAGCTCTGTTACCACTTACCGTTGGTTTTGGCGAAAGTGCATCGCTGCGTTCACCGATGGCGTTGGCAGTAGTTGGCGGTTTGGTAACATCAACCTTACTTACGCTTATTGTAATACCTTGTGTATACGATGTTTTAGATAGGGTGAGGAGTGTTTTTGTGAAAGAGAAAAAGCTGGCAGTTTCTGATAATTAATGGATGATTTGAAGATGCCGGACAAACAAATACAGGTTTTTGGTTACGAGTTAAAGTTAGTTGTAAAAACTTTCTGCCTCATGCTTCAAACTTTTGTGTCAGTCTTCGATCTTCAATCTTCCAACTAATTTTTTGCAAATGAAATTCATCATAAACAGAAAAATATTCATCAGTATGCTGTTCCTGGGATTAACCATGCTTGGTTACATCTCTTATAAACAGTTGCCGGTGGAACTCATGCCAAATGCCGAACTTCCAATGCTGTATGTTCAGATCCAGTCAAGGATTGAGGTGGATCCGAGCTATCTGGAAAATCAGGCTGTTATTCCGGTTGAAGGAGCGATCGGAACAATGGAAGGCATTGAAGAGATGCAGTCTTTTATCAATAACCGCTCAGCATCCATACAGGTAAATTTTAAGCAGAACGTCAACTTTAAATACACTTTCCTAAAACTTCAGGAGAAAATTGACCTGATAGCTGGCGAACTCGACGATAATTTTATTGTTACCGTTAACCGCATTGATATGGATCAGCTCACCAATCAGTTTATGGAGCTGCAAATACGCGGTAGCGGGGGAGTTGATCGTGTGCGTAATATTGTTGATCAGGAAGTTACTGCTCAAATGGAGAATGTTGACGGGGTGGCTTCTGTGTCGGTTTACGGGGGAAAAGAACGGTCGATTGAAGTAACCTACGATGCCGGTGCCTGCGAGGCTTATGGAATAACACCGGCACAAATTCAGAGTGCTATTTCGAATAACTCAACAAACCGGACGTTTGCAGGTTATCTGCACAATGCCCAAAAGCAATACTTTGTTCACGTTACTGCCGAATACGATAAAGTTTCTGATATCGAAAACATCGTTGTGGCAGATGGCCCGATCTATTTAAAAGATGTGGCTGATGTATTTTTTGGAGTTAAAGAAGAAACATCGATCAGTCGTATAAACGGATTGGATGCTGTTTCGATGAGTTTGGTAAGCGATTCGCAAGCCAATCTTATTGAATTATCACACAAGGTAAAAGAAGAAATCGCAAACTTAAATAAAAAGCTTGCCGCCAAAGATGTCCAAATTGTGGTTCAGACCAATCTGGCCGAAACTATGGAAAAGAACATCGATCAGATTATTAATCTGGCATTGGTTGGGGGATTGCTGGCGATTTTTGTACTTTGGATGTTCCTTAAAAATCTGCGCATTGTTTCGTTTATAGCGCTGGCCATTCCTATTTCCGTATTTACTGCTTTTAACCTGTTTTATGCCTTTAATATTTCGCTGAACAGTTTAACACTGGTAGGTCTTGTTCTGGCCATTGGTATGTTGCTCGACAATAGTATTGTGGTGCTTGAAAATATATACCGGCTCTCGGGAAACCATATGGATGCAGAGCAGGCTGTTACACAGGGTACAAAAGAGGTGTGGCGCTCAATTGTGGCAGCAACACTTACTACAGTAACCGTTTTCCTTCCTTTTGTTTTCTCTACCGATTACATGGTGAAATTATTGGGGAACCACGTTGGGGTTTCAATTATTTCCACACTTATTGTGTCGTTATTTGTTGCTTTGCTGTTAATTCCAATGGCAGCGCACGTGCTTCTGCGTAAAAAACGTCAACACAATATTTTTTACGAAAAGGTTACTACCAATAATCGTATTATTCAAATTTACATATTGCTGCTGAAGGCCAGTATGCGTGGTCCGGCACGTACAATAATTGGTGCGTTGGTATTCTTCTTTTTAACTGTATTTATTGTGTTGGCAATTAGCGTAAGCAATCTGCAGGAAGTTGAAGAAGAACAATTCAATATTTATGTTACCATGCCAACAGGTGCAACACTTGAGGCAACCGACAAAGTTGTTGCTGATGTGGAAAGTCGCCTGGAGGATATTGCTGAAAAACAAGATCTTGCTGCCAATATTGAAGCTGAAGAGGCTATTCTTACCTTCATTCTTCGCGAAGATTATAAAGATATTGATGACCGGACCATTGCAGAAATTAAGAAGGACGTTGAAGACCGTATACGCAATGTTTCGCAGGGAGAAGTCAGTCTTGAAGCGCCCACATCGAGTGCGAGTTTCCGCGGTGGAGGAGGCGGTAGTCGTTCCGGTACCCAAGGGTTCCAGCAATTTATGGGGATTGGCTCGAACCAGGAACGTGTGGTAATAAAAGGCGAAAACTTTGAGGTAATGAAAGGTGTAGCAGAGGACTTACTTTACTACATCGAAGACCTTGAATCCATTCGTCGCGCAAACATCAGCGTATCGAATAACAGGCCGGAAGTGCATATGTATTTCAACCAGATGTTGCTAACCGAATATGGAATTTCGCTTCAGAATATTATGTCGGAGCTTGGAACGTTTACCCGCGAGTTTACTTCCGGAGTGAATTTCAAGCAGGGCACTGAAGAATACGAAATTGTAATTAAAGAAAAATTACCTGACGGAGTTGAAGAAGAGGATAATACCAAAGGTATTGAAGATCTTCGACGCCTGCAGGTGAGCAACGGACAAGGTGCTACTTACGACATGGATGAACTGGCTGATTTGGTGTACGCCGAAGGTATGGCCAGTGTTACCCGCGTAAACCAGGAAAAACAGATTGAATTAACATACAGTTTTGTCGATGAAGCCAATGAATCGAATGATCTGCTGGAAGCTTACCGACTTGAAATTGACGAAATAATTGGTGCCTATAAACTGCCTTCCGGGGTTGCCATTGAGGTAATTCATGAGGAGGATCAGTATGCCGAATTTAAGTTCCTGATTGCAGCAGCCTTCATTCTTATTTTAATGATTTTGGCATCCGTTTTCGAATCGGTATCAACACCGTTTGTTCTGATATTCTCTATCCCTCTGGCTGCGATTGGTTCATTCCTTGCACTAATCTTTACAGGGAACAGCCTCTTCAATGCCAATACCTTAATGGGCTTTATAATCTTAATCGGAGTGGTGGTGAACAACGGTATTATTTTAATTGATTATACCAATATTCTCCGAAAACGGGGATTCAGAAAGTCGCGGGCTTTAATGGCCGCCGGTCTTTCGCGTGTTCGTCCTATTTTAATTACTGCAATTACTACTATTGTAGCCTTATTCCCGCTGGCAATGGGACAGGCAGAATATGTAGGTGCCATTGGCGCTCCGTTTGCCATTACAGTAATTGGAGGTTTAGCATTAAGTACGCTATTAACTCTGATTTTTATTCCAACATTGTATGCTGGTATGGAGAATGCATTGAACTGGATTAAGTCGCTTCATATTGGATTGAAACTGGGGATGTTGGCTACGTTTATCTTTGGTGCCATTTTTATCTATCTCAAAGTAGATAGTTTTGTTTGGCAGCTGCTCGATTTCATTCTTCTGATTATTATGGTGCCCGGAGTTGTCGCCTTTACTATGACAAGTTTGCGTCAGGCCAGTGAGAAAGTAATCGATGAAAAGGAACCTATTGTAATTAAGGTACAGAGGCTGGTTAAAGTTTACGACCGCGACTCACGTTTTGTGCGTGAGTGGAAATCGGGACTAAAAATAAGGGAACGCGCCGGTTTAACGAAAGATTATAAACACCTTCGCGATTTTTCAGATCTTATTTGGCAGGTGCCGCTGTTCATTTTTGTGGTTTACTTTACATTCTTTTACACCGAAAGCCATTTATGGATGTGGATAATGTCGCATGGCGTTTTCTTCTACCTTTTCTTGCTGAGGGTTCCGTTAAACCAGTTGCTGATAAACAAAAATGAGGCTACAGGCAAAGCATTTTATTTGAAGTTGAATAAATGGATCTATAACATCATATTCTGGATTGTTCCGCTGGTTTTCCTTTTCTATTTCTTCAAAGATTGGAATAATCTGGGAATGGTAATATTTGTTGCCATAATCTGGTATATATTGTTGATTTTCTATGCTACTGCAGAATATATTCACAACAAAAATGTAAATATTGCACGCATCGAAGGACGATTAGGCGGACTGCGTCGTGGTTACTTTAACATGGTTCGACAAATTCCTGTTATCGGGAAACGTAAAAAACCCTTCAGAGCTCTTAACGGTGTTACACTGGAAATTAAAACAGGAATGTTTGGTTTGCTCGGACCCAATGGTGCCGGTAAATCAACCATGATGCGAATTATTACCGGTGTGCTCGAACAGAGTTACGGTAAGATCTGGATTAATGGAATGGATACCCAGAAATACCGCGAGGAATTACAAGGTTTGATCGGCTATTTGCCGCAGGCTTTTGGTACTTATGAAAATATGTCGGCATGGGAATTTCTGGATTATCAGGCCATATTGAAGGGGATAAAAGATACCAAAACACGAGAAGACCGATTGGAATATGTACTAAAAAGTGTTCATATGTGGGAACGCCGTAAAGATAAAATCGGTGCATTCTCGGGTGGTATGAAACAGCGGATTGGTATTGCCCAGATTCTGTTGAACCTGCCACGTATTCTTGTGGTTGACGAACCGACTGCAGGTTTGGATCCGCGCGAACGTATTCGTTTCCGTAATCTGCTCGTAGAGTTGAGTCGCGAGCGAATCGTTATATTCTCTACTCACATTATCGAGGATATTTCCAGTTCGTGTAACCAGGTGGCAGTAATCAACCGTGGTAACCTGAAATATTTTGGTACTCCTAACGATATGGTGAGAATGGGTAACAATTTTGTTTGGCAGTTCTCGGTTCCGGCTAAGGAATTCGACAACATGGCTAATAAACAAATGATCGTTCATCATATGCGCGATGGTGAAAATATTAAAGTGCGTTGTCTGGCTAAAGAAAAGCCTGCTCCTGATGCTGTTAGTGTTTCGCCACACCTCGAGGATGCTTATTTGTGTTTGTTAAAAGACTTTGTTTAAGGTATTATGGAAGTACAATTCAATATAAAAAACAGGCTGTACATTTTAATAAAAATGATACGGTACAATCTGCGAATCATTTTTGCTAACCGTTTTATATGGTTTTTAATTGCAGCACTCGCATTCTTCTTGTTTTTTGCCATACAAACGGTATATAATGGCGGTTCTATGTCGGAAGATGTAGTTTATTCTTTGCTGATATTTCCCGGCGTATTACTCATTTTTTATCCATCAGTTTTTGGAATACAAAATGATGATGATTCGAGGATGCTGGAGATTTTATTTGGAATTCCGAACTACCGTTATAAGGTCTGGTTGGTGCGGTTGGTGATGATTTATACGTTGGTATTTATCATTATAATATTGTTTTCGGCACTGGCTTCGGTGCTGTTATATAAAGTAAAACTGCTCGAGATGTCATATCAACTTATGTATCCAATTGTATTTTTAGGATCCATGGCCTTTATGTTCTCAACCATTATTAAGAATGGAAACGGAACAGCTGTGGCGATGGTTTTAATTGGTGTAGCGATGTTGATTTTACGCGAAGATGTTATGCAGGGCACACAATGGGATATTTTTCTGAATCCCTTTGAAATTCCAAATAACCTGAATGAAGTAATTTGGGTTGGCATAATCCGGAAGAACCGTATTTTTATGGGAATTGCCACTTTGGTGTTTGTTTTATACGGGCTCTTTAATCTGCAAAAACGAGAAAAGTTTGTATAAATTCATTCCCGGGGTTTTTAAGCTCCGGGAATTTTTTTTAATGTCTTTCCTTGAAGAATTCTGTTGGTTTTTAATCCAAACAATTAATAACTTCTTATACTATTCATATACCAACCCAATGAGAAGGTATGTCCCTGACCTGCCATGTGGTTGGCTTCCAGGGGATTTTCGCTGGTGTATGTAAATACAAAGTTTTTAAATGAAATTTTAGCAAAAGCAAAAATTGTTTTTTCGTTTCGGTAACCGGCACCAACCAAAAAGGCATCAAAGTTGATTGAACAAGATGTATCAAAACTGAAATCTTCATACCTCGTGTTACGAAGTGTTATTGTCGGTTCTAAATTAATTTTACGACTCAGTTCGGCTTTGTATTGTCCTGAAAGATAAAACTTTCTGAAATTCTCAACATTCATTACAGACGCATCATCGAACGAGAAATCGGCTGGTGCAAGATTCAGCGCTGAAAATGAAAGCAAAAATGATTCGTTTTTTAAGGTTGCTCCAAAACCTCCGTCAAATGCAAATGTATGGTTATTGCCAGTTAATAACCTTGGATCGTCTATATTTTCAGCCGATAAAGAATTCACTTTGATTTCTATATTTTCAACGATTCCGCAAACACCTAAAGAAAGTTGAAGGTCTCGGTTAAGGGGAATGTGGTATGCATAGATGAGTTGCAGAATGTTTTGTGTAAAGGGACCATTATTTTCATTTAAGAAATTAATTGCAACACCAATTTTAGGGGAGTATTGTTCTTTTATGTTGTATGTTTTTGTCGGGTTTATTGAAAAACTAATCAGGTTATCGTTCAATGGCTTAAATCCTGCAGCCCATAAGTTATAACTGGCAACATCCACTGTCAAGTTATGATTGATGGCTGCCAGCGAAGGATTCATTGCTAATGAAACAGAGTGTGCAAAAAAGTGGTAGGGAAAGTCCTGAGCCGAAGCAACATGAACAATTAACATGATTACCGTGGTCGTTATAATCTTAAGACGTTTCATTGTAAAATAGTTATTTGTCCATATCTGGTTTCGCCTGAGTCGATATTTAGCTGATAAGAATATGTTCCCTGAATAATCCGGCCGTCAATTCGACCATCCCAGGGAACATATTCGTTTCTGCAGTTGTATACTTTTTGTCCGTAGCGGTTAAAAACAGTGAGCTGCTGAAAATTATGAAATCGGATATTTTCGATTTCCCATACATCGTTAAATCCATCTCCGTTTGGTGTAAATACGTTGGGAATGTTTATTTTGTCTTCTAACTCAATACTCACAATGTTCGACCAGGATACATCTCCTGTATCGAGGTTTTTTTCTTTTATCCTGAAATAATGATGAAGACTTAGCCCTTCGTTAATGAATATATAATTTGCACCACTTAGTGTTTCTATTTTTTCCCAGTTTCCTTCCTGATTGAGAGAGTGCCAGACTTCGTCTTCTGTATGATTATTTTCCCAAAACTGATTATTGTTCCAATCCAGTATGATTTTATCATTTTCTGTTTCAAAATCTAATGCAATGGTTTGTTGTTTATTGGAGTAGAAAATTTCATCACATTGGTTAACGATTTTTAGTTGTATTATTTCTGAACAAACTTCATCGCCGGCACGATTATAAACTTTTATAGATGGTTTTACTTTAGTATCGTTGCCAAACTCATCAGAAACGAGAGCATACATCTGGTGCTGTGCGGAGTTAAATTGTTCGCTTTGGTAGTTTAGTTCAATATTGTTATTGTTATCGAATGAAACTGAATTCAACTGGATATTCAGGCTATCGTTAATTATTTCAATGTTTATGGCATCAGATTCTCCATAACAAATGGTATCAATTGTTGTACTGGTTTCCTGAACAGAAATCTCGTGTTCTCCTTCTGTATTCCATCTTACCAGAATTTTGTTTGTTCCCTGGCCGGAAATAATCTTTCCATCTTCCACATTCCATTGATAAACTGATCCGTTGGTTCTTTTTATTTGATAACTGATGTTTTTTGCCTGGGATAAACAAATATGTTGTTCGCCTTTTGGTGTCTCTGTCATCAGTTCAACATTAATTCTTACCGGAAATACGGACGTATCAGACATACATCTGTAACTATTGGTTCGATAACCGTTCAAGGAGGCATAAGAATTAGTAGCTCCCCAGTTAATTTTTACTGTATCATTGGTCGACTCCTCAGCAATTTCCCCTCCGTTAACAAACCAAATAACATCATTATATTCCTGTAAATTCCAGTAATCAACTTTTTCAACAAATGGACAAACTGACCAGCTGCCATCAATGTTAATATTTTCGGGTTGAGGCAGAAAGGTGACTACTGTTTGATCCATATTCATCCAGCAATTTCCATCAGTTGCAACCAGGTTGTACTTTGTTGTTTTGCTTTCATCGTGAAGGAGGGGGGCAGTAATAGTCGCTTCCGGTAAAAATGGATTAAGAATCTCATAATCGGGGTACCATGAATAAAACGCATTCTGCGACTGCCCATCTGCTCCGATTTTTGCGCTTGAACGTGAACAAATTTTTATGTCAGGTCCTGCTTCAGGAATTACTTTATCGATGTATGCTGGTTCTTTGTCTCTGAAGAAACTGGTAACAAATGCAGGGAAATGATGTGAATAATTTTCAAATGTGTAAATATTAAGTTCAACATCGCAACTGAGTCCTTTATTATTTGGTGAATTAATCCTCCCGACTTTCGTTTTATTTGTTTCTGGGTCGTAATATTGAAAATAAATTTTGCCATCGGGGGCAAGTTGTAATGAAGAACCGTTATACTCTGATTCTCCATACACAGGTAATTCCAGAAGAGTGGTTTTTGAATTTTCTATTTTATTTAACGATGAATATGCTACATTTACTTGTATTAATTTATTTTTTAAAAAATAATACAGGAACTTGCTGTCTCCTGAAAATTCTTTGGAGGTGAAATAATCATTACCGAGACGTTTCAAATAAAAAATTTCACCGGTTTGAAAATTAAAATCTGCAACAATATTTCTCCATGTGCTTCCATACAAATCTCCGTATCCAAAAAATAATTTGCTTCCGTTTGGTGAGAATTTGTAATATGCTGAGTGTCCTATTTCAATGGATGAATCTATCTTAGGGGTCCTGTTTACACCATTTTCATCAATACGATAAAAGAATATACGATCTCTTCCAGGTGAATGAATGTTGTCATTCCTGTCAATTGCAAGCCAATAATATTTATTATCGCAAAAACCTGCAATGGTTGGAAAGTCGTGAAAATCATTGTGCAGAAACTGATTTTTAACTATCACTTCTCCCCGGTTGTTTCCTGCCTTACAATCAATTTCAGCATAAACAAGTTTTTTGTCCCCAAGTTGATAGTTTGGATTTGTTACATATACATAAAACAAAAAATAGTGGCCGTCCTTTTTAGGAGAGGGAACAAAAATTGGATCTGAGATTATAAGATATCCTCCCCCTGTTAAGTCTGCGCCGTTGATTAATATCTCGTTTTTTACATTCCACACTGTACTTCCATCGGTGTATAAAAGAAGATTCCCGTCTTTATCGCAAATCGATGCGCTCCAGATGGCATTCAATTCAAAGCCTTTTATTTCAAAATCACCGGATTGGAAATTGACTTGTTTTTTATTAGCAAGAGGCCATACTGATGCTTCCTTTTGTGAATAAGCCAGTATTGGTAATATGATGAAAAGAATGCCAGCCAGGTATTTATGAGATTTCATGGATTGTTATTTTATTTAAGATGCATCTTTATAATCAGGGGTTGCTTTTTTGTGTAAAAAAGGAATGTCAAATTTAACCTATGTTTGTATTGAAGCTTGTTGTGAAGATAGTAATTTTTTTCAGGGAATATTACTAAAGATATTATCTGTATGATCATCACTGTCAGAGGTTTTTTAGTATTCGAATTATCTTAACTTTGCACGGCAAATTTTATGACAGGATGGAAAGAAGAGAAGTAGAAATTATGGCGCCGGTTGGTTCGTACGAATCATTAATGGCAGCTATTCAGGGAGGAGCCGGATCGGTTTATTTTGGTGTTGAAAACCTCAACATGCGCTCGCGTTCGTCTAATAATTTTAATCTCGACGATCTTCGTAAAATTGTAAATATTGCCACCGAAAATAAGGTAAAAACTTACCTTACCATGAACGTGGAAATATTTGATGGCGAACTGGATAAAATGCGTGAGGTTATTGATGCTGCCAAAGAAGCCGGCGTTTCCGCAGTTATTGCTGCCGATATCTCAGTTATTCAGTATGCACGCTCCATTAATCTGGAAGTTCATGTGTCCACACAGGTAAATATTACCAATATCGAAGCGGTTAAGTTTTATTCCAACTTTGCCGACGTGGTGGTTTTAGCCCGTGAGATGAACCTTGGCAGGGTTTGGGAAATCAGCGATCAGATTAAGGAACAAAACATTACCGGTCCAAATGGCGAATTGGTAAAGATTGAAATGTTTGTGCACGGAGCCTTGTGTATGGCCATCAGCGGTAAATGTTACCTGAGCCTGCACGAAATGAATTCATCGGCCAACCGTGGAGCTTGTTTGCAAACCTGTCGTCGCGCGTATACGGTAACCGATAAAGAAACCGGAGCAGAACTGGAGATTGATAATGAATACATCATGTCTCCAAAAGACTTAAAAACTATTCATTTCCTGAATAAAGTGCTTGATTCAGGTGTTTCAGTTCTGAAAATTGAGGGGCGTGCCCGGTCTCCCGAATATGTAAAAACCGTTGTGGAATGTTACCGTGAAGCCATTGACGCTTATTTTGATGAATCATTCACCGACGAGAAAATAGAAGACTGGAATCAACGACTTGCATCAGTGTTTAATCGTGGTTTTTGGAATGGATATTATCTTGGACAACGATTGGGAGAATGGAGTAAGAATTACGGTTCGCGTGCTACAAAACGTAAATTGTACATTGGCAAATGCACCAATTATTTCAAAAAAATAGGCGTTGCTGAAATTAAACTCGAAACCAGTAATCTTAAAGTTGGTCAGGAAATTATTATTACGGGACCCACAACAGGTGTGTATCAGACGAATGTAAAAGAAATCAGATTCGACCTAGAGCCCGTTGAAGAAGGATTAAAAGGCCAACGTGTCTCGGTTCCTATTGATACGGTTATCCGTCGTGCGGATAAGGTTTTTAAGGTTGTTGATGCTTCTGAAGTGAAGGAAAGGCGGTAGTATTTTTCTGTAGTATTTTTCTTTTTCACAAAAACGGGGTAACTTGAAACCAGAAAATGGACAAATGTTGTTAGCTCGTATCTATTCGATTATTTTCCTCCTTTTTGCCGTTTCTTTTACAGCAAATGCCCAGATTATCGGTTATCGTCTGGCACTAAATTCCAGTGTTTTTATGAATGAGTTGGGAGACCCGGAAGTGCCACATCCCGATGTGTTGTTGGCTACACCTACCATTCATACCAAAAAATTTAAACCACAGCCAACCGTAGGTGTGGAGGGTGAAATATTATTTCAGGTTTCGCCCATGTCGCATTTTGGAATAGAACTGGAATATTCAAAAATCAAAGGTTTTAACAACACACCTCCGGTTTATAATTACTATCTCACACCTTATTATAAGGATTTTCAAACTGGTGGAGAATTTATTACTTCACCCATTGCTTTTCAAACCGCCATGTTTAATGTTGCAGCTAACTGGAAATATTTCTTTTTCGAAAAGTCGCCTTTAAAGCCCTTTTTTAAGCTTACCGGAGTGGTTTCATTTATCGGTACCGATTTTTCGATAAAGAATTCAGAAGACGCAACAGAATTGGATTCTGAAATTTTATATTCCCGGGGCACATCAAACTCAGAGCAGAAAAAATTACCCGTATTTCATCTGGGTGGAGGAATTGGATTCGATTATGAAATAGACGATCGCTGGTCGATACAGGTCGATGGTACTTTAACGGCAATAAATACCGATTTGATGAATGGAGTTCCCAATTTTACCTATGTCGTTGAAGGCGAAAAAGCCATGCTCAATTATAATAAATGCTGGTCTCTGACGACACAAATCAGCGCAGGTATTGTTTATTATATTGAGGTTGGAGGTCAAAGAGGTGGTCGTGGTAAATCTAATCCAAGCCTGCCATTCTACCGAAAAAAAATGTAGTTGAAGTTAATCTGTTTCCATAAAAAACATTTACATTTGCAAATGTCTGAACATTTGAACAAATTAAATATTGAATAATTCTGAAATGAAATTTGAAATAGATCATACCAGCAAACTGCCTCTGCATTACCAGGTTGAAGAGCTATTGCGAAAAATGATTGATCAGCCCAACTATCAAAAAGGGGAATTTCTTCCGCCGGAGGTTGAAATGGCTAAAACGCTTGGGGTTAGTCGGAATACCATTCGGCAGGCAACCAATAAACTAGAGTTGGAAGGATTAATTGTCAGGAAAAAGGGATACGGCACCAAGGTGTCTGAAAAAACGTTGACCACTCAGTTGGATAGCTGGCATTCGTTTACCCAGGAAATGAATGAAAAAGGAGTGTCTTTTAAGAATTACCTGGTGAAAGCCGAGTGGGTAAAACCTAATGAGAAAGTTGCAGCATTTTTTAATGTTCCTGCAACTTCTGATGTTTTAATGGTTACCCGTTTGCGGGGCGATGATCAGGGGCCGTTTGTCTATTTCGAGAGTTATTTGCATCCCAGAATTGGTATCACCGAAAATGAAAATTTTAGCCAACCACTTTACGAGTTACTTGAAAATAAGTATAAAACACCGGTGAGTGTATCGCGCGAAAAGATAAAAGCAAGGATTGCCTCAAAAATTACAGCCGAAAGGTTACGAATAAAACCCAATGAGCCGGTTTTGATTCGCGAACGGTTTGTTAGCGACCCGGGCAACCGGCCGGTAGAATATAATATAGGATTTTACATTGCCGAAAAGTTTACCTATTCCATTGAAATCAGAAGGTAGTATGAAACGATATTCTTTAGGAGTAGATATTGGAGGAAGCCACATTACCTGTCAGCTTTACGACTGGTCGAAGGAAGTGCTGTTAAAAGGATCGGAATCGAGAATTCCTGTTGATGGAAACGGAGAAAAGGATTCCATTTTATGTGGTTGGACCGAAGCCATTAAAATATCGCTGAGGGAAGTGAAATTTGAAGATTTAGCAGGTATCGGATTTGCAATGCCCGGCCCATTCGATTATAAAAAAGGCATTGCCCGGTTTGATAGAAATGTTGGGAAATTTCATTGTCTTCATGGTGTTGACATTAAAGCTGAGATAATAAAAAGACTGGATTTACCGACATACTTTCCGGTTCGATTTCTGAATGATGCTGCTGCTTTTGCGATTGGAGAGTCGAATGTGGAGGCTGTTTCTGAATTTGGTCGGATACTGGTATTAACTCTGGGAACAGGTTTTGGCTCAACCTTCATCGAAAATGGATTACCTGTTTCAGGAAAATACGGAATTCCAGAGGATGGATTTTTATATCATATTCCTTTTAAAAATGGCATCGCCGATGAATATTTTTCAACCCGTTGGTTCATAAATGAATATAAAACAGCAACAGGTAAAATTATTGATGGAGTTAAACAACTTGTCGATAATTACAATAATGATCCGGTTTCCGTTGTGCTCTTCTCCGATTTTGGAAAGAATCTGGGAAAGTTTCTTGCTCCGTGGATTAAAAATTTCAATGCAGAATGTATCATTCTTGGCGGGAACATTTCAAAAAGTCTTTCATTGTTTCAGCCGGAAATGGAGCGTGAATTTACTTCAGCGGGAGTGAGGGCTCAGCTTCGCCAATCGGTTTTAAACGAGGGGGCTGCACTAATTGGAAGCGCAAGGCTTTCTGACAATACTTTTTATTCGAAACTAATAAGTTAATACAAATGAGAATCAAGATATTATACTTTAAATATGTCCAGCAAAAGAAAATTCAAGGATTAATTTTGTTTGTTGGTTTGTTAATAGCAGTTGCTTGTAATCAGGTTTCTGAAACAGAAACAAGTTACAATGCAGTGCAATACGTCGACCCGCAAATTGGCTCGGTGCATGGGCGGTGGTTTTTTTACACTCCGGCTGCCTTGCCATTTGGAATGGCGAAACTGGCTCCACACACTAATGGCTACGAGAGTATGGGATCTTGGCTTCCCGGTGGTTACGACGATCGTCACGGATCGATTGAAGGCTTTGGCCATTTTCATGAGTTTCAGATTGGAGGTGTTGTGGTAATGCCAACAGTTGGCGAGTTAAAAACCATTCCCGGATCATTGGAAAATCCTGATGAAGGCTACCGTTCACGTTTCGATAAGGAAGGTGAACACTCGGAACCCGGATATTATTCCGTTCTTTTAAAAGATTATCAAATAAAAGCCGAAATTACCGCAACCGAGCGTGTGGGATTTCACCGTTATACCTTTCCAAAGTCTGAAGCTGCATACCTGATTTTTGACATTGGACACAA
This sequence comes from uncultured Draconibacterium sp., assembly GCA_963676265.2. Taxonomy (GTDB): domain Bacteria; phylum Bacteroidota; class Bacteroidia; order Bacteroidales; family Prolixibacteraceae; genus Draconibacterium. The sequence goes on from OY781067.2 coordinate 3,672,260, forward strand.
ACAAGGAGAAAGCAGCGATGTTACAGATGCTTTTGCCCGGCTGGTCAACAAAAATGAGGTGGAAGGTTACGTAGAGACCAATCCTGAATACGTCAAATTTGGTGATCCTGGTAACCGTGTAAAAATGTATTTTGTGGCCCGACTGAGTAAGGTTCCTGAAAGTGTAGGAACTTTTGTTGATTCAGAAATAGAAAAAGACAGAACTGAAACAAAAGGTGTTAAAAACGGCATATATCTTCATTTCAAGACAGAAGAAAATGAAGTACTCGAAATGCAGGTTGGGCTTTCGTATTGTAGTATTGAGAATGCACGCCTGAACCTGGATATAGAAACCACTGATTCAGATTTTGAAAAAGTTCATCAGAATGCTACTGAAAAATGGAATGAAATGCTGGGGCGTATTCAGGTGGAAGATGATAACCTGGAGAACAAAACGAAGTTTTACACCGGACTTTATCATGCGTTGCTTGGCCGTGGTTTGGCCAACGATGTAAACGGGCAATACAAACTGCATGGTGAGGGTGTGGGGCAAATTCCTCTGGATGATAACAGGCAAGCCAAATACAATCATTACAATACCGATGGTATTTGGGGCGGCTTCTGGAATCTGGGGCAACTTTGGGCGCTGGCTTATCCCGATTACCTGAGCCAGTACGTACAATCCAATATCGATTTCTCTAAAGAAACTGGCTGGCTGCATGACGGAGTAGCTGCCGGTGCATATACCAATGGTGTACAAACCAATTTCCAGGGATTATTAATGGCTGCAGCTTACAATTGTGGTATCCGCAATTTTGATATTGAAGCAGGTTATAAAATTGCATTGAAAAACGAAACAGATTACCGGGGGCGTAATCTTGGCAACGGAAAATACGACCTGGGATATTTTACAAAATTGGGTTATGTGCCATATCAGGATACGACAATCTCAAACGGTTGGGTATTTAATTTTGGAGCTTCGCACACACTTGAATATGCATTTAGCTCATACGCTGTAGCTCAAATGGCAAAAGATTTGGGCACTGAGGAAGAGTATAAAACCTTAATGAACCAAGCCACATTCTGGGAAAATATTTTTGATACAGAGACCAAATTTATACGCCCGAAATTGCCAAATGGCGAGTTTATTAACGACTTCGATCCAATGAGAGGCTGGGATGGTTTTCAGGAAGGAAATGCCTATCAGTATACCTGGTATGTACCACACAATCCGGCAGGATTAATTAAAAATATAGGGCGCGATTTATTTAACGAGCGACTGGAAAAAACTTTTACAGAAAGCCGGAAATCTTTGTTCGGAGGCGGCAAAGAAATTCACAGTTTTTCGGGAGTGGAAACACTTTATAACCAAGGGAACCAGCCATGTCTGCACCAGCCTTGGTTATTTAATTATTCGGGGAAACCGTGGCTAACCCAGTTTTGGACACGTACCATCTGTGACGAATTTTATGGAACCGAACCTCTGCACGGATATGGATTCGGACAAGATGAAGACCAGGGACAACTTGGAGCCTGGTTTGTGATGACAGCATTGGGATTATTCGATGTTCAGGGGCACGCATCATCAAATCCGAGCTTTCAGTTTGGAAGCCCGATGTTTAAAAAAGTAACGATCCGGCTTTCTTCAGGCAAGACACTGATAATTGAAACATCTGAAAACTCTTCGGAAAATAAATACCTGCAAAGTGCAGAATTTAATGGAACGACAATTGAAAATTGCTGGATTCCGCGATCAGAATTAATGCAGGGTGGTACCTTAAAATTTGAAATGGGAGCAGAGCCGAATAAAAATCTGGGAGTGGCAGCACCTCCGCCATCATTGGATAGCAAATAATTAAACAGAGCTTAAAATGAAATCAATACCGTTTTTCGTTATAATACTTGCCTTGGTTAGTTGCACTACAAAACAAGTAAAAGAACCGACCCTGAAAGAGCTGATCGAAACCAATGAGTATTTTGCGTTTACCAGGCAAAAAGCATTGGAAATTGTAAAAACCGGGTTTAATGCCGGCGATGGTTATGGAGAAGTCTGGATTCGCGATTACAATACATTTATTGAACTTTCGGCAGAGGTTTATCCGCAGGAAACACTGAAAGAAAACCTACGCGTTTTTTTTCGTCTACAGCGCGAAGACGGGAATATTATTGATGGTTTTATTCCCAGAGAAAAAGCCAAAGAATCAGAAGGAGGTTATAAGTACATTTTTACTGACCTGGAGCCCAATTACGCCGGGCATAAAAATACGGTTGAAACCGACCATGAAACATCACTGGTACAGGCTGTTTTTAAGTATGTGAAAAAAACCGGTGATATGGATTTTCTCGATGAAAAGATAGGTGATAAAACCGTTGCAGAGCGGTTGGAATGGTCGATGGAATTTTTGCTTAACCACCGATGGAGTGAGAAGTATGGTTTAATTTGGGGAGCTACAACAGCCGACTGGGGCGATGTGCAACATACTCATCCATGGGGTGTATTTATCACCGAAGACACCAAATATTGCCTCGATATTTACGATAATGCCATGTTAGTGATTGCACTGGATAATATGATGGAAATGGTTCCGGCCACAATGCAGAAGTGGCAGCCCGTAAGAACAAGCATTGCAGAAAACATCATGAAATATTTGTGGGATGAACAGACCCAAAAGTTTATCCCGCACGTGTACCTCGACGGTTCGCCTTATCCTGATGATTTTAATGAGAATGAGATTTTCTATCACGGGGGAACAGCAGTGGCCATTGAAGCAGGTTTACTCTTAAAAGAACAAATCAGGATTTCGCTTGAGAAAATGGTTGCAAATGTAAATGCTTCAGGAGCGGGTTCTATCGGACTAACGATGTATCCGCCATATCCTGAGTGGGCTTTCGAAAATAAAGGTATGTACCCATACGGTTATCAAAATGGGGGCGACTGGACCTGGTTTGGGGGGCGCATGATTCAGCAGCTGATTAAATATGGATTTGTTGAAGAGGCGTATTTACAAATGCAACCTATGGTAAAAAGAGTGAAGGATAACGATGGTTTTTATGAGTGGTATACAGTCGACAACAAACCGGAAGGTTCGGGAACTTTCAGAGGCTCGGCAGGAGTGTTGTATAAGGCCATTTTGATGTTTGAAGATTATGCACAGAAGAAGTAAAATGGAAATTCAGGATTGGAGAAAAACGAGCCAGTTTTTGATGTCGGCAAAGAAGATGCAAGAAACTGTCGGCGATTATGGTTTGTACCCTACTCATCGATTGAGTGAGGGGAAAATTCATTTGGGATTTGAAAGCCTGGTTTCTGAAATAGAAAAGCACAAAACAATTATCATCGAAGGTTATCAGGGAGTCTTTTTCGAAAATATCAGGAAGAATTTTGATAAGCTTTTTCAGCAGAAGAAGATTTCGGTTAACTGGATAAACGTTACTGAATATCTTAAATCGGAATATGAAATCGATGAAATGATTGCGCCATTTTTAGGTGGTGACGACCCGCTTTTTGGCACAAGGACAACTCTTGATTTGTTAGATTTCTTTCAGGCTGAGAAATTAAAAAAGCTTCCCCAGGATGAAAAAGTTGATATCAATATTGTTTATGGAGCAGGTGCCAGCCTCTCCAGGATTGAAGGTCCCCTTGTTTATGTTGATTTACCAAAGAATGAGTTACAATTTCGGGCCCGCGCCAAATCGATCGTAAATATTGGGGCATCGCAACCCAAAGAGATAAAATCGATGTATAAGCGTTTTTATTTTGTCGATTGGATTGTGCTGAATAAACACAAGCAGCAACTTCTTCCAAAAATAGATTTTGTGGTTGACGAGCAGCGCCCCGATGAAATTACCTGGTTAAATGGTGATGATTTGAGGCAGGGTCTAAATGAAATTAGCAGGAACGTATTTCGGGTACGTCCGTGGTTCGAACCCGGTGCCTGGGGTGGGCAGTGGAGTATAAATAAAATAAAGGCGCTGAATAAAAATGTTCCAAACTATGCATGGTCGTTCGAGTTGATTGTGCCCGAAAACGGATTACTGTTTGAGAGCTCAGGAAATGTGGCCGAGGTTTCGTTCGACATGGTGATGTTTCAGGAAGGTAAAAATGTTTTGGGTGAAGCTTATTCTGAATATGGTGTGGAGTTCCCGATTCGTTTCGATTTCCTCGACACCTTCGATGGGGGTAATCTTTCTATCCAGTGCCATCCGCATAAAGCATACACGAAAAAACATTTTAACGAGGATTTTACACAGGAAGAAACTTATTACATTCTCGACACAAAAGATGAAGCCGATGTTTATTTGGGATTTCAGGAGAACATTCAGCCTGACGAATTTGAGCGGACCTTAACCGCAAGTTTCGAACAGAAAAAGGAAGTTGAGATTGAAAAGTTTGTACAAAAACACAAAGCCTCGAAACACGATTTATTCCTGATTCCCCCCGGAACTATTCACGGCTCAGGCATAAATAACCTGGTGCTGGAGATTAGTTCTACGCCTTACATTTTTACTTTTAAAATGTACGACTGGCTGCGACTGGACATGGACGGGAAACCTCGTCCGATAAACATTCAACGCGGAATGGGAAACCTGTGTTTTGACAGAAAGGGCGATTACGTGAAAGAAAATCTGATTTCGAAACCTGAATTAATTCAGAAAGAAGAAGACTGGGCGCTTTATCATTTGCCCACACACGAAAAACATTTGTACGATGTTCATCGCTATCATTTTAGTACTGTAGTTGAAGTTGAAACAGAAAACAAATGCCATGTGCTGAGTTTGGTAGAAGGCACGAGCATAATTGTACAAACTCAAAACGGTTCGAAACAACGCTTTAACTATGCTGAAACTTTTGTAATTCCGGCTGCGGCAGGTTCCTACAAGATTATTAATGAATCGGATAAGGAATCATTGGTGGTAAAGGCTTTTGTAAAATAACCATAAAAACAAATTATAGTGTACAAAATTATTTTTGTTTTTCTCGCTGTTTTTTTTTATTCATGCTCAGAAACAGATAAGAAAGAAAGGACCCTGGCCAATAGGATTTTAGATGATGAGAATCTGCAAAAGGTTGATAGTATGGCACGACAGCTCATGAAAAAGGGGTTTTATGCCGGCTCGGGTTATCAAATGGTCTGGGCCCGCGATTTAAATACTTTTATCGAGTTATCGTGTGAAGAATACGACAATGCTGTTATCCGCGAAAATCTTCTGATGTTTTTTCATTTTCAACAAGAAAACGGAGAATTACTCGATGGGTATGTGCCCCGCGAAGCTTTTACCTGGGGCGATCCAAATACCTATGAATCGGAAACGGCACCAGGTCATATCGGATTTAAAAATACTGTTGAGACCGATCAGGAAACGTCATTGATTCAGGCAATTTACAAATACATCAATAAAACGGGCGATAAAAGTATTTTGCAGGAAATGGTAGCCGGAATGACGGTTTATAACAGGCTTGTGTGGTCGATGGAATATATTCTGAAGGAAAGATTTTCAGAAAAATACGGGCTTGTTACCGGTGCTACTACTTTCGATTGGGGTGATGTTCAGGTTGAAGGAGGAGCTGTAGTTGATGTGGATAGCCTGACGCACTGGTGTATTGATGTGTACGATAATGCCATGTTTGCCATTGCGCTTGAAAACATAGCCGGTCTTGCATCCGATGCCATAAATAAGAAGCGTTGGGAATCAATGCATACCGATATTATTTCAAATATTAGGGAACATTTGTGGGATGCAAATAACGGGAAATTTATTCCGCATCTTTACACCGATAGTTCGCCATTTCCGCCTGACTTTAATGAAAACGATATTCACTACCACGGCGGAACAGCGGTAGCCATTGAAGCGGGAATTTTAAGTCGTAAAGAAATAGCAGATGTTCTTTTGCACATGAAGAATAACGTGAAATTATCCGGTGCTCCTTCCATTGGTTTGACTTTATATCCTCCTTATCCAAAAGAAGTTTTGGGAAAAAATATATCTGCTCCGTACGAATATCAGAATGGCGGCGACTGGACCTGGTTTGGCGGCCGGATGATTCAGCAGCTTATTGTCAATGGTTTTATTGAAGATGCTTATGATTTGGCAAAACCAATGATGGAACGGGTTATAGAAAACAACGGGTTTTACGAATGGTACAAAATAGATGGAACTCCTGCTGGTTCATCTGATTTTAAAGGTTCTGCAGGAGTTTTAGCAAAGTCGATCGAGATGTTTTACCAGTGGGCAAATGAAAATAATTAGGGTATGAAGTCAGTTTGGGTTATTATCATCGCAATAGGATTATTTTTCAGTTCATGTAAAATTGAAAACAAAGTAATCTGGCAAATAGGTGAAAACAATAATAGCGGAGCTGAATTCGCTTTGGCACCAAATGATTATTCCAGATTTATTGAGAACGATTTCGGGTGGGAAGACAAGTATTTTTTGATTGGCACCTCGAAAGATAAAACCGATTGGCCATATATTCTTCCGGGAACAAGTGATACCTGGGGAGGAACATGGGGCACTTCGGGATGGAGATCAAGTACCCTGAATATTTTATTCGCGATTGATAAACTCCCGAAAAAAGGAGACTGGAAATTTACAGTGGATATTCTGGATTGTAATCCGAAAGATTTACCTCTTTTTAAAGTAACAGTAAATGGTCGGTCTTGGAAATACCGTATTCCGGTTATTAATGAAAACAGCAAAATAGATGGAAAAACTTTAGATTCATCAGAATACCTGCTCGAAATTCCGTTGGAGAATAACAGTATAAAATCCGAGGGAAATGAAATTAGCCTGACAATTCTGGAAGGATCGTGGTTAAAGTTCGATCAGATCAAACTGGAAGGCCCCGGGAAAATTCATTTAACCGAGAATAACCAGGTTTACATTCGGAATATTGAAGCGGCAGATTACGAAATAGAAGCAGAATCCGGTTATGCTCAACCACTTTTGGTTGATGTGGAGCATCTTTCAGGAATGCCCGTTTTGATTGTAAAACTTGATGGCAGGGAAATTTTTTCTGAAAGGGTTGAAACAGCACGATACACATTTGAGGCTCCAATGCCTGCAGTTCAATCTGTAATTGAAAGCAAATACGAGATTTTTGTTGACGGGGAGAAAATTCAATCTGGATATGTAGTTCGTGAGCCAAAATCATTGATTACTCCTGCCGGGTATGTCAACAACAAAATTGGTTCGGCCCATTCGCGCTGGATGATTGCTCCGGGGCCATGGATGCCTTTCAGTATGGTGAAACTTAGCCCTGATAACCAAAACGCTGGCTGGCAGGCAGGTTACGAACCAACTTTCGAATCGATCGGGTGCTTCTCGCATATTCATGAATGGACTGTTTCTGGATTGGGAACAATGCCCACAAACGGGCCGCTTCAAACAGAAGTAGGCGACCAAAAAGATGTTGACAGCGGTTATCGCTCCCGTATTGATAAATCATCGGAAGAAGCTCAGCTGGGCTACTACAAGGTTCACTTAACCGATTACGATATTAAGGCAGAACTCACGGCAACAACACGTTGTGGTTTTCAGCGCTACACTTTTCCAAAGGAGCGGGAAGGTTCCCGGGTACTAATCGACTTGGTTATTCCTTCAGAATACAGGTATAATTCGTTGGAAGTATATTTAAAGAAAGTTGGAACGAATACAATTGAAGGCTTTAGCCACCAGCTTTCGCCCAACACATGGAGTGGAGGAGTATCACAGGAATACATTGTTCATTTTGTGGCTGAATTCGACCAACCCATATCCGGATTTAAAGCCTGGACAGAAAAGGGTGTTGAAGAAACCGATGAGTTTATTTTTGAAAATGCAAAAGACGTTGGGGCAATTGTTGAATTCGATACAAAAGAAAATAACATAGTTCAATTACGCACAGGGATTTCTTATGTAAGCATTGAAAATGCCCGCGAGAATCTGGAAAAGGAAATTGCCAAACCTTTTGACTGGGACTTTGATGGCGTTCGTCAAAACAATGTTGATACCTGGAATGAGCTGATGAAAAGGGTAAAAATAACATCGAGTGATAAGCGGGAGAAAATGCGGTTCTACAATAATTTTTATCGTTCGCTTTGCAGTCGTAATATTTTTAGCGATATAAACGGCGAATGGCGGGATGCTGACGAAAAAATCCGGAAAATGGAAGATCCTACATCTCCTGCAATGGGTTGTGATGCTTTTTGGAATACGTTCTGGAATTTAAATCAATTTTGGAATCTGGTAACACCAGAGTGGAGCAACCGCTGGGTAAAATCGCAGCTTGCCATGTACGATGCAAGCGGATGGCTGGCTAAAGGTCCGGCGGGAATGGAATATGTTCCGGTAATGGTAGCAGAACACGAAATTCCGCTAATTGTAAGTGCTTACCAAATGGGAATCCGCGACTTTGATGTGGAAAAAGCCTTCGATGCAGTTAAAAAAATGCAAACTACACCAGGTCGTGTCGTGGGTGGAGGTTATGCCGGAAACCGTGATTTGGAGTCCTACCTGAAGTATAAATATGTTCCTTACGATAAAGGGCGTTTTTCAAATTCTCTGGAATATTCATACGATGACTGGACTGTCTCACAATTTGCCAAAGCTTTGGGAAAAGAGAATGATTATGAAGATTTTTTGGAACGGGGATATTATTGGAGGAATATAATTGATAAAGAAATAGGCTATGCAAGGATGAAAGACTCGAAAGGCGAGTGGCTTACTGATTTTGATCCTTATAAATCGGGAGCCAATGAACATTATGTTGAGGGGAACGCATGGCAGTTAACCTTTTTTGTCCCGCAGGATGTACCGGCCCTGGCAGAAACTATTGGTAAGGATCGTTTTTTGGAGCGCCTTAATTGGGGATTTGAAGAAAGTGACAAAACCCGTTTTAACGGATTAAATGACCAGTATTGGAATTATCCTGTGATTCAGGGAAACCAGCAATCGATGCACTTTGCCTACCTGTTTAACTGGGTTGGGAAACCATGGTTGACTCAAAAATGGAGTAGGGCGGTAATTGATCGCTATTATGGTTTCGGCATTGCCAATGCCTACCTCGGCGACGAAGACCAGGGACAAATGAGTGCGTGGTTCATTATGGCATCGATGGGTCTTTTTCAAACCGATGGCGGATGCCGGGCAGAACCTGTTTATGAGATTGGAAGTCCTATGTTTAAAAAAATTGAGATTGATCTGGGTGGTCAATTCGGTCGGGGAGAGAAGTTTGTTATTGAAGCAAAAAATGTATCCCGAATAAATAAATATATACAATCAGCAAAACTGAATGGCAACGACCTTAATAATTTTAAGTTTTCGGCAAATGAGCTATTAAAAGGCGGGAAACTGGAATTGGAAATGGGTGCCGGGCCTAACGAGAATTGGGGAATTGAATAAAATAGAAAAGCGGTGATTGAATTCACCGCTTTTCTCTGAAAGACAAACAACTAATGACCTTTTCAAACTTTGTAAGGATACTTTCAATCAACCTCTTAAGTCCCTTTAACTGTGTAAGCTACAAAGTTTTCAATATTAGTACGATTTGAACATAGGGATTGTTTCGAATGATTATGTCTTTAACAAAAATTAATAGAAAATAAATGGATGTCCCAAAAGCTCTTTGTTTTTTATGTAAATTATGATTTAACATAATCTGCTTTTGGGGCAGCCTTTTTATCCCTGAAATATTTTATAATGTTTTAAATACTTTTTTTAGCAACTCTCTGGTTGCAATAACACCTTCTTTTTCAGGAAGAATCTGCCCTTCGTATTCAATCCCAACAAATCCTTTGTAACCCGATTCGTGCACAATTTTCATCAGGCGATAATAGTCTTTTTGTGTTTCGTTTCCGTCTTCATCAAAGTCGTTCGTTTTGGCACTTACTCCTTTGGCAAACTGCATTAATTTCTCGGTTCCATCATATCGATCATACTCTTCTCCAGTGGCATGATTTATAATGAAATTTCCAAAATCAGGGAGGGTGCCTACCCTTTTGTGATTTACTAATTTCATTACCCCGGTCAGCCATTCTGCATTACTCGATAATCCACCATGGTTTTCAACAATTACATTAATGCCTTTTGTGTCACCGTATTCACATAGCATCAGCAATCCGTCGGCCGCCAGCTTCTGCTGTTCTTCATAAGATCCTTCACTGGCAGCATTTACACGAATAGAATGACATCCAAGGAAAGCCGCTGCATCAATCCATTTTTTATGATTCTCAACTGTTTTCTTACGTTCTTCTTTTTGTGGATGGCCAACCATTCCTTCGGCATCGCACATGATAAGAACGTTTTTAATACCTTCATTTTTTGATATCTTTTTTAGTTCAGCAAGGTACTTCTCATCTTTGGCTTTGTCTTTAAAGAACTGGTTTACGTATTCAACACCCTCCAGCCCCAATTCGCGGGTTACGCGCGGAAAATCAAGATTTGTCATTTCTCCGGCAAATAAGGCTTTATGAAAGGACCATTCAGCTAATGAAATTCGGTAAGGCAATTTTTTTTCTGTCAATCCTGCAAAGGCAGGAGAAATTAATGCAGTGCCTGCTGTTACTGCTGCTGTAGTTTTTATAAAATTTCTACGATTTGTTTTCATAATATTTAATAAATAGTTGAGTCGAACTTATGTTTTAATATTCAGCAATGAATAGATTTTGTAACAAAATACCAATAACTACGGTAAAAAATTTTCCTGCAAACGGATCGTTACATATCATTGTTTTTCATCCGGTTTTTCAAGAGAACCTGTAAATAAATGTTGCCTTGTATAGAAGATTAATGATTTAACGGTGTTCATAGTTGGTATTTTATTGGTGGAAACAAAATTAAAAATTATGAGAATATTTTATGTAACAATCAGGCATTATATAAAACTTGATTAGCGACTTTCTTTTTAGTAAATTGAATAGAAATTTTAAACATTTGATTATGAACGACAAGTTGCTTGAATATGTTGAGAAGGCATATGATTTGGTTGTAACATATGGTGTGAAGGTTGTTACAGCCATCATTGTTCTGATAATTGGTTTATGGATTATTAAAGTGGTAACCCGACGAACCGACAAGGTTATGGAAAAACGTGATGTAAATGTTTCTGTAAGGGGATTTTTACGCAGCCTTGTAAATATTCTACTGAAAGTAATGCTGTTAATCAGTATTGCTAAAATGGTTGGTATTGAAACAACCTCTTTTATTGCAGTATTGGGTGCTGCCGGTTTAGCTGTTGGATTGGCTTTACAGGGCACACTCGCCAATTTTGCAGGAGGAGTAATGATTTTACTTTTTAAACCTTTTAAGGTTGGCGATCTGATTATATCACAGGGGCACCTGGGGACGGTAAAGGAGGTTCATATTTTTGTAACCATACTTTTGACTCCCGAAAACAAAACGGTTATTTTACCTAATGCTGCTGTTTCGAGTAACGATATTGTAAACTATACCACAGAAGGAATAATTCGTGTTGATATGGTTTTTGGGATATCATATAAGTCGAATATAAAGACAGCAAAGGATGTTTTAATGAAAATACTGGAAAATCATCCGAAGGTTTTAAAAGATCCGGCGCCTTTTGTTGGTGTAAAAGAACTTGCTGACAGTTCGGTTAATCTGGCAGTCAGGCCATATACCAAACCTGAAGATTACTGGGTAGTTTATTTTGATGTTTATGAAGCCGGAAAACTGGCACTCGATGAGGCAGGTGTCACCATTCCATTCCCACAAATGGACGTGCATTTGAATAAACTGGAAAAATAATTTTAGTTGCGAGAATAAACTAAAATACCCGGTTTCTGCCGGGTATTTTTTTATACGTATTTAAAGCGCTTGATATTTTTCTTAGGTGTTTTTTCAAATTCCTCTTCAACCAGTTCTATACGTGCAATTTGCTCATATTTTGGAAGTTCACTATTTGCCTTTTTCCTGTTTTCTTCCATAATGTCCGGAAGATTTTCCATTTCTACCTGGTCTGTTTTCATCGTTTCCTGGTCGGGATAAACCAAGGCTACCAATTTTTGATCGCGGTCGACTACAACACATTCGGCAATGTAAGGCAGGTTGCTCAGTTTTGCTTCAATCTCTTCAGGATAAATATTTTGTCCCGAAGGTCCCAATAACATATTTTTTGAGCGACCACGAATGAATATGAAATTATTCGCATCGATTACTCCCAGATCACCGGTTTTTAGCCAGCCATCATCAGTAAAAGAAGCTTTGGTTTCTTCTTCATTTTTATAGTATCCCAACATTATGTTTTCTCCTTTAACCTGTATTTCACCAACAGCATTAAACGGATCTTCAGAGTCGATCCGAACCTCCATTCTATCGACCAGTTTCCCAGCAGAAGATGGCATTGTTTTGTCCCATGCTTCATAACTGATAAGAGGTCCACATTCTGTCATTCCGTAACCAACCGTAAATGGAAAGTTTATACGTTTAAAGAATTTTTCCACATCGGCACTCAATGGAGCTCCACCAATAACAATTTCGAAAAAACGGCCGCCAAAGGTTTCAACCATTTTGGCTCTTATTTTTTTCAGAATGAGTTTTGAAATCACAGGGATCTTTAGCAGAACTTTTACAGATGGCTTTTCAATTGCAGGTAATATTCGTTTTTTATAAATTTTTTCTATTACCAGAGGAACAGAAAGAATAAGGTGCGGTTTTATATCGCCAAAAGCTTTTGTGATAACAGCCGGAGAAGGCATTTTACTTAAGAAAGTGATGTGACATCCCAGAGTTACGGGAAACAAAAATTCAAACAGTAAACCATAAACATGGGCCATAGGAAGGAAGGAGACAATTTTATCGCCCGATTTAAGAGGCATATGTTCGCGGGCAAATACAATATTAGAAACAAGGCTTCGCTCAGGTATCATTACTCCCTTTGTAAAACCTGATGTTCCCGATGTGTAAGAAATAATGCACATTTCTTCGGGTTCCCATTCTTCAAACTGAAAGGCACTGGCATTCAAGTCGTTTTCTTTATAATATTGAAATCCGTCGTTTAATTTGTATTGAAAATTTTCGTTTTTGGCAGCATGAACTGTGAAATCTTCAAGTACGATTATAGCCTCAAGATTAGAAGATTTATCCAGGTTTACCTTATCAAGCAAAGATTTCGCTCCTATTACAATTTTTGATTCTGAGTGATTGATAATATGGTTGGTATCTTTCTCATTAAAATCGGGGAGAACCGGAACAATAACCAGCCCTGCAGAAACAGCAGATAAAAATACGGCACCCCAGTGTGTTGAGTTTCGTCCTAAAACGGCCACCCTGTCGCCACGCTGCAACCCGCTTAACTGGTAGAAAAGGTGTAATGATTTAATAATTTTTGCAACTTCTTTATAGGTTAAATCTCCTCCATCGAAATCGGAAAATGCAAGATTGTTCCAGTTTTTTTGAAATGCTTCGATATAAAGTTTAGCGAAAGTCTGTCTGTTCATCATACCCTATTTTATTGATTTTTTAAAAATACCATAAATAACGGTATAACAAATATATAGGATATAAACATTTTTAACATACTGTTTTAAGTTGATAACTTTCCTTCGCTCTGAAATAGTCTATAAAATAAAAAAAGCCAACCTTTTTAGGATAAGGCCGGCTTTATACTTTTCCTTGCTTTGTATTATCTAATAACTATTTATGATGCTTTTAGGGACAGTAAAGGACAGTAAAATTTTTAAATAGTTATCTGTTGTTGTGGGGACATTCATTAGAATGTAGCCAAAACAAGGATATAATGTGAGGAGATATGTCACTTATATTAATTGCTCAATATGAAAAGAACCATTTTTAAATTCATTTCAATATTAGTGAAAAGAAAAGATATAAAAATCGCAGATGAATAATCGGTATATTTTAATGAGTGATCGGTAGGTTTGAATATATAAATGGTATTTCGCTTAATTTATTATCGGAACAACAAGGTTAACTTTTGCTCCCGGATTTTCTTTGTCCGGATAAAGTTCTTCGATGTCGAGCTTTGTTTTAACCTCGTATTTTTCACCGAGTAACTGAATTCGTTTGCTGGTTAAGCTTGAAGCCATGTTCAGGTTATTTGCCGATTTCGAGAATGCTTTCGATTTTTCGAAACCAATACCGTTGTCTTCAATGACAATTAGAATACTTTTTTCATCGATATAATTAAAACGTATGCAAATTTTCCCTTTCTCCCGGAGTTGGGAAATACCATGCCAAATGGCATTTTCTACGAATGGTTGTACAATCATAGATGGTATGCTGTAATCGTCATCGCGAAGTTGTGTATCAATTTCAATGTTATATTCAAATCGGCTGTCCATCCTGAATTGTTCCAGCTCGATATAATTCCTAAGTCGATCAATTTCATCATCGAGTAGAACGGAGTTCGATTTAATTGAGTTCATGGTTTGCCTGATAAGTCTCGCAAATTGCGACAAATAGTTGCCGGCTTCTTCCGCTTTATTCTGAAGCAGAAAACGTTGGATGGAACCAAGTGAGTTAAAAATAAAATGAGGGTTCATCATCGATTGTAAAGCCCTGTTTTCTAAAGTAATAAGCTGGTTGTCTTTTTCTTTACTTATTAATTGTCGCTTGTAATATGCGCGAATCATAAGAAATGCAAAGAAAAGAATAAGTAGAACGGCAAATATTTTGGTTATCAGCAGCTGAAAAAAGGTGGGTTTTACCACAATCGGGAGTTTGATTACCTCACTGTACGCTTCCAGGTTTTTTCGCGCTTTTAATTTAAAAATATATTGTCCGGGTTTCAGGTTCAGGTAAACTACCTGTCTTTCGTTCCCTATAATCCAGTCTTTGTCAACTCCTTCGAGCATATAAGCATAATTTGATGGGACTGATGAGAAATTCAGACTGGAAAATTCGATGCTTAACCTGTTCTTATTTTTAAAAACTACATTCTCCGTAGTCAGGTTAATTTCCTGATCATCAAGCATAACTCCCGAAAAATATGGTTTTGGAAGGATGGGTTCTGAATTAACACATTCTTCAAAAGGAATAATAGCTATTCCATCATCAGAAGCCACATAAATGTTATTGTCCTGACATAAAATGTCGTTAATATTGTTGAATTCAATATTCAAACGATTGATTTGTGGATTTAATTTATTTATGGCTTGATCGAGATTGGGAATAAAATAAACGGTTTTAACAGTAAAAAGGAATAAGGTATTATTATAGTATGCCATATCCCTTATTTTGTAGTCGGTTTGGTCCCTTAAATTATTAACAAAGTCGAATATCTTATCGTTCTTTAATAATACAAGCTTGTTATCGTCGATAACAAGGATTTCTGTTTCTTCATCGATTATAACGTCAAAAGAGATCTTTTTCCCATCAAACTGATCATATATCGTTCGTCGAACAACATTTCCATTTTTTACTACCCGATTGAATTGTCCATTTACCAGTAAGTCTCCTTTGCTATTTATAAAAATATTTCTGATTCTTCCCCAATGTCGATAAGAACTTGGTTGAGCAGTAAAATTATTATTTATATCAATGGTTATTAAATAGTCGTTAAGGAAAGAATAAAGAAAAGATTCTGTTGAATCAATCACGAATTTTTTAATTTGCCTACTTATATGATTATGGTTACCATATGTTATCGTATTTGGATTTGATTTTATATGAACATCTTCAAGAATATTAAGTGGTGTGCTGATTCCGCTTATTAAAATCGTATTGTTTTCTAATTGGTAAATATGATCCAAAATATTGCCCCCAACTTTTAAATTGTGACTAAAAATTTCACCATCACTAAGTAGGTAAATTGATTTTCCGTTGGTAAGCCACAGCCCATCAGTATTTGAAAGAGCAACATCACGGATTCCCTGATTATTGAATATTTCAGAGCCAATTGTTTTGTATTTTAAAATATCAGTATTGATTTTATAAATACCATAAGAATTAGAGCAGGTCCAAATGTTGTTTTGATCATCTTTAATAAGATTTTGCAGCTTTTCAAAAGGTTGGTGAAAAATCAGACTGTCATTTTGATAACAGAAAAGTCCCTTGTCGAATGTTGAGATCCACAATAGTTCATTGTCAACCAGAATGTCGTTAACAATTTTTGAATCGACATGAATGAAATTTCTTTTTATCAGTTTGGAATTACTGAAGATATGTATGGTTCCTGATTGATCGCATACGTAACTTATTCCGTTGGGCCCTGCAAATGAACGGCTTACTTCAATATCAATATCGTGAGCTTTGACAATGTCGTCAACCGAACTTTTTTCTACAATTTTGTCCGGTTCCCAGTATAGGAGATTGCCGTTTGCTTTTCGACTGATATTAAATATTACAGATCCTTTCTCCGATGATGAGAAATCAATGTATTGGTTGTTTTTTATTACGCATACTTCTGCTGCACCATTATAAAGATAAATTGTTGAGTCAGTATCCTGATAAAAGTTATGATAGAAGAAATTAGTTTTGATCTGTCCCAGGAAAGGAGCATTATTTTCATTGAAAATTTGGTTGTTTTTGAAGAAATTCACTGAACCATCGCTGTTAAAAAACCAGATTCGCCCCTCCATATCCTGTTTCATTCTAACAATGGTATTGTGGCTTAAGCCATCTTTTTTTGTGTAATTCACAAAACGGGTACCATCATATCGTATTACACCGGCATCGGTTCCAAACCAAAGAAAACCCTGCGTGTCCTGAATTACACAATTAAACCGCGTTGTGGGTAATCCGTCAACCAAAGTATAGTTCGTAATAAATGGATTGCGCCCATGTAAGCTCTGAATAAACAGTAAGCTTAAGAATGATATAATGAAGAGTCTTTTCACTAATCGATAGACTTAGAAAATTTTGTGACTGCCTCTTTAAATTCGTTATATTTTCGTCTTGAGATGTTCAGTTTCGTATTGTCATCTAATATAGCAAAACTTCCCTGATAACTTGAGAATCCGCGTAAATAATTTATGTTTATTAGAGTAGATTTGTGTATACGGATAAACATGGAAGGATCGAGAATTTTTTCAATTTCACCCAGCGACTTGCTGGAAACAATTTTTTCAAGGCCGCTAACGTGAATAATTGTATAATTACTGTCGGCTTCGAGGTATCTTATATTTTTTACTTCTATAATTTTAAAACCGAATTTTTCGACAACCGTTACTTTCGATGCATATTGAAATCCTTCATTGGCCTGTTGTTCAAGATTGTTTAACGACTCGCCATAGGTTTTTTGCACATCCATGTTTTGACGGCGCAGGTTAAGATGTGAAGTTGCTTTGGTAACAGCATCAACAAGTTCGTTAGGAATTATTGGTTTTAAAAGGTAATCGATGGCATTGGTTTTTATCGCACGCAGAGCATATTCTTCATAGGCTGTGGTAAAAATAATGGCATATTTTTCTTTGGGAATTGAAGCCAGAAAGTCGAATCCGTTTTCTCCCGGCATTGAAATATCCAAAAATATCAGATGAACTTCATATCTGTCAAGTAGTTGTCGTCCTTCTGCTGCTGAACTGGCTGTTCCGCAAATGGTTATTTCAGGAGAATTTCTTTGGAGAAGAATCTTTAAGGCTTCCTGTACATTAACTTCGTCGTCAATAATTATGGCGTTGTATTTTATCATCTTAAACAAAGATAGGATTTATAAAAAATTTGGTTGTCATTTTGAATGAACGGTAGTATTTGGTTATTGAACGCAGGGTTTTAAGCAAGGAACGGTAACCCTATTAAATATACTTTTTCTGTTTGTGCGGCATAATAAAATTAAAGTTATTTATTTTTTTTGTAACTTGAAAGCACTTCTTCTGTGGAAAAATTGCCGATAACTTTATGTTAACAATATGAGGTGCCTATTGAGATACTTCTATAAGTTAAACCTGTTAAACGTAAAATCAATGGGGTATGAAAAAATTGGTATTTATTCTTTTGATTAGCTGCTTCACAATCCAGTTGAGAGCACAGGGCAAAGATGTGGCGGTAGACTTTACGCGATATGGAAATCCAATAACTAATCCTAGTTATATTGATCGGAGTATTGTAAATGATATTATTCATGATATTGAAAAAGTTCAACGAACGAAAAGTCCTGAAGAGTTTATGAATTACATTTTAAGTACGATGGAAGGCACTCCGTTTCTTGAAAATGAATTCTTAAAAGGTACTATAACAACAGTTGACGGGAAAGTGATTCGGAACGTTGATCTTCGATACAATGTTTTTAACAACAAAATGGAAGTGAAGCAAAAGGACCAGCTTTTTGAATTGACAAACGACCTGGTAAAACGAATTCAAATGAATGACCGAACATTTGACTATCTTAAATATGAACTTGATAAAAATGAATCGGATGGTTATTTGGAGTTAATATCTGACGGTAACTGGAAACTATATTACAGGCATGCCAAAAAGTTTAAAGAAGCGCAATCGCAAAAAGCGATGGAAGAACATTCCAGACCTGCTGAGTTTCGTGATTTACCTCCAGTGTATTTACTGTTGAAAGATGATTCAGGAAAAGCCATTGGATTCAGGAATAAAAAGGAGTTGGCAAATATATTTCCTAATCATAAAAATGAGGTGCATTCTTTCATGAAGAAAAACCGGTTGAAGACGAATAATGCTGAAGATTTGCAAAAGCTTTTGTCGTATTATTTTTCGTTGTAAGAAGCCGGTTCTCTAAATAACCGGCTTCTTATTTTGCTTTAAAAATTTACCCAATTTACTTTGTGAATTATAGAATTTGCAATTTTTTTTCGTCCAAAGGTTTTAATCCGGGCATCATTAAATGACAAATGAATAATGTTGCCAGGTAAAGCACACCTCCAATTGCAAAAGCATACACATAGCCTACTGCACCGCTGTTTGTTAATACCTGCCCTAAAAAATAATCGGAAACAATGGCCACCGAATAGCCGACCATTCCTCCGATTCCGGTAATTGAGGCCACTGCTTTTTTCGGGAAAACATCTGATATAACCGCAAAAATATTTGCCGACCAAGCCTGGTGCCCACCTGCCGCCAGGGCAATTAAAGCCACTGCAATCCACTGGTTTGTGGTTTGAGGTGCAAAAACAACAGGTAAAATGGACACAGCACAAATGAGCATGGTTAGTTTACGGGCATAATTCACTGATTTGCCACTCTTAATCAGCGATGACGAAATCCATCCACCCGAAATACTTCCCAGGTCGGCAACAACATAAATTATCATCATGGGTAAAGCAAGTCCTGAAAGTTCCAGTCCAAAATTCCGGTTCAAAAAGAATCCTCCCCAAAACAGGTAAAAAAGCCAAACGGCATCGGTTGTTTTCAGAACCGCGATGGCCCAGGTTTGTTTTAATTTAAGCAGGTTTATCCATGGTATTTTTTCTTTGCTTTCTTCTGCTTCACTGTCACTGTTGATATATAAAAGTTCTTCTTTGCTGATTTTTTTGTGTTCCTCCGGTTTTTTATAGGTTTTTAGCCATATAAAAACCCAGGCAGCACTTAATAATCCGGTAATTAAAAATACCAGTTGCCAGTGTGTTCCATCTTGCGAAACAATTAAAGCCACAGCAATGGGAGCAAAAATTGCCCCAACATTCGATCCGGCATTAAAAAGACCGTTGGCCAAAGCCCTTTCTTTTTTCGGGAACCATTCGGCTACGGTTTTTACAGCTGCCGGGAAGTTGCCCGATTCTCCAAAACCTAATCCAAAACGGGCCAGTGCAAAGCCAATCCAACCCATCGATTTGGTAACTAAGGCATGCAACATTCCAAAAACACTCCATACTGCAATGGAAAATGTATAGCCTTTTTTTACTCCCAGTTTGTCGATTAATGCACCCATTGTAAGCAACCCGATGGAGTAGGCTAGTTTAAATGCAATGGTGATGTTGGCATAATCCTGATCGGTCCAGAAAAACACATGGTTTTTAAGTGTCGGGCCCAAAACCCCGATAATACTTCTGTCGAAATAATTGATGGTGGTAGCTGCAAAAAGAAGGGCCAAAATCCGCCACCTCATGCCTTTAATTTGTTTCATAGTTTTATTGATTTAAATTGTTTTTAAAAGCGAACAGAATTCCTGGCAGTAATTCATTCATTGGGGAAATTAGACATCTTCAGAATCATTAAAGGGTGAATAACAGTTACTTTAACAATGTTAATTCTGTTAATTGTCGGTTAACTCATATTTATTGATAATTTTATGCAGAGAACATAATCTTTTCCAGTTCCGAAAAATGGCTAAACCTGAAACAAAAGCAATACTTAATAAAATTCTTCAAAGCAACACTTTTGTGAATAAGGAAGTATTGAAAGGATTACTAACTTTTTTGTATCATCACGCCATCGACGGGAAAGCCTTAACTGAATACCAGATTGCTTTTGAATATTTTAAACGCGACAACAGTTTTCAACCCGGAGACGATACCATTGTACGTGTAAATATTTTTAAACTGCGGTCGCTGCTCGAAAAATACTACGAACACGAAGGTTGTAAAGACGAAGTTACTTTTGAAATTCCCAAAGGCAGTTACACCCTACGTATCCTTTCGGGGAAAGAACGTCATTCAACGAAATCAAAAAAGAGATCCGGGTTAAATATTATTGGGTTGCTTTTCATTGTTTCTCTTTTATTAAACCTGGGACTTTTAATCAGGTATAATTCAAATATGTTTACTGAAAAGAATCCGGTTTGGAATGATTACATTAAAGACGGTCTGCCGGTAAATATCACACTTGGGAATCCCTATTTTTTCAGGGCAACAGATACGACAAACGAAACCATCATTGCCCGAGATATCACCATTAATTCGACTGATGAACTGGGAAATGCAGATTTGCCGCTCCTAAATTCGAAGGAATCTGTCGTTACAGAAATGGACTATCCATATTTTTCTACTAACAATGTAATGCCCTTACCCGACATACTGGGCGTTTTTTCTAAGGCCGGAACTGAGGTGAGGATTCAGGCGCTTTCAACTTTAAACAGCGAAGAAATAAAAAGGAACAACGAGATATTTATTGCCAATATCAACTCTTTTGGATTTGTGACGAAATTTCTGGAACAGACCTCCATTCGTTTGAAAACCAATCCAAGGCAGATTATAATTGACAAAAGCGATGGTAAAATGGTGTTAAGTGTCCCCGAATATATTCAGGGATATTACACTGATTATGCTTTTTTGGTTAAGCTACCGGGGCCAAATGATAATTTCCTTTCGTTGATGGGCGATTTTCACGCCTCGGGAATTAAAGGTCTTTCCAATTACATTACCAACGAGTCGTCGCTGGGCGAGTTAAAAGAAGTGGTAAAAAAAGAGTTTGGCCGCTTTCCAACCTATTTCGAAATGGTGGTTAAAGTAACCAGTTACAATTACGTTGACTTTAAAACCGAACTGATTTATTTCAAACCAGTAGAATAAATCTCTTCTGCCAAACATTCATTTTAAAAAGTCTAAGGGTGTTAGTTATGCTTTAAATATTAGCTTAATAGCAAAGCGAAATAGTTTATTCTATTTCTTTTCTTATTCATATCAGATTATTTTTAATTTTAATGAATAATCCAATCATGAATATTTCTAACATGAAAAAGCGTGTCGTTAAAAAGATTCTTGTTTTCATTCTTGTTTTAGTACTTGCAGTTGCAACCTGGTTTGTGTGGCCTAGGCTGCCCATAATTACAGCTTTTGCTGCTAAAGGAATGTGTTCGAGCGTGTTCCTTGCCAATAAAACTCCGGAAAGAGTCCAGGCAGAAGATCTTTCGTTTTTCCCGATCAGTCTGGCTAAATCGAAAATTGATTATGAAGAGAAATCGGTGACCAGCACCGTTTTTGGACTGGCTAAACGAAAAGCTATTTATCGTGAAGGATTGGGTGCGGTTCTGGTACTCGACAAGAGCGAGGAAGAATTGAAAAAAGATGAGATTAAAATTCCTGAGCCAACTTATTCGCAGGATACGATTCTTTGGCCAAAGGGCGATATTCTTCCTGCAGAGAAGCCTGCAGGTGTAAATTATGACCGGTTAAATGAGTTAATCGACACCTGTTTCGATGCACCGGGAAGCGAACTTTTCAAACAAACACTTTCTGTTGCTGTGGTTTACGATAATCAGCTCATTGCTGAGAAATACCTTGAAGGTTATAATTCCGAAACCATGTTTCATGGCTGGTCGATGACTAAATCGATTACCGGTGCATTAGCCGGTATTTTAAACGATCAGGGAAAATTAAACGTGGAAGAACCAGCAGGTTTTGAGGAATGGAGCAACGACGAGCGCAAAAATATTTTGGTGAAAGATATTATTCACATGTCATCGGGACTCGATTGGTACGAAAACTATTTCACTATTTCGGATGCAACGGTGATGCTGATGCAAAACGACGATATGCTGGCATCGGTACTTGATAATAAACTTGAATCGGAACCCGGGACTGTTTGGAATTACTCGTCGGGCGACGCTAATCTTTTGTCGGGCATTCTCAGAAAACGGATTAACAACGACACTGATTATCACAATTTTATTTACACGAAACTGCTCTATCCAACCGGGATGTTACATACAAAGGTTGAAACCGACGGCAGCGGTTTGTTTGTGGCTTCATCGTATAGTTATGGCTCAACCCGTGACTGGGCAAGGTTTGGTATGTTGTTCCTTAACAATGGAGTTTTCGCCGGAGATACGGTGTTGTCAAAAGAATGGGTGGATTTTATGAAAACCCCGGCAGAAGCTTCTAAAGGCCGTTATGCAGGAACCTTTTGGTTAAACAGGTCGCAGCCGAAAGGAGTTTTAAAGGATGTCCCTGATGATACTTTTTATGCCGATGGTTTCTTGGGGCAGCGAGTTTTTATTATCCCTTCGAAAAAGCTTGTAGTGGTGCGAATGGGTTACGGATTATCAAACTTTAAACTAAGTAATTTTTTGGAAGAAATTATTGCCACTTTACCGCAGGATTAAGAAAAGTTACCATCAGAAATAAATAAGAACGCAGTACGCGTTCGATTATAATAGCAACATTGCAAAATGTTGCAAACACAACCCGGTACGGGTTGGATAAATTAGAACGCAAACAGACTATATTAGATAAGTACCTTGTCTTGCCTTTGGTTCTCAACTAATCTTTTTATTCTAATATTAATTCCTTTAACCCCTTGATTTATAATTAACAAGGCGTTAACACTTCTCCTAGTTGCTGATAATAAAATACTTAAATGTCTTTAACAATTGATTAACAATATTTAATTAAACTTTCTTCATATATTGCTGTAATAGCTTACGAAAACAATTATTAAAACTCTAAAAATTAAAGTCATGAAACGATTAAACAAAGTTCTTTTTACAGCAGCACTTGTCATAGTGGCAGGAGTGGTTATGGCAACAGGAAACCTAAGTGTAAATATTTCTGAAGCTGAAGGTGCTAATGCGCATGTTCGTGTTACAAACGCAGTAGCAAGCCATTTTGAAATGGAAATTCGCAATGCAAATAATGATATTATTTATTATAAACAAATGCAACAACCGTCGAAACTGATATTGAATACCTACGACTTTTCACAACTCAACGATGGTGAGTACACTTTTACAGTAAAACTTGATAAAGAGATGAACAGAGCAGTTTTTGCAGTGGATAAAGGTGAAGTAAAAGTTGTAGATCAAATCAAACAGGTTGATCCGTATTTTGGTTTTAACAACGAACAATTAAACATTTCTTATCTGAACCATGCGACTGGTGATGTGAGGCTGTATTTGTATGAGGACAAAACCAGTCGTTTAATTCATGAAGATGACCTGGGCTCAGCATTTGTTGTAAATCATGCCATAGATGTTTCGAAATTGGACAAGGGAAATTATAGCGCCGTTTTGGAAAGTAACAATGGAACTTACCAATACGACATTACTCTCAAATAGAATTTCTTAAGAAGTTAAGGTATTTAAAATAAATAGTTTGGTTTAAGCGAATCCGGAAGGATTCGCTTTTTTTATACAGGTCATCTTCGTTGTATAAATATTTCAATTATGCAGTAGCAGTTTTATTCAAAAAGTTGAATGGAGTGTGATGATAGAATATGTCTCGAATTCTCATTCTACGAAAGAACTTGAAGTATAGTGTAAGAATTCAGTATGCGTTCGATTATAATAGCAACATGGCCATATGTTGCAAATCCAACCCGGTACGGGTTGGATAGGGAAACAATAAAGTACCGTTTTAATCAATAGATGGTAGATTCGATTTATATATGGCTTGTATAGTGAGTGTTATGGGTTGTTATATCGAATATTTATAAGATTTGAGGGGGTGCTTCAGAAGTACCAATTTGTACTTCTGAGCTCGGAGTTAGAGCTTCTGAAGTACAAGCTTTGACCTCCGATGTACAAATTATACCTTCTGAGGTCGAAGTTTTATCTTTTGAGGTTCACGTGATATCTTTTGAAGTAGAAAACTTGACTTCTGAAGTTAAAAGAATAGCTTCTGAGCTCCAGAGTTCGACTTCTGAAGTACAAATTATATCTTTTTAGCTTGAAATTATATCTTTTGAAGTACTGGTTTGTACTTTAGAGGTTCAATGGTTAACTTTTTATGTTCTTAATTCATCGTATTATCTACCATTTTATTGATTGGAAACAATTAGTAGATATATAAAAGAACTTGGTACAAGATCGATTTTAATAGCAACATGGTATTCGGTTGCAAGCACAATCCTGTATGGGCTGGATAATTGGTCCTGTAATCAAACCCGTACCGGGTTTTGTATTTAGGATGGCAGTACTGTTACTATAATCGAATCCGTACCGGATTCTTTTTGTTACGTTTTTTATTAGTACTACTAGAATCGAACCTGTACCAGGTTCTTGTAATTTAAATGAATCTGTACTGGGTTAAAGAACGCAGTAAGCGTTCGATTATAATAGCAACATCATAACATGTCGCAAACACAACCCGGTACGGGTTGGATATTTCTGCGTTAATAAAAATCTTGTAATTCGTTAATATTCAGATGGAATTGTGAGTGCAAATCATTCTTATGTTTATTAACTTTAAAATAAAAAAATGACCGACAAACAACTTCAAATTCCCATCGACAAAATTAAAGCCGATTTTCAACAGTTCTTAGCACCTGAACACAACCGAAGAATTATTTTCTCCGGGCCGTTTGGGGTTGGGAAGACTTATTTTTTGAATGAGTTTTTCAAAGAAAAGGAAGACGAATATTTTCCAATTTTCCTCCGGCCAATAAACTATTCCCTTCTTTCAAACGAAGATGTATTTAAGTTTATCAAATATGATATTCTTGCTCAGTTAATACAAGATGAGAACTTCAATATTGAGGAAGAGTTTGATTTCACAAAAACAGAATATTTGAATCATTTTTTAAGCGAAAACAGATTTCTGATTTTAAAAAACCTACTAAAGGCTATTCCAAAAATTCGAAATGTTATTTCTGCTGCAGAAGAGCTGGAAAATCTTTTTTCTAAATATAAAGAAGGACTTGACAAGATAAATAGTAGCCCTGAACTTGAAATGCTTAAGAATTTTCAGCAGGAATCAGAAAGTAATTTTTTATTGGAATATGATGAAGTGTCAGAATATATCTCTTTAAAACTGGATGAAATAATCGAGTTGAAAAAGGGAGGGGAAACAAAAACGAAGAAAGTTCTAATAATTGATGATTTAGATCGCCTTGATCCTGAACATATCTTTCGCCTGTTTAATATTTTTAGTGCTCATTTCGATCAGGTTCATTACTACGAAAATGAAGACGGTAATGATAACAAATTCGGTTTCGATAAAATCATCTTCGTTTGTGACATTGTAAATATCCGCAAAATATTTGCACATAAATACGGCAATGAGGTTGACTTTACAGGATATATTGATAAGTTTTATTCTAAAGAAATCTATTATCTATTCCATAAGGATGTCTTTAATGATGTTATATATCCATTCATTGATAGAAAATTACAAATTAGAAGTCATGATGGTCCTACTATAAATATATCCAAATGCTTAAAATATACATTGAAATTACTTTTCGGTGGAAACGAGATAAGCGTTCGAATGCTAAAAAGAATTGAATCATATAGTCCTAGCTTTACTGATAATGAAAATAAAATCTTATACCATCCTATCTTATTTACTCGTTTTGGGGCAAAAGTGGACTCAGTTTTGAAATCATATCAACTTTTGATAGTTCTTAAATTCTACCTTGATTTATTCTCTTCAAGAGAGGAGGTTGTGCGGAAGTTTAAAAAAGCAATTCTAAGCTTTTCGGAGCGTGATGATATTTATGAGAATCACTATTATAAACAAATATTGGCAGAAGCGATTTTATTCGCTGATTTGGAAACGCATAAGTTTCAACTTTCAACAAAAGAAGAATTAAAAGAATTTGAATATTCAGAACCAAGCATTCTCTACAAAGTTTCTGGAGGATATTATGATTCAATATGGAACGAAGGCGAAATGTATTATATAGTAAATCTTACAACATCTTTAGAGGTAATAACGAACGGTATTTTTTATCCAATTTTAGTTAATGCAGTCGAATCAATATTTAGGAAAGGAATCATTTGATAAAATAAAAGCCGGTCCCAAACGGAACCGGCTTTACAGAAGTTATATAGCGACTTCTTATTTTAGTCTTGCATTTAAAGCTAGTCTTCTTTATAAGCTTCGATCAAAATCTCAAGGATTTTTTTACCTGCACCTGCAACGCTGGTACCAGGACCAAAGATTGCAACTGCACCTGCATCATACAAGTATTGGTAATCCTGGTGAGGAATAACACCACCACAAATAACCATGATGTCGTCGCGACCCAGTTTTTTCAGCTCTTCGATAATGGCAGGAACCAGTGTTTTATGACCTGCTGCCAATGAAGAAACACCTACCACGTGCACGTCGTTTTCAACTGCTTGTTTGGCACTTTCTTCCGGAGTCTGGAATAATGGTCCCATATCCACGTCGAAACCAAGGTCGGCGTAACCGGTTGCAACAACTTTTGCACCACGGTCGTGTCCGTCCTGACCCATTTTTGCGATCATAATACGTGGCTGACGACCTTCCATCTCTGCGAATTTCTTCGCTAAAGCCTGAGCTTCCTGGAATTCAGACTTGTCTTGTGCTTCTGCTTTATACACGCCTTCAATAGTTCTGATTACTGCTTTGTAACGTCCTGCAATTTTTTCGCAAGCGTCTGAAATTTCACCTAACGAAGCACGTTTTTGTGCTGCGTCAACTGCTAATTCCAATAAATTTCCTTTACCGGTTTCGGCAGCTTTGGTAATTGCAGCCAATGCTTTTTGTACGTCTTCTTCGTTACGCTCAGCACGCAGTTTTTCCAAACGCTCGATTTGCGATTTACGAACTGCAGTGTTGTCGATATCCAGAATGTCGATCGGATCTTCTTTCTCTAGACGGTATTTGTTGATACCCACAATTGTTTGTGTTCCACCATCAATACGTCCTTGTGCACGTGCTGCAGCTTCTTCGATACGCATTTTTGGTACACCTGTTTCAATTGCTTTGGCCATACCACCAAGTTTTTCAACTTCCTCGATAAGCGCCCAGGCTTTTTGTGCCAGTTCGTGTGTTAATGCTTCAACATAGTACGAACCTGCCCATGGGTCAGCCGAACGACAAATTTCAGTTTCCTGTTGGATGTATAACTGAGTGTTACGTGCAATACGTGCAGAGAAGTCGGTTGGTAATGCAATCGCTTCGTCCAATGCGTTAGTGTGCAAACTTTGTGTTCCACCCAATGTTGAAGCCATTGCCTCGATAGCTGTACGACCTACGTTGTTGAATGGATCCTGCTCAGTTAAAGACCAACCTGAAGTTTGCGAGTGTGTACGCAGTGCCATCGATTTTGGGTTTTTCGGGTTAAATTGTTTAACCAGTTTCGCCCAGATCATACGAGCAGCACGCATTTTTGCAATCTCCATAAAGTGGTTCATACCAATTGCCCAGAAGAACGACAAACGTGGCGCAAAAGCATCGATATCCAAACCGGCTTTAACACCTGTGCGTAAGTAATCCAAACCGTCGGCAAGGGTGTAAGCCATTTCAATGTCGGCAGTTGCACCAGCTTCCTGCATGTGGTAACCCGAAATTGAGATCGAGTTAAATTTCGGCATGTTTTGAGAAGTGTACTCAAAAATGTCGGCAATAATTTTCATCGAGAACTCAGGTGGGTAAATGTATGTGTTACGCACCATAAATTCTTTCAGAATATCGTTCTGAATTGTTCCTGAAAGTTGATCCAGTGTAGCGCCTTGTTCCAAACCTGTAACAATGTAAAATGCCAATACAGGAAGAACAGCACCGTTCATGGTCATCGATACCGACATTTTATCCAAAGGAATCTGATCGAAAAGGATCTTCATATCCAGGATAGAGTCGATAGCCACACCCGCTTTACCAACGTCACCGATCACACGTTCGTGATCTGAGTCATATCCGCGGTGTGTAGC
Source organism: uncultured Draconibacterium sp. (assembly GCA_963676265.2). Taxonomy (GTDB): domain Bacteria; phylum Bacteroidota; class Bacteroidia; order Bacteroidales; family Prolixibacteraceae; genus Draconibacterium. Next base: position 3,700,650 of record OY781067.2, read on the forward strand.
CAAGTCGAATGCCACTGACAAACCTTTCTGACCGGCTGCAAGGTTACGACGGTAGAATGCGTTTGATTCTTCGGCAGTTGAGAAACCTGCGTACTGACGAATTGTCCAGGGACGCATAGCGTACATTGCCGAGTAAGGTCCGCGAAGGTAAGGTGCCAAACCTGCTGCATAATTCAGGTGCTCCATTCCTTCAAGGTCTTCTTTTGTGTAAACCGGTTTAACAGGAATCTGCTCTGGTGTTACCCAGTCTTTTTTAATGTTATTTTTTGCAGTCCAGTCGGCCAGGTCTTTCTGTGCCGCCGCTGCTTTGATATTTATATCTTTAAAATTCGGTTTCATTTTTTACGATTTTGGATTCTGGATGCTTGATACTCGATTCTTGATATCCAGGAACCAGTATCTAATATCCAGGATCTTGATTTAGATACCTAGCTTTGTTTGATACGCTTTAAGTTCCTCAAGAATATTGCTTTTTACATGAATGAAGTTTGTGATGCCTTTTGCTTTCAACTCGTCTGCACAAGCAGGAGCACCGGCAACCACCAAAATTTCTTCACCCAATTGCTCTGCAACTGCAGGAACAATCTCAGCATACTCATCATCCGAACTACAAACTACAACAATGTCGGCGCCTGCTGCTTTTGCTGCGGCAACACCTTCTTCAACTGTTGCGAATCCGTTATTATCCTGTACATCGAAACCGGCAACTGCAAAGAAATTACAGCTGAACTGTGCACGTGCTTTGCGGAAAGCAAGGTTACCCATTGTAAGCATAAAAGCCAGCGGGCGTTTGTTTTCGCGCGAGTACATGTCGGTTGTGTAACGCAATGCTTCAAATGGTTGAGCACCGCGGTAAGGTTTCAGTGTTTCCACTTCAGCACCTTCTTCAGCCAGGTCAACTGCTTCGAACAACGAACCGTCGAAATCAGCTTTCATGTTCTCAGTGAAGTTAGGGAACTGGTTGGTTCCTAACAGGTTTTCACGACGCTGAGCGATTTTTTTATCACGGTCAGCAGCCATTGCTTTTACCTCTGCCTGAACAAAACCTTCTTTGAAAGCAGCAATGAAACCACCTTTTTCCTGAACAGCAAGGAAAAGTTCCCAGGCCTGATCGGCCAACGATTCAGTAAGTGTTTCAATGTAGTACGAACCTGCTGAAGGATCGGCAATCTTATCGAAGTGCGATTCTTCTTTTAACAGGATCTGCTGGTTACGAGCGATACGCTCCGAGAACGGAGTAGTTTCTTCGTAAATAGCGTTAAAAGGAAGTACAGTAACCGAGTGCGCACCACCCAGAGTGGCCGACATAGCTTCGGTTTGTGTACGCAGCATATTTACATACGGATCGTAAACCGTTTTGTTGAAACGGTTGGTTTCACTGTGAACGATCATTTTTGCCGAACACTTGCACTCTGGTCCGTAAGCTTCAACAATTTTCGACCATAAAAGTCGGCCGGCACGCAACTTGGCTATTTCCATAAAATAGTTGTTGCTGATACCCATGTTGAATTTAATCGCTTTAGCTGCATCGTCAGCACTTAAACCTGCTTCGGTTAATTGTGTTAAGTACTCAGCTCCTTGTGCCAGCGCGAACGCCAACTCCTGAGCGATTGATGATCCGCTGTTTGCGAAGAATTTTCCGTGAACGCCAATTACGCGGAAATTCTTAACGGCTTTTGCAGCCTCAACAGCCGGAACCAGTTTTGCTACTGCATCTTCTTCAATTTTACCTTTTAAAACGAAAGTGCCAATAGGATCAAGCGATGCTGAAGCGATCACTTTATCGTTATCCCATTTACCTTCCGAAACGTAAGCGGCAAAAGCTTCTGCGCAGTGGTTGCTGTCGCAAGGGCAAACCAGGTTAACTTCGGCTGCTTCCAGACAAATGTCTTTTAACAACACTCCCAGGCTTTCCTTGGTAACCGAACCACACTCGCTAAAAAGGAATCCCAATGAAGTAATACCTTTTCCAAGAATTTCTAAAGCCTTTTTGTTGGCTTCTTCAAAATCAGTTACGAAAATGTTTTGACGAATGAACCAATCGTTGTTGGTTTTATTGTTTCCCCGCACATATGGAAATTCTCCCGGAAGACTATCCAGGTATTCTTTTCCTTCGAGGTTTTCCTGACGATAATACGGACGCACTTTGAATCCTTCGTAAGTCTTCCAGACCAGTGCACGCTCGTAATCTTTGCCTTTTAAATCGGCATTAATTTTTGCCTCCCATTCTTCTGTTGTGATAGGTGCAAAATCGGTGAACAGTTTTTGCTCTTTATCTGACATACTTTTAGTAGTTTTTGAAAATCGAATCGCAAAATTAGGGGTTTTAAACAATTGACCCTCAGATTCACTCTGCTTTTTAGCGAATGTTAACAAAAATCATGTTTACGGGAAAAGGTGCTTAAGGTTAGCTTAATTTAACTCTAATCTGTTTTTGGGGAATCGAACTCCAAATTTTATCTGTTTTGTTTTATTAATTTATATTTAACATTTATTAACACTTGCCTCGTATTGCCAATAAATAAAGGATTTGTGATGCGTTTATTAATATTTTTGTTTAGTTATTATTTGAAAATTTTAAACAAAAATTGTTTAGACTTGTCTTAGTTAACGTTAAACAAAATAAAAACAAGTAAACAATTTCAGAAAACGAAAACAGAAAAGTTATTTGCCATTAAAAATCAGAATTATGAAAACAGAAAACTTATTTAAAAAGACAACATCAGGTTTCAACCTGATTCTTCTATTTGTTCTAACAGCAGGAACACTTTTACTAACATCCTGTAATGACGATGATGATCCGATGCAGGAAATGGAAACAGAACAAACAATTGTAGATGTTGCTGCGAAAGCTGGTTCATTTAATGTATTGATTCAGGCAGCTCAAAAAGCAGGGCTGGCAGATTTTTTAAGTTCAGAACAAAATATAACGGTTTTTGCACCGACTGATGATGCATTTACAGCACTTCTTGCAGACTTGGGATTAAGCAGTCTCGATGATATACCGGTGGAAACTTTAACCGATATTTTGTTGTACCATGTGATTGGCAGCGAAGCGATGTCAACAGATCTGGCAAGCGGTTATTTCCCAACACTGTTAACATTCAACGATAACCATCTGTCAATGTACATCGAGGTTGGTGAAGGTGTAAGTATTAACGCCGGCACAATGGTAACTGTAGCTGACGTTGAAGCGGATAACGGTGTAATTCACGTAGTTGATAAAGTTATTCTTCCACCGTCGGTTGTAAATATTGCCATTGACAACGAAAATTTCAGTACACTGGTAAGCGCGGTAGTTAAAGCCGGATTGGTAGAGGCATTAAGTGGCGACGGACCATTCACAGTTTTTGCTCCAACTAACGACGCTTTCGATGCTTTGTTTGCCTCACTGGGTATTTCAGGAATTGATGATCTTACCGCCGAACAGCTGATCCCAATACTAACTTATCATGTGGTGTCAGGAAATGTATTGTCAACTGATTTGGCAAGTGGAGAAGTAGAAACTTTAAACCCAGGGAGTAATCTGACTGTAGATCTTTCGTCGGGTGTAAAAATTAACGATAGTAATGTGGTTGCATCAGATATTCAGGGAGCCAACGGAGTAGTTCATGTCATTGATAAAGTGTTGATCCCGGAATAATGTGAGAGGGGACTTTGTCAGGGTCTTGCGTTAAGCGAGGCTCTGACTTCTCAAAAAAATAAATCATTTTTTAAACTATAAATCATTAAAAATTATCACGATGAAAACAGTAAAACAATTTTTTTCGGTTGCTTTAGTAGCAGTATTAGTATTAGGATTAAGCTTTAATTCGGAAGCAAAAAAGAGTGGCGATAGTTCGTCATCAGTAGTTGAGATTGCGGTTTCAAATCCTGATTTTTCGATCCTTGTAGAAGCAGTTACAAAAGCTGATTTGGCGGGAGCCTTAAGTGCAGAAGGACCATTTACCGTATTTGCACCAACAAACGATGCATTCAATGCCTTGTTTAAAGAGCTTGGAGTTAGCGGGATCAGTGATTTATCAGCAGAACAGCTGGCACCAATTTTAACGTATCACGTGGTTTCCGGAAAAGTAATGTCTAGTGATTTGTCAAATACCTCGGTTGCCACTTTAAATGGTAAAAAAATCAATGTTGATTTGACGGATGGTGTAAAAATTAACGACAGCAAAGTAATTGCTGCTGATATTTCAGGTAGTAATGGAGTGGTTCATGTAATCGACAAGGTTTTAATTCCTAAAGATAAATCAGCCGGTTGCAGCAATTAGTTCAAAATTTAAATACGCTATGACACAAATTTTGCCATGACAATTGAATACGCCAATAAATATGATGAGGATTCTTTTTTGAATCCTCATTCTTTTAGGGTAAAATGGATTTGTTTGATATAGAATTGACAAAGAAATTTGTGACAAGCCATTAGATTATTTATTTTTAACAACAAAGAATTTTACCCAAATGATGAAGCAGGAAGGATATTCGATAAAAGATTTAGAAGTGCTTTCAGGAGTGAAGATGCACACCATTCGTATTTGGGAAAAACGATATGACTTACTTAATCCGGATCGTACCGAAACGAATATCAGATATTACTCTGATGAGGATTTAAAAAAGTTATTGAATATTAGTTTTCTCACAAAAAACGGGTATAAAATTTCGAAGTTAGCAGCCTGGGATCAATCTTTAATAAGCGAAACAGTCGTAAAAATTTCCAATGCCCAAACTTCTGATACCGATTATATAAACAGGTTGTTACTGTTAATGGTAAATCTCGACAATGCTGGTTTCGAGGGATTAATGAATGAGGTATTTGCGAAATATGAATTCGAAGAAGCTTGTTTCTCCATTTTTTTCAAACTGTTCGAGCGGGTTGGAAGATACTGGCAGGCAGGCTCTGTTTTTCCGGCACAGGAACATTATGTATCGCACTTGTTTCGGCAAAAACTAATTGCTGCCATCGACAGGCTTGAACCCAACTACAGTGGAGCAACTTTTTTATTTTTTCTTCCTGAAAATGATTTACATGAATTGGGATTGTTGTTTTACACTTTTCTGGCCCGAAAATACAAATACAACGTTCTGTACCTGGGGCAATCAGTTCCACTGGAAGATCTGGAAAAGGTTCAGCAAAAAATGGAGATTCAATATGTATTTACCTCATTTGTAAATGCCATATCAAAGCCTGATCTCGAAGAATATCTTCTGAAGTTAAAATCTGTTTTTCAGAAACAGAAAATCTTTATTACAGGGCACCAGATAAATACCCATCGTCCCGGGCTCCCCCGAAATTTTAAGGTTGTAAGCAATTATAATGAATTCAAAAAATACCTTGGATAATTGCAACACGACGAAGGCTGAATTCTCTCTTTTGGCTTTCTGTTAAAATATCTAAAATTGCCCATAGTTGATATTCGCTTCTTATTTATTCATTCTATTTTTCATAAATTGCATCTACTTATAATCAAGGAAAATGGTTGAAAAGCTTAATTGGACGAAGGAAATTTTTGGGTCGAAGCTTGAAATCAGGCAGGGCACCGAACAAATAGGGAAAATTGATTGGGAAAGCATGGTTAGCTCAAAGGCACAGGCTTTTATTAACGGTAAATTTTTTACCCTCAACCGCGAGTTTTTTCTCTCAAAACTGGAAATATATGACGGTAACAGTCAATCGTTGCTGGGAATGGTAATGGTGAATATTTTTAATCCCCGAAGCGATTTGGTACTGAACGGGAAACGTTTTGAACTGGAGATAAAAAACTTTTGGCAGTCGCGCTGGAGCTGGAAATATAATGGAGAGGAGATTATTACTTTTACTTCGCACGAATTTTTAACCAAAGACAAAGGAACCATCGAATTGTCAACTTCATGCTGCGAAGAGGTTGAGGTGCTTATCCTGCTGGGACTTTTTGTTCGAAACCAGTTTGTGCTGTTTATGCTTTTAATTGTAATTGTACTGTTACTGGTTATTGTTTAGATTGAACCAGACTTCCATTTCTCCGGGTTCGCGGTGACTCCAGGCATAATAAGGAATCAGTGTTAAATCGTTATCAGAACTTAGCGTAACAATTCCGTTCAGTTCGGTTGGATTATATTTAGCCTTAAAGTTGTCAGACGTTGAAATTGTTTTATTAAGAACACCTCCCGGATTATCTGTCTCTTCAGCACAGTAAACGATCGGGCCACGTTCGATGGCCACCTTTCCGGCAATTTCTTGTACATTTTCATTCGGAATAACTTTATGCACATTCATCGGAAGCGCCAGTTCTACCTTATCGTTATTTCTCCAGTTTCTTCGTATAGAAATATAGCCGTTTTCTATTTTATAAGTTTCTTCTGAATTGTTTACAAGCAAATGAATTTTACTTTCATTTTTATCGATGTATGAATACAAGTCGCCCGGAACCGGTTTATTTTGTGCCCATCCCGGCACTCTTATTTTGAGCTCGAAATCGAGAGAGGTAGGAGTTGAAATATTGAATTGGATATTTCCTTCCCAGGGATATTTAGTATGTTGCTCAATGGAAAATTCCTGATTTATAATTTTGAATTTTGTTTTGCTGTCCATAAAGAGGTTGGCATAAATAATATCGTCTTTTTGCGCGTATATGTAATTAGGTACCGCCGGAATAAATCTTGAAATATTTGAAGGACAGCACGAACAGTTGAACCATGGTTTCCGTTGCGTTGATCCCTGGTTAAATTTATCTTCGCCATCAAATTCAAGAACATTGGGATAGAAAAATGTATTTCCTTCGAATGAAATTCCCGAAAGCATTCCGTTGTAAAGAGTTCGTTCCAGCACGTCGATATATTTGCTTTCTCCGCTCATTAAAAACATGCGTTGATTCCAGAAAATATTTGCAATGGCAGCACACGTTTCGTTGTAAGCGCGGTTTGGTAATTCGTAATCTTTTCCAAAAGCTTCGCCTTCGTATTTTGCTCCAATTCCACCAGTAATGTAGAACTTCTTATCAACAACATTTTCCCAGATTTTGTGAATGGCATTGCTATATTCTTTATTGCCGGTAAGTGCTGCAACATCTGCCATCCCCGAATACATATAAACAGCCCGCACTGCATGGCCAACAGCCTCGTCCTGTTGGGTCACCGGTTTGTGATCCTGCCAGTAGGCTCCGTTTTCCCATTGGTCTTCACTATTGTAATCTCGTTTATCAGATTTTCCACGTTCATCGAGGAAGAATTTGGCCAGGTCAAGGTATTTTTTATCTCCGGTTACCCGGTATAATTTTGTTAGTCCGATTTCTATCTCCTGATGACCGGGAGCATCATGCCTTTTGTCCGGGCCATAAACGGAAAGGATCAGGTTGGCATTTTTTAGTGCCACGTTTAAAAAATTGGTTTTGCCGGTTGCGTTGTAGTGTGCCACTGCCGCTTCGTACATATGCCCCATATTGTACAGTTCGTGACTGTGATTCCTGACCTGACTCCAGCGTTCTTTTCCTTCTCGTTCGCTCATGGCCGAGTCTCCCTTAATAGTACGAATGGTATATAAATAACCATCATCTTCCTGAGCTGCTGCAATTTTTGCAATTAAATTGTCAAGATATTGGTCTAACTCCGGGTCGTATTTTTGTTGGAGAGAGTAGGCAGCTCCTTCCATTATTTTAAATACATCTGAATCGTTGTACCTGATACCTTCAAAAGTCCCGTCAACCAGGCCTCCTGCCACAGCAAAGTTCTCTATGCGGTGAGTTTCCTCGCATTTTTTAAAGCAATAAGGAATGGTAACTTCTGTATTGGTTTTAATTCTTTGGCTCCAAAAGTTATCGGTAAGTTCTACATTTTGTGATGAAACAGGCTGAATAGGATAATCTTTAGGTTTTTCGATTTGTGTGCACGCAAAGAGGGCAACAGTAAATAAAAAGAATAACAGGTTCTTCATATCTGCTGGTTTAAGTTTTTGGCGAGCTTAAAGATACAGATTCTGATAAAAAAAACAATTTCTATTTTACTTGTCATTTGTAATTTATATTTTACATTTGTCATGTAATTATAACTTTTCAAACAATGAAATTATTACCACACTATTTTAAATGGATTGGAATCGGAATACTTCTTCTGTCAGTTATTTTTGGATATGAAGACTTTTACAGAGGTTTTGTCGACGGTTGGTCGGGAGAAGAGGCAAAAGATTTTGTGCCAATATTTCCTGAGTTTTTCACACAGATATCGGATTATGTTCTTCTGTTGGGGCTACTTGTTTATATTTTAGCCAAGAACAAAACAGAAGATGAGTTTGCTCAAAAACTTCGTTACGAATCGGCATTTATTGTTCTTGTTTTAACAATTCTTGTTCTGATTTTTGTGAATATGGTTGATCCGAATTTTGAAATAAAACCAGGAATTTTTCTTTTTTTAGAGATGCTTGGTTATTTGTTTATCCGATTGTTAAAGAGAAAAGTAATTTTGGGAGGAAATTATGAAGAACAAAGTTAAATTTCATCGGGTGATGATCGATAAAACGCAGGAAGATGTTGCCAATGCCATTGGTGTTTCGCGACAAACGATTCATGCTATCGAGAAGAATAAGTTTGTTCCGTCGGTGCAAACGGCAATGCTTTTGGCAAAGTATTTTAAGCTTTCGGTAGAAGAGTTGTTTGAGTTGGAAGACTAAAAAACCGTTCCTGCGTACAAGAACGGTTATATATGTTGAGTAAGTTTTCTACCCGCATCAGCGGCAAGAAACCTTACGGAAAAGCGCCAACGCTATGTTGGCACTTGTATTTTTTCCCTCGTACCCCTTGGTAAAGGGGTAATAAAATGGGATTGACGAATCCTCCGTCCCGAATTCTCGGGACACCTCCTTTAAAAAAGGAGGACTTGCTCTGAACAAAGAGCCTGAAACTTATCGTATTTCTGATCCGTTTTTAACTTCTTTGTCCGGAGTAACGATCGATAGTGTTCCATCCGCATTTTCAGCACACAGGATCATTCCCTGCGATTCGATGCCACGGAGTTTTTTTGGTGCAAGGTTTACCAAAATAGAAACCTGTTTCCCAATCAGTTCTTCCGGCTGGTAATACTCGGCAATTCCCGAAACAACAGTTCGTTGATCGATTCCAGTGTCGATTGTCAATTTCAGCAGCTTTTTGGTTTTGGCTACTTTTTCGCATTCGATTACAGTTCCGGCACGAACGTCCATTTTTGCAAAATCGTCGAATTCGATGTTTTCTTTTGCAGGCGCTGCTTTCGCTTCAGCCATTTCGTTAGCCTTTTTGGTGTCAGCTAGCTTTTGCAACTGTGCTTCAATTACCTTGTCTTCGATTTTTTCGAAAAGCAACTCTGGCTTGTTTACTTTATGACCAATTGGTAACAAATCGGTTTCACCCAATTTTACCCAATCCATTTTCTCAAGGTTCAGGAAGCCACGCAATTTATCCATGCTAAATGGCAGAAACGGCTCAAGGCAAATGGTAAGATTGGCGGTAATCTGCAAACAGATGTTCATGATGGTTTTTACGCGCTCGGCATCTGTTTTTATCACTTTCCAGGGCTCTTCGTCGGCCAGGTATTTGTTACCCAAACGAGCCAGATCCATTGCATTTTTCAGTGATTCGCGAATACGGAAACTGTCGATACTTTTTTCAACTTCGCCTTTAATTTTTGCAATCTCTGCAAGTGTTTCTTTATCGTAATCCGATAGTTCGCCACGGGCAGGAACTTCTCCATCGAAATATTTCTGTGTAAGCACCAGTGCGCGGTTTACAAAGTTTCCGAGCACGGCTACCAGTTCGTTGTTATTGCGGTTCTGGAAATCTTTCCAGGTAAAATCGTTGTCTTTTGTTTCCGGAGCGTTGGCAGTCAGTACATATTTCAGCACATCTTCTTTACCCGGAAAATCTTCCAAATATTCGTGTAACCAAACGGCCCAGTTTCGTGAAGTTGAAATTTTATCGTTTTCAAGGTTTAGGAACTCGTTGGCCGGAACGTTTTCAGGAAGATTAAAAGTTCCTTCAGCCTTCAACATACTTGGGAAAATGATACAGTGGAAAACAATGTTGTCTTTTCCGATGAAGTGCAACATGCGCGTTTCCGGATCTTTCCAGTAGGTTTCCCAGTCTTCGGTCAATTCTTTTGTTGCCGAAATATAACCGATAGGAGCATCGAACCAAACGTAAAGTACTTTGCCTTCAACACCTTCAACCGGAACCGGCACACCCCAGTCGAGGTCGCGGGTTACGGCACGTGGCTGTAAACCACTGTCGATCCACGATTTACACTGACCGTAAACATTGGTTTTCCATTCTTTGTGACCTTCCAAAATCCATTCTTTCAACCAAGGTTCGTATTGATCGAGCGGTAGGTACCAGTGAGTGGTTTCTTTTAAAACCGGCTGGTTTCCGCTAATGGTTGAAGTTGGGTTGATCAGCTCTGTTGGGCTTAACGAGGTTCCGCAGCTTTCGCATTGGTCGCCGTAAGCTTTTTCAAAACCACATTTGGGGCAGGTACCAATAATGTAACGGTCGGCCAAAAACTGGTTGTTGGCTTCGTCGTAATATTGCTCCGATGTCTTTTCAATAAACTTTCCTTCGTCGTACAATTTTTTGAAGAACTCGGCAGCTGTTTCATGATGGATCGGTGCACTTGTACGTGAGTAAACGTCGAACGATATGCCAAATTTCTCGAATGAATCTTTAATGATTCCGTGAAATTTGTCAACCACATCCTGCGGTGTAATGCCTTCGTTTTTGGCTTTTAGTGTAATTGGAACACCGTGTTCGTCGGAGCCGCCAATCATAATTACATCCTCCTTTTTCAGGCGAAGGTAACGTGCATAAATATCGGCAGGAACATAAACTCCGGCAAGGTGACCAATGTGTATCGGGCCATTGGCATAAGGCAGTGCTGTGGTTATTAGCGTACGTTTGAACTTACTCATAATTCTATTTTGGCGGAATCGCAACAGATAGATAGCTGTCGATTCCCTTTTAAACTGATTTTTAGGGCTGCAAAGATAATGAAAAAGAAATTTTAAATAGCAAATAACGATCTGCCATCTCTGTTTAGGTTCTGGTATGTTAAGATCAGGCGATTATGGTTATTACAATAACGTCGTTTGTTCGTGATGTGTGCCTATTTTATTGCAACCGGTTCGTAAAAGAAAAACTCATCGGTAGTTCCAAAAATCACCTCACCTCGTTCGCCGTCATCGGCCCATCCCAATACTCTTGGAGCATCGTAACCACTCGATCCTTTCGACCCATTTGGACTTCCGTTGCCGCCCGTACCACCTGAACCACCACGTCCGCCGTAGCCATGTGAACCACCGCTTCCTCCTAAACTTCGTGGAATTATTCTATTTGCAAATTGTTTGGCATCGTTGGTAAAATACACGAAAATATTGCCTCCCCAGCCTCCGGGCCCCGCACTTCCTCCCGGGGCGCCATCTCCTCCGCAACCACCTCTGTGCCCGGCCTCCTGATGTTCAATCGTTTCGGTATAAGTTTCTTCAACATCGCGATAAACGGTAACTGTTTCCTGAATCGTTTCTTCATACTCTTCTTCTTCTCCGGTTCCGGTAGTTCTTCGTTTTGTTACTGTTTTGGATACCGTTGTGGTAAAGGGTTTTTTTACAATTCTTGTTTTGGTAACGGTTTCGTACCAAATTTCTCCGTCTCTGCCGCGGCCGCCATCACCACCGTCACCACCGTCGCCACCATTTCCTCCTGAACCACCTTCAGAACTCACCTTTAATTTGCCTCCATCCGGATTGATGAGGTAGTAAAATTCTTCACCGGTTTCAAAATCTTCGGCATAAACATATAGTAACTGGCAATTCAGGGTCGAGTCGAAATATAGATCAGTCCACACGCCAATGTCCGGTCCGCTATATCCTGGTTCTCCATCGCCTCCGGGATAACCGTACGTTCCGTTTCCTCCCAAAAAGCCATCTGTTCCGTCTGTTCCATCAAAACCTGACCGGCCTGATTGTCCCCATAATTCAAGGTTGTAGCTGTGTTTGTAGTCCATTAGAATCGGGAAATCGGTAAATGCCCGTGGATTGTTTCTCGATTGAACAGAAACGTTTACCTGGTGATCGGAAATATTTCTAAAGTCACTTTCAATAACAAAACGGTTTTTATCCAGTGTAATTCCGTTAGTGTAAATGTTGTAATTATTCACAAAATAGCTGTTGCGAAAATTCCGAATTTTTCTGCTTACTCCGTTGTTAAAAGTGGCTGTTAACTCTGCTTTAAAATCACATCCGGGAGCTTTGTCAAAAGGAGAAGACGGACTAAAAGCCAGCTGTGTCTCGTAATTTAAGGGGATTAAAAGTGTTTGGGCAAGTTTTTCCTGTTTGCGCGGCCATATTTTTACGCTGATGTATTTTCCTTTTGTTGGGTAAAGTTTCGAGTTCACGATAACTTTCCCTCTTGAAAAAGTGCCTCCAATAATTTCTGCCTGATAGCGCCACCATAACACCGAGCCGCTGTTCATGCCAATGGTCTTTTTGATCTTTCCATTTTTATGATAGGAAACCACGCCAATATCAAACGATTCGCCCGGAAGTACCAATTGGTTTTGATCGATCACCAGTTTTATTGAATCTACTTTTTGGTTAAATATACCGGCTTTTGCTGCATCGGTATTAACGATTAAAAGCTGAAATAATATAAGTAATGTAATTGGATAAAATTGTTTCATGGCTGAAGTGTTAGAACGTTTGTTATGTCAAATTCAAAAAGTATACCGTTCTTTTCGTTCGATTTATTTTTATGCCTTACCTTCGCAAAAATTTTAGTTGAATGGCACAATTTTCACACATTATATTCGACCTTGACGGCACGCTCACCGACAATACACTGGGAATTAAAAACTCGCTTAAATATGCTCTGGAGCAAATGCAGGTTGATGGTTACCATGAAAATATTCTGGACACTTTTATTGGTCCTCCTTTGCAATGGGGATTCAGCACACAATTTGGAATGAACGAGCGTGATACAAAACTTGCTGTTGATTATTTCCGCGAATATTATGGCGAGCACGGCTGGCATCAAAACGACCCGTATGATGGAATTATGGAGTTGTTGGCCGAGTTGGATGCACAGGGGAAAAAGATGTTTGTGGCCACCGCCAAATTGGAAAAGTATGCCAGTAAGATTATCGAACATTTTGAAATGGATCGATATATTCTTCAGGTTAAAGGGGCAGATTATCATGCAAAAAAAGCGGCTAAAAACCAGATTATTTCTGATGTGCTGAATATGCAACAGCTGGTGCCATCTAAGGAAATTGTAATGGTTGGCGATACGGTTTACGATATTGAAGGCGGCAACGAAAATGGAATTTCAACCGTTGCAGTGGGCTACGGTTTTGGAAAAGAGGCCGACCTGCGTGCTGCCAATCCCGATTATTTTGCTGAAGATGTTGAAGAGTTGTACGAAATATTATCTACATAAAGAAATAGACAATTAAGGATGAGAACAAAAACAGTTAAAGTCATTTATTTATTTGTATTCGTTTTAATCGCAGGCTGGGGGTGTAAAAATAATTCACCCGAAAATTCAGAAGAAATTCAGTCATTAAAAACATTTTTGATTGAAAGCCCTGAAAATATTGCCGGTTTAAACAATGCTGTTTCGGCTCCGGAAAGTGAACTGGCAGCCGAATTAATTAATAATTATCTAAGTGATGAATTAAAAAAAGAATACCAGGATGAATGGCAAAATGAGACATTACGTTTAGATGACTATCAGTTAAAGTTCAGCTATAAAAAGTTTGGAGAAAAACCACCACAAGGATGGAGTCTATATATATCGATGCATGGAGGGGGAAATGCTCCGCAGGAGCTGAATGACCAGCAATGGGAGAATCAGAAAAAATTGTACGAACCGGCTGAGGGTATTTATATGGCTCCGCGTGCTCCCACCAACACCTGGAACCTGTGGCACCAGGATCATATAGATGTTTTTTTTGCGCGTTTTATTCAGCTGGCTGATGTTTTTGAAGACATTAACACCAACCGGGTTTATCTTACCGGTTATTCTGCCGGTGGAGACGGAACGTATCAGCTGGCACCGCGAATGGCCGATTGGCTGGCTGCAGCAGCAATGATGGCCGGGCATCCGAATGATGCTTCTCCTCTTGGTTTGAGGAACCTGCCTTTTGCTATTCAGGTGGGCGCGGAGGATGCTGCGTATAATCGTAATAAAATTGCCACCGAATGGGATGAAAAATTAAATGAGTTGCAGAAGAATGATCCGAAAGGTTATGTGCATAAGGTTGACGTGTATGAAGGAATGGCACATTGGATGGAGCTTAAAGACACTGCCGCTTTTAATTGGATGGGACAGTTTATTCGTACGCCATATCCTGACAAAGTGGTTTGGAAACAAAGCGGTGTTACTCATAACCGTTTTTACTGGCTGGCAGTACCTGAGAGTGAAGCAGTAAAAGACGCCGAAGTTGTTGCAACCATCAATGGTCAGACAATCAGCATTGAAAAGGCAGAGTTGATAGATCACCTAATTATTCGCATGAATGATAAAATGCTGGATTTGGACAAAAAAGTTACTGTGAAATACAACGGCGAAACCGTTTTCAACGAAAAAGTGAAGCGATCTGTATCTACCGTATGGAAGACATTACATGAACATAACGACCTGAATCAGTATTTTTCTGCTGAAATAGAATTAACTTTGAAGTAAAAGGAAAACGATGATAGAACCTGCTCCATTAAAATCCGGCTCAACAATTCGAATCGTTTCTCCGGCCGGCAAGATTGAGGAAAAACATGTGATGCCGGCAGTTAAATGGCTGGAAGAACAAGGTTATATCGTAAAACTTGGGAAACATGTTTTTGCCCAACATTACCAGTTTGCAGGAACCGATGAACAACGACTGACTGATGTGCAGGAAGCTTTGGATGATCCTGACTGTGATGCCATTATTTGTTCGAGAGGAGGCTACGGAACCGTTCGGATTATCGATCGCCTTAACTTTTCCGATTTCCTTGAGAATCCAAAATGGCTGGTGGGTTTTAGCGATATTACAATCTTACATTCATGTTTAAATAATCTTCAGGTTCCAACGCTGCATGGTGTTATGCCACGTTATTTTTTTAATGAGGATGGAATGCCCACTGAAAACCTTAATTCCCTGATGAAATTAATGAGAGGCCAGGGAATCAACTACCAGGTAAAAGCAACCGAATACAATAAACCCGGTAAAATAAAGGCCGATATGGTTGGTGGAAACCTTTCAATTATAACCAGTTTGCATGGTACAATTTACGATATTGATACTGATGGAAAGATATTGTTTCTGGAAGAAATCGACGAATTCTTGTATCACACCGACCGGATGGTTCATCAGTTAAAACTAAGCGGTAAACTCGACAACCTGGCTGGTTTGATTTTGGGTGATTTTACAGATATGAAAGACAATGAATCGCCTTTTGGTCAAACGGTTCATGAAATTATAACTGATGCAGTAAGTGATTTTAATTACCCTGTTTGTTTTGGCTTTCCTGGAGGGCACAATAAAAAAAACCTTGCACTGGCATTTGGCATGGCATGGGAGATGGAGGTTGCTGAAAATGGTACTTTACTGAGGTTGTAGATTGAATGAGATTAAAAGGATTGATGCTGGTTGAATTTACGTTGAGGTAACTTTCAAGATTAAACCTTCAACATTAAATAAATATGGTTACAACTCGCGAATTGGGTGATATTGCAGAAGGATTGGCGCAGGATTATCTCCGAAGGCTTGGGTACGAAATCAGGGACACGAAATGGTATCATGGTCACCTGGAGCTGGATATCGTAGCGCAGGAAGGAGATGAGTTGGTTATTGTTGAGGTAAAAGCCAGATCGGGATTGCGTTACGAGCATCCTTCGGAAGCGGTAACCAATACCAAAATTAAACGAATTGTTGAAGCTGCCGATGCCTACATTATCGAACACGATATTGAACTTGATACGCGTTTCGATGTAATTACAGTCATATTTTTTCAGCAAGGTCATGAGTTGGAGCATTTTAAAGATGCATTTTATCCAACCATGTAAAAATCAAAGCTAAACATAATTCATCCCACTGTCTCTCCCGATACCTGGGAGCGACATTTGCCCTTGAGGGGAGAATTAAAGAGGGGTGACCCAGTGAGTTAATGTTGCGTTCTTTTTCAATATTTAAACACTTCATCATTTTTATTTCAGTTTGATTCTTCTATTTTTAAACTTTCCAAATCAGGAATTATGAATATTGAAGAAATCAGGGAGTATTGCCTGCAGAAAAAAGGAGTTACCGAAAGTTTTCCTTTTGATGAAACGACTTTGGTATTTAAGGTGATGAACAAAATGTTTTGTCTGTTAGGACTTGACGATTTTAGGGTGAGTTTAAAAAACGATCCGGATAAGAATATTGAGTTAAGGGCTCAATATCCGGCAATTTACGAAGGCTACCATTTGCATAAGCAGCTTTGGAATACCATTGAGTTAAATGGAACCGTTCCTTCAAAGTTATTGTGTGAGATGATTGATGAATCGTATGATTTAATCGTTGCGAGCCTCACAAAAAAGTTAAAAGAAGAATTAAAAAATTTATAGATTTTATGAAGTTGATATCGTTGCTATTTGCATTTACGATGGTTGTTACGGCTGTTTATGCCGAAGGGGAGAAGGAAGAGTTTACTATTGTAAAAGAGGTTAAACACACCCCGGTTATTAGCCAGGGGCGCACCGGAACCTGCTGGAGTTTTGCAACTACCAGTTTTCTGGAGTCGGAAATAATGCGTCTGGGATTTCCGGAAACCAATCTGTCGGAAATGTTTTTTGTGTATTACAATTACCAAAACAAAGCTTTTCAATATTTACTTTATCATGGAAAGAATAATTTTGGTGAAGGAAGTGTAGCACACGATGTAATGAAAGTTGTTGCCGATGAAGGTGTCATGTTATACGATGCTTTTCCTGGAATTAAAAAAGATGGGAAATACAATCATTCGGAGTTGGTAAAGCAATTAAAGGATATTGCTGACGACCTGAATAAAAAGAAAGAAGGAAAAGCTGATGCGTCGAACCTGAAAGGTTATAAACCGGTTTTGAAAAATGAACTGGGCAGCCTGCCTGCAAAAATGGAAACTGAGAATGGTAAGTTAACAGCTCCCGAATTGCGCGATAAATTTGACTTAAATCCTGGTGATTATATCGAACTGACTTCTTTCAGTCATCATCCTTTCTACAAACAATGTGTTGTTGAAATACCCGATAACTGGGCACATGCATCCTACTACAACCTGCCCATCGACCAGTTAGTAGAGGTAATGTATTATGCCCTGGAGAACGGATACAGCATTGCCTGGGATGGCGATACCAGTGAAAAAACTTTCACACATAAAAAGGGGAAAGCCGATTTACCTGAAAAGCAACAAGGAAAAGTAACCCAGGAGCTTCGTCAGGAAACCTTCTACGACCGGACAACTACCGATGATCACCTGATGCATATCGTAGGCTTGTCGAAAGATTCAGAAGGACGAAATTGTTTCTATACCAAAAACTCGTGGGGCCCTGACAGTAACGACTTCGGTGGATATTTGCACCTGACTGAGGATTATGTGCGATTAAAGACCATTTCGATAATGGTACATAAAGATGCAATTCCTAAAAAAATCAAATCAAAACTTGGAATCTAATGCGTGAATTTCAGCTGAGCACCGATTACATTGAATTAATAAAATTATTGAAGCTTTTACGTATTGCACAAACCGGAGGTCACGCAAGAATAATTGTGGAGGATGGAGAGGTTATCCGGAATGGTGAACAGGAATTCAGGAAAAGAGCAAAACTGATAAAAGGCGATGTAATTGAAGTGATGGGTGAAACCATTAAACTGGTATAATTTGAAGAGCAGAAAAAAGCCGGTTTATCTGACGACAAACCGGCTTCCTATATTTTTTGCCTTTAATTAACTGGCCTTTAATCTTCTTATTCCCGACTTATCGATTTGATTTTCTGCATATTCTTTTGTAATATGCAATTCTTCAATCTCTTCTGACGGAGCATCGAACATAGCTTCATTCATAATATTTTCGCAGATTGAACGAAGACCTCTCGCACCCAGTTTAAACTCAATTGCTTTATCAACAATATACTCAAGAGCTTCTTCGTCGAATTTTAGCTCTATGCCGTCGATCTTGAATAATTTCTGGTATTGTTTGATAACAGAGTTTTTAGGTTCGGTTAATATACTGCGCAAGGTTTCTTTGTCGAGCGGGTTTAAATGTGTAAGCACAGGCAAACGCCCAATGATTTCAGGAATCAACCCAAACGATTTTAAATCTTGTGGCGACACGTATTGTAACAGGTTTTCGCGCTCAATACGGTCGGCATCTTTAGCTGCGCTGTAACCGATTACTTTGGTGTTTAGTCTGTTTGCAATTTTACGCTCGATTCCATCGAATGCACCGCCGCAAATGAACAGAATATTTTTTGTATCAACCGGAATTAATTTTTGCTCAGGATGTTTACGACCTCCCTGTGGTGGCACGTTTACAATCGAACCCTCGAGTAATTTTAATAATCCCTGTTGAACGCCTTCGCCCGAAACATCGCGGGTAATGGAAGGGTTGTCGCTTTTTCGGGCAATCTTATCAATTTCATCTACAAATACAATTCCCCGCTCGGCAGCTTCTACATTGTAGTCGGCAGCCTGTAATAACCGTGTTAATAAGCTTTCGATATCTTCTCCAACATAACCGGCCTCGGTAAGTACAGTTGCATCAACAATGGTAAACGGTACATGTAGCATTCTTGCTATCGACCTGGCTAAAAGGGTTTTTCCTGTACCTGTTTCACCTACAAGGATAATGTTCGACTTTTCAATTTCAGTTTCATCCTCATCAATGGCCTGGGTTAATCTTTTGTAATGGTTGTAAACCGAAACAGCAAGAATTTTTTTCGCCCTGTCCTGACCAATAACATATTGATCGAGGAATTCCTTAATTTCTTTCGGCTTTAACAGTTTTATTCCGTCCAGGTCGAAAGTGTTTTTTGTTTTAATTTCTTCCTCAATAATCGAATGGGCCTGTTCGGCACAGCGGTCACAAATGTGTCCATCAATCCCTGCAATAAGGAGGCTTACTTCCTTCTTTTCCCTGCCACAAAACGAACACTTATCCATCTTTTCTTTATTAGGCATTATTTATTATTTCTCACTAAAATTTCGTCAATCATACCGTATTCCATGGCTTCCTGGGCTGTCATCCAGTAGTCGCGGTCTGAGTCTTTTTCTATCTGCTCAAAGGTTTGTCCCGAGTGTTCTGCAAGAATAGTATATAACTCGTTCTTAATTTTTTTAATCTCGCGTGCTGTAATTTCAATGTCAGAAGCCTGGCCCTGCGCGCCACCCATCGGTTGGTGAATCATTATACGCGAATGTTTTAATGCCGAGCGTTTGCCTTTGGCTCCTGCTGTCATTAACACTGCTGCCATAGATGCTGCCATTCCGGTACAAATTGTGGCCACATCAGCAGTAATGTATTGCATGGTATCGTAAATGCCTAAGCCTGCATACACCGATCCGCCTGGTGAGTTAAAATAAATCTGGATATCTTTTGAAGGGTCAGTTGATTCAAGAAAAAGCAACTGAGCCTGGATAATATTTGCCACAGTATCGTCGATGGGTACTCCGAGAAATATAATTCTATCCATCATCAATCGAGAGAAAACGTCCATTGATGCTACGTTCAGCTGACGCTCTTCAATGATGGTTGGAGAAATATAACTTCCGTATACCGAAGTGTACTTGTCCATGGTAAGGCTACTAATGCCTGCATGCCTTGTGGCGTATTTTTTAAATTCGTTATGATTGTCCATATTGATTGTTTTCTATATAAAAAAATAACTTTGTGAACTCGCTAAATCATGATTCACAAAGTTATAAAAAAGTTTGTTGCTGAAAACATCAGCAAAATTTATTTCTTTTTCAACTAAACAGTGGTGTTCTACTGCATTAGTTTATTGAATTCCTCGTGAGAAATTTCTTTCTCGTTAATAGTAACTTTTTCTTTTACAACAGCCAAAACTTTGTCTTCGTTTAACTTTTTGTAAATACGTTCTTTTTCTTCCGGTTTTTCCAACATCATTTTAGCAAAAGAAACCAGTTGTTCATCCGGCACATCGTGAATACCATACTGTTGGTATTGAGCCAGAGCCATTTGTTTCGCGAAGTCTTCGGCTTCTTCTTCGCTAACAGTCAATTCGTTTTCTTTGGTAATTTCATCTTTAATTAACTGCCATTTCAGGTCGAGAATAAAACCGTCGAAATCTTTGTCAATTTGTTCTTCGGTTAATTCTTTATTAATAGCAACCAACCAACGTTTCAGAAAAGCTTCGGGTAGTTCAATTTTAACTTTATCTACTAAAGAATCGCGGGTATCCAGTGCAAATTTGTGATCAGAAGAATAAACCAGGTTGTTGGCAATTTCTTCTTTAATTCTTGCTCTGAAATCATCGATGGATTTCACCTCAGTTTCTTCGCCGTATAGTTTTTTGAATAATTCTTCGTTTAACTCAGCTTTCTCGTATTGAAGAATTTCTGTTACTGTAAACCTGAATTCGCTTTCAAGCGTTTCTACTTCTTCTGGTTTAATATTTAACATGTGGCCAACTTCGTGGTTGTTCTGGAATGCTTTTACCGGATCGAATACGATGATGTCGTCTTTTTTACAGCCAACAAATGAATTTTTAATTTCTTCATCTTTAATCATATCAACCGCAAGCAAAACACCTTGAGGGGCAATTCCTTCCTCAACTTCATTTCCTTCGGCATCGAGTTGGGCAAAGTTTCCGCGAACCGAACTATTGTCTTTTGCTTCTTCAACAGGAATATTTTGTCCAAGCTGCGAAGCAGCCATGTCTTCCTGTTGCTGAATCATTTCGTCTGAAACCGCAATTTTATAATAGTCGTACTTGCTTCTTTTGTCGAGTGTAACTTTAACTTCAGGAGCTAATGCTACATCGAAAGCAAATTCAAAATTTTCATCTTTTTCCCAGTCAATAGGCTTTTGTTTCTCTTCGTTTGGAAGAGGTTCGCCAAGTATGGGAAGTTTTTCATCAATCATAAACTTCGACAGATTGTGCGATAAAAGCTTGTTTACTTCTTCGACCAGTACAGCTGTGCCAAATCTCTTTTTGATTAATCCGGCAGGTACTTTGCCGGGGCGGAATCCCGGAACAGTAGCTTTTTGGCGATAATCTTTTAAGACATCGGCAACTTGCTTTTCGTAATCAGCTTTTTCGATGGTAATATTAATAATTCCATTTACCGCGTCGATGTTTTCTAAATTGATGTTCATTATGATATAATTTAAATCAGTACCCCTAAATCAAACAACCGCCAGCGCTTGCTGTTATACAAGGCCAGCGGTTCTTCTAAGTGCGGATGAAGGGACTCGAACCCCCACGCCATAAGGCACTAGATCCTAAGTCTAGCGCGGCTACCAATTACGCCACATCCGCGAATTGCGGCGCAAAGATAAACAAAAAATGTTTATTACAAACATTTTCCTTTAAAAATATAAAATATGAAAAAAGATACCAAACAGAGTAGTTCCCTGTTTGTTAAATGCCTGATGGTTTATAAGATGTAAAAGGGATATTGCGAAAGGATTACCTCCATTCAACAATAGTTCCCCTGTTTTCGTCCTGCAGTTCTTTTGGAACCGACTCTTTTATTTCTCTCCAAAGCAGGTTGATGAGTTTATGCTTGGCAAAATGCCGCGAGTAAACCAGGCTTACCTCCCGTAGTGGTTTTATATTGGTGAAACTTTTTACATTGTAAGCTCTTTTTTGCGACATGGTTGCCTTCGCCAATTCAGGAATTAACGTTATTCCTCCTTCTCGATCGATAATATTCATAAGGGTTTCGAGCGAACCGGCTTCGAAATGAAATGGCAATTCGCTTTGGGTAGTTCCCAGGTAAGAGCACAAATTAATAACCTGGTCGCGGAAACAATGCCCGTCGCTGAGAAGCCAGATTTCTGGTGTGGCAATATCTTTTAAGGTAATTTCCTGTTGAGTATGTAATTTGTGACCGCTGTTGGCATAAATAAGCATCTCCTCGTAAAAAACCGGCTTCTCAATAATTTTTTCCTCGTTTAACGGTGTTACCAGAATACCTACATCAATAAGGTCTTTATTCAAAAGTTTAATGATGTTTTCGGTTGTGGCTTCCACTACTTTAATAAAAATGTTTGGGTATTTGTGTTTGTAATTACCCACAAAAATTGGAAGTAGATAAGGTGCCAGTGTCGGAATTATTCCTATTCGCAGCATCCCGGAAACCTGGTTTTTATGATCCTTAACAATGTTGTTGATCTCTTCCGACTGTTTTAAAACAACACGGGCCTGTTCAATAATCCGTACCCCAACATCGGTTGGAATTAGTGGTTGTTTGCTTCTGTCGAAAATGATAATCTCCAGATCTTCTTCCAGCTTCTTAATTTGCATCGATAGCGTTGGCTGGGTTATAAAACAAGCTTCCGCAGCTTTCCCAAAGTGCCGATAAGTATCAACGGCAACAATATATTCCAATTGGGTTAGGGTGATCATGGCGCGTAATGATTTTTGTTTTAAAAATAGAAAAAATCTATAGAATTCAATCCTAAATTGGTATTATTTCCCGTTTTGTAAAATAAATAAATATGTGCTTAAAGGTCTGATTTCAGATCTTATTTGCTGATTTGCTGACGATACCACTCGAAAGCTGCCACCGACAAAGCATTCGAAATATTTAAAGATTTACATCCTCCGGGCATTGGAATGTAAACTATGGTTTTGCTCGATTTAATAATATGTTGAGGAAGACCGTGTGATTCGCTACCCGCCAGCAGAATAATTTTGTCAGGAAGTTGTGTTTGATAGATATTTGTTGCCCCGTCGCAGGTTTCCAGGGCGGTTAATACAAAATCATCTTTGAGGTATTGCAGAAAATCACTTTCAGAAATGAAAGTCCATTTCATTTGTTCGTATGAGAAACCGGCCGTCTTTTTTATTTTCGATTCGCGATGCACCTCCTGTTCTTTAATAAACAAAGCTTCGGATGCTCCCAGGTTGTGGGCCAGGCGAATAATTTTTCCAATATTTTCAGGATTACTCAGTTTCCAGGCCGCAATTATTATCTGGCAATCACCTGAATATTGGTTCTGTTTATGATGTTTAAAAAAATCAACCGAATTTGTGTTTATCATACGGTTCTGTTTTTCTTCATTTTTGATTAAAATGCTACTTTTGTACAAAGTAATAAAGTTGAAACGAGCTTAACAAAATTTTTACAAAAGGATCGTCGTTACAAAAAGGTCGGTCCGATTTAAAATTCGGAGTTTCCAAAAAGGATTTTTAATAATGTAGAAGGAACTTAAAAGTGAATGTTTTAAAAGAAATTAATCAGGAAAAAAGAATGAAAATTTCCTTTCAGTTTATATTGATATTGTTTGCCGCTTTTCTTACAGCTTGCGGCCCCTCTGATGAGGATAAAGCTCGTGTTAAACTCGAATATGCCAAAAATCTTTTATTAAAGAGCGATACAACTGCAGCTGTTATGCAGCTCGACAGTATTCCTAATTTGTATCCGAAGGCAGTATATTCCGCTAACGCAGCAAAAAATCTTTTAAAGGAAGTTCGGTTCGAATTAATGCAGAGAAAGGAAGCCGAACTCGACAGCGTGAATATAAAGATTGCTACTTTGGAAAAATCTTTCGTAAAAGAAAAAACCGAATTCGACCGCTACACTCAATACATTCACAAACGTCAGACTTTTAAAAGGGCGTGGGACCGTTCGTATATTCAGGTGCATTTAAATGAACGGGGCGAGATTTATTTAAGCAGTAATTATCATGGTGAAAATTGGCTTAATCACACCGGGCTTCGTGTGTACGATAAAGGCGATGATGCTAAAACTGATGAAATTCCTATTGGAACCGTAGATAACCACCGCAGTGATTTTATGGAGGCCAAATGGGAAAAAGTATCTTATCGAAACGGCAAAGACAACGGAGTGATTGAATTTATTGCCAAAAATGTGGATCGTAATTTAAAGGCCGTGTTCCTCGGTAAAGAATATTATTATATCATTCTTGAAACCTACGATAAAGAAGCTGTTCGCGATGCCCTGGCGCTTTCCAATGCCATTAAAAAAAGGAGAAAGCTTGAGTCTGAAATTAAAGGATTACAGAAGAAATTGAATATTCAGTAAATCCCGAAAACGGATTCTGTTTAGCTTTTACGTTTAATCTTAAGTTTTTGCCCGATATAAAGACTCCGGTCGTTTTTAAGATCGTTTAACCGCATTATTTCATCGGAGGTAATTCCTGCATATTTTTGAGCAATATCCCAGAGCGTATCCCCCTTGCGAACGGTATAATATTCAAAATTCGGATCAAGCGGTTTAACTTCTGGCTTTTTAGATGGTGATGCCGATTTTCCTACGGAAACCTGCTTTTGTGCAAAGGTCATCGAATTAACCTTTTCGTATTTTTCTTTTTCCTTCTCCGGAACATAAATGGCAAGTTTTTGTCCAACCCGGATTATATCGCGGTTGATATTGTTCCAGTAACGCAGGTCGGAGGCACGTACTTTATACCACGACGAAATGTATCCCACATTGTCGCCTTGTTTTACGGTGTAAACTACCTTGGCTTTGCCTTTTATATCAACCGGGGTAAAATAAGTACTGTTGCTGGTAGTCGGATTAACCAGCGTGTTGTTGGGAAAATATTTGTCTCTTTCGTAGGCAAAAACAGCAGTGTCGGCATCTATAAACTGCATGATGTTTTTTTGCGGAAGAACCAGTGGGTAGGGTTTGTCTTTTTTCGCAGGAATTACATCGCGCCGGAACATTGGATTCAAGGTTCGTAGTTCTTCTTTTTCGATGTCGATTTTAGCCGTAATCTGGTTAAAATGTAAATAGTCGTTTATCCAAACAGTATCAACCGAAAGTTCCATGTTGGGATATCGGGGAACTAAGTGGTGTTCTTTGTGGTATTCGAAAGCATAAGTTGCCGCAATAAATGCCGGAACATAACCCCTGGTTTCGCGAGGCAATCGGTAATATATTTCCCAGTAATTTGTTTTTCCCCCCGAGCGCCTGATGGCCCTGTTCACATTTCCCGGACCACAATTGTAGGCTGCAATGGCTAAATACCAATCACCGTAAATGTCGTAAAGCTTTTTGAGATACCTTGCTGCAGCATCGGTTGATTTAAATGGATCGCGCCGTTCGTCGACAAAAGACGTGATTTCCAGTTTCATATTTTTAGCTGTGCCGTACATAAATTGCCACAAACCATTGGCACCTGCCCTCGATCGTGCAACCGGATTCAAGGCTGACTCAATAATAGCCAGGTATTTAATTTCTAGCGGCATGTCGTATTTATCGAGAGTTTCTTCGAAAATAGGGAAATAATATGCCGATAAACCCAACATGATTTCAACTAATTCGCGGCGTTTTTCGGTGTACATTTGAATGTAGTTTTTTACAACCTTGTTGTAGCTAAGGTCAACTACCTGTTCAATGTTTTGTAGCCGCTTGATATAAACCGAGTCTGGTAGATTTTTGGGGTAATTTAACAGGTTTACTTCGGAGCTATCGAAGGTAAAACGATTTTGAATATCCCATGAATTGAGCAAACTATCCATCTGCTCGGAGAAAATACTGTTCAGTTTATCATCAACTTCAAATTCATCGGCCTGAACAGAATCCTCAACAGGAATTGAATCAAAAACATTAATTTCAAATGGTTCCGGAACAGTGTCTTGTGTTGCTCCAATCAGGGTGATGGATAAAATGAAGGTTATAGTTAAGAGTAAGTCTTTATAATTCATAATTCCTAGAAGGTAAATGTGCAACTGGCCCCGTATATTGTCTGATTATTTATTAGTTGCATGGTGGGTTGCCAGTTCATTGTCAGGTCTTCGCTCATGTCGAAATCGAAAAAGTGTGCATCAACACTGGCATCGATAATATTCAGACCATAAAATCCTACAGTACAAATAATTAAAAGGTCGCGGTTGCGCCTGTAATAATCCTGCTGTTTACTAAGTGCTGTGGCAAAGTTATTCCTCTCAGTGTCGTTATCCAGATCGTAATACTTCGCAGCGTCGAGGTCGAGATAGCGTGTGGTATTCGGATCTCCGTCTGTTAAGTCGCTATAGGCATTCCTCATAATTTTGTAACGGTCATTATTCCAACCCATAAAGTATCCCATAGTTCCAAATCCGGCATAAACAAGGGGAATTTTCCAATATTTCTTATTGTAGGCCTGACCCAATCCCGGAAGCAAAGCCGAGTAAATAGTGGCTTTGTGTGGAGAGTGGACATGTTCCTGGGTATCTTTTATCTCAATGTTCTCAACCTTCGTTGTGTCAACGTCAAGGGTTTGGCCTCTCAGGCTAATCCCGATGAACATTGGGATGAAAATCAATATTATTTTAGGAATTAATTTGCCTTTAATCACACTTAAAATTTTGCGCAAAAATAGAAAATACACTCATTCCTTGTGTGAATGTTAAGTTTTATTTTTGATTTTCAATTATTTTAACAATTCTTTCAAGGTCTTTTTCCGACTTAAAAGGGATGGTAATTTTTCCTTTTCCTTTCTCATTCATCGAGAAATCGATACGGGCACTGAAAATCTTATCGAGTTGAGTTTTAATAATCTGAAATTCCTTTGGATACTTGCTGCTTTTTGATTTTGAAGTTCCCTTATTGTCTTCAGAATTCAAATCACGCACAATCTCTTCCACTTTACGAACCGAGAAACCATGCTTAATTGTTTGTGCAAAAATCATGATTTGGGTATCCGGATCTTCAATGTTTATGATAGCGCGTGCATGGCCCATTGAGATTTGCTTTTCGATTAGTCCCTTTTGTATTACGGCAGGCAGCTTTAGCAAGCGCAGGTAGTTGGCAATGGTGGAGCGCTTTTTCCCAACCCGCGAGCTTAACTCTTCTTGCGTGTATTCCAGCTCGTCCATCAGCCGCTGGTAACTAAGTGCAATTTCAATGGAATCGAGGTCTTCGCGCTGAATATTTTCAACAAGCGCCATTTCCAGCATGCCATCGTCTTTTGCCTTTCTTACGTATGCCGGTATTTTATTCAAACCAGCCATTTGTGAGGCCCTGAAACGACGTTCACCTGCTATAATCTGGTATTTATCGTCCGATATTTTACGCAGGGTAATGGGTTGAATCAGTCCTATTTCTTTAATCGAAGCCGAAAGTTCAGCTAAAGCTTCTTGGTCGAATTTCGATCGTGGCTGAAAAGGATTTGCTTCAATCTTGCTAAGTTCAATCTCATTGATACCGGCGCCTTGGCTTATTTTTTCAGCATCGTCGATTAGTGCGCCTAATCCTCTCCCCAATGCATTCCTTTTAACCATCATAAAATTACCTTAATTTATAACTACACTGTTTTTATCCTGCGACATCTGTGTCATGTCGTTCCGCTGTAAAATTTCGCGGGCAAGGTTCATATGATTGATGGCTCCTTTCGAGCTGGCGTCGTATAAAACAACCGGTTTGCCGTAACTGGGAGCCTCACTCAGTTTTATATTACGTTGAATAACTGTATCGAATACCATTTCCTGGAAGTGGTGTTTCACTTCTTCGTAAACCTGGTTCGAAAGGTTTAACCTACCGTCGAACATTGTTAGTAAGAATCCTTCAATTTCCAGTTCCGGGTTAAGACGGTTCTGGATAATTTTAATGGTATTTAAAAGTTTACCCAATCCTTCAAGAGCAAAATATTCGCATTGTACAGGGATAATAACCGAATCGGATGCTGTTAGTGCATTAACGGTAATTAAACCCAGCGAAGGGGAACAGTCAATAAAAATGAAATCGTATTTTTCTTTTAATCCTTCCAGCGAATGCTTCATTACTTTTTCGCGGTTTGGAAGGTTCAGCATTTCAATTTCAGCACCAACCAGATCGATATGTGATGGGATTAGATCCAGGTTTTCAATTTCAGATTTGAGAACGGCTTTTTCGGCTTCAATTTCATTTACGATACACTCGTAAATACTTGCCTGTACCTTATTTACATCGAAACCCAGACCCGAAGTTGCATTAGCCTGCGGATCGGCGTCGATAATTAAAACCTTCTGCTCTAACACAGCAAGGCTGGCAGCCAAATTAATAGTAGTGGTTGTTTTACCAACTCCTCCTTTCTGATTTGCTAACGAAATAATTTTTCCCATCAGTGCGTCGTATTTTTAATGATGGTTTCAAAGTTAATAATTTACCCTAAACTGCCTCTTTTTTTTTTAGTTGAGGAGAAAATGGAATAATTAATTAATTGGGATTGAACTACAAAGAGAGAGAAATTTTTTGAGATTTCATTTCTTTCTTCAGACGTTTCTTGTCGATTGGCACAACTCCCAGCTCTTCGCAAACCAAACCTCCGGCTAAATTCGACATGAGGGCCATAATTTGAGGCGGTAATCCTGCAGCCATCGCCAAGCTGGCAACGCTTATAACCGTGTCGCCTGCACCCGAAACATCGGCAATCAATCTGATGACAACCGGATAGTACTGTTCTTTAACTCCGTTGCTGATAAAAACTCCCAGTTCGGAAAGGGTAATGAATATTAAATCGAGCTTTTGTTTTTTCTTGAATTCGGCCGATACTTTCTTAAGTGTTTCCAGATCGCCCTTGGTTATGTTTGAACCTGTGCCTTCAACAAATTCTTTGAAGTTGGGCTTAAACAGCGAAACATTTTTGTAATTCTTAAAGTTCCTCCTTTTGGGATCTACAGCTGTAGGAATGCCTTTTTTTACAGCATAACTGTTAACCGCACTGAACAGGGTTGGGGTAACAACTCCTTTATCGTAATCAACAAAAATAATTACATCAATTTTGTTGCTGTTTATCTCTTCAATTATGGCATTTATCAGCCAGTTTTCAACCTCTTCAGAAATATAAGTATCTGTTTCTTCATCAACACGTACAATGTGTTTACCTCCACTGATTATCCGGTTTTTTACTGTAGTGTTCCGGTTACTGTCCACATAAATCCCTTTTCTTGAAAGTTCTCTTTTTTCAAGAAGCTGTTCAAACTCTTTCCCGATTTCATCATCGCCAATAACTGAAAATAAGATCGGAATTGCCCCCAGCGATTGTACATTTCGCGAAACATTGGCAGCGCCACCCAGGCGGTTTTCCCGTTTGGTGACAGAAACAATCGGTACAGGAGCTTCAGGAGATAAGCGATCAACTTTTCCCCATAAATAAGTGTCAACCATGGCGTCACCAATCACAATGGCCCGCATTTGGCTAAACTTATCGAATATTTGATTTACGTCGTTCGTATCCAACAGATCAGTGTTAAAGGCACAAAACTACTAAAAAAACTACGGTAGAAAAATGACTGAAACAAAAAGTTAATCCTGAATATTATCATAAATGATTACTGAGGATCAACATCAATGTTAATCACGCAGTTACTGTTGTCGGGTTGTTGTCTAACAGATTTTA
Organism: uncultured Draconibacterium sp.; assembly: GCA_963676265.2. Classification (GTDB taxonomy): domain Bacteria; phylum Bacteroidota; class Bacteroidia; order Bacteroidales; family Prolixibacteraceae; genus Draconibacterium. The sequence goes on from OY781067.2 coordinate 3,730,144, forward strand.
CATCCTCGAGAATTTCGTGTTTTATTGTATCGAGATTTAGCTTTTTATCCATCTTGAGCCAGATTTCTTTCTGATGCCAAAGCTGAATTCTGCTAATAAGAGGAAATTCGGGCCCCATAATAATTAATTGCCGGTTTTTTTTCAGGAGTGTGGCCAGGCGGTAGGCCACCCTGTTGACCGTATCAATATTTTTGTGTTTTACCACAATTTTTATGAGCCTGAAAAACGGTGGATATTTGAAAAGACTGCGTTCTTCTAACTGGGTTTGTAATGCTTTCTCGAAGTTTTGTTCCTTAATCATTTCAATTAAAGGATGTTCCGGTTGAGAAGTTTGAATGACCACTTTGCCTCGTTTATGTTTCCTTCCGGCGCGTCCTGCTACCTGTGAGATGAGTTGGTAGGCACGCTCATGCGCCCTGAAATCGGGGAAGTTAATCAGATTATCGGCGTTTAAAATTCCAACCACGCTTACGTGCTCAAAATCGAGGCCCTTGGTTACCATCTGGGTCCCGATCAGGATATCGGTTCTCCGGTTTTCGAGTTTGTTCACAATTTTGGCAATGGCATCTTTCCCTTTGGTGGTGTCTAAATCCATTCGTCCGATGTTGGCATTTCGGAATAACTGTTTGATTTCATCTTCAATTTTTTCGGTGCCAAAACCCCGGGTTTTTATTTCGGGCGACCCACAATGATCGCATCTGTCGGGCAACTGGTAACTGAAACCGCAATAGTGGCAGCTTAGCCTCTTTTTGTATTTGTGATAGGTTAAACTCACATCGCAGTTTTTGCATTTGGGAATATGTCCGCAAGTAAAACATTCAACAAAAGGCGAGTAGCCTCTTCGGTTTTGAAACAAAATAATTTGTTCTTTTTTTTCAAGGGCTTCTTCCATCAACCCGTACAATTCAGGAGTTAACAGCGAGCGCATTTCTTTACGTTTGTAAGCCTGTTTTATATTGGAAACTATAATTTCAGGGAGTTCCATTTCTGAGTGGCGCTTAAAGAGGTTCACCAGCGCATATTTCCCTGTAAGCACATTGTAATATGATTCGAGCGATGGAGTTGCTGAACCAAGAAGCACTTTCGCATTATTTTGTAATCCCAGAATTACTGCCATGTCGCGGGCGTTGTATCGTGGTGCCGGGTCGAATTGTTTAAACGAATTCTCGTGTTCTTCGTCAACCACAATCAAGCCCAGTTTCGAGAAGGGGAGAAATACCGCCGATCGTGCCCCCAGAATTACCTGGTATCCTTTTGCAGGATTCGTTTGAAATTCCAGCACTTTTTCCCAGATTTCAACCCGTTCCTGGCTGTTCAGCCGCGAATGATAAATCCCCACTTTGTGGCCAAAAACGTTTTTTAATCGTTGAATGATTTGTGTTGTTAGTGCAATTTCGGGGACAAGGTACAAAGCCTGTTCTCCCTTTTTCAGAATTTCATCAATTAAATGAATGTATATTTCTGTTTTGCCGCTTGCCGTAATTCCATGAATTAAAGCTACCTGTTTGTTCCCGAATTCGGTTTTTATTTGTTCGAGCGCTTTTGCCTGGTAAGAATTCAAAAGGTTGATACTAACCTGTTCAATTTTTTCTTCTTCAATTCGCGAAATCTGTTTTTGAAACAGCACCAAAAATTTTTTGTTGGCCAGTTCTTTTAAAAGCGACGAAGAGAATTGGGTGTGTTCCAACAGCTCTTTTTTCGCAATTTCGGTTTTGCGGTTGGGTTCGAAAGCATGTGTAATTTCCAGAAAATGAAGGAGTAGCTTTTGTTGTTTTTTTGCCCGGGCCAAATCATCGAGGCGTTTGTTTAATGTTTTTTCATCATGGATATCCGGGTGAAGTTTTACGAAGGATTCGGTTTTGGGTTTGTATTTCTGGTTAACTTTTTCTTCAAGGTAAATTAGTTTTTTACCCATTAGCGTTTTTAATGCGGCATAGGAAAAAGTATTTCCTAACTTGCGTTCGATATCCGATAAAAAAAGTTCCTCCTGTTCAACCATGTTGAGTATCAGTTCTTCGCCGGTGGTGATGTGTGTCTGAACATCGGCGCCGCTTGGAAATACCCTGGTTTTACTTTCCAGTTTCAGGCCGGTTGGCAGGGCTGCTCTGAAAACATCGCCAAGGGTGCAACAATAATACTTGGCAATCCAGTGCCAGAGTTGAAAGTTTTGCGGTAAAACAACCGGGTGTTCATCAAGTACTTGCGAGATTTCTTTTATCTCAACACCCTCAGGTCTGGTGTTTGAAACCGAGGTGACCAGGGCTGCATACATTTTTTTCTTTCCGAACTGAACAATAACACGTTTGCCCGGTGCAATATCATTCACGAGCAATGGCGGCACTTTATAAGTGTAAGCATCGTGTAACGACAAGGGCAATATTACCTGTGCATAATGTTCCTGCATTCGTAACGAAATAACGTTGGGTTAAAAGTAATTGAAAAAAGTAAACCGGAATCTTCCGTTGAGATTAAAACCGGTCTTCTATCCAGTCGGCAACTTCTTCCATCAGCCAATTGGGTGTTGAAGTGGCCCCACAAATTCCAACCGATTCCACATCTTTAAACCATTCGCTGTTTATTTCTGATGTGCTTGAAATACGATAAGATTTCGAATTTACTTCTTTGCAGATGGTAAACAGGTATTTCCCGTTGGAACTCTTTTGCCCGGCCACAAAAAGGATCAGGTCGTACTTGCCTGCAAATTTTTTGAGGTGAGGCACACGGTTCGACACCTGCCTGCAAATGGTATCCCTGATTTCAACCGGAACTCCAGGCTGAATCTTTTCGTTTACTTTCGAGGCAATTTCATGAAAATCTTCAATCCGTTTGGTGGTTTGTGAATACAATAAAACAGGACGGGACATGTCAATTTTTTCAACATCTTCAACGCTTTCAACAATAATTGCGTTGTGATTGGTTTGCCCGTTTAACCCGATAACTTCGGCGTGTCCCTTTTTCCCGAAAATAACAACCTGTGCTGATAGATCCTTATTCGTTTTATACGACATCTTTATTTTTTCCTGGAGGCTTAACACTACCGGGCAGGTGGCATCAATAAGTTCTATGTTATTTTCGGTTGCGTATTGGTAAGTTTCAGGAGGTTCGCCGTGTGCACGAATAAGCACCTTGCAGTTTTTTAAGGTGAAATATTCTTCTTTCGAAATGGATCTTAACCCCATTTTCTCAAGGCGGGTTACTTCCATCCCGTTATGCACAATATCGCCCAGACAATAAAGCTGCTTTGAATATTTCAGTTCGTCTTCAGCTTTTTTAATTGCGTTAATTACCCCAAAACAAAATCCCGATCTTCTATCAATTTCAATCTTCATCTCCTTCTGTTAGTTCTTTCACTTTCGTTAAAGCCCATTGCAGTTGCTGTTCTCTTGTTAAATTGCTGTTGTCGAGAATTATGGCATCATCTGCTTTTTTTAACGGGCTTACTTCTCTTGTTGAATCGATTTTATCGCGGCCCTGCACATTGGCAAGTATTTCTTCGAAATTAACCACATCTCCCTTTTCTGTCAGCTCCAGGTAACGGCGTTGTGCACGAATTTCAGGCGATGCAGTCATAAATATTTTTAATTCGGCATCTGGAAAAACAACGGTTCCGATATCACGTCCATCCATAACAATTCCTTTATTTTTACCGTTTTCGCGTTGCTGACGCACCATTTCGCTGCGTACTTCGGCAATGGTGCTTATGGGACTGACATTCTCAGATACTTCCAGCTGTCGGATTTCTTCCTCCACATTTTCTCCATTTAAAAAGGTGGTGTTTTTACCGAGTTTCTCGTCCCATTTAAATGTGATGTTTATGTCTTTTAAACCTGCTATTACCTTTTTTTTGTCAGGAATTTTATTTTCGATCCATCCGTTTCGCAAGGCCACGAGGGTTACTACTCTGTACATGGCTCCACTGTCGATGTAGATATAACCAAGAAGTTGTGCCAGCGATTTTGCCACGGTACTTTTTCCGCACGAAGAGTGCCCGTCGATGGCTATAATTATTTTTTTGCTACTCATTTTCAATTCTGAATTTGAAACAAAGATGGGGAAATTTTATTAAGATTCGATTGTCTTTTATTAGAAGTTCTCGTTCAGGTTAATCGACAGCGAAAACAGGTTGGAAGATCCGGCAAGGTGGAACCTCGATATTCCGTAGTCGAGCCTGAATCGTTTTATTTTTAAACCGAAGCCTGCTGAGAAGCCAACAACCGAAGCCTTGTCGTCGAATTTTAATTCCTGCCGGCGCTGGTAATTATATCCGGCGCGGAGTATAAAATTTTCAGAAGGGAGTAGCTCAACACCCAGCACCATATGACGCATGGTTTGTTTAAACATGCTTTCGTTTCTGTCGTTAATGGTTTCGGCCGAAAAATCGGTGTCTTCTTCTTTATTTGCCAAATCCCAGTGGTTAAGGTGTTGCATGGTGGCTGAAAAAATAATCGGGGCATGTTTTAGTTTCTGGCTGAAACCAACCTGAAGATTGAAAGGGATTGGTTCGTAATTACCATCTTCGTAATAGGTTGTAATTTGCGAACCCACATTCCGGGCAACCATCGCAAACGAAGAACGTCCGTTTTTTAAGGTGTAATTCAAACCAAAGTCGGCAGCAATACCAAACGACTGATACCTTTCGAAAGAAGAGAGTACCGGTTTTAGATTTATTCCGTAGTTTATTCCTTTATAGCTGTTCGAATAAATGATATTCAGCGCATATTCAGCTGCCTTAAAGGTACTTCCTGTCAGTTCGCCGGTTTCAATCGCTTCGTCGAATTGCCCGTAATTGATGTAGTGCATACCCAGGGCAAAATTACCGATCCCGTCAAACGAGTAGGCATACGATGCATAGCCGTAATTTATATCGGTAAGATAGTTCACATAATTAACCAAAAGCCGGTTATCCATTTCCCGGTGAAGGGCTGATGGATTATGATACGGAAGATTCAGATCGGATGAATCGTGAATGGCAATTTGCGTCCCGCCCAAAGCTGCAACGCGTGCTGAATTGGTCAGCTCCAGAAACTGGTAGGTATATTCACCACCAACCTGGGCTTTGCCAATTAAAACAATAAAACTGAATAACAGTGTAATGTATATTTTTCGCCTCATTCGCGATTCTAATTTTCAATAAAACGCCAAAGGTATTTAATTATTATGACAGGGGAAGTTATGATTATCTATTTTCAGCAATTTCATACAATTAAAAAGTTTTTTTAACGGTATCGAATGGAACTCGCATGTTTTAATAATCATCCCGCGTGTACGATTTTAGTTGCTCATTTCATATATAAATAAACCTTCATTTCCCGATACTGAAAAATCTCCATCCAAATCAAGTCGTAAGGTTAACGTGTTGCTTTCGAGGAAATATGTTCCGATAAAATTCGGATGAATATTCAGGTTTTCGACTACACTTGTCTCGAAATTATTATCTGTATCGCAGATGAATGTTAAACTGTTATTGTCGCCGGCAACTCCAATATTTTTAATCCAGGCTTCAAGCGTATTGTCTATAACAGTATGAATTCCGTTGTATTGAATGTACGGCAACAAGTTGCTCCCTTCAACAATGTTGATTTCACCTTCAAAACCGTTCTCGTCAATTGTAATCGTTTCCTGAAAGTTGAGACCTTTTGTGTCGTCGCTCCAGGTCCGTTGCCACGAACCAACATAGCCGGGAATTTCTTTGGGTTCATCTTTATCGGAACAAGACATTACACCGAAAAGAATAAATATAAAAAGTATTGATTTTATGTTTTTTATCGATCTCATTTTTCTAAAATTTATGACTGTTATTTGTTCCATAATAAATCTCTGTTAACTACTTCGGGATAGGTAATATTTTTACAAAAGGCTTTAAAACGCCCGTTTTTTATTGAAATTGCATTTCCGTAAAAACTATAAAAATTGGTGCTGAAATTTCCTTCAAGCAGAACGGCTGAATCGTCGAGCCATTCTAGCCTGGTGATATTAAAAATGGCATCGTTGTAAAATTCTTTTGCATCCTCTCTATTAACAAAATAAGACAGGTATTCTGTTTTAAAGATTGTTCCGTGATAAGAATCTACCGTAAGCTCAACACCACTTGATTTGTTGCATTCGTTATCGGAACAATCCAGGTAGGCATACGAATTATAACCCTGAATAAACATACTTTGAAATTCCTCATTCGACAGATCGCCTGAATTGAAGGGTGTGCCATTATTGTTTATTGTATACTTGAGGTCGGTTATTTTAAACTTTTTAACGATGTTTATCCAAAAACGATTGGCGGTGTAATGGTCTGACTCTCCATAATTAAGCGAGGCTTTTATAACAATGCTGTCGCCGTAAATTTCGGTACCAAAAGTTGACCTGTCGTGAAATGGGAAATTATAGTGTTCATCATTTATATCTGCTTCGCAGAAAAAGGTGGAATCAACAATCAGATCGTAAGTAATTTCAGGATTTTTATCTTTCGAACATCCGAGGGTAAAAATAAGCAAAACAAAAAGGTAAAAGCATCTGTATTTTTTCATGTGTACGAAGTTGTTTTAAGAGAACGCCAAAGGTATTTAATTATTATAACAGAATAATCAGATTGGTGAAATTCTGGATGAGTCATTTTTGTTTGAAGTTGGCTTGGTGCTATCTCGTAGGCGCAGGTTACAACTCTTTGGAATTGAAGTTCTATGGTAACCGATAAGGCGCAAGTATTAAAGCTCCGCAAACCTTTGAACTCCAACTGTTTTAAATTGTATGTTGTAAACGGCTGATTTCATGTAACTAGTTTATTTTATTATATATTACCGGCATCTGTCCTTTCCATTTATTCCACAAATCAGTTTCAACGATTAACCTGGACATAAAATGACCAACATTAATTCGGCTGGTTTTACCGGGATTTGAAAGTGCACTCCTTATTGGTGAAGCGTATAACTCGTATTCGGTTACATTTTCTTCATCAATTAATGTGTCAGGCCGAATAGCAACCCATTCAATTCGTTTATTGTTTTGTCCAATGTTAACCCTTAAAAAGTCTGCTGCCTTTTCATTATCTGATTGAGGTGGTATAAAAAAGCGAATCAGCCCCATTACTAGTTTTTCTCCAATTGAAATGGGCTCTTTTAAATCTCTGTTTCTGTTAGCGGTTGTGTTCATTAACGCAAACCTGATTGGTTTATCGGGTGAATTCTTCTGAATTGCAATACAAAGCAATTTAACGGCATCGGTTACTAACTTTCTGGGCTTTCCAAAAATACCCTTCAACGTAATATTATGACCAAGACAAGAAGCGACTGACTGGCAGTCGATCAAATATTCCCTCATCTCATCTACACTTATCTCTGAGATATTAGCTTCGATTATTGATATCTTGATGTTGTTCTTCCACGTGTCAGTTATTTTTCCGGATGGACGTACTATCACCTTGACTTTTTGGCCCATACTCAATAATTGTTCAACCAATTGTTTTCCTGTAGCACCAGTTGCACCTACTACTAATGTTGTCATATTTTTTAATTTTTAAGTCAGGTATAGATTTTTTGTAATATACACAAGTTTTATTAGCTACATTGCCTGCTATTGCTTATACAAACGTTATGGGCTGTGTTTATAATGCACAAGTTTAATTCTTATTAGTTCGAAAATATTTTTCAAATCATTCTCACTTTTTCATTATAAATACTTGCAGACATAATTCTGAAATTAGCACTATTTATTCCGGGTAGGCCTTTTAATTTCAATTCCTTCTAAATCTTCAAATCGGGCAATAAATCCCCAGCCAAATTTCTCTTCCGATATTTCAAGTATTAATTCATTTTCTCCTTTAACAAGTGGTAATTCTATGGTTTCCTGTTTATCCGAAACATATCCTCTATCCTCATATCTTTCCGATTCTTGGAAACTGTTATCACCTGTAAACAATTCATTTGAATTTAGGTAAACTCTCATCTTGTCACTATATCCAAAATGGAAATTCTTGTTTTGTGCTTTATCGGAATTCAAAACTACTTTTGCCAGAACTGTGTTTTTTGTTTTCGATTTGGTAAAATGCCTGTTTAGGTTCATTAAATAACCTTCTTCTGTTTTTATTTGATGGTATGTTGTGATTAAACCATCCTTCAAAAACGGCTTTTCAATTTTAAAATCAGAATTATCATATGGTTCAGATATCAGCCAGCTTGAAATATATGTTTCATTTACGCTGTTTGCTTCAGGCTTGTTATCGAAGGCAGCAATAAGACCGGATTTTGTTACTTTGAAGTTTTTGAAAATTGCCGGATGATAACTATAAACACCAACACCTCCTGAGATTAAGTCGTGTTTTAATTTTACGGTTAATGTTTCAATTGGATTATTGTCGAGATATACTTTTGCAAAATCTCCCCTTACCTCAATTTTTACATGAAACCATTTTTTTGTGGGGATATCTGCAACAGCTTGAAATGATTCTCCGTTATAAAGTTGCCACGTAGCCGACATATTAAAAATGGGATCGTATTGTACAGCATCCCTTTTTCCACTGGTATGAGGTTGAAAGTAAATACATTCAAAATTGGTGAGTGAACCAATCCTGAAAACGATACCTAAATATGCTTTAGGAGAAGGAGAAAACAAGTCGCATTCGATTGTTCCATTTTGAAAATCTGCTCCATCTAAATACGCTATTCCAACACCATCAGAAACACAAGTGGATAATTCTGATTCAAACTCTTTCACAGCTGCTGAACCAAATGTTTTCCAATTTTCTGATGAAAAATCAACATTTACCGTACTTGTCTGAGCTAAGCATAAGTTTATGCTTATAATTAAAAATAAGAATAGATTGAGTCTGGATTTCATCTTTAAGTTTCGATTTTGGTTTGTTTTATATTCTAAAATTAGATTATATCATACACTCATCAATTTCATTGTGTGCGTGCTTTTGTTAGCATTATTTCCGCTGATGCGGATTTGTAATCCGTACCTCAGCCACAGACTGATAAGTTCATTTCAATTCTTTCGAATTGCACACCAATTGCAAATCGGCTTGAGCTGGGTGATTTTATCTTGGTCTTATTCTATTTTTTCTAATCCGGTGAACACCATAAGCTCCAATACAGCCAATAATACCACATATGACAGCGATAATTAATAATAATTTTTCATCATGATTTTTTTGATAATAAATTACGAGGAACAAAAATCCGATTAACGAGATTCCTTTAAGTATCCATTCTCCAAATGCATAATAGGAGTCATTAGAATAATTTAACCATTGTGCATATAACCCGTTTTCAGGAAATTGAGAGATTAGATTTTTAAAGTCTTTTTTTGCATAATTCTTGTTTTTCAATCTTAATTGAGCAACTCCCCTGTTGAAAATTAGCGATTCATACAATTGTTCATTCCAGATATTTTTAATTTCGTTGTCGTCTTCAATTCTCTTAATTGCTTTTTCCAAGTAAGATTGAGATTTTTTTAAATATCCGGCTTTTAACAGCATAACTCCGTAATCGGCTATCAATTTTGTCGCTTTGTCGTTGTCGGAACGATCACTATATTCTGTTGAATCAATTAACGATAATTCTGGTTCGATAAGTTGGATAAATTTTTCCGGATCTTTCATTAAGTCACCTTTATAGATCCGATCGTAAAGTTTGTTTAGTTGTTCATTCATGTTCGTTTCTTTTTTGGTTTTTATGCACCTTCCGCTAGTGCACCTCAGCCACAGGCTGATACGTTCATTTCAATTCTTTCGAATTGCACACCAATTGCAAATCGGCTTGAGCTGGGGTTACCAGCAGTTATTTTTATTTATTTTTCAATTGCGTAACTTAAAAATCTCAAATTTTCACGGTTAATTTGATTTATTTTAATCCATCCAAATTTGTAACCTGAATCAAATTTCATTCTAATTCCTATATACTTTTCTGTGTTAATAAGATTATACCAACTTCCATACGAACCCCAAAATCCAGTGGGCGGAATAACCCACATCCATATATTAACATTCGTTTTTGACCAGTCAGTAATATTTTCAATTCTATTTTCAAATTGTAGAGTATCAACCCAGTCAACATTACTTGTTTGACCAAGACCGATATAATAATCTTCATTTTTTATGGCGACTTCCAAATCATTTTTTAAAGTTAGTTTACAATATGGGAAGTTATTATTAACAATTCGAATTGTGTCACTCCATTCTGTGAAGAATCTTTGACTTATAAGTAAATCAAATTTTCCATCTAAATTTAAATCAATAGAATCAATCCCAAATTTTAAATTGAGCAAAGTGTCTGTTTTGAAATTTGTTAGATAGTTTGGGTTGAATTCATAAAAAAACATATTTGAATCATTGACTCCTGCTAAAACAGGTTTTCTAAATTCATCTTTTTTACATGAACTTATTATCAAAGCGAAAATAATAATGTAAAAAGTAATCTTCATTTTTCCTTTTTATAATTGCTGGTAACTATTGTATAACTCCGCTGGTGCGGATTTGTAATCCGTATCTCAGCCACAGGCTGATAAGTTAATTTCAATTCTTTCGAATTGCAAATCGGCGCGATCTGGGAACGATGATGCTAGAATCCATAGTTGCAAATCGCACTAACCTTGCTCTGAAATATGTTCTTTGTTACCAGCTGTTTTTTAATTTTCCATTATATGTTTTAATTACAATCTATTGACCATTTAGCACTACTATCTTTTTCCCATCCTGCAGGAATATTATCGAGTTGGGATTGATTTACTTTTATACAGGAAAGTTGGTTGAAGGTACATACCAACTCTGATAATGAAGTATTAGTGCTAACATCCAAACTGTTTATTTCATTTATAGCACACCACAATACATTTAATGAAGTATTGGTGCTAACATCTGCAGTGATGAGTTTATTCGCGTTACAATACAGAATGCTTAAACTTTTACAGTTTGTTATATCTAAGCTAGTCATCCCATTTCTGGCACACCATAATTCAACTAAAGAATCTTTATTGTTAACATCTAAACTCTTTATGCCATTATCACTGCAGTTCAAATAAACCAGAGATGTGTTGTCGCTTATATCCAGACTGGTAAGACTGTTATTTCTGCAAATTAGTGTGTCGATATTTATGTTATTGCTTAAATCTATATCGGTTATTGGGTTGTTAGAACAGTTTATATTGGTCAAAGATGTATTATTGCTAAGGTTTAGGCTCATTAATTGATTGCCGGAACAATCTATATTAGTCAACGTATTATTGTTGCTAATATCCAGGTTCGTTAATGAATTGTTGGAACAGTTTAATACTCTCAAATTAGTAAAGTTTTCAATTCCTGTTAAGTCTGAAATATTTGAATTACTGATGTTTAATTCTTCGATCTTGCCAATTTTGTCATCAGGTACATACCCGTCCAAGATATCATCATAGCCAAGTTCAATTAGTTTTTGTTCGAAGTTATCATCAGGAACATAGTTTTTTTGACTAGCTGAACATCCAATATCATTGACTACTTCTCCAGTCGATGTATTTGGACAATTGTCATCAATATCCAATACTCCGTCTCCATCTGTATCTATTCCTTCGAAAACAACCGTAATTGTTTTTTGTGAATTCATTGTAACATTAAGAGGGATGGTTGTTCCGGTTACATCTCCTTTATATTCCTTGAATACATAACCTTGCTTAGGTGTTATTGTAATTTCAAATGAAGTTCCTTCTTCAAAGTAACCACCCAAAGGAGATACAATGCCACTGCCATGAGGTATTACTGAAACATGTAATGTGTATCTATTCGGTTCTTCTTGTTCATATTCTTTTTCACAGAAAACAAACAAGAATAAAATGGGAAGTAGTTTTATAATGTTCTTCATGTTCTTATTTATGATGTAAGTCGAGTTTTTTACGCTTATTTTTAGCCAGGAATTATTTTCCGGGGATACTGTGCAATTATGTTTTTGTTTTAAAAATTGTACTCATATTTAAGACTTTCATTACCTTTTGAGCTACCGGACTGATAGAAGGTTTCAAGCAATATTAGATTGTTATTTTCATCGTAGGTTTTTAAAATCTGAATGCCATGGTCGTTCGTTTCCACATTCAGACCATTTTCATAGAAATGTTTGGTCTCGCAAAGCGGTACATCGTACTTATTATATTGCGTTTCTAATACCAAATTTCCCGAATCATCGTATTCGTACAGAATATAATATTCTAATTCGTCGGAATTTATTTCATAAATATTTGTTCTTGATAATCGGTTATTGGTATATTCAAAGAGAGAGTATTGAAAATTGTCAGAGTTCATCCAATCGATGTATTCTCTTATTTTTTTTCCGTCTTCTGAATAGGTGAAAACACAATTCCTGTCATGTACATATTCATCTCCATATGTACTGTAATATTCAATATTCACCAATTTTCCTTCCGCATTATAATCGTACAAATGATATTCAAACATATGGGCAAGTATTACTTTCCTGATTCTACCTTTGTTGTCGTATTCATATTCCTGCTCTATAGACCCGTCGCATTCAATTGTGGGACATTCTAAATTCGGTTCAAAACAATTTACAATTTGTTTTAGCTTTGCATTTTTGGGATAACTACAAGGTGGTGTGTCGTCTTTTTGGCAAGTTGATATAAATATCGTTAGCAAGATTAAAAGTGGTGGCAATATTTTTTTCGTTTTCATAATTCTTCGGTTTTCTAATGTTGTTGTTACAACATTAGGCATGGTTTTATAAAAACTGGAAACTAGTGTGTAACACCCGTTGGGCTGTTATTTCTCTTATTTCATTTGTTTTTATGATTGTTTTACCAACATTTAGAGATATAACAATCACTATTATGTTAATACTATTGTTTTTCGATAAGGCAATCATCGCATTTGCGGCTTTTAACTACCTAAAAGTAAACATAAATCGATAATTATCATAAAAGGGTTTTGTTAAACATTTGGCTGAGCTAAAAATCGTTTTGTGTTAGGGTAACATTTATTACCCTACAACAAAAGGGGCTAATGTTACCATATCATTTTACGAAAAACCAAAAAATGGACAAACGTTACCATAACGTTCGTCGGGCAAAAGAAAAATGGGGGAGTGTTACCATAACATTCGTTGCCCAAAAGAGAAATGGTATAACGTTACGATAACATTCCTTCACCCAAACAAAACTGGTGGAATGTTATTGGTAATTCCCTAATTTTTATTTCGTTGCTTTCTCATATTCAAGGCTGGCCATAATAAAGGGGCCAAGCACTTTTCCTTCGGTGTTGTTGTTTATTTTTACATCGCCGCCGCACAGGTAGTAATCGGCATCTCCTTTGCGGGTGTTGCTTAAACCCGCCGATTCGCAGCTTTGAATAATTTTGATTTTTCCGTCGGGCTCTTCCACAATAAACTGCTTAATCAGCCCTTTGTAGGCTTTGGTGGCAACCGGCATATACGTTTTACTGTCGAGAACACCAATGCGAATGCCCTTTAAGTAAGCGTAGGTAAACATCGACGAGGCCGACGATTCGAGGTAGTTGTTTATCCCGCAGGTACTTGTTTTGCTGCTGTCGTATTGCAGCAGTTGATACCAGCAACCTGACTTCGCGTCCTGGCGATCTTTTAACCCGTCGGCTACCATGTTGACATATTTTACCAAACGAGGCCGCGCCTGATGATCTGCGGGCATATATTCGAGAACATCTACCAGGGCAGCAAAAAACCATCCCATGCCGCGCCCCCAGAATTCCTGCGAGCGACCGGTTTTCTGATCGGCCCAGTGCGATGAGGCTGCATTCTGCGGTTCAGCCGACCAGGCGTGGTAATTAAGCTTTTTCTGTGCATCCCAGGTGTAGGCAAAAATGGTGTCGAATTGTAAGGCAATATCGTCCCACGACTTGTAGTTTTCTTCTTTACTTTTGTCCATGCCAAAGTTTCCCTGCCATTCGGCATACAAAGCCGGGCCCATGTACAGTCCATCCAGCCACATTTGGTTTACGTAATGTTTTTTGTGCCAAAAACCTCCGGCTCCGGGAAGTGGAGCAGCAATGCGAATGTGATCGTATTTTAGCTTGTTTCGGCAAATGGTTACATTGTTTTTGTAGGTTTCTGCCTTGTCGTTTTTGCCTTTGGCAATTGCTCCGCGGTACAATTCAAAATAAATTTTTCCGGCGTTCAGGTCGTCAATATTGCTTTCGCCAAACCTCATTTTTATATGGTCGGCATAGTCTTCTACTGCGTTATAGTACGGTGCGCTCCATGGTTGGTCTTTGTAATATTCCCAGGTCATGAGAATGGCTTTGGCAACCAATCCCGGAACATAATCCCATTCAATGTTTCTTTCGGTTGTTGCGGTTTTAAAGTGAGTTGTTGCCGATTTATTTCTGAAATCATCCATCCGGGAGTTGATTATCCAGCGTGAATACAGGGTATCGGGGTGAAATTCTGCAGCATGCACAAAGTTTACAAGAAGTAAGCTAATGATACTTAATGATAAAAGTTTACGTTTATTATTTTTCATGGATTTTGATTAAGGTTTTATTCGAATAATACAAATATCATAAAAAAGGTACAAATAATAAACAGCAGCGTGAAGTTTTGCAAACCATGCCTGTTTGATTGGAGACGACTTTTAATAGATGGTGCCCCTGCAACTGCATATTACTTCTTTTTGAGGCAGTCAGGAAATCAGATTCACGCAGAGGCCGCAAAGATTTTTACAAAGCTCGCAAAGTTCAATAGGCTCGAAAATATTGCTTTGCGTACTTTGTATTTTAAACTTCGCTCTCTTTGCGAGAAACACTTTTCTTTTTAAACGCTAAAACCAGTTTAATTTCGAATTGAAATAAGCGATTATAAGCAAAACAAAAATGATCGCGATAACAATACTTGCTGTCATATTTTGGTAGCTTTTCTTATTCTCATCATCCAGTTCTTCCTTTAGTTGTTGCCTGTAGGCTTTCGAATACTTTTTACTTTTAAGTTTATCGAAGTTTCGTTTTTTAATATGGTAGAAGCTGCTCACTTTACTCCCTGCCGGGGCATCGCCGCCGCCGCCATCGGGTTTACTTCTTTTTCCAAGAAATTTTCTGGGTTTCATGGTCGAAATCCAGCGCTGCATGCCTAGGCCGTTATATCCCATTGTATTTGGTTTTAGTTTGTTTCTAAAGTTAAAAATTTTCCTTCTTTAACTCTTCAAATACCTCAAAAACAATGGGGCAGGTTTCGCAGTTTTTAAACGAAAGGTCAAGGATCTGGTAAAAACGTTTACGGTCGGTGTGTGGATATTCGCGGCAGGCTTTTGGTCGGCTTTCATAAACAATACAATAATTGTCGGGCAAAAGAAAGGGGCAGGGGTGGTCTTTAAATACGTAGTCTCCGTCTTCGTCGGTTCTAATGTACTGGTCCATAAAATCGGCCACCTTCATTTTTAAGTGTTTCGACAGTCGCTCAATGTCCTTATCTATCAATCTCGGGCCGATGGTTTTACAGCAGTTGGCACAATCCAGGCAATCGAATTCGTTGAAAGCTTCATCGTGCAGCTCGTGTACGATATCATCCAGTTTTTTGGGCTTTTTCTTTTTCAGTTTTTTCAGAAACGCTGATGTTTCATTGCGCGAGTTATCGGTTAATGCTTTTAGTTCTTCCGGTGTTTTATATTCGATGTTCATCTCTGACTTCTGTTTTCTGGATATTTTTCTTCTGACTTCTGTTACTGATCACTGTCAATTATTTCCGGTGTACCTCCACTGCTTTTCTTCTTCCATTGGTGTCTTTCTTTTTTAATTGTGTGAGAAACAGTCCGGTTACCACAATAATAATCCCTGTAATTCTTTGAATTCCCAATTCATCTTTTAAAATAATAAATGCAAGAATGGCCACAAAAACCGGGATGAGATTAATAAAGGTATTGGTTCGTGTAACTCCAATGTGCCTGACACTTTGGGTGAAAAACACGAATGCTAAAGTTGATGAAAAAACGGCAAGCAGGATTATGGCACGAAAGGCTTGCGGGTGAAAAGGTGTTTGCACAAAATCTTTTACATCGAGCACCAGCCAGATGGGTAAAAACAGGAAGATCCCAATCAGATTCTGGTAAGCGATAATAGTAAGGGTATTGTATTTGTCGGCAAGATTTTTTAGCACAATAGAATAGGCAATGGCTGAAAGAACTGCCAAAAATTCAAGCCCCACTCCAAGAGGAGAAGCATCGAACTTAAAACTTCCGTTTAGTACAACCAATCCCACACCAATAAACGAAAAAAGTAAACCAATCAGGTTCATTGTTTTTATTTTCTCTTTATGAAAATACCAAGCAGCTATCGGTGTTAATAGCGGAATGGTAGCTACAATAACAGCAGCCACCGTTGACGAAACGTATTGCAATCCGTAACTCTCGCCAAGGAAATACAAAAAGGGCTCGAACAAAGCCATCAGGAAAAAAAGTTTAAAATCTTTTTTAGCGGGTTTTTGAAGACGTTTCAGCAGCCAGGCAATAAGCGTAATTAAGGCAGCCGAAATTGCCAGTCTGAAAATTACAACCGTGATGGGTTTATAAGCCAGATAGGCAATCTTGAACCAGACAAAGGAAAAGCTCCAGAAAAATGCAGCTCCCAATCCGGAAGCCATGGCCCAAAAATCTTTGTTCTTCATTCTTTAAAATTAAGGTAACAAAAATAATGATTCTGAGATTTGGGCCGGCGGGATTATTAACAGAAAAAACACCATATTTGTATTTTATTGTACAACAATTTAAATTTTTACCTAAAACCAAGTAAAATGACTATTAAAAGAATGAGTTTAAGAATTTTGGCAGCCTTCGTTGTTGTCGTATTTATCACACAGGGATTTATGGCATGTAATTCGGCTCCCAAAAAAGCAGAAGAAAAATCGGCAGAAGTGAAGAAAGAAATATTTATTGGACTGCAGTTGTATTCGGTAAGAGACGACATGAATAAAGATGTGCCGGTTACACTAAAAGCTGTTGGCGAAATGGGCTACAAGTTTGTTGAAACAGCCGGCTATCGCGATGGGAAAATTTACGGGATGGATCCTGTAGAGTTTAAAAACCTTTGCGAAAGCAACGGCCTTCAGGTTCTTGGAGCACACACCGGACAGGCTGTTCCTACAGAAGAAAACTGGGACGAAACCATGGCATGGTGGGATGCAAGTATTGCAGCACACAAAGCAGCCGGAGTAAAATGGATTGTTCAGCCATTTATGGACGGAGTGGGATACGAAAGCCTCGACGGACTAAAACGTTATGCCGAGTATTTTAATGCCGTTGGAGATAAATGTAATGCAGCCGGTATTCGTTTCGGATACCACAACCACGATAAAGAATTTACCACTGAATTCGATGGTAAACCACTTTATGATTACCTGGTGGAATTAACCGATCCTGCAAAAGTAATGTTCCAGCTCGATTTATACTGGATCGATCATGGCGGGAAAAATTGCCTGGATTATTTCGCAAAATATCCCGGACGTTTTGAGCTTTATCACATTAAAGATGAAAAGGAACTGGGTGAAAGCGGGAAAATGGATTTTGCTGCCGCATTTGCTGCACGACCTCAGTCAGGTGCAAAATATGGCATTGTTGAAGTTGAACGTTACAACTTTGAGCCTATTGAAAGCTGTAGGAAAAGTTTTGAATTCCTGGATTCTCAGGATTATGTTGATTTCTATGAATAGATGAAATATCAAAGAATAAAAAATGCCGGAATATTTGTTCCGGCATTTTTTATATCTGCACTTTCTGTTTAAAATTTTCCGAATTTGAAAACCATCGAAAAATTGAATCCCTGCAAAGCATCCGGATCAACATAGGTGCTGCCATTGGCCGTTAATTCAACCTCCGAAGTAAAACGATACGTCATTGCTGCTGCCAGTCTGAAAAACCGGGCGAGGTTAAATTCCAGTTCCACACCCGGTTCGAAAACAAAAAACACATCGCTGTCGTAGTCTGCACGGTCGTATCTGTCTTCCCAATCCCAGTCCCAATCGTCACTGGTAAGTGCCACTCCTCCAACTCCCAGGATAACAGGAAATGATACATGTACCGGCATTTGTCCTCCAACTATCGGTTCAATTAATATTCCGCCATAGCCCCCGGCAAGATACAATTCGTTGTTTGTTGGAGTTAAATAATAATTGTTATTGTCGAGGTTATTCACAAAGCCATATCCTCCAACTCCGATGGCCAGTTTGTGATCGAATATAAATCCGCCCCTTGCACCCCCAATAAATGCGTCAGAGTTATCGATTCGTCCGTAGCCAAGGCTAAAAGCACCATATCCGCCATTGTTTCCATGGTTCGAAAAAACGGTTCGAACTCCATTATTGTTTTCATAATCCTGCGCCATTGCAGTACTAATGGCAAATACCATTGCCAGTAACATTGTTAATTTTTTCATGTGAGAATTTTTATAATGTTTAATTGTTTAAATCAGAAGAGGTATTTTATGGTAAAAGCAAAGTCGAATGGTTCGATTCGAAACATGCTTCGTCCGAAAATGTCGATAAAAGGTTTATATTCCACCCCCAGAGAAAGAGGGATTTCGTAAAATAAGTACTCCAGCCCGCACAGGGCATCAACACCCATGACAAAGGCGGTTCGGCTTTCATACCAATGCATGTTGTCCCGCACATAATATTTGTCCCAGTTTTCGTATCCTCCATGGATTCCAGCTCCATAAAAAAACGATAACTGATCGGTAAACGTAAACAGATCGTAGCGGTGAACTTCTTTAAAACCATGAAGTCGTAACCCGTTATTAGTACCCAGTAAGATTTTAAATGAATTGGCATCGTCAATGTAAAAGCGGTATTCGAAACCCGATGTTAAACCGGCTCTTAATCCGATTGACTTGTTAAACTGCTGGGCCAGGATAACCTGACTAAAGATTAACAGAAGGCTTGCCAGTAATAATCGTTTCATATTGTTGTTTTTAAGGCTTAATCAAGATGAACCACCCGACCGGAGCCGGAGATATTCTGGTTAACTTCCGGATCTCCGGAATAATATACATTCCCGCTTCCGGTAATTCTAACCCCTAAAAGGTTTTCAACGGTAGTTTTTATTTCACCCGATCCGGTTATTGAGGAGTAGCATGTATCGGTAAAAAGTGTGGTAGCATTAATATTTCCCGAACCACTTATTTTAAACTCTGCGTAATCCGTTTCTCCTGAAATATTAACTGTGCCAGAACCGGGAATAGATGCCTCAACTTTGGAGGACTTGCATGATGTTTCAATTCTTCCCGATCCGGAAAGAATAATATCCATCTCGTTGGTTTCGAAGAATTCGGTATTTATTCTTCCCGATCCGGAGAGTTTCAATCCTTTCAGGTTGGGCATACTAACGTAAACTTCCATCGGCTTGGTGTTGCTCAGCGAAATATAACGATCGATATCGATGTATAATGTACCTCCTGACACGTATGTTTCGATGTAAGGAATAATATTTTCTTCGGCATTTACAATAACTTCATATGACTCATCATTACTGACATGTACGATAAAAGAACCGGTATTGGCAATTTTATTGAAATTAGTTGTAACTCTTTCTTCGGATACGGAAATCCCGTTTCCGTGAATGGTGTCGTAAATACAGCTGGTAGTGCCTAAGAGCAATACCAATACGCTCAAAGCGAACAGTTTAATTGTTTTCATAGCTTGTTGTTTTAATAACATCAGATTTCCTGATTAATTGTTTTCTGTTTCATGTTTATTGACAGGTATTTTTTTTAAGGGTTGCACAATTCCATAAATTTTATCGAATTTTTTTTCGCTAAATGGATCATTAACTGTTATTTGCTTCATGTTTTAGTCTGTTCATCACTAATTGACCACGAAAAGATGATGACAAACAATTTTATTCTGTTTCACTTCGATGAAAAATAAGAATGCAGTAATGCAGAAAGTTTTCTTTACGATAAATCAAAAGCTGTTATTGGGCAATTTTATTAGTAAGTAGGTATTATAAAATTATTCAATCAGATAGCAGATTGCCAGGGATTGAAATATTATTCCTCAATCACAACTTCCTGAGAGTTCTAATGAATAGAAGGTTGGTTTTTTTTTGGTGAAAGGGGGTGATTTTATTCGGCTCGGATGCTGATTTCTCCTGAAACAGCCGTTATATTTAATCGGTTTTCGTCATTTTTCTTGCTGCCAAATGTTCCGGTGAGTTTTACTTTTTTTGATTTTTCATCCAGCAACTCTTCCCTGGTGATTTTCATCTCATCGCAAAGGTCGAGGTTTGAATCGGTGTGCGTAATTTCGAAGTTGAAAGAAGCCGATTCGTTAAAATACATGCTGATGTCGGTTGATTTTGATTCGATAAGAATATTGTCAAAATCGGCCGTGGCTTTTCCAAGATCTAAGTTTCCGTATTCAGAACGAAGTGTTAACCGGTCAGAAAGTTCGTCAATTCTGAACATCGAGAAGCTGCTTTTTGCATTTATCATTTCGGCTTCTCTTATTCTGAATTTGTCGCGTCGCGATTCGGCTTCCAGGTCCCGGATTTCATTTATTTCAAATTCTGATGATTTGCTGTTTAAATTGATTGATCCTGTTTTTTTTATGTACAACTCGCTGAAATTACTCTGCACTTGACCATCTTCCATAGAGTTAACCGACGCATCGGCAAAAGTGAGATTAAGTTTGGTGTGGTTGTAAAAATTATGGGCTTTCAGGTTCCCATTCGATAAATCAATGGAAACTTCACCGTGGTAATCGCCAATATATATGTCTCCGAATTTATTTTCAATTTTTAATTCATTCGAATCGGGCATCCATACTTCGTAATCAACCTGAATATTGCCATCGTCTTTTAATATTGACTCTTTGAATCGTTGAAGTTCTTTTCCCAGGCTGTTTTTATTTTTATCTACATTGGTCCTGAGTATCAGAAAATTTTCGTTGCTGGTTATATCAAAGTTGATTCCGTCAACCACGTCTTCCAGTTTTGAGAGTTTCCGGGCTTCAACCCTGATATTAATTTCGAATACAACTGAGTCTTTATCCCAGGTGTGAATATCAATTTTCCCGTACTTGTTTGTAATTTCTATTTGGGTTTGTTCTGTAACCTTAAACTCTTTTTTCAGCTCTTTTGTTTCTGTAAATTGTGCCGCCGCCATTACCGGAAGCAGGCACCAAATGCACAGAATTGCTATCAACTTCAAATTTTTCATATCGTATCCCCTTGTATTCTAACATTTAATCTGATCTAAAACATGGTCGCAGAGTTTAAGTCTGTACCTGTTGTTTTCTATCATTGCTTCTATTACACTTTTGTTCGAAATGTTGTCTTCTAAATCGATTTTTAATGTTTTGTACATATCTTCCAATTCGATTAGATCGTTTTCAATTTCATCTTTTAATTCAGGAAATGTATAGTAGCATTTTTTTATTTCTTTTAGTTTTAAATCAACCTGGTGCGAATAATATGCTTCGGCTTCAATAAGTTCAATAATTTCAGGATCGCTAATGTTTTTTGCCAATTTGCCTGAAGAAAGCAAACCCGACTGCCAGACTAACAAAGAACTAATAACCGTAATTAAAAAAACAGCAGCAACTCGTGCAAAATACCGGTGAAGCAAAACTATTTTGGGTTTGTTCGTTTTTGCAGCGATCTTCTCCCAGACTTCCGGCGATGGTTCCCTGAAGTTGAAATCCTCGCGGTTGTTCCTCACAAAATCCTCCAATCTGTCAGTTTTCATAACTTAATGATTTATAATCTTTCAATATCTTAATAACACTGCGTTTAGCGCGCATAAACTGGCTTTTCGAGGTCGACTCAGTAATTCCCAGAATCTGGGCAATTTCAACATGGTCGTATCCTTCCAGTAAATAAAGCGAGAATACCATCCTTCCTCCTTCGGGAAGTTGTTCCATCGCTTTGTTTATGTTCTCAACCGTATATTCCGGTTCGTATTCCTGGTTTTCTTCTTCCGTGTCATAATGGTAAATCTCTTCGCAATAGGTTAATTCAACTTTCCTTTTATTAATGGCATTAATACAGGTGTTAACCACTATGCGTTTTAACCAGGAACCAAAAGCAGATTCGTACCTAAAAGAACTTAATTTTATAAAAGCCTGGGTAAAAGCTTCCTGCAACATATCTTCAGCCTCTTCCCGGTTGTTCATTATTCTGAAGCACACATTAAACATCGCTTTCGAGTATAATTGATATAGCTCGAAACGGGCTTTGTCGTTCCCTTCTTTACAGGCCTCAATAATGTTTTTATGTTTGTGCTCCTTTAGTCTCAATTTTCTAACTTTCAAACTTAATGACAAGATTTCCCGGATAGGGTTGCAAAAAATAGTGTTCTCTCTTCAATTATTGTTGTAAATTTTTTTCTATCAAAAATATAGATTCAATTTTTAATGTTTTTAGATTGTGAAAAAAATAAATTGTATATATTTGCACCCGCAAAACAAATGGTGGATGTAGTTCAGTTGGTTAGAACGCTGGATTGTGGTTCCAGAGGTCGCCGGTTCGAATCCGGTCTTCCACCCAAAAATATAAAGCCTCAGATTATGTCTGAGGCTTTTTTTATTCCGTTTTTTGGAGATGATTGTGCATGGAATAAAAGAATTTCCCGGGGAATAATCTCCGGGATTTTTCATTTATTAATTTTTGTTATTCCAATATCCAGACTTTTTAGAGTTATGTCCCGTATTTGGTTTTTGTCCCAAATACTAAAAATGTGTCCCAAATAGATCCAGGGGTTCTGCTTGGCGTAATTGTTTAATTTGCTGATTGTCAACTGTTTATTGTTTTTGGCATTTGTGTTGTTTATTAAAAAGCGTATCCGACCCTAAGGATACAACAGCTTTTTGAAGAAAAATATTACAAACAAATAAACAACAACATCATGAAGAATTTTACAAAAACATTCGCAATCATTTTTTTTATAGCAAGTGCTTTCACAACTAGTGCCATGGGGCCAGGTAGTGGTAGCAGTAGCGACAACGATGAAGATTCACATCTGTTAAATATAAATATTCCAACACATGCAATGGTGTCCATTGCGGGGAGCAACAGTACCACTATCGATTTTTCAGCAGTATCTCCTGAGTTAGCAGGAAACAATGTTTCTTTTGAACAGGAATCGGAAAAGAAACTTTACCTGAATTATTCTTCAATAGTAAGTTCAGGAAATACCAACAGTATTGACGCCAAAGTATCCAACCTTCCTGATGGATTAAAGATTAATCTGAATATCAGTTCATCTGTAAATGGTGGCGCCAAAGGCCAAACCGGAACAGGTCATAGTGTGAGTTTGGATACGGATGGAAAAACTGTAGTCAGCGAAATAGGAAGTTGTTATACCGGAAACGGAGTTGGAAAAGGACACACGCTTGATTATAGTGTTGAAGTAGACGAAAGTAATTATCATTTGCTAGTAGCAACAGAGCATCATATAACAGTAACGTACACGATTAGTGGTGATTAATTGATTTTGTAGATAAAAAATAAGGGGATAAAGGTAAGTCGAGAGGCTTACCTTTTTTTGTGTCTTGTTCGATAGTGGGGTGTATTTGTTTTCCTTAAAAATTATCTTAAATTTGAAAGGTGAAATTGTTGGACGCAATATCATTTTTTTTATTTCTGATTTTTGTTTCGTTAACTTCTTTTGCTCAAACTAAAGCAGAGCATGATATTAACGTAAATATACCGGAGGTGGCATTGGTTGCCCTTCATTCAGAGTCGGAAGATGCCATAAATTTTATGGCAACAGCACCCAATATTGCCGGGCAGGAAGTGCAGCTAATTGAAAATGAGCATCCTGGTTTTTGGATCAACTATACTTCGGTTGTACGCAATAATCAAAGAAGAAAAGTCACTGCCACCGTTCAGGGAGAGATCCCGGCGGGTTTTGAGATTGTATTGCAAGCATCAGAAGGACGAGGAAACGGTAAAGGGCAGTTGGGTAATCCAAAAAACAAGGTTACACTTTCGAATATGCCGGTGGATGTTATTACCGGAATCGGAACCTGTTATACCGGGCAGGGAATTCAAAATGGTCATTTGTTGAGTTATTCGATAGGCCTTATTAATGACAATGATTTGTATAGTCAAATTTATCAAAGCGAGTCTTCCCTTCAAATTATATATACTTTAACCGACGATAATTAGCAATTCATTGTTAAATTTATCCCAATTCTTAATCAACCATTATGAGTATTCAAAACATTAAAAGAATTGGTCTGTTGTTGTTTTTTTCTTCTTTAATTGTTTTTCAGGCCCAATCTAATATTGTTATACTAAACGGATTAACTCACGAAGATACCAGTTCTCCGGGAGAAAAATATAGGGGAAGTATTCAAGTTCAGAATGCCGGTACCGAAGCTCGTACTGTTCGGGTTTATATTCGCGATTATTGGTATACATACCAGGGAGAGAGCAGACACGATGAACCTGGCACACAGGAACGGTCGAATGCAAACTGGATTAATTTTAGCCCAAAATTATTAACACTTCAACCCGACGAAAGAGCGATTGTTGATTTTGAAGTAAACACTCCCATGAATGATTCTCTTTGTGGGACGTACTGGAGTGTAATAATGGTGGAAGGCCTGGTTCCTCAGGATACGGCAAAGACAGCGGGGTTAAAAATTCATACAGCCATTAGATATGCCGTTCAAATTATTACCAACATAGAAGAAACGGGTGAAAGAGATCTGCAATTTATTGGTTTAGAGTTGGATGACAGTCAGGAGCAGAACGTTTTGAATGTAGCAGTCAAGAATACGGGTGAGCGGATGTTAAAACCTGAATTAAGTATGGAGATTTTTAATAACACCGGAGAGTCGATGGGGATTTTTAAAGCAGAACGCCGGAAAACCTTCCCCGGCACATCAATATTACTTTCACTTTCTCTGGTAGGAGTTGAACCCGGATCGTATACGGCAGTACTGGTGGCGAATTGTGATGCCGACCATATTTTTGGCACCAATTTTACGCTTGAAATATAAATATGTTAAACCGGCTAGTAGTAATAATTCTTTTTTTTGCCATCTGTTTTCCAGTGGAGGCCCAGCAAAAGTGCAGCCTCGATTTTGTAAAAAAAGAATACTCTGTTTTGCCGGGGAATGTTGTGAATTTACCCTTTTTTATTCATAACAATTGTGATGTCACTATAATAACAAAGGCCTTTTTCCAGGTCCCTTCAGGTTGGAAAATTGTAACACAGCCCGGAGTTATAAACCTGGCTCCCGATAAAAAGCAATTTTTAATACTGTCGGTTCAGATACCATCCGACTACGAGGTGGATAAATATCGCCTAAAGGCAGAACTTCATTCAAATGAGAAAGGAACAGTTTATTCCTCCGACTCGGTTTTCGTTTCGGTCAGCGAAATTGAAAAGATTAATCTTCAGGTTTTGGAATACAACGACTATGTATTTGCCGGTGAAACCATAAAGGGAAGGTACATGTTGCAAAATTTGGGAAACACTCAGAAGACTTTTTTTATTGAGGCCCAGAATTGCGATGTGGAAGGCCCCGTTGAGATAAAACTAAATGCGGGTGAGTCGGCAACAATCTCTGTTTCTAAGCATATTGAGAATGGTTATCAAGCCAGTACTAAAGAATTTTTTACCGTTCGCGCAAAGGTCGCTGACAGGGTACTTGGAAGCGTGAGTTTATGGTCGCAGGTATTTCCAGATAAGAATTTTAAGAAAGACATGTATCATCGTTTTCCTGTATCTGCTTCCATTTCTTATTTGTCTACCAGCAGGGAGAATAAATATGAATCAACATACCAGTTTCAGTTGTACGGACAGGGTTCTATCGATCAGGACGGAAAACATCGCCTCGAATTTATGGCTCGTGGCCCCAACAATACCGATTTGAGTTTTCTGGGCATGTACGACCAGTATTATCTATCGTATGAAAATAAAAACCTGGAGATGTTTGCCGGGCAAAAGAGTTATTCTTTTACTCCTTTAACCGAATCGTCGCGTTATGGGCTTGGGGCCGAAACCCGGGTGAATTTTAACAATGGTTTATCGCTTGGTGGTTTGTATGTAGAGCCCCGTTTTTATGCCGAAATTAAAAATGAAATGGCAGCGTATGCCGGATATGGATTCAATAAAAATAACCGTGTTGATGTGTATTATGTATCCAAAGATTTTTCGGCAGAAAATAATCCTGCCCGACTGGTGAGTTTTGTGTCGGAGTTTACTCCTTTTGCACGAACAAATATCGATTTTGAGTACTCAAGAGGTTATTACAACAATGAGGCTGATAATGGCTACCGGTTAAATTTAACTTCTCAGCTTTCTGTTTTTAATATCAGTGGAAACTTGTACAACACCGGGAAAAATTATCCGGGTTATTATACCAATTCGCGTTTTTATTCCGGGAATGTTTCGGCTCGTATTTCAAAAAATATGAATATTGGTATTTATGCCAAGGAGGATTTTTTAAATGCCCGGTTAGATACCTTTTTTGTTACTGCTCCTTATACAAAATCAATGCAGGCCTATATAAATTATAACCTATCGCCTAGGAGCAATTTGAAATTGTATGCGCGTGAATATGAGCGGAAAGACAGGCTGAGTTTAAACAAATTTCATTATCAAACCCGTTCGTTAAATGCCAGGTTCAACCAGAAATTAAGAAAATTGAATTACAGTTTGATAGGTGAAATGGGGCGCACTAAGAATTTTTTACTGGAAGGAGGAAAGAATGAACAGAATTCATTCAGGGGAATTGCAAATGTTGCCTACCGTTTTAATTCAAAACACGCAGTAAGGGTATTCGGAAGCTGGTCGAATATCAATCAGTTTGTTTCAGGAAATCAACAAAATGTAACAGCCGGCCTTTCGTTAAGTAGCCAACTTATTAAAAATTTGCAAGCTAATCTATATGTGCAAAATGCTTACGACATCGACGATTATTACAAGAACCGGAATCTGATGCAGTTCGATCTCGATTACCATTTACTTAAAAATCATACCTTCTCCGTTAAGAGTTTTTATACCCTTTTTAGAAATGAAGTTGACAAGCCCGAATTTACATTGTCGGCCACTTATGCCATCAAATTTGGAGTTCCTGTGAAACGTATTATTGAAGCAGGTGAAATAGGTGGAATTATTGCCAATCCCGACGGACAACCTTTGGGAGGAGTGTTGGTAAGTTTGTTGAACGAGACCACAATTACCGATAAAAACGGGAAATATGAATTTAAATTTATACCTCCCGGAATTCATTTGCTCACCATTGATAAAACCGGATTCCAACTTGATGAAATAACAAATATTGCCAATCCTTTGGAGGTGGAGGTTTTTGAAAATCAACTGTCAACGGTAGATGCCCAGGTTGTTAAAGGAGCATATTTGTCGGGAAATCTGACGTTGGAAAAAACAAAGGTTGCTGGCTTGGAACAGGTAAAAGAAAGTGCCGCAGATATTATTGTTGAACTTGAAACCCTAACCGAAATGTACAGAATAACCACTGATGAAAACGGCAGATTCGAGTTCCCTCTTGTGAGACCAGGAAAAGTGGTGTTCAAAATCTATCAGAATTCAGTTCCTGAGGGTTATAAAACAGTTCAGGATGATTATACCTATTATTTGAAGCCGGGAGAAAATAAGGAAATTACAATTGAATTACCGGCCAAACAGAAGAATGTCATTTTTAAACAACAAGGTATTTCTGTTCTAAAAAAGAGCAATGATGGCGGAACCGGGTTAAAGGTTATCTCCAAAAAAAATAATCCAAAGCCGGAAGAAAGTTTGTATTATTCGGTTCAGGTAGGCGCTTTCAAAAAGCAGCTCGACGCAGGAAATAAGTTTTTTGAAGGCGAGGAGTTTTATTTCGAAAAACAAATTGATAACTTACACAAATATTTTATTGGACGTTTTAAAACACTAAAGGAAGCCAAGGCTGAAGAGATGAGATTAAATCAGAAATTCAGAAAGGCTTTTGTTGTTGTGATTCAGAATGGACAAGTATACAGTGTAAGGGAATACGATCAAAAAAAGAAAGATGAGTAGAATAGTCGTTTTCTTATTATTTGCATTATTAATTTTTCATGTAAGTCCGGTGAGCGGGCAGGGCGATGAAGAAAGGATTAACGTTGGGATTTCTGTTCCCGAAGTTGCGCTTTTGGATATTGAGTACCGGGTGAACAGCAGCCTCGAATTCGAGGTGTTGCCTTCGGCAGAAGCCGGCAGTGCACCGATTGTTCAACAAACCAATTCAGAAGAATTATGGATTAATTACTCATCGGCAATAACAAATTATGGACAGAGAAGGTCCATTGAAGCGCAGGTTGCTGGCGGTGTGCTGCCCGAAGGAATTGCCTTATATGTAGAAGCATCGGCATACCTGGGAACCGGAAAAGGTGAAGTTGGAGTTTCGGCGGGAAGAACTTTAGTGGGTTATGAACCCCATCCAATTATTACCGGTATAGGCAGTTGTTTTACCGGCGACGGAATAAACAACGGGCATTCGTTAGCATTTTCGCTGGATATCAGTAATATGCAGAAAGTTACAGCAATGGAGCCTTCCGAGTTTACGATCTTATATACCATTACCGATAATTAAAGAATATGAAGAATCTGGTTTTGTTATTTGTATTCATATTGATAATGAAGATGGGTTTTGCACAGGAATTCAGAGTAACTGCCAGTGGCATGGTATCTTTTAACGAATCTGAACTTGTGGTTGGTGAAGCCGGAAACGATATCAATGCTGAATTAACAAGCAATTTGGTATACCTGGCCATCGATTCGTATTATTACTGGAACATGAAGAATGAACGGTGGAGTATTTATATACATAAATCTGATGTCGACTGGAATGATGAAATAGAACTGGATATTAAACGAAGCGGCGACGGAGTTTATACAGAACGCAATGGTAATCCATATGTTAAAGATGGAAAGAATTACCAGAGAATTACCAATAATCCTTCTTATTTATTCAGGGGAAAAGACAAAATTTCGAACATCCCGGTAGAATTCCGTTTAAAGAATTTGTCGTTAACCATGGGAGCCAAAGATTTTGAAACAGATGTAATTTTTACCATTTATGATGATTAACTTTACAATGTGAAAAAATTAATTTTCATAGTATTTATTGTCGTTTCTGTTTTTGCGTGTAAAAACAGAGAAAGGGAAGATCCGGCTATACCATCATGGATAAAACCACGTTTGGAAGAACTTGAAAATTCGGGTGATTGCATAGGAAGTACTTTACAAAGATCAACCTATAGCGGTATGAATTATTACGATTTGTATAGTAATAAGTCTTCATGTGTTTATTGTGAAGTTTACGATTACAATGGCAATCTGGTAGAGTGGAGCGAGGACTTTCCTTTAAGCGACTGGCTCGAGAACCGCACAAAGCTGATAATTCTCTGGGAGTGTGGCGATGAAATATACTAGCTTTGCTTACCAGGCAAAATTAATGTTGTAATCTTCCGGATTTAGTTGCCATTTTTCAATCAACCATTTTGCAGCCCTCATGTCGTAATTATTTCTTGTTGCCGTTTCTGCACTTGAAACCAGGTCAATAACTCCTTTTTGGATTTCCGGACTTTTTTCATTTATACAATCTATTACGTTTAATCCGTGGCACCGGGCAAATTCGTTGTGATTTTTTAAAACTTCGAGCAGCGCTTTTTTTGCTGTCTCTTTTTCTCCCAGATTATAAAGGGCCTCGGCTGCTACCGAAACAACATTTGCCGATGAGTCGTTAGTTGCATTTTTTAGTTCTTCGATGGCCGGAGCGGCTTCTTTTCCCAAAATTAATAACCCCGAAGCTCCCCAGTAACGAACAGCACTTTCATCAGAGTTTAGAAAGGATTTTAGCTTTTCAAGATTTTCAGTTTTCCCAAGTGTTGCAATTTCCGCAGCTTCCATAATTTCTTCCAAATTTACATTTCCGGAGCGCATATAATCATACATCGGAGATCCGTCAGCACGGTCAACCCGGTCGGCCTCGGGAATAAATCCGGTATCGAAAATCCGGGTTACCCAATCTTTATTAGCTTTTCTCATTCGTTCAAGTACATCCTTGTAATCGGGATTGTTGGCCAGGTTATTAATTTCCCATGGATCGTTTTCTGTATCATACAATTCTTCAATCGGTTTGGTTTGCCAGAAAGCACTCTGTGCAGCATTGCATTCGCCGTCTTCGTAAGCCGCCTTCCACGAGCGTATCGATGGTGCACGAAATAAGTATTCAATTCGTTGTCCGTAAATACGGTAGGGCATATAATTTCTGATGTAACGGAATTGTTTGTCTCGCACGGCGCGGCACATGTCGTAGCGTTCGTCCATCCTGCCTCTGAACATGTATGCATATTCAGGGTCTGCGGATTTTTGTTTACCCAGAAAGGCGTTCCCCTGAAGGTATTCCGGAATTTCGATGCCGGCAATACTTAGCAGCGTTGGAACCAGGTCGACAAAACTAACAAGGCGATCAACTTTTGATCCCGTTTTTTCATTCGGGAAAAGGTATTTGTATTTTTCAGGAACACGGATAATAAAAGGAACCCGTGTTCCTGTTTCATAAACATATCGTTTACTGCGTGCCAGCACACCACCATGGTCGCCGTAATACATAACAATCGTATTTTCAGCCAGACCGGCATCGTCTAATTCTTTTAGCCATGCACCAATTTGGGTATCCATATCTTCCACCTTGTCGTAATATTGGGCCCAGTCGTGTTTCATTTCTTGTGTGGCAGGGTGGTGAGGCGGGATAAAAACTTCATCCGGGCTGTGGCGAAGCTCTTCGTTGGGAATTGATTTATGGAGGCAACTTTCGTGTGAGATAGTAGTATTAAAAATGGCAAAAAATGGTTTCCCTTCCGGACGGTTTTTCCAATGCGCTTTTTTACTGCATTCATCCCATATTTCATTCGGGTCAATATTGTTTACATTATAGTCGGTTTTCGAATTATTGGTACAGTAATATCCGGCCTCGCGTAAGTATACCGGATAAGGTTTTATGAGGTCTGATTTTGGGTAGTAACTTCGCATATGCTGGTTACCTCCCGAGCAGGCATAAACTCCCGTTAATATAGTGTTGCGTGCAGGAGCACAAACCGGTGCATTGGCGTAGGCATGTGTGTATAAAAAACCTTGCGATGCCAGTTTGTCGAGATTGGGGGTGGTGGAAAAGTCATCGCCGTAACAGCCAAGAAGAGGGCTGTTGTCTTCGCTGGTTAACCACAATATGTTTGGCAATTCTTTTGGAATTTCTTGCTTGCAGGAAGTAAAGCTTGTATAAACAAATACAAATAGGATTAACAGGCAGAACAGGTTTTTTCGTTTCATAATGTTGGTTTAGTTGAGACTTTAAATATAACAAAAGTTATACGATTTTAACTATTCAGGATGTTCAGGCCATAATCTCCACCCTGTTCCCGTCGGGATCGAGGAAAACACTTTCATAATATCCATCACCGGTTACACGGGGATTGCCAATAATTTTAAATCCATCCTGACGAAGTGTTTCTGTAATTTCGTCGACCTTGTCTCTGGAGCCAACTGAAATGGCAAAATGAATAATGCCTGTGAATTGTTTTAAAGGGTTATCTTTCGTTTTGGGAATATTCGGCATTTCCATAATTTCCAGGCGGCAATCACCACCAAACGACAGGATATATGAGCGGAATTCCCGGCTGTGGTTGTGGTAAATATCGTTTGATGAAGCATCGAAGTAGTGCATGTAAAAATTCCGGAGACCTTCAAGGTTATATGTCCAAATTGCAATATGATCGATTCTCATTGTTTTTTCAATAAAATTACGAAACCTGCCTGTTAAAATGCAATAGAAAAGTTAAAATTTGCATTCCCATTCATCAAAAAAATGACTTAAAAAGTCTTCCATGTAGCTGTGGCGATTTTCTGCCATATCGCGGGCGGTATTTGTGTTCATTAGGTTTTTTAGTAACAGAAGTTTTTCGTAAAAATGGTTGATAGTGGGAGCCGTGTTGTTTTTATACGCTTCAAAGCTTTGGTGCATCACCGGTTCAATGTCGGGATGGTACAAAAGTCTGCCTTTGTGACCTCCGTATGCAAAGGTACGCGCAATGCCAATGGCACCAATGGCATCCAGGCGATCTGCATCCTGCACAATTTTCGCTTCCAGAGAATTTGCACTGGTTTCAACCCCTGCTCCTTTAAACGAAACTTCCTCAATTATCTGAAGGATTCTTTCCGTGTCTTTATCAGATACCCCTATTTTGTTCAGCCAGCTTTCACTTTTTAATTCTGAATTGTTTTCAGCTAATTTCCAGTCATCTAAATCGTGAAGCAATGCAGCCATTTCTATAATAAACCGATCGCCTCCTTCACTATCTGCAATTTTTAATGCCAGGTTTTTTACCCTGGAAATATGCCACCAGTCGTGTCCCGAACCTTCGTGTTCAAAGTAGTCGCGAATGTATGTTTCAGTTTTAGATAATAAACTGTTTTTTTGAATTTTGGACTTCATAAGTCAAATTTTAATAAGTAAAAGTAGATTTTAAACCCTAAAAAACGTTAATGTTTTTGATTTGTTTTTGCAATGTATTGATTTTCAGTAATATAATTTTTAGTACTTTTTGAATGTAACTAATGTTGCAAAGTGTGATTCATGTTTTTTCTTATTTTTAGCCGGTTACATTTTTGACTCTATTTAGTTTTTATGATGTAATACAACAAACAGATAGTAAGGGATATAATATGATTGATACATCGAAATTGACTTTGCCGGCTATGTTTTATAAGTCGGTGGAGAAATACGCAGATAATACTTCCGTTGTTTTTGTCGGTGAGGAAAATTACACTTATAAAAAAATGGGAGAGGATGTTGAGTTGGTGGCAGAACTGCTTATTGAGCTTGGAGTTAAGCGGGGAGACAAAATTGCCATTTTAAGCGCCAACATGCCCAATTGGGGAAAAGCATTTTTTGCTATTACTGTGGTTGGAGCAATTGCAATTCCAATCCTGCCTGATTTTCATCCTAATGAAATAAAGTCAATCATTGAACATTCTGAGTCAAAATTTTTATTTGTTTCAGAAGGACTTTACAAAACGGTAAATAAAGAAACAACTGATCTGGTTGAGCAGATTATAATGGTTGATAATTTCGCAATTATCCCAAAAGAAACACCGGCAGATCATTTGAATCTTCTGACTTCATCCGTTCCGCAGGTTACCCGAAAGTTTTTGCCTGTTGATGTGGATGAACAGGATCTGGCAACCATTATTTATACTTCAGGAACTACTGGGAATTCAAAAGGAGTAATGCTTACCCAAAAAAACCTGACATGGACGGCACAGCAAAGCCGCACACTGCAAAAGATAGAACCGGACGATCGTTTCCTTTCCATATTGCCACTTTCGCATACATTGGAAAATACGGTGGGATTTTTATTACCTATAATGTACGGAGCATCGATACATTATTTGCGAAAACCTCCGGTGGCTTCGGTATTAATGCCGGCTTTGCAAAAAGTCAGGCCAACCATAATGCTGTCAGTTCCGTTAATTATAGAGAAAGTTTATAAGGCCAAAATACAACCAATATTTCAAAAAAGTGGTTTGATGCGGTCGTTGAGTACCTTTGCACCAACCCGGAAATTGTTGCACCGAATTGCCGCTAAAAAACTGTACAAAACGTTTGGCGGGCAGCTGCGATTTTTTGGAATTGGTGGTGCCAAACTCGATAAAACAGTTGAACGTTTCCTGTTCGAAGGAGGATTTCCCTATGCTATCGGATACGGTTTAACAGAAACGGCACCTTTGTTGGCCGGAGCTGTCAGAAAAAACCGTAGAATAGGCTCAACCGGAATTGCCATGGAAGGTGTTTCGTTGCGCATTGCCAGTCCTGATCTTGCAACCGGAGAGGGAGAAATTCAGGCCAAGGGAGAAAATGTAATGAAAGGATATTACAAAGCGCCAGATTTAACGCAGGAAGTTTTTACCGAAGATGGCTGGTTCAGAACAGGTGACCGGGGATTGTTCGACAAGGATAACCTGCTTCACATAAAAGGAAGAATTAAAACCATGATTGTTGGTGCCAGCGGTGAAAATATTTATCCCGAAGAGATTGAGACGGTTATCAATAAGATGCGTTTTGTTCTTGAATCGTTAGTTGTTGAGAAGAAAGGTAAACTGGTTGCCATGGTTCATCTGAACATGGAAGAAGTTGAGGAGCACTTCAAACATTTGAAAATGGAAGCCCAACAATTTATTTCTGAAAAGTCAGATGAAATTCTTCTGGAGATTATGAAAAAGGTGAACCAGGAAGTGAATAAATTTTCGAGAATTAACCAGGTTATATTGCAGCCCGCTCCTTTCGAACGTACTCCGACGAGAAAAATCAAGCGCTTTTTATACGCCTAAGAATCAAAAAATATTGCTAAAAAGGAAAGTCTTCTCAAGGGCTTTCCTTTTTTTATTACAGGTCGGCAGATTTTGTTAATTTTGTAGCCACAAAAATGACGAAGTAAATGGTAACAGAATCGAGATACAGCGCGCGCGGAGTTTCTGCATCAAAAGAAGATGTACATGAGGCAATTAAGAATGTGGATAAGGGATTATTCCCAAAAGCATTCTGCAAAATTGTTCCCGATATTCTGGGAGGTGATCCGGAGTGGTGCAACATTATGCATGCCGACGGAGCAGGAACAAAGTCGTCGCTGGCATATATGTACTGGAAAGAAACCGGCGATATATCGGTATGGAAAGGAATTGCCCAGGATGCGTTGATCATGAATGTTGACGATTTGCTTTGTGTTGGTGCAACTGATAATATTTTGGTTTCATCAACCATTGGCCGGAATAAAAATAACATTCCCGGAGAAGTTATTGCAGCCATTATTAACGGAACGGAAGAGTTGCTGGCCAGCTTGCGCGAAATGGGGGTGAGCATTTATTCAACAGGTGGCGAAACTGCCGATGTTGGCGATTTGGTTCGAACCATTATTGTGGACTCGACCGTTACTTGCCGCATGAAAAGGGCTGATGTGGTTTCGGCTGATAATATTAAAGCCGGTGATGTAATTGTTGGTTTATCCTCATCTGGGCAAGCCAATTACGAAACCGAATACAACGGAGGTATGGGAAGTAACGGATTAACTTCGGCACGCCACGATGTATTTGCAAATTACCTGGCTGAAAAATATCCCGAGAGTTTCGACCCGGAAGTGCCGTCTGATTTGGTTTATTCGGGAGGTAAAAAATTAACCGATGCCATTGAAGGACTGGATATTGACGCCGGCAAACTGGTGCTTTCGCCAACAAGAACGTATGCACCGGTAATTAAAAAAGTTCTTGATGAGTTTCGGGGACAGATTTCAGGAATGATTCACTGCTCAGGGGGAGCGCAAACCAAGGTGCTTCATTTTGTGGATAATGTTCACGTGATAAAAGATAATATGTTTCCTGTTCCTCCACTGTTTCAATTGATTCAGGAGCAATCGGGAACGGATTGGAAAGAAATGTACAAGGTGTTTAATATGGGACACCGTTACGAAATATACTGCGGAGCCGATATTGCTGAAGAGATTATTAAAATTTCGAAGTCGTTTGATATTGACGCGCAGATAATTGGGAAAGTTGAACCTTCCGGTGGCAAGAAGCTTACGATTAAATCGGAGAAGGGTGAATTTATTTATTAAAAAGCAATGGCAGAATACGCACTATTAGAAAAGTTTGAATCGATAAAGCACCGCTTCGAAGAAGTGGAGCAACAGATTACCGATCCTGAAGTGATAGCGGACATGAAACGCTATGTGAAGCTGAATCAGGAATATAAAAACCTGCAAAAGCTGGTAAAGACCTTTCAGGAATACAAAAACCTGGTTGATAATATAAAAACCGGGAAAGAAATGTTGGCAGAGGAGACCGATGAGGAAATGCGCGAAATGGCCCGCGATGAGATTGAAGAATCTGAAAAGCGCATTCCTGGAATTGAGAAAGCAGTGAAATTGTTGCTTGTTCCGGCTGATCCGGAAGATGCCAAAAATGCTATTCTGGAGATCAGGGCAGGAACCGGAGGTGATGAAGCAAGTATTTTTGCAGGAGACCTGTTCCGTATGTATAGCAAATTTTGCGAAAGCAAAGGCTGGCGTATGGAGGTTACCAACCTGAATGAGGGAACTGCAGGAGGTTACAAGGAAATTGTGGCCAACATTACCGGCGAAGGTGTTTACGGAGTAATGAAATACGAATCGGGTGTGCACCGTGTGCAGCGTGTGCCGCAAACCGAAACACAGGGGCGTGTGCATACCTCGGCAGCTACGGTTGCAGTGTTGCCCGAAGCCGACGAGTTTGATGTGGAATTAAAAACCGAAGACATCCGTCGCGATGAGTACTGTTCTTCCGGACCTGGCGGACAGTCGGTGAACACCACTTACTCGGCCATTCGTTTAACACACATTCCAACCGGAATTGTGGTAACCTGCCAGGATCAGAAGTCGAAACTCAAGAATCTCGACAAGGCCATGGCTGAGCTGCGTACCCGTTTATACAACATGGAATACCAGAAGTACATCGATGAGATTTCGTCGAAACGTAAAACCATGGTGTCAACCGGCGACCGTTCGGCAAAGATTCGTACCTACAACTGGCCGCAGGGACGTGTTACCGATCACCGTATCAACCTGACTTTATATAACCTGCAGGCCATTATTAATGGCGAAATCGATGAAATTATCGAAAAGCTGATGATTGAAGAAAACGCCGAAAAATTAAAAGAAGCAGAAATTTAAATATAAAAATGGAAGTCTTCTGACTTCGGTCTTCCGGCTTCCAACTCAAAATTATGAATCAACAACAACTGTTCGAACAAATTCAAAAGAAACGTAGTTTTCTTTGCGTTGGTTTGGATACCGACATCCAAAAAATCCCTCAGCACCTGATGGATACATCAGACCCTGTTTTTTCATTCAATAAAGAAATTATAGATGCAACGGCTGAATTTTCTGTGGCTTACAAACCGAACCTCGCTTTTTACGAGAGCCTGGGATCGAAAGGGATGGAAAGTCTGGAGAAGACCGTGATGTATGTAAAATCGAAGCATCCTGAGATTTTTCTGATTGCAGATGCCAAAAGAGGTGATATCGGAAATACTTCGAATTTGTATGCGCGGGCTTTCTTCGACAAGCAGGATTTTGATGCAGTAACCGTTGCCCCATACATGGGTGAAGATTCGGTAAAACCGTTTATGACTTACCTCGACAAATGGGTGATTCTGCTGGCATTAACTTCAAACAAGGGAGCATACGATTTTCAGTTTATGGAAGATAAAGAAAGTGGCGACCAGCTTTTTGAGAAGGTGCTAAAAATTTCACAGGAATGGGGAACCACCGAAAATATGATGTACGTTGTTGGCGCTACCAAAGCTGAAAAGCTAAAAGAAATCCGTGAGATTGTACCCGATCACTTTTTGCTTGTTCCCGGTGTTGGTGCGCAGGGAGGGAGTTTACAGGAAGTGGCTAAAAACGGCATGAACAGCAAATGCGGATTGCTGGTTAATTCTTCCAGAGGGATCATTTACGCTTCGCGTGACGTGGATTTTGCCGAGAAGGCAAGAGCTGCAGCGTTGGAAGTTCAACAGGAAATGGAGACTTTGTTAAAAGAGACCGGATTGATTTAAAAAAGAGATTGTCAATAAATAGAAAGGGTAGCTGATAATATAATCGCTACCCTTTACTTTTTATAGTATATGCTATATTAGATCTGTTCCCACCCTTTTCTGTAATTGTGCCTGATCCATTCTTCCGCCATTTGCTGGGCAGGTAGGGTTTCATAGTCTTTTGTGAATTTAGGATCACCGTCGAGCAATTCAAATTTATCTTTGGAAAGTACACGAATATAATCGGTTGAACCAATATTGGTAAACCTCATATTCGGACCGTCCCATTTTAGTTTTCGCTGTAAACTTTGCAAACGCACTGCCAGAACCCCCATTACCACCATCTCGTTTAACGGGCCGGCATAGGCAAAATTCGACGATGCTTCCAGCCTCGTATCCTTGTCTTCTTTACAAGCCCTTATCCAGTCTTGCTCGTGCCCACCGTTCATGGCTTCTGAAATCCGGCGAATCTTTTTTTCCGGTTCCTCAAAATGTTCCATTTCGCTGGTTGGCAGTAAGGTTGGATTAGCAGCGTAAGTACCGCACATAATTTTACCGCGTGTTCCGTGGAAAATACATCCTCCGCCATCGTCACCCATTTGCTCTCCGTCTCTGAGTTCAACAGGTCGGGGAGGCATAAATCCACCGTCGTACCAATTAACGGTTACTTCGGGCATGGCTACTTTTGGCAGATTGTCTCGTCGAGGAAATTCGTAGCGTACGAATTCGGCATTAGGAGCCGAGTCGTTATTAAAAGGTGTCGAACTTCCTTCTACTGTTGACGGGTATTGAAGATTCAGTGCTTTAAAAACCGGGTCGAGAATATGGCATCCCATATCGCCAAGTGCGCCGGTGCCAAAATCCCACCATCCGCGCCAGTTCCATGGATGATAAATAGGATGGTATTCGCGATAAGCAGCTGGGCCGATAAACAAATCCCAGTCCAGCGTTTTCGGAATTCGTTTCCCTTTTTCAGGTTTGGATAATCCCTGTGGCCAGATTGGTCGGTTGGTCCAGGTATCAACATGTGTCACCTCTCCAATCGTTCCTGCCCAAATCCATTCACAAATTTTACGGATTCCTTCTGCCGAATTCCCCTGGTTGCCCATCTGAGTGGCAACACCATATCGTTGTGCCGTTTCGGCTAAAATTCTCGATTCGTAAACAGAATGTGTAAGTGGCTTCTGAAGAAAAACATGTTTTCCTTCGCGCATAGCTATAAGAGCAGGAAGTGCGTGTGTATGATCAGGTGTGGCAATCATAACTGCATCAATGTCTTTTTGCTGCTCGAACATTACCCTGAAGTCGGTGTATTGTTTGGCTCTGTGCCAACGCACAAAAGAATTTTTTCCGGCATATTCCCAATCCACATCGCACAATGCAACGATGTTTTCGGTTTCCATAAAACGTAGATTGGTATATCCTTTTCCTCCAACACCAATACCTGCAATATTTAATTTGTCGCTTGGTGGTTTGTGCCCCAACCCGGCTATAACGTGGGAAGGGAGAATGGTGGCTCCGGCTATGCCTGCCGCTGTTGTTCCTATAAATTTTCTGCGTGACACACTACTCATTTGCTCGCTTTTAAAAAGTGTCACCAAAATAGGAAAAATCTAAACCTTAACCTACGGTTTTAGATTTTTGAAGAAAGATTAACAAAAATTTGGATTAAGATGAAAATAAAAACGGATACATAAGTACCCGTTTTTTGTCTGCATGGCGTGTTTATTTTATAAGGTGCTATAGTTCTAAGGGGAGGATGACGGTGTCGATTATATGAATAACTCCGTTTGAGGCCGAGATGTTGTAACCAACAATGTTTGCTTCATTTCCAACGGCCCAGATTGTTAAATCTTTGTCTACCATGAAAGTTGCCCCCTCAAGTAGTGTTTCAATTGTTTTGGGATTCTTTTTCGGGACTACACTGTTGGCAGCCCTACGACCGTCAGTGACGTGGTATAGAAGTACATTTAGTACAACTTCGGCCGGAATATCCGTAATACCATTAACCTCAGCCCCAAGAAGAGCTTCAAGAGCTTGGCTGTCGTACAATGCCTGGAATGCATCGTTGGTAGGAGCAAATACTGTATATTGATCGGTGCCATTTAGAAACATATCAACCAATTCTGTTCCCATTTCTCCGTCAACATAGAACAAAGCTCCAACTAATTCCGAGAAGCCTGCGCCAATGGCAATGCCTGCAATTGATTGATCACCTGGTGGGAGCGATTTGCCACTTTTAAATACGCTTGCTTCCTCTAGGTTACTTTGAGGAACATAATCATCATTTTCTTTGTCGCAGCTAACTAAAGTCACACTCAACATTATTGCTGCTGCTAAAGCTAAACTTCTTAAGTTTAACATTCTTTTTAAAGTTTCCTTTTTCATTGCTGTAATTTTTTAAGTTTTAATGGTAATTCATTTTATATCAAAACAGGATGGGAATTAATAATGTTTAATTAATATTTAAAAAAAATAAACAAAATATGATTAATTCTACTATATGTGTTTCAAATTATCAGTAAATAAAGGATATTTAAGAAATTGTTAATAAATGTTAAAATATTTTTTACTGAGAT
This sequence comes from uncultured Draconibacterium sp., assembly GCA_963676265.2. Classification (GTDB taxonomy): domain Bacteria; phylum Bacteroidota; class Bacteroidia; order Bacteroidales; family Prolixibacteraceae; genus Draconibacterium. The sequence goes on from OY781067.2 coordinate 3,770,267, forward strand.
ATTATTCCTTTAAATCAGTTGTGAAACCATTCACTTTTATAACTTCGAATGAAAATTTTAAACAATAATGGTTATGAATTATTTCAACCAGGAAAGCAAAAGATTGAGATACCGTAAATTGACTGTAGCAGATATTCCGAAATGGATCGAATTTTTTGAAAATAATGAGAACCTGAATTTCCTGGGATTGGATCTTACCAAAGGGAAAGAGTTTCTTGTCGAATACTGGATTAGTAAACAATTCGACCGCTACGAAAAGCAGAACCTGGGTCACCTGGCAGTTGAATTAAAAGGAAGCGGAGAGTTTATTGGAATGGGAGGGATTTTAATCCAGGAAGTGGATGGTAAAACCGAATATGAAATTGCCTACTCTCTTATTCCTGCCTATTGGGGAAAAGGTTATGGAACTGAAATCGCCACGCAAATGAAAAACTTCGGATCAGAAAATATAAAAACCGAAAGATTTATCTCCATTATCGATGTGCGTAATCAGAAATCAATCAATGTTGCTCTTAAAAATGGAATGAATAAATTATTTCAAACTCAATATTCGGGATTAACGGTTAATGTGTACGGAATAGAAAAAAGCGAAATTCGTGCTTCACTTAAATGACCCGGATTTAATTCTTTCAACCTTGCTACCCTCGGGAAGAACTGTTCAAAAAAACGTTTACCTTTAGCCATCGATTTAATTTCAGATCAAATAATACCTATGATATTTAAAACTATTTTTCTGCTATTTTTCTGTTTTGCGGCAACAATGTTGTCGTTCTCACAAGTGCAAAATCCTTCTTATCCGGTTGATACATCGTATACCATTGAAGGGCAATATCAGAAATATAAAAATGATTATCCTTATTTGATTCCTGTAAAAGATGAGTGCCCTGAAGGCGTTGTTGCTCACCGAAATCTGGTTTATGCCACACTGGAAAAAACAAAATACGGTAAACGCGATTTGCATGTCGATTTGTTTACTCCGGAGAAAAAAGGAACTTATCCGGCGTTGATTCTGGTGCACGGCGGTGCATGGCAGGCCGGCAATAAATCGTTACTGGTTCCGCTGGCACAGCTTGTTGCAAAGCAGGGATTTGTTACGGTTGCAGTAGAATATCAGTTGGGACTGGAAGCACCTTATCCGGCGGCGGTGCATAACATAAAAGCTGCCATTCGCTGGATGCGGGCCAATGCAGAAGAATATCAAATCGATCCCAAAAAAATTGTTATTTCAGGTACTTCAGCCGGTGGTCACCTGGCAGCGCTGGTGGGATTAACAAACGAACTGGAGCATTTTGAAGGAACAATGGGAGTGACTTCTACATCGAGTTCTGTGCAGGCAATAATTGATATCGATGGATTGGTGAATTTTCTGTCGCCTATTATTCTGAATGCCACACGCAAACCGAATTCGGCTGATATTAACTGGATTGGCGGATCGTTTACCGAAGCACCCGAACTTTGGAAGGAGGTTTCGCCGGCATACTGGGCCAACGAAAACTCGGTGCCAATGATGTTTCTCAACAGCGGACATCCCCGGTTTCATGGCGGGCAGGATGAATTGGTGGGCCGTTTAAAAGAGTGGGGTATTTATCACGAGGTACACAAATTTGAAGTGCAAATGCACACCTTTTGGCTGTTTCATCCCTTTGTTGATATGACAGCCGGTTATATGGTTGAATTTATGAATAAGGTATTGCGGTAGAATTTAAAAATCAGGCAGAGTATTCAAAACTCACTGCAAAAAATATTACGACTTGCAATGAGGTACTCCCGATCAACATTTGGCATGCTTCCGGCAGCACTATTTAAAATCCTTCACAATCTCATTCACCCCCTGTAAAATATAATGCGGACGATAGGCAAAATCCTTGATGGTCTCTCTGGTTGAAATACCTGATAAAACCAGGCAGGTGTCAATTTCTGCTTCAATGCCGGCAACAATATCTGTGTCCATCCGGTCGCCGATAATGATGGTGTCTTCCCGTTGAATTCCCAGTTTTTTTAACGCAATTCGCATCATCAGCGGATTGGGTTTCCCAACAAAGTAGGCTTGTTTTCCGGTGGCCAGTTCAATGGGTGAAATTAAAGCCTTGGTGGCCGGAGCAATGCCGTTTTCAATGGGGCCGGTCAGGTCGGGATTAGTGCCCACCAGCCGCGCTCCCCGGTTCACCAGGTTTACCGCCTTTTCAATCACTTCGTAGCTGTATGAGCGTGCTTCACCCATCACCACATAATCCGGATCGATATTGTTGCTGGTATATCCGGTGTTATAAAGTGCATTAATCAGGCCTGCTTCCCCAATAATATAAGCTGTACCGTTGGGTTTCTGGCTTTGAAGAAATGCTGCCGTTGCCAGGGCGCTGGTATAAAAATGTTCCGACCCAACATCAAGTCCCATGCGCGATAATTTACTCTGAAGTTCTTTAATGGTACGTTCGCTGGAGTTAGTGAGAAAAACGAATTTTTTATTTTCGGCCATTAACCACGAAACAAATTCTTTTACACCATCGAGAATCTTATTCCCATGATAAATGACTCCATCCATATCGCAGATGAATCCTGATTTGTTCCGAATATTTTCTATGCTTGATTTTTTTGTCATGACCGATTTATTATAAATTGTTTTTCATAGAACCCTGAAATTCTTTTTTTGTTTCCCGGTTCGTATGCGATTGTATTCAAATTCGATGCCTTAAAAGTATAAAAAATAGGTTCGGCAAATCCCTCATAGTAACTTTTTCCTGCAAAATGAAACGGCTGATGACAATTAGCAGGTTCGTTCTGCAAAATGCTTTTGCACCATGCCGGTTTTAACACACAGTCACGTAATTACGAACCATCGCCTGGAGGTGAAGTAATCTCACGTTTCCGTGCGATCCTTTCCCAGGATACTCGCAAACTTCATTGGCAGGAATTCCTTCTTTTGTACGAACCTAGATTTATGTTAACTCTTTCGGCAGCAGGCTGTTTGTTAAATAATTTATTTTTACTTTTGCACAATCAAAAGGTTTTGTCCCCTGATATTACTAGCAGACCAAACCGTATTTAAGATTTTATTTTAATTTAGTGTTCATAATGCAAAACATAAGTGAATTACTGGACCTTGCTATTAGTGCATTACTTTTTGTTTACCTGTTATCTTTAATCAGAAAGAATAAACGGTATGTTAAAACCTATTGGTTTTGGGGAGTTGTTTTTATTTTGTTTTCCAAGATCAATACTGTTTTAGAAGGGCTTATTTTTTCGAATCAAATAAATATCATTGAGCACTCATTCTTTTTAATTGCCTGTATCTTTTTATTTATAAGTATCTTAAAAAAAGAACTGTAATGGAAAAGTATATTGTCGTAGTTAATATCATATCAGCGGTTTTTATTTTACTGTCGGCTGTTATTGTTTTTGTTCGGATTTATAAAACAAGAATTCAATACAAGATTTTACTTGGCGTTGCTTTGCTTATTCTGTTAACCGGGCCAATCATTAATGTTCTTGAACACTCCGCAATTTTAAAAAACACAGAAGACTTTGAACAGATACTGAGTATACTTTTTCTGCCGATCCTGATATTTGCTATTCATGAAAGCATAATTGGAGAAGAGTTGCGCAAACGCATAAGAAGCGAACAAAAATTTAAGGGAATTTTCAATCAAACATTTTCGTTTATCTCACTGCTCGATGATAAGGGCAGAATTATTGAAGTGAATACTACTGCCTGTAAATTTGTCGGTTATATCAATAACGAGTATGAGGGATTGTTTTTACCTGATACTAAATGGTGGAAACATTCTGAGGAAGAAAGGAAAAAGCTGAGGGATGCCATCGAACAAGGGAAAAGAGGTAAGACAGTCAGGTTTGAAACCACACATTCAGATGTCAATCAGAAAATTTATTATATCGACCTTTCGCTTAAACCCATTCATGATGCACGCGGAAAAATTATTTATTTAATTCTGGAAGGCCGCGATATTACTGAAATAAAATTGACCAGGCTTGAGCTGGAGAAGCACAAAAGGAACCTGGAAGAAATTGTACATAGAAGGACATTAGAGCTGGAAAATGCGAATCGGGAATTGCAAACGACTAATGAAGCACTACATGAAAAAAATAGTATTATCAACGACCAGAATATAAAATTAAAAACTACACTTGAGGACTTAAAAGAAACACAAACGCAACTTCTTCAATCAGAAAAAATGGCATCGTTGGGTGTGCTCACAGCTGGTGTTGCCCATGAAATAAATAATCCTCTTAATTATATTATGGGCGCTTATGAAGGATTAAAGCTGCAGGATTCTTGTTCAGCCGACGACGATACAAAAACTCTTTTAAGCGCTATTAAAACCGGTGTGGATAGGGTTGCCGGTATCGTAAAAAGCCTGAATCAGTTTAGCCGGAACACCCCGTCGGTTAATGAGGAGTGTAACATTCATGAAATAATTGACGATAGTCTTGTAATGTTACAAAGTCAGATGAAAGACAGGATTGAGGTCAGCAAAGTCTATACTAACGAAACATTTATTATTTTTGGGAACGTTGGAAATATCCACCAGGTATTTTTGAATATACTTTCGAATGCTGAGCAAGCCATTGAAGGAAATGGAAAAATTAGCATAAAAACATCGAAAACGGAAGAGCAGTTGACGATTGATATTTCAGATACCGGGATGGGAATAGAGGAAGAAAAAATAAATAAAATAACAGATCCTTTTTATACAACAAAAGATCCCGGCAAGGGAACAGGTTTAGGCCTTTCAATTGCTTACACTATAATTAAGGATCACGGTGGACGCCTCGAATTCGAGTCTGAGGTAAACAAAGGCACAACCGTTAGAGTTATATTACCACAAAGAGGAATGAAACATGAATAGCAAACCCAAGATACTTTATGTGGACGATGAAGAAATTAATACCACGGTTTTTCAATTAACTTTTTCGAAAGTTTTTGACGTTTTAACCGCAGACAGCGGGATGAAGGGCATGGAAATATTTCATAGCGATCCGGATATCAAATTTGTAATATCCGATATGAAAATGCCGGTTATGAACGGACTGGAATTTATACGAAAAATAAAAGATGTAAGCAAGCATACTCCATGTACCATATTGTCGGGCTACCAGCAAAGTCCCGAAATTCTGAATGCATTAAATAAAGGAGAGATTGTTGACTATATGATGAAACCTTTTAACAAAACTGCGATTGAGAAATTGATTCATAAGCATATAAATCGTAACGGCAACTGATTTTTCAAGATATGCAAACTTCGGGTTTTTCTCATCAGATAATTTCCCTAATTTCGCTTTAGGTCCACCCGGAAACAATTGAAATGAACCAACCCGGAGAAATATTAATAGATTCATTACACACGACCGAAGTCCTTAAAAAAGGAGACTTCTTTCTGATGCAGGGAAGTAATTGTTTAAAAATTGGCCGTTTAAAAAAAGGGGTGCTTCGGGGCTTTGTTGTCGACGATGACGGAAACGACATTACCACTCATTTTTACGTGGAAGAAGATATGATAATTGGGAGTTACATTCCAAATGTTAAAACTCAGATGAGCATACAAGCTCTCGAAGATTGCGAAATTTCGATAGCCAATTATGCATCCGTCATGTCGCATGTAAACAAAGACAAAGATATTACCAACGTAATTACTGCTGCGTTTCAACGTTTGAATACGCAACTGCAATCGCGGCTTGTTGCTCTATTAAACCTCGATTCTTCGGCGAAATATGAACTTTTTCTGAATGAGTACCCGGGATTGATCAACCGCATTCCACATTATCACATTGCCAATTTTCTGGGAATAACACCCACTCAGCTAAGCCGCGCACGAAAGAGCTTTATCAACAAATGTCGATGAAAAACTTTTTGCTTGTTCTTTACTTTGTTGCCGGATTTTAACCAAAACAATATGAAGAACAAAAACCTGCTGTTGCTTTGGACCGGTAAACTGGTATCGGCGCTTGGTGACAGAATGTATGCGATTGCCATCGCCTGGTGGATTCTCGAAGTTACCAACTCGCCGGGAATGATGGGACTGTACCTTCTTGCGGCCACTCTGCCTGCGGTGCTCATGGGAGTTTTGGCAGGAGCTGTTATCGACAAATCGAACCTTAAACAAATCTTAGTTATAACTGATGTGGTGCGTGGTGTGGGAATTTCATTGCTGGGATTGTTTTACATGCAAGGAAACCTTAACATCACTGCGGTTTTTATTATCACGGTGTTGGTGTCGCTGGCATCGGCATTTTTTAATCCGGCTGTTACCAGTATTATTCCCCGGATTGTTGCTAAAAACCAATGCGGCAAAGCCAATTCGCTTATCCAGTTGGTTGATGGAGTTGCAAAGGTGGCCGGTCCTTTTTTGGGTGTGGCAATGGTTGTGGCAATTGGTTATGCCGGGGCATTTTTATTGAATGGAATTTCTTTTCTGCTATCAGCTCTGTTTGAGGGATTTATTCGTTGTAAGCATGAGAAAACCATTTGGAGCCGGACACCGGAAAATGATTTAAAACCTGTTCAGAGTTTGATGGGAGATATAAAAGCAGGATTGTTGTATGTGGGAAAAAACGGCAAATTAAAGAATATTCTTTTTTACATTTTTGTGGCGCATTTTTTTATCGGAGCGCTTTCGGTAATGATTCCTGTAATGGCAAAATTTGTTTCAGATAATAACCTGAACCTCCTGGGAATTCTGGAAAGTATGCTGGGAGCAGGTTTTGTGGTTGGCGCCATTGTTCTGAGCCGCAAGAGTGACGACAGCTTAAAAACCGAAACCCTTCCAAAAATATTTATTTGTGTGGGGTTTTGTATTGTAAGTATCGGACTAATTGCCTTTTTTAATCGGCTTCCGGTTGTTCTTTTTGCTTTGCCTGTTTTTGTTATAGGATTCTGTATTGTAACGGCCTCCATCAACTGGAAAACGTTTATTCAAACTAACACGCCAAGCCAAAAATTGGGACGGGTGGCTGCTATTTCCGATTTAATGGGTGATATTACACTCCCTCTGGCTTTTGCCTTGTATGGATTCCTGCTTCAAAGTTTTGATTTTGTACTGCTTAGTCTCATTAGTGGCTTTTTGTTGATTGTTTCAGTTTATACCATCCATTTAAATTCAAGGAAGAGTATAACTTTGACTGTAATTGAGACGAATTAATATGACCTTGGTGCGAGTTATTTGTTTCTAATATTCAGTTTTGCTTTGAAACATTTCGGGAAAAAGCTGATAGAAAAGTAAGGCCATGGTTTTGTTTTAAACCATGGCCTTACTTTTCTTCCCTGAAGGGTATGCCAAATTAGGCTATAAAAAATATTCTTACCAAATCACGGGACGTTGTTCGTCTGTCCTGTAAAGTTTATCTTCCGGTTTTATATTGAATGCAGAATAAAATTCCGGCACATTAAACATGGCTCCGTTCACGCGGTATTCTCCCCATGGGTGTACATCTTCCTGTACCAATCGTAACAATGCTTTGTCCCTGATTTTGCCTTTCCACAATTGGGCATACGATAGGAAAAAGCGCTGTATATCGGTAAATCCGTCGATTTCCTTTGGAGCAGGTTTTCCTTCGAGGCTTAATTTATACGCTTCCAGCGATACGGTTAAACCTCCAAAATCGGCAATATTTTCGCCAAGCGACAATTCTCCGTTAACATGAACATCATTGAGGGCAACAAAACCACTGTACTGCTCTACCAGCAACTTCGTGCGTTTTGCAAATTCTTCGCTATCCGAGGCGGTCCACCAGTCAATCATGTTTCCGTCTTTATCAAAATTTCGTCCCTGATCGTCGAAGCCGTGTGTCATTTCATGACCGATTGCCATCCCGATAGCACCATAATTCACCGCATCGTCGGCATTGGCGTAAAAGAACGGAGGCTGCAAAATTGCGGCAGGGAAAGTAATGTCATTCATTAAGGGATGATAACCGGCATTTACCGTTTGCGGATCCATGCTCCACTTGCTCTTGTCGACAGGTTTGCCAAATCGGTCGAGGTCTTTGTAGTGGGCAAATTTTCTTGCCCTGAACAGGTTTTGTACATACGAGTCGGTTTCTATTTCCAACTTTGAATAATCGTCCCACTTATCGGGATAGCCAATTTTTACCCCCATCGATTCGAGTTTTTCCAGTGCGGCCAGTTTTGTTGAATCGCTCATCCATTCCAGATTTTCCAGACGTATTTTGAGCGCTTTTTTCAGATAACCCACCAGCTCAACCATTTTTTCTTTCGACTCAGGAGGAAAGTATTTTTCTACATACAACTGCCCCAGAGGTTGTCCCATTGCCGAGTTGGTTACACCAACCACGCGCTCCCAACGTGGTTTGTTTTTTTCACTTCCCGAAAGAAATTTGCCGTAAAAATTGAAGTCCTGGTTTACAAAATCGCTACTTAAAAATTCGGACGTGCGGTTAATCAAATTCCAGGTGAGGTAAACTTTCCATTCATCCACAGAAACTTCTGGCACAATTTTTCCAACTTCACCAAAAAACTTCGGCGCTGCTACAATCACATCTCCAAAATCAATGTCGCTGATGTTGGCAAAATACCTCTCCCAGTCGAATCCCGGCGCCAGTTCGGCCAGCTCTTTCAAACTCATTTTATTATACCAGCCCGGAATATTCCGCAATTCGGTATTGGATTTCGATTTATCGGCCAACCGGGTTTCAATGCGCATCACTGTTTCTGCATTGTTGTTTGCTGTTTCAGTATCGTCGCCTTTTAATTCAAACATGCGGGCAACGTGTTTTATGTATTCGGTTCTTATTTCTTCTGAACGTTCATCGTCGGTGGTGTAATAATCGCGGTCGGGCAAACCAATTCCGGCTTGCATCAGGTAAAATTTGTAAATTTTGCTGTCCATTAAATCCTGTTCCAAACCGCCGCCAAACAAAGGATCCAGACCATAAATATGGAATTTGGCCACCACATCCTGAAAATCTTCTATTGTTTTTATACCGGCAATTAAATCCAGTTCAGGTTGCAACGACGAAATACCGGCCTCTTCAATTTTTGCCGAATCCATTCCGGTTGAATAGAAATCTCGAATCTTTTGAGCAATCGATCCCTTTTCTGCATCTGTTTTCTTTGAAACCTCGTCGAGCAAAACGCGTACGTCTGCATCGCGTTTTTTTCGCACAATATCAAACGAACCATAACTCGAACGGTCTTCCGGAATGGTGGTATTGGCAATCCAGTTTCCGTTGGCATATTTAAAAAAGTTGTCTCCCGGATTAACGGTCAAATCCATATAATCCGTCTTTATTGACGGCTCTGTTTTCTGTTCGGTGCAGGCAACTGCCATCATAAACACGATAGCCAGTAACAGGCCACCCGATATTCGGGTTGATAATCTTTTCTTCATGACCATATATTTAATTTTTTAGAATTTCTTGTTAATCCTCTTTCATCAGTATGCTTTAGTTCAAATCATTACACTTTAATTTTCCTTAGTTTGAACACACATCATTAGAAATAGTTGTAACCGCATTGGGTAAATGTTGTTGAACCGGAAACTTAAAGTTACGGATAAAATAGTTAGCGAATATTTTGGGAAGTTATAATAGTAAAGTTTGTATTGTGAAATATCAGCCCCTGCTCCCGCAAGAATCCTTTCGCATCATAACAAAATCCAATTGAAATCAGATTTAGTTTGTGGTTTGTTGTTTGGTTTTCGGATTTGAAGTTTTAATTCTGGTTTGTGATCCAACCCGTAGAGGGTTGTTGTTGCTGATAATCAATTCCTTTTTACTACAATCATATCAGAACCGAATTCTTTCTAATTGGATTAAATGAACTATGTAGGAGTTAGATTTTGCGTTGTCCATGTTTGTTGGCCAGCAGGCTTCTGGGAGCTGATTTGCCCCGCCACTGCGTAAAGCTGCCAACTAAACACCACCTTCCAGCCAGCTCTTAAAGCTTTTTACTTTTTCGCGGGCCACCAGGAAATCATCCTCTTTGGCATGTTGTACTTTTAGTTTTAAACGCGAGTTACTGTAGGCAATAACATCGCTGATACTTTTTAATGCCACCAGGTATTTGCGGTTAATACGGAAAAACACATTCGGATCAATCATCGCTTCCACCAGTTCCAGACTCTGGTCGAGCAGGTAATCTTTCCCATCCGAAAGTTTGGCGTAAGTACCTTTCTCAAAACTGTAGAAATACAGTACTTCAGAGGTTTCAATTACCCGAAGATGCGTACCCACTTTTACCAAGAAACGTTCTTTGTAATTTTTCTTTTTCAGCGAGGCTACCACCTCGTGCAGTATATTTGGAGTAAAAGAGGAGGTAGCAGGTTTGGCCAGTTGTTCGAATTTATCGAGTGCCTTTTTTAACTCTGTGCGTTCGATGGGTTTTAATAAATAATCCACGCTGTTTACTTTAAAAGCACGGATGGCATAATCGTCGTAAGCGGTGGTAAAAATTACGGGCTGGTTAAAGTTGGTCTGTTCAAAGATTTCGAAACTCAGTCCGTCGCCCAGCTGAATATCAAAAAACGCCAGCTCAGGCGCTTCATTATTTTGCAACCATTCAACCGTAGCTTTTACCGTGTCGCACACCGCCAGAATCTGCGCCTCCGGTTTTAAGGCCGAAATATGTGCAGCCAGTTGTGCCGCTGCCAATGGTTCGTCTTCTACTATTAGTATTTTCATTTTTTCTTCAAGTTACGAGTCACGAGCTTCGAGCCGCGAGTTTTTTATTAAAGCATTTCTGCATTTAATCATTATCGCATTCCGTCCTTCAATCTTTCTTTGTGTTCCTTTGTGCCTTCTTTGAGAAACTTTGAGGTTTAATTCTTAACCACAAAGACCACTAAGTACTCACAAAGTCTCGCGAAGTTTATTCTTCATCAATCCTTCGACTTCGCTCAGGATGACAATCTGTAAACTGTAAACTGTGACTGCGACTGCAAACTTCCAAAATCTACAATCGTTAATCAACATTCCTCTATCATAATTCAATCCTTCAGTCCCTCATTCCTTCAACCTTTATTAACGGAACGCTCACCCGGAAGTAACCGCCGTTTTTCGATATGATCATTTGTTTTCCGGTAAGGTATTCATAACGTCCAGACAGGTTTTTGAGTCCGGTTTTGCTGGAGTCTTCCACCTGGTTTTTCGGTTGGAGGTTATTCTCAACAACTAATTCGTAATTGTCGGAAATAGCCACCACGATCTTTAGCGGATTAGCCCTTGATATTTCGTTGTGTTTAATTGCATTCTCAACCAATGCCTGCACCGACAGCGGAATTACTTTGCCTTCCACCTTTTCGTTGGCAATAATATCAACCTGAAGCGCTTCGCCAAAACGAATCTGTTGCAGGTAAATGTATTTGGTCACAAAATCGATCTCTTCTTTCAGCGATATAATATCGAGATCCTTAAACTGCAGCACATCGCGGTAGAATTTCGAGAGTTCGCGCGTAAACTGTTTTGCCTTTTCCACATCGATATCGATAAGACTCCCCAGCACATTCAGACTGTTAAAAAGAAAATGCGGATTGATCTGATCCTGCAGCACTTTGTATTGCAGGGCAAGCGATTCGCGTTTCACCTCTTCCTTTTGTTGCACCTCGGTACGCCACGCTTTAAAAAATGAAATGGCATAAATAATTGATGCAATAATGATAAAAATAATATACTCTGAAATGATGGTGCCGCTGTTGTATTGTAAAAACGATTCCCAGTCGCGGTCCATCACATAAATAAACCAAAACCAATTAACGGTCCAGATAACAAAACTTGAATACACGAGATGTATTACCAATGCACGGATTACGCTTGTCCCCGGGCGGTTTACCCAGTCGATGTACCGTTTTTCGAACCAGCTAAACAGATAGCCGTTTGCAAATAACGGAAGTCCGAGGCTTAAGGAATAACCGGCATTCCACACATACTGCATGAATGACATTTTTAATGAACCGCCCATTAAAACAGTTGTAACCAGGCCAATAAAAATGGAAACAACAATGGCGATCACCCAGTTAATGATTACGCGTTTACGCATGTAACTTTCTTTATTTGATTTTTGTGATTTCAAGATAGTAAAATTAAGAATGAGTTGAAGATAATATTGTTAATCGGAAAAGAAAGTTGGAGCGAAGTAAATTACCTCAATCTCCACCAATCTTTTTTCAATCTCCATCAATCTATTGAGCTTGCTCAATACATTGACTTAGCAACTGCTCATTATGAACGTTTCCCCAGGTTGGCATTAACGGGTCGCTTTGTTTTTCTGATTCAAACATTTCGGCAGCTTTTTTCAGATCTGGTTTGGCTTTTTCTGCACCGCCACCAAAGAACTTCGGTGTATGGAAAGTATTGCTTCCGCGCAGGTAATATACCCGTGGATTCTCCGGATTTAAACGTTCTGCCTGTTTAATGGCGTCGGCAGCTTTCATCGAATACTTGGCGCCCTTGCTCATGTCGGTTATTCGAATCTGATACAACAAGGCCTGCAAAGCATAGATCTCTGATTCGTCGTCGTTTGTTTTCATCAGCTGATCAACCAACGCCTGCGCTTTGTCCAACTGTGCGTGTTTGGCATCGGCATCCATTTCATCAAAAAAGGTAGAGCGGATAAAACAATACGCTGCGTAATAGTTGGGCAGCCATTTGTCTTGCTCGGCATTGCCAATTCGCTCAAACTGGTTGGCCAGAGCCTGCAGTTCGGCAGAAGTGTGCAACTGATACAATTTATCGATGTTTGTTTTCATGGTTTCTTCGTACTTCGAAGAAAAAACGGTAGTTGAAATTGCTACGAGTAAGATGGTAATAATTGTTTTCATGACTTTGAGTTTTAATTATTAATACTGTTTGATTTATTTGTTGATTCAAAGTTCCGCTGAAACGGGCACTTTTGAAATTCTTCCTTACCGAACTGTTGATTCTGCTGGATGAATTGTAGATGTTGTATAATTCTCTGTTATTCTAAGCATCCAGACATTCTATTTTAGACCACCCCACCGCTGTAAACGCGGTTCCCCCCTCCTGGTAGGAGGGGAATTTTTATAACACAGGCTTGTTTGTTATTTCAAAAATTGAATTGAAATAAGAACTTTCTCCTCCTCGCAGGAGGAGTACATCCGCCAGCTGGCGGGTGGGAGGTGGTAACCAAATACGGATGGGAACTTTTACTAAAAATTCAGGAACAAACCGATAAATACAAATCGTTTCATGTCGCGTTTTACCGGAACAAGCGAGTAGTTGCCCTGGGCATAGGCAACGTTGGTAGGGCGGTAGCTCAACACATTGTCATTTCCCAATACATTGTTTACCGAGCAGTACAGCACCGAATATTGATTGCCAATGTAAAACACATGGCTCATATTGAGACTCAGGTCGGAATACATTTTAGTGCGTTCGCTGTTAAATTCCGACGAGTTAGGATCATTGAATGGACGTCCGCTGGCGGCTGTAAACGAAGCGCCAAACTGGGTGTTTATTTTATTGACCCAATATTTTCCCACTACCGAAAAATTGTGGTCGGAGATAAAGTAAGGCGTAGCCTTTTCAGGATAGTACTGGTATTTTCGTTTGGTATCGATGTAAGAGTAAGTAACCCAGTAATCGAAACCTTTTATACTTTTCTGATCGCGCCAGAAGATATCGAAACCTGCTGCATAACCGTTTCCATCGTTTTGCAGATTCTCAGGTAATCCGTTTTCACCTACTGAATATGTGGTGAGGTCGCTGTATTTTTTGTAGTAGGCTTCGGAGCGGAACAAACGTTCCGAGTTGTCGCCAAACTGGTAGCTGAGAATATAATGCATGGCCTGTTCAAAATCCAGATCGGTGTTTATTTTCAGATAATCAGCCTGTGGAGTTTGATGATACAATCCCCATGCTCCGGCGAGTTGTGCATTTTTTCCCGTTTTTAGTGCCAGGGCAAAACGTGGCGCTACGTTCCATTTATTTATCACCGATGAGTATTCGGTACGAAATCCCGGACGGATACCAAAGTTTTTTGTGAATTTGATTTCCGGCTCAATAAAAGCACCAAGCAAGTGGTCGTCGAAAGAACCGTTGTATGTCGCACCTTCATTTTCAATATAATCCTGATCGTATTTGTTATAAGTTTCGTTTGCACCCCAGGTAAGTTTTACGCCCTCTGAAATATCGTGTACAACGGCAAAACGTGATTCAATATTGAGTTCTTTGGTATTCACATCGTCAACTCCTAAGCCAAGTTTGTTATCCTGATACGTTGAAGAAACACCAATACGGAAGCACGATTTTTCTGAGAAACAGTCGCGGTACGAAAGGTTGGAATAAACGGTTCCGCCTTTGCTGCTGATCTTCATATTTTCTCCGTCGTTGCCGGCCGGAACGCGGTAAGCGAGGTCACCATAATCGGCGGTAACATATGCTTTAAACATGCTGCTTGAGCTTGTTTTGTGACGAAAAACTGCGGTTCCGTTTACCGACTCAACAGGTTTCTCCCAGTCAACATTACTTTTAAATACCTTATCGTACAAACTCAGGTTGGTATAACCACCCGAAACATTTAGCGAAGTATTTTCCCAGCGTTCGGTACGGTTTGCTTCAGCGCCAATGGTCATTAACGAAATGCCGGTGTTATCATCTTCAGGAAGGTCGGTAGATTTCAGTACTAAAACCGAAGAAAGTGCTTGTCCGTACTCAGCTGAGTAACCACCTGTGTTAAATTGTACGCCGTTAAATAATGATGGTGCGAAACGTCCGCGGGTAGCGACATCAGGCGTTTTGGAATAATAAGGTTTGGAAGCAACCAGCCCATCGATGTAGGTTGAAGTTTCATAGGCATCGCCACCGCGCACCAGTAAACGTCCGTCGTCGGCAGAAGCCTGTGTCCCGGGCATGGTACGAATGGCAGCCATTACATCGCCGTTGGCACTTGGTGTGGTGTACACATCCAGCGATTTCATTACCGATGCCCGCGATTCATCATCAGCGGCAAAACTTCCTGCAGTAATAGTAACCGCATCAATACTGTTTACACTTTCCTGTAATTCGATCTGAACAACCACTTCGTCCTGTAGGTCGATAATCTGGTTCCAGGTTTTATACCCAATAAAAGAAGCTACCAGTGTTTGTTGTCCGGTTTCTGTTGTTTCGAAGCTGAAATTTCCTTCGCCATCTGAACTTGCTCCGTCGTAAGTGTTTTCAAGGTAAATGTTCACCCCGGGAATGGGCTCGCCGCTTTTGGTAATTACTTTTCCGGAAATGGTTACCTGCGCAGAAATAAGAATAGAAATGGAAAGAAAGAGAAGTGTAATAATTGTTTTCATGACTTGTTTTCGTTTTGTTTTCTGCTTCAAAATTCCGGCGAAAACTCAAGCTCATGAAATTTGCTTTACCGAACTGTGGAATTTGTGGGATGAATTGTAACGACATGAAAAAAGGCTGCCCGAATTAACGGACAGCCAATACTTGAAAACCACTAAGCTAAACCGAACTGATCGACTTCAGTTTGATTTTTGGCTTCCCTCCTAAAATTCCTGAGGTTCCGGAGTCAATTCAAAGTCAACCTGTGTTAACTCACCTTTTATTACATCCACATTCCATATAGTATCTATCAAAAAACTATCTCTCTCCGCTGTCATATAATAGCTTCCTTCCGGTATTCCAATAATTCGGTAAATACCATTAGTATCGCTAAACGAGGTTGTAAGGATACTGTCAGTATTGGTCCAAAGTTTTACAGCTGTATTTTCAATTGCCGTATTCGTTGTGTCGACAACAGTTCCTTCAATGCGACCTGCCATATCGAGCAAAACACAGCGAACAACCGGTTTAAAATTGAATCCTTTAATATCTCCTCCTTTCCAGTTTCCTTTAACTACAAATGATTTGCTTACATCGAAATCGAGGAGAACATCTGTGGTCTGACCTCCGCTAATGTTTATTTCAGGATCGATTTTTATTTTTAAGCCGCTGCTCGAACCACTTGGGATCTTTAATTCAAACTCAGTTCCATCAGCAAGTATAACTTTCGAGTCGGTTACGTGCATTCTTATCTGGTCGTACGTTCCTGCTTCCAGTTCTACAGATGCCAGTATTTCGGTAATTCCGTTCGAAAGGGTGAGAAGATCGATATCAACAGACTCTTCCATGATGGTAATAAATGACGATTCGGTTGTGTCGCTTTCCTGTTTTCTGATTTCGACTTTGTCAATTGTGACAATCGTTTGAGACACCAAATCTATGGGGAAAGGTGCATCGGTGAGATATACGTTTACAATTCCGTGCCCTTCGGTAATATCCTGTTTATCATCATTATTACAGGCAACCATCATAATTAAACCTAAAACAATTGTTCCTAAACCAAATCCAAACTTTTTTAATTTTTTCATCTGCTTCATTTTAAAAATTCTAACTTCTAATAAATTCTGCCGGATTATTTGTAACGTTCGTTTTAAAAATATATTTGTTCATAAATTTTAAGAAGTCGAAGGGTGCAACCTCTGTTGCACTCTCTTCAACTTCCAGCAAACCTATTTAACTTCAATTACTGCGTATTTTGATATTCTCCAGAATTCTTCCGGATTTTCGATTGAAAGGTAAGCGATAACGCCATCCTGCTCGATAAAACTGTACGAACTATCGGGGTGTTCAGAAATGACTGTTGCTTTGTTCGAAAAGAGCGGAATGGTTTTCGTTTCACGGATATCCAACACTGTGAAATAGTTATCGTCAAGATTTTTTTGCAAACTTGTATGTTTTCCCAGTCCCAGAAATCCACCGTTTTTGGTCAGCACTCCGTTTTCTTCAAGTTCTTTGTAAGTCCCCAGAGTAAAGTAGCCTTTATTTATCTGGTAGATTTTTTCGTCGATAAGTTGTTGCTGTTGTTTTAAGGTATCAGCTTTTGCAATTATTTCAACCTGCATGCTATCCACTTTAATGTTCAAATTGGCCAGTTTAACATCACGCTCTTCAATAAGCTGCTGCAGGGTTGAGATCTCTTTATTCTGGTCTTCGATACTTTGATTTAATGCAGCTATTTTCTTTTTGAAAGAACTGATTTCGATGCCTGATTTTTTCAGTTTCTTTTCCAGCAAGGCAATATGGTCGCTGCTTTTTTCCAACATCTCATTCATCAGTCTGATGTCTTCAATAATGGCTTTTTTTCTGTCGAAATTCCCTTCTTTTTGAGATTCAACAGAAAGCACCTGACGTTTTTCTTTAATGTACTTCAGGTTTTGTTCAATCTCGTCGAAAGCGCCTACCAATTCGTTTACCATCGAATCTCTTTGCTGAAGCTCCAGATTGGCATTCTCATTCTTAACCTGGAGTCCGTTGATTTCTTCTGTTTTCTTATTGTAAACGGAAACGCCTGCAAAAGCAGCAACAATAATAATTACCACCAGGATCAGGCTTATAATGTTTTGAGTTTTTTTGTTTGTTTTCATGATTTTTTCCTCCATAATTTTTGTTTGAATATCATGGCCTTATATAGCCAATACCTGTGCCAATAAAAATTTTTAGGATGAAGGTCTTGAATTTTAGCTTGTTATGTTAGGAGAGGGAAAGGTGATGTCTATCAAATTGATAGTGGAATTATCAAATTGATAATTTTGAAGAGACTATTCTTCTTTGAGCATACGATAAATGGTGGCTACGCCGATATCCAGTTTATCGGCAACAATTTTTGCCTTGTTGTCGTATTTTTCCAGTAATCTTTTTACTAATCGAAGGTTGTATTCGCGCAGGGTCATCTCTTCCATTATCAGGCTTTCCAGGTTTTCTGCGTCATCGAGAAGAAGATGTTCGGCCTCAATTTCTTTATTGTCGGCAAGGGTCACAGCCAGTTCAATTACTGATTTTAATTCTCTTACGTTTCCGGGGAAAGGGTAGGCTAAAAGTTTTTTGCTGGCTGACGGATTAAGTGTTTTTAGTTCTAGTTTATTTTCCTTGCAGAATTCCTGTATGAAGTTTTTGGCAAGCAGAATAATATCGTTTCCCCTGTCACGCAACGGAGGTAAATCAATGGGCAGACCATAAAAACGGTAATACAGGTCTTGCCTGAAATTACCCTTTTTAACTTCCTCCAGCAGGTTTTTATTGGTAGCAATAATAATTCGGCAATCAATTTTAACGGGGCGGTTACTGCCAATGCGAATAATCTCTTTTTCCTGCAGCGCACGCAGTAATTTAGCTTGAAGTGAAATCTCCATTTCGGCAATCTCGTCAAGGAACAAAGTGCCAGAATGAGCTTCCTCAAATTTGCCGATTCGCCGGGCCGAGGCTCCTGTAAATGATCCTTTCTCGTGACCAAAAAGTTCGCTTTCGATCAGGTCATTGGGAATGGCCGCCATATTCACAGCTACAAAAGGTTGTTTTGCCCTGGCAGAATTATAATGAATGGCTTTGGCAACCAGTTCTTTTCCGGTTCCTGTTTCACCACTCACAGAAACTGTGACATTCGTTCGGGTTGCTTTTTCAATTAAATCAAAAATACGTTGAGTGGCCGGGCTGTTTCCGATAATAGTATTTTGGTAGCTGTATTTTTTCTTTACTTCTTTGCGCAGTGACTGGATCTCGTTTTTAAGACGAACTTCTTTTCCAATATTGTTCACCGTATTCAGAAGCCGTTCGCGAATGTCCTTAGACTTAACAATGTAATCGTAAGCACCGTGTTTAAGTAAATCAACAACCACTTCAATGTCATCCTGTTCCGAAATGAGAATGACCTGGATGTCTTCGTCGATTTCTTTTATTTGTTTAAGTACCTCAAGTCCTTTCATGTCGGGTAAACGGTAGTCAAGGGTGATCACATCAGGATGTTGATGCAGGTTGTTAAGGCAATCTTTACCGGTTTCGAAGGCCTGAATTTCATAATCCGGATTCAGCGAGAGGTTGTGTACCAGCAAACGACGGTACCACTCGTCATCTTCAACTACAAATATTTTAAATGCTTTCGATTCCATAAATCCGGATGTAATTTTCAAGTAGAAACAAATGTATGGATTATGCGGCGTATCAAAAAGAGAAATCCGTTTAATTAAATTTCTTGTCAAGAAGAACCTTTAGTTCCTTGTTTAATGCCTCGATTTCAGTTTTTAGCTGAACCGATTTTTTTGAAATTATCGATGTTTGGGTTCCTTCTTTTGCAAGCTTCTCCAATTCTTTAACGGTTTTATATACTTCTGTTACATTCATATATTTTACCGGCGATGCAAGTTTATGTGCCAGTTCAGCTATCGCTTCAAAGTCTTTCGTCTCCAAATTTTCTTCAATTGATTGTAAGCTGGCAGTGCTGGTTTTAATAAACAGGCTGATCATTTCTTTTAAGAACCCGGTATCGCCGTTTCCCATTCTTTCCAGTTCGCTTAAATCCGGGTGAAAGCTATCCTGCAATGTATTTTCATTTTTTATCGGAGAGATTTCGTCTCCAAATGTTTCTGCTATTGTATTAAACAGTGCAGCTTCATTAAATGGTTTTTTCAGAAAACTATCGAATTCATTTAACTCTGACTCCATTTCTCCGGAGTTGGCCGATAAGGCAATAATTTTTATTGTTATGCCCGATGCCTTTATTTGTTTTGCAGCTTCAGTTCCGTTCATTTTCGGCATCCGTATATCCATGAGAATTAGGGCATAATCTTCTTTGTTGCACCGTTCAACTGCCTCAATACCGTTTTCAGCCTCTTCGAAATCGACTTTCCACTTTGTAAATATATTTTTTAAAAGATGCCGGTTAAACTCTTCGTCATCCACAATAAGGACTTTTTTATTTTTTAGAGGTTCAGGAGCTTCATAACTTTTAAATGCCAGTTGTATTTTTCCCGGATCTCCTTTCTCAAACGGAATGTTTATGAAAAATTTAGTTCCTACGTTTAATTCACTTTCAACCGAAATATTTCCGCCTAAAAGTACAACCAGTTTTTTAACGATGTAAAGTCCAAGTCCGGTGCCTCCAGCCTTTTTATTGGCATCGGTTTCCAGTTGTACAAAGTCGTCAAATATTTTCGATTGACTTTCTTTGGGAATCCCGATTCCGGTATCTTCAACAGTGATTGAAAGCTGTATTTTGCTGTCTGTTTCTATTGCCTCAGACCTTAGTCTAACGGTTCCTGCGTCGGTGAATTTAATGGCATTGCTAACCAGGTTGTTCAGTATTTGTTTCAGCCGTCCTTCGTCTCCATATAAAATAATGTTTTCGCTATTTTTCTTTTCAATAATGAAGCGGATTCTTTTTTCATTGGCATTTTCTCTGTTGTACAAATCAATTTTATGCAATAGCTCGTCGAACGAAAAATCAACAGGTACCAGCTGAATATTTTGTTTTTCTATGCGCGAAAAATCAAAAGTATCATTAACCAGATCGGTTAGATGTTTGGTTGAGTCGTAAATGATTTTTAAATCTTTTTGCGTTTTGTCGTCGTGCTGCTGTTGCAGAAGTTGTTCCGATAAGCCAAAGATGGCATTTACCGGGGTTCGCATTTCGTGGCTTACCGTAGCAACAAACAATTCTTTTGTCCGGGCCAGGTTTTCGGCCTGGGTTTTTGCCTTTTGAAGTACGCTCTGGTAAGATCTCGACTTTCGTAAATCGCGGAAAAAAAGTAACAAAACCAGTATCAGCAATGATAGAACAGAAATGGCAAATAGAATTAACCGTCGGTACGTTTCTGCTGCCAGCAGCTCGGCATCCTGCGATTTTTGTTGGAGGCTTTGTTCTTCAAGCAGCTCCAGTGTTGTAATTATTCCGGAAAGAGCTTCGCTGATTTCCAGATTTTTACGCATGTAAAATGCTTCTCTCCAGCTTATTCTTTTGTTTCGCTGCTCTATTTCCATTTCAAGATCTTCTATCTCTTGCCTGAGCGTTTCTTTTTCAGAACTTCGGTCAACCACGATTGGGGTTGGCGGTTCTTGCTTCTTCCCAAAAATGCGTTTGAAAAAACCACGTTTTTCGGGTTCCTGAAAATGAATGGTATCCTGAACGGTTAGAATGGTATCCAGCGTTTCAACATACTGGTTAAAAGCTTCATGCTCGTCCCCCCGTGTAAGATGTAGCGTAAGAATTTCTTCCCAAACCACTGCCTTATGTTGCGAAAGCAATAGCAACGAGTCGATTAAAATCATACTGGTGCTATCAGCAAATGTCAGCTTCTCAATATCCCTTATTTTTTCTTCACGCGACAATTCCAGTTCTTTGTATCGTTCCAGATATTCTTTGTTATTGCTAAGCGAATAAAGTCTCACCATGTTTTCTGTTTCATTCAGATCTGAAACCACATCTTTTACCAAAATGAGGGTGTTGTCTGGTTTCGACTCGCTAAGCATGGAGTTAACTATTTCGGATAAACTTTTATAAACAAAATTACCCGAGAGACCAAGCAACGAAACAATTATAATCGTTAGCAGAATAATGGGTATTTCTATTTTTATCCGACGCATGAAATGCTTTTTTTGATCTATTTACAATTAGTACCTTTTAAAATTGGTGTTTGTTCATCAATATTAAGGATTAAACATGAATTTTCAGACAACATTGCTACAGTTTTCTTTTGTGTTTTGGATAAGGAATTGCTTGTTGGCCCATTTTAAGTGATCAGCTTAGTGTTAATCTTTAAAAAAGAACTTATTACTAGAATGATTTTGAATTCAGGCAGTGCGAAAATATTTGTTAAATCCGGGTGAACATCTTGAGGGTTATTTCCTTAATGATTTAAAAAAGGATATTTTTGTCCGTTCAAATTTGTTATCAATTAAAATAATATAAAAATGGCAGACATACAGAAAACTTTACTGATGATTCTCGACGGATGGGGAATCGGCGACGGATCGAAAAGCGACATCGTTGCAACAGCTCCAACTCCTTTTATGGATTCGTTGATTGAGAAATATCCAAACTCACAACTTCTCGCCAGTGGTGAGAATGTTGGTTTGCCCGACGGACAGATGGGTAACTCGGAAGTGGGTCACTTAAATATTGGTGCCGGTCGTGTTTTGTATCAGGACATGGTAAAAATTACACGTGCCATCAAAGACAAATCATTGTGGGAACATCCGCAAATTAATAAAGCATACACCTACGCTAAAGAGAATAACAAAAAGGTACACCTGATTGGTTTAATCGGCCCTGGTGGAGTTCATGCACTGAGCTCGCATATGGTTGCCCTTTGCCAGATTGCAACCGACATGGGTTTGGAAGATGTATTTATTCACGGTTTAACTGATGGCCGCGACACCGATCCTCGCTCGGGTTATGGTTTTATTGAAACCGACTTGAAAGCATTGGAAGGTACGAACGGTAAATTCGCTTCATTAATTGGACGTTACTACGGAATGGACCGCGACAACAACTTCGACCGTTTAAAACTGGCTTACGATCTGTATACCCAGGGTAAAGGTGAAAAGTCGACTGATATTCTGGCATCAATGAAAGCATCGTACGACGCAGGTGTAACCGACGAATTTCTGAAACCAGTTGTAATGGTTGATGAAGCAGGTGAACCGCTGGCCAAAATCGAAGATGGTGATGTGGTTATCTGTTTTAATTTCCGTACCGACCGTTTGCGTCAGACTACCATTGCTTTCACACAAAAAGACCTGCATGAATATGACATGCATAAAATGGATTTGCAATGGTATACTATGACCACTTACAAAGCCGATTTTGAAGGCATTAACGTAATCTTTGAAAAAGAGAACGTAACCAAAACCATGGGTGAAGTTGTTTCGGAAGCCGGATTAAAACAAATTCGTATTGCTGAAACCGAAAAATATGCCCACGTTACTTTCTTCTTTAGCGGCGGTCGCGAAGCGGAATTTGAAGGTGAAAGCCGAATTTTGATTCCATCGCCAAAGGTTGCCACTTACGACCTTCAGCCCGAAATGTCAGCACCAAAAGTTCGCGATGCCATTGTTCCAAAATTGGAAAACGGCGAGGCTGATTTTGTATGTTTGAACTTTGCCAACGGCGACATGGTGGGACACACCGGAGTTTACGAAGCCGTTTATAAAGCGGTGGAAGCTGTTGATGCTTGTGTAAAAGATGTGGTTACCGCTGCGCAAAAAGGAGGTTACGATGTAATGATCATCGCTGACCACGGTAACGCCGACAATGCAGTAAACGAAGACGGTTCTGAAAATACAGCGCACTCGTTAAATCCGGTTCCTTGCATTTTTGTTTCAGAAAGAGAAGGCATCTCGTTGGATAACGGTATTTTAGCCGATGTAGCTCCAACCCTTTTAAATGTAATGGGATTGGACGTGCCTGCTGAAATGACCGGTAAGAATCTTATTAAGTAAAATACAATAATCAAATAGTAAGTAACAAATAAGTTCCAATGTTCAGCATTTTAATTTCTATGAGGTTGTGTTGAATTTTGGAACTTATTTGTTACATATTTTTGGGATTTGAAAATTAATTCTGGTGGTGGTAGAGATTGGCAGAACAATATTGAGTCGTGATATTTTTGAGAAACATTTTCTCTGCGATATTTTAAAATGTAAGGGAGCCTGCTGCATTGAAGGAGACTCAGGTGCGCCGCTCACCGATGAGGAAGCCGTGCTTATTACAAAGGAATACAGTACCTTTAAAAATCATTTACCCATAAAGCACCAGAGAGAGGTTGAGAAGCAAGGGCATTCTGTAATTGACAGTGATGGAGATTTGGTTACGCCTTTGGTTAACAACCGGCAATGTGTTTATTCATATTATAATGAACAGGGGATTTTGAAATGTGCGATTGAAAAATCCTATTTTGAAGGAAAAACAGAATTTCGAAAACCTATTTCCTGTCATTTGTTTCCTATTCGAATTACCGAATACAAACGATTTGATGCCGTTAATTACCAGGAACTTGATATTTGTAAACCGGGAAGAGTTTGTGGTGCTTCAGAAAAACTTCCGCTCTATAAATTCCTGAAAGAACCGCTTATAAAAAAGTACGGTGAAGAATGGTACAAAGAATTGGAGATTGCAGCCGAACACCTGCTGGCTGAAAAATAAATCTTTTCCAAAAACCAGGCATAAATTTTAGTTTATTTTATTGTTTCTTAAGCGTCCCGTATTTGGCTTTTGTCCCAAACATTAAAAATTTGTCCCAAATAGGTCCACAAGTCCTGTTTGGCATAATTGCTTAATTTGTTGATTGTCAATTGTTTGTTGTTTTTGGCATCTGTGTTGTTTATAAAAAAGCGTATCCGACCCTAAGGATACAACAGCTTTTTGAAGAAAAATATTACAAACAAATAAACAACAACATCATGAAGAATTTTACAAAAACATTCGCAATCATTTTTTTTATAGCAAGTGCTTTCACAACTAGTGCCATGGGGCCAGGTAGTGGTAGCAGTAGCGACAACGATGAAGATTCACATCTGTTAAATATAAATATTCCAACACATGCAATGGTGTCCATTGCGGGGAGCAACAGTACCACTATCGATTTTTCAGCAGTATCTCCTGAGTTAGCAGGAAACAATGTTTCTTTTGAACAGGAATCGGAAAAGAAACTTTACCTGAATTATTCTTCAATAGTAAGTTCAGGAAATACCAACAGTATTGACGCCAAAGTATCCAACCTTCCTGATGGATTAAAGATTAATCTGAATATCAGTTCATCTGTAAATGGTGGCGCCAAAGGCCAAACCGGAACAGGTCATAGTGTGAGTTTGGATACGGATGGAAAAACTGTAGTCAGCGAAATAGGAAGTTGTTATACCGGAAACGGAGTTGGAAAAGGACACACGCTTGATTATAGTGTTGAAGTAGACGAAAGTAATTATCATTTGCTAGTAGCAACAGAGCATCATATAACAGTAACGTACACGATTAGTGGTGATTAATTGATTTTGTAGATAAAAAATAAGGGGATAAAGGTAAGTCGAATGGCTTACCTTTTTACTTAAAGTGTGTTCATTTTAGAAAATATTTATAAAGTCTTAGAAGTTTTTAGGTAGGACATAAATAAACTTCTTTGTATCATTTTAGATAGATTTTCAGGTTACAAAAATAGCCAGAGAGTCGTATGTAAAACTTTTTTGGCAAAAAGCAATATCAGGTCAAGTCGATTATAATAGTGATGATTTTTAGTAGAATTATAGAATTTCTGTCCGGTTTTATTCCATATCCCGATCTTAATAAAGAGCAGGTATTTGTTGAATGGAAGAATAGACTTCTTCTTATTCTTTTAGGCGCATTCGTTGTAATCGGGCCGTTTGCTTTTATACCTGGAACAATAGTCGCCGTTTTAGAAAAAATTTGGGGTTTGGTCATTTCAAATACCATCATTTATTCCGTTTTACTGTTTATCTCATTATCAAAAAAGATAAATTCAAATCATAAGGTACTGGCGAGTATTACAATGTTTTATTTGCTTTCTATTACAGTGTTTTTGGAAATTGGTCCGCGCGGTTCAGGATTTAACTGGATGTTTATTTTTGTGCTTCTTTCAACCTTTTTTTATGGTTCGCGGGGAGGGATTATTTCCTTGTTGGTTAGTTTTGGCACATTGTTGTTACTTCTTGTCCCAATTATTTATGAGTTCCCATTTGCAACTGGTATCACGGAATTTGGTGTAGGTGTATGGTTAACGAATGTGGCTATATTTATGGCTGTAAGTCTTTTAATTTCATTGTCTTTAAACGAAGTATTGGTAAATATCGACCAATCGTTGGAAAAGGAAAAACAGGCAGCTCTCGTATTAAAGGAAAGTCAGTTGAAACTGGAAGAACAACGTAACCGCGCTGAAGAATCTGACAAATTAAAATCTCAGTTTTTGGCCAATATGAGTCATGAAATCAGAACCCCGATGAACACTTTAATTGGTTTTTCGAGCTTGGTAACAGAATCTAACCTGGACGAACAAACGAAAAAACATTATAAAGGAATTATAAGTCACTCGGGCGAGCAACTTGTGCATATTATTGATGATATAATAGATATTGCCAAAATTGAATCGAACCAGATACAATTGAATATCGGCGCCATGAACGTAAATGATGCTCTTATTGAGATTGCTGAAATTAATATGAACCGAATTGAGATCATGAAAAAGGCAATTCAAATTCGGCTAAAATTTCCGGAATCTTCAAAAAAGATTGCAATTAAAACCGATATGATCAGGTTTAAGCAAATTTTAAATAACCTGGTGGTTAATGCTGTAAAATATACCGATGAAGGCATTGTTGAAATAGGTTACGATATTGTAAATGAGGGCACCGGGTTTTTGAAATTCTACGTAAAAGATAGTGGGAAAGGAATTCCTCAAAAGCTTCAGCAGGATATTTTCAAACGTTTTACCCAGGTCTCAAACGACAATTATCAGGAGGGAACTGGTTTGGGCCTAAGTATCGTTAAAGGATTGCTTGATTTACTTGATGGAGAAATTTGGGTAGATTCTGATGAAAATGTTGGAAGTACCTTTTATTTTAAACTCCCTGGCCCTGATATGTATCCAAACGAAGAGTTTAAAAAACCGAAGAAAACTTCAAATATTCCTGATTTTGAGGGCAAGACTATTTTTGTGGCAGAAGATGATGAGCATTCTTATTTTTTTATTCAGCATGCTTTAAGAAAAACAAATGTGGAAATCAGAAGGGCCATTCACGGCGAACAGCTTTTGTCTATGCTGGCAAGCGAACTTCCCGATTTAGTACTTCTGGATATTAATATGCCGGTACTTAATGGTTTCGAAACCATGGATAAACTTCGTAATCTTTATCCCGAATTGCCGGTTGTTGCTCAAACAGCTTACGCCATGGCAGATGATCGACAAAAATGTTTCGATTGCGGGTGCAATGAATATTTATCGAAGCCAATTAAGCCGATGAATCTATACAAAGTATTACAGCTTTTTTTGAATTGATTTTAATGCCTATATTCGGGGCAAGATGGAAGTAACCGCAATCATACTTGCCGGAGGAAAGAGCAGGCGAATGGGAACAGATAAAGCCTTGCTTGAAGTGGAGGGGAGTACTATGCTCAGTCGTGCAATTGAATTGTGCAAAAAAGTAACCTCTGCAATTATCATCAGCTCGAATAATCAAAAACACCATGAATTTGGCTTTCCGGTTGTGGTAGATGAATTCCTTGATTGTGGCCCGATGGGAGGGATTGCTGCCTGTTTGAAGGTTTCGAAAACCCAATGGAACCTGGTTTTGAGCGTTGATTCTGCTTTTGTTAAATCAGAATTCCTCTCATTTTTACTCTCAGAAACAAGTAATTTCGATGCTGTCGTTCCATACTCAAAGCAGGGAAAAGAGCCGTTAATTGCTTTGTATAACAAAACCGCTTTGCCTTATCTTGAAGAAAACCTGACTGCAGGTAATTACCGTGTAAATCATTTGCTGAATAATATAAATACTCGGTGGGTTGATGCGCAAAAGTGGGTGGAGAAATATCCTAAAATATTCTGCAACCTGAATCATCCTGAGGATTTGTGATTGGCTGTGTCGGGTATTTGATTATCCGAAATCTGAAATATTTTGCAGTCGTTTTTTGTCTGCAATAAAAATATCTTTTCCGAATATTTTAATGATTTTATCTTTTCTGAATTCAGAAAGCGCCCTGATTACGTTTTCGGTAGTCATGCCAATAAATTCTCCTATTTCACGGCGCGAAATGGGAAGTTCAAATTCATCTTTTTTGTAGATTGAATCCGAGAAATATAGCAGTACGTGCGCCACCCGGCCTTTCAGATTCTTCTTTTTTATGGCCAGATTTTCTAACAGTATTTTATCGGTTGCTTCGCTGATATGAGACATTAAATCCATAGCAAACATGGCATTTGTTTGGCCGTAATTTTTTACCACCTTCAAATCGAGAATACAAACCGTGGTGTTTTCAATGGCAGTAACGGAATATTTATAATTTTTCGAAGAGAAAACCGATAGCAGGCTCACAAAATCAAAAGGCTTCGAAAAACTTATAATCTGATCTTTGCCCGTGATATCGGACTTTGATAGTTTAACAAGCCCTTCTTTCATGTACAAAAATTCTTTAATGAGTTCGCCTTCGCAAATTATTGCCTCTCCCTTTTGAAATTGTTTTTCAATTTTAATATCACAAATATTGTTCATTTCGCTTGCTTCCACATTCGAAAAGAACAGGCTCTTTAACTGACAATTTTCACAACTACATTTTGTTGCTCCCATCGTGTTTTAATTATTTAAAAGCGTTGGTACTGCAATTTAACAAATTCTTATGATATTTATTACACTGTGATAATTATCATAAAGCCCTTAAAATCACGAATCTTCACTCTCCGTAAATTTAAAGTGATTTAAATCAATAGAACTAAAGAGATGAAGAAACTTGTAATATTAGGTGCGGGTACTGCCGGCACAATGATGGCAAATAAATTAAGGAATTCTCTCGACAGGGAGGATTGGGATATCACAATTGTTGATCAGTTTAAGACGCATTATTATCAGCCTGGTTTTCTTTTTATACCTTTCGGAATTTATAATAAACAGGATGTAATTAAGCCAAAGTCTGATTTTATTCCGGCTGGAGTGAATATGATTTATTCGGCAATCGACCGGATTGATGCAGAATCAAATAAAGTGATGCTAGAGGGAGGGAAAGTATTGAATTACGACTTCCTGATTATCGCCACCGGAACAAAAACTTTCCCGGAGGAAACTCCCGGATTAAAGGACAAACTTTGGTATAAAGAGATTTTTGATTTTTATACCATCGACGGAGCAGTTGCCTTGCAGAAGTTTTTCAAAAGCTGGGAAGGGGGAAAGTTGGTAATGGCAATCACCGAGCTTCCTTACAAGTGTCCGGTGGCTCCGCTTGAATTTGTTTTTTTGGCCGACGCTTATTTTACTCAAATTGGTTTGCGAGAGAAGGTGGATATTACTTATGTTACACCAATGCCGGGAGCATTTACAAAACCTGTGGCTACCAAAATGCTGTCGGAATTGCTGGCCGATAAGAATATCAAGGTAATTCCGGATTTTTATATCGAGAGGGTTGATAACGATCAGAAGAAACTGATTTCGTACGACGAGAAAGAGGTTGATTTCGATGTACTCACCGTGGTTCCGGTAAACATGGGAGACGAAATGATAGAACGTAGTGGTTTGGGCGACGACATGAATTTTGTGCCGACTGACAAACACACCCTGCAATCACAAAATCATGAGAATATTTTTGTGTTGGGCGATGCTGCAAATATTCCAACTTCGAAAGCCGGATCGGTGGCTCATTTCGCAGCCGAGATATTATTCGAAAATTTAATGAGTGCCATCGAAGGCCGGCCCATTCATGCCAAATTCGACGGGCATGCCAACTGTTACATCGAAACCGGTTACGGAAAAGGTGCCTTAATCGATTTTAATTACGACACTGAACCACTTCCTGGAACTTTCCCTCTTCCTGGACTCGGGCCGTTTGGTTTGCTGGAGAATACCAAAATCAATCACTATGGCAAGGTAATGTTCCGCTGGATTTACTGGCATATTCTTTTAAAAGGGAAGGAGCTGCCTGTTGAACCTTTGATGACCATGGCCGGAAAAAAGAAGGTGAGTTAAGCGAAAGGAGCCTGAAATGGAAGAAAAATCATTACAAATACAAATAAGCGAGTTAAATCAGAAGGTTGATTTGTTGCTGGAATATGTAAATCAGCAACGATTAAAAACCAACGAACTGGAAGATTTATTCTCCGATCTTTCCATTGTAGGGAAAGACATGTACGACACTGCGGTGGAGGAGCTGGATAACAGAATGGTGCACCTCGATCTGGACGATGTAAAAGGATTGATGCTTCGTGTATTGCGTAACATCGATAACATGAACAAGTTCCTCGAAATCTTTGAAAGTATGAATGATTTCGTAAAAGACGCCTCACCGATATTTAATGAGGTGGTAATCGACTTCAGTAAAAAACTGCACGAATTCGATGAGAAAGGATATTTCGAATTCTTTAAAGAAGCAGGGCAGATTATCGACAATATTATTGTGCATTACAAACCGGAAGATGTTCGCGAGCTGGCAAACAATATCGTGAGCATTGTGGAAACCGTTCGTTCGGCAACCCAGCCTGAAATGATGAAAGCTCTGAACAATGGAATAAAGGTATACCGAAGCATCGAAACCGAAAATATACCTGAGTATTCGGTATTTAAAGTGATGCGCGAGATGAGCAAACCAGAGATGAAACGTGCCCTTGGATTCTTTGTAACTTTTATGAAGAACATGGCATCGTAAACAAATTCAAATTCATAAACAGATTAAAAATAAAATTATGGCAGAAAAAACTTATGCAGGGAAAAGCGTTGAGGTAAACGCAGAAGGGTATTTGTTAAACCGTGACGATTGGAACAAAGACCTTGCCGCCGAAATGGCAAAGGAAGACGGAATTGAACTTACCGATAAACACTACGAAGTGTTGGATTATCTGAGAGAAAAACAGGCAGCGGGAGAGTCACTGACTATCCGTAAAGTGGGGAAATCGGGAATTACCGATATCAAAGGATTATACCAGCTTTTCCCGGGCGGTCCGCTAAAATTATCATCGAAATACGCAGGAATTCCCAAACCGGCAAGTTGTGTATAAACCATAAAACTGAATATCATGGCAGAATCGAAAGAAACGCCTTTAAAAAAGGTAATGATTATAGTGGCAAAGGCCAATATTGAAGATGTGTATGCAGGTCTGATTATGGCAAATGGTGCGGTTATGGAAGGCATTGAAGCGAAATTGTTTTTTACCTTCTTTGGGCTCGATGCCATTACTAAAAAACAAATGAATAAGTTGCACACCGGCGTGGTTGGAAATCCCGGAATGAGAATGCCGGGCGGACTTCCGTTTCCAACTCTTCTTGGAGTAATTCCGGGTGTTGAAGCGGGTGTGTCGGCAATGATGAAAAAGCAAATGGACGCACTTGATGTTCCGCCCGTTGATGAATTTTTGGATATGATAACGGCCGGAGGTGGTGAAATTTACGCATGTAAAATGGCCGCTGATATGTTTAAACTAACTATGGATGATCTGTCCGATCATGTAAAAGCAATAATCACGGTGGGCGATTTATACGCTATGTCGGGAGGAGATGGAACACAAATTATTTTTACATAATTTGGGATTTTTTAGAAGGAGGGAATAACGTCATCCTGTTTGGATGGCGTTTTTCTTTGCATTAGTAAATTGTCATTGTCGACTCATTCCTGCTAAGTGTTTAATCGCACCTTTTGATTTAAGCAGATAATTATTCTTTGCGTTTTAAATCCAGGTAAGAATATTCAAAATTGTTTTTTTCATCGTAAAAATCTTCACGATCAACCTCTTCCCATTCCGAATAATTTATTTCAGGGAAGAAGGTGTCTGCGTCAAACGGTTTGTGAACCAGAGTGAGGTATAGTTTTCCGGCTACAGGGAAAAATTGTTTGTATATCATTCCGCCGCCAATGATGAATGATTCGTCTTCGGCCTTCACTTTTTCAATAGCTTCGTCGATGGAAAAAACGGTTTCGCAGCCCGGAAATACATCATCCTGTTTGTCGGTAATAACAATGTGGCGGCGATTGGGGAGTGGCCATTTGGGTAAAGAAAGCAAGGTGTTTCTTCCCATAATGATGGTATGTCCCGAGGTGATTTGTTTAAAACGTTTCAAATCGTTCGGAAGGTGAAACAGTAAATCGTTGTTTTTACCAATGGCAAAATTCTCAGCAATGGCAACTATAATAGAAATGTTTTTATGGATCATAATATTCCTGGCTTCTTTATTGGAGTGTTAAACGGCAACTATTCCTTTAATATGCGGGTGAGCCTGGTAGCCCACTAATTCAAAATCTTCGTATTTAAAATCAAAAATATTTTTTACCTCCGGATTGATTTTCATTGTTGGAAGCGGATAAGGTTCGCGTGTGAGTTGCAGTTTTACCTGTTCAATGTGGTTTGAATAAATATGCACATCGCCGAAACTGTGCACAAAATCGCCTGCTTCCAGTCCGGTTACTTGTGCCATCATCATTGTTAATAATGCATACGACGCAATGTTAAAAGGTACTCCCAGAAACACATCGGCACTGCGTTGGTAGAGCTGGCACGACAATTTGCCGTCTATCACATAAAACTGAAAAAGCGTATGGCACGGCGGAAGTCCGGCAATGGCCATTTCTTCTACTTCGGGAGGGTTCCAGGCTGAAACGATGAGTCGCCTTCCGTTAGGGCTTTCTTTATTTTCCTTCAGGTACTTGATTTCGTTAACCACCCACTGTATCTGGTCGATGCCCGAAAAATCGCGCCACTGTTTACCGTAAACCGGGCCAAGTTCTCCCCAGGTTGCTGCAAATTTTTCGTCTTCGGCTACTTTTTGAGAAAACTCTCGGATGGTCTCTCCCTGAAATTCAGGGTTTTTTTCGTAGCGGCGGTATGGCCAGTCGTCCCAAATATGAACATTATTCTGGGCAAGGTATCTAAGATTGGTATCGCCGGCTAAAAACCAGAGCAACTCGTGAATGATGGATTTCAGATGCAGTTTTTTTGTTGTAACTACCGGAAATCCTTCACTCAAATCAAAACGCATCTGGTGCCCGAAACGGCTGATGGTTCCGGTTCCGGTCCGATCTCCTTTTTCAGTTCCTTTCTCCAGAATGGTCTCCAACAAATCTAAATACTGCCTCATTTCCTTCTATTTTATACGCACAAAAGTAACCTTTCAAAAAAAATATGTTTCAGGATTGATACAGTTAATATTCACAATTGTTCAAAGATTGTTAACGTGTTTCCCGGAGTTCGTGCTGTCCCCGCAATTTAAGAGGTAGAAAAAGTTTAGTTACAATAAGATGTTTAGCTTGTTATTTGGGTTGATCTTCGGAAACAGGGTTGATTTTAGCTCCACACTTTTTGCAAAATATAGCATCGTCGTCGTGGGTTGGGTAAAGGCATTCGGGGCAAACCTGCGTGTTTTTATTTAATGTTGGGTTGATTATTTCGGCAGTTACTATTCCGGTGGGAACAGCAATAATGGCATAACCCATAATCATAACAATACTGGCCAGAAATTGACCCAATGACGTTTCTGGGCTGATGTCGCCATAACCAACAGTGGTTAGGGTAACAATTGCCCAGTAAATTCCTTTTGGAATACTCGTAAATCCATGCTCGGGCCCTTCAACCAAATACATAATTGTGCCGATTATAATGACAAGCATAATAACAAAGAATATAAAAACGCTGATTTTTTCGCGGCTGTTCCAAATGGCTCGGGCCAGGGTGCGTCCTGCCTGTGTGTAGCGTGTAAGTTTTAGAATTCTGAAAACACGCAGGAGACGGAGAATCCGGATAACAACGAGACTGTGCGATCCAACAATAACCAATCCAATGTAGGTTGGAATTACAGACAGAAAATCGATGATGCCATAAAAACTAAAGATATATTGAAAAGGCTTTTTAATGATGGCCACACGTAAAATATATTCGATGGTAAAAATAACCGTAATTCCCCATTCCAGAATGCGTAGCACCTGATGATAGTCTTGCCTTATTCCAGGAACACTTTCAAGCATTACCAGGGCAACACTCAGCAAAATAACAATGAGGAGTACCACATCAAAAAGTTTTCCTGCCGGAGTGTCGGCTTCAAAGATTATGTCGTAGAGTTTTTGTTTGACCTTGCTCATTTTAACCGAGAAATCGATTCAATAAAAATATGCAATTTATTTGAGAATCACTTTTAAGCCTTTTGTCTGTTTGTATTTCTGCCTAATACAAATTGAATTATTATCGAATTTTTAAAAAGTCAGCCTACTAGCCTTGATTGGGCAGAATAAAAAAAGCCCTCTCCCAAAGGAGAAGGCTTAAAAAATAATGGTTATTGATTTTTATAGTACAGTGTCTACTTCAACAAAAGGTAAGTCGAAAGCTTCGGCAACCCCTTTGTACACCACTTTCCCGTCAACAACGTTTAATCCTTTACGCAAAGGTTCGTTGTCGATGCAGGCTTGTTTCCATCCTTTTTCAGCAATCTGAATGGCGTATGGAAGTGTAGCGTTTGTTAATGCAATAGTTGATGTGCGAGGAACTGCTCCGGGCATGTTGGCTACACAATAATGCAGAACATCGTCAATTACAAAAGTTGGTTCGGCATGAGTAGTAGCTTTTGTGGTTTCGAAACATCCACCCTGGTCAACAGCAACGTCAACCATTACAGTTCCCGGTTTCATTGTTTTCAACATATCTTTGGTTACCAGGTGTGGTGCTTTTGCTCCGGGAATCAGAACAGCTCCAATAATTACATCATGAGTTTTAACCATTTCACGGATGTTAAATTCGTTACTCATCATGGTTTTAACATTCGCAGGCATAATATCGTCGAGGTAACGCAGGCGTTTTAACGAAATGTCCATAATGGTAACATCGGCACCCAATCCGGCAGCCATTTTTGCTGCTTCGGTACCAACAATACCGCCACCAATAATTAAAACCTTTGCAGGAAGAACTCCCGCAACTCCACCGAGTAATACGCCATATCCTCCGAATGTTTTTTCAAGGTATTTTGCTCCTTCCTGAATTGACATGCGTCCGGCTACTTCACTCATCGGTACCAATAACGGAAGCGAACGGTCTGGTAATTCTACGGTTTCGTAGGCCAAGCAGATTGATCCGTTTTCAATCATGGCATGTGTTAATGCTTCACCCGATGCAAAGTGGAAGTATGTGTATAAAATTTGACCTTTTTTAATCAGTTTGTATTCCGATTCAATCGGTTCTTTTACTTTGATGATCATTTCGGCAATGGCATAAACTTCTTCAATTGTAGGAAGCATTTTTGCTCCTGCTGCTTCATAATCTTCATCAGGGAAACCACTTCCCATTCCTCCGCCTGCCTGAACATAAACTTCGTGTCCTCGTTTAACTAACTCAGCTGCACCTGCCGGAGTAAGGGCGATGCGGTTCTCATTGTTTTTTATTTCCTTAGGAACTCCTATTATCATTGCTATAAAATTTAGTTTAATTTATTCAGGTCAAAAATAGACTTCCCGAAGTGACGAAACCATGATAAAAATTAACATATTGACTTATTTGTGGGCCTAGTTACCAGTTTTTTAGTGGGCGCAATCGAATTGTAATCTAATGTTTTTATGAAATTTTAGAATGAAAAAAAATTAATGTTATTAATTTCAATTTGATAGCAGTATATTTGGCAACTTTAAATTTATATTATATAACATGCCGACAGTATCAGACCGTGGACGGATTATGCCTGATTCGCCAATCAGGAAACTGGCTCCTCTAGCACATGAAGCTAAGGAGAAAGGGATAAAAGTGTATCATTTGAATATCGGGCAGCCCGATTTACCCACACCTCCCGAAGCACTGGCGGCAATCAGATCTATCGATCGGGAAATTCTAGAGTATACACCCAGCGAAGGGATTCTTTCATTTCGTCAGAAACTGGCGAAGTACTACCATAAATTTGATATCGACGTAACTGCCGACGACATTATTGTTACATCGGGCGGTAGCGAGGCAGTAACATTTGCTTTTATGAGTTGCCTCGATCCGGGCGATGAGATTATTGTTCCCGAGCCGGCTTACGCCAACTATGAGGCATTTGCTATTGTGGCCGGAGCGAAAATTAAATCGATAGCTGGTAATATTGAGGAAGGTTTTGTATTGCCTCCTATTGAAGAATTCGAGAAACTGATCACCCCGAAAACCAAGGGGATTATGATTTGTAATCCTAATAATCCGACCGGTTACCTGTATACACAGCAGGAGATGAACGCTATTCGGGATTTGGTGAAAAAGTACGACCTGTATCTTTTTTCTGATGAAGTATATCGTGAATTCTGTTACACCGGTGCACCGTATATTTCTGCTTTCCATCTTAAGGGTATTGAGCAAAATGTGGTTCTGGTTGATTCAGTATCAAAACGATACAGCGAATGTGGACTTCGGATTGGTGCTTTGATCACCAAAAATAAGGAGGTGAAAAAGAATGTAATGAAGTTTTGTCAGGCACGTTTGAGCCCACCACTTATCGGGCAAATTGCTGCTGAAGCTTCGTTGGATGCCGATCCGGAATACATGCTTAATAATTACAACGAATATGTACAGCGCCGTAAATTTTTAATTGATGGTTTAAATCGGATCGATGGAGTGTACTCTCCAATTCCGATGGGTGCTTTTTATACCGTTGCCCGTCTTCCGGTTGACAATGCCGATAAATTTTGTGCATGGTTGCTTTCTGATTATCAATACGAAGGCCAGACTCTGTTTTTGGCACCTGCTTCGGGTTTTTATACTGGATCAGACAAAGGACAGGATGAGGTGCGGATTGCTTACGTACTGAAAAAACAGGATTTAGCCGTTTGTTTGAAAATTCTGGAAGAAGCGCTTAAGGTTTATCCGGGAAGAAAATCGAAATAGACCAGGCGTTTTGGAAATTTAGATAGAGGATATTTTTGAAAACATAAAAAATCCGGACTGAAAATCAGCCCGGATTCTTTTTATCTGGTCTTTATGATAAGTTCTTAATTCGTTCCATCGCCTCCATAACATTTTCCCTGTCGGCAAAAGCGGAGAAACGGAAGTAACCTTCACCGGCAGGTCCGAAGCCTGAACCCGGAGTTCCGACAACATTTGCTTCATTCAATACCTTATCGAAGAAATCCCATGATTTCATACCATTTTTGGTTTTCACCCAAATGTATGGAGCGTGTTCACCACCAAATACTTCGTACCCGGCTTCCTTCAAACTCTCCTTCATAATGCTTGCATTCTCCATATAATAGGCAATCACATCGCTCACTTCTTTTTTACCTTCTTCGGTGTAAATAGATGCAGCAGCTTTTTGCACCGGGTACGAAACACCGTTAAACTTGGTCGACTGGCGACGGTTCCACAATGGTTTTACCGCGTGTGCTTTCCCTTCTGCATCATAGGCAACCAGCTCCTGAGGAACAACCGTGTATGCACAACGTGTTCCGGTAAATCCTGCTGTTTTCGAGAAACTGCGGAATTCAATAGCAACTTGTTTTGCTCCTTCTATTTCGTATATCGAACGAGGAATATCATCGCTCTGTATAAATGCTTCGTAAGCGGCATCGTATAAAATAATGCTCTTGTTGGCAATAGCATAATCCACCCATTTTTTTAATTCTTCTTTCGATGCAACCGTTCCGGTTGGGTTATTCGGGTAACAAAGGAAGATCAGATCGGGTGTTTCTGTCGGAAGTTCAGGAATAAAACCATTGTCTTTAGTGCAAGGCATGTAAATAATTCCGTCGTAATAGCCATTCGACTGGCAAACGCCTGTTTTGCCTGCCATTACGGTAGTGTCGGCATAAACCGGGTAAACCGGGTCGCAGATGGCAATTTTGTTATTGTTTCCAAAAATTTCCTGGATATTTCCGGTATCGCATTTCGAACCGTCAGAAATAAAAATATCATCTGCCGAAATATCCATTCCTCTGCTCTGGTAAGAGTTTTTTGCAATGGCTTCACGCAAAAATGCATAACCTTGTTCCGGACCATAACCTTTAAATGTTTCGCCCTTGGCCATTTCTTCCACACCTTCGTGGAATGCTTTTACGACGCTGGGTACCAATGGTTGGGTTACGTCGCCAATACCCATTTTTATTACCTTCTTGTCGGGATTCGCTTCGATAAATTCGTTTACTCTGCGCCCAATTTCCGGGAAAAGATATCCGGCTTGAAGTTTTAGATAATTTTCATTAATTAGTGCCATATCTGTCTATTTTATAATGATTTCTGAATTTGGAGTGTAAAGATAAAAAATAAACCGTGGCTAACTTTTTTGAATGATAATAGCTTTAATCTTATTTAGATTTATTTAATGAGAAATATAAGTTGGCAAATTAAATTTGCAGACATGGTTATAACTTTCTATCCAGGTTTATTTATACTAAATTTTATCAGATATGGTTAAAGCAACTTTATGATTTCATATTACGTCTAAATATAAGATTAAAAGAATACTATGTCTCGATCGAATAGATTTGTTTATATTCTGATTTTTGTCCTGGCAATTGCAATTGTTCAATGCAAGGAGAATGAATCAGATACTTTAACTGAGGCAGTTATAACTGGTCCTGATCCCAGAGATTGTATCTGTTGTGGAGGCTATTTTATTGAAATAGATGATTCAACCTACAATTTTGACCAACTTCCATCTTTGTGCAATTTAAATTTAATGACTGCCGAATTTCCTATTCAAGTATATGTTGAGTGGGAGCTGGAAAGGAAGTGCGGAGATATTCAATATATTATAATTAAGCAGATTGAAGTTAAAAGTCATTGATTGCTACAAAACAGTTATTACATTTGTTAGTTATAAATATCACTACTTTCTTATGCAAAACTTCTTTGTAAAATCACACGGACTTGGTAACGATTATATCGTAATGAACCAGGAAGAAATAACTTTTGAATTATCAGAAAAAGCCATCATACGAATTTGCGATGTCCATTTTGGGATTGGTTCTGATGGTATTTTATTAAAAGTGCCCAGCGATATGGCCGATTTTGGATTACGTATCTTAAATCCTGATGGATCGGAGGCCGAAAAAAGTGGAAATGGACTGAGGATTTTTGCCAAGTATTTGTACGATCATGGTTTCACATCTGAAAAAAGTTTCAGTATTGAAACACCGGGAGGATTAGTTCGGGCCGAAATAGTAGAGGAAAAAAATAACAAGGCTTACATGATTAAGGTTGATATGGGCAAGGCTGTTTTTGAGGCAGAAAAAGTTCCTGTAAATGTTGAAAAGTCGGAATGTATTGATGAATCTCTGCCCCTACACGATCAAACTTTCCAGATTAATTGTGTTTCTGTTGGAAATCCTCACTGTGTGATTTTGGTGGATGAATTGGATGAAGCTGAAGTGAAAACCTATGGATCGGACATTGAAAACCATCCTATGTTTCCCCGGCGAATTAATGTACAGTTTGCTAAAGTAATTTCACGGACCGAAGTGGAGATTATGATTTGGGAGCGTGGTGCAGGCTGGACTCTGGCTTCAGGAAGTTCATCATGCGCTGTGGCTTCAACGGTTGTAAAAAGAGGATTGGCCGATAGAAAACTCACTATTAAAATGCCCGGTGGAAGTCTGGCTATAGAAATCGACGAAGACTGGGAAATCAGAATGACCGGCGAAGTACGTGAAATC
Organism: uncultured Draconibacterium sp.; assembly: GCA_963676265.2. Lineage (GTDB taxonomy): Bacteria > Bacteroidota > Bacteroidia > Bacteroidales > Prolixibacteraceae > Draconibacterium. The sequence goes on from OY781067.2 coordinate 3,809,346, forward strand.
GGTACCGGCACATTAAGTGCTGAGTTAATTCAGGATTTGGAGTTATGATACGTGCTTTCTTTATAATTCTGATTTTAGTATCAGGAATATCGATAAGTTCCAAAGCTCAGTTCAAGTGGCCTCGTGGAGCAAAAGCAGCGGTAGTTTTTACTTACGATGATGGTTTGGATTGCCACCTTGATGTGGCCGTTCCACAATTGGATAAGTTTGGACTAAAAGGAACATTTTTTTGCAACGGTAACTCTCCAAGTTTATATAATCGCACCGAAGAATGGCGTTCAATTGCCAAGCGAGGACACGAGTTGGGAAACCACACGCTGTTTCATCCCTGCGACGGAACCGGGAAAGAGGATAAGGTGAAGCCTGAATATGATTTGAATAATTACAATGTCGATCAGATTGTAACAGAACTAAAGACGGCCAATACCTTGCTAAAAGCACTGGATGGAAAAACTGAACGAACCTTTGCCTACACATGTAGTAATTATGTTGCCGGGGGAGTTGATTTTACTGATAAAATAAATGAAATGTTTGTGGCTGCCCGCTGCGATGGAACTATTCCTGAGAACATGGACGGTTATCCAACTTTTAAGACACCCAGCTATCCGTCAATTGATCCTGAGATTGATGATCTGATTGAGCAAATTGAAGAGGCTAAAGAAAAGGGTACTATTGTCGTATTTATGTTTCACAGTGTAGGCGGCGGTTATTTGAATACTGATGCCGATGTGCACAGAAAACTCTTAACATACGTAAAAGAAAATCAGAAAGATCTGTATTGCGATTCGTTTATAAATGTAATGAAATACATTAAAGAAAATCTTTAAATCAGATTTCCAGATTTGTAATTTCTTTGGTAACCGTATAGTCGTATTCGGGGTATTCGTACATGGGCATACGGGGTTCAGTCTGCCCAACTGAATATCCATAAGCCTCGGTATAGTCTTTCGGATTTTCACCCATTTCTTCCAGTTGCGCCATGTATTCTGACATCGATTTTGATTCGATGACTATCACTTTTCCCATTTTATGAATTATTGGGCTGTGTGCGCGGGTAGGGTCATGGTCGAATTCCAGAATTCGTCTCCCGTAACGAGTGATACCGATGGTTCTGAAGGTCATACTTTTGCCAACTCCCGGAAGGTTTAAAATACTCCGGTCGGTTGATAAAAATGGGAGCCTGGTATCGTTATGTAGAGTTTTTATGTTTTCAACAATCTTATCGGGGTGAAGTAAGAGACTCTGGGCAAAATCCATATCTTTTTCGGGTATTGTGCCGAATATTTTTTCTTCCATTCGCTCTTGCATTAGCCTGCAGTTTGGGGTAAAACTATTTTTATTTTCGTTAAAACCTTTCACCGTGAAAGTGTAATAGGATAGCACTCCAATTTCGTTCAAAACCTTTCTGAGTTTAGAGCTGTGTCCGCGTCTTGATACTGCGGCTGTAAATACTTCCTGGTTGGTAACAGCCCATCCCGAATCGAGGAGCAACTGAACAGCTCGTTTAGATTCTGTCGTAATCTCCATGGGCGACTGGAAGTGAGTTTGGATTACAAATTGTTTTATACCGGCTGTTTGTGCCTTCTTTTTAAAATCTGACATAATTTTTCCGAGTTCAGGTGTTATTCGTTGTGGCAAATATGCCGGTAGACGGGTTCCGATTCTGATCCGCAACATTTCTGCATATTTCTTCCCGTCAGCACGCGATTTATTATCTTCAATTTTGGCCATTGCCATTTTGTACACTTCGTCAAGAATTGTTTTCAGGCTCCGGTTACTGCTCATTAGTGCATCTCCTCCGGTAATTAATATATCGCGAAGCTGGGCGTCGTCTTTAAAGTATTTCAGTAATTCTGGAAGTTTTTCATTCCACGACTTTTCCGGCTTTAGTTTTTCGAGGTTGAAGTTGTATCGCCCGCTTTGAAAATCATACATGCGCTGGCAGCTTGCACAAAGTCCTCCACAGGCACGCCCAACGGTGTCGGGTATAAAAATGGCCACTTCGGGGTAACGTCGGTGCATATTGTGTGAGGGAAGAATCCAGCCTGCGGCGTTGGGTTTCCCCGGTTTTACCTTGTCTTCTTTCTCCCAGGCAACGATATTTCCAAATTCTTCAACCAACTGTTTGCTGTAAATAATATAACAACGAATTGCCATATCGGCTCCAACTACATAATCAGGGATGTATGAATTTAAAAGCGAAAGGTAATAAGGATTCACAAAGAAAGGAATACCTTTTCTCCGTGCTTTTTTTAGAATTTTCATGGTTTCGTCGGTAAGTGTATAGTCGAGCATTTCGTTTAAAAGCTCCGGCGAACGAATGGCAAAGCGTAAATGAAAATTACTTTCCTGCCACCACTGCGACATCAATTTTTCTTTTTGTTTTAAGTTTAATCCCGGGGGAAAATAATATTTTTGACTTGCTATCTCTCCAGCATCAATTTTTTCAATCAAAATGTCAATAATTCTTTTTTTATTGGCTTTCCTTAATTCTTCAACCTTTGGATCCAGTCCCGAGGGATATTTTTTCATCCAATTTTTTACTTTGTTTTTGTTTGGATGAACGTGTGGGTGGGTTCCGTTTAATTGCCTGAAAAGATGAAGCATATCTTTAAAAAATGCCGCTTTTGCTCCCCCTGTTCCTTTGTTTGTGGCCAGCCAGATTAATTTAAACGGATTTGTTTTTGCCAGCTGTCCCCCAATATTCTGATCTGGAAATTCTTCGCCTGCGTGATCAATGTAGTCCAGTATCCGGATAGCAGCCAAATCCTGCCAACTTAATTTTGAAGCCAGATCAGGCGTTTGCGAATTGCTTTTATAATAACCGATAGCTGCCGGATTACGTTTTAAGATGGGCAAAACCCAGTTTCGCAATGCAGCGTGAATCTCAACCACATTTTCAGAATTTCGGATGATCTTCTCAAGTACCGGATTCTCAGATAGTAATTTTTGAAGTATTTTACGGGCGCGAACCGATATTCCAACTTTATCCCAAAATGCAATTGAATCCATGGCGTATTATTTTAGATGAGCTGTCAAAACCCTTTAATATAATAAAAATGAATGGTTTTTCAAAGAGAGGGCATAGTGTGATTAGTGGCGATTGTTAAGGTCATCAACTGAAAATCAAAATATTATATATGGAAAGCTTCCGTTTCGTTAATTCGTTTATCTTTGTGCCGATTTTTGTAAATTGATATAGAATTCTCCTGTCTTTTACAGGAGAAGGAGCACCTAAAATTGAAATAATGGCACATAAAGCAGGATTTGTGAATATTGTTGGCAATCCGAATGTGGGGAAGTCAACAATAATGAATGCACTGGTAGGCGAAAAATTGTCTATCATCACCCAAAAGATGCAAACCACCCGTCACCGTATTAAAGGCATTGTAAGCGGCGACGATTTCCAGATTGTTTATTCCGATACTCCCGGTATTTTAAAACCCAGTTACAAACTTCAGGAATCGATGATGAAGTTTGTGGATTCGGCGTTGATCGATGCCGACGTAATTTTATTTGTTACCGATGTCAAAGAAAAGGTCGACAAAAATCCGGAGTATATCGAGAAAGTTCGAAAGTCGAATATGCCGGTAATTGTTTTGCTAAATAAAATCGATTTGTCGAACCAGGAAGATGTTGTAAAATTATACGAACACTGGAGAAACACTTTTCCCGGAGCAGATGTATTTCCAATTTCAGCCCTCGAAAAATTTAATATCTCGCCAATTTTCGACCGCATTTTGGAATTGTTACCCGAAGGGCCCGCATTTTTCCCCAAAGATGAACTGACCGACCGTAACGAACGTTTCTTTGTGCAGGAAATTATACGGGAGAAAATTTTGCTCCATTATCAGAAAGAGATTCCGTATTCAGTAGAGGTTGAAGTTGAAGAGTTTAAAGAAGAGGAAAAAATAATCAATATCCGTTCGGTGATTTATGTATCGCGCGAAAGCCAGAAAGGAATTATTATCGGGCACCAGGGTAAAATGATAAAGCGTGTTGGAACCGAAGCCAGAAAAGACGCTGAAGAATTTTTCGACAAGAAAATATTCATGGAATTATTCGTAAAAGTAGCCAAAGACTGGCGCGAAAAAGATAACTCACTAAAACAGTTCGGATACGATAAATTTTAAAGTCAGAATACTCGAGTTGGAAGTTAAAAACAGACTTTAGAATGAGACATGATTAACCCCGACTTTTAAGTCGGGGGAATTGAAAGTTTCGAAAAGATGGGCTTCAGCCCTTAACAAAAATTGAAAAAAAGATGAGCAGCAGAATAGTAGCAATAGTAGGACGACCCAATGTCGGGAAATCAACCCTGTTTAACCGATTGATTGAACAGCGTAAAGCCATTGTTGACGAAACAGCCGGCGTAACACGCGACCGGAATTATGGAAAAGGCGAATGGACCGGTGTTGAGTTTTCAGTAATCGACACCGGAGGTTATGTTGTTAATTCGGAAGATGTTTTTGAAGCAGAGATCAATAAACAAGTGCATTTGGCCATTGATGAGGCAGATGTAATAATGTTTTTGGTTGATGTGGAAGCAGGAATTACTGACCTCGACGACGCCATTGCCAATATTTTACGTCGCAGCAAAAAGGAGATTGTGCTGGTAGTAAACAAGGTGGATAACAATGCCCGGATTATGGATGCCCAGGAGTTTTATGGATTAGGTTTGGGTGAAATTTATTGCATTTCGTCGATGACCGGAAGTGGAACCGGTGATATGCTGGATGCTGTGATAGATAAATTTCCCAATAAAAATCCGTTGGAAGAAGAGCATGAACTACCTTATATTTCGGTAGTAGGACGCCCAAACGTGGGTAAATCATCTTTTATAAATGCTCTGATTGGTGAAGATCGAAACATTGTTACCGACGTTGCCGGCACTACTCGCGATTCCATTCATACCCGCTACAATAAATTTGGTCACGATTTTATGATTGTTGATACTGCGGGGTTGCGTAAAAAAGGGAAGGTGAGTGAAGACCTGGAATTCTATTCAGTTCTACGATCGGTGCGTACCATTGAAAATTCGGATGTTTGTTTGTTGCTCATCGATGCTACACGTGGAGTTGAGGCGCAGGACATGAACATCCTGAACCTGATTATCAAAAACAAAAAAGGTGTTGTTATTCTGGTAAACAAGTGGGACTTAATTAACAAGGATACCATGACGACCAAAAAAATGACCGAGGAAATTCAGAATCGAATGGCGCCTTTTACCGATGTCCCGATTATTTTTATTTCAGCGCTAACCAAACAACGTGTTCATAAGGCTCTGGAAACAGCCATGGAAGTTTACGAAAATCGTAAACAGCGTATTAAAACTTCAGAATTGAACGAAGTGCTGCTTGAGGCTATCGAAAATTACGGGCCTCCATCTGTAAAAGGTAAATACATAAAAATCAAATATTGTACACAGTTGCCATCGCCAACACCGGCTTTTGCATTGTTTGCCAATTTGCCTCAATACATCAGGGAACCATATAAAAGATATATCGAAAATCAGATTCGCGATAACTTTAATTTTACCGGTGTTCCTATTCAGGTTTATTTCAGGCAGAAGTAGGGGAAGGCTGGAAGTCGGAAGACCGGAGAAGTGAAAATAAAAATTCCATCTGTAGTTGTTGCAGATGGAATTTTTTATTTTAATATATTCTTTTACTCAACAGTAACTGTATTATCGTATCCCCTGATTTTTATGGTTCCACCATTGGACCCTCCCAACATTTCCAGTTCGCTGCTTTTTTCAATGTGTTTGGTAATTGGAACTGATTCAGGAAGGTTGACTTTGCCATATTTCATTTGTACATCAACTTTGTAAGGAACCGAACCGGCATCAATTTTAAGTTTCCCGTATTTACCATCGAACGAAATTCCTTCAAAATCAGAGTTCAGTTCATCAATAATAATGTCATCGTCGTAGCTGTTAATTTCCAGTTTGCTGTTTGCTGCAATTATGTATTTGCTATACTTGCTTTCGGTAATATTTATGTTGACTGTTTTATTGAGGTAAATATCGTTATCGTATGAACTTGGTATCGTAAGGTTTTTAACATTACCTAGTTTGAGATCGGAGTATTTCCCGTTGTAAGTTGCTGTTTTCGCGGAGTTTATTTTCAGATTGCAATCGTATAAGTTTAGATCGATATTGTCTAAAACTGCTTCTGAAACTAAATCGGAATACTTGGCTTCCATTTTAAGATTGCCGAATTCGTTTATTAAAATTTTGTCGTCGTATGAGTTTATTTTGAGATCGCCTGTTTTGTTACCTTCGAATTTTGAATATTTACTGTTGATGTCAAGTTTTCCGGCTGTTTTAAATACAATATCGCTGTCGTAAAACCGGAAAGTGGCATCTTCAAGTTTCTCTACCTGGAGTTTGGAATATTTGGTTTCGAGTACTAATGACGCCTGAAATCCTTCAGCCCGTAATTTGCTGCTGTATAAATTTAAATTCGCTCCGGTTTCTAATTCTCCAAGAATGACTGAACTGTATTTGTTTTTGAGGTTCAGTTCCGCTGATTTTGGGATATTAACTTCATGCTTAATTTCAAATTCCTTAATTTTTATTTTATCGCCATTTTCAAGAGTTACAGTGGTTCTGCCATTCACCGAATTCATACTTTTATAAAAACGGGTGTCAATATCCATTACGTTCCCGTTCAATTCAAATTCAAAATTTTCAATGGCTTTAATGAGTTTCTTTGCGTCTTCTTCGCTTCTGGCGGTCACGTTTATTTCTGTTTTAATACTTACCGAGTTATCGTTTGTGGTATTAATTTTAATATCACCCGAATGGTTCGATAAATTGATGCTTACATCATTGGGAACCGCTGTCGATTTGTTTAATGTTTTGGTTGAACTATAGCTCTGAGCTAAGCCTGCAAAAACAACCCCTATTAACAAGGCTGTAGTGAGGAATAATTTAAAGTGTAATTGTTTCATGGTATTTTTGTTTTTCAATTTCCAATAGAATTCTGTTTAATACTTTTATTTTTTTCTCATAGTAATCGAGCATGGCATGTATTACAGGCTCATTATCGATCGTGTTGTTTAAGTCTTTTTGATAGGTTGCATAAATTTCATCGAGGTTGTTCAGTTCATCCAGTAAAAATTGTAAATCGGTGTTGTCATTAGGCAATTCTTTTTGTACCTCTTCCCATTTTGCATTTACAGCCTGTTTTAGCAAAGCTTCTTCGCTCCCCAGTTCATCCGAAATATCGGACAAGGTAACTACGACCACCTGTTTTTTTGATGTTTCGGTTACCACAAAGTAGGTGGCCGAAACAATGAATATGAAAATCGCTGCCACTTTCCAGAACCATTGGGGCAAATTTTGTTTTTTCTTCTCCTGTAGTCCGCTTCTGATGCCTTCCCAAACAATATCGTGTTCCGGTTCCTCTGCATCAAGCCTTAACCGCTGCTCCTTCAAATATTTTTCCAACTCCTGTTTCATCTTGTATCATTTTAACTAACAATTGTTTTGCCCTGAAATACTGAGTTTTCGCTGTCGATTCCGATACTCCCAGTTTTTCTCCTATTTCGGCATGTTTGTATCCTTCCAGTGCCCTGAGAACTAAAATTTCGCGGGCACCATCGGGTAGTCTTTTAATAAATTTGTGAACTATTTCCGGTTCAAAATCGCTGTCAATCTCTTCTGCCACATCGTGGTGTTGAAGAGTTAACCTTTCCATATCAGCAAAAAGCATTTTTTCTTTTCGCGTCAAATCAATACATCTGTTAATTACAATTCGTTTTAGCCAACCTCCAAAAGCCTTGTCGTTTTGTAACTTGTTTATTTCAGAAAAGGCTTTTATAAACGCATCCTGCAGAACATCTTCGGCCAAATGTTGATTGTTTGTCATGCGCATGGCCACATTATACATTCCTTTTGCATAAAGTTTATACAGTTTGAATTGTGCTTTAACATCTCCTTTTCTGCAAAGTTTTACCAGCCTTGTTTCGTTATGGTTGTATAGTACTTCCAACTAAGTTCTTTAAATATGGTTTTAATTGTCAACTACTTTAATTTTTGAATTTTATTGTCTGACCTTAAGACGAAGATATTTCTAAAAGGTTGGAATGGAAAGAAAATATTTTTCAATTTTGTAAGAAAGTATAACCATGGATTTCGAAATTTGTCCGATTTGCGTAAGATTAATTCGCGCTTCGTGCTTCCGACTTCCAGCATAAATTTACTGCTATGTTCATCGTTCACGTTTTTGTTCACGTAAAAGAAGACAGCGTCGCAGCTTTCAAAGAAGCGACTGTCGAGAATGCAAAAAACAGTATTAACGAAGAAGGAATCGCTCGTTTCGATTTTGTTCAGCAGCAAGACGACCCTACTCGTTTTATATTGGTTGAAGTTTACCGGACCGCAGATGATCCGGCCAGGCACAAGGAAACTTCACATTATCAGAAATGGCGCGATACAGTTGCGGATATGATGGCAGAACCGCGATCGGCGATTAAATTTTTTAACGTTCATCCTGATGAAAAAGGGTGGGATTAAAATTTATCAATTCCAAAAATTAAATGATAATGTGTTGGAATTTAATTATTGAGGTGTGGGTTTTGTTTGTTTTTGGATTTTGAAATTTAATAATTGAAGAAATATGGACTTTTCATTCGCAACAGCCGGGCAGATTATTTTTGGTAATAACTCGTTGGAAAAGGTTTCCGGAATGGTTTCGCAGATGGGGAAAAATGTTTTGCTGGTGACCGGCAAGAACTCTGAAAGGGCGCAAACTTTAATGCATCAATTCTCTGATGAAATTTTTGTTTCCATTTTTAATATTGAATCTGAACCAACTACCTTAATGATTAATACCGGAATCGAATTCGCTCGCCAGAAAGCCTGCGATGTGGTTATTGGTTTAGGCGGAGGCAGCGTTATAGACAGTGCAAAAGCCATTGCCGCTCTGGTTCCGAACAAGGGCGACCTGATGGATTACCTGGAAGTAATTGGCAAAGGTAAACCGCTGGAAAAAGCACCGCTTCCCTGCATTGCTATCCCAACTACGGCAGGAACCGGAGCAGAGCTTACTAAAAATTCGGTTATAAAATCGCCCGAACACAATGTTAAGGTAAGTTTGCGAAGCAATTTAATGTTCCCCGATGTTGCTGTTGTCGATCCGGTTTTAACGTACACCATGTCGCCGTCATTAACTGCCAGTACCGGTGTGGATGCTTTAACTCATCTGCTTGAAACTTTTGTGTCGAATCAGGCAAACCCGTTTATCGACATGTTGTGCCGCGAAGGATTAAAACGTGTTTCCCGTTCGCTGGTAGAAGCCTATAACGATGGAAATAATCAACAGGCACGCGAAGATTTGGCCATGGCCAGCATGCTGGGAGGAATGGCACTGGCAAATGTAAAACTGGGGGCAGTGCATGGGTTTGCCGGTCCCATGGGAGGGATGTTTCCCATTCCGCATGGTGCAGTTTGTGCCTGCCTAATGTCGGCGGTTATCGAGGTAAATATCGAGGCTCTTCATGAACAAAATAGGGATGTTGCTAAGTTTAATGAGTTGGCACAAATACTTACAGGTAAAGGGAAAGCGCAGGCTGCTGATGCTGCTTTATGGGCATCGAACCTGGTTGCGGAATTACATATTCCTTCTTTATCAGAATTTGGCTTGACAGAGAAAGATTTTCCTGTATTGGTTGAGAAAGGAAAGGCTTCGAGCAGTATGAAAGGGAATCCTGTCGAATTAACTGATAAACAGTTGTTCCGTATTTTAGAGAAGTCACTGTAAATGACAAAACAGTAGCGGAACAGTTTTTGCAGAATAAAGGTTATCTTTGTAGAATAATAGAATTATAATGATTGGCAGATTTTTTCATACACCGGGAACAAAAAAGTTTAGTGTAACACCACGGTTCTGGAATCCAGAAAAAGAAGAACGGGAAGAACGGGAAAGAAGGATTAAAGAAGAATTAGGCATTTTTGATGAGAAGAAGAATGACGGAAGACCTTATCGACCAAACATCAAAGGACAGTTTCGCTCAGGCGATAACTGGGCAAGATCTTCTGAATCGGCGCGACGTTCGCAGAACAGGCGTTTAATTTGGATTATATTAATCCTTGCCCTGGTGCTGTACCTTTTCTTCTATTCTGACTTTTTTGCTTAATCATTACTTATTCTAATTTCAAAAAGTCAAATCTTGAGCGATATAATACAATTATTGCCCGATGCAGTAGCCAACCAGATTGCTGCAGGAGAAGTTATTCAACGTCCGGCTTCGGTAGTGAAAGAATTGGTGGAGAATGCACTCGATGCCGGGGCAACTGAAATTACTGTAAACATTAAGGACGCAGGTAAAACCCTTGTACAGATTAGCGACAATGGGTGTGGTATGTCGCCAACCGATGCGCGGATGGCTTTCGAAAGACATGCAACCTCAAAAATTCGGACTGCCAATGATTTATTTTGTATCCGCACAATGGGATTCAGAGGGGAAGCTCTTGCATCGATTGCAGCTATTGCCGATGTTGAATTACGCACCAAACAGGCTGATGATGAACTCGGAACTTTTATTCATATAGTTGGGTCGGAGGTAAAAACACAGGAACCGGCAGGCTGTAACAATGGCACTAATTTTATGATTAAAAATTTGTTTTATAATGTGCCGGCACGTCGTAAATTTTTAAAGGCCAATTCAACAGAATTAAAACATATTATCTGGGAGATACAACGTGTGGCTTTGCCGCACCCTGACATTAAGTTTTCGCTTATACATAACGGATCGGTAGTTTACGATTTGCCACCTGCCAATTACCGTAAACGAATTGTGGATGTATTCGGGAAAGTTTTAAATCAGAGCCTGGTAAATGTGGATGAAGATACCAGCATCCTGAAAATATTTGGTTATATCGGGCAGCCCAAATATGCCAGAAAAACGCTGGGAGAACAGTTCTTTTTTGTGAACGGCCGTTATATGCGGCATCCTTATTTTTATAAGGCGATAATGCAGGCCTACGAGCAGCTGTTGCCTCCTGAAGCTTATCCCTCGTATTTTTTGTTTCTGGAGCTGGATCCTGCTGAAATTGATATTAATGTTCATCCAACTAAAACCGAAATAAAATTTGAAAACGAAAGGGACATTTGGCCCATTATTCATGCTGCAGTGCGCGAATCGCTGGGGAAACACAACGTGGTTCCTTCCATCGATTTCGATCAAAGCGGAAGCATCGAAATACCGATTCCTAAAAAAAGTGGCGATGATATTTATTTTCCTGAGATAAAAATTAATCCGGGATATAATCCTTTTGATACCGAAAAACAATCAGGAGGGAGTTATTCTTCTCCATCATCATCCCCCAGGGAGAAAAAGAACCTTGAAAACTGGGAAGATTTGTACTCTGGAGCACAGTTGAAGATCAGGCCCGAAGAGCAATACCGTGAAACATATAAAAGCGACGGAGATCTCTACAACCAAACATTTGAGCAGTTTAGCGGGAAGAAGGTACTTCAGCTGAAACAGCGTTATATTTTAACGCCGGTAAAATCGGGATTGATGGTTATCGATCAGAAACGGGCTCACGAACGTATTCTTTTCGAGAAGTTTATGGACGTGTTAAAATCGGATTCGGTGGCCAGCCAGCAGCAACTTTTCCCTCAAACCTTAGAGTTGAATCCTGCTGATTCTGCATTGTTAAAGTCTATTTTAGAAGATTTGCTTTCGCTGGGATTTGATATTCGCGAATTTGGAAAAGATACTTTTATTATAAACGGCACGCCGGGAGTTTTGGATGTATCATCTCCCGAACTGATAATAGAAAGATTACTGGAAGAGTATAAAAACTCGCCGGTTGATGCCAAGGCAAAAGCGAAAGAGCAAATAGCAATTTCACTGGCGAAAGCTTCGGCGCTTGATTATGGGATGGAACTGAAAAAAGAGGAGGTGGATCATTTGATCGACAACCTGTTTGCCTGTGCGACACCTAATTTCTCACCCGACGGGAAGAAGGTTTTAACCATTATTCCCATTGAGGACATCGAAAAAAGTTTCGCAAAGTGACATATTGTCGTTATTTTAAGGCAATTATTTTTTGGTCTGGCTATTGTTAGTCATGCCAGCAAGTAAATTTTTAATATAAACGAAGTCCATTGTAAGGCGGACACACTTCCGGTTTCAAACTTCGGGCTTCCAACTTTTAAAAGCATGAATTACAGACCAGTATTAAATATACCGCCCGTTGTAAAGAACCTGATTCTGGCCAACGTGCTGTTTTATGTCGCAACCATTGTACTAAAACAAGCCGGAGTAGATTTATACGCTCTTCTTGGTTTACATTTTCCACTTTCCGATAAATTTGGGTTGCACCAGTTTTTTACTTACATGTTTATGCACAGCACTCCCGGTTTTGGGCATATTTTTTTCAATATGTTTGCTTTGTACATGTTTGGCCGGGTGCTCGAAAGTGTGTGGGGGCCAAAACGATTCCTGCTGTTTTATCTGGTAACCGGAGTTGGAGCTGCTGTTTTACAAACGGCCGTAACTTATATCGAGTACCAGTCGGTTGTGTCTAAATTATCGCCCGAGCAAATTGCTTACGTTAAGGAGGTTGGATCCTCAATCTGGGGAACAACAAGGGTATTCAATGAACCGCTTATGAATAAAATGAATGCCATTATAAATACTCCAACAGTTGGTGCATCGGGTGCGGTGTTTGGTATTTTGCTGGGATTTGGTATGCTTTTCCCAAATACCGAGTTGATGTTGCTTTTCCCGCCAATTCCTATAAAAGCCAAATACTTTGTAATGGGTTATGGTGCGTTGGAGTTGTTTTTCGGCGTTTCAGGAATTCAGGGGAGTGTTGCCCACTTCGCCCATCTTGGAGGAATGTTATTCGGGTATTTTTTAATCCGGTACTGGAATAAAAACTCGAAACGGTTCTATTGACCCGGGAAAAGTATATAGATGTAATCTGGTTTTTGATATTTTGAAATTTTAAGCGGTGGATATTTTAGGAGACATAAAACGAACATTTAAGGAAGGATCGGCATTAACCCGTTTAATTTATATCAACGTAGGAGTATTTCTGGTACTGAAGATAATCGCTGTATTTTTTTATTTGAGTGGACAAGCTTTCCCTCTATATAATTGGTTGTCGGTTCCATCGGTTACCAATGTGCTTTTGCAAAGACCCTGGACCGTGATAACTTACATGTTTTTACACCAGGGATTTTTACACCTCTTATTTAATATTCTGGGACTTTACTGGTTTGGGCAGCTTTTTTTGTATCATCTGGAGGGAAATAAGTTGCTTAGTGTTTATTTGCTGGGAGGACTTTGGGGCGCATTTCTTTATGTAATAGCATATAATGTTTTCCCAGTGTTCAATTCGGTTTATGGATTATTGATGGGAGCATCGGCATCGGTGTTTGCCATTTTGGTAGCCGTAGCTTTTTACGATCCGAACCGTGAAATTCATTTGTTTTTTATCGGGCGATTTCCCTTAAAATATGTAGCAGCATTCTATGTGTTATTATCAATAATCGGTATTTCGGCTTCAAATCCAGGAGGTAATATTGCTCATTTAGGTGGAGCTTTCTGGGGGTGGTTTTATATTTATCAGTTGAGGAAAGGAAAGGATATGGGAGAAGGATTTATAAAAATTATCAATAGTTTGGGTGATTTCTTCGGTGGTTTATTCAAGCATAAAAGCAAAATGAAGGTTACCTATAAAAAACCTCCCCGCGATGATCATGAATACAACCGTCAGAAGCATGTTCAGCAGGATGAGATAAACCGGATTCTGGATAAAATTGCAAAATCAGGTTACGAAAGCCTTTCGAAACAGGAAAAGGAATTGCTTTTTAAACAAGGGAAGAAATAGTTGATAATCACTGTCGAGGTTTTCACATAGAGGATGTTAACATGGGTGATTTTTAATCGATATTTTGCCGAATACCTATTGCCAATTTTTTTTCGACTTCGTGTATCTTTTTTTTAATCTTGGTCACACAATTACAAATTCTCACAATTACCGTTAGTCCTTATCCTGATAAGTATGCGCCTGATAAATACTTGCATTGAGTTCAAAGCCAATGAGTAAAATCAGTGACATTACGTACATTAAAAGCATAACAGCCAGTAATGTTCCTATTGATCCGTAGAGAATATTGTACTGGCTGAAGTTATTCAGGTAATAGCTCATACCCAAAAAACCGATTATACTTAAAACTGTTGCCAGTGTTCCTCCTGCAGATATAAAACGCCACTTTGTTTTTTTTGCGGGTGCCATATAGTATAAAAACGAAAATGCAAAAAAGAATATGGTAACTGTAATAACCCATTTCCCGGCAGTTAATAAGTAAACCAGAAATTTGTCGCGGATAATTTCAATTCGGTCAAGGTAGTTGATTAATATTTGCCCTCCGGTTAGCATGGCAATGGCTACAACCAGCAGTGCCGTAAAAATAATCAGCATTGAACCAGCTGCCAGGTATTGGCTCCACCATTTTCTTCTGTTTATATTGTGTACTGTTGCATCAAAAGCGCTCATCATCGAAACAAATCCATTGGTTGCAAAAATAAGGGCCATAAAAAAGTTTAACGACATAACATCGCGCCTCGGATCTTCCAGAACAATATTGGTAATCGTCTCTTCTACTGAAGGCCAGATACTTTCGGGGACCAGTTCCTTAATTATAGCAAAAAGTTCATGTTCGAAACCACTTGAAGGAATAAGAGTAAATAGAAATATTATTCCCGGGAACAAGGCCAGAAAAAAAGAAAAAGCAATGCCCGAAGCCCGCGTAGTAATAGAACCATCAACAATGCTTCTCCAAAAAAACAGGGCTACATCGTAAAGTGGAACCCCGTCGAAAAGAGGAAGGGAGATGTTTTTTGCACGGTCGACAATTTTTTCCCCAATTTCTTTATATCTTCTAATTATACGTTTACCCTTTGCCATTTGGGCAAAATTATTGTTTTTCTATCCTTAGTTGATGAATGTAATCTTTGCCACTGTATTTTTTCAACAAAAAATAAACCCTGAAATCTCCTTTGTTGGTTTTAAGTTTTCCAATTACTGATTGCGCATCTCCTCTGCCACTTTGATGAATAACTGAAAAAGGAATTTGACCTTTATCTTCATCAAAGCCAATTGGAGGAAAGTTACTGAAGAAGTTGTTTACGATTTGCTGTGCCTGCGCCTTGCTGTATACATTATCGTTGCTTAAAACTACAAGTTCAACATTTTGATTAAAATAATTGGCCAGTAATTTGGCGTTGCCGGTTTGAAATGCCATATAAATATCTCCAGGTATTTTTTCCGAACCGGAATTCGCTTCGGCCACAAGCACCCCACTCAACAAAACAATTAATATTATAAGTTTCTTTACTGGTAGCATATGTTTTTATTTTCTGTATATGTGTTCCTTACATTGCAAAAACTATGCAAAAAAACATTTATACATTTATTTTAGTGTAAATTTAAAAAATTATATATCATTTGGCAGTTTGAATATGAAATGAAGTTCATATACTTTATTCATAAATGTACAAACTTATTGTTGTTTTATAATTGAAGCAAGTAAACAGGTTCTCGAATGAAGATTACATTATTGGTTGTTGGTAAAACAGATGCGTCATATTTACAGGATGGAATAAGCGAGTATTACAAACGTCTTAAACATTATATTAATTTTGATCTGGAAATTATACCGGATATAAAAAAGGGAAAAAATACGAGTATCGAAATCCAAAAAAAGAAAGAGGGCGAAATTATTCTTTCTAAACTGGGGCCGGGAAAGGAAATGCACCTTTTCGACGAAAAGGGAAAAATGTTTACTTCGCTTGATTTTTCGAAGTTTATCGAACAGAAAATGGTAAGCGGTCCCAAGGAACTTGTATTTGTAATTGGAGGTCCTTACGGATTTGCACCGGAGGTATATCAGAAGGCTACATCAAAAATTTCTATGTCCCGTTTTACATTTTCGCATCAAATGGTGCGACTTTTGTGCATTGAACAAATTTACAGAGCATTTACAATAATGAAGGGTGAACCTTATCATCATGAATAAATAATGATGTTCAAATTAAATAAATACACATACCTGTTTATCGCCATTTGCACTTTAATTGTTGCCGCAATTATTGAAAACGGGCTGCTTCGAAGAAATCCTGAGACAAAACTTATTGCCGATTTTCAGCAGGAACTGATTGATAACGAAAATCAATTAGAAGTTAATTTGCAGAAAATGAAAGCAATTCTGGAAAAAGGAGATGATTTTTCGGAAGATATTGGTGAGTTTTTTAACAGGGAAAAAACCCTTGTGCAGGAAACCGGGTTTGGTGTTCTGGTTTATAAATCGGGGGATTTGTTTTTCTGGTCAGACCGGGGAATTGCTTTTTATGATAGGATTGATGAAATAAAGATTCTGCAAGGTCTGTCGAAATTACCAAACGGGTATTTCCTGTCTGATACTTTAAATTTTGGGGAATACAGTGTTGTTGGGCTGCATCTTATAAAACGAAATTACACTTACGAAAACAAATATCTTCAAAATACTTTTTATAAAAGTTATCGCCTGCCCGATGATTATGTTATTTCTGAAAAGCGAAATAAAAGAGGTTACTCTATAACTAACTCCAAAGGAGAATTTTTATTTAGCCTGCTTCCTTACGGAAATTATTTGTGTAATACCAACCAATTGTATTTCCCGGGGGTAATTTATTTTATTGGTTTAATAATTCTTCTCGTGTATTTCAGAAGAGAGTTTGTAGAACATAAGGCACCATTTCCTGCTAAACTGATAGGTTTGGCGGGTTCTCTGTTTTTGGTTTACTGGTTCCACCTTATTTTCCAGGTTCCGAAAGTATTTTTTCATCTTCGTTTTTTCAGCCCCGATTTTTTTGCAATTAACGATTGGCTGCCATCGTTAGGCGATTATTTTTTGCTATCGCTTTTTATGTTGTTCTGGTTGTACAATTTCGCTAACGATTTAAATCTTCGCGAACTTTATGTCCAGTCCCGTCTTCCCCGAAAATTTCTTGTAGCCATTTTGCTATTATTTAATGCCAGCTTGTACCTCTTGGTAAATTATATGATCCAGCAGTTGATTTATAATTCAACAGTTTCTTTCTCGCTGGATAAAATCACCACTTTTTCTTCGCAAAGTGTATTAGGGATATTTTCAATAGGATTGCTTTTATTGGGAGTCATTTATCTTACAATACGCGTAGTTGAGGTTTCTGGAAATACGTATAAAATTCTGAATTTGTTCGTAGTAAGTTTGGTTATTGTTTTGTTTTTGGCTCTTGTGCAATTTATTGCAGTAGGAAGTGTTGCAATTCCGGCACTGCTTTTATTTGTTGTCTGTGCTGTTCTGGCCTCACTGTTGAGCACCGAGTATTTACGAACATTCACTTTGAGTTACCTGATCCTGTTTGTGGTAATGGTTTCATTTTATTCACTTATTATAATTAATCAAACCATTAGTAAAAAAGACCGCGAACACCAGGAGTTGCTGGCAGTAACTTTGGTAACCGAACGCGATCCTGCAGCAGAGGTGTTTATGGCCGAAATCCAGTATCGAATCAACGCCGATCGGGTTATAGTAAGTCTGTTACAACAGAAGAAGTATGATGAGGTTGAAGAGTACATCCGAAAATCTTATTTTAATACCTATTTCCGAAAATATATACTTGAAATTTATGTCTGTCACAGCGAGTACAATCTGGAAATTGAACCTGATCACAGGTTGGTCTCCTGTCGTCCATATTTAAATAGTCAGATTGAGGCACAGGGGATACAGATTCCGGGCACCGACTTTTATTTTATGGATAACATGAACGGACGTATTTCATATACCGGGCGGTTCGAATATCCTGAGGTTGATAGAGGGAGAGGGGTGAATATTTATATTGACCTGGATTCTGATTTGCTTTTCGAAGGGATTGGTTTTCCTGAGTTATTAATTGATAAATCAATGGCCCGCTCCGATATCTATCAAAAATTCAACTATGCAAAATATTACGGGGGAGAACTGACCGATATGTATGGTGACTATAACTATAATTACAATGGTCATGTATACCTGAAATCTGATGACGAATTTTCGTTTTTGAAGCAGGATAACATCGAACATCTGGTTTACCATACCAGCAAAGATAATTACGTGGTGGTTTCGCGAAAATTATTATCTCCCATCGATTATCTTATCTCTTTTCCGTACTTGTTTGTGTTTTATTTTTTGAATTTACTTTTTATTCTGATAATTGGAAACCAGGGTATTCGCGAAAAACGTTTTTACTTTGATCTGAAGTTTAAAATTCAGGCTGCCATTATTTCCATCGTTTTTGTATCGTTGTTGGTAGTGGCACTGGTAACTCTTTATTATAACCTGGAGGAATATAGATCGAAACACCGCGACGATTTAAATGAGAAAATGAAGTCGATCGCGGAGGAAATTGATATGCGACTAACTGATAAAGAAGAGATAACACCCGAAATAGTAGATTGGTTGCATAGCGAATTGTCTAAACTGTCTAATATTTTCAGAACCGACATTAATATATTTGGTACCGACGGAGAACTGATTGCTTCTTCCCGCTTTGAAATATTTGAACGCGGACTGATTTCCACAAAGATTAATGCTAGGGCCAGTTACGAAGTTTTTCAAAATTATTCCATTAGTTACTTCCAACCCGAAAGTATTGGCCGGCTCTCTTTCCTTTCGGCTTACCGCCCTATAATTAATAATTCGGGCAACTACCTGGGCGTAATTAACCTTCCTTATTTTATCAGACAGGATAATTATAGCCAGGAAGTTTCAACCTTTATTGTGGCATTCATTAATCTCTATGTTTTACTGTTTCTGGCGAGTATTATTGCTGCCGTATTTATTGCCAACCAGATTACCAAACCGTTGGTTGTTATTCAGGAAAATTTGCAGAAGATGCAGTTGGGTAAACGAAATGAACCTATTCAATATAACAGGAAAGATGAAATTGGAAGCCTTGTTAAGGAGTACAACAAGAAGGTTGATGAACTGGCAGTGAGTGCCGAGTTGCTTGCCCGGTCGGAAAGAGAATCGGCATGGAGAGAAATGGCCAAGCAGATTGCACATGAAATAAAAAATCCGTTAACCCCGATGAAGCTGAATATTCAGTACCTGCAAAGGGCCAAAGGAAATGATGAAAAATACAATGCTTACCTCGAGAAGGTAACGAGAACACTCATTGAGCAGATTGATAATTTATCGAACATCGCCACCGAGTTCTCGAACTTCGCGAAAATACCAACAGCACGAAACCAGGTATTTTGTTTAGCAGAACAGTTGCAGAAAACAATTGATTTGTACGACACGGCCGAAACCGTTGAAATTGAATTTGATATTAACGGCTACGAAGATTTGAAAGTGAATGCTGACAGGGAACAACTTGCGCGTGCCATAATAAATCTGATCCGAAATGGAATACAGGCAATGTCAAAAGATCGTAAAGGGAAAATTTCGCTGATGTTAAATCGCCGAGAGCATATGGCTGTAATCTCTGTTAGAGATAACGGAACAGGAATCCCGGTTAAGTTACGCGACAAACTATTTATTCCAAGTTTCACCACAAAAACCAGTGGGATGGGACTGGGACTGGCCATTGTAAAAAACATAGTCGAAAACTTCTCTGGTAAGATTTGGTTCACTACAGAACTTAATGTGGGAACAACTTTTTTCCTTGAAATACCTGTTTATGAACCGGAGAATGTGAATGATCCTGAATAATAAATTTATTTTTGTACCTGAATAAAATCAGTAAGCCTAATGGTACCACTTTCATTTAAACAAATAACAGAGCGATTAAGAACAATTAAATTCCCGGAGGTTGATGTGGTCATAGGCATCGGATCGGGGGGAGTTCCGGCAGCTACAATGGTTGCATATCATTTAGATACCGAATTACTCGTTATGACTTTAAATTACCGAGATGAACAAAATAATCCCCGTTACGATAATCCGAAAGTATTGCAAAAAGCCAGTTGGAATCTCGACGGGAAACGGATTTTGCTGGTTGATGATGTTTCGGTGAGCGGGAAAACCATGAATGCTGCATTGGAACAACTCAAAGGATTAGATGTGAAAACATGTGCGATGAAGGGTAAAGCCGATTTTGTTTTGTTTCCCGAAATAAAGGATTGTGTAAAATGGCCGTGGAAACCATAGTGGACAGAGTTTTAAGTTTAACGTTGAAAGTTTAATGTTATAGCATGAAATTTGTAAAATACCTTTCGGTTTTAAGCCTGGTTCTTATGTTCGTTTCATGTTCGGAACCAACATCGAAAGAATCTTATATGGAAAAATTCGAAAGTTTTGTGGAACGAGTAGAACAGAACCATAAAAAATATACACGAAAAGACTGGGAATGGGCAGACGAACGTTTCGAAAAATATAATACCGAATGGTACCGAAAATTCCGGGATGATTTGACCCTGGAAGATCAGATTAAAATTAAAGGTTTGGTCATCAAATACCATTCGTTAAAAGATAAACAAAGTATTGGCGATATTCTGCACGATCTTTTTAAAGATGATGTAAATCAGTTAGGAAAAAAGATTGAGGAATATATCGATAACGATATGGATGAGGACCTCGATAAGATTATTGAAGGGGCTGAATCGATAGGCGATTCGGCAGTAAAGGTTTTAGAAGACGTGGTTCGGAAACTTGACGAATCCTTTTAATTTTAATGCATATTATTTTTTTAAAACAGTGGCTCCAAGGTTTTTCTTTCCCTGATTTTGAGTAATTGTCCAACCCCTTCTTTTTAATTCTTTTGCAATATTTCGGTTAACAAATCCGTGAGTTACAAAAATGAGTTGTTGTTGCGTTGCTGTTTTCTCCTCAATCATATCAGCAATCAAACGAACTCTTTGCCGGGCTTCTTTGTACGATTCTGTTCCCTCTTTTTCAAGCCCCATCAACCAGAACGTTCTCGATACAGCAGTCCAGGCTTTGTAAGGTAAAATAAGCGGCAATCGTACAATCTGTAATTCGAACTCGTTTAACAGCCCTGTAGAAACAATTTCACTGGAGTCGGCATATAATAAAATGGCAGTTGCTATCGATCTCGGCAATGTACTTACATAAATCGTGTCGGTAATTTTTATGGGCAGTTTCGACAAAACCGTATCCTTATCGAATTTATAAATCGGTGCGTTATTGTATTTCTCTCTAAACGTGGCTGCTTTTTTAGCTGTCATCCAGCCTCTCTGTTCCAGCGCGACTTTGCTATGGCGGAGTAAAATTATTTCCTGTCCGAAACAACTGCAGAATAAGAGTGTAATCAGTGAAAGTAAAACAAGTTTTTTCAAAATAAAAAGCTAAAATTAAATTGTATCAGGGTATCTTCTTTGCTCATGTTAAGTGTAGTTGTAAGAACAGCCATTTTAAATGGCGAAACCCAGATTCCGGCACCGTAACCATTGTGCCATGAATTTGATTCTTCACCATCGAACCAAACACGGCCAACATCATCAAACAGCAATACTCCAATTTCGCCCGATAGCAGGTAATTTTTAAAATCGTATAATTTAAACCGGGCCTCGCTGTTTGCATAAATCATTTCGTCCCCGTAAAACCGTGTTTTCCTGTATCCGCGTAAAATAGTTTTTCCGTCCAATATGGCCGCATCATGAAAATAATAGTCGCCAAAGTTTTTTTCTCCTCCAATCCGGAAGGCAAAAACAGTTCTTGCGTATTTATTGAAGCTCGCCAGAGCTGAGACAGAACCTGCAATTTTTGTAAAATCAGGTTCGTTGCCCTGAAGATTTAGATAATGATTCGCACTGGCGTTAATTGCATATCCGCGAGTAGGCCTGAAATCTTTATTCAGATTTTGATATTGATAATAAGTACCAATAATTGCATATTGTTTTCGCCCGAGATTCTCAGGAGAAAGTCCGTTCATTTCGAAATTGGTTATAAATTTATTTTCATGTGCCTGGGTGTCGTTTAATTTCCATTTAAGATTTAGGCCAACATGGTGTTCGTTAACCGGATGACTTTCTTTTATTTCGTCCTCGTCGTACCTGGCCCAAACCGAAGGCCCGAATCTTTTTTGAATACCCACCCCGGCAACCAGTCTGCGTTGTTTGGTTCGGAAGTATTTATAATCGTAATCTTCGTATGTGTTTTTAGTTTCGTTACCCAGACCAAAATAGTTGGTGGTATAGTTGGGGCCGCTGAGATCAACTCCTGCCAAAAAATCCAACCCGTTATTTGTTGAAAGCGATTCGAATGTAGCGTTGATATTAAATGCAGAGGTTTTTATTGCATAATCACCCAATAGGGAGGCTTTTATGTCGCGCCTGAATCCCTGATAATACCATGATCTTCCGTATCCGACATAAACTCCGTCGTCGGCATTATATCCGCCTTTTGCCAAAGGCATGCCCACATCGGGTTTAAAGTTTTTACGATCGTATTCGTGAATGATTTTATTCTTTGAAAGCAGGGCGCGGGTTTCTTTACCGCCTTTAATAACTGTACTTTTTTTCAGGTCGTACACCTTATTTTTTTTGCCCGGGCCATTTACTTTCGAGAAGTCCTCAATAATGTCCTTGTCAGGACCGCCAATGATACGAATAACCGGACCTTTTTCAACTACACCGCTAATTTTAAAAAGGTCTTCATCATTTAATCCGTAGCATATAATTTCATTCGTCTCATCTGTTTTAAAAGTACGCTCAAAGATTTGTTTTCCCTTGTCGCCGTCTTTTTTCAGGTGATAGACTTTTATTTCAGTTTCGTCAATGTTTTTTCGTTCAATCTCAAAAAGGTCTCTTCTGTCGGTGCCCGTAATATTTACTTTTCGCGACAGATAGAGGTATAATTCATGAGCCATCTCCGGCATATATTGTTTTCGTTCAAGCAATATTTTGGCTGTTGAATCGGCCACCATTGGTTGTACTTCTTTTGGGAAAGCCGACATTGCTTCATCGATTGCTTCCGGAGTCATCCGGGTCATTAGATCAGATGTGGTTTTTTCCCAATCCGACCATTCCATTTGGGTTAAAAATGTACGGTCGAAATAACGCGCATTAAAGCCCAGTCCAATAACATATTTTGTTCTCGGCTGGAAATTCTGGATCTTCGGTAAAATAAAAGGCAGGGATGCAATTCCCGGTAAAATGCCCTGGTTTACAAAAAAAGTCTGGTCGCGGTCGCGAGGTATGGGCTGGTAAACAGTTAATCCATCTTGTTTAAAAGAAGCCCACCGCCACTGATCGTCATGACGGTCCCAATCATTAATGTAAATATCCAGAAGACGTGCTCGCAATACGGCCTGCTGGTCTACCTGGTGGTCTTCGCTATTAATAATATTATCAAGCACATCATCGGTACTTACTATTTTTTTCGACCTTCCAAAGCTTGCCACATCCCTGCGATCGTCGGCCGGTCTTTCTTCAAATAAAAATAAGCCGCTGCGCATATCTTCTTTGTATTGCTTAAAAAGCGGATCCTGGGGGATGTATACTATTTCGGGATTGGTATGAAAAACACCTGCATGCTCTGCCAAAACTGCTGCTGGTAATGCACTGTAAGGATTCGATGCTGATATCTGATCCTGAACAATGTCTTTGGCAAAGGTCATTTTCATTTCTGCGGGTAATGCCCCTTCCGCAAATTTTTCCAGCGAACGCAACACATATTGTTTTTCATCCCGTGTCTCTAATCGTACCGATTTGGTTTGCTGACCTCCTCCTCTTTTTAAAATCTGAAGTCCTCCTTTTTCTTTAGTGATGTCGAATTTCCTGGTATTAATCGGT
Organism: uncultured Draconibacterium sp.; assembly: GCA_963676265.2. GTDB lineage: Bacteria > Bacteroidota > Bacteroidia > Bacteroidales > Prolixibacteraceae > Draconibacterium. Next base: position 3,833,134 of record OY781067.2, read on the forward strand.
GTTGCCCACACTTGGCGGTAATTTTCGCCCATCCATTTTTTGTAGCGCTTAGTAGCCAGGTATTGTTTGCTGGCATAAGTTGTATAAGTGCTGTCTTTAAATATTTCCCTGCGCTGGTCTGAAATATCAATGGTTTGAAAATCAGGGCATTTGAATAATCTTTTGCTAAAAACAGGTCGGTTGGTACCATTTTCTATTGTGAAAAAATGGAGCATAACATCTCCGTTTTCAAGCAAATCAATGCGCGAAGCACCCGGCTTACTGCATGCAAATTCCGACTTTTTTGTATTTGCATAAGACTGTTTTTGTAAAGAGCCGCTTATAATTTGATGTACATGATCTTGTTCGATGTATTGTAAATTGTTTTCGTGTGCCGAGGCATAAATTACGTTTGGAAACTGATTTAAGATTTTAAAAAGTTGTTCCCGCAGGTTTTTATATTCAGGCTGCACCAGGTCGCCTTTACCTCCAATTGTTTTTTTGTACAGGAGATATGGAAATTCCAAAATACTGGTAACAGCAGGCATGTATCCCGCATGAGGCCCGAATGACTCAATAGGGTGATATCCGGCAACTATTACAGTTTTATTCCTGTTGCTTCTTAGCGCATCCTGCAGCCAGATAAAGATGTCCTCGTCTTCCTCAATGCCACATTTTCCGTAGCGTGTATCGGTTGTGGTCAGCCACCAGTGAGTGTCGATTAAAATTATTGTAAGCTTATCAGAAACATTAATCTCTGTTGGCCCGGGACATCCCCAATCAGTAGTGTAAACTTCATTATCGGGATACTTTTTGTTTAAGTCTTTTATAATTTTTTTTGTTTGTTTTTTTCCGGTTGTCCATTCGTTGGGGCCCATCGTAAACATTAGAGTGGATTGTTCATCGTTAATATCGTTGGGAAAGTAGGAGAACCGGAGACCATCATCAGTTTTTTTATGAGTGGAAAAATTTCCAAGAAACAAAAATGAACAAGGCTGAGCCGAAGCTTGTGATAATTTGGTTAGAAATACACTATTGTCATTTGCACCTTTGGCTGCAGTATTGCCTGCCATGATTATACTGGCTTCTATTTGATTTTGTGCAATAGTGCTGCTTATGCCAAATAACTGCAGAAGAATACAACAAAACATAATCTTCTTCAGTGTCAAAATTTTCATGAGTTTCGGTTTTTATTTCAAAAGTACGTATTTTTATCTTTAACATTTAAAATGTTTATTGTGCTTTTACAGGCAGAAGGTTCGTTGTATTATTCTAAATACTAAATGTAATCACATGAATATCATTAAAGAGGTTGAAAAATTTGCCATCGGTTATTTCGAGGAACATGTTTCTTCTTTGCTATTATATCATTCCATTGAACATACCCGGTTTGTTGCAGAAATGGCTGCGAAAATGGCTGAAACGGAAAAGCTTGATGAGAGAGATACCAATATTGTAATTACTGCAGCCTGGCTGCACGATATTGGTCATGGAGTATCGATTGAGAATCACGAAGAGGAAAGTTGTAATATCGCCCGGGAACTTTTAAGTAAGATGGGAGCGGATGACGAATTTATAGCAGAAGTTGAGAAATGTATTTGTTCGACCAGACCCGATACAGAAAAGAACAACATTAAAGAAAAGATTTTATACGATGCCGACCATGCACACACAGGTAAGGAGAATTTTATGGATATTTCGAATTTGTATCGTAAAGAACTTAACAATTTTAAGGATAAGTCGTCTTCAAAACTGGAATACTGGAAGGTAACGTTGGAGTTTATAACAAATGTAACTTTTTTTACCCGTTACGCTAAAGAAAATCTGGAAGAAGTTCGCAAACAAAATATTGGGAATGTGGAAAAACGAATTGAAAAATTAACGACCGGGAAACTGCAACAAGGGAAGAAAGAAACGAAGAAGAGTACAGCCCGAGGGATTGAAACCATGTTCAGGCTTACGGCAAGAAACCAGATAAATTTGAGTTCGATTGCCGACAATAAAGCCAATATTATGCTTACGATTAATGCGATTCTGGTTTCGGTACTCATGAGTACCAGCGCCATTACCTTCAGGTTTGAAGAACAGAACTTTTTGTTCCCGGGACTTGTGCTCATTGTAGGCTGTTTAATATCGCTGGTTTTTGCCATTCTTTCGGTTAGACCTAAATACGGTTCTGGCAATTATAGCGATGAAGATTTGAAAAACCGGAAAATTAACCTCCTGTTTTTTGGAAATATTTACAAAATGCCTTTCCGAAAATATCAGTCAGGTATTAAAGATATGATGGATGATTACGACTATCTGTACGGCACTTTAACCAAAGATCAATATAACCTGGGCAAGGTTCTCGCAAAAAAATACAAATTGCTTAGCTACTCCTATAATTTTTTCATGTTTAGTTTTGTTGCTGCAGTTTTAACCTTCATCATTTTTTACATTATTAAGATGTAGTCTAATCATTGTTTATGGATCTGGTTTCGAAGAAATATAAATATGCCATGTGGAACTACCAGCTGGTTCTGCTTGTCTTTTCACTCATCTACTGGAACATGGTGATCAGACTGGCAATTTTTATGCGTATTCTGGGTTCCCGCGATCATGGGGTGTCAGAAATGCTTTCGAAAGGGATGAACTTTGTTGCTAACGAAATTCTGTTGTCCTCCGTTGTTATTTCTTTGTTTGCCACCTTAAGTTGGTTTATACTGAATTTTGTTTACCCGCGTTTGCTTAGAAGTTTTCGGATCAGGCGCCTGACCATCGGGGTGGTAATTTTCGATATTGTGGTCTTTTTTTCCATTGGCATTCTTTTAGGTATTATTCACTACAGTGTAGATAAAAATCTGACATTAACTCAATCGATTGCCAAGTTGCCGGAATTCATGTTTAATTCTACCATACTTTTCTTTTTGCTCATTCTGTTTATTGGAGGTTATGTTTACCAGTTAATTAATACCCTTTTGCATCAGATTGGTTATGCCCCACTTGGCAAAATTATGATGGGCTATTACCAGAAACCACGCGAGGAATGCCACATTTTTATGTTTCTCGATTTGCAATCATCCACGAGTTATGCCGAAAAGCTCGGGCACAAACGATATAGTTATTTTATACAGGATTGTTTTCGAATTGTGTCAAAGTCGATGCTGGTAACCCGAGGCAGGGTATACCAGTTTGTGGGCGATGAAATGGTCATTACATGGAATGCCGATAAGAAACTTTCCTGCAAGCGGGCAGTTGATTTCTTTTTTCTGTATAAAGAAGCTTTAAATGAAGAAAGAGCATATTTTGAAAAAGAATACGGAGTAATGCCAATTTTTACGGCCTCATTAAACGTGGGAAACGTAATGGCTGCCGAGGTTGGAGAAATTAAACGGGAACTGGCCTTTCATGGTGATGTTTTAAACACCGCCGCCCGCATACAAAAACAATGTAAAGCTTACCGGAAAGAAATTCTGGTTACCCGCGAATTTGCTGTCAGACTCATTAAAAACACCAAAGAATACAAAATTAAATACGTGGACCTGGTGAAATTTTTTGGAAAGAAAAAGTCCATAAAAATTTACGAGGTTTATAAAGCAGAAGAGGGTTAAACGTCAAACTCTTCGTGTGAAAGCTGCAACTCTTCGGCATTTCTTAAATGGGGCAGCAGCGTGTCTTTCTTCTTTTGAAAACGTTGCATTCTCCTCAAAATCTTATCCAGCATTTTTACTGCTTTTGCAATGTAATAACCTTTGTTTAGCATAACACATTCGGCCCGGTTAGCCAGTGCCGCGTCGGTAATTTCGGCCCGGGATGGAACACCTTTTTTTGCCAAATTTTCAAGAACCTGGGTGGCCCAGACATCAGGAATGTGTGCTGATTCACAAATACGTAAAATCTCTTCCTGTATGGATGCAAAATTATTCCAACCGGTTTCTATGGCCAGATCGCCACGGGCAATCATTACTCCTATGGGATAAGTTTCCATGCCTTTTAATAGAATTCGTGGCAGGTTTTTAAATCCTTTCTGTGTTTCAATTTTAAAAATTATACCCAATTCTGCATCCAGTTTCCGTAGTTCATCCAACAATTCCTGCACATCGTTCTCTGAGTTGACAAACGAAAAGTTAACTGCATTGGCATTTTGAGCTACAAATTTTAAATCTTCCTTGTCTTTGGCCGTTAACCCGCTAATTTTTAAATCCGATTTCGGAAGATTTATTCCTTTATCGGCTTTTAGTTTTCCACCTGTGTCGCGGGCATAAGTAATTCTGATTTTAAGTTCATCCGGATTTGCGTCTTCAATAATTCCTTCAATTTTTCCATCGTCGAAATAAATTGGCTCACCTGCCTTAACATCAACAAATATTTCGGGGAGGGTACACGAAATATATGCCGGAGTCTGAACGCTTCCATCTTCATCCACAATTGCATTTTCTCCGGCGACAGGATTTTTGGTTAATATTAAAGTGTCGTCGGTGTTTAAGGTAATAAATTGTTCGAGTGGGAGTAATTCTCCCGTTTTTACAATTTCTTCACCCGACTTTTTGGTACGTTTCAAAACCAGGTCGGTTCCAGTGGTCAGGTAGGCCGAGTCATAACAAAGTCCCCAACGTCCGGCACCTTCACGACCTTCCATAATAATTTTACATTTTTTGTTCCGGCTGTCGGTGAATAATATTTCAGAATTGCGTTTAACATTGGCCAGCCAAAGCGGATCAACCGGTATAATGGCATCGGGTTTAGTTGCCGGTCGCTCGGCTCCCTGCGGAGCCAGCCACACCCTGGCCGGAGTAACCACCTGCCCCAGCACATTACGGTTTGGTTTTATTCGTAGAACCTGTGGGCCGGGTTTAACCGTTCCGGTGCGCAGTTTTGGCCCGGCAAGATCCATCATCACCTTGCAGTTTTTCCGTACTGTTTTTTTTGCCTGTTTCACATTGGCAATCATTTGCAGCCATTGCTCCGGACCATCGTGAGCACAATTTATCCGGGCACTGTTCATCCCTGTTTCCAGGAGCGTTTGTACGAATTCGTAGTTGGTAGCCGCTTCACCCGGCAGGGTTACCATTATCCTTGTTAATCGTTTTTTCGACTTATAACCAAAAAGGAGTTTGGTGTTTCGTTTCAGAAGTTTTCGGCTTTCGTGAATTCTCACAACACCCGGAATGTCTTCAACCGCAGGTTCGTTCAGCAGATGATTGATGATGGTTTTTATCGACAGCAGGCTGTCCATTACATGTGCCTCAATACTCGACAAACTGGGCAGGCCAAGATCGCGCAATTGTTGCTGCAAGTCATCAATTTCAAATGTTCTGAAAGCCAGGTAATGAACCAGGTTCAGAGCACTTCGCCGGTAAACAGGTAAAACATTGCTGATATTTTCAGCATAGGTGTTTTCAAGTTCTTTTGCTTTGTCAATAATGTCGTTTAACTGCCTGTTTATTTGTTGAAGCGTTTCCGGTTTAAGTCTCATAATTCCAGTATTGAATTTTGAACCTGAATTTACGGCTTTTAAGGAAATTATTCGCTCTAATTTTTTTTATGACTGGTTATTTTTTAAGCTTTTTTCACTTCATGTTCCAATTTCATCATTTCGCGAAATTTTGTCCTCAGGATTCATTCGCGGCGGATTATATTCGGTCTTGAAAACAGAAAACATAGCTAGCGAAAATGAAAACCAGTATTATTATTTGCACATACAACAAAGAAAAAACGATTTTCGAAGTTGTTGCTGCATGCTGTAAGCATAATTCTGAGGCCGAGGTGATCGTTGTTGATGATGGATCTACCGACAGTACACAAGAAGTATTGGAAACCCTCGCCATTCATCATGAATTTGTTTACTTAAAGCTGCCTGAAAATCATGGAAAGAATTATGCAATGGCCTTTGGTGTTGAATACGCCACCAATGAAATTATCCTGTTTATTGACGCTGATGTAAAAGGCCTCCGGAAAGAGCATTTCGAATTATTATTACAGCCAATTGAAAGGGAGCAGGTTGATATGGTTGTTGGTGCGCCATCGGGATTAACTATCGATTATCGAATCCAACCATATAAGTCTGTGATCGGGCAAACAGCCGTTCTTCGAACAGACCTGTTGCCCATATTAAGGGATATCAGGGAAATTCGCTATGGCGTTGAATCGTATCTGACACTCTATTATCAAACCAACGGAAAACGTTTACGAATGATTATGCTGGAAGGCTTAACTACACATTCGTATCCCCATAACGGAGAAAATGGTTTCACCCAGAAATCCATCAAAGATCCTGAAATTGCAAATAGTCTGCTCAGTAATATCGATTTAATTACGAAACGAATCCAGAACAATATTCAGGAAACTCAGAACTATACACAGTCGACAATCTCCAGTGTGCAATTCGAGCTAAACAGAAAGATGAAAAAATTATTGGAACGAATTTCCCAAAGAGGAATAGCATGATAATTAAGGCATTTCATGCTCCTATTTATGCATTTCGCGCAATTATGTGGAAATAAGGGGAATAGGAGAAATACTTTTGTCCAGGAAAAAAATAGAAACAAAATATTAGTCATTATGAAACTTAGAAACACTTTTTTACTACTTGCTGCATTAATTATTGTATTTACAGGATGCAGGAATTCTAAAGGAGACGAGCCTCTGGCCAAAACAATTAAATACGTTAAAGTTGAAACCATTGATGGAGGAGCTGTACAGAACAGCATCTCTTTCAATGGAAAGATTAAGGAAAAGAGTTTAACATCTCTGTCTTTTCGTGTTGGCGGACCAATCAAAAAACTTGAGGTTAAAGAAGGTGATTATGTTCGCGAAGGCCAGCTTATTGCACAAATCGATAAACGCGATTACGAGCTGCAGGTTGCAACTACCAAAGCTCAGTTCGAACAGGTTGAAGGTGAATATAACCGTTATAAACAATTGATTGATCAGAAGAAAATTCCTGAAAATACCTTCGAAAAAATTAAGTCGGGATATTTAATGGCAAAAACGGCATACGAGAATGCTCAAAACCAGTTGCGTGACACTGAATTGAAAGCTCCTTTCTCAGGTTATGTTTACCAAAAGTTTACCGAGAGTTATCAAACTGTTGGACCCGGCGCACCTGTTGTTTCACTCATTGACAATTCGCATCTCGAAGCAGTTGTTTCAGTTTCAGAAAGCCAATTGCAGCGAATTAATAAAGATAAGGAAGCATTTCTTACTGTTGCGAACGCCGGTGTGGATAATTTGCCGGTACGTTTATTAAGTGTAGGCGAAAAGGCCGGAAACGACGGACTTTACGAAGTGCGTTTTTCGTTTCAGAATACTTCTGATTTAAATGTAGTTCCGGGAATGACTGCCGAAATAAAAATGCTTTGCAATGCCGAAGACGGTCAGATGGCCATCACGAGCACTGCTGTATTTCACGAAAAAACCAATACTTATGTTTGGATTTTTAACCCGTCAAATAATAAAGTCGAAAAGCGCGAAGTAAGCGTAGCACTTGGTGGACCAAAGGGTATGCTGAATGTAGTTTCCGGTTTAAGTAATGGCGAACAGATTGTTACTGCAGGTGTACATTACCTTGTCGACGGACAGAGTGTAAAGCCAATCCAGAAGTCTTCGGAAACTAATGTTGGAGGGCTGTTGTAATGCTGGAGAGATTACTGAATCAAAAGGCAATGATTACCACCATACTGTTTGCCGTGCTTATAGGTGGTATTATTGCTTATACAAATATAGGAAAGCTTGAAGATGCTGAAATCCCCATTAAGGCAGCAACAGTATATACAATTTATCCCGGCGCTACAGCACACGAAGTGGAGTTGGAAGTAACTGATGTGCTCGAAAAAGCAATTCAGAAACTGGAGAATGTAAAAGAAATAACTTCTGTTTCAAGACCTGGATTTTCATTAATTACCGTAACCATTAATTCAAAAGTTAAAACCCCACAATTGCCTCAGCTTTGGGACCATTTGCGCCGCAAGGTAAACGATGTAAAAGGTTCGTTGCCTTCGGGAGCCATGGAGCCTATTGTGAACGACGACTTTGCTGATGTTTATGGCATTTTATACGCCATTACCGCTGATGGTTACAGTCATCAGGAACTGGTAAAATACACCGAATATATTGAACGCGAATTGTTGGGTGTTAACGGAGTTCGCCGTTCTCAGATTTTTGGAGAACAAACAGAAACAATTGATGTCACTTTCTCATCGGAAAAGCTGGCCGGATTAAATGTAAATCCCATGTACATTGCCGCCGCCATGCAAAATGAGACGGCAATTATAAATCCCGGGTCGATTGTTACCGGGAAGGAATCGCTTCGTGTGGGTGTTGGTAAAAAGATAAACAGCATTAACGAAATTGAAAACCTGTTAATTCAGGTGCCCGGTGGAGGAAATTTCCGACTGGGGGATATTGCCACCGTCGAACGTTCGTACATGGAACCCCAAAATGCCGCGCTTTATTATAACAACAAAGTTGGTTTAACTCTGGGTTTGTCGAACGAAAGTGGTATCAACGTAGTAAAGTTGGGTGAAAGATTAGATGCGAAACTGGCCGAAATTCAGAATGACCTGCCTGTTGGAATTGAAATCAATCAGGTGTATTATCAGCCCGATAGGGTAGATGCTGCTGTGAAGGATTTTATGATGAATCTTCTTATTTCGGTGGGCATTGTAATTGTTGTGTTGATGTTTGCCATGGGGTTACGCTCTGGCTTGTTAATTTCAAGTGGTCTGGTATTCACTATCCTTGGGACTCTTATTGTGATGTTGGTAATTGGTTTGCCTTTGCATCGTATTTCTTTGGCAGCTATTATTTTAGCTATGGGGATGTTAGTAGACAATGCCATTGTAGTTGCTGATGGTATTTTAGTGGATTTAAAGGCGGGCATGGATCGGAATAAAGCCTTTGTAAATACAGCTCAAAAAACAGCGCTTCCTTTGTTGGGAGCTACTGCAGTTGCTATTCTTGCCTTCTTACCCTTACGCATGTCTCCTAACGAAGCCGGTGAGTTTCTGTCTTCGTTGTTTACCGTATTAATTATCTCGCTTTCGTTGAGCTGGGTGTTTGCCATGATTCAGACTCCTTTTAATGCCAAGTATTTTTACCGCACAGAAAGACCAAAGGGAGAGCATGCTGAAACCTACGACTCGAAATTTTACAAGGTTTTTGGAGGCACCCTAAAATGGGGTATTCAACATAAATATGTGTTCTCGATCGGAGCATTCGTTATTTTAATATTTGCATTCTGGTCATTCCGCTTTGTAAAGGTCGATTTTATGTCGAAAATGGACTACGATCAGTTTAGTATTGAATATTACCTGCCCCAGGGATCCGATATAAATGCAGTGGAGCAGGACTTGCAGGAGATTCAGGAGTACATACTGTCGTTAGACGGGGTACATTCGGTTACTGCAGCGGTTGGCCGACCTCCGGCACGTTATCTTTTAATGCGTCACATGGCAACAGGAGGATCGAATTATGGTGACATGATTATCGAGACAAATGAGGTTGAAAGAGTAGCGGAAATTATTCCAAAGATTGAAAGCTACATCAATATGAATTATCCCAATGCTTTCTTCCGTGTGTTGGAATATGGTGCTGCCTTTTCCGACGCCGATATTGAGGTTGAATACACAGGACCGGATCCTGCAGTGCTGAAAGATCTGGCCAACCAGGCTAAAAAGATATTTTTAGAAGATTCTGCCACTATTCATATAACCGACAACTGGAAAAATCAAACCAAAAAGATTGTTCCAAGATATTCGGTTGAAAGGGCACAGCCACTTGGCTTAACCCGTTCCGACATGGGGAATTCTATTTTAGTGGCCACTAACGGAATGCCAATCGGTGCTATTTACGAAGGAGATAAAATGTTGCCGATTATGTTGCGCACCGATAGCCATTTGTCCAATAACCTGGAGCAGTTAATGAATGTTCCGGTTTGGGGGCAACGCAGTGTGGCCAGCGTACCTTTATCGCAAATTGCCGATACATTAAAGGTTGAGTGGGATTATGAATTAATTAATCGTTTAGATAATAAACGGTCGATTAAAGCACAGTGTGATGCAGCAAAAGGGTTTACTGCGGCACAGGTTCAATCCCATTTTAAAGATAAAATTGAAGCCATTGAATTGCCTCATGGTTACGAAATGCGCTGGCAGGGAGCTACAGCCAAGTCGGGTGAAGCAAACAATGCCCTGTTTATGTTCCTGCCGCTGGCCATTGGTTTAATGGCGATCATTATTATCGGACTATTTAATAACCTGAAACAACCGGTTATTATATTCCTTGTGGTGCCTTTCGCCTTTGTGGGTATTGTTCTTGGCCTGGTGAGTACAGGAGTATTTTTAACCTTTGCCGGAATAATTGGAGCACTCGGACTTATTGGTATGATGATTAAAAATGCCGTTGTACTTCTCGACGAAATAAATCGGAATATCAGGGAAGGTAAAAACCGGTTGAATGCAACAATCGATGCTGCGCTTTCCAGATTACGTCCCGTTATGATGGCTTCATTAACTACCATTTTAGGAATGGCTCCGCTTATTACCGACTCGATGTTTAACTCAACAGCCATTGTAATTATGTTTGGTTTGGCAGTTGGTTCGGTTATTACCTTGCTAGTAGTACCTGTTTTATATACAGTGCTATATAAGGTTGATGGTAGTGAATTGAAAAGAATTAAGGCATAATATTCTTTTAAAGGTTTAGTTGAAAGAGAAGAAAAACCATCCTGTTGACACTCTTAATGAATTAGAGGTTTACAGAAATTAGTTGGAGAGGGGTGGTCTTTCTTTCAATTTCGCGATAAAACAGAAAGTGAGAATTAATTCACAGATTGAAGATGATGATACAAAAATTAAAATATTTAGTAGGAACAGTTGTTATTTTAACAATGTTTTTGGGCACTGCTTTCGCTCAAAAGGTGATGACTTTGGAAGAGTGCCGTCAGCAGGCTGTTGAATACAATAAAGAATTGAAGAATGCAGCTTTGCAAAATAAGGAAGCACAGGTGAATCAGAAAGTGGCACGAACTGCTTATTTGCCTGCTTTAAGCGGAACCATGTCGTTAATGCACCGTCCGAATATGGATGCGATTAGTTTGCCCGGATATTTTTTACCAACGGCCGACAGCGAAGAAGATGCATTAAATGGAGATTTTTCCGGAACGAGTGATGTTTGGAAACCGGGAACTAACATTGATATTAACAGCATAACTTTGTTAAACAGTGGAATAACGGTTCAACAGCCGGTTTATGTTGGCGGCAAAATAAGATACAGTAACAAGCAGGCCGATGCAGGTGTTGAAATTGCGGGATATGCTTTAAATTTAAAATATTCGGAAGTAATTGAAAATACCGATAATGCTTTCTGGACCGTAGCCACTGTTGAGGAGAACATTAAAATTGCTGAAGAATACATTAAAATGCTTACCGAGTTGGAAGAGCAAATGACAGCTATGTACGAAGTAGGTCTGCAACCTGCCAGCGAAAAATTACGTGTAAGTGTTCAGAAGAATGAAGCACAACTGAATTTGCTGAAAGCTAAAAATGGATTAAGAGTTGCCAAAATGTATCTGAATCAGACTATGGGTCAGCCTTTGGACACCGAGATCCATATTAGTTACGATGCACTTGCCGATGTGGAGATTCTGGATATTGAAAGGAATATTAGTGAAGCTGTAAGCAATCGCAACGAAATTAAGATTTTGGAAAAACAAAAGGAGATATCCGAGTTGGATGCCAAAATTACAAGAGCCGATTATTTGCCAACGGTTGGCGTAAGTATACAATATACCAGTTACTGGTTGAAGGATTTGTACGAGGAGGTTGATTTTCAGCCCATGTTGGGAGCACAGGTTTCTGTCCCGATTTTTCAGTGGGGACAAGGCAAAAAGAAACAGCGTGCGGCCCAGTTAAAAATTCAACAGGCACAAACCGAGTTGGATAATACAAATGAATTGATTAACCTTGAGGTGATGAGGGTGAAAATACAATTGGAAGAAGCATACGAGTCGATTTTGCTGGCAAAAAACAATGTGGCAGAAACAGAGGAGAGCCTCGAAGAAACCAAAGCCAGTTTCGATGTTGGGTTAAATACAACAACTGATTTGCTTAATGCTCAGGCACAAAGGCAGGAAGCAAAAGCTCAGCTGACTCAGGCTGTGGCACAGTTTAAAACGCTTCAAACCAGCTGGGAACGTGTAACCGGGAATTTGTATATTCCTGAAAATCAGAAATAGAAGTTTGTACAGCATATAAATGAAGTGCTTAGATTTACATAGCAAGAAAAAACAGGCGTTGTTAATGCTCCTTCCGAGCTACAGGCCGGAAATACTGGCTGCACGATTCTTAATTGTCAGTGTTATTGCTATTGGAATTATATTTTTTATTTCAGCGGTAGTTGATGTCCCTGTTGAATATAAAGAGAAAATTCCTATTTCTATCTATTTGATTACCATCCTTGCATTTAATGTTGCCGCCGAATTTCAAATCGTATTAGACAATATTCTTGAGCGATTTTTACCCATTCCTGATAAAATTAAGCTTCGGATATTCCTTCAAATTTCTTTGGGAATCTTATTTTTGATCGTTGCACATCGTTTTGTTATTAGCCTGCTCGAACCTCAGCTGGTAGTTGAAGGATCGAGGGTAGGGGTTGTTTTGGGGATGATAATTGGTTTATTGTTTGTACAGTTAATAGCCAACGCGCTTACCATAGCACGCTTCACCAAAAAATACCTCGACACACAGGAAGAAATGGCTGAAATGAAACGCGAAAAGTTAAGGATGGATTACAACCTGCTGCAAGACCAGTTAAATCCGCACTTCCTGTTCAATAATTTAAGCATACTAAAGTCGTTAATTATTTATGATCCGGATGTGGCAGTTGAATTTACCGAGAACTTTACCGATGTGTATCGTTACGTTTTGCAAAGTAAAAACAAACGATTGGTGAAAATGGAAGAAGAAGTGGCCTTTATGAAAACCTACTATGCACTTCATAAAGAAAGGTTGGGAGATGGAATTGAAATTGAAACTAAACTTTCGGAAGATGATCTGGAAACAGAGATTGCCCCGTTAACAGGGCAGCTACTTATCGAAAATGCAATAAAACATAATATAACAAGTAGAGAAACACCTTTAAAAATTAAGGTATTTACCGAGGATAATTACCTGGTAGTATCAAACAATGTTAATCTGCGAACTTCGTCATACTCCACAAAAACTGGATTAAAAAACCTGGTGAGGAGGTATGAAATTCTCACTGAAAGAGAGTTAATTGTTCAGTATGATGAAGAACAGTTTGAGGTTAGAGTGCCATTGTTATGAGTTAGCGATGAGAATTTGAGGAGTGAGATTTATTATTTAAGATCGCATGGCTCCATCATAAAAGACAAAGAGATGAAAATTGTAATAGTTGAAGACGAACTACATAACTACCGTTTATTAAAAGGAATGGTAGAAAAACTAAGGCCCGACTGGGAAATAGTTGAGTGGTTTGAAAGCGTAAAAAGCACTGTTGCGTGGCTGGAAATGAATCCGGCTCCCGACTTGATTTTTATGGATATTCAACTAACCGACGGTATTAGTTTTTCTGTTTTCGACCAGGTTCAGGTTGAAAGTATGGTAATTTTTACTACTGCTTACGATGAATATGCACTTAGGGCTTTCCAGGTAAACAGTATCGATTATTTATTGAAACCTGTAAAAACAGAGAAATTAAGACAAGCCATCGAGAAGTATGAGAAATTAGTTCATCTTCAAAAAAACACAACCGAAACCAAACCTGATTATAAAGAACTTTTACAGGCCATAACACAAGGTGAAAGGAAATACCGTAAACGTTTCTTAATAAGCGGAGCAACCTCGTATTTTAAACTCGATGTTGACGAAATTGCCTGGTTTTATACCGAAAACAGGGTAACCACCGCTGTCACTTTTCAGGGGAAAGAATATGTTGTGGAATTAACGATTGAAAAACTGGAAGAAGAATTAGATACTGAACTTTTTTTTAGAACAAATCGGAGTACAATTGTACATATAAACGCCATTCGGAAATTTGAAAATCATTTTGGAGGGAAATTAATCCTTCGTTTAATCCATCCTTTCGAAACACCAATAACTATTAGCCGCCTTAAAGCAACAGAATTTAAAGAGTGGGTAGGGAAATAGGAACTAAAATGGTACTATAATATATTTTGAAAGTTTATTAACCAACTAATTAAATATAATGAAACAACGAGACCGGTTATACCAGGAGGCAATTGCTAAGATTGAGGACAATACACCGCATAAAGAAAGTATTCTTTATCACAATATATATTCGTTAAAGGTTAGCGGAGGTTATCCTTTTTCATCAAAAAAAGATGTCCTTGAATTAGTAAATTTCTTAAATTCATGCGATTAAAATAACGGTTTTGGTCTGAATGCCATAAGGAAAACAATTGATTTTCCGGTTTAGTCCCAAAAACTGAATATTCTAACTAACCTTAGGTGGCATGAAATTTTCTGATTATTCAATTAGTATCAGTGTGGCCATTGTTGTTCTGCTAATGGCTGTATCCCCGGTATTCTCGCAGGAGATAAAAAAAACCGATAACCCCAAAATTGCCTTGGTGCTTAGTGGAGGAGGTGCAAAGGGATTGGCACACATTGGTGTGATAAAAGTGCTTGAAGAAGCCGGAATTCGTCCTGATATTATTACCGGAACCAGTATGGGAAGCATTGTGGGTAGTTTATACGCTGCAGGATATACAGCCGATGAACTAATCGATATAAATACCTATGCCAACTGGGACCAGCTGTTAACCGACAATGTTGAGTTGTTAAAAGTTGCTATCGGCGAAAAGCAGGAAACAAAAAAATACCTGTTTAAAATACCAATAAGAGAGAAAAAAATAAACCTGCCCGCCGGGTTAATTGAGGGCCAACATTTGGAAGCATATTTTTCCGAACTACTTTGGCCCTTAACCGAGCACGAAGATTTTAATAAGTTGCCCATTCCTTTTCATTGTATGTCGGTAGATATGGTTTCTGGAAAAACCATTGAACACAGTTCAGGCGATTTGGTGCGTTCTATTCGTTCAAGCATGTCAATTCCCACCATCTTTTCTCCGGTTCAAATGGATTCTATGCTCCTTGTTGATGGTGGCGTAACCCGAAATTTTCCTGTTCAGGAAGCCATAGATATGGGAGCAGATATTGTAATTGGGGTTTATGTCGGCTTTCAGGAAGATGTTACTGCGGATGATATGAATTCAATGACAGCTATTCTTCAACGTTCTATTGCCCTGGCCGGAATTGTAGACTCGAAAGAACAATCGGAGAAATGTGATATACTCATTGTTCCTGATCTTGGAGATTACGGTGCCGGCGACTTTACAAAAGGCGCCATCATTCAGGATCTGGGAGAAAAAGCTGCCCGTGATCATTTTGATGAATTGAAAGCTCTGGCTCAAAAATACAATAGAAAATATGAACCTGTTGGGAAGATTGAACAGCCCAAAAGAATAAAGATTACCGGCTTTGAAGTGGAAGGTTTGGAGCACCTAAGCAAAAACCTGGTACTTTCGAGGTCGGGGTTGGAAATAGGAGACAAGGTGAGTTACGAAGATATTCAGGAAGCCATTCAATTTATGTACGGTACCCGGCATTTCCGAAAATTAACTTATTCGTTAAAGAAAGACAGCGATGAAGATGGTTATATTCTTGTTTTCCAGGTAAAAGAAAATCCAAGGGCACTGTTAAAACTGGCCCCTGCCTACGACGATGATCTGGGGGTAGGAATTGTTACCAATTTTACCTTACGCAATGTTATCGCACCGGCTACCCGAATGTTGTTATCGTTTAACCTTGCCGAAAATCCCGGATTTGAAGCTTCGTTAAGCAAGTTTGTTGGAAAGAAGCAAAAGCTTTCCGATAACTTTTACATGAAGTCCTATTCTTATAAATTGCCATTCTACGACTCGGGGCTGCGCCTGGGAAATTACAAAAGAGGTTATTTTGAAGGGGGATACGGACTGAGATACCTGTTTGGATTAAACAATCATATCGGAGGGAATATATTTTACAAACACAATCGTTTAACGCCTCATTCCGATTTGAGGTCCATCTTTCCTGAGGCTGATTTTGATTACCTGAAATCAAACGATTTTGGATATCATTTCTTTTATAATATTAACACGACTGATGATTTGTATTTTCCTAAAAAGGGTATTAAACTGGATGTATTGTTAACCCACGCATTTTCGGCCAGTAGCCACATGGAGCTTTCAAATTATGATCCTATTAATTATTTTGTGAAAGAAGTAAATGAGCCGTATGCCACGTTAACTGTCGATCATAACTGGTATAAAACTTTTGCAAAAAGTATAACTTATAATTTTGGTGTAAATGTCGGGTTAAATACCGACAACCCGGGAACCAACAGTATTTTTATGCTGGGCGGTTCGCAATTTGGTCAAAACAAACTGCTGTTTAAAAATTTGGCAGGATACAATTTTGCTGAACTTTATACCTATAACTATTTGGTATTAAAATCAGCTCTTCATATTGAACTCTCTTCCGGTTTGTATTTAATCGGAAATGTTAATGTGGTGGCAACAGCCGATACTTATGAGGATTTGTTTGAGCACCTGACTGAAAATCCTTTTAAGGATAGTATCTGGGGTTATAACTTTGGCCTTCAGTATAATTCTTTTATGGGACCCATGCAGTTTTTGGTGGCAGAAAACAACCGGGATGGAGAAACCCGCTTTCATTTTAGCATTGGATTCCCATTTTAACTGTCTGTTTTTCACTGATAAGTTAAATAACTATATTTGAGTCAAACTAGAGAGGTGATGAGACTGATAATTTTTATCATTTTAGTGTTCATTTTTATCCACTTAACATTTGCCGGGTTTTCACAATATTCTAGGGAAACGGAAGTGTATAAAGTTAACCGGAAGGTTGAAACTCCCGGTACAGTTGCACTTTTAGGAGTTTCAGTCTGGGGGTTTAATCATTTGAGCGAGAAACCGGGACTGAGTTACGAAGAAGCAATTCAACTTTCTCCCAATGATGTGTGGTGGTTCGATCGCCCTGCAACTAGACAAGATCCTTCGTTCCGGATGAAAGCTCAAAATAATTCGGACATACTTTTAAACAGTTCTGTTATTTTACCAGGCCTGCTTGCATTGGATAGACAAATTCGTCATGACTGGTTCGATGTTTTATTACTCTACGGCGAGTCTCATGCCATCAGTACAGATTTTTATATTCTGAATGCATCGTTAATATCGCGTGCACGGCCTTTTAATTATAATTCCGGTATTCCCATCGAAGAAAAAATGGCTAACGAGTCGCAGAATTCTTTTTTTAGCGGGCATGTTTCAACAGCTGCAACTGCTTCGTTTTTTATGGCGAAGGTTTATTCCGATTACCATCCTGAATTGGGAAATAAAAAATACTGGTTGTTTGCAGCTGCTCTTATTCCTCCGTCGATGGTGGGGTATTACCGTTTCAGGGCTATGAAACACTTTCCAACGGATATTATGACAGGATGTGCAATTGGAGCAGCGACCGGAATTCTGATACCTCACTTTCATAAAATAAACAGGAAGAATACGGGATTGACATTTGTCCCTTTTACCGGCACTTATACAGGGGTAAAGATTTCTTATCTGATGAAGTAAAAAAATCTTTGTATTTTTTGTCCTCATTAAAAAAATCGGGAATATTAATGGCAGAATAGCTGGATTCCATTATTTTTATTGACTCTTTAAAAAACGGGTAATATTAACTAACTAGATAAGTAAGATGAAAGATAGAAGAGAATTCTTGAAGATTTCGGCAGCGAGTGCTGCAGGTGTTTTGGCTTTAGGAACTTATGCTTGTGGTTCAAGCGGTAAAAAGCCGGTAGAACAGGCAGCAGAAGCAGTTAAGGCAGCAACCGGAATGGGTCTTGGCCTGCAGCTTTATAGTATTCGCGATGCAATGGCAGCAGATGCGGCTGGTTCGTTAAAGAAAATCGCCGACATGGGCTATAAATTCGTTGAGATGGCCGATTATGCCGATGGCAAATTTTATGGAGTAGCTCCAAAAGAATTCCAGAAAATGGTGGAAGACAATGGAATGAAGGTTGTAAGTAGCCATACAAGTGTTGAAGCCGAAGGAATTACTACAGCAAGTGCTCAGAAAATGGCAGATGCACATGCCGAAATTGGTGTAGAGTATTGCGTTCAGCCTTGGATAGAAGAAAAAGATCGTAATATTGAAACTTACAAAAAAATGATTGCCGAGTGGAACAAAGTTGGTGAGATCATGAAAAATGTAGGTATTCAATTTGGTTATCACAACCATAACTTCGAGTTTAAGCCAACCGACGGAATGGTACCTTATTATGATGTATTCTTAAAAGAAATGGATGCAGATCTGATAACCATGGAACTGGATTGTTACTGGGCAATGAAAGCTGGTCAGGATCCTGTTGAAATGTTCAATAAATATCCGGGACGTTTCCAATTACTCCATTTTAAAGGTATGGGGAAAGAGGTTGTTGAACCATTTTACACAGTAGACAAAGACGATATTGTTTCTGTTGGTGCTGGTGTTGCGGATTATAAAAGTATTTACGATGCTCGCGAAACTGCGGGTATGAAGTATTTATTTGTTGAAGATGACAACCAGGGTAATGGCTTTCCTTTTGAAGGTGTGAAAGCAAGTATCGATAATATTAATGCGAAACTTTTTGTTTAAGCTAAAGATATTTTATTGAAAACCGGATTCATATGGATCCGGTTTTTTTGTGCTTTATCGAATCAGTTTAAAGTAACTTTAAATAAAATTCGCTGAAAATTAAATCAATCTTAAATTTTTTGAACAAACATGTACAATATTCCAAAAATTTATACATTTGTATCGCTTAAATGAATGAACGTTCATTTATTAATAAATAAAAATATGGCACGAATTACCGATCAAAACAAGATTGAAAGACTCAAACATTCTACCATGAAACTGGTAGTTGAAAATGGGTTTGGCGGAGCGTCTGCAGCTTTAATTGCAAAGGATGCAAATGTTGCTTCCGGTTATTTTTATTTGCACTACAAGGGTAAATACGAAATGGTGAATGCTATTTTGCAGGAAGTTTACCAGGAGGTATTTGAAAAATTCGATCAGCTTCAGAATGAGGCTTTATCGTTTAGCGATACCATTGATAAGATGGTGCACCACTTTGTGCGCATTGCAAATACCGAACCCATTAAAGTGAAGTTTTTGTATGTGCTTACCAGCGATTACAGTTTTGTAATCGATCCGCATATTCGTGAGAGTACATTTAAATTTATTTCCCGGTTAAGGGAGTTTGGAAGAACCTCCGGAACTCTGGACGAAGCCATTACAGATGATGACTTATATTTGATTTTGTTTATTAATACCATTCAGTTTATTAATCAGCGTTATAAAAATAAACCCAAAGGAAGTTCAATTTCAGAGGCGGATGTGGAGCACCTGTTATACCTCTTTAACAAATTAATCAGAAAACAATAGCCATGAAAACAATAGCCATGAAAACAATGAAAAAGATAACAAGTATTTTATGCATTTTAATGATGGGGTATGTTGTTGCCTTCGGGCAGGAACAACCCCAGTTGCTCACTTTTGAGGATGCCCAGCAAATGATGTGGGAGCAGAATCCGGGATTGCTGCGAATGAAAGAGCAAATCCGGCAAAAACAGTACGAAATGAAATCCAAACGCGGATTATATTTACCGCAGGTAGGTGTAAGTGCTTCTGCAGTAAGTATGGCGGATATAATCCATCTTGATTTAACTCCAGTACGTGATGCGGTTGTGCCTTTGTACGAAACGCTTGGTAATTACGGAGTTTTTAGTGGAGTTGCTAATCCCGATCCGGCAACAAACATGATGATGCCGGTTTTACCCGACGAAATGAGTACCGCCGCTGTTCGTGGTCAACTCTTAAATGCTGCTGATGAAATTAATGCAGCCGAATGGGATCAGATAATTCAGGAAAAAAACTTTGCCACGGTTTCTGCCAATTTTGTCTGGCCCTTGTATACCGGGGGAAAAATCAGTGCTGCAAATGCAGCTGCCGGTGTTGAGATGAATATGAGCCAGGAAGAATTACGACAAACAGAAGGAGAACTTCTTTCAGAACTTGTTGCAAGGTATTACGGACTGGCTTTGAGAGTTGAGGTTTGCAAACTCCGCGAACAGATGTTGGAAAATATGGATAATCATTATTCCGATGCGCAGAAACTTTTCGATAACGGGATGATTGCAAAAGTGGAACTGTTGCATGCGCAGGTAGCACGAAACGAAGCCGAACGGGAATTGAAACAGGCCGAACGAAATATTGAAATCATCCGGTCCGGACTTATGGCAACTCTCTCTAACGATTCGTTAGCCGGTGTTATTCCTGCAAGCCATTTATTTATGAATAAAGAATTATCAGGGATTGCCGGTTGGGTGGCAACTGCCATGGAAGAAAACCCTCAGTTGAAACAAATTGAAGGTAAAAAAGAACTGGTTGCCATAAAAAACAAAGTGGAGAAAAACGAATACCTGCCCAGTGTTGCAGCTATGGGAAATTATAATATTGTTGATAAGAACCTTTCTCCTTATATGCCCGACTGGATGGTGGGAGTAGGAATGCAGTGGACCCTTTTTAAAGGAATGTCCCGTAAAAACGATATTCGTGCAGGTGAGACTTTGCATATGCAGGTAAATTATGCCGAACAGAAAGCACACAACGATTTGGAAGCTTACCTGATAAAATTGTATCAGGAGCTGCAAATGCAAATGGAACAAAAAGAGGAATTGGAAACAACGTTGGAACTGGCCAATGAATATTGTTCGAGCACACAAAAAGCTTTTAACGAGGGGCTGGCTACTTCAACAACTGTAGTAGAAGCTTACACCAGGGTAGCTCAGGTGAAAGCCATGCGTTTAAAAGTGATGTACGATTACGATGTATCGCTGTCGAAGTTTCTTCAAACGGCGGGTGTGCCCGATCAGTTTACAACATTCTGCAGAGGAGAAAATACAATAACCGAATCCCTTTAAAAACAAATATAATTTAACGGAAAAAATTAAATGACATGAATAAGAAAACATTAACTTCAGTAACTGTAGTAATCGCCATTGTTGCCTTTATTGTGTATACACTGGTAACCGTTTTGAAACCTGAACCTGTAGTTCTGCAGGGTGAGGTGGAAGCCAAACAATTTAATGTGGCATCAAAAGTTCCCGGAAGAATTCAGGAGGTGGCCGTAAAAAAAGGTCAAAAAGTAAAACAGGGAGACTTTATCTTTTCTATCAGCAGCCCCGAAATTGATGCCAAGCTGGCAGAAGCACATGCTGCCCGGTCGGCAGCACAGGCACAAAGCCTCAAAGCCAAAAACGGAGCACGCGAGGAAGATATCGCGGCTGCTTACAGTGTTTATGTAAAGGCAGAAGCAGCTGCCCTTTTTGCCGAGAAATCTTTCACCCGAATTCAGAATTTGTACGACGAAGGTGTTGTGCCTGCTCAGCAGCGCGATGAAGTGGAAACTAAAATGAAGGCTGCCCGCGAAACCGCCAATGCTGCAAAAGCAGTTTGGCAGAAAGCAGAAAAAGGAGCACGAGAAGAAGATAAGTCAGCTGCAGAAGCATTGGTACAACGTGCTGATGCCGCTATTGAACAGGTACAGGCTTACCTCGATGAAACCACCATTTATTCCATGGCCGACGGAGAAGTTTCGGATGTAAATGTTGAAAAAGGAGAGCTGGTTTCAACCGGATTTCCGGTGGTTACTTTGCTTGATCTTGATGACATTTGGGTGACCTTGTACATTCGCGAAGATTACCTGAGCCATTTTAAAATGGGAAGCGTGTTTAAAGCTCAGTTGCCAGGATTAAATAATGAAGTTTACGAATTTAAGGTGAACTACATTAGCCCGGCAGCAAGTTTTGCCCGTTGGAATGCCACCAAAACAAGCGGCACTTTCGATTTAAAATCGTTTGAGATTGAAGCCCGGCCGGTGAAAAAGATTGAAGGCTTGAGACCGGGAATGACCGCAGTTGTAAATTTATAAACCAAAGATGTTATGACCGGGTTGAAAAATCATCCCATAATGGCTGTAATGGCCCGCGAGGCCGAGCGGATTAAACACAATCCTGCATACCGGTTTTTGTTGTTTACAGGTCCGCTGATTGGTATTCTTTTGCTGTTTTTTATTTTCAGGCAGGGAGCCACAAGCGAATTACCGGTTGCTGTTGTCGATAACGATGGATCGGTGTTGTCGGTGAAAATACGAAATGCCATAAATGCTGCATCCGATGTGGAAGTTGTGGCTACTTTGAACAACATCTTCGAGGCTAAAGCAATGATGGAACGGGATGAAATTGATGCCATCATTGTTATTCCAACCGATCTTGAAAAGAATGTTGTTCGCGGGATGGAAGCACCGGTTCCAGTGTATATAAACGGCACAAATGTATTAAAAGCTGGTACTATTCAGCGTTCTGTTGTAACAACGCTGTCGACGGTTTCGGGTGGTGTTCAGCTAAAAAAATTATTGCTCGCAGGCAAAAGTTCCGAAGAAGCCATGGCACGAATCGTTCCCGTTACTGTTCAGAAGCACATTTTGTTTAATCCTTATACCAATTACAATTATTTTCTGAACTCGGCCATGATGTACGTGATGCTGTATTTGTTTGTGTTTTTGGCATCGATTTATACGTTTGGTAACGAGTTAAAAAGAGGAACAGGAGCCAGTTTGTTGGAAGCAAGTAATAACAGTGTTCGTTTGGCAGTTGTGGGGAAAATGTTGCCTTATACTATAATTTTCTCCGGCTTTGCCATGCTTGTAAACTACCTTTTGTATGTAGTAGAAGGAATGCCTTTAAATGGAAATTACCTTGTTATTTTCTTTGGACAGTTTATAACCATTGTTACTTACCAGTTGATGGGAATTTTGTTTATTTCCTTCACCATCAATTTGCGACTGGCACTTTCGCTGGGAAGCGGGTATTCAATGATGGGTATTACATTCTCAGGATTAACATTTCCGCTGGAAGGAATGCCTATTGTCGCAAGGATCTTTTCATCGTTATTCCCATTTACTTTTTGGGAGCGAATTATGATTTCACAGTCACTTCGGGGAGAACCTGTTCACAACGCCTTGCCGTATATCTGTTATATTTTAATTTTTCAGTTGGTATCACTGGCTTCTCTTCGGGTTTACAAACGTTATTTGGGAGATGCAAAATATTGGGGAAAATCGTAAACAATGGAAACAAATCATAAAAAACAGAATGCATTTGAGTTGATGGCCGTTCATTTTAAAAATGAATTAAAAGCCATTTTTGCCGACAGGGGAGCGTTGTTGATACTGGTTGGTGCCATGCTTATTTATCCATTGGTGTATTCCATGGGTTATTTTAACGAAACGCTGAATGATATATCAATTGGCGTTGTGGATTTGGATCAGGGATCGTTAAGCCGAAAATATGCAGAAATGCTTGATGCATCAAGTGAATTAAAGGTGACTTATAAACCACAAAGTCTGGAAGAGGCGGAGCAACTTTTTATGTCGGATAAAATTGAAGGTGTGATACTCATTCCTGCTGGATTTGAAAAAGATATCCTTTCAGGAACGCAGACCAATGTTGCCGTGTTTGCCGATGGCAGCTATTTCCTGAAATACAAGCTCGAATACCTGGCAACTTCATACGTGAACGCCTATTTCTCAGGAGGAATTGCCGTAAAACATTATATGGCTGAAGGAAAATCGATGCCGCAGGCAAAGATTAGCCAGAGTCCGATAGATGTTCAAACGCATATTTTATATAACCCGTCGTCAGCCTACGGTAGTTTTGTGATGCCCGGGTTGATCCTTATAATTATTCAGCAAACACTGCTCATTGGTATTGGAATTTTGGGAGGTTCATTCTCCGAGTCGAAAGCTTCGCCATTTACTGAATCAGGTAAAAAAAGAATGCGTGAGGTTTTCCCTTTTCTCATGGGAAAAGCAGGTGCCTATTTGCTGATTTCATTGTTTAATGTTGCTTTGGCTGTGGTGCTGGTGCATCATTGGTTTCAATATCCCGACAAGGCAAATATGATGCATGTTTTAATGTTGTTGTTCCCCTTTTTGGTGGCCACAATATTTATGGGAATTGGCTTATCAACCTTGTTTAAACATCGCGAGTCAGCCATTGTATTTATGGTGTTTCTATCGCCAATTGCTTTGTTTTTAAGTGGTATTTCGTGGCCTGTTTCTGCTATTCCAGAATGGCTGGTGGATATCTCTAAAGTTTTTCCGGGAATCACAGCAATTCCTGCATACTTACGGTTGCGGACCATGGGTGTGGGGCTTCCCCACATTAAACACGAATTACTGTTTTTGTACGGACAAGCTGGTATTTATTTCGCGCTGACTTTGGTGTATTTTTATATCAGGGTGTACAAGGACGCTAAAAAAGTTTCTGCATCTCAGCCTTAGTCGGTATTCTAACAATAATAAGGTCGCATATCATTTTGTCCCCATTTGGTTGCTTTTCGAACACTTAAAAAACTTTTAAATAAGTGGAACAAACATTACTTTTGCTTTTCCTAAAGCTAAAAGTAAATCTAATGAAACTAAAATCGACTTTACTCTTAATTCTTGTTGCAATAATCAATTTAACTTCGAATGGTGAAGAACAAAAATTGTGGTTCCGTCAGCCGGCCGCTAACTGGAACGAAGCTCTTCCTGTAGGAAACGGACGTTTGGGTGCCATGGTTTTTGGCGGAGTTTCGCACGAACGTCTTCAGTTAAACGAAGAAACCATTTGGTCGAAAGGTGGAGTTCCGACAGATAAAAAGGATGGATACAAGTCTGTCCCGAAAATTCAGAAGTTATTATTTGAAGGGAAATACGCCGAAGCTCAAAAACTATGTGAGGAAAAACTAATGGCGCCTCGCCCTGAATCAGGAACCAACAGTTATCAAACACTGGGCGATTTAAATATCGTTTTTGAGGGGGTAGAGAATTTCGGAAATTATACCCGCGAACTTCAGCTCGATAATGCATTGGTTAAAACTGTTTTTAGCGTTAATCAGGCCACGCATACGCGCACCGTGTTTTCATCGGCAGTCGATCAGGCTGTAGTAATGTTGGCCGAAGCAGATAAAAAAGGTCAGATAAGTTGTGGGATTGAGTTAAGCCGTCCGGGTGATTTTGAAACCATTACTGTTGAAAAAGGTTTAATAACCATGACCGGGCAGGCCAATGACGATGGTGTTCATTTTGAAGCGAAGGTACAAGTGATTCCCGTTGGTGGAGAGATGAAAGTTGAAGGGGAAAAACTGGTTGTTTCAGATGCTGACAAGCTGGAAATAAGAATAGTTGCGGCATCGGATTATCGCGGAGGAAATCCTGCAGACTTGTGTTCCGGGTACCTGGAGCCAATCAGGAATAAATCGTATAATCAAATATTAACCGATCATATTAAAGAATATCAGGGCTATTTTAGCCGGGTACATTTGGATATTCCGGGCACAGAGGCTGCCGGTTTTGCCACCGATGCCCGCATTGATGCACAAAAGCGTGGAGTTTACGATCCTTCACTTACATCGCTTTATTTTCAGTTTGGCCGTTATCTGCTCATCAGTTCATCCCGTCCCGGATGTTTGCCATCTAACCTGCAGGGGATTTGGGCCGATGGTTTAATGCCGCCGTGGAATTCCGATTATCACGTAAATATCAATATCCAGATGAATTACTGGCCTTCGGAGATTACCAACCTTTCTGAATGCCATGTTCCATTTCTGAAATTTATCGGAGATTTGCGCGAAAATGGGCGAAAAACTGCAAAAGAATTATATGGTGTTGGCGGATTTACCTGTCATCATACTACTGATGTTTGGCATTTTACAACTGCGTTCGGCAGGCCCGAATACGGAATGTGGCCAATGGGTGCTGCGTGGGCTGCAACTCACATTTGGGAACATTATCTTTTTACCGGAGATAAAGAATTTCTGGCAGAGTACGGTTATCCAGTAATGCGCGAAGCTGCTCAGTTTTTATCGGAGATGATGGTGAAAAATCCAAAAACCGGGAAATGGGTTACGGGCCCTTCCATGTCACCGGAAAATGTTTTTGTGACACCTTCCGGCGAAAAGGCTTCGGTTAGCATGGGGCCTGCTATGGATCTGCAAATTGTCTGGCATTTGTTTAACGATTGCATCGATGCTGCTGAAACTCTTGGAATTGAAGATAAGTTTACAAAAACTATAAAAAGCCAGCTGGCTAACCTGACACCAGTAAAAATTGGCAGTGATGGCCGGATTCTGGAGTGGTCGGCCGAAGAACTGAAGGAAGCAATGCCCGGGCACCGACACATGTCGCATCTTTATGGTTTATACCCATCGAATGAATACAACTGGAATACCAGTTCTGAGTACATGAAAGCGGCAACACGGGTTCTTGAAGAGCGATTGAGTCACGGCGGTGGCCACACCGGTTGGAGCCGTGCCTGGATGATTAATTTTTACGCCCGTTTGCTGGACAAGGAGAATGTCTGGAAAAACCTGGTGGCACTGTGGTCGAAATCGACTTTGCCTAATATGTTCGATAATCATCCGCCTTTTCAGATTGATGGTAATTACGGTGCTACTGCCGGAATAGCTGAAATGTTGGTACAATCGCATGCAGGAGAGGTGAGTCTTTTACCTTGTCTTCCTGACGAACTTCCTCATGGAAAAGTATCCGGATTGATGGCTCGTGGAGGACATGAAGTCAGTATTGAATGGGACAATGGGAAGCTTGTGAAAACTATCATAAAATCGAAACTGGGTAATCCCGTGAAAGTCCGTTATGGGGCTAAAGTAATAGAATACCCTTTGGAGAAAGGCGAAAGCATTACTTTGAACGGTGATTTAAAAATCTTGTAATCCTGAAGTTGAATCCATGAAAAAAATGATCATCTCTTTAATGTGTCTGATGTTTTTGGTCTCGTGTAAAAAGGAAGACAAAAAATTGAATGTACTGTTTATTATTGCTGATGATTTAACTGCCACAGCTGTTTCTGCCTACGGAAATCAGGTGAGTAAAACTCCTAATATCGATCGTTTGGCTTCGGAAGGAGTTTTGTTTACCCGGGCGTATTGCCAGTATCCGGTTTGCGGACCTTCGCGCGCTTCCTTTTTATCGGGATATTATCCAAGCGCCACAGAAACTTACGGTTATGTAAGTGGGCGTGAAAACATTGGCGATAAAAGGGAAATGTGGCCACAACTATTTAAAACCAACGGTTATTATTCAGCGCGCGTCAGTAAAATATTTCATATGGGTGTTCCTATCGATATAGAAGAAGGAACCGACGGAACCGATGATCCCGTGTCGTGGAACGAGAAATTCAACAGCCAGGGACCAGAGTGGAAAGCACCGGGGCTTGGAGAGCTGGTACAGGGAAATCCGGATGGAACTTTGCCCATTAAAGGTGGAAATGTAATGACCATTGTAAAAGCTGACGGAGATGACCTGATACATTCCGACGGGAAAACAGCGCAAAAAGCCTGCGAACTTTTACGACAACATAAAGACGAACCTTTCTTCCTTGCAGTGGGATTTGTAAGACCACACGTGCCTTTTGTTGCTCCAAAAAAATATTTCGATCCTTACCCATATCAGCAAATAGAAGTGCCTGAAGTAATAGAAGACGATTGGGATGACATACCGAAACGGGGAATTAATTATGTAACCAGCGTAAACGGACAAATGTCGATCGAGCAGGAACAAAAGGCAATTGCTGCCTATTATGCTTCGGTTGCATACATGGATAAACAGGTTGGAAAAGTTCTGAATACTTTAAAAGAAGAAGGGCTGGAAGAAAATACGATTGTTGTTCTTACTTCAGACCATGGTTTTCATTTGGGTGAGCATCGTTTCTGGATGAAAGTAAGTTTGCATGAAGAATCGGTGCGGGTTCCGTTAATTATTAAAGTTCCCGGCGAAAAGCCTGCGGTTTGTAATTCGTTTGCTGAACTGATCGATTTATATCCAACTGTAGCCGAACTGGCCGGATTAAATTATTCACCAAATATTCAGGGGAAAAGCCTGGCAGAAACACTCTCGAATCCTGAAACATCGGTTCGTGATATGGCTTTTTCTGTAACACAGGGAGGCAAGAGTTTCTTGCTGAGAACAGAAAAATGGGCGTACATCCAATACGATGAAGATGCCGGTTCGGGCATTGAATTGTACGACATGATCAACGACCCGAAACAATACAATAATCTTGCAGGAAATCAGGATTATTCTCAAATTGTTGATGAGTTTAAAACAAAATTGGCTGCCAAACTGGAAGAGGTTCGAACCAATGATTTGAATAAGACCTATTAATTTTTGCGGTTTTAAAATTGGAGATATTTTAAATGTCTAGACTTCAAAATAGTTTCCGATGGCTTTAAGAAGGTTCACTTTACTCACCGGTTTGGGCACGTAATCGTTAAAGCCATTCTGTTTCGCTTTATTTTTTTCTGTTTCGAAAGCAAATGCTGATAAGGCAATAATAATGACTTCGCTATTTTTCTCACGGATAAGGCGGGTGGCTTCATAACCATCCATCTCCGGCATTTTCAGATCCATCAGAATCAGGTTTATATCCGGGGTTTCGGTATAGGTCTTAACAGCTTCAGTTCCATTGGTAACAAGAATCAATTCATCCACAACATCCTTTAAGTGGTATGAGAATAGTTTTCTGTTAATGGCATCATCTTCTGCCACCAGAACTTTTAATTTGTTTTTTTGTTTATTTCCTTTCTCCACAGTGTCCATTTTCTCTGTATTTTTAATATTTATTCCTTTTGAATAAGGGATTTCAACATAAAAGGCTGATCCTTTCATTTGAGTCGACTCGACCCATATTTTACCATTCAGTAAGTGAATATAAGCTTTTGTAATGGCAAGTCCCAGACCAACTCCCTCGAGGTTATTTGTTGGTAACGAACCGGCCTGAACAAATCGGTTAAAAATTGAGTCGATATTTTCTTCCGGAATTCCAATTCCTGTATCCGTTACTGTAAATTTAATAAGTTCGTTGTAAACTTCATAGCCAAAATGCACTTGCCCTGATTTGGTATATTTAATGGCATTTTTTACCAGGTTGGTGATAATGGCATAAACTTTTTCCTTATCTGATTTTATGAATGCTTCCTCCCGGAGAAGCCCGGGCGAACATGAAAGTTCCAGCCCCTTTGCTTCTGCTTCTGGTTTAAAGAACGAGAAAGTGTAATTAAATACATCCGTAAGGTTGAAGTTAGATAATATGACTTCTGTTATACCTGATTCAACTTTAGAAATATCAATTAAATCGTTAATTACACCCAGCATTCGTTTTCCGCTTTTTTCAATAATCGAGAGGTAGTCGAGCCTTTCTTCTTCGTTTATTTTTTCGTTTTTTAGCAGGCTGGTAAAACCCAGAATACCATTCATCGGGGTTCTGATTTCGTGGCTCATGTTGGCCAAAAAGGCCGATTTTAACCTGTCAGCTTCTGTGGCACTCTGCAGGGCCTGTGCCATTTTTTCTTCCGTATTTTTGCGCTGAATGGTAAGACTTATCTGGTTAGAAACAAACTGAAGTATCTGCAGGTCAGAGTCACTATACGCATTCTGATCGTTGTAACTCTGCAGCACCAGAGCACCAATAACTTTATCCTCTAATTGAAGCGGTACACCGAGCCAGATCTCAGGCATACTGCCAACAACATCAATTTCACCATTGCGTTTACGTTCATCAAGTTCTTGTTTATTGCATAACAGGGGCTTTTTGCTGTTAATTACAATTGACGTGATGGTTTTCCCGGCAGGGAAAGAGGTAAAGCTATCTTTCTCATCGCTGAAGAACGGGAGTGAGAATGATTCCGTTTCCTGATCATATAAAGCAACAAAGAAATTGGTTGTGTCGATTACTGTTGTGAGCTCATCTCTGATTTGTTTGATAAGGGTATTCAGCGATTGGGCTGTGTTTGCAGCGTTTGAAATATTATAAAGAACACTCCTAAGTTCCTCCGACTTTGCTCTTTCAGTTATATCCTGAGCAAACGATGCTATTGCCACAATGTTGTTTTTCTCGTCGAAAAGTGGAGTATTGTGCCATTCGCAAAGAATAATATCGCCGTTTTTGCGCTGATTTTTATTGATGGAGTTGGTGCTGTTTTTTGTCTCAAGAATGGTATCCCATATTCCTTCAATTTTATCTTCTTGTTTTTTAGGTAAAATAAAATTGCAATATCGACCAAGAGCTTCTTCTGCAGTATAACCGAATATTTCTTCGGCTGCCTGGTTCCATTGGCGGACATTGAACTCTAAATCCCATTCAATAATCGCCAGTGGACTTTGCTGAATATGAAAGATCCTGTTTCGTTCGCTTTCTCGAAGTTTCTTTTTTTCCTCCAAACGTTTGGTAATGTTGCGTGCTATGCCTAAAACCAGTCGTTCCTTATTGATGGTTACTGGAAAAGTTGAAATTTCAACCTTAATTTTTTTTCCGCTCTTATGATGTATGGTAATTATATCTGGTTCGGTTTTTTGTCCTATTACATTTCTAGCCAACATTTGTGTTGCCTTAATCAGGTTTTTACCTGTCATCAGGTCAAGGTTGAAAAAACTTTTCCCAATTAATTCCTCACGTTTGTAACCCACTAATTTTTCAACAGCCCTGTTCCCGTCAATAAAGTAACCTTTTAAATCGTTAAGGTAAATGGCATCGGGGGCATTTTCGAAAATAATTTTTAGCCTTTCTTCCGAACTTATTTGTTCATTTTTAAGTCTTTTTTGTGACGAAATATCGTTTGCTGTAAAAATGAATCCTTTCGAATAGTCTTTTTTATCAATGGGTAGTGAGGATAAAAGAATATCTATCAGTAAACCGTCTTTGTGTCTCCAAATGGTTTCAACTGTTCCGATACCATATTTGTCAATTTGACTGTATTTTTCTTCTCCAACCCAATTGTATTCCTGGTCGCTTCGGTAAAATATCCGACTGTTTCTTCCAATTAGCTCATCTCTTGAGTATCCCGTAAGTTCGCATATCATCGGATTTACTTCCTCTAATGTACGATTGAGTATCATCCCCATGGGAGCAGGAACAGCCATGAAGGTTTTTTGAAGTATTTCCTTACAAGTGTTCAGGTCGTTAGCTAAAGACAGGTTCTTTTGTTCGGTATGTTCTAGTTCTGCTACTCTTTTTTTTAGTTGCTCAATTTCCTGCAACAAATTCTCATATGTTTCCGATTGGTTGGGCATAAATTCTCGGGCTTTATGAAGAAGATGGTTTATCTTTAAGTTTATGTTTAATATGCCCAAAGATAAGTTTTTCCGTCTATTATGTACTCTTTTTTTCTGGTTTGTGTTTATTCCTTAAATTTGGATTTCAAAATAACGATATGAAGATTGTAGTGCTCGATGGCTATGCATTAAATCCGGGGGATTTAAGTTGGAAAGATATTCAGATTTTGGGGGAATGTGAGATTTATGATCGTACGCCTCCCGAATTAATTGTTGAAAGAGCAAACGGAGCTCAGGCCGTTTTTACCAATAAGGTTATATTAAGTAGAGATATCCTTAAACAACTTCCTGAACTTCGTTTTATAGGGGTACTTGCTACTGGCTATAATGTTGTGGATATTGAGGCAGCAAGGGAATTTGGGATTACTGTTTGTAATATTCCGGCTTATAGTACAGCTTCGGTGGCACAAATGGTATTTTCCCATATTCTTCATTTTGCTCAGAATGTTTCTGTTCACGCTCAGTCTGTAACAGCAGGCGAATGGGCAGCAAGTGTCGATTTTTCGTATCGGAAAACTCCGCAAACAGAGCTGGCAGGAAAGATCCTTGGAATTATTGGTTTTGGGAATATTGGGCAGGCGGTTGCAAACATTGGCCTTGCTTTTGGCATGGAAGTTATTTATAATAACCGCAGCAGAAAAGCTGGACCTGAAGGAACTAGGCAGGTTGACCTGGAAACAGTATTACGTGAAAGTGACTTTATTAGTATTAATTGTCCGCTGACTGAAGAAAATACGGGTTTCATAAACAGAGCTTCGATTGAAAAAATGAAACCAACTGCTTTTCTCATTAATACGGGGCGGGGACCACTGGTTAATGAAGAGGATTTAGCAGATGCACTAAATGCCGGACGGATTGCCGGAGCCGGTCTCGATGTGTTGTCTGTTGAGCCGGCCACAGAAAGCACCCCTCTTCCAGGAGCAAAAAACTGTTTTATTACACCTCATATTGCCTGGGCAACTTTCGAGGCCAGAACACGTTTGATGAACATTGCTGCAGGTAACTTGAAAGCCTTTATTGAAGGGCAACCTGTTAATGTGGTTTCCTAACAGAAAGTTGACCCCAGATTCATATTTTTTCTCGATGGAAAGATATAATAAGAAACTCTGTACTTTTTTATAAGTGTTTACTCTTATATCGTTAAGAAAAATTAAACAATGTTTTTCCATGAAACTTTTGTAGCAGTTATTCGTTTTATGAAGAGCTTTAGAGAGGGTAATTGTGGTTATAAAAATTCTTCATATCATGCTGCTTGCTGCGGTGAAGTATATCGTTACTTTGCCCTACGCAATGTTAATCGGGCTGGAATTTAAATACGCATTATTAACTGTGCTGGCCGGAGGGATTGGCGGATTTCTTTTCTTTTATTACCTGAGTAAGTGGCTGAACAAAGGCATTGATTATTTGTGGCCTTATGTGTGTCGTTTGGTTCCTTCATATTTTAAAAAAAGGTATCAAACCTTCTGTGAGCGAAAGACGAAAAAAGAGAAGAAAAAGGTTTTTACAAAAAAGAAAAGGTTTATAGTAAGGATAAGAAAGAGCTATGGTTTGTGGGGAATTATTATTGCAACTCCTGTTCTCTTAACTATACCCATTGGGGCGTTTCTTGCGAACAAATATTATTCTCACAAGAAGAATGTTGTTTTTTATATGATTATCTCCATTATCGGGTGGGGATTGGTGTTATCGGGGATTGTCCATTTGTTCCCTGATATATTTTTTTAAAAGAACTTTATTTTGAGGAATTTGAATAACTCGTCTGTCGGCTTCCGGTAAATCCTCATTTTCAAGATCTGCCACATTTACCCATTTTTCTGCTAAGTGCTCGTTTAAACTAAGATTTCCGTTTTCAATCGTGCAAATGAACGGTATTAACCAGATTTTTTTTATTTGGTAGTCGTATTCCACTGGTATCAGACTGTACTCGGTAGTAATTTGTAATTCCAGTTCTTCCAGGATTTCCCGTTTTATGCAGGCTTCAGCGCTTTCTCCCGGTTTAATCTTTCCGCCCGGGAATTCCCACTGAAATGCATGGTCGCTCTCCGGACCATTTTGTGTTAGTAGCACTTTGCCTTCTTTTATTATTAGTGCACAGGTAACGTCAATCATGCCTCAAAATTAAAAAAAGTCAAGGCGTAAACACCGTTTCTTTTATCTTTGTTAGAAAGAAATTTTAATGACTGAAAACGAACTTTTCGAATTGCTGGATGTATGGGAGAACATTGAATTGGTCATCCATCAAATGTGCAATAATCCTGATGATTTTGAGGTTCTGGTTAAATATGCACTTTACGACAACAGGCAGAGAAGCTGGCGTGCTGCCTACCTGATCGATCAGATTCATGACCAGTTTCCACAATTGGTAATCCCCATACTTCCTCGTATTATTGAAAAACTGAAAGTGGAAGACAATGCCAGTAAACGTCGACACTGGCTCAAGTTAATCAGCATGAATAAATTGCCGGAGCAGTATCTCGGTTTTCTTTTCGATTATTGTATCGAAGCTTTTACTTCAGACAAAGAAGCAGTGGCAGTGCGCGTTCATGCCATGCAAATTTTGTACAATATTTCGGAATCCGAGCCTGAATTAAAACCTGAGGTGATGGGGATTATTGAACAGGAAATTCAGCATCATCCTACAGCAGGAATCCGGTCGCGTGGAACCAAACTATTAAATAAACTTTTTCTGCAAACCCGGAAAATGTGCTAAGAATTCGACTTGGCCGAAAGTTTGTTTATTAAGGCCTGTAATTGATCGTCCAGTTCTTTGTTTAATTCCTCTTGTTTGTAATTTCTGGTAATAATTACCATATTTTTCAGATGCGAAATTTGCCTGTTTTGCTCATCCTTTGCAGCATTAGCAAAACTGACAGGTAACGACGTATAGTAATTTAGCAGGTCGAAACTGTTTTTGGCCATTATTCGAATTATGTTGTTCGCCTTTTCAGGTACTCCGGCCCTGTAATATTGTTCAACAGCCTGAAATGAATCAAATGTTAGCGGAACTTTTTCATCAGGGAACAGTTCAAACATTTTATCAAGAGTAGCAATGGCTTTTTCTTTTTTACTGTCGTCTTTTTCAACAATACTTTCCTGTAATAAAGCCTGTGCAAGCCGTGAGAACATATAGCGTGCCTGCATTATATTAATTTGTTTGCGGTTGTAGTCATCCATATGAATATCCGGGTCATTCACATTTCCCCAAACAAATTTGTTCATCACATTATCATATAATATATCGGTATCAATTCTTCCGGCAAGAATTCCTCTTTTAGGTGTTTTTATTGGTACGAAGCGATAGGCAAGTCCTTCGAACTGCAGGTAGTCGAGGAAAGGAATGTTTCCGGTATAAAGAAGACTATGGTCGATATAAATAGGGCGTTCCCAGTTGTTTGCCGCTATCATGTTTAAAATCGCCATCTCGCTTTTGGTTACCATATTCTCGGTGATTTTAAACGAAACCTTATCAACAATCTGATCGGCATCTTCCGGTTTTACAGTACCACTCTCAATTGCTTTTTGTTTGTCAACTGTAATATGAAATTCGCGAGAAGGGAGGTAATCAATCATAGCACCGCTGGTTACTTTAACCTTGGTACGAACGTCGTCGCTTCCAAGGAACTTCATAGCTTCACTTAATTCAACCGAACCTTTTATTCTTTCCTGGAAAAGAACGGCATCCATCCGGCCCATGTAATATTTGTCTTTTGTAAAGGTAAACGGTACAGGGTCGGCTTCGTTCGTTTTATAGTTCTGCTGGGCAATATACCAGTCCATACCCAGGTAGCTAATATTAATGATTTTGATATCGGGGCGCACGCCTTCAACTTCCTGCACATACCACAAAGGGAATGTGTCGTTGTCGCCATAGGTGAAAAGAATGGCGTTTGGCGCACACGATTCAAGGTAATTTATTGCGTAATCCCGGGTCATATATTTTCCTGAGCGGTCGTGGTCGTCCCAGTTTTGAGCTGCCAGGATTCCCGGCACAAGTACAATTGAAATAACAGTAACCATTACTGCTCCGGGGACTCCCTTAATAATTTTATTGGCTGCAGTATACAGGGCCACAACAGCCAGCCCTATCCAAATGGCAAATGCATAAAATGAGCCTGCGTAAGCATAATCACGTTCGCGCGGCTGATAAGGATATTGGTTGAGGTAAACCGCAATAGCAATTCCGGTTAGTACAAACAGTAACATGGTTACAGCAAAGGTTTCTTTCCCTTTTTTCCCCTGATTATATTGGAAGAACATACCGATAAGTCCAAACAGAAGAGGAAGGAAATAATATACATTTCTGCTGGCATCATTTTTCATAAAATCGGGCATATTATCGCGCGGACCCACTTTCGGGGAATCAATAAAGGAGATTCCGCTTACCCAGTTTCCGTTGTCGAAACTGCCGTGTCCCTGCAGGTCGTTTTGTCTGCCCACAAAGTTCCACATAAAGTAGCGCATATACATGTGCCCCAGCTGGTAAGAAAAAAAGAATCGGAGATTTTCTCCAAAGGTTGGTTTTTGCAGGGTTTCAACCTTGCCTCCTGTGCGAACCCGAACGGGGGTGCCTTTTATTTTTCCCCACTCTTTATAAGCCTGAATGTGATTCGATTTATCGCTGTACATTCTCGGGAAAATAGTTTCCATTTTAGGATCGTAAATTGAACCTCCCGGCATCGATCCGGTTATTTCGTATTTACCATCAACTTTATTGTATTGTTCTTTTGGTGGTTTACTTGCAATACGCGGGGCGTTGTAATATTGTCCTTTAAATAAAGGACGGTCTCCGTATTGTTCCCTGTTCAGATAACGAACCAATGCGAAGGCATTGTCGGGGTTGTTCTGGTTCATGGGAGGGTTGGCTGCCGCGCGAATAACGATTACTCCAAAAGAAGAATAACCGATTAATATAACCATTACCATGGTGACAGCAGTATTCCAAACCACGAGGTTTTTTCTTCTGGTATATCGTACCGCCCAAACCGAAGCGGCTGCTAATAAAGCAATCATAAAGATGATACCAGAGTTAAAAGGTAAACCAAAACCGTTAACAAATATTCGGTCGAAAATAAATCCAATTCGCGGCACTCCCGGAATAATTCCATATTGAATTCCCAAAAGAATACCCATGGAAATAGCCAGAGCATAAATAACTCCTTTCCACGAGAACTCGTATTTTTTGAAATAATAAACAAGCCCAATGGCCGGAATCGCCAGCAAGTTTAACAGGTGAACACCAATTGATAATCCCATTAGGTACGCAATCAATACAAGCCAACGGTTGGAGTTTTGCTCGTGGGCAACGCTTTCCCATTTTAAAATGGCCCAGAACACCATAGCCGTAAAAAGTGATGATAAAGCGTAAACCTCACCTTCAACAGCCGAAAACCAGAACGAATCGGTGAAAGTAAATGCCAGGGAACCAAGTAATCCACTGCCCCATACTGCTATTTGCTCGCCGGCTGTCAGCTCTTCGTTTTCGAATAACTTTCGTGCCAGATATACAATGGTCCAGTATAAAAACATAATAGTAGCAGCACTTGCCAGTGCCGACAGTGAATTAACCATTAATGCCGCTTTACTGGCATCTGACGCAAAAAGTGTGAAGAAACGGCCGAGTATCATAAAGGTTGGGGCACCGGGAGGGTGACCAACTTCCAGTTTAAATGCACTTGTGATGAATTCTCCACAATCCCACCAACTTGCAGTAGGTTCAAGGGTTAAGAAATAAGTTGCAGCAGCTGCAACGAAAACAATCCAGCCTAAAATATTATTGATTAATTTGGTGTGTCGCATGATTGATTTTTTTGAACAAGGGCAAATATAAGCTTTTCGACAGGAATGCCATTAACTGTAAAGTTAAATTCGAAGGAGGAAGATAAATAACAATAGAATTTTTTTTTGCCGGAATATTGTGGAATTAAAAAAATTTATACTTTTGCACCGTCTTTAACGAAAAGACAAAAAAAGGACTGACCCGTGGTGTAATTGGCAACACGTCTGATTTTGGTTCAGAAGAGTCCAGGTTCGAGCCCTGGCGGGTCAACCAAAAGAGTTATCAAAACTCGCTTAGAAGCTTGAAATCAATGATTTCAGGCTTTTTTGTTTTATAGATTTACCTATTATTCTTCAAATTCTGGTGACCTATAAAAAATGGTCACCTGAACAGTCATTACGGTCTGTAATTCAATTGCTTACGTGGTTTTCTTTTTGCATCCTTTTGCCGGTATATGCACCTTAACAGGTCACCTGTTATCGGTATTTTTGTAAATAATTTAAAATTAATATTTTATGTATGATTTAAACATTTTGTTTTACGTAAAGAAAACCAAAAAAAACAGAGCAGGAGAAGCTCCAATTTATTTAAGAATTACCGTAAATGGACAACGGGCTGAAATGTCGGTCGGAAGAAGTGTAGGCCCTAACGAATGGGATAATAGAACCCATAGAGTTAAAGGGAAAAGCGAAAAGGTTAGGCTTATTAATAATTATTTAGATGAGTTAGAAAATAATCTCAACAGGATCTATAATATTGCTTTTCAGGAGAAACAGCAGATAAGTGCTGAATATCTTAAAAATGCTATAACCGGCAAAGACAAATTGAAAAAAATGCTAATTCCAGTTTTTGAGGAGTATTATAAACTAATAAAACGTGAGGAAGGAACGAAATATGCTCCAAAGACAGTAGCTCGTTATGATCATGCCTTGGAACACCTTAAAAGTTTTCTGGAAAAGGAATACCAGGTAGCTGATATAGATATTTCAAAACTGGATATAAAGTTCATGAAACGTTTTGATATTTACCTTCAGACTGAGTGTAATTATCACACTAATACGGTTACCAAATACTTGAAAATAATGAAAACTGTAATTAACTCTGCTATTTCTTTTGGGTATCTTGACCGTAATCCTTTTCAAGGATACACAACTACTTACAAGGAAGGTAATCGTCAGTTTTTAAACGCCGATTAACTTAACTTGATTGAAAATAAGATTATGCCAAATGAGCGCCTTGAACGTATTCTGGATGTATTTATATTTATTTGTTATACCGGAATATCTTATGCCGATTTATGCCGACTAAATAGAGAGAATATATCTAAAAATAATGACGGGAAAGAGTGGCTTACATATCATAGGCTTAAAACTAATGGTAAACCATCTCACAAACTCAGGAAAAATACAGCATAAACCAACTGTCCATCCATCCATTCATCTTCCTTAGTCGACTTCTTGGATGGATAAGATTAATAATTTGAATCTTCAAATCAAGAAATTATTTGAACATATTCTAAATTAAGTATCATTCTTTTCTTACATCCATTAAATGGCTATCTTAATCGCTAAACTGATGAAAAATAAACACACATGAAACAGCTAATCTTTCTATGTCTTCTATTACTTTCCATTACACTACACGGTCAAAACATTATATTTTCTTTTTCAGGAACCAATTCAAATACAGGAAATCCTATATCAGTTGATAAAGTTGAAATATTTAATGAATCTAATGGCACAGATACTGTAATTACAGGAGATACCTTTTCAACTCTAATAACAGGAATTGAAATTAATGAATATTTAAACTCAAATCTTATTATCTTATATCCAAATCCTTTCAATAAGGAAGTTAGAGTAAGTGTTAAAACCAATAAGAAAGAAGAAACGAGACTTGCAATATATACAGTTAATGGGAAATTAGTTTCTGAATGGATTGGGTTAATGGGAAACGGAGAAACGGAGTTTTTATTTGAATCGAGTGTAAAAGGTTTGTTGTTTTTAGCAGTTAATTCTCAGCATATTAATAGCTATACAAAACTATTGTGCATGGAAGAAAGTGGTTCATCACAGCTAGAATTATTATGTTTTAATAGCTATCAAGAAAAATCTAGCTCTGTAAGTACCAGTAATGGATTTTCATATAGTCTTGGTGATAATCTTAAATTTGTAGGTTACTCAGGAATTTTAACCTCAGAAATAATTTATGATTCTCCAGAAAGCAATAAGAGTTACTCATTTATTTTTGACGTAAGTGATTTTGTTCCACAAGCAGACTTCTATACTACGATTACAAATATCAATCAAGGAGATTCAGTTACATTTTATGACCAATCAACAAATTCACCCACAAATTGGAAATGGGATTTTGGAGACGATAAAACAAGTTCTGATCAGAATCCAACACATCAGTTTAAAACTACTGGTTTTTACACCGTTGAATTAATCTCAACCAATAGTTTTGGTTCAGACACCATAACTAAAAGTGATTATATTGAAGTATTAAGTGAAGAAAATATATTATCAACAACCCCAGTTAGTCTATATTTTGGCGCTACTGAAACTCAAAAAATTTTTGATATTACAAATAGCGGCAATGGCACCTTAATATGGAGCATTTATGAAAGCATTGACTGGCTAATTTTGGATGTAACATCTGGAATTACAGAGACAGAAACGGACCAAATAACAGTAACAATTGATCGTAATGGATTAGATCCTGGCAGCTATGACGGAACAATTACAGTCACAAGTGATGGCGGCAACCAAGATATTTCTGTTACAATAGAAGTACCTGAGGAACCAATACTATCGGTTACATCATTCTCACTTGATTTTGGCACCTCTACAACAGAACTTACATTTGATATTACCAATACAGGTACCGGCACATTAGACTGGAATATTTCAGAAAATATAGGCTGGATGACATTAAGCACATCTTCCGGTAGTACAACAACCGAAACGGACCAAGTAACAGCGACAATTGACCGCAGTAGTTTGGATCCAGGAAGCTATAATGGAACTATTACAATATCTAGTGATGGTGGTAACCAGGAAATTGCTGTTACAATGGAAGTTCCAGAGCAATTATCTGTTAAAACATATAGTTCTACAAATATAACTTCAAATTCTGCAACACTAAATGGGGAAATAACCAATGAAGGTGAATCCACAGTTACAGCCAGAGGGTTTTACTGGAGCAATACCAGTAATGATCCAGGGACTGGAGATAATATTGAGAATGCAGGTAGTGGAACAGGAACATTTTCAGCAACACTGACTGAATTAGAGTCAAATACAGAATATTATGTAAGAACATTTGCAACAAATGCTGAAGGTACAGCATATGGTAATACAATTGCATTTAGAACCAATTCAATTGAATTAGCCATCAATTTTACTGAACCATCGAGCAATATTACAGTAACTCAGGGTGAAAAAGTAACAATATCTTGGACAGGAAGTGGAGAAAAAGCTGAAATGGTTGAATTGCAAATAGATAATGATACAATTTGGGGAAATAATGACAATGAGATTCAAATTGCTATATTTCAACCAAATACAGGGATTTACTCATTGAATACCTCAGAGATTTCAACAGGAACATATTATATAGGTGGAAAAATAACTGACTCAACAAATTATTTATATAATTATGCGCCAGGCAGAGTAACAATTGAGGAACTCGGAATTAATGAAACTGGAGAATTTACAGATTCTCGGGATGATAATACCTATAAATGGATTAAGATTGGGGAGCAAATTTGGATGGCTGAGAATTTAGCTTATCTTCCGAAAGTTGCTCCTGAATATGATGGATCATTATATATACCTCTTTATTATGTGTATGCTTATCAAGGTAGAGATGTAGCTGAGGCTAAAGCAACAAGTTACTATTCTGACTTTGGTGTTTTTTATAACTGGGCTGCTGCTATGGCAGAAGAAAATAGTAGCAATACTAATCCAAGTGAAGTTAAAGGAATCTGTCCTAATGGTTGGCATTTACCCAGTGCTTCTGAATGGACTCAACTTTTAGATTATTTAATTTCGAATGGATATAATTATGATGGATCAACTAGTGGTAATAAAGCAGGAAAATCAGTAGCGTCCAAAAACAATTGGCTTTATTCATATACGTTAGGCTCCCCTGGGAATAATTCTTCAACTAACAACAGTAGTGGATTTAATGGGCTTCCAGGTGGATATAAATATTCGGGTTCAGCTTTTTATAATTTTCAACTAGAATCATATTGGTGGTCATCAACTGAAGAATCCTCATACCGAGCTTTTTCAAGTAGGATAAATTATGAAAATGTTGAGTTTGATCCAACATATAACAACTATAAAAAATCGGGGAATTATATTCGTTGTATCAAAGACCAATAATCATCAAGGTTCAAAATAAAATTATATAAGTTATTGGCAAATAATAAAATTTGAAAATAGTAATGTGAGATAATTCAAATCAGCAATAATAAATTCAAGATAATATTTTGATTATTTTAAAAATCCATCCATCTTTTTCCCCTAAGAGTTGCTTTTTTAAGCATTTGTTCAACACTTTATCAAGGATCGTAATTTTCTTTTGAGAAAATTCATTTTTAAAATTTTTATTTATTTTTGCAGCCACATTGACCTGTGGTGTAATTGGCAACACGTCTGACTCTGGATCAGAAGAGTCCAGGTTCGAGCCCTGGCAGGTCAACCAAAACAAAAAATCCGGAGTAAATGTTCCGGTTTTTTTATTTCAAAATATTGATAGCCAGAGAGTGGTGGCAGCAAGAGAAGAGGGCTTGAATATTATTCGAAAAGCTTTAGCTGATTACCATAAAAAAAAGAGCACTTGTACAGGTGCTCTTTTTTGTGGCCTACTGTGGATGTCAAAAGTAAAAGTTTTTTTTCCTGCCAAACAGCATCTGTGTTTAAATTAATCGGAATTATGATTCTTTTGAATATTTTACCAACTTTGAATATGCAAAAGTATGCTGTTACAATATGCTAAGAATTTGGATCATACTGTTGGTTTTATTTCCTGTGTTAAGCATTGCGCAGGTAAAAAATATTGGGAATCCTAATATCCATAATTATTCCAAATCAGAATACAGTGGCAGTACTCAGAACTGGGATATTGCACAAGACCAGAACGGCATAATGTATTTTGCCAATAACGACGGTTTGTTATCATTCGATGGATCAAAATGGAATTTAACCAGAGTTTCTTCTTCGTCGCCACTCAGATCCGTGTTTGTCGACAGTAAAAATAACCTCTATGTTGGTTTAATTAATGATTTTGGAATTATCATAAGAGAAAATTCAAAACCACCTGTTTTTAAAAGTCTGAAACATTTACTTCCTGAAAAATTTCAAAATTTCGAGGGGATTTGGAATATCCATGAATTAAATGGAAGTATCGTATTTCAATGCTTTAAGTACCTTTTTATATATAAAGATGGAAATATAAAAACCCTGGAGCCTCAGGTTGAATTTCACTTTTCATTTTTATTGGAAGGTCGGCTTTTTTTGCATGAACCCGCTAAAGGAATTTTTGAATTGGTTGACGATAAAATTGTAAAGGTCGCATTCAGGGAAGAATTTTTAAACGAGAATATAAGTGCCATGTTGGCAACAACAAATAATGAGATTTTGATTTGCACAGCTGCAGAAGGAATTTTTAAAATCGAAAATGATCAAGTCAAACCCTGGGATACTCCCGTTAGCGATTTTATAAAGAAGAACCGACTCTATAGTGCAAGCGCTCTTCCGGGACATTTCTTCGCATTTGGAACTATTTTAAACGGGCTTGTTATTGCCGACGCCAATGGAAACATTATTCAGCAAATTAACAGCAGAAACGGTTTACAAAATAATACAGTACTAAGTTTATTTGTTGACAGAACAGAAAATTTATGGTTGGGGTTGGATAACGGAATTGACTACATTGAGATCAACTCGCCACTCAGTTTTTTCACCACTGAGGACTTGGGAACAGGTTATTGCTGCTCTATTTTCGAAGGAAATCTTTACCTGGGAACCAACCAGGGATTATATGTTCGTCCTTTTGATGAATTCGATAACGATCGTCCTTTTGAACTGGTAAAAAATTCGGCAGGCCAGGTGTGGTCGCTTCAGGTATTCGACGGGGAATTATTGTGCGGACATCGTCTGGGAACTTTTAAAGTGAAAGGAAACATCGCCACAAAAACCGATCTTAGGGAGGGAACGTGGAGGTATATTAAATTGAGAAATCACCCGGAATTATTATTGGGTGGATTTTACAATGGTTTAGCCCTTTTTAAAAAAGGAGATAAGGGTTGGAGCTTCTATAAAAAACTGAACGGTTTCCAGGAATCGAGTCGTTATCTGCAGGAAGATAAAGAAGGCGACATTTGGATTGGACACGGGGGTAAAGGAATTTTTCGTGTAAAACTGAATAAAACGAAAGACAGCATAACTGAAGTTGTTCATTATACAACAGAATACGGTTTACCTTCAAATACCGGAAATATTCTATTTGCATATAATCAAAACATTTATGTTTCAACCGATGTCGGAATATACGAATTCAACGAAGCAAAAAAACAATTTGTGTTGTCAGAAGAAATCAATAAAATATTTGATTCAAGCGGTAAAATAAAAACATTGGAAGAAGATGAAGAAGGCGATGTTTGGTTTATTGCTAATGATGAATCAGGAATTCTGCGACAAAATGAGGATCAGAGTTTTACCAAAATAACAGTACCTTTTAAAAAACTCGATTCAAAATATGTAAACGAATTTGAATTTATTTATCCATATAACACCGAGAATGCTTTTGTCGGTATCGACGAAGGATTTGCCCACTATTCTGCCAATGTGAATAAGCCTTATGCCAGAACATTTAATTCGCTGATAACAAAAGTTGAAATTCAGCATATCGATTCTTTGGTTTTTCTTTACCAGCCCAAAACAGGTGTTCACTATGAATTTCCGTTTCGAAAGAATTCGTTACGTTTTCACTTTGCCGCACCTTTTTTCGAAAATGATGTTCCCATGCAGTTCAGTTATTTTTTGGAAGGTTTTTCAGAAAATTGGTCACCCTGGTCAACAGATACTTATAAAGATTTTACAACACTCCATGAGGGGAATTATCAGCTTAAATTAAAGGCAAAAAATACATACGGAATTGAGAGTGAAATTTCAGCTTTCGATTTCGAAATTCTGCCACCATGGCATCGTTCGAAAATTGCCTATCTGATTTATATATTGTTACTGGGATTGCTTGCTTTCGTAATCACAAGAATTATTCTGAAAAGGCTGGAAAGATCTAAAGAGCAGGAAAAAATCAGGCATCAGCAGGAAATTCGTGAACAGGAAGAGCAACACCAGCGCGAAGCCCTTATTGCTGAAAAGGAGATTGTAAAACTCCGAAACGATAAATTGCGCGCCGAAATGATACACCGCGATAAGGAACTGGCGAATCAAACAATGGGTATTATTCAAAAAAATAAGTTTCTTATCAGGGTAAATGAAGACCTCAATAGTATTGAAGATTTTGTAATTAACGATACGGCGAAAGGAAAAATTTACAACCTGAAAAAACGCATCAAAAAAGAAATCGATATCAAACAACAGAACAAAATATTTGAAACCTATTTTGATGAAGTGCACGAAGAATTTTTCAAAAAATTAAAAGAAAAATACCCGGTTCTTTCTCCCAACGATTTGCGAATGTGTG
This sequence comes from uncultured Draconibacterium sp., assembly GCA_963676265.2. GTDB lineage: Bacteria > Bacteroidota > Bacteroidia > Bacteroidales > Prolixibacteraceae > Draconibacterium. Next base: position 3,877,904 of record OY781067.2, read on the forward strand.
CTTACATCAGAATGAATCTTACCACACAGGAAATAGCCGCCATCTTAAATATTTCGTATCGCGGGGCAGAAATTAGCCGCTATCGATTACGGAAAAAGCTCGAACTCGACCGAAGTACCAGCCTCTCCACCTTCCTGACGAACATATAATAAGATTTTTGCAGGTTATTTGATAACTCATCAAAAATTATCAAAACTGAATTTTTAAAACACTACTAATGAGTGGTTTGGAATTTTTGTGATGTGTTTTTGAAGTGTATGATTTTTGCAAATGAAGTGTTTAAGCAGAGTGTATTTTTTAGGATTTGAAACAGGCAAACGAGAATTTTGGAAAACAAAAATGAACGAACTTAGGTTCTTAATAATAAAATTTTCAAATCTAAAATTGTATGAACAAAACTATCTATCTGATTATTCTTACCCTGTTCTATACAGGCGTATTCGGGCAGGAGATTACACTCAAGGGTGTAGTTACTTCAGCAGATGACGGGATGCCTCTTCCCGGAGTTTCAGTAATTCAGGAAGGAACAACGAATGGTACAATTACCAATTTTGATGGTATATATCAATTGCAGATTCCGGCCAATGCTAACGTTCAATATTCATTTATCGGGCTAAAAACACAAGTTATTCCGGTAAATGGTCAAACCGAAATTAATGTGGTACTCGAAACCGAAACAACAGGCCTTGATGAGGTGGTTGTAATTGGTTATGGTACACAAAAGAAAGAAGATGTTACCGGTGCCGTTTCGATGGTGAATGCCGAGACCATTGAGAACATTAAGCCTGTTAAAGTGGAACAGGCCTTACAGGGAACAATGGCCGGTGTAAATGTCACCACTCAGTCGGGAGCACCCGGTGCAGGTCTTGATATTCGTATTCGGGGAATTTCTACCAATGGCGATGCTTCTCCGGTTGCAATTATCGATGGTTATCAGGGCGATTTAAGTACGCTTAATCCAAACGACATTGAAACCATTACCGTGTTAAAAGATGCACAGGCAGCTATTTACGGTACAGTTGGTGCAAACGGAATTATTTTGGTAACCACAAAAAAGGGAAAGAGAAATACTCCTACAAGAGTTTCTGTTAATAGTTCGGTTGGTATTCAGGAAACAACACGAAAGTTACCTGTATTAAATGCAACCGAATATGCTGTGTTATTAAATGAAGCTTATGCCGCAAACGGAGAAGGACTTCCTTATCCTGATATTTCGGGATTGGGAAAAGGAACCAACTGGCAGAATGAACTTTTCGAGCGGGCCCCGATATTTAATAATGATATAAGTGTTTCGGGTGGATCTGATAAAATGGTGTATGCATTGAGTGCTTCCGATCTTCGTCAGGAAGGTATAATCGGCCGCGATAAATCGGGTTTCGACAGAAGCACGGCAAAAGTGAGCCTGGGAGCTGATCTGGCTGACTGGGTAAAATTCAATTCCTCGCTTATGTTTACCAATATCAATCGTCAGTCGTTTAACGATTTTGGATTGGCATCTGTTCTTTTTAATGCTTTGAATATGCCATCTACCATTTCGGCTTACGATGGAAACGGCGATTATACATTGGCTCCGTCAAACCTGGGAATTGAAATCATTAACCCGTTGGCACAAATTGCCAATACACACAACGAGTACAATCTTCAGAAATGGAATGGTAATTTTGGTTTGGATTTTGACATTGCCAAACACCTGACGGCTACAACACGAATTGGTTTTAACAGTAGCAACAGCACTCATAAGTCGTTCTCCAAAATTATCGATTACGGAGGAAAGGTATTTGATGTAAGTCGTAGTTCGGTTTATCAATACAAACAAACCAATGCCGATTACACTTTTGATGCGTTTATTACCTACGACAATACCTTTAACGAGGCGCACCATGTTACAGCAACGTTGGGTACAACAGCTTATAAAACCTGGGGCGACAACCTGAACGGAACAGGTTACGATATTCCGAATAATTCGTGGGACTTTGCCGATATTGGTCTGGCAAACGGTATTCCGAGTACAAAATCAGTTGGCTCGTGGACTTACGAACAACGCAGGTTATCATACTTTACACGTTTGCAATACGACTACGAAGGGAAATACCTTGTTTCGGCAATGCTACGCCGCGATGCATCAACAAAATTCGGCCCTGATAATGCGGTTGCCTACTTCCCTTCAACAACGCTGGGTTGGAACATGTCAAAAGAAAATATCTTAAAGGATAATAAAAATATTGACTTACTGAAGCTTCGTTTGAGTTACGGTATTTTAGGATCGGATAAAATTGCCGATTACCAATATATTTCTCAGTTAACCGGCGAAGGAACTTATGTTTTAGACGGCATTCTGGTAAACGGAACAGCTGTTGGTGCAAGTCCAAACCCGGCAATAAAATGGGAAGAGTCGGAACAATTTGATGTGGGTGCCGATGCCAAATTATTTAACAACAGGCTCGATATCAACATGGACTACTTTATTAAAAGCACAAACAACCTGCTGATTAGTAATATTCCGGTTTCGGGCATATTGGGTGTTGCTGCACCGGGGGCTGCAGGACCAACTGTAAATGCAGGAACAGTTAAAAACAGTGGTTTTGAGTTTGCCATTGGAACCCGCGGAAACATTACAGAAGGTTTAACCTACGACATTAACTATAATTTGACTACACTGAAAAACGAAGTAACTGAGGTGAACAACGGTTCTGGTTTTGTTGAAGGTGGAAGTTTTGGTGTTGGGCAACCGGCTCCTGCTCGTATGGAGGTTGGATTCCCGATCGGGTATTTTTATGGATACAAAACCGATGGTGTTTTCCAGTCGCAGGCCGAAGTTGATGCACATCCATCTCAATCGGCACTGGGAGCCGAAGCTTCACCTGGCGATATTCGCTACGTTGATGTAAACAAAGATGGTGTAATCGACTCTGACGACCGCACAAACATTGGTAATCCAATTCCGGATATTACCATGGGATTAAATATCTCTTTAAACTATAAAGGTTTCGATTTTAAAGCCTACGCTTTTGCATCAATTGGAAATGAGATGGTACGCAACTACGAGCGCGTTCAGCCAAATGCAAATAAGCTAAGCTACACGCTCGCTCGCTGGACAGGATACGGAACAAGCTACGAAGTGCCACGAGTTACAACTGCTGCTACTTCAAATAACGTATTCTCTGAGTTTTATGTTGAAGATGCATCGTTCCTTCGTTTGCAGAATCTGCAACTTGGGTACACCATCCCAAGCAGTATAACTAAAAAACTTAAAATCTCTTCATTAAGGTTTTATGGAAGTGTAACCAATTTGTTTACGCTTACCAATTATATGGGGTATGATCCATCAAGTTCTGTTGGTGGCGGCGAAAGAGAACCCGGTCAATTCGGCAGTCCTCTGGGTGCAGGCTTCGACGCAGGTGTTTATCCGGCAGCAAGAACTTATACTTTCGGTTTAAATCTTAACTTTTAAAAAGCAGAACAATGAACAATAATATATTCAAGAAAATCATATTCACGGTTGTTTTCGCTTCAGTATTTATCTTTTCATGTACTGATGACTTTGTTGAAATTTCACCGGAATATTCAATTGATTCGGAGAACTATTTTAACTCACCGGAAGATTATTACAATGCACTTGTTTCAGCTTACGATTTGCTGCAAACAACCTATGCGAACGCTATCGTCGGCGAATTTGCTTCGAACAATACACTTTGCGGAGGTGAAAACGCTACCGATGTGGTGGGTTGGCAACAAATCGACGACATGATTCACACGCCAACAAACAGCAACCTGCGTGATATCTGGAACTGGATGTTTGCCGGTGTGCAGCGCTGTAACTATTTTATGGAATTCAAAGACAAAATCGATTTTGACGAAAAGGCTGAGATGATTGGTGAGATTCAGTTCTTGAGAGCCTATTATCATTTCGAGTTGGTAAAATGGTTTGGTCCGATTCCGTTAAAGGCTGATGAACGTTTTAAACTCGGTGACGAAACAAGCATTCCGCGGTCACCTGTTTCAGAAGTTTATGCTCAAATCGAAAGCGATTTACTTTCGGCCATTTCTGTATTAGATGAAACTCCTGCACAAACAGGTCGTGCAACCAAAGGGGCTGCGCAGGCATTGCTTGGGAAAGTATATTTGTTCCAGGAGAAATTTAGCGATGCTGCCAGTGTTCTCGAAGATGTTATAACCAGTGGAACATATTCGCTGGTTGAAGATTATGAGGAGATTTTTGAAAATGCAGGTGAAAACGGATCTGAGTCGGTTTTCGAAGTTCAGTACACCGATGTTGAAGGTGCCGGCTTTGGATGTTTGCAGTGTAGCGAAGGTAATGTAGCAGTTGGTTTTAGCGGTGTTCGCGGATACGATGGACCTCTTTATACTTCAGGTTTCAGCTTTAACGTTCCAACTCAAAATGCAGTCGACCAGTTTGAACCGGGAGACCTGCGTAAAGATGTGGCCATTTTGGATATTGAAGCCTGGGCTGAAGAAACCGGAGCGTCGTACACAACTGGTAACGAACACACCGGTTATTTTAACCGCAAATATATTCCACGTAAAAGAAGTGCTGATGCTCAGGGAGATTTGAACCTGACCAATCCGAATAACTACCGTGCCATTCGTTATGCCGATGTGTTATTAATGGCTGCAGAAGCCAACAACCGCGGAGGAATATCAGATACAAAAGCACAACAATACTTATCAGAAGTTCGTGCCAGGGCTTTTGGCGACGAAAATCATGCGGTTACCTTAACAGGCGCTGCATTAACTGATGCGATCTATCACGAACGCCGTGTGGAACTAATGGGAGAAGGTCATCATTTCTTTGATTTGGTTCGTACCGGAAGGGCGGCCGATGAAATCGAAGGTTTTGTGGCCGGGAAAAATGAAGTTTTCCCTGTTCCGATGGAAGAGATTGAATTCTCAAACGGACTTTGGGAACAAAACCCAAATTATTAAACCTTTAAATTTTGAATAAAATGAAGATATTAAAAAATAGTTTCACGTTTCTATTCTTCCTGTTATTCGCCATATCCTGTATAACAGACGAAGACAAATTTTATTCGCTGGATTATATTGAGGCGCCTGCAAATGTTAACGCGGTTTTCGATGTAACCCAGGATAATACCGGTTTGGTAAGTATTTTTCCAAATTCCGACGGAGCAGCAAGTTATCTCGTAGAATTTGGTGATGGCGAATCGGTTGAATTGAGTACACTGGAATCCACAACTCATATTTATCCCGAAGGAGTTTATCAGGTGGGAATTACAGCAACCGGTATTACCGGACTGACTACCAAAACCATCAAGGAGTTAAATGTTACTTTTAAGGCTCCGGAGAATTTGAAGGTTACCATTGCCAAAGACGATACCAATCCGAAAATAGTTTCCATTACAGCAACCGCAACTTTTGCAACTGTAATCGATGTTTATTTTGGTGATGTGGAAGAAGAAGAACCTACACATGTTTTACCCGGTGAGGCAGCAACTCATACCTATGCAGAACCCGGTGATTACGAAGTTAAGGTAATTGCAAAAAGTGCTGGTGCTGCCACAACTGCTTATACCGAAACCATAACGATTGATGCCGCCTCTGATCCGGTTAATTTACCAATCAATTTCGAATCGTATACCGTAAATTATGCCTTTAGTGATTTTGGCGGTGTTGCTTCTGAAATAATTGATAATCCGGATGCAAACGGAATAAATACCAGCACAAGGGTGGCGCAATCAGTAAAATCAGAAGGTGCAGAAACCTGGGGAGGTACACTTCTTACTCTTGAAAGCCCGATCGATTTCTCTATGAAGAAAATCTTTAAAGTAAAAACATGGTCGCCGAAAGCCGGGGCTGTGGTTAAACTAAAACTTGAAAATCTGGATAATGGCGATATTGCCATGGAAGTTGATGCTACAACAACAGTTGCCAACGAATGGGAAGAACTTTCATTCAACTTCTCGGCAATCGACATGAACAACCAATACCAAAAAGTGGTTCTTTTCTTCGATTTCGGTAATGCTGGAGATGGTTCAAGCTATTATTTCGATGATATTAAATTAACTGCTCCGCCAAGCGGTGGAGGTCCTCTTGCAGGTATCTGGCAGGTGGCTCCGGAGGCAGGTGCAATCGGTGTTGGTCCAAACTTTGGCGACGTGTCGTGGTGGGCAAATGCTGAAGCTGACGTTAGCGGAAGAGCTTGTTTCTTTGATGATCAATATATTTTCTACAATAACGGAACATTTAGTAATGTTTTAGGAGCCGACACATGGATTGAAGGCTGGCAGGGCGGAAGCGATGCCTGTGGTACTCCGGTTGCTCCGCACGATGGTTCGGCAATGGCTACCTACATCTATGATGCCGGTGCAGGAACAGTGACCCTGAACGGAAAAGGAGCTTTCCTTGGTGTTCCTAAAGCCTATAATGGTGGAGAATTGGCAAATCCTGCTGATGCTCCCGATGCCATTACATACATGGTTGAGCTACTTGATGAGAACACCATGATTGTAAACATCGACATTGATGGCGGCTGGTGGCGTTATAAACTGGTTAAAGTGGGTGATATTGTTGCGTCGCCGGTTGAAGGTACATGGAGAGTTGCTGCTGAGGCTGCGTCCATTGGTGTTGGTCCCGGACAAGGCGATTTGTCGTGGTGGGCCATCGACGCGGCAGGAGTTAATGACAGGGCTTGTTTCTTCGACGATGTTTATGTATTTGGAGCCAATGGTTCGTTTATGAATGATTTGGGTGCCGATACCTGGGTTGAAGGCTGGCAAGGTGGAAGCGATGCTTGCGGGGCACCTGTTGCTCCTCACAATGGATCAAATGCTGCAACATATGTATATAATTCTGAAGATGGTACAATTACATTAAATGGACTGGGTGCTTACTTAGGTATTCCAAAGGCCATAAATGGTGCCGAACTGGCAAGTCCGGCCGAAGCTCCGGGCTCAGTTACTTACATGGTTGAACTTCAGGAAGACAATACGGTAATGATTGTTGATATTCACGTTGGCGGCGAAGCCTGGTGGCGCTTTAAACTGGTTAAAGATGCTGCTGCTCCGGTATCACCGCTTACCGGAAGCTGGAGTGTAGCTCCTGAGGCTGCTTCAATAGGTGTTGGTCCGGGGCAGGGAGACATGTCGTGGTGGGCTATTGATGCTGCCGGAGTGAATGACAGGGCTTGTTTTTACGATGATGAATATGTATTTGGTGCTGATGGTTCTTTTACCAACTCTTTGGGTGCTGATACCTGGGTTGAAGGCTGGCAGGGCGGAAGCGATGCTTGCGGAACACCTGTTGCTCCTCACGATGGATCAAATGCCGCAACATACAGTTACGATGCCGATGCCGGAACATTAACCTTAAACGGGAAAGGTGCTTTCCTTGGAATTCCAAAAGCCGTTAATGGCGCTGAGCTGGGTAATCCTGCCGATGCTCCGGATTCTGTAACATATACTGTTGATCTCTCGGATGACGAAACGGAAATGCTCGTTGATATTTTTGTAGGAGGAGAAGCCTGGTGGAGATTTAAGCTTGTTAAAAACTAAAATAACGTAAACAAATGAAGAATCTAAAATATATATTTATAATCCTGCTTGGTTTCCAGTTGGTATTCAGCGGGTGCGAAGATAACAATTACGAATTAGGAGATTTGGTAACACCAACAAATGTTGAAATGAGCTTTGAAGTAGTTGGTGTAGATGCCGAAAATCCATACGGCGATGGTAGTGGCCTGGTAAATTTTATAGCCACCGCCAGCAATAACATCACTTTCAACTACATGTTTGGTGATGGGAAAGACAATGAAATTTCAGCCGATGGAAAAATTACCCATCGTTTTTCGAAAAATGGTGTGAATACCTACAATGTAACAGTTGTGGCTGTAGGCACAGGAGGTATTCAATCGAGCCTTACAGTGCCGGTTGAAGTATTCAGTAGTTTCACCGACGATGAAGCCGTGGAATTCTTAACCGGAGGAAGTTCCAAAACCTGGTATTGGGCAGCAGATCAGCCTGCGCATGTTGGTTTGGGACCCAATTTCGAAGATCCGGGGAAAGCATATGCTTCATGGTACGCTGCTGCAGCCTACGAAAAAGATTGTATGTACGGAGCTGAATTCGTGTTTACTAAAACAGCTGATGGTATGACATTTGAACAAACTGCCGGAACTTCATTTATTCCAGGAACCTACGCCGGAAAGATTGGTGTTGAAGGCGATGTGTGTCACGGTACCGACGTGGTAGATCCATTCGGCGTGAAAAATGTTTCTTTTGCTCCTGCTTCTTCTATTGCAACTGTTGATGGTGGCTATCGTGGAACAAGTTTTAGCCTGTCGGATGGAGGATACATGTGCTGGTGGGTTGGCAAAAGCGAATACGAAATTATTGAGGTTACCGACAATATTTTAAAAGTACGTATTGAAGAAGATGCAACCTATGCCTGGTATCACATTTTTACCTCGGTAAAACCCGGCGATGAAAATCAAGGTGTTGATGTTGAATACACCAACCTGGTTTGGGCCGATGAGTTTGATACTGATGGTACACCAAGTGCCACTAACTGGACATACGATATAGGGACAGGTAACAATGGCTGGGGTAATAACGAATCGCAATATTATACCGATCGAACTGACAATGTTTCGGTTTCAGAAGGAACACTGAAAATAACCGCAAAAAAAGAAGATTACCAGGGTAGCAGTTATACTTCCGCAAGATTAAAATCGCAGGGTTTATACGATTTTACCTATGGGAGAGTAGACGTTCGTGCAAAACTTCCTGAAGGTGGTGGTACCTGGCCCGCTATCTGGATGCTGGGATCCAATTTCGAGACTGCCGGTTGGCCTGCATGTGGCGAAATCGATGTTATGGAGGCGATAGGAAATAACCCTGGTTATGTGCAGAGTGCAATTCATACTCCGTCAAGCAGTGGGGCAACTGAGAATATGGGATCAACAACAATTGCCGATGCTTCTTCTGAGTTTCATGTGTATTCGGTAAACTGGTCGCCTGCCCAGATATCGTTTTTGGTTGACGATGAAATCTTTTACACCTACAATCCTGAAGTTAAAGACGCCGACACCTGGCCTTTCGATGCCAATCAGTTCTTGATTCTCAATGTGGCCATGGGCGGAAATTTAGGTGGTGCAATTGATGAAGCCTTCACAGAATCATCGATGGAAATTGACTACGTAAGAGTTTATCAATAAAGGGGGAGAGTAATGACTTTATTTGGACAAGGGTAAAGTTTGAGTTCAGTAAAGATTTTACAAAAGGGGAAGCAATTGGGCTTCCCCGTAAAATCTTCAAAAACATTTCTTTCTGTGTCTGTTTTTTCGAAATTAACCATAACAAAATGAGAATATTAAAAGCCGTAGCTCCCATTCTGTTGGGTATGTTTTTGTTTGGCTGTGCAGCAAATTCAAAAAAAACAAATCCACCTTCTGAAGTTAACGATAAAGATTATCAACTGGTTTGGAACGATGAATTTGACTATGCCGGACTTCCCGATTCCTCAAAATGGAACTACGATACCGAAGGAAATGATGCCGGATGGGGAAACAACGAAGCTCAGTTTTATACCAGTCAACGAATAGAGAATGCCCGAGTTGAAAATGGAGCACTTTATGTTACCGCTCAGAAAGAGGATTTTGAGGGACGAAAATATACTTCGGCAAGATTAATAACAAAGGAAGCCTGGCAATACGGCCGTTTTGAAACCAGAGCCAAATTACCTGCCGGAAGGGGAACCTGGGCAGCGATTTGGATGATGCCCGGCAGCTGGAGTTTTAACGACGGTAACTGGCCCGATATTGGCGAATTTGATATCATGGAACATGTGGGACATGATGAAGGTGTTATTCATGCTTCGGCACACTCGCGCGATTACCAGTGGCAAAAAGGAACACAACAAACCGATACCATTCACATTGCTGATGCTACCAGCGAATTTCATACATACACATGGGAATGGACACCTGAAGTTGTGAAGGCTTATGTAGACGAGCAACTTTATTTTGAATACAAAAATGAGGGGCTGGGAGAAAGCAAATGGCCCTACGACAAACCATTCTATCTTATTTTGAATGTGGCTGTTGGTGGCGCATGGGGAAGTGTAAAAGGCATTGATGACCAGATTTTTCCACAAGCCATGGAAGTGGATTTTGTAAGAGTATATAAGAAAGAATAGCAAACTAATATGTTCGCAAAAATGAAGGAGATTTACCTGGGAGAGAGTCGGATAAATTCAACAACGCAGAAGGTTGACGGGCATTTTGTTGAAATTGAAAACGAAAAGTTTTATAAGATCAGCAATTACAACCAAATGGACGATTTTTTTATGACCATTGTCAGCGACTCCAATCACTGGATGTACTTATCGAGTAATGGTGCACTTACTGCGGGTAGAAAGAACCGCGATAATTCGCTGTTTCCATACTATACCGACGATAAAATACACGATTATAAAGGAAAAACGGGTAGCAAAACCATCTGTTTAATTGAGAAAAAAGACAAATCTTATTTGTGGGAACCATTCTCTGATGTTGCTGAAAAAGTATACCGAACAGAGCGAAACCTTTATAAAAGTATTTACGGGAACAAGATTATTTTCGAAGAACGAAATCTCGATCTTGAAGTAAGTTTTCAGTATGGATGGTACAACAGCGAAAAGTTTGGATGGATAAAAAAATCTTTAATACAGAATATTGGTGCCGGAAATGTCAAAGTTGACATTCTCGATGGCATTCACAACCTTCTCCCTTCTGGCGTAGATTATGCTTTTCAGAACGAATACAGCAACCTGCTCGACGCCTATAAAAAGAATGAATTACTGGCTGAAAGTAAGCTTGGATTGTTTATGCTTAGCTCTGTTCCGGTTGATAGGGCTGAACCAAGCGAAGCCCTGAAAGCGACAAGTGTTTGGTCAGTTCTGCCGGCTAAGGAAGCAAAATACCTGGTCTCGGATAAGCAATTGGAAGCATTTAAGAAAGGCCAGGTAATTGAAACGGAATTAGATGTCAGGGCAGCACGTGGCGCCTATTACATAAATGCTGTTTTTAATTTAAAAACCGGAGAAAAACAGGAATGGTACATGGTTGCAGAAGTCAACCAGGATGCCGGCGATGTGGCCGATCTCGAAGGTTTTATCTTAAAAAGAAAAAATATTGTCAGACAGCTGGAAGAAGATATCACAGCCGGAACGCAAAACCTGATTAAAATTGTTGCCAACGCCGATGGCTTACAGTTGGGGAATGAAGAGTTGGGCTTTGCCCGTCATTTTTCGAATACTCTTTTTAATGTGATGCGTGGCGGTATTTTTACCAACGGTTACACATTTGATACGAATGATTTAAAACTGTATGTAAAACAAACAAACACTGATATCGCAAAGCAATTTGCTAGCGAACTGGATTTATTACCTGAACAAATCAGGCAAAGTAGTTTACTGAAATGGGCGAAAGAAAAGGGAAGCCCTGAGTTGGAGCGAATTTGTCTGGAGTATCTTCCGCTTACTTTTAGCCGCCGCCATGGCGACCCTAGCCGCCCATGGAATCAATTTTCTATTGAGACCAAAAATGACGACGGTACCGATAAATTGAATTACCAGGGCAACTGGCGCGATATTTTTCAGAACTGGGAAGCGTTGTGTTTGTCTTACCCGGAATACATTGAGGGAATTATCACCAGGTTTGTTAATGCATCAACCGCCGACGGGTATAATCCATACCGTATTACCCGCGAAGGAATGGACTGGGAATGTCCCGATCCGGATGATCCGTGGGCTTATATTGGCTATTGGGGCGATCACCAGATTATTTATCTCCAGAAGTTTTTGGAACAGACGGAAGCCTATCATCCCGGTAAGCTCGACGAGATTTTAACCAGGAATATTTTTGTGTACGCTAACGTGCCGTACCGCATTAAATCGTTCGGGGAAATAGTGGCAAATCCGAAAGATACCATATGGTTTGATGTTGAACTGAATAAACAAATTGAGGAACTGTCCGAACAAAAAGGTGCTGACGGGAAATTGATTTTTGGAAACGATAATGAGATTTACAGGGTAAATCTGATGGAAAAAATACTGGCAACTTTGTTGTCGAAGCTTAGCAATTTTATTCCTGAAGCCGGAATCTGGCTCAACACCCAACGTCCCGAATGGAACGATGCCAATAATGCACTGGTTGGCAACGGCGTTTCGATGGTGACTTTGTATTACCTCCGCCGTTTCCTGGAATTCTGGCATAATAAATTCAGTAAAACAGAGGGCAAAACATTTGCTGTTTCGGAAGAAATTAATCTGTTGTTTGAAAAAATATTTTCGTTCTTCCAGGCAAATGTTGTATTAGTAAAAAATGGTTTTTCCGATGAGGATCGGTATCACTTTACAAGTTATCTCGGGAAGGCAGGTTCTGAATTTCGAAATTCCATTTATACGCAATCTTTCTCGGGTAAAAAGGCAAACATTTCATCAGAAAAATTACGCGAATTTATTCAGCTTGCGCTGAAATACATCAATCAGTCCATTCAAAAAAACAAACGCAAAGATGGACTTTATCATGCGTACAACCTGGTGTCTTTCAACGAAAATAAAATCAGCATTCGTTACCTGTACGAAATGTTGGAGGGGCAGGTGGCTGTGCTAAGTTCGGGAGCATTAAATGCTGTGCAAAGTCTTGAAGTTATGGACGCGTTAAAAGCCAGTAAACTTTTCCGCGAAGACCAGTACAGCTATATTTTATACCCCGACCGGCAATTACCGCGTTTTGTTGAAAAGAACCAGATTCCTGCAGAAGAGGTCGAAAAGTCGGAACTCTTGAAGAAGTTGGTGCAGGAAAAAGAAGTTTCGGTGCTAACCAAAGACAGCTCAGGGGGCTTCCATTTTAACGGTGCATTCCGAAATGCTGATGTTTTAGCCAAAGCATTGGAGCAGCTCGATGAAGAAAAGTACGGAGGGTTGATTCAACAAGATAAGAAACAGGTACTGGATATTTACGAAAGAATGTTCGATCACCAGTCGTTTACCGGACGCTCAGGTACTTTTTATGGCTACGAAGGGTTGGGAAGTATTTACTGGCACATGGTTTCGAAATTATTGCTGGCTGTTCAGGAATGCTTTTTTAAAGGAATTCAGGAAGGAGCTACTGAAAATATACTGGGCCGGATAAAGGCACACTATTATGAAATTAAGGCAGGAATTGGTTTGTATAAATCACCCGAATTATATGGCGCTTTCCCTATCGATGCATACTCGCACACACCTGCCAATGCCGGAGCCAAACAACCCGGGTTAACCGGTCAGGTAAAAGAAGATGTGATTTCGAGATTTGGCGAACTGGGAGTTTACATCGAAAACGGGAAGATCGGTTTCAGAACTGATCTGTTGAGCGATAATGAAGTTTTGAAAGAAAACGAAACGTTCAGTTTTATTGGCCTAAGTGGGGCTGAGGAAAAGCTTGAATTGGAAACCAACCAGCTGGCATTTACCGTTTGTCAAATTTCCGTGGTATATACATTCGGACAAAATGAAAGTATTCAGGTTTTATACAGCGACGGTACAGCAAAAGAAATTGAAGGCTCTGTACTTGATGCTGAAACAAGTGCCCTGATATTTGAAAGAAGCGGTGAGGTTAAGAAAGTTACGATCACAGTTGGCAATGCCTGATGGAAACGGGTAATGAAAAAAAATCCGGTAACGATTCAATTTGAATAACTGAAGGTGAACCCTGAGGATAAAATGAAAACAGTAGAACGAATCCATAAAGGGTTCATCACAAACCATTAGAATAGAAAAATGTCATTTAGAAGTGAAAAAGTACTATCCCTTGTTGGCGAAGATTTTCAGCAAAAAACAGCTGATGACCTTTCTCAAATGTTTAACACTTTGCTGAAAGATGGAATCCACGGGCTTTGTTTTAGTGCCTATCTCGAAGGTCAGGCTCCGGGCTCTATTCTTTCTGAACAACAAATAAGGGAACGGATTGAGATAATAAAACCATTTACAAAATGGGTGCGAACCTTTTCGTGTACCGATGGGAATGAGTTGGTTCCGGCCATTGCAAAAAAAATGGGACTTAAAACTCTGGTAGGTGCCTGGTTAAGCGACGATAAGGAAAAAAATGATGAAGAAATCGGGAACCTTATCAATGTTGTTAAAGCCGGTCATGCCGATTTGGTGGCCGTTGGAAACGAAGTGTTGTATCGCGAAGAGCTAACAGAAAAAGAGTTGTTGGCCTACATCAAAAAAGTAAAAGAGGAAGTTCCGGAAGCACAGGTGGGGTATGTAGATGCTTACTACGAGTTTGTGAACCGTCCGTTAATTGCAGAGGCCTGCGATGTAATTTATGCCAATTGTTATCCTTTCTGGGAAGGATGTCACATCGATTACTCGCATGTTTATATGCAAAATATGTATTACCAGGCAATGCAGGCGGGGAAAGGAAAGCGTGTTATTATTAGTGAAACCGGCTGGCCCAATAAAGGAACGGCGTTCGAGGCATCGGAGCCAAATACTGAAAATGCATTGCGGTATTTCATTAATACTCAAAGTTGGAGCAAAGAGCAAGGCATCGAGGTGATGTATTTTTCTGTTTTCGACGAAAGCTGGAAGATTGGCACCGAAGGAGATGTTGGCGGATCCTGGGGGCTTTGGGACAAAGACGGGAAGTTGAAATACTGATTGATTTAAGAATATCGATTAATGAATAATAATTGCAGATTTGCTTTACATCGACATTCGTTAATCGTTAATCAACATTCAGCATTCTTAATCTGATAAACTTCAACAGAATGGACAGAAGAAAAAATAACGTATTCACAATGTGGGCAATGGTACTTCTGGTGGTGCTGGTATCTGTTTATTCTGCCAAAAGTGAAAAGAATAAAGGCAATATGATTAGTTCAAATAAGCATTCAATTAAACAAAAGAAAGAAGACTTGCTTGCAGGCGCTGCTGAGGCAGTGTGTTACTCTGGATTCAGAACCGGGCAGCACCCCGACCGTGGAGAGGGAGCTAAAAATCCTTCGGCAAAAGAAGTGCTGGAAGACCTGCAGATTATTCAAAATGAAATGGGATTTAAACTCATTCGTTTGTACGATTCGGGCGAGAATTCAGCTTTGGTATTACGGTTGATTCAGGAAAATAATCTGAAAATTAAAGTGATGCTTGGCATTTGGTTAAATGCTGAATTAAGCGCCCACGAAACCTGTGAATGGTTATCAGAACCCATTCCGCAGCACGAATTGGATGCCAATAAGATTGTAAACCGGGAAGAGCTACAAAGGGGGATCGATCTGGCCAACAAATATCCTGAAATTGTTGCAGCCGTTAATGTGGGCAATGAAGCATTGGTTGACTGGAACGACCATAAAATACATGTAGATACCGTAATCGCTTATTGCCGTCAGGTGAAAGATGCCATTGTACAACCCGTTACTGTGGCCGACAATTATGAATGGTGGGCAGCACACGGACAGGAGCTTTCAGAAGTGCTCGATTTTATTTCAGTTCACGTTTATCCGGTTTGGGAAGGTCGCGATATTGACCAGGGACTTTCCTATTCCATAGAAAATATTCAGAAAGTAAGAAATGCCCTGCCCGAAGCACGGATCGTAATCAGTGAGGCAGGATGGGCATCTGTGGCATCGGAATTTGGAGATCGGGCCAGCGAAGAAAAACAACTTCGCTACTACAACGATTTGATGAACTGGGCAAGGGAAATGAACATAACAACCTTTTTCTTCGAGGCATTTGATGAAGACTGGAAAGGAGATCCCGGCAATTCCTTGGGTGCCGAAAAACACTGGGGACTTTACACCGTTAACCGGAACCCTAAATTGGTGATGAAACGGTAAAAGTAAAACTGTTTCACCACCTCACCATCCGTAGGTTGACGGACGGTCCCCTCCTCCTCGATGAGGAGGAGAAACGTTCGCATTCCAAATTAAAATATGGAATGTTAAATACTGAAGGAAGCTAAAATTTCCCCTCCTCGCAGAGGAGGGGAACCGCGTTTACAGCGGTGGGGTGGTAAAACCGATTAAAAAGATGAACAACAATAACCAATAAAGTAAAACTTATGGCACATTACAAAACGGCAAAAGAAGACATTGTTCCCTTTGGGCAAAAAATGGCGTTTGGCTCGGGGCATCTGGCTAACCAGTTATTCCCGGCAGCGCTCGGGGTATTTATGGTTGTTTTGGTAATGTCGCTGAATATGAACCCTGTGCTTGCAGGTATTTTAGGGGCCTTGCCTCGCTTGCTCGATGCGCTGACTGATCCGATAATGGGATTTATTTCTGATAATACACGGTCGAAATGGGGCCGCCGAAAACCATATATTTTGTTGGGAAGTGTATTAACCGGAGTCTCTTTTATGGTAATGTGGCAGCTTAATCCCGAAAATTCGCAAACCTATAATTTTTTCTATTTTCTTATCATTTCCATATTCTTTTATATTGGGTATACCGTTTTTGCTACACCTCTCATCGGACTGGGATATGAGATGACGCCGGATTATAATGAGCGGACCCGTTTAATGGCTGTTTCGCAGTGGATGGGGCAGGTAGCCTGGATGATTGCGCCGTGGTTCTGGGTGATTATTTACGATCCCGATATTTTTGCCTCAGCCCCTGAAGGAGCGCGTCAGCTGGCTATTTGGGTCGGTGCCATTTGTATGGTACTTGGAATAATGCCGGCGCTGTTCAATAAAGAAATGATTGTGCCCGATAAGGATAATATGGTAAGATTGTCGTGGAAAGAGTTGGCAGCCAACACAAAAGAGTTTTTAAAAGGAATCAAACTAACTGTTAAAAACAGTCAGTTTATGCGGCTATGTGGTGCCACTTTCTTTATTTTCAACGGATTTCAGACTATTGCCCAGTTTGCCATGTTTATAATTGTTTACTACCTGTTTCAGGGCGACAAAGTGGCTTCAGGTACCTGGCCTGCCTGGTTTGGAACGGTCAGCGCAATGGCCACGGCATTTCTGGTAATCCCGGTCGTTACAAAAATTTCAGAGAAGGTGGGGAAGAAAAATGCGTTTATTATTGCCACCTTAATTTCAATGATCGGATACGCTTTAAAATGGTGGGGGTTTAATCCTGAAAACCCGTGGCTGATGTTTATGCCCATTCCATTTTTATCGTTTGGAATTGGTGGACTTTTTACTCTTATGATGTCGATGACTGCCGATGTGTGCGACCTGGATGAATTAAACAATGGCGAACGCCGCGAAGGAATGTTCGGTGCTGTTTACTGGTGGATGGTAAAACTAGGAACAGCTTTGGCTCTTTTAACCAGCGGTATAGTTTTGCAGGCTGTAGGCTTCGATCAAACAATCGATCAGCAAACGGCAGAATCTCTTATAAAACTTCGCATTGCTGACATTGTAATTCCAATAGTTACCGCTTTTATTGCCATAGCCATTATCCGGAAATATAATATTACGGAACAACGTGCTCATGAAATTCGTGAAGCCCTGATCACAAGAAGGGGAAAGACAAAACACCAGGGAGAGAAATAGCTGCACATTACAATACATTTTTGCAATACATCAAACCTGATTAATAAAATTGAATATGAATATTCGAACTACTAAACTTTCAGTAAAAGAAAAAATAGGGTATAGTCTTGGAGATACTGCATCTCATTTTGTATGGGACATGGTGGGATTCTGGATACTGATTTTTTATACCGACACATTCGGGATCACCGCTGCAGCTGCGGGAACTATTATGCTGATTGCACGCTTTTGGGATATGGCCAGCGACCCGATTATGGGGATTATTGCCGACCGTACCAAAACACGTTGGGGTAAGTTTCGCCCTTATATTTTGTGGATGGCCCTGCCTTACAGTATTTTGGCAGTATTGGCTTTTTCAACACCCGACTTTGGCGAAACCGGGAAAGTACTTTATGCCGGAATTACCTACATTTTGTTGATGACTGTTTTTACTGCAATAAACCTGCCCTATTCTTCACTGGGAGCCGTAATGACTTCCGATTCTTACGAGCGTGCAGGACTAAACTCGTACCGTTTTATTTTTGCGTTTGTTGGTCAGTTTATTGTTTCAGGGACAGCATTGTATCTGGCCAACTATTTCGGGAAAGGTGATTCTACAAAGGGATATCAATACACATTGATTTTATTCTCGGTCATCAGTTTTATCCTTTTTATGATTACTTTCTCAACCACACGCGAAAGAGTACAACCTCCTAAAAAACAAAAAGAATCGCTGAAAGAAGATTTCAAAAACTTATTCAAAAATCGTCCGTGGGTAATTCTGTTTTTTGTTGGCATTGTTTCCTTTATCATGTTTGCTATGCAAAATCTCTCCATCGCCTATTTTTTTAAGTATTACATAGGAAGGGAAGAAAATGTGCAGTTATTCAATGTAGTTGGTACAGTGGCGCTGATTGTTGCTATCCCATTTTCAAAACCTATGGCCAAACGTTTCGGAAAACGAAATGTGTTTCTGGCAAGTTCCCTCTTGTCAGGATTCTTTTTTTGTTTGATTTATCTTCCCGGAGCAGACGATATTTATCTGGTTTATATTTTTAATATCCTGGCAAAAATGGCTTATGCTCCGGCTGTTCCATTGCTTTGGACCATGCTGGCCGACACAGCCGACTATTCGGAGTGGAAAACCGGACGACGCGCCACCGGCCTGACTTTTTCGGCTGCAACCTTTGCTCAAAAAGCAGGCTGGGGAATTGGAGGTGCTTTGGCCGGGTGGCTTTTAGCTGCATTTCATTTCGAACCGAATGTTGAACAAACGGAAACCGCAATCACAGGTATTAAATTGATGATCTCGGTGTTCCCGGGAATTTTATATATGTCGTGTGCCATTTTATTGTTTTTCTACAGCATCGATCATAAAACCTGTGTGGTGATGCAGGAAGAACTGGAAGCGAGGAGGCAGGCTGAATGAAATTTTAGTACGACTCGAATTTGAAAATTCGATTGACAGTCTGTAACGGCGGTGGATTTCTCATATTATATTCTCTAAATCAAAGTGTTACTTGTTATTAGGGATGAATCATTTTCTTATCCATCTGTCCGGAGTTTGACCTTCACCTAAACTTAATATGCTTTATATATTTTGAGATGTAATTATATAAGAGACAAATTACTATTTGCCGGTAATTTTTTGTATACCTGCCCAATCTTTGGGAACACCATGTACCATATAATTTGCACTTTGGCGAAGGTACATTTGCGCCGCTAAGTCATTCTCGTTTAACTCAATTATCCTTTTAAAGAAAACTGCTGCCTCAGTAAATTGCCGGTTGTAATAAGCCTCCAAACCTCTTTCAAAATCGTTCTTTGTTTTTTCTTTTAGGTCGATTGCTGCCTGTGAATCGCCACCAAAAAATTCATAAACAGAAAGCGTTTCGTTCTTTCCTTTTACCTTAACTTTTCCGAGATAGCGATGATTATATTTATTCGGATTGGCAATCTGTTTCACTGTATTCTCACTAAGCACTAACGAAGCACCATAATATTTAGTCAGTCCTTCAACCCGGGAAGCAGTATTTACTGCATTCGATACAACTCCAGCATCCATTCGTTTGTCATCGCCAATTATGCCCAGCATTAGAGAACCATAATGCAAACCGGTACCAATACTTATGGGATTTCGATTCTTTTTAATCCTGTGTATGTTGTAGGAGTCAACTTCTTTTTGCATTTCAATGGCAGCCTGTAGTGCATTTTCAGGTGCGTGTTGAAAAAGAGCCATTATACCGTCACCTAAAAATTGGTTAACAAAACCCTGATTTTTTTGTATCAAAGGGCCAATCCTTCCAAAGTAGGAATTTAGGAATCTGAAATTTTCTTCAACTGTCATGGATTCACTTAGCGAGGTGTATGACCTGATATCACTAAACATAACAGTTATGTTTCCTTCAATCTGGTCCCCTAACTTAACCTCCAGGATATTTTCTTTCTGAAGTGAATGTAAAAACTCCCTTGGGACAAACCGACAAAAGGAATTATTGATTTTAAGTAAATTAAGATGGGTTTTTATGCGAGCTAACATTTCGCCTCGCGATACAGGTTTTATAAGGTAGTCGTTGGCTCCGAAATTAAGTCCCTGTATAAGATCAGCAACCTGATCTTTTGCAGTAACCATAATAACCGGCAGTTCACTCGACAGATGTTTTTCACGTATCTTCTGACAGACTTCAAAACCACTCATATTCGGCATCATAACATCAAGAAGTACCAGATCAATTGGTTCACTTTCCAATACTTTTAGCGCATCTGCTCCACTCGCCACCTGAGTTATCTTAAAGGTATCATCTTTCAGGTAGTTGGCAAGAACCTGCCTGTTTATCGGTTCGTCATCAACAATGAGTATTCCATATGATCCGGGAATAGAAGCTATGTTGGGCTCCTGGTTTGAGACTGCCCCGGAAACTATTTTGGGACGTGTTACCGGAATGCCTTCTGCAGATTTTGTCGCTTTCTCATGAGAAACAGGAAGCGTAAAAGTAAAAGTTGATCCTTTTCCTTGTTCGCTTTCTACAGTTAAAGTACCTCCGTGAAGTTCAACAAGTTGCCGGGCTATATTTAATCCCAGTCCTGAACCTCCATATTGCCTTTCAATTGAAGCATCAGCCTGCTCGAAGGCCTCAAAAATTGAATTAAGCTTATCATTGGGAATACCAATTCCTGTATCTTTTACCGAAACAGAAATCAATTCTCCTTGTTGAGTTGCTGAGATGATAATTGAACCCTCTTTGGTAAACTTGATGGCATTCCCCACCAGGTTTAATAAAATTTGTTGCAAACGTGATTCATCAGCATTTACTGCCAACATGTCCTTTGGTACCTGGTTTAATAACTTAATAGCCTTTCCGGTTGTAGAAGGATACAAAATACGTATGTCAACTTCCACAGTTGTATATAAGTCGATAGGCTTTAACGAAAGTGTAATGTCTTTTTCGCGTAGCTTCGAAAAATCAAGGATATCATTAATTAAACCAGAAAGTCTCTTTCCTGAAGAAATTATCATGTTTAAGTCATGTTTCATATCTTCAGTTGGTTCACCGGCGACTCCTTCTTTCAATGATTCACTTAATCCAATAATTCCATTTAGTGGTGTTCGTAGTTCGTGAGATGTATTTGCTAAAAACTGGTCTTTCAGTTTATCAATATGCTGAAGTTTTTCGTTAAGTTTTTGTTGGCGTAATAACTCTTTTTTTCTTTGCCTGTTTCGTGTAACCATAAATCCAACGAAACTGAGAAAAATAATAAGTCCTACACCGGCATAGGTTAATTGATCTTCTCTTTGATGTTTGAGTGCATCTTCATGTTTTTTTTCTGAACGGGCAAGTAGTTCTGCCTGTTTTTCTTTTTCGTACTTATAATTCATGTTCTGAATAGTGATAGCACGGGTGTTTTGCTTATTTAGCAGGCTATCGTGCATCTCTGTGTAAAGTTCATGCATCGCAAGAGCTTCTTTATAATTACCAGTTTTTTTGTACGTTTCATACAGCAATTTACCACTAACCTCTATCTCTTTTACAAAACCCATTTCCTGAGAGAAAGCCAATGCTTCTTTTCCATTCTGAATGGCCCGTGAATAATTTTCCAGGTCAGCGTAAATTTCTCCCAGATAATTTAAAGCGTATATTATTTCTATTTTGTAGCCATATTCTCTGCCAATTTTTAAAGATTCCTGAAAACAATCCGTAGCCTTTTGGATTTCACCTTGCTCCTTATAAATAAAGCCAATATTGTTCAGGGTGTTTGCAACGCCACTTTTATCTCCAATTTCATTTTCAATTTTTAACGCTTTCCGGAAATATTCCAACGCTTGCGATAAATCTCCCTGTACTTTGAAAACAGCTCCAATATTGTTTAAGGTAGTGGCAATTCCAGCCTGATTTCCAATTTCTTCTCTAATCGACAAAGCCTTTTTGTAGTAATCCATTGCCGAAAGAACATCTTGTTGTTCGAAATAAATAATACCGATGTTATTTAAAGAATTTCCGATACCCATTTTATCGTTAATTTCCTCTCTAAGTTCTAATGCATTATGATGGTACTGTAACGCCAATGGAATATTACCCAAACCTTTGTATATAGTTCCGAGGTTATTAAATGAATTGGAGATAGCAATTTTATCTCCTGATTTTTGCCTTATTTCTAAAGCTTCAGTATAATATTTAATAGCTAAATCAATATCACCCTGTTCTCTGTAAATAGCTCCGATATTACTTAACGAAACGGCTTTACCTGCTCCATATTCAATATCTTCCATAACCTTTAAAGCTCTGTTGAATTGTTCTAAAGCCAAAGCAGATTCACCCAGATGGATATAGATTGCCCCAAGATTATTTAAGGAGACAACCAAGCTTTCTTTATCTCCAATTTGTTCCTTAATTTCTATTGATTTGTTGTAAAACTCCAGTGCTATTGGAATATTGCCTTTATAAAAATGTATGGTTCCAATGTTATTAAAAGCAAGTGCCAATATGAATTGGAACTTTTCCTTTTCTTTTGCACTTATAGCTTTCTCACTAAGATTTCTTTCAGCAATAGATACCGCTTTTTCACACAGAAATATTACTGTGTCCAGATCAGACATGGCCAATATTTCTGTTAATTCGACATAAGCATGCGCCACTAATGTGTCATGCTTTGCTTCTTTAATGATTTGATTTAAGGAGTCCAAGCGACTGTTTTGTTCAGAGGAAAACTGGGCATTGGATTGAAGGTTGTTGATACAGAGCAATATAAAGTTCAGAAAAATAAATATGACGCGTTTCATAGGCAATTTTTGGTTAGAAGTTACAATGTTATTCCATCATGTTTTTTTGCTAAACGATTTTTGAATGGTTTATATCACAGAACAGATTTATTGTTAAAGTTAGGTGATATTTTGAAATTCACATAACTTGTTGTTCTTAAGTTTTATATGAAGAACTTATCAATACAATTACAATGGCGTTTAGTTAAATTCAAAAAGAGGAGATCAAACAACGGTATTCAATCGGTTTTTCACTTTTTATGTTGTATAATCTTACCGATGATTCTGCAGATTACACCTTAATCGACGATTCTTTGAAAGAAATCAGAAAAGCTTTAGCGGTGTACCATTAACAAAAGAGTTCTTTTGTCGTTTTATGAATTCATTTAAAACCTTATTTGCTCATTTCTTGTTAATGTTTAACTTGAACGCCGAAAGATGAAACAGGTACTGCACATTAAAAATATGGTTTGTAACCGCTGTATAAAAGTGGTGAAAGAGGAACTTGAAAAACTGGATATACAAGTTGAGACAATCGAATTAGGTAAAGTTGGCATCTCTGAAAACCTGGACAAAGACCAAACCGAAGAAGTACGTTCTGTTTTACACGATAATGGTTTTGAATTGATTGATGACAAAAAAAGTCAGCTGATCGACCGTGTAAAAACCATCATTATAGAAAGAATCCATCACACAAAGGATGGCGCTGAACCTGTTAATTTCTCTGAAGTAATCTCCGGGGATATGGGTTATGATTACTCGTATTTAAGTAACTTGTTTTCTTCTGTAGAAGGTGTCACCATCGAAAAATACATCATCAATCAAAAAATAGAGAAAGTAAAAGAACTGCTGGTTTACGGAGAACTCACCTTAAACGAAATTTCCTATCAGCTGGGCTATAGCAGTGTGCAACACCTTTCCAATCAGTTTAAAAAAGTTACCGGATTGACACCGTCATATTTTAAAAAATTGAAAGAGAATAAACGGAAGCCGCTGGATGAAGTTTAACGGAAATACAAAAATCATATAATTCATTTCCAAAATAGTGTAATAGATTTTTGCTGGTTACTTGTTTACTTTGTATTGAGTAAATTCTGTACAATGCAAATAAGTCAATACATAACAAAATTTTTTATCGATTTTGCGACTATTCTGGGAGAAATGTCACCCTATCTTTTACTGGGATTTTTCTTTGCCGGACTGTTGTACGCATTTATTCCGCGCGAAAAAATTGATCGCTATTTTAATGGTTCGCCATTGCGATCATCGGTTTTTTCATCGTTGCTCGGAATTCCGTTGCCTTTGTGTTCGTGCGGGGTTATTCCCACCGGAACGGCTTTGTATAAAAACGGAGCATCGAAAGGCGGAACAGTTTCGTTCCTGATTTCCACACCGCAAACCGGAGTCGATTCCATTCTGGCAACCTTTTCGCTGATGGGATTACCGTTTGCCATTGTTCGCCCTATTGCCGCTTTAATTACAGGTATTACCGGAGGATTAATAACGAGTGTAGTCACTCAAGCAGAACCGCATATTCAACAGGAAGAACCCGAATCAAAGGAGAAAAAAACGCTGATTCAAAAAGTTGTAGATGCTTTTCGTTACGGATTTGTTGAGTTTATCCAGGACATTTCAAAATGGCTGGTCATTGGTTTGGTTGTGGCAGCCATTATTTCGGCTTTGGTTCCCAACGATTTTTTTGAACTTCTTAACCTGTCACCAGTGCTACAGATGTTATTGATATTGGTGGTTTCTGTTCCACTTTATATTTGTGCAACAGGCTCCATCCCGCTTGCTGCTATCCTTATTTTAAAAGGCGTTAGTCCGGGCGCGGCGTTTGTGTTGCTTATGGCAGGCCCGGCTACCAATGCCGCCACCATAACCATGATTGGTAAGGTCCTTGGAAAGCGCAGCCTTATCACTTATTTGTCAACCATCATTATTGGTGCAATGGGATTTGGACTTATTATCGATTATGTGCTTCCGGTTCAGTGGTTTACTACAATTACGCAGCAACATTTGGGACATGTTCACGGAGGAAATCTGAACTGGTGGCAAGTTGTCTCAGGTATATTATTATTGGCGCTGATCGTAAACGGCTACATTCAAAAATACCTGGCTTCGAAAAAACAATCAGAAATTCAATTAAATAACAATACAATGGAAGTAAAAACAATTCAGGTGGAAGGAATGACCTGTAACCACTGCAAAATGAATGTGGAGAACAACCTGCAAAAATTATCCTTTTTAGAGAATGCGGTCGTAAATTTAGGCGACAAAACAGTTACCCTCGAAGGTGACAATATTGATTTGGAAAAGGTGAAGGAAACAGTTAATTCACTGGGCTATAAAGCTGTCTGAAAAAAGGGCAGTGCGACTTAGAAGATGAAGATCAGGTGAATTGAACTTTTATCTTTTGCAAAACGTTTTTTAATTAATATCTTGACAAAATGTTGCGAAAAGTAAGTCATATCGTTTTAGCGTTGTTGTTATTTGTTACAACAACCGGACTTACTTTCTCAAAACATTACTGTCATAGCAAATTAGTCTCAGTTTCTTTGTTTAAGGAAGCCAAGTCGTGTTGTGGTCCCGGTTCATGTTCCTGTTGTCATAACGAGAGTGAAACCTATCGTTTAGATGAAGATTTTCCGGTTGCTCCGGCACTTGAAATTCCTGAGACTGCTTCAATCGAACTTATCGTTCTGGCACTTCCGGTATATCTTACAAGTCACGAACAGGATGTGCCAATTGATGATTTTTTGATTGAAGAAAGTCCGCCACCGCCCACCATTCAAACTGTCTTATCGCAAAGACAGACATACCTTTTATGATTTATTGATTCGCCCATTTTATTAAGGCAAAGGCCTTTTTAAAATCACTGTGCATTGTTGCCTGAGTGGTTTGTCGTTGAATTATACAACTAATTCTGCCGATACAATCCCGAGGTCGCAAATGATAACACATGCATGTGAAGTCAATAATACATAACTAATGAATTAAGGTATGTTAAATAGAATTATAAAGTTTTTTCTTGAAAATAAGCTGGTTACCTTTTTGGTGTTTACCATATTTGTGACCTGGGGGATTGTTACTTCTCCCTTTGGTTGGAATACCGGTTTTTTACCCCGCGATCCGGTGCCGGTAGATGCCATCCCCGACATTGGGGAAAACCAGCAGATTGTTTATACCGAGTGGCCCGGCCGGTCGCCGCAGGATATCGAAGATCAGATTTCTTATCCGCTAACCACTTCGCTTTTGGGAATTCCCGGGGTGAAAACCATTCGCAGTAACTCTATTTTTGGGGTGTCATCTATTTATATCATTTTTAACGACGATGTTGATTTCTACTGGAGTCGCACCCGAATTCTGGAGAAGTTGAACTCGTTACCTGCCGGAACGCTACCGGAAGATGTTACGCCATCGTTGGGACCGGATGCAACGGCGTTGGGGCAGATTTACTGGTACACTTTGGAAGGGCGCGATGAGAACGGAAAACCTGCAGGTGGCTGGGATCCGCATGAACTGCGAACCATTCAGGATTACTATGTGAAATACTCGCTTACAGCAGCCGATGGAGTTGCAGAAGTAGCGTCAATCGGAGGATTTGTAAAAGAGTATCAAATTGACATCGATCCAAATGCCATGAAAGCGCACGGTATAAATATTGCCCAGATTATTACTGCTGTTAAAAACAGTAATCTCGATATCGGTGCCAGAACGATCGAGTTCAACCGGGCAGAGTACCTGGTTCGTGCTTTGGGTTACGTAAAAAGCCTCGAGGATCTGGGAAAAAGTGTTGTGGCAGTTCGCAATAATGTTCCCATTCGTTTAAAAGATGTGGCCCGGATAAATTTTGGCCCGGCAACACGACGTGGCGGTCTGGACAAAGGTGGAGCTGAAGCGGTTGGCGGCGTGGTTGTTGCCCGCTATGGAACCAATCCTTTGCATGCCATCGAGAATGTAAAAGCTAAAATTGATGAAATTGCACCGGGGCTTCCATCCAAAACATTGGACGACGGAACAAAGTCGAAAGTCACCATCGTTCCTTTTTACGATCGTACAGGATTGATAAAAGAAACACTGGGCACGCTCGAAGAGGCGCTGTCGCTTGAGATTCTGATCAGTATTATTGTGGTAATTGTGCTGGTTTTAAACCTTCGGGCGTCTTTCCTGATTTCCAGTCTGCTGCCCATTGGCGTGTTAATCACTTTTATTGTAATGCGGCAGTTTGGTGTCGATGCCAACATTGTTGCCCTGTCGGGGATTGCCATTGCCATTGGTGTGATGGTGGACGTGGGGGTTGTGTTTACCGAAAATATTATCCGGCATCTCGAGCTGCCTGAAAATGTAGGAGCTCGTGGTAAAAAGTTGCTGCAGGTGATTTACGAAGGAACTGTAGAAGTGGCTAGTGCAGTTATTACCGCCTTGGCAACAACTATTATCAGTTTTTTGCCGGTTTTTGCCATGGAAGCAGCCGAAGGAAAATTATTTAAACCGCTGGCATTCACCAAAACATTTGCCATGATTTCGGCTTTGCTCATCGGGTTGATAATTATTCCGACACTGGCACACCTGGTATTTTCCATTCGTTTCGATAAAAAAAGAATAAAATGGGTATGGAATTTAGCCCTGATCATTTTGGGCGTGGTACTTTCCATCGTTTCCAAAAATTACATTGCCCTGGCGCTTACCGCTTTTGGTGTTTATGGTTTGGCCGAAGAATACTGGAAAAGTAAACCTCGTTTTGCGAACAACCTGTTTAATGTACTCATCTTGTTGATCGTAGTGGTTTACTTTCTAACCAAAGCATGGTTGCCGCTGGGTGCGCAAAACAGCATGTTCGGGAACTTTGTTTTCGTAATCATTATTATTGGAACGGTGCTCGCTGCACTTTCGCTCGTGGTATATTTTTACGCGCGTATTTTGCGTTGGTGCCTCGATAATAAGTGGGTGTTCTTGAGTATTCCCATCGCAGTAATTGTATTTGGAATAACTGTTTGGCAAGGCTTCGATAAGATCTTCGGATTTCTGCCGAAAGGCGTAAAAGAAAGTGGTTTTTATGCGTCGGCATTGAGAACTTTTCCTGGTCTGGGAAAAGAATTTATGCCCTCGCTAGATGAAGGTTCCTTCCTGTTGATGCCAACAACCATGCCTCATTCAGGGATAGAAGAAAACCTGGAAGTAATTCGTATTCTCGATAAAAAAGTCAACTCCATTCCCGAGGTGGAAAATGTTGTCGGGAAATGGGGCCGTGTAAGTTCTGCCCTCGACCCCGCGCCGGTTTCTATGTACGAGAATGTGATCAATTACAAGCCTGAATATATTCTGAATGAAGACGGGCATCGCATGCGTTTTAAAGTAAATCGCGAAGGCGCATTCATTTTGAAAGACGGGAGTACTTACAGTCCGGAAGAAGAAGGTTTTCGTTTGATCGACAAGGAAAACCTGACAGAAGATAAAAATGGTGAATATTTCCGTCAGTGGCGCGATGAGATTACCTCGCCCGACGATATCTGGAATGAAATTATTGATCAGGCGTCGGTTCCGGGACTCACCTCTGCACCAAAACTGCAGCCTATTCAAACCCGTTTGGTTATGTTACAGACGGGTATGCGGGCTCCCATGGGAATTAAGGTTTTTGGACCCGATCTGGAAACCATCGAACAGGTGGGCTTGCAGCTTGAGGATCATTTAAAACACGTTGAAGGCGTTGAGCCCATGTCGGTATTTGCCGACCGGGTGGTGGGTAAACCGTACCTGGAATTACAAATCGACCGCGATGCCATTGCCCGTTACGGTCTTTCGGTGCAAAACCTGCAAATGATTATCAGCAGTGCGGTGGGAGGCATGCCTTTGGGTAACACGGTCGAAGGCCGCGAACGTTTTCCCTTGCGGGTTCGTTATGCGCGCGAATTCAGGGACAATCCCGAGGATTTGCAGAAAATATTAATACCTACTCCATCCGGCAGCCAGATTCCGCTGGGACAGTTGGTGCATATAAATTATGTGCGTGGACCGCAAATGATTAAAAGTGAAAATACTTTCCTGGTGGGCTATGTCATTTTTGATAAAAAGGAGGGTTTTGCCGAAGTGAATGTGGTTGAAAATGCGCAGGCTTATCTGAAAGAAAAAGTTGCCGACGGAAGTTTTGAGCTGCCTGCAGGTGTTAGTTATGTGTTTACCGGAAATTATGAAAATCAGATCAGAGCGACCAAACGTTTGATGATTGTGATACCCATTTCGCTGATTATTATTTTTCTTATCCTGTATTTTCAGTTTCAGTCGGTGACTTCCACATCGTTGATTTTTTCAGGAATAATAGTCGCTATTTCCGGAGGTTTTATCATGCTTTGGTTGTATGGCCAGCCGTGGTTCCTCAATTTTGAGGTTGCGGGAATGAGCATGCGAACACTCTTCCAGGTCAGTCCAATTAACCTGAGTGTAGCCGTCTGGGTCGGTTTTATTGCGCTGTTTGGCGTGGCCACCGACGATGGCGTTTTAATCAGCACTTACCTGAAACAGTTGCAGGAAAAGACAACATTGAATAGTGTTGCCGATATCCGTGCGATGGTTTTGGAAGCTGGTTCGAAAAGAGTACGACCTGCAATCATGACTACGGCCACTACAATTATTGCTTTGTTGCCGGTACTTACTTCAACCGGAAAAGGATCTGACATTATGGTGCCCATGGCAATTCCGCTGTTTGGCGGGATGACCATCGAAGTACTTACCATGTTTGTTGTTCCGGTACTGTACAGCATGTGGCAGGAGCGCCTGCTCAAAAAACGCTTAAGAATTTTAAAATCAGAGAACGATGAAAACAAGTAAGATAATACTAGCCATTCTTTTGGTTTTTGCCGGGTTTTTGTCGAAAGGGCAGGAGCAGCTAAACACGTATTTGCTTCAGGCAGCCGAAAATAATCCGGGATTAAAATCACGTTTTAACAATTACCTATCTGCCCTGGAAAAAGTTCCTCAGGTAAACGCTCTTCCCGATCCGCAAGTGGCATTTGGCTATTTCATTCAGCCGGTTGAAACACGAAACGGCCCGCAACAGTTCAGGTTGTCCGCTACACAAATGTTTCCCTGGTTTGGTACCTTAAAAGCAAAAGAAAATGTGGCAGCACAGGCGGCTAAAGTAAAATATGAGCTGTTTGAAGAAGAAAAATCCAGGCTGTTTCACGAGGTGCGGAGTGCTTACTACAACCTGTATTTTACACAAAAGGCGATGGCGGTTTCTGAAGAAAACATCGGTTTGTTGAAATCATTTTTAAAAATGGCCCTGATTAAGGTAGAGGCAGGTAAAGTCTCTGCTGTGGATGAGTACCGCCTTGAAATGGAAATGGCCGATCTGAAAAACCAGCTGGCTTTGTTACAGGATAATTTTAATGTACAGCGTGTGGTTTTCAATAATTTGCTGAATACAGATTCGAATACTCTCATTGAACTCCCGGATGAGCTTTGGGAAAACGATCTGGAAATGAATAAAACAGCGATTTTAGATAGTATTCAAATTCAAAATCACCAGCTTTTAAAAATAGAGATGGAACGTGAACTGGAAATGCTCAAAAAGGATCTCGCGGGGCTGGATGGAAAACCGGACTTTTCAGTTGGGGCCGATTATTTCAACATTGGCAAAGGCGATAATAACCTGTCGGGGAAAGACGCATTCGTTTTTCCGAAGATCGGAATAACCATTCCGCTCTATCGAAATAAATACAAGGCCATGGTGCAGGAAGTGGCTTATCTGGAAACAGCTAAAGGTTTTGAAAAAGAGAATAAAATCAATCAGTTGGAATCGCTGTTTGAAATGACTTATAAAAATTATGCTGATGCCAATCGACGAATCGAATTGTACCGAAGCCAGACAGATCTGGCCCGGAGGTCGTTAAAAATTCTGGAAACGGAATATGCCACCAGCAACCGGAATTTCGAGGAGTTGCTCCAACTCGAACGCCAGCTTTTAAAATATAACCTGGAGTTGGAAAAAGCCAAAGCCGATAAGCAGGCCGCGGTTTCATTCATTTCTTATTTGATGGGAAAATAAAATTAGTATACGATGAAAAATCTATTTCAAAATATAAAAAGTAATCCACTGCTGATCATCGGCGTATTGGTAGTCGGGATTTTGTTGGGCTGGCTGGTTTTGCCTTCAGGGGGAGGAACTTCTCAGCAGGAAATTAGTGAAGAAAGTCACAAAGGGCACGATCACGAATCGGACGATCCAACCGTTTGGACCTGCTCCATGCACCCACAGATTAAGCAGGATAAACCGGGTTTGTGTCCCATTTGTAACATGGATTTAATTCCTTTGGAAAGCATGCAATCGGGTGGTGATGATACTGATCCGAATGAAATCAGCATGTCGGAATCGGCAGCCAAACTGGCATCTGTTCAAACGATGGTAGTTCAGAAAGGCACGCCGCAAAAATCAATTTATTTGCAGGGAAAGGTGCAGGAAGATGAACGCAGAATGGCAGAATTAACCGCACGATTTGGCGGCCGTATCGAAGAATTGTTTGTGAATTATACCGGGCAAAAAGTGGGTAAAGGCGAAAAGCTGGCTACCATTTATTCGCCCGAGTTGGTTACCGCTCAGCGCGAGTTGCTTGAGGCCATGTCCTACAAAGAAACACGTCCGGCTCTGTACAAAGCAGCGCTTGGTAAATTAAAGTTATGGGATTTAACCGATGAGCAGATTTCTGCCATAGAACAAAATGGTGAGCCTCAGCTTTATTTCGATGTTTTGTCGCCCATTTCAGGAACCATCAGCATGCGTCATGTGGCTTTGGGTGATTACATAAAAGAAGGGCAACCTTTGTTTAAAGTGGTCGATCTTTCGAAAGTGTGGATTTTGTTCGATGCGTACGAGAGTGACTTGCCTTGGATAAAAAGGGGTGATCCGGTGGAGTTTGCCATTTCATCATTACCCGGGAAATCGTTTGAAGGGAAGGTTGCGTTTATCGATCCGTTTATCAATCCGCAAACCCGGGTAGCAAAAGTTCGTGTAGAACAGAACAATTCAGGAGGAGAGGTCAAACCCGAAATGTTTGTTTCAGGAACACTGGAATCGGAAATTGCTGGTGGACAGGAGCAAATTATGATTCCCAAAACTGCCTTGTTGTGGACCGGGAAACGAGCAGTGGTTTATGTCAAGGTTCCTGAACGTGAGAATCCTACCTTCCTGTATCGCGAAATAATGCTGGGACCTGAGGCCGGCGATCATTATGTGGTTGCTGAAGGTTTGGCCGAGGGTGAAGAGATTGCTGTGAATGGTGTATTTAAAATTGATGCTGCTGCACAGTTGCAGGGTTTGACAAGCATGATGAACCCGAAAAATGAAGGCAGTGATCATGCAGAACACACGATGTTTAAAGTCGGCGGAGAATGCGGAATGTGCAAAGATCGCATCGAAGGAGCGGCTCTGTCGGTGTCAGGGGTTATTTCTGCTGAATGGGACGCTGAAACAAAAGACCTTCATCTACATTACAAGGATGGTCTATCGCTTGACAAGGTTCATCATGCTATTGCTAAGGTGGGGCATGATACAGAGCTGGAGAAAGCGCCCGATGCTGTTTATGAGGAACTGCCGGAGTGTTGCCTTTACGACCGGTTTGAATATGAGAATATCAGCGAAAAAGTACATGCTTCATCAGAACATGTTATGATAAAAGTGCGTGGAA
Source organism: uncultured Draconibacterium sp. (assembly GCA_963676265.2). Taxonomy (GTDB): domain Bacteria; phylum Bacteroidota; class Bacteroidia; order Bacteroidales; family Prolixibacteraceae; genus Draconibacterium. Next base: position 3,910,329 of record OY781067.2, read on the forward strand.
ATTGTGGAATGTGTAAAGACCGTATCGAAGAAGCCGCTTTATCAGTTAATGGCGTGGAATCCGCCAGTTGGGATAGTGAAACAGAAACGCTGCATATGAATTTTGATGTATCGAAAACATCATCAGACGAAGTTCAGAAAGCGATTGCAGCAGTTGGACATGATACCGAAAAATACAAAGCACCCGACGACGTGTACGAAGCCTTGCCGGAGTGCTGTTTATACCGTGAAAATTAATTACTAATCATTTAAAAAATGACAAGATGAAAACAAAAGTTTTAAGTTTAGTTACCCTTTTTGTAATGGGCGTATTTACCGTTTTTGCAGGAAATAAAACGGAGAAAATTAAAGTAAAAGGGAATTGTGGAATGTGCGAAACACGCATCGAAAAAGCAGCTCTTTCTGTTGAGGGAGTATCCAAAGCGGAGTGGGACAAAAAAACAAAAGTGTTGGAAGTAACTTTTGACGAAGCGAAAGCAAATTCCGACAAAGTGGAAAAAGCTGTAGCTAAAGTGGGGCACGATACGCCGCATTACAAAGCTGATGATGAGGCTTATAAAAACCTTCCGGGCTGCTGCCATTACGACCGTGCTTCAGAAACCAAATCTGAAAAAGTACACGAAGGACATATGCATTAATTTTCAATTGAAATGTAAAGAAAGGGTTTCATTAACACTGAAACCCTTTCTTTTACCATGTACTCTTTAAACAATACATTAACCAAACCTGTTAGAAATGGGAATGTTTTAATTTAGAATACCACATACTAAAACTTAATTACATGAAATATTATTTTGAAACAACAATTGAAACAAACTTTAACTCAGCAGTAGAAAAAGTTAAGGAAGAACTAAAAAAAGAAGGATTTGGCGTACTAACGGAGATTGATATTAACAATACACTAAAAGCGAAACTGGGTGTAGATTTCAGACAATATAAAATTCTTGGTGCCTGCAATCCTCCAAATGCTTTTGAAGCACTTAAAGCTGAAGAGCATATTGGGTTAATGCTGCCCTGTAATGTTGTAGTGCAGGAGTCATCTCAGACTGGCAAAATTAAGGTTTCGGCTGTCGATCCGGTTGCATCGTTGTTGGCTGTCGACAATCCGGCTATCGAACCTATTGCACAAATAATCAGAGAAAAGCTTATACGCGCTATCGGGCAGGTGTAATTTTTGTTAAGAAGAGGCAAAAAGAGGCCTGTCTGCAACTTTTTATTATTTTTGCTTTCCTCGGAAGAGAACTGAATGATTAGAAGTTGAAAAATACAATAAAACATATCGGAAGTTTTTTACTGATTCTTGCAGGAGCAATTATACTCATGCATGCATTTGTGCCTCATCATTTGCACAACGGACAAGCAGTTATCGAAACCGCCGAATGTCAGTGTTTACATCATCATGAATCATCCGGCCATTCAGCCAGTTGTACCCACAGTCATTCCGAAAATGAGGCAACCGATTGTGTACTTCATAATCTGTTGGTGCTTCCCGGGAAGCAAATCAGGGCTGACCAGCCGCTAATTGCGACCACCCTGCAAAATACTTACTGCTCGTTGCTGATTAACGAACTATTTAACACCGATTTAAATTTAAGTGCCGGTAACTGGCACTACCACATTGAGGGAACTATTCCTCTCCCCGCAAACATTGTTACGTCTACAAAAGGGCTTCGTGCTCCTCCACTGGTTTAATTTTCCCACCTAAACATTTTGGGTTCTGATGTTCGGAACCTTGTCTATTTATTTGGAAAATTAAACATCATAAAAAATGAAACGAGTCCCGAAAAAATCGGGACGAGTTCCATCTTATTCCATTGAAAACAAATAATTTTAATAAGATGAAATTGAAATATTTATGGGTGGCCGCAATAGCTTTTCTATTGTTTTCATGCCATCAAAACTCAACCCATAATAGCGAAGCTGAACATGATCATGAACACGAACATGAAGCAGCAGAAAGTGAGCACGATCACGAGAAAATTCAGTATACCGTTTACAGCAGCGATTTTGAATTGTTTGCTGAAGCCGACGCAATGGTAATTGGTGAGCACGCTGATGTATTGGCACATTTTACTTCGCTTGAGGATTTTAAACCACTTGATGAAGCGGCGAAAATTACAGCCAAACTTATTGTAAACGGTAAAACGATAACTGAAACTTTAGATGAACCGCTTCGAAAAGGGATTTACAGTTTTGAACTTGAACCAACAACCACAGGTGAAGGGAAATTGTATTTTGATATCGAAACCGGAGGCGAACGATTTGAAGTTATCGTTCCCGATGTTGACGTTTTCGCTAATGACGAAGAATTGCACAATCATCACGATCATGGTGACGAACCATCTGCAGTAAATGCCAACGTTTTCACAAAGGAGCAGTCGTGGAAAGTTGATTTTGCAACTGCATTGCCAAATGTACAGGAATTTGGACCTGCCATTAAAACAGTGGCAAAAATTGAACCTGCCCGCGGCGAAGAAGAAATTATTGCGGCAAAAGCTTCCGGCCTGGTATTATTCTCGAACAACAATCTGGTTGAAGGTAAACAGGTAGCCACTGGCGAAAAACTTTTTACAATTTCTTCCAGCGAAATGGCCGAGAACAATTTTGCCGTTCAACTGGCCGAAGCCAAAAGTAATTACGAAACCAACAAAGCAAATTATGAGCGTAAATCAGAATTGGTAAAAGACCGTTTGGTTTCGGAGCAGGAATTGCTAAATGCAAAAAATGCTTACGAAACCAGCAAAGCCGTTTACGAAAATCTATCGAAAAACTTCAATGAATCCGGCCAGATGGTGAAAAGCACAATGACTGGTTTTGTGAAACAGATTTTTGTAAGTAACGGTCAATATGTTGCAGCCGGCCAACCGCTGGTGAGCATCACGCAAAACAACAAGTTGCTGCTTACCGCGCAGGTGCAACAGAAATACCTCTCGTTGTTACCATCGATAAATACGGCTAACATCACCACCATGCACGACAATCTTACATACACTTTGGAAGAGTTGAACGGCAAGATACTTTCGTATGGGAAGTCGGCTAGTGATGATTCGTACCTGTTTCCGGTGAGTATTGAAATTGCAAATCATGCAGGTTTTGCGCTAGGAACTTTTGTAGAAGTATTTCTGAAAACAATAACCAATTCAAAAGCGATCACTGTTCCCAACAGTGCCTTGCTGGAAGAACAGGGCATTTACTATGTTTTTGTACAGGTAACACCCGAAATGTTCGAAAAACGAGAGGTAAAAATCGGCGGAACCGATGGTTTACAAACCGAGATCATTTCAGGATTGAATGCCGATGAGCGAATTGTTACACAAGGTGCGATGCAGGTAAAACTGGCAAAATCAACCGGAGCTTTAGATCCGCATGCCGGACATGTTCACTAAAAAACTGACACAATGATTAACAACATTATAAAGTTCTCGCTGAACAACAAATACCTGATTATTTTGTGCTCGGTGGTGCTGGTGGTGTTTGGAATTTACACGGCAAAAAACATGGATATTGACGTGTTTCCCGACCTTACAGCGCCTACCGTAATTGTTATGACCGATGCACACGGCATGGCTCCCGAAGAAGTGGAACGCCTGGTTACCTACCCTATTGAAACGGCGGTAAACGGGGCGATGGGTGTACGCCGTGTACGTTCAACTTCAGGACTGGGATTTTCATTTGTCTGGGTCGATTTCGACTGGGGCACCGACGTTTACAAAGCGCGCCAGGTAGTAAGTGAGAAGCTGATAACGGTACAGGAAGCAATGCCCGACAATGTGGGAGAACCAATACTGGCACCACAGTCGAGTGTAATGGGCGAAATATTTTTTATGGGTCTGCAAGCCGATACAACCGACTTGATGACGCTGCGTTCGATTGCCGAATGGGATATCCAACCGGTGATTCTGGCAACAGGTGGTGTTTCGCAGGTAACCATTATTGGCGGAGACTATAAACAGTACCAGGTGCTGGCCGATCCGCTAAAAATGAATTTTTACGGTGTATCCATCAATGAGCTGGCCGATGCCTGCCGCGAAATGAGCCAAAATTCAACGGGTAAAATCGTTCGCGAACATGGTAACGATTATGTGGTGCGCGGTGTAGCCCGAACTTCAAATCCAGAAGAGCTTGGCAATACTTTTATAAAAACCGTAAATGGCAAACCAATTCGGGTAAACGATGTTGCCGAAGTTAAAATTGGCAGTGCCGTTAAAATGGGTTACGCATCGCATAACGCTAAAAAGTCGATTGTAATTTCGGTTTCGAAACAACCCAAAACCAATACACTGGAGGTTACTGAACAGATCGAGCAAAAGCTGGAAGCGATGAAAGCTACGCTGCCGCCCGATGTCACTATAAATACTCAAATCTTCCGTCAGGCGGATTTTATAGAAACCTCGGTTAACAACGTACAGCGTGCGCTGTTGGAAGGCGCAGTGCTGGTTATTGTTATTCTGTTTTTGTTTTTAGGAAGTTTCAGAACAACAATAATTTCGTTGCTTGCAATTCCGCTGTCTTTGCTGGGATCGGTAATTGTATTAAACCTTTTCGGTCTAAACATCAACACCATGAGTTTGGGTGGAATGACCATCGCTATAGGTTCGCTGGTTGACGATGCCATTATCGATGTGGAGAATGTGTATAAACGTCTACGGCAAAATTTCCAGTTACCAAAAAGCGAACGGCAAAGTTCTTTTACTGTAGTTTACGAGGCATCAAAAGAAATCAGGGCTTCCATATTAAATGCAACACTGATTATTATTGTTGCTTTTATGCCGCTCTTTTTCCTTTCAGGAATGGAAGGCCGCATGCTAAAACCACTTGGTATCGCCTACATCGTTTCTTTGTTTATGTCGCTGATCGTCGCCATGACATTGACACCGCTTCTTTCGAAGATGATGTTGTCAAGCGACAACTATTTATCACGGAAATCAAAAGAAAGCTGGTTGGCACGAAATCTTTCAGCAGGCTACGAACGTTCGCTGATTTGGGTGCTGAACCATAAAAAAATAGTAGTCTTACCAATTCTGGGATTGTTTATTGTTTCACTATTTATTTTCTCAAGTTTTGGGCGTAGTTTCCTGCCCGAATTTAACGAAGGAGCATTAACACTTTCGGTAATTACACAACCCGGAACTTCATTGGAAGTGAGTGATCAACTGGGTAATCTGGTAGAAACCGAGATGCTTTCTATTCCGGAAGTTAACAGCACCGCCCGGCGAACCGGACGAGGTGAGCTGGACACACACTCGCAAAGTACCAACGGTGCCGAAATTGATGTAAATTTCACGCTGAATGAACGCGAACTGGAGACATTTTTACAAGACGTGCGTAGCAAACTTTCCGGCATTCCGGGAATTGCATTTACGGTTGGTCAGCCTTTAGGACACCGCATCGACCACATGCTTTCAGGAACACGTGCCAACATTGCCATTAAACTGTTTGGCTCCGACTTAAACCGGATGTTTCAAATTGGTAATGAGATTAAAGCGCATGTTGTAGACATCGACGGATTGGTAGATGTAAACGTTGAACAGCAGGTTGAAATTCCACAGATACAGATCCGGCCCAATCGTGATATGCTGGCTTTTTATGGTATTCCGATACACGAATTCAACGAATTTGTAGATATCGCATTGGGCGGTGAAAAGATGGCCGACATATACGAAGGACAACAAACATACGATTTACTGCTTCGTTACAAAACGGATTACACCGACCAGATGGAAGGCATTAAAAATGCACTGATCGACACGTACGACGGGAAAAAGGTACCATTAAGCGAAGTCGCGGAAGTTGTTTCTGCAAGTGGACCAAATTCTATAAGTCGAGAAAATGTGAAACGTAAACTGGTGGTTTCGGCAAACGTTGCCGGGCGCGATTTGCACAGCGTGGTAGAAGAGATCAAACAAAGCGTAAACGAAAATATCGACCTCCCGGAAGGTTACCGTGTTGAATATGGCGGCCAATTCGAAAGTGAGGAAAAAGCTTCGCGGATGTTGCTGCTAACATCGATTGCCGCGCTTTTTGTGATCTTCCTGCTTCTATTCCAGGAATTCAAAAATTTCAAGCTCGCAGGTATCATTTTGCTGAACTTGCCGCTGGCACTGATCGGTGGAATTTTTGCCATTATGCTAACATCAGGAATGCTGAGTATCCCGGCAATTATTGGTTTTATCACACTTTTTGGTATCGCTACGCGAAACGGAATTCTGTTGGTTTCGCGCTACCAAAGTCTGGAGCAGCAGGGCGAAAAACTTTATGAAACGTTGGTACATGGTTCGAAAGATCGACTGCTACCGATTCTAATGACGGCATTAACGGCAGCTTTGGCTCTTATTCCGCTGGCTACTAAAGGTGATCTTCCGGGTAACGAAATCCAAAGCCCGATGGCACAGGTAATTTTAGGTGGTCTGCTCACATCAACCATCCTGAATATTTATGTGGTGCCAATCGTTTACTACGCGCTAAACAAAAATGGACACTCTAAAAAGGACACGAAATGAAACAACTGATATTCACATTTATATCGATTCTGGCTCTTAGTCAATTTGTTTCGGCACAAAACAGCATAGATGCTTTAGTGACGGAAATTGAGAATAACAACACTACCCTTTCGGCGCTCAGAAAAACTATTGACGCTGAAAAAATGGGAAACAAAACAGGTATTCAACTGCAAAATCCTGAAGTTGAGTTTCATTATTTGTGGGGCGATCCTTCCGCAATTGGCAACCGCACTGATATCAGCGTTCAGCAATCGTTTGATTTTCCATCGGCTTATGCATACCGCAATCAAATTGCAGATATGAAAAATGAACAGGTGGAACTGGAATACAAAAAACAAAAAATGGATATTTTCCTTCAGGTACGATTGATTTGTGCAGAACTCACCTATCAAAATGCGCTGAAAGCAGAATACCAAAAACGTCAGGAAAATGCCGGCCGGATTTCAAAGTCGGTTGAAACAAAGCTCAATGAGGGAGAAGCAAATATTTTGGATCAAAACAAAGCAAAGGTAACGCTTTTAAATACGGAAGCTGAGCTTCGTCACATTGAAATACAAAGACAAACGCTGCTGCAACAGTTGGCAACGCTGAATGGAGGCAATGAAGTCAGTTTTGAAGAAACGACTTTTCAAACCATTCCGATTGATAACGATTTTGAGCAGTGGGTAGCCCAAGCCGCGGTTAACAATCCGGTGTTGGCCTGGTTAAACCAGGAGATAGCCATTTCGGATAAAAATACGCAACTACAAAAGGCGCAAAGTTTACCCAAAATTAATGCGGGCTACATGAGTGAAAAGGTAGTCGGCGAAGGTTTTCAGGGAGTGACGGTGGGCGTTTCAATACCATTGTTCGAAAATAAGAACACGGTGAAATATGCCCGGTTAAAAAACGAGGCTGCTCAACACCGTGAAACGGATGAGAAGCTGCGATTTTACAACGAAATGAAAACGCTGCATGCCAAAGCGACCGCAATTCAGCAAAATATCACTCAGTTTCGTGAGCAGCTAACCTTACAAAGCGATCTGGAATTGTTGCAAAAAGCGCTGGACAAAGGCGCGATTTCGCTTACCGAGTATTTATTCGAGCTGACGGTATATTACGATAGCCTGGAGAAATTGCTTGATATGGAAAGGGAATTAAGCATAACCAAAGCGCAATTGTTGATATACAATTAGGTGAAAAAACAAAAGGGAAAAACATCGTTTTTCCCTTTTGTTTTTATTTTGGGAAAGATATTTTCGGTTTACTCAGAGGTTAAGAATTGAAAATCAGAAACAAGAAAATCCTGACATATGTTTGTTGGGATTTTTTTGTTAAATTAGGATGTGTAAATAGTCAACACATGAATTAGAAGTAGATGAAATGATTAACCTAAGAACAGTAAAAATATGAATAAACTTAAAAACAGGATTGTAATCTTTTTTGCTAGGATTACTACATTAGCCTTCCTATTTTATAGAATTTTCCCTTATTTTTTTAGACTAAAATGGAATTTCAATAATGATGATTTAAATGAAGGTGTTGTTATTTATGCATTAAAAAATATTAAAATAGCATCGCTTGGAGGCATCACTTGGACTGATAAAAAAGAAATTGATGATTTAAAGGATATTATTAGAGAATATTTGAGATTTAATGATAGTTGTTTGATTGCTAATACGAACAAATCAATTTTTAAGAGTGTTTTATTTTATCTTAATTCAGACAAGGATTTTCAAACAATAAGAAGTCATTATTATCAGATTATTCAATATCTAAACAATGTGTATGAAAAGATACATAATGATGAAAAATTGATTTTTTTTAATGACCTATTTTTGGAATATAAACTTGAATCTTCATTTCGAGAATCATTGGAAAGTTATCTCGAATCAGTAGAAATAATAAAAGGATATGATGAGCTAACCGAAAAACGGAAGTTTTTAAAGAAATATTATAAGAAACAAGATAAAATACTGTCGTTAAAATTTTCAAGGAAAGTTGATATTTCAAAAACGAACATTAGCGTTTTTTTGAGTGTTTTTACAATCTTGACATTTTTAACCGGTTATTTTTATTATTCGATACTGCTTAATTCGATAGGGATTGATGTTTCAAAATATTTTTCTATTTCAGATTATATCTCGAGTAGCGTTTCTCTCATCAGGTTTTCTTTACTCGGTGCAATCATGGCACTTAGTAGCCATTATTTAGCCTTAAGGAAATACAGTTTTGGATCTGAATGGGATTCAAAATTAAAATATAATTCTACAAATATCTCAATGTCTATTATCATTGGTGTTATTGGAATAGTGTTATTATTATTATTATCATTGATAAGAGGAATAACTTATGAGCAAATAGAACCCATTGCAATATTATTTTTAATTATTTGGAGTTATACTATCGCAGACTGGCTTGCAAAACGTTTATTTTATAATTACTTCATTTCTTATCTTATTATCGCTTTTATATTAGTTTATTTTGGTTATTTAGGAATAAAGACAACGAGAGATTTATATGCAATTAGGAATAATGATTTTAAAGCATCTGAGAAGGTAATATTTGAAGAGCAACTTCCATCTGAAACAAATAACTGGATTATGATTACCTCGAATAGTAATTATTGTTTTTTTCGGGATACAGTTTTGAATAAAAGTTATGTTGTTCCACTTTCAAATGTCAAGTTAATAAAGATTGAATAATTGGCTTGGTAAGGAAAATGGATTGTGAATGATGCTATAATTCATTTCGAAGATAAAAGTGCTTGTTTAATGAATAACGTGAATTCTAGCAGATTCTCAAGGTGAGCCTTTATTATCGCGAAATGAAGGAAAGCAATTAAAAAAACAAAAGGGAAAAACATCGTTTTTCCCTTTTGTGGTGACACCGCTCGCATCGATTTTCAATCGGTATGCATTTCAATAGCATTGAATTTATAATAGCATATCCGCAGGGATATAAAAATGGGGGTTACCAACAGCTAAGAATTGCCATTGGTTTCGATCTGTCGTGTTGTAACAGAATACTTCTCAATGCGTATATTATACTGCATCTTGCGATAATTATTTTATTCTAAAAGTTACAACATTAAATCTATAGCCATGAATCCAACAAGTAACATTAAAACAAGTGAAAGAAGAGTCAATATTCCGATTCCGGGAAAACTAAAACCGATGGCTCATGCAAATCATACTCAGGCTCTGATTGATAATATAAATGAAGAGCTGAACAGTAAATTAAAAATGGGCTATAAAGCTTACAAAGAAGATGGTAGCCGGATAGAAAAGGGAGATGAATTTAATTTAGATATTATCATCTCGGTGGATGATAACCACTATAAGAATCTGGCCTTTGAGACTGTAAAGGTAACCTTTGCTTCCGATAATAAATTTGCTACGTTGCTAAATCCAACACGAACAAAATTTTTTCGGTGTATTGAAAAAGAATTTGGTAGAATTAGCGGATCTTCTCCGGCAAAGGTACAAGCCCGGCTTTTAGCCATAGGAGCAATTTATCCGGAAAATATCGGCGATATAGTAGAGAATATGGGAATGTTGGTGGTTGAAGCGAATCCGGTCATTCAATCACTATTTCATATCCACAGGGTAATCAGCGATATTCCTGTTGAGATACAACCCGATCGTTAAATAAAGACGAGTATTCGTAAGATACCCGCTGGCGCTTCACGAAGTATCGGGATGTACTCCGTGTCTACCCAAAATAAGGATCACATTAAAATTCGGGTTGTAAAAGAATAAATTGAAACATCGTTGAATTTTAATAATTCATAAAATGAAGAATAGGATTAAGGTTATTCTTCTGCCGTAGGCCTTCATCTTTGCCTTGAAGCAAAGACGAAGCAGAAAATTCAAGGCTACTTTTTATCTTCACCTTCCATCTTCTCAAAACTTAAGTTCGGACGGGTGATCTCCTCATGCTTCGGAGCTTCCCGCTCTTACTAAAGTTTTGTTTCGATTCCAGGCTTGATAAAAAGAGGCCATCACCCGAAAAAGTATTGTGCATAACATGTACTTGTTGAACACTCTTAGCCGCCTTCAGGAAAATGCGTTAAGAAAATAAATGAAGTGAGCGTTAAAAAATTAAGGTTGTTTGACGAACGTTAGGCCTGAGGTACGAAGGACTATAAGGAGGAGTTCCTTGATTTTAGGGAATGAAATTTATTTTTAGCTTTTTCATGTCAGCGGCGGCATTTTTGCCAACTTTTTTTGCTGTAGAAAAAAGTTGGTCGCAGCGAAGCGAGAAGAATTTATTACGAAATAGATAATAAAGTATAGTGTATTATTTTTCAGGCAATATTTACTTCACTGAGTTTTTAAAGAAATCCTTAAAATTTATATGTAAACATTATAAACAACCCGAATTATGAACTGATCCTTGATCCAAAATAAGGTTTTAAAGTGCAAACTGATATAAAAAACAAAAGGGAAAAACATCGTTTTTCCCTTTTGTGGTGCCACCTGGAATCGAACCAGGGACACACGGATTTTCAGTCCGTTGCTCTACCAACTGAGCTATGGCACCTTTCTAAAGTTGAGCTTTAAGTAGCACCCCTTTATTTTGGTGTTGCAAAAGTAAACATTTTTTTAAAAACGCAAAGAAAAATTGAATTTCTTCAATAAAAAATTCCTGAATCTAACATGTTAAATGGTAATCTGGGCCGGAAGTTGGTTTGTATTGGTCAGGCAATGAGTGCTTTACCTCGATTCTGATATTGTTGGTTTTTAATAAAGGTTAAATTTTAAGCTATTACTAATCATTCGAATTTAACGTTACGCTAAAGCAGCGAAACAACATTCCGTTGAAAAAAATGTTTACTTTTGCAGGCTGAGTTTTTTGCCGATGGTTGACACTGATTATCTGATACATACACTCCCTAACGGGATCCGAATTATTCACCAGTATACCGATTCCCCGGTGGGGCATCTGGGGGTGCTGATAAATGCCGGTTCGCGCGACGAAAAAGAACACGAACACGGGCTGGCTCACTTTATCGAACATTCGGTTTTTAAAGGAACCGAAAAAAGAAGGGCTTATCACGTGCTGAGCCGCATTGAAGGCGTTGGCGGAGAATTAAATGCCTACACTACCAAAGAAGAAACGGTTTTATATTCCACTTTTTTGAATGAATACTACGAGCGGGTTGCTGAGTTATTAAGCGACATCCTGTTTTGCAGTATTTACCCCGAAAAGGAATTAAAACGCGAGAAAGAAGTTGTTATTGAAGAGATTAATTCGTACAAGGATTCTCCGTCGGAATTAATCTTCGATGAATTTGAGGAGCTGGTTTTCGACGGGCACCCCATTGCAAGGAATATTCTTGGTACAAAAAAGCACTTGCGGGCCTTTAACCGCGATGCGATTTTTTCTTTTATCGAAAACAACTACCACACCGATCAAATGGTAATCAGTTCGGTGGGAAATATCGATTTTTCGAAGCTGGTTAAACTTCTTGAAAAACATTTCGGACATGTTCCTGAAAAGTTAAGGAAGGGAGAGCGCATCCATTTCGAAAATTATATTCCGCAACAGAGGATTATTAAAAAAGATACGTTTCAGGCACACTGTGTTATTGGTAACGAGGCATACGATTTTAAACATCCGAACCGTTTGGCCATGGTTCTTTTAAACAATATGCTGGGAGGGCAGGCGTTGAATTCGCGTTTGAACCTTGCCCTGCGCGAGCGTCGTGGAATGGCTTACAATGTGGAGTCGGGATACACCGCGTATTCTGATACCGGTTTGTTTAATGTGTATTTCGGTACCGACCGCGAAAACCTGGATCAGGCCATGAATCTGGTTCAAAAAGAGTTCGATTTGTTTCGGAATAAGAAGCTGGGAGCTGTGCAGTTGAGCCGGGCCAAAAAACAATTGATCGGGCAAATTGCCATTTCAACTGAAAGTCGAGATGATTTAATGTTAACCATCGGAAAGAGCTATTTGCTTTACAATAAGGTGGACCCGTTGCGTGTGGTTTTCAAAAAAATTGAGGAGATTACCGCTGAGGAAATTCAGGAAGTAGCCAATCACATCTTGAACAAAAATCAACTGAGTACACTTATTTATAAGTAATACAAAAAAATAACCCAATCATGAATACACTAAAAGGAATCGATAAATATATTCTGGATCATATCGACGATGAGGATGAGATATTAAAAGAACTCGACCGCGAAACCAACCTGAAAGTGCTGGGCGCCCGTATGATTTCGGGACATTTGCAGGGGCAGGTATTAAGTATGCTTTCGAGAATGATAAATCCTGAAAACATTTTGGAACTGGGAACATTTACCGGTTATTCTGCCATTTGTTTGGCAAAAGGCCTACAGGAAGGAGGAACGCTGATTACCATCGAGATTGATGATGAACTGGAAATGCTGGCCACCAAATACTTCAAAAAGGCCGGCATTGAAAATCAGGTAGAGCAACTTATCGGATCGGCAATTGAGATTATTCCAACCCTGAACAGGTCGTTCGATTTGGTATTTATTGATGCCGACAAACGGGAGTATGTAAAATATTACGAGCTGTTAATCGATAAAATGGAAAGCGGGTCGTATATAATCGCCGATAATACGCTGTGGAATGGGAAAATTTTAAAAAATCCCGACCCTAAAGACTTGCAAAGTGTTGGAATTGTGGAGTTTAACGAGTTGGTGAAAAATGACAGTCGCGTTGAAAAAGTGATTCTTCCGCTACGTGACGGGATGACAGTAATCCGTAAAATATAATTTAACATAAGTTTGCTATTGTGTAAATGTTGATTTCTTTTTAAATCGCCCCGGGAATAAAGCTTCAAGAATATTTGTATATAAAGGCAACAAGTCTTAATTTCATATATTGTAATGACACAGTAGTATTGAATTAGCTAATATTTGATCGAAAGCAAGAACAAACCCGTGTAAGTTAAACCCATGAATAGTCTGGATCCCAACGAGATTTTAGATATTTTACCTGGAGAATATTGTTTGATTGACCTCAAGTCAAGAGAAATTATACAATCTAATCATTCTGATTTTCAGCCCGGCACAAAATGTTATAGAGCGCTTTTTAACCGCGAAGAGCCATGTAGAATTGGCAATCAGCTTTGTCCTTGTCAGAACCTGAAAAAGGGCACAGTAAAGGAAAGTTTCGTAACCGAGAAGATTGAAGTTGAAGACAAACGAATATATAAAGTTACAGGTAGCCTGGTTAAAGAAGATCTGGCGCTGCTACATTTAAATGATATTTCAGAATATGTTTCGTTCAAAGAAGAGGTGAAACAAAATTCAAAACGATTTGAACGGATTGAGAAGCTGGCCCGCTTTGGTTACTGGGAATTGAATACCCGCACCCGAAAGGTTTTTCCCTCCTACGGTATTAGAGAAATTTACGGGATTGATGATGCAGCAATAAGCCTGGAAGAAGCTTCCCGGTTTGTACATAAAGATGACATTGAAGTGTTCAATTCAAATATACAGCAGCTCATTAATGACGGCCGGTCGTTTGATTTAACCTGCCGCATTATCCGACCGCAGGACGAAAAAATCAGGCATATTAGGATTTTTGCCGAAAGCAAGAAGGAACGAAGTATGGCATACGGAATTGTGCTCGACATTACCGAGTCGGTTAAGGCAACCCGTATAATGAAAGAGCATGAGCAATACCTCGATTCCTTATTCAGAAATATGAACAGTGCCTTTGCCCAGTTCAGGATTATATATGATAAAAAGAAAAAGCCAAAAGATCTGGTTATTATTGATGTAAACGCCAGGTTCGAAGATTATTTCAAGGTTAAAAAAGAAGCGGTTTTAAATCAGTCGTATAAGGTTATCGTTCCCGGTTTTGAGGAATACTGGCTGAAACGGTTTCGAAAAATGGTTTTGTCGGGACAGCCGGAGGCTTTTTTTGAATACTCCGATAACCTGGGCAGATACTTTGAGATTTCAGCATTTACACCACAGGAAGGTTTCTTTGCCCTTATTTTAACAGAAGTTACCCAAAAGAAAAAGGCAGAAATTGCACTTAAGGAGGCAAAGGAAAATGCGGTTGAAAGTGACCGGCTGAAAACACTTTTCCTGGCCAATATGAGTCACGAAATAAGAACACCTTTGAATGGAATTCTGGGTTTTTCAAGCCTGCTTGCCGATGAAGATGTGGAAGACGAACATCGAAAACTGTACGGTAAAATTATTGAAAACTCCAGCCAGCGATTAATGACAGTTATCGACGATATTCTCGATATTTCGATGATCGAATCAAACCAGTTAAAAATTGAATATTCCGATTTCGATATGAACGATATGCTGGAAGAGTTGCAGGTTTTTTATCAGAATCATTACAGAGACAAGCTCGAAAAAATTGATTTTAAACTTCGCCAATGCGACCGGGCTAAAAATCTTGTGGTTTACTCTGATAAAGATCGAATCTACCAGCTGTATAAAAACCTGCTTGACAATGCCTTTAAGTTTACTTCTGAAGGATCCATCGAGTTTGGAATAAAAAATGTCGACGATATAAGTATGGAGCTGTTCGTTAAAGATACGGGTATCGGGATCAGGGAAACTAAACACGATGTAATATTCCAGTCTTTTCGTCAGGCTGAAGAGGGGCAGGAACGCAAGTATGAAGGATCGGGGCTTGGTTTAGCTATTGTTGCCGGCATAACAGAAAAGCTAAACGGACAAGTGGAAGTGAAGTCAAAACCCGGAAAAGGTACTGAATTTAAAATTTCTATTCCTCACAACCGGAATCAGTCGAAAGTATTAAACAGAATACATCTTCAACTTTCCGATTCACTGTCGAAGCACCTAAAAGAAAAAACAATCGTTTCGTTTGAGGATGATAACCTGAGTGTTGAATTTTTAAAAACGGTTGTTGAGTCGATGGGCTACAAGCTCGTTAATTTTACCTATGCCGAGGAGGGGATTGAATTTTTGGAGCAAAACCAGGCCGACATGATATTTATGGATGTACAGCTTCCGCAGATGAATGGTTACGAAGCCACAAAAATTATTAAAAGCGGTCATCCCGAGGTGCCCATTGTTATGCAAACCGCATTTGCTATGTCAATGGATAAAGATAAAGCCTATAACGCCGGTTGCGACGATTACATAGCCAAACCTTTAACCATTGATTCTTTAAAAAACAAAATCGACAAGTACCTTAAGATTGATTCTTAGGTGACGATGCCCTTTTGTTTTTATTCCGGCTTCGTTGCGAACGTGGCTTGTCGTTTCTGCTGCCGTTTCTGGTATTGTTGTTATTATTATTACTGTTACCGTTGCTGCTGTTGTTATTGTTTCTGTTGCGGCGCTTATTCCTGTTATTTTTCGGATTCTTTTTGTCAAAACGATCGAGACTTTCATCGAGAGTCACCTCCATTTTGGCTTCATCCGTCTCCCGTGAAGTGAATATTTGTACTTCGGGTTGCTTGCCGCGTTTGTTTTGCTGAATAATGTTTTTAACCTGTTTCAGTGTCAGATTAAATGTAGTACCCAGGCTGCCTTCCAGTGTATACCAGATTTCTTTCTTTAAGAAATCAGTTTTAAAAGGTTTGGCAATACCGTTTGCCAGCTCAAGATTTAAAAGCTCTTTGGGGAATTGATTCCCGGCTTCAATATAAGCATCCAGTTCGTAAAGCAGGCAACATTTCAGTTTACCGCATGCACCGGCCATTTTTTGAGCAGTAGGAGTCAGCCCCTGTTTCAAAGCTGCATCGGAGGTGATGCTTGAAAAGTCGGTGCGCCAGCTCGAGCAGCACAGTTCTCTTCCGCACGAACCTATTCCACCAACCAGACCTGCTTCCTGCCGGGCCCCGATTTGTTTCATCTCAATTTTTATCCTGAAATCGCGGGCGTAAATTTTAATCAGTTCCCTGAAATCAACCCGGCCCTCTGCGATGTAATAAAAAATAGCTTTTTTGTTGTCGCCACGAAATTCCACGTCACCGATCTTCATCTCAAGTCCGAGTTCTGCGGCAGCCTGTCGCGCACGAATCATGGTTTCTTTTTCCCTGCCTCGGGCTTCCTGTAGCTTCTCAATATCCGCCTCACTTGCTTTGCGGTAAATAACGTTAAGGGTATACCTTGCAGGGTTTTTAACATGTCGTTTAAATTGTTTTTCTGCCAGGTACCCGGTTAAGGTTACTTCGCCAACATCGTGCCCGGGCGAAGAGGCAACAACTACCATGTCACCCCTTTTTATTGGAAGGTTTTCTGTGTTTTTATAGTATTCCTTGCGGGTCGTCTTAAATCTTACTTCAACAATATCCGATTTATCTGTGGTATCCGGCAAATCATCCAGCCAGTCGTATCCTTTTGCAAATATATTATTTGTTGAATTATTAAATGAACATCCGTTACAACTCATATAATCCTCACTCTCTGCTTTCAATAACTGTATAACAACAACGGAATTTTAGCATACCTGTTGTCTTGTTTTCACAGCTTTGTAAAATAATTCGGTGCAAAGATTGGAAAAAGAATTGAATATTTTTATATAGAACCAGTCTAAATTAAAATATTGTATGGTCATTGCAGGTCGTTTCGGCATTTTGTTCCTTTATTATTGTATTATTTTTGAAATTTGTGAAACGAGTTATGAATACCAGACAAAACATTGTTATACTGCTTTTCCTGTTGATATTAGGATTAACCAGTCCTGCTCAGGAAAATACTCCCAGACTTTCCAATCTTGCCCAAATTAGTATTCTGACCTGCAGCCCCGGCAATGAGGTGTATTCGGTTTACGGACATTCGGCCATCAGGATTAAAGATAATTTGTATAACTACGATTCTGTTTTTAATTACGGTATTTTTGATTTTAGTTCTCCTAACTTTTTGTACCGTTTTGCTTCGGGCCAAACCGATTATTTGCTTGGTGTTTATCGTTTCAACAGTTTTATGGAAGAATACAAAGAGGATAAACGCAGTGTTTACGAACAGGTATTAAATTTAACGCAGGAAGAAAAGCAAAAAATATTCGATTACCTGGTTTGGAATGCAAAACCCGAAAATCGTGTTTACCGTTACAATTTTTTCTTCGATAACTGTGCCAGTCGTGTTCGCGATGTAGTTGCAGATAATATTGAGGGAGGAGTAACCTTTCAGGAACAAGCCACAAATAAAACTTTACGCCGGTTAATTAAAGATTATCATGGCAAGCTTTTGTGGCTGAATTTTGGGATTGATTTTTTAGTGAGTTCTCCTTCGGACAGACCTGCTACTTTAAGCGAAGAAATGTTTTTGCCCGATTATGTAATGAAACATTTTGCCACGGCAGTTAAAACGAGCCGGAATGTACCGGTTGTAAAATCATCGCACGTGTTGTATCAGGCACCCGAATCACACTTTAGATCGGGTAAGTTAACAAGCCCTTTTGTGGTTTTTCTCATTTTATTTTTGCTGGTTGGATGGTTCACTATTAAGCAATTTAGAAAAGGCACCCTCAAATCTTCACTCGACTATATTTTATATGGTTTAAATGGTTTTGGAGGACTTTTGGTCGGGTGGTTTGTGTTGTATTCCGAACATCCGGCCATGCATCCCAATTATAACCTGGCCTGGCTCATTCCGCTTAATTTAATTTTTGTTTTGGCATGGGCAATAAAAAAATGGCGACCAGTTTTAAAATTCTACCATGTTGTTTTGGCTGCCTGGCTGATCTTTTTTATCTGTTGCCATGCTGTTTTTCCACAAAAATTTCACCCGGTATTTTTCCTTATTGCAGGCATCATGTTGATCCGCTCTCTGGCACATTCCGCAATTTTTTTCAAGGAATTGAGAAGCAAAAAAGAAAGAGAATAATTCGCTTATTGTTGAAAAAGTTTCAATAAAACAATGGCCTAAACTCTTATCTTTGCTCATCTATGGCACAAAGTAAAAAATACGTTGAAACGCCGCTGATGAAGCAGTATTATACCATCAAGGATAAACATCCCGATGCTATTTTGTTGTTTCGTGTAGGCGATTTTTACGAAACCTTTGGAGAAGACGCAATAAAATCGGCAGAAATACTGGGGATTACCCTTACCCGCAGGGCGAATGGATCGGCCAGTTATGTAGAGCTGGCAGGTTTCCCGCATCATGCGCTCGATACATATTTGCCTAAATTAGTGCGGGCCGGACAACGCGTAGCCATTTGCGAGCAGTTGGAAGACCCGAAAATGACCAAAAAAATTGTGAAGCGCGGCATTACAGAATTGGTTACGCCGGGTGTTTCCATTAACGATAATATTCTTGAGAACCGGGAGAATAACTTTCTGGCATCGGTGCATTTCGATAAAAAAAGGGCAGGGGTGGCTTTTCTTGATATTTCTACTGGAGAGTTCCTTACTGCAGAAGGAAATTACGAATACATCGATAAACTGCTCAACTCATTTCAGCCAAAAGAGGTGTTGTACCAGAGGGGCAGGGGCAATGAATTCAACGAGATTTTCGGGAAAAAATATTATACTTTCAATCTCGACGATTGGGTGTATACGGGAGATGCTGCCAACGACAGGCTTAAAAGGCATTTCGAGACCAGTTCTCTGAAAGGTTTTGGTGTACACGATTTAAAGCTGGCGGTTATTGCTGCAGGAGCGGTGTTGCATTACCTTGATATTACGCAACATCAGCGACTGAGCCATATTTCGGGCTTAAGCCGAATTGAAGAAGAACATTACGTTTGGCTCGACCGTTTTACCATCCGTAACCTGGAGCTTTTTGCTCCGCTACACGAAAGTGGAAGGTCGCTTATTAATGTGATCGATAAAACCATAACACCAATGGGTTCGCGCTTGTTGAAACGCTGGATGGCGCTGCCTCTAAAAGATATTGAACCCATTAACGAGCGCCTTGATGTGGTTGAGTTGTTTCTGAAAAACCCGGATGCCAAAGAAAATCTGGAAGAGCACCTGAGGCAAATGGGTGATTTGGAACGACTGATTTCGAAGGTTGCAGTGGGAAGAATCAACCCCCGCGAAATGGTGCAGGTAAAAAATGCATTAAATGCCATTATTCCTATTAAAGCTGCATGTGCTGAAGTGGAAAATCCGGCACTGAATCGTTTTGCAGAACAGTTAAATACCTGCGATTTGATTCGTGAAAAAATACATCAGGAGATTGTTGCTGATCCGCCAACTGCCATCAATAAAGGGAGAGTCATTGCCGAGGGTATTTCAGAAGAACTGGATGATTTACGAAAGATTGCATATTCCGGAAAAGATTACCTGGCGCAGATTCAACAGCGCGAAAGTGAGAAACATGGAATCCCGTCACTTAAAATTAGCTTCAACAATGTGTTTGGCTATTATATCGAAGTGCGAAATACCCATAAAGACAAGGTGCCTGAAGACTGGATTCGTAAGCAAACTCTTGTAAGCGCCGAGCGTTACATTACCGAAGAGCTGAAAGAATACGAACAAAAGATTCTGGGTGCAGAAGAGAAGATTCAGGTATTGGAGAGCAAGATTTTTACGGAACTGGTTTATGCTTTATCGGAATATATTTCAGCCATCCAGTTAAATTCGCATATTTTGGCTCAAATCGATTGCCTTTTGTCATATGCGAGTTGTGCCAGTGCGTTCAAATATTTCCGTCCGGAGGTGACCAATGAAACTGATATCGATATCAAAAGTGGCCGCCACCCGGTAATCGAACAGCAATTGCCCATTGGCGAATCGTATATTTCGAACGATGTAATACTCGATCAGGAAGACCAGCAGATTATTATTATTACCGGGCCGAACATGGCAGGTAAATCGGCTTTGCTGCGCCAGACTGCCCTCATTGTTTTGCTCGCACAAATGGGCTCGTTTGTTCCTGCCGAGGTAGCAAAAATCGGTTTTGTCGATAAAATATTTACCCGCGTGGGGGCATCCGATAATATTTCGCTGGGCGAATCAACTTTTATGGTTGAAATGAACGAGGCTGCCAGTATCTTGAATAATGTTTCTGACCGAAGCCTGATTCTTTTTGATGAGCTCGGGCGCGGAACATCAACCTATGATGGTATTTCCATTGCCTGGTCGATTGTGGAGCATTTGCACGAACATGCTTATGCCAAGGCAAAAACTTTGTTTGCCACTCATTATCACGAACTGAATGAAATGGAAGGAGCCTTTCCGAGGGTGAAAAATTTTAACGTTTCCATAAAAGAGGTTGGAAATAAAGTGATTTTTTTACGGAAACTGGTGCGTGGAGGAAGTAATCATAGTTTTGGTATTCATGTGGCCGGAATGGCGGGCATGCCAAAATCGGTGATAAAAAGAGCCGAACAGATTCTTAAAAAACTGGAAGGCGGAAAAGAAAAGGAAAGTTTGAGTAAACCTTTGGAGGAAATTGGCGAAAACCGGGAAGGAATGCAACTCAGTTTCTTTCAGTTAGATGACCCGGTGTTGAAACAAATCAGAGATGAAATTGCAGGTTTAGATGTAAATAATTTAACGCCCATAGAGGCTTTGAATAAACTGAATGAAATAAAGAAGCTGACCGGATTACGGTAAATTTTGAATTTAATTTTGCGAGATAAAAAAATAGCAATATATTTGCATCGCTTTTGAAAAAGCACGTTCTGATACATATGCGAGAATAGCTCAGTTGGTAGAGCACGACCTTGCCAAGGTCGGGGTCGCGGGTTCGAGTCCCGTTTCTCGCTCATTCACGATATTGCAAGGATGCCCGGGTGGTGGAATTGGTAGACACGTTGGACTTAAAATCCAATGATCATTATGATCGTGCGGGTTCAAGTCCCGCCTCGGGTACCATTTGCGAGAATAGCTCAGTTGGTAGAGCACGACCTTGCCAAGGTCGGGGTCGCGGGTTCGAGTCCCGTTTCTCGCTCGAAAAAAGCTTCACAATTGTTTTTGTGGAGCTTTTTTTGTGTCTTAAATGTTTCTAGCTTTCAGAACAGTTGAAAAGTCTAATTTATCCCATACATACCTTAGTCGCCGGTTATTTCCCTATTTGCCGAGCCTTATTACTTTATTTATTGACGTTAGAATTGAAAGGATATCATTCTAATTTAGAAATACATCTCATCCCGAATTCATCTATTTTACTATTTCATATACGTATAAAAGCGTATTTCAAAATACGTCTAATAACGGTTTTAAAACTGTACGTATTTTCAAAAATTTGCAAAAGCAAACAACCTAAGGCTACATGCACATAAAATTAAACAGCAGATTAAAAGCGGACATTCGTCTCGAAGAAGGTCTGCAGGCTTGTATGAATTGCGGCATTTGTACTGCAATTTGTCCGGCGGCAGAATTCTTCGAGTACGATCCGCGAACAATTGCCGTAACCGTACAATCCGGCAACGAAGAGGAAATTGCCGCCTTGCTTGAGAGCGATACTATTTGGTATTGTGGTCAGTGCATGTCGTGCAAAGCACGCTGCCCAAGAAATAATTGTCCCGGACTAATCATTAATGTTTTGCGTAAAATATCGCAGGAGACAGGCGCATTTGTAAAAAGCAGAATGGGCCGCCAGCAATACTTAATCGTTAAAACCATTGGGGCAAACATCCTCAAATATGGCTATTGTGTCCATCCTGCCTCCCTGATTCCGGACCACCATCCGGAACAGGGGCCGGTATGGAAATGGGTCTTCGAAAATATGGGAGAAGTTTATGCTGCAGTTGGTGCAAATCTCAACGGCAGCGGGCCAGGTGCTATGAGGAAAATTGACAGCCGTGATTTGGATGAATTACAGCAAATTTTCGACGTGAGTGGAGGGAGCAAACTCTGCAGAACCATTGAACATTTCAGTCGACTTAAAGCGAAAGAATTGGGATTAACCAATAAAAACGGCGAAGCTGACATGAAAAAATATACACAGTATTTATTGGAGGAAGTTTAAAAATGAGTTCAAATACCCGGATAAAGTGGAGCGAATTCAACAAGGAGATTGCCAGCGATCATTTTTTTTATTTACGCAGTTGCATCCGGCAAAACTTTAATCCCGGAGCAGAAAAGGTATTTCTTTCCATCCTGCAGAAAAACCTGAACAAAGATATTTACGACGATCCACATCATACCACCTGCACCGGAATCGGTTATCATTCTGATATTGTTCCTTATGAAACCATTCAGACTGTAATTGCCCGGCAATTTGCGTTGATGACCGAAAGACAATATAAAAACTGTGCAGTTTCGTGTATTACTTCTTTCGGGTGTTACAACGAAGTACTTTCTACCTGGAAAGAACATCCGGAAGAACTGGCCAGAATCCGTGAATACCTTTGGAAAGCAACAGGACGGGAGTTTACAATTCCCGAAAACCTGGCACATGCCTGTGATATTATTTATAAATTCAGAAAAGAAATTGCTGAGCAGGCCAGCTACAAACTGATAAACCGTGAGACCGGTGAGCCCTTAAAAATTGTCGATCATATTGGTTGTCACTACGCCAAAATTTTTCCTGAAAAAGGAGTTGGAGGATCAGAATATTCGAGGGTACTCACCGGAATGATTGAAAGCTGGGGCGGCGAAGCAGTTGATTATCCTGAACGACGCCACTGCTGCGGTTTTGGCTTCCGTCATTATCTCATAAAAAACAACAGGAGTTATTCCATTTCCAACTCGCGAAAGAAATTCGAGAGTATGGAACCTTATCGCCCCGATGCCATTTTAACCAACTGTCCGGGCTGTAATATGTTTCTCGATCGCTGGCAATATGCGCTGGCCCAGATTGAAGGTAAAATTTATGGTGGAGAAAACGGAATCCCGGTATTGTCGCATGAAGAACTGGCCGGTTTGGTTTTAGGCTACGATCCGTGGAAAGATCTGGGTTTGCAAATGCATCAGGTTGATGTGGAGCCGCTGCTCGATAAAATGGGTATTGCTTACGATGCGAAACAGAAATTTTCCGGGGTGAATGGAAAGTACATTAATGAGCCTGTATTTACAGGATGTTTAAACCTGACGAAATGCTAGAAAATAAACACGTTGCTGTTATTGGCGGGGGAATTGCCGGAATGGAGGCTGCCTCGGTGCTTGCCCGTCAGGGTTTAAAAGTCACTGTAATTGAAAAAGAAGCAGATGCCGGGGGGAAATTAAACGACTGGGATCACCTGTTCCCCGACTTCTCTTCGCCGGAACGTTTACTTGGAAATCTAAAACAAAAAACCGGCCAGGCCGGAGTTAACACCATCTACAAAACCGAGATCAGCAGAGTTGAACGAAACGGTGCCCGTTTTGAACTGAGCGATGAACAGGATGTGCGGTTTTATGCCGACGCGGTTCTCGTTGCATCCGGATTTAATGTTTTCGATGCAACCCTAAAAGAAGAATACGGTTACGATTTATTCGGAAATGTGATTACGTCGGTTGATTTTGAAAAGCGCTTAAAAAGCGACGGGAAATTGTTTACGATTCAAGGCACCGAGCCCAAACGTGTCGCCATCATTCATTGTGTCGGGTCGCGCGACGAGAAGGTTGGAAATACTTATTGTTCCAAAGTTTGTTGTATCACGGGAATTAAGCAAGCTATCGAAATAAATAAAATGCTGCCTGATTGCGAGGTTTTTTGTTTTTACATGGACCTGCGTCTTTATGGATCGAAGTTCGACAGCCTTTACCTGAAAGCGCAAAAGCGGCATAAAATTCAGTTCATTCGCGGAAGGTTGTCGGAAGCAGCAGAGAGACCAGATAAAACGATCCAGATAAAAGCGGAAGACACTTTGCAGGGACGACCGTTGAGAATGAATGTGGATATGGTTATTCTCCTGGTTGGAATGGAACCGGGCGCTTCAATCAACCGGTTGATCAGCAAAAATAATATGGATGTTGACGAAAACGGGTTCCTGAAATCTGCAAACATGCACGAGTTGAGAAACCATACTATGCAGGAAGGCATTTTTATGGCCGGCACCACAATTTGTCCGATGGCGGTAAGCGAGACACTTGAAAATGCCCGGTCTGCAGCTCAGGAAGTAATCAATTATTTTAAAAGACCCTGAAAATGAATGAACTCAGCTTCCTGAAACCAAGTTCCCGGCAAATCGATTTCGATAATTTCGACAATAGCCTTTTGTTGTATGTTTTAGAATACGAGCCTTCGTTTTTAACCTGTATCTCATGTGGAGGATGTACAGCCACGTGCAGCGCCGGCAACCTTACCAATTTTAACGTTCGTAAAATCGGGCTGTGGCTGCGCCGTGGCGAAACCGAAAAACTATCCGAAGAGATACAGAAGTGCATGTTCTGCGGAAAATGTACCCTGGTCTGCCCTCGCGACATTAACATCCGTAATGTGATACTGCTGATCAAAAAACGCATTTCGATGCAGAAAAACGAAGAAGTACAGATGTAATGGAAAAAATCATTATTCTCCCGTTTACCATTGGTTTTATCTATCTGCTTGCCACACTTTTTTACCGTTTTTTGAAGTGGATTCGCGGTTTGTCAAAACTCGACAAACTACGGCTGGTGCAATCGTTCAAAACAAGGAGGGTGTTGAATTCTTTTAAAGAAGTTTTTTACGAAGGATTACTTCATCATAAGATTTTTTTGAAAAATCCCGTGCTCGGGTATATGCACATGAGCCTGGCTTTTGGCTGGTTTTTGTTGATTGTAATTGGGCATTTTGAAGTTATGGTTGCCCGCCGGTCGTTGCTTGTCCCGATGTATCTTCCGGTATTTTTCCGCTATTTCGAAACAGGAAAAGCATTTTCTTTTGCTGGTGTGTTTTCATTCCTGATGGACTTTCTGTTGTTGTTTGTTCTTTCAGGGGTTGCGCTGGCCATGTTAAAACGGTTTAAAAAGAAACTGTTTGGGATGAAAAAAACCACCCGGCTGAAAACCGGCGATCGCATTGCTTTGATGTCGCTCTGGCTGATTTTCCCTTTACGGCTTTTGGCTGAAGGGATGTCAGCTCAGTTGTATGGAAACGGCAGTTTTCTCACTTCTTCGGTCGGCCACCTTTTGGGAAATCTTGGATCGGAAACGACAAACCTTGTTTTGTGGACTTCTTATTCTTCCACACTCGGATTCTTTTTTGCGGCATTACCCAACTCGCGTTACATGCACATTCCCACCGAGATTTTGTTGATTTTTGTTAGAAACGCCGGAGTTAAACTAAAAAAGCGCAATAATACCTACACCGATATTCAGGTGTTTTCCTGCTCGCGCTGCGGTCTTTGTCTTGATAACTGCCAACTTTCAGCTGCCGGAATTAACAATTCGCAGTCGGTTTATATTCTGAAAAATATTCGCAACAACAACCTCTCCGACGAAGAGCTGTTTAACTGTCTGCTTTGCGGAAAATGCCAGGTCGATTGTCCGGTCGGAATCAATACCATCGATTTGCGGATTACACAGCGAATTGAATCGACCCTCCAGTATAATTCGTCGTACAATTACCTCGAAGATCTTCCGGCACAAAAAGCCGAAACCGTTTATTTTGCAGGTTGCATGACCCACCTTACTCCGGGAATTATTGCTTCGATGAAAAAGCTTTTTGCAATGGCGGGCGAAAATGTTTGGTTTATGGATAAGGAAAAAGCGCCCTGTTGCGGCCGCCCGCTGATACTTGCCGGTCAACACGATGCAGCGTCGAAACTGATTGCCAACAATACCCGCAAAATTTTGGGATCGGGAGCGAAGAGATTGGTTGTTTCGTGTCCGATTTGCTACAAGGTTTTCAGAGAAGATTACGAATTGGGTAATGTGGAGGTGGTGTTTCATGCTGATTATATTTTGAATTTGATAAAAGAAAAAATTATCAAACTGGAGAAGAGTTCGAAACGAATAATTTATCACGATCCTTGTGAACTGGGGCGTGGTTCGGGAATGTTCGAGCAACCCCGCGAAGTGTTGCGGGCAACAGGAAATGTTATTCCAATAAAAAACGAAAAAGAAAAAGCTTATTGCTGCGGAGGGAGCCTGGGGAACCTTAAAATCTCGCAGCAGGAACGATCAATGTTACGCACCCAGGCAGTTGATGATTACCTGCAATATCGTCCCGATGTGCTGGCCACGGCCTGCCCTTTGTGCAAAAAAACGTTTGCCCGACACCGTGGAATTCAAGTTATGGATATTGCCGAAATTGTTGTGAATTCTGTTTCTATTCCTCCTGAACCTGAGTTGGCGATAGAAAAAGAATATATTGAAGTATTAGAAGAAATGCTTGTATGATAATCTCCCGCTGGCGCCAGCTAACAATTGGTTCATCAGTTTGACCCTATAATTGCAAAGGAACAGTTGAAGGTTGCGCCGGTTTGGGGGATTTCTTAGCGTATTTTTATCGTTTTTGTCGTCCTTTGAAGAATATAAGCATACCGCCTGCAGATGCCAGAATAAAAACATACAAAGCAATAAGTCCGACGTAGAAAAAGAGAATCTCTTCAGTACCTGTCTGGCCGGAGCGGATATTGTGCATAACGATACCTGAAATAGAAACGGGGAGGGATATTGAGGCTATTATTAATAATGTTTTCAATGTTTTCATGTGTTTTTGGACTGATTCCGGATCCAGATTTTCGGGAATTATTCGTTTCTCTTTCTCAAGTATCACTCCCAAATATATCCAAAACGCTAATGCCGGAATAACCATTATTACAGCATTGATGATTACAAACACTATTGCCAGACCTATTAGTATTCGTATTAATACTTTCTTATACATTAATCTTCCCCTTAACCGAAATTTTTATTGAATCTGTTCTTTTTATACGTTCATAAATGGAATACGATTCAATAAATGATACTATTCAGGTATTTGGAAGAGTGATATAAATATTTGAGGAACTTGCCTAAAACCTTAGGCCCACAGAAAAATCAACTCGACCGAGTCCTTCGCGTTCATCATTGTCGAGTTCAATTTCCTGAACATGCATTCCCTCTTTATAGGTAACTTTGTTTAAAACTCCCGACAAGAGTGAAATTTGAAAACCCAGCGCTGTTTTTTCAGAGATTTTGAAGTCGTATCCCAGATCCCAGGCTAATCCTACCGTACTTCCCTGTACTTGTTCGTAACCATTATAAAGTTTATCCACGTAGCTCATGTAACCTATCGACCAGTTACTGATAAATGCATTTCTTTTGTTATAATTTAAAAGTCGTGTAGTAAAACTTGGACCCACAAAATGAATACTGATTTTTTCGTTATTGTCTCCACTGCTGTTTCCTTTCGATTTAAAAAGGTTGTATTTGAAACCGAAGCCAATGGCCTCAGAAGTAAAAGCACTAATGTCGCCACCGACATGGAATCCCGATTTTAAGCTTTTGTAGTATGAAAGCTGCGACGACGAAATATTATCTGCCAAAGGTGCCGTGCGATAGCTGTACCCGGTATTAAGAGCTAAACGAACCACCTGGTAATCGGCAGGTTTTTTAATTTCAGTATCGGTTAACACAGGTACTTCCCAAAAATCGTAAGTATATGATTTTACGTCCTCTGTGGCAAGCAGGGTATTTCTAACTTCATTGTCGTGTTTAAATGTGAAATAAATAAAGTCATTCTTTACTTTGCTTATTGAACAATTAAGGGAGTCGCCTTTTTGTGTTACTATTAAATCCTGAGAGAACGAGAAAACAGGAAAAAATACAAGCAATAAAAATGAAATATGGATACGCATTATTATGGATTTAAGGATTCGAATTCAGTTATACCTGTTTTGTAATCAACAAGTTCGAGCGATGGCTGCCCCACAAAAAATCCCATTTTTATACCGCATCGAATAAAGTATGTTTTACCCATTTCGATGTCGATAGGGAGTTCTGCTTTTGCTTCGGTTTTTGCCCATATTGTATTCAATCCTTCTGTTTTTATCTGGATGCTGGTTTTTGATTTACTTTTTACCCGGCAAATGGTTGAATCGCCTAAATGTAAATCGTAACTAACCAATGCCCCGGTTCCTCCATAGCGGTATATGTTTAATGTGGCATAATCTGCGTCTGAAATAGGTTCTTCTACAGCAAATTTTAAATCTTCCGGGTGATCAGTTTTTATAATAGTAGCTGTAATCCGATGGCATGAGCTGCCAAAAACCGATGGCGGTTTATGTTCAGTAATTTTTATGGCATTACCTCCTGCTTTCCTGGCTTCTTCTTTTGCTTTTTCGATAACTACTTCCCAGCTGCAGTTCGTTGAAAAACCGGTATCACCTATTTTTATTTCTCCAAGTTCCCTTGAGCCGTCAGGAATAGCTTCACTTAGCGGTATAACGGCTACCTCTTCAGTATAATCCAGCGGCTTTTCTGTTTGTGTTATTGTTGTTGCCACTTTGGGGCTGCAGGCCGAAAAGAGCAGTACAATTGCAATAGAATTAAACAATAGTTTCTTCATTTTTTATGGGTTTTAAAAAATTAGTGCTGGATAAGTGCGATTCAATAACCGCGAAGCTAAGCTACTATTAAAATCGAAATAATCAAATGATTATTTTAAAATTGGAAGATAGTGTTGAAGTATAAAATCAAACTTGTTTATATAAAAAAATGGCATCTGTATCGTTAGAAGAAAGTACAGATGCCATCTATGGTAAAAGATTAAAATAGTGTTAGTTAATCACATAACGTATGTTTAATCCAAATCCTCCCCAGTGGAGGGTTGTTTTGTCAAGTATTTCCAGCATTGGTCTATAATCGAGCCCGATAGCCAGGGGGATGTTGTTAAAATGGTATTCCATTCCTATCTCAAAAGCTGCACCCAGATTAAAATTGGTTTCTTTTTCATCGGTGTGGTGATCCCTTTCATTTAGGATAGCCAGGTAGGGGCCAACCCCCATGTACCAGTTAAAAGCTTCGTCGGGTAGCGGGCGATAAAAGAAGTCCCACAAAAGATCGGCCGCAACCCCATTCCCAAACGAAAGATCGGCATGAAGCCGGTTAAATTCCCCCGTAGAGAAAATAGCATCAACGGCGACATTTCCTGCCGAAACTTCACCCAAACGTACTCCAATTTCCTGTGCATTACTGTTTAAGTATCCAACAATTACCATTGTAAAAATTAGTAAATACCTGATTCCTGTTTTTTTCATACTATTAATATTATTTGTTTTTAAATGTATAGTATGGAACTTGCATGTGTTACAATAATCATCTTAGGTATAATTACCTTACATGCTCGTTTCATTTTCTGATTCTATTTGTTTATAGAAAATAATAACGGTTATTACTTACCGATTGTTTTAATCAAATCTCCTCTTTTTAGTATGTGATTGAGTTCCATATTGTTCAACAGTGCGACTTCTTTGAGTTTGTCTTGCGGAACCTTATAGTACTTTAAGGCGTCTTCAAGCGAAACGGTAGCACTGTTAATTTTGATTATTTTAATTCGGGTGGGTTTTATGTTTAGTTTAGATGCTTCAGTAAGTGTGGTAAAGTTTTTCATGGTTGATTCAAAAGCCGGCAGGTAGTTGTTAAACTGATTGCCTTCCGCTATTCCATGGAAAGTGTACACTGAGCCGTCTTTTTCAATAAAGTACGAGCAAAGTTTTATTACCTGTTGTCCGCCCGACTCGGTTTGTGAAACCTGCTGCGAAATTACTGCAACCGCGGGATGACCATTTACAGTTATTTTTTTATTGTCAATTGCTGTTAATTCCAGGTCGCTCATTGCTTTTTGCGCTGCAGCTTCCGGTGTTTTTTCTTTTGACAATGAGAAAACAATGGCAGCGTCCTGGTCGGGTGAAGAAATCTGAACCTGCGTGGGAGCGTTTACAAGGGTCCAGCCTGTGGGATATGGAAATTTAAATTTCAGTTCCGGATGATAAAAGATGTTGTTTTCAGCAAAACCCTGGCGAGGATCTTCGCCGTACACCAATCCGTCTATCATATTCAAATAGCTGTTGGTATTTACAACAAAGGTTTGTCCCGGCAATTTGGCCTGCCATTCTTCAGTTGTTTTGTTAACCGCATTATAACGATCACCCGGATCAGGGTGGGTTGACAAAAATGTTGGAACTCCGGCATGGCTGCTTTCCATATTCATTTTATTGAGAACTTCGAAGAAATCGGCCATTTTACGCGAGTCGTATCCAATTTTTGAAGAGTATTCCACGCCCAGGCGGTCGGCTTCCCGCTCGTTATCGCGGCTAAAACTTAAAAACAATAATTGCATTCCCGCCATCGCCACATCCGCCAGTTCATAAATCTCTTTCGAAACCAACATCCCTCCAACCAACAGCACCTGACCTATTTGTTGATTGGTTTGTTGTTTTGCCGTATGACGCGCTGTAACGTGACCCATTTCGTGCCCTAAAACACCCATTAATTCTGCCTCGTTGTTAAACTGCGCCAGAATCCCGCGCGTTAAATAAATATAGCCACCGGGAACTGCAAAAGCATTGACAACCGGAGAGTCCAGAATTTTAAAATGGTATTCGAGTTGCGGGCGATGCGATATTTTACCCATCTCTGTTCCCTTTTCTGTAATAAATTTCATAAGGGTTTCATTCTCGTATAAACCAAAGGTTGCCACTACCGAAGGATCGTATTGTGTGCCTAAAGAAATCTCCTGCGCTTCAGACATAAACATTAATTCGCTTTTGCCGGTTACCGGATTTATGGCACACGATGGAATAAGCATTAATAACCAAATGCTTAAAATTAATTTCAAAATTGTATTAATAATTTTCATTGTAATGGGTTTTAATATCAAAAAATACAGGCACAGTTAATATTTCTTACAATTCGTTATGTCTTTGTTTGTCCCTTTATTCTTTATTTTTAATTTTGGTAGCTTCTCAAGTGTAAATATCGATAATATTTAATTTCATGTAAAATGTTTTTACAAAAAACTTTGTATGCCTGCCTTTTCATTATTCTTTATAGCTTTTCTGCAGCAGGACAGGAAAAAGCGCTTTCAAAAATCGATATTCGTGATTTAAAAGAGCATCTTAAATTTATAGCTTCTGATGATTTGCAGGGCAGGAAGCTTGGAACTCCGGTCGACGGACTCGAAATAACAGCCAACTACCTGGCCGAATACGCAAAGGGAATTGGCCTTAAACCGGGAAGTCAGGATTATTTTCAGGAAGTTGCAATGAGTAAATTTCTTCCCGGAGAATTCGAAGTTCAGGTTAAAGATAAAAAAGGGAAAGTCAGATTTGAGTCTGATGAATCGGTATTGTTGAATTCAAACACAGGGATGTTTACCTGCACCAACGAGAACGTGGTTTTAATTGGTTTCGGGCAAGAGATTTTGGAGTCGGATGTAAAGGGGAAGGTCGTTGTTGTAGCCCAGGGCAATCGGGAAACTTTTAAGAAGGGTGTTGCCAACCGTTGGGATTTTCAAAAGGAAGGGATTAAAATGGCACAACTTTTAAAGATGGAGCCCAAAGTCATTCTTTTTATCAGCGATCCGCGCGACAAGGATAATAAGGTTTTAAAACAAGTGCAGGAACGTTTTAACCGCGAACGTTATAGTTTAAAAGAAGATAAAGCAACAAATGAAGCACCTGTGTTGGTATGCAATCCGGATTTTGCCGACGCTTTGATGGGAAGCAGGGGAGATTATAATAAATACCTGCTCGAAGAAGTTGAAAAGAACACTATTACACCTGTTGAAATTGCAGATAAAAAATTTAGTTGTGAATTGAGGCCACATATTGAAACGGTTTCCAGTAAAAATGTGGTTGGTTTTATCGAAGGTTCTGATCCTGAATTAAAAAATGAATATGTTGTTTTTCTGGCGCATTACGATCATCTTGGAATAGGAAAAGACGGAGATGTATATAACGGCGCTGATGATAACGGTTCGGGAACAGTGGCAATTATGGAGGTAGCTGAGGCATTTGCCAGCCTGGAGGTTAAACCCAAACGAAGTATTGTTTTTTTATGGGTAACCTGCGAAGAGATCGGCCACTTTGGATCGCGCTATTACTGCGATCATCCTGTTTTTCCGTTGGAAAATACAGTGGCCGCCATAAATCTCGACATGGTGGGGCGTGTGTATGACGGGCCGCGCGATGATGTGTGGAAAGATTCACCAAAAAAAGTTAAAGATTTCGATGGTTTGTATACTTTGTCGAACGATGTGTGGCCCGAACTGGCAAAAATAAATGATAAGAAATGCAGGGAGTTGAACCTTGTGCCGGATACCAGCCTGCCTCCAATGTTTTTAAGAGCAAGCGATCATTATCATTTCCATAGAAACGGAGTGCCTATTTTAAATTATGCTACAGGCTATCATGCCGATTACCACAAGGTTGGCGATGAGGTGGGAAAAATTAATTTCAAAAAGATAAAACGAGTTGCTGAGCTTTGTTTTCTGGTAGGTTATGAAGTTGGCAACCTGGAGAATATATACACGGAAAGAAAGTAAGACCTTATTACGATGAAAAAGAAATTAAAGATAAAATTGACGTTATTATTGATTGCAGTTGGTTTTTCTGTTTTGGCACAGAAAGAAGGACTGGAGTCAATATCAGAAAATGATTTAAAGGCACACCTCGAATTTGTTGCCAGCGATTTTATGCAGGGCCGGGATTTCACCACTACCATTCCGGGGCTTGAGATTACAGCCGAATACCTGAAGTCGCAAAGTAAACGACTGGGTTTGGTACCTGGGGGTGAAGATTATTTTCAAAAAGTTGAAATGATATCAGCAAGACCTGACACCAATAATACCGTTTTACAACTTCAAAATCAATCGGGAGAGGTAATTTATACTGATAAGGAAATTTTTTCAATGGACAATGCATTGGATTCGGATACCGTTGCAGGAAATATTATTTTTAGCGGATACGGGTGGTATAACAGCGACACAAAATACAACGATTCCGAAGGCCTCGAACTAAAGGATAAAATTGTACTGGTGATGACCCGAAACCTGGAAAAGGTAAAGGAAGGTGAAAAACCTGATATGACCACTGAAATGAGAAAAGTTCAGAAGGCTGTTTTGGGAGGAGCAAAAGCAATATTATTTGTACCGGATCCTTTATCGCCAAATCCTGATTATTTCGAGAGTATAAAAAAATATGCAGAGGGAGGAATACTTCGGCTTAAGGAAGTCAAAACAAATCCGATGCGAATTAAAATTTTGTTCGGGACTGAAAACTTGGCCAATCAAATATTGAAGTCATCAGGAAAAACGCTGGCACAGATTCAAAACGAAATAAATGAAACAGAAAAACCAAAGTCGTTCGATATCGAAGAATTATCAGGAACGGTATTTTTACCTAAAATCGTTTCGGAAATATCAGGCAAAAATATCGTTGCAGTATTAGAAGGAAGCGATCCTGTATTAAAAAAAGAGTGTGTATTGGTTACTGCTCATTACGATCACCTGGGAGTTGAAAGTAGTGGCGAAGTTTATAATGGGGCTGATGATAACGGAAGTGGAATAGTTTCTTTGCTGGAGATTGCAGAAGCTTTTCAAAAGATGAAGAAGAAACCCAAACGCAGCATTGTTTTTGTATGGGTTACTGCCGAGGAAAAGGGTTTGATTGGTTCTGACTATTATTCTCAACATCCGGCTTTCCCACTGGAAAATACTTTGGTTGATATTAATCTCGACATGGTTGGACGATCGGCTGAAACCGAACCGGATGACAGTATTGCTATTGATAAGAGGTTGGCGGGCCCCAATGGACTCTATATTGTTTCGGGGAAACAAAGCGCAGAGTTAACGAAAATCAGTTCGGATATTTGTGATGATTTGGGATTATTGCCCAGCGATGATCTATCGGATGCTTTTCTGAACCGTAGCGATTATTTCCACTTTTATAAACACGGTATTCCTGTTTTAGGGCTTTCAACCGGACTTCATGAAGATTACCACCAGGTTACCGATGAACTGGATAAAATTGACTATTTCAAAATGAAGAGGGTTGCTCAGTATGCTTTTCTGGTAGCTTACAAGGTGGCTAATCAGAAAAACAGAATTGTAGTGGATAATCCGAGAAACTAAGAAGCATACGTTAAAAAGATCGTGTATTCCTTGTTTATTGTTTAATCTTTTTTGCATTCTTTCAGCATGGAAAATATGAATTAAACAGGTTCTATTTAACTGGCAACTCCTACATGTTAATAAGGTCCAGCCTCATGAAGGCCCTTCATCATTAACAAACAGATGAATCTGTATTAGGTATATTGAACACTTCTTAGTTAAATTTTATTTTTTGTTTTATAACCAATTTGTTTGTTTTAAGTAATCTAAATACTTTACAATTTCTTTTCTTATTATACCAATTTGGTCCTTTTATTTTAGCTTTAATTTCTATTTAAATGAAAGTACATTTTATTTTCCACAGATTGAATTATTTTTTAAAATCTTCTGGATGCTTAAAATCAGTTTTTAAAACCATTTCTTCTCCATTATATATAAAATCCAGATATTTAGACGGTTCATTTATAATCTTGGCATAAGTGGTTTGAACTAAGATTAGACGATAAGTAATAGGTTGAAAATTGGTCGGAAAATTATAGTTAAGCGCGCCATTAATTGATTACAATGAATTTCTGGAGATAAAATTATTGCCTTAATATTGTCTAATTAAGATATGTTTATTTTTTTAATTCTCAACGTTTACTTTTAATTGAGCATTTGCAGAAAGAATGGAAGCATTAAAAATGAAGATAAAATATAATTTTTTCAATTTGATTGGTTAATCTTTAACACATCTAACATTTAATCCTAGGTCCAAACCATATTCATATTGAAATAAACGGTCATAATCTCCATCCAAATTTTTTAAAAATAGTCCTGATAATAAACCATTGACATAATGTTTGGATGAGCTCCACCAATAACCATCATCTCTAATATTATTGAAAGTCCCAACACTTTTACGGTAGCCTCCAGGTAATCCGCCGAATCCAAAACTATCGTGCCCATTTCCGCTATTATACCATCCATTACATGCTTTTAAGTGCTTCCCTACGCCTTCCCAATATACTTGATATTTAGTGAATGGGCCTTTTTGTTCACTAATGTATTCCGCTAATTCATCCCATTCTTTTGTACTTGGAAGATGCCAACCATTAGGACATGATAAAATTGCAGCTGCGGAATTGTATAAAACACCATAAGTTTTGAAATACTCGGTGTTTTTTGCTTCGTTTATATTTTCTCCATCGTACTCATAAATATAATAACATGGTTCTGTATCAGAACCTACACTGGGATCACTAATTTTAGGTAGAAAGGATAAATTTTCTGCCATCCAAATTGCATTGCCTATTTTAACAGTTTTATAATTCCTGCCATCCCTTGGATCAGTAAAATTATCAAAAGTAACAGTCGAGTATTTTTTTACTAATCCTAAGTCAATCCCTTTATTATTGGAAATAAAAGCTCTATAATAATAGATATGATTTGATTCTAGTTGTGTTAAGTATATATTGAATTTATCTTGAGAATAAGGAACATTTTCTATTTCATCATTTTCATCTGGGCTTTCATTTGTTTTACTCCAGTAAAATCCATAAGATATATTTGTCGAATTCCCATCTGAAAGGACATTCCCATTAAGTATCGCTGAGGCTTTCGTAATCTCGGTTGCTTCCAATGTTTCCACAGAAGGTCGAGATTCCTCTGTTGTAAAACTTACAACTTTTCCGTAGCCAGTTCCTTTTGTGTTTTTTGCATATGCTCTATAATAATAAGTGGTATTTGGCTCTAAATTGCTTATTGCTGTATTGAAAGTCCCATCCGCTGATTTGCTTGCAGAAATTTTGTTATCACTTTCATCGGGTAAAGTGTTTGTTTTACTCCAGTAAAAGCCTACACTGGGATTTGAATTTCCATCGGAAATCAGTTTTCCATTTAATCTAGCAAAGGATTCGGTGATATTGTAAGCGTTGTATGTTTCTACCGTTGGTATTAAAATCTCAATTTCTGTTTTGAAACTATTATCTTCTCCATAAGTAATATCCTTTTCATTAACTGCGTAAGCTCTGTAGTAATACTTTGTGTTTGATTCTAATTGGTTGAGTTCTACACTGAAATTACCTAAACCACTCCCAGCCTTTTTTTTATTTTTTTCGATGGTTGGATTAGGTTCAGTATCCCAACAAATACCTTTCTCTGATACATCGGATCCTCCATCATCCATTACCTGGCCAGAGCAAGTTGCACTGTTAAATGTTATATCTGATACATCTTTCGTTAAAACAGATGCTTCTTTAATTTCAATGGTAACGCTGATTATTGATTCAGCTTCCAACAAACCATTATCAACAGCGAGAGCTTTTATCTCAATACCTCCAATATTTTCATCTTTCGTATCCCATTCATAACTGAAGGGATTAGAATTTTCAGGTTGGAATGATTTGGATCCAATAAATATTTTAAT
Organism: uncultured Draconibacterium sp.; assembly: GCA_963676265.2. Lineage (GTDB taxonomy): Bacteria > Bacteroidota > Bacteroidia > Bacteroidales > Prolixibacteraceae > Draconibacterium. The sequence goes on from OY781067.2 coordinate 3,947,032, forward strand.
CCCTTCGATTGTTCCATCAGGATCTTTTGCATTGACTTTAATTGTGACTTTTTCCCCCCGAAGAATTGTTGCTCCATCGCTAGGTGAGTAAATATTACATGTAGGTGGCTGATTTTCTTTTTCACAGGAAAATATGAAAAGCGAATATATCGAAATCAGTATTATTCTTCTGAAAGCCTGTTTCATATTCAATATTTTAATTTTTTATACAGCGAACACTATATCCCCAGGACTTATCACCATTTGCCGGTTCCATAAAATCATATCCGTTTGTTATATAAATACTTGTAGCAGTATCGTCATCGATATTTCTTGACGTCCAAAAAGCTGCATTATACCCCTGACCGGCAAAATTACCGTACCAATTTCTGACACCACTAGGAAGAGCAGAAAAACCATACTCATTAATACCATATGAACCTAGGAATCCACTCCAATCTTCTTTTGAAACGAGATAAATTGAGATATGTGCATTACTTCCATCATATAAATATCCATCATGATTATTATCAATATATTGAAATAATTCGTTCCATTCTTCATGACTAGGAAGGTGCCATCCATTGGGACAAACACCTTGTACTCCGCTAGGGTTTTCATTACTAGCAATACCTTTATCGCCTAAAGCTGCAGCAAAAGTATATAATGCTCCATACCCCATGGATTCATCATTTTTAACAAAGCAATATGCATCATCTGTGTTGTTAGATTCTAATGCCTTCCATTCGTTTACACCGATTACAAGAGGTATCGCTTTCCCATCGGGATAGTGACTTACTTCCAGGTTTTCAGCCATCCATTCCTGGTCGCCAATTTTTATCGTATTGTATGTATTTCCATCGTAATCTGTTATAGTACCATAATCGAATGATACTGTAATTAATGATTCTTTGGCAAGCTCATTTTCACCAAATGAGTTCGATGTTTTTAAAGTAACTGTATAAGAACCCGCAAGTTTGTATGTATGGATTGGATTTTGGTCGGTTGAAGTACTGTCATCACCAAAATCCCATAACCATTCTGTCGGTGTATTTATGCTTTTATCGGTAAATGTAACAGACTCTCCCTTGAATATGGAATTCTCATTTATCTCAAATTGTGCAACTGGCGCTATCCCCAAAATATTAACTTCGAATTCTTCGGAAGATGATTCTCCCTTGTCGTCTGTTGCAGTGGCTTTAATTGTGTGTTCTCCAATAAACTCAGGTTCAACATACCATTCTATTTTATATGGATCAGTCTTCGAGGTGCCAATAAGATTTTCATCTATAAAGAACTCTACAATTTCAATTTCTCCGTCTTTATCATAAGCATATGCACTAAGCGTTATTGTTTCTTTTATTTTTATTTCCTTGAGTTTAGAAGTTAGAAGCTCGCACTTTGGAGGTTGGTTAATAGGTTCTGAGTCTTTTTGGCAAGAATTCAGAAAAATGAAGAAGAAAGAAAATGGCATTAGATATTTGAAATACAATTTCATAATTGGATGATTTTAAAACCTAAAAACTAAACTGCCATCCATAGCAAACCAAATACCTGTGTCGCGATTAATATCATAGCTTAAGCCGGAGCCAACATTGAGCCCGAAGTTTTTACTAAAGAACCAATCATAGCCGATTAATAAACTTGGTCCTAGAAGCATTCCCCAATCTTCTTCGTAGTAGTCCCAATAACTTGAATAATATTGTTCAGCACCTACACCGAAGCCCCCAAATTGAGCATTAATATAGAGCTGGTGCCAAAAGAAGAATTTAATCCCTCCCGAATACAAAAATGTGTCTTCATACCAGTTAGGGAAATAACCAGCACCACCATGGAATCCAAGTCTAACTTTTCCGCCGGTTACATATTGTAATCTTAACCCTAATCCCCCATAGCTGTTCCCATACCCCGTAGCTAAACTGAAATAAGCTTGTTTGGGATTATTTTTTAATATCCATTTTTGAAAATTACCTTTTGTATTATTTGTTTGGTCGTCAATTGTATATTTTGAGGGGATTTCACTCACAACTTCCGAAGTAGGAACTGGCTTTATTTCTGAAAAATGTTCTCTTTTTCCATTTGCGTAAATAATCATGAAAACATCTGAAATGGCCATATTTCTAAGGGGGCCATCAAGAAAGTCGAATTCTTTGTACTTAATTACGTCATTTGTAATTTCAATAACTTTGGTTTTAATTTCTTCACCCGACTTTTTAATTAAGATATCTTGAGAATAAATTGTGTTTGAGATAAAAAGGGCAATTAGTAAAAGGGGCAATAATTTCATATTTTTTGGTTTAAAGTCTACATCAAAATTAATTTCATATAGAAGTGTCTGGAAGCTCTAGTATAAATTTTATTTAGTGCTTCTGATTTTCGATAAGCTTGATGAAAAATCAGTAAACATTATATGTGTTTGCCAAATTGAGTCGGGATGAATATAAAAGGAAGGATTTATGTGAGAATGGTACGGATTAGATTCGTATTGTAATTTCAGTACCATATTTTAATGTCTCAGAAACAGGTTTTTCCTTAATTGTGAGCACAATTTTCTTCTCATAAATCCGGTTAATCTGTTTTACCTGTTCTTTTAAAACCTCCAATCCTTTTTGGGTGCCAGACGTAGCTTTTAATTCTTTTGAGCGATTGATTCCAATACCATCGTCTTCAATGGTTACTTTTAAATACTGACCTTCACGAAATACGCTAATACTAATTTGTCCGGTGTAATCCACTCCATAAAAGGCATGTTTTACTGCATTTTCGGCAAAACCCTGGATAAGCATTTTGGGGAATTGAATATTAGAGGTGTCAATGCCCTTTTCAACCTCAATGGAATAATTAAAACGTGTTTTAAAACGGAGCTTTTGAAATTCCAGGTAGTCCTGGGTGAACTGCAATTCTTCTTTTAGCGAGCGAAATACTTTGTCGGAACTCATTAACGACGACCGGATAATTCGTGTAAAGCGTTGGAATAAATCGTATGCACCCTCTTTATCTTGTTTGTAAATGGCATTCCCGACAGAGTTGAGCACATTAAAGGTAAAATGTGGATCGAGTTGGTTACGAAGGTTCTGTAGTTGCAGGTCGGCCAGTTGCTGCTCCATTTGCTGTCGTTGTTGTGTGCGACGATTTTGAAAAAACTGGATGATTCCGATAAACAGCAACGAAATAAAATAAATTCCTAAATATAACGGGTATCTCAATTTGTAATGCGGATTAATGAAGTAACGAAATGTCAGGGCTTTGTTGTCGGTGTTAACAATTAAGTCTCCATATGCTTTGTCTTTATAATAATTGCTGGTAACTACTTTAACGTAATCTCCTATATCAAGAGTATTTTGTTTTTTAGGTTTACTGTTGTATATGTAAATTTGTTTGGTAAGATTGTCAACAACCAACAGCTCTTTTTCCCCGTTGTCATCCAAATCTTTTTGAACATGCACCCTGCTTCCTGGTTTGATCTTGAGAACTTTATTTTCTTTTATTTTGAAATTATCAATGTCGAATTGCATATATATCCTATCGCCATCTTCCTGAAGAATATAGTATTGATTTTTATTGTTGTCATTGATTGTTGTAAAACTTTTGGCCACATAAAAATCGAAAACGATACTGTCAACGACCTCCCCATGCCAGTTCATTTTAAACAATTTATTTTCGGGGTAGGCATTGTTTGATGCAAATAAGTAGTAAATGAAGCCATCTTTGGAGATCGGGTATTGGATGCCCCCGGGATCAATGCCATAATTCTTCGGAGAGAATGCCAATTCAAGATTTTTATCGAACGCAAATAGCCAGGTGGTAGTATCGTGGTATGGAAAGGGGTAATCTTCTTTGATATTTCCGTATGCAGAACTACCGCAAAGAATAAGCATTGAATCGTTGCGTGTGATTATTGCTCCCGGTAAATATCCTGCTCCGGTATTTATTGATGTGATAAGTGAGTCTCTGACAAAATCGTAACGAAAAATTCTTCTGGGATATAACGCAAATCCGGCAGCAACACTAAAATAGAGTTCCGGTATACTGTCGCTGTTTGCATCGTAGTGTCCCAGCCAGTTTAAGTAGTAATCTTTGTGTTCGTTGTTCCATCCAACGGTAGTAATAAAGTGCTTATTTATTAATCCTTTTTCGTTTTTGAAATCAAAAATATCCAGAAAAAGAGAGTCTTCATTCTGAGATATGAAAACCAGGTCTTTTGTTTTGTCATTATTAAAATCTACGGCATAGGGTTTTATAGGCTCTCTTGTCTGAGCCATTGGTTCAAGAAAATTATATTGGCCAATATATTGATTCTCATCATTATAATATCGTATATGTGCATGACCTTCTTCACGTTCATCTCCATAGCGAATTCGTTCCGCTTTTCCATCAGCTTCGAGGTCTTCAAAAAAAAGCATCTCATCTTGACTTACCAGATACAGATTGAAAATTAAAGGTGTAAACTGAACGGGTTGCAGCCATATAATGATAAGAGCCGGAAAGAGTGCAAGAAAAAGAGGATTCAACCAACTTCGCTGATTTATGCCCGAAAGTTTTATGAAATTTTTAATGGGGTTCGACATTATTTCACCAGCTTGTTAAATTCAGTAATAAAAGTTCCTGAAACCCCAAATTCCATTTCGTTTCCTTTAATACGTACCAGGCAGGTATTGTTGGTTTTGTTGATTTTATAAATGTATTCTCCGTTTAAAATGCAACCACGGTTAATTCTAAAGAATGCAGATGGTAGTTTTTCAAATAATCGGCCCATGTTGTACGAAGAAATAAATTCCTCTCCGTTAATTGTTTTTATTCTGGTATAATTACCTTCGGCCTCAAGCATCAACAAATCATCAGATTTAAGGTAAACGTAGCCTCCTTTTACCGGTAGTTTTAGTTTGTTTTGTGTGGGAGTACTTATTTTTTGTTTTAATTCGATCAGGCTTATTACAAGTCCTTCCAGCTCTTTCCGGTCGACGGGTTTTAATAGATAGGAATAAACATGTAGCTTTATTGCATCCGGAATGTATTTGTCGTAGGCAGTAACATAAATTACCGGGAGTTCCTTGTTGTATTCTCGAATATTCTCTAAAAGAGATATTCCGTTTTGTCCCGGCATTTCAATATCAAGAAATAGTGCGTCGGGTTTATGTTTAATTAAAGCACTTTCAATTTTCAGAGGATCAGATATTTCCTGAATTACTTCAACTTTGCCGGTGTCAATAAAAATGTTTCGTAGTACTTCAATGGCATCCGCTTCATCGTCAGCAATGATCACTCTGATTTTATCCATAAACTAAATGTTATTGCCTTATAAAAATAATGTCTTTTTTTAAGCAGCATCTGTTTTTAACGGCTTCATTTTAATTTATTTATAGATAATTGATGTATAATAATCTCAATACAGGAAATTTATAACAAAAAAAAGCTGCTCCAAACGGAACAGCTCTTATTATATTTTGATTAACCAATTATTTCATTGCAGCTTTCATACCTTCAGTAGTAATATAGTATTTTACAATCATGTTAGGTACTTCCCATTCCGGAAGTTTACCGTCGATTAAGTATTGCAGGTATTTTTCGGTAACCTGACCAAAGTGCGCTTCGTGTCCATTTTTGTATTTTTCAGGAATATTCAGTTTCCATTTTTTATCGCCAATTTTTTCTACAGAAACACCCGGATATTTTTCAGCCAATCCTGTAACTGCATTGTTTAGGCTTCCAGCAAATTCGTTAACATCAACGTCAGTTGCTTCAATGTATAACTGAGGTTTGTAACCTTCTTTTTCTCCCTGAACAATTTCCAGATTACACTGAGTTCCGCGCATAATAGAGTAGTGTGTATCGGCTGCTCCTTCCGGTGCCTGGAAATTCCAGATTACAGAAGCTTTAGCGTGGATACCTTTCAGTGTGTAGTTGATTTCTCCGTTACTATATACTTTTAAGATATCTCCGTCTACATCTTTTTTCAGGTATTCAGGATACTCATCGAGGTAGGTAACTTTTTTGAACATTTCTGGAGTCAGGTCTGTTGTCCAACGCTTGGCTGAAACAATTTCTACATCATCTTTCGAAAGAATAACTTCCGGGAATGCTTCCCACTGAATAAGGTCAACCAGGTGAGTGTTTACATCCACAATTCCTTCACCTTGTTGTTTGGTGTCGAAAAACCATGCCGGACGTTTTAGAGCACTTCCCGAAACATATTTAAAAAAGTGGTGAACACTTTCTTTTGTAATGGCCGGATTTTCTTCTGTTCCCACCTGAAGGGTTCCAAATACTTCAGGAATTTGCGATAACTCGCGTTGTAACATGGTGGTAATTTCATGACGTTCAGTCATAATGTCGTATAACAAAACACCTTTTTCTTCTGCCACCTGGAATGCTTTTTCCAGTTTTGGAAATTCATCGGGAGTAATTACCATCGGCTTGTCTGCCAATACATTAATTCCTGCTTCAATGGTTTTTAAGATGTAATCGGTTTTCTTTGAATTGTTTCCGGCGGTCATCATAACATTACCGGGTTTTTCTGCAATCATTTTTTCAAAGAAGTCATCACCTTTGTAAACTTTTTCTTCCCACGATGTAGGATTATCAGCACGGGTATTGAATCCTTCAATTCGTTTCAGGTGATCTACCACATCTTCTCCGTCAGGAGCGAATACATACACTACAGGATCAACCTGATCGTACATACTTTTTTGTACGAGTGCAGCGTGGAAGTGACCAGGATCGAGGGTCATAATTTTTACTTCGCCTTTTGCTCCGGTAAACATAGATTTTTCTTTTGCGGGTTCAGTTGTTTTTTGGCTTCCACCCGAACATGCCGATAGAACGACTGCGAGTGCCAAAGCTAGTTTAGATAAATGTTTCATATTGAAATATTGTTAATAGATTAAAATCCCGTTAGCGTACACGCAAAATTATAATTTTAATTATAAGGCCAATAGAGTTTTCTTAAAAGATTGATTTTTACTAATTAATGCCCGTTTATTTTTCAACTATATATTTAATATTACAATCGTAATCGGTATAGTGGATGTATTTTTTATTCTCCATCCAGAAAACAACAGTTTTTGCTCCTGCCGGTTGATAACGTGGCACAAAAGGACGCACATTATCCAGCTTCGAATTTTGCGTTATTGGAGTAATATCCCAGTCGGCCCCTTTGTTTTTTGTGACATATTTTTCAATTTCAAAAACGTCATTAATTTCTCTCGACAAATAAATTTCATTGGGCTTATTCGGATTAAAACTCATATTTCCCATGTAGTGTGGTTCTCTTTCCACTTCTCCTTCCGGGGTTTGTGGAAACCATTTTCCTGCTTTGCATATTTCGTGGTCTTCCCAGCTTTGTGTTGATGAGTTATACCATGCATAATGATACCGGTGGTCGGTTTCATGCGGGTGACGTGTGTACAAAATGTATGGATCGCCATTTTTTTCAACGATGTCGCAGATCCAGGCGCGGCCGGTTTTGTCGTTTGCTTTGTACACCACTGAAGCTTCGGTAACATGGAAAGGCAGGCCGCTGAGATCGCAGATTTTTGTTCCGTCAGCTTTCCAGAATACACCTTTTTCGTAATAACAGTAATAAACCGAGTTTGTTGGTTCAACCCGTGGATGCCCATCGGTAAAAATCATGTGGATTTTTGATTTTCCATCGGAGTAATATTTCACGTAAGGCCTGTTCCCGGGGGTAAATGGCTTGTCGCTCATTATCACATACTGTTCGCTCCAGGTTTGTCCGTTATCTTCTGAAATGATCATGTTGGGTTTAAACCCGATCCATCTTCCAAAAACAAAAAGTTTATTATCTTCTTGGCTCAAAACAAAAGGATTTGCATAAGTGTAAGTTTCTCTTGGGAACTTCTCTAAAAGTTCATCGGTTTTAGGGAAGAAAACAACATTCTCTCCAAAACTTTCAATGTCGGTTCCGCTTGTGGTGGTATTGCTCAAAACTCCTTTGCGGGTAGAGTGCCAGGCGTACATGGTGAATACGTTGCCGTTAGGCAGAAGTGTAAAGGCCGGATTGTCGTGATCATCGAATTCAAACTCAGGATAAATGTTATTGTATTTTATTTCTTCTGTTTCTGTATTTAAAGATGCTACTTCTACCGAACCGTCTTTTTTTACCCAGCCGGTAATAATTTTATCCTTGTCGACATATATGGCCCGAGGATCGGAAAACCAGCACCAGGCACCGTCGTTTGTTATTTCTTTTATTACGGGAGTTTCTGTTTTCTGCGAATTTGTTTCCGTATTACGGGTTTTAGGCAAATTACAAGCCTGAGTGAATATCAGCACAAGCAAAGAAATAATACCTATTATTTGTGCTTCGATTTTTATCTTCCTTCTCATCGGATTTTCGTTGGTTTATTATCGTAAATAAGATACAAAGCTAATAAACGGGTATCGCCCGTCAAACAATATTGTATAAAAGATTTGAATTTTAAATTGGTAACCAAACGGGTTCTGGCAGATTATTTATTATTCCCATAATATAAATATAGCGCGCCATAGGTCCAGTTTGGCCCGTTCATCCCCGGGTAATTAAAACGGTCCATCATTAGTGCTACATATTTGTTTGGATAACCTTCCGGTAATTGAACCACGTTTGGCCAAACCCTCGTTCCTGCCTGATCATCCCAGGGAGGCAAGTCCATTTTTAAAGTGCCGGCTTCATGCAAATCAGGGTAAGTGTATATAAAAATTTCACGCTCCGAACTTCCTGAAAAAGCATAGATTTTATCCCCTATTTTTTGAAGCGAAGTCCCGGTGGAATTGTGTTTTACCGGATCTGAAATTTGTTTGTAATCTTTGTTCCAGTAATTCGATTCCATAATTATTGCTTTGTATCCATCTTCGTTAACGCAGGTAAGCATTCTCCATTTTTGGGCTTCTGGATCATATAAAATATGCGGATCCTCAATGTCGCCGACAACGCCAAATGGTTCTGCCTTCATAATGGAAAATCCAAAGCGCGGGTCGTTTTTACTTTCAATGGCAAGTAGTTGTTTTTTCTCTTTCTCCGGATTGGCAAAAGCACTGAACCCTGTAGTTAAACCGCGCCAGATTTTATTTTGTCGATCGTAAAAAATATGTGATGCAATTTCATTACGAAGCAAACCATCATTGCGGTCAAATAACACAATGCCTTCCATTTTGAGATCGAACACCGATGGATTCATGCTGAAAACTCCCTGGATGTGGTGGGGCAGTGCGCGCCCCCTAATCGACATGGTATACCACAAGCGCCCTTGATCGAGAAGAGGTTCGCCGTTTTCGTAAGTTATCGCCCTGATATCCGCCTGGCCAACACCGGTGCTGAGATCCATATCAACCTTGTCGATTTTTATCTGACCATCTTTTAACGCAAAGTAAAGGTTCGACTGAAAAGAATGAATGTATTGTTTTTCGCGAAGGTCGATGTACTTGTTAAAATCGCTTTGTCCTATAATTTTAGGAAGGTCGTGGTCCTGTTTGTATAAAACAAGTCCGCTTCCCAGCATTTGTAGAATGATTTTATTCCCGATTGTTTCCATCGGTTCCGCATTCACCGAAATAAGATTTTCCGCAATCACCTCTCCGTTTCTAATCACTTTGAGTTTCGATTTTACAAGCAAAGAATCTTCAAATTCAACGGAAATAAAGAACTGGTCTTTTTTGTTTGCATCCGAAAACTCAAATCCAATTTCTCCTTTTCCTGTGCAGGAAGCCAGATCGATGGTGTAGGTGGCAAATGGATTAAATCCGCCAAACCAGACTCCGGCTTGAGTCTCTTTTTCTGATTGAATGACCAATTGCTTTTGAATGACAGAAATCTCCGGATGCTCAACGGTATAATAACTAATCGGGTGCATGGTGGGAAAACCAACAATTTTTGCGGGATTCAAACTTGCCAGAGGGATAGATTGATCCTCGTCGAATATCATCCGTTTTACACTTTGCCTGACAAATTTAATTTCATCAGGAGTGGTTTGTGCATTCGAAAAATGAGTAAAACAAATGGAAAGGAGAAGTGCAACCCACACAAATTTTATAGAATTGTTTTGTATTCTGTTCACAGTTTTCAGGTTTTATTGATTCAGGATTTCGTTAAGGGCATACTCTGTCAGCATTTCATGATTTCCTTCAAAAATGGTAAGACTGAAATTCCCAACTTCTTTCTTCAAACAAATTTTACGTCCTGCGATACTTCCAAAATCTCCCAGTGGTTCGCGAAATTCGAGCAGTTTCAGTTTTTCCTTGCTTGAAACGTATTTTGAAGAGTCGGTCACCGATAAATCTTTTAACACTTTATTATAAAAATTGATGGAATGTGTAATAGGAACGCTTCCCTGAATTCCATCGTAAATGCCGGCATGTATTGAAAGCTTTGTATCATTTAGTTTATCAGTCGGTGTTGGCCAGTAAATGGGCGATTTTTCTTTTGCAATTTTCAGGTTCAATTCTTCTCCCGGCTCTGTACAATTCAGAATATCACCTGCATACTTATTCTGACGGATTTTACTTTCGTGGTACCACGCCGGCAGGTCGGTAATGGAAGCCCAGGCTGAAAAAGCTTTTACCCGGTGTTTCAATTTCATAAAACTGCTGATGGTAGCATAACCGCCGCCGCTCACACCAATTACATAAATCCGTGATGTGTCGACCTGTGAACTTTCAATGGCAAAACTGATGGCATCGTCAATGTCGGCCAGCGCCAGTTCGCTGCAACAGGCACTGATGGTTTTATTGGCTCCACGAAAATTGGGATGGATGTAATTCACGTCTCTATGCCGGCACATTTCTGCCAGTTCATCGGTTTGTTTAAAATCGCCGCTCCAGGTATGAAGAGAAACGATCAGTGGTTGAGATTCCTCCGATTTTGTGGGATAATAATAGGCCTGCTGAATTTTATTGTCGATGCTTGAGTTGATTTCAACGATTTGAAAATCTTCGTTCCATGTTATTTCCCGCGTGTCGTCGAACTTAATGAATGAGCCGGATTCCGGTTTCAAAAATGACCACATCGACTTGTTTTTATTTAAAAATATTCCGATTCCAATTCCAATCAAAAGAGTCAGAATAATCGTAATGGTTCTCCAAAGTTTGTTTTGCATTATGTTTATTTTTTGTTTGCTCCGGTTTCGTTTTAGAATTCGATAAGTGGTTGCTTTTCACCAATCTGTTCTTTTAATGTTTTTATGAAACAGGCGGTTAACCAAGCCCGAATCGGGTTTTCTGTATTGGTTTTATTGTCAGAATAGTATTTCAGCCGATCGCTCAAAAGAAGCAGTTCTTTTTTTATAAACTCAACAATCTCACCATTAAATGACCCGCAGCCTTTCCAGTTATCATTGGCAGTCATTTGTCCGATTCCTCTCAATAAAAGATCCAGATTATTTGGAAAATCAAAATGACAAATGTCGATTCGTGAGATTTGCCATTCGAGTTTCTCAAATTCTCCTTTCACCTGAAGTTTTTCAAATAAAGGCCAATCCCAGGTCATTCTTGATATTAACAGTTGAACTAATCTGACTTTTTCGTCGTTTTTATCTCCCAGCCACTGATGTATTGTTTTTGCAAGTGCCTCATCATATTTTTGTGGATTTTCTCCTGACGGCAAATCATCGAGCCATTTTTTAATTGCCCAAACATATTGTTGCCCGAGCAGACTTTTCCCGGTAGAGTCTTGTTTCCAGGCATTTTCACCATGCTGGATGTGATTTGAACCAATTTTCTCGGGAGCATAATATGGTTTAAGAATTGAAATAGAAGATTTTATTTTTTCGATGTGGTGTCTGAATTTAAAATGACAAACCTCGTGGCGTGTAATCAGTTCTCGTACTTTATAAACGGTCTTGGGCAGATCTCCAAGCCTTTTCTCCATTTCATTAATACGGATGATTTCAGGATCGTTGTCGGGAATTTCTATGTTCTGCCAATAATCCATTGGAGCATGGTTTAGTCGTTTATTGTTCTTACAAATTTAGTATTAATAAGATAGAATTGGAATAAATGGCAAGTTGAGTTTGGAGTAGATTGTGTGTATTTTGCGAGACTCGGTTTTATATTTTTATTTTTCCCAATCCATAATGATCCGATGGGTAGAGAACCCCGTTTTTCAGTTTGAATAGATTGGCAAAAGGATCTTCTATTAAATCGAGGTGTCCGTCGAGGTCGGCAAATTCGATGTTGGGCTTGCTCAATGCAAAATGTAATCCGGCCGATATGCCAAGAGCACATTCATCGATGCATCCTACCATCACTTCCATGCCCGCTGCTTTGGCAACCGAGTTGATATGTTGTGATTCCACAATTCCTCCCACCTTCATAATTTTAATGTTCACCATGTCGATCAGGTTGTTGCTAGCCAGTCGGAACGCATCTTTTAATGTTTTAATGCTTTCGTCGGCCATTACCGGAATATCTATGTTTTGGGTAACTTCTCCCAGTTGTTCTTCTTTCTTTTGTTTGGTGGGCTGTTCCAGAATTTCAATGTTGGCGCTTTCGGTTTTGTTGATCAGTTCAAATGATTCCTCAGGTGTATATCCCTGATTGGCATCGAAACGAAGCAGAAATTCATTTCCAAATTTTTCTCTAAGCTTCATTATTTTTTCAATGTCCTCAGCAACACTAATCCCTCCTTTTAATTTGAGGATGGAAAAACCTTTTCCGAAGTAGTATTTGGCCTTGTCGAGTGTTTCTTGCAGGGGGAGGATTCCAATGGTTATACTCGTGGCAATTTTGTTTCGAAAGCCACCGAGCATTTGATAAAGAGGGAGTTCTGCTTTTCGGGCCATTAAATCGAGCAGAGCCATATCTACCATGGCCAGCGTTGACGATGCTTTCGGGCATTCTTTTTTTAGATCAAAAAGAAGTCGAGCAATCTGAAACGGAGACCGACCTTTCAGCAAACGAATAACATGCATTTCGATATTCTGAATCACATCTTCCGGAGTTTCCTGTGTAACTTCCAAATCGGGAGCTGCGCATCCCCAACCTGTTAATCCTTTGTCAGTCGTAATTTTTAAGATAATGTTGGTTGTACTGCTCACCGTTTCGTAAGCAATGGTGTAAGGAACTGCCAGGGGAATATCAAGTCTGAAATATTCTACGGAGATGATCTTCATTTTAGTATCGGTTTTGAAATAATTTGTCGGATGGTGTATTTTTAATTGTTTCTACAAATTCAGTCATTTTTTTGATCATAATCTCCCACATCTTTTTACCTTTTTCGGCAGTGGCCCTGGTTGGGTTGCCCATAACACCTGTCGTCGAAAGTTTTTTTGTGTGCATGTACCAACTCACTCCGCGTTCCGATGTGTAATCAAGGTAAACATTGTCGAGGTCGAGCGTATCATCCACCGCCTTATCCATTTCAACCAATTCCGGGCGGATGGCAAGCGTAGTGCTGGTTTCAATTTCTCCCGCATGAATATCGTTGGGTGTGTCTATCAAATTATAAAGGTCAACATCGCTGGTTTCGCCAGTTTCAACACATACAAAAATTCTGGCATCGCGGTTAATCATTTGCGCAGCGTAAGTCAGGGTTGGCACATTGTCGCCGTGCCCGTTCAGAATGACAATTTTTTTAATGCCGTTGTGGGCCAGCCCCATTCCAATGTCGTACACAAAAGCCGACAAAGCATTGTTGGTTACCGCCAGTGTTCCTTTAAATTCGCTGTGGTGGTACGAAACTCCATATGGGATTGGCGGCAGAACAAATGGTTTCGGATCTTGGCAGTTTTCGGCCACTTTTTTTGCCATGTAATTTGCATCGTAGAAATCGACATCCAACGGCAAATGCGGGCCGTGTTGTTCGATGGCACCACAGGGGAGAATGGCTGTATCCACTATTTTTAAGCGTTCCTGAATTTCGGGCCACGATAAAGTTGCCCACATAAAATCAGGGTATTTTGTTTTATCTTTCATGTGATTAAAATAGTTTATTATAAGGTATCACATGGAACTCGCACGATACTCATTCTCCTGTGTGGTAAAGTTTTCACATGCTCGTTTCATCGAACTTGTATTTTGTTGAAGTTAAAAAATTGTCGTCAGTTTTCACTTCTGTCCACTGATTATTTATTCGTTGCACAGCACCGTCAGCATATTCTGAATATATCTCGAATAGTGGTTTCCGAATATACGCGGGCATATCTTCCAGGTTGCTCCGTTCCTGATCGAAACGTAACTTTAAAATTTCGGAATGGCTTTTTGCTGCTTTTCGCGTGAATTCGTTGTCTTCGATGAGGTTTTTATTGAAAAGCAAATAATACAGGTGTGAAGCGTCGCTACCGATTTGTTTCACCGATTTTGCTCCCAGCGATTTGAGTCCGTTTGCAATCTGACTTTCATTGTAGCCGCATCGTTCAGGGTTGTCATCCAATGCTTTTATCATCCCGATAATCCGCCTGCATTTTTCGCATTTTCCGCAAGGATACATTCTTCCGTCCACTTCGTGTGCAGCGTGGCACGATACCTGGTGTTGCTGAAGCTCGGGATATCTTCCCAGCAAAACTTTCATTATCAGCAATTCCGACAGGCTTCGGAGAATGGAAAACTGGTGAATATTCCAGCCTTTCTTTTTGTAGTAGCGTGTCAGTGCATTATCGAAATATTTGCTTTGGTCGTACAGCCCGTTGTAATGCGAAATACCCGATAAGTTTCCTTTTACGGTGGTGTCGTATTCGTTGCCGATTAATACATTTCCGATGCCTTTTTTTCGCACAACCGGGAGTACTCCAAACAGAAAAACAGCAACCGTCCACAACCGAACCGGATAAATATCGGCTCTGATACTGGCATAATCTTCTTTTATGAAAGGAAGTTGTTTCAGCATCCAGTTAAACACCCGGTCGCAGTTGGTCCATGGTTTTTCAGTATTTGGTTCCACATTTTTATAATGACGATACGAATTCACCGCTGTAAACCAGTGCCGGCCGGCTTCGTTGATAAATACCGGAAAAGGTTCTCCAATTTCTTTTATCAATCCGTAGGTTAAAAGACTGTCTTTTCCGCCACTGCTCAAAATGGCATATTTATTCTGATCGGTTTCTGATTTACTCCTGTTTAAGTTTAAATGTGAAAATTGAGTGTTTGTAAAAACAATTTTTGCCTGGGTATAACTTTCCCGTTTCTCCGGCTGCAAGGTGTCGAACGGAGCTTTTAAAAATTCATTTTTGATGAGCAGCTTGTTTGTCAGGATTTCGCGGGATGTATTTTCAATCATGTCGCTGATAAAACGCCGATCGGTTTCATCGAAAAGTCCATCGAATTCAATGGTTTCAAAAAACAATCCATAATTGATGGCCACCTGCGCCAGCATCATGGAAGCCAGATTTACATCCTCAGCACATTTTTTATCGAAATAAGGCTTCTCGTACGAATACATGAATTCATACGAATTGGTTCCTCCTGAAAAATCCTCCACCAGATAACTGGCTTTTACCTTTTTCGGTTCAATATGAATCTGGCTCACTGAGAGTTTTTTCAGAACCTTAAACGATTCGAGCGTGATCATTTTAAATGAGATTTTATAAGTTTAACCAGTTCGTCGGCACCATATTCCAGCACATCGAATGCCGGCAGGCCTGTTTCTTCTGTAATTTTTTGGCAGGCAGGCAGGATTTCTTCCTTGCTCATTTCTTCGTGGTTCACTGTAACAGCAATAACTTTTTTCCCTGAAATAACTTCAACCGCTTCAATCTGTTTTTTTATTGGGTGAAGTGCGTATCCCGGGAATCCATCGTATTCCACTCGTTTAGGAGCGTGCTGCATAATGACGCAATCGGCACGCCCGGCTGCCAGAATTTCAAATCCGCCGGGGTACGCCGGATTCATTAAACTGCCCTGCCCTTCAATTACAATCAGATCGGGTGATTCATTTTTCCAGGCTTCGTGCACGGCATGTTCAATTTCGCCGGAAACAAAATCGTTGATACAACTATCCATCACCATCGAATATTTTGCGCCCTGCATCCAGGCAGTTTGACCGGTGCCAACCATCTCGGCTTTCAGGCCCGCCTTGCGAAAAGCATGCACAATAATCCAGGCCGTTGTTCTTTTTCCAATGGCCGAATCGCTTCCCAAAACAGCAATTTTTAAACAATCTACTTCCTCGATTTTTCCGGTAAAAAAATGAAGTTCGTCGCGGTCGGGTGTTCTTCTTATATCTCGAACGCGGCAATTATTTTTATTTGCAATTGCCATCAGTTCTTCGTCTTTGTACAGAAAATCGTGGAGGCCACTGTCAACGTTCATGCCCGCTTCTAAAGCTTTTTTTATGCTAACTTTGGCAATGGCCGGAAGTCGTCCTCCATCAGGTGCAAGTCCGATAACCAGCGATTTAGGTTTTTTCTCCTCTCCCAAATCCAGAAATGCAGTTTTAAAATCCTTGAAAACAGGAATTCCACTTGGTTTTCCATCCAGTACCAACCCGGCGTCTTGTCCGGCGTAATTTTTATCGATTACACCCACAACTTCGTAGCGTTCTGTAAATCTTACCAGTCCGTGGGCTGTTTTCCCGTTGGGTGTATTAAAGGCTCCATCGCAGTATACGAGAGCTTTTCCGTCGATTGTTTTCATTGTTAATATTTGCCTGTTAAAATGGCGACATATCTGTCGTTAATAAGATTTTTTTTCTCGTGTATCTGAAGCAAAGCAATGAGTCCTGCAGTTGAAGCCGGCAATATTCGGTAGCCTTCTTTTTTATGCAGGAAAGTACTCATGTCTTTCATTTTTTTATCGCTGATGTGGTGCGCTTCTCCATTCGATTCCCTGATGGCATAAAGCGCTTCGTCTCCGTCGAAACTATGCCAGTTAATGAGTGGCTCATTTACTGCTGTTTCTTTAATTATTTTCGGATCGATATCGCGGCAGGTGTCCAGCCCGGCTTTAAAAGAAGAAATAATCGGATTTTTTAACGCAGACGATCCGGCAACAAATACCGGTATTCGCGATGTTTTTCCCCGTTTGTAAAGGGTAACAAAACCACGGTAAACTCCTGCCAGCAAAGTTCCGTTCGAAACCGGTGCTGCAATGTATTTGGGAGCATCGCGCAACTGGTCGTAAATTTCGTTGGCAATTTCAGAATAAGCTGCAATTTGCAAAGATGTATTAGCTCCTCCCGGATTGGCATCGTACCACTCGTTTTCCAAAGCGAGCCGGCTCGATTCAACAACAGTATCTTCGTAAGAACCCGGAAGCCGGATGATTTCTGCATCAAAGCGTTCCATTTCCTTCACACGTTCGGTATGGTACGATTCAGGGATAAAAATCTTACACCGAATGCCTGCAAGATGAGCAGCAAAGGCAATTGCCACACCATAATTTCCGCATGTGGCGGCTATGATAATGTCGTAGTTCCTTCTGAAAGCATCCTGCACCTGGGCAAATGCAATCCGGTCTTTTTGTGTGCCGGTCGGATTTTCACCCTCATATTTTATGAAAAGTTGCCGGATATCCAGCTCGCGTTCAACGTTTTTGGCTCTTTTTAATGAGGTGTCGCCAATTTCAAGCGAAATGATATCTTCAAAAGATTCAATCCTGTCGACCAGTGATAAAGAATCATCTTTAGCCATTTTACTAAGCTGGCTCACTTCTTTGGTTATTTTTATTTCGGCCGATTTTACGCCGTCAAGAATATTCATCATTTTTTATGTCTTAAACGGGAGTAACAGTTTGCCGGCAGTAGATGGCAAGATGCTTTTTAGGGAACCTTGTTTGGTACATGCAGGCAACATGTTTTTCCTCTGTTTAACAGTTGCCAATTCATCTTTTTTCTAAAACAAATGTAATATTATTGCGATTCCCAAATGAAATTTTAGTAAAAGTTTTTAGGGAGTAAACAATATATTAATGACCTGTGTTAATTGATTTGAAATCAAGGTGATGCATGATTTCCCGTAAGGTGAGAAGCAGAGCAAAATCTTCGCGGGTAATTTTAACCGGTATCAGCGACGAAGGCTTTCCCATAACAACAGAAGCGTACGCGTTAAAAAGACTCTCAATTTCCTGCCTCGTGTATTCTGTTTTATCAATCCCGTTTTTGTGAAACAGGTCAACAATTTTTTTGTCAGATGTGGAAAGTGTTTCGTTATTATTCAAGAGTTTTTTATTGCTCATCAATTCGTCTTCAATATAATTAATGGCGTATTCGGTTTCCGCTTCGGTAGGGATGTCGCTTCTGAAAAAGGTTTTTGCCAAAAAGCGGAAACCTGCTTTTAATAAAATTTCATCTTTAAAATCATCGTTCTCCACAAATTGGAAACGTAGATTTTCATCTTCGAAATTTACGATTCGTTTATATTTTGGGTTATTCATTTTGTTGGTTTTATTGAATGTTTGATTATAAAAAAAATTCTGTCTACAACATTCCGGCGGAAGCTGTAAACAGAATTAATTTATGAAGCATTTATGCTATGAAAAATTATAGTACGGCTTTTACGGCTTCCGACAGTGGAGTTGTTGGTCTTCCGATCAGCGATGAAAGCTGTTTTGTATCGTCGAACAAATCACCTTTCGATGCTCCTACGTCCCAGCTGGCAATGGCATCAGCAAACATTTCGGGTAAGCCAATACTTTTTAAGATGCCGGAATACTCTCCTTCAGGAAGATTATTGTACGGAATATCTTTTCCGGTTTGTTTCGAAATCTCGGCAGCCAAATCGGTTAAAGTATAGGCTTCGTCGCCTGCCAGTTCGTAAACTTTTCCTGTGTGACTTCCATCTGTTACTACAACCGCTGCAGCTTCGGCAAAATCGGCACGGGTAGCTGATGAAATTTTTCCATCACCTGCACTTCCAACAAATGCACCTGCACCAACTGCTCCTTCAACCGATCCGGTGTAATTTTCGGTGTACCATCCGTTGCGCAAAACGGTGTAATCGATGCCCGATTCTTTTAAAGCCTGCTCGGTTGCCAGGTGTTCGCCTGCCAGGTTCAGCGATGAGGTATCTGCATGAAGCAAACTGGTGTATACAATCCATTTCACACCTGCCTCTTTGGCTGCTTCAATTACATTGTAATGTTGCCGTGCGCGCTGTCCTATTTCGTTGCTCGAGATCAACAATAAATGATCCACACCTTTTAATGAGTCGGCCAGCTGGTCCGCGTTGTTATAATCGAAAGCACGGGCCTCAACTCCCAATCCTGATGCTTTTTCGGGTGTGCGAACTAAAGCTACGATGTTTTCAACTGCTGTTTTTTGTTTTAGTTGTTCAACAACCAAACTTCCTAATTGTCCGGTTGCTCCTGTTACTGCTATTTTCATTTTATTAAAATTTTAAATTGTTATTTGTTTTCAATTAACCGATTTTCACTGAGGTCATTGTTAATGATCCTCCAACCGGTTCGTCATTAAATATGTTTATTTCTTCGTTTTTATCCTGAAGTGCAAGTACATACAACAAAGGAAGATAATGTTCCGGTGTTGGTATAGACAACTTAAAAGCTTGTCCGAGTTTCGAGTAATTAATCAAGTCTTGATGGTTACCACTTAGTATAAGCTCTTTCATTTTGCTGTTGGCTTCGTTGGCCCAGTCAAATCCAAAGTTCTCATTCAATTTTTGCCAGTGGACCATTCTTAAATTATGAACCAGGTTACCACTACCTACTATCAAAATCCCTTTTTCTCTTAGTTTATTTAATTCTTTAGCCAGCTCGTAATGTTCTTGCGGACTTTTGTAATAGTCGAGACTTAGCTGAATAACCGGCACGTCGGCATTGGGGTACATGTGTCGGATTACCGACCATGCTCCGTGGTCGAGGCCCCACTTGTCGTCGAGGTGAACCTCGGTGCTTTTTGCCAGTTGTTTCACTTCTTTTGCCAGTTCCGGCATGCCCGGTGCAGGATATTGCACCTCGTAAAGTGCTTTTGGAAAACCACCAAAATCATGAATGGTAGTGGGTTGTTCCATTGCTGTGACCCGGGTTCCCTGTGTTTCCCAGTGCGCTGAAACCACCAAAATAGCTTTAGGCTTCTCAATTTCTGAAGAAACATTCCTGAATCCCTGTACAAATTCGTTTTCGGTAATGGCATTCATCGGGCTGCCATGTCCCAGGAAAAGCAACGGCATTTTGGGCGTGTTTTCCAACGACTCAGTCATTTTATTTAAAGCATTAAGTTTCATCCCTGCAAAAGTTACCGGCATTGCTGCCATTATTGTTTTTAAAAATTGTTTCCTCTCCATGTTAAAAGCTGTTCCTTGTTTTCTGCTTCCTGATGTTCTTATAAAACCTGTGAGGCCATCATATTGTTCTCTTGCTTATATGGCAAGTTTGATGTCGAGAACGAAAATATCGTTGATTGCTTTGTCGCCCAGGTTATCGAAAAATGAGTTCGAACCGTAACGTACATCATATTTCGAGCGATCCACTTCCAATTGTGCAACATAAGCGCTACCTTCTTTTACAACATCGAAACTAAGTTCTTCAGTTTTTCCTTTTATGGTTAGTTTACCAGTTACTGTTGCTTTTCCGTTTACAAATTTGGTTGCTTTGGTAACCACAAAGGTTGATGTTGGGTATTTTTCAACTCCAAAGAAATCGTCAGATTTTAAGTGACCAACCAATTTCCCGTTGTATCCGGCATCTTCCAAATCTGCATTGGTAATGGTATTCATATCAATTACCACTTCTCCGCTAACAATCTGGTCGTTGTTAAATTCGAAATATCCGCTTTTCAGTTCGATGGCTCCGTTGTGAGATCCACCGATTTTTTTACCGGTCCATTTCACTTCCGATGCTGTTTTGTTTACTTCTTTTTTCTGTGCAAATGTTGCTGCACTAACTGCTAATAAAAGCAATGCTACTAATCCTAACTTTTTCATTTTTATTAATTTTTAATTGTTGTTATAAATTGTCTCATTAAATATTTGTCCGTCGCAATTCCATTGTTGTACCGAAATGTGGGTGTATTTTCGTTCGCCCAGGTCTTCGTGGGTGTAATCGAATTCCCATTCCACAACCGATATTTTATCGCCAATAATTACATTTTTTACTTTGGCTTTTCTGAACGCTGTTATGCCGGTAACCAGGTTTTCTTCTTTCTGGCGGCAGGCATTTTTACCAATAACTGTTTCGTTATTGTTTTCCTGCCTGATAAGGTCGTCGGCATAAAATTTTTCGAATGCTTCCAAAATGTGTCCTTCAAGGATCATGTCGTTTAGCTTCTCGACTCGCTCCTGAACTGATAATTTTTTTGGATCTATTTTTCGCATCGTATTTTGTTTTAATTGTACGATACAAAGGTAGGGAGGAGGCATGCCTCACACACTTGACCTATGATAAGAAATGAAATTGATCTATGTTAAGTGTCGGGGAGTTCAGAAGTATTTAGATGCCTATTTCTTTTTACGAATCCGGCTTAAACTCTCCGGAGTAATGCCCAGGTAAGAGGCAATGTACACCAGCGGCACGCGCTGAAAAATGTCGGCATGTTCTTTTAGCATGTCGTTGTAACGGTCAACTGCAGATTCCCACATGGTGGCGTTTAAGCGCTCCAAGGCATTAATGTATGCTTTCTGAAAAAGGATACGAAAATAGCGTTCAATCCTAGGCACTTCATTATACAGCTGCTCCAGCCTTTCGTATGAAATGCGTAACAACTCTGAATCTTCCAGTGTTTCGATGTAATATTTTGACGGGCGTTGCGAGAAAAAACTTTCCAAATCGCTGATCCAGCTGTTGTCTAATCTTATTTGGTAAATGTGTTCGATTCCCTTGCTGTCTACGTAATACGAACGCAAACATCCTTTAACAACGAAATAAATATATTTACAGGTTTCGTCGGGTTCCAACAGGTCTTTTTTCTTTTTTACAAAAACAGACTCGAAGGCCGAGAGAATCAACTTCTCGTCCTCTTCAGAAATGTCTGCCCATTTTTTTATATAGTAAATCAGCTTATGATCTGTTGATCTCATAAAAAGTGTAATTGTAGTTAGACTACAAATTTAACACATATTCAAATAATATGTTTTTAAGTTGTGAATGGGATATTTATCGAAATAAAATAAGAGTCGTTTATGATAAGTAATTTTTGCAGATAACTAAAGTACGGTAGAATAATTTTTTAATGATTTACTTGTCAAACTGGAATTAATAGCGCTGCCCCATAAGGAGCAGCGCTTTCGTTCTAACCAAACTACCAACTAACTATATTGGAAATTTAATATCCATCGTTCTGATTCATTTCGTTGGTAATACGAGTTAATTGATTTGCAGGTATTGGCCGTAATAAATGGTATGATTTGATGTAATCATTTGTTTGTCCTTCGGGATTGTATTTTTTATAACGCTCAATTAATTTTCCCGTTCGTTTTAGGTCGAACCAACGTTTTTGTTCACCGTTAAACTCACGCGAACGTTCGTCAAGGATAAAGTCGATGGTAACATCATCAGCTGTAATCAGCATTTCACTTTCTTTTCCCGGATAAGCTGCTCTTTGGCGTACAGCATTAATATATGGCACTGCTTCGTTGGCCTTATTGTTATTGACCAAAGCTTCTGCTATTAACAAGTAGGTTTCTGATAGACAATAAACAATCAAATCACGTGATCCTTCGGCATAGTTAACTGACGGTCGCTTGTTGTCCTCCTGTTTCCAGGGAGTTGGAAATATGTTGATACTATTATTATCTGTACCGTCAGTGGTGTACCACGACCAGGCTTTACCTTTGGCATTAGGATGCCAGCTGTACAGATTTTTTCCTGCAATAACACCTGGTAAACGAGCTTCAATGGCAGCTACGTCAGCTTCAGTAAGGTCATCGCCCGTAAGATAAATGGCAGTATCTCCTACCGCAGCTCCTTCAGGTAAAGCATCGTCGGTGGTATTGTAATACCATACCTGCTGATATCCTTCGTTAAAGCGTGAGTCTACATCGTAACTGTCGTTAACACGATAGTTATTTAACAACCACGCTGTAGGACGATAGCGAATCCACGGACGGCCATAACCATGCCCGAGGGCGCGTATCAAACCTGATGCATAAACTTCATACCATGGGCGAAAGTGCAGGTGAGAACGGTTTCCTGTTGGTGTTAAAATAGGATCTTCATCGTATTGTACTGACCACAGGATTTCAGGATGTTGCTCATTGTCGTGATTGTAGCGTGCTAGCGGATCAGCGTCAAGCGATAAACCGTAATCGTTTATAACAGAATTGAAAAGAGTTATTGCTGCACTACTGTTGCCATTTGTCAGGTGGACGAGACCAAGCATATGTTTGGCTGCAGCCTGGGTCGCACGGCCGAATTCGCTTGCTGTGGTTGGTAAATTGGCTACGGCAAACTCAAGATCAGCAATTATTGCATTGTATACTTCTGATGCCGGAGTTCTTGTAGATTCTGTTTCTACTCCCTGAGTTTCTTCCAGAGTAAGTGGAACATCGCCAAAACTTTGAACGAGAATAAAATAGTAGTGTGCCCTTAAAAAGCGTGCTTCCGCTATTTTTGGATTTTTTTCTGCTTCGGTGAGTTCTTCAGAGGCTGTGGCTCTTTCAACAACGGCATTGCAGGTATTAATTGCCTGATAAAAATTTGACCAAACATGCCATATTATTCCATTTTCAGCATTAAGGCCTGCACCATATTTATCAATGTCCCAGTCGCCGCCATGGCCGCCATGTGTATACTCGTCGGTTCCAAAAACAGAAAACTTATTGCCTTCTTCCTGTGCATAATAGGTTCTTAGGAAAGAGTAAGCTGCATTTACACCTGCGTCTAAACCATCAACTGTATTCAGGTATTCAGATGTAACGCCTGATACAATTTCTTCGTCCAGCGTATCGCACGACATAAAGCAAACTGTAAATGCGAATAATAATATTAGATATTTTAATTTTTTCATTTTTATGATCGTTTAAGGTTTCTAAAAATCAATATTCACTCCTAATGAGAACATTTTTGTTGTAGGCGTTTCTGCCCTTAATGTTCCGTCATAACCTTCCGGATCCAAACCATCTTTTGTTACTTTCGAGAACGTAAAAGGAGTATCGGCATTTATGTACACTTTCAGCGCTTTAATACCAACTTTGGATAAGGTATTTTTAGGTAAGTTATAAGCCAGTTGCATGTTCTTAACTTTTAAGAAATCACCTTTTTGATAAGCACGGGTTGAGTTATATAAAGGTCTTTCTCTTGAACCGTCAGCCATTGGGTGGTCATTGGTAGGATTATCAGGTGTCCAGTAATCTACCGATGGGTTGTTGTAACGTCCCTGAAGCGTGGTTAGATTATCTTCAAATTCGTTATAAATCGTTTGTCCGAATACTCCAAACAGCAGGAATGAGAATTCAAAATCCTTGTATTTCATCCTTGAGCCTAATCCCAGTGTTAGTTTCGGAATATTTGTTCCTAAAATCTGGCGGTCATCCTGATTGATTTTTTTATCACCGTTAACATCTTCAACTTTAATAACACCAGGTGTTACCTGGTATTCGGCAGCTTCTGCTTCTTCGCCCAGTTGCCAGATTCCTATCTTTTTATAGTCGTACCACACGGTTAATGGTTCCCCAATAAACCACTCGTTACCCACGTCGTCAGTTTTGTCGCCGTATAGATCAATTATCTTTTCTTTATTTCCGAAAAGGTTAAGATCGGTAGACCAAGTAAAATCTTTATTGTCGATAATACGTGCATTAAGCGAGATTTCCCATCCCTGGTTTTGTGTCTCACCTACATTGGTCATTACGTTATCGAAACCAGAAGTAATGGGAAGTTTCCTTTCTAGCAGCAGGTTCGTTGTGTTTGTTTGATATAATTCAACCGTTCCGGCAATTGCCTGTCCAATTCCAAAATCAACACCAATATTGAATGTTGCTGAAGATTCCCACTTGAGGTCAGGATTGGCGATATCTGCAGGACGGTAACCAAATCCCGACGAACCGGCGAAAGAGTAAGTTGTACGAGATAATCCTCCGCGGGTTTGGTAAGGATCAATACCTGTATTCCCGGTTACTCCGTAGCTGGCACGTAATCGCAAATCTGACAAAAGATTTTGATCTTGCATGAATTCCTCACTGCTAATTTTCCACATCGCTGCTGCAGAAGGGAAGAAGCCCCACTTTTTGCCTTCCGACAGGCGCGATGAACCATCATAACGCCCCGTAACTGTAAACAGGTATTTGTCTTTAAAGCTGTAGTTTATACGACCCATAAATGACATAATTCCCCATTCTTTTAAATCGGAATCGTATTCTAGAATTGTTTCAGCAGTTGTAAGGTTATGAAATAACTGGTGTTCGTAAGGAAGGCCTTCAACATCAATTAATGTTTGTTCGTATGTTGATTCCTGTACGCTGAATAAGCCAGTGGCATTGATTCTATGGTTTTCATTGATTTCCTTGTCGAATGTGAAAATGTTTTCGAAAGTCATCACGTAATTCGAATTATGTATTTTTCTTGCACGAGGATCACTGTATTGGCGGGGAGAAGATAAGCGTCCCTGGAATAATCCTTCACGGGCTTTTTGATAATCGATACCATAGTTCATTCTGTATTTCAGCTCTTTTGTGAAATCTATTTCAGTAAAAATATTGCTGAAAACCCTCAGTCGGTTACGTTCATCAACAACTGCTCCATCAACATAATCGGCTAATGGATTCCAGCGTAACGGGTCGGAGGCCGGTTGATATACCATATTTCCTTCTGCATCATATGGTTCGGCAAGCGGTGAGGCAACCAGGGCATCGTAATAGCCGTTTGTCCCCCGGTTTTGTGTTTGATCTGATAACTGAGTGGATGTACCAATTTTAATAAAATCGTTGATTTGATGATCAAGGTTCACTCTGAATGTTTTACGATCGAAATCCTGAGTTTCAATAACTCCATGCTCCTTAAAGTAGTTGACAGAAACGGCAAATGCAGTTTTGGCATTTCCTCCTCTAACTCCAAGCTGGTGACTCTGCTGAGCACCATTTGCTATAATTAAGTCGACCCAGTCGGTAGAAACTCCGGCATCAAAAGCTGCCTGTTCGGCATCGGTAATTGCACGGCCACCATCAATTTTTAGTTGGTAATACTCTGGTCCTGTCATCATATCGGGTGTGCCGGTTGGTGTAGTTACACCATAATAACCATTGTACGATACGGTTGTTGGCATATCGCCACCACGGGTAGTAGTAACAAGTATCACACCATTGGCTCCTCTCGAACCATAAATGGCAGTTGCAGAAGCATCTTTTAAAACTTCCATTGATTTAATGTCTCGGGGGTTGATGTCGTTTATATTTCCCTCATAAGGAATTCCATCAACAACAAAAAGCGGATCGTTAGCAGCAGTTAACGAACGTCTTCCGCGAACACGAATAGTAACTCCATCACCGGGACGTGTTCCCGAAGACATTGATACTACACCTGAAGCCCTCCCCTGAAGGGCATTGCCAACATCAATAACAGGTAATTCCTGAATGTCGTCGGCTGTAACAGATGTAATTGCTCCGGTAATACTTCCCCTCTGTTCGGTACCGTAACCAATTGCAATTACTTCCTCCAAACCAATCGCATCAGGTAGAAGCGTTACATTAATCGAACTTTGATTAGTAATTGAAATTTCCTGGGTAATCATTCCAATGTATGAGAAAACCAAAGTGCCTTGCTCTGGAATTCCACCTAGCGAATAATCACCTTCAACACCGGTTACAGTACCAATTGTTGTTCCTTTGACAAAAACCGATACTCCCGGAAGAGGCTCGCCTGTTTCATCTGTTACCTTACCGTTAACAGATCTTTGTGCCATTGCACTACTGAGCGCAATAATAAACACAGCAAAAAATAATAGCAGTTTTCGCATAAGAATTAAGTTTAAGTTTAATTAAATTATAGTGAGAAAATTAGACTCTTCGTATACGCAAATCCCAGGGGTGTTTTATGTAATCGTTACGTTAAGAAAAGCAAATGAAACCCAGGAGGTTCTGAAATTTGTTGTCTTTTTCCATAATTTAGTAATGTTTAGTTAAATCACGTTTGATTAAGCAAAAAATATGGGGGAGAGATGTGGCAGCATTTCTCCTTTTTTCTTCTCTGTTTTATATCTATAGAGTGTAAACGTTTTCAGGCAGTAACCCAAAGATACGATTGAAAATGTATGAGTGCTAGTATTCTATTTGCAATTTTGAATAGTTTTTTTGCATGTGTCCAATAGCATATAATGTAAATATGGTTGCAATTATAGATGAGTGAATAACCAATATTATTCACCTTTGCACATTGGTTTATTTTAGGTTGGTCTTAATTTGACGGAATTGGAGAGTCGTCGCATTTTAAATCGCCGATGGCATATTGAGCGCCGTCGAGGAAAAATTTAAGCATCCGAACATCCTCAAAGCTTTGAGCATTGTGAGAAGGAGACACATAAAATACCCGGCCTTTACCGTGTTTTTTAATCCACGAAACGTACCGGATATTTTCTTCTATCGGAGTTTTTTTGCCGGTAAGTTTGTCGGTGTCCATATAAAGTAATGGCCTGAAATTTTTCTTTTCGTAGGCTTTGTTAAACAAATACGGTTCATCAACGTGTACAAAAGGTTTACCTTCAAAAGCTTTTACCAGTGGATGATTTGGCTCAACCATCTGTACTGTTATTTCCTGTTGACGTGGGTGATAATCGAAACTGCCGCCACACATTTCGCTAAAAGGCATGGAGTTGTTTTGCATAACAATGGCTCCGTGAACAACCATTAAACCTCCACCTTTTTTTACGTAGTTAATCAGATTTTTCTCCAGTTCAGCAGCTTTTTTCTTTTTTTGTTCTTCACTCAGGCTTTTGTCTTCATCAAGAATATCGAGAATAAGATCGCGGCGAGGGCCAACAGAACAGTTATTATTGAGAACGATCATATCGTATTTCTTGAGATTCTTCGTTTCCAGGCAATAAACGTCTTTTGTTATTACAGTTTCGTAGGCGCCTGATTTATCACCCAGCACTTTTATTACCTGGCTGGTGTGAGGAGTTACCCAATGGTTGTATCCGGTGAACCTGTCGAAGACTAATATTTTGCGTGCCTTTTGCGGTTTTACTTCCGGTTTGTTCGGTGCAAGTTGTTCAATTTTTTGTACCCATTCTTTGGTGCATTCAATTTCTTTTACCTGTGCATTAGCACTAAAAATTGCAATAAACAAAATGAAAGTAAATATTGGTTTAGTCATTTTTATGAATTTTTGAAAGGTTAAAGATATGCAATATGGGTGTATTTACCACAGGCATAAGCCTGTGGTAAATTTATTTTATTTTAAATCCTGATAATCAGAAATGTATGCGTTATCTTTTTATATAGTCGGTTCCATATGGATAACGCTGCGGACGGCTCAACATCGAATTGGCCAGATCGTTATCTTTAAAACGTTCAGTTGCAGGATCCCATTCCAGAACTCCGGGGATTTTCATGGCAATGTGGCTCAACAGACAAACCGAACAGGCGCGATGACCCATTTCTGCCGGAGAAATTGGCTTTTTGCGCGATTTGATGCAGTCCAGCCAGTTACCATGTTGTTCTTCACTTACGTAAAGTTTAATTTCATTCTCGCCAATTTGAGAACGCAAAATATCTTCGCTGCTGGCATCCAGTGCTTTTGTCGATCCTTCAGGAATTGGGTCGGAAGCAGTGGCACGATATGCACCGCGGGTTACAAAAATCCATCCGTCTTCTCCTTCGTAACGAATACCATTTGGAAAACCACCACTTGTAAAAACAGTTATCCCGTTTTCGTATTCATGTTTTACCATAAAATCGCCATGAACATTCCAGTCGCCCGATTTTGGGAACTGAGCTACAGCCTCAATGGAAATTGGTCCGGTGTATTCGGTGTCCATTCCCCATGCAGCACTGTCGTAATGGTGTTGGCCCCATCCGGTTATCATTCCTGCTCCGTAATTTTCGTGACGTAACCATCCGGGTCTGCCATAGCCTTGCTGAGGGTGTACCAGGTTTTCTTTGTACTCCACTTCAGGAGTTGATCCCAACCACATATCAAAATTAAGGCTGGAAGGAACAGGTCCGGTTTCGAATACTGGTCCTGACGGGTCGCCCGGCAAGCCAATTTTTACGGTATGTACTTTTCCTATTCTTCCATTACGAACCAATTCTGCTGCCCTGCGGAACTGCGCAGATGAACGCTGCTGGGTTCCCATTTGGAGAACTACTCCGGTTCGGTTTATAATATCGCTTAATATGCGGCCTTCCGATATAGTAAGAGATGTCGGTTTTTGCAGGTAAATATCTTTCCCGGCTAAAGCTGCTTCAATGGCAGGTTGAGAGTGCCAGTGGTCCGGTGTACTTATAATTACAGCATCAATGTCTTTATCGGCAAGCATATCTTTGTAGTCACCATACATTTTTACATCAACAGGATTAGAACTTCCTGTTTTTTGCTTGTAATAATCTTCCACCAATTTTTTACCATCCGTCATACGGTTGCTGTCGAGGTCGGAAACGGCAACAAAACGGGCGGTATCGTATTTTAGGGTTTCAGCCATATCGTGGCCACGGGCAATACGGCCACATCCAATTTGGCCGATATTAATTTTGTTACTCGGAGCGCTTGCTCCAAAAACAGACGATGGTACAATGGTTGGAATTACCATAGCTCCTGCTGTGGCAGCTCCTGCATTTTTAATAAAATTTCTTCTTCTCATCGTAATATAGTTTTATTGGTTTATGAATTTATTATTTGTGAATCTGTAGCGATTAATTTATTTCAATCTGTTTGATTACAGGATTTCTTGCAAAGCTGTTCCAATATTTTTCAGCTTTTTCAGCATCCAGTTTGCCATCGAACACAATCATTCTGTACTTGAGTGTGTAATTCTGTTTTGGTTCCAGTTTCCAGTCGTCGTGACGTATGGGGACAAATTCGAAATACATGTCACCCCTTCCGCCGTTTGAATCGAGAGGCCAAACGCGCATGGGTTCAGGGTGCATCCGGTTCGACGGGTGGCTGAGAAATAAAATTCCGGAGCGGCCTTCTTTTACATCCGATTCTCCTTCAACCAAACACCAGCGGGCATACGAACCATCGGCGTCAACCCTGGTTTTTCCGTCCGATGTAAGAACAGTACAGTTGTCTTTGTGCCAGGTTTCTGTAGCACGCCATCCAATTCCACCTCCGTAACGATACGCATCGAGCATGATCCCGTTTTTTAGTGGACTGTTCAACGAAGTAGTATAATCTATAATCCAGACTCCTTCTTCCATGTTCCAAACCCGAACATCCAGAATCTCATTCATGGCAATCTGATCTTCTCCGGCAGCGCCAAAATCGATGTGTTGTTGCAAGGCTTTAAAACCAGTAAACACAGCACCTTCTGCTTCCGATAAGAATCCCGCAAATTTTACCGTTCCCTGACCTTTCATCAGGTTCCAGAAATCAACTTCACGTCCATCAATGTGGGTTTTGGTCCACGGCCCCCATATTCCGTAATGGTGGTAGTGGTCGGGTGCCTGAATTCGGGTAAGAACCTTTCCACCCGGCGTATACAAGGGATGAATATACCCTGAACGTTTAAATAATGGATTGGCTTCTTTGGGAGGTAAGGTTACCGCATAACGGTATTTTAAAATCGGGTTATCTCCTGCCGTAACGCACAAATCTTCGTTGTCTTTCTGAAGTGTAATATCCGGAGCTGAAACGGTTTTCTTCTCTTCAGCTTTCAGGATAAACTCTCGTTCTGTTCCTTTTTTTGTTTCACCTTGCAATAAAAACCAAAGCTTTGCCGTATATCCGGCTTCCAGTTGGCATGGTATATTTTTTTCTCCCTGAGGAGTCATTTCATATAAAACAAGCTCGCTTTTATCTGTATTATAATTGATGTCGTTGAGTGAAACCGATACTGTTGCGTTTATCCTGTCCTCATCAAAGCCAAGCGTAAACTTTGCCAGTTCCTGTGCAAAAATGGATTGCACACATAAAATGATTGAAATTAGAAGGATGTACTTCATATTGTTGATTCAGGTTTTTATTCGGTTTAAAGTTTAGGAACAATCTCGTCGATAGTTTCTTTAAACGCAATAATGTTTTCAGTACTTACATCCTGAGGCATCCCTCCTCCACACGACCAGATTACCCTGCTTGCGTCGCCAAATTCTTTCACCATTTTTTTTGTTAGTGAACGAACCTGTTCCGGTGTCGCGGCAGCCATTACATCGCGAGGTGGCAGGTTGCCGATTAATGCGACCTCCGGACCGGCCAGTTCGCGAATTTCTTTCATACTATGTTCGAAGCTAAAGTTAAATAAATTTACCCCCATTTCCTTTAAATAGGGAGTTGAAATTAATCCCTGTGCGTCGTTGTGGAAGAAATTCACCTTCGAATCAATGGAACTGAAAATTCGTTTTATGTATGGAACAGCAAACTCTTTGCACTCGTCGTCTCCAATAAAACCAACAATATCGTCTAGTAAAAGAACTCCTTCAATAGAAGGGAACATTTCCTTTTGATACTGAATCCAGTCTATGGTGAATTTTGTGATCGTTTCCAATAGTTTATGGCTATTTTCAGGATCCATCATAAAACCCATCATCAGTTCAGTGGTTCCCATTAAAAAAGATGCGATATTTAAGGGGCCGCGAGCCACCGCAAACTTAATTTCGTGGCCCATGTCATTTATCGGCTTTTGGTAATTCAGTAGCCGTTGTATGATAAATGGTAATAGTCCGTCGGTTTTAGGATTGGGGACTTTTAATGTGGCGGCTTGCGAAATATCGCTGATCACCTTATCTGCATGAGGCAGGTTGTATTCGTTCCAAACCATTTTGGCTCCAAAAGCCGAAGGCTCTGAGCACATTCCAAATTCAGACCAGAATCCCGGTAAGAAAATTATTTCAGGAAAAGTTTCTATTGCTTTTTTGTTGGCTTCGAACCAGATTTCTTCAGAAGAGTAATATTGAAGAGTGGAGATACCGGCCCATCCCGGAATCCACGGACTGTCGATTATAAACCCGGTTAGCGGTTTCTCAACAGGTTCCCCATTTACTGTTTTTAAAAACAGTTGCCATTGTTCATTAGTCATTTTATTGGTTTTTGTTACAAATTTAAGAGCATAGTCAATATGTTGGTAGTATTTAGTTTGCAATACTTTGTATTTTATTGACATTTTCCTACCTTACCTCGTCTAAAGATATCTGTAAATTCTGATGTATGAAGATAATGCACGAACATATCGATTTCCCCGGGAGGTCGAGTGTAAAAGTTAAAGTGCAGGAAAAACCACATTTTACTTATCCATGGCATTTTCATTCTGAATATGAATTGCTTTATGTTATTGAAGGCTTTGGAACAAGTTATGTTGCTGATAATATTGAGTCTTTTCATTCTGGCGATTTGGCTTTAATGGGGACCAATCTTCCGCACTTTTGGAAAAGCGACTCATCATATCGGAGTGAAGGAAACAGGAAGAAAATTAAATATATCGTCATACAGTTTTCTAATGAATTTTTTAAAGAGGCCATTTCTGAATATCCCGAGTTTCATTTAATCCGTGATCTTCTTGAACGATCTGGCAGGGGAATCCGGTTTTCTGCTGAGTTTGCCGAAAAAACAAGAAAGAAAATTATGAAGGTGGTTCGCGCGAAGGGTTTCGATCGGGCCTTACTGACACTGGAATTACTGCAGTATCTTGCGAAAACAAACGAATACCGGCTGCTGGCAGGAGAGTTGTATCAGTCACGAAATCATGATTTTACCAATGATCGTATGACCAAGGTGATGCACTTTCTTAATACAACGTATTTAAAAAAAGTAGAACTGGAGAGTGTAGCGGCTGTTGCGAATATGCACCCTTCGGCTTTTTGTCGTTATTTTAAGGAGAAGTCAGGCAAATCATTGTCTGAGTTCATCAACGATATGCGCATTGGTTATGCCTGTCGGTTGCTTATCGAGGGGAAAATGTCGGTGTCGCAAATCTGCTACGAGAGTGGTTTTAATAATTTGTCGAATTTCAACAGAACCTTTAAACGGCATACGGGATTTACTCCCACAACGTATTTTCAGGAGTTTCATAAAAGGTAAAAAGAATCCCAACTTTTCGAAAAGAATTCGTGCCTAACGGCTTTGATGTATTATTTTTACCTGTAATATAAATCTGACTAAATATCTGATATGTACCGAATACTGCCCTTTATTTTTTTATTAATCGTTTTGAGCAGCATAGCTCAGAAAAATGAAACCCTTCCCAACGATTGGGAAAACCCGGCAATCTTTGAAAAGGGTCAGAATCTACCACACGCTTTTCACATGCCTTTTGAAACGAAAGAGGCTGCCATTCAGAACTTGCCAAAAAAATGCCCCAATTTTCAGTTGCTAAACGGACTCTGGAAATTTAAATGGGTGGAAACACCAGAGCAGGTTCCCGAAGATTTCTGGAAACCCAAATTCGATGTGGAGGAATGGGATGAAATAAAAGTGCCCTCCAACTGGCAAATGGAAGGTTTTGGACACCCCAAATTCAGAAACGTAGCTTTGTCTTTCGAAAGCGATCCTCCAAATATTCCTGATTATTATAACCCGGTTGGTTGTTACAAACGCAAGTTTACCATCCCAAAAACATGGAAAGATAAGGAAGTGATGCTCCGTTTTAAGGGTGTGAAATCGGCTTCGTACGTTTGGGTGAACGGCGAAAAAGTGGGATATAACCAGGGCGGATTCGAGCCTGCAGAATACAACATTACTCCCTTTTTGAAAAATGGGGAGAACGATCTGGCCGTTGAGGTAATTCGTTTTTCAGATGGATCTTATCTCGAAAACCAGGATATGTGGCGGCTTTCGGGCATCTTTCGCGATGTGGAATTATATGCCCAACCTAAAACATTCATTCACGATTATTATGTGGTGACGGATTTGGATGCCGATTATAAGGATGCGGTTTTAAAGGTTTCGGTTGATGTTCAGTCAATGTTGAAAGACTCTGTTTTCGGCAGCCTCGAAATGGATGTTTTTAATGAGGAAGGGGTGTCCATTTTAAAAGATGGGGTGCAAAAGGCTCGTTTTGGTTTGGATATTCAATCCGTGGAAA
This sequence comes from uncultured Draconibacterium sp., assembly GCA_963676265.2. GTDB lineage: Bacteria > Bacteroidota > Bacteroidia > Bacteroidales > Prolixibacteraceae > Draconibacterium. The sequence continues at coordinate 3,980,993 of OY781067.2, forward strand.
CGGTAACACTTTCAACAGAAGTGATTGATCCACCCAAGTGGTCGGCTGAATTCCCGAACCTCTTTATTTTGCTGATTCAGCTAAAAAATGAAGAAGGTGAAATAACAGAGGCTTTTTCGAAAAAGATAGGTTTCAGGGAAGTGGAATATAGAAACAAAATTCTAACTGTTAACGGTGTTCCTGTAAAATTGAATGGTGTGAACAGCCACATGCATCATCCCGAATTCGGGCAGGCTGTTCCGATTGAAACCTTAAAACGAGACTTGCTTCTGATGAAACAGCACAACATCAATTGTGTACGCACCTGTCATTATCCTCCTTCGCCTGAATACCTCGATCTGGCTGATGAGCTGGGAATTTACATTTTTGATGAAACAGGCGACGAGGCCCATCAAAATACATGGCTCTCTGAACGAAAAGAATGGACCGAAATGTACCGCGACCGTTCACGTAAATTGGTTTACCGCGACCGCAACCATCCGTCGGTAATTGTGTGGAGCGCCGGAAATGAATCGGGCAGCGGCTTTAATATTAACGAGGTAATTAAAACCGGGAAAGCTATCGATCCAAGTCGCCCCGCATGGATGTATGGCGGCAACACTTTTTACATTCCTTTTGAAGATCTGGTTGGACCGCGCTACTGGTTACCCATCAATTATAAGAATCTGGCTGAAGGCAAAATTTTGCCTCCCAATGATTTGCGCTCCTCGTTTATGGACGAGTACCTGGCTGCCACCGGAAACGGACTGGGCGGAATGGACGAGTATTGGGAATATATTTGGAAACACCCGCGTTTAACGGGCGGTGCCATCTGGGACTGGATGAGCCCAGGCATTAAAACCCCGCGCTGGATTTTACCAGACAGTTCGGAATATAAAAATGATGGGCAAATTATGGGGCGGCCCGTGTTTGTTGAAGGAGAACATGGAAGGGCACTTGAATTCTCGGGTCACGACGACTGGGTGGAGTTTTATCGAGATCCGAGCCTGGATATTCATGATAATCAGCTGGCACTTGGTTTTTGGGTAAAACCCTTTAAAATTCCACAGTCTAATACCTTTATTACGAAAGGAAAATACGGTTACGGTATTCAGATGGCCGATGAAAATACGCTGGAATTTTATGTGTTTTCCGATAAGCGAATTTCTGCCAAAGCCCGTGTAGGAGCTGATTTTTACGACAACTGGCACCATATTGCCGGAATTTATGATGGAAGAAGTTTGCAATTGTTCATTGATAAAAAGCGAGTGGCCGGCACGCCGTTTTCAGGCAACGTTAGTTCAACCCCATTCCCACTTTGTATTGGTAGAGAAGCAGACACACAGGATCAGGGCGAATATTCGGGACGGCTATCGAAGATGGTGATTGATGAGGTGAAGCTTTTCAACAAAACGGTTCCGCTTTCAGAGTTTGACAATCCAGATGCAAATGGGGCTGTTTTACATCTCGATTTTGAAAATGATACAAAAGGTGGCGAATTTTACGCCGTTGGTTTGGGTGGAAGAACCTATGGAATTGTGTGGCCCGACCGAACTCCCCAGCCGGAGATCATGCAGATAAAAAAATCGGGACAGCCTGTAAAAATAGAAGCTATCGACATCAAGAAAGGATTGTTTAAAATTACCAATCGTCATCATTTTAAAAATCTGAAAGAGCTGGGTGGTGTATGGCAGATTTTTATAGATGGAGAACCTTCGCAGCGAGGTTTTTTCGAATGCGATATTCCGGCCGGAGAATCAGGCGAAGTTGAAATTGATTACCGCCGCGAGCGTATCAATTCGGAAAGTGAATGTTTGATGGAAGTTTCATTTGTTTTGAGAGAAGATTTGAATTGGGCTGAAAAGGCACACGAGGTGGCCTGGGAACAATTTAAAGTACCAAGCGATTTGTTTTTTGTTCAGGAACAGGATAACAATCATCCGGTAACAGCTACAGAAACAGAAGCACAATTGACAGTTTCGGGCGACGAGTTTTCGTATGTTTTGGATAAAAGAACGGGCGAGTTTATTTCTCTGAAATTTAAAGGAACTGAATACCTCGAAAACGGCCCGGCTTTTAATGTTTGGCGGGCGCCTATTGCCAACGACATCGATCCGTGGGGAAGTTACATGTTTGGAAAAGAGAATTTTAAAGAAGGAAACGGACGAAGTATGGACAACCAACTTCGCACGCTGGGTATGCGCGATTTGACTTCGGAGGTGGAAGAACTGGAGGTTGTTCAGTTGAATGAAGATCAGCTGCGAATTAAATGCAAGGCCTTTTCGTATTCATCCAATCCGCTTCCTGAAAAAACAAACGGCAATATTTCAGCATTCGAAAGAAATGAAATCTGGACCATTCATGCCAATGGAACAATTGACCTGGAACAGGAAATAATTCCTCACGGACGCATGCCGGAGATGCTGCAAAAGTTAGGCTTGCAGTTTCAATTACCAAAATCATTTCATATTGTTGAATGGTATGGCCGCGGACCTTTCGAAAATTATCCCGACCGCAAAACCGGGGCAAAAGTGGGGCAGTACCGTTCCACGGCCGATTCGATGTATGTTCCTTACATTATGCCGCAGGACTACGGAAACCGCTGCGATGTGCGCTGGCTGAAGGTGCAGAATGATGAGGGAAAAGTATTAATGATTAAAGGTGACGAATTGCTGAATTTCAGCCTGCATAAATACACCACCGATAATTTATCGAGGGCCATGTACACTTACCAGTTGGAAGATGCTCCCAATACTATTCTGAATGTAGATTACGAAGTGTCGGGAGTGGGTGGAACTGCTATTCGTCAGTTGCAAAAATACAGGGTGAGGCCGGAGGTTAAAAATTATCGTTTGACGATTCGGCCGTTTTGATGTTGGTTGGAATTTTAGACCTTCCAGGTTTTTTTTATCCTGCAATCTGTCACTGAGACAGCAAACGATAGCTTTCACGCAGTTGTGAGAATTCTTTGGCGTGATAAGTAAGCTATTTTTAGTAAGGATATAAAATCGCTCACTTATATCGTGCAACGATAATTTTGAAATGCGATGATTAAGCAATAACTTTAAAATGCTATAAACCAAAGATCTGTGCATATGCCTCCGCAAATAAAGTTTGAATTAGGGAAACTCGTTCCTTTGCAATTGTATAATTCAACATATTCTTTTGAAAATGATTTAATCGAAATAACATCATTTGATAACAATGCAGATAAGTTAACCATTACATTAATCGAAACCACATGAAAATAAAAAAAGCGCTTAAAAGAATTGGACAAGGGATTCTGGCACTAATAATCATCGCATTACTTTCGGGTTTTATTTATGAACAGATTGGTCGTAAAAAGGCCGAAAAGAATTATAACGAGTTTAAAAAATACGGGAGTTTTATTGATGTAGGAGGTCATAAATTATACTATCGGAAAGGAGGGGAAGGAAAGCCAACAGTTGTGTTCGAATCGGGAGCTCAATCAGGGCATATGGTTTGGGGATCATCCGGGGTTGTACAGGAAATTCAGAAGTATGCAACAACAGTTATTTATGACAGGGCAGGTATGTTGTATAGCGAAAGAGGAGACGAAGCAATAAATGCTGAAAATATAAGCACCGATTTAAGTATGCTTTTACAAAAGGGAGGATTTGAAAAACCATATGTTTTAGTTGGGCACTCTGCTGCTGGAATTTATCTAAGACCTTTTGCCCAAAAACACGACAAGTATATTAAGGGAATTTTACTTATCGATCCTTCCCATCCGGACCAGCTTTATAGTGCACCTGATGAAATAAAAAGATATTTTAAGATACCTGTTATACCTCCAAAATGGTTGGTTAATTTTGCGAGCAATGTGGGAATTGTACGCCTGGCTTCAAAAGATTGGCAGCTTTGTTATAGCGTGAAGAGTGGAGCGATATACGATGAATTTGTATATCTTATGGATGAAACAGGTAGCAAATCAGCACAAAGTTCTTTTAAAGATATTCCATTGGTTGTTATTTCTGCAGGGCTGGAGTCGCGGTTCGACGATAGAATAGATGATGAGGAATTAAGAAAGAAAATGTTAGTTCACCTGGATGAACTGCATGAAGATATTAAAAACTCATCGAGCAATGGAACCCGGATAATTGCTGAAGAAAGCGGTCATAATATGATGTTTTCAAATCGGGAATTAATTGTTGGGGAAATTGTTAAATTGATTCAACTTCAGGATAGTGTGACGACTGAATAAAAACAGTAGTTCCTCATTGTCATGCTAATCCTTGCAAGATAAGTAAGTTTTTCTTAGGAACGCGATAAAATCGCGCACCGGCAGTGTGATCAATACCAGATTGTTAAAGAACATAAGCCTCAATTGTGCATATGTTTAATATAAGGCATAACTTGACTATAGTTTATGTATAACCTCGTGTCCCCGACACGATAAAATTCAAATAGTTATGTCCGACAAACAAGATTACGATGCATGTTACGATGCATTTATGGCAATTCCCGATGAGGAAGTAAAAGTCCCTGATATGCCGGTTGATGCGGCATTGCAGGAAAACGAGAACCTTTATTACTGGAGCCTCGACGATAAGACAGAGTTGATGGGAGCGGGTTTACCCGAAGAAACCATCGATGCACTGCCGATACGCAACGGGGCCTGCCGGGTAGCACAGTCATTATGGGAACGCGAGCGCTATACGCCGCAGGATGCCCAGAAAGAGTGGCAAGAGCGTTCGCCTGCTGCCTACGAACTGCGCGATAGGTTGTTGCACGACTATCGTTATGCATTTCGTAACAACGAACAACTTTTGGGTCGTGTAACTGCCATTGCCGAGGGTTATGGAGATGCCGATATGATACAGGACCTGAGCGATTTGTCTGCTCTGGGCGAGAAGAACCCGGAGCCGTTGCAACTAATTAATTTCGATGTTACTTTACTTGGAACTGCCTCTGCCTGGGCCGATGAACTGGCCGTAATACTGGCTCGCGCCAATGGCGAAAAAGAAGTAGACAATGCCGTGAAAATTACCCGCGACCGTGCCTACACCTATATGCAACAAGCCGCCAACGAGGTAAAAAACTGTGGCCGTTATGTATTCTGGAAAAACGAAGCCCGCCTGAAAGGCTACCGTAATAAATATAAAAACAAAAAGAATAAATCGGGTAACAACACCGATAGTGATAGTTAAAGGCCGTTTAGTAGATGGTTTTACCGGGGCAGAGGAGAGTCTGTCCCGGTTTTTTAAGTTGAAAATACCCGTTATTAACCATGAAAAATAGACATTTGTATAAATAAAGCTTTCCGCTGCAACAGTATGTTCGTCCGCTGGTTGGCAGACTGGCAATTAGTAATTGCGGAGCGATTTTTTCGTCTGCGGAGACACTACAGACACCTGCGGAGAACCTCCCAACGGCTGCGGACGTGTTTTTGGGACCGGGGAACGCCTCCAGGCTGCTGCGGACACCTGTTTTTTAGCTGCGCAGATTCTCCAGTCAATTGCGGAATATGTTTTTTACAGTGAGGAATCTTTTTTACTGAATAATGTTTACATTTAATGTACTAAAAAAACAAAATGCCCGATACATTGAAAACTTTTCTTGCAAATAACGAACAGCCAAACGGTAAAAAATATGCCCCGCTATCGCGCGAATCCATTCGCGTGATAAGTAAGTTCTTCTTAGGGCGATAAAATCGCGCACCAGCATTGGGAAGGTACAACAGGCACACCCTGGAGGCCGAATAGCAATGCAGCGTACTGGGGCGGACTAGCTCGAAGTAGTGATGAAGTTCCTGTAATGGGAATGGAGCAAAGGGGTTAGCTAATATTTGTTTCATTTTGCCAACTTTTCGGAGGATTAGCATATCTTTGAAACAGGTGTTAGAAGAGCCGTATGACGGGAGACTGTTACGTACGGTTCTGTGAGAGGCTTAGGGTGAAACTCCATTTGCCTATTCGACTAACAATCGTTACCCATATTGAAATGGTGTATATCATTTATCAAATTTTAGAAGTAATGATTTTGAATATGTAAAACAAATTGAAAGTATAATAAAAAAACCAAGTAATAATTTATAAATCAATAACAATTGTATTATGAAAACAAAAATCCATTTTCTTTTACTCTTATCAACAATTATATTAATAGGAACATTTTTGAATGCTTGCTCAGATGATGAAGATGAGAAAACATATGTATTAGATAATGTTTCTGTTTATACTTTATCGTCATCCATAGAAGAAAACAATTTAAAATCAGCAAAAATCACTGAAAATGAAGAAGACATAATATGGTCAAAAGAGCATGCCGGTCTTAATTTAAAAGTAGTTGGAGTTCAAGGCGTACTTGAAAAAATATGGTTAATGGCAAATAGCGGTGGTGAATTAGTATTGTTTGAGGACAGAGAAATTGAATTTGACCTATCAGAATTACAAAAATTAATTGATTCAGAACAAAAGGTAATTCATAGTTTTGGAGACTTAAATACGGTAAATGTAAAAATAAAATATTTAGACATCACGGTGTTGTTTAAAGGAGAAAGACATATTATCCGTCAAGTTGCTCAAGACGGTGGTGTGCCTGGCGCAAAAGTTTGGGACTTGATGTTAAAAGACCCGGCATCAGGACAATTTAAATGGGTTACACTTGATACCCGTCAACTTGTTGACCAAAGGCCTGCTAATGAAAATAATGTTGTTCGAATGAATAGTTTTGCAACAGATAATGGAGAACAAGAATTCTGTCTGGGAATGGATAATCTTTCAAACAAAAAATGGATTCGTAATCCGCCGCCATGGAATAAAAATTTAATTGTTGAAACGAATGGAGGAAGATTTGCAATTTTTTATACACTTTCCGAAAGTTCAATAAATAAAGAATTAGATGTTTATTTAGATATCTGTTTTGCTAATGCGGCTTGCTTTTGTGCATATAAAAGTATTGGTGATCCACTCTATGGTTTTTATGTTGCATTTGACACTAATAATTATAGCTTTTTCAACGTACTGAATGAAGGGCAGTTAGATGATATTTGCGATTTTGAAGGAAACACATTTAATTCTGATGAGTTCACAATAACTGATATATTGCCAGGAATGGGGTATCCCGATGTTATCGTAAATGTTACAGTTGAAGAAAAAGAGATTAATTAATTTGTGATATCTCTAACTAAATTGAATATTGGAAGTATCACTCCCTGATAATTATCTTAAGTCCGTTGATTTAAAATACGGGTGGGTAACAAATGCTTATGTAATGTGGTGCACTAGGGGTAATTCAACCACAGTTCTTCGTATCAATACCGCCAATTCGTCTTTAACGATTTGGCTATAAAAACAGAAATATGAATAAACGAATTGGCTCTGACAGCGAAGCATTTCAAAGTCCCGCACTCCACATATCCAAGCCGTCAGACTGTTTAAAAATCCAGAATAATGAGAAAATTAATTATAATATCAACCTTTCTACTACTTTCAAATTTATCGTTTGGACAAGAAAACAAATTCTCAATTGGCATTTTAAGTTCTTTCGACAAGTTTGACTATGATTTCAAACCAATTACTGGTTTTAACCACGAGTATGATATTAACTCCGCATATAGTTTAGGACTAAATGGTAAATACAATTTTGCAGACAGACATTTTGCAAAAGGAGCAATCCAATATTCAAAAAGAGGATATAGACTAAACTATGATTTTAATATCATGGAGTCAGGAGACCCTGCTATTCCAAGAGAAACAACCATTAAATTAGACTACATTGGAGTACCTCTCTTTATCGGATACAATTTATACAATGGAGAAAAATTTAAAATTTCACCATCATTAGGACTGGTCAGTGAATTTCTTATCAGCGATAATGAAACTTCAGTCTTTGAGAATAATTCGGAAAGAGAATCAGAATTTTTAAATCAAGACTTAAACAAATTTTTAATTTCTTCTCAAGTAAATTTGGCTTTTGACTATCACTTTTCAAACAAGATATTTTTAAGCTTAGAACCATATTTTAGAATTGGATTTAACGCAATCGACGAGGACAGGATAGAATCAAGTTCAATATCATACGGAGGAATAATTAGCATAAATTATAAACTAAAATAAAAAACGCATTGTAACAACTAACTGAGCTAAATATAAAAGTTTGTAGCCCGCTCAAACTGCCCAACGGTTTGGCAGGAAAGATGCCAGCAATCACTACTCATAATATGCCGTGAAGCATAGAATCGGCAAAAAAGTCCATTGCATTCTGTAATTAAAATGGAAGGCGAAGATAAAAAGCAGCCTCGTATATTGGAGAATTTTATCAAATTATTAGATGTCCTCCTATTTTCATGTCGATCCTTTATAACCCTAATTTTATACTGATCCCCTTTCTCCGGGCTTAATTACAGAACCCGGGAACCTGTCCTGCAATGCAAAAGGAAATGCACAACGGAACAACCTGAAGGCAGAATAGCAATACCATTCAACTGAATATCCGATAAATTCAGCGAATGGTTGTAATTGCTAGCAAGAATTCAGATTGCAGCATCTGTCACAGGTTTATAAATGTTTACGTTCATCGTCGCCCTCGATAAAACCAAAAATCTACCTTTAAGAATTTTTACGAATTGGATAAAAATACTTATTATTGTTAAATAAAAACTATTCAGTAAACAACAGCTGCATGAAAAAAACTCTTACAACTCTTATTACCTTAACAATCCTAATCCTTTTATTAACACAGTGCGGTAAAGATGATGACAGGCAACCCCAGGAAATAACCATTAATAAAGAAGGGGGCCGTTTTGAAATAACTGATAAAAATTCTCCTATATACGGAGCTTATGTTGAAGTGCCGCAAGGGGCTTTAAATCGATCTGCAGCCATTTCGATACAAGATGTGACAAATGATTTGAAAATTACAGGTGACTCAACCTCCATAAAATTAAATTTTGAGCCGCACGGAATAACCTTCGAAGAACCGGTTGAGATTGGTCTGCCTGTTGCTCCCGAAATAGATATTGATAATGCCAGCGTTTACTATTACGATATTCTAAATAGTACAAGGGTAGATATTCCCATAAAAGAGATTGACCGGACCAACAATCGCATTATTGCCGAAACCAATCACTTTTCAGCATATGGAGCAAGCGATAAAGGCATAAAGTGCCAGTTTCAACTTCAACGCTACAAGAATTCTCTGGTGGTTACTCAGCTAATTGCAAAACCCATTAATGGGAATAGATGGATCTTTGGAGACTACAGCTGGATAAGTGGCCCTTCAAAAAGAATCAGTGAAATCCCTTTAAAAACCGAAATCACTGGTACTTCTGCCTTCGACCTGATTAAAATGCCACAAACTGAGGCATATTTTAAATTGAGATTAAAGAAGAATGTCTCCTTCTGGAAGGATCAGGTGATCAGGGAACGAAATTTTTACGTTTCTAAATCTGACGATGATCCCAATACTGTAGAGATTTTTGAAGATGGGGAGTTGGTGCAAGAAATTAATTATGCTTTTGAAAGCAACGATGACAATATCTTTAATCAACGCTCCTATTCATCTTACTTTGCAGGAAATTACATCCATACGGTTTTCGATGATGTGAAGTTTGACGAATCCTCAGAATATTATGTGGATTTGGAGTGGCAAATTAAAGGAGATAATCAAAACCATAGAACACTACGTTACGAATTTAGTGGGTATAATGGCGACTTTGTGAAGGCGTTTTCAAAGTTGGAAGAGATCGGAAATATCGAAGGACGAGTAGCCTTAACCCGTTACCCGGTTCTTAAGATAAAGCCTGTCACGGAAATTACTTACGATTATGTACGCCTGCAATCTTATTTCGTTCTAAAGGGTATTGAGCGCGATGGCCTGGCCTACCGTTTTTATACGACCCCTGACCTTTCAGGCGACTATAAGTACAGCCTGACCATTGGTAACACAACAGAATCTCCTGATACTAAAATGAACATCAAAGAGGTGGAAAGGGGAACCTATTACGTGGTGGTTGTGAACACCAATACCAATAAAACCTGCTCCAATGTAGTTCAATTCACCACTCCCGAACTAACAATCCCCGTAGTGAAAGCTGAGGCAGCTACAGATATTAAACCCAATAATGCAACACTAAACGGTGTGGTTGAATCTCAAGGTGGTTCGGCTATTACAGAACGTGGGTTCTATTGGGGAACAGATGAAAATAACCTGGATACCCGGATAAAGGTTTCAACCAATGGAGTAGGACAGTTTAACCATCGAATCAGAGAATTGCAACCCGGAACCAGTTACTATTACCGTGCATTTGCGGCAAATAACTTTGGAGAAGCTAAAAGTGAAGAGGTTAAGCAGCTTAAAACTGCCGGCCTGGATATATCTGTCCAGACCAAGGCGGCCACTGAAATAGGAGAAATATCAGCTATGCTAAACGGTGAATTTATTAACAGCGGTGGTTATGATATTTTAGATATGGGATTTCTCTGGGGGATGTCATCGGGTGATTTAAACAACAGAAAAACAGTAGGGAAAATTGAAGGTGCATTTTCAGGACAAATTATTGAACTATCAACCAACACTACTTATTATTACCGGGCTTATGCGCACACTTCTGCCGGTAGTGCTGAAGGTGAGGTTTTAAGTTTTAAAACCGGCGGAACAACCAATACCCCACCTACTGCTCCTCAGTTAATTGCCCCGGTTAACAGCGCCACTGATGTGGAATTAAATCCAACCTTTAGCTGGACTGCTTCTGAAGATGCAGATGGTGATAATATCCAATACACACTGGAAGTTGTAGACAGTGAGCTAAATAATTGGAAAAGTTTTAACACCTACAATACCTCTGCCCGGATGGAACTGGATCCGGCAATCGACTATTTATGGTTTGTTAGAGCCAAAGATGGCAGAGGTGGAAATACTCCAAGTGAAGTGCGCGAATTTACAACGAAAAGCAATGGTTCGGGGGGTGACAATGAAACAGGCACTTATACTGATCCCCGCGACAATAAAACCTACAAAACCGTTAAAATAGGCAACCAAACCTGGTTGGCCGAAAACCTGGTGTATTTGCCAAAAGTTAGCCGACCATCGGCAGAATCGTACACCGAACCCCACTACTATGTTTATGGTTACAACGGTACCAACGTAAGCGAAGCAAAAGCAACCGATTTTTACTCAACCTACGGTGTATTATACAACTGGCCTGCTGCCAAAGCAGCCTGCCCACCCGGATGGCACCTGCCTACTGACGATGAATGGAAACAGTTGGAAATGACAATAGGCCTGAGCCAAAGCGAAGCCGATGATACCGGATGGCGCGGAACTTATGAAGGCAAAAAACTAAAAGCAACAAGCGGTTGGGATAACAACGGAAACGGCACCGACGATTTTGGTTTTTCTGCTCTTCCGCGCGGTTACCTCAACACCGATGGTTGGGTATACTACGTTCACGAATCCGGTTACTGGTGGAGTGCTACTGAGCGCAATAGTAATACCGTCTGGCGTCGGCACGTGAGCTACGGTACCACTGAAGTACACCGGTTCTACTACGGTAAGGCTTACGGATTTAGTGTTCGTTGCGTAAGGGATTAACACAATTTGCCGATTAAAAGAATGCAGTACTGTTTAATAAATGAGATAGTTGAATGTTTCTCATATTGCTAGATGTAATAGATGTACAATAATTATAAAGCCTGTAAATAAAATGGTAGTAATTCAGGGATGAAGGGAAACTATCTTTGGGCGATCCTGTCAGTAAATACATTCCAGAAATGGCGGATCTTGTTTATCTCACAAAAGATGCACCTGTTATCGATATTGAAAATCTCTTAACGATGACGGCCGGTTTTCCTGAAGATAATCCGTGGGGCGACTGTCAATTAGATGAACCTGATCAGATGTTGATTGACCTTGTTCGGGAAGGGATCTCTTTTTCCAATGTCCCTTCGTATGAATTTGAATATAGTAATACGGGATATGCACTTCTGGGAAATATAATCACACGTGTTTCGGGTATGCCTTTTCAGAAATATATTACACAAAATATCCTTCAACCTTTAGGAATGGAGCAAACATATTGGGAATTTGACAGTATTCCTGAAAAGCAACTGGCACTAGGATATCGTTGGGAAGACAAGGAATGGAAGTTGGAACCAATGCTTCATGACGGATCTTATGGCTCGATGGGCGGCTTAATAACAAGCATAGAAGATTTTAGTAAATATGTAAGTTATCATCTTTCAGCGTGGCCGCCAAGGAACGATGAGGAGTTTGGGCCTGTAAAAAGGAGTTCACTAAGAGAAATGCAAACTTCGCAAAGTCCTCGTTTGAATTCCAATGCAAAAGATTTTAATGGCAATCCCTGTGCATCAATGTCCGGTTATGGTTTCGGACTGGGCATCACAGAAAATTGTAAAGGACTTAAACTGGTTAGCCATGGAGGAGCGTTGCCCGGATTTGGAAGTACTTACTACTTTTTTCCTGATTACGGAGTGGGAATAATGGCCTTGTGCAATCTCACTTATACCGCTGCCATGCCAGCTCGGGAGTGTTTGAAATTACTCTTTGAGTCGACAGAAATAAAACCCCGGAAACTTCCTGTTTCTGATATATTACTTGAAAGGCAGGAGCAAATCACGCAACTCATTCAGAAGTGGGATACTGATTTGGAAGCTAAAATTCTGGCGGAGAATTTTTATCTGGATAAGTCAAGGGATAAAAGAATGAAAGAAGTGCGAGGAATTTTAAAAAAGGTTGGACCTATTGAAGAAGTTGGTGAACTTGAACCTGAGAATCAGCTAAGAGGCAGCTATAAAATACAGGCTCAGCATGGAGAGATCAGTATTTCCTTTACATTAACACTGGAGAAAGATACAAAAGTGCAGCAACTGACTATTTCATTTCAACCAAAAGGAATGGAGTAATTAACACGTCTGACGACAAATGGGAATAATGCGTGGTATAAGGCATGTAGAACTCAATATCTAAAAGGACTTCCCTGCAAAGCTGAAAATAAGTTAATATATCATTTTTGTTTATAACAAATCAGGATTACAAATCGCAACAAGCCTTGGAGAATACTGTTCCCGCATGAGATGACTACTTTCTTTTAAGGGAGAGGTGTTTGCAGGTATGGGTATAGCAGTGAAAATGAGGGATAACAACCCCAAAATGCTATAGAGAATTAAATCATATAGGGAAATCTGTTTTCATTTAAAATCCTATAACAAAAAATTGTTGAATACGTAACTGCAATTAAAATTAATAAATAAACAATTAATACTTTCCCGCTGTCGCGCGAATCCTTCTGCGTGATAAGTAAGGATTCTTGGGAACCTGATAAAATCTCGTACCAGCAGCATTATTTTCAAGCACATTGTATCGCATACTGAAAAACCAAAAAATCAAAAGTTATGAAATACTTACAAATTATTCTCATTATCACTATGTTTTGCATTGCAGGAACTTCTTTGAATGCTCAAACTTTGTCGCAAGAACAGGTTAATGGTATCGAGAATGCCATTGCTGATGAAATGAAAATTACTAATGTACCGGGAGCTGCATTAGCTATTATCAAAGACAATCAGGTTGTATTTGAAAAAGGATTTGGACTTGCTAATACTGTAACAAAATTACCCATGACTGATACGACAATATTTCAGATTGCTTCGGTTACAAAAACTTTTACTGCGCTTACAATACTTAAAGAGCTAAAGAATGCAGATATTGGCGTGCATGAGCCAATTAGTACAGTAATTAAGGGATTATCACCCGGATTGTCATCAATTACATTTCACCAATTATTATCACATAAAGGAGGATTAATTGAATATACGAATGAATCTGACAGGACTGATATTCAGGAGTTTTTCTTTAATATTAGAGATTCAGTGTTATTTATTGAACCAGGTAGAGTTTTCTCGTATTCCAATTTGGGATATGCTTTACTTGATTTGGCAATACAAAAACTTTCAGGAATGACCTATACTGAAGCAGTTGAGAGGAATGTTATTAAACCTTTGAAACTTAAAAACACTGGCTACGATTTGTATAAGGTTGCCTCCAAATTATTTTCATCAGGTCATATTTGGCTCAAAGGAACACTAACACCGATAATAAATGATTTTGATGCTCCTTTGTGGAGAGCATCTGGAGGTTTATTCAGCAACTTGCAGGATTTGGAAAGATTAGCATTGTGCTTCATGAATGATGGAATGCTTGAAGGTGAGCAAGTATTTGATCCTGATATAATAGAACAAATGTGTCAACCTTATTCAAAGGATTTTATGGCTTCAGAATCATCTTTTGTTATTCATTCTAATTACCCGGATAATGCCTACGGATATGGAATAATTATGTATAAATATGGGAGACATAAATTTATAATGAATGCTGGAGCAGGAAATCATTTGACATATTTTATTTATGATCCGGAGGCAAAATTTTCAATGATAATGCATAGCAATCTAGCGTGGCACGGTTTGTATGACTCGTTTCTCAAAATATTTGAAGTTGTACTTGAGCAACAAAATCCTTCAAATAATGATATTGAAGTAAATAAAAAAGAATGGAAGGAAATAATTGGGACATATTACCGTCCTGCTATCAGAACAAACCAATTTTCTACAATTATAATTTCACAAAGAGATGAAAAATTATACATTAATTTCAATAAATCAGGTGAAACAGAATTAGAACAAATTGGAGAATTGACGTATCGATATTCGAGTCCATTTTTAAGATATCCGATGGCAATCAGCTTTCAAAAAGATGAATCAAATAAAGTTGCATATCTTCTTAATGTTTGGAGAGCCTATTTAAAGAAGTAGATGAAGTATATTATATTTCACTGTCACACGAATCTTTATGTGATAAGCAAGTTATTTTTAGGAAGGCCATAAATCGTGCATCAGGAGTAGGATAGGAGATCGTCAAGACTCTCAAAACCTTGAAGGTCTCCTTTTCGATAAAGAAGGATTCCATCTGTCCACTAACGGTTGGAATTCTTTCCTGAAAACTGCCACTGCGACTGCAAATTACAATTTCCCAATTTCTCGGTTCTCCGAACCTTTTTCGAGGCCTACATTTAAATCGCCCAGTTCGGCGCGTGCCTTTTCAACTATCTCCATTAACTTGGCTGCTTTTTCGGGGTAGTATTCAATAACGTTGAATTGTTCGCCGGGATCACGCATCATGTTGTATAGTTCCGGTTCTTCAACCGTCATCTTTATCCTTCTGCCTCCGTATCCGTCTTTCCCGGGCAGTGTGTTATACGAAGACCAGGTATGTGGAAGAACGAGTTTCCAGTTACCTTTTCTTACTCCGTTCAGGTTGTTCTTTCCGTAGTAAAACAAAATGGTTTCGCGCGGATTGGCCTCTTTATTTCCTTTCCACAGTTCCACGATACTTGTTCCGTCGATTTTTAATTTCGGAAGTTCAGCTCCTGCAATTTTTGCAAAACTGGGCAGGATATCAATTGCACATCCCAGTTTATTGCAAATGGTGCCTGCCGGAATATGCCCGGGCCATTTAACAATAAACGGCACGCGCTGACCGCCTTCCCAACTGGTAGTTTTGCCTTCGCGTAAACCTCCTGCTGATCCGGCGTGGTTTCCATAATTCAGCCAGGGGCCGTTGTCGGTGGTGAAAATAATAACTGTATTGTCGGCAATGCCTTTGTTTTCAAGTGCTTTCCCTATTTGTCCTACGCTCCAGTCAATTTCCATCATTACGTCGCCGTATTTTCCCTGTTCGCTTTTTCCTCGAAATTTGTCGGAAACTCCTAACGGTACATGCGCCATACTGTGTGGAACATATAAAAAGAAAGGTCTGTCGGCATTGCGGTTAATAAAATCAACTGCATTTTCGGTGTAGAGCGTAGTGAGTGTGTCCTGGCCTTTTAAGTCGGTAATGGTAAACATTATGTCGTTGTCCTTCATCACGGGCAGAACCGGATTGTTTGATCTGCCTTTTCCTTCAGGGAAAGGATTTCCAACATCATCGAGAGGCCACATATCGTTAGAGTAAGGAATTCCCACATATTCGTCGAAACCATGCTGTAGTGGAAGAAATTTTTCGGGGCGTCCCAAATGCCATTTCCCGAAAATACCGGTGGTATAACCTTTCTCTTTCAGCATTTCGGCAATGGTAGTTTCATTTGGATTTAATCCGACTTTATCGTGTGGGAAAAGGGCACCAGAAAATCCGATTCGGTTGGGGTAACATCCGGTCATGAGTCCGGCCCGCGATGCACTGCAAACGGGTTGCGCTGCATAAAAATTGGTAAAACGCATTCCTTCAGCAGCCATTTTATCGAGGTTGGGAGTAGTCCAGCCGGTGGCTCCCTGGGTGCCAATATCTCCGTATCCCATGTCGTCGATGAAGACAATTACAAAATTAGGTGGATTATCGTTGGTGGTGTTTTGTTTGGGTTGTGGCGCACAAGCAACAGTTATAATAAATACAGTCGCTAATAACGTTTTAATCAGTTCTTTCATATGATTTGGTTTATGTTGATTTCCGAAAAATCAAAGATAATATTTTCCCGGATGGACTCAGGTTTTGTGCGCATATTGTTTGTGCAGGAATTCAAAAAGCCGGTTAATTCGTTCAACTTTAGTATCGTCGTTTTTGGGTTCCTGAATAAAACCTACCCAGAACTTTTTGCCCGAAATTGGCATTTTTTCGAAGTACTTTGTCATTTGCGGATCGTTGTCGAGCAGCCACTGAAGATATTCCGGAATTTCTATTTGTCTTGGTTGTTTGTCTTTTTCCAGTTCGATGTAAACTGTGTCGCCTTCGTATTTTCCGATGGCATCGCGAATTTCTTTTTTTAAGTGGAGCCAGTGTCCGCCCCTGCCGTTGGGAAGCAGGTTCATGGAGTATGTTTTTCCATCGACCGAAATTTTAACCCAAACATGTTTTTTCGTGCCAAATTCTTTCAAACTGTCGAAGGGAAATTCAGCATAAGTTCCTTTAAAAGGCCCTGAAATCAGAACGGTTTCGTATGAGTATTTTTTAGCCATCGTTCAGGAATTTCAGGTTACGCTGCAGACCCTTAAATCCGGTTCGTTTAACGGCCGATTTTTTAAATAATTCATTGAAAAGTGGTTTTTCCATATTGTCCCACTCTTCTTTTTGCAAGTGTAGTAACTTTGGATGAGGACTAAATGCAGGCTCGTTGTGAGGCTCCGATTTCAGGTTCCAGGGACACACATCCTGACAAATGTCGCAGCCAAAAACACGATTTTCGAATTGGTCTTTCAGGTTTTCGTTCAAATCACCCTTTAACTCAATGGTTTGATACGAAATGCATCTGCGCGCGTCTACCACGCGTTCGGCAACAATGGCTTTGGTGGGGCAGGCGTCGATACATTTGGTGCATCGACCGCAATGATCGCGAACCGGTATAGGATTGTTGTATGGAAGTTCAATGTCGATAATCAGTTCGCCAATAAAAAAGAAGCTGCCGTGCTCGGGCGATATCAGGTTACTGTTTTTCCCAATCCAGCCCAGCCCGGCTTTTTTTGCCCAGGCACGTTCCAAAACCGGAGCAGAATCAACAAAAGGCCGCCCATTACAAGGTTTAATTTCAGTTTGAATAAATTCGAGAAGCTGCCTGAGTTTGTCTTTCAGCACAAAATGGTAATCGGTACCAAAGGCGTATTTCGAGAGAACCGGAGCATTTTTATCCTCCTGAGTATTTACAGGGAAGTAGTTTTGCAAAACAATAATGATGGTTTTGGCATTTTCGACCAGTAGTTTCGGATTCAGGCGCTTGTCGATATTGCGCTCCATATAATTCATCTCTCCGTGCATTCCTTTCGAAATCCACTGGTTATAAGGCTTTTCTTCCTCCTCTAAAAAAGACACAGGCAAAATTGCATAATCTGTGAACCCTAACGATTTTATTATTTCTTTAATTTCCTGCATCTTTTGAATGTGTGTTTGCAAATTAATACAATCATTCAGATTAAAAAAATGTTGTTGCGGTAAGTTTTATGTTCAATGAATCTGATGTTTGATTCAGATGTTTTCTGAAAGAATAAGGGCAAATTGCTGAAAACTCCATTTGGTATTGTGTATGTAATTGCTTTTCTTCATTTTGCACCTTAATACAAATCCTAAAAGAACATATTTCGTGAAAAAATATTTCGTATTCTTGATTCTCCTTGTACTTTGGGGGTGTCTCGAAGTCCCGTCAGATGATACTGATTTGGTGGTTGATGAGGATGAATTTGCTTTAAATGTACCTTCTGATTTCGATTGGTCGTGTATAACTGGTGCCGGACTTACTGTAAACATTAAGAAGAACGGCAACATTACATCTGCGCTTGACAATACAATGGTTGAATTGTATGATGAGAATAATGTGCTTTTAGATGCCTTAACAATTTTGGGAGGAATGGCAGAATTTAACGTTCGAATTCCAAAATCGGTTGAGCAGTTGAATGTCAAAATTGTTGCTTCAGGAGAATCTGTAGCAGTTGATGCTAATGCCGCGTCCGTTGATTATGAAGTGAAAGATATTTCTGCCATTGTTTTAGGAGGTTTGAAAAGTGCAGCAGATCGCGTTACGGGTTCAGCTTCGTATGTGATTTTTGAAGATTTGTGGCCATCAAAAGGTGATTATGATTTTAATGATATCGTGGTTAAAACCGAATACAGTTGGGTTCGGGACAAGAAAAATTACATCGAAAATATAGATGTTGTTTGTAATGTGGAGTGTATAGGCGCAGGAATGAAGTTGGGGTTAGGATTTGAATTGTTTGAGGCAAAAGGAACCAATCTCTATTATCTGGGCGATATTATCACTGATATACAGGGAGCAGAAAAGGATAATTCGGTTAGAAATGGAGTAATTGCCTTTTCGAAGGTTCAGGACATCGGTGAGAATGAAATAACATTCTCCGTAAACCTGAAAGAGGAAGAGTTAAAAGAGTTTGTTTTTATACCTTATTTATTCCGTACAAATAGTCCCGATCATCAGGTTCGTCCTTATGGCGCTCCGCCAACAGAGGGACAGGACATGTCACTATTTCATACAAAAGACGATACTTCTCCACGAACATGGAGTTGGGAAGAAGGCAAGAAGTTTAAGTACCCGTTAAGTGAAAGTGAGGCTTTTTATCGTTCAAAAGATAATTATCCCTGGGGGATTGAGTTTATCACAAATAAAAAGTTTCAGCCATGTCAGGAACGGATTTCAATATTAATTGAATATCCATCATTTAAGTCATGGGCAGAATCTGGCGGTAAAAACGGTATGGAGTGGTACGATAATCATTCATGAAAAGAAGTTTGAATTACTAAAATACGCGATAAAACCTTTGGATATTAATTCAAAGGTTTTTAATTTGTATCTCTTCATATCAGAGAAAGGGAAATATATTTTATGCGCATCGCCGTTATCGATCTTGGAACCAACACCTGTAATCTCCTTGTTGCCGAAACTGTTAACAACACCTATAATATATTGCATCAAAGTAAAGAGTTGGTAAAACTTGGCGATAACAAGATAAAAGACAACGAAATAAGTGGCGATGCAACATTAAGGGCGGTTAAAGCTTTTACGAAGCACATAGAAGTGATCGATAAATTGGGTGCTTCCAGGGTAAGAGCCATTGCAACATCTGCGGTCCGAACGGCCGATAATAAAATTCATTTTTTGGATAAAATAGGTGAGGAGTGTGGTTGTCTGGTAAAAGTTGTTTCCGGGGAGCGCGAGGCTGAGTTGATTTTCAAAGGTGTTTTGCTGGCTTTTGAGGAATTTAATGAGCCTTCAGTGATTTTGGATATTGGAGGAGGCAGCAACGAACTGATTTTAACGCAGGGAAAAGAGATGCTCTGGAAAGAAAGTCAGCCGGCCGGAATGGCAAGGGTTATTCACACCTTCGATTTGTCGGATCCGGTAACTGATTCTGAAATCGCTCAGGTGCAGCAATTTTTTATTCAAAACCATGGTCACGCCTTTAAATATTGTCATAAACAAAAAGTAGAAACCCTGATTGGTTGTTCGGGCGCTTTCGATACCATTGCCGATTTAATTGACGGTGTGGAGCCCGGTGAAAAGATGAGGGTGACCCAGAATATTTCGTTAGCCGATTTTTACGAGGTATTTGAAAGGTTGAAAAAATCAACCAGGGAAGAACGACTGAAAATGAAAGGCATGGACATGGTTCGGGTTGACTTAATTGTGCCGGCGGTTATTTTAATAGAAAAGCTGATTTCTGAGATCGGGATTAAGAGGATTATTCAAACCGATTTTGCTTTGCGTGAGGGAGTTTTGTACGAAATGATGAACAAGTGAGTTAAAGTATAATGTAAGAGGGACTTCCACATTTTTT
Organism: uncultured Draconibacterium sp.; assembly: GCA_963676265.2. GTDB lineage: Bacteria > Bacteroidota > Bacteroidia > Bacteroidales > Prolixibacteraceae > Draconibacterium. Next base: position 4,001,281 of record OY781067.2, read on the forward strand.
ACATTTTCCATTATCTTCCAGCTGTTGAAACTCCGTGTTGTAATGGTTTCGTTCAATTAATATTTCTCCACATTCTGAACAGTACGTCGAAGCTCTTTTTTCATCACTAACATTTCCCAGGAAAACATAACAAAGATGTTGTCGTGCAATATTGTAAAATTGAATTAAAGTGCTGATTGGAGTCAGTGGTACATTCATTTTAAATTGCGGAAAGTATCTTGAAAGATGTAACGGAGTTTTTTCTCCCAGTTCCTTTGAAATCCATTTAACCATTTCCAGAAAAGCGTCTTTGTCGTCGTTCAGGCCGGGGATAACGAGATTGGTAATTTCTAAATGAGCTTCGGACCGGGCAATCGTTTGAAGCGTTTCAAGAACCGGTTGTAGTTTCCCTTTGGTATGTTCGCGGTAAAAGTTATTGGTAAATGCTTTCAGGTCGATGTTAAACGCATCGATAAAAGGTAAAAGTTTTATTAATGGTTTTTTGTTGATGTAGCCGTTGGAAACTACCACGTTTTTTAAGCCGTTCGTTTTGGCCATTTCGGCTGTATGCAGAAGAAACTCATAAAAGGTAAAAGGTTCGTTATAAGTGTAGGCAATCCCGATGTTATTCCATGTTTTTTGGGCTTCGTTGATAATCTGCTCCGAAGTTATTCCATGAAAACCGGTAAAGGTTTTTGCTTCACACTGCGAAATACGGTGGTTCTGACAAAAACTGCAATGAAGGTTGCATCCAACTTCTCCAAACGACAGGATGTTTTTCCCGGGATAAAAGTGATAAAGCGGTTTTTTTTCAATGGGATCGGAACCGAGGGCGGCCACTTTTTCAAAAACTTCGGTAAACAGCATTCCTTTTTGGTTGATTCGCACTTTGCAGTTTCCGGTTTGGCCGTCATCCAAAATGCAATTCCACGGACAAAGTTCGCACTGAACCTTGTTGCCTTCTAACCTGCTGTAAAAAAGTGCTTCCTGCATTTCCCGACTTTTACATTAAAGTTAAACCAAATTGTTAAAATGATAATGCAATTCAGGTAAACATTTTTTATGGTTGAATGCCGATATATAAAAACAAAGGCGTTGGGAGTAAGAGAACCAATGGCCCGGTGTTTTTAATAATCGGTATTACGAAAGGAAAATTACAGAATTGCCTTTTATATAAAGAAAGTTGTTTTATTGAGTTAGTCGTTGTTTAGTTTAGAACCAAGTGCACTGATATCGCTTTGCATTTGTTCCATTTTTTTTAGTAACCGGCTCATATCGCTTTCCGGTTCAGGAATCTCGGTATTCAGGAAGCACACAAATTTCCATGCTTCTTTTACTTCGTTGATGGGAACTTCATAAGGTTGATAAATTTCATTCAGAGAAATAAGGTAGAGCGACTGGTTTCTTTTAATATTATTTTCAGCTATTTTAAAAACAATGCCTTCGTCGCGGGTGACAATAATGTATGCCTGGCTTGTTTTAATATCGTAGAAATTCTGAATAAACTCACCAATTACAATCGATCCGTCGGGAATGGGTAACATCGAGTCGCCTTCGATGGTGAAAGCCCGGTATTTTTTTTCTTTCGATAAAAACGGTAGCTGAAAAACAGGAAGATTGCCAATGTATTCGGGGTCGGCAAAACTATTCACATAACCTGCCTTGGCTTTTTCATTTACAAATTCGATGTTGTCGTTATTGTCGTTGTCAACGGTAGTAGCTATTACCCGCAGGTTGGTGCCGCGAATAAATACATCGAAGCCATTTTGCAATTCAGTAAACTGGCTTTCGGATAATTGTTGAAGGTTGATATTGATTAAGGTGTCGATGGCAATACCAAAGTATTTTGAAAATGACTGAAGATGCGAAACGGTTGGCTGGCTGATTCCATTTTCGAGTGCATTAACAGTGGTGCGCTTTATTTCGATTGCTGCTGCTACTTCGTTTTGAGTGCGCTTTTTGCGGCTCCTGAGAAGTTTGATATTGCTGCCGAAGTAATTCATATAATATTTTTTAAGGACTAAAACCCGGTTCTACTCATGACACTCCATCCCCCGGCATCAATGCCGGAGTTAGTTATTTTACACACTTACTTAAGCCCGGACTTATTCAATTTTACCGAAGTTCCCGCTTTGGTCATTGATCTATTCTAATTCTAAATAACATTCAAAATTAAAAAATATTCTTGCCGCATGAAAATATTTGATTAAATTATTATCGACTGATTTGATAATATTATTATCAAATAAAAAGGGGAGATGAGAAGTGATAAAACTTGTAAAATCTTCCTGAATGTTTGAACCCACACCAATGTGTTAATCCCCGGTATTTTGCCGGGGATTCTTTGATGAAACAGAAAGATTGCGAGCAAAGGTCATTACAAGAAAACAATGAACGAGAAAGTCCATGAAAAATTAAATATACTCTCCGATGCGGCAAAATACGACGTGTCGTGTGCATCGAGCGGGAGCAACCGGGCCAACACCTCAAAAGGGATTGGTTCCGGAGTTGCCTGCGGTATTTGTCACAGTTTTACCGAAGACGGGCGCTGCATCAGTTTGTTCAAAATATTGATGACCAACAACTGTATTTACGATTGTGCCTACTGTGTGAATCGTCGTACCAACGACAGACCGCGTGCAACTTTTACTCCGCAGGAGATTGTTGATCTGACCATCGGTTTTTACCGTCGTAATTACATCGAAGGTTTATTCCTGAGTTCAGGAGTAATTAAAAGTCCGGATTATACGATGGGGCAAATGGTGAGTGTCGCCAAAAAGCTTCGTAAAGAGGAGAATTATAATGGGTATATTCATTTAAAAGCCATTCCGGGTGCAAGTCGCGAATTAATACATGAAGCCGGAATCTGGTCCGACCGACTCAGTGTGAATATGGAAATTCCCACAGAACAGAATCTGAAAAAACTGGCGCCGGAAAAAAACTACCCTGATATTATGAATCCCATGGGGCAAATCCGCGATTCGATACTTGTTGCGAAAGAAGAACGACAAAAATACCGCAAAGCGCCCCGGTTTGCCCCGGCCGGACAAAGTACCCAACTCATTGTGGGAGCCACCCCCGAAACCGACCGGCAGATTATTTTGTTGTCGTCAGGCTTGTACAAAAAACAAAACCTGAAACGTGTTTACTTCTCGGGTTACCTGCCTGTTAACAGTTACGATAAGCGTTTGCCGGCCATTAACAGGCCACCGCTGGTTCGTGAAAACCGCTTATATCAGAGCGACTGGCTCATGCGGTTTTATCGTTTTAAGGCTGAAGAAATTTTAACTGAAGACCAGCCTTTTCTTGATCTCGACATCGATCCGAAACTCGGATTTGCTCTCAGAAACATGCACCTGTTTCCGGTAGATATCAACCGTGCCGATTATGAAATGATTTTACGGGTTCCCGGAATAGGAGTGCAGTCGGCTCAAAAGATTATACTGGCACGTAAACATCGCCGTTTAAATACTTTGCACCTGAAAAAGCTGGGTATCGTGATGAAACGTGCCAAGTATTTTATTACCTGCAACGAGCTTCCGGCGCATAATACCGACTGGGAGCCCAGGCGTTTAAAACATAAATTATTGTGCGAAATGGATTCGAAATATAAGAAGTCACTGGATACGCAGCTGAAGCTATTTGCCGATTTTAAACCGGTGCTGCCACCGTTGCATTAGTTACAGTAGGCAAATTACCGGCCTGTTATTGGTGCTTCTACAATTCAATAGCTAAATAACCAAAATTCCAGTCATGAAAATTTACACATACGATAATACTTTTGAGGGGCTGTTAACCTGCGTGTTTGAATGTTACAGCCGGAAGGATTTTCCGGTAGATATTTGCTCGAAATACGGCGAGCAGCGTTACCTTTTTGTTGAAAGTATTTATATTGAAACCAACCCGCAAAAAGCGGAACGGGTTTGGAAAGGCATCCAGAAAAACCTGTCGGGTAAAAATAAACAATTACTTTTTTATGCTTATTTGTCAGAAGAGATGGGCATTGAAATGAAAATTTATCGTTTCCTGCGGCGCATGTTTAGCGGGCACCTGAACCTGGAAACAGACTACGGCGATCCCGATGTGTTGTATATTACGCAAACCTCGCAAAAGGTAAAAAAGGAGGCCATGCGTATGTTACAGTTTGTTCGTTTTCAGCGAACCAAGGATGGGATGTATTTTTGCGGAATAGAACCCAAATACGATGTTATCCCGTTAATTATTAATCATTATCAGAAACGTTTTGCCGATCAAAAGTGGCTGATTTATGACCTGCATAGGAATTATGGTATTTATTACGGCAAAGAAAAGGTGGAAGAAGTGGTGCTTTCGAAGAAACAATTCAATACATACAATGGACAGGTAAAAGAAGCTTTACTCGACGAGGGGGAAGATTTCTACCAGAAATTGTGGCGTTCGTATTTTAAACACATCACCATTGAAGAACGCAAGAATTTGAAACTACAACGTCAACACATGCCTCGAAGGTTTTGGCGGTATTTACCTGAGAAACAGCAGGCGAGTTGAGTTTTAGTAAACAGGAAAGAAAAGTCATTGGTCACTGGTCATTGGAAAAATGCAAGTGGTAAAAAAAGATGGCACCTGTTTAAGTATATTCTTCTAAACAGATGCCATTCTTTTTGTAAATGACTAATTACCAATGGCCAGTGCTTCTATTCTTCTTTTTTTGTAGCCGGTAAAAGCAAATTCAGAATAATACCTACTGCTGCTGCCAAACCAATTCCGGCCAGCGAGAATGTTCCATACTTAATTACAGCACCGCCAATACCAACAGTAAGCACCAACGAAACAATTACCTGGTTACGGGTTTCGCCCATGTTGGTTTTTGAGTCTACCAGTGTTTTAATCCCAATAGACGCGATCATTCCGAAAAGTAGCAACATAATACCTCCCAACACTGCCTGCGGAATGGTTTCGAGAAAGCCACTAATTTTGCCTACAAACGCAAATATTATTGCAGTAATGGCCGAAATGCGCAGTATAAAAGGGTTGGTTACTTTTGTTAATGTAATAGCACCTGTTACTTCGGAGTATGTGGTATTAGGTACACCTCCAAAAAATCCGGCCAATGCGGTGGCAATACCATCGCCAAGCAGGGTGCGGTGCAACCCGGGTTTTTCAATAAAATTTTTGTTGCACACACCGCCAATGGTATACATGTCGCCTACATGTTCGATAATGGGAGCAATTGCTACCGGGACCATATATAGAATAGCTTGCCAGCTAAACTTTGGAGTAGTAAATTCAGGGATGCTTATCCAGCCGGCTTCCTGCACAACCGTATAATCAACTTTTCCCCAAATAAGCGCTACAATATAGCCCACTGCAATAGCAACGAAAATTGGGATTAGTTTTAACATTTTCTTCCCGAATACAACCACTATAATTGCTGTGGCTAATGTAATTACGGCAAGTGTCCAGTCGGTTTTTGCCATGTCAACAGCTGTTGATGCCAGCGATAATCCAATCAGCAAGATAATAGGACCGACCACTACTGATGGGAAAAGACGTTCAACAAATGTTACTCCGCGTAATTTTACCAGGGCTGAAACTATTCCGTATACCAAACCAACGGCAATAATTCCGGAAAGTGTTCCCGGCCAGCCATACAATCTGGTGGCTTCAACGATTGGTGCAATAAATGCAAAACTACTTCCCAGGAATACCGGAACTTGTCTTTTTGTTAACAGGTGAAAAAGCAGCGTGCCAATTCCGGCAGTAAATAGTGCTACAGCCGGATCGATGCCCACAAGCAGAGGCACCAAAACGGTAGCACCAAAAGCTACAAATAAGAACTGTACACCCAGTACGGTGTTTTTAAAGGTTAACTGTTCATGTAAAGTTTTACCACTCATATTTTTTGTATTGGATTTGAATTTGCGCAAAAATATACCCGTTATCGAGAAACGGGTATGTTTTTTTTATTTATTGTAATAACTCTGCAGGTATTTCTTTAATAGGTTTGATCTTTACGCTTCTGATATATAACTCTCCCCCTTCAGATTGAAACTGAATTTTACCTTTTGATAAAGGTTCAATATTGCCTTCTCCCAGGTATTTACCTGAGTTATAATTGATCATATTTACATTGCCATTCACCACATGAACCGAAGTTCTTCCGAAACAATACAGTTCTATTGTGTTCCACTCACCGATAGCGTTTTCGTAATCACCATCTTTAGCTATAATGCGTGTTTCAGTATCTGGAATTGAGGCCATTTTTTCAGCTCCTTTGGTATAGACAAATTTGTCTTCGCTGTTTTTAGTCATTGGGATTTCGGCATATGACTTACCCATTCGGTACGAGTCACCAATGTTGCCTGTCCATAACTGACACTCGTGAGAACTCATCCAAACGCCGAGGCCGGCTCCAAAATTACCATAGCTGTGGTAAAGCAATCCTGAGTTTCTTTTGGCAAATACTTCGTCGCCCCATTTAAATTCAACACTTAAATGATAATTTTCAAATTCTTCTTTTGTAGCCAGTGAAGCATTAACTTCGCCTGAAATTCTGATAACCTTTTCTCCATCGAGCTCTGTTACCGAGAAAATATTCAAGGGATCTTTGTTTAATCCTATCGCTTCACCACCTTCTTCGGCAGGTCCCACAAAGGTTTCCCATCCGTCAAGGTTTTCTCCGTTAAATAAAGGCTGCCAGGGCGTTTCACACGATTGGAAAATAAAAGCCGTAACGGCAAAAACAAAAAGCAAATTTACTTTCTTCATAATATTTGGTTTAATTGATAATAAATGCAAAAAAAAACTGCCCTATAAATATAGAACAGTTTATTAATATTTTTAAATTTTCTAATCCTGTTTAGACTGTCGCGCCTAAAAGTTGCTGAGCTCTGTCCAGAATTGCTGTATCATCCAAGAGAACAATTCCGCCGTTTGGCCCCGGCTCCATGTGTATTCCCACTGCTTTTCCGTTTGTGTAATTCGCGCCTCCGAAATAATTCCTGACGGTTTCTTCTGATACTTCAAACTCTTGCGCCATTTGTTTAATTGAACCGTCAGGTAAGCTGTCTTTGATTTTACGCAGCTCATTGAATGTTATCTTTCTTTCCATATCGCTGTGGTATTATAAATTAATGTTTCTTGTTATTGTAAAGAACGTGCTTTAAAAGTATAATTAATAATTTAATAATAAAAGCTTCAGGATTAGGATTTGTTAAATGTTACAAAACTTTGGTAAAGTTATGTATAAAAGAATGTAATAATGATGAGGTAAATGGCTGGTTTTGAGGATGAGGAGTTTTTGGTGACATGTTATATAACAGGTTGTTTGTATGTGAGTGTTAACATTTTTTAAGGGTCAGTTTTCCTACCTTTTATAAGGCTCAGATTTGAAATAATAAAACTGCTTAACAATAACCTTTTATAGTTATTCAATCCTTAATTATACTATCGTAAATGGCTTGGTGCATTGCTGTACGAATATTAAAATCGTAAAGTTTGCTGTTATTACGGGTGGGGTGTACACGGTTCGACATGAAGATAAACAGGAGGCCGTTATCCGGGTCGGCCCAGGCAAAAGTACCGGTAAAACCACTGTGCCCAAAACTGTTTTTGCTTGTTGAAACAGCGGGGTAAGCATCTTCAAGTTTATTTTTATAGTTGTCGATAAAGGGTTTGTCGAAACCTAATCCTCTGCGGTTTTTGTTTTCAGGAAATTGAATCCTGGTGAATTCGTTCATTGTTGCTTCCGAAATATATCTTCTACCTCCGAAATACCCTTTTTGCAAATACATCTGGAAGATTTTTGCCAGATCGTTGGCGCTACCAAATAAACCTGCATTTCCTGAAACTCCTCCCATCATTGCAGCCCCTTCGTCGTGTACAAAACCATGAATGGTTGCCATTCTGAAAAAATCATCCGTTTCGGTGGGGATAATTCTGTTTAACGGGAAGTGTTTGTAGGCATTAAAGGTTACGGTAGTTGCGCCAAGAGGTTTATAAAAGGTTTCCTTTACATATTGCTCGAAAGGTTGTGAAGTGAGATTCTCGATAATGTCGGGATACAAATAGAAACTTAGTCCCGAATACAGGTATTTTTTCCGTCGTTCGAGTTCGGATGTACGAATCGTGTCGAACATTGTTTTTCTGAAACTTTTATTCATGTACATATTTTCCGAAATTCGAACATCAAATTCTCGCGATGGACGATTTTTAAAAACATTCTTATCGAGTTCTCCGTTCTCCTGCACCGTCATCGACCAAAATGCTATCCATGAGGCCAGCCTGGCCTGGTGAGCCAGAACCTCTCTCAGTTTTATATTTTCTTTGTTGGAACCAATGAAGTCGGGCCAGTATTTACTGAATTTATCATTGATATTGATTTTCTTTTCATCTACCATTTTCATTATTGCCGGGAGTGGCCCGGTTACTTTGGTTACCGATGCCCAATCGTAAATGTCTTCGGTATTAACTTTTTGCAAGCTGTCGTAGGTGTGAAATCCGTAGCACTTGTGAAAAACAATATTCCCGTTTTTTGCTACTAATACCTGGCATCCGGGATATGCTTTTTCAATTAATCCAAGGTTTGCAATGGAATCGATCCGGGTGTAAAGTTTTTTAGAGTCAATTCCGGCTTCCTCGGGGATAGTGTAGGCAAAACAATCATTTTTTTTTATGCTCAAACCGTCGTTGAGCTTGAAACGCTGATCTATTGTGACCGGAAGTTTTCCATCGGCCCCGAATGCCCCAAAAACAAGTTGTGCCGCCAGCTCCTGAATTAGTTCAGTGTTTTGGTATGCAAGTACCAGCGCTTTGGCGTGGTGTATGTTTGTGAAATTTTTCAGGGCATAGGCATTTCCAAAAAATACAACAACCGATTGGTTTTCGTTTACTATTTCGTTTACTGCCTTTCGCTGAATTTCTGTGGTGCCGTATTTATTCGATGGATATTTGTTTATGCCATTAATTCCGGCTATTACAAGGTTGTAGTTTTCCAACTTTTTGCGCAGTAGCATCAGGTCTTTTTCTGTTGCATCTTTCGATAAAAAGTAATGATCCATACTGGTGTAATTTCCCAGCATCTTTTGAAAAGCTGACGACTTTTCTCCAATCATTACAGTTGCAATGTTTTTCTTTTCCAGGTCTTGTATGGGAAGAATGTTGTTGTTGGTTAATACGGTAAAAGAACTTTTTATCAGTTTGCGATTAGTAACTTCGAAGTAAGGTGAATTTAAACGTGCTGTCAGGTTTTGAAGATCGATAGCTTTATATTGGTCCAAGCCTGCCCACCTTTTCATGGCTAATATTTTACGGCACTTCTCATCTATTTCCTCTTCTGAAATAAGATTGTCGGTAACCGCATCTTTAATTGAGCTGATGGCTTTTTCAATGTCCCTTACAAATTCAACCATATCGTTTCCAGCCATTAGCGCCTCCAGTTCGGCGTGTCCTGATTTTGCCTGAACACCCTTCATATTTATGGCATCGGTAACTGTAAAGCCTTTAAATCCGATTTCGTTCTTCAGATAGTCGGTTACAACTTTTGGGGAAAGGGAAGAAGTTGTTCCCGATTCATCAAGCGATGGAACCTGTAAATGTGCAGTCATTATTCCCGATATCCCTTTACCCGTCAGATATCTGAACGGGTAACTCTCCAGTGTATCAATTCTTTCTTTTGAATGTGGTACCAGCGGCAGTGTTAAATGCGAATCGGTTTTAGTATCACCGTGCCCGGGAAAATGTTTGGCCACCGGGATTACACCTGCATCCTGCATCCCTTTGGCTACCATCCATGCTTTATGTGCAACATTAAATTTGTCTTCCCCAAACGAGCGGAAATTAATAACAGGATTCGCCGGGTTGGTATTAATATCGGCAACCGGGGCAAAGTTGATATGGATACCAAGCATTTTTAATTGATAGCCGTATTCTCTACCCATTTGATAAATATATGTCGAATCCTGGATGGCTCCCAAAGCCTGGGCATATGGATAATTTACAGTGCTATCGATACGCATGGCCGGTCCCCATTCTCCATCGATGGCAACCAGCAAAGGGGTTTTCGATTTATCCTGAAACTGGTTTATCCACGATGCTGTTTTTGCCGGGCTGCCCTGCATAACCAGAATTCCGCCGGGTTTATATGTCTCAATTATTTTGGATACCTCGTTTTTGCTTGCTTCGTTTTGTTTGGGATAAACCGTAATCATCATCAATTGGGCAATCTTTTCTTCAAGGGTCAGTTGTTTTAGTTGTTGATTTACCCATTTGTCGGTTGTGTATTTTAAAAACGGAACTTCCTGTCCCAGGGTAATCTGAGAAAAGAAGATGAAAAGAATACTGATAAAGTGAAATATCTTAGGTGTTGGTTTCATTTTTAAAATGTTTGTTTTCCATGGTAAAAACCGGCGTGCCGGTTAATCCTTTGTAATACCTGAACAAGTTCAATTAAATTTGTTTCGTTTTTTTCGCGCAGAATGGATTTTAAAAAATTTAAAATCTATCTTCGTTCATGCAAATGTAACGTTTTCTGTAAAACTCATGATTAGACTTTATATTTTACTTTTTAGCTTATTTTCTCTTTTTAATTGTTCATCAACCGGGACTGAAAATATTATTGTCGGTGCCGAACAGCCTGATTTGTATTTGCCCCTACTTCAGGGGAAGAAAGTAGGTTTGGTAGTTAATAATACATCAAAAGCTAAGGAAGTTCATCTGGTTGATTTTCTGCTGAGTAAAAATATTGAAATAGCAAAAATATTTGCGCCGGAACACGGATTCCGAGGAGATGTTTCTGCCGGGGGAAATGTTGAAGACGGAGTAGATGTGAAAACGGGATTGGCCGTTTTGTCGTTATACGGTAAAAATAGAAAACCGACAGCCGAACAATTGTCAGGGCTCGATTTAATGATTTTTGATATTCAGGATGTGGGGTGCCGGTTCTATACATATATTTCTACATTGCATTTGTTAATAGAAGCGTGCGCCGAAAATAACATTACTCTTTTAGTTTTTGATCGTCCCAATCCTAATGGCGATTATGTAGCCGGACCGATTCTGGAGAAAGGTTTTGAATCGTTTGTAGGGATGGATCCTTTGCCTGTAGTACATGGCTGCACCATTGGAGAACTGGCACAAATGATAAATGAAGAAGGCTGGCAAGAGGCCGGTAAGAAATGTCAGATTTCCATCATTCCGGTTAAGAATTATTCTCATTCCATGTTGTATTCGTTGCCCGAAAAACCATCGCCCAATTTGCCTAATGATCTGGCGGTGAGACTTTATCCTTCGTTGTGTTTTTTCGAAGCAACCAGTGTTAGTGTTGGCAGAGGCACCGATTTTCCATTCCAGGTGCTTGGTGGTTTGCAGGAAAATCTCGGAGATTTTGAGTTTACACCAAAATCCATCCCCGGAGTTGCCGTTAATCCTTTAAACAAGGACAAAAAATGTTATGGCATTGATTTACGGAACCTCGCCGCAGTACCTCGATTTACTCTCGGATACTTTTTACAGTTCTATGACAAGTATGAAAAAAAGGAGGATTTTTTAATAAGAGAGAACTGGCTGAATTTGTTGGCAGGCACTGATACCTTGATTAAGCAAATAAGGGAAGGAAAAAGTGAAGAAGAGATACAAAAAAGCTGGCAGCCTGCACTTAACGAATACAAGCAGCTTAGAAAAAAATATTTGTTGTACCCTGATTTTGAATAAACTATGAATCCATACCTCGTTCTCGGAATTGTTTTAGGATATTTTTTTGTATTAATTGGAGTTTCATGGTTTACCTCGCGCAACGCCGATACACAAACCTTTTTTACGGCAAACCGAAAATCTCCGTGGTATTTGGTTGCATTCGGAATGGTTGGCGCATCATTGTCGGGAGTCACCTTTATTTCTGTTCCGGGAGAAGTGGGGAATACTGCATTTTCCTATCTCCAGTTTGTATTGGGTAACCTGGTTGGGTATTGGTTTGTTGCAGGTATTTTATTACCGCTGTATTATCGTCTGAACCTGGTTTCCATTTATTCTTTTCTTGAAGATCGTTTCGGGCCAAAATCATATAAAACGGGTTCTTTTTTCTTTTTAGTTTCCAAGCTTATCGGAGCAGCATTCCGCCTTTTCCTTGTTGCCGGTGTTTTGCAAATTGCTTTTTTCGATGCTTTTGGAATACCATTCTCAATTACAGTGATGGTTACTATTGCATTAATTTGGGTTTATACTTTTAGGGGGGGGATTAAGACCATTGTGTGGACCGATACTTTACAGACTTTATTCTTAGTAAGTGCAGTTATTTTTACAATAATTGCTATTTCGAAAAACATGGATTTAAATCTGGCAAGCCTGGTTCGGGAGATCGACCAGAATGCTAAATCGCAAATTTTCTTTTGGGACTGGCGTTCCGGAAATAACTTTTTTAAACAGTTCCTATCTGGCATGTTCATTACCATTGTTATGGTTGGAATGGATCAGGATATGATGCAAAAAAACCTCACCTGTAAAAATAAACGGGAGGCTCAGAAAAATATGTTTGTTTTCAGCTTGTCGTTTGTTGTTACGGTAGTTCTTTTTTTAAGCCTTGGAGTTATGCTTTACGTTTTTGCTGAGAAGAACGGTATTTCATTACCGGAAAACAGCGATGATTTGTATCCGAAACTGGCTCTGAATTATTTTGGACTGCCTGTGGGAATTGCCTTCCTGCTTGGTATTACAGCTGCCGCCTACTCCAGCGCCGACTCGGCTCTAACTGCATTAACAACCTCCTTTAGTATCGACTTTTTAAAGATCGACCGGTTTGGCGAAAAGAAAAAACAACTATTAAAGATGTTGTCTCACTTAATGTTCTCAGTTTTACTTATTGTTGTTATTCTGTTGTTTAAAGCCATTAATAATGAAAGTATTGTTGTGGCTGTTTTTAAGGTGGCCGGATACACTTACGGACCCATTTTAGGGTTATTTGTTTTTGGAATGTATACCAAACGAAAAGTGAGGGACAAATGGGTTCCTGTAGTTGGAGTTCTGGCACCGGTTATTTGCTATTTTGTTGCTAAATATTCGGAAATATTATTTAACGGATATCAGTTTGGTTTTGAGTTACTCATACTAAATGGGCTCATTACTATTTTGGGTTTGTATCTTATTTCTGAAAATATGTTGCACAAGGACTAAAGTTTGTAAATAAATGTTAAAATTTGTAAAACCATTTTCTATATTTGTAAAATAAGTGGAGAATAAATCCGTTGTACATTTAAATTTCTGAGATTTGATCAAATATTTACTTCAAATACTGGCGGTAGGCGTATTGATGGTCTTCCTTTTTTCTTGTGAAGAGGAGGGGTATATGTCATCGTCAGATGTACAATTGAAATTCTCGAACGATACCATTACTTTCGACACTATTTTTACTACCATTGGATCTACAACAAAAAGGTTTACCGTAAAAAATCCTTATAACGAAGATGTGCTGATTTCAAGAATCCGTCTTGCAGGTGGGGAGTTCTCGAATTTTATGCTAAATATCAATGGTGTAGAAGGTAATGAGTTGTATGAAGTTGAGGTGCCGGCAAAAGACAGTATTTTTATTTTTGTTCAGGTTACTATCGATCCCAATGGACAAAATCTCCCAATGGTTGTTCAGGATTCAATTGAGTTTACGACAAACACTAATCTTCAAAATGTGAAGTTAGAGGCATATGGGCAGGATTTTAAATTAGTAAGGGCGGAGACCGTTATTACTCAGACCTGGACCGCGGAAAAACCATATCTGGTTTACGATTATGCATATGTTGACAGTACCTCTGTTTTAACAATTGAACCTGGAACAAGAATTTACTTTCACAAAGGCGCCCGTTTGTATGTTAAAGGTACACTCATTGCTGATGGGACATTTCAAGATCCCATTACCTTCAGAGCCGACAGACTTGAGCCGGCTTACGAGGACATTCCGGATCAGTGGGATGGGATTATTTTGTTTTCAGGAAGTCACGAAAATGTGATGAATTTTGTTTCGATAAAAAATGCTAATATCGGCTTACAGGTTGGAACAATCGAAAATGAGGGCTATGCGTCTCTTCAGTTGAGCAATTCGAAAATTGAAAATATGGCTTATGCCGGCCTGTTTGCTATAAAATCGCAAATTAGTGGATACAATAATGTAATTGGGAATTGTGGATTTTATGCCATGGCTTTATTAGTAGGCGGAGAATATGAATTTTACCACACTACTATTGCAAACTACTGGGGCAATTACGGTTCTGGTGTTCGCACAACTCCATCACTTGTATTGTCGAACGTCCTCCTGGTTGAAAATAGTAATGGAGAATCATATTCATATTACGGTGACCTTATAAAAGCTGACTTCAAAAACAGCATCGTTTACGGAAATCTTGCCAACGAAGTGGAATTGGGTGATAACGAAGAAACTCAGTTTAATTTCCTTTTCGATCACTGTATACTTCAAATACCTGATACTACAAATACAAGCGATAAACAGCATTACGTTAATGTGTGGAAAGGATCTGATTACGATCCGTTATTTATGGATCCGTATGACAATTATAACTACGAACTGGATAGCTTGTCGCCGGCATTGGATTTGGGTAAATTAGAATATGCACGTCAGTATCCGGTCGACCTTAATAATGTTTCACGTACCGGCGATGACGGTCCCGACCTGGGAGCATACGAACGTTTGGTTAAAGAAGATGAAGAATAGTCTCTGTTTGATAATCTTTTTATTTGTTTTTTATCCCGCATTCACTCAGGAAGAGGATAAAGTATTTTCTATTTTATTTTATAACGTGGAGAATCTTTTTGATATTCAAAATGATTCGTTAACGCTGGATGATGAATTCACTCCAAGGGGCGACAGACATTGGAATTTAAAGAAATTAGATACAAAATTAAACAGAATCTCAAAGGCTGTTTTAAGTGCTGCAGGTTGGAATACGCCTTCCATTATAGCAATGGTTGAGGTGGAAAACCGTTATGTATTAGAACAACTCATAAAACAGACACCTATTGGCTCATTCCCGTATAAAATTATACATAAAGAATCGCCTGATACAAGAGGGATTGATGTGGCTCTGCTTTATAATTCCAATGAATTTTATCCGTTGGAATATCAATATATTCCGTTAACTGAGGACAATGGAGAAATGATGAGTACAAGGGAGATTTTATATGTGTCTGGTGTACTTGGAGGGAAAGATACGATATATTTATTTGCGAATCACTGGCCTTCGAGGTATTCCGGTATTTTAGAAACGAAGGAATTGAGAAACAGAGCTGCTCGTTTGTTGCGAAGCAAGGTTGATTTGATATTTTCAGAGCGCCCTAAAGCCAAGGTGATTATTGTTGGGGATTTTAACGACGAACCTGGAAATGAAAGTATGGTGCGTTATTTAGCTGCGCAAAGTTTGGAGGATGAAATATTCCCTGATTGCTTGTATAATCTGTCTGAAGCATGGAAGCCGGGAACCGGTACATTAAAATACCAGGGGACTTGGTATACCTTCGATCAGATTATCGTGTCAGGTGCTTTGTTGTTCGCTAAAACGGGTTTGTATGTTGAGCCTGATGATGCCTCCATTTGTAATTTGCCTTTCTTATTGGAAAAAGATAATACATATGGAGGAATGAAACCATCAAGAACCTATAATGGGATGAAATATAACGGTGGTTTTTCCGACCACCTTCCTGTGCTTATAAAGATAAATTAAGATTTTGGCTTTAAACCCAGTTCTTCTGCTTTTTTAAGCATAAATTCGAAAGCCTCATCGTAATCGTTATGAATAACCCCGTCGAGTATAGCGTCTTTTATGGCATCCTTTATTATTCCAACTTCACGGCAGGGAGATAAATCAAAAGTTTTCATGATCAGATCTCCATCAACGGGTGGCTGAAAATTACGAACAGCATCTTTCTCTTCAATTTCTTTTAATTTCTGACGGACAAGTTCAAAGTTCTTCATGTAACGTTTTACCTTTTCCGGATTCTTCGATGTAATGTCTGCCTCGCAAAGAGTCATTAAGTCATCGATATCATCACCGGCTTCAAAGAGCAACCTCCGAACGGCAGAATCCGTTACAATCTCTTCAGATAGAACAATAGGACGCATGTGCAGTTGTACCATCTTTTGTACGTACTTCATTTTTTCATTCAGGGGAAGTTTCATGCGACGGAAGATTTTTGGAATTAATTTAACTCCAATAAAATTATGGGCGTGAAAAGTCCATCCCTGACCCTCAATAAATTTCTTAGTTGTCGGTTTGGCTATGTCATGTAACAAAGCTGACCAACGAAGCCAGAGATTATTGGTGTTAGGAACAATACGGTCGAGAACTTCTATGGTATGGTAAAAGTTGTCTTTATGGCCAATGCCGTTAACCACTTCCACTCCCTTCATTTTTTGAAGTTCCGGAAATATAATCTGTAATAACCCGGTTTCTTCCAGTAATTTAAACCCGATAGAAGGTTTAGGAGACAAAATTATTTTATTCAGTTCGTCGATAATTCGTTCGCCCGATACAATTTTAATTCTCTCTTTATTGCGTGAAATTGCTTGTAATGTTTCATCCTGTATTTCAAAATGAAGTTGTGAGGCAAACCGAATTGCGCGCATCATTCTAAGGGGGTCATCGGAGAATGTAATATCCGGGTCAAGCGGTGTTTTTATGGTTTTATTTTTCAGGTCGTCTTGTCCGTTAAAAGGATCAAGCAGTTCTCCATAATTTTCTTTGTTCAAACTTAATGCCAGTGCATTTATGGTAAAATCGCGACGGTTCTGGTCGTCCTCAAGTGTCCCGTCTTCAACAATGGGTTTCCTGGAATTTCTTTGGTATGATTCTTTTCTGGCACCAACAAATTCAATTTCCATGTCTTTGTATTTCAACATGGCAGTTCCAAAATTCTTAAATACATTCACCTTGGGTTGAGGTTTTAATTGTTTGGCCACTTCCTTCGCCAGGTTAATACCGCTTCCAATTGTGACGATATCTATATCTTTCGATTGTCTTTTTAGTAGCAGGTCGCGAACATAACCACCAATCACAAAAGTTGGCATGTTCAGACGGTCTGCAACAACTGATATTTCCCGGAATATTTTATTTTTTAATTGACTATTCATGTTTATTCAACAGTTTGTTCTGAGTCATTCTGTCTGATAATCAGATATCCTCATACTTTTTTGCTCTTTTGTACTCAACATATCCTCACTTGGTTTTCTGCCAAAAGAGTACTTGTTATTCCTGATTTTCTGCCATTCGTGAAAAAATCGTGACAAAATTACAATTATTTAATAGATTTTTAGTGCTAACTTGTGGAATGCCAATTGTGGTATTATCTTTGACATGTATAAATGCATATATATGAATATATAAATAATTTAAATATAAAATCATGTTAGAACATTTAACAAAAGAGACTTTTAAAGAGAAAGTATTCAATTTTGAAACAAGTAAAGAGTGGAAATATGAAGGTTCAAAACCATGTTTAATCGATTTCTACGCCGATTGGTGTGGACCATGCAAGATGGTTGCACCGGTACTGGAAGAGCTTCAGAGCGAATATGGCGACAGTATTGTAATATATAAGGTTAATACCGAAGAACAGCAAGAGTTGGCAGGTATGTTTGGTGTTCAAAGTATTCCATCGCTGTTGTTTGTTCCTGTTGATGGACAACCACAGATGGCAATGGGTGCCTTGCCAAAAAACACCTTCGAAAAAGCTATTGCAGATGTTTTAAAGGTAGAAAAACCTTTAATCAACTAAAAAAGATCCATAATTTTTTCGAGTTTTATAGCGCGGGAGCCTTTTATTAAAAGGTTCCCGTTTTTTATGGGATGAACTTTTAAGTACATTTTTAAATCTTCAACGTTTTGAAAACTCCTGAATCCTTTCTT
This sequence comes from uncultured Draconibacterium sp., assembly GCA_963676265.2. GTDB lineage: Bacteria > Bacteroidota > Bacteroidia > Bacteroidales > Prolixibacteraceae > Draconibacterium. The sequence continues at coordinate 4,019,136 of OY781067.2, forward strand.
TGAAGCAGCTTTTGCGAATTCTGGTCCCACCAGAAAAGTATGAGGAATCAGCTCCTCGGGAATCAGATTGGTTATTTTAATATGTTCTTCTTCTGAGTATTTCCCTAATTCAAGCATGTCTCCCAGTATCAAATAATTCTCTCCATGTAAGTTCCGTAAAAAACTATTAATGGATGCACTCATACTGGTAGGATTGGCATTGTACGCATCCATTATTATTTTAAAATTATCCTTCTTGATGAGTTGCGAACGGTTGTTGGTAGGGGTGTAATTTTTTATGGCTTCCTGAATTTTTAGCGGATCTACTCCAAAGTGATTGCCAATACAGGCCGCTGCCAGAATATTTTCGAAGTTAAAATCACCGATTAGATTGCTATTCAGGTATAATACCCCTTTGGGGAAGTTGCTTTTTATATGTATAAATGGCGGACTTTGTACTGGTTCGCCAATGAACGACGCAACTTGTTTTCCGTATGAAATTCTGTTTTTTAAAGATTGCCCCAATTCTTCCAGAATTATATTGTCAGAATTGTAGAAGACGGTTCCGTTTTTATTTTTGATGTAATCATACAATTCTCCCTTGGTTTTTTTTACGCCTTCAAACGAACCGAATCCCTCCAGATGAGCCTGTCCGATGTTTGTAATAATACCGTAATCAGGATCAGCAATATTGCAAAGCTCAGCTATTTCTCCGGGATGGTTGGCTCCCATCTCTATAACAGCAAATTCGGTATCTGCCGGCATTGATAAAAGTGTTAGCGGAACTCCAATGTGGTTATTAAAATTTCCCTGAGTAAAAGAAACCCTGTATTTTTTTGAAAGTACTGTCGCAATAAGTTCCTTGGTTGTGGTTTTCCCATTTGTTCCGGTAATGGCTAGAACCGGTATCTTCAACTGTTGTCTGTGGTGGGCAGCCAATTTTTGTAATGTATCCAAAACGTTGTTAACCAGTATGCACTTTTCGGAAGTTTGATACTCTGCTTCATCGATTATGGAATATGCGGCACCTTTTAATATGGAATCTCCTGCATATTTATTTCCGTTGAAGTTTTCACCTTTAAGTGCAAAAAACAGGCATCCTTTTTCAATTCTTCTGCTATCGGTCGAAACAACAGGATGCTTCAAAAATAGTTGATAGATTTCTTCAGTACTCATGTTTCAAAAATACAATCCTATGTGGCATAAAAAAAGCTTCGTATAAAAATACGAAGCTTTTTTTACATGAAATATTTTGTTTAGAATCCTTCCGGGCTTCCAACGCGTGTCATGGCACAGCGGAATCCAAGGTCTCTTTGAGCTTTCGATTGTTCCATGTAGCGGCGGGTTCCGGGAACCAGCCAGTAGGGGCGGTCTTGCCACGAACCTCCTTTGTAAACCCGAACTTCGTCGGTAATAAGAGAAGAGATCATCCCCGGGCCTTCCTGAATATACATATTCTTTGTCCTATTATTCTGGCTTTCAATCCAGTTGCTGCCTTCAATAATCTGAGAGTTTGGATCTCCGTCTTTAACATTTCTGTAATCCATACCTGCGATAGTATCAAGAATCAGTTCGCCATACTCATTTCTGGCCAGCTGTCCGTTTGCATCTCGGCGGTATTCTGTAATAACGTTACCGCGGAATGGATTAAATTCTTCCACGTCTTTTAATGAAAGTGGTCGGTATACATCGGCTACCCATTCGTTTACGTTACCCGACATACAATATAAATTATAGTCGTTAGGTTCGTAAGAGAATACCGGAGCAGCAATATCAGCATTATCGTTCAATGCGCCGGCCATACCCATCATATCACCTCGTCCGCGAACAAAGTTGGCTTTCATTCGGCCTTTATCTTTCTTTTTGTCCTGGCGCAGGTAAGAACCGTTCCATGGATAAATTTTACGGTCGGTAAGCAATTCTCCGTCGGTATTTCCAATTAAACCATAAGCTGCATATTCCCATTCGGCTTCGGTTGGTAAACGGTAATTTGGCAACAAAATACCGTCTTCCCATTTAGGACGTCGGGTGCTTCCATCCGGATTTTCAACTGGTTTCTTTCCATCGGTTCCGGCAAATAGTCCCGCCAAATAGGTTTGGGTAGTATAAACGTTTTGTCCGCTTTGAGTGTTGTCGTGAGTAATAATACCTTTTTCAACAAGCAACTGTTCATTTACCCGGTCGGTACGCCATTTACAATAAGCATCAGCCTGCTCCCAGGTAACACCAACAACAGGGTATTCCGAATAGGCAGGATGTCTGAAATAATTGTTTACGTATGGTTCGTTATAGGCTAGCTTTTCACGCCAAACACTAGAGTCAGGAGTGACAGCTTTAACTTTTGCAACATCGCCAGGATAAACACGGCTTACCCAATGAGTAAATTCGCGGTAGTCCTGGTTCGAAACTTCGGTTTCATCCATATAAAATGAAGCGACAGTTACTCTTCTGGGGAAGTTGTCGTTTTGGTACATTACGTCTTGTTCAACGCGTCCCATGGTAAAAGTCCCACCTTGTACAAATACAAGTCCCGGTCCGGTTTCCTGTTCGTAACCTGAGATATTAGGGATATTTCCGGTTTCTTCAGAGTTATATGCCCAGCCAGTGGTACGCGAACTCTCGCCTCCTCCCTTGCCAAATAAGCTACAACTTGATACAACGGCAGCTAAGGCTACAATGAATAATGGTTTCAGTTTATTCAAATTCATTTTTGCAAAAATTTTCTCTTCGACACAAATATAACTAATTTGTTCAATTCTTATTGTTTAGCCTTTTTATATTTGGCGAAGTTTATTTTCAAAAGGATGTTAATATCTTTGCTCTCCAATTACTAAAGAACGAATCATTGCCGTAAAAACGTATGTATTGCAATATTTATTTTTTTGTGGCGTTCTTTAAATGTATTTTTCGAAAACAAAAAGAAGTGTGAACTTAGCCGGTACGGCATGATGATTTTGATTTTATTATGAATGCCGGAATTAATATTGTGACGAATTAGATGAGAAAATATATATTCCTTTTATTTACAGTTATTGTTGGTTTTACAGTCGATGACATTCAACGCGAAGTAATTACCCTCGAATGGCAAGATACGGCTGAAGAAACTGAAAACAATGCACTCGTTTTTTTCGAAAATGCCGGTTTTCCTGAAAGCACTGGTCAACTTCCGGTATATACACGACTTTATAACCTGGAGGAATCATTTAAATCGATTCGTTTTCTTATAGAAAACCCGGTTTATGAGGAACTGGCGATGAGCCCCGAAACTTATGAATTGTATAATATTGGTGAAGAACCTAAGATTAACACAGTTGTATTAAAATCGGGAAACTCCAGAAAGGTTCAGTTTCAGATTGTTCCTTTAAAAAAAGAAGACGGTAAAATTTACCGTTTAAAAAGTTTTGAATTAAAGCAGTTCTCTGAAGTTTTAAAAAGTGCCACAAAGTCGGCAGACTGGAAATCGGAGTCAGTGTTAAACTCAGGCAAATGGGTGAAAATAAGTACATCGGGAAAAGGTATATATAAGATTCCTTATTCAACGCTTTCAAGTTGGGGATTTAGCGACCCATCGAAAGTTGGGGTATTTGGAAGTGGAGGAACCATTCTTTCAGAAGATCCGGGAGATATTACCTACGACGATCTGGAGCAATGTTCTGTATGGACCAACCAAAATAACGGTGAAAACTGTTTGTTTTTTTATTCTCCCGGTGTTGTGAAATGGAACCTTAACCAGAGTGGGAATTTTACACATCAACTCAACGATTATGCACGGATCGGTTATTTCTTTTTAGGTGAAACGGAGTCGCAAAAAGGGGTTGAATCCTTAAGTTCTGAAAGTGCTGAGGCAGATGTTTTAACATCAACATTCGACGAACACGATCTTATTGAAAATGAGCTTTTGAATTTGCTTCCGTCCGGATCAGGTAAGCAATGGTTTGGAGAAAAGTTTTTGGATGGAAGTACGCACGATTATACGTTTAGAGTGAGCGATATAGATGGAAGTTCTCAGGCGAGGTTAAGATTAAATGCCGCTGCCCGTTCTTACGAACCTTCCGATTTGAGTATTGAATCGGATGATGGCACAATTGGTAAGATAACTTTTAGCGCAGTAAATACAAGCGATTCTGAAGCGACCTATGCCAGCGAAAAAAACAATTCGTATGATATTGATCTGGAAAACGGAAATTTAAATTTAACCCTGGCATATGATGCGCAAAACAACAGCGCCAATGCCTGGCTCGATTATCTGGAGCTTTTTTACCGACGCAACCTGTTGGCGGGTGACGAGCCTTTGTTTTTCAGAGATTCAGAATCTATTGGCGAAGGGAATGTTGTAGCCTTTTCGATTAACAATGCAGGATCCTCAACTCGCGTATTTGATGTAAGCGATGTAAATAATCTTAATGAAATTAGTGGTGATCTCGCTGGAAGTACACTCACCATTAAGAGGCCGGCAGACGAGCTTGTTGAATATGTTGTTTTAAATTCGGACGGCGATTTTGATGTGCCGGAACTGGTTGGCGATGTGGTTAATCAGAACCTGCATGGCTTAAATACTCCCGAATTCTTAATCATTTCACATCCTAATTTTATGTCAACGGCTGAAGAGCTGGCAAATTTCCACCGCAGTTATGACAACATGAGTGTTCAGGTGGTAAACTCTGAAAAAGTATACAACGAATTTAGTTCAGGAAGCAAAAGCGCAACCGGAATCCGGAATTTCATAAAAATGTTTTATGACCGCGGGAGTACTTTAAAATATGTTTTGCTTCTTGGTGACGGGAGTTACGACAATAAGGGAATTGATCCTGAACGAAATAATTTTATTCCAACTTTTCAGTCCCGAAATTCTTTGGGGCCAACATCTTCTTTTGTCACCGACGATTATTATGTAATGCTTGATGCGGGCGAAAGTGTATATAGTGGAGCCATCGACCTGGGAATTGGCCGCATACCTGCAAAAACGCTATATGAGGCACAACTGGTGGTTAATAAAGTGAAAAATTATTATTCGCCGGAGGCTCTCGGAAGTTGGAGAAATGTGGTTTGTCTGATAGGTGATGATGAAGATTCTGCAATGCATATGAGTCAGTCTGAAACGATTGCTGACTCAATAAACAGTAGGTATGGCAAATTTATCACCGATAAGATTTATTTCGATGCTTTTACTGAAGAGTCAAGTTCTTCGGGTAATAGTTATCCGGATGTAAAAAATGCCATAAATGAAAGGGTGGAAGATGGTGTGCTGATATTAAATTATATAGGGCACGCTAACGAACGTTATTTGGCACACGAACGTGTACTGGAAGTAAGCGATATTAATTCGTGGTCGAATGCAAATCAACTTCCGATTTTTGTAACAGCAACATGTGAATTCAGCCGTTTCGATGCTGATGAAACTTCAGCAGGAGAGTACGTATTGTTAAATCCCAGCGGTGGTGGAATAGGGCTTTTCTCTACCAGTCGTGTTGTATATTCTTCTGCAAATTTTGCCTTAACTAAAAGTTTCTACAATTTTATTTTCGAGCAAGACGAAAACGGAGAACATTACCGTATGGGTGATGTTATGCGACTGGCAAAAACAAATATCAGCAGTTCTACAAACAAACGGAATTTTAGTTTACTTGCCGATCCAGCACTTCGTTTATCTTATCCTAAATACAGGGTGGTAACAACTTCTGTTAACGGACAGGATGCTACAATGGAGGGCGATACAATTGGGACGCTTCAAAAAATTACCGTTGAGGGGCACATTGCCGATTATTTAGGAAATGTTCAGAATAATTTCAGCGGAGAACTTGTTTCAACGGTTTTCGATAAAGAAGTGGAAATGGAAACCCTGGGTAATGGCGGACAAAGGACATTTACTTACGGTGTTCAAAAAAATATAATTTATAAGGGAAAAGCCAGTGTAACAAACGGTGAGTTCTCTTTCAGTTTCGTTATTCCCAAAGATATATCGTATAATATCGGACAAGGAAAAATATCGTATTATGCCGATAATGGTGAAGAAGATGCACACGGTGCCTTCGAGAATTTTTATATAGGAGGTTCTGTTTCGAATGTGGTGGATAACCAGGGTCCGGACATTGATTTGTATCTCGACTCTGAAGATTTTCAGTCGGGCGATAAAACAAGTAAAAATCCGACACTGCTGGCCAATTTGTCTGACGAGAATGGAATAAACACCGTTGGGACAGGTATCGGGCACGATATAATTGCCGTACTCGATAATGATTATTCGAATGTTTTGGTACTGAATAATTACTATGAGGCTGAAAAAGACGATTACACTTCGGGAACTATTGAATTCCCTTTAAGCGGACTTGAAGTTGGAATGCACACTTTAACGCTGAAAGCTTGGGACGTTGCCAATAACTCATCGCAAGTGGAGATTGAGTTTGAAGTGACCGGCGAATTCACCATTAAAGAAGTATCTAATTACCCTAATCCGGTTTCAGATTATACTTATTTTACGATTACACATAACCAGTCGGGAGCAACAGTTGATGTTATTTTTGACATCTTTTCACCCGTTAGCCAGCTTATCGATCGTTTTCAAACATCGGTTGGATCGAGTGGAACAACCACAAATCCGGTGTACTGGAGTTTATCAGAATCGTCGATAGCGGCAACGCCAGGTGTATATATTTACCGGGTTACTGTTAAAAATTCTGATGATATAATTGTTTCAAAATCAGGTAAAATGATAATTGCCCGTTAAAATTACAGATGGCAGGTAATTTTTTGGCAAAAGTTCCGTTCTCTTTTAATATTAACTGTTATTCAACGACAAATATGTTATATTTGTCCGCTCAATTTTAGTAAAATTATGATGAAGTTTTTTCGATTATTTCTGTTAACAATTCTTACTGTTTTAATTGCTGAGAATATTATGGCCCAGGGTACATTATCCGGAGCCAATACCATTACAACAGGTGTTCCGTTTTTGGCCATTACTCCCGATTCAAGAGCAGGAGGTATGGGTGACGCAGGTGTTGGTACAAGTGCTGACGTGAATTCACAATACTGGAACCCGGCTAAGTATATTTTTATGGAGAGTGATATGGGCGTGGGGTTATCCTATTCTCCATGGTTACGTAACCTGGTTGATGATATTAACCTTGCATATTTGGTAGGATATAAAAAGCTCGACGACGTTCAGTCTGTCAGTGCTTCATTAAGGTATTTTGCCCTTGGTGATATTAATTTTACCGATAATCAGGGGGTGCATATCAGTACACAAAGTCCCAACGAATTTGCTATCGATTTTGGATACACACGTCAGCTTTCTGAGGTGTTCTCCGGTGCAGTTGCCGTACGATACATTCGTTCCGACCTTGCTGGTGGAATTGAAGGTTACACGCCCGGTAATTCGTATGCTGCCGATGTGGCATTTTATTACTACAATGAGTTTCGCAGAAGCCGAAAAGATAATTCATTCTCAGCAGGTATTAACATCCAGAATATTGGTGCCAAAATTTCGTACACCGACGGAGAGGTAAAAGACTTTATTCCGACAACCTTAAAATTAGGTGCGGCTTATACAACGGAACTCGATAACTACAATACAATTTCCTTCGCATTCGAAGCCAACAAATTATTGGTGCCAACACCACCTGCCGATACAACCGATTACGGTAACGGAGATGTAATTTGGGCTGGAGGTATTAACTCTGATGTTGGTGTAATTGAGGGAATTTTTAAGTCGTTTGGCGATGCTCCTGGTGGATTCAAAGAAGAATTTCAGGAAATTACCTGGTCGGCCGGTCTTGAATGGTGGTACAATAAACAATTTGCTTTGCGTGCAGGTTATTTCTACGAACATCAAAATAAAGGTAACCGCCAGTTTATTACCGCAGGTGCAGGTTTAAAACTTAATGTTTTTGCGCTCGACTTCTCTTATCTGTTACCGACACAACGTAATCACCCACTCGAAAATACTTTGCGTTTTTCACTGTCGTTTGATATAGATGCTTTTAGTAACCAACGCTGATGGATTTCAGAATTGGACAAGGATATGATGTACACCGTCTGACCGAGGGAGAAACCCTGTGGTTAGGCGGTGTTTTAGTTCCGCATAGTAAGGGAACTGTGGCGCATTCCGATGGCGATGTGCTTATTCATGCCATTTGCGATGCATTGCTTGGTGCATTGAAGCTTCGCGATATTGGCACCCATTTTCCCGACACCTCAGACGAATTCAAAAATATCGATAGTAAAATTCTGCTGAAAAAAACCTACGACCTTATTAAACAAAAAGGTTTCGAAATTGTAAATATTGATTCAACGATACAGGCACAGAAACCAAAGCTGAAGCCATTTATTCCGGTAATGGAAGAAACAATGGCCGGGGTGTTAGGCGTTGATGTAGATTTGGTTTCGGTGAAGGCCACAACAACCGAAAAACTTGGTTTCGAAGGCCGCGAAGAGGGAATATCGGTGAATGCAGTAGTTTTACTAAAGAGGGTGTAGATGAATAAAAAAACACTTGTGATTGGAGCCAGCGAAAATCCGGCTCGTTATTCTAATAGGGCGATTCACGCTTTAAGACAAAATAAGCATGAGGTAGTGGCCCTGGCAAAAAGAAATGGCAGGGTGGAGGATGTTGATATCACCACTCAGTTTCCTGAGGAAAATATCCATACGGTTAGTTTGTATGTTGGGCCACAGCGGCAACCGGAGTATTACTCACCGGTACTTGAATTAAAACCCGAACGGGTTATTTTTAATCCCGGTACCGAGAACGATGAGTTTATCAGTCTGCTCGAAGAGAAAGGGATTGAAGCCGTTGAAGCCTGCACCCTGGTGATGTTGAGCATTGGAAATTATTAGGCATTCACTTGTTCATCCTAATGACTTTGTGAGCGGAAATGAGCGTGGTTTATTGTAAAATGGAGAATTTATAGTCATGTATACAGAAATAAAATCTATCGAAGAGTTTCAACAGTTAAAGGCCGAAAGCCCGGCATTGCTTGCTTATTTCTCAACAGAAATCTGTAATGTTTGTAAGGTGTTAAAACCAAAAGTTAAACAGATGCTTGAGGAGGAATTTCCAAAGATGAATATGGCCTACGTAAAATCGGACATATTGCCAGAAATTGCAGGACAAAACAGCGTATTTGCTGCTCCAACAATAATAGTTTTTTTCGATGGTCGCGAAACCATTCGAAAAAGCAGGGCCATTGGTGTTGGCGAATTGCAGCAGGAAATCAGTCGTTATTATTCTATGATATTTGATTAATGTTTTTGCACTATGCTTTAGCCTTTAAAAATTAATGGTTAAAGCCGTTTTTATTTATGTTTCGTAATCACCGCCCTAAAGAACGGTGCAATATCTTTGTAAAAATTAGATTGGCTACATCAAAAATCTTGCTCCCACAATAATCAGTACCACCGCAATAATCAATAACCAGGTATAAATACTGGCAAAATTAAAAGTCCAGCCCAAACCTGTTATTTTTGGAACAGTAAGCCTTGGATCTTTACGATTAAAATAAAACACTCCTCTCCAGTTGGAAGGATCTTTATGCATGGTATTCAGTAGTTCTTTTTCGGTTTTCATCTTTCTTTGTTTAAGAACAAACTAAAGATATAAAACTTTATTTATGTTTAACGCGACATGCATATCAAACAGAGAGTTGTTTCAGAAATAGTTTATTTCCCCAGTTTCAATATCCGCATGGCTCCCTGCACCACTAAGATAAAAACGATGGTGCCAATAATCAGGTCGGGTTTGTTCGAATGGAGCCAGTTTACCAGGAGTCCGGCCACAATTACACCCATGTTGATAATCACATCGTTGGAGGTAAAAATCATACTGGCTTTCATGTGCACTTCATCCTTGCTTTTCGATTTTTGCAGCAGATACAAACAAACTCCGTTGGCAATAAGCGCGAAAAACGACACCACAATCATGGTGGTAAAATCGGGTAATTGTTCGGCAAAAAAGAAGCGTCGCAGCACTTCCACAAACCCGATTACTGCAAGTGTTAGCTGAAAATATCCCGATAACCTGGCAACACGTTTTTTTCGGGTCAGGGTTCCTCCAACAGCAATCAGGCTTATTCCGTAAACAAACGAGTCGGCAAGCATGTCGAGGCTGTCTGCAACCAATCCCATTGACCTTGAGATTAGTCCGGTACTCATTTCAATGACAAAAAAGGCAAAGTTAATCGCCAGCACAGCCCATAAAAGTTTCCGTTGGTTCGAGTGCTCTTCAAAAATGCTTTGGTCGGTTTGTTCGCTACTGATCTTTTTACTGCCCAAATTGAGTTCTGCCAGAGATTCTTCAATTTCTGCCAGCTGTCCCTGGTGTGCTACAGTAAGTTTTCGGTTGGCAATGTCGAAGTCGAGGTTTTTAATTCCTTCTATCCCGTCTAATTTCATCCTTATCAGATTTTCTTCCGACGGGCAATCCATTTTTGTTATCTCAAAGATTGTTTTTTCCATTCATGAAATGTTATCCACACTGATGCTAAAACGTCTGGATAAGGGAATTGTTCTTGACGAAGATTATTGTTCCCGAAGAATAATTGACATGACAGGTTTAGTCCAATTACGAAGAGTTATTCTACTGCAGAACTCTTCATTGAAAAGACTTATTCATTCTCCAAAAACAGAAATGATTTCCCTTAATGGTTTTTCGCTGATACTTTTATTTTGACAAAACAAAATGCGGATCACGAATTTGTTCCGATAAATGGGTAAATACTATTGCGGATATTTTTTAATCACTAAGTATTTTAATTCTGTATCGCCAACGTTTTTAATACCATGTTCAACATTCGAAGGGCAATAAAAACTGGTATACGGGCCGGCAACTTGTGTTTTGCCATCGAGATAAAATTCGGCTTTACCTTCCAACACAAAAAAGAATTCGTCTTCCATATGTTTGTGAGGAGCATGGGTTGCTGAGTGTGGAGCAACTGCGCTCATTTTTAGGGTGCGGCCATCTATAAAGTCACGATCGGCAAACCAGAACTGGTAACCGACCTGTGTTTTTATTGTTTTGTCCATCGAAAATTCGGTTACACAGTTTTCAATCGTAAATTCTTTTTCGGTTTTCTCAGAATCAGGCTTGTTTTGCGATAATAACGGGTGGCAAACGGCAAGTAACAGGATTAGATTTAAGATTAACTTTTTCATAGAATGAAGTTTTAGTTTAACCATTTGATTTTCATATTCTCAACTCAATTCATCAAATATCTCAAATTATTTAATATTTCATGGTATTTCTATTCAGAATCTTCAGTTGTTGGATTGTTGGATCGTGTAGCGTTAATGGTCAATTCGTATTTTATAAGTTTAGAAATTTAATCATAGGAAAATAAATTGTATGTTGTTCTCTATTGATTCTCAACGTATTTATAAGGACTAAAATCAGATTAAAACCGTACATTAAAATGATGAAAAATAAAGGCAGAAATGCTTGTATTAAAGACCTTGTTCTGTTAGCATTGTAAGCTATCACTCTGTCTCCAGAAAGTCCAAGTATAATTAATCCCACAAATCCGCCAAAAAAGAGTATCGTCCAAGTGATTTGGAAATTTAGAAGTTCGCTTGCAGTTTTATTCAGATGTTGAATTTTATCTTTCTTTGATATCCAAAGTATTAAAGGCACTATAATCCCAAGTATTGGAAAGAAGATAAAACTTAGTGCTGATAAATTAAAGCTTGTAAGAAATCCTTTGTCTTTTGTTGCAGTCCAGTCAATAATTTCATCTGGTGTTACATTAAATGCTAATGCAAGCCTTTTCAGAGAATCTCCCCTTGGTTCTGTTTCTCCATTTTCGATTCTTTGAATTGTTCTTAAACTTAATCCTGATTTCCCTGATAACTCTTCCTGGGAAAAACCTTTTCGATTTCTCAGTTCTTTAATTCTTTTTGCCAGTTCTTTGTTCTTCATTCTTTAGTATTTGAAATTTAGGACAAATGTAGATTTTGGTCTTATTCATTGTTGCGTCGTGCTTATGCCATTATTACGTCATTTGCGCTAATGGCATGGTTTGGGGCTTTTAACTTTTTTAAAAGTAAATATAAATCGATTAATACCATAAGGGGTTTGGTAAAACATTTGATGGAGCGAAATGTCCTCCGCTGGTGCTGATTTGTGATCCATACCTTAGCCACAGGCTGATAAGTTCATTTCATTTCTATCGAATTGCACACCGGTTGCCGGCGCGAGCTGGACTTTTAACTAAAATCTTTCGAAATTTATTGGATTACGCAACGATTACATTTGTTATGGGTAGGTTTTTATTCCTCAAAATATTCATATCGTAACACATGACTGAGTGCTGAGCTATACGATAATAGTTCGTTTGTTTCTTTGATGATTAAATTATCATTTTTATCGTAGGTTCTGTGTATCTCGCGAACATGTATCGACATTTCCTCTCCACCATAAATGTCAGACTGAATATTTAGCCCATTTTTAAACGAATGTTTTGTATACGAATAAGGTTGATTGTCTGTACTATAAAGAGTTTCTTTAACTAGATTTCCTGAGTTATCATATTCATATTTGGTGTATCTTTTCAGTTCATCAGTACTTTCATATTCTTCAATTCTTGATAACCTGTTATTATCGTATTTGTACAGGGAATATTCATTCGAAACTTCTATTTTTTCAATTTTACCGTCATCCGAATAGGAATACAGGTAATTTTTCAAATTGATAAAACCATTTGGTGAATTTGTATTAGCATGATAATTTTCGATTTTGACCAACTGTCCTATGGAATTATAATTATACAAATCATAAGAAAATAATCCTATTCTTTCACCATTTTCATACATTGGAGAGTTGATTCTACTTATTCTTCCATTTTCGTCATATTCATATTCTTTATCAATGCTAATTGCTTCTTTACTTTCGATTGTGGAATAAAGCAAAATTCGTTTCAGTTTCGCGTTGATAGGAAATGTAGAATACTCGATAAAATCATTTTCTTTCTGGCAGCTTGAGTTTAGGATTAAAATCATGCTGAAAATTAAAACCATTAATTGTTTTGTTTTCATTGTCTTAATCATGTAGTTTTTTCCAAAAGATGATTTTTATTGCTGATTAGTTGCTTTTTTAAACGTTAACGGTCACTTGCAAGTTGTCGTTGCGGATTTCGAAGAGCGTCAGTGTCCGACAGGACATGACGGTCAAGAAAGGAGCAGAGACAACGCACCGCACTGCACACGCAATGCAATTTGCAATTTGTTGTAGCGCGTTTTTTATTTTTCATTTTCTTTGATTGTAAAAGTCACTTAGTAGGTAGCCGGTAAATATTTATAAAATTTCACATCTGCCTTGTCTTCACGAAAGCTGAGACTTATATGATAGTCTCTCTTACATGTCTCAATATAAATAAGCGGGCCTCCATTTAATCTTACTCCGACATTTTCAAGCAATTGATATTTGTCCAACTTTAAATAGCCCCCATCTTCGTTCTGACTGTCAGAGGTTAAAATCTTTGTCTTGTAAAATTTATCATTTTTGTATACAGTAACTGTGTCTTTATCAAACATCCCATAAAATCCAATAGCAACAGAATCTCCACCAGCAAGACTTCTCTTGTCGTCCAAAGGCATCGACTTATAATCAATTTCAATATCGTAGAAAACATTTGTATTGCAGTAAATATCCGTGTCATTGGGAGCAATATGTCTGCATCCCATAATCAAAGCAATACTTACAAAAGCTATTTTTGACCCGTACCTTTTTAAAAAATCAAAAAATCCTTTATCCATTATTACTCTCATTTTCGGTTTGTTCAAAATGCGCTACAACTAGTATATAACAACCGTGTGGCTATTATTTTTTTTATCGTTTGTTGCAGTAGTTGTTAATACTATTTTTCTCAGTAAGGCAATCATCGCATTTGTGGTTTTTAACTTTTTAAAAGTAAACATAAATAGATAATTATCATAAAAGGGTTTTGTCAAATATTTGGCGGAGCTAAAAATCGTTTTCTGTTATGGTAACATTCGCAGAAAAATTGAAAAGTGGACAAACGTATTGATTACGTTACTCCAATAATTAAATAAAGAGTAAATGTAATCAGTACGTTAGCCGCCCATACTAAAAACGAATGAATGTAAGCAGTACATTACCTCTCCAATTCATATTTCGGGCTTTGTACTTATTACACGGCGTCCCTTTATGTATTTTGCTGTAATGTACTTACTACACGAAACCAACTTTGGTATTTGCTTATGAAGTTTTATTGGCGTAACTTATTGTTAATTAATTGCCAACGCACTTCGTTTTTTCCCAAACAAGCTGCCTTGGTTAACCAATAACATACAAAACTATTTATTATGATTCAAAAAATGTTAAGTACCAGCCGCGTCACCGAGGTCGACGCCGTTAGCATGCGTCTTATTGGCGCTTACCAGTCGACAACCTTAAACACTGATCCTCATTTATCGGCTATGTTTACCAGTCTCGAATCACTGTCGGCTTCGCTTACTGCCGCCATTAACCGTTCGAAAGCCGAGAGCGACCTGGAGGCTAAAGACGAAGTACGCGACAACCAGGTTCGCGCCCTTTATTACCTGGTAACCGGATTTTTACATCACCCGGATACCAACATACAGGCTGCTGCAGAAACCGTAAATAAGGTTTTCGAAAAATACGGTCTGGCCATTACCGGCGAAAGTTATGCCACCGAATCGTCGCTGATAGCGTCATTGCTCGAAGACCTGTCGAAACAAAAATTGCTGGATGCCATTGCCCTGTTGTCGGGGTGCGCCGAAATAATTGTAGCACTTCGAACTGCACAGGAGGAGTTCGAAACTGCCCGGATTACCTACGAACAGGAGAAAGCCGAAGAAAGCATACAAGCCAATGCTACTGCCGTTAAAAAAGAGGTGCTTGCCTTGGTTAACGAAAAGCTGGTGGTTTATATGCGCGCCATGGAAGTAGTTGATGTGGAAACTTACGGCGCGTTTGCCCGTGTGATGGCCGAAATTATTGCCGACAATAACGAAGTGGTAAAAAAACGGAGTAATAAGGAGGAGGTGGTAGAGGAATAGATTGGCATTCTATTCTGTAAAGAGAGACATTTCCAACGGTGTGTCTCTCTTTTTTTTGCTGCCTGAAAAAGAGTTCACGCAAAGGCCACCAAAGACTTTCGCAAAAAGTATAAAGTTCAGTATACCTGAAAATAATGCTTTGCGCACCTCGCGTACTTAAGCTTCGTGCTCTTTGCGTGAAATATTATTCAAAAGAAGTTTGAATCCACCGATTAATTTATCAACTCAATGCCCTCGGGGCGTTTGTGTTTCCAGCGGCGGTGCGACCACAGGTAATAATCTGGCTCGGCATGAATAACTTCTTCCATTTTTCGGATATATCGAAGAAGTATTTCATTGGGTTCCAGCAGCCTGGGTTCCTCTGCCAGCATGCTCGAAATGGCCTGGTAATAGCCTCTTTTTATCTTTCGGATGTATAAAAATATAACCGGCTGATTGGTTTTAATAGCAATCTTTTCGGGACCGTTAAAAAATGGTGCTTCGCGATTAAGGAAAATGGTCCAGAAAGGTGAATCGGCCGGGGGAGTTTGATCGGCTGCCAGCCATAGTGTTGCCGGCTCGCCCTTTTTTATGTACTGAAACAATGCCCTGGCAGATTTATGAACCGGCACCGACTCGCCGCCCCACTTTTCGCGCGAGTGTAGAATAAAGCGTTCCATGGCCATGTTTCCACGGATTGGATTATACACCATCAATAGTTTGTGTTTCGATTTGGCTTCCAGCGAGCTTCCCCATTCCCAGTTGCTGTAATGCATACCCATGGTTATCATGCTTTTCCCGCTTTCAGCAATCTTGTTTAGCTCGTTCATCATCGATGCATCAAAACGTTTATCAATTTCTTTCTCGCTTAAGCTGTAGAGTTTAATGGTTTCGAGCGAGAAATCGCAGAAATGGCGGTAATAGCGTTTCATTATTCCCTTAATTTCTTTTTCGCTTTTCTCCGGAAATGCATGCCTCAGGTTATCGAGGATCACTTTCTTTCGGTACTTCACCACATAACGGATTACGAGATAGAAAAAATCGGAAATACCGTAAATCATCCAAAAGGGTAGTATCGAAATAAATTTCAGTAACAGCACCACAAGTTCATTGCTTGCCCGTTTAAGCGGGCTCTCGTAATATTGGCTGCCTTTTTTACGCAGGTCTTTATCTATCATGTTTTTTACGTTACTATATAAGCGGGGTCTTTTCCGGGCGTGTATGTTTCCAGCGCCGGTGCGACCACAAATAAAATTCAGGTTTCTCTTTTATATGTTCTTCCATTTTGTCGACATAGGCACGTAAAATATCGGCATCGCTTACCTTTGCCGGTTCATCAACGAGTAAGGTGTAATTTGCCTTGTATTTTCCCCTCGCCAATTTATCGATGTGCAAGAAATAAATGGGATGATTTGTTTTTTTAGCAAGACGCACAGGCCCCGAAAAAAAAGCGGCCTCGCGGTTCATAAAAGTAGTCCAGTACGATGCTGAGGCTAAGGCTGTTTGGTCGGCTGCCAGAGCCAGAACGGCCGGCTTGTTTTTTTGCTGATAGCGCAGTGCTGTAAGTCCTGCCAACCCGGTACGAACGGATATCCCTCCCCATTTTCCCCTCGATTGTACCAGGAAATTTTCCATGGGCTTGTTGTAGCGTGGAGGATTAAAAACAATCAATAAGGGAGGCTTCATTTTATCTTGTAAATACACAGTCCATTCCCAGTTATTAAAATGATAGGCCAGAAAGATTGCTCCCCCTCTTTCGCCAGTTTTTTGTTCCATTTGTTCAACCCCGGAGAAACTCATTCTATCTTCCATCTGCTCTTTATTCATCCCGTACTGCTTCACCGCTTCCAGCGAAACATCGAAAAAGTGATGATAAAACCGCTCCCTTATTTGGGTAATTTCGTCCATGGATTTATCAGGAAATGCTGCCTTAAGGTTTTCGGTAACCACATCGAATCTGTAGCGTATAAAATATTTGTTCAGAAAGAATATGAAATCGGACAAACCATACAGCGCGCTAAACGGAAGTAACGAAATTCCTTTCAGCAGGAGCACCGAAAAATGCTTTGGCAGGTTCTGAAAGAAACTGTTTTGGTTATCCTTATTTTTTTCTTTTTTTGTCATTAAAAAAAGTTTAGCCGTATGTTGTCAGAAAACAGCTGTTAAAATACATTAAAAATGTAGCATCAAAACTACACTTTTAACTGCAAAAACGATAAAATATTTTTTTCCTTTTTATCTTAGGTTTTTTAAACAGAACAACAACAGAAAATGAAACGAACATGAATTTTCATCATTCCAAATTTGCAGATAAGAATGATTAAGATTTATGAGAGTTCCTGAATGTATTTAAGTTTTTTGAATATTCAGGAATCAAAAAATTTTAAACAGATGAAAACTATTTATACAATTGCCTTATTGTTATTCGCCACCTGTATTTCAGCTCAAACCCTTTTTATTGCTCACCGGGGAGCATCAGAACTGGCTCCCGAAAATACCATTGCAGCCGTTAAACTAGCTTGGGAATTGGGCGCTGACGGAGTAATGGTGAATGCACATTTGTCGAAAGACAACCGCTTAATGGTTATTTACGATAAAAACACCAGACGTACTTGCAGCGGTAAAAAAACACTCGAAATTGCCGATTCTCCTTCCATGTTACTTCGCGACCTGGATGCCGGAATATGGAAAGACGATGAATTTAAAGGAGAAAAGATCCCTTACCTGTCGGAGATTTATGAAACGATACCTGAAAATAAAACCCTTTTTGTCGACCTTCTTTGCGGACAGGATGCTTTGCCTGCTTTGATTCGCAGTATCGAAAAAAGCGGTAAACAAAACCAGCTGGCCTTTATTAGTTCCGACATGAAAATGCTAAACGGGATAAAAAAGGAATTCCCCGACATTAAATGTTACCTGGGAGTTGAATCGAAAATACAGATGAAAAAGAGAGTGGAACAGGCTATCGACAAAGGATTGAATGGAGCAAGCCTGAAACACAACCTGATTGACGAAGAAATTATCACCCTGTCGAAAGAAAATAATTTTAGTCTGCTGAGCTTTACCGATGACGAACCTGGAGTTACAAAAGAAGTGACAGAAAAAGGGGTGGAAGGAATAATTACCAACCGACCTGCCTGGTTAAAAAACGAAATAAAATAAAAGGGAGCCTCCAGCATAGCTCCCTTCTTCTCAATTCAACCACTTAATATTAAGTGATACCGAATGATTGTAGGTTGTTCATGCAAATACAAAGCCGAAATCTGTTAACTGAACTTAAGGAAGAAAAAGAATTGTTAAAAAGAGAGGTATCATGGGCTAAAAAATATTTCAATACTTAGTAAATCATTCTCCTTCCACTAAAATTATTGTTAATTTCGGAACGGTTAAAAAACAACAGATATGAAAATTGCAGCTACAGTTACATTTGTATTTTTTAGTATGATTTTATTGGCGCAAAACACATTTATCGCCCACAGAGGCGCTTCATTTTTGGCACCCGAAAATACGGTTGCTTCGGCTAAACTGGGCTGGGAGCTGGGAGCCGATGCGGTAGAGATTGACATCTATCTTTCAAAAGATAACAAGGTGATGGTTATTCACGATAGTAATACCAAACGCGTTTCGAACGATGAACAAAATCTGATTGTGGCAGAAACTTCATCTTCGGCCCTTCGCAAAGTTGATGTGGGCTCCTGGAAGGGTGAGGAATATAAGGGAGAAAAAATTCCGTACCTGTCAGAGATTCTCGAAATCATTCCTGAAGGGAAAAAACTGGTAATTGAAATAAAATGCGGACCAGAAGTTTTGCCAGCTGCAAAAAAATGTATCAAAAAAAGTGGCAAACAAAACCAGATTATCTTCATTGCCTTTGGATGGGAAACTATGTTAAAAACAAAGGCTGAATTTCCGGATAATAAGTGTTACTGGTTAAGTTCTCAAAAGGAAGGACTCAAAGAAAAAATGGAAGTTGCCGCACAAAAAGGCCTTTCAGGAGTTAACCTGAATTATGGAATCATTGATAAGGAGGTAGTGGCAAATGCCAAAGAACTGGGTCTGGAAGTACTTGCCTGGACGGTTGACGATCCGATAAAAGCACAAGAGTTAACCGATATGGGTGTTACTGCAATTACCACCAACCGCCCCAAGTGGTTGAAAGATGAAATGAATAAGTAATATCTAAGCACAGATTCGTAAAAAGAATAGCTTTCAACATTCATGTCGGATTTCCCAAACGGTTTTTTCTTTGAAGTTTATAAACAAGAAGAAGATTATTAAAGAGTAAGTAGATTACCCGGTCTGTTCATATATTCCATTCGAGGAATAAAGCTGATTAAAAAAGGGGACCCTTCATCAAGGAATCCCCGTTTCATCCAACGTTTTTTGAACACTGTCTTATGTGCTCTCACAGCTTACTTATAAATCTAATTGCATTTCAAAAATAGCTCGGAATTGTGTTAATCCGACTTAAGCAACCTAAATTATAGTTAAATAGAATTTAGTAATGTTAAATCTGTTAATTTTATCGGTTGTTGTAGTCTCTTTTTTGCAATCCAACATTGCTTATCATAAAATCTCCTGAACACTACGCCGTCATTGTTGTTGTTTTGTGTGTTAAATAAACTACCAAAATGAATAAATATCTACTCTTTTTTGCAGGCTCTCTGTTCTTATTTGCCTCATTTAAATCCGATAAACCGGCCTATTTGCTCTTTGATGAAAACGGGAAGACGGTAAAATTCGAAAAGATGTTGGATCGGATGAGCAATGCCGACATTATTTTGTTTGGAGAATTACATAACAATCCAATTTCGCACTGGTTGCAAGTAGAACTTATTGCAGAACTTTTTAAACAAAAAGGGGATAAACTGGTTTTGGGTGCCGAAATGTTTGAAAGCGACAATCAGCTTATTTTAGATGAATATTTATCGGGAACAATTTCTCAGAAACGATTTGAGGAAGAAGCACGGTTATGGCCCAATTACAAAACCGATTACAAGCCCTTAATAGAGTTTGCCAAAAGGAATAACATTTACTTTGTGGCTTCTAATGTGCCACGACGTTATGCCGCGCTCGTAAATTCAAAAGGCTTTGAAGGATTGGAAGAGCTGTCGGACCAGGCAAAAAGTTTTCTTCCTCCATTACCAGTTGCATATGATTCTACTTTGAATTGCTATAAAAGTATGCTCGAAATGTCGGGGATGGGCAACCATGTTAATTCCAATTTTCCGAAAGCCCAGGCGATTAAGGATGCTACCATGGCGCATTTTATTTTAAAAAATTTGGAAAAAGGGAACCAGTTCCTGCACTTTCATGGAGCTTACCATTCGGCCAATTTCGAAAGTATATACTGGTATCTGAAGCACCACAATCCTGAATTAAAGATTATTACCGTTACAACAGTCTCGCAAAACGATGTTGCTGTTTTGGAAGCTGAAAATATTGGTACGGCAGATTTTACTATTTGTGTTGATGAAGATATGACCACAACCTATTAATTCGGCCAAATAAAAAAGCAGGAGTGAGGAATCCTGCTTTTCTTAATTTCTTGCGTGAAAGGAGAATGTTTTAATTCTCTAAAAAAATGTTTTTTAAACACCGATGCAAGTTAAAGGTGTCGAGCCTAAATATAAATACCCAATATTAGGTATTTTTCAATTATATTTCTGTAAATTGTATGTCACTTAAACCGGACTAGGCAGTGGATGAAAAAAGTATAAATAAAATCAAAAAGGCTTGGGAACCTAATAAAATAGCACGCCCTGTAAAATCAGAATTATATTTGAACATTATCGAACAGATTGCCAATTTGTTTTCAGCAGGCAGTTTCTATTATTATATAATGAATTTTGAAACGCTCCAAATGGAGCATGTCGACGACAGAATTCAATCTGTTTTAGGCTTTAAACCTAAAGACTGGAGCCTGGATAAAGTATTTGAACTGGTTCACCCTGAAGATTTGAAACAGATGCACCGGAAAGAAGCCATGGCCGTTGATTTTATTCTGAACCGGATTCCAACCGAAGATATTTTAAAATACAAAGTGGTTTATGTGTTGCGTTTACGCCACGCCGACGGAAACTATAAAACTATTTTGCAGCAATCAAAAGCGCTCACTCTCTCTGAAGATGGGAAAGTTCAGCAGGTTCTGGGTATTCATACCGATGTGACTTATTTAAATATGAAAGTTGACCACAAAATATCATTTATCGGTGACGGGCGGCCATCGTTTTATTCTTTGTCGACCGATGATAAATTTGTGCCCGAAGAACTGGATTATCACACCTTGTTCACTCCCCGCGAAAAAGAGATTTTGGCTAATATTGCCAAAGGGAAAACATTTGGAGAAATTGCCCAATTTCTGAATATCTCACCACATACTATCAATACGCACAAGAAAAATATTCTGAAAAAAACGAATTGTCATAATACTACCGAGCTGATAGCCCAGTGTGTTAGGGAAGGAGTGATTTAGGATTACCGGTAAAAATTCATCTCTTCCATGTACTCCCAGCTTTTTTGCGGCATAAAGTGTCGTACATCCTTTCCTGTCTTAATGGCTTTCCTGATAAATGAAGATGATATTTCCATTAGCGGCGCACCTTCTGCAATGATTACATTTTTATCAATCTGGACTTTCGTGCGGTCGAACCCCGGGCGCGGGTAAACCACTACTCCAAAGTTTTCAATAATCGTTTCATAGTTTTTCCATTTATGAAAACTTTCCAGGTTGTCAGAGCCCATTAATATAACAAAATGGTAATTCGGATGCTGATCCTTTAAATAGGCCAGAGTATCTACGGTGTAACTTGGTTTTGGTAGTTGAAACTCGATATTTGAAGCTCTCAGGCGGTCGTCGCCCTGAACCGCGCGGTGCACCATTTCCAGGCGTTGATAATCGTTAAGCAGGTTGCCTTTCTTTTTATGCGGATTTTGAGGTGAAACCACAAACCATAACTGGTCGATATCGGTAAATTCAACCATATAATTGGCAATTGCCAAATGGCCTATGTGAATGGGATTGTATGAGCCAAAGTAAAGTCCAACCTTTAATTGGAGGTTGGTTTTAGGAGCGAGAATATCTGTAACAATGTTGCTCATCTTTGAATTATCAGATTACAAAGGCCAAAATACAAATAATAAGCTATTACATAAAATATCGAATACACAAACTCCGAATAACCAATCCCCGAATAGCAATAATCACTGCACTTTCAGATACTTGGCAAAGAATATTGCTTTTAGAAATAGAGTTTAAATAATGTCAGAAATTGTATCCTGAAAATTATTTTGAAAGAAACTCAGAAATAATTGCTTCTGCCTCTTTAAAGGCCACATCCAGTTTGTCGTTGATTATTACCACATCAAACCGGGAGACAAAACTCAGTTCATGTTCCGCTTTGGCCACCCGCATGGCAATTTTTTCTTCGGTTTCAGTGGAGCGTCCCTGCAAACGTCTGCGCAGCTCCTCAACCGATGGAGGTTGTACAAAAACGGCCAAAGCTTCATCTCCATAATATTTCTTGATGTTGAGTCCACCTACAACATCAACATCGAAGATTACATTTTTGCCTAGTTCGCGAATGCGTTCCACCTCGCTTTTTAAGGTTCCGTAGCTGATGCCTTTATACACCTCTTCCCATTCCAGAAACTCATCGTTTTCCACTTTCGCCAAAAATTCTTCACCCGATAAAAAGTAATAATCTTTTCCGTGCATCTCGGTATGGCGAGGCTCCCGGCTGGTTGCTGAAATAGAAAATTCAAGGTCGAAACCTTTTTGCAGAAGATGTTTAACAATGGTGGTTTTACCTGCTCCTGACGGAGCTGAAAATATAATTAGTTTGCCTTTCATGTTTTAGCTGCGAGCCACCAGCCATAAGCTTCAAGCTCTTTAAACTTTAAACATTAAACTTTTAACTACAATACATTAAGGAGTTGCTCTTTCACTCGTTCCAGGTGGTCTTTCATTTGAACCACAATACGCTGAATGTTGCTTTCGTTTGCCTTGGAACCTATGGTGTTGATTTCGCGTCCAATTTCCTGCGAAATAAAACCAAGTTTTTTTCCTGAAGACCCGGGTAGATTTACCGTTTCGAAAAAGTACTCGCAGTGGTTAGCTAAACGAACTTTTTCCTCGTTGATATCCAGTTTTTCAAGGTAAAAAATTAACTCCTGCTCAAATCGGTTTTGGTCAACACTTCCGTTCATTTTAAATGATTCGAGACTGTCGGTCAAACGATTTTTCAGGTATTCGATCCGTTGCTTTTCAAATGGTTCAATTTCACGCAATAAATTACGGATACTTTCAACATTGCCTATAATATCAACAGCCAGAGCCTGGCCTTCTTTATCGCGGAAATCGTTGATGTCATCCAGTGCCGACAATATATTGGTGTAAATGGTTTCCCATTCCATTTCGTCGAGTGTTTCGTACTCTGTTTTTACCACATCGGGCAAACGCATGGCAGCCTGCAGAGTAGATTGATCAACCGGCAAATCGAGATCTTTGCTTATTTTATTTAAATGAAGGTAATATCCTTTTAGAATTGGCTCATTAATTTTCGAGTTGCTTTCTTCTCCAAGATTTTCAACATAAAGATTAAAATCAACTTTTCCACGTACCAGCTTTTCCGAAAGTGCTTTACGAATTTCAATATCTTTCTCGCGGTATAATACCGGTGTCCTGGTATTGATATCGATTTGTTTGCTGTTTAGCGATTTAATTTCGATAGTAATTTTTTTGTTGTTTACCTCGAATTCGGCTTTACCAAAGCCGGTCATTGATTTTATCATGTTGAAAAATTTTGTACAAAAGTAAAAGAAAGTTGGAAGTTTGGTGCACGAAGACCGAAGAAAGTATGCTGTAAGCATTTGTAGTTAGCACAAAGTCAGAGTCTTTCGACTGTTATTATCTGCCTTCTTCTGAATTCTGGCTGCCTGCTTCTATGCTATCACGCCCGATCCTATCAGTTCATCATCAAGGTACCAGGCTGCAAACTGTCCTGAAGTAATACCACGTTGTTCGTTTTTGAATAAAAACCAGGCACCATCCTCTTTCATGTGTATCGTGCCTTTCTCCAGTGGCTGGCGGTAACGTATGCGTATATCAAATTCACGTTTTTCATCCGGTTCCATTTTCAGATCGTGCCTGATCCAGTGCATGTCGTCTTTTGCTACATACAGGCCTCTGCGGTACAAACCAGGATGTTCTGTGCCTTCGCCCACATAAATAATATTGCGTTTTACGTCGGTGCCAATCACAAACAACGGTTCTTTGTGTCCGCCAATATTTAAACCTTTTCGCTGGCCAACAGTAAAAAAATGAGCCCCCTGGTGTTCGCCAATCACTTTGCCATTCCACGGTTTATACGGGAATTGGAAACACAGTTTTTTATAATTCTCTTCTGAAATTTCCACCTGTTTTTTCTTTTCCATGAACTCAGTAGAAATTTCAATTACATTTCCCACTTTTGGCTGAAGTTGTTGTTGCAGGAAGGTGGGCAAATCCACTTTTCCAACAAAACAAATACCTTGTGAATCTTTACGTTCGGCAGTGGGCAGTTTTTGTAAGCGTGCAATTTCGCGTACCTCTGGTTTTAATAATTCTCCAATGGGGAACATGGCTTTAGAAAGCTGGTACTGGTTTAACTGACACAGAAAATAGCTTTGGTCTTTGTTCGGATCTTTTCCTGCCAAAAGCTGATGAATGGTTTCTCCATTCACTTCCACCTCGCTTTTCCGACAATAATGACCGGTTGCCACAAAATCTGCATTAAACTTCAGAGCTTCTTCCATGAAGGTGTCGAATTTAATCTCTCGATTACAGAGAACATCGGGGTTTGGCGTGCGACCTGCCTGGTATTCGGCAAACATGTAGTCTACCACACGCTTTTTATAATCCTTGCTTAAATCGACAATATGAAAAGGGATATCGAGTTTTTTGGCCACCATTTTGGCAATTAGCGAGTCTTCTTCCCACGTACACGAACTGGTGAGAACTCCTTCGCGTTCGCGGTAGTTAATCATAAATAAACCAATTACTTCGTGCCCCTGCTCTTTTAGCAAATAAGCTGCTACACTCGAATCTACTCCTCCGGAAAGTCCAACTACTACCCTGCTCATTTATACAATTTTAGGGCGGCAAAATTACAAGGAAAAAGTGAAAAGGCAAAAGGAGGAAAGTGTGCTCTGTTTTCTGTCCTTGATTTCAGTATGAATTATTATTCCAAAGTGAATGATTATACTGATAAAAAGGCATATTACAATATAATAAAATCTACAGTTTATAGCCCAAAAGGGCAATTCCTATAACCGACAAAGAATACTTGTCCCGAGATAATTCAGCCCTTCAATAATTTATTGGTAAGGCAACTTAGAAAGTGTGTCGGCCAGCTGATTTATTCCTTCTTCCAGTTTGCTTCCGGCCATCATTTTTATCATCATACTGAGTTCGGCGTGAAGTGTTAACCTCATTTTGGTTTGGTATTCATCAACAGGAAGCAATTGAACCCAGAAGGTAAAACTCAGGGGCAGTCCTCCCGAACTTTCCACTTTAATGGTTTTAAAAGGTTCGCGGTTTACAATCTTAATTTCGGCAACACCAAAACCTGTAATATTAAATTTGCACGAGTCGCGGTCCGATTCAAAATCGGTGATTTTTACCTGTGGTACTTTTTCAGTAATTTTTTCAATCAGGCCTGAATTCAGGTATGTAGAAAGGTTTTCGAAGTTTGACAGGTAATTAAAAACGATCTGCTGATTGTGATTAATCAGTTTCACTTCGCTAACGTATTTACTCACTCCCATAAGCTTTAAATTTACAGCAATACCTTAATAACAAATAAGTATGCCTGCTGTTTCCGTTTTTTTGATATTTGTTTATTAGCCGGGTGAAAAAAAATCCCGCACATGGCGGGATGTTATTATATTTTTTGTGTAAATGTCGAATTATTTACCCCAGTTTGCAGGATCTTCCCGCCATTCCATTAACGATTCCACCTGGTCCTGGGTAATTTCGCCCATTTCAAGCGACAGGTCGATAAGGATTTGATAACGGCTTAAACTTGTTAATTCAATCCCTGCCTTTTGAAAATTTTCTTTGGCATGCGGAAAATTATATGTAAAAATAGATACCATTCCAACCACATCACCTCCAAAGTTATTTACTGCCTCGGCAGCTTTCAGGCTGCTAACTCCTGTTGATACAAGGTCTTCAACAATAACAACTTTCTGGAAAGGTTTCAGGTCGCCTTCAATCAGGTTTTCAAGACCGTGGCCTTTTGGTTTCGAACGAACATAAATAAACGGCAAGCCCATTTTGTCGGCAACTAAAGCGCCAATAGCGATGGCACCGGTTGCTACCCCGGCAATTACTTCTGCTTCGGGATATTTTTCTTTAATCACATTAACAAAACAGTCGCGGATATATGTACGCGTTTCCGGATATGATAACGTTTTACGGTTGTCGCAGTAAATTGGAGATTTCCAACCAGATGCCCATGTAAATGGATTATTCGGTTGTATCTTTATGGTGTTTATTTCGAGTAATCTTTTGGTTACTTCAATTTGAGTAGATTCCATAACATTGTGCAATTTTAATTCGATGCAAAAGTATAAAGTTTTTTTGAATGAAAAGAGTATTGTTTTTACGTTAAACGGTAAAATAACATTAACGAAACCAACTATTAAATTTCTTGAAAACAGTAGTAAAGGCAGGCTTAACAACTGGTTGGATGATATTGAATTTGGTGCTGAGTCCGAAACTGTTTTAGAACATGCCGATATCAATCATCTGTTTCAAACTTTTAAAGGTGCTTTTTTAATCGTAAATGCTGCCGGAGGTGTTGTGAAAAGAAACAACAAGCTGCTTTTTATTTACAGAAACGATAAATGGGATTTGCCAAAGGGGAAAATTGATGATGGAGAAACACCTGAGCAGGCTGCTATTCGTGAAGTAGGAGAGGAGTGTGGAATTGAAGGACATAAAATTATTACACCACTGCCATCTACATTTCATATTTACCGGTCGCCATATAAAGAAACGAAAGGGCAATGGATTTTTAAAGAAACATTCTGGTACGAGATGGAATATTCGGGCGAAGAAGAGGGATTTCCACAGGCAGAAGAAGGAATTACCAAAGTACGTTGGTTTATCCCTGATGAGTTACACGAAGTTTTGGAAAATACGTATGGGAATTTGAAGCAAATAATTGAGCGTTATCGCGACTGATTTCTTTGGCGCATAAATAATTCATTACGAAGCCAGGTCCCAAACTGTTCTTCAAAACCGTCGAGCGGTGCTTTGGTATTTTCGAATACTACCTTATGTTGTTCGTCGAATAAAAAACATTGCGGATAACTTCTGATCTTATATTGTTTGCTTATATTTCCTTCTTTATCTATCATTTTTTCGGCAGGCACCTCGTGTTCGTTGAAGAATTTGTCAATTCCTTTTTGGTCAGTGTCGCGCAGCACCACATAAATATCGAGGTGCTTGTTAAAAAGCTCGTTAACGCGACTTAAGTATTTCAGGTGTTCCTGACAAACCACGGTCTCAACATCAGCAAAAATGACGTATTTAAATTTATCGTCGTTTTGATTGGTGCAAGCCTTTTTACCATCTAAATCATTAAGGCAGATAACCGGGGCAGCAGAACCTTTTTGCAAAAAAATAAATTTAGTATGAATGTTGTCTGCAGCTTTTTTAATTACCGGATTTGAGTTTTTTGCATAAAAATCAGAACTCACCATGTCGAGAATAGCCTTTTTCGAAAAGTCACCCGAGTAATATCCGTCGTGTAATAATTTTAGCAAAACAAGCTCAGCCATCTTTCCGGTAACTTTGTACTTGTTTTTTACAAAATTGAGCAGCGAAGTTGTATTTCTGGCTTCCACGGCAGTTTTCACATTTTTGTCCTTGATATTTTTTACAGAAAAGCTCAGTTGCTGATCGAATGTTTTATTGAATAACTCGATAAAAGCCTGGTGGTTCCAAAAGTCAGGTTGGATATTTGAAAAAATGGATGAAAAATCTTCAGGGCGCATCCGAAATACATCTGCCTCAACGAGCTGTTCTTTTAAATTTCTTTGGTTCGCAAATGTTTCAGATTTTTCTTCGGGAAACGATGTTTTTAACTCTGCTTTTATTGAATCCCAAACTGTTTTCGATTGGTTAAAATATAGTTTATCGAAGTTTTTATCGACAAGTTGATTCAACTTCTGCTCGTAATTGCTTGCCTTATCGTTTAAGGTGTTTTTACTTTCAGAAACGAACCAGAATGCGACCGGCGAGAAATAAGGATTTTTTTGGTTGGCAAACGACTTTTCACGAAAGGGCGGGAGTTTTAATACAATTGTTGCCTGCGGCTCCAAATAAAGCATGCCTCGATAAATTCCGAAATCGCAAAACGTATAAATGGTATGTGTAATTTTTACCTCTGCCTGTGCTTCTCCCCTGGTGTTGAAAGTAAGTTTAAAACACATTTCGTTTTCTCTGGAGATAGGATCAGACGGTGTGTAAAACACCAGTTCTTTGCCGGCATATTCCAGGTTTGAACAACGCACTGTTGTGGCAAATCCTTGTGTTGAGAAGAGTAAGAAAAGGATAAAAATCAGAGAAAAACGCATGAAATCTTTTTCAGTTGTCATCAATTTTAAATTCATTCATGTCTAATCCCTTTGGCAAAAACATACTGGCGTCGCCACCATGAGAAACTATATCGCGTATAATGGTGGCATTCACCGGTGTGTGTTCCGGCAGAGTCAGGAGAAAAACCGATTCTATTTCGGGATGCATTTTTTTGTTGATCTGGGCAATGGCACGTTCGTACTCAAAATCGGACGAGGTGCGAATGCCTCGCAATATGTAGCTGGCACCCACTTCTTTACAGAAGTCAACGGTTAAGCCTTCATGCAACCTGACTTCAACTTTCGGTTCATTGGCAAAAACTTCGTTGATCCATTTCAACCGTTTTTCAATGGGGAAGAACGATTTTTTATTGGCGTTAAAACCAATCATGATGTAAATTTTGTCGAACATCGAAATAGCACGTTTTACTATCGATTCATGTCCGATAGTAAAAGGGTCGAATGATCCGGGAAATATGGCGATTCGTTCCATTACTTCATCTGTTTTTAGCAATCAAAGTTAACCTAAAAATGCTATTACCGAAACGTTCGTTCCGATTAGTTTATTGCTTTTGCCCTGTTTGAACTGACAAACAATATATTACCCAGATCGTTATATCCCTTGTTGAATTCTTCAATCTCGGTAAGTGCTTCGGTATTAAAGCCAACAATGGTCAAATCGGCATCGGCGGAGTATTTAATAATGGCATTTTTGCGGTCGCCGCTTTCAAAAGGTACCATCGAAATGTTCGACGGACTAATTGGCAAACGACCGGTTTTTATAAGATCCATTAGTTGTTTCCGCTTTTCTTCAATAGATTCGCCCGGGTACAGCGCATAAATTTTAATCTTTCCTTTTTTCCAGTCGGGGTGTCCCAGTATAATGTAACCCAGTAAGATCATCAGGTTCGCATTTACATAATCTTCAGGACTGATCCATATATGAATTTCGTTTTTATAGCCGAAACTTTTATACGAAGTATTTAAAATACAGATGTCGAAACCTGCGGATTCCACAATCTTGTAATTAGCCGTAATTTCTTTCAGGTTGCTTGGGTCAGTTCTCGAAAATTCGAAAAGAATAAGGTTATTTCCTTTCCCGGATATACCCGAGAGCTGAACAACCTGAGCAATGGCTGAGGTATACGACGGAGAAATAATCGTGTCGAGGTAAACCCGGTTTTTGCTTCCTGCTGAGAGTTGTATCAACCTGTCGAGTACCGCTTTCGATTCTTCCGTGGTTTTTTCGTTCAACAAACCTTTTATAAAATGAATGTAGGTGCCAAATCCGTATTTGTACGAAATCCAGCGCATGATATCGAAGGCCGAACGTCGTTTAAAAGTATCGTGCGAAATACAAACACCAAAAGGTCTCCAGCTTTTATCTTTCTCATTGTCGGCACGTTGCAGCATAATTTGCATTTGTCGGCTAAGCTGGAAAATCACTCCTCGGAAAAGTTTGTTTAATCCCTGGTTTTCCTCATTGTTTAGCATAACAACATAATAAATGATAGCCATAATAATAACTGAAACCGCGGCATAAGTGGCATTCATTTTAAACATCAGCCAAAAAGAGAACAAGGTTCCGAGTAAAGAAATTTGCCAGTTCGACTTAAATGTAGGTCGATATGCAGGGTCGGCTGCAAAATGTTCGAGAAATGATATTAAGCAGATGGCGCCGTAAGTTACCATAAAGAACATGGAGATAATTTGGGCAACGATGTCAACATCTCCAATAAACACAAAAATGTAGGCAATTATTATGGTTACCAGCGATCCGTTTATGGGTTCATTGTCGTTTTTACGGCCTTTGGCAAACCAGCGGTTTACGTTACCTTGTGGGAAAATATCGTCGAAGCCAATGGCTTGCAGGGTTCGTGGTGCTACCATAATTGAACCTAACGCTGAACTCAGTGAAGCAGCCGCCAGACCAATGGGAATAATCGGGCCCCAAATGGCAATTTTGCGCATAATCAATTGGTCAGATACCAAATCTTCGGGAGAGGCAGAAACGGTAAATTTATATGCCACAGCAATGTAAACAAACATCCCAACTACCGTTGCCCACAATGTGCCGCGGGGTATTGATTTTTTCGGATCTTTAAGGTCTCCCGAAAGCCCAAGTCCAGCAGCAAGCCCAGTGAAAGCAGGGAAAATAATGGTAAAGACAAAAAAGAAATCAAGATGCTCCGGTATAGTATTGTGAAAATTAACCACCTCCGGTTTTATGGGCGAATCGCCCATAAAAAACATGGCGATGGAAGCAAGTAAAATGGTTACAACAAAATACAGTGCTTTCATTCCAACATTAGCACCTTTGGTTAAAATTAGTGCCGACAAAAGAGTCATTGTTGGTATCGAAATCCAGCGGCGGTCAGGAATGAGAAAATTATAGCTGTCGTGAATCCAGTTGATTAGTGGCTCAAAAGCTTCGCCAAAAGCAATTACATAAAATGCAACACTGATGGCCTGTGACAAATACAAGGCAATGCCAATGGCACCTCCAATATTTAACCCAAACGACCGGCTGATAATGTAATAAGCACCACCTCCCTGAACACGCTGGTTTGTGGCAATTTCGGCTACAGCAAATGCAGTTGGTATGGTTACAACATGTCCCAGAATAATAATTCCAATCACTCCGATAAATCCCACCTGACCAACAGCCCAGCCAAAGCGAAGAAATAAAATTGCACCTAAAATGGTTGAAAGCGCCGTTAGAAAAACCGGCAGCGTGCCAAATTTGGCATTAGTGTTTACCAGCGATTTTGCCATAAGTATACGTTTGCAAATTTAAAGGTGAAATTTAATTATGAAATTTCAAACTAAAACCGGTGTTTATTTATTCTGTTGTTTGCGTCGGTAATCTATCATCCATTTAGCATCAAGAACAATCATCGAGTCGACACTAACGTTGTTTTTGCGTGCTTTTCTCTTGATTTCTTCCATCCATTTTTTATCAGACCTGATGCTTTTTATTTGTGTCTCCAGTTCCCGTTTTTCTTTTAAAGCTTTTGCTTTTAGTGCATCGGCCTGACTAAAGTTTTTATTATTAAAAGATGAAAGAGCTGCCTCTGTAAAACCCCATGAAAACTTAGGCAGGTTGGCTTCGGTTACCAAAAGTATAAATACATCGTTATTCGAAATATATTGCCAATAATTTACATCTTCAACTTTTAATGGATCTGTAAAGCTTTCGGGATAAATTTGTCGGTTGTAGAACCAAAATCCTCCCGGGCTAAATGAATTCTTCCAAATACCTTCCTGGAACATACTCCAGTAGAAACTGTCTCCAATTAAAATGGTTTTTGGTTGCGATTTCCCGGTAGCATCTTCCCAGTTTGTTTCGGGATAACACATAGGTTCGGATGGAAGTTGCCACAATAAATTCATGCCGTCGGCAATGTCGTAATCCATTGGTTTTAATTTTTTCGACCAATTGTTTTTACCAATAAGCAGATCGGGCAAATCCTGGTTTACCAGATTTTCAACATGATGAATAAGTGAATCGGTGGCCAGAACCATACCATAATAACTCCAGTGGATTCCATACTTTGGGTATAAAATGCACTGCGAGGTATCTTTCATTTTCAGAAACCATTTGTTAAAATCGAGGTGGTTAACACCTGTCTTTTTCAGGTAGTAGGAATATCTTTTATAGTTTGTTGAGTCGGTTTTTGGTTTGATAAAATTATCCGGGAAGTATTCGGGATAAAATGAACCTTTTCCGGGTGCGAGACAAACAAGAAGTGTTTTTCCATAATTAGCGAGGGAGTCCTGAAGTGTTTTGAGTCTTTGGGTTCTATGGTAAATAGAATCAGATCCTAAAAAATCGTCACCGTTATATGCTTTCAGATAATTCTTTTCAAAAAGATATTTTTCTTTACCCTCAATAACCCCTGCAGCTTTTGCTTCGTTAAATAAGGAATACAATACCTGATTTCTGATGCAAACAAAAAAGGGGCGGAATCCAACATGATCGTTTGTATACTTTTCGAATTGATTTTGAAAGCTTCCATCGAACCAACCGCTGGTTGTTAATTCTGGTTTTTCAATTAAGGCAACATCCCCTTTTAGTTTTATTTTGTTGTTAAGATTAGTAAAACTGAAAATAAACGGAAGCAATAAAATGAATCCGAATAGAATGAACGCTGCTATTTTAAATCCTTTTCTTTTCATTAAAATCTAAAATATATGAATGGATTAAAACCAGAAGCAGTAATGTACGCCGTGCAAATCAAAAGGAAAAATATCGATGTTATTAAAAATAAAAAGTGACCTCTGGCATTTAGTTGTGGCGAGTACACTTTTTGTTCCAGTTTTTTCCCTTGTTTTAGCAATGTAACAAAAGCGAATACAAATCCAATTATCAGTGTTGTATAGAATTCTTTATCAAAAGCCTGTGTTTTTTGTGCAAAATCAAACGAAAACATCTTGCCAATATATTGAATGGCAATAGAAAAATCTTCAATTCGAAAGAAAACCCATCCCACAAGTACTACAACATAAGTAAAAGCAACACGTATTGATTTATGCACTTTACTAAAGAGTTGAATCAGGAAGATACGATCAAGAATCAGAAATAAACCATGCCAGGCTCCCCAGATTACAAAGTTCCACGATGCACCGTGCCATAACCCCGAAAGGAGAAAGACAGTTGCGAGATTCACATAAAGTCTCGCTTTGGATGATACGCGGTTCCCACCCAGCGGAATGTAAAGGTAATATTTCATAAAATCTCCAAGAGTGATGTGCCAACGGCGCCAGAATTCGGAGATATTTTGTGAGACGTAGGGATTATTAAAATTCTCGGGAAATTTAAATCCAATGATTTTCCCCAGTCCAATGGCCATGTCTGAGTAGCCGCTAAAATCATAATAAATTTGAAAAGAATAGGCAACAATTGCGATCCAGGCATAAGTTGTGTCCACCTGACCGAGCGGAAGTCCGTAGATGTAATCCACCTGTTCGCCAAGTACGTTGGCAATAAGAACCTTTTTAGAAAGTCCAATAACAAAACGATAAACTCCAAGTAACTTGTTGTCGATGGTTTCGTTTGCTTTGCGATCGTTAATGTCGTCGGCAACCGTGTTAAAACGAACTATAGGACCTGCTATAAGCTGGGGAAACATCAGAATATAAAGCAGGTAGTTGCCAATTTTGTCTAATGGTTTGTGCACATTACGGTACACATCTATAGTATAGGTTAGCGACTGAAATGTGAAGAATGATATACCAATGGGCAGTGCCACTTTAGTCCATTCCAGTGTTTTTAGCCCGATGGATTGGAGTAAGAAATTAACATTGTCAATAAAAAAGTTGGCATACTTAAAGTAGATCAGTAGCCCGAGATTTATTAATACAGAAAAAATCAGGTACGTTTTTCGTCTGTTTGATCGGTGAATTTGTTGTACCACGTAGAAGTTAACGGCCAATGAAACAATAAGCAGAAATATAAATACAGGTGCTCCCCATGTGTAAAATGCGATACTTGCAATAAGAAGTACAGCATTTTTGAATCTGGTTCCAACTACATGGTAACCTATCAGAAACAGTGGTAAGAACACATAAAGAAATATAATGCTGCTAAAGACCATAAATGACTAATATTTTTCAAAGAAACAAAAAAGTTATGTTTTAAATTACAACTTCTTCGATTCTGAAAGACTGATTTATTTTTATCTGAAAGTTCCGTTTTGAACGAATTGTATTGTTTGTAATTTAACTATTTAGTTTCCATGGTTTTAATTGTTATCTGTAAGTCGTCGATATAGGCAGGCTCTGATCCGCTGTTCCAGAAAAATGTTGAGCCATCAAGTTCCGACTCGTTTTCAGGAACCCAGAAACTCAGCACAAGATGTTTCCATCCCTCGATATCAACAGAGTCAGGTTCTGAATTGTGGTGCTTATAATTATCAATTCCTTCTGCTACCAGGTGAATCGTGTTTTTTTCAGTGCTGTAATACCAAATACTAATTTCAACATGATCTTTTGGTTTTATGCCGGGTAACTTTATTTTGGGAGCATATTTCGATTCAGGCGTCAGCTTTATACTTGTTTGTCCACTTCTTGCTTTTTCATCAGAAAGGAGATGTTTCATTTCGTTTATTTCTTTATCCGATAAAAGAGTATTTGTGTTTTCTTCTTTATCTTCAAAATCACACAGAAGATTAGACGTGTTGCTCCACTTGATTTGGTTTCCGTTTGAGCTTTCCGAAGATGTGATTTTTTTAAACAAGAAAACAGGAAATTCGTGTGCGATCAATTCCCACTCATTCGATGAAAAATATTTTTGTCGGAATTGGTCGTTTTGCGCATGCGAATAAAGGTAATGATTATCATATACCGATAAAACCAGATATTCGGCATCTTCAACCTTTGGGAAGAAATAAATTCGTTCTCGCTGTGCTAAATGAGGAAGCAGTTTATTCGAGGCACTTAAACTTGCATTTTCAGGAATGAGCTTAAGCAATTTGTTTACTTCTTTTACATCGAACGAAGCCTTAAAAAATTCCTTGTCGTATATTTTAACTTTTGCCGAATCAAATAACCACGGAACTTTATTGTTTTGGCGTTCGAGTTTGTAAAGGGTCATCGAAAGGGTGCTTATACATACTAATACCGAAAGTATTTTTTTAAGCTTTTCTGACTTTAACGATGATAATGCGAGAAAAACCGAAAGCGGTAAAAGAGTTACAACTTCAATAGAATAATATGTGCCGATTCCCCACCTTACATAAGCATCGTTTAAAACTTTCTGGGCCACCACCGGAACAAACCAAATGAGGTATTGCGGGCGTAACAAAAGAACAAATCCGCCCGAAATAAGATAAACCCAGTAAAATTCAGCTTTTATTCCATCGTAGGTTGGATTACCGGTGTGGTTTACAAAAAACATTTTAACGGCCTCAACCGGGTGTTTTAAAATGTATACAATAGCTTCTCCCGGCCCCTTGCCTAATGCCGAATAGTTGAATATTACATATTGTTTATCGGGTGTTTCAATTGCAGGAATAAATACTTTAAACAAAAGGATAAAATAAATAACAGAGAGAATAATACCCGTAGTACTGAATAAAACCGCTTTTTTATCTTTCCTGTGATCAATAATTAGAACCATAAAAATGGAAATAAACCAAAGCGGTATATTTTCGCGCGAAAACAATGCTAGCACCAGAATGACAAAGGCAACCCAATACTTTTTGGTTTTAAAATAATAGATAAAAACAGGAATAAAACACGAAGAAATTATGGCCAGGTTTACATCGGCTAAAAAAGTGGTATAACGTCCCAGTATTACAAAATAATAAATTAAAACCCCGGCAGTCATCCATAAACTATCCGATTTTAAACGAATAATTTTAAACGAATACCAACCCGCAACAATAATACATGCATTTTGAATAATGATGAGGGTGTAGGTTTGTGTGAGCCAGTTAAGTAGCCAATAGAACGGAATAAAATAGAATAGGGTAAAAGAGAAATGATCCTGAAGGAAAGTCCCTCGAAATGTAGGTAACGGACTAATCCTTAAATGAGCATAATCCCAAAAAGCAAAATTGTAATTTCCATAATCGTAGGTGACTGTTCTGAAAAAATAATGATTCAGAATTCCCATTGTTAAAATCAGAATTCCAAAAACACCAAGTATTAATAAAGGAACAAAATTTTTGCTCTTTCGGAGATTCATTTTTTATACGTTTTGTGCAAACATACTATTTCTATTTGATTTTTGGTAGTGCCTGATTTATCAAAAGTGAGTGATAAAAATCTTTGAATATTGTTATCTTTCGGGGTTTTTTACGAAGTAGTTTATTTCATATCCTGAATTATGTTTTTGAAGGTTTTTATGTTTGTGTTATTACTGTCTGGCTTCTTCCGTGCATTTTCGCAGGAAGATACTTTGAAGTATATTTTTTTAGGCCATACCTACGAGTATTTTACTCCGGGATACACCGTTGATCCAAGGATATTTAATATTGATATTCAGTCGTATGATGGAATTTGGCTGGGAGGAGATGTTTGTTCTGAGAGTTTAATGAATCACGAATCGCTGGAGTATATCGATGATGTTTTTGGATTAAATAGCCCGAATACTCATTGGGCCTTGGGAAACCACGATGCAAGGAATGGAAATTGGATTTGGTTGGAGGAACTTACAGGTCGAAAAACTTATTATACCAGCACTTATAAAAATATAACCTATATAGTTTTAAACACAAATATTACTCCATACCGGTGTGAGATGTTAAACGATCAGTATCGTATCATTGTTGATGTGTGTGATACAATCAGTCAGTCATCCCATCTTGTGTTGCTTATGCACCATGGCTTATGGGAAGGTGTTCCGGGCTTGCCGTCCCCCGGTCAATATGCACAAAGTAATTTGAAATATTATAATTTTAATTGTTACGATGTTGAAAGCACCTTTGCCAAAGAAATTTATCCGCGACTGGTTGAGGTGAAAAACAGGGGAATTGAGGTATTGTGTATTATGGGTGATATAGGTGCCAGAAAAGTTGAATTTGAATCGGATGACGGGATTCATTTTTTAGGAAACGGACTTCAAAAAAGTTATTATACCGACCCGGAAGAAAGAGCAAAAGCCGCTACCGATTATGCCCTGATTTTTAAACACGTCCCGGCTAAAAAATGGATGGAGTGGGAGTTTGTTGATTTTGATGTCTTGTCGGGATATGAATAAACGGAAAAGAGTTGTTTAAACTTTTCACCTCAATCATTACTTTACCTGATGACGATTTTCGCAGAGTAATTCCATGTTTTGAAATCGGTTATTCTGCATAAATATGTTCCTGGTGGTACATTGGGCGTAACTGTATTTTTAATGTTTGGTTCCACCTGTTTTGTATAAACTTTTTCCCCTTTCATTGTATACAATTCCAGATTATAGTCTCCCAACGCAACTCCCTGAAACCTTACAGTAAACCAATTTTGCGAAGGATTGGGAAAGATTTGGACAAATTCGACCGAATCGGGCATTGGATTGTAGTTTGTTAATGTCTCAGTAGTTCCCTTTTTTGTTATCTTATACAAAGTAATGTCCATTCGGTTATTCGTGGTGTTATTGGTGTAGCCACTAAAAACACAGCCCGAATCAGCACTGGCTACTAATCCTGAACCATATTCCGAGCCCCCTCCATCAATTGGGCGAGTCCAGATAGTGTCTCCGTCAAGGTCTGTTTTAACCAGAAAATAGTCGGGAGTTTGGTTGTCAGAAAAGCTGGCACTTGTTCCTATTAAATATATGTTTTGATCTGCACCTACTACTACTTTTTCTCCATATTCGAAGTCAGATCCTCCGTAGGTTTTCATCCAAAGCTGATTACCGTCGTCATCAATTTTCATTAAAAACATATCAAAACTGCCTGAGCCGTAACTTTGTGTCGATCCGCAAACATAGTAACCGCCTGCCGGCGCAAGAATAATATTTTTTGCCCAGTCGTGAGAAGTCCCTCCGTATGTTTTATTCCAGATTGTGTTCCCCGACTTATCAGTCTTTACTATCATTATATCTGCATCGTGAGTAGAAAATTCTGTTTGTGTTGGATTGTAGAATCCGTTTTGTGCACCCACAAATATTATTTCGTCGTTACTGTTTTGAATTAAACCAAAACCGTAATCAACCTTTGGCGGGCCAAACGATTGTTCCCATTCCACATTGCCTTCTTTGTCTGCTTTTACACAATACATGTCGCCACCGTCATAAGGAGGTAAATTAGAAAAGCCAATCATGGCAAAGCCTCCGTCGTTTGTTCTTATGATGTCAAAACCAAGATCCTGATATTTTGTTCCGAAGAATTTTGTCCACGTTATTTCTCCGTTTTCTTCAACTTTGGCCAAATGCATATCAACATTCACAAAACCGTAATCAAATGAATTCCCAAATATGTAGGTCCCTTGGTCATCAACCAACACCTGGTTTCCAATGTCGTGATTTGGAAACCCGTATGTAAGACTTCTTCTTATTGTTCCGTCGGCGTATAGTTGTAAGAAATAATAATCGTTCGCACTTTTCTCTGTTTTTCTGGTTGTACCAACTATGTAATAATTTCCCTGGTATTCTTTTAACGAATGTGATATATTTTCCTGGGTAGTACCTAAAATCGCATGCTCCTGAGCGTTCAAGTTAAGTTGAAAACCAAGGCTTGTAACAGAGAAATACAGAATAAAACAGATAACAATTTTCATGCGGCCAAAATTATTAATTTTCCGAGAATTACTTGAAAACCTTTTTACATAATTGTAGTAACTTTTTTAGCTTTCGAGGCAATCTATGTTTAATACATTCGTTTAATTGATTTGAATTCTTAATCATTCTTTTTGTCTGTAAATTTAATTGGAATAGTGTTAAAATGTTATTTTTGCAGCTTGTTTATTAAACATGCGTTACATCTATAAGAATCTATATTTTTTGTTAATTGTTTTATTTGCAGCGTGTTCGCAGGTTGCGAATGACAATGCTGATGGCTATGAGCGTGCATATGTATGTAATGCAGAAGAGCTTGACGGGTCAGGTCGTCATTATCTTGAGGCCTCACATCAGTGGCAGAAATTTGGAAATACAGGAACCAGAACCAATGAAGATGCTCACTCGGGAACATACAGCTTAAAATTAACACCTGAAACTCCCTATGGTTTTACCACCGATATTAACGGAATAAAGCCCGATCAGTACATTTGTGTAAGCGTCTGGCGAAAAAACAGCAATAATAACGGAGTAATTATTATTGACGGGGGAAATGGATTGTATCACGGTGGTAAATTTTTGGCTGAAGAGCATGAGAACGGATGGCAGAAAATATATCTGGAAGCATTTATCCCTTTGAATTTTTACGAGGGAAGTGTAAAGATTTTTGTATGGAATAATAGTAAAGATACGGTATATTTTGATGATCTGGAGATAGTTGTTCGTGATAAAAAGAAGTATCCTGAATACAAGAATGCGAAGATGATTAATATGTATATTGATCAATCTGATTTTGGGAAGATACATGAAAAGCGCCTGACTGCATTCGAAAATCAGGTGTTAGTGAATACAGATGAAGACTATTCCAATTTACTTCTGTTTTACGGGAATGAATCTTTAAATGGGAAGTACCGTTTAAAAGGCGACCTTTTAGATCACATACAAGGAGATAAATGGTCGTTTCGGATTAAACTTAAAAAAGGTTTTGCCTGGGAGCACTTACGTACATTCTCAATTCAAAATCCATTAACCCGACACTTTTTATACGAATGGCTGGCTCATAAAATATACGATGATGAAGACGTACTTACAACGCGGTACGGATTTATTCCGCTCAGAATCAATAATAAATCCCTGGGAATTTATGCATGGGAAGAACATTTTGAAAAGCAGTTGATTGAAAGCAGGAATAGAAGAGAAGGCCCAATATTGCGCTTCGATGAAAGTATTTTCTGGCAACGCGTTTTGGAAGGCAAAACTACCGGCAAAAACTGGAACATAGATTATTTTAGTGCTGCCTCAATAATTCCCTTTAAACAAGGCCAGGTAACTTCTGATTCATTAAAAGTTATGCAGTTGGAAGAGGGGCAGAAATTAATGTTGCAATATAAAAATCATACCCAGCCGGTATCAAAAGTTTTCGATGTTAAGAAACTTGCACAGTATTATGCGTTGGTTGATATCACTCAGGCTTATCATGGCTTTACATGGCATAATCAGCGGTTTTATTATAATCCGGTTACTTGTTTGCTCGAGCCAATTGCTTTCGACGGATATATTGAGGGTGGAATATATAAACGATTTGAAGAAAGAATAACAGGAATGGTTTCTCCTGTTAATATTGCCGATTATAACAAGGAAGAGTTGTTGTTATTTCAACCTTTCACCGATAGCCTTTTTACCCAAAAATACTTAGCATGTCTCGAGCGTTACAGCTCAAATGAATTTATTAATTCGGTTGTTAAAAAATACGAAGCAGAAGTTGATTCGCTGTCGGGCGAATTAAAAAAAGAATTTCCATTTTATGCTTTTAACTTTGATTACCTGAAATCGCAGGCTCAGTGGATCAACGAGAATCTTGATGAAATAAGGAATAATGTTATACAGATTGGAAATGCTGTGCGAGATGTAGATTTCGGAAAGTTTGTAACGGAATACGAAACCGAAACGAATGCAGCTCTGGTTCCAATGATGGTGCATGCTTATTACGACAAAGATAGGAACTCCATAAGTGTACTGAATTTTCATAATAACGAGGTGAAGGTTCTGGGGGTTTTTATGGAAGGACAACTTCCAGAAAGTTTTAGTGTTCAGCCGGTGTTAAAACCATATAATGGACTTGTGCCTACAAAAATCACGGTAAACGTTACAGGAGTTCCAACAAAAGTTCTTTTTTCGGTAAATAATTTGATGTACGAAACTGAAGTGTTCCCGTGGAAATATGACGAAACACTAACCACCAGACAACAAACGATTAAGGATGCTCAAACTGATTTGATTGTTGAAGATGGCAGTGTGGTATTTGATGGTGAATATATTTTTACCACAGATGTTGTAATCCCCCAGGAAGCCACTGAAGTGATATTTAAGCCAGGTACAAAAATAGATTTAAGAAAGGGCGCAGGTTTCTTCTCGTTTGTTCCTGTATTCATAAATGGAACAGCAGAAAATCCTGTGCAGATTACATCGGGTGATAATTCAGCCAATGGATTTAATGTGCTGCAGCCAAAAGCGAAAAGTTTCATGAAATATGCGCATTTTAGCGGTTTGAGTAATTTGCGAAAAGAGGGATGGATGACACCGGCTGCTATAACTTTTTACGAAGCCGATTTAGAAGCTGAAAACTGTATATTTGGCAACAATTATAATTGCGACGATGCGTTGAATGTTGTACGGTCTGATTTTTATGTGAAAGACAGCCGTTTTGAAAATACCTTTGCCGATGCATTTGATTCTGATTTTTGCACAGGGAAGGTTGAAAACTGCGTATTTGTAAATACCGGGAATGATGCCATCGATTTCTCGGGAAGTAAAATTTTTATTAGCGGATGCAGTATGCAGAATATTAGCGATAAGGCTGTTTCTGGTGGTGAAAATTCTTTCCTGAAGGTTGACGACTGTAAGATAAAACAGGCAAACATAGGAATTGCATCGAAAGACTTATCGCAATTAGAGCTGAAAGGTATTGAAATTGATGGTGCAGCCTATGGTATTATGGCATTTGTGAAGAAACCGGAATATGGTCCGGCCACTGTGAAAATTAATGATTTAAAAATGAGGAATGTTGTTATTCCGCATCAGATAGAAGAGGGGTCTCTGCTTATATTTAATGGGAAAAAAATAGCAGGAAAAGAAAGAAACTTAGCAAAAAAATTATATCAATAAACACTTTATTATGGATAAATGGAACCTGTTTCAGCGGTTTTTAATCACTGAAAATGCACAAATTTCAATATTAGATTTTGTAATAAATTCGGTAATAATACTCGTATTGTCTATCATTTTGGAATATACCTATTCGAGTTGTGCAAAAAGTTTATCGAGCAGGAAAGCTTTTGGGGCAAATTTCTTTTTAATTGCCTTTACAACCATGTTAATTATCTCGATTGTAAAATCTTCGTTAGCACTTTCGCTGGGATTGGTTGGAGCACTTTCCATAGTTCGTTTCCGTTCGGCAATAAAAGAACCTGAAGAACTGGCGTACCTCTTTTTTACCATCGCTATTGGATTGGGATTAGGAGCCAGCCAGCGAATAATAACCGTAATTGCTGCAATTGTTTTACTGGCAATTATTTGGTTAAGGTATTTAAGTTCTCCGAAAACAAGGAAACAAAATTTGTATCTAACCATAAGCAGCAATGGTAGCGGGAAACCAAAGTTGGAAAACATCGATTCTGAAGTGTTGGACATTTTTAAGTCTTCAAAGCTGGTACGTTACGACGAATCTTCTGATTTAATAGAGGCCGCTTATTGGGTTGAAACAAGGAAGGCATCGGATCTGCAGCAATTTAAAGATAAAGTTCATAGCCTGAATCCTGATATCCGGGTTTCCTTTATCGACAACAATTCGTTTTAGCAAATGCAGGGATATACCGAATTAAATACATACAGGTATGAGCGTAAGTTTGTTGCCAATCAGCTAAACAGAGTAGCAGCTGAAGCGGTAATAAAACAAAATAGCGCTTTTTTTATTCCGGCCTTTGCAAAGCGTCGAATCAACAATATTTATTTTGACACTCCGGGTTTGGACTGTTACTTCGATAACCTCTTTGGCAACGGTAACCGCTGGAAGGTGCGTTTGCGCTGGTACGGAGAAAAATTTGGAGAAGTAGATTCTCCTATCCTGGAGTTTAAAATTAAAAAAGGGTTGGTGGGTACAAAAAAATCTTTTAAGGTTCCATCGTTCTTTTTCAACCAGGATGTATTTCATACAAATAATCTGACAGAAATATTCGCTAAAGCGGCTTTGCCTGCTGAAATTCGGGAAAAGCTAATCGGCGTGCAACCGGTTCTTTTTAATACCTATTTCCGTAGTTATTTTACAACCCTCAATAAGAAATTCCGAATTACGGTTGATGATCAAATGGAATATTACAATATGAGGCCAACCTGGAATCATATGCAGCATTCTTATAAGGAAGATTTGAAAGTGGTTGTTGAGCTAAAATACGATGAGGAGCTCAATAAAAGTGCAGAACAAATCAGTACCCAGTTCCCGTTCAGACTCGATAAAAATTCAAAATTTGTTTCAGGCCTGAGCCATTTCAGGTGTGAGATAGCACATTAAAAATTATTCGTTTTGGGGAAGTTTAGCGTAGATTTTTCCCCAGGCTTGTTTCAGTGTAAATTCTTTAACCATCCGACTGGTATTGGCAATTGAGTCCATTTGAGCTTCCTCTCCAAACGAGGTACATTCGTTTAAATAAATTTCAGCCTCTTTGTATTTCTTCAGGTTCATAACCTGAGAAAATCCTTCTTCTGTAGAAACATATCCAAGATGTGGATTGCGCAGACAAAAAATAAGATTAAAACTTGCTGAGATTGGTTTGTCCTGCCAGTTCTGTTCTTCGCAATATTTTACCATCTGTTGATGCAGTTTAACCACATGAACATATCCAAGATCGCTGTCTCCATTTGTTTTTTTGGTAAGTGTGAAATAAAGAGGAATGGCTGTAATTATTCCAACTATTAAAAGGTTCAAATACCATTGTTTGAATTTTGCCTGAACTATAATTACAGATGTTATAGTAATAAATGCAGCCAAGATACTCAGCATGTATCTCCGTGTATAAAAGTTAAAGGCAGAAAATGCTATAAATAACAAGCTTAATACAAGAAGCAGTGCAAGAAGATTTTTATTCTCCAGTTTTTTCTTTTTTATAAGGATGAATCCGAATGCAATAACTACAGCAAGCAGTATAAACTTTCTTCCGTAACTGTTATAAACGATGTTCGTTGCCATTTTTATTTTTCGAACCACCGTTGTTAAACTAAACTCTATGTAGCCGGTGTGTTCCTGAAAGAAAAAAGATCCGAATTCCTTTTTATGCAGAAACAGGAACAGTCCGTATATCAGAAGTGGAATAGAAATAAGAAGACTTTCAAGAATGTATTTGCGCGATTCTTTGCCGGGTTTCAGGTAATCCAAAAGGTGAAAAAGCAGAAATCCCCCAATGAAAACTATACTTGTTTCTTTGGTTAATACCATTACAGATGCGATCGCAACAAAAAACCAGTATTTTTTTGATAAGTAAAAGTTTATAGAAAGTAATAATAAAAGGGTTATGAGCATTTCGGGTAAAAGAAATGTTGACTGAGCTAAAAACAGTGACTGTACACTGAATAAAAGTATTGAAATGTTTGCTGCCCAAATACCTGCAAACTTTTTTACCAATGCGAATAAGGCACCTAAAGTTGCCAGTGAAATTAGAAATGGTAACACATGCACCCAGAATACCGATGTGCCTGCCAAACGCATCCACGATGATGATAAGAAAAAGAAAAACAGGGGGTGCCCTTTGGCATCCCAAAGAGGTAATGCACCGGGTAATAATCCAGGGCCACTTTCGTACATTTTAAAAACTGCCGGAAAATACGACCAGGCTTCATCCCAAAAATAAGGCAGGCTTAAGCGGGGAAAAGTAACCGCAACAAAAAATACAAGGGGAAGCAGAAAAAAGTAATTTTTTATTTTATCGAGAAATTGATTCACCTGAAATGATATTTATAATTTAGAAATAGGACTGAATTGAAACATATTTGGTAATCGACAGGCCGCAATTTTAATTGACCTTTCTGATTCCAAAGATATATTTTTAGTATGTCATTTTACAATTTGGGGATTACCTTTAATTTAATCCG
Organism: uncultured Draconibacterium sp.; assembly: GCA_963676265.2. Taxonomy (GTDB): domain Bacteria; phylum Bacteroidota; class Bacteroidia; order Bacteroidales; family Prolixibacteraceae; genus Draconibacterium. Next base: position 4,064,098 of record OY781067.2, read on the forward strand.
CAGTAATTTCTTGACTCGTGGTGAGTTTATATTTGTTTGATATTTGTTGAAATTTTAAAGAGTCTAATTCATAAATTCCCTGTGTTCTTCCCTGATAAATCTTTTTAAGAGGAATGCCGGATTCAATCATTTTACTTGCTCCCTGGTCGTTTCGTGGCCCACCAACAAAAAGTATTTTGTTTCCATTTTGTTCGACAATATCTTTTAGCGAGATTTCAGTATTCCAGGCCTGAAAGATTTCGTGGGCATGGTTGTAAAAAATGGTGTTAGGATAAATCTCATTTAAGTATGGAAGCAATTTGTGTTTAGTAAATAAATCTCCAAATTTAAGCGCAGAGAATTTGTTGAATGAATATGGATAGTAATAAACCATGGTATAATCAGGGTATTTTTGCCCGATTAATTGGCGGGTATATTCCAACTCTTCGTTTGTCTGCTTATAGCCTCGTTCAGCATAGCTTATTTTTTTGGGTTGTGTAAAACCAAAAAGTATGATCAATGATGACACCAACACAGGAAGAATATATTTCCCAGATTTAAAAAGAAGTTTAATAATGAAAAATAGTGTAATTCCTGTTAAAAGCAGAACCGGAATAAGATAATGATTACCATTATATTGTTTGGCAACGAGTAGTATTCCAAAAATATTTGTTACCGTTAATCCCAAGAGGATTTTTGCTTCAGATTTCTTGTTGTTAATTGATGGCTGTCTTTTCTTTAAAAAAAAGTACAGTATTAGTGTAATTAATGCAGCCAGGGTAACTGCTCCAAAAACAGGATTACTCTGTATAATTTCTAGAACGTTAGGGAGGTAGGTAGAAGAATCAATAAATCCTTTTTCGCCTTGTCCGTATTTGCCTGTATGGCTTATCATGTTTCTAAACCAGAAATACATATACTTGTATTCAGGAATAGCTGGAATAGTAAACAGAAAAAATGAAACAACAAGGCCGCCAATAAAGAGTAGTTTCTTTTTGACTCCCGGGAAAATAATCAGAGGAATAAATACAAGAGGTAAAAAGGTGGCCTTTGTAGCCAGTCCTGCTCCGGTAATCAAAGCAAATGTGAATAGGTATTTTAACGATAATCTGTTTTCTGAGGTATAAAAAAAGAGTAGGCAAATAACATAAATGCAGGTAATAAAGAAGAGTACCGGTTCAGGTGATATTTTTGTCCAGATGTGATCCAGGGCATTTGCACTTAAGAAAGTAAGCGTTTGTAATAACAAAGCTACCCAAACAGAACTCGTTTTTTTTACAGCAATAAGCCCCAGGAGAAATAGAATGATTGAATTTAATACAACAAAAACCAGGTGCAAGGTATTAACAAAAAGTTCAGGTTCTTTTAGCACATTATAAACGAGTGTTACGTTTTCAGGATTATGTAGTAAATGTTTAAGAGCAAAAGTTATGGCCCCGATTTGCATTACAGTCGTTCCCGGGTTATCGATATTCCCAACAAATCTTCCATCACAAATTGTTGTTGCATTTGCAACGTAGATATAATTGGGATCGTTATTGTAATCAACTAATTCAATAGTGCTTCCTACCCAAAGGAATAATGATGGTAAGAGAAGTATAATGAAATAATTAATCTTTCTTTGCAAAATGCAGTGCTATTTACTTGTTAGTTAAGTATTTTATTTTAGCCAATCCCCACTTTTGAAACCGAAACTGGAAAGCAGTTTTCAGAACGCCAATGGCATAAATAGTACTGTTTTTTATACTAATACTCGATGCATCGTCGAAGTACTTGGTAGGGCAGGTAATTTCAGCTATTTCGTAACCTGCATACCAGATTTGCGCCAGCATTTGGTTATCGAAAACAAAATTATCGGAGTTGGCATTGTAATTTACTGCTTCCAGTACTTCGCGCGAAAAGGCGCGGTAACCGGTGTGGTATTCTGATAGTTTCGCATTAAGTAAAATATTTTCGATGAAGGTGAGGCCGCGGTTGGCAAGATATTTAATCATTGGCATTCCTCCTTTTAAGGCGCCTTTTCCTAAAATTCGCGATCCCAGAACCACATGATATAATCCATTCCCTAAAAGATTCGCCATAGCCGGAATTAACATTGGGGTATACTGATAGTCGGGATGAAGCATGATTACAATGTCGGCACCAATTTCGAGGGCTTTGTTGTAACATGATTTCTGGTTTCCTCCGTATCCTTTGTTCTGTTCGTGAACTACTATGTGGCTAATTCCCAGTTTTTTCCCAACTTCAACAGTTTCGTCATTACTCACATCATCAACAAGAATAACATCGTCAACAATATTGAAGTCTATTTCATTGTATGTAATTTCCAGTGTTTTGGCAGCGTTATAGGCAGGGAGCACTACAACAACTTTTTTGTTATTGATCATTCGGTTTTCAGTTTTGAGCCGTAAAAATAACAAGAATTCACAGAAATTATTGTTTAAAAGAGTTTATATAATAAATGCCATTCCTCAGATTGCTCCGTGAAATGGCATTTATTTTATTATTAACTGAATACTGCGACTGCAACCGTAAGCTAGTCCTCTTTTTCCAGTTTGTTTTCGTATTTTTTCAAAACAAATTTAATAACCTGGTACGATATGATAATCAGCACCGGCCAGGTCAGCATTTCTATTATTGCACTTGTATACATTTTCTTTCAACTTTAAACATTAAACTTCTAGTAAACATGCGATTCCGATTTCATCTCTTCGGCAGAAATTTTCTTTTTATTCATGGCCCGCCAGAAATAAACAATGTAGGCCAGGACAAATGGAATAAGCAGCGAAACATAACTCATAGCCACCAGTGTAAATTTGCTCGACGATGCATTTTGTATGGTCAGCGACGACTGTAAATCGAAGTTCGACGGATAAAATGCTGTGTTGTTAAAACCTGCCAAAAGGAAAAGGGCAAAAACTACAAAAACAGTTCCCGCTCCGGTGAACCAAAATCCCTTGTTACTCTTCATAAATACAGTTGAAATAATTCCCCACAATACCCCAACAACACCAAGCAGGAGAATGATTGTATTCAACGGCATTTCAACTATGTTGTGCAGGTATTTGAATTTCTCCATAAACACCTCGCCTGTTTCCGGATTTACCGCAAAACCTTTTTTCAATACCAAAGCAATTACAAAATAAAGGAAGAACACCAGGAAAGGAATGCTGCATAAAAGCAGTGTTTTTCTGGCTCGTTCAACAATGGTTTCGTTATCGATGGTGAGAATAAAATACAGGTTTCCCAGAACTCTCGACAGGAATAGAACCGTTAATCCCAGTGCCACATTGTGGAAAGTTAAAACCGCTTCCAGGCCGCGGAAAGGAGTTTGCCAATCAACCTGGTTCAGATGATTCAATGAGAATTCTGCTCCGTTAAAAAAAGTTCCAACGGCAGTTCCAACAAGCAACGTTCCAAGTACTCCGTTTATAACCAGAAATATTTCGTAGGTTTTTTGTCCTAAGAAATTAGATGGTTTTCGCCTGAATTCGTATGAAACCGCCTGAATGACAAAGGCGATCAGAATGGCCATCCAAACCCAGTAGGCACCACCAAAACTGGTGGAATAAAATAGCGGGAAAGAAGCAAAAAAGGCGCCTCCAAAGGTGACCAGAGTTGTAAAGGTAAATTCCCATTTGCGGCCAAGCGTATTCAGAAGCATGGTTTTTTCGTCTTCAGTTTTCCCGATTTGGTAGATTAAGGTCTGACCTCCCTGCACAAAAGTGAGGAATACAAACAGTGCACCAAGGATGGATACCAGTATCCACCAGTATTGTTGTAATGCTAAATGTGATAAACTTTCAAACATTTTTGTGTCCTCCTTTTTTAATGATTCGGTCCAATTTTAATCTGACGCAGCATGATTTTCACTTCAGCAATCATAAGTACGGTAAACAGCACGGCAAACAACCAGAAAGTTACCTGTACCGATCCGGAACTAATGCGTGTAACGGCAGCCATTGTGGGCATCATATCCTGAACCACCCAGGGCTGGCGACCAACTTCAGCTACAATCCATCCAGCCTGGCTGGCAATGTAAGCCAGCGGAATGGCAATGAGTGAAAGCCGTAATAACCATTTTTTATCTTCGATCTTTCCTCTCAGAACAAACCATAGGATAAGGATAAAGCCCAGAACAAATGCGAAACCCAGCCCAACCATAGTATGAAAACTGTAGAAAGTTAAGGGAACATTGGGTATCATTTCGTTTACATCTTTAAAATAGCCGTATCCAAAATATTTGAAATAGTTATCCTGAAATTCAGTACTAGTAAGCTCCGTTCTCAGCGATTGTGCCAGAGTAGTATTCCCTTCCTTTTTGGCCGTTTTAAATTCGCTGAGTTTGCTAATGGCTACTTTTCCTCGTTCAATTTTTTCGTTGGCCGACATAATTCCGTATTTCTCATTCCCTTTAATTAGATCGTTAACACCCGGAACAAAAGCATCCCAATCCAGAAAAGCCATATACGAAAGGATATTGGGGATTTCAATTTTAATACTTAAATCTTTCAGGTTTTCGTTTTGCGGATCGTTTTCAGAAGTGGAAAACAAGCCCACTGCAACCAGCCCTGCTCCTTCGCTTCCGTTGTATAAACCTTCAAGAGCGGCAAATTTCATGGGCTGATCGTTGGCAATGGTTCGGGCCGAGTTATCGCCGGTCCACACGACGTAAACCGATGACAACAATCCAAAAATGGCGGCAACCAGCATACTCTTTTTAGCTAAAACCACCTCGCGCTTTTTCAAAAGGTACCAGGCCGAAACACCGATTACAAAAATCGAAGCCAGCACAAAACCCGATGAGGTAGCGTGCAGCCATTTGTCGACTGCCATTGGCGAAAAAAGTACGTCCCAGAAACTGTTCATTTCGTTTCGGGCCGTTTCGGGGTTGAAAACCATTCCCACCGGTTTTTGCATCCATCCGTTGGCAACCAAAATCCACAATGCCGAAAGGTTGGCGCCGATTGCGGTTAACCATGTGGCAAGCAGGTGCGTTTTTTTACCCACTTTGTTCCAGCCAAAAAACATGATGGCAATAAACGTGGATTCCATAAAAAAGGCCAGAATTCCTTCAATGGCCAGCGGCGCTCCAAAAATGTCGCCCACAAACCACGAATAATTCGACCAGTTGGTGCCAAATTCAAATTCCAGAATAATTCCGGTAGCCACTCCAATGGCAAAATTAATCCCAAAAAGGGTCATCCAGAACTTGGTTATTTTTTTCCACTCCTCGTTTCCGGTTTTTACGTAAATCGTTTCCATAAAGGCAAGGATGAACGTAATACCAAGCGTGAGCGGAACAAACAACCAGTGGTACATTGCCGTTAGGGCGAATTGTGCCCTCGACCAGTTCACTAATGCTTCACCAGCAATTCCAATTTCATTCATAAGTGTTATTTTGTATCCGTTAAAATTTCCAGTACGTGTTGGCTTCTCTCTTCGTCGGTTTCGAAATTCGATTTCAGGAAATTGGGGAAGAAGAATATTTTCAGAATTACAAACATGATAAACAGTTTAATGAGAATAATGAGCCAAACCTGGCGGCCCCAATTCCCCATGTTTTTAAATCCGCTTATATAAAATTGCCAGACCCTTAAAAAGATGTTTGAATTCTGGTTTGTCATAACTCAATAAATTTAACAAAAGATGTGTTAAAAATGAATTGATTGTTCAGTTTTGTTTATAGTAACATAAGTTTATTTCGATTGTTCGAAGTATTCTTTATTTATATTGAATATAAATACGGATTTGTTTTTTATTGAGCTGAAAGATAGGGCCTAGTACTTGTTCGCGGTTGGGTAATTTGTTTAACGCAATTTATTTCTTTTTAATAATAAATTAAGCAAATGTTTGTTTTGTTTGATTTAGAAGCAAAGATTTGGGAAACAGGGAATTAACAAAAATAGGTTTAAATGCATCAGAGTTTTACGCGTCCCAAAAAGCGTGTAACAAAGGTGGCAAATGCCACCACCGACACCGACGAAATGGGCATTAAAATTGCCGCAACTACCGGCGAGAGGTTTCCACTCAGGGCAAAACCAATTCCAATAACATTATAGAAAAACGAGATGGTAAAACTCAGCTTCACAATGTTGAGCGACGTTTTGGTAAAACGAATGAAGTTGGCCAGCCGATGGAATTTCTCCGCTTCAAGCACCGCGTCGCTGGCAGGTGAGAAGTGATAAACTTTATCGGCAATGGTGAGTGCTACATCGCTTTGCATCAGTGCTCCGGCATCGTTTAATCCGTCGCCGGTCATTAAAATGGTGTTTCCTTTATCCTGTAACGATTTAATGAATTCAGCTTTGTCGCCTGGTTTCTGATTAAAAAGCATGTGTTGCTGGTCGAAAAACGCAGAAAGGTTTTGGGCTTCGGCATCGTTGTCACCCGAAACAAGAAAGAGGTTAAACTTCTCTTTCAAGGTTTGTAAAACCCTGTTAAACCCGTCGCGGTATTGATTACTGACAGTAAAATGACCTTTTTTTTCATTTTCCACCGCCACAAAAACCATCGATGTTTTTTGCTTTTGTTTCGATGCTTCATTGATCACATACTCTTCTGATCCGATGCGAATATTCAGTCCGTTCACTTTCCCGAAAATGCCGCGTCCGGCCACTTCAACAAAATGTTCGGGTGTATGATAAACAGTTCCTTCCAGAAACTGCGAAATGGCAGCGCTTAATGGGTGCGTTGATTGTTTTGTAAGCGAAAATACATCTTCGGTTTCTGCCTGCGAAAGTGTTTCCCCGGAATACACTACTTTGTTTTGATTGGGTTGGGTAAGTGTTCCTGTTTTATCGAAAACAATGGTGTTGATGTGCGATAACTTTTCAATTACCTCGGTATTTTTTATGTACAGACCTTTTTTCCCGAAAATGCGCATGGTGTTTCCAAAAGTAAAGGGAATGGAGAGCGCCAAAGCACAGGGACAGGCAACAATCAGCACAGCCGTGAACACAAAAATCGCCGTGTGAGTTTCGCCTTTTATCATCCAGAATACAAAACCAAAAATGGCAATGGTAATTACAATCAGCGTAAAATATTTACTGATTCTATCGGAAAGTGTTTTAAGCGAATCGGTTGGTTTTTCGTAGGTTTTATCCTGGTTCCAGAGTTTGGTAAGGTGGCTTTGATCGACCGCTTTTTTAACCCTGATTTTAATGAGTCCGCCCATTTGCCGTCCGCCGGCGTAAATAAAATCGCCCGTATTTTTAACAACGGGAGTTGATTCGCCGGTAACAAAACTGTAGTCGATTCTGCCTTTGCCTTCCATCAACTCCGCATCGGCAGGAATTAATTCTTTGTTGCGGATGATCAATTCGTCATCCACTTCAATTTTTTCAAGCAAAATACTCTCTTCAATCTGCTTGTTGATTTTGGTAACAGCAATGGGAAAGTAGGATTTGTAATTGCGCTCGAACGACAGCGCTTCGTAGGTTTTGCCCTGGTACCATTTCCCTACCAGCAGAAAAAAAATCAATCCCGAAAGACTGTCACTGTAGCCCGGACCAGTGGCGGAAATAACTTCGTAACTGGTTACCGCAAACAGCACTATTACTCCGAGTGCAATGGGTAAATCGATGCTGATGTTTTTTTTAAGCAGGTTTTTAAACGCCGAAATATAATAATCGCTGGCACTGTAAAAGGCTACCGGAATTACCAGAATGTAACTTAAAATACTCAGCAGCGACTGCAAATTGTCGCTGAGAGGCTCACCATTAAAATAGGCCGGCAAGCTGTAAGTCATAACATTTACGAATACGAAGCCAGCTACTCCGATTTTGTACAAAAGCTTTTTGTAGGATTTATCATCCTTTTTTCCGGTTTGGCTTTGCGACAAATCGGGGATGTAGTGGATGGATGAAAGCAATTCAACAAGCTGGCGAAGTGTAATTTTACTTTCGTCGAATGTGATGTCCACCTCCTTTCTTGCAAAGTTTACAAACGAATGTTTTATGCCGGTATGTAACCTTTGCAGGTTTTCCAGCAACCAAATGCACGATGCACAGTGGATGACCGGAATATAGAATTTTACTTTCGAGATGCTGCCTTCGGTAAACGAAATAAGTTTTTCTTTCACTTCATCGTTGTCGAGAAAAGCATATTTATTGCCAAATTCGGTAGTGGTTTCCAGTTTAATGCCTGGGTTTTCTTCCAGATTATAATAATTGTATAATTTGTTTTCGTGCAGAAGTTGATAAACCGTTTTGCACCCGTTGCAGCAGAATTTTTGGTTATTCCAAATCACCGGATTATTGCCGCAATCGGCTCCGCAATGTACACAGCTATTTTCCTGCTTCTTCCCCATTCTCCAATTTTAATTCCTGATATTTAATTTTGAGTGCAGCAGTCTCCTTTAGGTTCGATGTATAAAGAAGCACTTTCTTTTTCAAGGCTTTTTTCAAATTTCTGCTCAATTTTTTGTTTTGGCGGACTTAAAAACGGAATACCCAAACTCAATCCCCGCAACACAAACAAAATTCCCACTACTACAACCAGTACAGGAATGAGTTTGTTGATTTTACTTCGCACGGTTGAACTTAAAATATTTCCGGCCAGTGAAATCGCCAAGAGCATAGGAATGGTTCCCAGTCCAAAAAGAATCATGTACAACGAACCTTCTGCTATTCCGCCGGTTCCAATGGCTCCTGCAATGGCCATGTACACCAGTCCGCAGGGCAACAAACCGTTCAGCATTCCAATAAAAAACAGGCTTTGAAAGGAGCGGATGGAAAACATCTCACCGATTTTCTTTTTTAAACGGCCAACTGCCGAAAACCAGCTTTTATCCATTCGGTACTGATTGCGAAAAAGCTTTGGAAAGAGCACCGAAATAATCATGAGCGCACCCATTATTACCGATACTTTTTGTTGAAATCCGATGAGTTGAAGTCCTTGTCCGAGCAGCCCAAACAAGGCTCCCATAATTCCATAGGTAATCGTTCTCCCAATGTTGTAAAGGGCGCCTCCAAATATTTTTTGCGGAACGGTATTTCCGTGAAGAGGTAAAGCAATGGCAATGGGGCCGCACATCCCGGCGCAATGAAAACTTCCCATTAATCCAAGGATAAATGCAGAAAGAAAAATCGTCATTTTCGGTTAGTTTTTTTGAGTGGTTTTTATCCTTTCAAATTACAAAAATAATATCATTGAATATTTACCGGGCGGTCGACTTCGTATCGCAGTCCATCGGTGTACCAGGTAAATTTTAAAATATATCTTCCGCTTATAAGCTGTTCTTTAGGAAATTGAATGTTTTTTAATCCGGCAGAAACGGGCATAATAATGTCTTTGGTTTTGTCCGACGGACGATAAAGATACATACTTCCCGAATCGATTTTTGTAGCAAGCTCATCGGCAACGGCCACTACGAATTCCTCGCTTGTTGAGCTGACTGTAAACGACCGACTGAACGGTTTCGAGCGGGTATTTACCTTCATCTGTTCCGAATAATCAACTCCCTTCTCGTAGTAATCTTTATGCACAAGGTTTACCTGCTGGCGCGATGCGAAAACAATAAAAACCGCTGATGCGCCAACGAATAATACCAAAAAAAGAAAGATTCCTGTTCCCCAATTCAATTTCATCTAATGTATATTTTCTGAAAACTGAAACTGCCACGCTGACTTCTAAGGCCCGACAAAGCTCGTTTTGTACGTTTCAATTAATTCGTTATTACTAAACACTCCAAATTCTACTTCGGTTTTATCGCTTATAATTTCGTCCTTCGGAATAAAAAGAATGAACGTAGACTCAAACATATTTTGATCCTTAAGGTTCATTTGATTTCCTGCCATTCTGATGGTTCCGTTGTGCGAAAGAACTCGAAGTTCAAGCGGAATTTCTTCGTGCGTTTTATTTACAATTTTGATGTTGTACACATTCGAAATGGTGGAATCGTGCACCTGGTAAAGTAAACCCGGAGTTCGAAGAATGGTGGTTTCAATAATAGGGCGCGAAACCAGCGTGTAAATAAAGAACGAAAAGATAATCAGCAGAACCACTGAATACGCCCGGTTTCGTGCATTCCAGATAGAAGGGTGCTGCCCTTTTATTTGCGCTTCCGATGCATAACGAATCAGGCCCGGAGCTTTCCCTGTAACGTGCATAATTTTGTTGCACTGGTCGATACAAGCCGTGCAGTTGATACATTCCAGCTGTGTTCCGTTTCGAATGTCGATTCCGGTTGGACAAACCGAAATACATTGTTTGCAGTCGGTACAATCTCCTTCGCCTTTTCCCCCGCGAGGCTCGCCGCGCACATAGTCGTACGAAACCACAATCGATTTCGAATCGAGCAAAACACCCTGCATCCTGCCGTAAGGGCAAACCATAGTACAAATCTGTTCGCGAAAAAACGAATACACCCAATAGAAAAAGGCCGACACAACCAGCATAATAATAAATCCGTAAAGATGCTCGTTAACGGGATCCTGAATCATTTCCAGCCAGCGCTCGCTGCCAATAAACCACATTAGAAAAACGTTGGTCATGGCTATCGATATGAGGATAAAGATGCCGTGTTTCAGTGTTTTCTTAAAGATTTTTTTCGTGGTCCACGGGCCGTTGTCTAGTTTATGTCGTTCGCGGTAATCGCCTTCAATCAGGTATTCAATTTTCCGGAAAACCATTTCCAGGAAGATGGTCTGCGGACAGGTCCAGCCGCACCAGATCCTTCCGAAGGTTACAGTAAACAGCACCACAAACAGTACAAACGAGAGCATCAGTAACGCCAGGATGAAGGTGTCCTGTGCCCAGAAAATAGCCCCGAATATGATAAATTTACGGTTGGCAATATCAAGAAGAATCAGCGGATTCCCGTTAACCCGGATGAAGGGAACTCCAACCCAGAACAATAAAAGTATCCAACTCACAATGGTTCGTCGGGTGAACCACTTACCTGAAGGTTTTTTCGCATAAACCCATTTTCTGCCTCCCCGTTCGTTCATATTAATAGGGTAGTCTCTGAAATCGAGTTGCTGTTTTGCCATATGTTCAAATTGAATTTAAAAAATCAGGGAAACGTATTTCCCCGATTTTTTTATTCGTTTTATTTTATTCGCACTTTTCGCCCTGTGGATCTTTGGCGTTGGCCGGATTTGTGCCTCTCAAAGTCATCACATAACTGGCCACTTTTTGAATTTTTTCATCGCTGATCTGACCTTTAAAAGCAGTCATCCCTTTTGTTGGATTCCCGTTTTTAATGATATTGAATACACTCTGAAAGTCGCAGCCATTAATGGAATACTCGTCGCACAGGTTGGGGCCAATTGCATTTCCCTCTCCATTTAAACCGTGACAGGCCATGCAAGCCATATCGGTGTAAACTTGTTTTCCTTCGGCCAATGATGCTTCGTCGGTGAAGGCGACCAGGTCGTCGGCAGAAAGTGCCGCAATCTGGTACTTCTCGTCGTGCATGGCCGATTTGCGGGCGTATTCTTCGTCTTGCGTATCGCCTTGTTTTAGCCAGAAAAAGTAGGCTCCATATAAAATCGACCAGCCAATGGTAATATAAAACATGAGCATAATCCATCGTGGCGGCGGATTATCCAGCTCCTTAATTCCATCGTATTCATGGTCGGTGATATGCTCGTCTTGATCCAGTACTTGTTTATTTTCGTCTGACATAGCTGTAAATTTAATTAGATTTAAAAAGGTCATCGGATTCGCCATCCATTAAAATCGAATTTTTAATATCTTCCATTTCCTTATCAGGCAAACGCATGGTATGAATGAAAATAACGATAAAAAGGGCCACAAATATCAGTAATCCAATGATGTAGAAAATCTGAATCCCTTCGATGCTGGTTAATAAATTACTAACTATTTTCATTTCTGTAAAGTAATTAAGACATAACTTGTCAGTTGTGTAATCTGTTTTTCAGACAATTGAGTTTTATAGGGGATCATCCCTTTGGCAATGTTTCCTTCCGAAATCGAGTTGTAAACCTGGGCTGGAGAATTTCCTGAAATCCATTCGTCATCAGTAAGGTTGGGGAAGGTGGCAATTCCTTTTCCGTCAGCTCCGTGGCAAACCACACAGGTAGTTTGAAATAATTTCTTTCCGGCTTCCAGATCAGCCTCACTTTCCAGCAATTTCACCTCTTTTTGTTGGGGTGCAGCTTCAACACTGGTTTCAGTATTCATTGCCATCAAATTGTCCGGTGTTTCCGAAATATCACGCCCCAGTTTGTGCATGTAGGCAATCATCGCGATGATCTGTTTTTTTGCGTCGGTTTCAATGCCGGATGCTTTCAGATCGTCAACAATACCTTCTGCCTGTTCCATGTAATCGTCGAGAGCTTTTTCATCGTAACCTTCTTCGTATGGAACTCCCAGTGTTTGCATGGCCCTGATTTTTTTTGGCGTCTTGCTTAGATCCACATTCTTAACCGCCAGCCATGCGTAGTTAGGCATAATCGACTGTTCATTCATTTTTTGCGGATCCAAAAAATGATTGTAGTGCCATGCTGCATTTTTATACATTGGTCCGCCAACCACACCTGCCCGTGCCAGATCGGGGCCGGTCCGTTTCGATCCCCACTGGAAAGGATGGTCGTAAACAAATTCCCCGATTTTCGAGAATTCGCCGTAACGATCGGTTTCCCAACGGAACGGGCGTACCATTTGTGAGTGACACACATAACAACCTTCTTTTACATAAAGGTCTCGGCCTTCGAGTTCAAGTGGAGTATAAGGTTTAACTGATTCCAGTGTTGGAACGTTGGATTTTATAAAGATCATCGGGATAATTTCAACCGCACCGCCAATGGCCAGTGCGATAAATACCCAGATTGAAAAACGAACGGCTCTTCTTTCCATCCATCGGTGAACAGTTTCGCTAAGCGGATTACGGGCACCCTGCAATACTAGTGCCGGAGCTTCAGCGGCTTCATCATTCACAAAGCTTCCTGCAGACATTGTTTTGGCTAAGTTGAACAGCATGATAATAAATCCGGCAAGGAAAAGTACTCCTGCAAATACACGAACGGTGTACATTGGAATCAACTGAGTTACGGTTTCCAGGAAGTTCGGATATTGAAGGAATCCTTCGGGAGTGAAGTTTCTCCACATCAGCCACTGTGTAACGGCTGCCCAGTAAAGAGGAATGGCATAAATTAATATGGCTAGTGTTGACAGCCAGAAGTGAATGTTGGCCAGTTTTTCCGAGAACAGTTTTGTTTTAAACAGTTTTGGAACCAGCCAGTATAACATACCAAATACAATACCTCCGTTCCAGCCCATACCGCCAATATGAACGTGCGCAATAGTCCAGTCGGTGAAGTGAGTAATCTGGTTCACTGTTTTTAACGACATCATCGGTCCCTCAAAGGTAGACATACCGTATGCAGTTACGGCCACTACGAGGAATTTCAGCGCTGCGCTGTCGCGAACACGGTCCCAGGCACCACGAAGGGTTAAAAGTCCGTTAATCATACCGCCCCAACTTGGAGCAATTAACATGATGGAGAAGGTTACACCCAGAGCCTGTGCCCAGTTTGGTAGAGCCTGATAAAGTAAGTGATGTGGACCGGCCCACATGTAAAGGAAGATTAACGACCAGAAATGGATGATGGATAATTTATATGAATATATAGGTCGGTTAGCGGCTTTTGGCAGATAATAATACATCAATCCTAAAAACGGAGTAGTCAGGAAAAATGCCACTGCATTGTGTCCGTACCACCACTGAACAACCGCATCCTGTGCCCCGGCATAAATGGAATAACTTTTAAAAAGCGATACCGGAAGTTCAAAAGAATTAACCACATGTAGCATAGCCACACCCAGAAAAGTTGCCAGGTACCACCAAATGGCTGCGTAAATATGTTGAACGCGTCTTACAATCAGTGTCCCGATCATGTTCCAGCCAAAAACTACCCAAATGATGGTAATTAAAATATCGATGGGCCATTCCAGCTCAGCATATTCTTTTGATGTGGTAAAACCAAGAAGCAGTGTAACGGCAGCCAGTACAATAATGGTTTGCCAGCCCCAGAAATGAATCTTGCTTAACACATCGCTGAACATTCTGGTTTTAAGCAGCTTTTGCATGGAGTAATAAACACCGGCAAAAATGGCATTCCCCACAAATGCAAAAATAATCGCATTGGTGTGAACAGGCCTGACTCGTCCGAATGTGGTGAATTCAAGCCCCAGGTTAAATACCGGGAAAGCCAGTTGTAGGGCAGCCAGAATTCCGACTACAATTCCAACAACACCCCAAACCAGAGTGGCCAGGATAAATAGCTTGACTATTTTGTTGTCGTAATTAAATTTTTGATTTTCCATAAGTTGGATCGTTATCGTTCATTATTTTTTTCATCAGTATTTTCTTCGCTATTGTCGTCGTCGAAAAGAATCCGCATGGGAGGAGTTTCATTATCGTCGAACTGCCCTGAGCGAACTGCCCAGATAAAGGCGCCCAGAAAAATCAGGGCGACAAGTAAACTTACTCCAATCAGCAGATAAAAAATGTTCATTCTATTTTTTGTTCAAACGGGCAATTTTCAGAATCTGTAAAACCACATAACCAATTCCCAGCCAAATACCCAAAACCGCGGCCACATAAAAGCCAATCAGCCATAGAGGAGTATTGGGATTTGTCGACCAAAGCACACCTCTTTTTGTCAGAAGAAAGTCTTCGGAAGGAGTTCCTGAATGAGCTGCCTCCAGAATTACAGGTTCAGCTTCGAATCCGTCGCCGGCAGAAACCACAATGGAGACATTTCCATCTTTATCACCAACAATGTTGTGTGGAATTTCGAAGGATGTTTTTCCTTCTGAATTGGTATTTACCTGTCCCAGTGGTAACACTCCAAAAGCCCGTTTAGCGCCAACCAGGATTGGGGCTTCGGCAAGTAATTCGTAGTTTCCTTCTTTATTTTCAAATTCGGCTGAAATTTCTACCACATGATTTTCGGCATTGATGCTTGCAGCCAGTTTGGTTTTTAGCGGTGCAGCTTCAACCAATACAGGTTCGCGGCCCGGATTGTAATTCATAATATAATTTACCAGGCGCCAGCGGTCGTCGTCTGAAAGCGTAGTTTCAAACTGAGGCATTCCTCCACGTCCTTTGGTAATTTTATAATGAATTTCACCTTCAGTGTTCACCTGCATCACATCAGAAGTAATATCGGGTGGTGGCGGAATTAAGGGCAGTGCATTGTTTTTTCCTGGATCGCCGTGGCACGATTTACAATTGAGCATGTATAAATCGCGGCCTTTTTTAACATTATCAAGGTTGTATTCCACCGGGTTTTTTAACGCTTTTTGATCTTCAGGAACGACCCATTCCTGAGCACCGGCCATGTTGGCGGTAAATAAGCTTACTATGAAAAGTATAACTAATTTCTTCATGTGTCTATTTTTTAGATTCAGAAAGCGTTTCGTGATCAATTCCTTGTTCTTCGGCGTATTCCCAAATGGTAATTACCGGAAACATTTTTGCCAGAACGGTTATGATTATCAATGCAGCCATAAACGGAAATATCGTAATCATAATTTCTGTTCCGGTAGGAGAGTAATGATGAAAATGTTTCGGCACATTTTGTACCGGAAGAAACGGATGTTCCAGTGTTGGAATGACAATGAGGTAGCGTTTTAGCCACGACGCAATTAAGACAACAACCGAAATTATCGTCAACGGAAGTGGTTTCCTAAACGGTTTAAATATCATTAAAATAATAGGAATGATTAAACCTCCCAATTGTGTGAACCAAAACATGGGTGCATAGTGGCCGGTAAAAAGTCCACGCAAATGAATTCCATCAGCTAATTTCATTTTGTAACCGGGCACTAAAAATTCGTTGATGTTGAAATACAAATACACCAGGCTAACAAACACGAGCAGTTTTCCCATGTTGTCGAAAGCCTTATCGTTGAAATAGTCGCCCAGGCGGTAACGTAACCGGTAGGCGTACATGAGAATAACCACTGCAGCCGCACCGGCAACAAAGGCACCGGCAACAAAGTAAGGTCCGAAAATAGTGGTGTCCCATCCGGCGCGCAAGGTAGCAGCAAATAACCACGAGGTTACGGTATGAATGGCCAGACCAACCGGAATAATCAGGATCATTAAAATCCGCATGGCGTGGCTGATAATTTTAAATTGTTCGGCATTACCTTTCCATCCCAGCGAAAGGATTTCGTAAATTTTCATTTTCCACTTGGGAATATCCGGGTTGTTGCTGTCGCGAAGAATGGCCAAATCCGGAATCAACGGCAGGTAAAACAGCAAAACCGAAATGGTTAAATAGGTGGTTACTACTGTTACGTCCCAAAGGATGGGTGATGCCAGCCGGCCGTGTAGGAAGACATTCAGAAAACGATCAGGGCGCCCCATGTCGGTAATAATTATAATGCCAGCCAGTGCAACACCGGCAATGGCCACCTGCTCGGCAACCCGTGAAATAGGTTTTGCCCAATTTATTTTGAGCAAATGCAAGGTGGAGCTAATTAAAAAACCAATAAGGCTGACGGCCACAAAAAATACAAAGTTGGCAATGTACATCCCCCACGAAACGTAATCGCGCATGCCGGTAACTCCAAGTCCGTCTTTTATTTGAATGGCCCAACCCCACAGACCAACAACGGCGAACATAATTAAAAAGAAGAACCAGAAATGAGTCAGTTCATCGCGTTTAACGATGGAACGTGATAAATCGTGGGTAATCTTATCG
This sequence comes from uncultured Draconibacterium sp., assembly GCA_963676265.2. Taxonomy (GTDB): domain Bacteria; phylum Bacteroidota; class Bacteroidia; order Bacteroidales; family Prolixibacteraceae; genus Draconibacterium. The sequence goes on from OY781067.2 coordinate 4,080,762, forward strand.
AGCATTTTCCTGGATTCTTCCGGCGATTTGATATTATCCATTATTTTGAATTTTGGTCAGTTATGAATGAGATTCTTCTGTAGTACCTTGGAACGGGAAAGCCCTGTCTTTTGGCGGCAGGTAATAAACCCTGGGTTTGGTGCCCAGTTCTTCCATCAGGGTATATGCGGCATTATCTTTTATCAATTTGCTAAAGCTTGTGGTTTCATGCGTTGTGCCATTGGTTACAGCGTCTTCATTCTGATCTCCAAACCAGTAAACACCATTAGGACACGCTGATACACAGGAAGGAAGTTTGCCATCTCTTAAACGGTCGGCACTGAACAAACATTTCGAAATGGTGCCTTTTTTCTGTGGAACGTTCGCTTCGATATTATAAGTAACACCTTTGTATTTATCAGCGTCGCGTGGTTCGAACCAGTTAAATACCCTTGCTGAATACGGACAGGCTGCAATACAGAAACGGCATCCGATACAACGCTCGTTGTCGATAAGTACAATGCCGTCTTCGCGTTTAAAGGTGGCGTTAACAGGACAAACTTTTGTACACGGAGGATTGTCGCAGTGCTGACACGGTTTGGGCATGTAGTATGGTGCCGTGTGCTCAGCATCCTGCATTTGTAAAACATTAATGTGATGTTGTTCCGGGCGAAGCTGATGGTGATTCTGGCAGGCTTTCATACACTCACGGGCATTTCGGCATTTCGATAAGTCGATAACCATAACCCATTTTCGTCCTGGTAAACCTTCCCTTCCTCGCTTTTGATTTTCGGTAAGGTTTGGCATGTCGGCCGGTTTCAGTTGAGATTTGTTAACCTCAACCAACTCACCGCTCGATGTGAGGAGTTTAATGGTATCTCCCTCAACATTATTCACCTGGCTACAAGCACTCAAAAGTCCGGATGTGCCGGCAACTCCGGCAACACCTATTGAGGCCCCAACAGTTTTCATGAAGTTTCTTCGTGATTTTGTTTCCATAAACAGACATTTTAGTAGACTGATTTTAAGTTTTATTTGGTATCACAGCCTTACGAAATTACAAAATAAGGGTTAAGACGCAAATTGTAAATATCGTTTACCCGAAAGAGACGCAGTTGTTGCGACATGTTGTAGGAGAGTTAGTTAATGATTGTTGGTTTGGAGAGGATTTTTTTTTATTGGATAAAAGACTGATATGTATTGAGATAAATCGGGGGAATAAAAAATATTTTTTAAGCCGTGAACAATTTTAATTCTTAGGAGTTAATTATAGTTTGCTCTTGATGAAAGTGCAAGGTGGAAGTGTTGGCTAGGCGAGTTTGAAAATATGTTATATAACATATTGAATTAATTTCCCTTCGTTGTCTGCTTCCCTAAAATACAATTTTATTTATTCTGATTAAACTGATATAACTGGTTTCTGGTAATAATTAATTGTCTGGAAATTGAGGTTCTTTCGGTCTTTCGTTCATTCAAAATGGGTATCGTTTTCGGTCATATTTATTTGATTTTTTCTCCTTCTGTGGTTTTATGTTCATAATCGCGTAAACATTATATGGTAAAAAGAACTTATTACAATGGCGTAATATTCAGAGTTGCTGTTTCTCAGTTCTTTAAATGTTGCGTTTGTAAAGAATTTAAAATAACTTAATAACGAGAATTGGTTTAAAAAACCTTTCTCAATCAAAAAACTAAGAATATGAAAACTTCTCGTTTTACCGGACTTGTGTTATTCGTTTATCTGTTTTTTGTACTTCACCAATTAAATTATGCTCAGGCCGTTATTAATCCGGCACAATCCGACGATGATGTTGAGATTGGAATAGTTGAACACCTTGATGAATACCTCCCCGATAGTATCGCGTTGGTAAATGAAAATGGTGAGAAGGTGTGGCTTTCAGATGTGATTGACAAACCAACGGTAATTAATTTCGTGTATTTCCGTTGTCCAGGAATCTGCAGCCCGCTGATGGAAGCTGTTGCCGGAGTTATGGATAAATCGGAGTTGGTTCCCGGAAAAGATTACCAGGTGCTGACAATCAGTTTTGATCCACGCGAAACCATCGATTTGGGAATCAGAAAAAAAGAAAACTACCTTAAATTATTCAATAATGAAGAAAAAGCAGAAGAGGCCAAAACAGGATGGCGGTTTTTTGTTTCGGACAGCGCCAGCATTATTCGTGCAACCAATGCCACCGGTTTTAAGTATAAGAAAACCGGGAACGATTTTTTACACGCCGCATCGCTTACGGTAACCAGTCCCGACGGAAAAATTACGCGTTACCTGAACGGTATGTATTTTCTTCCGTTCGAATGGAAAATGGCCATGGTGGAGGCATCGAAAGGGCAATCGGGACCAACGCTCAACAAGGTGCTGCGGTTTTGTTATACCTACGACCCGGTAGGTCAAACCTACGTGTTAAATATTACAAAAGTAAGTGGAACGATCATTCTCTTTTTAGCCGCGGTTTTATTACTGGCTCTGGTACTAAAACCCAAAAGAAAAAAGTAACTAAAACTGAACTTTATGAATAAAACGAGTGCTGTTAACGGATCCAACTATTTAACTTATCAGGGAAAATACAAAGGTGTGCTGGGGTGGATTTTCTCCACCGACCATAAACGCATTGGCTTACTCTACCTGTATTCTATTTGTACCATGTTTGCAACCGGAGTTTTGCTCGGACTATTAATGAAACTCGAATTAATTGCTCCGGGAAGAACTATTATGGATGCCCAAACCTATAATGCTTCGTTTACCGTTCATGGTGTAATTATGATTTTTACAGTAGTGGTTCCCGGTCTCCCTGCCGTTTTCGGGAACCTGATGATGCCCATCATGATTGGGGCAAAAGATGTCGCTTTCCCGAAACTGAATTTATTATCGTGGTGGCTGTATGTGCTTGGTGTTGTGTTGGTGATTTCAGCCCTGCTTTTCGGCTCTGGTATGCCCGACACCGGCTGGACTTTTTACGCACCCTACAGTTTTAAATCGGGTACAAATATGTTACCTGCTGTTATGGGAGCCTTTGTTCTCGGATTTTCATCTATATTAACCGGGCTTAATTTTCTGGTTACCATTCACCGTTTAAGGTGCCCGGGAATGAAGTGGACCAAACTCCCTCTGTTTGTCTGGACTCTTTATGGTACTGCCTGGGTTCAGCTGTTGGCCACTCCGGTCGTGGGAATTACGCTGGTTTTGGTTGCTCTTGAACGGTTAATGAACGTGGGTGTTTTCGATCCTGCTTTGGGCGGCGACCCCATTTTGTACCAGCATTTGTTCTGGATTTATTCGCATCCTGCCGTTTATATTATGATACTTCCGGCCATGGGAGCCATCTCTGAAATTCTTCCCACCTTTTCGCAAAAACATATTTTCGGGTACAAGGCCATTATTGCATCAACAATGGCCATTGCTTTTGTGGGCTATCTGGTATGGGGGCATCACATGTTTACTGCCGGAATGAGCGGAACCGCACAATATTATTTCTCGCTGCTCACCTTTATTGTCGCCATTCCAAGCGCCATTAAGGTTTTTAACTGGATTTCGACGATGTACAAAGGATCGATAAATATTCAGACTCCTTTTTACTGGGCCATTTCATTCATTTTTGTTTTTATGATCGGGGGATTGAGCGGTCTTGTTTTAGGTTCGCTGGCCACCGACGTTCATGTGCATGACACTGCCTTTGTTGTTGCCCATTTCCATTACATTGTTTTCGGTGGTACCGGTTTTGCCTTTTTTGCTGCTATGCATTATTGGTTCCCAAAAATCTTTGGAAGAATGTACAACACAAAATGGGCAAATATTGGCTGGCTGATATTTTTCATGGGTTTTCTGGCACTGTATTCACCCATGTTTTACCTGGGAATAAAAGGAATGCCACGGCGGTATTACGATTACCTCGAAGAATTCCATTCCGGAAATATTCTGAGCACATTTGGCTCGTGGATTCTGGCTATCGGTTTTATTATCATTCTTTTTAACCTCATTCGCTCGGCACGAAAAGGAGAAGCTGCAGAAGCAAATCCGTGGAATGGAAAAACTTTGGAATGGACGATTCCTTCGCCGCCGCCTGTATTGAATTTCGAAACAGAACCGGTTTTAGGAGAAAATGACGGACCTTACAATTATGACTAATATGGAAGAAAAGGAACATATACATCATATTGAACATCCCGATATGTACGACCCGGAGTCGTCGAAAGTGGGAATGTGGTTGTTTATTTTTACCGAGCTGCTGTTGTTTGGCGGGCTGTTTATTGTGTATTCGGTTTACCGCTACCTGAATGCCGAAGATTTTCATCTCGCCGCCGAAGAACTGAACACTACCATTGGTGCCTTTAATACAATTATTTTGCTGATTAGCAGTATGACCATTGCCATGTCGACCACTGCTCTTCAGAAAGGCCATTTAAAAACTGCGGGAAGATTGGTTATCATCACTTTTGTCATCGGAATCGGATTTCTGATTAATAAATATTTTGAGTGGGGAGTGAAGTTCGACCATGGAATCTGGCCGGGATCACAACACATGATCGAGCACATGAGTCAGGGAGAAATTCTTTTCTTCGGCCTATATTTTGTGATGACCGGGCTGCACGCTATTCATATAATCGTTGGGCTTGTGATTATGGGATTTGCCTACCGCGGATTAAAAACCGGGAAAGTAAATGCCCAGCGGCCGTCGCTTCTCGACAACTGTGGTTTGTACTGGCACCTGGTTGATTTGATATGGATTTTCCTTTTCCCTTTGTTCTACCTAATAAAATAAAGTCATCATGTCAGAAGAAAAACATCATATCGTGCCTTACCGATTGTATGTCATCGTTTTGATAGCACTGATTACCATCACTTTTATGTCAATCGGGATTACTAAAATTGGCATTCAATCGTTTACCGTTGCCGGCGCGCTGATTTTTGCAGTGGCCAAGTCGTATCTGGTGCTGACCTATTTTATGCACCTGAAATTTGACAAACCATATATAAAATTAATGGTGCTCTTTGTGTTCACCATTTTTGTGGTTGTAATTGTAGTAACCTTTTTAGATTACCTGTATCGAGTATAATTATGTATAGCTCTGAAGTAACCAAAGCCTCAAATTTTGTACAAGGTGTAGATTCAGCATTTCTGGTCATCCTTGGAATTTCTTTCATTTTCCTGATCGGGCTGACCACTGTAATGCTCATTTTTATCTTTAAATACAATAAGAAAAAGAACCCGAAGGCAACTCAGATTGAGGGAAATACCAAACTGGAACTGGTTTGGACAATTATTCCTTTTCTTTTAACCATGCTTATGTTTTATTATGGCTGGGCAGGTTGGAATCCGATGCGTACGGCGCCCAAAGATGCCAAAGAAATTACCGTTTACGGGCGGATGTGGAATTTTAGTTTCGAATACGAAGATGGACGAAGAACCGACACTCTTTTTCTTCCGAAGGATCAGGCCATAAAATTAAACCTGGTGGCACTCGATGTCCTTCACAGCCTGTATATTCCGGCTTTCAGGGTTAAACAGGATATGGTTCCCGGACTGAAAAATAACAATATGTGGTTTATTCCTCAAAAGGAGGGTACTTTCGAATTGTTTTGTGCCGAATATTGTGGCTTGCAGCACTCTTATATGTATTCGTATGTAAAAGTTATGGAACCCGAAGATTTTGAATCGTGGATGAAAGATACCACCGGTTTTGCATTGGCTGCCCAAATGGATTCGCCGGTAGAAACCGGTAAACGGGTAATGCAGAATATAGGATGTTTTGCCTGCCACTCACTGGATGGAAGCAAGTTAGTGGGGCCAACATTTAAAGGGCTTTGGGGATCTGAAAGAACAGTTCAAGCAGGAGGCGAAACCAAAACGATGGTAGCCGATGCCGAATATATTAAGCGTTCTATTTACGATCCTAATGCAGAAATAGTTGATGGGTTCATGAAAGGATTGATGATTACTTACGAAGGGCAACTTTCGGAGGATGATATTGGGAATATAATTGAATACCTTAAAACGCTGGAATAATCTGAAACCTAATAACAATTTTATTCTTACCGAAGCTGAAACTTCTTGAAACAGCAAATCAAAATAATTTTCGAATTGGCGAAGCTAAAAATCAGCTTGCCTGTGGCATTGTCGGCATTAACCGGTTATGTGCTTTTTGAAAATCGAATCGACCTGCAAGGGCTGCTGTTAACGCTGGGTATTTTTTTCATATCGGGCAGTTCGGGTGCCATTAACCATTGGCAGGAAAGAAACATCGATTTGCTCATGCCGCGCACAAAAACTCGCCCCATTCCATCCGGACAAATAAGTGCAGGAGGAGCTCTTATTATGGCTGCTGTATTCGCTGTCGTGGGTTCTGTAATGCTTTATTTCAGCAATCCTTTGCTTGTTCTGCTGCTGGCCTGGTTAACGCTGTTTCTTTATAATCTTGTATACACACCTTTAAAAAAGGTATCGGCTTTTGCGGTTCTTGCCGGATCTTTTGTTGGTGCACTGCCTCCGCTAATTGGCTGGTCGGGTGCCGGCGGACCGCTTCATTCGGAGCTAATATTGTTGGTGTCAATTTTCTTTTTCATTGGTCAAATCCCACACTTCTGGTTGCTGATGTTATTGTATGGTAATGAATATAAGATGGCCAACCTTCCTTGTATTAATCAGTTTTTATCCAACATCCAAATAAAAAGGGTAACATATACCTGGGTGCTAACCACATTCGCCTCGGCAATGCTTGTTGTCTTTTTTGTTATCCAGACTGTAATTATTCAAATTTTACTACTGGTTTATATTATTTTTCTCGTGGTCTCATTAAGCAAAACAGTGTTGTTTTCTGATGAGTTTAAAGTGCGTCCGACCTTTTATAAGCTCAACTTACTGTACCTTTTTCTGATGATATTTTTAATTGTCGACAGTTTAGTTCGATCATGAAAAAAATTTAACCTTATATACCTTTTATTTTAATTACCTTTGTGCATCCTTATTATAACTAGTTCATGAAGTTTGAAGAACTTGGAATACACCATGATTTGCTTGATGCAATTGAATACATGGGCTTTAAAGACGCAACACCCATTCAGGAACAAGCTATTCCTGTAATTCTTGATGGTTCAGACCTGATAGCCTGTGCGCAAACAGGTACCGGGAAAACAGCCGCATTTCTGTTGCCAATTCTTGATTTAATCGCAGATTTACCGGGAGGTGAAACCTCTACCCTGATTCTGGTACCCACCCGCGAACTTGCCATGCAAATAGATCAGCAGGTACAGGGTATTGGCTACACTATGGGAATTCATTCTATTGCACTGTACGGAGGTGGCGACGGCGATGAGTGGGGCCAGCAGAAAATTGCCCTGACAAAAGGGGCAGATATTATTATTGCAACACCCGGGAAATTAATCTCGCATTTAAACCTGGGCTATGTAAAATTCGATACCATTGAATTTCTGATACTTGATGAGGCAGACCGTATGCTGGATATCGGATTTTACGACGATATTGTTAAGATTATTTCTTACCTGCCCAAAGATCGTCAGACCCTGATGTTTAGTGCCACCATGGCACCAAAAATCAGGAAGCTGGCTTCAGAGATTCTGTATAAACCACAGGAAATCAATATTGCCATTTCTAAACCGGCCGAAGGAGTTTTACAGGCAGCTTACTTAATATACAACAATCAAAAGAATGATCTGGTAAGTCACCTGATTTCAGAAAATCCGGAATACAACAGTATCATTATTTTTTGTTCAACTAAGCGTGCAACTAACGAGCTTGCAAAGGTTTTAAAGAAAAAGGGATTTGATGCTGAACCCATTTCTTCCGATTTGGAACAAAGCCAGCGCGAAAACGTATTAAACGGTTTTCGATCCAAACGGGTGCGTATATTGGTTGCTACGGATGTAATGAGCCGTGGAATTGATATCAAGAATATTAACCTGGTTATTAATTACGATGTCCCGGGTGATGCGGAGGATTACGTACACCGTGTAGGCAGAACAGCTCGTGCCGATTCCACAGGTGTTGCCCTTACTCTGGTGAATGAAGACGATATGTTCAAGTTTCATCGTATTGAACAACTGATCGAGCGAGAAGTATTTAAAATCCCGCTGCCGGAACAATTTGGTGTGGGACCTGAATGGAAAACTCCCGGCAAAAAAAAGAATCGAAATTTTCATAAATATAAAAAAGGAAATTCTCAGCATAAACACCGCAATACCTATAAAAAGAAGAAGCAGTAACAGGAGATTAAGGGTTGTGAGTTATGGCGAAAAACCGTAACTTTTATTAAACCAAAATCAAATGTAATGAAAACCAGAATTGTATTCTTATTTGCGTTCATTCTGTTTTTCTCCCAATTTCTTCAAGCTCAAACACAAGACACCAGCCTGGTTAATATCGAAACTGTTGATGGAAATACCTTTCTCGGTAAGGTAATTAGCGAAGATTCGGTTTCTGTCGTTCTGCAAACCGACAACCTGGGAAATCTTACTATTCAAAAGAAGGATATTAAATCGAGAGAACTCGTAAATCCTGAACAGGTTAAAGGTGGTGAGTTATGGTTTGCCAATCCACAGTCGACCCGGTATTTCTGGGCTCCTAACGGATACGGATTAAAAAAAGGTGAAGGCTATTATCAGAATATTTATGTGCTTTGGAATCAATTTTCGGTAGGTGTTACCGATTACTTCTCGTTGGGAGGAGGACTGATTCCAACATTCTTATTCACAGAACCTACGCCTGTATTTATTTTACCAAAATTTTCTATTCCTATTGAAAAGGATAAATTGAATTTGGGAGTTGGTGCTTTACTTGGAACCATATTCGGTGAAAGCGACGCAAATTTTGGTTTGTTGTATGGTTTATCAACATTTGGATCGCCTGACAATAATGTTTCGGTTGGACTTGCCTACGGATTTGCCGGAGGAGATTGGGCAGAGAAGCCTCTTATAAATGTCGGGGGAATGTTCAGAACCGGAAAACGAGGATACTTTCTGACGGAAAATTATTATATGGACGGATACGGAGTTATCGGTATGGGGGGCAGATGGATTATTAAAAAAGCATCGCTCGATTTTATATTTATCATCCCATATGGCGAGGATGTTGATTTTTTTGCTTTCCCGCTTATTGGTTTTACCATTCCGTTTTGAAATTAAGCGATATTTCCTGCAGGGAAATATTGAATTATTATAGCTAAGAAAAACTCCGTAACTTGCTCCCGAAATACTAATGTAAAAAACCATTCGTTTTTTTGTAGAAAACCGGTAAGGAATGAATCGATCATATATTTTATTATTATGTCTGGTAGTGCTTCTCGGAGCATGTCGCTCCAGGCACCAAAGCGAAAAGATTAAAATAAAGGGGTGGAACATCCTTTCCGATCATACACCAACCGAGCTGCAAACCCTCGAAGCAAGTGCCGCTTATCAAATCAATCATCTTCAGTTGTCACATCAAATCTGTCATGATTTAAAAGATATAAAAAACCAGTGGAACCGAAATATAGTGAATAACCTTACTCGCAAAGCCCACGATATGGGAATTGAGGAAGTAGTTGTTTGGGACCACGCACTGTATAATCTCGATTATTATCCCGACCGGTATAAGGTGAACGATTCCTCACAGATTAATCTCGATGACCCAAAATTTTGGAGGTGGTTTAAGGCTGATTACCGCAAGATGCTGGATAAAGTACCTGAAATTAACGGCATTGTTTTAACCTTTATTGAAACCGGTGCCAGGGTTGAAAATCAGTACTCCGAAATTCTTCAGTCACCCGAAGAAAAGCTGGCCGCTTTGGTGGATTCGGTGGCATCGGTAGTGGTAAAAGAACGAAATTTGAAATTATACATTCGTAGTTTTATGTATAACCGCTCTGAGCTGTCGAACCTGATGAATTGTTTCGACCTGATTAAAACACCCGACATTGTGGTGATGGCCAAAGAAGCTCCGCACGATTTTTTTGTAACACACCCCGTTGCAAAGTGGGTGAAGGATATTCCGTTTCCGGTGATTATTGAATTTGATTGTGCACACGAATACAGCGGGCAGGGAATTGTAGCCAGCATATTTCCCGAAGTACATTTGGACCGATGGAAATATTACCAGGGATTACCCAATGTGATTGGATTTTCGATTCGCACTGACCGTTATAACGATACATCTATTTTGGGGACTCCTTCGGAGATAAATTTGTATGCTATTCATAAAGCCACCGAAAATCCGGAGATAACTATTGATGAGGTCATTGAAGGTTTTATTGTTGAAAAATTTGATTCGGCGGCAGTCAGTCATTTGAAACCGCTTTTTGAAATTGCTCCTGAAATTATCCTTTCGTCGTTTTACACACTCGGTTTAAATACAACCAACCATTCGCGACTCGATTTTGACTACCGTTCGATTTACACCCGGCATGTGTCGGGGCGCTGGCTCGATTCACCCGAAGTGTATATCGGTCATAATGTGGATACTACTTTTCATTACTGGAAAGATATTGTTAATCATTTATCGCCGGCACGGCACAAAGAACCTGATGAAAAAAACCTGGCGGAATTATCGGAGGTTTTTGAGCACCAATGGCTACAACCCGAAGAACTAATGGATTCGGTATATTTAAACTTTGTCCTCATTGAAAAAGAATACGGAATTCAGCAAGCTGAAAAAGCCATGCAAATCATAAAAAGTGCAAAACCCTATTGTTCCAACCCCGAACAGTTTAATATTTTGTACCATACTTTTAACCGGACACTGATGTCGGCAAAACTCAGGAAGGCCTACGCTCAGGTTTATTATGCACAGCGGCTATGGAACAGGGGAGCAGAATTTCAAACTGCGGATTTGCAAAACCTGATTCTCGACGGAATGGAAGAAATGGACACGATGAATGACCAGATCAGTCATTACAGAGAAGCAGGAGGTGCTGGCCAGTTCAATTGGAAAAGAGATACACTTTATGCCAAAAAACTGGAGTGGGAGATTCAAAAGGAGCGCATTTTGGCTCAAAAATTCGAATGATTTTCAGCACTGAAGAAGTTATAAAACCTCACAGAATCTATTCTTGTATTGTGTGCATGTGCTTCTGGATTTTAACCTAAAGCTACATCTAAAAGCATCATTGTTGCAAAGCCAAGCATTGCTCCAACTGTTGAAAGGTCGGTCTCGTTTCCGGTTTGCGATTCCGGTATTAATTCCTCAACAACGACAAAAATCATAGCTCCTGCTGCAAATGAAAGCGCATAGGGCAATAAAGGCGTAATCGATAATACCAGGTAGGCACCAATTACTCCGGCAATGGGTTCAACAATACCTGATAGCTGTCCATAATTGAAAGCTTTTAACCTTGATAAACCTTCCCGGCGAAGAGGAATGGAAACCGCTGCACCTTCGGGGAAATTTTGTAAGCCAATCCCAAAGGCAAGTGCCATTGCTCCGGCAAGCATGCCCGCATCCGGATTATTCGCCAACGCACCAAAGGCAACTCCTACTGCCAGCCCTTCGGGTATATTGTGTAAGGTTATTGCAAGTACAAGCAGAATACTTCTTTGCCAGGTTGTTTTTATACCTTCTGCCTTACTGGTTGCTAATCCCATGTGCAGGTGAGGCAATATTTTATCAACTATAAATAGAAAAGCTCCTCCTGATAAAAAACCAATAACTGCAGGAACCCAGGGCAACGAACCATTTTGTTCCGACATTTCGATGGCAGGTTTTAATAAAGACCAGAAACTGGCTGCAATCATTACTCCAGCTGCAAATCCCAACATCGAATTCAGAATCTTTTGGTTTATCTTTTTAAAAAAGAATACCATTGACGAACCCAGTGCTGTAACAAACCATGTGAAAAGTGTTGCTCCAAGTGCCAGTAAAATAGGATTATATTCTAATAACCAATCAACATTCATAGTTTTGTCTTTAATTTTTATTCAACGGTTAAATATACATTTATAATGAAACTTATTACAGTTTTTATATTTTCTAGCTAGTATATTACTTGTAGTATTTATTGTTTACTTAATAGCGGAATTCTTAGCCGTTAACAGTCAATCCGGAATAAAGTTTACGTTGATTTCCGGATTGTAGGTTTTTATTTTTTGACACGCCGAGTTACAGAATACAGCCTTACATTTTACCCGATTTTAGTTCTTCTTTTTAATAGTATTCCATAAAGGCACGCTTCTGATAAGAAAGTTGTAACTCAGATTCGAAATAATGTAAGTGTATTTAAGATTTTTAACTGTAATGTTAGTGTTCAGCTAACTTGCCTTTCATATGCATTCTGTATTTCTAAAATCAACCGCTTATAATTTTTGATAAGATTCCAATCAAGACACCCAGTATCGCAATTGCCAAAAATCCCGTCATTATCACTATAAAGAATCGCAGAATTTTAGAAAGTAATTTTTTTAATGAGTATCTCCGGTATTTTTGATACGCGTAAATGTAAAATATGAAGATGATTATAAATTGTCCGTAATAGAAAATCCACGACATGCCGGGAATTGAACTCAAGGGCAGCACGAGAAAACCAAAGATTCCTACTGGTCCGCTTATGTATGCATTTATTACAAGATGTTCAGCAAAATTATTTGGTTTGCCAAATACAAGATAAGCAATGAATGCATAGAACGGCAGAAACAGAAAATTGAAATAATAATAATACTTGTACAGAAAACCGGCAAACTTTTCAAAAAAGAGTTGTCTCTCCAAATTAGTTGCGATGGTTTTTGTTTCTTGTTCATTAATGTTTTCCTGTTTTGCATTGTCTGAACCGGAATCCCGGTGAATGGTAGATTCCACTAAAGGGCCGTTGGTCGATATTTCAACCAGTTCATCGGTATAAAAACTGATAGCAAGTACCGATAAAGTAACTGTAATGGCAAAAAATGTTAGCGGTGCTGTATACATTTTTCGAGTTCCGGATAAATATCTTTCAAACACAACCTGGGGTTGAATCAATAAATGCCAAAAGGTTTTCCAGAAGCCATTGTCCCATCCCAAGGTCAATAAAAATCCTGACAGTAAATACTTTAATGTTATTCTTTCTCTAATCACCTTTGCACCACACCAAAAGCAATAGTTGGCTTCGGTTTGTAAGGCGGTATTACAGTTTTTACAGCTTGTACTTATCTCCATTCATCCTTATTTAAAAATTATTACTTGTCATAGTCCTGTTGTTTATTACACAAAGTAAGCCCGTAAAGAAACGTTTCAGAAACAGTAATGTAATTTTGATTTATGTTGCCTGAGGTTGATTTTTATTCCGGGATTTTTCATCGCTTTTTGCGCATTTGGTTACTCCTTTATTTATCTTCGATATCATTTTTTTATTTTATGATATGAAATAGACGAAGGAAATAAATAAAAATGAAATGTGAGTTTATGTTTCATATGCTTGAATTATTGCACTGGTTGAGGGTGACAAATAATATTGTTTACCGTTATTTATTTTTCATTTTCCGTGCAACAACAAAAATTGATGTCGCTTTAAAAGGTATTTTAGTTGTATCTGAGTCAAAGAAAGTCTTAATTGTCCAATCTTTAAATTTTCCATTTGGCAATACATCCATTGGAGCTGTTACATAATCGGATTGTTGAACTTCAAATCCATATTCTTCTAAAAGTTTCCGTATCCTACTTTTCGTATAAATTTTTGCATTAGCAAATTTTTCATGAATGGGTCTGGGAAGCCACGAAAATAAAGGAACCCTATTCCAAGGGAGAAGTGGTAGTTTTGCTCCATGCGTTTCAAAAATCCACCATTTATTGGGAACAGATATTGCCAAAATACCATCATCTTTTAACGAATCATAATAAAACTGAACACCAGATTCCTCAGATAAATGTTCAATAACTTCAAAGCTGATAATCCTATCAAACTTCTCTACAGCCTTAGCTTCAACTACATCTAAAATTTTGTATTCACAATTTCGAATGTTATTCTTATCTTGATACTTCTTGAATTCTTCTTCATGTTCTTTAGTAATTTCAATTCCAACACTGTTTTTCATTTTTTCTGAAAGCATAAATAAAGAAGCACCGTTTCCGCAGCCTATTTCTAATAAATTGTAATTTTTACCTGTAAAATTTGGTATCCTTTTAACAAGATTAATTCTACGTGTGATTATCTTATCATTAAAGTCAGCAGGTCTTCCCAAGTAATGTCCATCTTCTTGAAATAATGCAGATGGAATTCTTTCTTCATGTCTCATTTTATCTAAATTTAATAACTATTAAAGGTCGTTAGTAAAAAATCGGTACAGGGATAGTAAAATAAATTTGATTTGTGTTGCCAGATTGTTGATTTTTTATCCTGAGGTTATTCATCGTTTTTTTGCATATTTGGTCTCTTGGGCTTAAAAATAGCTTAAAAAGTGCGGATTGTGAACATAATATGGAAATAGTTTTCCGGTATTTTTGGTTTTTTATCTTTTAAAAATGTAATAAAAGATAGAGTTGTAAGTCACAGAAGTAGAACTTATAGATTCGTCTGCACCTAAATTCTCTGGCTTCTGCTATTTTTCAATTTCACTACTTATAATTTTAATATTTAATTGGGAATTCTGTTTTATTTTTATCCAACCATATTATATTGTGATTATATATTCATTCGAATTCCGATAAAACGTATGTCGTTATTAATGTCAAACCAACTTCCGAAGGTGCCATGATAGCTTGATGGACTAACATACCATATATTGTAAAACGAATTGAAAACAGTCCAATCCATATTATTGCCAATGTGATCATTCAAACTAAGGATGTCAACGCAAAATTCAACATTTGATTCATCGTGTGGCATTGGTACCTGATGTATTACTGTTGCCAACTCAATCTCTTCACTTAATATAAGCCTTGTAAAGGGATAGTTATTATTTCTATGGTCGTGTCGGTCGTCAACATTAAAATCGGGTATTAATCTTTGTTAAATTATTAAGTCATATTGATTGTCCATATTAATATCAAATATTTCAGTCCCAAAAAGATCCACTTCTGTAGAATCGAATGTTATGGTTAGGGGTGTATAAACTCATGGTAGATCATATCCGAATCATGTTCTACTGCAATCGCTTTCGTTGCAATTTCTTCTTTATTGCATGATACGAAATAATTCATTGGAATAATGAGAAGATAAAGTTTGAGTTTATATCTCATTTTTTTAAGTATTGTTCAGGTTAATGCTATTCCGGCTAAAATTTGTTTCAATAACCTTACAATTGGTTTGTCGGGTTACTATGCGTGTTATGTTGTTTTCTAATTATTTTAATTTTCCGTATGGTTTATGTCTTAAGTAAAAAAAGATGGAAATAAAAATAATACCCATTAATCCTGAACTAAATATGGAGCCATTTGCCACTGTAAGTAAAGGATTTAAACTATTGGCTAATAATATTCCAATAATAAAAAACTGAGTTATTGCATTTTCATTTAAGAATCTAAAAATTGACGAAATATTTGGTTGCCTTACAAATTTTGCCATCCTGTTAAATGATTCCAGAATTTGTGTACCTGAAACATCCTGGATTATTGGTTTTTCCTTCAAAATTATTTCCTGAACACCCTGGCTTAAATTACATTTCTTTACCGATTCCGAAATTGAATGCATGTCGTCGTTTAAATCGAATATACACCACCTAAAATCGGCGTGTGTTAATTTACCCGAATATAAGATGTCCCCAATAAAAGCAATGATCATATGACAAAGGTATTGTTCATTTGTGCGATAACTTTCTTGTTCATAATTTTGCATCCATTGCTTTAGACTAATGAGTCCAATGTTATTGTATTTCTGGTTAATGGGACATAAATTATTTTGCCAAACGCCAAACCATTCATATTCTTCTATATCTATATTATTCTCAATGTTTTCATCTTCAATATGTACAATGCTTATTGCACCTATTGCTATTTTTAGATCATCTGTATTAGTACTGTTCTTCAAAACAGAGGAGAAAATATCATTGCTGTTAAAAAATAAGCCGTTGTATTTGGGCTGCAAATTAGTATCGATATTTATATTCTCTTGTTTCGAGTAAAAATGAAACGAGTTCTGAATCGAATTTAGTTTTTTTATAAATTTCTTCAGGTTTATCGGCAAGTACTGGCCAATTTCTATTAACTCAATTTTTATCATGTTAAGTATTTGTTTTCTGTTTTTATGATCTGATACTGATTGTTTTTATATTTGAATTATGTTATCGCCATGTGCTTTTATTTGTTTATCCATCTCAATGTTGCTTTTGCATCTATCCATTGCTCAGCATAAGCACCATCTAATTCGAAATTAAAGTATTTCTCAAAATTGATGAGAATGTTTTCTGCAATAGAGTTGTTGTTTAATGCCAAAACTTCCAGTTTTCCTATGATATTTTCGAAGTCATTATTGAAGCCTTTGCCTTTTAAGTTTTCAAGTTCTTTAAGGAATTGTTCAGTTTCCGCTTGGTCAATATCATTCCTGACGAAAGCCTTTTGGAAAGGCAAAACAACAACGTCATTACCGGTTTCTTTAATGATTTGTTTTCTAATCGGGATTAATTTCCATTTCCAATTTTTTCCTGCTGGAAGATATTCAAGTTCGGTGATAATTAATTCATTCTTGTCTGATTTTACATTGCAGGTCTGAACTGCTCCAAATTCAACCAGCGATTCCCCCGTCTTGCAATTGAAGACGTTGAACTCAGTGATTCTTATTTCGTTTTGTGCTACCTTTTCTAACTCGTAACCACAAACAGAAAGAATTATTCCATTTTTAAATTCAATTGTAAAACTTGGGTTGTCACCTTCAGAAGAACCTATTCCATTGAAGCATTTACAATTACTTTCTTGTCCGAACAAAAGGAGTGAGCTTGCAATAAATATTATAGAAAGTAAAGTTTGTTTCATATTACTTTTTAATATTGGTTATAGCGATTTAGTTATGAGGTCGTTGCGATCAGACGAGAGCCTGACTGTCCGAATGAAATCAGCCATGTCTTATCCCGGTTGTGTAACAAGTCCAAATACTAATCGCCGTAACTAACCTGTTTAATATTCCGGCTATAATTTTATGATTTTTTTGTTAAAAATACCTGTAGGTGTTTCAATATATAAGATATAGATTCCAGATTGCCACAATTGACAATTGATTTCATTTTCAAAATTAGAGGTTTCAACTAATTGCCCCGTTATGGTATAAACCCAAAACACAGAACTTTGAGATAGTCCCCGTACCCATATTCGGTCTTGGGCTGGATTAGGATATATTCTAATTTCCGATTGCGTTGGATTTTCCTGAACCGCTGTAATTGTTGAGAGTAATGATCCATAAAATGGATTGAACGGTGACAGTTCCTGCTCATCCCATACGATGTTGAATCCGCCTGTTATTTTTGTCAGAGCAAATAATCGATTGGCATCAGAAGTGGTTAATCCCTTGGCAATTAACGCAAATTTGCGGATTTGTAAAGTGTCGAACGGAACTTCTTTCCAGATTTTTAGTGCGTTCCACATCCTGTACCAGTTCTGCCCCGGCTGATCATCCACATCAAGACGAACCCAAATTTCGGAATTTAAATATGTGGAGAATGAAATCGTATCTAGAAATTCGAAAGAGAAATCTGTTAATGGAACATGGTTTTTCCCGTTTTCAATGAAAAATGTGAGTACTTCGGTCTCATCACCTTCTAAAGTTGCATTTTTCAGATACGTGCTTTTTGTTTTAACCGTATCCTTTTCAAGATATCCTGTTGCATCAAACGAAATAACAGGTCCAAGGAATTGATTGTCCTTACTCAATTTTTCCCCATTCCAAAAAATATCAATATTTCCACCACCTTCAATGGGTGATTCTGTCTGACCAACAATTTTAGATACTCCTACCCTAAACGAACCCTGTCCCTCAGCTCTGGTCGGTTCAATTTGCAGCGTAAATTCTTTGGTTTCCCCGGGGTCAATTTCAAATGCTAGGTCTTCAAACCTAAATGCTTTGTCTTCTGCCTCAGAGATTTGAATTGAAGGTAATAACGGTTCCTGATTAACGTAAAGTGTACCATGCCATTGATCAAAATAAATTAAACCTCCTTCTCCCGTCCCTGTAAAATCGATATCTTGTAATGTGTATACAGATGTCGAATGATTTTTGATTGATACATTTATGGCATCAAGTTGATTTGGGAGTATGTCAAAATGTTTGTCTTCCAGACAATTATCGCAGAATATTGTGGCGTCAATTTGTGGAACCAATGTAAACTCCGGGCCAGTAAACGGATTTGATGGCGATAGTTCGTTTGCATTCCATTGTGTATGTTCTCCCTGTATTTCTGTTAATGAGCAGGTTAACTTAACTGCCTTATCAATATCAAATTCGGCATTTGGTCCACCTGCACAATTGAGTCTCAGGTACATTTCTTTTGTTTCTCCAAGGTTAAATATTTTTGCTAGTTGTGCATTCTCCTCAGCTAAAATATTCAAGGTTCCATCTTCGGCAATATCTGCTGACCCCAAAAAATCATAATAATACGTTTCGCTTCCAGTGTAGGTTGGTCTGGATGCCATGATAGTGCCTTTCCATCCTGAAAAATCAAGGCTGTCAGAGTTTAATTTGAACTTATACCCATCGATTGATTTTGTTGACGACGTATTTGTCAAAAAAAAGCGTAATACTTTCACTCCATCGTTATTATTCGGCACAAGGCTTTGGGCACTTAAACAGTTATCGCATCTGAGCCGGGAAGTGAATGATCCGCCAATTGAAATGGTTGGTCCCAGCAATGGATTTGAACTATTTATATATTCATCTTCCCATTTCAGGGCATATCCTGTGTATTCTTCATTAAATGCAGTACCAATTAAGCCAATTTGCAGTACCCCGTTAAAATTGCCCGTGCCAATTAATTCCAAGGTAATTTCCCGTGTCTGTCCTTTATCAAAACTACATGTTTCGTTAAAATTAATTTGGTTGGACGCATCTACCCATTTTGGTGTTCCCAATGGCCCACCATCAATGTACAATTGAGCTTGCATTCCCGCTAATTCAAGGTCAGTTGGATAAATCTGGTAAGTTAGCATTGTAATCTCGCAGGGTTTTGTGCCATTTGTGACGAAAAAACTGTGCGCACCTGATACAGCCGATGCCCCTGATTCAAGGTTTATTTCTGTGTCACAGTTGTTACAAGATAAGAACATCGTGTTTTCAGTAACGGCATCAACACGAAAACTTGTTCCTGTTGCTTTTCCTGAAATAATTCCATTTGATATGGACAAAGTATCCCATTGAGGCTCTAAGAACATGTTGATATCTGCATTTACTTGTATGTATGAGTCATTTTCTGCATCTGAAGTAACCTCCCCAATAACTTCAATATCCCATGAATCAAGCGAATCCAACTCAATATTCTGATACATTTCCAAGAAATAACCTTGTGAATGTAACTCTGCATTAGCCCAACGTTCACCGTTAACATTTAAATGAAAATTGGTAAATGAGGTTACGTGTTTATCCATCATTTCTACAGGAATATGCAATCCAGTAGCAGAAAAATCTGCCAGAGCGGTCAGTCTTATTTTTAGAAAAACAACATCAGTCTGGCCTGGTGACAGTGTTGCTTTACTTGCCGGGGTTTCTGGTTGTGAGATTTCGAGTACAACAGTTTGGGCAATAGTATTTTGCATCCAGAAAGTTGTAAGTATTAAAGTAATTATGATCTTTTTTATTTGCATGGTTTCAATGTTTTGAGGAGTTCAAATATTTTCATAGTAATTTTTATACCTAACATCAGTCTGTCTAAAAACCAGTTGTGAGAATGTTAGTATAAGTTTGATTTATGTCGCCCGAGGGGTGATTTTTTATTCCGGGATTATTCATTGTTTTTTAGTATTTGGTTTATCTGGCTTAAAAATAGCTTTAAAAGATCAAATTTTGAACATAAAACAAAAAAATATATGACCGGTACTTTTCCTGTTTCTTCATTTCTCCAATATTGATAATCCGTCGCATGCAATGATAGTAAAGCCAAAATCAGCTTTGTTCAGCGAGACGGGAAAAAGATAGGTTTGTTCCCTGTTTTGTCCTTTCAAATACTTCATGTATGAAGATACAAAATCAGTGTTTTTGAAGGTGTTAACAACCTTTGGAGTTCTTAACAAAATGCGGTTAGGTTTTTAGACAGTCTGACGGTAAATTGTATGAGTAGTGGCAGATTGCGTGGCACTTTCCTGTCAAACCGCTACGCAGTTTGAGCGGGCTACAAACCTTGATATTTAACACTTCCCCTGCCATTACTTATACAAAATGTTAGCGGTTCGTACTTTTAGCTTCAATATTCATCCAATTAAAATAAGCTCTATACCATACGTTTTTTATTTTGTTATAAAGTGATTCATTTTGATATTGATTTTTTGCCCAAGTAACCAATATTTTATTTTTGAGTGATATCTGTTTTATTTTTTCGTAAGATTTTATTTGTTCAATTTCAGCTTGTTTATTATCGATGAACTTCAAGTCAATCTCATAATCCTTGAATTTATATTTAAATGTCAATCGACTATAATAAAGGTTCGATATTTTAAGATTATTATATTCTAATATTTTGGGGGGATTATTATTGTTGCTTCCTGTCCCAAATATTTTTTTTAATTCATAAAAGGTTAAGTCGATATTTTGAGCCAAGATATCTAGTTCCTTGCGTTCAAGAATATTTATTTGAGCACCAAATGAACCCCAGATGATGAATTTTGTATTGTTAAGTGAATTTTTATCTTGAATCAATGTTCTTATGTTCTGTAAAAACTCATTTATTAAATCATTATGCTTTATGTCAAGCTTTCTAACTTCATGGTAGTACCGACTAGCTTCATACATTTTGTCTACAAAAGAGTTATTTAATAGCTTAAATACTTCATCTGGATGAATTATCTTCTTCTCGTATAATTCGCTAATTTCTTTATTAAACTTAATTGAAGACATTCTAATTAATTAAGTCAGAATATGAGAATACAAACTCCGATGAAATACAAGGATTCCTATATGTCATATTAGATGTTGTTCTTATTTCGTTATGAGCTTCAATTAATTGGATGATATTCCTTTTATCAAAAGAAATAGGGACTGCTACGGGGTAAAGATGAATATATTTCGAGTAATCACTAGTAATACGTTTAATTCTAGCTTGCGAAATAAATGACTCTACATTATTTCCAGGATGCGGTGTTATGAAAGCAACAAATGGTTCAACATTGACATGACTACCTAGTTTACAAGCGACAATCTTATTCTTTTCAATTGAAAATGGTGTTTCTTCTGGCCAACCAAACATAAATATTGGATGAACAAGAAATCCCATATCTGCAGCAAGAGTAATCTTTTCTTCTGCCATTTTCTGCCAACTAGTACCATTAAAAGCTGTTTTTTTCATCGAGGACAAAATATTATCGTCTACGTGTTCTATTCCAATTATTATTTCATCTACACCTATTCTTCTAAATTGCTTTAGTAGTGGTAAATCAATTAAATCTAACCTAATCGTTATACGTAGTTTTATATCAGGAGCAATTTTTTGTTTACAATTATAGAATTTTGTTAAAGTTTCTCGTTCTAACAAAAAATTATTGTCACATATTAAAACCTTTCGAAAACCTAGAGCACTAATGTTTATTAATTCAGACTCAATTCTAGACATTCCTTTATCCTTTTGCTTATAACTTAGATTGTTTAATGAACAGAATTCACAACTAAACTTACAACCTCTTGCGGTCTCTAATGTAGCTCTAAGGTTGTGTTTTGATATCAATTCACTTGGAATGATTGAATAATCAGGCAAAGCACAATTATGAAAAGAATCATATGACTCCGGTTGAAAGATTTTGTTAACAGGTTTATTACACCTTAAACTATCAGTTTTTAAAGATATTTCATTTATGAGTTTAGGTAATGATAGTTCTCCTTCCCCAGTAATATAATAGTCAACACAGTTTGAGTCATTTAATATTTCAGACCCTTTTTGAGATACAAAAATACCACCCCAAATAACAACACAACCTCTTTCTTTTGCTGCTTTTGATATTTGTTTTGCAAATGGGTAAGAATGAGTCAAAACAGAAACACAAATAACGTTAGGCTGATATATACTAAATAACTCCTCTATTGTATATCTTGGCGGCACTAGTTTTGCATACTCAAATGAATAAAAATCGATTTGAACCTTACAATACTTTTTTACCTGAGCAACCAAATTCAAAATCCCTAACTCAGAACCAATGTTAACATTGACTATAGGATAGTCAACAGGAGGGGCTACAAATAAGACTTTCATACCTGTTATTAATCAAAATGCTCTTCATTAGAAAAATTAAATGCTGGACTGTTAATAAGAACTGCTTTAAATGTACCAGTCATTTTATATTTTGTGTTTTTAGGAATGAATAATGTTGAATCTTTCTCAATTTCTACAACCTCGTCTTCAAATTTAAATTCAGCATCACCTTCTAAGAAATAATAAAGCCTATCACTTTCATTATTCCTTGTTGTTGGTGCAGCACCATTCAAAGTTGAAATTGCAAGACTAACACTTTGATTGTCTTCCTTTGTAATAAAATTGTTGATAACATAATCACTACCTTCACCTCTTGTAATAGCATTTTCTGACTTTACGTACTTAAATTTTTTCATCTTGTTATATTTTAATAATTAATAATCTCCCAAGCAATATACTTTTCATTGAGACATCCAACTTCTTTGGAGAAGATTGAAAACTCTATTATTATATCACGGATGGGTATCTTAGTTACTCTTTTTAGAATTTGTAATATTTCTTTGTCCTTCAATTTTTCTTTAAAATTTTGATAATTTAAGAACCACGAGGCTTCAACTTGACCTTGTCGAGTCAATCTATCTAATGTGCCAGCACCATAAACTACTTCTATAATAATCTCTGTTCTTAATAAAGCTATATTACCACACTTAATACAAAAGTCAGGAGAGATTGCTTCTGAAACTAAAACGTCAAATTCATTAACTAGATATTTAACCTTTTCAAAAGCATTACTTCTACTCATATTTACATACTTGGGTAAATTTAAATCAGAGCCAGCTTTAGGACTTTGAGTACGTACACTTAAATATGGAAAAGAGGGTAGCAAATTATTTACTTTACTTGTATCACATCCTCTTTTTATAAGTGTATAATAGGGTGTGTTGAGACCATATTTACTTAATAATTTAATCCTATTGTATTTTGTAAGCTTATTTACGGACACTATCATGATTCTATTTTTTTTTCATCTTAATTAGGATGCCTTTGCCTGGTTTATTTCTTAAGAGATGGAATTCAAACCAACCTAAAAAATAGCAAAAACGAAGTAAAAATCTGTTGTCAAATATTTTAAAATAATATGCTAAATCGTGAAAAAAACCAGAAAGGAAATTGAGATAATACCGATGGTTTGTTATTTCAAATTCTTGATTTAGCTCTGATTGTATTCTTTCAATATTAAATTGAATTTTATGTTCAAAATAAGTATTGAAGTAGCTTTGTATTTCTTCAACAGATGAAAGGCTAGCTAATTGTGAATTGCGACATAGTTTATTACGGTACTTTAGGGAAATAGCTAAAACCCTGTTCCAGAATTTCCCCCCAAAGTTTCCAAATTGTATATCACAATTTGGAACTGTGATAATTACTATGCCTTCTTTTTTTATTGTCCTTTTAATTTCATTTAAAATTTTTTTATAATCACTGATATGCTCAATTACAGAATTACATATTATTAAGTCAAAAAAGGAGTCATCATAAGGCAATTTTTGAGCATAACAATAATTGATAGTTGTATTGTCATAATTGCTTTTAGATAAACATTTTTGTATTCTTTTAATACGTTTAATATCACTATCCAATGAAAACAATTTATCTGATTTAGATTGAAGAATTAGTGAGATTTCTCCATCTCCAGCACCTAGGTCAAGTACATTCTTATACCTAGATTTAACTTCGTTAAATATATATAGACTTTGAATTCTCGAAGCCAAATTAAAGCGCCGTATTTTCTCTTCCTTTATATTACTCGTCATCGATTTTTTTTGACTTTATTAATGTAGAAAGTGTCGCCCATATAGCGACCGCTACTCCTATAAGACCTATAAGCTCTGCTTGTGTAAGCGTATAGGTTTTGTTTATAAATAACACACAGACTACTAACAGTAATATTAAAAGTATTGCGGTTATATTTCTAAAGAATTCGATATAAGATTTGAATTTGCTATACTTTTCTTTATAAATACTTTGATATTTTTTTTTATAGTCACTTTCAATTTGATTTATCCGATTTTCAATAGAATGGTTTTTTTCTTTTAATGAAGTGTTCTCTTTATCTAATTGAATATTTTTATCGAAAATAGATAATACCTCTTTGTTTGTAATTGCAGATTGTAATTCTGAAAGTGCAAGAAGTGCATCTCTTGTTGACCACGTTACAATATCACTATCTTGATAAGTGAACTTGCCATTATCAAATTTTGATAAAATATATTTTACGGCTCGTTGAAGTCTTGTATCATAAATTGTGACACCCAATTTAAGAAGGGCAATGACACAATATGGGGTACTAATTCTAATTACAGTTAATCCTGCTTTTCTTTCAATAATATCTGACCAGTTACCTAATTCGTGTTGATTTTTAAATAGAATTTCCTGTGCAGCGTTAATAATATCCTTAAATTGGGATTCTTGAATGTACCTTTTGCAATCAACCAATGCTGAGATTGCAAGAGCTGTCGTACCACTTTTTGTAGGGTTTTTTGGATAAATTCCCCAACCAGAATCACTATTTTTATTTAGAAGTAACCAATTTACACCAGCTGATATTGTATATTTAACTTCAGGTATTGAAATAACATCTTTTATTGAATTTAATGATGATATTGCAAATGAAGTACTTGAAATAACAACATCTGTATCGCTAAGAGTTCCATAACTTCCATTTTTAGAGGCATTGCATAACCATTTGACAGCTTTTTCCAACGCGTCATAGATATTCTTATCTTGGTTTATTCTATAAATAATTCCCAGTGAATAAATAAACTGAGAAGTCGCATCAATACATGCTCTATCCCCTTTCTTTGTAATTGGGATTGAACCATCGTCATTCTGCTCTTTTAAAAGATATTGCAGTGTTTCTTCAAGAAAAGAATAATTTTCAAAATCAAAAATATTAACGATTGACCATAAAACTCCTGATGTGTTCCAAGCACCACTTGGTGAGCCAGCATCATTGTAAGGCGAACCACCGTCTGGATTCTGGGAATTCTTAAAATACTCAATAGAATCTTTAAAGATGTTCTCTAGAAATGCAAGTTTAATTTCTTTTATAGTATTCATTATTTCAAGTACTGTTTTTCATTAGTATGACCGCTAACGGTAAATTGTAAGTTGTCGTTGCGGATTTGCGTGTGATTGTCCGTCCGCAGGACGAAAGACAATCATGCGGGAATCCGAGGCGACAACCTGCACCGAACCCGCAATGCAATTTACAAAATGTTATGGGCTGGGTTTTACTTTTCATCATCTTGCATATTGTCCCAAAAGTCGCTATCAAGTTTTTTTATTTCTATAATTTTCTCCGCTTGAACACCTAAGTTATACTCGTAAATATATTCTGCTAATTTAGAGCCATTTATCAATACTATTTTAGTTGATGAGTTCAGGCTTTCGGTGTATTCATATGCCCCTTTTGTGAAGTCGGATGTTGTGATAAAGACTCCTTTGTCAGATTGTGCAACTGCTAAGGCACCAACAAATTTTTGTATGTCTTCTCGGGGGACATTGTTATCAATATTATATCTTTTCGCTTGGATATGTATTCTCCCAAAGCCTAAAATATCTTCCTTAATAATTCCATCAATTCCTTTATCATTTACATATTGTGTTACTAATCCAGAATTTTGGACTTCTCCGCCATAACCCATTTTTTGCAAGAGTTGAACTACTAATTTTTCAAACTCTCGTGGAGTTTTTGAAAGAATAGTGTCAATTATCTCTCTATAAACAGATTTTTTTATTCCCTGAAAAGAAGAGTAAAGAGATTCTTCGGGGGTTAAATCACTTATTGTTTCTACAACATCAATGATTTTTTCACTATGTTTTTTTCTTTTTGTAGGTTCTCTGCTTTCAATTTTTTTGTCTATAAATTCTCTAAATTTCTCTGGCGTTTTTAGTATTTTAATTCCTGCTTCATTAATTTTATAAATGCCCCTCTTGGGTTTAGTTACAACACCTGCCATATTTAGATAGCTTAATGCCCAATTAATTCTGTCAAAAAAAACAGGTCCATTGCCCGAATCGTACATTTGATTCATTTCATCTACGGTCAAGTTAAAATGTTTTGCAAGTGGTTCTTCTAATTCTCTTGATTTCCATTGTTCTCCATTACTTAATAATTTTAAAGCAGGGAGTTGGAGTTCATCATATCTCGGTATTGTCATGTTTTGTTAGTTTAATTTCATTTTTAAAGGTTGTTTCATTGCTGCTGTTAACCTTGCCCATAACGGATGGCGGTATGAAACGTTGCCGTTTGCGGGCGATTTCCTGTCAAGTTACACAAAAGTTGAAGCGGGCTACAACCCTTGAATAACCTACTGTCCCGGCAATTTTTTATACCGCGTGTTGTGCGCTGCTTTTTATTTACTTTTCATAATATTCAATCTCTCTTTTATCTGTTTTTCTTGAATCAAGCCATGACCAAGTAGTCACCTTATTAATCCAATTGCCAAAATTATCGTAAGTGTATTCTGTTTTTATAGTTGATACTGAATTTGTGTTTAAGTCGGTAATAGTTCTCAATATTTCATTATTCTGTTCATCATACTTATAATCAATTACAGAATTAGTAGTATCCATTTCCCATGATTCACAAAATTCTTTTACAATTTTTCCCTTATCATTATATTCAAATCGAGATTTTGACGTGAGTGTACCATCCCAATCGTAATTTTCCAATTGATTTCCTTTGTCATCTATTTTGTAATGATGTTTACGCTCAAATTTTCCATCACCATTATAAAAACTCACTGTCACAATCATATTTTTATAATCGTAGTCTGAGATGACTTTTCCATTCAGGCTCCCTTTCCAATAGTTATCTTTTTCTATTTCATTATTTCTTTCGTCAAACTTGTAAATATCTTTACTAATAACTTCTCCTGCTTTATTATAATGCAATATCTCTACCATATTTCCCCTTTCGTCATACGCACGTTTATCACTTGAGAAAACCACATTAGTTTTTAAGTCATAATGATTTGCAGCAATCATATTTCCCTTTTCATCATATTGAAATGTTGCTTTTGTTGTAAGAGTGTCTTTAGGTGATTCCCCTTTTTTTTCTGCAGCGTCATATCCAAAGTAGGTCTCTAGTTTAATCCGACCTTTTTGTCCAATTTTAGTATCATTTACACCTTGTCTATTGGTACATGAAGTCAATGATATCAAAAGCAAAATTATTAATAGTCTCATAATCCTCTGTTTTTCTTAAAGTTGCGCACAACGAACGTGGAACCCAAAACTTTGGGTTATATCTCTATTGTCACTTTGGGTTATACACCCAAATTGGGGGTGTAACCCAAGTTTTTGTCTAAAGTAGTTCATCCAATGGGTTTTTAAAGTTCTTAAAGTTATGTTCAGAAACATGCGTATAGCGTTGTGTCGTTTTTAAACTCTCATGGCCTAACCAGGCTTGAATAAACCGAATGTCAACTCCCTGCTCCAACTGGTGCGTGGCAAAACTGTGGCGTAACATATGCGGATAAACCCGCTTTGTTATTTCTGCCTTTTGTGCAGCAGTTTTTAATAAAATCGCAATATTCTCAGGCGAATATTGTCCTCCCTTTTGCCCTTCAAATAACCAAATTACCGGACTGTATTCGCGATAATATTGCCTCAGTAATTTTAACAATCCTTCCGAAAGTTGAACATACCTGTCTTTTTTACCTTTCGCACCCGAAATTTTTATCATCATCCGCTTCGAGTCGACATCTTCAACTTTTAGATTCACCAGCTCGCTTCTTCGAAGCCCGCAAGAATAGATAGTAGAGAGCAGAGTTTTGTGCTTCAGGTTATTGGTGACTTTTAAAATGGAGCCAACTTCTTCCTTGCTTAATACGTTTGGTAAAATCTTTTCTTTACGCGGACGCTCTATTTCATAAACCTGTCTGGCAGTACGAAGTACTTTTTCAAAATAAAACTTAATTGCATTAATTCGTTGATTTTGCTCGCTGGTTGTAATATCCCATTTATTGATGAGTTCCAGTATGTAAGCATTAATTTCCTCTCCACTTAATTCTTTCAGGTTTCTTTCGCTGAAATAATGCAAGAAATCCTTGAAATACGCCACATAGGTTTTAATCGTACTTTGACTGTATCGTTTTTGGGTCAGCATCTCGAAATAACCTTTTGGCAATTCAATTTGCCTGCGATAGGAATAGTCCCGCTTCACCGCTGCTTTGTTTTCCGGTTTGGTGGTTATTTTCAATGCCGAATAATCAATATAGGCCAAGTCTTTAAACGCTTCGAAAAAACGGCCCAGATCGAATTCTTCCTTTGTTATTGTCCAGCATGAAAGCGAAGAACTCCATCGTGCCGGGAATAATTCCTTCAATCTGTTTTTAATCGTTTGATTGTATAGAAATTTCGCAAGAATAATATCTTGTTCATGGTGTTTCACAATTTCAAGCTTTATTTGCGGGCGTGTATTCAACGGTTTTTGGTTTTTTCTTTAAAAATAAACATAATTCCGGTAAATACATTAAAGCATTGGTGCAAAACCGTTGAAAACGCATTGAAGGATTACCTGATCCACTTTTTTAAAAGAAACAGTAATACCGATAGGGTTAGGAAAAAGAACAGCTCGAAAATGCCGCTGTTGCCAAAAACTACCATCATGAGTACACTGCCCAGTACAACAAAAAGAAAGTAATATGTAATTTTACTGGCAATCTGTTCGTGGCGGAGTCGTAAAAATCGGATAAAAAAATACAACGAAAGGCACAGGCTTACGGCAAACAAAGTTCCGAAAAGAGCATGAAGCTTGTGCGTAAAAGCATTTACTTCTTCAATGGCCGGAGTAACGCATGTTAGTACCAGAAAAATATGAGAGTAAATAAGCAGTCGCCTCGACCGTTTATCTTTGTACGATGCTCTTTTAAAAAGGGTTGAGATGTAAAATACCAGTAGCAAACCTGTAACAATTCCCCAAATAATAAATTCGGTCATACGGTCGAACCGGTTACCAATCATGCTCAGGGTATAGTTAAACGGATTTTGTTGTGTTCCGAACCAGAATGTATATAACGGAATAATTATGATGGCTGCCGTACTCAGAAAACCAATCAGGAATATGTTTTCTTTTGCTTCGCGTGTCATCCCGCCGGAAAATTTACTTTAATACTTAACTTAATGATTATAAATGTATGCATTTTTGATGATATTCCGTAATTTTAGTAGTGTGATGGTATTGTTTTAACCGACTGATTCCATTGCTGTAAATTATAAAAATCAAAAAAAATGAAAGATCAAAGTCAACCTTCTTACCGAAAGATTTACCTGTTGCTATTTATATTGTCTTTCTTTTTTGTGAATACTTCTGCTCAGTTTCAAAGAGATACTTCGGATATTACGGTTGGAAAGTTGTATCTGTCGCCCTTGCCTGCACTTTCTTATTCCCCGACATTTGGATGGATTTTCGGAGGGGCAGCTTCCGCCGGAATTTATTTCGGAGCGCCCTCAACAACCGGTATGTCGAATGCGATGATTACAGCTACATATTCGTCGAAAAATCAATTGATGTTTACCGCAAAATCAAATGTTTATCTGGCAGATAACAAGTGGTTTTTACTTGGCGACCAGCGTTTGTTTTTTTCATCGCAGCCTACCTATGGACTGGGAACCGGGCCGATAGCCAACAGCTTGTCTTCCTCCTTTGAAGTAGATGGTGACGACGAAGAAATAGAAGAAGGAGAACTTATGGAATTTAACCTGATTCGTTTGCATCAGACTGCATTGTGCCAGGTGAAACCGTCTTTTTTCCTGGGAGTAGGGTATCATCTTGATATTCACTTTAAAATCAAGGATCAGCTGCTCGACCTGGAATCCGATCCGCAGGAACTAACCAGTCATTACACATACAGTATAAAACATGGTTTTAATCCCGAAAAATATACTACATCAGGAATATCGGCTAATGCGGTGTATGATTCCCGCGATAATGTGGCGACTCCATATACCGGCAGGTTTGCCTTTTTATCTTTCAGGGCGATACCGAAATTACTGGGAAGCACAAAGAATGCCACTTCTTTATGGCTTGAATACCGCGACTATTTTAGTTTAAGTGCGGATAATCCAAGAAATGTTTTTGCGGTTTGGACCTACGGTAATTTTACCACTTCAGGGAAATTGCCTTATATGAATTTGCCGGCACTGGGCTGGGATCAGATGGGGAAGTCGGGACGGGCTTATACCCAGGGGCGTTTTCGCGGCTTCGATTTGTGTTATGCTGAGGCTGAATGGCGTTTCCCGCTTGAGCTGATTAAACGCAAACCCGATCTGCTTGGAGGTGTTCTGTTTGCTAATGTTACCACGGCCTCGAACCGGGACATCAATGAAAAATTGTTTGAATATTTTAAACCGGCAGCCGGAGTTGGGTTAAGGGTGCTGATTCAGAAGCAATCGCGGGCACACCTGGCTATCGATTATGGATGGGGAGCTGATGGCTCGGGTGCGTTGTTCCTGAATATGAACGAGTACTTCTAAAAAAAAATGCTGGAAAAAACTATTCACCGGGCAACCTTAAGCTGTCCGGTGAATGGAATGTATTAAATAATGTCGTAAAGGTCTTTCCCGTCAACTTCAAATTGTGCAATACTAATATCGGTCATCGGGTGCCTGATGAGCTGGAATAATAACTCCGGGCTGATGGTTGCCGATTGTGCTCCAACCATACTCACCCTGTGAATCTGGTCGACAGTTTTAAAACTAGCTGCTAAAACTTTCGTTGGTAATTCAAAGTTTTTCGTGTTTTTAACAATGTCGGAAACCACTTCAATTCCATGTGAAGAAATGTTGTCGAGACGGCTAACGTAAGGAGCAACATAATCGGCTCCGGCACGCGAAGCAACCAGTGCCTGCTGTTGGGTGAAAATAGCCGTTGCTGTTACATTTATTCCTGCACTTTTTAACATTTTTATCGCCTTGTACCCTTCTATGGATACCGGAATTTTTGCATGGAAATTATCTCCCAGATCGAAATATGTTTTGTACTTTTTTGCCTCTTTCACCATATCTTCGGCCTGGTTCGATAAAACCTGAACATGAATGGTTCCTTCGCCAACAATATCGGCAATGGTTTCAATGGCTTCTGAAAGTTTTAAGCCTGATTGTTTTAAAATAGATGGATTTGTGGTTACTCCCTGAAGCGGGAAAAATTCGTACAATTGTTTCAGGGCTTCAATGTCTGCTGTGTCTGCCAAATAAATCATAATTTTTTGCTTTTTATGTGTGAAGTTCAGGCAAAAGATTACTGATTTATTGGTGTTGCAAAGGTAACAAGTAAAACGCCGCTTACCTTTTGTACATCAAGATAAGCGGCGAATGTTACCAATATTTAATTTCGGATTAAATTTCAGGAGCGTTGGCCAGTAAATATTCTTCAGCTTCCACATTCCAAAGGCCTTTTGTTTTGGCCACAAGCTTTGCTAATTCAGCATAAAACGGATCTGTTTCTCCCAGTTTTTCAAAATCGGAAATGGCTGTTAATGCAAGGTTTTTATGCGTGTATATCAATTTTTTACCGCCCGGAATATTCGGGAGATTAAGTGTAGTGTCAATTACTGCGTTTAACCCTCCGATGTGTGTTACCAAACCGGCCGGATCGAGTCCTTTGCTCATGCAAGACAATGCTTCCACCATATCGTCGTTGTTTCCACCCGAAGTTCCAACAATGTGGGTGTAAGCATAATGCACATTATAGAAATTTAGTTTTGCTGAGAACTCAGGATTGGCAGGTCCGGCAAAAAAGTTCAGACAGCCGTCGTGTGCCAGAATAGCATCACCCTGTTCAACAACCGGAGCCACCGGAGCAAATACAAATACATCGTCGTAACCGGTTCCGCCCGATTGTTCTTTTAGTGCTGCCACCGGATCTTCCACATTTCCGGTGTTCAGGTAAACCATTTCAATTCCGTTTTCTTTAGCCCACTCAACCGGGAAAATCTCAGCTGCGCGGTCGAGGCGATCTTGTGCAATGTCGGTGATGACCAGTAACGATGGTTTTCTGTCGCTACGATTTACCACGTAGTTGATAGCTGCCAGCCCCATTGGACCTACACCGGCCAGAATAGCCATTTTCCCGCCCTCAACAATTTCCATGTTGTGAACGTACGAACCCGGAACAGTGTGGTAGTTGGCGTGCATGGCACCTATTACACAACTCAGCGGTTCCGCCAGCGACGCAGGATAAAATCCCGGGCCATCGTAGGCCAGCAAACAGTCTTGTTCCAGCACATCTTTTGGAATAATTACGTAAGTAGCATCACCGCCAATGTGTTGGTACGAATATCCCGGTGCACTTAATACTCCTACCGGTCCGTCTTCGTAATAAATCGCCGGCTGGATAGAATATTTTTGTCCGGCCTTAAATTTATCCTGCCATTTAGCACCCACCTCAACAATTTCGCCACTGAATTCGTGCCCGATAATAATCGGATTTTCAGCCGCATCGTTAGGAACACGTTTGTGGTCGGTTCCCTGGGTGGCAGCCTTGTAGCTCGACATACAAATGCTGTCGCTTACTACTTTGGCTAAAATTTCGTCGTCTTTAATTTGCGGAAGTTCAAATTCTTCCAGGCGCAAATCTTTTTTGCCGTATAATCTTACTGCTTTTGTTTTCATATTTTTTCTTTTTTAATTTTTCAATCTTGTTTTAATAATCGCCAGTAATTCGTCGGTGCTGTTTATAAAATCCGTACAACCGGCTTGTTTCATATCTTCAATTTTTCCGTACCCCCAGGTTACTCCCAGTCTTTGCATTCCGGCAGCATTACCTGTTTTTATATCAACATAAGAATCACCAACAAAGAGCATGTCCCGATTTTCTACTCCGAATTTTTTAGCAATCAAATTGGCTGCAAACGAATCCGGTTTTTTAGGAATATTCTCCTGTTGTCCCATTACCAATTCTGGCAGAAAATCTTTCATGTAATTTTCTACAATAGGAACAGTCTGACTGTGTGGTTTGTTTGTATTTACTGCAAACGGGATTTTATTTTTTTTCAAATAAGCAAGCACTTCGTCAATTCCTTCATATAAATGGCTTTTTACCATTAAATGTGCGAGGTATTCAGCTTTATATTCCTGAACCAAATCATTCAATTTGTCAGGGTTCTTTTTTACTTCATCGGGAAGTGCCCGCTCAACCAGTTTTGCAGCGCCGTTTCCAATCCACGAGACATACGAATTTACATCGTGTTTTGGCAGCTTGTTTTGCTCCAAAACACGATTACACGCATCTGCTATATCCACAATGGAATGAAGCAAGGTACCATCTAAATCGAATATAATTGCTTTAACCGGCATGTATTAATTCAGCATAATTTGTCCGCCGCTTACCGGAATGGCCTGTCCTGTTTCATTTTCCTGGTCGATGGCATAGAAAACAGCTTTTGCCACATCAACCGGAGAACAACCTTTTCCGAGCGGAACCTGTGCCAGGTAGAATGCTTTTACATCCTCAACGGTTTTTGCTCCGGGCACTTTTCCTGCATTTAAGTATTGTACAAACAATCCGTTTTCAGGATCGCTCCAAAGCGGGCCTTCGTAAAAATTACCCGGGCAGATTGAGTTCACTTTAATTCTGTCGGGTGCCAACTCCAATGCAAACGACTGGGTTAGGCCAATTCCTCCAAATTTCCCACCTGCATAAGCAAAGTTTTTCTTGCTGCCGGCTAACCCCGATTTCGAGTTAATCTGAATTACGTCGGCATACAACGCAGCATTGTATTTATTCTGCAGCTTCATAATTGGTGTTGCTGCCTTGGTACAATAGAAATAGGCGTTGTAGTTGATTTTTGTGACCAGGTCGAAATTCTCGGGAGTCATCTCTTCCAATCCTCCTGCACGCAGAATTCCTGCATTGCTAACAAAAACATCTAAGCCTCCAAATTCGCAAACGGTTTGATGAATCAGGTTTTTAAGTGAATCCTGATCGGCAACATTTGCTTTTACAAACAGGGCGCGGCTGCTGTTTTTTATTTCGTTAAAAGAGACTGCTGTTGCTTTACCAACTTCTTCGTTAAGATCGGCCACAACAATGTTCGACCCGTTTTCTTTCATTACGCGGGCAATACCTTCGCCAAAACCCTGTGCTGCTCCGGTAACAATCGATATTTTGTTTTCAACGCGGCCGGCTGCTCCACCTGCCGAAACTTTGCGGCGATAGTTTTCAACTTCCCATGTGTCGATAAAATTAATCTGTTCGGGAGTCATGAAATGCTGGCCACCAAACGATTCCGACAACCACGAAATTTTCATGGCATCTTCAAAAACTTCTTTAATAATATTCGACTGCGCTGCATTGTCTCCAATAGAGAGCATGCCGATACCTTTTATGAATACTACTTTTGGCGCGTAACCATTATCGGCAACAAAGGTTTCGTATTTTGCTTTGAATGCTTCAATAGTGGCTTGCGGAGAAGAAACTTCGTTGATGTAGATGTATTTTGATTTACAATAAACAATTAAATCCGGAGTGAACGGATAGCTCACTTTTTCAAACGACTCTGCGCAACAGTTAAATTTCTCAACCAGAGCAGAGTTGGTTACTTTAATCGTTTTTAGTCCTTCGGTTGACACAATGGCGCGAATGGCAGGAACCACTTCTGTTACATGTTCGGCAACCGGAAGTACTGTGTTGTCAACAGCCTGTGCCACTTCTTTTTCGATGTTTGCAATAATATCATCGTAAATGTCCATTACCTCGCGGGTGGTATCGGCACTCACAAAAATACCATGGTTCTGAAGCAAAATCACTTTTGGGTCGTATCCTTTTGCTGCCCTGAATTCGATAATTTTGGTTTCAACCGCTTTAAACAGAATATAACCTGGATCGATGTAAGGAATGTAAATCGCTTCGTCGCCAAAAACCGGTTTTACCAGTTCCTCAGCTTTGTTGCTGCACATAATTCCGTTTACTGCCGTTGGGTGGAGGTGAATAACAAATTTGTAATTAATGGCGTTGTGGAACGATGTTTCAACCGAAGGCCGTTTGTCTTTTGTAATGGTTGCATCTGCCAAATCATCCTTAATCTGGCTTTCGCGTTCGAATGAATCAGAGCTGTATTCGTTTACTGAAATTTTATCCAGCTTTTTACGATCCATGACCGCAAAACCTTCTTCGCTGATGGTTGCCAGGGCAAAACCACTTGCTTTTACCCAAAGTTTATCGTCGGTTTTGTAGGAAGTGTTACCACCGCCTGCAATCACCATAGCTTTATTTGATCCGTAGAATTGTGATATTTCTACTAAGTTTTTAATTCCTTCTTTCATTTGATCTTTCTTTTGCACCGTCTTTTATGGCGGTGATTGCTGTTAATTATTGTTAGTCGGGTTTGCAAGTAAATTTTGTATTATTCAAATTACAAAATTTACTTGCAAACCCTTTTGTATTGTCTTGTATCCTGATCACCGTGCTAAAGCACGGTGTTAGTTATGATGCTAAAAACTTTGCTATTACAGCTTTCCCCAACTCAATAAAATAGGCTTTCTCGCCGGTTTTGGCAATACCGTCTTTTAAATAACCTTCTTTGTCGTTTGCTACCAAATACTGGTGTGCTGCAACAACTGCTGCTCCTTCGTAATTAATTTGTTTGAGTTCTTCATCCAGGTCAACGCCACCTCCGGCACTCAATTTAATGGGGTCGAGTTTTGGTGTGTTGTGCTCACTTCCAAAAGTGACTACAAAATCATTCTCGTGGAAGAATTTTACAAAATCCTTTAAAATATGGAACTTGTTCCTGCCCGGAATCAGCTCAATGCTGTATACGTTTTTGCTTTTTAAAGTTTCAAGTAATTTTTTCTTGTCACCTTCAAAATCGGTGTAGTTTTCATCGCCAAAGTCTAATAAACAAGGGTAACATGGAATTCCGCCTGCATCAATAATAAAATCCATTACCTGCTCGAGCGAAAGAAAAGCTTTCGGATCTTCAGGTACAAATGCAGCACCGCCGGCTTTCAAAAGGTTGCCACGAATTTCGTTTTCCAATCCGGCAACATCGTCAATGGCCGATTTAACTTGTTTGCCCGAGAAGATTTTGTTCAGCAAGGCAGCACGTCCCAAATCGGTTTCTTCTTTTTCGAATACTGCAATTCGGATGGCCTGTGCGATGTGCCTTTCGCGGAACAAGTTAATAGCCAAACGGCTTTGTACTTCTTCTGCGTCAAACTGAATGTCGATGTCGTTCTCAGCAAAAAAGGTATTTAGTTTGTCCACCATTTCAAAAGTCTGGCGGTTGCTTTCTGCCTTCAGGTTTTTCATTACTTCTGCCGAAGCATCGCTCATTTTTGCAGGCTGGCACAATCCTTTCCCGCTAAAATATGTACGTCCCGGGTTACTTGGGTCGTTTACACGAACACCAGCTTCCTGCAAGTCTTTTTGCAGTCCCATAAATTCAATATTGAATAATGGGAAAACCTTATTTTCTATCGCTAATTCTGCAAACTCATCGTAGCCATCGGTGGTGTAGAAATCGTTGATTCCTAAAATACTTACTCCTTCGTTTTTTGCCATATCAAAAGCCTGTGAGATTTCTGAAAAGGCACTAAACGAATGTGGAGTGTGAATATGTCCGTTGATATCCGGTATTGAGTTCTGGTTTAACGATTTATACCAGTCCAGCAAAGTTTCTTCGCCGGGAAATGTAGTAAAAATACTTTTCTTATTTGTCATTTTAACAGTTCTCCTATTTTCTATGCAAATTAATAAAAGTGAAAGAATTGAGCTGTCCTTTGGTATCCTGTTTTTTGTATTTACATAGAAATTAAGCTCATTAACTTTTTATTAAGCATTTTGAATTTTCACATCAGGAATCTTTTCTGTTTTTTTGCAGAATGAATGGATTGAAAGGACTGATTTTGTTATTTGTTTTGCTGATGAAACTGTCTGCTTCGGCGCAGAGTGTAAATGCGAATAAGTTGGCAGTTCCGGATGTAATTATTCAGCTGGATTTGGACGGTTACAGGACTTCGCTGGATAGTTTCCCGGAAATTGCACAGGGAGGTTACCTTGAGCAATTTTTGGTCCCCGGTAACAATGGGCACATTATCAGCCATTTCGGGCCGCGTTCGGGGCGGATGCATTACGGCACCGATATAAAAATGTATAAGGGCGACACAGTGGTGGCTTCTCAAAGCGGAATTATTGAACGGTCGAATTGGGGCTACGGTTTTGGTAATCTCATCATTATACAACATCGAAATAATATTCAAACGTATTATGCACACCTTTCAAAATTTCTGAAAAAGAAAGGAGAATCGGTGGAAAAAGGAGAGCCGATTGGCCTTGCCGGAAGTACAGGCCGAGCGCGCGGGCCTCACCTGCATTTCGAAATGCGGGAAGATGGAAAACCGTTTGATTCGGAGCTGGTTTTCGATTACAAAAATCAGAAGATCAGGGAAGAAGCCAGTGAAGAGGAAACACTGGTTGCTCTGCACAAAAAGCTCAAACCAAAAGGATACGCAAATAATGTAGCAGTGCCGGAGTATTACAAAGTTCGCTCGGGCGATTCGTTGTGGGTGATTTCACGACGGTTCCGAACTCCGATAAAGGAAATTTGCCGATTGAATCACATTTCAGAAAATTCTACTTTGCAAATCGGGCAGCCTTTGAGGATGTATTAGAAGAAGAGTTGCGAGTTACGAGTCGCGAGCTGCGAGTGGGGAAAGGGATTCTATCTTTTTTGAGAGATGGAATTTTTTTTGTTGCAAAATTTACTGGCTAAGATTTTTTAAGCAAAAAAAATCCGGTCTCTTTCGAAACCGGATTATTCTCAACTTAACATTATTGTTTAGATACCTCTGGCATTCCTGTCCAATTGTTCTGCCTCGGTAAAATCGTTCGTACAAGTATGTCCTTCCAGCGGAAGAATTTTTTCGTGGATTGCATCAATAATCCAGTCGGCTTGCGGGAAGAAAGAATCTTCCAGTTCGTAAGCCGGTGTGATCCAGTTGCGAGATCCGACTACTACCGGAGGAGCATCCAGGTAGTCGAATGCAAGTTCAGTAAGGTTCGATGCCAAATCGCGTAAGAATGAACCACGAGCCGATGCATCACCAGAAATAATAACGCGGCCGGTTTTCTTGATTGATTCAATTACCGGTTCGTAATTAAACGGAACCATGGTTCTTGCATCAATTACTTCTGCCGACATATTGTATTTTTCTTCCAGTTTTTTAGCTGCGTCAAGAGCGCGGTAAAGTGTTGCACCAACTGTAAGAATAGTAACATCGCTTCCTTCTCTTTTTACATCCGGTTCTCCAAATGGAATTTCGTAATAACCTTCAGGTACACCACCTTCGTGGAATTGTTCGCCAATGTCGTATAAACGCTGGCTTTCGAAGAATACTACAGGGTCGGTTCCCTGAAGCGCCGTATTCATTAAACCTTTTGCATCGTATGGAGTAACCGGGAAAACTACTTTCAAACCAGGAATGTGAGCCGCCAAAGCTGTCCAGTCCTGCGAGTGTTGTGCACCGTATTTTGAACCCACTGAAACGCGGATTACTACCGGCATTTTAAGCACGTTTCCACTCATAGCCTGCCATTTTGGGAGTTGGTTGAAAACTTCATC
Organism: uncultured Draconibacterium sp.; assembly: GCA_963676265.2. Taxonomy (GTDB): domain Bacteria; phylum Bacteroidota; class Bacteroidia; order Bacteroidales; family Prolixibacteraceae; genus Draconibacterium. Next base: position 4,119,591 of record OY781067.2, read on the forward strand.
TCCGGCACGACCCAGGAAGTCGCAGTACATAATTTCAGGAATTACGCGGCCACCGCACATGGCGTAACCAATGGCAGTTCCCACAATCGATGCCTCTGAAATAGGCGAGTTGAATAAACGGTTGTATGGCAACGCTTCAGTTAATCCGCGGTAAACGGCAAAAGCACCACCCCAGTCGCGGTTTTCTTCACCGTAAGCAATCAGGGTTGGATCTTTATAGAAACGGTCGATAATGGCTTCGAACAAACCATCGCGTAAACCATATGTTTTAATTTTTGAGAAAGATTTTCCGTTTTTGTCGAAAGCAAAACGTTCTTTTGTTGCGAGTTGTTTTACCCTTGGGTTTTCTTCCATCGGGTGGTTAACTTCCACCGGACGGTCTTCCATGGCGTCAAGCGACTGGTTGCTGAACATCATGTCGCCAATCAGGTTTGGATATTTTTTCATATCCATGTGTGGAGAAACTTCATCGTCGATGGCCAGTTTCATGGCGTAAGTGATCAAGTCAGTAGTTTCTGCTTTTATTTTGTCGAGTTGCTCTTCGGTAGCAACTCCGGCTTTTACCAGTTCTTTTCCGAACCAGATAATTGAATCCTGTTTTTCCCATGCTTCCACCTCTTCTTTTGTGCGGTACGAAGAAGCATCAGAAGGAGAGTGTCCACTGTAACGGTAAGTTAAAACATCTAACAGAACAGGACCGCGCTTTTCAGCAATAATTTGTTTTTTACGTTTGTAAGCATCGATAACTGCCAGCGGATTGTATCCGTCAACACGTTCTGCATGCATCTGGTCTTTGTTCAATCCTGCGCCAATACGAGCGGCAATATCGTAACCCATGGTTTCACCGCAGGTTTGTCCACCCATTCCATACTGGTTATTCATGATATTTACGATCAGCGGAAGTCCGCCTTTCATGTCGCCTTCCCAAAGTTCAGTAAACTGATCCATTGTGGCGAAAGTTAAACCTTCCCAAACGGGGCCGCAAGCCATCGATGCATCACCGATATTGGCTACAACGATTCCGTCTTTGCGGTTTACTTTTTTATAAAGTGCAGCACCTACTGAGATGTCGCCCGAACCACCAACAATCGCGTTATTCGGATAAACACCGAATGGAGTAAAGAAAGCGTGCATTGAGCCACCCAATCCTTTATTAAAACCGGTTTCGCGTGCGAAAACTTCAGCCAGCGTTCCGTAAATCAGGAATTTAATGGCTAATTCTTTGGTTGTTCCAGTGTGCCCTTCTTTTACAGGTGCAGCAGTGATTCCGTCGAAATGAGAATCCATAATTTCTAGCAACTGCTCGTCGCTTAATTTTGCGATAGCTGACAATCCTTTTGCAAGAATTTCGCCGTGGCTGCGGTGCGAACCAAAGATAAAATCTTCAACGCCCAGCGTGTAAGCCATACCAACAGCTGCTGCTTCCTGTCCGATTGAAAGGTGAGCAGGACCGGGGTGGTTGTATTCAACACCATTGTAAACTCCCTGAGTTTTAATCAGGTTTAACATGGTCTCGAATTCACGAATAACGACCATGTCATGGAAGATTCGTACCAAATCTTCATCCGAAAAATTTTCTTTTTCTTCTTTAACAGTTTTGTTGTATTGGTTCACAGGAATAGGAGTGAACTCAATTTGTCCCGGCTTACGAACATCATCCGGATTTATATATTGTACTTTTGGCATTTTTCTAAATTTTTAAAGTGAAAGGTTTTCAATTTGATTCTTGATCTCAGCAAGGAAAAGTGTTGCTTCGCCACCGTCTAAAGCCTGATGATCGTAAGTTAAAGAAAGTCCCATCATTGGAACAAATCCGTAAACTCCCTCTTCAATCTCTTTCGGGCGAGGAACGATAGTACAAACTCCCAGAATAGCAGTTTGTGGCAAATTGATTACCGGAGTAAACATTTCCACACCATAATTTCCAAGATTCGAAACGGTGAACGTAGCGGCTGCCGGATTCAATAAATCGGGATTTACATTTCCGTTACGTGCTGCAGTAGATAACTGTTTCAACTGGCTTGAAAGACCTGTAATAGAAAGGTCGTCGGCGTTTTTACATGCCGGAACCATTAATCCGCGTTCAGTGTCAACAGCTAAACCAAGGTGAACCTTGTTAAACCATTTCATTTTGTCGCCGTGGTAATGCGTATTCACTTGCGGGAATTTTTCCAAAGCACGAATTACTGCGAAACAAACCAAATCGTTGATAGTTACATTTTGTTTGATCTCTCCGTCTGCTAATTGTTGTTTGAACTTTTTGCGAAGTTTCATAAGTTGGCGAGCATCGGCGCTTAAGTGGTGGGTAAGTTGTGCTGAGTTTTGCAGCGACTGATGCATAGCTGTTGCAATCAACTTGCGGATATTCGGAATTGCTTTAATTTCATAGTCGTCACCCGCTTCAAGAACAGGTGCCGGAGTCGGTTTTGTTGTAGGTGCAGCTTTTGGTGCAGCAACTGTTGTTGCAGCCACCGGTGCGGCAGTTTTAACTACTGGAGAGGCTTCTTCAACATCGCGGGCAATGATTCTTCCGTGTGGACCCGATCCTTTTAATGTTGTAATGTCGAGCCCTTTCGATTCAGCCATCTTTTTGGCCAGAGGAGAAATCCTGATACGGGCATCTCCGGAAGTTTCGCTTACTTCAAATTCAACAACTTTAGGTTCTTCTTCAACGGCTGCTTCCTCTTCAGGAGCTTCTTCAGGAGCTTCGGCGCCCGGTTTGAATTCGTCAAACGATTCGCCTTCTTTTCCGATAACAGCAACGTTGGTTAATACCGGGATTTCATCTCCTTCGTCAAAAAATGTGGCCAGCAAAACGCCACTTTCTTTTGCTTCTTCTTCAAATGAAGCTTTGTCTGTTTCGTAGGAGAAAAGGAGATCGCCTTCGTTTACCTCTTCACCCACTTCTTTATACCATTGTCCAAGGATGCACGATTCAACCGATTGTCCTTGTCTTGGCATCATTACAGGTACTGCCATATAATTAATTTTATTGTTTTGTTTAACTTGTTGTTACAAATAAATTTAAGTTAAAAATAGATTGTATTGAAAATCAATTGTTTAAAATATTTTTTAACTTTCGTTTGTAAAAGTATATTTTATAACTTGTATTTACAAGTTGTCTTTGAATATTTTAAAAAATAATTAACTTTGAGGCAACAATGGATACGATACCGCAATACCGAAAATTATACGAGATTCTTAGGAAGCACATTATAAAAGGTGTTTATAAAGAAGGAGATTTGTTACCCTCAGAGAATGAGTTGTGTGCAGCTTACGAAATGACACGCCCAACAGTCAGGCATGCATTAGAGACTTTGGTAAAGGATGGGTTGATATTAAAAAAGCAGGGGAAAGGAAGCATTGTTCGTAAACCTTCACAAAATATCGGGATATTATCCATTTCGGGTACAGCATCGGCTGTTGGAGTTCGCTACTTAAAGACCGAAATATTGCAAAAACCTATTGTGCAAACCTGGCCCGGAGATTTTGAGTTCGACTTGTCGGAACTGGAACAGGAATCGGGTTGTATTTATATGGAGCGCTTGCGATATGTAGATGATGAGCCGGTATTTTATGATGTAAACCATTTGCCTAATATATTTTTACCAAGAATAACTCAGCGGTCTTTCGAAAATAAATCGCTGTTTGAGATCCTCAGGAAGCACTATCAGATTGAAATTCTTGGTGGTGAGCAAAAGTTGAAAGCTGTAAAACCTACAGTAAAAATCCGACAGCTGCTTCATTTAAAACCCGGGCAACCGGTTTTATATATGGAGAGAAAATTACATACTAATAAAGAAGATTTTAATATTTATTCAACCATTTACTTCAATTCTGAAAAACATGCCATATCAGGCAACTTTTAACAGGATTTCAACGAATTAAAAACACCAGCTTCGGTTGTTGGCATTGGTTTAACCGAGTATTTCTGCAAAGTATTTTTGCAAAACCTAATTAATTATACCTTTGTCGCTCACATTTATTTATCCCGGTGGTTAAAACAGAGCAGACATTGGAACCAATTACCCGAAACGGAATTAAGGCGACTTATGCCAACGAGAGATATGGCAATCACGAACGGAATGTATTCGATATTTGGCTGGCCCAATCTGACGAACCTACACCCTTAGTGATTTATATTCATGGAGGAGGTTTTATAGGAGGAGATAAATCGAGGTATTACGAATCGGAAGACTGGGTACGTTTTTTAGAAGCTGGTGTCTCCATCGCAGCTATTAATTACCGTTACATGTACCACGCGCCATATGGGATCTTGGCGAGTATGAATGATTCGAAACGTTGTTTGCAATACATCCGTTACAACGCCGATAAATACAACATCGATAAAAACCGGATAGCCTGTTCCGGGGGTTCTGCCGGTGCCGGAACATCGTTATGGATAAATTTCTCGGGAGAAAAAGCAGATCCGGAAAATCCCGATCCTGTTTTACGAGAATCAACGCTGATATCCTGTGCAGGAGCCTTTGCCACTCAATCAACCTACGACATTTTAAAATGGTCTGATATTCTAGATATTCCTTTTAACGAATCGTTGGAAGAACAGGAAGTAATTGCGTGTGCATTTGGCTTGGATTCAGCCGGAGGTATTGATCTTTTTGCTCAGAAAGAAATCAGAGAAGAGTTGGATTTTCTTGAAAAGATGAATAAAAACGCAGCTCCGATTTTTGTTTATAATCGTCGTGAAGGAGGGATTCCTACTGATGAAGATTCACTTCAACATCATCCGCTTCATGCGAAAGCCTTAAAGGAAAGAGCCGATTATGTTGGCCTTGAGTCTGTTGTTTATGCTCCGGCAATTGGCATTGTCGATGAGTCGGGCAAAGATCTGGTTGATTTTTTCCTTGAGAAATTTGAGGTTTCTACTGCTCTGTAGTTAATTGGTTGAGATTCATCTTTTTTAGCTGCTTTGGTATTCGCGTGAACGAATTTTGATTCCGGTTATCACATTTTTTAAATTATTCTTTCGAACAGGATGCTTGTGTTACTCGTTTCATTTTAGTGGCACTACTAAGGATTTTATTGGCTGTGTTATAATAAATATTCATTTATTATGAATATTTATACATATCGAATGGGCATTTCTTTTTTTATAAACTAAAATTATTCATATTTGCAGCCGATAAATAAGTTATTACAACATGAAATGAGTCCTGGATGGTTAGGACGAATTGCATCCGTCAATTGACGGACTTTAATGAAAAAATAATTTAAGTCGTATGAGAGTTTTAAAATTCGGAGGAACATCGGTAGGGTCGCCTGAAAATATGCGGGCTGTGATGAATTTAGTTGCCGATGGTGAGAAAAAAATTATTGTGTTGTCGGCCATGTCGGGAACAACTAACGCGTTGGTGGAAATTTCAAATTATCTTCATAAAAAGAACAAAGACACTGCGCGCATTTTTATTGGCAAGCTTGAACAAAACTATAAACAGGTAGTTGCCGAACTCCTTGCCTCCGATGAAAACAAGACAAAGGGATTACAGGTTGTAAAGGATGCTTTTGATACTATAAAATCGTTTACTTCAGGAACTTTTGATTTAGTTGGAGAAAATACAATTCTGGCACAGGGCGAAATTATTTCTACGAATTTAGTAACGCTGTTGATGAATGAGAATGGTTATAATACCAAATTATTGCCTGCTCTCGATTTTATGAAAATTGATGAGGACAAAGCGGCCGACCTGCCATTCATTCGCCAACACATTAAACCGGTTTTGGAATCGGTAGGCGAAGCTGATTACTACATTACTCAGGGATTTATTTGCCGCGATGCCAATAATGATATAAATAACCTGCAGCGTGGAGGAAGCGATTATACTGCTTCGTTGATTGGTGCTGCAATTGAAGCTACAGAAATTCAAATCTGGACTGATATCGACGGTTTTCATAATAACGATCCCCGCTTTGTGGAAAATACTAAAAAAATAGATCAGTTGTCGTTTAACGAAGCTGCAGAGCTCGCCTTTTTTGGGGCAAAAATTCTGCACCCGCAAACTGTTTTGCCGGCACGGGTTCATAACATTCCTGTTCGGTTAAAGAATACCATGAATCCTAGCGACAGTGGTACACTTATTACTGCAGAATCGGATGGACAAGGCATAAAAGCTGTTGCCGCAAAGGACGGAATTACGGCCATAAAAATACGTTCGGGAAGGATGTTGAATGCCTATGGATTCTTATCGAAGATATTTAAAATATTTGAAGATTACCGTACGCCAATTGACATGATCTCAACATCGGAGGTAGCTGTTTCAATAACGATCGACGATACCAGGAATCTCGATTCGATAAAAGAGGAGTTAGACAATTTTGGTACGGTAATTATCGATCGGGACATGACCATTGTATGTATTGTTGGCGATATTATCCAGGAAGAAAAAGGGTTTGCATCGAAAGTTTTTAAAGCTCTCGATGGAATTCCTATTCGTATGATTTCATACGGAGGTAGTAAGTATAATATTTCGGTATTGGTGCCAACTGCCAATAAAAAGGAAACCTTGCAGACCTTAAGCGATAATTTGCTGAACCACTAAGCAAAAGGAAATAGCAAATTTTTATATAAGGATGTCATTTTTTAAAAAGATGACATCCTTATTTGTTATAAAAGCTGGTAAACTTCGCTGGCTTCGTAGCGTGATGCTATTTTTATTTCGAATTTGTGGTTTAACGACTCCATCTTTTTAACAGCCAGTTCCGGGGTGTTATTGTCCCTCGAAATATGACTCAAAAATACACATTGTAATTCGCCGTTGGTATGTTTGTCGAGCAACTCGAAGGCCTGATCGTTAGATAAATGACCGACTTCGGAAGCCACACGTTTCTTAAGAAAATACGGATATCCTCCGTTCCACAACATGTCTTCGTCGTAATTCGATTCAAGGAATAGCGCATTGCATAATTCAATATGTGATTTTACATTGGAACAAGCCTCGCCAATGTCGGTAAATACGCCAATGTTTTTGTCTTTATATTCAATTCTAAAAGAACATGGATCTGCGGCATCATGGTTTTTGCTAACGGGGTAAACCGTAAACTCATCAACTGAAATTTTTTCATTGCACGAGAAAAAACGGGGATAATCCGGGCGCATATTTTTGTAAGCCCCATCAAAGGTTTTGGCGGTAATAAAAACCGGGACTTGTAATCGTTTGCCCAGCACCCTGGCTCCACGCATGTGGTCGCTGTGTTCGTGGGTAATAAAAAGTGCCCTTATTTTTGCCGGATTTAATCCTCGCTCAGCCATTCGCAATAAAATCTGTTTGGTTGAAATGCCGGCGTCAATTAAAATGGCAGACATTTCATTTCCAATGTAATAGCAGTTTCCATTACTGCCCGAAGCGATGGCACAGATTTCAAGCATATTCAATTTAATTTCGGGAAACAAAAGTAGCTAATTTTTGTCATTCTTATTGGTGATGTAATTCTGTTTTATTAAATGGAATTATTCTCCGAATGTTTTAATTCCTCCATAAATTACAGAAACTTTTTGGGTGCAAAATACCTCCTCCAGAATTTAAATTTTGTGAGTGATGTATAAGTAACCAGCCATCTGAAAAAACGAAATTTCATTAAATAATGCAAAGTTCGGTACGTGTAAAAAATAACAGGGAAGGCAGTAATAAACATGATGATCCATATAAAAAGATCGAAATGCCTTGAAATGAAATCTCCCGGCGTTGATAAATAACGGGCAATGCTTACCGGAATAACAAACATAACCACCCACCACAGTGGAATTATAAATAGATGAGGTGTTTGTATGGCGTGTTGTGGGCAGATGTTCATACAATGCAAGCAGCTTTCACATTTTCGTGTCCAGAATGGCCGGTTTTGTTTCCATTCGATGGCTTTTAACGGACACTCGCTGATGCATTTGCCGCAGTTATTACAATTTAAAGCTGCTACAAAACTTTTGGCAAGAAAAAATCTTCCAAAGAAAAAATAGAGAAAGGAAACGGGGCTCACAAGAATATCCATAGGTAACGAAAGCAGCCCTTTATATTTTCGTCCTCCGGTTAAAATCCTTTCAGCAAAACGTTTTGTAATTCTTTCACATCGTTTAAAAATTGACACGACGATTTTTTCTTTTATGCCCGGATGAATCGAAATCCAGTTCGATGGCAGGTCCAGGGGTTGAAGAGCAATAATCTTTAACCCTTTTAGCCTTAAAATCAGGGCAGGAGCTAATTGAGCCAAACCACTCAGCCCGGGGGTGAATAGTTTATACATTTTCATCCCCGCTCGTGTGTTTAAAATGAATACATTGTTTTTGAGTTTTGGAAATCTCAGGCAAAAGTCGATTACAATGGGTGGAGCATTAAATCCGTGGGTAGGAAAACAGAATCCAATAAGTGTATTCTCTTTGAATTGTTCAAGATTAACATCAAGTGAATTGGTAATTTTTATGATCTCCGCTGGAATTTTCATACTCCGGGCAACCTCGCAAACCCAGTTTGATGCGGCCAGGGCATTACCTGTTCCAGTGAAATAAAATATTGTGAGTTTGTCGTACATTATAATCCGGTCGAATTCTACCTGTAAAATACGAAAAACAAAATAAAAAAAGACCGGGGATTAATATATTCTCCCCGGTCTTTTTCCGAAACTAAGTCTGGTTTGGTACTATTTACATCCCTTTGTCTTAATTTATTTTACCAGTTTCGAAATTGCCCTAAATTCAGAAGCACCTGCTGAACGCGTTAGTTCAAATAAAATCGATTCGTACGAAGTCATCATAATTCCTTCGAAACGAAAGCGTTCCTTTGCCAGTTCAATGTTTTCTGCTGTGCGTGATGAAACACAATCCAATACTACAATTGGATTTAAACCTGCAGCTTTTAAATCAACGGCAGTCTGCAGTACACAAACATGCGATTCAATTCCGCAAATAATAATATTTTTTGCTTCTGCTTTTTTCAATTCTTCGTTTATCTCCGGAACATCCCAGCAACTGAAGTCCTTTTTTTCGAAATACGAAAAATCCGGGATGGCGGCTTTAATTTCAGGAAGTGTTTCTCCCAATCCTTTGGTGTATTGCTGCGATACCAACAACGGAACCTGCAATTCGCTTAAGCCTTGAACAAGTGTCTCACAATTTTTTAAAAGTGTTTCTTTTTCGTTCATGGCAGCAAGTAGTCTTTCCTGAATATCTATAACCAGACCAACTGTATTTTCTTTAGTAATTCTCATGATTTTGTGATTTTATTTTTCTGAATGAGACAAGTTGTAACCTGCCTACTTTCCTTCCTTTGCCTGTAAACGCGATTTGCTTCCCAAATAACCTCCATGATGGCGTTTGGCATAATCTTCTGAAGTGAACCCGATTTTTTTCATCATTGAAACGACCAGTGCGTCTCCAATAACGGTCATTACTGTTGTTGATGTTGTTGGTGAAAGTCCCAGCGGGCAAACTTCCTTCGGATTTCCTGTGTGGATAAAAGCATCGGCATTTTGGGCTAACTCACCATCAGGATTGCTGGAGATGACAATCAAAGGAATACCTTTGTACAAATTTTCCGCTAAATCAATTAACTCAATAATTTCACGTGTTTTGCCTGAATTAGAAATAACCAGTAAAACATCGTTTTCTTGTAAAACGCCCAAATCGCCGTGTTGCGATTCACTTGGATGCAGAAAAACCGAAGGGGTTCCGGTAGAGCTGAATGTAGTGGCAATGTTCAACGCAATCTGTCCGGCTTTTCCCATTCCACTGGTTACCAGTTTCCCTTTTTTTTGGTGAACCTGCTTGTGAATTAGTTCAATAGCTTCTATAAATCCGTTATTAATCGGAATATTTTTAATGGCCTGCGCTTCGTGTTCTATAACTTGTCTGATAATTTTTTCCATGAATTCTGTCTTTTGCGCTGCAAATCTACAGGAAAATATTGAAGCAAGTTAGATCTGGCAATTGTTTTAAAGTATTTTTAGAATAATGTGACATTGGTTACAAAGCAAATGTGTTGTATGTCATAAAATTTTGAGAACAAAACACGGGGGTTGACGGTTAAATAATCGTTACATTTAACCATAATAATTAATGACCAATAAAAGACGAACCTTAAATGTACCTTCTCAAATCATTTCAGTTAAAGTTCGTTACGAGTTAAAAATTATAATAAGATGAAGATTCACGAATATCAAGCCCGAGATTTATTCAGGAAGTACGGGATTCCTGTGCCGGAAGGTGTTGTTTGCCATTCGGTTGATGAAGTAAAACAAAAGGTGTCGGATAAAGATAAGCTGCGTGTTGTAAAAGCCCAGGTTCATGCCGGAGGAAGAGGTAAGGCCGGAGGTGTGAAGCTGGCAACAACAAAGGCTGAAGCCATTGAAAAAGCAAGGCAGATTATTGGTATGGACATCAAAGGCATAGCCGTTGAAAAAGTGCTGGTTGCCGATGCTGTCGACATTGAAAAAGAATTTTATGTTGGCCTGATCAACGACAGGAATACCAAATCGGTTACACTTATGGCAAGTGCCGAAGGTGGTGTTGAAATTGAAGAAGTAGCCAAAGTGTCGCCGGAAAAAATTATTAAAATGCCGATCGATCCAACCATGGGATTAATGCCATGGCAGGCACGAAAAATTGCACTGCAATTGTTCAGCGATCCTAAAGAGATCAGACAGTGTGCAAGTATTTTGGTTAAACTTTACCAGCTTTACGTTGATACCGACTCATCGCTGGCTGAAATCAATCCACTGGTTCTTACTCCGGATAAACAGGTTTTGGCTATCGACGGTAAAATGAATTTCGACGACAATGCTTTGTATCGTCAGAAGGAAATTCTAAGCATGCGCGAGGCTGATAAAGATGAGTTAAAAGAGATTGAGGCGAATGCAAAAGGGCTGTCTTACATCAAACTTGACGGAAATATAGGATGTATGGTGAACGGTGCCGGTTTGGCAATGGCGACCATGGATATGATAAAATTATACGGTGGTGAACCGGCAAACTTCCTTGATATTGGTGGATCGTCGAATCCGCAGAAGGTGGTGGACGCCATGAATATTTTACTTGGTGACAAAAATGTAAAATCGGTAATGATCAATATTTTTGGTGGTATTACCCGTTGTGACGATGTTGCTCGCGGTTTAGTAACAGCACTCGATCAGATTAAAACAGATGTGCCCATTGTTATTCGATTATCGGGCACCAATGCCAAAGAAGGTTTAGAGATTATTGAGCAAACAGGTTTGCCGGTAGTAAAAACCATGCGTGAAGCGGCTCAGAAAGCAATTGAGTTAAGTAAAAAGTAATTCGAAAAGTTGAAAAAGATTGAAAAATGAGCATACTAATAAATAAAGATACAAAAGTAATTGTACAGGGAATTACCGGTCGCGACGGTGCTTTTCATACCGCTAAAATGAAAGCTTACGGAACCAATGTTGTTGGTGGTACTTCGCCAGGTAAGGCCGGACAACAGGTTGAAGGCGTGCCGGTTTTTAACAGTGTTGAAGATGCTGTTAAAGCAACAGGAGCCAATGCTTCGGTAATATTTGTTCCGGCAGCTTTTGCTGCCGATGCCATTATGGAAGCCAGTTACGCGGGAGTTGAACTGGTTGTTTGTATTACGGAACATGTGCCGGTTCAGGATATGATTCAAGTTACACCGGTACTTAAAAAACACGGAACTAAATTAGTTGGAGCCAACTGCCCCGGGTTAATTACTCCGGAAGAGTGTTTAATTGGTATTCTTCCGGCGATGATTTTCAAAAAAGGGAATGTTGGACTGATTTCACGATCGGGTACATTAACCTACGAGGTTGTGAATATGCTGACCGAAAATGGATTGGGACAAACCACTTGTGTGGGTATTGGAGGCGATTCCGTATCTGGCTTATACTTTATCGATTTACTGGAAATGTATGAAAACGATCCTGCTACCGAGGCCGTTGTTTTAATTGGTGAAATTGGTGGCGATGCAGAAGAGCAGGCAGCCCGTTTTATTAAGGAGAAAATGACCAAGCCGGTTGTTGCTTTTATTGCAGGTCAGTCGGCGCCTCCGGGAAAACGTATGGGACATGCCGGTGCCATTATTTCAAGTGGCTCGGGTACTGCCGAAGAAAAAATTAAAGCTTTTAAAGCTGCTGGTGTACCGGTTGCCAAAGAACCTCGGGAAATACCAGATTTGGTAAAAGAAAAATTGGGTTTGTAGAAACTTCAAAAAAATATTTAGCCCGGTTACTGACAAGTGACCGGGTTTTTTGTTATAGAAAGTAATTGTTTTAAAGCCTGATTAATAAATAAAATGAATGTTTTATGTATTATTGGCTGCAATATTTTGAAAATGAGTATTTTGTGTAATGGATTTTGTTTTTGAATACAAGGTGAAATTTATTTGGTACAACTCTTTTTCATTTGGTTTTTGTACTTATATTGCGCCGCTTTTTTATACCATGTTTAATGCATTATGAGCGTAGATAAAATTATTGTTGGAAGTGAAGAATGGAGTGCTTTGCCTCTGTTGGGAATAGATGCCATTAAAGTACGTGTCGACTCAGGAGCGAAGACTTCGGCACTGCATGCTGTGAATATTGTCCCGTTCACAAAAGAAGGAGTTCAATGGGTTAGGTACGACGTACATCCAATTCAATACGACGGTAAAACAATAGTTCATTGCGAATCGCCAGTTATTGATAAAAGACGGGTGAAAAGCTCCAGTGGGTTGGTAGAAGTCCGTTATGTAATACGTACTCTGCTAAAGCTGTCGGAATCGACCTGGGAAATTGAAATTACTTTAACAAACCGCGACTCGATGGGGTACCGGATGTTATTGGGCCGACAAGCCATGTTAGGCAAAATCTTGGTCGATCCCGAAAAATCGTTTCGTTTGGGGCAGCTTTCAAGCGAAATTTTGGCCCAGTATTACCGGCCCAATGTAAATCAGACAGGAGGATTGAAAATCGGACTGCTGGCAAGTAATCCTGATTTATACAGTAACCGAAGGATTATTGAGGCCGGGGAAGAACGCGGGCACCGTATGGAGTTTTTATATATAAAAGACTGTTATATAAAACTCGATGGTAAAAATCCCGAAATGCATTATCGGGGAGGTCGTATCCTGAATGATTTTGACGCGATTATACCGCGAATAAGGCCAAGTATGACTTTTTATGGTTGTGCGTTAACACGGCATTTCGAAGCCATGGGCGTGTATACACAAAACTCAGCATCTTCCATTACTCAATCGCGCGATAAATTATATGCACTGCAAATGCTTATCAACAACGGGCTTCCGATACCTACCACTGGTTTTGCCAATTCGCCTTTAGATACAGACGACCTGATAAAAATGGTGGGAGGTGCTCCGTTAATTGTAAAGTTGCTGGAAGGCACACAGGGAAAAGGTGTGGTTTTGGCCGAAACTAAAAAAGCAGCAGAAAGTTTGATTAATGCTTTTAAAAGTCTGCGGGCCAATATCCTGGTTCAGGAATTTGTAAAAGAAGCCGACGGAAAAGATATTCGCTGTTTTGTGGTGAATGGCAAGGTGGTTGAAAGTATTATGCGTACGGCTGCACCGGGAGAATTCCGAGCAAATATTCACATGGGAGGTTCGGCAAAACTGGTAAAGATTACGCCTGAAGAAAGACGGATTGCTATTCTTGCTGCCAAAACCATGAACTTGAAAGTGGCAGGTGTCGACATTATCAGGGGGCATAATGGTCCGTTGCTGCTGGAAGTAAATTCTTCTCCGGGGTTGGAAGGAATAGAAGGTGCATCGAGTAAGGACATTGCAGGTTTGATGATTGCAGCTATTGAACGGGATTTGAGGAGAAAAATAGATAGAATTTAAAACTCCGGAAAGGTATTTAAACAGTAAGCTTTTAATCAGGGTTATCAAACAAAATTCGTCGGATGATTTTCACCGTCGAAGAACTATCCGACACATATGTTTTCGATCATAATATGCCGTCGATATTTTCGGGAGGATTTCCCAAAACTGCCTTGTCGCCATTTACGATAATGGGGCGATGCAATAATTTTGGGTTGTTAACCAGTACTTTTATCCATTCTTCGTCGCTTAATATTTTTCCCTTAAACTGGTCTTTATAATCTTTTTCTTGCTGGCGCACAAAATCGAAAGGTTTTTTCCCTGTTTTGGCAATTATTTCGCTTAGTTCTTCTTCGCTTATTCCGTTGTCGAGGTATTTTACTACTTCAAAATCGCAGCCTTTTGTTTCAAGATACTGAAGTCCTTTGCGGCTTTTCGAACAACGTGGGTTGTGGTATATCTTCATTTTTTAACTTTTAATTTAAGAAACAAGACATAAAAAAAACGAAAAAGTTCAGCTAACTTCCGTAATTTTTAATTGCTGGGTTGTAATTGATTTGATGTAATTGTAATAATCTTCCTGAGCCCGGTATTTTTTATCCGGATTCGCTTTCGAATATTCATTTGATAAATCAGGATCGAGAATCCTCGCCTTGCTATTGTCTTTTAGCTGAATTTCCAGCATTTCTTTAAGTTCCGATTTAATATCCTTATCGTAGATGGGGCAGGCCACCTCAATTCTTCGGTTCAGGTTTCGCGGCATCCAGTCGGCCGATGCGATGTACATTTTTTCCTCACCTCCGGCTCCAAACAGGAAAATGCGCGAATGTTCCAGGTATTTATCCACAATACTAATGGCAGTAATATTTTCGCTATAACCGTTTATTCCAACTTTTAGCCCAAAAATCCCTCTTACAATAATTTTTATTTTAACTCCGGCCTGGGCAGCCTCGTAAATTTTTTTCATCATTCCCGGATCGATAAGGCTGTTCATTTTCAGTATCATCCAGGCAGGTTTTCCGTGTTTTGCCAGTTTTATTTCGTCGTTTATATTTTTTTCAAAATGTTTTCGCATCGAAAACGGACTTACTACCAAATGTTCGTAGTTGTAATGTTTGTAGTTTTGTTTAAAGAAGTCGAAGATTTTTTCCACTTCGTTGGCCAAATTCGGATCTGCTGTAAAAAGACCCTCGTCGGCATAAACGCCTGCAGTGCCTTCATGAAAGTTGCCGGTTCCGATATAAGCGTAGTTTCGCATTTTATTATCTTCTTCGCGTTTCACCCAGGCAAGTTTGCTGTGTACTTTCATGCCCGGAACACCATTAATTACATTAGCGCCTTCTTCCTGTAATTTGTTCGACCAGAAAATATTGGCTTCTTCATCGAAGCGGGCCTGCAATTCAATAACAACAGTCACTGTTTTCCCGTTGCGAACAGCATTTAGCAGAGCATTTACAACTCTCGACTGCGCAGCAACACGATAAATGGTAAGTCCAATCTCTTTTACCTGCGGATCGATGGCTGCTTCTCTTAAAAAATCGGTGAAATGATTAAAGGTTTGATAGGGGTAATGAAGCATAATGTCTTTTTGCCTTATTACTTTTAAAAGGCTTGTAAAGGGGGGGAGATCCTTATGACGGAATGAAGGCAGTTTGGTGTAATAATGTTTTTTCTTCCCGATTTCCGGAAAATTCATAAAGTCTTTGTGATTATGGTAGTGCCCTCCTTCAACTGTGTCACCAATATTCAGTTTCATTTTTTTGAGCAAAAACTGGTAAAGGTCATCGGGCATATATCGGTCGTAAAGGAGTTGCACAGGCTTGCCTTTTTTTCTTTTTTTCAGGCTGGTGCTCATTTTTTCGATTAAACTTTTCGAAATATCATCATCGAGGTCGAGCTCAGCATCGCGTGTGATTTTTATTGAATATGCTTCGTGCATATCGTAATCGAAATAGAAGAAAATATCGAACAAACAGTACCTGATCACATCGTCGAGCATCATTACAAATTTTTTTCCGTCTTCTTCAGGAAGGACAAGAAAACGCGATACCGAACGCCCTGGAATCCGAATCAATGAGTAGGCAAAGTCTTCGGGATCTTCTTTTTTCCAGAGTTTAACAGCCAGGTACGCCGACCGGTCGCGCAGGTATGGAAACTTGTTTTTACCAAGCATAATCGGCACCAGGTTTGGAAGAACTTTGTCGTAAAAGTATTTTCGTACAAACTTTCCCTGCTTGGCGGTTAATTCTGTTTCATCAATTACGAAGATGTTATTTGCCTTCATCTCTTTCAGAATGTCTGAAAGAATGTGATAAACCTTTTGTTGCTGCTCGTTTACAATTTCCTGGATTTTGTTGTGCAATTCGTCAGGTGTCATCTCTCCCAGAAGGTTTTCTTCATCCTTGCCAAGGTCGACCATCCGCTGAACAGTAGCTACACGTACCCTGAAAAATTCATCCAGGTTATTCGAGAAAATTCCAATAAAACGAATCCTTTCGAAAAGTGGAGTATTGGGATCTTCTGCTTCCTGCAAAACCCTTCCGTTAAATGATAACCAGCTTATTTCGCGGTTGATGAATTTTTCGTTTGAATACATGAATATTTTGTTTTTCCCAATATCAGAAAACAAGGGCAGATTTCCAAGAAATAACTACGTTTTAGAATGTTACTGTCCCCCAAATTCCATTAAGTATGCCTTGATAAATCCGTCGAGCTCTCCATCGAGTACAGCATTTACATTTCCTGTTTCAAAATTGGTACGCAAATCTTTTACCATTTTGTAGGGTTGTAAAACGTACGACCTGATTTGTGAACCCCACTCAATTTTTTTCTTTTGAGATTCTATCTCTGCTGTTTTTTCAGAACGTTTACGCAACTCCATTTCGTAAAGCTGAGATTTTAAAAGTCTCAGCGCATTTTCTTTATTGCCCAGCTGCGATCGGCTCTCGGTGTTTTCGATGGTAATTCCGGTGGGGGCGTGTTTCAGACGAACCCCGGTTTCCACCTTGTTCACGTTTTGTCCTCCAGCGCCTCCACTTCGAAATGTATCCCACGAAATATCAGCCGGATTGATATCAATTTCAATGGTGTCGTCAACCAAAGGCGCTACATATACCGATGTAAAAGAGGTCATTCGTTTGTTTTGTGCGTTAAATGGAGAGAGGCGAACCAGGCGGTGTACACCGTTTTCACTTTTCAGGTAGCCATAAGCAAATTCGCCTTCAATTTCAATGGTGCAACTTTTTACTCCCACTTCATCGCCGGCCTGCATATCGGCTATCTTCATTTTGTAGCCTTGTTTTTCAATCCAGCGCGAGTACATACGGAATAACATATCTGCCCAGTCGTTGCTTTCTGTTCCTCCGGCACCGGCGTTAATACGCAAAACAGCTCCCAAACGATCTTCTTCGTTGCGAAGCATGTTTTGGGTTTCCAGTTCTTCTATTAATGTAAGAGTGTTGGCGTATGTTTGATCCACTTCTTCTTCCGTGGCTTCTTCCATCTCAAAGAATTCATAAAGTACCAGAAAATCTTCGGTGGCTTCATTTACTTTTTTAAAGCCGTCGGTCCACACTTTAATGGTGCGGATTTTTTTCATTTGGGCTTCTGCTTCTTTGGGATTATTCCAGAAATCAGGATCCTGGGTTTTTAATTCTTCTTCTTCCTGTTCAATTAACTTTGCATCGTAGTCAAAGATGCCTCCTCAGCGCATCCCGGCGCTCAACAAGGTCTTTTACCTGTTCCTTTAAAATCATTTATTTAAGTTTTTTAATAGGACGCAAATGTACTACGAAAAATTTAGATTCCGGGTGTTTGGAGATGGATTCCGGATATTGACTTTTAACCGAGACTGCTAATGATGACTGCCTGCTATTCCAGTGCCAGATTCATATATCGATGAATTAGTTCGGGTTCGAAACCACGCCCCTGGGTATAACGAATAATCTGACCCATTTTAGTGAATTTATCTTTTCCCTTAATGGTTTTGGCTTTATCTTTCATGGTTTTTACCAATACCATTTTATATTTTTCTTCATCGATCGTATTCATCCCTTTTTGTATTACTTCATCAGAAAGTCCTTTTTGACGAAGGTAATACTGCATTTTTACACGCCCCCATTTGTTGAATTTAAATTTGTCGTTCACATAGGCTTTCACAAAACGTTCATCATCAAGGTATTTTTCCTTAATCAGTTTTTCAATGATTTCGTCTACAATCTCATCTACAATTTCGTAGGTAAGAATTTTTTTTCGGATGTCGGCTGAGCACTGTTCGGAGCGGCTGCATATTTGCGCCATTTTTGAAAAAGCCTGTTGCGCTTGTTGTTCTTGATTTTCCATATATCAGCACCAAAATTTAAAGAAATTAAAAGTAAAGAAAATTATTTCTTTATCCTATTCTTCTATTGTACAGCATAAATGGGAGAATTGCTAAAGGAAACAGCCTGTTATTCATCCATAAAATCAGGCTCTGCTTTTACTCCTGTAAAGAATTCTTCCAGTTCGGCCAGAGTAGATTCTGTTTTTTGCACATCGCGAACAATTTCGCCCTTTTCAAGAATCACAATTCGTGTACAAACATCGGCAACATGGTCGAGGTCGTGGCTCGAAATTAAAAGAGTTTTTTCCTTTTGCTGCGAATATTCTTTGATGATGTTACGGAGCTGGTATTGCGACGAAGGGTCGAGGTTGGCAAATGGTTCGTCTAAAACAATTACTTCGGTATTGCCCATTAAAGCACCAACAACACCCACTTTTTTCTGGTTTCCTTTCGACAGGTCGCGAATAAATTTCTTTTTCCCCAGAATTTCATCTTTGAAAAAATCTTTGTATCCTTCCAGGAAGTTAGCCACATCTTTGGCATTCATTCCACGCAGCTCTCCAATAAATTCAAAATATTCGTCGGGAGTAAGGTAGCCGATCGTAAAACTTTCGTCGATGTAGGCAGCCACCAGTTCTTTCCATTCTTCGGTTTTGGCAACGGCAATTTCGTTAATTAATACTTTACCGCGTGTGGCGCGAATCAGGTCTAAAACCAGCGAAAAGAAGGTGGTTTTTCCGGCGCCGTTGTTTCCCACCAAACCGAATACTTCACCTTTTTCAATAGTCAATTGTTCCAGGTTCAGAACCGTAGTCCCGTTATATGCTTTTTGTAAATTAATTGCTTGTATCATGATTAAAAAAGTTTGAAGTGGGGAGACCGAAGTTTGAAGATTCGTGCTCCCTGCATATGGTTAATTATTTATTTTATTTCTAAACGCAATTGTCATATTCATTAAGTTAAAAGAGAAGTCGTAAAGTGTAGAAAATTCTTCTTCGGAAATGTAGTTTCTAAATTTTGCTTTGTAAAGGCAGGTAACTACTTCAGCCAAAGATCGGATAGCATAACCTAGAAATTTCTTTTGTTCACCAGATGATTGAACGATAGAGCCTTCCGAAATATTCAGTGCAATGGAATCAGCAGCTCTACGAATTTGTGAAGAAAGATTATAAATTTCTTTGGCAGGAAATTTTTCCGAAATTGTATTTACATTTTCTCCCAATTCCATCGCTTTTTGCCAGATGATTAATTTTTCGAACTTAAAACTATTTTTGTATTCCATTTTTCTAAGATTTTGAGGGGTGTTTTATTACTTTCTTATTTCTTCAATCTTCCAACTTCCAACTTCGCGCTTCCTGCTACTAACTTGATCTGTAATTATATATCATTTTGTGCTTACGTTTCAGGTATTGTTTTGTGAAATAGTCTATCAAACGAGGGTGCAGAATAATGCCAATAAATCCTAGTGATCCTAAAATTACATAGGCAATAATATTTCCGAAAGCCCACGAAAGCAGACCGAAAACGGCAAGTGGTCCGAAAATTACGGGAAATGACATCAGCCACTGTGTAGCTCCAACTCCCTGGTAATTAAATGCAGCGCGCTGATTGAGTTCGATTGCCCTTTTGCTGTTTAAGCCCAGTGCGAAGATAACCCACGAATTCACGCCGATATTGTACAGCATTACCACAAAATGAATGTATAATACTTTTGGTGTAATGTACATGTAACCCAGCGATAAAAGGTAATAAACCACGTTGGTTACTGCCATCAGGAAAAATGCCGATTGAATTACCTGTTTCATCCTTACGTTTTGGGCCATCAGCAGAGGATAATATTTTCCATGCCATGCAGGGAAAAATTGCCCGTACATCATGCTGAAAACTCCGGTCATGAACATACCCCCAAGAACCAGAATAAACTCAGGAGTATCAGCTTTATAGTCGCGGTAAATCAGCAGTCCGTAAAACAGAAACAGCACCGACATCATCGCTGTATTTTTAGGACGTTTGTTGCGCATAATCATTTTTACCTCCAGCGATAACATTTTGCCGTAGTCGCCAATGTTGTTTAGCCATGAGAAATCGTGAGTCGATCCTTCTTTTTTCTTTTTTGAAAGTTCGTCGAGGTAAAAACGACTGTTAATATAAGTCTGATTTAAAAAGTATAATGCAACAATTACCACTGGAAATAGTATCGCTGCAGGAGGATAGGAAATTACAAAGTCGAAGATTTTTCCGAAGGTACCCGTGACATCAAAAATTCCGAAATAATCGATGGCAGTAATGCCAGCTGCTAGTCCCAGAAAGCTGTAGAATAAAACATCAGATTCATTGGTGCGCCACTTAATGTAAATGGCCAGAAAATGGTTAACGAATATCATAAAAAACAGAGCTGCCAACCACGCCCAGAAAACCGGTGGCGCCAATGTAGGGACTGCAATCCGAATAACAAAAGGCAAGCCCAATATCAAGGGCAAAACATTAAAAAAATGCAGCAGCGATTTGTTGAGCATGTATCTGGCAATTCGTTTGCGTTTAACCGGCAAAAGCAAAAATGGCTGAAATCCAAAGGTTGGAAGATTTTGAATCATTATCCGGAGCACCAGTTCGAATCCGAAATAGACAAAAATTAATGCATTAAAAGCCTGAATAGGATTTTCAACATCTTTCAGATTTTCGGTTAACTGAAATCCCATGACTACCGCCACCAGGGAAAAATAAATGGCAAAAAAGATTAATATTCCTTTTGTGGCCATGTTTTTGTTTTTCGAAGCCGACCGAATAAATTCGCGCCAGGCGAAGTAGAAGAAGTTTCGTTTCATCTCAATTTCTTATTTATTGTCATAGGTATTCTGTAACTCCCAATGAATTTTAATTGTTTCAGTTTTTAAATATGAAAAATAAAAATTCATGTTTGTTCCATACAGCACAATTATGATAATTATGGATTTTAATTTACTTTGTTTTGTTGGTAACAAAAACGGATTGAAAGTTACATTTTTTATTTAAAAATCTTTGTTAATACTACTCCGTCTTTAAATTGTTTAATATAACCTTCGGTGTTAAAAATCTCGACCAGAACCACATAAACTCCTAGTTTTTGGTTTTTGCCGTTTTCGTCTTTTCCATTCCATGAAAAGGTGTCTGAAGTGCCTAAAATATTGTTATTGATGAGTTTCCTGACTAGCAAACCCGATGAATCATAAATCCATGTATTGCAAATGTATCCGGGTTTGTCAGTTTGAATATGGATAGTATATATATCGTTGTACCCATCGTTGTTGGGCGAAAATGCTTCGGGCTCGAATGTGACGGACACTTTTTCAATCTCCATGTTTAAAACCTGAGAATTTTCGTAGCCCGGCGTACCGTAGCCCGATTCGGTGGAAGCTGAATGCCAGTTCGATTTTTCGTTTGTAGGTGATGTAAAAGAAACACGTTCCAGCGAAATACCTTCCTGGTCGTAAAGCAATGGAGAGTGCATCTTTTCGTCATAATGAAATTCATCGATAATTTTCAGATCGTTGTTCAACAGAACCACATCGTCTTCGTCGTTATTGTAAGATGGAAATTTGTCCATTTGTAAGAAGCAATCAGGGCACTTTATTGTAAACCAAGGGAAAACTCCGGCAGTGTCCTTCGTTAAAGCCAGGTAGCTTTGTGGTTGTAGTATTGTTTTGTTGGTTGTTAAAGTATAGATTTGAGTCAATTCCGAATCGTTGTCACGCGAAGCAAGGTAAAGTTTGTTCAGTGGTATTGTCTTTTCTGAATAGTTATATATTTCCACATAATCAGCCCCGTCGTCAATCGGGTTAAAAAGCACTTCGTTCAGTAGGATATCACCGGGTTCAATTATCACCGGATTTTTTTCTTCTCCCATAACTACAACTTCATCGAGAATAATTTTGTCCGATGCATAATGATTGCACATGTAAATCACTATTTGAAGTTTTTCTCCTTCCAATTCAGTTTGTTGTACAATGGATTGTCCCCAATTGCCAAGGTTCTCGCCGTTTGTTTCGAATAATTGTTCTTTTCCGTTATCAATAATGTAGAAGGCCTTCAGGTATTTGTTTTCTTCATTTGCGCCGCTTCCTGTTTCGTTTCCCTCTAATTGAATGGAAATGTTTTTATATTCAGAAATATTAATTTCCTGCGAGTACCAGATGGCTACCCCGTTAATGTCTTTGCACTCAAATCTCCCGCCTGATGTAGTAACCGTTTTGGCATAATCTTCTGAATCGGTAAGAGATAAGTCCGCATAATTTAATGTCCATGTTGAGATACCTTCAAAATCGGTTTTTACAGAAGAATTGTCATTGTTGCCCCACACACCTTTGTCGGGAATGTTAAAACTTTCGCGCCAGATTTCCTGGGAAGAAACAGGAATGTAATTGATTAGTAAGAAGATTGTTAATATTTTTGCAAGATTGGGATGCATTACATTTCATTTAGAAGCAAAATACTATTTTTGAGCCACATTTAGACAGAAAAAGACTTTAAATTTTTAAAAATTAGAACATGAAAGTTGCAATTGTTGGTGTGAGCGGCGCTGTTGGACAGGAGTTCCTGAAAGTGCTTGCCGAGAGAGATTTCCCTATGGATGAGTTGGTAATTTTTGGTTCGGCAAGAAGTGCCGGCAAAACTTACGAATTTAAGGGTAAACAACTAACAGTAAAGGAACTTAAACACGGCGACGATTTTAAAGGTATTGATATTGCACTGACTTCGGCAGGTGCCGGTGTTTCGAAAGAATTTGCCGAAACCATTACCAAACACGGTGCTATTATGATCGATAATTCAAGTGCATTTCGTTACGACGACGATGTGCCATTAGTAGTGCCAGAGGTAAATCCTGAAGATGCAAAAGATCGTCCACGTAATATTATAGCTAACCCTAACTGTTCAACTATTCAGATGGTAGTTGCTCTGAAACCGATTGAGGACATGTCGAAAATTAAACGTGTTCGCGTGGCAACTTACCAGGCAGCAAGTGGTGCCGGAGCACAGGGGATTGCCGAGTTGGAAGAACAAACAAAAGAAGTTGTAGAAGGAAAGCCGGTGACAGTGAATAAATTTGCTCACCAGTTGGCCATGAATATTATACCTCACATCGATGTTTTCCTGGATAATGATTATACCAAGGAAGAGATGAAAATGAACTGGGAGACTAAAAAGATTATGCATACCGAAGCAGAGGTTAGTGCAACCTGTGTGCGTATTCCTGTGGCCCGTGCTCACTCCGAAGCCATTTGGGTGGAAACTGAAAGTCCGCTTACAGCAGAGGCTGTAACCAAAGCTTTCGAAGAATTTGAAGGTTTGACCGTGATCGATAATCCTGCAAAAAATGAATATCCCATGCCGTTGTTTGTTTCGGGTAAAGACGATGTTTACGTGGGACGTATCCGCCAGGACGTTACTGATCCGAACAGCATAACTTTCTGGTGTGTTGGCGATCAGATTAAAAAAGGAGCTGCTTTAAACGCTGTGCAGATTGCAGAGTGGCTGGTAGCTAACGGAGAAGTTTAATAATATAATTGAATTTGAAATATGAGTACTTCGTTCTCGTTCATAAAAAAGCCCGGAGGATTTATTTCTTCCGGGCTTTTTTAATTTTCAATCCTCCGTCCGTCAGAAACGGACACCTCCTTTTCAAAGGAGGACGTCCCCCTTGGCGAAGTGCCTGTCCCGATCACCTCATCGGGAGGGAATTAAAGGGGGATTGATTATCTAGTTAATAATTTCAAAACCAGTAAACGGTACCAGTACTTCCGGAATTTTAATTCCTTCAGGAGTTTGGTTGTTTTCGAGCAAAGCAGCCACAATACGTGGCAATGCCAGTGCACTTCCGTTAAGGGTGTGCGCAATTTGCGGTTTTTTTACGCCCTCTTCACGGAAACGTAATTTTAAGCGGTTGGCCTGAAACGATTCAAAATTGGAAACCGAACTTACTTCCAGCCATTTTTCCTGCGCTGCTGAATATACTTCAAAATCGTAAGTTAAAGCCGAAGTAAAACTAATGTCGCCACCACATAAACGAAGAATGCGGTAGGGCAAGCCAAGTTTGGCAACCAGACCTTCAACATGTGCTACCATCTCATCCAGAATTGCGTATGATTTCTCCGGGTGGGCAATTTGTACAATCTCTACTTTGTCGAACTGGTGCAGGCGGTTTAAGCCACGAACATCTTTTCCGTACGAACCCGCTTCTCGACGGAAACAGGCGCTGTAAGCGGTGTTTTTATAAGGCAGGTCTTTGGCATCAACAATCACATCGCGATAGATGTTGGTTACCGGTACTTCTGCCGTTGGAATCAAATATAAATTATCCTCGGTAATGTGGTACATCTGGCCTTCTTTGTCGGGTAGCTGACCGGTTCCGAAACCCGATGCTTCGTTAACAGCAAGTGGTGGTTGAATTTCTTCGTAACCGGCTTTTGAAGCTTCGGCTAAAAAGAAATTAATAAGTGCACGTTGCAGTTGGGCTCCTTTTCCACGGTAAACAGGGAATCCTGCTCCGGTAAGTTTCACACCCAATTCAAAATCAATCAGGTTGTATTTGGCAGCCAACTCCCAGTGTGGTAGTGCCGCTTCATCCATTGCTGGAATTTCTCCAACCGATTTTACTATTTCGTTATCTTCTTCTCCTTTCCCAACAGGAACCGACTCGTGGGGTAGGTTGGGCAGCTGCACCTGAAGGTCGTATACTTTTTCCTCGATGGCTGCAAAATCAGCATCAAATTGTTTGATGTTTTCTTTTAATACAGCGGTGCGTTCTTTAGCTGCATTCGCTTCTTCGGTTTTGCCTTCGCGGAAAAGCATTCCAATTTCTTTCGAAATTTTGTTCATTTCTGCTTTGGCCGAATCAGCCTCGCCCTGCAGTTTATTTTTTTGGGAATAAAGATCTATAATGGATGAAACAATCTCCGAAGCATCAAAATTTTTACGTTTTAATTTTTCTACTACTAACTCCGGGTTGTCCTGAATAAATTTTAAGTTGAGCATGTCAATCTGTTTTAATTGCTTCGCAAATGTAATAGGAAAAGTTGAATTCGGAAAGATACAGCTTGCAGGTTTCGGCTTACAGGTTAAAGTTTAAAATTCTGTTACGAAATTGATATAGAACAAAAAAAACTCCTGCCGAAACCGACAGGAGTTTTTTTATATTTTTTCAGGTAATACCTGATTGATTTAAGCTAAACCTTTTGCTTCTTCAATCCAAGGTTGAGGATCTTTAGAAGCGTAACGGCTTCCTGCAGCTTCCAACACTTTTTGAATTGCTTCAACAGAAGCAGCGGCAACTTCAGCATAAGAGGTAAAACCACCTTCTACTAAAATTTCAGCCAATTTTGGTCCAACACCAGTTAATTTTGTAAGATCGTCGCCTTTAACTTCTGCCTCAGGAGCTTCTTCTTTCACTTCAGCTTTTGGAGCTTCTGCTGCTTTTTCTTCTACTACAGGAGCAGCTACTTTTTTAGGAGCTTCAGCAACAGCAACGTCAACGTCTACAATAGGAGCAACCGATACGTATGAACGATTTTTTTGTTTTTTTCTGAAAACAACAGTTCCGTCGATTAATGCGAAAAGAGTATGATCTTTACCCATTCCTACATTTTCTCCAGGGAAATGTTGAGTACCACGCTGGCGAACTAATATATTACCAGCTTTTGCAAACTGACCTCCGTAAATTTTTACTCCAAGTCGTTTACTTTCCGATTCGCGTCCGTTTTTCGAACTACCTACACCTTTTTTATGAGCCATGGTAAATTTACTTTATTAATTATCCAACAATGGTTTCAACTTGAATCTGAGTAAATTGCTGACGGTGACCATTCATTTTTTGATAAGTCTTACGACGTTTCTTTTTGAAAACAATCACTTTGTCGCCTTTTACATGTTCCAGCACTTTGGCTGTAATTTTAGCACCTTTTACGGTTGGAGTTCCAACGGCAACTTTACCGTCGTTATCAACCAACAATACTTTTTCGAAATCAACCGATGCACCTTCTTCTGCATCAAGGCGATGTACGAAAAGTTTTTTGTCTTTTTCTACTTTGAATTGCTGTCCTGCAATTTCAACAATCGCGTACATAATGTCAATTTTAATGTTTACACCGTCAGGCGGATTTCCCGCTGGATTTCACTTATTTGAGCCTGATCGATTCAAAATTCGGACTGCAAAAGTAGTTATTTTTAGATTATTAGCAAATAA
This sequence comes from uncultured Draconibacterium sp., assembly GCA_963676265.2. Lineage (GTDB taxonomy): Bacteria > Bacteroidota > Bacteroidia > Bacteroidales > Prolixibacteraceae > Draconibacterium. Next base: position 4,145,920 of record OY781067.2, read on the forward strand.
TTGGGGGTAATTTGCACATTGAATTTTAAAGCTTCTCAATTATCAGCAGAAAATCGACTTTGGCGGTTGCTCCCATCGGCCTGAAAATAGGCTTTACATTGGGCACAATGGAAACCACTTCACCGTGCAACCTATTCAGGAAGTGCTCCAATTTACTGTCGTCTTCTTTCATGTTAATTTCGAAATGGTGAACTTTGTATTTCATAACTCTCATATTAAATATTACATTCCAAATTTTTTCAGCAAAACAGCAAAAACGGTGAATCCAAATACAAGTATCAGCATCAGTACCAGCTTGTTTATCCGGTCTTGTTTTTGTTGCTGACCGATCAGTTCGCTTACTACAAGCATATTGTTGTCATTCAGGTCTGACAGGCATGTTTCAAGGTGTTTAATGTGGTATTGTATCTGTGCCCGGAAGGTGAAAAAGTTAAATCCGATCCCGATCAGAATAAAGGTCAAAAATACCACAATGTCGATCCAGTCGAGTGTGCGTACCTTACCGTACACTGCATAAAAATATGCCAGTGAACCTGAGACAAAAATAAAAAGATATGTAATTGATAATGAAATCAGAGTACTGGTAAAACGGGTTTTCAAATAGGTTAACATCGATACCAGTTTATCACGGGTTGTTTGTCCGTGATCGGCAATTTCGGTAAAGCGGTTCAGTATTTTAACCTGATAATATATCAATCCGGCTAGCAACAGTGCTCCACCCGCACAAACCGCCACTACATTGTTTGTTCCTGCATAAAGAATGCTGTCGACAAGAAGGACGATAATTACAAGGCTTTTCATTACAAGGTCCGTATAAATCATTTTTCTGACATACTGGCCCGTGCTATGAGATCTTCCCGACAGAAAGCTTTCAATTTTTGAACTGTCGTATTTCGAAGATCCAATCAGATTTTCAGTTTTACTCCACATGGCTTTTAATTTATGATTTTTGTTATTCATGATTCCTGACTTACTGTTTTCAACACTAATTCTTCCAGTTTTCGCTTAATCCGCACCAGCTTTACACTCACATTTTTTTTTGAAGTTCCCATAATTAATGCGATTTCCTCGTAGTTCTTTTCTTCCAGCCAGAGTAAAATTATTGCCTTGTCAATTCTGTTCAGTTTTGAAATAGAGTGGTACAACAATGTTACTTTTTCCTGTTCATCCGAAGATTCTGCCTCTACCCGGTCGTCGCGAAGTAGTTCAACACGAAAATTGTTTTTTCTTTTCCTTACATCACTTATTGCCGTGTTTAATGCCACACGATACATCCAGGTACTGAACCTGGCTTCTTCCCGAAAATTTGGAAACGATTTCCAAAGCTGCAGACAAATTTCCTGGAAGAGATCTTCGCGGTTGGCCCGGCCATTGGCGTACACCATGGTGATTTTATGAATAATCGCCTGGTGCTGCTCAATCAGCTCACTAAAAACTCGTTTATTAGTTTTTTGATTTTTCATTTCACCCTGTTAGTCGCATAAGAGATGAAAAAACTACAGACTTTGTTAAAATTGTGGAACAAATACTATTTACGGCAACGCTTGCCGCGATACTACAATTTACGACATATCGAATAAAACATTTTCAATTTCGGCAATAAACAAAAATGATTCTTATATTTGTTTCCACCGAAAAGATACAGGCCAAACGGAATATGCAAAAAATACGTTTAAACATTTTGGGGTTATCGGTAAGTCAGACACAATCGGGGGCATATGCGCTGGTGTTGGCAGAAGAAGGAGGAGAGCGCAGGATTCCTATCATAATTGGTCCTGTTGAAGCACAGGCTATTGCCATACAGCTTGAGGGCTTAAAACCTCCACGACCACTTACCCATGATTTGATAAAAAATATTGCCCTAGCTTTTGATATCGCTTTATTGGAAGTAACCATTTATAAATTGGAAGAAGGTATTTTTTACTCTGAGCTGTTATGCGAAATGAATGGCAAAGAGATAAAAATTGATTCGCGCACATCGGATGCCGTGGCTCTGGCGCTGCGTTTTAGGTGCCCAATTTATACTTCGGAAGAAATTTTACGTAAAGCAGGTATTGTGTTGGAACACGAAGAAGGAGAATCGCCTTTGAAAGATGTTTTCGACGATGAATCTGATGAGCAGGGGAGTTCGTCTTATGCACAATATTCCACAAGCGAGTTGAATGAATTGCTTGATGAGGCCATTCAGAACGAAGATTACGAAAAGGCTTCCATTATTCGGGATGAATTGAACAAGAGAGAAAAATAATGTATTAGCTTATAAACACCCCGGTAGCCCACTTCGGGCTCCTGTTTATTTAGAAGGAATCTTCGCTGCAAAGCAGGTAAAGGGGTATAAAGAAAAGAAATAACGACAAAATGAAACGCACAATCATTCTGCTGGTAATAGTTGCCGGCTTTTTCTTTTTTCAGCCCGAAATGGCACGCGCAGGCGAAGCAATTGCATCAGGTGTGGATATGGCTGCTCAACAAACTGATACGTCGAATATTTTGCTTTCGAAAGAGCGACAGAATCCTTTTTCTATAATTACCTTGTTCAGAGGTTTACTGGGAATGGTAGTGCTGATTTTTGTGGGATATATTTTTAGTAGCGACCGCAAAAATATTCCATGGCGAACTGTTGGTGTTGGTTTGCTAATACAGATATTGCTGGCATTGGGAGTATTATATGTTCCGATTATCCAGTCGGGATTCGAATTTTTCGGAAGGATTTTCGTTAAAATTCTTGATTTTACAAAAGAGGGGAGTACCTTCTTGCTGGGCGACTTAATGAATGCAGATACCTATGGTTATATTTTTCTTTTCCAGGTACTGCCTACCATTGTCTTTTTCTCTGCATTAACCAGCTTGCTGTTTTATTGGGGAATTATACAGAAAGTAGTTTACGGATTAGCCTGGGTGTTTACCAAAGCATTAAAAATATCGGGTGCTGAAGCTTTGTCGGTAGCAGGAAACATTTTCCTGGGGCAAACTGAATCTCCTCTGATGATTAAGGCCTATCTCGATAAAATGAGTAAGTCTGAAATTTTATTGGTAATGACCGGAGGGATGGCAACACTGGCCGGTGGAGTGCTGGCGGCTTACATTGCTCTGCTTGGCGGCGACGACCCTCAACTTCGTATTGAGTTTGCCAAACACTTGTTAACCGCCTCAGTTATGGCAGCACCGGCAGCCATTATTTTTTCGAAAATGCTGGTGCCACCTACCGAGGAAATTAATAAAACCATTGAAGTGAGTCGCGACAAAATAGGAAGCAATGTTCTTGATGCTATTACAAACGGAACTACTGAAGGAGTTAAACTGGCTGTAAACGTTGCTGCTATGCTTTTGGCCTTTATTGCCTTTATTGCTATGTTTAATTTTATATTTACCAAGGCCGGAGAGCTAACTCATTTAAATGATGTTATTGCCAATATCACAAATGGAAAATACGAAGAGTTATCACTTCAGTTTATTCTTGGTTATACTTTTTCGCCTATTATGTGGCTGATAGGCGTATGCCCCGAAGATATTGCACTTGTTGGCCGTTTGCTGGGCGAAAAACTTATTTTAACCGAGTTTATTGGTTATGTTAGTCTGGCCGATTTAAAGGCTTCAGGTGTATTTGCCGAAACAAAATCGATTATAATGGCTACCTATATATTATGTGGTTTCGCTAATTTCTCATCTATCGGAATTCAGATTGGTGGTATTGGAGCCCTGGCGCCTAAACGTCGCGTTTTGTTATCGCAATACGGAATGCGTGCTTTGCTGGCGGGAACATTAGCTTCGCTGATGAGTGCTACTATTATTGGGATGATTCTTGGATAAGAATAGATTATTGGTTCAATAAACGCCATGGCTGATCCTTTTATTATAAGTTTTAGTAATTGAATAGAAAATCAAATACTGTTAGCGTTTATAAGTTGAAGCAAAAGTTTTTTGCAAATATTAAGAGTCTTTTAACTAATTTTTAGATAGCAACAGTCTGAATAATAATAGCATGCATAGTTATTTATGATTCTCAGATACTTAAATCTGATACAAACATTATGAAAAGCAACAAATATTCCTTTACGATTTTAATTTCGTTAATCGTATCATTCAATATTGTAGCCCAAGAATCTGGTAGTAACGCATTTCAGGGGCCCTTTTATAAATTTTTTAGGGAAACAAAAGAATGTGTATTTATCAAACCTACTAATGCAAAAGATTCTGTAACATTAAGTTTCCTTAATTTATTAATAGATAGGAATCGCAAAATTATCCAACATTCAAAGGTTGTTACAGATTCTCAGGCTATCAATATGGATTTGAGTAATCAAAATGTTTTTACAATAGGAAATCAAGATAATAATAGATGGATCAAGGATAACTTAAACCATTTACCTTTCCGGGTTTCAAATACCCATATTATAACAGATACCTCTTATAATGGAACAGACATGCTGTTAACCAGTTGTATGCCAAATCCGGGCAATAATTCAAAAGCGTGGTTTTTTATGCTTGGACAAACTAATAAGAGTTATTATTGCTTAAAAGCTGCGGATCCTGGTTTTATATTAAGCGATTGGGCTATTTTGGATACAAACGGGGCAATTGCATCAGGAAATTATTTAAAAAAAGAAGACCGCTGGAAATATTCCTCTTTCAAGGATGTTGATTATTCTGATAGTGCTAAATGGATTTGGTATCCTGGAGATTTTGAAATTTTCCTAAATAAGAAAACATCTTTACTTAGGAAAGAACGAAATCAAATCTATCCTCCTTTGTGGCGTGTTGACGCACCTTATGGTAAAGTTTTATTCTCAAAAGAGGTTACTGTAAACAGGCCGGAAATCATTTCAATTTACGCCGATGGTGATTTTACGCTAATGATCAACGGTAATCGAATTTATGATTTTGATCCCGAAAAAGTCCAAATTCCTGCAGGTTCACATAATTTTGAAATTGAAGTCGTAAATTATAAAAGTTTACCCTCGATCCTGATAAAAGGCAAAACCATAATAACCGATACTTCATGGAATGTATCTTTTGGTTCGAGATTCAAACATAATACTCCGGGAATTTGGACTTTTAACAAACCGAATGAACCTCCGGGAGAATTCAGGTTAGAAGAAAAAGAGGTTGAACCTCTGCATTTGCAACATAATGACACTTCTGTTTTTGTCGATTTTGGACAAGAAACATTTGGACGCATCCTTTTGAAAGACATTAAAGGTAAGGGAAAAATCCTTATCGTTTATGGCGAATCTAAAGAAGAAGCCCTTGCGGGAAAAATTGCAGAAACCTGGGAAACAAGGACCATTGATTATATTTCTCCAACCAATGACACACTTCCTGTACCAATGGCTTTTCGATACGTGTATGTTCAACCTGATAGTGGAATAAGCATTGGTAATATTTCTCATTTATATGAATATCTACCGGTAAAAAAGAAAGGGACATTCGAATGTTCTGATACAATACTTAACCAAATTTTTAATACATCATCTAGAACGCTGGAATTGAACACCCGTGAATTAATGTCCGATGGTATCAAACGTGATAGATGGTGCTGGTCGGGTGATTTGTTTATTGGCCTTCCATTAAATTATTACCATTATTTCGATGAAGATATTGTCCGACGGTCACTTGTAGCCCTTAGGGGGCACGATCCTGTTATACATCATATAAACACCATACCGGAATATACTTTTTACTGGTTTATTAGTATTTACAACCATTTCCTTTATACAGCAGATACCAGCTTTCTTTATACAAACTTCGACAATATGAAATCTATGATGAATTATTGTTTAGAAAAAAGAAACGATGATGGTTTTTTTGAAGTAGATTGGAATGCTGACTGGGTATTCATCGATTGGAGCAAGATTAAACCTGGTTACGGGACAATTGCTATGGAGCAGGTGTTGTTCTGGAAAAGCCTTACTGTCATGGCTGAAATGGCAAACATCATAGACAAAAATGAGGAAGCTGCAACTTACGATTCAATAGCATCTCAATTAAAGCACAAAATTAAAGAAACGCTCTGGAATGACAACCTTAATGGTTTTGTGCACCATGTTGTTGATACGGCTAAGGAAAAGGATAAGATTGAACAAGTGCCCTACAATTCCACCCTGATAACGAGGTATGCAAATTACTATGCGCTTTTAATGGATATGCTTGATGACCGGGAAAAATTATTGGTGAAGGAGCATGTACTTTTAAATGATTCGATACCGGAAGTAAAAGCACCATTTCACAGATATTATGAATGGTGTGCCCTTTGCGAAATGAACGAAAATGAATATGCTGTGAATAAAATGAAGGAGTATTGCAAGGGAATGCTGGAACTTGGCGCAACCACCTTCTGGGAAGATTTTGATTCCAGTCTTGTAGACCTAAACCATTATAAATGGAGCGGACGACCGTATGGGAAAAGCCTCTGTCACGTGTGGGGGGCTGGCTCCATTCTTATCATTGGTAAGTATATAGCCGGAATACGGCCGTTAGAACCTGGGTATAAGTCTTACCTTATTGAACCAAACTTATCTGGTTTAGATTGGTTTGATGCGTCGGTTCCGGTAAAACGCGGATTTGTAAAAGTATATATGGACAATAAGATTATTAAATTAAAAGCAGATATGCCAAATGGAATTTGTCGTTTCAAGTCTTCAATTAAACCAGAATCATCAGTTGGTGAAATAGTTACTGTTGGCAATAATTTATACGAAATTGTAATAACTGATAATGTCGAATATCAAATAATATATAAACCAATGTAGATTAAACTAATCTTTAAGATGTTTTGAACCTGTCTTGAACCTGTCTTATATAATTATTTATGTAGACTCACAATATACGCTCATAAGTAATGCATGCTGCTGTGGGAAGTTGAAAATGAGAACATGTATTAAACAAACAGCGGGTTGAAATGTATGTGCTTTGAATTTCCGCACTACTTATCCGGCTAGTATTATCTATTTTAGGTTCGGTAAATTTTCAAGTTGAGCCAATTAAAGCATATGAACGAAGTTTCAATTATCGGGATGATTCTTGTCTAGCAAATAGAATTTCTTCCGGTGAAAACGAAATTAACGGTTTAACTTTTTCTTTTAATTCCATAAATTCATCCAAAGCACAGGCAGGAATGGGAGGGACTGCATCGATCCAGACTTCCTGCGCATTGCTTCGCCAATAGCCTGGCTGTCCCTCAATTGTACTGTCAATTATAAGATCCAATAGCAATACATACTGATTGGCTTTTTTTAAGTGTTTTTTGCCTCCTTTTTGATAACAGGTCCGCGCTCTTTCGAGGTAAGCGTAAAGTTCATCAGGGAAATGCCAGTTAGTTGATTGCTGGCAGTAAGATGTGTAGTAATCAGCTCTGATAATCGCAGTTTCAATATCATCCAGCTTTTTTTCAAAAACCGATTGCCCGAGGTTTTCAACAGATAATACGCAAAGCGGTGTTAATGCTATATACAGAACCATGATCTTGTATTTCATAACATTACACATTGGTTACATAACTGCATTCCTAAATACATGAACCAATTTGCTCTGGTAAAATCTCTTTGAAAATAGCGTCCTTCTATATATAAATACGTCGAATACGGAAAAGGTAATCCCTTTGAAGCTCAATGTTCGGTCTAACTCTCTGTGATACAGTTCTAAATAATTGACTTTGGTACGTGTGTAATAAGATGACCATTTAATTGGATATTAAAAAATATAATTTTCCGTTTTTAGTATTATGAGAACAATAGGAACAAGAAAAGTTGATGTTGGAGGTAAACCTCATCATCTTTGTGGTTTTCATCTTTCCGGGGCATGCAGAAGTCACGAAAGAGAAGAAAAAGGCAATTTGTTGTTCCGTGGCAAATGAATAAAGTAAGTGGAAGTGAAATTACGTAGCAGGCAGATTTATTTATGGAAAAACTGAGTATGAACAGAGGTGGTTTATGTTAAAGTCCGATCTCGATTTTTAAGGTTGGACTTTTTCTTTAATTGTATTGTTAAGGCATGCAGATTTGTATAAATTAATTTATTCACTATAATTTTCTGAAAAGCAATAAGTTCGCTGAATGTATTTAGAATGTCAAATTTATGTTAACAGTTATGTTTTCTCAAAGACTCCCTCAGATATTAGTGCGATATTAGATCGGTTTAGTTTGTTAAATGATAAAATTTTCATTTCTCAAACGTTACTCCCCGGTGAGGCCGGGGAGTTTAACAATGGTTAAATTTGTAATTATAATATTAGCTCCCGATGAGCGATGGGGGTGCATCTTCAGGGTTGTTTCCCCATTCTTTATTTGGTTCAGGCCCCATTTTAAAAATTAATGTTCCACCATTAATAATTTCGTCGTGACTGATCCATGTTTTTGTAAATGGTTTTCCGTTTAAACTAGCCGATTGTATATAAAAGTTTTCAGGAGAAATACCTTCAGCTTTAACCGTAAAGCTTTTATGGCCGTAAAATTCTCCAAGGTTCAACGTAATTTCATCGAACAATGGCGTACCGATAACAAATACATTTTGTCCCGGAGCTACCGGATAAAATCCCATTGCGCTGAAAATATACCAGGCCGACATTTGTCCCATATCGTCGTTTCCGCAAAGTCCGTCCGGGGCAGCCAGGTATTTTTCTTTTCTTATTCGGTGAATCCATTTTTGTGTTTTCCAGGGTTCTCCGGCATAATTATATAAATAGCCGACATGGTGGACAGGTTCGTTGCCATGAACATATTGTCCTATTTTGCTGTACAACGGTGCGTATTCCGGCCCCGATTCGTCGGGTGTCATGGTGAAAAGCGTGTCGAGTTTATTAATAAAATTACGGCGCCCTCCCAGTAAATTCATTAAACCCTGAACATCGTGAGGAATATGCCACAAATACTGCCAGGCGTTCGATTCCGTAAAATGACGGCTCGGACTTACTCCAACCCATAAGGGATCGAAGCAGCTGTAATACTGATGTCCTTCGGTTTTAATTATTTCGGGAGTTTCTTTACACATTTCAAGCCATGAACCATCGGCTTTTCTGGGGCGCATAAAACCTGTTGTTTTATCGTACAGATTTTTGTAATTCTGTGCCCTTTCTATGAATAGGTCGTAATCATTGTTTTTTCCTAAATCCTTTGCAATTTGTGCAAGACACCAATCATCATAAGCATATTCCATTGTAACTGAAACCGATTCGCGCACTTTGTCGGCAGGGCAGTAGCCTAATTCCTTGTAATAATTTAGCCCGGTTCTGCTGCTTTCTTTTTTACCCGGTTCCAGCGCATTTTTACGCATCGCTTCGTATGCTTTTTCGATATCATAATTACGAATCCCTTTCATGTAAGAATCAACAATTACCGATGTTGCATGATCACCAATCATCACTTTCATATAATAATTCTTGTAGCTTACATAAAGCGGAAGTCTGCCGCCCTGATCGTACATTTCTAAAAAAGTGTTGATCATTTCATTTTGCCTCTCTGGTTCGAGGTAGGCAAGTAAAGGGTGTTGTGCCCTGTACGTATCCCAAAGCGAAAAATCAACATAGTAGGGTTTGCCGTTTGTTTGGTGCACAGAATTGTCGAAATGGCTGAAGTATGAACCGTCTACATCGGAAAATGTGCGAGGGAACATTAACGAATGATAAACAGAAGTATACAGGCTGGTTTTTTCGTCCTCGCTGCCACCTTTTACATTTATTTTATTCAGTTTTTCATTCCAGATATTTTGAGCCTGCTTTCTAACCTTTTCAAAATCCCAGTGTGGGATTTCTGTTGCCAGGTTATTTCTGGCTCCTTCGATACTTACATACGAGATGCCTACTTTTAGCAGGATTTGCTCTCCTTCGAAGGTAGAGAAGTTTACAAATGCCCCAACCCGGTTTGTCCCTGAAGCTTCTTTTATTCCGGGTTGAATGTCTTCGCCATACCAAGTTCCCGAAGAAGAAAAAGGCTTGTTAAATTCAGCAAAGAAATAACATTTTAACGGGCGGCTGTGGTTGCCTTCCATATCGCCGACAACATATCCTTCAATTTGAGTTTCATTCAGAATTTTTACGTACGCTTCGCGGCCGGGAGTAATGGAATGAGTAACATCGATAATAAAGTGTCCTTCATTGGTTTCGGGGAAAGTGTAGCGATGAAAACCTGCCCGTTCGGTAACTGTCATTTCTGTTTTAACCTTGTAATCCTTCAGATTAACAGCGTAGTATCCAGGGCTTGCTTCTTCTTCATCGTGGCTGTAGGCTGATTCGTATCCTTTTACCGGTTTGGCAGGATCGAAGCCTTGTTTGGTTAGCTCCCGTTCGGCTTTTTCTTTTTCTTCTTCAAAAAGGATTCTCATTTTTTCTTTTCGTTCATCGGCGGGCATCCTTTCCATTTTTTGCTGCTCCTCCACTGAAATATTGTCCAGTCTTGTTTCAAGATTTCTTTCAGCCACTTTAAGAGGATCCTTTAGAGTTGCGGGAAATATTTTTAAATCGCCTACTATGGGCATCACCAGTATGTTATTGTAATTGGTTAATGTATACGGGCCGGTACCACTTAAATGAGTATGACTAAATCCCAGTATCGATTTTTCTGCGTAGTTGTAGGCTTTTACTCCCCGGTAACCGTTATCGGGACTCAATTGTACCATGCCAAAAGGCAAACATGCTCCCGGAAAGGCATGTCCCTCCTTGTAGGTTCCAATAAAAGGATTTACATATTGAACAAGATCATTGTCAGGCAAGGTTTGCTGCGATGACTCCTGCGTGCAGCCTCCCAGATGTAAAAACAGTATAGACCATGTGTAAAGGAATAAAAGTCGGTTTGCATTTTTTCTTAAGGAAGGTTTGTGTTTCATTATTAGGTCATTTCCGTTGATATTCAGGTTTAAACTATCGTAAAAAAACAGAAATTATTTGAATCAATATGTGTTGTACAACAAAAACCTAATCTATAATCTTAACCAGTGATAGGTGTTTCTTTTAAATTCTGCCTTCACTCTGTGGAATTAATTATGCTAATATTAATTGAATTTTAACTGACTCTAATTTAGAGTGAATTTAAAAAAAGTGAGAAATGTCATGATTTTGACCATTTTTTGCCCGTTTTGCAAATTTTCAGAAATCAATTTAAACCCCCTCAGAAATTTATAATTCGATGATATTTTTGTGCGATGAAAAAATCAACCCTCTCAAAAATTAAAAATCTTCTGATATTTTGTTCACATAAACATTCTGCCCCCCTTTTTGACAGAAAAGTATAAAAGTGTTCTTTTGAATTTCAAAATGATTTATTAAAGATCGAATAACTTCTAAATAGGTTTTTTAGGTGTCTTTAAAATGACAATTTATTAGATATGACTTCTATTTTTGGCCCTCGAATTATAAAAGTTTTAGAATTATGATGTTTGATAAAGGTCTTACCACATTTATGGTTGTTGCCACCAGTCTGGTAATGTTAATGACTCCCGGCCTGGCATTCTTCTACGGAGGGTTAGGATGTAAAAAGAATATCCTGAGTATTATGATGCAAAGTTTTGTGTCGTTGGGAATAACAACCATTTTGTGGATTAGCTTTGGTTATTCCATGTGTTTTAGCGGAACATTGGCCGGCGGGAATGATTTCTTTGGTATTATCGGTAATTTCGATAAAGCCTTTTTAAATGGTGTAACATCAAGTACACCTTTTTCAGCCGACCGTAATTTCCCGGAGTATATTTTTGTGGCTTACCAAATGATGTTTGCCATTATTACTCCTGCACTGATTACCGGAGCTTTTATCAATCGCGTAACTTTTAAAGCCTATGTAATTTTCCTTATTCTGTGGCAAATTTTTGTTTACTATCCGTTCGTGCACATGGTTTGGGGAGGTGGAATCCTTGCCGAATGGGGGGTGCTTGATTTTGCCGGAGGAATAACGGTTCACGCAACGGCAGGTTTTGCCGCGTTAGCTTCGGTATTCTTTGTTGGTGCTCGCGCCGAAAAGAACAGCGGGCCAAACAATATTCCGTTGGTGGCCATCGGAACCAGCTTGCTGTGGTTCGGCTGGTACGGTTTTAACGCCGGAAGTGAATTGGATGTGGATGCCATTACAGCACAGGCTTTCCTGAACACTGATGTTGCTGCATCGGTGGCGGCAATCACCTGGTTGGGAATTGAATGGACCACCGGTAAAAAACGCCCCACATTTATTGGATTGATGACAGGAGCTGTGGCCGGATTGGCAACAATTACGCCTGCTGCTGGCTATGTAACGCTCGGCACGGCCATGTTTATAGGCCTTTGTGCCGGGATGGTTTGCTATCAGGCGGTTAAGTTTGTTGGGCGCAAACGCTGGGACGATGCGCTTGATGTTTGGGGTGTTCACGGTATAGGAGGTGTTTTAGGTACCATTATGCTTGGTTTGTTCGGAACAACTGCTATTAATGCCAACGGTGCCGACGGATTGTTTATGGGGGGTGGATTTGCCTTCTTATTTAAACAGATTATAGCCATTATTTTTGCCTCAGCCTGGGGATTTATTTTTACTTTAGGCGTGTTGAAAGTAATTAATCGTTTTGTACCTGTAAAAGTGGGGCGTATGGCCGAAATGAAAGGCCTCGATCTTGGTTACCATGGTGAGGTTGCTCGACAATAAAGAAAACCAATAACATATTATATTTTCAGCCACGGACGGCGTAGTTTTTACTGCTCTGTTCGTGGTTTTTTATTTCCTGCAGGTTTTATTCCTGTCCTGTTAGGTTTTGGGGTGCCCTGCGGCACTTTTATACTTCCCTGTGTCTTTTTTTCACGTCCTGTGCCATTTTTAGTGGCCCTGTTGCGTTTGTTTACAATCCTGTTGCATTTTCAGCTGCCCTGTGTGAAAATTTGTTGTCCCTGTGCAACAGGGAGGGTGAAAACTCTACAGGGAAGGTTTTGATCCCGCAGGGAGGTTGAGATTGTCGCAGGGCGTTATAATATATAGCTTTAGCTCGATATGGTGAATCTTGTTTTGCACCGTACTTTAGTGCGGTGTAAAATTGAGAGTATAAGAAAGGCTTTAGCCGTTAACTCAAAGGAATTAAAGGCTAAAGCCAGCTGTCTTTTGCTGAGAGTTTCACCGGGCTGAAGCCGCGGTGCAAAATGACTTTTACTGACCTCAGCGAGGTCACATATTTATAGAATGATTTCGTTATGCATACAATATACGACTCCGGCCGGAGTCGTATCCTCTTTGGATTATTTATTTTCTATAAACATAAGAATCCTCTGGATTCATTAAATCCAAAGTAGTACTCGGGAAGATATAAATCTGCAAACCTTATTAATTTCGAAAAATGAATTACGAAGTTGTACAAAGATTCCACAAGGTTTCACGAAGAAAAATCAAGTGTTATTTAATTAACCCTGTAATTCTTAGCCCGCAACACATAACCTTTCATTAAACTTTAAACTTTGATCTTTAAACTCTGAAGTATTAATTGTACTTTTGCACCTCAAATTTTTAGCTAGATATTTCAAGATGAGTCAAATGGAAATTCCGAGCAAGTACAACCCGGCCGAGGTTGAAGATAAATGGTACAAATACTGGATGGACAACAAGTATTTCCATTCAACACCCGACGAGCGCGAACCTTACACAATTGTAATTCCGCCGCCAAACGTAACCGGTGTGCTGCACATGGGGCACATGCTTAACAATACCATTCAGGATATTCTGGTCCGCCGTGCGCGAATGACCGGTAAAAATGCCTGCTGGGTGCCGGGAACCGACCATGCATCGATTGCCACCGAAGCCAAAGTGGTAAACAAACTGAATGCCGAAGGAATTGACAAATACGATCTTTCGCGCGACGAATTCTTGAAACATGCCTGGGAATGGACGGATAAACACGGTGGTATTATCCTCGAGCAGCTGAAAAAACTTGGCGCTTCGTGCGACTGGGATCGCACTGCTTTTACCATGGACGAAGCCCGCAGCGAATCGGTGATCAAAGTTTTTGTCGACCTGTTCAACAAAGGAATGATCTATCGCGGCGTGCGAATGGTAAACTGGGATCCGGCAGCTAAAACTGCACTTTCTGATGAGGAAGTGATCTACAAAGAAATGCAGGGTAAATTGTATTACCTCAACTATAAAATTGATGGCGAAGATGGTTTTGTTACCATTGCAACAACGCGTCCGGAAACCATTTTAGGTGATACGGCTGTTTGTGTAAATCCGAACGACGAACGTTTTACCCACCTGAAAGGGAAACGTGTTTTGGTACCGCTGTTAAACCGTTCCATCCCGATTATTGAAGATGAATACGTGGATATGGAATTCGGTACCGGTTGTTTGAAAATTACACCTGCCCACGATATCAATGACTACGAAATTGGCTTAAAATACAATTTGCCATCGATCGATATTTTTAACGATAATGGAACTTTAAGCGAAAAAGCTGAATTGTTTATCGGCGAGGAGCGTTTTGCGGTTCGTGAAAAAATTGTTCCTGAACTGGAAAAAGCAGGCAACCTTGCTAAAATTGAAGATTACACCAACAAGGTAGGTTTCTCTGAACGTACCGATGTTGTAATCGAACCTAAATTGTCGGCACAGTGGTTCCTGAAAATGGAAGAGCTGGTGAAACCTGCTTTGGAGAATGTGATGAACGACAACATTCAGTTCCACCCTCCGAAATTTAAGAATACTTACAAACACTGGATGGGCAACATTAAAGACTGGTGTATCAGTCGTCAGTTGTGGTGGGGCCACCAAATTCCGGTGTATTATTTAGAGGATGGAAGTTTTGTTTGTGCCGAAACAGCCGAACAGGCACTGGAATTAGCCAAAGAAAAATCGGGTAATGCAAACCTGACTGTTGCTGACTTAAGACAGGATGAAGATGCGCTGGATACCTGGTTCTCAAGCTGGTTGTGGCCGATCTCGGTTTTTGATGGAATTCGTGAGCCGGAAAACGAGGAAGTAAATTATTACTATCCGACTTCTGATTTGGTAACAGCGCCCGATATTATTTTCTTCTGGGTTGCTCGAATGATCATTGCCGGTTACGAATACCGCGATGAGCTGCCATACAAAAACGTATACTTCACCGGAATGGTGCGCGATGCACAACGTCGTAAAATGTCGAAGTCGCTGGGCAACTCACCCGATCCGCTGGATTTGATTGCCAAGTACGGTGCCGATGGTGTTCGCGTTGGAATGTTACTTTGTTCTCCTGCCGGTGGCGATTTGTTGTTTGACGAAGGATTGCCGCAACAAGGAGCCGGTTTCTCAACTAAAATCTGGAATGCTTTCCGTTTGGTGAAAAACTGGGAAGTGTCTGCTGAAATAGAGCAGCCTGAACATTCAAGACTGGCCATTGAGTGGTTCAGAAATAAACTCAGCCAGGTGGTTGAAACATTAAATGCACAATTTGATAGTTTCCGTATCTCGGAAGCACTGATGACAGTTTATACTACAGTTCGCGACGAATTCTCAGGTTGGCTGCTCGAAATGGTGAAACCAGCATATCAGCAACCGATCGATGCAAAAACATATGCCGAAATACTTGAGCTGTTCGACCAGATGTTGCGATTGATGCATCCTTTCATGCCTTTCATTACAGAAGAGATCTGGCAGTTGCTGGAAGAACGTAAGGAAGGAGAAAGTATCATGATCAGCCAGTTGCCAACAGAAGTAAATTACGATGCTGAATTGCTGGCTGCTTTCGAAGATGTGAAAGAAGCTGTGTCGGGAATTCGTAAGATCAGAAAAGAAAAGAATATTGCGTTTAAAGATACGGTAAGCCTTTCTGTACAAAAAGGCGATAAAGGTTTTGACGCCAAATTTAATAGCATTCTTATAAAGCTGGGTAACCTGTCGGATTTAGATACAGTTGCTGAAGAAGTGAAAGGTGCAGCTTCATTCCGCGTGAAATCAACCAGCTTCTATATTCCGCTTGAAGGATTCATTGATGTGGAAGAAGAATTGAAGAAACTGGAAGAGGAGTTGAAGTACGCCAAAGGATTCCTGAATTCAGTAATGAAAAAACTGAGCAACGAACGTTTCGTGAATAGTGCACCGGAAGCTGTAGTTGCCAAAGAAAGAGCAAAACAAGCTGATGCCGAAGCCAATATTAAAGTATTGGAAGAGCGCATCGCTTCAATGAAATAAATCACATATTTAGATAGCCTGACTCGGAGTCAGGCTATCTAAATTGCCTTCCATCTCCTTAATTTCTGTTAAAGTCCGGTTAAATAATGTTATATCCCTTTGTGCGAAATTCTTTTGTCTAATTTTGTCTGCACAAAGAATTCCAGATGAAACGAGCATCACAAAATTTGCCACACAGGAGGATGTTAAAAAGCGAGTTACATGAGTTGCCACTGAATGTAAACACTTTTAAACGAATGAATAAATATCTTTTTTTCATTTGTCTTTTTTTCGCATCATTTGCTGTTCAAGCCCAAGATGAGTTATATGTAGTGGATCCGATGCTCGTTGAATTGAAGGCAAAGATTTTAAGTTCGGCTGACAGTTCTGCTGTGCCTTACGCCAACATCATCAACCACCGCACGCACAGTGGTACCATTACAAACAACCAGGGAGTTTTCTCGCTCGAAATGCTGAATATCGATTCGCTGGAGATTACATCAGTTGGATTCAAACCATTTATTTTAAAAATTCCTTCGTATTACACCGGTTACGAACTACTGACTTTTTACATGGAGCCTGTTTTGTATAATGTGGGCGAGGTAACGGTGGAAGGAGAAGCTAAGAAACTGGACTATTTCGAACATGGTCAACCCACCGATATTAAAACCGAATTACGCGGCGATGCTTTTAATGAAAAGCCGAAGGTCTTACAGGCGGCAGTAAGTCCGGCGTCATACCTGTATTATAAATTCAGTAAAAGCGAAAAATCAAAACGTGAGGTTCGGGCAGCAATGGCACAAGAAGAAAAATGGAATGCTTTCTCTGAAATATATAATAAAGAAGTAATTATGGACCTTACCGGGCTGAATGAGGCTTATGCCGATACATTTATGTTGTGGTTCAATGCCAAACATTTACTTTCGTATTCTGCAAATTCCTACCAGGTAAGGTCAACGGTATTAGCAAATTTCCCTTCGTTCAAGCAGGCTTATAAGTTGGAATAAACAACGGGAGATTAAATTCTAAAAACTTGTTAAAAGCCGGCTAAATTTTGTTAATTCATGTCCTGAATAATTCTTTTGCCTAATTTTGCACCAACTGACGAAATTAAATATGAATAAATGTTTACTTCTGGTTTTTCTCTTTCTGTTCTCGATAGCTGCAAATGCTCAGGATGAGGAGTATCCGGTAGATCCAATGTTGATTGAGTTGAAGGCAAAGGTTTTAAGTTCGGCCGACAGTTCGGCTGTGCCTTATGCCAATATTATTCTGCATCGAACACACAGCGGGACGATTACCAATAATGACGGTTATTTCTCGCTTGAACTTTTAAATATTGATTCGCTGGAGGTAACTTCGGTAGGATATGAGCCCACCATATTAAAAATACCATCCTATTATACAGGTTATGAAGTATTAACATTTTACATGAATCCGGTGATGTATAATGTAGGAGAAGTTACTGTTGAAGGAGAATCTGCTAAACTTGATTATTTCGACCATGGTCAGCCAACAGAAATCGATCCGGAATTAAGAGGCGATGCCTACAATGAAAAACCTCCTTTGCTGGCAGCTTTTTTCACACCCCTGTCGTACTGGCAATATCATTTAAGCAAACGTGAGAAACGAAAAAGAGCTGCCCGTGAAGCTATAGCTATGCAGAAAAACTGGGAAATGCATTCAAAAAACTACAATCGAGACATGGTTATTAAACTCACAGGTTTAAACGAAGCATATGCCGACACCTTTATGATGTGGTTTAACGCGCAAAATGTTCTGCCTTATACAGCTTCTGAATATCAGGTTAGAGCTTCAATAGTTGAGTATTTCCAGATATTCAAGTTAGATTATGGCCTCGAATTATTGAATGATATAGTCGACAAGAAGTGAACGCAATGTTAATAAAATACTAATTCGTATTTTATTTGTTTTTTTAGGTGCTTTCAAATTAAATTTTTTAACCACTTATTTATTTCATATTATAAGGTATTTTAGTCTTTTGTGTTGTAAAAAAGACTTTTTAGTATTCTTTTTATTCGTAATCGTCAATTCCTAATTAAACGCGCTATTAGTTTTATGTTGTTCGACATAGTTAATAGGATTTTTGTTGTTGTAACTTGATGATGCAACCAAAAAAATTACTGTCATGAAACAATTGTTTTTACTACTAATCGCTACCATATTTATAGGTAGTAATGTTCTCTCTCAAAACAAGGAAATCCCTTTAATAGGGTCGAAAGCTCCTCAGTTCCAAGCCGAATCAACACAGGGGAAGATGACTTTCCCGAATGATTTTGGAAAAAGTTGGAAGGTTCTCTTTAGTCACCCCGGTGATTTTACTCCTGTTTGCACATCAGAACTTTTAGAATTGGCTTATTTGCAGCCAAAGTTTGCAGAATTGAACACCAGGATAGCGGTCATCTCTACCGATAAAGTGGAGATGCATAAATTATGGGTAACACATCTTCAGGAATTGAATTACAAGGACAGAGGAACATTAACTCTTGATTTTCCATTTTTTGAAGATCCGAAAGGTATTGTCTCAAAGGAATATGGTATGCTTCACGAACCTATCAGTACTTCAAAAGACATTCGTGGAGTGTTTATCCTTGATGATGAAAATGTAGTTCGCTCCGTTAATTTTTATCCAATGGAGGTTGGAAGAAATATGAAGGAAGTTGTTCGAATTATTGAAGCACTTCAAACAACGGAAAGCTCACATGTTTATACCCCTGCCAACTGGAATGAAGGTGATGATCTTATTGTTCCTTTCTTCCCTTTTACAAAAGAGGAACTTGCTGAGAATCCGAAACTGGAAGATCAGTACTATCAGGTAGGTAATCGCCTTTGGTTTAAGAAAGTTGATTACGCACAGAAGTAGAATCTACTTAATGGTTAAACAGCGTATTTTTTTCAGTTAACAACAAAGCCCGGTGATCACCGGGCTTTGTTTCTTTTATTTATGTACTGAATGCTTATTTTCCAATTTCGCTTTAAAATTTCTTCATTATGTATTTTATAAATATGTTCAAAAAGCCCATTTAGGGTTGAATAAATTAAAGCTAATAATAACGAATGTATGGCCGATAGGTCATTTTAATGTGTAATAATGTGGATAAAAAACCTTAAACTCTAACAAATATTGTTATTGATCTATGTAGCTACTTGTTAATCGTCTTTTTTAATATATCTAAGTATTTTGTTCCATATCCTTCGTATTCAAGTCCAGAAGTATAATCTATTGTAGACTCACTGTCATCCTTTGAGGAAGCTGAAGATAATGCAGCAGGCTCAATCTGTGTATCTTCATGCCATTCATTCCATGAGGTTATCATTAATAAATTTTTAAGTTCCGGGTCAGTAATTTTTAGTGCACCGTCAAGCATCTCTTCAAAAAGAGATCCAAATGAGCCTTTGTCCGAGAGTTTTCTTGAAAGCGGTACGTGACCGCTTCTTACGCCACGGTCATTAAACCCTGGAGATATAGCAGGAATAAAGCTGACTCCCTCTTGATGAGCCATTGATCGCCATCCTGATAAGGTCGCAAAATATTTATTCACTTTTTCCTGTGTGGCATACATTTCAGCATTTAAATTTCCATATACATCATAATTAGTAATTGCATCGAGTAATACAATCTGATCGGTTGAAGACGGTGGTTGTCCAAATACCTGATCTCCTACAATATATAGGTCAAGTCCCGCCTGTTTTGCTGTTTCTCTCATTGCTTTTATTGTCTTTTCCAATATACCGGTCTGAGATAAAACACGCGATAGATATAAAAATAAAACGGGCTTTTCATTTATTTTTAAATAATTTGGATGATCAAAATAGTTTTCAATGATATAATTTATGTCAGGCTCAACATTTGAAATATCTTCCAATCCCGGAATGCGTCCAACTGTCTCATAAATCAGTGCAATTTTCATGTTGCTCAAATCGGGATGATTAAGGATATGATTTTTTAGTGTCTGATCAGTTTCATCTCCAGGTCCCCACCAACTACAAACCCATAAGTTAATACCTGAATATTCACACCATTCCAGATGTTGTTTTATAACTGCCGGGTTTTTTTCGCTATATTTTCCTAACTCCGGTGTTTGAATGGGGTCAAGATGTTTCCTTAGATACTCATTCCCATGGAAATTATTATTGACATACCATGGATAATAGTATGCTCCTACCAATGATGCAGGCTCTTGATTTTCTGATTGTTTATCATTTTCATCGGAAATGTCATTCTTTTTTGAACAGCTAATAATAGTAGTAACAAGAAATATTGACAGGAAAAAGAGTAAAATGTGCTTTGTCGTTTTCATCATTAAGTTCAAATTGATTTACTAACTGCTCAAACCATTTTTTCCAATGGATATTAATCAGGTTTAATTTTAAAAATGAATTTCTATCAAAAGGAAAAAAATTCTGATACACCTCAGTGTAGTCCAAATTATTTTTGATCTTCTACTCAGACAATTAAAAATAATTGTGAAAACTGTTTTCCCCTAATAGTAGAGGTATTATCAAATTTGAGCCGCATGAATATAATTGTTTTTATCCATTTCACATAATTATAATGCACTTGTCCTCTTATTTCGTTTTTCCATCATTATTTTTTATGAGAATTAAGCTTGTGGGATGTGTTTAAAATGAGGCTATTGCGATATTAGTTCTTTTAGCCGTGCTTTGTTATAGTTGATATACTGTCAGATAAAACATGAAAAATACAGCAATGTTTTTAAATAGAAAAAACTGAGAAACTATGTTTCAATACAAATATCCTAATGCACAGAACATCAGTATAAATTCATATCATGAAAGACTTTTTTATTTAAAAAGTCTTTCTAATGAAAATAAACTAAGTAAATAACCAAAACTTTATTTTTTTTAAATATAAACTGAAAGTTTATTTTCCAATTTCGCTTTTTAACAACTTAACCTGATTTGTAAGTTTACTGATCTGGGTGTCTTTTTCTTTTATTTCTCCCTGCAATTTAACGGTTTCTGCTTTAACTTTTTCAAGTTGGATTTGCAGATTGTCTAACTTGCTTTCTCCAGATTGTATCTGGGTTTCCAGTAGTTTGGCTTTTTCGTTTAATTGGCCGATTTCATAATTCTTCTGGTCGATTACAGAATTTTTTGATGAGATATCGCTTTCAAGCTCACTCACTTCGTTCTGCAGAGAACTGATTGTTTTATCTTTACTGTCAAGGGCGTTGGTCAGACGTTGTTTTTCAAAGTCAAGATTAAAACTGGTTTCCTGCAACGATTCGGTTTTTTTATTTAATTGTTGCGAAAGGTCATTCATTTCCTTTTTCAGGTTGTCGATGTGCTGATCTTTCATGGCATTGTTTTCCATGAGTTCATTTTTCATCGCCTCGAAATCAGCAATCAGGGCTTTAATCCTGTCGGCCTTGTCGTTGTTTTCTCCTTCAAGTTTTCGCGATAGTTCTTCTGCCTTCAATCGGCCAGCTTCCATTTCGAGGAATTTCTTTTTCGAAACACATGAAGAAAATGCTAAAAAAATAATACTTACTAATACAAGAATATATTTTCGACTCATATCATTCAAAATTTTTATGTTTAAAACAAAGATACACAATAATAATTTCGTAATACAACGTTTTTATAAGCAGGAATGGTATTTATTTGTTACTTTTAATTTTTAAATAGATGGTCATGAACAAAACAATTATATTCATTTTTACATTTTTCCTGGCAATTTCATCCTTCGCACAAAGTGGTTCAAAAGTTGCCCATACTATTATTGGTAAGGTAGTGAACGCAGAAAGTAACCGCCCTGTGTCGTACACAAATATTGGATTGGAAGGAACTTTTTTTGGAACAGCCAGTGATGCTGACGGTAATTTCGAGTTGAAAATTCCTGAAGATTTTGTAGATAAAGACATTTATTTTTCGGCAGTTGGTTTTAAAAATAAACAATTTGCCGTTGAGAAACTTTTCAGCAAGAGTTTTAATGTTATCAAACTCGAATCCAAATCTTACGGTGTTGGTCCGGTGGATGTGGCCGCACAAAATATGGTACTCATACGGATTTTGCGTATGGCTTCGGAAAATATAAAATACAATTACGGAGCAGGACCTTTTAATATGCATTTTGATTATATGGCCGAGAAAAAGGTTGACGGAGCAAATCAAAACACCAAAAAAGCGTCGGTATTATTATATGATGGAGCTGGTTACAGTAATCCTTCGAAAGCTGATGCATTTAAGTCACGGAAATATTCTGTGAATGAAGTTGAAAATGGTGAATTTTATCGTTTTGCAGAGGCTTCGTTAAATCTGGATGAATTATTGGAACTGGATTGGGTACGCTCTGCGGGTTTGGTATTGAATCCTGCTCTCTTAAGCGAATATAAACTTACTCTTGAAAGTCAACCTACAATTGATGGAAAAGAATACTGGGTGATTGCATTCAGTCAGCAAGTGCCAACAATCGAAGCATCAGGCGATTTTTATGCTACTGCTTTCAGTGGGAAAATTACTATAAATAAAGAAGATTATTCGGTGTTGAAGATTGAGGGAGAAGTGCAGTCTGAAAAGAATAATCGTCAGGGAAGAGGATTAGCTGTTGGAGAATCGAATGCTGAATTTTACTCTGATGTGAACTATTCATTTGTTGTTGACTACAAGGATTTATTGCTAAAAGACATTACGCTCGATAAAACTTACCGTTATAAGGGAAAAGCAATTTCTGAAAAATGGGAAATGGATATGACGCGGGCGCATACCAATAACCTGACTGTTATTGATAACCGGAATTATTTTGCAGGAGAATAAACTTTTCGAAATAAAAAAAACGGGGTTGTATAAATTTATGCAACCCCGTTTTTTGTTTTATTGGTTCTATTTATTTTTTCGCTTTAAACAGATCTTCCTCTTTAACCTTGTTCACCAACATACTGTCTTTCAGGTTGCGGTTAATTGCATTGTAGGGAGCTATTACAACTTCATCTCCCTCGTTTACACCTTCTAAAATCTGTATGCTGTTGTCGTCCTGAATTCCGGTTTTTACTTCTACCTTTTTCACCCGGCTGTCACTATATAAGAAAACAACTTCCTGTTTTTCTTCTTTGATTTTATCCTGGTTGTTGTCTCCGCTTTCTTCTTCGTCAGAAACTTCTTTTGTGCCGCCTCCTTCTTTTTTAATACGAGTGGTTACGGCGGAAATCGGGACAGAAATAACTCCCTCCCGGGTTTCAGTTAAAATATCAACCGTGGCCGACATTCCCGGGCGGAATGGATAAAGGTTTCCGTTTTCAGGATCGATTAAATCTTCGTATGAATCTTTTAATAAAAATACTTTCACATCGAAATTAGTGACCTGGTCAGCAGTGGTTCCTGTTGTACTCGCAGAGTTGGCAATTTCGGTAACAACACCTTTGAATTTACGGTTCAGGTAAGCGTCAACCTCCACCAACGCAGTATCGTTCTTTTTTACCTTAACAATATCATTTTCGTTTACCTCCACCTGAACTTCCATTTTGTCCAGATCGGCAACAGTCATCATTTCGGTTCCTACCATCATGCTGGTTCCTACAACGCGTTCGCCTTTTTCCACATTCAGTGCCGAAATTGTTCCTGAAATTGGAGCATATATTTTTGTTTTAATCAGCTGTTCTTCTGCTTCATCGAGCGAGGCCTGTGCACTAAGCACCGAATACTTGGCTGCACGCGATTCGGCTTGTGCCACTTTATAGGCAGCTTCTGCCGATTCGAATTCAGAAACCGGGATCGTACCGCTTTCATACAATTGTTTAGAGCGTTTGTACGAAAGTTCACTCTCAATTTGTTGAGCCTCAGCCTGAGCCTGGCGGGCTTTCGAGGAATTTAATGCTGCTTCTGCACGATTAACTGCCGAAACATACATTTCAGGTTTAATTACACAAAGCAGGTCGCCTTTGGTAACAGGATCACCATCTTCAACATATAATTCAACAATTTCGCCGGCAACATCAGGGCTGATTTTTACCTCCGTTTTGGGTTGAATTTTTCCGTTGGCAGTAATGAATTCAGTTATCGTTTTGCTTTTTACAGTTTCGGTGGCAATATCTATTGAAAAGTCGTTGCCAAACCAGCCTTGCTTTTTGCCAACAACCAATAATATTATTACAATTACAACAAGTCCGATGGCATATGGCAGTAACTTCTTTTGTTTCATTTTTTGGTGTAGTTTTAGTAATATGTCAAAGTTAACCATCTAAAATTACAAGAAAATTTCATTCTTGCCAGAAAATATATTTTTTGCCCCGGATTATTCTTTTACCAGCATCCGGGCAGTAAGCCGGCTGTGTTGTTCCAGGTAAATATCCTTTTCTTTTACCATCCAGTCGAGCACTTCTTCAGTGTAATGCCTGATGGTTACCAATGTCAGCCCGGTGTTGTACCTGATTTTATATTCTGATGACAGTTCTTCAAAAATTTCTTCCAGGTTTTCAGTCGACGCATCGGCAACAATATTTAAATCGATAGCAGATTGTTGCATGAGTGTAACCTTAACCAGTTTGGTGATCAGGAAATTAACGACTCTGTCGATATCGTTTATGGAAATAATCGAGAAATCCTTTGCTGACAGGGTTATAAGTACCTGATTTTCTTTTAGAATGAAGATCGGTGGAAGATTGATTTTATGATTGATTTTGTGAATGACAGTTCCCGGATTTTTGGGTTCAATAAATGATTTAACCAACAATGGAATGCCTTTGTTATGCAAGGGTTGCATTGTTTTTGGATGAATAACTTTGGCTCCCGAGTGAGTCATTTCCACGGCTTCTTTATACGAAAGTTCGTTAATCATAACCGTGTCATTCATTTTTTTCGGATCGGCACTTAATATTCCGGGAACATCTTTCCATATGGAAACGCTCTCAACCTGCAATGAGCTTCCTATAATGGCTGCAGTAAAATCAGAACCTTCGCGACCAAGTGTTGTGGTCAGGTTCGTGGTAGTCGATCCCATAAAACCCTGGGTGATAAACAGGCTATTGCCGTTAAAAAGAAATTCCTTTTTAATCAATTCTTCGGTCCATTCCCAATCAACTTTGGCATCGCGAAAAGTATTGTCGGTTTTCAGACATGTTCGGATATCAACCCACGAATTGGAATAACCTGCAGCGTTGAAATAGGCACTGATAATACGGGTTGACACCAACTCCCCAAAACATATAATTTGGTCGTATTCAAAATTATAATCGAACGACGGGCGGGTGTTAATCTTATTTTCCAATTCTAAAAATAGTTGGTAAACCGCCTGGGGCATCCCTTCTTCACCAAATAAATCCTGTATAATTTCGAGGTGGTACTCTTTAAACGCAGTAAAAATGGAGTTTTTTTCTTTTTTATTTTTGAAATAAGCGCTGATTAGTGTTTCCAGCAAATCCGTGCTTTTTCCCATGGCCGAAACTACAACCACCAACTTTCCCTCTTCAGTTTTAACAATTTCAAAAACATTTTTTACGGCTTCGGCATCTTTCACCGAGGCACCACCAAATTTGAATACTTTCATTTTTTTTAGTTGGACTACAGAAGCCAAAAGAGATTTTCAGTATTGTTATCTTTCTTCTCTGTTAATTAATTTCATTTTTGCAAATCTATAATTTTTAGATTTCAGCTTTGCCATTATTAATCATCGAAATTTATTTATTTTAGTGTCCTTCTATTAATTCAAAAAAAACTGCTGTCAAAAAATGAAAAAAATCCTCTTTATAATCCTTGTTTTTGCATACAGTACAGGGATTGCTCAAATTCAAAAAAACAACAAAAGTTCACTTACTATTGAAAAAATCATGCAGTCGCCCGAAAAGTGGCTGGGAACATCTCCTACTGAAATAGCATGGTCTGAGGCAAGTGATAAAATTTACTTCGATTGGAACCCTGATCAGGATACACTCTCGTCGCTTTACAGTTACTCCTTGAAAGGCAAGAATATTGATAAGGTTGCTTTGGCCGAGAAAAAAAGTCTGCCAGGCCGGTTTTCTGCTTTCAATAAGACAAAAACACAAAAAGTTTATACCCGCAATGGCAATATCTTTTTACTTGATCTGGCATGCGGAAAGGAACGGCAATTGACCCAATGGCTTGAATTTGCAGGTTCTCCTGAGTTTGTGTTGAACGATACAGAAGTTTCATTCACAAAAGAAAATAACCTGTTTTGCATTAACCTGGAAACCGGAATGATTCGCCAGTTAACCAATTTTGTCCCGGGTCAGGAAAGACCGGAGAAAAGATCTGATGCACAGGCAAAATGGCTGGAAGACCAGCAAAAAGAGTTGTTTGTTGTATTAAACGAGCGCAAGGCGAAAGAACAGGCAAGTGAAAAACGGCGTGAAGAAGAAAAAGAAGAACAGCCACTAAAAATTTATATTGGGAAAAAGCGCGTTCGTGGTATGTCGTTAAGCCCAACAGGAAATTATATTATTTACAATGCTTTTCAAATGGCGGCCGATGCAAAATCAACTTCAGTTACACATCATGTTACCGAATCGGGCTACACCGAAGAGCAACAGGCACGTACAAAAGTTGGCAGTCCACAGGCAAGCATGGAAATGGGAATTTTTGACGTAAAGAATAATAAAACAGTAAAAATTAACATCTCACAAATTCCGGGATTAAAAGATTTACCCGATTATTTGAGTGATTATCCGGAAAGAATGCCAAAAGAAGGAGAGGAGATTGTTGACAGGAAAGTGAATCTCTTCGGACCATTTTGGAATGAAACGGAAGATCTGGCTGTTGTGGTAGGTCTGTCGGAAGATAATAAAGACCGCTGGATTCTTTTACTCGATCCTGCAACTGGTGATTTGGAACTGCTCGATCGTCAGCGCGATGAGGCATGGATTGGAGGTCCCGGTATTGGCGGCTATGGCTACTCCGGCGGCGATATGGGCTGGATGCCTGATGGAAAATCCATTTGGTTCCATTCCGAAGAATCGGGGTATTCGCACCTTTATGCTGTTGATATTCATTCCAAAAAGAAAGTTACCCTGACATCAGGTGAGTTTGAGGTTTCGGATGCCTTTATTTCAAAAGATAAGAAACATTTTTATTTTACTGCCAACAAGGTACATCCCGGAGTAACGCATTTTTATAAAATGCCGGTTTGGGGAGGAAAACTCACTCAAATAACATCAATGGAAGGTGGAAATGAAGTTAGCCTTTCTCCCGATGAGAAGTACCTGGCAATTAGGCACTCAACAGCCAATAAACCATGGGAACTTTATTTGCAGGAAAATAAGGCCGGCGCAGATGCGACACAGTTAACACATTCAACAACTGAGGCGTTTAACGAATACAACTGGCGTATGCCGGAATACATTACGTTTAATGCAGAGGATGGTGCAGAAGTTCATGCCCGTTTATACCGTCCTGAGTCACCCGAAAAACAAGGACCGGCAGTCATTTTTGTGCATGGTGCAGGATATTTACAAAACGCCCATAAATGGTGGAGCAGTTATTTCCACGAATATCAATTTCATAATTTTTTAGTGGATAACGGATACACAGTTTTGGATATTGATTACAGGGCCAGTGCCGGTTATGGTCGTAACTGGCGTACCGGAATTTATCGCTGGATGGGAGGCAAAGACCTGTCGGATAATGTTGACGGAGCAAAATTACTGGTTGAAAAATACGATGTGTCTCCCGACCGTATCGGTTTGTATGGCGGATCATATGGCGGTTTTATTACCCTGATGGCCATGTTCAATTATCCCGATGTATTTAAGGCCGGAGCTGCACTTCGCTCAGTTACCGATTGGGCACATTATAATCACGGGTACACTTCAAATATCTTGAATACGCCTGTTGAAGACAGTATTGCTTATGTTCAGAGTTCTCCTATTTATTTTGCTGAAGGACTTAAAGGAGCTTTGCTAATGTGTCACGGCATGGTTGACGATAATGTTGAATTCCAGGATATCGTTCGCCTGACGCAACGTTTAATAGAATTGGGAAAAGAAAACTGGGAGCTTGCTGTTTTTCCTGTTGAACCTCATGGCTTCCGCGAGCCCAGTAGCTGGACTGATGAGTACAAACGTATTTTTAAATTGTTTGAAGAGAATTTGAAATAGCACACGTTGTGAAAATAGAAAGATGGCATCTGTTTGATTTTTACAACGCGGATGCCATCTTTTTCTTTACGTATAGATGATAAGTAATTTCTTTGAATCATGGCTAAAATGGTAAAAACAAATGCACTTCGCATTTTAGAAAGGAATAAAATTGCTTTTGAAGCATTAAGTGTTAAAAATACCGGGGGAGAACCGATTCATGGGTTAATTATAGCTAAAGCGAATGGAAAAGATCCGGCATTGGTGCATAAAACATTGGTGGCCCGTGGAAGCAGTAAGGAACTGTATGTTTTTATTGTACCGGTTTCGGGAGAGCTCGATTTGAAAAAAGCAGCCATCGCAGCTTCGGAGAAAAAAATTGAAATGCTTCCTCATAAGGATTTGTTGAAGTTTACGGGCTATGTTAAAGGAGGATGTTCTCCGGTTGGGATGAAAAAATTGTATAAAACCTTCATTAATAAATCGACGGCCGAAGCAGGAAAAATAATTGTAAGTGGAGGAAAGATTGGCTTGCAGGTGGAATTAAATGTTTCAGACTTGATCCGGGTTATAGATGGAGAACTGAAGGACTTACAAAAAGAGTAATCTTCGAATACAGGGCAACTTTTGGTTATTAAGCATCTTCTAACTTAAATCATCATTTTTGACTGAATCGCCGACTCTTTTTTCTCACAGATAGAATGTAACGGACATTCTCTGCACTGTGGAATTTTTGTGCAAAACTGTTTGGCATGTTCTACTATTAATCCGTGATAATAATCGTAGGTTTTAATATTGCCCGGTACCGATTGTTCAAATATATTTCTGAACTCATCGTAGTCGGCTGGCACGTTAAATCCAAGCCGATCGAAAATTCGCCTGGTATAGGCATCTATTACGAAAGAGGTTTTATTCAGGGCATAAACCAATATGCTGTCGGCCGTTTCTTTGCCAACTCCTTTTATTTGCAGAAGTTCTTCGCGGAGAGTTTCTTTTTCTGCTTTTGTAGCTTTTTCAATATCAAAATCATACTTCTCAAACCAGGTACAGAGGGCTTTTAATTTTAAGGCCTTTTGATTGTGATATCCACTGGGGCGTATCAATTCAGCCAATTCTTCATTTGAACTTTCAAGTATAAAACGTGGTTGAAGCTTGTCTCCCAGATTCGTAAGTGCTTTTTCAACATTCTTCCAGTTGGTGTTTTGGGTGAGAATTGCTCCGGCCATCATCTCGAAAGCACTGTCGGCGGGCCACCACGATTTTTTACCTCCCCAGCCGTCCCTGTAAATATCTTTGTAAAAATTTGCCAGTTTTGAAAAAACGAGATTGATTTTTTCCTGATCAAGAAGTCGTTGTTTCATGGGTAATCCGTAGGCATAACCGATTAACTGATTTTTTGCGCCAACAACCCGGTGACAGGGGATGATTACCGGGATTGGATTTTTATTGTTAGCAAGGCCCACTGCTCTTGATGCATTTGGGTCTCCTGTTATTTCTGCCACTTGTTTGTACGTGAGCCTTTTGCCGTAAGGAATTTGGCTTAAAATCTGCCAGACTTTTTTTTGAAAATCAGTGCCTTCAGGATTTAGTTTCAGATTAAATTCTGTTCGTTTTCCTTCGAAATATTCAATGAGCTGCTGTTCTGTGTCTGTAAACAGATCACGCGATTTTTGCCAGTTTCTGTCAATATGGATCGGCTTAGTGTTGTTATCAATCATCAGGCGCGAAAGTCCGTTTTCGTCACCTATAAGTACAATTTTATATCCTCTTATATCGAACTGGTGATAATGCATTTTTTCGATCCGGAATCTTCAGTTTATTATTCCATCCAAAATCTGTTTCTTTTAAAAATAGTTTTTCCCCAATAAACAAAAGGGGTGTCAGCGGCGGCAACTACCCATTTCAGCACGTAAGTTGTTATAAATATTTCCAACAGAACTTTCGTTTCATAAACACCGTAGAATGCAATCAGCACAAAAACAGAGCTATCAATCAATTGCGAAATCATAGTGCTGAGATTATTTCGAAGCCAGATTTGATGGTCTTTTGAAAAGCGCTTTTTCCAAAAATGGTAAGCCCATACATCATGACGTTGTGAAAGCAGGTAGGCCGATAAACTGGCTACAGCAATTCGTGGCATCAGGCTGAAAATGGTGTTGGTGGCTTCGTGAGTGATTCCGGCAAATTCATCACCTTCGAGGGGTGAAAACTGTAGTGCGAGGTTCATGAGAAGTGTCATCGATATCAGACTGAAAAAGCCAATCCAGACTGCTTTTTTTGCCTCCTCTTTTCCGTAATTCTCCGATAAAATATCAGTAACCAGAAAGGATGTAGCATAAACAATGTTACCCAGTGTTGCTACCATCCCAAACAGCTCAACCGTTTGAACAACCTGGATGTTGGCAACAATTACTGAAATGGGAATCCACATAATAAGACCCCATTTGCCAAAAAGGCGATATGCGAAAATAATCAGTAGAAAATTGGCCAGAAGCATGACCAGCCATAATAATTCGTTTTGCATTTTTTTATTTTTAGTCAGCAGGGTGATGCCACCTGCAAAAGTTTTACAAAATTTTGGACCGCAAATGTAATCGAAAAAGTTAGAAATCAAAAACTTAAATCAATTTTCGATTAATGTTTTAACGACTTGAAAAGTCCTTCATCATTAATAGAATAAGCAGGTTTTCCCTGTATATTGAGTGTCGCCTGGTATTTGTTTTCATTTACCTGAAGCTTAATTGAAAATTTTGATCCGTTTTCTTCACTGTTCTCCGGAATATTTAATTCTGAAAGGGATGTGGCATATTGCCCGTTTTTCTTTTTGAATTCACTTTGTTTGTAATAAAGCAGCCAGAGGTATTTCCCACTACTCTCAGAATCGGGAGAATGGCAGATGCATTTTTCACTGTTAACAGGGTTGGTTGAGAAACAGGCTACTCCCCAACGTTCAGGATAATGCATATTAATCAATCCCTGGGGACTCCAAACCCAATTATATTCGGGTATTAATTGCCCGGTTTCGGGATTCTTTTTTCTGGTATATTTTCCATTTAAGATCTCTGTCTGCCAGTTCACCCTTGAAAAGTTAATCTTCCAGGTCGTACCATTTTTAGGAAATGCATTTTCATTTTCCTTGTTTAGGGCAGAAAACGGAATCATCATTTCAATGGTCCATTTCTTGTCTGTATCATCCGGATTATTCAGTGTGCCATCAACGTGAATGGCACTTTTAAAACCGGCAGCGTTCCAATCAATATTTGGTTTTACCCCGTTTCGGTATGGTTTTTCCAGGAATAAATCGAACAGCGTATTTCGGGCATTTACTTCAAATTCGAAATAATTATGTGTATTGGCATCGGGATCGATAAAAACTTCAAAGTCATTTTCCCTGAAAACAATCATGTCGTTTTTATCGTAGTAAGCCCAGATGTTTGGTTCTTCAAGTTCTGCCAGAATAAATAACACAGTATCGTTCCATACCATTTTAAATCGTGCATGGAAAAGAGGTTCCGGTTTTTTGTTTCCCTCAATATCGCTAAACAGATCAGACCATTGGGCATGTTGCCACGAGCCTTCGTTAGTTAGTCCGTCAATTCGAATCTCGTCAATAATTTTATATACCGAATAGGTTTTAACCGGCTCAAATAAATGTTCGTAACCTTCAAATATATTCTGCGCCCTGCAATGAATAAACCCCAATACGAGAGATAAAACAAAAGTTATTTTAAAGCCAATACGCATTTCCCCTCCTTTTAAAGGGGCAAAATTATCTAAAATTTATAATAAGCAAACGGCGGCTTTTTAAAGTTTTTACGAGAGATCAACATCGCGTGAAATATAACCTCCGTAATCCTTTAATTTGGGCTCATATTTTTCGTGAAACAGATTTGAAGTTACCATAAAATCAGCTGTTGAACGATTCGAAGCTGTTGGAATATTGTATAGAACCGTAATTCGCAGTAAGGCTTTCACATCAACATCGTGAGGTTGCGGCTGCATGGGGTCCCAGAAGAAAATTAGTAAATCAACCTTCCCCTCGCAAATAAGGGCTCCCAATTGCTGGTCGCCACCCAGTGGTCCGGATTTTAATCGGGTAACCGTCGGAGGAACAGCACCATGTTCATTACAATTTTGGGTCAGGGTATCTTCAACTAATTTCCCGGTTGTTCCGGTACAAATGAGGTTATGATGGATTAACTCTTTCCAGTTGTAGGCAACCCATTCCATTATATCTTTTTTCCGGTTGTCGTGAGCAACCAATGCTATATTTTTCTTTTTCTTCATTTTCATGGCTATTATGAAATTTTCATTTCAAATTATGCAACAAAGGTAGATGCTTATTTAGAACGAATCAAAATGTGAAACCTCCACAGATGAAGTTTATTGAAAATTTAATTTCAGTAAATAGAAAAACCGTTCTTCAGATTTTGTAGAAGAACGGTTTTTTAATGCATGTATATCTTTCTAATTTGTTAATTGTTAGAATATAACAAGTGTAAAAAGCTGTTGTTGTTTTTTGATTAAGCCAGCTTTTTTATTTCGTCGATAATTTGTTGAGCAAGTCCATCTGCTTTTTCAATTGATTTTGCTTCAGCATAAATCCTGATAATAGGTTCGGTATTCGATTTGCGCAGGTGAACCCATGAGTCGGCAAAATCGATTTTAACTCCGTCGATATCGGTAACCTGTTCGTGAGAATAGTTTTCTTTCATTTTTATCAGAATTCCATCTACATCAATATCAGGTGTCAGCTCTATTTTGTTTTTCGAAATAAAATAGTCGGGATATGTTTTTCGTAATTCCGAACATTTTAAACCGCTTTTTGCCAAATGGGTTAAGAACAGTGCGGCACCAACCAATGCATCGCGGCCACTGTGGCTGGCCGGATAAATAATCCCTCCGTTTCCTTCTCCTCCGATGATGGCATTGGTCTCGCGCATTTTGGCCACCACATTCACTTCTCCAACAGCACCTGCTGCATAACTTTGTCCGTGTTTCTCTGTAATATCGCGTAAAGCCCTGCTCGATGATAAATTAGAGACCGTGTTTCCAGGAGTTTTGCTAAGTACATAATCGGCAACAGCTACCAGTGTGTACTCTTCGTTAAACATGGTTCCGTCTTCGTTAATAATAGCCAATCGGTCAACATCCGGATCTACTACAAAGCCCACGTCCACTTTGTTTTCGCTGATTATTTTAGATGTTCCCACCAGGTTTTCGGGAAGAGGTTCCGGTGTATGTGCAAAATGACCGGTTGCTTCGCAGTTTATTTTTACGACTGTTTTTACACCCAGTTTTTCAAACAAGGCTGGCATTGCAATTCCTCCAACGGAGTTAACGGCATCGATTGCTACCGAGAAGTTGGCATTTTTTATGGCTTCCGCATCAACCAAATCGAGGCTGAGAACATGTTCTATATGTATATCAGTGTAATCTTTTTGGCTTACTGTACCCAGCTCGTCTACATCAGCGAAAGAGAAGTCTTCTGATTCAGCAATTTTAAGAATTTGAGCACCTTCGTCAGCATTCAGAAATTCACCGGAAGCATTCAGCAGTTTTAATGCATTCCATTGCTTCGGATTGTGGCTGGCTGTGAGAATAATACCTCCGTCGGCTTTTTCTCCTGTAACGGTAATTTCGGTAGTCGGAGTGGTTGCCAATCCAATATTAACCACATTGCATCCCATACCACAAAGAGTTGAGATAACCAGTGAACTTACCATTTCTCCAGAGATTCGCGCATCGCGGCCAACAACAATGTTAATTTTGTTTTTCCCTGCATTTTGTTGGGCCCAGGCAGCATAAGCGGCCGTAAATTTTACCACATCAAGTGGACTTAAACCTTCGCCGGGTTTTCCACCAATAGTCCCTCTGATTCCTGAAATTGATTTAATTAAAGTCATGATATTGTTTTGTTTGAGATTGTAAATATAGAAATATTCAGGATTCGATAAGAAATAGGAATGTACGTTTTTAAAATTTTTAAAAACTTTAAGGAGGATTTAAAATTGGATAGTGGCATTACTTTTTAGAAACAAAAGAAGAGGTGTTTTACTCGTCAATTTCTTCCAGTTCTTTAAGGGTGGTTTTTAATTTGTTAATGTAGTTGCCATATAAACGACGGAAACCCCAGCGAAGAGAGATAAATACTCCTCCGCCAAACAGTACGATCAGAAGAATTGAAACTGTAGCAACTAAAATCAATTGGCCGGGTTCAATATCGGTTAACTGCATTCCGCGCACTTCTGCATTATGATCCAGTCCTCGGTACATCCCGGTGATAAAAGCAGAGCCCATTGAAACAATAATGGTTACCAATGCCAGGTAAAAAAGACGTTGATACAGTACGAGCGTATTTATTATTTTTATGAGTGTTTCTTTCAGGTTGCAAAGTACATCGCAATTCCGTTTTACTTTGTAATATTTGAAAACAAAGTACAGGAAAGTGGTTATAACCAGAATGTTGCTGAAAATTGCAATAAAAACAACCCACCCCGGAATTGGAATGTCTCCGTAGTATTTTTGCATGGTTTGTGGCGATAACCATAAATCATCGAGCGAGAAGAGTATAATTAATATCAGGATCACGCCAAAACCTATTTTTACATTTCGGTCAATACGTTCAATCAGGCTTTTCGTTTTTTTCTCCAGCATATTTCGTAATTGGTCTTCATCCAATTCCTTTCCTGACGA
Source organism: uncultured Draconibacterium sp. (assembly GCA_963676265.2). Lineage (GTDB taxonomy): Bacteria > Bacteroidota > Bacteroidia > Bacteroidales > Prolixibacteraceae > Draconibacterium. The sequence continues at coordinate 4,180,757 of OY781067.2, forward strand.
AATCTTATTCCATGTTTTTTTCAGGTCGTTTAATTCCATGTTTACAACTCTTCGGTTTCCATGAGTTTTTTCAATTTTTTCTTTATCCGGTTCATTTTTACCCGAACGTAATTTTGGGTAATTCCCGTGATCTCCGAAATTTCCTCGTATTTTTTGTCTTCGAGGAACAATAGGGTGATCGATTTTTCGATTCCTGTAAGCTGCTGAATTGCCTTGTGCAACAATTTAATGTTCTCTTCAGTTTCTGTGTCGTACTTTTCATCTTCAATCTGAAAATTTTCGTACGTTAAGCTGCTTTGGTCAGGTCTTCTTTTACTTTTTTTGAAGGACGTAATGGCGGTATTCAATGCAACCCGGTACATCCAGGTCGAAATTTTTGATTCTTTCCTGAATGAGGGATACGATTTCCATAATTGCGCCACTATCTCCTGAAAAAGATCGCTCCGGTCATCATCGGTATCGCAATACATATTGCATACTTTGTGGATGATGCCCTGGTTCTTTTGAATGATGTGTAAGAATTCCTGTTCCAAAATCGAAATATTAGTAAAGGATTTTAACGAGAATTACATTTTACGCAAAATTTCAAAGATACAGTTTTCAGGTTTCTACTGATTACTGTTGATTGGAGAAATGAGTGTTGAGTCTTGGAATTATTTCTCCTATATCATTTTTAAAAATCTAATTTCTTTTTCAGATAGGAAACGCCATTTTCCACGCGGCAGGTTCTTTTTTGTTAAACCGGCAAAGAGTACCCTGTCGAGTTTTTTTACGCGATACCCGAAATGTTCAAAAATACGGCGTACGATTCGGTTTTTACCTGAATGAATCTCAATTCCAACTTCAGTTTTATCTTCCGGGTTCACATAACTTATTGCATCTGCAGAAATGGGGCCGTCTTCCAGTTGAATTCCTTCGGCAATCATTTCCATGTGTGCCTTGGTTACCGGCTTGTCGAGCGAAACCTGGTAGATTTTTCTCATTCGGTGACTCGGGTGGGTTAGTTTTTTAGAAAGATCACCGTCGTTGGTAAACAGCAATAAACCCGTGGTATTTCTGTCGAGGCGTCCCACCGGGTATATTCTTTCTTCGCATGCATTACGAATCAAATCCATTACAATCTTATCGGCGTTTGGATCGTCGGTTGTTGTTACATAATCTTTTGGTTTATTAAGCAGGAGGTAAACTTTCTTTTCGGCAGTCAGTCTTTTCCCATCGAAACGTACTAAATCGTTTGGCATTACCCGGGTGCCGAGTTCGGTTACCTGTTTCCCGTTAATGGTAACCAGACCTGCAGTTATGTATGTGTCAGCTTCGCGCCGCGAACAAACTCCCGAGTTGGCAATAAAGCGGTTTAAACGCATTCCTTCATCCGAAATGGTTTTAGTTTTCGGATTTTGCGGTGCCTGGCTTTTTTTACCAACCGTTGGCTTTTTATACGTTTTTCTTGGAGTGAATTTTTTTTCGGGCTCTGTTTTTTCAAAAGCACGCGATTTTCCTACTCTTTTCCCCGATGGCCTTGAACTTGTTCTTTTCGAAGGATTTCCGGTATTTTTTTCAACGCGGGCACTTTTTCTGCCACTGCCGGTCTTTCTTTGCATACTGATTAAATTTTTGCAAAGATCGACAAAAATTCTGACATCAAATTTTATTTCTGCTAATTAGAACTAAATTAGTGGTAATAATTTTAATATTTCAACTATGCATTCACACGAGATTGACTACAAGATTATTGGCCACGATGTTCAGTTGGTAGAGGTTGAACTTGATCCCGGAGAAAGTGTTATTGCCGAAGCGGGTGCCATGCTTTATATGGAAGAAGGAATTGATTACACTGCCCGGATGGGTGACGGAAGTAACCCGGGGGCCGGGTTTTTCGATAAACTTTTGTCCGCCGGTTCAAGACTAATAACCGGAGAATCATTGTTTCTTACTCATTTTACTAACCAGGGTTGGGGAAAGAAACATGTTGCTTTTTCTGCACCTTATCCCGGTACTATAATTCCAATGGATTTAAGTACCCTTGGCGGTCGGGTAGTTGTGCAGAAAGATGCATTCCTGTGTGCTGCCATGGGAACAAAAATTTCAATAACCTTCAGCCGGAAACTGGGAGCCGGATTTTTTGGTGGTGAAGGTTTTATTCTTCAGCAGCTCGAAGGAGACGGAAGGGCTTTTGTTCATGCGGGAGGAACCGTTATTGAACGGCAATTGAATGGCGAAACACTTAGAGTAGATACCGGATGTATTGTTGGTTTTGAACCCTCGATAGATTACAGCATAGAACAGGCCGGAAACCTGCGCTCAATGGTATTTGGCGGAGAAGGACTATTTCTGGCAACCTTGCGGGGAACAGGTAAGGTGTGGCTGCAGAGTATGCCTATCCGTAAATTGATTTCAGCTTTGTCGGTAAGAGGTGGCAATGCCCGAAAAGAAGCCCGTGGAGGCCTGCTCGACAGTTTGCTTGAAGGTTAGTTTTTAGTGATAGTGGTCAGTTTACAGTCGTATTTTTGAAAAACAGGTTATAATCTGCAAAGCGACTGTTAACTGATCCCTTTTTCAGACTACTCCCGGCAAACTTATTCCCTTAATCTTTCGGTATAAATCCAGTGCAAAAATATCGGTCATTCCTGATACAAAATCCACAACCGACTGAATTTTCTTATAGTTTGATTGCTCGTCGCTTTTAAATTGTTCAGGTAATAGCGACATTATTTTCTGGTTGTATTTATCTTTTTTGTCAGAATTCATTATGGCATCAACAAATTCTTCTAAAAGTGTCCCGATAATTTTGTACCCGGCAATTTCAATTTCTACTACCGACCGGTGGGCATAAACTTCAGAGAAAGAAATCTCCTGAACCTCTTTCATTGCTTTTGCCTGTTGTTCAGGAAGCTGATCAATCAGGCTGCCGGAGAAATCGCCTGCCATAATGGAATCATAATTGGCCTCAAAAATATCGATGCACCGATAAATAAGTTCCCCAATAACCATGGCCCTTAGGTAGCTGATTTGTTCGTTAGTGTCGCTAACCTCTTTAAAGGTCACCTGGAATCTTTGAATACGTTCTTCAGGGAAAAAATTCTGAAATAAATCGCGAATACGGTTGTAGGTTAAAATCCCCAGTTTAAAGGCATCCTCCAGGTCCATAATCTGGTAACAAATGTCGTCGGCTGCCTCAACCAAATAAACCAGTGGGTGTCGTGAATAACCCGTTCCCGGTTTCTCTGGGATCCCAAGTTCTTGTGCTATTTTGTTATAATTTTCCTTGTCTGACTGGAAAAAGCCAAATTTGGGTTTGCTGGCTTTAATTGATTCGAATGGATACTTAACTATGCAGGCCAGGGTAGAATAGGTGAGGGCAAAACCTCCTTCACGTTTTCCTTTAAATTGGTGTGAAAGAATTCTGAAGGCATTGGCGTTCCCGTCGAAATGGGTAAAATCTTTCCATTCTGCTTCATTCAAATCATTCCTGAAACGTTGACCACTACCTTTTTTAAAGTAGTTTGAAATGGCAGCTTCGCCGGAATGCCCGAAAGGTGGATTCCCCAAATCGTGTGCCAGACAGGCAGTTGAAACAATGGTTCCTATTTCGTGGATGAGTTTGTTGTCGGGATTTTTCCCGGCCAGACGTTCAGCAAGAATATTTCCAAGCGATCGGCCAACACTGGCAACTTCCAGACTGTGTGTAAGTCGGTTGTGAACAAAAATATGTTCGGGTAGCGGAAAAACCTGGGTTTTGTTTTGCATTCGCCTAAAAGGAGAAGAAAAAATAATCCGGTCGTAATCGCGCTGAAATTGTGTGCGATCTTCAATTCCTTTTGCAGTTTTATCTTCTTTGTATCCCAGTCTTTTTGTCGACAGAAGCTGATTCCAATTCATAATATTCGTTTCTGCTACGAAAGTAATATCAATTGCTCAATTGAATAGAAATTTTCTGCCATTTTCTTAGTGTATAAAAAAGTTTGAGAATGTAAAAGCATGATTTTACAGTTAACTTTTACAGTTCCTGCTGATTTTAATACCGCCAGAAAGAAGGTGTAAAAAGAACTAAAACAGAGTAAATTTCCAGGCGGCCAACAATCATTAATGATGCCATAAAGTATTTCGCTCCCATTGGCAAGTGCAGGAAGTTACTTACAGGACCTACACTGCCAAATCCGGGGCCAATTCCAGCCATGCTGGTGGCAACTGCTCCAAACGAGGTGGGTAAGTCGTTGGTCCATAGCATCATTATTAAGGTGCTGAATAGAAGTATGGCGTAATAGGTTACAACGAATGTTAAAATGCGGGTAACCTGGTCTGATTGAACAGCACCCCCGTTGTATCGTACTACCCTGATTATTTTGGGCGAATAAATTTCCTGGTAAAGGATTTTTGCTTTTTTAAAAACGATAAGGTGACGAATTACTTTTACTCCTCCACCTGTTGATCCGGACGAAGCTCCGATGAGCATCAGTATGGCAATTAAAAAAACTGCCTGCACCGGCCAGTCGAGGTAATCGGCAGTTGAAAAACCGGTGGCGGTAAGAATAGAAATTACCTGAAAAAAGGCACTGCGGAAATTGTGTTCGAAGTTCATTTCGTGGCGCTGAAAAACCAGCAGTGCTGTAATAATAGCTCCCACTACGAATATAATTTTCAGATAAAATCGTAATTCTTCGTTCTTAAATGCTTGCTTAAAATTGCCTCTTAATACCATTGCATGAACGGTGAAGTTAATCCCTGAAAGCAGCATGAATACAGCAACTACATATTGAATAAATGGTGAGTAGCCTGCTAAACTATCGTTTTTGGTTGAGAATCCTCCGGTTGCAATTGTAGCGAACGAGTGGCACACGCTATCGAAAAACGACATTCCGCCAATCCATAAAATAATGGTTTCAGTAACAGTTAAGCTGAGGTAAATAAACCATAAATTACGAGCTACACGCCGCAGCCTTATGGATATCTTTTCGTTGTCGACACTCGATACTTCAGAATAAAACAGGTAAATGCCGTTCATTTTTAAGAAGGGCATAATGGCAACCACAAGAACAATAATTCCCATTCCTCCTATCCAGTGTGTTTCGGCGCGCCAGAACAAAATACTTTTAGGCAGGGCTTCAATATCGGATAAAATTGATGAACCGGTTGTTGTAAATCCGGAAACCGATTCAAAAAAAGCATTGGTAAAATCGGGAATACTTTTGGTGACAATGTACGGAAGGGTTCCAATCAGGCCCAAAACGAGCCACGAAAGTGTAACAATCACAAAGCTTTCTCTGATAGATGGCTCAACACGTCTGTGAATGCGTGTGCTGCTATTTAGTAATACACCAAATGCGAGGGTCGCTAAAAAGGTTAAAAACATCGTAAATACGATTTCCTCTCTGTAGATGAAAGAAACTGCCACTGCCAGCAGCATGAACAAGCTTTCGAATATTACCACAACTGATAACAGGTGAGAAACAAGACCGATGCTTATTTTTGAATTCTTCATTGTAATATGTGGAATTCTTTAAATCAAAGATTCAGGCTGATTTAAAAAAATCGTTTTTCCAACTATTATAAAATTACTATTAAAAATTGCCACTATCAAAATTGTGTTTCCATGTTGGTCACACTTTGTTTATACTAACGGGCGGTGGAAGGTTGGTGTAAAGTATTGGAATTTTATTGGTATTGTACCTTTGGACAGGTATAAAACTTCGAATGTTATTTTTACAAGAAAAAGAGCGATAAGTTCGTGTTGGCGAGATGATTATATGTTTGCTGTCCTGATCTTCTGAAAATTCCAGTTCCGATTCAAAAGCATAGAAGCTTGATCCCGAAAATAGTTCGTCTGCTTCGGATGCAGTTTCCGATGCTACTTTATCTGTATTTTGCCTGGTGGTTCCGTAATAAGTATTGTGAAATACTCCGGCCAGGTAATAAAATAAAAGCAGTATGAAAATATTTCTCAAACTTTGCCTTTTAAAATTTCGGCACAAAGTTATGATCTCTTTTTTTGAGTAATCATCTCTTATTGTTTATAATATGCAGAATTGAAGTTTTTTTAACTCTTCCTTTTCGGCAACAGAGATAAAATCAGAGCGTGTATGTGGAGTATTTTTTTACTTCTTTTGACAGTTCCCTGGCTTTCCCGTTGGTAATTTCATTAAGTTTCTCCCAAAAATGAGGACCATGATTTTTTATTTTGGTATGGACCAATTCGTGTAAAAGAATATAGTCGATAAGTTGAACAGGCAGTTTCATCATTTGCAAATTCAAGCTGATGTTATTTTGCGATGAGCAACTTCCCCAGTTTCTGCGATTATCTCGTATGGTAACTTTATTATACGAAAAGCCGTGTCGTCGGGCCAATTCTGCCAAACGCACAGGTAGAAGCCGGCGTGCTTCGAAGCGATAAATTGCTGTTAGTTGTGCATCGATAAAAGCCTTCGATTCATCCGACGTAAAATCTCTTAGCGAAATGGTAATGGTATTTGATTCCTGACTGGCAAAGGTTTGGTCTCCTTTCGTAAAATGAACAATATGCATCTTTGTCCGAATTTCCGTTCCGGGCAAAATATTGGTTTGGCGGGCATCCATTTTGTCTTTCTGTTTGCAAATCCAGTCTTTGTTTTTTTCAACAAAAGCCAGCGCTTCTTTACCAGAAACATAAAAAGGGAAGGAAACCAGCACCGATTTGTCGGCTTTTACACTTACTTTTATATTTTTGGATCGGCGGTTTTGCGAAAAAGTTACGTTCCCGATATGTTTTAGTTGAACTACTTGGCTCGCCATTCGTTTATATTGTTAAAATAAAAAAATCAAAGATATCAAAATGGGAAATAAAAAGACCGAAGTGTTTGTTAACCTCACGAAAAAAGATACGGTAGTTTCTCTGGAGGAAAAAATTCTTGCCGGAAGCTTGGTTTTAGAATCTTTAAATCCGTTTCCGGGATACTACCATAATTTACCAACCGACATAAGTTCTATGTATTTATACCTGGTACTTGATGCTTCATATCCGTTGGAGGAGATTTTAAGGGCCACTCAGGCTGTTGAAAAGAAATACGACTGGAATCTGGATGCCGGTAAAGCATACATAAGTATTGGCTCAACAGAACTTAACGCCATTCGTATCAGGCATTTGCCGTCGATCGATTTGGTTGAAGGAATACAACAGGCTTATACAAGTCAGGGTATTAACTTTCTGATGAAAAAGAAGGTGCAAGGTAAGCTTGAGGCCATGGTGAAAATTGTTAAGTTTCTTAAACTGGAAGAATTGAGCGATGGTATTTTCCTGAATCTGGAAGATCCAACGTTTGCATATGTTGTTATTCCTGAGTACCTCGATACAGATAGATTTACCAAGGTTTCGATGGATGTAAAATACAATTGGGAAGGACATGAATTTGATGCCGCAAGGGCTTCGTTTTATAACGAAGGCAAACTGTATGAAGCAGTCCGTATTTTTTCCGATAAAATGGATTTGGAATACCTCCAGGCTATTAAAAAGATTTATCACAGTAAGATATAAGACCTTAAGAAAAGTATTTTTTTATATGAAGGTGGTGAATGATTCATCACCTTTTTTTATACTTATTCTTATGTGTTACATTTTATAAATGTAGCTATGTATTTTTTTGTAACTTTGACACAATTCTTAATAACCTAAATCAGATCTTCCTATGGGAAATAAGATACGATTATTTATTATTCTGTTAGTAGTGGGTGCAGTACTGGTTATTGGCTCCATTATTTTGTATTCCAGGTTACATGTGCCAACAACACTGAAGGCAGGTTCGTTAAAAACTGAAACTGTTGATAGAGGTACAGTTATTTCATCTATAAAAGCAAGCGGAGTGGTTGAATCGGAAAGCGAGGTTCTGATTTTATCGCCGGCAAGAAGTATCATTAAAAAGGTGATGATTGAACCCGGAAGTTGGGTTGAAAAGGGAGAGCTTATAATGAAACTTGACGAAGAAAATGTTAAGGCTGAAATTGAGCAGCTTTCCGACCAACTGGAAATGAAACGAAACTCGCTGGAAAAAACACAGTTGAATGCTCAAAGCACTCGCCTCGATTTGGGATATAACGAAGAGGTTAAAAAACTTAGAATAACTTCGTTGAAATCTACCCTTGCCGATCAGGAACAGTTGCTTGAAGTTGGAGGTATTTCTCCGGCCCGTATTGAAAAAACCAAACAGGAAATTGTGTTGGCAGAAAAAGACCTTGAAACGCTGAAAGAAAAAAACAGCATAAGGTTAAAACAACTTGCTGCCGATGAAAAAGGATTAATGCTTCAAATTAATGTGCAGGAAAAAACGCTCTTTGAAAAAGAAGAATTGCTTGGGAAAATGACAATTAAAGCACCTTCTGCAGGTATTATACTGGCGGTTGCCGGAAACGAGGGAGTACGTGTTGACGCCGATAAAATGCTGGTAAAAATGTCTGATTTATCTTCGTTTAAGGTTTCCGGATCCATTGACGAACAATACGCCAAACAAATTAAAACAGGTAACAGGGTTTATGTAAGAATCGATGGCGAAGATTTGGAAGGACGAGTAGGAAATATTACTCCAATGGTGGAGAATAAAAAGGTTCAGTTTAATGTACACCTGAAAGAAAACAGTCATCCGAAATTGATTGCAAATCAGAATGTTGAGGTTCATGTTGTGAGCAGTAAACGCGAAAATGTATTGCGAATTAAAAGAACAGAAGAACTGGTTGAAAAGAAACGCCATGAAGTGTTTGTGATTAAAGGGAACGAAGCAGTAAAAACCGAATTAATACTTGGAACATTGGGCAATGATTATTGTGAAATTGTATCGGGTGTTAACGAAGGTGATCAGATTATATTAGACGATATCAACGTTAGGGGATTGGATAGAATTCAAATTCAGGATTAGCCGTGATGAAACGCTTGATTATTTTGTGTGCTATTCTTGCATGCCTCGGGGCAAATGCCCAAACAAATGACGGATTACAGAAGTATATTTTAACCCTCGACGATGTTATTGATATGGCAATTACTCAATCATCGGCCATTAAGTATACTCAAAACCGAAATGTAAACTATTACTGGAGATACCGGAATTTTAAAACCCGTTTTCGCCCGCAATTACGACTTGCCGGAAATATTCCTGATTACTCGCAAACCACAAGTCCGATTACGCAACCCGATGGCAGTATCGAATTTAAACAGGTTTCTAACCTGGCTGCTTCCACAACGATTTCGTTAAACCAGTCTATTCCTCAGCTTGGGACTTACGTTTGGGCGAGTACATCGGCGGCAGGAGTGCAAAATCTTAAAAATGAAGAAACCAGTTTTTCAGGCAGTCCTTTTTCAATTGGGTTTCAGCAACCTTTGTTTGCTTATAACTGGATGAAATGGTATCGCAAAACAGAGCCAATGATATTCGACGAAGCCCAAAAACGATTTGTGGAAGAGATTGAAGAAATCGCTCTGAATGCAACCAGTCATTTTTTTCAATATCTAACGGTTCAAACCAATTTTAACCTGGCAGAAAATAATCTTAAAAACAGTCAGGACAATCTTCGGATATCTACTACAAAAAAGGAACTCGGACAAATATCAGAGAATGATTATTCGCGAATTGAACTGTCGGTGCTAAATGCCCAGAAAGCACTGAATCAGGCACGGATGAACCTGAAGAATGCCGACTTTAACCTGAAATCGTATATTGGACTGGATCAAAGTCGTGATATTGAGTTGGTTATTCCTCTCAATATTACCTTGTTTGATATTGATCCGGATATAGCTCTGGCCAAAGCCAAGGAGAACCGCAAAGAAACTACCAATTTCCAACGCCGGTTGGTGAATGCCGATCGCGATTTGGCACAGGCTAAAAGCAACACCGGGTTAAGTGCTACGCTTACCGGAAGTTTTGGATTATCAAATAGCGCTGATAATTTTAGAGGAATTTATGAAGAACCCGAACGCGACCGAACTTTACGTATTTCAGTGAGCATACCTATTCTCGACTGGGGTAATTCTGCGTCGACGGTAAAGCTGGCTGAATCGGAGCGCGACCTGGTTATTTATGATGTAAATAAGGGGATCGAGGATTTTGAACGCAGTGTGGTTGTGCAGGTGGAGCAGTTTGGTTTGTTAAAAGATCAGTTGAGAACTGCCACCGAGGCTGACCGCGTTGCCGGAAACGGATATACAATTGCACTTAAAAAATTCCAGAACGGCGAATTAAGTATTACCGATTTAAACATTGCTTTGCAGGAACGCGAGTCAGCCAAACGCGACTATATAAATTCTATCAGAACTTATTGGGTAACATTCTATCGTTTACGCGAACTCACCCTCTTCGATTTTGAAATTGGCCAGAATATTTCATACGGTAATCCTATGCTAGAGGAAGAATTACAACGGTATTCGAATGTAAATCAGGAAGCTGGATTATAGAAAGTCATACCCGGGCAAACAGGCATGTTTATCTGAATACTCATTACCAGTTATTAGCCTGGAGAGGAAGTTGGTATTTTGTATTATGGCTTTGTTCTGAAAATAATCAACTTTTATGCATAGGAAAAATTTATTACCAGTGGATGATTTTATTTAATAAAACGAGGTCTGCCTTTTTATTCGTAATAGTAAAGCATTTCAATAATTAGCTTATCAACCCCCAGATTGTTATAGTAGTCTGCATAGAAAATAACATTTTTGCTGCCAATAGAAACATTCTTACTGTAAACCGAATAAGTAGTCCAGCTTTCGCTTTTGGGATAAATAGATATCGTAGTTTCTGCTCCCTCAAGTAAATTAATCAGCTCTATTTCAATTTTATAATATTCATCGCGAAGGTAATGGTGATATCCTGAAATTCTGTAAAGGTCATTAATTTTAATATGATATCCACATCCATCACTGCTCCACGAAACTGCGGATGCTTGAAATGATAATTCAGTAACCAAAATGTTTTTTGTAAGCAAATTATTCTGATCATAACATCTTACTGTTGTTGCAAATAGTGGATTAATTGTAGCATCCCCCCAATCCAGACTTATAGAACCTAAAGAAGCTGTAGTCGCCACGCTCCCATTATCAATATTCTTCCTTATAATTGTAATAGATTCACTGCTTTTTTTATCATTATCAACATATAAAAAAACAGAATTTTCTTCATCCGAGAAAGTTTCAAGTTCTAATGAATCATTATCTATTTGCACCAGGTAGAGACCGGAAGCGATATCGTCGAAAACAACTGTTCCACTATTGCTACAAGAATCAATCAGCCAGACCGGTTCGCTGGTCCAGGTTAAACTGTCGAGGTTGTCGTCTTCGGTGGTTCCATCGGGTAGTTTTACAATTCCAAGTTTTAATCCCTCCAGGTTGGCAGTGGTTAATCCTTGCCCGGGATTTAATGTAATGTTTAAACTACCGCTTAAATTGCTGTCTTCTTTTTCGCAACTTGTTAAAACGAAAAAGGAAATAAGTAGTACTAAAAATGAGGAGTTTGTAATTTTATTCATAGTCTTTTTCCTAAAATATTTTGTTTATAGTTGCCACTCTAATAATGGTTGCCGGTATTTTGTCGAATACCGAAATCTGCTAAATGCTGTAATTACGAAGTGGTAATTTTTGTAACTGTTTGTATCGATTATTCTTGTTTATTATGATACTATATGTGTGGACATTTTGCTGAAGAAGAAGGTGCTATCGTCTCCCGTTGTTTTATTCGCCGTACGGATTTGCAACCTCAATCCGAAACTTATCTACCCCACATGTGTTTATGTATTGCAATAGTAGTTCTATCTTATACTCTCCAATAACGACACTTTCATTTAAACTAGTGTAGGCCTTCCAGCTTTTGTCTTTGGGATGAACAGATCTGGTAACCTTTGTTCCATCGCTATTATTAATAATTTCTACTTCAATATAATAAAACTCATCCCTTAAACAGTGACTAAAATTTTTAATTTTATACAAGTCTTTTAGCTCTTTCCCATGTCCATGACCTACCAAACGCTCATGCTCGGCTGTTCCCTCTTGCTTAAAAATGTTTCGTTCATCAAGTTGTTCTTTTTTAGTAAGTTCTTTATCTTTATTATAGCATCTTAGGGTTACCGTTAAACGTTTATCAGCTATCACCTTGTCTCTATATATATAATCATCCGTTATAGCTCCGCTGTTATTATCCACTTTACTTAAACCAACAATCGCAGCCTGGTTGGTGGTTTCGCCGTTTTCAACGTGTATATAAATAGCATTTGTATCGTTGTTGAAGGTTTCAAATTGCAAGGTATCATTGTCAATCTCTGCCAGGTAAATTCCGGGAGTGAGATCTTTAAATACAATGTTTCTGTTGGTGATTGCCGAATCGATAAACCAGGTTGGTTCGCTGGTCCAGGTTAAACTGTCGAGGTTGTCATTTTCGGTGGTTCCATCGGGTAGTTTTACAATTCCAAGTTTTAATCCCTCCAGGTTGGCAGTGGTTAATCCTTGCCCGGGATTTAATGTAATGTTTAAGCTGCTGCCTACATTACTGTCTTCTTTTTCGCAACTTGTTAAAACGAAAAAGGAAATTAGTAGTACTAAAAATGCGGAGTTTGTAATTTTATTCATAATCTTTTTCCTAAAATATTTTGTTTATAATTGCCACTTCAATAATTCTGGTTTTTATTTTATAAAGTCTCTTTCGAGGATGCCGGAATCTGCGAAATGCAATAATCACGAATAGCAATTTGTTATAGCTGTTTATTTAGCATATTTGTAATGCTTATTTATGAATAGTTTGTCGCTATTATAATGATGAAGAAAGTAAAGTGCTTCGTCGTTTATTACCTCAGTAATAATTCTGAATAGAAATCACAAGTCTGTCAATCCCTAAAACATTATTATAAGTTATATATAGGTGTGTTTCAATATCTCCAATAGATAAACTTTCACGTAAATAAGTGTACGATTTCCAGCTTTGACTTTTGGGAAATATAGTCTTAGTAATTTTTGCCCCATCGTTATTATTTGTAATCTCCACTTCTATTTTATAAAATTCATCTCTTAAACAGTGACTGAAACCCACGATCTTATAGATATCCTTTATTTCTGTTTTATGTCTTTGTCCAACGATTTCTCTATTCGTTGCAGTGAGAATATAATTTCCTTCAAGCGATATGTTTTTAGTAATTGAATTATCTATGTTATAGCATCTTGCTGTTACCGATAAAAGTTCATCTGTTATCACGTCATTTTCAAAAGTAATTGAACGGAGTAAATCATTTTCAGCTTCACTAAAAACGATACTAACTGATTGATTAGTGTTTTCGTCATTATCAACTTGGATATAAATAGCGTTTATCTCATTGCTAAAAGTTTCAAATTCAAGGGTGTCATTATCCAGTTCAGCCAGGTAAATTCCTGACTCCAAATCTTTGAAAACAATGGTTCCGTTGGCGTTTGCCGAATTGATGATCCATACTGGTTCGCTGGTCCAGGTTAAACTGTCGAGGTTGTCGTTTTCGGTAGTTCCGTCGGGCAGTTTTACAATTCCAAGTTTTAATCTCTCCAGGTCGGCTGTGGTTAAGCCTTCCCCGGGATTTAAGGTAATGTTTAAGCTGCTGCTTACATTGCTGTCTTCTTTTTCGCAACTTGTTAAAACGAAAAAGGAAATCAATAGTACCAGAAAAGTGGGGTTTCTAAATGTATTCATTTTTTCTTTGATTATAAGTTTATTAAAAGTTTTAATGCTATTCTGAAATAATGTTTCAATCTTAAGTATACAATGAAAGAGTTTGATAATTACGCCCGAATACAAGCCTGTCTTCTATTTAGGTTGATTTATTCTGATTGTTGTTCCTGCTCCAATGTTGTAACGTTCGGCCAGACTTCCCATGTTAATGGCAAGCTCTAACTTCTTCAGGCTGTTTGCAAACATTACATTCTGCCCTTCAGCAACCGATGAATAACCGGTGCCCAAACGGGCAAAAAAAGTTTTGTCAGCAGTCTGTATTTTTAGCAGGTCTCCCTGTTGAAAAGAGGCAAGCAAACTTTCCGGAATATTTGTAACACAATTCCCAAAATTATCGGAGAAATCAACCTGTCCCAGAAGTGTGTCATTTTCAAAAACAGCATCCTGCAATACAAAGGTGTTTGGAGAATCTATCTTTGCTCCGAAATTTTCAGGGATTCTTCCATCCAGAAGATCAAATAAAGAGGATACATAAATTTCTAAAAAATTCAGGTTTTCGGGTTTGAGTCCATTACACAAAAAGTCATTTTCAATGTGGTAACAATGCGGGTCATTGATTTCATGAAATAATTTTGTAACCAGGCTGTTATCGGGTACTACAAAGTATTGCTCGTTTTCCGTTTTAAAAACCATCCTTTCAGCATTGGCTCCCGGTTCAATTATGGCCAAAAAATATGTGCCTTCCGGGTAATTTTTGGCAGCCACCCGCAATTGATAAGAAGCTTCCGCAATGCTAAATGGTCTGGCTTCGATATAATTTATATCAATACCCGGATAACGACTTAGCAATTGGCCATGAATAGAGATAACCACATCGGAACCAATTGAATAATCGGTTAATAGCACAATTTGTTGAATTTGTTCCTGTTCCATCTCTTCTTCGGTGCATGATGAGAAAGCCAAGGAAATGGCCAGCAGGAGAATAATTATATTTTTAATTTGCATTTTATGACCGTTTTATAGCATGAAAATCAGTTATGACGAAACAAAAAATTATTAACCTAATTACAATTTTTTTGATTGCTGCAGGAACATTCTCTTTACTATTTAAAATTTGTCCCATATTCTATAAGAATTGCAATAACTATTCGATTGGAGATAAATTTCAAAAAATACAACTCAGTATTCAGTATTTTTTTATGCAGAAGTAATTGGTTTATAACTCTATACAAACTGGAGTGATCGCCCAAAGTATTATCCTGTATTTGAAATATTTATTAATTTCAATACCAAGATTGCCGTCTCCGTCTTCTTCAAGTTTTGTTACGCCGCTATGGTAATCTTTGTTGAAATCCTTCGCGTCTATTGTATAAACATTGCCGCTATCATGATTTATTATGTCAGCGTTAAAGGTTAAATTCCTGTTTAAATCAAGCTCTATATCAATGATGGCGTAGGTTGAAAAAAGTCCGTCCAACTCGAGATTGCTAACATCAATCGATCTGTACAAATTATTATCATAATAGAAATAGAGTGTTTGAATACTATAGTGGCCATGATCGCGGTACACCTTTATACTGTATGTTTTTGGGCCGTTTTCTTCCTCGGCGCGGTCAACGGTTTTATTTAATTCAACCGTTTTTGTCGATTCATCAATACTGCAACTCCAAATGGTATCGGTATTAAACACAAATCCATCGGACATAATAGCAAGGTAATTGCCTTCTTTAAGGTTTTCAAATGAAAAACTACCTGATGCGTCAACCGGGGCATAAAGAATTGTATCGAACTCCAGTTTTTCCCGGTCGTAGTTCGAAATATCGATAGTACTGTTTAGTTTGCCAAGTGTAACTTCCATCGCTGAAAAATCGTTCGAGGTTACATTTATACCAGGAGTTAACTGGCCGGTAATGGTGTGTTCAATCTCCACAGCCTCATCTTTGGTACAGCTCCAAACCACGAAAAATAATAGTAATAACAGTAGACTATTTTGAAAATAAGTTTTCATATTAAATGGTTTTTATATTCAGTTTTTGTGTATTTCAATAAATTATTGTGTTTAGGGAAACAGTATAAACTTCGGTAGATCTTCGATTTTCCCGGTCGCTTGTAAGAACCAAAATCTACCGATAATATTTGTTATTTATTTGAATTCAATTCAATCTGTGCTTGTTTTATAGTGGCAATACTCATTAAAACAGGCACTATAACTGAAATAAATACAATACCTTTCATAAATAAACCTCCAAGAATTAAAATGGCCACCCCAATAACTGTTGCCAATACGATAAGATTCAGTCCACTTTTTTTACGGAAATCAGCATTGGCTCTGAAATATTTTACCAGGCCAAGTACAAGTGCCGCAATTAAATATCCAAAATAGAAGACTTCCAATGTGTACTGCAGAGGATTGTTGGTTACATCCAGGTTTAAAAAATAGAAAACTAGATAAATGATTGATATTGCTGCGGAAGGAATGTAAAGTAATATCCACTTAAACTTCCGGTCGAGAAAACTGCTTTTATGAGGATAAATCAAAAGGAAATGCATTAATAACGAAGGTAACAGGAAGTAACAAATAAGATAAATAGTAACCAGAACATTATTTTGTATATGCATTTGAGTGCTGAAAAGAAAACCAACCACTAAAGAAAACAAAGCAAAAATGAGACTAAGTTCAGACTCTACTTTGTAATGAGTAAAAACACCGCTACTTAAAAATGCAAGGCTTAAAATAAAGATGCCGATAGCGAATAAAATTTCTTTTACCGGTTGTGATTCGAGATGCACCAGTAAGGTTCTTTCCTCCCCGTTTCTTTCTATCGTAAATTCTATATTTTCTCCAATTTCTGAATCTTCGAGAGGAATAAATGAATTTGTATTATCAATTATTTTCCCGTTGCAGGTTTTAATTTGGTCGCCTTTTAACATGCCTGCTTTTTCGGCAGGGCTGTTGGGCTGAACATTGGTAATGATATAATCTTTGTTGTACGAAAAGCCGTCATAGGACGAATTAAACAACGTAATGATGTTGTATAGGCCCATGGCCAGTACAAGTACAGCTCCAATAAACAGAGGAATCAGGTTGCTATTCTTTTTCATAATAAGTATGAGTTTAATGATTAGTTATTCGGAAACCATTTTGACAAAATAGTATTATAGGTGCCGTCGTCTTTCATGTCGTTGAGTGTATTTTGCCACAACGCAACCGTGCTTTTAGGTGTGTTGTTGGAGAAGGCAACATAAAAATCGGAAGCCATTAATTCGAACTCCGGATTTGTTTCGCAGTAACTAAACCCGCAACTTGAAAGAATATCAGGGAAAGTAACATCGGTACAAACAAAAGCATCCACTTCGTTATTCATAAGTCGTTGAACCATAACTGCCGGATCGCTTTCGTAAACCAGGTTGGTAAATCCCAAATTGTTTAAGTATTGCCCCGAAAACCACGAGTTGATTGTTCCAACCGCATTTAATGCTTTAGCTTCGTTTAACGAGTTAATAGTTACTCCAGAGCCGGCTTTTGTATAAAAATAAGTAGTGTTGGTTCCAATGGGGCCAACCCACTGAAAAAGGTCTTCGCGCAACTCGGTTTTGTCCATTGTAAAAAGGCAGAAGTTGGGGTTGTTTAATGCGAGCTGATAACCATTGCTCCACGATGTTAGTTTTATTGGCTCATAAATATCATTGCGTTTCATTATTCCTTTCACAATGTCGGTTCCGTATCCGGATATTTCCCCATAGCTGTCGGCATAGGTAAGTGGTTTGTACGATTCGGTGTACAACTGAAGTTTGCCCGGAAATTCTGATGTTTTAAGGTATTTCTCGCTTAGGTTGCGCACCGTTCCATTGTCTTTACAAACATCAATGGCCGATTGAAATTGTGCAACAATATCATCAGAAACCGCTTTATTGAACGCAAAATACAACAACTCTGTTTTTATCGTTAAAAGATCTTTAACGGCATATTCCGATTCTCCCAACGATTCGAGGGTTTCGTTTGTAGTAAGAATATCGGAAGCAAACAGGTTTATTTCACCATTCAACAGTTTTGTAAAGGCATCGTTTAAATCGGTGCAATACGACAAATTAGTGAACCCTTCTTCCTGTAAATAGTCTTCCATTGCGTAACCGGAGATAACACCAATTTTGTCAACGTTTTTGGCATCATCTACATCCGATAATTCCAGAGGGTTACTGGATGCTGCATAAAAATTCCAGTCGAGCGAAGCTATCGGGCCGGCCCACTTAAATAAGTCGCGGCGCTGGCTGTTTAAAGCCATGGAAAAAAGAACGGCATTTTCGGTAGTTAAAGCAGTATTATATGCATTGTCCCACGATGAAAATTCAACATTAAAATCCATGTCCATTTCATCACAAATTTCCTGCAATAAATCGGTGCTGAAACCTAGTGCTGTTCCGTCCTCGTTGTAATTAAATGGTGCGTACTCTTCTGTAATAAATTTTAGTTGGGTTTGCTCTTCGTTTATCACGTCGTCGCACGAAAAAAAAGTTACTATCATAGCCAATAGCAACAAACCGTGTTTTAGATTCATTCTTTCTGTATTTATTAAATTAATAGCGTCTGTAAATCAAAAAGCGAAGGTAATTTTTATAAGGTCTCAATTTTGATAAAATGTGTCTCAGAAAATCGATTTTTGTCTCAATCTTTTGAAATTGCACCTTGATATCGCTATTATAAATATTATATTAACAAAGTGGCAGAAGCGAACTTCCAATCTTCTATAATTCTATATCATTAGTTACTTTTACGGGTGCAAACCTATATTTCAATGAGTATTCAGGCTATATTACTGTTTTTAACCTTTACCATTTACCTTTCGTTTTCCATAATACTGGCCTATCTGTCTATGCGGCTAAAAAAGAAAGGGCTTAGTTATTTATATATCGATTTTTTATTAAAAGCCATACATGTTTTGCCACCGGTTTTGTTCGCGTTTAGTGTTAACATTACTTACGCAGCCTATATTGGCGCACCCATAAAAGTTAGTCTTTTACCGCTTTATTTTTTATACCTGAAAAAGCTGGGGGAAAAGGACAAACGAATTCGGCTATCAGAATTGTGGCATTTTTTACCTATGCTGGTAGAGTTGGTTATAAGCCTGAGTATTGCTCCTAATCATGCACAGGAAATTATACGCGGAATTGATTTTTCGAAGCCACGCTATATGGAGTTGAGCATCGATAATAATTTTTATTTCAATGTATTGTCGCTGAGTGGAAAATTTATCGGCTTTGTACAAGCTATTGTTTATACGGTACTGATTTCAAAATTATTCAGAACCTATAAAACAAAAATGAAAAGACGGGTTGCAACAATTGATAACCGGAATTTAATCTGGATTCGGAATGCAGCCATCGTTTTTGCCGTTGAGTGTTTCTTTGCAGGAATTAATTTTTTCGGGATCTACACCAATACCTATCTTTTTATTCTTTCTTTTGCCTATCTGTTGTTCTTCGGATTCTTTTTCTTCATTCACGCCTTGCTTCAATCCGATTTGTCGTTTATAGCCGAAAATAAGCATATTGATGAGGAAGCGAAACCGGCCGAAACCAATGTTTTATCGGAAATTCAAAAGGAAGAGCTGTCGCACTTTTTAAAACAGTTTTCAGAAAAAAAACTTTTTCTTCAGCCCGATCTTACCCTTCAGAAATTATCAGAAGAGTTGAATATTCCCACATACAAATTAACCCTGTTGATTAAAAAGGCCAACTACAAGAATTTTTACGACCTCGTTAACCATCAGCGTGTAGAATACAGTATTAAACTCCTGGAGAATTTACCCAAGAACTATACTTTGCAGGCAGTTGGAATTGATTCTGGATTTAAATCAAGGGCAACTTTTTACCGGGTTTTTAAAGAAATAACGGGGCAAACACCCAGCTCATTTTTGTCGAAAATGTAGAACGGCTGTTTTGTTTTAAGCAGAAAGATTTAATTGTTACCGAGTAGATATGCTTTTTCTTTCTGGATGGCTGTATTTCGTATTTCTTCGGGAATTTTGCTTTCGCTGCCCGTTACATTTTTGTTTAGTAAATAGTTTGAATAGTTATCTTCCATTGATAAATAAAATGAACCGGAAGTGAATTTGCCTTTTTTGAAGTCACTTGTATAATCAGTAATCTTCTCGCCGAAAAGATTTATTACCGATCCGGAAACCACATTTAGTCCCATCCAGCTTTGATCCGACCAAACTCCTACAACATAACGTTGCTCTGAGTAATTGCGTGCAGCGTTTACAATTCCGAAGTTCGATCCGGAAGCCAGTCCGTAAATCAAATTATATTCGGGCAATAGCTTTTGTGTTAAAATATAGGCCGAGTCCGGCATCTCAAACCCGTCGAAATCAGTACTTAAAAAGTAGCGTTCCCCGATCAAACCTCCGGCATCGGTTACGCCTTGCTCAAAACCTTCAATGTATTCAGTAAGAAACGGCGCATCGAAACCGCTGATGGTTGTTGCCCGGCAGTTATCGACAAGCACGGCCGACATGTATCCGGCGATATACGACGGGGCATATGTGTGAAAGAAAATACTTGCCACGCCCTCGTATTCATCGGCAATTCCTTCAAACAAAACTATTTTATGTCCGTTTAGCTGGCCCTGAAGTGTATTCACCATATCGGTATATTGATTTCCGGCCACAATAATTAAAGCCGGATCAATGGTTGATGATATAAAATTACTTAGCCAGACACCGCCTTCTTCAATGGTTTCGGGAACGATATAATCCACCTCAAAATTAACCTCAAGTGCAGCTGCTTCCACTCCTTCGTAAATATCGTCCACAAAACTTCTGTCGCCAAATCCCTGAGTCGGCAAAAGTACGTACAGCGAATACGACGGCTCAAAAAACAACGATTCTGTTTCGGTACACGAACTGGCAAGAAATACAATTATAATAGTCAGAAAAATTAATCGTCTCATCTTGTTAAATTCAATTCTGATTAAATATTTGATAGCTTCTTACAAACATAAATTTCAACTGAATTTTAAGGTTGTACAAAATCAATCAACGATAAATTGTGGATATTTCCAAAATTTTCGTAATTGTAAAACGATACATGCGAGCCGTTCACAAAGCTGTAACACCTTTCATATAATTCATAAAAAGTAACATCGGTTTTCTCTGCGATGGTATTATTCACCGAATAGGCAAATTTGTCGGCCAGCCAGTTCCCCAGTTCCGAATCGTAAAGGTAGGCTTTCGAGGTTTCAACCGAATTTGCTCCGGTCATTAACATCACTCCGGGGGTATGTATTTCTTTTCCAATTCCGCCCGAGTAACACGCTTCGAGCGACCAGAATACCTGTCGAAAGTTCCGTTTGTTGTACATGTTATCGAATACATTGTTCCAGTAATCAGCATCCAGTATCTCGTGTTGTTCTCCATCGAAAACCATTCCGTTCGGAAGGCCATGGCCTGATGTAAACAGTAATATATTATCAGTGGAATTCGTAGTGAGTACAACCGGCGTTTCATCGGTTACGTTACCGTTTAATATGTCGAATATATTTTCAGAAGTAAGGGTATTCAGATTATAATCGATTTCCACATTCTGATAAAGATTCTCTCCATCGGGGGTGTTTCGTATTGTTCCCGGCAACGGATTTGATTCCGATTGCGCAAGATCGTTAGCAAGAACCAGTATGATCTGGTTGTCGCTTAATCCTCCGGCTTTAAGTAATTGATAGGCGTGCAAAACATCGGCCTGATGCCGGTAATTGCTCCATCCCTGAGAGGTTGCCATTAAAAAAGCCTGCAAGCCTTTTCTTTCCGGTAAAACCGGCCAGCTGCCGGTGGTCGAAAATTCTTGTTTCTCTTCAGAAATAGTACGGTAGGCTGCAGAAGTTGAATTAATTCGGCCTTCTCCGTCGGACGTATAAAAATCAGTAATCACAAATTGCCCTGCATCAACGCGCCAGTGTCCATAAGTGGTTGCGGTTACATCGGTAAAATATAGCTCATCGTAATCCAGTGAGCCGCTTGCCCCGCTTATGTCAGGATAGATGCCATTTTTTATATCATTAAGGGCTCCACGCAGTTCATCGCGCTGCCAGCTGTAACTTCCGTCTTTACCTGTTACCACTAGTTTTAAGGCTTCAGCTAAATTTTGTCCACCTTCGCCATCCGAAACTTCCAGGGCCAGCCCCAGCAACATTACGGCATCGTACATTTGACTGATAAATGCATTCGGATATTTGTTGTACTTCACATGGTAGGAAATATCGAATCCGGAATTGGGGTAAGAAGAGATGGTTGTACCCTCAAGATTCTCGGCAGCACTGCCCAGCTCATCAATTAGTGTTTGGAAAACTGCGGCATCCGACATCAGTAAGCGGGTTTGCTGACCGTTTTCACGGTATGCTTTTACCAGTTCTATATTTTGAGAGGGAAGGTTTATGGCCGAAATTACAGCATCGGGTTGCCCGGTCATTAAGGAGTTCCATGCTTCTTTGGTTGCGTTATTGTCCCCCGGATTTACCACTTCAATTCCACTAACATTCAGTCCTAATTCGGTGGCAAAAAAACCAAACCAGTCTTCAAATGAGGCGCCATATTGCGATTCTTCGGTTAGTAATGCAATTTTTTTTGCTCCTCCTTTTTTAGCCAGCAGAATTAATGTTTTTGTTTGTGAAATATCGGGTTCTGTTAATCGCCAGAAATAATCGTAACCTGAAAATGCTCTTGAAATATTTGCTGCGGTAGCTACTGGTGCCATCAATACTTTTTGTGCACTGATAAATAATGGCGCAGCTTTGTAAACCGATGCGGAGGTTAAAGGGCCTATGACAGCTTTTATCGATTCGTCTTCAATAAATTCTTTTGAAAGGGTGCTTACATCTGTTTCGTTGAGATCCTTTTTTACGAGTTGGAGACGGTATCCGGCAATTCCTCCTGCCAGATTTATGTTCTCAACGGCCCAGTCGAGGCCATCGTTCCAGTCGGAAGCATATTCACCACTGTAGGGCAGCATCACACCAATTTTTATAGTTGGCATCGACTCATCTTCCCACACGCTGCAGGAAGATATACCAACTACAAAGAGAAGTAAAAGGTAACGAAGTAATTTCATCTTATTAACATTGTTTGTTTTCTATGGTATAAGATGGACCCCGCATGATTTAATAGTTCTCCTATGTGTGAAAAATTTTTTATGCTCCTTTCATTTTGTGCGGTCATCAAATTTGATTCGGTTTGTAAAGTGCCCATGATTTTACAAAGATGTAAAAATAATCGTTCGGTAATAAAGTGGAGATTATGATAAAAGTGAATATCTTTTTCGGAGGTAAATATAACTTTGAGGTTATTATTTTACATGAAGGAATTGCCAGAATAAAAAAAGAGCTACGAGAATATCGTAACTCTTTTTGTGGAGAATATCGGAATCGAACCGATGACCTTTTGACTGCCAGTCTATTGTGTGTTAATATTTGCTTCTGAATATCAGGAATTTACGATTTTAGCATTATTGAAAAACGGGGTAAAAATATATAGAAGTACACAGTAAAAGTACACAGTAGATTTGAATAAAAATGTTCTTTAAAATGAAAGTAAAATGAGGATTATTTAAGTGGTCAAATTTAGCAATAGTTGCTGGGAGAATAAGTAGATATTCTATAATTAACTTTTATTCCATACTGGCAAAGGTCCCGAATTTGAACAAAAAAAATTGGTAAAATTTTCAAAAATATATGCCTTTATTAATGGCCTCTAAATCTATTTGCCTCTTCTAAAAAACAGATACCACCACTAAAGTTTTGGACGATTTTTGCCTGGAAAATTTTTCAACTCTTCCTTTTCTAAACTTAATTTTAAGTTTCAAACCTGAGCAAAATTAAGTTACGCCATCGTCCCCCCTGGTCAAAGTCGTAAATGTACATATATAAGGTGGGCTACAAGTAAGAGGGGACGGGGCCAGGCAGGGGGGTATAAAAAAAGGAGCCGCTTCCCCTGGGGGCATCAGAACCTGGTCCTGTCTGAATATTGCTTCACAAATCATTTTGTTAAATGTGATTTTAAAACTTCTGTCCTTTTTGGGTCCTGACAAAAGTGAGAAAGGTAATTTAAAACTAATTTTCTTCTCCTGGCGATGATTGGACTGATGAATATTGTTTCACAATCTGTGAAACAATATTACACTTACAGCCACTAAATATTCTTAAATTTTATTCCAAACAACGACATAAATTGACTTAGTGCCGAATCAACTTTGCATCACACAACCAAAATTGAACGAAAATGCAAGAGCTTTCAAAACAAAAAAATAAGTTAGTCCTTAGCCTTACGGATTCTGCTTCATTGTTTAGTAGAACATCATACATCAGCGAAAAAATTCTTTATCCCTTTCTTTTTAAAGAAATACCAATCATTATTGAAGAAGATGACATCGATTGCAAAAGAGCTTCGAAATGGTTCTCTGATGCATATTCAGATGAAATATATGATTCTTATTTCAATAAAATACTTCATTCGAATAACTCGGAAACGGAAATTGATGACCTAATTTTCGTTTTAAAAAATGAAGTCATGGTTAAGTTCGATACACAGCAAAATAAGGTCAGATTCCTGTATAAAAATTCCGACCCCAAGACTATTGAAAATATGATTGGGAAGGTTCGGAAATACAAAAAAGAAAAACAATCATCACATATACATCTGATTGTTCACACCAAATATGGTTTCGAAACCAAATCACTATCCCTTCATAAACCACAACTAAAACTGGATGATAACTACAATGATGACTTTGGTGAGGTAAACCAAATCATAATGAAAAGGCTAACTACCGAAAACGACAAGGGACTTGTATTACTGCATGGGAAGCCAGGTACAGGTAAAACTTCTTTCATTAGATATTTAGCAACGACAGTAAATAAAAACATTATTTTCCTTCCACCCAACCTTGCAAGTGCTATAACCAATCCTGAACTCATAACGTTACTTATTGACAATCCAAATTCAATTTTTGTGATTGAAGATGCTGAACAATTAATTACGGCAAGAGAATCGAATGAAAATTCACCTGTATCAGCCCTTCTTAACCTAGCAGATGGTTTGCTTTCCGATTGTTTGAACATTCAAATAATCTGTTCCTTCAATACTGACATATCAAAAGTCGATAGTGCATTATTGCGAAAGGGGCGTTTAATAGCCAAATATGAATTTAAAGAGCTTGAATGTCACAAAGCGAATGCTCTGTCAGAAAAACTTGGTTTTAAAACGAAGTTCAAGAAACCTGTGACTCTCACCGACATCTATAATCAAACTGAAAAGAAATTTGAAGATATAAAAAAGAAAAAGATAGGTTTTTAATTCGATGCTAAGACATCAAATGTCATGGGCTTTGTTTATTTTTAACTATTTAAAATAGTTAACCGAATTGCATTAGAAAAAATGAAAAAACTATCGAAATGGAGGATACAGACCTAATAAAACGCCTAACTGAATTCTATTCGTCAAAAGGGTTGAACAGAGAAAATTTTAAATGCGAATATTTCAAAGACTGTACAGCAATTGCCAATAAAGCAAATCAAGAAATAAAATTCAAAGGTTCTCAAGCACATGTAGGAAGTCTATACGGACAAAATCTAAAAGTCTTGGTTCTCTCTTTAGACGCAAAAGGACACGATAATCTTGATGAGAGAAGAAGACGGGTGCAAAGTAGTGTATATGGGAAAGATACCATTCATATGAAAGGGACAATAGAGTTCCTGCAAGATATATTCCCAAAAATTGAGGACGAAGAGCGACTGAAATCTTTTTCCATGACAAATGCAGCCAAATGCTCTGAGGGGTCCAATAAACTCCCTTCTGGCGTTTATAAAAAATGCTCTGGTATTCATAAAAAGGAAATATCAATATTAGCTCCAGATTTGATTTTTGCTCAAGGTGTCGATGCACTTCCTTCTTTTGCTCCAAAGCCTATCTTAGATTATGAGATGAATACATTTCTTGAATCCTTGAGCGATAAAGACGAAGTTAAAAAAGCAATAGCTCCAACGATTAGAAGATATTGCAAATATATTGATATCAATGGCACAGATACGCTGACAATTCATGCCCCACATCCATCTGCAAGAGGGGGACAATGGCAATTGTTCAGAAAAATTTCCCTTCCTATTATTATACTTTTTATTGACTTTAAGTTCAAAAAATAGCGACTTAAAATGGCTATAACTGAATCCATAATGAGGTATCACCTTATTATTAGCAAGCTAAAAAAACACCCAGCCTCATTGAAAGAAATGAATGCTTTTCTGGAAAGAGAATCTGAATTTCGAGGTTATAACCTTGTTCGAGATAAGAGAACATTCAAACGGGACCTTGATGCAATAAGAAGCATTTATAACATAGATATTCAGTATAGTTTCAAAAAAGGTATTTATGAGATTATTCAGGATGAAGAAAGTGACAAGAACCTTCGAATGGTTGAAGCTTTAGACCTTTTCAATGCATTAAAGATTTCAGAGAATATCACAAATATTATTCATTTTGAAAAACGAAGACCAATTGGTTCTGAACATCTTAACGGTGTTCTTCATGCCATCCAAAATAAGATTCAAATAAAGTTCTCATACCAAAAGTTCTGGGAAAATTCACTAGAGAAAAGAGACGTTGAGCCTCATGCACTAAAAGAATTTAAGAATCGCTGGTATTTGTTGGGGATGGATACTAATAAGGGTGAAATACGAACCTACGCTTTAGATAGGATGAGCAACCTTATTATCAGCAACCGAAAATTTCAACACAAAATAAAGATTAATGTGAATGAATTCTTCAAAAACTGCTTTGGAATAATAGTTCCCAAGGATGAAATGGTGGAAGAAGTTATTTTGTCATTTGATGCTTTTCAGGGCAAGTACATTAAATCTTTACCTTTACATGAGACACAGGAAGTTTTGATTGATAATGAAACAGAAGTTCGGGTGAAGTTAAATATTTATCTGACTTTCGATTTTATAATGGAAGTACTTTCATATGGTGATAAAGTTAAGGTGATAAAGCCAAAAAGTCTGATTGAAGAAATCAATGAAGAGTATCGAAACTCCATAGGGAAATACTTGGATTAGTTTTTACAAAAAATATTGACTATTATTCCCCTTTATTGCTCTCGGACTATTAGGTATTGCAATTTGTCCTTTCACCTCTCATTATAAGGTGTAAAATAATTTACGAAATGCAACCCAATTGTTTTTTTTGTATTTGCCAGGCCGTAACAGCAGTTGGACCATATGAATGTTGCTTCACAAATTCTTATGATTAATAATCGCTTGAGAGTCCTATCTACAGGCATCTTTTTATAATATCTCTGGGAATGAAAAGATAAATTTATTTTTTCCCAGGGCGTTTTTCTGAAGAGCTAGGCGAATATTGTTTCACAATATTTTTGTGAAACAATATTCAAAATGGGCTCCCACATTCTTCCTGGTTTTTTCTGACTTACCAAGCTGCAACACGGGGGCGAATTTGAATATTGCTTCACGAAATTTTATAATTAAAAATTGTTTGAAATCCTTTTCTGCTGACATAACAAACTCAATCTAAATTCAATTTAAAACTTTAAACCCGATAATATTTTATCTTTATATCGATATGTATTTTACAAACCTGAAGGAATTGGAATGAATTTATTTATTGGAATCATCGCAATCATAATAGCATTACCCTCCATATATTTTTTTTGTAAAATTATTTACAATATTGGGTACAATATTCACGACAATTTCAAGCGAAAAAGTAAAGAAGTAGAAGAAATTAAACAACAAGAGAGAATAGAACGTATTAAATTAGAAACGAAAGAACAAACACAACAGCTTAAACAAGAGGAAGCTAAGTTGCAAAAACAAGAATTGCATGAAGAAAAGTTTAATCTTGAGAAAAATAAACTGATTGTTGAATATACCCGAAGCCATGAATCAGATTTATATTTCAAACAAAACCTAGATTGGGAAATTAAAAATCTAAACAATAAATATAATAGAGTAGATTTCAGTTCAGATATTAATTACCAACAAGTACCCTTGCACCAGAAATATGGCTCCCAAATACAAGGGTTTAATAATCAGAGACAGAATAACCAAATACAAAATTTATTATTGGACAGCTATTATCCACACGATAAAAGCAACTCAATTAGTTTCTTTAGTAATACAATAAACTTACGAAGTACTTATGGTATTACAGATATTAAATCCGAACATGAAAGTATTAATGGTGAAGCAAGGGTGTATTTGAAAGATATTAATAGTAAAAGGCCTTTAGCTGTTTCTCTCCAAACTTTAAACTCGATGTATGTTTGCTCATATGACTTTAACAGATTGAAATTTGAGGAGTTATTAGATAGCGATAATAATTTTAATTTTAAAAAACTTAATAACCAAATAACTACATTTCATGATTTCTATAAAGAACTTATACATCGTGGTGGCAAATCATTAAATCTACGTTATGAGAACAAGGACGTGAGTGAAACACTGTTATTTAAATGTGTTTACAAATCTTCCCCAATTAAGTTAGTATCAGGAGAGTTCAAAATGACACCTTCTTGTTATAATGGATGTCAGGAATACTTGGATGCAATCCAATTTGAAGAACATACAGAATCGGAATACGAGAAACAAAGAGAAAAGCTTTATAAAAGTGGCATTCGAAATGCAATTCAAGATAAAAATCCAACTCCTGAATCACATCCAATGTTCTATTATTGTATTCCAATTTTTGAAGTTGTATTAAATTAGTAATAGTGTTTCAAAATCGAAAAAAAGGAAACTTAAAGAAAAAGATTAAAAATTGAATTTTTGTTGTACTCTGGTTCTTGTATGAAAACATCCAGGTTCTATGTGATGAATGTTGTTTCACTAAATCTTGTTATTTAATATTTCAAGCAACAATTTGCAAATCAGAAGAATATTGAAAAGCCACTGGAAAAGAAAGTTAATTTTATTTTTCCTCCAGGCGATGATTGGGATAGCGAATGTTGTTTCACAAATTTGTGAAGCAAATATCGGTTGGTTAATTTTTAAAATATGAAAATTTACTTTCCTGCTGATTCTTTCATCCTTTTCTCGACCAACATAATTAATTCAGAAGCTTCCATTTCTAAAGCTTTAGCTAACTGAAAGACTACTATAATTGATGGGGTCCTCAAATTTCTTTCAATAAAGCTGATATGTCTGTCGTGCAGATTAGCAAGCTCGGCAAGCTTTTCCTGCGACAATCCTTTTTGTTTTCGCAAGTCCCGTAAAACCTCTCCAAATGCTTCGACAACCATACAACTCTCTTTGTGAAACAATATTCGAGTTTTTGGCTGCTATAGACCACATACAATTGTATGTCTTTTTCGCTACATTTGTAAGAAATAAATGCATTAAACGACCTAAATAATGAAAAGCGTATCTATGTGTCCCAGTTGTGGAAATACAACTCGTGGGCAACAAATAAAAAAATGTGCGAGATGTGAGCATCTAAGATGTCCCCAATGTGGATTTTCAAAATGCCCCAAATGTGGGAGTAGCTCAGCGAATTGGGTATTTGTTATAAAATAGTCATAGGGACAGTATAAAAATCGAATGCGTTTTTACTCCAGTCAAATCAATTTTAGCAATTCATTATCCCTAACATCATTACAACAAAAAGGGAATTTGACAAAATTGTGGTTAAAGATTAATAATATCAAACTCGTTTATAATGCCTTACTGTGAAAATTGTGGAGATACTATTTCCAATACAACTAAATTTTGCACCAACTGTGGAAGTAAAGTTGAAGACATTTCCGAAGAAGAAAATGTTCAAGATGAAACAGCTTCAACATGGAATCGTGAGGAATTTATTAAAAAATACCCTCCCAATGAAAGAAGTATTATTACTTGTCCAAGATGTTTGGGGAAAGGCGTGGTAGATGATGAAGATATAGAACGACTTTCAATGCAGGAGTATTGGGTTGCTGGAAATTGTAGATACTGTGACGGTATAGGTAAAGTAAATATGAAGAAATTAGATTCACATGCTGTAGCCGATAAAGATGAAGATTATAAAGCTTTTGTAAAAGAAATTACTGACTCTTATGACGAAACTTGGGATGAGAATTTCGAATATGACTGGGAGAAGTTTTTTGGACACCTCTCAAAAAATTCTAAAAAAATATATTTTGGGGAGGCGATTCCACCCAAAAAAATAGATGCTTTCATCAAGAAAATAAAAAAATCGTTTGATGATGAGTATATCGATGAATGTACGTATGTACTATTTTATGACGATACATTGTTTGGGAGAGGTGATGATGGCATTTTAATTGCTACTAATAAAAATGATGCCATACTTTTATACTTCTCGCCAGGCATGAGTGGAGACCCTGCGAGAATAGCCTTAAACGATATTTTACGTATAGAAAATCATAAATCTTCGTTGGGCATTGTGGACTTAACAGGGAATATTTGGGATTTTCATTTCTCTTCATGTAAAACATTGCTTGAAGCCATAATATATTTCTGTGAAGCATACCTTGAATGTAATATTGATGAGTAAAATTTATAATTAAATAATGCGATGGCTATAAACCAGTATTTTAATGATATTACATTTGGTTTAATTGTTTTACTAATAATCGGATTTTTAGTCTATTTTCTTCCTTCTTTCATTGGATTTAGAAAAGGGCACAAATACAAATGGATAATATTTGCAATGAACCTAATTTTGGGAGGTAGTGGCATAGGATGGTTAATTGCTTTTATTTGGTCTGTTTGGCCTCAAAGAAGCTCGTTACTTGACCCAATTGCTGACCCTTCTGGTTCAGGGGGTATGCCGAAAGAGTTTGGAGAGAGGATATCAGAATATAAGTACTACTCACAGAGAAGTTACAAAACCAACTATTGTGAAAATTGCGGAAAACAACTCTCTGAAACAGCTAAGTTCTGTGGAAGATGTGGTTGTCAAATTCAAAGAACTAGTTAGCGCAACAGATAAGAAAAATTAACTCTTTCTTTAGTCTTCCTGCTGATGTTATTTGGTCAGATGTTGTTTCACAAATTTGTGAAACAAATTTCATTAGGCTTGTATTGTCCAGGAGAAATAATTTATAGCTCTGCCTTCATCAAAAATATCAATCTTATAAATCCTGCTACAAGCATAATCTGTATAGCTCTTTCTTGTTCATGTGATTCAAACCATAAATAATTTTGATGCATAAGGCTATCTATTTTGTGAAACAAATTCTGAAAGACACACGAAAATTCTTAACGAAAAACAAAAACAATCAATTTATATTTCTAAATTTACACGAAGACAAACTTTAATTTTTATTAAAGATATGCTGAAGGAGATTATAAAATCGAGAGGGATGAAACAAACGTTTATTGCTCAAAAAATTGGGGTAAGTGTTGTTACGGTGAGTAACTGGGTGCAAGAGAAGAGCAGTCCAAGCGAAAAGCATTTGAAAAAATTGAGTGAACTTCTACAGGTGCCAATAAAAGATTTAGTGCATTAATGGTTGAAACTATTAAATACGATTTTTCTTTTACAGGATTCTCACTAAGAGAGAATCTCATGGCTAAAGTAGCCAAAGCGTTACGTGAAGAAAAGGAGGTAAACAAGGTGGGGGTTGGTGAAGGTAATTCGCAAACTGGGAAAAGAAGGTTGACCGACATAAAAAAGAGAATAAAAAAACTTACTTTTAAGCAACTTGATTTACTGATAGATGGAGACCTGATAACGCAACGTCAAATCGCATTTTTGTCCATTTGTAAGGCACACCTTTTTATTCGGGATTTTGCAGTTGAAATTCTTAGGGAGAAGCTACTGGTGTATGACTATCAAATAACGGAAGGTGATTACATCGTTTATTACAGAAGAAAAGCAGAAATGCACCCAGAAATGGAAAACTTAACCGAAATAACCCAAAATAAAATCCGACAGGTGACTTTTAAAATATTGGAACAGGCTGGAATTATCGATGATGTAAAAAATAAAACGATTCAACCACAGCTGCTCGAACACAAGGTAATAAGTGCAATTGCAGAGGAAGACAAGGAGTGGTTAAAAATATTTCTAATGAGTGACCTCGACATTGAAAACCTAAACTAACAATGGAAGAAACTTCAAAACAATTCAATCACTTGTATAAGGTGATTTCATCCAAACGATTTCTGAGCAAAGAAGCTTTGGGGGGTGAGATACCATTTTTTATTTCGGCTTATAATGCTGAAAAAGAATTGCTGGTTGTAGAGTCCATCAGGATGCTAAAAAAGAAACTCGATACTTCTGGTGTTACAGTACTGGAAATAAATTTGTATGACACGGTATGCGAACTATTGGAAGAAAAGGGTGGAATGGAGAGAATGTTCAGGGTTGAAAAAAGCAGGGGAAAAGAAAAGTTTTTGAAAGCCTTGCAGTCAACGCTAAATATTCACGAAGTACTAATGCCCCGAATTTCGGAAATTATTAACGCCAGTAATGCTCAGGTTTATTTTCTAACGGGCATTGGATTGGTATTTCCGTACATCAGGTCACATAACGTGCTAAACAACCTTCAGAATGTGGCCAAAGAAGCTCCAACGGTTTGTTTCTTCCCTGGAGAGTATAATGGCCATTCACTTAACCTATTCGGTAAGCTAAAAGACGACAATTATTATAGAGCCTTCAACATAGAACAAATTGAATCAAAATGACAATCAAAACCTTTTTCGACAAACCAATTGACAGGTACATTGAGACCGTAATTAAAGCTGATGACAGAGATAATATTTCGGAAGAAGTAACCGAATACGTTATCACCAACGAGATTGCTAAAAAGATACGTGATTTCTTTTCTGCATATAACAGTTATGGTGGAGCAAATGGGGTTTGGATTTCAGGCTTCTTTGGAAGCGGTAAATCACACCTGCTAAAAATTTTGTCATACGTGCTTGCAAACAAAGAGCATGACGATTATAAATGTGGAGAACTGTTTGCGGAAAAGATTGAAGATGATGAAATGCTCAAAGGCGATATCCTTAGGGCTGCAAAAATACCATCAGAATCTATTCTTTTCAATATCGACCAACAGGCTCAGATAACCAGTAAAACTGATGCTAAAGCCATTCTTTCGGTATTTTACAAGGTATTCTTTGACCACTTGGGTTTTTACGGATTTCAACCACACGTTGCGGAGTTCGAATCATGGGTTGACAAGCAGGGCAAATACGATGCATTTAAAAGTAAATTTGAGGCTAAACACGGCAAGTCATGGATTGAGGCACGAAAAGACTACTTCGACCCGCTGGTAACCGATGATGTTGCAGAAGTATTAAGCGAACTCAACGGTCATGATGCCTCGAAATACGAAACTATAATCGATGACCTGGAAGACAAGCACAAACAATCCATTGAAGATTTTTGTGAACGGGTACATGCCTACATTCAATCAAAACCAACAGGATTTCGACTGAATTTCTTTGTTGATGAAGTAGGGCAATACATCAGCGACAATACAAAATTGATGCTGAATCTTCAGACCATTGCCGAAACATTGGCTACCCGAACCAAAGGAGCTTCATGGATTTTGGTAACCTCACAGGAAGACATGGAAAAGGTTGTTGGTGATATGAACAAGCAACAGCAAAATGACTTTTCACGCATCCAGGCACGATTTAAAATCAAGATACCTTTAACCTCTGCCAACGTTGATGAAGTAATTGAAAAAAGGTTACTGAAAAAGAAAGAAGCACCACAGAAAAATCTGATTGACACCTATAAAAGAGAAAGTGTTCATCTGGAATCGCTATTGTCGTTTTCTGAAGCTGGTGTGCAGTTTAAAGGTTATGCAAGTGATGCCGATTTTGGAAACAAATATCCTTTCGTTCCCTATCAGTTCGATTTATTCCAAAGTTGCAGACGTGCATTGTCAAACCACAATGCTTTTCAGGGGAAACATGCTTCGGTAGGTGAACGTTCCATGCTGGGTGTATTTCAGCAGGTTGTTAAGGAAATTGAAGACCGCAAGAACAACACACTTGTTAGTTACGATTTAATGTTCGAAGGAATCAGAAACGAACTTCGTGGAGAGATACAAAGTACAATAATACTTGCAGAAAAGCAGTTGGATAACCGTTTTGCGGTGAAAGTGTTAAAGGCGTTATTCCTGGTAAAATATTTTAAGAACTTCAAACCAACAATACGAAATGTTTCCGTATTACTTATCGATGACATAAACGTTGATTTGAAGAAACATGAACAGAAAATTAAAGAAGCTCTGAACACATTAGAAAACCAGGACTATGTTCAGCGCAATGGTGACCTTTATGAATTCCTAACAGATGATGAAAAGGATGTTGAAACCGAAATTAAAAGCACCGATATCGATGACCAGGCTATAACTCAACAGTTAAAAGAAATCCTTTTCGATGAAATTATTCGGGACAACAAAATAAAGTACATCGAAAATAAACAGGATTACGATTTTACCAGCAAAATTGACGGAACAGTTTTAGGAAGAGAGAAGGAACTGGAAATTGAAATAATTACCGAAAACTATTCTGAATATTCCAACGAAACCTACCTGAAATCGCAAACAATGGGTAGTTCTGGCATGAAAATGGTTTTGGCTCCCGATGCCATTTTTATAAAGGATTTGAAGATGTATTTAAAAACAAATAAGTATGTCCGTCAAAGCCAATCAACCACTAATCGTCCCGAATTTAAAACCATACTCCAGGACAAAGCCCAGCAAAATGCCGAAAGAAGAAGAAACCTGGTATTAATGGCAAATAAATCGCTTGCAAATGCAACGGTATACATGAATGGGAGCAAGCACGAAATGGGAGCAACTGCCGATGGAAAAGTCAGAGTTGTTAATGCATTTCAGGATTTAATAAAAATGGTATATCCCAGTTTACGCATGTTGGGACATATACAATATAGCGAAGACACCATAAAGCAAACTATCAGGAGCAAACAAAACGAATTGTTTGGATTAGATACCAACTCCATATCTGAAGCAGAATCGGAAATTGTGAATCTGGTAAATCGCAGAAAAAGACAGTCCGACAGGACCTCTCTGGCTGATTTACGCACCCATTTTAGCAAGAAGCCTTATGGTTGGTATAATAATGCCATTTGGACGATTACGGCTAAAATATACAAACGTGGGAAGCTCGAAATAAAAAGGGATTCGAACCTGTTAGAAGATGAAAGTGTATTAAACGCTTTGTTGAATAGTGCTGGTTATGCAAATACTTTACTGGAGGTTCCTGGTGAGATTTCTCCTGCTGCTATCAAACAATTAAAACAGGCTTATTCCGATGCTTTTGACGAAAGCTGTGCATTTAAGGAAGGTAAAGACATTGCCAACGCATTCAAAGACAAACTAAAGGAAATGCATATTGAGGTGAACAAACTGTTGATGCAAAGGCGTGAGTTCCCGTTTTTAGATAACCTAAGCGATTTTGGAGACAAACTTTATCGCTGGTGTAACAAAGATTATAGCTACTACCTTACAAAATTAGATGAGTTTGAAGATGAACTGCTGGACACGAAAGAAGACCTGCTAAGCCCGATTAAAACGTTTATGAATGGCGACCAGCTTAAAATATATAGCGACATAAAAAGTCTACTGGCTGGCGATACCTCCAATCTCGATTATGTTGAAGGCAATGAGTTGTTGGTGTTGCAGGGCTTAATCGATGACGATAAGCCTTACACGGGAAGTAAGATTAAAGATGCAAAAGCAAGCAAAGATGCCTTATCGAGAAAGGTTCAGGAAAAAATTACTTCAGAGAAGACGGAAGCAATCCAATCCATTGAGAATGCCATTGCCGATTTAAAAGCAAAAGACGATTTTTCAAAACTGAACGAGTACCAACAAAGCTCCATCATAAAACCCATTGCAGATGAATTGGAGAAACTGCAAAAAACAAGATACATTGCTGTTATACGAGACATAAAACGAAGAGCTACCGATGATATATTCACCAAGCAGTTAAACGCTATGGTGGCATTGGCCAATCCTCCAAAAGTGGAGCCAGACGAGGGTGGTAAAAATGCGGCAGAGCCTATAATTCACTACATAAAACGGAGCAACGTAAAACCCGTATTCCCAAAATCAGAATTAAAAACGGAAGAGGAAGTAGATGAATATGTTGAAGCATTGAAAAAAGCCTTAAAAGAACACATTAGAAACAACCGTAGGATTCAATTATAAATGACCAAAGACGAACTCATACTAAAACTATCCGACCTCGAATGGGAAGATTTTGAGGTAAAATCTGCTAAGGGGGAAATACCCAAAGATGCCTGGGAAACAGTAAGTGCTTTTTCCAATACTTCGGGAGGGTGGTTGATTTTTGGGGTAAAACAAACGGGTAAAAGGTTTGAAATACAGGGAGTAAACAATCCCGAAAAAATAGAACAGGATTTCCTGAATACCATCCGTGGTGGAAAGTTTAATGTTTTTGTCCCAACCCGACAGGCAAAACACACTATCGATGGAAATACGGTATTGGCATTTTACATTCCTGTTTCCAAAAACAAACCTGTTTATTACAACAGCCCTGCCAATACTTTTATTCGTAGAGGAAGCTCCGACCACAGAGCCACCAAAGAGGAAATAGATTCCATGTACCGTGACCAGACCTTTGGTACAAAAACCTCGGAAATTGCCTCAGGTACAAGCCGTGCAGATATTAACGATACCTCGCTTTCACGTTACCGTGATTACATGAGCCGTTTCAATCCTACGGTTAGCTACAACCGATATGGTGAAACAGATTTCCTGCAAAAGCTTCGCATAATGGACGGTGAGCAATGTACTTTGGGTGGTTTGTTGTTTCTGGGAAAACGTGATACCATTGAACGTTTTTTCCCCGATTTCAGAATCGATTTACTGGAAATACCTGGCACATCGTACACCGACACAAAAGTACGCTACACCTTTCGTTTAGATGAATACGAGAATTTATGGGAGTACTATTTTGAATGTATAGCCCGTTTAAAATCGAAAGTGGATGTGGAGTTTAAAATGGGTAGCGAAGGTTTTGCCACCGATGTATCACCTGGTTTCGATGCCTTACGTGAAGCATTGGTAAACATGTTGATGCATTCCGACCACTTTTCGCCAGCTTGTCCACGTATCCGAATTTTTACCAACCACATTGAATTTTACAATCCAGGTGGTATGCCAAAACCCATTGAAGAGCTAAAAGGAAAAGATATTTCCCTGCCCCGCAATCCAATAATCACCAAATTGTTCAGGGTGGTGAAGTTAGCTGAAAATGCAGGTTACGGTCTCGACAATATTGAATTCAACTGGAAGGCATACAACAATACTCAACCCGTTTTCGATGTCGATTTCGATTCGGTAATTGTAAAGTTCGAATTGGAGGAAGTTCAAAAACCAGATAGTCCAAAAAATAAGGAAGAAGTAGGGAACAATTACGGAAAGATGTCGGAACGAATACGGAAGGAGTTCGGGAACAAACCAATCGATATAGATTTAATTTTTGCCTTGTTAGACACCGAATATGAGAACTTTAAAAATTATATCATCGACAAAAATAGAATCATACCCGAAAGGGTTCATGAACTCTTTGGGAACAGTTTGGGAACTCTTAGGGAACTCTTAGGGAACAGAACCCTGATGTTTTTATTGTTGGTGATTTTTAATAGGGGAATTACAGCCAAAGAAGCAGGTGAGGTTATTGGAGTAAGTGAACGAATGGTGAAGAAATACATTAAAAAATTGAAAGACCATAACATAATTGAACGTTCAGGAGCTTCAACATTCGGAGGACATTGGCAAATAAAGGAATAATGATACTGTAAAAAGCAGAACTGATACTATAAACGATACAATAACTGATACTTTAAATAAAACTAAAAAATATAAGAGAGACTCTGGAAGGACAAACAACCTGTCACCCTAAGCGCAGTCGAAGGGTGCAATCTTAATCTCAATACTAATTACTAAAAATCTCGATACTAATATATGAACACCAACCTACTTAAACGCTTTGCACAAACAGCCCGAAGAAAACTAATAGAACAAGTTGGGGCTAAACTCGAACTGGTTATCAATACCGACTCTGCCGAATTGCGTGAAAAAACCGAACAGTTAAAAAAGCTACAGGAAGCCATAAACAGCACCAGCAAACAACAGGTGATTGACAAGGTTGCCTATACCTGGTTTAACCGTTTAATGGCATTGCGTTTTATGGATGCCAACGACTTTCAGCCCATTGGGGTGCGGGTAATCACTCCCAAAGAAGGTTACACCTTGCCCGAACTGTTAGACGAAGCCAAACAAGGACATATACCCGATGACCTACCCGTAAAGGCACAGCATATTTACGATTTATTGGATGGCAAAGTCCCCAGCTCCAATCCACAAAACGAAGCCTACAAAGAGCTGTTAATTGGTGCATGTAATCATTTGCATAAGGTATTCCCGTTTTTGTTTGAACGCATAAACGATTACACCGAATTGTTAATGCCTGATGATTTAATCTCTGAATTCTCAATTGTACAGGATATAAGGGACGGAATGACCACCGAAGATTGCCAGGAGGTGGAAGTAATTGGATGGTTGTATCAGTTTTACATATCTGAACTAAATGAAGATTTGATTAGTTCGAAAAAAAGATACGACAAAAATGAACTTGCACCAGCATCCCAATTATTTACACCAAAGTGGATTGTGCAGTATATGGTGGACAACACGCTGGGGCAGTTATGGTCAGAAATCAATCCTGAAACGAATGTTACTTCTTCATTAGAATTTTACATTAAACCTGCTTATAAAGAACAATTAGAGCAAAGAGAAACAAAAAGTATAGAGGAAGTTAAATTCTTTGAACCCTGTGCAGGTTCAGGACATATACTTTCTTACGCTTTTGATGTTTTTTATAAAATTTATGAAGAACAAGGTTACAACCCCACCGAAATTCCAGAACTAATTATCACAAAGAATCTGTTTGGGGTTGATATTGACGAAAGGGCCGCTCAACTTGCTTCATTTGTATTGCTCATGAAAGGTCGGGAAAAACATCGTAGGTTTTTACGTACCGTTGAACGAAAAAATATTCAACCAAATATTTCTTTTTATCAGGATTATGAATTTGATAAAAAATTTGAAAATGCAAGTTCAATTGGTTCATTAATAAAAGTTGAACCTAATGAAGTTAATGATTTGGAAGTTGATGAATCTTCTCTGTTTGGCGATAGACAAAAGGGACTAAAAAAGCTGTATCGACTTCTGGGGCAACGATATGATGTTGTGGTTACCAATCCACCATACATCAGTTCTTCTCGAATGGAAGGAACACTTAAACAATATGTTGAAACATCCTATCCTGAAACAAAATCTGACCTATTTTCAACTTTTATTCTAAGGTGTTTAGAACTCTGCAACAAGGATGGATTAACTGGTTATATGACTCCTTT
The DNA here is from genome assembly GCA_963676265.2 of uncultured Draconibacterium sp. Lineage (GTDB taxonomy): Bacteria > Bacteroidota > Bacteroidia > Bacteroidales > Prolixibacteraceae > Draconibacterium. The sequence continues at coordinate 4,219,818 of OY781067.2, forward strand.
TGTTTGGATGTTTATTTCGAGTTATGAGAAATTAAGGGAAATTATTATTAATAACCATTTTATAAATAATCTAATTCAATTAGAGTATTCTGGATTTGATGGAGCAACTGTTCCTATTTGCACTTTTACTTTAAGAAACAATAACTTGAATAATACAAAAGGAAGTTACATTCGGTTGAGCGATTTTAAAGGAAGTGCAAATCAAGCACCGAAAACGTTGGAAGCAATACAAAATCCTTCATGCGGATGGTTTTATAATGCAAATCAATCGGATTTTAAGAATATTCCTGGAACTCCAATTGGATATTGGGCTAGTATTAACTTTATAAGTTCATTTAAAAACCCTAAAGTTGTAGATTCATTTAAAGTCTCTGCTGGTATAAGGACAAGCAAAGACTCAATTTTTTTAAGACTATGGTATGAAATAGCCAGAGCAAAGAGCGAAAAGGATTTAACCAATCATAAGGAACTGGATTATAGCACTAAAAAATGGTTTGCATTTAATAAAGGAGGAAGTTTTAGGAAATGGTTTGGAAATTTGGAGTATGTGATTGATTTTGAAAATAAAGGTTATAATTTATTGACAAAATCACATGATTGTAGACTAAGAAATCCAGAGATATACTTTAAAGAGGGTCTAACATGGTCCAGAATTACAAGTTCCAAAATCAGTTTTAAGCTATGTGAGATTGGAACACTTGCTGGAGACGCAAGCCCCATTTGGATAGTACCTTCCAAAGAAGAAAGATACTATTTGCTGGCATACTCTAATTCAAAGATTGCTAGAACTATCTTAGGTTTTATTAACCCAACTTTGAATTATCATGTTTATGATATTTCTCAGCTACCATTGTTGGACGTTGATAATACCTTTAAAAGTGAAATTGCTTCAATCATTTCTTCAGTTATTGAATTATCTGAAAAGGAATGGAACATACGTGAAACCTCTTGGGATTTTCTCAAAAACGAACTAATTCGAATCAATGGTCAAAACCTCGAAGAATCCTACGACCTTTACCAACGCTATTGGAAAAACAAATTCTTCCAACTCCACAAAAACGAAGAAGAATTAAATCGTCAGTTTATTGAAATTTACGGATTGCAGGAAGAGTTAACTCCCGATGTACCGTTGGAAGACATTACCATTTTAAAAGAAGAAACCAGTATACAAAATGGTGAGTTGGTGTTTAATGCCAAAGAGGTATTTGCCCAGTTTATGAGCTATGCTGTGGGTTGTATGTTTGGGCGTTATTCCCTGGATAAAGAGGGATTAATCCTTGCCAACCAGGGCGAAACATTGGAAGATTACCTTCAAAATGTGTACGGTTCTTTATCCCACTTAGAAAAAGGGGGAACTAAAGGGGGATTTCTTCCAGACGATGACAACATCATCCCAATATTGGATGCAGATTGGTTTGAAGACGATATTACAGGGCGTTTTTACGAATTCTTAAAGGTAAGTTTTGGAAAAGAAAACTTTGATAAAAACCTTGCCTTTGTGGAAGAGTGTTTGGGTAAAGACATTCGCAAATACTTTATGAAGGACTTTTACACCGACCACATTAAGCGTTACAAAAAACGCCCCATTTACTGGATGTTCTCTTCACCAAAAGCTTCGTTTAACGTGCTAATTTATATGCACCGTTACACACCCGATACGCTGAACCAAATACTAAACGGTTACCTGAAGGAGTACAAGGAAAAACTGAACACCCACATGGAACACTTAGACCATGTGATTGTAACAGGTTCTTCAGCCGAACAAACCAAAGCATCAAAAGAAAAAGATAAGCTAAAGCTGGTATTATTGGAGCTTCAGGAATATGAAAGAGACATTTTATACCCATTGGCAACAGAACGTATTGCCATCGATTTGGATGATGGTGTTTTGGTGAACTACAACAAGTTTGGTAATGCGATTAAACCTGTACCTGGGCTGAATGATAAAAAGACCAAAAAGAAGGTTCGGGAATTTGATTGGATTGATGTGGAGGAAATACGATAAAGATAGAGCTACAATTATGGAAAAAGCTTTAATAATAATAGGATTAGTCGCTTTTGGAATTTTTTCAATTTTTAAATTCAGACGAGATGTTAAAAGAGATGTTGAAAATTATGAGCGTGTTCAAATACACAACAGGGTAATGGAAAGAGTTGAACAGGCTGAGCAACGTAAACGGCAAAAAGAAAGAGAAGAGGAAAGACTTAAACAGGAAAAGTTGCAAAAGGAAATAGAACAACAACGGAAAGAATGGGAACAGAAAAGACAACAACAATTAAAAGAAAAAGAAGCGGAGAAAGCTATTCATTCCTTTGCAGAGAGAGAAATGGCTAATTGGCTAAATCTTAACCATCCGTCTGATAGATTTAACTTTTTATGCAAAACAAAAATAGATTTAGATGAAGCTTTAGAGACGATGCCAAAGGTGGGCATTTTATATACAACAGATAAAGGAAGTTTTGCACAGGATATAATTAGTGGTGTTAAATATGTAGAGTTTTTTAGTATTAATTCTAATGATTTTTTTACAGCGTACTCTCACCTTAATAATGCACAAAACAAATACAAATTAGGACGGGTTGCTGCTGTTTATAAATAAGAATCAGATTCAAATTTCTACGATAAAATAAATGAGCAAAATACAAGAGGCATTAATAAAACGTTTTGAAAATCACCGTATAATTTTCTGGTACGATGAAAAACAGGAACTCACAGAGCAGTACGAGGAACTGACCATTGATGGTGTTGAAAAAGTTCATGTTGATGGCAACGAGTTTGAAGTGAAATACATCATTAACAAGCAAAAACCTAAGTCGAAATTCCTGTTGTATTTTACAATACCAAAACCTCTAAACGAAGACAACTGGTTGCTGGATATGGAACTGGCACATCACGTGTTCCACACTAACAAAGAAGCTTTGCACCTTCAGGAAATAGGATTGGGTTACCATTTAAAAGAACTGGTTACCGAACACCTGCAATTTTTTGAAGCAAAGGAACGAAGGTTAAAATTAAAAGACTTGCTGGGTGAAGGCGATGAACATGAAGACATCAGAGGAAAAATGTTGGCAGTTACTTTTAGTACCGACTATGTAAACCTAATCACTTTTATACATGCCCATGGTACAGCATTTATCGATGGAAATGAACGTATAGACAAAGACCTTGACCGATACAACCTCACTAAATATTACTGGGGTAAAATTAAATACCAATACAATTACCAGAACGAAACACCAGGCATTTACGATTTTTTGTTGGAGGTGTTTAATACCAACTTCGCATTGGGTTGTACATCTGGTTTAAATAAAGAATCAAGGTTGTTGCTTGCACTATGGAAAGATACTATCCAGTACCGTGAAAGTTTTGGTCTCATATCGGAAAAAATAGCTCATGACCTGGAAATTGAAAACAAGTTAAATGATGCTGTTTTGGATGATATCATTAACGATGACTTGTTTAAAGTAGTTGACCAGAAGATAGTTTACGACCTCGTTGGATTGGTTGCCAATGAAGTGATTTCGTATGAGAAGCTGGTTCAGATGGTTAAACTACGGGAGAATAAGTTTTGGTATTCCTATTCCGAAAACTTCTATCAGAGCCTTGAACAAGGAGCTATGTTGATTCAATTGGTTCGTAAAAATGCTGGCACCAAATACGATAGCTTTAACGAAGGAGTTGAAAACTACGCATCCAAACTTTATGCAATCGACTTGGCTTACCGAAAGTTCATTTATTATTATCGACAGTCGAACCAAAACAGAATTTTAGCACAGCTATACGAAAAAATAGAGAAAGTTTATTCCAACGACTGGTTGTTGAACTACAACAATAACTGGCAAAAAAACATAAACGAATTGGAGTCGTGGCCAACCTTTGGGGCTACCAGTCAGCAACGTTTTTTCAGACAACATGTAAAACCTTTTACCGATAAAAAGAACCGATTATTTGTGATTATAACCGATGCATTCCGCTACGAATGTGGAGTGGAGTTAAGCAGACGTTTACAATCCGAAAACCGATATGAATCTTCCATTGGTCATATGGTTGCCAGTCTCCCATCTTATACACAACTGGGTATGGCATCCTTACTCCCACATAAAGAAATAGCATTTCAGGAAGGCTCTGATTCCATTTCCATCGATGGTATGTCAAGCTCTGGCACCTTAGGACGTGCAAAAATATTGGCTGCCAATTCGGGTGTTCGGGCAACTGCAATTAAGGCTGAAGACTTTATGAAGATGAACTCCAATAAGGAAGGCCGTGAATTTGTTAAAAAGCACGATTTAATCTACATCTACCATAACCGCATTGATAAAACAGGTGATGACAAAGCCACCGAAGAAAAAGTGTTTGAAGCGGTTGAAGTTGAATTGGATTTCTTGCTAACCTTAATGAAAAAGATTGCCAATGTGAATGGCAACAACATGATGATAACATCCGACCATGGTTTTATCTACCAGCACGAACCATTGGCGGAAAGCGATTTTAGTGAATCGAAACACAAAGGCGAATTGTGGAAGGACAATCGAAGATTTGTAATTGGCAAAAATCTAACCAACGATGATACTACCAGGTTGTTTAAAGCATCTGAACTGAATATAAAAACGGATGTCGATGTACTGGTGCCAAAATCAATAAACCGATTACGGGTTAAAGGAGCTGGCTCCCGTTTCATTCATGGTGGAGCTTCGTTACAGGAAATTGTAGTTCCTTTGGTTAAGGTCACCAAAAAGCGACAAGACACCACCACCAATGTTGAAATTGACATCATAAAATCAACCGATAAAATTACTACGAACATCCTGGCTGTTTCTTTTATTCAACAAGGTTTAGTAAGCGAACAGGTTTTGCCACGAACCATACGTGCCACCATTTATGCTGATGATGGTGAAATACTCAGCGACCAATTCAGGTATAACTTCGATATAGAAGAAGGTAGCGAAAGACAACGGGAAGTAAAACATCGTTTCCAGTTGTTGAGTAAAGCCAGCGGGAAATATAAAAATCAGCGTGTGAAGCTGGTGTTGGAAGAACCTGTGGAAGGCACTACCAAATGGAGAGAATACAAAGAGTACCTATATACTTTGAATATTTCATTTACTAACGACTTTGACGAATTTTAGCCTATGAAAGAACTGGATAGAAAACTCAACGAATATTTTGGGGGAAAGGTTGTACGAAAAGATTTAACCAAATTGGTTAAGGGGAATGCCATTGTCCCAACTTATGTATTGGAATATTTGCTGGGGCAATACTGTGCCACCGATGATGAAGAAACGATTGTTCAGGGAGTTGAGACGGTTAAAAGCATTATTTCCAAACACTTTGTCCATAGGGATGAAGCTCAAATGATAAAATCAACAGTTCGGGAAAAAGGTTCGCATCGGATTATCGATAAAATTGCGGTTAAGCTAAACGACAAAAAGGACCAATACGAAGCTTCATTTGCCAACCTGGGTTTAAATCGAATTCCAATTGCCGATGCAGTAATCCGTGAACACCCAAAACTTTTATCCAGCGGTGTTTGGTGTATTCTTACATTGGCTTATGTTTCTACCGATGAAAAGGATTCTACTCCATGGATTATCGAAAGCATTAAGCCAATACAGGTTTCTAACATCGACTTAGAGGACTATAAATCAATTCGGGAATATTTTGGGAAGGATGAATGGATTGACGTTTTAATGCAGTCTATCGGCTTGAATCCTGATGAATTCACAATGCGCTCTAAACTGCTTCAATTGGCACGTTTAATCCCGTTTGTAGAGAACAACTACAACCTAATTGAATTAGGTCCCAAAGGAACTGGAAAATCGCATATATACAGCGAAATGTCTCCACATGGAATCCTTATTTCTGGTGGTGAGGTGTCGAAAGCCAAACTTTTTGTAAACAATAGTAATGGCGAAATTGGTTTGGTTGGATATTGGGATATTGTAGCCTATGATGAGTTTGCTGGCAAAACCAAAAAATCGGACAGGGGTTTGGTTGACATCATGAAAAACTACATGGCTAACAAATCATTTTCAAGGGGAACGGAAGTCTACGGTGCTTCAGCTTCAATGGTATTTGTTGGAAACACCGACCACCCCGTTCCATACATGATTAAACATTCCGATTTGTTTGAGGCTCTTCCAAAGGATTACTACGATACTGCTTTTTTGGACAGGATTCATGCCTATCTTCCAGGGTGGGAAGTTCAGAAGCTCAGGAACGAAATGTTCACCGAAGATTATGGGTTTATAGTGGATTATCTGGCTGAAGTCTTAAAGGAGCTTCGGAAAGAAGACAGAACCCATGAATACACCAATTATTTTGAACTGTCGGATACGATTACAACAAGGGATAAGACATCGATAGCAAAAACCTATGCTGGATTAGCCAAAGTAATTTACCCTCATGGATTAATGACCGAAGAGGATGCAAAAGAGCTACTCGATTTTGCCATTGAAAGCCGAAAAAGGGTAAAACAACAGCTTCAAAAAATGGATGAAACCTTTGAAGAAGTTGACTTCAGCTATACCATGAAAAATACGGGGGAACAGGTTTCCATCGAAACCCTGGAAATGATTGAGTATGGTCCCAAAGAGGAAAAACAACCTGAGTCAGAGATAAAATCATCCCAGCCCAAACACGATGGGGAAACGGTTCGGTTAGTTTTATCTGAAGGACAAAAAATAATCAGAGATAACCAATCGGGTATAAGCTATGACAATCTTTTTGGAGCATATTTGCTGGGGGCAACCGATATAAAAGTAATCGACCCTTATGTGCGTTTACCGTACCAGTTACGCAACTTCATGGAGCTTGCCAAATTAATAGCCAAGAAGAAAGAACCTGGGACTGAAGTGAAGCTACATCTGATTACTGCCAACAACGAAGAATACATTGAAAATGCCAAAGATGCTTTCGAGCAAATGGAATACTCATTGGAATCGATAGGTGTTTTATTCAGCTACGAATTTGACGAAAATGCCCATGACCGTTCTATCCAAATGGATAACGGCTGGAAGATTGTTTTGGGTAGAGGACTAGATATTTGGCAAAAAACTGGTGGTTGGTACGACATAAATGAATACATGCAGGAGAAGCGATTGTGTAAGGGATGTGAGGTTACGTTTGTGAAAAACTAATTTGATATGAATGTAAACGACATTAACAAGATTTTAGGGACCATTATCAATCCAGATATTGCAAGATTGGCAATGCCAAGGCAAGAAGTTATAGAGAATTTGGCAATGGTGAAAGACATAACGTTAGAGTATAATTCAATTGTAAAGGATTTAACAAAATCTGTTGGGCCACAACTGAAATATTCTTCTGATTTAGCTTCTAAAATGACAGCAATAGCTCAAGCCTTAGAGAAACAATACCGTCCACAGATAAGTGTTTTTCAATCAATCACTCAAAAATTACAACCTTTAATTTTTCATCAAACGAAATGGGAAAAGATATTTTCAAGTGCTAATCTTCAAAACGCTCCATTAAATGATGCCATAATAAAAATGAGTTCAGTCAATGGATTTCAAATCTGTATGGAAGTTTATGAAGAATTTGGCGGTACTTTTAACCCTGAGGAAATAACTGAAGAAGAAATAGAAAGAGCATTTGAGGAACATCACGAGTTAATAACGGAATTTAACGATGTTGTTCATAAGGCAGAAATGGATGGTGTTTCACCTGGAGATATACATGGGCTGATTTATTCATTAATTATGGAAAAATTACCTAGCCTTAGTAAAAAAACATACACTATCATCGTTCTAATTTTTACCACTTTCATTCTTGCTTATACTATCTATTCCAGCAGCCATACTGATAAAAAAATAGATGAAAACGAAAGAACATTGCAAGAGGTTGTTCCTAAATTGAAACATGGGGAAGAGACTTTGAAAGTTCAATCTAAAGAGCTGGAAGAAATTAAGGTTGAGCATATTGAAGTAAAAAATGAACTCGTAGAGTTAAATACTAAAGTTGACTCAGCAAATTCCGTTTTGCATGACCTTGATAATGATTTTGAAAACTTCCAAGAAGAAATGAAAAGCAAAATAGATTTAATTCTCGAAGAAATGAATAAACACAAGGATAAACCAGAATAAAAAATTGTCTGGCTAACTAAGAATCAAATTTATAATCAATTTAACCACTTAATATGCAGGAACTAAAAGAAGATTTAATAAAACATTTTCAAAAATTCAATACAGCACCTTTTTTGTTTGTAGGCTCTGGATTCTCACGTAGATACATTAACCTTGAAACGTGGGGCGAACTGTTGGCAAAAACCATTCATGAAATCAATGGGATTAGACCGTATGAATATTACCAATCTAAAACGAATTCGGATAATGCCAAAATCGCTTCATTAATTGCAAAAGAATTACATGAAAGATGGTGGACTGAAGAAAAATTTAAGAATAGTAGAGAGGAGTTTAGATTTGAAGCAGCGAAGTCTGAGCAAGCGCCTCTTAAATACGAAATTTCTAAATACATCGAAAGTAAAAGTATTACTAGCAATCCCGATTTTCTCGAAGAAATTGAAGCTTTTAAGCAGGTTAATGTAGATGGGATTATAACCACCAACTGGGATAATTTTCTAGAATCTGTTTTTCCCGACTTTATAAAATATATTGGTCAGTCCGAATTGTTATTTGCTGACTCCTTAAATATTGGTGAGATATATAAAATTCATGGCTGTGTTTCAAATCCCAACAGCTTGATTCTTACAAGTGAGGACTATAAGTCATTTGAAACGCAAAATCCATACTTAGCGGCAAAGCTATTAACAATTTTTGTCGAGCATCCCATAATATTTTTGGGATATTCCATGCATGACTCAAATGTCATAGAAATTTTAACTTCCATTGTTAATTGCCTGAACAATGAGAATATTGATAAGCTGAAAGATAGATTAGTTTTTATCAAGCGAATTAAGGATGATTCAGAACCAAGAATTGCAGATTCCTCTATTTTGCTAACAGACAGAAGAATACCTTTGCCAATTAAGGAAATTAAATTAAAATCTTTTACACCCCTCTACGAAGTTCTTGGAAGCTTAAAAAAAAGATTGCCTGTAAAAGTTCTTAGACGTATGAAGGGCATGGTATATGAATTTGTAAAAACAAACGAGCCAACAGAAAAAATACTTGTGAGCGAGAATATTACGAAACCTGAAGATGCAGAAAGTATAGAATACTATTTTGGAGTTGGAATTAAAAACCAATTGTCGATGTATGGTTACAAAGGGGTTGGAGCAAGAGAACTTTTGCATGACTTGGTCTTTGATGATAAAAATCTAAATTCCACAGCAGTTGTTGAAACAGTTATACCAAACCTCTTAAAAGGAGGTAAATACTTTCCCGTATTTAAATATTTAAGAAAAGCGGACTATCTAACAAAGAATGGAAAAATCAAGAAAACAGTTGTTGTCAGTAAAAAACTCCAGGATTTTGTTAGTGAAGTAAATGTAGAACGTTTTTATCCATCCAAAACGTATTCTAAAAAGAAAATACAAATTCAAAAGAACCATCCTTCAATAAAATCCATAAACCAGTTGCATGATTTAGCTCATACGATATACTATATTCCACTTCTTAAAAAGGAAAACATTTTAATTTCTGATTTGAGAAGTTTTTTGATAAACAACTGGCATGAAGAAGTTTACCAAAATACCCACTTTAAAAAGCTGATTTGTTTGTATGATTACTTGAAATATGCAGTGAAAGAAGAAGTTGGGCTAGTCTGAAGTGAATTTTGTCTGCCTACGCACTATCTAATTATTTAAAAACCCAACAAGTCGTATGTTTCAAGTAGCTCTTCTTTTGCAATTCCTAAATATCGTCTGGTAATTGCAGGATTTGAATGGTTGAAGAGCTGGCTCAATTTTATTAAAGCAAGTTCAGCGTTAGCACCACTACGAAGGAATACTTCACGACCAAAAGTTTTCCGTAGCGAATGAGAACTGAAGTTCTTTACGTTAAGCTTGTATTTGGTTTTAATTTCTTTTAAAATAACGTTAATCCGTTGAATGCTGAACACAGTTCCCTTTTGGCTTACAAAAATGAACTCATCAGAAGACTTGGGTTTAATTTGGGTGTAACAATCGGTAATGTGGCGTTTAAGTTGAGCATTAATTTTAATTTCTCTACTCTTTCCTGTTTTTTGTTCGGTGATGGTAATCTCTTCTAAGTTCAGTATATCCACAAATTTTAATTTAAGTACATCGGAGACCCGTAGTCCCCAAAAAACCGAAATAGCAATGTATAATGAAAAAATGTATTTGCCATCGTTATATAAATTTCTGATTAGGTTCATCGCCTGATTCCACTCCATGTAGTCGGCTGTAGTATTGCTAAATTTTAGGCTCATTTTATTTCAGTTTTATATGTTTTTAATAAAAAGTGAATGTTTCATTTTCTTGCTTTATTATAATCCCTTCTAAAACCCTTGCCGCTATTGACTTTCTGTGAATAATATTCACTATTGGTTAGAAGTGAACATTTTTCTGTCGTTCACGACCAGCTAAATTTTTTGAAGTACTTCAAATGCTTTTCGAATTTATCTCTTCGCTGAGTTATGAGGATAGGTTTCCTGATTTCACCTTTATTCAGCACCAGTATATATTCTCGGTCCTGAATTCGTGGAGCGTTATAAGTTGGTATCAATAAATAAAATTCCTTTTCCATACATATTATATTATGTATTGACAAATATAGCAGCAAAATTTAAATACATAATATAATATGTACAATTTAATTTTATCTTTCATTAAATTTGTTTCACAAATAGACCTAACATGGCAGAAAAAGAAAAGAATCCAGTTTTGGTTACAATCGGTGAAAAAATTAGGATGCTCCGAAAAAAAAATCCCGATTTCGATAACTATGAGGTGTTTGCCTTCACCCACAAGATTAATAAGGTGACCTTGGCTAGAATAGAGCGAGGTGAGAATTATAACATGGAGTCTTTGTTGAAGGTTCTCAAAGCATTGAATGTACCTTTGTCTGAATTTTTCTCGGATATAAAGTAAAATAAAGCTAGATTGCTTTAATAAATATTTTGCGTTTGATTGAATTTGTTCCCTAAAAAATGAACAAATCACAAATTATGTGTATAATACATTTCAATAGCAAAAACAAATACCTTAATTAAAACTAAGTCTAATATGAGTGACGGGAAACACCCTTTGATTCAGTATAATAATAAAACTATCGACAAAGAACATTCATTAATTCTCTGCATTGGAAGGGAACCAAGCAATGTTGGTGAAATTGGTGACCGAATTCAACCATATTACTTTAAGGAAATAGAGAATATGGATAAGGTCCAAGAAAAAAGGGTCGTTACAAGATGTAGTTTTTGGAATATCTCTCATGGGGTGATTGCCCATTTTGATAATAATAAGGAAGCTTACCAACTAAAACATGAGGTCAATCAGAAAGGCTGCTCGCCTATTATATATGCGGATGCTTTGAATAAAGCCATACCTAATGCAATAGTCGCCAAAGGGAAGCTCCGCAATAATACTAATGAAGAATTCAAGCTTCAGGCAAAAAAGATATTCAATAATGATTTAATAAAAAGAACCAGGCTTATAATGATGTCAGGTTTGGAAAAAGATAAGAGATATGATGCATTTAGAGATGAAATCACAAAACTTGCCAAACAATCCAATCCCGAAATTCAGGTAATCGATGTTCCATTCTTTTATGGAACCAACAAATCTAAAATTATTGAGAAGGTTGAATCTCAACAAGAAATTGTACAGGTTATTCATGAAATCTTGGATTCATGGGAAAAAGGATAACTGACAATTTCTTATAGCGATTAAGTCTTCCTGTTACGACAAAAAAATAATAGCTGAAATTGATGAAGGGGTCAGATTCCAGGCTTCCTGCCACAAACTACCAAATCTAATTTTACATTTCACAATCAACACAATATCACTCCCTTACTTAATTTTGAGCGATTTATAAAGTTATAAAAGGTATATCTGCATAATACGACAAAATAATATCGACAAATCGATGGAAAAGGAAGCTTTTAAACGCACAAAACCACAATTAGTCTGAACTTGATAGTTAAGATTTGGTAAGATAAGTTAGCTTAACCTCAATCTGTTCCTTTCGTTCAGCAGGTATCTTTAGCCAGTGCATTGCACTTTCAAGGTTGGCGAAAACTTGATACTTGGATGACTGTTGGTAGGCTTTAACGTATTCCACTACCTTATTAATCTGTGGTGCATCGATTAAAATGGCAAGCTTGTCAATATTTTTATCTTTGAGCTTTGCATAGACCAATGAACTTGTTGCTTTTATTTCATCTGAATCAACCTTTATGTCTGCTTTCCTCATGTCGATAAGAACCTTGTCTGCCTGGTCAAAAAATGGATTGGTGTCGAATTCTTTAAGTAGGTTTTCAACATTCTGTCGTTGCATCTTATTGTGGTGAGAAACAATTAAAAGCTTTAGACATTCAATAAAGTGAAAACTATCGCCTGAAATCATAGATGTGTATTTAGCTATTGAACAAGTAAAGAAAGAAAAAATAATTTATACTTTTTGGGGATAAATCTCGGTAATATAGAAATTAGTTTTCTGAATCCTTTATAGAGAAAAGAGCCATTCAACAATGACTCTTTTTACTAATGTTAACCCCCAAACACACGATATGGGTGAACCCCATATCAGGAGTAAATATAATTTTAATTTTTAAAATTACGATGATATATGTACCGATAAGAAGAAACTTTAGTTACTAATTTCCATGTTATTAACCCTTAGAAAGTTTTAAATCCTTTAAATTCGAGCCACAATATTTTAACAATGCGTATAACCAAATTTCAACATTTTCTGGATGAAGACGGGAATATCCCAACAGATATGCCCAAAGAAGCAAGAGAACTTGCAAATTTTATAGCCCCGTTAATTGATGATGCTACAACGGGTGATTATGATGCCAAACCAACCATTAGATGCATTGAAAAGGGCTGTGAGGGCTTGATAGTGGCATATATTACTGATAATCCCGATGAGATTTATTGGGTTTGTCCTTTCTGTAAAACCAATGGCTATATAACCGATTGGCATGGCACTAAATGGGATAACAGCACTAAAATTTAACCCCAAAAACAACCATAAGCATCTTCCTCACCTATTATCTTCAACATCTTATCGGTTTCTTTTTCCTTAGGTTGTAGCTCCTTAAAAAAGAGTTTCCTCTGAAATTTCCTTATTTACCAACTGTTGATATAAATCTTTGGTATTTTGGTATAGATAGATTGTTTTCCATGAGTACCCAGCATCCTTGACCAGTCTAATTTGGACGGTTTTATCTTGCGTAATCAACTTCCAAATATCAGTACCAAAAACCTCAATAAAATAATGCTGAAATTCCTTTAATATTTCGAATAAACCTTTATTCCGTTCTTTTTTTTCTAATGCCTTATTTTTATTTATAAGGTCGTTGAAGTAATCATACTTTTCCTGTGGAATGATACTCTCACTCGAATATTGAATTACTGGGTTCTTGGTTCTTTTATCTATAATCTTAGTTGTATTGAGGTGTGATTCCTGCTTTGTATCTTCATTTTCAACAAATTTGTTAGAATTACTACCAAAATCTTTTATTTCATTTCCATTATCGTACATGAAAAAATCTAGGTATAGATATAGTTGGAAGAGTAACAAATTATTTTCTGTTAGTAAGTCTTGAGGTATAACCTCATAGTTCCCCTCTGAGAACTTAATAAATGATTCAGTGTCAAATCGGATTGCAAACAAATTGGTTAAATCTGTTAATGTATTCGATAATTCTTCAAATTTAGTTGTGTTGGAGCTATTCCATATATTATTAATTCTATCGACATACTTTTCAATTTCAGAATAATCTACAATATCTTTTCCTATAATATTGGTAGGTAGTTTTGAAAGTAATTCTTCTTCAAATTGGTATATTTTATTAAACTCCTTCAGAACATTACAAGTACCAATTTTTAAATTGGATAAGGTATTTTCAATTTTATTTCTAAAATCAGAGGAATTAAGAAAACCACCATCCAATTCATTAATATGAATTTCATTAGTATTATATTCTTCATTAATACTTCTATTATTATTTATTTCATTATTACTAATTCTATTTATATTATTTAGTACCTCATTTTCAAGAATCGTGATTTCACCAGTCGTGGATTTACCTGTAGCAATTTCTGAATTCGTAGCTTCAGGAAAGGTGGAATCACCATCCTCCAACCTGGAACCATCATTGGCATCTGTGGACATATCATTGATATCAGCAATAGGTACTTCATTAATTATCCAATCGATTCCTCCTTGTTTAGGTATTTTGACGATATAACCTAGTTCCTGTAGATGTTTTAATGACTTGTAATATCTATTCTCACCCTGAGAAGAAACATGTTTCTGAAAGTATGTAGAGTTAAATACGTAGCCATCAGAATTGTTTAAAATCCGTATCATCAAACCCAGTTCTTCATCAGTTAGTCTTCGGTCTTTAATTAATTCGTTTGATACAACTAAAAATGGATGTTTGTCATCATGTAGTGCTTTGTTGTATTTGGTGGTGTTAAAATATTTTCTACCCATTTATAAAAAAGTGCCTCCTAGCTCTTCCCTGGTGTGGCAGGTCAGGAGGAGGCCTTTAAATATCTTTATATCTCTGCCACACGCTGGATATATGTAAATTATACATAAAATTATTGAGAAAAACAAGTAACTAATAATTTATTTTCAATATATCGCCAATATAATTTGGTATATTTAAATATTTTTTGTATCTTTGTCCAAGAATTACAAATTTAAGCTCATGGTGCCTTTGCTATTACTAAATATAAAAGACTACGTTGTTAACATGTTAGAATCGAAAAAATCTCTTTTCAGGTTCAACGACCCCGTGGTTAAATTTTTAAAACTGGACCATATCAGCGAAAATAAATTCAAACATAATTTAAGAATGCTACCACTTGAACTGGTTGAAGAATATGGTCCACGGATTCTACAAGATGCTCAATTGTACAATAAGTATTATAAATCTGAATATGATGTCTTCCAACAAATATGGGATAAACATTTTCAGGAATATGAAAGAGATAGGATTGAACTTTATGAAATGTACATGTACAGCCAATGTGATGAAAATACACCGCTTGAAACCTACAACAAGCTAAATGACCTGATGATAAAAATAGAAAGACGAAGCTTAATGTTGGGACCGCAATGGAAACCTGTAATACAGAAACATAAAAGACAAAGCGGTGATGAAAGGGACTATGAGTTTGCTCGTGCCCATTGGGTGGATGGCAAAGGACAGAAAAAAAGGATGATTAATCGTTTGGTTGGCGAAAAGCATGAACGCCTAGAGGAAGAGGTTGCACTTTTATTTCATAGAATGGGTTTTGCGGTACACAGGGGATATGAGATAAGCAAGGGCATCCAACTTGACATGGTAATAGAAAGAGAAAAACAAAAAACAGTTATTGAGATAAAACAAGTAGATAAAGACCTTTTTAACAATATATTCATTTTTGATGAGCTTGTTAAAAGGTTCGAGGAAGAATATCCCAATGGGTGAATTGGGCTATTTTTTTAAAAACAATATATACCAATATATTTTGTTACTAATACAAAACATATAAATACGATGACAAAAAAACAAGACAGTAAGACTCATCAGATGGGTACTTTGCACAAAAACGAAGTTCTGGCTGGAACACAAATAGCACAAAAACCTAACCTAACGGGAACTAATGAATGGGTTAAGGAAACGATAAATCGAATAAAGGGTTGCAAGCACTCGTGTCTCTACTGCTTTGCGAAATCCAATGCAGTTAAGAGAAAATTTAAAACGATTAATAATTGGGAAATAGAAGAGCTAAACAAAAAAAGGCTTCCTAAACAATTTAAAAAGCGGAACCACAGAGTTATGTTCCCATCTACGCATGATTTGACTCCTTCAAATCTGAAACATTGTTTGCCCGTAATTGAAAAGCTGTTAGAATCCGATAGCGATGTTCTTTTGGTATCCAAACCTCATTTAGATGTAATAACAACTATCTGCCAACGATTTGAATTGAGGAAAGACCAAATACTTTTTCGCTTTTCGATTGGTTCATCGGACAATAAAATACTGAAATTTTGGGAACCATTTGCTCCATCGTACCAAGAACGGCTTGATTGTCTTAAATATGCCTTTAATAAAGGCTTTCAAACCTCCGTATCGGTAGAACCTGCCCTTGATTTAAATACATCAGATTTGGTCAAACAGCTTCTTCCGTATATAACAGATGCTGTTTGGATTGGCAAACCCAATAAGCTAAAACAACGGTTAATCCAAAATGGATTCAATGATGAGACAATTATGAAAAGAGCTGATGAACTAATTGCAGGGCAATCAGATGAATGGATTTATAGACTTTATGAAGAATTCAAAAATAATTCAAAAGTAAAATGGAAAGAATCTATAAAAAAGGTTGTTGGAATTGAACTGCCAGAAGAGATTGGAATGGATATTTAATCCAAAATTACAAATATTATAATAAGTGAAAAATGCTGAATTAACATATGATTTAATTGGGAGCACTAGTCCAATATTTGACCGTATTCCATTGAAGGAGCTTGGTTATCTATTGGATTATCACACTAGTGCTTCGGTTAAATCGTGGTGTAAAAGGCATGAAATTAATATACATAAAGACAGGGCAAAAAGCTACATATTCCGATATGAATACGACAGGGTTAACAATGAGCAATTAATAGGAGATTTTAAACTAAAATACGGGAATAGGTGGGAAGAAGCTCTGGAATTTGCTAAAAAAAATGAGTTGTATAAAATGGAGCTACAGATAGAACCACAGTCGGTTCATAGTATACCAAGATATAAGCCCAAAAGCAAATTTGCAAAAAAATTTGGCCATGAATAGACTTGAATATAAGCCATTTAAGGGGTTGGAAATTAGATGCTTTAAGTGTAACAAAACCATTCATAATGATTGGAAACCAAAGAATGGATGCCGACATCCTATTAGCAATACGGCTTACAGAGCCATTGTAATAGTTCCTGGAACGCAAAAGAAGAGATATTCAAAAAAGCTTGAATCCAGAACCTATTCAGAAGCAGTTAAGGAATGTATAGACTTTAGAACTGATGTTCTAAATGGTATGTATCAAAAAAATACTCTAAAGGAACAGGCAAAACCACAACTGGTAATCGATTGTATATGGATGTACATAGATTTTCTCGCTGATGTTGACGTTCCAGAACATATGAAAAAAAGGAACTCTGAAGACTATATTATCTCAACGAGGTCGCACTTCAATACTTACAAACAATTTCTTGAGGCAGAAAAGATAAATACTAATCTGTTTAAGGTTACAGATGTAGATAGTAATCATGTGGGAAAATATTTCTCTTATTTGACGGAAAAGTCAGGTGCGAATTACACTTTTAACCATAGAGTAAAAGTTATGCGAGCACTTTTTGAATATCTTAAAGAAGAGAAAAAGTACAAAATCGAGAATCCTTTCAAAGAGATAAAATTGAAACCAGAAAAAGGTAAAGATGTAACGGTTACAAGAGAAGACTTTTATGCTCTATTGGAAATTATCACGCCAACTGATGCTGTAATGAAGATAGGTAAGTCAACAAAAAGGAATATGTACAGGTCTTGGTTAAAAGATGCATATAAACTTAAAGCATTTACGGGGAGAAGAGATGATGAGATATTTTACATGAAATGGAATATGATTCATTTCGAAAGAGGTAAACCAATTTATATTCAAACTCCAAATCTAAAAATAAACAGATTGAAGAATCAATATACTTCCAACGATATGGATTATGTCTTTGTGCCAGTTATTGAAGAACTTGAATTTCTGCTTATTGATTTAGGATTACAGTTTTATCGCAGTTCAAATGAATACATAATTGCACCCGAATGTACCAGTCGAGAAGCTATGGTGACACAAGCGAGCAAGAGCTTTACCTTTTATTGGAAAAAACTAAATCTGAATTATGATATCCGACTAAAACACCTCCGAAGTACTTATATTACTGCTAGCGAAATCTACTCATTTAGGCAAGGTCCAAAATTAAAGCAACATGCGAACTATAGAGTCACAGATAAGCATTATAATGACCAAACAAAGATTGCAGAGTTCATAAGTAAAGATAGGAGCAAATACCGCTTTGTTGTGTTTCCAAATTAGACTTATAAAAATGCCAAAGTACACAGTAAAAGTACACAGTAAAAGAAAAAGGAGCTACGATGTGTTTCGTAACTCCTTGATATTGTTCGTGGAGAATACCGGAGTCGAACCGGTGACCTCTTGACTGCCAGTCAAACGCTCTAGCCAACTGAGCTAATCCCCCAAAATGTGAGCGCAAATATAAAAATTATTTTTTCTTTTTCTAAAATGCACTTAAAATAAAATTGTGGTAAAGTTTTTGTTGTTGTAAAAACACTGCAGAAAACAACCAGAAGCCGGCGTTCTTTCATTTATTGATTAACCTATTAAAACTTAAAGCCATGATGAAAGCTAAAAAAAGCGAGAAAGCAAATCTGGAAAACAAAAGATCCACCTTTTTTTTAATCGGATTAGTAATTGCTCTTGGGGTGGTTCTCCTTGCCTTTGAATGGAAAACTACTGAACAGGAGGCAATTCCTGAGTTTGTGCAGGGAAATATAACTTTCGAAGACGATTTGTTTATTCCGCCAACAACGGCTGAACAACCGAAGCCACCAAAACCAATGGTGAAGGTCCCGAATTTTACCATTGTTGAAGATGATAAATTGGTTGATGATAATTTCGATGATTTTAGTACTGATCCCGTTGATCTTGTGGGAATTGATCTTGATAATTTGGTTTTTAAACCGCGGGAAACAGATCCCGATGATGAAGATGAAATTATTCTTTTACCTGAAATTATGCCCGAATTTCCGGGAGGAGAACAGGCTCTGTTAAATTATCTGGCAAATAATGTAAAGTACCCGGTAATTGCTCAGGAAAACGGAATTCAGGGTAGAGTTTATGTTAGTTTTGTGGTGGATGAGTCGGGTAATATATTTGATGTGAATATAGTAAGAGGAGTTGACTCCTCGATTGATAATGAGGCCTTACGCGTTGTCAGAGGTATGCCAAAATGGAAGCCTGGACGACAAGGGGGAAAAGCTGTTAAAGTAAGATATTTTGTGCCTGTAAAATTTGAACTGCGATAGAATTTTTAAATCAGTTAAGATTTATCTTGCATGTGAATATTATTTTTTATCTTTAAGCCCCGTTTTAAGGGGTAAAATCGAATAAAACAAATAATAATAAGTAGTATGGAACTTAAAAAAACGCCAAAAGTCGATCTCGAGGGCAAAAAGAATACCTTATTCTTGATCGGTTTAGTAGTTGCTTTAGGAGTTACGCTTCTGGCTTTTGAATGGACTACCAAACCTAGCAAGGCTGAGTCGTTAGGTACGATTCAAACAGCAGAAGTGGAAGAAGAAATTATTCCTATCACTCGTGAACAAGAGGTGAAACCACCTCCACCACCTCCACCACCAAAAGTAATTGAGGTGTTAAACATTGTTGACGATGATGTGGAAATTGAAGATGAATTACAAATTGAGGATACAGAAGCTGATGATGAAACAGTAATCGAAGTTGCTCCTGTTATCGAAACTCAAGAAGAAGAAGAGGAAGAAGAAGCACAGGTTTTCTTTATTGTAGAAGATATGCCTGAGTTCCCTGGTGGAGACCTCGCTCTTCGTAAATTTATTGCCAACGCCATTAAATATCCTGTAATTGCTCAGGAAAATGGTATTCAGGGAAAAGTTTATGTAACTTTTGTTGTGGGTAAAGATGGTAGAGTTACCAACGCCCAAATTGCAAGGGGAGTTGACCCTTCACTGGATAAAGAAGCACTTCGCGTGGTGAACAACCTTCCTACCTGGAAGCCTGGAAAACAACGTGGAAAACCGGTTAATGTATCTTACACGGTACCAATTAACTTCGTGTTGCAGTAAAGAATAAAAAACAATATTTTTGCACTCCTGTTTCATGTGAAGCAGGAGTTTTTTTGTTTTAATAGTAGTATGATAGAAACAGCACCAGTTACAGAGAAAGCAGTTATTGTTGGGTTAATCAACCACAATCAGGATGAGAGGCAGGCGAAGGAATACCTAGACGAATTGGAGTTTCTGGCCGATACGGCCGGTGCTGTGGTGTTGAAACATTTTACCCAGAAACTGGATATTCCCAATAAGGCAACTTTTGTTGGACCGGGAAAATTGGAAGAGATCAGCAATTACATTAAGGTTGTTGAAGCCGACACCGTTATTTTCGACGATGAACTTTCTCCTACCCAGTTGCGAAATTTAGAGAAAGCTCTTGAATGTAAGGTAATTGATCGTACCAACCTGATTCTCGATATTTTTGCAAAACGCGCACAAACAGCACATGCAAAAACACAGGTTGAGTTAGCTCAGTATCAGTACCTGCTTCCCCGATTAACACGAATGTGGACTCACCTCGAACGTCAGCGCGGGGGTATTGGAATGCGTGGCCCCGGTGAAACACAGATTGAAACCGACCGCCGTATTATTCTTGATAAAATAGCCAGGTTAAAAGAACAGCTTAAAAAAATCGACAAACAAAAAGCTACTCAGCGAAAGAATCGTGGGAAACTGGTACGGGTGGCTCTGGTTGGCTATACCAACGTTGGAAAATCTACCATAATGAATATGATGGCGAAATCGGAAGTGTTTGCCGAAAATAAACTTTTTGCAACGCTCGATACTACGGTTCGCAAAGTGGTGATTGGAAATTTACCTTTTCTTTTAGCTGACACCGTTGGTTTTATTCGCAAGCTTCCTCATGGTTTGGTGGAATCATTTAAATCAACGCTTGACGAAGTGAGAGAAGCCGATGTGTTATTGCATATTGTAGATATTTCGCATTCCGGGTTTGAGGAGCAAATTGAAACAGTAGACAGTACATTAAGGGAAATTGAAGCCGGCGATAAACCAATGTTGTACATCTTTAATAAAATTGATGCTTTCACCTACGAAGAAAAAGACGAGGATGATTTGTCACCACGTACCAAAGATAATTTCACCCTTGATGAGTGGAAAAATTCATGGATGGCCAAAAGCAACACACCTGCACTATTTATTTCTGCAAAGGAGAAGAATAATATCGATGAATTTAAAGATGAATTGTACGAACGTATAAAAGAGATTCATTCGCAGCGTTTCCCTTATAACGATTATTTGTATAATTCGGAATGGACAGAAGGGATACAAGGTTAAACTCTGTTCACCCGAATCATAATAAATATTTTCGATTTTAAAGGATTACTTTTTTGCAAAGTAATTCCCCACAGCACAAAGCGATAACACTATCATTAAAAATAAATCCATTCTGAACGGGCCAACTTTTCCCGGTAAAATGCCTGATTCAGAAAGTACAAATACCGCTAAACCCAGACCGGAAGCTATAATCATAAATTTACCCATACTTTTTTTCGATAGAATTCCCAGAATTACCAATGGTCCCATTATGGCAGTGCCGGCAAAGCTGGTTCGTGCCAATAATACCAACTGATCTGAACTGAAAAGCGAAAACAAAAGGGCAGCCACCGCAAAGCTGATTATAGCAATGCGAATGGGAACAAGCGAGTCGCTTCCCTTATGACCCAACAAACCACGCAGCTCGTTGCCCAGTGCAAAGAGCTGAGAATCGGAGGTGGACATGGCTGCTGCAAATAATCCGATAATGGCTGCAGAGGCGATAAATCCGGGCTGGTCGCGTAATAGTACTTGCCCGAGATAATCGGCTACAGAAGCATCGGGGTATTTAATTGCGCCATACAATCCAATGATAATGGTCGGGAAAATAACGAGCATGGCAAATGTTCCGACAGCTACCGCCATCCGGCGTAAAGCTTTGGCATCTTTCATAATTACTAACCGAGTTGATAGTTGTGGTTGCGTTACCGGAATCATCAAAATAGCGAGAAATGATGCGATGAGGAACTGTGCATTTAGAAGCCCTTTTGGGCCAGGGGTAGAAAGGAGTTTTGCATTGGCTACTTCTACTTTAGCAAACATTTCAGCCCAACCACCAAGGTAATTTAAACAGGTGCTTGCAATTACCCATACTACAATTAGCAGCATGGTGCCCTGCATAAAATCGGCATAAATAATGGCTTTCAATCCTCCGAATTCAGAATAAATCAACATGATAACAACAATCATCAGCGACCACGCCCAGGCTGGCAAGGTCCCCGGAAATGCCTGTTCTAAAAAGATGGCAACTCCGCGAATTTGAATAGCTACGTAAGGAACCAGAAAAATAAATACCGCAAGGAAATAAATGTAGCCGGCCCATTTGTTTTGGTAACAGCTTTGTAGCAGTCCCGACATTCCTTTAAATCCTTTTTGTGCGACCAGCTTTCGCAGATGAAATCCGAACCAGACAATCAGAAATACCATCCCTGCATCGGAAAAGGCGAGGAAAATCCAGGCGCCTACTCCGTGTGTTCTCGAGAAATCGGGCATTCCCATTAAAGTAAAGGTACTGAAAAGGGTAGCGGCAAAGGTCATAAAACCAAGCACCAAACCGATGTTCGACCCGGCCATCATAAAGTCTTCGTTCGACTTAATTTTTTTGCGCGAGCGCCACGAAAGATAAAAGAGAATTGCAATATAAATAGTTCCGACAATAAGCAGCCATTTAAGCATGTTGTTTTGTTTTATAGGTTAGTTGTTTTTTTCTTCGTCGCGCAAATAAAGGAGGCCTCCAACATAAGTTAGAACCACAATTAGGATGGTGATTAAAATGCTTACCCAGAAAGTATAAGGCATTGAGAAAAGTTTAGGATCGGTTTTCCCGGGTGCAATAACAACGGGAGTAAACATTAGAATAGCTAAAAAAAGCGCCAGTCCCACTGTTATTTTCCAATAAAGTTTTCGTTTCATTATAATTTAGTTTAGTCGATTTTAGTTTTTGTGAAGACGCAGGTTTTTAAACGTTAGACATTAAACTTTAAACTTTCAACTCAGAGCCTCTGGATCGTCATTCCGCCGTCCACCAGCACAACTTGTCCGGTGGAGTAGGGCATCATTCCGGTTGCCATTGATGCCGCCACCTTTCCGATGTCTTCGGGTAGTCCCCAGCGTTTTTGAATGCTAATTCCTTCCTCAAATAATTTGTCGTATTTTTCGATAACCCCGGATGTCATGTCGGTTTTAATAATGCCGGGTTGTATTTCGTAGACAGGAATTCCGTACTCACCCAAACGCGCAGCCCAAAGTTTTGTGGTCATGGCAATTCCTGCTTTCGAGATGCAGTATTCACCACGATTTACAGAGGCTACTGTTGCCGATACCGATGAAACATTGATGATGCAGGATTCGAAATCAGTATCCTTTTTTTTCTGCTCCACCATGTGATTGGCAAAAAGTTGTGTGAGGAAATAAGGCCCTTTCAGGTTGATGCCCATAACATATTCAAAGCTTTCTTCTGTGGCATCAAGAATGTCTTTCCGCTCCTTTGGTGCAATCCCTGCATTGTTGATTAACACATTTAGTTGCCCGAACTCAGAAACCACGGTTTGTAAAATGCTTTCGCGGTCTTCTTTTTTTGAGACATCCCCTTGCGCATAAATTACTTTAACGCCAAAAGCTTTTAAACCGTCGAGTATAGGTTGAACAGTTTCCTGTTTCCGTACTCCGTTTATAATCAGGTTAAACCTCGCTTTTGCCAGTTCAATGGCAATTCCAAGTCCAATTCCCCGCGATCCCCCTGTTATGAGTGCTGTTTTGTTCATATTGAAAAGTTGGAAGTCAGAAGCTCTAAGTCAGAAGTTCTTCTCCCTTTTTTGATTATTCTATTACTGTCAACTGTTACTGATCACTGAATTTTAGGAATATCAATCCAGGCCTTTTTCGCCCAGCTTTCCAGGCCTTTTTCTGCCAGCTGAACACCTTTGGCTCCTTCCAGTAGATTCCAGCGGAAAGGTTCATCTTTCACTACGTGTTTCAAAAATAATTCCCACTCTGCCTTAAAAGCGTTGTCGAAATTTTCCTGCTCGGGCACCTTGCTCCAGCCATCGTAAAAATCGATTGGATTTGGAATATCCGGGTTCCAAACCGGTTTTGGTGTATTGCCGTAATGTTGAGTCCAGCATTCGCGTAGTCCGGCAACTGCAGAACCGTGTGTGCCGTCAACATGCAAGGTCAGCAAATCATCGCGGCGAACACGCGTTACCCACGAAGAGTTGAAATGTGCAATTACACCACCTTCCAATTCAAACGTAGCGTAAGCGGCATCGTCGGCCGTACATTGGTATGGTTTTCCTGCTTCGTCAACACGCTCGGGAATATGGGTTGCTCCCAGACAGAAAACGCCCTTCACTTCTCCAAACAGGTTGTCGAGAACATAGCGCCAGTGGCAAAGCATGTCAACAATAATTCCACCATCGTCTTCTTTGCGGTAGTTCCAGCTTGGGCGTTGTGCAGCAACGCTATGTCCTTCAAAAACCCAATAACCAAATTCTCCGCGAACAGAAAGTATCTTTCCAAAAAATCCGTTTTGCATCAAACGTTTTAATTTCAGCATGCCGGGCAGCCATAATTTATCCTGGACGACACCGTGTTTAACACCTGCTTCTTCGCAAACTTTATAAAGTTCAAGAGCCGTTTCTGTATCGGTAGCAATAGGTTTTTCGCAGTAAACATGTTTGCCGGCGGCTGCAGCTTTTTTTACGGCTTCGGCGCGTCGACCGGTGGTTTGCGCGTCGAAATAAATCTGGTAAGCAGGATCGTTCATTACTGAATCTAAATCAGTAGTCCATTTTTCCACCCCTGACATTTCTGCCAGTTTCTTCAGCTTGATTTCGTTTCTTCCCACCAAAACCGGATCGGGCATAATAAATTCTGAAGGACTCACCTGAACTCCTCCCTGCTTAATAATTTCCACAATGGAACGCATTAAATGTTGATTCGTTCCCATCCGGCCGGTTACGCCGTTCATTATAATTCCTACTTTGTGTATCATGTTTTTAGTTATAAGTTCAATGTTTAAAGTTTAATGCTAAAAGCTAATCCGAATATTCCCGGTAATTCATCAATGTCTAGTGACAAGTGACCAATGACCTTTCTCTTTTTATGTATATCTCAAATAAGCTTCTTTTATTTTTTCGAGATATGCAACCTGGTTTGTAGCCCAGAATTTATTCGAAAATATTTCCACTTCGTTGTATCCGTTAAAGCCTGCTTCCTCTACCCAGCCTCTGATCTCGGGGATGTTAATACATCCTTCGCCCATGAGACCACGGTCGTTGAGAAAATCGATGGTCGGCACATTCCAGTCGCAAACGTGAAATGCAAAAAGGTTTCCATTATTTCCGCAACGTGTAATTTCTTTTCGCAGGTTGTTGTCCCACCACAAGTGATACACATCAACAGCAACTCCCACGAATTCGGAATTGATATCTTCTGCCATATCATTGGCCTGTTCAAGTGTGTTTACTGCCGATCGATCGCCTGCATACATGGGGTGCAAGGGTTCAATAGACAGTTTAACTCCTGCCGCTTTTGCCTGTGGAAGAACTTTTAATATTCCTTCTTTGATCTGGTCGCGCGATTTTTCCAACGATTGCCGTCCATCGGCACCGCAAACCAAAACCACACTTGGAGCGCCAACCGCAGCAGCTTGTTCTACGGCCAGCATATTGTCAACGATATTTTCCTGTCGCCTCGTTTTTTCAACTGAAGGGAAAAATCCTCCCCGGGCAATGGATACTACATCCATGTTGTGGTCAACGAGAATTTGTTTGCATTCTTTCAGATCCTGGCGTTCCAAAACATTACGCCATATTGTTATTCCCTCAATTCCTGCTGCGTGATAATGTTCTACACACTCCCGAAGGTTCCAGGGTTTTGTGGTTAGCGTATGAACGCAGAGTCTAGAAAAATCGTTAAGTTCCTTTGCCATTTTTTATTTTTCGCAACGTATTTTCTCGTTGTAATTTTATTTCACACACCCAAAAAAGGTGTAATAATTCTCGTTATTAATTATCCTTTGTAAGTATAAGGCTACTTCTCTTGCGTGGTAGTCGCCCCACATCGACGATTCACCGCAGGCGATCTTTTGGCCGGCGGGAACATTGTCCCAGCCGTTTGGCTGGTGATAAATGCTGTGCAGAATCAGTCCCTGGTGGTTTTGATCTGTACTTAAATATGGGTAATCGAAAAGCGAATTAAGAACCGTTAATCCTGCTTGCCAGTATTTTTCTCCGGCTTCTGTTTCTTCTTTTTCATTTAGATATTTGCCTAAACGAAGCAAACCTTGCGATCCGATGGCCGCGGCCGAACTGTCAACCGGTTCCCATGCGTTGTATGGATCGGCTTTTTTATTCAGGTAATCGCCCAGTTTGTGAAGGTTTGGAGCACCGGTATCCCAATATGGAATTCCGTCGACAGGAGTGTTTTCTATATAAAAATCGCAGGTTGCCTTCGCAGCCTTTAGCATCATTTTTTCAATTTTGTCTTTGCCGCCGAGTTTGTCCAGTTCTTTTTTATTCAGTTGTTCCAGTAATTCCAGTTCTTCAGGGAAACCGCACATGGCCCACGCCAACCCGCGTGTCCAGGTGGAAAAACCTGTGTATCCCTGTTGCGAGTTCGGACAGCGGAAATTTCCGTCGTTGGTATTGAATACACTTTCGTGTGCGGTGCGTCCCCAAACATCGTAACTGTCGCGGCCTTCACCGTAAAATACAGAATATTTAGCTGTGGCTGATATATGTTTCAAAGCGCGTTCCAATAAAGAAATTTTTATGTCTCCTTCGCCTTGAAAAACGTGACCAAGCATGTGGCTGGTCATTAATATCCTGCAGGAGCGAATGGTGTCGACGAACAGCGAGTGCGGCCCGTTAAAGGAATAGATAAAACCACCGTCTTTAATTTTTGTCCAGCGGCTGGCTTGCACTGCTCCCGATATTTTAATGGCCAGTTCATAGTAATTCTTTTCCCATTCGTTAAACTCAATCTTGCCTTCGTTCATCAGGCGCAATAAGTTTCCGTATGTGCTGAGATTATTAAAACCATGATCATGAACCCCGATATGGCTAATGTGCGGAGCCATTTTTTCGAGTGTTGCTTTTTTGCCGCTTTCAAGGAAATATTCATCACCGGTGGCATCGAATTGCAAAATAGCCGAGCCATATTCAAATCCCTGTGTCCATTCGGTCCATCCTCTGGTGGAATACTGACCGTTAACTGTAAATACAGGAGAACCCTTTTTCGAATCGTAATGATTATCAATCAGCTTTATTTTTTCGCCTGATATCTTCCAGAATTCTCCGAGTTTTATTTTTAAATCTTCGGGCTTAAGTTGAAAGTCAATCTTGAGCATGATTAGCCGGTTTAATTTTTAAGTTCGCTAAATATAGTAATTATTGGAAATTGTAATCAATCCCCGGGCATATTGACAGTCTTATTTAATTTTTTTTATTATTGATTCATCTCTGCAATTTTCAAGCATTTGTATACTTGTTAAACGCCGGAGGGGATGTTTAAAATCCGGGGCGATCTCGGTTAAAGGAACCAGTACAAATTTCCTTTCATGGATTCTTGGATGAGGAATGATCAGTGATTGTGTTTCAAAATATTCATCGTCGAAATACAATATGTCAATGTCCATTTCTCTCGAAGAGTACCTTTCCTTATTTCTTTTTCGGCCAAACTCTTCTTCAATTTCATGAATTCGCCACAATATTTCTTCGGCTTCTAACTTCGATTCAATAATTAAAACCTGGTTCCAGAACGGATCTTCAGAATAAAATCCCCATGCCGGTGTTTCATAAATTGAAGAGTGCGCTGTAATCTCTCCCAGCCTTTCGTTTATGATCTCGTTTACTTTAAAAAAGTTATTTCTTTTATCTCCAATATTTCCGCCTATTCCAAGAAAAACTTTATGCATTGTTTATATTTGTAATTATGCGTAATAATTAACTACTAAAAGATAAAGGTAATAACGAAACAAAAAACAAAAAAATATGAAAGAATTTTTTAAGTACGTATTAGCTACAATTGTTGGTGTAGCAGCCCTCTCAGTTATTGGAGGCTTTATCATGTTCGCGATATTAGGGGTAATACTGTCTGCCGCCGATCAGGAAGTTGGAGTTGCTGAAAATTCCATGCTGGAAATCAATCTGAATCGCACGGTGGTTGATCGTTCGCCCAACGATCCGTTTGAAGACCTGGAACTCCCCGGTATGTTTAGTAGCGTAAAAACTATAGGTTTGGATGATATTAATGAATCGTTAAAAAAAGCTGTTTACGACGATCGTATAAAAGGTGTATACCTCGACCTCTCAATTATAAACGGAGGAATGGCTTCGGTGGAAGAAATCAGAAATATGCTGATTGCTTTTAAAGATTCGTGCGACAAGCCTGTTTATGCCTGTTCCGACCAGAACATGTTGGGACAGAAAGCATATTACCTGGCAACGGTGGCCGATAAGGTTGTTGTTCACCCGGAGGTTTCTGTTGATTTTAGAGGTTTAGGTGGCGAGATGATGTTTTATACAAACGCCCTGAAAAAATTCGGAATTGAGATGCAGATCGTTCGTCATGGAAAATTTAAGGCAGCTGTTGAACCGTTTATGCTCGACAAAATGAGCGAAGCAAATCGAGAACAACAACTGACTTACATGGGTAGTTTGTGGAACCACATGTTAAAGGGTATTTCTGAAGAGCGTGGAATTTCTGTTGATGAACTTAATGCCCTGGCCGACAAGGTGCAAACCTTCAAAAAAGGAAGAGAAGCTGTTGAAAAAGGTTTGGTTGATGCGGCATTATACCGCGACGAAGTACTTGATGATTTAAGAGAGATTACCGGAATTAGAGGCGCAAACGGAATCCCGATGATTGGGGTAAGATCTTATGCCAAAGCCCCGGTAAAAGGTGTTACAAAAAAATACAGCCGCAATAAAATTGCCGTAATATATGCCAGCGGAGATATCGGCGCAGCAATGGGTAGCGGTGAAGTGATTGTTGGCGATGAGCTTGGAATGGAAATCAGGAAAGTGCGTCAGGATAGTTCATACAAAGCCATTGTTTTGCGTGTTGATTCTCCGGGAGGAGCTGTTTTTGATTCAGAAACCATTTGGCGAGAAGTAAAACTTGCAGCCGACACCAAAACCATGGTTGTTTCCTTTGGCGATGTGGCGGCATCGGGTGGTTATTATATTTCGTGCGCTGCCGATAAAATTGTAGCCAGCCCGAACACTATTACCGGATCAATCGGTATTTTCGGAATGATTCCAAACTTCGGAGAACTGTTGAAAGACAAGATTGGTGTTTCTACCGATGTGGTAAAAACCAACGAGAATAGCGATCTGCTGACATTAACCCGTCCGATGACTCCTTACGAAAGGGAAATGATGCAGGAAACCATAGAGGAAGGATATGACACTTTTATTTCGCATGTTGCCGAAGGTCGAGGAATGATCAAAGAACAGGTGGATGAGATTGGTCAGGGGCGTGTGTGGAGTGGAGAAAATGCCATGGAAATTGGCTTAATAGATGAGTTTGGTGGTTTGCAGGATGCCATTAATCTGGCTGCAGAAATGGAAGGACTGGAAGATTACCGCACCGTGTCGTTACCTGCTTTGCCTTCTCCGTTTGAATCGCTGTTAAAAACCGGAACAGATGAATTTCAGCGTGGTCTGCTTAAAAAGCAGTTGGGTGAAAAGTACCGCTACTATGAGTATTTAAAAAATGTGTCAGGTATGAATGGGATTTATGCCCGTTTGCCTTACGATATTTATATTAATTAAGTGATTGGTGATGAAACCGGCAGAAAGGATCCGATCCCTCCGAGGGATCGGATCCTTTTTCAAATAAAAAGTTTCCTATGTTTCAACAAATAGTAATTGTAGATCAGTCAGGATTAAGAGACTGGGCGATTGAAGAGGTAAAAGGATTTTCTGCGAATCCCATTAAATCGTTCAACGATTTTCCAAAAGAAAAGAATGAAATAATTGAGCGCATAAAAGAAGCCGATTGCGTATTTGTGTCGCCCAGAACCAAACTCGATGCTGAAATTCTGAGCCATTGTGAGAACCTCAAATACGTTGGAATGTGTTGCAGTTTATACGATAAATACTCGGCCAACGTGGATATCGAATTTTGCGAGGGGAAGGATATTACGGTTAAGGGAATCAGGGATTACGGCGATGTTGGTGTGGTTGAGTTTATTGCTTCTGAACTGATCCGCCTGATCAAAGGTTTGGGCGAGAATCAATGGAAATCTGAGCCTCTGGAACTGATTGGTCAGAAGGTTGGTATTATCGGACTTGGAACTTCCGGTAAAATGGTGGCCGACATGTTGAAGGTGTTTGGTGCACAGGTAAAATATTTTAGCCGGACACGAAAACCTGATGCAGAGCAGGAAGGAATTGAATATTTGCCTTTACATGAATTGTTGAAGGAATCTGATATCATTTCGCTGCATTTGCCACGAAATTCTTCGTTGATGAGTACAGAGGAGTTTGAAGCATTTGGAGAGGGTAAGATTCTTATCAATACTTCGCTCGGATTAACCTTTAATAAATCTGCGTTTGAAAACTGGATATCGAATAAAAACAATTATGCCATTTTCGACAGCGATGGAATCGGGGCGTACAGAGAAGAATTCAAAAAATACTCAAATGTAATCTCAACCCACATTGTTTCGGGCCGCACAAAAGAAGCCTACGACCGGCTCTCTGAAAAGGTGCTTAAAAATGTGGTTGATTTTATGGATGGCAGGTAGGGAAATAGGTCATTAGTCAGAAGACATTAGTAAAAAGGATCTGGTCTTATAGATGGATCAGATCAGGAATGATTTTAATTATAATATTCATATTTTAGTTTAGCATTCGTTTTTGAACTACCAGCCCCACGGAATTCTTCAAGAAAAACTAAATTGTCATTTTCATCGTAGGTTTTTACAAATTCGTTTCCATTTTCATACGACCTTACATTTAGTCCATCTTCAAATACATGTTCGATATAAGAATACGGCACATCATCGTAATTATATGTTGTTTCTTTAACTAAATTTCCCGAATTGTCGTACTCAAGCAGAATATAGTCATCCAACTCATCGGATTCTTCATAAATATCGATTCTTGTTAATCTGTTATTGGTGTATGTAAAGAGTTTGTATTGATTGCTTATTTCAGGAAGTTCGATGTTTTCTTTTATTTTTTTCCCATCGTCAGAATAGCTATAAGTAATAATCTGATAAGGCAAATTGTCATCCTCATATTTTCCATAATATTCAATTTTTACCAATTGGTTTTGGGTGTTGTATTTGTGTAAAAGATATTCTCGTTTTGGGTGAAACAATTCCCACTCTAATTTGCCATCACTGTCGTATTCATACTCTTTATAAATTGAGACAATATCATCACATTCTCTGGTAGGACATTCGGTATCAATATATCCACAAGAAATAACACGTTTCAGTTTTGCATTTTCAGGGTAACTGCAAGCCGGAGTGTCTTCTTTTTTTTCACAGGCTGATGCAATTAGAAGCAAGATTATAAGTCCCGGTAACATAATTTTCGCTTTCATAGTTCTAATTCACAGTAGGGTTTAATTATGTTTTTGAGTTTAAGATATTTAAAGATAAGCAATGGTTGCGTAGAACAGGAAGGCAAACTTGTGTTTATTAGCAGGTGTAATAAAAAAAGGATGGCATCTGTATGAGTTAATTCATAAACAGATGCCATCCTTTTTATAATTCGTTTTTACGGTGTTTTTAAACAACTGTCTGTTATTCAAACCACGAATCAACAAGCTGTTTATTTGCTTCATACCATTTTTGTGCTCCATCTTCTTCGTTAGTGGTTTCTATGGCAGTCATTAAATCGTATAACTGAGACTCCTCTAAATTAAAGTTTTTGAAAAATTTGGCTGCCGTCGGATGGTCTTCCTCAAAACCACGTCGGGAGATAATGGCACATACATCCTGTGGATAAACTCCTTTAGGATCTTCCAGGTATTTAATATCGAAATTTGCCCACATGAAGTGAGGTTTCCAACCGGTAATTACAATCCATTTTTTGTTTTTAGTTGCTTTATCCAAACTGGCAACCATGGCTGGTCCGCTGGAAGTAATTTGTTCAAAATCCAGATTATAAGCCTCAATGGCTTTTAGTGTATTGGCATGAATTCCGGCACCGCTGCCAATTCCAATAATTTCTCCATCGAATTTATCTTTGTTGGCGTTTAATTCTTCAATTGAATTGATGGGGACGTACGATGGAACGACCAAACCTGTTGTTCCTCCGCTGAATGCCTCGCCCAATTTTACTAATTTATCTCCGTAATCGGCCCAGTAATCTTTGTGTGTATTAGGCAGCCATGCGTCGAGAAAAACATCTCCTTTTGAGTTCGATTTCGATAATTCTCCGTAGATCAGTCCCGGCTCAAGGTTGGTTAATTCTACTTCGTAATTATTGCTTTCAAGTGCAGCTTTGGCCACATAAGTAAATGCAATTCCTTCAGCCCAGTTCGGGTATAAAATGCTTATTTCTTTTTTAGCACTTTTCGTTTCTGCATTCTTTCCGCTGTTCGAACACGATGCAAAAGACAATACTATTGCTACTGCTGCGAACATGCTTATTACGTTTTTCAATTTCATCATAATTTATTTTTTAAGATTGGTGACTATTTTTTAGCAACGGATTGTGTAATGCGGTCTAAAATAATAGCAAGGACTACAATCCCAAGTCCTGCTTCAAAACCTTTGGCAATATCGTTTTGCTGAATGCCCTGGTAAACAACACTGCCGAGTCCTCTCGCTCCAACCATTGACGCAATTACCACCATTGATAAAGCCAGCAGAATTACCTGGTTTATACCGGCAAGTATGGTTGTTTTGGCCAGAGGCAACTGAATTTTGAAAAGTATCTGTTTTTCGGTTGCGCCATAAGCATAACCGGCTTCAATTACATCGAACGGAACATTGCGGATTCCGAGACTGGTTAAACGAACAGCGGGAGGCAGCGAGAAAATAACCGTTGCAATAACACCTGGCGTATTTCCTACACTAAAAAAGAAAATGGCCGGAATAAGATAAACAAAAGCCGGCATTGTTTGCATAAAATCGAGAATGGGACGAATAATGGCGTTGGCAGTATTGCTGCGGGCTGTCCAAATGCCCAAAGGAATTCCGAGAATAAGAGCAATAACCGTGGCTACAATAACCAGTGTTGTTGTTTGTACGGCTTCTTTCCAATATCCCATTGCCCAAACCAAAAGAAGGCCGATGACAACAAACAAGGTTAAGCTTGCCGCATTTTTCAGCCCTTCTTTTTTGAACGCTTTTTTTCCTGCTTTGGCATAATAAGCCCCAACTGTTATCAGAAGAATGATAACATAAAATGGGATGCCAAGGAACACGTCGTTAATAATATCAACGGTCCACGAGATGACATTGTCGATAGCGCTCCAGAGTCCTGAGAAATTTTCTTCCAGTACGTTAATCCCGCTTTCAATATATTTTCCTATGTCAATTAACTTTTCCATATTAAATTTCGTTAGCTATTTCTTTTAATTCAATTACCTCTTCTTTTTCAAAGCGGGTAGCCTCAATAATCAGCGATGTTTGCGATACAATGCCAAGCAACCTGCCTGAATCTTCGTCAACCACGGCAAGTGGTGCCCTGGTTTCTGTAATCAGTGGTAGCATATCTTCAACCGTGTAGGTTTTATACACACTCGGAACTTCTGATTTCAGTGCCTTTTCAATGCTTGTTGCCTTTTCTTTTTCCAGTTTCAGAACATCCTCAAGCCTGACGTAACCCAAAAACTTCTTGTTTTCATCTTCTACCGGAATCACTTCAACACCAGCCGTGCGCATTTTTCGAATAGTGCTTTTCGGTCCTTCTTTTTTCATTTCAACAACAGTAAACTTTTTGAACATTAAGCTTTCTGCCGTTATGATGGCTTTACGGTCTACTTTTTCAACAAATGCTTCCACATAATCGCTGGCCGGGTTGGTAAGAATTTCTTCGGCAGTACCGATTTGTTCCACAACTCCGTCCTTCATAATTGCAATACGGTCGCCAATTTTTATCGCTTCATCCAAATCGTGCGTAATAAACACAATGGTTTTATGAAGCTTGTTTTGAATTTCCAGAAGCTCATCCTGCATATCGGATTTTATCAGGGGATCGAGAGCCGAAAATGCTTCATCCATGAGCAGAACTTCCGGATCGTTGGCCAGTGCCCGTGCCAAACCAACTCTTTGTTGCATTCCTCCTGACAGTTCTGATGGATATTGAGCTTCATATCCTTTTAAACCAACAGTCTCCAGTGCTTTCTGTGCACGTGCCTCCCTGTCTTCCTTTTCTTCTCCACGAATTGCAAGCCCGAATGCAGCATTTTCAAGAATGGTTTGATGGGGGAGTAATCCAAATTTTTGGAAAACCATACTCATTTTAGTGCGCCGGGTTTCGAGTAACTCCTTATTTGTGTCGCGGGTTATGTCGTGATTGTCAATAAATACTTTTCCAGCAGTTGGTTCGTTTAACCGATTCAAACACCGGATAAGTGTTGATTTACCGCTGCCCGATAATCCCATTATTACGAATATTTCTCCTTCCTTAATCTCGAGATTGGCATTGTTTACACCTACGGTACATTTTGTCTTTTTTAAAATTGCTTCTTTTGAAAAACCCTTTTGAAGTAATTTTAACGCTTCTTGTTTTCGTTTTCCAAAAATCAGGGTTAAATTTTCAACATGAATTTTTGTTTTTCTTTTATCTGTCATAATTCCTGGTTTTAGGATTAAAAATAATAGCCAATATTGATGTTAAATCGCGTTTCCCATTTGGAGTCGCTGGTTCCTTCAGACAAGGCATTCCCCCAAACCGGTCCAATCCAGGGTTGATCTTTTCCCTGCGCCAGGTCAACATACGTATATACATTTCCGGCAGTAATAAGTACTCCGGTTATGTTCATATAAGAGTCATAAAATTCATTGAGTTTTTTATCCAGAAAACCGAAGTCGTCGTAAAATTGAAGGTTTGAAATTGGCCCCCATTTAACGGGAACAGAATATGCAACTCCAAGCGTATAGGTTGTTCCTTCCGATGCTGTAAGATAAGGCGCGCCATAGGCGGTCATGGCAAGCACATCGTTTCGTTGGTCTGCCGGATTTTTTGTGTTGTATTTATATTTCGAGACCTGTGCCTTAATGTTTAGTTTGTTTACATCTAACTCATAGTGGCCGGCTAATGCATAATGGTCTCCGATGTCTTCCGTATCAAGGTTGTAAATTCCTCCGCGCTGTAACGAAAAACCCAATTGATGTTTTGCATTACCGCTTGTGAATTTGCGTATAACCTTCAGGTTAAACTGGTTGATTTCTTTGTTTCTGTACAAACCATCGCTCGAAGAACTAACATCGTATGAATAACGGCTGTCGGATACATCGGAGTTACTTCCGAAATTTAGTTCTTCTGCATTTTTAAAATAAGCCAGAGCGAATAACCACTTTTCTCCGTCGTGGGTGTATTTTATTCCCATGTCGTGGTCGTCTTCCAATCCCAGGTAATAGTTGAGGCTGAAAAACCAGTTGTGCGAGTTGTATTGTGTTATTCCGAATGGAACCTGCGTTAGACCAATCTGGAGATTGTTAGCCGGGGTAAAATCGTAGCCAATCCAACCTTGTTTCAGCATACCCCCGCCAAAACCTTCGGAATACAACCGGTATTCGGCATTTAGCTTTACTCCTTTGTAATTTCCTTTTGCATTAATACGGAAAACATCGTAGCCAAAATCGCCACCGCGCGCCTTTTGGCCTTCTTTCCATGATGATAGATTGTAATTAAAGCGGAGTGCTCCGCCTACGTGCAGCTCAGGTTTTTCCTGTGCAAACAATGATACTGCCGGTATAAATAGTAATACCAGCATCATTTTAAGTCTTGATGCCATAAAATTATTTTCTGTTTAAAAAATTAAGAATGAAGTGGGGGTGACAAGGAATCTTAAATTGTTGGTGGAATGAATTTATCCAACTGATTTCGAAAGACTAAATTGAAGGCTGTGTATACCCTCATATTTCTTCGTTCGTGATTCTTAATGTCTCTGCTGTTCATTGGGGCAAAAGTATAACATTGTTCTGTTTTAACCTGATAAATACCTAAAACCTGAGATTTGATAAACTACAGTTAACCTCAAATTTAGCTTTCGGTTAATTGTTTTTTATTGTAAATCAGTATTTTATTTCGATAGATCTTGTTGTGGGTATTTTTACTTTCAGGCTCAGGTTGAGTTCAATTTTAAATATTTTCATTTTCGTATCTTTGCATAACTTTTTAAACGAAGTTTTTATGCTAAAGATTTTCCTCTATCCATTTTCTCTCCTTTATGGAACTATTGTATTTCTGCGAAACAGGCTTTACGATTTAAATATCTTAAA
Source organism: uncultured Draconibacterium sp. (assembly GCA_963676265.2). Taxonomy (GTDB): domain Bacteria; phylum Bacteroidota; class Bacteroidia; order Bacteroidales; family Prolixibacteraceae; genus Draconibacterium. The sequence goes on from OY781067.2 coordinate 4,256,310, forward strand.
GTCGCAGGAGTTTGATGTTCCTGTTATATCCATCGGCAATATTACTGTTGGAGGAACCGGTAAAACGCCTCATGTGGAGTACCTTGTTTCGTTATTGAATGAAAAGTTTGAGGTGGCTACACTTAGTCGTGGCTATAAAAGAAAAACCAAAGGATTTCGTTGGGTGAAAACAGAATCAACAGCTGCCGAGGTTGGCGATGAACCATTACAAATAAAGAATAAATTTCCTGAAGTTACGGTTTCGGTTTGTGAAAAAAGGGTGGATGGTGTTGAAAAGTTACTGGATCCGAAAAATACGAAAACACCCGATGTGATTTTGCTCGATGATGCCTATCAGCATCGTAAAATAAAGCCGGGGTTGAATATTTTACTTATCGATTATAACCGCCCCATAACCGAAGATAAACTTTTGCCCGCCGGGCGCTTACGCGAAGGTGTTTACCAGGCCCGCCGGGCCAATATTATTGTCTTCACCAAATGTCCCGACGAGGTGACTCCAATTATGCGCCGTATTATTCAAAACGATGTTGGTTTACTGCCTTATCAAACCCTGTTTTTTACCAAATTGGAATACGATAAGTTGGTTCCGGTTTTTTCGGCAAAAACATTGGGTGACGATTTTTACAAAGAGGAAAATTATTCTGTTTTACTGGTAACCGGAATTGCATCGCCTAAACTTATCAGGGATTATTTAAAGTCTTTTTCCCATAAAATTGAAGAGCTGACATTCGCTGATCATCATAATTATTCAGAAAAGGATATTCAGACAATATTTGATAAATTTGTGTCGAATCAATCGAAAAATAAGATTGTTATCACAACAGAGAAAGATGCAATGCGTTTTAAAGATTTTGCCGGAATGCCGGAAGAATTGAAAAATGCACTATACTATTTGCCAATAAAAGTGAATTTTTTGGATCAGGAAAAAAAGGCGTTTAACAAGAAGATATTAGATTATGTTGGAGAAAATAAAAGCAACCGCGAACTTTATAAAAGAAAGAATTCAGGCAAGTCCTGAAATTGGTATTATTTTGGGTACCGGTCTGGGAGGGCTGGCTAAAGAAATCGAAATTCTGGATTCTATTCCTTATAATGAAATCCCAAATTTCCCCGTGTCAACAGTTGATGGTCATGCCAGCAGGCTGATTTACGGCAAGCTTGGAGATAAGGAAGTTCTGGCTATGCAGGGGCGTTTTCATTATTACGAAGGTTACGATATGAAAGAAGTAACTTTTCCGGTAAGGGTGATGAAATTTGTGGGAGTTAAAAACCTGATGGTTTCGAATGCCAGCGGCGGATTGAATCCCGATTGGAACGTGGGCGAAATAGTTCTGATTAACGATCATATTAACCATTTTCCGGAGCATCCTTTACGCGGGAAAAATATAAACGAACTGGGGCCGCGTTTCCCCGACATGAGTAAACCTTACAGCGAACGTTTGCGAAACAAAGCCAAACTGATTGCACTGGAGCATGGCATTTCGGTGAAAGAGGGTGTTTATGTTGGTGTGTCGGGCCCGACATTCGAGACTCCGGCAGAATACAAAATGTTTCGTATTTTGGGTGGCGATCTGGTTGGAATGTCAACGGTTCCCGAAGTAATTGTTGCCCGCCATATGAATATGAGGGTTTTTGGAATTTCAATAGTTACCGATAGCGGAGTGCCGGGCGAAATTGTGGAGGTGTCGCACGAAGAAGTTCAGGCTGTGGCTATGAAAGCAGAACCCAAAATGACACTGATTATGAAAGAGCTGATAAAAAGTCTGTAAAAACCAAAGCTGAGACATCAAATAAATGAATAAGATTGAAGAACCTCATTCTTAAAATTACCTGAAATGTTGAAAAAAGTACTTTTTTTTATCGCCATTCTAAGTTTTTTTGTGAGTTGTAAACCGGAATCAAACACCGCCGAACTGGTACTTGACACCAAATCGGAACTTGGTGAAGGTGCGCTGTGGAATTATAAAACCGGAGAACTGTGGTGGGTGAATATTAAAGGGGAAATTCTGAATTTTTATAATCCATCGACAGCATACAATAAGGAAATGTTCACCGGACAGATGATTGGAACGGTTGTGCCTGCCGAAAGTGGGAATGCATTGGTTGCCCTGAAAAACGGGATTTACTCGTTCGATATCTCAACCGGTTCGAAAAAACAACTGGTTAATCCCGAAGAACATTTGCCGGAGAATCGTTTTAACGATGGCAAATGCGATCCGGCAGGACGATTCTGGGCTGGAACATTAAACATGTCAGGTGAAAAGAATGTGGCAACTTTATACCGTTTCGATCCCGATTCAACCATTCATCCAATGATTAAAAATGTAAGTATTTCGAACGGGATTGTTTGGTCGCCCGATAAAACAAAAATGTATTACATCGATACGCCAACCAAAAAAGTGATGGGATACGATTACAATAATGAAACCGGGGAAATCAGTAATCCTGAAGTGTCGGTTGTAATACCTGATGGAATGGGCTCTCCCGACGGAATGACCATCGATGCCGACGGAAATATCTGGGTGGCTCTTTGGGGTGGCTCGGCTGTAAGATGCTGGAATCCAGAGACCGGGGAATTGTTGCAAACCATAAATGTGCCGGCTAAAAATGTCACTTCCTGTGCCTTTGGCGACGATGACCTGGGAACGCTTTATATTACCAGTGCCAGAGAAAGTACTACCGATGAAGAGCTGGAAAAGTTCCCGCATGCCGGCGGTGTATTTAAATTTCGTCCCGGTGTGAAAGGCATGGAGGCTTTCTTTTTTAATGATATGAATTAAGTTGTTGCCATGAACCTACTCATCCTTTCTCTTTCGCCTGTAGTAATAATTGCTGCGTATATTTATTTCCGCGACAAATACGAAAAAGAACCCATTCGTTTATTACTCTTCGCCTTGCTGGCAGGAGGTTTAACCGTAATTCCTATTTTATTTCTTGAAGGTTTTTTATCACGTTTTACAATACTGTTTCCCGGATTAATTGCCGCAGCCTGGAAAGCTTTTGTTGTGGCTGCATTTTCAGAAGAAATGTTTAAATACCTTGCCCTATACATTTTGATTTGGAAAAGCCCCGAATTCAACGAAAAATTTGATGGAATTGTTTATGCAACTTATGTTTCTCTGGGTTTTGCCGCTGTTGAAAATGTACTGTATGTAATGGATGGCGGACTGACCACCGGTGTGATGAGGGCGTTGACAGCTGTTCCGGCCCACGCCATTTTCGGTATTACCATGGGCTTTTATTTTGGGTTGGCGAAATTTTACGAGAAGCAGCGTCAAAGCCTGAAAAGACAGGCACTGCTTTGGCCAATGTTGTTGCACGGTATTTACGACTTCATCCTGTTTACTGAGATTCAATGGTTAACTATTGTGTTTATTGGTTTTGTTGTTTACCTCTATATTTCCGGATTGAAAAGAATGAAATTCCTCTCAAAACAATCTATTTATAATACCGATTATAATTTGTTGAACGAAAAATTTTCGAAAAAATAGTATCTGTCATCGTTCTTTTTAAAGAATTATGTAATTCTTGCTATTTGGAAAGTAGCTAAAAATGTGCAAATAATTGAATATAATTTGATTTTTTATGCAAAATTAGCTATTTTTATGGTCAGATTATAAAAATGGTAAGAGAACGAACATATAGTAATATCCCGATGGAGATGCCGGTTGTTCGGGAAATAATAGGTGAATACCGATCGCCGAACAACAAAATAAGCAACATGGAAAGAGCTGGCGATTTTATTCGTTTGCGGCGGGGGTTGTATGTTGCACATCCGCGATTAAGCAACCAGGAAATTTCGCGCGAGCTGGTAGCCAATAATTTATATGGTCCATCTTATGTTTCGTGCGAGAGCGCGCTTTCGTACCACAGATTAACGCCCGAAAGAGTGAATGCTGTTGTTTCTGCAACTTTTAAAAGAGCCAAAGTTTATTCTACCCCTTTGGGTGAGTTTGAGTATATTACTGTTCCTCAAGAGTATTTTCATATTGGAATTGAGCAAATTGTTGTGGATGAACAATATGCTTTTTTAATTGCATCGCCCGAAAAAGCGATTTGCGACCTGATTATTTCAACATCGGGATTGCGATTCCAATCGGCAAAAGCTGCGCGCGAATACCTCCTTTTCGATTTGCGTATTGATTTGGAGGAACATGCCGAATGGGATACGTCTATAATTGAAGCTTGTGGGCAGCACAGAAGAAAAAGGCGGGAATTAACATTTTTAAGGGAGGTACTGGAAAATGGCTGATATTTTTAACCAAATGTTGTCGCGTTACAACATAAAAACAAATGAAGACAGGTTAAATGCTGCACACGAAGTTATGCAACAGGTGTGTTTGGCAGGACTGAACAGGGCGGGTTTTTTCGAAAAAGCCGCCTTTTATGGTGGTACCTGTTTGCGAATCTTTCATCAGCTTCCGCGTTTTTCTGAAGATATGGATTTCTCGCTTTTAGAAAAGGATACTGGCTTTAACCTGGAGGATTATTTTGAAGTTATTCAGAACGAGTTTACTGCAATAGGAAGAAATATTAGTATCGAAAAAAAACAGAAAGTACAAGGAAGCAATATCGAATCGGCCTTTTTAAAAGACAACACCGACATTGTAAATATCCGTTTCCAGACCGAACCAACGGTTAAAATAAAGATTGAAGTAGATAAAAATCCTCCACTTCATTTTAAAACCGAATATAAACTTTTGCTGCTTCCTTTTTCGTTTATGACGCGTTGTTTTACCCTTCCCGGATTATTTGCAGGGAAAATGCACGCCCTCCTTTTTAGAAAATGGCGAAACCGGGTGAAGGGGCGCGATTGGTACGACTTTGAATGGTACATTAGAAATAATATCCCATTGGATTTCTCTCATTTTAAAGAACGCGCCGTACAAAGCGAAGGAGAAGAATTTTCTAATTTAACCCAGGAACAGTTCAGGCAATTGTTAAGCAGTAAATTTACTACAACGAATATCGAAAATGTGAAAGCTGATGTCAGGCGTTTTGTCTTAAATCCAAACGAACTTGAAATCTGGTCGGAAGATTATTTTTTAAAGCTCATGGGATTTTTGCAATTTGAAACAGAAGAATCATAGTCGGTTTTAGTAGGAAATATGAATCATTACAATTCACAAAAAATGGCTTAGTATAAGGTGCCTTTTTTCTGTTTCTTATAGAATATTATTTTATGTTTGACTATGTTAATGGTTTATTTAGTAAAGTGCAGTCAATGAGTTGTTTGTTTTGTTTGAGATTTAAACATTAAAGGGATGATATTGACTTTTATTAAACATTAATTTATATTTGAGTAACGTTAAAACAATTTTAACCCCGGATTTGGTACTCCTAATTCAGGACATAAAAACAAAACATGCAATAAAAATGCAATATCTCCTTATTATTGGTAAGAATAAATTTGTTAGGAAAACCCTTTGGCGGAGAATAAATAGACTGTGTAACTATTTGATATGTAGGTGTTTTTTTGACTTTTTAAAGTTAAAAAAATTGATCTCTTAATATTTATAATTTATATTTGGGTCACTATAAAAAACATTTAATCCCGGATTTGGCCCCCCGGATTCAGGACGCAAAAACAAAACATACAATAAAATGCAATATCTCCTAATTATTGGTATAAACAAATTTATTATGTAAATCCTTCTGGGAATCACAGGTATTCTGCCTTCACTGTTTTAGAAGATACAATTTGTTGATTTATTTCAATCACCGAAATTGGAAATATGAAAAACTAACAAACAATGTTTAAAATTATTTTTTTAAAGAAACAAAATACGGTTTATTATGCTTTCCCCTTACTTTTAATCCTGTGTTTCCTGCTACAATCATGCATGGAAAGAACAGAGATCGATTTTCCCTCGCTCGAAGAGGATGCTAAACTGGTGGTTTACGGGGCAATTACACCCGGTAAGGATGTGACTGTTTTTGTGGCCCACACATTGCCCATTGATATTGAAAATACTAAAGACCTGGAAGTTGTTTACCTGTTCGATGCAGAGGTATGGTTGTTCAATATCACCCGAAACGACAGCATCCGCCTGGAATTATCGAACGATTCGGTTTCGAATTATTCGTGCAGTAAAGACGATTTTGAAATAACAAAAGGTGAAAGCTATCAACTGTTTGTTAGCGTAGATGGTTATCCATCTGTTTCGGCCTCTACAACCGTGCCGGAAGTCGCTGCAATTTGGGAAGATGATTGGGAGTTAAGCACGGTAAGCGTATTATTCGACGGTGATTATTATGACGATTTTATTTTTACCGGATCATGGGAAATACCTTCGGGCGATCAATATCAATTTGTGGCCACCCATTTTATTTTCGAGTATGGGGCAACTCGTAAAGATTATAATTTTAATTATGACATTACAGATTCCATTGCCAGGTTTGAGAGCGAAAACTTTCCTTCCTGGAAAAGTTCAGAGCATTCAACATATTTTACATTGGTAACGGCCGATAGAAATTTATATACCTATGCCGAAAATTTTACTTTTTATAATGAAGTACATGAAAAAGTATACGATAGCGACGATGGAATATATATTGATTTATTCCGGGGTATTATGCCCGAATATACCAATATTGAAGGCGGTTATGGCATATTCGGCAGTTACCTTGAAGATTCGGTGGTAATTTATGAACCCGGTGATTAACAATTTTTAAAGAATAATCAGGCAAGGATGTTTTCTTTCCAAAGAGATCATATCCTTTATACCTTTTGATAAGGAATTATGAAACGAGCATGTAAAATATTTACACCTTAGAGGATAATTAAAATTCATGCGAGATCCATACGATGCCTTATAAATAAACAATTTTAATCGTATGAAAACAATTAACAATCCGAAGAAAAACAAAACCATTTTATTATTAGCATTATTATTCTGTGTTTTTGTACAGGTAAGTGCCCAGGTATCCATTGTGCCAAGAGTAGGAGCAAATTTGGCGTGGTGTACTGGACACGATAAAGAAATCGAATCGCAGGCTTTGTTATTCCCACAAGCCGGTGTAACGGTACACATCGGGTTAGGCGATAAATTGGCCTTACAACCCGGTTTAATCTACTCCAGGAAAGGAGAAAAGGAATTATATAATGACAAAGATTATTGGTTTTACGATTATTATAAGTATATAGAACTACCTGTAAACCTGGTTTATTTCTTTAAGTTGGGGAATAAAAATTTTCAGGTATTTGGCGGAACCTATTTGGGTTATTGTTTTAAAGCCGAACAGGAATCGAAAAGTGGTGTCGTTCATCAACTCTCTATTGGTTTTGCGGATGATGATCATAGAAAACCATTGGATTTTGGTTACTCTGCCGGGATTGGTTACCGATTTAATAAAATTCAAATTCAGGCCGGTTACGAGAGCTCATTTTTTTCAATTAGAAATTTTGGAGAAACAAAATATAACAGTGTTGTTTCGTTGACTCTCGGCTATTTTATCGATTTAAAAAAGAAAGAAAAATAGATGCTCCTATCAAGGATGTCATCTTTCCAAAAGATGACATCCTTTCGTTCCCTAAAATAATTTTACCATGCACCCAATAAAGTTTTTTTTGCTCCTGTTTTCTTTTTCCCTGTTTTTTGTTTGCCGGGTAAAGGCACAGGATCGTTATAAAATAGAAATCACTGTTTGCGATTCGTTAACCCGGCAGCCCTTAACTAACGCATCGGTTTATATACCGAAAACCAATACAACGGCAACAACCAATAAGCAGGGGCAGGCAATTTTTTATTTGCAACCGGAAAATTATACAGTTTTTGTTCACTACCCCGAAGATAAACCTAACTCGTTTCGGTTAAAACTGCAACAGGATACGATTATAAATGTATTTATGTCGTCGCAATTTAAACACTACCTGATTTCGGAAGTGGAAGTTACGGGGAATCATTATAACAAAAGCGAAAATGTGTATTCAGGTCTCGAACGGGTGAAACCTTTAACGATTAAAACGTTCCCGTCGTTAATGGGCGAAAAGGATGTGGTAAAAACCCTGAGTTCATTGCCCGGTGTGGCGCAGGGTAGCGATGGTTCGGCCGACATTTTTGTACGCGGCGGAACCACCGATCAGAATCTTTTTCTCATCGATGAAAATACCATTTACAGCCCGTCGCATTTATTCGGTTTTTTTTCGTCGGTGGTGCCCGAAATTGTGAAAGAAGTTGACTTTTATAAAGGCAGTTTCCCGGTGAATTACGGGGGCAAACTTTCTTCGGTTATCGATATTGAAACCAAAGATCCTTTACTGGATACCTTCAACGTGAATCTAGAACTGAGCGCTTTATCTGCCAAATTAGTGGTTGAAGCGCCCATCGTAAAAGATAAAACCGGAATTTTGTTTTCGGCACGGGCTACTCATTACGATCAGTTTATAAAGAAATTTTTGTTATCGGATGAAGATTATTCTGTGGCTGGTTTTTACGATTTTTTTGGAAAAATCAGTCATAAAATAAACAGCAAAAGCCACGTAATGATCGACGCTTATTTCGACAGGGATTATTATTTACAGGGAAGTAAAGCTACTGACTACGAGGGGAGTGATAATGTAAAATGGAAAAACCAGTTTGTAAGTGCCAAATACAGGCATCAGTTGTCGGCGAGAAGTTCATTTTCGGCTACGGCAGGCTGGACCAAATACAAAATGCAGATAACGGAAAAGACGCTTTTAAAGGACTCAACTCAGAATTGTATTAAAGATTTTAATTCGTATATCGACGACAAGTATTTGAAACTTTTATTTGATAAAAAATCGGGTAAACAGTTGAACCTGCTTGTGGGGGCAGACTACACTATTCACGATATTTTACCGGCCAGCACCCTCAGTACTTATTTCGATACAGCTTACAGCCACACCATAATTCCGTCGCAGATTTTTCATGAAGCCAGTGCCTTTGTTTCCAACATCTTCACACCCTGGCCAAAGCTGAAAATTCAGGCGGGCGCTCGGTTAAATGCAATGGTAGACAAATCTTCTTTTTGGTTTTCGTTCGATCCACGCATGAACCTGCAATATTCTTTTAACAACGAAAACTCGGTAAAAGTGGCTTACACAAAGGTTTCGCAGGCCATTCATTTATTAACCAATCCCGGGTTGGGCATGCCGCTGAATATTCATATCCCGTTTTCGGATAATTACAAGCCGGAGTACGCGCATCAATTTTCAGTGGCCACAAATTTGCAAAAAGAGCTTGGCGGGCGTTTATTCTATTTTACGGCTGAAGCGTATTACAAGCAGATGAAAAATATTGTGTCGTACCTGCCGGGAACCAGTTCGCGCAATTTTACTGCATTTGCAATTAGTACAAAAGACCTCGACGAGATTGTTACAACTGGCAAAGGCAAATCGTACGGCCTTGAATTAATGGTGGAAAAACCTTTCGGGAAATTAAACGGACGGGTGGCTTACACACTTTCAGGTATTAAACATCAATTCGACGAACTGAACGATGGCAAAGCGTTTTATGCTCAGCATCACCGCCCTCATAATTTAACGATGGTTGCATCATACGATTTTAATAAAAAGCATACGTTTTCGGCCAACTTTAACTTTATGTCGGGAGGCAGGGTTACCCTGCCCATTTATTTGTACAATCAGTATTATTTTGGTATAGCCGACGATTATACGTTCGAATATGCTTACGGCGGCATTCCTACTTATGCACAAAGCGAAATCAACGCCTACAAAATGATGGATAGTCATACTTTAAACCTGTCGTATATTTATAAATTTCAGCACCTCAAATGGAAAGGCGAATGGGAGCTCAGCGTTTACAATGTGTATAACCGGAAAAATCCATATTACTATTACATGGATATTCATTCGGAGTTAATAAGAAATGAAGATAATATATGGGATTCTGAAGTTATTACAAAACCTGCTTTGGTCTGCGTTTCTTTATTTGGCATCATTCCTTCGTTAACGTTCAGGGTGAATTTTTAAAACCATTTATATTTTATTCTCCATTTTAGGTGTAGTTGAAAATTGTAAGAATCAACTATTTTTACACGAATTAGAAATTTTCGAAGCCAGAGTAATATGAATATTCCAACTTTTAAAGACATAGAAAAAGCCTACGAGACAGTAAAAAAATATGCCCACCGGACACCGGTTTTGTCATCAGTAAGTATCAATAAAATTGTGCGGGCCGAATTGTTTTTTAAGTGTGAGAACTTGCAGAAAGTGGGTGCCTTTAAATTCCGTGGGGCATGTAATGCAGTATTTTCTTTGTCGGAAGAAGATGCGCAAAAAGGGGTAGCCACCCACTCGTCGGGGAACCATGCAGCAGCACTGGCGCTGGCGGCCCGAATGAGGGGAGTGAAAGCTCATATTGTAATGCCATTAAATTCTCCCGATATTAAAAAGAAGGCAGTGGCCGGTTATGGTGCCAGTATTACTTTTTGCAGACCAACTTTGCAGGCACGTGAAAGTACACTTGCACAAGTTATTGCCGAAACCGGTGCCACAGAAATTCATCCGTACAATAATTTTAATGTAATTGCCGGACAGGGAACAGCTGCCAAAGAATTGATTGAAGATGAAGGCGAATTTGATATTATTATGGCTCCGGTTGGAGGTGGTGGATTGTTAAGCGGAACGGCCATCTCAACCAAACATTTATTGCCGGCCTGCAAGGTGATTGCTGCGGAGCCGGCTGGTGCCGACGATGCCTGTCGTTCGTTTTATTCAAAAGAATGGGTGCCGTCCGAAAATCCGGATACGATTGCCGACGGACTTCTTACCTCGTTGGGAGATAGAAATTTTGCGATTATTTTGGATAAGGTTGATGATATTGTTACCGTTTCGGAAGATGCCATAGTGGAAGCCATGCGCATGATTTGGGAGCGTATGAAAATTATTATCGAACCTTCCTCTGCAGTTCCGCTGGCTGCCATTCTTGAAAAGAAACTTGATGTTCAGAATAAAAAGGTTGGAATTATTTTATCGGGAGGGAACCTGGATTTAGGAAAGTTGCCATTCTGATGCTTTTAAAAGAAACAGAGTTTTTTGTTCTTTAAACGTCTTCCTGCTGGCTTCAGTCTTCCGACTTCCATTAAAACATAGGGCTGATAATATGCGCCAAAGCTTCGCGTACCTTATTAAACATTGAACGTTTTTGCCATTCCGTGAGCGATATTTCCCGGCAGTGTTTTAAGTCGTCAAAAAAGTGTTCTTCCAGTTTTTTGTTAAATTCCTTTTGGTAAATAAAAGCATTGGCTTCGAAATTGGTTTCAAAGCTCCGGTAATCAAAATTACTGGTGCCAACTGTGGCAAAGTTGTCGTCAACCAGCATGTATTTGCTGTGGATAAAACCGTTTTGGAAAAAGTAAATTTTAACTCCGGCTTCCAGCAATTCTTCAACATAGGCAAACGAGCACCATTTCGAGAACGCTGAATCCGATTTTTCAGGAATAATAATTCTTACATCTACCTGGCTGAGTGCAATGGTCTTTAGTGCGGTGAGCATGGCCGGTGGAGGCATCAGGTAGGGAGTGGTTAAATAAACCTTTTTCCGTGCACTGGTAATGGCTGCAAAAAAGCCCTGGTAGATGGCCTCCCAGTCGTAGTCGGGGCCGCTGGCAGATATCTGAACCGGAACGCCATCGGCATGCGAAATGGGTGGAAAATAGCGATATCCGTATAAATTTTGGTGAGTGATAAAATACCAGTCGACACTGAAAATAATTTGCAGGCTCGAAGCTGCATCACCTTTTATTTGCAGGTGAGTGTCGTACCAGGAACCAATTCGCGGCAGCCCGTTAAGGTATTTATCGGCAATGTTGAGTCCTCCTATGAATCCGGTTTTCCCGTCGATGATGACAATTTTTCTATGGTTCCGATAATTTACCTTTGATGTGAGCCTCGGATATCTGACTTCCATAAATGAATAAATTTCAATCCCGTTTTTTCGCAGGTTTTCAAAAAATCGGGAACTCAGGCTCCAGCTACCCACATCGTCAACAATAATCCGAACTTCAACTCCTTCAGTTGCCTTTTTTATCAGTAAATCAGTTAATTTTTTTCCGGTGTTGTCGTCTTCTAAAATGTAAAATTCAAGATGAATATGATGACGGGCTTTTTCTATTGCATCGAAAATGGCCTCGTAGGTTTGTTCTCCGTTTTTTAGCAATTTTAGTTGGTTTCCTGTGGTCAGCAGCCCTGAAGAATTGTTCAGTAACAAGCGAATTATGTGACTGTTTTCTTTCAGCTCCTGCGAAACCATTGTTTCTGTTTCCACTTTTTGGAGTTGCTCAGATCGTATCCGGCGAACATTTTTTAGCCCTTTTAATCCGCGGGTAGAAAACATTTTGCGTTTGCGGTATTCCTGTCCAAATACCAAATAAAAGATGACTCCGGCAATGGGGACAAGTACCAAAAAAAGTATCCAGGCGGCAGTTTTAAAAGGAGAGCGTTTCTCAAGAATAATCATAAAAGCTACAGGAATGGCACTTAAAAAAAACGCCAGATAGAACCAACCCCAGAATTGCCCCCAGTCGAACATAGATTATTTATTGTTGTTTTATCATAAATTTCAGAAATTACTTGAATAAAAACAATTTTTATCCAAAATTCGTATCCGAAAACGGAACATTTAAAATGCAATCAATGAAATGGATATTTTTTATCGTGGTGCTTGGTTTTTTTGTATTTGCATGTTCGAGCCAAAAAAATGCAGTACAGGTAAACAAAAGCGATTCAGAAATAGTAGCTGAAGATAGTATAGAATACGATGTTGAAATGTTTGATACAAAATTTGATAACTGGTATCAGTTCTATAATACTCCTGCGAATTACCGCTCGCAAGCCTATTACGAAAATTGGAACCGGCAATATGTTAATGCATGGAATGCATTATGTGCTAACCCGACACGTAAATGGAATTTTGAACCGGTAGTTGGTTATAATCCAACAGAAGATTATGGTTTTGAACTGAACCATAAACTTTTTTACTATTTTATGTATGTAGAAAATGTGCTTAAACTAAGGATTCTTCCTAATGGCCCTAAAATTACTCCACATCAAAATTAGAAAGCAGTAATTATTTAATCTCTATTTCTAAAAATAATCAGAGTGTCGTCCTGGATTTTTTCAGTTTGATGCAAAGAGCAGTTGAGTTGAGGAGCTGCAATACCCTTTGTAAAATATTTGTTGCCAGTGTATACATGGGCTTCATCCCAAAGATTTTCAGCAATAAATGTTTCCAAAAGTTGTTTTCCTCCTTCAATAATTAATGACAATACATTTTGCTGATGAAGCTCTTCCAGTATTTGAGCTGTAAGGTTTCGGGTAAAATCAATTTGAACATATTCGGTTTTCTCCTGCAATTCATTTTTAAGCGAATTGAAAACAATGGTTCTGGTTGAATTATCGAAAAGGTGAAGGGTTGATGAAAGGCGCAGGTTTTTGTCAAGCACAACTCTCAGCGGATTTTTTCCTTCACAGTGACGAACTGTTAGCGAGGGATTGTCTTTTTCTGCCGTGTTTGTCCCAACCATAATTGCATCTTCTTCGGCCCGCATGTGATGTACCTGAATAAGAGCTTCATGACCGGTTATCCAGGTTGGTTCACCATAATCTTTTGCAGAACGGTCGATATCAATAAAACCATCTAGGGTTTGTGCCCACTTTAAAAAAATGTATGGCCTCTTTTTCTGATGGAAGGTAAAAAATCGTTTATTTAACTCATCGCATTCATTTTTTAAAACACCTGTTGTTACTTCAATGCCTGCATTTTTAAGTCTTTCTATTCCCTTGCCGGCTACTTTGGCATATGGATCGATGCTTCCGACCACAACCTTTGGAATTTGTTTGGCCACAATTAAATCGGAACAAGGAGGAGTTAATCCGTAATGGGCACATGGTTCCAGTGATACATAAATGGTGCTTTTTGTTAAAAGCGATTGGTCTTTTACCGAGTTAATTGCATTTACCTCGGCGTGGGCCTCACCGTGTTTTTGGTGGTAGCCTTGGCCAATGATTTCCCCGTTGTGCACGATTACACAGCCCACCATTGGATTCGGAGAAACATAGCCTGCACCTTTTTGTGCCAGTTCAATGCATTTTTTTATATATTTTTCGTCGGTGCTCATTTTCGAGGAAACGCTAAATTTGTAGCAAAAGTAAACAATGCAGGAAACTATTCAATATATAAAATCAGAATTGGCGGCTTATTATCCGGAAACAGAGATTAACGGCTTTGTGCGAATGCTTGCCGACTCGGTATTGAACATGAGTTATACCGACATGGTTTTAAAAAAGGATAGAGTGGTTTCTGACAATGAAAAAAATTCAATTAACGAAATTGTTGACCGACTGAAAAGCCATGAACCCATTCAGTATATTTTGGGTGAAACCGAATTTTACGGACTTAAACTGGAAGTAAATCCTTCAGTATTGATTCCCCGCCCTGAAACCGAAGAACTGGTTCACCTGATTGTAAAGAACAAACCTTCAAAAGATTCAAAGATCCTGGATATTGGTACAGGAAGTGGTTGTATTGCCCTGGCATTAAAGAGTGTTTTGCCAAAAGCTATGGTGACCGGTGTTGATATTTCAGAAGATGCTTTGAATACAGCAAAAATGAATGCCCAAAAAAACGAGCTAGATGTTGATTTTAAGCTTGTTGATATTTTAAAGTGGAGGGATTATTCGTGGCCGGAATTGGATGTGGTTGTTAGTAATCCTCCCTATGTGCGGGAATTGGAGAAAGAACAGATGGAGAAAAATGTGCTGGCTTTTGAGCCGGAGGGCGCTCTTTTTGTATCTGATAACAATCCTTTGATTTTTTATCGGGCCATAGCAGAGTTTGCCCAAAAGTACCTCGTAAATAATGGCCGGCTTTATTTTGAGATTAACGAATACCTTGGGGCAGAAATGACGGAAATGCTTAAGTCGATGGGATTCAGCAACATTAATCTGTTAAAAGATATCAATGGACGCGACAGGATGCTTGATTGTAGAAAACAAGACAAGCCAATGATGAATGAAAAACAATAAAAACATTAAAAATCGTTTTTACTACATGTACTTAAGCCACAAATTTTCCTATATTGCCGTAGTTAACCAGTGAAGGGTGAAGAGGATTTTCATTAAAATATTAGTCATACTAAACCTGATAATAGTTGCGGCACTGGCCGTTTCCTTACTTTCGGTTTATATTCCTCCCGACAGGTTTTGGATGCCTGCTATTTTTGGTCTGGCCTTTCCTTTTATCCTGCTGGCAAATTTGGCTTTCATCCTTTTGTGGCTATTTATTAAACCAAGAAATATATTGTTTTCGCTGGTGGTCATTCTTCTTGGATGGAATTCTGTGAGTTCATATTTTCAATTAAAGGGGAAAAAGACAGAAGATCCGCAAATTAAAGTCCTCTCGTATAACGTGAGGCATTTCGTGGGAGACAGGGGCAGTAACCGAAAGGAAAATGCCGAAGAAATCATCTCTTTTCTGCAAGAACAAAAGGCTGATATCATTTGTCTGCAGGAAGCCCGGATAAGAAAAAATAATATTTTTAATATGGCGAAAACGGTTGGGAAACTGGAGACTATTAATCATTACCAGTTTGCCAGTTCCAGTACAACTTTTGGTTCGGTAACCATGACCCGTTATCCTATTGTAAATATGGGTGAAATCCGGTTTAACGAAACACGTAATATTGCCATTTATACCGATGTTTTAATACAGGGAGATACAGTGCGGATATTTAATCTGCATTTACAATCGTACCATATCGATCCCGAAAAATATGCAATACTTGAGTCGCCGGGGATCACAGAGGAACAGGATATTAAAGAAATGCAGGAGATGGGAGCCAAACTAAAAAGAGCCTTCCAGTTGCGCTCCGAACAAGTAAAGGAAATTAGAAAATACATTGATGAATCAAAATATCCCATTATTGTTTGCGGAGATTTTAACGATACTCCGGTTTCGTATTCCTATAAAACAGTTGGAGAGAATTTAACCGATGCATTTGTAAACTCCGGAAAAGGAATCGGGCGAACCTATATTGGCAAAGTACCGTCGTTCCGTATCGATTACATTATACACAGCGATTATTTCGATTCGTATAATTTTGAGACACACGATTATCGAAAGTCTGATCATTTGCCTGTAACAACAGGGCTTGTGATAAAAGATTAGTTTTTTTCGAGGATTTCCAAAGCAACCAGTTTGTCATTTTTTAACTGGTTAACAAGCGAATCGACACCATCAAATTTTTGCTCATCCCTGATTTTGTCTACAAAGAATAACGTGATTTCTTTCCCGTAAATATCTTGTGAAAAATCAAAAATATGAACCTCAATACTTCTGTTATCGGCATTGTTGTTAAAAGTTGGACGCATGCCAATATTTAGCATCCCTTTATAGGTATTTTGTTCAAATTTAACCCAAACGGCATAAACTCCGTACCCCGGAATAATTTTGTATTTATCGGATGCTTCGATGTTGGCAGTAGGGAAACCAAGGGTGCGTCCAAGCCTTTTTCCATCGACAACAGTGCCGTGAAGTGTAAAATTATATCCCAGAAAACTGTTGGCTTTCGAAATTTCTCCGCTCTCAAGAGCGGCCCTTATTTTTGTTGAACTAACTTCTTCAACATCTACAGAAAGTGCTTCGGTTTTTTTAACCTCGAACCGGTATTTTTCGGCACATTTTTGCAGGTAATCGAAACTGCCTTCGCGATTTTTGCCAAACCGATGGTCGTAACCCACAACCAGGCACCGGGTTCCCATTTTTCCAACAAGAATATCGCGCACAAAATCGGTATACGAAGTCTCCGAAAACTTTTTGTCGAAGGGGTAAATCACCAGGTGATCGATTCCCATCTGTTCAAATAGGTTGATCTTCTCGTCGCGGGTAGTTAATAATCTCAAACTGGTGTCGCCGGGCGAGGTAACCAGTCGTGGATGTGGATAGAAGGTGAAAATAACCGATTCGCCTCCTATTTCGCGGGCGAAAGTTTTTAATTGCTCAATAACCAACTGGTGCCCTTTGTGTAATCCATCGAAAGTGCCGATGGTTACTACAGGCTTGCGGGCATTAAAGTTGTCGAGAGTAAAATGTATTTTCACTTTTTTCCTTTCAATATTTCATGTAAAAAGCCGGCTTTTGTTCAAAATTGTCAGATTATTCCCGAATCTTAAAAAGCGTAGGCTTTTTTTGGTTAATGTGATGAATTATCCTTTTCAGATAATTGCTACAAACGTATTGATTTTTTTACGCATTTTAAAAACTCCGTCATTCTATTCATGCAAAAATGCGTCGGAGTTCTTATATTTTAAACTGATTTTTATTTCGAAATGTTTAAGAATCAGATTTTTGGCTTTTGAAATGAGTGCTAAATATTTTAAAATATGTTATTTTCTTAAATTGCTCTTTTTGATGTATTCAAAAATGTTAATTTTACGGCCTTTAACTATTAAGAATGAGGTATAAAGTTTTATTATTACTGGCAGTAACTGTTTTTATTCTGGACAGTTGTAAAAAAGACAATCAGTTTACTATTCGAGGGAAAATAACCCACGCAGAGGGTAAAACAATTACTCTGGAGCAATTACTTACAGCGTCGCGCAAGAAAATTGGCGAAGAAAAGATCAATAGTAAAGGGGAATTCGAGTTTAAAGGAGTAACCGGAATCCCAACTTTTTATTTGCTGAAATTATCCGATCAAAACTTTATTACCCTTCTTGTCGATTCGGCCGAAACAGTTACTATTGAAGCCGATGCAGCCAACTTTTATCGTGAGTATAAGATTCAAGGATCGGCAGGGTCAGAACAGGTGCAACTCCTCGATAATAAGTTGAAGCAAACCCGTCAGAAACTCGATTCATTACAATCGCTACACAATTTATACGAAGGAAATCCTGAATACGACAATGTTCATCCCAAGTGGAAGAAAGAATACGATGAAATAGTTGAAGAGCAAGTGGCGTTTTCAACAAAATTTGTACAGGAAAATCCGTTTTCAATGGCAAGTGTTCTGGCATTGTATCAGAAGTTTAATAATGAAGATCCGGCTTATATTATTCGCGATTTACAGGTAATGAAAACTGCCGCATCGGCACTAAATTCTATTTATCCTAACTCGGAACAGGTTAAAGCTCTTTATAATAATACCCTTCAGTTTGTGCGTCAGGAACAGGCGGCCAAAATGCAAAAGTTTATACAGGAACAAGGATCGAATAGCCCGGATATTGTTCTGCCAAATTCCAAGGGAGAAGAAGTGGCTTTATCATCGTTTAGAGGGAAAGTGGTGTTACTTCAATTCTGGGCTGCTGTTGATAAAGGATCGCGAATTCAGAACCCGGTACTGGTTGAAGCTTATAAAAAATATGCTCGTAAGGGGTTTGAGATATACCAGGTTAGTATCGATCAAAATCGTGCCGAATGGGTAGATGCCATCGATCAGGATAAACTTACGTGGACTAACGTAGGCGATATGGAAGGAAGTACCAGCGCGGTAAGTGTTTATAATGTTCAAAGCATTCCATTTAATTATCTGCTCGATGAAGAAGGTGTAATTGTTGCAAGAAATCTAACAGGGCCTGCACTGAATAAGGCTCTGGCGCAATTGCTCAAATAAATTCAAAAAAACAAAACGGTTTGTCAGGTAAGGGGAAAATATACTTTGTTTCCGACGTTCATCTTGGAGCTCCTGCTTTAAAAAATAATCGTGAACGCGAAGCGCTTTTTGCCCGCTGGCTTGATGAAATAAAAGAAGATGCTGCTGAGTTGTATTTAATGGGCGACATCTTCGATTATTGGTTCGAATACAAAAGAGTTGTACCGAAGGGATTTACCCGCATTTTGGGTAGGATTGCCGACATTGCTGATAAAGGTATTCCTGTTTATTTTTTCCCGGGAAACCACGACATGTGGGACTTTGGTTACTTCACCGAAGAGTTAGGGGTTACCGTGCATACTGGTTCTATTGTTAAAGAAATTAATGGGAAGAAGTTTTTTTTATCACACGGCGATGGTCTGGATGCCTCTGATAAAGGATATCTTTTTCTGAAAAAAATATTTACAAGCAAAATACTCCGATGGATGTTTTCGCGCTTGCATCCTAATGCTACCATTGGTTTTGCACATCGTTGGTCGGCTTCAAGCAGGTTATCAAAATCTGAATATGAAAAAGATTTCATGGTTAATCAGGATGGAATGTATAAATTTGCCGCGGATTTTTTAAAATCAACTGAAGTGGACTATTTTGTTATGGGACATCGGCACCATTTGGTGAACGAAACAATGAACAACAAAACCCGTTTTATTTTATTGGGAGACTGGATTAGTAATTTTTCGTACGGTGTTTTTGATGGTGCGGAGTTTGAATTAAAAACGATAAAGGATAAGGTTTAGACCTTCGATTTGGAACTTATGGCAAAGGATATATATACAAGGATTATTGGAACAGGAAGTTATATTCCTCCTCAAATAATAAAAAACAGTCATTTTCTTAATAACGAGTTTTATACTCCTTCGAAAGAAAAGATTACTGATAAATCGAACGAAGAGATTATTCAGAAATTCAGGGAAATTACTAATATCGAAGAGCGTCGATACGTTGCTGAAGATCAGGTAACATCTGATATTGCAGAATATGCAATCAGGGAAGCCTGTAAAGATGCCGGCATTGATAAGGAAAGTCTTGAGTTTATTATTATCGGTCACAATTTTGGCGATATACACGAAGGTAATGTGAGGATTGATATTTTACCCGGTATGGCTAATAAAGTAAAGGGTAAACTGAAGATAAAAAATCCGGCTTGTATTTGTCACGATGTGGTTTCCGGGTGCCCGGGTTGGACACAGGCAATGATAGTTGCCGATGCTTATATCAAAAGCGGTTTTATGAAACGCGGTGTTGTTGTGGGAGCCGATGTGCTTTCTCGTATTTCCGATCCACACGATCGCGATTCGATGATTTACGCCGACGGTGCAGGTGCTACCATTGTTGAGGCCGTTGAAAGTGAAGAGCCCATTGGTATTTTGTCGCACTCAAGCCGTTCCGATTCTGTTAAATTTGCTAACCTGCTTACCTTTGGCGAATCGAGTAATCCGGATTACGAAGGTGACGAATTTTTTATAAAAATGGCCGGACATAAATTATATGTTTATGCTATTACAACAGTCCCGGGAGTGGTGAAAGACAGCATCGAAAAAGCGGGACTGGATCTCAGCGATATCAAAAAAATATTCATTCACCAGGCCAACGAAAAAATGGACGAGGCTATTCTTGCCGGTGTTCTTAAACTTTACGGTCAGAAAGAAACTCCTGAAGGAATTATGCCAATGAGCATTCGCAAACTCGGAAATTCATCCACGGCAACAGTTCCAACCTTGCTCGATCTTGTTTTAAAAGGAAAGATGGAAGGGCATGAAGTGAGTGAAGGAGATTACACCATTTTCTGTTCGGTTGGAGCCGGAATGAATATCAATTCTATCGTATATAAATGGTAAAATAGTTGAATCAAAATAATTTTAAACCGGTACTTTTGGTTAAATTGTACCGGTTTTTTTATGCCTAAAATTATATTTCAATGGAGTTTGTTTATTTGTTGGCCGGTACAGTAATCGGTATTGTTGTTGCTTACTTTTATTTTGCTGCGAGAAACCAAAAGGCAAAATCTGAACAGGAAAAAGAGTTTGTTGAGAAGGAAAGATTGTTGGAATCAGCCCGGTTTGAGACAGAGAAACAGGTTCTGGTATGGGAAGAACGATATCAGTCTTTAAAGACAGAATCGGAAGCGTGGAAGCAGGAACTGTCCAATATCAGGGAAGAAAAAATAGTATTGGTTGGAAGGCTCGAGAAAGCAAAAGTTGAATACCTCAATTTGAAAGAAAAGCTCGAAACACAAAAGGCTGAGTTGGAAGAAATTCAGAAAAAGTTCACTACCGAGTTCGAAAATGTGGCCAACAAAATACTGGAAAAAAACAGCGAGAAATTTACAGCTGCCAATCAGAAAAATATTGGTGAAGTACTAAATCCTTTGAAAGAAAAAATACTGCTTTTCGAAAAGAAAGTTGAAGATACGTATCAGAAAGGTTTAAAAGATCAGACCGATCTGAAAGCTGAACTCAAAAAGTTATACGACCTGAACAACAAAATCAGTGAGGAAGCCAATAACCTGACCAAGGCCCTGAAAGGTGATGTGAAAAAACAGGGTAACTGGGGCGAAGTGGTGTTGGAAAGAATTCTGGAGCGCTCGGGATTAAACGAGGGCGAACAAGGCTACCAAAAGCAGTTTAGCGATACAACAGAGGACGGTAGGCGTATTCAGCCCGATATTGTGATTAATCTGCCCGATAACAAACATATTATTGTCGACTCAAAGGTTTCGATGATTGCTTATGAAAAAGCAGTAAATTCTGAAACGGAAGAAGAAAGAGCCAGGCACGTAAAAGACCATTTGCTGAGTTTAAGGCAACACATTAAAGGGTTGAGTGAAAAACATTATCAGACCGCGAACAAGTTGAATTCGCCCGATTTTGTTTTACTTTTTATTCCCATTGAAGCTTCTTTTGGAGTTGCCATCCAGGAAGATCAGGAATTATTTTCTTTTGCATGGGACCAAAAAGTGGTGATGGTTAGTCCGTCTACTTTACTGGCAACACTTCGAACTATTTCTTCCATTTGGCAGCAGGAAAATCAAACCCGAAATGCCATTGAGATTGCCAAACAGGGTGGTGCACTTTACGACAAGTTTGTAGGTTTTATTGCCGACATGGAAACCATTGGCAAAAACCTGGATACTACACGTAAAACATATGATGCTGCTGTAAATAAATTACATACCGGTGCCGGGAACCTGGTTCGGCGTGCTGAAAACATTAAAAAGCTGGGGGCAAAAGCTACAAAAGAATTACCTCAGAATTTATTGGACGAATAAATATTTCTTAGGAATTATTTCAGTGTAATTTTTTTGCGAATCATTTCTTTTTCAGTTGTAATAGTAGTGATGTAGTTTCCCCTGGCCAATCCGGACAGATCCAATGTAATCAATTCGTTGTAGGAATACGATTTGGAAACCAAAAGGCGCATGTTTAAATCGTAAACATTTATATGAATTTTTTTGAATGTCTGATTCTTTACTTCAATGTTGACGATTCCGGTTGAAGGATTGGGATAAATCGAAACCTTATCATTTTCGTTTTCAACGATTTCACTTCCCGTTATGTGCACTGTAAAATCTAATGTAACAGTGCTATCGCAGCCGTTTACTGATGCAAATGTTTCAGTATAAATACCTGTGGCGGTTAACGATTGAGTCCCAAATATGTATGGAATTTCTGTGTCGGAAGCAGTCAATGAAACTGTATCCGTATATGTGGGAGTAATGGTCAGGTCCAGGGTAACGATGCTGTCGCAACCATGAATCGTTGTATAGGTTTCGGTGTATTCGCCATCTTCTGTCAGGCTTTGTTCTCCAAAAATAAATGGCAATTCGTTTTCACAAACCGACATACTGATCTCTTCGTTTATTGTAGTGCACAAATACGGTTTATAAATACGAATTTGGCCTGCATCTTTTCCTCCAGTATCGTTTTTTGGTGCAGAAACTGCAAGAATGGAATCATTGGAGCTTAAGCTCAATTTTGATCCAAAATTGTCATAGTTATTTTCTCCCCATAATTCAAAATCTGATTTAATCCATTTCCCGTCCATATAATGATATGTTATTACCTGGCCTGCTCCTGCTCCGGGCTGGCTAACTATTAACATATTCCCATCGGAACTTAACTGGGTATATTGTGAATACCCCACTGCCGGCATAGGAAGAGCTATAGTATCTCCTTTCGGAATCCAGGAGTCATTTACGTTTTCGTATATGTAACCCTGTCCGTTGTAATAACCCCGGTTTCCTGTTGCAACAGTTGTCCCATATTTGTTTAATGTAAATGAACTTCCTGCCCCGGGAATACTATCGCCAACTTGTTCCCAGTTACCTTCAGTATCTTTTCTGAATACTCTCACAAAAGGATAGTAAGTGCCGCTTGATGGTCTGGCAGCGAGTATAGTTGCATTGTTGTTGAACTTTATTCCGCTTCCGCCTAATTGTTCATTATATAAGGAGCCTGATATCTCTGCAGTCATAGTCCAGTTATTATCTTCGTAATTGTATATGCGGATAAAACCAAAATTTGCATGATTGCTAATTGCAATTTGGTTTCCGTCAGGGCTTAAATCAATTGAAACGCCACTGTAATAATATTGTCCTTTTCCAGGTATATCGTCGCCCATTTGTGTCCAAACTCCGTCAATATTTTTATAAATACTCACTTCCCCGGTGTTTCCATTCACATATGGGG
The DNA here is from genome assembly GCA_963676265.2 of uncultured Draconibacterium sp. Lineage (GTDB taxonomy): Bacteria > Bacteroidota > Bacteroidia > Bacteroidales > Prolixibacteraceae > Draconibacterium. The sequence continues at coordinate 4,279,631 of OY781067.2, forward strand.
TACTAAGCGCAACAATATCTCCCGCATCATTTAAACTTACTGCAAATCCTTTTTTTTCGCCTGCCTCGCCTTTAATATCGTCCCCGATTTGTGTCCATATCCCTTCAATATTTTCAAAAATTCTGACATGCCCGGCATTATCGCCATTCCCGTCGTTTAGCCAGGCGCTAATGGCAATAATATTCCCATCTGCAGATATATCTATTGAATTCCCTGCTTCGTCTTCTGCTGCTTCGCCATTTATAACTTCTCCAATTTGTATCCATTCTTGTGAATAAGAGTTATGTGGAAATGCTGCCAGAATCACAGCCAGTAATAAAAAGTATAAATTTTTCATGTCAGATAATTTTTAAGGTTTATTACAAATAGGTTTTTATTCGATACTAACTTGTTCGATTGTAACAGTAGACAAGAGCATTAGAAGTAGCTTGGCTGGAGGGAGAAGTGTTTGATTATTTTTAATTCCATTCATCTAATTGAAATTATAATCAGTTTAACTTCTATTGGTGAACGGGAGTTGAGCTTCTTTGGGGATTTGGTATGATTACTTTAATTGATCGAAAGCAATATACAAGTTAGTGAAAACTGGGATGAATGTCAATATAAACCTTTGGAAACAAAAATTAGGTGATCTCAGTAATTGAAATCACCTAATGAATGTGGATAAACTTATTTAACGAATAAGTTCTCATGGCTTAAACGTTAAAAAGTAAATTATGTTTAGATATTTTCTTAAAATCTTTTGTGTAAATTGGATTATAATTAATTTGAAACTGTCAGGGAAATCAGAACCTGGTGTCTTGTGTACTTCCTTTCAAATTAAAAATATACTGGAAGTTTTCATCAATCATATCCAGTGCTTCAAGATTTTTTTTGTTTTTAGTGAAAAGCAAACCTGATTTATCGGTTACGTAATTTTCCAGCGTATCATGCGATTTGTTACTCGGTTTTTTAACATCTAAGAACCATATATTGTTAACAGTAACCTGGTAGGCACTACCGTCTTTTTTAATTTCGAAAGTGGCATTTACCGGATTCTTCAGGAAGTCTGCAATTTTCCGTGTTTTCTTATCGGCGTAGTTCCAGTTAAGGTGATAATTAAGGAGTACACCATTCATAACATCGTTTTCAGTACTTTTAATTTGAAAACCGCCACCGGGAGTGTTGTACGAACGAAGCTTCTTTTCCAGCGCTTCGAAATTAGCCGGTGAATTATAGGTTCGCTGAAAAAAAACTTTTCCATTTCTGATATGGAAGTGGTCATCATCGGAATCGCGGTAAGGATTGCGGTTAAACTGCGAAAAAGCTGAAAAACAAAATAACACAAAAAGAAGAGTAAATAAGTGTTTCATTGCATTTTTTTTATTGATTCTTTTGAAATGAAAAATTGTTCTGTCAAATTTAACAATTATTAGTAATTATGTTTAAATTTATACTTTAAAACCAGATTTGACTCCATATGAGATTGATTAAGTTACTACCCTTTTTCCTTTTCTTCATATTTGTTAAGTGTAGTTTCTCTCCCCAAAAGGAAGCACAGGTAAAATTGGAAAAAACTCCGGAACAATTGCAGGCCGAAGAACAAGCCAGGCAGGATAGCATTGAAAGTGCTGCTTTCGAACAAATGCAAAAAACAGCTTTTGCCGGTTTTACCTTTGGAATGAAAGAAACGGAAGCAGAAGATATAAATCCCGGAAAAGAAAAATTAGGCAAATTTAATTATCGTTTTTCTCCGCAATTTGACGGCAATGATGAGTTATATAAACTCACATTATCTTCGGAAGGTGTAAAAACCATAAAATTTGAAACCGATTTGCTGGTTAATTACAATAACCTTTATAAAATTGTGGAAACACGCTACGGCAAACCTCTGGCGAGTAAAAAATTCCCTTCCATTTTCGATGTTCAAAGCAGTAAGAAATACCTTATGAGTAAATGGGAGCAAGGCACAAAAAATATTCAAATTTCGCTGGTGGAAAATAGTTTGAACAGTTATGCTGTAGTTTGCGATATCTTCGATAAAAATATGTCGGAAGCAGAGAAAGAACGTTTGTATAAATTAAAGAATAAAGATGTTTTAGATGCTGCCGAAAAATTTTAAACCTTGAATACTTCCATTCAAAAAACCAAAAAAAACTTACAAAAATCAAATAATATGAAAAACCGTTTACTGTTTCTACTAATCTTTATTTTGCCATTTTCAGCAATGGCTCAAAACACTGAAGAGGCAGGCAAAAAGGTTAAAAAGGGTGTGGTTTCCTCTGAATACGACCGCAACTCTGTAACCTTTATTGGCCTTGATTTTGACGAAAACCTAAGTGCTAAACTTTACGAGAGGTTTAAGGAACTTCAGGTGCCCGACAAGTATTACGATAACAATATTGATACACGGGTTATTAAGCCGGGAGTTGCGCGTCCTGTAAATGATGACTATTTGCAGCAGATTGATCCTGAAACTATTGCAGAATGGCTTACCGCCAATAAGGTGGGGCAGCAAATTATTGCCAAATGGTTTAATCGCCAACCCGACGGAACATTTAACGTTGATCTTTTAAAAGAACGGGGGATGTTTAATGCCAATGATAATGATCTAATGGTAGCATCTGCCTCAAAACGTGGCGAAACTTCGTTAATGGATATGGGAATGCAACTGGTTGATAAATCTTACGTTTTGGTTTTCGATTTTTACCAGATCATGAACATGACCCAATATTACGATAAAGAAGAAATTTCGGCAGATAAGAGAAAAATGAACGGTTTTAAATCGTCGTTGAACAGCTACTTGTTCAAGCTGGATTTTAGCGAGCTGGTTGCTGCCGATTTTTTCCAAAACTATTGGGTAAGTGCCAACGATCCCGATAAAGACGCAAAAGTTGCAGCGTTCGATAATGCAAGTTTTACTTTCAAATTTATGTCGAAACAACGTACAAGCGCTTCTGCAACACAATTAAATCCCGGCGAAACACTCGCTCCTAAGGTGCAAAAAACTGAAGCCCAATTATTGGATGCTTTGTGCCAATCGGGTTTAACTTCAGTTTCAACTACTATTGAGAATCAGCAGGACGATTTTAAAGTTAAAGCCATGGTTAGTGGAGTTCATCCTATTTCTGCTAAAATTGGGAAAAAGGAAGGACTTAAATTCGACAACCGTTACTATGTTTACGAAAACCGGGTGCGACGCAACGGAGAAACTTATTCAAAACAAGTTGCTGTTGTGAAATCAATGAAAGTAGTTGATAACAGGCAAGTTACAACCGGCCAGACAGATGCTTCTGAGTTCTATCAGATTGCCGGAGGTAAAGTAGATAATTACGGAATGTTTCTGGAACAACACAACGACGTAGGTTTAAATCTTTGCCTGGGCTACACAGCGGTAGGGGCAATGGGCGTAAATGCCCGTGCAGAGTATTATATCTCAAAAGCATTTGGAAGCCTGGTTGGTTCAGGAAAATCGGGTAAAGGACTTACTGCATGGAAAGTCTATCTTGAAGGTGGTTTTGGAACAGATGAAGATGATCTCATTAATGAAGAATGGGATTTTACAAGAATAAGTGTCGGTTTGGCCAAAGATTTTCACCCAATTCCTTTAGTGCACTGGGGACTATTTGCTGGTTATGGAATTGAAAATGGCTCGTGGGAACTTACTGATACGGAATTAGACACTGACTTTGTTGAAATGGGATTGCGTTTGGGAGTAAATCTTACATCCAGTGTACAACTAATTGGAACTGTTGGTTATAATGCACTAATTAGTTCGGAAGAAAAGGATGAAGATGGAAATGTAATTACCGAAGATTTTGATTACGAAGAATTATTTGAAGACCGCATGGGACCTTCAGTAAATATTGGATTAAGAATAATGTTTTAAGGTTTTGTGCAATGAACTAGCATGATTATGCGAGTTGCATGAGTTACTACTAAAAAATTAAAAATATAGACGTATGAAAAATAAAATTGTTTTTTTTGGATTAATCGTAAGTATGCTTTTTTCGGTTTCGTTATCAGCTCAAACCAAAAAGCAAAAAAAGATGGCCGGGTATACAATCAGCAATTACGAAGTTGAATGTATGGGTACCGGAATGGACGGAACACAACTCATTAAAGTATGGGGTTATGGTAAAAAACCCGATAAAGCCGTTTACCAGGCTAAAAAGAATGCTGTTCATGCAGTAATTTTTAAAGGAATCAGAGGTGGAAAACCCGGATGTATGTTACGTCCGCTTGTTAATAGTCCAGGAGCAGAAGTACAACATAGTGATTATTTTCAGACTTTCTTTACAGATGGCGGACATTACCTGAATTTTGTTTCGCAATCGGGCGATGGTACTCTTGATCGTATTAAGGTTTCGAAAAAACAATATAAGGTTGGAGTTATTGTTTCTGTTCGTCATGCCGATTTACGTCGGGAACTGGAAACAGCAGGGATTATCAAAAAACTAGGAGCTGGATTTTAAACAATAAAGAAAAGTAATTCGTGCATGATAAGATTATCAGAAGTGAATTAAATTTTATTCATGCGATTTACATCTGTTAGGTTACAAACCGCTAAAAATTAAAAATACAAACGAATGAAAAGGATATTTTTTACAGTTGCTATAGTTGTTATGAGTATGCTTGTTTTTGCGCAGGCCAAAAAACCAACCATTATGGTTGTGCCGAGCGACAACTGGTGTATTAAAAACGGGTATACGCAAATGTACGACGAGATGGGTACGATGAAAACCTTACCCGATTATAAACTGGCTTTGCAAAACGAAACCGATCTGCTGATGACTATCAGTAAAATAAATACGATGATGGCCGATCGGGGATTCCCTCTGGTGAACCTTGAAAGTGCACTTAGGAGTATGGAACAGGAAGGTGCTGAAATTGCCATGTTAACAAGTAAATCGGGTGGAGGTATTGCTGAAAGCCCGATTGATATCTTGCAGCGTACGGCAAAAGCTGATATTGTTATCCAGCTAACTTACGTGATAAATCAGGTTGGCCCGCAACGTTCAATAACCTTTATGTTGCAGGGGCTTGATGCATATACCAACAAACAAATTGCCGGGGCACAAGGTACCGGCGAACCATCGATGGCTGTTGAAACACCTGTTCTTTTAGAAGAGGCAGTTCTGGCGCATATCGATAACTTCAACGCACGTTTACAGGAACATTTTGATGACCTATTTCAAAATGGCCGCGAAGTGGTTTTTCAAACCCGTATTTGGGATACTTCTATACTTGATTTTGAAGAGGAGTTTGATTACAATGGAGAAACCCTGGAACTGGGAGAAATAATTGAAGATTGGGTATACGAAAATACCGTTGAGGGAAGATACAGCACTTCCACTTATACCGAAAATGTTATTCGTTTCGATCAGGTTCGTATTCCTTTATACGACGACCGTGGAAGAGCAAACGATACCCGCCGCTGGATGCGCGACCTGCGTTCTCTGCTTGGAAAAGCACCGTTTATGCAAGAGTGTAAAATTTATACACGAGGATTGGGTGAAGTTTGGCTCATAGTAGGTGAAAAATAAAGTAGAAAGAGATGAAAAAATTACTTTTTGTTTTAATCAGTATTTTGCCTTTGTTCGGATTGGCCCAAAACGATTTGGGTAAAACCGACGATTATGGACGGTTAAATCTTGACGTTTATATCCCTGATCAGGTTGAAAATGTTCCTGCACATGCAAGAAGTTTGTTAACCAATCGCTTAAACCAGGTAATAACTCAAAAAGGAATGGGAGGCGAAGGTGTAAGTCCCCGTTTTTTGGTAACAGCCAATATGGAGCCTTTAACAAAGGATATTTCGCCAACCGTGCCGCCAATCGAAACTTATACCTTCGACATTTACCTTTATATTGTTGATTTTGTAGATAAGAATATTGTTTCGTCTACATCGTTTACAGCCAAAGGTGCCGGAACTAATAAAAACAAGGCCTATGTAAATGCTTTAAGAACTATTAATCTGCGAAATCAGAATGTCGATAGGTTTTTGGATGAAGGTAAAAACAAGATTATTCAATATTACAATTCGCGTTGCGATTTTGTAATTGCAAGGGCCAATTCGCTGGCATCACAAAATCAGTTTGCAGCAGCAATCGGCACCCTTTCATCGGTGCCCGAAGTTTGCAAAGACTGTTACATGAAAGCTTTGGATGCAATAGGTCCCATTTATCAGGATATGATTGATCATGATTGCCAGATGATGGTGAACGTTGCTAATTCTGTTTGGGCATCACAACCCAATTCGCAGGGAGCAATGATGGCCGGGGCGGTGCTTTCACAAATAGATCCCGATTCACAGTGCTATGGCGATTCACAGTCACTCATTTCAAAAATGGAAAAGAAAGTGCTGCAGGACGAAAAACGCGACTGGAGTTTTATGAAAGAAGTTTTTGAAAACCAGGTAATGTTGGAGTCGTTGCGTATTCGAGCTTTCAGGGATGTTGGAGTTGCCTTTGGCGAAAACCAGCAGCCTACTTATAACGACATTATGTGGGTATTTAGATAATTCATTTATTGTTAGTTACAAAAGTTAAAATCTGGAAAATCATAACATGAAAAATTTAATAAAATATAGCGGACTATTCTTTTTATTGCTTTTAAGCGTAAACGGATGTGACCTGATCAAAAGTGATGACGACGGCAATGGTACGGTCACCGACTATGCAGATCTTCTTGTTGACTTATCCTTTACCAACGAGGATTTTGTACAGGCAACACATGATTTATTGTCTGAAAATTTTGATGACCTGACCATCGCAGAAATAAATACTCTGTTTAATAATTTCACAAGGGCAGGTGAAGATTTTGTCTCAAATCTTGAGATAATCGAAAAATATCAGGAAAACAGTGCCGGAAATTATGAGGTAAAAAGTGCGGCTGCAGTTTGTACTGCTTACGATGTGGTACCTACTCTTGACAACGGGGTTGGGGTAGGTTTAACCAAAAGTGTTGGCGATTTAATTTCGGAAACCAAGGGAGATGTCAAGAAGTTGCAGGAAATGTTGGATAAAGGTGAAATCGATGAGAATCAATACAAATCAGCAACCGATGAATTAAGAAAAAAGAAACTCTTAAAGGCTGCAGGTTTAACAGTTGGTTCTATTGCCGGAACCGGTGCAGCTATCGTTACAGGAGCTATTGTCGGTACAGCTACACTTCCTGCTATTGCTACAATTGCTGTGGTTGGTGGAGTAGTTGGAGGTACGGTTACCTGGTTTTCAAACTGGTACTCCGGTGCAAATAAATCGGCTGCAGAAGATGAGAGTAAAATGTCTTTTATCAGTGGAACAACAACAAACGGTGGAACAATTCCTCTTAACTATTTGAAAGAGGGATCGAACCTGACAATTATTCCGGAGGGTATGGCGCCTATCACAATCTCGAATTTGAAATTACCAACAGCGGGAATGAACCGGACGTTTGAGTTTGCTCCAAACGAGCTTGGAAGTGCATCGAAAGAAGAAGGTTATGAAGTTTGCTATTTTGATGAACCAATGGTGGCGGCAACTTGCGACGAAATAATGTTTGTTACTGCTTATCCGTCACCGGCAAATCCTTCTCCCGGGCAGGATGTAACCGTTTATGCAACCACAGTTCCTCCGGTAAGTAATTGTTCTATCCATTTTTCTATTGTTGGAACCGATGGTTATTCAAATTCACAGGATGTTCAAACAAATTCGCAGGGAACGGCATCGTTTAGTATTCCGGGAGCTGTTGACGAAACAGTGGATAAAGTTACCATCACAACATCAAACGGGAAAACATATAGCATTACCTATGTATTTTAGGCAATAAAGTATGTTCTTGTAAGGAACAAAACTTATTGGTTTAAAAAGAATTAGATAAAATTTTATTTTGCAAGAGGCTGTCCGATTTTACTCTTTGGACAGCCTCTTTATTTTTAACGTTTGATAATTTTAAAAGTCTGTATCGGACAATTTGTCTCTTCTGTAATTTTTAAAATATATTGCCCGCTGGCATAATTTGAAAAATTAAGTCTGGTATTCGCCGATACAATTTTGTTTTGTTGGATTAAGCTTCCCGTATTATTGTATAGCTGATAACTTATATTTTTTATAACTGATTGAAACTGAATATTCACAAAATCGGCGGTAGGATTAGGAAAAATCTGAATCTCAAATTCTGATATCTCAGGTTTGGTAATTGCGGTAACAATTAGCTTGGTTTGGTGAAATCCCTGAGTAAGTGAATTAGAACCGGATGAAAGGGTTTCCATTACGGGTTCTCCAATTGTCCAGCTAAGTTCGTAGCTTCCAGCTTGCTGTGATTCTCCGGCGGTAGAAACTACTTCCTGGGCCAGTGCATTTGAAGCCATAAGTATATAAATAAAAGAGATTAATAAATAATTTTTCATAATAATTGTTTTATAGTTTATATACTACAAAAGAAAAGCTACAATCGACATATGCGTCATTTTTTGTATCCCATGTCGAAACAGAAAAGTAAGTTGTAGCCATTCCCATTTGCTTTGCCAGGTAGTATGAAGAACCGCTAACTCCTGTAAGTTGTACAACATAATTGGCTCCTAAGTCATCAACCATAACTTTATACTGGCCGGTTCCCAGTTTCGAAACTGATCCGACGTTTGAGGTCCCGAATGACAAACTGCCAGCACTGGTAACATAACCGTAAGCAAAAGGCATCATATTAGCATCTCCGGTATTTGTTGAATGTAATTCATCGCTAAGATTTACATCTCCATCCGGTTCAATTTCTAATCCATTTAAAGTATAGCTTTCGGTTGAAATCATGAAAGAAGTTTTGCTATGTAACATGCCAACTCTATATTGACGGTCTCCATTATTGGCAAACATTAACTGGCATGAATAAGTAGTATTTGGTCGTTCAATTTGTAAAGAGGCTCCTGATGCTTGCGATTTAAAGAGCACACCAACTTCTCCTTCTTTAATAACCTGGAAATCCTGGAATGCATCAAGGTCTAGTATGTCAGTTGCTACTTTGCCACTACCGAATTTTATATTGTCTCCCTCCTGAGTCCAGGGACTGCTGCTTGGTGTTTCCCACGAAGTGAGGCCATTCGCATCGGAAGTAAGAACTTTGCCTGCCCCCTGCGTTCCATCTAAAATTCGTAAATAATTTCGAAAATCTCCTGCTGGGCCAGTACCTAGATTTTTGGCATAGATCGTTGCAACTGCGCTTTGGCTTTGTGCGATAATAGCGTGATTCCCGGTTGTAGCATCTACGTAAAGTTCTGTCCCGGAACCATCCGGTGATTTTCCGATAAAGACTTTCCCTGTATTGTAATAGATATCTGAGCTACTGGCAGTCCACAAATTAGGGAGGGTTACTGTGTTGCCATCCGAAATACTTAAATTGTTTCCCGAAAGAGATAGTATTTGATCGTCGGTTAGATCGCCATCTACGCCTAAGGGAGAAGTAGAAGTTCCATTTCCTGATAATGTTGCATCACTGACAACAGTTTGAGTTCCCCAGTCGTCACCACCGCCAGTCGATGGTAAAGTTACGGTTCCTCCACCATCAGATAATGTGAGTTGAGTTCCGTTTAAACTGATTGTCTGGAGTTCATTGCTAGCATCAGCATCGGCATCATCTACATTGTCAACTGCCACTGTTTGTGCATGAAAAGCATAAGGGACTGAAAGAAGTTGTGATGTACCCATGTGCGTAAAAGAACTTCCTCCTTCTGCGTCCATCTCAATTTTAATAAAATGGGGAGACGTTCCCCAGTCGGCGGGATTAAAAGTACCGGATTCTATTGTGCCATCACCAACCTTTAAATTGGCAAGACCATAGTTGTTTGTTGTGGCTGCATGTGTTTCAGAATAAACAGCTGTTCCTGAATCTGAGTCTTCCAAAATACTGATTTTGAAGCTCACATTTTGGTTGGTTATCAGCTCTCCAGATGAGTTTCTGACAACTGCCTGGTAATTAAAAGCTGAAGGTACCTGTGCTATCGCAGTACAAAGTGAGAGCAACATTACGATTGTTAAAGAGGTAAAATTTTTCATCATATTATTTTTTAAAGGTTAATGTTTAGATAAATAGGTTTCTGAAATTCAAGTGCTTTAAACGTCGGTTTAAAATTCAGTTTTTATCTACACTTATTCGAATAAAATCCCGGACAAAAACAGGACATCTTAGGCCATAAAGCCGGACATGATGAATAAACATTCGTGTCTGGTGGCAGATGTCCTTAATCGAATAGGGTTGGGATTATTTTATTTATTGAACGGAAAGGATTATTATATTAGATAGTCAATAAGTAGTTAAATAGATTATCATCGGATGATAATAGAAGTTTCTTCTTTAATCTGTATTTCGCTTTTTGCACTGTATCGGCTGAAACATATAAAAGCAAAGCAATTTCTTTGTTGCTTAGATTCATAATGAGATAGGAGCAAAGTCGAAGTTCATTTTTAGTAAGATCGGGATGTTTCTTTTTTAGGTTTTTAAAATAATTTGGATGGACTTCATCAAAATACAGACTAAAATTATCCCAGTCGGAATCAGGATTCATCTGCCTCTCAATATCTTTTCTTAGTTTGTCGAGTGCTCCCGAATTGTTTTTTTGTAGTTTAAGTTTATCTATATTTTCAAGAAATGCTCGCATACTTTCGCTTTTTTTGATAGCATAAGCAGCAGCGGTTGTCAGTTCCCTGTTTTTGTGGTCGATTTCTTTTTGCATTGCCTCAATTTCGTTTTGCCTGGCCAGCTCATTTGCCTCAAGTTCTGATTTAAGCAGTTGCTTTTCCCATTCCTTTTGTTTGTTCTCGGCAAGTAAACGTTCGTTTTGCAGTGCCTTTAATTCTAACTGCAACTTAAACATGTCTTCTTTTTGACTGTGGATGAGTTTGTTTTTTTTATTGGTACGGATTCCCTGTAAAATAAGATAAACAAGTATCAATGCTACGAAACCAAGCAAAGTGATAACTATATTTTTGCTTTTTTGGTTCTTTTTATTCAGTTGATCTTTATACTCCAGTTTTTCAATTTTTTGTTTCTGATTTTCAATATCATTAAGGATTGTCAGGTCGGCAATATATTGTCGGTTTTTGTCGTTGGCGATACTGTCCTTGTATTTATTCGCTTCTATAAAATAGTTCAGCGCTTTTTTATAATTACCCCTGTTTTGCTCTAATTCCGACAACATATTGTAGCTTTTTAAGAGAGCTGCCTTGTATCCTATCCGTTTTGATATCGCAATTGCATTCTGAAAGAAAATATTTGCACTGTCGTTCTGGTGTTGGATTAAATGATACCATCCTAAATTGGTGTATGAATTTACGATGTAGGTGCTATCTCCGGCTTCCTTAGCCATTCTTAGCGCAGGTACAAACAAATTATAGGCCCTGTTGTATTCTTTTTGTAGCATGGCAATGTTGCCCAGGCTGTTATAGCAAATTGCCTTTCCTAAAATAGAATTGAGTTGTTCGTTGTATTCGAGTGATTTATTGTGATAAAATATTGCTGAATTGTAATCGCCCAGTAATCCGTATGTTTTACCAATGTTATGGTTGTCGATCGCCATTCCCAGCAAACTACCGAGCTGTTCTTCGTAATGAAGCGAGTTTTTGTAATATTCAATTGCCGATTCATACTGTTCCAGCATTCTGAAAAGGCCACCAATACCTTCATTGGAAATAGCCATACTTTTAAGCATGTAGTCGTCGGTATTGTTGCTTTCCTGTGCGGTTTTCAAGGCACGCATGTAATATTCCAGTGCCGTTTTAACAGCCGACATCCGACGGTACACAACACCCATCATGTTTAATGATAAAGCTTCAAGATAATCGTTGTTCGATTTTAATGCTACATCGTAGGCCTGTTGGTGGTATTGTATGGCTTTCGAATAATCACTGCCGTTAAGTCTGTTCTTGCCCAACATGTTAAGTGCATAAGATTCTGCGTCGGCATTTTTATTGTTTTTACTGTATTCCCAATATGCCAACAATCGGGTTGTATCTTTAATAATGCTCTTTAAAAATTTGTCAGGGTCGTAAATATTTAAAGAATTATAGGCAACCCTGTTATTCAGGGTATCAATCCAATTGTCGATACTTGTATCAGCTGGTTCATGTTTCTGACCATTAGCTTTTACTGCATTTCCAAAACTTAAGATGGCCATGTATGTAAGGATCAGAAAAAGTCTGAGAGACGGCATTGCTGTTTAGTAATGGTTTTGTTCTGTAAGTTAACAAATTAAACGCAACTTATGATAAGTTTGTCTTCGGTTTTTTTAGGGCGATGTATTATTTTACTGAAATGTAATTCTTTGTCCACGAATTGATTCGTTAATATTTCCCTCGTCATAAACTTTCTGCCCATTTACAAAAGTAGAAATCACCTTGTTTGAAAATAAAGTCTTCTGAAATGGCGACCATCCGCATTTATAAAGGATATTGTCGGGCGAAACCATCCAGCTTCTGTTCGGATCAACCAAAACCAGATCGGCAAAATAACCCTCGCGAATGTAACCACGTTTGTTTACGCGGAAAAGATCGGCGGGAGCATGGCACATCTTTTCAATCACCTTTTCTACAGAAATAAATCCTTTTTTACTCATTTCAAGCATGGCAACCAGCGAATGTTGAACCAGAGGACCACCTGATGGAGCTTTAAAGTAAGTGTTATTTTTTTCTTCCAAAGTATGAGGTGCATGATCGGTGGCAATCACATCAATTTTGTCTGTCAGTAACGCTTCCCAAAGTGCTTCCTTATCTGATGCACATTTTATCGAAGGGTTCCATTTAATACGTGTGCCGTAATCAATATAATCACGCTCGTCGAACCACAAATGATGTACGCAAACTTCAGCGGTGATTTTCTTTTCGCTCACTTTCCCTGGTGAAAAGAGGCTCATTTCTTTTGCCGACGAAAGATGAAGAACATGCAGACGCGTATCAAATTTTGAAGCCAGTTCAACTGCTTTCGACGATGATATGTAACAAGCTTCATCGCTGCGAATGTGGCAGTGGCGCGAAATAGGAACGTTTTCTCCGTAGCGTTGACGGGCAATTTCGGTGTTGGCTTTTATTGTTGCTTCGTCTTCGCAATGGGTAGCAACAAGGGTTGGTGCATGTTTAAAAATTTCCGATAGTGTGGCATCGTCGTCAACCAGCATATTTCCGGTTGAAGAGCCCATAAAGACTTTAATTCCACACACTTTTGTGGGATCGGTTTTTAATACTTCCTGCAAATTATTATTGGTGGCGCCCATATAAAACGAGTAATTTACGGCTGAAACTTCTGCTGCCCTGTCGAATTTTTTCTGCAATTCTTCTTGTGTAACGGTTTGCGGATTGGTATTGGGCATTTCCATGTAAGTAGTAACACCTCCGGCGGCGGCAGCTTTGCTTTCAGTTGCAATTTCGCCTTTGTGAGTTAATCCCGGCTCACGAAAGTGCACCTGGTCGTCTATCACTCCGGGAATAAGCAGAAGTCCCGAAGCATCAATTATTTCGGTATCGGTTAAATCAAATTCGGATGGGATAACGTGGGGAAAGATCTTTTCAATTTTTTCGCCATCAATTAAAACACTTCCTTTAAATTTTAATCCCTCGTTTACAATCGTCGCGTTTTGAATTAATGTTTTCATTTCCCCAGATTTTGATTTATAACAAAGTTACTAAAATACGCCGAGACCCTTTTATTTACAAGCCATGAAATTGTGTAACCCTTTGTCAAACGTTGAGCGTAGTTTATTGTTCAAATTCGAGAAGCATTGCTTCTATTTTTTGCAAGGTAGGTTTTTTCCTTTTTGTCCAGACCCGTTTGCCCATAAAATATCCAAAGATCATCAGACACCAGAATCCTAGTTGGAAAAGGATAATTTGAGGGATAAGCAGACTATCGTGAAAGTGTTTTATCACTGATAAAGTTGCTCCCGTATTTACAAGTAATAAAACAGGTATTAGCCAGAGTTGTTGCTTATTCCAGAAAGAATAACTCTTTTGGGCATTTAGCAGAAATTGTTTTTGTGAATCGAGATAACTTGCGCGACTTATTTCGTTAAAACGTTTGCGCGAAAGTACGGCAAGTATTCCAAATGCCAGTATAAAGCAGATGCCAGCAATACGGTTTGCCGGTGTAAGGTCGGTGTCGGGATTTATGATATAAACAGAAAAATATGCGACTGCTCCAATGGCATATAAAATATACATGCGCCGGTATTTTTTTCCCGCTTCAGCTTCCTGGCTTAAAAGGGTATTCATTAATGAAGACTCCCGATTTTCATTCCCAAAAATGCCATCGCTTGTTTCTGATGGTAATTTTATTTCTTTGTATTTTTCAGATAGTGACTCAAAGTTCATTGTTTTGTTCCTCCATCATTTGTTTTATTTTCTTTTTAATACGGTGAAATTTTACTCTGACATTTCCTTCCGATGTTCCTATGATGTCTGCAATTCGTGCATGATCAAGTCCTTCTAGAACCAGGCTGATAATCGATTTTTCAGTAACTGGAAGTTGGTTTATTGCATCGAACATTGTTTTTAGCTCCCTTTCCAGAATTGTTTTTTGGGTCAGACTTACACCATCGTCAGAAAGAATGTCCTGTTTTATTTCCTGACAGCGTTTGTCGTTGTTACTCTGCAGACGGCAGTAATTAATGGCAGTGTTTATCGATATACGGTATATCCAGGTGTTCACATGACTTTTGTTTTTGAACGCCCCGAGGTTTTTCCAGATGTTCGTAAAAATCTCCTGAAATAAGTCGTCGCGATTATGGCTGCTTCGCACATAAGAACAACAGATGCGGAAAACACGGTCTTTGTTCTCCTCGAAAAGCTGTTTAAACTGAATTTCTTTTGTACTCATATTTTGTCTTTCTACTTTCTTAGACAAAGCACATCGAATTTGTTACACCTAATTTGAATATTACGTTACAAAAAAAGGCTGCACACAGCAGCCTCAATAATATTTTGATTTTAGAATATAGATTAATGAATGTTGATTTTCGATTGGTAGTTGCAAACGAAATGTTTTTCTAAAATCGTTAATCTTCATTCATAATTCTTCATTTTGTTCGTTCGTATTTTCGTGTGATGCTGCGTAGTTTCATTTTCAAAACGCCCCAAAGTGCCTCGTTAAAAATACCGCCACTCATCTTCGAAGTTCCTTCCTGACGATCGGTGAATACAATTGAAACTTCCTGAATATTAAACCCAAATTTGTGGGCTGTAAATTTCATTTCAATTTGGAAACCGTAACCCACCAGTTTGATTTTGTCGAGGTCGATGGTTTCAAGCACATCCCTTTTCCAGCAAACAAATCCTGCGGTGGTGTCGCGAACACTCATTCCGGTTACGATGCGCACATACATTGAGGCAAAATACGACATCAGTACACGACCCAATGGCCAGTTTACTACATTGATTCCCGTAATATATCGCGACCCAACGGCAACATCAGCACCACTTTCAATGGCCGCAAAAAGTCTCAGCAAATCATCGGGGTTATGCGAAAAATCGCAGTCCATTTCACAAACAGCTTCGTAATCTCTTTCCAATGCCCATTTAAAACCGGCAATGTAAGCGGTTCCCAAACCAAGTTTCCCTTTTCTTTCGAGAATATGCAGTTTCCCAGGAAACTCTTTCATCAGGTTTTTTACAATGTCTGCTGTTCCATCGGGCGAGTTATCTTCAACAATTAACAAATGAAAAGGCTTCTCTAAGGAGAAAACTTTACGGATCATCTTCTCTGCATTTTCCTTTTCGTTATACGTTGGAATGATTACTAAATTTTTTGACACTTTATTGAAATATTAGATTTAAATAACGAAAATACATTTTTTAGTGTTAACTCAATGCCGTTTCTCCTTCAATTCTTTTTGCATGTCGATACTATTTAGTAAGGGAAAAGTAGTGTTTGCTTTCGTAATGTTTAAATATAAATTAATAATGCGTTAAAAAGATGTTTTATTATTTGTTTTAATAACAATTGTCTGTTTAAATGCTGAAATTTGTTGAAGATGAATAATTAGCAAGAGTAGTTTTCTATGGAATTTAAATGCAGAAAAGGAGGGGAAGAGTGCTATGGTCTTACGGAGATGACCTTGCTTTTTGATATCAGCCAGCGACTCATTCAAAGCAGGCAATTAAAAAATGATTTGAACGGGATTGTAAAAATGGTTGCTGAATACCTGGAGGCAGAAAGGTGCTTTTTAACCATTTTGAACAGGGAAAATGAACGCATTTATATGGAAGCTGCATACGGTGTGAACACCACGCAGCAGGCTCGTGCAAAATATAAACTGGGCGAAGGAATAACCGGAAAGGTTGTGGAAATGGGGCGACCGGTAGTGGTCGAGAAAATTTCGAAATCTTCGCTTTTTCTGAATAAAACCAACCAGGAACTTTATAAAGATGGAAAGGAATTGACTTTTGTGTGTGTGCCGGTTATTGATGAAGGAAAAGTTACCGGAACTCTCAGTTATACAAGAGTCTATAATCCATATATTGGAACGAATGAGGATACCCGTTTGCTCTCCATAATCGGGTCGTTGGTGGTTGGGGCCACACGTCGCCGCCAGGAACGGCTGGAGGAACTGGAAGCTTTAAAGCAAAAGAACCTGGAGCTGGAAAGTCAGATTTCAGGGCACAAGCAAATGAATATGATTGGTAACTCAGGGAAAATGCGTGATGTATTTTCTCTGGTACAGATGGTCGGAAAAACTGCCTCAACCGTACTCATTCGTGGTGAGAGCGGGGTGGGTAAGGAACTGGTTGCCGATGCCATTCATGAAGCAAGTACCCGAAAAGGGAAAGCATTTATAAAAGTTAACTGTTCAGCGTTACCGGAATCATTGATCGAGAGTGAATTGTTCGGGCATGAAAAAGGCGCTTTTACAGGTGCCGATATACAACGAAAAGGCCGGTTTGAACTGGCCAACGGAGGAACCATATTTTTGGATGAGATTGGTGATATTCCGCTATCCACACAGGTGAAACTTTTACGGATGATTCAACAGCGTGAATTTGAGCGGGTAGGAGGCACTCAAACCATAAAATCAGACGTGCGAATCATTTGCGCGACCAACCGTAAGCTCGAAGATATGATTAAGGATGAGGAGTTCCGTGAGGATTTGTACTACCGGATAAATGTATTTCCGATTTATATTCCTTCATTGCGCGAGCGCCGCGATGATATTCCTTTGCTTGTCGATCATTTTATTAATAAGTTTAACAAAGAAAATCAAACACAAATAAAACGAATTACCACTTCGGCACTCGACATGTTAATGGTATACAGATGGCCGGGTAATATTCGTGAACTTGAAAACTGTATTGAGCGGGCTTGTATTTTAAGCACCGACAAAGTGATACACAGTTACAATCTGCCGCCATCGTTACAAACTGCCGATTCGTCGAATACCAGCTCAAAAGGAGGAATGATGTACACGGTTGAACAGGTGGAGAAACAATTGATTAGAGAGGCCTTAACAACCACCAAAGGAAACATTACCAGAGCTGCCGAAATGCTGAAAATTACCGAGCGGATGTTAGGCACGCGAATTAAAAAATACGAGATAAATGCCTGGCGGTATAAAGTCTAAATACTTATATTGAAACATTCAGGCATTTCGTCAAAAGAGCAATGAAAGATGGGAAAAAGGTTAATTCAGGTTGATTTGAATAATCCTGTTCACTGCGAGCAGGTGCTTCATCTTTTGAATGATTACATGGAAGATGAAATGGGAATCAGCGAATCGATGCCGGAAGATTTGGGTCCTAAAATTATTGAAGGACTGAAAAAGCATTCGGCATACATGGGATTTTTTGTTTGTATTGGCGACCAATTTGCCGGGCTTGCCAATTGTAACCTGAATTTTTCAACATGGAAAGCCAGTCCGCTTATTAATATTCACGATCTGATCGTTTCTCCCGATTTTCGTCAGCAGGGAGTTGGACTGTTTCTTTTAAAAGGCATTGAGAATTATGCCACCCAAAATGGTTACTGTCGTATAAATCTCGAAGTTCGCCACGATAATTTCAAAGCCCAGAATCTTTATAAAAAGGCCGGTTTCACCGAGTGTGAACCAAATAATTTTTTCTGGGAAAACCGCCTGTAAAAAAAGGGGCACTCGTTTCCGAATGACCCCTCTGCTATGAATTAATTTATTGCTTTTTTATTCCCATCCGCCACCTAAGGCACGATATAATGAAACCACCGCATTCAGTTGCTGAACATGATCGTTAACATCATTCAACTGTGCGTTGAGTAAACTTTGTTGAGCATTTAAAACTTCGGTGTAAGTTGTCGAACCATAAACCAGTAACTCTTTGGTGTAATTTACTGATTTTTCAAGTGCATCAATTTGTTTGGTACGCAGTTCTATTTTTTGTATCGAGGCGTCGTAAGCACTCAGGGCATCGGTCACTTCGGCACCGGCATTCAGCAAGGTGCTTTTAAAGTTTAACAGTGCTTCTTCCTGTTGTGCTTTGGCAACTTCCAGTCGTGTTTTGTTTGCCCGTTTATTAAAAATTGGCTGAACCAAACCTCCAACAATATTGGCTGCAAAAGATGCCGGGTCGAAAAGATCTTCGAATTCAAGCGATTCCAATCCGGCACTTGCGGTAAGTGTAACCGAAGGGTAAAAATAGGCTTTGGCGCTGTTGGTTACATGGTAGGCACTAATAACATTGTATTCGGCTTGCATAACATCCGGACGGTTATCCAAAAGCTCAGCAGGAACTCCTATCGAAAGTAGTTCATGAGCCTGCTGGTTGTCCAGCTTTCCTCTTTTAACGGTTCCCGGTGTTCTACCCAAAAGCAGGCAAAGTGTATTTTCATTTTCTTTTATTTGCCGCACAATGTCGGGGATGGTTACTTCCGCAGCATAACGTGAAGCTTCACTTTGCACTACTGCAGCGCCGGTTACATTCCCACTTTCTTTTAAGGCTTTCATGGTTTCAACCAGCTCGGCGCTGTTTTTTACAGTAGCTTGTGTAATTGCCAGGTTGGCATCGAGTGCAAGTAAATTGTAGTAACTGGAAGCAATGTTGGCAATCAAGCGTGTTTGCACAGCTTTTTTTGCTGCATCGGTGGCCAGGAAATTGGCGTATGCCGATTTTTTTGCATTACTCAGTTTTCCCCAAAAGTCGATTTCCCAGCTACTTTGCAAGTTTATTTGCGATGCATCATAATGGTCAGGGCCATTGGGACTGGTCGATTCAGAGTTTTTCACGAAAGTATGGCCGGCCTGCGCCGAGAGCGATGGCGCCAACGCTGCCCTGCTCTGATAAAAGTTCGACTCGGCAGCCATTACACGTTGAACGGCAGCCTGCAGATCAAGGTTGTTGCTCAACCCTTCGGCAATTAAACTGTCCAGAATCGGGTCGTTAAACAGGTCTTGCCAGCTTTCGTTTGCCAGGTTGTTTTCGCTGGTTTCTGCAGTTCCATACAATTCGTCGGTAAGATCCTGGCTTCGCGAGAATTGATTGGTAGTACTACATGAGTAAATCAAAACCGAAACAACGGCAATGAGTACTATATTTTTTATTGAATTCGTTTTCATACTTTTCAATTTTAATGGGGTTATTCCAAACTATTCATTTCTGAAATTTCTACCTCTTCCTTAGGTTTTTTTACTTTTTCTTCCAGAATCTGGAAAACCACGAACATGGCCGGAATAACCAAAATTCCGATCAATGTACCAATAAGCATACCTCCTACGGCACCAGCTCCAATGGAACGGTTGCCGTTGGCCCCAACACCTGTTCCGATTACCAGTGGAATCAAACCAACAATAAATGCAAACGAGGTCATCAGAATTGGTCGGAGTCGTGCTGTGGCACCTTCAACGGCAGCTTCAATAATCGACATCCCTGACTCTCTTCGTTGACGGGCAAACTCTACAATAAGAATGGCATTTTTAGCCAGTAACCCGATAAGCATTACCAGCGAAATTTGCAGGTAAATGTTGTTGTCAACACCTAGTATGCGGGCAAAAATGAACGAGCCTGCAATACCAATCGGTAACGATACAATAATAGATAAAGGCATGATGTAGCTTTCGTACTGAGCTGCCAGCAGGAAGTAAACAAAAATCAAACTCAATACAAATATGATCATTGTCTGGTTACCGGCATTAATTTCTTCGCGGGTAAGTCCAGAGAATTCGTAGTCGTAGCCCGTTGGAAGCAATTCTGCTGCCACTTCCCGCACGGCATCAATGGCGTCTCCCGAGCTGTAGTTCGGATTTGGTGAACCATTTACAGAGATGGCCGTGTACATATTAAAACGGTTGATTGTTTCCGGACCATAAACTCTCGTTAGGGTAATAAACTCTGAAATAGGAGCCATTTCTCCGGAGGCTGTCCGTACTTTTATATTGTTTAAATCTTCTGCGTTACCGCGATATTGGGCTTCCGACTGCACCATTACACGGTATTGTTTACCAAAGCGGTTAAAATCAGAAGCATAATATCCTCCGATATAACCTTGCATGACCGAAAGTATGGTACTTACTTCTAATCCTGAACGCATACATCTTGCCGCGTCTACATCAATTTTATACTGAGGGAACGCAGTATTAAAAGCTGTGCGCGCATACTGTATTTCCGGACGTTGATTTAAGGCACCAAGGAAAGTATTGGCAACTTTTTCAAAATCCTGAATGTTTCCACCGGTCTTGTCTTCAAGTTGTAACTCGAAACCACCTGATACACTAAATCCGGGAACCATTGGGGGAGAGAAAATAATAATACGCGCACCTTTAATTTGCGAAGTGAGCATGTAAAGTTTTTGCACAATAGTGTTCAAATCCTGACCTTTTCCCTTTCGTTCGTTAAATGGTTTTAATCCGGCAATAATCATGGCGTACGGACTTCCCTGTCCACCCATAAATGAGAATCCGGTTACGGTTGTACGACCGTTAACTTCAGGTACTGTTGCTAATATGGCGTCAATTTGTTTGGCAACTTCAGCTGTCCTTTCTGACGAAGATGCAGGAGGCATGGCGATATCAACAAACATCCGGCCCGTATCCTCTGTCGGAACAAATCCGGTAGAGGTTGTTTTCATCAGATAGCCAAGTATGCCAACAAATACCACGATCATTCCCACAGCCAGCCATCTTTTAGAAATAAAAAAGTGTGAAACCTTTTTGTATTTTCCGGTCATGGCTTCAAAGGCTGTATTGAATGCTGTATAAAAACGTTTCATTACTCCTTTTTGCTCTTTCACTTCTTCACTGTGCGGTTTTAAAAATAACGCACAAAGTGCCGGACTTAATGTAAGTGCATTGATGGCTGATAGTATAATGGCAACAGTAAGGGTAATACCAAACTGTTTATAGAATACTCCGGTCGTTCCTGTAATAAAAGTTACCGGAATAAACACGGCTGACATTACAAGTGTAATAGAAACGATCGCTGTTGAAATTTCGTTCATGGCTGAAATGGCCGCAGTTTTAGCATTTCTTGCCCCGGAGTCGAGTTTGGCATGCACCGCCTCAACCACAACAATGGCATCGTCAACCACAATCCCAATGGCCAGAACCATTGCAAAAAGAGTCAGCAGGTTAATGGTAAATCCAAATAAGTTCAGGAAAAAGAAAGTACCTATAATAGCAACCGGAACTGCAATTGCAGGAATTAGTGTTGCCCTGAAATTCTGCAGGAAAATAAATACAACAATAAACACCAGGATAAAAGCCTCAAGCAGCGTGTGTAACACCTTTTCGATTGAGGCATCAAGAAATTCGTTGGTATTCATAAGCTCCAGATAATCAACTCCCGGAGGGAATGACTTGGAGGCCTCTTCCAGTGTTTTTTCAATTTCGAGAATTACTTCCCTGGCGTTTGATCCTGCTGATTGGAAGATGGCCATACTAATACCGGGCTGCCCTTGGGTTTGAGTTAAAGCGGTGTTGTCGAGCGACCCCAGTTCTACGCGGGCTATATCGCCAAGTCGTAAAATGTTGCCGTCTTCATCCGATTTTATAACAATATTTTCGAACTCTTCGGGTTGGGTGAGTTTTCCGCGGTACCGGATTACATATTCAAAACTCTGATTGTTTTCGCTACCAAAACGGCCAGGAGCAGCTTCAAGGTTTTGTGCATTCAGTGCGGCAACAACATCGGCAGGTATTAAATTGTAGTTCGACATAATGTCTGGTTTTAACCAGATACGCATCGAGTAGTCTTTTCGTCCAAATACCATGGCTTCACCAACCCCGTTGATACGCTGTACTTGCGGTAATAAGTTGATTTTCGAATAGTTCTGCAAAAATGTTTCGTCGTATCTTCCGTCTTTACTGTACAGCGAAAATACCATTAACATGTTGTTCTGGCGCTTGGCCGTAAGAACACCTGAGCGAGTAACTTCGGTCGGTAACAGCGCATTGGCACGTGCCACCCTGTTTTGAACGTTAACTGCTGCCATATCCGGATCGGTTCCTTGTTTAAAGTACACCTGAATTGTCGCAGATCCGTTGTTACTTGCAGTTGAACTCATGTAAATCATGTCCTCAACACCGTTAATCTGTTCTTCGAGTGGAATAACCACACTATTCAGAACGGTTTGTGCGTCGGCGCCAGTGTAGTTGGCTGATACCCTAATAGTTGGTGGAGCAATGTCAGGATATTGCTCAATGGGTAAAGTGGTAATTCCCAGTACCCCGAGAATAACCAGTATGATTGAAATGACCGTTGATAGAACCGGCCTTTCTATAAATTTCCTAAACATAACTTTCGTTTTCTAGATTATTAATTGTTTGAAGGTTGACTGTTTTTTGCTCCCGCTTGCTGTATGGCTAATTTGGGTTTAATTTCCATGCCGTCGCGGAGACTGGTAATTCCTTCAACTACAATTTTATCGCCGGCTTTAAGCCCTGATGTAACTACAAAAACATCCTTCAAATCACCGGCAATTACCTGAATTTCGGTATTTACTACTTTGTTTTCGCTGTTGGCAACATATACAAAATGTTTTCCCTGAATTTCGTAGCTTGCAGGTTGTGGAACAAGCAAAGCATTTTGGCGGTATTCAGGTAGTCGGATATTTCCGCTTCCTCCCGAGCGTAAGTTGCCTTCAACATTAGGGAATGAAGCACGCATATTTACAGCACCGGTTTGCGGATCGACAACTCCACTGGCTATTTCAATTTTACCTTTTTGCGGGTATACTGATTGATCTGGCAATATCAGGTCAACTTCCGGCAGATTGGCCAACTTCTCACCTGTGGTAGTTCCTTCCAGGTTTTTAATCATTTGTAAAAATGCTATTTCGTTCATCGAAAAATACGCGCGCATGCTCGACGTATTCGAAACTGTTGTAAGTGGCTCGGCAATCGAGCTGCTTACCAAACTTCCAACACGGTAAGGGAAAGTTCCTGTAAATCCATCTGTTGGGCTGCTTATCATTGTATAACTGAGGTTGGCTTTGGCGTTTGCTAAATTGGCGTTTGCTTGTGCCAGTTGAGCTTCTGCGCTCTGCAACGAAGTTTTTACAGATTCCAGCTGGAATTCGCTAATAATATTTTTTTCTACCAGCGGTTCTGTTTTTTTAAGTTCGATTTTTGCCGTTGCAACCTGCGATTCGGCAACCTTAACCTGAGCTTCGGCCGAACGCACCTGTGCACGAATATCGTTGGCATTTAGTTGGAAAAGAAGCTGACCTTTTTTTACATAGTCACCTTCGTCAACAAATATTTTTTCGATGTAACCTGCAACTCTTGGACGAATTTCAACGGTTTGCTCGCCTTCAAGTGTAGCTGAGAAATCCTTGTAAAGAGTAATGTTTTGCGGAGAAACTTCCTGCACAAGGAACTCTCTTACCTGGCTCATCATTGGATTGCTCCCCTGTTGTTTATTCGAACAGGAAGAAAAAATTAGAAGAATGGCAACCGTGGCCATACTTGTAAATTGCTTAATTGTTTTCATTTTGTGATTATTGTTTTCGTTATGTATATTTTATTCCTTATTTTTTACAACCTTCAATTTTTGAGAGCAAGTCAATCTGCCCGGTATTATTTTGAATTTTCTGGATTACTGCTTGAAAAACATTTTTTTCATTGTCAGTTACTCCCTCCAGCAATTCCTCTGAAACTTTTTTTGCTATTTCTTTAAGTCGTTCCAAAACTTCTTTTCCTCTTGGAGTCAAAATCAAAATTTTCTTTCTTTTATCGTCTTTATCTGTTTCTCTCTCTACATACGATTCTTTAATCAGAATATCCACATGTCTCAATATTAGTGATTTATCTTTTTGAAAATGATTGGCTAGATCTTGTTGTGTTAGATTGTTTTTATGATTGATAAGGTTGAGCATAATATATTGTTCCATGCTGAAATCCAAATAATTTTCCTTGAAACTTTCTTTCAGTTTCATGCGCATAAGCGTAAATGTTTGTCCCAACAAATAAGTAAGTGGCTTTTCTGTATTCATTTTTCAGTATTAAAACAGACTGCAAAAATAGATCGAATTAGTTGCAAAAGTCAACCAATTTAAAGTAAATATTTATTAATTTTTTTAATTGGTATAATAAGTGGTTGATATTAAGCGTGTTGGGTGTTGCTTTTTTTGTTAACTCAATTTGAACAAGTATCGTTTTGAACCAAGAATAAACGAAAAATGCCAGTAGGCGAATTACTTTTTCGGTTTTCCTACTTAAATGTAGGTTACCTTAATGTTAACACCCTGATGAGCCTTTAAACACGGGCTTCTTAAAATTTCCCACCTTCTTGTGTGCGAAACAGTATCGTCCTACATAATTGTAGGATTTCATCCCCTCATAAGGTTCTGAAGAAAATTAAATGAATATTTTTTATCTGCAGTAAATCAGTTAGTTAAGGCTTGTTGGTGCGTGAAAATATGTTGTCGAACATATTCTTTGGCACCAATATGGCACATAGGAAAACAAACGATTTAAACTTAAAATACAAAAATCATGAGAAAGATTGCAATTTATGGAAAGGGTGGAATTGGTAAATCAACCACAACCCAGAATACTGTAGCAGGATTAGTCGAAGCAGGTAAAAACGTAAAAGTTGTGGGTTGCGACCCAAAAGCTGACTCAACCCGATTGTTGTTGGGTGGTTTGGCACAAAAAACAGTTTTAGATACACTTCGCGAAGAAGGTGAAGATGTAGAGTTGGAAGACATTGTAAAAGTAGGTTACGGCGGTGTTCGTTGTGTTGAATCAGGCGGTCCTGAGCCAGGTGTTGGATGTGCCGGTCGTGGTATCATTACTTCTATTAACCTTTTGGAGCAGCTGGGCGCGTGGGACGCAAGTTTCAATATCGATTACACTTTCTACGACGTACTTGGTGACGTTGTTTGTGGTGGTTTCGCAATGCCTATCCGCGAAGGTAAAGCTGAAGAAATTTACATTGTAGTTTCTGGTGAGATGATGGCTATGTACGCTGCCAACAACATCTGTAAGGGTATTAAAAAGTATGCACAGGCCGGTGGTGTACGTTTAGGTGGTTTGATCTGTAACTCACGTAAAGTTGACAACGAATCTCAAATGATTGAAGAGTTGGCAAAACGTCTGGGTACTCAAATGATTCACTTCGTACCTCGCGACAACATGGTTCAGCGTGCCGAAATTAACCGTAAAACAGTTATCGAATACGATCCGGAACATCCACAGGCTGATGAATATCGTGCGCTTGCCAAAGCTATCGACGAAAACGAATTATTCGTAATTCCTGAGCCACTTGAGATCGAAGAATTAGAGAAATTATTGATCGAGTTCGGTATCGCCAGCTAATTAGAGTATAAACCCATTAAAGATTTAGTAGTTATGTTAATGATAAGAGCAATCGTACGCCCCGAGAAATCAAGTAAAGTATTAAAAGCCCTGTTTGAGGCAGGATACATTGCAGTAACTAAGATTCCGGTGGTGGGTCGAGGTAAACAGCGCGGTATTAAAATTGGCGATGTTACTTATGACGAACTTCCTAAAGAGATGTTGATTATGGTAATTAAAGACGAAGATAAAGACTTCGCGATTAGCACCATAATGGAAGCAGCTCGTACTGAACCTAAAGGTGCATTCGGCGATGGAAAAATATTTGTTACCGCTGTAGATGAGGCTTATACCATCAGTCGCGGAACAAAAGAATTATAATCCTAAAATCAGACGACTATGAAGATGATATTGGCGATTATCCGAATCGATAAAATGAATGCAACAAAACGGGCTTTGACCGCAGCAGGAATCACATCGATGACTGCAACCGGAAAAGTTTTCGGACGCGGAAAAGGCTTTTGGGATGCCCAGGTAATGGAAGGTGCAAAACAGGATATGCCTGAAGCACTTACACACCTTGGAAAAGAACCAAGACTGAGACCTCAGCGTGTACTAAATATTGCGGTTTCCGACCACAACGTTCAATTAACAATTGATACGATTATCGAAGTTAATCAGACACCGGCTCCTGGCGACGGAAAAATCTTTGTACTGCCGTTGGATGATGCATATCGTGTTCGCACTGGCGAAGAGGGGACGACAATTCTTTAAATAAAAAGACAAAATTATGCCAAATAAAAAAGATTATACAAACGGATTGCCGGATCCTTCGCAACTGAAGGAAGAGATTCTGGCGAAATATCCACGAAAAGTGGCGAAGAAAAGAGCCAAGGCGATGGTGATCAACGATCCTGCCGAAAGCCAGGAGATTGGCGCTAACATCAGAACCATTCCGGGGATTATCACCCAGCGTGGTTGTACTTATGCAGGTTGTAAAGGTGTGGTTCTCGGACCAACCAGCGATATTATCAACCTGGTACATGGTCCGATCGGTTGTAGCTTTTACGCCTGGTTAACCAGACGTAACCAAACAAAACCGGCTGAAGGCGCTCCTAACTACATGACTTACGCTTTCTCTACCGATATGCAGGATGAAAACATTGTTTTCGGTGGTGAGGCAAAGTTAAAAGATGCCATTCGTGAAGCTTTCGAAATGTTTAAACCAAAGTCAATCGGTATTTTCTCAACCTGTCCTGTAGGATTGATCGGTGACGACGTTCACGCTGTTGCCCGCGAAATGAAAGCCGAGTTGGGAATCAATATTTTCGGATTTAGCTGTGAAGGTTACCGTGGAGTGTCACAGTCGGCAGGTCACCACATTGCCAACAACGGTATTTTCAAACACGTGGTAGGAAACATCGACCGCGAACGTACCGGCAAATTCCAGGTGAACCTGATGGGTGAATACAACATTGGTGGTGATGCTTTCGAAATTGAAAGAATCTTCGAAGAATGTGGTCTTACACTTCTTTCAACATACAGTGGTAACTCAACAGTTGAAAGTTTTGCATACTCGCACACTGCCGACCTTAACATGGTTATGTGTCACCGTTCTATCAACTACATCGCCGAGATGATGGAAGAGAAATATGGTATTCCGTGGGTAAAAGTAAACTTCATTGGTGCAGATTCTACTGCTAAATCATTGCGTAAAATCGCCGATTACTTTGGCGACAAGGAATTGTCGGCAAAAATAGAAGAGGTAATTGCCCGCGAGCAGTTGAAAGTGAAAGCTGTTGCCGAAGCCGTTAAACCAAAAGTTGAAGGCAAACTGGCAATGATGTTCGTTGGTGGATCGCGTGCACACCACTACCAGGATCTGTTTACTGAACTGGGTGTTCGTGTTGTTTCTGCCGGTTATGAGTTTGCTCACCGCGACGACTACGAAGGACGTGAAGTGATTCCGAACATCAAGATCGATGCTGATACACGAAATATCGAAGACCTTGTAGTAACCAAAGACGAAGAACATTTCCGTGAAGACCTTGTAGCGAAAAAAGCTGAGTTGGAGGCCAAAGGATACGAGTTTAAAGACTACAAAGGTATGATGCCTGATATGAAGAAAAACTCACTGGTTATCGATGATGTAAACCACTGGGAAACTGAAAAGCTGATCGAGTTCTACAAACCGGATCTTTTCTGTGCCGGTATTAAAGAAAAATATGTGGTACAGAAATACGGAGTGCCATTAAAACAGCTTCACTCTTACGACTACGGTGGTCCTTACGCTGCCTTTGGTGGTGCAATAAATTTCTACAAAGAAATGGAACGTATGCTGGCTACTGATATTTGGAAACTGGTTGATGCACCTTGGAAGCACGAACCGGAGATTGTTGGAAGTGTAACCGTTGACGCATAAAAATAGGAGGAAATAATCATGTTATTACGACATACAACAAGCGAAGTAAAAGAAAGAAAAGCACTAACGGTTAACCCGGCAAAAACCTGCCAGCCGGTTGGTGCCATGTACGCTGCTCTTGGAGTGCACGGTTGTTTGCCACACAGTCACGGTTCGCAAGGCTGTTGCTCATACCACAGAAGTGCCTTAACAAGACATTATAAAGAGCCTGTAATGGCTGCAACAAGTTCATTCACCGAAGGATCTTCAGTATTTGGTGGACAGGCAAACCTGTTGCAGGCAATCGACAATATTTTTGGAATTTATGATCCCGATATCATTGCCGTTCATTCAACCTGTCTGTCAGAAACTATTGGTGACGACCTGGGACAGATTGTTAAAAAAGCATTGGACGACGGAAAAATTCCTGAAGGTAAATTTGTTGTTCAGGCTTCAACACCAAGTTATGTGGGGTCACACGTAACCGGTTACGCTAACATGCTTGAGGCATTTGTAAAATACTTTTCATTCAAAACGGACGAAAAATTACGCCAGGTAAATATGTTATCAGGTTGGGTTGAGCCATCGGATATGCGTGAATTGAAACGTATTGCCGGTATGATGGATTTGAAAACCGTATTGTTGCCAGATACTTCAGAGGTTTTAGACACACCAATGGACGGCACATATAAAATGTATCCGAAAGGTGGAACAACCCGTGAAGAGATTGTAAGCATGGGTGACAGCATGAGAACTGTTGCAATGGGTGAGTGGGCTACACAAAAAGCAGCCATTACGCTCGACAACAAATGCAAAGTGCCGTTTACTATGACTGACATTCCAATTGGTTTGAAAGCTACCGACCGTTTTATCCAGTCACTTTCTACTGCCGGAAAAGTTTCTATTCCTGAATGTATTTCAGAAGAACGCGGTAAACTGGTTGACGTGATCACCGACATGCATCAGTACCTTTACGGTAAGCGTGTGGCACTTTGGGGAGATCCGGATACTTTATTGCCAATGATTGAATTCCTGGTTGACCTGGATATGAAACCTGTTTACGTGGTTTCCGGAACACCGGGTAAAAAATTCCCCGGAAAAGCAATGGAAATTCTGGAAGCAAAAGTTCCTGAAGCCAAAGTTCGTAACGGA
Organism: uncultured Draconibacterium sp.; assembly: GCA_963676265.2. GTDB lineage: Bacteria > Bacteroidota > Bacteroidia > Bacteroidales > Prolixibacteraceae > Draconibacterium. Next base: position 4,308,874 of record OY781067.2, read on the forward strand.
GCACAGGCCGATATGTACCTAATGCACCAGTGGATTAAAGAAGAACCTGTTGATTTACTGATCGGTAATACTTACGGTAAATACATTGCTCGCGACGAAGGTATTCCATTCGTTCGTTCAGGATTCCCGATCCTAGATCGTATCGGTCACAGTTATTTCCCAACTGTGGGTTACATGGGAGGTATCCGTATTTTGGAACGCATTCTTGGAGCCATCATGGATAAAATTGATGCCACTTCTCCTGAAGAATCATTTGAACTTACAATGTAGTTGCAATATTAATTCAAAAGTAATTTCGAGGTGAGTACAGCTGAGTCGCTCTCTACTGTACTTCACCCGAAATAACTGGAACTACATAAGGAGAATCAGAGATATTTAAATCACAATTGTAATTAGGATAAGACCTGCTCTCAGGCAACTTCGTCCATCTTTTAACTTTTGAAATATGAGCAACTATCTAAAAGATCGCGAAAATCAAATCCTTACAAAAGGAACCGATTCAGCAGAAATATCCTGTGAAAAAAAGAGTCTGGCCGGATCAGTTTCGCAACGAGCTTGTGTGTTTTGCGGGTCGCGTGTTGTGCTTTATCCTATTGCCGATGCACTGCATGTTATTCACGGTCCGGTTGGTTGCGCTTCTTATACCTGGGATATTCGTGGTTCGCTTTCGTCGGGGCCACAGCTTCACCGCCTGAGTTTTACCACCGATCTACAAGAAAAAGATGTGGTTTTTGGCGGCGAAAAGAAATTGTATCACGCCCTTATTGATTTAATTGACAAACATAAACCCAAAGCCGCTTTCGTTTTTTCAACCTGTATTATCGGAGTAATTGGCGACGATGTGGAAGCTGTTTGTCGCCAGGTTACCAGGGAAAAAGGCATCGATGTTATTCCTGTAATGTCGGAAGGTTTTAACGGCACCAAAAAAGACGGCTACAAAATTGCTTGTGGTGCGCTTTCAAAATTAGTTGGAACAAACAACGACTACACACCATCAAAATATTCAATCAACATTTTGGGCGACTTTAACCTTGCAGGCGAGTTGTGGATTTTGGCTGAATATTACAAAAAATTGGGTGTTGAAATTATTTCGTGTATGACCGGCGACGGTCGCGTTGAGCAGATTCGCCGAGCACACAAAGCCTCGCTGAACGTGGTTCAATGTTCAGGATCGATAATGCACCTGGCCAAAGAGATGAAGGAAAAATACGAGATTCCTTTTATGAAGGTTTCCTATTTCGGAATCGAGGATATGTCGGAAGCGCTGTACGAAGTGGCCAAGTTTTTCAAAGATGACGAAATGATGGACAAAGCCCGCGAACTGGTTACCAACGAAATCTCAAAATTATTACCGGCACTGCAACCTTACCGCCAAAAGCTGGAAGGTAAAAAAGCAGCCATTTATGTTGGTGGTGCGTTTAAAGCCATCTCGCTGGTAAAAGCCTTGCGCTTATTAGGAATGAAAACAGTGGTTGTTGGCTCGCAAACCGGAAATGCAGAAGACTACAAACTACTAAAAGACTTGTGTGATGAGGGAACCATCATTGTTGATGATTCCAATCCAAACGAGCTTTCTGAATTTGTGAAGCTAACCGGTGCTAACCTGTTTATTGGCGGCGTAAAAGAACGCCCGATTGCCCATAAACTTGGCCTTGGTTTTTGCGATCATAACCACGAAAGAAAAGAAGCACTGGCCGGCTATGTCGGCATGATGAATTTTGCGAAAGAAGTTTATGCATCGGTTACAAGCCCGGTGTGGAAGTTCGTAAAGTAAACAGCGCATGAGCAGTTAGTTACAGGCTGCAATTGTGTTTTAGAAAGGGGGGACCCTTTAACGAATCGGAAAAAATATTGAATAAAAACAAATTGGATGTTTGAACTCAATTCAGTACCAAAAGCAAAAGAAAATTACAAGGCAACACAAAATGCCTGTAAACTTTGTTCGCCGCTGGGAGCCAGCGTTGCCTACAAAGGTTTTAAAGGCTGTGTTCCGCTTATTCACGGCTCGCAGGGTTGCGCTACGTATATTCGCCGTTACCTGATCTCTCACTACAAAGAGCCTATTGATATTGCCTCGTCGAATTTTACCCAGGATTCAACCATTTTCGGAGGCGATGAAAACTTTAAGCTGGCAGTTCTTAATATTATCAACCAATATAAACCGGAAATTATCGGTATTGCCTCAACCTGTTTGAGCGAAACCATCGGCGACGATGTCAGCCTTTTCCTACACCACTTTCTGGATAAGCACCCTGATGTCAAGACCGATTTTGTAATGGCTTCAACGCCGAGTTACCAGGGAACAAACATCGACGGATTTCACGAAGCAGTTTCCGGAGTGGTAAAACGTTACGCACAAAAAGGCATTGCGCAAGATCATGTAAATCTCTTCGCCGGTTTTGTTTCAACCGAAGATTTACGTTTGCTGAAAGAGATCATGGCCGACTTTTCGCTGGAGCACATTATGCTTCCCGATTATTCTGAAAGCCTTGATAACCCGGTTTGGGATACTTATCACCGTATTCCCGAAGGTGGAACTGCAAAAGAAGATGTAGTAAAAAGTGGCAGTGCCAAAGCCAGTATCGAATTCGGTACCATCCTGAACAGAGGAAAATTGTCGGGTCGCGTAAAAAGCAAACAATTGTCGCGCACCGGGGCACAGTTCCTGAAAAACGAGATGGACGTGCCATTAGTAAATATGCCAATGCCAATCGGTATCACTCAAACCGATGCCTTTTTCGAGGAGCTGAAAAATCTTTCGGGCAACGATATTCCTGAAAAATATACCAAACAACGCGGTCGCCTGGTAGATGCTTATGTTGATGCACACAAATACACCTTTGGTAAAAAAGCAGTGGTTTATGGCGAAGAGGATTTCGTAGTTGCCATGGCCGCTTTCCTCGATGAAATTGGAATTGAATTGGCGCTCGTTGCAACGGGTGGTGAAAGCGGTATGCTGGAAGCAGAAATCAAAAAATATTGTCCTGAAAATAAAGATAAAGTTGTGGTTCGTGAAGGATACGATTTTGAAAGTATCCGTGAGTGGAGCCTCGAAAATAAACCTGACATACTGATCGGGCACAGCAAAGGCTATTACATCGCCCGCGAACTGAATATCCCGATCGTTCGGGTAGGTTTCCCGGTTCACGATCGTGTGGGCGGACAACGCATAAAACACCTTGGTTATTCAGGTACGCAGGAGCTATTCGACAAAATAGTGAATGCACTGATCGAACACAAACAAAGTAATTCGCCGGTAGGCTATAAATATATGTAGTAACAGAAATGAGTAACTGATTTTGAGAGGCGGGCATTGCTTGCAGCTTGAGGCTAGGAGCTCGAAACTAAAAAGGAAAGTTATGATCGACATTAAAACACATCCCTGTTTCAATAAAGATGCAAAAGGCAAATATGCCCGCGTGCATCTCCCGGTGGCACCGCAATGTAATATTCATTGTAATTATTGTAAGCGCGATTACGATTGCGTAAACGAAAGCCGTCCTGGTGTTACCAGCGAAGTACTATCGCCTGAGCAGGCTCTGGCCTACACCATCAGGTTAAAAGAAAAAATGCCGCATTTGTCGGTTGTGGGTATTGCCGGTCCCGGCGATCCATTCGCCAATCCAATTCAAACGATGACAACACTTCGGTTGATTCGCAAAGAATTTCCTGAAATGATCCTTTGTCTTTCGTCAAACGGACTTAATGTATTGCCGTATGTTGATGAATTAAAGGAATTGGAAGTAAGCCACGTTACCATTACGTTGAACGGAACCGAAACAAAAACATTATCGCAATTATATAAATGGGTACGTTTCGAGAAGCGCGGATATTTTGGAGAACAGGCAGCTGAAATTCTGCTGAAAAACCAGATGGAAGCGATCCGTGCATTGAAACGTGCAGGCATTACAGTTAAAATCAACTCCATTGTAGTGCCCGGAATCAATGATAATGTGATCGTTGATATCGCCAAAAAAATGAAAGAGATGGAAGTGGATATTATGAATACAATTCCGCTCTACCCGGTTGAAGGTACTCCTTTCGAGGATTTTGAAGAGCCTTCGCCAAAACGCATGAAAGAACTGCAGAACGGTATAAAAGAATATTTACCACCGATGACACACTGTGCACGTTGCCGTGCCGATGCTGTTGGATTGCTGGGACAAGACGATGCAGAAGCAAAACAAATTTTGTCGGAAGTGTCGAACCTGTCGGTGAATGTTGACAAAACAAAACCATATGTAGCAGTTGCCAGTCACGAGGGACTGTTGGTAAACCAGCACCTGGGCGAAGCAACACAGTTGTACATTTTCAGAGAAACGCCAAATGGTTATCGAATGGTTGAACAACGCGCAACACCAAAACCAGGAGCAGGAAATAGTCGTTGGGCAGTACTGGCTGATGTAATTGATGATTGTAGGGCCTTGCTGGTTGGCGGAATAGGACCATCACCATCTTCTATTATTGGTCGTGCAGGAATCAAGATTGTTGAAATGACCGGCTTGATTGATGAGGGATTGGATGCCGTTTACAAAGGCAAAGAACTCCGGACTCTGAAAAAAGCGGATGTTTTTAAATGCGGTTCAGAATGTTCGGGAAAAGGAACCGGTTGCGGTTAAAAGCCCTGGAAGGGCGAAACCTTAATAGCCCGGGGCAACGCCCCGGAGAGATATAAAGTATGAAACCGCGCTCTACGGGTCGGTCTGGATAAAAGAGGAAAGGTTCTTTTGAGCGCAAGTAAGAGCAGTTCGAAAAAGAAAGAATACGATATAATATTAATTAGTAATGAGAATAGCTGTAACAACAAGTAACGGAGAAAAAGTAGATCAGCACTTTGGAAAAGCCACCCGCTTTGATGTGTACGACGTGGAAGGCGATGAAATGAAACTCGTGGAAACACGCGAAGTTGACTCGTATTGCAGCGGAGAAGGCCAGCCGGTTGCCGATCACAAATTTTCTTCCGATCGATTTTCAACAGTAAAAGAAAAACTCGAGGATTGTGACAAGCTGTACACCGTTCAGATTGGTGAAAAGCCCAAAGAACAATTCGATATAATTGGAATAGCAGTACAAACCTGCACCTGCGAGGTGGATAAAATCCCAGGATGCAGCGGAAAATGTAAGTAAAAAATCAACAAAGTATAAATCTTCGGACTTCCGGCTTCGGACTTCCGTCTAATGAAATTGAATCATGAAAAAACCAGAATTTCACATTTTAGTATGCAACTCGTACCGGGTTGCAGGGGATGCACAAGGTTATTGTAACAAAAACGGTTCATCCGATTTAATTCAATATATAATGGAAGAATGTAACGACCGCGGCATGGACGTCGCGGTTTCTTCCACCGCTTGTTTAAACGTTTGCTCACAAGGGCCGGTAATGGTTATTCACCCGAATAACTATTGGTACGGTGGAATTAATGAAGAGAAAATCGACGAAATTTTAGATGCACTGGAAGAGGGGGAGGCCGTTGAGGATTATCTCATAAGCGAGTAAGTTAAACTGCGTGCTCAATTGATTTTCCCCTCTAACCAGAACTAATCAAACTTCAACTTGTACCGTATTCCCGGCGTTTGCCGGGGGTACTTTTATCGGATTGAAAACCAATAACAATTATATATTATGAAGGATGAGAAGTTCCCATATTTGATCGACACTACGCTGCGTGACGGAGAACAAGCTCCGGGTGTAGTATTTTCATTGAAAGAGAAACTCGAAATTGCTCAAAAGCTTGATGAAATTGGAGTGCCTGAATTAGAGATCGGGACTCCGGCCATGGGCGAAAAAGAGCAGAGCGACATTCATTGTTTGATCAACCAGGGATTTTCCTTCGCTTCAACCTGCTGGTGCAGGGCAACTTTCAACGATTTGAAGGTTGCCCTGGCTACAGGAGCAAAAAGGGTCAACCTTTCATTTCCGGTTTCCGACATACAACTTGATACGCTTGGGAAGTCGCGCGACTGGGTGCGAAAAAACCTTCCCGAGATCATGAATTTTGCTACGAATCATTTCGAATTTGTGGCCGTTGGTGCGCAGGATGCTTCGCGTGCCGATTACGATTTCCTTAAAGAATACATCTATCTAACTACTCTATACGGTGCTAAACGTGTGCGAATTGCCGATACGGTAGGAATTTTAAATCCACTTTCGGTGCAAAACCTGTTTACTCGTTTAAGCAGCGATTTTGCCGATGTAGATTTTGAGTTTCACGGACACAACGATTTGGGAATGGCAACTGCCAACCACATTGTAGCTTTGCAATCGGGCGCACAAAGTGTTAGTCTTACCGTAAACGGCTTGGGTGAACGTGCCGGAAATGCCTGTTTGGAAGAAGTGGCTTTTGCCTTGAAATATTCCTGTGGTTATGATTTCCACTTCGAAGGTGAAAAAATGGTTCAGCTTTCGAAACTGGTGGAACAGGCTTCAGAACGAAAGTTGGCCTTGTCGAAACCGGTGTCGGGAGAATTGGTTTTCTCGCACGAATCCGGAATCCATTGCCGCAGCCTAAAAGAAAATCCACTTTCATATCAGCCATTTAATCCAAACGAAATTGGCCGACAGACCGAGTTGGTTATCGGAAAACACTCGGGAATGGGCGCAGTTAACGAAATGCTGGAAAAACGAAATATTTTTCTGCCAAAAAACGAACTGGCCATTCTTGTCGCTAAAATCAAAAAGCTGTCTACAGAGTTAAAGCGCGACCTGCATTTTAACGAGGTGAAAAACCTGATTTCGTCGAACATTTAATCTGCGGCAGTGAAATTTAAAGGAATTCTCATATTGCTGCTTTTTGCAGGACTTGTAGCTATGGCAGGAAAAACCGTTCAGGAAAAACCGTTCAAGGCAACCATTACTCCTTATTTAAAGGTGCAGTTCTGGAATGTAGCCAGTCAGGGAGTTACTTCTGGTAACGAAGAAGCTGCTGATCGTTTCGCTTCTTTTTTCAGGCGCGGCCGTTTGGGAGTTAAAGGAAATGTTCTGCCCGAGTTGTCGTACGACGTAATGGTATCGTTCGACAACCTTGCAAAAGATGGTTTCTCATCTACAAAAGGATTGGTGAATGCCGGTGCTGTTGCACTTTGGAGCGCTTATTTTACTTACGATCTTCTTCCTGAAAGTGACTGGCTGAATGTGACGGGTGGTTATTTTCTTCCACATTTGAGCCGCGAATCAACCACTTCGCCATGGACTACCAGTTCGCTCGATAAAACAGAGAACTCGTGTTACCTGCGCCAGTTTGTTACCGGAAAAGCAAACGGAATCAGCCCCGGAATAAATCTGGGTGGTCTAGGCGAGTTGGGAAAACAAACACTTATATATAATATATCTATTATAAACCGTCAGGATGTTGTGAGTATTATTGAAACAAACTGGTCGCCGGTTTTGCTGGGGCATTTTATGCTCAACTTCGGCGATAAGGAATTTTCGAAATACAAATATTGCTTTTCGAACAACCTGCTTAAAAAGCAAACGAGTGCAACTTTTGGAGTTGGTTTTTCTACTCAAGGCAAAACTGATGTTTTTAATAGTACACAAACAGTAAGTGCAGATGCAACTATTTATCTCGGCTATTTAAAAATCGATGGAGAATACAATCATCTGATTCGGAAAAACAATCTCGAATACAACGCCAATTGTTTTATGGTTCGCTCCGGATACAACATTTTTCTGAAAAAGGATTGGGTGCTGGAACCCACTGCAATGTTCGAAAAGTTTTCCGGTGACGACAATTTTGAGGATGTTTCTTTCTTCGATGGCTCGGATAAAAAGCTTGATGTTGGAGTGAATCTGATCTCGGCGACTAAGAAAATAAAAGTGAATCTCCATTATGTGTATCACGATGGAGACGGAACAAAGAACCGCTACATTAAAAACACTACGTTTCCAGGCGACTATGTTTCCCTGGGTTTACAATTAATAATATAAACAAGATTAGATAACTAAAATTTGAAATTATGGCAAACTGGACAAAGTACCTCGATGAGGCCGACCGTTACGCAAAAGCAGCAGTTGGTTCATTCAACAAAGAGAAATTAGGAAGCCTGGTAGTATATAATGTACTGAGTATGGCAGTGGAGAATTACCTGACAGCTTTGTGTGTAAGTACCGGCGACATGCCTGAACATTCGGGAATTACGGCGATGTTAAAACAAGTTGGTAAGAAAATGGAGATCCCGGAAGAGTTTCATGTGGAGGCGAGGTTTATTAATCGTTTTATGAATTTCTGCTCGCTGGAGGTGTTGGAAACAAAAGAGCCTACACGTGATGAGTTATCGAGAATGCTCGATTTTACCAGTGCTTTAAAAGAATATTGTGCTGCCGCATTAACCGAAGAACAGTCGGTTTAAGTTTTTCGACATGCTTTTTACAGGAAGATCGTTTCAAAAGAAGGTCTTTTTAATTGTTGCACCCGCAAATTGCCTAACTTTAGCAGTCAGAAAATGAGCAGAAAAATTTTACTATATATATTAATAGTATTCTTGTTTTTTGGATGTGCCCAAAAATCGCAGAAAAAGCAAACAACTGAGCTTTTGGTTTTCAGTGGAGCAGGATTAACAAATGTGGTTACTGAACTGGCCGAAATTTACCAAGCAGAAAATGATGTTGACATTAAACTAAATTTTGCCTCGTCGGGAACACTCGCCCGGCAAATTGAACAGGGAGCACAACCTTCAGTTTATATTTCGGCTAACGAGAAATGGGTGGACTACCTTATTAAGCTGGATTTGGTTGTTCCTGAGTCAAAAGAAAAAGTTGTTGGAACATCCTTGGCTGTGATCGTTCCATCCGATAGTGAGATTGATACCATCACATTTTTAGATCATTTCCCGGAACAATTTAAGGGAAGGTTGTCAATCGGCGACCCAAAACATGTGCCGGCAGGCGACTACGCATGGAAAGCTATCGAAAGTGGCGGCTATGCTGAAGCATTAACCGATCGCATCTTGCCTGCAAAAGATGTGCGCTCAGCATTAATGGTGGTCGAACTGGGCGAAGTAGAAATGGGAATCGTATACAAAACCGATGCCTTGAAATCGCAAAAAGTAAAGATCGTTTCCATTGTTCCCGATGATCTGCATCCGCCAATTGGTTTTTACGCATCTATTTTAAAGAACAAAAACAACGAACAAACCAAGCTTTTTTATAATTTTCTGACCTCGAAAGAAGCAAAAGATATCTGGATAAAACACGGATTTAAGATTGAGTGAATTGTTTAAATATACAGCCAGTGAGTGGTCGGCAATACAATTATCGTTAAGTGTTGCGCTAATTTGTGCTGTAATAACCTTGCCACTGGCTATAGCCGTGGGCTGGTTTCTGGCCCGTAAAAAGTTTTTTGGCAAGTCGGTGGTTGAAGGAATCCTGCATTTACCACTGGTTTTACCTCCCATTACAACCGGTTATTTATTATTACTGGTTTTCGGAAACCGCGGATTTATAGGCAAATTCTTTTACGAAATATTCGGAATTCAAATCGCCTTTTCATTTTATGCCGCAGTAATCGCTGCCATTTTTGTATCGTTTCCGTTGGTTACGCGCTCCATTCGTTTATCCATCGAACTGGTGGATCAGAAACTGGAAGAAGCTGCTCGCACTTTGGGAGCTTCCAATCTCAGAGTGTTTTTTACTATCACACTACCGTTGGCACTGCCCGGAGTGATAAGCGGATTTATTCTTTCGTTTGCAAGAAGTCTGGGCGAATTCGGTGCAACCATTTCATTTGCCGGAAACATCGAAGGAAAAACACAAACACTTCCGCTGGCCATTTTTTCCGAAATGCAGGTGCCGGGACAAGAAGATTCAACCATGCGTTTGGTTGTGGTGTCTGTTATATTATCGCTGTTGGCAATGATCGCTGCGGAATTTCTAAACCGACGTGTAATTAAAAGTAAAACAGCATGACTTCGGCATTGAGTTTCCATATAAAACTGCGGCGGAATGATTTTACGCTCGATGTAAAAGCCGATATTCCAAACGGCATTACCGGTATTTTCGGACCGTCGGGCCATGGAAAAACCAGTTTACTGAATTCGATTGCCGGAATTGTTACTCCCGATTCAGGTTATATTCATTTAAATGGAGACACACTTCTTGATACAAATAATAAGGTAAATGTTAAGATCAGGAAGCGAAAGGTGGGCTACGTTTTTCAGGACGAACGACTTTTCCCTCACTATACAATTAAGAAGAACCTGTTGTACGGTGAAAAGAATCCCGATCAGGAACTTTTCGATGAGGTGGTTGATACATTGCAGATAGTACATTTATTAAATAAGAAACCCGAACAGTGTTCCGGGGGAGAAAAACAGCGTGCAGCAATTGGGCGCGCCATTATCAGTGGTTCGAAAATATTGCTGATGGACGAGCCGTTTTCGGCGCTGGATGTAAATCTGCGTCGCGAAATAATTCCGTATTTAAACCGGGTGCATCAGAAATTCTCGCTCCCTATATTAATAGTAAGCCACGATCTTCCCGATCTTTTAAGTCTTACCGATAATTTGCTGCTGCTGAAAAACGGGCAGTTGCTGGGTCACGGAAAGTTTACCGATTTGTTAGATCAACCTGAGAATTTGGAGTTGATGCACGAGTCGGGGTGGTACAATGTAATGCACCTGTCGGTATTTGCGCACCTCGAATCGAAGAATATGGTTTTGCTGAAAAGCAATAAAAGCAACCTGCAGATACAGGCGCTAGCCCAAACCATTGGAAAAGATGTTGAGGTAAACCAAGAATTAAAAGTTCTAATCAAGCCAGAGAGCATCGCCTTATCGAAAGCGCCTGTCCAAAATATTTCGCTTCGCAACCAGGTAGAAGGGATCATGAAAGAAGTTTTTTTAAAAGACGGCCTTGCTTTTTGCGTGGTCGATGTGGGCGAAAACATCATCGTTGAAGTCACCGAAGCTTCACAAAAAAGTATGTGCCTGGAGAAAGGCCAGCGGGTCTACTGTCTTTTTAAGTCCGCCTCGCTAAAAATTTATTGAACCACTCTGTTCACATTATCAGTCACTTGTGATTTTAATCTAAAAATAGTTGCAATTATTTTGCTCTAAGTGCTTGCATTATTAAAAGTCTTGTTTACTTTTGCAGCCGCTTTGAGAGAGGCGATAGTTCATAGAAAGACTGTAAATAGGAACGGCAGAGGGGATCCGACAGTTGGTGTAGAGATTTATGTCTTTTACCTGGCTGGACGGTTCTGGAAAAAGTTTCGAAAAAACTTTAGAAAGTATTTGGAGAAGCGAAAAACATATTTACCTTTGCAGCCGCTTTTAAAGGGAGCAGCGTTCAAAGGGAAAATGATGCAGGTTGAATAGTTAGCATTACAGCGCGAGTTGTAGGAGTTTAGCGATCGGCCGGAAAGACTTCAAAAATAAAATTTCAAAAAAATGAAAAAATGTTTTGGAGGATTGAAAAAAGCAATTACCTTTGCACCCGCTTTTGAAAAGGAGCAACGTTCAGGGGACATGATGAAAGAGTTACGAGTGAACAAAACAGCCGGTAAAACGGTTGTATAAATCACGGTCAAAACGGCATGAAACTTTGCTAAAAAAGTTTCAAAAAAAAGCGAAAAAGTTTTGGAGGTTTTGAAAAAGTAATTACCTTTGTCGCCCCGTTGAAAGGGAAACGAGTTCTGGCAGAGAGATTGGATTAGGAGAAGAGCCAGAGTAAGATATAGAAAAGTGAATGGCCGGCATTGAGAGTAAAAATTAAGGTGCTGGTTTTTTTACGCAAGTTCTTTAAAATTTTGAAGCACAAAAAAGCAAGGTTAATTTAAAACAACTTTGTTAATTTCTGAGAGACAAGTAAACCTGGAGCGAAAGATATTTAAACTTTTTATATTTACAATGGAGAGTTTGATCCTGGCTCAGGATGAACGCTAGCGGGAGGCTTAACACATGCAAGTCGAGCGGGATTCACCTTCGGGTGATGAGAGCGGCGCACGGGTGCGTAACGCGTATGCAACCTTCCTTGTACAGAGGGATAGCCCATGGAAACGTGGATTAATACCTCATAGTATCACTGAATCGCATGGTTTAGTGATTAAAGTTTCGACGGTACAAGATGGGCATGCGTAAGATTAGCTAGTTGGTGAGGTAATAGCTCACCAAGGCAACGATCTTTAGGGGTTCTGAGAGGATTATCCCCCACACTGGTACTGAGACACGGACCAGACTCCTACGGGAGGCAGCAGTGAGGAATATTGGTCAATGGGCGCAAGCCTGAACCAGCCATCCCGCGTGCAGGATGACGGCCCTATGGGTTGTAAACTGCTTTTCTATACCAAGAATGGTACCTACGTGTAGGGATTTGACGGTAGTATAGGAATAAGCATCGGCTAACTCCGTGCCAGCAGCCGCGGTAATACGGAGGATGCAAGCGTTATCCGGATTTATTGGGTTTAAAGGGTGCGCAGGCGGACCTTTAAGTCAGTGGTGAAATCTTGCCGCTTAACGGTAAAATTGCCATTGATACTGAAGGTCTTGAATATGGTTGAGGTAGGCGGAATGTGTTGTGTAGCGGTGAAATGCATAGATATGACACAGAACGCCAATTGCGAAGGCAGCTTACTAAGCCATTATTGACGCTGAGGCACGAAAGCGTGGGGAGCGAACAGGATTAGATACCCTGGTAGTCCACGCCGTAAACGATGATCACTCGCTGTTTGCGATACACAGTAAGCGGCTGAGCGAAAGCATTAAGTGATCCACCTGGGGAGTACGATCGCAAGGTTGAAACTCAAAGGAATTGACGGGGGCCCGCACAAGCGGAGGAACATGTGGTTTAATTCGATGATACGCGAGGAACCTTACCTGGGCTTAAATGTAGGATGCATAGATTGGAAACAGTCTTTTCCTTCGGGACTTCTTACAAGGTGCTGCATGGTTGTCGTCAGCTCGTGCCGTGAGGTGTCGGGTTAAGTCCCATAACGAGCGCAACCCTTACCGTTAGTTGCCATCAGGTCATGCTGGGGACTCTAGCGGGACTGCCACCGTAAGGTGAGAGGAAGGTGGGGATGACGTCAAATCAGCACGGCCCTTATGTCCAGGGCTACACACGTGTTACAATGGTCGGTACAAAGGGCAGCTACCTGGTGACAGGATGCCAATCCCTAAAGCCGATCCCAGTTCGGATTGGAGTCTGCAACCCGACTCCATGAAGTTGGATTCGCTAGTAATCGCGCATCAGCCATGGCGCGGTGAATACGTTCCCGGGCCTTGTACACACCGCCCGTCAAACCATGGAAGCTGGGGGTGCCTGAAGTCTGTGACCGAAAGGAGCGGCCTAGGGTAAAACTAGTGACTGGGGTTAAGTCGTAACAAGGTAGCCGTACCGGAAGGTGTGGCTGGAACACCTCCTTTCTGGAGCACAGGTTTAAACGTACTCTGTGACGAGATTGACAAAAGTTGTCCTTGCTTTTTTTAAATATTACACTAGAGTTACAAGCGGGTGCTGCCAGCTATAAGCTAAAAGCTCGAAGCTTGAAGCTTTAATGACAGTCCCGTAGCTCAGCTGGTTAGAGTACTACACTGATAATGTAGGGGTCCCCAGTTCAAGTCTGGGCGGGACTACGATAAGTAGTTTAAAGTTCAAAGTGGAAAGTTTAAAGTATAAAAGTACTTTAAACATTAAACAAGAAACTTTCAACAGATTTGGGGGATTAGCTCAGTTGGCTAGAGCGCTAGATTTGCATTCTAGAGGTCAAGGGTTCGACTCCCTTATTCTCCACGGAGGCTGAAAAGTCGGAAAAAAAGACCATGAAAATGGCAAGCGTTCAAAAACAGAAATTGAAATACTGAACAAAGCAGGACAAGTTTATATAAAAGCAGCCATGCTGCAACTTGAAACTGATAAGATAAGGTTGGTACCAATAAATTTGGGGTTCGATTCCCCGGTTATCTACGTAGCAGAAGAAGCTTAATTAAAAAGTTGTTTAAACTTTAGACATTAAACTTTAAACTGTTGAAAGTTCTTTGGCATGTTGGGAAAAAAAGATAATTGTTTAAAATTATCGAGAGTCAAATCATAAGATAGAGACGACAATTTCATTAAGAGATTACAAGACGAATCAATACGAGGATTCTATCCAAAGAAAGTTACTAAGGGCGTACGGAGGATGCCTTGGCTCTCAGAGGCGAAGAAGGACGTGACAAGCTGCGATAAGCTGCGGGGATTGGCAAATATGAATCGATCCGCAGATTTCCGAATGGGGCAACCCATCCGCAAGGATATCCCAGGTAACTGGGAGGCTAACCCGGGGAACTGAAACATCTAAGTACCCGGAGGAAAAGAAAATAATAATGATTCCCATAGTAGTGGCGAGCGAACTGGGAACAGCCTAAACCAATATTGTTTCGGCAATGTTGGGGTTGTAGGGCTGCGATATGAAGAAGTATTTTGAACTGGAAGTGTTTTGGAAAAGCACACCATAGGGGGTGACAGTCCCGTACAGGTAATCAATACAATTCTAGCAGTACCCTGAGTAGGGCGGGACACGAGAAATCCTGTCTGAATCTGCCGGGACCATCCGGTAAGGCTAAATACTCCTGAGAGACCGATAGTGAACAAGTACCGTGAGGGAAAGGTGAAAAGCACCCCGAACAGGGGAGTGAAATAGTACCTGAAACCGTGCGCTTACAAGCGGTAGGAGCTCCAATTTATTGGAGTGACTGCGTGCCTTTTGCATAATGAGCCTACGAGTTAGTCGTTACTGGCGAGGCTAAGTCTTTAAGAGACGTACCCGAAGCGAAAGCGAGTCTGAATAGGGCGTAAAGTCAGTAGCGCTAGACGCGAAACCTTGTGATCTACCCATGGGCAGGTTGAAGTGTTGGTAACACAACATGGAGGACCGAACCAGGACACGTTGAAAAGTGTTTGGATGACCTGTGGGTAGGGGTGAAAGGCCAATCAAACTGGGAAATAGCTCGTACTCCCCGAAATGCATTTAGGTGCAGCCTTATGATAGTTTTGCAGAGGTAGAGCTACTGATTGGATGCGAGGGCTTCGCCGCCTATCAAATCCAGACAAACTCCGAATGCTGTAAAATGTTTCATAGGAGTGAGGGCATGGGTGCTAAGGTCCATGTCCGAAAGGGAAAGAACCCGGACCATCAGCTAAGGTCCCCAAGTGTATACTAAGTTGAACAAACGAGGTCTGATTGCTTAGACAGCTAGGATGTTGGCTTGGAAGCAGCCATTCATTTAAAGAGTGCGTAACAGCTCACTAGTCGAGCGATCGGGCATGGATGATAATCGGGCATAAGTATACCACCGAAGCTATGGATTTGTACAAAGTACAAGTGGTAGGGGAGCATTCCAAACAGCGCTGAAGGTGAAGCGTGAGCTTTGCTGGAGCGTTTGGAAAAGCAAATGTAGGCATAAGTAACGATAAAGCGGGTGAGAAACCCGCTCGCCGATAGACTAAGGTTTCCTGATCAACGCTAATCGGATCAGGGTAAGCCGGGACCTAAGGTGTACCCGAACGGGGAAGCCGATGGCAAGCAGGTTAATATTCCTGCGCCTTCTATACAACAAAAGTGACGGAGATGTTTAGCTGCTACGTGCTGACGGAATAGCACGTTGAGCCTAGCCTTCGGGCGAAGCGAAGTAGTGAAGCAACTTCCAAGAAAAGCGAGTATAGAAGCCCGTACCGTAAACCGACACAGGTAGTCAAGGAGAGAATCCTGAGGCGCTCGAGTGATTCGCGGCTAAGGAACTAGGCAAAATGACCCCGTAACTTCGGGAGAAGGGGAGCCCACCTTTGGTGGGCCGCAGAGAAATGGCGCATGCGACTGTTTATCAAAAACACAGGGCTCTGCTAAATCGAAAGATGACGTATAGGGCCTGACACCTGCCCGGTGCCGGAAGGTTAAGTGGGGATGTTATCGCAAGAGAAGCATTGAAATGAAGCCCCGGTAAACGGCGGCCGTAACTATAACGGTCCTAAGGTAGCGAAATTCCTTGTCGGGTAAGTTCCGACCTGCACGAATGGTGTAACGATGTGCGCACTGTCTCGGCCGCGAGCTCGGTGAAATTGTAGTAACGGTGAAGATGCCGTTTACCCGCAACGGGACGGAAAGACCCCGTGAACCTTTACTGCAGCTTCGCATTGACTCTGGGTAAGTGATGTGTAGGATAGGACGGAGGCTTTGAAGCGGTTTCGCTAGGAATCGTGGAGCCATCCTTGAAATACGTCCCTTTACTTATCTGGAGCCTAACCCTGTACAACCAGGGGACATTGCGTGGTGGGTAGTTTGACTGGGGTGGTCGCCTCCAAAAGAGTAACGGAGGCTTCTAAAGGTGCGCTCATGACGATTGGTAACCGTCAGTAGAGCATAATGGTATAAGCGCGCTTGACTGTGAGACCGACGGGTCGATCAGGTAGGAAACTAGAGCATAGTGATCCGGTGGTTCCGCATGGAAGGGCCATCGCTCAAAGGATAAAAGGTACTCGGGGATAACAGGCTGATCGCTCCCAAGAGCTCATATCGACGGAGCGGTTTGGCACCTCGATGTCGGCTCGTCACATCCTGGGGCTGGAGAAGGTCCCAAGGGTTGGGCTGTTCGCCCATTAAAGTGGCACGCGAGCTGGGTTCAGAACGTCGTGAGACAGTTCGGTCCCTATCTGTTGTGGGCGTAGGAAATTTGAGAGGACCTGACACTAGTACGAGAGGACCGCGTTGGACATACCGCTAGTGTACCTGTTGTGGCGCCAGCTGCATCGCAGGGTAGCTATGTGTGGATGAGATAAGCGCTGAAAGCATCTAAGCGCGAAGCTCACCTCAAGATGAGATTTCCATTAAGGGCCGTAAGAGACGATTACGTTGATAGGCTGTAGGTGTAAAGTCAGTAATGGCAAAGCCGAGCAGTACTAATTGCCCGAAAACTTTCTACAAAAAGGATTGTCCTTGTATTGAAAGATTTGTAACTCTTTTTCCCGACATGCAAAATATTTTATTGGTATTTTCTTGAATTAAGAGTCAAGAGAGTAAGCCATGAAGTTTATAGCTCCTGGTAGAGATATGAACGAAAGATTTTAGGTGGCTATAGCGTCGGGGTACCACCTCTTCCCATTCCGAACAGAGAAGTTAAGCCCGACAGCGCCGATGGTACTGCGTATAGTGGGAGAGTAGGTCGCTGCCAATTTTATTCAAAGCCCGTGTTCTTTTGAGCACGGGCTTTTTTATTCCTGTTAATTAAGCTAAAAAGTACTTAACATTTAATCGTCTGTTAAATGCTTTTTTTAGCTTTGTGGCGAAAAGTTTATTTGTATGTATAAAGCCTTATTTCGTTTTATTACATTTTTAAGTTTTATCCTTGTGCCGTTTCTTGGAGAAGCACAAAATATCAAAGATTTGGATAGAGGCGGGCCGGGAACCAGAACAGCCGGTGCAAGTGCACAACAAAAGAGACTGGTAGGAAAAGATAAAGAGATTAAATCTAAAATAGGTTTATGGAACCTTACAGGATATGGTTCTTTTACCGATTCTACCAAACTTGACACATTACACGATGTAGCCCATATCTTTCATCCGGTATATAAAAAGGCAATAACCGCTACTTACATTGGAAATTATGGTACACCTGCTTTAGACAATAACTTTTTTAGCCGGAATTACAATTCGAAATATTTCTTTTGGCACTCACGTGAAGCTTACATGTTAACACCAGCTGATATTGCATATTATAATACAACAACTCCATACACCCGGCTTGATTATTCACAGAGTGAGAATAAATCGAAAAATAACGAAACACGATTCAATGTAATTCATTCCCAAAATATAAATCCTTTTTGGAACTTTACGCTTCGAACTAACCAGGAAAAATCGGATGGGCAATACAATGCTCAGGAATCAAAAAATAATTTTGTTACACTATATACAAGCTATAACCGCGATAACTGGAATGTATACGGAGGGTTTATATCAAATATGGTGGAAAATAACGAAAATGGCGGGCTTAACGATGAAGAGGACTGGCTAAACAGTAATGATGAACCTGACTACTGGAGCACCAATTTAAATTCTTCGACAACCAAGCTGAATAATACAGCAACTTACCTAAATGCAGAGTACCGGGTAGGAAAGTATATTGATCTTGAAGATCCGGAAAATGAGGAAAATAAAAAATTTATTCCCTTAATCGGTTTTTTGTATTCTTTCGATTACGATAATAATAAGCATAGTTTTCTGGAAGATGAATCAGATGACAATACTTTTTTTGATACAACTTATTACGGCGACGCATATACAGAGGATAAAATTAAGTTCAGCAGAGTTACGAATGTATTTCAATTGAAACAATACGAAAATTCGGAAAAGAAATTCAGTTTCGGGAAGCGCGCCTACATTGGTCACGAACTTAGCCGTGGATCGATGCCCGGCATTCAGGTAAATGATTCAAGCCACATAAGAACCGATATAAGCTATTCGACAGCATTTTTAGGAGGAGGTATTTTCAGGGAAACCGGAAAATTCTGGAGGTGGAACTTTGACGGTAAATTTTATTTTATCGGAAGGAATTTGGGGCAAACCGAAATAAATGGTATTGTTTCAAAACCATTTACGTTTTGGGGCGATTCAACAGCATCCATAAATTTAACGGGGTCCATCGAAAATCGCGTTCCCGATTACTTCCAGGAGAAGTTTTTTACCAACCATGTGCAGTGGCAACGTAATCTTGACATGGAACAAAGAATGACCGTTGGAGGTAGTATAAAAATACCTGAGCGAAAATTCGAGGTTGGTGCAAAATATTCTATTATCAACAATTATATTTATAACGACACCCTTGGTACTCCGGCTCAAACCGGAGATGAAATTCTGGTATTATCTGCCTTTCTTGATAAAGATTTTAATTACCGGAATTTGCATTTTCGCACTCGTTTGCTCTGGCAAAAGTCTTCGAATGAAGAATACATCCATGTACCCGAGTTTTCAACCTTTGTTTCTACCTATTACCAATTTACGATATCGAAGGTATTGTTCACTCAAATTGGAGCCGACATGCGCTATAATACGGCCTACTACGCCGATGCCTATGCTCCTTCAACAGGCTTGTTTTATCTGCAGAATGAAACTGAACTGGGTAATTACCCATATCTGGATGTTTATGCAACTATACGCCTGAAACGTACCAAGATGTTTTTTAAGTGGATGAACATTGGAACACGATTTCTCGACGGAGTGTATATGACAACTCCTACTTACCCAATGAACAGATGGACATTCAGACTTGGTGTTTCGTGGGCCTTTTACGATTAAACAGGAATTGTATTTAAAATATCGGTGAATTCGGAGAGTATCATGGCGGTGGCTCCCCAAATAATTTCGTTGTTGTATTTTATGCAAGGGACATCTAAATCACCGGTTAAGGTTTGTAGTTTAACCTCATCAAAAGGTGGTTTGAATAATTGGACCGGGAACAGAATTATCTTTTCAACCTCAGCATCGTTTAACCTAAATTCAGGCTTTCCGTTCAGCCAGCCCACCATAGGTAAAATCTCAAAGCGGCTTACTTCAACGTAAAATTTCGATAGTGCTCCTAAAATAGTTACTGATTCCGGTTCAACTCCAATTTCTTCCCAGGTTTCGCGAAGAGCTGTTTCTTCAGGAGTTTCTCCGTTTTCGATGCGTCCCCCGGGAAATGCAATCTGTCCGGCATGATGTTTCATATGTGCAGGGCGTTTTATCAGGCAAACTTTAAGTTCATTATCTTCCATATAAAGGAGTACCAAAACACTGCTTTCTTTAACCCGCTTTTTATCTTCGGGAGCAGCTTTTAAAACACGTCCCGGCGGGAGCATTTTTTGGTGCGAAACGGAACCGGTAAGTTTCTTCTGTAAGATTTTTTTTATTTCCTCCTGATAATTAATCATGCTGCAAAAATAGGTAAAAGAGTTTAGCAAATACAACCATAAGCACGGGAGAGTGTTTAGAAAAAACGCATAAAAATTTAATTGAAATGATTTCTTAAAAAAAAATCAAATAGCAAATGAACCTTTTTAAACGAAATATGTTCCTAAAAGAGAATTATTCTTTTATGAGAACTATTTATGAAAAATAAAGTCAGTGATATCGGATTAAAGATTAAAGAAAAAGGATTGAAGGTTACCCCTCAAAGGATTGCAATTTTGGAAGCGATTTTTGAGTTAGACAATCATCCTACTGCCGAAAATATTATCGATTTTATTCGAAAGAATCATCCCAACATAGCTACCGGAACGGTTTATAAAGTGCTCGACACCTTAATCGAAAACAAACTGGTGAAAAGGGTAACTACTGAGAGAGATATAATGCGCTACGACGGTGTTTTGGAACATCACCACCATTTGTATTGTGTAGAGTGCGACCTGATTGAGGATTATGTGGATGAAGAGCTGAATGAGATATTGAAAAGTTATTTTAAGAACAAAAAGATAGAAGGATTTGAAATCAAAAATTTTGTCCTTCAGATTAATGGAGTTTTTAATAAATGTTGAACCAAAATTATTAATAGAGATGGAAACAAATCAAGAACAAGAAGTAGTAAGTATGCCACGCATTGGCGATTCTGCACCTGAATTTAAAGCAGTAACAACCCAGGGCGAAATTAATTTCCCTTCAGATTATAGTGGTGAATGGGTAATATTATTCAGTCACCCTGCTGATTTTACCCCCGTGTGTACCTCCGAGTTTATGACTTTCGCAACGATGGAAGATAAATTTGCTGAAGCAAACTGTAAACTGGTTGGATTATCAGTTGACGGTTTGTACAGCCACATTGCCTGGTTGCGAACCATTAAGGAAAAAATTGAATACAAGGGAATGAAAGACGTTGAAGTAAACTTTCCGCTTATTGAGGACATTACCATGAATGTGGCCAAAAAATACGGAATGATACAACCTAACGAAGCTTCTACAAAAGCCGTTCGTGCCGTATTCTTTATCGATCCGAAAGGAGTTATTCGTACTATTATTTATTATCCGCTGAGTTTGGGCAGAAACTTCGACGAGCTATATCGTGTGTTGATTGCCTTGCAAACTGCCGATGAATTTAATATTGCGACACCGGCTGACTGGCGTCCGGGCGACGACGTAATTATTTCGCCTGCCGGTTCGTGTGGCACTGCCAAAGACCGTATGGAAGGAAAAGACGACAACATAGATGATTGTAAAGACTGGTTCTTCTGTACCAAAAAACTGGACAAAGACGAAGTATTAAGTAAGATACTGAAAAAATAGAACAGTAAAGGCATTAAAAGAGTGAGTAGAAGGGTGCAACTTAAGGGTTGCATCCTTTTTTTATGAGCGTTAATCAGATTGAATAAGATCTGAATTTATATTCTCATTCTGATTGTTCTTCCTTGTTTCTTCGAACTGCCTTCTAAAAACACTAGAAAATAAGAAATATCGAATAAAAAAGTATCATTGACCTTTTTAGTGGAGTCAGGATTTTCTGATTTCTTATTCCTTATTCAGTGTTTCTTATTTAAATCGTTCAATTATTTTTCAGTTTATCATTAAAAAAGATTTGCAATGAGAGTAGTTGCAGAAAGAGCGAGACGAGTTAAGAACAATTTAACTGCTCTTTTATAAATGTTGGCGATTCCGATGAATTATGTACTTTAAGAGCTTCAAAATGGAATCAGGTTCGAACCAGATAAAAATATATGGGAGATAGAGCATTATTAAAAGACCGCAAACTGCATGTAATTTTTGGGATTACTTTGATTGCTGTAATGGGCGTGGCAAGTATTACTCCGGCCCTGCCTAAAATCGCAAAATCGTTGCAGCTAACCAGCGGACAGATCGCTTTGCTTATCAGCGCTTTCACTTTTCCCGGAGTTTTTCTTACTCCCATAGCCGGTGTTATTGCTGATAGAATAGGGAGAAAACCGGTGCTCATACCCGGCTTGTTTATTTTTGCTATTGCCGGATCAGCCATATTTTTTGTGCACGATTTTCATTTCATCGTATTATTGCGGATAGCACAGGGAGTTGGGGCCGCTCCCCTGGGATCGATTAACACCACTCTTATTGCCGATTTTTATAAGGGGAAAGAGCGTCCTCAGGCTATGGGTTACAATGCCAGTGTGCTGAGTCTGTCAACGGCGTCGTATCCTTTAATTGGCGGAGCTTTGGCCGGATTTGCGTGGTATTATCCCTTTTTAATGCCCCTGCTTGCCATCCCGGTTGGATTATTTGTAACCTTTGGAATTAAGGATCCCGAAATTGAAAAACCCACCGATTTTAAAAAGTATTTGAAAGATATTTCATCCAATATTTTTAGAAAAGAAGTGTTGGCTGTTTTTATTTTAGGTACACTGACTTTCATAATTCTCTACGGCGCCTTTTTAACCTACGTGCCCTTTTTACTGACAGAGAAGTTCGATCTGCATTCGGCAAAAATCGGAATGGTGCTTTCGCTAAGTTCGGTTACAACAGCAATTCTGGCTACACAGGTCGGAAAACTTACCTGGAAATACGGTAGCCTGGCTTTATTAAAAGTGGCCTTTGCCCTGTATCTGTTGGTTTGCCTGTTAATGCCCAACATAAATAACCTGTACCTTTTTATAATCCCGGTTTTAATTTTCGGATCGGCACAGGCCTTAAATATGCCGAGTTTACAAACTGCCATAGCTAACCTGGCACTCGAAAACCAGCGTGGAGCATTTATGTCGCTAAACGGAATGGTAATACGTTTGGGCCAAACCCTGGGACCGTTGATTATCGGTATTGGTTTTTCGTGGAAAGGCCTTCAGGGAGCTTATTATCTGGGGGCTTTTGTGGCCTTTGCCGGGCTGCTGGTTTTGTTTTTTATGCTTAGCGAAGAGAAAATAAGAGAAAAGAAATAACTGTTTTATTCTGATACCGATTTATCCGTTTTTCATTGAATAAAAATTTCGGGGTTGATTCGAATTTTTAAGCTGAAAAATGAATTGTATTTTTGTAATAAGGAAAATCGTTAAAACTATTTGATAATATGAGAATTATTCCGGCACTTCTGTTTCTATTATTTTCATTCATTGTTAAAGCACAGAACGAAATACCCGAATTAATAACAGACCGGCCCGACCAGACAGAATCATCAACGGTTGTACCACATCGGTTTTTACAAATAGAGACCGGTTTTGTATTGGAAAACAGCCATACCGAATTATTGAAACAAAAATCATTTGCTTATAATACCACGTTGCTGCGTTATGGTTTGCTTAAAAACCTTGAGTTGCGTTTGGGGCTGGAGTATTTAGGAGAAGATAGTTCAGAAAAAAATACAGATGATTCTGAAAGCTATTCAGGATTCAGCCCCGTTTATACAGGATTTAAGTTTAAAATAGCAGATGAAAACGGGTTGAAACCGGAAGTAGCTTTTCTGGGAGGATTGGTTTTACCGTTTACTGCTAATGAAAATTTTAAGCCTGAATATACAGCAGCAAATATTCGCTTTGCCTTTGCACACACTCTTTCCGATAAGCTTTCGTTGGGGTATAACCTCGGTGCCGAATGGGATGGAGATACAGCTGTGCCCGGATATTTTTATTCTATGGCCCTGGGGATTGGATTAACAGATAAGTTGGGAATGTTTGTCGAAGGATTTGGATTGATTCCGGAGGCAGGTGACCCGGAACATTTATTCGATACCGGTTTTACATACCTGTTATCTCCAAATTTTCAGTTAGATATTTCCGGTGGAATTGGGATTAACGATAATGCCATAGATAACTTTTTGAGCTTCGGATTTACATACAGGTTGCCTCACTAAAAACTATATTGTATTTTCGTCCTTAAAATATACTAAACCAATACACTACAATGAAAGTTATTTTTATTAGTGGTATTTTTCTAACTTTTTTTATAGTTGTTTTACTTCTAACCAAAAAACAAAAGGCTTTAACCGACAGGATCCTGGCAGTGTGGTTTGTCATAATCGGAATACATCTTCTGGGTTATTATTATAATCAGCAAGGATACTGGGAAATTTATCCTCATTTGGTTGGTGTAACAGCTCCTTTTCCTTTGCTGCACGGACCAATGCTTTTTTTGTACACACTCTATTCCTTACGCAGTGACCATAAGTTACGAAGGGTTGATTACCTGCATTTTATTCCGGTTATTGCTGCCTATTTATATATGTCAAACTTTTTTTTCTTTTACTCTGCAGAAGAAAAGAGAATGTTAGACAGAGGTGAAATTCAGGATTACCATGTTTTTGCAATTGTATTGCTGGTTGCTATTTTAATTTCAGGTTTGACCTACACTGTATTGTCATACCGGCTTACAATAAAGCACAAACAAAAAATCGACAACTATTTTTCATATAACGAAGGCATTAATATGAAATGGTTGAGGTATTGTATAATAAGTATCGGACTTGTGTTTGTTTCGGCAACATTGATTTATGTTTTACGAGATGCATTTGGAGTTTCATTTTCATTTAACGCCGAATACATTATTTACCTGATAATTATTGGCTTTGTTTTCTATATTGGATATTTCGGCATAAAGCACGAAAATATTTTTATAAATCGTACTCAAACAGAGAATTTGTACTCAGAAGAAAAAGGCCGGATTGAAAAATATAAGAACTCGGGTATGACTAAAAAAGTAGCCGGTGAACTTTATAAAAAACTGCTGGGTATTATGGAAGAAAAGAAACCCTACTTACACCCAAAACTTAGCCTGGCAGGTTTAGCACAGCAACTTGATATTTCACCCAATCAACTCTCGCAGATTATCAACCAGGAAGCACAGGTAAATTTCCATGATTTTATAAACAATTATCGTGTTGAGGAATTTATCCGCAAAGCAAACGAAAACAAAAATTTTAGTTTACTTGCCCTTGCACTCGATTCGGGTTTCAACTCGAAATCGTCTTTTAATACCATTTTTAAAAAACAAAAAGGAATAACACCTTCTCAATACTTATCCGAACACACGAAAAAAGTTTCGAAAGCATAATTTTTAACTTCAGTATTTAAAAAGCATAAACCATTTAAGTTGTTGGCAGTGTGTGCTTTTGTATTCCAAACCTACAGGTTTGTACTCCCTTTTGGTTCATACCTGTAAGTTTGAGCGATTGACTTTTGCATTTGATTTTACTTTGCTCAAAATGATTTAAAAGTTTTTAGCCATGAATACAATTAAACAAGAAAGTCACATCATTAAAAAGTACAAAAGTCCGTTTGCTTTTTATTTTTTATCCATTACCGTTCCCTGGGCATTATGGTTTCTGAGTGCCTGGTTTAGTCATCGAACACCTTTTACCCCGACACTTGAATGGGCAACCGGAATAGTTAGTTTTGCCGGTTTACTGGCCCCGTTTATACTAGCCCTGTTTTTTATGATGCCGGATACCGAACTCCGAAAAGATTTTTTAGGACGTTTTTTCAATTTCAAAAGTATGAAACGCGAATATATTCTGATTGCATGTTTCCTGATGCTACTTAGCATTTTGGCATCTCAGGCCATTTCGCTGTTTTTGGGGTACAGTATAAACCAGTTTGAGTTAAGGGGCGCTTTCACATTTACATCGGCTCTTTTTCCTGTTTGGTTTTTACTTATTGCCGCTCCAATGATCGAAGAGCTGGCATGGCATTCATACGGAACCGACAGTTTGGTGTCGCGTTTCAATTTGTTTAATACCAGCATGATATTTGCCGTTTACTGGGCATTCTGGCATTTTCCTTTATCGTTTATTAAAGGTTATTACCATAGCAACCTGGTTGAATCGGGGGTGCTTTACTCAGTTAATTTTGTAGTAAGTATGATTCCTTTTGTTCTTATTATGAACTGGTTGTATTATAAAACAAACAGAAATATTCTGTTGCCGGTAATATTTCATATCACTGCCGGGTTTTTCAACGAAATTTTTGCTACTCACCCCATGAGCAAAGTTATTCAAACCGGATTGCTTTTAATCGTTTCAGTGTATCTGGTAATTAAAGACAAAGAAATGTTTTTCAATCGAATTTGAAGAGATTTTTAAAGTGCTTTAAGTTAGATTTCGAATTTTCAAGAGGTACATAAACATGAAATAAACAATGAAAACCATAATTTCCACAATTATTTTTCTGCATGGTGCAATTCATTTGCTGGGTTTTGTAAAAGCATTTGAACTGAGTTATTTGCCACATTTTCCCGGAAATGTTTCCAAATTATCCGGTCTGTTCTGGCTACTTGTTACGGTGTTGTTATGCATTTCGGGAATTGGATTTATAAAAATGAAAAGCTGGTGGAGCTGGCTGGCTATAATTTCTGTAATCATTTCATCCGTTTTAATAATTACGGTTTGGCAAGATGCGCGATTTGGAAGTATCGCTAATCTGATAATCCTGATTGTTGCGTTTCTTTCATTGCTGGCGATTCGTTTTAATCAGAAGACAGAAGCTGAAATTTCGCAAATTATGGAACAGAATGAAAGCAGAGATAAAACAGTAATTAGTGAAGAGGATATTTCAGCGTTACCTGAACCTGTTAAGCTTTGGTTAAAGGCTTCGGGGGTTATCGGACAAGAAAAAATCCAGTCGGTTTGGCTGAGACAAAAAGCTAAAATAAAAATGAAACCCGGACAAAAAAAATGGAAAGATGCTACTGCAGAACAGTATTTTTCTATTCAAAATCCGGCGTTTGTGTGGCGCGTGAATATGAAAATACCACCTTTTATTCAGATAACTGGACGAGATAAGTTTACAGATGGAAAGGGGGAAATGCAAATAAAAATGTTTTCCGCCATTAATGTTGTACGCGAAAAAGGACCAAAAATGGATGAAGGAACCATGCAACGTTTTTTAGGTGAAATTGTATGGTTTCCTTCGGCGGCCTTAAGTCCTTACATTCGCTGGGAAGCGAAAGATAACTTATCAGCAAAAGCTACCATAAATTACAGGGGAACAAGGGCGACGGGAATTTTTTATTTTAATGAAAAAGGTGATTGTATTCGATACAGTGCCTCCCGGTTTAAAGAAAATCATCGCGATGCAAAACGTTATGAGTGGGTAATTGATGTAAAGAAGCACGCTGTTTTGAATGGTGTTAAAATTCCCGTAAAAATGTCCGCAACATGGAAGCTCGATGAAGGGGACTGGACTTGGTTTGTTGTAGAAATCACTCATATTAGATACCATTATGGAACTGGCCAATAGAAAAACACTATGAGTTTAATTTCATATGTTATTACCTCAGTTCTAATTTTTTGAGATAACAGTTTTATTGGAATGAACGATAATGCCATAGATAATTTTTTGAGTTTCGGATTTACATACAGGTTGCCTCATTAAAACTATTTTACTGAATCATTAATTTGATTTTATTCATCCGGCCTTTCTTTATTTCATATTAGTAAAACAAGGAATATGTATTAAGTGTAGGACACAATTACTTGATAATTGTTAAGGGCTGAAGCCGTTTGAAGGTTGCAATGTTTAACCCCAGGCTTAAGTCTGGGGTTAGTGAATCTCGTTTGTGCACCGGGCTTCAGCCCTCAATCTTCCAGTGAAATAGAAATATCTAATAAGGAATAAGTAATCACAAAAAAGCACGGGCTAAAGTTTCGGCGCAAAAAAGAGGGATGCGCACACGACAACATCCCTCCTGGCAAGCATTAAAATGACGAAACCTATTCCGAATTTTTCAGCGGGTTTTGCACATGTATAGCAGTCTGTTTTTTCGAAATTATGTTTATTTTTAAAGAAAAAACCGAAAACCGTTGAATACGCGCCCGCAAATAAATTACAGACAAAAAGTTGGGTTATCCCCCCGTACTAGACTTATAACCCAACTGGGTGGGTTCCACACACTTTAGCGGCAAGCAAACGCAACCAAAATGATTCCCATGACATCTAAGATTAAAAAAAGATATGAAAACTAAGTTTATAATATTTGGACTTTTATCGGCTCTTATTATCTCTTGTGATAAAGAAGGTGAACTTATAGATATAACATCGGAATGTGAATTTTATGATAATATTTTATCGACTTGTTTTTATGGGCGACCTAATTCGGATTATGATGAATATGTATTTAGAGACAATGATTCTTTTCAAGATTTCGGTGATATTGTAAGGATTTATCCTGCTAATTCAAACTGTGATACAGCCAATCTTCCAAACATTGATTTCTCCAAACATTCACTTCTGACAAAGAGTACTAATGGAGGTGGATGCAGTGCAACTTATCAACGAAAAGTATTAAAAGATACGGAGAATAAAAAAATAATATATCAGATTTTAGTAGATTATGAAGGTACTTGTGAGATGCTTTTGGGTAGTAGAAATTGGGCGATAATGCCAAAGATTTCAAATAATTACACTGTGGAATTTAAATTGGAATAGATTATAATGCGGATAAATTTAATAATAAGCATATTGACCATAGCGACATTGATAAGCTGTGAGAAAGATAAAGAAACTGATACTGGTAAGATTACTTTTTATACAAATGCACAATTTGTATTGAATTGTGGCCCATTTGATGTTGAGATTTATATCGATAATTCTCTTGTTGAAAAATTAGAAGAACCGTTTCTACCTATAAGTGAGACCCCTGATTGCAATGCCAATTCAAGTAAAACAATTTTGACTATTGATAAGCTAGAGGGAGAATATGAATTTACGGCGAGATTGACTTGTTCAGAGACCTTAAAATATATGGGTGATTTTAAAGTTAAAAATGACAGTTGTTCTTTAGTGTTCATTGATTTAACCTATGGAGAATAAACGGATGAATGAATGCCAGCCGCTAACACGCAAAATAAGTAAGCCGGGGGGTATGGGTAATTTAAACTTTTGTACATTTACTCAAAATAGCTTCGGTTTGATAAGTTGGAGTTCCGAGATCCGCTACGACAACTTACAAGTGACCGTTACACAAATTTACCAAGTATTATAAGTTACCAGGATATGATTAAATTTAATTTTTTGATTGTTTGCACTTTACTAATTATGGTCATTTTATCTTCGTGTGCTGGAAATAAAAAAAACATAAAACCTGAAAAAGCAGAAGACAAAGCAATTTTAAGTTTTGTATTCGATGATTTGAATATCTCAGATATCGATATTAAATCAATCTTTGATGAATATGGTTTTAAACCCTCTTTTGCACTTACCGCTAATAAGATAGATAGCTCATCAATTAGCTTGTATAAATCTTTTTATAATGAAGGAATAAGTATTCTATCCCATTCCTGTTCTCACCCTAAAATGAACTCAACTGAGACTATAACAAAAAACGAAATACTGAAAGAACTTATAAACTCGAAAAAAATTATTGAAAGCTTCGATATTGAAGTAAGAGGTTTTGTTACTCCTTATTCTTTTATGCATTCAGATCTTTTGCCTCTGCTGGATACCATTTATGATTATGCATTTACAAATAATAATAATCATTCATACAATAAATCCGTAAAGAAACACCATCTTTCAAGGTATGGAATTGAATCAAATATTTCAACAATCGACCATAATATTGATGAAATTAAGACAAGAATTGATACTGCTATATCGAATAAAGAATTATTAGTTTTTTATGGTCATAAAATTCCTTCAAGCTATTTGGATGATAATGGAAACACACGTGTCACAAAAGACGATCTGCGTAAAATATTATTTTATATAAAAGAAAAGGTAGATTCAGGAGAGTGTATACTACTTCCGTCGGACTTGGCTATAACGAAATATTACGATTAAATTAATTAAAACCAAACAATGAAAACAACAAAATTTCCCGGAATCAATATCCGGATTAAATCGGTAAATATATTGTTAGCAATCTTTGCCGTTATTTTTCTGATAAGTTGTAAAAACGAAGATGAACTATTTCTGGAAAAGACAATTCTACAAGGATCGTGGGTAGAGGTTGAACCTGAAGGTCTGGTTCAACTTGCCGGCGAAAACCACACTTTTATATTTAATGAAGACAGCTTTTTCTTAAAAATAGACCCATGGACTGATGTGGTTTATCCGGATGACACTTGTTCAACTTGCCCGGATTTTATTTATGTGAAAGGAGAGTACTCTTTTGACTTAAATACAATCAGTTTAGAAGGGAAGCAGGGGTTGCTTTCTGATTTTACCGAACCGGAAGACAATCGTAAAATATTAATTTATCAAGTTACCTATAACTATGAATTGAAATCCTCAAACACTTTGATTCTAAATCCCGAGTCGGAATACGAAAGTATAACTCTTGTTAAAGATTAAATGTGACTTTGTATACGAACAGGTATTTTCTGTATCAATGTCTCCGCTATTGCGCGAATCCTTTCGCGTGATAAGCTAAGGCCAAAAATACAGTTTCCATCAAACTAAAAATCTAAAAATCCGCACCGGCTATGGGTAAGAAATAATAACAAAGAGATGAAAAATATAATTGTAAATATCATTCTATTTTTCTCCTTAAGCGGATTCTCACAAAACAGCGATGAATTTCTGATCCGGATTTGTGAAGATGAAATATGTGAGTTGGGAACTCCTTCAGGATACATAAATATCAAAGGTGATACCATCGTTCCGGTAGGTCGGTTTTATTATTGTTACACTGATACTATAAGATACTTTGGTATTGTTCTCGATACGGATGGAACTTGTATAGCTATCGATAAAAACGGGAATTACCTTTACGAGGTTAAGTGGTTCGACAACGGGCCTGATTATTTACGTGAAGGACTTTTTAGAATAGTGATAAATGGAAAAACAGGTTATGCCAACGAAAAAGGAGAGATCATAATAGAACCTCAGTTTGCCTGTACAACCCCGTTCAAAAATGGTAAGGCAAAAGTTACATATGAATGCGAACTGGTAGAAGATGGAGAACACAAAACTATGAAAAGCCACAGCTGGTTTTATATCGATAAAGCAGGCAACAAAATCGAATAAAACATTCTTACTTACCTTTGGATTGATATTCCAGTATCCATCGCTACTGCGCTAATCCTTTCGTGTAGTCTTATTTTTTTGCGATACATTGTTTGCGATAACACGGAGGTAATGTAAGGTAATTACTTACTTCTTAAAAATAAAAAACACAGCTAGAATCAGGAAAACAAAACCCACAAAATGATTCCATTTAAATGATTCGGTTCGAAAAATAAGGATTGTAAAAATGGTGAAAACAACCAGGGTTATTACTTCCTGTAAAACTTTTAATTCGATTAATGAGAACGGTCCTCCGTTATCTTTAAATCCCAGACGGTTTGCCGGAACCTGGAAGAAATACTCAAACAGTGCAATTCCCCAGCTAATTAAAACAATACCAATTATGCTAAGCTGGCTAAACCATTTCATTTCGTTGAACTTCAAATGTCCATACCATGCTATTGTCATGAATGTATTCGACATGATCAGCATGCCAATCGTAAGAAGACCTTTCATATGCAGATTGAAAAAAACGCAGCAAATCTATTAAAATCTTCAATCCATTATATACCGACATCAAACAAATTATTAGCAAATTATCCGGATTCTGAAATTCAGTCTCCTGCATTCAACCTTTAATCAAAACGAATTACCTTATCCGGCGAAATCCGGGAGATAAACCAGCTGGGAATAATCAGAATTAAAGCTGTTGCGGTAATGGTTCCGAGGTTAAGCAGAAGGATATGCAGCAGCGAAAAATTCATGGGGACAAACTCCACAAAATAAGATTCGGGGTCGAGCTTTAATACATGAAATACCTTTTGAATAACCACAATACCTATCCCGATAAGGTTTCCCCACAACATGCCTCTGCCTGTAAGAAATACCGAGAGGTAGATAAACACCTTGCGGATATTCCAGTTGGGGCTGCCCAGGGCTTTTAGCACTCCAATCATTGTAGTGCGTTCGAGTATCAGCACCAGCAATCCCGAAACCATATTGAACCCGGCCACCATCACCATCAGAATAAGGATAATCCACACGTTCATGTCTAAAATGCTCAGCCAGTCGAAAATCTGCGGGAACTGCTGCGTAATACTTTCGGTGCGCAAAATCTCTGAATTCTCTTCCCTGGTGAGTATTACATTGTTTCTAACTTCCTGCTCAATATCGTCAATTTTAAAGAAGTCGTCAACCAGTACTTCGAAACCCGAAACCTGGTTCGATTTCCATTTGTTTAACCGTTGAATTTGTTTGATATCGCCAACAATAAACAGGTTGTCGAATTCTTCGAAACCGCTTCGGTAAATGCCACTGATTTTTAGTTGTAGCATACGTGGTAAAGGTTCGTCTTCGTTGATAAAGTAAAAAACGGCAAGGTCGTTAAGTTTGAGTTTTAGTAAACGTGCCACCTGTTGTGAAAGAAGAATCTCAGGAGAACGTACCGAATCGTTAATTGTCGGGAGAGATCCTTCCACCAGGTTCTCTGAAAAAAAGTTCCAGTCGTAGTCGGTGCCGGCTCCTTTAAATACAATTCCCTGTATGTATTCGTCGGTTTTAATCATGCCCGGTTTGGTGGCAAAAACCTGTATATGTGTAATACCCGGAATAGATTTTATTGCTGGTAAAAAAGGTTGGTCGATTGACACAGGCTGGGTTTCGTAAGAGTTATTGGCATCGTAATTTATAACCTGGATGTGTGAACTAAAACCGATGACTTTTCGGCGAATTTCGTTTTTAAAACCGGTAACCACAGCCACGGCAACAATCATAACTGTAAGGCCCAGTGCAATGCCTGCCAAAGCAATGCGAACAATTCGCTGCGATAAATGCTTTTTGTTGGCTTTATCGAAAAATAACCTGCGCGATATAAAAAGTTCTGTGTTCACCTGAAACCTTAATGTCAAAAATTAATTTGTTACAATCCGCGTTCGCCGGTTTTTTGTCATCCGGTTCATTCCCTGAAAGGTTTTTTACTGTGGTGATATTTTCAATGTCCGAAGAATTTTATCAGACACTCACAGCTTCTTTTACCTCTTCTTCGTCATCTGCTTCAACCTTTCGGTTAATAAACGGAAGAATCAGCACCGAGATTGCACCAATCAGGATAATCATTGCTGTCATTGAAGAGTGGGCCACAAAGGCGAAAATAATACCGTTTTCGTTGGCCACGCCGTACAACGACAAAGCTTCTTTTGCCATAAAATGCCATGCTCCGATTCCTCCCTGCACTGGCGCAACCATTCCAAAACTGGCCAAAACAAAGGTTGTTAACCCGGCAATGGGATTCAGGTTGCTGGTGAAATCGAAAGAGAAGAACACCACGTATAGCATCAGGTAATACATAATCCAGATAAATGCTGAATGGAAAAAGAACCAGCCTTTTTGTTTAATATTTCTGATGGAAATAAAACCTTCTTTAAAATTCTGGACGATCTGCATGATTTTTTTGAAGATGGCCGTATTTTTAAATGCATTTCTGAATATAAAAATGACCACAACAAATGCAATCAGACCAATTAACAGGTAAGGAGAGGTGACCATCGAAATCAGTTTCTGGTGTATTTCCGGATTTGCTTTTATAAAATGAAGCATCTTCCCGAACTGCGATACAATAACAATCCCCAGCAAAATGAGCAATGAAATCATATCAACCAGTCGTTCGGCAACCACGGTGCCTACCAACTTTGTAAATGAAATTTTTTCGTAACGCGTAAGAACTCCGCAGCGCGAAATTTCTCCCATTCGCGGAAAGGCCATGTTCATAAAGTATCCTACCATAACCGCAAGGAAAGTGTTAATGAATTGTGGTTTATGTCCGATGGGTTCAATCATTAACCCCCAGCGAATGGTCCGGCTGATATGGCTGATAAGTCCCATAATAAGAGACAAGACAACCCACCAGTAGTTAACGTCGTTTTTTAGAACCGATTTAATGTGATCAATATCCTGATCCTTGTAAATGAGCCAAAAAATACCAGCGCCCAAAGTAAAGAATGCCAGAAATTGTAAGATTTTTAATGCTGTCTTTTTCAAGTTTTCGATTTTTAATGCCTTGTATGGCCCCCGGATTTCCCCAAAAAGTATTACTTTCGGGACGCAAAGATACCGATAGGCATTAGTTATTCTTTCGGAGCAAAAATATAAATTTGTTTTATTTATCTTAAGAAAAAGACATATT
This sequence comes from uncultured Draconibacterium sp., assembly GCA_963676265.2. Taxonomy (GTDB): domain Bacteria; phylum Bacteroidota; class Bacteroidia; order Bacteroidales; family Prolixibacteraceae; genus Draconibacterium. The sequence continues at coordinate 4,342,884 of OY781067.2, forward strand.
AAGTAAAGTTCGAAATGGACGAGACGGAAAGTAATGAGTATTGTACGGCCCAAAAAGAATCTTGGTCAGCACTTTTTAACCGATCAGAATATTGCCCGGAAAATTGTTGACAGCCTGGGTGCCGATGTTCCAGATGTATTGGAAATCGGTCCGGGAATGGGAGTACTTACACAATACTTGCTTAATCGCCCCGAACTGAACGTACATGTTGTAGAAATTGATACCGAATCGGTAAATTACCTCCGACAGCATTTTAATAATCTGGAACATATTTGGTCTGAAGATTTTTTAAAGGCAGATGTCGCATCGCGTTTCAGCGGGGCGTTTTCAATTATTGGTAATTTCCCTTACAATATTTCTTCTCAGATATTTTTTCGTATTCTGGAGTTACGGAACCGCATTCCCGAAACGGTGGGAATGATTCAGAAAGAAGTTGCGGAGCGAATTGCGGCACCTCACGGTTCGAAAACTTATGGAATACTAAGTGTTTTGCTCCAGTCATTTTTTAATATCGAGTATCTTTTTACCGTTTCTGAAGGTGTTTTTAATCCTCCTCCTAAAGTAAAATCGGCAGTAATCAGGCTAAAAAGAAATGAGGTTGCCGAGTTGCCTTGCAGCGAAGAGCTTTTTGTAAAAGTGGTAAAAGCTGCGTTTAACCTCCGGCGAAAAATGCTTCGGAATTCATTAAAAGATATTTGCGCGAATTTGCCCGCCGAATATGCAGAAAAGCGTCCGGAACAAATTTCGGTTCAGGGATTTATTGATTTGACGTGTAAAATCGAAAACCTCGAAAATAGTAAATTATGAGCTTTGAGATTACAAAAGAAAACATTGAGCAGCTAAGGATTTTAGTTGAGGAACAGAAGAATGAGGAAGTAGCTGCTTTAATGGAGGATCTCCATCCGGCTGATATTGCCGAAATTATGGATGACCTGAATATGGAGGAGGCGAAGTTCATTTACCTGTTGCTGGATGGCGAAAAGGCCTCGGATGTGCTGATTGAAATTGATGAAGACGACCGCAGACGATTTCTGAAGGTTTTGCCGCCTGAATTTATCGCCAGTAAATTCATCGAACACATGGATTCGGACGATGCAGCCGACGTTATGGCTGAATTGGATGTGGAGGTTCAGAAGGAGGTACTGAATGAAATAGAGGATGTGGAACAGGCCGGCGATATTGTCGATTTGCTTGAGTACGACGAAGATTCGGCCGGCGGTATTATGGCCAAAGAGCTGGTAACGGTAAACGAAAACTGGAATGTTGCCACTTGTTTAAAAGAGATTGGTAAACAAGCCGAAGAGGTGGACGAGATATTTTACATTTACGTGATTGACGATGATGATAAACTGAAAGGGATTTTGTCGCTGAAGAAACTTATTTTAAATCACGTAAACACAAAGATTATAAGTATTTATGATACTGATGTAAAAAAAGTTACTACAGATACCCGTCAGGAAGAGGTAGCTGAAATTATGGACAAATACGACCTGGTTGCCATTCCTGTTGTCGATCATATCGGGCGATTAAAAGGACGTATTACCTTCGACGATGTGATTGATTTTGTACGTGAGGAAGCTGAAAAAGACTACCAGATGGTTTCGGGTATCACCGGCGATGTTGAGCCCGGTGATAAGGTTTTGGAAGTGTTGCGTGCCCGGTTTCCATGGTTGCTCATTGGTTTACTTGGAGGTATTTTAGGGGCAGTGGTTTTGGGTTCACACGAGGACTCGTTGTCGAAGGTTACCGAGTTGGCTTTCTTCATCCCTCTTATTGCTGCGATGGCAGGTAATGTGGGAGTGCAGTCGTCGTCGATTGTTGTGCAAAGTATTGCCAGTGGGGTAAAAGATATCGAGACTCCATTTCGAAAATTAATAAAAGAAGTATCGGTGGCTTTTCTTACTGCAAGTATTTTCGCTTTATTGATATTTACGTATAATTATTTTGTGTCGGGAAATATGAATTTAACCTTCTCTGTTTCCATCTCACTCTTTATTGTAATTATGTTTGCTTCTCTGTTTGGAACAGTAATTCCTCTTATTCTTAACCGATTTAAGATCGACCCTGCATTGGCTACCGGTCCCTTCATAACCACAATGAATGATATATTTGGCTTGATGATTTACCTGATGATTTCAAGCTTCTTTTTCGATTTAATTTAAATCGAATTAATCGCAATTACCGGATCGAGCCTGGCAGCCGACCGGGCCGGCATAAATCCGGCAATAAAGCCAATCACACTAGAAATCATTAATCCGTTAATAATATTCTCAACCGTTAAGATGATGGTGAATCCTGTGGCATAATTTACGATTTGTGTACCGATGAAAATCAGGAACAGGCCAACAATGCCGCCAATCACTGATAATACGATAGCTTCAAAAATAAATTGCAGCAGAATAAAATAACGTTTAGCGCCGATTGATTTTTGAATGCCTATAATTTTTGTCCGTTCTTTTACCGACACAAACATGATGTTGGCAATACCAAATCCGCCCACAATAATGGAGAATCCTCCAATAATTGCTCCGGCCATATTAAATACCGCAAAAAACTGGTCGAACTGATTGGCAACAATACTCACCTCGTTTAAGGCAAAATCGTTTTCTTCCATTGGTTTCAGCCTCCTGATATTGCGCATAATGCCTTCCAACTCGGCCACGAATTTTTCATTGTCAACGCCATCTTTTGCTTTAATACAAATGGTTTGTCCCCGGTCTCTGTTTTTTACGTCAAGAATATAAAAAGCTTTTGTGGCGCTGATATGAATGTTTTTATCCATACTGGTTCCGCCTATTGCATTCAACCCCATTTTTTCGTAAACCCCAATTACCTTTAATTTTTGTCCCTGGATTTTAATATCCCTACCAATAGGATTTAGTCCATCAAAAAGCTTTTCAGAAATTTCGCTGCCAATAACAGTAACAGGAGCTCCGTTTCGCATTTCCATTTGGGTAAAATATCGGCCGGTTGCTATTTTTAAATTCCAAACATCTAACAAGCCGTGCGTGGTGGCAAATACTGTTGTGTTATCGAGACTACTACTTTCGTATTGCACTTTTCTGCCGAATCCAAAAAGGAAGGCCGCATTGTCAACGGTTTTCGCCTTACGCATAATTTGTTCTGTTTCTTCAATGGTTGGGACGGGACGGCTCTGGTATTTCCAGAAAGGATATTCAGTTTCACCTTCGGGTGGAGCCCATGGCATTTTTTGTACATAAACCATGTTGTTCCCCAGCGAATTCAGACTATCCCGAATATATTTTTCAAGCGAATCGATTACCGTAAAAACAGAAATAATGGCAAATATGCCAATGGTTATTCCAAGCAACGATAAAAACGTACGAAGTTTGTTTACCCTCAGGGAACCAAAGGCAAAGGAAAAACTTTCATATATGAGGCGGAGCAACAACATATTCAGGATGTAAATTTAAAGTAAAAATAGCACTTGTTTTCAGATAAGTTAATGGTTTGTTTTAATACTTTAATTCAAGAGTAAACAACTCTGTATTATTAGTGCTGTTTTGTTGAAAAGATTACAATGATTTTATATTTATTCTATGGTGAAAACAATATTTTATTTCCACCTTTGTTTTTAACAGTATGTTGTCTGTTTTTTTTATCTTTGCAATCGAATTCGAAAAATCCAATAAATGGCTGATAATAAAAAAATTAAGACTGCTTTGGTTTCAGTCTTCCACAAAGAAAATTTAGATAAGATTATAACAAGGTTAAACGACTTGGGTGTTAAGATTTTAAGTACCGGTGGTACCAAAACTTTTATCGAGTCGTTAGGTGTTGAAGTTACGTCGGTGGAGAGTTTAACCGGTTACCCGTCTATTTTGGGAGGACGTGTGAAAACTTTGCATCCAAAAGTTTTTGGCGGCATATTGTCACGTCGCGATAACCAGGGTGATGTCAGCCAGTTAAACGAATATGAAATTCCGGAGATTGACCTTGTTATTGTTGATTTGTATCCGTTTGAAGATACCGTTGCTTCAGGTGCCGATGAACAGGATATAATCGAGAAAATTGATATCGGCGGAATTTCACTGATTCGTGCCGCAGCAAAGAATTTCAAAGATGTGGTTATTGTTCCTTCACAAAAAGAGTACGAACCACTTTTGAGTCACTTGAACAAAAATAACGGCGAATTTTCTTTGGCAGAACGCAAATGGTTTGCAGGTCGTGCTTTTGGAGTATCATCACATTACGATGCTGCCATATTCGGCTATTTTAATCAGGATGGCGATGCTTCGAAACAAAGAATCAGTTTGAATGATGGCGATGTGCTTCGTTATGGCGAAAATCCGCACCAGGCTGCAACTTTCTTTAAATTCGACAATGTTGCAGAAGGAGCCGGCCTTGCCAACGCTGAAGTTCTTCAGGGAAAAGCACTTTCGTATAACAATATGCTGGATGCCGATGCTGCATGGAAATCAGCCAGCGATGCCTATCATTCAGTAACACATTTAGAAAATAAAGTTGCTGTTTCGGTAATCAAGCACCTTAATCCATGTGGATTGGCGGTAACCGAAAATATTATGGAATCGCTGGAACTGGCCTGGGCCGGAGATCCTGTTAGCGCATACGGTGGAATTATTTGTTTTACCGATACTGTAACTGAAGAAGTTGCCGCATGGTTTGGTAAAAAGTTCATCGAAATTATAATTGCTCCTGCTTACACCGATGAAGCACTTGAAGTTTTAGGTAAGAAGAAAAATCTGAGAGTGTTGGTAACTCCGGTTCGTCCGATGATTGCCGGTGAAAAATTATATCGCTCGATAAGTGGTGGAATGCTGGTGCAAGGTGAGGATGAAGGTTTGGATACTGAATTCAAAACTGTTACCCAAAAAGAATTTGAGGCTTCAAAAATGAATCTGGCGAAATTCGGAACAATCGCCTGCAAGCATTTAAAAAGTAATGCTATTGCAGTTGTTACTGAAACTGAAAACGGTGCATTCTGGTTAACCGGTGCAGGTATGGGACAGCCAAATCGTCTCGACAGCCTTCGTTACCTTACAATGCCACGATTCGATTTGAAAGGTGGTTTGGATATCGAAAATTCGGTTCTGATTTCAGATGCATTCTTCCCGTTCCGCGACAGTATTGAGGCTGCCAACGAATATGGAGTAAAATACATTATTGAGCCGGGAGGAAGTATTCGCGACGAAGAAGTAATAGAGGCTTGTAACGAATTTGGAATTGCCATGGCATTTACTGGCCGCCGGCATTTTAGACATTAAGAATTAATACTATTTTTAAACGCTTTAGATAAACAGTAAATTAATTTATGGGGTTATTTTCATTTTTAACGCAAGAGATTGCAATTGACCTTGGTACCGCTAATACCATCATCATCCATAATGATAAAATTGTGGTTGATGAACCTTCGATTGTGGCTATCGATCTAAAAACAGAGAAGATGGTAGCCATTGGCGAGAAAGCAAGGCAAATGCAGGGGAAAACGCACGCAAATCTCAAGACAATCAGACCGTTGAGGGATGGTGTGATTGCCGACTTTAATGCGGCGGAACAGATGATCAGAGGGATGATAAAAATGATTAATCCGAAGTCGAGAATGTTTTCTCCGGCTTTAAAAATGGTTATTTGTATTCCTTCGGGAAGTACTGAAGTTGAAATACGTGCGGTTCGCGACTCATCGGAACATGCAGGTGGCCGCGAAGTTTATATGATATACGAACCTTTGGCAGCAGCCATTGGTATCGGGCTCGATGTGGAAGCACCTGAAGGCAACATGGTTGTTGATATTGGTGGTGGTACAACCGAAATTGCAGTTATTTCGCTTGGTGGTATTGTGACCAATAAATCGATTCGTATTGCCGGAGATGATTTAACCGCAGATATAATGGAATACATGCGTCACCAACACAATATTAAAATTGGTGAACGTACGGCAGAAGAAATAAAAATTCATGTTGGTTCTGCTTTGTCGCAGTTAAAAGATCCGCCACCTGATTATGTGGTTCAGGGACCAAACCAAATGACAGCTTTGCCGATTGAGGTTCCGGTTTCTTACCAGGAAATTGCTCACTGCCTTGAAAAATCGATTTCGAAAATTGAAACAGCGGTGTTGAGTGCTCTGGAACAAACACCACCCGAATTGTATGCCGATATCGTTGTTAAAGGTATCTGGCTGGCAGGTGGAGGTGCTTTGCTGAAAGGACTGGATAAACGATTGACCGATAAAATAGGTATTCCTTTCCATATTGCCGAAGATCCGCTTAGAGCGGTGGTAAGAGGAACCGGAATTGCACTGAAAAACGTTGATAATTTCTCATTTCTTATTCGATAACCTGCAGCAAGTATATGTAAATGCGAAGTCTCTTTAGATTCCTTTTAAGAAATTATGCTTTTTTGCTTTTCATTTTTTTAGAAGTAATCTCATTGGTTTTTGTGTTTAATTATAACAGCTTTCAGCGGTCGAAATTTTTGAATTCTTCCAATCGGATTTCTGCCGGTTTTTATAATTCTGTAAGTTCGGTATTACAATACTTCGAACTGGGAAAAGTAAACGAACAACTGTCAGCAGAGAATGCAAGGCTGCACACTCTGTTGCAATTCAGTTTTCCTGACACCAGCGATTTTACGCAATCAGAAGCATATCGTAAATTAGCTGAAGATTCTTTATTTGCATTTACTCCGGCAAAAATCATAAATAACTCGGTTAATAAACAGCAGAATTATCTAACCCTGAACAAGGGCCGAAAAGATGGAGTAGAACCCGATCAGGGAATTATCTCAACCGATGGTATTGTTGGTGTAGTTACTGCTGTTTCTGAGTCCTTTTCCATGGGGTTGTCGTTGTTGAATCCCAGGTGGAACGTATCGGCAAAATTAAAGGAGAGTGGTTTCTACGGGTCGTTGGCCTGGTCTGGAGAAGATTATCAGTTTGCTGATCTGCTGGAGATTCCCTTTCATGTGGAAATTGCCGTGGGAGATTCTGTGGTAACAAGTGGTTATTCTGCCATTTTCCCAGAAGGGTTAATGATTGGTGTAATTGAAGATTTTAGTCAGCCGGAAGGAGAAAATTATTACAAAATTAAAGTAAGGCTCTCCACAAACTTTAAGTCAATAAGGCATGTAGAGGTAATAGAGAACAGGAAAAAGGAGGAACTGGAACAACTTGAAAATTTGATGGAGGATGGGCAGGCTGATCGTTAAATATGGAATTATCTTCATTGTACTTGTACTGTCACAGGTTCTTTTTTTAAACCAGGTGCAGTTCAGTGGATTTATCAATCCATATATTTATATTCTGTTTATCATGCTGTTGCCCGTAAATGCTCCAAAATATATATTATTGCTTTCTGCCTTTGCTATTGGTTTAACTGTCGATATTTTCTCCAATACGTTGGGTATACATGCTTTTGCTTCTGTCTTTATATCTTATCTCAGACCACTGATAATAGGTGTTATAACTAATCGAGAAGAAGATATGCTAGAGTATCCGGGAATGGCACAAAACGGCTTTTTGTGGTTTCTTTATTATACTGCATTAATGGTTGTTATCCATCATTTAGTGCTTTTCTATGTAGAGGTTTTTAGTTTCGTAAATTTCTTCGATACCTTATATCGGGTTATTTTAAGTTCCGTTTTCTCAATTTTTATTATAGTTTTAAGTCAGTTTATAATTTTCCAGGATTAGATTTTTAAGGTGAATAATTTATCAAACAGGAGTTATGTTGTAGTGGCGGTTTTTTTGCTGGTGGGACTCATTTTTACCATCAGTTTGTTTCGTTTGCAGGTACTCGATTCAAATTATAAGCAATACGCCACAAATAATGTTCTGCGCGAAGTAGTGCAGTACCCGGCTCGTGGTTTAATTTACGACCGGAATGGCAAGCTGCTGGTTTATAATAAAACAGCCTATGATTTGTTAATTACACCCCGCGAAGTTGCAGAATTCGACACGCTTTTATTGTGTAAGCTGTTAAATATTGAGCGGGAAGATCTGGAACAGCAAATTGCAAAAGCCAAAAAATATTCATGGTATAAACCGTCGGTTTTGGTAAAGCAGATTTCACCAGAGAATTACGCTCTTCTTCAGGAACAGTTGTTTAAGTTTAAAGGATTCCATTCGCAAACCAGGACGCTTAGAGAATATAGTATGCCAATAGCTGCACATGTATTGGGCTATGTGGGAGAAGTAAACAACTCTGATATTGAAAGGGATCGCTATTACAAATCGGGTGATTATATCGGGCAGAGCGGTATTGAAAAAACATACGAGAAACAGTTACGGGGCACAAAAGGCATCAAAAAATTTATGGTTGATGTTCACAACCGGATCCAGGGAAGTTACCAGGAGGGACGAGAGGATAAACCTGCAGTAATTGGTGAAAATCTGGTATCGACAATCGATATTGACCTTCAGGTTTATGCTGAAGAACTTTTTCAGAATAAAAAAGGTGCAGTTGTAGCTATTGAGCCGAAAACCGGTGAGATTCTTGCGATGTTGAGTGCTCCAACCTATGATCCCGGATTACTTGTAGGGAGGGTGCGGGGAGCCAACTTTAACCATTTGCAAAACGATTCGCTGCAACCACTTTTCGACAGATCTTTGCAGGCACGATATCCGCCGGGCTCAACCTTTAAGCCATTTAATATTCTTATCGGTTTACAGGAAGGGGCAATCAATACTTCAACACGAATTGTTTGTAATGGCAAATCATCGCAGCCCATCCGTTGTACACACGATCACGTTACCCCTACAAGTGTTGTAGATGCTGTGCGTGAATCGTGCAACCCGTTTTTGTGGAATACTTTCAGAAATTCAATAAATAAGTTCCCAACTACCGCTGAAGGGTTTGGTGCGTGGAGTGAGTACGTAAAGCGTTTCGGTATCGGAGACAAAGTTAGCGAAGAGTTTTACAATGAAAATCCCGGTTTGCGGCCAACGGTGGCTTATTACAACAGGAAGTTTGAAGGTGATTGGTGGCGGGCTTTAACAATTCGCTCGTTGGCAATAGGGCAGGGTGAACTGGGAACAACACCTTTGCAAATGGCAAACTGTGCTGCCATTCTGGCCAACAAAGGTTATTATTATCCTCCACACATAATAAAGGAAGTTGAGAATGATACTGTAAGAAGCAGTATTGGAGTTAAGCATGAAACCGGAATTGAAGCCAGACATTTTGAGCCTGTTTACGAAGGGATGCGGCAAGTGACAATTGCTCGTTTAAATCGTTTTGTGCCCGGAATAAGTTATTGCGGTAAAACCGGAACCATACAAAACAACCAGGGAATCGACCATGGAGCTTATATCGCTTTTGCTCCGGAAGAAGATCCAAAAATTGCAATTTGTGTTTATGTTGAACACAGTAAGTGGGGAGCAAGTTATGCTGCCCCAATGGCAAGCTTGCTGATTGAAAAATACCTGAATGACTCGATTGCCAGCAACAGATTGATATACGAAAAACAAATGATGGGTGCTGTTTTAACAGATCCGCATAATCCAGATTTAGCCGATTAATGCCAAAAAGAAATAACATATTAGCAAATATTGATTGGGTAACCGTAGGCCTTTATGTGTTAATGATATTTTTGGGTTGGTTTAACATCTATGCAGCTTTGTACAGCGACGAGCACCAAAGTATTTTTGATACTTCGCAACAATATGGAAAGCAATTGATGTGGATTGGAGCGGCAGCTGTTTTGGCGCTGACAATTATGTTGCTTGAGGTCAACTTTTATGTATTCTTTTCTTATATCATTTACGGAGTACTCATGTTGTTTTTGCTGCTGGTTCCGTTTATAGGGAAAGAGATAAACGGCGCCCGATCGTGGTTTCAGCTGGGGCCGATATTATTTCAACCATCGGAATTTACAAAATTTGCCACAGCACTGGCATTGGCGCGTTTCATGAGTATGCATGGATTTAAGTTGCAGAATGTAAAATCGTTATTTACTGTGGCAGCTATCATATTGGGGCCGGTATTTTTAATCCTGCTTCAAAACGACACCGGTTCTGCACTGGTTTATTTTTCATTTGTGTTGGTATTATACCGTGAGGGGCTTTCCGGCGTTGTATTGTTCTTCGGAACTTTAATTGCCATACTTTTTGTTCTGGCTCTGGTATTGCCAAACCTGTCGCTGGCTTTTATTCTTCTGGGGATTCTGGCCATTATGTATCTTATTTTTAATCCGAAACTAAAACTATTGTTACAGGTGCTTGCTACTTATATTGTTCTGATCGGAATAGCTTTTATTGCAAGCAAAGTGATAACAACATCTTTCGATCTCGCAGATTTTATAATTGCCGGTTCGCTTCTTGCATCTATAATTGTTTTGTATATCAGCATCAGAAATAAAATCAGGAATTATATACTTATCTCTGTTATTTTTATCGGCTCGGTTCTGTTTACCGTTTCTGTTGATTATGGCTTCGAGAACTTTTTGGAACCACATCACCAGGTGAGAATTAACGAACTTTTGGGTATCGAATCGAATCCACATGGAGCCGGTTACCACGTTAATCAAAGTAAAATTGCCATTGGTTCAGGCGGTGTTTTAGGAAAAGGTTATTTAAAAGGAACTCAAACCAAATTCGATTTTGTTCCTGAACAAAGTACCGATTTTATTTTTTGTACAGTAGGTGAGGAATGGGGATTTGTAGGCACTTTTACCATTGTAGTATTATTTATGTTTTTACTCTCACGCCTGATTTGGCTGGCGGAGCGGCAGCGCTCTTCGTTTTCGCGTATATACGGATACTCGGTGGCTGTTATTCTGTTTTTTCATTTTATGGTAAATATTGGAATGACCATTGGGTTGATGCCTGTTATCGGGATTCCTCTTCCGTTTTTTAGTTACGGAGGTTCCTCATTATGGTCGTTTACTATACTGCTTTTTATCTTTATTCGTCTCGATGCCAGTAGGCTAGATCGTTTATCGGAATAGTTGAAAACAGCGGTCTGCAGGCTTCTTTAAAACATTTTTTTACTCCCCCCTTTTTGTTATATTTGTGTGGCTTTTAAAAATCGGTGAAAATTCTTAGGGGGATTTTTATCTTATAAAATAAAAAACAGACAGACAAAATAATAGTTCTTTTAATCCTATGGGAAAAAGAACCACAGACTTATTCGGGAAGCGGATACTTACTGAAGTGGTTTTTTATTTGCATTCATTTGCATACTATCCCATTAAATAGTTAATGGTATGATGTATAGACCTTATTATCTGCATAACTTTCGGCAGATACCTCAAATGGAGTCTTTAAGTGAGGAGAAAAAACATGAGATTGAAGTAGTTGGAACGGTATTGCCTTTTAAAACTGATAATTATGTGGTGGATGAATTGATCAACTGGTCGAATTTCGAAAAAGATCCTTTCTATATTCTTAATTTTCCACAGAAAGAAATGCTGGATGAAGCCAGTTTTAATAAAATTTCATCCTTAATAAAATCAAACGCATCACGAAATATTATTCAGGAAGAAGTAAGGAAAATCAGGTTAAAACTGAATCCAAATCCGGCAGGTCAGGAAAGTAATGTGCCGGTTTTTCAGGGGAGGAAACTTAACGGAATTCAACATAAATATCGCGAAATAATGTTGTTCTTTCCAACCCAGGGACAGACCTGTCATGCATACTGTACATTCTGTTTCAGATGGCCACAATTTGCCTTAAATGAGTTTAAGTTTGCCATGAAAGAAGCCGATACCATGGTAGAATATTTAAAGGCTAATCCACATATTTCCGATGTTTTATTTACTGGTGGGGATCCGGCTGTGATGAAAACCCGCTTTTTTGAAACCTATTTTAATGCTTTGCTCGATGCAAACATCCCGCATTTAAGAAATATCAGGATAGGAACAAAATCGTTGGCGTACTGGCCCTATCGTTATACCACCGATGAGGATGCCGATGACTTGTTGCGTTTGTTTGAGAAGGTAAAAAAGCATGGTATTAATATTTCGATCATGGCTCATTTTAATCATCCGGGAGAATTAAAAACTCAGGCCGTTCAGCAGGCTGTTAAACGATTGATGGGAGCGGGAGTTCAGATTCGTTCTCAATCACCGCTTTTGCGAAATATTAATGATAATGCGGCAACCTGGGCTGAAAACTGGAAAGAACAGGTTAAACTCGGAATTATACCTTATTATATGTTTATTGCCCGCGATACCGGAGCCCAGGAATATTTTGCTGTAACCTTAAACAGGGCGTGGCAAATTTTCAGAAATGCATATAACAGTGTAAGTGGTATTTGCCGTACAGTGAAAGGCCCAAGTATGTCGTGCAGCCCAGGAAAAGTTCAGATAAACGGCGTGACCGAAATCAATGGTAAAAAAGTATTTGTATTGAATTTTTTACAAGGAAGAGATCCTGATTGGGTTGGTAAACCTTTTTTTGCAAAATTTAATCCCGATGCCATTTGGATTGATGACCTGGAACCGGCATTTGGAGAAAGCGATTTCTTTTACGAAGAAAAATACATGGAAATGTTAGCATAAAACTAAGCCCGGGGCTACCCGGGCTATTTAAATGTTTTTATATTCCAGTTCTACGAATGTTTTAATTTCCGTCATAAAATTTTTGAAGTTGTCCTCCAGCATGCTATAATTTTCCAGTAAGATTAATTTAGCTGTTTCCGATTTCGCAGGAAGTGATGAGTAGTTTCCCATAATCTTCAGGGAATTTACAATGCCTTCAACCGTAGCATAAGATTCCAGTCGTTTGTTTTGTATCAGGAAAGGGAGAAACCCTTGCACCCTGCGGGGCAAAAGTCTGAAATTAGATAATAAAATGGCATGTACTCTTTTGGCAAACGACCGAAGTGTTTCTTCTGAATAATGTTCCCAGTTTTTGGCAAGGAAATGATCGTAAAAAAAATCGACTACGATGCCGGAATACAACCCAAATTCGGCGCGAAATAATTCTTTGGCTTCACGGGTTTGCGGATGACTATCGGTAAACGAATCTATTCGCCGGTGCAACAAAATCCCCTTCGCCACATCATCGGGATAATCGAAATATTTTTTTCCTTTAACATAATCACCGATAAAGTTCCCAAGGATAATGTCCTCTGAACTGCCTGATAAATATAGATGTGCCAGATAATTCACTCAATTTTAATTTAATCTCTCTTTTTAAAAGTTCCTTTTTTTGATTTCTATTGAAATTCAAACGCCTTGACAAATAAAATGTTTTACTGGAGAAAAGAATAACTCTAAGACAAAATATATGGGATTAAATAAAAATTTATTGCCTTCTGAGTAAATCAGATTTGATTGATTTGTATTAATAACTATTTTTGGAAACGAAAATATTATTATGGCTAAAACAATTGTTGCATTTGGAGAAGTAGTTTGGGATATGTTACCCAGTGGGAAGGTACTTGGTGGAACTCCGTCGAACCTGGTATTCAGGTGCAATTCGTTTGGCGAAAAAGGACATTTGTTGTCGCGAATTGGAGATGACGAGCTGGGAAATGCCGCACTGTTAAAGTTGAAAGAACTGGGTATTTCTGACAGAAATGTTCAAATTGACTCTGTTTTTGGAACGGGAACAATAAATGTTGCATTCGACGATAAGCAGGAATCGAAATACGAAGTAACTCCTGATGTGGCTTTCGACCACATCGAATTCTCTGCCGAAGCATTAAAATTGGTTCGTAAAGCCAATTGTTTGTTTTTTGGCCTTTTACCTCAACGATTTGGGATATCGAAAAATACACTTCGCGAGCTTATTAAAGAATCTTCCGATTCGCTTCATTTCTTCGATTTAAAACTTTTTGAACATTTTTTTGATAAGCGGGTAGTGGAAAATCTTTTGAAATCTGCCCACCTTGTTCGTATCAAAGAAAAAGAGATTGCATTTCTTGCTGAAAAACTTGAAATTGATTTTACAGGTATTGAAGATTTTGCAAATCGTCTGGCAAAAAGGTTCAACATCGATCTGATTATAATTACCAAAGGGAAAAACGGAATCTGGGCCTATCACCAGGAGCAGGGAATATTTTCAGAACCCGGTTACCAGATAGAAATGGTAGATAATATTGGTTCAGGAATGGCTTTTTCAGCCGGCTTTCTTCACTATTACCTTAATGGAAAATCTATTAAAGAGGCCTTGCGCTTTGGAAATGCTGCCGGTGCATTAAATACTACAAAAAGGGGAGCAACCGCATTTTTTACAAAGCAAGATGTTTTGGATTTTATGGACAATACCGTTCAGAACATTTAGTTTGGTTTTTACTTACTAAGTTTTTTGCAATAAAACAATATTTTTAAACATCTGATTTTTGGTAACCAAAGACTGGTTTTTGTGGTTTAACAGAGAAAAACAGTCTCTTATGAAGGTTACAGCCAAACAAATTACAGAACAACTTCTCGAACGACTTTGGATACAGTATCTAAGCCGTGTTCCATATGCCCAAAAATATGCTGATTTAGTGAGCAAAAAAGGCGGAAATGTTGTTAACGATCATGTTGCCTTTCGTACGTTTAATACACATACCGGAGAACAACCCGGTGGAATAAGGGCTATAAAGCATATACTTAATTGCCTGCAATATACTCCTGTGGAGAAGTATGAGTTTAGTAAAAAGAAATTGAAAGCCGTTTACTTTGAACATCCGGATAAAATGCTCCCAAAAATATTTGTTAGTCAACTGGAAGTTGATCTATTACCCGTTTGGGCGCAGGAGATCATTCACGAAGCTGTAAAAGACACTCCTTACATTTTGTCTGACAGAAGTATTGAACTGATGGGCGTTTTAAAGGAAGAGGGAGTATTACCCAGAGTAGCGGGAGAGGCCTTGGTTGACGATTTGGTTCAGTATTTCCGTCGGGCATGGAAAATTCCGAAAAAAGCAGATGTACTGAAATTGAATGACATTTCGCAATATGCTGCCTGGGTGATGTTACACGGGAACTCTGTTAATCATTTTACGGCTTTTATTAATTATCAGAATGTAGATGAATGGCCCGATTTGGAAAGTACATGCAAGGTTTTGGAATTGAATGGGGTACCTATGAAGGATAAACCGGAAGGGAAAAAAGGTAGTGCCCTTCAGCAGTCTGCCACTCAAGCGGTAAAAGAAGAGGTACAGGTGAAAGGCGAAGATGGAATAGAAAAAATTACCTGGACTTATGCCTATTATGAGCTGGCAGAGAGGGGAAAAATACTAATTGATGGGAAGGAAGTACTGTTTTCAGGTTTTTTAGGCGAACAAGCTTCCCACTTGTTTGATATGACAAAAACCCGTGATAACTAGTAGAGAAGGGAGCAGTTTATTAAAAAAGAGGAGCACCAATTGCTCCTCTTTTTTAATATATTTCAGGTACATAGGTCATCTCTTCAAGAGGAGGCCGGACATAACCTTTTTGTTCTTTCCTTTCCGGTAAAACAATGGATTCCTGTTCCAGTTCCTTGTATGGAATAGAAGAAAGCAGGTGGTGAATGCAGTTTAAACGTGCCCTTTTTTTATTGTCGGAATGAACCATAAACCATGGACTGATTTTGGTGTCGGTATATGCAAACATTTCATCCTTGGCCTTTGAGTATTCCTCATATTTTTCCATCGATTTCACATCCATCGGGCTCAACTTCCATCGTTTGGTCGGATCGTTTAATCTCGATTTAAAACGTTTTTCCTGTTCATCCTGGCTTACCGAGAACCAATACTTTATAAGAATTATTCCCGAGCGGATCAGCATTCGTTCGAAATTCGGACACGAACGTAAAAACTCCCAATATTCGTCGTTGCTGCAGAAACCCATAACTTTTTCAACTCCGGCACGGTTATACCAGCTCCTGTCGAATAATACCATTTCTCCGGCAGCAGGCAAATGTGGAACATAACGTTGAAAATACCACTGTGTTTTTTCCCTTTCGGTTGGTGTGGCCAGAGCTACAACCTTGCAAATACGTGGATTTAAGTTTTGTATGATTCGCTTTATTGTTCCCCCTTTTCCTGCAGCGTCGCGTCCTTCAAAGATGACAACAACTTTCAGCCCCTTAAATTTTATCCATTCCTGAAGCCGTACCAACTCAATTTGAAGTCGGTTAAGTTCCTTTTCATAAAATTTATTTGTGAGTTTTTGGGGTGAGTCGAGATTTGTTTTTTCCTCTTCCATAAGTTTAAGTGTGAATTCATTTAAAGTTAAGAAAAATAGCTTTAAAATCCTCGGTGGTTCAGTTTTTAACTAGTAAGTACGCTCCAAACATAGTGTCGGGGTGTGCATCGGTTGCGGGAAAAAATCCTTGCTGAATTTTTTCGTTTTTTAGAATTAGCGGATATTGCTTTTCCATTTCTTTCTTAAAGTCATAAAAAGATGTGGCGGGCTGGTAGTAGGTTTTAAAAATTCCTTTCCTGTTATCGCTTATGAGCTTGTTGAGATGAATAGACAAGAGTCCCATATTATACCGAACATTAATCTCGAGGCAAGGATTTATTTTAAGGCAGCCTTGTTTATTTTTGAATATGAGTGTATCAACTCCAAAATAGCCTTCAAAAGATTTCGCCAGCTCGCTCTCTTCAAGAATTTCTATTAACGGATTAATAATTTCAGATGGAATGTCTTCAGCGAATTTTATTATTTCAGGATCAAGGTCATGCGGAAGTCCGTTTAAGTTGTTCCCCTGATACTGACCTTTTGAGTCGGCCGAGAAATTACTTGTTCCAATAAAGGTAACACGTCCGTTTTTTAACTTAAACTGGTAGGCAACATCCAGTTGTTTGTTAAAATAAGGTTCAACCATGGCATATCCCTGGTCGTTAACCATACCTAATAGTTTTTCCCAAACTTTTGGATGTATCGGGGTTTTGGTAATGGGTTGTAATCCTCTTCCTGAACTACTCCAGGGTGCTTTTACCATTAATTTATTCCATTTTCCCAGCAGTAATTCAAACTCTTTTTTATTCCTGCAAATGGCAGGTATTTCTTCTTTGCTAATAAAATGTTCTGATGGATTTCGCTCGAGGAGCTTAGTGAGAATTTCTCTGGCGAATTTTTTAGAATACAGGCTTTTATATTCCGGGTTCCAGTTAAAAACGGGTGAATCTTTAAATTCGGATGAACAGTTATTTTTTAAAAAGTGAAGACGTTTATGGGCTACCGGGCTCCATCCCCACGGGCACAGACTGTTAATATCTTTGGGTGTTTTTTTTTCAAGCATTTCCATGGTTACAAATTCACGATTTGATAGACCTATTTTCTCCAAAAGCCGGATATAACTTTCAGTTGGTTTATGGGGAACAATAATCAAATCGCCTGCTTGCGAGAAGAAAACAGGTAATGTTGCCATGTCTGCTTCCATTTTTTGTAAGAGTTTGTTGGGATGCCACGAGGCATTCCCATTGGCAACGGCGTATTCGCAGGTTGGGTTAAACAGGAAAATATTTGGATTTGTTTTCTTTTGCATTTTGCAAAAATAGAAAAGCGAGCTGAATAAACATCTCGCTTTTCTATCTTAACTCTCGATGAAAGGAATATCTTCTGAATCAGGAGGCACGCCTGAATATATTTTATCTTTCAGGTTTAAGCCTGATTCAATAATTATTTCGGTTTCATTTTCAAGGCCCGTTTTAACCTTCTTTTTCCATATTTTTCCATCCTTCCTCAGAAAGACATATTTTTCGCCATTGGCTCCAAACAAACACTTGCGCGGAATCTTAATGGTATCTTCAACATTTTGTAAGACAATCCGGTTATCGGTTGTCATCGATGGTTTTAGCTCTTTATAATTGCCTTTAATATCAATTAACACATGAAATACTTTTGAGTCGAATCCCGGAATTTCCTGCCCGATGTTGGCAATTTTAGAAATTGTGCCCGTATAACTTTTATCAGGAAGGGCATCAATTTTAATCTCAACGCTGTCGCCCAAACTGATTTTGGTTATATCAATTTCCTGAACGTAAGTTTCTGAAACAAGTACCGACATGTCGGGGAGTGTTGCTATGGCCGGATTAAATATACTAACTTCATCGCCAATTCTTAATTTCCGGCCTCCCCATAGCTTGGCATACATAATCATACCATCTCTGGGCGATTTAACCCGGCAAGCCATTAACCCCTGTTTTAATAACTCATCCCGGTTAACGTATTCATTGTATTTGTCTTCAATTCGTTTGGTTTTCGTTTTTAGTTCAAGGCGTTTTATTTCGTAATCGCGTCTTTTTTTATCCATCTGCCGGATGGTTTGATTGTATTCCACCTGGATTTTCCTTTGGTAAGCCGGCGATTCGTATTTCGACTGGTCAAGCTCCAGTTTTTTATACTCAAGGTCGTAATTAAATTCATCCAATTCTTCCCGAAGTTTTGTTAGTTGAATAGTAGAATCGATTACTGCATCATTCAGTTCTGCTTTCCTTCTCTCTAACTCCTGCCGGTTGCTTTGAATCTGCTGGTTAATGGTTGCGGCGTCGAGCGTGGCAACCCAATCTCCTTTTTCAACCATTGTTCCTTCTGTTACCAGATCTTTCAATAACAAACCATAGATACGTAAATCTCTTCTTCTGAGTACATCGGGCATGTTGATTACAACTGCATTTTTTCCCTGAATTTCACCTTTTGTATTCAAGGTAAGTTCGAAAGGCCCTGATTCCACTTCATAATACTTGTCTGATTCCAACCC
This sequence comes from uncultured Draconibacterium sp., assembly GCA_963676265.2. Lineage (GTDB taxonomy): Bacteria > Bacteroidota > Bacteroidia > Bacteroidales > Prolixibacteraceae > Draconibacterium. Next base: position 4,361,488 of record OY781067.2, read on the forward strand.
ACTTCGTTCGAAAACAATGAAAGCAACGGTGAGAATAATTAAAAACGCCGGAATCCAGAAATATTTGTTTTTAATGAATGCCATAGTTTTTGATTTAATAGTTTTTTACAATATTATCGAAGTCTTCCGATAACGTAATATTCTGTTGGAAATCGAATAAAGTAATTCTTCTGATAGTATAATAATAATTCCAGTACGAGCGCAATGAACTGATGAATGCCCTGCGTGCCTGTTCCCGGTCGGTTCGGGCAATATTTAAACGGGTGATGTCTTGTTTCCCGATAAGGAACCTTTGTTGGGTAACATCGTATTTTAACTGGGCAATGGTGTCGGCTTTCGCCGAGTTGTTAACCTGAACTCCCTGCAGGTTAAATTCCATCACGTTCATAATTATATCTTGCTCAAAATCGATTTTTTCCTGGTTGATACTTAAACGAACTACTTCGCGGTTCGACTTTGCCATCGACAGCTGGCCTTTTCGGCGGCCCCAATCAAGTATAGGAATATTCAGACCAATTCTTAAACGTTGCCTGTCGAGAGGATCCTGGTAAACTGCATTAAATTCTTCTGAATTTTGATTTAAGCCATACAAAGCATAAACATCTCCACTTACGCCTGTTTCACTTTTTGCTTCATTCACCTTTTCATCTTCTTCCAATAAACGTTGGTTTTGATAAATGATATTGGGATTGTTCGTCATCGCCTGGTCAACGGCTTTCAATGCATCAACCTGAAGCTCCGGCAAATTATCCGGGATGACACACTCAATAACCGTTTCTTTTTTGAAGCCTAAAAAAGAATTTAATTCTGCCTCCGCCCGGTCGAGTTCGAGTTTTGCTTTTGTAAGTGACAGCGTTGCATTCATGTAGCTCAGTTCCAGGTCCAGCAATTCATCCTGAGTTACAGTACCCACTTGAAATCTTCCCTTACCGATGGTGAATAATGTGTCGGCATTCGCCAGGTTTGTTTCTGTGATTGTAACTTCAATTTGTGCATCGAGTAAATTAAAAAACAATTGTGTGGCTTTTATCGATAAATCTTCTTTCCCCTGGATGAATGTTTTTTTTGCAACTTCGAATTTTACCGGTTCAATCTTCGATTCCCACCGAAGTCGGTTGTAACCATTAACTTCCTGCGAATACCCTATAATAAACGGGGTTGAAGAATAGGAAGAAAGCCCGTCGTCGCCCAGCTTTTGAGTCATGCTTAAATTCGATTGGGCAAATATTTGTCCTCCGGTTAATCCTACATTTTGTTGCAACTGCAGTGTTAAGTCTGAGTCAAACGACTGTCGTTCAACAAATTCATCGCGGTTTTCGTCGTAGTTGTAAACTTTTTGCATCGACCGGTTATAATCGAAAGGAGTGGCGTTGAGACTCAGTGAAGGAAGCCGGTCGGCTTTAAAATATCGGTATTCCCAGTAGCTGGCTAAATACATATTTTCGTTAATAAAAGCATCGAGTGATTGTTGCGATGCCACTCTAATAACATCTTCAAGTGTCATAGACTTTTTTTCCTGTGCCTGTAACTGGCTTGATAAAGCCAAGGCGATGAGGATAAGTATTATTGTTTGTTTCATTTTTTACGGATTTTAGATTAGTAGCGAAGGGAGTTTACTGGATCTTGTTCGGCTGCACGTTTTGCCGGAATATATCCAAATGTGACTCCAACCAAAACAGAAACGCCAAATGAAATGACGATTGAAAAGATGGAAACAATGGTTTTTATGTCGAAAACGGCAGTTATGGTTTTAGAAAGAACAACACCCAGAATTATTCCAATGATTCCCCCCGATACACTAATGATGGTTGATTCGGAAAGGAATTGAATAATAATATCTTTTCGCGATGCCCCAATGGCTTGCCGGACACCAATCTCGCGGATACGTTCCATAACAGAAGCCAGCATAATATTCATAATGCCGATTCCACCCACAATCAGCGAAATTCCTGCAATAACTCCAAGAACAATGTTGAATATCTTTTTGGTTCGCTGTTGTTGTTTCAGGAGCAGTTCGGGTATGGTTACCTCAAAATCGTAAAGCTGGTTGTGGCGGCGCAGCAACATTCGTCTGATAACATCTGCAGATGCACTCAGGTGTTCGGTATTCTCAACCTGTACAATAATTTTATCCAATTGGTTGAGGTTTTCCTTTTGACTATTTTGGTCTTCATCCCTAGAGGCCATTAACTCTTCTACCTCGTCGGCGCGAACCAAAGAACGGTTTTTAAACCGCATAATCATTGTTTTTGCAGGGATGAAAATTTTATTGTCAGTACTGGTTATTCCCATTTCGTCGGATGCTGAAGCTGTAAAATCACGACGTTCAACTACTCCTACAACCTGCAACCAGATCTGACCACATTTGATTTTTTTGCCGATGGGATTTTCCTGGTTAAAAAATACATTTTTAATATTATCGCCGATAATACAAACCGGGAATCCATTATGCATCTGTTCGTTGGTAAATAATTTTCCCTCTACCAGTGAAATATTAAAAAGTTCGAAGTATTTGTTGTTGATTCCTTCCAGAACTACCGGTTTACTTTTTCCATTAAGAATGGCAGAATAATTGAACGAAATAACAGGGCTAACGCGGCTTACTGTCGGAATTATTTCTTCAATAGCCTGTGCATCGAGAAGGGTTAATCCTTTGGAGAATTTTTTAGAACTAATTTGAGTTTCGCTGTCTGAAGAGGTATTCTCCTCTTCGTTGTCGATAACCGTTTTTGAAGGCGTAATGATGATGTTATTTACACCAACCATTTTTATTTGGTCGAGAATCTCTTTTTGCGCTCCGTTTCCAATTGCCAGCATGCTGATTACAGCTGCTACTCCGAAAATAATTCCCAGAGCGGTTAAAAAGGATTTTACTTTATTGGTGAATATAGCTTCAATTCCCGAAGCTACATCATGTCCATATCTTTGTATATATGATTTCATAACGGGAACTAATTTGCTATCCGAAAATTATAATTCCACCGCCACCGCCACTGGAACTCTTTTTACTTGGGATGTACGGTTTTTTCTTGTCTTCTTCAATTTTATTCCGGGCTTCCTCTTCTTCTTTTGCAATGCGTGCTTTAATTTCTTCCCAGATATCCAGTCCTTCAATTTTCAGGTCATTGGCATTAGCTGGCTCATTCAATAATATTTTGTCACCAGCCGCTAAACCTTTCCTCACCAAAACAAGGTTTTCATTCTGATCACCTAAATCAACCACCTGTTTTACCAGCTTGCCCTTGTCGAGGTAAACAAATTGCATGGAATCGTCTTCGAAAACAGCTTCTGAAGGAATGAATGTGGTGTCAGCAAGGGTGGCTGTTTGAATTACATTACTGGTAGTCATCGAAGGTTTCAGGTCTGATACATCTCCAAATACACGTATTTTTACTTCAAATACTTTTGCATCGCCTTTCGGCATGGGCTGGCCAATATTGGCAACAGAAACAACTTCCCCCTCCAGTTCTTTTCCTGGAATGGCATCAACACCTAAAGTAACCTTTTGGCCTTTCTTTACTTTTGAAATATCAATTTCGTTAACATACGTGAGCGATAACATGGATGATAAGTCGGGGAGGGTAGCAATTACGGGCATCCAGGGAGTTACCGTAGAACCCACTTTTATTTTTTCCCTCATACGATCTTTTCCATAAATGATCATCCCCTCTTTTGGGGCGGTAATAACCAGCGAGTGATACACTTTTTCAAGTTTCTCTACCCTGGTTTGTTTCTGGCTTACTTCCAGTTTTTTGCGTTCAACCTTTGACCGAGCCTGGCGTTCCTGCAGTATAAAACCATTCTCCTCCTGTTTCAGTTTTCGTTTGGCTTTGTCTAAATCCATTTCTGCTTTTCTAATAACAGAAGGCGACTCATATTTCGATTCTTGCAAGATAATTTCCTGCTCTTCTACTTCTTCCTGGGCATTAATAATCTGATCGCGGTAATTGCTAAGGGTGAGGTTGGAATCCATTTTAGCATCTTCGTAATCATTTAAAGCTGTTTCCAACTCTTCGCGGGCGGTATTCAGCACCTCTTCCACTGTTTTTTGGTCAATAGTCGCCACATAGTCACCCGAATCAACAACAGCACCTTCTTCAATCAGGTCAGTGATGTTAATCTCATATATTCGAATGTCTCTGTCGTCCAAGTTGTCAGGAATCCGAATGTCTTCTGAATTTTGAGCTTCTAACTGGCCGCTCGAATAAACGAGTATCTCGAATGGCCCTCGTTGTACTTTTGTTGTAATTTCTGCTGTTTCGCTTTGTGTACGTGGTAGAATTAAGATTACTAACAAAACAGCAATTGCGGAAATAATGGTAATTAACCGAATTCTTCGTTTCATGGTTTCTGTTTTTGTTTAATTTTTTGTTTTGGTGATGAGAAATTATATTTAACAAAAATTATACCCTGTTTAATCTTGGTGCTAAATTTCTTGAAAAAATATATAAGTATTGCCCAAAAATACAGTTTTTAACTAGTTTTTTAGTTTTTTAACTGCTTTTTCAGTTTCGAGAGGGTAGGCAAAGCATAACCTAAATAAATAGTGTATGAAAATGTGTGATTGGTATAAATATTTTTGAACTAACTAATAGCTGGTGGGGTATTTTGAATTTTTTGAATTTTTAGCCGGATGAAATTAATTTTTATGTTTTTTGAATATGCCGGTTTGAGCCAAGGTCATCAGGAGAACACCCAATACAGTTACAAAACCTCCAAGAAGCTGGTGCATCAGTGGAATGGTTTTAAAAAATAGAAAAGCACCAACCAATACAAAAATTCCCTTTAAACTTTGTACTACCGACGACCGTGAAGCGTCGATGTAATGAAATGAATAATAAACGGTTAAAACGGCAAGGAAAGGTCCCAGAACTGCTCCGATAGCGATATTTCTCAGGGCAGACATCGGAATAATAAAAGATTGTTTTGTTGCAAAGAATACGATACCTGCAAAAATTAACAGCCAAACAGACCGGTTGAGATTAATAAATTCGGGACTTAACTTTTTTACATGAACCTTTACAACCAGGCTGGCTGTTGCGGCCAGTAGGGCATTCACAAAAACAATTCCTGTTCCGGCAATAAAAAAGGTTTTCAGAGAAGTTCCTCCTGTGTAACTGATTATAAAAGCACCTGTCAGCGCCATGATTACTCCAATAATTTCGATCCAACCGAATTTCTCTTTTAACAGGAAAATACCTCCAAGAGTAAGAAAAACCGGATACATATTGCCAAGAAATGAAGTAACTGCCGGATCCGGAATTACATTAATGGAAACAAAAAATGTGGTGGTGGTCAGAATCTCGAGGATTCCTAATATAACCAGTATTCGAACTTGCTTTTTAGTTAAGGTCTTTACCTGGGCAAGTTTTTTGTTTTTTGCGGCCATCATAAAGTTTAAAAGCGTGCCTATTGCAAACCAATAAATTCCGAACTGAGCCAGATGAACCTCGTTCAGGGCCGCTTTGCTAAAAATATAAACATTTGAGAAAGCCAGCGTGGCAATTAAGGCAAAAAAATAGCCTTTAAATGTATTCGATTTCATGGCGTAAAGATAAGAAAGAACCTGTCTGTGAAATGATATTAAAATTAAAATTCTTATCTGAAATGATGAATTTGGGAGCTGGCTTTTTGGGAAATGAATGGCTTTTACTGCCTTGTAAAATAGATAGTAGTGTGAAAAGAAAGAAAAAGTTAGGATTAAAATATTAGTATAATTGGATGAAATGATTAGTTTTATCCTCAGAATTTAAAAAACCTCATTATGTCGAAAACCCGAAAGACACTGGTTGTTACTCTTTTGACGCTGGGAGTAATATTATTTGGACTTGGTTCCTTTATTAAGCTTGAACATTGGTCGTATAACTTTTATTGTTCACTGTTGCTTATTGGACTTTTCTCCGCTATAACTGCTCTTGTGCTGGTTATGCGTAGTAGAAAAGCATAGAATTTTTTCTTAACCAAAGATTAACCTTTCCCTAACTATCTCCGGCAATCCTGAGAATAGATTATATTTGCATTAGTTCTGTGTGAACAATGTGTTTAGAGCATATTGTTTTGGTTTAAAAAGAATTATTAACTTGAAGAGGGCTAGGGATTTAAAGTGCGAATAAACTTTCGGCTTCAGTTTTCAGTCTTCCTACTAAATAAAAAATCATGTTACCTAAAATTAACCCGATAGAAACTAAGGCCTGGCAAAAGCTGGAAGAAATGTATTTCGAGTTCGAAGGAACTCATATGAAAGAGCTGTTTGCATCGGATCCCGAGCGTTTTAAAAACTACTCATTAAAGTTTGAGGATATTCTCGTTGATTATTCAAAGAACATTCTTAGCGATGAGGTAAAAACTACCTTGCTGGAATTGGCCGAAGAATGTGGTCTGAAAAGCGCCATTGATAGTATGTTCTCGGGACAAAAAATTAATGCGACAGAGAACAGGGCAGTGTTACATGTGGCACTTCGTAACAGAAGCAATACTCCTATCGTTGTTGACGGAGAAGATGTAATGCCGGAAGTAAACGCTGTGCTCGACCAAATGAAAGCATTTACCAATAAAGTAATCTCGGGCGAGTGGAAAGGTTACACAGGCAAGAGTATTACTGACATTGTAAATATAGGAATTGGTGGTTCGGACCTTGGACCATTAATGGTAACCGAGGCATTAAAGCCATATAAAAATCAGTTGAGTCTGCATTTTGTGTCGAATGTTGACGGCACACACATGGCTGAAACACTGAAACTGGTTGATCCGGAAACAACCTTGTTTATTGTTGCATCGAAAACTTTTACCACCCAGGAAACCATGACCAATGCGAACACTGCAAAAGATTGGTTCCTTGAGTCGGCAAAAGAAATTGAGAATGTTGCCAAGCATTTTGTTGCTGTTTCAACCAATGCTGAGGCAGTTTCTGCATTTGGAATAGATACCGACAACATGTTCCGTTTCTGGAACTGGGTAGGTGGCCGTTATTCGTTGTGGTCGGCTATTGGATTATCTATTATGCTGGGAATCGGTTACGATAATTACATTGCTTTACTGGAAGGTGCACATGCTATGGATAAACATTTCAGCGAAAGCGATTTTGATAAAAACCTTCCTGTAATTCTTGCTTTGATCGGAATTTGGTACAATAATTTTTACGGAGCAGAAAGTGAGGCAATTCTTCCTTACGACCAGTACATGCACCGTTTTTCTGCCTACTTCCAGCAAGGAAATATGGAAAGTAACGGAAAATATGTTGACCGCAACGGTGAGCAGGTTGATTACCAAACCGGTCCGATTATTTGGGGAGAACCGGGAACAAACGGTCAGCACGCTTTTTACCAGTTGATTCACCAGGGAACAAAATTAATTCCATGCGATTTTATTGCATCAGCTATTAACCATAACAAGGTTGGCGATCATCACCCAAAATTGCTGGCTAATTTCTTCGCTCAAACCGAAGCAATGATGGTTGGTAAAACCGAAGAGCAGGTGGTTGCTGAGTTAAAAGCTGCCGGGAAAACCGAAGAGGAAATTAAAGAATTGACACCATTCAAGATTTTTATGGGAAATATCCCAACTAATTCCATCCTGGTTAAAAAATTGACTCCACGTGTTTTAGGCTCTTTAATAGCCATGTACGAGCACAAAATCTTTGTACAGGGTATTATCTGGAATATATACAGTTTCGACCAGTGGGGTGTTGAACTTGGAAAACAGTTGGCAAATGCCATTCTTCCTGAATTGAATAACGATGAAGAAGTTACAGGGCACGACGCATCGACCAATGGTTTGATTAATGCCTGGAAAGCTATGAGATAAACAGGATTTTTTCTTGTTCTTTTTCACCCGGTGGCTGTTGTTTCTTAAAAACAGTTACCGGGTGAATTTTTTTATACCTGAATAAAATAATCTTTTGAAACAGTAACGTTAGCTAAGCTTTGTTGTTAATTCAGCTATTGCTTTGGCCGGACAAGCTCCTTCGTATAAAATACTGTAAACGGTATCTGAAATGGGCATGTCGACTTTATAAGTTTGGTTGAGTTTATGAATAGACGCCGCTGCGTAGTACCCTTCAGCAATCATATTCATTTCCATTTGCGCCGCTTTTACCGAATAGCCTTTGCCAATCATCGTTCCGAATAAACGGTTACGACTAAATTGTGAATATGCAGTCACCAATAAATCACCCAAATAAGCAGGCGCTTTTATGTCGCGGGAAATAGGGTGAACTGTATCAACAAACCGTTTTATTTCCTGTATAGCTCTTGATATTAATACCGCATGAAAATTGTCGCCATATCTTAATCCATGAGCAATACCCGCCGCAATAGAAATTACATTTTTTAATACTGACGAGTATTCCGTTCCCCAAATATCATCGGAAAGTGTGGTGAAAATATAATCGCTAGAGACTAGTTGTGCAAATTTTTCAACCCGTCCTTCATCGTCTCCGGCTATGGTTAAATACGAGAGTTTTTCCAGTGCTACTTCTTCTGCATGGCATGGTCCCGTAATAATTCCCATCATATCAAACGGAACATTAAAATATTTATTCAGGTACTCAACAACAAGCAGGTTTTCTTCCGAAACAATTCCTTTAATTCCGGACAGAATATATTTGTTGTGAATCGGGATTGTTAAATCTGAAAAGATAACAGGCAGAAAGGCAGACGGAACGGCCAGCACCAGAATCTCTGAATTGTTTACGATATCATTTATATCACTGAAAAAACTTATGCGCGAGGTGTCGAAAGTTGCCTGTTGCAAATATCTGGGATTATGCCCTTCCTTTATAAAAGCTTCTATTGTAGCATCTTTTCTAAAAAACCAGTTTATTTCGGTAACATTCTCCAGAAGCATTTTTGAAATGGCGGTAGCCCAGCTTCCACTCCCTATAACTCCAACCTTGTCTGTTTTAATATTCATTTATTCCCCCCAAAAAATCAGGCAGCAAAATTACAATTTGTGAAAGGAATTAAAAGGAAAGAGGCGATTTTCTGAAAAATTCGGACAAATTTGAGCGATCCACGAGGAAAAATGGTGGAGTAATTCTGCCTTTACATATTTCATAAAATGACATCCTCCGGCTTACTTTTCCGGTGTTTTAATAATCTTAAGATTTTCGAATATATATATATCATCACTGCCTGTTCCCCCGGGTCGGTCTGAACTCATGTAACCTGAAGTTTGTCCTTTATCGAACAGGATTCCAAAATCATCGTAGCTTGAATTGATAGGTGCCATCAGGTTTTTTGGAGCCTGCCATTTCCCGTTTTTATGTTCCGATACATAAATGTCGAGTCCACCATATCCCATGTGTCCATCAGAAGAAAAATACAAGGTATTATCGTCTGCCAGGAAAGGGAAATTTTCTTTTCCGAATGTATTAATTTCACTGCCAAGATTAACGGGGAGCGACCACTCTCCGTTTTTTAATTCACAAAAATACAAATCGCTATCACCGTGTCCACCTTCTTTATCGGATGCAAAAATCAGTATTTTCCCATCCTTCGAAAGGGTAGGGTGCCCAACCGAATGTTCGATGCTGTTATAGGTAAAGTCCTTCTCTTTTCTTTTTTTCTGATCCAGTTCAATAATGCTGATAAAAGAAAAATGAGTTTGTACGGAGTCTTTTTTAAATCGTTTATGTTTATCGGTACGGGTGATAAATATTTCCTTCTCGTCATCAGAAAAACAAACCGGACCATCGTGGTAAGCCTGATTAAAGGGTTTAGACATTTTTTCGGGAATTTGCAGATCGCCACTTTCTGATATTGCGGCGTAATACAGATTTAGATAGCCGTTTCCTGTCCAGAAATAGTTGTGATTATCCAGTTGGTCAACTGTTCTGTCAGAAATAATTATCAGTCCGTTTTTGTAGTGAACCGGAGAAAAGTCTGAAAATTTAGAATTCAGAACCTTCACATTCTCAATTTTAGCAGAAGGAGCAAGATTTAACCAGTCCTGAATTTCTTCGCAAAATTTCGAATAACTGCCGGCTTTTTCGTCGTCAGGAAAATGTTTTAAAAATTCCTGATAGTATCTTTCAGCGTCCGAATATTTCCCCTGTGTACGAAGCACATTGGCATAATTGTAATTTATTTCAGGGTGTACGTCACTAAAATCCAATGCCTTTTTATACCACAATTCAGCTTCGCTAAAGTTGTTTATATATCGATAACAATCAGCAAGTTTAATGGTAGCTTCTTTTTTCTCTTCCTGTTTTTTTCCATTGATCGCTTTTAAATAATAAGGTATGGCCTTATTAAATTTTAATTGCTGGTAAAGTCGGTTCCCTGTTTTTAATTGGGCGTTTACAGGACCAATAACCAGAATAAAAAGAAAGAGAAGCGTGTAATTTATCAGATGTTTCATTTTGTTCGGTCTAAAATCAGAAATAGCGTGGTGTAACCATTCTGGGTTCAAAGATATTAATATCGAATGTAAGTCGAATTTCGTGAGAACCATAATTATAAAGCTGCAATTCGTTAAAGTAAATATCGTATGAGTAACCTAAACGAATTTCGTCAGTAAGGGCCAGCTCTGCCATAAATGACATTGCTTTTTCAGTTCGAAATGAAGCTCCAATCATCATTGAATTTTTCAATAAGAAACTGGCATTTATATCAATCTGTAATGGAGCACCACTTGCAAATTTAACCAAAGTTGAAGGGCGAAGTCGAATGTTCTCTGAAAGTTCCCAAACGGTTCCTGTCATAAAGTAGAAGTGTCGGATCAGGCGTGTGAATGATGTTTTATTATCTTCAAAAACAAAACCGTAGTCATTCTCCAATAAGTGCTTCGAGCTTAATCCTGCAAAAAACGTGTTGGTTTGATAGTACATCCCAAAGTTTAAATCCGGAGAAACTCGTCTAATATTTGAAGGATCGTATAGGTAGTCTTCATCCCTTAAGTTCATTTGCGAGTAGTCGAAATCGAAATAATTTACACCGCCCTGCAAACCGAAAGCAAAAAAACCTTTTATGGTAGGAATTTTATACGAGTACGTAGCCATAAAACTGTTGTTAACAGTGGGGCCCAACACGTCGCGGTTCAGGTAAAATCCCATACCAACTCTATCCTTTTTACCTGCAGTATGCGCACTTAAGGTAAGGGTGTTGGGCGCACCGTCGATGTTTACCCATTGAGCCCTGTTAACCATGGTGATATTCAACCCGTCGCGGCTCCCGGCATAGGCCGGGTTTACCAACAACTTGTTAAATGTATACTGACTAAATAAAGGATCTTGCTGTGCAACTGTTATTAAACTTAACAGGATGAAAACCGGGAAGATGATTAATCTCTTCATTGCTTGTTTATTTCGTAACTTATTGGATACTGATTTATTATGCATTGCGTCTGTCTTTTAATTAATTATCGGTTCTCACCTGAACCCAACCTGTATAAGACTTCTTACCATTAAATTTAATCAGGTAGTAATAGGTTCCGTCAGGAACTCTCTCGCCAGACCTGTTCATGCCGTCCCAGTAGTTGAATTCATTGTCGTAAGTGTGGAAACGAATGATTTCATCGCCCCAACGGTTATAAATAATTACTTCATTATCCGGGTAGTTTTCGATGCCTTCGATGTACCAGATATCGTTATTACCGTCTCCGTTTGGCGAAATACCGTTTCTGATATCAATAACATCATCTAGTGATTGGTTTACAACCACTGTAATACTGTCGGAAGTCTGACAGCCTGATCCAATATCGGTTACCGTTACACTAAATACAGTGTTATTTTCCAGAGGTGACGTAAGAACATCCATTGAATTTTGTGCGTCAACCAGTTCTTCCGGATTCCAGAGATATTCGTAATTACCGTCAAACGGAGTTACTTCTGCCGAAAGGAATGTTGTTTCTCCATATAAAACAGTGTCAATACCATCGATTTCTACATGCAGATTTTGAATGAAACGTATTGATACGGTATCAGAAACCAGGTGGTCTGAACAAGTTCCATTGCCGTTTGCTGTTAAGATCAGATTTACTACTTCGTTTTCATTTTCAGCAGGAATATAAGTAGGAGTCAGGGTGTATTCACCCATGATCGAACCTTTGCCATCGGTAATCCATTGAATTGCTGCGGCATTTTCAGTTGTTGCCGATTCAAGCATTACTTCCGAATTATTACAAACAATCAGGTCTTCACCGGCATAAACACTGGCTGCCTGATCAATGGTAAGTATAACAGAATCTTTACCTGTACCACAAGCCGATTCAGCATTCACCTCGATTGACAGAATTACTTGTCCGGCGGCAACATCTTCTTCTCCCGGCAGGTAGGTCGGATGCTCAGAAGTATTATCATCGAAAGAACCATCGCCAGATGTGCTCCAAATTACCGGAACACCTGAACTTTTGCTTGCACTGTTCAAAAGATATGCTTCACCCGAACAGATTGTTTCGTCTTCGCCGGCAAATACATTAATCTCATCAACGAATGTAATTCGAATTGAATCTGTTGTTTTTCCACAAATCTGGTCGCCTGTGGCGGTTAAAATTAATTCCACAAAACCGTTGACAATATCCTCCGTTCCCGGATTATATTCAGGATGAAGAATGGTAGCATCGTCGAATAAACCATCACCGGATGATGTCCAGATTATTTCAGCATTATTACTTACGAGCGATCCTGCTAATGTAATTGGTTCTAATGCACATGTGGTCAAGTCGTCGCCGGCAAAAATGTCAACTTCATCCATAAAGCTGATAACAACAGTATCGGTTGTTGTTCCGCAATTTTGTTCACCAATACCGCTAATAATCAGTTCTGCAAAGCCGTTTGCGATATCTTCCGTTCCCGGAGAATATTCCGGATGAAGAATGGTAGCATCGTTAAACGAACCATCACTGGATGATGTCCAGATAACCTCTGCATTATTACTTGCCTGCGATGTTTCCAATGTAATTGGTTTCAGCCCACAAGCCGTAAAATCGTTGCCTGCAAATATTTCAATCTCATCCATGAAACTGATAACAACGGTATCTGACATTGCACCACAAACCTGGTTGCCAATGCCACTTAATATCAATTCTACTGTACCGTTTGCAATATCTTCTGATCCCGGAGTATACACCGGATGAAGAGCATTGTTATTATCAAATACTCCGTCTCCCAGGCTGATCCAGTTCAAATCAGAATCATCAGAGGTGACTGATTCCGAGATGGTAACTGAAACAATTCCACAGCTTGTAACATCGTCTCCTGCTGACAACGTAAATCTGTCATGTACAACTATGGTTAAGGTATCGTTTGTGCAACTGTTTTGATCATCACAAACCGGAATTATTATGGTTTCCGTTCCAACAAAATCTGCATAAGGAACATAGTTGAACTCTCCGTTTGGAGAAATACTAAATGTTCCGGTACTTGTATTATTGACCAGTGAAACATTAACCGAAAGTTCCGACATTTCCACATCGTAATCGCCATTATCCAGAATATTATCACTCAACTCCATGTTGTTACAAATCTCGAATTCTTCGTTAAACACAATTGGAGTATCGTTGTCTTCGTCAATTGTAATCAAAATTCTGGCACTTGCTTTTCCTCCATCACCATCTGAAATGGTATAGGTAATTACAGGGACATCTCCGTTGAAGTTTTCGACAGGAGAGAATGTAAACTCACCATTGGTATGAATAATTACTGTTCCGACATTTGGAATCGTAACCGGAGTATTAACCGGGTAACTTGTTCCCAGTATATTCATTCCGGTAACAGTTAATACTGTTGATTCCACGTCCGAGTCGTTGTCGAGTACATTAATGGTAAGCTCAGAATCTTCGTTAATATTTCTTATATCATCAATAGCAACAGGAATGTCATTTACGGGTTGGATATTGATGGTAACTTTTGCCGGCAATGTACTCCAGTTATATGCATCAGAAACCTTATAGTCAAATCCTGTTGTTCCGTTCCAATTTGCGAGCGGAATAAATTTCAGATTATCCAGATCGATTCTGTTGATTACCTGGTTCACAGTAACAGCTGTGTTGTTCAGCCTAAGAGTTCCGTTTTGTGGAAGGCTTAGTATCATTACCTGGCCTAACTCGTCATTGTTTTGATCGTTATAGGCATTTATAAATTTCTGATTATCCAGGATTAGTTCCTGGTCTTCATAACCATTAACAGTGAAGTCCGCATTTGTTGGAGCATAATCATCATTCAGAATGGTAACAACTGACATCGATGTATCAATAAACAATTCTGAAGAAGAACCTGAAATATTAAAGATGTTAATTTTAAAGTATTCATCTTCCTCAACATACGAATCGTTAACTACAGGAATGTTTATTATTACAGAATCACCTTGAACTGAGTTCGGCGGGAATGTTACTGAACTTGTAATTTGTTCATAGTCTTCCACTGCGAGAGCCGTACTATCGGAAACTGCAAAATCAATGGTAAATGTATCCTGGACATTTCCGTTCAGAATAACAGTCGCTTTGGCTACTCCTTCTGATTCATAAATTGCTACATCTCTGATATCAACTGTTGCAGAATCATTATCAAGAATAGTTCCAAGCGCTATTGTATCCGTAATTGTAACCAAACAAGCTGAATCAGCACTTAATGTGATAATAAATTCTTCAGTTGCTTCAACAAAACTGTCATCATTTATTTGAATAACAATTTCTTTGGATGTACCGTTTGTTGCTCCTTCAGTATAATAAAGGGTATCTACGACTCCGTTATAATCGCTTCCGCTGAGAGTAGAAATGTCAGACGTGGTGTAATACATTTCGAAAGCATCTTGTACATTCCCTGTCAGAGTCACGGTAAATGTGGCAGTCACTGCATCTTCGTCCACTGTTATAGAGTCAATGGTCACGGTAGCATCATCGTTATCAATAATAGTCGCAATGGCCGTATCGGTCACATCCACTTCTGAGTTACCGGCAGTCAGGGCCAGGTAAGCAAAGAAAGTTTCGTCCGTTTCCAGAACATTATCATCGACGGTAGGCACCGTAACAGTAAGTGTATCGGCCGTACCACCAGTGAAAGTAAATGCCTGGGTAGTATTTGTAAAGTCACCTGCGGCAGTAGTACCGAAAGCGAAACTCACATCCACGCTCACATCCCCCTGCACATCCTTATCCAGGACAAGGTCCATGAGGATATCTCCACCTTCAGTTACGCTTGCATCAGCAATGGTTACGGTAGCATCATCGTTATCAATAATAGTCGCAATGGCCGTATCGGTCACATCCACTTCTGAGTTACCGGCAGTCAGGGCCAGGTACGCAAAGAAAGTTTCGTCCGTTTCCAGAACATTATCATCGACGGTAGGCACCGTAACGGTAAGTGTATCGGCCGTACCACCAGTGAAAGTAAATGCCTGGGTAGTATTTGTAAAGTCACCTGCGGCAGTAGTACCGAAAGCGAAACTCACGTCCACGCTCACATCCCCCTGCACATCCTTATCCAGGACAAGGTCCATGAGGATATTGCCACCTTCAGTTACGCTTGCATCAGCAATGGTTACGGTAGCATCATCGTTATCAATAATAGTCGCAATGGCCGTATCGGTCACATCCACTTCTGAGTTACCGGCAGTCAGGGCCAGGTAAGCAAAGAAAGTTTCGTCCGTTTCCAGAACATTATCATCGACGGTAGGCACCGTAACAGTAAGTGTATCGGCCGTACCACCAGTGAAAGTAAATGCCTGGGTAGTATTTGTAAAGTCACCTGCGGCAGTAGTACCGAAAGCGAAACTCACATCCACGCTCACATCCCCCTGCACATCCTTATCCAGGACAAGGTCCATGAGGATATCTCCACCTTCAACTGAAGGTGGTAGATATCCTCATGGACCTTGTCCTAGATAAGGATGTGCAGGGGGATGTGATGGATGTGAGTTTCGCTTTCGGTACTACTGCCGCAGGTGACTTTACAAATACTACCCAGGCATTTACTTTCACTGGTGGGACGGCCGATACACTTACTGTTACGGTGCCTACCGACGATGATAATGTTCTGGAAACGGACGAAACTTTCTTTGCTTACCTGGCCCTGACTGCCGGTAACTCAGAAGTGGATGTGACCGATACGGCCATTGCGACTATTATTGATAACGATGATGCTACCGTAACCATTGCTGATGCAAGCGTAACTGAAGGTGGCAATATCCTCATGGACCTTGTCCTGGATAAGGATGTGCAGGGGGATGTGAGCGTGGATGTGAGTTTCGCTTCCGGTACTACTGCCGCAGGTGACTTTACAAATACTACCCAGGCATTTACTTTCACTGGTGGTACGGCCGATACACTTACTGTTACGGTGCCTACCGTCAATGATAATGTTCTGGAAACGGACGAGACTTTCTTTGCTTACCTGGCCCTGACTGCCGGTAACTCAGAAGTGGATGTGACCGATACGGCCATTGCGACTATTATTGATAACGATGATGCTACCGTAACCATTGCTGATGCAAGCGTAACTGAAGGTGGCGATATCCTCATGGACCTTGTCCTGGATAAGGATGTGCAGGGGGATGTGAGCGTGGATGTGAGTTTCGCTTTCGGTACTACTGCCGCAGGTGACTTTACAAATACTACCCAGGCATTTACTTTCACTGGTGGTACGGCCGATACGCTTACCGTTACGGTGCCTACCGACGATGATAATCTTCTGGAAACGGATGAGACTTTCTTTGCTTACCTGGCCCTGACTGCCGGTAACTCCGAAGTGGATGTGACCGATACGGCCATTGCGACTATTATTGATAACGATGATGCTACCGTAACCATTGCTGATGCAAGCGTAACTGAAGGTGGCAATATCCTCATGGACCTTGTCCTGGATAAGGATGTGCAGGGGGATGTGAGCGTGGATGTGAGTTTCGCTTTCGGTACTACTGCCGCAGGTGACTTTACAAATACTACCCAGGCATTTACTTTCACTGGTGGTACGGCCGATACACTTACCGTTACGGTGCCTACCGACGATGATAATCTTCTGGAAACGGACGAAACTTTCTTTGCGTACCTGGCCCTGACTGCCGGTAACTCAGAAGTGGATGTGACCGATACGGCCATTGCGACTATTATTGATAACGATGACGCTACCGTAACCATTGCTGATGCAAGCGTAACTGAAGGTGGCAATATCCTCATGGACCTTGTCCTGGATAAGGATGTGCAGGGGGATGTGAGCGTGGATGTGAGTTTCGCTTTCGGTACTACTGCCGCAGGTGACTTTACAAATACTACCCAGGCATTTACTTTCACTGGTGGTACGGCCGATACACTTACCGTTACGGTGCCTACCGTCGATGATAATGTTCTGGAAACGGACGAAACTTTCTTTGCGTACCTGGCCCTGACTGCCGGTAACTCAGAAGTGGATGTGACCGATACGGCCATTGCGACTATTATTGATAACGATGATGCTACCGTAACCATTGCTGACCTTCAGTTACGCTTGCAAGCGTAACTGAAGGTGGAGATATCCTCATGGACCTTGTCCTGGATAAGGATGTGCAGGGGGATGTGAGCGTGGATGTGAGTTTCGCTTTCGGTACTACTGCCGCAGGTGACTTTACAAATACTACCCAGGCATTTACTTTCACTGGTGGTACGGCCGATACACTTACTGTTACGGTGCCTACCGTCGATGATAATGTTCTGGAAACGGACGAAACTTTCTTTGCTTACCTGGCCCTGACTGCCGGTAACTCAGAAGTGGATGTGACCGATACGGCCATTGCGACTATTATTGATAACGATGATGCTACCGTAACCATTGCTGATGCAAGCGTAACTGAAGGTGGCAATATCCTCATGGACCTTGTCCTGGATAAGGATGTGCAGGGGGATGTGAGCGTGGACGTGAGTTTCGCTTTCGGTACTACTGCCGCAGGTGCCACCTTCAGTTACTTTACAAATACTACCCAGGCATTTACTTTCACTGGTGGTACGGCCGATACACTTACCGTAACTGTGCCTACCGTCGATGATAATGTTCTGGAAACGGACGAAACTTTCTTTGCGTACCTGGCCCTGACTGCCGGTAACTCAGAAGTGGATGTGACCGATACGGCTGTGGCTACTATTATTGATAACGATGACGCTACCGTAACCATTGCTGATGCAAGCGTAACTGAAGGTGGCAATATCCTCATGGACCTTGTCCTGGATAAAGATGTGCAGGGGGATGTGAGCGTGGACGTGAGTTTCGCTTTCGGTACTACTGCCGCAGGTGACTTTACAAATACTACCCAGGCATTTACTTTCACTGGTGGTACGGCCGATACGCTTACCGTTACGGTGCCTACCGACGATGATAATCTTCTGGAAACGGATGAGACTTTCTTTGCTTACCTGGCCCTGACTGCCGGTAACTCCGAAGTGGATGTGACCGATACGGCGGTGGCTACTATTATTGATAACGATGATGCTACCGTAACCATTGCTGATGCAAGCGTAACTGAAGGTGGCGATATCCTCATGGACCTTGTCCTGGATAAGGATGTGCAGGGGGATGTGAGCGTGGATGTGAGTTTCGCTTTCGGTACTACTGCCGCAGGTGACTTTACAAATACTACCCAGGCATTTACTTTCACTGGTGGTACGGCCGATACGCTTACCGTTACGGTGCCTACCGACGATGATAATCTTCTGGAAACGGATGAGACTTTCTTTGCTTACCTGGCCCTGACTGCCGGTAACTCCGAAGTGGATGTGACCGATACGGCCATTGCGACTATTATTGATAACGATGATGCTACCGTAACCATTGCTGATGCAAGCGTAACTGAAGGTGGCAATATCCTCATGGACCTTGTCCTGGATAAGGATGTGCAGGGGGATGTGAGCGTGGATGTGAGTTTCGCTTTCGGTACTACTGCCGCAGGTGACTTTACAAATACTACCCAGGCATTTACTTTCACTGGTGGTACGGCCGATACACTTACCGTTACGGTGCCTACCGACGATGATAATCTTCTGGAAACGGACGAAACTTTCTTTGCGTACCTGGCCCTGACTGCCGGTAACTCAGAAGTGGATGTGACCGATACGGCCATTGCGACTATTATTGATAACGATGACGCTACCGTAACCATTGCTGATGCAAGCGTAACTGAAGGTGGCAATATCCTCATGGACCTTGTCCTGGATAAGGATGTGCAGGGGGATGTGAGCGTGGATGTGAGTTTCGCTTTCGGTACTACTGCCGCAGGTGACTTTACAAATACTACCCAGGCATTTACTTTCACTGGTGGTACGGCCGATACACTTACCGTTACGGTGCCTACCGTCGATGATAATGTTCTGGAAACGGACGAAACTTTCTTTGCTTACCTGGCCCTGACTGCCGGTAACTCAGAAGTGGATGTGACCGATACGGCTGTGGCTACTATTATTGATAACGATGATGCCTGGGTGCTACCGTAACCATTGCTGATGCAAGCGTAACTGAAGGTGGCAATATCCTCATGGACCTTGTCCTGGATAAGGATGTGCAGGGGGATGTGAGCGTGGATGTGAGTTTCGCTTTCGGTACTACTGACGCAGGTGACTTTACAAATACTACCCAGGCATTTACTTTCACTGGTGGTACGGCCGATACACTTACCGTTACGGTGCCTACCGACGATGATAATCTTCTGGAAACGGATGAGACTTTCTTTGCTTACCTGGCCCTGACTGCCGGTAACTCCGAAGTGGATGTGACCGATACGGCGGTGGCTACTATTATTGATAACGATGATGCTACCGTAACCATTGCTGATGCAAGCGTAACTGAAGGTGGCAATATCCTCATGGACCTTGTCCTGGATAAGGATGTGCAGGGGGATGTGAGCGTGGATGTGAGTTTCGCTTTCGGTACTACTGCCGCAGGTGACTTTACAAATACTACCCAGGCATTTACTTTCACTGGTGGTACGGCCGATACACTTACCGTTACGGTGCCTACCGTCGATGATAATGTTCTGGAAACGGACGAAACTTTCTTTGCTTACCTGGCCCTGACTGCCGGTAACTCAGAAGTGGATGTGACCGATACGGCCATTGCGACTATTATTGATAACGATGACGCTACCGTAACCATTGCTGATGCAAGCGTAACTGAAGGTGGCAATATCCTCATGGACCTTGTCCTGGATAAGGATGTGCAGGGGGATGTGAGCGTGGATGTGAGTTTCGCTTTCGGTACTACTGCCGCAGGTGACTTTACAAATACTACCCAGGCATTTACTTTCACTGGTGGTACGGCCGATACGCTTACCGTTACGGTGCCTACCGACGATGATAATCTTCTGGAAACGGATGAGACTTTCTTTGCTTACCTGGCCCTGACTGCCGGTAACTCCGAAGTGGATGTGACCGATACGGCGGTGGCTACTATTATTGATAACGATGATGCTACCGTAACCATTGCTGATGCAAGCGTAACTGAAGGTGGCGATATCCTCATGGACCTTGTCCTGGATAAGGATGTGCAGGGGGATGTGAGCGTGGATGTGAGTTTCGCTTTCGGTACTACTGCCGCAGGTGACTTTACAAATACTACCCAGGCATTTACTTTCACTGGTGGTACGGCCGATACGCTTACCGTTACGGTGCCTACCGACGATGATAATCTTCTGGAAACGGATGAGACTTTCTTTGCTTACCTGGCCCTGACTGCCGGTAACTCCGAAGTGGATGTGACCGATACGGCCATTGCGACTATTATTGATAACGATGATGCTACCGTAACCATTGCTGATGCAAGCGTAACTGAAGGTGGCAATATCCTCATGGACCTTGTCCTGGATAAGGATGTGCAGGGGGATGTGAGCGTGGATGTGAGTTTCGCTTTCGGTACTACTGCCGCAGGTGACTTTACAAATACTACCCAGGCATTTACTTTCACTGGTGGTACGGCCGATACACTTACCGTTACGGTGCCTACCGACGATGATAATCTTCTGGAAACGGACGAAACTTTCTTTGCGTACCTGGCCCTGACTGCCGGTAACTCAGAAGTGGATGTGACCGATACGGCCATTGCGACTATTATTGATAACGATGACGCTACCGTAACCATTGCTGATGCAAGCGTAACTGAAGGTGGCAATATCCTCATGGACCTTGTCCTGGATAAGGATGTGCAGGGGGATGTGAGCGTGGATGTGAGTTTCGCTTTCGGTACTACTGCCGCAGGTGACTTTACAAATACTACCCAGGCATTTACTTTCACTGGTGGTACGGCCGATACACTTACCGTTACGGTGCCTACCGTCGATGATAATGTTCTGGAAACGGACGAAACTTTCTTTGCTTACCTGGCCCTGACTGCCGGTAACTCAGAAGTGGATGTGACCGATACGGCTGTGGCTACTATTATTGATAACGATGATGCTACCGTAACCATTGCTGATGCAAGCGTAACTGAAGGACCAGTGAAAGTAAATGCCTGGGTAGTATTTGTAAAGTCACCTGCGGCAGTAGTACCGGAAGCGAAACTCACATCCACGCTCACATCCCCCTGCACATCCTTATCCAGGACAAGGTCCATGAGGATATTGCCACCTTCAGTTACGCTTGCATCAGCAATGGTTACGGTAGCATCATCGTTATCAATAATAGTCGCAATGGCCGTATCGGTCACATCCACTTCTGAGTTACCGGCAGTCAGGGCCAGGTAAGCAAAGAAAGTTTCGTCCGTTTCCAGAACATTATCATCGTCGGTAGGCACCGTAACAGTAAGTGTATCGGCCGTCCCACCAGTGAAAGTAAATGCCTGGGTAGTATTTGTAAAGTCACCTGCGGCAGTAGTACCGAAAGCGAAACTCACATCCACGCTCACATCCCCCTGCACATCCTTATCTAGGACAAGGTCCATGAGGATATCGCCACCTTCAGTTACGCTTGCATCAGCAATGGTTACGGTAGCATCATCGTTATCAATAATAGTTCCTAATCCACTATCGTCGGTAAATACAATATCTCTTTCTCCAAAGTTACCTTCTGATAAATCGACAGTGAAAGTTTCGTCAGGTTCAAGAACATCATCTCCATTCACAGTTATCGATATGGTGTCTTTTTCACCACTTGTACCGCTAAACGTTAGAACACCACTTGCCGATTGGTAATCAATGTTAGCGACTGTATTTACACTATTTGTAGTATAAGCAACTGTAAACGGACCATCAGTGCTTTTACCACTATGCGTTACCGTAAATTCATATTCAACTGTTGCACCGTCATTTAATTCTGTTTTACTAACATCATCAATGGCAAGAGTAGCCTGGTCGTTGTCTTGTATTATACCCGTATCCTGGGCAGTCGCTTCACCGCCTTCAAGAGTAATGTTTTGACTATTGGCATTTAAACTGCTTAAAACACCAAACAGGTTTTCAGTGGCCTCAACCCAATCGTCATTATTTATTGTTACCACAAGTTCATACGGACCATCGTTGCTGTTACCAAAGTCCAGAACAGAATCAATAATTGCAGTATAATCATTCGATACGCCTTCAATTGCCGAATTGTCGGCAGTTGCAAAACTGACGGTTACTGCATTTTGAATAATGTGATCGGAGCTGATAGTAAATGTTCCGCTTCCGGCACTTTCGTTTACATCGAATCCGGCGATAGAAATAATTGCATCGTCATCATCATTAATAGTTCCTATAGCAGTTGCGGTGCCAATAGAAACGTTTTGATCGTTATGATCTTCAATTGAAATAGTTCCGGTAAATGATTCCTGAGGTTCGGTAATATTATTTCCAATTACTTCAACTGGAATTAATACACTTGTATCTCCTGCATAAATAGTATATTCTTTTTCGAATTGTTTGGTGAAATCCAAAGTGTCAAAGGCAGTGCCTTCAGTTGTTGTGAAACTCAGAACAATATCCTCTTGTGCTTCCAGATCCATAGAAGCAATGAAGTTATGAGACACATTGCCGTCGGTTTCCTCAACAGTAAATCCGGTCAGATTAATTTGAGTAATCGGATCATCGTCTTCAATAACTCCATCTCCAATAATATCAGAGAATAGGCTTGCACCCGTACATACTATATTACTTAAAGTAACAATATATGTCTCAATAATTGGTTCCGATATTTCATCATCTACAATCGGTACAGATATAGTTTGAGTACTTCCTGAAGAAGACCCTGCGCCAAAGGTTAAGGTTCCTGCAGTATGAATGTAATCGCTTGGTTGTTCAGCAATATCATTAATGTATCCGTCGTTGGTGGTGTAATCAACGGTTAATTCATCCTGTATATTTCCGGTAATGGTAACAGTAAATACGGCTAGGTGTGTAGCTGTGTCTTCAGCAACGGTTGCATCGTTAATGGCAATTGAAACGGTGTCATTATCAGTAATCGTTGCAATAGCAGCCAAAGTATCCAAACCTCCACTTAAAGTAACAGCTTGCGATGCTGCCTGTAAGTTCTTTAACACTCCGTTGAAGGATTCTGTTGGTTCCACCCAGTTGTCATTAATGATGGTTACATCTATGTACTGGATAGTATCGTTTGTATTCCCGAAGTAGAGGGTAGTATCTGTTACTGTTATGTAATCGTCACCCGCAGTTGCTTCATCAGAAACTTCTGAGGTAGCAAAGTCAACAGAGAATTGATTCTGAACATCTTTACTTAAAGTGATTTTGAACTGAGCAGTAACCGAACCAACTTCTGATTCGTCGATGGTAAATCCATCAACAGTAAGGATGGCCGGGTCGTTGTCTTCGATGGTATAAACTGCTGCTGAATCGGCCATGGTTACCTGCTGTGCATTAATGTTGGTGAAAGTAATTGCACCACTGAACTGTTCAGTCGGTTCTGTAATTTCATCGCCTAATAGGTTAACAGGAATAAATACTTCTTTGCTTCCTCCCTGAATGGTAATAGAAGTATCTGATTTGGCAATATAATCGTTTCCGTCAAGGGCAGTTCCGTCGGTTGTAGTAAAGCTAACTACCACATCTTTTTCTGCAGCAATATTTGTGCTTAACCTGTAATTAACGGTTTGCGTGCCATCGGTTTCAGTAATGGTGCTGTCGTGCAGGGTAAGCTGCATTACATCGTTGTCGGTTATTGTAGCGGTTGCAGAGTCCCCTTCAGAAGTAAATACAACCAGTTGGCCGTTTTTATTATTGAATGTAACAGTTCCGCTAAATGTTTCTGTAGGTTCAGCAATAATATCTCCGGCAACGGTTGTTGCAGAGATATTAATATTATCGGTTGAATTTGCTGTTAAAGTTACATTCACATCCGACTGGGCAGTGAAGTCACCTGTAGACACTGCCGACGCAGTTGCGTCTGCCTGAGAAGAGAACTTAAGTGTTACTTCATCCTGAGAAGCAATGTCGCGACTGATATAGAAATTTTCTGTTTGTGCCACGTCGGTTTCTGCAACGGTAAAGGCATGCAGGGTGAGGTGAACAGTATCTTCGTCGTAGATTGTACCCAAAGCAACAGGATCGGAAATGGAAACTCCGCCTTGAGCGTTGTTATCCAAATCAGTAAGGTTGATAAGGTAAGTTTCAGTGGCTTCTGCAATATTATTATTCAGAATTGAAACATCAATTTGTTTGCTTGTTCCGTCGATTGATCCTGACTCAAAAACAATAGAGTCGAGCAATGCTGTATAGTCACTTGCAGCAACGGCACTTTGATCCTGAGTCTGATATTTAAACGAGATCGAATCTTCAATATTTCCGGTAAGAGTAACCGTGAATGTTGCAGTTACCGTTCCTGGACCTTCGGTAACTTCAATGCTGTCGATGGCAAGTGTGGCAACATCATCATCCAGAATTGTTCCGGTAGCCATGGTCGTATCACTTCCTCCGTTTAGAGTTACAGCCTGAGATAATGCATCGGTAAGACTGTCGATTATTCCGTAAAGCGTTTCGGTTGCTTCTGCAATATCTCCGTTCAGAATAGGGATTGTAACATTTTGACTTAAATCGTTCAACCCTCCAAAGGTTAATGTTTCTGTTGTTGTTGTGTAATCGTTTCCTGCAACAGCGGTGTTGTCAGAAGTGGTAAAGTCAACCGTAAATTCTCCCTGAACCGGATAATTCAGAGACACAGTGAAATCTTTACTGGCATCGGTTCCTTCAGTAGCTGTGAAGTCGCTTATGGAAAGCACTGCGCTATCGTCGTTGGTAATTGTTCCGATAGCCACACTGTCGGTAAATGTAATCTGACTTAAAATTTCAGCAGGTAGTGAAGAACAACTAATATTACTAATGGTTACTTTAAATTTTTCATCTAATTCAATTTTTTCATCACCATTTATTGTAATGAAGATGGATTGTGTTTCACCTTCTGAACCGGAGAATTCCAGTTGTCCGGTTTCTGTATCATAATCTCCATCGGCATCAGTTGCAGTGCTATCGGTTATTGTATAGTCAACTGTAATCAGAGAGGAGGCTTCCACTGCCTTTTCAAGGGTAACAACAAACTCTAATTCTTTCGTGCCTGAATCTCCTTCAGATGTTGTGGCATCAGCAATTGATAGGGTAGAGGTGTCATCATTATTAATTGTACCGGTTCCGGTAGCTTTGGTAATATTAACCACCTGGTTTACTCCGGTTGTTGTAACAGATGTAAGGTTGAGAGTAAAAATTTCATTTTTTTCAACCATCTCATCTCCATTGATATTAACCGTTATTGTATCTTTTTCTCCGGCTGTACCATCGAAGTTGATAATATTAATTATTCCTGTATAATCAGTTGGAGAATAGGCAGTACCGTTACTGGTGAAATAAACCATGGAATAACCGCCAACTACTTCAATATTCGATTGTTCTATAATGAAATTGAATTCCGCAGTTCCCGAGTTGGTTTCAATTTGTGTTACATCGCTGATTACAACAGTTGCTGTGTCGTTGTCAGCGTTAACAACTGTTACATCGTCAGGATTGAGAGTCAGGTAAATCGGATCGGTTGTACTATCGGTATTAATCGTGTTTAAAATAGTGTAAGTAATATCGCCATCTACAATACCGTCGTCGACGCCCGTTACTGTAACGGTTTGAGGTGAATCCCAATCGAGGTGAGTAAATACCAGTGAATCTTTATCAACTGTTCCTTCTCCCAGATCGTTGCTTTCAACGTCAACCACAACAACATAGTTTTCGATATCGGTGGCCGGCTTACTGGTAAGTTTAACCGTAAATTGAGCTGTGGTTACATCCTCTGATGTATTTAAGCTGACAGGTGTTACAACGAAGCCCGACTCATCGTTATCTTCGTTCGTTACAGAAACAGACTTGGCAAATTGCCCGTCGTATTTTGGATCGCCGGAGCTTGCATTGCTGATATTTACCTGGAAGGCAACATCTTCATCGTCAATAGAATCGTCCAGGCCCGTTAATGTAACGGTTTGGTTTTCATCCCAGTCTGAAGCTGTGAATGTCAACGTTGTAGAACTTGTAATCTCTCCTTCAGTAAGGTCGCCGGAGTCAATTTCGAGGGTGAAGGTTACATCGTTAACAGGCTCAGTTTTTAGTTTTATAGTGAAGGTACCGGTTCCTCCGGCTTCCGTTGTGCTGCTTGCTGAAGAAACCGTGATTCCGGCAACGTCGTTATCGAGGTTGGTTGCACGAACCACTGCCGGACTTGCATTCTCGTAACCCGAAAGGTCGTCGGTTTCGCCTTTATTTATGGTTAAATTAATTTGATATGAAATATCATCATCGTCAACATCGTCGTTTACTCCGGTAACCCGAACCGTTTGTTCTGAATTCCAGTTTCCTGCATTGAAGGTAAGTTTTGAATTGGAAGGTGTTGTAATTTCTCCTTCTCCGGTGTCAGAACTGTTCACATCAATAACTACAGTACCCGTTGGAGCAGAACCAAGACGAACTGTAAATTCATCGTAGGCTAAATCTTCTGTTGTAGTAATAGTGTCAGGGCTTACAATAATAGCTCCATCCTGAGCATTGATGGTAATCTCAAAACTGCAGGTGTCTGAGTTGTCGGAGCCATCGTAAGCAATGTAGGTAACGGTTGTTGTACCAACATTAAAATCATCAGTTGACAAGGTGTTTATTCCTGATTCCTGAGCGGCCAAAGTTGTGGCACCTGAATAGGAATAGGTTAATTTGGTAACTTCACAGTTGTCGTCGTAGGTTGGGGCAGAAATACTAGTAACCGTTTTAGAGGTTGCACCAGAAGAGGCAACAACCTGTGCCAAATCTCCGGGGCAACTTATTGTTGGAGCCTGGTCGTCGGTTACAACAACATTGAATTCCACTGTTCCTGTATTTGATGCATCGTCTTCAACTGACCATGTAACGGTTGTTATTCCTTTTTCAAATACCTGCCCGTCGAGAGTTGTATTTGGTGAGGTAATATCGCTTGTGGCACCGCTTAATGTGTAGGTAATTGTTGGACTTGCATCGCAATTATCGGTCGGATCCCAGGCTGTGCCCGAATGTGTATAGTTACACGAATCGGTATCTACAAATACATCTCGGTCAGTTAAATCATCCAGTGCCGGAGCCTGCTCGTCAGAAACAGTAAGTATTGCAGAACAAGTGTTTTCAAGACCTGCTGCGTCGGCTACTTTCAGATAGATTGTTGGAGTGCCTTTATCGCTGCATGAGTAGGTTAATGAGTCGGAGAAATTTGTACCGTCTTTCGAAATTAAATAGGATGTAATTTCACAGTTGTCGCTTGAGCTATTATCTATATCGGAAGGATAAACAACAATTTCACCGTTACGCTGCAATTGGGCTGTAAAATTCTGGCAACTTGCAACCGGGTTTTCATCGTCGGTAACAGTAACATCAAAAGAACAGCTTGTTTCGTTTCCTTCTGCATCAATGGCAGTCCAGGTAACTGTTGTTGTTCCCTTTTCAAATACCTGTCCGCTAAGATTTGTATCTGGACTGGTTACCTCGCTTGTAGCACCACTAACTTCGTAGGTTAAAGTTGGATTACTATCACAGTTGTCGGTAACACCTGCATCCCACGAAGTATTAGGATGAGTGTAGGTACAAACACCTCCATCGGTGGTTACTGCCTGCTCTTCTGAAACGGCGCATGTTAGAACCGGATCAACAGTGTCGGCAACGGTTACTATTGCTACACAAGTCGCCTGGTTGGTATTGTTGTCGGTTACGGTAAGCGTTACGTCGTTAGCTCCCAGGTCGGAACAAGTGAATGCTGTTGTGCTTGCCGAAAGACTTAAAATGCCGCATGCATCCGAAGAATTGTTATTGATATCGCCGGCAGTTATGCTTGCATTTCCATCCGAGTCGAGTTGAATAGTAATATTCTTACAAATTGCTTCAGGTGAAACCGTATCTATTACTGTTACTGTTGAAGTGCATTGACTGGTATTTTCTGAACCGTCGGTAGCTGTTAATGTGATTGTATTTTCATCAATGTCATCACAAGAAAATGAAGACTGGTCAAGAGTGAATTCTACAGTCGTACAGTTGTCAGTTGTTCCGTTGTCAACATCTTCACCGGTAATGGTTGCCGAGCCTGAAGCGTCGAGATACACATCGATATTTTGGCAGGCAATAATTGGAGAAATAGTATCGAGAACAGTTACATTTGACTGGCAGGTTGATGAATTCCCGTTCACATCGCTAACCGTAACAGTAATAACATTAACTCCCTTATCAGCACATGTAAATGCTGTTTGAGATGCGGTAATCGTACTAATCTCGCAGTTGTCGGTTGAATTATTGTCGAGCCCGGCAGCAGTAACTGTTGCATTGCCCGATGCATCCAGATACAAGGTTGTATCGTGGCAGTTGGCAATTGGAGATACAGTATCCTGAATTGTAACGGTTGAACTGCAAGTGTCGGTGTTGCCGTACTCATCTTCAACGATTAACTTAACCGTGTTTGGTCCAATGTTGTTGCAAGTGAAATCACCATTGTCGATACTAAGCGAAACTGTTCCGCAAACATCGTACGAACCATTATCGATGCCTTCTGCAGTTACACTAATATTGCCTGAATTATCGAGGTAAAGGATAGTGTCGTTACAAACGGCTATCGGTTTCTCAACGTCGGTAATGGTAACGGTAGCCGAACACGTTGAGCTGTTTCCGTTATCGTCGGTTACGGTTAATACAACGGTATTGTCGCCAATATCTGAACAATCGAAGCTTGTTGAATCAAGTGAAAGTGTCACATTACATGCATCGGTTGAACCATTATCAACGTCTTCGGGTGTAATGGTTGCATTCCCTGTTGCGTCAAGCGGAACTGTAATATTTTGGCAAATAGCTACCGGAGCAATGGTATCAATAACAGTTACTTTAGTGGTACATTCATCGAAATTACTGCCGGGATCGGTAACACGCAACGTAACGGTATTTTCACCCACTGTGAGGCAGGTATAATCATCGGGTGTTACTGTTTTGATTAATTCGCAGTTATCGGTTGAACCGGCTGCTATATTGTCAATGTCAGCTGATGAAAGGGTGTAAGTTCCGGCGCTGTCTAAATAAACTGAGATTGGATTACAAACAGCTGACGGAGTAATATTGTCTTCGATCGTTACGGTTGAAGTACAGGTTGAAATATTTCCGTTTACATCGGTAACTGTAAGTGTTACGGTGTCGTTGCCAATATTGCTGCAATCGAACGATGTAATATCTGCTACAATACTTTCTATTCCGCAGGCATCGCTCGAGCCATTATTGAGTTGTGAAGCAAGTAATGAAGCTTCTCCCAGTACGTCGAGTTGCAGGGTAATGTCTTTACAAAGGGCTAAAGGAGCAATTGTGTCTTCCACTGTTACTGTGGCATCACATGTTCCTATGTTCCCGTAGTTGTCAGTGGCAGTAAGTATTACTGTATTTGATCCTTTATCTGTACAATTGAATGACGATGGAGTAACTTCAATTGATGCTATTCCGCCCGGATCAGATGTACCCGAACCAATACTGTCGATATCAGCCTGGATGAGCGAGTAAGAACCTGTATTATCGAGATAAACAGTCAGGTTGTTACAAGACATGTCGGGTGCGTCTTCATCAATAACCGTAACAAGGAAACTTCCTGTTCCTGTGTTTCCGTAAATATCGGTGGCAGTCCATACTATTTCGTGCGATCCCACTTCAATTGTTTCGCCAACAATAGTGGTTAATGTATTGGTTCCAATGGTATCAACAGCGTCGATGGAGTAAGTTATTTTTTCAAGGGTACAGTTTTCAGAAACAGAAGGATCCCAGCCGTCACTTTCAAGAATCGTATAGTACGATTCTCCGGTATCGGTGGTCCGAATTTTATTTGTAACGGTTGTTACCTCGGGTGCCTGATTGTCGTTAATGGTAAACGTAGTCTGGCAGATTACACTTGCATTATTGCTCAAATCGTAAACGCGCCAGGTTACGGTCGATGTTGGGGAAGAAGTTGTTCCAACCGGAATTTGTTCTCCTGCCAGACTTGTATTCATATCGACACCCA
Organism: uncultured Draconibacterium sp.; assembly: GCA_963676265.2. Classification (GTDB taxonomy): domain Bacteria; phylum Bacteroidota; class Bacteroidia; order Bacteroidales; family Prolixibacteraceae; genus Draconibacterium. The sequence goes on from OY781067.2 coordinate 4,391,869, forward strand.
CTTCAGGAAGACTGTCGATTTGATACGTTAATTTTGATAATCCGTGGTTGTCTGAGAATCCGAAGGGATCGTAATCGGCACCCATTACCAGGAATGAACATTCACCCCTGTCGGCATCCTCTTCAACAATCTCGTCGGGACAATATTGAATGACCGGAATCTGAGTGTCTTCAACAACAATGTCGATCGTACAGCTGTCAGTATTCCCCGAATTATCTGCAACTACCCAGATTACTGTGGTTGTTCCAACCGGGAAGGTTTCACCTGCCAGGGTTGAATCGTTATTGTAGCTGTTGATTAGAGTTGCCTCGCAGTTATCGCTGTAGCCATTTGGATCGAATTCTGTTCCGGAATTGGTGTAATAATCTTCATCTTCGTTTGCCTCGCGGGTGTAAACTAAACTGTCGGGGCAAACAAGTATCGGATCGATATTATCGATTACCGTAACGTCGAATGTGTAAGGTAACGAGTTGCCAAAACTGTCGACAGCTGTATACGTTACTTCGGTAACGCCCACAGGGAAGGCAGCTCCCGGAACAGCCCAGTCGGGGCTAACTGTTACGGTTAACGAAGCCACACTGTCGGTTCCGTAATCGATAAAAGTTGGTGGAATATAGTTTACAAGTGCAATACAACCCGATTCGGTACTGTCTGTTGAATTGGCTTCTGAAGAGTACAATGAAGGTTCTTCTTCATCGGTTACAATAACCGTGAAAATTTCTTCACTTCTGTTTCCGTGGTCGTCTTCGGCATACCAGAAAATTTGGTTTACTCCCAGTCTAAGTTGAATACCTTCTAAACTTTCAACTGAGTATTCATTTTCAAGTTTGATTACAATACCGCAATTGTCGGTTGCAGTAACATCATCAAATTCATCTCCCTGAACGGTATAATAGTTTTTATGGAAGTCGGTTGCCCGGGTTTGGTTTCCGGGAACTACAATAATTGGTGCTTCAACATCATTTAAAGTTAGAGTAAACGAACACTCGGAATAATTGCCATTGGCATCAACAACTTTCCAGTTAATTACTGTTTCTCCCGGATCATCACCACGTGGAATAATTATCCCTGAAAGGGTATTTTGTCCCGTACGGACAGAGTCTAAATCTGCATCGTAAAAGCTCCATATTAATGAATCAACAGAGCAGTTGTCTCCAAAGTCAATCGGATCGAGTTCGTTACCCAATACTTTATAAGAACAGGTGTTGGCATTACAATTTCTGGTTAAATCAGATGGACATGAAATAGTAGGTGTTGTATCGGAAACCACCACATTGAAGGTGCAAATGGTTTCGTTATCACTGTTGTCAATAGCTGTTACAGTTACCGAAGTAGTTCCAATTTCGAAAGAAGAACCGGGCGAGTGAGTTGTCGAAATACTTCTCATTCCGCTGCATGCGTCGGTTGCAATTATAGCCGGCCACGAAACCAGTGCCTCACAGTTTGATCCGGAAGCTGTTGCATATAAAGTAGTATCCGGACAATTGGCAATTACCGGACCTTCATTATCCAGCACTACGACAACCTGGGTGTACCAGCTTATGTTGCCGCTTTCGTCTGAAACTTCCCAAACAATACGGTTTTCTCCTAATAAGAATGTATCGTTCGAATTGTTGGATATATTGAGATTGACTGAATCTGTACAGTTGTCAGAAACACCCGGTATATCAATGGCTAATGTTGAATAACAGGTTCCCGGATTGATATATAAAGTATCGTTGGTTGCTTCGGCAGTAATTACCGGATCAACATTGTCGTAAACAGTTATGTCGGAGGTGCAGGTGTTGCTGTATTCTGTTCCGCCAATGGTTTGTCGGGCAGTCCAGGTTACTGTGGTTGTACCTTTGGGGAAATAAGCGCCTTCCAAAGTATTGGCATCGGGTGCATAAGGCAATGTATTTGGATCGGAGGTTTGAATATCGTGAATTAAAGTTCTTCCCTCTATTTCAGTGTCTGAAGTAAATATTGCATTTAGGTAGGCATCAGGAACCACATAGGCACATCCATCGGTAGTTGGGTATGACGTATAAATGTATGGACATGAAATTTCAGGCACGAAAGTTTCAACAACTACTACATTAACGGTGCAGGTGTCGGTATTTGAACTTTCATCAATAGCTGTCCAAAGAATTTCGTAAGTGCCCAGAGCCAGTTGATAACCATTTAAATACTGACTATTGTTTAAACTGTTCCGATATGAACTTAAAGAACAATTGTCGCTGACACTCGGTGTAAATTCGTTTCCGGATATGGTATAGTGAAATACTTGTTTGTTATCGTATTCGCGATAATAGGTTTCCTCTGTACAGTCGATTACAGGAGAAATACTATCGATTACGGTGATGTTTTGAGTGTGCGAAACGTAATTACCGGCTTCGTCGTGGGCCCACCAGTAAATATGGGTTGTGCCAATATCGAATACGCTGTCTGATGAAGGATAACTGGAATAAGTTATGTTTTCGGGTTCGGAACAATTGTCAACTGATGTAGGAGTTCCCAAATCGGCGATGGTAACCGTACATCCACCTTCATCTGAATATGCAGTAATGTCTTCGGGCCATGAAATTTCAGGATCCTGTTCATCGTAAACATAAACCTCGAACGAACAGCAGGAGTTTACATCGCTACCGTCGGTAGCAGTCCATGTTATGGTTGTTACTCCTTTTTCAAGTAAAACACCGTCTAAATCAGAACCCGAACCTGTTGTTGCCCCGGAAAGTGTGTAGGTAAAAGTTGGGGTTGTAGTTGCGGTAGAACTTACATTAAATTCATCGCCGTCAATTTTATAGGTACAAGAATCATTATCGGTATAGCGGGTCGCATTTCCCCGGCAGGTTACAGGAGGCGGATCGTTGTCGTAAACATCAATATAAACGATACATTCAGAACTATTACCAACATTATCTGTAATGGTCCATGTAATTGTATCGGTTCCAACCGGAATATGTGCTCCGGCCAGAGTTGATGTTGATGGTGTTCCGGCCAGATCATGGGTTTTTGTTATTGGTGTTGAACAGTCCCAGTTTCCGTAAGGATCCAATTCGTGGTCGTAAACGGTATAGTAATCCTGACCTTCGTCTGCTTGTCGGCAAACTGAGCCCGGGCAGGCATATGACGGAGCATCATCGTCGGTAACAATAATTTTTTGGGTGGCATACGAAATGTTTCCGTGGATGTCTTCAATTCCCCAGGTTATGATTGTTGTATCAATCGGATACATGGAAGTGTGGTAGTTATTCCAGTAGGTTAAAACTCCACAATTGTCATCAGTTGTTGGTGTGCCAAGATTAGTAACCGTGGCATAACAACTGTTGTTTGAAGTCAATTCAATATCTGCCGGAGGTGTGATCACCGGATCTTCGTTGTCTGCAACAAATACATAATAACTGCACGAATTGTGGTAAAGCGTTTCGTCTATGGTGCGGTAGGCAGTCCATGTAACAAGGGTTACTCCAACCGGGAAGGTTTCGCCTGCAAGGGTGGAAATGTTATTATAATCATTAACAATTGAATCGATAATCGAAGTAGAGGTTGCATCGAATTCTGATCCTGATGCAGTATAATAACATTCGCCTGTATCATTATCTTTCGATTGGTCTCCCACGCAGCTAATTGAAGGATACATGTCAGTTACCACCTCAACAACTACGGTGCAGGTTTTTACATTTCCGGCATTATCAACAGCGGTCCAGAGAATATTGTGTATGCCTGCATGGAGTGTGTCAGGCATACTGCTAGTTCCGTTTTTGCTGTTTGTAAACGAAGTAAGTGTGCAGTTGTCGTAGGCAACCGGTTTAAATTCGTTATATCCCAGGGTATAATAATTTTGACCTGCATCAACAGCCCGTACATAACCCGACGAAGGACAAGTAATGACAGGGTCAACATTGTCGGTTACTGTTATTGAAATGGTTTCTGTTTTCTCATTGCCATAATTGTCTTTTACACTCCAGGTTACATCGGTTGTGCCAACCGGGAATTGTACATAATCGAGTGACTTGTAGTTGTTGTAATCGTTGGTAATTTTAAAATGTTCGGAAGTACAATTGTCCCAAATATTTTGAGGATCGAACTCCCCGTCTCTTGCCATGTAATAACATCCGTTCGAAACTGTATTTCTTTCAAATGTGGCGTCAATATCGAATTCGGGAGAAGTAATGTCGTTCACCCTGACATTGTATTGTAAAGTTGCAGTGTTGCCCGATGCATCGGTTAGTGTCCAGATTACCACTGTAATTCCAACGGGGAAATCAAATCCAACCAGGGTAGAATCGCCGTTTTGGTTGTTTACCAGTGTAAATGCCGGACAGTTATCGTTCACCTCCGGATCCAGTCCGTCTGTTTCCAATCCTGTATAATAGCAAAGATCAGAAGGTGCATCAAATGTTTTGTCGGTAATAGTTGAAATGGTAGGAGAGGTAGAATCATCAATTGAAATGTTGAATTTACAGCTATCAATGTTTCCACTGGTATCTTCTATCTTCCAGATAATCGTATAAGTGCCGCCCAGAAATTCAACACCGTCCATGGTTGTGCCGGTTCCGAGAACTCCGTCAACGCTGTACGATATGGTTAAATCGTCGATAGCATCGCAATTGTCCGATAAATCAATCGGATCGAATTCGGTTCCGGCAACGGTGTAGTAACACTGGTCATCAGCAATTGAACGTACTTCGTTTCCGTAACAGGTAAAACTTGGGGCCTGGTTATCAACAACCGTAATGGTAAACGGATCGGAAACTACAGTGTTACCGTTTACATCGGTTAATGTCCAGACAACAGAATAAGGGTAATCAGTTGTTTTTGAAAGTTGACGCCCTGCCAAAGAGTTTGAACCGGTAAATACGGGAGAACCATTCTGGCTAACAACATAAGTCGGTGTTTCGGTTAAACAGTTATCGTCTATGTTGCTTAAATCGTATTTAATACCCGGAATTGTATAGTAACATTTTCCAGGGTCGGTATTGTTTTGGTAGGTATAAGAACTGTCGACACCGGTGGGTTGATCGAAAGTTGGATCCTGCGTATCATTGATTCGCACATAAATGGTGCAGGTTGATGTATTTATTCCATCAGTAGCAGTCCAGATGATGGTGTCGTTTCCTGCAGGCAGTTGTTTACCTGCAAGAGTTGTTGAACCATCGAAGCTGTTACTGATAACCAGGTTGTCAGGACATCCGTCGGAAACAACCGGGTCAAACTCGGTGCTGTCTACCGTATAAAAACATACCCCGGTTTCAGCATCCCTTTCAAAAGGAACTTCTGCTGTGCTACCTGCCGGGCAGGTAATTTCTGGAGGAATACTGTCGTAAACGGTAATGGTAAAACTTTCGGTGGTAGAAAGACCGGCTGCGTCGGTCGCTTTAAAGGTAATGGTTGTTACACCAATGGGGAAGTCGCTGCCGCTTAACGGTCCGGATATTTGGGTGAATGATATGACTCCGCAGTTGTCATTATATTCGGGTACATCCCATGTTACATGTGCCGTACAAACACTATCGTCGATATTTTGCAGGATATCGTCCATGGCGGTAATAGTAGGAGCTTCTTCATCGCTCACTGTAACCCTGAAAGAACGAGTACTTGTATTTATACCATCGCTGGCGGTCCAGACTACGCGGTTTATGCCAATGTTGAATTGAACTCCTTCAAGAGTATTACTTTCAACCGGGGTGTCATCATTTATTTTGTAGGTGAGAGTTACCGTGCCACTGTTGTCGGTGGCTATAACGTCAAACTCAGTACCGATAGTAGTGTAAGTACATAAGGTATTTGTAGCCCTCGTTTGGTTCGAGATAGATGATATAACCGGGGCTTCGTTGTCGTCTACGGTTATGGTAAATGTCAGTGGTGTTTCAGTGGTGTTATCATTTGCATCGGTTGCTGTCCACAAAATGGTATTTACTCCATTATTTAAATGGACATCGGCCAATGATTCTGTTCCGGAGAGTTCGGTGGCACCACTAATGGTATAGTTTAATGTAATGCTTCCTGAACAGTTGTCGGTAACAATAGGATCGAATTCTGATCCATTCACTTCGTAATAATTTTGTTCGTCGGTGGTGTTTACCGTTTTATTGGTTGTTCCTGATGTGGCAGTAATGATTGGTTTAATGGTGTCGGCCACCGTTACTGTTGCAACACAGGTGCTTTTGTTTCCTGATGCATCTTTTACGGTTAATGTAACTGCAGCATCGCCAATATCGGAACAGCTAAAGTTTGATTTGTCGATCGATATAATTAAATCTTCATTATCGGTACAATTATCAGAGGATCCATTATTGATATCAGCTGCAGATATTGATGCCAGACCATTTGCTCCAATGTAGGCAGTAAAAGCCTGACACGAGGCAACGGGATTAATACTGTCGATAACGGTAATATTAAAGGCACATGCATTACTTGCATTTCCGGCTTCGTCGGTAGCAATATAAGTAACAGTGGTTGTTCCGGCAGGGAAGAATTCACCGGGTTCTGCTGATTTGGTCCAGTTGATGGTTCCGCTACAGTTATCGTTTGCTGTAGGTTCGGTCCAGCTCACAAACGCTCCGCAGGTATCGGATGCTGTCTTAATTGTAATATCATCGGGGCAATTCGATATGAGTGGCTTTTGGTCGTCGGTAACAATTACATCGAACGAACAGGTATCACTCTTGTTGCCGGCTTCGTCAGTAAAAACATACCATACGGTTGTTGTCCCCGACTGAAATGTAGCTCCCGGTGCATGCGATCTGGTTCGTACCAGCAAACCCGGTTCCGTACAATTATCAGTAGCAGTTGGTTCTGTCCATGAAACAGTTGCCGTACATAGTCCTGCACTGCTGGTTCTGCTGATACTTTCGGGGCATCCGCTAATAACCGGTTTCTCAGTGTCGGTAACGGTTACAGTAAAAGAGCAAGTGTCACTTACGTTGTCGTTTTCATCGGTTGCAGTATAAATTACTGTTGTTGTACCAACTGGGAATAAGTCTCCCGATGAATGTGATTTATTGATAATAAGGTCTCCTGTTGGAGTGGCATTGTCGGTAACGGAAGGTTCTTCCCAGGTAATGATTGCTCCGCAAATTAAGGTGTCGTTATTTTGCGAAATGTTGCCTGGGCAATTGCTGATTACCGGGGCTTCTCCGTCGCTGACAGAGACTGTGAAACTACAGGTGTCGGTATTTCCGGCGACATCAGTTACCACAAAAGTATTCACTGTGATACCTTCAGGGAATTGCGATCCGCTTGCCAGACCTTCTGTCTGAACTATTGTTTCGCCTTCGCAGTTATCGGAACCCTCGGGAGCAGTATAAATAACTGTAGCATAATTTTCTCCTTCATCTGCAGTGGTCGTAATATTTTCGTTACAGGAAATCTGCGGAACCTGTGTATCTGAAATAATTACATCGAACGAACAGGTTTCCTGGTTTCCGGTAGCATCTTCAAATACATAAGAAACTGTTGTTGTTCCTACCGGGAAGAAATCGCCCGGAGCATGCGATCGCGACAAATAGCCCGCAAGGTCACCATCACAATTGTCGGTAGCAGTTGGTTCTGTCCAGTTTACAATTGCTCCACATGCGTCTGTATCGTTATCCTGGCTGATATTGGAAGGACATCCGATAATATCCGGTTTTTGATCATCATATACTGTTACGATAAAACTATCAAGTGTTGTATTACCCGAAGCATCAGTGGCTTCATAGATATTGGTCGTTGTTCCGATCGGAAATATCGAGTTGGATGGCAGACCTGCAGTTTGAAGAATACTTGCTCCTGTACAATTATCAGTGGTTGTTGGTTCGGTAAAAGTAACCACTGCATTGCAACTGTCGGTGTCGGTGCCAACGCTAATATTGGCGGGTAGATTTATGGCAGGATCTTCCACATCGTTAACCTGCACGGTGAAACTGTCAACACTTGTGTTTCCGGCTGCATCGGTGGCAGTATAAATAACTGTTGAAGTTCCAATAGGGAAAATACTTCCGTTAGCCAGACCTGAGGTTTGTGAAATACTGGCTCCTGTACAAGAGTGATCAGAAACTGATGGCTCGACCCATGATATGCTGGCTCCACATACTCCATTGTCCGAATCTTCTATACTATTTGAAGGCAGATTTTCTATTACCGGATTTTCAATATCAACAAGAGTAACTGTAAAACTGCAAGAATCGGAGTTGCCCGCCTCATCGATAGCTTTTATAGTGATCGTTTCAAAGTCGCCATGTCCAACTAATGGACTTCCGGCCTCAGGACTTTGTATTATGGTGATATCTACTATGTCAGAGCAATTATCGCTTATCGTAATGCTGTCAGTATAATCAGGAATTGAAACCGAACATTCACCAGACGCAGGATGAAGAATTTTATTCTCGGGGCAGGTAATTTCAGGAGGTGTGCTTTCAACCAAAACAGAATATGCAGCTGATGAGGTACATCCAAAACTGCTAATAGCGCGTATGGTGTAATTGCTTGTGCCGCTTATGGCAGTTTTATAAGGAAGGTCAGCAATTTTCGAGGAATTGCCTTCATTCCAAAGTTCATAAGTATCGCCATCGGTAGCTGATGCAGATATTGTAAAGGAATCGCCCGGGCAAACTGGACCCTCAGGATTTATTTCTCCGAGAATATTCGTTGGCATTGGGTTTACAGTAATTGATACTGTTGCTGAGCTAATAGGTAGCGGGATTGATGGGGCTGAAGTAGAATATACTGCAACCAAAGAATATATTGTTGTACTTATTGGTGAAACCGTAATTGGATCGCCACCATAGTTAGGATCGTCAGGATCGCTGACACTGGTGTAATTATTAACAGTATGTGTTGTTGAACCGTCTGAATATTCAACGATGTATGGACCGGTACCTGCATTTATTATTACCTGAATTGCGGTACTTTCTCCCCCACAAATAGCTGTAGGGCCATCGTCGGTTATAAACGATTGTGCATTTGATATGCCATTAAAAGATAAAGTTAAGATGGCTGTGATAAAGATAGATAGGGTATATACCCACAGCTTTTGCTCAATGGCATTTAAGATTCTGTAAAAATTGCGTCTCATATTGTCCTGTTTTATCAGCTCAATTCTGAATAGTGGAATATATTGAATGCTGTTTTTTTTTCAATTTGGTTTAATTATAGTTGTGTTTATAACAATAGAATCGATACAATAATTCCGATAGAGTATCGTTTCTCTGATATATGTATTTTCAATGATTTTGAAGTACGTCCCTTATCTTCATCAATTGGAGAACAAAATACCTAAAATATTTTTTTGAAATTTCAAGTGGGATTCTGATTTTTTTTGGATTTTAGGCTTAAATTTCTTTCAAAAAAACTGAACAAAATTCAGCAACTTGCTGATTTTGATGGTGCTGTTTGTAAAAAATGTTAGGCGATCTTGTATTTAACAATAGATTTATTAAGTGTGGACTTTTTAGCCGTTTGTTGTTTAATGATTTATCGTGTTGTTTTTTGCGTTTTTTATGTTTGGCAGGAAAGTTATTAACAGTACTTATTTTAAAAGATAAGCTACTAATACTCCCAGGTAATTTCCTATAGCATAACCGGCAATGCCAACCACTAATCCAGTTATAATTATTTGTCGGTTTTTCAGTGCACCGGCCACCACCGGAACAAAGGGTGGGGAACAAATTAGTGCACTGGTTGAGATAATAACCGTATCGGCATCAATCTTAAAAATTCGCGCTAACAATATATGTATGACATGCGAACCGTAAACGGCCAGGGCAACATAATAAAACAATGAAAATGAAATGTTGGAAAGCCTGCTGATATCAGCCATTGACGCGACTGTTAAAGAAAATATCAAGATAAGATACATGCCCAACTGGAAGGTCTTTTTTATCCTTTTGATTTTAGGAACAAAAGAAAATGCGATACCGAAAGTTGTTATCAGTAAAATGATTGCGGCTGTAGAATAATCTTTCGGGAGCAACAAGCTTATGGCATAACTTATTCCCAATATAGCCACAGATAATCCAAAAGCGCCGATGAGTGGAATTAAGGTGTCTTTTTTGAATATGCCTGAATACGACTCGAAATCTTCTTCTGTATCGATATCAGAATTTTGTGAATTATTTACTTCTACCGGTTTATAGGGAGGGAGAAACCATAGGAAAACCTTTTGACCGACAGATAGAATAAAAACAAGGTAAATAGCACCAAGTGTTAAATCGTATGTGTGGGTCATAATATACAGTTCCTGTGAAACATCCAGTGCGGTTTTCATGGCTGCCATATTGGGTGTGCCACCCGTATAAACGCCAACCAGCATACCCGCTACCTGCCAGATGTTTTCCAAATCTCCCCTGAAAATAAAGTAGCCAATTATAATAACTGAAATAACCGAAATCAGACCGGTTAATAATGCCCAGAATGCCGAGCGAGCCATTTTGAACCACGACTTCACATCAAGTGAGAATAAAATCAGTGGAAGTGCCAGTGGGATAGTAATTTCCGTAAGTGTATTCTGGTATTTTTCTGCACCCTCCGGTAAAACGTCCATATTGCCGATGATTAGTCCGACACCATAACAAATGAGAACGGCGCCAATTTTTTTTAGAATTGAAAAGCGACCTTCAAGGTAAAGAACAATAATCGGTGTGATTATAAAAAGAATAATTAACGCCAGAAATGGTGTCTCCATAGAATTAAAATTTCCTTATGCGGTTTCAAAGATATCAGAATGAGTATAATTTACAAACGATAAATTTTCACCGACTTGATATAAGTTTAAAAGAATACGATCTGTGTCCTCAAATAGAATTTATTTTCAGGTAAATAGTTTTATTCAAACTGTTTCATGTACTCCAAAAATATTTTCGCTGTTTTATCCAAGTTTTCAATGGAACCGCCGCCGTCGAGAACTTCACACATTTCGTACACCACCCAACCCTGGTAGCCGATTTCTTTCAGGGTGTTAAACCATGTTTTATAATCGAGAAATCCCTGTCCCATGGGCATGGCACGCATAGCCGGTTGTTCGGCTTTATAGTTGGTGAGGTGATTTACATAACTGTATCGTGGATGAGCCTGGTAATCGGCAGCAATGGTGTTTACAATAAAGGGTTTCATTTTTAAAATGGATTCGCGGAGTTCTTCCGAAGAAAGCCCTTCCAAAGTGGGCGACCACGCATCCCAGCCCGCCATTACATTGGGCATGTTTACTTCTTTTAGTAACCAGTACATGGCATCGTGGTGTAAGGCAATGTCGTGGTGATTTTGAACCACCAGGGTAACACCATGTTCTGCCGCCAGTTTGCCTGCCATTTTTAAGCCGTTCAATACTTCCGCGTATTGTTTGTCGTATGGAATTCCGGGACGTTCGTATCCGGTAAATATGCGTACCATGTTGGTGCCCAGATCTTCTGCCAATTCTGCCAGTTCGCCTACCCAGGCTGCCTGTATTTCAGAATTGGGAATACCGGGTTTATCGATGCCGGCAGTAAAATCGGTATACCCGGCCAGGGCTACCAGTGTTAATCCCAGCGAGTTGATTTTCGCTTTCAACCGGGCGCGGGCAGCTTTGTCGTAATCGTGTGGCGAAACATGTGGACGTTTGGCAACCAACATCACTCCTTCGTAACCCAGTTCTTTGGCTTTTTCCAGAAACTCGTCAACACTTAACTGAGCCTGTCCTCTCCACACTCCGGCATAACTCACCGAATGCAGACAGGTTTTTACCTTGAAATCAGCAGGATTTCCGCTGGGCGGTTTTTGGGCGAATAGAAAGTTGTGAAACACAAAAAGTGCAATAAAGTACAGGATAGATTTTTTCATCTTTTACCGGTTTAGTTTCAAGTAAAAGTAGAAAAAATTACTGAATCCCGGCTGCTGCAGATTTTAAGTGAAATTGTTTGGCAGCACTTATGTGATTTGAAGTGACGGTTCACTTCTTACATCACCTTTGTTTTATTCCCAATTCCTACACTAATGGTAATTTGTAACATATTTTTCTGTTTTTCATCGTTGTAATAATACGAGTTGAGTGTGGCAAAAGAAGGATAAAATGCCAGTTCGATATTGGGTTGTAAAAAGCTTTTCGTATCACCCAATGGCCGGAAACCTCCTATTATTCCGATGTAGGTTGAATGGAAAAAATCTTTGCCACTTTTATCAATCTCTTCATGATTTGAGTAGGTGCCACCTTCAGGATTAAGTTGCCATGAAGATTTTGAACCGGTAGTGTTAGAATAGATATAATAGCCTGTATGTATGCCAAAATAATAATCAGTTACTATGTTGGGTTGGCAGTCGATTTTATAAATGAGCTTTAGATAGGTACTAAATGCCTGGTGTTTATAGTTTGCTTCACCTCCTCCGCCTAATGATTCATTTTCATACGATTCTTTTATCCTGACATAATCCAGACCCGGAGTAAGGCGTAGCAGAGGATCTTCTTTCAGGACTTTAATTTCCTTTTCCAGGAAGAGGTTGTAACTCCCTTTGTTAATGCTGTAATCATAATGTGATTTATCGTTGATTTTAATTCCTGTAAATACAGGGTGTCCGATACCAATAGTAAAGTATGAATTTTCCTGTGCAGCTAAACCGTAAAAAATAAAACAAAGTAGAATGGATAAGAAAAAACGTGTCATTGTTAAGGTTAATTGTTGAGTTCTAAAGGTACCAATTTATGTAAAATAATCAATATAATAGGAACTTGTTGTTACCTCAACAACTCGCTGGCACAAATTTGAAATTTGTTTCCGCATGAAAAACCTGCACCCTTGATTTCGTAAGAAAATTATAGACCACGCAGATTTCAGAGATTTGCGCAGAAAACCTTTTGTTAATAAGGCGGACGAAAATCAGCGTAATCTGTGTGAAAAAAAAGTCTTGCGGATTTCATGTAAAATTACGCGCCAGCGTATTAACCAATGACAATTGCCCAATGACTACTCCTCTCCAAAACCTCCGCCTCCGGGTGTTTCAATTATAAAACAGTCTCCCTCTTCACTATTTATATTTTGAATGGAATCCAACAGAATTTCTTCTCCATTTTTACGCACTACTTTTTGATAACCGGGTTTTCCATCGTTTCCTCCGTTCAATCCGAACGGTCCGCTTTTTCTTCGTTGCGAGAGTACTGAAAGGTTGACGGGTTCAAGGAACGAAATGATTCGTTTTATTCCGTCTCCGCCGTGATATTTTCCTTGTCCCCCTGAGTTTGTGCGAATACTGAATTCTTCCAAACGAACCGGGTAGCGGTGTTCCATAATTTCCGGATCAGTAATGCGCGTGTTGGTCATGTGGTTATGCACAGCGCTGGCCCCATTAAAATCCGGACCGGCACCACAACCTCCGCAAATGGTTTCGTAATAGCCAAAATGATCGTTGCCAAACAAGGTGTTATTCATGGTTCCCTGGCTGGCTGCCACTACACCAAAGGCTTTTAACAAAGTATCGGTTAAGCGCTGACTAATTTCCACATTCCCGCCAACCACCGCCGGGCATTTCGCCGGATCGTTATCGAAAACAGGATTGAGCAACCCATTTGGTAAAACGAATTTTACAGGCTCCAGCAAACCATCATTAAGTGGAATGGGTTCGTTCAGCAATAACCGAAGTACGTATATACTTACACTTTTTACAATGGCTTCGGTGGCATTCATATTTCCCGGATGAACCGGTGAACTTCCAGTAAAATTAATGTTACACTTACCATTTTTCAGTTCAATTTGCACTTTCAGGGGCGAGCCATCATCCAGAAATTCGGTAGCTTCATATATTCCATCTTCAAATTTTTGAAGCGTCGCTGTCATTTTCATCGAGGCATGTTCGCGCAGTAAATCAAGATACGTTTGAACCGTTTCCTGTCCGTATATTTCTACCAGGTTGATTAGCGCATCAGCACCATTTTTGTTGGCCGCCAAAGCCGCATTTAAATCGGCCAGGTTTTCTTCAACCGAGCGTGAAGGGTATTTTGCATTTGTAAGAATTTCGCGCATTCCTTCCCAATTTATCTCTCCTTCTTTTACCAAATAAAATGGCGAAATGGTAACACCCTCTTCTTCCAGATTTTTGGCATTGGGCGGCATGGAACCGGGGCTGATTCCCCCAATTTCGGAGTGGTGCGCCCGATTTACTACAAAACCAACGCGAGTTCCCTCGTAAAAAACAGGCGTAACGACTGTTACATCTGGTAGGTGAGAACCGCCGTATTTAGGGTGGTTGGTAACTACCGAGTCGCCTTCCTTAAATTCGAAATGTTTGAGCAGTGTTTGCACACAAACGCCCAGCCCACCCAGGTGTACCGGAATGTGGGGTGCATTGGCAACCAAACGTCCTTCAGCATCGAGCAAAGCACACGAAAAATCGAGGCGCTCCTTAATGTTTACCGACAGCGAGGTGCGTTGCAACAAAGCCCCCATATTTTCGGCAATGGACATAAATCGGTTGGTAAACAGTTCCAGCTCGGTTTGCCGGGTTTGCTCTTTTGTGACTTCCGTTTTTTCGCGGTCGCATTTTAAAATGGCCGTTCCTTCGTGCTCCATTTCCAGCGTCCAGCCTTTTTTAACGTAAGTGGTTGAGAAATTATCGGGGAAAAGTGCCGGGCCTTCAAAGGTGGCGCCTTTGTTTAAATCGCCTCGAATATAAACCGGCGTATTGTTTCCCATCAACTGCGATGCCGATGGAATGTATTTTTGAATCGTATTTTCCGAATCGTACACTTTTGTCTGGTCAACAGATGCAATAACACGCATGGCTTCCACCTCAATTTCACGGTTACTAACACGGTGTCCGTACAATTTTAAATATTGCTCGTGAAAATCGGTGATGAGTTGCTCTGCATCAGAATAATGAAGTTCCAGGCTCGAATCCTGTCCTTTAAACCGAAGAAAAACCATACGCTGACGAATGTGAATATCGCCTTTTTTAAAACCTTCCGTTTCCAGTTTTTCGGACGCTTCATTTTCAATCTCCAAAAACCACGAATCCAACTGTTGTTGTACCTTATTGAAGTTCTGAAGCACCTGTTTCTCTGCAAAACGTTCAACGGCGGCATTGCCAATTCCGTAAGCACTGAGCAGACCTGCATCTTCAGGTAAAAGAATTGTGTCGATATTTAAAATCTCGGCAATATCGCAGGCATGCAAACCTCCGGCTCCTCCGAAAGCGACCAGGGCAAAGTCTTTCGGACTGTATCCTTTTGAAATGGAAATTTTTCGGATGGCACCGGCCATAATCTCGTTGGCAATATCGATGAATCCTTTCAATATGATTTCGGCCGATTGTTTTTCGCCGCTTTGTTTTTCAATCTCAACAATCAGTTCTTCCAAACGTTTTTCGGCAGCCTGTTTAAAAACCGGTATTCCAAACTGGCTGGTATCGAGCCGGTTCAGTAGCAGGTTGACATCGGTAATGGTAAGCGGGCCGCCGGCTCCGTAACATGCCGGTCCGGGGAAAGCACCTGCACTTTCGGGACCAACAAAAAGTTTATACCCGTCGAAACCGCAAATGGAACCTCCGCCTGCAGCAACGGTTTCAATGGCAATGGCCGGGCTGTTGATTTTGGCATCGCCAACCTGCAATTCGTAGCGGTAATCAAATTCTCCGTCAATACGCGAAACATCGGTGCTGGTACCTCCCATGTCGAAGGTAATGAGTTTGGAATATCCGTTTTGTTTGCCAATCTTTTTTGCTCCCACAACGCCACCGGCAGGTCCGCTGAGCAAACTATCTTTGGGATGAAAATTAGTAGCCGAAACCAGTCCACCGGCACTGGTCATAATCTGGAACGACTGCTTGCCGATACGTTTTATAATCCCGTTCACATAGTTGTGAATGATGGGGGAGAGGTAGGCATTAACCACCGTTGTTTCGGCGCGGTTTAATATTTTAATTAAAGGAGAAAGTCCCGTGGAAGTGGACACAAAATGAAAGCCTTCGCTGATGAAAAAATCGGCAAGCTGTTTTTCGTGCTCCGGATTGAGGTACGAATTCATCAAAGTAATGGCTACCGACTCAATTTCTGTTTTGTCGATGGTCGCAAGGTCGGCTTCTAATTTATCAATGTTGATTGTTTTCAGAACCTCTCCTTTGGCATCGATCCGTTCATCGATTTCAATAATCCGGTGCGTAATCTGTTTGGCTTTTATTACGTTGAGAGCAAAAATATCAGGGCGTGCCTGGTTGCCGATTTTCAGTAAATCGGCAAAACCTTTGGTAACTACAAACAGTGTTTTGGCACCCTTGTTTTCGAGCAAGGCGTTGGTTCCTTTTGTGGAACCCAGTTTCAGTTGCAAATCGGGAAAGGTTTCGTGAAGGGCTGTTTGAGTGATCAGCCGGGCACCCAACACGGGTGCTTCTTCGTGACTAGTAATTTCAAAGTTCTTCCCTTCTGTTTCCGGTGTTAAAACGGTCTGGTTCAGTTGAATGATTTTATTTTCCGGATCAAAATATTCAATACTAATCTCTTCGTAATCAGAACCCAGTAAACGAAAAGCGAACCCTTTTAACACATCGCGGTTCAGGTTCCAGTTATCAGCGCATTCGAATTCACTTCCTGAAATCACTTTTTTTATAGTGCTTCGCAGACTGCTGCTGCTAAGTACTTTTTGCCGGTATTGTTTCCCGGTTTCATCCGATCCGATACAATCGGTGAAGGTACCACCCGTATCAATAAAGAGTTGAAAATATTTATTTGACATTTTAATTCTTTTTAATCATCTTCTTGTTTATGACTTCTGTCTTTCAATTTTAATGAAGATTGCTTCACTTTGTTCGCAATGACTTTGATATAATTTTTTGGAATAACGGAAGTATTGGTTGGCGGCCTTGCCGCCAACCAATACTTCCCAAAACTAATATGATAATCTTTTCAAATTGAAGTCATTTTTTAGTTCTTCTTTTTCCCATTCATCCAAACCATAACCGAAATAATGGCACTCACTGCTGCAATTCCAATCAGTACACCGTTTCCAACAGTGGCCGCCGGCATAAACGTGGCAAAAAATGCTTTTGTGGCGCTGTTCAATCCCAGAATGAGTGTTATAAAAATAACAAGCATCATTAAAATATTGAGAACGTTCGGATTTGACTCCTGCCGGATTATTGTTTTGTTGTTGATTACGATAAATAAAAAGATGCTGACAAACGGAAGCAAAAAGCCGTTTAAAGCCTGTGCCAGGATTATTGCAGGAATTGGTTTTACGTTGCCCAGTGCAAAGCCCATTCCGATGAGTAAAACGAATATCCAACCCGATTTAAACCAAAGGGATTTGGGTTCCCATTTTTCCGGATTTTTATTCCCGAATAAACTTTTTAAGGTGATGGCGGCAGCCAGCGGAGCTGTAACCGACGACGTAAATCCGGCGGCAAACAACCCAAATCCAAGTAAATATTTTCCTGAAGGGCCAATTTTTTCCTGAAGGGCCAGCGAAAGTTGTTCGAAAGAAAATTCAGTGACGACCGAAGTACCTACAATGAGCACTGCCATCGAAAATAAACCGCCCAGTAAAACGGCAACTGCAAGGCCGAAATGCATTTCACTAACGGCCTGGTTTTTATTCGAAATTCCCGAGCCAAGAAACAGGTTGTAGGGAACAATTGTAGTTCCGATTAAACCCAAAACCAGCACACCTTCCTGCCCCGATGAGGGAATGGAAGGAACAAGTGCACCTTTTAAAATTTCGGTTAAAACCGGTTTTACCAGGATGGCGACTATCAGAAAACCGATGCCCATTAAAACCACCACAAAACCCATGATGGTGGAGATAATTTTTAGGGATGGGATATTCAGAATAATGGCCGCAACAATGCCGATAACAAGCACCAGAATTTGCGACGAAATATCGAATAAAAGCCGGAATCCGGCAACGGCGCCCAGCAGGTTGCCCATTTCGTAGGCTGCTGCTCCGAGAACGATGGCTCCCAAAACAAGGATGAGAACTCCCAGTTTTGCCTTGCTTTTTTCGAACTGATGAACAATAGCCTGCCCCAGGTTTTTACCCGAAACAATGGTTAAACGAGCCGCAGCTTCCTGTAAAAGCAGGCAGGCAAGCGTTGAAAAAAGTAGGGCCCACAACAAGCCGGTTCCAAACGAAGCGCCCGATTTGGCAGCTGTGGTAATGGTTCCCGGGCCGATAAATGCCGCCGAAACCACCGACCAGAATAAAATATTAAGAATACGTTTTTTTGTAGACATAAGCGATCACACAGTGTTTCCCAAATATACGCATCTAATCGGATGTTAAGAATCGCTTGCAGTCTATTCGTTATGAATTAAAGGATGATTTAAATTAAGAAATAAGAAATCTGCGGCATTTATGATAAGTGTCAGATTTCGGCAAACAGTAGATATTCTTTTTTACAGAATATTATTTACCTTTAACGATGTTAAACTTTTAAACCGTTGAATTCGCATCCGCACATAAATGTCAAGCAAAAAGTTGGTTTATACTCAAAATGATAATAGAGAAATACTCCAATGTTTTGGATTATATAAACGTTGTGGCCAATGCTGAAAAAAGAAAAAAAAATAATTGTTGAGGATTAAATAATTATTTTTGTTAAAACATCAAAAGAATGAATAGAACCCGCTATTTTGATTATATAGAAGATAAACTACATGTTCTTGCCAGAAGGATTGAAACAAAGGGAAAACTTAACCTTCTTGATGTTCATTTGCACTCGGAAAATTTCTATTTACACTTATTTAATTTGCTTTACGCATACAAACTTGAAAACTTAAATACTAAGCTTCAAAATGTTGAGGCAATTGACCTGATTGACCATACAAATAAAATTTTTATTCAAGTCTCAGCAACCTGCACAAAGCAAAAAGTAGAGTCTGCATTAAACAAACCGATTTTAGAAGATTATAAAAATTACTCTTTCAAATTTATTTCAATATCGAAAGATGCATCTAAATTGAGAAATAATTCATTTAATAATCCTTTCTCTGTTTCATTTACACCTGTATCTGACATTTATGATATAGTCTCGATTTTGAATGATATTTTAATAAAAAAGACTAACGAACAGAAAGAAATATATAGCTTCATTAAAGATGAGCTGGGAAACGATGTTGATATCGTAAAATTAGATTCTAATTTGGCTTCTGTCATTAATATTTTGTCCCAAGAAAATTGGGATGATTCTGCACAAGATGAATCAGTAAATAGTTTTGAAATAGAAAGAAAAATTGTATTTAATGAATTGCAGAAGTCCAAAACAATAATTGACGAATATTGTATTTTTTATAAAAAAGTGGATGAAAAATATACTGAATTCGATTTACAAGGGAAGAATAAAAGCTATTCTGTTTTACGTTCAATTCGACGTGAATATTTGACCCTAAAACACCTAGGTGATTCGGAACTAATATTCGCTTCTGTCATAGAAAATGTTAAGAACAAAGTACTAAAGAGCTCAAATTTTAAAGAAATCCCAATTGACGAACTAGAATTATGCATTGATATTTTAGTC
Organism: uncultured Draconibacterium sp.; assembly: GCA_963676265.2. GTDB lineage: Bacteria > Bacteroidota > Bacteroidia > Bacteroidales > Prolixibacteraceae > Draconibacterium. The sequence continues at coordinate 4,411,306 of OY781067.2, forward strand.
GTCGATGCATTTATCCGCTGTAAAATTTTTGAAAATCCTGAAAAATATAATTATGTTGCTTCCAGATAATATACATCCCGAAAATTGCATTTATTATAATGGGGCACTTGTTTTACAAGTTCTTCAAAAAAACAATGGAATCGATATTTTATCTTTATATCAAGAAGTAAAGCTGACAAAAAATTTGGCTTTTAGTGTATTTCTATTGTGTTTAGACTGGTTTTACATAGCAAATATTGCAGAAGTAAAAGAAGGGAGAGTTGAACTATGTTTATAAAATCACTTACCATAACAAAAGGAGCTTCTGTAATTCGAGAAATCGAATTTAGAAAAGGAATTAATTTAATTGTCGATAATAGCGAGGATAAAATAACAGGCAATAGTGTTGGAAAAACTACAGTATTAAAACTTATTGATTTTTGTTTTGGTGCAGATAAAAAAAATATTTGGGAAGACCCAGAAAACAAAAAAGAAGTCTACGCACTTGTAAAAAATTATTTAATTGATGAAGAAATATTAGTCTCTCTATGTTTAACCTCAAATATTGACGACGATAATGCAGAAGAAATAATAATTGAAAGAAATTTCCTTAGTTCAAAGAGTGAAGTTATCAGAAGAGTAAATGGAAAACAGCTTTTAGAAAATGAATTTGAACCAAGTTTAAAAGAATTATTATTTCCGGAACATCTGGCAGAGAAACCTACTTTAAGACAAATCATTTCCCACAATATACGTTACAAAGATTTAAGTATAAATAATACTCTTAAAACGCTTGATGTATATACTTCTGATGCTGAATATGAAACTTTATATTTGTTTTTACTAGGGTGCGAATTTGACAAGGGAAACGAAAAACAAGAATTAATTGAAAAAATAAGACAAGAAGATACCTTTAAAACTAGATTAGAGAAAGTTCAAACAAAATCAGCTTTTGAAGCGACTTTATCTTTGATTAACGATGATATAGAAGAATTAAATCTCAGAAAATCAAATTTAAATCTCAACGAAAATTTTGAGGCAGACCTTGATTCTTTAAATCAAATAAAATACCGAATTAATAAACTTAGTTCCGAGATAGGTAAACTAAATATTAGAAAAGAAATAATCGAAGAGACTTTATCTGAATTAGAAGAATCAAGTTCAAATATTGACTTTGAGCAACTCAGACAAATTTATCTTCAAGCCAATAGCATATTAGGAGAACTTCAAAAATCATTTGAAAGTATGGTTGAATATCACAACAAAATGATTTCTGAAAAGAAAAAATTTATTTCAAATGAATTACCTTCTATTCAAGATAGAATACAAAAACTAAATCGTCAATTAAAATTGCTTTTATTGGAAGAATCAGAACTGTCCCTGGTAATTTCAAAAAGTGACTCTTTTGAAGAACTTGAAATCTTAATTGGTGAGTTGAATGAAAAATATAGATTAAAAGGGGAATATGAGAATATTATAAATCAACTAAACGAAGTTGAGAGTAATTTAAAATCTTATAATGAGACTTTAAAATCAATTGATGAAGAACTATTTTCTGAAGATTTTGAAGCGACAATTAAACTTCAGTTGAATAAATTTAATAAGCATTTTGCATCTATTTCTGAACTTCTTTATAACGAAAAGTATGCTTTAAAATATGACAAAGTAAGAAATAGAAAGGGACAGCAACTATATAAGTTTAGTGCTTTTAATACAAATTTTAGTTCTGGCAAAAAACAAGGTGAAATTTCATGTTTTGATATAGCATACACTTTCTTCGCAGATGAAGAAAATATTCCTTGTATGCATTTTATTTTAAATGACAAAAAAGAGTTGATGCATGACAATCAACTTGTAAAAATCGCAAACCTTGTAAATGAAAATGACATTCAATTTGTTGCATCAATTTTAAGAGACAAATTACCAGCAGAATTAAACAAAGAGGAATACTTCATTTTACAATTATCAGAAGATAATAAGCTTTTCAAAATAGAAAAATAGAAAGCACTGGCTATAATACAGGGCATATTGCTAGGGACCGGGAACCCTGAACACCACTTTCCTCCTATTTTTCCCTGCCTGTTGGTAGGAAGATATCCCGTAGACTAGTGCATAACATCCAGTTATCGTTATCAAAACAAATCCCAAACACCCTCTTCTTCAAATCTTTCATTTCTTAAACTAGTTTATTTTTTCCGGGGGAGTGTAGTCCTTATCTTTGTATAAAGATTTTAATATCTTATTTTCTTAGTTGCTTATTGACACGGCACAAAAAAGTAACAATGCCGGGTAATTAAGAAGAATGTTAAACCATAAAAAATTTAAATAATGGCAACAGAAAAAATAGTTTGGGTACTTGATCCAACACACAGCGAGATTACTTTTAAAGTAAAACACCTGATGATTTCGAATGTAAAAGGTGAGTTTAAAAATTTTAATGTAACGGTGGAAGGAGAAGATTTTGAGTCGTCGAAGATAAATGTGAGCATCGACACTGACTCTGTTTTTACCAATAACACCGACCGTGATAATCACCTGAAAAGTGCCGATTTCTTTGACGTTGAAAATCACAATGCAATGACTTTCGAAAGCACCTCATTTCAAAAAGTGGACGACGATGAGTACAAACTCGTTGGTTTGCTCACCATTAAAGGAGTATCAAAAGAAGTGGCCCTCGACGTTGAGTTTGGAGGCACCAACAAAGATCCCTGGGGAAATGAAAAGGCCGGTTTTTCGCTTGAAGGAAAAATTAACCGGAAAGACTGGGGCTTAAACTGGAATGCTGCCCTTGAAAGTGGCGGAGTGCTGGTTAGTGAAGATGTAAAATTACAAGCCGAGGTTCAGGTAGTTAAACAATCAGCATAAGAGTGCTGAACGGATTCGGATTAATAATACCTGATAGTTAAAACGCACCGCGATTGAGAATCGAGGTATATAAAAGACAAAAGTTTCCTGTGTACACAGTGACGCTTTTGTCTTTTTTGTTTCCGGGTGCGTACTGAAATTCGGATAAAAACAACCGGCTCTTTAATAAAATCCCCGTTTAAAACGAAATTTTTGTAGTAAACATTAATCCTCTCGGAGCACAAATTTCTATGGAGCTTTGCTCGTCGTCGGTGGGTACATTAAAACTATTAGCGGTTATTTGGTAGGCAAAATCAATTAAATTGTATGAAGCCACGTTAAACTCAACCTTCGCATTTTTTATGAATGCAGTGTAAGCAACGCGTAACTCGCTGTTGAATCCCATATGTTCACGTTTTCCCCAATTCTCATAAAGCGGCGAGATGCTGTTTGGTTCATAGCGCCAGGTTGCCATCTGTGAATTGCCGTTTGCATCGGTAACTAATTCAGTGTTGTATCGTGAAAATGGCTGACCGTCAACGAATTTAAACAAAAAGGAAGTTTTCCAGTGTTCGTTGAATTTGTAGCCGAAAAGCAAGCGCGCAATATAACCACGGTCTTGCTGAGGGCGTCCTAACTGGTTGATGTGAGTATTCGGATTTGCTCCCAGGTCAGAATAGAATTCAATATTATTTTCCTGTGGCGAATTTCCTAAGTTGGTTGCATTAATCATAAGCTGTGAAACCCAGGAAGCGGAAAGAAATAATTTTTCGCCGTTATAACTGTATTTGCAAACATTAACCAAAGCAAACGGACGGTTGGAAATGAATGCAAAGTTTTGATCAACATTCATTGCCTCTGGCTTGTGAGAGTTAATCACATAGTTAACTTCTTTTCCTTTGTTAAAAAGAAATGCATCAACCTGGGTCTCTAAATTTTGAGTGCTGACATAATATCCGTAATCTTCGGCATTGCCTTCGAATTCGGTTTGCCATTGTCCGTAATATTTCCGGTACGATGTTTCGATGGTGAATACGTGTTTTTCTGCCAATTTAACAACAATGGGCAAGTCGATAATAAAATAACTCGGCTGTCTGATGTTGTCGTCCAAATGGCGAAACTTGCCTCCTGTCGACTGGAAAAAGTCTCCTTTTTCTCCTTCCTGGTAGGCCTGATCCTGGTTTATATCGTTCCAGAAATAGATGTCGCGATTCATGTAATCGTTCGAAAGGTATCGGGCCATGTCGTAATGAAACGGTACACGTTTTCGGGAAGCATTTAACCCGATTGAGAAAAATTTAGCGGGATGCCAGTTCAGAAAAATATCGCCTTCCCAGTTGGGCCTGACAATCGACTTGTCGCTTATGAGCATTCCGTCGAGTGTAACATTAAGATTGGATTGAAATAATACGTTTTTTGTTAATCTTTTTTCGTAGCTAAACCCAACAGAATTTTCTAATAATCCGGTAGCGAAATTATTGCTTTCCCATTCGTAATGATACAATGATCTGTAGAACGGGTTATTTTCGTCAGCCCAGCTGTCGTCTTCCGGATTTACCAGCGATTTAAAATAGATATTGTTGGTGAAACGATTTGTTGTAGGATTGGTGTATATCAGGCTATTGTATGTTTCTGCATTTAAGGTGAGATGAGGAGCCAGGTTTTTATGAAAATTCAGGCTGTGAGAGAATTCAAATGTGTTGGCATCAGGAGAAAATGGTTCAAAAGATTCTCCGTCGATATCCATGTGGTTTCTGCTGAAGTTTAAGTCGTTGTGTTTTGTGCTGTGCAGGTTAAACGTAAATCCGGTTGTGAGCGAATAAGCATCGTTTATTTTATTCGCATAAACAGAGGTGCTGTATCTGTTGTTAGTGGCTGTTTCGTTTTCTTCGTAATAAAATTCATTATTCATTTTGTCGCGGAAAGAATAAGCGGCAGCATATTTTAGTGCATCGAAGAAACCGTTTTTACGTATTGGTAAATCACCCGTTAATTCGGCTCTTACATAATTTTCGTTAAACGTACTGAGGTGCGCGTCATAATTAAAGTTTATTAGTTCACGCTGCCCGAAATCAAGGTAAAGATGTTGGTGTAAGGTTTGATCTTTGTGTTTTATATTGTAGTCTAACATAACCACTCCTTCGCCTTTTACATGTCGGCGGTTATTTTTCATGTCGTCGCGATAGAAATAGGCCTGAAGGGCTGTGTTGTGAAACGTATTGTAAAACCATTCGGTGGCTTTGGTATATTCTCCTACACCGCCAACATTATACCTCATTAATGCCGAATTGCCAATATGTTTGTCGGAAGTGAACTCGAATGCTGAAGAATAAAGGTCGATAGTAAACGACGTACTGAATAAATCCTGGTTATACAGGTAAGATCCCGGATGAACCTGATCGTCGATACGAAAATCATTCATGTAATATTTATTCCATCGGTAGGAGTTGCCTTGTATTGAAGTAACGGTTTGGTCGGGTACGTTAAAATCGCCATGAGTAGTGGTTTGATAGATCATGAAATCGTTATAATTGTCAATGAAGCTTTCAAACGAATTATGCAGCAAACGATCTCTGAAAAAGCCTGATGAATAATTATTTTGTCCTCGCATCATGAGAGAATCGTCCTCGCAAATAATGTTATTTTCTTGTAGCTGTGCGTAGGTAAGTGCAGGGAAAGCACAGAGAATTATGGTAAAGAACTGATATATCTTATGGCGCATAAAATAATTATTTAATACAATTTCATTTTGTCGTTACTATTACACCTGTTTTTAATTTAAACATCAGTGCCGACTTTCTACCTCTGTTTTAAAAATTTATGTTCTCTGACCATAATCAGAGAGTTTTGTGTTTTCTGTTAAAAGCCCATTGTTTTATCTTAAAAGCTATTAATGCAACAACTTGATTATGATTATGAGCCAATTTGCCAGGACGCTCAAATATAGGTATTAGGTGTTGATTTGCGAAATGAAAAATACAGTGTTGTGCTGAAAGTTTTATTGATTTAATCCACTTAACCTTGTTTTTATTGTGAATGTAGTTTCGCTGCGAAGAAGGGATTGGTTAGAATTGCCTTTAATTATACTACTGCAAGTAAAAAATAACCTGTTTGCAAGATGAAAGCCCGGATGACAATAAACGTGATTTTAAGATTATTTACCGTTTCCTTTAATGCTTACCATGATGGTGTAAATCAGTATCTTGAAGTCGATGTATAATGAAATGTTTTTCAGGTACATCATGTCGTATGTTAGTCGTTCCAGCATTTCGTCGACGTTTGATGCGTAACCATATTTTACCTGCCCCCAGGATGTGATTCCGGGACGAAGTTTGTGCAAATGTGTGTAGTGCGGGGCTCTTTCAACAATTTGTTTAATAAAGAATTCCCGCTCGGGGCGCGGTCCAACCAGCGACATATGCCCAACAATTACATTGTAAAACTGGGGTATTTCATCAAGGTGGGTTTTTCTTAAAAAACGGCCAATGGGTGTAATTCTTGAATCATCTTCCGACGAAAGTGCCGGTGTGCCGTTCTCCGCACCTGAATACATACTCCGGAGTTTGTAAATGTAAAATGGTTTTCCAAATCGTCCTATTCTTTCCTGTTTGTAGATTATCGGGCCTTTGGAACTTGTTTTAATAATAATGGCAAGTATTATAAAAACGGGTAAAAACAAAACGATGGCAATCAGTGAAAATAATACATCGATTAATCGTTTGGTATTTTCCTGCCAGCCGGGCATTAATCCGTTACTGATTTTTATGAGCGGGCTACTGAAAATAGTATTTGTTTTAGCCATGCTCGACAGCAAATCGTATAAATCGGGAATTCCCCAGATTGTAACCTGGCGGTTTTCTATAATGGTGAGAATCTGGCTGAGTTTATCTTTTTCTGTCGTGTCGGGAGCAAGAATAACCTCTTCAATATTGTGTTTCTCCAGAATATCGGCAATGTCTTCCAGATGTCCCAGGTTGTTGAGGTATTTCGCCAGTTCGTTCTCTTTCTTGTTTTCCACATCAACAAAACCCACAAACTTATTTCCTGCCGGCCGCACCTGATCCGAAATTTCTTTGTATGCTTTTAGTGCTTTTTCGTTGCTGCCTATAATCAGTGTGTTAAATCCAATTTTTCGGTGGTGGATTTTATGGATGGTTTGGGTAGTAAGAATTAACCGGAAAATATAGGTTAATGTAAAATGCAAAACAAAAAGGGTTCCGAATAACTGGTAGTAATTTTTATACGAGCCAATCCAGTCGTCGAGGATAAATGCAAAGAAAATAACTACAACTCCCACCAGCGACGTGGCAAAAGTCTGTCCGAGTTCCAGAAGTCTCGAACGCCTGTAAATATTCTTATAAAAACCGGTAATGTAGTATAATGTAATCCAGAAAGAAGGAATAAAAATAAGGCCGAGAAAAAATCGGGGTGTCAGTTCAAAAGGAACATCCCAGCCATTAAAAAACTGGGGCTCTATAACTTCTTTTCTGTATACGAAAAAAGCCGCCCAGGCTAAAGCCGCTGCACAAAAATCGAAAAATAAATACTTGGAAACCTGCCAGCTTTTATTCATCCTTTAGTTAAGTTTTGTCTGTCAACAATTGCAATTCATTGTTAAAACGGCGACAAAATTAAAATATTGCGGCAAAGCTCATATAAATAATCAGGTTTAATGAATAGAAAACTGTGCAATCTTTTTGTTTATTTTATTTGCCACGTGCATGGCTATCAGGTAGTCCTCCAGACACGATACTTTTTTTGCTTTTTTCTGAATAATATCTACAAAAACTTTGAGTTCATCAACCGCAGTGTATTCGCTTAGGTTAATGGGTTGATTATCGCAGAGGAAATTGTTTTTCGAGAAGTTAAACGTAGCAAACTGATTATCGGTGTAAATTCTCACTTTGAATTCATTCAGCGATTCGAGGCAGCCAAAATTCAGGTTAACCACCGATGCATCACTAAATTCGAGCCTTACATTGGTAAACTTCGAATTATTATACCCCGGGAATGTAACTGCACCCACTTTTTTAGGGCTTATTCCTGTTATGCCAATTAGCATTAAAAGCATAGGATATAACGATTTGCAGTCGTCAGCTTCGCGCTCGAAATTCGAATAATCGATGAACGCCGGTGTGCTGATATTTTTGCCTGCCCATTGAATGGCAGGTGAGAAATGATAAGGGTTTGTAACCTGCACTACCGACTGCGACTCGTTTATAAGTTTGTTTAATTCGGTACACTCATCAATGCTCAATTCGGGATACTCGGCACAAAAAATGTGTTTCGATTTTTTAATAATGTCCCTCATTAGTTTAAACGGAAGAGGAGTTGAATTATCCATAAGAATAATGTCTGCACGCTCAATAAGCTCTATGCGGTTAATTTCGGGAATGGAAAAATGAAATCCGTCTAACTGGGCACTTCTTCCAACCGACGCTTTACCAATGACATTAATTTCAGGATTTTTTTTAATGTTTGTAACAAAGGGTTCGAGTATTTCTGTGTTTCCTATTATTCCGACATTCAACATATTGCGCAAAATTTACGGTTACTGGTACAAATATAAATACCACTTCATACGAATTGATATAACGTTCTTTTAATTTATCAACGTTAAATGTTAATATTCATTGGCTGTAAGAATGGAAATTACATATTAAATCGATTAATTTTGCACATTATTGATGATAACAATGTATAACGACACTCCCCGCCATCAAGGTTTACGCAAACGTTTGGTAGATGGATTGAAAATAAAAGGAATACGAAACGAACAGGTACTTGAAGCCATCGGGAAAGTGCCACGCCATTTGTTTATGGAAAGTGGTTTTATAAATTTTGCCTACAAAGATCAGGCTTTCCCTATTGGTGCCGGCCAAACCATTTCTCAGCCTTATACCGTCGCGTTTCAAACCTGTCTGCTCGAAGTGAAAAAGAACGATAAGATTCTGGAAATCGGAACAGGATCGGGCTACCAGGCTGCAGTATTGCTCGAAATGGGAGCGAAAGTTTTCACCATTGAAAGGCAACGTGAGTTGTATACGAAAGTACATAAGTTTCTGCCATCGATCGGATATGCACCAGCTTGCTTTTTGGGAGATGGTTACAAAGGACTCCCTAACCTGATGCCTTTCGATAAAATATTGGTTACAGCCGGTGCTCCGTATATTCCTGAAGATTTAAAAATGCAATTGAAGATAGGAGGAAAATTGGTTGTTCCTGTTGGAAGTGACTCAAAACAGGAGATGTACGAGATTGTTCGGGTTTCAGAAAATGAGTTTTCGTCGAAAAAACACGGAACCTTTGTTTTTGTTCCTATGTTAAAAGGTATTGTAAACAGCTAATTTATGATAAAGGTTGAAAAGTTTGTGGTTAACCCGCTTGGTGAAAATACCCTTGTGGTGTCGGATGAAAGCGGAAAATGTATTCTAATTGATCCCGGTTATTATTACGGCGAAGAACAGGATGAAATAAAATATTACCTGGAAAGAAATAATCTGGAGCCTGAAAAGATTGTAAATACACATTGCCATTTCGATCATATTATGGGAGTTGAATTCACTCGCGATGAATTTAAAATTCCTTTTTACGCACATGCTGATGATGCCTTTTGGATTGAAAGGGCCGTACAGCAGGCAAATACTTTTGGATTTCAGATGAGCCCGGTTCAACCAATTGACCATTTTATAGCGGAAGGAGAGAAACTGAGTTTTGGGAATACCGAACTGGATATTATTCATATTCCGGGACATTCTCCCGGACACGTGGTTTTTTACAGCCAGGCCGATAAAGTTTTAATTGCAGGAGACGTTCTTTTTTACGGAAGTATTGGTCGAACAGATTTGCCCGGTGGCAACTACAATGATTTGATTTCGAATATAAAAAACAAACTTTTTATTCTGCCCGATGATACCAAGGTTTATTGCGGACACGGACCTGAGACCACTATTGGATTTGAAAAAAACAACAATCCGTTTTTAAGCTAACCGACATAATGGTTTAAAATCATTTTTTGGAAATTATACAGTTCATATACTTGCAGAAAATTCAATAAAAATAATACGACAAATGTCTGAGGATAGATTTGTAACCCGCCACATTGGCCCGAGAAATAATGAGATAGCAGAAATGCTTCAAGCAATTGGTGTTTCTTCGATGGAAGAACTACTGGAGCAAACAGTTCCTGAAAATATCAGGTTGAAACAGCCTCTAAAACTCAACGAAGGATTGTCGGAGAGAAAATATTTCAGGAGAATATTGGATTTGGCATCAAAAAATAAGGTGTTTAATACCTATATCGGAATGGGGTATTACGATACCATAACACCGGCAGTTATTCTTCGAAATGTGCTTGAAAATCCGGTCTGGTATACATCCTATACACCATACCAGGCAGAAATTTCGCAAGGTCGTTTGGAAGCTTTATTAAACTTTCAAACCATGGTGTGTGGTTTAACAGGAATGGATATCGCCAACGCTTCGTTACTCGACGAATCGACTGCGGCGGCAGAAGCCATGGTGATGATGGCTAACCTGCGTTCACGAAAAATGGTGAAAGCAGGTGTTAATACCGTTCTTGTTGATGAGAAAATGTGGCCACAAACTCACGATGTACTTAAAACGCGTGCATTGCCGCTGGGTTACGAATTAAAAATAATGCCTAAAGCAGACTTTGTTTTTGATGATAATGTTTTTGGAGTTATTGTTCAATATCCGAATTCCGATGGTGAAATTATTGACTATAATGAGCTGGTCGAAAAAGCTCACGAAAAAGAAATAAAAGTTTCGGTAGCTGCTGATTTGTTATCGCTGGCTATTTTAACGCCTCCCGGAGAGTGGGGTGCCGACATTGTATTTGGCAACTCGCAACGCTTTGGCGTTCCCATGGGCTATGGCGGACCTCACGCGGCATTTTTTACCGCCCGCGAAGATTATAAAAGAAATATGCCTGGCCGTATTATCGGGATAACAAAAGATATACACGGTAATCGTGCTTTGCGGATGGCTTTGCAAACACGCGAACAACATATTAAGCGAGAAAAAGCCACATCAAATATTTGTACAGCACAGGCTTTGCTGGCTATTATGGCCGGATTTTTTGGCGTATATCATGGTCCTGAAGGCATTAAGGTTATTGCTGAACGAATACACAATATTGCAGCCTTCCTGGCAATGGAAATTGAGAAGTTAGGCTACACACAGGTAAATAAGAATTTTTTCGATACCATTCGATTTGCCTTGCCAAAATATGTGATGCGCGAAGATATTGAGTGGCTTTCGCATGAGTTGGAAATGAATTTCCGTTACTTCGAAAACGGAGATGTTGGTATCAGTATAGACGAAACTACCAACCCTCAGGATATTGGATGGATTATTGAAGTATTTGCCAAGGCTGCCAATAAGAAGTGGCAGGTGGCCAACGAATACCCGGAAGGCTTCAGTTTGGATAAAAAATACCAACGTACAACTGAGTTTATGACTGAATCGGTTTTTAATAAATACCGTTCAGAAACCGAAATGTTGCGTTACATAAAAAAACTGGCGCATAAAGATATTTCCCTTACCCAATCGATGATTTCGCTGGGGTCGTGTACCATGAAACTGAACGCGGCTACTGAGATGCTTCCATTGAGCTGGATTGAATTTAACGGACTTCATCCGTTTATCCCTAAAAACCAGGCTCGCGGTTATCACGAAATGATGGAAGAACTGCGCCGCGATCTTTCTGAAATTACCGGCATGGCCGATGTGAGTTTGATGCCAAATTCAGGTGCTGCCGGCGAATACGCAGGATTGATGGTAATTCATGAGTACCACAAAAGCAGGGGAGAGGGACAACGTGATGTTGTAATTATTCCCGCTTCGGCACACGGAACCAACCCTGCAAGTGCAGTAATGGCCGGATTAAAAGTGGTAGTAGTGAAATGCGACGATCGTGGAAACGTCGATATGGAAGACCTGAAAGCAAAAGCAGAAGAACACAAAGATAAACTGGCAGCTTTTATGGTTACCTACCCGTCGACTCACGGCGTTTTTGAGTCGTCGATTATTGAAATGTGCGAAATTATCCATAACAACGGAGGACAGGTTTATATGGACGGGGCAAATATGAATGCCCAGGTTGGACTTACCAATCCGAGAATGATTGGAGCCGATGTTTGCCATTTAAATTTGCATAAAACATTTGCTATCCCTCATGGTGGTGGTGGTCCCGGAGTAGGGCCAATTGGCGTTGCCTCTCATTTGGTGGAGTTTCTTCCGTCGCACCCGATTATGAATAATGGTCACGTTGGAATTACTGCTGTTTCAGGTGCTCCATGGGGAAGTGCTTCTGTATTGCCTATAACATACGGATACATTAAAATGATGGGGGCCGAAGGTTTAACTGAAGCAACCAAAATTGCAATCCTAAACGCCAACTACATTGCGACTGCTTTAAAAGACAATTACGGAATTTTATACACTGGTGAAAATGGACAGGTGGCTCACGAATTGATTCTGGAGTGCCGTCACCTGAAGGCCTCGGCCGGAATTTCGGAAGAGGATATTGCCAAACGTTTAATGGACTACGGATTTCATGCTCCAACACTTTCGTTCCCGGTTCACGGAACTTTAATGATTGAACCAACTGAAAGTGAATCGAAAGATGAGCTCGATCGTTTTATTAGTGCTTTAAATTCAATTTTTGAAGAGGTAAAAGAAGTTGAAAACAATGTGGTGGATAAAACTGATAATGTGTTGAAAAATGCACCGCATACAGCCGAAAGTGTTTGTGCTGATGAATGGCCACATGCTTATCCTCGTGAAAAAGCAGCTTATCCGCTTGAATGGATTCGTGAAAACAAATACTGGGTTCCGGTTGGAAGGGTTGATAATGCCTGGGGAGACAGAAACCTGATTTGTACCTGTGGTTCTCCCGCAGAATACGAGGTGTTTTCTAAGGAAGAATAAATTTCCTTATTTCAGGAATTAGAAGATAAAACTTCTGAAACGAGTAGACAGGGAAGCAATTATCCTGTCTACTCGTTTTTTATTATTTGGATTCTGATATTGATTTTACTTGCAACCTGTCTTTTGCCGGTTGGTGATCTTTGGCGAGATCATTTGCATAAAGCAATGCATTAAATAACGTTCTGTAGGTTCCCATTGGCTGTCCGCGCCATTGTGGCTGGAATCCAAAAAGCAATACATGTCCGGCACCGTGTTTCACATCCAGTGCAGCTGCTTTGTCATTTAAGTAATCTTCGCCAACCAAAAAACCTGAAAGCAGTGGTGACCCTTTTGATTGATAGCGGGCCAATACTTCTCCTTCGAAACCGTCCAGAGTTGAAAAGACAGGGCTTCTGTAAACGAATATATTTGACAAGTCGGCCATACCTGCCATTACCGGATGGTTGTTATTGCAAATTACTTCCATTATAGATCCTCCGGTAAAAAACTTCGATCGGTCAACACCTTTTACCACATCTTTCACAGGTAAGTGGAGCGCATTAATTGCATATTCACTACTCTGATTTAAACAAAGTAATGTACCTCCGTTAGAAACAAATTTATTCAGGTTACGACTTCCGGTTTCTCCCAAGCCTCCTGTATATTGTGGCGGAGCAGAACCTGCTTCTAACCCGTTTTGGATAGTACCGGGCCACTCAGAAGCCATTACAATCACATCGAAACGATCGTTCAGATTCCCGGCCCAAAAATCAGCATTTCTGATGGAATTATATTCAATTCCAAAATTATCGAGGAGCCAGCGTGTCCAGCCCATATCCATACTTGCTGTCCATGGCCGGTAAACAGCCACCCTGGTTTTAACTTCTGTTTCAGAGTCCTGTGAACTTAATTCTCCATTTATAGCATAATCATCAATCCATTTTTGCATCAGACTGCGACTGGCGCCTTTTATACCATACTTGTTTTTTTCATGGTTGAAAATGATTGTCAGGCCTTTTTCTTTTGCTTCCGACAATGCTCTGAATGAGTTATTTTCTACTGGATCGACATACAGGATAGAGCCGCTTCCTTTTAGTGAGCCAGGTAAAGGTTTAATGCCTGCCGCAACGGCGTTGGTATTAAATCCTGCATCAGGAACAAAATCGGCCTTATCAAAGTCTGAATCAATTTTATCAGCAGGTTTAATTACTTCTCCTGAAACCGGATTTAAAGCATCAATTAATTCAGCAGTTAAAGGAGTCATTGCTGCTTTCACCTGAACTTCCATTTGGTAGGGCAGTGTCCATCCGGCTGCATCGTAAGGTTGTTCCAGCAGCCCGTCAGGCGATTCTCTTAAGTCTGGATAAACTTGTTCATCTAACAGGTTTCTTGCCAGTTCTCCATATTCCTGAGCCATTGGAATTACCCAGGTTCCCTCAGGATAGGTGATTCCTTCAAAAGTAACGGTTTTGGTTAACTGTGAAATTCGAATACCGTTAAATGCCAGTCTTCTTAGAAGCTCTACCGGCCTCATATTATCTCTTTGCTTTTGAGGTATAAAATAGGCAAAGGGCGGTTCTTTTTTATATTTTTTGATCGTTGTAATTCCCGACTGGTATTTGTTAAACAGTAACGTTTCTTTGTACTTGGCCGCATAATCGAGTATGCCAATATTAGCTACCTGCATATATTTCATAGCATCGCTTATACGCCACCAGCCTCCTTGCCATGGACTGGAATACAACGACTGTGGCCTTAAATCTTTTTGGTTTTTCTGGAAATCTCTGATGGTATAAAAATGTGGGGTTGCATAATAATACAGCGCTGTTTCTGTCCAGAAGGAAGGAATATTTTGCATTACCGGAAGATAATCGATATAACCCGGATACCAGGCATCGAATCCTTTCCCCATGTGAGTAGCTCCCGGGAGTCCTTCCGTTTCAAGTTCCTGTGCCATTGCCATTCCAATCATGTTTACCTCGCGCAAAACAATTGGTGGCGATTGAGCAGCAACCGGTTCTGCAAACGGTGGAAGCCATATTCGTGTAGGGAATGGTGCTGTTTGATGGAGTACATGGATAATATTTGGTTCCCATTCCCGCCAGGTTCTTCCTACAACTCTCGATTCGAGCATGTTTAACATGTAGGCATCGCGGTTATTGTCGTGACCAACATATTTTTGATACAACCATGGAATTCTGGCTGTTTCATATGGAGTTCCTAGATTATCCAAATACCAATCAGTAACAATATCCTGCCCGTCGGGATTAAGTGATGGCCAGAGTATAAGAATAACGTCATCGAGAATTGCTTTATATTTCTTTTCGTCCGAACGGCTTACAATTTCATACGCAAGAGGAATCATATCCTGCGATCCGGCAATTTCTGATGCATGCAGCCCTCCACTAATATCAACAATACTTTTACCTTCTGCTGCAAGTTCTCGGGCCTCTTCTCTGCTTAAGTTTTCAGGGTGTGCCAGTTTCTGAGAAATTTCTTTGTAGTGATCTATGTTTTTTAAGTTTTCGGGAGAAGAGATTAATACATATTTCCATTCCCGGCCTTCAGTGGTTTTTCCGGCAGTTCTCATCTCAACCTTATCAGTCGCTTCTGCCAGTTTTTCAAAATAATTGATGGACTGTTCGTAATTCACCAGATGAAAGTCAGAACCAACTTCAAAACCGATCACATCTTCCGGTTTAGGAATTGAGACAGTTTGAGCATTCAATGTACAGGGCAACATTGTTAGCATTAAAAGTCCGATTGCGTAGTATTTACAGTGGTGCTTTTTAATAAGGGGAGGACTTGTTAATCGTTTAGAAGTCGAACGGAATAGGGAATAATATCGACCTTTATTTATTTTTTTCATGAGTATGATTATAATTATATCTTCGATTCGTAAGTAGCAATGTCAAAATAGTCAAAATCGAATAGTTCGTAGTCAATTTGATTATGTATTGTGCTTTTGAAATTGTTATAGTAGACAAATCTAATAAACAAATTTCTATCCGATAGGTTAATGGCTGTTTTTTACTCTTTTTGTTTTTAGTGTTATCTGGATAAAAATATTTCATCTTAGAATACACCTTTCATTTTGCTTTTAATACCAATTTATAAGCAGGCATGGAGGAATTTTTTATTTTTGAGGAATGATTTCATTTCCCAATGCGAAAATAAATATCGGTTTAAACGTGGTTGAAAAAAGGCCCGATGGTTATCATAACCTGGAAACTATTTTTTATCCGGTAAAGCTGGCCGATGGCCTGGAAATGATTGAATCGGATAAAGCCGAATTTACATCATCGGGAATAAAAATTGACAGCTCGCCTGAAAACAATCTTGTTTTTAAAGCCTATCAATTGTTGAAGCAGGATTTCAACTTACCTCCTGTAAAACTTCATCTGCATAAAGTTGTCCCTTTTGGTGCCGGTTTGGGAGGTGGTTCTTCCGATGCCGCTTTCACTTTAAAAATGCTTAATTCGTGGTTTAATCTTAAGCTTTCAAACGCTCATCTTGAAAAATACGCTGCGAAAATAGGTGCTGATTGTCCGTTTTTTATTGAAAACAAACCAACCTTTGCCCATGGAATAGGAGACAGGTTTGAGCCATTTGAGATCGATTTGTCCAATTATAAAATAGTAATTGTTAAACCCAATATCTCAGTTAGCACTCCTGAAGCTTATCGAAACATTATTCCTGCAAAACCAGATTTTAATCTGCGTGAAATAAATAGGATTCCAATTGAAGATTGGAAGGAATTGGTTAAAAACGATTTTGAAAATAGTGTATTTCCCATTTATCCGGAGATCGAAAACCTGAAAAATATCCTTTATGATCTAGGTGCTGTTTATGCTTCCATGTCTGGAAGTGGATCGGCAGTTTTCGCTATTTTTCGCCATTTACCGGTAGATTTAGACAAAAAACTACCTGAAGGTATTTTTATTTACCGATAAGCCCGGCTGTTTACCGACCTTAAGAACTCATTAACATTTTTTTTATTCTTTTTAACAAAATACAATGTAACCTTTGTCAAAGTAATCAGTCTATTTTAATAGAAAACAGAAACAGAAAAGTCCTTAACGAAGGCAAACAAGAAAACAAACAATTAGTGAAAACAAATTTTACAAACAATTAAACAAGCAGAAATATGAAAACTAGATTCAATCAATCAGCAGTTGCTTTATTAATAGCTCTTTTAGTATCAGTAGGAAGTGTTCAGGCAACTGAAAAAGTTACAAAGGCCTCAGGTTATGAAAATTTTGTAGAAACATCGTTGGAGTTGGAAAGCTGGATGACCGATAATTACATCTGGAATGCGTCATCATTTGTTTACTCAGAAGCAATAGATTCAGAATTACAAATGGAAAACTGGATGACAAGTAAAGATGTTTGGAGTACCTCAGAAAATTTTATTTTTAATGAGACGAGTGATTCAGCATTAGAGATGGAAAACTGGATGACAGATGTATACGCATGGAACGTATATGTACCTGCCGATTTTGAGAGCGAGAATGAATCAGTTCTCCAACTGGAAAACTGGATGGTAAATGAAAATGTTTGGAAAAGGTAGAGATAAATAGATTACGCGATTAGTTTTATTTGGATTTTTTAAGAGGTTACCGTTGGGTAGCCTCTTTTTTATTGCATAAAAAAACCGTGTAGGATTTTACACGGTTTTTTCTATTTCTTCAGACCAACTTATTTTGTCGGTTTTACTTCAAGCATCAGGTAGCGGTTCGGAATAACTTCACCTTTTTTTACGTGAATTTTTACTATTTCACCATCGAATGGCATGCGGACCTGGTTTTCCATTTTCATGGCTTCCAGCAATAGTATTGTTTCACCTTCTTTTACTTTTTGTCGTGTTTTAACAAAAATATCAATAATTGTTCCCGGGATAAACGAATAAAGTTCATTGGGGTTAGGAGAAGTATAGTTCACCCTGTTTTCGAACTTTTTTGTATAAGTTGTTTTATAAACAGCTCCCTGGATAATTAAGTTTTTAAGCTCTTTCTTTTCTGTCATAGTGACTGTGTTTAAAAAGATTAAAACGGTGGAATACCATGTTTTTTATCGGGCATCGATGCGCTTTTGTTTTCAGAAACCTGTAAAGCGTGCAAAATCCTTGATCGGGTTTCGCTAGGTTCAATTACTTCATCGATGTAACCTTGTGCTGCAGCCACATATGGATTCGCAAATTTTTCTTTGTATTCCTGGATTTTTTGCTGACGCATTTCTTCCGGATTTTCTGCCTCTGCAATCTCCTTACGGAACACAATATTGGCAGCACCTTCAGGTCCCATCACCGCAATCTCTGCTGTTGGCCATGCAAATACAAAGTCGGCACGCAGGTGGCGTGAGTTCATTGCAATGTATCCACCGCCGTATGCTTTACGCAGAATGACAGTTATTTTTGGTACGGTAGCTTCACTGTATGCGTAAAGAATTTTTGCTCCGTGACGGATTACACCGGCATGCTCCTGATCAACTCCAGGCAAGTAACCCGGAAGGTCTTCCATGGTAACAATAGGGATATTAAATGCATCGCAATAGCGGATGAAACGTGCAGCTTTGTCCGAACTGTCAATATCCAGCACTCCGGCGAGAACCATTGGCTGGTTAGCCACAAATCCAACTGTTTCGCCATTCATCCTACCAAAACCGATGATGATGTTAGGTGCGAAATCTTCCATTACTTCCAGAAATTCAGAACCATCGGTGATACTTCTTATCACCTCGCGCATATCGTAAGGAATTCTTGGATCAGCAGGAACGATGTCCTCAACTTTTGTTCCTTTTAGTGGCGCTTTTGGTTTGTGAGCCAGCGCTTTTCTTGAGTTGTTGCGCGGAATATAACTGATAAGCGTTTTTATCTGATCAAAACAATCCATCTCGGTTTGTGCATAAAAATGTGCATTACCGGTAACCTCGGCATGTACACGTGCTCCACCCAGTTCTTCCATCGAAACTTCCTCACCTAAAACCGACTTAACCACTGACGGTCCGGTAATAAACATTTTCGAGATGTTTTCAACCACAAATACAAAGTCTGTTAACGCAGGAGAATAAACAGCACCTCCGGCACATGGGCCCAGAATAACTGATATTTGAGGAATTACACCAGAAGCAAGTGTGTTTCTGAAGAAAATTTCTCCGTAACCGGCCAAAGAATTAACTCCTTCCTGAATACGGGCACCACCTGAGTCGTTAATACCAATAAGCGGAACGCGCATTTTTAAAGCATGATCCATGATCTTAGTAATCTTGCGGGCATGCATCAATCCCAGCGAACCGCCGGCAACCGTAAAGTCTTGTGCAAAAATACAAACCGGTTTATTGTAAATGGTACCTGTTCCAATGATCACACCATCGCCATGAAGGGTTTTTCCTTCCATGCCGAAATCTTTGGCAGCGTGTTCAACAAATAGGTCGTACTCGTGAAATGAGTTTTTATCCAACAGGGCCAGGATACGTTCACGTGCTGTGAGTTTCCCCATTTTAACCTGTTTTTCAATGGCTTTATCTCCACCACCTTTTTGTACTTCTTTCTTTCTTTTGC
Organism: uncultured Draconibacterium sp.; assembly: GCA_963676265.2. Classification (GTDB taxonomy): domain Bacteria; phylum Bacteroidota; class Bacteroidia; order Bacteroidales; family Prolixibacteraceae; genus Draconibacterium. Next base: position 4,430,621 of record OY781067.2, read on the forward strand.
GAAGATCGAGTACGTTACTTCTTAGTGACATAAAGTGTTTTTTTAGTTTAAAAATTCCCTGTTTATTTTACAGGGTTGATTTTGTAAAATTTCTTGGGCAAAATTATAATTTTTTTACATGTCTGGGGAGATTCGTTGCATTGTAGTACTAAATTTCCCCAACATCGAATGGATGTGTTCGAATTATGGTATTCTTTGTTTGAAAAATTGTAGGATAAAACAAAAGGCGTATAAAAGGTACTTTGGTGTTTATTTCTGATTTGAGCAAGCGGAAAAGCGTAACTCAAAGTCACTAATATTTTCAGCTTAAATTATCTATGATATTTGATTTAGAGAATGTCGGTCGTTATTAACGTGCAGCCCATTTATACACAAAAAATGCAATAACAGCATAAACAAAGTTTGGAATCCATACAGCCACAAAGGGCGGAGTGCTCCCGCTAATGGCAAATACGGTAGAAATTTGCATAAAAAGAATGTATGAAAAACTTAAAAGCAGGCCCAATCCCAGATGTAATCCAAGTCCTCCTTTGATTTTACGCGATGCCAAACCAGCGCCGATTAACGTAAGAATAAATGCGGAAAAAGGATTGGCAAATCGTTTGTGTTTTTCAATTTCCCATTCAATATAGTTTACTCCCCGCATTTTCATTAAATCAATTTCTGCAATAAGGGCAGGTGTTTTGTATGTCTCCATTTCGTTTTTTAGCTGGGTAAAATCATTTGGAGACATATTCAATGTCGTATCCATCCGGTAGCCTTTACTGAGCTCTTCGTAATCGTCGTGGATCACTCTTTTCCAGTAGGTATTCAAAATCCATTTTTCTGATTTTTCATCCCATCTTATATTTTGTGCAGTAATTTTTTCTTTGAGTTTGCCGTTTTCAAAACGTTCAAGTGTAAATTGACGACCAACATTGTTGGTGTTAAAATTCTGCATGTAAATATAAAGTCCCGGTTCAATCTGTCTGTGTATATTTTTTTCGGTGGCTACCCTGCTACCGCCAATGTATTTGTCGCGGAAATTGATCATGGTTTTATTAGCCGGAGGAATAACAAAGTTGCCCAGAATAAAAGAAAAAAGTGCAATAATAAAAGCTGAGACTATGTAAGGTCGAATGAGTCGGGCAAACGAAACTCCACTGCTCAAAATAGCAATAATCTCGGTGTTATATGCCATTTTCGACGTGAAATAAATAACCGCAATAAACGTAAAAAGCGGACTAAACAGGTTCGCAAAGTAAGGAATGAAATTCATGTAGTAATCCAGGATTATGTCCCGAATTGGAATGTCTTTCGATATGAACTCATCCAGGTTTTCTGAAATGTCAAAAACGATGGCAATGCCTAGTATTAAGCCAATGGCATAGAAGAAAGTTCCCAAAAACTTTTTCGAAATGTAAAAATCGATTGTTTTATACCACTTCATTATCCTTAAAGTCTTTGTTTTAGTTTTAATACCATTTCATTTTTCCAACTCATAAAATCGTTGTTTAGTATTTTTTCGCGTGCTGTTTTCACCAGCCACAGATAAAATGCCAGGTTATGTTGACTGGCAATTTGGGCGCCCAGCATTTCTCCTGAAATAACCAAGTGACGAAGATACGCTTTTGAATACTGGTCAACAAATGAAGTTCCTTTTTCATCGATGGGAGAGTGGTCGTTTTCCCATTTTTTATTTCGGATATTTATGATTCCCTCGCTGGTGAAAAGCATGCCGTTTCTTCCATTCCGTGTTGGCATAACGCAATCGAACATGTCAATTCCCCGGTCGATACTTTCAAGAATATTTACAGGCGTACCTACCCCCATTAAATAACGTGGTTTGTTTGCCGGAAGATCTGCTGTACAAACTTCTGTCATTTCGTACATTTCCTGTTCTGTTTCACCAACCGATAAGCCACCGATTGCATAGCCGTCGGCATCGAAAGTTTTAACATGGGCTACGGCTTGTTTCCGTAATTCTGCAAATGTATTTCCCTGAACAATGGGAAAGAGACTTTGTGAGTAACCGTATTTTGGACTAGTATTGTTAAACTGTGTAAAACAGCGTTCTAACCAACGTTGAGTTAGTTCGAGCGATTTTTTAGCATAATCATAATCGGCGTCTCCCGGTGTGCATTCGTCGAAAGCCATAATTATATCGGCGCCGATGGATCGTTGTATGTCCATCACATTTTCGGGAGTAAACATATGATACGACCCGTCGATGTGGGATTGAAAACGTGCGCCTTCTTCCGTGAGTTTGCGAATGTCGCCTAAGGAGAATACCTGGAAACCTCCGCTGTCGGTTAAAATGGGGCGATCCCACCGATTAAATTTATGAAGCCCACCAGCTTGTTCAAGAATGTGAATTCCCGGACGGAGGTATAAATGGTAGGTATTCCCAAGAATGATCTGGGCTTTAATATCGTCTTTTATATCGCGGGTATGAATGCCTTTTACCGAGCCGGCTGTTCCGACCGGCATAAAAATGGGTGTTTCAATTTTACCATGGTCGGTTGTAATTATTCCGGCCCTGGCACGCGAATCTTTTACTGTTTTCTGTAGTTCAAAATTCATTAATACGAAATTGAGTCGCAAATATAGCTATTTAACTCGAATTGAATTCAGTTAAGTGCAGCTACTTCCTGTTAATAAAAACTAATTCATGTAAAACAAATTAAGCATAGAAACAGGGTAGTTTTCACGTGAATTTTGTTAGTATTGTCGGCGTTTAATGTATTTATTGAAATGTCTTGAATGATTCAGGAATTTGTTGACAATATCGATCTTCTAAATCAAGGACAATGGATTGTCCTCGGTGTTTTTGCCTTTATTTATATTCTTCGTTTGGTTTACCTGTTGATTTTTTCTGCTCGTTTGTGCACGTTAAAAATACCGGGATATGCAAACGACAGAAGAGCTCCGTTATCGATTTTATTTACATTGCGCAACGAAGAAGAGAACGTTAGATCGGTTCTGCCTGGCCTGCTCGAATCGGCAGGTGAAGATTCTGAATTTGTTGTGGTCGACGATTTCTCGCAGGATGGAACACTATCTGTTCTTGGTATTTTAAAACAGCGATACCCGATTTTGAAATTTTCATCGTTAAGTCAGGAAACCCGTTTTTCTGTAAAGTTGTCGCAGAATATTGCCTTGAAATCGGCAAGTAACAACTGGGTAATGTTTTTGCCCATAGCGATAAAAGATGCAAATAAAGATTGGCTTTATAACCGTTTAAAAGGTATAAAAGAAAACGATAAGGAGATTGTAGTCGCCTATACAACAGTTGTACCCGAACGTGGAATGTTCAATTTGATGTACCGGATTGAAAGTTTCTTTCAGTTTATAAAAAGTGCCGGATATATTTGTAACAGAATTCCCTTTGTGTACTTCGAGGAGAATGTTGCCTTTAAAAAAGAGAAATATTTTCAGTTGGGAGGCTTTGGAAATAGAATAAAGGAGCCATTTGCCAATTTGGAATTAATCATAAATCAGTTTATCAAAAAAAGTAATACTGCAGTTTCTGTAGATGGTGAAACTGTGGTAAGAAAAAATATCAAGGTTGGGAAAGAAGATTATTACGATTTGTTGAATAAAAGTAATCGTATTGAAGCTTATTTGCCCCGTTGGAAAAGGTTCCTTTTACAGGTTGAAGAATTAAGCAAATTGACATACTTACCAGCAATTGCTGTTTATTTAATATTTGTATTTCCTTTATGGCCATTGCTGGCATTGTTAGCCGGTATCTATTTGATATTGCAATTGTTTATCATAAAAATCATTCAAAATCGTTTGAATGAACGTAAAATATTCATATCTTCGTTAGTGTACGGTCTTTTAATGCCATATTTTAAATTGTTTTATTATTGGCATTTTTCTACCAAAAACCGAAGGAGCAGATGGAAGAAAAGGGCTTAATATTATCGGAAAAGGCTCGCCAGGATTATGAATTAGTAAAAGCTGCACTGAATGGCGACGAAAAAGCCTTTGCCCGATTATTAACCCGTTATAAAGATGCCATCTACTTTATGTTGCTGAAAATGGTGAACAACCGCAGCGATGCCGAAGACCTTACTCTCGAAGCTTTTGGAAAGGCTTTTAAAAGTCTGCATCAATATTCTCCAACTTATGCTTTTAGTACCTGGCTTTTTAAAATAGCTTCAAATAATTGTATTGATTTCCTGCGAAAGAAAAAAGGAGTTCATGTATCGATAGAGAATAATGATCAGAATGATTCTGAGCCCATTAAATTGAAATCGAAAGATCCAGATCCGGAAGAAAGGCTCATGCGTCAGCAAAAAGCCATTCTTTTGCGAAATGTAGTTCGAAAATTAAAACCACGTTACCAGATACTGGTGGAATTAAGATATTTTCGTGAGTTTTCGTACGAAGAAATTGCAAAAGAATTAGATTTGCCGCTCGGAACAGTAAAGGCCCAGTTGTTCAGGGCACGCGAAATGCTGTTTAAAATGATTGAAACCACCGAGATTGGTCAAAAAGATTAGGCAATTTTATGGATATTATTCTAAAATATTTTCCTCAACTTACAACACATCAAACAGAACAAATTAAAGAACTGGAGGCACTTTATGCTGACTGGAATTCCAAAATTAATGTGATTTCGCGAAAGGATTTTTCTGAATTTTACGAAAGACATGTCTTGCATTCGCTTGGAATTGCAAAGCTCACTCGGTTTGTTGCCAAAACAAAAGTGCTTGATGTGGGAACCGGTGGCGGTTTCCCTGGTATTCCTTTAGCTATTTTCTTTCCTGAAGTTCAGTTTCACCTGGTCGATTCGATAGGGAAAAAAATTAAGGTGGTTCGAGGAGTTGCAGATTCTTTGGGCCTGAAAAACGTGCGAGCCGAACAAATACGTGCTGAACAACTTAACGAAAAATACGATTTTGTGGTTAGCCGGGCTGTAACCCGTTTGCCGGAGTTTGTTCCATGGGTTCGAAAAAATATTTCTAAAACTCAGTTTAATGCACTGCCTAACGGTATTTTGTATTTAAAGGGAGGCGATTTGAAAGAAGAACTAAAGCCTTTTGGGAAGCGGATTTTTGTGCAGGATCTTTCGGAATATTTCGAAGAAGAATTTTTCGAAACCAAAAAGGTGGTACACTTAGCTCTATAGAAAAAGAACCGTTCTGTATTGACATTTAAAGTACAGAACGGTTCTTCATTAATCCTTTATAGTTAATCCTTTATCCTTCCTAAAGGTATTCATCGCCAAAAGAAACACCCATTTTGCGCGCTTTGGCAATTAACGGATGTTCAGGTTCAACCAGTCGGAGTTTCCCTCCAACTTCTTCCAGAGAAACAGTTGTTAAATCGTTGTTTTTTACGGCTACCATAGTGCCAAAATTCCCTTCTGCAATAGCTTGCGCGGCAAATGCTCCGTAACGTGTTGCCAGAATGCGGTCCATTGGAGTGGGCGAACCTCCGCGTTGAATATAACCCAGCACTGTTTCTCGCGTTTCAATACCTGTGTAGGTTTGAATGGCTTCTGAAACATGCCTTGCTGCTGATGTTTCTTTCGGGTGGTCAATTCCTTCGGCCACCACCACTATGGAGTATGGTTTATTGTCTTCGTAACGGGATTCAATTTTTTTGCAAACCGAACGAATGTTGTATTCCAGTTCAGGAAGCAAAATAATGTCTCCTCCGCCAGCCAGTCCCGAATAGAGAGCCAGCCAACCGGCATGGTGTCCCATAATTTCAATAATCATAACCCGCTGGTGCGAGTTGGCTGTTGTGTGCAAACGATCGATGGCATCGGTAGCAATCTGTACAGCCGAATCAAAACCAAAGGTTACATCAGTTCCCCATACATCGTTGTCGATGGTTTTTGGAATACCAATAACGTTTAATCCCTCTTTTGCCAGCATGTGGGCTGTTTTCATTGTGCCGTTACCCCCGATGCAAACAATGGCATCCAGTCCCAGTTTTTTATAGTTCTTTTTTATCTTGTCAGGTTTGTCGACGTCGTTTTTTCCGTTCTTTTCCATTTTGAACGGTTTCTCGCGTGAGGTCCCTAGAATAGTGCCCCCCAAAGTTAAAATACCTGATAAGGCAGACTCCTTTAGGTGGATATAATCACCGTTTATTAATCCCGAATAGCCTGCATTAAATCCCAGAACTTCCATTCCGTATTCAACAATGGCCGTTTTGCCGACCCCTCTAATGGCTGCATTTAGTCCCGGGCAGTCGCCTCCTGCAGTTAAAATTCCAATTCTTTTTGGCTTTGTTGAGTTACTCATAACTAATATTTAATTGTAAGAACGTTTCAAAGTAAACATCGAATTTACAAAAGTTGTTTCGAAATATTTAAGATTACATCATCAGATATATCTTTTTTACTAAAATTTAGCTTTTTCGTTTCATCGAACACGGTTATGTTTATTTTTGTACTTTCGTTGTTTATAAAACACTATATTAATTTTAATCTATAACCAATTAAATTATTTGTAATGAATAAGGTATTTTCAATTTTGCTGGCGGTCGCCTTTATTTTTACTATTTCGTGTAAAAGTTCAAAAACAGGAGGTTCTGCCGGTTTAAATCAACTGAGCAAAAAGGAAAAAGAAGAAGGCTGGGTTTTACTTTTCGATGGTAAAACGAGTGAAGGATGGCGTGGTAACAACAAAGATCATTTTCCAACAGGATGGGAAATTGTTGACGGAACACTTCATTGTAAAGCATCTGGCCAGGGAGAAGCCGGATCAAGAGATGGTGGCGACATTATTACAACCAAAGAATATTCAAACTTCCGTTTAAAATTGGAGTGGAAAATTGCTCCCGGAGGAAACTCTGGTATTTTTTATTTAGGAAAAGAACATGAAGGATGGCCGGTATACAAAACTGCTCCAGAAATGCAGGTGCTGGATAACGAAAGACATCCTGATGCACGTGCTGGGAAAAATGGTAATCGTAAAGCGGGTTCGTTGTACGACTTAATTCCTGCCGTTCCACAAAATGCAAAACCTGCAGGAGAATGGAATACGGTTGAAATTGAAGTTTATAAAGGTAGTGTATGGCACCGTCAGAATGGTGAAACCGTTGTTGAGTACCACTTGTGGACTGACGACTGGAATGAACTTGTGAAAGGTTCAAAATTCCCCGGACTCAATCCTGATTGGGCAAATGTTGCAAAAGAGGGTGTTATTGGATTGCAAGACCACGGTGATGACGTGTGGTACCGTAACATTAAAATTTTGGCAGAATAGCAGATTTTAAATATTTTGATATGAAACAAGCCCGGTAGTTTTGCTGCCGGGCTTGTTGTTTTTTTATAACGTTCAGTTGTCGAATTTATGTTCAGAAAATGAAAGGTCATTTGCCATCGTTCACTAGGAAAAATAAATGGCTAGTGACTAAAACCTAGTGAACAATAGAAAATTAGGGCTTTCTTTATTAAACATGTATTAAAACTGTTTGGATTGTTTTTTATTCCACATAATTATTTTTACTTTTAAGCATTTGAATTCCAAATACATAAAATAGATTAATCATGAATTCCCCATAAGAACAACAAGAATAAATCCTATAGAACTTGCAAGGCTACATTTCCCAAAACCATGTTGCATAGTGCAACCAAAAGTTGCCTTTTATACACTCTCTTTATGATGCTTTATCTCTAGCATTTGTTTTTAAGTTCTTAGTACTTTATACTCGTTACTAAAAAATAATAGAATGAACCCTAAATTTTTAAAATTAAGTACAGTTGTTTTACTTCTTATATTTATTGGTACAAGCTGCCAAAAAGATGAATTTGAATATGCCGATGAAAGTATTATTATAAGTAATCATCCCGGAGTTTTCGTTTATAAAACAAGTTTCGATTATTTAGATAAGGTTTGGATTCAGGTAACCCCGGACGGGAATTTGAATAGAATACTATCCCTAACTACTGATGATAATAATTTGGTCATAGATAAAGAAGGAAATATTACTCCAAAATATCGTCATCTTTTAAAATCAGGATATATTGTTGGGGATGCTCATGAATGGGCAGCATATACTGATATCAGTTTTACAGAATATTTGGACTATAATGAAAAAAATAATGTAAATAGCTGGCCAATGGAGTTAATTGAGCTACGTATTGTTGATAAAAATCCATATGAAGAATTATATTGGATGGGATGCCTGAATTGTAGTATAAAGGAATTTACACTGGGGCAGATAAACGAGATGATCGAAAAAGGTACGCTTGAAGAACACTTTACCAGAATAAAATAATATTAACCTGAAAACATTAAAAAACGATATAAAAGTTATATTCATTTTAACACAAATGACCAGAGACCAACCTAATTAAATTGCAATCTGAGATTGAATACTGAATGCTGATCTCCGTTACTTGTCACTCCGGACTATACCCCGACTCATTCAAAATTTGCTGAAAATCAAAGTTCGCCATTAATTTGGGCAAAGTTACTTCCGGGTGTTTTTTCATGTACTGACGAACAATCTGCCAGCCAATCCAAACGCCTGTGCGTCCCGGCGAATCGGTAGGGAACCCGCTGGTTGAAGGTGCATCGTTTACATAGCGGATAATATCCATTCGTTTAGATGAGTATAACATTTTCTTTTCAATCAGGTAGGTCCACATCTGTGGTTCATTCATTTCACACCATTCCAGTTGTGGTCCGGTGTAGCCTATCTTTAGCGAGTCGTGCATTTCTGGTAACATGGCATCAACCAGGTACATCATTTTCCCTTTTTGTATCATGTTTCCCAGCAGGTTGGTCGCTCGGTCGGGATTTTCAAACTCGGTAATCCCCCATGCATAAGCTACATCCGACAGAATTTTGTCTTTATGCATGTTCACTGCCTTATATTGAGGGGTGGTACTTAGCTGCTGATAATAACTGCAATCGCGCCCCAGGTATTTGTCCAAACTGATTCCAATAATGTTTTCGGCCGTTACAACCGACTGATTAAATCCCGAAATGTAAGTGTAAATGGTTGGAAGTTCTTTATTCGGGAAATGATAACTGTAGTATTTGAAAGCTTTTTTAAGCCCTTTTTCAAGTTTTGGGTAATCGTAAAAAACTGAATCGGTTTTTTGTTTTACATCGGTTATGAGAGAGTCGGTAATAAAAAGACTTATCATGTCTTTAAATTGTTCATCACCGATGCCTCCAACCTGGATGACCCGGTACGAGTACAGGTTGAAAAAATCAGGAAATTCATTACTGAGTTCAACCATCGTTTCCAGTGTGTCTTTTCCTTCAGGTACAAAAAGCCGGTCGTCGAAACGAACCACCTCAACCTCCCGGTCAATTCCCGAAATGTCAACTTTCAGCGGATTTCTTTTACATGCGAAAAAAGTGAGGGTAATTATTCCCCAAAAAAATACTTGTTTTACTACCTTCATTTTACAAGAAATTTAAATCAATACGCTTCAGCCCGAATATTATTGCAAAACTGAACTAAAAATTGAACTTTTGCAAGGAGAAAATATTGAATAAGATTGATTCAAGATTGTATAGAGATTGATGAAGATTGAACAAGATTGGTATCTGGTAATTACTTTGAATATTCATCTTTAAACTTTAAACTCACGTTATGAAAGTTGCATTTGCGCAGTTAAATTATACCATCGGTGATTTCGAAGGAAATTCGGAAAAGATTATCGGCAAAATCAAAGAGTCGAAAGAGAAAGGAGTCGATTTGGTTTTGTTTTCCGAACTTTCGGTAACCGGTTACTATCCCCACGACTTGCTGGAGAAAAAAGAGTTTATAAAAAAGGCAGAAGATGCTGTTGCTGAAATAGCTAAAGAGTGCGAAGGAATTGCAGCTGTTGTTGGAGCACCGCGTATCAACGAAAACGAACGGGGGAAAAAACTGTATAATTCAGCCTTCTTCCTGGCAGACGGAAAAATTCAGAGTGTACATAATAAAACCTTGTTGCCCACCTACGATATTTTTGATGAATACCGTCATTTTGAGCCAAACCGCGATTTTAGTATCGTTGAATATAAAGACGAAAAAATTGCCATTACCATTTGCGAAGATTTGTGGGATGAACAGCCAACAGCCAACGAGTTTGGAAAAGATAAACTTTACGCTGTTTCACCAATGGAGGAACTGGCCCGGCTGAATCCGGATTTTGTGTTGAATCTGTCTGCATCACCGTTTTCGTATAACCAGGAGGGGTGGCGTAAGGATGTTCTCATTAGTAAAGCTAAAAATTATAAAGTTCCCGTTTTATACTGCAACCAGGTGGGGGCTCAAACGGAGTTAGTTTTCGATGGAGGATCGGTTTATATTGATGCTGCCGGTGAAATCATCAAGGAATTAAGCTATTTCGAAGAAGATTATCTCATTGTAGATACCCAAAATGTGGGAGAGAAAAAACTTCAGACAGGGGTCGACTATATAGAAAAAATACATGATGCCCTGGTTTTGGGCATTCGCGATTATTTTAATAAAATGGGTTTTAAACAGGCTACCCTTGGACTTTCGGGAGGTATTGACTCTGCAGTTACGGCCGTTTTGGCAGTAAGAGCACTTGGTCCCGAAAATGTAAGGGTGTTGTTAATGCCATCGAAATATTCATCGGATCACAGTGTGGAAGATGCCCGTGTTTTGGCTGAAAATTTAGGCATTCAGTACGATGTTGTAAATATTCAGGGAGCGGTCGATCAGTTTGAAAAAAACCTGGCTCCATTATTTGCCGGAACTAATCCCGGTGTTACGGAAGAAAATATTCAGGCACGTGCCCGCGGAATTTATGTGATGGCTATCTCCAACAAATTCGGGCATATTTTATTAAATACAACCAATAAAAGCGAATGTGCTGTGGGCTACGGAACCCTTTACGGCGACATGAACGGAGGGTTGGCCGTGTTGGGAGATGTATATAAAATGGACGTGTTCAAACTCTCGCGTTTTATGAATAAAGAGGGAGAGGTTATCCCTGAAAATACCATTGTAAAGCCACCATCGGCAGAGTTGCGCCCCGATCAGAAAGATACCGATTCGTTACCCGATTACAAGGATCTGGACGATATGCTTTTTAATTATATCGAGTTAAATAAATCGCCAAAGGAAATTGCCGACCTTGGTTTCGATGAGCAAACTGTTCGGCGGGTAATCCGTATGGTAAATATGAACGAATATAAACGATTTCAGGCAGCACCTATTTTAAGAGTAAGTTCAAAAGCATTCGGGTTTGGCCGAAAAATGCCGTTGGTAGCACGATACTAAACATATCAAGTGAACTTTTATTTAGGTTTTCGCATGATAATATTCATGTTGAGTGTAAAATAACCGTTAAAAAAGGATTGATTTTCACTTTTTTTTTTAGCTTTGATGCTATAAAACATACAAGCGTTTATATGTTAAATTCAGAATTGGGATTAAAGGATATTGTTGAGAATCCAAAGTCAATTTTTTATCTTTTAAATCAGGACGAAAAAGAAGAGCTGCAGCACCATATTTCTCTTTCGCAGTATAAAAAAAATGAATTTATTTATAAGGAAGGAGATAAACCTACCGGTTTCCTTTTGTTGGTAGACGGCAAGGTGAAAATCTTTAAAGAAGGAGTTGGCGGACGTGAGCAGATTATTCGCATGACAAAACCTTTGGGGCTAATCGGTTACCGGGCTTTGCTAGGTGAAGAAACACATAATGGTTCAGCTGTAACTCTGGAGCAATCATTGATTTGTACTGTTAGTGCCGAGTTTATTTTTAGCAGGGCTCTTAAAAACAGCGACTTCTCGTACCGGATTATTCGAAAACTATGTAAAGAATTAGGATTTTCAAATGCCCGCACAGTAACACTTACTCAAAAACATATTCGTGGACGGTTAGCAGAATCGTTGATTCTTTTAAAAGATAAATATGGATTTGAACACGATGGAACAACGCTGAGAGCTTATATGTCGCGTGAAGATATTGCGAATCTTTCGAATATGACAACCTCAAATGCCATTCGTACACTTTCGACTTTTGCCAGCGAAAAGGTAATTGCTATCGACGGCCGCAAAATAAGGATTCTCGATATAAATCGTCTGGAGCGGATAAGTAAACTTGGTTGAAGAAAATAAGCTTATTAAATATTGCAAACCATCTGATTATTTCAGGTGGTTTTTTATTTTTTGGCTTTTATTCCTGCAGATAAATTCTTTTTACGCGCTGCGAAATTCCCGTTAAAATTTCATATGGAATGGTTCCAACTTTATCGGCCAGCTCAGTAATGGAGATGTTCGGGCCAAATAATTCTACCATGTCTCCGGGCGAAACAGTTGCTTCGCTAACATCAAGCATTAGCATGTCCATGCAGATATTCCCAATTATTGGTGTAAATGTCCCGTTTACAAAAGCCGATCCGTTACCATTTCCCAGTTTTCGGTCCAGGCCATCGGCATAACCAATCGGAACAACAGCAATCTTACTTATTTTATTTACCTGTCCTTTTCTGCTGTAACCGACAGTTTCTTCAGGAGTAACTGTTTTAACCTGTGATATAGTGCTCTTTAAAGTTCCGATGCTTTCGAGGGGCAGGCCGGTTTGAGAAATACCATAGAGGCCAATACCAAGGCGCACCATTTCGTATTGTTTGTCGGTAAAACGTTCAATACCCGCCGAGTTTAAAATATGCCTGTCAATTTTATAAGGAAAAGTATCCAGAATTAAGGATGATAGTTCTTCGAACTTAGAGAATTGGTTTTGGGTAAAAATATCCATATCTGGCTCGTCGCTCGCTGCCAAATGAGAAAAAACCGATTTAACTTTTAAAAGTTGATTCGATTTTAAAGCCTGAATTATTTCTTCTAATTCCTCCTGGGTTTTACTTCCAAGCCGGTTCATCCCGGTATCCAGTTTTAGGTGAACCGGAAAATGAATTCCACCATTTTCAGAGACTGTCCGTGCAAAGTTGTCTAAAAGCTCCTTGCTGTAAATATTTGGTTCCAGTTTGTAGTCAATCATGTTCTGAAAGCTGTCCTGTTCAGGATTCATGACAATAATTGGCGTTAGAATACCTGCACTTCGGAGTAAAACGCCTTCATCAGCAACTGCAACTGCCAGGTAATCGATGTTTTGATGCTGGAGTAAACGAGCCACTTCCACATCGCCGCTTCCATACGAAAACGCCTTTACCATGGCCATTATTTTTGTGTCTGGTTTTAAGTGGCTTCTGAATGTATTTAAGTTGTGAATTAATGCATTTAGGTTGATTTCCAAAACCGTTTGATGTGCCTTCTGTTGCAGCAACGCTGAAATCTTTTCAAATTGAAATTGCCTTGCTCCTTTAAATAAAAGGGTTGATGATTTGAAGGTGTTTTTTTGAAAATTACGTTCAAAGTCGTTTCTGTTTCTATAAAAATCTGCTTCTAGAGTAAATTCTTTCTGATTGTCAAAAATCTCAGAGCCGATACCGATTAATTTGTCAATGTCCCAGTCGGTGAGCATTTTGTTTACTTTTCGGTATAACTCTGGTTTTGGAATTCCGGTTTGCAATATATCGGATAAAATAACCTGTTTGAGCGGATGGCCTTTTGTTGCCTGTTGTTTTAATACCGATAGAGCGATTTCAAATGAATTTAAATCAGAATTGTAATAATCGTTGATTAAAAGGCAGTTATTAATTCCCTGTTTGATTTCAAGGCGCATGGCAACGGGTTGAAGCTTGCTGAAATTTGGTAAAAACTGAGCGGGGTCGAGGTTTAGTGCTAAAATGGTAGCAAAACAATGACAGCTATTTTCAATGGCCGAAACATCACTAAATGGAATAATGAAACTAAATTCACCTTCGGATGTTTTTGCCAAAATACGAGTAGTCGTTTTTTGGATTTCGGCTGAAAACTTTATTCTGGCATTTTTATTTTGTAATGTCCAGCTGTAAGGTTCAATTTCGTTTGAGGAACAGTACGATTCCGTTATAAGACTTATGTTTTCATTGTCAACTCTGTATACAAGGCTTTTACAACTTTTAAAGAGGTGAAGTTTTTCTGTAAGTTTCTGTTCTTTTGAACTGAAATTTTGTTGGTGTGCATCTCCAATATTGGTAATAATCCCGATTTCGGGAGCAATTACCTGTTGTAAATTCTCCATCTCACCAACCTGCGAAATTCCTGCTTCGAATATGCCCAGGTCAAATTTTTTATCCATCAGTAAAACTGATAGCGGAACTCCAACCTGCGAATTATAACTTTTAGGGCTTCTTATTATTTTGAAGTTTGTGGATAGAATATCACAAAGCCATTCTTTAACTATAGTTTTTCCATTGCTTCCGGAAATTCCAATAACGGGGTATGTGAATAATCTGCGGGTGAATGCTGCCAGTTGTTGAAGCGATTGATTGGTATTTTTAACCAAAATAAAGGCTGCATCGTTTACAATAAATTTCTCGTCGGATACCACAAATGCTTTACATCCTTTTTTTAAAAGCTGTGGAATATAATTGTGCCCGTTGTAAACGGGGCCGCTGAGTGCAAAAAAGATGGTGTTTTTTTCGCCAAAATAAGTCCGGCTGTCGGTAATAACCCGATTTATAATATAACTGTCATCTCCTGGAAGAAACAGTTTCCCATTTAAAACTTTTGTTAATTCGGCGAGTGTGATTGATTGCATTATTGATTGGCTTTGTTATAACATTTGCGGCATAGAGGTTCGTAAATGTCTTTTTCCCCCAACAAGACCACCTGTTCTTTCTTCGACAATCGATGCGAGAACTGTGCTATACTTCCGCAACGAACACAAATTGCATGAACTTTTGTAACATAGTCAGCAACTGCCATAAGTCCGGGAATGGGGCCGAAAGGCGCTCCTTTAAAATCCATATCCAGTCCGGCAATAATGACTCTGGTTCCCATGTTTGCCAGTTTTACAACAACTTCAATCAGACCCTTGTCGAAGAACTGTGCTTCATCTATTCCAACCACATCAACACCGCTGGCAAGCAACAAAATGTTAGCCGAATTCTCAACCGGAGTAGATTGTATGGCATTTTCATCGTGTGAAACTACTTCGTTTTCGGAGTAACGAACATCGATAATCGGTTTAAAAATCTCAACTTTCTGTTTGGCAATTTTGGCTCTTTTTAACCTTCTAATAAGTTCTTCGGTCTTTCCCGAAAACATAGAACCGGCAACAACCTCTATGGTGCCAACTTTTTTTTCGCTGTTTACATCCCTTTCAATAAACATTCAACGTTACTCTTTCAGATTTTACTACTTTTGCAAAAATAAGATTTAAGCTGGTGACGTTAATTATTTCAACGAATAATTTACCAACATTATAAAACTTCCTTCCAAAATGGATAATAAAAAGTTACTGAAATTTTTAATCAAGGACATTGCAGAAATAGAAGAACTGTTTGCAGAGAAAGGTTCTGACGGTTTTGATGAGTTCGAAACTGAATTTGTTCGCAGCCGTTTTAAGGAAGCCCGGCAATTGATTCAATTACTTTCAGGGAAAGATAAATCTGATGAAGAATTGAATCAACCTGAAAATTTTGTAGAACCTCAAGTCGTAGATAGAGCTGTTATTACAGATGTGCAGAAGGAAGAAGTTGAGGAGGAGGTTCAGATTGAAGACCTGCCTGTGAGTGAAGTTCAGGAGGAATTGGAAGAGGTTGTAAAAGAGGAACCCGAGGTAATGACTGAAATAGAGAAACAACCGGAAGAGAACATACAACCTGAACCGGAAATTGAGAAAGAAGAAGTAGAGGAAGAAAACCTAAATACGGAGGAAGAGGAGCCGGAAGAGGACGCAGAAGTTGTTGAAGAAATTTCGGCAGAAGAAGAGAAAACGGAAGTTTCAGAAGAAAATACAGATGTGGAACTGGAAGAAGAAAAAGAGACAGAAGTCACATCTAAACGTCTTGGCGACAGTTTCTCTAAAGAAAAATCGGTGAATGAATTGCTTGCTAATGACAGCAATAAGCTTGAATTTAAAATTTCCAACAGTCCGGTAAAAAGTATTCAGTCGGCAATTGGGATAAACGATCGTTATCAGTACATTCGGGAGTTATTTGAAGGGAACGCAGATGCCTTTGTGAAAGCAGTTTCCGACCTGGATAACCTGAATAATATACAGGAAGCGGTTTCGTATCTTCAGCAAAATTATAAGTGGAAAAAGACAGAAACTAGTCTTAAGTTTGTTAACCTTATAAAACGTCGTTTTCCAAATGGATAATGCAGGAAGGTTAATATTAGTTCCTACGCCCATTGGTAACCTGCAGGACATTACCCTGAGAGCTGTATCGGTGTTGAAGGAAGCCGACATTATTTTGGCCGAAGATACCCGTGTTTCCGGAAAACTTTTAAAGCATCTTGAAATCAACAAAAAGCTAACGGCACATCATAAATTTAACGAGCATAAAACCGTTCATTCCATTGTTTCGAAAATAGAACAGGGAAATACGGTAGCCTTAATTTCTGATGCAGGAACACCGGCCATTTCAGATCCCGGCTTTTTATTGGTGCGTGCCTGTGTCGAAAAAGATGTGACTGTTGAGTGCCTGCCGGGAGCGACTGCATTGATTCCTGCCCTTGCTGTTTCCGGACTGCCTACCGATAAGTTTGTATTTGAAGGATTCCTTCCTCAGAAAAAAGGAAGGCAAACACGTCTTAAAATTCTCGCCGAAGAATCGCGAACAATGGTGTTTTATGAATCACCTTATCGCCTGGTAAAAGCCCTTGCGCAATTTGCTGAATTTTTTGGCGAAGAGAGAAAGGCATGTGTTTGCCGCGAACTGAGTAAAATGTTCGAAGAAGTAGAACGGGGCACTGTCACCGAATTGGCGGCTTACTATGAGGCGCATCCACCAAAAGGAGAAATTGTGATTGTTGTTGAGGGAAATAATCTAATGTAATAGGATGCGGAGCTATGTCCTGACTTATCTTAAGGAATGAGAAAAAGATATACCCATTTGTTTTTTGATTTAGATAATACCTTGTGGGATTTTAAAAC
The DNA here is from genome assembly GCA_963676265.2 of uncultured Draconibacterium sp. GTDB lineage: Bacteria > Bacteroidota > Bacteroidia > Bacteroidales > Prolixibacteraceae > Draconibacterium. The sequence continues at coordinate 4,447,535 of OY781067.2, forward strand.
CAATTCGAGGTATGCCATGAAATCCACATTCGACAAAATGAATTTGGGTGGTGGAAATCTTGAATTTGATCAATTTTTCGATGAATATTCAAAAAACAATCACAAGTTGTGGGAAGCCTATCGTAAAAATCAAGTTCAAAAAAAGGAGCTGACACGGCAACGTTTTCAACTCACATTCGATTACTTTAAGATAGAAAATATTGACGCTTTGGAGATGAATGATATGTATTTAGACGAAATGGCTAAACAATCTCATTTGGTTGAAGGAGCGATTGAGGTGTTGGATTATTTAAAATCGAAAGGATATAATTTATATATAATAACAAACGGTTTTAAAGAGGTTCAACATAAAAAATTGAATATCTCGGGATTGGCATCGTATTTCGATAAAGTATTTATTTCGGAAGAAGTAAAGTGTCCTAAGCCCGGGAAGGAGATATTTGAACAGGCCATAAAGTCATCGAATGCCCGAAAATCGAAAAGCCTTATGATTGGTGATGACTGGGATGTAGATATACTTGGAGCAACATTATACGGAATGGACGCGATTTATTTATTGTCTCAAACGAATAGAGACGGCGTTAATACTGATGTATCTCGTTTAGGAAATAAAAACATTATGTTAGTGGAAAAATTGGCCGATTTATGTGAGATATTCTGAGATATCTTAAGGTTTTGCAATATTTACTACCTCTAAAAGCAAAAAGATTTAATATTGAATAACGACTGAGAGAGAATGTGTATGATTTAATATTTCATTAGTTTTTTGACTTCATACACTCTGTTATCGCGTTTATATTTTACACTTAAGGATAAAATATAAAGAATTGAACATGCTATCCGGGTATAGTTATTGATTTCTTAATTTTAATTTTACAATCTTCTATTTTCCGCATTATTTAGTGGTTTTTAGCTTTTTAAAATGAGTATTGGTTCAATATTGGTGTGCTTTTTTGTGACTTAGGTTACATTTGGTAAGCAGAAGTATTAAAACTCTAACATTTGTTTTGAAAGTTAGATTTTTTTTTAAATATTTGTAATCGTTAAAAATTTTAACAATTGTTTGTTTGATTTTAACATTTTATAAAGAAAGGGTAATTTGTGAGTTAAGGATTTGGGGGAATTCTGTCACGTAGAACATCTTTATTTTATTATATACGCTGTTTAATTTTTTAATTTAAAACTATTTCTATGAAAAAAATCATGCTGATTATTGCAGTTGTTCTTTTTTTCGGGACACAATTGCTTTACGCGCAAACCAAAAATCTGACCGGGGTGGTTACAAGCTCTGAGGATGGTTCTACGGTTCCAGGCGCATCAATTATGGTTAAAGGTTCAACGTTAGGTACAGTTACCGATATTGACGGTAATTTTACATTGCGTGTACCTGAAGATGCAGAGGCTTTGGTTGTTTCATTTGTTGGAATGCAAACAATTGAAGTTCCAATCGGAGATCAAACAACGTTTAACATTACACTTCAATCCGATGTATTTGGTTTGGATGAGGTTGTTGTTACTGCAGTTGGTATTTCTCGTGAAAGGCGGGAGTTAGGTTTCAATGTTCAGGAAGTAAATTCTGACAAGATTGCTACCAAACCAAACGCCGACATTGTAAACTCTCTTGCTGGTCAAACTTCAGGTGTGCAGATTACAAGTTCTGCTGGTGATGCAGGTGCTTCAACCTATATTACCATTCGTGGTGCTGCATCTATTACCGGAAACAACCAGCCGTTATTTGTAGTAAACGGTATGCCTATTATCTCCGGTGGCGGTGATGGCGGTGTTGGTGGTGTAACAACATCAAGCCGTTCCATTGATATTAACCCGGATGATATTGAGTCTGTAACTGTACTTAAAGGTGGTGCGGCGACAGCTTTATATGGGTTGAGAGCAGCAAATGGTGCTTTAATTATTACTACAAAAAGTGGAAAAAGTGTTCAGAACAGAAAGATTGAATTCCATACTTCTATGTCATTTGATCAGGTTTCTCAATTGCCTGAGCGTCAAACTATGTATGCCCAAGGTAATAACGGACAATGGATCAGTGGTAATGCTGCATCATTCGGTCCTAAAATTGCTGATTTGGAATACGATGGTGATACCGATTACAAATGGGATCCAAATGGAAAATTAGTTCCAAAAGGAACCGGAAATGGAACACCTGCTCAATATTATGATCCTTATGAATTCTTCCAAACTGGTGTTTCAACGAATAATCGTTTAAATATTAGTAATGGTAACGATATGGGAAGCTACTATTTTTCTATATCTCACTTGAAACAGGAAGGTATTGTTCCGAATAACGTTTACAAAAGGTTGACAATGCGTTTGAATGCAACCACTAAGTTGCATGAGAAAGTAACATTGGGAACTGATTTTGCTTACACTAACTCTGTTTCAACTCAAATTCAGAAAGGTTCAAACGTATCGGGTATTATGCTAGGTCTGTTAAGATCTGCAACAACATTCGATAATAGTGCCGGTTATGAATTTGCCGATGGTACCCAACGAAATTACAGAAACGGTGGTGGTTATGATAACCCGTATTGGGTTTCAAACAATATTGCCTATGATGAGAATGTAAATCGTTTTACTGGTAGTGCAAACTTAAATGTTCGTTTTACTGATTATTTAAGCTTGTCGTATACTGCCGGTGTTGACTGGTTTAACAGAAGATATGTTGATAAATTCGCTAACAATTCAAGGGCATATCCAAGTGGTTATGTAGAAGAGTATATGAATTACAATGGTATTTTTAACTCTGACTTATTGTTAAACTTCCAGATGGATCTTGGTGAATCTTTCAATATTAAAGCTACACTGGGACATAACATGTATGAAACCTTTTTCAAAAGGATAACAGGTTCTGCTGAAGGTCTGGAGATTGAAAGATTCTATCAATTGGCAAACTCAGCGAATGCCGTTGTAAGTACAGGAACCAGCAATTACAGAACTGCAGCTATATTTGGTGATGTTCATATTGCATGGAATAATATGCTTTATCTAGGAATAACTGGACGTAATGACTGGTCAACAACTATGCCTGAAGCAAATCTTTCAGCGTTTTATCCTTCAGCAAGTTTAGGTTTTGTATTTACTGAATTAAGTGGTCTGAGTGATAGTGATGTTTTAACTTTTGGTAAGTTAAGAGCATCAGCTGCACGAACTGCAAACATTGCAGGTGCTTATAATACCACAAATTATTTCTATAGTGCCGGTACTGGTGATGGTTGGACGAATGGTGCAAGTTTTCCTTACCAGGGACAAGCCGGATTCCAGGTTGGTTCCGGATTAGGAAATCCAGACTTAAAACATGAAACCATGGATTCGTGGGAGATTGGTCTAGAAGCTCGTCTGTTTGACGGACGTATTGGTTTTGATGTTTCTTATTTCGAAAACCTGAACTCTGATCTGTTAATGTCAGTTCCGATTGCACGTTCATCAGGTTTCTCTTCTGTATATAAAAACGCTGCATCAATGGAATCAAAAGGTATTGAAGTTAGTTTCGATGCTACTGTTGTTAAATCAGCTGGATTTCAGTGGGATATTTTAGCCAACTTTACTAAAATGACTAACACTGTTACCAAATTGGCTGATGGAGTTGATAATATTTTCCTTGGCGGATTTACTGTTCCTGATGTAAGAGCAGTAGTGGGTCAGGAATACGGAAGTGTTTTTGGAAACGACTGGTATAAAGATGCCAATGGAAATGTCTTAATTAATGATGATCCGAGCGATAATTACAGAGATGGTTATCCATTCACCGATACTCGTTCTATGGTTCCAATAGGAAATACAAATCCTGACTGGACAGCTAACATCACAAATACCTTTACCTATAAGGATCTTTCTTTGAGCTTCCTCGTGGATATCAAAAAAGGAGGTATGATGTATAACGGTACTGCCTTTGCAATGAACTATTTCGGTACGCATAAGCGTACAGAAAACCGTGAGGTGTATTATAATGCAGACGGCTCGATTGATTTTGATCTTACTCCTGCAGAAAATTTGGTTGTTTTCGACGGTGTTTACGGCCGCGTTGATGAAGATGGAAATCCTGTTGGTACTAATGTAACCAATACTACTCCGGTTGTGCTGGATCAGGCATGGTTTCAGGGACATGGTAGTAACTTTGGAGGTGGACCTTCTGCTGCTGCGATGGAAAAAGCTGGATGGGTAAGACTTAGAGATATTACTTTAAGTTACAACCTGCCGGTTAAAAAGACTTTCCTGAGCGATGCCATGATTTATGTGTCAGGAAAGAACCTGTTATTAATAACACCATATTCTGGTGTTGATCCGGAAACCAACCTTCTGGGATCTTCTAATGCGCGCGGAATGGATTACTTTAACAATCCAGGTAGTAAAACTTATATGATAGGTTTAAAAGTAAGCTTCTAATTATCACCTCAAAAATTTAAGTAATCATGAAAAAATATTATAATACTTTAAAGACATTTGGGTTGGCACTAATTATGTTGCTATTCGTTTCTTCATGTAAAGAATGGATAGATTCAGAAATTAACATCGACCCGGATGCACCGGCAGAAGTACCGATGAAATTAATGTTACCTGCAATTGAACAATCTTTTGGATATGTAATGGCAGGAAACGATATGGTAAGGGTAACCAATATCTGGATGCAGCAGTTCGACGGAGTTGCCCGTCAGTCACATACAGAAGCCAGATATCAAATATTACCTGCAGATATTAATAATACCTGGAATTCAATCTATACCGAAATATTTATGAACGGTAAAATTATGGTTGATATTGCAGAAACTGAAGGTGCTGAATCTCCTCATAATGCAGGTGTGGCAAAAACTATTATTGCAGCAACACTTGGATTGTCTACTGATGTTTGGGGTGATATGCCATTTAGTGAAGCATTTAGAGGAAACGAAAATGTGTTGACTCCGGGTTTTGATACGCAGGAAGAAATTTATGATACGATAAATGTAATTTTAGATGCGGCTATTGCTGATTTGGGTGCTTCATCTGATCCTATTGGTGTGGACGGTGATGTTATTTATGATGGAGATGCTGATCTTTGGAAGAAAGCTGCTTATTCTATTAAAGCACGTCATGCGTTGCAACTATCAGGAGTAAATGGTACAGCTGCATACAATGCTGCTTTATCTGCTGCAGCAAACGGCTTTTCTTCAAACGCTGATAATCTTGAAGTTCCGTGGGAATCTGCAAACCATAATCCAATATACCAGTTTATGGAACAACGTGGTGATATTCGTATGGCAGCTACTTTTGTTGATATGCTAGCAGCTCAGGAGGATCCTCGTTTACCATATTATGTTGCCGAAGATGGTGATGGAAATTATACAGGTAGTACTATCGGTTCTCAAAATGAAAATGCTTCTGAACCCGGTGATTATGTGGCTGGAGGAACGGCTCCAACGGTAATGATGTCGTATGCTGAATTGAAATTTATTCAAGCTGAAGCATATTTCCAGTTAGACCAAACTGCAAATGCACAAGCTGCATTTGAAGCAGGTGTGAAAGCTTCTGTTGAAAGAGTTGCTGGAAGTTGGGATCAAGATTGGTATGACACTAATTTAGGTTCACAAACATTAACTCTTGAGCTTATCATGAAGGAGAAATATATTGCAACATTCGGTACGAACCAGGCTTATTCTGATTACCGCAGAACAGGTTTGCCAGTACTTGAAATGCATCCTGATGCGGTAATTGGTGCGATTCCTACACGTTATCCTTATTCTCAAAATGAGCTGGATTACAATTCAGCAAATGTACCTTCTGTTACAATAAGTGATAAACTTTGGTGGGATAATTAAAATGCCATGTATTAATTATTAATGAAAAGAATTATGAAAAATATTTTTAAAATTTTATTTACGATAATAATATCCGGGGCATTTTTTATTTCCTGCGAGGAAGTAGAAACTGAATTTGATGCCCTTACCAAGACTCCGGAAGCCGGTGCTCCATATTATCTGCAATTTAAAACTACCTCTCAAACTTTGGAGACTTCGGTTGACGAAACAGGAGAATTAGTGGATATCACTAAAACTATTACCGTTGCTTTATTAGGTATGCCACAATCTTCTGATATTGTAATTCCAATAACTGTAGATCCGGCAAGTACTATTGAAAGTAGTATGTACGACCTTTCTGCAACTTCAATTACAATACCTGCAGGAAAATCATCGGGATCGATAACTTTGACTGCTTATGCTGAAAGTATGCCATTGGAGGAAACTCTAAATTTAGGTTTGTCTTTTGATATGGGAGCAAATAATGCAACGGCTTCAACCAGTATTGACCTTGAGTTGTACCGTATTAAATACTGCCCGGTTGTTTTGGAAGAACTTGTTGGCGCATGGAGTGGAACCGATTCATGGGATAATCCTACACAAGTAGTAACCAGCATTGATGGTGATGGTAATTTTATCATTAATGGAATAATGTTTGGCTGGTTTACCGGCTGGTGGGGTGAAGTAATAATAACCAATACCCCTCTTGTTGTGGATGTTAATTTGGTAACCGGCGAATTTACTATTGCTGAACAACCTTATCTTACCTCAACATGGAACGGTGCTCCACAACCTGCATATGGGTTAAGTGGTTCAGGGAAAATAGATCCTTGTTATAAAACCATGACAATCGATTACGTTTTCCACCAAGGTGGTAGTGTATATGATGGAACTGCATGGGGTGAAAAATTCCAGGAAGTTATTTCTTTAAATTAATGGCTTTTATGTCTTGAGATATTTATATTAGACCAACACTTTATGTGTTGGTCTAATATATACTGTTATCTATTTTTATAAATCAAAGAAGACAACCGCTGAAAATCATAAACTGAAAATGTTTAGAATGCATTTGCATTCGCTTAACAAAAATTGTAACAAACTATAATGCCAGGATGAAGAAGTTATTGGTTATTGTTTTAATCGGTTTATTTGGAGGTGCCTGTTATGCACAGGATATGAAAACTGTACAGGTCCCAAGGGGAGTTCAGCGACAGTCTAAGCAAATAATTGACGGGGTTACTACACATAATTATGCAACTAAAAGTAAAATCCCGATTAATGGTAATCCATACTATAAAAAGGATTTTACGCTAGGTGTTCTTGAATTACACGATGGGGCAAAATCTGATGAAACTCTGTTGCGCTATAATATCGCAAGGGATGCATTTGAAGTAATTCAAAAATCGGATACCTTATCTTTGAATCAACCTTATAAGTTGAAACAAATCTTCTACGAGAACAAAACATTTATTTTTGACCCTGAGTTAAGGGAAAAAACAGATAGAAAATACAATGGATTTTTCGAGGTTTGTGTTGACGGAAAATTTACATTGTACAAGAAATGGAGAAAAGATTTGGTTTTTGACAGTTTTGCCAATAATTATAAAGGCGGAAGTGGTACAAAAGAATATTACTACGTAGATAAAAATAACTTTGTTGGCCGGTTAAATGGTCAAAAAGGATTTCTCCTAAACTCGAAAAAAAGCTTTTTAAATGCCATAAATGACGAATCGAAAACAGAAATGAAAGCTTTTATAAAAAAGAATAAGATTAAATTTAATGATGAAAAGGATTTAATTAAGTTGGTTCAATTCTATAACGAGAAAATTTAAATTCTTAAACTTTCATTTGTTGCAGATCTAGTATGACAAATAATCTGTAACAGTTTTAACCCTATCAAACTATTGTAAAAGTTAATTTGGAAATTCAAGTGTTCTATTGTTTTCATCCTAAAGGAATGTATGAAAACAGATACATATTAAAATATTTCAACCGGGAAGTACTCACTCTACATTTACTCACAATTACCCTTCGTAGAATCTTTAAAACTTCCCGGTTTTTTCTTTTATTTTTTTAGCTCTATTGTTCTGCAAAAATCAGACCGTATTCTTAAAAGCTTATTAGTTTTTAGCTAAAAGTCATCCAAGGTTTAATTCTACGCTTATTTATTTTTTCGCTAGATCAGTTAATACTCTCATTGGTAATTCCCTTTATTTTTAGAAAAGTATAGATTGATTGAATATCCTCACAAATATAGCTTATGTATAAAAGTCGGAAAGGAAACAGAGGTGCTGACGAGTTATTTCAAAAAGTGAATGAAAAATCTTGACTGTCCTACGTTTTTCTTTTCTTTTTCTTTGCGGCAGGGAACAGTACATTATTTAAAATTAATCTGTAACCCGGAGAGTTAGGGTGGAGGCTTAAATCGGTAGGAGGGTCGCCAATCAGGTGGCGGTAATCTTCTGGGTCGTGTCCCCCGTAGAAAGTCCAGAATCCTTTTCCCTGTTCACCATGAATATATCGAGCCTCATGTGCAGGTTTGTTTTCACCCATAACCAATACATTTGATTTTAACACATTCATCTGGTAAGCTGTGGTTTGTCCCATAAAACCTTTTATCAGGTTGTGGTGGTTCTGGCACAGCATGGTAGGAATAGGATCCCATTTAGCCGAGAATTCAAACAGGGTAAAATAATCATTTTCGGGGGCTACCTTTCGGTGGTCTGTTGCATCAATATTGGAGAATTCGTAAACGTATGGATTCTTTTCCAATTTAAAATTTTTAAAAGCAAAGGTGTTGTCGAAATTGAGTTTCTCATCAACATTTGCTTCCATCGGATCGCCATCAAACATATAATCGCAAATATCAACCCCAATTGCCGCCAACGATATGTCGTAGGTGTCGGTGGCAGCGCACATGGCAAATAAAAAACCTCCATTCATAACATATTCGCGAATAGTTCGGGTAACGTACGATTTCATTTCAGAAACCTTCATGAATCCGAGTTTTTGGGCCAGGTCTTTATTTATTCTGACTTCTTCCTGGTACCAGGGCATGTGTTGATACGAACGCCAGAATTTGCCGTGTTGCCCGGTAAAATCTTCATGATGCAGATGCAGCCAGTCATACTCACTAAGCTTGCCGTTTACAATTTCTTCGTCGTAAATAATGTCGTAGTCTATTTCTGCATAGGTTAAAACCAGAGTAACGGCGTCGTCCCAGGGCTGTTTATTGGGTGGTGAATATACGGCAATTTTGGGAGCTTTATTCATCGCAACAGCGTCCTGATTTACATCGGGTTGTGCAATCTCATTTAATATGGCATTAGCCTGTGCATCTGCAATCTGTTCGAAACTAACACCGCGTACCACACATTCGTTTTCAATTTCAGGGTAATACTGCATTAAAAAACTTCCTCCACGGTAGTTTAACAGCCATTTCACTTCAACGTCTTTGCCAAGTACCCAATATGCAATTCCATATGATTTGAGATGATCTTTCTGGGTTTCATCCATAGGGATGAGCAGATGCGTTGCCCTTGATTGAAGGGTTAGAATAAACAGCAAAAAGAATATGATTGCTTTTGATTTCATAGCTTCTCTGTTATTTTGACTAATACAACTTAACCGGGATTTGGTTCATTTTAAAATGGAGGAGCATCGGTTGAGGATCTGTTTTGGCTATCGAAACCATGATTGGAAGTCATACCTGCACTCATCGAGTCGTCATCATCATCGTTCATCGAAGACCCGAATGTTTGAACGTCGCCTCCAAAGTTGCCAAATTGTGGATCCATATCGGAGAAACGTGCCATTTCTTTCTGGAAACGCAGGTGAACATCTGCGGTAGCACCGTTACGGTGTTTTGCAATGATTAGCTCGGCCACACCCAGTAAGGAGTTCCCCGATTCATCTTCTGTAATTCCGAAGTATTCAGGACGGTGAATAAAACAAACAATATCGGCATCCTGCTCAATCGCTCCCGATTCACGGAGGTCGGAAAGCTGAGGTCGTTTTCCTTCGCGTGATTCAACAGCACGGCTTAACTGCGACAAGGCGATAATTGGCACGTTAAGTTCTTTTGCAATGGCCTTTAACGAACGTGAAATCATACTTACTTCCTGTTCACGACTTCCACGGCTCTCAGAACCTGCAGTCATTAGCTGAAGATAATCGACGATGATAATGTCTATGTCGTGCTGCATCTTCAGACGTCGGCATTTTGCTCTGAATTCAAAAATGGAAAGTGCCGGTGTATCATCGATAAAGATAGGAGCATCGTCGAGTGTTTTAATTCGCTGATTAAGCTGTGTCCACTCGTAATCCTCCAATTTTCCGGTTTTAATCTTTTCTCCTCCTAATTCTGTTTCAGCAGAAATTAAACGGTTTACCAACTGCAACGACGACATCTCAAGCGAAAATATAGCAACAGCCTGTCGGTGCTCAACGGCCATGTTACGTGCCATTGAGAGTACAAAGGCGGTTTTTCCCATTGCCGGACGTGCCGCGAGAATAATCAGGGCAGAGCGCTCCCAACCAGAAGTAATGCGGTCTACTGCAGTAAACCCGGAAGGGATTCCACTTAAACCGTCAGGCCTGCTACGCGCCGCTTCAATTTGAAGCACTGCCTGATTCAGTATAGGTTTAATCGGAACAGTTTCCTTTTTTATGTTACCTTCAGAAACCTGGAAAAGCGCTGCTTCGGAAAAGTCAAGTAAATCATCCACATCAATACTATCGTCGTACGATTTTGCCTGTATCTCTGAGGATACACGTATAAGTTCGCGTTGCATGAATTTTTGTGCAATAATACGTGCATGAAATTCGATGTGCGCAGCAGAAGCAACTCTTCGGGTAAGCTGGGTTATGTATCCCGGGCCTCCAACTTCATCCAGTTGTTCTCGGTCTTTTAGTTCCTGTGTTACCATCAAAAGGTCAACGGGTTTTTCTTTTCCTGATAGCTTTTTAATGGCATCGAATATTTTTTGATGTTCTTCTTTGTAAAAACTATTTGTGTCAATTATATCGGCAACGGTAACATAGGCATCTCGTTCGAGCATTAATGCTCCCAATACGGCCTCTTCAACTTCGATGGCTTGTGGCGGGAGTTTTCCGTATTGTGCATTGATTTGTTCAATAGTACTCTGAGCTTTCGGGTTTGTCTTTCTTCTTTCTGCCATTTTATTTTTTAGATTCCTGGGTCAATTTTAAATTTTGCTTTTGGATTTGCAGCTATCAAATGTAAAAAATACACGTCCTTCAAACAATCGAATTACAGATGTGTTTTAATCTGTTTTTAACGACCGTTATCCACAATTGTTAATTGATTATTTTGAAAGTTTTTCCTCAATCATTTGTGTGATGATATTCTGAAGTGTTTCTCCCATTGCTGCAATTTGTTGAGGAATAAAGCTGGTGGCTGTCATACCCGGTGTGGTATTCACTTCGAGGAAATAAAAGTTTTCGCCTTGCAAAATAAAATCAATTCGAACAATTCCCGAGCACTCGCATAAATCATAAATTTCAGACGTGATTTGCTGGCATTTTTTAAAAAGTGGTTCTGGTAAACGGGCAGGAGTAATTTCCTGGGTTGCGCCGGGAGTGTACTTGGCCTCAAAGTCAAAAAACTCATTCTGAGGTATCACTTCGGTTACAGGGAATATGATTTTTTCTCCTTTAATTTTTACTATCCCACATGTAAATTCATGTCCGTCAATAAACTGTTCAACCAATGCATCGTCACTTTCTTCCCATGCCTTTTCAATGGCTTCTGCCAACTGATTACTTTCTTTTACCTTGGTGACTCCAAAGCTCGAGCCTCCTGCATTGGGTTTTACAAAAATAGGTAAGCCCAGTTCTGCAATAATTGCTTCACTGTTGACCTGGTCGCCTTTTTTTAATTTATACGATTTGGCCATTAAAACGTCCATGCTGCGCAGGTAGTTGTTGCAGAACCATTTGTTGAAGGTTAGTGAAGAGGAGTGTACGTTGCAGGTATTGTACGGAATATTCAGTAAATCGAAATAACCTTGCAAAATTCCGTCTTCACCCGGTGTGCCGTGAATGGTAATGTAAGCAAAATCGAAATTTATTTTTTCGTTATTATATTGAAAACTGAAATCAGATTTGTCGACATCAGCAATTTTTTCTTCGTTTAAAAATACCTCCCACTTTTTTCCCACCATTTGAACCAGCCATGGCGTATATTTTGAACTATCGATGGCCTTTAAAACGTTGGCTCCACTTTTTACAGATACAACAAACTCCGAAGAGTCTCCTCCTGCTATTACCGCTATATTTGGTTTTTTCATTTTAGTCATTTCTGTTTGCTATATAATTCTCCCATTTGTCGATTGCTGTCGCCATATCTTCGGGTAACTCTGAATTGAATAACATTTTCTCTCCTGTTTCAGGGTGTATAAATCCAAGGGTTTTGGCATGCAGCGCCTGTCGGGGTAACACTTTAAAACAGTTTTGTACGAATTGTTTGTATTTCGAGAAAGTGGTCCCGCGCAAAATCTGGTCACCACCATAATTCGAATCGTTAAACAAAGGGTGGTTAATGTGTTTCATATGAACACGGATCTGGTGAGTACGCCCTGTTTCAAGCCTGCATTCAACCAGCGAAACGTATCCGATACGACGTAAAACTTTATAATGTGTAACCGCATTCTTTCCGTAATCTCCTTCCGGGAAAACGGTAAAAACCTGCCTGTTTTTAAGGCTTCTTCCAATGTTGCCTGTAATGGTCCCTTCATCTTCTTTTACGCTTCCCCACACTAATGCATGGTAGCGACGTTCAGTCGTTTTTTCAAAAAACTGAAGTGCGAGCTTGTTTTTTGCCATTTCTGTTTTGGCAACAACAAGCAATCCTGACGTGTCTTTGTCGATCCGGTGAACGAGTCCCGGGCGTGGATCTGCACTGTTAAATAGAGGAAGATCTTTAAAATACCATGCCAGTGCATTAACAAGCGTTCCCGTGTAGTTGCCGTGCCCCGGATGTACAACCAGTCCCGGTGGCTTATTAATAACAATCAGGTGGTTGTCTTCATAAACAATGTTGAGTGGAATTTCTTCAGGAATGATTTTTAGTTCCCGGCGCGGAAAGTCCATTACGATAAGAATCTCTTCGTTGGGTTTAACCTTGTAATTAGACTTTACCGTTTTCCCGTTAACGATAATATTCCCGGCATCGGCGGCTGCCTGCAACCTGCTTCTGGATGCGTTGTCAATCCGGTTCGATAAAAATTTATCGATTCGGACCGGCGACTGGCCCGGGTCTACCGTAAAACGATAGTGTTCGTATAAACCACTCTCCTCAAGTTCTTCGTTATCCTGAATATAATCTTCCATTCAATAAATTATTGGTCGTAAGCCTTGTTAACTTTTACAGAATCAATGGTTAGCCACAAGTCGATTGACGAACCCAGCTCAACCAGTGAAACAAATTTTGGATTGGGTGCCTGTTTCCAAACTTTTGCATTAAGTGAATCTTCGGCTGTTTCAATTGTATTGTCGTAAATAAGTACACCCTGGTTTAATTTCGCATCGGTTAAAATAGACTCTGCTTCTTCGATGGTAAAGCCTGTCAGATTTGGAAGAGGTGTTTTCAGGTTTCCCTTGCTTCTCCCAATAATTAAATCAACATTTGAACCTTTAATAATTTTATCGCCTGCGAATACTTCTGACGAGTCTTGCTGAACTTCCAAAACGAGGTCGTTGTATTCCGATGGTTGGTAAGACAGGTTCCCGATAAACAAACCACAATTTTCGATAAGTACCTGGGCCTGACGATAGGAAATATCGGTGAGTTTAGGCAACACGACTGTTTCGGGTTCCAGCGAATTGATTGTGATAAATATGGTCCGGTTTTGTTTAACTTTTGAGTTTGCAACCGGTTGTTGGTCTACAATCTCACCCGGATTAAATTTTTTATTGTAAACCGAGTCAATAACCTCTATTTTTAAATGGCCTGCCTGGGCTTTTTCAATGGCTTCTTCAATGCCAATCCCTGTAAAATTTGGAACAGGATACGAACTTCCATGGTGGGTGTAAAGTTTTAATGCCTGCATAGTGGCAACAAGTAAAATCGTTACCAGAACAACTGCAATCAGCAAATTGATCAGGAAGGCACGGCTTTTTAAGAATTTACCTAAACTCATTGTATTTTTTTACTGTTCTATATATGGAAAAACAAAAATAAGCCAAAAAAAGTATGTTGAAAGGAAATGAACAATAAACAAATTTTAAATAACAAATTAAAAAACCTCCAGGATATTATAAAGGGTGTCTCGCTCGGCAGGAACCAGGTTCAGATCTTTAATTAATTGAACCAATTCTGTCCGGCTCGCAGTGGGTTTTTCTTCTCCTCCGGCCATCGAATATATTTTGGTTGTATCGTCAATGGTTCCGTCTAAATCGTCAACCCCAAATCCCAGCGACAATTGGGCTGCTTGTTTTCCAATCATTGGCCAGTAGGCCTTCAGGTGTGGAATATTATCGAGGAATATGCGGGCAACTGCGTAATTCTTCATGTCCTCCACAAGGGTCGATTCTTCTATCTTTGAATATTTGTTGTTTGCTCGTTTGAATTTTAAAGGGATAAAGGCATTAAAGCCTTTGGTTTTATCCTGAAGTTCGCGCAAACGATTCAAATGGTCAACGCGGTGGTAGTAATCGTCGAGTAGTCCGTAAAGCATTGTTGCATTGGTGGCAATTCCCATCTGGTGGGCAACCGAATGAATCCTTAACCATTCGTCAGAACCGGTTTTGTCGGGGCAGATTTCAGCCCGCAATTTTTCGTCGAAAATTTCAGCTCCTCCTCCCGGCATAGATTCAAGTCCTGCTTCTTTTAGTTTCGTCAAGCCTTCTTCTACTGTTATATTTCCCATTTTACACATCTGGTCGATTTCGACCGCGGTGAATGCTTTGATTTGAATTTGAGGAGCCGATTCTTTAATGGCTTTTAGTAGGTCTACATAAAAATTTACATCGCGTTTTGGATGAACACCTCCCACAATGTGTACTTCGGTAGCACCGGCAGAAGTAAATTTTTTTACATCAGCAACCATGTCTTCAATGCTGCATTCCCATGCTCCTTTTTGTCCTTCACGCCGGCGGTAAGAGCAGAATTTGCAGGTGTTGATACAAATATTGGTTGGTTCGATATGGAAATTCCGGTTAAAGAAAACGTAGTTTTCGCTCAATAACCTTTTTCTGTGATTTGCCAAAACACCCAGTAATGCCAGGTTCGAACTGTTGTAAAGTTCAATGGCATCGTCGGTAGTAATTCGTTCGTTTTGAAATACTTTATGGGCTATACTTTTTATTTTTTCTGAAATGCTAAGCGATTCCAGAATGTGTAAACTTGAATTCATTTCGTTAACAAACATCTATAAACAGAAAAAGGTAAAGAAATACATTCTTTACCTTCCCGCAAAATATTTTGAAGATATTACTATCTTTTGTGTCTCGGCTCGTCTGAAACGGACAATTTTTTTCTTCCTTTTGCTCTACGGGCTTTAATAACTTTTTGTCCGCTAACAGTAGACATTCTCTCTCTGAACCCGTGTTTGTTTTTTCTCTTTCTATTCGATGGTTGAAATGTACGTTTCATTTCTATAAAGTTTTACTTGTTATCGATTTCATTTTTTCGGACTGCAAAAATAGCGCTTTTTTTATTTCCTCCAAAAACTTCGGCGTTTTTTTGTCGGAAAATGTATTTCTTTCGTTTTTGCTCAGTGCCAATGTTTTATCATAATGCTTATAATCTTTTTATGTACTGCAGTCTGGAACGGATTTTTTTAGATTTTTGAGGGAGTATTTCCTCCTCTTTTTAATTATTACAACATATATTGTATGAAGCTTACTTTCTCACCGTAAAACGAAATCCAATACCATGTAAATTTGTGATTTTTACATTTGGATCTGCCTTGAAATATTTTCGTAAGCGTGAAATAAAAACATCGAGGCTGCGTCCCAGAAAATAATCATCTGACCCCCACACTTTTTCAAGTATTTCATTTCTGCTTAATACTTTGTTGGTGTTATCCGAGAAAAAGCGAATTAATTCAACCTCTTTCAGTGTCAGGTTTCGGGTTTCTCCATTTATCGACAGGGTTAAATCATCGGGGTGGAAATCAAAATTGCCTATTTTTATTAATGTTGACGATGATCCGTTGGAAATCGGACTGGCCTGACTTCTTTTCAGGAAGATTTTTATTTTGAGTAAAAGTTCTTCCATGCTGAATGGTTTCGGAATATAATCGTCGCCGCCTATTGTAAGCCCGGTAATTTTATCTTCTGTCATACTGCGTGCAGTCAAAAAGATAATCGGCACCTGGTCATTACTTTTTCTTATTATCTCGGCGACTCTGAACCCATCAATTTTTGGTAACATAACATCCAGTATAATCAGGTCAAAATCTTCGTTCTTAAAATGATCGAGGGCAGTTTCTCCATCTTCGGCAACCTGAACTTCGTAGCCGTTTTGTTCCAGGTTGTCTTTGACAATAAAACGTAAGGCTTCATCATCTTCGACAAGCATTATTTTAAAGGTTGTGTCATTCATTGGTTAAATCGGAATACTAAGTTTAAAAATACTACCGCCTTTCGGGTTTTCATCTACATTAATTTTCCATCGGTGTGCCTTAACAATTTTATTTACATAGTCGAGTCCCAACCCGAATCCTTTAACGTTGTGTACATTTCCGGTAGGAATCCGGTAGAATTTTTTAAATATTCTTTTTCTGAACTCACGGGGTATGCCAATACCATTGTCTAATATATGAATTTCAATGTGATTTTTATGCCGAAACTGTCTGACAGTAATCTTCGGTGATTTCTCACAATATTTTACAGCATTTTCTAAAATATTGGTAAGCAGGTTGGCAAAGTGGAATTTATCGGCCCTGATTATAACACCCGGATTTGAGAAATGAGTAAGAATTTGAGCTTTCTGGCCAAAAGTCGATTGCTTAAAAATTTCAATGGTGTCATTCAGAAATTCATCAGAAACAATTTCTTCAGTATTCAATTTAATTTTACTCTTTTCGATGGATGCCAGGTTGAGTACTTTCTCCACGTTTTTTGATAGTCGTTGGTTTTGCTCCTGAATAATTCGTGCGTATTCGAATAAACGTTTGGGCGAATCAAGAATGCTTTTGTCGTTTATTACACTGGCCGATAGGGCTATTGACGATATGGGCGTTTTAAGTTCGTGAGTGAGGTTGTTGATAAAGTTTTTTTGAACCTCGGATAATTGGCGCTGCCTGATAATGGCTGATAAAGTGTAGCCAAAAAAGAATATTACCAGAACCAAAAGTCCGGTTAGAAAATACCATATCGATAAACGAGAATAAAAATACGACGAGCGGTCGGGAAAGTGAATTCCAAAATAATTAATGTAATTCTCACCCAGTTTAAAGTTATAGTTGGATTTTTGTTCTTCTGTATTGGCCAATATAAGTGTACCCTCATCCATTTGTTCTTCGCCGGGGTTGTATATGGCAAATTCAAAATCGCCGAAAATTTCATGTTTTTTTAGCTCCTCGATAAGGTTTGCTTTTAACAATTCTTTATCAATGGCCACTCCAACATTTACCAGGTAGTAATTATTCGAAACAATCTCAACCGGGGCAATGCTGTCGAAAGTGGCTGTAGTGCCAGTAGCAAGCATCATTTGCCAGGCCACCTCTTTTAATGCAACACTGGCACTTTCTTTAAACTGTTCGTCAGAGAAACTGTAGGTGTTTCTGATAAAAGTAAACTGAATAAGAAAGACACCTGCAATGGAAATTGTTGCCAGTATAATAATGTATTTTAAAGTCTTATCTTTCATTTGAAATAATAAGAATTTGTTTCCAGGTTTGTTAATGCTTTGTTTAGAGCGAATCTACACAATTTTTCAGAGCAAAGTTACGGTTAACAACTCGTTAACAAAATATTGAGTACGATTAACAACACTTGTGCAATAGCATTGTTACATTTGTTTTGTAAAAAGAATTTATCGTACAAACTTAAATAAAATAAGAAATGAAAAAATTTTTACAATTGATTATGGTATTTTCTCTGGTTTTGGTTGTGGGAACAGCAATGGCCGAGGGAAAAGCAAAGATTGTATTTGTAGAACAGACTCATGATTTCGGAAGCTTTAAAGAGTCGGATGGTTCTCAAACAACCTCTTTTAAATTTAAAAACGATGGTGATGCTCCTTTAATTCTTTCCAATGTAAGAGCATCGTGTGGGTGTACTACCCCAAAATGGACACGTGAACCTGTCGCACCTGGTGCAACTGGTGAGATTTCTGTAAGTTATAACCCTAAAAATCGTCCCGGTTCATTTAATAAATCGGTAACAGTAACGTCAAACGCAGATACTCCAACAATGATTTTGCGTATTACCGGAAAGGTTGAGCCTCGCGAAAAAACTCTTGCAGAGGAGTATCCAAGGCAAATAGGAACATTACGTGTTAAGTCTAATTATTTATCTTTTGGTAAAATGACGCTTGGCGAGACAGTAACAAAAGAGTTAGAGTTGGTTAATGATACTGATAAACCCGTTGAGGTTGGTTTCCGCACAGTGCCGAAACATTTAACTGCCAAAGCAGAACCAGAAACCATACCTGCCAAGGGCCGTGGAAAACTAATTGTTACTTATGATTCGAAAGCAGCTAATACTTACGGTTTTGCTTCGCATCGTATTTACTTATCATTGGATGGAAGTAAAGATTACAAGAGTTCTCTTGGCATTAGTGCAACTTTAGAAGAAGATTTTTCGAAATTAACACCTGAGCAACTTGCTAATGCTGCTGTTGCTTCATTTGAACCTAAAACTTACGATTTTGGTGAAATGAATCAGGGCGATAAAAAAGAATGCACTTTTACTTTAACTAATGACGGGAAATCAGACCTGATTATTAGAAGAGTACGTTCTTCATGTGGATGTACAGCTGTTGCTCCGTCGAAGAATGTAATTGCTCCGGGAGAAACTGCACCGATTAAAGTTACCTTTAATTCGCGTGGAAAACGTGGTCGTCAGAGTAAATCGATTACCGTTATTACCAACGATCCCAAAAATCCGTCAGCGACTTTACGTATTTCGAGCAATGTTATTGTTCCTGCTGCAGGATAACGTTTATTTAAGATCAATATACAGGATGGTGTTGCAAATGTAATTTGCAGCACCTTCTTTTTTACAGTACTTTTACGACCATAAAAAATTGAGTTTTGGAAAAAGATACGCATCATATAGAAAATGATCCTTTATATAAAGGATTGAAAGTTAACCAGGGAATTGATCAACCCGAGCCAGTGAGTAGCGAGTCCGTTCAACGTTTCCTGAAGAAAAAAAGAAAACTTCACACAGTAGATGAATACCTTAACGGAATTTTGAAGGGTGATATTACTTTGTTAAGTAAAGCGGTTACTTTGGTTGAAAGTGCAAATGCCAAGCACCAGAAAATTGCCCAGGAAATTATAAAAGAATGTTTGCCGTACAGCGGAAAATCGGTTAGGATTGGGATTACCGGTGTACCGGGAGTTGGTAAAAGTACTTTTATTGAAGCATTGGGGAAATACCTCACCGGAAGAGGTGAGAAACTGGCTGTTTTGGCTATCGATCCAAGTAGTGAAAGAACCAAGGGAAGTATTTTGGGTGATAAAACCCGGATGGAAGACCTGGCGGGAGATCGGAATGCTTATATTCGTCCCAGCCCGTCGGCAGGTTCTTTGGGAGGTGTTGCACGTAAAACACGCGAAACCATTATACTTTGCGAGGCAGCTGGTTTTAGCCATATTTTTATCGAAACAGTAGGAGTGGGGCAAAGTGAAACCGCTGTTCATTCAATGACTGATTTTTTCCTGTTGTTAATGTTGGCTGGAGCCGGAGACGAACTTCAGGGCATTAAACGGGGAATTATGGAAATGGCCGACCTGATTGCTATTAATAAAGCCGACGGGAACAACCTTGAAAGGGCACAAATGGCACAGGTTCAGTATAAAAATGCTCTTCATCTTTTTCCAGGAAAAGAATCGGGTTGGGAGCCAAATGTTTTAACGTGTTCGGCTTATAACAAAGTGGGAGTAGATGCGATTTGGGAGCAAATAGAAAAGTATAAAAAACAAACTGTCGATAACGGCTATTTTGCCAGAAACAGAAACGAGCAATCGATATACTGGATGCATGAAACGATTGAGGAACAGCTGAAACGAAATTTTTATGATCATCCTGATATAAAAGGTAAATTAGATACTTTAGAAGAAGATGTCCTTTCTGATAAGATTAGTTCGTTTGTTGCTGCTAACGATTTACTAAACTATTACAATCAGCTCAGGTAATTGGTTGACTAATTTTAAGAAAACCTGCGTATAAACTTTATTTATCTTTTTACGCAGGTTTTTTATTTTCGGCCGGTTTGCATTTTATTTAATTCTGCGTTTCAGGTTCTTCCTCAGAAGGTTTGTTAAACCCTTTTTCTTTCATTTTTTGAATGAATTCAGATTTTTTTTCTTCCGGAATATGTTTCCATTTTTCTTCAAGACGACGGTGCCAGAACTTTTTCTTTCTGTCGCTGTGCATTTGATGAGCGTGACCTCCTCCTGAGAAGAGAATTTTGGAGAGCAGGAGTAATCCGGCTGCCTGCCAGAAAGTAATTTCTCCCAACGAAAAAATGTCAGGCATCAGCCAGTTCCATAACCACATTAACACAAAGGTAAATCCGATAAAGGCTGCTGTTCCAAGTAAAATAGCGCCAACGATAAACCTTGCTCTTACATTTTTTAATTTTTCCATGACTTTTTATTGTTTTAATTGTTCATACAAATCATTAAGTTTCTCACGCAGATATAAAACTGCATACCGTTTTCGCGAAATAAGCGTGTTAACTTTTTCACCGGTGAGAACACTTATTTCGTTAAACGACCGGTCTTCAAATTCGTGAAGCGTAAAAACTTCCCGCTGTTCAACGGGGAGCTCTTCAAGTGCTTCAATTATTTCTTCCCAGATAGCTTTTCTGAATAGCTCATATTCCGGGTCATCTGAAAAGGCAGGTAAAATATCTTCGATGTACAGTATTTCGTTTTCTCCCGAATCGGATTGATAAATTTTTTTATCAGCCAGAAGATCGGGCGATTTTTTGCGTTTTATATCGATAATTCGGTTGGTTGCCGTTTTATACAGCCATGATGTGAGGTTTTCAATCGACCTGATTTGTTCGTATCCGTTAAACAATTGGGTGAATACATCGTGTAATACATCCTCAGCTTGTTCCAGAGGCAAACTCTTTTTAATAAAGTTCAACAACTTTTTATTTTGTTGCCGGTACGTGTGGTCAATATGTATTGTTTTGTTTTCCATTTTATGGCTTCTGTTTTTTATGACGATTAGAGCCAAAGGATATTTTAAGGAAAATAAAAATTTTTACAACTTTATTATAAGTAGCATGTTGTCAATAATATAGGTATATTTATATATGAAAGATAATAATGTTGATTGTAAAGAAGCACTCGTTGCTCTGATTTTTACAAAAAACGAAAAATGTACCATATACAGCAGGATTATGGTTCGATTTAAAAACGTAATTTTGTAGAACTTTTTGTTTAAAAAGGTGTTTATTAAACTTAATGTCAACATCAAAAAAAATATAATAATGAATTACGATGTAATAGTTATTGGTAGTGGCCCGGGAGGATATGTTACTGCCATCAGAGCTGCACAACTTGGTTTTAAGGTGGGTGTAGTGGAAAAAGAAAATTTGGGTGGAATTTGTTTGAACTGGGGATGTATTCCAACAAAATCGTTATTAAAAAGTGCTCAGGCCTACGAATATGCAAAACATGCAGCCGATTATGGTGTTGCCATCGAAGGTGAAGTAAAACCCGACTTTGAAGCTATGGTAAAACGTAGTCGCGGTGTTGCAGATGGTATGAGTAAGGGAATCCAGTTCCTGTTTAAGAAAAATAAAGTTGAATCGATATTTGGCTGGGGCAAATTAGTTGCCAAAGATACTGTTGAAGTCACCGATGATGAAGGCAAAAAAACGAATTACAAAGCCAAACATATTATTTTGGCAACCGGCGCACGTTCGCGCGAATTGCCAAACCTGCCACAGGATGGTAAAAAGATAATTGGATACCGTAAAGCCCTCACTCTAGACAAACAACCTGAAAGTATGGTGGTTGTGGGTTCTGGAGCTATTGGCAGTGAATTCGCATATTTTTATCATTCAATCGGAACAGAAGTCACTTTGGTTGAATTTATGCCTACACTGGTTCCAAACGAAGATGTAGAAGTTGCTAAACAGCTCGAACGTAACTTCAAAAAGGCAAAAATGAAGGTGATGACAAGTTCTTCGGTTGAAAGCGTTGACACCTCTGGCGATAAGTGTAAAGTGACCATAAAAACTAAAAAGGGAGAGGAAAAAGTTGAAGCTGATATTGTTCTTTCTGCAGTTGGAATTACTCCAAATACAGAAGGAATTGGCCTTGAAGAACTGGGCATTGAAACCGAACAGGGACGTGTAAAAGTGGATGAATTCTACAAAACAAATGTAGAAGGTGTTTATGCAATTGGCGATATTGTTGCCGGACCAGCACTCGCGCACGTAGCCTCGGCAGAAGGTATTACCTGTATCGAAAAAATTGCAGGCTTAAATCCTGAACCGGTTGATTACGGCAATATTCCGGGATGTACCTATACAAATCCTGAAGTTTCTTCAGTTGGTTTAACCGAAGAAAAAGCCAAAGAAGCAGGTTACGAAATTAAAGTTGGGAAATTCCCTTATTCGGCAAGTGGTAAGGCAAGTGCTGCCGGACAAAAAGATGGTTTTGTTAAATTGATTTTTGATGCCAAATACGGAGAGCTGCTTGGTGCTCATATGATTGGAGGTAATGTTACAGAAATGATTGCGGAACTGGTAGTAGCCAAAAAACTGGAAATTACCGGGCATGAATTGTTAAAAACCATTCACCCGCACCCAACCATGAGTGAAGCGGTTATGGAAGCTGCAGCTGCCGCTTATGATGAAGTGATTCACATTTAGTATAATTATATATATTGAACGATAACCCGGGGATTTTTCTCTCCGGGTTTTTTTATATTTTGATTTTCGAACAAGCGACATAATTGTTCTAAAAGTTCATAAAATATTGAAAATCAGCTACTATATTTTGAGAATAGGAAATAAGTTCTAATTTTGCTTCCCGGAGAATCAGCTACAGAAACCGTGATATTTCCAGAATAACTTTTGTTAAATGGGGGTAAATTTCTTTATATCAAAATAATAATCTATGAAAAAACTCACACTCATTGTGGCATTTTCTATGCTGCTTCAGTTGGCCTTTGCAGGTGGACTTTTGACCAACTACAACCAAAGTGCACAGTACATCAGGATGATGTCAAGAAATGCATCGTTAGACATTGACGGTGTATTCTACAATCCCGCTGGATTAGTAAAATTAGAAGATGGATGGCATTTCGCCTTCTATAACCAAACTATTTTTCAGACAAGGGAAGTAACTACTTCTTATCCATTGCTAAATAATGATTATTACAAAGGAGAAACTAAAGTACCCGCATTTCCGGATTTATATGTGGCTTATAAAAAAGATAAATTAGCTGTTTCGTTGGGAATTGGCCCTGTTGGCGGAGGTGGAACTGCCGAGTTCTCAAATGGAATTCCTTCGCTTGAAATCCCATTTTCGCGTTTGGTGCCTGGTTTGGCCGGTTTGGCGCAAATCGATCCTTCATACGCTGTGACCGATTATAAACTGGATATGGCATTCGAAGCTTCATCTACTTTTTGGGGAATTCAGTTGGGAGCAAGTTACGCCATTAGCGATCAGTTTTCTGTTTTTGGTGGTGCCAGGTTGATGCCTGCTAATAATACTTACGACGGATACATTAAAAATATTCAGTTAGAAGTTGGCGGACAGATGGTAAATGCCGGAACATGGTTAACCGGTGCTTCAGGACAGATCACTACCCTGGCCGGGATGGCAAGTGCAGGTGCAACCTCTGCATATGGCGCTGCTCAGGTTATGCAGCCTATTCTTGATGGTGGCGGAAGCGCATTAACCCTTGCGCAACTGGAAGGTTACGGGATGATTAGTGCCGCACAAAAAGCACAGCTGGAAGGAGGCTTGTTGCAGTTGGGAGTAGCAACTCAGGCACAGCTTGATGCTATGAACGCTGCTCAAATTCAGGGAGCATATAATTCTGTTGGAGATCAACTGCTTGCAACGGCAAATACACTTACTGCAACTGCCGGGACTTTATCAAATACAGCAGGTGATGTTGCCGATAAAGAAGTAAAAGCAAAACAGAAAGGAATGGGTATAACTCCTATTATTGGCGTTAATTTCTCTCCAAATGACGATTGGAACATCGGATTAAAATATGAATTTAAAACTAAACTTACTCTCGAAAATGAAACAGAGGTGGATGATATGGGATTATTCCCTGACGGGGGTAAATCAGCGAACGATGTTCCTGCCATTTTTACTGCCGGTATTGGTTATCGCGGATTAGACTGGCTGGAAGCTCAGTTGTCGTATAATATGTATTTTGATAAAAATGTGGACTACGGTTACAATATCAGGTATTCGATTGACGACGTGCCTGTTGCTCGCGATATTGATGGCAATTACTGGGAGCTTGGTTTAGGTTTGCAGTTTAATATTACTGATAAATTTGCTTTTAGCGTTGGAGGACTTCGCTCAAAGAATGGTGTAACTCCAGAGTATCAAAGCGATTTTAGCTACAGTAATTCGTCGTACACACTTGGCGGTGGAATTATGTGGAAACTTACTGACAGATTAGTTGTTGATCTTGGTGTATCGAATACATTTTACGAAGACGATACGGTTACATTTACCGATGCTTACGTAGGTAGTTATGATGAGGTATTTGCAAAAACCACAATTAATTTTGCTGCCGGAATTTCTTACAGCATTTTTTAAACCAATAACAATATAACTATCCAAAGGGCGTAACTTCAGGTTGCGCCCTTTTTTATGGTTTTATTTCTTCCATTTAAATGATTTATTATCAATGGCTCTTTGTGTAGCCAGTATTCCTTCCAAATGATCATATTCATGTTGAATAAGTTCGGCCATATCATCTTCCAAATTACGGATTTTTTCTTCCCAGTTTATGTCGAAATAGGTGAGAGTTAATTTACGATGCCTCTGTACTTTTATAAGGAGGTTGGGGAAGCTCATGCAATCATCCCAAAGTTCCATCATTTCGGTGCTTAATTCAGTAAGAACCGGATTGATTATGACTTCCGGTTCGTTGATGTTTAATGCAATGATCCGTTTTGGTAACCCAATCTGAGGAGCTGCAATAGCGCGACCGAAACCAAAGTGTTTTCTGATATCGAGAATGCTTTCATGCATCAACCTGATTTGTGGTAAAAGCCGGGGTAATTCATCCGGTTTAACTTCTTCCGATTTCTGATAAAGGGCGGGATCTCCCAGAAGTAAAATGTCACTTATTGCCATTTGTTTTTACAGTAAAAATAAATAAAAAAGACTGCCCTGAAGAGAGAACAGTCTTTATAAGAACTAACTGTGCAGCGATAATCAGGAAGATTATTCCTAATTCAAATCAAATATTTCGTTATAGATTTCTCCGTTAAGAAGTTTTGCCGTGAGGACGAATTCGGTTTTGCCTGCCTGAATAATAGGTGTTAAATCAAACTTAAATTCTTTTGTAAAGTAAGCCTCACAAACATCATCGTTTGCATTATGTCTTATTTCAAAAGTTGGAATTGTAGTACTGCTGGCTGTCCACGGATGCATGTATGCCAGATCTATAGTGTGATCCTGGCAGCCTCCGCTATAGGAAATTTTAAAATAAAGACAGTTGCCATCAACATAAGCTTCGTGCATGTATATCGGATCGCGAGCCAAACTGTCGTAATTCTCAAAATACAAATCAACGTAGGAAGCACAGGCCAGCTCCTCGGCATAAGTTATTTCGCAGGCAACACCCCTGTCGCAACTGTTATTAATGGTACTAAGTTCAATATACTCAATAAAAATACGCTGTCCGTGGGTAAAGGTAAATCCTTCAGGATAATACAGAGGAAGTAGTTTGTTTCCATCTTCCAGTTCAATTACAAAACCACAATTGCCGGCACCGGCATAATCAACAACGGTTCCAATGCCCTGATAAGTGGTTTCTTCCTCTTTCTGGCAACTGGTAAAAACAACTAAAAACACGGATAATATTACGAGTAATCGTTTCATGGCTAAATTGACTTTTATAAAGAACGTAATTACATGAAATTTATTTTGTTAACCGGCCTCATTTACATTGCCATTAATAAAATGAATTTATATCCGCTGGTTTTCATTTATTCTTCATACTCAGGATTTTGAACTTCTCCTATAAAAAGTATGGCTCCGGTATCTTTTTCGGTAATGGCAAACACAAAGGGTTTATTAACGGTAAAATATATATTATCGTCCTGGCCGACACTGGTTGTTGCAAAAACAATAGCGGTTACAGCAGCAGCTTCGGTACCTGTTTCGTTTACGTCGATATACGTTTTATGAATTACAGAACTGATATACAGAAATACATCTGATATTTTTGAAAAGTCAGCATTTTTATCGGAGAATGCATCAATCATGCCCATTTCTTTTAAAATTGTTTCAAGTCTTTCTTCAAATCCGAATTTAAAGCGGGGCATGGTCACTTTTACGTTTTCTTCGGTTTCAAAATCTTTGTTCCAATCTGTCCATCTATCTGCTGTAAGTTCATTTATCAGCGATCCAGAAGTTTCTCCATGATTAGGAAGCATGACAACCATATTGTACTGACCGGTTCCGTAAGGAAGCTTAATGGCTTTAAACAGGTCGTTTTGGGTATATTCCAATTTGTCGTGTTTGCTCATCATTGCCACTTCTTTTACACTGCCATCAGGCATATTGAAGGGGAGCATCTTGGTGCCTTCTTCATCAAATCGTAGTGCCCAGTTGCCATAAAAATAAATGGCATTCAGTAAAACCATACGATCGTTGGGCGAAAGGGAGTCAATAATTTTATTGATTTTATCGTGGGTCTTTTCTGCCACCCATCCGTTTATGGTTTCCAATGCTGTAGGAGAAGTGAAATCGAGCGCATCAACCTTGGCATTGTAATAACTGTGGTTGATGTCCAGAAAATTTTGTTTAACCGAAAATCCGTCCTTATAAAAAATAGCGTTGGCTATTTCGAAAACCACATCTTTGTCGAGCGATTGTAAAGCTTCAACTAATGCATTATATGAATTGTTGATTTGCTCAGGAGTAAGGCCATTCAGTTTTAATACTTCTTCCATTTCTTTTTGAGTATTTCCGTCGGCTCCGTTATAGGCCATAGCCAATGCCAGAGAAACACTCAAAGGGGAAATCATCAGGTTTTCTTCCTCGCTGTTGGCACGTATCAGTTGAAACAGTTCCAGCCCAAAGGCATTATCGGCTTCAACCAATTGGGCAGATTTTTCATCCAGTTCGATTTCTTTTTTTATTAAAGAGTCATCGTCGTTTTGGCTGCAAGAGTAAAAAACGGAGAAAAATATAATTAGTAAGAGGACCGAAGAAGTTTTCATTTTGACAAAGTTTTATTCAAAGTTACAAATCAAAGATGATATTGAAAATGAAAAGGTTGCGTAAGTAATGTTATTTTTTTTTTGAATATTTCTGCTAACTGATTATTCTTCTTTTGCCGGATTTTTAACTGTTCCCATAAATAAAATGGCTCCGGTATCTTTTTCGGTAATGGCATATAAAAACGGACGATTAACCTTAAATGTTACATTTTCAGGTCCTGCAGAGGTGTATCTGATAGCTACAATTGTTACTGCTGCCGCTTCGGTTCCTTTTTCATTCACTTCGATAAAGGTTTTGTGTTTTACGTAATCTATACAAAGCCCTCCGTTTTTGTTAATGCCGGTAAAATCAGCTGCCGCTGTAAATGTTATTCCCATTCCCATTTCGCTGAGTACGTCGTTGAGTTTAATTTCGTACTTATATTTTAAGCGGGGTAGTTGCAGGTCGATGTTTGCAGAATCGGTAAAGCCTTCCATCCAGCTTTGCCAACTTTCTGTATTTAATTCGTCCACTAGGTCTTCAACCGAATTGTTTTCTTGAGGCAGAAATATAAACATGTTGTAGTTTCCTGCTCCGTATGCAAGTTTAACGGCGCTGAACAGGTTGTTTGAATAATAGGGGAGCGACTCGCTTTTTTGCATAGTAGGAACATTTATTGTCGATCCGTTATCGAGATAAAAAGGTAAATCCTGCGTGTTGTCTTTGTCAAATCTGCTTTGCCAGATTCCGTTAAAGTAAATGGCATTTAGCAAAAACATAACATGGTCAGGGTTGATATTATCCAGTATCTTATCAATTTTATTGTGAGTTTTATCGGCTACCCATCCATTAATTGTTTTCAGGGCCTGAGTAGAAGAAAAGTCAAGTCCTTCCACCTCTGCATCGTAGTAGTTTTGGTTTGTTGATATAAATTCATTTTCAACCGTAAAATTGTTGCGATAGTAAATGGCATTGGCAATTTCGAGAACAACTTTTGGATCGAGTGATTTTAAGGCTGCAACAAGTGTGGCATACGATTCATTAATTTCATCAGGAGTAAGACCATACATTTTGAGGGTTTCTTCCATGGCTGTTTGTGTTTCACCGTTGGCCCCGTTGTAGGTCATGGCCAGAGCCAGGCTTACACTTAGCGGCGAAACCATAATATTATCGTATTTCACTTCCTGTGAATATATTTTTTGAAAAAGTTCCAGTCCAAATTCGTTTTCAGCCTCGATGAGTTCAGCCGATTTTTCATCGAGTTCGATTGATCCCGGAGGTGTAATTTCTTCTTTATTGCATGAAAACATAACTAGAAGCAAAAGGCAGAGTAGAATGGTGGAAAAAGTTTTCATTTGGTAATAATTTAAAAATTAATTTGTCAGTTGTTTTGCGAACATTATTCGCTATTTATATGGTTTGCCTGAAAGATGGATTGGCGAAGAATATGGTTGCGTCGATACGGGATAAAGATTTATTTTTCATTTTTTTTGATGCTAACGCAACCTCTTGGTTTCACATTGCATCTTAACATCGAAAAGGAGAAATAAGAACCGTGTAGCAAGAACGCAAACTGGTGAATGAAGCGGATTTTATTCATTAAATTTACCAGATATTTGCATGATACTTTGAAAGACCTGAAACAAATAATAGACGAGTGTGCTTCGGGGAACAGACGTGCACAAGAAATGCTTTATCAAATGTTTGCGCCAAAAATGTTTGGTGTTTGTTTGAGGTATGCAAAAGATCAAACTGAGGCTGAAGATAATCTGCAGGACGGATTTGTTAAAGTGTTTATGAATATTAAAAGATTCAGGCACGAAGGTTCTTTTGAAGGCTGGATAAGGAAGATAATGGTGAATGTTTCGTTGGAGAAGTTCAGAAAACAGCACATGGTACATCCGGTAGAAGATGTAGAAGTTTACGAAACAAATCAGGTATCAGAAGATGTGTTGGCAGAAATTTCGGCAGGTGAATTAATCGAACTCATTCATGAACTATCGCCGCGATACCGGATGGTTTTTAACCTGTATGTTATGGAGGGAATGAATCACCAGGAAATCAGCGAGAAAATGAATATTTCGGAGGGGACATCGAAATCGAACCTGGCTCGTGCCCGCGATATTTTGAAACGAAGAGTGAAGGAACTTTACAACGAAATCGGAACAAGTAATAATACCGCTTAATGAAGGATAAAACAAATATGGATAAACTGGTCCGTGATAAATTGGATAATTTCACGGTTGCGCCACCTTCTCATGTTTGGGGAAATATTCAGGGGCAGTTGGCGGCAGAACGACGCAAGAAAAGAAGGATGTTTGTCGCCTGGGTTTCAGCAGCAGCTGTGGTTGTTTTTGCATTTATGGCCGGTTGGTATATTAATGGCCGATCCGGACAACCCATTCCTGTTGAACCCGAAAATCATTTTACACAACAAAATATTCAAAAAGAAATTCAGAAAGAATCCAAAGAAATACCTACAGAAAACAATCTGAAGATTCCCGTTAAAGATATTGAGCATATCAACATTGCAGAAGCAACTTCGGTTGAAGAATCGAAAAAATCGTCACATGTAGTAACTAATAACAGAAACGAAAACAGAATAACAGAAACAGTAGAAAAGATGAGATATCAACTACTGGAAAGCCTCGAAGCCATTTTACCCAGAAATCAGGAAGAAATTTACCTTGCAGAAAATGAAAAACAAAAAAACAGCATGGAACTTACCGAAACCGACAAGTTGCTGATTGCAGAAAACCTTAGGTTCGGTGAAAAGCAGATGCAGAAAGAAACAAGCTGGAAAGTTGGTGCTCATCTTTCTGCCGGTTATTCTTCCCATTCTGCTCGTTATAGTAAGGAATATTCCACAAATATGGTTTATTCCGACAATACTAACAGCAATATGGGCGGAGGTGTATCTGTGCAGTATAAAACAAGTAAGCGCTTACGTTTTGAAAGTGGAGTTTATTATTCGCCTAACGGACAGGTTTCGGATAAGTCTTCATCCGGACTTTTCAAATTTAATTCCAGCAACGATCTTATGTATTCCGCTCCTGAGGGTATTTCGGGCGATTATTCAGGATTTGATACTCCGGTAAGTGTTAATGCCGAAGGAATAAGCATGAATACTATTGCGGGTGTTGTTAATATTGACAAATCGGCAAGGGGGGCTAATATTACGGCTTCGGCAGAGTCTGCTGACAGAGCCGGTAATGTTTTTTCCTCATCTGGCGAATTGTCGCAGGTTTTCGAGTTTATTGAAGTACCGCTTTATGCCCGATACAGCCTGGTCGACAAGCGGTTTGGAATAGAATTAATGGGTGGTGTAAATGCCGGCTGGCTGGTAGGCAACAACGTTTATATAAACAACGAATACGGAGAACAACGAATTGGAAGTACCCAGGATATTTCGACTTTAAATTTTGCCGGTACCCTTGGTCTGGGATTTAATTACAAGCTTGGAAAACATTTATCGCTGGCTATGGAGCCTCGTTTGAATTATTACTTAAGATCTATAAGTTCAAATCCCGATGTAAATTATCGTCCTTATAATGTCGGAATCTTCACCGGAGTTTATTACGAGTTTTAAAGGCGAAATTTAGCTTAATATCCATTTTAAGGCTGCTTCCTTCGTCGAAAAAACTTTTACCAGAAACCCTACACGTTTGGTTACTTCGTTCTCGAAAATTAGTGAAGCTGCGGTAGAGTAGGGATGGTTAACAACGATGGATTGTTTTTTCCCGTATACAATAGGTTTTATATTTTCCATAAATGTAATTAGTTCGGGCAGAAACGTTGTTGGTATCTTGAATTCCGCTTCACTGTAATCCGAAAATAGGTTGTACCCCATTTGAGTAAATTCGGTCAATTTCAGAAGCTCGTTTTCCCAAACATAACCAATGTCTTCTGACAGTAAAATCCCGTTATGTTTGTATTTTATTAGCTTCAATTCATGATCAATTGTAATTGTGTAGTTCAATGTGTTTTCGTTAATGGTTACATCGCATTTTAGTTCATCCGTAATATATTAGAAGATCGTTGAAAGTTCTATGCCTGGTTTTATCGAAACTGGGTATTACTAAAAACAATAATACGGCATAATTGTTTGATTAGGTATGTTTTATAACTCATTGACGATATAAAATTATGGCAACTGTAAATGTTTATTTAACCTTTGATGGAAATTGTGAGGAGGCTTTTTTGTTTTATAAATCGGTTTTGGGAGGCGATTTTTCTTACCTGGGGCGATTCAAAGAAATGCCACCTCAGGAAGGGATACCACCATTAACAGGAGAGGCAGGAGAAAAAATTATGCACGTGTCGCTACCTGTTAGTAATGAAACCATTTTAATGGGAAGTGATACAGGTGGAGATTGGGCCGGTAAAATTGTCCAGGGAAATAATTTCTCAGTATCTGTTACTGCAGATACAAAAGATGAAGCAGACCGTTTGTTTAACGGGCTTTCGGTTGGAGGACAAATTATTATGCCTCTCGATAATACATTTTGGGGTGATTATTTTGGAATGTTTACCGACAAGTTTGGAATTAACTGGATGATAAGCTTTGCTACGAAACAACAGGCTTAATTAATCCTAAATAATACCCCAAAAATTATTTTTAGTTTTCAGCAACTTATTTGCTTTACAAACTTGTGTTTTTAGGTAAAGTGTGTGTCTTTATTTTTCTGAAATAGCTGAGTTTTTCTATTCTGTACCGGATTTTTTTTAGTCTTTTCTGAACTATTGGGTAAAAAAAGTAGTATAATGTTCGTAGTAACCTGATTAATTCTCAGATAGATATATTATTGTAACGTATTTGTTAAACTATTTGTAGTATCCTGTGGTGTCTGCAAAGCAACGATAAAATTTCTTTATACTTTTGCGGACAATTTGAAAATTGTTTTTACCAAAAATAGGAGTCACTAATTTTTAATCGATATAAAACTGCAACTTCCGCTTTTTAAAGTTATTTCTGTGGTGCGTTGTGGTAGTAATTAAATTATTTACATGAAAACCGGTATTTATATTACAAACACCGAGCGTAGAACAGGAAGGTCGCTGGTAGCGCTGGGAGTGATGAAACTTATGCTTTCAAGAGTGAGCAGGGTAGGGTATTTTAGGCCTATTATCAGTGATTACCCGCAAGGGGTGCGCGATAACCATATTGATACAATGCTTTCGTATTTTAACCTGGATATGGATTATAAAGAAGCCTATGGTTTCACCATGTCGCAAGTGGTTAAGTATAAAAATCTGGGACAGGAAGCACGCTTGATTGAAAAAATTATTGAGCAGTACAAAGCTATTGAAGAAAAATACGATATAGTTTTGGTTGAAGGTTCTGATTTTGCGGGAAAAGGAGTTCAAATTGAGTTCGATTTGAATATGGAAATTGCAAAAAACCTTTCGCTACCAACAATACTCGTTAGTTCGGCTGAAAAGAAAGATATAAAGGATGCAGTTTCGAATCTTGATCTGGCTGTAAAATCATACGCCGATAAAGATGTACAGGTTCAGGCGGTGGTAATGAATCTGGTAGATGAAAGTGAATGTGAAGAGATGAAAGAAGAACTCCAAAAAGTCATTCCTTCGGAAACTATTATCGATGTCATTCCTAAAATTCCGGAACTCAGCAGTCCAACTATTCGTGAAATTTACGAAGAAATCGGAGGTGAAATTCTTTTGGGCGAATCGCTCATGTGCAAACAAGCCGACAGGTACGATGTTGGAGCTATGCAACTTCGTAATTATCTTGAAAGGGTTGAAGAGAATAGCCTGATTATCACTCCGGGTGACAGGTCGGATATTATATTGGGAGCCTTGCAAGCCAATGCATCCGCAAATTATCCAAATATATCGGGTATTATTATTACCGGCGGTATCGCTCCTGAAAAACAAATCCTGAAATTGATTGAAGGGTTACCGAGTGTGGTGCCTATTATTTTGGTTAACGACGTAACCTTTGAGGCAGCCAATAAGATTGCCCGCGTAAAACCTAAAATCAGGGCAGGGATTACCCGTAAAATAGAATTAAGTATTTCTACTTTCGAGAAATACATCGATACTGACTTTCTGGTTAACAAATTCAGAAGCTTTAAAACCAATGTTGTAACTCCTCACATGTTTCAGTATAATTTGGTTGCCAAAGCGAAGTCGAATAAAAAACATATCGTTTTACCCGAAGGAACAGATCCAAGAATTCTTTTGGCTGCAACCAGCCTTGTGGATCAAAATGTTGTTGAAATTACCTTGTTGGGTAAGAAAGACGAGATATTGGCTAAAGCTGCCGAAATCGGAGTTAATATTCATGACAATATTAATATAGTTGATCCTTTAAAATCGGAGTATTACGAAGATTATTGGAAAACATATTATGAGCTTCGTAAGCATAAAAATATACCGGAAGAAATGGCACAGGACGCACTGGCCGATGTGTCATATTTTGGAACAATGATGGTTTATAAAGGACATGCCGATGGTATGGTTTCGGGAGCAGCGCATACAACCGCCCACACTATTATCCCTGCTTTACAGTTTGTGAAAACACGTCCGGGTGTATCAACCGTTTCATCTTGTTTCTTTATGTGTCTCGACGATCACGTGTCGGTATTTGGTGATTGTGCTGTTAATGTGAGTCCCAACGCCGATCAACTTGCCGAGATTGCTATTTCTTCGGCAGAATCAGCAAAGGCGTTTGGTATAGATCCTAAGGTGGCACTGCTTTCTTATTCTTCAGGTTCATCGGGTAGTGGTGTTGAAGTGGATAAAGTTAAGGCGGCAACAGAAAAGGCAAAAACTTTGCGTCCCGATTTAAAAATTGAAGGACCTATTCAGTACGATGCTGCTGTAGACCCGAGTGTGGGTAAAAGTAAAATGCCGGATTCGGACGTGGCAGGACAGGCAACAGTTTTGGTATTCCCCGACTTAAATACAGGGAACAATACCTACAAAGCCGTACAGCGTGAAACCGGAGCATTGGCTATTGGACCGATGTTGCAAGGTTTAAACAAACCTGTAAATGATCTTAGCCGTGGATGTACAGTTGACGATATTTTTAATACCGTTGTTATTACAGCAATTCAGGCACAGGAAGGATTCTAAAAATATAAAAACCGTAAAATCAATTGATTTACGATAACGGATGATACAACATGTTGTTTGGTGTTGTGTTCAATTCGTTACCAAACTATAAACGATATATATAAATGAATATTTTAGTAATTAATGCAGGTAGTTCGTCTATAAAGTATCAGCTGATTGATATGAATACCGAGTTGCCGCTGTCGAGTGGTATTGTGGAGCGCATTGGGCTTGATATGGGATTAATCAAGCACAAAACCTTTATCAATGGCATCGAGGAAAAGAAGATTGAAGAATTTCCAATTCCGGACCACGGCGTAGGTTTAAAACGTGTGGCTGAATTGCTTATCGATGAGAAAGTTGGTGTAGTTTCCGATCCTTCGGAGATACAGGCTGTTGGCCATAGATTGGTACACGGCGGAGAAACATTTACTGAAACAGTTGTTATTACCGATGAGGTGAAATCGAAAGTGAAAGAATTATTTCCACTGGCACCTCTGCATAATCCTGCCAACCTTATTGGTGTTGAGGTTGCAGAAAAGGTTTTTCCAAACGCAGTTCAGGTAGGAGTATTTGATACGGCTTTTCATCAGACTATTCCCGAAAAGGCTTTCCGCTATGCTCTTCCGGAGAAATTTTATACAGAAATGAGAATCCGTAAATACGGTTTTCACGGTACTTCTCATAAGTTTATCTCCGAAAAAGCAATAGAATACCTCGGAAATCCCAAGGCAAAAATTGTTACCATCCACCTTGGAAACGGAGCATCG
The DNA here is from genome assembly GCA_963676265.2 of uncultured Draconibacterium sp. Lineage (GTDB taxonomy): Bacteria > Bacteroidota > Bacteroidia > Bacteroidales > Prolixibacteraceae > Draconibacterium. The sequence continues at coordinate 4,482,749 of OY781067.2, forward strand.
ATGGCAGCTGTTAACGGTGGTGTTTGTGTTGATACTACCATGGGAATGGGGCCATTGAGCGGTTTGATTATGGGAACCCGTTCAGGCGATATCGATCCTGCAATTATATTCTACCTTGCACAACAAAAAGGATTTTCTGTTCAGGAAATCTCAGATTTGTTAAATAAAGAGAGTGGAATGAAAGGCCTTACCGGTATGACCGACATGCGGGATGTTGAAAAGAGCCTGGATGAAGGTAGCAAAGAGGCTATACTTGCTCTTGAAATGTATGCTTATCGTGTTAAACAATTCGTGGGTAGTTACGCTGCAGCAATGAATGGAGTGGATGCAATTGTGTTTACTGCCGGTATTGGAGAGAACGATACTACAGTTCGTCGAATGGTTTGTGAGGACATGGATTACCTTGGCATAACCTGGGATGAAGCACGGGATCAAAATCGCGAAGACGGAGTTCATGAGATTAACACAGAAGGTGCAAAAGTTAAAGTGTTGATTATTCCTACCAATGAAGAGCTGGAGATTGCCAAACAATCGCTAAAGCTTATCAAATAAGATAACAGGACTTTTTATCTCAACTAATTTCAAGTTGAGTGATAATGAAGGGAAAGGACAATAATTGAATGTCTTTTCCCTTTTTTTATTCTGATTTAAACAGGTTTTTTATTAACGAAAACAGGCTTTGTTTATCAATGGGTTTGGTAATATAATCGTTACATCCAACTTCCAAAGCTCTGATAATATCCTGCTCCTGGGCGAATGCAGTTTGAGCAACAATTTTTACGTTTTTATTGAAAGTACGAATGGTTTCGGTGGCCTGAAATCCATCAATCTTTGGCATTTTAATGTCCATTAAAATCAGGTCAAAATCCTGATGCGTTCGTGTCAGCTCTATTGCTTCTTTTCCGTTTTCTGCAAGTACAATTTCACTGCTTAAATCTTCCAGCAATATTCTTAATAACTCAAATGAAACCAGATCGTCTTCCGCAATGAGTATTTTGAGCTTTTGAGGCATGCTGCCTAATGTGGCAGGTTGAGGTGCCTCATTTTTGGCAGCAATTGAAGATTCTTTCAGGTAAGGGATGTTGACGTAAAAGGTCGTTCCTTCCCCTTCTGCCGAATCAAAATGGATTGTTCCTCCTAACATTTCAGTGTAGGATTTACTAATGGACAAGCCCAGTCCCGATCCTTCATACACTCTTGAGTCAGCAATATCGGCCTGAACAAAGCGGTCGAATATGGCATGTTGCCTTTCTTTTGGAATTCCAATTCCGGTATCTTTTACAATAAAAGTTATTGTATTCTCTCCGAATTTATATCCAAATGATATGATTCCCTCAGTGGTGAATTTTACTGCATTTTTTATGAGGTTGGTTATAATTGAATTCAGCTTTTCCGAATCTGTTTTTATTGTTGGAAAACCTGGATCGTTTTCATTTCTGAACTCTAATTTTACTCCTTTCTTCAACGTCTCCGGTTCAAAGAAAAGCAGAATGTCGTTCATGAATATCTTAAGATCGACTTGCTCTTTTTTTATTGTCACCAACCCCGATTCTATTTTCGAGATATCAATGATATCATTGATTGTCGACAACATTCGTTGACCACTTTTTTGAATTATAGAAATGAACTCGTTTTGTTGTTCTCCTGTTAAATCAGGTTCTTTTAAAAGCTCAGTAAAACCCATTATGCCGTTCATTGGTGTCCTTATTTCGTGGCTCATATTTGCCAGAAATGCTGATTTTAATTTGTCGCTTTCTTCTGCTTTGGTTTTGGCAATCTGCAGATCGGTAAGTATCTTTTTTTGTTGTGTAATATCTTCTTTAATCGCAATAAACTGAATAATTTTTCCACCGCCATTTGTTACGGGAGAAATACTTCCCTTTTCCCAGAAAAGTTCGCCGTTCTTTTTCCTATTGTGGAATTCACCTCTCCATATTTTTCCTTGTAAGATGGTATTCCACATTTCTTTGTAGAATTCATTTCCCTGTTTCCCTGATTTTAAAATACGGGGATTTTTACCTTTCACCTCTTCCAGTGTGTAGCCTGTTTTTTCTTCAAAGAAAGGATTAACGTATTCAATGTTTCCATTAATATTAGTAATTACTACACTTGCCGGACTTGCATCAATTGCTTTAGAAAGCATTGTATTTCTGCTTTCCAGGCTTTTTCTATCTGTAATATCGAGCGAGATACCTCCGATTAGTTTCTGGCTGCTTTCTTCGCCAATGGTAAATTTATAAGTCAGGAAATCACGAATTCCCTTTCCAGTAACCGGGAATTGTTCTTCGTATTTATGTTTTCCCTGTTGCAGGGTTTTTAAGTCATCTTCGATCATCTTACTGGCGTGGACGGAATGAATGACTTCTTTTGTGTTTTTACCAATCCAATCGCCTGCATTCATATTGTTTTCCATGAATTTATTTACATAAACAAAGTTTAAATCTTTGTCTTTTATAAATGCCGATCCCGGGATGTATTTCATGAATGCCGCAAATTTTTGTTCGCTTTCCTGGGCTTTATTTTTGGCTTCAATGAGTTCTTGCTCCGCCTTTTTTCTTGCTCTGATATCGATGAAACTCTCAAGTAGGTATGTTTTTCCATCGATATTTATTGTCTGGGCATTTTTTAAGATGGGAGTGGCTTGGTTATTCTTGCATTTTATAAGAGTGTCCACGCCTGAGAAGGATTTTTCTCCTTTACTTAAAATAATACATTCCTGCGATCTTTGTCCCTTTGGACATACCATATCGCAAAGTTGGCCTTCCAGCTCTTCTCTTGCATACCCTGTAATCTGACAAACCCGATCGTTAACCTTTACTATTTTATAATTTTCATCGATCATAATAAAGCCGCTGGGCATACTTTTAAGTATAGTTTCCTGCAGTTTCTCAGAGGCATGCAGTTTTTCTTCGGCAAGTTTTCTTTCTCTGATATCGCGAATAATACCTGTTGCAGCCCATTGATTGTTAATTTTTGTAGCTGCAAGAGATATTTCAACAGGAATTATTTCCCCATTCTTTTTTATTGCCTCCAGTTCAATGGTTTTTCCAATTAACGGTCCCTGTCCGGTATTTTTAAAATCAGCGAAACCGCGCATGTGTTGCTTAAAGTATTTTGCGGGGGCAATAAGATGGTGTAAATCTTTATGAACCACCTCAGATTGTGAGTAACCGAACATCTTTTCGGCAGCCGGATTCCAAAAAACAATATTTCCCGTATTGTTTAATAATATAATGGCATCTCTGGCCGAATTGGCAATACTGCTTAATTTAAGTTCGCTCTCTTTCAATGCCTGCTCGGCTTGAACCTGCCAGGTCATATCAATTAATGAGGTTACCTTTTTTTGTGTCCCCGGAATCTGGTCGACAAAAATACTTATATGTTTCAGTTTTTTGTTTTTGTCGATAAACCGGAACTGGTAATTTTTAAGTGCTCTGTTATTATTTGTAATACTTGAAGGATTTTGACTTTGTAGAGATTTAATGTCATCGGGATGTACAAAGTCGGTCCAGCTTTTTTTGTTGATAATTTTATCTAAAGCATATCCCGATAGTGTGGCAAACTGGCTGTTTGCTAACGATATTGTACCATCATTTTCTAGAATACATGTGGCAGCACCGGTGTTCTCGAACACTGCTCTGTATCGTTGTTCACTTTCAATGAGATTTTTTTCCGCCTCCTTTCGGTAAGTAATATCGCGGATTACCGAGAGTATCAGTTTTTGATCAGCAATTATAAAAATCCGGCTACTGATTTCTACTGGTACAATCTCTCCGTTCTTTTTAATTTGCCGGGTTTCGAAGGTGCTGTACGGGTGTTCCATTAGATTTTTCCGGTTTTCCAGAGCAACTGGAATACTTGAATTATCCTGAAGGTTTAAATCCTGTATGTTCAGCTTTAGTAGTTCCTCGCGCGAATAACCGTAAAGTTCACAGGCTTTGTTATTCAGTTCCAGAATGGGTTGTACCTCATTTCCATCGTAGGGATGAATGAGGATGGCATCATCTATGGCATTAAAAAGAGTACGGTATTTGGTTTCCGATTTTTTGAAGGCATCAACCGCCTGTTTGCGTTTGGTAATATCGGTAATAAAACCTTCAAGTCTTACCGATCCTTTATGTTTGGTTTGTATGCCTCGTTCCCACACCCATTTTTCTTTTCCATCCTTGGTTTTAATACGATATTCGAGTTCAAATGGGGTGTCATTATTTATAGCTTTTTGTATTTTATTCCATACTCTTTTTCTATCGTTGGGATGAATAATAGCAGAGTAATCGTTTTTCATGGTCTTGGCAAAATCTTCCGGGGTATACCCGGTAAGATCTTTGCACCCCTTGCTCATAAACTGCATTTTCCAATTCTTGCTGTTTTGACATGTATATGCCATTCCCGGTAGATTATTAAGCAGGTTATTGAGCTGATAAGTTGTTTCTTTAACTTTTTGAGAAAGCTGAAACCTGTCGGTAATATTTCGAATCCCAGCAATTCTAACTTCTTCACCATTGTAAATTATGCCCTTGCTTTCTATCTCAACATAAATAATCTGCCCGGTTTTGGTTCTAGCCTGAATTACATAAGGATCATTATTTTGATTAATTGTATGTTTTTTTACAAGATTTATATCCTCCATTTCAAGTAAGAAATCGAATATGCTTTTGCCAATCAGTTCTTTTTTTTCAAAACCTGACATGTTGGCCATGGCATTATTGGCATCTTTAATAATACCGTTCTTATGAATGAGGATCCCTTCGAATGCCGATTCAGATAAAAATCTGAAGCGTTCTTCACTCTCTTTTAGTTGCTGAATGGCTTTTTCTTCTTTCGAGGTATCCCGAAGTATCACCTGTAAAGCTTTTGCTTCTTCATACTCGACTGGAATTACCGTTATTTCAACAGGTATTTTTTCTCCTGTTTTAGTTTGAACTATGGATTTGGAATTGCGGTCTGTGTTATTATTATGAGTCTGATTACCAAAGAATTTCTCAATTTTTTCTATTTCAGAATTAACAATAAACATGGAGAAACGATTATTTAGTAATTCCGCCGGTTCGTAACCAGAAACTTTACACAATGTTTGATTTACATATTTTATCAAACCTCCCTGTAAAATAAAAACCGAATCGTTAAGGCCTTCTACCAGGTTTCTGTAGTTTGTTTCGCTTTTTTGAAGAATAAACTGTTCGAGTTTATCTTTTGTAACATCTCTTAGTATACTAATTCTGGATTTTGAAAGACTGTGTATTTTGCTGTTTATTCTTAAAACTTTGTTTTTGTATTCGAATTCTATATTGTTAATGTCGGAACCATTAAGTAATAAACCCAGGGCCTTATAAAGTTCCCTGTTCTCTTGTTTATTGAAATGAAGTTCAATCAGACTTTTGATGTTTTTATTTTTAAAGTATTCCTCATCGCGGTTAAATATTTTACAAAAGGATTTGTTGACCATATTAATGGTGTGGTTCTTATCAAAAATAATGTAAGCATCCTGAGCAGATGAAATCAATTCTCTAAAATCGTTTTTCCCTTTCAGGTTGCTAATCGCGTATCCTAAATTGTCGGCCAGGTCTTTTAAGGTTTCTGCCTCTTTTGGATTTTTTGCATCATGTATCGGAACGGCAGCACACAGCATTCCCTGTAGTTCATTACTAAGCGTAATTGGAGCAATATATGTGTGGTATTTCAGATTTTTTTCGGAAAACGGACAGTCTTTTTGCGGATTTTCTACTATTGTAAATTCCTGATTATCTAAAGCCTTTTCAAGTTGTACAGGTAACAATCCTTTAAAGGCATTATTTTTCAGTGTATCGAATCCATTAAATCTTCCTGAATGTTCAATTTGTGTCAGTTCGTTGTTCTGGTTAAATAAACCGATCCATGCAAAATAGTATCCACGAATTTCTGTTAATATTTCGCATGTTTTTTTTATAAGTTTGGCAGGTTCTTCTTCATCTACCACAACTTTATTAATTGCCTTTAGTGTATCGATAATTCGGTGGAGGCGTTCATTTTTGGTTAATGGTTTCTGATTCATCTTTTGCTTTATTCTAATTTGCCCTTATTTTTCTTATTGCTTGAAATAGAATAAGATAGCGGTCAAAATAGAAAAATTGCTTTTTTTTGCAAAGCAACAAAGGATGATTTTGATGTTTTAAATGCCCATTTTTTATTCAGCCTAATTGATGTTTGTACCGGAGGTTTTGGTAATTATTCTAAGATAAAAGGGATTATTAAAGGGAAAGAGATTAGATACTGAATTGGTGTTTTAGTTTATGATTCAGACTTCATATTCTACGTTACTAAACAAATCAAGAATTTTTTCGTGAAGCATTAACTTGTTTACTGGTTTGGTAATAAAATCGTTGCATCCTGACAGGAATGCTTTGGTACTGTCATTTTCATGGGCAAAAGCTGTTTGAGCAATAATTTTTACATTTTTATTGAATTCCCGTATTTTCTCGGTAACTGAAAAGCCATCCATATATGGCATTTTTATGTCCATCATAATCAGGTCAATATCCTGATTTTCTTTAAACAGGTTTAAACATTCAATACCATCTTTGGCAATAACTATTTCACTTGTAATCTCTTTTAGCAAGAATGTTAACAGTTCCGCTGATACCGGGTCGTCTTCTGCAATAAGTACCTTAATCTTTTTAGAAGACATCATTAATTTTTTACCAGCTGAAGTCATTTTATGATTTGTATTCCTATAGGATTCTTCAAGAAGAGGAAGTTTTACCAGGAAAGTGGTTCCCTTATTAAATTCTGAAGAAAGATGTATGGTTCCTCCCAACATTTCGGTGTACGATTTTGCAATGGACAAACCTAACCCTGATCCTTCGTATACCCTCGATGTTGCTACATCTGCCTGAATAAAACGTTCAAAAACAACCTTTTGACTTTCAGAAGGTATACCTATACCGGTATCGGCAACGAAGAATGTTATCCAGTGATCTTCAATGGTATATCCAAATTCAACAAAACCTTCAGTAGTGAATTTTATAGCGTTTTTAATGAGGTTGGTTAATATCGAGTTCAGTTTGTCGGAATCGGTTGAATAGCGTATCAAAGGATTACCTGAATTTTCGTTCAATAGAAGTTTTAGGTTCTTCTTTTGAGCTTCCGGCAAGAAGAAATGATAAATTTCGTTGATGTATGCCGACAGGTTAATTTCATCTTTTTTAGTGGCCACCATTCCCGATTCAATTTTAGCAATATCAATAATGTCGTTAAGGGTGTTTAACATTCTTTCGCCACTGGTTTTTATAATATCAAGAAACTCCTGATGTTCGTCCGACGATAAGCTTGAATCTTGCAGAAGGTCAGTAAAGCCAAGAATGCCGTTCATCGGAGTTCTGATTTCGTGACTCATATTAGCCAGGAATGCTGATTTTAACTTATCGCTTTCTTCTGCTTTTTGTTTTGCTTTTTCAAGCTCCTGAAGGGTATTCTTTATGTTGGTTACGTCTTCTTTTATGGCGATAAACTGAACGATATTTCCTTCCATATCGAGAATTGGTGATATACTTGCCCGTTCCCAGTAAAATTCTCCGTTCTTCTTTTTATTATGAAATTCACCGTGCCAGTTGTTTCCGTCCTTTATCGTATTCCAGAGTTCTTTGTAAAATACATCGCTCTGTTTTCCTGATTTCAAGATTCTTGGATTTTCGCCTATAACCTCAGCACGCTTATATCCTGTTTTTGTTTCGAAGAATGGATTAACGTATTCAATGTTACCATTTGCATCGGTTATTAAAATACTTACCGGACTCGATTCAATAGCTTTCGATAGCATCAGGTTGGTTCTCTCCAGTGATTTCCGTTTTGTAATGTCCATTAAAGTAACAACCCATTCATTTGTATTGGGAATGGTTTCAATACTAACGAGTGTATCTTTTACCTCATTGGTACTTGTGTATATTTTAATTTCGGTAGTTTGCGACAGTTCCTGAAGTTTTGTGAATAGAAGTTCGCTAAGTTTATTATTTTTTGATAATCCGGGGTGGGTTAAATCATGCCATGTTATACCATTTACGAGTTGCCTTCTGCTATATTTGGTTAAAATTTCAGCCTGCACATTGGCAAGTTTAATATCGCCCTGGTTGTTTATAATAAGCGTTGCCGTTCCTTTGTTCTCGAAAATAGAGCGAAATCTTAGCTCATTCTGTTTCAGTTTCGAGTCAACAAATTTCCGTGCTGAGATATCGCGTATGACTCCTGTGGCTCCCCATTGATTTTTAATTTTGGTTGCTGCCAGTGATACCTCAACAGGTATAACTTCTCCAGTTTTTTTTCTGGCTTCAAGCTCAATGGTTCTCCCCATCATAGGCCCTTTCCCTGACTGTTGAAAGTGAGTAAACCCATTTGTGTAATCATTCTGATATCTGCTGGGGGCCAGTAGTTTGTGTAAATTGGTGTTTATAATCTCAGATTGTTTGTAGCCAAACATTCTCTCGGCAGCCGGATTCCAGAATACGATATTTCCCTGGTTATTGATAAGAATTATTGCATCCTGGGCCGAAGTGGTAATACTGCTAAGTATTTGCTGGCTTTCTCTTAATTCCATCTCTGCGTGAACCTGCCAGGTCATGTCAACCAACGAGGTTATACTTTTATCGGTGCCCTGTATAATATCTACAATCAGGTTTATATGCTTTACATTTTTGTTTTTATCGATAAATCTAAACTGATAGTTTCTCAGAGCGTGGGAATTTTCAGATCGTCGAAGATTGTGTTGTTCTTTCATTCGGGACAAATCGTCCGGATGAACAAATTCTACCCATCTTTTTTTGTTCAATATCTCTTCGAGTGGATATCCCGATAATTTTGCAAATTCTTCGTTGGCAAGCGAAATGGTTTTATCCTTTTCAACAATACAGGTGGCAGTACCGGTATTCTCAAAAACAGCCCTGTATCTGTATTCATTCTCAAGTAATTTTTTTTCTGCTTTTTTCCGGAATGTGATATCGCTGATAAATCCTTCGAAAAAGCTTTCATTGTTGATTTCGTAAACTTTTCCGCGTTCCCATACCCACCGTTCATCGTCTTGTTTGGTTCTTATCCGGTACTCGATTTCATACGACTTCTTTTTCATTTCAGCAGCGTGGACCGTTTCCCAAATGTTTTCCCTGTCATCGGGGTGGATTAAGGAATTGTAAGTTAAGGAATCATTTTCAAGCAATTCGTAGGGATGATAACCCAAAAGCTTAAAACATCCCTTGCTCAGGAATGTCATTTCCCCATTATTGTTGGTGTCGCGGGTAAAAGCAACCCCCGGTAAGTTACTGAGCAGACGGTTTAGTTTATCTCGTCCTTTTTTAATTTGTTTTTCAAGATGGTAACGTTCCGAAATGTTACGTAATGCAGCTATTCTGACGTTCTCTCCTTTATAAACAATGTCTTTTGCCTCTACTTCAATTATACCGGATTCTCCTCTTTTATTTTTAGCCACAATAATTAGTGGGCTTTCATTTTTTTTCTGCCAATAGTTTCTTGCTATTCGTGCTGAGTCATCCGACAAGATTTCATTATAAATATTTTTTCCGATAATCTCGTTTCTTCTGTATCCTGAAAGTTGAATAAAGGTGTCGTTTACATCAATAACATTACCTTGATTATGAATAATGATGGCTTCAAACGAAGAATTTGCTAAGAACCTGTAACGTTCTTCACTCTCCTTTAAATTCTGTATGGCTTCTTTATATGCAGAGATGTTTCTTAAGATAACCTGGTAAGCGGGTCGATCGTTAAATTCTGTTTCAATTATAGTTGCTTCAACTGGTAATATAGAGCCGTTTTTTGTAATCGCTTTTGATTCATAATGGTTGGGGATTTTGTCACCTGTAATTCTCTTTTGGTAATTCTTTAGAATTTTGTCAATTTCATCTGAGCAAATAAAAGTGGTAAAATCTTTTCCCAGTAATTCTTCCTCGGTATAACCCGACAGCTGGCAAAGCATTGGATTGACATACTTAATTCTTTGATCCTGAATGATAAATACAGAATCGTTTAGTGAATTAATTAGTTTCCTATATCTTTTTTCGCTTATTTCTATTTCGTGTTGCTGGCGCGATTTGGCAAGAGAGAAGCCTATGTTTCTGGCAATATCTTCCAGATTGGTTTTCTCTTTTGTGTGTTCTGCATCTTTGTTCGGGATTATAGTATATAAAATTCCTTCGAGCTCCTGGTCAACAAGGATAGGTGTGACAAAGGGAGTATAAATAGTAAGGTCAAGGGAGAGAGGGCATCCTAATGAAGAATCATTAAGAATAAGGATTTCATTATCACTGATTGCTTGTATGAAAATATCAGGAAGATTGCCTTCTTTTACCCAGCTCTTTATTTTTTTTATATCGTTTTCACGACCTGCAGCTTCGAGGTAATTTATACTTCGGTTATCATCGAAAAGAAATATACAAGAGAAATAATAACCACGGATTTTTACCAGAGTTTCGCACACTTCCCTAAGTTGAATTTCCGGACTATTGCCAGAATTCAAGATGCAATTTACAGAACGAATGGTATCAATAATCTTATGGAGGTGCAGAATTTTACTTTCGGGCCCTGGCGTCATTTAATGGTAGATTTTAGAAGTGGAACTTTAATTCCTCAGAACTTTCTTTAGTTGGTTGTCAAAATTGGCAAATTGCCAATATGATCGGCACAATATAGAAAAAAACATGGAATAGTAATTCGCTAATTGTAAAAAGATTATGCCGATAAATATTAACATAAAAAAAGGTGCCCGCAATTGAGCACCTTTTTAAAATATATAATTTGTAGTTGATTAAGCCAACATTTCTTTCACCTGGTTGTACACATTTTCTCCGGTGTATCCCAGTTTGTTATCCAACACTCCGGCAGGAGCAGAGAATCCAAATGATCCAAGTCCAAATACTTTTCCGTCAGAACCTACCAAACCTTCCAGGGTTACGGGCAATCCGGCAGTTAACCCGAATTTGGCAACTCCGGCTGGTAATACTTCTTTCTGGTACTCGGCGCTCTGATTTCGGAATAATCCTTCAGAAGGAACGGATACGATTCGGCATTTTACGCCATCTTTTTCCAATAACTCAGCACCGGCGGCCAATGTACTTACTTCCGATCCACTTGCCAACAAGATTATATCCGGAGTACCTTCGCAATCCTGAAGAATATAAGCTCCTTTTTCAGCACCTTGAGCAGTTTCGTAGGTTGTAACATCTTTTATTCCCTGGCGCGACAAAATCAAAGCAGTTGGAGTGTCTGTATTCTCCATAGCCATTTTCCATGCAATGGTAGTTTCGTTACCATCTGCCGGACGAATTACCAACATTGAGTTTTTGTGGCTGTGGTTTTGAAGTTTCTCCAATAAACGAATCTGAGCTTCGTGCTCAACAGGCTGGTGAGTTGGTCCGTCTTCTCCAACGCGGAATGCATCGTGAGTCCAGATAAACTTAACCGGAATTTCCTGTAATGCAGCAATACGGGCTGCAGGTTTCATGTAATCGCTAAATACAAAGAAAGTACCGCATGCAGGAATAATTCCTCCGTGCAAAGCCATACCGTTCATTAAACAAGCCATGGTTAACTCGCATACACCTGCTTGCAGAAACTGACCGCTAAAGTCGCCTTTTTTGAATGCAGTAGTATTTTTTAAGAACCCGTCTGTTTTGTCAGAGTTTGAAAGGTCGGCAGATGAAACCACCATGTTTTCAACCTCTTTTGCATATACTGAAAGAACAGCAGCAGAAGCAGCACGAGTTGCAACACCTGCTTTTTGTTCAATTTTGCTGTAATCTATGGCAGGAACTTCGTTTGAAATAAATGCTTTCAGTTTCGCTGCTAATTCAGGATTGGCAGCTTCCCATTTTGCTTGTTCAGCTTTTTTCTCAGCAGCAGCAGCAATCAATTCGGCTTTGCGTTTTGAATAATATTCCTGTACGTCTTCAAAAATCTGGAATGGATTTTCAGGATCTCCACCTAAATTGGCGATCGATTTTGCAAATGATGCACCTGCTTCGCCTAAAGGCATACCATGAGTTGAGCATTTACGTTCGTAATTTTCACCGCTCTCGGTAACAGCACCTTTACCCATAATTGTTTTACCAATAATCAGGGTTGGTTTTTCTGTTTCTGATTGCGCATCTTGCAACGCCTTACGAATAGCAACCGGATCGTTACCTTCAATTGTGACAACTTTCCAGCCCCATGCTTCATATTTCATTGCCGTGTTTTCGGTAGTCACTTCACTGGTTTCAGTCGATAACTGAATGTCATTCGAATCGTAGAACATGATCAGGTTACTCAAACCCAGGTGTCCTGCAATACGACCTGCACCTTGCGAAATTTCTTCCTGAACACCACCGTCAGAAATAAATGTGTATGTTTTATGAGCCATCCACTCTCCAAAACGAGCAACCAAAAAGCGTTCTGCAATAGCAGCTCCAATTGCCATTACGTGACCCTGTCCAAGCGGACCAGAGGTATTTTCAACGCCGCGTTCAACATCAACTTCCGGGTGACCGGGAGTTACGCTTCCCCACTGACGGAAATTGGCAACATCTTCCATGCTGTAAAATCCGGCAAGCGCCAAAACTCCATATAACATAGGAGACATGTGTCCCGGATCGAGGAAAAACCTGTCGCGGTTTGCCCATGTCATATCTGACGGGTCGTAGTTGAGGAATTCAGAATAAAGGATGTTTACAAAATCGGCTCCACCCATGGCACCACCGGGGTGTCCTGATTTTGCTTTTTCTACCATTGATGCAGCCAGAATTCTGATGTTGTCAGCTGCTTTAACGTCAATACTTTTACTCATTTTTGTATTTTTAATTCAAATTTATTTAGGTAGGACAGGAGTGCCAAAAATAGTAAAAATGAAAGACTTTAACTTGTTAATGATGAGTTATTAATGATTATTTAAAAGGATTTGCAAAGTTATTTGATGAAAAAACACCTTTGTTGAACCCAAAAAAAGGGAGCCCTTTGTCAGCAGCTCCCTTTTGGTATATTCGTTTGATTTTTTATTCGTTTATTATACGAACCATAAAAATACCATCAATGCCAAGAAGTTTCTCTTTTACGATATCGTCTATTTTAGAAGTATCAACATCGATAATATTGTAGGCAATGTCGCCGCGTTTTTTATTTAGCATGTTTTCGATGTTTAGCCCTTCAGTAGCTAAAACACTTGAAATTTGACTTACCATATTCGGAACGTTTTTGTTCCCGATTAAAATGCGGCTTCCTCCGTTACGCTCCATCTCAGCTGCAGGGAAGTTTACAGAGTTTTTAATATTTCCGTTTTCGAGGTAATCGCGAACCTGTTCAACGGCCATAATTGCACAATTTGTTTCCGATTCTTTTGTTGAAGCTCCAAGGTGAGGAATAGAAATCACTCCTTCCATTTTCAGGCATTCTTCATCGGGGAAGTCGGTAACATAAGAAGATACTTTTCCTGACGCCAGTGCATCTTTTAAATCGGCATGGTTTACAAGACCGCCACGTGCGAAGTTCAGTATTTTAACACCATCCTTCATCATGGCAAATTTGTCTTTGCTGATGTAATTTTTTGTATCTGGTGTGAGCGGAATATTAATGGTGATATAATCGGCTTGTTGCAACAGTACCTGTATGCCTTCCACTACTTTTACCTCGCGGCTCAATTTCAAAGCGTGTTTTACCGACATATACGGATCGAAGCCAATTACGTTCATGCGAAGAGCAGAAGCAGCGTTGGCCGCCAAAACACCGATGGCACCCAAGCCAATTACTGCCAGAGTTTTGCCTTTTATTTCCTGTCCTGCAAAATTGTTTTTGCCTTTTTCAACTAATGCCGGAACAGCATCACCTTCACCAATTAACGTTTTTGCCCAGTTTATTGCGCCAACAAAGTCACGCGACGAAAGCATCAACCCGGCAATAACAGCCTCTTTTACTCCATTGGCGTTAGCACCCGGAGTGTTAAAAACTACAATTCCTTTTTCGGTACATTTATCGATCGGAATGTTGTTTACTCCCGCTCCGGCTCTGGCAACTGCTTTTACCGACGAAGATAATTCCATGTCGTGCATTTTAAAACTGCGCAAAACAATGGCATCCGGATTTGGAAGTTCGCTTGCTATTTCATAGTTGTTTAAAGGAAATAATTTTAACCCGTCAGGGTCGATTTTATTCAACGTCTGAATTTTGAACATGTAGCTAAGAATTTAAGTTGACACTTTCTGTTATAGAATATTGGCAAATATCAGGATTAAATTGATAAATCGAAACCTATTATCTTGATAAGTTTTCAATATGAAATTAACATTAAACCAAAATGATGGAATTTAGCTGGTTTTATGGGATCACATTGAAAAATAGGTGGAGCAAAATAATTTGTCGAAATATAAAGAATTATATAGAGCTATTTTTCCTGCCGGAAGCCATACTCTTTGGCTTAATCCAAAGAGTATGCAGAAAGATCAAGGCTGCTTTTTATCTTCACCTTCCATCTTTTCAAAACTTAAGTTCGGACGGGTGATCTCTTCATTCTTCAGAGCTTCCCGTTCTCCCTAAAGTTTTGTTTCGATTCCAGATTTAATAAAAAGAGGCCATCTTCCATTGAACCTTTCTGCATAAACAAACTTTGCGGTACGCTCCAAGCCGCCTTCGGTAAAAAGCGTTAAGAAAATGAATGTAGTGAACGTAAAAAAATCAAGACTGTTTGACGAACGTTAGGCCTGAGGCACGAAGGTCTAAAAGGAGGAGTTCCTTGATTTTAGTGAATGGAATTTATTTTTAGCCTTTTATCGTCAGCGGCGGCATTTTTTGCCTACTTTTTTTTGCTGCAGAAAAAAAGTAGGTCGTAGCGAAGCGAGAATATTATTAGTGCAATTCAGATAAAAAATGTACAATATTATTTTATAAGACAATATTTACTCCACCCGAAATTTCATGTGATCCGTTTTATGCACGGCACTAATAATTTAAAATAAAAAAGCCAGGCTCTCCAGCCTGGCTCATCAACCTTCAACTACTAACCGATTTTATAACCCAAAAAATTATGAAATAATAGTTATGAACTATTATGTTTTTTAATTATGACACAAATAAACAACAGCTTTTGAAACCTGTATGTAATTTTAGTCACAGAAGACCTGAAAAATTGATAAAATTCCGGGAGAGCTCAATTTTTCCGTCGTTTTCCATTCTTTTTAGTAGCCGGGAAATGACTTCCCGCGATGAATTCAGTTGAAGAGCCAGATCCTGGTGTGTTCCGGTAAAGGTAGTTTCGCCCGATTTATTGTGTCGGTCGAGAAAATATTTAATGAGTCTTTCGTCCAGTTTTAAAAATGCCACCGCATCCAGGGTGTCAATTAATTCGCGGAAACGTTTATGAAAGGATTGCATAACAAATTGTTTCCAAAGGGGGTATTTACTTATCCAAATATCAAGCATATCAACCGGAATAAGTAATATCTCTGTTTCTTCCTCGGCAACAGCATTTAGCTCGCTTACCTGGCGCGCCATACAGCACGTAAGCGACATGGCACAAACTTCGTTGGCCTGTAAATAGTAAAGCAAAAGTTCATTCCCTGCCTCATTGGTGCGCGATACGCGAATGAGCCCTTTAATTACCATGGGGAAACTTGAAATAAATTGCCCTTCGCGAATTAAGGTTTCGCCGGAAGCAAATTTCTTTCGCACAGCAATCTTGAGTATCTCAGCCTGCAATTCCGGCTCAAGAAAATTATATCGGATATAAAAATCTTCCACGTCAGTAGTTTTGACAAATTTAATGTTCTGAATGTTTTTAGCAAAAATTAAGGGAATAAAGAGAAGGGAAAGGTTATTTGACACTGGTCAATAGTTATTTGTAATCAGGGTAAACTCAAAAACAATTGGCCAGTGTCAAGTAAATACTGGATGGCATCGGTTTATGACTCTTTTGATAACGATGCCATCCTTTTGCCGTTGTTGAAGTCAGGCGACTTTAATTAGGCGAATATTTCAACGTAAAGTGATTTATTCTTTTACTTTTTCCCCTTTAATAGGGGCTTCTCCTTCGTAGCTCGATCCTGTTCCAGAGAATTTATTTCCGTCAACTTTTACATCAATTTTGTAATGATTGTAATCGGTTTTTGCTTCAAGGTACAAATTGTTTTCTTCCTTAATTTCAACTTTTGTAAAAGGAAAGGTGTAACCATCGTCTGATACCACTTCGCCAACAAGCTGGCCGTCTTTTTCGGTAAATTTCATTAATCCGGTCATGTATTCTCCGCCGGTATCAACCTGGTATTTCCATTTGCCAACAACATCCTTGGGTTTTATTCCGGCATATCCGCTTAGGCTGATACCGATAATGAATAATGCTAAAATCAGTTTTTTCATAGTTGTAGTTTTATTGTTGTTTGATTTTCTAAATTTAAATAAAAATAATGTATGTTGCTCAGTATGTTTTGATAAAGGATTTTTGTCTTGATGGAGGTTGTGTGTTGTGAATTAGTGGATTATAAGTGGAACGCAATAAAAAAATGGCATCTGTAATGAATTAACTCATACAGATGCCATCTTTTTCCTAATGACCAGTGACCGGTTCCCCGGTTTACTCAAACATGTCTTTCATTTTTTGAAAAAAAGATTTTTCGTGTTCGGAAGGTCCGCCCTGGAAACCCGGTGAATCTTGCAGGCGTTCCAGCATTCGTTTTTCTTCGTTACTTAGTTTCTTCGGTATCCAAACGTGTACGCGAACCAGCAAATCGCCTCGTCCGTAGCCATTAACATCAGGGATACCTTTGCCTCTTAAACGCAATATTTTTTCGGGCTGCGTTCCAGCCTCAATTTTAACCTTTACTTTTCCTTCAACGGTAGGAATTTCAGCTGTCGTTCCCAATGTAATTTCAGGAAAAGACAGGAACAGGTTATAGATGAGGTTATTGCCGTCGCGAACCAGTTCCGGGTGGTCTTCTTCGGTAATAACAACCAGCAGGTCGCCGTTAATACCACCTCGTCGCCCGGTGTTTCCTTTGCCCGAAACATTTAACTGCATTCCTTCGCCAACACCAGCCGGTATTTTAATACTGATAACATCTTCTGACCGGATAACTCCTTCGCCGGCGCAGTGGACACACTTATCGGTAATCATTTTCCCCTCTCCCTGGCAGGTTGGACATGCCGAAGTGGTTTGCATTTGCCCCAGCAATGTATTCTGAATCCGGGTTACCTGTCCGTTTCCGCCACAGGTGCCGCAAGTTGAATACGACGATCCGTTTTTTGCGCCTGTACCGTTACAGTGCTGACAGGCAACGTATTTCTTAACCTTTATTTTTTTCTCAACTCCATTGACAATTTCGCTGAGGTTGAGTTTTACTTTTACACGCAGATCTGAACCACGGCTCACACGACGACCTCCGCGGCTTCTTCCGCCTCCGCCGCCAAATCCTCCGAAACCGCCAAAGTGTCCGCCAAAAATATCGCCAAATGCCGAGAAAATATCTTCGATATCGGAGAAACCTCCTCCTCCGTAACCACCACCGGCAGCTCCGCCAACTCCCGCGTGTCCAAACTGGTCGTAGCGTTGTTTTTTCTCAGCGTTGCTCAAAACCTCATAGGCTTCAGCTGCTTCCTTGAATTTTTCCTCCGCTTCCTTATTGTCCGGATTTTTATCTGGGTGATATTGGATCGCCTTTTTGCGGTAAGCCTTTTTTATTTCTTCCGGCGTAGCGCTTTTGCTAACTTCTAAAACTTCGTAATAATCTCTTTTTGCCATGTTTCTTTTGGATCAAATTATTCTCCGATTACGACTTTGGCAAACCGGATTACCTTTTCATTTAAACAGTATCCTTTCTGGATAACATCCACTACTTTGCCTTTTAATTCTTCGTTCGGTGCAGGAATTTTAGTGATTGCTTCATGCAGATCAACATCGAACACCTCGTTTTGAGCCTGGATTTCCTTTACGTTATTTTGTTTCAGGAACTCTTGAAGCTTGTTGTAAATAAGAAGGGTGCCTTGTTTTCCGGCATCTTCATCGTTAACTTCTTTCATTGAGTCTAAAGCACGCTCAAAATCGTCGATAACAGGAAGGATGTTAACCAGAACCGATTCGCCACCCGATTTAATAAGATCGGCTTTTTCTTTAATTGTACGGCGACGGAAGTTATCGAATTCTGCTTGCAGGCGCAGGTGTTTATCCTGTAATTCCTGTAATTTTTGGCCTAATTCTTCAATTTGTTCTTCCTTTTTATCCTTTTTCGATTTTTTCTTTTTGCCCTCTTTTTCCTCTCCTTTTTCGGGGGCTTTATCTTCTGAGTCAGGAGTTTGATCCTGAATTTCTTCAGAAGCTATTTCTTGTTCGTTATTTAATTTTTCTTCTGCCATTTTTACCTGTTTATTTTGCTTCGGTGAGATTACAAAAATTTTGCCATGCAAATATAAACGACAAATTGGCACCCAAAATTATTATTGAGTGCCAATTTGAATGATTTAGAATATTCTTAAGATAAACTGTGTGTCAGCTTATTTTACGTACTTGGCTAATGCAGCTTCAAGCGCAGGACCACGAAGACTTTTCCCAATAATAACACCGTTTTCGTCAATCAGAAAGTTTGTTGGGATTCCCCGCACCTGGTATACCATCCGGTATTTCGAGTTCCATTTCTGAAAGTCGCAGATATGATACGGCCATTCCAGTTTGTCGCTTTTAATGGCTCCCTTCCATCCATCGGCAGAGCTATCTAGCGAAACGCCAAAAACGGTAAATCCTTTTCCGTTTGTAAATTTTGTGTCTTTGTATTTGTTAAAGGTTTTTACCACATTAGGATTTTCCCGGCGGCATGGACCACACCAGCTTGCCCAGAAGTCGATTAAAACCACTTTCCCTTTTGTGTCGGAAAGTTTAATGGTTTCACCATTTGGTCCTGTTCCAATTAGTTCGGGTGCTTTATTTCCAATATTTAATCCAATTTGTTGTGCAAATGAAATGCCGGTACCCAGCAGAACGATAAATAATAGTAAGCCGATTTTTTTCATAATCTCGTATTAAAATTTGAGCATAAATATAATTTGTAATAACAAATTAACGAAACAAGTACCAAAAAGTTTAAGATAATATTTCCTCAGATCCTGGAGATTTTAGCACCAAGGTTGTTTAAACGTTCGTCGATCCTTTCATAACCACGGTCGATTTGTTCGATATTGTCAATGGTGCTGGTTCCTTTGGCCGACATGGCAGCAATAAGTAAAGCAATACCTGCTCGAATATCGGGCGAAACCATTTTTGTTGCCCTCAAACAGTGTTTCCGGTCGAGTCCGATAACGGTTGCCCGGTGCGGATCGCACAAAATAATTTGTGCACCCATGTCAATTAACTTGTCGACAAAGAACAAGCGGCTTTCAAACATTTTTTGATGAATAAGAACGCTGCCTTTTGCCTGTGTTGCCACTACCAGGAATACACTGAGCAGGTCGGGAGTAAGTCCCGGCCAGGGTGCATCTGAAATGGTCATTATCGAACCGTCGATGTATGATTCTATTTCGTAATTACCGGTGTCTTTAACAATTAAGTTGTCGCCTGCCTGTTCTACTTTAATTCCTAAACGGCGGAATGATTCGGGAATAATTCCCAGGTGTTCAATTCCAACATTTTTAATCTTTATTTCGGAAGCAGTCATAGCGGCAAGGCCAATAAAACTCCCAACTTCAATCATGTCGGGAAGAATGGTATGAGTGCATCCATTGAGAGAAGCAACTCCTACAATTGTTAGCAGGTTAGAGCCGATTCCGCTTATTCTTGCTCCCATAGAAACCAGCATTTTACACAACTGTTGCAAATAGGGTTCGCAGGCGGCATTGTAAATGGTTGTTGTCCCTTCGGCAAGTACAGCAGCCATAACAATGTTGGCTGTGCCGGTTACTGATGCTTCATCCAGAAGCATGTATGCTCCCGAAAGTTTTTTTGCAGAAACGGAATACCATTTATTTTCAGCATCGAAATCAAAATTCGCTCCCAGTTTCTGCAGACCGATAAAATGTGTATCTACTCTGCGGCGACCTATTTTATCGCCTCCGGGTTGTGGTATAAAAGCCTGACCAAAGCGTGCGAGAAGAGGCCCAACAATCATTATCGAGCCACGTAAAACAATGGCCTGTTTTGCAAATTCTTTACTCTTTAACGATTCAATATTGATGCGGGAAGCATCAAAAATGTAGTGGCCTTTTTCAACTCTTTCAACCACCACTCCCAATCCTTTCAGAATTTCTATCAGTTTTAGAACATCCCTGATTTCCGGAATATTTTTAATAGTTGTTTTTGCAGGAGTTAAAAGTGTGGCACAAATAATTTGTAAAGCTTCGTTTTTTGCCCCTTGTGGTTCGATGTCGCCGTTAAGTTTGTGGCCACCTTCAATTTTGAAAGTTGACATGGTTGAATAGGCTTAGGTTAACACTATTTCTTTTTCTTATTTGGTTTTTTCTTCTTGCCAATCAGGTTTTTTGCATCGGCAAGCTGAAGCTCGCTTGAAGGTTGAAGAGAACCGTGAGAAAGTTCTTCCATATCTATAAATATTTTTTCGTCTTCAACGGCATCTTTGTTCCACGCTAAATACGATTTTTTCATATGATTGGCCAGCTGTTCAATCATAATCTCGCGTTCTTCGCCTTCATATTTTTCAGCTTCCTTAAGCATAAGTTCCATGGTGCGACCATAATGCTTGTATTTAATATAGTGCTGATTGTATGGTACAGTATTGGGCTTTTCCAATAATATGTCAGGTGAAGGCGGATCGTAAGGATAATCGATGTCGAGTTTGAAATCAGCCATAATGGCAAGATGATCCCAAAGTTTATGTTTGAATTCCTGAACGTCGCGTAAATGTGGAAATAAATTTCCCATAACATCAATTACTGCCTGGGCTGATTTGTTTCTTTTGTCGCGGTCCTCGATAGTTAACAGGTAGTCAACCATATTTTGGATGTTTCTTCCATATTCAGGAAGCGCCATCTTTTTTCTGTTAGTATTGTAATCCATCTATAAAATCTTTTCTTTCTTTTGATATTGTTTCTGTCTTCAAGTAAAGAGGGTTGCTCCCGAAGTAATAGTGCAAAACTAATGAATTCCTGATAAATAGCGAATTATTTAGTATGAAACGCTGTTATCCTTTAATTTTAAGTTTTGCAAACTTTAGCAACAATTGTTTTTGAGTTCCGGAGTGAAAGAAAACAGTAGCCTTCAAATCGGGGGCTCTCCCTTCCACATTAAGAACTTTTCCCTCTCCAAATCTTTGATGCTCGACAACCATTCCTGCCTGAATTTTGGAAGGATCGTCTCCTTCGAACGTATTTTGTGTTCTGCCTGATTCTTTTAGTGAAACGAGTTTTCTGTTAAAAATGTTTTGTGCATCGCGGGTTTTAAACGACGAAAGTGGTTGCCGGGTAGCAGCCGGCTGACTCGGACGTTCAGTTGACAGTGGATTGGGATTCCGGCGCGATGAGCGCGACATACCGTTAAAACCTGAATTGTCGATGTATTTTTCGTCAAGCTCTTCGAGGAAACGACTTGGGTTACAGAAATCGAGGCTTCCCCAGCGGTAACGCTGGTTGGCAAAGGTTAACCATGCATTTTCTTCAGCGCGTGTAATCGCTACATAAAATAAACGGCGTTCTTCTTCAAGGGTTTCCGGTTTTTGTTCGCCCGATTGGTTTGAAGGAAACAGGTTTTCTTCCATTCCAACGATAAAAACATTTTTAAATTCCAGTCCTTTTGCCGAGTGCACGGTCATTAAGGTAACCTTATTTTTGTCCTCTTCTTTTTCGTTGTCCTGATCGGTCAAAAGAGCCACATCTTCGAGGTAATTGCCCAGTTTTTCTGGTTCGCCCAGTTCTTTGGCATTGATGCTGAACTCCTGTATCCCGTTTAATAATTCCTGGATGTTTTCGTGCCTGCTTAATCCTTCAGGCGATTTGTCGTTGTACAACTCTTTTAAAATGCCGGTTTGTTCAGCTATGGTTTTTGCGGTATCAAATGCGTCGCTTTCTTCAGCCAGTTTTTTGAAACGTCGGATTAATAAAACAAAGTTCAGGATTTTAGTAGCTGTTCCCTTGTTCAAATTTGCGTGGTTAATTGTTGGCAGTTCATTGATAATATTCCAAACGGAAGTTTCTTTGGCTATGGCTGCTGCTTCGAGTTTTGCCAAGGTAGTGGCGCCAATTCCACGTGCAGGATAATTTATAATTCGTTTTAGTGCCTCGTTGTCAGCAGGATTGATCGTCATCCTGAAATATGATAGCAAATCCTTTATTTCTTTACGTTGATAGAAACTCAAGCCGCCATAGATTTTATAGGGAATGTTTCTTTTTCTCAGCGATTCTTCAAAAATTCTCGACTGCGAATTGGTTCGGTATAAAATGGCAAAATCCTGGTATTGATAGTGGTTTCGAAGTTGCTGTTGTGCAATTTCCTGCGTAACTAAAAAACCTTCTTCGTTATCAGTAAGAGCAGAAATAATTTTAATAGGATTCCCGGTTTCATTTTCAGAGAAAACATTCTTAGGAATTTGCCTCTTGTTTTTGGCTATAATGCTGTTGGCCGCATTAACAATGGTTTGAGTTGAACGATAATTTTGCTCCAGCTTGTAGATTTTATGTTCGGGGTAATCGTTTTTAAAGTTTAAAATGTTTTCGATTCGGGCCCCCCTGAAAGAATAGATACTCTGGGCATCGTCGCCAACTACACAAATGTTTTTATGGCTCGCTGCCAGTTTTTTTACAATCAGGTATTGCGAGTAGTTGGTGTCCTGGTACTCATCAACCAGAACATAACCAAATCGTTCCTGGTACTTTTGCAAGATTTCAGGATGATCGCGAAACAGCAGGTTGGTTTTTAGCAACAAATCGTCGAAATCCATAGCTCCCGACAGGAAGCATCGTTTGGCATATTCTTTATAAATTTCAGCAATGGCAGGCATCCGCATGCTTTTATCTCCCGATCTGATTTCTGAAGAGTTGGCGTAAACATTGGGAGTTATAAGGTTGTTTTTTGCCATTGAAATTCGGCTGGCAACCACTCCCGGTTTGTACATTTTATCATCGAGTTGAAAACTTTTGATGATGGTTTTTATTAGGCTCTTGCTGTCGGCGCTGTCGTATATGGTAAAGTTCGACGGATATCCAAGAACTTCGTGTTCGGCACGCAGGATACGTGAAAAAATGCTGTGAAAAGTACCCATCCAAAGGTAGCGGGCAACTTTTTCTCCGGCCACCTGGGCAATACGATCTTTCATTTCGCGGGCAGCCTTGTTGGTAAATGTCAGTGCCAGAATACTTGATGGGCGCGCACCTTGTTTGAGTAGATGGGCGATGCGGTAAGTTAATACACGCGTTTTTCCAGAACCTGCTCCGGCAATTACCAGCGACGGACCTTCTGTGCGTAAAACAGCTTCGCGTTGGGCATCGTTTAAACTTTGAATATAATCGAACACAAATTTTCCTTTTTAAATATTTTTGTCGCAAATATACCAGTATAATTTATTTCAACAGGTTCCGATGAATATGGTTGCAGGAATTTGCTCAACCTGAAAAATTTGCAACAGATAAATTTTAATACGAGCACAAAAATATAGCATGTTGCAGGTTTATCCTGAATATCCCTGTAGCTTTTATTAACAAATTAAGGCGGAGAGCCAATTCACTGCCGGTTGTTGACTATTTTTGCAGATCGGAAACAATTAAATTAAAATTATACGTTAATATTGTATCATAAAGAACAAGTTATATGAAGAGAAGTCTTTATTTTTTACTGATTTTAATTTCGTTTTCCAATATTGTTCAGGCCCAGATTAGCGCACCTTCAGCTAATGCATCTGATGTAACACAGTACCCTGTATTCAACGAAACCGACGATATTTTCCTGTTTTGTTCCGATGACTCTCTGTCTGAAGCCGGGGCATTAACCGTTACCACAGATTTTGAGGGCACCAAGACTTTTCTTTGGGAAAAATACAACGAACAAACCGGCAGCTTTGAGCTTTATTTTCAGGAAAGTTCGGATGGGCAAACTTCTACCATCAGTAATTTGGCTGACGGATGTTACCGATCTACCATAACTCTTGGTGCAACAACTGTTATCGATCGGGCCTGGGTATTTAATAACTGGACCATTGTTGACGGATATATTACAAATTCGAACTGCGAATCGTTTTATTTGAATGGGAGTTTTTCTACGGCCAATCTGACCTATTATGATTTGAGCACAAACGCTCCCGTGATAGTATTAAAAGATGTTGAAGTGGAATGGACAGAGGGTGAAAGCAAAATATCGAGTATGTTGTCGTGGACATATTACAGTCCTCCTACTGAAAATACTACCTATACCTTGAATGTGTATGACAAGTATGAATGTGGAACTTCTTTTGATGTTGAATATGAGTCGATAGTGACCAAGGCGGAATTTACTGCAGATCCGATGAGTGGCGAAGCGCCGTTAACGGTTACGTTTAACAATACATCAGAAAATGGTACTTCGGGGTATTACGAGTGGTTTTTATATCGCGACATGTATCAAATAAGGGATGAAAGTGAAGGATCAACCGAACCGGTTGACAGCTTTATTTTTGATACTCCGGGGATTAGCGACGAGCTTAGTTATACTTATCAAAATTCGGGGAGTTATAAGGTAAAACTCGTTTCAAAACACAGATATGGTGATAATTTGTTTTGTTCCGATACCTTTTCTCTCGAAGATTATATTGTTGTTGATACTTCGTTTATTAATGTCCCAAATGTTTTTACGCCGGGAACAAGCCCTGGAGTGAACGATGAATTTGTTGTTAAGTTTTGGTCGATGAAAAGCCTCGAAATTAATATTTACAATCGTTGGGGAAAAAGAGTTCATTACTGGAAAAGTGGCAATATTGAAGGCTTCGATGACACCATGGAGGAATCAGTCTGGGATGGAAAGATTAATGGCAGATACGCCAGCCCCGGCGTCTATTATTACGACGTAAGAGGCCGCGGACGAGATGGCGAGAAACGATTTAAAAAGGGTTTCGTTCATTTGTTCCGGGATAAAGGCTAACCCGGTTCCTCTTCAGATATTATTGGTAATACATCTTCCGGAAATACATTATACTTATCGCCAAACTGGGCAAGATACTCAATACTGAAAGCCCTGAACGTGTATGTTACCGGCAGCAGGATTACGGCACCTATAAATGGAATGGCCAGCAATAACAGGCCTATGCAGCAGGTGAGTACCGCGAGGAGGATAATACCAATGGCTACTCCTATGCCGAGAATAAAAATGAATAATCCATACAGAACAAAGTTGAAAAAATGTCTGGCGAATACTCCCATAAAAATACTCCATCCTTTAACAATGCCAACCCTGTGTTTGTACATAATGGGAACAACAAAATCTTTAAGGAATAGTGATATGTAACCAAATACAATAAGGTAGGCAATGAAAAGTAAAATCATTTGTCCGATTGACCAGAAAACTAACATTTTAGGAGCATCACTAAAATACAGCTCTTTACCGCTGATAAAACAATAGCTTAAAAAGGCAACAAGTACGGCAAAAGAAAACCAGCCCCAAAAAAACTGGAAAATGAAAAGCGAATTGCCTTCTTTTCGGTAGTCGTGCCAGGGTTGGCTAATTTCGTCTCTTTCCAGAGCCACGTTGTGCAGAAACATAAATTTCCCGCGTGAGCTAATCCAAAAAACAATGGAAATAATAATCGCCAACAAAACTAACCCAACTATGATAAGGTTGGCCCAGAGTGGATTCTCAAGTAACCAATTCCAGGCTGTTTGCGGGAAATTGAAAAACTCACTCCAGTCGGCACTTCCGTTATTGTTACCCCCCGAGCCTCCGTTGCTACTACAATCGGTTAGGCCGGCTAACCATGCAGTGAATCCGATTCTGAACCATTTTGTTAAATCGAAAGGTTGAAACAGGGCTTTCTTCATACGTTTATACCCTGCCGACAGTGGTTGGCTGTAGCTGATACTCATGGTAGTAGTTTTTTGGTTTTCTGCAAGTTAGCTTATTCCGGGTAACAAATCAAGAATTAGATAAAAAATAAGCGGAATGAAAAACGCAAGCTTTTTTTTGCAAATAACTCAGGTGAATTTTCAGGGTAATTTGAAAAACTATTTTTAACAAAGGCTTTATAATAAAACTTGAATTGGTAATTTAGCAGGGGAAATGTTTGTGTAAGGCAGGCTTCCCCGGTTGGAATGCAACAATAAAGGGAGGGTATGCCCGTTACATGATTATTAGATTAGAAGAGATGAGAAAAATTGCTGTATTGCTTATTTGTGTGGTTTGTATAGTGGGGAAAACATTTGCGAAGAAAGATCTTAATGCCTGGAAGAATGAACAGACGCTGGAAAAACAGTATGATGTTTTCATAGAAAACTTAAATTTCTGGAACGGATCTTATTTTCTGAAACCGGACCAGATGAAAGAATTTTATGCCGCATTAACCGATACTGTTCAGGTGCTTGAAAATCAGGTTTCAGAAAGTTCCAGGGAAATCAGGAGTCTGCAAAAACAGCTCTCTGGGAATGAGGCTCAAACCCGCGAAATTCAGGAAAAACTTGATTTGAGTATTAAAAACCAGGAATCAATAAGTTTATTGGGAATCATGCTTCATAAAAATACCTATTCGCTTATTATGTCGACAATAATTGTTGGATTACTGGTGCTTTTGGGCATTGTATTTTTAATGTTTAAACGCAGCCATAATGTTACTGCCAAAACAAAAAAAGATTATGAAGAGCTAAAAGAAGAATTCGAAACTCATCGAAAAACTGCACTCGACCGCTACACCAAAATTAATATGGAGTTGCATCAAACACGACTTCAGCTCAATAAAAAATAATTGTACTTATTTTTCCTAAAGTTGCATATTGAGTATTTCAATTGGAATCTCAAAGTCATTAATTGTCGATACTACTTGTACATGTGCAGTGCATGAATGGGAGAGTAGAATGTTTGTATCTCCCAAGGAATAAAGAAAATGGGAGGATAGCTGTTTGGAGCAATCATTGATTTTTTGTCTTAAGCTGAGGGATTTTGCTTAATAGTAAAATAAAAACCCCGATCTGTCTGATGACTGATCGGGATTTAATTTTAGTTTATAGTAAAATGGATTAGAAAATGGTCTATTCGTCTTCCTGCTCTGCTTCGTAAGCTTTCAGCAGTTCATCCTGTACATCGGCAGGAACTTTTTCGTAACCGTCGTATTTCATGCTGAATACTCCTCTACCACCTGTGATAGAACTTAACGAAGTAGTGTATTTATGCATTTCTTTTAAAGGTACTTTCGCTGTAATTTTTTCCATGCCTTTTTCCGAGCCCATACCCATAATCATGGCACGACGTCCTTGCAGGTCACTCATTGCATCACCCATGCGGTCAGAAGGTACCCAAACATCAAGGTCGTAAATAGGTTCAAGAATTTTTGGCCCTGCATTTTTAAAGGCCATACTAAATGCATTACGTCCGGCAAGTTTAAACGAAATTTCGTTTGAGTCAACCGGGTGCATTTTGCCGTCGTAAATGTAAACAATAATATCACGGGCATAAGATCCGGTAAGCGGGCCTTCTTCCATTTTTTCCATGATTCCTTTAAGGATTGCAGGTAAAAAACGTGCGTCGATTGATCCTCCAACAATACAGTTGCAGAAAATTAATTTTCCGCCCCACGATAATTTATGTTCTTCTGTGGCACGAACCGATAATTTTTGCTCTTTATCGCCAAAGCGGAACATTGTTTTTGGTGCAGCACCCTCTTCGTAAGGTTCAATAATCATGTGAACTTCACCAAACTGACCGGCACCACCCGATTGTTTCTTATGACGATAATCGGCTTGTGCTGCTTTGGTAATGGTTTCGCGATATGGAATTTTAGGTTTCAGGTAATTCACTTCAATTTTGTGAACGTTATCGAAATACCATTTCAAAATATTAAGATGGTACTCGCCCTGTCCATGAATTAACAGTTGCTTTAATTCTTTCGAATATTCAATAACGTAAGTAGGATCTTCGTATTTGATTTTATTCAGAACTTCACCAACTTTTTCATCGTCAGAATCGTTCGCTGCTTTTGCGGCAACTGTGTGTCTCGAAGTTGGAAATTCGATAGGTGCATATGCGGTTCCTATTTCTTTTGCCGATAGGGTTTGGTTGTATTTTGTCTCCTTCAGTTTAACGGTACAACCTAAATCACCTGCGTGAAGTTCTTCCACTTTTTCGCGGCTTTTTCCGTCCGGTACAAATACCTGAGATAAACGTTCTTTATTTCCCGTTTTCGAGTTGATGAGGTCAAGACCTTCTTTGATTACACCCGACATCACTTTGAAATAAGTGATTTCACCAACGTGTGGTTCAACGGCAGTTTTGAAAACAAAAAGGCTTGGAGCTTCAGAAGCAGCCATTTTTACCTCTTTGCCAGAAACAATTTTTGCCATTTTCTTTTCGCTTGGCGCCGGCGCAATATTGGTAATAAACTCTAATAAACGGCCTACTCCAATACTTTTTCTTGCACATGTGCAGAATACAGGGAATAAAGTAAGGTCGAGCATGCCCAGTTTAATTCCTTTGCGCATTTCATCTTCGGTAAGTGTTCCCTTATCGAAGTATAATTCCATTAATGCTTCTTCGTTTTCTGCCGCTTTTTCTACCAATTCGTTATGCAACTCTTCTGCCCTTTCAAGTTCCGATTCGGGAATGTCTGAAATTTCAGGTTTGCCGCTATCATCTTTGAAAGTGTACATTTTCATTTTTAACACATCAATGATGGCTGAAAAATTTGGACCGGCGTCAACAGGATATTGAATAACAGTAGTTTTTGCTCCAAAAGCTGTTTTACATTGTTCAAGTGTATTTTCGAAATTCGAATTGTCGTGATCTAGTTGGTTGAAAACTAAAATCAATGGAGTTTCAGCCTTGTCAGCGTGGCGGGCTGCAGCTTCCGTTCCGGCTTCTACGCCATTCGATGCATTTATGGTAAGAAGTCCTAAAGCAGTAACGCTTAACGACGAAACAACACCTCCACAAAGATCGTCCATGCCGGGGGTGTCCATGATGTTTACTTTTTTACCATTGTATTCTGCATGTACAAGGGTAGAAAAAACAGAATTTCCGTAGTCCTGCTCAATTTGGTTGTAATCTGAGACTGTGTTTTTTGATGCAACATCTCCTTTGCGATTAATCACTCCACCCTCGAAAAGCATAGCCTCAGCAAGGGTGGTTTTCCCACTGCCGGCATTACCAATTAAAGCAATGTTCCGGATTTCATCTGTTTTATAAACTTTCATTCTATTTTAGTTTTTATTGATTTGTTAAACTCCTTTAATCTTCATTTTTTTGAAGGAAGGACACCAAAAATAGTAATAATTTATTAACAATCAAGAGGTAGAAATAAGGTGGGAAAATTATATTATCTGCCACTTGGTGCTGATTGGGTGTAAGGTGCATTATCCCAATTGTTTAGTGCTATTTTGTTAATAATTGTTATTGTCTGAAATCATTATAAATAAGTCGCTGGAATAAATCATCAAGGTAGCATAACAATTATGTCGATAAAATTACAGGATCGGTTTTTTCTTGAACGTTACAATGCTTAACTGACAGACCTTTTAAGCTAATAAGTGGTTGTATAATTGTTTCTTTTTTCAATCAGGTTAAACCAGAATCTTTTCATTTTGTTACACCTTCTATTGAGAATTTTTTAAGAGAAAGATTAGCCCGGTGTAAATACATTAAGGTTTAGTGTAAAAGATATTTTAAAAAATAAATTACCACCTAAATTATAAAGCAAAAATGAGTTTAAATAAGAAACTGTTAACCGACCTTCAGTTGTCTGCATTAAGTCAACTTACGGAAGGATTAACAAGAGAGCAAGCCATTTGGTTAAGCGGTTATTTTGAAGGCAGGCTGGTTGATTTAATAGCGGATCCTGCAGTTTCTGAAGAGAGAAAACCTGCGATAGATTTGCCTGAAAATGCAATTCGCCTTACTATTTTGTATGGAAGCGAAACAGGACATTCGCAGCGTTTAGCTGAAAAACTTGGCGAAAAAGCAATTTTTAAGGGAATAAAAGCAATGGTCTTTAACTTGTATGATTACGATCGCAAACAATTGAAAGATGAAGAAAATGTAGCCGTGATTGTCAGTACCCATGGTGAAGGTGACCCGCCTGATATGGCTGAAGATTTTTATGAATATGTTACCGGAGATGATGCATTAAACATCAAGGGCGTTAATTATTCGGTGCTGGCTTTGGGCGATAAAACGTACAAAGATTTTTGTAAAGCAGGTGAGGATATTGATGAGGCCCTGAAAAATATTGGAGGCTACAGGATTTCTAAGTTGGCAAAATGCGATGTCGATTATGAGCACCCTGCAGAAATATGGATGAATAATTTCCTATTAAGTCTTACTCCTGCGCAAATAATAGAAACCGGCTCAACAGATAGTTCTGCACTTTCTTCCGGCAGCGGTTTTGGCGAGGAGTTCTCAAAAACCAATCCTTACATGGCAACTGTTCTTGAAAAAGTCGATATTACAGGAGATGATTCTGATAAAGAGGTTTATCATGTTGAGTTGTCATTGGAAGGATCCGGGCTGGAATATGAACCCGGTGATTCAGTGGGGATTTTTACACAAAACCCGAAGGATTTAGTTGATTCGATTATTGAATTTGCCGGTTTTAATCCCGAGCAGAAAGTAGATGTCCCTGAAGGTGAAGTAACTATCAGGGAGGCCTTGCGTCATCATCTTGAAATTACCATTCTTACCTTCGATCTGATAAAGAAATACCAGGAAAAAACAAAAAGTACAGAGCTGGCAAAACTGATTAATAATGCCGAAACTCTTGATGAATATTTATACGGGCACGATGTTTTAGACCTGTTGGAAGATTATCCTTTTGAATGGAACGCCAATAAACTGGTAGAAATTTTACGGCCCATTCCTCCACGTTTGTATTCTGTTTCCTCCAGTATGCAAAGCGTAGGAGAGGAGGTACATGCCACTGTTTCGGTGGTTCGTTACGAGAGAAAGAACCGAAAGAGAAAAGGTGCTTGTTCTTCAAATTTGGCAGATAGTATTGAAATTGATGACCAGGTACCTATTTATATTGAAAAGAATCCGGCTTTTAAACTTCCTGTCAACGACGCGAAAATAATTATGGTTGGCACCGGAACCGGAGTGGCTCCTTACCGTGCATTTATGCAACATATCGAAAGTTTGGGTTTAGAGAATAATTCGTGGTTGTTTTTTGGCAACCGCCGGTTGAACTCCGATTTTTTATATGAGAGCGAATGGCAGGATTTATTAGAAAGTGAAACTCTGTCGAAATTGGATGTGGCCTTTAGCCGTGACCAGGAAGAAAAAGTTTATGTTCAGCATAAACTTTTGGAACATCAGAAAGAAGTGTTTGAGTGGCTGGAGAACGGTGCTTATTTTTATTTGTGTGGCGATATGAAATACATGGCGAAAGATGTAAATAAAACCTTGCTGGAAATTGTTCAGGTGCAGGGAGGCATAAGTGAAGAGCAAGCTAAAAAGTATGTCAAGAATTTAAAGCGGCAAAAACGTTTTCAGAGCGACATTTATTAATTTGAAAAGTCTTAGTAAATGCAATAATATTTTATAACAATAATTTAAAAGCCTTTCCAATTGAGCAGTATCGATTGTTGAAATGTGTTCGCCAAGGCAAGTCGTAAACTTTCTCAATTGATTGTCATGGTTGGATATAGAATTTGATGGATTTCGCGGATTTTGGAATTAAGATCAAAGAGATAATATTCTTTTTTGCTATAATTCTGGGAAGTTATTAACCGTTCACATGGTATAACCTGATAAATTTTCATCTGGCAGATTTCTTATTTTTTTCTATCTTTCCACATCAAAACTTGACTATGGCAAAATTCCCGTTTTATCAGCAGTTTGACGCTATGGATTGCGGTCCCACCTGTTTGCGAATGGTGGCTAAATATTACGGGAAACACTTTTCCACCGAATCATTAAGAGAAAAATCGTACATCACCCGCGAAGGGGTTTCTTTGCTGGGTATCAGCGACGCTGCAGAATCGATAGGAATGCGTTCGATGGGTGTTAAAATCACTTTCGAACAACTAAAGAAAGAAGCGCCTCTGCCTTGTATCGTGCATTGGGGGCAACATCATTTTGTGGTGGTCTATAAAATTCAAAAGGGAAAGGTTTTTGTTGCCGATCCTGCTTTCGGGCATGTTGAATACTCCGAAAAAGAGTTTTGTGAGAAATGGTTGTCAACCGTTTCAAAAGGAGAAGAGAAGGGGATTTGTTTGTTGTTGCAGCCTTCTCCCGATTTTTACCAAAGCGAAGATGAAAAAGTCAGCAGAACCGGCTTTCGCTTTGTGCTGAATTATTTAAAGCCATATCGCAAGCTGGTTATTCAGCTACTTCTTGGTTTCCTGCTTGGGAGTTGTATTCAACTGGTATTGCCATTTCTGACACAGAGTGTGGTTGATGTGGGTATTAATAACCAGGATATTGGTTTTATTTACCTTATTCTTCTTGCTCAAATGGTGTTGTTTATCAGCCGTATGTCGGTTGAATTTATTCGTTCGTGGATATTATTACATATCAGTACGCGGATTAACATTTCCATTATTTCCGATTTCCTGATTAAGCTGATGAGGTTGCCTCTCGGTTTTTTCGATTCGAAAATGATTGGTGATATACTGCAACGTATAGAAGATCACGACAGGATTGAGCGGTTTCTTACTGCGCAGTCTATAGGCGTATTGTTCTCGGTTTTTAACCTGGTGGTTTTTGCCATTGTACTTGCCATTTACAGTTGGACTATTTTTCTGATTTTCGTGGCCGGATCGGTTTTGTATTTTATATGGATTTATGTTTTTATGAAACGCCGCCGCGAACTGGATTTTAAACGTTTTAATAAACTGTCGGAGAATCAGAGTAAGCTGATACAGATTATTAACGGAATGCAGGAAATTAAACTGAACAACTACGAAAAACAAAAGCGTTGGGAATGGGAGCGTGTGCAGGCAGGGTTATTTAAAGTAAGCGTTAAAAGTTTGTCGCTTCAACAGTACCAGGATGCCGGATCGGTTTTTATCAACGAAACAAAAAATATACTGATTATTATACTTTCTGCCACTGCCGTAGTAAATGGTGAATTAACGCTGGGTATGATGCTGGCCATACAATATATAATAGGTCAGATGAATACTCCGCTTCGTCAGTTGATTCATTTTATGCATGCAGCACAAGATGCTAAAATCAGTTTGGAGCGATTGGCTGAGATACACGATAAGAAAGACGAGAGTGAGGCCGGAAAATCGTATGTGAAAGTTTTGCCTGAGGATAAAAGTATTTCGGTTTCGAACCTGGTGTTTCAATACGAAGGGCCGCGGTCGCCAAAGGTGCTTAATCATATAAATCTCGAAATCCCCGCAAATAAAACAACAGCCATTGTTGGTACCAGTGGAAGCGGGAAAACTACACTTATTAAACTGATGCTTGGTTTTTATCCTCCCATTGAAGGCGATATTAAAATTGGAGGAACGCGCTTATCGAATTATTCTCCAAAAATGTGGCGCAACAACTGTGGTGTGGTCATGCAGGATGGTTTTATTTTTTCCGACAGTATTGCTAAAAATATTGTTGTTAACGACGAAGTTGTCGATAAAGAGCGTTTGCTGAATGCTGTTAAATTATCGAATATTCAGGATTATATCGAATCGTTACCGCTTAGTTATAATACAAAAATAGGGCAGGAAGGTGTTGGTCTGAGTCAGGGGCAAAAGCAGCGGATATTAATTGCCCGTGCTATTTATAAATCGCCCGAATATTTATTTTTCGATGAAGCCACAAATGCCCTCGATGCAAATAACGAGCGGGTAATTATGGAGAACATGGATAAGTTCTCGAAAGGAAAAACAGTAGTTGTGGTTGCACACAGGCTAAGTACGGTGAAGAATGCCGACCAGATTGTGGTTCTCGAAAAAGGAGAAATTGTTGAACGAGGGAATCATGATGAATTGATTGCGAAAAAAGGCAAGTACTTTGAGCTTGTAAAAAATCAGTTGGAGCTGGGAAACTAATAACAAATGACCAATGGCTAATGACAACAAAATAGAGATCCGATCAGGCGAAGTGCAGGAAATACTAGGAGGAGTGCCGTCGCGGATTGTGCGCTATGGGATATTGGTTTTTGTGGCCATCTTTTCGCTGATTATCGTATTTAGTTTTATTTTTTATTATCCTGATATTCTCAGGTCGAATATCGTTGTAACCACCGAGAATCCGCCGGCAACCCTGGTTGCCAGGGCAACCGGGAAAATAGATAAGCTGTTTGTAAAAGACAAAGATAAGGTTGTGGCCGGTCAGAATATTGCGCTAATTGAAAACCCGGCCAATTTCGAAGATGTTCAGGAACTGGAACAATTAATCGAA
This sequence comes from uncultured Draconibacterium sp., assembly GCA_963676265.2. GTDB lineage: Bacteria > Bacteroidota > Bacteroidia > Bacteroidales > Prolixibacteraceae > Draconibacterium. The sequence goes on from OY781067.2 coordinate 4,517,184, forward strand.
AAAGTGAAGCCGGCTTTTGATACATTGAATTTTACAGATCGTTTGTATTTTAATAGAAGTCTACAGCTCGGATCACTGCAGGAATATTATTCGATATTTTTAACGCGTTACGAAGAGCTGAATGCGTTTTACCAAAGAAATTATTATTTGTTAAAAGAAGAGTCGTTTAAAGAACAGTTAAGAAATTCAAGAATTCTTTATGACCGGTTGTGGGAACAAAAAGTTGCCATCGATAAAGAGTATCAGATAAAACTACGTAATTATGAACGTCAGAGAAAATTGCTGGCGGGTGAAATAGTTTCGTCAACAGATTTGGAAGCTGCAGAATCGGAGATGCTGAGTAAAGAATCGGAACTAAATGAAATTCGTGCAACCCTTTCACAAAAACAAGTCGACATTAACGAACTGGATCAGAAAATTATTGAAAATGATAAAGAATATCACGATAAGAAAATTCAATATGAATCGGCGTTGACAGAAGCATTTAGTAACCTGAAAAGTGAAGTAAGTAACTGGCTTCTTACTTTTTTAATCCGATCTCCCATTGATGGAACAATTACATTTAATAAGTTTTATGCCGAAAACCAGAATATTTCGCAAGGTGACCGTGTTTTTACTATTGTGCCGGAAGATGTAGGCCGTTTGTTAGGGAAAGTAGAGCTGCCGGTTCGCGGATCAGGTAAAGTTAAACAAGGCCACGATGTAAATGTGAAATTCGATAATTATCCATACATGGAATTCGGGATGGTGCGCGGTAAAGTTCAGAGCGTATCGCTTGTCCCTGAAGATAACTTCTACATGGTTGAAATTATTTTCCCTGAAGGTCTGGTAACGAATTACGGACAAAACCTGCAAATGCAAAATCAGTTGATGGGGCAGGCCGAGATTATTACTGAAGATTTGCGTTTAATTCAGCGGATTTTTAATCCTTTAAAGGCCATTTGGAAAGAAAGAGTCGATCAGTGATCAGTCTCAGTTGGCAGTTGCCAATATTGCAATAGGCAAATTCTAAAGTGAGAGCTAATTAGATGCTTATTTTTGTAGATTTGTGATAGTCTGAATGTAGACCAGAATCAATCTTATCTTTAAAAACCTTATCATTTCTCAATCTTAGTAGAAAAATACCTTCCAGCATAGAATAAACCTTATTCTCCTAATTTTAATTGCCTTTTGAATTTTGCCTATTGCCTATTCTTCTATGAATTTCTTCCGATTTTCTTGTTTATACTTCCGTCTTCATGCTTCCAACTTCCATCTTCAAACTTCTCTTTCTCAATTCCTTCCAATCTTAATTTTTTCAAAAAAAAACATAAATGGTATTGCAGATTAATTAAAATTCGTACTTTTGCGAGCCGTTTTTAGGGGAAAGTATGCTTTTCCCTCTCGAAACGATTGATAATTAAGGATTTTTGCATACTTTTGCAGTCCATTTTGAGAATTGATTATTAACTATATAAAAAACAGGTAGTTATGCCAACTATTCAACAGTTAGTTAGAAAAGGAAGACAAAGTAAAGTGGAGAAAAGTAAATCTCCGGCTTTAGACTCATGCCCACAACGTCGTGGAGTATGTGTTCGTGTTTACACCACTACACCTAAGAAACCTAACTCAGCAATGCGTAAAGTTGCAAGGGTAAGGTTGACTAATGGTAAAGAGGTGAATGCCTATATTCCGGGTGAAGGCCACAATCTTCAGGAACACTCAATTGTGCTTGTTCGTGGAGGTAGGGTAAAAGACCTTCCTGGTGTACGTTACCACTTAATTCGTGGTGCTCTCGATACAGCAGGTGTTGAAGGACGTTTACAGCGTCGTTCGAAATATGGTGCAAAAAGACCGAAAAAATAATTTAGTAAAAAAGAGTAATTAACACGTTGTTATTTGTAGTGGTTTGGTTGAGTAAAGGATCCTCTTAAAATTGTCTTCCGGAGGAAAATTGAAGACCGCCTTAGGGCAGCCGATTTGAATAACACTAAAAAGTTTTAAAATGAGAAAGTCAAAACCAAAGAAGAGGATTTTGTTACCAGATCCAAAATTTAACGATACCCTGGTAACCCGCTTTGTAAACGACCTGATGGTAGATGGAAAAAAATCTACCGCTTACACTATTTTCTACGATACCATGGATTTGGTAGAGAAACGTATGAAGGATGCTGAGCAGTCGCCACTTGAAGTTTGGAAAAAAGCCTTGGAGAATATCACTCCTGCAGTTGAGGTGAAAAGCCGCCGTGTTGGTGGTGCAACTTTCCAGGTGCCTATGGAAATTCGCCCGGAAAGAAAAACCGCAATCAGTATTAAAAACATGATATTGTTTGCCAGAAAACGTTCTGGTAAATCAATGGCCGATAAATTGTCTGCAGAAATTATTGCTGCTTTCAATGAAGAAGGTGGTGCTTACAAAAAGAAAGAAGATACACACCGTATGGCCGAAGCAAACCGCGCATTTGCACACTTCAGATTTTAGTTTAGAGTATAGTGAAAATATAGTTTAGTAAGAATTGGTAATTAGAAAATTGGTAAATTAAAATGGCTAAACAAGATCTGAAATATACCAGGAACATTGGTATTATGGCGCACATCGACGCCGGAAAAACCACTGTGTCAGAAAGGATTCTGTTTTACACAGGGATGACTCACCGTATTGGTGAAGTACATGATGGTGCTGCTACCATGGACTGGATGGAGCAGGAGCAGGAAAGAGGTATTACAATTACTTCTGCTGCAACAACAACATTCTGGAACCACAAAGACAATCAGTACAAAATTAACATCATCGATACTCCGGGACACGTTGACTTCACTGTAGAGGTTGAGCGTTCGCTTAGGGTACTTGATGGTACTGTTGCACTTTTTTGTGCTGTAGGTGGTGTTGAAGCACAATCTGAAACCGTATGGCGTCAGGCTGAAAAATACGGTGTGCCTCGTATTGCATTTGTAAATAAAATGGACCGTCAGGGCGCCGATTTCTTTAATGTTTATAATGAAATCAAAGAGAAATTAGGTGCAAATCCGGTTCCTATGCAAATTCCAATCGGTGCTGAAGAAAAATTCGAAGGGGTTATCGACCTTGTTGAAATGAAAGCTGTTCGTTGGGAAGATGATGCAACAATGGGAACCAAGTATGTACTTGATGAAATTCCTGCTGACCTGGTTGAACAAGCCGAAGAATGGAAAGAAAAGTTAGTTGAATCAGTAGCAGAAGTTGACGACCATATTTTGGAGCGCTACTTTGAAGATCCTGATTCAATTACAAAAGAAGAAATGATGGCTGTTGTCCGTAAAGCAACTTTGGAAGGAGTTATTATTCCAATGATGTGTGGATCGGCTTTCAAAAATAAAGGTGTTCAGCGTTTGTTGGACGCTGTATGTGACTTTTTACCTTCTCCTCTTGATAAAGGTGAAATTAAAGGTAAAAACCCTGTAATCGATAAAGAAGTAACACGTAAGCCTGATGCAGATGAACCATTAGCTGCATTAGCGTTTAAAATTGCTACCGACCCGTTTGTTGGCCGTTTAGCGTTTATTCGTGTTTATTCAGGTAGAATTGATGCAGGTTCAACTGTATACAATTCTCGTACCGGTAAGAAAGAACGTATTTCGCGTTTGTACCAGATGCACTCTAACAAGCAAAATCCAAAAGATTTTATCGAAGCAGGAGATATTTGTGCAGCTGTAGGTTTTAAAGATATTCGTACAGGTGATACACTTGGCGACCTTAAGAATCCAATCGAGCTGGAAAGCATGGACTTCCCGGAACCGGTAATTGGTATTGCTATTGAGCCAAAGTCGCAAAAAGACGTTGATAAACTTGGAAACGGTTTGGCAAAATTAGCTGAAGAAGATCCAACATTTATTGTTAGAACAGATGAAGATTCAGGTCAGACCGTTATTCGCGGTATGGGTGAACTTCACCTTGAAATTTTGATCGACCGTTTGCGTCGTGAGTTTAAAGTTGAATGTAACCAGGGAGCTCCTCAGGTAGCATACAAAGAAGCCATTACTCAATCTGTTGAATTGCGTGAAGTATTCAAAAAGCAGACTGGTGGTCGTGGTAAATTTGCTGATATTATCGTTAACGTTGAACCTGCTGAAGAAGGAAAAGAAGGTCTTGAGTTTATCGATGCAGTAAAAGGTGGACGCATTCCTCGCGAATTTATCCCTTCAGTTGAAAAAGGTTTCAAAGATGCATTATCTAATGGTCCGTTGGCAGGTTTCCCTGTTGACAGCCTGAAAGTAACATTGCTTGACGGTTCGTTCCACCCTGTGGATTCAGACCAGTTGTCGTTCGAGATTTGTGCCCGTCAGGCGTTCAAATCTGCTACATCTAAAGCAAAACCTGCACTTCTTGAGCCTATTATGAAGCTGGAGATTGTAACTCCCGAAGAGTATATGGGTGATATTATTGCCGACCTTAACCGTCGTCGGGGTGAAGTTGCAGGAATGGAGACCAAAGGTAACGCCAAAGTTATTGAAGCGAAAGTTCCGCTTTCAGAACAATTTGGTTATGTAACTGTATTACGTACTCTTTCTTCAGGTCGTGCTACTTCTTCAATGGAATTCAGCCATTATCAGGAAGTACCTCGTAGCCTTGCAGAAAAGGTATTGGCAGAATGTAATGGAAAAGTTGATTTATTAAAATAATTTATAACAATTTTCTCTTATGAGTCAAAAGATCAGGATTAAGCTTAAATCGTACGATCACAACTTGGTAGACAAGTCGGCTGAGAAAATCGTTAAAACTGTAAAAACTACAGGTGCAGTAGTTAGTGGTCCTATTCCACTGCCTACTCACCGCAGAGTTTTCACAGTTTTGCGTTCAACCTTCGTTAATAAAAAATCGAGGGAGCAGTTTCAGTTGTCTTCATACAAACGTTTGATCGACATTTACAGCTCAACCGCAAAAACAATCGACGCATTAATGAAGCTAGAGCTTCCCAGTGGCGTTGAAGTAGAAATTAAAGTTTGATAAATTTAAAGTAGTCGAAAAAAATGGCTGGAATTATTGGAAAAAAAATCGGAATGACATCCGTATTCAGTGTTGAGGGGAAAAATATCCCATGCACTGTGATTGAAGCCGGTCCTTGTGTTGTTACACAAGTGAAAACGGCAGAGACCGACGGCTACGACGCGCTTCAGTTAGCTTATGGCGACAAAAAAGACAAGCACGCCACTAAAGCCGAAGTTGGGCATTTTAAAAAGGCCGGAACTTCGCCAAAGCGTAAAGTAGTAGAGTTTCACAACACCTATCAGGAAGAATTCGAATTGGGACAGGAAGTGAATGTTGACATCTTTCATGAGAAAGATTTTGTTGATATCATTGGTGTTTCAAAAGGTAAAGGTTTTCAGGGTGTAGTTAAAAGACACAATTTCCGCGGGGTAAACGACGCAACTCACGGTCAGCACAACAGGCTGAGAGCACCTGGTTCTATTGGTGCATCATCATGGCCTTCACGTGTTTTCAAAGGTATGCGTATGGCCGGTAGAGATGGTGGAAAAACAGTTACTATCGAAAACCTTGAAGTAGTAAAAATTATTCCTGAAAAGAATTTATTAGTGGTAAAAGGTTCAGTACCTGGAGCCAAAGGTTCATACATAATAATTAGAAAGCAATGGAACTAAGTGTACTGAATATCGAAGGAAAAGAAACCGGAAAAAAAGTCACTTTGAACGACCAGATTTTCGGTATTGAACCCAGCGACCACGCCATTTATTTGGACGTTAAGCAATATTTGGCTAACCAACGTCAGGGTACAAGCAAGAGCAAAGAGCGAGGCGAAATTGCAGGAAGCACTAAGAAGATTAAAAGACAAAAAGGAACTGGTACAGCACGTGCCGGTAGCATTAAGTCTCCGGTTTTCCGTGGTGGTGGTACAATTTTTGGCCCGCGCCCACGTAACTACGGCTTTAAGCTGAACAAAAAAGTGAAGCAACTGGCCCGTAAATCGGCTTTAACTTACAAAGCAAACGAGAATAGCATCGTTGTTGTTGAAGACTTCAATTTCGAAGCTCCAAAAACAAAACAGATGGCAGCCCTGAAGAGCAATTTGCAAATTGCTGAAAAAAAGGCACTTTTCGTTTTACCAACTGAAAATAATAATATATATTTGTCGTCGCGAAATTTGCAGGACGTATCGGTTGTAACTGCTTCAGAGTTAAGTACTTATCAGATTTTGAATGCAAAAGCAATTGTGCTTTGCGAGGGATCTGTTGCGAAAATTGAAGAAGCATTTAAACTTTAACGGATAAAAAAAGATGGAAATTTTAGTAAAACCATTAGTTACAGAAAAAATGACCGACCAGTCGGAACGTTTTAACCGTTACGGTTTTGTGGTAGATCGCAGAGCAAGTAAACCCGAAATTAAAAAGGCCGTTGAAAGCCTTTATAATGTTACGGTTGAAAGCGTGAATACCATGGTTTATGGTGGTAAAGTGAAATCGAGATATACCAAAGGCGGTATTATTACCGGAAAAACAAATTCGTTTAAAAAGGCGGTTGTTACTTTGGTTGAAGGAGATAGTATTGACTTTTATAGCAATATATAATAGTATATAATTAATTAGTATTATGGCAGTAAGAAAACTGAAACCAGTAACTCCGGGTCAGAGGCACAAAGTAATTGGTGCTTTTGATACCATTACTGCATCTACACCTGAAAAATCATTGTTGGAGCCCATTAAAAAGTCCGGTGGTCGTAATAACCAGGGACGAATGACAATGAGGTATATAGGTGGGGGACATAAACGCAAATACCGTGTTATCGATTTTATGCGAAGCAAAGACGGTGTTGCAGCTGTTGTCGATTCAATTCAGTACGATCCAAACCGTACTGCTCGCATCGCCCTTCTGAAATATGAAGACGGCGAAAAACGTTACATGTTAGCGCCTAACGGGTTGCAAGTTGGCCAAACTGTAATGAGCGGTACAGGAGCAGATCCTGAAATTGGAAATTGTCTTCCTCTTGCCGAGATACCTCTGGGTACATTGGTTCACAACATTGAACTTCATCCTGGACAGGGTGGGGTAATGGCACGTAGTGCAGGCACGTATGCACAATTGACCTCACGTGATGGCAAATATGCAATTTTGAAATTGCCATCAGGCGAATCTCGTATGGTACTTACCTCTTGCAGGGCTACAGTAGGTACGGTTGGAAATACAGAACATAACATCGAGAAATCGGGTAAAGCCGGTCGCTCTCGTTGGTTAGGAAGAAGACCTCGTGTTCGTGGTGTTGTAATGAACCCTGTTGATCACCCAATGGGTGGTGGCGAAGGCCGTAATTCAGGAGGACACCCAAGATCACGTAATGGTATGCTTGCGAAAGGTTACAAAACCCGTTCGAAGAAAAAAGCTTCCAACAAGTATATTGTAGAACGTAGGAAAAAATAGTAAAGAGGAATAAATTATGAGTCGTTCATTAAAAAAAGGTCCGTTTATCGATTTCAAGCTTGAGCGTAAAGTTCTTGCTATGAACGATACAAACAAAAAGTCGGTTGTTAAAACCTGGGCCAGGGCATCAGTAATTTCTCCTGATTTTGTAGGACATACTATTGCAGTACACAACGGAAACAAATTCATCCCGGTATACGTCACCGAAAATATGGTAGGACACCGTTTGGGCGAATTTGCTCCAACCCGTACATTCAGGGGGCATGCTGGTAATAAGAAAAGATAAGGCATTAATATTTAAAAAGTAAGTACAATGGGTGCCAGAAAAAGACTAGCAGCTGAAAAAAGAAAAGAAGAAAAAAAGCAACAATATTTTGCTGTTTTAAGAAACTGCCCTACATCTCCAAGGAAAATGAGGCTTGTAGCTGATATGATCCGTGGCATGGAGGTGAATAAAGCTTTAGATGTTTTGAAGTACTCTTCAAAAGAAGCTTCAGGCAGGGTAGAAAAACTTCTGCTTTCAGCCATTGCCAATTGGCAGGCTAAAAACGAAGGAGTTCGTTTAGAAGAAAGTGAACTTTACGTATCAAGAATCATGGTTGATTCAGGCCGTATTTTGAAAAGGTTACGTCCGGCTCCCCAGGGTCGTGCACACCGAATCAGAAAACGTTCTAACCACGTGACAATTTACGTAGACAGTAAAGAAAGTGTTGTTGAAGAAAATCTTAATTAATAGTACATGGGACAAAAAGTAAATCCGATAGCAAATCGTTTGGGATTCATCAAAGGATGGGACTCAAATTGGTTCGGTGGTGATAACTATGGCGATAAACTGGTTGAAGACCAAAAGATCAGGAAATACCTGAACGCTCGTTTGGCCAAAGCCAGTATTTCAAGAATCGTTATTGAACGTACCTTGAAGCTAATCACCATCACCGTACACACTTCTCGCCCAGGTATTATTATTGGTAAGGGTGGTCAGGAAGTTGACAAACTGAAAGAAGAGTTAAAGAAAATTACCAACAAAGAGGTTCAAATCAACATTTTCGAGATCAAACGTCCGGAACTCGATGCCAAGATTGTTGCAACTAATATTGCACGTCAGATCGAGGGTAAAATTGCTTACCGCAGGGCAGTTAAGATGGCCATCGCTTCAACCATGAGAATGGGAGCCGAAGGAATCAAAGTATTGGTTTCAGGTAGGTTAAACGGAGCAGAAATGGCTCGTGCTGAGATGTATAAAGACGGCCGTACTCCGCTTCATACTTTGCGTGCCGATATTGATTACGCATTGGCAGAAGCACTTACAAAAACCGGACTTATCGGAGTGAAAGTTTGGATTTGTAAAGGTATGGTTTACGGAAATCGCGACCTTTCGCCTAACTTAGGACAAAAGTCCGGACGTCCTGGCGGAAACAAAGGTGGTGGCGGTGGCCGTAACAGAAGAAGAAAATAGAGGTTTAACACTCAAATTTAATTAAGGATGTTACAGCCGAAAAAAGTAAAATTTAGAAGAGTACAGAAGGGCCGAATGAAAGGTAACGCTCAGCGCGGTACAGAATTGGCATTCGGTTCATTTGGAATAAAGTCGTTGGAAGAGACATGGATTACCGGTCGCCAGATTGAGGCAGCGAGGGTTGCGGTAACACGTCACATGCAACGTCGTGGACAAATATGGATAAGGATCTTTCCCGATAAACCTATTACCAAAAAGCCAGCCGAAGTAAGGATGGGTAAAGGTAAAGGTGCTCCTGAAGCATTTGTCGCTCCGGTATCTCCGGGTCGTATTATTATCGAAGCAGAAGGTGTGCCATTCGAAATGGCCAAAGAAGCTTTGAGATTAGCAGCTCAGAAATTGCCGATTAAGACAAAATTCGTGGTAAGACGCGATTATGTTGAAGAATAAAAATTAGGTGAATTATGAAAATTACTGAAATCAAAGAATTGACGGACAAAGAGATCGTCGAACGCTTACAGATTGAAAAAGAAAACCTTGTTCGCCTAAGAATGAACCACGCAGTATCACCACTTGAAAATCCGAATAAATTAACGGAAACCAAGAGAACGATTGCAAGGTTAAAAACTGTTCTTCGCGAAAGAGAATTAAACGAAAATCAGAATTAATTCAACGATGGAAAATAAAGAAAGAAATCTCAGGAAAGAGAGGATCGGGGTCGTTGTTAGTGATAAGATGGACAAATCGATTGTGGTTGCCGAAAAACGTAAAGAGAAGCACCCAATCTACGGTAAGTTCGTTAACAAAACAACGAAGTTCCATGCCCATGATGAGAAAAATGAATGCAACGTTGGCGATACTGTAAGGATTATGGAAACTCGTCCTTTAAGTAAAACCAAATGTTGGAGAGTAGTTGAAATAATTGAAAGAGCTAAGTAATCATGATACAACAAGAATCAAGATGTTCGGTAGCCGATAACAGTGGGGCTAAGGAAGTTCTGGTAATTCGTGTTTTAGGCGGTACCAGAAAACGCTATGCTTCATTGGGCGACACTGTAGTGGTTACTGTAAAAAGTGCATTGCCAGGTGGCGAAATGAAAAAAGGTACAGTATCACGTGCTATTGTTGTTCGTACGAAAAAAGAAAATCGTCGTCAGGACGGTTCTTATATTCGTTTCGACGATAATGCCGTTGTGCTTCTAAACAACGCTGGAGAAATGCGTGGTACACGTATTTTTGGGCCTGTTGCACGCGAATTACGCGAGAAGAATATGAAAATTATTTCACTCGCCCCAGAAGTATTGTAAAAAGAAAGAGAGCTCAAAATGCAGAAAAAGTTACACATAAAAAAAGGTGACACTGTGGTTGTTCTTTCAGGAAACGACAAAGGTCAAAAAGGCCGTGTACTGGAAGTAATCAGAAAAACCGACAGAGCAATTGTAGAAGGTGTAAATATGATTAAAAAACATACCAAACCAAATGCGGAAACGCCACAGGGAGGTATTGTTGAAAGAGAAGCACCAGTACATATTTCTAACCTTATGGTAGTCGATCCTAAAACAGGAGAACCTACACGTACCGGTAAGAAATTGAATGACGATGGTAAATTAGTTCGTATTTCGAAAAAATCAGGAGAGGAGATCAAGTAATGGCTTACGTACCAACTCTTAAAAAGAAATATCAGGAAGAAATTATCCCTGCTTTAAAGAAAGAGTTCGATTACTCTTCTGTAATGCAGGTTCCGAAATTAGAAAAGATTGTACTTAACCAAGGTGTTGGAGCAGCAATCGCCGATAAGAAGTTGATTGATGTTGCACAAAACGAAATGACACTAATCGCCGGTCAAAAGGCCGTACAAACTGTGTCAAAGAAGGACATCTCTAATTTCAAACTGAGAAAGAAAATGCCTATTGGCGTGCGTGTAACATTGCGTCGCGACCAAATGTATGAATTCCTTGACCGTTTGATTTCGGTGGCATTGCCACGTATCCGCGACTTCCGCGGTATTGAAAGCAAAATGGATGGAAAAGGAAATTATACTTTAGGCGTTCCGGAACAAATTATTTTCCCGGAAATCGTGCTTGACAAAGTAAGCAAGATTAACGGTATGAATATTACCTTTGTCACTTCTGCTGAAACCGATGAAGAAGGTTTTGCTTTGTTGAAAGAATTAGGTTTACCATTTAAAAACGTTAAAAAGAACTAAGCAATGGCTAAAGAATCAATGAAAGCACGCGAAGTGAAACGTGCAAAATTAGTTGAGAAATATGCCGAGAAACGTGCCAGGCTGAAAGAAGAAGGCGACTATGTAGGTTTGCAAAAACTTCCTAAAAATTCGTCGAAAGTTCGTTTACACAACCGTTGTAAATTAACCGGGCGTCCAAAAGGATATATGCGTCAATTCGGAATCAGCAGGATTAATTTTAGGGAAATGGCCTCTAACGGTTTAATTCCCGGAGTTAAAAAGGCAAGTTGGTAATCGTTAAAAGAACTTTAAAAATGAGTAAAGTAACAGATCCAATAGCAGATTATCTGACAAGGGTAAGAAATGCAATTATGGCTAAACACCGCGTAGTTGACATACCTGCTTCAAATCTTAAAAAGGAAATAACAAAATTGTTGAAAGACAAAGGTTATATTTTGAACTACAAATTTGAAGACGGTGTAGGTGTACAAGGCAATATTAAAATTGCATTGAAATACAATCCGGAAACAAAAATATCTGCAATAAAAGCGTTAGAACGCATTAGTAAACCAGGTTTGCGTCAGTATTGTGACACCACAAATATTCCACGCGTACTAAATGGTTTAGGCATAGCAATTATCTCTACCTCTAAAGGTGTTATCACCGATAAAGAAGCTCGCGAGCTGAACGTAGGTGGAGAAGTTTTATGTTACGTGTATTAATAAGGAGGAACGGTCATGTCAAGAATAGGAAAATTATCCATTTCGATTCCAGCAGGAGTAGAAGTAAAAGTTAACGACGAAAACGTTGTTAGCGTAAAAGGACCGCTCGGCGAATTGTCTCAGCAGGTTGATCCGTCAATCGAAGTTGCCATCGATAATGGCACTATCGAAGTAAAAAGAAACGGTGAAACAAAACGCGAAAAGTCAATGCACGGACTGTATCGCTCTTTGGTAAATAACATGGTAGAAGGTGTTTCCAAAGGATATGAGATTAATTTGGAGTTAGTTGGTGTAGGTTATCGTGCCGAATTATTGCCCGATAACGTATTAGACCTTGTATTAGGTTTTGCTCACCATACCTACTTGCAGCTTCCTCCGGAAGTGAAAGTTGAAGCAGTATCTGATAAACGTAGCAACCCGAAAGTGACTCTTAAAAGCCACGACAAGCAATTAATTGGTCAGGTTGCAGCAAAAATCAGATCATTCCGTAAACCTGAACCTTATAAAGGAAAAGGTATTAAGTTTGTTGGCGAAGAATTGAGGCGTAAAGCTGGTAAAGCCGCCGGTAAATAATTTTTAAAAAGATTAATTATTATGGCAATAACAAAAGTTCAAAGGCGAGCAAGAATTAAAAGCCGCGTACGTACAGTTGTTTCAGGCACCGCAGAACGTCCAAGATTAAGTGTTTTCAGAAGCAATAAACAAATCTACGTTCAACTTATCGACGATTTGCAAGGAACAACATTATTAGCAGTATCATCATCAGATAAAGCGATTGCTGAAGCAGCAGGAAGCAAAACTGAGAAGGCTGTTATGGTAGGAAAAGCAGTAGCTGAAAAAGCATTAGCTGCCGGAATTACTGAAGTTGTATTCGATAGAGGTGGTTATTTATACCACGGAAGAGTTAAACAATTAGCTGACGCTGCCCGTGAAGGTGGCCTTAAATTCTAACAGATTATGGCGAAAGTAACAAATAAAGTAAAAACTAGCGACCTGGAATTAAAAGACAGGTTGGTGGCCATTAACCGTGTAACCAAAGTAACAAAAGGTGGACGTACATTTAGTTTTTCTGCCATTGTTGTTGTTGGTAACGAAGACGGAATTGTAGGTTGGGGCCTTGGTAAAGCAAGCGAAGTAACAACCGCTATTTCCAAAGGTGTTGACGCAGCTAAAAAGAACCTGGTGAAGATTCCGGTAATTAACGGAACTATACCTCACGAACAGACTGCCAAATTTGGTGGAGCTAATATTTTATTGAAACCTGCATCTTCAGGTACCGGAGTAAAAGCCGGTGGTGCGATGCGTGCTGTTTTAGAAAGTGTTGGAATTCACGACATCCTGGCAAAGTCTAAAGGCTCATCCAATCCTCACAACCTGGTAAAAGCTACTATGGCAGCTTTGCAAGAGTTGAGAGATGCATATACAGTAGCCGAACACAGAGGTGTTTCATTAGAAAAAGTTTTTAAAGGATAACACAGTTATGGCTAAGTTAAAAATTACACAAGTAAAAAGTGTCATCGGTTCAACAAAACGCCAGAAAGCCATTATGGAAGCACTGGGTCTGAAAAAAATGAATCAGACAGTTGTACACGAAGATACTCCTCAAATTGTTGGTATGATTAACAAAATGAGGCATTTGATTAGTGTTGAAGAAGTTAAGTAATATTTCAAAGATTCAAATATTATGAATTTAAATAACTTACAACCTGCTGAAGGATCGACAAAAACATCAAAGCGAATTGGTCGTGGTCAGGGCTCAGGCCGTGGCGGTACATCAACTCGCGGACACAAAGGTGCTAAGTCGCGTTCAGGTTACTCAAGAAAAATTGGTTTCGAAGGTGGTCAAATGCCTTTGCAACGCGTAGTTCCTAAAATGGGATTCAAAAATATCAACCGTGTTGAATACAAAGCTATCAACCTGGATGTATTAGAGAACGTTGCTGCCAAGAATAACCTGACAACTATCGACAAACAATCCTTAATTAATGCAGGTATCGCATCGAAAAACGATAAAATTAAAATTTTAGGCGGAGGTACTTTAACTAAAAAATTAGACGTTAAAGCCGACGCATTTTCGAAAAGCGCGAAAGAAGCAATAGAAAAATTAGAAGGAACAACCGAAATACTTTAAACCGTAATGAAACGTTTTATCGAGACCCTAAAGAATATTTACAAGATTGAAGACTTAAGGTTCAGAATTGGAACAACACTGTTTTTCCTGTTAATTTACAGGTTAGGCTCGTTTGTTTCACTTCCCGGAATTGATCCGGCCCAGTTACAAAACCTGCAAAATCAGACTTCTGATGGTTTGCTTGGCCTGATTAATATGTTCTCGGGTGGAGCCTTTGCACAGGCTTCTATCTTCGCTTTAGGAATTATGCCATATATTTCTGCCTCAATCGTTATCCAGTTAATGGGTATCGCAGTTCCCTATTTCCAGAGGTTGCAGAAAGAGGGAGAGTCAGGAAGGAGGAAAATCAATCAGATTACACGTTATTTAACTGTGCTTATTCTGATTCCTCAGGCATCGGCGTATCTTACTAACCTTCATTATCAGTTACCCGAAACGGCTTTTGCAATGAAAGGCATTTGGTTTAATGCCCCTTCCATTGTGATTTTAACAGCCGGATCGATGTTCGTTCTTTGGTTAGGCGAACGTATAACTGATAAAGGGATTGGTAATGGTATTTCGCTGATCATTATGATTGGTATAATTGCTCGTCTGCCAATGGCGATTGCCCAGGAATTTGGTGCACGCGTTAGTGGCGGCGGTCTGGTAATGTTCCTTGTTGAGTTTGTTATCCTGTTCATTGTATTTATGGCATCCATTGCGCTGGTTCAGGGAACCCGCCGGATTCCCGTACAATACGCCAAACGAATTGTGGGTAATAAACAATACGGTGGAGTACGTCAGTACATTCCTCTTAAAGTAAATGCTGCAGGAGTAATGCCTATCATCTTTGCCCAGGCAATTATGATGGTTCCTATTACAATTGTTGGTGTTGCTAATTCTGAAAATCTACGTGGTGTAGCGGCTGCTTTATCTAATATCACGGGATTTTGGTATAATTTAACACAATTTTTATTAGTGGTAGCTTTTACGTATTTTTACACCGCTATTACTATTAACCCTACCCAAATGGCAGAGGATATGAAGAAAAACGGTGGTTTTATACCGGGTGTTAAACCGGGTAAGAAAACTGTTGAGTTTTTGGATACAGTGATGAGTAGGATTACTTTACCGGGATCTATTTTCCTTGGTTTGGTTACTATTCTTCCTGCTTTTGCTATGATGATGGGAATCAGTCAGTCGTTCGCCTATTTTTACGGAGGAACTTCGCTGCTGATTTTAGTAGGTGTTGTGTTAGATACATTACAACAAATAGAAAGCCACCTGTTGATGCGCCATTATGACGGTCTGATGAAATCGGGCAGGATTAAAGGACGTCCAGGTATGGGAATGTAAGAAAATTGTAAGAGATTATCTGTTTTTAACTTTAATTAAAAGAATAGTAAATTAGTTTTTTATGGCAAAACAACCTTCCATAGAACAAGATGGAACAATTGTAGAAGCATTATCAAACGCGATGTTTCGGGTTGAATTGGAAAATGGTCATGTGATAACAGGGCATATTTCCGGAAAAATGAGAATGCATTATATTAAAATTTTGCCAGGTGATAAAGTTAAAGTTGAGATGTCACCTTACGATTTAACTAAAGGTAGAATTACGTTTAGGTATAAAAACTAAACATGGTATATGAAACGAGTTCCTGCTTCGGCAGGGGTGAGTTATCCCGGAAATAAAAACGGGACATCCATACAAATAAATTAAAAAACAATTATTGAGATGAAAACTCGTGTTTCAGTAAAAAAACGTAGCGAAGACTGCAAAATTATCCGCAGGAAAGGACGTTTGTATGTGATTAATAAAAAGAACCCTAAGTTTAAACAACGTCAAGGGTAACATTAATCTGTTAAAATTAAATTTATGGCACGTATAGTAGGTGTTGATATTCCAAATAATAAAAGAGGTGAGGTAGCACTTACCTATATTTATGGTATTGGCCGCAGCAGAGCAATTTCAGTTCTTCAAGAAGCCGGAGTTGATAAAGACCTGAAGGTACAGGATTGGGACGATGAGCAGCTTGCAGCTATTCGCCAGGTAATTGGCGACAGCTTTAAAGTTGAAGGTGAATTGCGTTCTGAAATCCAAATGAACATTAAGCGATTAATGGATATTGGTTGTTACCGTGGTATTCGTCACCGTATCGGCATGCCGGTACGCGGACAAAGTACTAAGAACAATGCACGTACCCGTAAAGGAAAGCGTAAAACTGTTGCTAACAAAAAAATGGCCACTAAATAAGGAATTTGAGTTATGGCAAAAAAGACAGGAACAAGTAGAAAGAGAACTGTGGTGGTTGAAGCCAATGGTATGGCGCACATCCACTCATCTTTCAACAATATTATCGTAACGCTGACAAATATGAACGGTGAAGTTATTTCATGGTCGTCAGCCGGGAAAAAAGGATTCCGTGGTTCTAAAAAGAATACTCCTTATGCAGCTCAGGTAGCTTCTGAAGAGTGTGCTAAAACTGCTTATGACCTTGGATTGCGTAAAGTTAAGGTATATGTTAAAGGACCTGGTAACGGTCGCGAATCAGCAATCAGAGCTTTGGCTACCATTGGTATCCAGGTAACTGAAATTGTTGATGTAACACCGCTTCCACATAATGGATGCAGGCCACCTAAAAGACGTAGAGTTTAATTTTAAAACGAAAAGGAAATGGCAAGATATAGAGGACCAAAATCTAAAATCGCTCGTAAATTCGGTGAACCGATTTTCGGACCGGATAAAGTTTTCGAACACAAAAACTACCCTCCGGGAATGCACGGTTTAGCTTCAAAAAGAAGAAAACAATCGGAATACGGGCTGCAGTTGAAAGAAAAGCAAAAAGCAAAATATACCTATGGTATTTTGGAAAGACAATTCCGTGCGCTCTTTAAAAAAGCATCAGCTTCTAAAGGAGTAACCGGTGAAGTTTTATTACAATTGTTAGAGTCTCGTCTCGACAATGTAGTTTTCCGTATGGGTATTGCTAAAACACGTGCTGCGGCACGTCAGTTTGTAACACACAAACATATTACAGTTAACGGAAATGTAGTAAATATTCCTTCGTACCAGGTTAAACCGGGCGACGTTGTTGGCGTTCGTGAAAAATCAAAATCGTTGGAAGAAATTACCAGCTCATTGCATTCTCGCAGAAGTTCACAATACGAATGGATCGAGTGGGATAACGACCAAATGGTTGGAAAATTCCTTAATCGTCCTGAACGCGAGGAGATTCCAGAAAACATCAAAGAACAACTAATCGTAGAGTTGTATTCAAAATAATAAAATTACTTAGAAGATTATGGCAATATTAGCATTCCAAAAGCCTGACAAGGTAATCATGTTAGAATCCGATGAAAAATTCGGACAATTCGAGTTTCGTCCTTTAGAGCCGGGATATGGTATTACTGTTGGTAATGCACTTCGTCGTATTCTGTTATCGTCGCTGGAAGGCTATGCAATTACTACGGTTAAAATAGAAGGTGTTGACCATGAGTTTTCTACGATTAAAGGTGTTATCGAAGATGTAACCGATATTATCCTTAATCTGAAGCAGGTTCGTTTTAAAAACGAAGTGGAAGATTTCGACAGCGAAAAAGTATCGATTTCAATTACCGGACAGGAAGAATTAACAGCTGGCGACATTAACAAATTTATGACTGGATTCAGGGTGTTGAATCCCGAGTTGGTTATATGTCGTATGGAACCGGATGTTAAAATGCAAATGGAACTGACGATCAGTAAAGGTCGTGGTTATGTTCCTGCAGCTGAAAATAAACCTGTTGAAGAAGAATTCGGCGTAATTCCAATCGATTCAATTTATACTCCTATTAAAAGGGTTAAGTATGCTGTTGAGAACTATCGTGTTGAGCAAAAAACCGACTATGAAAAATTAGTTTTGGACATTGCAACTGATGGTTCAATCCACCCAAAAGACGCATTAAAAGAAGCCGCAAAAATTCTTATATATCACTTCATGCTGTTCTCTGACGAAAAGATTACTCTTGATACCGACGAGAAATTTGCAAACGAAGAGTTCGATGAAGAAATCCTTCACATGCGTCAATTGTTAAAAACCAAATTGGTTGATATGGATCTTTCGGTACGTGCTTTGAATTGTTTGAAAGCCGCTGATGTTGATACATTGGGTGATTTGGTAACATACAACAGAAACGACTTGCTGAAATTCAGAAACTTTGGTAAAAAATCGTTAACCGAGTTGGATGACCTGTTAGATAACATGGGACTGAATTTTGGAATGGATATTTCCAAGTATAAACTTGATAAGGAGTAAAAGGCAATGAGACATAATAAGAAATTTAATCACTTAGGCCGTAAGGCTGCCCATCGTAAAGCGATGTTGGCTAATATGGCCAGTTCGCTTATCGAGCATAAGAGAATTTCAACTACAGTTGCTAAAGCCAAGGCTTTGCGTATGTATGTTGAACCGCTTATTACTAAGGCAAAAGAAGATACTACACACTCACGTAGGGTTGTATTTAGCTACCTTCAGGATAAAAATGCTGTGTCAGAATTATTCCGCGAAGTAGCTGGTAAAGTAGCCGATCGTCCGGGAGGATATACTCGTATCCTTAAAACCGGAAACCGTATGGGTGACAACGCTGAAATGTGTATTATCGAGCTGGTTGATTACAACGAAGCAATGATGGCTGCTAAAGAAGAAGCTGCAAAACCGAAAAAACGTCGTTCACGTCGTGGTGGAAGCACAAAAGCTGAAGCACCTGCTGCTAAAGCTGCACCTGCAGTTGAAAAAGAAGTTGTTGAAGAAGTTAAAACAGAGGAAACTCCTGCTCCTGAAGCAGTGGTTGAAACCGAAGTTAAAGCTGAAGAAACAACTGAAGAGCCAAAAGCTGAAGAATCAGCGGATGAAGAAAAGAAAGAAGAATAGAGTATTTCTTTACTATATTGAAAAGCCGGTTTGTTTTTACATTCCGGCTTTTTTATTGTATTTAATAGAGTTTAACAACGACTTGGGATCATATGAAATTTCGGGTGGAGTAAATTGTCTGATAAAATAATATTGTACATTTTTTATCTGAATTGCACTAATAATATTCTCGCTTCGCTACGACCTACTTTTTTATGCAGCAAAAAAAAGTAGGCAAAAAATGCCGCTACTGACGATAAAAGGCAGCCTTGAGCTTTCTGCATACTCTTTGGATTAAGCCAAAGAGTATGGCTTCCGGCAGGAAAAATAGCTCTATATTATTCTTTGTATTTCGACAAATTATTTTGCTCTACCTATTTTTCAATGTGATCCATGACTTGGGTTTTATTCAAACAATTGTTTTTCCGGGGGAGGGCTTTTTTGAACCCTGGCAATACAGTATAAGATTCCATTATAGACGCAATCCGAAAATTATGCGATTTCTTTAGTCTGGATTTGTAATTTAACTTGAGTCCCTACCGGTTCATTATCTTCTATCAAACAATCAATCTTATATGCATGGTATTTTTCAAATAGCTGGTAAAATTCATTCATAATATTGATGCCATTACCCGACGATTCTTTATTATTTAAAGCGGCTTTTCTACCCATTCCATTGTCAGAAACAGTAATTAGTACTCCATGGATAACCGGTTGAATTTTTATGACTAATAATCCATCCTCCCTGGTGTTTCTGAAACCGTGTTTTATGGCATTCTCCACATAGGTATGAATACACATTTTAGGAACTTCCATTTTCTGGTTAACATCAGGATGAATAATAAATTTAGTGTTAAACCTGTCCTTAAATCGGTGCTTCTGGATTTTGATATAATCTTTTGTAAACTGAATTTCATCTTTTAAAGGGCGTTTTACCTCTTTGGCATCATTCATCACCCGTTGAATCATACGAGAGTTTATGGTGAGGAAGTCATAAGCTTCATCGTTTCTTCCCTCGTTTATCATATATGCTACCGAGTTGAGTGTGTTAAACAGGAAGTGTGGATTTAGCTGGTTTTTTACTGCATTAAATTGTAGCTCGGAAAGTTGTTGTTCGGTGTTCCATTTTTTTTCGATGGTTTGCTTTTGGAAATAAAGTATGCTGAAAATTAATACGCTTGTTGAGGAAAATGTAAAAAAATAGATTAGATATAATGTAAAGAAAAGATTATTCTTCTGATATCTAAAAAAGAAATAACCGGTACCAGTATTAACGAAATACTTGGTAAGCTTTTGATTTTCGTAAAAAGGAAAAATTTTAAAAAATGAATTTATCGGCAATGGGGAGTTAAAACTAATTTCTTCCTCAATTTTTTCATTATATATAATTATTTCATCTTTTCTGTTCCAATAAATCCATTCGTCCCATCCATCATTGTTGAAATCCATTAAACAGTAGGGAGTTTTGTTCGGTGTATTTTGATCAGCATTTAAATTCTCAGGCAGTTTATTAAGTGAAGGAGTTAATTCAAATTTGCCAACGTCATGGAAAAAAACATAAGCTTTACCATTGACGATTTTAAAACCTCGATATCGGTCTTCCGGATTAACTATATTCTTCCAGCTTTTTTCATTGATTATTTTTCCATACCTGTTTACAACCATTATTTTAAATGGCTCACTATTGTTTGAACGACAAAAATACAGGGAGTAGAATAAGGAGTCTTGATTCGGTGATGGCATGCTTATTACAGAAGAGTATTCAGGACCGAACGGGATAGGCTCGAAAATAGGATTAAGGTTGTAATCCAATACCGTAAGATAACTAATCGTATCTGAATATTTATTCCTATATCCTGGTGCGTTAGATGGAGAAGAAGTGTGACAAAATATTTCAGGAATTCCATCAAAATTCAAATCTTTAAAAAATGTTCCGCTAATGAGCATATAGTCTGTTGGAGATGATTGTATATTTAAGGATGGGAACTGTAGTTTGAATAATCCCCGCGGATAAAGGCCGAATCCTGCATCAAAGGTAAAGAACAGTTCATTTTTACCGTCATCATTAAAATCGCCAAATTCATTAAATTGGGAGTAGTGTGCATAATTATTTCTTTTTTGTTCAAATTGGTTAAAATAAAGATGATCGATTATTAAGTTGAAATATTTTAGATTGAATGCATTTAGAAATATAGAATCATTTCGGGTTGTAAAAAACAATACTTCTTCTGTACCATCTTCATCAATATCAAAAATTTTTGGTACTAGTCGATAATACCAATCAGAATGAGGGAAATGAAAATGTTCATTTAGATTACCATCATTATCGTAATGTATAATATCCATTGAGGAGGAGTTATAGCCTTGAAAACACCTGATCCGTTCACTGTTTCCATCATTATTAAAATCTCCAACGAACCAATGCATTTTTTCCTGTGATTTGTGTGCAAATGGTTCAAGCTCCACAGTATATTTTGTAATCGGTGCATCCCAAACAAAATAAACCATAAGCGTAACCAAAGCCCCAACAAAGACAGATTGCAGGTAAGAATTGGATAAGATATTTTTAAATTTGGTTATCATTTTGTGTGTGATTCTGAATACTCTATTTTGGATCCCTGATTGAAAGCCGTCTACTGCAATTTTAACTCAACTCTTGTTTTAGATCTTTCATTTTTGAACTGATTTCCAGCTTGTGATCTACCTCATTTGTTGAAACTATGCAGTACCTTTTATTAAAGTTGATAAACGAGAGGTAATTTTTATTAATTACATGTTTTCGGCTAATACGAACAAACTGTTCAGGTAATAATTCGTTCTGAATACGTCCCAGATTCATGCTCGACAATAGTTTCTTCCCATCTGTTAACCATAATTTGGTGTAGTTGGCATCGGCTTCCAGGAAGAGGATGTTTTCGGGATATATGTAATGGTAACCTTCAGCAGTTTTTAGCAGAATTTGTTTTTTATTTCCACTTTGTTTTTCATTCCATCCAGAGCTTGTTATTAGTTTATAAACCACACGTTGCAAATCATTTTTGTCGATGGGCTTGCATATAAAATCGAAAGCATCGTTTTGCAGAGCTTCCAGGGCATGATCTTTATAGGCGGTTACAAAAACCACCTTAGTTAACGGAGAGTATAGATTTACCTGCTGTAAAAATACAAGACCGGTCATTTTGGGCATTTCAATATCGGCGAAAACAACCGCAGGTTGCTCGGTAACGACAGTATTTAAAGCCTGCTCCGAATCGGTAAGGAGATGTTTTACGTTTATTGCAGGATAGTTTTTCAATAAATTTTGCAGAAGTTTTCCTGCATCCGGTTCGTCGTCGATAATGATTGTACTTAAGTCTGGCATTAGTTTACAACTTTAATTGGTTTTAATGGTGTCCCATCCTCATTTCCTTCCTATAGGACATGCGCTTGGTGCCTCAATTCTTAAGCATCACATATTGTTGTTGGGTAGAGCTAAAAAAATACGTCATGTACTTACTTAACTGCAATATAATAATTAGAATTATGAAAAAGTAAAACCTGGTTTTATAAAACCAGTAGTTTAATATTAAAAACACTCTGCTTAATAGTGAAAGGTGAACTATGAGTATTAGTAAAATATAATTCACTGTTTTGTATTGGGCATTTTTTGTTTGTAAAAATTAATGATTCAATCAGAAAAAGCATTGGTTCAGTAATTCTACCTATTTGATCCCCAACTAACAAATTTGCTCTTTTATTTTTAGGGTTGATATTAAACTTAATTAAATCCGGGTATGAAATTATTCTCATTTATAATTTTCATTTCATTTCTTTCTCTATCATTTTTTATTAGTGCCCAAAATATTGACGATCCACTAAAGTCTGGTTCCGGTTCAACCGCGACGATTGAAGAGATTTCAAGTAATTCATATTATGGAGAATACCAGGTATATGTTTCAGATAAGGTTAATGGACCAGTATTTTTCCCATCGAATGATGTATTAGGATTTGGTGATACCTGGTCTTTTGATATTGATGTTTATGCTATCGAAAAAAATGATGATTATTACCTGAATATTGAAAATGAACCAGGTTGGCCCTGGAACTGTTTCTTTGGATCCTTTGGAATTGGTGAAAATAGCTCCCAAAAGGTAGCGTTGGATGTGTATCAGAGCTATACCTATCGAATGGGTGTTTACCCGCCTGACTATTCAGATATGCCCTCAGCTAAGATTACATTAAAACTGAGAACAAAAAGTTTATTGGGGATAATAACTACCCATGATACCAGGGAAATTGAGGTTATTAGTGATTGTGATGCACCAAGTACGGCTGTAAACCAACTACCCGAGACAACAGACTTTCAAAGTTTTATTGTTAGGTGGTCAGGAAGTGATCTGGGAGTCGGTACTTCTGATGATACCCGATCAGGGATTCAATACTACGATGTACAATATAAGGTTGACAATGGATATTGGCAGGATTGGGTATTTGGAACAAGTAGTACCAGCAGGACTTTTAGTGGAGAGCCTGGTAAAACATATTATTTTAGGTGCAGGGCAAGAGATAATGTTGGGAATTTGGAACCTTTCCCTGAAAGCTACGATGCTTATACTAATGTGAACGCCTCAGAACCGGATCAACCACAATTCGCTTTTCAGGGTTACTTTAATAATTCCTGTTATGGCGATGAAGAAAGCCCTATGTTAATTTGGTTTACAATAATAGGTAAAGATATTTCTGAAAAAGGATTGATCGTTAGTGATCCTGAAGGGTATGAAGCACCAAAATATTTATCAATGACAGGTGGATCAGGAGATACTGATGAAATCATTTATTTATCAGAAGGAACTTATTCTGTAGTTGCTTATGCTGTTGTAGATGGAGAAATATATTATAGCTCATCAGAAACTATTGTTGTTAGTTCTTCCGCAACCAAACCTTTGAGCGCTTCATTCGATATTGCAGATATTGGAAGTTCAAATATCGATTTATCATTAAAGATATCAGGTGGGATGGCTCCATATATGTATAATATTCAGGTAAATGATGATTATAATTGGGAGTGGGTACAATATGAGGGTTCCCATATTTCGCTTAATGAGCTTATGCCCGGCAGTTATTACCAGATTATGTTAACAATAACAGATGCGCGAGGTTGTAGTTATGTTTACGATTTGGAAGTTATAACAGAAGCAGAACCTCCTGAAATTGAAGTTACTTCTGTAGAATTTTTGAATGATGCGGGTGAAAACGCAAGCTCTTTTGCTCCAGGCGATAGCGTGACTTCACGTGTAACGTTTCAGAATACAGGAGACTATGCAACGACAGTGGTCACTCTTGCTGTAGGTAATTATGCCGATAATAGTCTAATAATGTATAATTCGCATAACCAAAGTCCCGTTGAAGACTGGACCATTACTATTGGCAGCTACGAGAGTGCTACAATCGATTTTAGCTTTGCCATCCCAGAGGATGTGGAGGTTGACGATTGGCCATATTATTTGGCTTTTTACAACCAGGAATACGACCAGATGTATGCAAGTAAAGGTTGGGAATATGGATTTAGCACTACCACTAGCGAAATACCAGATATGTTATTAGATGTACCACATTACTATCAAGGCACAACTTATTGGTGTTGGGCGAATGCACTATCTATGTTATTGAAATATTATGGGCATAATAAACGACCATGGGAAATTGCAAACCATGAAGTATTTAAAAAGTCAATTAATGGAGGAATTTTGGGAACCAATGTGGATGAATATTTAGACCAGGAATTTAAATTGGCTGATGATGAACGATCTTGGTCGGGATCGCCAGGTGATTTTCATTATTTAAAAGAATATCTTATAGCTGAGATAACCAATAAAAGGCCCGTATGGATGTTATCTTATGAAGGAATTCATACCAGAGTCGTTATTGGAGTTAATGAAACCTCAGTATATGTATTAGATCCGCATGGTGATAATCCTATTGTTGAATATACCTGGACAGAATTTCAAAATACATGTTGTTTAGAAAGTGTAATAACAAATTCAATTTACACTGCGATACCATCTTCTAAATCAACTAATCCAACATTAAGTCCTTTTTCTTATGCAAAGGATGCTACAATAGATCATTACACTTCTTTAGGGTATGTTCCAATTCTAGATACTGAGGGAGAATCTTCAATTAAATTTTACAATTCATTGAATGGAGATTATCATAAATTAGTTTTGAAATTCGACGGTAATGATGATAGACCTTGGGGTTATAAATACGTAGCACTTGATAGTGAATTTGATGAGAACAATTACGATCAATTTTATCCTACTGATGATGATTTAAAATTTAAAGCAACATTGGCAGATAGGTTAGATTTATCTGCATATATTTCAAATAGCTCATTAGAAGACTCAAACTTTGATCTTTATTTCCAAATATTTAGTTGTGATAACAATTGGAATGAATTGGAATTAGTTTTTCCTGCAGAAGGAGAAAAAGAAAGTCATGTTATTGGTGGTAATGAAATGCTTTTACTTAAACATACCGATCTGATTAATGATAAGCCGATTATAGAAATTGTAGATTCGAATAATGATGGCGTTATAGATAATTTATATAAAAATTATACAATAAAATTTTATGTAGAAGAGGGTGGAGAGGTTACCGATGAAACAAATTTTAATTTTTCAGTAGCAAATTCTTATTACGCAAGATTAGAGGTTGTAGACTTCCAAGAGACATTTGAATGTGAGATAGGTGCCGAAACATTTATCCCATTTAAGATAAAAAATTCAGGAAAGCATATTGATAATGAAGAACCGTATGTATACCTGTCAGGACTTGTAGAATTTCCAATAAAATTCTATGAAGATTTTAATAATGACTTAATGCCTGACGGCGATGCACTTACAAGTATTGATGGAAAAGTAACTTTGACTGAAATAGCATCTGGAATAACCAAGAATTTTTTAATTGGAATTTCTGTCCCGGAAAATACAAATATTAATGATAGTCCAATCCTAAATAATAATTTAAACATACAATCATCTATCGATAAGCAATATAGTAAATCGATTCAATTCGATATTGAACTTGTTCCAAATATCAGTCAGCAAACTAAAATATTGGCTGTTTCTCCGAATGTAATTTCTGAATTTGGTTTAGTAACTCTTGGTGAATCAGTGACCAGTACCTTAGTGTTGTCTAATTCAGGTAACACTGCGTTGTCAGTAACCAATCTGTTAATAGCAGGAACAAATTCAAGTAATTTTGAGATAGTAAGTCCAGTCGCAAGCAGTTTTGATATTCCTGCAGGAAGTTCGCAGGAAGTTGTGGTTCGCTTTACACCATCGTCAACAGGCGGGAAAATAGCATCGTTTACAATTAGTAATGATTCGGATAACAGTCCAAATAAAACAATTAGTTTAAGTGGAACTGGTACCGAATTGCCCACAAAAACCTTGGATGTTTCGCCTGCTTTATCATACGATTATGGATCAGTAACGATGGGAGAATCGCGAAGTAAAACCTTTGTTTTAAGCAATTCCGGGAATACCTCCCTTACTCTATCAGAATTATCGGTTTCGGGAACGAATTCAAGTAATTTTGAGATTGTAAGTCCGGGAACAAGTAGTTTTGAGATCCCTGCCGGAAGTTCACAGGAAGTTGAGGTTCGTTTTACTCCATCATCAGCTGGTGGAAAAACAGCATTGCTTACTATTAGTAATGATTCAGATAATAGCCCAAATAAAACAATTGGTTTAAGTGGAACAGGAACAGAATTGCCTACAAAAATTTTGGATGTTTCGCCTGCCTTATCATACGATTATGGATCAGTAACGATGGGAGAATCGCGAAGTAAAACCTTTGTATTAAGCAATTCCGGGAATACCTCCTTTACTGTATCGGAATTATTAGTTTCAGGAACAAATTCAAGTAATTTTGAGATTGTAAGTCCGGGAGCAATTAGTTTTGAAATCCCTGCCGGAAGTTCACAGGAAGTTGAGGTTCGTTTTACTCCATCATCAGCAGGTGGAAAAACAGCATCGTTTACTATTCGTAATGATTCAGACAATAGTTCAAATAAAACAATTAGCTTAAGTGGAACCGGAACTGAATTACCTACAAAAACTTTGGATGTTACGCCTGCCTTATCATACGATTATGGATCAGTGTCGTTGGGAGAATCGCGAAGTAAAACCTTTGTATTAAGCAATTCCGGGAATACTTCCTTTACTGTATCAGACTTATCAGTTTCAGGAACAAATTCAAGTAATTTTGAGATTGTAAGTCCGGGAACAAGTAGTTTTGAAATCCCGGCCGGAAGTTCACAGGAAGTTGAGATCCGTTTTACTCCATCTTCTTCAGGAGGGAAATCAGCATCGTTTTCGATAAGTAATAATTCAGACAACCAACCAACCAAAACAATCACATTGAGTGGAACAGGAACCAATCTTCCTACTAAGATATTGGATATTACACCTGCATTATCTTATGATTTTGGAACCCTCACTCTAGGAGAATCTAAAACAACTTCTATTGTCTTGTCTAATTCAGGTAACACTGAGGTAAATGTATCAGGAATTAGTTTATCTGGCACAAACTCAGATGACTTTGTGATTTTAAGCCCCGGTTCAGGCAGTTTTACTATTTCTGCCGGAAGTTCACAGGAAGTTGAGGTTCGTTTTACTCCATCTTCGGTTGGTGGAAAAACAGCATCTCTTTCAATTCTAAATGATTCAGATAACAGCTCTGATAAGGTTATTAATCTGACAGGTAACGGACAACAAATTAGTACTAACGAGATAACTTCATTAACTATAAACGGACCAAAAATTATAAATGAAAACAGCAGTACATCTTACACATGTATTGCAACTTATGCAAACGGTAGTACTAAGGTAGTTACCGATTCTGTTAATTGGACAGAGAACTCTGATTTCGCGACTTTTAGTTCAGGCGGAGTTTTAAACACTCAACCAGTAGATTTAGATGAGAATGTTACTATCTCTGCCGGCTATTTGGGAAAAACAACTACATATGATGTAACAATCATAAATATTGAAGTAAGTTCTGCAGATTGGATTCTGGCTAATGCAAATGAAGTAAGTAATGGTGAATTTGGTTTAACTGCAAAACGTAACAGAACTGAATACGCATATATTGATGTTATATGGGATGGTAAATCTAATGCCCATATTAGCTACGACCTATATGCACCATTAGGTTTTTCGTATGAAGAATTTATTCGTTTCGGTTTATTCAAAAAAGGATTTCACGAGAATTTTGATTATGGAGAAGAGCCGGGCCGTTATTTCGATTATGGTTATGCAGACGGGCAAAGTGGCATGAAAGCAAAAATATCCATAACAGAATACGGGTCCTTCGGAATGAATCCTGTAAAGAATAAATGGTATACGTATTCAATGGATTATGATTATAATGCAAAATCCTTATTAACTCGTTTTATAGATGAATCTGAGAATGTAGTTTTTGAAAAAAGTTTTGAAAATATTTTGTTTGATTTTGAAACCGATGAAAGGGAGTTAGGATTTTTTAGTAAAGCAATTGATTCAAATTATGGAAATCCAAGTGAAACTATTTTATTTAAAAATTTACAGTATTATTTTTCAAGTATTCCAACTTCGAGTAAAGAATATTTGTGTTCTGAAAATCTGAAAATTTATCCTAATCCAACAACAGGTATGGTTGTTATAGATTTTGACGATAAAATTGTCAGTGAAATAGAGGTTGCAGTTTTCTCCATTGATGGAACAAGAGTTTTTATGAATACCTATTTGCCTTCAGATAAAATTCGTTTTGATATTTCGAAGTATGTTAGCGGCATGTATTTCGTAAAAATAATTGCTGATAACCGGGAAGAAATCAGAAAATTAATTTTGAAGGAGGAATAGAATTAATAGATTAGAAAACACATTTGATATTATCATTTTGTTTTCTCTCGAATTTTTCAAAACATAAAACAAATATCGGATATCACTCTAATTGATAAAACCAACATAATATGAAAAAACTAACATTACTTTTAGTAATCGCTTTTTATTGTTTTGCTGCCTCTGCACAGGATATCGTATTAACTTTTAATGCGGCTGACCCGGAGAAAACAATCGACAGTATAAAAGTTACAGATGTCGAATCGGGAAATAGCGGAACTGTTATTGGAGAAACTTCTGTTGATTTACAAGCGGTTTTAACATCGCTTAATACCATTCAGAACCAGGAAAGCAAATTGACAGTATTTCCCAATCCGTTTGAAGAAGATGCTACACTTGCGTATTCGATAAACCAGGCAGAGGAAGTAACCGTTTTGTTAAACAATTCGCTCGGGCAAACAGTAGTTACAAAAAAAGTTAACCTAAATCCGGGCACACATCGTTTTAATGTTTCAACAGCCAACTCCGGTATTTATTACGTAACCATACATTCTTCAAAAAGGTTGCAATCGAGCAAGATTATTGCGTTAAGCAAAGGGAATAGTTGTGATAAAATCGAATATGTTGGTTTTGAGAATAGAGCTATTCCTGAAAAATCAGTCTTGGTCGAATCGGGAGAACTGCTTCATATTGAGTTATCATCCGGAAATAATAAAACCATTATTGCCGATACTCCTACAGAATCAAAAACGTATGATGTTGAGTTCTACAAATGCGAGGATGCAGATAGTATGAATTATAGGATTGTGAAAATCGGGGAGCAATGGTGGATGGCCGAGAATTTGGCGTATTTGCCAAGTGTAAGTCCTGCATTTTGTTCATATACAGATACCCTTTATTATGTGTATGATTATGAAGGGAAGGATGTAAGCGCCGCTAAAGCAACAGAAAACTATTTGATCTATGGGGCATTATATAATTGGAAAGCCGCAATGGTAGCTTGCCCAAATGGATGGCATCTTCCTTCTGATGAAGAATGGGGAAAACTGGCACAGTTTGTAAGTGACCAGAAAGGCCCTTATAACCAAAACATTTGGACAGACTGGTACGAACTTGGAAAGCACCTAAAAGCTTCTAATGGCTGGAAAGATGATGGTAATGGCTCTGATGATTTTGGATTCTCTGCAATTCCTGGCGGTAGCCTCGATTATGGAGGAGGAAATTATCATTTTGAAGATATTAGTACGGAATGCTACTTCTGGAGCTCTACAGAGAGCTCATCTGGAAGTAGCCGCTCATGGCGAAAATATTTGAGATATATTAATTCAAGTTTTTATTCCAGTACTTTTAATAAAGATTACGGATATAGTGTTCGTTGTGTAAAAGACTAATCGTATCTTTTAAAAGTTATGACAAATTTTCTTAAGGTAAAATTATATTTCATTGGATTGATATTGGTATTTTCATCTTGTGAGAAAGAGGAAAAGATTGATCCGGATATTGAAGAAGTTTTTATTGAAAATGGTCTTGGAACTGTAGGTAAGGCAGGAGGTGAAGTAAAACTTGATGAAATAAAATTGATTATTCCGCCTAATGCACTTGATGAACCTACTGAAATAAGTATTGTAAAGAGCGATGTTACAAGTACAAATGATGTAATAAATCTTGACAATAAGTTTACACTGAACTCTAACGGGGGAATATTTAGAGCTCCTGTTCAGCTTCAAATTGATTTGTCCGAAACCAATGCAGAAGAACCTGTATTGATGCAGGTATATCAAAACAAATATCTTCAGTTGCATGAAAGCAGTTTCAATTCGACGAATAAAATATTTACAGCAAGCTTAGAACATTTCTCGGATTGGGCAATTCAATATAATGTCGATCTCAAACTGAAAGAAGATGTTACTTACCAATATTTCATTTATCAGAATTTTGGTACAATTTATACCGGTCAGGGCCTTGGTAATGAAAATACTACACAAGTTATTGAGTCAATAGAAGGAGCATTTAATCAATGGGAGCAATTTCTTATCCCTGCAGGGATTAACTTTTCGCGAACATACAACGAAAATGAAGCTGACATAAAAATTATATCTAACAGGAACTACGATGTTTATGAGCATTTCAACTTTTCTCCATTCGAAAGTGTTGATGGAGAAATTATTAATCCGGTTGTATCTTTAAAAGATCAGGCTACGGGAAATATAGTAGTGTTCGTTTCCGAAGTGGAACAATGGTTAACTACAAAACAAATTACTTCAGGTTTTGAAGGAAAATATTATATCGAAAGATATATGACGCATGAAATTGGGCACATTCTCGGTTTGCAGCCTCAGCATTCTTCCAATGTAAACGCAACAATGTATCCCGAACAGAAGGGACAAAAACCAGGTGCGCTAACATCTGATGATATAAAGATGTTGGCTGATACTTATAATTTTAATCTTTCAGACCTACCTTACGGAAATGCCTCAAAGATTGAAATCGTATCAGATACAGAAAATTCCGTTCCAAAACTGAAGAGTGTTGATTTTAATCCAACAGTAAGAGTTTTGGATGATGCAGGAAATGGAGTGCCGGGTGTTCCTGTTTTATTTATATCAGATCCGGTGGGTATCGTATTCAATCCGGTTGGAAGGACAGATAATAAAGGAGTGGCGAACTGTGGTTACTGGATTACCGCTGATTCGGATGAAAATCAAACAATGCTTGCAAGAGTTGGAACAGAAGAAGACCAAAATGCTCAGTTCGATATTGAGATTATAAGCGCAGAAGGTTATTATCCAAAAGAATCGGGAACATTTATGGATAACCGTGATAACCAGGAATACAGGTGGGTTAAAATCGGAGAACAAATTTGGATGGCCGAAAACTTAAATTTTGGAACGATGATCGATCCGAGGGACCATACTTCAACGTATGATTTTCCTATAAAATATTGTTATGATAATGATGAAAATAACTGCGAAGAATATGGCGCTCTATATCCATGGGGAACGTTAATGAATGGAGAAGGAAGTAGTAATTATGTGCCGAGTGGAATCAAGGGAATATGCCCAAGTGGCTGGCATATCCCAAGTGATGAAGAATGGAATGATTTAGAACGGTATTTAGGCACAGAGGAAGAAAATATTTACACACAAGGGCTTAATACCCGTGGCAGAGTTGGACATCTTTTGCGTTCAACTTCCGGATGGTATACTGAGGAATTTATGGGGTACCAAGGATATGATTCGTTTGGCTTTAATGTAAAACCCGCTGGCTCAAAAAACTATTGGAATTCAAATGATGCTTTCGGCGGATTATCTTACCATGCTTATTTTTGGACCTCAACTGCATATGGAGATGCCAGTGCATATGACAGAAATTTCGATAATGCCTTTAACATATTAAGGTCCGGGACTCTTGGTCG
This sequence comes from uncultured Draconibacterium sp., assembly GCA_963676265.2. Classification (GTDB taxonomy): domain Bacteria; phylum Bacteroidota; class Bacteroidia; order Bacteroidales; family Prolixibacteraceae; genus Draconibacterium. The sequence goes on from OY781067.2 coordinate 4,549,217, forward strand.
AATGGGATTCTCCGTTCGATGTGTAAAAAATTAAAGTTGGAAAATAGGATATTCAATTATTTGGTAATTGGAAATACTCATTACAGTTAAATGATTCCGAAACTCAGGTGATAATAGAAAAATACTCAAGATTTAAATTCACGTTAATGGCTTCATCGCTAAATCCAGCTGTTTAATCAAAAAAAACGGAGTTTAAATAAACAAAGTCGATTTTATTTTGATTATGTGTGCTGCCATTTATTTTTACAAAGATATTTTAGTTTTAAATACGAAATATTTTGCCCTTATAATGTCCCCTAAGAGATCCCTCACATTAGAAATAAACCTCACTTTCGGGTGGGGTTTGTTTTTGTCCACTCCTTTGAAGTTTGAATTAAAATCAGAATGCCATTTAAAATATTGTAAAGGTTAACTTGTTATGTCTGTTCTGATTTCAGCTTACTTTTACCTTTTTAAGATTTTTAATTTAAATTTTTAAGAGTATCACTAAATACAGATTGGAGACTTTGGGCTATTTCCCTTTTTTAATTTATTCTGTTAAATTTAAACCCACTTAAATCAAATAAATCAAAATAGAATGACTACAAGAAGCCAAACTTTTACACGGAGAAATTTTATTCGAACAACAGCAGCCGGAGCTACGGCCCTGGCATTTGCTCCACTTGCCTCATGTTGCACCGCCGATTCGGGATCAACATTTGGCGGTGTTCATATTGGAGTTATCACGTATAGTTGGAGAAGTATGCCAAGTACGGCACAGGATATTATCAATTATTGCAAGCAAGGCAACATTACCTCGCTGGAATTAATGGGGCCTGTTGCTGAAGAGTTTGCCGGTTTGCCACCAAGTCCTCCACGTCCGCCCAGGGGAGTTGAACAAAGCGAAGAAGAAAAGAAAGCCTATCAGGAGGCAAGTCAGGCAGCTACTCAAAAACAAAAAGAATGGCGTTTGGGTTGTGACTTTGAAAAATACAAAGAGTTGAAAAAAATGTTCGATGAGGCGGGTATTCATATTCATACCGTAAAATTTGCTCCAGCCAATTGGAGCGACGGAGAAATTGATTACGCATTTAAAGCTGCAAAAATTTTAGGAGCCGGTGCAATTACCAATGAAATTGGTGATGAAGCTTGTCGTAAGCTCGGCAAATTTGCTGAAAAGCACGGTATGATTGCTGCTTATCACAATCACATGCAGCCCGGTCAGCCCGGATTTAATTTCGAAGAGTTTTTAGCACATTCTCCGGCAAATAAACTGAACCTCGACGTTGGTCATTATTTTGGTGCCACAGGGAAACATCCAAACGAGCTGATTGAAAAGTTGCACGATCGCATTTACAGCATTCACCTGAAAGATAAAACAGCCAAAGATGCAGAACCGTCCAACACCAATCGTCCATGGGGAGAAGGCGATACTCCTCTGGCTGATATTCTGGGATTGATAAAAGAGAAAAAATGGTCTATTTATGCCGACATTGAATTGGAATACCAAATTCCGGAAGGATCTGATGCGCAGAAAGAGATTGTGAAGTGTGTAGAATATTGTAAGAATATATTGAGCTAACTCTGTCACTGGTCATTTGGCTGTTTCTTTGATGGATATTGACTAATGACATGTGTAGTCAGGGATGCCATCTGTTTGAGTTATTCATAAACAGATGGCATTTTTCATTTTATACAGGCTAGAATTTTTCTTTTGCCTCTTCCAGTATTTTTATTGTAGCTGTTGCTCCACAACGTGTAGCACCTGCCTTTTGAACTGCGAGTAATCCGTCGAGAGTACGAACACCCCCGGCGGCTTTCACTTTTACATTTGCCCCTACACTTTTTTTCATCAGTTCAAGATTCGAAATGGTGGCGCCTTCGTATGAATATTTGCCGTCATTACCTTTAACAAATCCAAAACCGGTGGAAGTTTTCACGTAATCGGCTCCCACGTTGGTACATATTTCACAAAGTCTGATAATATCTTCTTCCCGTGTTACATAATCTGTTTCGAAGATAACTTTAACAATTGCACCATGTTTGTGGCAAGTGTCTGTAACAGCTTTGATTTCGTTTTCGATATATTCCCAATCGCCTTGCAGGGCTTTGCCAATATTGATTACCATGTCGATTTCAACGGCACCATCCTTGCAGGCTTTTTCTGTTTCGAAAGCTTTAACCTCAATTGAAGAGTTTCCTGCAGGAAAACCAATTACACACCCAACCAAAACATCAGATCCTTTTAAGAATCCGGCGGCTTGATTTACTACGTATGGTTTTACACAAACCGAAGCCACATCATATTTCATTGCAACTTCACATTCTCGTTTTAAATCTTCATCAGTCATTGTTGGATGAAGAATGGAATGGTCAATCATTTTGGCCAGTTCTATTACTTTTTCGTTCATATTTTATTTTTCAGTTAATGGTTGACATCCTGGTAAAATTTGTTATGCCTAATCCATCAGCATGAGGAGAGGAATCTTTTCTAAGTTTCCGGGACATGAAAGGATTTATTTTTCTAATGCTGATGAAATGACTGCGAAATAAAATGCAGAACTTCAGGGAGGGCTGTGCGCCAGTATGTCCAGGTATGACCACCATCTCTGATACGGAATTCGTGTGGAATTTCGTTTTTACGCATGGAGATATGAACTAATGAATTGCCTTCGTACAAGAAATCATCATCGCCACAATCGATGTACCATCTTACTGCATTTTTTTGATCATCAGGCATATTCTCTACTAAATTTAAAGCACTGTATTGTTGATAGTATTTTTTCACCTGTTCTTCAGTAAAAGTATCTGTTCCTCTGCGTTCAAGGTATCTTTTTGTGTCGTCTAATGAAATAGGCCCGCAGCTGGCACTTAACGGGCATGCCGAGGAAAATAATTCGGGATGATGCAAGGCATACATGAAGGTGCCACCCCCTCCCATCGACAATCCTGCCACTGCCCGGTAACGTTTTTCTTTTCTTATTCGGTATTCATTTTCAATAAATGGGATGAATTCTTCAAAGAAAAAATCTTCAAATTGCCAGTCGCCTTTTGGTGAGTTGAAATATCCCCGGCGTCCGGTGTTGGCATCGGGCATAATAATAATCATTGGAGTTGCATAGCCCTCATTAATCGTCTTGTCTGCAATATGAAGAACTTCTCCGAATTGTACCCACCCTGTTTGGTCGTCACCTGCACCGTGAAGCAAATAAAGAACCGGGTAACTTCTATGTGAACTCTCATAATCCTGCGGCAGATATATGGCATACTTGCGCTCCATTTTTAAAATCTCACTTTTCATTGTCAGGTTATCGAAGACTTTCCCGGTTTGGGCAAACAGAAGTGATGGAAACAGTAAGCCTAAGAAGAGGCAAATAATCATTTTTTTCATAATACTCATGTAAGTTTAATTGACTCAGATAATTGGTTTTATAAAAATACATTTTGATAAGCGATATTCCTAATTCACCCATTTAAAATACAAAGCAGGTTACTATTAATTAAGTTTCTTTCTGTTGACTTTGATTTTTATTTGAACAATTACCTTTAACAATAGTTAAGGATGCGGGTATAATAAACTCAAATAATCTTCGTAAATTAATCGTACAGAATTCGATTTATTTGAGGGAAACAAAAATTAGAAAGATGATGAAAACAAACAAAACTATTAGTGTAGTGCTATTAAGTTTGGCACTAATTTTTGGCGGTTGTTCGGGAGGAAAATGGGCAGCAACCAATAACAAAACAAAAGGAGGAGTTATAGGTGGAACAGGTGGTGCTGCTATTGGTGCAGGAATTGGAGCTCTGGCGGGAAAAGGGAAAGGTGCTGCCATTGGTGCCGCTATTGGCGCGGCAGTGGGTACAGGAGCCGGTATTGCTATTGGAAACAAAATGGATAAACAGCAGGCTGAACTCGAAAAAATTGAGGGAGCCCAGGTTGAAAGTGTAACTGATGCGAATAATTTGCAAGCTATTAAAGTTACTTTCGACAGCGGGATATTGTTTGAGACAGGTAAGAGTGCGCTTAGCAGTAGTTCGAAAAAATCGATAGTTGAATTTGCTGAGTCGCTGAAAAGTAATCCTGAAACCGATGTAACCATTTACGGCCATACCGACAATACCGGATCAAGGGCCATAAACGAGAAACTTTCGAATGAAAGAGCCGAATCGGTAGCGAAGTATATTATTGAGAACGGGATAAGTGGCAACAGGTTGTCTACTGAGGGGAAAGCCTATGATGAACCGGTTGCAAGTAATGAAACAGCCGAAGGGCGTGCGCAAAACCGACGTGTTGAAATTTACATTACAGCCAATGAAACAATGATTAAACAGGCAGAAGCAGGAACTTTGAAATAAAAATGATTTTGGTAAATGGTCGCTGGTCATTTGGATTTTTTACTAATGACCAGTGGCTAATAACAAATGGCCAGTGACTAAAACCTCTTTCCCCACCATTTTCGTAATCGCTCCAGTATTTTTATTTCAGAAGGATTATTTTGCGGCTGATAAATTCGTTCGTTCAAAATCTCTTTGGGTAAAAATTCCTGCTCTACAAAATTACCATCGTAGGAGTGTGCATATTTATAATCTTTTCCGTAACCAATTTCTTTCATTAGCTTGGTTGGTGCATTTCTGATGTGCAGAGGAACCGGTAAATCTCCCGTGTTTTTTACAAGTGATATGGCTCTGTCAATAGCTTCGTAGGCCGAATTGCTTTTGGGTGAAGTAGCCAGGTAAATTACACATTCAGAAAGTATAATACGAGCCTCTGGATAACCGATTTTGTGAACGGCGTCAAACGTATTTTGGGCAAGTAACAGCGCATTTGGATTAGCCAGTCCCACATCCTCTGCAGCCAGAATCAGAAGTCTGCGTGCAATAAATTTTACATCTTCACCCCCTTCAATCATGCGTGCCAGCCAGTAAACTGCGGCATTCGGATCACCACCTCTTATACTTTTTATAAATGCAGAAATGATATCGTAGTGCATCTCGCCTTTTTTGTCGTAGATAGCAAGATTCTTTTGCAGCCGGTCGGTAACTTTTTTATTGGTAATAACAATGTTGTCCGATTCTTCTCCAAGAACAACGAGTTCCAGTACATTTAAAAGTTTGCGGGCATCTCCGCCCGAATATCGCAGGATGGCTTCTTCTTCGCGAAGAGTTATTTTCTTTTCTTTTAAAAGAGTGTCTTTTTTAGAGGCTTGTTTAATAATTTTTAGCAGGGCTTTTTTGTCGAGGTGTTGCAAAATGTACACCTGGCAACGGGATAGCAGGGGAGAGATTACTTCGAACGAGGGGTTTTCTGTCGTAGCACCAATTAAGGTAATCGTTCCGTCTTCAACGGCACCCAGCAATGAGTCTTGTTGCGATTTACTAAACCGATGAATTTCATCGATAAAGAGTATGGGATTAGGCTTGCTGAAAAACTGTTGTTTTTTGGCTTTGTCGATTACATCTCGAATATCTTTTACACCTGAGTTGATGGCACTTAATGTATAAAAAGGGCGTTCAAGTGTGTTGGCAATAATCCGGGCCAGGGTTGTTTTTCCAACTCCCGGAGGTCCCCATAAAATCAGCGAGGTTATTTTTCCTGAATCAATCATTCTGCGTAAAACAGCATCTTTTCCAACCAGATGTTCCTGTCCGATGTAATCGTTGAGGGTTCTGGGGCGTAGCCGTTCTGCTAATGGTTGGTTCATTTCTTTTGTTTAAAGTGAAAAAATCAAAGTTAAGGTTATAATAGAATTCAACCTTTTCAATCTACATCAATCTATACAATCTGTTAATTACAGTATCGTTTAATAATGTTGTAAGCACCTTCGATACCTAATTCTCCTGCACGGCTTAAATCAATGGCACCTCCTTCAATATCGTCAAGGAAAATTTTTGTAAGTCCCCTGTTAAAGTAGGCTTCTGCAAATTCCGGTTCGAGATCGATTGCCCGGTTCAGGTCTTCCACCGCGCTTCTGTATTCACCCAAACGGAGTTTGATATATGCCCTGTTGTAGTAGCCAAAGAAAAATTCAGGATTCAGAAAAAGTGTAACTGAATAGTCATCCAAAATATCCTGGTAATCAATTGTTGTTGGTTTAATTGTCTCTTCCTCCTGCGATTTTTGATTTAACGAAATGGAAGTGTTGGATTGCATACCCGCGAGTAGTTCCACCTGTTCTTTCATTTTGTATCGCGTGTTAGCCCTTGTAAAATAAGCAATGGTCGATTTCTCATCCATATCTATGGCTTTGTTCAAATCAGAAATAGCGTTATTGTAATCTCCTGTTAAACTATTAAAAATACCCCTGTTCAGGTAATTGAGTGAATTTTCCTGAATTTTAATTTTATCATTGAAAAATAAGATGAAATTTTCGAAAACCGATTGATACGTAGTCACCGGTTTATTGGAGATCGACAATAGTGGATTGTAATTGTTTTGTACGTTCAGATCGTCGATAATAACGTTATAATATTGAAAACGGTCGTAGTCTACTGCATTCTTTTCGAAGGCTGAAACGATAAACATAGGTTGTAGATCGATGACAATATTTTTATTTTGGATACGGCCATCATCTACATCCTGTACGTCTTCTTTAGGAATATCGCGGGTGTCTTCAACAACCAGATTCATCCTGCTTCTTCTCCTTTGTTTGGCGGCCTCCAGCTCTTCCTGTTTTTTTCGTGCCTCTTCTGCATCGCTGTTACTATCCGAAGAGTTGTTGTTTTGTTGGTTATTTTGAGCAATGGCTTGTTGTGAGTTCTGTTGATTGTTTTGTGTGCTTTGTTTATTTGCCTGATTATTCTGTTGTGAGTTTCCCTGCTGGTTTTGTTGTTGTTGTTGTTGTTGTTGTTGTTGTTGTGCCAGCTTTTCAGCATCCAGCCTCCGGCTATTCAAATCGAATTGGGGATTTAATTGCGCAGCAATGCGATAATCGCTTTCATAGCCCGGACGATCGAGAATCTCGCGAGCCATAGCCCGGTTGAAATAAGCGCTGGCCATTTCCGGATTCAGCTGAATGGCCATATCATAATCCATAATGGCGCTGGCATAATCTTCGAGTTTATGTTTTACAATTCCCCGGTTATTAAAAGCCAGTGCATTTTGAGGATCGAACTTAATACTTTGGTCGTAATCGCGCAGTGCCGACGCATAATCTTCCAATTCGAAGCGGGCTAATCCACGGTTGAGGTAAGCTGCTGCAAAGTGAGGTCTGATAATAATTACCTGATTCAGATCGCGGATAGCACCTTGAATGTCGCCGCTCACTATTTTGGCATTGCTTCGGCTCATCAGGGCATGTGTCGATTTTGGATTTATTTCCAATGCTTTATTGTAATCTTCAATAGCTCCTTCCATATCCTTCAGCGCCAGTTTTGCCAAACCGCGATTGTTGTAAATGGTCTCATCATTCGAATCGAATTCCAGTGCCCGGTTATAGTTTTTTATCGCTTCTTCGTAATTTCTCAGGTTATGATAGGCCATTCCGCGATTATTGTAAGCCCTCGGATAATAGGGTTTAATTTCAATGGCTTTATCGTAGTCCTGAATGGCGCCCCGGTAGTCTTCTAGCGAGTGTTTGGCCATTCCCCTGTATAAATATGCTTCGGGTAAATACGGTTTAAATTCGATTACAATATTGAAGTACTCTATTGCTCCGGTATAGTTTCCAATGGAAATACGTGTGCGACCTACCCGGATAAAATGGTTGATGTTTAACTGGGCTTCGGCCACAAATGAAAGCGACAGGAATAGTGCAAAAAGTATGGTAAGTTTCTTCATTCTTTGTTTCGTAAAAAGTATTGAGATTTTTGCTTTGAAATCTATTCTGTGCACTTTTGAATTCTATCAGCTTAAAAAACTCACTACTTATTTCGTTTAATCTACTATTTCTTTTTCTGAGCAAACAAAAATAACATTTTCAAAGGTTGTCTGTTTAAGTAGTTAGTTTTATTTAACTTATTCCTCCAAAAATCTAAAACGAGTACGAATTTTTAACACTTTAAATTTTATATTTACCTCTTCAAAAATTAGAGATCAAAAATATGCAATATAACCAGACACTATTTAGCAATCGTAGAACCTATGATGCCAATGGAATATTGAGTACATATGTTAGAACGATTAAAACTTATCCGAATAATCATTCTTTGATAAAATATTTATTCGCAATTGGTTTTTTCTTTATTAACATTATTGGTTTAAAGGCTCAGTCTGATTTCAGAGATGGTTATATAATCAGTAATAACAATGATACGATACAAGCTTTAATAGATTATAGAGGGAATAAGGCAAATGCCCGAAAATGCAATTATAAATTAAATACCGATTCCGAAATCTTGTCATTTTCTCCAAACGAAATAAAGGGCTATCGTTTTACTAATAGTAAATATTATGTTACTAAAACAATCGATAAAGAAAATGAACCCAAACAAATGTTTTTAGAGTACCTTCTAAATGGAATTGTCGACATTTACTATTATCGAGATAACAGTGGTGAACATTATTTAATAGATAATGGGAATGGTAAGCTACTTGAGCTTAAGAATGAAGAAAAAGTGACAATGACAGATGCTCAATTTGTTCAAAATCCCAAAAAATATATTGGAGTTTTAAAATATGTTTTTCAGGAAAGTCCATCAATTTCACAAAGAGTTGAAAATCTTCGTTTAAACCATGAATCTCTTATAAATATTGCCCACGATTACCATGTTGAGGTTTGTGGAGATGAAGAATGTATTGTTTATGAAAAAAAGATACCTAAAATAAAAAACACATTTGGAATATTATTAGGTCTCAATGGGATGTCAATATCACAAACCGGGGGTTTTTCGGAAGACCTTTATTTTATGGAAGATAGTCAGTTTGGTTTTAATATTTATCCCTCTGTAGGTTTGTTTTATAAAATGAATATGCCGTCAATAAATGAAAGATTATATTTTCAGTGCGAGATTCTTTACTCCTTTGTAAAATTGACAACTACCAATTCCTATTTTGATCCGACTTACAAGGTAGATTATTTAAATAATATTGCTTTGAAATTAAATTCGATTGACAGCCGTGGTGTTATAAAATATGAATTTCCAAAAGGGAAGGTAAGGCCAACCTTTCAAATAGGTGGTTTCGCCAAATATTTTTTTAAAACAGAATACAATCGAGATTTGGATATAACATATACCTGGATTGATTCTTTTCTTGAGAATCAGAATTATGAGAATCCTTTTTCAAAGTTCGATTATGGGATAGTTTGCGGAATTGGGGTAAAAAGTTTTTACCTGAGTGATAAAGAATTATTTCTTGATCTAAAATATCAAAGAGGATTTGGGCTTCTTAAAAATTTAAGTTCAAATACAATTTCATTTGATTTAGGATTTCAAATCGGTAAATAAAGAATTTAATTCAACAGTATCGAATTTTTAGAATTATAGTTCTCCTTCCAATCAAACTCCAAATAAATTCACTAACACGATACTGGCAACAGTCTGTAATGGATAAAAATTTGTTCTGAAGAGTTCCTTTGGGCATTTATCCGTTATTGTCGTGTAAGATGGTGATACAAACAAATTTACGATTACTTATTGAGTTTATCTCGTTAACTGAGGCTGAATTATAATAAAAGGTAGTTTTTTAGTTACATGTGGATTAATTTAAATTAAGTCTATGTGTATATTTCTTCCTGAAAAAGAATAAATTGTTATTTTTGACAATTAATCAAATTGAGGGGTAAGAATTTAATTTATTAAAATGAGATTGCGTTTTTTGTTTACCGCATTGTTGGCGGTGTTTGCGTGCAGTATAGTCTTTGCTGAAAGCGAAAATAAAAAGGATAAAAAGAAAGACGGTTATGTTTTTGAAGAAGACATTGAATTGCCAAATACTTCAGTAAAAAATCAATACCGTTCCGGAACATGCTGGTCTTTTTCGGGATTATCATTCTTAGAATCGGAAATGCTGCGTTTGGGCAAACCTGAGGTTGATCTCTCTGAAATGTTTATCGTTTGGCATACTTATTCGGAAAAGGCAGATAAAGATGTACGTGTGCATGGTAACCTGAATTTTGCAGCAGGTGGTGCTTTCCACGATGTTACGAATATGATCGGTAAATACGGCATTGTTCCTGAATCAGTTTACGATGGCTTAAATTATGGAGAAGATAAACATGTCCACGGCGAAATGGACAATGTGTTAAAACAGAATGTTGACGCTGTAATTGAAAACAAAAATCGCAAACTAAGTACCGTTTGGCACGAGGCTATTGAAGGAACCCTGAATACTTATTTGGGAGAACTGCCAAAAAAATTCGAATATGATGGGAAACAATATACTCCACTAAGTTTTGCCTCCGATTATGTTGGTTTGAATATGGATGATTATGTGGAAATTACTTCGTATACACATCATCCTTTTTATTCGAAATTTATTCTTGAAGTACCCGATAACTGGTCGTGGGATGAGGTTTATAATGTGCCATTAAACGAGCTGGAAGAAATAATGGATTATGCCTTAAATAATGGATTTACAGTAGCCTGGGCAGCTGATGTAAGCGAAAAAGGTTTTGTAACCAGTAATAAGGGAGTTGCTGTTCTTCCTGCGGCTCCGAGTGAGGATATGACAGATGCTGAGATTGCAAAATGGGAAGAACTTTCAGAGAAAGAGAAAGAAAAGGAATTATATAAATTGGATCAGCCGGTTCCTGAGCTGGTTGTTACACAGGAAATGCGTCAAACAGCATTCGATAACTACGATACTACCGACGACCATGGTATGCATATTGTCGGAACAGCAAAAGATCAGGACGGGCATACGTTTTATAAGGTGAAAAATTCATGGGGAGACTATAACAAGTACAAAGGATATTTTTATGCCTCAAAACCTTATGTGAATTATAAAACGATGTGTATTATGGTACACAAAGACGCCATACCCCAAAGTATAAAAGATAAACTTGAGCTTTAGTTCAGTTGCAGCCCTTCAGAAGTCTGAAGGGTTTTTTGTTTTATAAATTTGGTTAATTGTGAATTTGAATAACCAACGAATAAAAAAAGCTATACATTTAACTTTTCATAATCAAGCAAATAAATGAAAAAGTTATATTTTTTAATTCTTCTTTTAAATACTTTTTTTGTTGTTTACGGACAAGATGATTTTTCATGGTGGAACGAAGTTCATGGATGGGAAGAGGGTGATCCTGTCTGGAAAGATTATCTGATTTCTTCGCCGGGATTTTTAGGACCGAATGCACTTCCTGTACCTGAGGTTACAAGGGGATTTCTGAATGAAAAAACAGAACTTGAAATTACTGCATCCAGCCATTTTTTAAAAGGAGATCCTACCCAGGATATATCGGGGCGTATTTTTGTTCCGTTTGCTAATAGTAGAATTGCGGTTGAAATGTATGGTGTTATTTTGGAACACTATAACTACAGCCAGGAAGTGAGGGATGAACGTTTTTCGCACGACAAAGACGGAAAAGGATATGCTATTGGCGATTTGTATTTTACTACTTTAATTCAACTTATTAAAGACCGTAAGTTTCCGAATACACTATTTCGGGCAGGATTAAAAACGGCTTCCGGCGAATTGGCTGCTGCACGTTATTCCGACACTCCTGGCTATTATTTCGATCTCAGTTTTTCGAAAGATTTTGGGCAAAAGGAAGAGTTGCTTTTTCGTCCGTTTTCCATGGCCGGGTTCTATTGCTGGCAAACCACCGACGATTATCTTCTTCAAAACGATGCTCTTTTGTATGGCGTCGGAATTGATTTTGTGAGGAAAGACTGGCGTTTTACTTCTTCCTGGTCGGGATATTATGGATACAAAGACAATGGAGACAGACCCATGCAACTTAACTTTGAGTTAAGAAAAGACGATCCTAAAAAAGCCTTCAGAATTCAGTATCAACACGGTTTACACGATTGGCTGTACCGAACGGTACGTGTTTCTTTTATTTGGAAACTTAATCCTGTTAAATAAAAGTAGTTTAGAATTTGGTAATTGCTTACATTTGAACCGATTTTCGGAAAACAGAACAGACAAAAGAAAAATGATCATGAAAAAGCTATCGCTTGTAATTTGCGTTTGGAATGAAGAACCTAATATCAAACCCTTATCAGATCAGATAAAAGCAGGACTTGAAGGAATTGATTACGAGGCCATTTTTGTTGACGATGGTTCAACAGATAATACCCGTGGAGAAATCAGGAAGATTAACGATGATCGGTTTCTTTTAGTGGAGCTAAAACGTAATTACGGGCAAAGTTCTGCCCTTCAGGCAGGTATCGATCAGGCCGAGGGTGAGTTTATAGCTTTAATTGACGGTGATTTGCAAAACGATCCGGCTGATATTCCCATGATGTTGAAAATGATTGAAGATGAGGAATGGGATATGGTGGCAGGAGTTAGGGCTAATCGCAAAGATGGAATGTTTTTGCGGAAAGTTCCTTCAAAAATTGCCAATTACCTAATTCGACGCGCAACCGGAATACACATGAAAGACTTGGGATGTACACTGAAAATATTCACTAACGAAACCATAAAAAGCATTCATATTTACGGAGAATTGCACAGATACATTCCGGCGTTAGTAACCTTCGAAGGGGCAACTAAAATCACCCAGGTTGACGTGAACCACAGGCCTCGTGAATTCGGTAGCTCGAAATATAATCTTAGCAGGACAACCCGAGTGCTCAGCGATTTGTTTTTGATGCTGTTTTATAAGAAATATCTTCAGCGACCCATGCACTTTTTTGGCAACATAGGTATTTTCACTTTTGCCATTGGTGTTTTAATCAATTTTTATTTATTGATATTAAAGATTCTTGGAAACGATATTTGGGGAAAGCCATTGTTGTTATTAGGAATTTTGCTGGTTCTTGGGGGGATACAGTTTATTACAACCGGCATATTGGCTGAGTTACAGATGCGTACTTACTTCGAATCTCAGCGTAAAAAACCATATCGGGTAAAACAAGTTTCAGTAGCTAAAGAAATTAAAAAATAAAGAGAAATATTTTGTGTGTTATGATGATTGTTTTTGTATTTTTATGATAATCAATCAGCTATAGCCCATGATATGAAAATACGCACTGAAAGATTAGTTGCTTTAAAAAGCCTCGTATTATTTTTTGAATTTGGTTTTCCTGTGTAAATTGTACATAATTATTTATTCTATTATAAAAATAGATAGAATAATAGTATGTATCATTCAATTGCGTGAATTTTTATTTTTGATTAAGTTCATTGGGTAGCAGGTTGGTAATAAATTGTACGCTTTATTAAGGGTAAATACCTCGCTGAATTGTCGTATAAAAATTAAGCACTTTAAAAATTACCTGCTATGTGTGTAAAATCATTAAAATTAATTTTAATTATCGCCCTTATAGGTGTGGTAACTCAAGTGGTTGCACAAGAACGTCCTGTGCATGGCGTAGTTACAACTTTTGACAGTATTGCGGTTATTGGTGCAGATGTTTACGTTAAGAGCTCCAAACAAACTGTAAAAACAGATACATTAGGCCGGTTCATTGTTCAGGTACTTGGAGAAGACAGACTTAAAATAAAGGCAAAAGGTTTTCATAACTACAATGTGAAGCTGGAAGATAAAACCAAAATAGTAGCTGTTAATATGAGGCTAAAACCCAGTCCTAAAGCACGCGAATATGCAATTGGATATGGCTACGTGGCAGATGGAGAAAAGTTGAACTCCATTGCCCAAATGACAAATAAGGATTTAGACTTTTCGATGTACGATAATATGTATGACCTTATTCAGGGCAGGTTTGCCGGAGTGCAGGTACAAAATAATGGTGATATTGTAATACGGGGGATAAATTCTATTAATTTGAGCAGTTGTGCTCTTATCGTTGTTGACGGTGTGCCTGTTGATAAGAGTTTCCTTGATATGATTCCGCCGGTAACTGTGAAATCGATTAATGTTCTTAAAGATAGTGCTGCTGCTATTTATGGAGCCAGGGGAGCCAATGGGGTGATTGTAATTGAAACCAGAAGAGGTAATGATTAAGCCTTAAAATTGGCAGTGCTAAATATCTGACTACTTCAATAAAGTTACAGGAGTTATAAATCCGAAATGATTATAGCAGGGAAAGGTATAGTGTTGATAAATAGTTATTTATAGTATGTTGGCGTGATATTTGTTATAAACTCATTTAGTTCTAATCTATAATTTACCTAATCATGAGAAGTCTCATTACTTTTTGTTGTATTTTTTTTGCCAGTCTGCAAATGCTGCACGCTCAAAGTCATGCAGTTTATGGAATGGTTAACGTATTTGATAGTATTCCCTTAATTGGTGTTGAAGTTACCGTAAAAAGTACTAAGCAAACCGTACTAACCGATTCTGTTGGACAATTTAGTGTAATTTGTGAGGATAAAGACAAACTTAAAATTGAAGCAACGGGTTTTTATCCCGAAAATATAACCATAACAAAAGATGTGAAAATGGTGGCAGTGAATCTTAGAATGAAACCGGGTGAAAAACAGCGCGAATACGCTATTGGATATGGGTACATTTCTGAAAAAGACAGATCGACTGCTATTTCCTTAATGGAAAATGATAATAAGTTCTCACGATATTCCAAAATGGATGATCTGTTAAACAGTATGGGCGTTCAAATAATTGGCGGACAATATGTACTTCGCGGAACCACTTCATTTCAGGGAAGTAGCAGTGCATTAATTGTGGTAGATGATGTTATTGTCGACGCAAGTTTTCTGGGATCTCTCGATCCAAAAGAGGTAAACAGTATAAATATCATTAAAGATGGTAGTTCTGCCATTTATGGATCGCGAGGTGCCAATGGTGTCATTCTAATTGAAACGAAAAAAGGAGGGGAATAGATTTCTTCACAACATATAAAATAAAAATACCGGGCTTAATCTCCCGGTATTTTTATTTACAGAGGGTTTAATATTTTTAAAAGATGTTGTTTTTTTATGAGCTTGTTTACTCCTCTAACTCGTATCCCAAATCAAGTCCTTTATTTATTGCCGGAATACCTTCTTTCATCCATTTAGGCATTGGTTTATCTTTTAGATAATGGTCGAAAAACTGTGCCAGACGGATTTGAAAATCGTGTTTGTCGCGAACTTTGGTTGGCCAGTGATCGGCTTCGTTATAGTTAAGTAACCAGCAAGGTTTTTGCAGACGACGCAGTCCGATAAAGTATTCAATTCCCTGGTACCATGGCACTGACCCATCGTTATCGTTATGCATAATAAGGATAGGGGTTTTTACTTTGTCGAGTGTAAAAAGCGGTGAATTTTCTAAATAGCGAAGCGGCGATTCCCAAATCGATTTCCCGATGCGGCTTTGTGTATGTTCGTATTGGAAAGACCGGTTAAGTCCCGATCCCCAGCGAATTCCGCCATAAGCGCTAAACATATTAACAACCGGAGCTCCCGATTCTATGGCAGCGAACATATCGGTACGGGTTGCAAGGTAAGCCACCTGGTATCCACCCCAGCTGTGTCCCTGTGCCCCGATATGATTTTCATCTATAAAACCTTTTGAAACCACTGCATTTACTCCGGGCATTACACAATTATATGCCGATTCGCCCGGGTAACCTTCTTTGTAATAAACATCAGGATTAAATACTACATATCCGTTGCTGGTATAGTAATGATAATCGATTGTTGAACGGTGGTTCTCCGGCATGTGGTAACTTAAAAGTTCTTGAGAGCTCTTTTCGTAAAAATTCACAATCATCGGGTATTTTTTGTTCGGGTCGAAATTTTCGGGTTTGTGCAAAGTGCCTTCCAAAACAAGTCCGTCCAACGATCGCCATGTAACCAACTCCGCCGTTCCCCATAAGAATTCTTTCTGCTGCGGAGCAGCATCACTTATTTGAACTTGCTTTTTAAAATTTGAACCGCTGGCAATCAGGTTGGGATAGGTTTCGAAATTCTCTTTGGTGAAAATAAAAACATCTTCATCTTTTGCTTTTTGAGGAGTACTCATCTGGAAATTTTCAGCAAGAACTTTTTTTGATGCAGTTGGTTTTTTCAGGTCAAAACTGAGGTAACTGTCGGCACGAGTTATTTCGTTATTCGCTTTTAATAATAATGTTTCTGACAGCTCAATACATTCACTATTTTTCTTGTTGAATAGAACCAGACGATAGCTTATTTTTTGTCCTCTTCCGTTGTTTGTCAGCATTACAGGTTCTTCCGAATTTAAAGGATTCACTTTCCATACATCATACCTGTCGTTTACTAAAAATGCCTCGTCGTTTTCTAACCAACCGGCGATGCCATATGGATATGGAGGATTGGGTATGTCATTTAATTCGTTGGCACACTGAATGGTTTGGGTGGTTGTTACAACGTATTCTTTCCCGGAAGCGATGTTGTAGGTGTTCCATGTTGTGTCGATGGCATTGTACCAGTAAAGGAATTTCCCTTCCGGCGATACCATTGGATTTGCCCGGCAGTCTTTTTTAATTAATTCTGCTTCGCCGGTATTCATGTCAACCAGGTAAAAGTCATTGTGTTCCGGGCTTCCTTCCCACATGGTTTGTACCGCATAAGGGTGATTTGAGTAGGCGAGAAGTTTATCCGCATCTCCCTCTTTAATTTTTCTTATACCTGAAAATTGTTTTGTTTCCAGTTGTACGGCTTTTTTATTGTCAATATGATAAACAGCGAGGAATGACTTTTTCAGGTCTTTGTTTTTATTATGAATCTGAACAGTCTGTAATTCCTCTTCGTTCCAATGCCAAACATCCAAAACCGGGATTTCTTCTTCCAACACTGTAGTATCTTTGGCTATTTTAACAGGAGCTGTTCCATAAAACAATCTTTCACCGTTCTCAGAAAAGGATAGAGTGCCGTTTTCACTTATTTCCCAATTTTCAGGAATGGACGAAGAATTATTATCTAGCACCGATTCTGCATCTCCTGAATTTTTGCAGAGAAACAGTTTGTAATCCGGTTCTTTGGTTTCGGTAGTATCTCCCAGAAAAGCAACCAGGTTCCCTGCCTTGTTAATAGCCAGTTGTTTGAAATTACCTTTCCCTTCCAGTATTTTTGTTTCAGATGCAGCAGGCAGGTCGTTGATATAAATTCCGGCTTCAAAAGTGCTGTCACCTTCCGAAATATAAACAAGGATTTCTTTTTCTTCTGCAAACTGGTATTGACTTACATTTGGGATTTTTGCTGTTTCACCTGTCTTTGTATTTCTTATGAATAGAGGAAAAAGTTTGTCTTTATCTTTCTTTTTCATTGTTGAATCGGCAACATCTTCTGCCTGCCAGGCAATCCATCCCGACCATTCTGCAGGGACTTTCGATGATTTTATTTTTTCGATCTGTTCATTTGCCCCGTTTCTTAAATTGTAAATCGCCAGTTTATCCTCAGGGAAATCTTCTTTTTTTGTTTTTTTAAATTTTAACGACCGTATTGTGTCAACCGAAGGTTTTACTGTATAAACCAGGAATTTAGAATCTGCTGTTATCTGGGCTCCCGTCCCGCAGGCAATTGAATTGAGTTTTTCGCCTTCAGGAGTTGTAATTTTTAATACCGGATCGCCTTTCCATGGTTCTTCTTTATAAACGATGTATTTTCCATCGTTGGAAATATGGGTTTCTGTAATTCGGTTCCATTTCAGGATGTCGTCAAAGGTTAAAGGACGTTTCTCGGTTTGAGCGCAAAGAGAGAAAGAAAAAAATAGTGACAGTAATGCGAAAAGTGTGAATTTCATTTTTGCGTTTTTTAATTTTTGACCATGCAATTTTACGACCTCAAAGAGAATGCAAATCTAACTCAGCATTGGGAAATAAGGTTGAAGAATTAAAATATGTACAAGATTTTAATTTTTCCCTGGTTTAAGAAATCATTCCTTTTGGGTATGAAAAAGGTAAAATTAGTTTTTATGAAACAATTACAAGGGATTACATTAAAAAATGAATATAATATGAAGAATTTGGAAAATGTAATTCCTGTAGATGGAAATAGAAGCAGTTACTACTCGGCCATCAGCATTCTTGCCTCACTTTGTAAAATCCCGGGTAATCGAATGTTTCTTCTTTCAATACTTAATAGCCAATACCTTATTTCTTCTGTTTGTAAGGTATAGAGAACTTCGCGAAACTGGTCGATCTGATTATTGGTATAAGCATCCTCGTTTATATTCTTGAATGCATCAAGTTCCTCATCATCGTAATATTCAATGATGCTCTCATCCATTTTTATCTGATCAAATTCGCAAACCTCATGTGCTCCGCAACAACCCGATGCCGGTGCTGAAACTTCTTTTTTTACCTGATTTGATTTTTTACCCTTTTTGTTCGCCTTAATCAGGATTGTAATACCAGCTATGGTAAATAAGGTTATGATTATACCCAATACGATTTCCATGCCGCAAAAATAGAAAAATGAGTTAGAATCTGATGCGATTTAATATCAGCAATTATTGATTAGGAAATATTGGCTTAATATAAGCGAAAGAGTGTGTTAACTAAGCTTGTAAATTATACCTCTTTCTTTCAGATATTGAAGAATATAACTCAGGTTTCCCTCATGCGATCCAATCTCTTCAGGGGCATAAACGCCAGTCGTTTTAAAACCTCCATCAAGAATTAGATTGACAACTGCATTGCAGGTATAACCCGTGGTTCGTGCCATTGAAATGGTTTGTGTTTGTCGATCGTATCTGTCGAGGAGATTATAAGTATATTTTTTATTTTGATCCTTCTCAATACCTTCAACAACAATTCTCATTACGGTAAAGTCTTCTTCTCCTTTTTTTAGTTCCCATTTAGGAAAGAGTAACTTTGAAGTAACATCAATGGGTTTGATTTTAATCCCATTTACTTCAATTTCTTCGTATGAGAAAAACCCTGATTCACGCAAAACCCGGAGATATTCGATACAGCCCGGATAACGTAATGTTTTTTCAATCATATCAGGAATATTTTTCATTGTATGAAGCAAAGATCGTAAACCGTCAGAATTCCAGGATTCCAGGGTGCCAATACTTTCAAAGTGAATCAGTTCAGGTTCTGACAGGGCTTCACGGGTAACAATTTCATAGTTTTGCACATATCTTGCGGGTCGTGTATACTCTTCAATTACGTCAATGGGAGAGAATACTGCCTTGTATTCGTATGGCCATTCGCGTACTACAGGCAGGCCTCCAACCAAACATTCGTAACGTTTAACGTGCATGCTTTGGTTATGATGTCCGAGGATAATATTTCCCATTCCCGGCGCAACGCCACAATCTGCTACTATCGTAACATGATGTTTTTTTGCCAATTGGTCAAGTTCCAGAAAATCTTCAGGCATGAAAGAAATATCTACCATGTTTTTACCGGCTTTAATAACCGCTTTCATGGTTTCATAACCCATAAACCCGGGTACTGCACCTACAACAATGTCAAAATCACTAACAAGATCACCTATGCTTGTTGTGTCGTTTAAATCTGCTTTTATGGTTTGTATTTGAGGATGATCGGAAAACCTGAGAAATGCCTCTTCGTTTTTATCAATGCTGGTAACACTGTAATTTTTCGACAGATCGATGGCAATTGCACTACCTACCAAACCCGCTCCAAGAACTACAATTTGTTTTTGAGATAAATGTTTTGTTGTTTTTGTGTCCATTATTCTTTGCGCTTCAGTGAACAGGAATATTTATTTTATGCCGGAGCTACTATGTCAATATTCACTGTTAATTTTAATTAAAATACAGAGAATTTACTTGCCAGCGCATTAATGGAGAAAATGCTTATTCCAAATTTATAAGTCCCTTTTTCAACGCAAATTTTACGATGTCAGAATTGGTTTTTAATTCCAGTTTCTCAAGGATGTTTTGTTTATGTGTGGCAACAGTTTTTACACTAATAAACAGTTTTTCTCCAATTTCTCTTGTTGAATGTCCTTCAGCCAGAAGCATGAAAATTTCTTTTTCCCTTTCCGACAGTTGAGAATAATTGTCGGAAACTACCTGATCGGAGTTGAGGTATCCGTCAATTACAATTTCAGTAATGTCTTCGCTAAGAAATTTTTTGCCGGCATAGGTCGAATAAATTGCGTCGGTTAACTGCCTGTAGGTACAGTTTTTCAGAAGATAGCCATCTGCACCTGCTTCAAGCATTCCTTTTACATATTGTTTGTCGGAATGCATGGAAACAGCAATGATTTTAAGTTCGGGATTTTTCTTTTTCAACAGCTTGGTTGCTTCAATACCATTCATATTCTTCATGGCAATGTCAATCAGCAAAACATCTGGCTGGTAAGTTGAAACTTTATCAATGGCATCTTCTCCATCTTCTGCCTGTGCAATAACATTGATGTCTTCAGCTGTTTTCAAAAGGTTGTGGAGTCCTTCGCGAAATAGCTGGTGGTCGTCTGCAATTAAAACTTTTATCATTTCTTCAGTTTTTATTATTGTTCATTTGGGATATTTCTAATTATTTCTCAGCAAAGGGATATTAATGTGCGCAATTGTACCGATATTATTAGGTTCAATTGTAAATAAACCATTTATACTTTCAATACGTTCAGAAATGCTTAATAAACCAAATCCTCCGTTTAAGGTTGTTTTTACTTTCTGTTTGTTTATTCCCACACCGTTATCCTGAACCGTTAGATTAAAAGCATCTTCTTTTAGATACAATTCAACGGAAACTTCAGTGGCCTGTGCGTGCTTATTGATGTTATTAAGCAATTCTCCAACTGTTCGGTAAAGGAAAATTTTGTTTTCACGCGATAACTCTGATTCAGAGTCTTTTACCTTGAAAGCTGTTTTTATATTAAACTCTTTCTCAAATCGTTCGAGTTTCCATCTAATGGCCGGAATTAAGCCAAGTTCATATAAAATGGGCGGACTTAAATCGTAAGTAAGCGAACGCGATTCTTCAATAGCCTTGCTAAGTAATTGTGATGTGAAATTAATGGTACTTCTGATTTGCGGCGGGCAATCTTCCGGGTTTATCGAAGATAAATTCATAAAAGCCAGACTAAGAGTTTGTCCCAGGCTGTCGTGTAAATTTTCTGCTATACGTCTTCTTTCCCTTTCCTCAACCAGTGTAATTTCAGAATTTAATTTGCGAAGTTGTTCCTGGTAGTTTTTAATACGAAGCGCCACATTTATCTGTGCTTTTAATTCTATCTGGTCAAAAGGTTTCGATATGAATGAATCTGCACCTACATTAAGTCCTTTGGTTCGTTCTGCGCTGTCGCGTCCCAGTGCCGAAACCATAATGATTGGGATTTGTTTGGTTTTGTTGTTTGACTTCAGGATTTTGCAAGTGTCGTAGCCATTTAACCCAGGCATCATAATATCTAAAAGAATTAAGTCGGGATTTTCTTTGTTCGCCAAACTAATTCCTTCTTCACCTGATATTGCTGACAAAAATTTAAACGACGGGTAATACATTTTTACAATTTGCGAAAGCAATTCCAGATTAATTGTATTGTCGTCTACTGCAAGTATCTTTTTCATTCCTATATACTATCCAAGAAAAATTATACAGAAATATTGTCGCCTCATTATATAATCCGATCTTGTTTTCCTTAGAAAACAGCTCTGGGTTTTTTATTTAAACGCACAACCTAATGGAAACAGGAAGCGTTCAACTTTCTGTATTTTGCATAAAAATACTAAATAAAATAAGAATGTTTATCATAAAAGGTAAAAAATACTTATGCCTGCTTAGGGAATTTGCCTGTATTTAATCAGCTTTTTTGACCTTAAGGCCAAAATATCAAATACATTAGAATATAAGACAAAGTACATGACAAAGATATTTTTTATTGAAATTATTTACGAATAATGCCGTACATAAAACCGATACCGGCACCATAATAATTCTGCTCGGAACTTACAATTATCATAGGGCCAACAGATACTCCCAGAGCATATAGGAAGGGGAACTCCAGTTTAGGGTTCAAGGTTAGACTGGGGAATTGGGAGGCTTTTATTGAATAATCAGATTGACCACCGGATCCAATAAATTCAGGTTTGCGGCTGGTTAAAACACCGGGACCTCCCTGCAATAAAATACGTACAGTATTTTTCTGGTTTAAGTTAAAAAAGCGGCCAACCATTAAGTGGAAATTTTCAATATTCTGAAAAGCTCCATCGCCGATGAGTGCTTCAGATTGTTCGGTTCCAGACTTGGTATAATCGGCAGGTAGTGCGGCTGAGGTTTTGTTTGTTGCTGAATAACCAATATTTAAAAGGTATTTGTTGTTATATACATAGTTCAAACCAAGTTTTCCACCATTAGTCTCCCCAACCATAACATCTCCTGAGGTGTATAGAAAATGTTTTTGCTTCGACATAAACTTATACGACCATTGAGCCTGACTGGTGATGGCGAAAAAACAAAACAATATGAATAGTAGTTTTCTCATATCACAATAGTTTGAACTAGCCTAATAATAAGGTTTACAGTTCTTCAATAAATCTCGATGGGCGCAGGATTTTCTTGATTGCTGTGGTTAATGTTTGTTAACTTTCAAATCAATATTGTAAATCTATGATATACCGTGTTTATTTACATAATAGGTATTGCTGATTGTAGAGGTATAAAAAGACCAAAATTCGATCAGTAATCATGAACAGGGATAAATGTGTAATTCCTGTGATTGGAAAAAATGTTCCAAAACAAATTTATTGTAACGACTGAAAGGTTCATGCGTCAAAATAGTAAAAACAAAACCGAACCTTTATGAGAACCAAATTATTTATAACGACGCTACTTGTATTTTTTATATTAATTGTAGTTCATCTGAATGGTGTTGCCTGTTCAACTTTTAAGTTGCAAAAGGGCGATAGCCTTGTTTACGGGCATAACCTGAATGAAGGAGATATTGGAGTTCCGGGAATGGTATTTATCAATAAAAGAGGTACTTTTAAGGTTGGAAGAACCTGGAGTGAATTAACTACTCCTGATCAGCAAAATTCTTCAGGTTATTGCTGGATTTCCCGTTACGGCTCTGTAACATTTAACTGTTTTGCACGAGATTTTCCTGATGGAGGAATGAATGAAGCAGGACTTTTTATATGGGAAATGAATGAGGATGCCGATTACCCTAAAGATGAACGTTTGCCAAAGCTCGACCAGATGCAGTGGATGCAATATATTTTGGATAATTATTCCACAACAGAAGAAGCTATAAAATGCGCTTCCGAGATTGAGATCAGTGGTTGGGGGTGGCATTTTTTTGTAGGTGATGCGTCCGGCAATACCGCGGCAATTGCTTTTATTGATGGGGAAGTGGTAGTCTATAAAAACGAAAATATGCCGGTGCCGGCTCTTTTTAATACTCCTTATCAGCGTGAAATGGAATTGTTGAAATATTATAAACCACACGGTGGATTATACGAAGCAGATCTTGATGACCCGAATGTACCGCGTTTCGTAAAAACTGATGTGCTTATAAAAAATTACGATACTTCTGAAAATATTGTGGATTATGGGCTGATGATGTTGGATAAGATTCAAGTTTTTGATGTACCTGAATGGAGTATATTGTTCGATGTGCGTAATAAGAATGTCTATTTTAAAACACGGCTTCACCCCGAAGTAAAATCTTTTTCCATGAGCGATATTGATTTTACGAATAAAACTCCGGTGCAGATTATGAATATGGATTATAAAACCGGAGGAGATGTGAAAGCTCAGTTTGCATCCTTCTCTACTGAAAAAATGGGTGATTTTTTTCGTAATTCGTTACAGCCGGTTCTTCCCGAAGCCTTTTTTACTCGTGCAGGATTATCGTTAGAGGAAGTGTTCAATAATTTATCTACACATACTCTTGTTGCTCAAAATGCTGATAAACAGTTTTTTAATGGGGTGTGGAAAAGTAAGCCAGAAAAGGATGATGGAGTTGTGATGATGATTGGCTTGAAAACTAATAGCGATGCAGTTGAATGTATATTTTCAAATTCGAAAGAGATCTATCCGGTTGATCACCTAAGGCTAATGGGAGAGAAGCTGGAATTTACCATTAAAACAAGTAAGAATGTTTTGCTTGAAGTGAAAGCGACTTTGGGAGAAGATAAAATGGAAGTTGAATTGTCTGGCACCGAAAATTACTACGGATCTGAATTTTATTATAAACAAATGTAACGTATTAAAAAATAGGAAGTCTTTCTAACATATAATAAAAGCCTGAATAATGATTAAAACAAACAACCTTTCAAAAGTTTTTAGTACCGATGAGATTGAAACCACTGCGCTGAATAAGGTAAATATCCACGTGAAAAGGAGCGAATTCGTGGCCATTATGGGCCCGTCAGGATGTGGAAAATCAACACTTTTAAATATTATCGGTCTGCTCGACAATCCTTCAAACGGGGAATATTTTTTCGACGGACAAGAAGTGGGAAAACTAAAAGAACGCAACCGTACCATGCTTCGCAAGGGGAATATTGGTTTTGTTTTTCAGAGTTTTAACCTGATTGACGAACTAAACGTTTACGAAAATGTGGAGTTGCCACTTATTTATCTCCAGTTAAAAGCTCGTCAGCGTAAAGAGATGGTCGAAAAGGTCCTCGACCGTATGAAGATCGGCCATCGTAAAAAACACTTCCCTCAACAACTTTCCGGCGGACAGCAACAACGTGTGGCCATTGCCCGTGCCGTGGTTGCAAATCCAAAATTGATTCTTGCCGATGAACCAACTGGTAACCTGGATTCAAAAAACGGATTGGAAGTAATGAACCTGCTCACCGAACTCAACCAGGAAGGAACAACTATTGTAATGGTGACTCACTCGCTTCGTGATTCAGAGTATGCTCACCGGGTTATTAATCTGTTCGATGGAATGGTTATTACCCAGGAGGTGAAAAAGGAATTGGGAGAAATTTACCTGTAAAAACAGCACGGGGCAAAAAGCACGGAGCCAAGTGTTTAGAAATTTTCATATTAAAAAAGAATAGGCTTTTTGCTCTCTGCTCTAAGCAAATTATTAAAAACAATAATCATGTCAGATTTTAAAAGAAACCTGAAACTCGGATGGAGGAACATCCTGAAAAATAAATTTTTTTCCTTCCTGAATATTGGCGGTGTGGCCATAGGAATTGCCGTTACAACCCTCATTTTGTTTTGGGTGGTTGACGAGCTGAGTTTCGATAAGTTCAATACTAATCTTAGCCAGATTTACCAGGTGTATGAACACCAGGTGTATTCCGATGGTCAGGATTTGCATACCGGATGTACCCCTTTCCCGCTTTCGAATGAATTAAAGCAAACTTACCCGGAAGTTCTGAATGCAACCACTTATACCAATCTGGGAGGGCTTCCTGTTAAATATGAAAATATTGAATACAAGGATATTAGCCTGTTACTTGCAGATGATGAATTTATGAATATTTTTTCTTTCAATTTGATTGAAGGAGATATCGATGCCATTAAGGCCCCCGATAAATTAATAATAACATCTAAAACGGCTCAGCTGTTTTTTGCTGATGAGTCGCCAATAGGGAAGGTGCTTAAAGTTTATGGCAGTTATGATTTTACAGTTGGAGCTGTAGTTGATTTCCCTGAAAAGCATTCAACAACCACATTTGATATAATGGCTTCAGTTAAAATGGCCGAAAAAATAGGAGCAGATCTGGCGCATTGGGGGAATAACTGGCCGTATACCTGTTTGCTGCTGGAGAAAGGAACCGACACTAATAATCTTGAAAGTAAAATTATAGGCTTGCTCAAAGAAAAAGGGCAGGAAAATACTTCCCTATACCTGTTTCCATATGCAAAGCGCCATTTATATACCTTTTCAGGGAAAAACAACCGGATACAATATATCTACCAGTTTTTGGCCATCGCCATAATTATTGTGCTGATTGCGTCTATTAATTTCGTTAATTCGTCAACGGCCAGTTCCGAAACACGTCGGCCTGAAGTAGGAATCAGGAAAGTGCTTGGAGCCACAAAAGTAAACCTCACTGCACAGTTTTTCTACGAAAAAGGATTGATGATTTTTATGAGTATTATCCTCGGTGCAGTTTTGGTTTTAGTGTTCAAGCCTTTGTTTAGTCAAT
Organism: uncultured Draconibacterium sp.; assembly: GCA_963676265.2. Taxonomy (GTDB): domain Bacteria; phylum Bacteroidota; class Bacteroidia; order Bacteroidales; family Prolixibacteraceae; genus Draconibacterium. Next base: position 4,575,208 of record OY781067.2, read on the forward strand.
TGTCGGATAAAGAAATCAGCTTCTCGCTCTTGGGTAATAAATACCTTCTTTTAATGTTGGTGACAATGGTTTTAACCACGTTGATTCTCTCTGTTGCATACCCTTCGTTATACATCTCCTCATTTGCCCCTGCACGTGTATTAAAAAAAGCGGTGAAAGGAAATGGTAAACGAATCAGTTTTAGGAGTCTTCTTGTTGTTGTACAGTTTACCCTATCGATAATACTAGTGATTTGTACAATTGCTGTTTCTTCGCAATTAAAATTTATCAATAATTACGATCTGGGATATCAGCAGGATAATCTTATTTATATTAATCTTGATGAGGCAACCAAGTCAAAACACGAAGCCCTTTCTTCCGAGTTTAAAAATATTACCGGCGTTGTAAATCTGGCCAAAGCAGACAAATTGCCTTTTTATGGAGGGAATTCGTCGTGGGGATACGACTGGCAGGGAAAAGATCCCGAAAACAGGGTGCTGATTTGTTTAATGCGGGTAGACCGTAATTATTTTGAGACTCTTGGGATTACCATGGCTGAAGGGCGGATTTTTTCAACAGCAATGGACAATTTAGAAGATAAAGACCGGCAATATCCGGCAGAAGTAATTTTAAACCAGGAAGCTATTAGGCGAATGAAAATGACAGAACCCATAGAAAAGTATTTCGGACGAAATGCAGAGAACCGTGGACGGATTGTGGGAGTTGCCAAAGATTTTCATTTTGAATCGTTGAGGAATGGAGTCGAGCCACTTGTTATGATTCCCCTCACTCAGAATCCCGACGTATTAATATTGAGGGTCAGACCGGAGAATTTTACGGAAACCATGGCAGCCATTAACGAAAGCTGGAAGAATATTATTCCGGATACCAACATCGAAATCGGCTTTTTCGATCAACGTTTGGAGCGTATGTATAATTCCGAAATTCGGATTGCCGGATTATTCCGCTATTTTTCCTTTGTAGCTATTTTTATTGCCTGTATCGGTTTATTTGGTCTGTCGGTATTTGCCATTGAACGCAAGCGCAAAGAGATTGGAATTCGGAAGGTGAATGGCTCAAAAGTATCTCAAATTCTGGCCATGTTGAACAAAGATTTTATTAAATGGGTGTTTATTTCATTCGTTTTGGCTTCGCCTATTGCATGGTATACCATGCATCGATGGTTGCAAAATTTTGCGTATAAAACTACCCTCGACTGGTGGATTTTTGCATTGGCAGGTGTGCTTGCTGTTGGGATTGCACTTTTGACAGTGAGCTGGCAATCGTATAGGGCAGCCGTACGAAATCCTGTTGAAGCACTCCGCTATGAGTAAAGCTTTATAAAATTCTGACTTGATTGTTTGGGAAGGATAGCCTGCAGGCTAATCCTTCCTTTTTCTGAACTCAGTGGGAGTCATTCCCACTTTTTTCTTGAAAAGGAGGCTGAAATAATGAATGGTTTGAAATCCCAGTTCCAGGCTGATTTCTTTAATACTTTTGTCAGTTGATATTAGCAGCTCTTTTGCTCTAATTAGTCTAAGTTGAAGATGGTATTGTCCCGGCGAAACACCGGTATATTTTTTAAACATTTTACGAAAATAAGAATACCCTACATTGTGTTGGTGTGCCAGTTCTATCAGGTCAAATTCTTCATCGGTTTTCTGGCGCATTTGAAAACGCACTTCTTCAATGACTTTTGCAATGTGTTTACCCGAGAAACCTTTTTGCTTTTCGAACGAAACAATGTAGCCAAGTAGCTTAACGATCATGCCAGAGGCTATTTGTTGAAATCCAGGTCTTTCTTTGTCTACCAGGTCACTTATTTTCAAATAGGTGTCAATGATTTCCTCTTTAAATCCACATTGTATTACAGGTTGAGTGAGTGAGAAAACTTTATTTTTTAGTAATTCATCAGCAATGTGTCCCTTAAATCCAATGTAATTTTCAATCCATCCTGTTTTTTTTAATGGGCGGTATCGGTGCCATTGATTGGGAAATATCAGTATCAGACTTCCGGGCTTAACCTGAAATTTTTCGAATTCGTTTTCAAAAATACCACTCCCCTCAGTGATGTAGTTTAGTTGGTATTCATCCAGAATTCGGCCTGTTCCCCATTCAAAATAATATTTCGATGGATGTTTCTTGGGAGGATACAATGTGTCGGGTTTAATTCGTGCTGTTCCAGTAACACTTAAATATAAGCCCCAATTTATATCTTCCTCTGCTGTTGTGAGATATTTGAAATAGTCTTTGCTCATTTTTGTGCCAAAAAATATAAATTATTTGCCAAATTATGTATTGTTTTCACTAAAAAATGCAAATATTTTTGAGTTCCTTTATAGAACTAAAATGAATCAATTTATTTAAACCATAAAATTAATCAATATGCAAGCTCTACTTGGTATTATTTTTCATTCCCTGGGCGGTATGGCATCCGGAAGTTGGTATATGCCTTATAACTGGGTAAACAAATGGCGTTGGGAAATTTATTGGATAACAGGAGGTATATTTTCATGGCTGCTTATGCCATACTTAGCTGTTGTTCTTACTATACCTGATTGGCAGGGGATTCTGCATTCGGCAGATGGAGGTGTTATCAGAAATACATATATAATGGGGTTGCTTTGGGGGATAGGAGGATTAACCTACGGACTGGCAATTCGTTATCTCGGTATGTCGCTTGGTAATTCTGTATTATTAGGTATTACTTCCGTTGTTGGATCACTGGGATTACCTATATTACGTAACATTCATGGTGTTGCCGAATTACTTCCTGAAGGACTCTCATTTTCTGATCTATTTAGTAGTACTGGTGGACGAATAGTGTTACTTGGTATTGCTATTTTGTTGGTTGGTATTATTCTTAGCGGACGTGCCGGTATTATTAAGGATAAGGATTTAGCTGGAAATAAAGAAGGAGTAAACAAAGAATTTAAACTTGCTAAAGGTCTTATTATTGCGGTTGTATCGGGTGTTTTAAGCGCCTTTTTTAGTTTCGGTATTGATACCGGAAAAGAAATGGCTGAAGTTGCCCGTACAATGGCAGTGGATCAGGGGTATTCTTTTGTAACTGAAAGCGGTGGCGGATTTAAATATCTCTTCGAAAACAACATCATATTTTTTGTGATTCTTTGGGGTGGTTTAACCACAAACCTGATTTGGTCAGTTGCCCTGATTCTAAAAAATAAAACAGGTGGAGACTTTGTTGACAAAAAAACTCCACTGTTGAAGAATTACCTTTTTTGTGCACTTGCCGGATCTACATGGTTCCTCCAGTTTTTCTTTTATGGAATGGGCGAAACCAAAATTGGAAATGGTGCCAGCTCATGGACACTCCACATGGCAACCATTATTTTAACTGCAAATTTATGGGGATTCTACAGAAAAGAGTGGAGAAGTGTTTCGAGGAAAGCTTTCAACATGATTCTTATTGGAATTGGAACCATTTTGCTATCAGTTATCGTAATAGGAGTAGCTAAATGGTTATATCCTGAATTAAATGCATTAGGATAATGAAACGAGTAGCATTTAAAATGTACCTCAACGAGGGGCAGAAAGAAGAATACAAAAAACGTCACGACGAAATTTGGCCTGAGCTGAAAAAGTTGCTGAAAGACGCTGGTGTAAGTGAATATTCCATCTTTTTAGATGAAGAAACAAATATACTTTTCGCCTTTCAGAAGGTGAGTGGCGATGGTGGATCGCAAGATCTTGGACAAACAGAAATTGTGCAAAAATGGTGGGCTTTTATGGCTGACGTCATGAAGGCAAATCCCGACAACTCACCTGTGTCAGTAGAGTTGGAGGAAGTTTTTTATATGGAATAAATTAAAAAAAATAGCTTTATGAGTGAATTAATTAAAAAGGCTTATGAGATAGCCAAAGAGCAATATGCTGCCATTGGTGTTGATACCGATGCTGCCATTGCAAAAATGAATGATTTAAGCATTTCGTTACATTGCTGGCAAACCGATGATGTAGGTGGTTTCGAAACTCCTGATGCAACACTGTCAGGCGGTGGAATTCAAACTACCGGTAACTATCCTGGAAAGGCAAAATCAGTTGCAGATGTTCGTCAGGATCTTGAAAAAGTAATGTCGATGCTTCCCGGAAAACAGCGGGTAAACCTGCATGCTATTTATGGTGAGTTTGGTGGTGAAATAGTAGATCGCGATCAAATTGAATTGAAGCACTTCCAGGGATGGATCGATTGGTGTAAAGAGCAAGGCATCGGTATGGATTTTAACGGAACTTTCTTTGCACATCCAAAAGCTGCTGAAGGATATACCCTGTCAAGTAAAGATGAAGAAATTCGTCAGTTTTGGGTGGAACACCTGAAACGTTGCCGTGCAATCTCAGCAGAAGCAGGAAAACAACTGGGAACTCCTTGTGTGCACAACACCTGGGTGCCCGACGGATCAAAAGATACTCCTATCGACAGAAACGGATATCGCACATTGTTGCAAAAGTCGTTGGATGAAGGTATGGCTACAAAGTATCCGAAAGAGCACATGAAAGACGCTGTTGAAAGCAAAACTTTCGGTATCGGGTTGGAATCAATGACTGTTGGCTCGAATGAATTCTATGTTGGTTATGCGGTAAAAAACAATATTTTGATGTGTATTGATAATGGTCACTATCATCCAACAGAAATAGCAGGTGATAAAATTTCGGCTGTTCTTCAATATGTTGATGGTTTGTTGCTGCACGTAACTCGACCTGTACGCTGGGATTCAGACCATGTTGTTACATTGAATGAAGAAATCCAGTTGATTGCCCAGGAAATTGTAAGAAATGACTTTATGAGTCGCGTAAATGTTGGTCTTGACTTTTTCGATGCATCGATCAACCGCATTGGTGCCTACGTAACAGGAACGCGCGCTGCACAAAAAGCATTTTTAATTGCTATGTTGGAGCCAACCAAAGATTTGGTAGCGGTTGAAGAAGCAGGTAAAAATTTCGAGCGTTTGGCAATGTTGGAAGAATTGAAAACCATGCCATTCAGTGCTGTTTGGGATTACTACTGTTTGCAGGAAGGTGTTCCTACAGGTATGAATTATATTGCTGACATTCAGAAATACGAAGAAGAAGTTCTTTCAAAACGATAGATAGTTAGTTAGTAGATTATTTCTCATCTGCCCGATTTATTTGTTAATCGGGTAGATGAGATTCTCACAGGCTAATGTTTAGAACCCGAAAAATAAACCATTTCAATTAGGGAAGGCTGTCGCCTAAGAATTTTTTACTTCCCATATCCGGCCTGTTCTTCCTGTAAAACTCAAAAATTATGACAGCAGTTATCGCTATTTTCGATATCGGTAAGACCAATAAAAAAATACTTCTCTTCGACAAAAATTTTAAGGTCGTTCACCAACACGAACAAAAATTTCCGGTTATACAAGACGATGACGAATGTGAATGTGATGATATCGATTTAATCACATCGTGGATACATTCTACATTAGATGAACTTGTTTCGAAAAAAGAATACGATTTGGTGGGAGTAAATTTTTCCACCTACGGAGCTTCTTTAATGTTTCTTGATGAAAAAGGAGAGCGTTTAACTCCTGTTTACAATTACCTGAAAGAGGTGTCGCCTTCTATTTCTGAGGAATTATTTCAACAGTATGGAGGAAAAGATGAATTTTGTCGTCAAACAGCCAGTCCGGCACTTGGATTGTTGCTGAACTCGGGGATTCAGATTCTGTGGTTGAAAAAGGAAAAGAAAGAGGTATTCGAAAAAGCAGCTTCTATTTTGCACTTTCCGCAATATCTTTCATATTCATTAACCAAAAAGGTTGTTTCAGAACCTACTTCCATTGGTTGTCACACTTTTATGTGGGATTTTGATGAAATGAAATACCACCAGTGGATTGCCAATGAATCGGTGTCGCTTCCTGATCCGGTTACCAACGATATTGTTGAACCGGTACAAATTTCAGGCAAAGAGGTAAAAGTTGGTACCGGTATTCACGACAGCTCTGCTTCGCTGGCACCTTATTTAAAAGCAAGTCCCGATAAATTTATCCTGGTTTCAACCGGAACCTGGTGTATCAATATGAACCCGTTTAATACCGAAGCATTAACAGCTGAGCAATTGGAACAGGATTGTTTGTGCTTTTTAACGCCCGATAAAAAGCAGGTTAAATCGTCGCGTTTATTCATGGGACATTTCCATGAGGTTTGGGCTGAAAAACTGGCAAAACATTTTGATGTGCCCGGCGATGCCTTTAAAAATGTAAAAAATGATAACGTTCTGTTAAAAAAACTTTCTGATACTTTCGCTGGGAAACCGGTATATTTCCCCGATGGAAAAGAGAGTTTTGAAGAAGGTTTGGAAAAGGTTGATTTAGGAATTTTTGCTTCTTACGAAGAGGCTTACACCAAGCTGATGATTGATTTAACTGTACTTTGTGTGCAGGCTGTCCGGTTGGTTATTCCTGAAAATGACGAAACCGAAACCTTGTATGTTTCAGGAGGATTTGCACGTAATCCGATTTTTATTGAACTATTAAAATCGAGCTTCCCTGAGAAAAAAGTGTTGATATCCGAGATTGATAATTCAAGCGCCCTGGGAGCGGCCATGGTTATTGCCGACACTTTTGGTGATGCTGATGTTTCGAAACTCGATCTGGGAATTATTGAATAGATCGTTTTTATGTAACAACCCGGCGAAATTAAGGTATACAAATCATATTCAGGCTTCAGCTTCGCTCAGCCCGACCATTTGAGAGAGCAAAGTTAGTAATGTCAATAATTTAAATTTATTCCGTCAACAGGTATTTTAATAATAATAAAGGTTAAGGAAATGAGAAAGTTAAACACTAAATGGATGCATCCGCGCGACCAGATAATCATGATTATCGACAAAATATATCGCGGCGGATTAACCACCACATCGGGGGGTAATATCTCGGTAATCGACGATAACGGCGACGTTTGGGTTACCCCATCGGCAATCGATAAAGGGACTTTGCGTCCTACTGATATTGTTTGCGTTAAAAAAGACGGAACCATTGAAGGCCGTCACAAGCCATCTTCGGAGTATCCGTTTCACATTGCCATTTACAAGTGCCGTCCCGAAATCAGGGCGGTTATCCATGCCCATCCGCCGGCACTGGTTTCCTTCAGTATTGTTCGGCAAATACCTAATACTAACGTAATTCCCCAGGCAAAACATGTATGCGGTCCCATTGGATATGCGCCATATGCCTTGCCCGGAAGTAACGAACTTGGTGAAGTAATTGCCGAAGAATTTAAGAGAGGGGTAAATGCTGTTATTATGGAAAACCATGGTACTGTTGTTGGTGGCTCTGACTTAAGTGATACTTACCAGCGTTTCGAAACAATGGAATTTTGTGCCCGCACACTAATTAACGGGAGCACCATTGGTAAACCCAATTACCTTAGCGATAAACAAATTGACGATTTTGAAAACCAGATTCCCAGGTTGTTGCCCGAAATGAAAAAGGTAAGTTATCCTTCGGATGAAAGGGCCATCAGAGAGCAGATTCAACGTATTGTTCTGCGCGCCTGCGACCAGGGTTTAATGATTAGTTCCTATGGTACGGTTTCGGTGCGGTGGAAAGATAACGACTTCCTGATTACGCCAACCAACGTAGCCCGTTGGGATATTCAGTTAAAAGATATTGTGCAGATAAAAGACGGGAAACGCGAACCCGGGAAAGTGCCAAGTCGCTCCACTTGGCTGCACCAGGAAATATACAAGCGCAATCCACATGTTAATTCCATTATCCTTACGCAAACGCCTTACCTGATGGCTTACAGTGTTACCGGCGAAAAGATTGATGTACGAACCATTCCCGAAAGCTGGATATTCCTGCAGGATATTCCGAACATGCCTTTCGGATCGCACTTTGCCGGAGAGGAGGCCATCTTGGAAACCATTTCAGAAAATACCCCTGCTGTGATCATTAATAACGACTCGGTTTTGGTTACCGGCGATAAACTGCTGGGAACTTTCGATAAACTGGAAGTGGCAGAATTTAGTGCCAAATCGTTAACGATGGGAGCCTCACTCGGAAAATTGGTTCCGATCAACGACGAACAGGTTGAAGATTTAAGAAAGAAGTTTCTATCGTAGATTCCATATTTAATATCTTACTAAAAGCTGTTGATTCGTTAACAGCTTTTTTTATGACTTGTTTTTAAAACTCTGATGTAATTTTGGAAAAATATATCATAATCAAACATAAGCCCGTATGAAGTTGTTTAAAAGAAACAAGAAGGGATTAATAAATTGACGAGCTGATCGGAATTTCAGCACAGAGTTTCTGTTACTGTCGACTGAAAAATAGAACACAGTTAAGATTAATGCGCAAACTTTATGAATGTAATTTTAAGTATTGGTATTTTAATATTTGCGGGATATATTTTCGGAGAGCTGGCAGAGAAAATAAAACTTCCCAAGATATCGGGTTATATTTTGGCCGGTATTTTACTTAATCCTGATTTATTGGGAGTAATGTCGACCGACTTTGTCGATCATACCAATCCGCTGTTATCCGTTTCCTTATCCATCATCACATTTTCGATCGGAGGCTCGCTATCTGCAGAAAAACTGCGGGCATCGGGTAAAAAGATTTTGTTTCTAACTGTTTTAGAGTCGGTATTTGCTTTTTTGCTGGTATTTCTTTTTATGTTTATCAGTCTACGTTTTTTTATTCCTGTTTTTAAATCGGTATACGTTATTATTGCCATTAGCCTGGTGTTGGCTTCTCTGGCTGCACCAACCGACCCCTCGGCTACATTAGCTGTAATCCATGAATATAAAGCCAGGGGAGAGGTCAGTTCAACCATGCTTGAAATTGCTGCCTTCGACGATATTGTTGGAATTATTATTTACACTTTGGTTACTGCATTTGCAGCTTTCTTTTTGGGAGATGCAAATATCGAAATAGGCAAAACCATTTTGGAACTGGGCGAAGGGGTAGGTGGAGCCGTTCTTACGGGTGGTGTAATTGGTTTGTTATTTAATCTTGTTACCAGATTATTTAAGAAACAAGAGGAAGGAACTGTAATTGTGTTAACCTTTGGCCTCATATTATTAAGCTACGGAATTTCTGATTATTTTGGTTTTGATTCGCTTCTTTCTACCATCGCATTGGGAGCAGTTGTGGCTAATTTTAATCCCTTGTCGCATAAGATTTTTAAACTCATTGAACGGTATACTGATGAGTTGATTTTTGTAATATTTTTTACTCTCTCAGGTTTGCATTTGCAGTTGTCTTCCATAACAGGCAGTTACCTGTTGATAGTGATTTATATTATTGCAAGAATGATTGGTAAATTCTCGGGTATTTATACCGGATCGGCCATTTTACATACAGGTTCTAAAATAAAAAGATATACAGCGGGAGGTTTGATTCCTCAGGGAGGCATCGTTATTGGTCTGGCACTTTTATTCACAAAAGATCCTGTTTTTAAAGATACCGGTTCTATGATTATGGGTGTTGTAATCGGGGCTGCATTGATTCATGAAATTATTGGCCCCATATCATCGCGTTTGTCGCTGAAAAAGGCAGGAGAACTAAAGGGGGGAGAGAATTAAAAGATTAAGGGTTGAAGCCCTTTGCGATGACTGGTTTCATTTCCTCGGCAATTAATGGTATTCAAAAGGCATGGTCACACAGTTTGTTAAGTCGGCAAAAGTGCCGGTTCATTTATCGTGAATATCTCCGAGGTAATTTTCGCCGGTTTTTACACCGATGTTTTTAATGTGTTTTACAAATTATGTTTACTTTTAAGGCGCTAAAAATCAAAAACTATTGAATACGTCCCCTGAAATAGAATCTATACAAAAACTACATTTTTACACCCAAATCGGGGGAAAATACCGAAGAACTAATAGCGAAATAAATGTAATAATACATTTACACATACGTTCTGTGCTATTAAAGCAACCTTGTTCGTAGTAAAAACATCTGATTAAATATTTGACAAGTTAAAATTATATTATCATGAAAAAATACCTCATTATTTTATTCGTAGTTTCTTTCTTAAGTAATTGTACAAAAGATACATTCGTTGAACCCAAATCCGATTTTAATTTTCGTGGAGAAGATGTATCAACTTTCGTAATGGCAACATTAGATACATGTTCACTTTTTAATACTTCACTTGATGGCGTTTCGTATTCCTGGGATTTTGGTGATGGAAGACAGTCTGAAGAAAAGCAACCGGTAATTTCATATGAAACTTCCGGCAATTACCTTATAACATTGACTGCTGAAGGCGAAAATGGCTCAACCTCACAAAGTTCAAAACAAATTCAAATAGTAGACAGGGTACTAAAGAAAATTCTCATTAAAACTGTACATTGGGATACTATCAATCCAAACGGATGGCCCAAAGATACAATTGTTGATTTATTTTTTCAGATTCAGGATTATACAGATTTATACGAACCAAGTTTAAAAATATATCCGAATTGTGAAGTTCTTTATAATTCGGATACAATACAAAATATCCCGATGAATTATAATATCCCCATAGAAATTTATTTAAATGAAAAATTTGTTCTTGAAAGAAACAAGCTGAACTTTTTATATGGAGATTATAACCTTGGACATGCATATATCTTTAGTATAATGGGAATCGATTCAAATAACAATACATTTTGTATTCACAATAATCATGGAGGTGGTGGAAACTCCTTTAGCATTACAAAAGAAAATTTGAGTACGAATGAATTCGTTGTACAGTTTGGACACTATTTTAGTGAAGTCCATTTAATTTGTGACTATGAATGATAGCTCAGGTCAAGTAAGTTATTAGGGGATTTAGTGATTTGCCCGGCGCAGTAGTCCGCTTTAACTTTTTTCGTAAATTGATAGGTAAAAAGCAAGTAATCCCTTACTAACCATACCGCCACCAGTGGTAGCAATTTGAAAAATGGCAGAAATAGAAACCAAATATTTTACAAACAGACAGGATTGGAGAAAATGGCTCGAAAACAATTTTGAGACAAGGGATGATATTTGGTTGGAATATCCCAAAAAGGGAACTGGGAAAAAGAGGATTTTGTACAATGATGCAGTTGAGGAAGCACTGTGTTTTGGATGGATTGACACTACGATAAAATCACTTAATAAGGAAACTTCCATTCAACGCTTTTGTAAAAGAAGAAAGAACTCATCCTATTCGCAGGCAAATAAGGAACGGCTTAACTGGTTACTTAAAAATGGTTTGATCCACATGTCTGTATTGGAAGACGTAGAAAAAGTAACGAAGGAAAAATTTGTTTTTTCAAGTGATATTATTGAAAAAATAGAAACAGATAAAAATACATGGGAAAATTTTCAGAGAATGTCTGAATCTTATAAACGAATCAGGATTGCGTATATCGAAAGTGCAAGAAAAAGACCGGAAGAATTTGAGAAACGCCTGAACAATTTTATAGCCAAAACCAAAGAGAACAAAATGATAAAAGGTTTTGGAGGAATTGAAAAATATTATTGAAGGTTATTCAGGCTCTCGTCTCACTGACAAGCCATGGAGGAACATTCCGGCACCCATTGTCTGGCAGACACGCTTTTGTCGAATTTTTCGTCGGGTTTTACAAATGTAGCGTTGTATGTTTTTACAAAATTCTGTTTACATTTAAAGCAACAAAAACTAAAAAACCGTTGAATACCCACCCGAATATAAAAATTAAACAAAAAGTACGGTTATACACCCAAAATGGCGTTATAAACCAACCTAACTATAATAAAATAACCCAACTTGTTGGGCTCCACAACCGTTAGTTGCAATTTAAACGCACTATAATGAAGATACCAATAGATATAAAAAAGTTGACAGACTCACCTTATTCACCTAAATTAAAGGACGCATTTTTATTTGAGGATTCTGATATTGTTGAAGGTTTTGTTAATGAGTTAAATAGTGCAAGACCATCAACTTTTTTAGTTTCAGGATATAGAGGAGTTGGGAAAACATCTTTTGTTAATCGGATTCAAGAAAAACTTGATGCTAATTTTTTGAAGATTAATATTAGCCTCTCAAAATATGAAGGGTATCCAACGTTAATAAAGAAACTTATCCGTTATTTATATATCGAATTCAATAACTTAGATCAGGCGGAAAATATTAGCCGAATTGAACTAGAAGAAAAGCTAGGCCTATTATATGATAGAACCTTTAATGATGTTACATTCAATCATTCTGAAATAAAAAAAGGTAGCCGTAAAATAAGTACTGACTTGAGTTTTAATTTAAAGAAGGTGCTTCCTATTTTAGTTTTAGCATTATCTGCACTTAATCTTAATATCGATATCCTAAATAATGCAATTTCAAAATATTCCTTTTTTATTGTTTCATTAATTTGGTCAATATTGACATCATGGAATGTCAAATTATTTTTTTCAAAAGAAAAAACAAAAATAAGTGAGAAAATACGCAAGTCTCTATATGATGATGAAATCGCCGAATATCATTTATTTGAAATTTTGGAGGAGTTAAAATTAAATAATTTAAATGTTCTAATTGCATTTGATGAATTAGACAAAATTGGTGATACTAAAGAAGTTGAAAAAATAATTAAAGATTTAAAAAGACTATTATTATCTGGTTATGCAAATTTCTTTGTTGTAGCAGGACAAGGGCTCTATTACCAACTTGAAAAATCAAATTTATTAGATGATCCAGTTCTTTCGAGCTTATTTTCAAAAACAGTTCACATACCATTTCTTAGATACTCTGCTTTAAAAAGATTCTGCATTAAACTAGTTAAGGATGACAATTTAATTAAAGAGGATATTCTTAATTTATATTTCGATTCTTTAATTTTAGAATCTTGCCGTACCCCTAGGAAACTTTCAAACTATTTCAGGAGTAAACTAACATTTGAGAAAAATAGTGCTTTCATAGCTATTGATGAATCTTCAATTTCCAAATTGAAATTAGATTCCAAACTTTTAGAAATCACTAATAAAATCATGGATAGCGATTTACCCAAAATAACAATAAATAAAGCACAGATTGATTTCTTTATTACTCAAATACATCTTTGGCTAAAAAAGATTACAATATATACCCTTAACCAATTCAGGATTGAAGATATTGTTAAACAGGAAACATATGATATCAATGAATACCCTTCTGTCTATATTTCCCAATTAACTCCTCTTTGTCAATTATTTTTCGATCGATTAGTTGAAGAAAAGATTTTAAAAGTTGAATTAAAAGATGAGATTATTTATTATTCCTGGATACTTGAAGCAACCACGGCTGATGATGTTGTTGAGACAGCTCAAGTTACAACAACTACTACTACAAGACAGATAGATTCAGAATTTATTCAGGAATATATTGAACTAGAAGTTTACATCAAGGGTATTTATATTGATTTAAAAGATGATGCAACTTGGGACAATACAAATCTTTCAATAAAACAAATGCTTGATGAATTAGTTGAAATGCAAGCTCTAAATCTTTCTCGAATTAACACAAACAAATTAAACCAGATTATTGATACTCGAAATAAAATTTCTAACGGACTACCAATTGACAACAATGAGCAAGATTTAATTTCAAATTCACAATTTGATGTAAGTAGATTAAAAGCTGAACTGATTCAAGAATATACGTTTTATGTATCTGCGAAATTTTTATCTGATTATACTGTAATGAGAGAAAATAAATTTGGTTTTGATTTTATCGCACAAAAGAATCAAGTAAATGTTGTTTTTGAAGTGAAATATCTACAAAATCAACAAGTTGATAGCAGAACTATTTATGATATTTTGGACAAATTTACCAACTATTCGCAAATTAGTGAAGAAAGGTGTCATTACGTATTATTCTTTTATCAGCCTAATGGAAGAAAGGCTTTTGATTCATTTAAAGATAAATTTTATGATCTTGTGAATAATAAAATACCTGAATTAATATCTAGGTTTCATTTATATTATGCTTCTGAATACAGAGGAGATGCTAGTACTGGAAGATTAGAGACTTATCTAAGTCAGATTATTGAAAAAGTTGAAACAGACTTTCAATCTAGAGAATTTTCAGGTGAAACTATTTATGTAAATGAATTTAAGAATGTTAAAGATTCAATTCGAAACAAAGCTAAATCTGATTGGCCTGATGATTATGAAATGCAACTAAATGAAATAGAAAAACAAGAGAATGCTATTAAAAAGCTTCTTAAACCTAGACCTGATGATATACCAGATAAAGAGTTCCAGAGAATTAGAGATAAAGCAAAAAAAGAATGGCCAGATGATTATGAAATGCGTGTACACGAAGAAGAAAAACAAATTGAAAGTTATAGAAAATTAAGACTAAAATAAAAACTGCAACTAACACGTGGTATATGTCATGGCTGGGTTTGTGCGGATTCGACAAGTCGAATCTCGTCCCAACCTTCGTTTCGGTCGGACACTCAGACTCTCGTCTGACCGCCACGACCTCATACCACCACCGGTAGCTGCAAGTTTAAAAAAATCGAATTGATAGAAACCTAAATTATTAACTATATGGAATACACAATAAATAAGACAAATAGAAATGGTATCATTTTTTGTTCTTTTTTTTTGATTTTGTTTACTTTAATAACAGGACTATTATTCCTTATTAATACCCCCGCAAAAATTGGCATCGTTGAGAGACTAATTCGGAATATTATCTATTTAATTCCATTTGGGTATTTAATGCTGGCATTCTTTCAATATTTCAAACACTATAAGCGGACTATTTTACAAGGTTCAATTCTTATAATTTTTATAATGGAACTTATTTTTAAAAGCACTCTTTTCTCCGACATCTTTGAGTCGACTTGGAAAACAATTGGCTTATTGAGTGTAAGTAGCATCTGGATTGTTGCCACAATTGTTTTGATTTTCGGTCTGGTTAGGAACAAAGCCAAGGTTTATCCGGGAATGCATTCTATTCGGAATTACGCAATTAGTAGTTTTCTTATTTATGTTTTTTCAACGACTTATCCTTTTTATTTGAAACCTATTAATCCATTGCACGCTCTGCATTTAATCGGATTGACTTCTGTAATACCATTTATTTTTACAATTATTTTTGCAATGAAACTAAAATTAAAAGAATAAATACAGCGCCTAACACGGTACATATTGCAGGGCGGGGTTGGCGGTGCGTCATCTGCGGATTCTCGCATCCCAGTTCCGTGTCCGCCAGCTGGCGGACAGGAACGCTCTCCGAAATCCGCCCCGACAACATGTACTAACCGTTATAATTGAAAGCATAAAAAATGGACAACATCGTAAAGCATATCGTCAATACTATTTTTCCAGTTTCAGAGGAATCCTATTCTAAAATTGAAAATTTACTTGAATTTGAATCATATTCAAAAGGAGAAACCTTTATTTCAAAAAACAAACGTAACAACAATGAATATTTTGTATTAGATGGGATTTGTAAAAGCTATCTGATAAATCCAGAGGGCGAAGAAATAACCATTTCGTTTTTTGTGGAAAATTCGATTTTGTCACCACATTCAACCAGGGCTTCAAACAATATTTCGAGTCATTATTTCAAAGCCTTAACAAATTTGGAATTGGCTTCAATTAATGCGAGTGCGTTCGAAAAGTTAATGATTGATAATATAGAAATCAGAGAATTCGGGAACCGTGTTTTACAACTCGAACTGCAATCAAAAGTTGAAAAAGAAATTGGTCTGGCTTCACTCACAGCAAAAGAAAGATTAATAGAGTTTCGGCAAAAATACAAAGGCTTAGAAAATTTAGTTCCCCATACCGATATTGCTTCATATTTAGGGATCACCAATATTTCGTTGAGCAGATTAAGAAAAGATTTGTTAGAGTAGGTTCTTTTATCAATTGTTAATGGAAGTCACATAATCACCCCGTAATTTTGCTTTATAATTAAAAACAAAAAGGTTATGAAAGCAATATGTTTACTTCTTCTAATAACAACAACTATGGCACATGCACAAAAAAAAGAACTGGTGAAAAACGGGAATGCTCATTTAAGTACAACAGTTTATTCAGATGACAAAACAGAGACCGTATTATTACTTCATGGCGGCCCTGGTGTTCCTGATGAGATGATTGAAATCGTTGATATTCTTAAGACAAATTATCGGGTAATAACATTTGAACAAAGAGGTGTTGGGGAGTCTGACTGTAAAAAATGTTCGTATAAAATGGACGATTATATTTCCGATATTGATGCAATTGCTAACAAATATAGCATTTCTTCTTTTCATCTTTTTGGACATTCGTGGGGTGGTTTATATGCTCAGATTTATGCCATTGAACGACCTGAAAAAATAAAAAGTTTGTTCTTATGCAGCCCGAGTTCGGGAACTAACACTCTTTGGAAGAAAACCGAAAAGGAAGTCATGTCTTTTAATCGAAAAATGACATCTAACAAAGAATGGATAAATATGGGATGGAATTCCTTTTTAGGTATGCTGGGAAGCGACAAAGCTTATGGAAAAGTGTTTAAACAAGTTCTGGAAAATTACTATACAGGCTATTGTGATTTAAAACTTGACGATGAGTTTTACTCAAAAATACATTCCAAACCAATCAACAAAACACGAAAAGAAATAAGGAAATATAAATCGCTTAATGAAGTTATTAATCCACAATTTCCTATATTAATTACCTATGGAGATAATGATATTTACGGTGAGAGTAAAGATGAGCTGCCAAAAAGATTTCCAACTGCAAATATTAAGTCCATTAAAAAAAGTGGACATATTCCATGGAAACATAACTATGTTGAATTTCAGAAAATATTAGTTAATTATTATAATATTGAAAAGCCAGCAGGTACCCCCGCTCGCGCCGATTTGCAATCGGTGTGTCTTCGATAGAATTGAAAAAAACTAATCAGCCTGTGGCTAATGTACGGATTACAAATCCGCACCAGCGAAAGGAAAATGCTCAATTCGGAAATAAAAATTAGGCCGCTAATCAAGAATGTTTAGATTTGAGCAAACAAAAAGCGAATAAATGAACAGATTTTTTAGAATATTTAAAAAGGTCATTTTATATATATTTTCCATTCTTTTACTTCTTTCAGCTGCGGGTTACATTTACCTCTATGTTCTTCCAAAAGGACCTGATATCACAGCAACCAGTAAAATTAATGTAGGAACAGACTCTTTTGTTATCCATGCTTATAAAAATAGTGAGAGAAAATCAATTAAGGTATGGACTTACAAACCTGAAAATTGGAACGACAAAGACAAAATAGTTTTCGTTATGCACGGCGGTGGACGAAATGCAGATGACTATCTAAATGCCTGGGTTGAATTAGCCAATAAGAATAACCTGCTAATAATAGTTCCTGAATTCGAAAATAAGTTTTCAAGATATACAACGAACGACTATCAAGAGGGAAATTTATTTACCTTTTTTGGAACCAAAAACCCGAAAACTGAATGGGCATACACTGTCGTTGAAAACATATTTGACCACATAAAATCGGCTAATAATATTACGAATGAGCAGTACGACATTTTTGGTCATTCGGCTGGCGGACAATTTGTACATAGAATGGTAATGTTCATGCCCGAATCGAGAATTGGTACAGCTATCGCGGCAAATTCCGGATTTTACAGTTTCCCGAACCAGAACCTTAAATTTCCTTATGGTATCAAAAACACAGCAACAGATTTGCAAAAATCTTACAAAAAAAGATTGATTATTCTTTTGGGAGAATTGGATAATGATCCCAGTTTAGGAACTTTTAGAACAACGGATTTGGCTATGGAACAAGGAGCTAATAGATTGGAACGTGGAACAACTTTTTTTAATGCGAATAAGGAGTTGAAGAATAAAAATAATTGGACATTTAATTGGGAAATGGACACCATAAAAAATGTAGGTCACGACTATAAAAAAATGTCTGAAAATGCAATTGAGTGGATAAAAAACGAACCCTAACACCGTGTATAACTGCAATTACAGCGGATCCGACCACGCACGAATCCAATCGGGATTGCTAATGTCATTTCTTTACCGAAAAACACGATACTTATTTCCGTAAACAATACCTTTACAAACGGTTAGTACGATTTACAATGACAAGAAACAAATTCAATAGATTACTCCTGGCAGGAATTTCATTTTTGCTTCTTTCCGGGTGCTCTGTCAAATGGACCGAAGCAATTCGATATGGGAGTGTCGCTCAGAATGAAATCAAAGAGACAGTAGATATAGAAATTCAAAAAAGACTTATCATTCTTCCGCTTACTATAAATGGGAAAGAATATCGTTTTTTATTTGATACAGGTGCACCATTCAGTATATCCGGTGAGCTTCAGGAAGAAAATAATTTCAAAATAATCAGTAAAGGAAAAATTGTTGATAGTGATAAAAACAGAAAGCAGGTTGATTGGGCACAAATTGATTCTGTCTTTGTTGGTGATGTATTGTTTCTAAATCAAACTGCATTTGTTGGCGACTTTGAAGCAAATCCGATAATGAAATGCCTGGAGATTGACGGAATTATCGGTTCCAACTTCATCAGACATTGTAACTGGATGATTGATCAGGAAAACAACACCTTGTCTTTACTCAGTTCAATTAATGAAAACGGCATTGTCATTCCATTTAACACGGATCACCAATACAATATTTTTATTGACGTGAATTTCGGTCGGGCCAGGGTGAAGAATATTTTGGTAGATTATGGATCGAATGGCTCTGTTGCTTTAAGCAACGAGATATTTACAACACTTACCAATAAAAGTATTATTGATGCAGAGTTTTTAGAAACCGGAATCAAACAAAGTGGAATTATTGGAGAAAGCGTTGAGCTAAAAAGGAAGTTAACTTTTTCTGATTCCGTTCGGATAGATGATCTGGCGCTTAAAAACGTGCTGATTCAAACAGGAGAAACTGTCTCTGTTGGGAATCAATTATTGTCAAGATTTCAGGTTACAATCGATTGGAACAATAAAAACCTTTACCTGACCGGGACTGAAAAAGAGGGCAACAGAATTGGTCTGGCCGGGTTCAGACTAGGTTTCTCCACCGACATAGGCATTTATGTTCAGTCTGTAATAGAAGAATCAAATGCTTATAAAAGTGGAGTCAGACCAAATATGAAAGTGATAAAAATTGATAGTTTTGATTTTGAAAATGGAAATGATTTTTGCGATTATGTGGAATATGACCTGAAAGATGAAATTTTTATGCAATTAATCGATTCAGAAGGGAAAAAGCTTGACTATTATTTTAAAAAGACATATTAAATAAAACTACTGCCAATGTTTTTTACGTTTAAGCGTTTTCGGCATCCTATATAAAACGAACTTAAAGCAGTGGATGGTGTTAGAGTGTATTGTAATTACCACCAAAAAGAATGTTCCATGAAAAGTAAATTTGTAAATTATTTCTCCAGAATATCACCACTTTCAGAAGAAGAGGCCGACGCCATTGCTGAAAGCATGCAAACCAGGAAATTCAGTAAGGGTGATTTCCTGTTAAAAGAAGGGCAATTTTCAAACAAAACGTATTTTATTTTGGAAGGTTGTGTAAGAGAGTACATCTTAACAGATGGTGATGAGAAAACCACCAATTTCTTTACCGAAGAACAATGGGCCATTTCGTTAAACAGTTTTACCCCCGAAAACGCGGCAAAGCACAATTGGATTTGTGTAGAAGATACTACGGTTGTTGAAGGAGACGAGCAACAAGGACAGGCACTGTTCAAGCGCTTCCCCCGGTTTGAAACAATCTCCAGAACCATTATGGAAGAGGCTTTTGCAGAACAAAAAGAAACATTGACTTCCTATTATACCGATTCGCCGGAGCAACGCTACCTGAAACTTTTGAAATCAAGACCCGATTTGTTCCAGCGAATTCCCCAATATCACCTGGCAAGTTATATTGGCGTAAAACCGGAATCGTTAAGCCGAATCAGAAAACGAATAGCTTCTGAATAGGATTAATATTTGATTTTTAACTATATTTTCTGCCTATACAGAATTTTAACAATTCTGTTATTTATGATTTCTGATAAATTCCAGTTGTACAGTTTAGGATCGGTTGTGCTGTAAAACTCAACAACAACAGCATCAAGATCTTTGTGGTATTTTGCAAAACTTTGGTATCCCGGAACCCAACCTCCATGTTCAAACTTATAAATGGAAGCATAAATTTCCCGTTCTCCCGGTTCAAACAATGAACCGTCATTCAATGCCCGCACGAAAGTACCTACGTCTTCAGCTGTAGCCAACATGCCATGTTGGTCAGCCTTTAAATCAAAGGGATGTCCTACATGGTAGCCACTCATCACATCATACAGATTCACTTCATTGAGCGAACCAAAGGTATAATTGAGATTTAGTGGCTTTAGAATTTCTTCCCGAATGAATTGAAAATTATCATAGCCAAGCACATCATCCATTATTTTATTGATTAAAAGGTAATTCGTATTGCAATATTCATAGTCTTCACCGGGTTCAAAGTTGGCCGGTTTGTCCAGAATCAAAGCAAGACTTTCTTCATAGTTCTGTGTTGGAGCTGCCCAAAAATTCGGAGCATCCGTAAAATTGGGAATGCCGCTTCTATGTTGTATCATCAACCTTAGGGTGATTTTATCTGCGTTTTCGATTCGTCCCACAAGTTCCGGTAAGTAATCAGCGATGGTTTTATCCAGAGAAAGTCTTCCATCATTCACCAGTTTGGTAACAGCCACTGCATCATACAGCTTGCTTATGCTGGCAATCTTAAACAATGCGTGTGGATTGGCAGGTATCTTAGCTTCCCGATTATGCCAACCGGAAGCAAAATACTGAGGTGGTTTTCCGGCCTGGTCTATATAAACAATCATTCCATCAAATCCATGGTCGATGGCTTCATCTACTTGTTCCTGAATTGTATCAGGCAGCGGAAGAATCCATGCCTTTACCAGTAGCCATGGTACAAAAAACAAGGAAGATAAAGATGCGACGATAAATACTATCCTCAGAATTCGTTTTATATTTTTTTTAGTCATAAACTCTCCACGAAAGTGATTTATTTACAGTTTTTCTTTAATTGCTTTTCTCCAAAAGTAAATCCCAAAAACACAGGTAACTATGGCAAACATAATTCCGTTTTCGCCAAGCCAGTATTCAGTTCCTTCGTTTTTAATGGTTAATTCGGGCAGTATTTTTTGAATGTACACATTGCTAACTGCGTGAAAAACAACTGCCGGCCATAAACTTTTGGATTTAAAAGTGTAGTAGGTCATCATAAACGACATCGATATAATCACCACATAAAACGAAGCCAATTCCACGATTACATTTTCGCCGTAATATACAATTACTGGCCAGTGCCAGGTCGCCCAGACAATACCACTGAAAACAGAAACACCGGTAAAGGAAAGTACTTTTCGTAATTCGTAAATGAAAAAACCCCGCCATCCGATTTCTTCTCCAAGAGTTGTTGCTGCCGATCGAATTACTTCAACAGTACCCAATAAAATAATCGCTATGATTATTATCGGTGCTGGGTTTAATGTTCCGATTCCCATCAACCCAAGATCTTTTGCCCACGCAGTAATAACTTCTCCATTTGCTAAACTCCCCAATCCGAAAATCCAGATTAGTACGTAAGTAATTATGCCATACAACGCGGGAACAAAATAAGAAAGCCGAATATATTTCCAATTTCCCCAATTCCAGTTTAGCGATGAAATAGCTCGCTTTTTTAGTTTCAACGTAATGATTGCGGCTATGGCAGGAACCCACATTAAGCCTCCAATATATATTCGCGAAGGGTATAAATTCACTATGGCATAATGAAAAAGTGAGCTGAAAACTGTAACAATCGCGAGAAAAATGAAAATTGTTTTCCAGGCTTCTTTCTGTTCCGATATGTTTTCAGGTATCATGTTTTTATTATCTGTTTCTTTTTAAAGATCACTTAAGCAAAGTTGAAGATAGTGGTTTCCAATTCCATTGACTTAAGTTAAGAAGTGAAAATGGATTTATTGGAAGACTTTACAAACCATTTACAAATTCCCGAAACGTGGCTATAAATAAATCCTGTTCTTCCATGTATCCCTCATGGGCACTATTTTCAAGAATCACCATTTCCTTCTTAGTAAAATCAGGCCCGCCAATGCTGTTATAGGCGTCGAATCCCATCTCAATGGTATTTACTCCGTCGTGCCTTCCCCAAATCACAAGGGAAGGGATTTTTATTCTTTCCATATCGTCGCTAAGATTGAGTTCGAGGATATTAAATCGTTTGGCAAGATATTGACCATTGAAAAAAATAGCCAGAGATAGATAGGAATTCATCGTTCCCATGGCTCCAACCTCAGGTCCTTCAACCTTCTGATTAGGATCAAAACGATAAGCATTTGTGTTTGTCAAATACCCATCATATTTAAAGTAATTATCTACATCCGTCATATCAGGTACTGTTGCACACCAATCCCGGGCTTCTGTCCAGTAGTCAACATCAACTCCCTTGTCAATTTGTGTTTGCGCATAGTTTTTAACAAAAACCACCGATTTCGGTAATCCCTCCACCAGATTATGTCCACTATCCATACAAATAAATCCATCAACCTTCTCCTGATAATTGCCGGTACTTAAATAAGCGCTCCCCAGAGCTCCTCCCCAGCTTATTCCATAAAACACAATTCGTGGATTATTATACTTTAAATTAATTGTTTCGATAACAAGGTCTAGGTCATCAACAAATTGTTCAACCGTGAATGTACGAGAGTCAGGATTACCCATTGAAAGACCAGATCCTCTTTGGTCCCAATAAGCAAAGGCATAATCATTTTCCAACTCCTTTGATACGGGCATAAATGAAGGAAGCGAAGCATTTCCACCGGGACCTCCATGAAGAAAAAGTATAAATGTTCCGGATGCTATGTTCCCTTTTACAAAAACAGGCATTTCAGCACCTGCATTTCTCACAAAAAAGTGATCTCCTTCATAAAAGTCCTCTTTTACGCAGGAGGTAAAACCCACCGATAAGATGATAAAAATGGATACAATAAGATTTTTCATCGTTGTCTGAATTTATAAGTTACACCCGCATTTATAGCAAGATGCGGAAGGAAAATGTGGTTAAATGAAGACTGCAAATAAACTTCGGGGCCCAGGTGAACAGTCCATCGCTGTTTCCCGTTTCGGGTGCCGTCCCATCCAAAAAGAAGTGATGCATTGGGCATAAAATGAGCATGTCCCCAGTTGCTTGCTTTTTCAACTCCACCATCTGCAGCTCTTTCGTAGATTGTGCCCGCGGCAAATGAGTGCATATAGCCTATTCCCGCATTTAGGTCGGCAAAAACAGGCCCTGCCGCGAATCTTGTGCCAATTGTTGATTTTAAAAATAGAGATGTATTGTTCCAACGATGCCAATATCCGCCCAAATCAACATCCCAATGAACAGTCAGACGATTATATTTTGAAAGCGTATAATCGATACCAACTGTCATGCCCGGATGCAGAACTAATTCACCGAAATAATTGAATTTGAAAGCAACTTTTTCATGGTGAATAAAATTGGAGATCGCACCAGTATTGTTTGCAGGTCTTGTGAAATCTTCAGAATACACTGCAGTACTATAAACGAGAGTGAAAATCACTGTAAAAATGGTGGAAACTACAAGCTGTGTTTTTTTCATAAGGATTACCATAAATTATTTATTTGTTGAGCGACGAAAAAACAGCCTGCAATAACTGCTGTATTAATTGCTGCCCGCACGATCCAGTGAAATTTTGAGTAGTTGATATTTGTATACTTACCAAAAATTAAACTGAGCCCCATGATTAGAAACCATTGTGTGAGGAGAAGACTAAATTTCCATTTGATCAACATCACTGCCAGATCGTGAATAAATCCGCATGCAACAAAAGTGATTATCAGGGCAAGTGACGAAGGTAAAATCGACTTTAGTGGTTTGAAAATATACATTCCCAGGTAATAGCCCCAAATGGGATTCCAGTACTGCCAGAATTCCGAAAACGTTCCGGCCCCAAGCGAACGGCTCAGCATATTCCGGAGGGAATCACCTGCGCCCAGCGGCACTCCATTTCTTCTAAGTACAAATTCGGATAAAGTCATATTTTCAGAGTTATTAGGGTCTTTAATTTGCGTTCTATACGGTAATTACCACGTTTCCTGTTTTGTGCCCTTTCTCCACATATTTATGTGCTTCGGCCATTTCTTCCAAAGGATAGATACTATCAATAACAGGTTTAATCAACTCTTGTTCTGCCAAATTTTTCAAATTCACAAAAGCTTCTTTTGGAGTTAAAGGAGTTCCGTGGTCGATGGAAATGTATTTACCGCCTTGAGTGAGTGCTTTTTTGCTCCTTTCTTTCAATGCTGAAGATTTGGCGTTTCCAACCGCATCAATCACATACTTGTAGGTTTCCAGTTGTGCTGTTGCATTTTCTGCAGTGTAATCAATCACCTTATCGCTGCCCAATAATTTAACCAATTCGAAATTTCGGCTGCTGCAAACACTGGTAACTTGAGCACCGGCCAGTTTTGCCAATTGAATTGCCATTGTTCCAATACTTCCCGACGCACCATAAATTAAAATTTTATCACCCTTGTTTATGCTTGTTTTGTTCAGCAAATGCGTAGCGAGTAAACCGCCATAAGGAATAGCGGCCGCTTCCTCGAAACTGCTATTGGCTGGTTTAAGCGCAATATTCCAATCTTCTGGCAGACAAATATATTCGGCATAAGAACCAAAATGGCGCTTTGTTGGCGAAACAGAACCATACGCAAATACTTCATCTCCAACGTCGAATAACGAAACATTTTCCCCTTTAGCTTCAACTTCGCCCGACGACACCATTCCCAAAACCGGATTTCTGGGCTTACCAAAACCAAATATTAGTTGCAAAATAAATCGTGGAATAAGCGGTTCGTTTAATTTACGAATTAGAACATCGCTAGTGGTTACCGATGTTGCTTTAATTTTAATCAGCACTTCATTGGCTTTTGGCGTTGGCTTTTCAACTTTAGTTAAAACCAGGTTTTCATGGCTTCCATATTTTAAACATTCAATTGCTTTCATAACCTTACTTTTTTAGTGAATGATTATATGAACAAAGCTATATGTAACACTATTCCTTTTCATTGACTTGGGTTAAGAAGTGAAATGTCCGTTTAATTATAGAATGATAAATGAAAGCCGGCAGATAGTGCTATATATTAAACATTTGGTAAACATTGTAACGGTTTGATAGGAAATCGTTTTGAAATGCCAAAGGTTTCCTATACTTTTCCGTTAACATTAATTTGAATGAAAAGAATTCTGTCAATATACATACTCTTTTGCTTTTTGCTTTTGAGTCTTTTTTCTTGTCAAAGGTTTCAGCAAAATATTAAAAGTGTAGCTTCTGAAAATAGATTTATCGAAAGAGTTGATTCCCTTGTGATTGGGAAGATGAACCAATATAATATTCCCGGATTAGCAATAGGTTTAGTTGCCGGCGATACCATTTTATTCACCAAAGGATATGGCATAAAAAATATACAGAATTCTCAACCGGTTACAAAAAATACAGTTTTTCATACGGCGTCGGTTAGCAAACTATTTACGGCTCAGGCGATAATGATGCTCGTTGAAAAAGGCGAATTATCTTTGGATGAAAAACTGATAAAAATAGTTCCTGAATTAAAGTATAAAGACGAAAGAGTTGAAATTATTACAATTAGAAGTCTATTAAATCATACTTCGGGTTTGCCTGATGTATACAACTATCACTGGGAAAATAATAATAAGTCAGAAGAGAGTCTTAAAGAGTACGTTTTAGGACTCAACCTTAAACTTAAACGGGAACCTCTTACTACATACCATTACAGTAATCTGGGATATAATATATTGGGTTATGTAATTGAAAAAGTTACCCACACTTCCTTTGAGCAATACCTGAAAGGGAACATCCTGGATGCATGTCAAATGAAAAATAGTGATTTCAGGTATTTTAAAATTCCTGATTCTCTCAAGGTGTCACCGCATTCAAAGAACTTAATTACCGGAAAAATATACAAACGTAAAATTTATCCCTATACCAGAGAACAGGCACCGAGCAGTACCCTTAATTCATCAGCAAAAGATTTAAGCAATTGGATGATTTCATTTATTAAATTGATAAATCGTAGTAGCTCTGAGAATGTTTATTCTGAAATGATAATACCGGGTTTCGAGTCATATCCAAACATTGGTCTCGGCTTTCAATTAGGGAAAATAGATTCTAAACTAACTATTGGTCATTATGGCGGAGACAAAGGATTTAGAAGTTATTTATTAATGATACCCAAAGAAAAAATAGGTTTAGTACTTTTGGCAAACTGCGATTATAATGAAGATTTTAGACAAGAGATATTACATCCGATAGCAAAAGAAATACTTGCTATAAATGAGTAATAGAGCTTTAAATGGTAAAGCAAACTAATAAAACAAAAGATAGTATTAGACTGAGAAGAAAAAAATAAATCAAAAACCAATAAACCATGAAACGTAGAAATTTTTTTAGCCTGGCCGGCGCAGGAGTTTTGTCTGCACTGGCTCCAAAAGTAATTGCATCCGAAACCAAAGGAAATGTTTCCGGTAAAAAAGAGCTGATTAATCCTTTTGAGGTAAAAGGGAAATGGTACAAAGCCGCCCTGCATGTGCATACCAATACCAGCGATGGCGATGTGGATGTGGCCACACGTATAAAACAATACCGCGATAAAGGTTTTGACATTGTTGCCATCACCGACCACCGCAAAACCAACGATCTGTCCGGTTTTTCAGCACCCGGATTCCTTGCATTAAGCAGCATTGAGTTTCACCCCAAAACATATTCAGGGGCACCAACGCATCATTTTTTGGGGTTGGGATTACCGCATCCATACGAATACGATGGCAATTTGCCTGCGCAGGACATGATTGATGATATCAAAAGCAAAGGTGCAAAGGTGTTTTACGCCCATCCGTACTGGACCGGACACACTTATGAGGAGATGACAGAAGTGACAGGTTATCTTGGAGTTGAGGTGCATAACCAGGTATGCGAAGGTGCCAACAGTGGTGCCGGTCATGTGCACTGGGATCAGTTGTTAAACAAAGGTCATGTTCTGTCGGGGCTGGCAACCGATGATGTACACAAGAGTTCAGAAGTTGGTAAAGCCTGGACCATGATAAAAATCGAAAAATTGGATGAAAGTAATATTCTTGATGCATTGGAGAATGGTTGTTTTTATGCGTCGAAAGGCCCGGTAATTAAAGACTACAAACTGGGAGAGGATCTGAAAATCAGGATAGAATGTTCAGCGGTGAAAAAGATCGCTTTCAGAACAAACGGGGCAAGTAATGGTGCCGTTTTTCATGCAGAAGAAGGAGGAGGTCTGCAGAATGCAGAATGGGATCTGAGCAGGAAGAAGCCGGCATGGGTAAGGTGCGAGGTAACTGATGAAAATGGAAATACCGCGTGGACAAATCCGGTTTATCTCTAGCGTTAAAACAATTCCAAAAATACAGAGCGTTTTTCATCAGAGGGGGAAAATATCAAATTGTTAATCTCATTGTTTCATTCCCCTGTCTTGAATGCTAACAGACAGATTTTAGGTACAATTGTATGGCGGCAAATATTTGCTGTCGGTATAAATTGAATCATCATTTACAGAATATTGTTTTTATGAATTTTAAAAGTCTGTTTGTCCTGTTTGTTCTGTTGGTGTCAGCCGGGGTGGTGCGTGCTCAGAGTAAAACGGCAGAAATTACCCTCAAAATTTCTGTTTCGAAGGAAATAAAATCATCGTTTAAGTCGAATGGCAGGTTGATGATCTATTTTTCAGAAGTGGAAAAGCCTGAACCAAGGTATTCTTCGGCTTTTAACGGAAATGGATCAGTATTCGGGAAGAATATTGAAAGCTGGGGGAAAAATGAGATGAAATCCTTAAGTGCAAAAGACAATTGGACGAAAACCAGTGACTGGAATCTGGATGCAGTTCCGCAGGGTGATTATTATGTGCAGGCAGTTTGGGTTCAGAACCGCGACGTTGAGTCAAGGGTGAACACCCCTGGAAATATATACAGCAAACCTGTTTTGGTAAAGGCAGTTGGCGATGAAGTGGTTGCCATCGAAATTTCTGAAATGATTCCGGAAAGGGAACTGGCAGATAATGAGCTTGTGAAATTTTATTCTATACAAAGTGAAATATTGTCGGAATGGTGGAATAAACCCATGGGTTTTAAGGTGTCGGTTTTGCTACCGTCTGGTTATTATTCGCATCCCGATAAAAAATATCCGGTGCGCTATAATGTGGCAGGTTACGGCGGAAGATATACCAGGATAAATCGTTTGGCAAATGACGAAGAATTTATAAAATGGTGGACTTCGGATGAGGCGCCGCAGATTGTTACGGTTTTTCTCGACGGTGAAGGACCGTTTGGCGACTGTTACCACCTCGATTCGGAAAACAGCGGGCCATACGGAGAAGCTTTTACAAAAGAATTGATCCCGAATGTGGAAAAGGAGTTTCGGATTGTTGGAGATATGGAAACCCGGTTTGTCGATGGTTGTTCAACCGGAGGTTGGGTGTCGCTGGCTATACAGTTGTATTATCCCGAAACGTTTAACGGTTGCTGGTCGTACAGCCCCGATCCGGTGAGTTTTAAACGAATGCAGCTCGTTAATATTTATGAAGATGAAAATGCATTTTACAACAAGCGCCATTATTTGAGGCCCAGCAAGCGGGATTTGTATGGAGAACCTGAGTTTTCTATTAAGGAAGAAGTTTATGGCGAGAATGTGGCTGGGATGTCAAATACCTACGTTACATCAGGCGAACAATGGGGCGCATGGAATGCTCTTTACAGTCAGAAAGGTGCCGACGGATTACCAAAACCTCTTTTCGATCCGGTTACAGGAGCTATTGATAAGGAAGTTGCGGAACATTGGAAAAAGTACGATTTGTTGCTACATGTTTCTGAAAACTGGCAGGAGCTTGGGCCTGAATTGCAGGGAAAGATTCACATCTGGATGGGAGACATGGATAACTTTTACCTGAACAATTCGATGCGCGATTTTGATGAGTTTTTGAAAAGTACCACAAATCCTGAATCGGATGCGGAAATTGTATTCTCGCCAATGTGCCAACACTGCCAGAATTATTCGCACAAGATTATTTTAGAAAAGATACAGGAAAAACTGGAGAATAAATGAACCTGAGATTAATTGAAATCAGGGAGAAAGATTTGCCCCTGGTTAAAGAGATTTACGACTACTATATTGTACATTCAACGGCAACTTTTCATACCAAAGAATTGTCGGTTGAGGAATTAAAGGATACGATAACCATTGCTCATCCCAAATACAAATCTTTTCTGATTGAATACGATGGTGAAATTAGTGGTTACTGCTATTTTGCGCCATACAAAAAAAGGGAAGCATACGACAGATCGGCAGAGGTTACCATTTATTTAAATCCTGAATTCGGTGGCAGAGGTATTGGTAAAGAAACCATGATTCGGTTGGAACAAATTGCTCTGGAAAATGATATTTATGTTTTGCTGGGTATTATTACGGGAAGTAATGTTGCCAGTATAAAACTGTTTGAAAACTGTGGCTACGAAAAATGCGCACACTTTAAAGAAGTGGGAGAGAAGTTCGGACAGATTCTCGACGTGGTAGCCTATCAAAAAATTATCAGGGAATAGTATTTTTCAAATTTCGACTTTTTGAGCAACCCTTATATACATCTTTTAAAGGTTTTATTTCTTTTTCGTCCGGGATTACCCAATAGCATTTAAAAACTTTCGTCGCCGGACAAGATTTATTTAATGTAGATAACCCCGCGTTTCACACGGGGCTATTCATATTTGACACTTCCTGCGTCATATTTTATTATCATCCTGGAAGGTGTTACAATAATAACCCCAGGTAAATGATCCCGAGTCTTCGGGAGAGTGCAATCCGTGGTAAAGGTGAACGAATAAAAGCGGCGCATCTTTCCATTTATCCAATGCCACATCCTATCATGTGTTGCAAGGAAAGTATTTAGATTTGAGAAATAATGCCCAATATTTGTATATAACAGGAAGCTTTTGAGGGAATGATTTCATTCTAATTTTTCACTCATTATTGAGAAAAAATGAACCGAAAAGATATCTTCTTTCCTGAAAAATCGTACGTATTTTATAGTTTGTTAAAAGTAAATTGCACCCTTTGAAAAATGATATACGGTTTAACTCATTCATCAATAATTCTTTGGAGCTGAGGTTTTGACTGAATATTATTTTTATATTTGCAGTTCAGAATAGAACAGAACGGTTGAACTAAAACTTTATATAATGAAGAAACTATCCATCTTTTTTGCCCTAATCTCCTTTTTTGTATTTAAAGGATTTTCGCAGAATACTGAATTTGCCTGGTTCGATTATAACCTTCCTATGGAGGAACGTATAGAGGCTTTGGTGAATTCAATGACGACTGAAGAGAAAATTACCCAGTTGATTGATGAAAGTGTTGCGATTTCACGTTTGGATGTGCCACGCTATGGCTGGTGGAACGAATGTTTACACGGGGTTGGCCGTACCGGACGCGCCACTGTTTTTCCGCAGGCCATCGCTCTGGGCGCTACATTTGACGAAGATTTGATTTATCGGATTACATCGGCAATTGGCGATGAGGCGCGTGCTAAATTCAATGTGGCTATTGCCAACAACAACCGATCGAAATATTCAGGACTAACGTTCTGGTCGCCTAACGTAAACTTATTTCGCGATCCGCGCTGGGGTCGTGGTCAGGAAACCTATGGAGAAGATCCGTACCTGACATCCAGAATTGGGGTTGCATTTGTAAAAGGATTACAGGGCGACAATCCAAAATATTTGAAAGCTGCTGCCTGTGCCAAACACTATGTGGTGCATTCGGGCCCTGAAGCTTTGCGCCACGAATTTGATGCAAGGGTGTCGATGAAAGACCTCTGGGAAACTTATATACCGGCTTTTAAAGCTTTGGTTACCGAGGCAAAAGTTGAGGGTGTAATGGGCGCTTACAATCGTACAAATGGTGAAGCTTGTTGCGCCAGCCCGTACCTGATGACTGAAGTATTGCGTGACGACTGGAAGTTTGACGGTTATTTTGTTTCCGATTGTGGTGCTGTGGAAGATATTTACATGCGTCATAAATTGGTTGAAACACCGGAGGAAGCTTCTGCAATGGCTATAAAAGCCGGAATGAATGTGAATTGCGGGACAACGTTTAATAGTCTCGATAAAGCGCTTGAAAAAGGTTTACTTACGGAAAACGATATTGATAATGCGTTGAAGCAATTACTAAAAACACGTTTCCGTTTAGGCTTGTTCGATCCTGAAGAAGAAGTGCCTTTTAGCAAAATAGGGCCCGAGGTAGTTGGGTGCCGGAAACACGTTTATTTAGCTCTGGAGGCTGCACGCAAATCAGTCATATTGGTGAAAAATAAAAACAATGTACTTCCTCTGAAAAAGGATTTGCGAACGCTTTTTGTAACCGGACCTCAGGCTGCCAACGAAGAGGCCCTGCTGGGGAACTATTTTGGCGTTTCCGGAAACAGCGTTAATATCCTGGATGGGATTGCTGCAAGAGTTAGTGTAGGTACCAGCATAAATTACAAAATGGGGCAAATGCCCTGGCATAAAAATGCTAATCCAATCGATTGGACAACAGGCGAGGCAGCAGAAGCTGAAGCCTGTATTGCAGTTATGGGAATTAATGGTATGTGGGAAGGCGAAGAAGGCGAATCCATTGCATCAGCAAACAAAGGCGATCATATAGATGCCCGCTTGCCTCAGAATCAGGTTGAATTTTTAAAGAAGATCAGGAAGAAAAGCAACAAGCCATTAATTGTGGTTATTACCTGTGGAAATCCGCTTATCATACCTGAAGTATACGAAATGGCCGACGCGGTTATTTATGCTTTGTACTCCGGCGAGCAGGGAGGAAACGCAATTGCCGATATTATCTTTGGCGATGTTTCTCCGTCGGGTAGACTACCGTTTACTGTACCAAATTCGATTGATGATTTGCCACCTTACGATAATTACAATATGACCGGCAGAACTTATCGCTACATGGAAAAAGAACCTTTATTCCCATTTGGTTTTGGATTAAGTTATTCCAGTTTTGAGTATTCCGATCTATCATATGAAATTGATGGAGAGGCTGTTGTTCTTTCTGCTAAAATTAAGAACATAGGAAATGTTAGTGCGGATGAGGTTGCTCAGGTTTACATTTCTTCACCACTGGCCGGAAACGGATATCCTTTGTATTCCATGAAATCGTTTAAACGGTTAAGCCTGGATCCCGGTGAATCGACGTTAGTGAATTTCCGCTTAACGAAGGATGCTTTTTTGCAGGTCGATGAAAATGGTGAGGGTTTTCTACCAAAAGGAGACTATAAGATCATGGTAGGAGGGGCAGTGCCCTCGCAGCGCAGTGCAGAACTTGGAGCTGCTGAATATGTTCAAATCATATTGAGTTTGAAAGATATTAAGAAATTATAACCGTAAACGAACTTAAGAAAATTCCGGGTGCTTAACCCGGAATTTTTTTTGCTTGAAAATTGTTTTTCTCTTTAACGGAGAAGTTTATTGCTAATAATAGCAACTGATGTAACACCCCAAATATATAAGTTGAATCAATAATGATTTTCCCTTTTATTCTGCATACGGAATCCAAACAGACATTTCGCTGACTCCCCGGTTGTCCCAGGCATAATAAGGAATTAAGCGGATTTTTGTTGGTTGTGGTGTTTTATTTGAAACTTCACGATACAAAGTGTTTTCCCACTTTTGCGGTTCCGAAGTAATCAGTTCGCCTTCGAGAACAACCATGGTAGCATCTGCAATTTTTGTTTCTTTGGTTTGAAATTTTACGTTTGCCGGGATTTTATAATCAAAGATTCGTTTACCGTCTTCCACATCGGGCGATTCGATGCAATAAACCACCGGGCCGCGTTTTACCGCTATCTGGTTACGGGTTTCTTCCACCAGTGGGTTGGCTTCTACCAGCGCAGTCTTCATGGGTAATTCAAGCTCTATTACATCGCCTTTTTCCCATTTGTTTTTAATCTCGACGTAGCTTCCTGAAGTCGTTTCTGTTGAAACTGTCTTTCCATTTATTTTTATGGTCGCTTCCCTGGCCCAGCCCGGAATTCTCAACCGAATAGCATAATCTGTCGGAAGTTTTTCAACGGTAATTTTCACCTGTCCTTCCCAAGGGAAATTGCTTTCCTGTTTCACCTGTATTTCTGAATCCTTTCCGGTTTTTAACTCGTTGGCGCCGTAAAAATTCACCCATAAGGTATTATCGGACAAGGAATAAGCGTACTCCTGAATCTGAGCAATCGTACGAATAGTATTGGGCGGGCAGCAGTTACAATAACTGATGTATGGTTCGCGGTCTTTCGACCAGCGTAAATCGTCGCTAATTTCATGTGCCACACGCAAAGGGTTGGTATAAAAATATCCTTTGCCATCGAGGCTCACTCCGGCCAGCAGACTGTTGTACATCACCGTTTCCATAATGTCGGCATAAGCTGCATCACCGGTTACCTGTAACATCCTCCAATTCCATAAAAGATTCCCGATATTGGCGCACGATTCGTTGTGCGCTGTGGTGTTGGGCAACTCATAATCTTCGCCGTAAGCCTGGTGTACCTGCTGAATCGACGGTTGATCGTAGGTGGTGCCGTTGGGCGAAACACCGTCGTATAATGCGCCGCAGGCGCCTGTAATATACATTTTTCGTTCCACCAGGTCGTGCCAGATATTTTTTAGGGCAATCATCAACGAGTCTTCACCGGTTTCAGCATAAACATCGGCAACTCCGGCGTATAAATAATTGGCGCGCACGGCATGTCCCTGTGCTTTGGTTTGTTGCTTGAACGGAATGCGATCTTGATTGTGGTCGGTGCCGTTTTCAACCATGCTCCTGATTTCGATCAGGCTTTTTGCAAGTTCCAGGTATTCGGGTTTTTTAGTGGTGCGGTACATCTCAACAACTCCCATGTAATGCGAGGGGCAAATAGCATTTCTGGCCAGTTCGGCAGTTGCCGTTTTGTAGAAATTGTACAGAAAGTCAGTGGCTTTTATGGCGATATTTAACAATGTTTTTTCTCCTGTAATTCGATAATGAATGCAGGCAGCGGTCATTAAATGCCCCATGTTGTAGGTTTCAAAATCGAGGCGCTCGTTGAATTCATGTTTTACATCGGGATTTTGCATTTCTTTGATCGAAGTTGGCGTGTGGATGTAACCGTCTTCCCTTTGTGCTTTCCCGATCATTGTAATAATTTCGTCGATCTGTTTCTCCTGTTTTGTGTCGTTGGTGATGGCATAAACCATAATTTCAGCTTCCAGCATTTTGTAAAAATCGCCGTCATGAAACGGAGGACCCACATGCGAACCGGTATCCAAACCTGCAGCAATTTCAAAGTTTTTATAGGCATGACTAATTTCGTCATCCAGGTAGCAGCCCATCATGTGAGGCACCATCGAATTTTTACACACTTCAAAACGTTCAGCCCAAAAACCGCCCGTCCAGTGCACGTCTCCAATATTGGTGCTTTTTAATTTGGCAAATTCGCTGTTTGCTGTATTGGTGAGTGCTTTTTCCTGTGCTGAAACTTTACCTGCAAACAGGAAAAAAATCAAAGTAATGCCTAAAAAAACTCGTTTCATGTTAGTCTGTTTTTACTTCAAATTCATAGGTGCCTGATCCAACTTCCTGTAACGTGTAATTTTTATCGTTTTGAGGAATGTAGATTTTGGCAGTTGTATTGGGAGGAATAGTCACTTGTAGTTTGATTATATTGTTTTCCCTTTTCCAGCCCGATTCGATGATTCCGTACATGGAGTTCAAAGTGGCTTTGGCAAATTCAAGTTTATCGGTCAACTCAGGTTTAATTATAATCTTTTTATAGCCCGGTTCATTTACATCAGATTGAATTCCTGCGACTCTTGTGTAAATCCAGTTCCCGATGGCACCGTATGCATAATGATTGAAAGAATTCATGCCTTCGTCCTGAAAAGTACCGTCGGGCTTAATACCGTCCCAACGCTCCCAAATCGTTGTGGCGCCCATGGTTATTGCATACAACCACGAAGGATATTTTGTATTGAAAAGCAATTTGTAAGCCAGATCGCTGCGGCCAGATTGAGAAAGCGCTTCGCATAAAACCGGTGTTCCCAGAAATCCGGTAGTTAGATGTTGGAAATGTTCCACATTTTTTGCCAGAAGGTCTGTTGTGGTTTCGAGGTATTCATCAGGAATCAACCCAAATACAAGTGCCAGCGAATATGCCGTTTGTGTATTGGAAAGCAGTCGTCCGTTGGGCGTAATAAATTCATTTCTGAAAGCCTCTTTTATTTTGGGCAGAAGCGATGCATATTTATCTGCGTCTTCTTCGTTGCCCAGTATTTTTGCAGTCTGCGAAAGTATGTTTGTTGAGTAATAAAAATAGGCCGTTGCAATCAGGTCTTTTTCGGTGTGAGCCCCTGCAAAACCATAGTCGGGCGCATTGTAAATATAACTGGAATACTCGGCAAACGAAAGCCAGTCGCCGAAATGAAATCCGGTGTTAAAAAGGTAGCTGTCGCCTGCTTCCCGAATCATGTATTCTTCCCAGGCCTTCATGGAATTGTGCTGCGTTTTCAGGATTTCGGTGTCGCCGTAGGCCTGGTACATCACCCACGGAATTACCGTGGCCACATCGGCCCAGCCAGTTGCACCAAATCCGTCAGACCAGCCCGTGCCTCCTCCGTCTTTCGCAAGGTTGGGAACCACCCAAGGTACACTGCCATCTTCGCGTTGTTCCAGCTCCACGTCTTTTAACCATTTGGTGAAAAACGGAGCTGCTTTGGTATTGAAGCAAGCCGTTGGTGCAAATACCTGGGCATCGCCGGTCCAGCCCAAGCGTTCGTCGCGCTGCGGACAGTCGGTGGGTACATCGAGGAAATTACCGCGCAAACCCCACTGAATATTTTGTTGCAGCCGGTTAATTCTTTCGTCAGAACATTCGAAAGTTCCGGTAAATTCCATGTCGGAGTGAATCACTTCTCCCGTAAAATCATCGGGGTTTATTTCGCCTGAATAATCTTCAATTTTGATGTAGCGGAAGCCCATAAAGGTAAAATGAGGTTGGTATGTTTCCGTTTCTTCACCTTTAAAAATATATTCGATGCGTTGTTTAGCCGGGCGCAGGTTGGTGGTGTAAAAATTACCTTCTTTGTCAAGCACCTCGGCATGGTAAATGGAAATCTTTTCACCCGGTTTCCCTTTCATACTAAAATGAATTCTGCCTACCATGTTTTGTCCAAAGTCGAGAACCGTTTCACCTTTTGGTGTGATTATTTTTTCAATGGGTTTCAGTTCTTTAGTCACCTTTACTTTTTCGCCTACCGAAGAAACAAGATTTTCGAAGTCGTAATCTTTTTCAATTACAGCAGTCCAGTTGTCGTCGTTATAACCCGGCAAATTCCATCCGTTTTTTTCCAGTCGGGCATCGTACACTTCGCCGTGATAAATTTCTGATTCGAGAATAGCTCCGGTGGCAGATTTCCAGCTTTGGTCGCTGATGATGGTTTCTGTGCTCCCATCGGCAAAGGTTATTTTCAGTTGGAGCAACAGCGCTGTTTTTTCTCCGTAATGATTTTTTTTGCCCTGCCATCCGAAAAAACCGCGGTACCAGCCATCTCCCAGAATTACGCCAAAGGCATTATTTCCTTCCGAAATTTGGTTGGTTACATCGTAAACCTGATACTGGAGTCGTTTGTGGTAGGTGGTCCATCCCGGAGTAAATTCCTGGTCGCCCACTTTTTTGCCGTTCAGATTCAACTGGTATAAACCGTGAGATGTAATGTAAACACGGGCTGTTTTAATTTCTTTATTTACCTCAAATTCTTTTCGAAGGAGAGGGCAGGGATTCGACTTGGTAAGGTCTTCATCTAAATCGGGTTCGATCCATTTGGCCTGCCAGTCCGATTTATTTAGCAGCCCGGTTTCCCAAAAAGAAGGGGCACTCCAGTCTGACTCCTGATTCAGATTATTCCAGGCTTTCACCTGCCAGTAAACACGTTGTCCCGACTTAAGTGCAGTTCCCTTGTATTTTTGATGAATTGATTGATCCGATTCAACTTTCCCCGAATCCCAAAGCAGGTTTTTTTCTTCCAAAAGATCGTCTTCCGAAGCCGCACATTTGATGCGATAGCCGGTTTGAAGAATGTTATTTTCGTCGCACACCAGTTTCCAGCTCAACCGTGGAGAATCAATATCGATTCCAATGGGATTTCTATGGTATTCGCTTACTAATTCAGAAATTTTAAACACAGTCTGATATTTCGTTTGTATAAATTTATAATTCATGCCCGAGGACTGGAGCTTGAAGTCTGAAGAATTTAATCTTTTTTCTTCCGTCCAGCTTTCTTACTCAGCTTCGTCCAGCGACTTGCTTTTCATCCAGAATGGGGCCGTGCCAAACCAAAGCACCATGCCGATTCCCATCATCCAAAAGTGATTCTGAAGTGTAAAAACACCTTTTAAAACCAGAATTGATGGCAGAATTGTGCAAGCCAGTCCGATGTACGAGATAATTATTAATACCTTTTTCATGCCAGGCCTCCTTCCTTAATAAGTTGAATATTTGATTTCATTTTTTGCTGAATATAACTGAATAGCAGATAGAAAATAGCTGCAATTAGCCATTCCGGCCCCACTAAAAAGGTAATATCCAGTTTAATATTTTGTAGCCAGGACGGAAGATTTCCTTCTGTCATTCGTTGCAAAAAGCCAAAGTTGTCTTTTCCATACATGAACATTGAGATGAGAAACGGAGCAATCCATGCAATAGCCGATGGCCAGCTAAATGTCTTCCCTGACTTTTCAGTAAAATCACTCACTAATCCCATTTTTGGGAAAAGCCATACATCAATTATAATAAAGGCTCCCATTGGTACAAAAAATAAACTGTAATAGGTTACAATCCTGTCGAGATTGGCATTTATTGCCGGAATACAAGCGGTAATAATCATGAATAAACCGGCAGCAAATGTTACTTTCCATCGTTTCCAGTTAGGAGTGACTACCTGGATAGCTAATCCTGCTCTGTACAAAGTTGGATTGGCAGTGGTCCATCCTGCAATAACAACCGCAACCGCTCCTGCAAAACCGGCTCCGTACAAAGCAATGGTACCGGGTTGTGGGTTTGTAAAACCTTCAGATAAATACGCGGCGCATAAAATACCCGAAGCAATCCAGGCACCAAAATGGCCAATAAACATTCCGAATGCCGATGCAAATCCCTGAGTCCATTTTTTTGCATAACGGAAAATAGTTACGTCCGACATGCCTAAATGCTGGTGCGCATTGCAAAGCCAGGCAAATCCGGCCACGTGCCAAAAGGTGTATTTTGAGTTGTTGCCGATGGGCTCACCCGTAAATATTCTAGTGCTCAGAATTTCCCAGAAACCTTCACTTGGAGCAGCTGCTTTCAGTTTGGCAAGAATCGCAATTCCTGAAGCAAAAAATACAAGAACCATCCACGGTGCACATATTTTTGAGAACTGAGCTATTTTTTCAAATCCCAGAACAGCCAGTAACGAAATAACTGTACCGACAATTACGGCAATAATTATCCATGGCATTGTAGGGAAAAGTTCCCCTGCAACAAAGTTTGGATTTGGTATTCCAAATGGTATTGAAATGGAGGTTACGGCAACATTTACCATTGCTCCGGCCATCAGGCATAATACGAATGCGTAAAGAGCACTCCATGCTATAGTAAGGTAAGGCCCGATAATTTTTTTTATCTGCCAGTAAATGGTTAAACGTGTTTTTACGGCAATGGGAGAAGTTAAAAAGGCCCAACTCAAAACAGCCATAATGTTACCCACCAGGAGGCCCCATAAAAAGTCTTTTGCCGAAACACCGTGCATTACCATTAAGGGACCCAGCACAAATTCGGTACCTGCAACGTGTTCGCCGGCAAACATGGCAATGTAGGTTTTCCAGCCATGTAGTTTTTTTTCCGACACCGGTTCCCTGTCGTATTCGTAGAGTGCATCGAGTCGTTCTATGACGCTCGATTTTGCTACTTGTTTTTGGTTTGAATTCATTATAATTATCGGTATTAGTTATTAATTGTCTTTTTAAATACGGTTCAGTAAGATGTTCAATTTCGCAAATCTAATGAGTAAAATTGTAAAATCCTTGGAAAAATTTGCGATAATTTATGTTTTCTTTCGTTGTTTTGCGTATATTTTTGTTTTTTTGAACTTTTCCTTTTGTAATTATATATTTTGTTTCGTGTATTATTTCGAAAATATGACTTACGGTGTTTTTGGCAAATCTAAACTTATTTGTTCTTGTTTGCAAAAAATCGTTTGCATTATTAAAATAAATTTGATTTTTAAAAGCCTTGATATATAGAGTTTAAAAGAGTGTAAACGTTAACATTAATTTCTATATTTGTGACTGTATTTATCATGGCGGGAACTTATTTAGCTAAATAAATTAAATGATGACTAAAACGATAAAACTAATTTTTGGGAGTGTGTTGTTTTTGAGTGTGGTAGGTAGTTTATTTGCCCAGTCTACTCAAAAAGTATATTTATCCGGAACGGGAAGCGATAATACTGTTGACTGGCAGTTTTTCTGCACCGATGGAATGAATTCAGGTCAGTGGACCACCATTCCTGTGCCGTCGAACTGGGAATTGCAGGGATTTGGAAAATACAATTACGGTCACGCAAAAGATGAGGAGCGAGGTAAGGAGTCGGGTTTGTATAAATATGAATTCGATGTGCCAGCCGATTGGAAAGGGAAGCAGGTGGAGATTGTTTTCGATGGCTCCATGACTGATACGGAAGTGAAAGTCAATGGAAAATTGGCAGGTCCCGTGCATCAGGGCTCGTTTTATCGTTTCCGATACAATATTTCGTCGTTACTGAAATTTGGAAAGCAGAATGTTTTGGAGGTAAAAGTGGATAAGCATTCTTCTAATGAGTCGGTAAACAAAGCAGAACGCTATGCTGATTTTTGGATTTTTGGCGGCATTTTTCGCCCCGTTTGGCTGGAAGTGAAACCACTAGAAAATATTCATCGGGTTGCCATTGATGCCAAAGCCGACGGTAATTTCGTATCTGAGGTTTTCCTGAATAATATTAAATCAGCCGATCAGTTAAAAGCGCAGGTGTTTTCATTGGATGGAGATCCTGTTGGGAAGAGTTTTTCAGTTGATTTGGAAAAAGGAGAAAAATTTGTCCTTCTGAATTCTAAAATCGAAGGCATTAAAACATGGAATCCCGAATATCCCAATTTGTATAATGTAAAGTTTTATCTGATAGAAAAGGGCAAGGTCGTTCATGAATTTGTGGAACGTTTTGGTTTTAGAACTATTGATGTGCGCAAACGCGACGGCATTTATATAAACGGGGTAAAAATAAAAATTAAAGGAGTAAACCGGCATACTTTCTGGCCAACAACTGGTCGCGCTTCGAGCAAAAACAGAAGTATTGAAGATGTAAATACCATTAAAAGTATGAACATGAATGGAGTGCGAATGTCACACTATCCACCAGATTCGCACTTTTTGGATGTGTGCGATTCGCTTGGGCTTTTTGTACTTGACGAGCTAACAGGCTGGCACGATGCGTATGACACGGAAGTAGGCAGTAAGTTGGTTGAAGAAATGGTAATCCGCGATGAGAATCACCCGTCAATCATAATCTGGGATAATGGAAACGAAGGCGGGCACAATTACGATCTTCTGCCTTTGTATGCTCAATATGATATTCAAAAAAGAGAAGTGATTCAGCCCTGGCAAACCTTTAACGGCTTTTCAACCGAGCATTACCGTGGTTATGATTACGGAATGGGAACGTTCTGGCACGGCCGTGAAATTGTGATGCCATCCGAGTTTTTGCATGGCATGCATGATGGCGGACAGGGCGCGGCGCTCAACGATTACTGGGAGCAGATTTGGAAAACTCCAGTGGCTGCCGGTGGTTTTATATGGGATTTTGCAGATCAGGGTGTAGTTCGTGTGGATAAAGATGGTGAGCTGGATACATATAATTCAAAAGGCGCCGACGGGATTATGGGGCCATTTCACGAAAAGGAGGGCAGTTATTTTGCTATCAAAGAAATTTGGTCTCCGGTGCAATTTGAAGATCGAAATCTGACTGCCCAATTCGACGGAAAACTTTATCTCGAAAATCGATATTTATACACCAATCTGAATGAATGTTCGTTTGCCTGGAAGTTGACAAAATTGCCAACACCTGATGGGCAAAAGAAACAAAAAGTATTGGCAGGTACTTGTGAAGCGCCCAATGTTGCTCCTAGTCAAAAAGGATTTATAAATCTGAATTTGCCTGAAGATTGGCAAACTTACGATGTGTTGTATGTCACTGCATCGGATCGTTACGAAAAGGAACTGTATACCTGGAGCTGGCCGGTTTCGTTGCCCGATAAAGTGGTGAGTGAATTGATGGCAGAATCAGAAAACGGGGATGCAGTAACACTTGAGGAGCGCGATTCGGTGTATGAGGTGAAGGCTGGCGATTTGCGTTTTGAGATTGGCAAAAAAGATGGTTTACTCAAAAAAGTGACGAATACAAAAGGTGAAATCCCATTTAATAACGGCCCGGTAATTTGCGCCGGGAAAACAATTTTTAAAGATGTCGAGATCCGTGAAGAAGGTGATTCTCTGGTAATAACCTGCTCTTTTGAGAAGGAATCGAGAATGAAAGAGTTTGCCTGGACTTTCTTTCCTTCGGGCTGGGTGAAACTTGATATTGCTTACCTTCCTGAGGTTTACGATGTACCTTTTGATTATATGGGTGTGAATTTTTCTTATCCTGAAGAGTTGGTGAAAGGTGTAAAATGGATGGGGCATGGACCTTATCGTGTTTGGAAAAACCGAACACAGGGGGTTGAGCTTGGTATTCATCAGAAAGATTACAACAAAACAATGACCGGGATTCCGCCCGTAATTTATCCAGAGTTTAAAGGATATCACGCCAATTTATACTGGGCAGAGATTGAAAGTAAGGAACAGTCGTTTTTGGTGGCTTCGGCATCCGAAGATGTGTTTCTCAGGTTATTTACACCTGATCAGCCCGAAGATTATGACCGAAGACTGGCACCTCCTTTCCCGTCAGGAGATATTTCATTTATGCAGGGAATTTCAGCAATGGGAAGTAAAACCAACGACTCCTGGAATATGGGGCCGTCAGGGAAAAAGAATATGTTTTTCGATTTTGGACCTTACGACGATTGGCGAACCCGGTGTAAAAGAATGACCCTGTATTTCGATTTTCTTCAAAAATAGTTTGGGGTGATTCTCGACCAGTTGAGAGGAATGAACCATATAGTTACAAGGTGGTGAAATTGTTGTAAAAACGTTTGCATTAATTGGAATTGATTTAAATCTGAAAGTATTGATTAATAAAGCTTATAAAGAATGTAAACGTTATCATTTATATTCCTATATTTGTAATCCTAATTTGGAGTATTATGAACCTGGAAAAATCAAACCGAAAGCTTTTTATTTATCTTGTTTTTTCATTATCAATCATTTTAGTATCGTGCAGCAAGGAGAAAATTATTCTTGTAAATGAACCGGACAGTCATGTCAGGATTGAGTTTGGTGTTGATAAACTGGAAGCTGCCCTTAACGAGTCAGGTTATGTGGTTGAAAGATCAGATGTCATGCCTGGTGACGCAAAAAACAAGGTGTTGATTGTTGGAGAAAACAAAAGCAGTCTTTTAAAAGGTTTCGATTGGTTACAGGGTAACGAGAATAAAGAAGGATTTTCTATAAAATCAAATGGCAATACTATTATCGTAGCAGGAGCCGATGCTAGCGGAACGTTGTACGGGTGTCAGGAATTGTGCGATCAAATAAAACAAGCAGGAAAATTGCCTGAGGATTTTTCAAAGATTGATCAACCGGAAATGGTATTGCGCGGAACTTGTATTGGGTTACAAAAGACGGAATATTTGCCCGGTCGCCATGTTTACGAATATCCGTATACTCCTGAAAACTTCCCTTGGTTTTACGATAAGGAACAGTGGATTGAATACCTCGATATGATGGTAGAAAACCGTTATAATTCTCTCTACTTGTGGAATGGCCATCCTTTTGCCTCACTGGTAAAACTCGACGATTATCCTTACGCAGTGGAAGTGGATGAGGAAACCTTTAAGCTGAACGAGGAGATGTTCGGTTTTCTTACTGAAGAAGCAAATAAACGTGGAATCTGGGTAATTCAAATGTTTTATAATATTATCGTTTCGAAACCATTTGCCGAGCAGCACCATATTAAAACACAGGATCGGGGACGTCCGATTATGCCTCTTATTGCTGATTATACGCAGAAATCGGTGGCTGCTTTTATCGAAAAATATCCCAATGTAGGTTTGTTGGTTTGTTTGGGCGAGGCAATGAATAGCATCGATGATGATGTGGATTGGTTCACCAAAACCATTATTCCCGGGGTAAAAGATGGTCTTGAAAAACTAGGCGTTTCAGAAGAACCGCCCATTGTGCTTCGTGCCCACGATACCGACGGAGAGAAAGTAATGAAAGCTGCTCTTCCGGTATATAAGAATTTGTACACTATGTCGAAATACAATGGCGAGTCGCTTACTACCTACGAACCGCGTGATTCGTGGGAAAGTATTCCGCAAAGTCTGAGTCGACTGGGATCGGTGCACATTGCCAATGTACATATTTTGGCCAACCTCGAACCTTTTCGTTACGGCTCACCCGATTTTATTCAAAAAAGTACACAGGCCATGCACGATATTCAGGGTGCCAATGGCTTGCACCTTTATCCGCAAACTTCCTATTGGGACTGGCCTTATACCGCAGATAAAACTAATCCGCGAACCCGGCAAATCGACCGCGACTGGATTTGGTATAAAGCCTGGGGAAGATATGCCTGGAATTGCCGCCGCGACCGGGGTGAAGAAGTTAAATTCTGGACCAATCAACTGGACGATTTTTACGGATGCAAACAAGGTGGTGTAGACATTCTTGAAGCCTATGAACAAACCGGAGAGATTGCTCCAAAGCTCCTGCGCCGTTTTGGTATTTCTGATGGTAACCGGCAAACGCTTTTGCTGGGAATGTTTATGAGTCAATTGGTAAATCCACATAAATGGAATGTGTACAGTAATTTTTATACATCAAATGGTCCGGAAGGTGAAATTCTTGTTGATTATATACGGAAAGAATCGAACGGTGAAAAACACAAAGGCGAACTTCCTCCCCAGATTATCGATGAAACCAAAGAACACGGACGCCTGGCTGTTGAGGCCATCGACAGGGCAGCTGTGTACGTAACCCAAAATACGGATGAATTCAATCGCCTGAAAAATGATGTGTATTGTTATAATGCTTTCGCCAATTTCTTTTATGAAAAAGTGAATGCTGCCATGTGGGTGTTGCGATATAAATACTCAAACGATGTGACCGATTTGGAAAAAGCAGTTC
Source organism: uncultured Draconibacterium sp. (assembly GCA_963676265.2). Taxonomy (GTDB): domain Bacteria; phylum Bacteroidota; class Bacteroidia; order Bacteroidales; family Prolixibacteraceae; genus Draconibacterium. The sequence continues at coordinate 4,619,667 of OY781067.2, forward strand.
CCTACCTCGAAAAGAGTGTGGAATATTGGAAAGGTTTGGTAACACTAACTGAAGATACTTATTTGTATGCCAACAGCATGCAAACCCAGCAGCGTCGGATTCCAATTACTGGCCGCGATGGTACCAACAAAACCTGGGCTGAAATGCTTGTTCATTACCAAACCGAGCTGGATAATTTTAAACGAAATTTGGGAACACTGAAATCCGGGGAAGGCAAAGGATTTGAAACACCTGTTTTACAACCTGCAACGGTGAAAGTATTAAACAAAGGACTAAAAACATATTCCGTTATTCCCGGACAAAAAGCCTATGCTGATAACAACTATCTTATTGAAGAAGCCGCAGAAGAATTGAAACTGTTGACAGGGATTCAATTTGAAGATAAAAAGCAGCAGGAGGAAGGAACCGTTCTGCACTTTAAAAACGAAAAACCGGTTAAGGTTGTAGTGGGCTATTTTAATACGAATAGCTATACCGTTTTACGTCCGCCGACACTTGAAACAAATGCCGCTGCAAACGACCGTGGTCAGGCAGATATTAAAATTGCCAATGCGCTGCGTTTTAACGGATTGTATCCTGTAAACATTTATACCTACCACTACGAAGCAGGCGAAAATGAATTGAAACTGGGCAATGGCCGCGTACTAATACTTGGATTTATTGATGGTAATAACGATATAAAAATGCACGATGCAGGTATTTCTGATAAAAACGAAGGAGTACCTGTTGATTGGCTCTTTTATTAGTAATCTATTAGTTTTTAATTAGTTAGTTGAAAATGGAAAGGTGTTGAAGTTGAATTCGATATCTTTCCCATTTTCTTAAGAACAGAGATGATGACTTTTATGGAAATGATTACCGGGTAAATGATTTGTGTTTAATTGAAATTTTCAGGATGAATACAGGCAAAAAAGAAAAGATTGGGAACTACAGGTGGCGTATTGTGGTACTGCTCTTTTTTGCTACAACCATAAACTATGTCGACCGACAGGTACTTGGAATTCTTGCTCCCGAATTACAAAAGATTTTTAACTGGTCGGAATCCGATTATGGTTTTATTATAACGGCCTTTCAGCTGGCATACGCTATTGGTCTTGTTACAACAGGAACCATCCTCGACAGGATTGGTACCAAACGTGGTTTTTCCATTGCTATTGTGCTCTGGAGTATTGCTGGTATGGCTCATGCTGCTGCCCGCAGTGTAATTGGTTTTGCAGCCTCCAGGTTTGCACTGGGATTGGGTGAATCGGCTAATTTTCCGGCATCGGTGAAAACGGTGGCCGAGTGGTTTCCTAAAAAAGAAAGGGCGCTGGCAACAGGAATTTTTAATTCAGGACCCAATGTGGGTGCTATTTTAACGCCCTTGCTTATTCCTGCTATTGCTCTGACTTGGGGTTGGAAATGGGCATTTATCAGTACCGGAGCTGTAGGTTTTATCTGGCTTATTTTCTGGGTATTGTTTTATAAAAGACCAGAGTTAAACAATAAGCTAAGTGAGAAAGAGCGTAAATATATTTTACAGGACGGCGAAGAACCGGTGGGAAAAGCCATGTCATGGAAAAGTATTATCGGGCATAAACAGACCCTTGGGATTTGCCTTGCCCGGTTTTTAACAGATCCCATTTGGTGGTTCTTTTTATACTGGTTACCCAAATTCCTGAATACAAATTATGGTATCGATTTAACAAATATCGGGTTGCCGCTAATTATTATTTATCTCGTTTCCATAGGAGGATCTGTACTAGGCGGTTGGATTTCGTCGAGAATGATTCGCAAAGGAAAGAGCCCCGTGGCTGCCCGTAAACGTACGATTTTGTATATGGCATTGCTGGTGGTTCCTATCTTCTTTGCATCAGAAACTTCGAATATGTGGATTGCAGTTGGATTAATTGCCATGGCCACTTTTGCTCACCAGGGGTATGCGGCAAATATTTTTACCATTGTTTCTGATATTTTCCCGAAAAGTGCAGTCGGATCAGTGGTTGGGTTATCCGGTTTTGCCGGTGCTATTGGCGGTGTGCTTTTTTCAGCGGCAGTTGGTTTAATCCTTGAACATACGGAAAGTTACTATGCAGTATTTGCTATTGCCAGCGTATCGTATTTATTGTGCTGGATGGTTTTAAAGATTTTGGTTCCTGATTACCAGGTTATCGCCTTAAAAAGTTAAAATTTGAATGATGAAGATATTTTATTTGATATTGATGGTTTTCTCTTTGTTTACTTCCTGTTCAACAGAAAAAGACAAATTACCTGAAACTGTTTCTGAGGAAACCATGCAGAAGATTTACGAGGAGGTTAAAACTCCTTATAAATACGGCTTGGTTATGGTGCCCGAAAGCAAGGAGTTTAAAATGGATTGCCCCACTATTTTCAGAAAAGACAATAAATGGGTGATGACCTACATTGTGTTCGACGGAAGAGGTTATGAAACCTGGCTGGCAGAAAGCGATAATTTGCTCGATTGGATGACCAAAGGAAAAATTATGCAGTTTACCGATACAACCGACTGGGATTCGAATCAAAAGGCCGGATACATTTCTTTAATCGATTACAATTGGGGCGAAACTCCTTCTGTTAACCAGTTCGACGGGAAATTCTGGATGAGCTATTTTGGCGGAAACTCGCAGGGCTACGAAAAAGGTTTATTATCGATTAGTATGGCTTTTACCGAGGACGATCCTGCAACCGTGCACGATTGGCAGCGAATTGGTCATCCGGTTTTAACTTCGAAAGATGAAGACGCCCGCTGGTACGACAATAGTACGATGTACAAAAGTTGTGTAATTGAAGATAAAGAGCAATTAACCGGACACCGTTTTGTAATGTATTACAACGCGCGTGGCGACAGCATTAATCCCGATCGCGGAGCCGAGCGAATCAGCATGGCTGTTTCCGACGATATGGTAAACTGGAAGCGTTTTGGCAACGAGCCGCTTGTAAATCATCATAAAGGAATTTCGGGCGATGCCGTTATTCAGAAAATCGGCGATGTTTATGTAATGTTCTTTTTCAGAGCCAACTGGCCCGACGGAAAAACGGTTGTTTACAACAGTTTTTATTGTTCCTACGATTTGGTAAATTGGACCGAGTGGACAGGGCCGCGTTTGATCGAACCTTCAGAATCGTACGACAACCTTTTCGCACACAAAGCTTATGTTATTAAACACGACGGAGTGGTTTACCATTTTTATAATGCGGTGGATAAGTTGGGAAACAGGGGAATTGCTTTGGCCACGTCAAAAGATTTGGGAAAAAGTACCCTCACGTTTAACTCAACCGAAGAGTCGGAAATTAAATAAAGTTGTCCGCGATTTGAAAAGTAAAATATCCACGAATTGCGTGAATTACACGAAAGAGGGAAAAGAAAGAAAACGATAAAGGGTCACAAAGTAAAAGAATAAAATTCGTGTAATTAGAGAAATTCGAGGACAATAATAAAGAGTAACTCAGATGAATCGACTTATAATTGTTGTTTTTGGTTTGTTATTGTTGGCGGCTTGTTCAAAAAAGGAACCTGTCAGGATAACAAACGATTTTAATGCCAACTGGAAATTTCTTTTAGGAGATGATTCGCTGGCTTTTCAAACGGATTATGATGTTTCGGAATGGAGGGAACTCAACCTGCCACACGATTGGAGTATCGAAGGCGAATTCAGCGACGAACACCCTGCCGGAAATGCAGGAGGAGCGCTGCCGGGTGGTTTCGGCTGGTACCGCAAATCATTTACTTTACCGGCCACTGATTCAGCAAAATTTATTGCCATTGAATTCGATGGTATTTATCAAAATAGCGAAGTTTGGATTAACGGGCACCACCTGGGCAAACGTCCTTATGGTTACAGCGCATTTCAGTACGAACTAACTCCGTATTTACATTTTGGAAATGAGGTAAATGTACTGGCAGTAAAAGCTGACAATTCGCTTCAACCCAACTCACGCTGGTATACCGGCTCTGGCATTTACCGGAATGTGCATCTGGTGAAAACGAATAAAACACATATTTCACATTGGGGCGTTTTTATTACCACTCCTGAAGTTTCAGAGCGTGAAGCACTGGTTCAACTGGAAATCAACATTGAATCAGAAACGGATGTGCCAGTTCTGGTTAAAACGGAAATTTTTAATCAGAAGGGAAATGTTGTTGCCACTGTCAGTTCTGAAGGGAAAGTAATGATTCAGCAAAACTTTGAGCTTACCCAGCCGGAACTTTGGTCGGTGGAAACGCCCAATCTTTACACCGCAAAAAGTTGGGTTTTCGAAAACGGGATTCTGGTGGATAATTTCGAAACCACTTTTGGTATCCGTACCTTTCATTTTGATTCAGAAAAAGGGTTTTTTTTGAATGGGAAATCACTGAAAATACATGGTGTAAACCACCATCACGATATGGGCGCTTTGGGAGCAGCAGTAAATGTGCGTGCCATGGAGCGCCAGCTTGAAATTTACAAGGCGATGGGTGTAAATGCCATTCGTATGGCGCACAATCCTCCTGCCCGCGAGATGCTCGATTTGTGTGATAAAATGGGTTTCCTGGTTATGGATGAGGCCTTTGACATGTGGGCAAAAAAGAAAAATAAATACGATTACCACCTTTTTTGGGAGGAGTGGCACAAACGCGACCTGGAAGCTATGGTGCTCCGCGACCGGAACCATCCATCCGTAATTATGTGGTCCATCGGGAATGAAATCAGGGAGCAGTTCGACAGCACCGGAATTACCATCGCAAAAGAACTGGTCGACATTGTAAAAGCCCTCGATACTACCCGCCCGGTCACCTGTGCACTTACTGAGCAGGATCCTGCGAAAAATTTCATTTACCAGTCAAAAGCGCTCGATTTAATCAGTTTCAATTACAAGCACAAAGAATATCTCGATTTCCCGAAAAATTTTCCGGGCGAAAAAATGCTGGCATCCGAAAATATGTCGGCGCTTTCAACCCGCGGACATTACGATATGCCTTCTGACAGCAACCGTTTGTGGCCACCTGCTTTTAATGCCGAGTTCGATGGAAATCCCGATTTCACGGTTTCTGCTTACGACCACGTATACGCGTATTGGGGATCTACTCACGAAGATACATGGAAAGTGGTTTCACAGAATGATTTCATTGCAGGGATGTTTATCTGGTCAGGTTTTGATTATTTGGGAGAACCTGTTCCTTATCCGTGGCCGGCGCGCAGTTCGTATTACGGCATTATCGATTTGGCCGGTTTCCCGAAGGATGCATATTATCTTTACAAGAGTTTGTGGACCAATGAACCGGTGTTGCATTTATTCCCTCACTGGAACTGGGAAAAAGGTCAGGATGTTGATGTTTGGGCCTACTACAACAATGCCGATGAGGTGGAGCTTTTTGTGAATGGTGAGTCGCAAGGCGTTCAGTCGAAAATAGATGGGAAATACCATGTAATGTGGCGCGTGAAGTTTAAGCCCGGAGCGATAAAAGTGGTATCCCGAAAAGGCGGGGACGTGGTTCTCGAAAAAGAAATCAGGACTGCTGGTAAACCTGCTAAAGTTGAGTTGATGACTGACAGAAGAAAAATTAAAGCTGACGGTAAAGACCTTTTGTTCATTACTGTAAAAATAACAGATGAGAACGGGACTTTGGTGCCCGATGCTGATCACCTGATTAATTTTGAAGTAAACGGCCCCGGTTTTATCGCGGGTGTGGACAATGGATATCAGGCCAGCCATGAGCCTTTTAAGGCCAGTTATCGCAAGGCTTATAATGGTGTGTGTCTGGCTATCCTTCAATCGAATGGTGAAGTAGGAACGATACATTTAAAAGCGATTTCTTCGGGATTGAAATCGGATAATATTGAAATAATAACTGAGAATTAGATAAATAAATGAATACTTCGGACTCCCGTCTTCGGGCTTCCATCTTTTTAAAATATGAAACGAACAAACTACCAATTATACGATTTCCTCGATTTTAATCCGGAATTTCCGGAACAGGAATCACTTTGGAGAGCATGTAAGCCAACTTCTGCCGCGGTTGAGAATGGCGACGTGGTGCTTATCATTCCTTTTCAGAAACAAAAACCGGGAACTGATATTGTTCCGGATACAACTGTTGAAAGGAAAGAATATCAATTGCGACTGCGTGCTTACGGCGAAAAAATTATGCGTGTTGCCATTGGATTCGAAGGCGCAACCATGTTGGATTCGGAAATGTTGCAATGGCATAGCGATCTAAAAAAGAATCCCCTGCATATTGAAAAGAAGAAGGACGAGTGGCTGGTTCTTGACTCAACGGGTATTAAAAAGGCCGTTTTTGGGTTCGGGGAAATAGAAATCGATTTTTGGAGCGAATTACTTCCTCCTCCCGAAGAAACCCTGGTGGCTTCGTTTTTCCCGGATGGCGAAAACGAAATTAAAGTAAGTGCTTACGACCAGTTTTTTCCGGCACGACACGATGCCTTTGCTCTTGCTTTTGTTGAAAAGGAAGGAGAGATTGACCGTACAACTTTATCGTTTCATGCAGAGGCCAATGAGGTTTTCTCGGGAACAGGTGAGCGTTTTACTAAAATGGACCTGGCTGGACAAACCTTTCAACTGAAAAACCAGGACGGGCAGGGAGTGAACAACCGGAGAACCTATAAAAATGTTCCCTTCTACATTTCAAGTAAAATGTATGGATGTTTTCTACATACTTCGGCTTACTCGAAATTTTCACTGGCCGACCATTCCAGTCGTTCAGCCCAGATTCTTGCAGAAGAACCACAACTGGATGTGTTTTTATTCGGTGGCGATTCACCCGAAGAAATTTTAAATAATTACCGCAAAGTAACCGGTTTTCCTACCATGCCTCCACTCTGGAGTTTTGGAACCTGGATGAGCCGTATGACTTATTTTTCTGCTGAAGAGGTAGAAGAAATTTGCGACCGTTTGCGACGTGAAGATTATCCGTGCGATGTGATTCATTTGGATACCGGTTGGTTCCGCACCGACTGGCTTTGCGAGTGGAAATTTAATCCGGAACGTTTTCCCGATCCACAGGGATTTATTTCAAAATTAAAAGGAAACGGATACCGCGTAAGCCTTTGGCAAATGCCGTACGTGGCTGCCGAGGCTGAACAATTGGAAGAAGCCCAAACAAATAACTACATCAGCAAACCTCGTGAGGTGAAACAGGCAGGTGGATCTAATTTCAGTGCACTTGACTATGCCGGAACCATCGATTTTACCTATTCAAAGGCTGTGGAGTGGTATAAAAATTTGCTGAAGAATTTGCTCGATATGGGTGTGGTTTGTATCAAAACCGATTTCGGCGAAGACATTCACATGGATGCTGATTACCATTCGATGAAACCGGAGCAACTGAATAATTTGTACGCTCTGTTGTATCAGAAAGCTGCTTACGAAATTACGAAAGAAGTTACCGGCGACGGGATTGTTTGGGCGCGCGCCGGCTGGGCCGGTTGCCAGCGTTACCCGCTCCATTGGGGCGGCGATGCTGCCTGTTCTTGGGACGGAATGGCGGGATCACTGAAAGGCGGATTGCACCTCGGTTTATCTGGTTTCGCATTCTGGAGTCACGATGTTCCGGGATTTCATAGTGTGCCTGATTTTATGAATTCTGTGGTTCCCGATGATTTGTTCGTACGCTGGACCCAGTTTGGAGTTTTCTCGTCGCACATCCGCTATCACGGAACATCGAAGCGCGAACCGTACGAATATCCTGCTATTTCTGAAATTGTTAGAAAATGGTGGAAGCTGCGTTATGCTTTAATTCCTTACATTCTGGAGCAAAGTAAACGGGCCACGGAAACCGGTTTCCCGGTGTTGCGTGCACTGGTTTTCCATCACCCCGATGATAAAATGTGCTGGCATATTGATGATCAATACTATTTCGGTGATGAATTTTTGGTGGCTCCCGTTATGAACTCCGATAATAAAAGGGATGTTTACCTGCCCGAAGGAGAATGGGTGAATCTTTTTGACGGAACTATTTCTGAGGGAAATAAGTGGCTGAAAAATTTTGAGACACCTCTGGATGAAATGCCGGTTTGGGTGAAAAAGGGTACGAAAATACCACTCTATCTGCTTCCTGTAAATTGTACGGATGACATGAATCTTGATCAATCTAAAAGTATTGAAGTTAACAATGATTTTAAAGGACTGTCAAGTATCCTGAAAGATTTATGGATATAAACAACCAATAAATAAACCATTATGAACTTAACTTTTTCAAAACTAAACCGAATGAAAATAATTGCAACAGGATTCGTATTTATCGTTACCTGTTTGTCGGTGTATGGACAATATACCGAGTATCCGCTGTATCCTGAAGGAATAAAGGATAACCTGATTAAATACACAGAGGATGAATCGTTTGTTGAAGAGGCGGTGAGTCCGATGTCGTTAAGTGGCCGGAACAGGGTTTACAGTTTTGTGTCGGAACCAACTTATATGTTATTTCCGGCAGATAAGGAACAGAATAAACATATCGGCTTGGTAATTGCTCCGGGGGGAGGTTTGCGCAACGTGTGGCTCGACAAGGAAGGTATCGACATTGCCCTTTATTTGAGTAAAAAAGGTATTAATTGTTTGGTGTTAAAATACAGGGTGAATCATCGTGATGATGATGGGAAAAGAAGATTTGACACCGGAGCCTATTTTAAAGAGGTTGAAAAGGATGGCCAACAGGCTGTGGTTACCATGCGTTCGCTGGCCGGTAAAATGGATTTTGATCCACAAAAAGTGGGCATGGTTGGTTTTTCGGCAGGTGGCTGGCTAACCGAAGGTCTTACGGTTCGGAAACAAGATGAATATGGAAAAACGAAGAAAGACTGGATGCCCGATTTTGCCGGATTGATCTATCATGGAAATTCCGAAAGATTCGTGAAAAAGGATGATCAGTTAAAAAATTTACCACCCATGTTTATGGCCATTGCTCGCAACGACGAGAAAATGCCGGTGGAAAATTTGATGACCTATTTCACTAAAATTTTATTGAATGTGGACAAATCGGAATTACATATGTACAATTCCGGAAATCACGGGTTTGGTTTGGCTTATGATAATGGTTTGTCGGTTGCTTTGTGGAAAGAAAGTTTTTATAACTGGATGCTCGATGTAACCGGAGAATAGATCTGTAAAATTGAATATTTAGATAAGAAATGAATAACTGGAAAACAAATTGGGAAGAGTCGAAAAAAAGATACATCGATTGGTGGAACAATAAAGGCTTAATAATTACCATGTGGGAACACCTCGAAAAAGATGGAGTTCCACACGAATTGGTAAAAGCTCCGGAACCTGCAAAAGATTTAGACCAGCAGTGGTTCGATCCGCAGTGGCGTGCTAAAAACCTGCATTATCAGCTTTCGAGAAGCTCTTTTATGGCCGATATTTTACCGGTGGCCAACACACATCTCGGGCCCGGTTCGCTGGCGGCGTGCCTCGGAGCTGAGCTGGCTGGTGGTGAAGATACCATCTGGATTAAAGAAAATGCGGCTTTCGACGGAGAAATTAAGCTGGACGAAAACAACCGTTGGTGGCAGTTGCACCAGAATCTTTTAAAAGAGTGTAAAAAGTATTCTCACGGACGATATTTTGTGGGTTGTCCTGATTTGATTGAGGGATTGGATACGTTAGCCAGTATTCGAGGAACCGATACGGTTTTAATGGACATGCTCCTCCAACCCGAAGTTCTGGAAGAACAGTTGCAAAAAGTAAACGATCTGTATTTTGAAGTGTTCGACCGGCTTTACGAGATTATTCGCGAAGGCGATGAAATGGCCTTCTGTTATTTTTCTATCTGGGGGCCTGGAAAAGTAGCCAAGCTGCAATCCGATATTTCGATAATGATTTCAGAAGATGATTTCCGCCGTTTTGCCCAGCCGTATTTGCGCGAGCAGGCACAAAAAATTGATTACACGCTGTATCACCTCGACGGAGTGGATGCCATGAGGCACGTTGATGCTTTACTCGAAATTGATGAGATCAATGCTATTCAATGGACTCCCGGTGTGGGCGAACCACAGGGTGGCGACCCTCGCTGGTACGATTTGTATAAAAAGATTCTGGCAGGTGGAAAATCGGTGATGGCCAACTGGGTAACACTCGACGAACTGGAACCGCTGATCGACAATGTGGGGAACCAGGGTTTGCACATCAATATCGACTTTAAATCGGAAAAGGACATTGAAGGGGCATTAAAAATAGCAGATAAATACAGGTAAAACAATGATGAAGCTTGGAATTGTAGGATTGGGAGAGGGGAGAAGCACCATTTCGGCTGCTTTGGCAAGTCCATTGATTGATCTCGAAATTATTTGCGATATCAATCGGGACATGTGTTTGTTGAGGGCCAAAGAATTCGGCTTCGAAAATTATACTACCGACTTTAATGATTTGTTGAATGACGACGATCTGGATATCATTGCCGTTTATACTCCCGATTTTCTTCATGCCGAACATATAAAACTGGCGTTGCAACACGGGAAACATGTGGTTTGTACAAAGCCACTTATTGATGATTTAAAAGACGCAAAGGAACTTCTTGATCTTCAGGGAAAATCGGGTAAATCTGTTTTTGTAGGGCAAAGCAGTCGCTTTTTTGAGCCCATGAAGAAACAACGTTTGGATTATGAAAACGGATTAATAGGAGAACTGATTACCATAGAATCGCATTACAATGCCGATCACAGATGGTTTTTTGGAAAAGGCTGGTCGCTCAGTGAGCGTTTTAAATGGTTATATGGAGGACTAAGCCACCCGGTTGATTTTATTCGTTGGTATCTGCCCGAAATTGAAGAAGTGATGGGCTACGGGATGTTAAGCTCCAACGGAAAGGCAGGTGGCTTGAAAAATGAGGATTCCATGCATTTTATTTTTAAAGCTGTCGATGGCCGAATTGCAAGAGTCAGTGGCACTTATTCGTCGCCTGTTCAACCGGGCACCAGAGAGAGTGAAATGACCTGTATTTTAAGGGGGGCCAAAGGTTGCAGTCAGGGCGATTACCCCGATTTACGATATGCGATTACCGACTGTAAAGGCGAAGAACGGATTCATACATTCGCCCACAGGGAGAAACATTATTTCCGCTTCGAGGGGCGGAGTCATCACGCCGGAGAATACCAGAATTACCTGGAATATTTTGTGAGTTGCATTGAAAACGGGCAAACTGCATATCCCGATCTGCAGGAAGGAATCGGAACGATTGCTCTGTTAAAAGCGATGGATCAGTCATTACAAACCGGTCATCCGGTAAAAATTGAAGATATCTTGAACGAATATAAACTTTAACTAAAACCAGAGATTTAAACCTGAATTATGGATAATATTTTTGAACAACTAAAAACACTTGATTTTATTATTGTTGGAGTATACCTGCTGGTACTCATTGGTATCGGTTACTGGGTAAGTTTTGTTAAATCGCGAAACAAAGAGGAAAACCTGTTTTTGGCCGGGCACTCGCTTGGCTGGAGCAGTATTGGTTTAACCATGTGGGGTACCAATGTGGGGCCGTCGATGTTGATTGCTTCTGCCAGTATTGGATACACAACGGGGATTGTTGCCGGAAATTTCGGTTGGTATGCCTTTGTGTTCATCTTTTTGCTAGCGGTTGTTTTCGCACCCCGGTATTTGGGGGCAAATGTACAGACGCTTCCTGAATTTATGGGCAAACGTTTTGGCGATTCTACCCGAAATATTTTGGCATGGTACACACTGGCAACTATTCTTATTTCGTGGCTGGCTTTAACTTTGTATGCCGGCGGTATTCTTGTTGGTCAAATTCTTAATCTGCCCCTGTGGATGTCGGTGATTGTTTTGGTGATTATTGCTGCCTTCTTTACCATTGCCGGCGGTTTAAAAGCCATAGCCTATACCAATGTTTTTCAAATGATTTTATTGATTGGTGTGTCATTGATTTTAACTGTTGTTGGTGTTGTAAAAGCTGGTGGCCCGATGGCCATTTACCATGCCACACCCGGCGAATACTGGAATTTATTCCTGCCTCGCGACAACGCCAGTTACCCATGGATTGCCATTATTCTGGGTTATCCGATTATGGGTGTTTGGTTTTGGTGTACCGATCAGTCGATGGTGCAATCAGTTTTGGGCGCAAAAAATTTACGCCAGGGACAGATGGGAGCCAACTTTACTGGCTGGCTGAAAATTCTCGACGTGGCATTGTTTATCATTCCCGGGATTACCTGTTTTGTTTTGTTTCCAAATCTTAGTAATCCCGACGAAGCCTACATGACCATGGTTACTCAGCTTCTGCCTGTTGGGATGGTGGGAATGGTGATGGCAGTGTTAATAGCCGCACTTGTAAGTACCATCGACTCGGCTCTGAATTCACTCAGTACGGTTTTTACCATGGATATTTATATCAAAAAATATCAGCCAAACGCAACACAAAAACAAATTATTACCATTGGTCGGGTTGTTACTTTTATCGGTGCTGTAATTGCCATATTTCTAGCTATTTCTTTCGAAAGTATCAACGGGCTCAATTTGTTCGATAAATTTCAGGCGGTACTTGGATTTATTGCTCCGCCAATGTCTGTGGTATTTTTATTCGGAGTTCTCTGGAAAAAAACAACAACTAAAGCTGCTAATTTTACCTTATCAGCAGGAACCATTTTAAGTATTGGAATCGGGATCATTTACATTTTTATTGATCCGAATTCGCTGGAAGGTTTGAAGCCTCATTTCTTTTTTGAAGCTCTGCAACAGTTTATTATCGGAATGACATCCATTCACTTCCTGCTACTTTCGTTCTATATTTTTGTGGTGCTTGCCGTTTGTGCCTTCCTCATTTCCTATTTCGATCCAAAATCAAACGAACAAAAACTGGTGGATTACGGAACTTTGCCGAAACCTGGCAAAAAAGTCTGGATCCTTTGGGGAGCACTCATTATAGTGATGGTGGAATTATACATTCTTTTTAACGGACATTAAATTTTTAGAAATGAAACACAGAGATCGTTTTTTTGCGACTATCGAAAACGCTCCGGTCGACCGGCCGGCATCGTGGCTGGGTTTACCAGTTCCTGCAGCAGAACCGGGATTAAAAAAGTATTTTGGTGTGAATTCGATGGATGAACTCAAGGTCTTGCTCGACGACGATATTTATCCTATTGAAGTGCCGTACAATTATCCGCCATCGAATCATATTGCTTGTGCTTTCGATTTTGCAAAGGTCGATCATCTGGATAAACCCGACGACCGCACTTTAACGGCTCCCGGATTTTTCGAGGATTACAATGATCCTGCTGATGTGAAAAAGTTTAACTGGCCCGATCCGGCTTTGTATCTCGATAGTGAAGAATCGGCACGAAGAGCGAAAGCTGCAAATCCTGATTATGCCCGGATGGGAATTATGTGGAGCGCCCATTTTCAGGATGCCTGTTCGGCCTTCGGAATGGAACATGCACTGATGACCATGCTGATGAACCCGGAAATGTTTCAGGCGGTAATCGATCGTATTACTGAGTTTTATCTGAAAGCCAATGAAATTTTTTACGAGTCGACTAAAGGATACCTCGATGCTGTTTTAATCGGAAACGATTTTGGCAGCCAGACCGGTTTAATGCTCGATCCGGATTTAATCCGGCAAATGGTGTTACCCGGAACGAAACAACTCATCGACCAGGCAAAAAGTTATGGATTAAAGGTAATGCATCATTCTTGCGGTTCTGTGTTTCCAATTATCGCCGATTTGATTGATGCGGGAGCCGATATTATTCACCCCATTCAGGCACTGGCAGCGGATATGAGTGTTGAAAATGTGCACCGGCACTTTGAAGGCAAAACAGCATTTTGCGGCGGTGTAGATGCCCAGTATTTGTTAGTAAAAGGCACTCCGCTGGAAGTGGAAAAAAGGGTGAAAGAAGTGATGGAAATTTTTCCAACCGGATTGATTGTATCGCCCAGCCATGAAGCGGTGTTGCCCGATATTCCACCGGAAAATATTGAAGCACTTTTTAAAACGATCAACAAAAAACAGTAAACTTTATGAAACGATACGGACAGATAATCAAATTAAAACCGGAAAGGGCAGAAGAATACATCCGTGAACATAAAAACGTGTGGCCCGGAGTGTTGGCAAAGATAAAGGAGAGCAACCTCTCCAATTATTCCATTTTTTTCAGAGATAATATTTTGTTTGCCTATTTTGAATATACAGGATATGATTTTGAATCCGACATGGCAAAAATGGCTGCTCACGATGAAACCCGGCGTTGGTGGTCGGTGGTAATGCCTTTGATGCAACCCATTGAATCAGCATCTAACGAAGAATTCTGGGCCGACATGGAAGAAATTTTTCACCTCGATTAAAAAACTTTAAACATCAAACTTTGAACATTACACTTTTAACTTTTAACTAAATATGGTTACACCGAACCCGATAATAGGAACAGGATTTCATGCCATCGGCGGCATTTCCGCTTCCACTTGTTATTTGCCTTTTCAGAAAATAAAACAATGGTCGTGGGGAACCTACTGGCTCGTTCAGGCATTTTTTGCATGGATTGTTCTTCCGCTGGTGATTGGCTGGATAACTATTCCCGGTTTTTTTCACATTCTGGCAACAGCACCCAAAAATGTAATGTGGGGAGCGTTTTTGCTTGGCGCCGTTTATGGTTTTGGCGGAATGAGTTTTGGTTTTGCCATCCGCCATATCGGGTACTCGCTGACTTATACCTTTGCTATTGGTTTGTCGGCCATTCTCGGAACCTTTGTGCCGCTGATTGTGTACGGAGGTTTGGTCAAATATTTTACCGCTCCCGGTGGAATGATCATTCTGTTGGGAATTGTAATTGCTCTTCTGGGAGTTGGACTGAGTGGGCTTGCCGGATTCCGCAAGGAAAAAGATTTAAAAGCCCAAATGGGAGAGAAAGTTCAGTTTAATATGAAGATTGGATTGGTGTTGGTTCTTATTGCCGGTATTCTTTCGGCAGTATTTAATATTTCGCTCGAACATGGCCAGCCCATTTCCGATATGGCCCGCGAAAACGGTGCCGGACACTTCGAAGGAAATGCCAAATACATCGTGTCAACTTCGGGCACATTTTTGGTGAATCTGGTTTGGTTTATTGTGGCCGGTATTCGTCAGAAAACATTAAAAGAATTTTCGCTGAAATCGGGAATAAGCGCCGGAAACTGGATGAAAAACTTTTTTTGGTCGGCACTGTCGGGAGCCTTGTGGTTCGGGCAGTTTTTTTTCTACGGATTGGGGCACGTAAAAATGGGCAAATTCCAGTTTATCAGCTGGGTGCTGCACATGTCGATGCTGATATTCTTCAGTTACATCGTAGGCGTAATTATGAAAGAATGGCGCGGCGTTTCCTCTAAAACATTCAGAACTTTAATTGTAGCACTTTCGATACTTATACTTTCATTCATAGTAATAACCTATGGAAGCTCATTCCAGTAAAAAGAGATGATGAAACGAACGATCGCATATATTTTATTTTTAATCCTTGCTTCCCGGGGGATGGCGCAAACCGTAACCGGCGAACCGGCCGGAATTCCGCCGCAACCTCAGATTTATAATGTGGAACCCTGGGAAAATCCTTTGATAAATGGAGTAAACCGCCAGCCGGCGCGGGTAACAGCCTATTCATACAGCAATATCGAAGATGCTTTAAATAACGATCGAACCAAATCACGGTTTCAGCTTTTAAACGGAGAATGGGATTTTCATTTTGCTATAAAACCAGACGATGCTCCCAAAGATTTTTACAAAGTAAAAGTGAAGGATTGGGATAAAATAGAAGTGCCATCCAACTGGGAAATGAAAGGTTACGACATTCCTATTTATGTCAGTTCTGTTTATCCGTTTCGGCCAGTAAATCCGCCTTGGGTGCCAAAAGGTTACAATGCGGTTGGTTCGTATCAGCGCACTTTTACCGTTTCCGACAATTGGAAAGACATGACTGTTATTCTTCATTTTGGAGGGGTCAGCTCGGCATTTAAAGTGTGGCTAAACGGTAAGTTTTTAGGTTATTCTGAAGATAGTTGCCTGCCGTCGGAATTTAATATTACTCCATATTTAGAGGCTGGCGAGAATATTCTTTCGGTTCAGGTCATTCGCTGGAGCGACGGTTCGTATCTCGAAGATCAGGATCACTGGCGAATGAGCGGCATTCATCGCGAGGTGTTTTTAATGGCAGAACCCAAACTGCGCATTTCCGACTTTTTCTATCAGGCAAAACTGGATAAAGATTATAAAGACGCTGTGTTAAGTATCCGTCCACAACTGGAAAACCTGACCGGCGATACTGTAAAAAATTATGTGTTAAAGGCGCAGTTGTTCGACGAAAATCAGCAGCCTGTTTTTGCAGAACCACTTGAAATTAAAGCGGAAGATATTATCAACGAAAGTTATCCGAGGCTCGACAATGTGAAGTTTGGTCTTTTGGAAATAAAGGTGGAGAATCCTAAAAAATGGAGCGATGAAACGCCCAATTTATATACACTCACTTTGTCGCTGGAAACAAGCAATGGCGAAGTACAGGAAGTAAAAAGTTGCCGGCTGGGATTTCGTAGTATTGAATTTTCGGAAGATGACAGCAAATTGCTGATAAACGGAAAAGTGACCTATTTGTATGGAGTGAATCGTCATGATCACGATCCGGTAAAAGGCAAGGCACTTTCGCGCGAAGATATTCGTGCCGATGTGCAACAAATCAAGCAGTTTAACTTTAATTGTATTCGCACGGCACACTATCCCAACGATCCGTATTTTTACGATTTGTGCGACGAATACGGCATTTTTGTGATGGATGAGGCCAACCTCGAAACGCACGGAGTTGGCGGGAAACTGAGCAACGACCCTCAGTGGACCAGCGCGCACCTCGAAAGAATGACACGCATGGTTTACCGCGATAAAAATCATCCGTCGGTAATTATCTGGAGTTTGGGAAACGAGGCCGGAAGTGGCCCGAATCACGCGGCAATGGCTGCCTGGACTCACGATTACGATATAACCCGCCCGGTGCATTACGAGCCGGCACAGGGAAGTCCCGGCAAGGAAGGTTATTTGGATTGGAGCGCCCGCCCCAACACCGGACGATTGGAAAATCCCGTCGATCAATATTATGTCGATATGGTCAGCCGTTTTTATCCGTCTGTTCCGTTTATTTATGAATTGCACGACCAGCCCGGCGATAACCGCCCGATTATTTTTGTAGAGTATTCGCATTCCATGGGAAATTCCACCGGAAACATGAAAGAACTGTGGGATATCTTTCGATCCGAAACAAGGTTTATTGGTGGTTGTATTTGGGATTACAAAGACCAGGGGTTGCTGAAAACTGATGATAACGGAACTCCGTTTTCCGCTTACGGCGGCGATTTTGGAGAGAAAATTCATAGCTCGAATTTTTGTATTAACGGAATTGTTGCTTCCGACGGAAGACCCAAAGCTGCCATGTACGAGTGCAAGCGCGTTTATCAACCGGTTTGGTGCGAGTTGATCGGTCAGAATAAAATCAAAATTCAAAACAGGCATGCTTCGCTTTCTTTAAACGAATACGATGTTGTATTAAAAATCAGGGAGAACGGTTTTGAAATTGCCACCAAACAATTACCAGACATGAATATTCTGGCAGGCGAAGAAACCATTTTGGATATTGCTGATTATCTTCCAAAAATGAAGGAAGGAAACGAGTACCTGGCCGACATTCATTTCCATTTAAAAGAGGACAAAACCTGGGCCCCGAAAGGGTTTGAGGTGGCAAGCAACCAGTGCGCTTTAACGCCGGTGGTTAAAAACGTTTCAAAAGAAAAGAAATATCCTGATTTAAAAACGGCTTCTGATGAACAGTCGATTATCGTTTCAGGAAAAGATTTTGAAGTCAGGTTCAGCAAAAAAAGCGGGGCATTGATTTCGTATATCGACAATGAGAAAGAACAACTGTTTAGCCCTTTGATGCCTCATTTTACCCGGCCGCTGACCGACAACGACCGTCGCGGCTGGAAACCCCAAAAGACTTTAAAACAATGGTTTGATGCCGAGCCGGAACTAAATGAAATGCAGTTTCACGATACGGAAAATGGAGTGGTCAGGATCGAAAGTGATTACAATATTATAACCGACAGTGCTTCGGTTCAGCTTGTCTACCTGGTAAATGGTGAAGGTGTAGTGAAAGTGATGTATAATCTGGAGTCGGAAACTGCTTTGCCAAATATCCCCAAGGTTGGCATGACTTGCGGAATAAAAGACGATTACCGAAATATCAGCTGGTACGGCCGTGGTTTGTACGAGAATTACATTGATCGCCGATTTAGATTTGACGCGGGTGTTTATACGCTGCCTATCAATGAGTTTATGGAACCTTATGTGATGCCACAGGAAAACGGCAACCGCACCGATGTACGTTGGATGTTCCTTTCAAATAACGAAAATAACGGATTGCTGGTGGTGGCCGACAGTTTATTGAGTATGAGCGCCTGGCCGTTCACAGAAGAAAATATTAACGAGGCCAAACATACGAATGAATTGAAAGAATCCGGCTTTATAACGCTGAATATCGACTTGATTCAGATGGGAATTGGAGGAAACGATTCCTGGTCGCCGGTAGCTGCTCCAATCGAACAATACCAGATTCCGGCCGGAAATTATTCGTATTCTTTCTTCCTGCTACCCGGGAAATTTAAAATGAATGAGATAAAAAAAGTACCGCTATCTGTGAAATTCTAACTGACTTAAAATGTACAAAATAAAATTGCTATATCTTTTTGCTTTTTTCAGCCTGTTGCTTGTTAGTTGCAGAACTAATTTGAAACAGGAGTCGCTGGAAAACGGAACTCAAATAAAAAAGGAGGACACCAAACCCTGGGTGTACTGGTTTTTAACCGATGCCAGCATTTCTGAAAAAGGAATCACTACCGATCTGGAAGCGATGAAAGAAAATGACATTGGCGGTGCGTTTTTGTTCACCATACGCGGAGCTGCCGAACCATCGTTGTACGAACCCACCGCGGTTCAATTAACTCCCGAATGGTGGGATTTAATGAAATTTGCGGTAAGCGAAGCCGGTCGCCTGGGATTGAAACTGGCCATTCATACCTGCGACGGATTTACGGCCGCCGGAGGTCCCTGGATTACTCCCGAACTATCGATGCAAAAAGTGGTTTGGGCCGACACGCTCGTTTCAGGAGGGCAGCATTTTAATAGCGCACTGCCGCAACCCGAAAAAGTGGAGAATTATTATAACGATATTGCCACGTTCGCTTATCCTGCTCTAAATGAAAAGGGTGTTTCGTCTTCTGAAATAGTTCCTAAAGTAACGACAAGTATTCCTGAAAAAGATGCTTCTTTTCTGGTAAAAAAAGGAAATACTCAACGTTTCTCAAGCAGGGAAAAGTGTTGGATTCAGTACGAATTTGAAGAGCCGTTTGAATGCCGGTCGGTGAAATTACAATCGGGATGGAATAATTACCAGGCAAATCGTTTGATTATTGAAACAAGTAACGACGGGGTAAATTTTGAAACTCACGGACGCCTTGAATCCTATCGTCATGGCTGGGACGACCGCGGGGTAACTGTCACTCATTTAATTGAACCGGCAAAGACAAAATATTATCGTTTTGTTTTCGAGCCTGAAGGAACCGAACCGGGTGCTGAAGATTTGGACGACGCCAAGTGGAGGCCGCGTTTGTGGGTGTCAGGAATTGAACTGAACGGAAACGCAAAGGTGCATCAGTTTGAAGGGAAAACGGGAGCTGCGTGGCGAATAAGCAATGTAACTAATGAAAAGAATCTGCCGGAGTCGGTTTGTGTTGATCCTGAAAAAGTGTTGGATATCAGCGAATATCTGGATGAAAACGGAAACCTCTCGTGGGATGTGCCCGAAGGTGAATGGGTAATTTTACGGATGGGGCATACATCAACCGGATCGACTAATTACGTTGGGGGCGGAGCGGTTGGACCGGAAGCCGACAAACTAAATCCGGAGGCTGTAAAAATTCAGTTCGAAAATTGGTTCGATACCATTTACAATCACATGGGAGAAGAACTGGCCGGAAATGTGATTGAGGAATTATATAACGACAGTTGGGAGTGCGGCAGTCAGAGCTGGTCGCCTGTTTTACCCGATGAATTTAAAAAACGTCGGGGCTACGATTTGAAAAAATACCTTCCGGTGATGGCTGGTGTTCCGCTAAAAAATGCTGATTTATCGGAACGTATTTTATATGATATTCGCGAAACAATTGCTGAGGTGCTGGTCGATAATTATCATGGTACCATGAAAAAACTGGCACTTGAAAAAGGTTGTCGTTACAGTTCCGAGTGTGTGGCTCCCGTTTTCGTCAGCGATGGAATGATGCACTTTAAAAACGCCGATTCGCCAACAGGTGAGTTTTGGTTTCGCAGCCCCTCGCACGATAAACCAAACGATATTTTGGATGCCGTTTCGGGTGCTCATATTTACGGTAAAAAACTGGCGCGTGCCGAAGCCGGAACCGAAGTTCGTCTCGACTGGGATGAGCATCCGGGAATGTTTAAAACACTGTTCGACAGGAACTTTGCTCTGGGAATTAATAAGATGATTTTCCATGTTTTTACCCACGATCCGTGGACAGATCGGAAACCTGGAAAAACATTGGGAGTTACAGGGAACTTTTTTCAACCCAACCAAACCTGGTGGAAACCCGGAAAGGCATGGATTCAATACATCGAAAATTGTCAGGTTCAGTTGCAGCAGGGGATTCCGGTAGTAGATATTGCTGTTTTTACGGGTGAAGAAATTCCACGTCGTGCGATTTTGCCCGATCGTTTGGTGTCCGTGTTACCGGGTATTTTTGGTGAAGAAAAAGTGAAAGCTGAAAAACAACGACTGGAAAACGAAGGGCTGCAGGTCCGGCAATTACCCAAGGGCGTGACCACTCTTCAGAATCTGGCAGATCCTGCAGAGTGGGTGGATCCGTTAAAAGGATATGCATACGATTCATTCAATAAAGATGTTTTGTTAAACCGGACCAAAGTAAACAATGGGAGAATTGAGCTTCCCGGCGGTGCGAGTTACGCTCTACTGGTGGTTCCCGGAAAAAGAAGGATGAATCCGGAAGCTGGAATGAGTCTGGAAGTGGCCCGGAAATTACTGAGTCTGGTGAAAGACGGAGCAACCGTTTATTTTCAGGAGAAACCAACATTGTGTTTGGGATTTAATCAGCACCAATCGGATTTTGAGGCTGTTTTGAATGAATTATTTTCTGAAGAAAAAAGTGTTGGTATTTCTGATAATCTGCAAAGTCTGCAAATCGGGAAAGGCCAGGTTCTTTTTGGAAAATATGATCAGCCTTCGTTCGTTCCGCTTGGGATTGAAAAGGATTTTTATGCCGTTAATTCGAATGGGAATCATGCTGAAAAGATTGCCTGGAATCACCGGACTGATGGTGATAAAGAAATCTATTTTGTCGCTAATCAGGAAGAACAAAAAAGAAATTTGGAGATGGTTTTCAGAGTATTTGGAAAGCAGCCTGAGTTTTTCTTCCCTATTACCGGAGAAACAAAGGAATGTAACAATTGGCGCACAGAAAAAGGGAAAACGCATGTGCCCTTTATTTTCGATAAAAACGAATCGGTATTTGTGATTTTCAGGAACGAAATTGCGGAATCAAATACAACCGGCGTTAAAAACAATCCCGCATTTGAAACCAAATTTGTATTGGAAAATGACTGGCAGGTTGAGTTCGATTCAGAGCTCGCCGGTCCCGAAGAGGCTGTTGCTTTTCCTGAATTAACAGACTGGAGCAAATATCAAAACGAAAAAATAAAATATTACTCGGGAACGGCAGTGTACCGTAAATCGTTTGAGTGGAGTGGTGACACAAAGAAGACATTTCTTGATGTTGGCGAAGTGCATAATCTGGCAGAGGTAACAATAAACGGCCAAAATTGTGGAGTGGCATGGACGGCGCCTTATCGCGTCGACATTTCAAAAGCGCTGAAAGAAGGTACGAATCAACTTGAAATTGCAGTATCAAATACCTGGGCCAACCGATTAATGGGCGATCACAATTTGCCGGAAGAAAAGCGCGTTACCTGGACGAACTGGACTTATCGTTTGGAAGGCACCGATCTTTTACCCGCCGGTTTATTGGGGCCGGTTAAAATATTGAATGAGAAAGAATAAAATGTCCACGAATTTCACAAATTACACGAAAAGAGAAGAATTTAAAATTCGTGCAATTCGAGTAATTCGAGGAAAAAATAAGAATAATGGATTTGCTTAAAGAAGGAATATTATACAAGGAAGAAAGCTACGAAATAATTGGAGCTTGTATGGAGGTTCACAAACAATTAGGATGTGGTTTTCTTGAAGCGGTTTATCAGGAAGCGCTGGCTGAAGAATATGAAATTAGAGAGATTCCGTTTGAACAGGAAAAAAGACTACAAATTGAATACAAAGGAAAAATTTTGAAGAAGGAATATGTCGCAGATTTTGTATGCTACGATAAAATTATTATTGAAGTAAAAGCATTAAGCAAATTGGCATCGGAACATCTGGCGCAAACTTTAAATTACCTGAAAATTACCGATTTCGATCTTGGAATTCTGGTGAATTTTGGGAAATCCAGTCTGGAATATAAAAGAGTGATTATATAAAGAAATGAAAAAATGTCCTCGAATTACGCTAATTACACGAAAGGAGATAAAAATTAGTGTAATTCGTGCAATTCGGGGATGAAAAAATAGATATGCTAAATATTACAAAATAGAATATGACAGAACGTATTAAAGAATTAACAAAGGTTGCAACTCAGCTGCGTCGCGATGTTGTAAACACCATATATTATGCCGGCGACGGTCATCCCGGGCCGTGTATGTCGATTGCAGATATTTTGGCAGTCCTTTATTTTGATATTATGAAAGTTGATCCGAATGATCCGAAATGGGTGGGCCGCGATCGTTTCATCCTTTCGAAAGGACATGCCTGCCCGGTTTATTATGCGGCCCTGGCACGAAAAGGATATTTTCCTCCTGCGGAGTTAAAAACCTTGCGTTCGCTTAACTCCCGACTTCAGGGGCACCCGGTGCAAAAACTTACTCCGGGAGTTGATGCCACTTCCGGTTCGCTGGGACACGGTTTACCACAGGGCTGCGGAATGGCACTTGCTGCCCGGCGTCGTGGCGATGATACCCTGACTTTCGTGGTAACCGGCGACGGCGAATTAAACGAAGGCCTGGTTTGGGAAGCTGCAATGAATATCGCCAAAAACAAACTGACGAACCTGATTGCTATCGTCGATTTTAACGGGATACAAAGTGGAGGAACAGTTGAAAAAATTAGTGGGCTGGTCAACCTTGCCGAAAAGTGGAGGGCATTTGGCTGGTACACCGTAGAAATCGATGGACACGATGTGGAAGCCCTGACAATGGCACTTGAAAATGCTGCTAAACGTGGGCGAGCATCGCGCGAAGAAAGGGAAGGAATGACCATTGTTCCTGGCATGGAACCTCCGCATCCCGATCAGCCAATCGTGTTTGTTGCGCATACTTTAAAGGGAAAAGGAGTGCCCTACATGGAAGGAAATAATGCATGGCATAAACGAGTGCCAACCGATGAGGAACGTGAATTAGCCATTTCAATTTTAGGAGGACTGGACCTTGAATAAAATAGAGAGTACCCGAATAGGATTTATGCAGGGACTGGATGTTCTTGCTGAAAAAGATGAGAGAATTATGCTGGTGTGCGCCGATAGTTTGCTGGCCATGCGCGCAACCGATTTTGTGGAGAAATTTCCGGAGCGTTACGTGGAAATTGGAATTGCCGAACAAAATGCGGCAGCCACTTCCGCCGGTTTGGCGCTGGAAGGAATGATTCCTTTTTTTGCTACCTACGCCGGTTTTATTACCATGCGTGCCTGCGAGCAGATCCGCACTTTTATTGCCTATCCAAATCTGAATGTGAAGTTGGCCGGCGTAAACGGAGGAATTGCCGGCGGCGAACGCGAAGGTACAACCCATCAGTTTTTTGAAGATATCGGTATTTTAAGAACCATTCCGAATATGACCATTCTGGTGCCGGCTGATGCCGACCAGGCAAGGCAGGCTGCTATTGCGGCGGCTTCAATTCCTGGCCCGGTTTATATCCGGTTGGGTAGTGGCCGCGATCCCGTATTTTATGAAAAAGATACGCCCTTTGTTCCTCATAAAATCAATATTTTAAATGAGGAAGGAAATGACATTGCTCTTTTCGGAAACGGAATTCTGTTGCCCCGTTTAATGGAGGCCGCAAAAATACTGAAATCAAAAGGGATTGGAACAACCCAGATTGAAGTGCACACCGTAAAACCTCTCGATGTGGAAGGCGTGACTGAAGTACTGAAAAAATGTGGCGCAGCATTGACGGCTGAAGATCACAATATTATTGGAGGACTGGGCAGTGCTGTAATGGAAGCCGCAGCCGAAAATCATCCTGTTCCAATAGCGCGCATCGGGCTCCGCGATAAATTCCCGGGCTCTGGGATGCCGCAGGAACTGCTCGATTATTACGAAATGAGTGTGGATGATATTGTAAAAGCAGCGGAGGATACAATTGCAAGAAAAGCGAAATGATTATGTTTTGCACCGGGGCTTTAACACGGTGATCCAAGATAAAGGAAGAAGATTGGCTTTAGCCATTAATTGAAAGAAAAATAAAATAGATACTTGAAGCTCGCGACTCGTAACTCGTGACTCGAAACTAAAAAACTAAAATATGTTGACATTAGCAGAGGCCTTTAAAAACGGAGTTACCTCTTCGCCAATCCGGCGGATTATGGAAATGGCCAGCCCTGAAAATCTAATAAAAATGGGGCTCGATCCGAAGGATGTGATTTCCTTTGCCGGGGGTTGGGTAAATCATCGTGCACCTGAAGAACTTCGTCAGGAATATATCGATATTGCCAGTGATGCGGATTTGTTTCACCAAACCGGTGCCTACAGTCCTTCCGATGGCAGCCCGGAGCTTAAAAAAGCGCTGATTGATTTTAACGCCAGGATATTTGGGGCAGAATCAAAAGAAGAGAATATTATTATCGGGGCAAATTCCACGCAGCTGGCCTATTCTTTATTTAAGGTTTTGTTGAATCCGAATGATAAAATTGCGCTTTTAGATCCGGCTTATGCCAATTATCCCGAGCAGATTGAAATGGGTGTAAATTGTGAAATGGTTCACTTCCCGGTTTTTGATGCCGAGACATGGACATTTGCAGAGGATGAAGAAAAGCTGGTTGCCGGATTCGAGCGTTTTATGGTAAAAGAACGGCCAAAACTGGTCTTGTTTTCAAGTCCCGATAATCCGACCGGTAAAATGCTGCCCGATTATTTCGTGAAAAAATTGCTGGAGATTTCACTGAAACACGATTGTTATGTGGCCATCGATTTTGCCTACAACACATTTATTTACGGGAAAGAACAGCCTGAATATTTTACCTATTCTGTTGAGGATTATCCAAACCTTATAAAACTCTATTCGAATTCGAAATGGTGCCGTGGACTTGGGCGTCGCCTGGGCTGGCTCGAAGCGGCTGCAAATATTGTTGAGTCGTTGAAGGTTGTTCAGCAATGTGTGGTGCTTTGTCCCGATACCATTCATCAAATGACACTGGCAAATTACATCAACAAGGGTTTAAATGACGGCTCGCTGGAAGCATATATTAAGCAGATAAATGACGATTACCAGAGCGCATCGGAGTTTTTGTGTACGTGTATCGAAAAGTACCTTTCATCAAGATATACCGTACCTGAAGGGGGTTTGTATTCGGTGGTTGACGTGGGAATGGATGGCGATGAGTTTGTTGAAGATATATTAAAGAAAACCGGTGTGGTGTTTGTGCCCGGCGGCGGATTTGGAGAGTCATTAAAGAATGGCATCCGCATTTCGTTCGGCCCGCTGGTGTACGATAAAGCGAAAATCGAAGAAGGTTTTCAGCGCGTTGCAAAAGTGTATAAAAGAAAATCCTAACGTTTTGGCGGTTTAAGAACTGAGAATGAATAAAATTATAGGCATATTATTTATTGTTATACATGGAGCTTTACTTGCTCAAAATCCGGGATTGGAGTCTTACAATCAGGTATGGAATTCGCAGAGCCAAAACTCTTCCGAATCGATGCCATGCGGAGGTGGCGACATTGGTTTAAATGTGTGGCTTGAAAACAATGAAGTTCTTTTTTACATCGCGCGCAGCGGTACCTTCGACGAAAATAATTCGATGCCCAAGCTGGGTCGCGTTCGTCTGAAATTAACTCCCGATCCTTTTGATGGAGGCAGTTTTAAACAGGAATTAAAACTCTCGGAAGGCTGTCTGAAAATTACCGGAAAAAAGGGGAATTATTCAGCGGTAATTACTTTGTGGGTGGATGTTTTTTCTCCTGTTATTCATTGCGAAATCGAAAGCAACCAAAAGATTGAAGCGGAAGCTGTTTATGAAAACTGGTGTTTCGAAGATCACCTCGTTCAGAAAAACGAAGGTTTTGGAAATTCTTATAAATGGGCCGTTCCCGAAGGTTTGACCACGAAAAAGGATGAGGTTTCGTTTGATGGGGAATCAGTATTGTTTTATCATCGAAATAAAGGAGAAACGGTTTTTGATGTTACTGTCAGTCAGCAAAAAATGGAAGCTGTAAAAGATCGGATGTTCGATCCTCTTAAAAATCTGACTTTCGGAGGAAAAATGCTGGGTGATAATTTTATTGCCGATGGAATTGTATCAGGGAAATATTTGGAAACAGAATTTAAGGGCTGGAAATTAAAAAGTAAAACCGCTGCTAAAAAACAGAGCCTTAAAATTTATCTGCAAACCGGACAAAACAGTGAGCTTTCGGAATGGAAATCCGGGCTGGAAGATTTAATCTCAACCAATCAGAAAAACGAAAAGAATGCCAAATCCCAAACCCTGGATTGGTGGAAAAAATACTGGGATCGCAGTTTTGTTTTTATTAATCCTGATAAAAAGGATGAGAGTTCTCCGGAATGGCAGGTGGGCCGAAACTACCAGCTTTTTAGGTACATGCTGGGCTGCAATGCATTTGGAGAATATCCAACTAAATTTAACGGCGGTTTGTTTACCGTCGATCCGCAGTTTACCAATCCCGACAGGCCGTTTAATCCCGATTTTAGAAACTGGGGAGGTGGAACTTTCACCGCTCAAAATCAAAGGCTGGTGTATTTTCCCATGTTCAAATCGGGCGATTTTGAGCTGCTGCAACCGCAACTGGATTTTTATTTGAGGTTATTGAAGAATACCGAGCTAAGAAGTGAAGTTTACTGGAACCACAACGGCGCCTGTTTTACCGAGCAGATCGAGAATTTTGGTTTGCCAAATCCTAGTGAATACGGCTGGAAGCGGCCTGAAAGTTACGATCCGGGAATGCAATACAATGCCTGGCTGGAATACCAGTGGGACACTTCGCTGGAAATCTGCTGGATGGCTCTTCAACTTCAAAAATATACTGGTGCAGATATTTCGAAATACATTCCGCTCATTGAAAGCTGCCTGACCTTTTTTGATGAGCATTATCAGCAACTGGCAAATCAACGCGGACGAAAAACGTTGGATGAAAACGGCCATTTGGTGCTGTATCCGGGCTCATCGTGCGAGACCTATAAAATGGCTTACAATGCTACTTCAACAATTGCGGCTTTAAAAACAGTTACTGAGGATTTGCTGGAATTACCCGAAAATTATCTCGATTCTGCAAAACGACAAAAATGGCAGGACTTTTTAACCCGGATTCCGCCTTTGAGTTTCCGTGAGTTTGACGGAAAAACAACCATTGCACCTGCAAAACTATGGGAGCGGATCAACAACACGGAGGCGCCGCAGTTGTACCCGGTTTTTCCGTGGGGTATGTACGGCATTGGTTTGCCTGATTTGGAGATTGCAAAAAATACCTATTTATACGACACCGATGTGCTGAAATTCAAGGATCACATCAGCTGGAAACAGTACAATATTTTTGCGGCACGACTTGGTTTGGTGGATGAGGCAAAACAGCTTTCCATATTAAAATTGCAGGATTCAGGAAGGCGTTTCCCCGCGTTCTGGGGGCCGGGTTTCGACTGGGTGCCCGATCACAATTGGGGCGGCTCAGGGATGATAGGAGTGCAGGAAATGTTGCTTCAGACATACGGAGATAAAATATACCTTTTCCCGGCCTGGCCGAAGGACTGGGATGTGCATTTTAAATTGCACGCGCCAGGAAATACCATTGTGGAAGCAGAATTGAAAAACGGGGAAGCAACGATTTTAAAAGTGGAACCGGAGGAGAGAATGGAGGATATTGAAATATTGATGAAATAATAAATCCATCACGAACCTCGCGCAACCTTGGCATCCTTTGCGGTTGAAAGAAAATGTTTAATCGCAAAGATCGCAACAGGAATCGCAAAGAACGTGGAGATGATTATGTAATTAAAAATAAAACTAAACGATATGACTAAAACATTAGGATTAATCCACACATCGGCCACATTGGTGCCTGTATTTCAGGAATTAACCAATAAATACTTGGCAGATAAAGATTTGAAGATTTTTAATATTTCCGACGACAGTCTCATAAAAAATACCATTGAACGGGGCAAACTCACGCCCGATACTTCCAGGAGAGTAGTGAATCTTATCGCATCGGCTGAGGAAGCAGGCGCCGATTTTATTCTGGTAACCTGTTCGTCTATTGGCCCGGCGGTTGAAACGGCTGCAACTTTGGTTGATGTTCCGGTTTTGCGTGTCGATCAGCCCATGGCCGACAAAGCTGTTCAGATGGGAACAAAGATTGGAGTGGTGGCAACTTTGTCGACAACACTGGAACCTACCAGCGATCTGGTTCGGCGCAGAGCCATCGTTGCCGGAAAAGAGATTCAGCTCACTTCACGAATTTGCGAAGGTGCCTTCGATGCTCTCATGGAAGGAAAACCTGAGGTGCACGACGAAAAAGTGGCTTCGGTCTTAAAGGAACTGGCGCAGGAAGTGGATGTTATTTTACTGGCCCAGGCTTCCATGGCGCGGGTGGTTGGTCAGCTTGCCGAAGAAGATAAGAAGGTGCCGATTATTACCAGTCCAGAACTGGCAGTTCAATACCTTGCAAAAATATTGTAGCCGATGGGAAAAATCGAAAAGTATATTTTCTGGCTAGGAATTGCAGCACTGGCCCTTATTCCGGTGGTTTTACTTCTGAACCTGAATTCTGTAGTTGCTCCTTTGGCTGTTGGCGGATCAATCGCTTTTACACTGGGAACGGGAGCTATTCAACCTTTAAAAAAATACCGCTACACGGCATGGATTATGGTTGCCATTGTTTGCGGTCTGGTCTATCCGTCAGCCTTTTTAAAGTGGGGTAATTTTGATTTGCGCGACAAATGGGTGATTCTTTTTATTGTGCAAATGGTGATGTTTGGAATGGGAACGCAGATGAGTTTCCGCGATTTCACCCATATAAAAACCATGGGGAAAGGAGTACTTGTTGGTATTCTTTGCCAGTTTTCAATTATGCCGCTTGTGGGCTACACCTTAACCCGTATTTTTCATTTTGAACCGGAAATTGCTGCAGGGATTATTTTAATTGGCTCCTGTTCCAGCGGACTGGCATCGAACGTTATGGTTTACCTGGCACGGGCAAATCTCACCCTTTCGGTTACACTCACAGCAGTGGCAACATTATTGGCTCCAATAATGACACCTTTTTGGATGAAGATGCTGGCCGGAACCTACGTTGAAGTACATTTTATGGACATGTGCATTCAGATCATTCAAATTGTAATTGTGCCCATCGGCGCGGCCATGTTGTACGATTTATTTAAGTCGGATTCTAAAAAGTGGATCAAAAGGGTGAACCTGGTTTTTATTGTTTTTTGTCTTTGGTTTGTGGCATTGATTTTTGGCCTTTGGAAGGTACTTGATCAGCGTTTCTCAGATGCGACAATGTCTGTTATTGAGTTGATTACTTTCCTTGGTGGTGCCGTGGTTGTGGGGAAATTATATTACCTGGCAACAAGCCGCTTTGAAAAACTAAAAGGGTTTATGCCCAAATTATCGATGTTCGGCATTGTGTATTTTACGGTGGTAACAACGGCTGCTAGCCGTGAAAATATCTTGGCAGTTGGCCTGATAATGTTACTGGTTTCTATCATGCATAATTCGCTGGGATACACATTCGGATACTGGATAAGCAGGGCTTTGGGTATGGATAAAAATTCGTGCAGAACCGTGGCGCTGGAAGTGGGTTTGCAAAACGGCGGAATGGCTTCCGGTTTGGCAGGAGTGATGGGAAAACTGGCAACGCTGGGTTTGGCGGCAGCCGTTTTCAGTCCGTGGATGAACATTTCAGGATCGGTTTTAGGAAATTACTGGAGAAAAAGAAACGAAAATATTGAATAAATAAACGGTAGATATGTTACGAAAACATTGGAGTAAGTTAGTTATCATTTTGTTGCTGGGCAGTTTTGCCTGTCAGCAAAAACAAACGTTGCAAATCAGTTCGGCTAGCATCGATAATATGGAAGATGCTACGGGTGTCAATCCAAAAAACTTCTTTTTTAGTTGGAAACTGACTTCCGAAGAAAGGAACGTTCAGCAAACAGCTTATCAGATTTTGGTTTCTGAAGCAAAAGAATTTTCAGAGAAAGATCTTGTTTGGGATTCAGAAAAAATCAGTTCTGATAAAAGTATTTTAGTAGAGTACGCAGGAAAAGAACTGGAAATTGGGAGCACTTATTTCTACAAAATAAAGGTGTGGGATAATTATAGGAATGAATCGGACTGGAGCGGGGCCAAACCATTTACCACCGGATTATTTTCTTCAGCAGATTGGGGTGCTGCCAAATGGATTGCTTACGACAAATTGCCGGAAGAGAATCGAATTGTGCCGGGTGTTCACCTGCCCGGAAAATCGTGGAGAGGAAAGGATTTGGGCTTTCATAAACTGCCGCTATTGCGAAAGGAGTTTGAGGTAAAATCCGGTTTGAAACAGGCGCTGGTTTTTGTTTCGGGGCTGGGGCATTACGAAATGCAATTGAATGGCAGCCGCATAGGTGACCGCTTTTTGGCTCCGGGATGGACGCATTATGACGAGACGGTTTTATACAATACCTACGATTGTACCGATCAGCTTAAACAGGGAAAAAATGCCGTGGGAATGATGCTGGGGAATGGATTTTTTATTGTTCCTAACAGTCGCTACAGAAAGGTGATGACCGCTTACGGAAATCCCATGATGATTATGAAAATGAAACTGATTTATGAGGATGGCACCAGCGAAGAAGTGGTTTCTGATGAATCGTGGCTTACATCGCCCGGGCCGGTTACTTATTCCTGTATTTACGGAGGTGAGAATTACGACGCCCGTCTGGAACAACCAGGTTGGGGTAATCCCGGATTTGATGATACGCAGTGGCAGAATGCCATTTCAATTGATCCGCCCTGCAATGAGCTTTTACCCGAAAAAGATTACCCGGTAAAATTGCTGGAAAATATTTCAGTGAAAAATGTTACGAAATTGGTTGACAGCGAGACAAGCTACACTTTCGATTTCGGACAAAATGCTTCGGGAATTTTTGAGTTGAAAGTGAAAGGGAATGCGGGAGACTCGATTATTCTCACACCGGCGGAGTTAATTTACGACGATGGAAAAGTGAATCAAAGTGCCACCGGCCGCTCGCATTATTACACCTACGTTTTAAAAGGCGAAGGAGTGGAAACCTGGCAGCCGAAATTTACTTTTTACGGGTTTCGCTATATTCAGGTGGATGGTGCTGTTCCAGCCTGGGAGGGTTCCGAAAAGCCGCAGATTGTGGAATTGAAAATGATCCACACCCGAAATTCTTCTCCAGAAGCGGGCAGTTTTCAAACGTCGTTCGAATTGTTTAACCGCATCGATACGCTCATAAACTGGGCGATTAAAAGTAATTTTCAGAGTGTGCTCAGCGATTGTCCGCACCGCGAAAAACTGGGCTGGCTCGAACAGGCTTTTTTAATGGGTGAAGGTGTTCATTTTAATTTCGATGTGTACAATTTGTACTGCAAGATTGTTGACGATATGATAACGGCTCAGACTGAAGATGGACTTGTGCCCGATATTGCACCCGAGTACGTTGAGTTCTGGCAGGATTTCAGGGATTCGCCGGAGTGGGGAAGTGCTGCGGTTATTGTCCCCTGGTTGATTTACAAATGGTACGGCGATGAGGAACCTATGAAAAAAGCCTGGCCGATGATGGAAAAATATGTGGAGTATTTACGCGGTAAATCTGAAAATCACATCATCGACTACGGACTGGGCGATTGGTTCGACATGGGCCCCGAGCGTCCCGGATATGCACAGTTAACACCCAAAGCGCTCACTGCCACTGCCATTTATTTTTACGATGTAAAATTGATGTCGGAAATAGCCGCCTTGTTGGAAAACGAGGATGATGTGCAAAAATATGCTGTCTGGTCGGAAGAAATAAAAACGGCATTCAATGCAACGTTTTTCGATCCGGAAACCAAAATTTATTCAACAGGAAGTCAGACTGCCATTTCAATGCCGCTGGTAGTCGGATTGGTTGATGAAATGGATCGTGCCGATGTGGTGCAAACACTGGTTGAATCGATCCACAATTCGGATAATGCATTAACCGCCGGCGATGTTGGTTTTAATTTCCTGGTAAAGGCGCTGCGCGACAACGGACAAAGCGAATTATTATATGAAATGAATGCCCGCGACGATGTCCCCGGTTACGGTTACCAGTTGAAAAAAGGTGCCACTGCGCTCACTGAATCGTGGCCGGCCCTGGAAGTGGTTTCCAACAATCACCTCATGCTGGGGCACCTGATGGAATGGTTTTACAGCGGACTGGGTGGAATTGGACAGACACAAGAATCTATTGCCTACAAAGAATTAAAAATAGAACCGCAGGTTGTGGGAGGAATAAGTTCTGCAAAAACTTCATTCGAAACGCCTTATGGTACTGTAAAAAGTGATTGGGAAAATTCGGAAGAGTTGTTCATTTTTAAAGTTGAAATTCCGGTAAACAGTGGCGCTTTCATTCTGTTACCAGCAGACAATATGGAGCAAATAACTGAAGGAGGAAATCCAATATCTGAAAATGGTTTTGACTTGGAACATCTTCCCGGGAAAGTGAAAGTTAAAGTTGGATCAGGAAAATATCATTTTGAAGTGAAAAAATAGCCGATATCCATTTTTTTCTGCGTCAAAGTGAAAATGGAAGTGAATAAAAAATCAGTAATATTGTATTTAATAATTGTTATGCTTAAAATCGTTAATAAAAAGACAAAGAACTGAATAGTGTATTGTTTATGTATTTGAGAGGGTAAAACGAACAAGATTATATGATTGATGTACTAGCCATATTGGAAAATTTTAATCCGGTTTCGTTGGATGAGATCAACGAAGTTAAGTTAATGAGCCGCATCGATCGTAAGTACTGGTTTCATATTTCTTTGCTTGAGGACTTGCTTACCCGGGTTTCACCCTATTATCATATTCTTGAAATTGATGGACAGCGATTGATGGAATATCGTTCATCCTATTTCGACACACCGGATAATACGATGTACCTGCATCATCATAACCGGAAATTAAACCGTTTTAAAGTAAGGCAGAGGAAGTATCTGGTATCAGGTCAATCATTTTTTGAGATCAAATTCAAAACCAATAAAAAAAGGACGGTTAAAGAACGTATTCCTACTGAAATGAATGGTTCCGGTTTTTTAGAAAAGGAGCTTAATTTTCTGAATCAGAATTCGCCATTTGGAGAAACTCCAATGGTTCCAAGCCTGCAAAACAGGTTTCGGCGAATAACTTTAATTCATAAAGAAAAAAAGGATAGGTGTACGATTGACGTGTCTCCTGAGTTTTGGAATGAAAAAGGGAAAATTATTTTACAAAATCTGGTTATTTTTGAATTAAAAAAAGGGCAGGGATTAAAAGCATCACCAATTGTAGATATATTGCGACAATTAAAGATTCGGCAGCGTGGATTATCGAAATACTGCACCGGCAGGGCCTTGCTCGATAAAGAACTAAAACAAAATGCATTTAAACCGAGAATTCGGTTTTTAGATAAACTAAATTAAACTAAACTAATTTGCCTGTTATGAATATTGTTGACAGTTTGGGAACCGGAGAATTTCAATTCGGCTTTTTAATTACACTGGCTCTGAGGTTCGTATTTAATCTTATAGACACTGCCCTGGTGGTTTTATTATATGCCAGAATCAGCAGAAAAAAGGAGTTCTATTTTAGCTATTTTGCTATTAGTGTTGCAGTGTTCTTGCTGGTTTATCTTTTAGAAGATGTAAAACTTGAACTTGGATTTGCACTGGGATTATTTGCTATTTTTGGTATTATCCGCTACCGT
The DNA here is from genome assembly GCA_963676265.2 of uncultured Draconibacterium sp. GTDB lineage: Bacteria > Bacteroidota > Bacteroidia > Bacteroidales > Prolixibacteraceae > Draconibacterium. The sequence continues at coordinate 4,653,980 of OY781067.2, forward strand.
ACAAACGCTATCCCTCCCAAAGAAATGACTTATCTTTTTGTTATTATCGCTGTTTCTGTAATTAATGCACTGTCGAAAGAGTTTATTGGCTACATTGAACTTTCACTAATAAATCTTTTATTGATTGGGACTCTTTGGGTACTCGAAAAAGCCTTAATGTTGCGACAGGTTGACTCGTTGTTGGTGGTTTACGAAAATATCGAAAATCTTCACCAGGAAAAAGAAGATGAACTGATTAAAGACCTGGAAGAAAGAACGGGTATAAAGATTAAAAGATACCAGATTGAAAAAATTGATTTTCTTAGGGATGTGGCCCAGATAACTATATTTTTTGATGTGTACGAACAAAATTCAAGGAGGGAATTTAAACTATGAGAAAGATATTTATTCTTCTGTTTTTTGTTTTTACTATGTTAATGGTTAACGCAAAAACAGAACGATTCGGGACATGGATTGAGTTTGAAATTTCTAAAGAATTGTTTAAGAAGCTTGAATTCAGTATTATTCCTGAGTTTCGTTTGCAGGATGACTGGACGATGGATGAATATTTAATTGACGCTAAGTTGGCCTACAGTCCGCTTAAATTTTTAGAAGTTGCCGCAGCTTACAGGTATAATGTCAACGTAAAAAATAAGGATAACGAGGTCTTTCATCGTTTTGTTTTTGATGCTACCGGGAAGCAGGATATTGGAAGATTTGAAACATCGTTGAGGGCACGTTTTACCAACTATATAAATGAGGGTGACGAAAAGTCAAACTATTTCAGGCTTAGGTTGAAGTCTGCTTATGATATAAAGGGCAGTAAGTTTAAACCATACACTAGTTACGAATTATTTCGAAATCTTACTTTGGATGAGTTTAAAGGAGGAAGATTTGATGCCGGTTTTACCCGGAAGCTGGGGGAGTTTCACCGTATTGGGCTTTACTACCGTTTACAAGACTACTATTCTAACGAGCAATCGATTCATATATTGGGAATTGATTACCGTTTAAAATTTTAAGAAGACTACGGATAAATGTTTTATTTACTGAAAAGGATTCAACTACCTTTAGCAATAATTAATTCAATTTCGTGTTCTTCGAAAACTTTTTTATGACTGTTTTTAATTCCTTCATCAGTAATAATATAATCAATTAAAGAAAGGGCTCCCAGGCTGGCCAGTGCACTTTTACCAATCTTAGACGAGTCGGCAACCAGGTAGGTAATTTCTGCGGCATCAATCATTGCTTTTTTTACCACAATGTCGCTGATGCTGGGGTAGGTTAATCCTGCTTTTAATGAGATTCCGGCAGTTGCCAAAAACAATTTATGAACGTTTAATCCATGGAAAAAATCTGCCGCTTTTTGTCCCGTAAGCGATAACGTTGGCGGTTTAAATTCTCCGCCGGTAACAATCACTTCTATCCCCGATTCGGCACCCAGTATAAGAGCAATGTTCAGTGCATTGGTAATAACAGTGATATCTTTCATTCCTTTTAGTCGCTTTGCAATTTCAGTAGTGGTAGTTCCCGAGTCGAGAATAATGGTATCTCCTGTTTCAATCAGTTCCAGGCATCTTTCGGCAATCACCGCTTTTTTGTCCATATTCTCCTGGTGAACCAGCGAAAAGTTCTTCACCTGGTCTTCTACATTTTTCAAAAAAGCACCGCCATATTCGCGTACTATTAAACCGTCTTTTTCCAGTTTCTCGAGATCCTGGCGTATGGTTACCTCGGTAACTTTAAAAAGTTTGGCAAGATTGGCTACTTTTGCCGATCCGTCTTCTCTTACAAGGTCCATAATTTTTTCGCGGCGTTGATTTGCCAACAAATTTTCAAGTTTCATAATACGGTAATATGGTATTGTTCGTAATTCAAAGTATGCGGATATAAAGAGGCGAAATTAATAAAAAAAAGGCAGATATGTAGCTTTGGTTTATTTCCTTTATTTTCGGTTGCTTGTGATTTGTGTGCATTATTTTTTAAATTTGTTTTCGTTTCATGTGTGGCTATTACACAAGAAATTAGTAACCAAACCTTTCGTTGAAAATAAAATAATTATGATCTGCAAAACTGTGAACCTAAAAATTGTATCTCTTTTTCTGCTCTTGCTGGCAGTGTATCAAAAACCGGTTTTATCCCAAATTCCGGTTTATCGTTTGTTCGAATATCAGGTTGAAAACGATAATAGTTATGATAATAAATATACCGATGTTGAACTACAGGTTCAGTACAAAGCTCCGTCGGGTTTGCTATATAATTTTTATGGTTTTTACGATGGGGATGGCGCAGGCAATTCTGTGGGGAACATTTGGAAAATGCGATTTATGCCTAACGAACCCGGTGAATGGAGTTTCGTTTTTACCTGGACTGACGGAACGAAAGGTGGAAAGGGAACTTTCTTTTGTATAAAGGAAGGAGCCGGAAATGGTGTACTTCAGGCTTATCATAAAAATCCGCATTGGTTTGCCTACAATGGTAATAATCCTGTTTGGCTAAAGTCGTATTACGAAACGGGTCATGGGTCTCTCGGACAGGATTTTGAATGGATAAAAGAGAATGTTTATCTACCACTAAAAGAAGCAGGCTACAATCATTTGCAGGTGAACTGGTTGTTGTCGCTATGTTGCACTGAACAATATTACAAAGATGGCCCTGAGCCAGAAACGCTCGATCTAATTCTTTACAGGGAAGGCGATATTTTCGGAACAATGAATCATGAAGCCTGGAAAAGGATGGAGCAACATTTGGGTTGGTTAAACAATAATGATGTGAATGTGCACATGTTTTTAGGTGTTGATGGAAGTCAGAATAACGGACCTGACTGGAATAAGCTTTCGCCAGAAGAAAAAGACTGGTTTGTAAAATATATGGTTTCCCGTTTGGCACCTTATGCCAATGTTGCCGGTTGGAATTTTGTTTGGGAGGTGCCCGGAAACAGAGAAGAAAAAGAGCTTGGTTTTGTACGACTGGTGCAGAAATACGACATTTTTAATCACTTGCGTACATACGAAGATGAGTTTCCGCGTCAAAATGAATACGGCAGAAATGAGTACTCCTTTGCGGCAGTTGAAAACCATGAAATTGCCAGCCCAATTCGCGATATGGACCGCAAATACTGGAAAGAACCATGGACTCATCATATGGCCTGTTTGCTTGGTTATTCAGGGAAGCCGGTTTTTATGAGTGAAGGTAATGCCTTATGGCGAAGGTTTTGGCAGCAACGCACCAAGGCGTCGCGCGACGAGTTACGAAGATCGGCCTGGGCTTGTGCCACTGCCGCAGCATCGTTTACATGGTGTGGCCACGCCGGAGAAGAAGCTTTGTTTGCAGCAGGCGAGGAAGGATTGCCTTTTAACGATGAGAATCCTTATACCGAATCAGCCAGGCAAATTGATGTTCTTTCCAATATTATGCAGGACGAAGTGACGTTTTTTAACATGAAACCCCACGACGAGTTATTGTCAGATTGTTCGGTTTTGGAGGTTTTTGCACTGGCCGAAGCCGGAGTACAATATCTTGTATTTTCTGCATCCGGGGCCGCTTTTTCGCTCGAAATGATCAAAGGTGAATATGGCAATGCAAAATGGATTAATTCAAAAACCGGTGAGGCTCAACAAACTGAGAGAATTGTGGTTGGAGCAGCAACAGAAAAGAAAGGTTTTCATCCTCCGACAAATGAAACCGATTGGATTTTGGTAATCAGGAAATAATGAAATTATAATATGAGAAGATTTGGTTTAATTTTGATTTTCGTAATCTTTTGCGGGCTGATTTTTATGAGCTGCTCACAACCGGCAGAGCCATCAAAACATCGGATAATTGTATCCACAGATATCGGTGGAACAGATTTCGATGACTATCAATCGATGGTGCATTTACTTTTGTACACAGATACTTTAGATGTTGAAGGAATAATTTCATCACCTTATGGCGACGGGCGTGCTTCACATATTTTAGAATGTGTTGATGCTTACGAAAAAGATTATCCCAATCTGATAGCTGCTTCAGCGGATTATCCTTCGCCGGAAGGCATTCGGGCGATCGTTAAACAAGGTGCCACCGAAATTGCTAGCCCGTTGGGTTACGATAAATCAACCGAAGGTTCAAACTGGATTATAGAATGTGCAAGGCGAGATGATCCTCGTCCTTTAAATGTTTTAATCTGGGGAGGAATTGAGGATCTGGCACAGGCGCTTCACGATGCGCCCGATATACTTCCAAAACTCAGGGTGCATTTTGTTGGCGGGCCAAACAAAAAGTGGTCGGTAAACGCTTACCAATACATCGTAACAAATTTTCCGGACCTATGGATGATTGAATCAAACTCTACCTATCGGGGCTGGTTTACTGGTGGTACTCAAAGTGGAAATATGGATAATAGCTCTTTTGTGGAAAAGTTCATAAAAGATTATGGTGCAATGGGTGAATATTTTTACTCGAAGGGTACACATATGAAAATGGGAGATACGCCGACTTTAACCTATTGGCTGAATGGCAATCCTGAAGACCCGGGCACACCATCCTGGGGTGGTCAATATGTGAGGGCCTGGGAACGGCCACATAAAGTGTTTACAGAAATGACAACTTCGGCCGATAGTATTGAAGAATATGGTGTTCTTGAACTTCTTTTGCCTTTTGATGAGGCGGTTAAAGAACCTTTTGCTCTTATGCATGTCGAGAACCAGTCGATAAAAGCAGAGATTAAAGAAAACACGGTAAGGTTTTTATTTTCACCCAAAAGATCAGGGAATTGGGATTATAAGATTGAGAGCAACATTGCTTCCTTAAATGAAGTGAATGGTCAGTTGATTTCCTATCCAACACCACCTGAAAATAAGTTTATTCCATCGGATAAGTACCCAAACTGGTGGGTGGACGACCCATCACCGGAATACAGGGAAGGAGGATATATTGGAATTAAAACAGTAAATTGCTGGAGAGAGGAATTTCTTAAGGATTTTGCAAAAAGAATGAAACGGTGTTCATCTTCTAATCATTAGATTTGTGTTCAATCAATTATTAAACTAATTAAAATCGTAACTATAAAACCTAAATGAGTTTTGCCCGGAATCAGGAACTTGTTGGTTATCATTTTTTTAATGCTAAAGACGAATAACAATATTATACTTAAATTAAAATGAAAAATATTAAATCGATTATTTTATTAGCTTGGTTATTGTTCGCTTTTATTTATACTGTTGAAGCTCAGAACCAAACAGGACACATAACATGGAGACAGGTGCGTAATCAAAATGCTGAATGGTATTCCGGAGCAGAAGCCAAACGGATAGCCGACAATGTTTTAATTTACCAGCATAAAACCGGTGGCTGGCCAAAAAATATTGATATGGCAGCTGAATTAGACTCCAAAGAAGTGGAGGTTATTCTTAAAGGGAAAAAGGACCGAAAAAATACACTCGGGCAGCCAACCATGGACAATGATGCAACTTTCGCTCAGCTGGTTTATCTCAGCAAAGTGTATGAACAAACAAAAGAAAAACGTTACCACGAAAGTATTTTACGTGGCATAAATTATTTGCTGGAAGCTCAGTATAAAAATGGTGGTTGGCCACAGTTCTACCCCGTAAAAAAAGGATATTACGAGCACATTACTTATAACGATAACGCCATGGTAAACACGATGCTTTTTATTCGTGACGTGGCAGAAGGAGCAGATGAATTTGCAGCATTGGGAATTGATGAAGAATTAAAGGAGAAGCTTAGAACGGCATTTGAAAAAGGCGTTGAGTGTATTTTGAAAACTCAAATTATTGTTAACGGAGAGCCAACGGTTTGGTGTGCACAGCACGATGAGAATACCCTGGCACCGGCAAAAGCGAGATCTTATGAATTGCCTTCTTTTAGTGGTGCCGAATCGGCAGGAATTGTGGCTTTGCTGATGGATATTGACAATCCAACACAAGAGATAGTTAAGGCGATTAAGGGAGCTGTTACCTGGTTTGAGAATCATAAAATAGAAGGCATCAGGGTTGAATTCACAAGAAATAACGGTGAACGCGACCGAAAAGTTATTACCGATGATAGTGCCCCTGCCATATGGGCAAGGTTTTATGATCTGGAAAGTGAAGAGCCTTATTTCTGCGATCGTGACGGAATTAAAAAGAAAACGATGGCTGAGATAGGAATTGAGCGCAGAGGAGGATACAGTTGGTATACATATAATCCGCAGAAAGTTTTAAACAAATATCCTGAATGGGCTGCTAAGTGGGGAGTTAAATAGTTGCCAAAGGAATGTTGTAAAAAAAACTCGCAAAGGCCCTTTGCGAGTTTTTTTATGCTATCAACTTTTCATCAGTCTGAGCTAAACCGCTTCCGGAAATTCGTAATGATTGAAGATTTCACCCTGTGATATGGCTACAGTGTACATAATAGTATCAAACACTAAATCTTAGGGTTAAAGAATTTCTTTCACTACTATTTGTTTTGATGTTTTTTAGGATTAAAATAAATAGATGCCGGAAAGTAAAAATCTTCTAAAGTTTTATCAATCACGAGTATAATGAAGAGTATTCTATTACTAATTTTTCGGATATTTTTCATAAAAATTCAAAAACTCTACAGGGTAAAAACAAGCTTAGTTGTCAGTTAGTAGAAATCCATGAAAACTGAGAACATATGTGTCGACAGAAATAATTCTAATTAAAGAATCAGCAAAACGGATTTCAAAAACCACCCAAGGGTAATAAGATGAAAGAACGATTGGTTTTAGTGTCTTATAAATAACTTATGGTTGGAAACTTGGCAAACAAGCTATTACATATAAATATTTTAGAATTAAATTGATTCACTGCATCGTACATACAAGAGTAGAACGGGGAAATGTTTTTTTTTCAATTTTGAAGAGAATGTGTTTATCTGTTTTTTTCCTTTTCATTTGTATGAATTCTTTTTCCCAAAAATTATATTATCCTGAATATGGTAACCCCATGAATGATCCATGGTGCTGGACTCGCTTTGATAAACTGACTGGAAAAGGGGTGCGCTGTATTTCGAATACTGCCAACGAAGATATTGTTTTTGGAGTGGATAAGGGAGTAATTGTTTACGACGGTTTAAGCTGGACAGAACAAAACGGAAGCAATGGATTTGTTGACGATCCGGTAACCCAGCTAGTATTCTCTGAAGATGAAAAATTATATGCAGGTACCGGAAAGGGATTATACGAATTTAACGATGGCGCATGGGAAAAAGTATTTCCTGTTGAAAGTATCTCCTGCAAAAACGAACTGCAAAATGTTTACTTTTTAATTCCACAAAAAGGAGGAGGTGTTGTTGCCTCCATGGGCACGGGAAGGTGTAAAATCTTATTGTTTTTCAAAAACGGTAAGTACGAAATAATGGCTTCAGTACAAACCTGTATCCTGCTGAAATCAGATGAGGGTTTAACAATACATGAGATTCCTGATAATTATTGCCTCGACAGTGTATTTTGTATTGAAAGTATTTATCAGGATAGTAAAAAACGCTTTTGGGTATGGGAAAGCATGGGTACATCTGACGGGAAAGTTTTTTATTTCAATAAGGAAGGAAACGGGTTGTCATTTTCAAAAGAGTTTACTTCAGAACAAGGTTTGAATAAAGGTAATGGCGCCTTGTTTGGAGAGGATTATGAAGGAAATATTTGGATGGTAAACCGGAAACTTAGCTCATGTTTGTCAGTATTCAACGAAGAAATATGGAGGAGTGTCACTTTAAACGATGAAAACTCATACAGGTCAATCACTCTGATAAATGATGTGATGTACGTTGGTGGTTTTGGCGTTTTATATACTTATCAAAATGGAAAATGGGAAGCATACAGAAGAATTGAAACACCTGTTCCCAACACAAAAATATTTGTCCATAGCGATAAGCGGGGGTATTTGTGGGTTGCCGGAGTACAAGGAGAGGTAGTAAGATTTGATTTGAGTGGTAATCGTTGGAATTCATTAGAATCGTTAAATTTTCATTGTGAAGATGAGAGTGGAAATTTGTGGTTTATCGACATTAACGGAAGAGTTGTTGTAAAAAAAGCGGAGGCCTGGTTTGTTTATGAGGTTTCTGACGGTTTGCCTGATGCCCCTGTTCGCATTTATTGTACAAGCAAAGGCATGGTTTGCGCTGCCGGAAGTTATAATCAACAAGCCTGTATCTCTTTTTTCGATGGAAAGTCCTGGCAAAGGCATTTATTTCCGCAACTTTCGTGGGGTATCGATTATCGGGCAGTATTTGAAGATTTTGAAAATAACTTGTGGATTGGTTGTAGCGTGAATTACAAAGAATTCGATGGTCATCTTGGGGGAGTAATAAGAATTGAGAATCCGGGAGAATCAAATCTGCATTTTACTCATTTCAAACGAGGCGAAGGTGTTAATATGGGAGAAAGTTACGGATTTGGACAGACCGGTGACAGTTGTATCTGGCTTTGTGGCTCACACTTATTCAGGTTTGAAAAAAATACATGGGAATGTTACAAGGAGGTTGAAGCACTCAGTCAGCATATTAATACAATGGAAAATGCTCCTGACGGTTCGCTTTGGATTGGCTCTCGTATGTTTGGCGTATTTCAGCTTAAAAATAAAGCCTGTTCTGTTTATGATGTGAATAATGGTTTAGCCGATAACAGTATTATAAGCATCCTTCCGCGAAGAAGTGATGATTTATGGATTGGCACAAACAGTGGTTTTAGCCGATTTGATGGCGTATCATGGAGTAACGCGCTTTTTCATGATGATTTGACTCTCAGCCAGGAAAGAGGGGAGATGAGAGCCCAGAAAAACGGAACCATTTGGATAAACAGGGCTTCACGTGAGTGGAAAAGAAGGGCTATTCAAAGTAACTTTGTTCATCCGGAAGAAAAGGAACTTTACAGGACTGTTTCCTTCCAAGAAAATAATCTTGCACCCGATACAAGAGTTCTGGTTTATTCAGAAGAAGTCTCTTCCGACGGAAATACATATCTCGAGTGGGAAGGAGTGGATTTCTGGGCCGAAACGCCGGCATCAAAACTACAGTATTCTTATCGCTTAAACGATGGCGAGTGGAGCCCGTTTAGCAATAAAAAGAACATTACCCTGCTAAATATAAAAAATGGGAAATACACGTTTGAAGTTCGGGCAAGGGATGTTGATTTTAATGTTGATCCAACACCTGCGCAAGTTGCTTTTGAAGTGTTACCACCAGTTTGGAAACAAGCATGGTTTATCGGACTTATCGTCGTTTTTTTTACGGTTATATTTTCATTCCTGTACAATACCTACAAGCATAAACGTAAGCTCCAGAAGTTGAATTTAAAACTGTTAAAGCGTGGTGATGAAATTCAACGCAAGAATAAGGTTTTGCAAAAACAAAAGGAACAAATTCTCGAGCAAACCATTAAAGAAAAGGAAGTTAGTCAATCAAAAATCAGGTTTTACACCAATATTTCGCATGAGTTCAGAACTCCTTTAACACTGATTACAGGGATTATTGATAATTTGACAGGAAAAAAACTCATTGACGATCCGGACTTTGGCTTCCAACAACTCGATCTGGTGAAAAAGAATGCAAATAGGCTTTTATTTCTGATCAATCAGTTAATGGATTTCAGAAAAATAGAAACAAAGTCGGACAAACTTGTTGTATCTGAACTAGAGGTAGTATCTTTTATAAAAGATGTATGCAGCTTGTTTAAAACTTTCGCCGAAAAATACCGGATTCAGCTGGATTGCGATACAAATCTGGAGCAGTTTTACTGTTGGCTCGATGTAGACAAGTTTGAGAAGATATTATTTAATCTTATTTCTAACGCCATAAAAAATACACCTGAAGGAGGAAAAATCCAGATTAAAATTGGAAGGAAAACGGAGAAGAATTATACCACTTTAGAACTTGTGGTGCAAGATACGGGGGTGGGAATCCCGGTAGATAAGCTGGATCAAATTATGGAACCGTTTAACCAGGTAGAATATCGGGAGCACAAAAAATATGAGGGTACCGGTATTGGATTAGCCATCGTTAACAGTTACGTTGATATGCATCGGGGTAAATTACACGTGGTTAGCAATATCGATAAGGAGGCTCAGGTTAAATCCGGCTTTTCAACACAATTTATTATTCACTTATCTGTCAGTAAATCTTTTTATCACGAAGATGAAGTTAAAGAGCTTTTGGTAAATCCTAATTTGGTTTCAGAACAGGTGATAATTGTCAAAGATATTGAAGTAGAGCTAAATACAGAATATAAGCACGAACTTCCTGATAAAAGAACTATTCCGCATGCTTTAATTGTGGAAGATAATCCTGAATTGAGGAGTTTTCTGGTGAATTCGTTGAAATGGAAATACAGAGTAATTGAGGCAAAAAACGGAGAGGAAGGTTTTAGGTTGGCAATTTCTGCTCTGCCCGATATTATTATTAGCGATGTGCTGATGCCTGAAATGTCGGGTTCGGAAATGTGCCAAAGAATGAAGAACGATATCCGGGTCAGTCACATTCCGGTTGTTCTGCTTACTGCCCTTTCTTCTGATGAAAATATAATTGATGGTTTCGAGACAGGGGCAGATGAGTATATCACCAAACCTTTTAATGTTAAAGTGCTGTTGTCGAGAATGAATAATATACTTGACAGTCGGAAAAAACTAAAACAAAGGTTTAAAAACGAAGAAGTTTCGCTGCCTGATATCGAACAGGTAACATCGAAGGACAGGGTATTTCTTGAGAAGCTGAAATCTGTTCTTGAAGAAAATTATAGTAATTCTCTTTTTAATGTTGAAGATCTAAGTCATAAAATGGGATTAAGCGGCCGGCATTTGCTTTTTAAATTAAAAAGTCTGCTGGATATTTCTCCGGTAGAATTTATTCGAATTTTTCGGTTGATGAAAGCATCTCAGTTACTGCTGGGACAGAAAGGTTCGATATCGGAAATAGCCTACGAAACCGGCTTTAGCGATCCCGGTTATTTTGGTAAATGTTTCTCAAAACATTATGGGATGAGTGCATCAGAATACGTTAAGGCTCACGAAAAAGGAAGTTCTGAATGTCTGCATTCTTTTGTTGAAGAGAGTTTACTGTCTGCCTCTAATTAGCACAGAACAACACTCTGCTCCTTCTTGTCCAAGATTAGTCATCCTATATATTTTGAGATCATCTCTTCGAACAATTAGCATTACATACTCCTGTTTGCTTTGTGATTTACCTTTACAAAGGTCCGGCTTTTTCCATCTGGTTTAAACCACATAAAACAAAATTAAGTTAAGGGCTGAATTTTTGGTTTATGAGGTATTCACTAATCTCATAATTAGGCCTTTGGATTAGTAAAAGGCAGCTTTGTTATTGTCTTTCCCCTATATTTTCTGCCTTAATCCAATGTCGTGATTCAATAGTTAATACCTATGGACTGAAAGGGACAATTTTTAAAAAATGGAAACGCGATATTCGTGAAGGCAAACAGTATAATTTCTCAAACAGCGGGACATAAGTACCATTAAAAAAACATACTGATTAAGAATTGTTTTTTCCCGCGTATAATACTCCAAATAGCTGATTTTTCCCAGATTATCACGTATATGTACCATTGTATAGTATTGTTACACATTACTTTAGCTGAATGTGAAACCGTGTTTTGTCTTCCTTTAATTAGTTTTTTCCGATACAAGTTTTCACATAAAATGAGTTAAAAGGTGCGATTCTTTTATGAGAAAAAAAGATCACGGTATGTAAATCGCTCTGTTAAACCAGGCTGATTATTGTATGAGTAAAACGAGAAAATTGTATTCATCAAATCAATATCTGCCAAAATAGACTAACCAATAGAATTATGGATAGTGACAATAAAATGAATTAATAACCAAAAGCTAAAAACTTTATGAACAAACAGTCTTTATGTGGAATACTTTTTACTGACAGGGGTGTGGGCATTTTTATACGATGTGAAATGCTCCATAATCATGTAAAGGGTGTTCCGGAGAGATGGTACCGCGCCAGAGACAATGCTGGCAGAGCGAGTCCAAATAGTAAAACCTGTTGGGGTTTTATTCCAATCCTGGATTTAACAGCAGCATATAGTGTATTTAACGAGTATCCGACTTGTTTTTAAAATTAAAATCTATTCATCAAAAACATTAAAAATGAAAAATATATTAAAGCGATTAAGATTTATATTTAGCATCGTACTTTGCGGTATATTTCTGCAGGTTGCTTTTCTGAATTTTGCGAATGCCTCTGAAGCCTATTCCAAAGAAAATGAGGATGAAAACAATGCAATGCAGCAAGAAAAAACCATAGAAGGAAAAGTAACCGATGCGTCGAATTTCCCTTTGCCGGGAGTTACGGTAGTAATAAAGGGTACAGCTAGCGGTACAGTTACGGATGCAGATGGCAAATATGAATTGTCAAACGTACCTGACGAGGCAATATTGGTATTTTCTTTTGTGGGAATGAAAACAGAAGAAGTTCCCGCAGTGGGTAAATTGACTATCGACGTAGTCATGTCCGAAGATTTTATTGGTATTGAAGAAGTTGTAGCGATTGGTTATGGTTCTGTTAAAAAGAAAGATGTGACCGGTTCAGTTGGTTCGGTTGATGCTGAAGCAATAGCTGCACGAGGAGCAACCGGTGTGTTGGAATCAATGCAGGGAGCCGTGGCAGGTGTAAATATTTCTCAAACTTCTTCAAGGCCCGGGGCAGGATTTGACATCCAGATTCGTGGTCAGAATACCTTAAATAGTGATGCCAATCCTCCACTTTTTGTGGTTGACGGTATTGTAACAAATGACATTAATTTCCTAAATCCATCTGATATTGTTAAGGTCGACATATTAAAGGATGCTTCATCAACAGCTATTTATGGTTCGAGAGGTTCAAATGGTGTTGTACTGGTAACCACCAAAAATGCAGGTGAAGTTAGCGAGGGAAAGACTACGGTAAGTTACAACGGTTTCTACGGAGTAAAAACTCCGGCACGTTTACCTACTTATTATAATGGACGAAACTGGTTTGACTACCGCTCGCATGCTTATTTGCAATACAATCCGGGAAATGGAAACAATGGTATGGAAGACTGGACAATGAATCTGACAGGCGTATACATGGCCAATCCGGAAGCAGCCCGCAGAGCATATGACGAGGATTATACCGACTGGCTTGGTGCCATCACTCAAAACGGGAAGCAACAGAACCACTATATTAATGTTGCCGGTAATTCCGGCAAGATGAGTTTCAATATTGGATTGGGATATCAGGATGAAGATGGTATCTGGATTAAGGAAAATTTAAAACGCCACAATATCAAACTTAGTCTTAATTATCAGATAAACGATATGTGGAAGGTTGGAGCCTCAACTAATTTAAGTCAGACAGAAATAGAATCAGGCAACCCTACAGCCTATCAGCAGGCATTACGAATGCCTGCTATATTAAAAATATACGATGATAATGGTGATCTTATTCTTCAACCCGGTAGGGCCGAAAATATGGGAGGTGTAGGTAATAACTTTACCGGTAATACAAATCCTGTATGGGAAATCGAAAATGGAAGTAACAATACCAGAAGACATGATATCTTAGCGTCGGCTTTCCTTGAATTCACTCCTTTGAAGGGATTGAACATCAGATCAGTTATTCAACCCAAGTTTCACAGAGGCAGAGTGGGCAGATACACCGAAATGTCAACCAGTATTTCGCAGCGTACTGCAACCTCAAATAACTCTGAGATTTTTGATTATACCTGGGATAATATTATTGACTATCAGAAAACGTATAACGAAGTTCATAATTTTAAAGTTACCGGTATTCATAGTGTCTATTCATCAAGGGTTGAATCTTTACAGGTGCAGACTCAGGAATTACCCTACAATTCTGAGTGGTATAATTTGTTTTCGGGCAACCTTGTAACCAGTAATAGCAGTTCCGGCTATTCGGAAGTGAAAATGATATCCTATTTAGGTCGTTTAAATTACGATTATACCGGGAAATATCTGTTAACCGCATCGTTGCGTTACGACGGTTCTTCAAAACTGGCAGATAAATGGGCATTGTTCCCTTCATTTGCTGCAGCCTGGCGACTGTCTGAGGAGAGTTTTATGCAAGCTGATTTTTTATCCAATTTAAAATTAAGGTTTAGTTACGGACAATCTGGTAACAACAATGGGGTAAATGCATTTGCAACCTTTTTGGGCCCCCAGTACACCAGTACAGTTTATTACAATTATGGTGGTACAGCGGCTAATGGATTTGCTCCGGGTGTTCCTGTAAACACTGCTCTTACCTGGGAAAAAACCACGGAAATGAACCTAGGCCTGGATTATGGATTTTTTGGCGGTAGGATTAGTGGTTCGGTAGATTTATATAACCGGCTTTCCGATGATTTGTTAATGCAGAGGAGGCTGGCGGTTGAATCAGGAGTGGCTACCATGAACGATAATATCGGATCGGTTAGAAACAAGGGTGTTGAGTTAACACTGAATACTGTAAATATTCAAACCAAAGATTTAAGATGGAGTACGAGTTTCACATTTGCCAGGAATATTAATGAGATTGTTTCGCTTTACGGAAGAAAAGAGGATGTTGTGGGTGAACAAAGGTTTATTGGTGAGCCTATTAACGTAGTTTACGACTATAAATTTAACGGTGTATTTTCGAAAGCAGAAGCGGAAGCAGCTGCAGGAAACAACTTGTTTTCGAATTATAATCCAAATCCCGGGCATGCAAGGATAATTGATACAAATGGTGATGGCAAAATAACCTCGGAAGACAGGATCATTCTTGGTTCTCCCGATCCAAAATGGACAGGCGGTTTTACAACATCATTGCAGTTTAAAAATTTCGATTTCAATTTAAGCGCAATTGCTAATTGTGGCAGGTTTGTGAGAGACCAGTTTGCCGCCAATGCTAATAACTGGGGAGGAAGAAGTACACAGATATGGGCAGACGCTGAGGATTTTTATTATCCTCAGGGTGCACCAAGACCGGATTGGGATAATCCAATTACTGATGGAAACGGAAATATTACAGGTATAAATTATACACCTGCAGCAGAAGAGAATGTTGACGCTAAATACCCGGCATACAGGGGAGCCGACGGTCCTTACTATTCAGCTGCGGCAATGAATTATATGGATGTATCTTTTGTTAAAATCAAAAATATTTCGTTGGGGTACAGCCTGAACAAAGATTTAATTGCAAAAAGCGGTATAAGTAAAGTAAGGTTTTATGTAAACATACTTGATCCTTTTGTTATTAGCGATTATTTTGGATGGGATCCTGAATATGCTACTACTTCTTCGCAAAATGGTAATGGCCCTTCATCAATTACATACCAGTTTGGTGTTAATGTTGAGTTTTAAATCTTAAAAAATTACTTAAAATGAAAAAATCGATTGTAATAATATTGATAATATTTTCCTTTTTTGGTTTTGTCGGCTGTTCAGATTTTCTGGAAGAAGATAATAAAGGAGGAATTGGAAACGAACAATTTTATAGTACCCAGACCGGTTATGAAACGCTTATAACTTCAGCCTATTCTGTTCTGAGAGATCTGTACAGCGGAACTCCCATTTTAGAGTTGGACGGTACTGACCTGTATTTAAAAGGATACCAGATTACTTCCAATTATGCTGATTATAATTTTGAAGCAAATGCCAGTGCGCTGCTTACATTCTATCAAAATTGTTATAGAGGTATACAATATGCAAATGCCGGACTATTCTATATTGATTTGCCGGATATGAGCGATAGTGATAAAAAAGTAGCAGAGGCGGAGTTGAGGTTTCTCAGGGCTTTTTACCACTTTTTAGTGCTCGAACAAATGGGGGGAGTGGTTATCAACACTGAGTTTACTGATGTTGTCAGATTAAATATACCTCGTTCCAACCTGCAGGATTCCTATCAATTTATAATTTCTGAAATGGAATTAGCCTTGCCAAATTTGAGAACAGCGGCTCAGGCAGCACCCGGACAGGTTAGTCAGGACGTGGCAAATCATTACCTGTCAAAGGTTTACTTAACAAGAGGCTGGGATCTTGATTCCGATGCTGATTTTACCACTGCCATAAGTTATGCCGATAAGGTAATTACCAGTAAAGGAGGTATCTTACTTTCGTTTGCCGATGTTTGGGATCCTTCCAATGAAAATAATCAGGAATTTATTTTTTCGGTGCAGTTTAGTAATGCAGATGGGGCGATAGGAAATGCCAACACGAATGGAAATAATCAGTATACGCTTTTTACTACTTATAGTGGTGGTTCTACTGCAACTATTCTTAGAAAACAGACTGCTCAAGGATATTTGCCCGGTCATTTTGTTTACGAAGGATTTCAACCAAATGATAGCAGATATTCCACTACATTCATGCCATTTCTTTTTAATGATTATTACAATTATTATAATAAAAGTGCATGGAGTAGCGACGAAGTCAGAGTATATTTTCCCAGGGTATTTACCGATGATGTGAATTTTACTGCGGCCGACACCGCTGCGTGGATTGCAGAACTTACTGCACAGGGCCTCACACCAGCTGAAAATTTGTACATGTATGCTATTACCAACAATCAGGCGCATTATCTGCTGCAGGTGAACGGCGAGGTTCCCGGTGTAAGTAATCAGGATGAACGTTTACCTGTGGTGCGTAAGTTTGACGACCTTGAAAATACAGCAGGTACTGTGCTTACTCGTACGGCAAGTATGCGAGACATTGTTCTTGCACGACTTGCAGAAACCTACTTCATGAAAGCAGAAGCACTCATCGCTCAAGGATCATATTTGCAGGCCACCAATGTTGTTCAGACAGTTATTGACCGGCCGGATAATAAAATCGATCCCGCGGGCGCCAGTCTGCCTAACCGACTGGTTGGACAAACAACTGAAACTGGTGCTCTTGAAGCATTATTACTTGAGTCAGGTTTGGAGCAGTTTGGTGAGTTCAACGGAAGATGGCAGTTGCTCAGGCGTACCGGAATGTTAAGATATATGCTTGAGAAGTATAACACCGATTTTAATGGAAGTGTTAATATCGACGCAAGATACGATTTACGTCCGATACCGGAAGATGCGATTATCTTAAATGATGGATTAACAGATGAAGACCAGAATCCTGGTTATTAAATAGTTTGGTTAGTTTGAGTTTGAGAGATGAACTTTGATCCATATCCGTTTGTGATGGTTATGTTCATCTGGGAGGGTGTTTGGTACGTCAAAACCAAATGCTCTCCTGTCTTTTTATTTTTTCTAATTACCGAATACCAGTATTTAATAGACCCTGCAAATACAGCTTAGCTAATAAACATAGGTAACAAAAAACAAAATAATAGTAAAAGTGAAGAAGCAGGAGTGAATGGTGAACTTAAAAACAAACAATAAAATAAAGACAAATGAATTTAATAGTACTGTATTTCAAAGAAACGATCAGCCATGGTTTTGGTAAAAGATTAATGCTAAGCCTGACGTTAACACTCGTTTTAAATACATTTCTTTTTGCCCAGAACAATACAAATGTTCCGGGAAGAATTCCTGAGTACGATATACCATATATTTATCCAACAGAGGATGGAATAAATGAGGTTTTAAATCGTATTCGGTTGTATTATGAATCTACCAGCACACAGACAATATTAGATGCGGAAACAGGCAAAGAGATAACTGATTTTTCGGATATAAAAGAGAATGCCACGATTTCAACTGGTTTTTCGAGTGAATGGAGTTATACACACGGAGTGGTACTTTCTGCTTTCGAATATATCTACAATGTAACCGGGGAAGAAGCCTTTCTCGCCAATAATACCCGGTTTTACGATTGGGTCATTCAGCATCTTCCATATTTTATTGAACAGGCCAAAAAGTTTGATAGACATAGTTTAGGAAGCTGGGGAAGGCTTAATAATTTTCACGCGCTGGATGATTGCGGTTCTATTGGGGCAGCAATGATTAAAACCTATCTGAAAGATAAAAATGAAAATTACTTGGATTTAATTTACCGGGTGAACGAACATGTCTCGAAAAATCAGTTTCGTCTGGATGATGGAACTCTGGCTCGTCATCGCCCTCAATACCAGTCGATATGGGCTGATGATTTGTATATGAGTGTGCCTTTTTTGGCAAATATGGGCGTACTAACCGGCGATCGTAAATATTTTGATGACGCAGCCCGTCAGCTTTTGCAAATGGCAGAACGACTTTATATTCCTGAAAAGGAATTGTTCGACCATGGATGGAGTGTAACATCTGGCGACTATGATCCTCGTTTTTACTGGGGGCGGGCAAATGGTTGGACCTTGATGGCTATGGCAGAGCTACTTGGCTTGATGCCCGAAGATCATAAAGATCGCGATGAGATTTTGCATTTGTATCGTTCAATGGTTCGAAGTCTGTCTAATCTGCAGGATGGAACCGGGTTTTGGCATAATCTGTTGGATAAAAATGATACATATCTGGAGACATCGTGCACGGCCATGTTTACTTTCGCTGTTGCCAAAGGAATTAACGAAGGATGGATAAGCCATGTTTACGGGCCGGTTGCTTTAACCGGTTGGAATGCCTTAACAACTGTTGTGCAGGAGAATGGCGCAGTTGACGGTACTTGCGAAGGAACGACCTTTGCTCATGATAATACCTACTATTACCACCGGGGGAAAAGTATATACGCCACTCATGGATATGGGCCGGTTCTTTATGCCGGAGCAGAGATGATTCGTTTATTGCGGAATGAAACTATTGAAGTTCAGAAAGCCACTATTAATTCTCGGAACAGCACTTTTCATTACAGGTTAAAAAGTGAATGGCCGAGACAATGATTTTCACTTATTACTTATAATAGAGTAGGGCTGAACACTTTAGGCATTTGCATAGGTAATTATTGAAAAATACCCGAAATATTTGGTTGAATTTGAAATATATCAAAGCTCGCTAAGAAATAATGAAAAGGATTAAGCCCTTTCATTAGATTCTGGCGAGCTTCTTCTATTTTAATCAAGTAATGTTTCAGCAGTTTTGGTAAGGCCTTCAGCGTCTATTCCATAATGCCTGAAGATTTCACCCTGAGAACCGGCTACAGTATCCTCATCAGGAATACCAACCAGTTTAAAAGGTTTGTAAATTTTTTCAGCAAGCAATAACGAAGCCACTGCTTCACCTAACCCACCGGCAATACTATGTTCTTCAACGGTAACAATACATTTGCATTTTTTTGCCGATTTTAATAATGCATCTTTGTCAAGCGGTTTAACTGTGTGCATACTAATTACTTCAGCACTTATGCCTTTTGTTTGTAGTAGTTGAGCTGCTTCGTAAGCAGGAGCTACTGTTTCACCACAGGCAATAAAAGTTACGTCAGTTCCTTCGCAGATTACTGAAGCTTTGCCGATTTCAAATCCATCAGTCACCCGCGGAAGATGAGGCATGGCTTTTTTTCCGAATTTTATAAATAAAGGCCGCGTAGATTTTGATGCTGCAATTATTGCTTCACGTGTTTCAAAGTTATCGGCGGGAACCACGATGTCGATGTTATTAATAGTTCGTAAAACGGCTACGTCGTGAGTAGAGTGGTGGGTCGATCCCAGGGCGCCGTAACTCACGCCTGCACTTATTCCTACCAGGGTTACCGGTTGGTTGGAGTACGCCACATCGTTTTTCACCTGTTCGAGTGAACGGGCAGTTAAAAAACAGGCAGGCGATACAGCAAAAACATTTTTACCTGCCGATGCCAGACCGGCAGCCACACCCACAAGGTTTTGTTCTGCAATACCTACTTCAACAATTTGTTCAGGATGCTTTTCTGCAAAAGGAACAAGCTTTCCTGAACCCCGCGAATCGCTTGTTACTGCCAGAATATTTTTATTTTGTTCGGCCAGTTCGATTAATGTTTCCGAAAACACCTCCAGATTGGCCTTTCCCATAGTTAATTTTTCCATCTTACTAATTTCAAACCTGTTTAGGCATTTGTTAAACGTTCCAGTTCTTGTTCAATTTCACTCATGGCAATTTTGTATTGATCGTCGGAAGGAACGCCGTGATGCCATTTTTTTTCGTTCTCCATAAAACTTACGCCTTTACCTTTTGTAGTATTGGCAATAACAAAGGTTGGTTTTCCTTCTTCTGCAGGTATATTTTGTAATGTCTTGCGAAGTTCGGAAATACTGTTGCCGTTTGTTTCCACCACTTTCCATCCAAAGGCTTCCCATTTGTCTGCAATGGGGTATGGACTGCAAACCTCGCGGTTAGGTCCTGTAATCTGAAGTGTATTATGATCTAGAATGGCAACCAGGTTGTCCAGTTTGTAATGGGCTGCCATCATTGCCGCTTCCCAGTTCGATCCTTCGGCCAGTTCGCCGTCGCCCAACAGGGTAAAAACGCGGTAGGATTTATGATCTTTTTTCCCCGCCAAAGCAATTCCTGCACTAATGGGTAACCCATGTCCCAATGCGCCGGTATTAAATTCAACGCCGTTCACTTTTCGGGTGGGATGCCCCATGTATTTCGATTTATACTGACACAATGTTTCCAGGTCTTTCTCAGGGAAAAATCCTTTATCGGCCAGAACAACGTATAAAGCCTCCACCGAATGTCCTTTGCTTTGAATAAAACGGTCGCGGTTGCCATCCGTAAAATTGTCAGGACCAACATTCATCACGTCGTTGTAAAGCACATTTAAAATGTCGGTGCACGAAAGGCTTCCGCCAGTGTGTCCGGCTTTGGCCAGTTTAATATATTTCAGCAAAGCTTTTCTGTACTGTGCTGATTTTATTTCGAGTTCTTTCTCTGTAAAATTTTCCATTTTCAACTTTTTACTACCGGGGGTAAAAACAATTAAAATCCATTAAACTATAAACTCAGAACTTTTTTATTCGTGTTTATAGATTTCCCAGCCCAGGTAATTGCCAATGGCTTCTTCCAGGATATCGGCAACGTTTCCGCGAACCATTCCAACATGGTGTTCAAATCCGTTTTTGCACATGTATTTCATCAGGTTCTGAAGCTTGGGTATTTCGCAAACTGCAATTCCACCGTCCATTCCGTAAGGATCGTCGGTGATGGTTCCTTCGCCTAGATACGATTTAATTCCACCTTTAGTATCGTCGGTTGAAATGCGGAAATAAGTCATTTTGCCGGGAGCCACTTTCCCTTTCACTGCGCCAAAAGTATCTTCCTGACCAAGAACAGTTCCCAGCACGTCGAGGCTGCCAATTTCAATTTCATTTTCGAAGAATGATTTCGGATAGTTGCTGCAGTGTGTAAGTACACATTTATCGCGGTCTTCAGCAAAGTTATTGTTCCAGTCGAGCAGGGCTGAAGGTTTTTGTGCTGCCAAAGCCAGTGCATACATACCAATGGTTCCGGCAATATCAACCTCGCAGGCTGAAGGCATCAGTTTTTCGCCCATCATACTCATGGTAACGCAGGCAGCACAACCAAAATTCTTTTCAATCGACTCCCAGCATTGAAGCGCCGAAATGTCGATGTCGTTATCCGCAATCCAGTTTTCAACAGCCAGTCCGAAGCGGGCTTGTTTGTTGATCTGGTTTTTATGAAGAATATGACAGGTTCCGTAGTTTTGGATGTCGGCAATTTTTTCAAGTACTTCCGGTGCATTTTCATCAATTTTATCGGCTGCAGCCAGTATTTCCGACATGTCGACAGGTACGACTGTTATTCCGGCTCTTTGCAGAATTTTCTCACTAACGCGCATGGTCTGGAAACCGATGGGACGTGTTCCGATGGCACCAACCCGCAAGCCTTTCATACCTTTAACCACGCGGCAAACTCCGGCAAAGTTTAAAATGTCGTTTGTAAATTCCTGGCAGTCGAGCGAATAGGTGTGATACGTAGTGTCGGTGAATTTAATGCCGTACTGATAGAAATTGTTGCATACCGAAAGTTTCCCGCAGAAGGCATCTCTCCTGCTTTTTACATCAACTTTATCGTTGTCGTCGTCTACTGCAACTACTAGTACAGGCACATTCAATCCTGCCATATCGATGGTGTTTACCACGCCCAGTTCATCTCCAAAATTTGGAAGCACGACAATGATTCCATCGATTTTATCCGCATTCGTTTTAAAGTATTTGGCGCATTTAACTGCGTCTTCGTAACCTTCAATATTTCCGGTGGGAGTTTCACTCTCAGGTAGAATAACGGTTCCAAAACCCATTGAGCTGAGTTTGTCGAGAACTTTTTTACGTGCATCAACTGCCAGCTGGAAGTTGAAGATGTTTCTTGTGGCGATGATTACGCCAAACGATTGAGTATTTTCCATTATAGTTTGTTTTTGTTTTATTTTAATCTGGCTCGTTCAACGGCTTTTTTCCAGCCCTCGTATAAATTATTGTTTTCTTCTTCTTTCATTTTTGATTGAAAGGTTTTTCCGGTTTTTCTCAGGCTTTTTATTTCGTCCTGATCCTTCCAGAATCCCGTTGCCAATCCCGCCATAAATGTGGCTCCCAATGCTGATATTTCTTCAATTTCGGATACTGCTACTTTGCGATTGAGCATGTCGGATTGAAACTGCATTAAAAAACTGTTTCTGGTAGGTCCACCGTCAACTCGTAATTCTTTGAGTTTGATTTGGCCCTGTTCTTCCATTAAACTTACAAGGTCTTTTACCTGGTATGCAATGCTTTCGAGCGCTGCCCGTACAATGTGTGCTTTTGTTGTATTTCGCGGCATCCCCGACAGGCAAGCCCGGGCTTCGTTGTCCCAGTAAGGAGCTCCAAGACCTACAAATGCAGGTACAAGATACACTCCGTTGTTGTTGTCAACCGAGGTTGCGAGGGGCTCTATTTCATTTGAATCGGAAATCAGTTGCAATTCGTTTTTTAACCAATTCAGTGTATCTCCGGTACAGTGAATATTACCCTCAAATACATATTTGACGCTTTTGTTACATCCATAACCGATTGAGGTTACAAGTCCTTCCGGAGCTGCAGCAGGTTTTTCTCCAATATTCATCATCATAGAAGAACCGGTCCCGTAAGTTGATTTTGCCATACCCGGCTCAAAACAGTTTTGTCCGAACAAGGCAGCATGCGAATCTCCAAGAAGACCTGCAATTGGAATAGGATTTTCGAACACTACTTCAGGAGAAGTGTGTCCAAAAATTTCATCGCTGAACTTCACTTCTGGAAACATGTTTTTATGAAGGCTGAATAATTCGATCAGTTCATTGTCCCATTGTAATGTTTTTATATTGAAAAGCAGGGTGCGGCAGGCGTTGGAATAATCTGTTGCATGCACCTTTTTCCCAGTTAATTTGTAGAGTAACCAGCTGTCCATGGTTCCAAGCATCAATTCTCCTTTTGCCACTTTTTCTGCAGAACCATCGGTGTTTTGTATCAGCCAACGAAGCTTGCTCGCCGAGAAATAAGGATCAATTACCAGTCCTGTTTTTTCAAGTATAGACGGACCATAACCGAGTTCATTTAATTCTTTGCAAAATTGTGCTCCGCGCTGGCATTGCCAAACTGCAGCCCTGGCAATCGGATTGCCTGTATTTTTATCCCAAATCAGGGAGGTTTCGCGCTGATTGGTGATTGCAATTCCTGCAATCTCGTTTTCCTCTGTTCCGGTTTCCTTTAAAATTTGTTGAAGTCCGGTTTTTACATTATTGAAAATTTCAGTTGCGTCGTGTTCAACAAAACCATTTTCCGGATAATACTGCTGGTGAGGAATACTCACTCTGTGTATCAATTCGGTTTGTCGGTTAAACAGCATTACTTTGGAGGCAGATGTGCTCTGGTCGATCGCAATGATATATTTTTTTGATTCTCCCATTTTTGAAAGGAATACGAACTATACAACAAAAGTTCTGTAGTTACTTATTAAATTTAAGCTGTTTCGCTGTTTTGTTGTTGTAAAAGTAAACGAAACAAAACGAAAATAAAAACAATAAAGCGAAAATTATATAATTCTAAGTTATTATTTACTGCAAATTAATTTTCCGATATATGATTTATCGTTATACCTGATTTGGTAGATATAAATACCCGCTTTAGCATTTGATGAATCCCATTTCAAAGTATACATACCTTGTGTTTGATATCCGGTAAATAGTTTTTCAATTAACCTGCCATCAAGAGTAAAAATATCAACCTGAACATCTCCGTCAACAGGTAGATTATACTTTATTGTTGTGGCTTGGCTAAATGGGTTTGGATAATTCCCATGCGAAAAATTATTTTGGGCAATTTCCTCATCAATAGCAGTAACACCGTTAAAGGTAAACACGCCTTCGGTAATTGGCGACCACTCGTTTCCTGATTTGGCACGCGCTTTTACTGTGACATCAGATGCAAGGTAAACGACACTGCTAAAGGCTTGTGCGGTAGTGCCAATATTCGAGGTAATTTGTTCCCTCGGGTCGCTGCCATCAGTTGTAAAATAAATATCGCCGTAATTGGTGGTCATTCCCAGGTTGATGGCAGCTGTTTTTTCTCCGTTTTCTTCGCTAAACAATGGAGCCTCAATATCGGGAAACAGTCCTATTTGCCTGAACTGCTCAACAACAATATCGGTTCGATAAGGGAAATAGTTGTCGAGTAAATATTGTTTTTTTGGTAACCAGTGATCGTTTCGTGTGTACAAAACACGGTCGTTATCTGACGGGGCGACATCTTTGCGGTAATCTCCCCACCGGGCAGATTCCGCAATAATTGCAAGGTCGATTTCATCGGCAAGTTTGCTGTATCGTTCAATGGCAGCTTCAGGAGAAAGTGGTCCTCCATTGTGAAAATTTTTCTGAATATGATCGGCAAACAAAACTCTGAAATCTTCGTTTGCCTGTAATTTTTGATAAAACCAGCTTGGATTTCCTTCATTATTTTCATCCACAATGTTGGCATTCACATCTACCAGAGAGGTTTCTGCATCCCAGGCAAAAAAACGGAAGCCTGCATCGTTGGTTACCCGGTTGCGGGCTGCAATCCAGTTGTTGTGATCCCAGTCCTCATTGCCAATGTACATGTTGTATTGCATGTATCCAATCAGATTTTCCACATCCAACAGATTTTCGTAACCTGAATTAAGTGAGCCATCGGGATTTTTTCCCTGAACTTTCTGGTAGTTTGTATTGTAAGCCAAGCCCGCGTTTGTTTGGTTAGATAGTCTTGTCCAGGCATCCCTGTTGCCATCAACCGTTCCTGCATGGTCTTTAACTACATCAAAATCATCTTCATCACCTTTAAGATACGATTCCATAAAATCATTGGTAAGTTTCTCTGAAACATTATAAACACCCCAGTACAAGCCGTTCAGGTATAGGTGGACAAATCGGTTATGTGGCGACACCTGTCCCAGAGCCAATTGAGTGGTTTTAGCAAAAGGATCTTGCAGATACTGGGCATTTAAACGTTGAGTACTACTGTTTTTTACCCACGAATAATTGTATCCGGCCCTGAGAACAAGAGCGTTAAATTCATTGGTAGACGTTTTCTCTTCAAAAAAATTGAAGTTGAGTTTTGATGGTCCGTACTGGCTTCGGAAAGAAATGCGGAATGAATGCTTTTGGCTGTTTTCGGGAACCCTGCTGTTTCCTCCGTGCAAACGTAACCCACAATTTACCTGAAATTCTTTTTTTGTATCAGGATCGTAAAATTCTACCGATACAGGGCGTTCCCATTCTGCACCCGTTGCTCCTTCTCCTGTATTCCCGGTATAAATGTATATTCCTCCTGTTTCACTATTTATCTCGTGAGAAAAGATATATCCCAAATTTGTGACAATGGACAGAGTTGGTATGGACTGAAAAGCATCATCCATCAGGTCTTTATAATCTTCGTGGTTGCATATTTCCGGATCCATTTCGTAGTCAGCCGGCGCATTGCCTGCAGAAAATTTATTTGGACTCCAGGTTGTCGGATAACCTGCAGGATTATTAGGCTGTTTAACAATGTCATTAGTAAACAGGTAGGTGTGAGAAATTATTTCACTGGCGACACCTGTTTCGTTTATTGCCACCGCGCTTAAGGGGGTTGTTGTTGCTATGTTTATTGCACTTGTGTATAAAGTTCCGCTTGTTGAACTTGGCCGGGTACCGTCTGTTGTGTAATAAAGTTTAATTCCCTCACCTATTCCTGAGAGGGTTACTTCGAATGGCTCATTATAAAATCCCCTGGTTTTGTTGAATTGAGGAGCTTGAACCAAATTGTCAAGTATATTTTCTTCCCCGGGAGTGGGATCGCTAAAAAACACTAATTGCCCCTGGAAAAGTCCGTAAGAAATGTCATCACGCTGAGCAGGAAATGCGTCGCCAAAGGAATGTGAAATGGTTGTCCCATCTGGCTCAACAACAGCAAGAAATTCACCTGATCCTGAAAGTTTGAAGTTGGTGTGAAGTTCGCTGTTTGGGTCATCGCGTTTTTTCTCCGAAGCGAAAACCAGAAGGTAATCGCCGGCTTTAAGAGTGATGTTTGGGATTTGCCATTTCGTCAGGTTGTCTGCTTTGTCGGTAAGGTACCATCCGTTTAAATTGATATCATTATCGCCCGGATTATGTAGTTCCAGCCAGTCGCTGTCATCACCGTCTTCATCCTCGATTGTTTTTGAGTTGATAGCCATAAATTCAGTAATCAGTATTTTTTGGCTTTCGGCGTGCAGGTTGTTATTCAGATTAAAAATCAGTAGAAAAAAGGTACAAGCTTTTATTAAGTTTAAATTGTTCATGTTTCATTCGTGTTTTAGCGGTCGAGTTCCAGGGCAGCCAAAATAAAAGGTCCTACACCTTTTGTATCGTTTTTCACAATTTTTTCGGTAACGTAATAATTATAAGAACCGTCGCGATAAGGATTTCCTCCAAGACCGCAAGCTCCACAAATATTTATCATGCTTGGTAATCCGTCTTCGTCGGTAATAATGAAGGTTTTTAACATATCGTCGAATGCTGAGTTGGCCAGGTCGAGGTACGATTTATCGAGATAACCCATTCTAGCACCTTTGGCCATGGCATAAACATACATAGCAGAACCTGAACCTTCCATATAATTTCCTTCTTTTCCTCCCATGTCGAGCACCTGGTACCATACTCCGGATTCTGGATCTCTAACTTTAATCAGAGCATCAAGCGTTTTTTTCAATATGTCAATTATTTCTCCACGTTGCGGGTGATCTTCAGGAAGAAAATCAAGAACATCAACAATAGCCATCACGTACCAGCCCATTGCACGGCTCCAGAAGTGAGGTGATTGTCCTGTTTCTTTATTGCTCCAGCGTTGCTCGTGGCTCTCATCCCAGGCATGATACATAAGGCCTGTTTTTTCATCAACTGTTTTTTCGTAGGCCAGAATTATTTCATGCATAATAACATCGTACCATTGCGGCTGGTTGTATTCTTTGGCATATTCAGCAAGAAATGGAGCTGACATATAAACTCCATCGAGCCATATTTGCCAGGGATATCGTTTTTTGTGCCAGAAACCACCGCTCTCTGTTTTTGGGTGTTTCTCCATTTGTTCGATAAACTGCGGGATGGCCTTTTTGTATTTTTCTTCACCAGTATCGTTGGCAAGTGTTAGCAAACAGGTAGCCGGACGAATCAGGTCGATGTTGTATTTTTCCATATCGTATCGCGCGATGTGTCCGTTTTCGTCCACCAGCATGTCCATAAAAGTTTTAAGATAGGCCTTATATTTCGGATCTTTATCGCCCAGTTTATATATGGCTGCACCTAAAAGTGAAACATCGTAGGACCATCCTGCAGCAGTGCGTCCATTGTAATAGGCCAGTGTGTCGTAACGTTGCATTACAGCATCGGCCATTTTTATACTCCATTTTTCGGGTTCAGCTTTTTCCGTTTTTTTTGCGGGGGTTGAACAAGAAAGGATTAATACGGATAGAAATCCTAAAATCATAAGTTGAACGGTTCTTTTCATTTTGTTATTTTGAAGAAGTTATTTTTACGTTTTCAATAAAGCCAAAAGGAATATGGTTGTAAGTATCTGTCCAGATAGCGTTTTTATCACTGTTTTTACGAATGTCGTACCAGTTCTTTTCACCCCGTCCATCGGGGAATCCGCCTGCTCCGGTAAAACTGTTTGGTCCTGCTTTTATTAGTTCTCCTCCTTTGTGATGATGAGGGCCGAGCAGGTTACGCAAAGAATTAACCAGTGTGATTTTAATGGTATTTTTACCCGGTTTCAGGTACTTGCTAATTTCTGTTTTGAAAGGCGACCAAACTAACGTGTCGGCCACTTGTCCGTTTATTTCAATTATTGAAGCAATGGCTTCGCAGTTGGAAAGTTCAACGAAATATTTTTTGTCAGGTTCTATTGATGGCATTTCAAAATCCTGGACCAAATCGAAACTGCCGGCAAAAAACGGATAACCTTCCATTGTCAGGTCTCCGGTCATTATTTCTTTTTCAGTTGTAATCGAAAAACCGGAATACTGATGAACCGGGCGAAGCTGGAAGTCTCCACTGCGGTTACGCTGTGTGTCGAATGTTTCTTGTTCTGCATTTCCTGCAACTGCAAAATCGCCGGTTAAATATATGCTTTCTGTTTCGGTGCCATAACGTTCTGCCGGGTCAGCGCTTAATGGAACAGGTGCTTTAAAATCGAGTGTAAGCTTAATGTTGTTTTGTCCCTGAATGATAAATTTCGAAACATCGGTACTTTTAAATGTGCGGTTGCAATAATATGATTCTCCGTTAAAAATGGTTTTGTTTTTATTAACCGAAATGTCGGAATACATGTTGGGTTGTTCAAGAACCAGTTGGCAACTTTGGGGAATTGATCCCACCTCAACCGGATATTTGAGAATTAATTCACCAAAATAATTTTCGTCAGATAAACGGTTGAATATCCCAATTACTGGTTCCGGTTGGCTGAACGATTTTCCTCCGTTTGTTGAGTAACTGGCAAAGTCGAGTGTAATGGCATTGGGAGACCTGCGTGAACCTTTCCAGCTATTTCTCAGAACAAGAACATTTTCTGTTTCCTCAGGTAGGAAATATTCTCCTGAAAGTTGAGCATCTTCACTCAGTGTACCTAATGTAATCCAGATGTTGGAAGAGGCTGCCAGTTCAATAGTGTACTTATCTTCTTTTCTGGGGTGAAGCCGGTAGCATTTTATTTCTGAAGGATCCCATAAAATGACTTCTCCTTTAATCATGCTGCCTGAAATTTCGAAACGAGACGGATCGGTGTGTGAACTATTATATAGTTGAATCAAGGAACCATCATCTACTACTCTTGTCTGTGTCCAGATCTTTTCCGCATTTTTCCCTGAAATGTCAACATGAGGTTTTACCTGCTGTTTTATAACTCTTCCCAGTTCTTCAACCGGAGCTGTTATTGTAATTTTTTGTAATTCAGTAAGCAAGGCAGGATTATTTTTGCCGTTAACGAACAAAGGAAAACGCCCGCAAGAAAAAACTTTGCCGCCTTTATTGTGAAGCTCTTGTATTAAATCAATTGTACTTTTTCTGATGGAGATCATATCAGGTAAAACAATATGACCATAAGCCATTTCTCCCACAATAAGTTGTTTTCCCGAAATATAAGCAGTGTCAGCCAGAATTTGTTCGTCACCGGTATCGTAATCGTAATGGGCAGTTTGCAAGGCTTCCAAAACAGATAGCATTCCGCTGGTGAATTCTCCATCCTCACTTCCTCTGATGTATTCGCTTTCCAAAGGACTGATGACGAGAATTTGAGGATTGTATTTCCCGATTGAGGCCGCATATGCTATTCTGCCTAAATAATCTTCCATTTCCTTATTGTAATTCCAATATGGTTGTTGGTACGAAAAGGTTGGCGGATAGTCGCGTTTGCGGTGCCCTTTCATGCTGTAAAGGGTCAGATGTGGACAGAAATGATTGACGCCCAAAATACTGTGCCAGCCGGCCAGCCATTTGCGGTCTTCAAAGTTCATATTTTGTCCGCTGATGCCAAATAATTCACTTAATCTTTTTTGTTTCCCGAATTGGTTGGCAACACTGCTCAGGTTTTTCGCCGTGATTAGTTTGTTTTCGATGCTTAATCCCAGAAGATCGATGCCCGGTTGCTGCATGCTTCTATAATGTAACATGGTATTTGCTGCCCTGTCGCGTACTTTTTGCAACACATCTTCTGCCAGGTAGTGCCCTGTATAATCAAACCCATGGTTGCCACAGAAATGTGCAAGCTGTTTGGTGTAACTCTCCTCGAATACCAGCGCCTTAGCCCTGTAATATTGCATACGCACTTCTCGCCAGTTTTCTTTTTCTTCAAATAAAAGACTGACTTTATCGCGAAGATCGTATCCGTACAATTCTTTGAACTTTTTCTCGAGCCACGGTGAGTAAGAGAGTGTTCCGAGGTTTGGTGTTTGTTTATCGAAATATCGGGCATGTACGTGCGGTTCATCTGAAAATATGGCCGGTCGGTAAGTTGCTATTTGTTTGCCATATTTTTCAACATAAGGTTTGTACGATACATTAATAAAAGCCTGAACTGCTTCAGGATTAAACAGGTCAACATAGCAGGTTCCGTTAAAAATATCGTAACCAAACTGAGCAGTATACATTATATAATTGGTGTGCTCGTCGCTACCGATAATCTCCGATCCGGGAGGCAGGGGCGTTTTTTTGTCGAGGCGGGCAAGGCATTTTGCCCGAAAGTCTTCGTCCATTCGCGGTATAATGCCCCCGGCAAATCCACTGGGCCATTTGTCTTCGTCGTAAAACATACAGCGTAATCCTGTTTCGTTTGCCGCCTGTACCGATGCCTGCATAATCTTCCACCAGTCATCACCAAGGAATTCGGTTATTAAACCCGAGCGGCTATGCAGGTAAAAACCTCCAAATCCGGCTTGTTTAAAATCAATAATTTGTCTTCTGATTTCTTCTTCGGTTAACGAATCATTTATAGAATAAAAGGGGTGTGAACGAAATTCATTGGGAGGGTTTACAAAATCGGAGTAACTTAATTTATTGCACTGGCATTCACTTGCGGGAGGGCTGTCCGGTTTTTTACCACAACCCCAGAATAATACAATCGTCAAAACAATTGCCAGTCTATATTTTGATTGCCAAAGCATTATCGGTTTATTTTAGTTGTTCAAAAATACAAAGTTTCTGTTAAATGTAAACGTTATCACTTATAATCTTGCACTTATTTAACTTACATGAAATAAAAATCTTTTTTAATTATTTTTTCTTGAGAACACGGTGTTTTGTTTATTGGCTTGTTTGTTAGTGTTTTAAGTGTGCTGCATGGTGGCTGGTTGAAAAATGGTAGGACTAAATATTTTATGAAAAATTTTTATTTCTAAATGAAAACGTTTACATTGCAGAGCATTTTGTAATATTGCACTTGATTTTTAGTGTTAGTAAACTTAACTAAAGCTTTGTTTTATGGCCAGTATGGACGATGTTGCAAAAAGAGCCGGGGTTTCAATAGCCACAGTTTCTCGGGTGCTTAATAATAATGGAAAGGTGAACGATGCTACCCGGGCACGGATCTTAAAAGCAATTAAGGAGCTCAAATATCAGCCAAGCAGGGTTGCGAAACGCTTGCGATCAAAAAGTGTTTCAGGAAATTTAGTTGGAGTTCTAATTCCCGACATTCAAAATCCATTTTATGTTGACGTGCTTGAAGGCATTGAAGAGGTAGCCTATA
This sequence comes from uncultured Draconibacterium sp., assembly GCA_963676265.2. Lineage (GTDB taxonomy): Bacteria > Bacteroidota > Bacteroidia > Bacteroidales > Prolixibacteraceae > Draconibacterium. The sequence continues at coordinate 4,685,519 of OY781067.2, forward strand.
AAAATAATTACGCATTAATTATGTGTAATTTTGGCCAGGATGATAAAAAGGAAAAATTATATCTCGAAATATTACAATCGGAAGGAATAGACGGACTGATTGCCGCGCCGGCCAGTGAAGATGATGTTCCTTTAAAAAAGATGGTGAAAGACGGGCTGCCTGTGGTTTGTGTCGACCGCGGTCTGACTGATACAGATGTTGATGTTGTATTAATTGATAATTACTCTGGAGCTTATAAAGCCGTTGATTACCTGGTAAAGTCGGGTTATAAGCGGATCGCCCATATTACCGGTTTGCTTTCAATCCCGTCAAGTGTTTTAAGAGAACAGGGTTATAAGCAGGCCTTAATAGATAATGGATTACCAGTTCAGGAGGAGTTAATTAGACACGGAGATTCGAAACTCCCCAGTGGTATTGAATTGTGTGCCGAACTGTTGAATTTACCTGAACCTCCTGATGCCGTTTTTACCGGCAATAACCTTATAACACTTGGTGCATTGGAGGTAATTCATAAAAGGAATCTTAAGATTCCTGACGATATTGCAATAATAGGTTTTGATGATATGTTCTGGGCCAGTTCTCTTAATCCGCCGTTAACTGCTGTAAGGCAACCGGCTAGAGAGATTGGAAAAAGGGCTGGAGAATTACTTATTCAAAGAATTAATGAACCCAATCGTTCAAGTATCCAAATGATATTGAATGCAGAGTTGATGAAACGAAGTTCGGCTTAATTGCGTATGACTTAAGACGTAATTTATTTGATTTTAAATGTAAACGTTTTCATTATATTAAATAATAAATTATGTAATAAATAGTAGATCAAACTTTTGAGGAGTGTAAACGTTGAATAATTGTGTAACTAAACTAAATGAAATTCATATTTATGTCAAACTAAAAATAATACCTATGAGAAATTTTACTTTGAAAATGTTTATTATGGCTTGCATCGTTTTTGTTGCAGGCTTCGCAAATGGTCAGGCAAAACCTGAAAATTATCCAACCATTGGACAATCTTTTGTGAAAGATGCCGAGACCGCATCAGGGATTTTTACCATTGATTTTAATACAACTGAGAAAACAAGTACCTGGACCCAGGTAAATGATACTACAGTTGAATTTTCATGGGGTAAAGCCCGTACCGGAAAAGGGATTGCAGTGACAGTTTGGGAGGCTGATTCTGCCAATGCTGCAAAATTGAATCCAAACGAAGACTTTAAGGTTAGATCGGGAAGGTTTCGTAATAACGAAAATCCGAATCACGTTGCAAGTGTTGATTCATTGCAGGCTCTGCTTGCTAAGTGGGAAGAAGTTTATGCTGGTACAGCCGATTCTGCTAAAAATACACTGAATAATTATTCTGCCTGTGTTTTTGATGTGAATGGAGATCCTGCAAATCAAGCTTATGGTGTTCATCCTGGGATCTATAAAAAACTGGAATATGAATTTGTTTTCAGATGGGCAGGTCAAATACTGACTTCTGATTTTGAATTTGATATGTTTACTTATGATGAAGGAAATACAGGTGCCACTGCAACATATTATTTACGTGTAGATTTTGGTTCAATTGATACAACCGTTCAAAATGTATATGTTACAGGAAGTGAATTGAAGCATATTAAGCTTGCTGAGCTTACTGGTCTTAATATTTCTGATTTTAGCAATCAAAGCGAAGTGCACATTTTTATTGGCACAGATGGTACCGGTACTGAAATTGCAGAAGGTGTATATGATCCTGTAGTTGTTTTTGACAACATGACTGTTACTTTTGCTGCACCTGTATGGGTGGATCCTGCAGGAGGTTTAGATGGTGGAACCTTTGGTAATGCCGATGCTCCTTTTAAAGGAAGTATTGGTGAAGATAAAATGGTTTCTATTCCTCTAAAAATGATGGGACGCGTTGCTCCTATGACGATTACAGACAAATTGTGGAAAAACAATTCAGGCGATAAAGTAAATAAAGTACTTACATTCCCTGATACTTTAGGGATTATGGCGAACGATGGTGAAGGCAATTATACTGTAGAAGTTCCATACTCAATTCAACCAGCTGCATGGGATATGGGAACACAATCATGGTCGGAACAGAAAATAACTGTTGCGGCTCCTGAAACTGCCCAGGATTTAGATTGGATGTTCTCATTTAAAGTAAAACCTGAAGCTGAAAATTATTTTACCAACATTGAGATAGAATCTACTGTGCGTGTTACCTATCAGGTGCATGTGGAGGGAACCGGATCAACCATTATTGATTTGACAGATGTTGAAGATGGATATGCACTTGAAGATACATTATCAGGAGTTCCAGACAGCGCTCAGATAATACTTGCACCAGGGAAAAATTATTCACTAAATAAACATAGCCTTGATAAATCAGTGGTTATTAGTAGTAGTGATCTGTCTGCTGAAGAGCTGCCTTATATATATATTACAGGTAATTTTGATATGGTTGAAAATGCCTCATTGGGATATTTTGTTTTAAGAAATCTTAAAATGAAAGCGGAAGCATTTGATGGTGATTATATAATGAATCAAAGCAAACAGAGTACTATTCAGGATTTTGTTGTTGAATCATGCGAAATAAGCAATATGCGGGGAATACTTAGAGTGAAGGCTAACCAATCAGGAGTTGAGAATTTTACTGTGAAGGACTGTGTTGTAGATAGCCTTGAAAATTATGGTGTATATACCGTGGATCAGACAGATAGCTATATTAACAACATCGTGATTAAGAATTCTACTTTTACCCGTTGTAAGACTTTTATTACCAGTAAAAATAATTCCAACTCTTTATCAATTGTAAACTGTACATTTTTTGAAGCACCAGCAGCTGGGAACTATTTAATCAGATATCGTACAGATGGATCAGATAATATTTGGAGTGGATTAACCATTAATAAAGGCGTTTTCGGTCACGGCTGGGACATGAGTGGTGGCGAATCCTACGGAATTAAAGGTATGGATGGTCTTGCTGCTACAGAAATCAAAGTTAGCTCAACTATAAAAACAAATGATTTTTCATTCTCAAGCGATACAATTCCTGCATTAGCAGATGCTGACGTGTATAATGGATCTTCATATGAAATGTGGGTAGATCCGGCTAATGGCAACCTAAATTGGGTAAGCGAGGCATATGCCGGATTTGGTCTTGGAGACCCTCGATGGGTATACGAAGATACCACAGTTTATTTATTGTATGCTGGAGCAGGTGATCCTGCAACAATGGAGCCTAGCGATTCTCTGTTAGTAGATTATTTAACAAAGGCTGGCTACAATGTTAAATATGTTAGCCATAACGATATAGGTGTTGCCGGTTATGATTATTCTTCATACGAAGCTCTTATTGTTGGAGAATCTACAAGTTCAAGTAAGATTGTTCCATTCGGTAAAGACGATAATTATCCGATTCCATTGGTTTCATTGGAAGGCTTTGGTGTAAAATCTGATAAATGGGGTTGGTTAACCAGTAACGATAATTTCCAGGAAAGTAGAACAGCTGTTGAGAATATGGAAATGAAAATACTGGATAACTCACATTATATTACTCAGGATCTTGAAGTTGATCAGGTTGTTTCATTATCGACTGCAGATCCAAGCAGCAGCATTTATGCATGGGGTTTAGGCATAGGAACTGATGTTCCGGGAGCTATTGCACTTGGGCAAAATACAAATGCAGAAATAACTGAGCCAATGCTTTGGGCTGTTCCAATAAATACAATGCTTGGAGCATCAGGGCAGGTAAATAGTAATCGTTTGGTAATATTTGCTGCAAATGCAAAAGGATTGGATGAAGCAACTGACGATTTCAATATGCTGGTAGAACGTTCGCTGGAATGGGTTTTAGGTGCCGGTTCTACTACTTCTGCTCCTGTTGTTAAGGCAGAAAGTGATGTGCTTGTTTATCCTAACCCAACTAGAGATAATGCAAAAGTTAGGTTTACTGTAGATAATACACAGGAAGTAAGTCTATCGCTGTTTAATATGTTGGGACAAAAACTGCAAATAAGTTCACCTCAGGTTTATCCAAGCGGAACTCATGAAATTGATATTCGTTCGAGAGACCTGAATGAAGGATTGTATATTTACGTTCTTCAGGTTGGTAAAGATGTGCATAAAGGGAAGCTTAATGTTATAAAATAAAGCAAGGTTTAGATTTGAAGCGAAGGCGGGATCCTCTGGGATCCTGCCTTTTTTTATCCTTGTTTTTGCTTAAAAACGAAAGATATTTCACGTTTCTATAATGTAATAAGAATTAAAAAAACGTTTACACAAGAAAACGATTATGTGTTTTTAAATACTTTGTTAACAGGGAAAATAAATAATGTAAACGATTACATTATTTTGCAATATTTTTTCTATTTTTACACTTTGTAAAGTAAACCGGATAATATAGATCAAACTTTAGGCATGAACATAAACATTTCACTTCATAATCCTTCAAAACTTGTATTTGGAACAAATTGTATTTCTGAGTTTGTAGATGATGTGCTTAATTCAGGGAAGAAGAGGGTGTTTTTGTTGACTGTTTCAGAAGTATTGGGTCAGATTCAGAATGAAACAGCTCGACTTCTGCAGGGGAAGTGTCTGGTTCAAATCAATACCGATATTAAACAGGAACCTTCGTTTGCTGATTTTAAGAATATATTGGAAAAGGTGAATGAATTTAAACCTGATTGTCTGGTGGGTATTGGTGGAGGAAGTGTTTTAGATACGGCAAAGTTACTAGCTGCTACTGCCATGGGAGGTCCTGCTTTGGAAGATTTCTTAAGTGGTTCGAAAAATCTGAAACGTTTTGTTGAGCTGATTTGCTTGCCGACCACATCAGGTACAGGTAGCGAGGTTTCTCCCAATGCTATTTTTTTTGATCCTGAAACAGGTGGAAAAGTTGGTGTGATTCATCCGCAGCTTGTTCCGGATGCTACTTATGTCGATCCGCTTTTAACGGTGAGTGTTCCGCCTGCAGTTACAGCTTCAACCGGGCTCGATGCTTTAACTCACTGTATTGAAGCGTATGTAAACAGATTTGCCAATCAGGTTACCGATTTGCTGGCCCTGGAAGGAATACGATTGATCGGGCAGAACCTGAAGGAGGCTTTTGTGAACGGAAATAATACAGAAGCACGAGAAAAAGTGGCACTGGGTAGTATGTATGGAGGCATGTGTCTGGGGCCTGTGAATACAGGAGCTGTGCATGCTTTGGCTTATCCTTTGGGTAGTACCTTTAAAATTCCCCATGGTGTGTCAAACGCCATGTTATTGCCATATGTTTTGGAGTATAACCTCGATGCATCAGTAAAAAAATATGCTGAGGTTGCCCGTGCAATGGGTGTGGAGCTTAATGGAAGTGATAGAGATGTGGCTTTGGAAGGAATCGCTTTTATCCGTCAAATGATTCTTGATTTTAAAATCCCCGGACGTTTATCTGAATTAAATATTGAAGAAAAAGATATTGAGGAAATGGCTCATTCTGCATTGAAGATTCAACGATTATTAAAAAATAATGTACGGGAGGTATTGTTGCAGGATGCAATAGATATTTATATGAAGGCTTTATAATGAAAAACGAATTGAAAAAATATACCGGGGTTGTTGTCCCAATGGTTAGTCCATTTAACGAGGACTATTCAATTGACGAGGGGGCGGTTGAAAGAATTATTTCATCATTCATAGAAAACAATGTGCAACCTTTAATACTAGGCACAACTGGTGAGGTCGCTTCTATGTCTGATAAACAAAAAACACGGTTGGTAAAGATTGCAACCCATGTGAATAATGGAAAGATGCCGATAGCAGCAGGCTTGTGCGGTAACTCTTTAATGCCGATTGTTGAAGAAGGGAAAATATATGCCGATTTAGGGGTTGACGCTCTGGTTTGTCTGGCGCCCAATTATTATCCATTGGAAGATGCAAATATGTTAAAATGGTTCGAGACTCTGGCCGATAAACTACCTCTTCCGGTATTTTTATATAATATTCCGGCAACAACGCATCATTCCATTTCTCTTGATGTTATTGAGAAACTCAGTCATCATCCCAATATAATTGGAATTAAAGATTCGCAGCCCGATAAAAGCAGGTTGGACGAATCGCTTCAGCGGTGGTCTACACGTGAGGATTTTCTTTTTCTTGTAGGTAGTGCCGCCAATTCAAGTTACGGTCTAAAAAACGGAGCTGACGGTATTGTGCCAAGTGTAGGCAATTTATTCCCCGATTTATATTATCAGTTATACAATGCTGCCAAACAAGGCGATTTCGAAAAAGCAGAGAAATATCAGCAAATAACAAACGAAATATCAGCATACAACCAAAGCGGAAGAACTGTTACAGGTGCTATTCCTGCGTTAAAGGCTCTGATGTCGATAAAAGGTTTGTGCTCGTCGCATGTTATGCCACCGATGTTGTCTATGGAAGCAAAAGAAGAGGAGAATTACCTTACAGAGATGAGAGATAAAATATTGAACCCATCTTATTTAACCGGCGTATGAATAGTGTAAAACCCATATTAGCCATTACGATGGGAGATCCCGCCGGTATAGGACCAGAGATTGCAGTTAAAGCTTTTTCCGATCCTTCCGTATATGATTTATGCAGGCCTGTTTTGGTAGGAAGTACTCCTGTAATGGAAGAAGTTTTAAACTTTTCATCAGAGCCTTTATCAATCCATCCTATTCAGGAAGTTAAAGATGCTCGTTTTCAGTTTGGGATAATTGATTTGATAGACATAGGTATGGTGGTAGGTCCTATTGCATTCGGTGAGGTTTCTGCACTGGCCGGCAATCTGGCATTTCACTCCGTTATAAAAGCTATAGAACTGGCAAATAGCGGAGAGGTTGATGGAACAGTTACCAACCCGATAAATAAAAAAGCGATTAACGAGGCCGGGCATCATTTTTCGGGACACACCGAAATCTACGCCCACTATACTAATACTCCAAAATACGCGATGTTGCTGGCCGATGAAAAGATAAAGGTTATACATGTGAGCACGCATGTTTCATTAAGAAAGGCCTGCGACCTGGTTAAAAAGGAAAGGATTCTGGAGGTAACCCAAATATTGAATGACGGGCTGAAACGTCTGGGAATAATGAATCCTCGTATAGGTATTGCAGGATTGAATCCTCATTCAGGTGATGAAGGTTTATTTGGTGACGAAGAGATTTATGAAATAAGTCCGGCAGTGAATGAAGCCATAAAAATGGGAATTGACACCACCGGTCCGGTACCCCCCGATACTTTATTCGCTCTGGCAGCAGGAGGACGCTTCGATGGTTGTGTGGCTATGTATCACGACCAGGGCCATATTCCGTTTAAGTTGGCCGGATTTGAATGGGATGAAGAAAATAAAAAAATGAAAAGTGTTAGAGGGGTAAATATTACCCTTGGATTACCCATAGTGCGCACATCAGTTGATCATGGTACTGCCTTCGAAATTGCAGGAAAAGGTATTGCCAGTCCCGATGCATTGCTGTATGCCATAGAGTATGCAGTAAAATTGAGTACTAATAATAAAAAGTAGGAGACGAAAAAATGATTGCAGTTATTGCAGATGATTTTACCGGAGCAGCGGAAATTGGAGGGGTCGGATTAAAATATGGGCTCAGGGTGGTTATCCAAACCCGAATTAACGGGGCAGAGAACACTGATCTGTTGGTTATTGCAGCTAAAACCAGGTCGCTGTCTGAAGAAGGGGCATCAACAGAAATTGAAAACATAACAAGCAAATTAAAAGAACATAAACCGGAATATATATTTAAAAAGCTCGATTCAGTTTTAAGAGGAAACATAGCCAGTGAACTCATTTCTCAATTAGAAGTTTCAGGCAAAGAAAGAGCAATTATGGTGGCTGGTAATCCTTCCTTTGGAAGGGTTATTGAGAATGGAAATTATACTGTAAACGGGGTGCCGTTGGCAAAAACTTCATTTGCAAACGATCCCGATTTCCCGGTACACTCTTCAATGGTTACCGATATTATTCAGTCCGATAAAATTGACATATATTCTTTGCCGGTAGAGTCAGAAATTCCGGAGAATGGCTTGATTATTGGAGACGTGAAAAATCATGAAGAGATGCTAGCCTGGGTAGATAAAATAAAAGAGAATACCGTTGTAGCTGGTGGCGCAGGATTTTTCGATGTTTTAATGAGTAAGCGTTTCGCGGTTGTTCAACCTGAATGTCAGGAGTGCTTAAAACTTGGAGATACAGTGTTGATTGTTTTAGGAAGCAAATTTCCTAAAACAGGAAGTATGCCTCTTGGATTGAGTGAAAAGAATGCTGTGAAATTAAATATGCCCGATACGATATACACCAATATGGATAAGGAAGATCAGGCACTGAGAAAATGGGCTCAGCAGGTAGTTGTAAACCTGAAAGAGAAAATGCGTGTTGTTGTAACAGTTGAGCAGGATTTCAGCGAAGAGGAGAATATTTCGGTGCGAATTCGTGAGAGTATCGGGAATCTGTTGAAATTGGTAGTTGAACAAATACAGTTATCTGATTTGTTGATAGAAGGAGGAGCAACAACTTCGGAAATACTGGAAACTTTAAATATAGAAAAACTTTATCCTAACCGGTTAGTTGGCCCGGGCATCATACAAATGGAAACAGAAGGTTATAGTGGAATGACCATTACGACCAAACCCGGAAGTTATCCCTGGCCTGAACTGGAAGCGGAAAAAAATAACATTACCGTAAGCAACAATTTATAATGCAAAATTCAACCGTACATATAGTCGACTGGATAATTATTGTTACAACTTTTGTGGTTACCATTGGTGTAGGATTACGTTTTTCGAAACGGCAGAAAGACACCGGTAACTATTTTAAAGCCGGCGGTAAAATTCCTTCGTGGGCTATCGGTATGTCGATACTTGCCACATTGATTAGCAGTGTTACCTTTTTGGCATATCCCGGCGAAGGTTATGCCACCAACTGGATTCGCCTGGTTCAGGGATTAATGGTGCCGCTTGTTTTAGTATTTATTGTGGGAGTTATTGTCCCCTTGTTTCGTAAAGTGATTCGTTTAAGTGCTTATGAATATTTCGAAAGGCGTTTTGGGTATCTGGCCCGTTTGTATGCATCACTCGGATTTGTACTGAACCATTTTGCAAAGATGGGAACAGTGTTCTACCTTATTTCTCTGGCTTTAAATGGCATGACAGGGATTAATACTGTTTACATTATTTTGGTTATAGGGGTTGTCGTAGTATTAATTACAATGATTGGCGGTATAGAAGCAGTTATCTGGCTTGATGTTATTCAGGGATTTTTACTTATTGCCGGAGGATTAATATCGCTTGGCATTCTGTTATTTTCTGTTGACGGCGGACCTGCTGCAATATGGAACGTGGCAATGGAAAACGATCGTATTGGTTTTGGTCCTTTCGATCTTGAATTTGTGAATCTTACCTTTTGGGTAATGGCATTAAACGGAATTTTCTATGCCATTCAAAAGTACGGAACCGACCAAACTATTGTACAGCGTTACCTGACTGCCAAGTCGGATAAAGAAGCGGTGAAAGCTTCGCTGATTGGTGTATTGTTAAGCGTTCCGGTGTGGGCTTTGTTTATGTTTATTGGAACAGCCTTATTTGCATATTATAAGATTATGGGTGGTTTGCCCGCCGATATTATTCCCGATAAAGTATTTCAGTATTTTATTGTCACCAGCTTGCCGGTAGGAGTGGTAGGATTAATTCTTTCGGCCCTGATTGCTGCTGCTTTTTCAAGTCTCGACTCGGATCTGAACTGTCTTTCAGCCATTTGTCTGGAAGATTATTACCTGAGATGGAAACCTGAAACTCCGGAAGCCAAACAACTTATATTGAGCCGAATTTTTACGGGTTTAGCAGGAATAGTAGCCATTGGTGTTGCCTTATTTTACGTGGCAGCCGGAGGCCAGGGAGTACTGGGAATTATTTTCACTCTGTACGCCATCTTTTCGGGCGGAATTGCAGGAATGTTTTTACTGGGGATTTTTAGCAGACGAGTTAACAAGAAGGCCGTTTATTCGGGAATTATTGCCAGTATTCTCTTTACTATTTATGCTTTACTTTCATCAACTCCAATTGGAGTAGGAGAAAATAAAATATTGTTACTCGACATGGGATCACTGAATTTTAACCATCATAAATATATGATTGGTGTTTACAGCCACCTTGTTTTGATGACAGTTGGTTATGCAGCCAGTTTTGTTTTTAATGAGCAAAAGGTAGATGAAAATCTGACATTTTACGGATGGAAAAAACAAAACAAAAAGGGAAATAGATAACTGAATGGATAAAAAATGCGTACATAAAAATTCAATAACTAATTTAAAATTAAGACTATGAAAGAAAAAATTTTTACTTTAATTATCGCTTTAATTGCTGTGTTTGGTATCAATGCACATGCACAAAACGCAGGGACCGGTGTTCCTTGGGGAAGCCTTGGTTTAGGAGGAAGCCCCCTGGTGCTCAATGAGGATTTTTCGGGATTCGAATTTTTCCATACTGATGCAAATCCGGATGAAGGTAACAGTGAGAATGTACTTGATGGTGACTCCATTAAATACGGATATAAAAATTTCTCTGTAGAGGTACCAATTTTAGGGGCAACATCCAGAACTATTACCTATGAATTTTATCAGTGTGCTTTCGCTCCGGAATGGACAGTAGCCGCAGAGGTTTTGTACCCAGGTAGTCAGACGATGAATGTGAGCAATGGTTTTGTTGAGATAAGCCGTTTTGACACTATTTACTCAGATATTCCAACAATTGCCGGTTACATGATTGTTGATTTACGTCAACTTGAGTTTGTGGAAGGAATACAATGGACTCATTCAAGTTGTGGTGGAAATAAACGCGGAGTTTTGTGTGAAATAAGTTTTGATGATGGTAATACCTGGGATACATTACGTTACCAGCCTGCCGGATCTGTTTTTGGTTATAGTTTTACCAAAGATTTTTCAATGGGCGAGCCTGTTAAAACGTATAACGTATACAATTGTCAGCCATCAGCTAGTGGAATGACTTGGGAAGAATTAATTCTTATGGAGAATGTAATGTTGCGCTTTGGTCAGGTAATTCCACCGGCAGGAGCTATTCAAACTCCTCGTATACATGACCTTCGCGTTTATGGTGATTTTCCTACATCAGCTAATATTATTGATAAGGAAGGATTTAAAATCTATGCTGCCGAGCGTAAAATTCACATTTCTGAACAGGCGAATGTAGCTGTATATAATATTTCCGGAGCACTTGTACGTCAGGCAAACTATACCCGCGAAATACCGATGCACGACATGCCAAATGGTGTTTACTTGGTTAAAGCTCAGTCTGGGAAAAAATTACAAACGGTAAAAGTGATAATTAATTAGATACCGATGATTTACTTTTCTGTTGAAAAGTAATTAAAGAATTAAAAAGTAAAACCAATAACATGATTAAACGATGGACAATGAAACTAAATTAATTAAGAAATTCTGGTTCGAACTATCGGGGACATTGCTTTCGAAGATAGCTGTTGTCCTGGTTGTTTTTATAACTCAGTTATTTATTGGGCCTGCTGTTATGGCACAGAATAAGATAGCTGTAACAGGGAAAGTATCGGATGAGAGTGGAGAACTAATGATTGGTGTGAATGTAATTGTAAAGAATACCACAATTGGTACCGTAACCAATATCGACGGTGTCTACAGTTTATCAGTAAATCCAACCGATACTTTGCAAATATCATTTATTGGTTTTACTCAACAGTTTGTACCAGTTAATGGACGAACTTCGATTGATATTGTATTAATTGAAAATACTACTGACCTTGATGAAGTGGTGGTAGTAGGTTACGGCGAAGTAAAACGGGCCAACCTTTTGGGATCTATTTCGAGTATTTCGGCAGAGGAAATTCAGGATATACCTGCCGTAAGTATGACCAATCTGTTGGAAGGACGTATGGCCGGGGTTTCAGTTTCTCCGGCACAACCTACCGGCAACCCTGGGGCAGCAACCCGTGTGCGTATTCGTACCGAAACAACATTTGGTAACTCGGGTGAAGGGGCAAAAGATCCCTCTCCTTTGTATATCGTCGATGGTTTTGAAGTATCACAGGAAGAATTTGATATTCTCGATCCGTCGGAGATTGAAAGTTATTCGGTATTAAAGGATGCTTCTGCATCAGTTTATGGTAGTAAGGGGGCCAACGGTGTGATTCTGGTAAAAACCAAACGAGGTCGAGAGGGTAAACTACGTGTGAGCTATTCAGGAAGTGTTGGTATTAGCGATGCAACCACGCAAACCGAAATGATGAGTGCTTACGATCATGCCCGTGCAATTAATGCCCGTTATCCTGATGATACTACAACCTTGATAGGTTCTGCAGAATTACAGGATATGAAAAATCAGAACTTTAACTGGTTAAATGAAGCCTGGCAAAAATCAATGGTAACCCGTCATTCTATTAATATTTCGGGAGGAAGTAAATCCGTAAAATATTTTGCCGGTGGTACTTATATGTATACCGAAGGGAATTTCCCTGAAATGGGAGTAGGAAAATATTCATACCGGCTGGGTCTTGATGCCAATATAACAGACCAATTGAAAGCTTCGGCAACCGTTTCGTTTGATAGTCGTGATTTTAAACGTCCGTATATTTCTGGAGCAGGTTCAAATACCCTTGAAGATCTTTTCCAGGAATTGCTTGAGGCTCCAAAATGGACGCCGGCTTACATCGATGGAAATCCGGTATCAAATAATCTCGATTTCAACCCGCTCTACCTTTTCGAAACCAATAGTTACAAGCGATCGGTAGACAAAGGACATACTTTGAATTTGAGTTTATCGTACGATATTAAACAAGTAAAGGGTCTGAGGGCTTCAGCAACTTATAGCCGCCGTGAAGGGCATGGATATGCAAAAGATTATATGGTGCCTTACACCCTTTATCAGTTTAAACCGTTGGGAAATGGGTACAAATATATTTTAAGCAATGAAATTGATGAACTGGTTACCATTCAAAACAAGAACAGAATTTCAGAGACTTATGGTTATAATCAGAACTATCAGTTAAACTTGAGTTTGAATTATGCCCGAACTTTCGGAAAGCACGATGTTTCTGCATTCCTGACTTACGAGCAGTCAGAAGGTAAATCGAATGATTTTACTGCAATCGGTGAAAATCTGGAAGTTTATGGATTAGAAAATCAAAATGCGTTTCAAACAAAAACTACAAGTGGTGGCGATTATGAAAGTGGTGACTTGGGAGCAGTATTTCGTCTAAACTATTCCTATGCCGGAAAATATTTATTTGAATCGGCTACCCGTTATGAAACTACAACAAAGTTTGCTCCTGGGCAGCGCGAAGGTCTTTTCCCTTCAGGATCTGTTGGTTGGGTGATTTCTGAGGAAAACTTTATGAAAGATAATGTTTCTGCCATCAACTTTCTTAAGATAAGATTTTCGATGGGATTAACCGGTTATGCCTCAGTATCTCCATACGAATATGAACTTCAGTATTCGTTGAAACAAAGCAATGATCGTTATCTTTTTGGTGGTGATTCGCCGGTTGGGGGATTAGGCATTGGTGGTAAAACCGATGTAGTAAGTACCGGCGTTAGTTGGGAAAAATCACTTATGCATAATTTAGGTATCGATATGAAGTTTTTCGATAGCAAACTTGGCGTTTCATTGGACGCATATTATACTTATCAATATGATATCCTGGATAAACGTACTGTCGAATATCCGGAAACAGGAGGATTGGGTGAATTACCAGGAGAGAATTTAGGTCGCCTGGAAGCATGGGGATACGACATGTCGATCGATTACAGAGGGAGAATAACCAACGATATTTATTATAATATTACCGGAATTTTTAATTACGGAACCAACCGCGTTATTGAGCGTCCAACTGAATACATTCCTGAAGATTTCAGGTATCCTATCGGAAAGAGTACGTCGGCTTCTGGCCGTGAAGAAGGCTTTATTTCTCACGGAATTATTCGAAATCAGGAACAACTAAATGCCCTGAATGCCGAATGGCAGGAACGCTGGGGACATGATTATTTGATTGAAGGCCGTCCGGTTGGATTAGGTGCTTTGATTTTTGAAGATATTGGTCGGCAGGGAAATACCGGAGCGGGTGAACCCAGAACAGTTTTTGAACCTGACGGTGTAATAAATGAATACGATAAAAAATATGTAGAAAGAGTAGGAGACAGATTCACCTGGAAAAATTTATTACCTACCAGTGTTAGTATTGGCGGAGGATGGAAAGATCTTAAAATTACAACTCTTTGGACCATGGAATATGGTATTCGTAATCAGGCTGTGGATAAGCTGGCAAGAACAGTACCTACTTCTACAGAAAATTCTCCGGCTTTTTGGAGTGATTTCTGGACTCTTGAGAATCCGAAGGCAGCTTATCCAAGTCCGTACTACGCTAGTTCTAATCAGTGGGTATCTTCATTCTGGATGAAAGATATGTACCAGTTGAGATTAAAAACCCTGAATGTTTCGTACAGCATTCCACGCGAATTGTCTGAAAAATGGGGTATTCCGGAATTAAGGGTGTTTTTTGTAGGAACCAACCTTTGGTCGCCTATTCAAACCTTCGATTACAAGGAGGATGCGATTGCACGATATAACACATATCCCTTGCTTAGAACGTTCAGTTTTGGGCTAAACTTTAAGATTTAAAAAGTATAAGGAAAGTAATTGATGAAACATTAAAACTGAAAAAGATGAAAATCAAGATAAAACATATGAAATCGCTTTCTTTAGTATGGATGGTTTTAGCCGTTGTTGTTTTTCTTCCATCCTGTCAGGATGTGTTAGATAAGCACGATTTAAATGTACTAACTGGCGAGATATGGAACGATGAAGATCAGGCTACTTTGTACATCAATAATTTGTACAACGACAATATGCCCAAAACTTATTTTGGAACCAACAGTCAGATGTGCGACGAAACATATTCTTCAGATCTTCAATATGCCGACCTTTTATATGGATTCAAGGGTGAAAGTGATATTAATTCGGTTACTGTGTTACATAAAGATAAATATAAATTAATCAGGTATATTAATATTGCTCTTGAAGGTCTGGAAGAATCAAATTTAAGTGAAGAATTGAAGGCTCCTCTACGCGGACAGGCATTATTTTTCAGGGCCTGGCGATATTGGGAAATGGTACGTTTATACGGTGGAATTCCAATGGTGATGACCGTACAGGATCCATATACCGAAGATCTGGATGTTCCGCGGAGCAAAACTTCAGAATCGATTGACATGATTGTAGCCGATTTAGATGAAGCTATTCAATTGTTGCCAGTAGATTATATATTGGACATGGATAAAGGACGAATTACAAGTGGTGCAGCAGCTGCTTTTAAAGGTAGGATTTTATTAACATGGGCCAGCCCGCTTTTTAACAGAAATAACGATCAAGCAAGGTGGCAAAGGGCTTACGACGCAAACCAGGAAGCTATTAACATATTGTCTCAGATGAATATTCCAAGGGCTCTGCATCCCGATTTTTCTACCATATTTTCAACTGATGTTACCACTAATCCTGAGGCGATTTTGTATAAACGCTTTAGTTTAAGTGCAGGAACAGTTTATACCCATGGATGGGAAAACAGCGTGCGACCTCCATCAGGTGGAGGTAATGGTGGCTATACTCCTACCTGGCAATTAATAGAAGCCTTTCCCATGGCAAACGGAAAGTTGGTAAATGAAGCCGGCTCAGGTTACAACGAAACTTACTTTTGGCAGAATCGCGATCCTCGTTTTTATGCAACCATTGCATATAATGGTGATAATTGGGAAATGAGTGGCCGCGATCAGTATAATATCTGGACTTTTAGGAATATTAAAGAGCTGAATCGTGTTCCATCTTCTGGTTTTTACAATAAAAAAGCATCAGATGCTACTATTGCTCGCGAAGATATTGGGCAAACCAGCACATCATGGATTGAACTGCGTTACGCTGAGGTTCTTTTAAATTTTGCCGAATGTGCTAATGAATTGGGGGGGAAAACAACAGAAGCTTTGCAACAAGTTAGGGCCATTCGTGAACGTGCAGGAATTGAATCAGGAGGTGGATTATATGGTATTGAAAATTCAGTTTCTCAGGAAATGCTTCGCCAGATTATTATGGTTGAACGTCAGGTAGAATTTGCTTTTGAAAATAAACGTTACTGGGATGTAAGGCGCAGGTTAATGTTCCGTAATGATTTAGGTGAATATGTGAAAAAACTAAACGAAACATATCGGACAGGTTTTACTTACCGTGCCAAAAGTGGATGGAGTTCTGAAATAACAGATACAGGATCGCCGTATTATGGACAATTACGTATTGACAGTGCCCTTTACAATGGTCATCTCAATCTGAACGATATTAATAGTTCTAATACGTATTTTACAAAATCAGATAAAAATCTAGATATTTACCTTGGAGTAAGTACACCTATTAATTATCTCGAACTCTATGACTTTTTTGCTATCCCGTCATCAATGATAGAGAAGAGTCCTGCTGTTGAACAAACTGCAGGTTGGATAAATGGTACATTTGATCCATTGGAGGAGTAAAATTTAGCCAAAAAGAAAACGATGATTCGAATAAACAGAATACTATTTTTATTGATTATAGGAATAATTTCCTTTAATACAAATGCGCAACTGGCTTTCCCCAGCGCCGAAGGTTACGGCCGTTATGCCACCGGAGGCAGAGGGGATGGAAAAACAGGTCGCATTGTTGAAGTTACTAACCTGGATGATGATCCGGCAACTCCTTCTGCAGGAAGCCTGCGTTGGGCCTTAAAACAGGGGCTTGATACACTTTATAATTCGGTTTTAAATATTCACTATACGGTGAAGCGACCCTTGACTGTTGTTTTTCGTGTTGGTGGTGTTATTAACCTGAAAGATGAATTAAGAGTTGACCGCGACAATCTGACCATTGCCGGTCAGACTGCACCTGGCGATGGAATTTGTATACGGGGTGCAACCGTTAATTTTTCGGGCTCAACAAATGTAATTGTACGTTACATGCGCTTTCGACCCGGAGACGAACTTGGTGAAGAAACTTCAGCTTTCAGAATTGAAAACGGAGGTAATTTTATCATCGATCATTGTTCTTTCAGTTGGGCGATTGAAGAAACAACTCACTTTTCAAGTAATGAAAATACAACAGTTCAATGGTGTATCATAAGCGAATCGTTATACAATTCCATCCATAAAAAAGGCGAACGTGGTTACGCAACACAATGGGGTGGAGAGTATGCCAGCTACCACCACAATTTGTTAGCGCACCATAACTCAAGAATGCCTCGTATTAACGGATCGAACAAAAACGATATTGAGGCGCTGGTTGACTACCGCAATAATGTAAATTATAACTGGGGAAGTACAGGCGCTTTTTACGGCGGCGAATGGGAGGAAACCAACGGACAGGGATTTTGTCATACCAATGTGGTAAACAACTATTTTATTCCAGGTCCGGCAACTTTATCTACTGTAGTTTTTGCACGTCCGTCTTACAAAAGGAATGATACACAGGTGGATGGATATGCAGGTTGGTATTTCGACGGAAATATTATGGAAGGATATGCCGAAATGACAACCGACAACTGGCAGGGAGTAGATGGATCAAACGTTGGTGGAATTGATAATATTCGTTCTGATGTGGAATTTGTGAAAAGCGATGGTGTTATAGAAGACTATGATAATTATACCCAGACTGCAGAAAAAGCCAAAGAATCTGTTTTTCTGCAGGCCGGAGCAATATTCCCTGTGCGCGATACCATCGATAAACGTATCATTGCTGAAGCCAAAGGAGAAATTGCAGTGGTGAGATATATATATACCGATACAACGGGGCAGGCCACACCTGTAAAAGGAGTTGATTCGGGAATTATTGATACCCAAAGGAATTTGGTGTCTGAAGATGCTCCGGAGGGAACAACTGCCTGGGATGTATATACCGAATCGACAGATGCTCCGGTTGATTTAGATCACGACGGAATGGATGATGCGTGGGAAATAGCTAACGGTTTAAATCCAAATAATCCTGACGACAGGAACAAATTGGTAAACTCCGGTTACACCTGTCTGGAAGTATATTTAAATAGTTTGGTAGGCGAAAATATTGAGTTGGATACCATTTTCTCGAAAAGAAAAGTACACGATTTTGTTGTAGCAAAGGATGGATCAGGTGATTTTACAAGCATAAACGAAGCCATTGACTCCGTTCCGGAAGATGGAGCACGCTACACTATTTTTATAAAAAAAGGTACTTACGAAGAAAAAGTTTTCATCGGGAACCGCTGGGAAACATCCAACAAAATCATAAGTCTTATTGGTGAAAATGTTGACAGTGTGATTGTGGTTTGGGACGATTATCACGGAAAGGAAATTTCATACCCGGGAAGAGAAGGCACCATTACTGCCGATGGAATGACAGCACCAACGATGACTGTCACATCACCGAATTTTTACATGGAAAATATTACGGTAAAGAATCCTTCAACTGAGGCGCAGGCCGAAGCTCTTTATCAGGCTGGCGATAAGCAGATTCTTAAAAATTGCAAGATTTTAGGAAATCAGGATACGCACCGGACTAAAAAAACCAAAAGATACTTTTATTTCCGCTCTACCTTCGAGGGCGATGTAGATTTTATTTACGCCGGCGGAACCTGTTATTTTTACCAGTGTGATATTGTAAGTAACGATGGCGGATATATTACCGCACCGGAAGATGTACCTTACTATTCAACGCTTTCTTCGGGTAAAAAACTTCGTTATGGTTTCTTTTTTAAAGATTGTGACATTATTCCCAAAGATGAAGATAACCTGAACGGAACGTACTATTTAGGACGTCCCTGGCAATCTGATTGTGGTTCTGTTTTTTTGAATTCAAGGATTGGAAATCACATCGATCCAGAGGGATGGCGCGCATTGTCTGGAAATGAATCCAGTGCCAGTTTTGCTGAGTACCGTAGTATGAATGCTGAAGGAACAGAACTGGCAGATGTTTCGAACCGGGTAGATTGGAGTATTCAGCTTACTACCGACGATGTAAATAATTATATGCTGTTGTCGAAGATCTTTGCCAAGGTTTCTTCGAGTAATAAATTCGATCCGATTCCTTCGCTGGTAGCACCCGATGCACCAGAGAATTTTTCTGTTAAAGACGACTACCTTTCGTGGTCGGAAGTGAACGGAGCCATCGGCTATGTAATATACGCTAATGGTTCGGTTATTGGATTTAACAATGTGAATCAGTATACCGATACCCTGACTTACGAAACAACTCCCGTTTATACTGTTAAAGCTATCGGAGAGCTGGGGAACCTTAGTGCAGATAACGGGCAAAGTGAAGATTTTACAGAGGATGATATCCGCGAGGCTATCGATACTGAAATAGTGGTTGATGCAATTAATGAAATGGCTGCAGGCGAAGAATACCTGCCTAAGATTATAAATGGACAAGTCTGGTTTGATACCCCCGTTGAGTTACGCGTGTTTAACATTACCGGGCAGGAACTGGTGCATCGTCAGAACAGCTCAATGTTTTTAATGAGCGAACTCGGAACAGGCGTGTTTATTTTTAGAATTACAGACGAGAAGAAGATGAATTATTCGTTTAAAGTTGTAAATGCCAGGTAGGCTTTTTATCAGGAACGAAATAAATTATGAATGTGGGAAATATTGTTTTGGAGGTTGATTATGAAGAACTTAAGATTTTTTGGATTAGTAATAGTCGTATTTTTAATTGGTAAAGAATTATATGCACAATATCCGCAGATTCCGGATTCGGTGAAAAAGGCATCAGAAGAACTGATGATTAAAGCTGAAATGCATTCCAATAAAGCATGGGAGAAAGCGATTCCCATTATCGAGAAAGAAGCAGCGCTGGGCAAACCTTATGTGCCGTGGGCAAAACGTCCCACTGATTTGCCGCAGGCCGAGATTCCAGCATTCCCCGGTGCCGAGGGGGGAGGAATGTACACTTATGGTGGTCGCGGAGGAAAGGTAATAACCGTAACCAGTCTGGAAGACGATGGTCCCGGCACACTTCGCGTAGCCTGCGAAAAAGGAGGTGCGCGCATTATTGTTTTTAATGTTTCCGGAATTATCCGCTTAAAATCGCCTCTAATTATTCGCGCTCCTTACATTACCATTGCCGGTCAGACTGCGCCAGGAAACGGTGTATGTATTGCCGGCGAAACGGTTTGGATCAATACTCACGATATCATTATTCGTCACATGCGTTTCCGCAGAGGCGAAACCTGGGTAGGTCGCCGCGACGATGCCATTGGTGGAAATCCCATCGGAAACGTTATGCTCGATCATATTTCGGCGAGCTGGGGTTTGGATGAAAACATGTCGATTTACCGTCACATGTACCTGACCGATCCTCGCAAACCTGAAGAAAAAATGGGTACCGTAAATATTACCATTCAGAATTCAATTTTTTCTGAAGGTTTGGATACCTGGAATCACGCTTTTGGAAGTACCATTGGCGGCGAGAACTGTTCGTTTATACGCAACCTTTGGGCCAATAACACCGGACGAAATCCTTCCATTGGCTGGAACGGAGTTTTTAATTTCGCCAATAACGTAATGTTTAACTGGGTGCATCGTTCGGTTGATGGTGGCGACCAAACAGCTCGTTACAATATCATCAATAATTATTATAAACCCGGCCCGCTGACTCCTAAAGATAGCCCGGTGGGACACCGCATTTTGAAACCGGAATCGCGCTTTACCATGAACGGACGAAAAGTGTACGGCTTGGTTTATGTGAATGGAAACGTGGTTGAAGGAAACGATAAAGTGACTAAAAATAACTGGGACGGAGGTGTTCAGATTGAAGACATGGAAGATGCCGGAGAATTTACTCCTTACATAAAATGGGACAGACCACACCCCATGCCTTACATGACTATTTACCCGGCTAAAGAAGCCTACGAATTTGTGCTGAAAAATGCCGGTGCAACTTTGCCCGAGCGCGATGATGTGGATCAGCGTATTGCCCGGGTAGTTAAAACCGGGAAACCGGAGTATGTTGAAGATGTTGATTTATCGCATGTGCCAAAATTCAAGTACAGACGATTGCCGGTCGATTCGTATAAAAACGGAATAATCACCGACATTAGTCAGGTGGGTGGTTACCCGGAATACAAGGGAACACCTTATGTGGATACCGACAAAGACGGAATGCCTGATGAGTGGGAGAAAAAATACGGCTTAAATCCGAATGATGCATCCGATGCCAACGGCGATATCAGCGGCGATGGTTACACCAACATTGAAAAATACATCAACGGTATTGATCCGACCAAAAAAGTGGATTGGACAAATTTGAAAAATAACGAAGATACACTGGCTAAAAAAGGAGGAGTTCGATAAATGAGAAGGAGTTTAGCACTCTTCGGATGTGTGCTGGTGCTTGTTTTTACTGGATTTAATGCATTGGCACAGGACAATTCGGAGAACGATGAATATACCCGTGTAATTACGGGCCGCGCAGATAAGATAGTGGACGCCATGGAATTTGAAAGCGAGCAGGTTAAAGTTCAGGTGCGCGATATTATTGTAGATCATTACCGGTTTTTAAATAATGCCGAAGAAGCCCGTAACGCTGATGTGGCAAAGATTCGCGAAGAATATACCGACAACAAAGAATTGCGCGACGCTAAAATCGATCTCCGAAAAGCCGAACAGGAATTGAAAGTCCGCGATCATCATTTTGCTTTTCTGGCTCAATTAAAACATGTAATTTCAGAGGATCAAATTGACGAGGTAAAAGACGGCCTGACTTACAATGTTTTAAATGTAACATACGTTGCCACACAGGAAATGATTCCGAGCTTAACGGACGAAGAAAAAGCGCAAATTCTGGTGTGGCTTACCGAAGCCCGCGAACATGCCATCGACGGTGGCTCGTCGAAAGAAAAACACGGTTGGTTTGGGAAGTACAAAGGTCGAATTAATAATTATCTTTCAGCCAGAGGTTACAATTTGCAGGCTGAACGCGCAGCCTGGGAAAAGAGATTAGAAGAACAAAAGAAATAGAATGACACATCATAAAGAGATTTGGAATATAAAATTCGGGCAGCATAAATGGCTTATGTTGCTTGCTTTTTTTGTGATGAATTCTTTTATACTCACGGCGCAGAAAAACGAAGTGCCTTCCGTTCGCTGGAAGCAGGGAGAACTCGTTTACGAGGTTGATAATATGGGAAATAAAATTCCCGATTATTCGTACTGCGGTTATCAGTCATCAAACGAAACCATTCCTTTCGTAGAGTCAAAAGTTGTGGTACCCGTTCAAAAAGGCGATGCTACAAAAGCTATTCAAAAGGCGATTGATTATGTTTCAGGCCTACCGTTAAACGAACAGGGATTTCGTGGTGCTGTGCTTTTAGAGAAAGGTTTATACGAGGCAAAGGGGCGATTGAAATTAACGGCATCAGGAGTGGTACTTCGAGGCAGTGGAAATAAAACGATTTTAAGAGCTACCGGTCTCGATCGCGAAACATTGATTCGTGTTTTCGGGAAAAACGATATTAAATTATCAAAAACCCAAAACATTGCATTTGATTACGTTCCTGTTGGTTTTCGCGAAATCTTTGTTGACAATATTTCCGGATTTAAACCGAGAATGCAAATTGTTATTCACCGTCCTTCAACACAAAAATGGATCGACAGGTTGGGGATGAAAGAGTATGGAGGAGAAACCGAATGGCTGGGATGGAAACCCGGAACCAGAGATATTAAATGGGAAAGAACCGTTTTACAGGTAAAAGAAAATTCTCTTGTTTTGGATGCACCGCTCACAACAGCCATCGATAAAAGTTACGGTGGTGGAAAAGTAAGTATACTCAATTGGCCGGGCAGAATTTTCAATGTCGGTATCGAAAACCTGACATTTGAATCAAAATATAACACTTCAAATCCAAAAGATGAAAATCATTGCTGGTTTGCCATCACTATGGAGAATATAACAAATGCATGGGTGCGACAGGTTAGTTTTCGCCATTTTGCAGGCTCTGCGGTGGCTTTGTACGAAACCAGCAGCAAGGTAACCGTCGAAGACTGTATTTCAACCGATCCGGTTTCGGAGATTGCCGGATGGCGAAGAAATACCTTTTTTACCATGGGGCAGCAAAATCTTTTCCTGCGGTGTTACGCCGAAAACGGATGTCACGATTTTGCAGCCGGATTTATGGCCACCGGTCCCAATGCTTTTGTGCAGTGTAAATCGGTTTATCCTTACAATTTTAGTGGCGCCATCGACAGCTGGGCTTCGGGTATTCTTTTCGATAATGTAAAAGTTGACGGTCATTCACTGGTCTTCAATAACCGTGGGCAGGATGGTCAGGGAGCTGGTTGGACAGCTGCCAATTCTATGTTCTGGCAATGTTCGGCAGCGAGAATTGAATGTTTTGCGCCACCCACGGCTCAAAACTGGGCTTACGGTGCCTGGGCTAAATTTGCCGGAAATGGATTGTGGTACGAAGCAAACAGTCATATTAATCCAAGAAGTTTATTTTTTGCTCAGCTTGCCGAACGCCTTAAAAAAGATTTAAAAGATTATGAAGATGAGATATTACCATTTGAGGGTGAATCAACATCGAGTCCAACAATCGAACAGGCTGCAGAATATACAGCACTGGCAGCAGAACCACCGGTTCAGTTAAAAGAATATATTCAGAATGCTTTTACCCGCAAGCCAATTTCTGTTGAAAGAGGTAGAGCAGTTTTGGTTTCAGAAATTGCAGATTCTGAAAAGGAAACGGTTGCAAAGTGTAGTCCGGTAACAATACAAAATGGATGGTTGGTTTGTAATAATGTTCCGGTTACTGGTGTTCGTTTTTCAGTGCCATGGTGGCGTGGCGATGCCAGGCCATATGCAACAGCCAAAGCCAGCCCCGGTATTACGCGCTTTGTTCCCGGAAGAGTGGGTATAGGATATACCGACAACCTGGGGGAAGTTGTTGGAGTCATGGTGAAAACAGGTGCAGTTGCCATTGATCACAATTATGGTTTATGGTACGATCGCCGGCGCGATGACCACGAACGGATCCGACGTTTCGATCCTGAAGTTTGGGCCCCTTTTTACGAACAGCCTTTTTCCCGCAGTGGTGTGGAAGAGGCTTGGGATCGACTGAGTAAGTACGACTTAACAGAACCCAATCCCTGGTACTGGAGCCGTCTGAGTGAGTTTGCTCATTTGGCAGAACAAAAGGGGAAAATCTTGATTCATCAAAATTATTTTCAGCATAATATATTGGAAGCAGGTGCTCACTGGGCCGATTCTCCGTGGCGTCCTGCCAACAACATTAATAACACCGGATTCCCGGAGCCGCCTCCATATGCCGGCGACAAACGCATTTATTTGGCCGAGCAGTTTTACGATGTTACCCATCCGGTGCGTCGGCAGTTGCATCGTGCCTTTATTCGTCAGTGCCTCGACAATTTTATGGGACAATCGAATGTGATTCAGTGCACCAGCGCCGAGTACACAGGCCCGCTTCATTTTATGGAGTTTTGGATTGATGTTATTGATGAGTGGCAGCAGGAAACCGGTGAAGATGAGTTAATCGCACTCAGTTGTACCAAAGATGTCCAGGATGCGATTCTTGCTGATCAGGAAAGATCAAAAATTGTGGACATTATTGATATTCGTTATTGGGCGTATCGTCCCGACGGTACGGCTTATGACCCTCCGGGAGGAGCTAATCTGGCACCGCGCCAGCATGCAAGAAAGGTAAAACCCGGAAATCGTTCGTTTGAGAGTGTGTACAGCGCTGTTTCCGAGTACCGCCTGAAATATCCTGGAAAAGCGGTTATTTATTCTGAAGGAAATTATACCGGTTTCGGGTGGGCAGTGTTTATGGCCGGTGGATCGATGCCTGTATTGCCTCAAAATACAAACAAAGAGTTTCTAAAGGCTGCTGCTGAAATGCTCCCGTTCAAATCGGACGAAAAAGAATTATTTGGTCTTCGCAATAGAAATACCGGCATGATTTTGTACACCAAAGCAAAAGAAAGCGTAGAAGTGAATCTTTCAGATTTGAAGGGAAATGTAGAGGTACATTTTTTGAAACCATCAAGCGGAGAAATGCTTCAGAAGAAAATTGAATTAACCGGCGGAAAGAAAACTAAAATCGATCTGCCTTCAGATAATGATTGGATAACCTGGATTAAAACAACGAACTAATGAGAGTAAGTATATTGCTAATTGCCATTTTATTTCTTTTCGGATGTACCCAACCTGAAAAGAAAACCCCGGATCAAAAAAAAGAATTACCCTTACTGAAAGTTTCTGATAACGGACATCTTTTAATGGATGAAAACGGGAATCCATTCTTCTGGCTGGGTGATACCGGCTGGTTGTTATTTTCGAAACTTACCCGCGAAGAAGCCGCCCAATACCTTGACAATCGTGTTGAAAAAGGCTTTAATGTAATTCAGGTGATGGTTGTTCATAGTCTTGGAGTAAGTAATGTTTATGGTGATTCGGCTCTAATTAATGGTGATGTTTCGCGCCCTGCTGTAACAGATGGAGCTTCCTTTGAAGATCCAGAAGCCTACGATTTCTGGGATAACATGGATTATGTCATTGATCTGGCAGAACAAAAAGGATTGTACATGGCTTTGGTTCCGGTTTGGGGCACCAATGTAAAAAACGGAGGTGTGAGCCGCGGGCAAGCAGATATTTATTCAAAATGGCTCGCCAAACGTTACGCCGGTAAATCCAATATTATCTGGCTGAATGGAGGCGACACCATGGGAAGCGATTCAACTGCCACCTGGAATATCATGGGGAACAACATTCATGAGTTGGCACCCAACCACCTCGAAACCTTTCATCCTTTTGGAAGGAAGCAATCTTCACTTTGGTTTCATAACGAAGATTGGCTTGATTTTAACATGTTCCAGTCGGGGCACCGCCGTTACGATCAGGATGATACTGAAAATGCCTTCGGACAGGATAATTACAAATATGTTCAGATTGATTACAACCTGGTTCCGGCCAAACCAACCATCGACGGAGAACCTTCGTACGAAGGAATTCCCCAGGGCTTGCATGATCCTGCTGAACCATTCTGGAATGACGATGATATCAGGCGTTATGCATACTGGTCGGTTTTCGCCGGAGGTTTTGGATTTACTTACGGCAACAGCGCTGTTATGCAAATGCACCGCCCAATTGATGAAACGGCTGCATATGGTGCCCGCGAATACTGGACTGAAGCAATGGATATGCCGGGAGCCGGCCAAATGGGACACCTTAAGAATCTGATGCTTTCAAAATCATTCTTTGACCGGGTTCCTGATCAGTCGCTAATTGCTGCAGGGCAGGGCGAAAAATACGATTACCAGGTAGCAACCCGCGGAGAAGATTATGCACTTGTTTATACATACAACGGAAGGGAAATGCAGGTTGCCATGGGTAAAATTTCAGGCAGCAGGGTTAAAGCATCGTGGTTTAATCCGCGTACCGGTGAACAAACAGAAATTGGTGATTTCGAAAATACAGGGTCCAGATTATTCGACCCTCCGGGTGAAGTGCAGGATGGTAACGACTGGGTATTGGTTTTGGATTCTGTTGAATAAGCCTGAGAAAAGATTTATTTGCGAACCTTGCGATCACTTTGTAATCTTTGCGAAAGAATCTAATGCGTAACTAAACGTTCAATTAATTGAGTTATGAAAATATTACAACTAATTATAATAGTCCTTTTATTCGCTTCCTGTCAAAAGGAAAAAGAAGTATACATGTTCAGCACTTTTCGCGAACCGGCTGATGAAGGTTTGTACCTGGCCTATAGTTACGATGGCTACACCTGGAATGATTTGGGAGGCCCCTGGCTGGCCCCTGAGGTTGGCAATCAAAAAGTAATGCGCGATCCTTCGGTCGTCAAAGGACCGGACGGGGTTTTTCATATGGTTTGGACTTCCTCGTGGCGCGGTGATCTCGGTTTTGGTTATGCCAGTTCAAAAGACCTTGTAGAATGGTCGGAACAGGAATTTATTTCGGTAATGGATTTTGATACATCAACCGTAAATGTTTGGGCACCCGAACTTTTTTACGACGATGTGAAGGAGGAATACATCATTATCTGGGCCTCAACTATTCCCTATAAATTTGAAAAGGGACTTGAAGAAGAGCGCAATAATCACAGGATGTACTATACCTCAACAAAAGATTTTAAAACTTTTTCAGAAACCAAATTATATCTCGATCCCGGATTTAGTGTGATTGATTGTGTGATTGTAAAACGGGGTACTGATGATTATGTGCTGGTTTTAAAAGACAATACCCGCCCTGAACGTAATATAAAAGTTGCTTTTGGGACTTCTCCGCTGGGTCCTTGGGAAAATATATCTGCCCCTTTTACCGAACAATTTACAGAAGGCCCAACTGTTTTAAATTTGGGAGACGAGTGGCTGATTTATTATGATTCGTATCGCGAAAAAACTTATTCAACCCAAAAGACTACTGATTTTAAAACCTTTACCGATATCTCTGAGGAAGTAAGTTTCCCGGAAGGACATAAACACGGAACGGTTTTTAAAGCTACTGAAAGTATATTGAATAATTTGATCAATCTGGCAGAACAGAAAAAGAAGTAGTGTAATGGCAAAAGGCTTACTGATAATTTTATTGTTGTTTGGAGTGAATATACATAGTGTCCGCTCACAGGATACAGTGCATTACGTGGGGAAGAAGCAGGTTAACATTGATTATCATCACGGGCAATTGAGTCCTGCGCTTGGTGTTCACAATATTCAGGTAATGCGAGCCAATCGCGAGAAGCCAGAATTAGCTGATGGACTGGGATGGACATACAATCATGCCCCAAACCTGGCGTACTGGAACGGAACATTCTGTTATCATTATTTAAACGATCCGGTAGGAGAGCATATTCCTCCCGGACGAACCATGTTGTTGACTTCGGAAGATGGTTACAACTGGACAAAACCTGTAACGCTTTTCCCTGAATACAAAATACCGAATGGAACAACAAAAGAGGGTGTTGATGATGTGGCTAAAAATCTGGTGGCTGTTATGCATCAGCGAATGGGTTTTTTTGTTTCATCGGATAACCGTTTGTTAACGCTTGCTTATTATGGCATCTCTCTGAATGAAAAAGACAGTCCAAACGATGGTAATGGTATCGGCCGCGTAGTTCGCGAAATATACAAAGACGGCACATTTGGTCCTATTTATTTTATTCGTTACAACCACAATTGGAGTTCTAAAAATACCTCTTTTCCGTTTTACCAGAAAAGTAAAGACAAGGGGTTTGTAGCTGCCTGCGATGAACTGCTTTCAAATCCGTTAATGATGCAGCAGTGGGTGGAAGAAGCCGATCGAGATGATTCGCTTATTCCATTAAAAAAACAATACAAGGCTTTTAGTTTTTACCATTTGCCCGATGAAAATGTGGTGGGATTATGGAAACATGCGCTTACTTCCTCCAGCACCGATGAAGGCAAAACATGGACGGTTCCGATGCGTGCTCCCGGATTTGTAAATGCCAATGCAAAAATATGGGGGCAAAAAACCAGCGACGGGAGATATGTTACAGTTTACAATCCTTCCGAGTTTCGTTGGCCCTTGGCACTCTCTGTTAGTAACGATGGTGTTGAATACGACAAGTTGCTTCTGGTAAACGGCGAAATCTCAACCATGCGATATGGAGGAAATTACAAATCATACGGCCCTCAGTACGTACGTGGAATTGTTGAAGGAAATGGCATCCCATCAGATAAAAATCTTTGGGTGGCATACAGTATGAATAAAGAAGACTTATGGATTTCGCGTGTAAAAGTTCCGGTTCTCGATAAGGAAACACAGCAGGTTGATGAAGTATTTTCTGAAATGGAAGCAGGAACTGAACTTGACCGCTGGAATATTTACAGTCCGGTTTGGGCGCCTGTTAAACTTGAAGAAATTGATGGAAAACGTTGGCTTTCATTAAAAGATCAGGATGAATTCGATTATGCAAAAGCTACCCGTTTGTTTCCTGCAACAGATAAGGCAAATGTTGAATTTACTATAAAAGCTGCGCAAAATGATAAGGGGGTTTTACATATTGAATTGCAGGATGAAAAAAATACCCCGGCATTACGATTGATTTTTGACAACGACGGAACCATAAAATACAAATCTGGCTACCGGGTGAATAAGGCCCGCGAATACGATGCCGGAAAGGAATACACCATTCGAATTGAGGCTACAACAGCTGATCGTTTTTACAATGTATTCATCAACGATGAAAGGGTTTTACGTCGATTGTTTTTTGCTCCGGTAACCCAACTCGATAAAATTGTATTCCGCACCGGAGAGGTTCGCCGTTTTCCCAATGCGGATACACCAACCGATCAGGATTACGATGTTAAACAACCCGGCGACCCCGTTCCAGAAGTTGCTTTTTTTATTAAAAGTCTGAAGACAACAAAAGCAAACGGAGAAGCGGCTGTGCTAAATGCTGATGATTATAAACACTATGTGGATTATTTCAATCACATGGAAGACGAAAATATTGTCCAGGCTATTTCAAATGCAGATTCGTGGGAATGGATGAAAAACAATGTTCCCTTGTTCGAATCTCCGCAGGATAATTTCGAGGAAATGTTTTACTACCGCTGGTGGACTTTGCGAAAACACATAAAAGAAACACCTGAGGGCTATGCCATGACGGAGTTTTTGGTTGACAGAAGTTATTCGGATAAATACAACCTGATTGCCTGTGCCATTGGGCATCACACCATGGAATCGCGCTGGTTGCACAATTCGAAATACCTCGATGATTATTTACACGTGTGGTACCGCGGCAATGAAGGAAAACCAATGAATCGGCTGCATAAATTCAGTAGCTGGACTCCGGCTGCCTTGCTTCAAAAATACTATGTTGATGGCGATTTGGATTATATGCTTGACCTTATGCCGGATATGGTTGCCGATTATGAACAATGGGAACAGGAACGTCGGTTGCCAAACGGATTATTTTGGCAGGAAGATGTGAAGGACGGCATGGAAGAACAGATCAGTGGTGGGCGAAGAGTGAAAAATGCCCGCCCCACTATTAATAGTTACATGTTTGGAAATGCAATGGCTATTGCGCAAATAGCAGAATTGAAAGGTGATAAAAGCTTGCAGGAATTGTACCTGGCCAAAGCAGATACACTGAAAAATTTAATTCAGACAAAACTCTGGAATCCTGAAATGAATTTTTACGAAACGATTCAGGAAAAAACGCAGGATTATGCAGGAGTACGTGAGGCCATCGGATTTATTCCATGGTATTTTAATATTCCTGGAAACGATCAAACTGTAGCTTGGGAACAAATTACAACTGAAGAAGGTTTTTTAGCTCCATATGGTTTAACTACTGCCGAACGCCGTCATCCTGAATTCAGAACACACGGTTGTTGCAATTGCGAATGGGACGGGGCCATCTGGCCTTTTGCTACCTCGCAAACATTGACCGGGTTGGCTAATTTACTGAACAATTACGAGCAGGATTTAATGAATGACTCTACTTATTTCAGGCAGTTGGAATTGTATGTTGAGTCGCAATATCACCGCGGGCGCCCTTACATAGGAGAGTACCAGGATGAAGTTACGAGCTACTGGTTGAAAGGAGATCAGGAGCGCAGCCGTTATTACAACCATTCAACGTTTAACGATTTATTGATTACCGGATTGGTCGGCTTACGTCCCGGAGGTGATGATAAACTGGAAGTAAATCCTTTAATCCCCGAAGATAAATGGGATTGGTTCTGCCTTGATCATGTATTGTATCACGGGAAAATTGTAACCATCGTTTGGGATAAAACCGGGGAGAAATATCAGTTGGGAAAAGGATTAAGGATTTTGGTTGATGGAAAAGTTGTTGGACATTCGGAAAACCTGGATAGAATAGTTTGTAAATTATAGAAGTAAACAGGAAAGAACGCTATGGTTTAGAAAGTTAAAAATGTTTTTTTTGAGTTTACTCAGCAGCTTTTACGATTAATAAGAAATAGAATTGAAACTGTAAGAAATGAAGAAATATCTAAAAATATGTGCATCCTTGTTAGGAGTAGTGTTCATGTTTGCTTGCACGCAACATGTTGATTTTAAGAGCGGAATTTTGGTGGATGAATTTATTTATACTGAAGCACCTTATCTATCGTGCCATGCTTCAACTATTGCCGAAACACCGGAGGGATTGGTGGCTGCATGGTTTGGCGGAACCTACGAGCGTCACCCGGATGTTGGTATTTGGGTGAGCCATTACGAAGATGGTAAATGGACGCCTTCGGTTGAAGTTGCCAACGGTGTACAAAATGATACATTACGTTATCCGACATGGAATCCGGTTTTGTTTCAGATTCCTGATGGTGATTTGCTGCTGTTTTACAAAGTGGGGCCAAGTCCTTCAACCTGGTGGGGAATGATGATACGTTCTTCTGATCATGGAAAAACATGGACAAAACCCGAAACTTTACCAGAAGGTTATTTGGGACCCATTAAAAATAAGCCCGTTTTGCTTGATGATGGAACGCTGATTTGCCCAACCAGTGTGGAAGGAGGTCCGGGCTGGCGGGTGTATTTCGAAATGACGAAAGATTTTGGGAAAACATGGGAAAAGACTGAAATAATTAATAATCCTAAAATTCACAATATTATTCAACCCAGTATATTAAAATATGCCGACGGCCGTTTACAGATTTTGTGCCGCAGCCGTAACAGTGTATTGGTTACTGCGTGGTCGGACAATAACGGAAGAACCTGGGGATTAACACAACCTTCCGGTTTGCCGAATAATAATTCCGGCACAGATGCGGTTACCCTAACCGATGGCAGACAGTTGGTGGTGTACAACCATGTAAAAACGCCAATTGGAGCCAGCAAAGGGCACCGTACTCCATTGAATGTTGCTGTGTCGAACGATGGAAAACACTGGGAAGCTGCCTTGGTATTGGAAGATTCTGAGATCAGCCAGTATTCTTATCCGGCGGTAATACAAACTTCCGATGGATTGGTGCATATTGTTTATACCTGGCGGCGCGAGCGTATTAAGCATGTAGTGGTGGATCCGAAACAACTGAGAACAAAGGAAATTGTTGATGAGAAATGGCCTGAAATTTAAATGTTATGTCTGTAAAAAGATTTTTTTTAATATTCGTTTTTTGTTTTTCGGGACTATTTGTTCTTGCTCAAACTTCTGATACCAAATTTCAACGCCCCTTAGCCGATGTTTTAAAAGATATTGAGCAGCGTTACGATGTAAAACTTCGCATCTCAGGCGATCCCATTGATGGATTGGTTTTAAATTATGCCAACTGGCGTTTTCGCCCCGATGTGAATGAAACCCTGAAAAATGTGCTGGCTCCTTTCGATTTAATTCATATTTCGGATGGTGCGCCCAATAAATTTAAAATTCAAGGTTACAGGTATCATCAGCGTTCGGTGGAAGATGCCAAAGCTACTTTAGATTGGCTGGCCGAAAAATACAGTAATAAGGCAGAGTGGGAGAAGCGCCGGGAAGAGTTAATTCCCTGCATAAAAAAAGCCATTCGTTTGGATAAACTACCAGCTTCTCCCGGAACAGATCCGGTTTTAACTGCAGAGCGCAAAATGGATGGTTATACGGTTCAAAATATTGGATTGGAAGTGCTGCCTGGTTTTTACGCCACGGGATCAGTTTATCGTCCTTCAAAAATTAAGGGAAAGATTCCGGTGATTTTATGCCCCAACGGTCACTTCCAAAACGGACGGTACAACAATGATATTCAAACCCGCTGTGCAGGTCTGGCCAGAATGGGCGCTGTTGTGGTGAACTACGATTTGTTTGGCTGGGGTGAATCTGCATTGCAGGTTGGAGAAGAGGCGCACCAAACCAGTATGGCAAATACCATTCAGGCTCTAAACAGCATTCGGATGCTCGATTATTTGTTATCGCTGGAATATGCGGATGAAACACGTGTTGGAATTACCGGAGGTTCGGGTGGCGGTAGTCACACTATTTTAATGTCGGCCATCGACGAGCGCATTGATGTGAGTGTTCCAACGGTAATGATGTCTGCCATTCATTATGGTGGTTGTCCCTGTGAAAGCGGGAATCCAATCCATTTTTGTGGTGGTGGAACCAATAATGTTGAACTGGCAGGTTTGTTTGCTCCAAAACCTCAGTTAGTAATTTCCGATGGAGGTGACTGGACAGCCAACGTTCCGGAGTTGGAATTTCCTTTCCTGAAACGTATTTATGATTTTTACGATAACGCCCTGGTTGAAAACGCTCATTTTGAAAAAGAAGTACACGATTACGGCCCGTCGAAACGTACCGCCATGTATCATTTTATGGCTAAACAGTTGGGCTTGAATGAGTCAAAAGTATTCGATAAAAAAGGAAATCTCAATGAATCTGTCGTAACTGTTGAAGACGAAAACGCCATGAAGGCTTTTGGTCCAAACGGAGAAAATCTTCCTGAAAATGCTATAAAAAGTTTTAATCAGCTTGTAAAGGTTTTTTATATGGAAACGGGAAAGTCCCCTTCTGTGGATTTAGGGGTAACAACGAAAGAAAATAAAGAACCAGGTGAATATAAAATAGCTGTTTGCGATTGGATGATCCTGAAGCGTCAGAAGTTGGGAGCATTTCAGAGAACCTCAGAAATTGGTGCCGATGGTCTTGAATTGGATATGGGAGGTCTCGGTAACCGTCCGACCTGGGACAACAAGATGTTGAATCCGGTGGAAAGAGAAATTTTCCTGGATAAATTGAAAGAATACAATCTTGAGTTTTCGTCGGTTGCCATGTCAGGATTTTATTCTCAGTCGTTTCCAACCCGCGATGGAGTTGAACGTTTAATCGATGACTGCATCAACACCATGAATTTGATTGGTGTAAAAGTGGCATTCCTTCCCTTGGGTGTTGAAGGCGATTTGATTAAATTCCCCGAAAGACGGGCAGCCATTGTTGAGCGCCTACAAATGGCCGGTAAGAAGGCAGAAGCTGCCGGTGTGGTTATCGGTATTGAAACATCGCTGGATGCTAAAGGTGAAATTGCCTTGCTGCAAGAAATAAATTCTCCTGCCATAAAAATTTATTATAACTTTCAGAACCCGTTGGAAGCCGGTCGCAATTTATACGAGGAATTGAAGATTCTGGGGAAAGATCGCATTTGTCAGATTCATTGCACTGATACTGATGGTGTCTGGCTAGAAAATAATACCCGTCTCGATATGCATAGAGTGAAAGAGACTTTGGATGAAATGGGATGGTCGGGCTGGTTGGTTATCGAGCGCTCGCGCGATGCAAATAAAGTGCGCGATGTGGTTGGTAATTTTGGAGCCAATACAAGATATTTGAAATCGATATTTCAATAAAATATTCTCAAAAAGTACCGGAGACCTTAGTTGATGTAATTTCTTCTGTGCATTTTTGTAGAACTAACAACTGAGACTATGAAAAACCTGCTAATCGTTTTATTAACGTTTTTAAGCTTACAAGTCGCTGCCAAAGAAATTTGGGTGTCGAATAATGGCAACGATAAAAATCCAGGCACGAAAGAAAAGCCATTAAAAACCCTGCAAAGTGCGCAGATAAAAGTACGGGAATTACGAAAAAAGGATTCTGCAAAGAAAGATGGCATTCAAATGATTCTAAAAGAAGGGAACTATTTTTTGCAGGAACCTCTCGTATTCGGGCCTGAAGATTCCGGTACAGAAATTAAAGCCGACAACAATGCGAAGGTGGTCATTAACGGAGGAGTAAGAGTTTCCGGCTGGCAGCTGGTTGAAGGAAATATTTATAAAGCAAAGCTCAATCGCGAGAGCAAACTCAGAACACTTTTTGTAAATGGCAAGAGGAGACACATGGCCGGAACTGATATTCCTGTAAATGGATTAGGCGACTGGGGAACTTTTTCGATTTCTGGAGACGAACCGTGGGCTTTTGGTGCGGGTTCTGCGAGCGATGGAATAAAGTTCAGCTCTGAAGATGTGAAACCGTATTCAAATCCTGAAGATATTGAATTGGTGCAATTCAATGTCTGGACAGAGAAGATTCTTTGTGCGAGAGAGATTGAAGTATTTGGAGATACAACCGTTGTGAAACTGCAACAACCTTATGGTGCCATTGCCACTACCATGGCGTGGGCAGGTGCCATTAACTACGAAAAAAGTTTTGTTATCCGCAACGTATTTGAATTGCTTGATTCACCTGGCGAATTCTATTTCGACCGTAAAACCAAAACGCTTTATTACTTCAGCGATGGCGAAAATATGGCAACTGCTGAGGTTATCGCTCCTACATCAGAAGGATTAATCCATGTGAAAGGAGAATCAACCGGGAACAGGGTGGAAAATATTCGGTTTGAAGGAATTACATTTTCATACGACCACTGGCCATTGATGAAGGTGGCTGACTCGTACGGATTTGCCGGTATTCAAAGTCTCGGGTTGGCTGTAAAATATATTTCCGATGGCAACTGGCACCCCACAAAATATAACAGTACCGATGTTCCCAGAGGGACAGTGCAAGTTGAAAATGCAGAGAATATTGAGTTTATCCGAAATCGATTCGAAGGCATTGGCTCTGCCGTTGCCATCAATCTGGTGAATGATGCAAAAAACTGTAAAATTGAAGGAAATTATTTTCACGACATGCTTGGTAATGCTGTAAATATAGGACATCCGCAACATTACGAAATTGGAGATGGGGCAATTTACGGCAAAGGTGTTGAAGGACTTTGCGAAAACAATGTAGTTTG
Organism: uncultured Draconibacterium sp.; assembly: GCA_963676265.2. Lineage (GTDB taxonomy): Bacteria > Bacteroidota > Bacteroidia > Bacteroidales > Prolixibacteraceae > Draconibacterium. The sequence goes on from OY781067.2 coordinate 4,721,272, forward strand.
CAATAATTACCTTCGGAATGTCAGTCTCGATTTCAGGCAGGTGGAAGGTATTACTGCGTTTTTTGTTGCCAACACAATAATTGAACACAACGATATTGAAGGTACTCCATATGGCGCAATTACATGCGGATGGTGGTGGGGGAATGCGGAAATTCCTGCGTCAACACTTCCAAAAAATAACAGTGTTAGTTACAACAGAGCAGGTAATACTCACCAGGTTCTGGATGACGGCGGAATTATTTATTCTTTAGGGGAACAACCCGGTTCACGCATAGAAGAAAATTATGTGTTTAATGGCCCGAGATGTATTTATCCCGACGATGGTTCGGCCTACCTGACGATTACGCGTAATGTGGTAGATAACGACAGTTATAAATGGATGTGGTTGCACCTTTGGACCAAAAGATGCCACGACATTGTTGCTCGCGAGAACTATGTGAAAAATAACCTATTAATGAATAACGGTACCAATAATACTATTGAGCAAACTTATTCATTCCGAGAGGATGAATTTTCAGAGGAAGCCAAAAAGATTATTGAAAATGCCGGCATTGAAAAAGAATTCAGAGATATAATTCCCGAAGCAGAACCTGAAAGAATAAGTATTCATCCGAAGGGTTTCAAAGAACGAGATGTGTTTCATTAAAAGATTATTATGCGTTTAAACGGTTTCAAAGAAGTCAACTATCTGCCATTTCTGATCTTTGTTTTAGTGCTTGTTGCCTGTGGTCAAAAAGGTCAAAAAATTTCCGGTGAAAAAATAATTGTATCAGAGCAAAAACGAGTAGCTATCGAATTTGTTCTTGAAGACGAAACATTCAAAAATTCTCTGATAGATCTCCTGAAAGAAACATCGATGGAACTCTTTGAGTGGAAAAATCATGTTGTATTATTTGGAAATGCAGGGGATACTTCGGGCATTGAGGGATTGATCCGGAAAACAGACTTTCCTGTAAATGTTAAGAAATACAATACCCCGATGTACGTTTTTAACAGGGCCGACCGATGCAATGAAACTATGGCTCCTAAACCCTGGAAAAATTATTTGCTTACTGCTAATTTAGTCAAAGATTCTGTCCTTCAGCAAGAATATAAGAACTATCATAAAACACAATTTGAAAAGTGGCCGGAAGTAGCTGAAGGATTTTGTCGTGCTGAATTTCAGCAACTTTTGGTATTTCTGAATGAAAGGCAGTTGATGTTGGTCATTTCCATTCCTGCCGATAAAACTCTTGATGAGTTAAATCCCAAAACGGTTGAAAACAATCCACGAGGTGTGGAGTGGAACAATATTATGGGCAAATACCAGGAAGGAATTGAGGGCACTGCTCCCGGTGAAGTATGGGTGTTTCTTGAAAAGATTGAATCCAATTGAAAATATATTAAAAAGGAATTTCAGGTTTTTCCTGTACGAATTCAGAAACAGGGTGGAATGTTTTTAATCAAATTTTAATTGGTTTGATAAAGTCAGGATGAGTATCTTTAATCGGCAAATTTTTACCAACTAATTCATATCCTGCAATGAAAAATCTACTCTTTATTTTCCTGCTTTCAGGTATCCTGTTTTCGTGTTCAAATGATAAAAAAGCTGAGTTGTGGATCGCCACTGCACCGGCCGGTGAACGTTATGTTTCCATCGATCAAAGCGGCGAAACGGTTATTCCCAACGGACGTATTTTAACGCCGGAAGGTAAAAGTATTGTGGTGGCTCCACATCCTTTTGGATTGACAATCAGTCCTGATGGACAAACCGCAGTTACGGCCAACTCTGGAATTAATCCACTTTCAATCACCATTATTCGAAATATTTTGTCCGACAATTCGGAAGTTCAGCAGGTGCCTCCCGGACCGTCTACTGATGAGGGAGTTCTGGCTTCGGTGTTCATGGGGCTGGCTGTTTCGAACGATAACAGCACCGTTTACGTGGGCGGTGGACAGGAAAATGGTGTTTATCTTTTCGATTTAAAAAGCGGTGAGAAAAAAGGTTTTATCGATTGCGAGTTTGTGTCGGAAAGTGCCGACTATTCCGATGGATACATTGGTGATCTTGTTTTGTCTGAAGACGGCAAAAAATTGTTCGCCGTTGACCAGATTGGTTTTCGAATGGTGATTATCGATACGGAAAGAGGAACGCTTGAAGCAAGTGTTCCGGTGGGGCGCTATCCTTTTGGTATTTGCCTTTCGCCTGATGAAAAAAAGGTGTATGTAGCCAATGTGGGCATGTTTCAGTACAGCATGTTGAAGGGCATTACTGAAGAGAATTTGAAAGAAAAGGCTCGCAGATACCCGACATCAGCTTATGGGAGCGAAGAAATGAAAGAAGGTTACATAACGGAAGATAGTCTTGTTGTACCGGGTTTGGGGGAAATGAATTCACCGGAAGCTTTTTCAGTTTTCACCATTGATATTGAAGATCCGACGAAACCTGAAGTTGTTGCCAAAACTAAAACCGGACACCTGGTTGGTGCCATGGTTGAGGGGATTCCTGCAGTGGGTGGAGCCAGCCCGAATTCGCTGGTAGCAACCGACGATTATGTTTTTGTAACCAATGGAACCAACGATAATATTTCTGTTATTTCTATTGAAAAGGATACCGTTGTAAGCACTATTTACATTAAACCTGATCAGCGCATTAAGCAGTTTCGCGGAGTTATTCCTTTCGGACTGGCCCTGTCGCCCGATCAGCAAAAACTCTTTGTTGCCTGTTCCGGAATCAACGCCGTGGCAGTTGTCGATACCAAAAAACTGGAGGTTTGTGGCTTCATTCCAACCGGATGGTTTCCTGCAAAATTGAAGGTGAGCAAAGATGGAACGAAATTGATTGTGGCCAATGCCAAAGGTTTTGGAAGTGGACCGAACGGAGGTTCAGCATTTCAGCGTGGCCCGGAAGGAAGTTACATTGGTTCGCTGATGAAAGGAACGGTTCAGGTTCTGGATATTCCCGGCGATGAAGAGTTAAAATCGATGACGGGAAAGGTGATTGCCAATAATTTCCATTTTCAGAAAATATCGTCTGAAACATTTGGCGAACGCAAAAATAACCCGGTGCCTCTTTATCCGGGAGAGAAAGACAGTCCGATTAAACATATAGTATTTATTTCGAAAGAGAACCGTACTTACGATGAGATTTTTGGACAGGTGGAACAAGGAAAAGGCGACGCTGAATTGGCCAGATATGGCAGGGATGCAACTTTCCGGAATTCAAAAAAGACCGATTTGGTTCAAAATGCAACGGTGATGCCGAACCACCTGAAGATTGTTTCTGACTTTGCCATGTCGGATAATTTTTATGTGGATTCGGATGTTTCTGCCGACGGACATCGCTGGTTGGTAAATACTTACCCCAACGAATGGACCGAAACCTGCACGGCTGCCAGTTACGGTGGTAACCGACGTTTTAAGTTCGACTCGAAAGCCCCGGGAATCTATGCCATGAACGGCGCTGCAGGAGCCATTTATCCGGAGGATTACAACGAAGCCGGATCGATGTGGGATCACCTGGAACGAAACGGCGTCGATTTTTATAATTTCGGTTTTAGCATCATGTTCGAGCCGGGAATGTACGAGCAGGAGTACAAAAACGAAGGCATTCGTCATTATATTAATTATCCGCTTCCGCAACCCATTTGGGATCGCACTTCAAAAAAATATCCGACGTATAATACAGCTATTCCAGACCAGTTTCGTATTGATCAGTTTCAAAAAGAATTTAACGAAAAATGGATGAACGGACAGGATACAATGCCCGATTTGATGACGGTGATTATTCCGAACGACCACGGCGCCGGCGACCGCCCTGAGGCCGGTTATCCGTTTCGCGAAAGTTACATGGCCGACAACGATCTGGCTGTGGGCCGGATTGTGGAATTTCTTTCGCACACGCCTTACTGGGAAAACATGCTGATTGTAATTACCGAAGACGACGCCCAGAATGGTGTTGATCATATTGACGCTCACCGCAGTGTTTTAATGTTGATTTCGCCTTGGGTAAAACGCAATTATGTGAGTCATGTCCATTACAGTTTTGGGGCTATTTTCAAGACGTTCTGGAATATCCTCGGTTTACCGTATCTGAATCAGTACGATGCGGCTGCCAACGATATGTCCGACTTTTTTACCGATACTCCGGATTTTACCCCATACCAGGCTGTTTCCGTTGATGCCCGGATCTTTAATCCGCAAAAGGCGCTTGATCCTTTCGATGAGAATTTTGATTGGAAAGCGCTGGAAGAATCTCCGGAAATGGATAACAAGGAAGATATGATTCGGGAAAGTAAGGAAAGAGATGAGTACCGGCTGAAGAACCGTGAAAAAGAAGATTGATTAAAATGTTCTTATCTTTGTTTTATGTTACATATGTTAAGAATGTATTCGGGGATGCCGCAAGACGAATAGAAATCATTTGTTTTTTTGGTGGCTTTTTTAAAAATGTTAAATTAGACAGATGATTTTTATTCAGGCCTGATTTTATTTTGAAGGTTCGAAAATGAATTGGAATAATGAATGCTTCACCCGGAAGAAGACAAGAGAATTAGAACTAAACCTTAATAAACGAATACGATGAAAATTTTAACCTGCATTTTGTTTTTTTTCAGCTTCTCGGTAATGGTTCTTGCTGAAAATCAAACCTCAAAATTTCAATATAATGTTAAAGATTATGGTGCTGTTGGTGATGGCGTTCATCTGGATACTGACGCTATAAATGCTGCCATCGATGTCGCAGCTAAAGCCGGCGGGGGTGAAATTGTTTTTCCGGCAGGTGAATACCTGAGTTTTTCAATTCATTTAAAAAGCAATATAACGTTGAATATTGGCGCTGGCGTAACAATTGTTGCTGCCAATATGGATGAACATGACGGTGCTTACGATGCTCCTGAACCCAATGTTTGGGGAGATTCGCTGCGTTACCAGGATTTCGGACACAGTCACTTTCATAACAGTTTGATCTGGGGCGAAAACCTTGAAAATATTGCCATTGTTGGTTCCGGTTTGATTTATGGAAAAGGATTGCAAAAATGGGGAAGGCCAACACCAGGTCTGGGAAATAAATCCATCAGTTTAAAACTTTGCCGGAATGTAATTTTAAAGGATTTTTCGATCTTACATGGTGGACACTTTGCTATTATTACAACCGGCGTGGATAACATGACCATGAATAACCTGAAAATTGATACCAACCGCGATGCCATTGATGTAGACTGTTGCCGTCACGTGCGAATTTCCGATTGTTCGCTGAACTCGCCTAACGATGATGCCCTGGTTTTAAAGAGTTCCTTTGCCCTTGGTTATGCTGCTCCAACCGAAAATATTACCATCACAAACTGTGCGGTGTTTGGATTCGATGAAGGAACTTTTTTGGATGGGACATATCAAACTACTCAGAAAGCGGCACCCGACCGTGGTGTAGTTACCGGCCGGATAAAATTTGGAACTGAATCGAATGGAGCTTTCCGGAATATTGCCATTTCCAACTGTACTTTCGAACATTGTCGCGGACTGGCTTTTGAAACAGTTGACGGAGCAATTATTGAGGACGTTACAGTTTCGAATATTGTGATGAAGGACATTTTGAACGCCCCTTTCTTTTTCCGTTTGGGACGCCGGATGCGAGGACCCGAAGATCTTCAGATTGGAACATTTAAACGTGTTTTGGTAGATAATGTAGTTGTGAACTGTTCGAATACTCAATACGGATCGATGTTAATGGGAATTCCCGGACACGATGTGGAAGACGTGATGTTCTCAAATATATGGATACGTGTGAGTGGCGGCGCTCCTGCCAGTCAGGCATTAGTGGAAGTTCCCGAACATGAAGAAAAATATCCTGATCCGCAGGAATTTGGCGACATACCAGCATACGGTTTTTATATCAGGCATGCGAAAAATTTGCGTTTTAATAATGTGAATATAGAGTTTGACGAACCGGATGCCCGCCCTGTTTTTATTCTGGAAGATGTGAAAACGGCTGATTTTTCAAATATCAGTGCTGAAACGACCGGAGAAGACCAGATGTTCTGGCTGAAGGATGTTTCAGATTTTTCCATTCATCGGGTGAACCATTTGGAAGACAGGTATTTGAAAAAGGTAGGTGCTGCTAAATTCTAGTTTTCATTTCATCTTAAAATATGGATAGTATCCGTCCTTTCCGATATTCACGGGGGGATTGATTCATAACCTTTTTAAATATTCGGGAAAAGTAAAACTGGTCTTCGAATCCAACTTCTCCTGCCACGTGGGCAATCGAGAGCTCTTTGTTATCGAGCAGCCTGCAGGATTGCTGGATTTTTAGCTGATTAAAATACTCGATTGGCGGGAAACCTGTGCGGCTTAAAAACATTCTGGAGAAATAGGAATCAGAAAGATGAACCTCGTTGGCCAGTTGACTAAGGGTGAGTTTTTTCTTTAAGTTTTCAAGCATGTAGTTAATGGCTAAGGCAACGGGATCGTTGGTAATAGGTTCTTTTAAACTGCGAAATTGTTTGATATGAGTAAATGTGGCCAGCAAACGAGGCAGGCATAAATTCACATATTCCAGTTGTTCTATACCAAAGCCCATTTCAAGGCATTTAAAAATCTCGCCAAACAATTCCAGACGATCATTTATTCGTGAAGTTTTTGTCCTTTCAATGGGAGTGGCCTGTGAGAATGAACTGGAAATAAACTTTGATTTTTTCCCTGCCAGATGAATCCAGTATATCGACCACGGATTCTTTTTATCAGAATAATATGCATGCGGAATATTTTGAGGAATAATGATAAAATGATCCTGAGGAAGCTGGTGTACAACATCTGCAATTTGAATATAACCGGTTCCTTCAACATTGTATATGAGTATGGATTGAAAACTTCCTTTAGGTCTTTCTCTGAAATGATAAAGGGCATTTGGATAGTATCCGATATCTGTTATGTATAAATCTTCGAATAATGGATTTTGTTTTAATTTCTCAAGTGTCCCCTTTGGAATAACATAACTCAGTTGCCCTGGAAATCCTTCTTTCCTTTTCATGGAACAAAAGTATTTATTGTTAATTTTTTAACTATCTGTATTTTCTTATAGTGAGTCGGTAAGTGTCTGTTTATTATGTCTATTGCTGGATTGATTAATTACAGATTGATTTGTCAAATATAATTGATAATGTCAATATTGTCCATAAAATTAGAATATTGTTCATGGTTTTTTCATGTTATCTCCCTTATTTTTGAACAATCATAAATTGATCTGACCAATGAACAAAACTAATTTTAATAAGCAATTTATATTTGGCATTACCGCAGTATCAGCTATGGGAGGACTTTTATTCGGTTACGACTGGGTGGTTATTGGTGGTGCTAAACCTTTTTACGAACGATTTTTTGAGATCACCACATCCCCGCATCTTCAGGGCTGGGCAATGAGTAGCGCCTTAATCGGATGTTTTTTGGGAGCCATAAGCTCCGGTTTTTTCGCCGATCGTTTTGGCAGAAAATTGCTGTTGATTTTTGCTGCTGCATTATTTACCATTTCTGCAATAGGTACAGGGGCAGTAAATGATTTTACCTTATTTATTGTATTTCGGTTGATTGGAGGTGTTGGAATTGGATTGGCGTCTGCCATTTCTCCAATGTACATTGCAGAAATTTCACCGGCACATATTAGGGGGCGGTTGGTTTCTGTTAATCAACTCACCATTGTGATTGGAATTTTAGCCGCTCAAATAATGAACTTCCTGATTGCAGATCATATTGCGGCCGATGCCACAGATGTCGATATTCTTAATTCATGGAACGGACAAATGGGTTGGCGTTGGATGTTTTGGGCAGAAATTGTACCGGCCTCTGTATTTTTTATTCTGGCCTTTTTTATTCCTGAAAGTCCCCGCTTTTTGGTAAAATCGGGCAGAACAGAAAAAGCAAAAAATATATTAACCCGAATTGGAGGAGAAGAATATGCTCTTCAGGAAGAGAAAAATATAGAACATACTATAAAAACTGCGACCACAAAAATTGCTTTTGGCGATCTGGTTAAAAAGGATGTTAGGCCGATTCTGGTTATCGGAATTATTTTGGCAGCATTTCAGCAATGGTGTGGCGTAAACGTGGTATTTAATTATGCCGAAGAGGTATTTGTTTCCGCGGGATACTCGGTTGGCGATATGCTGTTTAATATTATCATCACCGGAACTGTTAACCTGATTTTTACACTGGTAGCCATGAGGGTAGTAGACAGTTTGGGGCGTCGTAAATTAATGCTGTTTGGTTCCATCGGGCTGGCGGTAATTTATTTTGTGCTTGGCGGAAGTTACATGCTAAAACTGGATGGTGTTGTTATTCTGGTACTGGTACTTTTGGGAATAGCAACCTATGCCATGACACTTGCTCCCATTACCTGGGTGGTTTTATCCGAAATATTTCCTAACCGGGTGAGGGGAATTGCAATGGCTGTGGCAACAACGGCACTTTGGATAGCCAGTTTTCTTTTAACGTATACATTTCCGGTATTGAACAAAGTGTTTCGTGCCGGGGGAACCTTTTGGTTGTATGCTTTCATTTGTGTTGCCGGTTTTCTGTTTATCCTGAGAAAGTTACCCGAAACAAAAGGAAAATCACTTGAGGAAATAGAAGAGGAATTAGTAAAGAAATAATAGGATTCTAAATAAACACCGGGTATTCGGATGAGATTCCGATTGCCGGTTTTCAAATCATTAAAATGTAGAAATATGCGAATAAAATTTTATCATTATTTGCTTTTACTACTTGCCGTTTGGTCTTGTAGTTCTGAAACAAAAAATACAATTGATTTAAGTGGAGAATGGCAATTCAGAATCGATTCGCTGGATGTAGGGATTGCCGAAAAATGGTACGATCAGGAATTTACCGAAATTGTAAACCTGCCGGGTTCCATGGTTGAAAACGACAAAGGATTCGATATTACTATGGATACCAAATGGACAGGTGGAATCCGGAACCCCGGGTGGGCAAAAGATCCCAATTATGCTCCTTATCACGATCCTGACAACATTCGGTTCCCATTTTGGCTGCAGCCGCTAAAAAAATATACAGGAGCTGGCTGGTATAAGAAAACGGTTACTTTACCTGAAAACTGGGTAGGGAAACCTGTTTTTATAACATTGGAGCGGCCTCACTGGCAGTCGGCTGTTTGGGTGAACGGAACCAGGTTGTCTTCGCAAAACAGTTTGGCAACACCACACGTTTATGAGATCTCAGAATTTGCAAAAATTGGCGATAACCGCATTAGTATTTGTATCGATAACCGAACCGATAAAATTGATGTGGGTGAAAATTCTCACAGTGTTTCTGATCACACTCAATCAAACTGGAATGGAATAGTTGGTGACTTGAATATTACTGCAAAAAACGAAATCTATTTTGGCCGTGTAACTGTTTTTCCGGATGTTGCTGACAAAAGCGTCAAAGTAAGATCAATCGTTATTAATACTACTGCCGAGAAAGAAGAAATTAATATCCCCGTTTTTGCGCGACTCCTAAATACTGATGAAAAAACCGGGAAAGAAGTTTTCAGGTTTCCCGTATCTCCCGGTGAAAATATAATCAGCATGACTTATAAATTGGGAGAGGATGCGGTTTTTTGGGATGAATTTAGCCCGAATGTTTATCAGCTTTCACTTCAACTTCAGTCAAAATCGGGAACTGATGAAAAAACTGAAACTTTTGGATTAAGAGATTTTAAAGTTGACGGAACACGTTTTGCCATTAACGGCAGGCCGGTGTTTTTGAGAGGTACACTGGAATGTGCAATTTTTCCAAAAACCGGATATCCGCCAACGGGAACTGAATACTGGAAAAAGATTTATACTGCAGTGAAAGATCATGGTTTAAACCATGTACGTTTTCATTCATGGTGTCCTCCTGAGGCTGCCTTTGTTGCTGCCGATGAGATGGGTGTGTTTTTGCAGGTTGAATGTGGTTCGTGGGCCAATCAGAGTACGCAGCTGGGCAGCGGATTTCCCGTCGATAAATACATTTGGGAAGAAAGTAAACGTATTGTAAATGAATACGGTAATCATCCTTCCTTTGTAATGATGGCATACGGAAATGAACCCGGCGGACCGTCATATAGTAAGTACCTGACTGAGTTTGTGAATTACTGGAAAAAGGAAGATTCGCGAAGAGTGTACACCGGTGCAGCGGGTTGGCCTGCAATCGAAGCCAATGAATATCACGATATCCCGGCACCGCGTATTCAGGCCTGGGGAGAAGAGTTGAACAGTCTCATCAATTCGCAGCCTCCAACAACCGATTTCGATTGGACCGACAAACTTACAACTGATAATAAACCCAATGTAAGCCATGAAATCGGACAATGGTGTGTTTACCCAAATTTTAAGGAAATTGAAAAATATACCGGTGTATTAAAAGCGAAAAATTTTGAGCTGTTTCGCGAAAGTTTAAATGCACATCATATGGGTGCATTGGCCGACAGCTTTTTGCTTGCTTCGGGGAAATTACAGGCACTTTGTTATAAAGCAGATATTGAGGCAGCGCTGCGAACACCGGGTTTTGCCGGATTTCAGTTACTCGATTTACATGATTTTCCGGGGCAGGGAACTGCTCTTGTGGGTGTCCTCGATCCATTCTGGGAAGAAAAAGGTTATATCACACCGGAAGAGTATAGTCGCTTTTGTAATACTACTGTACCGTTGGCAAGGTTGGAAAAAAGAATTTTTACTGAAGGTGAAACTCTTTCTGCTAAAATAGAAGTAGCGCATTTTGGTGCGGCTCCTTTAAAGGATATAAATCCGGAGTGGAAGATTTCCTCACAAAATGAAATAGTGGCAAACGGAACCTTAGGACAGCAGGATATAGAAATCGGAAATGCAATTTCATTGGGTAAGGTGGTTTATAAGTTTCCAAGTGAAAACATTCCCCGAAAACTGACTTTATCTGTTTCTGTCGGTAATTATACCAATTCCTGGGATTTGTGGGTGTATCCTGAAAACAAAAATATTGAAAGTGATCGAGTTAAAGTGGTTGAAAATTTAGATCGTGCAACTGCTCAATACCTTGAAAAAGGAGGAAAGGTTTTACTGAGTCTGGGTAAAGGAAAAGTTTCTACTGAAAAAGGAGGAAAGGTTGGTGTAGGTTTTTCCAGTATTTTCTGGAACACAGCCTGGACCGATAATCAGAAGCCACATACCCTGGGGATTTTATGTAATCCGGAACATCCTGCTCTTAAATATTTTCCAACCGAATACCACTCCAACTGGCAGTGGTGGGATGCCATGAACCATGCTGATGCTGTTCAGCTAGATGCCTTTTCAGTTGAATTAAAACCCATTGTTCGGATTATTGACGACTGGGTGAGCAATCGACGTCTGGCATTGTTTTTTGAAGTCAAAGTGGGCGAAGGATGCTTGTTCGTAAGTGGTACTGATTTGGTGAATGACATGGGAAACCGACCGGAAGCCGGGCAGTTGAAAAAAAGTATTATTACTTATATGGAAAGTTCAGGTTTTGAGCCGGACGTGAAGCTTACTTTATCAGACATTCAATCCATAATTAAATAGGTATTTGATGGGGAAAGTTGTAGATGCGGAAATAAAAAGAATGCGCATTCCAACTTATGAGTTGGGAAAATCAGAAATTAATCCCGTATTCTTTGAAAAAAGAGTTTACCAGGGATCATCGGGGAAAGTTTATCCGGTTCCGTTTATCGATAAGGTATACGATCATAAAGTAGATCGGAATTACCAGGCTGCAACGATTGAAAACGAGTTTGTGAAACTGGTTATGCTACCCGAGATCGGTGGACGCATATTTGAAGCGCAAGATAAAGCCAATAATAATTACAACTTTTTCTATCAGCAAAAGGTGATCAAACCGGCTTTGGTTGGTTTGGCTGGTCCGTGGATTAGTGGAGGTGTGGAATTTAACTGGCCGCAGCACCACCGTCCGGGAACGTATCTACCCAGTGATGTTTACATTGAAGAGGAAGCGGATGGCGCCAGAACAATCTGGATGTCGGAATACGATCCAATGTACCGGTTAAAAGGGATGCACGGAATTCGTATCCGCCCAGACAGTGCTTTGATTGAGTTGCGCGGGCGCTTGTTTAACCGCACTCCATTAACACAAACATTCTTGTGGTGGGCTAATGTGGCTGTAAAAGTGCATAAAGATTATCGCAGTTTCTTTCCGCCTGATGTTCATTATGTGGCCGATCACGCTGTGCGTGCACAAAGTAGTTTCCCAATTGCCGAGAACGATTACTACGGAATTCCTTACCACGAAAGACCGGGTAGAAATGACTTGCGTAATTACAATAATATTCCGGTGCCAACTAGCTACATGGTTTGCGACACGAAATACGATTTCTTTGGAGGATACGATTTTAAAGAAGACGGTGGATTTATTCATGTTGCCAATCGTCATATTGCGCCGGGTAAAAAACAATGGACTTGGGGAAGTGAAGATTTTGGCCGTGCATGGGACTGTGAACTGACGGATGAAGGTGGACCATATTTCGAGTTGATGGCAGGTGTTTATACCGATAATCAGCCTGATTTTACCTACCTGCTTCCATACGAAACAAAAACATTCTCGCAATTCTGGTGGAGCTATAAAAATCTGGGACCAGTGCAAAATGCCAATAAAGATTTGGCTATCCGGTTTGAGATTAAGCAGGGAAACAAATTGGATTTGGGTGTTGCCGGTAGTCGTAAATTCGAAAACCTTAAGTTCATTTTGGTGATCGGTAATGAGAAGAAAGTATTTGAAAAACAAACGATATCGCCTGATAAACCTTGGAAAGACACTTCTATTCAGATTGAGGCAGGACAGGAGAATTCAATTTCTTTGATTGTATTTGATGAAACTGGAAAAGAATTAATTGCCTATCATCATCGCGAAGTTCCGAAAGAACGAAACCGCAAGTTGGCATTTGAGCCTAAACAACCTGAAGAAATTGAAAGTGCCAATGAGTTGGAATTGATTGGCGAACATCTGGAACTGTATCGTCATCCTACCCGTTATCCTGAACCATATTGGAAAGAGTCGATCAAAAAAGACCCGAAAAGCTACAAATCATATATTGCTTTAGGCCGTGTTGAACTTAAAAACGGCAAGTTCGAAGAAGCTGAAAAGAATTTCAGAACGGCTATTGATATCATGACCACTTATCATCCAAATCCGGCGTCGGGCGAGGCGCATTATTTCTGTGGTTTAGCCTGTTCTCTACAGGAAAGAAAAGACGAAGCTTATGGATTGTTCTATAAATCAACCTGGAACTTCGAGTGGCGCTCGGCTGCTTATTACCAGCTGGCTACGCTTGATTGTTTGAAGGCAGATTTTGAATCAGCTTTAGAGCACCTGGAAGCATCATTGGATACCAACCGTCAGAATAACAAAGCAACTATTTTAAAAGCCGTCATTCTGAAAAATCAGGGTGATAAAGAAGCTGCAAAAACTGTATTGGCAGACCTGTTTAAAACAGATGCACTTGATCAATGGGCAAAATTCGAAATGGCAACTTTGTTTGGTTATTTCGATGAGTTTATCGAATCATCAAGAAACGATGCACAAACCATCATCGACATTGCTTTTGATTATGCCGAAGCCGGTTTTTATCAGGAAGCGATTGCAGTTATCGAGTTACATCATAAAAATGAAGTTCCTGAATGTGTTGTGCCAAATCCAATGGCAAAAGCGGTAATGACCGAGTTTGTTTTGGCCTGGTTATACGAATTGAGCGGCGATACAACAAAAGCTAGTGAGATTCTGGAAAAAACAAAATCAGCATCTTATGACTATGTTTTCCCATCGCGTACATACGAACAGTTGGTATTGGAATGGGCATTAAAAGTTGATTCGGAAAATACAATTGCAGCATTTGGATTGGGTAACTACTATTTCAATTTGAAACGTCATAAAGATGCAATAAACGTATGGGAAAAAGCTGCCGATGCAAGCAGTAAATACGGTACGCTGTATCGCAATTTAGGAATTGCCTACTGGAATACTTTTGAAGATGGCGAAAAAGCCCGGGCAGCTTTCTTAAAAGCTGTTGAACTGGCTCCGAACGATATGCGTATTCGTTACGAATTCGACCAGTTGCGTAAAAAGCTAAACGACGATCCGAAACAACGATTGGAAGATCTGTTGTCTATCAAGGATCAGATTACAACCCGTGATGATTTCTCGGTTGAGCTGGCTGCGCTTTACAATTTTAACGGTGAATACAACAAGGCGTTAAACCTGTTGGAGAACCGTGATTTCCACCCTTGGGAAGGTGGTGAAGGCCAGGTTCTGCGTCAGTTTACTTATGCCTGTCTGAAACTTGGACAATTGGCTTTACAAAACGGAGATGCAAAAGCCGCTTTTGAGTACTTTAATAAGTCAGTAAATACTCCCGATAACTTAGGTGAAAAATACCATCCTCTTCAGGCCGTTGCGCATATAAATTACTGGAAAGCAATGGCACTTAATGCGCTAGGGAAAACAGAAGAAGCCAGAACGCACTTCCTTGAAAGTAAGAACGAAGAAGGTGACTTTATTGATATGGCAGTGAGTGCTTATTCAGAATTGTCGTACTATAAAGCTCTGTCGTTAAATGAATTGGGAGAAAAGGTTGAAGCCCAGGATTTATTGGTCGATATTAAGAAATTCGGAGAAACCAAATTGAACGAAAAAGTGCAGATTGACTACTTTGCAACATCGTTGCCACTGTTGCTGGTTTTCGAAGATGATATTCAGAAACGAAATATTGAGGATTCAAAATATTTAATTGCTTTGGCAGAGATGGGCCTCGGAAATGAAAAAGCAGCTTTGCAACTGTCCAAAGAAATTCTGGAATTGAACTCTATGCATCTCGGTGCTTATGAATTAATGTTGAAATTTGAAAAATCGGATACTGAAGTTTGATGAATATGAGAAAAGTAATAACGGCATTATTTGCGATGTATCTATTTTTGGGGCTACACGCACAAACTACATACAAGGTAAATATAGATCAACCGGAACAAGAAATTATTCGGGGACACCTCGATTTGGGAGGATCAAATCCGGCAGGCGATGAAATTTCGGTTAACAGTTATTACATTGAAAAGAATGGAAAACCTTTTTTCCCGATTATAGGTGAGTTTCATTATGCACGTTTTCCTCAAGAATACTGGGAGGAGGAAATTCTGAAGATGAAAGCCGGTGGAATTAATGTGATTGCAACTTATGTGTTTTGGAATCTTCATGAACGACTGGAAGGGAAATTTGATTGGAGTGGTGATTTAAATCTTCGGGCGTTTTTGGAACTGATCGAAAAACACAAGCTGTTTGCCATCGTTCGCATGGGGCCGTTTTGCCACGGAGAAATACGAAACGGTGGAATCCCGGACTGGCTGTACGGTAGAGCATTTGAAATTCGCAGCAACGATCCGGAATATCTGGATTATGTAGATAAACTTTATGGTGAAATTGCGGATCAGATAGAAGGTTTGCTTTATAAAGATGGTGGTCCGATAATTGGCGTTCAGTTGGAAAATGAATACCAGCATTCGGCTGCTCCATGGGAATTTGCATATCCGGGCAGTAAAACTGAATTTACCGTTGCCGATAGAGATGCTGCATTAACGCATGAGCAAATTACCGTTACCGATGGAAAAAATCCCTGGTCGGAATATGGAAAAGAACATATGGCCAGGTTAAAAGAAATTGCACAAAAACATGGAGTTGATGTGCCTCTTTATACAGCAACCGGCTGGGGGAACGCAACCATTGTTGAAAAAGGAAGTATTCCGGTAACGGCCGGTTATGCATATCCGTTCTGGGCTGATCCCAGTCCGTCGGAATTTTATCTTTTTAAGGATATTAAAAACAATCCAGATTATAGTCCGTTTAGTTATGACACTAAATTTTATCCTTCTATTTCTGCGGAAATCGGACCGGGTATTCAACCAAAATATTCACGTCGGCCAATTGTCCCATTTGAAAGTGTTAATCCTTTAATGGTTCGGATTATTGGAAGTGGATCAAACGGAATTGGCTATTACATGTATCATGGGGGCTCAACTCCTCAATTCGAAGGGAAATATTATAACGAAGAAGTTAATGGTCTCCCAAGGGTGAATTACGATTTCCAGGCGCCAATTGGTCAGTATGGCCAGGTTCGCTATCATTTTAAGCACCTCCGTATGTTACACATGTTTTTGGAAGCTTATGGCGAAGAACTGGCAACTATGAAAACTCTACTTCCTGAAACCAATGCAAAAATTACAGCCGACAATAACGAGACTTTACGCTATGCGATTCGTTCGTATAACGATTCCGGATTTTTGTTCATCATTAATTTTCAGGATCATGTGAAAGCAAAGGATATTGAAGATGTGAATGTTCAGATCGAAATGAAAAACGAAACCATTACTTTCCCGGCAAAAGGTTCGTTCGATGTGCCAATAGCTGCCAGTGCCATATTGCCTTTTAATCTGAATCTTGGTAACGCAACTGTGAAGTCGGCCACTGTTCAGCCTTTAACCGTATTACATAAAAACGACGATGAATATTATATTTTTAGTTCAATAGATGGTATTGCGCCGGAGTTGAATTTTCTACCGGAAACCCGAATTTCGAAATTAAAGAATGCATCGGTAAATAGAAATTATGGTTTTAAAACCGTGACCGCAAAAGCAAATGAGCCATTTTCGTTTGTTACCAATGGTGAACATTTTCTGGTTATTCCACAGGATATGGCATTAAATGCAAATAAAATCAATGAAGACCTATATATTTCAGATGCCTTAATTCTTGGAGATAACTCTAATATTCGGATTGTCAGTAGAAATGATAAAAATAGTGTACATGTTTTTCCTAAAGGAAAAAGAAGCTTAAACACTTCAGAAGCAAGTATAAAAGAGGAGAAACCAGTTTATGATGATTTCGATTCCTATTCTGTAAAATTTGAAAAAGCAGAAGTGGAAATCACTTTCGAAAAAGTAAGTGAGAGGAAATATACCATGCGACTGACTTCAGACATTTCGAAACTAAATGATGTGTTTGTAGAAGCTGATTACATTGGAGATCGTGCCCTGGCTTTTATTGACGGAGAACTAATAACCGACCATTTTTATCAGGAAAGAAAATGGGAAATCGGATTGAAGAAATTTGCTCCCCGGTTAAAAGATAATAAAATGGTGTTGATCTTTCATTCCATGTATGATGATTATGAATACCTCAAGGATTTAAAACATATTCCTGAATTTGTGGATGGAAAGTTTTTGAAAATTAATGGATTTGAGGTTGTGCCTGAATATAAAACCATTATTTCATTGAATTAAGTCAGGTTTTTAGGGCTTCGAATTTATGTTTCGGATAGGACAAACAACCGGATTTCAAAAAAAAAGTTTGTATAAGTAGGTTTTATTTTAAAAACTGATTTAATTTGTCACTGTCAGAAAAATGAACGATTTTATAAAAGATAGTGATAAGAATTTGGTACAAAAGTTAAAGGCAAATGAAATTCAGGCCTTTGATTCTCTGTTTCATCGATACAGTGAAAAACTCTATAATTTTTCATTCTCATTATTAAAAAATCGCGAAGATTCAAAGGAAATAGTACAGGAAGCGTTTATACGGATTTGGGAGAAACGCGATAATATCGATTCCTCAAAGTCTTTCAAATCGTACCTTTTTAAAATTTCGTATAACCTTATTATCGACCAGCTAAGAAATCGTTTAAAAGAGAAAGAATACCGCGAGTTTTTAAGGGCTTATTTCGAGACAGAGAACATTGAGATAGAGTCGAGAGTTGATTACGATACTATTAAAAAAAGAATTGAAATTGCCATGGACGAACTTCCAGAGAAACGGAAAAAAGTGTTTGTCTTAAGTCGTGAAGCCGGGCTGTCGAATAAAGAAATTGCAGCTAAACTAGGTATTTCTGTCAAGACAGTTGAGAATCATATTAATCTGTCGTTGAGGTTTATACGTGAGCGCTTGGGCAAAGATATTATAGCGATTCTTTTATTTCTTTCTATTTTTTCCTAATTTTTTTTGGGGGGTAAATACTACTTTATCGTATTACTACTAAAACATGGAAATTTAAATGGACAAATTTGTTCACATCCAAATGGTTTTAGTTTGATTAGTTTGACAAATCCCCTTTTAAAGAGGGGATTATTTTTTTAAAATGAAAAAGGAAAAAAATATAAGCGAGATTCTTAAAAAGTACTATCGGGGAGAATGCAATATCTCTGAGTTGAACGAGGCTATTTCTATTTTGAAAGATCCCTCTTTAAATAAGGAAATAGAGCCCGAATTTCTTAAGATTTGGAATAGCGACAATGGGCAGCTACCAGGAAAAGTTTCGCAAAAGGAACTTCAGGAAATTCTTGATACAATACATCATCAGGTTTACCTGAAGAAGAAAGCACGGGAAATATCAAAAACAAAGAGAATTTTTATTAATATTTCAAAGATTGCAGCGGTATTAATTATCGGTGCTTTAATCGGAATTTTTTCAACCAGGTTGTCAAAACCCGATCCGGTTTATTATACTTCTTTTTCTCCAAATGGATCTGTATCACAAATGGTATTGCCCGATAATACGGTGGTTTATTTGAACAGCGGATCGGAACTGAAATATCAGCTAAATCAGAAGAATAAGAGAGAAGTTTATCTCGAAGGAGAGGCTTGGTTCGATGTTGAAAAAGATAAAACAAAGGAATTTATTGTTCACACAGATTATTATGATGTAATCGTAATGGGAACCCAGTTTAATGTGAAAGCGTATGCCGAAGATAAGCTAGTAACTACCACTTTGGAAGAGGGAATGGTACGAATTACTTCATCAGAAAAATTGAAAATAAATAATGCCCGCATCTTAAAACCCGGTGAGCAGTTGGTATATGATAAAGATACCAATGGTTTAGAACTAAAAAAAGTTGACACCCGTATATTTACCTCATGGAGGGAGAATAAGCTCATATTTATTGATATGAGCCTCGAAAATCTGATTGTGTTGTTGGAAAGAAAATACGGGGTTAAAATACATGTTGATGACAGTTCCTTGCTCGATTTACATTACGACGGTACAATTCGAAACGAGACGATAACAGAAGTGATGGACATAATACAAAAAACCCTTCCCGTTAAATATAAAATTGAAAATCAGGAGATACATATTATTGAAACAGAATAAGACAAACTAAAATTTAATTGCCTATGCTTATTTGAGAATAAAAAAACCGGCATGATACGGTCATATCCTGCCGGCAAAATTTTGTTTATAACAGGTGCGGTCACACCATTAGTACAAACTTTTAACATTGTAAATTTATGAAAAAAAACTTAATGGTCTGGTGCGATGATATCGGACTCAGACGAAATTTATTATTAAAGATGAAATTGACATTTTTGGGACTTTTTCTTTGCTTGATGCAGGTTTCTGCCAGTGTTTATTCCCAATCTACAAGGTTTTCTTTCGAGTTACGGGAGAAACAAATAGTTGATGTTTTACGCGAAATTGAGAATTCCAGTAATTTTAGATTTTTCTATCAACGGGAGCAGATAGATGTTGAGAAGGTAGTAAGTGTTACATCTGAGAACAATACTGTAGAGGAAATACTTACATCTGTTTTTGGGGAAGATAAAATTAATTACCAGATACTTGAGAACGATTTAATTATATTAACACCTGGAAATGGTGCTTTTTCCCGGGTAAATATTAACGACCAAAGCAAAAAGGTTACAGGTAATGTAACAGATGATAGTGGTGAGCCTTTGCCCGGAGTTACCGTTGTGATAAAAGGAACCACAAACGGCACAGTTACCGACATTGACGGAAATTTTTCATTGGTAAATTTACCTGTTGATGCTGTTCTGCAATTTTCGTTTGTTGGTATGAAGTCTCAGGAAATGGTGGTTGGAGAACAAACCATTATTAGTGTTAAGATGATGGCTGATGCAATTGGTTTGGAAGAGGTTGTTGCTATTGGTTATGGAACGGTAAAAAAGAGCGATATAACCGGTTCTGTCGGATCTATTGAGGCCGATGCCATTGCAGCTGTAGATCTTCCAGATGCTACCCAAGCCCTTCAGGGTAGAGTGGCAGGTGTAAATATCGAACAGAATGTTGGGAAACCTGGTGGTACATTCGATATATCAATCAGGGGATTGAGTTCCATTAACAATTCCAATACACCGCTCTATGTGATTGATGGAATTCCAACATCCTCCGGACTGAACGACCTAAATCCGGATGATATAGAAAAAATAGATATCTTAAAAGATGCATCTGCAACTGCAATTTATGGATCGCGAGGAGCAAACGGAGTTATTATTGTTACAACAAAGAAAGGTAAAGCCGGAAAACTAACTATATCATACGATGGATATT
Organism: uncultured Draconibacterium sp.; assembly: GCA_963676265.2. GTDB lineage: Bacteria > Bacteroidota > Bacteroidia > Bacteroidales > Prolixibacteraceae > Draconibacterium. The sequence goes on from OY781067.2 coordinate 4,741,610, forward strand.
ACGGATACAGAACTCCCGCAAATCTTCCTGATATGATGACTGGACCTGAGTATGTTCAGTGGAGGACTGATTACTTTACAACTCAGGGAAAAAGTACTGACCGGTCGAATGCTGACTTTTTTACTTCAGAAGAGTGGAATATAATTGATAATGGAGCTTATACGGACTGGATTGACCTGATTTTAAGAAATGGTGTACAATCCAGCCACACGGTTACTGCATCTGGTGGAGATGATAAAGGTACATTTGCCTTGAGTATAGGTCAATTGAAAGAAGAAGGTACTGTATCTGGTCAGGATTATAACAGGTATAATCTTCGACTTAATGTTAACCGCAATATTTCAGATAAATGGCAAGCCGGCGGGAATCTTTACTTTACTTACAGTGTGCAAAACGAAGGTAGTTACGAAACACTGAGATCAACGTATAGAATGCCGATGGTAACAGATCCATATGATGAAAATGGAGACCCTGTTTATCAGCCTTACAGGGAAGATTATTTGCCAAATCCAATGTTTGAATATACCGAGGATGGGGAAATTAGAGAACATCGCCGTTACAGGGCTTTTGGAAATATATTTTTACAGTTTGAACCAATTAATGGTTTAACCCTGCGTACTCAGTTGTCACCTCAGATGATTTATAAACGAGATGGTTATTCCTACGGGCTATGGGCAAAAAATGGTGGTCATGGTAATCCTGCAAATACGTCTGCAGAGTATCATACTACTGATTATTTTGGCTATGTTATGGACAACCAGATGAATTATGCCAAAAATATAAACAAGCATAACTTTGATTTTAGCTTTATTCAAAGTATTCAATATGAACAATGGGAATCAGCTGATCAATCCGCAAGAAATTTCCCGTTTAACAGTTTGTGGTATAATCTCGATGCAGTCACTCTAAGTGATGTTAAAGCATCAGGAACGAATTACAGTCAGGCAACTTTGTCCTCATTTACCGGTAGGTTAAATTACTCATATGATGGTAAATATTTATTCACTGTAACGGGGCGTTATGATGGTTCTTCAAGACTTGCAGCAAGTAACAAATGGGCTTTCTTTCCCTCGGCCGCTTTTGCCTGGAGAGTTTCGGAAGAAGATTTCCTGAAAAATGTGGATAATTTAAGTAACCTGAAACTGAGGTTGACATACGGAGTTACAGGGAATGATGCTGTTGACATTTATGGAACACAGTCGAACATTTCACAAAGTAATTACAATTATGATGGTGTTTTGTCATCGGGTTATTATAAATCGGGACTAGCTAATGAAGATCTTACCTGGGAGAAAACAGCAGAACTTAACTTAGGTGTTGACTTTGGTTTTTACAAAAACCGGATCAACGGAGCAATTGATGTTTACCGGCGTGATGCCAAGGACTTGATTATGAGAAGGCAACTTCCTCAAACTACTGGGTGGACCAGTATCTGGGATAATGTTGGTTGGGTAAGAAACAGCGGTGTTGAGTTTGGGCTTAACACAGTTAACATACAAACCAATGATTTTACGTGGACAACAAGCATTATATTCGATACCAACAGGAACGAAATAGTTGAGCTTTATGGTGAGAAAAATGATGATGTTGGTAATGGTTGGTTTATTGGACAACCTATAAAAGTAAACTATGATTATGAATTCGATGGAATCTGGCAGTCGAGCGAAGTGGATAAAGCTGCTGTTTACGGACAAACACCGGGGCAGGTAAAAGTAAAAGATCTGAACACCGATGATGTAATTAATGCAGAAGACAGAAAAATTATCGGGCAAAGAACTCCAAAATGGAGCGGAAGTATAACGAATACTTTAAAATATAAGAACTGGGATTTTTCAGCTTATGTATATACCCGTCAAGGTGCTCAATTATACAGCTCATTTGTTGCATCATTTATGAGCCTCGATGGTAATTATAATAATCTAGATGTAGATTATTGGATGCCTGATAATCCTTCAAACGATATTCCTCAGCCTGGAAACAAAGGTAAATATTTCAATAACTACAGGTATCGTGATGTTTCATTTGTCAGGGTAGGTAATATTTCGTTAGGTTACTCAATTCCAAAGAAAATTTTGAGTCGATGGAATATAAATAAACTTCGTATTTATGGTTCCGTTACAAATCCTTTCACTTTTACTTCCTATCCGGGATACGATCCGGAATGGGCCGACACAAACACCTGGGGCGAGGCTACCGGATACGCGACTTATTTGTTAGGAATTAATTTTGAACTTTAAAATGAACAATGATGAAATCTAAAACTAAATATATTTTAATCAGTCTGGTCTCTCTATTTCTATTTTCCTGTGAGGACTTTCTGATGGAAGAAAATAAAAGTAACATTACCGCCGAGAATTATTTTACATCTGCATCCGGTTATGAAACTTTGGTAACTTCCGCCTATTCTACATTACGAACTGCAATTGGTAATGCAGGAGGAAGCCGTGGATTCCCTTATATGTTCTGTTCAGGTGTTGATATTTATAATCGCGGTGAAAGTCAGTTAGTTGGAGGTACGTATGAAAGTCGTGATGTTTATAGCTCAGAACTCAATGAATATGGAGCACTTGATGCCCAGAATGATTTTGTAGACGCCTTTTATACTAACTTTTATTATGCCGTACAGGTTTGTAATACAGCCATCTCAAGGGCCGATAAAGTTGATGGAATAGCTGATTCCAGGAAAAAACAACTATTGGCTGAAGTTAAGTTTCTTCGAGCATATTACTATTATAATTTAGTGGAACAGTTTGGCGATGTGCCTCTTGTTACAGAAGAAATTACCAGTGCTGTTACGCATTTCGAGAGAACACCAGAGGATCAGGTATATCAGTTTCTTATTAGTGAACTGGAAGAATCAATAGTTAATATTCCAGAAGTTCAGGAAGAATTTGGACGCGTCACTAAAGGAGCAGCAAAGCATCTGCTTGCCTTGGTTTATCTTACAAGGGGATACAAATCGTTTGCAGAGGCGAATGACTTTTCTAAGGCAGCATCACTGGCCGATGAAGTAATTAATGACGGAAGCTATTCTTTGCAAAATACTTTTAGCGAAGTTTTTGCCAGGGATAATGAAACCAATAGCGAGGTAATTCTTTCCATTCAATATGATTATGGTTCGGAACTTGAAGGAAGTTTGCAAAGCAGGCAATTCGGATGGCAGTTAAATGAAAAAGAGTCAGGTTTTGCTTTTGGTGACTTGACCTATCCCATACAGTACCCTCAATTTTCGCCAAGTCAGTTTTTATATCGGCTTTTTAATACCAGTATTGATAGCCGTTATGATGCTACTTTCCTGAGTGAATACTATGCTACCGTTGATGTGCCTGCATTAGAAATTGAAAAAGGTGATTTACGTGTTTATTTTCCAAAACCCGATCAACCTTTTACAGAGCAGGATTCGCTTGATTTTATGGCTCAACATCCGGTAGCAAATATTATTACAATAGGTAAATGGTTGCCTGATATTGAAAATCTTGGCGGAACCGGTAAATTTCCAATGATATGGAAATTTTATGATCCGGTTACAACTGATGTTTATGTTTCTACAAGAGATATCATATTATTTAGGTTAGCAGAAACATACCTGATTGCTGCCGAAGCCTATTACAAAATGGAGGATAATACGAAAGCTGCTAGCCGAATAAATACAGTAAGGAAACGGGCAGCACTTCCCGGAAAAGAATCAGAAATGGAGATTCAGGCTTCAGACGTTGATATTGATTTTATCCTTGATGAGAGAGCCAGGGAAATGGCTGGTGAATACAAACGTTGGTACGATCTTAAACGAACAGGAAAATTAATTGAGCGCACTTTGGAGCACAATGTCCTGGCCAAAAGGGAAAATAAGCTTGACGAGCATCATCTGGTTAGGCCAATTCCACAAACGGTAATAGATCGCGATTTTGGTGAATTCCCGCAAAATCCCGGTTATTAATGATTAATGAGGAAAGCCTGCTTTCTTTTAAAAGGAGGCGGGCTTTTTTATCGATATATTGAAACTTAATTAATGTAGTTGCTTCTTCTTTGGTTGTCTGTCACAAATGTGAAAGGTATAAATCATCTTAAAGAATAGAATAAAAATGAAAACAGGATTAGTTATAGTACAGATAGGTTTATTTTTTTTGATGATTCAAAATGTGTATTGTCAGAAACAATACGAGGCTATACACAGCGGCATTGCGTGGTTCGATCAAAACAATAATGAAGTAAATGCTCATGGTTCTTGTATTGTGAAAGAGGGAGAAAAATATTTCCTGTTTGGAGAATATAAAACCGATAGCGCTAATGTTTTTATAGGATTTGCCTGTTACTCATCCACCGATTTGATGAATTGGAAATTTGAAAATATTGTTTTGCCACAACAATCTAAGGGATTGCTCGGGCCGGATCGCATTGGAGAACGTGTAAAAGTAATGAAGTGTCCGGAAACAGGTGAATTTGTGATGTATATGCATACCGATGATCGAAAGTATAACGATCCTCACATTGGCTATGCAACCTGCAAAACGATAAATGGTGACTACCAGTTTCAGGGAGCACTTTTGTATGAAGGAGGACCCATTCGCCGATGGGATATGGGGACTTTTCAGGATACCGATGGGAAAGGCTATTTGCTGATTCATCACGGAACTATTTATGAATTATCTTCGGATTACAAATCAGCAAAACGAATAGTAACTTCAGGACAGGAAGCTGGCGAATCGCCAGCCATGTTTAAAAGCAATGGAACATACTACTGGTTAAGTTCCAATTTAACAAGTTGGGAAAGAAACGATAATTTTTATTTAACAGCTTCCTCTATAAAAGGTCCTTGGACTAATCGCGGGTTGTTTGCTCCAAAAGGATCTCTAACATGGAATTCGCAGTGTTCGTTTGTTTTTCCGATAAGCAATAAGCAAGATACTTTGCTTATTTATACCGGCGACCGTTGGTCTTTCCCCAGACAAGGATCAGCCGGAACCTATGTGTGGCAACCTATAACAGTGGAAGGAGATTCCATGTCAATTCCTGATTTTGTTGAAAGTTGGAGTATCGATTTTCCAAAAGCTCAATGGTCAACTATTGAGTTGAACAAGATATCTGAAGTGAAAAAGGATTATGATATACAAGGGAATTGGGAATTGAAAAATGACATGATTCGATCCAATGAAAAGGGCGCTTTGGCTGTATATTATTTCACTGGCAGGAAAGTTGGAATAGAGGCGGTTTCTAACAATATAAGTGGCTATGCTAAAATTATTATAAAGAATAGTAAGAATGAGGAAATCATCAATACAATCGTTGATTTTTACAGCAAATATGAATATTTGTCCCTAAAATTTTTAAGTCCTTTGTTGGAACAGGACGATTATACATTAAGCATTGAAGTATTGGGTGAACACGGAGTGTGGACCGATAAAAGCAAGAAAATTTTTGGTAGTACCAATGATTATGTCATTATTAAAGAGGTATTTGTAACAGATTAAAATCCCAAAAGGCATGTCCGATACTATGAGAACATATTTAATCATTATACTATTAACTTTCAGTCTTTTTACAAACGGGCAAACTGTTCCCAAAAACTTTCAGAATCCAATACTGTCCGGCTTTAATCCAGACCCTTCGATTTGCCGTGTTGGCGATGATTATTATCTGGTAACCTCATCATTTGCATGGTTTCCCGGAATACCTATTTATCACAGCAAAGATTTAGTTAATTGGGAGTTAATCGGGCATGGAATCAACCGTCCGGAACAATTAAATTTTGACGGAATAAAAGATAGGAATGGAATTTGGGCTGCAACAATCAGGTATCATGATGGACTGTTTTATCTTATAACTACATGTTCTGATTGTGGCGGAAATTTCTACATTACCGCAAAAGATCCCGCCGGTATTTGGTCCGATCCGGTTTGGTTAGACGATACCAAAGGTATAGATCCTTCGTTGTTTTGGGACGAAGACGGAACATGTTACTATACCGGAAATGACTGGGATTTTGAAAAATCATGGCCTGCCCAATGTGCTGTTTGGGGGCAGGAACTTGATTTGAAACAAGAAAAATTTGTTGGAGACAGGAAAATACTAACATACGGTCACGCTAATAATGCAAGAAATACCGAAGCACCTCATATCTACAAAATAGATGGTAAATATCTTCTTATAACTGCTGAGGGTGGAACCAGTGAATATCATGCTGTTACAGCACACCATGGTTCTTCTGTATTAGATTCTTATATTTCTGATAAAATAAATCCGGTATTGTCTCATCGTAGCCTTGGTAAAGATTATCCTATCCAGGCTGTTGGTCATGCCGATTTGGTACAAACACAAAATGGAGAATGGTGGTCCGTTGTGCTTGGAAAGAGGCAAGTCGATGATGAAGTTACACTGGCCCGTGAAACATTCTTATGCAAAGTTGATTTTGAAAACGGAACACCAATATTTAATCCCGGGCATGGGAAAGTACTTTGGGAGCAAGAACGTCCTAATTTGCCATGGAGCCCGGTGAATCCAGATCCAGCGATGGATGATTTTAATTCAGATACTTTACGCTTAAAGTGGCATACAATTAGAAATCCGAAAGAAAAAATATTTCTTCCGGAGAAAGGATTCTTGGCAATGAAACTTCAACCACAAGTTGCTGATAGCTTGGTTAATTCATCTTTGCTAATTCAGCGTGTTAAGCATCATCAATTTTCCGCATCGACTAAATTGAATTTTGTTGCATTGAAAAAGAATGAACAGGCCGGATTAATACTATATCGCACTAGTGAAAGCTATTATATGTTAATGAAAGGAAAAGATAATATTTCGCTGGTTCAAAAGTTTGACGAAAAAAAAGAAATAATAAAAACTGTACCTTATCATAAAAGTGAAGTATATTTAAACGTAAAAGTCAATGTGCTTGACCTTCAGTTTAGTTATGGCGAGTCGTTAAAAGAAATGAATCCTATAGGAGATATTCAAACTATGAAGATACTTGCGGATAGTGAAGTAAATAAATTTAATGGTACCGGCGTTGGGATGTATGCTACAAGTAATGAATTGCCGAGTAAAAATGTAGCCCGTTTTGATTGGTTTGAATATAAAGAATAAGATTACAGATATCAATTTAAATCTAAGACCTATGACTAATATGATTTTAAAAAATAGAATAATTCCTATTTTTGATTCAATATGTCTGTCGGCATCGTTTTCATGCATGCAAAAAAAATTCTATGTTGTATCTTCTCCTCAATAAATTTTGCAAATCGATTTTAATAAAGTCTAATCTATATTTTAATAAACAATATTTTCTAATGATTTTAACAGTGCTGGCATTTAATTCATGTGATTACGAGAATTTTTAAAGTCAATATGAATATTCGTCCTTTAAGTTTTTAAGTCCTTTGTTAGAACAGGATGATTATACCTTAAGAATTAAGGTTATGGGTGAACACGGAGTATGGACAGATAAAAGAAAGAATGTTTTTGGCAGTACCAATGATTATGTTTGGATTAAGGATGTGTTTGTCGTTACTAAATAATTTATTGTAAATTTCCATCAGTTAAAAAGGTACTGAAAAAACTAAATGAAAAATCTAACTAAGCTATACAGGTTATTGTAGTTCCCGATTTTTCATTGAAGGAGTTAACAATGAAGAATACTAACTCAGTAAAGAAGAAGTAAAACTATAAATCATATAATCTATAAAACCGATGAGTTCAACAACCGAAAAAATTCAGGGTACTTCGCATGATGCCTCGAATCCACTATCCATGAAATTACCCGTTTGGGAGAAAATTGGCTTTGGTTTGGGAGATACCGCCTCAAACATACTTTACCAGGCATGGAATTTCTTTCTAATGATTTTCTATACCGATGTATTTGGTATCGATGCTAAAGTGGCGGCATTTATGTTTTTAATTACCCGTTTGTGGGATATGTTTACCGATCCGATGATGGGTATGATTGCAGATCGTACCAATACGCGTTGGGGGAAATTTCGCCCATACCTTTTATGGATGGCCCTGCCTTTTGGAATACTGTCGTTTGCCATGTTTATTACGCCCGACTGGGGGCAGAACATGAAAATTGTTTATGCCTATGTCAGTTATATTTTGGCAACAATGGCTTACACGGCAATTAATATTCCGTATTCCTCGATGATGGCGGTAATTACACCGAACCCAAAAGAACGTACAACTTTGTCACAGTACCGTTTTTTCTTTGCTTTTATCGGACAGTTATTGATTACAACTTTTACTCTTCCATTGGCAAAATTTCTGGGAAATAATCCTTCACATCCAGGATTTAATCCCGAATTGGGATACAGCCAGGTACTGGGATACCAGATGACCATGGGAGTATTTGGTGCCTTATCGGTTGTTTTACTTGTGATAACTTTTTTAACCACAAAAGAAAGGGTTGCCCCACCTAAAGAACAAAAAACGAGTTTTAAAGAAGATCTTAAGAATGTTTCGAAAAACCGACCCTGGCTGATCATTTTTACCGCATGTATCTTTTGGCTCATTCATAACATGATCAGAAATGGAATGGTTGCTTATTATTTCGATTATGTGAATGGCGAAGGAAGTAAGGTGCTTTGGAGTTTTACACTTGGTTTCTTTAACCTCGATTTCGACCAAACTACAACATTCCTAACCGTAGTTACTTTTGGAATGATCGCCGGAGTGCTGCTTTGTACCCCTGTTAAAAAATATTTCGATCGGAAATATGTATTAATCGTTATAACCGTTGGCCTGGCTGTTGCAAACGCCGTATTTTATTGGTTACCGCAAGACAACTTCACTGTGTTGTGTATTGTAAATACTGTATGGGCTGTTTTTGCAGGGGCTTTGCCGGTGTTCCTGTTTGCCATGTTTGCCGATGTGGCCGATTACCACGAGTGGAAATTTAAACAACGGGCAACCGGACTTGTAACAGCCGGAATTATGTTCGCAATTAAATTAGGTGTGGCCATTGGAGGATTTCTGGGCTTGTATATTTTGGGAAAATATGGTTATGAAAAAGGTGTTGAAATCACACCTGATATTATGGATGGTATTAAGCTGTTGTTTAGCGTTATTCCGGCAGTATTTATTCTTTTATGTGGTGTGTTATTATTCTTTTATCCTATAAACGAGAAATTACTTGCGACAATTGAATTGGATTTAAATGAAAGAAAAAAATCAGAATAAAAGACTTCAGAAAATGATTACAAAAGGAGATTTTACATTGCCGGGAGAAGCCGGATACGAGGAGTTAACTCTCGAACTGGCAGAAAAATGGGGAGCTGATGCCATTCGTGACAGCGATGGAACAGTGTTATCTGACAAGTTGGTTTCAGGTGATTACGATATATATTCTACAATTTGTCTGGTTAGAGCCGATAACGAATGGGCGAAAGCCAACACCGATAAACTTCAACAAAACTACCTGATGAGCGATCCGGTTATTGCCGCTGGCAACACAGTGGAAATTGACCTTTTAAAAGGTTATTTCAGGGAGCAAATGAAGGTGAATTTTAACGATGATCCTAAAAAATGGTGGCAGGTTTTTGACAGGACTTCCGGTAAAGAAATTGAAAAGGAGAATTGGGATTTCGATACAGAAAAAGGTACTGTGACCATAAGAAATACAAGCAAATGGCACAAGTACACGGTTAACTTTTTGTCATACCGTATTTGGGAAGGTATCTCGATGTACAACCACATAACCAACGATTGGGGCGACAGGGAGCATCAAATGCCCATTGATCCAATTTACCCGGAAACCCAGGAATTCATGCTGGGCTACTTACAAAAGTGGTTAGACGAACATCCTAAAACAAAAATTGTACGTTTCACATCGTTGTTCTACAATTTTGCATGGTTCTGGGGTGATCCTTCCATACAAAAATTCCGTTATGGAGATTGGGGTTCATACGAAATGACAGTGAGTCCGCGCTCAATGGAGCTTTTTGCAAAAGCAAAAGGTTACGAAATGTGCAGCGAGGATTTTGTGAATAAAGGAGCTTATTGTTCGAGCCATAATGTTCCGTCACAAAAATTGTGGGACTGGATGGATTTTATCAACAAATTTGTGGTAAGTTTTGGCCGTAAATGTATTGATTTGGTGCAGGATTCAGGCAAAGTGGCATACATGTTTTACGACGATCATTGGGTGGGTACTGAGCCAAACGGCGAACGTTTTAAAGACATGAATTTCGACGGTTTGATTAAATGTGTTTTTAACGCATTTGAAGCCAGACTGTGTGCGGGTGTAAAAGGTGTGAAAACTAAAGAATTGCGCTTGCATCCTTATTTATTTCCAACCGGATTGAACGGCGAACCAACTTTTGCAGAAGGTGGTAATCCTGCCCTCGATGCTATGAAATTTTGGGCAAACATTCGCAGGGGGCTTCTCCGCGAACCGATAGATCGTATTGGCTTAGGTGGTTATTTGCACCTGGTTGAGGAGTTTCCTGAATTTGTAACTGCCATTGAAGATATTATTAAAGAATTTAAAACCATAAAACAACTACATGCCGAAAGCAAGCCCTATGTTGCGCCTGTTAAAGTGGCTATTTTAACTGCCTGGGGGAAATGGCGTTCGTGGGTGTATGTTGGTCATTTTATTCATGGTACAGAAATTTATGAAATAACAGAATCGTTGGCAGGATTGCCTGTTGATGTTTCATACATTAGTTTTAACGATATTCTTGAAAATGGAATTCCTGATGATATCGATGTTATTATAAATGCAGGAAAAATAGGAACTGCCTGGTCGGGAGGTGAACATTGGGACGATGAAAAAGTAATTGAAACCATTAATGCCTGGGTGGCAAATGGTGGAGGCTTTATTGGTGTTGGCGAACCCTCAGCGACTGCATATTCCGGTCAGTATTTCCAGTTGTCGAATGTATTGGGTGTTGACAAAGAAACGGGGCTAACAACCAACAATGTAAAAATTGAGGTTGAATCCCAGAAAGATGCTCACTTTATTCTTGAAGATGTAAAAGGGGACCTTGATTTTGGTGACGATATTAAGAACGTTTATGCCTTAGGATTTGATACTAAAGTTTTAAAAAGAAAAGGTAAATCAGTGCAAATTGCGGCAAACGACTTTTTCAAAGGAAAAGCAATTTATATGTCCGGTTTTAAATTTTCGCCGGAAAACACACGCTTGTTGTTCAGATCGTTATTCTTTGCCGCCGATAAACAAAATGAATTTGGAAAGTTCGTAAGCAGTAATGTTAATACCGAATGTACATATTTCCCTGAATCTGGAAAACTTATTGTTGTTAATAGCAGTAATAGTTCTGAAGCAACCACAATTCAGGATGCCAACGGAAAGGTTTATGAATTAGTTTTAGAACCTTTTGGAACTAAGCTAATTGATCTGAAAAGTTAGGATGAGCTTGAAATCTTACAGAATCTTTGTTCGCTAGAAGAAATAGAAATACTCATTCGGATTAAAACTGCATCATTGAAAATCTTATATAGAAATCATATCAGAAAAAACATGTTCAATATTATTTTCTTTACCCATAATAATTCAACAAATAAGATCAACGAAAAAATACGAGGAGACGGGAAATCGGAATTTCCGCCAACAAGAAATATTTTCTTTTTTTTGGTTTTGAGTTGCAGTTTATTCTTGAGCTCTTGTTCACAGAAAGATACACATTTTGTTGTTGCTGATAAAGATGTCTCAGCCCAACTAGTTGTTGCTGATTCGGAGGATGAAATCGTTCAGACTGCGATTGGATTATTTAAGGATGATGTTTTAAATGTTAGTGGTCAGCAGCTTGAATTAACGGCTGCCAATGAGTCTAAATTTCAGATTAAAGTTGGCACACTTGGCGCTAATAAAGAGTTTGACAAAGTATGCAAAGATGCAGGAATTAATATTGAAGAACTAAAATCGAAGTGGGAAGCTTACAGTATTAAAGTTGTTGCTCAGAAAAACAGCAGTTCTTTAATTGTTGCCGGAAGCGATGCCCGGGGAACGTCTTACGGTGTAATGGAACTCAGCCGGATAATAGGTGTTAGTCCATGGACCTGGTGGGCAGATGTTAATCCACAAAAAAAGGAAACAATTTGCCTTCCGGGAGATTTGTTTATTGAAGATGCCCCGAAAGTAAAATTTCGCGGTATTTTTCTGAATGATGAGGACTGGGGGCTGCAACCCTGGGCTGCCAAAACATTTGAACCCGAAACCGGTGACATCGGCCCAAAGACCTATGCAAAAATATTTGAGTTGCTACTTCGTCTGAAAGCAAATACCATCTGGCCGGCGATGCACCCTTGTACCAAATCATTTTATACCATTCCCGGTAATAAGGAGATGGCTGCAAAATATCAGATTTTTGTAGGAACGTCGCATGCCGAACCGATGCTGCGCAGTAACGTGAGGGAGTGGGATCATGAAAAGTATGGAGAGTACGACTATTCTGTTAACCGCAACGTTGTTAAAGATTACTGGAAATCCAGGATAGAAGAACTAAAGCCCGAAGATAAATACATTGTGACAATGGGAATGCGGGGAATTCACGATTCGGGAATGCAGGGAAACCTGACCTCGCAGGAAAGGGTGGACCTGTTGGAAACCATCATCAGCGATCAAAGAGAAATGTTGAAAAGTGTTTTGAAAAAAGACATCTCCGACATTCCGCAGGCATTTGTTCCGTACAAGGAAGTGTTGGAGATTTATAAAAACGGTGCTCAAATTCCGGAAGATGTAACCCTGATTTGGCCCGACGATAATCACGGATACATTCGCCAGCTATCCAACGAAAAGGAGCGTTTGCGTTCGGGCGGGGCAGGAGTGTACTATCATATTTCATATTGGGGGCGCCCGCACGATTTTCTTTGGCTGGAATCAGTTCCTGTTTCTCTGATCTGGGAGGAAATGAATAAAGCCTATCAGACAAATGCGAAAGATATCTGGATCGTGAATGTTGGTGATATTAAATCCAACGAGATAGGAACAAGTTTTTTTCTGGATATGGCATGGAATCCCGATCAGTTTTCACCTGAAACCTTAAATTCTTATTATAACACTTTCGCTGAATTGCAGTTTGGCAAGGAACATGCCACTGAAATAGGAAAGCTTCTTTGCAACTATTTCCAGCTGGGATTTTCACGAAAGCCGGAACACATGGGATATAACCAGGTTTATCCAAATACGGAAATTCAGAATCCTGAACTTTCACTTTTCCAGAATGGTGATGAAGCGCAGCAACGCATTGATGCTTACAATAAATTAGAAGAACAGGCTGAACAACTTTATCAAGAAATGCCGGCACACCTGAAGGATGCTTTTTATCAGTTGGTTGCCTATAAAGTAATTGGCGCTGCAAATATGAATAAAAAGATTTTGTACGCCTACAAAAGCCGAGTTTATGCTGAACAGGGCCGGATGAGTGCTAATTTATATGCCCAAAAATCACAAGCAGCTTTCGAAAAGATCAAACAAATAACAAGATATTATAACGATACATTAGTTGGTGGAAGGTGGAAATATATGATGGACTTTGCTCCACGTGAATTGCCGGTGTTTGAAATGTCTAAAACCGGGAAATATAAGTCTGCTCAACAGTTTGCCGGCGGAATTGTTCCTGAAGGTTATTCAACACCTATTCATTCCGGGTCAAAAAAAGCAAGCCTGCCTGTTATCAATTCAGTTACAAACCGCAGTTGTTTTATTGATGTTTTTAATTCCGGTAAACAGGAATTGGAATGGAAAGCTGAGACTCCAGATTCATGGATTAAAATATCTAAAACATCAGGGAAAACTGCAACGGACGAACGAATCTGGATTTCTGTGAATTGGGACGCTGTGCCATCTAAAGATACAGTCAGTTCGGAAATTATTCTCACAGTAAATAATCAGAACTTCCCGGTTCAGTTAAGCGCAGTAAGAATGGACTTGGATCAGGGAGATGATCAATGGTTTGTAGAAGATAATGGAATTGTTTCTATTGATGCAGAAAATTATACTCGTTCAGATAAATCTACGGATGGATACTGGCAAAAAATTCAAGGTTTGGGTAGAGCCGGCGATGCTGTAGGAGCTTACCCGATTACTGCAAAATCGGTGGTTTTGGGAGAACTGGCCCAGGCACCTTCTCTTTCTTATGATTTTTATAGTGAATCAAAAGGCGATGCTAATCTGAAGTTTTATTGTTTGCCCAATCAGCCAATATCTGACGACTATGAACTTCGGTTTGCGGTTAGTATCGACAACGGAGAACCTGTAATTGTAAATGCGAAATTGGAAAACGAAATGGATGAACATAATATGGAATGGCAGAAGAATGTATTACAGGCAGTAACCATACAAGAAGTTTCAACTAAAATTGAAAATACAGGTAAACATAGGCTAACGATAAAAATGATTGATCCGGGAGTTGTGCTGGATAAAATGGAAATTGTTTATATTGAAGGTTGAAATTTGATGTAGAACAAAAAATGAGGGATATGATAAACAAGAGATATTTTTATTTCACGATAGTGATACTTGTTTCACTTTTTGCCTGTACGCAAAAACCTATGCCCGTCGGGCAACAAACCGTAAACGTTGATGCTCCGTTTGAAATGCCGGAAATAGTCTATCCTGATTTCAGCGGTTGTGAAAAATTTCCGATTACTGAATTTGGAGCTGTTCAGGGAGATCAGGCGAAAACTTCTGAGGCCATAGCTAAAGCAATTGATGCTGCCTATGGTGTTGGGGGTGGCTCTGTTATTATTCCCGAGGGCGAATGGTTAACCGGTACCATTCATTTTAAAAGTAATGTAAATCTCCATTTAGAAAAGGGAGCGACTTTATTGTTTTCTGATAATCCTGATGATTATTTGCCGGCCGTGCATACCTCGTGGGAAGGTATGGAGTGTTATAACTATTCGCCGCTTGTTTATGCTTTCGAATGTAAGAATGTGGCCATAACCGGAGAAGGTGAATTAAAAGCCAAAATGGATTTGTGGAAGATTTGGTTTGCCCGTCCGCCCGCTCATATGAACAGTTTAAAACGACTTTATGAACTGGCATCGACGGATATTCCTGTTGAAGAACGCCAGATGGTAAATGATACGGCTAATTTGCGACCTCATTTTATCCAGTTTAACCGTTGTGAGAATGTACTTCTTGACGGATTTACCATTACAAACAGTCCTTTTTGGACTATACATCCCTACCTGAGCAAAAATGTGGTGATCCGGAATTTGAATGTATTTGCACACGGACATAATAACGATGGTGTTGACCCGGAGATGAGTCAGAATATGTTAATAGAAAATTGTGTTTTCGACCAGGGAGACGATGCTATAGCAGTGAAATCGGGTCGTAATCAGGATGCATGGAGGTTAAATACTCCAACTCAAAATCTGGTTATTCGAAATTGCATTGTAAAAAATGGGCATCAGTTACTGGCTATTGGCAGCGAATTGTCGGGAGGTGTCGAGAATGTATTCATGGACAGTTGCACTGTTGCTGATAAGGCCAACATGTTTCACCTTGTTTTTATCAAGACCAACGAACGTCGTGGTGGGTTTGTAAAGAATATTCATGTAAGCAATATTAAGGCAGATATAATGAGCCAGGGAATATTAGGAATTGAAACGGACGTTTTATACCAATGGCGTGACCTGGTTCCTACCTATGAAAGAAGGCTTACTCCCATTTCCGACATTTATCTTGAAAATTTCCAGGCGAATGAAACGAATTTTATTTCCAGGATTATGGGCAATGAGGAACTCCCTATTGAGAATGTTATCCTTAAAAATATTTTAGTGGAGTCGGTACATGGAGAGAATTTTCAAAATCAAAATGTAATTAATTTCCAAAATTTAGATTGATTATACAGTTATTTAAAGAAGTGTTAAAATAACATTTTTTATTTTTATAACCGTCTAAATACCTTTTCTTTATGTTGCTACCGGATTGTTGTCTTTTTGACACATCTGAAAGGTTAGTGTTTTGATATGTTTATAAGTATAAGAGGATACGGTATAAAATATCAGTTTATTTAGTATTATTGTCCAATATAACGTACACTCAACTGCTACTAAATCAGGTGACGACTTAATCCCGGATTGCGGAAACTAATTAACTTATGAAATTTACCATTTACTTCATATTGTTTTCTGCTGCAAGTTTATTTGCCACAAAATCGTATTCGCAATCCAAAACTTTAAACATTAATTTGCCAAATGCAACCGTAAAAGAAGTTTTGTTGGATATTGAAGCACAAAGCGAATTTTACTTCATGTACAGCGAAAAAATTGTTGACGTAAACAGGGAAGTAAACATTAACGTCAGCAATGCAAAAATTGCAGATATTCTCGACAAAGTTTTTGAGGGAACAAACGTTACTTATAAAGTAAAAGACCGCTTTATTTTATTAACCGTACCCGAAGTTTCTGAGGAAGATTTTTTGATTAAACAGGAAGTAAGTGTAAACGGTATAATAACCGACAGCAAAGGAGAGCCTTTACCCGGAGTAACAGTTGTGGTGAAAAATACCAGGCGGGGAACTGTAAGTAACGTTGACGGAATGTACAATTTAAAAGATATTCCGGCAAACGCCATTCTTCAATTTTCATTTGTAGGCATGAAATCCTATGAAACTGAAGTTGATTCGAGATCCACCATAAATGTAACTATGGAGATTGGCGATATAGGACTGGATGAGGTTGTGGCAATAGGTTATGGCGTTCAAAAAAAATCGGACATTACCGGAGCTTTGGTAAGTGTCGATGCCGATGAAATTACTTCGCGACTGGTAACCAATGTTATTCAGGCCGTACAGGGAAAAGCAGCAGGCGTTGATATTACATCAAGTGAGCGTCCCGGGCAACTGGGAAATATCAATATCCGGGGTGTGCGCTCATTAACTGCGTCTAATGCTCCGTTGTATGTTGTTGATGGCATTCCCCTGGTAACCAATTTAATCAACGAAGATCAGAATGTTATTCTCGGAGGTATTGACAACCTGAGTGCAAACGATATTGAATCGATTGATATTTTAAAGGACGCGTCGGCCACGGCAATTTACGGTTCTCGAGGGGCTAATGGAGTAATACTTATAACTACCAAAAAAGGGAAAAGCGGTAGGATGACGTTGAGCTATACCAGTATGTTAACCGTTGAAACGTTGCAGGATGACAGTAAGATAATGAATGCGGGCGATTATATCGAATGGCGTCGTTGGTCAAAATATTACTCAAATCCTTCACTCTATCCGCGGGCTGATGAACCTACCGAAGAAAACGACTATCTGATATTCCTGGGATCATCGGATCCCGTAGCGTGGTCGAATATTGAAAAGGGATGGGCTGATGGAAAATGGGATCCTTCGAAATTAACAACAACCGACTGGACAGCACTTGTCACTCGCACGGGATTCACACATGAACATACATTAAGTGCCAGTGGCGGAAATAATAAAATGAACAGGTATATTTCCTTTGGTTATATGGACAATAAAGGGACGGTGAAGGGGCAGAGCTACAAACGTTATGTACTTAACACAAGTTTCGATATTACACCAAATGACTGGTTTTCTTTAGGAGGGCTTATTAACGGAAGTTTTAGTGAAAATGAATTCGGGCAATCAACTGTTGGCAGAAACAACCTGGTAAAACAAGTCGGATTGTATAAAACCTCGCGTATGCTCTTCAGTTATACTCTTCCTTATGATCGTAACGGTAATCGGGTTGAATATCCTGGTGGAGATAATGCAGTGAAAACGGTTGTTAATGAATGGAAATATTCGCAAGATCAAAGAATAAGTTTTAGAGCAATGGGCAGCTTTTATGCGGCCATCGATTTTGGAAAGATATTTTCGTCCTTGGAAGGGCTGAAATATCGCATGAATTTTGGCCCTGATTTTTCAACCTATCGCGACGGTATTTATCTGGATGGTAAGTCGGTTGTTCGCACAGGTTCAAATTTTGCCTCATTATTAAAAAGCCAGACCTTTAGTTATACGCTGGATAACCTGCTATACTACAATAAGGGTATTGAGAAGCATTCTTTTGGAGTAACCTTCCTGCAAAGTCAGACTGCTTTTAATTATGAAGATAGCTATGTATCGGCCGATAATATTCCTTTTGCGAGTCAGAAATGGAATGCAATTTCTAAGGAATACGTTAGTCTGTCCGACTGGAGTTCCAATATCGCAGAGAAACAATTGATGTCGTTTATGACTCGTTTGAATTACAGTTTCGCCCAAAAATATTTGCTGACAATTACCGGAAGATACGACGGTGCCAGTCAGCTTACAGAAGGTCATAAATGGACTTTTTTTCCTAGTGCTGCTTTGGGCTGGCGTATGGATGAGGAAGGCTTTATTCGTGAAAAAGACTGGATTGATCAGTTGAAATTACGTTTTGGTGTTGGTGTTACCGGTAACTCTGCTATTGATCCTTATTCAACCAAAGGTGGTATTACTTCTCTATTTTATGCGCAAGGTTCCGGTTCAATATCCGGCTCAAAAACATCAACTGTTTTGGCAAATCAGGAATTGGGCTGGGAAAAAACAATTCAGTACAATGCCGGAATAGATTTCTCCATATTGAACGGACGTATCAGCGGGGTTATTGATGTATATAAATCAAGAACAACCGATTTACTGATGGAGATGACAATTCCATCGGTTAGCGGATACGCAACAACCTTCGTAAACATTGGTGAGACAAAAAACAAAGGCGTTGATTTGACTTTAAATACAATTAATGTTGATATAAATAACTTTCAGTGGTCTACCAGCTTTAATGGTTCGTGGTCGAACGATAAAATTATAAAGTTGGCTAACGGTTACGAAGATGACATAAATAATGGGTGGTTTATCAATCATCCTCAGGGAGTGATCTATGGTTATGAATCGGGCGGAATATGGAAAGAAAAAGATGTGGCAGAAATGGAGAAATTTAACGCTAATGGACATTCTTTTGAAATTGGTATGTCAAGACCCGTAGACCAGAATGGAGACTATGTTATTGATGCAAACAACGATCGTGTGATTATTGGCAATACCCGCCCGAAATTTATCCTGGGAATGACCAATACTTTTAATTATGGAAATGTGGAATTATCGGCATTTTTATTTGGTCGTCTGGGCTACATGTACAACACCGAAGGCGAAGTACAGTCTGGGCGTTTCAATCAGCGCGAAATCAACTATTACAATGAAAATAACAAGAATTCTGAGTACCAAAAACCAATTTATACTGAAGCAAGCGGAGATCCTTATTCAATAATCCTGGGATATAAAAAAGCTTCATTTATTAAAGTTAGAAATATCTCGCTTGGATATCGATTTCCAGTAAGTATTACGAAGAAATTGGGTGTAGAGAATTTGAAATTATACGCACAGGTAGTTAACCCGGGTACTATTTACCGTCAAATTGACTGGATTGATATGGATATGGTAAGTTCCAACTGGAACCGTGGTTATACGTTTGGAATTAATGTAGAGTTTTAGAGATCAGTAATGTTAGAAGAGTTTTAAAATGAAAGATAATTTAAAATACAATTTAAAATTACTGTTGGTTGCTTTTATAATAGTAAATGTAAGCTCGTGTAATGATTTTTTGGAAGAAGAATTAACT
The DNA here is from genome assembly GCA_963676265.2 of uncultured Draconibacterium sp. Taxonomy (GTDB): domain Bacteria; phylum Bacteroidota; class Bacteroidia; order Bacteroidales; family Prolixibacteraceae; genus Draconibacterium. The sequence goes on from OY781067.2 coordinate 4,761,170, forward strand.
ACGCAGCGTAGTATGGACTTTTATGAAACCGAAGAAGGTATTCTTTCTCTGTCTGCCGGAACTTATTTCCAGGTACTCGATGATCCGTTTGGAGGAGAGATGATGTATTCGATGTGTAACTACGGAACTGATGAGTTTCATGTGGGAGGAGATGCATCAAACGGCGTTTGGAATTCATACGACGGAGGTTTAAAGTCGGAAGTGCCTGTTATTAGTAGTAATACCGTGGCTGCAGAGCGATTGTGGAACGAAATGTATATTGGTATTGGTCTTGCCAATTTATTAATTGAATCAGCAACTAAAATCGAATCGACCAACGAATTAGTAAAAAATCGTTCTTTGGGTGAAGGTTATTTCTTCAGGGCATATAACTATTTGCGTTTGGTGCGCCAGTATGGAGATGTTCCGTTAAAGCTGGCAACCAGCAAAACCGTTGAAAAAGAATTTACCCGCGATCCTGCTGAAGAAGTTCTTAGCCAAGTGATTAAGGATTTTGCAATGGCATATAATTTACTTGACAATATTGGTGCCCCCATAAAAGTAACAAAGGATGCAGCAGCTCATTTTTTAGCCAAGGCCTATCTTACAAGAGCAAGTGAAATTAATGATTCGTGGAACACAGAAACAAAACAGAGTGATTTACAAAAGGTAGTTACGCTTTCCGACGAAGTGATAGCAAATCATCCCCTTGCAGTTAATTTTGGTGACCTGTGGAACTATTTGAGGCCCGATGGAGAAAATGAATTTTTGCCTGAATTAATTCTTTCTGCTCAATTTAACCAGGACAAAGCAACAGCCGGGTATAATTTTCAAACAGTTGTATTTACGGCCCGCTATGACGACCTGCCTCAGATGGCGAGAGATTTATCAGGTATGCGTCCATACAGTCGTCTTGCAGCAACTTATTTTATTTATGGTTGCTATGATTTAGTGAATGATTCTCGTTTTTGGAAAACCTTCAGAACTAAACATCGTTTAAACAGGCCTGCGCCGGGTTCCGTTTACAAGAAAGGAGACTTAGGTATTATGTATGTGATAAACCAGCCTGATGATACGAGGTTCGAGACTATATATAATGCGAACTCCATTATTTACGAAAAAACCGGTAAGCCAATTCCAAACGTTTACGTTGCCTACTCAGACGAACCGGACAAGTCTTTATTATCTGCACCGCGTTATCCTTCCTTAAGCAAACACTACGATGCTGCCAGGACTGCGATAAACGATAACAGGGGTGTTCGTGATGTGGTTGTTGCCCGTTCGGCAGAAACATATTTAATGGCAGCCGAAGCCAAAATACGTTTGGCTTCGTTGGGAATAGGGTCTTATGATGATGACTTGCCTTATATTAATGTGGTACGAGAACGGGCTCAATATCAGGAAGGAGAAGACCGTTCAGCTTATACCGATGGAGGAGCTGCTTACCCCTATTCTGAATTAGTTTGGGATATTAATGATAGAACTTTTATGCCCGAGAACTCCTATTTTGAGTCGAATAATATTCCGTTGACAACGACTGGAACCAATCTGATAATTACGAGTCTTGCAGAATTGCCTGTACAGGATCAGAATATTATTGAATCTTTGGGATATTCAAACGAATATGACCGTTTGCTTTGTTTCGTGTTGAATGAACGTTCGCGTGAATTAGCGGGAGAGTATCTCCGATGGGAGGATCTTAGTCGAACCAAAACTTTGGTTGAGCGGGCCAGGGTATTTAATCCTGAAGCAGCACCCAATATTCAGGATTTCCATTTGTTACGTCCTGTTCCCCAAACCTTCCTCGATAATATTTTGAAAGAGGGGCATGCCCTTACTGCAGAAGAAAAACAATCTTTGCAGAATCCAGGCTATTAGTAGTAGCAGAAATTCAGATTCGTGGAGACTGATTTTTTTATTTTATTATTATGGTAATGCTGGTGATTAAACAGAAATACGAGGAATTCTATTAACATAAAGTGAAAATGTAGTTGAGGATTGCCTTTTTTAGAATTCTTATTTTGAGAAAGTTGCCTTTATTATTGCAATTCTTGCTGATGAAACATTATAGGAGGATACAGATTAATTTCTAACTTTGTGATTCATACCGCTTGTTCAACTTTGGAAAATACGAACACAAATATAGAATTGGTTAGTCTCCTTAAACAAGGCGACATGAAGGCTTTCGATGCCATCTATAATAAATATTGTCATCGTTTACATGAATTTGTTATCAGGTACTTAAAACAAGAGGAGGATGCCGAAGAAATTGTTCAGGAGGTTTTTATAAAGATATGGGAATCAAGGAGAAAGATAGATGTGTATTTATCTTTCGAATCTTTTCTTTTTACCATTGCCTATAATTCTACAATAAGTCTGCTACGCAAACGACTGAGCGAGAGTAAATCGAAAGAACATTTAAAATCGGTTCAACAAATTCAGGAGGCCGATAGTGTAACCAACGAGTTGCATTTTAAAGAATTAGAAGAAAAAGTAGATTCCTTGTTGCAGCAATTAACTCCACGGCAAAGAGAGATTTATGCATTAAGCCGACAAGATGGATTATCCCATAAAGAAATTGCCCATAAATTGGATATTTCTGAGAGTACCGTTAATAATCACCTCGTAACTGTCATAAAATATTTAAAATCACAAATTGATAGCACTCTGGTTATCAATGTTTTATTTCTGTGTCTGTTTTTTTAGAAAAAAATTACCCTTTTTCATAGTTATCATTTTTTTTTGTTGCGTAATATTAATAATACCGATTGCTTTGAATACTGAAGTTCGGTTATTTATAGAGTTAAGTTTGATTAGACTAGTGCCTCCATTAATTTATTAAAGGAGGCACTTGCCGAAAAGAAATGAAAAAAGAAATATTACATAAATATTTGTATGATAATTGTTCTGAAAATGAATTCGAAGAATTCGTAGACTGGGCAAACAACGATTCTTTAAATAAAGAGGGGAAGGAATTGGGATTTGATGACTGGACAAATTTTAATGTACCGGAAAAGAACAAAAAGGATAAAAGATACAGCCTTTTACTCGATAAAATACACCACCAGATAAACCTGAATGAAAGAACCCCTGAGAAAAAAACGACAATATTATTCTCTAATGTTACAAGTTGGTTCAGCAAGGCAGCAGCCATCTTATTTATACCCTTACTGGGTATAATATTGTACCTGTTAACCAACAATGATCATCATTTTAATAACCTTACAGCAGAAATTAACGTAGATTCCCTTGAAGTTATCGCCCCGATTGGTTCACGAACTGTAGTGCAGCTTACCGATGGGACGAAGGTGCATTTGAATTATGGAAGCCGGATGAAATATCCGCGTGAATTTGTTGGCGATACAAGAGAAATTAATTTAATAGGTGAAGCTTATTTTGATGTAGCACATAATGCTGATAAACCATTTGTAGTAAAAGCTGGAAATCTGAATGTAAAAGTGCTTGGTACAGAGTTTAATGTACAAGCATACCCGGGAGATGATAATATCTCCACTACACTGGTAAAAGGGAAAGTCTCTCTGGAAGAAATCAATAAGAGTGGTAAAATCAAAGCTATTGGAGCCATGGTGCCCGGGCAGCATGTCGATTACAGTATTCAATCAGGAGAAATAGGTTCGAGTATGGGAAATGTAGATAAATATGTTGCCTGGAAAGACGGGAAACTGGTTTTTGATAATGAACCCATTTATAATGTTGCAGCAAAACTAAACCGAATGTTTAACGTTGATATTCAGGTTGCCAAAGAAGTGGGAGAGTTAACCTACACTGTAACTTTTATTAATGAACCATTATCTCTTATTCTTGATCTTATGACAGAAACAACTCCCATAAAATATTCGGTTTCACAAAGGAAAAAATTACCTGACGGAACCTACTCTCTACAGCAGATAAAAATTGAAAGACGTTAATAAAAGAAAATTCTAATATAAAATATGTTGCCTATGGGATAAAAATCAATTAAAGAAATGAAACCTAAGAAATAAAAAATTCTGGGAAATGTAACTACAACTAACTATGAGAAGACGCTCTTTAAAGAATTAGATAAAGGGTATTACAAACTTAAACATAACAAATTATGAAACAAAACAACTATTGCATTAGGGATTGGTATAATTTCAAATTGCAAAAGCTTATCAGGCTAATGAAATTAACCATTTTTTTAATGCTCATTTCTGTTGCAAGTGTTTTTGCAAACAAGACATATTCTCAAGAAAATATGCGTGACCTCAAAACTAAAGGTGAAACTGAGGTTTTGACAGTACAACAACAAAAGGATATAAGAGGTACCATTAAGGATGAAGGTGGTGAACCACTTCCTGGTGTAACTGTTCTGATTAAAGGAACAACAAATGGAACAGTTTCCGACATTGACGGAAATTATATTTTAAGTAATGTGCCTGCTGATGCCACTCTACAATTTTCATTCGTGGGTATGAGAACTCAGGATGTTGTAGTTGGATCGCAGACAACAATCAATGTAACAATGGTTCTAGACGCCATTGGTCTTGAAGAAGTAGTTGCCATTGGTTATGGTGTTCAAAAGAAATCGGATGTAACCGGTGCTACTGTAAGTGTTAGTTCTGAGGAACTCAATTCACGTCCGGTTAAAAATGCCGTAGAAGCCATGCAAGGTAAGGCTGCCGGTATTGATATATCTTCGAATGAACGTCCTGGTACTGTTGGAACTATTAGTATTCGTGGTGTTCGTTCATTAACAGCTTCTAACTCTCCGCTTTATGTAGTGGATGGTATTCCTTTAGTAACCGAAGTTGTTAATGTTGCTGGTAATTCAAGTAACAAATCTACATTTGGAGGTATTGACAACCTGAACCCAAATGACATAGAATCAATTGATATTTTAAAAGATGCATCGGCTACAGCAATTTATGGATCACGTGGCGCCAATGGTGTTGTTTTGATTACAACCAAAAAAGGGAAAGCCGGAAAAATGACTTTGAACTTTGATTCTTCAATTACCATCGAGAATGTTCATGAATATGCTCCTTTGATGAATGCCGGCGAATATGTTGAATATCGTCGTTGGGCAAAATATTATTATCCGGGGCAAACCGAATTTCCGAGTGGTGATGCACCCACACCGGAAAGTGATGCTTTAATTTTTACAGGGGATGATACAGCCTTTAATAATATCATGAAAGGTTGGAGTGGTGGAACCTGGGACGGATCAAAATTGACTACGACAGACTATACTGATTATGTTACCCGCACAGGTATAACTACACAAAATACTATAAGTGCCAGTGGCGGTACTGACAAATTAACAGCCTATGGTTCTTTTGGATATACCGATAATAAAGGGGTAGTAAAAGGGCAAAACTATCAGCGTTATAACGGAAGCGTTAGTATTGATGTTACCCCTACTGATTGGTTCCAAATGGGAGCTAAATTGAATTCATCTTACGCCCTACAAGAATATGGACAGTCAACAGAAGGTAATGTTACTGTGTCTGTTCGAAGCAACTTGTACGACATGGCATATGGTATCTTTACTTACACTGAACCCTATGATAGTGATGGCAACGTAATTGATTATCCTGGTGGTGATATTGCTGTAAAGACAATTATCGATGAATGGAACTATTCGCAAGATCAACGTACTACTATGCGTACTGTTGGTAGTTTTTATAGTCAACTAGACATTGGCGCCTTAATACCAGTATTGGATGGATTACAATACCGGGTTAATTTTGGTCCGGATATTGAGAACTGGCGCAATGGTATCTTCCTTGACGGGCAATCGGTAATCAGAGGTGGTTCTTCCTATGCTTCTCTTGGAAAAATGCAGCGTATTTCTTATACGCTCGACAACTTAGTTTATTATAATAAATCGGTTGGAAAACACGATTTTGGTGTTACCTTATTGCATAGTCAGACAAAATTTAAATCAGAAAGCAGTAGGATGTCAGCAGATAATATTCCTCTTGAAAGTCAGAAATGGAATGCATTTGATGCTGTTAGTTCTCTTAAAAGCTGGGATTCCAACATCACCAAATCGGCATTGCTTTCCTATATGGCACGTTTGACTTATAGTTTTGAGAATAAATACCTGCTAACGGCATCAGGTCGTTACGATGGAGCTTCTCAATTGGCAGAGGGCAACAAATGGTCTTTCTTCCCCAGTGCTGCCTTGGGATGGCGTATGGATCAGGAAGATTTTATGTCTGATGTAAGCTGGGTAAACCAGTTAAAATTACGTCTTGGTGTTGGGGCTACCGGTAATGCAGCTGTCGATCCTTATTCTACAAAAGGTAGGCTGACGGCCATATTTTATCCGTTTGGCAGCAACACCACAGCCGGCCAATATACTAATCCAACCTTGGCAAATACCGATTTAGGATGGGAAAAAACCACGCAATACAACGTAGGTGTTGATTTTTCAGTATTGAGCTCTCGTATTTTTGGTAACATAGACGCATATAGTTCTCGTACCACTGATTTATTACTTGAAAAATCGATCCCAACCGTTACAGGTTTTGACGTTACCTATGCTAATATTGGGGAAACCAAATCCAGTGGTGTCGATGTAACGTTAAACACTATAAATGTTACAACAAAGGATTTTGAATGGACAACCACTCTTAATGCTTCTTACCAGACCAACGAAATTGTTTCGTTAGCTAATGGTAAAGAAGATGATATAAATAATGAATGGTTTATAGGTGAATCGCAAAACATTATTTATGACTATGAGGCAGAAGGAATCTGGCAGGAATCTGATGCTGCTGAAATGGCAAAATTCAATGCCAACGGTCATACTTTTACAGCTGGTAATGTTCGACCAAAAGACCAGAATGGGGATTATAAAATTGATGCGAATAACGATAGGGTAGTTATTGATAGTGAAATTCCTAAATATATTCTTGGTATAACCAATACATTCTCTTACAAAGGATTAGAATTGTCGATCTTCATGTATGGACGTATGGGCTATACTTATGATGCCGGAGGTGAAGGTTTGGTAGGACGATATCAACAAAGAAAAGTGAATTACTGGACTCCGAGTAACACAAATTCCAAATATCAAAAACCAATCTATTCTGCCGGTTATGGTGATCAGTATTATGGATCTTTAGGTTTTGAGAATGGTTCTTTCTTAAAAATTCGGAATATTTCGTTGGGTTATAATTTGCCTTCCGATATTGTGAACAAATTTGGTGCTTCCAATTTACGGGTTTATGTACAGGCCTTAAATCCAGGTTATGTATTCAACAAAGTACCCTTTAGAGATATGGATACGAGATCACACTATGCGAACAGAGGTTTTGTAATGGGTGTTAATTTACAATTTTAATACATGTTAAATTCAAAAAGAATGAGACTTATGAAAAAGAATATAAAAATATATACACACCTGTTCGCGCTTTTGGCATTAATAATAGGTGTAACGTCTTGCGACCAGGATAAGTTTCTGGAAGAAGTGTTGGAAACCGAGAGGGATCTTTCATTTTACGATACAGAGCAAGGGATTCAGGAATTAGCGGTAGGCGCTTATTATCATATTTTTTCTTATCCATTTGCTTCAGAAGTTCAGTTTGGTACCACCAATTATGGTACCGATGAGTTTCATGTAGGGGGTGATGATACCAACAGTCAATGGAATAATTACGACAGCCGTTTTAATTCCAGTATTACCACGATCAGAACCACTGCTGAGGAGCCTTGGGATAATGCCTATCTGGGTATCGGTTATGCCAATCAGTTAATCGAATCGGCTACTAATATTGAGTCAACAAACAATGCGATTAAAAAGACAGCCTTGGGCGAAGGGTATTTTATGCGTGCATTTGTTTATTTAAAGTTAGTTCGTCAATATGGCGGAGTTCCTTTAAAATTAGTACCAAGTACCACGGTTGAACTAGAATTCACCCGCGCAACGGCTGAAGCTGTATTACAGCAGGTAATCGATGATTTTACACAGGCATATAATTTGTTAGATAATTCGGCTTCAACTCCTAATAAAATCACGAAAGATGCCGCCGCCCATTTCCTTGCAAAAGCATATCTAACTCGTGCCAGTGAGATTAACGATTCTTGGAATTCATCTACAAAGTCAGCTGACTTGCAACAAGTGGTGAGTTTATCTGAAGAAGTGATAGCTAATCACCCGCTTGCCGGTAATTATCAGGATCTTTGGTATTATACCGAACCTGATGGTACGAATGAATCTCTTCCTGAATTAATTTTTTCGGCGGGATTTAGCCGTGATCCGGCGCTTGATACCCGTAACCAGAGCCACGTATATTTTACAGCCCGTTACGATGACATGGCAATGATGAAACGTGATTTGACCGGAATGCGCCCTTATAGCCGTATGGCTGCGACTTATTTCACTTATGATGTGTTTGACCATATCAATGATTCTCGTTTCTGGAAAGTATTCAGGACGAAACACAGAGTGAATAAAGGAGGTGAATTTGGTGGTATTACCTATAATCCTGGTGTTGATTTAGGGATTATGTACATCATCAACTCAGCTGATGATGATCGTTTCGACTTAACAGTTAACAATAACAATCCTAATATTTTATATAACGGTAAAACTATTCCTCATGTATATGTTGCACATGCTGCTGATGGTGTAGGGCTTTTGGTAAATCCAAGGTTCCCTTCATTGTCAAAACATTTCGAATCTGACAGGACAGCTATCAATGATAACAGGGGAATGCGCGATGAGATACTGGCACGTTCTGCTGAAACTTATTTAATGCTTGCTGAAGCAAAGATTCGTCAGGAAAAGTATTCCGAAGCTTTACCATATATTAATGCAGTTCGTGAACGAGGAACATATAAAGATGGTGAAGACCGCTCGTACTATATGGATGGTGCCGAGTCATATCCTACTTCTGATTATACGCAGCCATTTGAGGACAACTCTTATATGAATGAAAATTCATATTATGAGTCGAACAATATCCCGGTAACTACAGCTTCTACTTCTGGTAGTTTAGACATTACCAGTACTTCAAATTTACCACCTGAAGATGAAGCAATAATTACTACCCTTGGATATTCAAGCGAATACGACCGTATGATGTGTTTGGTTTTGAATGAAAGAACAAGAGAACTTTGTGGCGAATGGCTACGCTGGGAAGATTTAAGTCGTACCAAAACATTAGTTGCCAGAGTACGTGCTTATAACCTGGAAGCATCAGCAAATATTCAGGATTTCCACAATTTAAGACCTATTCCGCAAACATTCCTTGATGGAATTTATACGGAAGGACGTCCTCTTACAGCAGATGAAAAATCAGCGATGCAAAATCCTGGTTATTAATATATTAGTTTGGTGTTTTAAGAAAGTGCAGGGAGTGAATCTCTGTACTTCTTTCAACATTTTTTGGAAAGGTATCTAAAAATACTGTTAGTGAGTACCAACGATTCATTAACATAAAAGGCTGCTAAAAAGCAGCCTTTTTTCTTGGTAATTTTATCATTATTATTACTAATCTCAACCCTTGTTTTGCATTATTTATAAAATGCTTTATACCATTTCACGAATTCTCCAATACCTTTTTCCAGAGTAGTGTCGGGTGAATACCCAAATTCTTTCTCCAAAGCACTCACGTCAGCGTAGGTTTTGTATACATCGCCGGGTTGCATATCGTGGTATTCCTTAACAGCTTCCTTTCCCAATGCCTTTTCAATGGTTTCGATAAATTCCATCAGTTTCACAGGCGATGAATTTCCTATGTTGTGGACTTTGTATGGCGCAACCTCAACGTTTTTGGGAGGGGCATTTAATATTTTTACAATTCCTTCAACAATATCGTCGATATAAGTAAAGTCGCGGTATAAATCGCCGTGATTAAAGATTTTTATGGCATTGCCTGCCAGAATATTTTTAGTGAAAGAAAAGTAAGCCATATCAGGGCGTCCCCAAGGGCCATATACCGTGAAGAAACGTAATCCTGTAGTTGGTATGCCAAATAAATGACTGTAAGTGTGCGCCATCAATTCGTTACTCTTCTTGGTAGCTGCATACAAACTAATCGGATTATCTACCTGGTCGTCCACCGACAAAGGCATTTTAGTGCTGTTGCCATAAACACTCGATGAACTGGCATAAACCAAATGCTGAATATTATTGTGGCGACAGGCTTCGAGAATATTAATAAATCCCACAATATTGCTGTCGATATAAGCATGTGGATTTTCAATACTGTAACGGACACCGGCCTGTGCTGCCAGGTTGCAAACCATGTCGAACTTTTCAGTATCGAAAAGCTGGTTGATCTGCTCACGATTTTCCAGGTTCATTCGGACAAAAGAATAGGCAGGATTCTTTGAGCTAATCACCTTTTTATTCCAGATCGCGGCCTCTGCCGAAATCCCGGCTTCAGCTAAACGAGCGTATTTCAGGTCAGTAGAATAGTAGTCGTTAATATTGTCGATACCAATTACTTCTACTCCTTGTTCGAGCAATTTATTGGTTAAATGGTAGCCAATAAAACCAGCTGTGCCTGTGACTAAGATTTTCATTAGCTTCTTATTATTTTTGATCACTTCCTGTTATTCTGTTTGTTAATCCTCCTTTAAGGAGAAGAAATAAGCAGCAGAAAATTAGCGGTTTGGAAATACTTTTTCTTTGGCCAGGTAATCCAGAATTGCATCCAGATTTTCATTGTTCTGTTCCGGATTGAAAATCAATTTTGCATTCACAGGAGCTTCGTATTCCAGATCAACTCCCGGTAGTCCGCTTGTTTTTCCCTGCTCCAATAATTCGTACAACTCCGGTTTATTGTTTTTACAATAATCCAGGCTGGCATCCATGTGGAATAGATGGAAACGTTCTTTTCCAATAATTTCAGCTACCTGTTCTCTTAATGAGGCGTTGCGTGAAATAAAAGATGCAATGGCAATAATGCCCTGATCGTTTAGCAGCTTACAAATGTGTGCTACACGACGCAGGTTTTCAGCCCTGTCGGCAGGAGAGAAGTCCAGTTCCCGACTTAACCCTGAACGAACCGAGCTTCCATCAATTAATACAACAGTGGCACCGTTTTCAAATAACTTTTTCTCTAAACTAAAGGCCAACTCGTTTTTACCCGAACCGTGCAGGCCGGTAATCCAAATGGTTTCGCCTTTTTGGTTGTATTTCTGAATGTATTCTTCTGGTTTAACCAGCGGTTCTCCTTTGGCAATTTTCTCCCTGTCGATATCTGTAATTCGCGAAGGCAGGTTTTTGCTTCCCAGTTGGTCGATAATCATACCTACTGCGCAGGTATTGTGAGTAACCGGATCAATCAGGATAAACGAACCTGTTTGTTTGTTCTTTTTATACGGATCGAAGAAAAGTGGTTTTGTAGTTGTGATTACCACGCGGCCAATTTCGTTCAGATTGAATTTTTCGATGTTCGATTTTTCAAGCGTATTTACATCCACCTTGTATTTTATCTCGTCGATACGTGCCTTGGTGTTGTTGTTGGCATGCTTGATATAGAATTGTGAGGAGAGGTTCATGTCGTTTTCATCCATCCAAACCAGCATGGCTTCAAACTGACGTTCCACACGTGGCAAATTATCGGGATGAACCAGCATGTCGCCGCGCGAAATATCGATTTCATCTTCCAGTGTAACGGTTACCGACTGCGGAGGGAAAGCATAATCCAACTCTTTGTCGTAGGTAACTATTTTTTCCACTTTCGATTTTTTCATTGAAGGCAATACCATCACTTCGTCACCTTTGCGGATAATTCCCGAGGCCACTGAAGTAGAAAAACCACGGAATTTAATGTCGGGACGCAAAACGTACTGAACCGGGAAACGCATGTCGTCGAAGTTGCGGTCAGAACTTACATGAACGTTTTCTAAAAATTCCAGCAAGCAAGGGCCATGGTACCATGGCATATTTTCTCCTGCTTCCACTACGTTGTCGCCTTTTAAAGCCGAAAGCGGAATAAAATTCACATCGGGCACATCGAGTTGGGTAACAAAAGCAAGGTAATTGGCTTTTATTTCCTCAAAGCGCTCCTGGCTGAATTCCACTAAATCCATTTTGTTAATGGCCACCACCACGTGTTTAATTCCAAGCAGGTTGGCCAGGTAAGTGTGGCGTTTGGTTTGAGTAATTACACCATGTCGGGCGTCAATTAAAATAATTGCCAGGTTGGCAGTAGATCCGCCTGTAATCATGTTACGGGTGTACTGCTCATGTCCCGGGGTATCGGCAATAATAAATTTGCGTTTTGCTGTTGAAAAATAACGGTACGCCACATCTATGGTAATTCCCTGTTCGCGCTCGGCTTTCAAACCATCCAGCAATAAAGCATAATCGATGTCTTCGCCGGCATGGCCAACTCGTTTGCTGTCGCGGTGTAAGGCTTCCAGCTGATCCTCATAAAGCATTTTACTATCAGCCATCAGTCGGCCAATCAGAGTCGATTTTCCATCATCAACCGAACCGGCAGTTAATAATCTGAGCAGATCCTTTTTCTGATCCTGATCTAGGAATTCCTGTATGTTGAGTTTTTTATTTGTCATCTTTTTTGTTGTTGAGATACATGTCAGTGCATCTGTACATTCTCAAATCAATTTATAATGTTCGGCTGATTCCGCAACTAAAGTAAATTCGTGTTTCGGACTTCCGCCTTAGAGCTTTCTTTAAAAATACCCCTCACGTTTTTTCTGTTCCATACTTGCTTCCTGGTCGAAGTCGATAACACGTGTTGTTCGTTCCGAAACAGTTACGGTCATCATTTCTTCCACGATTTTTTCAATAGTATCAGCTTCTGATTCAATAGCTCCGGTAAGCGGGTAGCATCCAAGTGTACGGAAGCGGACCCTGCGCATTTCAGCTTTATCACGCAATTCTTTTGGCATGCGTTCGTCATCAACTAAAATCAGGCTACCGTCGATATCAACAATCGGGCGTTCTTTGGCGTAATAAAGCGGAACAATTGGAATGTTTTCTAAACGAATGTACTGCCAAATATCCAGCTCCGTCCAGTTCGAAATAGGGAAAACCCGAATGGATTCGCCTTTCTGAACTTTGGCGTTATAGATATTCCATAATTCCGGACGCTGGTTCTTAGGATCCCACTGGTGAAATTTATCGCGGAAAGAGAAAATACGTTCTTTTGCACGTGACTTTTCTTCATCGCGACGAGCTCCACCAAACGCTGCATCAAATTTGTATTTATTCAGACCTTCAAGCAGGGCCTGTGTTTTCATAATATCGGTATGTACTTTACTCCCGTGAGTAAACGGTCCAACCCCACTTTCAAACCCTTCCTTGTTGTAGTGTACAATCAGGTCCCATCCTTTTTCTTTTGCGTAATTATCGCGGAAATCGATCATTTCCTGAAATTTCCATTTTGAGTCGATATGCATCAGCGGGAAAGGAACTTTCCCCGGATAAAAGGCTTTCTCTGCCAGTCGCACCATTACCGATGAATCTTTTCCAATGGAATATAGCATTACAGGATTTTCGAATTCTGCAGCCACCTCGCGAATAATGTGTATGGCTTCGGCTTCAAGTTCGCGAAGGTTGGTTAATGAATATTCATTCATATGTATATTTTTTGTCCTTCAATTATTCTCAAAAAGAACTTTCCCGGATTTTTCTTTATATGAATAATACCTGGTGTTTTTTCTTTTGTAGAATAATTTGTGTTACTTAATTTTTCGGATTGCAAAGATAAAATTTTATTCCTATATGGAAGGAATTTTTAAGTGTTTCAGAATAAGACAGGGTTGTTTTACGCCGGAGTAAAGCTCCAAAAGTAGGGGATGAGCAACATCGATAATATAAAGGCAATAATATTTAAAGGAAGACCAATTTTAAGGTAATCGGTAAATTTGTAGTTTCCTATTGCCTGAACAATCAGATTGGTTTGATAACCAACAGGAGTTGAAAAACTAGCTGAAGCAGCAATGGCTATGGTAACAAAGAAAGGTTTTGGGTCGACTCCCAGTTGCTGCGATGCTGCCAGGGCTATTGGGAAAACCAAGGCCGCTGCCGCATTATTTGTAATAATTTCTGTAAAAACAGCTGTAATAAGAAACAGTGCTGCCAATGTGCCAGTTGGTCCAAAACCCTCTGAAAAATCGATTGTGGTGCGGGCAATGGCTTCTGCTGCACCGGAACTTTGCATGGCTTTACTAATGGCAAATGCGCAGGCAATTGTTATCAGAACATCCCAGCTTATTGCTTTTGTGTATTTTTGATGCGGCATAATTTTCATCCAAACCAATAATATCGCAGCGATAGAGGCAAAATAGAACATGTCGAAGTTGATGCCTCCGGGAGATGTAATAAATTTTCCAAGTGTTGTCCCGATGATCATGGTTAAAAGAACGATGAACGCCAGCCATTTTTTCCAGAAAGTACCTGTAGATCTGTAGTCACGGATATACGATGTCAGATAAAATATTTTTGATTCGCCCCAGTTTTCAATAAATTTTTCTGTGGTAAGAAGTATCAGGTTATCACCCGGCTTCAGTTTGAGTTTATCCATATTGGTGGTAATCCGCTCTCCGTTTCGGTGAACTGCAAGAACTACTGCCTGGTAATGATCGTAAAAATTAAATTCGTGAATGGTTTTTCCAATGGCCGGGAAACGGGGTGAAAGAACTGCTTCGTATTGTTTTAATTTGTCTTTCGCTTCAGCTTTAATCAGGTCAATTCCACTTAACTTCAGGTTGGGATTGGCCAGGATGTAATTTAAACGATCAGATTTTCCGGCAACCAGTAATTTGTCATTGGGAAGTAACTTAAAGGTACCTTTCCCTGTTTCAATGGTATTGCCTTCGCGGTTTATACAACGTATAATTAAACCTTTCAAATCTTTCGAACGCCCGTTTTTAATTTCGAGTCCAACAACGTTACTGTTTTCAGGAATAATTACATCATAATGATAGTCTTTGTATTCGGTTGAACTTTTCGCATGGAAAACGATTTTTTCCCCGGGAAGAAATTTATTACCAAAAACCATCATGTAAATCGTACCCAGAATTGCAATTATTCCGCCCACTTTCCCCAGTTCAAACATGCTAAATCCCTGGTATCCATTTTCGATAATTAAACCGTGAACTACAAGGTTGGTTGAGGTCCCGATAAGTGTGCACATACCTCCAAATATGGTGGCATAGGAGAGAGGGATAAGGAATTTTTTTGACGAAAGGTTGAGGTTTTCCGACCATTTCTTGATAATGGGAGCAAAAATAATAACCACCGGTGTGTTGTTAAGAAAAGCAGAAAGTATAGAAACAGGAAGCATGATTTGAGGAATCAATGATACCATTTTTCTACGTTTTCGCGGGAGGTAAGTTTGTGCCACCCGGTTAAGAATTCCCGATTGCCTTACACCTTCACTCACCAGGAATAATACACCAATGGTAATCATCCCTTTGTTGGAGAATCCTGCAAGCATGTCAGTGTCCGAAATAATACCGGTGGCCATCAACATTGTTGCGGCCGAGAAAAATATTAACCCGGGCCGCATCACCTCCTTGGCTAACGCAATAATCGTAATGAGAACTACTGCCAGAACAATATAACCTTCGAGACTTATCAAGATTGGTGTGGTTTTTTATTTTTCAGAAAGTCAGATTTAAAAATGATGAATCAAAACTACAATTTAATATTATTCTCTTCAAATAAAATCAATGAAATAAAGATGTTTGAGAAAATATGTTGCTGTAAGTGTGTGTGAATGTGTTTGTTGATTTTTTGTTTTTACTTGTATTTTACAAGTGGTCGAAAGTGTTGGATTAACGCTCATATTAAAAAGTAGATTTTTTTTGAAAAAAAAGCATAAATGGTTTGTGTGAAAAAAAATTATTTCTACTTTTGCACCCGCCTTTGAGAAACAAAGGTGCTACAAGGATGACTCAGTAGCTCAGCTGGTAGAGCACATCCCTTTTAAGGATGGGGTCCTGGGTTCGAACCCCAGCTGAGTCACCAAGTCGGAAACCATTCCGAATCAAAAGCGCTTAAATCGTTGATTTTAAGCGCTTTTTTATTTTGAGGCAATTCAAAGTTGGTCAAAAAATACCAAAAAAAAGGGGACTAAATCGAGACCCATCGATTTTTGGCTCAAAAATAGGTCTCTTTTTCGTAACTCTCTGATATTCATAATTTAATTTGGTCTGAATTGGTCTCGTTTGCTGTTGTGAGACGGCACTTTTTGGGGTAGTTTTACACAAAAAGAGACCTAAGGAGACCCTAAAACTTAAAAATTTAGGAGTTATGAGAATCAGAATTAGTCTTCTGTTAAAGAAATCAAAGTGTAAGAACAGCGGGAAATGCCCTGTTTATGTGCGTTGCGTGATGGATGGACGAAGAATTGAGTTGTCAACGTCAATTTTGGTGGATGTAGATAATTGGGATAAAACCAGGCAGGAAATTGCCGGAAATTCTCAGGAGGTTAGAATACTTAATAATCGCCTGTTGAAATTCGTTTCCGGAATTTATGATATCTATAATCAATTGGAAGCAGGCCGTGATGATTTTGATATTTACACCATCAAAGAGAAAAAAACCGGTACAAGTTCGAAAGATTATTTTATTGAGCTATTTGAGCCAGTTATCGAATCAATTGAAAAAAAGTTGGGGAAAGGTTATTCAAAAGGAACTTTAAAACACTATCGCACTTCTTTAACTCGATTGAAGGATTTTGTAAAGGAATTTTATTTTCGGAAAGATATTGAGGTTAAAAAGGTTGATTACACTTTTCTGAATGCTTTTGATATTTACCTAAAATCTAAACACAATATTGGAACCAATACGGTGTGGGGATATCATAGGCACGTAAAGAAGATTTTAAATGATGCGATTTCCATGGGATTAATTGTTCGTAATCCTTATGAAAATTTCAAAGTAAAAAGAGGTGATGCAAATCGGGACTTTCTTACACTAAAAGAAATTAAAAAAATAGAGAAGAAACGTATTCAGATTGATAGACTTGCCATTATTCGGGATGTTTTTGTTTTTGCGTGTTACACTGGTTTGGCTTATTCCGACATTGCAAAATTAAGTTACCATCACATTCATAAAGGTGATGACGGTGAAGATTGGATCATTATCGACCGTAATAAAACAAAAAACAGATGTCGTATTCCTTTACTCCCGAATGCATTAAAAATTCTCAGAAAATACAAAGATTATGCTTGGAATGAATCAGAGGGATTGTTATTGCCAGTTCGTTCTAACCAAAAAATGAATGCTTATCTTAAAGAGTTGGCAACTATATGTGGAATTAAAAAGAACTTATCAATGCATGTTGCCAGGCATTCTTTTGCGACTTCTGTTACACTGTCAAATGGAATACCGATAGAAACTGTATCAAAAATGTTAGGGCATAATTCATTGAAAACGACACAGATTTATGCTAGAATTGTGGATAAGAAGATATCTGATGATATGAATAAATTGAAGGAAATAATCTGATTAGTGAGTCGTCAGTTTTTTGTTCTCGATATAGTCCCTTGAAGTTTTAGGATCAATGTTTTGAATTGTTATATCCTTTTATGATAATCAATGTATTCTGATGAATAAAGTTGTGAAAAGAATTGATGTAACTTATTTGGTGTGCCCAGAACAAGACGATTTTGTAATTTATTATGCGTTTAAAATCAGTTTTTTATTGAAGTCAATAGCTTTTGTTCTCGATAAAGTTTCGCTAATATTTTAATTTTCTAATCCTATAGTGCAAAGATATGCAACCTTAATAATTCAAATGAGAATTATTATTTATTGATAATATATAATTTATAGCGTTTGTGGTATTTGTTAATTTATTGATTTATAGTGTTTTAATTTTTAAAGGCTCTACTTCGTGAATGATACTAACTTCGCCTTGAAATTTCTTTAACGTGCATACATGTAGCCAATTAACTAAAAATTTATTGTTAACATTGCAATTAATAAACTACCGATGGACAACTTGAATTGGGAAGAAATAAAATCCGGGAATAAAGAAGCATTTCGTATGCTTTTTGATGAGTATTATTCATCGTTGTGTTTATATGCCAATTCAATTATTAACGACTTAGAACTCTCTCAGGATGTTGTAAGCGATTGTTTTGTGACGATTTGGGAAAAGAAATCGACGATTCAGATTAAAACTTCGCTGAAGAATTATTTACTACTCACGGTTCGGAATTCAATTTACAGCTATTTACGATCTCCCGAAAGCAGAAAAGTGAATTCGGAGGCTGCTTTCGTAAAGCTTGAAAACACCCCGTTCGAGGAGTACGATCTTGAAAAAGATGAAACATTGGTTCAGATTTATCATTTAATTGAACAATTGCCCGAACAGCGAAGATTAATTTTCGAGCTGGCAACTTTCAGAGGAAAAACCTATAAGGAAATAGCTGAAACACTCGGAATATCAGTAAATACCGTAAATAAGCAAATGTCGCGTGCCTACCATTTTTTGCGGGTTAAATTGCTGAAGGATAATTTCATTTTTTGGGTTTTTTTCAGAAAAATTAGATTTTTTTGAATTTGCTGTCACTGTATTTCCATTCTTTCGCGTCCTTTATGTGCAATAACAAATGCATATGGACAAAAGTAACTTCGATAGAATCTGGGACCTGGCCGTTAAAAAGGTTCATAATAGTCTGACTTCGGAAGAGGAAAACGAATGGGAAGGAGTCAGCGATTCTGAACAGACCGGCGATATACTGAAGCAAGTGGAACAGATTCACCAGAAGTCTTCAAAAAGCTTTTTGATGAAATCCATCAACAAAGAAAAGAACTGGAATTACATTCACGGTAAAATTAACAAGACGCCCAAAATCAGGCAACTTTATATCGATATCGCCAAATACGCAGCAGTATTTATGGTCGCTGTATTTCTTGGTATATTAATTCCACGATCTTTCATTTTTAAACCTCAGGAGCAGGCGCTTAACAAGGTTGAAATGGATTGGGGACAAATGGGAAAAATTTTCTTATCGGACGGAACTCAGGTTTGGTTAAATGCCGGAACTACTCTGGAATATCCTGCTTCGTTCGACAAAAAAACAAGAACAGTATCACTCAACGGAGAGGCTCAGTTTAAAGTAACTCACAATAAAAAAATTCCTTTTGAGGTGGAAACGAGTACCGGAATTATAAAAGTGTACGGTACCACATTTAATGTTGCTTCGTACGACGACGACTCGGAAATGACCGTAACACTTGTAGAAGGAAAAGTTACTGTTGAAAAACCAAACGGCGATTATTTAACTGCTCTAAAACCCTCGGAACAGTTAACCATTAATAAAGTGAGCGGAAAAGCAACGCTGCGTTATGTTGATACTGAATTTTACAGTAGCTGGATTGAAGGAAAAATTTTACTTGAAGAAACCGAACTTTCCGACCTGGTTAAAATTTTGGAACGCTGGTACAATGTTGATATAAAAATTATGGACGAAGAAATCAGCAATCTGAAAATTTCAGGTACCATTTCTAAGAATAAACCACTCGATTTATTCCTGAAAATTGTAGAGCGAATGTATGGTGTTAACTACAAACTGGTAATAAAACCGAATAACAAAGACGAAGTATTAATTTATAAAAACGAAGTGCCTATGATATAAGCTATCTGCTATTTCTTATGAAAAAAAACGGTGAAAGTGCCCACCACTTCCACCGTAATGCGATTTAATAATTTTGTTCAACTATTAAACAATTCAAATTTATGAAAAAAAACAAAATAAGTTGTTGCCAGAATTGGCAATGGCGAAAATTTCTATTGACAATGAAGTTTTTATTGATTTTTATATTAGCAGGAATTTTTTCGGCAAACGCTGTAGAATCGTATTCTCAAACAACCCGATTTGACCTAAACGTTACAAATTCAAATCTAAAATTGATACTGAATAAGATTGAAGAAAAAACAGAATTTTACTTCTTTTTTAAAAATGAAGAGATAAAAGATTTTAACGACCTTTCGGTTGATGTAAGCAATGCTTCAATTTCGGAAGTGCTGGATGACTTGTTAAAAGAAAAGGAATTAGAGTACGAAATTTACGATCGTTATATTCTTATTCAAAAACAAAAAGAGTCAATTCATTCTCAAGTTAGCGATTCAGGTTCAGAGCAGAATGGAAAAGTAAGTGGGAAGGTAAGTGATTCTTCTGGCTCACCATTGCCTGGAGTAACAGTACAAATTAAAGGAACAACCAACGGGACGGTTACTAATGCAAATGGTGAGTATTCATTAGCCAATGTTTTTGAAGATGCTATACTGCAATTTTCATTTGTGGGAATGCGGTCACAGGAATTAGTGGTTAATAACCGGACTGAAATTAATGTTGTGATGGAAGAAGAATCCATTGGAATAGATGAAGTGGTTGCAATTGGCTATGGTACCATGAAAAAGAATGATTTGACAGGTTCTGTCAGTTCCGTAACTTCAAATGATTTTAAAACGACTCCTCTAAGGGATATTACTTCCATGTTGCAAGGTTCTGTTTCTGGTGTTGAGATAGTCAAAACAAGTGGTGCTCCGGGAAGTGGTAGCATTGTCAGAATAAGAGGAGGAAATTCGATGCAGGGCAGTAATGATCCGTTATATGTGGTTGATGGATTACCCGGAGGGATGGTAACAAATCCTAATGACATTGAATCTGTTCAAATATTAAAAGACGCATCGGCAACTGCTATATATGGTTCACGTGGAGCAAATGGGGTAATTATTATTACCACAAAGAGGGGAAAACTTAATTCCAATGTAAATCTTAATGTATATTACGGAATACAAAAGGTACGTAATAAACTTGATATGCTGAATGCAAAAGAATATGCTGAATTTGCAAATGAAAAAGCAAATAATATTGGTGTTTCACCATATTACGACATAAATAATCTACCTGGAGACACAGATTGGCAGGATGTTGCTTTCCGGTTGGCTCCGTCATCGAATTATAATTTATCAATAACGGGAGGAAACGAAATGAACAAATACGGGATTTTCGGTAATTACGCCAACCAAAAAGGAATTATCGATAATTCATATTACTCAATCGGAAGCATTAGAGTGAATCTGGATAATAAGGTATCAAAATGGATTAATGTATCAACAAGCATTTTTGCATCACACGCCATAAATAATAAAGCAAATATCTCAACAGATGCTAATGGCTTGGTATATCGGATACTTGTTATGAATCCGATAGCTCCTGTGTACGATGAAAATGGGGATTACTATCCGGTTCGCACACTCGCAACATCAGAACCTATCTGGGATAATCCGAAAGCTGTTATTGATGGCTTTTACAATCATTCTATAGGCAACAATTTTAATGGAAATACAAATTTAGAGTTTAATATTTTTGACGGGCTTACATTTGGTATACGCCTGGGTGGACGATACTCAAATACCAGAAGCGACACTTATATAAAAAGAATTATGCTTAATAGTCCTAGTGGTATAGCAAGCATAAGCGAATCCAACTCTTATCAGTATCTAAATGAGAATATCCTGTCGTACAAAAAGAATTATGGTGGTAAGCACGAACTGAATATTACAACTGGATTTACAATGGAAGGAGGGACTAGCATGAGATTTAATGCAGGAGCAGAAGATTTTGTTGTTGATGATTTGCTTACAAACTCATTATCATCGGGGGGCACTATTACAACTCCTGGGTCTTCCAAAACAAAATATACAATGCTTTCGTGGTTAGGAAGGATTAACTACATACATAAAAACAAGTATCTTTTCACTGTAACAACACGTGCAGATGGGTCTTCAAGGTTAGGTGAAAATAATAAGTGGGGAATTTTTCCTTCCGGTGCATTTGCCTGGAGGATGTCAGAAGAAAATTTTATAAAAAACCTATCTTTTATTAGTAATCTCAAATTAAGGACAAGTTACGGTACAACAGGAAACCAGGAAATAGGTCTTTACAATTCGTTGTCAAGTCTTAGCACAGTTTCTGCTCTTTTAGGAGAAAATGAAGATCGATATATTGGATTTGTTCCTTCATCAATGCCAAATGCTGATTTAAAATGGGAGGTCACAAAACAATTTAATGCCGGTTTTGATTTTGGATGCCTAAATCAGAAAATAGTTCTGACTTTTGATTATTACCATAAAAAAACCAATGACCTCTTGGCATCAGTACCATTAGCCCTTTCTTCAGGTTACGGTTC
Organism: uncultured Draconibacterium sp.; assembly: GCA_963676265.2. Taxonomy (GTDB): domain Bacteria; phylum Bacteroidota; class Bacteroidia; order Bacteroidales; family Prolixibacteraceae; genus Draconibacterium. The sequence continues at coordinate 4,783,278 of OY781067.2, forward strand.
ATTACTGAAAAATTTTGGTGACATGAAAAATGAAGGTGTGGAATTTGCCATGAATTCAAATATTGTTGAAAATGATAAATGGTCTTTTGCAATAGGAGCTAATTTTTCTTTAAACCGGAATAAAGTACTCAAAGTTGCCACATCAACAGGACAATTTTTTGCAGGTTCATTTAATTCACCCATAGATACATATGTTAATATTATTAAAGAAGGATATCCTTTGTCCTCCTTCTGGGGGTATAAAGAAGATGGATTGTGGGATAGCGATCAAACCGATGGAAGTATTCAGCCAACAGCAAAGGCTGGTGATCAAAAATATGTTGATACTAATAATAGCGGTTTAATCGATTCAGATGATAAGGTTATTCTTGGTAGCCCTTATCCTGATTTTATTTATGGAGGTAATTTAAATCTCAGGTATAAAAGAATAAGTTTTCACACACTCCTACAAGGCTCTAAGGGTGGGTTAATATTCAATGCGACAAAATTTTCAATTGGAGATTCATTTGCAAGGAATGGAAACCAAATGACTGAAGTAAAGGATCATTATTCTGTTGATAATCCTGACGTAAATGCAAAATATCCAAGATTATCTAATGTTAGCCCGTTAATATCAGATCGTTTTTTTGAAGATGCTTCTTATTTTAGGGTAAAAACCATTAGCATCTCGTATGATTTATCATTTAACCAGATTGATTGGATAAAAAGTGCCATGGTCTATTTAAGTGGTGAAAACCTATTTACGCTGACTAAATATTCAGGTTATGATCCTGAAGTTAGTTCATTCAGTGGTTCTAATTTGAAGAAAGGAATTGATTATGGGGCTTACCCTTCTGTAAAAACAATTACGTGTGGAATAAATATTAATTTTTAATTGAGATCATGAAAAATTTAATTAGCATAATAAAGAAGTTTAAAAGTATTCTTATAATCAGTATTCTGCTTGGAGCTTCCTCATGCGATGATTATTTAGAAGAAGAAGCCTATTCGTTTCTTGCAGCAGAAAACTTTTATACTAATGCGGATAACGCAGAAGCTGCTATCGTTGGTGTTTATAACGGCCTTGTTGAGAGGAACAAAGTGTACGAGCGCTGGTATTGGGATTTCTTACATTTGCTTGACGATCAATCAACAATTCATAGAAATCCATTATTTATATGTATTGATAATTTTAACATTGGAGATGATCATGCATATCTGAAAGAACTTTGGGGAGGCATCTACAGCGTTATTAATCGGGCGAATGTTTGTATTGAGCGTATCCCTGACGTAGATATAGATGAAGCTGAAAGAAATTCATTGATTGCTGAAGCGCGGTGTATTCGTGCAAGTATGTATTTTATCCTTGTCCGATTATGGGGAGAAGTTCCATTAAGCCTGAGCTTGGTTAATACGGAAGTCAAAGCCAACAGTCCTAAAGCATCAATCGATGAAATTTATGGAAGCATTGTTGAAGATCTCGAATTTGCCGAGGAATATCTTCCTCAAACGAGAGTTTCAAGTGAATATGGCAGAGTTACAAATGGAGCAGCAAAAGCCTTGTTTACAGATGTTTTATTGACGAGAGAAGAATGGGTGAAGGCGGCTTCTAAAGCCAAAGAAATAATCGATTCCGGTAATTATTCACTTTTAAGTAATTTCAAGGATATTTTTTCTTTAGATAACGAAAATAATAGTGAAATTATCTATCCAATTGTTGTTGATGGTATCAATTATTGTAACTGGTTTGCCAGTTTCGCACATGCAGGTGGTACTGAAAATGCAAATTGTGCTAATGGTGCACAGGTTTGGCAAGTTGATGAACAGTCTGATATATGGGTAAACTGGAGCGACAACGATCCCCGGAAGGCCTATACAGTATATGAGGAATATTTAAAAAGAGATGGTACAATTGGGAATGTAAGAGAAACATCCCGGCCATATCCGGCCTACGGTAAATGGAATGCCCCTGATGAAAAAGGTGTGGGGTATTCGCCTAATAATCCAATTATTTACAGGTATGCAGATATCTTGTTAATGTATGCAGAAGCCCTCTCTCAGACAAATAATGGTCCTACCCAAGAAGCATATAATGCATTTAATATGGTAAGAAGGAGAGGCTATGCCCAACCTGTCAACGAGATTTCAGAATTTGACTTACAAACAGGATTGGATGCAAGTTCTTTTAGGGATTCTGTTATCCGGGAGCGAAGTTATGAATTCGTTATTGAAGGCAAACGACTTTTTGATTTAATGCGAATAGGAAAGTTCCCGCAGATATTGAAAGATATGGGTAAAGATGTAAGACCTAATGCAAGATTTTTGCCAATTCCTGCTGCAGAAATTGAGGCCAACAATAGTCTTACTGTTGATGATCAAAATGAAGGTTATTAGTTAGATAGTAAAAGCGAGAAGTCGTTATCAATAATAGCTTAGCTTCTCGCTTTTATGCTGTGTAGAACATCATTTAAATATTAAATTTCGAGATTTTAATTATATGACTACTTTATGTTAATAAAAAGCATACGATTTTAAATATGAAAAAGGCAATTTTTTGTATCGTTCTGGGTTTAGTTTGGTTTTCGGTAGTACCGTGTTCTGCTTTTGATGGAACATTTACATTAAAAACCAAGAATGCAACACTTTCGATTAATAAAAAGGGAATTTTAGAAATAGTTCAAAATGGAAGAAAGTCTGTAATTGCTCGGACTCCGATTGATGATTTGTGGAAAATAGGCTTAATAAATAATAGTGACAATAAAGAATATTACATTTCACCTTTAAAGATTTATTCCATAAGTAGTGGAGTAGATGCTATTTGTTTTGAAATAAATGAGTTATTGGTAGGAGATAAATCCGTTGAGGTAGATGCTAACTTTATTATCTCATTAAAAGATGACGCCTTCTGTTTTTCCGGTTGGCTAAAATGCAATTCAGAAGAGTGGTTAATCAAAGAATTGGAATATCCCAGGCTTACTGAAATTATGCCTGGAGAAAAAAAGAATAAAAGTATCTTTTGGCCGGCGGGCCTGGGAGAATATATAAAAATTTCAGAAAAATTCGGTGATAAAAAATTATGGTACCCCAGTGTTCAGGGAACATGTATGCCATGGTTTTCTGTAAATTGTGAAAATACCGGTTTGTATATTGGCTGTCATGATTCTTTACAGGCTACGAAAAAACTGAATCTTTCTTATGTGAAATCGGACAAAATACTCAGGACAAGTATTACAACACCATTATATAGAAATAAATATAAAATCCCTGATGTAATGGTTAAGCTGTACAAAGGACAATGGTATAATGCAGCCCGGTTTTATAGAAATTGGTATGATATGCATTTTAAGCCATTTTCAGCTCCCGGATGGGTGACAAACAACTCAGGATGGTTGTTGGCAATCCTAAAGCAACAAAATGAAGAAGTAATCTGGAATTATAGGGATATTGACAAATTATGCAATATTGCTCAACAATTTAATCTGGGCACGATTGGCCTTTTTGGCTGGGCTGCAGGTGGTCACGATCATCTTTATCCTAATTTCCCTCCAGATAATTTAATGGGAGGTCGTGAAGAATTGAAAAAAGCAATTAAAAAGGCACACGAAAGAGGGATAAAAATTATTTTATATGCTAATGCAAAGATTATGGATACATCCACTGATTTTTACAGGCTTAACGGGATTGAAACTATCTTGCTTGATAAAAATATGCGACCGGATATCCAGTTTTATATCAAACAAAAAAATGCAACTCCTGTCATTTTCGCTCAGGCATGTAACGGCTCTGAATTGTGGCGCAAAACAATGATTGATTTAGGGATGCAGGCCGTAAAATTAGGAGCCGATGGAATTCTATATGATCAATTAGGTGTGCTAAAGCCTGATTTATGTTTTTCAAAAAGTCATGACCATTCTCCCGGAGAAAGTGATGCCAATTTCAGGCAAATATTATTATCCGAAGTTAATAGGAAAGTAAAAGCGGTTAATCCGGATTTCATTGTAATGACAGAATCTTCAACAGATGTGAATATTCAAAGTGTAGATTATTTTCACGGATGCGGAATAGGAACAGCTGAATGGCGCAAAGAATTTCCGGAATTATTTCGATACACGTTCCCTGAATTGGTTACAACACAGCGTAACGCCAATCCGATGTTGACAAAAACAGAAGCAAATTTCGCTGCTGTTTATGGAATGCGCCATGAAATTGAAGTTCGGTATCCCGGCGACAAGAAATACATTTTAAATAATAAAGTGACGAAAGAAGATTATGCAAATGTTGTTGATCCACCTAACCTTAATATGTTAAAACTATACACAGCAGAAGAGTCAGCAACCTATGTACATTCATTAATTGAGTTTCAGAATAAGCACGCTGAATTTTTTAGGAATGGGCGTTTTATTGATCAGGAAGGTATTGCGATAAAAGGGGATGATATAATAGCTAAAGGATTTCTAAATGGAGAAAAGTTAGGTGTTATTGTGTGGAATAAAAGTCTGGATATTGAAAATGATTTTCAGATTGCCGTTAAAGGATATCGACTAATAAATGCTTACGAAATTGGTTCTGAAAAAGTTGAAGCTTTGGCTGCAATTAATGCAAATTCAATTCGGTTGTTGATTTATCAAAAGAATATTTATTGAAATGAAAAAAACAATCAACATATTAAGTATTTGCACCCTTATAATTTTGGGTGCTTGCTCAAATCTGAAAAATTCAAAAATGTTTACCATCCCTTTATTGAAGGGAGAGGAAATTTGGTATGGGGCAATTGCAAAAGCCCATACCATGCCATTGTCTGACTCCTGCCGGTTTGACTTTTATGCCAACAATTGTTATAACCAATTACAGCCGTTAATTTTAAGCAATAAAGGGCTATATGTTTGGAGCGAAGAGCCATACAAATTTGAAGTAAAAGGAGGGCAGCTTACTATCATACATAGCAATAAAGGGATAAAAACAGGACGGGAGGGGAGTACCCTGCCTGAAGCCCGGGAATATGCCTCAAAAACTTTTTTCCCTGCATCGGGTAAAATGCCGGATGAATTGATGTTTTCATGCCCCCAATACAATACGTGGATTGAGCTAAACTACAACCATAACCAGGAAGATGTACTGAAATATGCAAACGCCATCATTGACAACGGATTACCACCCGGGGTTTTTATGATAGACGATACGTGGCAGGAGGATTATGGGTTATGGGATTTCCATCCCGGGCGCTTCCCGGATCCCAAGAAAATGGTTGATGAGCTGCACCGCTTAGGATTTAAAGTAATGTTATGGGTTTGCCCTTTTGTAAGTGCCGACCAGGCAATGATCTACAATGAACTGAAAAGGAAGAAAGCATTCCTTTTAGAAAAAACAAATGAGGGGACAAATTGGGAAAAAGCTTCCCTTCCTGCTATGATAAGGTGGTGGAACGGTGTTTCTGCAGAGCTTGACTTTTCTAATCCTGAGGCCGTAATATGGTTTAATTCCAGGCTTGATTATTTAGTAGAAAAATACGGGATAGACGGCTTCAAATTCGATGCAGCTGATATGCAATTCTACCCATCCACTGCCTTGACGATGGCAGGAGATACACCTAACAAGGATTGCATCCTATATACCCAGTTTGGTTTGAAATACCCTTTGAATGAATACCGCGCCTGCTGGAAAAGGGGGGGGCAGCCTTTGGTGCAAAGGCTTGTGGATAAAAGGCAGGACTGGGGGGACGTACAGAAACTGATCCCCCACATGGTTGCAGCAGGTTTAATGGGCTATACCTTTTCCTGCCCAGATATGATAGGAGGAGGGTTGTTAAGCACTTTTGCTTCAAATAATATAGATCAGGAGTTAGTGGTACGTTCAGCCCAAATCCATGCCCTGATGCCTATGATGCAGTTTTCTGTGGCACCCTGGAGGATATTGGACAAGGAGCACATGGATGCAGTTAAAAAAGCAGTGGATATACGCATGAAGTTCACACCTGCAATACTGGAACTTGCCCGCAAGTCCGCACAAACGGGAAAACCAATTATAAGTAATATTGAATATTATTTCCCTGGCCAGGGATATGAATTGGTTAACGACCAGTTTATGTTGGGGGGGCAAATTTTAGTAGCCCCAATGGTAAAAAGTGGCAACACACGAACCGTGATTTTACCAAAAGGTATGTGGAAATCGGATGAGGGGAAGGAGTACGCCGGAGGCAAAGAATATAAAATTGATGTACCGCTGGGCAGGTTGTCTTATTTTGAGCGGATTCAATAAGCAGCATCAAACTACATAAAAGATTAAGGTCATAATATAGGATTGATATGAATAATAGGGTTACGGGAAATTTTAAATTATTTGAAACCACTTTTATTTTGATGGTTCTTTTCAATATTAACTATTCTTGCCACGGACAAAAGAGTAAAATTGATACTCGGTTAAATCCTCCGCGTGAAATGACCGTTGAAACAATTTACAAGTCAAAAGAGAGCCTCTTTTTGCCGGCAAGATCAGCCATAATCCCCCATGGACCAGATACTGGATTTTTGATTACCCAATCCATTCACGGATATGGGATTCACTCATATGGGGATTTGTATCAAATGAGAAAAGAAAGCAGGAAAGGGCAATGGAGCCGGCCTTACAAAATAGGGGAACTTGAAAAACTATTTATATTAAATGATTTGATAAGATCATTTGGAGATGTTACACCAGACTGGCACCAAAATACCCAAACTATCCTTTGTACCGGCAAATCATTTTTTTCAGAAGCTCAAAATACTAAGCTTCCAGAAAATAAAAATAAGCGGGCAGATATAGAACACATGCAGGAAATTGCCTACGCTGCCTATTATCCGTATAAAAGTAGTTGGTCGCAGCTAAAAAAAATTGAATTACCTGAAAAGTTGGATAATGGTGATGATTTTGTTGAAGCTAATGCCGGATGTACACAAAGAGTTGATTTGCCCATTGGAGATATTTTGCTTCCTATTCGATATAAAAGAAACGGATATTACGTTTCAACGGTAATTAAATGTTCTTACGATGGAAAAATATTAAATTATAAAAAACATGGTTCGGTATTAGCTATTCAGGAAGGGCGTGGATTATTTGAACCATCCCTGTGCAAATATGGAGGTTCCTTTTATTTAACAATGAGGGCTAATAATAGTACTTATGTTGCAAAAAGCAGTGATGGTTTATAGCTTTGAACCTTTTAAGGAATGGATCCTTTCGGATGGGTCATTATTGGGCTCGTACAATACACAACAACATTGGATTTCAAATCCTCATGGATTATTTTTAGTTTATACAAGGAAAGGAGCTGAAAACGACCATATATTTCGCAATAGGGCTCCCTTATTTATTGCGCAAGTGGATCTTAAAAATTTTACTGTTTTTAAAGAAACAGAAAAGATTGTGCTCCCCATCCCATCAAATGGTGGAGATGTTGGGAACTTTGGGATAACCAATATTAATGAAAACGAAAGTTGGGTAACAACGGCAGTTTCTCCAAAAGATTCTAAATCAAAAGATAGGGAAACTATAATAAAAGTAGCTAAGATTAAATGGTAGCTTAGGTATTTAAAATTTGAAAATGAAATTAATGATTTGCATTATAAAATTACTGTCCCGCTTGGCGGGTTACCTTATTTTTTGCGGATTCAATTAGCAACATCAAACTGCGAAAATGAATAGTAAAATATTTAAGGTTATAATAAGGAACAATTGATAAAATAAGGAATTAATCATTCATATAAAAAAATGACTTGGAAGTATTTTTATATTTTATTATCTAGTATATTTTGCATACTTGCTTGTTCCCGATTAGGGCGGGAACAAACCCCAATAATCCCTTCTAAAGAAGAGTTAAACCGTCCTCTTGGAAATGTTGATGAGAAATTGTTTTTATCACCACCCAAAGTGTATCACCCGGAAACCTGGTTTCATTTTATTGGCGGAAATGTGGCGAAAGAAGGAATAACAGCCGATTTGGAAGCCATTGCCGGAGCAGGTATTTCGGGTATTCAGCTGTTTCACGGGCAGTTTGGCGGTCCATGGCCGGGTGTTGACGATCAGATCACCTGTTTAAGTCCAAACTGGGACGATGCTGTAAAGTTTACTGCGGAGGAATGTCAGCGACTTGGATTGCGTTTTACCATGCAAAATTGTCCGGGCTGGGCCATGTCAGGCGGACCGTGGATTGAGCCGGAGAATGCAATGCGCCACCTGGTTTATAGTCGATCCAATGTATCAGAAGGCACGTTTGATATGGTTTTACCCGTTCCTGAGTCAAGTGAAGAGGAGTGGAGGGATTATAAAGATGTTGCAGTTTTGGCTTTTCCAACGCCATTGGGAGATTCTGACGTCAAACTAATTCCAAAATCAATAAAAAGTGGAGATGAGGTTCCCTGGAAAGATTTTTTTGAGGGTAAAATAGATAAGTTAAACCTGGCACCGGTTTCATATGGGCAATCGCATTGGGTGGAGGTGAGTTTCCCTTCTTCAGTAATCATTCGAACGGTTCAGTTTTCTCCGGTACGTGGTTTTGATCCAAACTGGGCTTACGATCCTGGCGTTAGTGTTCAAATACAGGCTTTTCTTCCTGAAAATAAGACTAAAGAAATTTTTAATGTTGAAATGCCTGCATCAAACTGGCAGGATTATAAACTTATTTCATTGGCATGTTCCGAAGTTGAAAATGCGCAAACTTATCGGATAAATATTCAGAATAAACATGCAATGACGTTAACGTCTTTGGATTTCCTGTCAGCCGCCCGGAAGAATAACTGGGAAGCGGAAGCAGGCTGGACACTTCGTGGATTGGTGCGGGGAAGTGAACACCCTGATCAATCAACCAAAGCTTTTGTTGATGCATCTCAGATTCTGGATATTTCTGAAAAGATGGACAAAAACGGGTATTTGAAATGGGATGCTCCGGCAGGTCAGTGGACAATTCTTCGGATCGGACACGTGAATACAGGGCAGAAAAATGCCCCGGCTCCACCGGAAGGGACGGGCTGGGAGTGTAACAAGCTGTCGGAGATTGGCCCCAATTCCCATTTTCCCGGTTATATTGGCCGGCTAATTGATGGCTCTTTATCGGGAGGTTTGCTAAATGGAATGCTGCTCGATAGTTGGGAGTGTAAAACACAAACCTGGACACAAACCATGGAAAGCGATTTCGACAGTATTTCTGGATATGCTTTGCGAAAATGGCTGCCGGCTGTGTTTGGTTATGTGATAAACGATCAGGAGACCACTTCACAGTTTTTGCTCGACTGGCGTTCTACTATCGGAGATTTATACGCCAATAAATTTTATGGAAGAATGGCCGAATTGGCCAAACAAAATGGTTTAACGGTTGCTTACGAAACGGCTGCGGGAGATGTTTTTCCTGCCGACATTATGGAATACTTCAAATATGCTGATGTTCCCATGTGTGAATACTGGCAACCACTTTCCGATAATTTTGTCGGTTCATCAAATTTTAAAGCCATAAAACCTACCGTTTCTGCAGCTCGTTTATATGGCAAGCCACGGATTGCTGCCGAAGCTTTTACTTCGTTTGAATTAACCTGGGACGAACACCTTTCCATGCTGAAAGAAATTGCAAATATAAAGGCTGTTGATGGCGTAACTCATCAGGTGTTTCATACTTATACGCACAATCCGCGCACCGATTTTTTACCACCGGGAACGTCGTTTGGCTCTGGTATCGGAACTCCTTTTTTACGCGGACAAACCTGGTGGAAACACATGCCTGAATTTGTCAATTACCTTTCCAGATGCAATTACCTTCTAGAAAGGGGGAAACCTGTTTCCGATGTGCTCTGGTATCTGGGGGATGAACTTAACCATAAACCTGATCAGAATGCGCCTTTCCCTGGCGGATTTAAATACGATTATTGTAATCCTGATATTTTAATCAACAGGCTTTCTGTGGAAAACGGAAACATTTTTACGCCCGAAGGACTTTCTTACCGATTGTTGTGGTTGCCTGATAATGAGCGAATGTTGACTGAAACTCTGGAAAAAATAGTTGACTTAGTTGAGAAAGGCGCAACTATTGTTGGAAACGCTCCTAAAAGTTTGGCTACACTGAAAGACAAAAATAATGCACAACAACGTTTTGATCTTGCTGTCCGTAAAATCTGGGGTGATAATCAGAATGATTCAGGAGAACGAGAAGTCGGTAAAGGGAAGGTGATTTCAGGAAAAACCATTTTTGAGGCGGTTAAAACATTGAATTTAGTCCCTGATGTAACCGGCGGCGACGCACTGTGGATACACCGTTCAGTAAAAGGTGACGACTGGTACTTTGTGTGTGCTCCTGCGGGAAAAGCATATAATGGAGAATTGAGTTTTAAAACTCAGGGAAATGCAGAATTATGGGATCCGCTGACCGGTAAAATTACACCTGTGAAAACGCGCAATGAAAATAATCGCAGCGTCGTTGAGCTGGATTTGGCTCAAGCAGGTTCATGTTTTGTTGTATTCCGGGAAGACTCTAAAAAGCAAAAGGATGAAATAATTTCAAATACGGTCGTGAAAAATACATTTGTCAAACTTAATAACGATTGGCAACTTTCATTTCCGGCAGGTTGGGGAGCTCCTGAAAACGTTCAACTCGATGGTTTGAAAGCGTGGAAAGATTTGGAAATATCTTCTGAAGGGAAGGCGTTCTCAGGGTCAGCTACTTATTCTGTTTCTTTTGATATTGATGAAGTAAAACTCCAAACCGATTATATCCTTGATTTGGGAAAAGTGGAAATGATTGCCCTTGTATCGCTCAATGGAAAAGAGTTACGAACACTTTGGTCACCACCATATCGTTTAGATCTTTCTGAAGCCATAAAACAAGGAAAAAATGAACTTAAAATTGAAGTAACAAGCTCCTGGTTTAACCGGCTCGTTTATGATGCCGGACAAGTAGAAGAGAAACGCAAAACATGGACAATAAAAGGTCCGTCAAAAGATTTTCCACTTAGGGATAATGGATTGCTGGGGCCTGTAACATTATACATGATGAATAACTAAATGGAGTTTTAGGGGGCTTTCATATTTATATAAATGCGATTTAAATAAAATACTTCATGTATGAATTTATAAGTATTACTTAAACATAATTCGATAATAGAGACACCAAGCAGAATAATATTTATATAAAGTTAAGCACCTGAAAAATAGAGAATTGTGTTCGGGTGTGGGGGCGTTGGCAATACGTTACAGGAGAAATATGTTTTCAAATAAAGAATAAAGACAGGTTAATGAATGCATAAAAAAGCATAAAATTTCACGACAATGAACATCAGAATTTTACTCATTTTATTTTTTATAAGTTTATCAATAAGTGTCAAATCGCAGGTGCCACCTGTTTTGGAAGGTGTCAACCAATCAATTCGAACAACCACCTTAACGCAAAAATTTTTAAGTCCAACACGTATTGTCTGGAAGTCTGACGAAACAGGAACAAAGGTAGTTGATGCCGAAAGCATTCTGAAGCCTGGTAAGGGACAGGCCGATTTAAACACCGGGGAATATCTGAAGCTTGTTAATGATGATAGTACGAACTCAGGGGTTGTTCTTGATTTTGGGGCAGAGATACATGGTGGAATTGAAATAATAACGACCATAAATAATCAAAAGCCAGCAGGACATGTACGTATTCGTTTTGGGGAGTCGGTAAGTGAAACAATGAGTGAAGTTGGAATTGATGGAGCTACCAACGACCATGCCATTCGTGATTTTATTGTTCAACTACCATGGTTGGGAAGATTAGAAGTAGGAAATACGGGCTTCCGTTTTGTGCGGATCGATTTGCTAGGTGATTCTACAGAAATCGAGTTGAAAGAAGTAAATGCGATCTTCAGGTACCGTGATATTCCTTACCTTGGCTCTTTTTCCTGTAACGATGAGCGACTTAATAAAATTTGGATGACGGGAGCTTATACGGTTCATTTAAATATGCAGGATTATTTGTGGGACGGCATAAAACGTGATCGTCTTGTGTGGGTTGGAGATATGCACCCCGAAGTTATGACTATTAATTCGGTTTTTGGAGCCAACGAAGTGGTACAGAAAAGCCTTGATCTTGCCCGCGATTTGACGCCGTTACCAAACTGGATGAATGGAATTAGTTCATATTCTATGTGGTGGCTACTCATTCAGCGCGATTGGTATTATTACCATGGAAATCTGGATTATCTCAAAGAACAAAAAGAATACATCGCAGGATTATTGCAGCTTTTATATTCTAAGATTGACGAGAATGGAATGGAGATTCTGGATGGAGATCGTTTTTTAGATTGGCCGTCCAGTAAAAATAAAGACGCGATTCATGCAGGCTTACAGTCGATGATGGTGATGACATTTAATGCAGGCGCTGATTTATGTGAAATGTTGGGAGACAAGGAAATGACAAAATTTTGTAAAAAAACAGTCAAAAAATTAAAGAAACATGTTCCTCTTTTGGCTGATTCAAAACAGGCTGCAGCGTTGTTAGCCATGTCGGGTTTAGTGAGTCCCGACAAGGCAAACAGTCAGATACTTGCTCAAGAGGGTGTACAAAAAATGTCAACTTTTTACGGATATTATATGCTTATTGCCCGGGCTATGGCAGGCGATTATCAGGGAGCTATCGATAATATTCGTGAATATTGGGGAGCTATGCTCGATTTGGGTGCTACAACTTTCTGGGAAGATTTTGATATTACCTGGTTGGAAAATGCGGCCAGAATTGATGAGATGGTACCTGAAGGTAAAGTTGATATTCACCAAACCTATGGAGGTTACTGTTACAAGCAATTCCGACACAGTCTTTGTCACGGATGGGCATCAGGACCTACAAGTTGGTTAACGCAATACATACTTGGTGTAAATATATTGGAGCCAGGATGTAAGAAGATATTGATTCAACCGCATTTAGGTGATCTTAAATGGGTCAAAGGATCTTTCCCAACACCTTACGGTATAATTAATATTACACATGAAAAAATGTCAACAGGAAAAATTATGACAATTTATGATGCTCCTGAAGAAATAGAGATAAAGCTTGAATAACGACAAGCATATAGTTATGGAATTTATATCTAACATCTATTGGGAAAGAAGTTGAAATGTGAAATTCATAAGATGAAGGTTGTAAATGGTTTATATAATAATTTAATGTTTTACTTAAAGAATTAGAACCCTGAATAGAAGGATCGAAAGAATGAAGGTTATTTAAATGAATTATACAGATCGAATAATTATCGTTAATAAAATCAAAGATTGTTAGGTGAAGACATATATATACTCATTAGCATATCAGTGCCCAAAAAGAAACAGGAATAAAGATTGTCCATTTTTAGAAATAGACCATTTATCATTTAAAGAAAAAATAAACTGGGTTGAAGAACTTGATTATCAAAGAATAGAATCTATGATAAAGTTTCATGAATTTTGTACTGAGAGTTGATTTTATCAGAAATCATTCTGAAGATAGTGATGTTAAACATTATAAACTTCAATAGATACTCGCTTCTGGATTCCTATGCATGAGAAAAGATTAAATTGGATTCGAAAAAATAAATGATCATAACAAGGAATCGATAACTTGTTTAAAAATATCCGATGTTTAATCTTAGAAGAAAATATAATAACAGACACATACAGCACATAGTTGTTCGTTTAGTTAGATCCCTTTATTGCCGTGGGCAATAAGGCTTCCCGGGAGTTAAGATTTACTCCCGGGATTTTGCACTTAAAAAATGAAGAGAATGAATTTGAATATAATATGAGAAAATAGAAAATTATTAAACCCCGGTACAATAGCTCCTAATATACATCCTATCAAAGCTGAACTTGTAAACCATCCAACTTCGAGCTTCGATAGGGAAAACTGAATTTCTACTTTGCCCACTGTACCGGATATTACAGCAGTATCGAATCCAAACAACAATCCACCTAGAGATGCCACAAAGCAAATCAAAAACAAGTACCAAATACTTTCTGAGATATTTTTGTTGTTATACATATTTTCGTTTTAATAGAAATTAAAAATCAGGATTTCTGATTCCCTTAATTTTATCGATTTCCTGTATACTGAAAAGTAATGCTCTGGGAACATGAAAAAATCCTTTGTAATTTCCACCTTTCAAAGTATGAGTTAAGTTACCCTGTCTGTCGCAATAGCCGAACCATTCGCCATTTTTCCAGTCGACAAAATGGGAGAACGTATATTCATGTACCAGATGTAACCAATCCAGCCATTTTTTATCATTGGTTAATCCATAAGCCATAATTAATGCATATATCGCTTCGGTATGCGGCCACCAAAGTTTCATCGATGATTCAAGTTGTAAAGTTGGATGTCCATCAATATCCATAAAATAGTACAATCCACCATATTCTTTATCCCATCCAAAATTAAGACTGCCTTCTAATACATCCATGGCTATAGTCTGCATTTCATTATCTGGTACATACCTTAATAATTGAAGAATAAACCAGGCAACTTCTATGGAGTGTCCTGGGTTAAAGAGCCGGCCTTCAGGCCATTGGCTTACCACTACACTTGTATCGTAAGGCACGTTTTCCATAAATATTTTTAAAACGGGGTGATAATGCAACTTGCAATCTCCCAAAGCCTTTTTCATTATTTCAAAGTATTTAGTATCCGGATCAACTGATGCCAATTCGATTGCCATACTTGCCATTACCATTACGTTAGCCAGGTTACTCACTGATGGTACGCCACTCATTTTTGGCCTTCCCAGTTTCGAATCATCATCAATCCAACATTTAACTTCCCAAAAAAGGTTTTCGGCTTCGACTTTGTAATGCTCTTGTTGGGTTGCTTTAAAATATTCGAGATAGGCAAGCATAGCAAAAACAGCACCGTAAGGTTTTCGTTGATAGAACCAGGGGTTACCTTCCTGTGTGATTGAGAAATAATATCTTCCCTTTTCATCTTTACCATAATTCTCCAGGAATTTAATCCCCAGTTTCGCTATTTCAATATATTGAGGGTCTTTTTCAAATTCATTATACAGACGGGAAAACATCCATGCTGATCGTCCGGTTAGCCAGATATATTTTTTAGTATCGTAAATATCTCCATCGCAATCAAGGCATGAAAAGGTGCCACCATGTTCCCAGTCAGGTGAATATTTCATCCAAAAAGGGATAACCGACTCTGTAAGGTTTTTAAAATATATATTTCTGAAGTCAGATAACTCATTCATAATTGACATAATTTTCAACAACTATTTTTCTTATCTAATAATGGTGTATGTATATTAATCTCTTTTAAAAAATTATTATGTAGTATCGGATTAAAGGAAATGTTATGGAAATTAACATGTTTAACCCTTCTATCAAGTTTTACCATATGGACAACATGTATCATTTTATGTAAATAAAATCCTTTGT
The DNA here is from genome assembly GCA_963676265.2 of uncultured Draconibacterium sp. Classification (GTDB taxonomy): domain Bacteria; phylum Bacteroidota; class Bacteroidia; order Bacteroidales; family Prolixibacteraceae; genus Draconibacterium. The sequence goes on from OY781067.2 coordinate 4,798,650, forward strand.
AAATATGTCTTCAGAAGAACTTCCAACCATTATCTCAAATTCACCTGGTTCAACTACATAATCCATATCTTCGTTCCAAAGTCCCAGCTCGTTGCATGGAATTTCAAACCTGACTGTTTTTATTTCTGATGGCTTCAGGTTAATTTTCTTGAAACCTTTCAAAACTTTTACCGGTGTAGTGACAGAACTCACTAAATCATTGAAATAAAGCTGCACAACTTCTTTGCCCTCAAAACCTCCAATATTTTTAACTTTAACTGCTACTTTTATTGTATCGTTTTCAGTCAGAGATCTGTTTACTATCTTCAAATCCGAATACTCAAACTTTGTATAACTTAAGCCATATCCAAAAGGGTAAAGTGGTTCGGTTGAACTAAATACATAATCCTGTCCAGGTTTATCCACCGAGCCTGGTTTATGGTAATAGCCTCTGCCGGATGGTTTGTAGTTGTAAAACACAGGGACATGTCCTACACTTTGCGGGAATGATACCGATAATTTTCCGGAAGGACATATATCTCCTGATAAAATACCTGCAATCGCATTTCCTCCTTGTTCTCCCGGATACCATGCTTCAAGTATTGCGGGGATATTTTTATCCTCCCAACTCAAATCATAAGCCCTACCGTTTATTAATATCAATATTACTGGTTTCCCTGTTTTGTGAATTGCTTTGATTAGCTGTGGCTGGACTCCCGGAGGTTTTAAATCAGAACGGTCGAATCCTTCCCCACATGTTGCATAATCGTTTGGATTTTCCTTTCCCCAACCAATACCGGATAATATTTTACTGGTACCTCCCACAACCAGAACTACAAGGTCAGACTCATTTGCGACTTTTAAAGCTTCCTCAAATCCGGAAGTATCTCTTTCCGTAATCCCGCATCCTTTGGCATAATTAATTTTAATATTCCGGGGCATTCGTTTTTTCAATCCTTCCAGGATTGTCACTCCCGATGCATTATCTTTTGTACAACTATAATCTCCATATTGTACCTGGTCAGCGTTAGGCCCGATAACCGCAATTGAATTCAATGCGGACAAATTCAGTGGTAAAGTTTTATTTTCATTTTTCAACAATACAATTGATTCTTCAGCTATATCTTGTGCCAATCGCTTTGATTCTGTCGTATGAATTTTATCAGAAACTTGTTCCGGTTTAAAATATGGTTTGTCAAATAAACCAGCTTTAAACTTAACTGTCAGAATGTTTTTTACCGCTTCATCAATCAATTCAACATCCACCTCACCATCCTCAACTAATTTTTTAAGGTTTGGGTATGCAGATGGGCTGGGAGCTTCCAGGTCAACTCCGGCCTGTAAAGCCTGCAAAGCTGATTCCGATTTGCTTGCCGTAGTTTTATGGAAAGACTCCAACATATTAATTGCACCATAATCAGCGAAAACATATCCATTAAAATGGTATTCATCCCGTAACACATCCCGTAACATGAAACGATTTCGGTGCAACGGTATCCCATTCACTTCATTATAAGAAGGCATAACAGAATACACATTCCCTTCTTTAATTGCCTTTTCAAAAGGATAAAGGTGTAAACTCCGCAACTCCCTTTCTCCCACTTCAACCGGTCCCAGATTAATCCCTGCAAAAGGGGTACTATAGGCAACAAAATGTTTGGCTGTACATATCAAATGATTTTCAGGAATATTTTTTTGTGTAAGCTCCGGTTCCCCTTGCATCCCTACAACGTAAGCTTTCCCCATTTCTGCTACTAAATAAGGATCTTCACTATAACATTCCTCAACCCTACCGTACCGGGGATCCCTGGCCAAATCAAATAACGGAGCCAATGCCTGATCGACTCCTGTTAGGCTTGCTTCGGTAGCAATTGTTTCTCCCATTTTCCTGATTAATTCAGGATTCCATGTACTACCTAAACCAATTGCCTGGGGAAATATTGTTGCACCAAAAGCCAGGTAACCGTGTAAACATTCAGCTATTTGAATAGGGGGAATGCCAAGCCTTGTTTCTTCTCTCAGGTAACTATCAGCAGCTTCCGAAAGTTTTGCAATGTCTTCAACATGAATTCTTGGACTTTCAAGACAACCAATACTTTCACCTTTAAAAAGTTTTTTGAGAGATTCCTCTGTTATTTCCCCGTTTTCATCAAACTCTAATTTACGTAATGACAACATTGTCATCTGGGCAATTTTCTCGTCCAGGGTCATCCGATTTAATAAATCTGAAACCCTCAATTCGACAGGTAATCCGGGATTTCGATATAATACTTCCTGACAAAAAACCGGACCGAAAGTAATTAGTATCATACCAATAATTGGAATAATACTTCGGGCTATCCATTTTAACATGATCCATAATATTTCGTTGAACTTCCCCATAATTGCGTATCAGCTTAAATGAATCGATTCATTCAGGAAACCACCCTTTTAGGAACTCTTCCATCGTACCATCATAATAAGCTTCGGCCAGAAACTCGGTACCATCCTGATCACCCCATGAATAATTTATAATCAACTGACCTTTGTATTCGCAAAAATCGATATCCGAATTATTAATATTCTTCGCTTTGTCAATTTTGTCTTTTAGTTCCTTTGTAAGTTTATTACTTACTATCTTTTTGTCTTCAGAAGAGGCTTTTAGTACTGGCCCCAGCTTTGTTTTTTCCCAACTGATTAAATCTTTTGAACGAACTACCCACTGTTCATATTCGTCCAAATCTTCCAGATAAAAATTATAATAATAACCATCCAAGTAACGCAAACAATGGGGAGCCGTGTAGCGATCTTTGGCATAATTATGCTCTGACGATAAAACTTCCCAGTTTTTTAAATTAGTGGAAGTAGCAAAGCGAGCTGTAAAACGCACACCAGCTTCTTCTTTTGGCATTCCAATTTCAAACATCAAAACATATTTATCCTTCGCTTTTATTAGCGAGGTATTAAAAATGCCATATCCGGGAAGTTGAAATGCTAAAGATTTATCCCAGTGTATTAAATCTGTAGATTTAAAAACTTGAATCCGGTCTGCATTCCATTTCTCTACCCCGGTAACGTAAACGGTATCGTTAAAAACAGCAGCACTTCCCAAATGAAAACCTTCGGCAAAAGATGGTGTTGAGCCTCCTGTTTGAGGATTAACAAAATGAAAATAAGAATTACCAGTATGATTGTCCCAGTATTTTTGCCGAATATATTCAAACCTATATACTTTATTTTTGAATATAATGGGGGTCGTCTCAACAATGTCACAATCAAGAGTACCTTTCTTTACAATTAGCGGCCGTCCCTGTTTATCGGTTTTTCCCGAATTCCTATTTCCACTGCAGTTTCCTAAAACAATTGCAGTTGCAGCAAAAAAGGATACAACAAATACTATTTTCAATCTTCTCATAATATGTTCAATTTATAATTTCTTCATTTTTATATCTCTGTATTGGTCTAATCTATGTGCTACTTAAGAAGAGTTCACTTTTTACTCAAGCATAATATTTACCGTTTCCCCCATATATTCATCAACTTTTAAATCAGAAGTTGATTCCCACAAGCTTGTATTTTGCTCAATCAAAACCTGGGTTGCCACAATCCAGTTTTGAGTCCAGCCTGTTAGTGTTGACCATGCTCCCCACCCCAGGTCAGCATTCGATGCCCAGTAATCCCAGCGTGCGTAATCAAATGCGCGGAACCATGCTCCATCCAAATCTGGATGTGTTGTACTTCTCACTTGTATTCGCGTCAGGAAATCAGACATTTTTGAAACCGCAACTTTGTATTTCTGATTATCTGTAGCCTTAACTGCTTCGTTTAATGCAAAAAAGGCAAAATTGGTTGTATAGAGCATATCTGCCACCGGATCACCATTTCTAAAAATTAAGGGAGCTTCCGTTTTACCATAATCGCTGTTGGAAGTCGTCTGTCCGTAACGGCCAAATTCTGCGGCACCCAATTGCTCCTGGATAGCTCCGCATTCGTGCTGGTTCTCCAATAAGCGCGTAACAATCATATCCAGCCACTTACGATGTTCTTCTGTATCTTCAACTCTTACTAACCATGCCAGTGGTAATATCATCCGGGCACGTTCCTGTTGAATACCGTTTGTCCATTGCCAATTATCAGGATAAGCTTCCATGGTTAGTTTTATAGCTGCTTTTGCTTTATCTAATAATGGTTGATAACCTGTTTTATCATATAACCACAGGTAACATGCCCAAAGCCACGATTCATAATGGGGCTGTATGTGCCTTATTTCCTCACGCCCACTTAAATATTCCCATCCTTCTGATTCTATTTCAGGTTGTTTTAGTTTTCCCTTTTTCGAATAAAACCCATTTTTACTGCTTACGCGAAAATTGGCCAGGATATTTTTAACAATCTCCTTGTCCCATTTATCCTCTTCCAGGAAAGCGGAAGCACCTATTACTCCCAATATAAATCGTGCATTATCGTCGCCATAAAAAACATCAGAACTGTTGTATCCCCATCCCAAAAGACCATAAACCGGACTATTTTCATCTAAATGTGCCTGTTTACGAAAGTTGGTTGTATCGGTGAATACAAAATCGATTATATTTTCAGCAACTTCCGAATGTTTTGGGATCCCCAGATATTTTCCGGCAGCAGCCAACGCATAAGCCGTTTCACCCTGAACATCGCACCGCAGGTTATAACGGTAATACTGCGAACCGTCGAATAAAACACGGGATACATGTCCTTCCAAAATCCCCATCGAACCATCGCCATTTACAAACGCTTGAGGAATAGGTGGTCCAACCGGATTGGCATCGTCTGCCTGGTATTTAAGCCATCTTTCTTTCCATGAAGGATGAATGAGGAACTTTCCGTTATAAAACCAGTTTGTACCCTTTTCTATCATTCGTTCTTTTGCATCAGCGGGCAATTCGGCGTTGGCGTCAAACATTGGAGAAACCTCAGCAGGCCAAGCTTTTTCAAATTGAAAATCGGGATTACCGGCCAGCCATGAAATGATATAATTCCAGATGGCCTTCCATGAATCATTTGGGCCATACCTGCCTGTTTTGAAATTGCTCAGTTTGGTCAAAGCAACCATACAATCATCTTTCTGAAATAGTAAGGGATAGGATTTTACATCATCGATCCCATATTCAGCTTTATCAAAACCAGCCACTTTTGCCAAAACCAATAATGGATCTTCAACTTCCGCCTTTAAGGTATAGCAGTCATTTATGCCAACAATCGACATTGAGCTAAGATTCGGGTCAAAAGCATTCCCAACAACCACGCCTCTTTCCAGGGTTGCATGAAAAATATTTTTCCCAAAAGAAATTCCGGGGAATGCAGAAGGATACTCTATATACAGTTTTAAATGCTTTTCCTTCGCCTGTTTGTATACCTCCAAACCAATACCTACCTTCGATTCAGGATAATTATCGCTTACAATAATAACACCGGAACCTTCCCTGGCAGACAAAACAGCATCTGCGGGAGAATTGACTACTTTCATTGTAAATCCTTCCCCTTGTAATAGCTGAAAAAGATCATTTTCAATTGAACCACAAAAAACCAGCTGGCTTTCCCGGGAACATCCGGAAAACAAAAGCAAGATTGTACAAATTATTACTGATAGTCTTCCAAAGCTCAAAAAATGCTTTCTCAAAATCCTATTGATATTTCTGAAATAATCCATTATATTTCTAATATTTGCTAACTGACACTGGAAACTTGTTTATTAAAGGTAGATTTGCACTATATGATTATCTTTTAATCCATTACAAAGAGATGCTGACTGCTTAACTTCACCATCGATAACAATCTTTTTAACATTGTATCCTGAACCAATTATTTCAATATTAAGATTCATCCCCCTGTATTTCAAGTTTGAAAGTTTCAATCCATTTAAGTTTTGAGGCAAAAACGGAGAAAAACTAATTGAACTCTCATCCATATTTATACCTACCAATCCAAAAATAATCATCCGAATATAAGCTGTTGCTGCCCAGGTTTGCCTTTCAGTGGCATGCCATGAAATTATTTTCCCTTGGTAGTCTTGTATGCCGCCATACATTTCTCCGGTAACGGGGTGGTATATTTCAGCAAATTGCCTGTCTCGATTAGCATGTTTGGCCAGCCTATAGAAGTCATGCCACAGAGCTTCTTCTTTTCTGCATTTAGCAGCGGCTTCTACCCAGAATCCTTGAATCTGCGGCCATACGAGTGCATTATGTCGGCCAAATGTCATACTATCGGGATGATATCTAATCAGAGGGGGCCAGCCACAAGGCACACCTGCAGGAGTAACATACTGGTTTTTAAAAATTAATTCAGCCTGTTTATCGTCGGCAATTCCAAATATTATTGCAAGTGCATCTCCATATGCCGTTTCAAGATTACTTTCCTCATCATCATCAAAATAAAATTTATAGAGACCAGTTTCTTCATTCCATAAATATTTGTTTATTGCACTTTTTATTCTTTTTGCTTTCTCGACATATCCTGAACTTTCCAATTTAAGTTCCTTTTCCATTTTATCGGCAACAATATAGGAGTGGTAATAAAGACAATTTGTTGATGTTGCCATCATTGGAATACCAAAACCTCGTTTTACTTTCTTTTCAGGGTTACTTTTTACCCAATCAATGGCGGCACTGGAACCTCCTGTTTGAGCATATTTACCTTCATAGGCAGCCACTCCGTCGCTCCATGCCAATCCACGAAATAAGTTATATTTCTCGTTGAATTCAGTCTTCTCGTAAAATTGAATTGTGTTACGTGTTACTTCATAAGCCTTTTTAAGAAAATCTTTATCGCCGGTACATAAATAATGGTTCCAGGCACCAGTACACCAAATAATTGCATCCCAATAATTATCCTTATCCATAATAATAAGAGAATCATTAATTAAAGAGACTCTCGACATCAATGTATTTTTTGCGACCTCGGGCACTATAAACGAACCTATATTCCAACTGTTAATTGTTGCATCGCGTGTCCATGGAGAATCATATTCCAACCCTGCCATAATTACCGGGCCAATAGTATCCTCAACCGGAATTTTATAATCCTGAATATTTGTATATAGATCACCAATTGCAATGCGAAAAGCGCTGTTTACAGTATTGTTTTTAGTGTGAAAAGTCAAATAATGTGTGCATGAACTACTACTGCTATTTACAGGCTGATTTTGACTACAGTTTATTAACAAGAATGAAATTGCTATAAGAATAGATAATTTCATTCTCATACGGTCTTTTGATATGGCTTTCATTGTTTTATTAATTTGATTTTTGCGAATTTAAGCCGAACCGGACCAATTAAACCTGAGGGCAACAATTCATCATCCTTTTTCCATGAAGGATAAGTTGTGAAAGTCTTTCTCCGTGGGTCTGGTCGTTGTTCATTGTCTAATACCCAATCGGGTAGTTCTATTTCGGGGAAAACTTTATAATCTTCCGGATATTGTTCATCTCCTATCATCCTGTTTGGCCACAAGTTGGTAACCTTAATCTCAATTTTGTTCTCTCCCGCATTAATTGCAGATGTAACATCAATACTGAAAGGAGGCTTCCAGAATGTGCCCAAATTTTTCCCGTTAACTATTACCTCAGCAATAACCTCAACTCTTCCTAATTCAAGGAATACTGCCTGATCATCACCAAGTAAACTATCGGGGACATTAATAATTGTATTATAGGTAGCTGTGCCTGAAAAATATTTTATGCCTTCATCAGTATGTTCAGTATAAGAAATTAATTCAGGAAATCTTATTTTTTCCGGAGCTCCCCAGCCTTTCGGAAATGTTACTTGCCATGGTTCTGTAAATTTAATGGGGGAAGCAATATTGGAAACAATAAAAGAATTTGAACGCCCATTCTTTTTTGTAAATTCATAAACACCAGCCTCCCGGATTAAAGCTTTATCTCCTCCTTCAATTAAATCGACATACGATTTTTCTCCCTTCGTAATATCAATTCCATTTTTAGTCAGCGAAGTAAAGTTATTTACATCTTTATCTTTTTTGAATACCACAAAAACAGAACCTGCAGGGTCGAAATATATTGGAATTTCAATAAATTCTTCATCTGCTTTATAAATTTTACAAGCTTTGAATTTTCCGGTATACGGATCCCATAGTTCAGGCACTTTCCCGCTTATCCTAAACCGACATGTAGCCCATCCTGGGTTTTGTTTACCATTCGCTACAAAGTATATTTCTTCATCGTCGGTGTAGCGATGAGTAGAGTTAATGAGCAGATCTTCGGAGGTAATATAACTAAAATCAGGGATTAGCTTGTCATCAGACAAAATTGTTTGAAAATCGATGCCCCATATTACTCTGCCTTTCCCAACTTTTCTTTCTCCCTTGGCGGTGTTCGCTTTTCCCCACAATTCATGAATTAATCGAATGCGTTCTCCCTTATCGTATTTAATTTCATCTGACAAAGATGGAGTCTCGAAATTTACCGGAGACCCCACTACTGTTGCGCCGTCTTTTACCAATGCCATCACTTTTTTCAGTAAGGCAGTGGTTACTTTTCCATGGACAGGTAAAACCAGGTATTTGTAATTTTTGCCAAAGGGAAATTGTATTAAATTGTTTTTTACCTGAAGATTTAGTAATACATCTTCACTGCATGCATCGAAATCATAGCCGTAGGGCAATTCGGGAAGATATTCTTTCACTCCCCAGTTATTGTGCCAGGTATCATTAAAAGGAGATTCACCACCAATAAAATACAAAACATCAGCAAGATGTTCACCCTGTTGCAGCAACGACTGGCATCTTGTGAGGTACTCCATGTACTCTTTAGCTCCATGTTCCCACCATGTGTTATACCTGTCGAAATGAGTACCAAGGTCACTAATAGTATATCCTGGAGCAAATTGTTGCCCTATATAAGGTTGATGCGTTGACACATGGATTACAAAACGGTTTGCCCCGGAACAATATATAAAATCACCTGATGCTTTAAGCATATAGGGGTGTTCATTCCATCGTATTTTAGGAACAGCCGACGTAAAAGCTTCTGCTCCAATTATTTTTCTATCGTTAATGCGTCCTGCAAAAACTGAATGAAACCTCATCCTGTTTTTTAAAGGTTGTGTGTCTGGGAACCAAAATTCAATCATTGGGTAATCGGCTTTACTCCCGGCTTTTAATCCGTTAAATGGGCCGTTATAAGGTTCGTTCGAAAACATTAGCCCATCGCTATGGCTTATTTCGGCAGCATTTCCAAAATGATTATCAGTAAAAAGATCGCTTATGGTATGGCGGAAATCCCATAAAAATTCTTCGGTTGTTTGTTCTTCATCAATAACACGGCCAGACAAAGAAGGCAAGTGTTTTATAATATCGTATCCACATCGTTTACTGAATTCCTGCTGAAAACTTTGTGTCCAATTTTGCCAGCCTGCTTCATAGCTGTCAATATGATGGCAATCAATACCACTGATCAAATCCTCTCCCAATATTTCCAAAATTGGTTTAATGGCATATTTATAATTAAACCGGGTTCCCTCTTTGCTTAGCTTGTCACATTCAAGGCCTTCACCTCCGTACGGTGCAGGATATATTTCAACCCCATTCGATGTATAACCAAACCGCATTATGGTCCATTCTCCCTCAGGCACATTCCAATTAAGGATTCCTCCCGGCTCAAGTTTATCAGTCAAATTTATAATGGCATCTATGGGAATAATATCACCTTCTTCAGCATCATTAGAAATGGTAAGAGTATTGGCCGGATTTGTATTATCATAAATACCTATTCCTGATTTTGCAGGCCAGTTATTTATTCTGTAACCACCAGAAAAGGCAATTTCACCAACAGACTGCGGATTCATTTTAATACGAAATTTGTCGGATGTATATGTCGGAAAAGTAGTATCCCCAAATTTCTCAGTAAAAGGGCCGGTTTCATTAGTCTGAAACTTTGCTATTCTAACAAATTCACCCAAAGTTGCATCCCATGCCTCAATAGTTGCCTTAAACATATTTTTTGCAATTATTGCTACAGATCTTACACTTATTGGTTTCTCAAATGCCAGATGGAACTGTTTGGGTAAATCAACTGTTGTTTTGTAATCCTGATCAAATAATAAATCGGCATCCCTGATTATCTCTCCTTCTTCAGTAAATACCCTGGGGGTCAAATCTTTTAACAGCCATGTATCTTTCTTAGGTGAAGGGAATGCAAGCACAGCAATCTCATTGTAATAATTTAAATTGGTATGAGGTTGCTCCAGAATAATACGTTCGCTGTTAGAACCCTTAACCCGTAATTCTGTCCATGTTAAAATTTTCATTGACAACTCTGGAGTAATCCAGGGGCCACCACTGGAGGACCACCCTGGGCTACCTCCGATACTTATTTTTATCCCCCTTTTTTTAGCTTCTGATACAGCAAGGCGAAACAATTCATACCATTCGGCGCTACGATTTTTTATTTCACCACGGGGCCCCCGGCCAATATCCATAACAATAAGGCCTCCAATACCGATATCCTGAAATCCCTTGATATCGGCTTTGATCCCTTCGGATGTAATATTCCCATTGTTCCAGTACCAATAAACCCAGGGTTTTGCGTTAAATCCGGGGTTTAAAAAGGCTTCTTCAAGATTATTTTGCCCCAGTAATTTTAATGAACCAAGTTGAAATAAAAACACGAACAAAATAAATGCAATTGTTTTTGCACGATTCAATGTTTTTTCTCTATTTATTTTTGAAATGATTTTTATATACATTATCAAATCAATTATCGATTAAATTTCCGGAGTGCATTAATCATTGCTACAATATTTTCTGTTGGCACATTTGCCTGGATATTATGAACAGTGTTGAAAACAAAACCTCCATCTTTAGCAAATATTTCACAATTGCGAAGTACTTCTTCCTCAACTTGCTTAGGTGTTGCAAATGACAATGTTTTTTGCGTATCTACACCTCCACCCCAAAAGGTTAGATGTTTTCCATATGTATTTTTCAGATGTTTTGGATCCATCCCTTTGGCACCTAGCTGAACCGGATTTATTATATCAAACCCGGCATCAATAAATCGCTCCATGAAATTTTCAACAGCACCACATGAATGTTTAAATGTCTTCCAATTAGTATGGCTATGTATCCAACTATTAATTCTTTGATAATAAGGCAACCATAGTTCGTCAAATTGTTCAGGAGAGCAAAAGGTAGAATCCTGCGTGCCAAAATCAGTTCCACAGATATTAACTACATCAATATTATTTCCAATAACATCGTATATCTTTTGTAAATTTTCAACAGCAATATTACTTTGTTCATCAAATACCTGGCTAACATAATCAGTCCGAATCAAAGTACTCATATACCACTCCGCTACACTTCTGATTCCTTTTGGATGCTTTAATTGCATGGCCGGTATTAAGGCGATGTCTCCCAGGGCTGTCCCTCCCAAACTGGCCAATATACCTTTGCCTGAAACCTGAAGCTTATCCGTTTCTTCTTTCCAGTATCTCAAAGATTCAGAAGAAATTGGCACAAACTCCTCTAAATTATTTTGTGGTTCTAATTCATCCTCAATAATAGGTTGTTGCCTTTCAATAGCATCAAAAAAATATCCATTCTTAGGCATCATTGCCGAAGGCGAAACGGTTGTATCAGATGCTGGATATGAAAGCAAATTACCGTTCTTGTCTGCAATTGGATTAAACATTTCCGGAACTAATACTTCCTGACCCCATAACGTTTTATACATTTTAAGTGGGGGTAAATTGTTATTTCCAAACATATTTTCCTCACCCCAGGCACCAACGACATCAATCCCTAAAGCTTCAATCATATCATCTTCGACCAAACCCAGCATCTGATATGGCTCAATAACCCTTACCAGCTTTTTTTCCAGACCATAATAATCCCTCAATCTTTCCATAGCTAAAACATGAATGCCTGTAACGGCAGACGCCCCCATATCGAACACAATCTTTTCCGGTTCCTGATGGTTCAAAGTTTTTTGTAGTAATTCTTTAGATGTCATAAATTTTCACCCGATTAAAAGTTATTAGTAACATGAATAAATAAATCCTGGCTGATATAAATATTAGTTAGTTTCAAATACCTGTATTTCAGCAAATCCCAGTCGCATTCCAGGCTCAATAGAGGTAGCTTTTGAAATCTCTGCTATCCCTTTTGAGATATTAAATTTTACCCATTTCACCGTTTTGGGTTTAAAATTGATTTCAGCAGGGGTTTTTCCACTATTTGAAGGAGGGGCATACATCCATTCGATAGTACCATCGCTAAATAAAAAATACCCTTCCTGAAGCCACCTGCCATGGGCAGGGCTATCATAAACCCGAATTCTGTCGATTATTCTTGGTGTATCCCATTCCAGTTTAAAGGTTGCACCTCCACCTTCTTCACTAATCCATTCATTTTTTAGGCTCTGCCCTTCCAAATCAACAATACCGTTTATTGCATTTTGTGGTGGGCTGTTTGTTTCAGAAGAAGAAGAATTGACGGTTGCTTCAGGGGCTATGTTTGTACGTTCTCTTTGTGCGTGGGGAAAATTAGTCCCTTCCACATCGAAAATAATCTCATGCATTGAGGCACCATACCTGCACTGGTGAGGATTAAAACCGTTCGATTTATAATAATTGCAGGAAACAGTCATCCAGGCACTTCGTCCATCATCGTTTATCATTTGGGCCGGGATATTAGGGAAATAAGTCTGCGGCCCCCAATCTCTCATATAATGGATGATTTTATATGGCCCGGTAATGTCGTCTGCCTCCCAAAAGCTGGTGATGTTATAAGGCAAATTCTTTTCGCCCTCTTTTAGCCTGCAGCTCATCAATATATATTTCTTTAGCTTTGGAAACCAGGTTATACTTTCACTTCCCAGGTGGTTTGGCCAATCGAGCACTGGCTTTGCTTCTTCAACATTTTTACTCCATACGGCCTTCCCTTTACTGTTATGTCCGCAAAAAAACTCATACGAACCTGCATCAACAATATTTTCGGGTGTTGCCTTTGTACGACAAAGATATATGGCATCGCCTTTATCCCAGTTGTTTGCCCCCTTCCCAGAACTGTAGCCATGGGCAGACAAGTAAATCATTCCATCTTGTGATTTGTTGTTCCTGGCAAAATTAACAGCGTGAGGTGTCCTGAATTTTGCTTTACCTTTCTCGTTAAAAAAGTTACCATCAGGGTCGATCGCGTTCACCCAGTAAGGGTTTTTCCAATCAGGTTCTGTATTGTCTGCAAAATGATCATAATCTGAGGAATACCGGAATCCGTTAAAATAACCAGTATTATCATACGCATTATAGGTCCCGATATAAAATACACCATCAACAATTAAGCTGACACATGGATAGTAGTTTTCACCACCACTCCACATTCGTCCAAGGTTTTCAAACTTAAGGTTTAAAGGGTCGTTACCAATAATTTTTGCCTGCCCTGTTGACTTTGAACGAATATTGGAATTCGTCGAAAAGCCATTAATATCGCCATCTGTCCAGTGAGAATACATATTCCCGTCTGCGGAAGATTGTAAATACCATGTATCAGCTCCTGTATAATTTGCGTAACGCCCGGAAAAAACAACTTTTTTTATATCTTTTGATTTTTCGAAAGGGCAATCTTCAGGGATTTCGTTTTCCCATTCATAATAGTTATAAATAGGATTTATTGCCGGGTCGGCCTGATTGCCTTCTCGCTTGCTATTGTCGGTTTGTGCAACCATTTCCAGTTGTAACGCAACAAAAAATATAGTGGTTACAATTAGAAGAATTCTTTTATCCGTTTGAGTCATAGTATTATATTAATAACATATTATTGTATTCTAACATTTGTCTATTCACGTATCAACTTTTTATCTTGTCAGTAATTTTCCTGTGCCAGGAAATATCGTCCCAAATTCCTTTAAACTGGGGGTGAGTAAAATTTGAGGTGCAAATGAACTTGTAATTATCATGTTTGCGGGCCAGCTCAACACAAATATCGCCCGTTTCCTTAACCCATCGCCAATCCAGTTCCGGGTGGTCATACCAACCAATAGGTCCCCATCCTTCCGTATTTCCACACACCTTATTTTGTTCAGCGGCCTTTAGGGCAATATTATCAATTACGCTTTCAATCCATTTCACAAGCTCTGAATTATTGTTCGTCCAGTAGGTAGATAATTCCTTATATAGTGCCCTCTGGTCCTGGCTCTGATCCCTTCTTGAAATTTTTAAAATATTTGGCATCTTATCGGAGTTCTGGAACCAAACATGGTAATCAAAAGCATCATGTTCTGTTAAATCAATGTCATCGAGAGGTACTCCGCCGGAATTATAAGAAGCAAAAAAATCAAGTTCAGGAAATTTCACCCTTAATGTTTTTATTGTTTCTCCAATAAACTGGTTGTGGAAAGCTATCTGTTTGCTATTCGCCTTTGCATTATCAAAATCAGGCAAATGGGCATCTGTTTTTTTCAGTTCGAATTTTTTATCATCAGAGAGTTTGTTCAATTCCAGTTTAAGCCAGTCGTAACCATTAGTAGTAGGGTATTCATTAAGCAGGTCAACATAGATAATATTATCAAGCAGATCATGAGCCTTCAGGAAATCCAGTGTTTCGGTCCATGCCCTTAACAATCCCCCACTTTCAAAGAAAATATCTTTAAGGCTGGTCCCGTGGGGCATAAACCAACTGGCTAAACCTACCTTTATTCCATATTTCTTGCAGATAGGCAAGAACTCAAGCAAAGCTTCCCTTGGACGAAAGGACATCGTATAATCATTTCCCCAAAGAGCAGGCATCCAACCATCTTTAACACTTCTGAATTCATTAATTATTTTTCCATCAGGAGTTGAAGCTACAAATTGGGGCATTGCATCCATACGGATGGCATTATAACCGCGCTCTGCTAATTCATAAACCACCTTTTCCCAATTATCAAATTCTCCATACCTGTGATGGCGTAATATCCAGCTGAAGTCCCACATGGCGATGGCCAAAGGCATTTTTACCTTCGAGATCGGGACCGTTTGCTCGCTGATTTCTTCAGCTTTCAATCCTTTACAAGAGGCCACAGCGTATATTGAAGATACCCCTATTGCTGTTTGTTTTATAAATTTTCTTCTTTCCATAATTCATTAACAGTGACTCTGAAAACATTATTTCTGGCAAACATTATTTTGCGTATTTATTTAATACAACTGAATGTGACACTTTCTTTAAGAATAACCGGTTCCTATCTTATCTTTAAATCATCTTTGCCTGATGGACCAGAAAATGTTGCATGGGCTCTGTGATACAAAAAATAGCCGATGCAATATCCCGTCCGTGAGCAGAAGAAAGCGTCTACCTTATCGTCTCCCAAGTTCTTGAACTGTTCCTTTAATATCATCTAATAATATTTACATACCAGAGGTAATAAATCATTAAGTAGAAGTCAATTTATTATTACCTCTGGTGTATAATTCGTTTTCTACCAATTCGGGTTTTGTTCTAAAGTATAACCATGTTGGTAATACAGATCTATTTGTTCAGTAGGAATATTCTTGAGATAGTCCCTGTTAGCTGTAAATTTTCGATTGTCCTCAGAAATGAGAAAACCTTCTTCATCTACAAGATCATCGTAACTTGAGCCGTTATATGGGCTTTTTGACTCCCATGCTGATCCGTTTCTGATTTTTATTCCTCTTATATTTTCGGGAAGTTCATCTTCGGCTGTTTTCCATCGCCTCAGGTCATCATATCTGAATCCTTCCAAAGCAAGTTCGACTGTTCTTTCCCTTCTGATTTCTTCACGCATATCCAGGCCATTTGCTTCAACAAATGCATTAGTTAATCCGGGCATTTGCACACGATTTCTTATCTTATTGATTGTCAAATTCAAATCATCATCACTAATAGAACCATTTCGTTCATATTTTGCCTCAGCGTAAATAAGTAAAATTTCGGCATAACGAATAAAACGATAACTAAAGTTAAAGCCAATATCAGTACCACTCGAATTGCCAGTATAATCAGAAGATGTCCACTTCTTGCATATATATCCAGTACTAGGATTCCTGTTTGGGGTATCTGGCCAGTTTTCAACGCCATCAGGATATTGGGTCCTTGGATATACTGTTCCGGGGATAAAGAAAGTTTGAGTCATTCGTGGATCGCGGTTGTTAAACTCGGAAGTGTAAGTGTCGTATCCCTCAAAAACGGTGCTTTTTTCTATTGGCAGACCATTTATGTCGAGGTACATATCTGCCAACTTTTTTGTTGGGTTATAACTCTCATAAATTACATCGAAAGGAAAAGAATTAACGCTTATTTGTCTTTTGTATAAACGGTCTAAGATATTTTCAGTACCGTATTCTCCATCTTCAAGGAAAAGATTAAAATAGCCAAGGTTATTTACAGTAAATAAAGAATATTGTCCGCTTATAATTACTGTGTTGGCAGCAGATATTGCAATATCCAAATATTCATTTGCATCTGTTAAGTTTTCTCTAAATTTTTGCCAAGTACCCTCAAAGAGTGCGACCCTGGCCATAAGGGAATATGCAGCCCCTTTTGTAATCCTTCCGAATTCGGTGCCGGCAGATAATTCATTCTGTTCAGGTAAATATCCTGCGGCTTCTTCCAAATCATTTATTATAAAATCAACCGTCTCCGAACGACTGGCGCGCGAGGCATACAGATTTTCATTCTCATCTGTATCCAACGATTCTTTTATCAGAGGTACTCCACCGTAAGATTTAAACAGCAACCAATAATTTAAAGCCCTAAAAAATCGTCCCTCTGCAACATAACGTTTAATATCTTCATCTGTTGCATCTTCCCCTCTCTCCAATATTATATTACAGTTTCTTATGTTAGAATAAGAATCATCCCATAAATCGGACTGAACTTCTAACGTCAGGTCTCCGTTACTGGTAGTATTAGGATCACTAAAAGCTATGTCACTATATAAATCATCCATATTAAATTTCGGTAACATTTTATAGCAATTATTTGCTGCCAATTCGAAGTCACTTGCTGTTTTCCAATATGATTCCTGAGATATATCATCTTCGGGTATATAATTTAAGCTGTTGTCACATCCCCAAATAAATAATACAGCAACAATAAAAATTATTTCTATGTGTCTCATAATATAATTCCTCCGTTAATGTTAAAATGTAATGTTTAAGCCCATTGAATATGTTTTATTGAACGGATAGGTACTCAGTCCTCGTGTACCGTCCTCGGGATCATAAGTACCATTCCAAGAACCCGGAGCATAGGTAAACAAATCCTGTCCACTTACATAAACAGATGCCTGTTTGATTTTCAACATTGAGCAAACCGAGGCAGGTATCTCATAACTTAATGTAATGAGTTTTACTCGAAGGTAAGCACCTGACTCAATCCGGTTATCAGACGTGTGAAGGTAATTCCATTTAACCATGTCATCCCATCCAGCACCTCCGTAAATAAATTGTCTTGGAAACTTAACATCGGTGGTCCTGTCCGGGGTCCATGTCTTGCCGTAATAATATTTATACGGAGTGTAATACCATAATATTGGCATAGTACCAAGTCCTTCCCACATGACATCTCTTTTCCCTACGCCTTGAAGGAAAACTTCCATGTTGAATCTCTTATATCCTATACTAAAATCAGCAGAATATGTATAGCGTGGATTTATGTTTCCCAGGTATTTCATATCGCCAGAATATCCTTTTTCTTTGTCACCAAGTGCTGTAATCGCCCCATCTCCGTCTATATCTTTAAACATTATATCACCAAAATCAATCCGCGAAGGGATATTTGACAACTTTTTGTATTCGTTCAATTGTTCCTGGGTATTAATAAGCCCCTGTGACTCATATCCAAAATATGAATTAATGGAATAACCTTCCAGTATCTGGTTAAGGCCTTCCTGTGCACTGCCACTGCTGTTTTTCAGTTCAATCAATTTATTGGTATTGTTGCTTAGCTGAAAACGGATACCATAACGAAGATTTTTATTAATTTTATCATTCCATCCAAGGGATAACTCAAATCCTTTTGTTTTCAAAGTTCCCAAATTTTGTGTAGGAGGGGTAGCCCCATAGGTTGATGGCACTTCTGCTTCAACCAACATATCTGAATTTTTCTTCACAAATATATCGCCGGTAAAACTCAACCGGGATGCAAGCGTTTTAAAATCGACACCTATATTCTTATTTTCAATGGTTTCCCACGTCCGGCTTGCAGATGCGACATTTTCATATGCAGAGGTGGCTTCTACTCCGTTCGTACCTAAAGGATAGCCAGAATCTTTTATTTTTACCAAAGGTATGTAATCATATAAACCGAATTCATTAATTTCCTGGTTCCCTGTTTTTCCCCATGATGCGCGTATTTTTAACTGGTTAAAAATATTTGAAGATTTTATAAAATCTTCCTGTGCAAAATCATAAGCCAGGGCTACAGATGGAAATATCTGGGACCAACGTTCACTTTCTGCGAATTTTGAACTACCGTCAAGACGCGTTATTATGTCAAGAAATAGTTTATCTTTATATATATAGTTGAAATTACCAAAAAATGAAACCAGACCGTAACCACTGGAAAAACCATCGACATTTATGTAACTGAGATTTGTAATGTCCGCAAGATTCAGGCTAAACTGGTTGTTCCTTAAAAAATTTTTTGCATTTACATCTATTCCTTGGGAAGAATATTGTTCGTTTGATGCTCCCAACATTACCCCTATCCGGTGGTCATCACTAAAACTTTTTTTGTAATTGAGAAAGCCGAATAATTGTAAGTTAAATGATTTGCCGTATACATATTCTGCTGAATTTAGATTATTTCTTGTAATATAGATTTCATCATCCCAGTTATAATTATAATAAGTTGGTGTATTTGAATGCTTGTCTCGGTTGTAAACCTGAGCAATTGCTTGTCCTGATATAGTAAGACCTTCAATAATTTTGTAGTCTATTTTGGCATTTCCGGTGTACCAGGCTTTCGTATCTTCATAGTTTCCTCCTTCTACCAGGTTCTGTATAACATTATAACCACCCAGATATGAATAGTAGTTTCCTCTGGGAGTATATAAAGGTGCCCAGGGGTGTGTTAACTGATACCATGTCAGCATATTTTCTGCTTCTTTAGGGCCTGAACTTGTAGTTCTGTCCATAGAAGCAATAACGTTTAATTTTAATTTCTCAGAAAATTGAATATCATACTTTAACCTCGCGTTATATTGTTCTGCTTTTTGGTTTCCGTATTTAAAGATGCCTTGATCGTTATTATAGCCTAATGAAAGGCCGTAACAACTTTTATCTCCTCCTCCGGAAATTGACAAAGTATGCCTGTGTTGCACAGCGTTTTGAATAATTGCACCTGCCCGGTCTACATCCGTATAAAGCGCAGGCACATCATAGCCTGCCAGGTTATAGCCCCAGTGAGGAATAGATGCATCGACAGACGCTTTGTTCCTGATTTTCTCAAAAACGGATTCTGGTATTGGATCCTCTCCCATGTTTACCTGGGCTTCACTCATCAGTGTCGCATATTCCATTGTATTTAGAGTTTCTCTGAATTTAGGCGATTTAATGTTTACATTACTGGTATAAGTAATTGTAGGTTCACCTTTCTTGGGTGATTTGGTTGTAACAAGAATTACCCCATCGCCAGCCCTAGCACCATAAATTGCCGCAGCAGCATCTTTTAGTACAACCACACTTTCAATGTCGTCCGTATTAATTGTATTAATACTACCAGGACTACCATCAATCAGTACCAAAGGACTGTTTCCGTTTATCGAAGAATACCCCCTTATTTTAATATCGTAGTCATTGTCTCCGGGAGCTCCGCTCCCTTTTTGGATAACAACACCGGAGAGCCGGCCCTGTAATGCATCATAAGTATTTAATACTGGCCTGTTCTGAAAAACATCAGTATTTACAGAGGCTAAAGAACCTGTCAGTTCACCTTTTTTTCGTGTTCCATACCCAATTGCCACAACTTCCTCAATACCAATGGCATCCTCCTCCATGATAATGTTAATATTTGTCTTGCCGGCAATGGATATTTCCTGAGTTTTCATCCCCACAAAAGAAAATTGCAAGATGGCATCTTCTGGGATGTCGCGAATAGAATATTCCCCATCGGCACTTGTAACGGTTCCCTGAGTTGTGCCTTTGACAGCTACTGTTACTCCGGGGAGGGGAGAGCCGGAAGAGTCAGATACGCGACCAGAAATAGTAACATTTTGTTTTTGAAAAACTACTGAAGAATTCTTTCCAACAGTATTTAGGGCTATTAATCGCCCATTAATTTTGTAAGTAACATCTGTATTTTTAAAAACTACTTCAAGAATTTCAGGAACTGATTTCTTTTTTATGTTCAGATCAACAGTTCTTTTAACATCTACCACCAAACCACTATACATGAAGTAATATTCTGTTTGGTCTTCAATTAACTGTATTACATTTTCAACACTAATATTTTCCTGATTGATGCTCAATTTAGAATTTTGTGAGAAGGTGCTAATCGCAAATGATTGCAATACAGAAAGCAAACATATCGAAAAGGTTAGTCTCATAATAAATACTAATTTGCGTTTCCAAGCCCAAAAGAGCATAGAAACAATTAAACAATTGTTTTTTTTCATAATTTTGTAACGATTTGAATTATTGTTCGAATTATTTATGCCTTTCGCTGACTGGTAATTAGGAAAGGCATGAATTACAAGAAGGGAGATGGTTTCATCTCCTTTTTTCAGTTTAGTAATATTTCATAAGCATTTAATTTTAATTAGGTTTTGATATATTATTTTTTTCGATCACAAGCTTTTTGATTGCTCCATTTGACCTGGAAATTGAATATTTAAAAGGAGTTGAATACTGAAGGAGGTCTATTATTTGATCTAGATTTTCACTTTTTATGGTTGCCGTAAACGGAAAATTAAAAACTACCGGATCATTAATTTCAACATCGATATTATACCATCTCCCAATTTTTTTAAGGACATCAACTAAAGGATCATCATGAAACAGAAGGATTCCTTCAGTCCACGAGGTATATTTGGCAACATCTACGTTGCTAATCAAGAATTCCGGGTTATCTTTATTATAAGCTACCAATTGACCTGGGATTAGATGCACAAATTGAATATCAGGCTTGTACTTTCCTTTAAAAAGATCAACTTTCCCGGATTTTAAAACTACCTGAATTTGCTCTTCATCTCCAAAATTCATAACATTGAAACTTGTCCCCACAACTTTTAACCCTATTTCTCCAAGGTTTACAATAAAAGGATGTGAAGGATCTTTGGCAACATCGAAAAAAGCTTCACCAGATATTTTAACATTTCTTGTTTTGTGGCCAGAAAAGTCAGATGGATAACTAATAGTACTTCCCGACATTAACCATACAGCCGTACTATCAGGCAAAATCATTTTTCTTATTTTTTCATTTGAAATAGATTCTTTAATGTACACTAGCTGCTTGGTTTCTTTCATAGGATTAGCGAAGTAATAAGCAAATGGAAGTAGCAGCCCTAAAATAAAAATAGCCGCAGCATTTCGTATCCTAATCAAGTAATGCTTTCTTCTCAGGATATGTTTTTCCTTCATCTTTGTTTCAATCCTAGAAAAAAGGATATCAGAATCAATATCCTCAATGGTCTTAAATTCACTATATAACCATTTTTTATTTGATAGTTTTTCGTATTCCTGGCTGCCTTTTTCACTATTAAGCCAGAAAAAGAGTTTTTTTAGTTCCTGGTCGGTTATACTGCCTTTATAAAGTTTATGCAGTAGCTCTATTTTTTTTTCAGTCGGCATAAAATGACTTTTAATTCATTTAATAAATACACCCGACTAAAAAAAAACTGCCATTCGAAATTGAAAAAAATTATAAAAAAAGAATATTGAACAACATAAGGCTAAATTTTTCGAATTCACCTTTCATATATTTATTCGCCTTAAACAACTGGTGGTCAACAGTAATAACAGAAATTTGTAATTTTTCGGCTATTTCCTTTCTGGAAAGTCCTTCTACTTTTTGCAATAAAAAAATTTCTTTTCTTTTTGGAGGTAATCCATTCAGTATAGTTTCAATTATATCTTGTGTTTCCTTAAACAGGAGGTACTGATCAGCTGATTCTTCTGAAAGATGGGTAATAAATCCAACATTTTTCTCAAAAACTACACGATTAACCCTCTTTCGGTTGTAATTCAAAGAGGTATTCCTTGCTATCCTAAAAAGTAAAGATTCAAAGGGATATTCTTCCCAAAAATGTTCCCTTGTCTCCCATATCTTTAAGAATGTTTCCTGAATAATTTCTTCAGTGTCTTCTTTTGAATTTAACAAATGAAACAAAAAGGAATATAGCTTTTTATGATATTTTTGAAAAAGTTTCTCAAATGCTTTTGCATCACCTTTTTTAAAAGCCTTTATTAATTCTATTTCACTTTCTTTTGGATTCAATCAAGTTAATTTTTGTTTTATTGAAAACGAAGCAAAGATATATATTTCTTGATTTAATTTTTAAATCCCAAATAATCTTACATATTTATAACATTATATGATATAAATATGTAAGATTTATTATTATTTTATATTAGTATTTTGTATTATATATTTGAGCTATTCTTTTCTGAGTGCAAATTTTTATATCATTAACTGATATAATATCTGAATTAATAATCATTTTAGTTGAATGAATCGAATAAAGGAAATACTCAAAGAACAAGGACGTTCTCAAACCTGGTTGGCAGAAAAAATAGGGAAAAGTTACGTGGTTGTCACCAATTATTGCAATAATAAATCGCAACCCTCATTACCAATTTTAAAAAAGATAGCCGGATTTTTAGATGTTGATATACGGGAATTATTAGAACGCACAAAAGATATTCAAAATTGATCACTTTGCTATGATCTGTAAACTTATCCTTAAGGTGGAAGAGTACGAACCCTGTCATTACTTGACCCAATATTGAGAGGTCTGATATCATTAATTTGATAATATTTAATCCAATTTGAATGATCGTAGTTTGTTCCAATTTCAAGAATAATTTACTTCAAAATTTATAATAACTGCATATTGTATCTTTCAATTTATCTCCAGCCAATTCACCAAATGCCGAGTTCTTTGATATATTCCAAAACTTAACAGATTTACTGCTTCTTTCATTCATCCATTTCCTTGAATAATTTGTATAAGTCGCAACGATATTGCGCTATGGATTTTACTTCTGCTATTTTTTATATAGCTATGGACGTTTAAGTACAAAAAAAATTTGAGTTGTATATTAACATCAATGCTTCAAATCCAAAATAATATTTAAAATTAAGACATTGGTACTTATATTTTTTGCAATTATTCTATCCAATTTATCTCGGAATTTTTTCATTAACTCTTAAGTATTCCTAAATTTGAGAAAGCTATTTGGTAGTTCTGTGATGTGATGAATTTGAGACTTTTTGAAAAGAGTTATGACACATGGAGACAATTAAATGACAATATAGTTGTTACAGGTTGGTTACAGATTGTGTTGTATGATTCTATGTATCTGGTAATCAATAAGTTAAAAGATAAATTCGAGGCCCAGCTGAGTCACGGAAAGCGAAACAAAAAATTGTTTCGCTTTTTTTATGTTTTTAATTTGCTGTTGGTAAACTTCGGGATCAATTCAAGGTTAGTCATTCAAAAAGATAAGGTAACAGTTGAAAATTGGAATAAACGATATATTCCTGGATCTATTAATCCTGATAACTTTTATACCCATCCCAAGAATCCTAACATTCTGGAAGTTTTTAAGCAAATTGGAAGGGCTGATGAATTAGGCTCTGGTGTTAGGAATGTTTTTAAATATGGAAAGCTTCATGGTAACAATAATCCTGTTTTCGAAGAAGGTGATGTATTTAAGAATATCGTTTATATTCCCAAAAGTATTGGGATCAATACCCTGGAAACAGGAAATGATGCAGAAGATAAAATCAAAAAGATAAATGATGCTGTAAATGATGCTGTAAAAAGCAGGTTAAAGTTAGAAGTGTTGAATATGCTCCAGAATTCATGTTTGTCTTTACCTCAAATAATGCAAGAATTTTCTATCAAAAGAGCAACTGTACAACGTGACATGAAAATACTACGTGATGCTTAATTAGTGGCATTTACAGGCGCCCCAAAGACGGGGAAATATATGATAACCCCAAAACTCAGGCAATTTATTAGTTTGTAAAAAAAAGTAAAATGTATCTATTTTATTCGTTTATTAAGAGTTTGACTTACATTTCAATTCCAGTGTGTTGTGATTAAGAGTGGATGAAGAAGCATCAGCAATGGTCTTCAGGGCAAAAAGAATTGTGTACACCTAACTATTACTGCATTTATAAAAATTGAATCTGTGAAATTTTGCGGTCAGGATACATCGAATAAAAAACAGCTTCAACAATTTCAATTCCGTATTCATAGGAAAAAAAAGTGCTATGCCCTCTTTCCCCTGAGGATTCTTTTACCCAAAAAACTTTGAAGTCAGGTTTAATTGAGTCATCGATGTTTGGATCCTTGATTTTTATTTCGCTTTTTATCAAGTGCATACTTGAATAATTAAGAATTCTATTTCTATTCGTAACTTTGGGGCATATTTCTAATTACCCTAAAGATTACCAAGTTGATGTAACAGGTTTCTGAGAATTGAAATTTCTTTCAATCATTCCAAACGTGGATAAAAAGTTATTTATTACCATTTTCACTTGATAAACCACAAGCTCTGGAATATTTTCCTGTAACAATCTGGATATAGCTGCATACCAATTCTTTAGGAGAAGTTGTTATTAGGCCTTCACACACCAGGTTAAACTGAACAGGCATGTACTGACTCAAGACAGAAGTTGGTACTTTGTTTTTTCCCAGATTCTCAAACAAGCGGTTTCGTGCAGCATCAACTTCAACCATAGGCCAGTAATACCTTAAGCGGTCGGAAAAACTATATTTGCGTTTAAAAAGTTTTAGGTTTTCATCGCCTGGATAATATTTTTCCCAATATCGTGGTTCTTTGAGCATCGATTTTTCAATGGCATCTCGTAAGTTCGATAAATACGGATTGTTTTTTCCCATTATTTCAACCTCCATTGCTTCAAGGGCAAATAAGGCTTCGCGATAGGCAAAGGTTAACCACGGCCCCACCTTAAGTATGCAAAAATGATCTTCAACTAAAGCTTTCAGGTTTGATTCTGTCTGGTAATCTGTTGAGTGTGCTTCAAAAACCAGCCGATCATGTTCAGTTATCATTTTGCTTAACCCGTTAGCTTTTTCTCGTTGATAATTAAATACCTGATCGTCGCCGAATTCAACACCAGGCTGAACAACCAAACCTATTACCCGATTCCAGGCATCTGTCAAATTATTTTGAATAAAAGTGTCTTTAATAATCTCGATTGTCTGACTTGCATCTTCAGGAGTAGTTGGAATAACCTTATCTTCTTCTTCCCTGGCACCTCCCGGGACAGGAACTTCCGTGCCGATTATATAAATTGGCTTCGGACTTTCCTTGCAATATTTAAACCAGGTATCTTCCGCCACTTTACAAAGTATAGCTGTTCTCTCTGCAACAACTTTGTTATTTAATGGTTTACTTCGGTCTCCCTTGTCGTCAAGGCAGTACATGCTGGTATCTAAATGGATTTTTAAATAACCGGCTTTTATGTATTCTTCAATTAGATTTTTTGCATTAGACATTGCTTCTTCTGCGGGAAGGTGTTGCCATGCATTCGGTCCCAAATGATCTCCACCCAAAAGAATTCTTTTTTTTGGAAATTCAACCGAATCAGCAATTGAATGGACAAAGGCTACAAACTCGGCAGGTTTCATTCCTGTATATCCACCAAACTGGTCAACCTGATTAGAAGTCGATTCAACAACTAAAATACTATCATCATTTATTGCCTGCTTGATGCAGGCTTCCAGAACATCTGCATTAGCTGTACATACAGAGTACATTCCTCTACTATTTCCAATCCTGTTTGCAGACATTAGATTTAAAAAAACTTCTTTCGCATCTGTTTTTTCCTGTGTCTTTACTTGCATTGTATATTTTATATTTCGTATGTTAAATAGTTTGAGTTTTGTCCGGTTGTCGTAATGTTTTAGGAAGAATTCAAATATTTATTATGTGGTTATTTATAGATTTTTACCCCCTGGACAACTCGGCTTATAGCATTGCTTTTTGATGGAGAATCAGGGGACAATCCTAGCATTATTGATTTATAAAATCCGATAATTTGAGCTGGAAGAATGTAAAATACAGCTAGAAATTCTTCAGGAATACTGGTTGTTCCTTTCGGAAATTGAATGGAATAATCCACCGCAAATTTTTCATCAGAAGCAACATTACCTATTGCCAATGAAACTTCTCCTGCATTCGTTTCTTTCACTGAATTTATCAGATCGAGCTCATATAAATTGGAATATGGATTGTTTGAAAGCAGGTACACCACAACAGTCTTATCGTTTACCACAGCTTTTGGGCCATGTCTGAATCCGGGAAATGAATCAAATTTGCAAATGGTATTTCCATCGGTCAACTCCTGAACTTTGAGGTGAGATTCGCGTGCAATACCAAAAAGAGGACCTGAACCAAGAAAAACCATACGTTCACATTGCAGTTTTGCAATATTTTCAAGACTAACGAGATTCTCTGATATAATGAAATTCGCCATATCCTGTATTTTTTTAATCACAGAAGCCATTAATTCAATCTGGTTAATATGTGGCAACAGCAAACCTGTAAGTAACATGGAAGAAAAAGAACTTGTCATTGCAAGCGAGCGATCGTTTGTTTCTTCAGGTAATAAGAAAGTATACGAATTATCTTTATTTGCATTTTTGGCTAATGCACCATTCTCATTGCAGGTAATGTTTAGTTCATATAAATTGTCGCAATATTTTCTTGCTAATTCCACAACAGCAACACTTTCAGGGCTATCTCCCGAACGGGCAAATGAAATTAATAATGTTGGTTCGGGCTGGACAAAATAATGGTCAGGATGGGTGATTATTTCAGTGGTACCTATTGCCCTGCAATTAACCTGTAAATTTTTTAAATAAGTGCCTTCAAGAGCTTCTCCAATAAATGCTGAAGAACCTGCACCAGTTAAAATAACGGTTGGTTTTTTATTTTTAAATACCTTTTCGAAAAAGGTGATAATACTTGTTTTCTCATCAAGTAATTTGGAATAGGTTTTTCCCCACATTTCGGGCTGGCTGCATATTTCCTTTGCAGTGTGGCTTCCGCCATTATGTTTCAATTCTTCAAGGGAATAATTCAAATAGCTCATTTGTATTGATTTTTTAAACAACTGTTATATCCCGAAATAATGACTATCCCTAGTCGAACATTTTAGAACAGTGGATGGAATTTTGGGAATTCTCTACCAATTAAAAAGTTGTAATAAAACGCTGTGAAACTACAACCATGGCCGCTGCACCCGGAAACACTTTAAAATTCAACTCAGACAACTTCTTATCTAAAGTTGATATTCAAAAGAATGAATTGTTCAGGGAACGGATAAGAGGGAACAAACTATTCGACCAGGGAAATACAAAACGTGAGATATAGTTTAATGAAAATCTGAGAGTGAAGCATTCAGATTCGTTTTTAAATCGGAATAACCAGGTTTCAATAAATCAAATAAGCACCTGAAATAAAAAAAACTGCACAAACTAGGGAAATGGTGAAACATCGGATATAGTATGTAAAAATTAAACAATCAAGCCTAATGAAAGGATTTAAAACCAAAATTGTCGGCGAACCTAATTTAGATTTCATTCTAAATCGTATTGATCATTTTCCTGAAATATGAAAAGAAATTCATACTGAACTACTTCATACCACTGTTGGGACCACATCGACAATTTGAGATAAAAATTATAAAAAACATGCTGCCTTTATTAGGCACCTGTATACGAGTTATTCAATTCAATAATTTAAATTATCATTATGAAAAGAAAATTACTTTTTTTGTTTGTTTCAGTACTTGTGCTTGTTACTAGCGCAAATGCAGAAAAGAAGTCCATCGCGTTTCTGGAAGACCCTGTTAATATTTCAACCTTACAGGAGGGAGTAAAAGAAACACTTAGAGCTGAAGGTTATATTTTAACTTCAGTTACATCAAGTGACCCCATCGATTTTGCAGCGTTGGATACATTTGGATTAGTAATAATTAGCAGAGCTCTTTATAGCAGTTCTATCAATGATCCTGATGCATGGGCAGCGGTGAAGGCTCCCGTACTTATTTTGAGTCCTTACGTGTTGGGATATGATGCGTTAAATTTAATTGGAGGTGTTGACTGGAGTGCCACAGGTCTTTCTGACGAAGGGACAACCAGTACAATAACCCAGGGGACACCTTTAGTAACTGACAATGTATTTAATGGTATAACAAGCGATGGCGCTGACTTTGATTTCTACACCTATTTTTACAACATTCCTCCTTACAAAGTGGAAGACTTTACTTCGAATCAGAATTCTGGAACTCCAATGGTTGCTGTTAAGACAGGATCAGTACTTGGTGGCGACGGCGCAGTAATTATGGCTCGCTGGCCCGCAGGTGTAGAAACCTATCCAGAATCAGCAACTACACCGGTGGCTGTTAGATCTTATATTGGAATAGGTGCTGATATTTGGCAGGGAGCCATGAATCTGGATAATTATACTCCACAGTCAAAGCAACTCCTTTTGAATGAAGTAAGTTATTTAATGAGTCTTTCAAATAGTGGTGGTGGTTCAAGCACTACACAAAAGAAATCCATCGCATTTCTGGAAGACCCTGTTAATATTTCAACCTTACAGGAGGGAGTAAAAGAAACACTTAGAGCTGAAGGTTATGTTTTAACTTCAGTTACATCAAGTGACCCCATTGATTTTGCAGCTTTAGATACATTTGGTTTAGTAATAATTAGCAGAGCTCTTTATAGCAGTTCTATCAATGATCCTGATGCATGGGCAGCGGTGAAGGCTCCTGTACTTATTTTGAGTCCTTACGTGTTAGGATATGATGCGTTAAATTTAATTGGAGGTGTTGATTGGAGTGCTACAGGTCTTTCTGACGAAGGGACAACCAGTACAATAACCCAGGGGACACCTTTGGTAACTGACAATGTATTTAATGGTATAACAAGCGATGGCGCTGACTTTGATTTCTACACCTATTTTTACAACATTCCTCCTTACAAAGTGGAAGACTTTACTTCGAATCAGAATTCTGGAACTCCAATGGTTGCTGTTAAGACAGGATCAGTACTTGGTGGCGACGGCGCAGTAATTATGGCTCGCTGGCCCGCAGGTGTAGAAACCTATCCAGAATCAGCAACTACACCGGTGGCTGTTAGATCTTATATTGGAATAGGTGCTGATATTTGGCAGGGAGCCATGAATCTGGATAATTATACTCCACAGTCAAAGCAACTCCTTTTGAATGAAGTAAGTTATTTAATAAATGGATCGGCCACAGCCATCCATAATTTCATATTAGAGGATACCACTTTTAGTGTTTTTCCGAATCCTTCAAAAGACGGCAGATTTACATTCAAGCTAGGAAAAAATACCCAGAATCATTCACTGTTACAAGTCTATTCTATTGCAGGTCAATTGGTATATTCTGAAAATTTAGGATTTAACGAGAATGTTACTGTAAATACTGATTTAAGAAGAGGGATGTATCTGGCTACAATAATTCAGGATGGCAAAAGAATGAGTAAAAAAATAATTGTTCAGTAATAAGTCTGAACAGGTAATATGATTTAGCCTTTTTCTGGTGATTCGCATATAAATATGTGAATCACCAGATATAAGTTTTCTCTTAAACAGATAAATGTAAGTTGAAAAAAAGTTGATGTATTAAAGATCTAATTATTTGAAGCAACAGAATTTATTCTTTCTCAAAATAATCGTGTGGTCTTATTATTTACTATCTGATATTGAATTATTATAATTTAACTTAAAAAGTATGAAATGTTTAAATCGTGGGAAAAGAAATCAATTTAAGATCTTCAGTACACTGAAAAATTTTATCCTGATTTTGTTGATTTCCATTAGTAACAATTTATTTGCGTCGATTTCAAATGAGGAGAGTGGATTCACAAATAACGATGATGGTTCTAATTCTTTATTTTTCAAATCCATAGATCTTGATGTAAAACAGAATCAAAACATTCGGGAAAATGACATAGAATTCCAATTGACTAAAGATGATTTTCAGGGAATTCAGGCTTCAATAAAAATCACTGGGAAAGTAACGGATAAAGAAGGGCAACTTCTTCCTGGCGTAACCATTCAAATTAAAAATACGGACAGGGGAGTAGCTACAGATGTTAACGGGCATTATGAAATACTTGTTGACGATAACTCTGCTATTTTGGTTTTCTCATTCATTGGTTACAAAACTCTCGAAATTCCGGTATCAACTGGATCAACAATAGATGTTGCTATGGAAGAAGAAATACATGAGATCGATGATGTTGTTGTTACAGCACTGGGGATTACAAGAAAAGCCAAATCGTTAGTGTATGCCACGCAAAAGGTTGATGCCGAAGGTATAAAAAAAATTAAGGATCCTAATAATGTTCTCAACTCACTTCAGGGCAAAGTTGCAAACGCTTTAATTACACAAAGCTCCGGTGGAGTTGGAAGTGGTGCACAGATTATACTCAGGGGAAATAAATCAATTCAGGGAAGTAACAGTGCTTTGATTGTGGTTGACGGTGTTCCTATTTATAATTCAACATATAACAATGGAGCGACCAATATCAATTCAGATGATATTGAATCTCTCACTGTTTTAAGAGGACCTTCTGCAGCAGCACTTTATGGAAGCCAGGCCGGTAACGGTGTTCTCGTAATTACAACAAAAAAAGGTAAAAAGGACAAGTTTATTGTTGAGTTAAATCATGGGCTTACTTTTGAGAAACCTTTTGTTCTGCCTGATTTTCAAAATACTTATGGTCAAGGTTCCAATGGAGTTATTAACTCCTCAACCGGAGATAGCTGGGGATCATTAATGGAAGACCAGCAATATTTGACTTATCTTGGCGACAGTGCTACATATTCTCCCCAGCCCAATAATGTAAGCGATTTTTTCAATAATGGAACAAATGTTACCAGCTCGGTTAGTTTTTCGGGTGGAACAGAAAAAAATCAAGTATACTTTTCATTTGGGAATACCCAAACACAAGGAATAATACCCAATAATAATCTGGAAAGGAATAATGTTAGTTTAAGAGTTAACAGTTCTGTTTCAGACAAATTCTCTGTGGATTTAAAATTATCCTATTTTAAGCAGACTATTGAATTTATTCCAAGATCAGGTGAAGGAAATACTCCTGTACTGGATATATATCAGATTCCGCGCAGTGTCAGTACCTCAATGGCAAAACAATATCAGACCTATGATAACCTTGGTATTCCAACTCCTAACGTATGGCCATCTACAGTAAGTTCCATTTATGGCAATCCATATTGGGTAGTAAACAATGATCGCCAGGACAAAACGCAAGATCAATTTATGGGATTTGTAACCCTCAAATATCAACTGTTCGATTGGTTGAGTTTATCAGGACGTGTCAACATGGAGCGTTCGTTCCACGAGAGTTCAACCAGTGTGATGCAAGGTACCTTATTATATGGCAATTCGCCTGGTGGAGCATACTACTATAATCTTCAAACAAATACACAACAATGGGCCGATTTTATAATTGACGGACACAATAAAATTGGCGAAAAAATAACTGCCAGTTATCAGGCTGGGGCAATATACCGCGACACCAAAAACGAAATAAAATCGATTTCGGCTGATGGCTTATCGGTAACCAATAAATTCGATATGAACTATGCGTCGAGTCCGGTTGTCGGCCAGGAAGGATCACAGGTTCAGATACAATCATTCTTCGGAACTGCAAGTTTCTCTTACAACAATAATTTGTTTCTTGAGGGAAGCTTCAGAAACGATTGGGATTCGAGATTACCCTCACCACATTCTTTTCAATACTATTCAGTAGGTGCATCAGCAATTTTGTCAAACATGGTAACACTGCCTTCGTTTATCCCATTCCTTAAAACAAATCTTAACTATGCAGAAGTAGGTAACGGAGGCCAGTTTGCATTGCTTACACCATCGTACTTTTACGAAATTAATACCGGAAGCGGAGCTTTATTCAGAAATTCTGTTTATCCTTTTCCAGGCCTGAAGCCGGAAATTGTAAGGAGTCTGGAAGCAAGTATCGATGCAAAATTTCTTAACAACCGCCTCGGATTAACAGCTACTGTTTATAAAAGTAATTCGTTCAATCAGTTAATACAGATAAATATTCCTGTTGCCACTGAATATTCTTCGAAATATATCAATGCCGGTAATATCCAAAACAAAGGTTTAGAATTGACCTTAACGGGTACTCCAATTAAAACCAATAACTTCCTGTGGGATGTTGGTTTAAATTATTCGATGAATAGGAATAAAGTTATTAGCCTTAGTGAGAATGTGAATTCAATTGATATTGGAATTATTGATTTAGGAGGAAGACCTGAAATTAAGGTTGGAGGAAGCTATGGCGACCTTACTGCTTACAGGTGGGCTACCGACGATAACGGTAATTATTTGGTTAGCTCCTCGGGAAAACCAGTTACTACAAACCAGCTGGGTATGGTTCCGGAGAAAATCGGAAATTTTAATCCAAAAGGGATTTTTGGATTGACAAACACTTTTACTTATAAGAGATTTGTTTTCAATGCATTGGTGACAGGCAGGATAGGTGGAGTTATGATTTCGGGAACAGAGATGAACCTTGCTTTTAGTGGTATAACTAAGGCAACTGAAAAATTTAGAGAAGGAGGTTTGGTTCTTGGAGGAGTTGATTCAAACGGGGATCCGATAGATACGGAAATCACATCACAACAATTTTGGCAAGCAGCATCCTATAAACGATTCGGAATCGGAGAATTTTTTGCTTACGACATAACAAATGTTCGTCTTAAAGAATTATCTCTCGGTTTCGATATTCCGGTGGGTAAAGTTAACTTCATTAAAAATGCCAGAATCTCTTTGGTTGCCAATAATCTGCTCTGGATTTACAGAGGAAAATCATTAATTGATATTCCAGGAATGGGAAAAAGAAAGTTCTGGTTTGATCCTGATGTAAGTCTATATAATGGTAACGCCTCTCAAGGTGTAGAGTATGGCGCATTCCCATCAACAACCAGTATAGGGTATAATCTCAGTATTACCTTATAAATATTAAGTCTTTAGTTTAATCATTAATATAAAAATGCTATGAAGTTAATATATAGAATGTTAGGTGTATTTCTTATCTTGTCGTGTATACTATATTCTTCTTGCACCGATGAATATTCTGATATCAACACAAATAAGAGTTCTATTAGTGAGGTTGGACCAGAGGGGATCCCGTTGCTTTTTGCCGGAGCTCTTAGGTGGAACAGGCAAAACGAACAAGTTGGACAAAACTTATATGCCGACCAATATGCCCAGTACTTTTGCTACAATGTAACTTATTTTACAAGTGACCGTTATGCCATGGTTGATGAATGGTTGATGGAAGATCCGTGGGAACCGATGTATACAAAGGTTTCGTCGTCACTGAACGAGATTATTAATAATACTGATCCGAATTCGGCAGAGAATGCAATCGCCAACATTTGGTGGGTTCAGAGTTTTCATAGGCTTACAGACTACTGGGGACCGATACCATATTTCTATATTGGAGAAATTTCTTCAGACATATTGTATACACCTCAGGACTCGATTTATTACGACTTTTTTAACCGACTGAATGCTGCTGTAAAAGTGCTTAAAGAAAATACTGACCAAGTTCCTTTTGGAGTGCATGATATCGTTTTCCAGGGAGATATAAATAAATGGATCAAATTTGCCAATACCCTTCGCTTACGTTTAGCGATACGTATTTCAAACATTGAACCGGAGAGAGCAAGAACGGAAGGCGAGGCAGCGTATAGAGATGGTTTAATGGTGAATAGTCCCGCCGATGACGCTTTAATAGAAAACGGTGAAACATGGATGACATCAAACAGGCTTAGCCGTTACTCCGAATGGGATGAAGTAAGGATGACTGCAACGATGGAATCGATTCTAAAAGGGTACAACGACCCAAGGATTTCAGAATACTTTCTTCCTGCAAAAAAAACCGGAACATACGAAGGCATTAGAAATGGCCTTCCCGCTACCAAATTAAGTTTAGGAGCCAACAGGGCGAACGCGCTTTCTCACTGGGGACCTCGTTGGAGTGCTCCAAGCAGGGGCGGTATTGAAAGTTTCTACGAAACCAAGGGTATTGTTATGACAACTGCTGAAGCATATTTCTTAAGGGCAGAAGGTGCAATTCTTGGATGGGATATGGGGGCAAGTGCTAAGGAATGTTATGAGAATGGCATCCTGAATTCAATGTATCAATGGGGAATAACCGATGTTGCAACTATCAATGCATACGTAAATGGAACAAGTCTCCCTATTGCTCCTGATGATTACTTGAAGTCTCCTGCTGTTAGTGATGTTCCTGTACAATTTGACACATCAGACAAAAATGTTCAGCTCGAGCAGATATCCATTCAGAAGTGGCTGGCATTATATCCTGACGGGAAAGAAGCCTGGGCGGATAACAGGAGAAGCCGTCATTTTAAGATGTATCCAGTTGTCAGTTCAGATAATCCGGAAATACCAGATCCTTCAGTTGAGCACATTCGCAGAGTGCATTTCATTGTTGCTGAAAAGCTTGCGAATCCACTGGGTGTTGAAAGTGGTATTATGCATTTGAAAAACGGAGAAGATAAGATAAACACACCGCTTTGGTGGGATGTACATTAATCATAATTAGGTAGGTCGCCATTATAATAAGAGAGTGATGTTTATAGCTAGCATGAGTCACCAATAATGAAACATTGGAAGTAGCCTGCCGAAAGGCAGCTGCTTCCAGTTAGTCTGGGATAAAGGGTTAAAAGCTAAAAGCTTATTGAAGATTATCACAAAGAACCATTGTCAATGGCTCCCGTTAGCAAAAGACAAAGAACTGCACGACTTGGTTGGAACCTTTACCAGTTAAAAATCGAAATCATGAAAAGAAGATTTTTGTTTATTTCTTTAATACCTTTTATCTGTAGCCTGTTATTATCAGGTGCGAATAGCGCGATAGCTGTAACTTCCTATAATATTTTAAGCTACTCTTCGAAAATCGTCGAAAACCCAGAAGAAAGTGACACTACAATTACCGTTAGTACTGTTGGAGGCCTTTTTTCAGCGGTTGCTTTAAGGGGAAGAACGGGCCATCTTACTGTACTTTTAAAAGATGGGATATATGAATTTACACGTACCTTAACGATTATTGGCCCATCGGTTACAATAAAAGGAGAAAGTGGTATACGCGAAAATGTCATCATTCAGGGTGACAAAATGAGCGCCAGCGCAAAAGTTAAAATACTGATGCGTGTTGAAGACGATGATTTTAAATTATCAGATTTAACACTAAGAAATTGTGGAAACCATTTGTTGCAAATTGCCGGAGAAAGAGATGCCGACAACCCGATAGTTGACAACGTAATTTTCAGGGATGCATATGAACAACTAATGAAAATTACCTACTCACTTCAGGTCCCCGATGTTTCATCCGATTCTGGAATTGTTCGTAATTGCCTTTTTGAATTTACTGCCGGAATTGGCCCTCAATATTATATCGGGGGAATAGATTGTCATATGGGTAAATATTGGAAAGTCCAGAACAACTCCTTTAAGAATATCATCAGCCCTTCATCAACTATAGCTGAGCATGCAATTCACTTTTGGTCAAATTCAGAAGGAACCATTGTAGAAGGAAATACGATAGTAGACTGCGACAGGGGTATTGGATTCGGATTGGGTAACAGGGGACATTCTGGTGGTATTATTCGGAACAATATTGTTTATCATACGGGGAAAGTTCCTCATGATGTTGGTATTGGTGTTGAATCGTGCAAGGATGTCCAGATTTACAACAATACCGTTTTCATGAAAGGTGACTATCCAAACAGCATTGAACTACGTTGGGAAGTGTCGACAAATGGGAAAATTTATAACAATCTTTGCAATGCTGAGATTGACCTGAGGGACAATTCGTCAGCTGATGTAGACTACAATATAAAAGATGCTGACTCAACAATGTTTGTTAGTGTTAAAGACACTAATTTTCACCTGCTTCCTACTGCTATCAGGGCTATTGATGCCGGATTAACCATAGATACTGTTTTATATGATTTCGATGAGCAAAGACGTCCGTGGGGAAATAATTACGATATAGGAGCTGACGAGTATAATGGCATTTATTTTTATGCCAGCTCTTATCTGGTAAACAAGGGAGAACAGGTAACACTGAATTGGTCGACACATGACCTAAACAAAGTAACGGCTTATGGAGCATGGTCGGGATCTTTGGAAGATTCCGGAAGTAATATTGTTACACCAGATGTAACTTCTGTTTATGGAATTTATGGAATTAACGGGACTGATACGGCACAATATTTCATTACAATTAATGTAATACCTGATAAAAATACAGCCATAGGCTTAAGTCCTGCCAATAAAAAAGAATTAAAAGTTTATCCTAACCCAGGTTCAGAATTCGTTTTTATTGATCTGCCCGATATCGGAAATACAAGCGATCAGGATGTTGTTTTAAAATTCTATAATATGATGGGACAGTCTGTAAGAGTGCCTTATACCAATGTTGGTGGCAAATTGCTCTTAAACACATCAGGTAGCCCATCAGGTAAATACATTTTTATTGTTGAGACCAAAAACGGATATATTGGTTCCGGAAAAATGATTATTGACAAACAGTAATTAATCAATACAGTAAGATTTCTTCTTAAATCAGAACAGCTCATAAATTTGAAATATTGCAATTACACGAAAAGGGTTGCAATGAAAAATCGAAATCGCTGAGTGAAGCATTTGAAAGCATGTATTGGCTCTTTGGTTGATAATGTGAGACATGCTTTGCATGGCGGGATTAAACTGAAAAATGAATAGTAAAATGAATATTATTGGTAATAAAAAGAAGATGTTTATGATTCTTCTTTGCTCCTTCATTGGTAATATATTATTCGGACAAACTGTTTCGAATAAAGAACAGATAATCTACGATCACCATTATTATAGCAACTTCTTTGGTGCCGAACGTAACTACAGGATATTTCTTCCTCTTGGTTACAACGAAGATTCCTCCAAACATTATCCGGTGATATATTTTTTTCACGGATTTATGGGGAGGTATAATGGTCCATATGGAACAGATCCAAATGGAGATATGGAATCGCGCTATTACGATGCATGGACAGGTAATGTAAAACTTTGCGGCCCTGATTCTCTTGACAACATTGAAGAGTTTGTAAAGAATAATGAAGTGATTGTAGCCAAATGGGACGGATATGTAGCAAGCCAATGGCCACGGCCTTATGACGTGGGGCCGGTTAAAGACGATATTCAGTTTGTTAATTATTTCCTCGAGTTTGTTAACTATATTGATGCCAATTATCGCACAATCCCTACGCGGGCAGGAAGAGCGGTTTCTGGTTTGAGCATGGGCGGATTCATGTCTTTGTTTGTTGCTTCAAAATATCCACACCTTCTATCAAGTGCTTCGTTTTTTAACCCTGGCGCGGCATTTTCGATAGGAAACAAGGCTACTCAGGTTTATACCGAATTCAAGGATTTGGCAATTAACTATACCGGTTTGCCAATAAGAATGCACATTGGATTAAAGGATTTTCTCAGGCAGAGCAATGAAGAACTGGACGAGTCGTTTAAGCAGCTCGGTTTATCGTATGAAAGCTGGCATTACGGGGAAAACTATTACGATGGATTTCACACGGTTGCCAATGTAAAAGACATGTTTAATTTTCATATGAAATATTTTACAGATACACCTTCAATTCCCGAAAAATGGGACCACATTGATTTGTTCCCTGATTTTAAAATATGGAATTATACAGTAACCAGCGACCGGACTAAAAGCGGGTACTGTATCCTTAAAGATGTAAACAAACAGGGATTCAAAATTTCTACTCGTGCATGGCTGCCTGATGGGCCTTTTTATAGTGATGTAACTACAAATATCCTTACCGACTCAATATATTTCAAATCAACTGATTATTATGTTGATATCTTGAATGTCGAAGACCAGAGTATCGTGTCTCAGGTTGTAAAAAGCGATAGTTCGGGCCGATTAAATATTACTGTTAGTTCGGGCAATTGCGAGGTAGGTATTTATAAAACCGGCAATCCCGCAAAAGTTTCGATAGCAGGTTTCAAGAGCAGCAAAATGTACCCAACGGTTTATGAAGATATCAGAATCGACCCAATCATTTACAACAAAGGGGGTGCTTCGGCATCGAATGTCACAGTTGAATTTATAAGCCAGGATGATAATATCAGGGTTATTACTTCAAAGAAGACCATCAGTTTTTTAGCAAAAGGTGGTATTAACAACACTACATCTTTTTGGATAAATGGCCGCAACCCAAGCGTTGACCATGGCAAAATTAAAGTGCTGGTGACCACTGCCGGTAAAACTGAAACCTTCATAATCGATTTCCCGTTTTACACTCCTGATTTTGAGCTTACAGATATCAATATTAGCGATGGATTAAGTTTTAGACAGAAAGCTGAAGGCCTGACTGTATTTGGACAGGGTAACAAAAACGGGATTGTAGAGCCGGGTGAGAAGTTCAGCATTCTTACCATGTCTGAATTTT
Source organism: uncultured Draconibacterium sp. (assembly GCA_963676265.2). Lineage (GTDB taxonomy): Bacteria > Bacteroidota > Bacteroidia > Bacteroidales > Prolixibacteraceae > Draconibacterium. Next base: position 4,837,362 of record OY781067.2, read on the forward strand.
CAAATGAATATTACTATGGACTTAAATTGTATACCGACGACCCATATATCGATCAAACCAAAACAAGTTTGAAATATTCGGAAAGGGACGACTGGAGCGGGTCGATGCGGTTGACCAGTGAACTTTACGTGAAGCCCGACTGCCCTACTGGTCATGTTATTAAGCTGTTTGGTGTTTACGATTATCAGTTGCCCGGAAATATTTCGAGAGACAGTCAGGCATCGCAATCTTTTATCCACGAAATTAATAAAGTGTCGCTGGCAGTAACTGTTGGCGGAAACATCACAAGTGTTGGTCAAACATCACTATCAGAAGACGAATGCAAGGTTTATCCGATGCCAAATAACGGAAACTTCTACATTGATATGGGATCATCGGAATACAATAACTTGAGAATATTTGACTTGAACGGAAAGGAATTGTTAACCCGGAACATTAATTCGAACCTCGGAACTGTCTCCATCCAGACAAATTTAAAATCAGGATTATACCTGGTAGTATTAAACAATAATTCGGGAAGTGCAACAAAAAAAATGTGGGTGAAATAAGTGTCTCTCCGATAGCAAAATAAATATCCAAAAAACCGGGGAAAATGTTGAACAACTGGATATCGCAGAAAAAATTCAACAAATTTTTTCTGCGATATTCAACCAACGAGCCATGAGAGTATAGTTCATCCTCCGGTTAATTATTGAAGTGGCGGATTCCTTATGAATTTTTGGAATTAAAAAAATAGTTTATAACACGATGAAAAAATATAATACAGTAGTAGTTGGAGAACTGAATATAGATATCATTCTAAACCGCATCGATCGTTTTCCTGAAATGGGTAAAGAAATTCTGGCAGAATCACTCAACCTTACTCTTGGCAGCTCATCTGCAATTTTTGCAAGTAATCTTAGCTCACTGGGGTCAAATGTCGCTTTTATCGGAAAAATCGGAAAAGATGGATTCGCAGCTACCGTTCTTAACAGTTTTCAATCAAAGAAAGTGGATACGTCAAAAGTATTGCAGTCTGAAACCTTGAATACCGGTGCAACTATTGTTCTCAATTTTGATCAGGACAGAGCAAATGTAACCTATCCCGGTGCAATGGAAGACTTGAAATTTGAAGATCTTGACTGGGAATTTATTGAACAGGCTGACCACCTCCATTTCTCTTCTATTTTCTTGCAACCGGGAATAAAGAATGATTTGCCTAAAATGTTTCAGAAAGCAAAAGAAGCGGGGCTTACAACTTCGCTCGACCCTCAATGGGATCCGGCCGAAAAATGGGATATAAATCCGGCAGAATTACTGCCACAGCTAAATGTTTTTATGCCTAATGCTACTGAGTTTCTTTTGATTACGAAATCATCCTCATTGGAAGAAGGAATTGAAAAAGTAAAGCAATATGCGCCAGATATTATACTCATAATAAAAGATGGTGCGAATGGAGCTTTTGCATGGAAAAATAATAATCTGATTCATCAACCGGCGTTCCTTAACAAAAATGTAGTTGACTGCATCGGGGCAGGAGATAGTTTTAATGCTGGTTTTATTCACAAATTCACACATGGTGGTTCACTAATAGAATGCCTGAAAAACGGTGCATTAACGGGCGCTGTTTCTACTACCAGGGCAGGTGGCACGGGAGCATTCACCAATATGGAAACGATTAGGAGTCTTACCGCTGAATATTTTTCCATTTCGATATAACTGACAGTAATAATTCTAGTCGAAATTCAGATAGAAAAGCATGGATAGAAATAAACGACTTTTTAGTGTTGAAGATCATTTTAAGATAAAAAATCCTGGTAGCCCTCAAATATCTCCAGATGGTTCTCAAATTGCATATGTTGTCACCGTGGCCGATGCCGCCGGAGAAAGCCGATTCGATCAGATTGCAATCGTAAATATCGAGGACAGGCAACTCCTGTTTTTATTTGAGGGAAGTTCGCCTGTTTGGTCTCCTGCCGGAACGCAAATAGCTTTTGAGGCCAATAGGGAAGGGAAGTATGGAATTTGGATTTACGACTTAACAGATAAGACTGAAAGGTTTCTTTCTCCGGTTGAGCATTCATCATACTTTATCAATCATTTGGAAGACAAGAGTTTCAGATGGTCGCCCGACGGAAAGCAAATTGCATTTGTAAGTACATTGCCAACAACCAAACCTACTCCGGAAACAACGGGAATTATGGCCACTGATCGGCTTTTGTACATGTCGAAAGGAGGTAGGGGCCGATCTTATTTTGTTGACGATTCACGAATGCATATCTGGACAGTTTCGGTTGATGGTGGTGCTCCAAAACAATTAACTTTTGGCGAATATGACGACCATTCGCTTCACTGGTCGCCGGATAGTTTAGAAATCGCATTTATCAGCAATCGATCTCCAGATCCTGATAACAATCAACATTGCGATCTGTGGAAAGTAAATACTGAAAGTGGCGAAGTTATAAGGCTTACATGTGATTTGAAAACTACTTTTCAGCCACGATGGTCGCCAAACGGGAAATCTATTGCGTATTTGGCCACATCACGTTCATTAAATACAAACGACAGTATGGCAGACGATACACATTTGTTTATCATCCCAGCCATAGGAGGCGATATCCAGTGTTTGACGAAAGCTTTCGACCGTCGAATTGAAAATATAAACTGGCACCCTGTTGAAGATGCAATCTGTTTTAATGCGGGCGACAAGGGGCGAACTCCTCTTTATCAGGTAGATATGAAATCTGGAAAAATAGAAATACTCATTGATGGCGACTGTCATATTATGGATTATTCTTTCAGTTTCGATGGCAATGCTGTTGCTTATTTAAAAACCGATATTATTAACCCTCCTGAACTATTTGCAAGAAGAAAAAATCAGAGTGAATCGACTCAGATTAGCCATCAAAATGAAAAACTTATACGGGAATGTTTTTTTCAGGATGCTGAAGAATTTTGGGTTGAAAGCTTCGACGGAATTAAAGTTCAGGGGTGGGTCATTCAACCGGTACTATTTAATCCAGCCAAAACCTACCCGTTAATTTTGGTTATTCATGGCGGTCCTCATAATATGTTTGGATACGATTTCGAAGAACGAATGCAGCTGCTGGCAGCTCATGGTTATGGAGTTTTGTTAATGAATCCGCGCGGCAGCCATGGTTATGGACAAGCTTTTTCAAATGGCAATTTATTGAATTGGGGAGGAGGAGATTTTAAAGATTTGATGGCCGGGGTTGATTTTGTGATCGATAAATACAAATGGGTCGACAAGGATCGGTTAGGAGTTACCGGTCAAAGCTATGGCGGATACATGGGCAATTGGATTATCACGCAAACCAATCGGTTTAAAGCGGCGGTTGTCGACGGTGGAATCAGTAATTTAATAAGTTTCGCGGGCACATCAATTTACCATTCCTTAATTGAATCGGAGTTTAATGGAAGTGTATATGATAATTTTGAACTCCTTTGGCAATGGTCTCCGCTAAAAAATGTCAAAAACGTAACAACTCCAACCTTATTTCTTCATGGCGAGATTGACAATGAAGTTCCGGTTACACAAGCCGAAGAAATGTACGTTGCATTAAAGAAGCTTGGCGTTGAAACCCAACTAGTTCAATATCTGGGAGAAGGACATGGATGGCGTCCTGACCTAAAACCAAAGAATAGAGTTGATTTGGGAAGACGCATGTTAAACTGGTTTGATAAATATGTAAAGAATTAAGAACTACTTTGAAATGAAAACAACAAATAACTGGCTTAAATTCGTATTAATACACGTGCTTTTTATGGGCGTTTGGGGAGCTTTAATTGAAATCCCTGAAAAGAATGGTTTTCCGGCTACCCTGGGTTATGTTGTTTGGGCGTTAACAATGATCCCTGCTTCTATTGTTGGACTTCTGAAAATGAAAGGGAAACTGGAAGTTGATAAACGTTCCATTTTTTATGGTAGTTTGGCTGGATTTCTTGGCGCAGTCGGGCAGTTAGTCCTTTTTCTGGCTTTACAGAAAGCACCGGCATATCTTGTTTTTCCAATCCTTTCGTTAACTCCAGTCGTAACAATTTTGCTAGCAGTGGTTTTCCTGAAAGAAAGAACAGGAGTGCTTGGTTGGATAGCCATAGGTATTGCTGTTATTGCAATATTTCTCCTCTCATATCAGCCACCTGGTAATGAAAAAGTTAGTGGGTATTTATGGCTTGTATTAACGGCGATCCCTTTGCTGGCATGGGGAATGCAGGGATTTGTAATGCGTTTTGCCAACGAAAAAATGAAAGCTGAAAGTATATTTTTTTATATGATGGTCAGTTCAATTTTGCTCACACCAGTTGCCTTATATATGACAGATTTTTCGCAACCAATAAACTGGAGTTTTAATGGGCCATATCTTGCAGCTGGAATTCAGATTCTAAATGCATTTGGGGCACTTTGCCTGGTTTACGCCTTTAGATACGGAAAAGCAATAATTATTGCGCCAATGACTACTGCACTATCACCGGTACTAACTGTATTGATTTCATTGGCAATATATGCTGTAATTCCTCATCCTCTAACAACAACGGGAATGATGGCAGCGATTATTTCGGCTTATCTGATGGGGATTGAAGAAACAAAAATGGATGAAAGATTACAGAAAAAACAATAATATAAAAAAGTAAAATCAAATTAAAATTTAGTCAGATGATAATTGGAGTTCCCAAAGAAATAAAAAACAACGAAAACAGGGTAGCATTAACTCCTGCCGGTGTTGCAGAAATGGTAAAAAACAACCACACTGTTTATATACAATCAACAGCAGGAGCAGGAAGCGGATTTTGCGACGAAGACTATGTTGTTGCAGGCGCCACAATTCTTCCAACAATTAAAGATGTATATTCTATTGCAGAAATGATCATTAAGGTTAAAGAACCAATTGAGCTTGAATATAAATTGATACGTAAAGGTCAGGTTGTATTTACTTATTTTCATTTTGCATCAAATAAGACACTTACTTTGGCAATGATGGAGAGCAAGGCAATATGCCTGGCGTATGAAACAGTTGAAATGCCCGATCGTTCGCTGCCTTTGCTTATTCCTATGTCGGAAGTAGCTGGTCGAATGTCGGTCCAGCAAGGTGCCAAATACCTGGAAAAAACTTTTGGTGGATACGGTGTGCTTTTAGGAGGTGTTCCAGGAGTTCCGCCTGCAAAGGTTCTGATTATAGGTGGAGGTATTGTTGGTACCGAGGCAGCCAAAATGGCTGGTGGTTTGGGGGCCGATGTTACAATTCTTGATGTAAGTTTAAAACGTTTACGCTACCTCGATGATATTATGCCACCGAATGTAAAGACGATGATGAGTAATGAATACAACATTAGGGAAATGGTTTGTACCCACGATGTAATTATTGGAGCAGTGCTTATTCCGGGCGCAGTTGCGCCTAAACTGGTTACTAAGGATATGATTAAAACCATGAGGCCGGGAACCGTATTGGTAGATGTTGCTGTTGATCAGGGCGGATGTTTTGAAACTACCGTTCCAACTACTCATGATAATCCAACTTTTGTTATTGATGATGTTATTCATTATTGCGTTGCTAATATGCCAGGTGCAGTTCCGCGCACTTCCACTTTGGCATTAACAAATGCTACACTACCTTATGCAATTCAGATAGCAAATAAAGGTTGGGAAGTAGCTTGTGACGAAAATAATTCATTAAAGAAGGGCTTAAATATTGTGGAAGGGGAAATTGTATATAGAGAAGTAGCAGAGGCTTTTAACCTGCCTTATAGCGATTCGAAAAATTTCATTTAATATCCCGAATATTAGAAATGACAACAGGAGAATCAGACTTTCAGACGATTCTCCTGTTCTGTTTTAAATCAATACTTATGAAATGATATTCACTAGTTTCCAAATGACCGGACTTGGAATTTATGAATTAATGAGTCGAATCCTAAGTAGTTAATTTGATTACTTAGTTTGCTTTTTAATTATTCTTTTCCTGAATTGTTGATTAATTCACCTAAGCGGATTCGGGCTTTTGCCCACTCTTCAGGATTATAATCCCAAATATCAATTTCTCCGATTCCCTTTTTCCCGAATGGTTCATTAATAATTTCATCAACTATTTTATTTGCTTGCTCTTTGTTGTTATTTAAATCACTTAATTTGCGCATGTATTCGTATTCCTGAACTCCGTTTCTCAACATTTTTAGTCGAATAGAAGCGCAGGGTTCATCAACATTTGGAATAATTCCTCCGGCGTAAACAAGCATGCCATTTCCATTTAATTTTTTGTAAGGAAAATTTATATCCGAACCAGAGTTAAATTTATAGGCATCCTTCCATGTTTCCGGGTCATACCAGCCATGTTTCCATCCGGCACCAATCCCCCAGCTAAGCCACGAATGAGCCCCATATTTCCAACAGGTCCAGCTAATTGCCCTGTCGTTTACCAGTGGCATATCGATAAATGTAGAACTTCCAACCCAGCTATTTACCTCGCTTTCGTAAAGCATTGGTCCGTAAAGCCAATCACCGATTCCCATCTCCTGATATTCTTTAACTTTTTTATGATTGTAATTAATGGTGTGTGATCCCCAATAATCAATCGAATTACGAACATATTCCATTGCCTCATCGCTGTAAGCCCCGTCAATTCTAAAATGTGCTTCCGGATAATATTTATGAAAAAGATTACCAAAATATACCATTCTGCTCCATGCTTCTTTAAAATAAGACTCATCCAGGCCATTTAGATAAACTGTTAAATCTGTTTTTACCGGATTAAAAACAGGATTCAGGTGATTCCTAAATTGTTTGACTGCATCAATATACAATGCTATGTTTTCGGGATTTCGTTCTACATCTGGTTTCCCTATGTTTGGCCATCCATCCGTTTTATATTTTCCATAAACATCGAACGGAAGTACAAAATTTTCAATTGGTTCGCCATATCCTGGGCCGTATTCGTATCCAAATTCACGGGTAAATGCTTCGCCTGTAAAGTATTTCGACAATTGATTGTCAAACGATTCCCAATTGAAAACTACTTTTCGATCTTTAATTTCAAGCAATGGTTTATACGTTGGGTCCATAACTGAAATTCGATTCCGCTTTAATAATTGGTAAATATCAAGAGCCTCCTTATCGCTCATTTCGCTCACAAATCCTTCTTGTTGCAAACTTGCTCCCAGTTTATTCTGGTTAGGTATTTCAAAGTCCCAAACAGACAATGTTACTGGTATAAACTGAATTTTGTCTCCAATTGTGACATTAATGGTTGATTGATATACTCCTGGTTTTGCTTCGCCACGGTTCAATGATACGTACTGATCAACCCAAACAACCAGTGATTTCTGATTCTCGATTCGATTGTTAAAATCGGGAAGCCACAAAGGATAGGTCCATCGTTGTACTTTCGACGAATCCATCTGGATGTATTTGAAAGGGATCAATGCATCGGGATACCAGCCTTTACCTAATGAAGTTTCGGGATATCCGGTTGAAGGAGTTTCAATTTTTACAAACCATTCCAGAAATAATTCAGGCTCGATTTTAAAATTTCCTTCTTTCCCTTCGAAATTTGACATCTCAATTTTGATGTTTGCCAGAGGTATGTCGGTTTGATTCGATAAAACCAACTGAAATGAAACATATTCGCCTCTTGCCGAATGTATTGATACTTTGTTCCCATCGTAAATCCAGTTTTTTTCAAGCAAATTTATTGAGTTTGCACCTTTGGATTTTACAAACCGGTCTTCAATAATTTTGTTGTTCAGCGGGTCAATCCGAACCGAGGGGGGGAGAATAGACAAAGTCCATTTATTTTCTATTGCAGGCTGATTCGCTGACCTGCAGCTAAATAATAAAGTGCTGGCAAATAGAAATAAAAATATCTGAATGATCTTCATAATGTTTAAATTCGAGATTAATGTATGTTTATTTAATTGTGAAAACGAGCAGTTGACTTAAGCTTTCATCTTCACCCAACACAATATATTTTCCATCTTCGGAGGATGCAATCGTAACCAGCTGAAAACCGCGCCAAAGAATTCCCTGTTCTATTCCCGGAGCTGCCATTTCAAATTCCGGATTCCCATAATCTTTGAATCCATTCTTTTCATCGTAACTAAACAGGTGTGCATAGCCTGATTTATCGCCGGCAATTCCGTAGATTTTATCGTCAGCCCCCTCTGCAAGTCCGGCAAGTCCCGGCATCATAATTGGTTTGCCTAAATTTTTTATTTGTCGTGTCGCCGGATTGAGTTCAAAAAGCTGTCCGTCAGCACGATTTGCTCCGTATAATTTACCTGCCTTTGTTTTTAGCCAACACTGAACCTGCCCTAAAGATCGTCTTCCCCAAACATCAGGTAATTCCGCTTCAATATCGTTTAATGTTTCTGCTTTCGGATCGAAATAGAAGAGTTTTCCAAAAGGCAAGCTTCCATATACCGCACCTTTATCGTCGACAATAAGTGCATTGCTCAATAAATCTTTGGGTTCGAGCGAGAACTGATCATTTAATGAATGAACAACAGATTCTGACAACGCCAAATCTTTATAAATTTTGGTTTTCTGTTTTTCAATATCATAAGCGAAAAAGTAACCAGAAGGATAGCTTATTCCATATATCTTGTTTTTATGGCCAACAATTGTAAAAATACCCTCACCGTCAACCGGTATTCCTAAATCCTTCACAACCAACTTTGAATTATTGTCGATTTGAATTTTTAGCAGATGTCCACCGGACTGGTTCAAATTGTTAGGAATTGTGCCGGCATACAGTTGGTTTTTGGAGCCTTTCGCAAATCCACTTCTGATGGCATTTTGTCCTTCGACTATAGTATTAAGATCAATAATGCTGGTCACTTCCCGTTTTTTCAGAGACGCCATAAACAGAAATGGAGCCATATTATCTTCAGCTGTTGTGCCTCCAATTACGTTTTCATCAACAACCGATAAAGAGGTTATTGCATTGCGGTAAATTGGAAGTCTTTTCAGGTTTGTATTTTCTTTTGAGACTTCAATGGCGAAACTTCCTTCGGGTGTAAAAAAGGTATATTGGGCAAAAATGTAGCTGGTTTTTATAAAAAACAGAATAAATATACTTGTGTAAAATGCTGATTTTTTCATTTAAACAATTCTTTTTCAGGATTAAACTTGATTAAAAATGGGATGGATACATTATCATCTAATGTTGGAAGCAATTCTTCCATTTCTTTAGTTTTGGGACGTATTTTCCTTCCAGCGAAATATAGATTTCCGTTTTTGTCTATAACTCCCGATCCTGTAACTTCGCTTAGCTCACTGGTTGGAAATTCGAAAACGATCTTTTTCTGCTTGGTTTTTGGGTTCAATTCCATTAACAGCGAGGTGTCTTTCTTTACATAGTTTCCATGTCCGCCAATAAAGTAATATAGTTTACCATTATTTCCGAGATTAAGGTTTGGAACATATGGTTTCCAAATAATTGAATCGGCAAGATCATAACATGACCCTAAATCGTCAACACTCCCAATACCCTTTTGGCACGGATGAAAAGCCAATATTTTTGCACCATAGGTTACCAGGTAAATAGTATTGTTTATTGAATCTTTTGCATAGCCGGTAATTCCGGTAATAATGTATGCTCCGGGGGTGCCTTCAAAAGCCGGAAGGCTTTCTTTATCAAATATTAGTTTATCACTGGCCTTTTCGTATTTAACAAGTCGTTGACGCCAATCAACATAATAGCAATTTCCCCAGTTATCGGTAAAAAGAACCCTTGGAACGTGAGAACTGGCTAACCTCCCAAAATCTTTTTGTTCATTGGTTTTAGGATCATAAGTTATAAAATGGGCTTGCGGATAGGTGATAGCGTAAATTTTTCCCGACTTAGTATCTATGTCAATGTCTTTTAAACTTTCGTATTGCTTTGGTACTCCCAGGTTGGTAAGCAAGTTGGTTTGCTTTTCCCACTTCATCATGAATCCACCGCTATAGCCGTTCGGATGGTTCATCAAATACTCCTGCCTCGACTCACCTCCATCGGTTCCAAAATATACCGTTCCTTTTGAGTCAAATACAATTTTTGAGTGAATTTTACCTTGCCACTGAAAATCGCGTAAGTGCCCCATTTCGTTAATAAATCCCTTTAGTTCTATCTTTTCTGATTCAACATTGAATTCATATAGTCCAATCTTATTTTTGTGATTCGTTACTCCCACATATACGCAATTAGTAGCAGGATTGAACCCAATACTGCCCCAGGTTGAGTTTGCACTGGGAAAATCAGGATAATCAATTAATTGGATGTTCTTTCTTGTAATGGATGTTTCTTGAGCTTCAACATTAAAATGCAAAACATTAATCAGCAGAATAAAAAGGTAAAAAAATAATGAATGCTTTTTTTCTTTCATAGAATTTGTCTTGTTAATTGAATTAAAGTATTATCATAACGCACAATTTATTTGCGATATCTGCAAAGTCATTAGGTTTATTAAGAATTAGCTATAGTTGTTCAATTTTGAAGTGGAGGCTCAGCTTATTCACCAAGCCTCCCATCTTTACTAAACTAGAGCTATCAAATAAAAGAGTTGATTTATTTAATATTGTTTTTTCAATTGATATTATGTTGATAAAAAATAGTTTTCTATTAATATAGAAAGAGTACTACCACTTTTTTGTTATTTTATAACACATGCAACTAAAAGTGGTAATCCTTTCTAATAAATTTGTTTGTTATATCTCAAATTACTTCTTATCCCCAGTGTAAATACCCATTTTTTATAATTGAATAAACCGTACTCCTATACTTGATTAGTGTCATTCTTAATGAGAAATACATATCAAAAAATAAATGAATATAAACACCGTAGTAATTTTTTTGAATAAAAAGGGCTAGGTCCAGATTGACAAAAAACGATCGTTTTTTGCACTTGTCAGGTTCTGAGTTAAATGCCAGATTTATTGATCCTTAGCTAGAGCAAATTCGGTTTCACGCATTTCAAAAGTCAAAACACCACAAATTATAATAACTATGGCAATAAATTTCTTTTTGTTATAATTGCAATTCAATAAGGTTACAACGAACCTTGCAAATCGACTTTAATGATTGCCAGTTTTAGACTAAAATTTGTAATCTATCTCATTAAAAAAGTTTGAAAAGAACTATGACAAATACTGACACCGACTTAATTAAAGGCGTAAGAAAAGAAAATCACGATTCTTTTCAGTTGTTATTCGACCGTTATAGTAAGATTTTATTTCAGTTTTCATTAAGCTACTTAAAATCAAGGGAGGCCGCGGAAGAAGTTGTTCAAGAGGTATTTGTTAAAATATGGGAAAATAGAAACAAACTTAAAACAGATACTTCATTTAAATCATACCTCTTTACAATTGCACTTAACGTAATTAGAAAGCAATTTATCAAACATTCTAAAAAGAGTAAATTCGAACACGATGTTTTACTTGAGTTCTCGAAAAATGAGGCTGAGTTTGATGATAATCCGGATTATCATATGCTTTTAGATAAGCTAAATGAATTTATACAACTTATGCCCGAAAAACGCAGGCAGGTTTTTATTAAAAAGAAAATAGAAGGCAAATCTCTGAAAGAAATTTCAGAAGAACTGTCGGTTACCACTAAAACGGTTGAATATCATATAACTGAGGGAATGAAGTTTTTAAAGAAAAAATTCGAAAAGTACAAACTTGACGGAATGATCTTTTTCTTCCTTATGGTTAAAATGGACTCTTAAGACATTCCAATATTTTTCTTTCAATAAATTGATTATCATTTACCAAAACGATTCTGTTTTGTTGGTATTTTGTTTAACCAACAATAATATTCGTGTTGAATATTTTTGCATGACAGTTTTTTTGAAAAAGGGTCAGGCTTTTTTCTGTCTTGTGTTATATCATAAAAAAACAATTCAGGAAACTAGGGTTTCGGTAAGAAACCGGATATAACACATAAAACCAAAGGAAACAACAGGAAAAAGTTTATTATTTTGTAGAACAAAATTTTTTGTTTCTCAAAATTTAGATGGTAAATAATGAAAAAAAACATTGATCATAAGATACTTATCAATTTCGCTAAAGGAAAATACTCTTATAACGATTATTTAAAAGTTAAAGAATGGTTTACACACATTGAAGAAAATTATGCTGTAAAACAACAGTTATTAACACATTGGGATGAATTATCGGATAATATCGATGAAACGAAGGATGAACAATTGCAACATATTTTTGATAAAATACAACATGGTATTTTATTAGAAGAAAAAAAGTCATCCAAAAATAATTTTGTTTGGAATTACTATCGTACGGCAGCTGCTATTCTGTTAATACCTGTTTTAGCCTTTTCTCTCTGGTATTATGCTAAATCAATATCTTCGAAATTAACAGCAGAAACTGAACAAATTGAACAAGCCTGGGTAGAAATAAGTGCACCGGATGGAGCTAAGGTTCAATTCTCATTGCCCGATGGCTCAATTGGATGGTTAAACAGCGGCGCAAAATTGAAATATCCGGCGCTTTTTAAACATCAGCGAAAAGTTGAATTAACAGGTGAAGCATACTTCGAGGTAAAACATAAAGATGATACAGACTTTGTTGTTAGTGTTCCCGATTTTGATATAAAAGTATTGGGTACCAAATTTAATATTTCGGCTTATTCGGGTGATTCCTTTTCTGACGTGGTACTAAAGGAAGGAAAGGTTGAGATTATTGGGAAGGCAGGGATTTTCAGCCATACACTTGCTCCCGGTGAAAAAATTGCATTTAACAGAGAAACAAAATCGCTTAACCTGTATAGTGTAGATGCAGAGAGATTTACAGCTTGGAAAGACGGTTATTTAATAATTGAGAATGAATATTTAGGACAAATTATTGGAAGGTTAGAACGTTGGTATAATGTTGATATAAATATTAAAGATAAGGAAGTGATGAACTATAGATATAAAGCAACATTTAAAGATGAACCTTTGGAAGAAGTGTTACGCCTGTTATCTAAATCAACACCAATAAAGTATAGTATTGAAAAACGGGAAACCGACTCAAGTGGAGTATTCCAAAAAAGAATGGTAACGATACAGTCAAAATAATAATTAACTGTAAGCAGGAAAGAAATTGAACAACTTTGCTGAATTAATGCAGAGTGATACAGCAAATATTTATGTACTCTAATATGACAAATTTGTGAAGAAATTTCGAAATCAGTGGGCAAAATGAATCTTTGTTTTTGTCATAGGTTTTGTTCCTAAAAAAATATAAGGATGATACGTTTTACGATGTTTTGTTTTTTTATCGGCCTTTGTCATGTGTTTGCCCTCAATTCATATTCACAAATGGCAAAAATGTCAATAAATGTATCTAACGAACGTCTTGAAAATGTTCTGAATCAAATTGAAGATAATTCCGATTTTTTCTTTTTATACAGTAAAGACCTGGTTGATGTAGAGCAAAAGGTCAGCATTGAAATAGTAAATAAAACTATTAACAAAATACTTGATAAACTTTTTATAGGGAAAGACATTGGATATAACATTTACAATAAACAAATTGTGCTATACAACCTAAAAGGTCCTGATCTTGAGACTCAACAGAAAGCAATAGCGGGGAAAGTAAGAGATATGGACGGGAATATATTACCCGGTGTTACCATAGTACTAAAAGGGAAGAACAAAGGAGCAACAACCAATGTAAACGGTGAATTCCTTATACACGCTTCAGCAAATGATATATTGGTTTTTTCTTTTATTGGATTTAAAAGTTTAGAAATTCCTGCAAAACCAGGAAATTTTATGGATATTATGCTGGAGACAGACATTAAGCAACTAGACGAACTTGTAATTACTGCGCTTGGTATCTCAAGGCAGTCAAAAGCACTTCCATACAACACACAGGAAATAACAAGCGAGGAATTAACGGAGGTTCGTGAAGCAAATAATATAATTAATTCCCTACAAGGAAAAGTTGCAAATGCGTTTATCACCCAAAGCTCGTCGGGTGTTGGCGGTGAAGCCCGAATAGTACTGCGCGGAAATAGCTCTGTCACTGATAACAATAGTGCGTTGATTGTTGTCGACGGGATACCGAATAGCAAAGGAGTAAATATAAATCCGGAAGACATTGAATCGATGACCATACTGAATGGTTCTGCCGCTGCCGCTTTATATGGTAGTGAAGCGGGAAACGGAGTGGTTGTGATCACTACCAAAAAAGGGAAACAAGAGGAAGTATCCATCAATATAAATTCGGGTTTAACATTTAACACACCATTCTCATTACCTAAATTTCAAAATGTCTATGGACAAGGTATTAACGGAATTATTGATGGAAACTCGGGTAACAACTGGGGGGCAAGAATGAAAGGCCAGGATTTTACCAACCACCTGGGAGAAAGCAGAGAGTACATTGCCCATCCTGATAATGTTAAAGATTTTTTTAATACAGGAATAAACCTGAATAACAACATAAGTATTTCTGGTGGTGGCGTAAAAGCCCAGGGATATTTGTCTTATACAAATAACAGTGTTGAAGGCATTGTCCCGAATAACACTTTGAACAGCCATAATATCAATTTGAGGTTAACAAATCAACTTACGAAAAAATTAAGTACCGATGCAAAAATAACATATTATACTGCTAAACTTGATGGGATTTTAAGATCAGGTGAAGGCAATACCGCTGTATTAGATGCATATCAAATTCCCCGAAATGTAAGTATCGAAGACGTAAAAAGGTTTGAGACAACTGACGAATTTGGTGTATTGACACCAGAAACTTATCCTTCTACAATTTGGTGGAGGTATCAAAACCCATATTGGGTTACTACTTATGACAGACTTTCTGAAGAGAGAAGCCAAATATTTGGGTTTATATCGGCAAAATATTTGCTAACTGGTTGGCTTTCAGTTAAAGGACGCGCAAATCTTGATAAGACAAATGTTTTAAACGAACAAAGAACGAGTCAGGGGACTGTTGGAATGTCACTCAATCCAGGAGGATGGTACAATAGAAGTACTATAGCTTTCACAACTGAGTGGTATGACATCTCCTTTGACGGGAATAATAATATTAATGAGTTATTTTCAATCGACTACCACCTTGGAGGTATATATCAGGATAAAAAAATATCTGAAAGTAGTATCGAGGCAAATGGTTTGTCAGTTATAAATAAGTTCTCAACAAATTTTGCATCGAATCCCGTGCCAAGTCAAAGTGGAAGTCGGATTAAAACGCAATCATTATATGCACTTGTAAACCTGGCTTATAAAAATGCATTTTATTTTGATGCAAGTGTCAGGGGCGATTGGGATTCCCGGTTGCCGGCACCTCACTCATACCAATACTTTGCTTTTGGCGGGTCTGCAATTATTTCAGAAATCGTTAAACTACCTTCTTCAATTTCCTTTTTGAAAGCATCAGCAAGTTATGCTGAAGTAGGAAACGGTGGACAATTTGGATTACTGGAAACAAATTTTAAATATTCTGCTGGTACAGCCAACGGATATATTTCCAGATCAGAAACATACTCAATTCCTGAATTAAAACCAGAGATTGTTCAGAGTCAGGAATTTGGAATAGAGGCAAAATTTTTCAATAATCGTTTTTCTGCAGAAATTTCATATTATAAGAATAATGCGAAGAATCAGTTATTAACTATTGGAATGCCTTACGCAACTGGTTACAGTTCGCAATACATTAATGCGGGAAATATTCAAAACAAGGGATTTGAAATATTACTTTCTTCTGATATTATTAAAATGAGTAAGCTCAAATGGAAAGTCAACTTTAACGCAGGTTTTAATAAAAACAAAGTAATTGAGCTATCGGATGGGCTTGATGTGGTTTACCAGGGAGACTTTGTTGATTGGGGAGGAAGACCACAAATTGCAGTAGGGGGAAGTTATGGTGATTTAATAGTGACCAAATGGGCAACTAATGAGAAAGGGCAGTTTTTAGTAACCAATGATGGAGTTCCTGTTACCTCAGGTGCTGCAGGGCAACAGCCTTCACTAATAGGGAATTTTAATCCTGATGCTGTTCTGGGTTTAACAAACACTTTAATATATGGAGATTTTTCGTTAAAAGTTTTGATTGACGGACGTGTTGGAGGAGTTGTTATTTCGGGAACAGAAGGAAACCTTTCTCACAGCGGAATTACTGAAAGCACATTGCCATACAGAGAAGGAGGATGGAATTTAGGTGGTGTAAACGCCGATGGAGAAATCGTAGATGTTGAAATTAACGCTCAGCAATTTTGGCAAACAACCTCAGGCAAACGTTTGGCAACCGGCGAATTTTACACTTACGATGCCACAAACTTCAGAGTCAGGGAACTTTCATTGGGTTACAAAATTCCAGTGCCGGTATCGTTCTTCATTAAATCAGCGAAATTTTCGGTAGTAGCCAGAAATTTATTGTGGTTGTACCGCGGAAAATCAATCCTGGAAATCCCTGGTCTTGAAAAAAGAACCATGTGGTTTGACCCTGACATCACCTTAGGCAATTTGAATAGTTTTAAAGGGGTTGAGTATGGAATGCCGTCAACAAAAAGTATAGGATTTAACCTTAGTTTGAATTTTTAGTTTAATGACCTTTAAATTAAGAAGTGATGAACCTGATATATAAACATGCGATTATGAAAGCTTCTGTAACGTTGGTTGCAATTTTATTGTCGGTTGCATCGTGTACTGATGATTTTAGCGAAATAAACCGGGACGTGAATAGCATTGCAGTTATTGGAAACGCTGAAATACCGTTTTTGTTTACTAAAGCACAGGATGCTGTTAGCTGGGGAGGACAGGAGGAAGAAATCCTGTTTTCAGCGCAGTATTGTCAGTATTTCGCAAATATAGCTTCCTATTTTTCTTCCGATCAGTATGAAATTGTTATGGACTGGGTTCTTTATTTTTGGCAAAACCATTATGTGGGAGTAATGCCTCAACTGCAAACAATTATGGAGTTGACCGAGCCAACTTCGGGCGAATATGCACTTTCCACTATCTGGATGGTCTATTCAACTCACAGGGTTACCGACTACTGGGGACCAGTACCATACTCGCAGGCAGGAATTCCGGGATTGTCGGTTGCATACGACAGTCAACAGGATATTTATAACGATATGTTTAAAAAGCTAACTGAAGCTGTAGAAACACTTCAGGGTATGAAAGGCAAAAATGTATTTGGCGATTACGATATTATTTATGGTGGCGACATTAATAAATGGATAAAATTTGCCAACACACTTCGACTTCGGCTGGCGATGAGGATTTCGAATATCGATCCGGTGAAAGCAAAAACGGAAGGAGAGGCAGCCTATTCAGCCGGAGTGATTGAATCGAACATCGACAATGCTTTTGCTCTTAACAGTTTTGCTGATCAAAATAGTATATCAAGGACATCGGAATGGGACGAGTTTCGGATGACAGCAGCAATGGAATCGGTGATGACCGGATACGACGATCCCCGAATTTCGGAGTTTTGGATACCAGCAGTTGCCACCGGTACTTATGAAGGTTTGAGAAACGGCCTAAACCCTGGTCAGCTGGGTGAACCTGAAAACAAAGCAGACGTAAATTCGCATATTGGCCCCATGTGGACATCGCCGGAATCAGGCGGTATTGACAGTTACCTCACCAGCCCCAATCATGTAATGTGCGCAGCCGAAGCTTACTTCCTTAGAGCCGAAGGTGTTTTGTTAGGCTGGGACATGGGCGGAACTGTTAAGGAATTATATAACGCCGGGATTGCTGCTTCGATTGAGCAATGGGGAGAGACTAACCAAACTGTAATTGACGCATATCTTGCAAGTACAAAAGTTCCTGTTGCTCCCAACGACTACCTGAATTCTCCGCCCCTGCATAATTATCCGATTAAGTTAAACGAGAATGATGTAACTGTTCAGCTGGGGCAAATCGCAACACAAAAATGGTTGGCATTATTCCCCGACGGCGTTGAAGCCTGGGCCGATTACCGGAGAAGGCCATCGATCAAACTTTATCCTGTGGCGAACTCTAAAAATCCGGATATCTCAGATCCGGAAACAAAATATATCCGAAGAATACCATTCTTAATTTATGAATATCAATCAAACACTTCGGCAGTTGAAGCAGCGGTTAACTTGCTGAAAGTGAAAGAAGACAAAATCACTACGCCATTATGGTGGGATGTTAATTAAAAATTGACGTTTGTCCATATGAAGAAGCTGTAAACAGAATTAAAATAAAACTGAAATAATAGGTCATCCCGATAAATTCAGCGAGGTGCCCCTGATCTTATAATGACGTGAAACACGCGATTTAATCGCTTTTTATTACAAAAATTTTGCCTATGATAGGAAGAACAATAAATAATAACCGAGTTAAAAGTTATCCGGCTTTTGTGCTCCTGATGGCCATTTCATGTAGCCAGCCAAACAACATTACTTTTGAACACCACAGTATTTCAGATCCTTTAAACGGTATCGAATGGGGGACAGGAGGTTTTACTTTAGCCGATTTTGATAACGATGGAGACCTTGATGTTACGGTTCAGCGGCGATCAGATGACGATAAAGTTTACTGGTTCGAATATCAAAGTTCGGAAAATTGGATACCCCATTTTATTGGCGTTGGAAAAGAATATCAGCTTGGTGCCACCGCAGTTGATGTGAATCAGGATTCATTTATCGATTTGGTATTAGGACATGTATGGTTTCAGAATCCTGGTAATCTGAGCACCAATGGTGGTTCAGAATGGAAAGAGTTTTATTATGAAGGCGACATGTCGCACGAAAATCATGATATTATCGCGGTTGATGTGAACCTGGATAACAAGCCGGAGATTGTAATGTACAATCAAACAGCCAGTACATTGCGGGTATACAATATCAGCGACCCTTATAACTGGACTTACTTTGATATCGCTTCCGATGTAAATCGTAACAACGTGCATTCAGGCATCTTTCCGCAAGGAATAGTTGATTTAAATAATGACAATTACCCGGATGCTGTAATGCCTTTGTGTTGGTACAAAAACCCGGGAAATTCGAATGAGAAATGGGAAGAAACAGAATGGCCCTATGAACCAATTAACCCCAATCCATACGGGCTGGGCATCCGTGTTTGGGCAGGCGATTTAAACGGCGATGGTTTAAATGATATTATTTATTCTGATTGCGATGTTCAGTTTTCGAAGGTTTACATGTTACTCAACCAAAACGGAGGTGAATCATGGTTGAAGAAAGAACTGGAATTTCCGAAAAGTAATGTTGGAGAAACCGGTTCGTTTCATTCTCTTCAGGTTGCCGACTTCGACAATGATGGAGACCTCGATATTTTTGCCGGAGAACAAGAAGATCCGGATGACTTGATGAAACCCAAAGGTTTAAAAGAACGCGGGATTATCTTCCAAAATATTGGAAATAGCAAAAAGCCACAATTTGTCCCAATTGTTTTTCATGAAGACAATCCGGGCTGGCATGATGCATTGATTGGCGATGTTGATGGTGATGGAGACATTGATATTGTAAGCAAGGTGTGGAATGCCGATCAAACAAATTACCACCTCGACTACTGGGAAAATAAACTCAAATAATTAGCTAAATAAACTCAATTCAATGATTTACAATTTTTTTGACAATATGAAATTCCTTTTGGCAGTTATCTGTATACTTCATTTTTCAACAGTTCTGGCACAGGTAAAAGTTTGGGAAGAACCGGTGCTGATTCCTACTTTAAAAGTAGGTGAGTTGTCAGAACATCCAACGTTTAAGCCTAAAATCGATATGCGTGCTGACGATGATCAAATTTATCCATACGTCTATAATTACAAAATTACGAATGAATACGAAGATAAGTCGTACAATGGCTGTTTCCTTGAGAATGAATATATCAAGGTTTTAGTTACTCCCGAAATCGGAGGTAAACTATATGGTGCAGTAGATAAAACGAACGATTATAATTTTTTCTACTGGCAATCAACTGTAAAACCTGCACTTATCAGTTTAACCGGGCCATGGGTTTCAGGTGGTATAGAATGGTGCTTTCCTTCAGGTCATCGTCAAACAGGATATCAAAAAATTGGTCACCGGTTAACCGAAAATCCTGACGGAAGCAAAACAATTTGGGTGGGCGAAACCGAATGGGTACACGGACTGCGCTGGATCGTTGGTCTGACCGCCTATCCGGGCAAGAGTCTACTGGAGGCAAAAATCAGACTAATGAACCCCGAGAATATGCCCGAATCGCAATACATGTGGGCAGTTGCTGCAACTCATGCTGATTCAAGTTACCAGCTAATTTATCCTACCAAATATATGACAACCCATAACCGGGAATTTTATACCAATTGGCCCCTGTCGAACGGGAATGATATTTCGTGGTGGAAAAACATTGCAAATGCATCAAGTTATTTTGCTGACGATATTGCCTCCTTTTTTGGAGGTTATAATCATAATAAAAATGCAGGAACAGCATTTGTTGGTAACAAGTACCTTATGAATGGCAAAAAATTCTGGTCGTGGGGGGCTTCTCCTTCAGGTCGGCTTTGGGATTGGGTGCTATCAGACGGAGGTGGCCCATACGTTGAACCGCAGGCAGGTTTCTATACCGATAACCAACCTGATTTTCATTGGCTTAATCCTGGAGAAGTTAAAGATTTTAGTTTGTTCTTTTTTCCGGTAAAAGGAATTGGAGCTTTCAAAGAAGCCAACCTCAATGGGGCATTGAACCTGGAATTTAATAGCGACAGTGTTCAGCTTGGAGTGTATTCAACTTCAAAAATCAGTAATGGAACTATACGATTAACATACAAAAATGAGATTGTCCTGGAAAAAAGACTCTCGATAGATCCTTCGGCATCATTTACTCAAACGATAGCATATAACGAAGAATTAAAAAATAACTACATTCTTTCTTTTCTGGATGAGTCGGGAAGAACCTTGATAAGCTATTCTCCTTCGCCGGAAAAAGATCACCAAATGCCCAATGCAGAGGAGCCTATAAAAGCCCCTTCCTATTATAAATCGAAGGATGAAATATGGAGTCTTGGCGAATATTTATATCGAAACAGGGACAAAAGTAAGGCTGAAGAGTTTTTTAACTTTTTGCTTAAAGATGATTCGTTAGATACCAGGGCAAATGTTTCGATGGCACAGATTTGCATTGAGAAAGCAGAGTTTGAAAAAGCATTGCATTTTCTGAATAACGCCTACACCCGAAACCGGGAAATTGGGAAACTATACTACCTGCGCGGTGTGGCTAATCTCTATATGGGTAATTACGACGCAGCCTATGATGGTTTTTACAGATCAACTCACTTTTCAGAATACGTTGCGTCGGGATATCAGCAGGTTGCTCAAATCGACTTGTTAAACGGCGATACAGATTTGGCGTTTATTCACCTTGAAAAAGCATTGGCGAAAAATGCTAAAAGCCCCGATCTTTTAATATTGAAAGCGATTTGTCTACGATTGGCGGGAAATTATTCGGAAGCAGAAAAAGCATGTAACCTGGCGCTGAACTTCGATCCCATGAACTTTTTTGCAATCAATGAACGGATTAAGTTGTTGAAAATCGGACAACAGTCGACCACTACTGAACAAGAGTTATTAAATCGCTTATTACTCGACGACTTTCACTGCTACATCCAGCTTTCTCTTTCGTATATCAAACTGGGTTTATATACTGATGCGCTTGAAGTGCTCGGCTCATTCCCGTCAGGTTTGGGTGAAAAACGAACACTTATAGACTATTATCAGGGATATTGCAATCACCAAATAAACAACACGGCTGCTGCAGTCGAAGCGTTTAAGAGGGCCAGCTTAAATTCAATTAACGGAATATTGCCGTTTCGGAAACAATCCATCGATATTTTTAAAACTGCTATAAAATACGATTCACTCGACTTTAATGCCAACTATTTTCTTGGGCTTACTTATGCCGGGCTTTTAAATGGTGAGAATGCGTATAATTATTTGCAAAAAGCAGCGAAATTAAATGCCCAGGAATCAAAAGTGTGGCGAAATTTGGGATATCTGAAATACGGTTACCCCGGTATATCAAAAGATTTGCTTCTAGCGAAAACGTATTACAAAAAAGCATTTGCACTGGCACCTGAAGACGATCTGATTCTGATGGAATTCGATAAAGTTAAAATGGATTTGAACGAAGATGCCTTTGAACGCTTAAAACTCTTGAAGAAACATATTCCTGTTGTTGAGAAGAACGACGACTTGCTGGCTACAATGCTCGACCTTATGGTCGTTTTTGAGGAATTTGATACACCGATCAAATATTACGACCGACATGCTTTTAATAACAGGGAAGGGAAATATGGTATCCATAATTCGTACATGAACGCATATATTGGATTGGCCAGAAAAGAGAAAAAACCTAAGAAAGCGTTGACTCATTATAAAAAGGCATGTGAATACCCCGATAATTTGAAAGTAAAACCTCGCGATCCGGACTTAAGAGGATTTCTTTATTATCCAATGGCATTGCTTTATAAGCAAACCGGAGATAAAACTGAAGCTAAGCGATTGCTTCAAATAACATCTGAAGAACAAACTATTCTTCCAACTATTGCAAATTATTACCGGGCTCTGGCTATAAAGGAGTTGGATCCACAAAGTGAAGAATGCATTCAGTTAATTGATGAATTGGAAAGGGAAGGTGCTGCATTAATTAAAGGGAAAACAGACGGATACATCGGGAAGAAAGAAAAATTTCTATTAGCGCTGGGGCACTATTACAACTCACTTGTTCTCCAATATAAAAATGAAGAAGACGAAGCGGATATCGAGTTGCAAATAGCCAAAAAGCAACTTCTGTCTATCGAAAGAGGCGCGATTAAGCTTGCACAAGAAAAATACAAATAAGAAAAAATAAAAACTTATCAATTATGAATTTAAAAACATCATTTATGAACAAAATTTTTGCAATACTATTCCTGATTACGATATGCCATTTTAGCAATGGTCAATCGGTTCATCCCAATCCAACAAATGATATTGAGATTGTTCTACAGAATATTTCAGAAAATGTAATAAGGCACAGTTCCTTCAAAATTATTAATACTGAAACCAAAGAAACTTTTACAAAATCGGAAGGTCTCCCGATTAGCGATATATATCGGGTAGAAAGCCCATATAATACATGGACCTATTGGAATGGAGTTTTAAACATTGCTTTTTTAGAACTGGCCGAAACTTTTGACGATAATAAGTACCGCGACTATGTAAAACGTAATGTAAGCTTTGTTTTCGACCATGAACCGTATTTCAGAAAACAATACGAAGCAGGAGTATGTGCTGATGATATGAACCAGCGTTTCAGGTTCAATATGTTGGATGATTGCGGAGCAATAGGAGCAAGCTTTATCGAAAATCAAAAATATAATCCTCAGGCAAGATACCGGGAATATATCGATATTGCTGCCGATTATATTATGAACAAGGAATATCGCCTTAAAGACGGTACGTTTGCCAGAACTCCCAAAGAAATGAAAGTTTGGGCCGACGATATGTATATGAGTATTCCATTTTTGGCAAGGATGGGAACACTCACAGGCGATCAGAAATATTTCGATGAAGCTGCCAACCAGGTTATACTTTTTAATAAAACCTTGTGGGATGAACAAACAAGGCTCTTTTTTCATGTGTGGTACGATGATACCAAACAGCACGGTGTTGCACATTGGGGGCGGGCAAATGGCTGGACAGTGGTAGCTCAAGTTGATTTACTTGAACGTTTACCTGTTGATCACCCAAAACGTGATACACTTATTTCACTTTTAACACGACAAATTATCGGTTTAAGCAGGTATCAGGATCAATCTGGAATGTGGCATCAGTTGTTAGACAAGGAAAGTACTTTCTTAGAGACTTCTTGTACTGCAATGTTTACCTATGCTATTGCAAAGGCTGTAAACGAAGGTTGGCTTCATAAACGGTACGCTTATATTGCGGCTCAGGGCTGGAGAGGTATTGAAAATAGAATTACTGCTGACGGACAAATAAAAGATATAAGTCAGGGAACGGCAGTTTGTACAGCTACATATTATTATGCACAACGAAATACTCCATTAAATGATATTCATGGTATCGGTGCGGTCTTGTTAGCAGGCTGCGAAGTACTAAAATTACATCAAAATGGAATTCCGTATCAATGGTAAGATAAATTGGTAGTTCAAAAAGATGTTGATTATATCCTGGATCATCAGGATTTGAATCCGAAACCGGTTTCTCTTAAACGAAAAAGAAATCAGAGCCGATTTCATTGTCTTTCTGATTAAACTGCTAATGAAGCCCCCAAGTCTTCATTTTTTCAGAGTGTGGTAATGCGCTGTATATTAGTAAAATCTCTTGTTGTGCAACAAGAGATACTAGTAATAACACAACACGATATACTAGTATTGGTACGTGTATGGTATGATAAAAACAAAGACTCTGAAAGGAACAGAGAAATATCATAATTTGATAAGCATTATAGTTCTTTGTTCAAACTGCCAAGTTTTTATTGCCTTTGAAAAAATTGCTTTCTGTGTTTTTATTGCCTTTGAAAAACGGAATTTATTGTGTAATATTGCCTTTGAAAAATGACTTTCATGTATTTAGAACGAAATATCGACAGAGAATTACTGCAATGGAAAGATGAAGTAAATAGAAAACCATTGCTAATTAGAGGGGCAAGGCAAGTAGGTAAATCTTCATCGATAAGAAGATTAGGAGAAAGGTTTGATTCTTTTCTTGAAATCAACTTTGAAGAGCGCAAAGACGTTCACGCATTATTCGATGGAAATTTAACGCCACAGGTCCTTTGCGAAAACTTATCGATTATGTTTGATATGGAAATTATACCGGGAAGAACTTTGCTTTTCTTTGATGAGATTCAAACGTGTATCCCAGCAATTTCATCATTACGATTTTTCTATGAAAAAATGCCGGAATTGCATCTGGTTGCTGCTGGTTCGTTACTTGAATTCGCCTTAGCTGAAATTCCGTCATTCGGTGTTGGACGGATTCGGTCGCTTTTTATGTATCCATTATCTTTTGATGAATATTTGTTAGGACTTGGACAAAGAAAGCTTGTTGAGACTAAAGAAAAAGCTGATAGTCAAAGTCCGCTATTAGTTCCAATACATGAAAAACTTCAGGACTTATTAAAGCGGTTTTTGCTTATTGGAGGAATGCCAGAAGTTGTTGAGACTTATGTTAGTACTAACGATTTAAGAAGATGTCAGATGGTTTTAGATGATTTGATTATTTCATTTCAAACCGATTTTACAAAGTATAAAAATAGGTTTCCGGCCTCACGTATTCGGGAAGTTTTTGAATCTGTAGTGCGTCAGTCGGGAGGAAAGTTTGTATACAAAAATGCTTCACAAGAATTAAATACCAAACAAATAAAGGAAGCTCTTGAGTTGCTTATTATGGCAGGCCTGGTGGTTCCAGTGGTTCATACATCTGCGAATGGTATTCCTTTGGGAGCTGAAATAAATCCAAAGAAAAGAAAGATGCTACTAATGGATACCGGTATTTTTCAACGATTAATGCAACTTGATATCTCGGAATTATTATTTAGTGAAGATTTTAAGTTAGTAAACAAAGGTGGTATTGCAGAACAATTTGTAGGATTGGAAATATTAAAAAATGCATCATGCTACAATAAGCAAGAATTATTTTATTGGCATCGTGAAGCACTAAATAGCAATGCCGAAATAGATTATCTTATTCAGAAAAAGAACGATATAGTGCCTATTGAGGTGAAGTCTGGAACGAAAGGCTCGATGAATAGTATGTACTTATTTTTGAAAGAAAAAAACAGACAACATGGATTCAGGTTATCATTAGAGAATTTTGCGAAATATGACAATATACGGGTGTGTCCACTATATGCCGTAAAAAACGTTTTGAGTGAAAATTATGAATAATGGATTAAAGACAGAAGAAGATTATAACCGAGCTTGTAAGCGAGTTTATTTTTTAATGCATAACACTGAAGAAGCATTAAAGCCCGAAAGTCTTGAAGGTAAAGAATTGGAATATCTTTCCTCCTTAATAGAAAAGTATGAACAAGAAAATCATCAATTATAAATTAGGCATGAGAATGTAAAATTAGAATGGATATAGAAGTAATAAGATGGATAAACTATCGAGATTTCTAATCGAAATTGCATTATATTTTGTATTTTTAAACTGAATATTTAGAGAGAGACCCATTGGAGACCTAAAGATTTAAACGTCTTTAAAATATTGGTAATCAGCTCGGTGTGAAGGAGGTTCTGCCCCCAGCTGAGTCACGGAAAGCGAAACAAGAAATTGTTTCGCTTTTTTTATGTTCTTAATTTGCTGTTGGTAAAATATGTTGGAAGTTACAAATCAAGAAACTTCCCTGAATTTTCCGTGAATTTATTTCTATACCTCTTTAAACCAAACTACTATTCGCTTAGTCTAAAACCAAGTCAGATCACCAAATTTTGACAGTACCATAAAAAATCTGCATAGAAATATGGGTGAAAATTAATTCATCTGTCCAATAATTAAGGTGTATTTCTATGTGAAAATATAACTAAACCTAATCAAACTGTTATGGTAGCAATAAAACTATTCTTGAAACTATCCACATTCTGTTTTTTTAGTATCACTCTGCTAACTGCTAACGCCCAGCATCCTGAATCTAATCCCGATGCCAATGGCTTTGTCGCACACGACCCTGTAATGATAAAACAGGATAGCACCTTTTATCTTTTTGTTACAGGCGGTGGAGTGGCGAAAAGTACCGATCTCAATCACTGGACGAGAATAAAACCTGTACCAACCAAATTGGAGTGGGTTACAGATGATATTATTCCCGGATACAGGGGAGGTTACTGGGCTCCTGATATTCAATTTTTAAATGGTACCTACTATCTGTATTATTCACCATCAGCTTTTGCAAAAAACACATCTGCCATTGGAGTAATGACCAATACAACACTTGATCAGGATGATCCAAATTACAAATGGGTAGATCATGGTATGATTGTACAGTCGATTCCGGGTCGTGATTTTTGGAATGCAATCGATGCCAATGTTTATTTTAAACGGCGTTGGAGAGGAGAAGCAACAGGTTGGTTGTGTTTTGGCTCGTTCTGGGGCGGAATAAAATTGGTAAAACTTGCTCCCGACATGAAATCGTTGGCCGAGCCACAGGAATGGTACACTGTAGCCAAACAGGAACGAACTTTCGGAATGCCTGATACAGACCCGGGAGACGGTACCATTGAAGCACCATTTATTTATCGCAGGCATCAATATTACTATTTGTTTGTTTCGCTCGACTATTGCTGTCGCGGATTAGATAGCAGTTACAATGTAGTTGTGGGACGCTCTAGGAATATAACCGGACCTTATTTCGATAAAGAAGGCGTTCCGATGTATGCCGGCGGAGGAACTTTTGTAGCAGGAGAAAACGAGGATTATGCAGGAGTAGGACACTGTGCTGTTTATGACTTTGATGGAAAAACGTATTTTATTGCCCACGGGTACGACAAGCACGACAAAGGGCGTTCAAAGTTGGTTGTCAGGGAAATTTCCTGGGATCGCTCTGAATGGCCAACTGTAAAATTCTAAAATTCGATACAAACACCTAATTTTAAAAATATGAAACTGAAAAATCGTTTATTCGTTTTCTTCACTCTGATACTTGTACTACCTGTCTCTTTGATGGGAAAATCGGAAGATGAATCTATTCCTGCCAGGCCTAAAGGTCCGTGCGATATTTATACCGATGCCGGTTGTCCGTGTGTGGCAGCACACAGTACAACACGCGCACTTTATGCCACATACAACGGTCCGTTGTACCAGATAATGCGTCAGTCTGATGGTAAAACGCTGGACATTGGCGTGGTGCAGCCTAGTGAAGGAGATCCGGGCGGTTATGCTGACGCTGCAGCTCAGGATGAGTTTAGCAAAGACACTTATTGCTGGATAACAAAGCTGTACGACCAATCGGGGCACGGTAATCACCTGATTCAGGCACCCCGCGGCGGAACAGGAAGACCAACTGCGATGGGCGGTTTTAACAGCCTGCCAATCGCCGACATGGCTCCTGTTACGATTATGGGACATAAAGTGTATGGTATTTTTATTGAACCCGGAATGGGACTTCGATTGAATGATGCAAAAGGTACTGCTGTTGATGATCAGGCGGAAGGTCAATATTGGGTAATTAACGGCCATCATTTTAACAACGGGTGTTGCTACGACTACGGTAATGCTGAGATTGACAGTCGCGATGACGGTGACGGAACCATGGAAACAACCTACTATGGAAATGCAACTGCATGGTACCATGGGCAGCCACCCGGCCCGTGGATTATGACCGACCAGGAAAATAATCTTGTGGGAGGTGTGAACGAATCTCCTGATGATAAATATTTGCCCAACCTGCCAAGTATTCCATGGCGTTTTGTAACGGCAACTGCCGATGGCGAACCTCACCACTGGCGATCAATGGGAGGTGATGCTCAGCAAGGCGAACTTGAAGTGATGTTCGATGGTTCTCGTATTATCAACGACAGAAACAGTTACGATCCGATGCGGAAACAGGGAGCTATTCTTTTGGGTAACGGAGGCGACAACAGCAATGCTTCGCAGGGCACTTTCTACGAAGCGGCAATGACAGCACCGGGAACCTTCCCGACCAATGAAACGAACCAAAAAATTCAGGCAAATATTGTGGCTGCCGGTTATGATGTGTCTCCAATAAGCATTGCCCCTGCATCGGCAACAGACACTCCGCCCGGGGTGCAGACTTTTTCCCCGGGATCGTCCCAGAATACGACTGTGACATTTACCAATACTACCGGAGTTACCGTAATAGAGGTGCAATTGAGTATTGCAGTCCCCAAAGGATGGAAATCGGTGGTTTTAAATTCCGACGAGTCAATAAAGGAATTTATGGAACCAATAGCTCCGGGTGAGAGTGTGAGCGCCACTTTCAGATTGATTTCAGGAACAAGTTCTTTCAATGGAGATATTGTTGGTATTGCTTCGTGGACTTGCGCAGAAGGTTGTAAAGACCGAACAGAGACAATTGTTGAGAAGGTGCGAAATGTTAGTCCCGTAAAAATAAACGAATTCCGCATTAGCGACGGTTCAAATACCACAAACTCGTTCATCGAACTATATAACAATAGTGATAATAATGTCGAGATTTCAAACTGGAGTCTGACCCAACATGCAACACAATTACCCGTTTTTTCATCAGTTAAGATTCCTGAAAAAACAATACTTGCCCCAAGAAGTTTTTATCTGTTGGGACTTTCAAACTCGGGACTGGCAGTTCCGGCAGATAAAGGAGCATCGACCATTTATGTAAGAGATGCAAGCGGAATGTCAGTTGGCGATGAAATTAAAATTGGCAGCGGTGCTTCCGTAGAAACCCGAAAAATTGCAAATATTAAAGTGCCTGCGGAGCCGGAGGAGGATAACTCTCCGTTTGCCCGGTTCCGCAGAGGAACTCCCGGTTTTACTACCATTTGGCAACCTCTTCCCGAAGGACCGGTCATTACTTTTCCTGCAGGATCGAACAGTATTTCTGTAGCCAGTGTTGAGGGATTTGAGGTGGGACAGAAGTTGGCTATTGGTTATGGAGCAACTTATCCGGTAGCGACTCAATCAATAGAAAAGTACGAGGTTGTTACCATCACCAAAGTTGGCAAACCAGGAACACAGGCGTGGTTGTCAATGGATGCAAAAGCCGGCGATACTAACATAAAAGTGTCTTCGGTAGAGAACATTTCAGTTGGCGATAAAATCAGGCTGGATATTGAAAGTGAAGGACATGGCATTGAATGGGTAACAGTAAAGCGTGTGGGAACAAAATCATCACGCAGCACATTTCGGGGGCCATTAACCGAGGAGGATGATCCCGGAACAGGACTTGACCTGGAAGAGCCTTTGAAGTTCGATCACGCATCAAATTTACCATTTAGTGCCTGGGGAACCGGAATCAGCTTTGAGCCTGCAAGCGCATTTGACCACTCCAGCAATGAACCGGTTCTGGCTCTTGGCAATGTTGTTACTTTGGACAAGCCGTTATCAAATCATCACGACGTTGATGCAGTTGTTTTCGATGCAAATGTAAAAACTGCCGGTTACCAGGATGCACAAGCTCCTGAACAATGGTTTGGCGGTCCGGCACTTTCATCGAGCGCAGGAAATATAGTATTAAAAGATGCCGCCGGCAATGTGGTTGACGGTCTAAATTACGGTGCTATTGTTGATCCGTGGCTGGCAGAAGGTTATCAGGGCAGATCAGGGACTGACGAGTTCGGTTGTTTTGTGACTACTCCCGGTGCAAGAAATCGTTTTTGGTGGAGAATGGAAACCGCTTCATCTCCCAACATTAGCGCTGGCCGTTATCCTGATGGAAATGACCAAGATAGCAACTGCAGCGATTTTATATTACAAAGTTCGATGTCGCTTACAACTGCTTCAAAAGTGGGTACAAATAATATTAAAATTGCCGAAAAAGAAGGTTTTAGCATCGGACAGAAGGTGGTTGTTGGCACCGGTGAAAATAGCGAGACTGCTGTTATTGCTATAATCGGGACAACAGGGGGAACAACAGTTAGCGTTGACACCGAAAAGGGTGTTACAGTTATTCCTGTGGAAGATATTCTTGGCTTTGAAGTAGGTCAGACTGTTACGATAAAGAACGGAGAAAAAGGGGAAACAGGAGTGATTGCTTCCATTACAGCTGCCCGCCGTCGTTTTGGGCGCAGGGAAAGTGATGAACCTGGAAATTCCATCACGCTAACTCAGCCGTTGAAACAAGCTTGCAAAAAAGGGACTGAGGTAGCCGGAAGTGGAATCACCTTTGCTTCGCCATTAACGAAAGCTCATGAAAATGGCACACCGGTTGCGAGTAACGTTCCAACGCCCGGAAAACCTAATCAATTTTAGGATTTTTACCCGGTGTTGCAGGTATCTATGATAAGTACCTGTGAGCTTGGATAGGAGTGGGGTATTTTGGTGGTTTACTGTCAAATTACCCCACTTCCATTTTATTGAAACGAGCACATTGTAATTGACAGCATTATGTAATGAAACGAAAGAATCTGTTTCAATAAAATCAGTAGACAGTAGTAATATGATTTCAGTTTTTAATTTTCAGAAATAGCGGTAAATAAATAATAATTGATACCAGCGAAAAGATTAAGCCTCCCATGGCACCTACGGCAAAGGCAAACCAGAATACTTCTTTTTGACCGCCCCAGATAAAAGGAATGAGTCCTAGCACAGTGGAAAGTATGGTTAAGGCAATGGCAACTATTTTGTTGTTAAAGGCCTTCAAATAGCTTGCAATGGAGTAGGGTTTATTTTTCCGGTTTACGAGGTTGTTAAAATCGTTAATGATGTAGATAGCGGCGTTTACAACCAATCCACTCAGAAGAATAAATGACGCAAATCCTCCCTGGTCGAAATTGAAACCAAAAAGATAAAAGGTGAGAAAAACACCAATAAATGAAATGGGAATAAGGCTGATTACGGCCAGCGGTTTCAGCAACGATTCAAATAAAATGGCGGTAATGAAATAAATAATCAGGATGATCAGCAATAAAAGCCAGTATTGTTTTTTGTCATTCTTATCCCAGTAATACCAATAACTTTCCGGTTTTTGCGCTTTGTAACCCAGTGGCAGCACTTCGTTAATGGCATCAATTTCGCGTTCCTGAACCATTTTCGACAGCGGCCCCGGACCGATAAAATTGTAGTTGAGATACATTTGATAGACCTGGTTCTTTTTGAAAATGGATTTCCCGCTCAGGCGCTTTTCAATGTTTCCGGCCTGCGAGAGTTTCTTTTGTCCCTGGCTGGTTTGCACCGGAATATTATAGAAATCCCAGTTGTTGTAATCACTGTTTTTCGACGAAACCAATACCACCGGCTGCAGTTCGGTTTGATTGTAAAAAGCGTCGAGGTTTCGCGAATACAATTGGGTGAACAGCGATCCCGTATAATCGGAATATCGAAGATTGTAGGCGGCCAGCAGATTTTTATCCACACTCAGTTTGTACTCGTAACGCGCATTCGATCGCCAGCCCTGCGAACTGGTAATTTCCGTTTTTTCCACCCTCGGGTTTTCCAGCAGCTTTGCTTCCAGTTGTTCGGCATATTTATAAAGCTGATCGTAGTTGTAACCTGTAAGGAGGATATGGCTGTTTTTATAATCCATATTCAATGCATTCGAAAACCCTTTCCCCACGCCGTAAACACTCCAATCCATCCCGCCCAGCGAAATGGCTTTCGACTCAATCTGGCTTTTCAGTAAAAAGGGAAACGACGATTTTTCGGCTTCGTCGGTGAACTGAATGGTAAGCGACGAATTTTTGTAGT
Source organism: uncultured Draconibacterium sp. (assembly GCA_963676265.2). Classification (GTDB taxonomy): domain Bacteria; phylum Bacteroidota; class Bacteroidia; order Bacteroidales; family Prolixibacteraceae; genus Draconibacterium. The sequence continues at coordinate 4,869,680 of OY781067.2, forward strand.
CGGTAATCCGTGTTTCGAACTGCGCCACTTCTTCGAAACGGCTGATGTACTGTTCCATTTTCCTGACTGCATCGTTCAATTGGTGAATGGTACATCCGTCAGGCATTTGCCCCCGCACGTAAAGTGTGGTTTTCCCCGGATCGGAATAAAAACTGCCCTCGAAAACATGCTCGGTAAACAGGCGCAGGCTTCCTCCCATTATCTTTCCGAGAATGGGTTTTATCTCCGACTTAAATTTGTCTCCACCCAGAGTTTTATTGTAAAATTCTACCATTTTTGTTGCTCTGCTCTCATTTCCGGCTGTTGTTTTTATTTCGTCGGGTAATTTTCCTACGGGTATCCCAAAACCCAAAATTGCCAGGATAAAAAAGACCCATCGAAATCGTTTTTCGAAAAGAATAAAACGAAGATAAAACCGGTTCGACCGGCTTATTCGTTTCAGTGTTTTTACCGGAATGGGTTTGGGTTTTGTATGATAAAGGTGCTCCATGAGAGCGGGAACCAGGAACAGTGCAATAGCCAGCGATACACTCAGGTTAATGAGCATAACGTAAGTGAAATCGATAAGCAGCACTTTTTGATTGTCTTTCAGGAAAAATACCACCGATAAGGCACCAAGTGTAGTGAGGGTGGCAGCCAGCAGTGAAATGAAAACACGCAGACCTTTTTGCCGTTGCAGGTGGCTCACCATAATAATGCTGTTGTCGATAATAATACCGAACGACACGGTGATTCCGGCCAGCGAATAAATATGAATTTCAACCTTAAACAGGTAATAAAAAACAGCGGCAATAAGCAGGTTGGCGGCCAGCGAAATGGATAAAACCGCCAAAATGCGAAACGAACGGCTCACGATTAAAACAAATAGCAACAGAATGAGTAGCGAAAAAAAGGTGCGGTAACCGATTTTTTCCAGCTCTTCTTTAATGTATTCCGTAGAGTCGGAAGCTATCATTACCGAATAACCTGCTGGAAGTTGTTTTTGTATTTGTACGATTTGATCTTTAATTTCTCCGGCGAGTTTCAGCTGGTTTTCCCCCTGCGCCGCATAAACCACCAGGTTAATGGTGTTTTTGCCGTTTATGCGGTAATACGAAGTGGGCGGTTTCTCTTTTAGTTTTACCGTAGCGATGTCGGAGAGCCTGATGATCCGTCCATTTTTGTTGGCCACGGGCAGACTGATCCATCTCGATGGATCGATAAATTGTGTGGAAGCCAAAACCGGAACCGACGCGCTTGCTCCGTCTTTCTGATTGCCTAAAAAGGTTTGATCACCCAGTCGGTTGATTACCGTGCTGATTTCAGCAGGCGTGACATCGTAGAGTTTTAGTAAATCCGGATTGTAACAAATTTCCCACTGGTTGGGCGTGGCACCGTACAGCGAAATGTCGGCAATGCCATTGATTTTTAACAACTCGGGAATAACCAGTTGCTCGGCTTTGTTTTTTATGTAGTAGGTCGATGAGTTGGCATTAAGCGTTAGCACCATAAACGAAACCTGGTCGTCATCGTCCGCTTCATTGGTGCTTATCTCCGGGTAGCTCATATCGTTGGGCATGTTGCTGCGCAGCTGCCTGATGAGGGTAGAAACCTCGTAGCGTTTTTGGTTCAGGTTAACCGACTTGTCGAAATTAATGAGTACCCTGCCCGAACCGACAGATGAGGTAGATTCGATGGAATTCACCTGGCTGATTTTTCCCAGTACACCTTCAATTTTAGAGGTTTCCTGCTCAATTACTTTTGGCGATGCATTGGCCCAGTAGAAACTAATATTTAACTGGGGTAAACTACGGCTGGGTTTAAACCGAATGTCGAGCATGGGAACAAAGGCCACACCAATAATAATAAGCGCCAGAAATACGACGATTACCGAGAAGGATGAAAAACTCTTTTTATGGTTATTTGCCGTTTGCACCTTTTAGTTGGGTTGTTTGATTTAGTTTGCAATTGTTTCGGTTGTTTCTATTGTTTTTTTGCTAACCGCTACTGATTATTGTGATCTTCTTTATTTGTTTGACTTTGTTTGAATTCGTTGATATTGTTTGAATTGTTCCTGTTGTTTTTTGCTTCGGTCTTCCAACTTCGAGCTTCTGTTCAAATTGTTCGATGCAATTTAACAAAAAGTATGCCTTGGAAATTGTTTTGTATCAAATTAATCTCTAATCTGATTGGATATTATATATTAAAAAAGAAAAGAGTACTACTTATTTGTATCCACCAATCATTATAAAATTAAAAGATCTTCAACAACAATTAGTAAATTATACTCACATTAATTGAATAAAACTTTTAGTTGAAGTTTCTCATTAATAAAAATGTACACTATGATCAGTGTTTATTTAATGGATAATTCAATTTTTTATAGGAATTAATTCGTATATAGAGAAAAACAATATGTAGAATTTATAATAATTTGGATTAATTGTTTGATCCTAATTGTTTTACGATATCAAAATATTTTTTTTGTATTTTTTCATCTTCAATGAAATCACCTTCAATAACTATATTCCCCGAATTGTCAATTAAAAAGCATGTATTTATATTTTGGTTGTATAACCGGTGATTCTGATCCCATAAAATTTTTATGGGAAGGTTGAGTCTCTCTCGATGATAATTGAACACAATGGTGTCGCTTGTGTCAACAATGAATATTGTTTCTATTAAGCTATTCGTATTTTCCTGAAAGAAAGCTTCCGCTTTTCTCATTTTAATAAAACAAACTGAACAATCACCATTATAATAATAGACATTAAAAAAATGCGATTTTGATAAATTATTGAAATCAACAGAATCTGTTGAAAATAAAGGTATGTAATAGGAATTTATAGAGTCAATCTCACATTGTTGAAAAAGCTTGGCTGTTTGTCCTTGTGCACTATTGAGTATCCCGAGAATAATAAATAGGAGCGATACATTAATAAATCTGGTCATAACTTTAGAATTTATATTTATATATACAGGGTTCAAGGTCTTGATTAATCCCATAAATAATTCGTTTTTCCCAATCTACAGCAATATTAACAACTGACGGTTCTACTTTTAAGTGTTGTAACAACTTGCCATCCAGTCCAAAATGGAAGATGTGGTTTGCTGGCGAAAAAGCATATATACGCCTGTTTCCATTGAATGGGATCATAAAACTTTCAGAGTTGGAGCAAGCAAGGCCATACGCCCGATTGTTTCGGCTGGTAAGGTAATTACGGCCGTTTTCATACACAACATCAAGCTTTTTATAATCAGGTCCTTTAATTTCTGTAAGCATATCGCCAGATGCCTCGTAGATACAAATTCTTTTGTTATAAGAATATGCCATAATTACCTTATCGCGACTAGAAGCACCTGAAACAAGCGGACCAAAAATATTCGAGCCCAAAGCCGGATTGAATGGAACATCGAGTTTGGGATACTTGTCTAAGAACTTAATAATTTCCCCTTCTGGACTGATTAAACAATTCATGTAACCATCGTCATTTCCCATCAGGTTACAAAAATAATTGCCCCCTTCAACAACATATAGTTTACGTACAAAAACATCTTCGCTGAAGTTTACTGTTTTGGTGTATTTTTTCGGGGCATCTGCCAATACCAGGTCAAGATCGTAAAACACAAGTTTACGTCCGGAAACATCTTGTACCATTATGGTTTTTTCATCTTCAAGATATTGAATACAGAACGGAGCAATTAACTCTCCCGGGCCCCTTCCTTTTTTGCAAAAACGGGCGATTGTTTTTCCTGAGTTTATACTGATAACATCTATGGCAGGACTGATATCACTATTTTTTATAAATAATAATGTGTCGTGAAATAGTATTAGAGAAGGGTTCATTAAAGGACTTTTAAGATATATTTTTTCCCCTTCAATTTCCATTACTTCTTCAAAGTCATCGATTTCGAAATTTATAGTTTTCTGGGCTTGGGCATTTTTTGTTGTACATAACAGAAATGATGCAGATGTAATGAATACAACAGTAATAAAAATACGTGTCATCTTTTTAGTCTTTGATTTTTTGTGTGGAATGAATTTTTGGGTTTCCATTTTTAACTTGTTGAATTTATTTTTGTTGTAAGTTGAAATAAAATTTTTTAGTGATTAGCAGAATTGTCTCTCTTTTGCAGAACAAGTATTTAAAAATCAGTTATCATACTAAAATCGATATTCATAAAGCGTTGGTTCAAGTTCCTTGTTAATGCCATAAATAATTTTTTTATCCCAGTCAACAGTCATGTATTGTATGCCCGGTTCCAGGTCGAAGACCTCAAGTAGCTTACCGTTAAAATCAAAATGCAGAGCTGTTTTATAATTGCGCTGTGTTTTTTTTCGCGTTTTGGGGTCGTAAACAGGCATGCCAAGGTATGGGACAATAAAACTGTTTTCTCCTACGCTGGGTCTGCAATAAGCGTAAATATTGTTACGGGTTAAAACAAGGCTTCCAGGAGTAGACTTAAATTCTGGTATTTTATGCTTGGGGCCCAAAATCACGAGTTCAGTACCTTTGGCTACATCGGTAATTATCTCAATTTTGTCCCAATGGTCGTATGCAAATACTATTTTATTGCGCCGGGCATTTATCCCGGTCCAGAACGCAAATAAATTGGCCGATAATATTTTATTGTACTCTTTTCCAACATCGGGTAATAAAGGCCCCATATTCTTGAACTTTCCATCGCAATCTAAGCGGAAATACTTATGCCCGGTTTTATCTCCAATTAGTGGACAAAGATAAGTACCTTTGTCGATTTGTAATACACGTTTGGCATATGCCGAATCAACTTTAAAAGAACGAATAAAATTGTTTTCATTGTTTTCAAGAATCGCTTCCAGGTTATAGAAATTTACTTTTCTTAAGTTGAGGTCGTAAGCAAATACTTCATTTTTCTCGGGCAGAATTTGAAAGTTGTTGGGAAAGATTATTTCGCCGGGACCACGCCCTTTTTTTGAGAAACTTCCGGTTAAATGACCACTTGATAAATCGATAATATCAAAATGATACCCAGCTTGGCTGTTTTTTATAAAAATTAACGAATCGTAAAATTCCAGTTCAATAGGATCGAGTAACATGTCGGTTTTAATCTGTTTTCCTTCGAGTTTGGTTACCAGATGATTTGCCAGGGTAAAGGTTTTCTGACCATAACATGTGAGCGAAACAATGAAGCAGAGGAAGATTAAAGGAGTTTTCATTTGATTGTTGCGTTTAACGTGTTTTTTGTTTTAATGGGTTATTGTATTCTTATTTAGGTCGTTTGATTTACTAAAATCGATATTCATAAAGCGTTGGTTCAAGTTCCTTGTTAATGCCATAAATAATTTTTTTATCCCAATCGACAGTAATAATTCGTACCCCGGGGTCAAGATGATAAACATTTAACAAATTACCTTCATAGTCAAATTGCAGTGCAGTTTTATAATTTCTGAGAGTCTTTGTTCGTTTTTTTTCGTCATATACTTTTTCGCCTGAGAACAACACAAAAAAACTTTCAACTCCGGCACAAGGGCTGGCATAGGCAAGTATGTTATTATAAGTGAGAGCCAAATTTCGTGCATCGAAATCTGGTATCTTATATTTAGTACCCCTAATATTAATTTCATGTAATGTTTCAATATCAGTGATTATATCAATCATATCCCAATGATCATATGCAAGAATCACTTTATTTCTGTTATTGTTTATATCTGCCCAAGCAGAAAATAAATTTGACGATACTATTTTTGGATATTCTTTTCCTACATCAGGATAAAGAGTTGCGTAATTTACGAACTCATGTTTTTGATTTAATCTACAGAATTTGTGACCCAATTTATCACCAACCAGAGGGCAAAGAAAGTTGCCATTTTTGAGAAGAAAAACTCTTTTGGCATAAGCCGAATCAATCTGAAAAAAATGAATATAATTGTCGGGATTGTTTTCAAGAACAGCATCAAGTTTATAATAATTTACTTTTTTAAGATTGATATCGTAAATCAGTATTTTATTTTGTTCCCGGAGTATTTGTATTGTCTTTGGAAATATCACTTCTCCGGGACCTCTTCCTTCACGGCAAAAGTTCCCTTCATTTTTACCATTCTTCAGATTTAACATATCGAAGTGAAATTTAGTCTGGTAATTCTGAATGAATAAAAAAGAATCGAATAAACAAAGATAAATAGGATCGAGCAACATGTCGGTTTTAATCTGTTTCCCTTCGAGTTTGGTTACCGGATGATCTGCCAGGGTAAAGGTTTTCTGACCATAACATGTGAGCGAAACAATAAAAAAGAGGAGGATAAATGGAGTTTTCATTTGATTGTTACGTTTAAGGCGTTGTTTGTTTTAATGGGTTATTATTTGAAGCCGTTTGAATTTGTTTGAAGGTTATTCGAATCTCTAAATTTTGGACCCTCAAATTGTTTGATGCAATTTAACAAAAAATATGCCCAAGGCAGTTGTTATTTTTTGTTTTTGTTTTCACCATGTCTGAGCACTGCAGTTTTATCTTTTTTGAAATCGTTTGATTTTGTTTTAGAGTTCCTATTGTTCCTGTAGTTGTGTTTTCTAGCTTCGGGCTTCGGTCTTTGTTGTTTGAAATGGCTTAAAAGAGTTTGAAGGTTCGAACAATTTCAAACCTTCAAACTTTCAAACTCCCCAATAGATGTTCTCCTCTATTTCATCCTTCCCATAAACAGCACTTCATTGTCGTTTTCGTCAATCTGGTTCATAAGCTGTTTAATTTTTTCCTGTTCTTTCGATTTCAGGTTGCCGCTCTCCAGGGTTTTGTCGAATTTTTCTTTTAACTCATGTGCAGGCATCGATGAAATAAACCACCCGTTATTACTCATAAAAAATTTGTTTAGTTCAATACCTCCATAGAAATCGTTTTTTAATTTAAAAAAGTCCGATTTCAGTGTTTTCTTATTAACAACTACTTTTGCCCCTTTGTATTTATCTCCAAATACCCAGGTCCAGTAATGGTCTTTCCATTCGCGAATCCATGTTCCGTGATTTTCACCAGTAAACGATGCCACAAACCGGGGAATCATTTTATTGGCGTCGGCAGCGTAGTGGTAAAGCGTATCCGGGGTTTCGGCTCCCCATGTCATTTTGAAATAATCGTAGGCACCGGCATTTCGTGTAGAAGAAAGTTCGCTGTTGAAACCCACAAATTGTCCTTTGGCGTTTCGCGGATTGGTTATTAAATGTTTCGGATCATAACACTCTTTTATCAGTTTTCCGTCGGTAGTTTGCTGATAGGCAATGGGAGCTGGATCGCCCTCGAAAGGCATTGACAACACGGTAAGCACATCATTTTCAACGTAAAACTGAAATTTAGTTTGTTTGTAGATTAACGGTATATCCGGAAGACTCTCATCATCGAGCGAATAAACAATAAGTTTTGTAGCCCGGGCAAAGGGAGCAAGGTAAATTTTATTTGTGGCCTCGTCAATTTGTATTCCATAAAGCGAACTAAATTCTCCGGGACCTCGTCCTATTTTCCCGATATTGCGAATAAAATTTCCTTGCCTGCCGAACAGTTTAATGGGCATCTGTCCGTAACTGTGAATGGCAATGTAATTATCCGAAATGCTAATATGATACACACTTTGAAATAATGACTCGTTGTTGGTCTCCAAAGGAATGAGTTCGCAATTATCGATTACGTTGCTCAGAAGTAAATCAATGGTGTCGGTTACTTCGCTAATGTTGCAGTTAATGATTTCGTTTCCGTTTCCTTTCATTTCCTTAGCATGCGAGCCCTTTTGTTTGGGTTGGCACTGTGTAAATATTCCGATACTAAAAACGACAATAATGAGGTTGGTGAGTAGTTTTTTCATTTGTTTAAAATGTTTTGATTTGATTGTTGATTAATTCCCCACCAACTAACAAAAACTATACCTAAAGCTTTAGTTGCAAGTGCAATTGTTTGTAAATGTGATTGTTTAAAGTCAAATAGTTCGATGAGAACAACAGAAACTATTTCAAACAACAAAGACAGAAGTCGGAAGCACGAAGCCCGAACAACAAACAATAGGAACAAACAAAAACAATTTCAAACTCTCTCAAACCATTTAAATCTCACTCTTTCAGTTTAGCAATCATCACCACCGGGTTATCGCTTTCTTTTATGTTTTTCAGTTTTTGTAATTCGGGTGAAAGTTGCGCGGCCTTTTCAGGGTTTTCGTCGAACCAGAGTTTTAATTCGTAGGCATCGCTGTAGCCAATAATTTCGTTGCTTTGATTGGCAGAAATAAATTTGAAAGGTATAAATTCATCCACATTGTTTTCGATTCCTTCCTGGCTTTTCGAAATTTTAGTGGTACGATTTTCTTTATCGAAAAAACCGTAATAATATTCACTCTCAAAATCCTTTAAGGGTTTTCTCACTTTAAAAAATAGAAAACGGTTCGTTTCAAATACATTTTCGATGGGTAAAAAGTCAACCTCTCCTTTATTTTTTGTGTAATCGGTTGCGTTTGTATTTTCTTGTGCGCCCTTGTGAAGAACAAATTTGGGATGCAAAGTATCCATCGAAGCCGTAAAAATGGTATCGGTAAAACGTTCGAAAAAATGCAACTGATTATTGAGTTGGTAATATTTGGCATTCCAGCTATACACCGAAATTCCGTCGCGGTTAATGTCGTAATCAAATCGTTTGTGTTGTGGAAAAATTTTAATCCGGTGATTGTTTTCGTTAAACACAATGAGTTTGGCTTCCTGTTGCCCGTTTATATTCCACACATAACCCACAAAACAGGTGTCGTTTAACGGTGCAACCGAGGTAACTATTTCACCGAAAATATTATTCATCACATCGCCTTCCTTATCGATGGAATACGCCGTTATTTTATCCGATAAACTTCCATCAACCGAATAGCGGTAATAACTTTTAGGATCCCAACCGCCGGTATAAACCTTTTGTTTTTGTTCGTCGAATGGAAAGGTTTGTACTACCTTTTTATAGCCGCCGGGATCGTTTCCGTAATGACCAATTTCTCGCAGAAATTTACCGGAAGCCCTGTCGAACACATAAATCTGGTGTTTTGCAAAAGCAATGATTTCGTTTCCGTTCAGGTAAAAATGTGGGTTCTGTGCCAGCAAATGTTCTTTATCCGAATCGAGTTGAACATATTCCATTTTCCCTTCACAAATCTCACTCAGTTTTACTTCTGAACCGCTTTGAAAAGCTTCTGATATTGCAACGTCGTAAAGAATATTTTTTTGGGTTTCTGTTTTTGTTGCACAACCAAATAAAAATACAATTAGCAGGCTGGTTAGAATGCTTGAGGTGTTTCTGTTTTGTTTTGTCATTTTTAGTTGTTTGAAATTGTTCCTATTGTTTCTATTGTATATTAACTTCGTGCTTCGGTCTTCCAACTTCAAGCTTTTCTTGTTTCTGTTGTTTTGTTCACTGCTACTCTTTTAGTTTTACCAAAACCAACACCGGGTTATCGTCGGGTTGAAGGTTTTGTTTTAGTTTTTTTATTGCAGGATTTGAGGAATCAACACCATCTTCAAAAAATTCGTAGGCATTATTAAAAGTTGCGTAGGTGTTTTTTTTAATATTATTTTTTGGAAAACTGCTAATCAAGTCAGGTCCGGAGGCAATGTCATCTTTAAAATTAGACCATTTTTCACCTGTTTGGCTGTATTGACAGCAATAAGTTTCAGACAAGCTCTTATCATAAAAAAATAGTCCTTTGTTCGATGTCATAAAAATATAGCGTTCCGATTCAGCCATATTGTTTATCGCAATTACCAGTTCCTCTCCTTGATTTTCTTTTCCTGTAAATACTGACTTGTCATCTTTTTCGCGGGCTTTTAATTTGCCTGTGTTTATAAAAGCATATTCGGTTAAATGTAGCGGATCACTAACTTCGAAAACAGTGTTGTCCCAGTAATCCTTCACAAAGGTATTTCCGTTGAAATTGTACATGACTGGCATATCAATAGAAAATGGAATTTTATCTTTTTTGGGGCATTCAACCTTTGCTATTTGCTTGCCATCTTCTTCCGAAAAAAAGCGAATACTAAATCTTTTTTCCGGTTTTGCATATTGATAAAACATATCATCAACCAGAAAAATTCCTTTTTGATATTTAAGAATTTTCATTGCCTTTATATCCAAATCAAATTCTTTAATAAATTCTCCACTGTAAGTGTATTGCAGTAACCGGTTGGAATCAAGAAAATAGATACACTCTGTTGATGGTTCTATGGCAATACCCATCGGGCGATTGTATTCACCCGGTCCGCGTCCCTTTTTCCCTATTTTGTTTAAAAATTTTCCTTCGCGTGAAAAACGGTATGCATATTCAAAATCAAAGACAATAATTTCATTTTTATCCATAAAAATATTGTTGAGGTATTCTCCCAGAAGGCATTCACTGGTTGTTTCTAACGAAATATACTCAACACTTTCAGCAATCATACTCAAAGGATAGCTTTTGGTTTCTTTATAAGCTTCGTATAAATTAATGGTGTATTTTGTTTCTGACTTTAGCTTTTTCGATACCGGAACTTTTTGCGCCGAAGTAATAAATGGAAGCAGAACCAATAGCATAAAAAGGAAAGAGTATTTTTTAGAGAGCATTTGTTTCATGATAGCAGAAATTTTGGATGAAAACATTGCTTCTACAATATTATAACTGATTTTTCAGTTGTGCAACTGATTTTTCAGTTATTTTATGTTTATGTTGAAAAATAGGCAGTTGAAATTGTCTTTTTCTTCGGGCTTCTTTCTTCCGACTTCGAGCTTCTTCAAGTTTAAATTTATTCCTGTTGTTTCTATCGTTTTTACTTATTACTGTGACTCTTTAAAGTTGTTTGAAATGGTTTGATTTGTTTAACATGGTTTCTATTGTTTTTTCTGGTTACTGCAACTGAACACTAATCACTGCTTACTCACTCTTTCAACTTCGCCAGTACCAGAAAATGGTTATCGTTTTCGTTCAGTGTTTTCTTGAGCTGCCTTAGTTTTTCTTTTTTCTCAGGAGATTTAACTTCCTGCTTTTTGAATTGTTCCGAATCGAGGTACAAACTCATATCAAGTGCCGACACCAACATTAATGCAGTATTGCCATTTGTTACGTTCGGTCTGAAATAGGGGCCGCCCATCATATCATCAATTATTCCGGCCTGTTGTGTTTCGTTAACGGCAACACCTTCTTTTGTTGTTTTGTTATACAAAACCAGGCCTTTTTCTTTTTTTTCCAGTTCGGGTTTATTCAGATTGTAGTGGTACCCATAAGGAAGAAAAACATAGTTATTGGTTTCGTGCACACCTGTCCAGTAAAGGTTGGAGGGTAAAGGGCGGTTCCATTTTCTTTCGTAAATAAATTCAGCCGGAAGTTTGTGTTTCCCTAAATCGATGAAAAATTTAGGAACTAACTTATTGTTCTCATCATAGGTGTAAACGGTGTCGTTATAAAGGCCTTTCAGGTGACATTTATTTTCGAAGTAATAAACAAAATTCCGGTCTTCAAATGGTGCTAATTGAAAAGGATCGGCTTGTTCGTCTTTATTAAAAAAAATGTAATTGGGAATTGTTTGTGTAGTATCTCCTTTTGCATTGTGTTCAACAAAAACGAATAGCTCGCTTCCCAAAAAGGGTTCGAAATAATTAATTAGACAACTGTCCCTTCCCCAAATCCAAAAACTCATAAAATTTTCAAGCGCCTGGTAATTATAAGTTTTAAGGTATACTCCGTCGAAATTGAAAACCATCGTGTTCAGTTCTGTGGTGTGAATATAAATGCTTTCATTTTCTTCGTCAACCGTCATATTCAAGCAAATATTGTATTCCCCGGGGCCTTTCCCTTTTTTCCCAATATCGCGTATAAATTTTCCGTCGAGCGAAAACTGCAAAACCGGATGTTGCCAAAACATTATAAAAACAAACTCTTTGGTAAAAGCAATGTCCTCCACATTAGCGAGCATGGCTTCCGGTATGTTTTCAAGCTGAACCAGTTCCACGTCGGAAGCGATTTCCGATAGTTTTACTTCCCGCTTATTTTCTACTATTTCGTTAAAAGCAATCGTGTAAAATGAATCAGTTTCGTTTGAGGTTGCCTTTTTCCCATTTTTCGTCTGGCACGAGTTGCAAAAACTTAAAATGAGGAAGATGATTACGAAGATATGCAAAGGGTGATGTTTGATTTTCATTTTTTATTTAGTTTGAATTGTTTCTGTTGTTCCTATTTTTCTTTCCTCTAAATGCAACTACCAACTATTCTTTCAATCTGGCGAGTATAAGAAAATGATTATCATCTTCCTTCAGGCTTTTGTTAAGCTGAACCAGTTCTTCCTTTTTCTCGGGCAAAAGCACTTCCATGTTTTTGAATTTATCCGAATCGAGGTATAATTTCATATCCAATGCAGAAACGGCCATAAAAGCCAGTGTGTCGTTGGTGGAGGTTGGTTTAAAGTCGGGGCCGCCGCTAATATCGTTTACAAAACCTCCGAGCTTTGATTCTTTAACAGCTACACCTTGTTTCGTTTTTTTGTTGTACAAAACGCATCCTTCTTCTTTTTTTAACTGTTTTCGGGATTGTATGATATAATGATATCCGTAAGGAATAAAAATGAAACCTGAAGTTTCGTGTACACCAGCCCAGCAAGCGTCTTCGGGCATGGGGCGTGTCGACTTTCGCTCGTATACCAAATCATCGGGTATTTTATGGTTTTTTAAGTCAATAAAATATTTCGGAACAATACTGTTAGTTTCGTTGTAGCTGTATACGGTATCGTTGTACCAGCCTTTCATATGAAGTTTATTTTGGAAGCGGTAAAAACTATTTTGCCCCGAAAAACCAACCATCGAATGACTTGTTTCATTTTGGTCCCAAAAATTATGTTGTGGAATGGTTTGCAGCGTATCGCCCTGTTCGTTGTGCTCTATGAATAAAAATGGATCGGTGCCGGTGTGCTGGTCGCTAAAGCTGATAAATAAGCTGTCCCTGCTCCATACATTGTATAAACGCTCAACTGCCGGATATTTTATGGTTTTGATGTATTCGCCGTCAAAATTATAAACTAAAATTTTGCGGGTCCAGTTGGTCTGAATATAAATTCTTTTGTTTTTTTCATCAAGAGAAAATTTACGACAAAGGGCATATTCTTTCGGGCCACGTCCCAACTTCCCGATGTGCCTGATGTATTTTCCATTGCGTGAAAATTGAGTAACGAGATCGTTTCCCGAGTGTTCAACAAAAATATAGTCGTTCGTAAGCTGTATATCCTGCAAATTCCCTAACAGAGCTTTTGGGGTGTTTTCAAACGGAATAATAGTAACATTGTTAGCGAACTCCGATAGTTTAACTTCACGTTTGGTTTTTATGATTTCTGCAAAGGGAATGGTGTAAAATGAATTGTTTTTCTCGTTTGTTGTCTCGTCTTCAGTTCTATGTGTTTTGTTTTTCTCCTGACAGGCGTTACATAAAACAATACAAAAAAGCACCGCTAAAAAGAATTGAAAAGTGACGAGTTTGGTTTTCATCATTTAGTTTTTATTTCGTTTGAACTGTCTTTTTATTACAACTAAGACTATTTCCAATTGTTTGATTTGTTTCTGTTCTGTCCTTGGTGTCTGCTATTCTTTCTGATAACTGCTACTGAACACTAATTACTGCAACTGATCACTCAATCCTTCAATCTGGCGATAATCAGAAAATGATTATCGTCTTCCTTCAGGCTTTTGTTAAGCTGAACCAGTTCTCCTTTTTTCTCGGGCGAAAGCACTTCCCGGTTTTTAAATTCATCCGAATCGAGGTATAATTTCATATCCAATGCAGAAACGGCCATAAAAGCCAGTGTGTCGTTAGTGGAGGTTGGTTTAAAATCAGGGCCGCCGCTAATATCGTTTATAAAACCTCCGCGTTTGTTTTCTTTAACGGCTACACCGTGTTTTGTTTTTTTGTTATACAAGACACAGCCCCGATCTTCTTTTAGCATCTTTTGAGCTTGTCTGTCATAATGATATCCGTATGGAATAAAAATAAAACCAGAAGTTTCCTGCACCCCAGCCCAACAGGCGTCTTCGGGCATGGGACGTGTCGCTTTTCGTTCGTACACGAGGTCGTCGGGGATTCTGTGGTCTTTTAAATCAATAAAATATTCAGGAACAAGCTTGTTTGTTTCATCATACGTGTAAACAGTATCGCTGTAACAAGCTTTCATGTGGAGCTTGTTATTGAAACGGTAAAAATTATTTTGTCCAAACATAACCATAAAATGGCTTGTTTCATCCTTGTCCCAGAAAAGATGTTGGGGAATGGTTTGCAGTGTATCGCCTTGTTCGTTGTGCTCAATGAACAAAAATGGATCGCTGCCACTGTTTTGTTCAGTAAAACTAACAAGTAAACTGTCGTGGCTCCAAACATTATACAAACGCTCAACTGCCGGGTATTTTATGGTTTTTATGTATTCGCCGTCGAAATTATAAACCAGGATTTTTCGTGTCCAGTTGGTATGGATATAAATTCTCTGGTTAGCTTCATCGATTGAGAAAATACGGCAAAGGGCATACTCTTTTGGGCCGCGCCCCAACTTCCCGAAGTGACGGATGTATTTTCCATCGCGCGAAAATTGGGTAATGAGAGTGTTCCCAGAGTGTTTAACAAAAATATAGTTGCTGGTAAGTTGAATATCATGCACATTTCCCAGCAGCGATTTTGGTGTGTTTTCAAACTGAATGATTTTAACATCAGAAGCAAACTCCGACAAGTTAACGTCGCGTTTATTTTTTACAATTTCGGCAAAGGGAATGGTGAAAAATGAATTGGCTTCATCAGCTTGTTCTTTTGTAGGTTCGGGGCCCTTTTTATTGTTTGTTTGTGGTTGGCATGCTAAACACACAAACAGACTGAAAAAGAGTATCCGCTGCAAATAGAAAAGAGGATTTTTATTTTTCATAATTTAGATTTTTGTTGAGTGGGAACAACAAACAAAAACTATACCTAAATATTTAGTTGATTGTGTTTTTGGTTTGACAGGATGATTTCTACAAATATTACAACTGATTTTTAATAGATAAGTTGGTTCTGCAGTTTAAAGTTGTTTCTAATGTTTGTTGCTTCGGGCTTCGGTCTTCCAACTTCGAGCTTATTCTTGTTTGAGGTGGTTTGACATTGTTTTTGCTGTTGTTTTACTGATCACTTCTAAATTACTCTTTCAGCTTTACCAGGATCAAAACGGGATTGTCGTTTTCGTTAAGGCTATTTGCCAGTTGTTCCAGCTCCTTTTTCTTTTCGGGATACAATGGGCTTGAGTTTTTGAATATATCAGAAGTTCCATAATTATAAAGTTGAAATGCGTTGTTCCAACCTAGGAGGAATTCTTTTTCATTGGTTTTAAAGTATCTTTCCGGAACAAAATTCAAACCTCCGTCAATGTAGTTTATAAGTCCTAATGTAGAGGTTCTTTTATCTTTTATTTCATTTGGTTGTTTTGATAATTTTTCTTGTTTATCAAGAATCATTACAGTATTCGTTGGAGAATCTTTTTCTATAATCCATACACATTTATCTGATTCTAAAATATTCTTAACTCTGAAATATTTGTTGAAATCCTCGGTTTTATCCATTGGAAGACGAAAATTGCCATCTGCAAAAAAGAATCTTGCAGAGCTTTCACCATTTTCTATTCGAAAAATGGTATCATTATATTGATTCCAGTATCCAATACCATTCTCATATTTATATAAAGGATTTATAAGAATGGTTGCATTCGTATTAAAGTTAGGGATACTGTTAATTTTCGTTGCAAGGACTTTGCCTTTTAAATCAAGTTCAACCCAGTTGTACCTTGCCCTCCCCGCCATAAATATTTCAAAGAGATACAGCTTGTTTCCAAGTAAAGTTATTTTTTGAAAATTCCCATTTAACTGAATATTTGAGAATTCGTATTTGAAGTCACCGTTGTAATTGTATACCAAAACTTTTGCTTTGGGGCCTGCATCCAGCATATAAATGAGATTGTTCTCAGGGTCAGCAGTAAAAGAGTTTACCGAAAAATATTCACCTGGACCTTTTCCTTTATTTCCGATTCTTTGAATAAAGCGACCATCGTTGTTAAATACCAACATTCCCTCAGGGCCGGCTGCTATAAAAATTAAGTTATTGCAAAAATCTATGTCCCTAATACTTCTGACAGGCACTCCGAAGCTTAAGGGGATATATTGGATACCATCGGCATATTCGGAGATAAAAATCTTTGTTTTTTCTGTCGATTCAGGATTAATAAGAATCTGATCCTGCCGAATTCTGGTACAACAGCTTAATGTAAGAAATAATATAATAACAAGCGGTTGTTTCATAATTTTACTTTTTCAGTTTCACCAGCATCAAAACAGGGTTGTCATTTTCATCCATACTGTTTGCCAGTTGTTCCAGCTCCTTTTTCTTTTCGGGATAGAGAGGGATGGAGTTTTTGAAAGCTTCGGAATCAACATGAGTTTTTAATTCAAAGGCATCAATCCAGAAAATCAGATATTCAGTGCCATCAACGGTTATCGTGTTTTGGATTTTAAAATTTGGGCCGTTATCCAAATCATTAACCATGCCTGTCCCGTTATCGATTAAATATTTGGTTTCGTTTGATTTGTTTTGAATGAAACAGTTATCCCTGCTTTTTAATTTGTATTCGTAAAAGAGATAATTTCCTGATTCAAAGGATTTTTTTTGGATAATATATTCACTGAGTTTTGTAGAATTACTTTTTTCCCTCAAATCAGTTGTATATTTAGCTTCGCCCTGATTTAAAATGTATTTGGGGAGAAAATTGCCGTTATCAAAAGAAAAAATAGTATCGGAATGAAGTTCTTTACAATGCAAAACTCCGTTGAATTGATAAAATATACACTCAGGTCGGAAATAAATACCACCCTTTGAAATATTAAACTTATACTTGTTTTTATATTCATCTGTAATTCTTCCGTTTGCATCGATTAAAACAAAGCTATACTCGTTTTTTCCCCTCGGATTATTGATATAGCCAAGCATCTGATTGTTGGTATAACCTAACGCGGTCACCTCTTTGTAATCAATGGTTGTATTTTTTATCCATGTTCCATCTAACGAGAATTTCTTGATATCGTTTGGGAAAAATATATCTATTGTATTATCGCTTTTATTATACAAAAAGTCATGAATGTGTATGTATTCTGACGGTCCTCTTCCCTGGCGACCTATTTGGCAAATAAATTCTCCATTTTCGGAGAACCGGTACAGTGTTCTTTGGGGCATCATTGGTGGTGGAGGTGGTGCATTTTTGTCGCGCACTTCGTTGTTAGGATTTATTGATCCTAGAATATAATAGTTTCCGTCTTCATAAATCATCTTGTCAATTTGTTGTATAATGCAACCAGCATTTGTTTCGAGCGGAATGTAACTTATTTCTGATCCCAGTTCTGATAGGTTGTTTTCCTCGGGTTCAGTGATGGAGGTTAGATCAATAATATTATCTACTTTTTTTTCCTGTATGCACGAAAACAATATAATAATAAGTGTGAGTAAAATGGCCAGGTTTTTCATTTGATTGTTATATGAGTTAGTTATTTATGATATGGGTTATCAGTTTTGAAGTTTACTTATTTACTCTTTCAGTTTCACCAGCATTAAAACAGGATTGTCGTTTTCGGTGAGTCTGTTTGCCAGTTGTTCCAGCTCTTTTTTCTTTTCTGGGTATAGAGGAGTGGAGTTTTTGAAAGCTTCGGAGGTAACATATTCTTTCAATTCATAAGCATTAATCCATGAAAATACAGTATTGTCATCTTTTTTCATTTTTAAATGAATATTCAGACCTCCATCCAGATCGTTGATAATTCCTTCTTTCACATCTATTTCGATCGTTTTATTTGTGGATTTGTTAAAAATTAAAGTTCTCCCTTTTTTATTATATCCATAATTGTAAAACAGAAAGTTGGAGGTTTCAAATAAATTGCTCTGTATAACACTGTTCATCATACTTACACTTGGGGCACGCGGGTCTACACTAACTTCCTCAATAACTTTTGTTCGTATTTCCGGGGTAAATCTTTTGTCTTCAGAGTTTAATATAATTTGAGGTATCATGTTTTGTCCTTCGATAGAAAATATCGTATCAGAAAATATTTCTTTGAAATGTAATTTGCCATTAAATAAATAGGTAATACATTCTCCCATAAATCCAACGAATCCTCTGCCTCTTTCATATTTAAATTTGTTTGGATAACTTAATATAATATTTCCATCCGTATCAAGCAATTCCATGTTTTCTTCATTGTGTTCCGAGCCATCGAGATAAAAAAGAAAGAGGTTTTCGCCGTTAATATCAAGAGATAATACACCTTTTTTTGTCAATTCAATTGTTTTTAAGAATTGACCTTCGCGCGAAAAAACCATTAATTGCTCAGGGTTTCCTCCTGAAATATAAATATTGCCTGTTTTGGGGTGTATTACAAAATTGCTGGCATACCTGTATTCTCCCGGCCCTTTACCCCGCCTGCCTATCTGGTTTAATAAATTCCCACTTTTATCGAAGCGAAGGAATTTTGACTTATTGTCTTTCACAAAATATTCGTCATTACAAAAAGTAACGTTCATAATATTTGCCAGAATAGAATCACTTGCCAGTGGAACGTAAGTGATTTCATCGGCAATTTCAGAGATTTTAAGAGAACTTTGTTCTGCATCCAGCACATTAATTGTTCTCAACCCTTCGGCGGGTTGTTTTGTGCAGGAGTAGAATACAATGAACAGGAGTATTAAAATAAAATTTGATTTAACGAATTGACAGAGAGTTTTTGATAAATACATAGTTGAAGTTTTTAGGTTGTTATACATTTTTATTGGTTTGAAAAGTTTCTATTCTTTATGTTTTGCCGGCATTAAAACCGTATTCAAATTCACAAAAAAACTAAGGAAATATTTTTTTGAACGGAGAGTGACCAACTAGTATTATATTTCATGTGAAAAATACTTACTACTAAATCTTCCTTATTTTCTGCTTCCAGTATATGTGGTAGCCATTTTTTATTCATTTTTTGCTAATCTTTTTGAATGGTTATTGTTCAATTGGATTTTTGTTAAATATCAAGGAACAACCATTCTTTATCATTCCTCCACATCAGCGAGCACGCTAATTCCAATTGGTTCGGGTGAAGTTTGCCAGCTTCCCTGACTGGTAATTCTGAAATAGGTTGATTCCTCGTTTCCTGTATAAAAATAAAGCTCTCCTTCGCCCAAATCTTTCACATGCTCCAGGCTCACTAAAAAGTCACCTTCCACCAAAATATCATAGGGTTTCAGGTTAATTGTTAATTCTTTGTGGAATCGATCTTTGGCCATCTCCACGTAAATAGGTTCTTTAAGAATATTATTAAATGTGCTATCGTTTACTGCGCTGTAAATATTTAACCGATAAAAAATGCTGTCGTAGGTACAAGTTGAAATATTAATTCTAACCTGTTTTAAAAAGGCCGTTTTTTTTAAATTGATGCGTATGCCACATTCGTAACCAAGTAAATTATGTTTAAAACCGGCTATTACTTTGTTGTTTTGTTCCCTTACCCCTAAGAGCATTTGTTTAAACACGCGTGGTATTATTCGTACTTCCGATATGTTGTAGGCTTTTTCTTTTAGAAAAATTTTATTGTTGTCTTTGTTTCTGAGATCTGCAATTTTAACCATGTGCGGTTCGTATCCAATGGCTGAAAACAACAGCGAATCGTGGTCAAGTTGTGAATTCAGGATAATACTGAATTTCCCGTTTGAGCTAGATACAGTTCCAATATTTTTGCCAACTATTCCAATATTTGCAAATTCAATTGGATGGCCGTTAACCGGGTTTGCCACAATACCTTTTATTTCCTGGCAAAATGCAGTATTGCAGCAACATAAGAGTATGATTGTACAGAATCTGATCATTTTAGATTTTTACTTATCTGAAAAAATTAATTTCTGCTCTCGAAATATTTCAATACATTTTATATTGTTGTGTTACTTCTTCAGTACATAATGCATCATCAGAATAAAGTACAACCTCATCAAAGGTCCCTAGTAAATTTAACGGAATCTGCACCTTTTAACTTCATCCCTTTTTTATTTTTTTTTTATATTTCATAACCATGATAACAGGATTTGATTCTTCATTTAATTCGGCGGCAATTTCTTTTAATCTGCCTGTTAATTCATCCTTTTTATAGGCCTCAACAAGCTGGTAGGCTTCTATATTTTGGAAGGCCGCAATTTCATCACCATTTATCGGGTGCGAAGTTAGGTCCACAGTTTTTCTTTTTGTAAAGTCACCATTAATAACAGTACGTTCGTATACTGCATCTTCCTGTCTGTCGTACATCAAATCTGAAGTTGGAAATCCTCTCCTTTTTGTAAAATCAAATTCTTTTTTCATGGTTAAAAAGAAATAGTAGCGGTCTGTAATCGTCCCCATCGTAAGAAATATTTCAGGATCAACAGTCGGATTTTTCGCAAGAAACGGGATTAGTTTATTCTCTTTAGTAATATAGTTATACACGGTGTCAGAAGATGTCTCAACAAGCAGCCAAGAGTCGTGAAATGGAATTATTGGTGAAACAAATGTTGCAACAGACATATCCCCATCTTCCAAGTAAGGCGTTTTAATTATATCAAAAGGGATTGTAATATTCCGGGTAACACTCCCATCTTGTTTCGATATAATCAGGTGGTAAGATTCATTTCCTCGTCTCTCGCCATCTTTGTATAACGTCGCTTCATTGTAACAAATCAGATTGTTAGTATCATAATTAAATACATCGGTATATCTAATGTCTTCTGTATGGTTAAAACTTCGTTTGAAGTTTCCAAACAAGTCATACACCAATATCTTTTTCGTTGAAAAACTATTGATAAATAGTTCATTGTTTTCTTCGTCCAGAACAATATCAGTTAAATGACTATATTCTTCGGGACCTTTTCCCAACTTGTTGATCTTTCTTATTGCTTTGCCGGTTTTTCTGTCAAAAATATAGATGTCTCCTTCTTTTGTCCAGTTTTTTACGATGATGTATTTGTGGCCAATTGCCATTACAACACCCTGGGTCACAAATTCGTCACTCGTTTCCAACGTAATGTATTCTACATCCATAAAATCCTGAAGGACCAGTTCCTTCTCCGGATAACTTGCCGTTGCATCAACTGTTATTAGATTGTTTGTGTCAGATTGCTTGCATCCAACGAATTCTGCCGTTACAAACAGGATGATTATAAAAGTTATAATTTCTTTTTTCATAATAATTATATGATTCTGGTTTTTCTTTTCAATAAATAGTACATCAATGGAATAAAATATAAACTCACCAATGTTCCCAGAAACATACCTCCAATAATGGCCAGTGCCAGTGGTTGTTGCAATTCGGCGCCCATGCCTTTCTGGAAAAGGAAGGGAAGCATGGCCAGGATGGTGGTTAAACTGGTCATAATAATGGGTTTTAAACGCCGGCGACCGGCTTCCATAATCGAGCGGATTAGCGAAAAACCCGAATCGTGTAATTTGTTCATGGTGTCGATTTTCAGGATGGAATCGTTGATGATAATTCCTGTCATTACAATAATTCCGATGGCCGACATAATGTTGATTCCTGCGCCAAACAGTTTTAAAGCAACGAAGGCGCCAAACAAATCGATGGGAACTTCAAGCAAAACAATTACCGGTAAAATAAACGATTCGAACTGTGCTGCCAGGATGAAATAGAGCAGGAGCAAACTCACCCCGATAATTACAAAAAGTTCTTTCAGCATTGCGCGGTTCGACAGAACGGATCCGTTAAAAGAAAGGTCGAAAGAATCATGACTGGCAGCAATTATTTTCAGTTTGCCCGATACTTTTTTGAATTCCTTAGGATTGATTTCAAATTCCACAGGGAAATATTCGCTGTCTTTTCCGGCCACAATAGATTTTAGGCCGGTACCGGAGCTTACTTTCACCAGTCCCGACAAAGGTATTTCTTCGTTGTTTTTATTCCGTATAGTAATATTTTGAATGATCTGGTAAACCGACTGGTATGAATTGCCAATACTCACAGGAACAAACATATTGTTGTTGTTAATGGAAAACACCGTATTCACATTAAAGGCGCTTTTTACTTCGCGGTAAAGTTCGTCGTTATCCACCTCGTAAAACATAAGTTTTTCAGGATCGGTTTCCAGCAAAATTAACTTGCGGGTAATGAGTTTCGATTGCAAACTATTGTGATACGCTTTGTCTACATCGGCGAGTAAGGCAGTGAGTTCGTCGAGATAGTTTTCATTGCCTGGGTAAAAGTGCGAGAATCGGGCAATTAAAGGCGCTTCCGATTTTCCGAAGGCCAGGTTAAACAGGTTGTCCGATTCGTTAAATTTGAAATCGGCTTGCGGGAAATGACTGGAAAAATATCCGTTCAGTGTTTCGATCATTTTCGATAATTCTGCCGGAGATTCCGCTTTAATAATCAGCTTGTTTTCGGTGGTTCCGGCCTCTTCGCCGCTGTTTAAAAGATATTGTTGTTTGCCGGCTTCCTCGATAATATAAGTGGGCGGGGTGTGCAACGATGCCAAAAGTTCTTTCACGCGGGCGTTGTTTTCGTCGAGGGCTACAGGTTCGTTCCAGTCGATGTTTAAAACGGTTTCATCCTGACTCACCTGCGGAAAACGCGACGTTTCGAGCACCTGCCACAAAACTGTAGCTCCGGCAATTAATAGCACTACAAAAACAATAGTTTTAGCCGGATGGCGAAGTACAAATTTTAATCCTAGTTCGTACCACTGGTAATAAGGGGCATCCTTTTGTTTTTTTATTTTTTCTTCTTTCCCCCTGGAATAAAACAGGCGGTACAGCGTAGGCAGCAATGTTATGGAAACCAGCAGCGAGATGCCTAATCCAATGGTTACCGCAATTGCCTGATCGAAAAACAGAGCGCCGGCCATTCCCTTCATAAAAATTAGAGGAATAAATACGGCGCAGGTAGTAAGTACCGAACTGATTAAAGGACGGATGACTTCGTTGGTGCCATCTTCGCAGGATTTGGATAGGAGTTTGAGTTTGTTTGAATTTGTTTGAATGGTTTCTGTTGTTCCTATTGTTTGTTGTTCGTGCTTCGTGCTTCGTGCTTCTGACTTCCAATTCCTTTCGCGGTGTTGGGTGATGTTGTCGATGACGATGATGGAATTATCGATCATCATACCTACACCCAGAATTAAACCGGAAAGAGAGATGATATTGATGGAGAGATGAAACAGGTAAAAGAAAAAGAGTGCAAGCAGCAGCGAAACCGGGATGCTGATGCCGATCAGCCACGGCGCCCTGCGTTCGCGAAGGAATAAAAACATAACCAGGAAAGCAAGCAGTCCGCCAATCAGCAGACTTTGTCCCAGGTTGTTGATGGAATATTCAAGCAGTTTCGATTGGTCGCGGGTAACATTAAATTCCAGTTCGGGGTAGTCTTCTTTAAAATGATCGACCAATGCAACCAGTTCTTTTTTCAGGTCGGCCATTTTTGCATCCGACTGTTTTATTACCGCCAGGCTGATGGCATTTATTGAATTGAATTTTATGTTTCCCTGTGGTTTTTGTGGTTGTAGACTGATGTCGGCCACTTCGGAAAGTGGAACCACTTTGCCATTCATGTTTATCGGAACTTTTGAAATCTCGGATACATCGCGAAGTCGTGTGTTAAAACGGATGTTGTATTGGTATTGCCCGTCGCGGATGAGCAGGTTGCCCAGGTCGATGTTGTTGTTGTCGAGTTCCTGTTCCAGCTGCGAAATGGTAAATGCCCCGCTTTGCAGATAAGCCTGATGAGGCATAATTTTTATCTCGGGGTATTGCAAGCCGCTCATATCAACCAGTGCCACCTCGGGGAGTTGTTCCAGGCGTTTTCTTATTACCTGGCTGGTAAAATTGCTCAGTTGAAGAAATTCCTCTTTGTTGCCGGTTAGGAGTTTTTCTCTTTTATTCACCATTAAATAAAACACCGGAATATCGGATGCACTAGCGCGGATCACTTCGGGACGGCTCATGTCGCGTGGAAGGTAATTCATGGCCTTGTCAACCTTCTCGTTTACCTCGATGGAAGCCAGGTCGATGGACGTGCCGTGTTTAAATCGCAGCTCGATCCACGCGCTTCCATCGCGGGTTTCGCTTTTCATTTCTTCAATGTGGTTCACCTCTTTCAGCACGCTCCTTATTTGTTTTACTACTGTATTTTCAAGCTGGCGGGCCGGCATTTCGTTCGATGGCACCCGGATGGAAATAACCGGAATATCGATGTCGGGCATTAAGGAAACGGGAATATTGGTGGTAGTGGCAATTCCGATGAGCAGGAAAGCCAGAAATGCCATTGTTACGGCTATGGGACGATGGATGAGGAATTTTACCATGTTTATGTTCGTTTCTGTTGTTTTATTTTGTTTGAATTCGTTTGATATGGTTTGAATTGTTTTTATTGTTTTCTTGCTTCCGTCTTCGCTCTTCCGACTTCGAGCTTTTTCTGGTTTGAAATTGTTTGATATTGTTGTTTTTAGTTTCTGTTGTTCCTTTTGTTTCTATTGATGCTGTGACTGCTAACATCATTTATTTGGGTTGAAATTGTTTGATTTAGTTTGAACTCGTTTGAAATTGATCTCTTCGTTAATGTGAATTTCCTTCTCGTAAACTCATTCTTTCTATATCTTGCAACTTACAATTATTGGGTTTTTTGTTTCATTAAAATCGGGGACAGAAAGTTGCAGTCCATAGTTTTCGAATTCTTTTTGCAGATCACCCATCGGGAAAACCACAAACATCATTTCATTTTTATCGTTTAATCCAATTGGGTATCTAAAAATGTAATTGTCTTCGTTAAGTATTTGCGATTTTATTTCGCCTGTATTATGGTTATATGTAACCTGTAACAATATCGTTGGTTCTGATGATTTTTGCCGGGCAATTTCAAAAATAGAATATTGGTTGTTGGTGTAAAAAGATTTTATAGTAGCGACACCTTTTTTTGTTATCATTTCAAAACCCTGCGAGATATCCATTTGATAAAATTCAGGCGGGATGTGGTAAGCACCAAAATCGAGTTCGAAAACCGGCATCAAAGTGTCCGGAAAAAATTGATATATTTTATTATTCAAAGCTTCGCGGTAATACACCTTATCTCCAAATACCGAGAAGTTATTTTCTTCAAAAGGCAATTCAATTTTTGTGTCGTTCAAAAGTAACTTAGCCGTCTCTTCACCGTTGGTATTTATTTTGTAAACCCGGTGGCTGTATAATGGTTTGTTGAAACTTGTGCAAAGCAAATATTCTGTTTTATTCACCGCTTCAAAAGAAAAAGCCGCATAACTGACTTCGTTTTTTTTACAAAACTCACCGCTTTTCAAGTAGCTGTATATTTGTCTTTTGCTTCCACTTCCTCCAAATATGTCAATAGTATCTCTGCGTATATCAAAGTCCATGGCGTGCTGATATTCTTTGGGGCCTTTTCCTTCCTGTCCAATTCGTTGAATAAATTTCCCGTTCTCATCGAAAACAAGAATCGCCTTTTGATGAGCCAAATCCTGGATATAAAAAGTTCCATTTTCGACGGTTGTATTCAGCTGATCTCCCAGTAAAAATTCAGGGCCTGTTTCCAGTTGTATATAACGCACTTCATTGAAAATATTTTCAGAAACCGGATTTTCAATGATTTTACTTAAGTCAATGGTTTTAACTCCTTTTTCTTCCGTTTTTTGGGTTGAACATGAAAAGAGAATCAGAAAAAGGGCGGGGAGGAGTGGTAGTTTATTATGGTTTGAAATGGTTTGAAGAAGTATGAAATAGTTAGAAGTTGTTTGATATGTTTGAAGTTGTTTGATATTGTTGGACATGGTCTTTATTGTTTGATTTGTTCCTATAGTACCTGTTGTTTATATCGTTTGAAATGGTTTGATTTGTTCATTTGCTTCCGTCTGCGTTCTTCTGTATTTGAGCTTATTCTTGTTTTAAATTGTTCCTGTTGTTATTTTTTGAATTTGTTTCCTTTGAAATCTGATTTTCGCAGATATTCCATCAGGTTCCCAATTTCCCTTCCCAGCACATAATATTTATTTACAAATTCGTTTAGTTCCTCTTCTGTAATATATTCGTTATCGAATGCACGGTAAATTTGAGAACGTGTTTCTCCCGCCGAACCTTTTGCAATTGACAGGTACTGGTGAAACTCTTTATTCCCGTCCCGTTCATATCCTTCAGCAATATTATCCATTACCTACCGAACCACTCGACCGTGTAATCTGATCAACGAGCGAAAAGTCACGTTTAAAAGGTTCTGTTTTTGTAAGCTGCTTTACTTCTTTTGCGTAAGTTCTTGCAAGTTGCCAAATCTCCAAATCTTCGAAACGACTAACAGTAGGCATTTTATTTTTTATTAAATTATTGTCTTAAATATCTCCTATTTCGAAACGGTCCATCATTTAAAAAACAACAGAAACCATTTAAACTATAACTCAACAACAGAAACAAACGAAACAATCCTAACCGCCTACTCTTCCATCTCCACCTCCGACTCGTGTGCCAGATTAAGGTTGTTTGAAATAATAATTGTATCACCGGGTTCGAGTGTGGCTCCTTCGGCTGCTGTTACAGCGTATTCCTTTTCGTTTTCGTTGAGTACGTTTATATAGGTCCAGTAGGCAGTTCCCCTGGTGTAGCGGAAAAGCACCTCCCGATTCTGACGTAAAACCACGGCTTGTTTGGGAACCACCAGCTGTTCAGAGATCGCCTGTTTGATGCTTACTTTCACATTCATCCCTTCCATGTATGTGCCGGGATTTGCAACCTCGGCTTTCAGCCATATCAACCCGTTTTCGTCGATTAAAGGATTGATCTCACAAATTACACCTGCTGTTTCTTTGGCTCCCGACACCGGGGAGATAGTAACTTTTTGATTGAGTTTAACTTTCGAAATTTCGGTTTCCAGCAAGGGGAAATCAATGTAAAAACGACTATCGTTAATCAGTATACAAAAGGGGGCCGATACATCGGCTTTTTCAAATGGTTTCTGAGTGATTCCTGCTATTTTCCCTTCAAAAGGTGCGGTTAAAACGGTTTCTGTCAGTTTGAGTTTGGCTTCTTCAAACGCTACCAAAGCCTGATTATAGCCCGAGCGGATATCGGCAATTTTTTCGTGGTCGGAATTGTATTTTTTGTCCGATCCGGAATATCCCATACTCAGGAGTACATCAATTTTATCGATTTTGGCTTCTTCTAACGAAAGTTCTGCAGTTTTTAAATCGAATTCGTAATCGGAGCTTTGTAATTTGGCAATACGCGATCCTTTTGCGATTGACTGTCCGTTTTTAACATCAATGGTTTCTATTAACCCGGAATTTTTGAAATAAAGTTCAGCCCTCTGTGTGGCCGAAAGTTTTCCATTGCTAACAATCTCCTGTAAAAAATCTGTTTTTTCCAGAATCGTTGTTTTTACTATGTTTTTTTCTTCCAGAAGGGCCTCGCTGGTATTTTCTGCTTTGGCCTTTGGTTGATTCGTGCACGCCGTAAAAAAAGCAGAACAGAATACAGTAAAAAGGCAAGCTGGCAGAAAAAGAAGAGCGAATCGATTGAGTCTCATTCTGTTTGGTTTTTGTTGATGGGTTGAATTTAACAAAAATTATGCCCAACACGGTTGAAGTATTTAAAATGTTTCTTTTGTTTAGAGAGGAAAAATTATTAAAATTTTTAGATAGTGACTTTAAAATGTAAAAATGTTAAGTTATTTCGGGTGCACTTATATTGGTTTCCCCTTTTAGGCTACTTTAAAATAGATTATTTCCCCTTTTTGTTTTAGTTTCCTCAGATATAATCGGATTTTTTTTGTAAACGACATTTCTTTTTTCCGGATTAAAGAAAGATTGTTTAAATCAAAATTCAATGTAATATCATTTTTTTCTTTATCTCACTATAATATATTGATGATAATTTAGAATCATTTAGATCTGGAATAAAGAATGAAGAAATTTCCCCATAAGCATTCAAAACAAAAAGATAGGGCTTATTACGTTTATCAAAAGGGATATCTAATATTTCTTCTTCTAATAAATAACAATTATATTCCAAATTGTTTAACTTTTTAAATTCAATAACTTCGCTGATACGTGCACCCGAGAATATGATCGCAACCCGATCTTTAACAGTATCCCTGAAAACTTCTTTTAATCTTTGGCATTCCGATATATTACATAACTGACATCCTAAAAAAGAAATGCGCAAAACTAATGTTGAGTTGCTAGAGCATAAATTTATAAAATTAACAATCTCTCCGGCATAGGTCTCCATTTGGAAATCCGGCGGGATTGTTGCATCGTCTGATTCAATTCGCATAGCTAATCTACTATAGACTTGGTTCTTTTGATTTTTTAAATTTTCATTTAAAGTCAAATTTGCGGTGTGGTAGTCACTAATTAGTTTCCTATTTTTATGTACGATAAACACAAAAAGAATATTAATACCCCACAAAACAATAAATACAAATTTGTTTAATTTATTTTTCATTTAATTTATTCTAATAAAATCTATCATATTTTATATTTTATAAAAGCAACCAATGGATTATTATCAGCAATATTATCAATCAAAGAAGCATCACTAATATTAGCCTTCTTTAACACCTTTTTCAATAGTTCCACTGATTTATATTTATATGGCTCTATAATATAAACAAAATACTCACCATCACTTCCCAAGAAATGCCAACAACTATTATTAAAAAATAAATCATCATCAATATTATCGAAGCAAAAATGAATAAATAGTTTTGATCTTTTATTTTGAATATATTGGTAATGCTTTTTCTGATAAAAATATTCAATTTGGATATATTCGCTTGTTTCTGCATATTTTGAGATCCGGCAAATTTTGTTTTTATCTAAAAAAACTTGATAGTTAAAGCCCGATTTTTTCAATTCAGTAATATCTTTTTGTTTCAATCCGTGATCTCCAAAATCTATGTACTTATCTGGAAATATATTTTTTTTATTAATTAAATATATTGTATCGTTTAAAAATATTCTAAAGAGAAACTTATTTTCATCTATTTTTGTAAATGGTTGATTTATAACTGTATTCATGCTTAATTTCTTTCTTAAATGCTCGTGCCTAATATTTAAAAAAGAATCTGTCAGTAATAATTCATATTCATCTCTTCCCGCCGTAAAAGCGTACTTGTCATTATTATATTTATGAAACATATTGACAGAGAAAGGAAAGTTTTTCGACACAACATATTCATTACCTGTAGTATATACATGTATTTTATTATGAGCCAAAATTTCAAGTTGAGAATTGTTTTTGTTAAAATAAAAATCGTAAGGATATATGAATTCTCCAGGTCCGCTTCCATTAGATCCGATTCTATTTTTAAACGTTCCATTAGGACCAAAAATCATAATTGATTTTGAGCCTAGTCTATCCAAAACAATAATATCATTATTATGCCTTTCAATTTTAAAAGGAAAGCCTAACATACTGTTATCCGTAAACTCTAATTTTACTAATTCAGAACTTTTAACAAAGTCAGATATTTTGTACTTTGTTAAACTTCCTACAGGAATAGAAACAATTTCATTAACCTGTCTAGATTCTCTAGTAGTGCAACCGGCAAAGAATAAAATAATAAACGCAAATATTATTTCTCTTAACAGAAAATGAATTAGTCTTGAAAAATTTTTCATATTTTCATATCCAAATAAACAACCTGCCTTGGAAAGGCAGGTTGTTCTATTATTATTCTAAATCTCCACATGTACAAGACTCTGATCCTTCAAAATCGCAAAATTTAAAAGGTGAAGGTCCCACTTCAGGATAGTTTGTCCATCCACATTCACTTGATAGTGATGCCTTTGCTGAAGAAACAGTTAAATTAATGCCATTATTAAATATTGCAGATGCATCGAGTAATAAAGTAGCAGCAAATAAACAGACTGCTACAAATAATTTTAAAATGCCAAATTTATTTTTCATAGTTTTTATTTTAATTAATAATCGTCATAAAATTCTGATCTATCATTTCACAGAAAACGAATACGCAATTCGTAGGAAAAACTATTTGATTATCTTTGTCACATCACCTCCTTTCAAAGTTGGTGGTACAGCGGGCAACAAACTGAGTTTACTTTAGCGGGTAAAAGTTTGCTGCCCCTTTTTGTACCATGTTATACAATAAGTTTATTACTGATGCATGCTAGAAGCACCAATTTATTTTTAAACAGCAAAAAATGTTCTAATATTGGGATTGGAGTTGCTTTTCTAAATTACTTTTTTTGATTTTTGTATTGCATGACTTTTCGGGTTTTCATTTATTAACTTATTAAAATTAAAGATAATTATGCAAAAAAAATAAAGGTTGCCCTATTTTTCACTCCATTTAGAATAAATCCAGATAGCTGTACCTAAAATATAGAATGTTTATTGGTTTTCTGCCCACTTCAACTTGCTTTATTTGATAAAAATTGTTCAATCCTTCGTTCCCATTTTGTGGCATATAGTTTACCGTTACTTACATCTTCTACCGAAAATCTATTTTTTTTGAGAACGGTAGTTGTCACCAGTTTTTTTCGAGGAGTGCTTCAGTAATATAATGTCCATATTCTGTAAAATATGTTTTATAATATATATCCTGTAATTAGCTTTTAATTAGGTTTCTATGTGGTTTGATTTTTCTTTCTGCAAAAAAATAGTGGTTTTACATAGTTATGATCCAGCCGTGAATAGTAATAATTTAAAAAGGAATTGAATAATTTACTTAACTTCAAAAGTAGGGTGAGATTATACGTTGAATCAACTTCCTTTTTCCTATTGTGCGGATGGTTTACATGTATTTCAATTCTAAAATATTTGAAGATAAATGTAGCATAAGTATCTAAAAATTAGTAAAATTATGAAGTATGAATAAGATGAGCAGAATTTTGATTTTAACATTCATTGTTAGTGTTTATGGAACAACGGTATTTTCTCAAAATAACCGTAACCAGCAAATATCAGCTGAAGCAAGTATAAAAGCTGATTTGGACAGGATATTTAATTACCTCGATAAAACTACGCCGGCCAGTATTGTTGATAAGGAAACCGGTGAAGCCATCACCAATTACAAGGATATTGACGAAAATAGTGTTCTGAAAAGAGGCGATTTTGGATTAACCACTTACGAATGGGGTGTAACCTATTCGGGAATGCTTAAAGTGGCAAAAATTACGGGAGATGAAAGATATGCAAACTATACTTACGAGCGGTTTAAATTATTGGGAGATTCTTACCCATACTTTGTAAAAGTGCAGGAAGAAAAGGGGAAAAGCGGTTTGCGCGGATTAATCACTCCCAAATGGCTCGACGATTGTGGATCAATGGGGGCTGCTTTTATGAAAGCCTCAATGGTAAATCCCGATATTGCCGGGTCGGTTCGTCCGATTATCGATAATGCTTTCGATTTTGTAATGTATAAAGAATACCGCTTGTATAACCGGATACTTGCCCGATTACGCCCAAACAAAAACTCGGTTTGGCTCGATGATATGTATATGGGAATTCCGCCAATTGCCTACATGGGTAAATTGATTGAAGATGAGGAGCCTGAAAAAGCGGCTGCCTACTATGATGAAGCTGCCATGCAAATTGAATTATTCAAAAAAATACTTTGGCTTCCTGAAAAAAATATATTCCGTCACGGATGGATTGAGATGATGGAAGAGCATCCTTCATTTCATTGGGCAAGAGCAAACGGATGGGCATTGCTAACATTAAGCGATGTGCTTGATGTGCTGCCCGAAGATCATATTGCAAGAGAAGAAATCATGGAGTTGTTCAAAAACCATATCAGGGCCCTGGCTACCATGCAATCGGGAGAAGGGTCGTGGCACCAGTTGCTCGATCGTAACGATTCATATCTGGAAACCAGTGCAACAGCCATGTATACTTATTGTATGGCTCACGCCATTAACAAAGGCTGGATTGACGGAATGGTTTATGGACCGATTGCGACTGCCGGTTGGAATGCTGTTGCCAAACAAATTAACGACCTGGGGCAAGTAGAAAACACATGTGTGGGTACAGGTTTGGGATTTAATCCCGGATTTTATTACAAGCGTCCTGTTAGTGTTTTTGCCGCACACGGATATGGCCCTGTACTACTGGCTGGCTCAGAAATGATTCAGCTGGTTAAAAATGCAAATGTTATGATGAACGATAATGCTGTAATGTTTTACCGGGAAAAGGTAAAGACAGATAAAGCCATTTTTGAAGTGGAAAAATAACTTTTAAGTATTCTAGCAATTCCGGTTTATATTTTGAATGTTTTCAGGATATAAACCGGATAAGATACTAATCAAGTAACTAATCTTTTAAACCTAATAACCTAATAAAAAATGAAAGAAAGACTATCCTTTGCCCTGATTTTTCTGTTATTGATTTCGTCAGTAACAGTTAAAGCACAAATAGGTACACGTTTCCCATCAGAAAGAAAAATTGTTGAAGATCCGGTTACCGGAGTAGAGTTGGTTTTTTTAACCAGCAAACCTGCCGGCGACAGTAAAATTTACCAAACCCATAACCAGTGGACCTCTGATGGAAAATGGCTAATCTTTCGTTCAGAGCGTGTGCCGGGTGAGGCAATGGCCGTTAATGAAAAAACAGGAGATCTTGTGCAGGTGACTGAAGGTGGTTATACGGGAATGCTGAATGTAGCCCGAAAATCAATGAAGTTGTATTTCATGCGCAGGCCCAAAGATAATGAACTTGAGAAAGGTTCAACAGAGGTGGTTGAAGTAGATTTGGAAAAGCTTTTTGCCGATAGTGAATCCGGGAATTTAAAATCAGAATCAGCATATCAAAGGATTTGTGGAGTAACCCCTCCCGAGATGAAAGCCGGAGGTGATTTGGCGCTTGACGGAGGTGAAGAGTGGGTCTGGTTTCGGGTTGGAAAAGAGGAAGCACAAAAACATCTTCCGGAAGGAACCAAAATTGAGGAGCCGTTTGGTCCTCGTCATATGGGAGCAGGCCCGGCTGGAATTGCCGGAATGAACATAAAAACCGGTGAAACAAAATATGTGGTGTCGGTACCGTTTCAGGTGGGACATATTCAAACTAATCCATGGGTGCCGGGGCAAATCGTTTTTTGCTGGGAAACCGGTGGAAAGTCTCCGCAACGTACATGGATCGTAAATTCCGACGGAACAGGTTTGCGTCCTTTGTACCCCGAATCGGAATATGAATGGGTGACACATGAAGCCGTAATCAGTGAAGATGAGGTGGCTTTTGCGATAATGGGGCACAGGCAAATACCAAATACCAGTATCGAAAACCGGGCTGAAGGAACTGATGTGAAAGGAGCGAATCCCGGACAGGAAACAGAGTGGGGACCATCTGGTACCCGTGAAAAACCAAGCGGACTTGGTATCGTGAATATTAATTCAAGAGAAATGACAATTGCCGGGCAGATTCCTTATGGCAGTGGATTCTGGCATGTTAGTGGCTCGCCCGATAAACGATTTGTTGTGGGAGACAACTTTGCCCGTGAAATTTACCTGATCAACAGGGAAACACATGAAATGATGCTCCTTTCGACCGGTCATAAAACTACAGCGAGAGACCATTGTCATCCTACATTTAGCCCCGATGGGACCAAAATTCAGATCCAGTCGGCAATGCTTTCAGAAGATGGTAAAGAAATGAATATTTGTATTATTCCTGTGCCTGATAAATGGCTGAAATAACAAGTGAAACGGTTTATTCTATAGTAAAAAAGGCTTTTTTGATGTGCTTAAGAGATTTGTTAATTTAGACCAATAAAAACTGAAATTATGTATATAAAATTTAATATCGTCCTTATTCTGGGATTAATAATGTTTTTGAATTCCCGGGCACAGGAAGACAGAGGATATAAAATATATCAGTTTCCGGCGAATATGATTCCTCGAATTGACGGGAATACGGACGACTGGAAAGATTTCCCGGATGAATACATTGTCGGTACCGATCAGCTTTGGGACGACTCGGGCAAATATCCTGAACCCGATCCGAAAAATCTTGATGTGAAAGTCAGGGTGGCCTGGGTGAAAGGATTAAACCGACTTTATTTTTTGTATGAAGCTTACGATGATTACTGGGATTTTACTCTGCCCGGATTGCATAACGATATTTTTGAAATCGTTGTCGACGGTGATCTTTCTGGTGGCCCGTTAATCGATGAGCAGCACCCGAACCAGGATCTTGACTGGGGGCACCGTTATTTCGAGTATCATGGTGTGCACGCACAGAACTACCATATTTTTACACCGGCTGTTGGTAAAGATTGGGCACTGGCCTGGGGATGCCAGCCCTGGATAAAGGAATTACCTTATTCAAACATTGTTTATTCGTACGATTTTAAACCGGGAGAATCAGGGAAATTAATTGCTGAATTCTGGATCACTCCTTTTGATTACGCTGGACAGGAAGGGCCGGAAAGGGCAGTTGAATCAGTTTTGAAAGACAATAAAAAGATCGGTTTAACCTGGGCAGTTATCGATTACGACGATGTGAACGATACCAGCAAGAAAGGATTTTGGAATTTGTCGAAAAACCACAAAATGTATGGAAATTCGAGCCTAGGGACAATTTTTACGCTGATGCCGCTGGAGGAAAAATACCAGGAAAGTTTTAAAGCCGACTGGTCATTTCTGCTTATGGATAAATCAGAGCGATTAGTCGCATTCAGGGATAAAAGCCGTGGAGAAGTTACAAGTTGGCACTGGGATTTTGGTGACAGGACAACTTCCGATGAACAAAATCCGGTTCATCAGTATAAAAGACCGGGAAAATATATTGTGGTGCTAACCATCGAAGGCCCGAAAGGAACATCGCGTATGGCAAATGTTTGGGATGTGGCATTAGAATAATACTACCGCTACAGGCAACTGAATATATCCGGTTCTGGCCAAAATAAACTTAACTCAACCTTAAAAATTAATTTATGAAACTAAACTTTATCCGAAATTTCCTGGCAATCTGGGCCATCTTTATATTTCTTTATCCCTTATCTTCAAAAGCACAGGAAGCGCCTCATTTACAAAAAAACGGGAGTGCTGTGCAATTAATGGTCGATGGCAAACCTTATATTATTCTGGGAGGTGAACTGCATAATTCAAGCAGCTCTAATCTTGAATATCTCGAGCCGGCATGGGGTAAGCTAAAGGAAATGAATCTGAA
Source organism: uncultured Draconibacterium sp. (assembly GCA_963676265.2). Taxonomy (GTDB): domain Bacteria; phylum Bacteroidota; class Bacteroidia; order Bacteroidales; family Prolixibacteraceae; genus Draconibacterium. The sequence continues at coordinate 4,904,839 of OY781067.2, forward strand.
CACAGTTTTAACTGCTTTGTCGTGGCAATTGATTGAGCCGGAAGAAGGAAAATTCGATTTCTCGCTGGTTGACGGATTGCTGGAAGATGCACGCGAACACGATTTTAAGTTGGTATTTCTTTGGTTTGGCAGCTGGAAAAATGGTCTGTCGCATTACACGCCTTTGTGGGTGAAAAAAGATCAGGAGCGTTTTCCTCGGGTTCGGTTAAACAGCGGAAAAGCTACCGAGACTGTAACTCCGCTTTGTATCGAGGCGAGAGATGCCGATGCAAAAGCATTTGCAGCGTTAATGGCTCACCTGAAAGAAGTGGATTCGAATCACAGAACTGTGATTATGATGCAGGTGGAAAACGAAGTTGGCATTTTAGGCGCAACACGGGATAAATCAGAACTTGCCGTTTCTGCATTTAATAAGGAGGTGCCAAAGGAACTAATCAAAGGCTTAAAAAAATACAAAAGCGAACTTCAACCTGAAATGGCAGAACATTGGGCAAAAACGGGCTACAAAGAGTTGGGAACATGGGCTGAAGTTTTTGGCGACAATGATTATGCTGACGAAGCTTTTATGGCCTGGAACTATTCTACCTACGTCAATGCAGTTACTGCAGCGGGAAAAGCGGAGTACGATATTCCCATGTTTGTTAATGCCTGGATCGTTCAGCCCGAAGATACAAAACCCGGCGACTATCCTGCAGGCGGACCGCAGTCGCGGGTGCACGACATTTGGCGAATTGGTGCCCCCGACGTTGATTTGAAATGCCCCGATATCTATTTGCAAAATATTCCTGAAATACTAAACATGTATCATCATTCATGGAATCCTTTGTTTATCCCTGAATCTTTTTCAGGAGAGAATGGAGCCGCGAATGCATTTCTTGCTATTGGAAAACATGCTGGTCTTGGTTATTCACCTTTTGGTATTGATGGTCGTTTAGTGAATCCTTCGGAATCACCACTTGCCAAAGCTTACAGTGTTTTGGATCAGTTGACTCCCGCCATTACTACTGCGCAGGCTGAAAATAAGATTACAGCTTTCTGGGTAACGGCAGCAAACAATCAGCAAACAGTGAAACTGGGAGCTTATAAAATTGAAGCATCGTTACCTTACAACAGGAGAACAGGCCAGATTTCAGCAGAAAAAGGTTACGGATTGATAATTTGGAAAGGTGGAGATGAATTTATTGTCGCAGGATCGAACCTGAATATGGTTTTTGTGCCTGATTCTCCGGGACCTCAAATGGCCGGTTTTGATGAAATTTATGAAGGAGAATATGTTGATGGGAAATGGAAATCAGGAAGGTTGTTAAATGGCGATAATATCATGATTAATTATGATCTGGCTAACCAGGCTGCAATTAACCGTACAGGAGCAGGTGCAAAACTCGGAAAGGAACCTGCCATTTTACAGGTTAAGTTATATCGTTTTGAATAATCAGACAGTCGTTAAATGGGAGAATTATGAATAGACAATTTCACTTAATCGTATTTAGCTTGCTGCTTTATTGTTTGGGGGCTTGTACCGATAAAGAGCAAAAATTATTTGATATTTCCGACTTTGGTGCTGTTACCGATTCGTTGGTTATAAACACCGAAGCAATACAGTCTGCGATTGACAAATGTGCCGAAGAAGGAGGAGGGACAGTTGTTGTGCCGGAAGGAACGTTTATAAGCGGAGCCATATTCTTAAAACGGGGTGTTAACCTTGAAATAAAAGAAAAAGGTGTTTTGAAAGGTTCTACCAATCTGGCCGATTACAAATTGGTTCAAACGCGATGGGAAGGAGAGGAGCGAATCTGGGTAAGTGCCCTTGTTAATGTTTTTGATATTACAGGATTTCGGTTAAGCGGAAAAGGAACTATTGATGGCTCAGGAGATGTATGGTCTTTGGGATACTTGCGCCGTTTTAGAGGTAAAAAAACAGAAGATGGAGAAGATCAAAATGCGACTTCGCCTCATGTTGGCCCCATCCGTGAAGAAGCACCCGTTTTGGGAGAAAATGGGGGAATGACTCCAACTCCGGATTCGCGTGCCTTTGAATTGAAAGATGTTGAATTACCCGGTTATGCCCGCCCACGACTTATTGCCATACAGAATTGTAATGATGTTGTAATTAGTAATTTGAATCTCAAAAATCATTCAAGTTGGTGTTTGTTTGTTCTGTACAGTAAACAGGTTGAAATTCGCGACCTTATTATTCGCGCTGAACACTATATTCCCATGTCGGATGGAATTGATATTGACTCAAGTGACGGTGTAAAAATTGTGAATGCAGATATTGATGTGAATGATGATTGTATTGCCATAAAGTCGGGGAAAGATGAAGACGGGCGTCGTGTAGGTCGGCCGGCAGAAAATATTCGTATCGACAGCTGTATTTTCAGGTATGGACATGGAGGCGTTGCCATGGGAAGCGAAATGTCGGGAGGTATCAGAAATGTGGAAATAAGTAACAGCATAATGATGGCGGATAACTGGGCGCCGATTCGATTTAAATCGCAACCAAGCCGCGGGGGAGTGGTCGAAAATATCACCTATCGTAATTTAGTGCTGGATAATACCCGTCAGGCATTCGAGTTTAATATGGAATGGCGAATGGTTCCTCCCATTAAACCTCCGTCTGATCCGCTTCCTGTTGTTCGCGATGTGAAAATTATAAATGTTAGCGGTACGGTTGAAAATGCCGGTTTTATTCATGGATTGAAAGAAAATCCAATTGAAAATGTAACATTCGAAAACTGCAACATTAAGGCAAAAAAGGGTCTGAGACTGGAAAATGTCAAGAATCTGGATTTGTCGGGATTGAAAATCTCAGTTGAAGAAGGAGAACCTGTTATCCGGGAGAATGTTACCGGTGAATAAAAGAGTTTAAAGCCATTTAAATTTTGAAGATTATGAAACGTATAAAATATTTCTTATTGGGTGTAATATCTTCGTTTGGATTGTTAGTCTTTATGTCATCTTGCGAATCCTCACCCGAAGTATCTATAAAGAGAATTAGTAATCCTGATGCAGGCGAAGTGGCGAAACAATTTGAAAACCCTCCGGCTGAATACTCCATTACTTTTTACTGGGGATGGGACGGTCATGTTACTGAAGAGGTTATTGCACGCGATTTAGACGAATTCAAATCAAAAAATGTTCAGGTTGTTACCCTTGAACCCGGATATAACATGCGCAATTCCTATCTTTCTGATGGTTGGCTCGAAGATGTGAAAACGGCTGTGGAAATGGCAAAAGAGCGCGGCATGAAAGTTTATCTTGTCGACGAAGGTAAATATCCCAGTGGTTTTGCCGGTGGAAAGATTGTTAACGAGGTACCTGAACTTTGTATGAAAATCTTAGTTCAGGATACAGTTATTGATGTAAAGGGGGGCGAAAATGTTTCTCTCAATCTTGCCGATAACGTTGTAAGTGCTGCGGCATACAATAAAAGCGGTGGCGAAACCCGGGAAGTTGCAATTGAAAAAGGGAAATTGAATTGGTCGGCTTCTGATGGCGACTGGGAATTGATGCTGGTAAAACATATTATTCAGTCATCTCCAACCCGGTCTGTAAATAATCCAAAACGAGGAAAAGATCGGAGTCATGCACTGATTGATTATTTAGATGCTGAGGCTACCGGGAAGTTTATCGAGTTTACCCATGAAAATTATAAAAAATATATGGGTGATGAATTTGGAACAACCATTTTGGGATTTCGTGGTGATGAACCCGATTATTCAATTCGTGGTGTTCCCTATACTCCTGAAATTTTTAATGAGTTTCAAAAATTGAAAGGATATGACGTGCAACCTTACATCGCAACATTTTTTACTCCGAATTTAACAGAAGAACAGCAACGTGTAAAAGCCGACTACTGGGATGTTTGGTCTACCGTGTTTGCAAATAACTTTTTCAAGGTGCAGGCTGACTGGTGTGCTGCATCAAATGTGAACTATCTGGTGCATTTAAACCATGAGGAACACATGACCGGTTTGATTCGTTCGGAAGGAGACTTTTTCAAAAATATGAGATCGGTACAGATGCCGGGAGTAGATGCCATCTGGCATCAGATTTGGCCGGGAGAGGTAAATCCGGTATTCCCAAAATATGCTTCTTCTTCAGCACATATTAACGGAAACCTAAGATCGTTTACGGAGAGTTTTGCTGCCTACAATCCCCGGCCCGATTTTGATCAGGCAAAATGGATACTAAACCAGCAACTGGTGCGCGGAATTAATATGGTTGAAGTAATGTTTGTTCCTGCTTCAAGCAGGGGAGAATCGGGAATAAGAGGTTGGCTTGCTCACGAAGATTTCCCGGAGGTAGCCAAATATATACAGCGATCGTGTTTCTTGTTGTCACAGGGTGTTCCTGCTGCCCAAATTGGGGTGTTGTTTCCTACAACCTCGGTCTGGTTGGGAAACAATGAAATTGATACCTTGGCTTTAAATATTATGCAGGGACTTCTTCAAACACAGCATGATTTTGATGTGCTCGACGAGTATTCTATCGATTCAACCATGATTATTCAAAACGGTAAATTCATTAACAAAAGCGGACAGGAATATTCAACCATCATTGTTCCACCTGTTAAGGCCATTTCTGAAAGTGTTTTATTACGTTTAAAGGATTTTGAAAAATCAGGAGGCACAGTGATTTCTCTTGATAATGAATCAGTGCTGGCTGTAAATAAAACATTTAAAGATGCTCATAAAGTCAGTCCGGAATGGAAAACAAATGAACCTGTAGGAGAGTTAAATAGCTCTGCTTTAAAAGCTTTGCCGCCATCTGATTTCATTCTTAACAAACCATGTAAAGACATAAAATACATACATCGAAAATGGAACAATGCTGATTTATATTTCCTATTTAATGAAGGAAAAAATGTTCAGGAACTGGATGTTACATTATCAGGAAAAGGGAAAGTTCAGGAGTGGGATGCAATGACCGGACAAATTTCAGAAATTCCGGGTAAGCAAATTGATGGAGAAAATGTGGGTGTCAGTTTTAAACTCGAACCCTGGCAAACCAAGTTTATTGTTGTGGACGGAACCAAATAATAAGATCCTATCAAATTTCTTGTGCCATTTAATCTCATAAAGTCGGAACTGTGATAATTAAGTTTTGTTGCCAAATCTGAAATATGGTTTGTCCTGGAATATTAATACCATTTTTTTGAGCTGAATCTGTTTTTACAGTTCTACATGTTGACAAAAAGTTCTCAAAAGTCAGGAAACCACAGGACACCTCAAAACAGTACAGGATACTAATCGGTGAAGAATATGTTTAATTTGAGACGCAGAAGTTCAGTTAATGCATGTCTGTATTTACATAATAATTTACTTCAAAAACTAACTTGATGGAAAATTCATTTTCCAAAAACAAAATATCATAAAAAAATAAACACTACACTAATCAAATGTATAAAATGAAAATAGCGATAGGAAACGATCATGCGGGGTACGAAATGAAAATAACTCTTTTAAATTGGTTGGAAGAACAGGGATATGTGGTAAAAAATTTTGGAACAAATTCTGATCAGTCGGTTGATTATCCTGATTATGTTCATCCTGTTGCAAAGGCAGTTGAAAAAGGTGAGTATCGCTTCGGAGTTCTCATTTGTGGAAGTGGTCAGGGAGTTTCCTTTACAGCCAATAAACATCAGGGAATAAGGGCTGCTTTGTGCTGGGAATCAAAGATTGCCAAATTGGCCAGAGAACACAATAACGCTAATATTTTATGTCTTCCGGGACGTTTTATAAGCGACGAGGAAGGCAAAGCGATATTACAATGCTTTTTAGAAACAAAATTTGAAGGCGGCAGACATCAAAACCGAATTAGTAAAGTTCCGATCTGTAAAACTTGTGTTCCTTAAGTAAAACAGGTACAGGTGTTTTTTTAGACTAATTAATCCGTCTGATCGATTCCTTGAATTTAAATGAGGGTTTTAATAAAACCTGGTCAATTTGGCTTTCCTCTTTGTTTATTCTTGCGAAAAGAAATTTAACAGCCATTTTACTTATATCTTTAACTGGTTGCGCAATACACGATAACGGTGTTGCCAGGTAATCAAGAAAGGGATGATCATCGAATGTGATTAAAGATATATCATCAGGAATCTTTACATTTTCTTCTTTCATCGCTCTGATGGCTCCCATGGCTATGGTATTGCTTAAGGCAAATATTGCAGTTGGGCGTATGTTCTGTTGAAGTAAAAGTTTTGTTTCCAAATATCCGTTTTGTACTGTAAAGTCATCACCCACAATATTATAGTTTGTGATATTAAAATTGTTTAATGCATCAGTAAAACCTTTAACACGCATTCTGTTTGGTGTCGAATTTTGAACACCCTGAATACATGTAATATTGGTGTGTCCATTATCAACTAAATGTTTTGTTGCATTGTAAGCACCATCGAAGTTATCTGTTGCCACATATGGAATATCGAGATTCTCAAAATAGCGATCGATACAAACGATTGGTAACCCCCGATTAAATATTTTTTCAATTTGTTCGTAGTTTTTACCGCACGGCGCAATAATCAGCCCCTCAATATTTCTACTTATAAACTGTTGCAATTGCATCTCTTCAATATCTGCATTCTCATCACTGTCTCCAATAATAGTGATATATCCATATTTCCTTATTTCAGCGTTTATTTTACTCGCAATACTCGCAAAATAGGGATTCTTAAGCGACGGGATAATTAATGCAATTGTTCCACTCTTACCTGATCTTAAGTTAGCTGCCTGATGGTTGGGGACATAATTGAGTTTTTTCGCAACTTCTTCTATCTTCTTTTGAGATTTCTTGCCAATTCGATATTGCTCTGCTTTACCGTTCAATACTCTCGATACAGTAGTTGTTGACAAACCTGTTTTTTTAGCAATATCAGAAATGTTTACTTTTTGATTCTTCATATATTCAGTGGTGCAAACGTTAGAGCAAATGTATGCAATTTTTTCAATAGGCCATTGGGAGTTCTGATAGAGGAGGGTAATTGTGCCAAATAATATAGAGATTAATTCAATGTGTGAATGTTTAATCTTTAGAGAGATTATAAAGTGTTTGATACAATAAACTTACTTCCTCTTTTAATTTTAGATATGTTCTTATTCTAAAATACTATGAAGTTATGTTTAATATATAGTTTGTAAACAACCTTGGTTAATTACACTTTTTTAGTCATAGGTTTATACTTAATAGTTTTGAATACTTCTTATTTTGCGCAAATAAAGCTAATATTGATGTAGTTTATTCACATGTGTGCTTAGGAATTATTTATAATTTATTTCAGATTATTTTTGAAATAATACGAATATGTAGTTGCTCAAAAATTATCATTTTATAAAATGATAGTCATTTCATTTGCTAATCTATTTATTTGGATTATTGTTTGTGTTTTTGTTTAATCTATTGTTTACTAGTAATTTGGTCGAGTAGTCAATTTGTCAAATCAATAATTTTGATATTCACTTCCCATCGTGTACTTAAATAAATTAGAACTTTATATGGACTGTATTGTATTGACTATTTAGAGTTATAGTTATATTCAAAATTTGATTGGATTAACGTTTGTCTATTTTTGGTAATTTAAAGTATTTTGTTCTATTATTATTCTGACTCTTTTTATTCTCGCTTTAAAAAATATATTGTTGGTTTGTTATTTGTTAAGTCATTGTTTAATAGGTGTGTGCGAAGATTTTTATTTGTATGTGTGTATAGTGACTTTTAATAATAGGAGTAGGTTGTGACTCGATAAGAACAAGTAAATTTTATTATTGCGCAATTTGTGTCTGTGGTATGGGATGATTCAGTCGTGTAGGCATGATCGTTTGACGGTAATTCATAGTTTTTCTTGTTATTTATATATTTATATAGGTTCTAAATAATTGTAAATGTATTTGTTTTAAATATTTTTAAAACAGTGGTTTATAATTAAAAATTGCTGTTTATTTTCATCATAGATAGGAATGATTTATTCCTTTGTGTTTAAAAAATTTCAATCTGATTTTCATTTTATTGAAAAATACTTTTACATTAGCACAATCGTTTGTGCAAAAATGTAGAAGTGTATTCTTTCTAACATTATTCCAAAGTGCTGTAAACATTGAAACTAAGGTTTCGGAAATTTAAAAACTAAAACAAGCTATTATGAATATCTCAGTACTATCCGCATTTGACATTTTCATTCCGCTCATTTCTGGAGTAATGATTAAGGTATTGATCTTTTGAGATATAGTGAAAATAAGAGTATTAACAAGGATATAATTGAACTTAACTATGAAACAAATTTTTAAATTTATTATTGCATGCTTCATTTTCATATCTACTGCCATTTATGGACAAAATAGAAATGAAACAATTACCGGAAGTGTTACTGACGCTACCACAGGAGAGCCGTTGCCGGGTGCTACAATTAATATTAAAGGGACTACGGTAGGTACTATAACGGGATTAGATGGAGAGTATAGTTTGCAAGTTCCTGACAATAATTCTATCTTAATTTTCCGCTTTATTGGTTATGGAGAACAGGAAATATTGGTTGGCGAGAATAGGGTTATTAGTGTTGAATTAAAAATGAACTCAGCTGATCTTGGAGAAGTGGTTGTAACCTCGCAAGCCCGTGGGCAGATTGGAGCACGTCAAAGTCAGATTAATTCAAACACATTAAAAAATGTTGTTGCTCCTGACAGGATTCAGGAAAATCCCGATGCTAATGCTGTTGAAGCGCTTGGAAGGCTTCCCGGAATGGCGGTTATACGATCTGGTGGCGAGGGTAATCAATTGGTAATACGTGGAATGCAGCCTTCGTACACCAATGTTACTTTAAACGGTATTAATGTCGCAGGTGGACAAGCTGTTCTTAGCAACATATCGCAGTTTGCATTACAGGGCGCTGAAGTTTTTAAAGCGTCAACTCCTGATCTTGAGTCGAATGCGGTTGGTGGAACGATCAACCTAACTACTCAGGATGCACGTGAAGGACTGCATTTTAGCGCAATTGCGCAAACTGGTTATAATGATCTGAATAGCGATTTTGGGAATTATAAATTTGTTGGTGATATAAGCAATCGCTTTTTTAATAATAAGTTGGGTATTTCATTATCGGGGGTGGCTGAACGTGTAAACAGAAGTACTCAAACGATGAGTGCCGGTTATGGTATACAGGGTGAAGAAATTGATATACTTCTAAATTCTTCCAGTCTTAATCTTATTGAGCAAATTAATACGAGAAGATCGGCTAATGTTTCGGTTGATTACAGTCCTCATTCGTCTACAAAACTTAAATTGCACAGTATGTATGCCTATGCCGGGAAAGATTCTAAAAGGCAATCAAAAAATTATTCGCATACTGGTGCAGGTGGTGCTAGCTACAGTATGGCTTATAATCCAGACAATATTAATACAACGCTCCATTCGGCATTAAGCGGAAAAACCAATACCCGGTTTTTAAATATGGAACTTGACTACGGCGTAATTTATTCTCAAAATAAAGGAGAAGTATCGAACTCGAGAAGCTGGAGTTTTCCATTGGTAAATGTTTCAAGTTCTGATATTACAACAGTGGAATTACGTCGTTTAAGTCCAACAGAATTGATTCCCCTTTTCTCAGATGATGTGGATGGTGCGTCGCATGCATGGAGATATCGTTTTACGAGTGCCGATTCTGAATCAATGGAAAAGGATATTACCGGCCATCTTGATTTGAAATTACCTTTTAAAATTGGAGATGCAATTTCCGGACATTTTAAATTTGGGGGTAAATACAGGCACAAGTCAATGGCCAGAGATGGAAAAAGTGGATATCAGGAAATGAACAATTTCAACGAAAAGTACTGGTATGAAGCTATGCCCTGGCTTATAAAAAGTGAATTAAGTAATTATGGAGGACATAACCTGATCGGTTTTGAAAATGGTACTGTCGACGATTTTCTGGGTGGAGAATTCAATTATGGAACCATTTATGATTTTGATAAACTTAATCAGACCACTGACTGGTGGGAGAACTTTTCGGATTCATTATACAGTCTCGGATATGATGTTTGGGTCCCGATGCTTGGAGGAAAATCACAGGTGCTTTCTTATGTGCAGAATATTCAGTCGTGCATGTTTAATGATATAGATGCAAATCAGGATTATTATGCCGGATATTTGATGGGGGAATTTAATATTGGTAAATGGTTGATGTTTATGCCCGGCTTCCGCTATGAAAAAACAAGAGCAACTCTAAATGGGAAGATTTCTGTTGAGCCTAATACGGAGGCATTGCCTTATTACTTTCAGCCGGTAACAGGAACCGACACCAGCACTATAAGAAGCGACGAGTTTTTTCTTCCTATGTTCCAGATGAGAATTTCTCCTTTGAAATTTGCCTATATTCATTTGGCTTATACACAATCATTAAAACGACCTGATTTCAGTCAAATTTCTCCAAATGTGTATGTAAATCCACAGACTACACCGTTTAGTTACTCTGCTAAAAACCCAAGACTGAAAACAGAACACTGGACGAACTACGATGCACAGATTACATTCCATTCTTTAAAACTTGGGTTGCTTTCTGTTAGTGGATTTTACAAAACAGTAGAAGATAAAATATGGAGTAGAAGTTACCAGCGATTAAAAGGTGATCCAATTGTGGAACCATGGTTTACCGACCGTGATGTGATTAATATGTCAGTTATTGAAAATCATCCTTACGATGTTTCTTTATATGGACTGGAATTCGAATGGCAAACTTCGTTCTGGTATCTGCCGAATTTGTTAAAATATTTTACGTTTAATGTTAACTACACTTATACCGGTTCGGAAACTGATTATCCGTTGAGTTGGCAGGAATCTGTTGTGCCACCACAGGGAGGACGTCCGGTAAGAGTTCGGAGAGATTCTGTTATAACCGGGGTAATGTTAATGCAGCCAAAGCATATTATCAATACTTCACTTGGCTTTAACTATAAAGGACTAAACTCCTGGTTGTCGTTTCAATACAACGGACAAATGTATACATCCAAAGATTATCATGTTCAGGAACTTGATCGGTTAAAAGAACATTTTTATCGTCTTGATTTACAATTGACTTATGATTTGCCGGTGAAGTTACCCGGGAAAATGCAGTTGATTGGAAACTTTGGAAACTTAACCAATTTTAATGAGGTCTCCCGACTGAAAGGAGATCCGCGATTTACCTACCAGGAAGCATATGGCTTTACAATAGATCTGGGAGTCAGGTATTCATTATGATCCTTGATATTATAAACCAATAAATTATTTACATAATTTTTATTTATTAACTAATAAATCCTAAGTAGTATGAGAAACATTAACTTTTTATTGTTGCTCGGGTCTTTGGTATGTCTGTTTTTGGCACCGAATTTAAGTGCACAGGACACCCTAATGGTATCGCCGGGCGAGGGAACTCTTAATGATGCAATTGATGCATATGGAAGTAGTAAAATTTACAAACTTGAGGCAGGACAGTGGTATGGTCTGACAAAGCCAATCGAGAATGTAGATTATCATCTTCAGATTATTGGAGAAAAGGTGGACATTTATAACGGACAAACCTTACCTGCAACACTTCAAACCGGAACAACAGCAGAAGGAACAGCTTTGGGCCTGATGTTCGACGCGAAAGGTGATATTTCTTTGGAAAATATCTATGTAATGAATGTTGATCTTAATGGTCAGATTGGAAATGATTTTTTGAATCAGGCCGACTCTGCCGGGAGGGTAGTTATCGACCATTGTGTAATTGATCCTATGTGTACCGCCGTAGGAGTTAGGCTCTCCGGAGGTGTTAATGATATGTTCTTTACAAACAATATTGTTCTGCGAAGAGGTAATGAAACTGCCCTAAATGACGGGCATACTTTTATATTGCACGGTGCTGCTGGTGGTGTTGACACTGCCTGGATTGAAAACAATACATTTGTTGATCAGGGAACCTTTTTTATAAATGGAGGTTGGCACACCAAAGAACATAACTTCATTTTGTTTAATCATAATACTGTTATTCGTCATAAAGGTGAATGGGAAGCGATGATGTATGAAAAAGAGTTTTATCATACCAACAACCTGCTTTATGATATTAGTACCGTTCCGGTTGCCGATAACGTTACCTTGCCCGGGAAACATGCAGAGTTTCCTTTGAGGGAATTAATTATGGCTGATAGTTTGAGTGGTGAGGGAAGCCCGATAGACCGCGTTGAGTATTTCCTTTACAATAGTATGTTTAAAAACGAAGAGTGGTATACCGATTTGGAACGTTGGAATGATACTATGGATGTTTATGGTCTGACGCCGGTTTTTTTCCAACCTTTAATGTGGGACGGAAATGTTCCAGAAGGTTACTGGGCAGGAAATGGTCAAGTTGATCCTCCTTTTAGCAATGATTGGGCACAATCGAGAGCATATGAACATCGTGTATTTAATACAGAAACGAATACGAATCCTGAATTTCCGAATTTTAAATATGGTCACATGACATACGATGTGGATCCTCTTTTTAATGATTCAAGGATTTACCAAAAATCGATGGAGTATGTTGAATGGGCATATACCGTTTACCTTCGCGATCAGTTGCAATATCCAAATCCCGAGAGACTGAAACCTGCAAACGAATTACCGAGTTGGATGTGGGATCCGGATGGCGATATAACAATTAACGATACGTGGCCTGTGTTTGATGGTTCGTACGGTGATGAATCAACTCTTGAAGGTTCTATTGCAAGTTTTCCACTAGGAGACCTTAATTGGTTCCCTGAGAAGAAAGCCACATGGGAGAATCACAAAGACACTATATTTAATCATATGAAGGCTGGGATTACTGAGCGCCTTGATCTTAATTCAACTGCAGTAAAACCAAGTACCACTTTTGATCCTATTGACGCGAAAGTTTATCCTAATCCTGTACAAAATACTGCAACTGTAGAGTTTAATCTTAAAACGACTTCAGATGTAAAGGTTACTTTATATAACTGTATTGGTATTAAGGTGTTGGATATCGTTGATGGAAAAAGGACTGCTGGTAATAATCGTGTAAGTTTCAATCGTGGAGACTTGCCAAATGGGGTGTATCTGATAAATATTCAGTCGGAAGGACAAAGCGGTGCCTATAAAATTAGTTTTACAGACTGATTAGGTTTAGTTTGATAATTTGATAATGAGGTTTAAAAAGTGATCCGCTAAATATTAGCGGGTCACATCCTCCAGTCTTTCTTGATTTAATTGAGGCAATATGGATTTCATGATTTATGCTGATTCTATAATATTATTCCTGAACGAATCGATCGAAACTAAGAAAAACAGACAAAAAACATAAAATTAGATGTGTGTATTCATTCAATGTGAAGCATTAAAAATGAATAAGTTACCTAACTTCTATTAGTCAACACTAGCTTAATCAGAATTCAGCCGTTATGAAAAAGTACCATTCCAATAACCATCATTATAAATCAACCAAAGAAAAACGAAAAATAGTAAAGAAGGGATCGTTTTACTTTATCATTCTGGGAACATTTTCTGTTGTTTGGTTTCTATTAAGGGTAATTCCCAAGCCTTCGAGGATAACTTATCCCTGTCAGCGCGCAGCTGCGGCCAATGCTGTTGCGTTTTTAACATGGCTATTCGGAATACTTATATCAGGGACTTTCTTTAAAAAGGCAGTTCAAAAATTGAAAATATCAAAAATTGGAATTGGAGTAGGTCTTCTGATGCTGGCGTTAATGGTCGGAGTATCAGCAATGTTAATTGGCTCGTATGATGAGATACAGGCAGCCGCAAAAAGAATGTCGTCAGATATTTTTACGCCGCCCGAACCTGCCAACCAGCCTTTTGGTGAGGCAATTGGGATTTTTCCGGGACGAGTTACATGGGCCCACAATCCAAGTGCTGTTTTATATAATCCTGCAGAGGATAACGGATTTTGGTGGGAGGATCAAAATACCGACCCGGATAAGGTAGATAAAATGTTTTCTGAATCTTTAGATGCGATTACGGGAGCAACTACTGCGTATAATGCCTGGGATATTTTATTCAGAGATACGAATAAAAGAAAAGGGGTCGGAGATATTGGCTATACCCCGGGCGATAAGATTTCAATCAAGGTAAATCTGGTTATGGGATTAACTGGCGCAAAAGAAAAAGCAAACCATCCCGGTCCTGTGCCGCAATTACTTATGTCTTTGGTTAAAAGTTTGATTGATGAGGTTGGAGTACCCGGGAATAAGATAACAGTTTATGATGCATCGGTTAGAATCCCTGATTATATTATGGATCCTTTCAGGAATAGCAATAATGATGAACTTAGAAATATCAGGTTTGTCGGGAATCCGAAATTTCTCACCGGTGAGGAATCCGGTCGTTATATCGCTGCTGAAGGAGATCTTAATGCTCCCATTAATTTCGCCGATACCACTGTAGTTGATGTTTTTTGGGTGAAGTCTGTAACAGAAGCTGATTATTTGATAAACCTTGCGAACCTAAAAGGCCATTCTATGGCAGGAGTAACTTTATGTGCAAAAAATTTGTATGGATCAATATTTATCCCAACAGCCAGTCCTGATATATGGACAAATAATAATTATCTCTGGGGATTCGGACCAAATAATCGTTACGATTCTAATGGTAATATAGATATGCACGGAGGACTGCATAGATGCGCTGCTGTACATGAATTTTATTTTAACTCAGCAGTAGGCACACTTCCGCAACGCGATTACGGAACCTATAATTATTTGGTGGACCTGCTTGGACATCCTCAAATTAGAAATAAAACTCTTTTAAATATTGTCGATGCTTTTTATGGCGGGTACCAGCAAGATAAGATTTCGAAATTCGAGAGTTTCGATAATCAATATACAGCCAGTCTTTTTATGTCGCAGGATGTAATTGCACTTGAATCAGTATGCCTGGATTTTTTACGATCAGAACCCACTAATAAAGTGAATGTTTATGGAAATGTGGGCAACTGGCTGCATGAATCAGCACTTATTGGAAGTCCTCCTTCCGGTTTAAACTACAATCCCGGAAATGAAAATGAACCACCCTCCGTTTTGGGTGTGCATGAACACTGGAATAACCCTGAAGAAAAAGCTTATACGCGTAATCTTGGAACAGGAACCGGAATTGAATTATACCAGGTTCAACTTCCGGTGGGAGTGGAGAGCAGAGTTAATAATTCCGATGAAGTCATTCTGCAGTCAGTCATTCCAAATCCGTTTGTGTCTGAAATTAACCTGCTGATAAAGCTCGATAAAACAATGCCGGTGAAGCTTACCATAATCAATCAATCAGGAAATTTAGTGAAGATAATACTGGATAGTACATTAATTAAAGGAGAACATGTAATAAATTGGGATGGCACTTCACTAAAAAGCGGAATATATGTTTGCAGGCTGGACACAGAAGATGGGCACGCGAGCTCAATAAAATTGGTGAAACATTAAAATTATTAGAAGAGACAGATTATTACAAACTGCAATCAATTAATAGATTCGATAAATGAAAAATATGAAAAGAAAAAGCTTACTGAATAATAGATTTAACAAAAAGTATACTATTGTTTCTATTGTTAATATTTCGCAACTTTGGAGATATCGATGGTCAATGCTTGCCGGACAAATGAAAATAGCGATATATATATTGTGCACTGGCATATTATTTATGTACTCTTGCGGTTATCAGAAGAAGTCAGGTAACAGCGAACATAGCAGCCAGAATATTATTCAGAGTACCAGTATTCCAATCATATTTGATACAGATATTCAGGGTGATTACGATGACGTTGGAGCAATGGGAATGTTACACGCTTTTGCAGATCAGGGAGAGGTTGAAATTCTCGCAACGGTAGCGTCTAATTTAAGCCCGTTAACGGCTCCTGTTATCGAGATAATTAATACTTATTACGGACGTCCGGATATTCCTATCGGATCTCCAAAAACTACCGGGGCAAGAGAAGATGCAGGAGACCTGCACTGGCCCGATTCGTTAATGGTAAATTATCCACATAAATTAGACAGTAATGACGATGCTCCTGATGCTGTTTCTGTATACCGGAAAGTGCTGTCGCAACAACCTGATAATTCTGTTACTATCGTAACTGTTGGTTTTCTTACAAATTTGAAAAATTTAATGCTATCCGAACCTGATTCAATTTCTCCATTGAGTGGAAAGCAGCTTATTAGTAAAAAGGTGAAACGATGGGTGGCCATGGCAGGACATTTCCCTAATGGGAAAGAAACAAATGTGAAAAAAGATCCTTCTGCTTCACAGTTAGTTATAGATAACTGGCCTACTGAAATTGTATTTAGTGGTTTTGAGATTGGATTAGCAATGAAAACTGGCCTTCGTTTAATTAAGGACGGACCGGAACATAGTCCGGTAAGGATGGCTTATGCACTTAGCATACCGAACAGAGAATACGATAAAGAAGGGAGAAGAAGTTGGGATCAGTCGGCACTTTTAGCTGCCGTTAAAGGTTATGCTCCATATTTTACCTATAAAACTGGAACCTTTATTACCAGTGCGGATGGGAGTAATTCATGGAAAGATGATCCAGATGGTAGTCATAAACATATAGTATTCAAAATGGAGCCTGATTCAGTTGCATATGCCATTGAGAATTTGATGATGCATGATGCACAGTAAAATGTAAATAATTGAACTCAAACTATATCATTCATATGTCCGCTAATGCATTGGCAATGACATTTGGATAAGTCTGATAATTAATTAAAAGATTATATGAATAATAAAATAATCGTATTAGGAAGCTGCAATACGGATATGGTTATCAAAGCTGAAAGGTTACCTATTCCCGGAGAAACAATACTAGGAGGAACATTTTTGATGACACCGGGAGGAAAAGGGGCAAATCAGGCAGTTGCTGCTTCCAGGTTGGGCGGAGCTTTAACTTTTATTTGCAAAACCGGCAACGATATGTTTGGCAAGCAATCTTTGAAGTTATTTAGCAAAGAAGAAATTAAAACCGATTATATATTTACCGATGCCGATCAGCCCTCAGGGGTTGCATTGATTACCGTGGACGCTAAAGGAGAGAACAGCATTGTGGTTGCTCCCGGAGCAAATTCAGCGCTTAGCAAAGCTGATGTTGATATAGCAAGCGAAGCATTTTCAGATGCTGATATATTATTGATGCAGTTGGAAACACCTCTCGAAACCGTAATTTACGCGGCTGAAAAGGCACAAGAGAACGGCGTAAAGGTAATTCTTAATCCTGCTCCTGCTCCAATTCAGGTACTTCCAGAAAAACTTCTATCGTGTTTATATATGATTATTCCAAATAAAACAGAATCTGAGATTCTCTCCGGAATAGAAGTTATTGATTGGGAATCAGCCCGCCTGGCCGCTGACCGAATTAGTGAAATGGGTGTAGCAGTGGTTGTAATTACCCTTGGATCAATGGGAGCTCTTGTAAAAGAAGGAAAAGAATATTACGAAATTCCGGTAACTAAAAAAGTGCAGGCAATGGATACCACTGCGGCAGGTGATACATTTTGCGGTGCATTATGTGTTGGAATTGCAGAGGGAATGGCTTTACCCGAAGCAGTAGAATTTGCCAGTTGCGCTGCCGGAATATCAGTTACCAGAATGGGAGCACAAGCTTCAATTCCATACAGAAGCGAAATAGATACTCAATTAAAAACGAATAAAAATAGTTAATAATGTTTATTGTAAATAGTTATATACTGGCAGTAGTTCTTTGCGTAATAACCATGTTGTGTTGGGGGTCGTGGGGAAACACTCAAAAGCTTGCAGGAAAGTCCTGGCGTTACGAATTGTTTTACTGGGACTATGTTTTGGGGCTATTATTCATGTCGTTAATCTTTGCACTTACGCTGGGAAGTTTCGGAGAAAACGGACGCAGTTTTATTCCTGATCTGGCACAGGCAGACTGGAAAAATATTGGATCCGCATTTCTTGGTGGTATAATCTTTAATGCCTCAAATATTTTGTTGTCAGCAGCCATCGCGATTGCCGGTATGTCTGTTGCTTTCCCGGTTGGTGTTGGTTTAGCTTTGGTTCTTGGGGTTATAATCAATTATCTTGGATCACAGAAAGGTGACCCGGTATTTTTATTTCTTGGGGTTGCATTAATAACCATTGCCATTATTCTGAATGCGGTGGCATACAAGAAAGCTTCTTCAAATAGTCTAAAGGTGTCGACAAAAGGGATTTTACTTTCGGTTATCGCCGGATTACTGATGTCATTTTTTTATAGGTTTGTAGCCGCTTCTATGGATCTTGATAATTTTGTGAATCCTGCACAGGGAATGATGACTCCTTATACAGCAGTGGTTATTTTTTCACTTGGTGTTTTTATGAGTAATTTCCTTTTCAATTCCATTTTAATGAAGAAACCGATAAGCGGAGAACCAATTAATTATAAAGCCTATTTTAAGGGTAAGTTTTCTATTCATTTGGTAGGATTTCTTGGCGGGTCAATTTGGGCTATTGGTAATTCGTTGAACTTAATTGCTGCAGGAAAAGCAGGTGCAGCTATTTCGTATGGTTTAGGTCAGGGAGCAACACTTGTTGCAGCGTTGTGGGGAGTTTTTATCTGGCGTGAATTTAAGGGAGCTCCCAAAAGTACCACCACCATGTTGTCGGTAATGTTTATTTTCTTTTTGACTGGTCTTATTTCAATTATTTATGCCGGTCATTAAGTCGAACTTCTATTGAGCAGCAGATGAATCTCCTAAAGATAAAAATTTATTTGTGAGAATGCCATATAGGTCAATAGTACTTCTTATGATTATTATGCTTTTGTGCATAAATTCATATGCTCAATCCTGCAATTCGTTGTCAAATACTTTTCGAATGAATCAGAACATCCATAATGTTCCTTTGGATGAAAAAGAACAAGATGATTTGATTGAAAGATATTCATCAATGGGGTATGGTGGTTTTACCGTTAACGTCAACTACAACGAGTATTTGACCGAAAAAGGGATGAATGCATTTAAATCTTTTTGCGACAAGGCAAAGGCAAATAATTTGGAACTGTGGTTGTACGACGAACAAGGATATCCTTCAGGAAGTGCCGGAGGAAGAGTATTTCTGCAAAATGAAGCTTGGGAGGTTAAGGGTATCTTTAAAAAAGATACTATAGTGCAGGAAGGTTTGCTTCAGTATAAAATACTGACAGGAAAGCTTGTAAAGGCCTATGCAATAAATGGATCAGATACGTTCGATATCCGGCAATTTGTAGATCAAAATATCCTGAATTGGGAGGTTCCGATTGGAACATGGAAAATTGTAGTCTTTTCGAAAAATGTATTATATGATCATTTTCAAGTTTCGTTGAGTCCCAATGCTCCACGGGAAAAACTTAGCGCTCATTATCCGTCGTTAATGATTCCGGAAGTAACACAGGCCTTTATTAAATCCACTTATGAAAAATATATTGATTATTTCGGAGAAGATCTTGGAGAATATTTTACCTCAACTTTTACCGATGAACCTTCGTTGATGGCAGTTTCTTTTTTTGATGAAAGCTGGAGTGTTATACCTTGGGCTGCTGTACTTTCTGAAACCGTTTTCCAAAAATATGGTTATCGCCCGGAAAATAAATTATTGGAACTGTTTGAAGACAAGGGATCAAACGGACAAAAAATCAGATACCAGTATTTCCATACAGTCGGAGAGTTGATATCTCAAAATTATTTTAGAACGCTAAAAAATTGGTGTGCACAACATCATTTAAAATCCGGAGGGCATCTTTTATTGGAAGAAACAATGATGGCACACGTTCCTTTATACGGTGATATTTTTGCCTGTTTTAGGCAGATGGATGCACCTGGAATTGATGTTCTAAGTTGTATTCCTGAAAATACGCCGGTGCATGCTCCAAAGCTTGCTTCAAGTGCTGCAGAACTTACAGGGGCATCACGGGTGATGTGTGAACCGTGCCCGGTTGCTGATCGCAGGGAGTTGGACGGCAAGGAACCAACAACAGAACAGGTTCGTGGTTTTATGAATATCCAGCTGGCAGGTGGAGTAACTGATTTTAATAACTATTTGAGGTTATCCAATGCAACACCTGAAGAGAAAAAGGAATTTAATGAATATGTAGGTAGAATAGCCAAACACCTTCGGGGAGGGCATACTGTTGCAGACGTTGCTCTTTTTTATCCGGTCGAGTCATTGTGGACTAACTTTATTCCTGAGCCCATGCAGGTTACCGGTTGGGATTCAATAAGAGGAGGTAATGAAGAGGCCATAAAAATTGAGCAGTCTTTTAGAAACACTGCCCGTATGCTTTATAAAAATCGATGGGAGTACAATATTATCGATACGAAAGCAATTGAAGATGCTACCATTGAAAACGGCTGGTTTGTTCACGGTAATTTAAAATGGAAACTGGTGATTCTTCCTAATGTTAACACGATGTCCATTGCAGCATTAGAAAAACTTCAGAATTTTGTTAATGACGGCGGATTTCTGATTGCAATTGGCCAGACTCCGATAAATTCAACAACGAACTTTCCTGATCAACAAATAAAAACAGTTTCAGAAAAAATATTTCAATCTGCTAATGCCAAACATGTTAAGTCGATTAGTGAAATTAAGTCGGGCAACCAGTTTGGACAGTGGCTGGTTCCCGATTTAAAAGTTGCAAAGAGTGATTTTCCCTTGCGGTTCACACATCGCCAAATTAATAACGAACATGTGTATTTCGTTTTTAATGATTCTAATGTTGCACTGGAATCTGCGATCTCACTGAGAGATATTAAGAACGCGATAATTTACGATCCGAAAAATGGAAAAAGCTCAACTCCCGAGGACAAAATTGTACTTAATCTGAATCCTTACCATGGAGTGATTATTACAGCAAAATAAATGCAGGCAGAGGGTTATTGAAATTTAACACTTAAAAAATTGACTAAAATGAAATATAAGATTTTACTATCAGGCATCATTATATTAATCATCTATCTCTTTTCATTTTGTACCACTCAGGTTCATCAATCGCCTGATGTTCAAGAAGAGATGAAACATCCGAATGTTATTATTCTAATGACTGATGACCAGGGATATGGTGAGCTTTCGGTTCATGGTAATCCAATTTTAAAAACTCCGCAGTTGGATAAGCTTCATGAACAAAGTATTCGCTTGACAAATTTCCATGTTGAACCGATGTGCACACCAACACGTGGGCAATTAATGACAGGCTTGGATGCAGCTCTAAATGGATCTGTAAATGTTAGCAGCGGAAGATCTATGATGCGGAGAGATGTGAAAACAATTGCTAATTATTTTTCTGATAATGGATATAAAACAGGCATTTTTGGCAAGTGGCATTTAGGCGATAATTACCCGTTCAGACCTGAAGATCGAGGATTTGATGAAACCCAGTGGTTTCCGTCATCGCATATTAGCTCTGTTCCCGACTACTGGGGCAACGACTATTTCGATGATATATACATCAGAAATGGAAAAAAAGAAGCGGCCAAAGGCTATTGTACCAATGTGTTTTTTCAGAGTGCTAAGAATTGGATGAAAAAATGTGCAGAAAACGGCGAACCGTTTTTTACTTATTTGCCAACCAATGCCGCACATCAACCATTTTTTGCACCGGAAAAAGACATTGCAGAAATGGAAGAAGTGGTTAATAATTCTCAGTGGGCAGGAATGGAGCCTCATAAAAAACATGATTTTATACGCTATCTGGCTATGATCAGGAACATTGATCAGAATGTTGGAATGCTCATGGATTTTTTGAATAACGAAGGCCTGGAAGATAATACAATTTTAATTTTCCTAACCGACAATGGAAGCACGTTTGGGCCCGATTATTATAATGCCGGGATGCGTGGTAAGAAAATGCAGTTGTACGAAGGTGGGCACCGCGTTCCGTTTTTTATTCACTGGCCTGAAGGAAAAGGATTCGATAATCCTCGTGATATAGAAGGTCTGACACAGGTTCAGGATGTGGTTCCAACCTTGCTGGACCTTTGCGGAATTAATTATGAGAATGGAAGTTTTTCAGGACAAAGTTTAGCTCGTGTTTTTGCGGGAGAGGAAACTGTACCGGAAGATCGTGCCTTGTTTGTTCATTACAGCGAGATGCCTTTTATTTTTAATTATCCTTCGCCTTATAGTAATTCGATTATGAAAGAAAGCGGTGCGGCTGTGCTTTGGAAAAACTGGCGGCTGCTTAAAGATTCGGAGTTGTATGATTTGACGACTGATCCGCTTCAGCAAAAGAATGTGCTTGATGAACACCCCGATATCGTTAAATTATTAAAAGAGAAACGCGCTAATTGGTGGTCGGAAGTTGAAGGAGAAGCGAATAAACCTCAACGGATAATTATAGGAAGCGACCAGGAAAATCCGCTAATGCTAACAGCCTGCGACTGGCTGGATGTGTTTGTCGATCAGCAGGGCCAAGTGAAGCAAGGAGAACAGAAAAACAGTTACTGGTTACTTGATGTGGCACAGGAAGGAACTTATGAATTTGAACTCCGTCGCTGGCCAAAAGAATATGATATTCCGTTAACAGAAGCTGGGAAAGGTGAAGTGGCGCTGCCAGTTGGCGTAGTCAAAATATTTATCACTGGGAAAGAAATCGATTTCAGAAGACAGGTTAAAGTGAATGAGGATGATACAAAAGTTGTTTTTACCACTCATTTGCAGCAGGGAAAAATCACTCTTCATACCTGGTTCGATGATGCTAAAGGCGGAGCTATTACCGGTGCTTATTATGTATACGTAAACAGAAAATAACTATGAAAAGGATTATTGTAATAAGTCTTTTACTGATTTCCGGGTTATGTCAGTTAAAAGCTGAAAATAAAAAAGCACAATGGATAACGGCATCCGATTGTCAGAATACCACCAATC
Source organism: uncultured Draconibacterium sp. (assembly GCA_963676265.2). Classification (GTDB taxonomy): domain Bacteria; phylum Bacteroidota; class Bacteroidia; order Bacteroidales; family Prolixibacteraceae; genus Draconibacterium. The sequence continues at coordinate 4,927,690 of OY781067.2, forward strand.
TTTGGATGTGTTTTCGTCATGAATTTGATGTGGAAAATATACCGGCTGTTGCAAACACCAAAATTGCTGTTGATACAAAATACTGGCTTTGGATTAATGGTGAAATGGTGGTATTTGAAGGCGGTGTAAAAAGAGGTCCAAATGCAAAAGATACCTATTACGATGAGATTGATATTGCAAGACATCTGCATAAAGGAAAAAATACCTTTGCTGTTTTGGTTTGGCATTTTGGGAAAGAAGGCTTTTCTCACAACCCCAGCGGCAAGGCTGGCTTATTTGTTGAATGTAATGCGAATAATGGCTTTCAGTTGGTGAGTGATAGTCAATGGTTTTCATGTATTCATCAAGCCTATAGAATTGCCGCTCCGCCTATTCCTAACTATCGTTTGCCGGAGTCTAGTTTACTTTTCGATGCCCGTTTTGAAATTGAAGACTGGCAGAAACCTTCTTTCACACCCGAAGGATGGAAAAGATCGAAAACACTTGGTGAAGAAGGTGTCGCACCATGGAATAAGCTTCTTCCCCGAATTATTCCCCAATGGAAAGATTACGGAATAACAGAATATGTTGAAACGGATAAAAAGCCGGGTGAAGATGTTGATACCCTGATTTGTAAACTTCCTTATAATGCCCATATAACGCCTTATTTAAAGGTGAATGCACCGGCAGGAGAGAAAATTGTAATGTACACAGATCATTTTAAGGGAGGAGGTCCATATAATATAAAAGCTGAGTATATTACAAAAGATGGAACTCAGGAATATGAAAGTTATGGCTGGATGAATGGTCACCATGTTCTTTATCTCATTCCTAAAAATGTTGAAATTATTGACTTAAAATACAGGGAGACATCTTACAACTCTGAATTCGCTGGTTCATTTGAATGCAACGATCCGTTCCTTAATAAATTATGGAAGAAATCGCGCCGTACTTTGCTGGTTACTATGCGCGATACATATATGGATTGTCCTGACCGTGAGCGTGGACAATGGTGGGGCGATGAGGTAAACGAATCAGGTGAAGCATTTTACGCACTGGATTCAAATAGTCATCTTTTAATGAAAAAAGGAATGTATGAATTGATAGGATGGCAAAAAGAGAGTGGGGTTTTAATTTCCCCCATTCCTTCTAATTATGATCTTGAACTTCCGGGGCAGATGCTCGCTTCTATCGGACAATATGGCTTTTGGAATTATTATATGAATACCGGCGACAAACAACCCATTGCAGATTTATATGAAGGCGCTAAAAAATACCTGAAACTTTGGGAGACTGATGTAAAAGGCAATCTGAAATTTCGTAAAGGCGGTTGGACTTGGGGGGATTGGGGGCCAAATGTTGATAAGAATATTCTTTTTAACGAATGGTATTACCTGGCATTAAAAGGTGCAAAAAATATGGCTGTGCTTCTGGGAATTCAGAAAGATGTTGATGAATATTCTCAAAGTATGTCAGACTTCAAAAAAGCGTTCAATAAAAGTTTTTGGAATGGTAAGGCATACAGGCATCCTGATTACAAAGACGAAACCGACGACCGAGCCCAGGCGCTTGCAGTTGTTGCCGGTTTGGCCGATTCTGAAATTTATCCTGCCATTTTTGAAGTGTTAAAAACCCAGAAATATGCAAGCCCTTATATGGAAAAATACGTTATCGAATCTCTTTTTCTTATGGGGCAGGAAGAATACGGGATTGAACGTATGAAAAAACGTTTTTCGGAGATGGTAAACGATCCCGAAAGAACTACACTTTACGAAGGTTGGGGAATTGGAAATAAAGGATATGGAGGTGGAACTACGAACCATGCCTGGAGTGGAGGCGGACTTACCATCATGTCGCAATATGTTTGTGGAGTGGCACCCGTTGAACCGGGATATAAAGTATTTCAGGTGCTTCCACAACCGGCAGGACTGAAATCTGCCGAAACAACTGTACCAAGTGTAAGCGGTAAAATCGGGATTTCATTTAAAAATGAAACCGATCGATTTGTATTGAATGTTCAAATTCCGAAAGGAACTTCTGCTATTGTTGGCATACCTTCTGAGAAAGTCAGCGCTGTTGTTTATAACGGCGAGAAAATTTGGTCAAAGGGAAAATATGTTTTCAACAAGTACTTCGATTTCGCGGGATCGGATAATATGCACTTAAAGTTTAAAGCTAAAGAAGGAAATTATCAACTTATTGCATATCGATAATCTGCTGATTTATAGTGAATAGGTAATGTAAAATTTGTTTTGATGGAAAAACAAAAAGAGGGTATGTTTTCAACTTGCCCAGGGACTTCTTTGTCTTATTTCTTTCAAAAAACAACTTTGAAAAGAAGTGCTAAATGGTTGATATTTTTGATTTTATTGATAGTTATTCAGCATCTGTATGCATTTCAAAAATTCAAGGATAAAAAAAGTACAAATCCTTTTCAGGAAGATTTTGTGGAGTTTAAAATGTAATAAAAGCCACGCTAAAAATAAACCTAACATAAACGACAATGAAAAGAACACAATTAATTTTTCTGATCATATTTGGAGTTGTTTTAACTATTCCGAATGTTTATTCACAGACATCTGAATCAGTAACAAACTTATATATTCAGCCTGATTCTGTTTCGGGGATGGAAATCAAGTCGAAGAATAGTGATGAATTCAATTTTTATACCCAAAGTTTAGAGCCTCAATTTCAGACAAAACCTCTGGAAAAGAAACTTCAGCCGGAACATCTTGTATTTACCTTCGACTACATCTGTCCTAAAGGAATGGACATTCTCAGGGTGTGGTTTGGACCTGACTTTAAAGAAGAACATCAAAAATTTATTCGGCGTGTTTCACCCTCAAAAGAATGGGTGAATTGTTCAATTGATTTAAGTGAGAAAATAGGAGATTGGGGAAACGCAGGTGATATTTTGCGAATCACTTTAGGCGATGATGCTGATGCCGAAATTCAAATTCGGAATATTCGAATTCGGCCGATGAATGAGGAGGAGCAGAAAATTGCTGACATTAGGGAAACAAAGAAAAGGCAGGATGTCAGGTTTGAAGAAGATCTGAAAAAATACTTGAGTGAAAAATATAAATCTACAGTAAACAGGATTGTTGTTTCGGCTGAAAAAATTCAGATTGAAGGGAACGTTGAGCAAGGCGAAAATATTTTTCTCTGCGAAGTTGCACCTTATCAGGATGTGACCGAAGAAGATAATTTTGAGACATCAATTCCGGTAGAGTCCGGAACTTTTAGCAAAACTGTTGATCGTTTTGTAGATAGAAATGGTATCAAATACGATCGTGTACTTTCAAAATGGGTGCTTACCGAAAAATCGGATGGGAAATACAACCTGATTTCACATGCCAGGTACACTAACAATATTGCAGCAAAGTATGATTTACCCGATGAAAAACCAACGAGTAAAAAAGGTCTGGGCGGTTTCCATGTTGGTAAAGGACCTCTCAGCGACCTTGATGATTTAGGGATCTCAAGTGTAACGGTTAATATCCGCTTTGCTTCCATGATGTTTTCAAAGCCAGCCGATGGCAGAATATCTTATTCGTACAATGGCAAAAATTACTATTTCAGCAAAAAGGCTGTTGAAAATTTAGATGAAACGTTACAGGAAACTGCGAAACGAAATATTATTGTTGCAGCCATTTTATTAATAAATAAGGCGGAACATTACGCTGATCCTGAAATTGGCCGTTTGATGCAACATCCCGATATGGATCCGGCCGGGAATTATAGTATGCCTAACATGACAACTCCTGAAAGTGTTGATTGTTATGCGGCTGCGCTGGATTTTTTAGCTTCACGGTATAGTCGTCCCGATAAAAAATACGGACGCATCCACAAATGGATCATGCACAACGAAGTAAATTTTGGATGGGAATGGACGAATATGGGCGATAAAACGGCCATGGTTTTTATGGATTCATGCCTGAAATCAATGCGCATGTGCTACAATATTTCCAGGAAATACAATCCTCATTCCGAAGTCATGATTTCCTTAACCCGTTCGTGGTTATGGGATGGCGAAGCCTATTCTTATGCGGGGAAAGAACTGTTGGATATGTTACTCGATTACACAAAAACGGAAGGTGATTTCCAGTGGGGAATGGCAAATCATCCTTATCCACAATCGCTGTTTGAGCCAAAAACATGGATGGATAAAATGGCTCAGTTTCGGATGAATACCCCAATGGTAACGTTCAAAAACCTGGAAGTTTTGGATGCGTGGATTAAACTCCCCGAAGTTTTATATAAAGGAAAATTCAAGCGTTCGCTATGGCTTTCTGAAAATGGAACCAATTCTCCTTCGTACACTGATAAAGACTTAAATGAGCAGGCTGCCGGTTTTGCTTATGCCTGGCATAAAATTAAAACATTGGATGGTATCGACTGTTTCCAGTGGCATAACTGGATTGATGGACGGAGAGAATACGGGCTTCGAATTGGGTTACGTCGTTTCCCTGATGATGAAACAGAACCACTGGGGAAAAAGCCGGTTTGGTATGCGGTTCAGGCTGCCGGTACTTCAAAGGAAAAAGATGTTTTAGATCCGTATAAAAGAATTGTTGGCGTAGATGATTGGGATGAGGTTACTTATATCGGAGAGATAGATCAGACGAAGAAGAAGAATTCGTTCCGTGATATCCAGTCTAATACCTGGGTAGCCACCGATGCACTTGGTCGCGAACTCCCGGGATATGAAGCATGCGGGCCGGTAAAAGATGACCGTTTTGTGGGCATGTTTTATTTCTGTACTCATATTAATCCGGGTGCCGATGGTCCTTATGATGTAACTAAAATATTGAAAGAAAATCCTGAAAACCCTCAGTGGGGCGAAGGACATCATTATTGGGGAGAACCGGAGATTGGCTATTACCTCGACTATGACGAATGGGTTTTACGCCGTCATGCCACTCAGTTAAGCGATGCCGGAGTTGATGTGATTATTTTTGATGTAACCAACGATATTACCTTCCCTGAAGTTTACCTGCCACTTTGTAAAGTATGGCGCAAAATGCGGGAAGAAGGTGAGCGTACACCGGATATTACTTTCCTTGGCAGTGAAATATCGGTTAATCGATTATGGAAAGATTTTTACCAGAAAGGAATGTATCCCGATTTATGGTTCTATTGGAAAGGGAAACCACTCTTACTTTACGGACAACATGAAGTTCCCGAAAGGAACGACATAAATGAGATTGAATTTTCCGATGATATTAAAAATTTCTTTACGCTTCGTCAAAGCTGGGCATGGACATCATTGCCCTGGTACGATGACGGGAAAGATGAGTGGCCATGGGTAGACCATTATCCACAAACCATTGGTTGGCACGAATCGAAGGATATACCGGAAAATGTACCGGTTGCTGTAGGTCAACATCCATTGTCAAACATAGGACGAAGCTTTCACGATTTTCATCAACCCGAAACGGATAAATACGACCTGACTCCTTATACCAATATGGGATTACATTTTCAGGAACAATGGGACTGGGCATTAAAAGTAGATCCCGAGTTTGTGTTTGTGACGGGCTGGAATGAATGGTCGGCTGGTAAAAATACAATGCCTAATAATGTAACCGAACAGTTATTAAAATGGAAATTCTATCCTGGAGCACATCTTGGGCGGGCAAGCAAAGAACTAAAGCCCGGCGATTGGTATTTCCTTGATCAATATAACCAGGAATACAGCCGCGATATTGAACCGATGAAAGGTGGTCATACAGATAATTATTATTACCAGCTGATTGATAATGTCAGAAAATACAAAGGCATACAAAAAGGCCCTGAAGCAGGCGAAAAGAAAAGCATAGACCTTTCAAAAGGGTTTGAACAATGGAACGATGTTGAAGCGGTTTATTACGATCATATTGGCGATGTGGCCAAACGAAATAGCCCGGGTGAAGGACAGGCCGGACCATACTTAAATACTACCGGACGAAATGATATTATTGAATCAAGGGTTGCCCGTGATGATGAGAATATCTACTTCTACGTAAAAACCCAAAATGAGTTGACTCCAAGTACCGATGCGAACTGGATGTTGCTTTATATCGATGCCGATCAGGATAAAAACACCGGATGGGAAGGATATGACTTTGTGATTAATAGTGAAGTGCTTTCCGCTCAAGAAACCACTATAAAAACGTGGAATAAAAATAAGTGGAAGAAGTCGGGTGAGCTATTCTACACGTATTCAGGGAATGAACTAATGATATCGATTCCTATTAAACTATTGAATGAAGATACCGTTTCATTTGATTTTCATTGGGCAGATAATATTCAAAAGTTAGATGATATATCCGAATTCTTTTTGAATGGAGATAACGCTCCTGAGCGAAGATTTAATTACCGTTTTACAGAATAAACGAATCATGATGCGTTCAATAATGAAAAGAACAGGGATTATTTTATTAAAAATAGGTGTGATTTTCCTTCTGGGGTTCACATTTCAGGCCCATGCACAGGTTGAAAGTCTTCCATTGGAACTGGAGCCATCGCATGTCAATCAAACGGAAGTTGAAGAATTGGGAGACGCAGTATGGCAGCTAACTACTGCCGGTAATGCTTCCTGGATAACCACAATGCCATTGGAGCAGGAAAGGGTTTCGGATGCCACTATTTTGTCGTTTGAATATTTTTGTCCGAAAGGAATTAATGAGGTTCATTTGTTTTTCGGACCTGAAATTAATTCAGAACATTCCAAGGTCATCGGATCTTTAAGCTTGTCGGAAGGCTGGGTAGGATATACAATTGATCTCAGTCAGGAAATCGGAAATTGGGGTAAAAAGGGCGACTTCTTGCAAATTAATCTTGGGCGCCGGCCTGATGTGAATATCAGAATACGAAAACTGATGATCAGAACCTTGACCGAGCGTGAAAAAAAGGTTGCGGCCGAAAGTGCTGCAAAAAAAATGCAGGAAGCCCGGCAGGATTCAAATCTGAAAACATACCTTTCAAGTTCGTATCCGTCTGTTATTGAGAAGGTCGCTGTTAACGATGAGAAAGTTTCAGTGAGTGGAAATGTTGCAACTACATCAAATGTTTATCTATGTGAGGTTCCGCCTTATGGCGATGTTACCGAGAATCAAAACTTCGAGACCTCAATGCCGATATCGGAGACTGCTTTTGAATTGAAGCTTGATCGTTATGTTGACCGAAAGGGCATCCAATACGACCGACTGCTCTCAAAATGGGTTTTGGCAGAGAAAACGGATGGCAAATTCAAAATAATTTCACATGCTCGGTATCCCGATGAAATCAAGGCGAAGTACGATCTGCCAAAAGTAAAACCAGCTAATCAGAAAGGTTTGGGGGGCTTCCGTCTGGGGAAAGGACCGGTCGAGGATCTTGATAAGCTGGGAATTACCAGTGCAACGGTCAATATTCGTTTCACAGGCTTTATGTACACCACTCCTGCCGATGATCGCATTGCACATAATTACAATGGCATAACCTACTATTTCGGTAAAAAGGAGCTTGAAAACCTTGATGCGACTCTACAGGAAACCGCTAAACGTGATATTGTTGTGGCTGCAATTCTGTTGGTAAACAAGGCCGAGCAATGTCCCGATCCCGAGATTGCCAGATTAATGCAGCATCCCGATATGGATCCGGCAGGTAACTACAGCATGCCTAATATGACAAATTTTGAAAGTGTAAACTGCTATGCTGCAGCACTCGACTTCCTTGCTGATCGTTACAGCCGTCCTGATAAAAAATACGGACGGGTACAACATTGGATTATGCACAACGAGGTAAACATGGGATGGGTTTGGACCAACATGGGGATGAAGTCGGAGATGATTTTCATGGATGCCTATGTAAAATCGATGCGTTTGTGTTACAATATTGCCCGTAGTTATAATCCTCATTCCGAGGTATTTATTTCTGTAACCAAGCAGTGGTTATGGAAAGCTTCAGAGAAATTTTATCTGGTAAAAGATTTAATGGATATTTTACTGGACTATAGTAAAGCCGAAGGTGATTTTCAGTGGGGATTGGCAATTCATCCCTATCCGGAATCTCTTTTTGAACCAAAAGCCTGGCTCGATCAGAAGGTTCAGTACGATTTTAATTCTCCAATCTTAACTTTTAAAAATCTGGAAGTGCTGGACGACTGGATTAAACTTCCTGAAGTTTTGTATCAGGGAAAAATTAAACGGAGTTTGTGGCTTTCAGAGAATGGAACCAATTCAAAAACATACTCTGAACAGGATTTACTGGAGCAGGCAGCCGGTTTTGCTTTTACATGGAAAAAAATGGAACGCCTGGACGGTATTGATGGATTACAATGGCACAACTGGATTGATTCTCGTTGGGAAGGTGGTTTACGATTAGGCCTTCGTCATTTCCCCGATGATGAAACCGATCCAGAGGGCGAAAAACCGGTGTGGTATGCTTATCAGGCAGCTGGAACCGATAAGGAAGATGAAGTTTTCGATCCTTATAAGAAAATGATCGGAATTGATGATTGGGATCAGCTGAATTATATTGGGGAGATTGATCAGGATAAAAAACGGGCTTCATTCAGGGATATTCAGGCCGATACCTGGGTGGCAACTGATGCACTGGGACGTAAACTACCCGGATTTGAAGAATGTGGTCCGGTGAAAGAAGATCGGTTTGTTGGAATGTTTTATTTTATCACGCACGTTCATCCTGGCGAGGAAGGCCCTTATGATGTTAGTAAAATTATAGCTGAAAATCCTGAAAATCCGCAATGGGGTACAGGACAACATTATTGGGGTGAACCAGAAGTTGGCTACTATCTGAACTACGATGAGTGGGTGATCCGCAGGCATGCCAATCAGTTGAGCGATGCAGGTGTTGATGTGATTATTTTTGATGTGACCAACGATATGACTTTTCCAGAAGTTTACTTGCCGATTTGTAAAGTGTGGCGTCAGATGAGGCAGGAAGGTGAACAAACTCCTGATATTGCATTTTTAGGAAGTGAAGTTTCCGTAAATACCCTCTGGAAAGATTTTTACCAGAAAGGTATGTATCCCGATCTATGGTTTTACTGGAAAGGAAAGCCTCTTTTGTTGTACGGTCAACATGAGAAACCCGAAAGGAACAAAGTAAATGATATCGTTTTTTCTGATGATATTTTAAATTTCTTCAGTTTACGACAGAGCTGGGCATGGACTTCACTGCCCTGGTATAACGATGGACATGACGAATGGCCTTGGGTTGACCATTATCCACAGACCATCGGATGGCATGAAAGTCGGGATAAAGCAGAGAACGTGCCGGTAGCGGTTGGGCAACATCCTTTGTCAAATATTGGCCGTAGTTTCCACAATTTTCATCAGCCTGAAACCGATAAATATGATCTGACACCATACACCGGCGAAGGATTGCATTTTCAGGAGCAATGGGATTATGCATTGGATGTTGATCCGGAGTTTATTTTCATAACCGGTTGGAACGAGTGGACGGTTGGACGCAGTGTGATGAGTGATGATGTGGATGCCCGGTTGCAAAGATATAATTTCTACCCGGGAGCTCATTTAGGATTTGCCGGCAGGGAAATTAAGCCGGGTGATACTTATTTTTTAGATCAGTATAATCAGGAATATAGCCGAGATATAGAACCCATGAAAGATGGGCATACCGATAACTATTATTACCAGTTGATTGATAATATCAGGAAATACAAAGGTGTAAGAAAAAGCCCGGAAGCAGGATCGCATAAAACCATTGATATATCTGGTGGATTTGATCAGTGGAACGATGTAACTGCGATTTATTATGATCATATCGGTGATGTTACTGAAAGAAATAGCCTGGGAGAGGAGCAGGCGGGTCCGTATATAAATAAGACCGGCCGTAATGATATCATAGAGTCAAGAGTGGCACGCGATGAAGAGAATATCTATTTCTATGTAAAAACAAAAGATGATCTGACTTCAGAAACCGATTCGAATTGGATGTTGCTTTTCATTAATGCCGATCAGGATCAGAATACCGGATGGGAAGGTTATGATTATTTGATCAACAGTGAAGTGCTTTCTGTTCAGAAAACCAAATTAAAAGTATGGAGCAAAAACAAGTGGAAGAAATCGGTTGAGGTATCTTATTCCTATTCGGGAAATGAAATGATGATCGCCATTCCACGGAAATTAATAAATGAGGAACAAGTGTCGATTGACTTTCATTGGGCTGATAATATTCAGAAACTCGATGATATTACCGACTTTTTTCTGAATGGAGACAATGCTCCTGAAAGACGATTTAATTATCGGTATGAAGAATAAATTAATAGTTGCATTTATGATAAAGATTAAAAGGTTATTACTGATTACTCTGGTGTTTTCGCTTTATATGGGCAGCGAATGCAACGCACAGACCAAAGTCAAAATATGGCATACACTTATTATCGATTTTGAGGGGCCACAAACCAGTGAACAGGCTGAATATAATCCGTTTACCAACTATCGGTTGAATGTTTCCTTCCGTCATGAGGATACAGAATATATTGTTCCGGGTTACTATGCAGCAGATGGTAATGCTGCCGAAACCAGTGCAATATCGGGTAATGTGTGGCGTGTAAAATTCACGCCCGATGCAGTTGGAAAGTGGACCTATAAAGTTTCTTTTCGTAAGGGAGAAAATATTGCAATAAGCCTTGACTCAAAAGAGGGGAAATCCTACAGTTTTGATGGAGAAAAAGGAAGTTTCATGGTTGAGGAGAACGATGAAATAACCGGCGATTTCCGAACTCAGGGACTCTTAAAATATGTTGGCAAATATTACCTTCAGTTTCAGGGAAGCAAAAAGTACTTTATAAAGGGAGGAACCGATAGTCCTGAGAACTTGTTGGCTTATCACGATTTTGATAATACATTACAGAACGATATTCATTTTTATGCCCATGAAAAAGATTGGCAGAAGGGAGATCCTGTATGGCAGAGAAATAGGGGCAAAGGATTAATTGGTGCCATAAATTATCTTTCAGACAGGCATGTCAACTCACTTTATTTCATGCCAAATACTATTGGCGGAGATGGCAAAGATGTTCATCCTTTTTCAAGCGAAAACATAAACTATAAAGGTGATCCGTCAAATGATAATCTTCGTTATGATGTAAGCAAATTAGCACAGTGGGATATCGTTTTTGAACATGCACAACGAAAAGGATTAATGTTGAATGCTGTGTTGAATGAAGGCGAAGTTGAAAATAAGAATGAATTGGATAACGCCCGGTTGGGCATCGAACGAAAATTGTATTACCGCGAATTAGTGGCCCGTTTAGGTCATCACAATGCCCTGCAATGGAATCTTTGCGAAGAATACAATGGGGGAGGTGCAACCGGATGGCGTCCTCTCGATCCTGCTTTGATAAAAGAATGGGCAGCATATCTAAGCGCAATTGATCCTTATGATCATCCTATGACGGTTCATACTGTTGATCTGGATGACTTTTGGGATAAGTCATCTTATGGTCCTTTTTTGGGTAATGAGAATTTCGACTTGACCAGTATACAGGCAAAACTTCGGCATTTTAATTATGGGAAACTGATTGAAGAAGGAAGAAAAAGATCGGCAGATGCAGGAAGACCTTGGGTAATATCGTTCGATGAATCGAAGTTATTCAACACGTTTGCCAACCGACCGGATGATCAGGATATTGCTACTCAAAACCGTGCCCGAAGAGAAATCATCTGGCCAACTTATATTTCAGGAGGTGCAGGGCATGAATGGATTTCGGTGGACTGGAATATGGAGGATTTCAGAAAGCTGGAAGGCATTTGGGATTTTCATTGGTATGCACGTAAGTTCTTCCTGGAGAATTTACCTTTCTGGGAGATGGAACCGGCAGATTCACTATTACATAATGAAACGGAACTTTTTGGAGGTGGACAGGTGTTTGCCTTACCCGGAAAAGTTTATGCGGTGTATTTACCGTGTGTCGATAAGATCGGTGAACTTGATTTGACCGATGTACCGGGAGATTTCAACATGCAATGGTATGATACGCGAACAGGAAAATTCATTGGTGACCCGATCAAAATAAAAGGAGGTGCACTTATCTCGCTGGGGAATATAGGTGGTGCCAATAACCGTCCCTTGGCACCTGATCCTCCTGACGAAAAATATGAAGATGACTGGGCTATATTGATAACCAGAGATGGTTTTAAAATGGACGATTATCCTGAATATCGATAAATCTGAATAAAAAAATAGCACGAATAACATTTAAAATATCAGTTATGAAAAGGAGAAGATTTTATTATCTATTGTTTTTTATGTTTATGGGAATAATGATCTCAAATGCCCAGGATCCCAATCGATATAAAGAACAGGTCGATCAACTTTACAACAAAGAGTACAATTTTAATAACGAGAAGCAACTTGTGGTTTTTGCAGGAAGTTCGAGTATCAGAATGTGGAAAGACGTTCAGAACTATTTCCCCAAATATAATGTGATTAACAATGGATTTGGAGGATCGCAATACAGCGACTTAATTCATTATTACGATAAACTGATTCTGAAACAAAAACCTGATATTCTGTTTGTTTACGAAGGCGACAATGATATTGCTGCAAATAAGAAACCTGCCAGGGTTGCAAAAGAAGCAAAAGAAATCATTAAGAATGTTCAGGCTGATTTGCCGGAAACCGAAATTCTGTTGATCTCTACCAAACCAAGTATCCTGAGATGGGGCCTTCGAGACAAGTATGTGAAATTAAATAAGCGTTTGTACAAACTTTCTAAAAGAAGAAATATTGAATATGTTGATATATGGAATACAATGCTGGATGAAACCGGAAATGTATATGAGGATATTTTTCTGCATGATAATATTCATATGAATAAAAAGGGTTACGATTTGTGGGCTAAAAAAATCAATCAGGTTCTCGAAAACAAGTAACCCTTTTAAATATAAGATTAATAAAATTCTAAAATTCAAGAATATGCCAATCTTGAGTAAAACAAAGATTCAACAAAATGCTGATTTAATTTGGCCATTTATTGCATGTTTTTTCGGAGAACCTGTTGTAAATTGTCCCTTTCGGAAGGTTTATAGGTTAAAGGATGAAATCAAACAAATTGATAGAATAGATACTTTTTCGCAGAAAGAGCTCGATGAAATGAGACTCTTTCACGGGAAATGTATGAGTGAATTAATAAAAATACGGAATGTAACTTTTCCTGAGAATTATAGCAAAACTAAAATTACTACTTCTAAAATGTAAAATTGTACAGGATTGATTATACCAGTTTCCGGATTAGTATGAATGGTAAAGGTCTGTAATATTATTTCTTCTACAGATTTGTTAGTTTTTAGATTAATTTATTTTTGTTGAAAATATAGGGTGTTAATCTATCAAATTTTGACTCTGGGTGTGATATAAATAAACAGGCTGAAAATCAAATGGTTTTCAGCCTGTTTATTTATTTGATGAGTGATCCCACCGGGACTCGAACCCAGATCGCAAGAACCGGAATCTTGTATTCTATCCATTGAACTATGGGACCAATTAGTGGCTGCAAAAATAACAAAATTCCTCAATCGTCATACTATAAAACCAATATGCTTCTGTTTTTAGGCTTGTTAATATTTTTTTCGGTTTCTTTCGTTTTAGACATGCATATATCATTACTTTTGCGCAATTAAATAAACAATGTATGGGAAAGCAGCTTAATCTTTCAAGACAAAAATTTGAAGATTACGTGAATTCTTTTGTCGGGTTAACTGAAGATCAAAAGAAGAATTTTAGCATAAAAAAGGAACATTCGCTGAGGGTAGCAGATATTATCCATAATTTATCGGAAAAACAGAAACAAGGAGAATCAGGGCAATATCTGGCCTGTTTTATTGGTCTGTTTCATGATATCGGAAGGTTCAAACAGTTGATAAAATATAATACGTTTAACGATGTAACTTCTATTGATCATGCCGAATTTGGTATTGAGGTATTAAATGAAGGTGGATTGTTAAATGAATTAAGCGAAGATGAAAAAGAGATCGTTTTAGCAGCTATTTTGTATCATAATAAGCGCGAGTTGCCGAAAGATTTGAATGGGGAGGCACGAATGTATGCACAAATGATTCGGGATGCTGATAAACTCGACATTTTAAAAGTTCTGACAGATTATTATGCCAATCCAAAGGCTGAAGCCAACCATACATTAACATGGGAGATGCCCGGCGGAAATACTGTTTCACCACAGGTTGCCAAACAGATATTGCGGGGATCGCTGGTGTCGAAAGAGCATTTGGTAAATCAACTGGATATTAAAGTAATGCAGCTTTCGTGGGTTTACGATATTAATTTTAAGGCATCATTCGAACTTCTAATGAAAAACCGTTACCTGGAAAAAATTTATGGTTCGATGCCGAAAAATGATACCGTTATCGAAATATACCGAAAGGTGAAAGTTTATGCCGAAAATAAATTTATAGAGTAATGCAATCTTCATTTCAGGTTTCAACACCCAAGCATAAAGTGTTGGTTGATATTACCCGGGAAGTTTCAAAAATAGTAGCCTCCTCGGAAGTAAAAACCGGTATTGTAAATGTTTATGTACAGGGTGCAACAGCCGGAATAATGATACAGGAAAACTGGGATGAATTAGTACAGAACGATGTTGTAAGCTTATTCAAAAAACTGGTTCCGGCAGGCGTGTGGGAGCACGATGCCCAGGATAATAATGGCACTCTCATCTGAAAGCAGGAATTGTAGGTCCCGGCGAAACAATTCCTATTGTTGAAGGAAAGATGGGACTTTCGACCTGGCAAAATATATTTCTCTGCGAATTTGACGGTCCGCGACAAAGTAGAAACATTGTAGTTACAATTATTGACTCGGAGAAGTAATGGCTAAAAGATTGGTTTGTTTGTGCAATTTTGTTGATGAAAAGGAGATTGTTTCATTATTAAAAAAAGGTGCTGAATCAACCGTTCAGATTCAGAATCTGACTCGTGCCGGAACTACCTGTGGCCGCTGCTTACCTGAAATTGATGCCTTAGTTGCCACCTACCGAAAAGACAAACCCGAGCCCCAGCAAGGAAAGCTGAAACTCGGGTAATAAACACAACATCAATAAATATTTTAGAAGTATCTTGGCGATACGACCTTTTCTTTGTTAAACCTGAGTTCGTAGGAAACCATCACTTCGTGAGTTCCGTTGTTGTAATGTTTCAGGTTACTGGTAGAAAAATCGATAGCATACCCGATTCTGAGTTTTTCGGCAAACAGGAACTGCGCTATAAACCCGTAGGAGTCACCCGAACGCCACATCGCACCCAGCCACAGCCTGTCTTTAATCAGGAAGTTTCCCGATAAATCGAGTTGCACCGGGGTACCGGTTTCAGAAGTAAACGAAGCCTTGGTAAGGGCAGTGGGTTTAAACTTCACGTTCTGTCCCATGTCGAATACGGCCCCTGCAATTAAAAAATAGTGCCTCAATTCACCTTCAATCGAGAAGTTCTCGTAGTTATTTTCGTATTTGCTGTTTACAATTTTAGGTATCGAAAATCCCAGGTATGCCCTTTTGCCGTAGAGGAATGCACCCACCCCAAAGTTTGGTTTAAAGTTGGAGTTGATTTGCCCCACGAAAGAGGGGTCGTCGCTGTCAAGGATCGTATACTCCTCCAGGTTATTCGAGTAATTGGTAAACCCACCTTTTAACCCAAGTCTTAGATTTGTTTTTTCGGTTAATGGAACCAGGTAGGAGTAATCGGCAAACATATAAAAGCGTTTTTCGCGTCCCACCTTGTCGTTAATCACGTTTAATCCCATGGCCACCCTTTCGTTTTTAAGCGGTGCCTGCATGGAGAAAGTATAGGTTGCAGGTGCATTGCTGATTCCGGTCCACTGGTGTCGTCCCAGGGCCATAAACCCAACCGACTCCCATGTACCTGCATACGCAGGGTTAATGGTTTGCGTGTTAAACATGTATTGCGTATACATCGGGTCCTGTTGTGCATTCGATGTAAATGCTGCTATAACTATTGCCAGAATCCCTAAACCTTTGATTATATTTAATTTTGTATTCATCGTTTTAATTTTTTCAGATTAAACATTCATTAATTATAAATCAATTAATTATTTAGGAATACTGACCCGGTAACCGGTTCCCTGTTTCCACTGTTAAAGTAGAGAATGTAGAAGTAGGTTCCTGCAGGCAGTTTATCTTTACCAACCTGCCAGTTGTGCATCGATGATCCGTCCCACCATGCTTCTGTGCTACCCTGGTTCATTTCATTACCAAACTGTTCTTTTTCGAACACCAGGTTGCCCCAGCGGTTAAAGATTTCGATTTTGGCATCAGGATATTCTTCCCCAAATAGCAGATCGCCTTCTTCACAAACAAACTCAACCTTGAAGTAGTCGTTGTAACCATCCTGGTTTGGCGAGAATCCGTCAGGAATAATCAATTCACAACCTTCCGCCTGCGGATCAGGAATAATTACAATAGGATCAATGTCATCGCGCCAGTCACGGATATTGTTAGCCGTATCTCTTGCCATATCCTGCAGCGGAGCACCGGATCCAATGGCATTCTTGCCGTGGAGCCATTCGCCGCGGGTATCGTAGGTGTCGTATGCATCGTCCAGACCGTCTTTATCGGAGTCTGTTCCAATCCACTCAACATCAGCAATAGTATCGTGCGGATTAGCATCCCAACCTTCAATGTAGTCAGGAATACCGTCATTGTCTGAATCCGGGTCCTGGTGATCAGGTGTTCCGTCCTGATCCATATCGAATAGTGGGTAGTAGTATATATTCTGGCCACCATTTTCATTATCATCATACTGGTCGTCCCATCCGTCACCATCGGAATCAATTCCTAACGGAGGATAGTAGTCGAACCCAAGATCAACTCCGCCGAAGTGTTCTGCACTGTATGCTCCTTCCGGAATGTTTTGTTGCCACTCAATGTTATCTGGAATACCATCGTCGTCAGAGTCGATGTCTAAACGGTCAACAATTCCGTCACCGTCGGTATCAATGTCTCCATCGCCTGGATCATCATTAACCGGATATTGTTCGTGAATATCGAGTATGCCATCGTCGTCGTCGTCGATATCGTCGCCATCGCTATAACCATCGCAGTCAGAATCGAGAAGGAGAACAATTGTAACATCTGCTGTATCACAGATATCTGTGTTAACAGTGTGACAAACTGCATAAGAGAGAGAAAGAACAAGCTCGCTGGCATCTTCATTTAAATAATCGAGGTTGCCGTCATTAATGGTTACACCATCAGGTAAACTTGTTAGTACATTTAAGCTGGAGTTGTCACGAGTGAAACCTTCATCGTTGTCATATAAATCGATATTTCCTGAAGCCGTTCTATCCGGACAGTAAATCAAAGTTAGTATATCGTCATTTGCATTATATTGTTCCGGATTACATTCATAACTGCCTTCTTCAACAGTAACTGTAGCCGTACAGGTTGAAACGTTTCCACATTCGTCAACCACAGTAAGAACTACCTCGTTGTTACCAAGACCTCCGCAGTAGAATACGCTTTGACTGATAAACATGGTGTCTATTCCGCAATTGTCAGTGGATCCTCCGTCGATATCGGCAGCCGTAATCGTTGCCACACCTGTTGAATCGAGTTGAACGGTAATATCGTTGCAAACCGCTGTTGGAGCAGTGTTGTCGATCACAGTAATTACCTGCACCTGAGGTTCAGCTTCGTTGCCACAGGCATCAGCCAGGGTCCAGGTACGTGTAATAATCCATTCCCCGGCACAAGATCCCTGTTCCGTTACTTCTGTAAATTCAGCATCCAGGTCGGTACAGCAAATGTCGTATTCGTCGGTAACATCACCTGTTGCCTGTACACTTGCATCGTACTGGCAGTTTTCGCCGGAGTAGATGGTAATGTCGGCAGGAGCTGTAAATGTTGGAGCAGAATTGTCGACAATGGTGAAGACAGCCGTTGTTGAAACAGAGTTTCCACAATCATCAGTTGCAGTAAATGTTACAGTATCAGAACCGGTATTGCAGCAACCGGGAGTAAGAGCTTCAAAGTCGTTGCTCCAGGTAACCTGGCCAAAGCCTACTTCCGCTTCACCTGTAGCGCCCTGAGTTTCCAGCCATTCGTTGAGAGCATCTGTATTTCCAAGTCCGTCGCATTCAACGGTTAAGTCGCTGGCCTCGCCGGTCAGAACAATTGGATTATCATTAAGAACCGTCAGGTTAATAATAACAGTGCTGTCGCAACCTGCAGAAGTTGCAAGTCTCTGGCGATACTGGTCAGAAGTGGTATAGCGAATATCATTTAAAATAAACTCATCGCAAACCGTTTTATCAATAGTCGTAACGGCAGATTTGTTAACAGTAAGAACCAATGTCAGAGTACCGGTACATCCCTGGTCACTTTCAATCTCGCGGGTGTAGGTACCGCTTTCAGTTAATGTTCTTCCGAAGAATACATACTGATCGCATGCAGTCCTGTAAATAGTCTGGTCAGGACTTTCGAATATGGTAACATCAATAGTCAGCGTACTGTCGCATCCGGCAGCGTTAATTAGGTGTTGAGTGTAAACTCCTGATTCAGTATATGTAGAATCGTTAATGGTAACCTCTTCACACTCGGCTAACTGTATTCTTTCTTCAGTGGCCTGAAGAACTGTTAATTCAAGTATGCTGTCAGGCGCACAGTTTGCCCCTTCGTAGAATACTGTAGTATCACCGTCAGCACCCGAGTAGGTTACCCCGTCCACATCCCATGTAAATGTTTCATTTGAACATATTACTGTGTCCGTTACAATCGGAGTTGGTTCCGGAGTTACAGTAACCACCAGGATAGTATCCGGAGCACAGTCAGCCCCTTCGTAATGAACGGTAGTGTCACCGTCAGTACCCAGGTAAGTTACACCGTCCACATCCCATGTATATTCTTCATCCGAACAGATAGTCACAGAAGTAGAGTCCGGAGTTGGTTCCGGAGTTACGGTAACTACCAGGATAGTATCCGGAGCACAGTCAGCCCCTTCGTAATGAACGGTAGTATCACCGTTTGTACCGGGGTATTCAACCCCGTCCACATCCCATGTGAAAGTTTCATCTTCACAAATGGTCGTATCGGTTACAATCGGCGCAGGCTCCTGGTTAATCTTAATTTTAAGAATTGTATCTGCTGCACAGTTTGCCCCTTCGTAGAATACGGTAGTATCACCGTTTGTACCGGGGTATTCAACTCCGTCCACATCCCATGTGAAAGTTTCATCTTCACAAATGGTCGTATCGGTTACAATCGGCACAGGTTCCTGGTTAATCTTAATTTTAAGAATTGTATCTGCTGCACAGTTTGCCCCTTCGTAGAATACGGTAGTATCACCGTTTGTACCGGGGTATTCAACTCCGTCCACATCCCATGTGAAAGTTTCATCTTCACAAATGGTCGTATCGGTTACAATCGGCACAGGTTCCTGGTTAATCTTAATTTTAAGAATTGTATCTGCTGCACAGTTTGCCCCTTCGTAGAATACGGTAGTATCACCGTTTGTACCGGGGTATTCAACCCCGTCCACATCCCATGTGAAAGTTTCGTCTTCACAAATGGTCGTATCGGTTACAATCGGCACAGGTTCCTGGTTAATCTTAATTTTAAGAATTGTATCTGCTGCACAGTTTGCCCCTTCGTAGAATACTGTAGTATCACCGTTTGTACCGGGGTATTCAACCCCGTCCACATCCCATGTGAAAGTTTCATCTTCACAAATGGTCGTATCGGTTACAATCGGCACAGGTTCCTGGTTAATCTTAATTTTAAGAATTGTATCTGCTGCACAGTTTGCCCCTTCGTAGAATACTGTAGTATCACCGTTTGTACCGGGGTATTCAACCCCGTCCACATCCCATGTGAAAGTTTCGTCTTCACAAATGGTCGTATCGGTTACAATCGGAGCAGGCTCCTGGTTAATCTTAATTTTAAGAATTGTATCTGCTGCACAGTTTGCCCCTTCGTAGAATACGGTAGTATCACCGTTTGTACCGGGGTATTCAACCCCGTCCACATCCCATGTGAAAGTTTCATCTTCACAAATGGTAGTATCGGTTACAATCGGCACAGGCTCCTGGTTAATCTTAATTTTAAGAATTGTATCTGCTGCACAGTTTGCCCCTTCGTAGAATACGGTAGTATCACCGTTTGTACCGGGGTATTCAACCCCGTCCACATCCCATGTGAAAGTTTCATCTTCACAAATGGTCGTATCGGTTACAATCGGAGCAGGCTCCTGGTTAATCTTAATTTTAAGAATTGTATCTGCTGCACAGTTTGCCCCTTCGTAGAATACTGTAGTATCACCGTTTGTACCGAGGTATTCAACCCCGTCCACATCCCATGTGAAAGTTTCGTCTTCACAAATGGTCGTATCGGTTACAATCGGAGCAGGCTCCTGGTTAATCTTAATTTTAAGAATTGTATCTGCTGCACAGTTTGCCCCTTCGTAGAATACTGTAGTATCACCGTTTGTACCGAGGTATTCAACCCCGTCCACATCCCATGTGAAAGTTTCGTCTTCACAAATGGTCGTATCGGTTACAATCGGAGCAGGCTCCTGGTTAATCTTAATTTTAAGAATTGTATCTGCTGCACAGTTTGCCCCTTCGTAGAATACTGTAGTATCACCGTTTGTACCGGGGTATTCAACCCCGTCCACATCCCATGTGAAAGTTTCGTCTTCACAAATGGTCGTATCGGTTACAATCGGAGCAGGCTCCTGGTTAATCTTAATTTTAAGGATTGTATCTGCTGCACAGTTTGCCCCTTCGTAGAATACTGTAGTATCACCGTTTGTACCGAGGTATTCAACCCCGTCCACATCCCATGTGAAAGTTTCGTCTTCACAAATGGTCGTATCGGTTACAATCGGAGCAGGCTCCTGGTTAATCTTAATTTTAAGAATTGTATCTGCTGCACAGTTTGCCCCTTCGTAGAATACTGTAGTATCACCGTTTGTACCGAGGTATTCAACCCCGTCCACATCCCATGTGAAAGTTTCATCTTCACAAATGGTCGTATCGGTTACAATCGGAGTAGGCTCCTGGTTAATCTTAATTTTAAGAATTGTATCTGCTGCACAGTTTGCCCCTTCGTAGAATACTGTAGTATCACCGTTTGTACCGGGGTATTCAACCCCGTCCACATCCCATGTGAAAGTTTCATCTTCACAAATGGTCGTATCGGTTACAATCGGAGCAGGCTCCTGGTTAATCTTAATTTTAAGAATTGTATCTGCTGCACAGTTTGCCCCTTCGTAGAATACTGTAGTATCACCGTTTGTACCGGGGTATTCAACCCCGTCCACATCCCATGTGAAAGTTTCATCTTCACAAATGGTCGTATCGGTTACAATCGGAGCAGGCTCCTGGTTAATCTTAATTTTAAGAATTGTATCTGCTGCACAGTTTGCCCCTTCGTAGAATACTGTAGTATCACCGTTTGTACCGGGGTATTCAACCCCGTCCACATCCCATGTGAAAGTTTCATCTTCACAAATGGTCGTATCGGTTACAATCGGAGCAGGCTCCTGGTTAATCTTAATTTTAAGAATTGTATCTGCTGCACAGTTTGCCCCTTCGTAGAATACTGTAGTATCACCGTTTGTACCGGGGTATTCAACCCCGTCCACATCCCATGTGAAAGTTTCATCTTCACAAATGGTCGTATCGGTTACAATCGGAGCAGGCTCCTGGTTAATCTTAATTTTAAGAATTGTATCTGCTGCACAGTTTGCCCCTTCGTAGAATACTGTAGTATCACCGTTTGTACCGGGGTATTCAACCCCGTCCACATCCCATGTGAAAGTTTCATCTTCACAAATGGTCGTATCGGTTACAATCGGAGCAGGCTCCTGGTTAATCTTAATTTTAAGAATTGTATCTGCTGCACAGTTTGCCCCTTCGTAGAATACTGTAGTATCACCGTTTGTACCGGGGTATTCAACCCCGTCCACATCCCATGTGAAAGTTTCGTCTTCACAAATGGTCGTATCGGTTACAATCGGAGCAGGCTCCTGGTTAATCTTAATTTTAAGAATTGTATCTGCTGCACAGTTTGCCCCTTCGTAGAATACTGTAGTATCACCGTTTGTACCGAGGTATTCAACCCCGTCCACATCCCATGTGAAAGTTTCATCTTCACAAATGGTAGTATCGGTTACAATCGGCAACTGTTTAGGAGTAATGTGAAGAGTAAAGTTAACAGTAGAGTCGCATCCGTTTACCGCTTCAAATACAATGTTTTTTGTTCCGGATTCATTGAAGATGGAATCTCCATAATAAAAAGGAAGGGCTTCTTCACAAATGGTACTATCAATAGTAATCCTGATCTCTTTCGGTTCAGTTATGGTAATGCTTCCTTTTATCGTATCACAATCAGTTCCTGATTCCGCGACTGCCCAATTATAAGTACCAGCTGAAATATTGGTAAAAATGCTATCGCTTGATTCTACCCCATTAAGGATGTAAGAGATAGGTGAATTTCCTCCAACATTGCTTAATGCAACAGTCGCAGTTCCTCCATTGCAATTAATAGAATCAGTAATATTAGCTTCGGCAGATTCTAAAGTGCAGCATAGTTGAACTTCAATTGTCGTAGAAGTTGAGTCAACACATCCATTCTCATCTTCATATATATACCAAATTACGTTGAACCCTGCTATATCACCGGAGGGTGTAAATCTCCCATTTAAACTTACTCCGGTTCCTTTGTAGATACCCCCGCTTGGTTCTCCATCTAATGTGATTGCAGTATCGTTTGCACAATAAGGTCCAAAGTTGCTTAATAAAGCAGTATGTTCTTCTATTGCTTTGACTGTGTCTTTTAACAAAGTAATTAGTTCGCAGTTGCCTTCGGTCGATAAATCTCTTAGATTAATAGTATAAGCACCAGGAGCCAGATCTGTTAATGTTGTATCACTTTGATTATTTATTATTGTCCAGCTACCCCCATTTAAGGAATATTCCACAAAAGGATTATTTGTAAAAGTTGTGGCATTTATTGTAATTGTTCCATTGTCTTCTCCGCAAGTTGCATCTGTTGAACTGGTATTTCCAAGTATTCCTTCTACCGTTACATTAAAAGAACAAGTTTCAACTATTGGTGTACCACTTACAGGAGTATATGTGGCAGTATAGGTTATGGTTGAGTCGCTTATTATCGGGAAGTATCCCGGTTGCGGGCCTTTTACTGCGAATTCAATTCCACCTTCACATCCAGAGTTGTCCAGAATGATAGCATCGAAATAAATATTATCAACAACACTTTTATTTGGAGCTCCACTTCCATTTTCAGAAAATTTAAATTTAAGATTATATGCTCCTTTCGAGAAAGTGTTTGGAATATTGATTGTATAAGTTTTTGTTGTATTATCACCAACTACAGATGTATAGCCAATTATGTGTTCCTGATTAGCAGTATCGACAAGTATCAACGTCCAGTCAAAGTTTTCACCTGTTTTAGCATAGATATCCATATTTACATCTAATGCTGGTTCCAGAAATACCAATGGACTTAAAATATAAGGATCTCCACTTCCGTTTGATTGCCAGAGGTTCACTACTCCAGAGTTCTGTCCAACACGCTGAACTTTATTAAAAGACCAACAATCCCATTTACTCTCCGGTAAGCCAAATCCCATGTAGAAGCTATTGTCTCCAGAATCATCACCCAAACAGTTTAATCCAAAATTTGGTGTTTCCCATTCTATATATTTGACTAATTGATTATTTATGACCTCATCAGCACATTCAAAAATATCATCAGGACAACCAGTTTTAGAAATTACGCTGTTTGTTACGACTATTTCGATTGAATCTTTGGTTGAACATATCCCATTGCTGGCAGTAACAACAAAAAAGCCAGAAAAGTTATCAGAAATATCTGTTGTAAAAACCGGATTTTGATCTGTAGATGTGTAACCATTAGGGCCTGTCCATAACCATGACGTTGCTTCACCTCCAGTTTCAAAAAGATTAATATTACTTCCGGCACAAATGTGGCTGTCTCCTTCAATTGAAACGGCAGGGCCTTCTCCAAGTGTCACATTAACGTCATCATCAATGGAACAATTTCCGCCATTGTAAGTAACAGTAACATTATATGTTCCTTCAACTGCATTTGAAATAGTTGGGTTTTTTAGACTGCTTGTAAAGTTATCAGGTCCAGTCCATGAATAAGTTCCGTCAGTAATATCTGTTGTGTTAGCATATAAATTTAGTGCAGAACCGATACAAGCAGGATCATAATTGGCTTCAACAGTTCCGAGACATCCAATAGTATATCCAAACCATACTTGTTTATTTGGTGATGATGATGATGGGGAAACAGACACTGCTCCTGCAAAATTAGGATGCACCTGATAAGTTATTGAATTTGATGAAAGAAAAGGTGTTTCCCCGGCAACAGAATAGGTTCCATAATCAAGAGCTGTGGTACCTCCTGATTCGAAGTAACTACTTGCATTTCCGGCCTGTAAGATTCGGTACGCGTATTCTCTCCCAACTATATTGCCATTTATATTAATAGGCTCACCAGCATTGTTTACCAAATAATAAAGAACTTCAATTGAACCTTTTCCTCCACTAATAAGTGGTACTGTAAAATCATCGTTGGTTTTCTTCCTTGCATTGGTATTGCCGGTTACATCGGTGAAGTCCATGAACGTTTGTTCGTTGGCCGGATATAAGGTAGATAAGCTAACATTGGGAGCCAAATCTACATAATACCACATGTTGTCACCCGGAGGTTCGTTTACTGTCCCCAAGTTCCAGGTTATTTGCCATTTTGTTAATGTACTCATTTGGCTATTTGAAGGATAGTTATCGGGGTATTCAGGGACGTTTCCAATATTGGTAAACGATACAGAACCTTTGGTAACTACAACATCGGCAGTTGTTGCTTCCGGAGAACCAGCAAGTGCCCAGGTTGGAGTGGTGCCTGCTGTAACCAATACATCATAATTACTCATTGGGTCGGTTAATACTGCATTTTGTGCTGCAAATGCTATATTATCGCCAATTTCAGAATATACATGTGCCAAGTTTGATGTAGTAGCTGCATAATATCCTGAGTTTTGAGAATTATCTAAAACATACGTTGCATACGATGAAGAATTAACATCAAAGCCAATGGTATAAACGTGTACTCCATTGTTTATTAAGAGTCCGGCTTCATAAATGGCCGGGTCTCCGTTGTTTTTTTGTTTTGTGGCCGTAAGTGTATAGTCTTCTGTTACATCGTACCAAGGCCCCCAATCCCAGCATCCCATAAGCCAGAAGTTACAGTCTCGATCTTGATAAGTGCATGACTGAGTGGTAGAAAAACTCCAATCGCCAGAGTATGTATAATCACCACCATTACCAACGAGAGTGCCGTAATTAACATTAATACTCCCATTGTTGAAATATAATTGGTTATTGTTTAAACTATTGGGATTCCATACAGGATTTCCATTTTCGCAGCTAATAAGGTCAACCTGGACAGTTGAAAGCAAGTTGGCATCAAATTTATAACTATGTGTAGGATCGCCATCAGACATTAAAACAACGTTTTTGTTACTGGCGTTGCTCGTTTGTAATAATATTCTTGCCCGGTAAAAGCCTCCTTGTATATTTGTTCCACCTCCTGCATAGATGTTATCGATTGCGCTGTTCAGCGAATTTATGTTGTTGGAGAAATCTATAATTACTTCAGGAATACCGGAGCCACTCCAGTTGTTTGATTCTGTTGGAATACCTTCGTTTATGGTAACAACTGCAATGCGGGTGTTACCTGCTCCGCTTGCAAGGAGTTGATTTATAAAGGTCTTGGCTGCATTTTTTGCTTCTTCCATTTTTGAACCTGTTCCGCTTCCCATACTTCCAGAGTCGTCTATAACCAAAACAACATCGGTAGAATTTTTAATGTTTTTCCCTTCAACTTTAACATTGATTTTCCATCTTTGAGAGTTTGAAGTTGATTCTGCGGTTTTCTCAATATTAACTGCACCTTCTTGAGGCCAAACAGGAGGTGTGGTTACTGAATTTAAGCCAATATTTCCAGTAGAGCTTATCTTGGCTGATTTTAGCAAAGTAGCAGATTTTGTATTGACCTGATCTTCTATTGGAGGAATGGAAAGCTCTTCATCTGTTCCTTGAATTCCATCAGGATTTTCAGGTGCTACGAATTCTTCTTCCACATTCACAAACGTAGTATCGGATTTTGCTTCTTTTGTTTCCTGTTGCTTCTGTTGTTCTTTTAATGATGAAAGACTACCAACTATTTGTTGAACACCGTCAACTACAATGTAAACGGTATCGTTTAATAGAAAATAGGTTTCACTTTCAGTTACATAGAAAGTTGTGTCTCCGGAAGAATATGTATTTTCCTGAGCAAAAATATAACTGGTCGAACTAATCAGTATAAATAAAATTAATAATCCTTTAAGGATATTTCTTTTGATATTTCTTTGATTCTTGTTTTTGATTGCATTTGGAATCAACTTGTGGGAGTAAAAATTTTTCATATCGTCTGTGTTAAGCATTTACAATTATGTCTTCAAAATACATTGAAGTACCCATTAAAGTTTGGCGTGTAAATACAATATGAATTGCATCTATTGTCCGTTTGGTTATAAAAAATTTTGATCGAATTTTTGTGAAGAATTTAAAACCCCTTATTTTTTATCTTCTTCAATCTTCAATCAGTAAATTATATTAAACTGAGGATTAGTTAACAAAAAGTCAGTTTTAAAGATTGTGTTATATTGTCCATATTATAATAAAATGTTTAGTACGTTTGGCTGGCACTAAACAAACAATATGCCTTTTTTTATAAAATGCTGATTATTAGTTATTTTTTGTGGGTTTAGAAGTTTTATTTTTGTCCCTATATGGGACGAAAGTCTTTTTTTGAAGTTTTTACCAGTATTTGGGTGAATAATATTGATGCCTTAGTTGCCACCTATCGAAAAGACAAACCCGAGCCCCAGCAAGGAAAGCTGGAACTCGGGTAATAAACACAACATCAATAAATATTTTAGAAGTATCTTGGCGATACGACCTTTTCTTTGTTAAACCTGAGTTCGTAGGAAACCATCACTTCGTGAGTTCCGTTGTTGTAATGTTTCAGGTTACTGGTAGAAAAATCGATAGCATACCCGATTCTGAGTTTTTCGGCAAACAGGAACTGCGCTATAAACCCGTAGGAGTCACCCGAACGCCACATCGCACCCAGCCACAGCCTGTCTTTAATCAGGAAGTTTCCCGATAAATCGAGTTGCACCGGGGTACCGGTTTCAGAAGTAAACGAAGCCTTGGTAAGGGCAGTGGGTTTAAACTTCACGTTCTGTCCCATGTCGAATACGGCCCCTGCAATTAAAAAATAGTGCCTCAATTCACCTTCAATCGAGAAGTTCTCGTAGTTATTTTCGTATTTGCTGTTTACAATTTTAGGTATCGAAAATCCCAGGTATGCCCTTTTGCCGTAGAGGAATGCACCCACCCCAAAGTTTGGTTTAAAGTTGGAGTTGATTTGCCCCACGAAAGAGGGGTCGTCGCTGTCAAGGATCGTATACTCCTCCAGGTTATTCGAGTAATTGGTAAACCCACCTTTTAACCCAAGTCTTAGATTTGTTTTTTCGGTTAATGGAACCAGGTAGGAGTAATCGGCAAACATATAAAAGCGTTTTTCGCGTCCCACCTTGTCGTTAATCACGTTTAATCCCATGGCCACCCTTTCGTTTTTAAGCGGTGCCTGCATGGAGAAAGTATAGGTTGCAGGTGCATTGCTGATTCCGGTCCACTGGTGTCGTCCCAGGGCCATAAACCCAACCGACTCCCATGTACCTGCATACGCAGGGTTAATGGTTTGCGTGTTAAACATGTATTGCGTATACATCGGGTCCTGTTGTGCATTCGATGTAAATGCTGCTATAACTATTGCCAGAATCCCTAAACCTTTGATTATATTTAATTTTGTATTCATCGTTTTAATTTTTTCAGATTAAACATTCATTAATTATAAATCAATTAATTATTTAGGAATACTGACCCGGTAACCGGTTCCCTGTTTCCACTGTTAAAGTAGAGAATGTAGAAGTAGGTTCCTGCAGGCAGTTTATCTTTACCAACCTGCCAGTTGTGCATCGATGATCCGTCCCACCATGCTTCTGTGCTACCCTGGTTCATTTCATTACCAAACTGTTCTTTTTCGAACACCAGGTTGCCCCAGCGGTTAAAGATTTCGATTTTGGCATCAGGATATTCTTCCCCAAATAGCAGATCGCCTTCTTCACAAACAAACTCAACCTTGAAGTAGTCGTTGTAACCATCCTGGTTTGGCGAGAATCCGTCAGGAATAATCAATTCACAACCTTCCGCCTGCGGATCAGGAATAATTACAATAGGATCAAT
The DNA here is from genome assembly GCA_963676265.2 of uncultured Draconibacterium sp. GTDB lineage: Bacteria > Bacteroidota > Bacteroidia > Bacteroidales > Prolixibacteraceae > Draconibacterium. The sequence goes on from OY781067.2 coordinate 4,956,055, forward strand.
GTCATCGCGCCAGTCACGGATATTGTTAGCCGTATCTCTTGCCATATCCTGCAGCGGAGCACCGGATCCAATGGCATTCTTGCCGTGGAGCCATTCGCCGCGGGTATCGTAGGTGTCGTATGCATCGTCCAGACCGTCTTTATCGGAGTCTGTTCCAATCCACTCAACATCAGCAATAGTATCGTGCGGATTAGCATCCCAACCTTCAATGTAGTCAGGAATACCGTCATTGTCTGAATCCGGGTCCTGGTGATCAGGTGTTCCGTCCTGATCCATATCGAATAGTGGGTAGTAGTATATATTCTGGCCACCATTTTCATTATCATCATACTGGTCGTCCCATCCGTCACCATCGGAATCAATTCCTAACGGAGGATAGTAGTCGAACCCAAGATCAACTCCGCCGAAGTGTTCTGCACTGTATGCTCCTTCAGGAATGTTTTGTTGCCACTCAATGTTATCTGGAATACCATCGTCGTCAGAGTCGATGTCTAAACGGTCAACAATTCCGTCACCGTCGGTATCAATGTCTCCATCGCCTGGATCATCATTAACCGGATATTGTTCGTGAATATCGAGTATGCCATCGTCGTCGTCGTCGATATCGTCGCCATCGCTATAACCATCGCAGTCAGAATCGAGAAGGAGAACAATTGTAACATCTGCTGTATCACAGATATCTGTGTTAACAGTGTGACAAACTGCATAAGAGAGAGAAAGAACAAGCTCGCTGGCATCTTCATTTAAATAATCGAGGTTGCCGTCATTAATGGTTACACCATCAGGTAAACTTGTTAGTACATTTAAGCTGGAGTTGTCACGAGTGAAACCTTCATCGTTGTCATATAAATCGATATTTCCTGAAGCCGTTCTATCCGGACAGTAAATCAAAGTTAGTATATCGTCATTTGCATTATATTGTTCCGGATTACATTCATAACTGCCTTCTTCAACAGTAACCGTAGCCGTACAGGTTGAAACGTTTCCACATTCGTCAACCACGGTAAGAACTACCTCATTGTTACCAAGACCTCCGCAGTAGAATACGCTTTGACTGATAAACATGGTGTCTATTCCGCAATTGTCAGTGGATCCTCCGTCGATATCGGCAGCCGTAATTGTTGCCACACCTGTTGAATCGAGTTGAACGGTAATATCGTTGCAAACCGTTGTTGGAGCAGTGTTGTCGATAACAGTAATTACCTGCACCTGAGGTTCAGCTTCGTTGCCACAGGCATCAGCCAGAGTCCAGGTACGTGTAATAATCCATTCCCCTGCACAAGATCCCTGTTCCGTTACTTCTGTAAATTCAGCATCCAGGTCGGTACAGCAAATGTCGTATTCGTCGGTAACATCACCTGTTGCCTGTACACTTGCATCGTACTGGCAGTTTTCGCCGGAGTAGATGGTAATGTCGGCAGGAGCTGTAAATGTTGGAGCAGAATTGTCGACAATGGTGAAGACAGCCGTTGTTGAAACTGTATTTTGACAAGCATCTGTTGCTGTAAAAGTAACAGTAGCGTAACCGGTGTTGCAACAGGCAGTAGTCAGCGTATCGAAGTCGTTGCTCCAGGTAATTAAGTTACATCCGTTGCTGACACTTGCTCCTCCATAGTTATCAAGCCACTGGTTAAGCTGTTCTGTATTGCCATTACCATCGCAACTAACAGTAAGGTCGGTGGCAGAGGTAATTGTGAAGTCAGTGTTTTCTTCTACTGTAAATGTGGCCCTGTCTCTAACAGTTTCTTCACAGTTGCTGGTTGCGGTCCATGTAACGGTAACTGAACCACCACAAGCATTAGGAGCGACTTCGGCATTATTCCTTACTTCAAGTTCACAACCTCCACTATACTGAACTTTTTCAAGCCAGTTGGCAAATGCTGCATTTATTTCTTGTTGACTCATACAAGCAGCTACTGTTTCATTAGAAGGGGCGATAAGTATAACTTCATCTGCTTCTTCCACAGTAAATGTAGCCCTGTCTCTAACAGTTTCTTCACAGTTGCTGGTTGCGGTCCATGTAACGGTAACAGAACCACCACAGGCATTTGGCGCTCCTTGAGCATTATTGTTTACTTCCAGGTTACAACCACCTGAATAAGTCACTTCATCCAGCCAGCTGTTAAATGCTGCATTCACTTCTTGTTGTGTCATGCAAGCATCAACAGTTTCGTTATCGGGAGCAGTAAGGACAACTGCCGGGGCATCAGTTACAACAAATGTAGCAGTGTCGGAGATGTCATCTTCACAACCGCTTGAAGCAGTCCAGATCACTTCCACTTCGCCACCGCATGCAGCCGGAGCCACCAGTGAAGAGTCGTAGCTTACTTCCAGGTCGCAACCACCTGAATAAGTCACTTCATCGAGCCAGCTGTTGAATAAGCTGGTGATTTCAGTTTCCGAAGTACAGGCGGGTATTGTATCGTTATCGGGAGCAGTAAGTACAACTGCCGGGGCATCAGTTACAACAAATGTAGCAGTGTCGGAGATGTCATCTTCACAACCGCTTGAAGCAGTCCAGATCACTTCCACTTCGCCACCGCATGCAGCCGGAGCCACCAGTGAAGAGTCGTAGCTTACTTCCAGGTCGCAACCACCTGAATAAGTCACTTCATCGAGCCAGCTGTTGAATAAGCTGGTGATTTCAGTTTCCGAAGTACAGGCGGGTATTGTATCGTTATCGGGAGCAGTAAGTACAACTGCCGGGGCATCAGTTACAACAAATGTAGCAGTGTCGGAGATGTCATCTTCACAACCGCTTGAAGCAGTCCAGATCACTTCCACTTCGCCACCGCATGCAGCCGGAGCCACCAGTGAAGAGTCGTAGCTTACTTCCAGGTCGCAACCACCTGAATAAGTCACTTCATCGAGCCAGCTGTTGAATAAGCTGGTGATTTCAGTTTCCGAAGTACAGGCGGGTATTGTATCGTTATCGGGAGCAGTAAGTACAACTGCCGGGGCATCAGTTACAACAAATGTAGCAGTGTCGGAGATGTCATCTTCACAACCGCTTGAAGCAGTCCAGATCACTTCCACTTCGCCACCGCATGCAGCCGGAGCCACCAGTGAAGAGTCGTAGCTTACTTCCAGGTCGCAACCACCTGAATAAGTCACTTCATCGAGCCAGCTGTTGAATAAGCTGGTGATTTCAGTTTCCGAAGTACAGGCGGGTATTGTATCGTTATCGGGAGCAGTAAGTACAACTGCCGGGGCATCAGTTACAACAAATGTAGCAGTGTCGGAGATGTCATCTTCACAACCGCTTGAAGCAGTCCAGATCACTTCCACTTCGCCACCGCATGCAGCCGGAGCCACCAGTGAAGAGTCGTAGCTTACTTCCAGGTCGCAACCACCTGAATAAGTCACTTCATCGAGCCAGCTGTTGAATAAGCTGGTGATTTCAGTTTCCGAAGTACAGGCGGGTATTGTATCGTTATCGGGAGCAGTAAGTACAACTGCCGGGGCATCAGTTACAACAAATGTAGCAGTGTCGGAGATGTCATCTTCACAACCGCTTGAAGCAGTCCAGATCACTTCCACTTCGCCACCGCATGCAGCCGGAGCCACCAGTGAAGAGTCGTAGCTTACTTCCAGGTCGCAACCACCTGAATAAGTCACTTCATCGAGCCAGCTGTTGAATAAGCTGGTGATTTCAGTTTCCGAAGTACAGGCGGGTATTGTATCGTTATCGGGAGCAGTAAGTACAACTGCCGGGGCATCAGTTACAACAAATGTAGCAGTGTCGGAGATGTCATCTTCACAACCGCTTGAAGCAGTCCAGATCACTTCCACTTCGCCACCGCATGCAGCCGGAGCCACCAGTGAAGAGTCGTAGCTTACTTCCAGGTCGCAACCACCTGAATAAGTCACTTCATCGAGCCAGCTGTTGAATAAGCTGGTGATTTCAGTTTCCGAAGTACAGGCGGGTATTGTATCGTTATCGGGAGCAGTAAGTACAACTGCCGGGGCATCAGTTACAACTGTAGCAGTGTCGGAGATGTCATCTTCACAACCGCTTGAAGCAGTCCAGATCACTTCCACTTCGCCACCGCATGCAGCCGGAGCCACCAGTGAAGAGTCGTAGCTTACTTCCAGGTCGCAACCACCTGAATAAGTCACTTCATCGAGCCAGCTGTTGAATAAGCTGGTGATTTCAGTTTCCGAAGTACAGGCGGGTATTGTATCGTTATCGGGAGCAGTAAGTACAACTGCCGGGGCATCAGTTACAACAAATGTAGCAGTGTCGGAGATGTCATCTTCACAACCGCTTGAAGCAGTCCAGATCACTTCCACTTCGCCACCGCATGCAGCCGGAGCCACCAGTGAAGAGTCGTAGCTTACTTCCAGGTCGCAACCACCTGAATAAGTCACTTCATCGAGCCAGCTGTTGAATAAGCTGGTGATTTCAGTTTCCGAAGTACAGGCGGGTATTGTATCGTTATCGGGAGCAGTAAGTACAACTGCCGGGGCATCAGTTACAACAAATGTAGCAGTGTCGGAGATGTCATCTTCACAACCGCTTGAAGCAGTCCAGATCACTTCCACTTCGCCACCGCATGCAGCCGGAGCCACCAGTGAAGAGTCGTAGCTTACTTCCAGGTCGCAACCACCTGAATAAGTCACTTCATCGAGCCAGCTGTTGAATAAGCTGGTGATTTCAGTTTCCGAAGTACAGGCGGGTATTGTATCGTTATCGGGAGCAGTAAGTACAACTGCCGGGGCATCAGTTACAACAAATGTAGCAGTGTCGGAGATGTCATCTTCACAACCGCTTGAAGCAGTCCAGATCACTTCCACTTCGCCACCGCATGCAGCCGGAGCCACCAGTGAAGAGTCGTAGCTTACTTCCAGGTCGCAACCACCTGAATAAGTCACTTCATCGAGCCAGCTGTTGAATAAGCTGGTGATTTCAGTTTCCGAAGTACAGGCGGGTATTGTATCGTTATCGGGAGCAGTAAGTACAACTGCCGGGGCATCAGTTACAACAAATGTAGCAGTGTCGGAGATGTCATCTTCACAACCGCTTGAAGCAGTCCAGATCACTTCCACTTCGCCACCGCATGCAGCCGGAGCCACCAGTGAAGAGTCGTAGCTTACTTCCAGGTCGCAACCACCTGAATAAGTCACTTCATCGAGCCAGCTGTTGAATAAGCTGGTGATTTCAGTTTCCGAAGTACAGGCGGGTATTGTATCGTTATCGGGAGCAGTAAGTACAACTGCCGGGGCATCAGTTACAACAAATGTAGCAGTGTCGGAGATGTCATCTTCACAACCGCTTGAAGCAGTCCAGATCACTTCCACTTCGCCACCGCATGCAGCCGGAGCCACCAGTGAAGAGTCGTAGCTTACTTCCAGGTCGCAACCACCTGAATAAGTCACTTCATCGAGCCAGCTGTTGAATAAGCTGGTGATTTCAGTTTCCGAAGTACAGGCGGGTATTGTATCGTTATCGGGAGCAGTAAGTACAACTGCCGGGGCATCAGTTACAACAAATGTAGCAGTGTCGGAGATGTCATCTTCACAACCGCTTGAAGCAGTCCAGATCACTTCCACTTCGCCACCGCATGCAGCCGGAGCCACCAGTGAAGAGTCGTAGCTTACTTCCAGGTCGCAACCACCTGAATAAGTCACTTCATCGAGCCAGCTGTTGAATAAGCTGGTGATTTCAGTTTCCGAAGTACAGGCGGGTATTGTATCGTTATCGGGAGCAGTAAGTACAACTGCCGGGGCATCAGTTACAACAAATGTAGCAGTGTCGGAGATGTCATCTTCACAACCGCTTGAAGCAGTCCAGATCACTTCCACTTCGCCACCGCATGCAGCCGGAGCCACCAGTGAAGAGTCGTAGCTTACTTCCAGGTCGCAACCACCTGAATAAGTCACTTCATCGAGCCAGCTGTTGAATAAGCTGGTGATTTCAGTTTCCGAAGTACAGGCGGGTATTGTATCGTTATCGGGAGCAGTAAGTACAACTGCCGGGGCATCAGTTACAACAAATGTAGCAGTGTCGGAGATGTCATCTTCACAACCGCTTGAAGCAGTCCAGATCACTTCCACTTCGCCACCGCATGCAGCCGGAGCCACCAGTGAAGAGTCGTAGCTTACTTCCAGGTCGCAACCACCTGAATAAGTCACTTCGTCGAGCCAGCTGTTGAATAAGCTGGTGATTTCAGTTTCCGAAGTACAGGCGGGTATTGTATCGTTATCGGGAGCAGTAAGTACAACTGCCGGGGCATCAGTTACAACAAATGTAGCAGTGTCGGTAACAGCCGCTGGGCAATCACTTGTTGCCGTCCAAACAACTGTAACAGATCCGCCACATGATTCTGGTGCCCCTGTATTATTGTTGTCAACAGATAAGTTTTTGCCTCCGCTAGCTTCAACTCTCGCCAACCAGTTTGAAAATTCATTATTTACTTCGGATTGAGTGAGGCATGCTGATACGGTAGTATCATTTGGGGCTATAAGAATTATAGAGTCTGGTTGATCTATTTGAATATCGCAGGTTGTTTCAGCACCGTTTTCATCAGTAACTGTAACTGTATGTATTCCTGCTCTTAAGGTGTCGGCAGTTTGTCTTTGATCTCCGTTGTCCCAAAGGTATGAATAGCTTCCGACTCCTCCATTAGCAGTTACTTTTGCTGAGCCATTTGCCGAATCATAACAATCAACATCTGTAATTAGATCTATATCGCATGTAAGTTCTCCTGGTTCACCAATGGTAACGTTGCATGTTGTTTCACAACCATTAGCATCTGTTACAGTTACCTCATGGTTTCCAGCTCCTAAAGTATCAGCTGTGGCGCGTGTATCTCCATTATCCCAAAGATATGTATAAGGGCTGGTACCCCCCAATGGTGTAACGGTTGCAACACCATCTTTTTGTCCGTATATGGTAACAGGTGAATTCTGATCTGCATCACAAGTAAGTTCAGAATCAGGCTGAGTTATGATGATTGTATCTGTATCTGAACATCCGTTAATATCATTTACAGTAACTATGTACGTACCAGCTGACAAGTTTGAAATAGAATCACCTGTTTGACCATTACTCCATGAGTAAGAATAAGATCCAGACCCTCCTGTTGCCGTGGCTTTTGCAGAACCTGTTGATTCTCCATAGCAAAGAACATTATAGCCTTTTATTGATGCTTCAGGCAGCGGGAATACAGTAATGGTCACGTCAGTAGAATCCACACACCCGTTGCTGCTTGTGGCAATCAGTCTAACCACGTCGTTGTCAGCAAATGAGCTTGACGAGTAGGTTGGGCCAGTAGCGACCGGGCTTCCGTTCAGTTTCCACTGGTAAGTAGCACCACCGGAAGCAGAAAGCTGAAGATTATCGCCCAGGCAAATATCGTCGTTCCCCGTAATCTGAGGAGTTGGCAGCGGGAATACAGTAATGGTCACGTCAGTAGAATCCACACACCCGTTGCTGCTTGTGGCAATCAGTCTAACCACGTCGTTGTCAGCAAATGAGCTTGACGAGTAGGTTGGGCCAGTAGCGACCGGGCTTCCGTTCAGTTTCCACTGGTAAGTAGCACCACCGGAAGCAGAAAGCTGAAGATTATCGCCCAGGCAAATATCGTCGTTCCCCGTAATCTGAGGAGTTGGCAGCGGGAATACAGTAATGGTCACGTCAGTAGAATCCACACACCCGTTGCTGCTTGTGGCAATCAGTCTAACCACGTCGTTGTCAGCAAATGAGCTTGACGAGTAGGTTGGGCCAGTAGCGACCGGGCTTCCGTTCAGTTTCCACTGGTAAGTAGCACCACCGGAAGCAGAAAGCTGAAGATTATCGCCCAGGCAAATATCGTCGTTCCCCGTAATCTGAGGAGTTGGCAGCGGGAATACAGTAACGTCGGGCGTTCCGTGGCAATCAGTCAGTTTCAAATGAGCACTGGTAAGTAGCACCACCGGAAGAGCCCAAATATCGTCGTTCCCCGTAATCTGAGGAGTTAGTCTGCTTGTGGCAATCAGTCTAACCACGTCGTTGTCAGCAAATGAGCTTGACGAGTAAGTTGGGCCAGTAGCGACCGGGCTTCCGTTCAGTTTCCACTGGTAAGTAGCACCACCGGAAGCAGAAAGCTGAAGATTATCGCCCAGGCAAATATCGTCGTTCCCCGTAATCTGAGGAGTTGGCAGCGGGAATACAGTAATGGTCACGTCAGTAGAATCCACACACCCGTTGCTGCTTGTGGCAATCAGTCTAACCACGTCGTTGTCAGCAAATGAGCTTGACGAGTAGGTTGTTTCCACTGGTAAGTAGCACCACCGGAAGCAGAAAGCTTGCCGGCAAATATCGTCGTTTCCGTTCAGTTTCCAGTGGTAAGTAGCACCACGTCTAACCACGTTGAAGCAGCAAATGAGCTGACTGGTAAGTAGCACCACCGGAAGCAGAAAAGATTATCGCCCAGGCAAATATCGTCGTTCCCCGTAATCTGAGGAGTTGGCAGCGGGAATACAGTAATGGTCACGTCAGTAGAATCCACACACCCGTTGCTGCTTGTGGCAATCAGTCTAACCACGTCGTTGTCAGCAAATGAGCTTGACGAGTAGGTTGGGCCAGTAGCGACCGGGCTTCCGTTCAGTTTCCACTGGTAAGTAGCACCACCGGAAGCAGAAAGCTGAAGATTATCGCCCAGGCAAATATCGTCGTTCCCCGTAATCTGAGGAGTTGGCAGCGCCGTCAGTAGAATCCAATACGTAATCTTGTGGCAATCAGTCTAACCACGTCGTTGTCAGCAAATGAGCACGTCGACCGTAGAGTTTCCACTGGTAACACCCGTTGCCCAGGCAAATATGTGTTCCCCGTAATCTGAGGAGTTGGCAGCGGGAATACAGTAATGGTCACGTCGTCGTTGTCAGCAAACGTCGTTGAGCTTGACGAGTAGGTTGGGCCAGTAGCGACCGGGCTTCCGTTCAGTTTCCACTGGTAAGTAGCACCACCGGAAGCAGAAAGCTGAAGATTATCGCCCAGGCAAATATCGTCGTTCCCCGTAATCTGAGGAGTTGGCAGCGGGAATACAGTAATGGTCACGTCAGTAGAATCCACACACCCGTTGCTGCTTGTGGCAATCAGTCTAACCACGTCGTTGTCAGCAAATGACTTGACGAGTAGGTTGCCATAGCGAGTAGGTTGGGCCAGTAGCGACCGGGCTTCCGTTCAGTTTCCACTGGTAAGTAGCACCACCGGAAGCAGAAAGCTGAAGATTATCGCCCAGGCAAATATCGTCGTTCCCCGTAATCTGAGGAGTTGGCAGCGGGAATACAGTAATGGTCACGTCAGTAGAATCCACACACCCGTTGCTGCTTGTGGCAATCAGTCTAACCACGTCGTTGTCAGCAAATGAGCTTGACGAGTAAGTTGGGCCAGTAGCGACCGGGCTTCCGTTCAGTTTCCACTGGTAACTGCACCACCGGAAGTATCGTCGTTCCCCGTAACCACCGGAAGCAGATCCAAGCTGAAGATTATCGCCCAGTCAGCAAATATCGTAGGTTCCCCGTTCCGTTCTGACCGGAAGCAGAAAGCTGAAGATTTCGCCAGCGGGAATCTACAGTAATGGTCACGTCAGTAGAATCCACACACCCGTTGCTGCTTGTGGCAATCAGTCTAACCACGTCGTTGTCAGCAAATGAGCTTGACGAGTAAGTTGGGCCAGTAGCGACCGGGCTTCCGTTCAGTTTCCACTGGTAAGTAGCACCACCGGAAGCAGAAAGCTGAAGATTATCGCCCAGGCAAATATCGTCGTTCCCCGTAATCTGAGGAGTTGGCAGCGGGAATACAGTAATGGTCACGTCAGTAGAATCCACACACCCGTTGCTGCTTGTGGCAATCAGTCTAACCACGTCGTTGTCAGCCATCAGCTTGACGAGTATTATCCAGGCGGGAATACAGTACGTCGTTGCGATCCGTTCAGTTTCCACTGGTAAGTAGCACCACCGGAAGCAGAAAGCTGAAGATTATCGCCCAGGCAAATATCGTCGTTCCCCGTAATCTGAGGAGTTGGCAGCGGGAATACAGTAATGGTCACGTCAGTAGAATCCACACACCCGTTGCTGCTTGTGGCAATCAGTCTAACCACGTCGTTGTCAGCAAATGAGCTTGACGAGTAGGTTGGGCCAGTAGCGACCGGGCTTCCGTTCAGTTTCCACTGGTAAGTAGCACCACCGGAAGCAGAAAGCTGAAGATTATCGCCCAGGCAAATATCGTCGTTCCCCGTAATCTGAGGAGTTGGCAGCGGAAATACAGTAATGGTAGCCGTTGAAGAGTATTCACTGTCACATGAACCATCCTGTACAATTACTCTGTAATAGGTAGTAACAGAAAGATTTGTTGCGGTATAAGATACATCTCCATCAGTGTCTGCAATGTTACTCCACGTACCTCCGTCTATGCTATCTTGCCATATTAATATTGTTCCCTGATAACCACCTTCTAGGGTAAGAGTTGTGCTGTTTGTTCCAGTGCAGATTTCTGCACTTCCTGAAATTGTTCCACCAATTGTATTGCAGCATTGTTCAACCTCTAAACTTGCAGCAGATGAATAAACATAATAACCATTCCCTTCACATAGAGCTTCATCGGGAAAATGAATTTGTGCTCTTAAATAAAAAGTCCCAATTGGAAGATCAGTGTAACCCAGAATAGTTGCCGCATCACTTTCATTTAGTAAAACTGTGTCTTTTCCTGAAGAATTTGGAATATCAATCCACGAAGTAACATCATTTTTGTTCTCACTTATTTGCCAAATGCTTACCGTTCCTTCTTCATCTTTGTTCTTAAGAATGAACGTTGCTTCTTCACCTTCTCCTGAACAAATTGTATCTCCTGTTGCTTCTCCTCCTAAACCAATTTCCCAGTCTATAGTTGTAACTACTTCTTCGCAGAGATTCGATGTAGGAAGTTTCCCTTGAGGGGTGTTTCCTGCAAATGAAATATATGAAACAAGAGAAATGTTTTCAATAGGTTCGCAATCATCTGTATTAATTAATCCTGTTAGTGGTACTAATATTTCAAAGAAGTCATCCTGACCGTCAGAAAATGTCCCAACTTTTGCATCAATATCCGAATCTGTAATTTCAATATTGTTATTATCAAAAATCGTTAAAATTGCATTGTTTCCTGTAGTCAATTGTAAGGTCTTGTCAATTCCTTCAATGTCAACCTCAAGACTCCCAAAAGTTTCTATTACATGCCCTGTGGTTAAGTCTCCATCATCGTTAACATAGAATCGGAATGTGGACTGACCAGAATTACCATGATGGAAACCAATCAGTAAATATTTATTGTTATCGGTATCGGTGACAACTGTAGCCCAAACATCAGCTAAATTACAAGTTCCGGATGCATTAGGGTCTACTAAAGTATATTGGGCATCAAGGTATTCATCTCCCCAATTTCCATCAAATTCATCTTGTCCAAAACCACTAATGGTTCCAAAAAATAAAAACACTAACCCCAGTATAAGAGTTCGCGTTAAAATTCGATTAGGTAAATGTGTTCTCATATCGGTAGATTTAATTGTTAACTTAATTCTATCGCATATGAAATTCATCAACGATAAACTTGCGCTTATCGAATTGTGTGTGGTTTAAATAAGTCTGATATGAAATTTTCGGAAAGATGCAAATAACCCCTTATTTTTTATCTTCTTTAAATTTCAGCATCAATAAATTACGTTATGCAAATTATGACTTAATTATATAAAATCCAAATAATAAAATTTGTTGTCTTTCGTCCATGTCTCAAATTTTAATGTTTAGTACGTTTGGCTATTTAATAAGCAATGAGTATGCCAATGTTTGTAAGTTGCTTTGTGTTAATTGTTTACACCTTGTTCTTAGGTGGTGAATGTGTTCCAATGTGGGACATTTGTCTATGGTTGGAGAAATAATACCTTTTTGTCTTTTTTGAATTTGTGAGTAATTGAAGGAGTCTTGTTTTATATAAAATATTATGATTTTACGCTTTTTAATTTTTGATATCGAAAATGAACATGTCATTTATTATAGTTGCTTTTGTTAAAGTTGTAATGATTTAGCCTCAGTAAATTCCTCCATTGTAAAAAAGTTTTATCAATGGAATTGCAATGATTCATTAGCAGTAATATTATTAAATTCGGATTAGACTATTTAAAATTTTCAAAAAAATACATTTCGTTCGGCATGTTGGAAAGAGTAATTTCAAATTAACTTTTTTAATAAATCATCCTATCTTTATGGAGTTTTAAAATAAATTGTAAACCAAAGAATAAATGATGAATCGATTATTGCCGCTTTTATTAGTATTTATTGTTATTTCCTGCAAACAGGTAGCTCCTCCCGAACCGGTTTTGCCACTTCCTTCAGAACGTCAATTGGCCTGGCACGATATGGAGTTTTATGCCTTTGTTCATTTTAATATGAATACCTTCTCAGATATGGAATGGGGGATGGGCGACGAGAATCCTGATATGTTTAATCCAACAGAGCTGGATTGCAGGCAATGGGCAAAAGTCTGTAAGGAAGCCGGCATGAAAGGGATAATTTTTACTGCCAAACATCATGATGGTTTCTGTTTGTGGCCAACTGCTACAACCGAACATTCGGTTAAGTATTCGAAATGGAAAAACGGCGAAGGTGATGTTGTTCGCGAATTGGCAGATGCCTGTAAAGAATATGGATTGAAACTGGGCATTTATCTTTCACCATGGGACAGAAATAATCCGGAATATGGAAACGAGAAATATATTGAGATTTTCAGAGCACAATTGAGGGAACTTCTGACAAACTATGGAGAAGTTTATGAAGTTTGGTTTGATGGTGCCAATGGAGGAACCGGTTATTATGGCGGAGCCAACGAAGAGCGTCGTATCGATAGAAAAACTTATTATGATTGGGAAAATACACGGAAAATTGTGCGTGAATTGCAACCGAATGCCTGTATGTTTAGTGATGCCGGCCCTGACATTCGTTGGTGCGGTAACGAAGAAGGATGGGTGAGAGAAACCAACTGGAGTATAATAAAAAGAGATGATTTCGCACCCGGGGTTGTGGATGATTTGGAAGATTTAAGATCGGGTCAGGAAGATGGAACACATTGGGTGCCTGCAGAGGTTGATGTTTCTATTCGCCCCGGATGGTATTATCACAAATACGAAGATCATAAAGTGAAAACACTGCCACATTTACTCGATATATATTATAATAGTATCGGAAGAAATGCCTCTTTGTTAATTAACTTTCCGGTTGATCCACGCGGATTAATTCATAAAAATGATGTTGAACAAATTTCAAAATTGGCAGAAGCGGTTAAAGCAGATTTTGCAAATGATCTTGCTGCCGGTAATAAAGCAACGGCGACAAATGTTCGTGGTAATTCAAAAAATTATAAAGCTGAAAATGTTACTGACGGAGATAAAGAGACATCCTGGATTACGGATGATGGAGTAACAAAAGCTACGCTAACGATTGATTTGGGAGAGGAAAAAGAATTTAATCGTTTCCTGGTTCAGGAAGATATTCGTTTGGGACAGCGCGTGAAGAAATTTACAGTTGAGGCTCTGGTAAATGATGAGTGGAAACAAATCGATTCGCAAACAACCATTGGAAGAAAACGCATTTTACGATTACCTGAAACCACTGCAGCACAAGTCAGGCTAAATATTTTAGATGCGAATGCTTGTCCAGTAATTACCAATATCGGAATATATCGCGCTCCAAAAGTAATTGTAGAACCAGAGATCAGAAGAAACAAAGAAGGCTTACTTTCGATAAAAGCTTTCGACGATGGTTTGGATATTTATTATTCCCTGGATGGGACTGACCCCACAGAAAATTCTGAAACGTATTCTCAACCATTCATGCTGAATAGGAAAGCAGTTGTAAAAGCAATAGTTGTTGATGCTAAAGAAAATAAGAAAAGTACTGTTTCGTCAGCAACCTTCGATATTGTAAAATCGAAGTGGACGGTAACAGGAAATAAGAATGAAAAAACAGAAGTAATTTTCGATGGCGATCCTTCCACTGCCTGGTCTGTTGATAAGAATACCCCTGTTGATTTTATTATTGATTTAGGAGAAAATATTAATCTGTCAGGCTTTAAATATTTACCTGATCAGTCGCGCTGGAATCCGGGAGTTATTTTCCAATACGAGTTGTATGTCAGTGCGAACGGAAAGAGTTGGGGACGCCCGGTCTCAAAAGGTGAGTTTTCTAATATTAAAAATAGTCCGATTTGGCAGAAAAAAGAATTTGCTGCTCAAAAAGGGCGTTATATAAAACTTCGTGCTTTATCGCCGGCATATGTAGATGGACGTGTTGGTATTGCAGAATTTGATGTGATAACAGAATAGGATTCAATAATAATTAGCATATAAAAAATCAAATGATAAAACATATAATTGCATTTTTTATTGGAGCAGTCATGTTCATTAGTTGTTCCAATAAAAAAAATAGTACCGGGGAAGAAACCGTAATAAGTTCCCAAAATATTGAGAAGCATATTGCCGAATTATCTTCCGACAAATACAAAGGAAGAAAACCAATGACTAATTCGGAACCTCTTGTTCTGGATTATATTTCTGGCCAGATGAAAGAAATTGGGCTCGAACCGGCAAACAATGGAAGTTATTTCCAGGATGTGCCGATTTTGGCAGTCAGCTCAAAATTATCGCCGACCTTAAAATTTGAGACGCCTAAAGGCGAACTCGATTTTAAAAAGATAAGCGAATACGTGGCATTTTCTCAAAAGGTTGAGCCGGAAATGACTCTCGAATCGTCGGATGTTATATTTGCCGGTTTTGGAATTACGGCTCCTGAATTTAACAGGAATGACTTTGAAGGAGTTGATATAAAAGGAAAAACCATTATTGTTTTTGTAAACGATCCGGGTTACGGAACCAGCGATCCGTATTTTAAAGGCAACACTATGACTTATTATGGTCGTTGGACATATAAATTTGAGGAGGCTGCCCGGCAGGGAGCAAAAGCCTGTTTTATTGTTCACGAAACCGGGCCTGCCGGATATCCCTGGCCGGTAGTAAGAAACAATGGAGAAACTACTAAATTGTTTCTCGATTCGGAAGACGGATATCGCGACAGGTGTTCGTTTGAAGGTTGGATAACCACAGATGCCGCAGAAAAGCTATTTGCCGCCTGTGGTTCATCACTGCAAGAAATGAAACAAAAAGCACTTGCCCGAGATTTTGAACCCTTTGAATTACCGGTTAAAGCCTCTGCCAAAATTACCAGTACGTTTGAACGCGGAGTCTCAAAAAACGTATGCGGATTACTTAAAGGTAAGTCTCGTCCTGACGAAGTTGTCGTTTATACTGCTCACTGGGATCATCTTGGAGTAGGAACTCCAATTGATAACGACAGTATTTATAATGGTGCAACCGATAATGCAAGTGCAGTTTCTTGGATGCTGGAAATTGCACGCGCCATGAAAAACGGACCACAACCAGATCGTTCGGTATTATTTCTTTCTGTTACCAGCGAAGAATCAGGTTTGCTGGGCTCGTCGTATTATGTCGAAGATCCATTCTTCCCAATGAATAAAACAGTGGCTTGTCTGAATACCGATGTCATTTTGTTTTTGGGTAAATTTAATGATGTGACCGTAACCGGGTACGGACAGTCGGGACTCGACAAATGGCTGGAAGACGAAGCTAAAAAACAGGGACGGTATATTGCGCCTGATCCAAATCCTGAAAACGGTATGTTTTTTCGTTCCGATCAGTTTCCATTTGTGAAAGAAGGAGTACCGGCTATTTTTGCCAAAGGTTATATCGATGCTCAAAAGTACGGTAAAGAAAAAACATTGGAGCTAATCTCCGAATACTGGGCTAATACATACCATAAACCACAGGATGAATACATTTCGGAAAGAGATAATTTAGAAGGTCTTGTTGACGATGCTATACTATTATATAATGTAGGATTGAATCTGGCCAATTCTGATAAATGGCCTTCGTGGAATGATGGTTCTGAATTTAAAGCGGTAAGAGAAGAATCGTTATCAGAAAAATAAGTAATCCGAATATTTTATAGCGCATGTTAAAAAGATTAGGTCTTCTATATTTATATATAGTATTATTAGCAGGTTGTTCGGCCGATAAAAAAGTACATGATGGAAATGAAGCAATAACTTATAAAAACATAGAGAAACACATAGCCGAGTTGGCTTCCGATAAATACAAAGGAAGATTGCCAATGACGGATGTGGAACCACTTGTGTTGGACTATATTTCGGGCCAGATGAAAGAAATTGGACTCGAACCGGCAAATAAAGGAAGTTATTTCCAGGATGTGCCTCTTCTGTCAGTTACTTCAAAACTTTCGGATAATCTACGATTTGAAACACCAGATGGCAACCTCGATCTGAAAAAGTTGAGCGATTATATTGCATTTTCGCAAAAGGTGGAACCGGAAATGACATTGGAATCGTCGGATGTAATATTTGCAGGTTATGGAATTACAGCTCCCGAATTCGATCGGAATGATTTTGAAGGAGTGGATGTAAAAGGAAAAACCATTATTGTTTTTGTAAACGATCCGGGTTACGGAACCGATGATCCGTATTTTAAAGGCAATACCATGACTTATTATGGCCGCTGGACTTATAAATTCGAAGAAGCAGCACGTCAGGGAGCAAAAGCCTGTTTTATTGTTCACGAGACCGGACCGGCTGGATATCCATGGCCGGTTGTGAGAAACAGTGGAGAAGCAACGAAGTTTTATCTTGATTCAGAAGACGGATATCGCGATCGGTGTTCTTTTGAAGGTTGGATAACTACTGATTCAGCAGAAAAACTGTTTGCTGCATGTGGTTCTTCATTGGAAGAAATGAAACAAAAAGCGCTTGCCCACGATTTTAAACCTTTTGAATTGCCGGTAAAAGCTTCAGCAAAAATTACCAGTACATTCGAACGTGGCGTATCGAAAAATGTGTGCGGCCTGATAAAAGGGCAGACTCGTCCCGACGAAGTAATTGTATATACTTCTCATTGGGATCATATTGGAGTTGGAACGCCAATAAATAACGATAGTATTTATAATGGTGCAACCGATAATGCAAGCGCGGTTTCGTGGATGCTGGAAATTGCCCGGGCCATGAAAAACGGGCCTCAACCGGATCGCTCAGTATTGTTCCTCTCTGTTACATGCGAGGAGTTTGGATTATTAGGTTCGGAATATTATGCGGAAAACCCGATTTTCCCCATGAATAAAACAGTGGCCTGCATTAATAATGATGTGTTTTTGTTTCTTGGAAAATTCAACGATGTCACCGTTACCGGATTTGGGCAATCGGAACTCGACAGTTGGTTAGAATCTGAGGCAAAAAAATGTGGTCGTTACATCGTAGCAGACCCAGATCCTGAAAAGGGTGGCTTTTTTCGTTCCGATCAGTTTCCTTTTGTAAAAAAAGGTGTACCAGCTATATTTGCGCGAGGTTGTACGGATGCACAGGATTACGGAAAGGAAAAAACACTTGAACTCGTTTCTGATTATTGGGCAAATACATATCATAAACCACGGGATGAATATCATTCCGACAGAGATAATTTAGAGGGCATGGTTGATGATGCGGTACTATTATATAATGTGGGTTTAAATTTGGCGAATTCAGATAAATGGCCTGCGTGGAATGATGGTTCTGAATTTAAAGCGAAAAGAGAAGAATCTTTATCGATGCAATAATTGATATTAGATATTTACACGAGATTTTGTATTTTCTAAAGACTAACTTAAACAACTAAAACATGAAAAAGCTTATTATTTTATTGGTGTTAATGGCAACTTTAATGCCGAACACTTTTGCCCAAAAAAAGATTTGGGACGAAACACCCGAGCAAAAAACCGAGCGTTTGAAGTGGTGGACCGATGCCCGGTTCGGAATGTTTATTCACTGGGGACTTTATGCACAGGCAGCCCGTCATGAATGGGTCAAGAAGCGCGAAAGAATATCGGATGAAGATTATCAAAAGTATTTTGAAATTTTCAATCCTGATCTTTTCGATCCGGCAGATTGGGCAAAAAAGGCAAAAGCCGCTGGAATGAAGTATGCGGTTATTACTACAAAGCATCACGAAGGCTTTAATATGTTTGCATCGAAATACACCGATTATAATGTAATGAATACACCTTACGGGAAAGACATTATAAAACAATGGGTGGATGCTTTCCGGGCCGAGGGGCTGGGAATTGGTTTTTATTATTCCTTAATCGACTGGCATCATCCTGAGTATACCATCGACCGGGTGCATCCGCAAAGTGCTAATTCAAAGGAAGAGTACGACAAATTGAATAAAGATCGCGACATGAGTATTTATCGTGAGTATCTGAAAAACCAGGTTCGCGAGATTCTAACTAACTATGGAAAAATCGATATTCTTTGGTTGGATTATTCTTTTCCCGGCGAGTTTGGTAAAGGTCACGACGACTGGGGATCGGTTGAGTTGTTGAAAATGGTACGCAAGTTACAACCTGAAATAATTGTAAACGACCGTGCAGATATAAAAGATTACTGGGGTGGTTGGGATTTTACCACACCCGAACAGTTTAAAGTTCAAAAGTGGCCTGAAGAAAACGGGGTGCGAATTCCCTGGGAAACTTGTCAGACCTTCTCCGGCTCGTGGGGATATTATCGCGATGAACATACCTGGAAAGACAATAAGCAATTATTGGTTCTTTTAATCGAATCGGTAAGCAAAGGAGGTAACTTGTTATTAAATGTTGGGCCAACAGCCCGTGGAACTTTCGATGAGCGTGCCGATAATGCACTTGAAGGAATGGGAGAGTGGATGAAATATAACAGTCGTTCTATTTATGGATGCACACAGGCTCCCGACGAATTTGTTGCGCCGGATAACACATTGTTAACATACAATCCCGAAACAAATCGTTTATATGTACACCTTCTCGATTATCCGTTGCAGAACTTTTTAATGCCGGATATGGGCGATAAAGTGAAATATGCGCAGTTTTTGCACGATGCTTCTGAAATAAAAATCGGAAAACCATACGGACATTGGGTGAGTCAGGAAACAAAAGAAAACGATATAAATCTGTTGCTTCCTGTTAACAAACCAAATGTTGAGATTCCTGTAATCGAATTATTTTTGAAATAAAGTCGTTTAGTTACATAAATAATATTGGCCCTGTTTCGAAATGGAACAGGGCTTTTTTATATGTTTTTTATAGAATGACGAGCATTGTTTACACATTTTTGAAGTTAAGTGTAACCCTGTATTTTTGTTTCCGTAATACAAAGTCCGTTTTTAAGGGAAATACATGTAGGCTGATACACAGAGTATTGATAAAAAAGGCTGAAAAAAGTGCTAAAAAATGTTCTCAAAAGTTTGGAAGTAAAAAAGTCTTGTTTACTTTTGCAGCCGCTTTGAGAGAGGCGATAGTTCATAGAAAGACTGTAAATAGGAACGGCAGAGGGGATCCGACAGTTGGTGTAGAGATTTATGTCTTTTACCTGGCTGGACGGTTCTGGAAAAAGTTTCGAAAAAACTTTAGAAAGTATTTGGAGAAGCGAAAAACATATTTACCTTTGCAGCCGCTTTTAAAGGGAGCAGCGTTCAAAGGGAAAATGATGCAGGTTGAATAGTTAGCATTACAGCGCGAGTTGTAGGAGTTTAGCGATCGGCCGGAAAGACTTCAAAAATAAAATTTCAAAAAAATGAAAAAATGTTTTGGAGGATTGAAAAAAGCAATTACCTTTGCACCCGCTTTTGAAAAGGAGCAACGTTCAGGGGACATGATGAAAGAGTTACGAGTGAACAAAACAGCCGGTAAAACGGTTGTATAAATCACGGTCAAAACGGCATGAAACTTTGCTAAAAAAGTTTCAAAAAAAAGCGAAAAAGTTTTGGAGGTTTTGAAAAAGTAATTACCTTTGTCGCCCCGTTGAAAGGGAAACGAGTTCTGGCAGAGAGATTGGATTAGGAGAAGAGCCAGAGTAAGATATAGAAAAGTGAATGGCCGGCATTGAGAGTAAAAATTAAGGTGCTGGTTTTTTTACGCAAGTTCTTTAAAATTTTGAAGCACAAAAAAGCAAGGTTAATTTAAAACAACTTTGTTAATTTCTGAGAGACAAGTAAACCTGGAGCGAAAGATATTTAAACTTTTTATATTTACAATGGAGAGTTTGATCCTGGCTCAGGATGAACGCTAGCGGGAGGCTTAACACATGCAAGTCGAGCGGGATTCACCTTCGGGTGATGAGAGCGGCGCACGGGTGCGTAACGCGTATGCAACCTTCCTTGTACAGAGGGATAGCCCATGGAAACGTGGATTAATACCTCATAGTATCACTGAATCGCATGGTTTAGTGATTAAAGTTTCGACGGTACAAGATGGGCATGCGTAAGATTAGCTAGTTGGTGAGGTAATAGCTCACCAAGGCAACGATCTTTAGGGGTTCTGAGAGGATTATCCCCCACACTGGTACTGAGACACGGACCAGACTCCTACGGGAGGCAGCAGTGAGGAATATTGGTCAATGGGCGCAAGCCTGAACCAGCCATCCCGCGTGCAGGATGACGGCCCTATGGGTTGTAAACTGCTTTTCTATACCAAGAATGGTACCTACGTGTAGGGATTTGACGGTAGTATAGGAATAAGCATCGGCTAACTCCGTGCCAGCAGCCGCGGTAATACGGAGGATGCAAGCGTTATCCGGATTTATTGGGTTTAAAGGGTGCGCAGGCGGACCTTTAAGTCAGTGGTGAAATCTTGCCGCTTAACGGTAAAATTGCCATTGATACTGAAGGTCTTGAATATGGTTGAGGTAGGCGGAATGTGTTGTGTAGCGGTGAAATGCATAGATATGACACAGAACGCCAATTGCGAAGGCAGCTTACTAAGCCATTATTGACGCTGAGGCACGAAAGCGTGGGGAGCGAACAGGATTAGATACCCTGGTAGTCCACGCCGTAAACGATGATCACTCGCTGTTTGCGATACACAGTAAGCGGCTGAGCGAAAGCATTAAGTGATCCACCTGGGGAGTACGATCGCAAGGTTGAAACTCAAAGGAATTGACGGGGGCCCGCACAAGCGGAGGAACATGTGGTTTAATTCGATGATACGCGAGGAACCTTACCTGGGCTTAAATGTAGGATGCATAGATTGGAAACAGTCTTTTCCTTCGGGACTTCTTACAAGGTGCTGCATGGTTGTCGTCAGCTCGTGCCGTGAGGTGTCGGGTTAAGTCCCATAACGAGCGCAACCCTTACCGTTAGTTGCCATCAGGTCATGCTGGGGACTCTAGCGGGACTGCCACCGTAAGGTGAGAGGAAGGTGGGGATGACGTCAAATCAGCACGGCCCTTATGTCCAGGGCTACACACGTGTTACAATGGTCGGTACAAAGGGCAGCTACCTGGTGACAGGATGCCAATCCCTAAAGCCGATCCCAGTTCGGATTGGAGTCTGCAACCCGACTCCATG